>NC_019697.1:0-4800000 GCF_000317145.1 Chamaesiphon minutus PCC 6605 | reverse complement strand
TAGTTATTAGTGTAAACTGCGGCAATGCCACCACGTTGGACGTGCGATCGCACTAATGGGTTATTGGCATCCATTGAGAAATAGGCGACCTTCCCGCGTGCCTGGTCGGCCATAGCGGCTACGCGCTCGTCATCGGCATTGAGGACGGCATAACCATCGGCGCGCACGGCTTCGGCAACGACGCCTTTGACGCGGGCTAATTGGTCGATGGTCTCAATATCGCCTAAGCCTAAATGATCGGCAGCGACATTTAAAATGACACCGACGTCGCAATGCTGGAAAGCTAAACCCGATCGTAAAATACCGCCGCGTGCGGTTTCTAGGATCGCAATATCTACCGTCGGATCTTGGAGAATAATTTGGGCACTTTGCGGCCCAGTGGTATCGCCTTTTTCGACTAATCGCCCGCCAATATAGATACCGTCGGTGGTGGTATAACCTACCGAATCGTACATCTGACTGAAGATGTGGGCGATTAAGCGCGTGGTGGTAGTTTTACCGTTGGTCCCCGTAATTGAGACGATCGGAATCCGCGTGGGAGTATTGGGCGGAAATAGCATCTGGAGGATCGGCGCGGCAACATTGCGACCGACGCCTTGACTGGGCGAGATGTGCATCCGCAATCCGGGTGCGGCATTGACTTCGACGATCGTGCCGTCAGCTTCGCGTAGAGTTTTGGTAATATCTGTGGTAATTACATCGATGCCAGCGACATCCAGACCAATAATGTGCGAGACGCGCTCGGCCATCCACACGGTTTCGGGGTGGATCTCGTCGGTCCGATCGATTGCGATGCCGCCCGTACTCAGATTGGCCGTCGCGCGCAGATAGCAGACGCGCTCTGGTGGGAGTACTGTCGTCAGCGTGACGCCTTGCAGTCGCAGCATCTCATCGGTGGAGTCATCTAGTTCGATCGTGGTCAGCATGTTGTCGTGACCCGTACCGCGCCGGACATCTTGGTTTTCGCGATCGACTAATTCGCGGATCGTCAGTTTGCCATCGCCGATTATATGGGCGGGTACCCGCTCGGCTACTGCGACGACTTTGTGGTTGACAACCAAAATTCGATGATCGCGTCCTTGATAAAAATGTTCGACAATTACGCCGCTAGAGACTTCCCGCGCCCGATCGTAGCCGATTTCGGCGTGCTCCCAGTCCCGAATGTCGATCGTAATGCCGCGCCCGTGATTGCCATTGAGGGGCTTAATTACAATGGGATAACCGCCCAAGCGATCGATCGCGGCAGCTAATTCGTTAAAGGCGTAAATCGTCATTCCCAACGGGACGGGAACGCCCATCCCTGCCAAGATCTTCTTGGTTTTTTCTTTATCGCAGGCTAGTTCGACGCCCAGAATATTACTGTAAGATGTCAGTGCCGCTTGGACGCGTTTTTGATGTTTGCCGTAGCCAAGCTGGAACAAATCGCACGTCTCTAAATGCATCCAGGGAATTCCCATCGCTTCGGCTTCTTTGACCAAGGCGTCGGTACTAGCACCCAAAGCCGCATCATTACGCATCTCGATCAAGTCTTCCAAATCGCGTTCGAGTTCGGCTGGGGGGTATGTGCCCATTTCGATAATGCTCTGACACAACCGCAGAGCCGCTCTGGCGGCATATCGTCCGGCAGCTTCGATCTGATATTCGATGACAACTTGATAGACACCAGGAGTGGCTGTCTCGCGGGTACGTCCGAAGCCGACTGGCATTCCGGCTAAAGTTTGCAGTTCTAAAGCCACATGCTCCAGGATATGACCCATCATGGTACCTTCGCGCACCCGGCTTAGGAAGCCGCCCTTGCAACCGGGCGAACAATGATGTTCTTCTAAACTGGGTAAAACTGAGACTAGGCGATCGTGAAAGCCCTCAAGGGTATCAGATGGGCGATCGGCTAGCTCCTCCAAATCCAGCCGCACGAGAATCAGCTTTGAGCGACGAATGCTCCAGTAGTTCGGACCTCGAAGCGTTTGAGTTTGGAGAATTTTCATATGTAGATCGATACCTTTAGCTTACTACACCCTGATGTGAGTGTAATTTTGTAGTTTTAAATAAAATTTGAAACGCTGAGTTTGGGAATCTGCTGCTAGAGTCAAACTCTTTTCGATCGAATTAATATGCCACTCTTACTTAATTTCAAGTTGAGGGTCTAATTCAGTATTGCTGGATACACAACGATCGAGATCGTGGCGATCGAGTGGCTAAATTCATCAAAACTTGCCAGCGATCTTTAAAACGAGTGTCGATCGATACTTTTACATTAGCGGCTATGATAATACTACTCGGTTTTGATAGTCATAGCGATCGCCGGGACTCAAGACATGAACGGTAAGATTGTGTAGGCTCAGGGGCGAACTTTGAGTGGCTGCGCGATAATTAGTATGGGTTAATTTACCCGGATCGACGATCGTAATCGTGCCTTGGCCGAGGACTTCAAAAGTACCATCATTTTCAAATGCCGCACAGGTATCTTCATCGATCCCAATTCCTAACTTGTCGGGATGGGCAGCGATCGCGCTGATCAATCGCGCCATGCGATTGCGGTTGTGGAAATGTTGATCTACCAGCAGTTCTGGAAAAATGCCCAAGCCAGTGGTGAGATCGACTAATGATTGATTGGGAGATTCGCCACTGCTGCCGCCAGCAATCATCCGCTCGCCAACGATCGCCGCACCAGCACTAGTTCCGGCTAAGACGAGTTCTCCCTGTGCGATGCGCTCTTTGATGGAGGTCATAAACCTACTGCCGCCAATTAGATCGCGGAGGCGCAATTGATCTCCGCCAGTGACAAATACGCCAGTACAATTAGCTAAAATATCTAGCCAACGGTCTTGGTCGCACTCTTTAGGCTGGCGAATATCGAGTATTTGCACTTGCTGGGCACCCATCCCCTTAAATATTTGGTAGTAGCGATCGCCAACAACGCTGGGTTCTTGTGAGGCGCAGGGGATGATGCCGATTGTCGCCATCTTGCCGCCAGCACTTTTAAAGAAAGCGGTTAAGATGCCGCACCCATTGACTTTGTCTTCTGCTCCACCAATCACCATTACTGGATAATGGGTCGAAATTAACATAGATTTATGGTCTAGAAAAGGCGTTACTTTAAGCATAACAAAGACTTCAAGTCTTCCATCATATCACCAGAGCGAACCAAAATCTCATACCATTGTGGATTGTGGATTGCGGATTGGGAATACATGGTTGTATCTGGAGTCAATCGATCGATCTATCTGTCGTCAGGATTGTTTTTTAAATTGGATCGATCTAAATTTTAGGTCGAGACAGACTTACCGCCGATGCGATCGTCAATGGGGATCGAGACACAGGATGCAGGCCGATCTGAACTTATCAATAAACAGCAAGAATGGATGTATTGAATTTGACAGTACGGGCAGCGGAGAGTGGGTGGATGGGCGATCGGTAATGAGTAATGGATAGTGGAACGCCGTTCCACAACACCTCAAACCTCCTGCCGCATACTTTCTACCCTCTAACCTTCATTCACTATCCCCTATCCCCTATCCCCTATCCCCTATCCCCTAACGAGCGTATTGCCCAGTAAGCTTATTAAGTTGTTGCACCAGTAAACTCAAAAATAGCCCGACATCGGTAACGACGCCAATTGACTCGATCGAGCCGCGATCGCTTAACTTAGTCACTACTGCCGGATTGATATCGATACAGACCATTTTCACGCCTGCGGGGGTCATATTGCCCACCCCGATTGAGTGGAGCATACTCGACAGCATCAAAATTAGGTCGGCACCTTCAATTAAGCGAGCGTAGTCTGCCTGCGCTGCGACTAAATCCATCTGGGTATCTGGCAGGGGGCCATCATCGCGAATCGATCCGGCGAGCGAGAACGGGACGTTATTTTTGACGCATTCGTACATTACCCCGCTGCGTAATACACCTTGTTCTACCGCCTTGGCAATACTGCCACAGCGACGAATGGTATTGATCGCTTTGAGGTGGTGGCGGTGACCGCCATGGACAGAGGTGCCGCGCTTCATATCGACACCCAAGGAGGTACCCATTAAGGATTGCTCGATATCATGAACCGCGATCGCATTACCGCCGAGTAGAGCGTGAACGTAGCCTTCGCGAATCAGTCGATTGAGGTGTTCGCTGCCGCCTGTATGAATTACAACTGGCCCCGCGACGACGGCCACTTTGCCACCGCGATCGCGGATTTGGCGCAGATCCCAGGCAATCTGTTCGACGACTAATTCCACCCGTCGCTCGCTAGATACGCCCGCACCCATGAAGCTAAATTCTTCGGTGGCGTTCTTTTTGAGTGTCGTGGTGTTGCGTTTGGTGCGAATGCCCTCGCTACCGACGACGACAGATTCCCCAACTTTTAGCTCCCGTAGCAGCTTACAGCGGGCGACAACCCCAGCGGGTGTCTGAGTTACCGCGATCGCGCCATCCATCCGCTGTCCCTGTACCTCGATCCACTTACCCGCGATCGAGACTTCGGTCGGATAGATTGTAGTGGCATAGAAGTCATCAGCCGCGACTCCTGGCTGGGTAACTGGGGCGAGATTGGCGTCGGTAGTGTCCTCGGAGGGACTGACTGCACCGAGGTCGATCAATTGACCCATGATATCGGCCATCACCGCCGCATCGGGAGCTGAGACTTTAACTTCGGCGGTGGAAGTATCCAACCGCTGCGCGCCAAGACTGAAGTTGATGACTTGGAAGCTACCACCACCTGCGACGATCGTATCGAGAACGCGATTTACTAAACCGGAGTCTAATAAATGACCTTCAAGTTGGACGATCCGGCTGGGAATGGTCGAAACTTGGGGCGATTCGCGATACGTTTCGGTCGTCCGTAGCGTCAAACATTTAGCCGCGCCACCTGCTTTGAGAAATTCAGTCAAGGGCGTTTCGATAACGCTAAAGCCGCGAGCGTGTAAGATTTGCTTCAAGCTATCACTAGCTTTATTAACGACAATCGTCCGCTCGACATTCACCGAATTACAAGCAAAATTCACGGCATCCGCTTCCTCGATCGCGATCCGCTTCTCGGCAGGTACGCGTAATTCGATCAGTCGGTTAGAATAGGTATCGAACGCGGGTGGATAATACAATAAATATCCATCGCTGAGGGGACAAAAACAGGTATCGAGATGATAAAACCGTCGATCGACCAATCGGAGGGATAATACTTCTACATCCAACCACTGCGCTAAATAAGCGTGAGCGTCTAGTTCCGATCGAAAGCCGTAACCCGCCCACAACCACTGTCCGCCGCGATCGAGCAGGGCATCTCCCGCTCCCTCAAACGGCAAACTTTTGGGTAAGGTATGCACTTTGTAGCCTTGACTTTCAAACCACTGCTGAAAATAAGGCTCCTCGCCTTGACGTTCGGGGTGAAAAAAGCGACTGAGGACGACGGTATTACCTAAGATCAAACCAGCATTGGCGGTAAATACCATATCTGGCCATCCTGGCTGTGGCTCGACCAGATCGATCGTTGCATAGTCTTTCAATACTTGATAAAGTTGATGCCATTGCGCCTCGGCTTGCTCTCGCGATGAGCGATGTATATTTCCTTCCATCCACGGGTTGATTACATAATCGACCTCGTAATGATGGGGCGCGCACATCAAGATTCTTACTGCATTAGTCATGTTTGGTTTAATTGCGAACTAAATTCGATGGGTGGGTAAAAATCGCTACAGCGATGCGCTAACTAAGTCGTAAGTAGTCCCGACATTGACGAGCGGTAGTTCGCGACAATTGTAGCAATTGCGCGCTTAGCATCGCACAATCCTGTAAAAATAATATTTATCGAAAGCCAGATCTTCAAATTTGAGGTTTAATAAAGATATACCGATCGGCAGATACCAATAGAGATAACTGTAGCAAATAATACTGTTCGGTAAATTTAATCGCTTTCGCTCTAACTATTTTTATTAAATTTCATAAGAGGAAACCCCCATGGCCGTTTTAGAACGATATTGCATCAGTGACTTTCAAGATGAAGTTCGTGCTCTGGTAGCACGCGGGTCGGTCGGTCGTCAGCAACGCATCTACGAACTCAAGCGATTTTTTGACGATCGTCAATGGCCAGAAGTCGAACACCTATTGAACGAATATGACTACTTGTTAAGAGGTCGGATTATCGATCTCGTCGGCGCAGAGTGCTGGACGAATGATTGAGAACTAGCTGAATAGTTCAGTGCTGAAGTTTATTTAAAGCCCCGATATTGTTTATCTTCCATCCTTGCCTGCAATTTCGATCTAAGCGGGAGTTGCGCTAGCTTTGACTGGCCTAATTCTTTTCTGTGGGTCTGGGCTTATCTACATTAGCTGTACCCACAACGTAGCAGATTGCGTAAGGATTATCGACTTTGGTTGATGCTTTGGTAATTTCCAATCCGATCGTATGGCCATCTACGTCGTAATCTACGACCAATCCGGGTGCGATTTGAGCCGTTTCCTCAACGGTCGTATCGACAAAACTAATTTGCAAAATATCTTTGTCTGGGTCATAAAGAACTTTCATGATTCGGCTGTATCCTTGGCGGCAATGACGATGATGGCTGACGGGGCTATTTAGAAATCGGGTCGGCTAACGGCCAGATTTGCAGCCAGAGCGCGAACAAAAATCCGCTACCTCAATCCTAGCCATAGGTCAGACAGCTATAATGTATCACGAGTGACAGAAACGAGCATCTTTGCTGGCCACAGCAGCAATCCAGATCTGGTTCGAGTTAGAGAGATATACTAGTTGATACTTTATCAAGCCTATCGATCTATGCCTAATCCTGAAGGCGAGTTCTCCCAGATTCCACTACCGCATTCTACCATTCGACCGATTGGCGTGTATGCTCTCTCCGGACTGGCTGCGGATGGTAACCATTTGCTGGCTGTGGATGCAATCCGGGGCTATCTAGTGAGGATCGATCCACACACCAATAACACGACGATTCTCAATCCGCATCATGTTGGCGAATGGATTGGGGTGAGCGGGTTGAGCGTTTGGGAAGACACATTTTGGTTTGCCAAAGGACAGGAGGCGATCTGGTGCGATCGTCAAACCCTAACTCCAACAGTCTTTACGCGGTTGCCCTATCCGGTAACTGGAGTGGCAGTCAGCGACTTATTGGTTTACGTCAGTTGTCAGAAATCTGGCTATATTCATATTTTCGATCGCACGACAGGGGAATCTACCGGACGCATCCCTCAACCCGGCGTGGGTTGCGAAACGTTAGTATTACATAACGATGCGCTGTGGGTTGCCGATCGTGCCGAGCAAACCGTCTATTGTTTAGATCGGACGACAGGCGATCTTAAATTTAGCGCGCTCACCCCATTTAGCTCGCCGACAGGCATCGCCTTTTATTATCCTACCGACGGAGCCGAGCCGATTTGCTATGTGGTGTACGCTGACGAAGAACCATATATTCGCGACGATCCCAATGCTAAATCGCCTTACCAGTTGACATTTCGCGATCGCACCTTCATCCATCCTTTATATTTCCACCACGAGCCGGAGGCACACTACACCCTCTCCAATGGCTTCGCGATCGAACTATCCTATGTCGAAGAACTATTGCCCCTCGAAGCTGTCGCGCTAAACCAGGTTGAGTGGCGGATTGCCTTGCCCTCAAATACCTTACGCCAACGCGTGCGCCACGTTGAAGCGATCGGTTGTGAATGTACGATCGAAGAACAAGACGGTCAAAAAGTCGCTGTCTTTAAATTCGATAAGCTCGCTCCCAACCAAGGCGGTTTGCTGGGTTGGAAAGCAGTCATCGAAATGTACGGTCTGAAATATTCCCTCTCTCCCGACGATATCGACGATCGCCTCACCCTCCCTGCCGAGCTAGCACAGCTCTATTTAGTCGATGACGACGATTTAGCCATGGACACCGATACCATGATTCAGGCGGCCAAGGAAGCCGTCGGTACAGAGACAAATGTGCTACGCAAGATGCTCAAAATTCGGAACTATGTTTACGATCGACTATCCTATGGCATCCAGCCCAAGATCGACACTCCCGATATCGCCCTAGCAAGAGGCGTCGGCTCCTGTGGCGAATATGTCGGCGTCTTACTCGCCCTAGCGCGCCTCAATGGCATTGCCTGTCGGACGATCGGACGGTATAAATGCCCCCCCTACCCAGATCGTCGCCAAGTGCCGCTTCAACCCGATTTTAACCATGTCTGGCTAGAGTTCTATATCCCTGGAATTGGCTGGCTACCAATGGAATCGAATATGGACGACACGATCGAACGCGGCCCCTATCCCCAACGTTTTTTCATGGGTCTAGCCTGGTATCACACCGAAATCGGTAAGGGAATCTCGTTTGAAAAAATGAAAGCGATCGACAAGCCAGAGCATCTCTCCATGGGCGATCTGGCGATCAATCACATTTGCTTTCGGATCTTAGATGAGCTAATGCCCAGCTAGAATCCAAACCTGACGTTTTTGAAGAAGTCGGGTTCATTGCAGTTCTTTGGTAGCCGAAGTCATTGCAGTACGCCAACCACGATGATTTGCGTGCTGCATCGTCACTGGGGTATCCCCGCAGATGTATTGTTGCAATAGCTGAATCGATCTCATCTTTAAAATTGTGGATGAAGACCTCACCAACTTTCATGCTCCGTCGATCGAGTATTGATGATGCACCACTTTTCTACAGCGTTATCGATCTCACCATGCGCGAGTTTATTATTAATACTTGGGGTAGATGGGATGAAGATCGAGTTCGGCGTGAAGCAGTGGAAAAGAGTAGCGACCCCAACGCGCAGATCGTTCTAATTGCGGACATTGCTGTGGGCGTGTTTGTAGTCGATCGACATCCGACACACATTCAACTAGCACAAATTTATCTTTTGCCGGAATATCAACGGATGGGGATTGGAACGGCTTTACTAGAAAACCTAATTGCTGAGGCATCACAGTCAAAGATGCCAGTGCGTCTACACGTCATGGCTGGATTGACAGCCAAAAGTTTCTACGAACGACTCGGATTTAGTGTGACTGAAGCAACGCCAGAGTTTTTCTATATGGAGAAATTGACCTAGAAACGCACTTTAACCTTAGAGTGGGCGAATCGAGCGCGCGATCGCCTACAGTATTAGTGCGCTGCGACTGAAAAAACTTAACTTGCAACTACGATAACCATGTCCAACTCTTATTCCCTGATGATTCATGGCGGTGCTGGTGCCCTAGAAGATCTCAAACATGAAGCCAGCGAAGCGACATTTAGAGAGAGTATTACCGCAATTTTAGAACGGGGTCGCCAACGGTTAGAGAGCGGCGATAGTGCCTTGGATGTGGTGGAATATTGCGCGAGTCTGCTGGAAGACGATCGACTCTATAACGCCGGACGCGGCTCGGTACTTAATGCCGATGGTAAAGTGGAAATGGATGCCGCCCTGATGGATGGGCGCGATCTGCGAGCGGGAGCGGTGGCTTGCCTCAGAAGTATCAAAAATCCGATCTCTCTAGCGCGGCGTGTGTTAGAGCATGGCGAACACGTACTGCTGATGGGCGATGGTGCGTTGGAATTTGCCAAATTTTGCGCGATCGAAACTTATCCTGACGATTATTTCATCACGGAAGCTCGGATTAAACAATTAGCTGAGGCACAAGTAGCAGGACGGATGACGCTAGACCACGAGCGGATTAAGCCGTCTCAAAAGCTAGGTACGATCGGGGCTGTAGCGCGCGACTTACACGGCAATCTGGCAGCGGCGACGTCTACGGGTGGATTGGTAAATAAACGCTGGGGTCGGGTGGGCGACACACCGATCGTCGGGGCGGGAGTATTTGCCGATAATGACACTTGTGCGGTGTCGGCAACGGGCTATGGCGAGCAGTTTTTGCGGACGGTGTTTGCCAAAACAATTTCTGATTTCGTGCAGTTTCGGGGGCTGGATGCCCAGGCTGCGGCGCAGGCGGGAATCGATTATTTGGTAGCCAAGGTCAATGGCGAGGGTGGCGCGATCGTCATCGATGCGTCGGGGCGATGTGCGGCGGCTCAGTCCACCTCTGGATTGATTCGCGGTTGGATCGAGCTAGGGGGCGAGGCGCACTGTCAGTTGGGATGAGATCGGGCTGCTGCGGGTGAATAGATCGTGCTAGCCCGATCGTTAGAGCCAGAGCGCGCTCTAGCTATCGAACAGTTTTAACTAACGCCAGTTAATATCGGTGACTCTGATTCGTTTTGTGCTACCTCAGCAGTCACGGCGCGTGTTACGGCTGGCTCGGCAATTAGATGAAAACTATCTTTGTATTTTTGATATAGTCCAAATCCTGGTGGTTCGGTACCAAATTCTTTAGGAAGTTGATAATCTTTCTCTGAATACTTATTGCGTACATTGACGATCGTCTTATAATGAGTTTCCCATTGCTTGAGTAACAATAAAAATTCTTGAAATTTTTGATAAGAAACTTCGTGACGAGATTTTAGACCAATATATTGCAACATTTTACTATAGGTTTCCGGTCGATTGTACTGCTCAGCAATACCGACGATCGGGCCTAATTTTTCGAAGACATCGTACTTGACCATCACTAATAGTAATAAAGCATCGAGATTTAATAAATCTTCAGCTTCTAATAAGTTGATGGTGTTAGAGACACTGCGCAAGGTTGAGTAGTCGTCGAGTTGATACTTTTTAAATAATAGGATCGGTTTTAATCCTAATGGGTTCTCAGAAATCTTACTAATTTCAGCCACATACGATCTTAATGCTACTTTACCCTCTTCAGTTAACATGCCTCTCTTCGAGCCACTGCTGTAAAATCACTGCCGCCGCAATCCGATCGATCGTCGCTTTGTTTCGAGATATTGAGATATTGGCATCTTTCATAATTTGTTCGGCTGCATAAGACGTCAAGCGTTCGTCTACATACTCGATCGGTAGAGCGATTTCTGCTGCTACCCGCCGCGCAAATTTTTGAACTTTTTTTGCCTGCGAACCGATTTGGCCATCCATCGTATATGGCAAACCAATTACCAAAATTTCTACTTCGCGTTCGGCGATAATCTGAGCTAGTTGGGCGATATCTTCTTGAAACGAGCTACGCCAAATTGTTGTAATCCCAGTTGCGATCGATCCCAAGCCATCGCAGCCAGCTACCCCGATCCGCTTATTCCCGACATCCAATCCTAATGCTGCAACTCTCATCTTCGCGGTTTGCTGGTAGAGGATAAATAACGATCGAGTAGCATCTCGTTCGATTCCTTTTTAAAACCTTTTTAGTCGATCGATAGTGCAAAGTAGTCAAAAACAAAAACTATTATCACGATCGTTTGTCTAAAAGCATATCACAAAACTAGAGATATTATCAGTAATATCTCTAGTCATAAATATTATTGAATTTGTCGATCGCGTGCTAAACTAACAAAGATTTATGTAGCAAATTCGTGACCGATCGCATCGCCACTTGCTTCTGCTAAACTCAATGTATTAGATTGTGGCAAAGTTAATTCGGTAGTAGGAGCTAAGAGATTGAGAAAACGATTGGCAATCTCGTCTTGCCGACCTAAAAAGAACTCTTCCCAATTACTTTGAGTGGGTGCGACATGGCTGTGAACTTTACAAGCAGGGGATTTGGCATTGTTGCCAGCCAGTTCGCGTTTGACGGTAAATTGGAAGACACACAGACTATTAAAGCGAGCATCTTTAGCTCTGGCAGGAATGTCATTGGCGATCGCGTGGCACTTAGTTACTTCATTAACTAATTGTTGCCAGTGAAAGCTAAAACTGGCCTGATTGGCACCTTTAGCGATATAAGCTAAACCGATTTCATGTAATGGTTGATTGTTGGCATCGAGCAACAAGACTTCGTAGCATTGTGCGGTACCATATTTTTCGCGATTGCTATAAAGTTGTTTGCTGTATTGTCCGGCAACAACCAATCTTTCTTCGGTGCGAGAAGCCTGTCTGTCGAAGGCAAATAAAGGACTGCGTGGTACTACTAACATCCGAGGCGATTGAATTAATAAGCCCCGTTCTTTGCCGCCACTATTATATTCATAGACGATTAGTTCGCTTTCATCGACATTTGCCCAGCCAGCTCTGGCCATTTCGGTTTCGGTGATGAAATAGCCGCATTCGCTGGCACCATTTTCTCCGCGTAATGCTTGAATTCTGGGCAGACGAGCATTGGGATTGACGTATTCTGGCGCGGCAAATCGATCGCGTACCTCCGGCGTACTAGTTTGGCTGCGTTCGGTGCCAGTTGGAATCGGGTTGTGAAGTGTAACGACGTCGGTGCGATCAGGTGCTACAGCAATGGGATGCCGCTCTGGATCGTGGGAGTAGTCAGCAGTATTGTCTTTTGTCGCTCTGGTTTTAGAGTAAGTCATAGATCTGCTCTGGAGATAAGGTAAAGTTCTCTGGTTGCATCGATCGAGCGATGCCTGTCTGGATTGCTAGCTGTCTCGGCAGCTTTTATTGTGCTGAAGATGTCGATCGAGATTGCAAGCCGTGAAGTAGAGCGATTAGCCTTCAATCGCTTACTAATACAAGTATACCATGAATTGCTCAAAAATAGTACTTAAGTTCTAAAAAATTGCTAAATTAGCAGCGCGATCGAATTTTGATGATTACTCACTTCCCGCTCTGAAAATAGAAAAATCGCACCAAGTAACTACCTAGTCACATGGTGCGCTATGAACTATTCACTATCCACTGTCTCGAAGCTCGCGCGCCGCCTTGGCGGCTGTCGTCGCACTCATCACCGTCGGGAAACCTGACGTTGGCGTAGCCACTCCGTACGAGTTACACAAATTGCTATCTATTATCTACTACTCACTCGTCCCCAAACCCTGTCTCCTTGCTGCTGGTAATTGCCACCAACCGAGATGCGGTAATTGATGATGCTCCTCATGATAGCCAAAGTGATAACAACTAATAAACGACCAAAACTCCGAAAAAGGCGTACTAGTCGCATGAGCTTCATTGATATATCCATCTACAGGTTCGCGATGGGGTAGAAATGTCCCAAACACAAATAGTTGAAAGGAACTCATAACCGAAGGAAATACCCAAAACCAAGAGAGATTACTTTCGGGAACGTGGAGTACTTGATGCACGATATGGAATGTCGAAATCAATAGCCCCAGCCGCAGCCAACTCCAATAATTCTGCATGAAGTTGAAATACCACCCAAAGAAATTTTTGTCTTTACCATTATGAAAGTCCGGATCGCCTACGCGTGCGGGAATATCATGATGGAGATTGTGCATCTGACGCATCTTGGCAAATGGGAACATCGCATAGACAAATAATACGAAGCTACCGATAGCATCATTCAATTTGGGATGGGATGGCGCGATCGATCCGTGCATTCCATCATGTGCCGTTACAAACAACCCTACATACAAAAACATCTGCCACAAAAAGCCTACCATTTTCAGCCAGTTTGGCACCCGATCGAGGTCTACATTCAACAGTATTGTCGTGCTTGTTGCCCAAATTCCAATCAGCGATACTGCCACCCAGAGTCCGCGATTTGTAGCCTGTCGTATCATTCGTAAACCTCAATCGCCCCATAAATTTTACAATCCTTTGCTTAGCTTAACGTTTCTCAACAAACTAGGGGATACATAGATGGGAAGAGGGGTGGATAAGTAGATGGGTAGATGGGTGGATGGATAGTGCCGACAATTTCATCCTGTCAATCCTGCTTGGTGCGATGAATCATTGGGGAACCCAAGGAGCGCGCATCCGAATCCTCAAATCCTCAAATCCTGATGGATGGTTAAAATAGAAGAAGAACTGTAGCCAACGAGATAGTTAGCCGATGATCAGCACTCCTATGTCAGAGCGATTGCCCGATCGAGTAGTACTCGCACCCAATTACAAAATTCCGATCGTCCTGATTGCTGCATCGATATCGATCGCCACATTTCAATTATGGGTAGGTTTAGCAGTTGGGATCTTTGGTGTATTTCTGTCAATTCAAACCGCAATTATCAAATTAGAATTTACTACCACCACGCTCAATGTCTATCGTGGCAGTAATATCATTCGCACGTTCCCCTACACTGAATGGGAAAATTGGGAGATTTTTTGGCAGCCCGCACCGATCCTCTTTTATTTCAAAGAAGTCAACAGTATTCACTTCTTGCCGATTATTTTCGACCCGCAGATGTTACGAACTTGTCTGGAGTACTATCGCCCCAAGTCAGATAGTGCTGCTAGTTCGCTGTAATAAGCTGCAATTCTACTCTCAGACAGGAGACAATGATGGTGTCAAGCGACCCATCGTGCCTCCCTTGTCGAGTCTGAGAAGTCGGGTTTCTGAGCCAACGAGATCGACAAAAAAATGGCGATCGCTAGATTACTAACGAACGCCATTCAAATTTAAAACCCCGATTTCCTTTCGTAAACAGATGCAAATGAGAGCAGCAGTTACTAAAAAAATATTTTTGACGCTGGTTGCCAATCTAAATTAGCTCGAACCAACTTCATATCACAAAGATAACCCGATCTCGGACACACGGCCATCAGCCATTTCACCTAGATCTGCTCGCTACTGCCACAATCGGCTCACAGCTTGCCATTATCGACCCAACATTTAACTGCATCCCGAAGCTTGCGTACTGCCTAGGCGGTCGTAAATGTCCGTCAATCAAGATTCCTCCTGCATGGCATCTTCTAACACATGACGAGTACCATTCCAAGCCAAAACCCCCGCGAGCGTAACAATGCCACTCATCACCCATAATACTCGTTGGAGGCCAAATTGCTCGGTCAACGGGCCAACAATTAAGAGTGGGACGGCTACGGCAATATTAATCGCATTATTCTGAAACCCAAACACCTTGCCGCGCATCGATTCTGGTGTTTTTTCTTGGATGAGCGTTTGCATCGGTACGGCAATTAATGATGCACCAAACCCCAAAATTCCACCACAGAGCAAACCGATCCGGATGTTGTTGACAAATGTAAATATAGCCATCACCGCACTCATGCCAATAAATCCAATTAGTGGTAGTGATTTTTGTTGAATCCGGTTACCAAAATGGCCTAAAACGCCAGCTCCAAAGACCAATCCAATTCCAGCGGCGGCTACCAAAGAGCCAAACTGTTCTGGTTTCAAGCCGACCTCTTTCGTTAGCTCGATCGAGAGCACGGGCAATGCAGCGATCGTAAAAGATAATACCGCCACTTGCAGCATGGCACTTAATAAAATTTTATTGGTGCGAAGATATCGAAATCCCGATTTCAACTCATACCACGGGTTAATCCTACTGGTATGTTTGCTAGTATCGATGGTTTCTTGTACCTTTACCAATTGCCCCAATCCGGCGGCAATAAAATAGAGCGATGCTAATAAAATTTCTTGTCCGGCATATTTATTAATATTACTTGCCGCCGTCAACAGAGGTTCGCCGATCGCAAACCCGATAATAATCGAAGCTGTCGAGCTAGTGGCAAATAGCGCGTTAGCTGTCAACAAATTTTCTGGCCTAACAACGAGTGGAATTGCCGATTGTTCTGCGGGAGCAAAGGCTTGAGTAACTGTCGAAATTACAAACGTAATAATTAATAGAACTATAAACTCTCTCGGTAGAATCGGCAATAATAAAATCAGCGAACCTCGAACGAGATCGGCCAACACCATAATCTTTTTTTTGGGATAGCGATCGACAAAAATCCCTGCGGCGGCTCCAAATAAAATTGCCGGAATCGTCGTCGCAACCATCAAATACGAGCTAGAAGATGCCGCATATTTAAGGGGGACATTGTAACTAGTCAATAGCGCGATCGACATAACAATCAACACTTTATCCGCAATTTGCGAGAGGACTTGCCCAAGCCACAAGAAGATAAAATATTTATTCTTGAGTAAAGCCTTGAATCCAGTTGCTGCTGGGGGTGTTCGATCGGGTAACATAGGCTAACGGGGTAATGGGTGGATGGGTAAATAGGTGGACTGTACCACCAGAGGATGGATGGGTGGATGGGTGAATGGGTCGATTGCACTGATAACTCAATCCTGTCAATCCTTAAATCCCGATCGGTAATAGTTACAATACATCACCTAACACATAACGGGTGCTATCTCCATCCCCATAAATCCGATCGAGCGTGATGCTTTTAGATAAAAGCGATTGCCTAAATGTCCCAAAATTTGCCCAGTCCACAACAATAAAAGCGATAGATTGTTGAGTAGAGCATTAAATTTACTCGCCTCTGGAGGTGTTTTAGCAGGCAACATATGCTAGAAAATAGGGGTATAGATAATTCAATTTGTTAGAAAATAGGGGTGCGTTTGCGGTAGCGAAGCTGACTCCGTGCGAAATCAAAATGGTACTAACAATCGCGTCTAATCGCGTTGGCATAGCCTCTGTCCGATCGCTGCTGGGGAGAATCGTCTGTAGCGATTGTACCCATAAGTGGGTCGGAAAATCTGACAGGATGTGACAGTCGCTAGAGTGGACGGTAGATAATGGATAATAGATCTTAGCTATTAATTCATCGCAGCCCTGAAATGAACTCTACTCTCGCATACTTGACTACTCAACTCGATCGCGCGATCGTGGCCGCATTGGGGGATGATTATGCTGGCACCGATCCTCTCCTCGTATTATCGAGCAATCCCAAATTTGGGGATTATCAGGCAAATATGGCGATGGGACTGGCCAAAAAATTGGGTCAACAGCCGCGCGCGATCGCTCAATCGATCGTGGATAATCTAGATGTAGCGGCAGTCTGCGAACCACCCCAAATTGCTGGCCCCGGCTTTATCAATTTTACCGTCAAATCCAGCTATCTGGCCACTCAGCTCCAAGCTATGCAGGCAGACAGCCGCTTGGGGGTAGCCGTCGCTGACAAACCCCAACGTGTCATCGTAGACTTTTCGAGTCCGAATATCGCCAAAGAAATGCACGTCGGCCACTTGCGATCGACTATTCTGGGAGACTGTATCGCCAGAGTCTTAGAATTTCGGGGTCACGATGTGCTCAGACTCAATCACGTCGGTGATTGGGGTACCCAATTTGGCATGTTAATCCTCTACTTGCGGGAAGCCTACCCCGAAGCTCTGACGACTGCTGATGCGCTCGATTTAGGGGATATTGTTGTTTTGTATCAACAAGCCAAAAAGCGTTTTGATGAAGATGCAGAATTTAAGGAAGCCGCCAGACAAGAAGTAGTCAAATTACAGGCGCAAGACCCCGAAAGTATCAAAGCCTGGAAACTGCTTTGCGACCAATCTCGGCGCGAATTTCAGGTGATTTATGACAGATTGAATGTCAATCTCACCGAACGTGGTGAATCTTTTTATAACCCTTATTTAGCCGCCGTAGTTGAAGACTTAAAAGCAACGGGATTGTTAGTCGAAAGCGACGGCGCACAGTGCGTCTTTGTCCCTGGATTTACCAACAGAGACGGCGATCCTTTACCGCTGATCGTCCAAAAAACCGACGGCGGTTATAACTACGCCACTACCGATCTCGCCGCCATTAGATATCGGATTCAAACCGACAAAGCCGAGCGGATTATTTATATCACCGATGCCGGACAAGCCGATCATTTCGCGCAAGTTTTCCAAGTTGCCAAATTAGCAAACTGGATTCCCGAAAATGTGGAAGTGCTTCACGTTCCTTTCGGCTTAGTATTAGGTGACGGCGGTAAAAAAATTAAGACTAGAGATGGTGAATCTGTCAAATTAAAAGAGTTGCTCGATGAAGCTGTCGATCGATTTCGCAACGATCTAGAATCGCGACTAATAGAAGAATCTAGACAAGAAGCTCCAGAATTTATTGATAATAGTGCCAATATTGTCGGTATCAGTGCCGTTAAATACTCTGACTTAAGCCAAAATCGCACTAGTAATTATGTCTTTAGTTTTGATAAAATGCTCGCACTCCAGGGGAATACCGCGCCATACATGATGTATGCCTATGTCAGACCCCAAGGAATCAGCCGTAAAGGGAATATCGATTATGATAATCTTGGAGATAATGCCCCAATTATTCTCAACGAAGCATTAGAGCTTACCCTTGCCAAACACTTGTTGCAACTGAGTACAGTTATTGCAGAAGTCGAGCGAGATTTGCTCCCAAATCGATTGTGTCAGTATCTGTTTGAACTGAGTCAGAAATATAATCAATTTTATGACAAACATTCTGTTTTACAAGCAGAAGAACCCTTACGGACCTCGCGGTTAATGTTATGCGATCTAACTGCTAAAACATTAAAGTTAGGATTAGATTTACTCGGTATTCCGGTACTAGAAAGGATGTAGACATTGTTCGCGAACAAAAATCGGTAGGGGCAATTCATGAAGCGGCTCGCAGCCGGGAGGTTTCCTCCCGGATTATGCCAGACAAGACATTGCCCCTACCGATTTTTGCGAGCAGGAAAAATATAGAATGCCGCTATCTCGATCGTAAAATGAGATCGAAGAGGGAGCTATCTTTCTGTTGCAGACAATCAACACACTGGGAAATATGGCAAAAGATACTAACAAAATCGCCTACCGCGAATTCGGGGACGAAGAACCCGAAGAAGAAGTCACAGAATTACCACCTAACCAGCATAAACTCAAGATCGAAGTGTCTAGAAAGGGCAAAGGCGGTAAAACAGTGACGATCGTTAGCGGCTTTCAGGTATCCTCAGAGACACTTATCAGCCTCACCAAGACCCTCAAAAATCAGTGCGGTGCTGGTGGAGCGATGAAGGATAACACGATCGAAATTCAAGGCGACCACCGTCAAAAATTATTAGAAATTGTCACTAAATTAGGCTACAAAGCCAAACTGAGTGGCGGCTAAACGGTAGATTATTTTCAGCTCGATAGAGAATAGATCGGCCATTATATCGATTCGATCGCCTAGCAAATCGTCGTAAAGTGACGAGTAATTCTAAATTACGTACCGACTACGCTTTCGTGGCATGACTTACAGCCTTCGTATCATCGATATCCCCAGTACCGAACGTCCTCGCGAACGCTTGCTCGCCCACGGCGTCAAACACCTGAAAAATGCGGAGTTAATCGCGATTTTATTGGGGACGGGACAAGGGCCTGGTAAACTATCGGCGATCGGATTAGGTGAATATATTCTCAATCACTTAGGGCAACATCAGCGAGATCCGTTAGAAAGATTGCGCGATTTGCATCCCCAGGAATTGATGGAGATTCCAGGAGTGGGGCCAGCTAAAGCCACGGCAATTCTGGCCGCAGTAGAATTAGGACAACGCGCTTGTTCGTTACGTCCGCCAGATCGAGCAATTATCGAAAGTCCCGATACTGCGGCTGCCGCGCTCAGTCAAGAGTTAATGTGGTCTACTCAAGAGCGATTTGCCATATTATTATTAGATACCAAAAATCGGTTGCTGGGGACGCAGTTAATTACCATTGGCACGGCGACAGAGACACTAGCTCCACCCAAGGAAATTTTTACCGCAATTCTCAAGCAAGGTGCTACCAAAACCATTGTCGCGCACAATCATCCCTCCGGTAGCACCCACGCCAGCCACGCCGATATCGAACTCACGCGTCAGTTGCTAGCTGGTGCAAAATTATTGGGTATTCCCCTATTGGATCATCTGATTTTAGGGGGAGGTAATTGGAGTAGCTTACGTCAAAATACTAATCTCTGGGAAGAATGTCCCCAGGAGGATTAGCATTCCAACCTCAGCGGGTAGAAACCGCTGCTGGTGGTGCAAAGTCCGCCTTCACGGACTCGGTATTAACTTTAGTTTCTCTAACGACAAGGTTGACCATTCGCGCCCAAAGCAATCGGACTGGGAATCGGACTGCCGATTATCGACGTGCTACAGGTCACCTGGGCGGGTTTGCGATAATTGCGGTAGCTGCTGCCGTAAGTCACCTTGCTACCGTAGTTAGGACTATAGTCGTAGATTGTCGTTGTCGAACCAAAAGTACGATTATTTTGGTAAAGATTGGGGTCTACCGCTCCGTACTCGCTGGGGCTGCTAGTGTAACCGCGATCGGGTACATTGGATGGTACAAAAATCGTCGTCGAAGAGTAACCAGTTGAAGGAAAAGGTTGGACAAAGACACCTTGTGCCCTAGCAGATCCCATTCCCAAGCAAGTAATAACTGTCGTAGCAATCGCCGTTAAGTAGATCGAAGTTTTCATGATTAACTATTAGTAAAAATTATTCACTAGCTAATTGTTCGAGTAACAGATCGATACTTCAATATAGAGATTGCGCAGACAAAATCCCTACTAAGTGTCGATCGATTTTGCCCAATCTTGTGCCCAGGCAAGCGTTTGATGTACTCGATCGAGTGTTTGTGCTTCACAATAGAGTCTGAGTACTGGTTCGGTTCCACTAAATCTAATTAATAGCCAACTATCATCGACTAAATTAAATTTGTACCCATCAGCAAGATTGCGATCCCGTACTTCTATGTTAGCAATTTTAGTAAATGGCTGGTTTTCTAACTGCGCCATTAGTCGTAGTCTTTCATCCATATTTTTGAGATGGATATCGACGCGATCGTATTTAAAATGATAGTCAGTTTGAGTTTGGAGTTGACCGTACAAATCGCTTAGAGCTAGATTTGATTGAGCGATTGCTTCAAGTAGATATAAAGCGGAGAGTAGCGCATCGCGTTCGGGAATATGATTGCCATAACCGATACCACCCGATTCTTCGCCCCCAATTAGGACTGACGTATCTAACATCCGATCGGCGATATATTTGTAACCGATTGGTGTTTCATAAATTGGTAAATTATATAACTTTGCCATTCTGGGGACGAGATTGGACGTGCTCACCGTCTTGATAATTTCGCCTGTAAATCCCCGCCGTTTGACTAAATGCTCTGTCAAAATAGGAATCAAGATTTGCGAGCTAAAAAATTCACCCGAACCATCTACTGCTGCAATTCGATCGCAGTCGCCATCGAAAACTAAACCGACTCTTACTCCTGACTCATCCTTGTGGCTGCGGATCGTTCGCATTAATTGCGACAGATACTTCGGTAATGGCTCCGGCGCACCACCATCGAATAACGGATCGGCATTACTATTGAGTTCGATAATGGGCGTGCCTAAGAGCCGTTCTAGTCCGGTACTTGCTGCACCGTGCATGGCGTCAGCAAATACTGTCAACTTACGTGCGGCAATCGCTTGTTGAATGCTGGCTAAATCGACTTTCCCACGCAATTCCTGACAATAACTCGTCCACGGATCGAAGGTTGTCAGCGTTCCCGGTGCCATTGGCGGTAAAGTCTCGCCCAATCTTGCTTCGATCTGTTGCGTCATTTCTGGCGGTACCGAACCGCCAAAATTACCTTTAACTTTTAAACCTAAATAGTCACCAGGGTTGTGGCTAGCGGTGATGACTAATGCGCCAAGTGCATTGAGACTGTATGCCGCCCAACTAAATGCAGGAGTCGGCGCATAAGTATCGCTCAAAATTACATCAAATCCATCCTGCTGTAGAGTAACAGCCATCCGCTTGGCAAAGGTTTCGGCCATGAATCTGCGATCGAAACCGACGATAATCGTGCGATTGCCCGTCTTGGCTGTATAGGCATCTGCCAACACGGCTGCGGCAATCGGGGCAACCATCAGCAATCGCTCGAATGTAAACTCTGCACCAATTACGCCCCGCCAACCATCCGTCCCAAACTTAATCGCGTTCGCACTCATGTATTCACATCATCTAGCAACTTCACTATTTTACAGATGTGGAGGATCTTCTCATCTGCCGATCGCCTTGAATTTAGCAAGCCAAGTTGCTGGCTTATTTTTTAGTACCTGTAGTAATACACCAGTCTTGACTCGATCGCTCTAAATTAGGCTGGTTAGCAACTCGATCTTTCTTTAATTGAGTTGAATTTATGTCTTTGATAGTAGCTGAAGTACTGGAGAATTGAAGCTTGGGAATGCACCAATCTTTGCGCTCGGAGAGAGCATCACCAGCCTGGGCGAGCAATTGTTGCGATTGTTGGCCGATCTGCGCGCTGACTGGATCGAGATAATGATGCGTGAATCGATCGAGATCGACGAGCGATTTCCGGATCGATTGGGAACTTATTTGCCAACTTTTACCGCTAAACTTAGTGGTAATTTCGATATCTTCATCGACGAGAAAGACGTGCTTGGCGGCAATAGTGCCACCAACGAGTAAACCAATAATCCCGATCGAGAGCCAATACGACGTACTTTTTTTCTTTACATTTTTATCGGGTTTTGTCTCGACCTTATCAGTAGATGTCATGTCGATTGGGTGATGAGATGGACGAGTTCGGGCAGAATCAATTTTTCTATGCCTAATTGTACTGCACCGCGCGACCCAGGTAGCGAGAAAACGAGCAGGTGTCTGTAGGTACCTGCGATCGCGCGGGAGGCTATCGCTCGCGACCCAATTTCTTGATAGCTGAGGAGGCGAAAGATTTCTCCAAAGCCTGGTAAAGTTTTGGTGAGAACGCTAGCAATTGCCTCGTGGGTGGTATCGCGGGGAGAAATGCCCGTACCACCATTGAAGACGATCGCGCTAATTGTCGGCTCTGCTGTCGTTGCCGCCTCTAGCTCGGCAAGAATCCGCCTCGGCTCGTCAGGAACGATCCGATACATGCCAATTTGATGGCCAGCCGCTAATAGCAATTGTTGGACTAATTCACCGCTACGATCTGTGCTGGGCGTGCGCGTATCGCTGACAGTGATTACCGCGCAATTGACTGACATTTGGCTCGCATCTGGATGCGGCTGTGCAGATTTTTCGACTGTGCCAGAACTGAGAGGATCGAGCATAAATTTTAAGCTAATTAACGTAAGTTGCTAGTCGATCGTTGTGATTGGGTGTGAGGGGTAGAGGGTAAACGGTAGAAATTTATTATAAAGTACCTGCTTTTTCCCGCTCGCTACTCGCTACTCCCTAACTTTACAAATAACTCATAACTAGCAACTCATGCTAACTATTCAGCCTTGGTAAAGCCCAAACCATTTGCTTCGGAGTAGCGTTCCATAAAGCGCATGAATCGATCCCACTCTGCCGTAGAATTCATGATATAAATGGCTTCCAATGCTTCGGGTTTACCATTAACAAATTTGGCTTTGACTTCCCGCGTCACGATTTCGCCTTCTTCATCGATCATATACAGCCCGGTGACTTCTTCGGTAACGTCATTACCGAGGATGGCAGGTTTCTCGAAGTAAAATGATGCTTTGCCCTGCTCGCCAGTGCGAGATTTGGTCAGTCGAACATCGGGAACGACAGGCTCGGTGGTTCCTCTAGAAAATTGGATTTCCGCCATGAATTAAGTTGGATAAGGTTATTTTCATATACTAATCGATCGAGAGTTCTAATTTTGAATCAATTAAATCCTTATGCTTGGATCGATCGATCGTTAGAAACGATTCAACAGGCGAATTGGTATCGCTCTGTGCGATCGATCGATAGTTTACCTGGAACTGAGGTGACGATCGACGGACGCGTCTTACTCAATTTTGGCAGCAATGATTATTTGGGTTTAGCTGGCGACGAGCGCACGATCCGCGCGGCGATGGCGGCGACGCAACAATTTGGAACGGGAGCCACTGGTTCGCGATTGACGAGCGGACACAAGCATCTCCACCAAGATTTAGAGCTAGCGATCGCTAGGTTAAAGGGCACTGAAGCTGCCTTAGTATTTAGTTCTGGATATTTAGCTAATTTGGGGACGATCGCGGCTCTAGTGGGCAAAAAAGACCTGATCTTGAGCGATCGACTCAATCATTCTAGTCTCAAAAATGGCTCGCTCCTGAGCGGTGCGATGACGATCGACTACCAGCACTGCGATCTAGATTCGCTGCGCCACCAGTTACAGTTGCATCGTGCTAACTACCGTCGCTGCCTGATTGTCACCGATACCGTGTTCAGCATGGATGGCGACCTGTGTCCGCTGCCAGAGCTGACGGACTTGGCTACCGAATATGGGGCGATGGTTTTGGTAGACGAAGCTCATGCTACGGGAGTTTTTGGGGCGACTGGTGCGGGTGTCGTCGAGCATTATGAGCTGGGCGATCGATCTCTAATCGAAATGGGTACATTGAGTAAATCGTTGGGGAGTTTGGGTGGCTATGTGGCTGCCAGTACCCAGACGATCGAGTTTCTCAAAAACCGCTGTGCGAGCTGGATCTACACTACGGGACTCTCTCCCGCCGACACGGCTGCGGCATTAGCCGCGATCGAAATCGTTACGACTGGGTCCCAACTCCGTCACCAATTATGGCAAAATGTGACATATTTGAACAAACTATTGACAAAGTTGCCCCAAGTCAGGCTCATCCCCTCGGCCTCGCCGATTATTTGTATCGAGCTACCAGATTCCCACACCGCGATCGTTATCGGCGACAAACTCCGCCAAGCCGGAATCTTTGCCCCAGCCATTCGACCGCCGACTGTACCGACAAGTCGGATTAGACTATCGCTGATGGCAACTCATCAACATTCACAACTGGAGCGATTAGTTAAGGCGATCGAGCGGATCTTCAGCGAAACCGAAGTGAGTTAAAATGTTGGTGCAATAATTTGATGTATCGAACGCTCGATCGGGTTATAACTGCCCCATTTAGATCGGGCAATTACTTACTCTTTACCCTTTAATTTTAAGTTTTGGCCAAACCAAACTCCCGCTTTGATTTTGAACAAGCAAACCAAGCCACTAAACAATTAGTGAACCAGATGCCCGGTTGGTTGCGACTATCGTTTATCCGAAGTTGGGTGTTCTGGGCGATTATGACCCTCGGCATTTCGGGTGGCTTAGTCTATTTGGCATTAGGCTTATTGCTAAATCCCAAAGCAGTACCTAACTGTCCCGAAATATTCGTGCCGATGTCTTCAGCATCTTTGCGCGTTTATTGCGGACAATTAGCCGCTAGCAAACAAACATTAACCGATTTGGTGTCGGCTCTAAATCTAGTTAAAGATATCCCCGCCAACGATCCGACTCGCGGTTATGTCGATAGCAATGTCCAACGTTGGTCTTTGTCAATTCTGCGGTTGGCCGAAGCAACCTATCAAGAGGGTAATTATGATGAAGCTGTAAATGCTGCCAAAACAGTCCCTCAAAATGTCCCCGCATATAAAGTTGTTTCTAAACGACTGAAACAATGGCAAGAAACCTGGACTAAAGGCGTCGCACTCGATAAAGAAACTAGAGCATTATTAAATAGCTCAAAATGGGTAAATGCCTACTCAGTAGCCATCAAATTAACTCGTTTAAATAATCGCTACTGGGCGACAACTAAATATCAAGAATTAGCCGACTTAGTGCAAATTGCTAAAGCCGACAGTGCCAAGTTGGACGAAGCTCGTCAATTAGTCAAGACTCAGGATGTCAAAACCCTACTCAAAGCGATCGAAATCGCCAAGAAAGTCGATCCCAAAAGTTTCGCCCAGACAGAAGCCAAAACTTTAATTAGCACAGCAGCCAGCCAAATGCTCAAGCTAGCTAGAGCCAAACTCGATAACAACGACTGGCAAGGCGCACTCGAAATCGCCAATCAAACACCTGAAGTTTCCCCCATTAAAACCGAACTTCAGGATCTCATCAATCTATCGCAAGCTCTTTCTCATGCCACAAATACCAGCATCGCCGAACTAGAAACAGCGATTTCGCTAGTCCAAGGCATTGGGGCGAACAGTTCGATGTACCAGCGAGCGCAGCAATCGCTGGTTGCTTGGCAACTCGAAATTCAGGATCTCGCCGCCCTCCAGCACGCTCGCAACCTAGCCACGACTGGTACTGTCAAAGATCTTCAAACGGCAATTACTCAAGTGCAGCGGATTCCAGCGAGCAATCCGCGCGGCAAAGAAGCCGCTCAAGTCGTTAGTGAGTGGCGCAAACAAATTGAGACAGTCGAAGATACACCTTACATGACTGCGGCAGATAAACTTGCTGCCAATGGCACGGCGGTGGGAGTCCAAAATGCGATCGCCCAACTCAACCAAATTCGCCCCGGACGCGCCCTCTACCCTCAAGCCCAGCAAAAAGTTCAACAATGGACAGCCGAGCTACAACGCGCCGAAGATGGCCCGATCCTCACTCAAGCCGAAAGTTTGGCAACTAGCGGCGATCTGAGTGCTGCTGTCGCCATGGCACAAAGAGTCCGCAGGGGCAGAGCCATGTACGCTCAAACTCAAGAACGCGTAAACGATTGGCAAGCCCAACTCCAAGCCGCCAACAATTTAGCTTCAGCGCAAAGATTGGCTGGTAACGGTACGCCCGAAGCCTTGCTGGGTGCCATTCAAGCTGCGGCGAGAGTACCTAAGAGTTCGCAATTGCGCTCCCAAGCCCGACTCTTGATGGATAACTGGGGTGCTCAAATGTTAGAAGTAGCCCAAAGTACCGCCAGTAGCGACCTCCGCCGCGCGATCGCGATCGCCAAAGTCATTCCTGAGAGCACATCTGCCTACGGTTCGGCTCAAAGCTACGTCCAACAATGGGAGCAGCAACTCAATCCTCAACCGACTCCCACTCAGAGTGAGACAGATAGCGATAGTATCTTGGGGAATTAGACAGGGAATAGGGGATAGTAAATAGTCAAGAGGCTGTAGGGGCTGCCCCTTGTGGATACCCTAGGTTATGAGGGTAATTCAGATCTACGCGTTATTAAAAGATCTGAGTCTACAGATTTTGTTAAGTTAAGAACATCAGCTAACAAAAATCTCGATACTATGGACATCATTCGCATTCCCGTTCTATCAGACAACTATATCTTTCTGATGCTCGATCGAAATCGCCAGATTGCCGCAGTTGTCGATCCGGCAGAAGCAGCACCAGTACTTGCCGAAGTCGCCCATCATCAAGTGCAGCTCGTCGCCATCTTTAACACTCACCATCATGGCGATCATGTCGGTGGCAATAAAGACTTAATCGCTGCATTTCCCGACGTTCGCGTTTATGGCGGTGCCGAAGATCGGGGACGCATCCCCGGACAACAAGTATACCTAGCCGATGGCGATCGCGTGGAATTCGGAGATCGAGCGGGTGAAGTTTTCTTTATCCCCGGACATACTCGCGCCCACATTGCTTATTATTTCCCACCTGTAGACAGCGACGAAGCAGGCGAACTTTTCTGTGGCGATACGATTTTTGCTGGGGGGTGCGGACGCTTATTTGAAGGTACTCCCGCACAAATGGTGAGTTCCATCTCCAAACTGCGCCAGTTGCCCGACAATACCCGAATCTGGTGCGCTCATGAGTATACCTTAAGCAATCTGAAATTTGCCGTAACCGTCGATCCTGACAATCAAGAACTCCAACAGCGATTGGTAGATGTCACCACCGCACGTCAAAAATTAATTCCCACCGTCCCCACTTATATCGGTGTTGAGAAACGCACCAATCCCTTCCTCCGCTGGGATACAACCGCCCTCCAAGCCAGTGTCGCCAGTCGCGATCCGATCGAGACTTTCGCCCGAATTCGCGGTCGTAAAGACCAATTTTAGGTCGATCGCGATTGGAGTTTTCAAGCTCGGATATTTATCTGGCGATCGTCGTTAACAGCTTGACTAAATAAGCTAAGATGTGTTGTGTGATGAGAGGTAGGGTAAATGAAATCTTTTAAAGTACAACAGGTGGCAACCCTTGCCACAGCGATCGCGGCTAGTTTTTTGACAGTGAGTTGTACCAGTAGCAAGATAACTCAATGTGCGAACACCATTGAGGTAGTCAATCAGACAGTGGTCAGTACCAAAGCAATTAGCAATTCTGGCACCAAGGGCGATATTCAAACGATCGAAAAACTAGTCGAAATATTTGATAAAGCAGCCAATGATCTCGAAGCAGTAAATGTTAGTGACGAAAAACTTAATACATACAAAAATCAGTTTTTGGCCATGTATAAAGGGACGACTGATGTTACCAAACAACTGATTGTCAGTATTAAAGAAAGAAAATCAACTAAGGTTAATGAAGGGCTGAAAAAGTATGCCAGCAGTGTTAGTCCCGAACTAGATTTAGTCACGGGATTGAATCAATATTGTCAGGAACCAGATAAAAAATCGGTTTCATTGGTTAGTATCGATTAGTAACGATAAGTAGACAAATTTTCAGCAGTAGCAATAATTTATAACTACCTAAAAAAGATGGTGGGCAATGCTCACCATCTTTTTTAAAGAAATTAAATAATATCTAAAGCTGCTAACGCCAATCCTAGTATCTAGTCCTTATTTCTCATGCTTGACTTCGACAATCATATGAACGTTACCGCGTGGCGAAAAATCAGCTCTAACCGTAATCTGGTGCGGGTCAGCTATGCTGACAAAATCATCTAATATTTGATTTGCAGCCTCTTCATGAGAAATATATCGATCGCGGTAGCTGTTGATATATAGTTTCAATGCCTTGAGTTCGACGACTTTTTGGTCTGGAACGTAAATAATCCCGATCGTCGCAAAATCGGGGTAACCAGAAAAGGGACATTTACAAGTAAACTCTGGCAAGCTGATATCGACGTTGTAACGTCTACCCATCCGGGGATTGGGAAACGTAATCAGTTCGCCATTAATAATTTCGCGTTCCCCATATTTCATTTCGCTGGGGGTCGTAGCTGCTTCTGGATGAGCCTGAGTCATGTAATTGAGTGAATGGTTATTGATAAAGGCTAAGGATATAAATTGCGATCGAACAATTCGGCAATCGCTATTTTTTGTCGCTCTCGATATTTAGGGTCGAGGCAATTCATCAACTGCCCCCACCATAAATATCAGTATGAGAGAAAATTGTTGAAGCTAGATTAAGTTACAAAGATGTTAGCTACACAGATCTAATCTGGCTGAGACAACCCAACTAGTAGTCTACGACGTAAATCTATTTACTGTTTTGGCGGGGAGTTGAGAGTTGGAAGTTGGGAGTTAGGAGAGTTGGCAAGAAATAGTAGCTTCATT
Source organism: Chamaesiphon minutus PCC 6605 (assembly GCF_000317145.1). GTDB lineage: Bacteria > Cyanobacteriota > Cyanobacteriia > Cyanobacteriales > Chamaesiphonaceae > Chamaesiphon > Chamaesiphon minutus. The sequence goes on along the minus strand of NC_019697.1, from coordinate 4,771,161 downwards.
TCTACCGTCTCGGACTAGTTGAGATCGTTCTCACCTTCCCAATCGGCGCAGGTATCGCTACCGCAACCGTAAGGATAAATCCCGCAAACTAACATATTGCCACCATAGACAGTCCCATTATAGTTGATACAGCCCACGCAAGCGGGATGTGTTGCCGGATCTGCCACGGGCTTGGTAGAGATGGGGATATCCCAGATCGTGGCACTAGGTTCTTCAAAGTCTAATTCGATCTCTTGCCAAAATTCTGTCAGCACTTCTTTCAGTTCGTCCCATTGGAGAGTAAGGATTTCCTGAGCTTCTGTGGTAACTTCTTCAACAAATTCCGTGAGTTCGCGACCAAATTCATCAAACAACGCGGTTAAATCTTTGAACGCGGCGGCGATTTCGTTTTGCCATTCTTCCATAGCGAACACCTAGTGATTGTTGCTCGATCTAAATGTAGATTGTACTGCGCTCCAGGGCAATGAGCGAGCAAGTCTCGACATTTAGATACAATTGATACCTAAGCTCAATTCTAGCATTCCCCACGACCGTGATAATTTTGCGATGAGAGCGAGATTTTCTGTATTTGGTGCCAAATGCCATGAAACTAATTATTTTGTCAGCCGTAGCCACCCTAGGTGTCTGGATTGCCCAGCCCGTTCGGGCGGCAACTACTCGCGAAGTTTATAATATTGCTAAGTCAGTGACGGCGAGAATCGATGTGAGCCAAAATGGACGATCGATCGGTCGTGGTTCGGGATTTTTGCTCAAAAAGCGGGGCAGCATCTACTCCCTCATTACCAACAAACACGTCACCAGATGTCCAGAAAATAGCTGTACTTACACTATTACCACAGCCGATGGCCGCCGCTATCTAGCCACGGACAAGCAGGTTATTACCTCCCCAAATTTAGATCTCGCCGCGATCGAATTTATCAGTTCTAACAACTATCCACTGGCTCGATTGGGCGACTGCACCGCAGTCAAACCAGGCGATATCATTTACACGTCAGGTTTTGCCGCCGAAGCTGCTGGGTTTACTTTTGCTGGTGGCGAGGTGCTAATTAATGCTCAAAGACGTCTTTCGGGAGATCGGGGCGGCTATAGCCTTGTGTATAATGCTTACACTCGATGTTCAAGTTTTTAAGCTACAGCTCGACGATTGAGGGAGGGAGTGGGTTCTAAGCGACCTAAATCTCTACCACTCATATGTTTACCAGACGATCTCAAAAGGAAAAACTCCTGAACTGATTGACTTAATTGATTCAACTGCTCAACCGGATTAGGTGCTTGTAGCAACTGCTCAAAATATAACAACAAAGCTTCCATCTGAAGATTGCGGAGTAGACTGCCCACAGTATATGCGGGCAGCTTGCTGTCAACGCGGGCTATTTGTCTCGGGTGAAGCAAGAGGCATAAGTCAAGCAACAGACTCAGGGTCAGGCCACGGCTTGTCCCTTCTTTACCTGTTTGCTTGGCCAACTGCGCCCAACCTTCATAAGACTTCCAGTCCTCGATGAAAACCTCTACTAACCATCTCAGTGTATACGCTTGGATGATATCTATGGTGCGCCAAGTCAGATCCGTAGCAACTAAATATCGATAATCTTGCTCACCCGGATACTTCAGCGCAATCACAAATCGCTTTTTTCCGTGAGCACAAACTTCCACTCTGATACTTCCAACATTGGCTGTAATGGCAGGTTGACCTCGAATACTCAACTCTTGAGGAACTCCCGGATAACTTGAAAAATAGTGCTTTAGGCTTTGTTTTCGGCCTCGAAAACGAATATTTTGGTTATAACGCAATTGGCTAATGACTTGGACTCCACCAAATAAGCCTGATGCTGCATCCATGAATTTTGCCTGACCATATAGTGCATCAGCAACGACGGCTTTGATCTTGATTTGACTGTGGTGCTTCCGAAACTGCTCCATTAATCGCAACACTAATTCTGGTTTAGTTGGGTAGTCTGGATTATGGGGTGGAGCCTCTGGGCGGTTTTTTTTCGCGATACCTTTCTTTCTCAGACGTTGATCTTCTCTTGTCCATGCTTGTTGTTGAGGGTCAGGTTGATAGACCTCAAATCCAACTGGCAAGCTCACTTTGTCAGTAACTAGTATTAATAACACTATGTTTTGACCATTTATATATCCCCCGCTACCTTTGTCTCTGATTTTATGGGTTTTGAATAACCTTGGTGTCTTCTTACTGCGCTGATGATCTGAGTCGTCAGTCACCAAAGTACCTCCAGAAATACCATACTGCTTGAGCACTATTGCTATACTAACTTGAAGCATCATCTCCCATGGCAGTTTGGATTTGCGAAACATCCATGATAAGGCTCCCAGGCTGTATTTCCCCAGGCTCACCCGTTCAAATCTTGCCCAGCATACGCTGTTCGTCAGTATTATGCCCATCAGACAGAATCCGATCCATCCACGCTGAATTCTGCTCAAGCCCCCATCTGGATTGTAACTTTTCAGTCCCTTGTTCAATTCGTTGATAAAGTCTTCGATGAAGGGCAAAGGCTTATTGAGTAGCATGTCTTTACCTTTCTATACCGATCCTTCATCCCATATCATACACTTCAGCAGTTTTCAAAAACTTGAACATCGAGTTACACTAACAAAGGCATGAGTGGTAGTGCAGTATTCGATCGACAGGGACGAGTAGTCGCCATTCACGGTCATGGAGATCGCATTACTGTAGGTACTTTTTGGCACGATCCGAGCGATCGCACTACTCGATCGACCCCATCTAAGAGCGACAACTATGGTAACAAGATGGGGTTTAATCGCGGTGTATCCACGCAATGGTTATTAACATCCAATTTGATAGGACAAGTTGGGAAAATCAGTATCACCCCCCGCAAAGTGCCGATGACTTTTTGATTTTGGGGATGAATAAATTTATCGCCCCGGATACCGATAATATCAAACAAGATAAGCAACAGGCTTTGGCATATATAAATCAGAGCATTCAACTCCAGCCTAACTATGCGATGTCTCATTTTTTAAAATTTTCAGTTAACCTGCAATTAGGGAATAGAGCTGCTACCAGCAGCGATATGATCAAAAATTATCATACCAATTTAAATTTAAGGGATGACAGATCGGCTAAAATGAGAAATGGAGGATAAGAGAGATAGAGATGGCAGGAAAAACCTCAATTACGATCGCACAGAGCTTAGAAGAAATAACCGCAAGATTACATCAAGCCAGCCAGCCGATAGTCAAGGAAAGGCTCCAGGTACTCTACTGGCTCAAACAAGAGAAGGCACCCAGCATCAGCAAGATTGCTAAAGCAATTGGGAGACATCGAGGGACATTACAAGAATGGTTAAGAATCTATCGCACCGGAGGATTGGCAGCATTAGAAAGTGTCAAAAGTAGCCCAGGCGGGGGCAATCGGGTAATTCCGACCTGGGCAGAAGAGTCGTTGTCAAAACGATTACAAGATCCAGAAAATGGATTTGATAGCTATGGAGCAGTCCAGGAATGGTTGTCCGAAACGTTAGGCGTCGAAGCAGAGTATCATGCGGTTTATCAAATGACCCGCTATCGGCTCAAAGCCAAGCTGAAAGTAGCACGACCACAACATTACAAGCAAGATCGGGACAGCCGTTTGGCTTTTAAAAAAACTTAGCTTCGGACTTGGAACTGTTAAGTTTATTCGATCGCCAGAATGAGCGACCTTTAAGGTATTTTGTTCAAGATGAAAGTCGGTTTGGACTCAAAACGTTAATTGGTAGATTGCTGACGGCTTGCGGCATTAAACCGATTGGAGAATGGCAATGGCTATTTAAGGCATTTTGGCTATATGGGGCGGTTGAACCAGCCACAGGAGAGTCTTTTTTTCTGCAATTCTCTCATGTCGATACCGAGTGCTTTCAACGGTTTTTGGATGAATTTGCCAAGATTTATCCAGATAGTCTCAATGTTATTCAAGTTGACAATGGTCGTTTTCATACCAGCAAGAAATTGGTGATACCAGAAAATATTATCCTGATATTTCAACCACCTTATTGCCCAGAACTAAATCCAATTGAGCACTTGTGGCAATATCTCAAAGCTGATCTACGATGGGCTTCAGTCAAAACTCTGGAAGAACTTCAAATCAAGGTAGGGCAACTTTTGGCAGAACTAACTCCTGAAATCATTGCGAGTATTACCGGATATCCATTCATTTTAGATGCACTATCTGTCGTCAACACCATTTAAATTGGTATCAGTTAGCTTCAGCAGTGTTTATACCATCGCCATACATTAGCAAGCCGATCCCAGTCGATCGATTAGATCGATGGCTAGAAGACAATCAGAACTTTACCCTAGCGAACAAACTCGGGGTGGAAGCTACAACAGAATTACAGCGGTTTCAAACAAATGTACGGCGACAACGCCAACAGCCACAGCTAGGTGCAACATATCAAAGTTCGCTCCAAAAACTCGATCGGGCGATTCAGCTCTATCCCAAAGATTTACCAGATTATTATGTCAAGCTGAATCTAGCTAATCTCTACGTTCTGCGCGGCGAACTCCAGAAGCGCGACCCGAGTAAGGCGGCTGCTAGCATTGCCGATTTTAAAAGAGCTGGCGAAATTTATCCCGTTGCCGAGTATTCTTATGCGTATTACCAGCGCAGGTATTGGCGTGCGGCGGGGGCGATCGATCGGGAGCGATGGCCGATTACCGTCAAGCTGCCATATTAGCCAAAAAAGAGGGCAGCCCGACTGCCCTGCAAATGGCTAATGCCATGCTCGATCCTAGCAGTAGCAATCGTCAGGGTGGTGTGAGATCGGATGGATTCATACGCGATAGCACTAGCCCAAATAGACGTAGTAGTATCTCTGCTAGAAGACTCCTGCAAACACTTAATGCCGATCGAGCAGAATTTTATGCCCGCATGGCTAAGGAGGTCTTGATAATCCCCATGCTTGCTCTGTCGCACCGCAAGCGGTTCGATTCGTTAAAGCAGGGGATTCTTGCACAGTTCACAATTGAACTCACAAAGGCGTTATCAATGCGCCGCTACCCACTCGGATCGAACGCGAAGCGCGCCACCAAGGCGGTCGCTCAATCCTTGCGTATACTTCTTAAATGTGTATGTTTTCTAAGTCCATCACTCTGCCAAATCGGTACGCTCAACATCCTGCCATTATTTGCCCTTTAACTATTCCGATTCTAGTCGGATCTTTCCGTTGCCTGGATTTCTCAGTACTAGGATGTTTCAACGCGTAGATGGTTGTTTCTACTCACAAGCCAATTTTACCATTAGTGAAGCGCATACTGCGGCTAAAGCCGTGGCATCGCTTCAAGGCGGTCAGATGACCGCGACAGGCTCGACCCCACGCATGAATGCGGAGGCTTGCGCCCCGCCCATCGGTCAAAAAAAATAACGATCGGATGTTGGCAATTTTATACCTTCAACAAGCTGCCAAACTCTACAAACAAGATGGCAATATGACTAAATATCAACAGACCATCGATACGATCCGGAGATACACAAATAATGAGCAGAGCCGCTAAAACGCGTGCGATCGATTTACAGATATCGCGCAGAGTTCAACCCAGATAGCGAAACTCAACACCATCAATAAACCGTCGGGAAACCCTACGTTGGCGTAGCCGCTCCCATCGGAGAAACGCGCATCCGCTATCTAACCTACAATTTATCCAATTCCCTCGATAGTCAGGCGGCTGCTACGGTTGACGAATTGACATAGATGTGCGTACTAAATTGGATCGATCGAGCTTTTCACTACATAAAGTGTCTATCATTAAACTAGGTCAAATGAAAATTCAAACCAAATAGCAGGTCAGACATGGATATTTTTTCAAATACCGTTGCCCTCTCGCGAATGCAGTTTGCTTTTACAGCCATTTTTCATATGCTGTGGCCTGTGTTGACCACAGGGATGTCCATCTATCTAGTTATCATCGAAGGACTGTGGCTGAAGACCCGCGACCCGGATTATTACCTTCACATCCGCTTCTGGTCGAAGCTGTATATCTTGAACTTTGGGATTGGCGTTGCCACTGGGTTACCGTTAGAGTTTCAGTTCGGTACCAATTGGGGGCCTCTGTCCGAAGCTGTCGGGGATTTCTTTGGTAGCGTGTTGGGGTTTGAAGCTTCGATGGCCTTTATGCTCGAAGCTGGTTTTTTAGGGATTATGATTTTTGGTTGGGGACGAGTTGCACCGCCAATTCACTACTTAGCGACCATCATGGTTGCTTTTGGTGCCAACCTGTCGATCTTTTGGATTCTTTCTGCGAACTCTTGGCTCCAAACTCCTGCTGGTGGCGCAATGGTGAATGGAAAGTTTATCGTGAGCGATTATTTTCAGGCGATTTTGAATCCATTTATGGTCAAAAGTGTCGCTCACATGTTCTTGGCGACGCTAGAAACGTCGCTATTTATGATTGGCGGTATTAGTGCTTGGTATATCCTCAAAGATCGCCATACCGCCTTTTTTAGTCGTTCTCTCAAAATTATCCTTGCAACCACAATTGCGGTTGCGCCGATTCAAATCTATGCCGGACACCTCAGTGCCGAGCAAGTGGCTTATTATCAGCCGACAAAGCTCGCGGCGATGGAATCTAAGTGGGAGAGCAGTCCGGCGGGTCAACCAGCGGACTGGAGCTTGCTAGCAATCCCCGATGAAGCAAATAACCGCAACTCGTGGGAACTGACAATTCCTAATGCTTTGGGTTATATTTTAGAGTTTCGCAAAAATCTATCGGTACCCGTACCGGGACTGAATGAGTGGAAACGTGAAGATCGCCCCAAAATGGTCGGATTGATTTATTATTCCTTCCGAGTGATGATCGCCATCGGCTTCTTTTTAGCAGCAGTAATGTTGTGGAATGTGGTTGAGTGGTATCGGGGCAACCTCGCACCCGACAAAATTGGCGCGCAAAAGTGGTTGATGCGCCTGTGGATGTTTGCGGCACCTTTAGGCTATATCGCGATCGAAGCTGGTTGGGTGGTGCGCTGCGTAGGACGCCAACCGTGGGTACTTTACGATCGCATTCGCACGGCAGATGGGGTCTCCAATGTCCCGCCGAATAATGTTTTGACTTCCCTAATTTTCTTTATGGTTGTCTACTCGCTCTTATTCGTGACGACACTCTACTTTGGCAGTCGGATTATTGGTGAAGGGCCAAAACTGGATTTACCAGTACCAGGTGCAGACGGTCAATTTGTCATTAATACCGAACCCGCCGAATCCGTCCCGGATCGCCGACCAGTAGAAGCGCAACAATAACTAGGGAATAGGGAATGTGTTAGATGTCAATAACTTCAGCGGTTTTTAACCGCTGCTCGGAGTGCAAGGTCCGCCGACGCAGACTAACAGATTAGTCCGCCTACGCTGACCTTGCAACATTAGCGGCAATTTCAATCGCTAGCTTTTACCAAAGGTCTTGTAGGAGTTTTCATGGACGCATTATTACATTTTCTGCCGCAAGTTTGGTTTGTGATTTTGGGCTTGTTTTTGTTCTTATATGTGATGTTAGACGGGTTCGATTTGGGTGTAGGCATCCTCTCGCTCACTAGCTCCGATGAAGAACGGCGCGGCCTATTGATGACTAGTTTGGGAAATATTTGGGATGCCAATGAAACCTGGTTAGTCGTGATGGCTGGTGCCTTATTTGGGGCATTTCCACTAGCATACAATACAATTCTTACGGCCTTATATATCCCCATCTTCATGATGATTTTTGGGCTAGTTTTTCGGGCAGTAGCATTTGAGTTTCGCGAACATTCTAATAATAAATTGTTCTGGAATTATGCCTTCGGCCTGGGTAGTTTTTTAGCTGCTTTAGGTCAAGGATTCGCACTCGGTAGTACGCTCGAAGGAATTACGGTCGATGCTGCGGGTCATTTTGCTGGTTCGACTTGGGATTGGTTAGATTGGCGATCGATTCTCGTGGCTTTGACTCTGATTCAAGGTTATGTCTTAATCGGCTCTACCTATCTGATCTTGAAAACTGAAGGGGAATTGCAAAAAACTCACTACAAAACCGCCAAACTCGCGACCATCACTACATTTATCGGTGCAGTTTTAATTACGATTGTGACGCCAGTCTTTTATGAAACAACGCGGGTGCGATTATTTTCAGCACCGACGATCTACGTATTTGCAGCGATTCCACTCCTAGGAGTGTTATTAGTTTACCTGTTGATTAGAAGTATCGATAAGCAAGAAGAAAAAACTCCTTTTATCTGGACAATTTTGCTTTTCTTCCTCAGCTTTGTCGGGTTAGGGCTAATTATATTTCCCTATGTGATTCCAACACAAGTTACGATTTACCAGGCTGCGGCTTCGCCAAGTGCGTTGGTATTCATGCTGACTTTTATTGGGGTACTAATTCCGATTATGATCTTCTACAACATCTACAATTATGTGGTGTTTCGGGGTAAAGTCGTTACTGGGGTCGAGTATAAGTAGGCAATGAAGGTCTAAAATCCTCGGTAAGGGTAGTTCATGAATTGCCCCTACCGAGGATTTTAGCTTATCTCCTAAATCGAAAATCCAACCTCAAACAAGTAGCCAGCCACAAAAATCCGATGCCATAACCAGCAATAATATCCGTCGGATAATGCACCCCTAAATACAAGCGACTAAAGCCGATCGAGACAATTACCATACTCGCGATCGCGTAAATATATATCTGATACTTCAACCATTGTTTAGCTAATATATAAGCAAGAAAACCATACACCACCATCGAACCTGTGGCATGACCGCTAGGAAAAGAATACGTCATATCTGTTATCAACCTCTGCCATAATTCGGGACGCGGTTTGGCAAAAAATAACTTCATTTCCTGGTTGATAATCACACCACCCACGCAAACGATCGCAAATTTAATTACATCAGAATATCGCTGCTTGAATATCAGCCATGCAATCGTCAAAACAAAAATTGCCACTACAGTGGGTGGATCGCCCAAAGCCGTAAAAAATAACATCAGCCGATCGAGTTGAGGATTGGCAAATTGATGAAGCCATAATAAGAAAGATCGATCGAAGCTAAAAGCTTCTTTTTCCCATACCTCACTACATAGCCAAGCAACGATCGCTAAGATCGATAAATAGATAACCAACCATAAGCCATGCTGCTGCAAGCTATCGATTAACTTTTGACGATTAGTGCGAAAATAATGCATAAGCTGCGGAACATTTAAATCACATAATAGTAGTCTACGGCGTAAGTAAGGTTACTATTTTGCGGGGAGCGGGGAGAAGACCTAAGTACATTCAATGATTGACAGCTTAGGTAAGTCGTTTACTGATAATCCGTCGGTATCCCCCTAATTACTGGATGCTGACCGTAAAAAGGTAACGCTTGTGCCCATTGAGGACGTTCTTGACGATCGTAAGCCATCCGCGCTAGCGCAATCACCCCCCGTACCGTATCCGCTAAATTGGCCGATTGTGGGACGATCTCGTGATGCACTGGTGGCACTTCGGCTAGTTGGCTATCCCAGTCAGCTAATGAAAATACTTTATCGGCAACAATAGTTGTCAGATTTTGCCGATCTGCACTACGACGATAAATAGCCCCAAATACCTCACCCCGTTGTGCGGGCATCGAAATCGCTAATACGCCAACTTGTGGTAGTTGCCAAGCGATCGCCGTTAAACTAGAAATAGTAAATACAGGCAAATCTAACTGTTGTCCTAACGTCCGTGCTGTAACTACCCCTAGCCTCGTCCCCGTAAATCCCCCAGGGCCGCTAGCTGTAGCGATCCATTCCAAGTCTTGCCATGTTTGGGGAGACAGAAAATCGCGCAGATAAGGGTGGAGATAATTAGAAGTTTCTCGTCCTAAATCCCAGGTTTGACAGCGGACATCATCTGCACTACTACTAATTGCCAAACCTAATGCTGGACTGCTCGTGTGCAGTGCCAAACCATATTTCATAAGTTCGTAGGGTGGGCAATGCCCACCATCTATATTTAACTATTATCTATTTGTTTGCGGAGTCTAACGAAGATAATCGCTAATTATACCGACTTACCGATCGTCTCTTGTTTTCCCATCATAATTGGGAAAGAGATAGGATAACAAAAAACACATTTGCAAGAGATCGGATATACAACTATGACTTCTGCTGATGCTGGATCGAATATTAACAGCGACGATCGATCGCAGAGCCTGCGCGACAAATATCTTCAGACGATCGAGGATATTGTCGATCGAATTCTCATGGGTAAGCAGATTATCTCGAAGGAATATATCTATCAAATTTTGGTCGAGCGGATCGAGCTGGGGACGAGTGAAATCTTTGAAGGCTGCCTGAGTGAGACGGTGCAAGGCATCGAACGATCGATCGCCAGCCAACCCGATGAAGTCAAGCAAGCGAAATTAAAACACCGCCTTAATGCGCTGGCGTGGATTCAGACGGCTCTGGGCAACCTCCAAGACGAACGCCAAGCCGTAGCCGCAGTCAATACGACGATCGATCGGATCGTCACCGCCGCTCCTACCGAACGGCTAAATCTCTTGCTGCAAGCACTCGATCCCAACCTCGAACGCAAGTTGGAGCGCGCCCAGATCCAACTAATCATTACTCGGCTTCAGTCCGTCGCTAGCGTCAATCTCGAACCTGCTGACTTCGAGCAGTTGCGCCAATTAGCCTTGGGACTCGATCGCGGCTTAAAGCTGCTGCCAGCTTTAGAACCGCATTTGGTAAGCTGGATCTACGAAAGCGGCCAACAAATCGGCTTTGGTGGCGTCACCGAAAACGGCCCCTGGTCGCTGTGGTCGAAACAAGTCTCCCAACCGCTAATTCAATCATTATTTAAAACAATCGGCCTTCAACGGTCGATTTCCGACCTCATAGCCGATCGCGCAAGCGCGCCGCTGGGCGGCGATCGAGCGACTGGGGATGAAGGCGAATGGACGGAGCTGGCGATCGTCTTACAAAGCATTCAGACTGCGCTGGTAACTTGGTTCGACGGACAGATGTACGATCGCGAGTGGGGACAGCGGATGGCATTTAGTACGCTAATTACGTTTGCCGCCATTTGGTGCGAGCTGGCAAATGGCATCGGTAGAGCTACAGGCATCAATAGCAGTCATCGGGACGCGATCGCCAAAGCTTGTTTTCAAGTCACGCTGCAAGTCTTACGCACCGCCGCTCAACGCCCGAATTTCCCCTTATATGGTGGCATTTTTGCGGCATTTTCTGGCGAAACGCTCCGCGATACACTCTCTTACTTCGATCTGCCGCTCAAACAGGTAGCAGGTACTCAAGAAAAAGGCCGACTCCTAACGATTTTAGGTTATTCTCAGCAAGCTCTAGGCCAAATCGATCGTGCCATTGCCCTCCATCGCGAAGCCCTAGAAATCGCCAACCAAGCTGGAGATCGTCCCTGCGAAATTGCCAATCTCAACCACCTCAGCCGGATTTCGATCGGGCAAAAAGATTATGCCCAGGCAATTAGTTACAGTCAACGCGCCCTAATTTTAGCCAGACAAACAGGCGACAAATTAGGCGAAGCCAATGCCCTGACGAATGTCGGCTACTCAGAAGTCCGCGCCGCCCACGCGATCGATCGGATGGATGAAGAAATCTACGAGCAGCAAATCGGCTATCTCGATCGTGGTTTGAAACTCGCCGAAACTCTAGCCGACAAACAAAGTCTCGCCCTGTGCTATCACAGCCTCGGACTTGCCTATCTCACCATCCAACAGCCCGAAAAAGCGATCGAATATCTCCAACAAGGCACCAAAGCCGCCCAAGCCGTCGGCGATTTATATCTCCAAGGACTCAATCTCACCTATCTCGCCGAAGCCAACCACAGCCTCCAAAAAAACGGTACCGCCGTCTTTTATAGCTGTCTGGCAATGTACCAACTCCATCAAATCGGCGCGAAAGAATGGCGACAAAGTGCGAGTTTAGCCATTGTCTTGCAAGGACAACTCGGTCGCGAAGAATTCGATCGATTCCTCACTAAGTATCGCCCGAATTTACTACCCGCGATCGGCGTCGATGGCTTCGATTACTTACCGATGTTACTCACCAAGTATTTGGATGGCGGCGATTGAGCAACTGTCTGGCTCAATACTCGATCGATTCGTGACAGTGCGATTGAATCGATCGAGCATTGAGTAAATTATGTGTGCAATCTACTAAGATGACTACCTTCATTAATATCCATAAATTTAAATTAATAAAAAACCGAGTCTAGCTTATTTGCTAACTCGGTTAAATTTATTCAGTAATTTAGACTATCGCTTCATCTCTGACTAACTTCTCCCAACCGAGATCCTTGAGATTTTCATTTCGACGCAGGGGCCGAGTTACTAATTCTAAGATATCGCGAGAATTAGTGAAACCGTGCATTTGCGCAAACGTAAACTCTACAGACCATTTAGTCGTAATTCCCCGTGCCTCCAGCGGATTGGCATGAGCCATTCCAGTAATTACCAAATCGGGTTTCTGGGCGTAAATCCGTTGCAACTGATTATAGTTGTCGGGTTTTTCCATAATCGTCGGCATCGGCGAATTCATTTCCCGACAGGTTTTTTCTAGTAAGGCAAGTTCCGCTGCTTGATAGCGTTTATCCATGTAGGGAATGCCGATTTCTTGGACTGTCATGCCACAACGAATCAAGAACCGCGCCATCGAGACTTCCAGGAGATTGTCGCCCATGAAGAAGACGGATTTGCCCCGAATCAGTTTGACGTATTCTTCCACGCCTTCCCAGATTTGAGCTTCGCGCTCGTCCAATCCTTGGGGTTCGATATTAAATACCGAACAGATTTTCTCAATCCAGGCGCGGGTGCCGTCAGGGCCAATCGGGAATGGTGCGCCAATGAGTTTACACTTGCGACGACGCATTAATGTGGTGGCAGTGCGACTGAGGAAGGGATTCACCCCCGCAACGTAGTAGCCTTCTTCTAGTACGGGTAATTCGGTAAAGCGTTTGGCGGGGAGCCAACCGGAGACTTTAATGCCTTGTTTTTTCAGTTCTAATGTCAGGTTGGTAACGACAGGGTCGGGTAAAGAACCGAATAATACTAGTGGTGGATGATCTTTATATTCGGAGTCGGAAACGGTGACATCTTCTTTCTTGCGTCCGAAATTCATCAGTTTGGAGATGGCGTTCCGCTCGTCTTTCTCTTCCTGAGCGACAGGAGCTTTTTCGGGACACCGCGCTGCCATTGCTGCGAGAACAGTATCTTCACCTTGGGTAAAAGCATAGTCTAAACCATTCGCGCGAGCCGTAACGATCGGAATCCCTAGTTCGGCTTCTAGACGTGGAGCCAATCCTTCCAAGTCCATTTTAATGATTTCGGTGGTACAGGTACCAATCCAAACAATTACGCTGGGGTTGCGGTCTTTTTTAATCTGTTCGCACAACCGACGGAGTTCTTCATAATCATTCAACTGGGCGGAGATATCGCCTTCTTCCAATTCTGCCATCGCATAGCGCGGCTCGGCAAAGATCATTACGCCCATGGCGTTTTGGAGGAAGTAACCGCAGGTTTTGGTACCGATGACAAGGAAGAAGCTATCTTCGATCTTTTGGTACAACCACGCTACACAACTAATCGGACAGAAGGTGTGATAGTTACCAGTTTCGCACTCAAAATTTAACGCCTGTGGCTCTGCTGCAACAGTCATATTATGTTCTCCAGTTAATTGTATTTTTTATAATTGAATCGACACACTGACATTAACCTCGTAGGGGCAGGTTTATGCAACTAATTCAAACGTGCAATTAACCTCCGTACAAACCTGCCCAACCCCACCAGCAACCTAAATGCCATGAGAAATAGAAATGCGATCTGTAGGTTAATCGTGAGGAAGGCGGGTTTGTACGATAGTTATTGTTACAGCGTAATCGAGCGCATAAACCCGCCCCTACAGACCCTGGCGTGGGAAAATCCCCTCATTGGAGGGGTGCCGCAGGCGGGGTGGGTCAGATCTCCACCACCTACTCGTTAAACCATCATTAAATCCACTTTCTCGCTAGCGTCCTGAACCTTTGGCTCAACAGGATTGAGATAGAAATCAGACAACAGACTGAATAGATCCCGGTCGGGTGCATCCGTCGGTACCACGCCTTCAGGCAATGCCAGAATCTGATCCGCAATATTCAGATAGTAGTCGCAGACATATTCTAATGATTTATCGGTTTCTGCCATTTCAAACAAAGTCTTGCCTTTGACGCGGGAAACGCGAATATCTTCAATCAACGGCAACACTTCCAATACGGGCATTGGCACTGTTTCGATGTATTTATCGATCAAGTCGCGTTTGGATGTCCGATTGCCGATTAAACCAGCTAAACGGAGGGGATGCGTCCGTGCTTTTTCACGTACTGATGCGGCAATCCGATTGGCTGCGAATAAAGCATCGAAACCATTGTCAGTCACGATTAAACAGTAGTCGGCATAGTTTAGCGGTGCGGCAAAACCACCACAAACCACGTCGCCGAGTACGTCGAATAAAATAATGTCGTACTCGTCAAAAGCATTTAATTCTTTGAGCAGCTTAACTGTCTCACCTACGACGTAACCACCGCAACCAGCACCAGCAGGAGGGCCACCAGCTTCGACGCAATCGACGCCGCCATAACCTTTGTAGATGACATCTTCCGGCCAGACATCTTCGTAATGATAGTCTTTTTCTTGAAGTGTATCGATGATGGTGGGAATCAAGAACCCCGTCAGCGTGAAGGTGCTATCGTGCTTGGGGTCGCAACCGATTTGTAATACTTTTTTGCCGCGTTTTGCTAATGCGACGGAGATGTTGCAACTAGTTGTAGATTTGCCGATACCACCTTTTCCATATACTGCCAGTTTCACGATCTGCTAGTCTCCAATACTTTGTGGGTGTTATTAAACGAGAAGAACTATCTATAAAAATTTCTGCTACGTCTAGCATTATTCACTAACTTTCCAGGAAATGGGGGAAAATTTACAAATCGATCGGGAGTTTAAATTGCTTAATCTATTCGATAATCTACTTGGAACACCTCAGGCCGCACTCACTCAGCTTCAACCTTTCAAATTAGTTGCTAATAATTTTTGTGTTTGTTTTAATTTTAAATTAGAACAATAACAAAAAATACTCGATCGCAGTCACAGAGCAAGTAACGGTCGAAAAATCGCTAGAAAATATCCCCCATCGACGCTCTCAGTCGCTAGTAACGTTCGTAGGTGAATGGTTAGGGCGTGGGATTCGAGCGATCTAGAGACTAAAACAGTGCGATCGAGCCATAATTAGAGATCGAGAATGCCACTAAACGATCGATAAATCCTGGCATAATCTTTAGTTTGTAAAAATTAGTTAAGTTTATAAATATCGGGAGTTTTTGTAAAAATTAGTTAAGCGTTAGGTGTTGGCGGAGCCGCTCGGGGAGAATCGAGTAGGATAAAAATTGGTAAATGTTGAAGCCAAATCGAGGCGAACGTAAGATCGTGATTTCAGTCGAATATGTCTTAGCAGCTCCAGAATTTAGACCGCTCAGAGCCGTAGATAGAGCTGCTGCTCTGGATGTGAAGGCTTATTTACCAGTAGCACCTCCAGATGATTTTATGGAGTCTATTCGTGCCCAGCACGATCTTTTCTTAACTAAATACCCAGAAGGATCGTTATATATTAATGGCCAGAAAATTACGGATGATTTGACGATAGATTTATTGCAGCAATCCGAACCGCAACTGAGATTTTTCGTCCTCGCTCCAGGCACGCAGAAAATCGTCAATGCAGGCTTTAAGGTGGGTTTGAGTACAGATGACCCTAACAAGATTGCGACAATGCTGGTATGTCCTCGCAGTGGCTTGGCGTGCAAGAACTCGATTACGGTAATTAATGCGCCCGGAATTGTGGACGAGCACTATCCTGATTGGGTGGGAATTGGGTTAGTCAATCATGGTGGAGATTTACATCTCTTCAGTCATGGTGCCAGAATTGCGCAGGTGATGTATCTGGAGGTGTGTGTGGCGCAAGAGCGGGTAGTGGCGGAGTTAACGACCGTAGGCGAACGGAAGGGTGGATTCGGGCATACGGGAGTGTAAAGGTGCCATCGATATTTTGGAACGATCGAAACCGCGCTCGCCGATCGAGCGAGCTATTCTGGTAGTATGCTTATTTTGAAGTCAGGTTGAATTCATAAGTAGGCTTCGACTGTTAAGGTTGCCCAGCTCGGCCAGCTTAGAAATATTACAAACAAAAACGGCTGGCAACAATGTTACCAGCCTGCGAAAGCTTAAACCCCGATTTCCCTTAGTAATGGTGAATTTACAGTTAGGTCAGCACTACTAAAAAAGAATTATTAAAATTCGTGTTGCTCTACTTAAAAGACTTAAATTAGCGACTTGAATTTATATATCAAATATAACTCTCTAACTTCTGTTTGAACATCAGCCATTTGTATGGAACTTTTTTACTCGATCGTTCGTCTTAGCTTTGACTCAAACAGCTTATGGTAGACAGACTTTGGGTCAAAGTAACTATCGATAAGCTATGTAGGCGATCGATGACTCAAAGCGGCTGGTAGTCTGGAACTTGAAGCCTAGTAGCGAACTGGTTGGTACGTTAGCACGAGTAGTTATCTAAGAGATATGGCTTAGAAGTATCGCTATCTCCCAGCCATACTATGTCCGGTTTAAGCTGATTCTGGCTTGGGGACGGAAGCAGGGTGGGCGTTGCTGAATTGATGTATGATATAACGATCGAGTGTAAAGTTGACTAAAAACAATGAACAGTAAATTAGAGTCGATCGAATGTCCAGAGTGTAAGTCAACTCGTGTTAATAAAAATGGGCATAAAGCAGGCAAACAGAATCATATCTGTGTTGATTGCGGCAGACAATTCATAGATTGTTATCAAACTGATCAAGGTTATGGAGAAGAAATTAAAAAAGAATGTCTCCTCATGTATGTAAATGGGATGGGTTTCAGAGCAATTGAGCGAATTAAGGGAGTACATCATACAAGTATTATTAATTGGGTTAAGCAAGTCGGTGAATTACTCCCAAATGCTTATGCACCAGAAATAATTCCACAAGTAGGAGAGCTGGATGAACTAGAAACATTTGTTGGCTCAAAAAAAACAAAATCTGGCTCTGGACGGCAGTAAATCACTTTCACCCAGGAATTTTAGGATGGGTACTGGGCGACCACAGTGCAAAAACTTTTCAGCCATTATGGGAACTAGTCAGTAGCTGGAAATGCTACTTTTACATCACGGATGGATGGCCAGTCTACCCGATATTTATTCCAGATGGAGACCAGATTATTTGTAAAACTTATATGACTAGAGTAGAGGGAGAAAATACAAGGCTTAGACACTATTTAGCCAGACTTCATCGCAAGACGCTTTGCTATTCTAAGTCGAAAGAAATGCTGGCACATTCAGTTAGATTACTAATTCACTATCTCAAGTTCTGGGATGTTCCCATCCCATATTCAGCTAACTATTAAATGTAGCTAAAGATTTCATCCTATTTTGAATATTTTTTTGGTCTCGAAGCTTGCGCGCCGCCTAAGCGGCGGTCGCCATATCATACATCAATTCAGCAACGCCAATTAATAATTCCGCAGTCGATCTTTTCTCGACCATTTCCCGTGTAATAGTACAGCGAGTGAGATCTTTGCGCGAGGGTAGCTCGTACATGACATCGAGCATCAATTCCTCCACAATCCCGCGTAAGGCTCTAGCTCCGGTTTTGCGGCGATGTGCTTCTTTGGCGATCGCGCGAATTGCGTCGGGATGAAAGTCGAGGGCGACGTTATCCATATGCAGCAACTTCTCATACTGCTTGACGAGGGCACTCCGTGGCTCTGTCAAAATCGATACCAGTGTGTTTTCATCCAGGGGATTAAGGGTAGCGATGACGGGGACGCGACCGATAAATTCTGGAATTAGGCCGTATTTAACTAGGTCTTCTGGTTCTAGGTGCTTCATCATATCGGCAGCGCGCTGTTCGCGGTTGGGAGTCTCGCCCTGTTGGATAAAGCCCATCGACTTTTTGCCCATCCGCTGTTCGATAACTTTTTCTAGCCCCACAAATGCCCCACCACAGATAAACATGATGTTGCTGGTATCGATTTGAATGCAGTCTTGATAGGGGTGCTTGCGACCGCCTTGAGGTGGTACGCTGGCGATCGTGCCTTCGAGCATTTTGAGGAGTGCTTGCTGGACGCCTTCGCCAGAGACATCGCGAGTGATTGAGGGATTTTCGCTTTTACGAGCAATTTTATCGATTTCGTCGATGTAGATGATACCGCGTTGGGCTTCTTCGACATCTAAATCGGCAACTTGGAGCAATCGCAACAGGATATTTTCGACATCTTCACCGACATAGCCTGCTTCGGTGAGGGTGGTAGCATCAGCAACGGCAAAAGGGACATCTAAAACTTTGGCCAATGTCTGCGCGAGCATGGTTTTACCACAACCTGTCGGGCCGATGAGCAAGATATTCGACTTTTGCAGTTCTACCCCATCATCAGTAGCGTTGGCTTTATGTACGCCGTTGACCCCTGTCGCAGGCTGTGTGGCGTTGGGAGTACTTTTAGCTTGGGCGTAGCTGAGTCGCTTGTAATGGTTATAAACAGATACTGAGAGCACTTTTTTGGCTTCGTCTTGGCCGATCACGTGCTCGTCTAGATATTTCTTTAACTCGCGGGGTTTGGGCATCTGGCTGAGATTCATCGGCACAGATTCGCGACGCTTGCGCTGCGGTTCGGGTTTGGCTGGCGGATGACTCACTGGGCCGTTCGGATCTAATAATTCTTCATCGAGGATTTCATTACATAACTCTACACATTCATCACAGATATAGACTCCTGGCCCCGCAATTAACTTGCGAACTTGTTCTTGCGATTTACCACAAAAAGAACATTTGAGATGGGAGTCATAGTTTTTTATAGCTGGCATATTAGTGAGCGTGCCTCGTGAAGCAAGATAGAGTAAGATCGGCGATCGGGAACTCGGTGCTCGATTAGCGTTTGCCTGAGATTCGGGGTCAACGATCGATTAGATCGAAAATAGTGGAAGACGATCGCTACATTATATATTTAATTGCTCGATGAGATCGTCGATCGAGCGAACGCATTATGATTCTGTAGGCGATCGCTGACAATATTACCTAAGTACGCTCGATGGTTTCGTCGATTAAGCCATAAGCTTGAGTCTCAGCGGGGGACATCCAAAAATCGCGTTCGGTATCTTCAGCAATGCGCTCGATCGGTTGTCCGGTATGATAGGCGAGCAAACCGTTAAGATGATTTTTGAGATATAAGATTTCCCGTGCTTGAATTTCGATGTCTACGGCTTGTCCTTGGGCACCACCTAACGGTTGATGGATCATAATCCGCGAATTAGGCAAGGATCTGCGTTTGCCCGGTGCGCCACTAGCTAATAAAAACGCGCCCATACTGGCAGCCAAACCATAGCAAGTAGTGGCCACATCGGGACGAATTTGCTGCATGGTGTCATAAATTGCCATCCCTGCTGTAATCGATCCACCAGGAGAATTGATATATAGTTGGATATCTTTTTCGGGATCTTCTGCTTCGAGGAAGAGCATTTGAGCGACGAGGGTATCGGCAACACCGTCGTTAACTTCACCGCCCAAGAAAATGATTCGTTCGCGTAATAATCTAGAGTAGAGATCGAAGGCGCGTTCGCCCATCCCCGATTGTTCTACCACCATCGGTACCACATTGGTACTGGCAAAGATTTCGCTGCGATTGTAACTAGTAATCGACCCGTAGCTAGAATTTGATGCAAGCATGGTGGAATACCTGTAAAAGAAAAGTGAGAATGTCGTACAGGTGGGATTTTTTCACCTATTTAATTGGATTATACCAATCTCTTAGATAATGTTGTGCCCCAACGCAGGGGTAATACGTTCGGTAAACCTGACTGGATGCGTGAGTTACGTCGATTTTATCGCGATCGGAGCAGCCGTTGCAGAACTAGTAGTCTGCGGCGTAAATAAGGTTAATATTTTGCGGGGAGCGAGCGATTTGCGCACGCCTTTGTTTCCCGACGGGTTAGCGCATCAAGACAGCGGGGAAGGAAATGGTTAGTTAATTTCTGCCGCATAGTACTAGTATAAATTTTGCTCGCTTTGGATATTCAATCTCTAATTGTTCTCTAGGAAAAATGTATTAATTCGCTCGTCCGCGCTACGATCTAGAGCTATTTATTTACTAATTGATGCAGCCGCTCAGTTCGATGCGAGATCCAATCGGATCGGACTGCTGTATTAATGTGAGATTAAAGATCGCTCTTTAATCTCACATTGAGGTATTAACTGTCTCGATCGAATCGAGTTTATTCAGCTACAGCTTCGGCTAAAATATCGATCGCTTCAGATTCGCCTGCACTGGTAGCTTCGTCGTCTTCAACGGTAGCTTTTAACGAGCCTTCGGGGACTAATTCTACCTTGGCATGTTCTTTGAGCCATTCGAGCGTTTTCTCTTTTTGAAGATCTTCGGTAATGAAGCTGCGCAAGCGATTTTCATCGATATTTTCACCAGCTAATTGGGGAATAATTTCCGACATTTTGGCCGCAATGTCTTCGTCGCCAACAGTAATGTTCTCACGTTTGGCGATTTCGGCGATCGCGAGTTGCTGTTTGATGTTGGAGATGGCATCGGGGCGGCAATTTTCCTTCATTTTGGGAATTGTTTCCCGCGTGAAGAGTTTATTGACATCCATCCCATATTGACTGAATTGGTTGGCCATTTGGTTGAGGATGTTCATCGTTTCCCGCTCGATGGCTGTCTCTGGCAAATCTGCTTCGGCGACGTCAATCAGGGCAGTTTCGATCGCGGTGGTGATATTTTGGTCGGTAGATTTTTTAGCTTGTTCTTGGAACCGCGTGACGATCGATTCGCGGTATTCTGCTAGGGTGTCAAAATCACTTGCTTCTTTGGCAAAATCGTCGTCTAAGGCAGGTAATTCTTGCTCTTTGAGATCTTTGAGGACGACATTAAAAATCGCGGGTTGGGCGGCCAAATCTTCGCGCGGATAATCGGCGGGAAAAGTCACATTTACTTCGCGAGTTTCGCCGACATTCATGCCGACAATGCCATGGACGAGATCGCTAATGAATTTACCTTCAGATAATTCGATGTCAAAATCGTCAGCTTGAGCACCATCGATGAGCGTACCGTCGGCGAGTTTGCCCTCATAGTCAACTACAGCAATATCTTCCAGCTTGGCCGCACGTCCGACAACGGGAACTGTCGTGGCTTTTTCACGGCGTTGGCGATCGATAAAATCATCTACTTGGGCGGGATCGTAAACGATTTCTTCGGCTTTGACAGCCAATCCGGTATAAGTACCTAAGGTTACTGTGGGTGGAACATCTACTGTCGCCCCAAAAGTCAAAGCTTGTCCGGGGACGTAGGTTTCGAGTAATTTGTCGAAATCGGATGTAATCTGGTAATTACCGATCGCGGGGACTGATTCTTGCTCGATGGCTTGATTTATTGATGGTTCGAGCAATGCTTCGAGGGCCATTGCTTTGACCTGAGTTTGACCCATCCGTTGTAAGATGACTTGTCTTGGGATTTTCCCCTTGCGGAACCCAGGAATATTGGCACTGGTAGTCAGTTTTTTAATTGCCTGTTCGTAGTATTTAGTCGTTTGGTCTCCGGTTACTTCTATCTGCAAACCAATCCGGCTGTGTTCGAGTTTTTCCTGGGTAACTTTCATGATGTGTATGTCCGACAACAGTCAATGACGATATGTAATGGGCTGGGAAATCGCGTACTTATGATATGCTTAGGTCTATAGCCAGTGAGATCGTTAAAGGTAGCATACAATTCGACTTAACTGCTTGCAGCAAGGCAAAGTCGCACTGCAAGCCCGCTACCTAGAGTAGGTTGCTATAGACGCATTATTTATCTAAAATGCCAAGTTTATCTGCACGATTCACCTATTTGATGATAGTACATTGCCGTTCGGTATTAGGTATTTAAGACGGGGGATTTGCGATTTAGAGTGTTGGGCATTAGATATTCGAGCGATGTGCGGATCGATGATTTATAGATCGACGATCGATGCGTACCTGAGATCCGTCAGGCTGAGGGCACCGCTGAAATGCGGGTAAAATTTTTAGATAATATCAGTGGAGGTAGCTTTCTTGTCCGAGCGATATCGTGTAGCTATTTTAGGGGCGACAGGCGCTGTCGGTACCGAATTAATCGAATTACTAGCAAGTCGCAATTTTCCGATTGCCGAACTCCGACTGTTTGCTTCGCCGAAGTCAGCGGGAACCAAGTTAAAGTTCAAAGGTGCGGAAATTACGGTAGAGTGCGTTGACGATCGCTCTTTCGAGGGGATCGATATCGTGCTGGCGTCTGCTGGTGGCTCGACATCGAAAGCTTTGGCTCCCCAAGCTGTCGCGGCTGGCGCGGTAGTAATCGACAACTCCAGTGCTTTTCGGATGCGCCCAGATGTACCCTTAGTCATTCCCGAGGTAAATCCTCATGCGGCAGCGGAGCATCAGGGGATTATCGCCAATCCCAACTGTACGACGATTTTGATGGCGGTGGCGATTTATCCGCTGCATCAAGTTCAGCCGATTCAACGCGTTGTGGCGGCTACCTACCAATCGGCTAGCGGTGCGGGTGCCAGAGCGATGGCAGAAGTGGAAACCCAAAGTCGGGATATCCTAGACGGCAAAACACCTAAGCCGGAAATTTTCCCCTATCCGTTAGCGTTTAATTTATTTCCCCACAATACCCCGATCGACGATCGCGGCTACTGTGAAGAGGAAATGAAGATGGTTAACGAAACCCGCAAAATTTTCGGTGCCCCAGATTTGCGCGTTACGGCTACCTGCATCCGCGTACCCGTCCTCCGCGCGCACTCCGAGGCGATCAACCTCGAATTTGCCGCACCCTTCGATCCAGAGCGAGCCAGAGCGATTTTAGCCAACGCTCCAGGTGTAAAATTAGTCGAAGATTGGAGTGCCAATTATTTTCCGATGCCGATCGATGCTTCAGGTAAAGATGAAGTGCTCGTCGGACGCATCCGTCGCGATATTTCGCACCCCAATGGGCTAGAATTATGGCTCTGCGGTGACCAAATCCGCAAAGGTGCAGCTCTCAATGCCGTCCAAATTGCCGAGCTACTCATCGAGAACAATTGGCTCAAGCGGAAGTAGTCGAATGAAAACATTGCGATCGGGCCAAATAGATTCTGGCATAAATCTCGATACTTAAGACTGCTAGTGGGGAGGACGGGTTTGAATTAGATTTTTAAAATTATCTGTAAGTTATGGCATAAACTCGCCCCTACAGATCTGGTTACTCTAATCTTCCTTCCTGCAAATGCCCTAATCCCTGCTTGGTGCGCTCAATCATTGGGAAACCCAACTTTTCGCGCATCCGCTACCCCCTAATCCCTATCCCCTAATCCCTATCCCATGACAATCGATTTCGGACGAGTCATCACGGCCATGATTACACCTTTCGATCTCGAAGGGAACGTCCACTACGCCGAAGCCGAGAAATTAGCCGCGCATTTAGCGGCAAATGGTTCGGATGGCATTGTCGTCTGCGGGACGACAGGCGAGTCGCCGACACTGAGTTGGGAAGAAGAGTACGAACTATTTCAAGTCGTGCAAAAGGCGGTAGCGGGCAAAGTCAAAGTAATTGCGGGTACGGGGTCAAATTCTACTAGCGAGGCGATCGAAGCCACTCAAAAAGCTGCTAAACTAGGAGTAGATGGAAGTTTGCAAGTGGTACCTTACTATAACAAACCCCCACAGATTGGTTTGTACCAGCACTTCGAGGCGATCGCGTCAGCTTGTGACTTACCGATGATGCTCTATAATATCCCCGGTCGGACGGGGCAACACTTAGAGCCAGAGACGATCTCTAAATTAGCTAAACTAGATGGAATTGTAGCAATTAAGGAAGCTACGGGTAATCTAGATATAGTCAGTCAGATTCGCAGCCTCACACCACCAAATTTTAAAATTTACTCTGGTGATGATTCGTTGACATTACCAATGCTGTCAGTAGGCGGATATGGAGTAGTCAGCGTTGCCAGTCATTTAGTCGGGAAAGAAATCCAGGCGATGGTTGCGGCTTTTGAATCGGGACACAACCAGCTTGCGACTCAGATGCACATCAAAATGCTCCCTCTATTCAAAGGGCTGTTTTTCGCACCAAATCCAATGCCAATTAAAGCAGCTTTAAAATTGCAAGGTTGGGAAGTCGGCGGACTGAGATTGCCAATGTGCGAGTTACCCTCAGAATTATTGCCGCAGCTCCAGCAGTTGCTCCAACAACAAGGACTACTTAAAATAGCAAAATAACGATTTAATTTCACCCTCGATCGACTCAGGTAGTAATTACCACAATCGGCGATTACCTCCGGTAGGCTACGCCAACGATTGACCCATTACAAATATTATGATACAACTAAGGTAACGGAGAAAAATATCCACGAGCTTCTAAAGCTGCAAGGTTAAAATTTGACAAGTTAGCAGCATCAACTTTGTCAGGTCGATCGAGTCAAGCCCGATCGGTATCATTAAAAATCAGAACTAGATCGACACAAGAGCGAATTCCAATACTCTCGACCTAGAACGATAAATATTCAGTTAGTTTAATAGTAGCAAGTGCAAATTTCCAGCGCATAGTTTTAGCAAGTTGTCTTACCTGTTTTCTCTTGAGGATAGAGTATTGTAGTCAACAGTAGCAGTCGTTAGATTCCGGATTGTAGCAATTTTCATTAAGGAAATAAGTTTCGTTTGTCCGGGATCTGAGAGCGAAAACAGATCTGGCGATCGACTACATATAAAAATTCGATTTACATTATCAAAGTCGGACAGCAAATTAAGTTAATTGCAACCGATTAAAAAATCGACTCGAACAGTTTTGTTTAAAATTCATCCAACTATCTAAGTTTATCTAAATGAGTCCAATTCTTAAATCATCCACCACCCCCGTAGCCAACAAAAATTCATCCGAACCAACTCTAAAAGTGATTCCATTGGGTGGTTTGCATGAAATTGGTAAAAACACCTGCGTCTTTGAAATAAACGATGAGATTTTATTGCTAGATGCAGGCTTGGCATTCCCTACCGATGGTATGCACGGTATCAATATCGTCTTGCCAGATATGACTTATCTGCGGGAAAATCAGCACAAAATCAAAGGGATGATCGTCACCCACGGACATGAAGATCATATCGGTGGGATTCCCTATCACCTCAAGCAATTTGACATCCCCGTCATCTACGGCCCTCGCCTAGCTATGGCCTTGTTGCAAGGTAAGCTTGAAGAAGCAGGCGTCGCCGATCGCACGAAAATTAAAACAGTCGCCCCGCGCGATATCGTCCGCATCGGTCAATCCTTCTTTGTCGAGTTCATTCGCAATACCCACTCGATCGCCGATAGCTTTACAGTTGCGCTACATACTCCCGTCGGCGTAGTCATCCATACAGGCGACTTTAAATTCGACCATACCCCCGTCGATGGCGAAGCTTACGATTATGCCAAGCTTGCCGAGCATGGTGAAAAAGGCGTCCTGTGTTTGATCAGCGATTCTACCAACTCTGAGATCCCTGGCTTTACACCTTCCGAACGTTCCGTTTTCCCCAACCTCGACAGGTTTATCTCGCAAGCCAAAGGTCGAGTGATGGTGACTACCTTCTCGTCATCCGTCCACCGGATCAATATGACGATCGAGCTAGCCATGAAGTACAATCGCAAAGTCTGCGTTGTCGGTCGATCGATGCTCAACGTGATCGCTCACGCTCGCAACTTAGGCTACATTAACTGTCCCGATGATGTGTTTGAGCCACTGCAATCAGCAAACCATCTCCCTGATGATAAAGTATTAGTCCTAACTACAGGTTCTCAGGGTGAAACCCTCGCCGCCATGACGCGGATTGCCAACGGTCAACACCGTCAAGTGCGGATTCGTAAAGGCGATACAATTATCTTCTCTGCTAACCCAATTCCGGGCAATACGATTGCTGTAGTCAACACGATCGATAAATTGATGATGCAAGGTGCTAACGTCATTTACGGGCGCGACAAAGGCATTCACGTTTCTGGACACGGCTGTCAGGAAGACCAGAAATTGATGCTCAGCCTCACCCGTCCGAAATACTTTATCCCCGTTCATGGCGAACACCGGATGCTCATCAAGCACTCCCAAACCGCTCAAAGTATGGGCATTCCGGCTGAAAATATGGTGATTATCGATAATGGTGACATTGTCGAACTGACCGAAAATAGTATCGGCAAGAATGGTAAGGTACCTTCGGGAGTTCAACTCGTCGATAATGCTGGGATCGTCCACGACCAAGCACAAGTCATGGAAGAGCGCAAACAGCTTGCTGGCGATGGCGTCGTAACTGTAGCAGTCGCGATCGGCATGGATGGTAAAATGATGGTCAAACCACAGGTCAACCTGCGTGGTGTCGTCACTGGTGTCGAGCAGTCATTAGTCGCTGCTTTGATTCAAAAAACGATCGAAAATACGCTGATCGATCGGTGGGGACGGTTCGCCCGCACCTTTGAATCCGGCCAAGTCGATGTAGACTGGACTGGATTGCAAATCGAATTAGAAGCTGCGCTCCAACGCTTAGTCCGTCGCGAACTCCAAAGTCGTCCGTTGTTAGTATTAATGATGCAGTCGCCTGAAGATGCGGGTGCGAATCAAAATAATGCAGTACCAGTCGGTCGTCGCAAACAACGCTCGACGGCTAAAGTTGGTTCTTAAGACTGCGATCTAGAAAGTAATCGTTAAATAGTTTTAGGAGACTGTAACAATCTGCGTACAGTCTCTTTTTTTATGACTTAGGCGTTACGCAGTTGCAGAAAGCACAAACTAAGGCGCAGACAGATAAGAGCGCACAGCATCACGGACAATAGTGAGTTTAGACTCATACCAACTGATACCAGTGTTGAACCAGTGGAGTTCGAGCCTTGTTAAATGTTAAGAGCAAGACGCTATCGCCCTAAGGTGGTACCCGCTCCTCCACTCCCCTGTCTCCCCGCTCCCCACACCCATCACTCGATCGATAGAGAGATCCCCACCGAGGGCACAGTGGTAATTGAGCTAAAATATTAATAACTTTATAAATTCTCGATCTAGATCCAGTGGAAAGTAAGACAATTAACTGTAGCGAAGTTTGTGTCAACGGGTGCATTCAGCCCGATAGTTGCCAAAATCAAGCGCACGTCGAGTCCGCATCCAAATTTATTAACGAAACTTCATTAGATAAAATGCACGAGATCGCCGAGGAAGCGCGGCGGAAGAAATTGACGGCTCCACCAGTTTGGGTGATTCCCGATTGGCCAGAATAAATTGAGTTGGCGGTTGAGAGTTATCGCTGCGGCTAGCAGCGCAAGCGCGACTACCTCCGGTTGACTACGCCGACGATTCAGTTCCAGTTTACATTTCCACGTTCAAATCGATAGATCGCAAGATAGCTAATATATGAACTTAATATCGCTCCAGAACCAACTGGACAACATCTCTTTTGGCATCTTATTTGCAACGATGCTAATTTATTGGGTCGGTGCCGCTTTTCCCAAAATTCCATTTTTGCAAAACTTGGGCACTACTGGCATGGCGGTTGCCAATCTCTGCATCGCAGCTCTGTTGAGCGCGCGCTGGATCGAAGCAGGTTATTTTCCACTAAGTAACTTATACGAATCGCTATTTTTCCTGACTTGGGGCATCACCGCGATGCACCTATTTGCTGAAACTATCAGTCGGAGTGCGCTAGTAGGAGTTGTCACCGCGCCTGTGGCAATGTTGATTACCGCTTTTGCCGCATTGAAACTACCCGACGATATGCAGGCATCGGCACCACTAGTACCCGCATTAAAATCTAACTGGTTGATGATGCATGTCAGCGTGATGATGCTATCATACGCCACCTTATTGGTAGGCTCTGTCTTGGCGATCGCCTTTTTGTTTATCACTCGCGGTCAAGAAGTCGAATTACGCGGAAGTTCGTTTGGCGGTAGCGGTTATCGCTTAACTAGTAGTTTGGCTACTCAAACTAGCGAGCCAATTAGTCCTGCCCAACCGATGGCGATCTCGAAATCCGATGTCGGTAATACAGCAGTCCTCGAACTTCCGGCCATGTCGGCAACAGCCACTCTTACACCGCAGCGGTTAAGTTTAGCTGACACGCTCGATAATATCAGTTATCGGATTATCGGCTTGGGATTTCCATTACTGACGATCGGCATTATTGCAGGTGGTGTGTGGGCAAACGAAGCTTGGGGTTCTTATTGGAGCTGGGATCCTAAGGAAACTTGGGCGTTGATTTTGTGGTTGGTATTTGCGGCTTATTTACATTCACGCATTACGAAAGGTTGGCAAGGACGCAAACCCGCGCTTTTGGCTTCGGCTGGATTTGTAGTTGTGTGGATTTGTTATTTGGGTGTAAATCTGTTGGGCAAAGGACTACACAGTTACGGTTGGTTCCTGTAATATATTGTTGATGGGAATTCCCATCAACAATATCAGCTCGACCTATCGAAATTCGATCGAATTATTTGGAGAATATTTATGAGCGAGCACTTTGAATCACTGGAAAGTGGAGAAGTTATTTCAGTTCAGCACGATACCCAGGTCTTAAGCGGTCATCGAACTTTTAGGGTGGGCGAATTAAGCGAAGCGATCGAAAGTCATCTCAAAAAGGCGATCGAAAATTGGAATGAAGAAAACAATGGCTGGTTCAGCCCTCAGGGTATCGATTGCGAAGCTCTGAGATTTGGCTCTAATGGTTGGCAAAAAGGTCGGATTAGGTTGTGTTTGGAATTTTGCCCAGACGACGAGCCAAATGCCGCAGCGCAGAATCTCAGTAATAGCACTGTACCTGCTGCAAATCATCCTACTACCGCTCCAACTACAAATACCATTCAACCACCCCCACCGCCGAGCTTTTCGGCTCCCACTGACGATGTTCATCATCAGAGTAGCCTCGAATCTCCAGCAACGACACCAACATCGATTGCCGATAGTCCCGATCCCGTGCCGATGGCAGTACCCGTCGCAGCAGCTATCGGTACTGCTGCTGTAGCCGCAACAGTAGCTAGTTCCGTGCCAACAAACATTTTTGAGCCATCGATTCCACATCATGCCGAAACTACCTTAGAACCAGAAGAACATCATCCCGATGCCAACGTTCCGCATCATAACAGTTTTGATGAAATTGCTTTTGAATTCGATCGAGATAATCAGGATCGGGGAATCTTCGTACCAAATGGCAGAATGGAGTTGGATCTGACAGATCTAGGCTTGGATTTTTCCGAACACGATTTACTTAATTTTGAAGCTAATGGGATGTCGGAAGGTGCGGATGAGGGAATGAATCTTCAGGATTTGGGCAAACCAGAAAATTCTGGCATGTTAATCGATGAAGTATGGAATGAGATGAATCAGGGCAATTGGCCAGGAATTAATTAAATCCTAGTACTAAATTTTTGTGATGACATAATTAACTAGCGATCGCGATAAGATGACAAGACGCTGGCCAAATTTGGCTCGGTGACGATCGCTAACTTTTGGTACGACTTTCAAATTTATGGATGCAATTCAATTAACGGGGATTCGTTGTTACGGTTATACAGGACTTTTGCCAGAGGAGCAAATACTCGGACAGTGGTTTGAGGTCGATTTACGAATCGGTCTAGATTTAGCACCATCGGGTCAAAGCGATCGGATCGAGGATACACTCGATTATCGGAGTGTCATTTCAACTGTCAAAGAAATAATTGCCACAGCGAAGTTTGCCCTGATTGAAAAACTTGCTGAGACAATTATTACTAAAGTATTAGCGATCGATAAGGTGCAATCTGTAGAGTTAAAACTACACAAACCAGGCGCACCAATACCAGATTTTGGTGGCAAGATTACACTCGAATTGAGTAGGCACAATACTTAGTCGTCAATAACATCAAGTTGGTTGCTATTTTGGTGGGGGTAGGGCGGGGAGCGCAAAGAACAGGACACAGCAGCATCGCTGATTTAGAGTAGGATCTAGCTTTGGCATTATGTCCTTCTCGCCCCCGCCCTTCGCTCCCATCTCTAGTTTTCATACATAAATCCAGCCACACTAGGTGTACGAAGTCAATTCGATCGAACAGAGCGGGAAACCCCCATATTTAGCTCAGGTAAAGATCGGTATCTCACCTGCGCCGATCGGTCTAAATCGGGTAGTCTAGAGATAATGGGTATGATTCTTTAGCATTGAATTGACGGGGCATATATGACTGTGCAATTACAGCGTCCGCTTTTAGTTGGTGGGATTGGGCTAACATTGGGCTTGTGGGGTTTGGATAGTATTTCACACAACCTCGCAGGCATAGGCGATTGGTTGACACTGGGCACACTCGCCGCTGGCGGTGGTTACTGGTGGTATAGTCAGCGTGGCACCCAGGGACAAGCAGCCCCAGTCATCGTAAATATAAATCGCCTCACGCTGAATCGCGTGTTGAATCAAGTAGAATTAGCCATCGGTCAATTAGCGATCGAAAGTCCTGATTCGGCACACATCGCGCTATTACAACAACAATTACTTCAAGCTCAGACCAATTTAACTCGACCCGATCGTCATATTGCCATTACGGGCGGACAAAAAGTGGGTAAAAGCAGTTTGATGAAGCTACTGGTGGAACATCCCGTCCCGTCAATGACACCGCTGAAGTACATCGAGACACCAGGCTTATTTACCAGCGGCGCGCAGAGTCAGACAGCTAACGCCACCGCCGAACGAATGGCACTAAATTCGGATTTAGTCTTATTTGTCACCAATGGTGACTTGACGGCTAGTGAATATAAATATCTCACCGCACTGCATCAAGCTCATCAGCGCGTAATTTTACTATTCAACCAAGCCGATCGTTATTTACCAGACGAACGCAATCTGATTCTCCAAAAACTGCAAGTGACAGTCAAGGGGACGATCGCCGCTTCAGATATTGTAGCGACTAGTACCGCACCCGCACCGATTGAAGTTCGCAAAATTCAAGCCGATGGCAGTGTGCTTAAGAGCCGAGAATTACCGCCAGCAGACATCGGTAGCTTGGCAAGCCAACTGACTCAGATCCTAGCGACAGAGAGCGAAAAACTCTTATGGGCGAGTACTTATCGTCAAATTGCTGGCGTGCGAGTTGTTGCTAAAACCGAACTCAATCGAGTCAGACGCGAGCGCGCGTTACCGCTGGTCGAACAAAATCAGTGGATTGTTGGTGCCGCAGCTTTTGCAAATCCGGTACCCGCATTAGATCTACTCGCGACTGCGGCAGTTAACGCTCAAATGGTAATGGATTTGGGGGCGATTTATCAACAAAAATTCTCCTTAGAACACGCTCAATCCGCTGCTGGCGCGATGGGTAATGTCATGTTGAAATTAGGATTGGTAGAACTGTGTACGCAGACAGTTGCGGGAGTGCTCAAGACTAATGCTGTAACTTATGTCGCTGGCGGATTGGTGCAAGGCATAAGTGCTGCTTATTTGACCCACATCGCTGGTTTGACTCTGGTTGAATATCTCGAAGCTCAAGATCTCGTTGCTGCCGAACCCGCCCGCGACTGGAATCTCGATTTGCTCGGCAATACCCTCCAAAAGGTCTTCCAAGCCAACGAACGCGTCGCTTACATGCAAACGCTCGTCAAGCAAGGTATCGAACGCTTGATGCCCAATAGCGCGGCGGCTTGATTTAGTAATTGATAATTGCGATGCATCGATCTGGCGAGAACCTCTAGGTCGATGCGTCAAGACAGAAGATCGAACTTCAAAACCGTATATTAGATTTAGCCTAAAAACTGAAAAACCCCCAAACAACTTTGGGGGTTTTCGTGTGGTGTTTAAAAGGGCGAACGACGGGATTCGAACCCGCGAGTGGAGGTACCACAAACCTCTGCCATAACCACTAGGCGACGCTCGCCATGTCATAGACGTAAAACTCACTATAACATAGCTTCTGTAAATTAGTCTAGTGCTGCTGTAGAATAATTTTAGTGAGTGAGTCGATCGTAAATATGGCACGGTGGCAAATAGCATTACTCGGTATTTTTGCATTAGGCGGACTAGCCGCGACCAATCCCGATCGAGCGGCGTATGAAACCTATGCGGTCGAGCAAATTGGCAATCTGGCTAGAGACCAATGCGATCGCGATCCGGGTGGATTGGGTATTCTGGTTCAGGGGCCTTGTCGGGCAGCAGTCTCCGCCTATCTGCCACAACTTCGTCCGCTGCTATCTGCTACTACATCTCGTCAGAATTTGTTCTTATTTAGCATTTATCGATCGGATATCTCCGTTCCGGTTGCCAACTTCAATACTCGGATCGAATCGATCGGGATCTTCAATCGCTTCTTTACTTACAAGGCTCCCTAGCTGATTTTGGATGAAAATCTTCCCCATCTATTCATCCACCCATCCATCCATCAGCCCCTATAATGATGAAGGCGCAAGTTAAGTGCTCATCACAACCATGCTGGAGAATTCTCCCAAACCGATTAGAATTGCGATCGTTGGCGACGTTCACGACCAATGGGAAGAAGCCGATGCGATCGCGCTTCAACATTTAGACGTAGATTTAGTATTATTAGTTGGTGATTTTGGTAACGAAGCGGTCGAACTAGTCGGGCGGTTGGCAGCTTTAAATTTGCCCAAAGCGGCAATCTTTGGCAATCACGATGCTTGGTATACTGCTAGCGATTGGGGTCGCAGCAAACGCCCTTACGACCCGAAGGTCGAAGATCGCGTGCAGCAACAAATCGACCTGTTGGGAGCGAGTTCGGTTGGTTATGGCAAGTTAGATTTTCCGCAATTCAATCTTTCGGTCGTGGGGAGTCGTCCCTTTAGCTGGGGTGGTATGGAGTGGAAATATAGCGATTTTTATCAAGCCAGATATGGTATCGCTAGTTTTGAGGCATCTACTCAGCGGATTGTAGAGATGGGGATGAATGCGACTTGCGAACATTTGATTATCATCGGTCACAATGGGCCAACTGGACTAGGCGAAGATCCCGAATCGATATGTGGTAAAGATTGGGGCGAACCTATCGGTGGCGATTACGGCGATCCGGATTTAGCCGCAGCCATCGCGCAACTCCAGGAGCGGGGTAAATCGATTCCGCTGGTGACATTCGGGCACATGCACCATAAGCTCAGACATACCAAAGAACGCCTACGCCAGCCGATTGTGGTTCGTCCCGACACGGTTTATCTCAATGCGGCACGCTGTCCGCGCATTCTCTCGACGATCGAACGTACCGTCCGTAACTTTTCGCTGGTTACCATGATTGATGGCAAGGTAACTCAAGCTGGTTTGGTATGGATGACGGCAGATTTTCAGGTGGGTTTGGAAGAAGTTTACTGGCAGAGTGCTGCTGACGATCGACATGCGCCAGTCCCGACAACTAATGTTATGTAGAGATGGTTTTAGAACGGAGAAGGTAGTGGGAATCTGCAAAATTCACAATTTGCAATCCGTAATTATCTTACTCCCGCATTTTCACCAAGGCATCTTTAACCGTATTTGGTAATTGGCGCATGATTTTACCTTTTTCCCGATCGACCGCGACGAGGGTTACCATCCCAGTTAGGTAGGTAATTTCGCGATCGGCTGATTGGATTTCATATTCCCAGATAATCCGCACGCCTTCCATATCGATGGTGCGGGTTTTGACGATTGCCGACTCGCCCATTTTAAGCGATCGATGATAGCGAAGTGATAGATCCACTACCGGGAGATCGCAACCCATCGATACCAAATCGGCAAAATCAATTCCAATCGATTTTAGGCATTCGACTCTAGCTTCTTCCATCCAGGTGAGATAGGTACCGTGCCAGACAATCCCGCCATAGTCGGTGTGGTGGGGATGTACCACGATCGGATACTCAAACCAGTTGGCGGACATGGCTTGGTAACTCAATTTTTCGATCGAACTCTCTGTGGGAATTTGAGAGCGAATATCCGTAGTTTCTGCCATGACGATCTATCTGCGGTTAGTGATGCGGACAATGAGGTAGTGCGTTATGTTAACTGAATAATAGTATGTAGCGTTGATATGAATATACGCCGGATTGCCGTATTTGTTTGGGGGTTAATTGTAATTGTAGCTAGTAATACGATCGTGATGATGCCCACTGCGAGTGCCAACTCGTCTGCTCAAAACGATGTCCGATTTACATCGCAACAACAGCAAATCGTCGCACAGCTCAAAACTGCCAATGTCATCTATCTAGGTGAAACTCACGATCGACCGATCGATCGTCAACATCAGTTGGCAATTATTGAAGCCTTATTTCAGCATAACCCACAGGTCGCCATCGGCATGGAAATGTTTCAGCGTCCAGCGCAGCCGCTACTCGATCGCTATTTAGCGGGCAAAATTACTGTTGCCGAGTTGCGAGTGCAATCGGAATTTGATAAACGCTGGGGATATAAATGGGAAGATTACGCACCAATTTTAGAATTTGCTAAAGCCAATCGTTTGCCAGTCATCGCCCTCAATACCCCTACCGAAATCACTCGTAAGGCAGCCAGAGAAGGCTTGGAGAGCCTCACAGCAGCCGAACGACAATGGATACCGCCACTGACGGAAATCGATCGCTCTAACGCCAAATATCAGCAGATGATTTTGGGTAGTTACCGTCAACATGCCGGGATTGTTTCGATTTCGAGCAAAAGTTTCGACAGATTTTACAATGCCCAATTATTATGGGATGAGACGATGGCGGAGCGAGTTGCTAATTTTGTCAAGCAAAATCCGCGTTCCCAAAAGGTCGTTATTGCAGGTAGTTCGCATATTATTTATGGCTATGGTATTCCCGATCGAGTTTTACGGAGGGTAAGTGGTCCGAAATTTACCCAAAAGACAGTTTTACTCAGTCTCGATCGCGATTTACTTACATCCCCGAAACCTGCGGACTTTATCTGGGAAACAGTAAATAATTGACAATTGATAGTGAATAGTGGATGACTGGTAATGTTAGTTTTCGTACCTTTACCCAACCTAACATCTTATTCAATATCCGCTATCCACTTCAATCTCTCTCGATTTCTTCTATTTCCTCATCATTTTCCGAAAATTTAACTAATACTTTATCCACTCTTTTTCCATCCATATCGACAATTTCAAACCGCAACTTTCGCCATTCAAAATGTTCTCCAGAAATCGGTATTTTACCTAACTGCATGATTGCGAATCCGCCTAATGTATGATAGTTGCCGCGATCGATCGCACTTTCGGGAATACTAAATTGTTCGAGTAATTCTTCGATCGATAACATGCCATCTAACAGCCACGAACCATCGTCGCGCTGAATGATTTGGGGTTCTTCTGGTTCTTCGTTAAAATCGGTAATATCACCAAAGATCTCTTCAAACAGATCGTGCATGGTGACTAAGCCTTGAATCACACCATATTCATCCACGACCATCGCAATATGGGTGCCAAATTTCTTAAACTGTTCGAGTACTTTGAGACCGCGCGTACTTTCAGGGATAAATAGTGGTTGGCTCAGGGATGCAGTGAGATTGATTTCTTCACCCTTGAGAGTTTGGGAGAGTAAATCGGCAACATGAACGACACCCAAAACGCGATCGAGTTCGCCTTCACACACGGGCAAGCGGGAATAATCGCTATCGATAATTTTTTGGCGGGTAATCCCAATCTGGTCGTCGATATCGATCCAGGTAATATCTGGACGTGGCGTCATTAGCGCGCCGATTTTGAGATCGCCCAGACTGAGTACCCCTTCGACCATATCCTGCTCGGATTCCTCAAACATGCCCGTCTCCGTACCTTGTTCGATCATCACCTTGATTTCTTCTTCGGTGACTTCAGGCTGACTAGAGCGTTTAATTCCCAGTAGTTTGACTACAAAGTTGGTAGAGTGACCCAATACATAGATTAGTGGTGTCGATAGTCGTGCTAGCAGATCGATCGGTCTAGACAAAAAACTGGCAATTGTTTCTGGGCTATTTAAAGCTATCTGTTTGGGCACAAGTTCGCCGACGATCAGCGTCAGATATGTAAGTAACACAATTGCCAACGCTGATGAGATCGGTTCGCTATACTCGCGCGGTAATACTTGTGCCAATGGTGGTGTCAGTAGCCTAGAAATCGCACTTTCACCACGCGCCCCAGATAAAATTGCCATCAAGGTAATTCCCACTTGCACTGTGGGCAAGAAGCGATCGGGTGTCATTGCCAACCCCAATGCAATTCCAGCACGTCGATCTCCTCGATCTGCCAATGCTTGCAATCTGACTTTCCGGGCTGAGACGATCGCCATCTCAGACATCACAAATAAAGCATTGAGTAAAATCAGGAAGAAAACCAGCAATAATTCCGCAGTTAGGGACATGAAACCAAGAATGAAGGATTGTCTAAATACTGTCTCTAGTGTACTTGCTTAATGCGTAGTATCTAGTTCGGTGCGAGCTTGTCCTTGTGCTTACCCCATAATCTCTCTAAAATTGCCAGGATGGCAAATTGAGGTAGAGCTAAGGCTCTGCGCCAACGGCTGGGTTCTTGGGCAATGCGATACAACCATTCTAAATCCAGATTGCGGATATATTGTGGGGCGCGATTTTTGACGCCAGACCAGACGTCGAAACTGCCACCGACACCGATCCAAATAGCTTGCGGACACAAATGAAAGTTGTCGCGAATCCAAATTTCTTGTCGGGGCATTCCTAGCGCGACGAGGATGATTTTTGGCTGCGTAGACTGAATTTGATGCAGCAGTTTCGCCTGCTGTTCGGTATCGAGATAACCGTGTTCGATGCCTACAATTTTCAAGTTGGGTAACTCAGTTTGCCACTTTTGCGCCGCTTTCTGGACGATTTGGGGTTTGCCGCCATATAAAAAAACTGGATATTCACGATCTGCTTCACCTGCTAGACGGATTAAATCTTCGCCCAGATCGATGCCTGCATAGCGCGGTTGAGTGATGCCATGCAGTTTTAGAGCCATAATGATGCCCGA
The DNA here is from genome assembly GCF_000317145.1 of Chamaesiphon minutus PCC 6605. Taxonomy (GTDB): domain Bacteria; phylum Cyanobacteriota; class Cyanobacteriia; order Cyanobacteriales; family Chamaesiphonaceae; genus Chamaesiphon; species Chamaesiphon minutus. Next base: position 4,734,196 of record NC_019697.1, on the reverse strand, counting down.
ACCATCTGGGGTCACTAAGTCCGCATTGTGGATAATGGTTGATAGTTCGAGATCGTGAGTTGCTTGGATGACGATCTCCGCATTCATCGTCACAACGTGAGTACCAATGCCTCGTTGTAACCGATCGAGCAACCACGGAATGTAATCTTTAGACAGATGGACTGGTTGACCTAAAATCTTGAATTGTGGCAAAGGTGTAGATTCGCGCTCGGACATGGAATTAGCAGAGTGATTGAATGGTACGTCGATCTGGAGGAGAAACTGGTTGTCGATCTTCGCTGTTGGGGCGATCGATCCATGGCAAAGCTGCAAATATCAGCGATCTGGACATCGGCAGGCAAGAGTGTAAAAATCCGCGCTGGGATTTATTGCAGATCGTTTAGTTGAGCGAGCAGCCACTCATCTACAGGTTGTCCATCTTTGCGATCGATCTCGACAGAGATCGCCATGACTGCTCTAGAACCTACAGCAGCAGGTTGTTTGTTAAAGCTAATATTATAGTCGGCGGGATTTTCATTGCGCTGTTTGAGCCAATCTTCTACTTTTGTTTTGGCAAATAAAGATTGACCGCTCTCAAACATGCGATTGATTTGGAGTTGAATGCTGTGAGGATTGTGCTGTGCCATAAAAATAATTAACTTAGTCGATTGTCGATGGTCGATCGCCAGGAGGGATCGAGAGCGATCGATCTGACGGAGTAAAATCTATGGGTTGGGATCGTCGATCTCCCCACATTTTAAGGAGTAACGATCTCGGGCTGAGGTGATAGAGATTATGGGAGACTATGCTACCAGTACACTAAGATCGAGCCAGACTTCATACACTAATTTTACCCATTCTTACACCGATCGATGTTATTTATTGGATTTGTTTGCTGTTTGGCCGTTTATGTAGCCTGCAATCTAGGCGCGAATGATGTTGCTAACTCGATGGGGACTTCGGTTGGTTCCAAAGCAATTACACTCAATCAAGCGATCGTCATTGCTGGCATCCTCGAATTTACTGGGGCAGTCTTGTTCGGGCGACAAGTTTCTTCAACTTTAGCAATTAGTATTGCCAATCCCGATTTATTTGTCTCCCAGCCACAGACATTATTGTTGGGGATGATTGCCGTCTTAATAAGCTGTGGGTTGTGGTTGCAAATTGCGACTACCAAAAATTTACCTGTCGCTTCTTCTCATGCGGTCGTTGGCGCGATCGCGGGATTTAGTTGGGTTGCCGCTGGGACGAGTGCGGTACAATGGTCGGCACTGGGCACGATTTCGCTGGCATGGGTAGTTACACCCGTACTCAGTGCGACGGTAGCTGCGGGCTTGTATTCAATTATTAAACGGTGGATTTTAGAACGCGAGCGACCGTTGTTACAGCTCCAACAATGGATGCCGTGGTTGTCGCTAATTTTGGTGAGTGTATTTGGGGTAATTGTTTTACCGACCGTGGTCGCAACATTACCGTCGGCATTTTTACCTGAAGTCCCCCGCCACGATTTTGGATTAGGATTGGGCGGGGCGGCGGCGTTAGCGATTACGTTGGTAGGTTGGCGCAGATTGGGTGCGGAGAAGGTCGATCTCGACTCGATGACAAATCCTCAGACAACCGAAGTTGTCGAGCGTCAGTTAGCCAGATTTCAACTACTTAGTGCTTGTTGTGTGGCTTTCGCTCACGGTTCTAATGATGTGGGCAATGCAATCGCACCGTTGGCAACAATTTTATATATTCAAAGTACGGGGACTGTCCCCCAATCTAGTTTAGAAATCCCGCTGTGGGTGCTAGTGCTAGGCGGAGTCGGAATCGTGACTGGGTTGGCAATCTGGGGCAAACAGGTGATTGCGACTATCGGTGAAGGAATTATCAAACTCGAACCTAGTAGTGGGTTTGCTGCCGAGCTAGCCACCGCTGCAACGATATTAATTGCTTCGAGTTATGGTTTGCCTGTCTCGACTTCTCATGCTTTGGTTGGTGCGGTAGTGGGGGTCGGTTTGGTCAAGAATTGGCAGTCGGTTAGGTTGGACACGCTCAAATCGATCGGTTTAGCTTGGATAGTGACTATTCCGATCGCTACGATCCTTAGTGCGGCTATATTTTCGGGTTTGCGTTACTTTTTCTAGATTGTATGGTGCTTAGTTTTAAGTTATCGGTGCTACAGAACCCGGATCTGTGGGTAAGAAATAGCCAGTCTTTTATGCCTAAAGCTTAAAACCCTCTACCTTCTACTCTAAAATTCTGCAAATAATTCCATCAATAATTCTTCGGCTGAGACTTGTTGCATTTGTTGGAAAACGGCGGGGCCTTTCATAAAATCTTTAATTGTCATCTTCTTGTCACGAAAATCGCTGACAAATTGATATACCTCCAAAATCACCTCGACTTGTGACTCGGTTTCGGCGACCATTTCGCCGATCGGGTCGAGACCGGATTTGGTTAATTTCTTGTACTCAGCCACGATCGAACCTTCGGGGGTGCTTTTGGTAATGCGAATTTCTTGTTTGAGATTGGCGTATTGGCTATTGAGAAATTCATTTTCTTGCTCGATTCGCGCGCACCTGCGAGCCAGATCGTCTTCACTATCGCGATCGATAATTTCGCCCATCTGATGCTGTTTCTCGATCGCGAGTAGCTTGGCCAGATCGCCTGCTTGATAAGCTTGATTAATTTCTTTCATCACTTCGGTATGATACTCGCGATCTTTATCATCACCAACTTTATCGGGGTGAAACACATCGGCCAATCTCAAGAAAAGCTGGCGAATTTTTTTCAATTCGTCTCTGTCTATCTGTGTAGATTCTGGCTCTGGATTGAAGCGAGATTGTCGATCGCGTCCAAAAAAATCTTCTGCACTCCAACTGTCTTCATCTTCTAGGTCTTCTGGTTCGTCTGAGGATTGACCGTGACTGTTATTATGGCTAATCAATCCTGATATCTGAAGTGTATAGTAAATTTTCTCGATGTTTTTGCGAGTCTGTTTGCCGAGTTTTTTACCAGTAAATATTTCGGTAAATACTGCATGAATTTTGGTGTCTAGTTCAAAAAGTTGCTGGAGGACTGGAGCACTCCGCTGTGCTACTTCTACGCCAATTTCGCGAATTCGATCGAGTAAATTATTGAGTTCTGTACGTTTTTTCTCGATTTGCTTGAGCAGCTTTTCGTTGTCCCGCTCTAAAAAGTCCAGTCGAATGCGTAGATCTGAGAGTGCTAACCCATCAGAGCTAGGTACTCTATTAGCGGTGTCCGTAGGCTGGCGAGTAGCAGGTTTAGATTTTCGAGCCATAAAGCGGGTAATTTGGGTCGAGATGGCAATTTAACTATGGTACTCCAATCGTCAGCACTGCTGCATTGCGGAGCGGAAAGAAGCTAAAATCTAACGACTAAGTGTAGATAACTTAGTTGACTGACCAATACCAGACAAATTTGCAAACTTCAGCAACAGTCCGATCGTTTGCCTGGGAGTTTGCATAGAGATTAACGATTAACTTTCGCGGCGGCGCATGATAATTGGATGTTTGCCGACTACTGGACTGCGGGCGATCGAGACACCCTGACTGTCTTGGACTTCTAATTTGGTAAAATGATTGGCTTGGGCTTGTTGCCACATTCGATCGGTTAAACTAGTTTGCAGTTCTTCATCGATCGTATACCAAGCTAAATTGAGCTGGACGATTAGGCGATCGCGTGCGAGATCGACGCTGAGGGAACGCACGAGATCTGCTGGGTACTGGCTGGTAATCTCGCTTAATTGGGCTTCGATTTCTTCGATAAACACTTGTTCGGGGCTAATTTGGGGCGTGCTAACTAGATCGGGATCAGTGGGAGTGGGTTGGGCAATACTGGGTGCGGGTGCGGGTGTCGGACTGGCGACAGATGGCTTGATTTTCGGGACGAAGAAACCGTCAACAAACCAGATCCCGATAGTTAGAAATGCGACGATAATTGCGATCGCGATCGCATCGGCAAACTTCTGAATTTGAGCTGGGAGAATACGCCGAAATTGCTCCATCAATCCCGCCCATTTACCGACTACGCGATTTACAGACTGTGATGTAGAGCTGTCGCGCAAGTTTTGCGCCCTAGACTCAGCGGTAATTGGTGAAAATGTCGGCGGACTAGCTAGCGGTATGCTAGTGTCTAACGGAATATCGTCCCAGATATCTTCATTTGTTGGTAAAGGGATCGAATTTTTGCTGCGTCGAGCTTCTAGCGTATTGCGATCTCTAACTGTTGGCGCGGGGAGAGCATCATCCCAATCATCGATATCTAGAGTAGTCTTGGGGATCGTCGGGATGGTTTCGGGGGCTATTGGCTGGGCATAGACGATTTGATTATTTTCGTCAGCTAATGTTTCAGCATCATCCCAATTGGTTTCTTCGTCATCATCAAAGCTACTAGAGATCGGAAAATCTCGATCGCTTGGTGTCGCTCGATCCCAATCGCTCAAAGCATCATTTTGGCGATCTTCAACTTCTAACTTCGATCGTCGTTCGGCTTTGCCATCCCGAAGAAAATCGTTTTTACGAGAATTTTCATTGGAAACTGCCGACTGTTCTGTGGTCTTTTTCCCAAACCGCCCAAACAATCCTTTCATTAATTTTCCAGTCCTCGATCGGGGTGCCATTTCGGTTAGGATGAGTGTCACTTCACTCTAATTTATCATCTTTACTCGGTCAGCCCTGACAGATAATCAAAATTTATGAGTAATAACCGTCGTGAATTTATAATTGGAGCTGGCTTGGCTGGCTTTGGTTTGGCTGTGTCTGGCAAGTTACTAACCGAGCGTTTTAATAATACCAATGATGGCGCAAATGCTGCGCAGGAAGATCGTCCCGCCGTTGCCGATGACAACTCGCGTTTGGCAGTAGCATTGCCCAAGTCAAAATTGTTGCAGCGATTCGCAGTGATGGCCGACACTGGCAGTAGCACCAAAAATCAATATGCTGTCGGTCGCGCCCTGAGCCAATACCATCAGCAAAATCCATTTCAGGCAGTGTTGATGGTGGGCGATAATATCTATAATAATGGCGAGATGTCCAAGATTAAAGAGGCTTTTGAAATTCCTTATGCAGATTTACTCAAGCGAGGGGTGAAATTTTATGCGGCTTTGGGCAATCATGACGTGCGGACAGACAATGGCGATCGCCAAGTTGAATATCCCCTATTTAATATGCAGGGGCAGTACTATACTCACACACATGGGGATGTGAAATTTTTTGTACTCGAAACTAATGCGATCGTCAATCCAGCATCAACAGAGCGTGCCAAACAGTTGGCATGGCTCGATCGCGAGTTAGCAGCGAGTAAAGCAAGATGGAATATCGTCTACGGACATCACAATATCTATTCGGCGGGCGTCTATAAAGTCGATGCCATCATGCAAAGAGATATCACCCCCATCTTGAAAAAGCATAAGGTAAAGTTGTGGATTAACGGTCACGACCATAATTATCAACGCTCTCAACCGATCGATGGCACTACATATCTAGTCTGTGGCGGTGGCGGCGCGACGCTCTATCCTGTCAAAGCCCAAAGCTGGACGGCATTCGCTCAAAGCATCCACAGCTTCGGCATCATCGAAGTCTATCAAGACCAACTTCTGCTCACTGGCATCGATAGCCAAGGCCAAATTATCGATCGCGGTTTAATCAATTTAGCTTAATAAGGTCGATTGAAAAATCCCCTACTCGGACGATTGCAGTTGAGTCAATTTTACTAAGTAAGATCGATCGAAAAATCCCCTCCTCGGAGGGGTGCCCAACGGGCGGGGTGGGTAAGGGTCTTTACTTAGCACCAGCAATCCGATCTTCCCCTCGAAGCATTAGCAGTCGATCGTGTGGCGCGTGGCAATTGCTAGGCTACGTTGGAGATCTACCCACCCCGCCCTGCGGGCAACCCCTGTCTTGTTGCGCTTTTCGCGTCGGGAAACCCGACGGGCGCGCACCGCTCTTGGGAGGGGATTTTCTTGAGCGAACATCAGAATAAATCGAGATCGAGCGGTCAATCCGTACCAATTCCTGGCGGCAATAGTACCCGCGATCGGCTACAATTATTCATAGATATTTACAGAAATTAGTAAATTTCAAACATCCAGATCGGATCGTACTAGAGTTCTAACTCCACAATTTATGAGCATTCCCATTCGTAACGTAGCCATCATCGCGCACGTAGACCACGGTAAAACTACCCTTGTTGATGCACTTTTGAAACAATCCGGTGTTTTCCGCGAAGGGGAGGAAGTGCCTATTTGTGTGATGGACTCCAATGACATCGAACGCGAACGTGGTATTACAATTCTATCCAAGAATACCGCTGTCAAGTACAAAGACACATTAATTAACATTATCGATACCCCCGGACACGCAGATTTTGGTGGCGAAGTCGAGCGCGTATTGGGCATGGTCGATGGCTGTATCCTGATCGTCGATGCCAATGAAGGGCCGATGCCCCAGACTCGCTTCGTCCTCAAAAAAGCCCTCGAAAAAGGCTTGCGCCCGATCGTCGTAGTTAATAAAATCGATCGCGAACTAGCATCGCCCCACGCGGCAGTGGATAAAGTTTTAGACTTATTCCTCGAACTCGGAGCAGATGACGACCAGTGCGACTTCCCCCACCTATTTGCTTCGGGGATGGGTGGTTACGCCCAAAACGATATGGAAACGAAAGGTACCGATATGGTACCGATGTTTGAGGCGATCTTGCGCCACGTTCCACCTCCAATCGGCGACTCCGACAAGCCCTTGCAACTGCAAGTGACCACTCTCGATTATTCCGATTATCTCGGTCGGATCGTAATTGGCAAGATCCACAACGGTACTATTACCATGGGTCAGCAAGCCGCGCTAATTCAAAGAGATGGCTCGATCTCCAAAGGCCGGATTACCAAGCTTTTAGGCTTTGATGGCTTGAAGCGGATCGAAATTCCCAGCGCAACTGCGGGTAATATCGTGGCTGTAACTGGATTTGCTGATGCAAATATCGGTGAAACCATTACTTGTCCGAACGAACCAATGGCATTGCCATTAATCGATGTAGACGAACCAACCTTGCAGATGACTTTCTGCGTGAATGATTCGCCGTTTGCAGGTACTGAAGGCAAAAACGTCACCTCGCGCCAAGTTCGCGACCGACTCTTCCGCGAATTAGAAACTAACGTAGCCCTGCGCGTCGAAGAAACTGGCGAAGCAGATAAATTTGCCGTCGCTGGACGTGGGGAACTTCACCTCGGTATTTTGATCGAGAATATGCGTCGGGAAGGATACGAATTCCAAGTATCCCAGCCGCAGGTAATCTACCGTGAGATTGGCGGTCAAAAATGCGAACCGTTTGAATTGTTGGCTTTAGATGTACCTGAAGAAGCCGTCGGTAGCTGTATCGAACGTCTCGGTCAGCGTAAGGGAGAAATGCAAGATATGGTCGTCGGCGCAAACGGTCGTTCTAACCTAGAATTTGTCGTCCCTGCACGGGGTTTGATTGGCTTCCGGGGCGAATTCATGCGGATGACTCGCGGTGCGGGGATTATGAATCACAGTTTCCTCGAATATCGTCCGACTTGTGGTGATATTTCTGCCCGTCGGAATGGTGTACTGATTTCTTTTGAAGAAGGTACTGCTACCGACTACGCGCTGATGGGTGCTGAAGATCGCGGCACGTTCTTTATCAAGCCTGGTACGAAGGTATATAAAGGAATGATCGTTGGCGAAAACAACCGTCCGCAGGATCTCGAACTGAATATCTGTAAGAGCAAACAATTGACCAACCACCGCGCATCTGGCGGGGAAGAATTGGTACAGCTCAAAACCCCGATCGATATGACGCTCGAACGCGCTCTAGAATATATCAGCGGCGATGAGCTAGTTGAAGTTACTCCTCAATCAATTCGGTTGCGGAAGATTACTAAGAAACTAGCTCGACGTTAGGTTGAGAAGGATGTTAGCTCCGTTCTAAGATCGCCTCCGATTAAAATCGGGTCTAGTGATGCGAAGTCCGCCTGCGCGGACTAGTCAATTAGTCCGCGCAGGCGGACTTCGCATCACCAGCGTAGGTTTCCAACCCCACTGCGATGTTGAAACGGAGAAAATCTATCCCCCTAATTCATAAAAAGCCCGCACCTGCGGGCTTTTTGTCTAAGTTGCTTGGTAGGAGCAATTCATGAAGCGAGTGAAATCACGCGGCGGTTCCCGACCCATGTGTTTCACTCAGCGACGCACACAAACGAGAGGTTCCCCCCCGTTTGTGTGCGTCAAGGCAAGACATTGCCTTTACCCATGAACCCAGACTGGCATAATAGAAATGTAGTGAAAGCTAATCGATCGAGTGGATGTTTTATGAATGTCACCCAATCCGTAGATACCGAACCGCTGTTAATTAATATTCGCAGTGCAGATCTCCATGTTACGCCAGCACAATTCGACAGGTTGTGTGCAGACAATCGAGATTTGCGATTGGAGTTGACCAAAGAAGGAAAATTAATCGTCATGGCACCAACGTTTGGGGAGAGTGGCGAAAAAAATGGTAATTTATTCGGTCGAGTTTGGGCTTGGAACGAACGCGCCGAATTAGGGAAAGCATTTGACTCTTCCACTGGCTATGATTTTACGGCAATCGGTGGCGGTAAAATTTCTCCTGATGTCTCGTGGATCGAAAACTCTCGATTAGAAGGTATTTCGCTCAGACAATTTATTCCGGTGGTGCCCGATTTTCTGATTGAGTTGCGCTCCACAACCGACAGGTTGAGCGACTTACAAGCTAAAATGCTGGAATATCAACGGCTGGGTGTCAAGTTGGGATTATTAATTAACCCTCAAGATCGTCAAGTTGAAATTTATCGATTAGAAAGAGAAGCTGAAGTTCTGCAAGCTCCAGATGCAATTGATTGCCAGGATGTAATGCCAGGATTTAATTTGGATTTAACGAGAATTTTATAGTTAATTTGGGTGAGTAATATTATCCCAAACGATCGCTATCTACCAAAAGAGATCGTGACGATCGCCAGCAAGATAAATAATAATCCGCCAATTATCGTAATCGTCCGCTCAGAAATATGACTGGCGATCGCGCGACCGCCAATGACCGCAATCAGCGCGCAGATTGCATGTCCGACAATGCCCCCAGCCATGACTCCCAGCGAGTCTTTAGTCGCCGCCAACGTCACTGTCGCAAACTGAGTGCGATCGCCCCATTCGGCGACAAATGTTAGCACGCCACTTTCAATAAATATTTTCCAAGCAGTATTTCGCTGTTTGAATTTACGTTCGCCATCTTCAATGGCTTCTTCTGCTTCAGCCATTACTTCTATATCGGTTTTACGAGACATATTTCGGGCTGAATAGAGCAACTTAATCCCAAAAAAGAAGAATAGGACAGCTCCTACATATTCGATCGAAATATGCGTCAAAAAGCCCAAACTAGGAGGTAGATACTGGCCGACCAACTTAGGCAATAACATCAGAAGCTGACCGATCCACACAGATAGAACTGTCATCGCGGCTAATGCCACTACTACACCCAGAAATACTGGCTTGCGCGGATAGCGGCTGGCCAATATTACTGCCATAAAGAAGGTTTTATCGCCAATTTCCGAGGCAGTAATTAGTGACAATGCAGCGGTAAATGCTTCTAACATAAAATATTGGCTTAATTCGATCGGCTGTTACTCGATCGAGATTGCAACTTAAATTTTTAACACTATTTGCATCTTACAAGGATTTGATTAAAATAGGTATATAACCTCATTTTGTTGTCACTTTGTTATCACTTTTTCTTCACAATTTTTCTACTTGTTTGAATTGTGAAATCGATCGATATCCTGGCGTTAATCTCTCTACATACGATCGAATAACTACCTTTCTTTGCAGAGATCTAGCTGAGGCTAGCAATAAACATCCCCGAAATCACTCGATCCCCAACCGATCGAGTGATTTCGGAGCTATAATGACCATCTAAAGATTGAATTGAGGAGACCTGATGAGCGCGAGCGATAAAGTTAAGAACCAGTCACTGCACCATGTCGTCATCGTTGGTGGAGGTTTTGGGGGACTTCATGCGGCACTATCATTAGGCAAAGCACCCGTGCGGGTGACGCTAATCGATAAACGTAATTTTCACCTCTTTCAACCCCTACTCTATCAAGTTGCCACAGGCGGCTTATCGCCTGCGGATATTTCCTCACCATTGAGATCGATCCTCAATAAGCAGCAGAACACCAAGGTGCTGATGGGGGAAGTCAAAAATATCGATCCAGAGCAACAAAAAGTTTTCTTAAATAAAGGTGATATTACTTACGACACGCTGATCCTAGCCACTGGTGTGAGTCATCATTACTTTGGCAACGACCAATGGGCACCGACAGCCCCCGGCTTGAAAACAGTCGAAGATGCGCTAGAAATGCGCCGTCGGATCTTTATGGCATTTGAAGCCGCCGAAAAAGAGAGCGATCCGGTAAAACGTCGCGCTTGGCTGACCTTTGTCGTCGTCGGTGGCGGCCCCACTGGCGTAGAATTGGCTGGAGCGATCGCCGAATTGGCCTATAGTACCCTCAAAAAGGATTTCCGCAATATCGATACCGCCGAAGCGAAGGTCGTGCTAGTTGAAGGACTCGATCGAGTGTTGCCCCCTTATCCACCCGAACTATCGGCCAAAGCGGAAGCATCCCTGGTAGAATTGGGCGTGAAGGTGCAGACAAAGGCACTGGTGACAAATATAGAAGACAACGTTGTCACCATCCGTCAGGGCGAGAATATCGAGCGCGTAGAAGCTCGAACCGTCTTGTGGGCTGCGGGTGTCAAAGCTTCAGCCATGGGTAAGATTTTAGCCGAACATACTGGCGTCGAACTCGATCGAGTCGGTAGAGTAATGGTGGAATCGGATCTGAGCATCAAAGGCTATCCGCAGATTTTTGTTATTGGCGATTTGGCCAACTTTACCAAACCCGATGGCAAGCCGCTCGCTGGCGTCGCTCCTGTTGCCACCCAAGAAGGTAAATATGTGGCAGATTTAATTATCAAGCGTCTCAACTATGAAAGTTTGCCGCCGTTTGAGTATTACGATGCTGGTAGCCTCTCGGTGATTGGCCGACATTCGGCAGTAGCTGATTTTGGTAAAGTTAAAATGTCGGGCTTTTTGGCCTGGTTGATTTGGGTCTTCGTCCATATTTATTATCTAATTGAATTCGATAGTAAATTGGTGGTGTTCATTCAGTGGACGTGGAGCTATTTCACGCGCAAACGCGGTGCCAGATTGATTACTGGCGATGAATCGCTAGGGCAAATCGGCGTTGACGAGCGGGGTGATTTTTTCGTAGCATCCAAGTTAGATGCGAAAGTTAAAGCCTAAGAGCAGCGATCGATCTAGGAATAAATTGCTCTTGAAGTTGAGGGTAGATACTGTCTTGTCTTGCTGCTTGGTGCAACGCACGCTGTAGACGAGCGGAGTTAGGCGTGTCGCTAGACGGAAACCTCAGCGCGTAGGGCTTTGCCCCGCCGTTAAGCTTCGCGTCTCGTAGCGAAGCGTCTCCGACAGGAGAAGAGAAGGAGTTGCGCAAGCCGCTTCATGAATTGCTCTTACCCTCAATTTTGAGGGCTTGTCGCTAGAGTAAATTATCCCTTGCAGGACTATCCTTGTCCAATGTAAGTGGGTGAGATTTAAGAAATTATTTGATTTGAGATGATATTTGTGCTATAGTAAGAAACATTGCCTGCGGATATGGCGGAATTGGTAGACGCGCCAGATTTAGGTTCTGGTTTCGCAAGAAGTGAAGGTTCGATTCCTTTTATCCGCATCTTAACTAATCGCTACCCTTAAATATAAGGGTAGCGATTATGTTTTTATAGGAGTTACGAACGCGACTGTAGTAAAGTTTACTGATGTCGGTAGCGTGTGAATCTTTGTTTAATGAACACGATCGGTAAATTCTTGCAATCTTTAATTAGTCCGGCTCCCATCGCTCCAGAAATCATTCGTGCTAAAGCCTACGAAATGTGGAAAGCACAGGGAGGGGGTGATATTAATCCCGACGCCAATTGGCAAGCCGCGCTCGAACAACTGCAATCGGCAGAAAAACTCAGTCGTCGGAGCTTTTTTCTGGAACTAATTCGGCTGATTATTGCGAGCTTGAGTACGGGGGCAACTATCTTCGGTGGCTCGATTTTATTCTTAAACTTTTCTCAAGGTGAAAATCGATTGATTACCGAACGCTTTACCCGCTCGATCGAGCAATTAGGGAATAAAGAAGAAACGATTAGAATTGGCGGAATTTATGCCTTAGAAAGAATTGCCAACGATTCGCCGCGAGATGGCTGGACGATTATGGAAGTATTATCTTCATTCGTGCGGGGCAAACAAAATATCAAAGGACAAGATCCCTCGCAATTATCCGCAATTCGGACGGATTCACAAGCGGCACTAACTGCGATCGCACGTCGTAAAATCGATCTAGAAACCGATCGACAGTATCTGGATTTGAGTTTCACCAATCTCCGCGAAGCCAATCTTGTGGAAGCACAGCTCGATCGAGTTAAACTCAATAATGCTAGTTTAATTAAAGCAGATTTACGTCAAGCCAATCTCAATTTGGTAAATCTCAGCCATGCCAATCTCCACGATGCTAATCTCACCCAAACTCGACTCGATCGATCGAATTTAATTCAAGCCAATTTAAGTAACACCAATCTTAGTGCGGCTAATTTAAATGAAGCCAATCTCAATAAAGCCGATCTTAGCGATGCAATTCTCGATGGTGCGATCCTCACCAACACTAGTTTGGGTAATACCAATCTCAGTGGGGCGATTCTCATCGGTGCCAATCTGCGCGGAGCAACTTTAAGCAAAGCAAATCTCACCAAAGCCGATCTCAGCGGAGCCGATTTGGCTGGTGTCAATCTCGAAGGGGCAAATCTCAATAAAGCCGATTTTCGTAAGACAAAAAATATAAATATCGTTCAAATCAAACAAGCTCTCAATTGGGAGCTAGGTATCTACGATCCAGCAATCGCTATGTTATTAAAAACAGAACCACCGCGCGAACCAGAGCGGAGGGGCAATTCATGAATTGCCCCTCCGCTCTAGTTCTCAGATAAAATTACAATATTTTCAATAAATAACATGAGTTTAAATTAGCTCCTAAGAACCCAACTATAGCAATCCTAAAGGAGAAGGGCACCATTATCCACCGCCCCTACAAGTTGACTTTACTGTGAGAAACTCAAAGAGGATTGCTATATCAACTATCAACTATCAACTATGTCCGATCGATCTATTGGCTTAAGCGAGCCTCTGCATCAATATCTACTGGCTAATTCCGTCCGCGAACCCGAAATATTAGCCCAGCTCCGCGCAGAAACAGAGCGACATCCCTTGGCAAATATGCAAATCTCGCCCGAACAAGGGCAATTGATGGGATTATTAGTACAATTAATCGGTGCTAAAAAATGCCTAGAAATTGGCGTATTTACAGGCTATAGTTCGCTCTCTGTAGCCCTGAATTTACCAGATGACGGTCGAATTGTTGCTTGTGATGTCAGCGATGAATTTACCTCGATCGCACGTAAATATTGGCAATCAGCAGGCGTCAGCGATAAAATCGATCTCCAGATCGCACCAGCTTTAGACACACTCGATCGATTATTAGCTAATGGCGAAGCGGGTACTTTCGATTTTGCCTTTATCGATGCCGACAAAAATAATTATTCAGCTTATTACGATCGCTGTTTTGAACTCGTGCGTCAGGGCGGATTGATTTTAGTCGATAATGTCTTGTGGTATGGCAGAGTCGTCGATCCTGCTATGAATGACGATAAACGCACTCGATCGATTAAGCAAATCAATCAGCAAATTTACCATGACGATCGCGTCCAGATTAGTTTAATTCCGATCGGTGACGGATTGACGATCGCACGGAAGAAACTTTGAGAAAAGGCAGAAGGCAGCGATCCACGCTCGTCCGCTCTTCGCCGCTATAAAATCAGCCCAGATAAAAATTCGATCTCCTGTAGCATCGTAAAATCTCAACAGATTGGTATTAATACGACGACTATTATTCCGTTGGTTTCTTGGGTTCGCTCGCTCTCAATACTTCTTTTGTTAATCTAAAAATTAGTTAGTCCGCGTAGGCGGACTTTGGATCGCTAGCGGCGATTGCAATTGCCAACAGATCTTCACCGAGAGGTATTGCGCTCGCTCTAACTAAAATCTATGCAAATTCCGCCAGTTCCAACCACCGCTCTGTTGTAGTATCGATCGCTTTATTAACTACTTCTAAATCGGCGGCGAGTTTCTGAAGCTGACTGTATCCAGCATTTGGTGAGTGTGCTAATTCTCGTTCTAGTTTGGCTTTATCTGCTTCGAGTTTGGCTATTTGGGCTTCGAGCTTGGCAAATTCTCGCTGCTCCCAAGTGGATAACCGACGTTTTTTAGCTTCATTTTTAGGTGATTCTACAGGGATAGCTGTAGGGGCTGCTTTTTCATTAGATCGATCGTTTTTAGCAGCTAATTTGTCGGCAGTAGCTTCGGCTTGTTTGTAATCGAGATATACAGAATAATTGCCAGGATATTCGCGGACTTTGCCTTTGTCTTCTAGTGCAAATATTTTCTCAACCGTGCGATCGAGGAAGTAGCGATCGTGTGAAACTACAATTACACAACCGTTGAATTCAAAGAGATATTCTTCTAATACACCTAAAGTTTGCACGTCGAGATCGTTTGTCGGCTCGTCGAGAATTAAGACATTCGGCATACTCATGAGGACGCGCAATAAGAATAAGCGACGTTTTTCACCGCCTGAGAGTTTATTAATCGGCGTATATTGTTGGTTGGGAGTAAATAGAAACCGTTCCAACATTTGCGATGCCGTAATCTGTGTTCCGTCGGCGGTTTTGACATACTCACCGACTTCTTTGATATAGTCGATCGCGCGGAGTTGTTCGGTACCTGCTTCTTGTAAATCTTCGGAATGTTGATCGAAGTAGCCGATATGAATTGTGGTACCGATATCGACTGTACCTTTGTCGGGTGCCAATCGTCCCGTACAGATGTCCATTAGTGTCGATTTACCCGCTCCATTTTCGCCGATAATACCAATGCGATCGTCAGGTGAAAATTCATAGGTAAAATCGGATATTAACTGGCGATCGCCATAACTTTTAGAGACGCCAACGACTTCGATTACTTTCTTGCCAATTCGGCGCGTGGGTGTCGATATTTCGACTTTACCAGTGATTTGTTTGAATTCTTTTTCTTTGAGATCTTCAGCACGTCCAATTCGCGCTTTTTGTTTGGTGCTACGAGCCTTTGCTCCCCGTTGCAACCAAGCTAATTCTCGTCTCAATAATCCGGCATGTTTGCGCTGGGTGCCAACCATTGATTCTTCTGCAAGTGCTTTCTTCTCTAGGTAATAAGAGTAGTTACCACTATAAGTGAAAATATCGCCTCGATCGATCTCGATAATCCGATTGGTAACTTTATCCAAGAAGTAGCGATCGTGCGTAATTAATAAAATTGCCCCGCGATACCGACTCAAATAATCTTGCAACCACTCCACCGATAAAGCATCCAAATGGTTCGTCGGTTCGTCCATTAATAACGCATCGGGTTCGGATAATAACGCCGCAGCTAGTGCGATTCGCTTGCGATATCCACCCGAAAGATCGCCAACTTTTGCTTCAAAATCATGGATGCCTAATTTAGTCAAAATAATCTTGGATTTGGTTTCTAGATCCCAAGCATTAACTGCATCCATCCGCTGCATCACGGTGGATAATTTATTTAATAATTCGGCAGAGTCATTATTTTCGGGACGAGCGAGTTTTTCGGATATTTCCTCATAGTCGCGCACTAGTTGCATTTGCTCGCCACTATCGGCAAATACTTGTTCTAATACCGTGCGCTCTGGCTCCATTTCTGGCTGCTGTGGCAAATAAATTGTCGTCACTCCAGGATTGAGTAAAATCTGTCCGCCATCGATCGGTTCTAATCCCGCGATCATCTTGAGTAAAGTTGATTTTCCCGATCCATTCATCCCGATTAAACCAACTTTATCCGCCGCATCTAGGCTAAACGATCCATCTTTGAGAATCTCTTTGATTCCAAAGTCTTTTTTAACAGATTGTAGCGTAAAAATAGTCATTTCGATTTTGGATTTTGGATTTTGGATTTTGGATTGTCCCCACAGCTTTATTTGGGGATTTGCAACCAATTTTACTTTTGGTTATGGAGAGAAGTAGAGTTAGTAGTGAACAACATTTGGATTCTCAGGTGAATTTACAGATATTTATGATACCAATTTTGTTAAGTATTCAAGCAAATCTTGATATCCATCAAAACCATCTTTATACTCTAATGATGTGGTAACTCTGGGAAATTCATCTATGAATTGCAGATTCTCGACTCGTCGCAAATCATAGTCTGCCATGATTTTTTCTACACTATCTACTGTGTTTGTCCATATTTGAAAGTGCTTAGTTGATGCCACAAAAACTTCGCATATTTCCTCTGGAGATGAATTTCCTAAGCCAAATTGGAGAGAGCAATCATTAGCTAAATAGAATTGAAATCTGTCAAATAGTTCAAGCATTTTCGCTGTATTTGCATACTCTCCATGTAAAGTTTCCCCACTGATATCTCCTAAAACAGGCTGAGATTCTTCTGGAAAAAGTATCTTGCACAATGAACAAAACAATGGCCATACTTGCTTAGCGTTGACATTTGCTTCGATATAATATTTAAACAATCGATCGTTTATCTCATGAACGATATAACCTGGCTCAATTTGGGCATTACTTATTTTCGCTAGTAGTTCTGGAAGATCTGGATCGAAAGGTATCTCTGTAGAAGTCGCTAACCTAACTCCTTCAGGAAAAATAAGCATACTTGTATTTGGCGAGATATGTATACTGTAATATTGGTTTTCGAGCTGCTGTCTCCTACCTACAACTATAACTATAAAGTTCCCACCCAATTCTAGCGAAGATTAGCCATGAACAGGGTGGGGAATTATCATTGTATGTCGATCGAAAAGATATATATGTAGAAAAGATATATATGTAGGGTGGGCAGTGCCCACCACACAGGTTTCAGGCAAGATCGAATCGCCGAAACTACTCGATCGATCCCTTACTTCCTACCCTCTACCCTCTAATCTCTAATCTTACGGAACTTGCAAACTAATCCATCCCTGTTCTGGAATGTGCTGGCGATAACGACCGCAATCGGAGAACATCAACGCCATTTGCAACCCGTAATCTGGTTCGAGATGGAGATCTGCCCACGGTACGGCAATTTCTAGACACTTATCCCAGGCTACTTGAGCATTACTCGATCGAGCCTCCCACCGATCGTAATCCATTGCTTCTTGCAACCAAGTGTTCTTGGTGGTTAGATCGATCAGGAGTCGATGGTGGAACCGATAATTAGTCGGTGCTTGACGCGGTAATTCTGCCAACGGAATCGGGCTATTGTGCATGATTTCCTTGGGATAAAACCACACCAAATTCAACTCGTTGGGAATCTCTAAGCCTGGTTTGACGCCAGCTTTAAAGTCCATCCGCAGATAAAAATTCAGGTGATCTGCACCATAAAACACCCGCTGAATCAGACTCGCCTGATGCATCGTGCCACTAGCACCGCCAATTTCTAAGCGTCCGGCAAAATTCCAATCCTGCTCGTCGCCGCTACCATCGATGACTGGATTGATAAAGCCCTCTGGCCGGTAGGTAGTCCGCCGCTCGTGAGATTCGACTGGTTGGCGCAATTCGGGCGGTACAGGCTCATTTAAAGCTTGATACAGGGCGATGAGATGTTCGCGGAATAGTTGGTCGAACATGGCATCTTGGTTGGAAGAATGCCCGTAGCCAAACCACCAGAACCAATCCGAACCTTCTGCGGCATATAGAGCTTCCCACGCAGCGGGATTGGTTTGTTCGGTAGCTTCGGGATGATTTGCCAGTACTTGTCGGGCGGCGGTGAGCAGGTCCCACGCGCGATTTTTGGCAGGATCGCCAATCCAGGTGGTGAGGCTACCATCTACCCACGAACCCGTGTGCATGTCTGCGGGTGGAAAACTAGCTGTTGGGGGGAATTCGTCGAGGAATTCCGAGACGGTGACGAGCTTGATTGTCTCGTCGTCGCTAAGGGTGCCGTAGAGGTGTTCGAGGAAGGGTTTGCCATCGAGATGGTAGTGTTCCCAACAGTTTTCGCCGTCGAGGGCGATCGTGACTAGCCATGGTTTCTCTAGGCTGTTACCGCCGTGCCCTTCTTTGGCAGCCAGAGAGCGGGAGATCTCATGCAAATGTCCGACTAAATCCGCTGCCGCTGTTTCTGCGGGCATCCCACTATAAGTAAATCCAATTAAGTCCGATAAACGGTGATCGCGGAATACCATCGACAAGTCGCCATCGGGCGTACTCACCTGATAGGGGCGATATAGTAACTCTGGCTCCAGCACATTTCCCGCACCATCGCGATGGAAATATTGCTTGAGGGTATTACCCAGCACCGACTCATCCGTACACAGCCATTTAAAACCCTGCTGGGCGACATAAGGCAACATTTCTGGACTTACCGCCTGTTCTGACGGCCATAAGCCCCGTGGCGCGCAGCCAAAGCGATCTTTGTACATATCCCAAGCCTTATTCAGATGGCGGGGAATGTCTTCAGCCCACTGAAATCGTTGCTGTGGTAGATCCATATTGGGGATGGCTACCCGTCCGACATTGGTATCGGCTAACAGTGGCAAAATCGGGTGGGTGTAGGGCGTCGTCGTTACCTCTAGCTGTCCCGATTCCTGCATCTTGCGATGTTGAGGCACGATCCGTCGTAAGATCTCCCGCTGCTTGGAATAAATGCGTTGACGATCGCTCAAGCTAAAATCCCGATCTTGTGCCAGCCAGTGCGCGATCTCTGGATCTTCCCAGAATAAGGGATCGAACCAAGCGAGATTGTGCCATGCCAATAAGTCGCTGTAATCGCGATCGATCCAATTGTCGAAACACCAAGGCTCGCCATGCTCTTGGCGTTGGTGATACAGCTCGCTGTAGCGCGGGTGCGGATCGATGAGCGTGTGATGGTTGGCGTCAAAAAAGTGCCGAATGATAAACTGCTTTTGAGCATCCTGAAGTTGCTCGATCGGCATCAAAGCTAGTTCTAAGTAAGGATCGAAGGCTGTTCCAGCAATGTAATCCTCTAACTGTAAAATTAGCGATGGAACTAAGTTTACAGTTTGATGCAGTTTGGGATACTTTTCTAACAGCAAGATCAGATCTAGGTAATCTTTAGTCCCATGCAAACGCACCCACGGCAATCGGTACTTACCATCGCGGTACTTGTACAGAGGTTGGTGCTGGTGCCAGATAAAGGCGACGTGGAGGGGATGCGGCATAGATGAGTTATAAATTCACGATCGATTTTTACGCGGATACTAATCGATACTCCGCTCGTAGCAATTGCCACGATGGAGAACGAGGTCTATAACGGTAAGCTATTGGAGCAGGTTGTTAAATTTTGACCGATCGTTTGCGATCTTAACTCACTTCTTTTCGCTAAAACACCCCACGACCCAGATTAGACTGGGGATCGCGCCGTTGGTTTACAACACTTAATCTAGAAGGTAGAGAATAGGGGCAAGAGTATTTTGGATTTTGGATTTGAACTGTGTTTCTGTCTCTGCGCTCCCCGCTCCCAACTCCCCTAATTAATCCGTTTGAGCGAAATCGAGATCGATTTTTGGCTTGAGGGGAGGAAGATCCTGAGTGTGATGTTATCGCGATCGAGACACTTATACTGGGATTTGGTTGGGGGCAGATCGCGATCGCCGAAGATGGTAAATAATCGATCGCCAGAGAGTTTTACATTACTACCCAAGTTAACCTTGGTCGTCAGTCGTCGATAATTTTGGTTGTTAAATGTCAATGTACTGTCTGGGTTTACCTGAAATCTCGCATCAGCATTGCCTGCTAATCCTAAGCCGACTCGATCGATTTTGGCTCCAGTGTCTTTTGATTGGAGAGTGTATCTTTGCTCCAAATCGAACGCTTCAAATGAGATATAACCGTCTCGATGAATTGTAAGTTTGCCATAACCCAGCATCTGTGGATCGGTAACTTTGGCTTGGGTAAAGGTTTGTACCAATGGCAACCAGTAAGGACTCAGATCGGCAACTTGCCACGTTCCGACATAACAATAAGGCTCTCCCACTGGTGCTGGAGGTGGAGCTGGAGTAGCCGGAGTTTTGACTGGGGGAGGGGGCGGATTTTGAGCTAGTGACGGGGTTTTGACTGGGGGAGGGGTCGGGTTTTGGACTAGTGAAGACGCAGATCCTGATGACTGGGATTTACTCGCCGCAGTCTTCGGCAGATTGGGAGCTACCAACCGCAGTGCCAGCCGCGATTTTGTTTTTCGCCTGGATTTGGCAGTCGCGATAAAATTGTATTGCTGACCGCGAGCGAGATTGCTAGTAGTCAGGCACAATTGCGATACGTCGCCGATCGTCGGAAAGCTAAACCGGGAATCGTTATCGGCTAATTTATTGCTAACATCGTTATGAAAAAATCGCAATCCTTTAGCTTTGTCGTAAAGTGCAAATTTGACAATCCCCTTACCACTGGTTTTAACTTTGAGCGTGATGCGCGTCTCTGGCTCCACGGACAATCCATAACAGACTTCGCCATTAGGATTGCGCGATGACGGTATGAGCGAGCCTGTATATTCTTTGCCCAAGGTCATCGGCACAATCGGGGCAGCAGTTGTGACGGCAATTGCCGTCAGTGGTGTCATGAGAACGATTAGCGGCAAAATCCGCAGGATTGTTAGCTGGGACATATTGGTGGATTAACACTGGTTGATGTAGTCTCTCCTGTTGAGCGGCGAGCAGATGGCGATTTCCTTGATGGATCTCACGATCGAGGCCGCACACAGCCAAGCGAGTCGTTCGCGTAGCGTCTCGAAGAGATCGATTTACTATAAAATTATTGATATAGATATATACTTCCCAATTTAAGATCCAGATCGATCGCGATAATTATCTGAGGCTTTCGATCTGTCGGCTCATCTGCCGCTAAATCTAAGCTGGTGCGATCCTAACACTCTCCCACGCGAACATAGATCGCCGAATTTATCCGGCAAACATTTCCCACGCCCGCTAAATGGTTGCAATTAATGAATGATTTAGGCATTGCAACTCCAGGCGATCGATAATCTAAGCTAATCCCTCACTTGTTGGTAATTCCACCATCCTGGCGACCGAGATCGGGCCTAAATTAAGAAATCGTATAATTTGCGGCTTGCCAATGGCGATCGCGCTTACAGTAGAAATCGAACGCGATCGATCTTTGCGAACTTTTACCCCCCACCTAAAAAATTCCGAAAACTACTATGACTACTCAAGATTTGCTCTTACTGGTCTTGTTACTCTGTCCGGGATTACTCCTATCTGTAACGATTATGCTCACCTTCGCTGCGGGTGGTTAGAGAAAAACAGCACTTTCTAGTATTATCGGTACGCCAGTTTGGATCGCGAGCCGCCGCTCGCTGCTCCCCGCAAAAAATTAGACTGTTTGCTGCTACCAATCCCGCTGAGTCAAACTTCGAGCTTGCTGATAGCAGTTTTCGGCTTCTTCCCACTGCTGGAGACTGCTATGAGCGCGACCTTGATTGAACCAGTACTCAGAATTTTCTGGCTCTAGCCCGGTAGCTTGTTGAAAGCTAAATAGAGCGTTATCGAGAATCTTGAGTTCGAGCAAACAATTACCGCGACTATTCCAAGCGGCTGCACGATCGGGATCGAGATTGAGAGTTACTTCATAGTCGGTTAGCGCAGCTTCAAATTCGCGCTGCAACAAGTAGATATTGCCCCGTCGATACCGGGCGAGGATGAATTGGGGGTCTATCTCTACAGCTTTGGTGAGGCTAATAATAGCGGCATCGAGTCTTCCCAATGCTTGTTGGGAGATCGCTTGTTTGTACCAAGTTGCGGCATCATTAGCGTCTATTTTAAGGCTGGTTTGATAGCACTGGAGAGCCTCAGCGTACTGCTGAAGGTTGAGATGCGTTGCGCCCTGATTAGTCCAGCCCAAGGGGTCTTCAGGGGCAACCTTGGTGGCTTGGCGATAACTATGCAGCGCACCTTCGAGATTTCCGAGTTGAAATAGGGCAGTCCCACGGCTATTCCAAGTACTGGCTGTCAGTGGCGATTTCCCTACAGGAACGCTCTGCGATCGCACTCGATCTTCTGGTTCGTCTAAAGCCGGAGATAATGTCAAGGCGCGATCGAAGCTCGCTACTGCTGCATCCCAGCGACCGAGTTCGAGGGAGGCGATGCCGCGATAGTGATAGGCTTGCAGCTCGTCGGGATTGAGAATGGCGCAGTTGTCGTAACAGGCGATCGCATCTTCGTATTTGTGGAGATGGAATAAAGCCGTGCCCCGATTGAGCCAGACTTGCGGATCGAGTTTATCGATTTCGATACTGCGTTCGTAACAAGCTAGTGCTTCTTGCCAGCAACCGATGTGTTGCAATGCCATTCCCCGTCCATTCCAGATCTGGGCATTGTGAGGATGAATTTCGAGGCTGCGTTCGTGAGCTGCTGCCGCTTCTTCATAGCGTTTGAGGTGAAATAGTGCTTTGCCGCGATTGTGCCAGCTTTGATAAAACTCTGGTTTGAGTGCCAAGGCTTTGTCATAACTTTCGATCGCGCAATCGTAGCGTTTGAGCGAGCCGAGCACGTTACCGTGATTGTTCCAAATATAATAATCTTCAGGTTTGAGTTGGAGGGCGCGTTCGTAGCTTTCGACTGCGGCTTCCAACCGTCCCAATTGAAATAGGAGATTGCCTTGTTGATACCAAGCGGCGGGGTGGTTAGGATCGAGTGTTAGAGCGCGCTGGTAACTCTGGAGATTTTCAGCAGGATCTTCGTGGAGTTGAAACTGTGCCTGCCCGCGCTGGTACCATGCTAGGGCATAATTAGGGTCGGACTCGGTCGCCCGATCGTAACTAATCAAGGCATCTTCCCACCGCTCTAGTTGCCCTAGTAAATAACCGCGATCGTACCAAGTTTCGGCACGATGTGGTTCGAGTTCTAGAGCCTGCCGATAAGCCGCTAAAGCCGCGACAAATTCGCCGCGATGGTATTCAGCTTTGCCTAACAGTGCCCAGCTTCTCGCCGATTCTGGCGCAATTCCTGTAGCTGTTTGCAAGCTCGCAACAGCGGTGTTGTAATTACCTAATTCGATCGAGATTTGCCCGTGCTGCGTCCAGATTTCTGGATTATCTGGGTCGAGTTCGATCGCTTGACAACAGGCGACTAAGGCGGTTTCCCAGTCGCCTTGAGCTGCCTGGACTCGGCTTTGGTTATAGAGGATCGACTGATTTTGCGGATCGAGACTCAGGGCGCGCTCGTAGCAGCTATTGGCATCTTCCCAACGGTTGAGTGCGGCTAGAGTCTGACCCTTGGCATACCACGCATCGGCAGCATTTTTATTGAGGGTCAGAGCCAGCTCATAGCAAGCTAGGGCTTCTTGATGGCGGTTTAATTTGGTGAGTACTTGGCCGTGACTGTAGCAGAGATCGTAGCTAGGATTAGTCAGGGTGGTGACGCGTTCGTAACACGTAACGGCGCGTTCCCACTGCTGTAACGCTTGCAAGGCTTTACCTTGGCGATACCAGGCTTCGGCGCGATCGGGTTTCAGATTGGTGACCTGCTCGTAGGCAAACATCGCCTCTGACAATTCGCCCAATTGCCAGAGCAGATTGCCCATACCATACCAGGTATCGGCATCTTGAGGGTGGTAAGCAATCGCCCGCTCGTAAGCGGCTGACGCGCCGTCGGTGTCGCCAAGCTGGGTGAGTTCTTTGCCTAAATTATGCCAAGCGGGGTGATAGTCGGGCTGGAGTTCGATCGCTTGACGATAGCTGTCGATCGCGTCTTCTGAGCGTCCGAGATGTGCGAATGTCAAACCGAGGTCGTTCCAACTGTGGTAATCTTCGCTGTTGAGTTCGATCGCGCGCTCGTAGACAGTCAGAGCTTCGGCATAACGTTGGAGCTTGAGTAAGGTTTTACCTTGAAAGTGCCAAACGATCGCCGCACTCGCATTGAGCTTGAGGGCTTGCTGGTAGCTATATAGAGCTTCGTCCCAGCTTTCGAGATGCCAGAAGGCATAACCGCGCTGACACCAACAATCAAAGCTATCTGGGGCGGTTGTTAAAGCCAGATCGTAGCTGGCGATCGCTTCAGCATAACGTTGGAGTTTAAAGAGTGATTGTCCTTTACCTTGGCTGGCAGGGGCAAAGCTAGGCAAGATCGCGATCGCCCGATCGTAGTTGGTAATTGCGTATTCATGTCGTCCTAGTTCTGCTAGGGCATTACCGCGCTCGTACCACGATTGGTAAAAATTCGGATTGATGGCCAGCGCGCGATCGTAGCTTTCTAAGGCAGCGGTGTATTCTTGACGCAATCCTTGAACGATGCCATAGCTATGCCAAATTTCCGGATCTTTAGGTCGCAGTTGCAAGGTGCGATCGTAGCTTTCTAAGGCGGTGGTATACCGCCCCAAGGCGGCTAGAGATTGGCCGCGATCGTACCAAGGTTCGTAGTTTTCGGGAAGGATGTCGATCGATCGATCGAAACAAGTCAGAGCTTCGGCATGTCGCTCTAATTTAGCCAGAGCGCGCCCGCGACTGTGCCAAAGATAGGGGTCGTTCGGCTGAAATCCCAGAGCTTTATCGTAGCTCTCGATTGCTTCAGCATCTCTGCCTTGGTGCGCCAAAGTCATCCCGTGATTGTACCAAGCGGGATAAAATTCGGGATTGAGCTTGAGGGTATGATTGTAGCTGCTAATCGCCTCTTCGTACCTACCCAAATGAAACAGCACGAATCCTAAGTTATTCCAGGCTTGATAGTAGTCAGGTTTGAGCTTGAGGGTGCGATCGTAACTAGCTAATGCTCGATCGTATTGACTCAAATGAAACTGTGCCATCCCCTTGTTGTACCAAGCCTGATGGAATTGAGGCTGGATTTGTAATGTCCGCTCGTAACTGGCGATCGCGGCTTCGTAGCGTTGGAGATGAAATTGGGCGACGCCTAAGTTATTCCAAGCGGTATAAAACTCTGGATACAGCCGCGTCGCTTGCTCGTATGAAGAAATAGCCGTCTCAAATTTACCCAGTTTGAACTGGGTTTTGCCCAGATTATTCCAGGCATCGCTGAGGCTCGGCTCGAGTTGAGTGGCTTTGCGATAGCAGTCGAGGGCGTGTTCGTACCGCCCCAAATGAAACATTGCTTTGCCGCGATCGTTCCAGGCACTGGCATCTTTGGGCGCGAGCGTAGTGGCTTGCGTATAACAGGTGAGGGCTTCTTGAGGCCGATCTAGCAGCAACAGCACGTTGCCGCGATTGCTCCAGCCTTCGGCGAGTTGGGGTTGCAATTTGGTCACCATCTCATATCTGCGCAGTGCGGGTTCCAATTCGCCTAAATGGAAGAGAATATTACCGCAGTAATTCCAGGCGCGATCGAAATCCGGTTGCAGTTGCGTGACTTTGGTATAAGCTGCTAAAGCTGCCTCAAAATCCCCCAGAAAAAATAAGACTTTACCCTGATTGCACCAAGCGGCCTGAAATTCTGGTGCCAATTCGATCGCTGCGCGGTAACATCTTAAAGCATCCTGAAAACTTTTTTGCTCGAAGTGCGCCACGCCCAGATTATTCCAAGCTTGATAAAATTGCGAGTCGAGTTCGAGTGCTTTTTGATAAGCGTCAATGGCGGCTCTAATTTGTCCCAATTGAAATAATACTTGGCCGTGATTATTCCAGGCAAACCGATCGCTCGGATCGATGTGCAAACTTTGTTCGTAACAACCACAGGCTGCTTGCACCTGTCCGATGTGAAATAGTAACCAGCCTTTATTGGATAGTGTCAAACTATCATCTGGCGAAATCTCCAAGGCGCGATCGTATGCTGCTAGTGCCCGATCGTAACTGCCTAATTCAAACAGAGCGCGTCCTTTTTGATACCAAGCAAACCGATCTTCAGGATTGAGTTCGATCGAGCACTCGCAATTTTCGATCGCTTGTTGGTAATAACCTAATTGAAATAAGACCCAACCGCGATTGGCCCACGCCTCGCCATCTTCAGGTCTGAGTTCGAGCGCGCGATCGTAAGATGCCAATGCTTCCTCCCATCTGCCCAGCCCGACTAAAACCCACCCCAGATTTGCCCAAGCTTCTTGCTTGTGGGGTTGTAACTCAATTGTCTTATTGTAGCAAGCTAAAGCTACATCCAGCTTCCTTGCATCGCGGTACAAGTTGCCTTGACGGTACCAAGCTTCGGGGTCGTCTGTTGCCACAGGATAGTTTGGGGGTTCGGATTCAGATTGCAAATCTTGTTTCATTGTCTCATGTTCGGCGAGGTCTGTCGAAGATCTATTTGGATTGGATAGATTAATAGTTAGAAAATTAGCTAAATTTTGAGAGGGAGTAACAACTTCTCTTCTCAAAGAATCGCGTTCGTTGGCTCCTCCTTTTTCTAAGGGGGCTGGAGCCGCGATCTGAGTTAAGTTTTTGCGTTGATTACTACCAATCCAAAATCTACTTAGCATAGTTAATTTCCAAGATATTCAAAAGGCTGCGACAGACAGTAGGTAGTGAGTCTCGATTTCTGAAGCCGATCTGGTAGAGCAATTGAATTACGATCTTACACGATTTAAATTGCCCCAGCCTAGAGAAAAGTCATCCATTGCAATCAGTATAATTCGCTCTAGAAAGTATCATTAAACACATGAAAATCGAGCATAGATGTGCCGAGTAAAAAGTGAATGCACAATTGATGATTTATCGAATCACAAACTCGGTTTAAGCTATCAAAAAGATATACCTAATTAAAGAATTTGGTACCATAGTCATAACCTTAACTAGATATGATTAGTGTATGTTAGATTACACGGACATAGTAATTTATCACAATTTTAGACAATCGAGCTAAAATTGCGAGCTTAAAATTTGTTAATAATGAGAGTTGGAAGCGATGCGCGTCTCTCCGCTCGGCGAGGCTGCGCCACCAACGGTTAAGTGCATCGAGACAATATAACTAAAAAGCACCCCTACAGATAATTGTGTAGGGGTGCCCCTTGTTGGTACCCACGGGCTTGTGAGTAATTACGTTGGGATAAATGAGATTAGGCAGTCAAAATTTTGGCGGCGGCGGCGACGCCAGCACCAGGGGTGCCGCCAGTATGACCGAGTTCGCTGAGGGTGGCTTCTAAAGCCGCTATCGCCGTGAGGATATCCCGATCGCAGACAAAGCCGAGATGACCGATTCTGAAGATTTTACCTTTGAGGCTATCCTGGCCGCCAGCGAGGACGATATCGAATTTCTTCTTCATCACACTGCGGACTTGCTCGGCATCGACAGTGGTGGGTGCCACTGCGGTAATGGCAGGACTACCGTGCCCTTCTGGTGCGTACAGGGGCAAGCCCATGGCGGTAACGGCGGCACGGGTGGCAAGCATGTGGCGGTGGTGACGGGCAAAAATCTGTTCGAGTCCTTCTGCTTTCATCATCTTGAGTGCGGCTTGGAGCGCGAAAATCAAGTTGACTGGCGGTGTAAAGGGGGTAGTATTTTTGGCGGCACCTTTACTATATGGCCCCAAGTCCATATAGAAGCGGGGTAGTTTGGCTACTTTATAAGCTTCCCAGGCTTTGGGGCTAACGGTGACAAAACCCAATCCGGGGGGAATCATAAATCCTTTTTGTGAGCCAGAACAGACGACATCTAGACCCCATTCATCGATCGGCACATTGACAGCACCCAAGCTAGTGACGGCATCGACAATAATCAACGCGCCATGAGCTTTGACATGTTTGCTAATGGTTTCTAAGTCGTTGATCACACCAGTGGAAGTCTCGCTATGAGTGACAATGACACCTTTAATTGCTTTGTCTGGATCGGCGTCTAATGCTGCTTGGACGGTAGTAGGATCGATCGGTTGTCCCCAAGGTGCGGTAACTTCTACCACATCGAGGGCAAATGCTTGGGCTACTTCCGCCCAGCGTTCGCCAAACTTACCATTATGAACGACTAATACCCGATCTCCAGGGCTAAAGAAGTTAATCATGCCTGCTTCCATGGCTCCGGTACCGGAAACTGTTAGCATCAAGACATCATTTTGAGTTTGGTGCAACCATTTGAGATTAGCCGTAACATCTGCCATAATTTGGCTAAATTCCCCACTCCGATGTCCGATCGGGTGCTTGGCTAGAGCCAACAAGACGTTTTCTGGTACTGGAGTAGGGCCAGGAATCATCAACATCAATTTATTTTCCACGATCTTTATCCCATTTAAATAATAGTTATACTTACGATCTAGAGGCAGGTACGTATTGATAGCCGCATTGCCGAAGTCGATTTGCAGAATGTCAATTTTAGCTCAAGACCGCACCCAGAGGGAAGAGGGAATCTCTGGGCTGGTTTATGGTACCGAACGGGAACATCATGAGGCTAACTTGGATGGATTTACCACGGTCTGCTCGATCGACGATGGGGGTGGGCATCATAATCGAGACAGAGGCGCATCGATCGCTCTCTAACTGGGGAGTAAACGAGCTACCTAATTTTCACAGATCTAGCCACCAGCATGAGTAGCAATCCTCGAACTTACGTTATAAATTGCGAAAATTAGATTCGATCGAAATGCTGGCATCCATAACGTGTGTTTTGAGTATATTATGGCATCATGTTAATGGTATATAGTAGTAACCTTTGATAACAAAAAAATGTTATGACAAATAATCTTATTCCTTATGATTGTGGTGACGACGATGTGATTGCCTTTGGCGAGGCAATGTTTCGCGCTGGCAAGCTAAAGCGGGCGATCGGGCAATCTTTTGATGGCTCGGTCGGTAGGGCGATCGATCAGAAACTACGTCAACATGGTTTAGAGATTCCCATTCGGATGATCGGTTCGACCCGATTGGCTAACGAACATTGTCAATGGTTCGATGACGGTATTAATTGTGAGATTCTCGATCTGGCTACCCGACAATGGTGTAAAGGTAAAGTTCGGGTCCAAGTTTCAGTTGAATTTATGGTAGAAGATACGGGTGAAAAAATGTTATTACCTGGAGATCGGGACTCGCCAGATGCCGCACTTCGCGATCGAGAAGATTCAGCTAGTGATGAATATGTTAATAGCGAATACGTGTTTACGGGTATTCATCATAATGGTCAATAAAAATATTGGCAATCGATTACAACTATTGTTTTGAGATCCGGCAGAACCAATTGAAAATCGATCGATTAGATAACAGCCCAAATTCTAACTATAATTTGGGTTTTTTATTAGATGAGATTGGTTGAGAGCGGGAAGAGATCGTTTTTTTCCTAATGGTTAACGAGCGATCGTCATCAGACGACACGCCAGCTTTGACCCTTGAGACAGTTAGGCGGCAATATGCACATTAAATTAAATGAGGAACAGCTTAAAAGCGATCGGCAAGCTGCTCAGACATCTGTAGCGACTTCCATTCGGCGATTGCTACCAACTTATCGAGCTGAGTATGACAATCTGTATCTGTGCGAGTGTCGAGCGAAGACTGCTTTCGATCGACTGGGAAGTTGGTGATAAATTTATAAGTAATAGTACCGTGGATGATGCGATCGTTTATGGATTAAAGTGAAGGTAAACCGAATCGTAAATCGCAGTAATGCCACCACTAAAATCGCTGAGCCTCCGCCAAAACTTTTCATGGACTTTTGCTGGCAATATCATTTATGCAGCATCTCAGTGGGGCATGTTGGTCGTGCTGGCAAAACTCGGCAGCCCCGAAATGGTCGGGCAATTTACTTTGGGATTGGCGGTGACGGCACCAGTTATCATGTTTGGCAACCTCCAATTACGGCAGATCCAAATTACAGATGTCAAACAGCAGTATGTATTTGGTGACTATTTGGGGCTGAGATTAATTTGTCTGGGTTTGTCACTACTAACGATCGCGATAATTACGCTCGTGGCTGGCTATCGGTGGGAAGTCTGTTTGGTGATTTTCACGATCGGATTATCCAAAGCGATCGAATCAATTTCGGATGTGTTTCACGGTCTATTTCAGTTTAACGAACGGATGGATCGGATTGCGATTTCGCTATCGATTAAAGGCCCACTGTCGTTGCTGATGCTAGCGATCGGAGTTTACACCACTCACACGGTGTTAGGCGGGGCGATCGGACTGACAGCAACTTGGGCAGTAGTTTTGCTCTGTTACGATCTTCCACGCGGTCTGGCGATTTTAAAAGCGGCACCATCAGCGCACAGCCTAGAAGCCGCCCAAACATCAAACCCACGAAGACAGAACCTCGCCTACTGGTTGCAACCAAGATTCGATCTTAATACTCTTCGCAGCTTAGTCACGCTGTCCTTACCCTTGGGACTAGTGATGATGCTGATTTCGCTCAATGCCAACGTCCCGCGCTATTTCATCGAGCGTTATCTCGGCGAGCGCGAGCTAGGGATCTTTTCGGCCTTATCGTATCTGATGATTGCTGGCGGGATTGTAGTTAGTGCCTTAGGACAGTCAGCCAGTCCGCGATTGGCTAAATACTACGCCGCAGGCAATAGTAAAGAGTATAAAAGTCTGTTATTCAAAACCTTATTAATTGGCGTGTTGTTGGGTGGGGTATCGAGCTTAGTAGCCGCGATCGCAGGCAAACAAATTTTGACTATTTTATATCGTCCCGAATACGCGCAACAGGTTTATTTATTCGTACTACTGATGGTAGCGGCAGGGATTGGTTATGTCGCTTCATTCATGGGTTATGGCATGACCGCCGCCCAGTATTTTCGAGTGCAAATGCCGTTGTTTACCATTACAACGGGCATCTCTGCGGCGATCTGTTTTTGGTTGGTACCCACTCAAGGATCGATCGGTGCGGCGATTGCATTGATTGTCGGTTCGATCGCTCAGGCTCTGTTGAGCTTGGGAGTCATCTTTCATGCCTTAAATAAGATTGCTAAATCTTCCCAAGCGACAGAATCAACTCTCGACTAAACTTCAGCCACCGCGCTCATCAAATATGAGGTATGGGTAATTAATGAATGGCCTATTCCGCCAGTTTTACTGAGAATTAATGTCCCAATTTAGTATGTCATAAATGTTTTAGACGACCGACCAATCGATCGTCTCAACGGTTAGCGAGCTGAGCCGAACTACCCAACCCCATCAATAGCTGTTTGAAACTCCAATCCAGCAACGCCGCAGTTGGTAGTATGTGCGTGCGGTGGGGATTACTTACTCGCGACCCAGGCTTCGGTGCAATCGCGGACGTGCTGATAAAAGTCGGTGCGTTGCTGTTGCAATACGTCATCTCGATACTCTCTGGCTTTTTCAAGATTCCGAGCCGACATGCGTGCCATCCGTTTGGGATCGGTAACAACTTCGCGAATTTTACGTGCGAGTGCATCGATATCGCCCGGTACGACCATATCTTCGGGTGGTAATAGTTCTGGGATACCCCCCACCGTCGAACCAATACACGGCAGTCCCCTGGCCATGGCTTCGACCATGGCTCTGGGTAAGCCTTCTTGATAAGATGCCAGTACGAATAAGTCGGATCGATCTAGTTGCGTTTGGACGGCATCGCCTGAAGCTAACTGTCCGAGGAGCTGAATGCGATCTCCAACATCTTGGGCGGCAGCTAATGCTTCTAATTGCGATCGATACTGTCCGTCTCCGAGCATGTAGAGTTGGAGATTAAGTCCTTGTTTGATGCAGGCAGCGACGGCTTTAATTAAGACATCGGGAGCTTTGTACATCTGCGACATCGTACCGACATACACCAATGTCACCACATCTAAATCCTGCCGCACTGGACGCGGCTCCGTAACGAGCCGATCTTTGGGCAGAACGACATCCGAGACTCCCACCGAGAAATTCGTGCAAGGGTAGCGTTGTTGGAGAGCCAATTTGGTCACATATACTGCTGCCGCTGCATTGGCACAAATACGCCTTAAAGTACGGGGAAATAACCACTGAAACAATGGCCGCAGCGGATGATCGATCGATCCGGGTGCGAATACATCGTAAGGATCGGCCACAACTTCGACCGCATACGGGTGATTGTTGCGCTTCAAGTATGGTTGGAGATCGTTAGATATTTGTGAAGGAACGCGCATAATAATTGCATCATTGGGGCCGACGGTTGCGCGCACAACTTGTTTGACTGAGGCGATCTTCCTGAGATATTGTACTGGTCCCAGATAGTTGGGGATGGCGGCAAATGAAACCATGTCGCCACTAGCTAATTGCCAATCCGAATCTACGCTGAGGACATCGCGAATTCGCGCGACTACACACACGCGATCGAATACTTTGAGATATCGTTGCCAGAAGGAATAAGGAAAAGTTGTTTGCGTCCACACTCGGCCATCAGGTGTGCGGTCGAAGCGATGTTCGAGGGTGATAATTACTTTCATATGTAAATTTGGCTACGATCTAAAACTCTAACAAATTTTATACCAACTCTAACGATCCTTTTTGATGAAACTGCACTCGACATTGTATGTTTAAGTCGATAATAACAGACAATGAGTATACCTTTGAGGTTGAGTGCTGGTTAAATTCAGTACGAGATCGTGGAGGGCGCGAACTTATTTGTCTCCCTTGCGCAGTGCATTTAAAAGACCTTTGATACGGATGGCATTTAATTTACTCAGCCATCTCATCCACAAGTAAGGAAAAAGAGAATACCAAACAAATGGTCGGAATACCATCTCCGAAGAACCGCGTGGATAGAATAGAAAGAATGATACAAAGATGGCGATAATTGCCATTTTGATCGGATCTCGTTCTCGCAGTGCCCACTGGACGAGTTTGGCAAATCCAAAGCCAAGTAAACCCAAAACAATGATGCCAAACCAACCGAAGTTAAGATAGGCTTCCGAAATAAAGGAAAACCCAAAACTGCCACCTCTTTGGGCAAATTCTCTGTCGAGTTCTCCAACCAACCAAAAGTCTGGGATATCATAACCAGACATCGTTAATGCTGGATGCCGCCCCGCTGAAAAGACGTTGGGAATCAGTACCAACATCCCTACCAGGTAGGTCATTCCTGCTGCAAATGGTCTAACTTTGGGCACTAAGTCGATCGTCCACCCGATCGTCGTCGCACTAAATCCCATCTCCGAAATCGAGGCAACCAGGGGATTGTCTACACCTGTAAGGGTTTTGGTGATAAAGTCAATTGAAAAGACATCTACCCCAGCCACTTCATTTCGAGTCGCGCCTACTAGTGGAAATACGACTAATAGCATTAGTGCAGATACCCCCGCTAACAAAGCTCTGGGGATCGGGCGCACGACACCATCCCATAGCCATAACATTGCCAATAGTGGCATCACCGCCGCACCCCGCGTCCCGATCGTCAGTTTGGCGCAGGTATACAACAAGATACAGAGGACGGCAAATACGCGTAAATGGGGTTTGCGTTGTGCTGCT
Organism: Chamaesiphon minutus PCC 6605; assembly: GCF_000317145.1. Classification (GTDB taxonomy): domain Bacteria; phylum Cyanobacteriota; class Cyanobacteriia; order Cyanobacteriales; family Chamaesiphonaceae; genus Chamaesiphon; species Chamaesiphon minutus. Next base: position 4,700,749 of record NC_019697.1, on the reverse strand, counting down.
GCGATTGTCAAAAATACCCCTGGAAACATAAAATCAGCAATAATCTGCACGGATGCGGCTGCACCAGTTACGGCTTGTTGTTCGTAGAGCGAAGCATAACCACCAGATCTAGCCACCTGAATTGCGCCAATGGCAACTACCATAACGGGAATAATCGAAAGATAGAGCAAGATTTGTCCGACCATCAGTGCGGTTCTGGCGGGGACGATGGATGACCTAAAGGGAGCAGCAATTTTGGGGGGTAAAGACGACGATCTAATTCCGGTCAGGGAAGAAGAGAGCAAACCCGAAGGCTGGTTAGATGGATCTAATCCCAGTCGCGTATAAGGATCGGTTGCCGCACCACGATTGAGAAATTCTAAGAATTTGCTAGACTGACTTTTTTGACGATCGAGTACCACGCACAGTAGCGCGCCAAAGTGCATCGTTGCGATCGATAGGGTGACGATATAAACTATTTGTAAAGCATCAGCTACCGAAAATGTGTTGCCTAAAAATCCTAGTTCGTTGAGATGAAAAACTTCGAGGATAATTTGGCCGCCATTAAAAATAATTGACGAGAGCAAAAACAATACATAAGGATCGAATAGGCGTTTGGTCGTCAGGTACCAAGATACAAAAGACCAAATTACCAACCCTAAAAATAGCTGACACATCAACTGGAATGATGTATCTACCGACAGCATAAATCCTGATGGACTGGCGGCATAAATCAGTCCAAATATCAACAGCCCAATCAAAATATATGATTGAGTTAACATTACCAGCCAACTTTTATTATCTTTTTGTACCATTACCTCGCATTGCCCCACCAGTATGTGTTTGTTCGCATCCGTTCGCATAGCGTCTGCCGCGCAGAATCGCAGATCTAAAATATGCCCGTGCTATTTCGTAATCCGATCGACTTAAATTATGGCTTTATCTCGATTGGTTATTTTCTGCATCGCTTGGTCTGGGCGATCGCCACGATAAACTTTCATTAATTGGTCGATCCCAACTTGAATATTAAACGTACTCTGTTGGATGGTCTTTAAGGCACTGTGCCGATCGATTGCGCGCTCTCGGTGCGCGCGGACGATTTCATCTGCCCAGATTGCGGCTGGTTGGGACAAACTCAGTTGCCGAACTAGTGGCTCGACCAGACAGACTTCTGGTGTAATTGCCTCCGACAAAAAGGTTTGCAATCCGGCTGCTTGCACCTCGATCCCCACTAGCGGGAGTCCCTCGCACAAAGAAGGCATGACAAACGCATCCATTGCTCCCATCATCAAGTTTGGTACGTCTGGGCGACTGCCTGTAAATAACGTCCGCTCGGCCAGCCCAGCACGTTCGACTTGCCGCTCGATCTCAGCGCGCAGCGGCCCATCACCAATTAATAATAAATAAGCTTGCGGTTCGCGTTTGAGTACTTGGGCAAAAATATCGACTAAAAAAGTATGATTCTTTTGCTCTTGAAAGCGACCGACATGACCGATCGCAAATGCTGCTGCGGGTATGCCTAGTTCGGCGCGCACTTGCCGAGGATCGACTTTTGTTTCAAACGGCGTCAAGTCGATACTACAGTAGTACTTTTGCCATCGCGAGTCTTTCTGCCAGTCTTTGCCGAATAAGTTGGCACTAGCCACATCGCTACAACCCAAGCCGATGGTCGCATGACGATCGATCCATCGCGTCATCAACTTAAAATACAATCGCCGCAGCCAGCTAGATTTTGCTTCTAAAGCAGTGGAGTCGATATGGCTGTGACAAACTCGAATCGGCACGCCTGCCCGATCGGCCAACCGCAGAATATAACCGTTATAGTGATGAATATGGCTGTGAACGACGTCATAAGGGCCATACTCTTGGAGTACCTGCTGGAATTTACGGGCGTATGTCAGCGGATTCGATGGCCCCGTGCAGGGGATAACCCGACCGCCGAGCGCGCGAATTTCGTCATCATAAGCGCAGGCATCGGTCGTGCTGACCAAAAAATCGATTTGGAAGATGTTGCGATCGATATTCCGCAAGACATGCATCAGCCAAGTTTCCGCACCCCCACGATTCATCATCCCTACGACTTGAAGGATTTTGATTGGCGGACGATCGGGAGCGAGATTCATAATTTTAGGGGCTTTTAAGAATAACAAATTAAATAAACTGACCGATTTGGCGATCGAGTTGTGCCTCAAGTTTATTTAACTAAGATCCCCAGCGTCATCAGCAGTAATACTCAATACCTTAGCGATCTGGCTGGGATGGTAATTATCTTGTGACAAATAAATCGAGCAGTAGCGAGTTGGATCGATCGTCAATAGTCTAATTTTATCGGCAAGTTTTACCCATTGCAGTGATAACTGATGCAATCTAATTATCTATTTACGTCTTTTGGCTGTTAGAGCAGTTACATCTTAGTAGATTTAGCTCATGACTTAATTTTGAGAAGTATGATAAAAGTTTGCTTTTCAATCTCGGTCGTCGTCTGAAAAAAAGAGCTAAAATTTAAATGCATCGAGAGCGATATCGTCATAATGTGCCTGTCATCGCCCATTGCACTAGGCTAAATCTGCGGTCTCGATCGGCTGTGACGCACAAATTCAGATTGGTATGTTAAGATCGAGGCGATTGTAATTAGTTATTACTAGTCGGCAATAATCAGCTTAAATTTTATTAGTAAAAATACAAACTAGCGACTAATCTAACTAGAAAGATAATCGTTTTTATCATCAACTTTAAATACAAAAAACGCATTCAAATATATGAAAACGCTGCGAAAATTGTTAATACTCAACATCGGATTGAATTTGCTGTTGGCGCAGGAGACGGGAGCGCAAACAACACCAGGGCAGATTAAACAGGTGAGCCAACTTCCGGCTGACTCCATGCAAGCGCGCAAGAGTCCGAGCAAAGCTGCACCAGCAGCGGCGAATACCACTCAACCCAGATTGCCAGCACTGCCCAAAATTGGGAGGTTGTCGGAGTTAGTTACTAAGTTTGGTGCAGTCCCTAACGATGGCAAGGATGACACGGTAGCGATCCAAAATGCGATCGATGCTGTTGCCAAAAAAGGCGGCAGTGTGCTGTTTCCACCTGGTGTTTACAATATTTCAATCCAACGGCAGTTAAAACAGCCGCAAGCTCTAAAGCTACGTTCTGGCATTAAATTGGCCGCCAGTACCACCAAAGGGGCTACTCTCAAGCTAGCCGATCGCCAGGGGAATTATGAGTCGATTATGGGTACGGAGGAATATGGTACCCCGTTAACCGATTTTGCGATCCAAGGGTTGACGATCGATTCCAACGGTCAAAACAATCCTGTTTTGTCTCCTGAAGGCCCCGGTGGGAAGGTTAGTGCCGATTTTGGCACTGAAAACAACTTGTTACCGCGCACGGCAGTTAGGGTATACGTAGGCAAGCGCATTTCGATCGATCGGACTCGGTTTACCAATCAAAATGCGGTGTGGTCGGTGGTTATCAATGGCAAGCTCGATGGCATGACCGATGCGGCAATTACCAATTCTCGATTTGACAATGTGGGTGGCAATGCGGTCGATTTCGATCATTCGTCGATTTATACTCAAGGGTCGCGGATGCTGGTTGAGAACAACACTTTTATCTCGCGGTTTGGCCCCGGTACTAAAGGTGCGCGCACGGCGATCGAAATTCATGGTAACGATCAAATCGTGCGTGGTAACACGATTAAAGGTTTTACCAATGGCATTAATGTCACGGGTGCAGGCACGCCAGTCTCGCAACGTCAACTGTATGAAAACAATCTCATCGATGGGGCGAATACGGGATTTACGCTGTGGTTTAACATCCACAAAGGGAATAGTGCCAGCCAGCCAGCCATGCAACAGATCGTTATCCGGCGCAATACGGTGAATATCAGTTCTGATAAGTGGGTGGAGCCGGGAATCGTTAGCGATAGTGGCCCTTCGGCGGGGATTATGCTAGATCCGAATAGTAATGCACCGCTTCAAGATGTGACGATCGCAGATAATCGCATCAATTTTGTTAATGCCAAACCCGTGCATTTTGCACACGATCGCTTCTCTAGTGGGATTACGTTATGGAAATATACGAATCAGAATACGCCGATCGAGCGACTGACGATTTCGGGCAATCGGATTACGAATGCACCAGGTGCAGGGATTTGGTCGAATGCGGCTTTGGGCGGTGCTGGCAGTTCTAAGATCGAAAATAATACGATCGTCAATCCGGCGCGGAGCATTCATTTAGCTGGGGATAAGTCTGGACAAGCGCGGGCGGGGATCTATCTTCAGTCTAATAGCAATAATAAAAATCTGCGGATTCAGGGTAATACGATCTCGGATACGCTTCAGCCCACGCGATTGAAGTATGGGATTGTGGCTAATTCGGCATGTGCTGGCAGTTGCAGTATTAAGCAAAATACTGTTAAGGCTCCGGCTTCGACGCCTGTGCAGGCGAATGTGAGTTGGGGGGGGCGCGCGCCTGTGTCTAATCAGTCGTCGGTAATATTTACCAATTTGGGCAAAGTATTGGTGCTGTGTCTGCTCTTTCCGATCGTGCTAGTTTTGAAGCCTTCTTGGCGAAGCTGAATGGGAGGCTAATTAGTCCGAGCGCAGCCAGCCAGAACTTGCCGATTGTAGAGAAAAACAGCAGAGTAGGGATGGACGATATCAGACATGCCATCGCTACAGTCACCTTTTTTAATCGTCAGTGTATTTCCACCTGGCAAGATATATACTCTCAAACTATCGGCAGTCTGTCCTCTGGCTTTGAGAGGTTGGGTATACCTAAAGGAGACTTTTTTGCTCTCTGGACTGGAATACACGATTCCACGCGGGCTGACTGCTATCGACCAGAAGGGTTCGTTGCCGCCGATGGTGAAGTTTTGGGTTTGACTGAGGGCGATATTTGCGGTAGTTGTGATGACGAGGCAAGTTAGGGAAATCGCGCTGGAGAAGAGGTACTTCATTATCGATCTTTGGCTAAATTGATTATCTATCGATCGAGAATATGTAACACTAAATTCTGTTCCCGATCGATAGACCACTGTTCATCAAAAGTAGGCATGAAGTATAGCCTTAAAGCATTATTAAAGGATTTTCCTAACTCTTTAGATCTGAATTAATCATCTAAATGAGCGTAGCGATTGAAGAGGAAGTCGAGGGCATAGTTGCGGAGATCGATGTAGGTATTGCTGGCCATGATTTTCTCGCGATTGCGAGGCCGCTCGAAGGGGATATCTAATACTTCGCCAATTTTAGCAGCGGGGCCGTTGGTCATCATGACTAGTCGATCGGCTAGATATAAGGCTTCGTCGATATCGTGGGTAATCATTAAGACGGTGACTTGATGTTCGCTCCAAATCGTGAGGAGTTCGTCTTGCAGTTCTTCTTTGGTAATGGCGTCGAGTGCGCCGAAGGGTTCGTCGAGGATCAGGACTTGGGGTTTGATGGCGAGGGCGCGGGCGATGGCGACGCGTTGTTTCATCCCGCCGGAGAGTTGTCCGGGTTTTTTGCTGGCGGATTCGGTGAGTCCGACCATGTTAAGGTGTTCGCGGACGATTTCTTTTTTCTGGGCTGCGGTGTGGTTGGGATAGACGGAATCGACGGCGAGGTAGATGTTGTCGTAGGCGGTGAGCCAGGGGAGGAGGCAGTAGTTTTGGAAGACCATCATCCGATCGGGTCCGGGTTCGGAGATGATGCGGTCTTGGAGGGTGACGGTGCCGCTGGTGGGGGTGTTGAAGCCGGAGACCATGTTGAGGAGTGTGGATTTGCCGCAGCCGGAGTGGCCGATGAGGCAGATGAATTCGCCTTCGTTGACTTCGAGGTCGATGCCGTCGAGGATGGTGGCGGGGCCGTTGGCGGTGGGGTAGACTTTGGTGACTCGATCGATCGCTAGGAATGGCATGATTTTGGTGCTTGGTTGAGATGGTTGGTGTTGTTCTTAATACTAAATCCGGTCGTTAAAAGCAGTAAATACAATCTCTCTCCAACTCCCCTCTCCCAAGATTGGGAGAGGGGTTGGGGGTGAGGGCAAATAACCCATACTTGTAACTCGGATTTGGTATTAGTGTTCGATCTCTGGTGTGGTGGAATCTGGACTGGTGCTTGGTGTTTAGTTACTGGTGTGGTGGAACCCGGATCTGGGGGGAGGCTTCCCCCCAGACCCCCCCGTTGGGGGACGCCCGCTGTCTTGTCTCGCTTCCATGGTCGGGGAACCCGACCGGAGCGAGCCGCTTCCCCCAAACCCCCTCCGAAGGGTCGATTGGTGAGAAGCGTGGCGCGCTTCGCATTAGTGCTTTTAAGTCATCGATTCTGTAAAGGGGGCTTTCTTGCTCCCTCCCCTTGATAAGGGGAGGGCTGGGGTGGGGTTAAGATCTGTACTGGAATTTAAGAGATGATTGGCATGACTCCGAACTCCGAACTCCCAACTCCCAACTCCCAACTCACGCTAGCTCGACGTTTCTGATATCCACATTCCGATGAATGGGTTGATTTTTGAGGTATTCGAGCGGATTGTCAGGGTTGAAGACTTGGCCGTCGAAGAGTTGGAAGGGGTCGCGATCGGGTTCGATGCCGATGTAGCCTAGTTCTTGGCAGGCGGTGAGGAAATGGTCTACGCGGCGGACTCGATCCAGGATTTCGATGTAGTTTTTGGGAAAGGGAGTGATGTTCCAGCGGGCGAGTTGGGTAAGAATCCACAGTCCTTCGACGCGGCGGGGACAGTTGGCGTTTTCGATGTGAAATTGGTGGTAGCGGGGGAGGTTTTCGGGGGTGCCGTTGTCACCGCGATCGAATGGCCCGATTAAGCCTGGACGCAGGGTTTGAGGGGCGATGTTCAGGTGTTTGGCGAGGAGGGCGACGATTTCTGGCCGATGGCGGGGTTCGTCGCAGTATTCACATGCTTCGAGGACAGCACGAACGATCGCGTTGTGGGTATTGGGGTGCTGTTCTACCCAGGTTTCGGTGAAGCCCAGGATTTTTTCGGGGTTGCCAGCCCAAATATCGAGGTCGGTAGCGATGACGAAGCCGATGCCTTCTTGGATGGCTTGAGTGTTCCAAGGTTCGCCAACGCAGAAGCCATCGATTTCGCCAGCTCTCAATCGCTCGACCATTTCCGCAGGGGGGATGACGAGGAGGTTGATGTCGGTGTCGGGATCGATGCCAGCGGAAGCGAGCCAGTACCGCAACATCAGGTTGTGCATGGAGCAATCATGGACGACTCCAAGGGTGAGTTTGTGCTCGATGATGTTGGTGCTAATTGAGACTTTGAGGTTTTGGAGGGTGCGGATGCCTTTACTATAGAGCTTGGTGCTGAGGGTAATGGCGTTGCCGTTGCGGGAGAGGACGAGGGGGACGGAGATAGGGATAGAGGGTCGTCCATTCATGCCCAAAGTAAGGGCTAGGGGCATCCCTGCGACCATTTGGGCGGTGTGGAGTTCTCCGCTGACAATATGGTCGGCGATCGCGTCCCAGCTTGGCTCCTGAAAGAGGTTGACTCGATCGATGCCATATTTGGCGAAGAAGCCTTTTTCTTTGGCAATAATCAGCGGGGCGGCATCGGAGAGGGGAATGTAGCCGATATTAACGGTGGTTTGTTCGAGTTTTTTGGTTTGGGGGACGAGAACTGTGGTGGATTTGGTGGCTTGCGCTTTTTTGACGCGTTTTTGTTGGTTGAGGAAGTCGATCAGTTCGGCGCGCATCTGGTAGTAGTCGGGGTGTTTGACTACTTCCATCCGCTGTCGGGGACGGGGTAAATCGACGGTGAGAATGCGCCCAATGTGCGATTCGGGGCCGTTGGTGAGCATGACCACTCGATCGGATAATAAGAGAGCTTCATCGACGTCGTGGGTGACCATGACGGTGGTAACGCGGCTTTCTTCACAGATGTGCATCAATTGTTCTTGCAAGCCGCCACGGGTGAGGGCGTCGAGGGCACCGAAGGGTTCGTCTAATAGTAAGAGTTTGGGACGAATGGCGAGGGCGCGGGCGATGGCGACGCGTTGTTTCATCCCGCCGGAGAGTTGGCTGGGACGCTTTTTAGCGGCGTGTTGCAAGCCGACTAATTCAATATGATGTTCGATGATACTACGGCGTTCGCCGACGGGTTGCTTGCTGTAGACTTCATCGACGGCAAGGGCAATATTTTCGCGAACCGATAACCAAGGGAGAAGCGAGTAATTCTGAAATACTACCATCCGATCGGGGCCGGGTTCGGTAATTTCGCGTCCTTCTAAAATCACCCCGCCAGCAGTAGCTCGATCGAGTCCCGCTATCATGTTTAATAAGGTTGATTTACCACAACCCGAGTGACCGATTAAGGATATAAATTCGCCTTCATGAATCTCTAATTCGATATTCTTGAGCGCAACATATCTCCCGCCATTCGCTAGCGGAAATACTTTATCTACGTGATCGATTTGAACGAACATTTTAGTTTAGAGGATAAGGAGCCTGGGCGATGGGAATAGTCGATGTTTACTCGAAAAGTGAGATCGTCTGTTCGATCGACAAGTTCATTTAAATTAATAGCGATGGGAAATTACTTTCGATCTTCTGCAACAATCTTAGAACCAACAAATATGACTAGTAAATCTAGTAAATAACCAACTACACCAACATAAACTAGCGCGACAATAATGCGATCTAGAAAAGCGTTATTGTAGGAATCCCAGATAAAGAACCCAATCCCTACCCCTCCAATTAACATTTCGGCAGCGATAATTGCCAGCCAAGACAAACCGATACCGATCCGCAAGCCCGTGAAGATGTATGGTAAAGCCGCAGGCAAGAGAATTTTAAAGAAATAGGTGGTTTTCGAGAGTTTTAAGACACGTTTGACGTTGATATAGTCTTGGGGGATTTGCTGAACGCCGACAGTTGTATTGATTAAAATCGGCCAAACTGCTGTAATGAAAATTACAAAGTATGCTGCTGCTCCATTATCTTTTAAAGCTGCTAAAGAAAGAGGCAGCCAAGCCAACGGCGGAATCGTTCTTAAAACCTGAAATATTGGGTCTAGTGCCCGATAGACAGCTTTATTGGAACCGATTAAAATTCCCAACCCAACTCCAACTACGATCGAGAAGAAAAAGCCAACAAATACCCGTTGTAAACTCGCCCAAATTTGAATCGCTAAACCTTTAGAGTTACCACCATTGTCAAAGAAAGGATTAATAATAAATGGATCCCAAGCTCCTTGAATAATCTGAATTGGCCCTGGTAATCCGTCAGATCCTGGCCGACACAAAATTTGCCAAATAATCAACAGTATACTTAGTGCTGCCAACGGCGGAACGATCTTTTTAAGCTGTTGTTTCAGCCAAGGATTCGTATTAGTTGGACGACGTTGTTTACCGAGCGGTTTACTGGTACTAGCTGCCATAATATTTTATACCTGACGAAGATTTAATGGTTAATATTTTAAGTATAGAGGCGAATTTCAGAGTGAGCATTGCTCACTCTGATGTCATAATTTTACTTGTGATTATGCTTTTTTGATTTTGAGAGATTTGAGGTAATCTTCGGGTTTCTCAGGGTCGAATTTCACGCCGTCAAAGAATGTTTCTATCCCTCTAGATGTACTAGCTGGAATCTGAGCGGCATCAACTTTTAATGCTGTAGCTGCTGCCTTCCATAAATCTTCCCGATTGACTTTTTTGAGCATTTCCTTCGCTTTCACAAAGTCAGTTGGGATATAGCCCCAGCGCATGTTTTCTGTCAGGAACCACATGTCGTGACTTTGATAAGGATAGGAAGCATTGTCCGCCCAGAATTTCATGGCTTGAGGGAATTTATCTACTTTCCTACCATCACCATAATCGATCGTGCCACTAGTTCTGGGTAAAATATCTTCTACCTTCACATCAAACCACTTCGGCCCTGCGATAATTTTACACATTTCTTCGTGATTTTCGGGTTTATCACACCATTGTTGTGCTTCTAGTACTGCCATCAATAATGCTTTAGCTGCTTTGGGATTTTTGTCCACCCAATCAGAGCGCATGGCAAAAGCTTTTTCAGGGTGATCTTTCCACAATTCACCAGTTACTAATGCACTATAACCTAAGTTTTGATTCACCAATCGACCATTCCAAGGTTCGCCCACACAGAAGGCTTCCATCGAGCCAGTTTTCATATTGGCAACCATTTGTGGCGGCGGAATGGGAACGACGGAGACATCTTTATTCGGATCGACACCATTAGCCGACAACCAATAGCGCATCCATAAATCGTGCGTGCCACCAGGGAAAGTCATTGCTACTTTCACATCTTTTTTACCACCAGCTTTTGCTTTATCGATCGCAGTTTTGAGTCCATCTCCTTTGAGTCCGACTTTGGCTTCTTTATATGCGTTTGCGATCGAAATTGCCTGACCATTAGTGTTCAATCGTGCCAAAATATACATCGGCACGGGCTGTTTGGTTTTGGTCATCCCCATCGTCATGAAATAGGGCATGGGAGACAGAATATGCGCTCCATCAATCCCCCCACCAGCCGAACCAGTTTCGATATTATCGCGAGTTACTGGCCAAGAAGCTTGTTTGAGAACTTCGACATCGGTCATCCCATATTTAGCAAAGAGTCCTTTCTCTTTGGCAATAATTAGGGGTGCGGCATCTGTGAGCGCAATATAGCCCAATTTTGCTTTGGTCAATTCTGGTGCGTCTCCGGGAGCCAGACTTGCCGCTGGACTAACACTGGGGCTGGACTGAGGCTCGCTAGTCCCACTCTGGCCACAAGCATTAATTAATATGCTGCTTGCTGCTGCTACTCCAGTAGTCAGAATAAACTTTCTACGTGAAAATTGACTCATATATTTACCGATCGCTCCTCGTATTTAGGGCACTAATATTGATTACTGCCATTTGCTCTTATCTATTGTCGTTTTAGACTGCTTATAAAACTGTAATTTTTGTTACCAATTATTGATGAATATTCAATTATTTCTGGTTTTTTGACTCTTAAAATACCGAAATTGCCAACAGTGTCGATCGATACATTTGCTTAACTAATATTAATTATCAAAATCTGCGAGATTGATAGCTAATTCTAATGTGCTTTTTCACCAAAATAGCTACAAACATGTATAGAGAGAATCTTAGCTTTGGAATATCGATCGGTGAAAATATTTACTTGACAAAGCATCACCATTTGGCTGTATAAAATACCAAAGTTTTAAATACATGTATTGTCAATTGTTGCAACCGTCAAAGCTATCAATATTGCCAAAATAGTAAATAGATTACCCCTTAATTTGAGGAGATGAGATCGTAGCTAAACATCTATTGAAAAACCCGGCAACGCTATCCTGGTGACCGGGTTCAAAGTTATAACGCTATTCCTGTCTGATGATTTCCAGTTATCGCCAACTTAATCTGATGCCGCGATGTTTGACCGCTAAACTACCTCTGCAAGTAAATAAGCAGAGGACGAGATTTGAACTCGCGTATCGCAAGCGTTGGTTGGCGAAGATCGATACAGGGAGCGAGGTTTGACAATGAAGCTAGAGTAATAACTTAAATTTAACCTTTAATTTTGATGACGAAGAGATGGCTTTATCTCGCTGGTAAATAGTTGCTACCTAACAACTTATTTGCCTACCCCCAGATGTGCTAAATCCGACCTTAAACCAACGCTCGATCGAAATTTAAATAGTCTAGTTATATTCTAGGGCAGGGATCGAACCTGCAAATACTCTCGGCACTGAACTTAAACTTGTACTCGATCGCCAGTATAGCTCAATCTGCAAGTAAATAACCAAAAATTGCCATAGCAACTTGGCGTTGTCGAACTTGCTGATTATTGGCTTCTTCTCTAGCTTGAATAGTCGCTGTTTGAAGTTCATCGACGCGACGTAATCAAGAATTTATGCGATCTTGCGGTGACGTACCAGAAAATTCTACTAAACTCCAAATTTCCTTAATGACATCTTTAGAAACTTCTTTGATTTGCGCGGGATGATGTTCGGTTACTTCGTAAGCGATCGCGAAATCAACGACCTTTTTAGTTTTTACTGCTTCTTTGAGTAAAATTACATAACAACCACGATTGGGAGCGTGTTGCCAGTCTTTCTCGATCGATAATACTGGGAGGGAACCGATAAATGTTTTAGTATCCTGGAGTTAGTTTTCGAGAAATAATAAGTACGATCCTGGAGCATGGGAAATAATCGTCTGACAGTCGATCTCGATCGAAGCTTTGGCTTCGGTGTTAGCATAATCTTGGGTGGCAGGTTGTCCCAGTAGGGTGGGCACTGCCCACCATCTATAAGCCGCGACACTAAATAGGTGCAAATATTTATTAAATAGATAATGCCTGAAACCTATATGGTGGTTACGGCCCACCCTACTATATTCTGTTTGATATCTTCTGGTGGGGAGGGCGGGTTTGTTTGAGATTGAATGTAAAATCGAGATTGGTTAGCATAAACCCGCCCCTACAGAATCTGCAACACCAATTTAAGTTGTTGCTGTCGCACCGAATTTTTCAACCAATAAGTCAACCAGTACGCCATCCAACTCAGACAGTGGTACTCCTTTCATTACCTTTTCACCGAGCTTGGCATCTTTACCAACGGTACCACCCATAAAGATATCCACAGCCTCGACGGTTTGACCGTCTTTGCGAATTTTGGCACCCATCAAGCCGATATCGGCGACTTGAGGTTGACCGCAAGAATTGGGACAACCAGTCCAATGAATCCGTACTGGCTGAGGAACGTTAACTTTGGCTTCGACGGCACCGATGACCGATACTGCATGTTGCTTGGTTTCAATCAGCGCAAAGTTGCAAAACCGAGCACCCGTGCAAGAGACTACCGTGCGCGTTAGGTTGCCAGGATCGACCTGGAATTTTTGCAAGGTTGGTTCGCTTAATAAAATTGGTAATTTAGCATCGGCAACATTGGGAATAATGGCATTTTGCTCGACTGTAAACCGGACTTCGCCACTGCCATAAACTTCTGCCAGTCTGGCTAATTCAAAGAAATCAGCCGCTTTGAGATGTCCGACGGGAATGTGCAAACCGACATAATTTAAGCCTGTTTGTTTTTGGGGATATACACCGATATGGTCGCGTTTTTCCCATTCGATTTCGTCTTTAGGTGCCGCAGCTACTAAGGTTTTGCCGTAGACGCGTTCGGTTTCGGCGCGGAATTTTTCGATGCCCCATTCATCGATGAGGAACATCAATCGCGCTTTCATCCGATTGGCGCGCAAACCATTGTCGCGGAACAAGCGCAAGATGCTCAGACTAAACTCGACCACCTCTTCAGGTGCCACCCAGACATTCATCGGAATCGCCGCATCGCACCGCTTACCGGAGAAGAAGCCACCGACGAGCACGTTAAATCCAAATACATCATCCTTGAATGCTGGGACGAAGGCCAAATCGTTAATTTCGGCGTGAACCGAGTTATCGCGACAACCCGCGATCGCGATATTAAATTTGCGTGGTAAATTACTAAATTCAGGATTGCCATCACCCTTATTAATAATCCGATCCTGTAACTCCTGAATTAGCTCGCGGGTATCGTACAATTCCCCCGCTTCTAGTCCTGCTACAGGCGAACCCGTAATATTACGAACATTATCCATCGCCGACTGCATACTCGTCAGTCCGACTGCTGCCATCTTGCGGAAGATTTCTGGCAGATCTTCAATCCGAATCCCCCGGAGCTGAATGCTCTGACGGGTGGTAATATCGGCACTCCCATCATCTCCATACCGTTGGATGATATCGCCTAGTACGCGTAGTTGGTCGCTAGTAGTAATCCCACTCGGCGCGCGCAACCGCATCATAAACTTCCCAGGCGTCACGGGACGGAAGAATACCCCTAACCACTTCAACCGATGCTCGCGGTCGGTTTCATCCATTGCTTCCCAACCAATCCGGGCAAAGTCTTCTAGCTCGGCTTTGAGCGCGAGGCCGTCTTTTTCTGATTTGAGTTTCTCAAATTTGTTCTGAGTGGCTGGTGTGGCTGTTGTCATGGCTGAAATCCCCGCTAGCTTGAGGCTACACAGAATTGGGTTTAGTAAAATTTAATCTCGTGTATCATAACTTAACTGTAACGACTCCAACGATTGGTATTCTCCGTTACAAAAACCGTGTAAATATGAATTAAACGGATTAATTTGATGCAATATTTGCATCGGCGATCGCTAAAAATACTCGCCCTCCACTCTTTGTACCAGAGCCTGGAATAGGCAGTAGCTAAGTTTTCTGAGTTGCAATTGTAGAAAAACGATCTGAATGCTCGCTCCCAAAGCATCGTCAACACCCATGGCTGTTACTCTTGAGCTATATCATCGTTCGGAGACAACAGGTAAGTTGGCTCACCATCGTTGAATTTTGAGATAGATTTGCCGATGCGATCCGATCTTTCTAAGTTCTTAACTTTTGCGATTTATATCGAATTCCAGTAAGTTTGAATCGAGGGAGTTTACACATCGTCAGTGCCAAAACTGATTCTCCAATTGAGTTCTGGAGATATGTGCGCGCCAAAATCGATCGAACTATTTTAGGCTGTTCGTTGACTTTACATCGGATCGAGCGGCTGACAAAAGCGGTTGACTCCATGTTCGTGAACGTATAGGAGCACTGGTAAAATTAATAATTTTGGGCAGACTTTCACGCGTTCAAAATGTTGATATAGCGGCAGGAAATTACCATCTACCATATCATTCCGAAATTCCGATTGGCAGACAGCTACGCGGCATTTTTTAGCCAATCCTTCCAGCCATTCACTATTAGTAATATCGGGTTGTTGTCCGGTACGAATTGCTAAAGTCATTGCGGCATCTTCTAGATCGCCTTCGCAATCAGCAATTGTTTCTAAGCTAACGATTGCTTCGGGAATGTCTGCAAATTTAACTTGCAATTCTTCGATAATTTGGAGATCGATCTGATTAATTTCCACTGCGATTGAATTTGCAACTATATACTATTTTATTACTCGAACATAACTTAATTCAATCGCCGATCGCTAACTTGTAAAAGTCGCGATCTCTCATATCCGAGCTTAGATGCTACTCACTCATAAAAATTAGGTGTAAAGCCTTCTCTTAAAAAAAAAAGACATTAACCTCGATAATTTTTTGCCCTTCGACGACAGATAATTATCAATTACCGAAATAGCATCTAAGCTCGAACTATTCAACTTTTACACCCTTCCAAAAGGCAATGTAACCAGTGATATTTTTAGCAGCATCTTTAGTTTCGGGATAATACCAAGCCGCATCTGGATTAACTTTACCATCAACTTCGATACTGTAGTAGCTAGCGACACCTTTCCAAGGACAGGTAGAGTGAGTATTGCTATCGACAAAATATTGTTTGTTGATGCTTTCTGGTGGAAAGTACTGATTATTTTCGACAACGACCGTAGCATCGCTTTCAGCTAAGGTCGCGCCATTCCAAGTTGCTTTTTTCATAAATCGATCGGTTACTAGCTATTGAGATTGTCCAAACTCTTATCACTATAACATTCAACTCTGGTTACCATTTACTGACTGCGCGGGTTGTCGTGCCGCTATTCTTGCTTTAACTGATTCTCCGATCGCATCTGCTAGCAAATCTGCACTATTGATCACACCTAGCGAACTAGTATTGGATGCCATTGTCTCCAATCTTTGCGGATTTTGGAGAAGATTGAGAACTTCTAGCGTGAGAAACTGAGCGGTCAGATTTTCTTGCCGAAACAAGAGCGCGCCATGGGCAGATGCTAAGACATTAGCATTGTAATATTGATGATCTTCAGCAGCAAAGGGATAGGGAATCAAAATTGACGGAGTACGAGTAATCATTAACTCGTTGAGTGTCGCAGCACCAGCGCGACAGATTGCCAAATTTGCACGTTGTAATAGTCCGGCCATATTATCGTAAAAAGGAAGGACGATATATCGAGGATGCTCGATTTTGTTCGCAGGCATATTCGCGCCACCAACGATATGCACGATCGTCGCACCTGTATCCAGCCAAGATTGCACGCATTCAACTATCATCTGATTGAGGGCTACCGCGCCTTGAGAGCCGCCGACAACGACAATTAGCGGGCTGCGATCGGGAATCGGTAAATCGAGCGGTTGTGAGGTCAAAAACTCTTGACGACAGGGAGTACCCAGATATATTGTTTTGGCGCGGGTGAGATATTTGCTAGTGGCGACAAACCCGACAGCTACCTTAGTACAAAACGGACTCAGCCACCGCGTAACTTTGCCAGGAATCGCATTAGATTCGTGCAGAAACACTGGTAAACCCAGCGAATAGCCAGCTAAGATCGCTGGTGCAGAGATATAACCACCAGTACTAAATACTGCATCAAATTTGCCCTGTTTGAGCAGTTTGCGGACTTGAAAGACGCTGGCAAACAATCCACCTAGAGTTTTGAGAGTACCTAGTCCAAATTTCCCCTGAAAGCCACCAACTCGAATAATATGTAGAGGATACTCTTTGGGAACTAGCTTAGATTCTAGACGATCGGGTACGCCCAACCATTCAATCTGATACCCAGATAACTTTTGGGCAACGGCAATCGCGGGAAATACATGTCCCCCAGTCCCACTTGCGGCAATCAGTAGCTTAATAGCAGCATTAGACACTATTATTTTTATTCCTCACCTGCGACACAGTTATTTTAGCCGTTGGCGTAGCCTCTCCGCTAGCAGAATCACTGTTCTGTTATTCTAGATGTAATCTCGATCGAGTTGTCGATCGGCCGCATTCGCTCCAAAAGAGGTGAGAATTGTTTTATCCTTGCCACTTTCTACCCGCTACCCGATATTCTCTATATGTTGCAACGCATCTACCGTCTGTTACCAGCTACTTTCTTAGCAAGATCTTGGTATCGATTGGCAATTTTGACACTAGCAATCGGCACTCAGCAGGCAATCGCGATACCCGCGCGCGCCGATGCCCCAGCAATGAATGCACCTGCGGCACTTAAGACACTACTCACCAACATCGATGCTGCTGCCAACGCCCGAAAATTGCCAGAAGTATCGCGTTACTACAGCCCGAATTTTAGTACCAGTGATGGTTTAAATAAAGCTAACTGGGAACAATCCTTGGGCCAATTTTGGCAAAACTATACAAACACTACTTATACCACTACTCTCCAAGGTTGGCAGGCTGCGGGCAATGGTTACACTGCGAATACTACTACCAAAATTGCTGGCCTCCAAAAAATTGATGGTAGAGTCTTCAATCTGCAATCGACAATTCAATCCCGTCAAAAGATCGTCGGTGGACAAATCGTCCAACAACAAGTCCTCCAAGAGCGCACCCTCGTCACGAGCGGTAGCAAACCACCGACGATCGAACTCAATTTACCAGAAAAACTCCAAACTAACGCTGAATATAACCTCGATGCGATCGTCCTCGAACCCCTGGGCGAAGATGTGCTCATGGGTACGACTATCGAACAACCAGTCTCGGCTACCAGCTTTGGCAAGACACCACCTTATAAGCTAGAGTTACTCTCGGCTGGCGGCTTATTTAAAGTAGCTCGCGCTCCTGGCAAATCGGGCGATTATTGGCTCTCCACGATCTTTATCCGTCCATCGGGAATGTCTACGCTCACTCAACGCGTGCGGGTAGTGCGGGATAATTAGATTAACCCAAGTTACTACCTATAGAATGCCTGCGACTAAAGTCGCGGCTAATGCTGCAAAGTCCGCCTTCGCGGACTAATACACTAGTCCGCGAAGGTGGACTTTGCACTACGAGCAGCGGTTTTTAACCGCTGAGGTTATAGGTAGCAACTTGGGTTAGATTAATCGATCGTCGATCGTCGATACAAGACTTGCCAATAGCCGGAATAAAGACAAGATCCCCGACTTCTTACCAGAAATCGGGGATCTGCTTATAGCCTAAATTTGGAACTTATTTACCCAATAACTTCACAACGCCAATCCCGCCAAAATATAAAGCTAACACCGCACCTGCAAGTAAACTCTGAGTCAGCGGATCTGTAGAGGGAGTGACGATCGCACCGACTACCATCGATCCTACCACCACACTCTTCCAGCCAGATAACATCACGGCGGAAGAAAGAATGCCCAATAGGGATAATAAAATTTGTACCACTGGTAGTTCAAACAGTAACCCCGTCGCAAATAATAAGACTAATACAAACTCAAAGTATCGATCGATCGACCAAGCCTGCTCGACGACATTTTCGCCATAACCGATTAAGAAATTGAGTGCAGCCGGAATGAGCGCGTAATAAGCAAACGCAATCCCACCTACAAATAGCACCGACGAACCAATTACCACGGGTAAAACCAACTGACGCTCGCGCCGTGTCAATCCAGGAAGAACGAATCGGATGATTTGATAAAGAATTACCGGACTAGCGACTAATAAGCCACAATATCCCGCTACCTTCACCGAAACAAAAAAGTATTCACCTGGAGCCAGTTGCAGAAATTTGATGCCAACCGCAGGTATTTCTAAAACTTGGACGATTTGTTTGGCATAGACAAAACAGCCCATTGCACCGATCGCCACCGCCAGGATCGAATAAAATATCCGCAGGCGTAATTCTTCCAAATGGTCGAAAAAAGACATCTCCAGCTCGGCGGAGAGTTCGTCTAATTCGTCTAATTCTTCATTCAGATCGGGATCTGGCGACCATATTGCAGTACTCAGTTCGCCAGTGGACTGAAGATCGGTGTCTACTTCTGGAGTCATCGCAGAGCTTATCTTGAGAACATTCTTTTCAATTATAGAGGATAGAGTCGTGAGGTGCTTTGAGTCGAAATATTTCATAGAATATCGCCCTGACTTCCGGTAAAAGTCAGGGCGATAAAACTTTAGAGCCAGACAGGAGCGAACGATTAAGCTTCTACTAAAACTTTGACGGTTTTGTTTTTCTCGTCTTCGGCTTTAGGTAGCGTCAGTTTTAAGATCCCATGTTCGTATTTTGCCTGAACGCGATCGCGCTGAACTTTTTCAGGAAGACCGATCGTGCGATGAAACTTACCATAACGGAATTCCGATCGCTTCATGCCTTGTTCTTCAACTTGTTTTTCTTCTTTACGTTCCCCATCGATAATTACTGAATCGGCAGTAACTTGGACTTCGATTTCTTCGGGTGTTAAACCAGGAACTTCTAGTTGCAGATAGACATTATCTCGATCGACTTGTAGCTCGGCTGCGGGAGCAAAAGCAGTCCGGTACAAGCTATCTTCATGCTCGGTTAGACTATCGAATAATCGATCCATTTCGCGTTGTAAGGTAGTCACATTGCGGAAAGGTTGCCAACGAACTAATGTCATGATATGAACCTCAAATTCAAGTATAGTAATGGATGGAAATAGATTCGATCGACATTTTAAACAATGCCAAATCGTAAATTTTACTGCTATAGCTGAATAAGCGATCTAAGTAAATTGGGAATAATCGATTCACCAGTCGGTCAATCGCCGATTTCAACTTGTTTATAATCTAACAAAAGCCGCGAGCGATCCAAGTTCGGTTCTCATCCCGATCGAAGTTCACTTTACCGAACTTCCATCCGGTTAAGATTTCCGGTCATTAATAAGCTGGAGTACGAAGATTGCTAATCATTTTTAGAGCGCGATTGTATCGATCGAGATTACCTGCTGCTTTAAATAAATTAGCAGCCAACTGAAGATCGGCAATAGCTTGAGTCCGATTGCCAGCACGTTCGTGAGCGATGCCTCGATTGAGATAAGCTAGAGCGTAATTGGGATCGATTTTAAGTGCCCGATCGTAATTTTGGAGTGCGCCAGCCGAATCGCCCAGATCGTCTAGCTCGTTACCCAAATTCATGTAAGCTGGAGCATAGCGAGGGTCGAGGGCGATCGCTTTTTTAAAGTCCCGAATCGCGTCAGAATGACGACCGCTTTTTGCCGATACCGTCCCGCGATTGTAGTAAGCCGTAGCAAATTTAGGGTCGATCGAGATTGCCTTAGTATAGTCGGCAATTGCCCCAGACAAATCGCCCACGGCATCCTTGACATTGCCTCGTTCGATATAAGCTTGGAGATAACGAGCATCAAGCTGGATGGCCCGATCGAAATTAGTTATTGCCAGATTGAAATTGCCCGCAGCCGCAGCCGTTAAGCCTTGCTGGTAACGATCGATCGCCTCATCAGGCTGGACATTTACCCTCGCATGACTTGTGGTGGGATCGAGTGTAAATGCCAAACTAGCTTGTGGCGGAAATATAGTGGAGATCGCGATCGTCCCGAATAATAACCATGCGGCCACATTATGATTTCCAGCCATCTTCATCTTATTTCCTATCTCTACAAATAATCCTCTTATTACCAGAATGCCCTGTAGATATCGCCATGATATCGGCACAAACGCACAAAGATTTGGCTAAAATCGATTTTTCATCTGCTATTAATTGCCGACTACTCGCGATGGGTAAACCTTGTAGCCAATTTGGACGAGCAAAGTTACCATAAAAGAATCGATCTGGGGATCGCAACCTTTGCGTATTGTGTAGACGATCGACGATAATTAAGGATTGTTAACTAAATCTTCTTATAGCCCGGTGAATAACCAGAGTACTGTCTCCGATACTAAGCGTAATTTCTACTCCCAACATACACGCCCGATTAATTCGATTTATCGGCGGGTGGTAGAAGAATTAATGGTAGAAATGCATTTACTTTCTACCAATGTTGATTTTGCCTACGATCCGATTTATGCGCTGGGTGTAGTCAGCAGCTTCGATCGGTTCATGACCAGTTATCGTCCCGAAGCAGATAAGCAATCGATTTTTGTCGCTTTATGTGAGTCGATGGGTGGTAATGCCCAACAATATCGCACCGATGCCACCGCAGTCGAAGAATTTGCCCGCAGTATGCAAGGGAGCGATATCATCGATTGGATCGCTCACCCTACTGCCGACGGCATGGGAGCGCAACTAGCTACTACCCTCCAATCGATCGCCAGCAACCCCAAATTTAAGTACAGTCGCTTATTTGGCATCGGTCTATTTACCATTCTCGAACAAGCAGCACCAGACTTGCTCAAAGACGAGAAAAAACGTGAAGCAGCAGTCCTCCAAATCGCTGAAGCACTGCACCTACCTAAAGATAAAGCCCAAAAAGATCTAGATACCTATCGCAGCAATCTAGATAAACTAGTTCAAATGGAAGCAGTCATGGCCGACTTAGCCGAAGCCGAACGCAAAAAACGTGAAAAACGCGCCCAGGCTAAGGTGGAAGCTAGTGTAGCGGCTGAGGCGGAGTAGAGGGGTGGATGGGTGAATGGGTGAATGGGTGGATGGGTGGATGAGTAATGGTTAGAAAGTTGAAAGTTGAATATTTACTACCGCTGGCTATCCACCATCCCCTATCCCCTAAAGCCTAAAGCCTAAAGCCTAAAGCCTAGATCCTAAAGCCTAAAGCCTAAAGCCTAAAGCCTAAAGCCTAGATCCTAAAGCCTAAAGCCTAAAGCCTAAAGCCTAGATCCTAAAACCTAAAGCCTAAAACCTATTCACTTCCGAATCGATTCCATCAGCGGTAAAAGCCGATCTGCCAAAGCTGGTTGATTGACAATCAGACTCGGCATGGCATAACTGCCATAATTTCGACCGACAACGGCTGGAAAAGTTGGTTCATCGCTGAGAGATACCCACGTTCCTCCAGCGGCGTGTACGATGGCCCACACCGCTGCCAAATCCCAGATTTTGGGTGTTGCTTCTACCCCGCCCAGACTCGCACCAGCAGCAACTGCCAAAAAATTGTAAGTAGCGACCCCAAGCATCCGAATTTTACAAGGAAATCCTGGCTGCCAGACCTGAAGAGAGCGGGCACACAAACTAAAAAAATGATTGCCACTAGGTGAATCCTGACTGACATGAATCGGTTTATCGTTTAGATATGCCCCCACGGGTAGATCTAATCCACTATTCCCCGCCCAATAGCCGTAAAAAGTTTGGTTGACAGGCGGAAAATAAACATAACCGAATACAGGCTCGCCGTAATAAAGTAACCCGATCGAGATGCCCCACAACGGAATCCCGCGCGTAAAATTGGTCGTCCCATCGAGTGGATCGATAATCCACGTCCATTGGGCATCTGTAAACCCGTGTTCGGCTTCCTCACTCAAAATGGCATGTTCCGGAAAAGCTTTGGCAATACTCGATCGAATTTCTCGATCCGCCCATTCATCAGACTGAGTAACTAGACTTCCATCCGCTTTTTCTAATCCCTGCACGCGTCCAAAGTCCAGCAACAATTGTGCTCCAACACGTTGGGCGGTACTACTAGCTACTTCTAATACTTGATTCCAAAATTCCATGCAGTGTTAACAAATGGCAGATAGAGTGAGTTTAACAAATACTCACGGCACTCATCTCACTTGGTCTCAAGCGATCGAATTAGAGGGCAAAGGGGGATCTCTAGATGATGGTATGAAAATTTGGTTTAGATCCCACTCTGACAGACTCAAGCCCAAACGGAAATTACTGGCGATCGACATATTTAGAGCCGTCAACTTAAGAAACTTTGCTCGCCCATATCCACATCCGAGTCGATCTCAAAACGAAGATTGTCAGTAGATTGACGATCGAGTATTGGTAACAAATGAACAGAGTTTCGCGGATGCACTTGGTTATCTTGTCTTGCTGGCACGCTAATCCGGCAGATGTTATTATTATTGACAGGTGAAGACTTATAAATATTTGTGCAAATTAGTTAACCAATGACTCGATAAATCTCCGTTCGCGATCGACTTTAATCTAAAGGCTGGGTTATGTCCAGCATCTAAATTTACAAATTTTGGGTAGCTTTTGGAAAGCTGCGATCGTCTGGGGGAATGGTTTGAGTGTGGTACGCTCTAAACATAGAGTAGCAAAAATTTAGCGATTGACTTATTTGAGACCGATATATAAAGATGCGACTCTATATGTCCAAATTATGAGTACTTTAACTTATACACTGCTCATCGTCGAGGATTTTTTAGCAGATCGCGAGCTATATCGACGCGCACTGCTGGCAGACTAAAAGACTAGCTACCATATGCTGGAGGCAGAATCGGTAGCTGAGGGACTAGAAATCTGTCAAAGGCAACAGATCGATGGAGTTTTGCTCGATTACGCACTGCCAGATGCCGATGGGTTGGAGTTTTTAGCAGAATTGTCCGCTCGAACTAACAGCTCTCTTCCGCCCGTAGTGATGATGACGGGGCAAGGTAGCGAAAGTGTTGCCGTGCGCGCTATTAAAGCAGGTGCCCAAGATTATTTAGTCAAGCGCGATCTGACGCCAGAATTGTTGCAGTTGACGATGCGTAAAGCAGTTGAAAATGCCCGCCTGCGGCGGCAGTTGCAGCAGTGTCAAGAGCGGTTTAAGACGTCGATCGACAACATGCGCGAGTGCGTGAGCATTTTTTCGGCCATCCGCGATGATGCTGGGCAGATTATCGACTTCCGATTTGATTATCTCAATCAGGCAGCATTAGAAAACAATCGGATGACTGCCAAAGATATCGGTAAATCTCTGTGTAAGCTGTTTCCCGCCTTTCGCACTTCCGGCTTATTTGAAGAATATTGCCAACTAATAGCGACTGGCGAGCCGCTAATTAGAGAAAATCTCGTCTATGAGGATGTGTTTGGAGGCGAAACACTCACTCGGGTTTATTCTATCTATGCGACCAAATTAGATGATGGGTTTGTGTCTTGCTGTCGGGATGAAACCGCCAAAAGACAAGCAGAACAAGATCTCCAAGCAGCGAACGAGCAGATTATCGATATCTGGGAAAGCATGACCGATGCGTATGTCACAGTCGATCGAGATTGGCGGATTATTTATGCCAACCAAGCCGCCACGCAATCCATTGTCCACCTCACCAGGTTGGCACCCGCAGAATTTATAGGCAAATCCCATTGGGATTTGTTTCCCTCATTAGTCGGTGGTGATGTCGAGCGGGAGTATCGACGCGCACTCACAGATCGAGTTGTCGTACAGATGGAAGTATGGTTCGAGCCGAATGCGAGTTGGTTTGAAGCGCATCTTTATCCCGCCGCCGAAGGCTTGGGAATTTACTTTCGGGATATTACCGATCGCAAACAAATGGAGGCAGAGCGGCTAGAAGCACAGCAAGAGCGCGATCGCTTTTTCAATCTGTCGATCGACCTATTGGCGATCGGCAATTTTCAGGGGTATTTCACGCGGCTCAATCCAGCTTGGGAGAAGACATTGGGTTACACTCACGCCGAATTAATGGCGCGTCCGTTTGTGGAATTGGTTCATCCTGACGATCGATCGAGCACGGAAGAGGCAATCCGCCTAGGCTTGAGTGAAAGTTGGGTAAGTACGGATTTTGAAAATCGCTATCGGTGCAAAGATGGTTCGTATCGCTGGCTATCGTGGAGTACGATGCCTTATCCAGAGCAAAACTTAATGTATGGGATCGCGCGCGATATTACCGATCGCAAGCAAATGGAGGCAGAGCGGCTAGCAGCAGAGCAAGAACGCGATCGCTTTTTCAATCTATCGGTCGATCTGCTGGCAGTTGTCAGTTTTGATGGGTATTTCGTCCGCCTCAATCCAGCCTTCGAGCAAATCTTGGGTTTCACTAATGCCGAATTAATGGCCGAACCCTTTATTAACTTCTTGCATCCTGACGATCGAGAGCAGACAATTGCAGGTGCTCAAAGTTTGGCAGATGGTAAGTCGGTGGTGAATTTTGAGAATCGTTATCGCTGTAAAGATGGCACCTATCGCTGGGTGTCGTGGAATGCGATCCCACACGTACCCAGCCAAGTCTGGTACACGATCGGGCATGATATTACCGAGCGCAAACAGATGGAAGCGGCATTGCAGGCGAGCGAGCGCAAGTTTAGTGCGATTTTCGAGCAGAGTTTCGAGCTGATGGGGATTGTCAGTCTGGATGGGGTATTGCTAGAAGTCAATCAAACCGCCCTAGACTCAATTTCCGCTCGCAAAGAAGACATCGCCGGACAGTATTTTTGGGATACGCCCTGGTGGCATACCGAACAGCTCCAGCAGCAACTCAAAGAAGCGATCGATCGAGCTATTAAGGGCAAATTTAGCCGCTACGAAGTGCAATTTCCCGCTCCCAATGGCACGATCTTGACAACCGACTTTTCAATCAAACCCGTACTCGATGAGACCGATCGAGTCGTCATGCTGGTCGCCGAAGCTCGTGACATTACCGATCGCAAACAAGCTCAAGCTACACTCGAAGCACGCAATCGAGAGCTAGATAGCTTCGTGCATATCGTCTCTCACGATCTCAAAGCACCCCTGCGTGCTGTTGCCAATCTCTCCAAGTGGATCGAAGAAGACTTCGACGGATCGCTCTCACCCACCAATCAACGGCAAATGGAACTATTGCGCGGTCGCATCCAGCGCATGGAAGCCACGATCGATGGCTTGCTAGACTACGCCCGCATCGGTCGCACCGAAGACTGCCTCGAACCAGTCTCAGTGTCAGAACTACTGGCAGAAACGATCGAAACCCTCGCACCACCGCCGACATTTAATATCGCGATCGCCCAAAATCTCCCGACTCTTCACGCCAAGCGAATGCTGTTATCTCAAGTATTTACCAATCTGATCGGTAATGCTGTCAAACATCACGATCGCGTGGATGGATCGCTCCATTTGGGCATCGCCGAACGTCAAGAATTCTACGAATTTGCGATCGCCGATGATGGCCCAGGCATCGCACCAGAGCAACACGATCGGATATTTCAGATTTTTCAAGCCGTCAATCCCCAACAACGTACTGACAGTACGGGCGTCGGTTTGGCGATCGTCAAAAAAATCGTCGAAGCAGAAGGCGGTACGATTCGCCTCGAATCTCAACTAGGTCGCGGAACGACGTTCTATTTTACGTGGCCAAAGCGATCTTAAGTTGAAGCGAGAATCTGTGGTAATGGCTTGCGCCCCTCTTTGCCGATCGATGTTAGGGTAGATAGATAGACTAAGGAAAGTCGGCGTTGCTGAATTAAGGTATGAAACGCACAAATAATTTTGTAGGGGTAATGCCTTGTGCTTACCCCGCATCGATTAAGGGTACCCACAAGGGGCACCCCTACACAGGAATCATACCTCGATTCAGCAATACCAGAAAGTCGAGATCGCCGAAAGATCGAGCGATCGTCAGGCGCAACTGACGTTAAATAGCAAAAAATATCAATTCAGTAAATATCGATCCCCCAAATCACTACGTTACCGTAGCTCGATCCAATGACTTCTGAGCCTGCGTCGGCATCGCCGACATCTGAATCTGATGGCCGCGAGATCGATACAGTGCCGCTAAATGCGGACGGATTGCCATTGGTGAGAGCTATTGTGGATCGAGACGGTGTGAGTGATTTTCCGATCGTCGGGATGGCCGCTTCTGCTGGCGGCTTAGAAGCCTTTACCGAACTACTGAGCCATCTGCCCGACGATACAGGTATGGCATTCGTGCTGATCCAACATTTAGCACCCGACCATCATAGTTTGTTGAGCGAGATTCTCGCCAGAGTTACCCCCATGCCAGTGTGCGAGGCGCAGCACGGGATGGTAGTGCAGCCAAACCAGGTGTATATCATCCCACCGAACACCAAGATGATCCTGTGGGAGGGCAAACTGCAACTATCGCCCCGCGAGAAGATCTTTGGTAAATACATGCCTGGAGATGCCTTCTTTACCTCCCTGGCAGCCGCACGCGGACACAAAGCGATCGCGGTAGTATTATCCGGCGGCGATGGCGATGGTTCGCTCGGACTGACGGCAATTAAAGCGGCAGGTGGTGTGACTTTTGCGCAGTGTGAAGGCACCGCCAAATTTGATAGTATGCCCAATACGGCGGTAGCGACTGGCAATGTCGATTTCATCTTCCCACCGACGCGTATTGCCCAAGAACTAGTAACTCTGAGTCGAAATTCTGTGTGGACGAGTTCGCCGCCGCTAATCGCTAGCACAGCCATCGCGCCAAGCTATGCACTCGCGACGATATTTGGACTATTGAGATCGACTACTGGCGTTGATTTTAGTCATTATAAATCCAAGACACTCGATCGCCGCATTCAGCGACGGATGTTGTTGTGTAAACTAGTCCAGTTGGAAGACTATGCTGCTTACCTACAAATACATCCAGCAGAAGTCAAAGCACTGTATGAAGAAATCCTGATTCATGTCACCAGCTTTTTCCGCGATCCGGAAGCCTTTGAATTGTTGAAAACGCAAGTTTTTCCCACAATTGCCCAGCAGAAGTCGGCGGAGTTACCGATTCGGATTTGGGTAGCGGGTTGTTCTACAGGCGAGGAAGTTTATTCGATCGCGATTTGTCTGCTAGAATTCTTGGCAGAGCGGGCGATCCAGCCGCCGATCCAGATTTTTGCGACCGATATTAGCGAGTTGTCGATCGATAAAGCTAGAGCGGGTACTTATACCGAAGCTCAGATGGTGGATGTGTCGCCAGAGCGTCGCCGTCGCTTCTTTTATCCGGTTGAGGGTGGCTACCACATTAGTAAGGCAGTCCGCGAATTATGTGTATTTGCCCGTCAAGATTTGAGTAGCGATCCGCCGTTTTCTAATGTCGATCTGATTAGCTGTCGCAATGTGCTGATTTACTTGGGTGACTCGCTCCAAAAGCGGATTATGCCGATTTTTCATTACAGTCTTAACTCGACTGGCTTTTTATTACTCGGCACGTCCGAAAGTACTGGCAAACATCCAGACTTGTTTGCCACGATCGATAAAAAGTACCGGATTTATGCCAAGAATCCTACTGCAACTCAGGCCACATTTTCGTTTACGCCTAGCACTTATCCCACCGTCAAAGCGATTGCCGCAGGCAGACCAAAGGTCAACGAGCAAATCGGCAATCTTCCGTCGCTGCCAGCGGCTGCCCTAAGATTCGATTTACAAGAAAAAGTCGATCGCTTAATTGCCGAGCGATACACGCCAATCGGCGTGGTAATTGATGATGAGATGCAGGTTTTACAATTACGTGGCGAGATCGATCGCTATCTCAAACTCGGAGCTGGAGCTGCTAATCTCAATTTATTCAATCTGGTACGATCGAGTTTATTAGTCGAACTGCGAGCGGCGATCGATCGATCGCAGCGGAGTAATTTACCCGTCACTAAAACTGGATTGCGTCTCAAAAAGAATGACAATTCTAGCAGCTTCAATCTGCAAGTAATCCCTTTCAAAATTTCGACTGACGATCGTCGTTTTTTAATTTTGTTTGAAGATGTATTAATTACCGAAGTCAACAATTTGCAATCGAACGATCTACCAATTTCCCAGGGAGATTTAGAACGAGAAAATCTCCGGTTGCGACAAGAACTCGCTGCCACAATTCAAGAACGTAATGCGACTCAGGAGTATTTACGTGCGGTCATTCAAGAGCAGGAATATAGCAATCAAGATCTCAAAGTTGCTAATGAAGAAATCCTGTCGAGTAATGAGGAGTTGCAAAGTACCAACGAAGAACTAGAAACCGCCAAAGAAGAGATTCAGGCAACTAATGAAGAACTTAATACTACCAACGACGAACTTCGCCGCCGCAATTTAGAATTGGATCTGGTCAACAACGATCTGACCAATTTATTAGCAAGTATTAATATTCCCATTTTGATGTTAACCAATGACTTGCTAATTCGACGGTTTACACCGATGGCGCAGCAGTTATTTAATTTTATTCCGACCGATACCGGACGACCCCTGAGCAATATTCGCACCAATTTGCACCTTGACGATTTAGAACCATTAATTTTGGAGGTATTAGCAACTCTAAGTGTCAAAGAACTAGAGGTGCAAACTCACAGCGGATATTGGTATCTGCTGCGCATCCGTCCCTACCGTACCACCGAAAATAAAATTGATGGGGTCGTAATGGTGTTGCTCGATATCGATGCTCTCAAGCGTAGTGCCACCACTGTCGAAGTAGCGCGAAACTATGCCGAAGCGATCGTCGAAACCGTGCGAGTACCACTCCTGGTACTAGAAGCAGATTTGCGGGTAAATACCGCCAATCGATCGTTCTGCGAAACATTTGCGGTTTCCCAAACCGAAACCGCCCAGGTGACCATTTTTGAGCTGGGAAATGGCCAGTGGAATATCCCTGGATTGCGATCGATCCTGGAGGAGATTATTACCCATAATACGGTGCTCGAAAATCTGGAAGTCGAACATCTATTCGAGCATATCGGGCGGAAAATCATGCTGCTGAACGCTCTCAAGATTATTGCCGCTGGGGATACGCCCCGGATCTTGCTATCGATCGAAGATATTACCGCGCGCAAGCAACTCGAATCCGAACGGTCGCAGCTACTCGCCCAGGAGCAAACGGCTCGTCAAGAGGCAGAGACAGCCAATCGCGCCAAAGATGATTTCTTATCCAACCTCTCCCACGAACTGCGCAACCCGCTCACGGCGATTATCGGCTGGGCGCAATTGCTCCAAACTAACGAGCTAGCCGAGGCCACCGTCACACGCGGTTTAGCTACGATCTATCGCAGTGCCAAGGTACAATCTCAACTGATTGAAGATATGCTCGATCTGTCCCGGATTGCCAATGGTAAATTGCACCTAAATCTGCGGCGGCTCGATCTAGTTGCCCTCATCAATGGCGCGATCGAATCCGTCCAACTTGCTGCCGATGCCAAATCGATTCAACTTGTCGCCAACCTTACCCCGATCGCGATTAGCGGTGATGTTGACAGGTTGGGACAAGTGTTGTGGAATCTCCTCACCAACGCCATTAAATTCACGCCTAATGGCGGACGAGTGGAAATCGCCCTGGCAACCTTCCAAAACCAGGCCCAGATTCGAGTCAGCGATACCGGGCAAGGAATGGGCACAGATTTATTGCTCCATGTCTTTGACAGGTTCCATCAAGGTGATTCTAGTAGGAGTAAATCCACTCAGGGATTGGGTTTGGGGCTGTCGATCGTCCAACAGATCGTCGAACTCCACAGCGGCACCGTCAGAGCAGAGAGTGCGGGCGAAGGACAAGGGACGACACTCGTCATCCAGTTGCCGCTAGCCGACGCACCGAGCGATCTAGCACTCATGACAGAACCAATCCTCACGCCAGCGGTTTATTCGTTGACTGGATTAAACATTCTCGCAGTTGATGATGAGGTGGATATCCTCGATCTGATGAAATTCATCTTGGAAAATGTCGGCGCAGAGGTGACGATTGTTACCTCTGCCCAGGCAGCGATCGCAATGCTGCTAGCATCTCCAGGCAAATATGACGCGCTCTTGTCCGATATCGGGATGCCCGAAGAAGATGGATATGCCTTAATCCGGCAGGTGAGAGCCTTGGCTGCCAGATCTGGGGGTCAGATTCCAGCAGCAGCAATTACGGCGTATGTCAGCAACAGAGACCGCCAACTGGCTCTCGACGCTGGGTTTCAAGTCCATTTAGCCAAACCGATCGATCCGGCACAACTCATCCAGATGGTGGCGAATCTAACTGGGCGATCGAATGTCGATCTGAACTAAGAGGATGTCTGAAAACTCTAATTGCTACGTTTGAGGTTGTTTTACCCCCCCCAAACCCGCCCTCCCCACCTTGGGGCATTTCGATCGCATATCTCCAATTTCCATTCTCTAACTTAAAGCCTTGGATAATTCCTTCTCCACCAAGAAAACTCACATGTTGATGACGATCGAATTTGTGACTTTCAATTGAATTCTTCATCATCAAACAAAATTATTTAGTTTTATGTCGCTCTCGATATTTGTAGCATAAGATTTCGACTTATTTCTCTATCTTTGTGCGTAGCCAAGTTGGCGTATTAGCTGTATATTTTAATTTTTGTTTTGAGAAATTTTAAAATAAAAATAGCACAAAAACTGTAATAATTATCTTCGGAACAAGCTTTTATCGATCGACATTAGAGAATATTTTTCGCTACTTTTGTTTTAATTATATATATATATATATATATATATCGCCTACTACCTATCCCAAGCAATCTTTTCATGGCTTACAACTATTTATTAATGGTGAGATATAAATTAATAAATTGATATTTAATCGTGCAAATATATGTCACGCAGCAAACTTGTGTCGCAAATGTTGTGTTAACTGGTAAAATCATGGTGCATAGCCTAGCTCGACTAAGCCAACCTATCGCTCGCCACAAATTACTTGTTGCGACTAAATATGAATCTCCCTACCTTCACACTGCTGATTGTTGAAGATTTCCCGGACAATCGAGAGCTATATGCACAATGCTTGATGACAGATCGAAGCTGTGATTATAAACTCTTAGAAGCGGAATCGGTGGCGCAGGGACTGAACTTGTGTCGATTGCAGCCGATCGATGCGATCTTACTCGACTATGCACTGCCCGATGGGGATGGGCTGGAGTTTCTAGAGGCGTTATCCCTTCAAGGCAACGGCAGCATTCCACCCGTGGTAATGATGACAGGGCGCGGTGACGAAAACATTGCCGTTCGCGCCATGAAATCAGGTGTCGAAGATTATTTAGTCAAAAGAGACTTTACGCCACAGCTATTGCAGTTGACGATGCGCAATGCGATCGAGAATGCCCGCTTGCGGCTGCAACTGCGCCAGAGTGAAGAGCGGCTGCAAGCATCTGAGGCGCAGTTGCGAATCGGGATTGAAGTGGCCGCTGTCGGACTGGCTAAATTTGATTATGTCTCGAATCTAGTCACGCTATCGCCCAAAGCTGCCGCTTTATATGGATTTGGCACCGAAGAAGCAGTCGTAACGCGGCAGCAGATCCACGATACTTTCCATCCAGACGAACGCGCCGAACTGGAGAAAATCATCGATCTAGTACTCGATCCGCAGGGTCAAGGCTGGTTTGCCCTCGACCATCGGGTGGTTTGGCCAAATGGCGAAGTTCGGTGCTTGAGCGTGCGCAAACAAGTCTTTTTCGACTATGCTGGTGCCGTGGCGCGTCCGAGTCATGCCATTCTCGCCGCGATCGATATTACAGATCGCAACCAGACTCAAGCTGCACTAGAACAGCGCAATCAAGAACTAGACAGCTTTGTATATGTTGTCTCCCACGATCTCAAAGCACCCCTGCGCGCCATTGCCAATCTCTCGCAATGGATTGCAGAAGATTTCCAAGGCACGCTTTCCCCACATAACCAACAGCAAATGACCATACTACGCGATCGCGTGTATAACATGGAAGCCACGATCGATGGACTGCTCGAATATGCCCGTACCGGACAAACGGATGCCCAGAGCGAACTAGTCGGAATCGATCTACTGCTGGCTGATGTCATCGCGCGGCTGGCTCCTGCGCCAACATTTACGATCTCGATCGATTCAGGGCTACCCACGATCGCTACCAATCGGTTGCTATTGTTTCAAGTGTTTGATAATACGATCCGGAATGCGATCGATCATCACGACAGGTCTGATGGTTCGATGCACATTTCCTGCCAAGAACGCGGCGATTTCTATGAATTTGCGATCGCCGATGATGGCCCCGGCATCGCACTAGAGCATCAAGACCGCATTTTTGAACTCTTCCAAACGGTCAACCCGCAAAAACAAGCCAATAGTACCGGGATCGGACTGGCGATCGTCAAAAAAATCGTCGCAGCCGAAGGTGGCACGATTCGCCTCGAATCTCAACTAGGCAGGGGGACGACCTTTTATTTTACTTGGCCAAAGTATTAGGGCAATGCGCTCCTGGATTAAAAGATGATTTCCTATCTTTGGACTCTCTCCTCCCCGCTCCCTGTCTTGTCTCGCTAAACCACCGCTCCCCGCTCCCTGTCTTGTCTTGACGCACACAAACGGGAGGGAGCGATGCGCGCTCGGCGGGTTTCCCGCCGGGATAGCGCATCAAGACAACCTCCCGTTCGTTGGCGGAGCCTTCCCGAAGGGAGCTGCGTCGCTGTCTCGCTGTCTTGACTGAAACACATGCGGAGGAGCGGCTCGCCCCCGCCTTTGTCTCCCGACCATGGAAGCGAGACAAGACAAACCTCCGCGTGATTTCAGTCGCAAACCGTCGGGAAACAAAGGCGTGCGCGAGCCGCCGCGAGCCGCTCCCCGCCATCCTCTCTAGCTTTTCATACTTCGCTCCAGCAACGCCCCGATCGTCTATCTGACCCAAACCAAAAGAATGCAAGCGATCGTCCAGCAGTCAGGCAGCGTCAAACGTGTAGTCGATCTCATCGTTTCCGTCTGCTAAATAATTAGCTCCAATCACTACAAACCTCTCTCATTTGGTAGAGGAAAAACAGCCAAATTTCTCAGATAATTTAAAAGAAATTAACTTGTAAACCATACACCTAGTAAGGACGCAAGCAGAGGAGGATACTTTGACCGCTATACGTTTACCAGCACAACTAGTATCTCTCCAATCTCAACTAGAACCACCGAAAATAGATCTCCAAGACCTGCTTCAACAAACAGTTGAAATTGCCGAAATTTGCTGCCAAAATGCAGCAGCGATCGATCGCCATGGTGTTTACCCAGAGCGAGAATTTGAATCGATCGCTGCTGCGGGACTATTGACGGCACCGCTGGCACCCCAACTTGGCGGCTTAGGAATAGGCATCGCAACTAGTTCGATCGCTGAGTTACTCCAAATCTTAAAACAAATCGGTCGCGCCAACCTAGCTGTCGGGCGCATATATGAAGGTCACGTCAATGGACTGCAACTGCTTCAGACCTTTGGCACCCCAGATCAAATCGATACCTATGCCCGCGAAGTACGCGATCGGCACAAAATGTTCGGCGTCTGGAATGCCGAAGATCGCGATGGCGTGAAGATCGTCCCCCTGGGTAAGGGCAAATACCGACTAGAAGGTGCCAAAACATTTGCTACTGGGTGCGGCTGTGTCGATCGACCTTTCGTCGGCGGTACGCTGCCAAATGGGGACTGGCAGCTATGTATCGTCTCGATGGATGAAGTCGAAACCACGATCGATTCAGAGTGGTGGCAGCCTGCGGGAATGAAAGCGACTGCTAGCTACAAAGTCGATTTTACAGGCGTAATCTTAGACCAAAGCGAATTAATCGGCCAACCTGGGGACTACTACCGACAACCTTGGTTGACCGCAGGTGTAATTAGATTTGCCGCCGTTCAGCTCGGCGGTGCCGAAGCCTTATTTAACGCGGCTCGCAAATTTTTACAGTCGATCGATCGGACCAAAGATCCCTATCAAGAAGAACGCTTTGGCAAAATGGCGATCGGGATTGAAAGCGGCCAGCTCTGGCTCCACGGTGCCGCCGCTCAACTCCAACAATATCATGCCACCTTTGCAGGCGATTCGGCCACAATTAGCCCTAACGCCCAGGCTCTAGTCGCATACGCCAATATGGTGCGTACTGCGATCGAACACATCTGTATGGAAACGATCCAACTGGTCGAACGCTCGGTGGGTACGCGCGGATTGTTGCCCCCCGAACCCATCGAGCGCATCATTCGCGATCTGACGCTGTATCTGCGCCAACCTGCATTCGATGCCTCGATCGCCAATGTCGGACGCTATGCGCTCCAAAATGCCGATCCAGATTCACTTTGGACATATGAACCAGCCCCCAAAATTTAGCAATCGTCATACCAATGAGGGTGAGATCGAGAATGTTGAAGGCTCTGACCCGATCGTCCGCAATGGCCAATTACAAAGCCGACGCATTAAAACATTGCTGATGCTGCCAAACTTGGATCTTCGTCAGCATCAGAGCGGCGCAGCTCGCCGTCGAGTATTATTATCCAGCCCCGAAACACTACCGCTGCGAGATCTGACCTACATCGCTCGCCAGCGGGTAGTCGTAGTTGCCCCCCATCCCGACGATGAAACACTCGGCTGTGGTGGTGCCATCGCCTTACTGTGCGCCAAAGGCTACGATGTCAAAGTTGCAATTGTCAGCGATGGTACGATGTCCCACCCCAACTCGCGATCGCATCCCGCCCCCAGACTGCGATCGCTCAGAGAGAGCGAAACGCTCGCCGCTTTAGCAATTTTAGGCATCGAAGATCGATCGTTAGTTACTTTTTTAGGTCTTAAAGATGGCGCGGTGCCAACTGTAACTTCACCGACTTTTCAATCAGCTAAAGTACTTTGTCAAGAATATTTACAACAAACTTTACCAGATACGATTTTTTTACCATGGCGTGCCGATCCACATTCAGATCATCGCGCGACTTGGCAACTGATTCAAGCCGCTATCTTGAGTTTGAGCATCTTTCCACAAATCATTGAATATCCAATTTGGGATTGGGATCTTCAGCAGCAAAAAAAACTCCCAGATCTCGATCGGATCTCAGGCTGGCGAATAGATATCGGCACGGTATTAGCTCAAAAACGACGAGCGATCGCGGCATATAAATCGCAACTCGGTCAAGCAATCGAAGACGACCCCGATGGCTTCTGCTTGACCCCAGAAATGCTGACTAATTTTACCCGATCTTGGGAAGTCTATTTTGAGGAAATATTATGAAATCGACTAATTTGCAATCGCTGACCACAGATTTTTTTGAAGCTTTGTATCGTGAAAATCCCGACCCCTGGCAATTTGCTACCAGCGAGTACGAAGCTAAAAAATATGCAACTACTCTTAATTCACTGCCACGCGATCGATATCAGTCAGCCTTTGAAATTGGTGGTTCGATCGGTATTTTTACCGAACAATTAGCAAGCAAATGCGAATCATTATTATCTGTAGATGTATCTACTATCGCTCAAGAGCAAGCTAAACATAGGTGTCAGCATTTGAGTCATGTCGATTTTCAAATCATGTCCGTGCCTGACGAATTCCCAGATACTTCCTTCGATCTGATTGTGCTCTCAGAAGTTGGCTATTATTGGTGTTGGGACGACTTTTACAAAGCTCAAAACCTAATGCTCGATCGATTGAAACCGCAAGGACACCTGGAGATCGTGCATTGGATTGTCGATGCCAGAGTATTACCCCTAACTGGCGATCTAGTCCACGATTCTTTTCTCGAACTCGTCCCCAATCGACTCGCACACCTCCACAGTTTGACTACCGATAAGTATCGATTAGACTTATTTGAAAAGCTCTAAAGAAATGCTTTAAAATAGGGTAGGCACTGTCCGATCCCCCTTGCCTTGAAATTGCTATTATTACCGATCGAGATAATTTGGTTGCTGAACTCTGATATGAGGACGACAATTGGGAGAGATTTGTCAAAAAATGGGACTTTTTACAGCTTGAAGTGACACTATTTCGCTTTCCAGATTGAGACGAGCGATCGATTCTAGTTCATCAAATAAAACATCTGTATAATAAAGTTTGTCGCGTTTTAAAAAGCTTTCTAACACGCTGACGCGTCCGGCTCGATAATCGAGGTCGGATACCCAACTATATTCGAGACGAATGGCTCGCGCGTAGGCTTGATATCTTGCTGGATCTACACCTAAAATCGCCAGATCGGCATCCAAAAAGATACACAAGTCTGAATCGTTAGGGTCGGTTTGATGGCCGCTTGTGGCTAAAATAAGCTGTTGGATGCGATCGATTCTTGATAAAATCTGCCGCGATTGGTACGCATCGATCGTCCCGATATTTGTTAATAACTCTCTAGCTGCATTAGCACTTTGGAGTTCGTTATCTGAAGCTTGAGAATTATAAATATAATCGTGAAACCAAGCGGCTAATGAGACAGAAATCGGGTCTTGGAGTGTATGTAAAGATCGATCGCCATCGGTGGCTGTAAACCGATCGAGAATACTCAGCAAATGCTCGATGTGATAGAGATTGTGGTAGTGCCGATCGGGTTGAGTATAAGCAGCAACAAGTAACTGAAAAACTCGTTCGCATGGCGGCTGTGTTGACTCGCTCCCAACCTCGGAAGCGAGTCGATCCTGTTGAGAATCGCGCTCTTGTAGAGCGTCCGAACGCATGAAATCATCGATCGAGCGATCGCGATCGAGCCAACACTGTTGCCACTTGCGAGCTAATTTAGGCAGATCGAACACTGGTATTAATCTTACTTAAAATAAAAGGTGCGATCTCTGATAGGTTGAGAATATGTCCGACAGAGCCAGTCGCGATCGCTGCTTTGGACATGCCAAAGACGAGGCAGCTCGATTGGTCTTGGGCGATGGTTAGTCCCCCCGCAGCGGCAATCGCTTCAGTGCCAGCAACACCATCGTTACCCGCACCCGTGAGAATCATGCTAGCACTAGAACGGCCATAGACACGCGCAACCGATCGGAACAAAGCATCGATCGACGGGCAAGTGCCAGTAGTCGCAGTAAAGTTACTATAGATAAATTTCCCCTCAGTATCAAATTCGAGATGCGCTCGTTCTGGGGCAAAATACACTGTTCTAGGAGCGGGAATTTCGCCAATTTGGGCAACTTTGACATTTAGTTTGGAGTCTTCTTTGAGCCAACTAATCAACCCTGTCAAAAAGCCATCGCCGATATGTTGAGCGCAAATTATCGGTATGGGGAGATCTTGAGGCAGTGTGGTCAGAATTTTGTGAATGGCTTGAGGGCCACCTGTCGAGGCACCGATGGCGATCGCGCGTAAAGTGCCAGCATCATTGCCATTGGCAACCGAATTAGATGATGGTACTGTCGTCGCAGCAGTTTTGGCTTTGACTTTTACCTGCGAAAGCATCTGAATTTTGGCCAAGAGCCGATCTTTAACGCGCTCGTATTCGCTATATTCTCCACCATTAGGTTTGGGGAAGATATCTACAGCTCCTGCTTGTAGTAACCCAAAAATATTTCTGGTATCATCTTCTCGAACGGAATTACTCACGACCAAAATCGGTCGGGGAAACTTGGCCATGACTTCTTTAGTAAGTTCCAATCCATCGATCGGCGACATGTGAAGGTCTGTGCAAATTACATTAGGATTGACTTGAGGAATGAGTGCCAATGCTTCTCGACCATTCCGAGCCGTGCCGACTACTTCAACTTCAGAGCTACTTCTTAATAAGCGTTGCAATAATTCCAGCGCGATCGGCGAATCGTCAACGAGGATAACTTTGATACGAGACATCGGGTAGGTGGGTAGATGGGTAATGGGTAATGGGGAATGCAATACTTCTTGGTTAAGAACTGCTGACGACTGAAGTCGTAGCTAGTGATGCGAAGTCCGCCTACGCGGACTAGTTAATTAGTCCGCGTAGGCGGACTTAATACTGTTAGCCCAGATTTTAATCGGAGGCTAACTTAACTGAGAAGTATTGATGGGTAATGGGTAACAGAGAAAGACTACAATCGTCTTTTGCTCGTCAACACGGTAGCGACGTTGCCTATTACCCATCACCTCATACCTCGTGCCTAAAGCCTAAAGCCTAAAGCCTAAAGCCTAAAGCCTAAAGCCTAAAACCTAAAACCTAAAGCCTAAAGCCTAAAGCCTAGAGCCTAAAGCCTAAAGCCTAGTTTAGGGGTCTAGCTTTGACACTCATCCCAGAGAGGAGCTTGATTTTCGAGAGGATCTTTTGTTTGATGGCTTCGTACTCAGCGTATTCACCACCGAGCGGTTTGGGATAAATATCAGACGCTCCGGCTTGCAAGAGTGCGAAGACATTTTTGGTATCGTCAGCTTTGACAGAGTTGCTCAAGACGAGAATCGGACGTGGGTAGTTGGCCATGACTTGTTTAGTGAGTTCCAATCCATCGATCGGTTCCATGTGGAAGTCAGTACAAATCACCGTCGGATTGAGCCGAGGAATCATTGCCAGAGCTTCTTGTCCATTGCGAGCGGTGCCGACAATTTCAACTTCGGGAGTGCTTTTAAATAGACGTTGGAGTACTTCCATCGCGACGGGAGAATCTTCAACAATCAAAACTTTAGTAGGAGCCATGTGATTAATTAGGGAATAGGGGTTAATGGTTAGGGACTGGGCTTTAGGCTTTAGGCTTTAGGCTTTAGGCTTTAGGCTTTAGGCTTTAGGCTTTAGGCTTTAGGCTTTAGGCTTTAGGCTTTAGGCTTTAGGCTTTAGGCTTTAGGGATTTTAAGACGCTAGCGTCTTAAAATGTAAAGCCTTCTGCCTAAAACCTGAAGCCTAACACCTAAATCCTAGATCAACCGATTGAGCGTATCGAGCAAGAGTTGCTGGTCAAAATCGCCTTTGGTAAGATAGGCGGTGGCACCAGCTTCAAAGCCACGATCGCGATCGACTGATTGGGAGAGTGTCGTCACCAAGACGATTGGGAGATGCTGATAGTCAGCATGATTGCGAATCTCAGTGGTGAGTTTGAGACCGCCCCAGCGCGGCATTTCGACGTCGGAAACGACCAGATCGAATTGCTCGGCTTGGAGTTTTTCCCAACCATCCAAACCGTCATTGGCGACTGTGACGCGGTAGCCAGCCCCCTGGAGAATCCGCGTCATCTGCGTGCGAATTACAAGTGAGTCTTCTACCAAGAGAATGGCAGGAGCTTGAGTCGCAAACATTGGTGTCGTTGCCGCAGTGGTTGTCGAACCGATCGGACGATTGCCCCCAGCAGTGGCAAACAAATCGAGGGGATTGAGTACCAGACAGACTTCCCCCGTCCCCAAAATTGTCGCCCCAGCAAGATGGGGGACATTGTGGAGCAAGGGATGGGGCGACTCGATCGTCACTAGTTGGCGATCTTCGATCCGATCGACCAACAGTGCTAATTTTTGTCGTCCCGATTGAAGCAGCAGGCAAGCAATCGATTTGCTAGTACGAGTTAGTTCTCCTGGGGAATCGGGGGCGAGCGCGGGGAGGTCGAGCAAATCGGCCAACCAAGCCACTGTCGTCGTTTGCCCGTTAATCTGAGTGGTAGGAGTACCACTGAGCGCAAAGATTTCCGCTTTGTTTACCAGCAACATCCGATCGACATATTCAACGGGGATGGCGTAGGTATGGTGGCGGACTTCGACCATCATCACTTGCGAGCTACCGATCGCGTGACTGAGGACGATGCGGAACGTACACCCACGATCGGGTGATGATTCCACATCGACTGAGCCTTTAATGCGTTCGATATTTGTCTTGACGATATCTAAGCCCACCCCTCGTCCGGACAGCTCCGTCACCCGCGCGCGGGTAGAAAAGCCCGAAGCAAAGATTAGCGATTGGATGCGATCGACACTCATCGCATCTAATTCTTCCTTGGTATGCAGTCCCCGCTTAATTGCGGTCGCTTTAATCCGTTGTAAGTCCAACCCTCGCCCATCGTCAAGGATCTCGATCGTGGTTTGGTTGCCAGTTTGGCGGACTTGAATTATCAGAGTTGCAGCGGCCAATTTACCGTTCTGCTGGCGTTCTAAGGGCGTCTCAATGCCATGATCGATCGCATTTCGTAGAATATGCATCAACGGGTCTTTGATCTCTTCTAAGAGCCGTTTATCGAGGAGTAGATCGCCACCTTCGATCGCGAAATTAATTTCTTTAGATTGGGTTTTGGCTAAGTCTCGCACCATCCGAGGAAAAAGATTCAAAATCGTCGATAGCGGCAATAGTCTGAGCTTTTGGACGCCCGAATCTATGGCGGAGGTAACTAGTTCTAATCTAGAACTGTCGGCACCGATCGATTTTTTGAACTTACTAATTAAAGCTCCCATCTGCGCCCACTGACGATCGAGGTGACTCAATTGTTGATATAGGGATAATTGGGAAGGATTTTGCTGGATAAAGTTTTGCAGATGCTGATAATCGCGGCTGCCATTTTCCCAAAGT
This sequence comes from Chamaesiphon minutus PCC 6605, assembly GCF_000317145.1. GTDB lineage: Bacteria > Cyanobacteriota > Cyanobacteriia > Cyanobacteriales > Chamaesiphonaceae > Chamaesiphon > Chamaesiphon minutus. The sequence continues at coordinate 4,660,180 of NC_019697.1, read as the reverse complement.
TCGAGCAAGGTATCTAGATCGAGTAACCTAGTAGCAATTTGCTGGTTGATGACATTAATTTCACCAGATTGCCCCATCAAGGCATCTAACTGTTTGGCATCGACTCGAATTGTGTCGATGCGCTCGTCGCCGAGATTGGTGGCTGGAGCAGTTGGGACTTTGGGTGCGGTGACACTTGGCGGTGCGATCTTCGCCTCGACTGGTGGCTGTGGCTCTGGGCGATCCGCTAAGGTGGAGAATTCCTCCGCTGGGATCTCTTCTTCCAGTGGCATTAGAAGGTTGTCAAAAGCCGAGAACAAGGCATCATCTTCAGTGCTAGAGTCATACCGAGCGGTTGGCAAGTCTACAGAGAGAGGATCGAACAGCGGGAAGCCAGTATCGGACAAAGCCCGCTCCTCTAGATCGAGCTGTCGATCGCCAATCTCGTTTGTACTCGGAATTAATGTAAAGTTATCGTCTGGGGCAAACAGCAGATAGTCAGCAGGCGTCTGGCTCGGCAGATCTTCGCTCTGTGACGTACCCGGCAGTATAGTGAAGTCGTTTAAGACTGTCTGACGATCCAACGGCGGTAAAGTTGAATCTTCTGCTGGAAATAAATCTGCGGCTAACTCCAAGAAGCTGGTTTTGAGTTGGGATGGCTCTGGTGGTGTCCCAGGTGGCATCTCCATTGCTTCGGTTGGCAACGGTAGAGCAGGGCGTTCGTGTACCCACAGATCTCTAGGCGTATCGAAGACAGAGCTGTCATCACCCGCATTCACCCAATCATCAGAGACAATAGCATCCATATCTAAGCTACTATCTTCAAAACCCAAGGTTTTAGCCGCTCGATCGGGTAGAGTAGCTGTTGTCGGTAATGCCGAGATAGACGGAATGGCATCGGCAGCGACATCGCCCATTAATGTAGCCAATACATAAAACATATTGACATCATTAAGTTCGCCAGATACCGCAGTATGTGCGAGTTTCTTGATGGTATCCAAACCCAAATACAATCGCTCGCACAATTGCTCAGTCATCGTCCCTTGACCCTTATCGATCGGCATCAGGCACTCTTCGATCTGGTGAACGAGTGTTTCGACATCCTCAACCCCTAGCATCCGCGAATCACCCTTAAGCGTATGCGCCGAGCGTAATAACTCTTTTAATACATCCGAATTTTGCGGCTGTTTTTCCAACTGCATCAATGCCGATTCGATCGCTTGGATGTGTTCGGTAGCTGAGGTTTTGTATAGTCCTCGGAGTTCTTCGTCGTCGATGTACATAGGGGGTAGGGGGTAGAGGGTAGAGGGGGCTTTGGGCTTTAGGCTTTAGGCTTTAGGTTTTAGGCTTTAGGGGTTAGGTTGTTTGTAATCTTTATAGCTATCCATCTAGTCTGTCTTTGATAGCTCTTTGTAAACCACGAATGGTTTTACTAGTCTCAGTTAGGAGAGCTAAAACTGTCTCTGAATCATCCATAGTGATATATTTCAGTCGATGAGATAGCAAGATTTGGGTTTCTAGTTCACAGATAGATCCGAAAGAGATTGCGATAAATTGTAAAAACTCTTTAGTAGAAGTTCTGCCGTGTCCTTCAGCGAGATTAGACGGAATCGAGACAGCCGCACGGCGAATTTGACTTGTTAGGCCATAAATTTCTGATTTGGGAAAAGATTCACTGAGTAAATAAACCTTTTCTGCTAAATCCATCCCCAACTGCCAAGCCTTCAATTCACGAAATCGACTAATACTCATAATTCATCTCAACCCAACTTGAATTCTCTCAAAAGACTCTAGGTTTTCTTTTACTAAGATCTAAAGCCTAAAGCCTAAAGCCTAAAGCCTAAAGCCTAAAGCCTAAAGCCTAAAGCCTAAAGCCTAAAGCCTAAAGCCTAAAGCCTAAAGCCTAAAGCCTAAAGCCTAAAGCCTAAAGCCTAAAGCCTAAAGCCTAAAGCCTAAAGCCTAAAGCCTAAAGCCTAAAGCCTAAAGCCTAAAGCCTAAAGCCTAAAGCCTAAAGCCTAAAGCTTAGACCACCGCAGCCTTCAACTCATCCGCTACCTGCGTCAACTCCCTGGTGGTCATCTTCACTTGGTGCATACCGACCGCGCTTTCTTGAGAGCCTTGTGAGATATTGGTCATCGAACTGAGTACTTGCTGAATCGAGACCGCTTGTTGTTTGGCACTAGTCGAAATTTGTTGGGAGTTCAAGAATACGTTATTTACCGCGTCTGTCACCCCAGCAAAGGTAGCTGCGGTCGATCGAGCCAGATCGATCCCTTCGTCTACAGTTTTGGTACCTTCATCGGTTACCATTACCGTGCGGTTGATCGCTGTTTGAATATCTTCGGCTAGAGCGTTAATTTTATCGGCAGATTTTTTACTTTGGTCGGCTAGTTTACGAATTTCATCGGCAACTACACTAAAACCTTTACCCTGTTCTCCGGCGCGAGCTGCTTCAACCGCTGCGTTGAGTGCGAGCATGTTGGTTTGGCTTGCCAAATCTGCCACCAAGTCAGATACCACGGTAATTTGTCCGGTTTGTTCGCTGAGGGTGACGATTTGATTGGCGATCGCGTCTACTTTGTCGCGAAGTCCCGACATCCCTTGGAGTGTCTCTTGTACCGCTCTAGTTCCATCTTCAGAGAGGGCGAGTGCTTGTCTGGCACCATTGGCGGCGGCTTCTGCTTGAGCGGCAGATTGGAAGGAGACCGCACCTAGCTCGTTGACTGTAGCACTGGTATCGATCGCGGAGTTGGCTTGCATGTTAACGTTGACTTCTTGCACTTCGACCGTATTGACGATCGCACTAGAAGAGTTGACGATCGATTCGGCCATTTGTTGGATAAACTTGGTAACCCGATTTCCCACCAGTAGGGATAAGCCCACAGTCGTACCACCTGCTACCAACATCCCCACTAGCAATACGATCAGAACTGCGTTTGCTTTAGCCTCAATCAACTTGGTATCTTTGGCAATGATGATGCCCAGATTACTCTGCCCTAACTCTTCACTATTAGGAAGACTGACAACAGAGATTAACTGGTTGGCGTTATTCAGCCGATCGACATCAACTACCGACTGGGGTTTATCGCTATTTTTTAACTGCTCGTAGCGCGCAAAATCACTAGTATCGCGACCGATTTGCGCTTCTTCCGAGGCCAGAATAAATTTACTGGTGTTTTTATCGATAATGTGCCACTGAGCGTTGTTAACGCCATATACTTCGGCAATTGGTTTGAGCGAAGCAACTGGCAATCGCAATCTGACGATCGCGCTCATCTGTCCAGTGATACTATCTTTAACTGGCGCGACAAAGTAAATCGATGATTTCTCGGTTGATTTAGAAGTTTCAACTTTACTAACATAAGGTTTACCAGTTTTTAGTACGGCCTGAAAATACTCGCGATTGGCATGGTTATCCAGCTTACTTCCTTTGGAGGCGGCAATCGGATTACCATTGAGATCGAAAATCACGGCACTGTCATAAAATTTATATCGATCGACGTAATTACTCAAAAAGTCTTCTTGTTCGGCCTGAGATACAACTTTGGCAATATTTGCGTTGTTGAAGAATGGCAAATCGGCAAGGGATTTAGCGTCTCTAATCCGAATACCAATAAAGCGAGCGAGCGCGTCCGACAGTGCGGTTGCCGAAGATTTTTCGTTGTCTGTCTCTGATTCGATCAGGTTGGAGCTAGAGATGAAGTAAGCCAAACCACCAACCCCCAATACGGGCAAGAGTGAGAGCAATACCGCGATCGCAGTTGCTTTGGCTTTAAAAGGCAGGCTGTTGAGTTTGTCTTGAAAATTGGTTCTAAAGGAATTCAGCATGTTAGGGAGAGGGGTGGATGGGTGGATGGGTGGATGCTTCGACTTCGCTCAGCAACAGGGTGAATGGGTAAGGGGTAAGGGGTAATTGGTGGATGGGGAACATAGTTCCAAAGCCTATCGCCCTTTCCCCGTTCCTCTTGTCTGCGTAAAGCCTAATTCACCACTGCTTGCAGTTCGTCCGCAATTAGGTTGAGTTCGCGGGTAGATGTTTTAACTTTGTGCATACCAACAGCACTTTCTTGAGAACCTTTAGAAATGGTATTCATTGCCCCCAATACTTGTTGAATGGCGGTTGCTTGGCGTTGGGTACTAGCAGAAATCTGTTGGGAGTTCAAGAACACATTGTTGACGGCATCTGCCACACCGATGAAAGTTGCTGCGGTAGTTTCCGCTAGTTGAATGCCTTCGGTAACTGTCTTGGTACCGCGATCGGTAACGATGACGGTACGATTGATGGACGTTTGAATATCGGTAGCCAAATCGTTAATCTTCTGAGCAGATTTTTTACTTTCATCTGCCAGTTTCCGAATTTCGCCCGCAACTACCCCGAATCCTTTACCTTGCTCGCCCGCTCGTGCTGCTTCTACAGCGGCTTTGAGTGCGAGCATGTTGGTTTGTTTGGCTAAGTCAGATACTAGATCGGAGACGTTAGTAATCTGCCCGGTTTGTTCGCCGAGATTGGCGATTTGGACGGCAATTTCATCGACTCGCTCGCGGAGATCGGACATTTCATTAATAGTTTTTTGTACCGCCTGTGTGCCTTCTTCGGCCAGGGAGAGAGCTTGTCTGGCTCCTGTGGCAGAGGCTGCGGCTTGTTCGGCGGTAGTGGTCGAAATACTCTCTAATTCGTTAACGTTATCTGTAGTAGCGATCGCCGAATTTGCTTGTTCGTTAACGGTAATTTCTTGCGTCTGAACGGTATCGATAATTTCACTCGCAGAAATAGTAATTGTGGAGATGGCGCGTTGGATATATTTAGTAACGCGATCGCTCAAGAAGAAGGCCACACCAGCAGTGAGCGCGCCTGCAAATAAACTACCGAGTCCGATGGCTACCCAAATGGGTCGTTCGTTAGCCAACAGTATCTCAATATCCTCAGACATGACTGCCACCAGATCCATCTCGGCGGCACCGGGAGGTGGGACGATCGCTTTATAGGAGATGAGTTGTGGCCTACTATTGTAACGATCTGTATCTTCGACCGTCATTAGCTCAATCGATCGATATTGCTGAAAACTCGACAGATCCTCGGTAGATCGTCCGGCGCGCAAACGCTGGCTAGCTTGGATGATTTTGCGACTGGATCTATCGAAAATAGCCCAATTATTCTGATCGTCACCAAATGTTTTGGTAACGACTTCTAGTGCGGCAACAGGCATTCTCGCCAAAATCACCGCTACCATTTTGTCATTACGATCGAAGGTGGGAGCTGTGAAGTACAGATAAGCTCGATTGTTAGTGGTATTAAGATCGACCCTAGATATTTGGGGTTGCCCGCTAGCGATCGTTTTTTTGAAGTAATCTAGATTGCCATAATTAGGGCGAATATTGAGACGATTAGACGCCGCGATCGGTTTACCCTGAAGATCGACAATCGCAATCGTGTCATAAAATTTATATCGATCGGCTGCTTTTTTGAGCAAGCGTTCTTGTTCGGCAATCGGTGTTTTGGCCAATACCAACAGGTCGCTAGCTGGAGCCAAAACTGAAATGTTTTGAATATCTACACTTCGCAATCCGATAAACCGGGTGAGGTTTTGGCTTAACGATCTGGCTAGTAACCGTTGTTGCTGTGTTTCTTGAGCGCGAATATTTTGAGCAGATAGGAATGCGGCAAACGCACCCGTACCCAAAATCGGAATGACGGCTAGTAAGATTGCCAAACCAATTGCTTTAGTTTTGAACGAAAAATTCGTGGCTTTTTTGAGGAGATTAGTTTGAAACATATAAGTTAACGATCGGGACGAGGAATGACAGCGGATAAATTTTAAATATAAAAATTGGGTTTCAATACAACGAGCTAAAAGTCTAAGGTATCAATTTAGTTACTATTGGCAAAGAGCAGGGCGCGGAATGCAGATTGAAAGCCTAAAACCTAAAGCCTAAAGCCTAAAGCCTAAACCCTACCTTCATCCTTTAAGCTACGCTCTGAGGTAAAAATTCGCGTGCTACCAAATCTTGAAGTTTGACTAAATACATTAAACCCTCACCATACTTAGTAACTCCTCGCAAATAACCGCGCAGTCGATCGCTTGCTGAGAGCGGTAGCTCCTCAATCCGAGCGGTGGATAGATAGAAGACATCAAAAATCCGATCGACTCCAATCCCCAGCTTGATATCACCGAGCTGGATGATGACGATTTCTTGACGGGGTAGCACGGGCAAAATTTGCAAAATGCCGCCTAGTTCTACCACTGGTAAAATTTCGCCCCGCCAGTTGATTTGTCCTAGCAGAGCGGGTGGTGCAACTGGTACTGGCGATATCGTAAATCGATCGACGGTATCGACATCAATGATGAGTTCGAGGGGCAATCCGATCGATTCGGCACCGATTTGGACGACTAAGACGCCCTCCTCCCGTTCGTTACTCTGTGCCTGGATGACAGAAGTTTTGAGTTGGGCGGCACGAGTGGCGAAGGTAGCTCGCTCGTCAACCGTAGCTTCAGGACAACACCGACTGTAAAAGTCTGCTGCGGCTCCAGCGATCGGCGGAGACTCGTTATCTAGAGCGGCAACCGCATCTGGTTCGCGAATCAAGCGATCGAGATCGAGACAAGTAACCACACTGTCATCACTTTGAGCGATCCCGATGATAAACTGGCGATCGAGTGCCGATTGGCGACTTTGAATCAGGTCGAGATCGAGCGGTTGAGGCTTCAACTCACGCACGTCATACACCTGATGGGCGACAATCCCGATATAAGTGCCCCGATCCTCAACCACAATGACTCGATCGGTCATATTGCAGCCAGAAAAACCGCGCCCAAAACGTAAATCTAAATGTAATACTGGTACTAAATGCGATCGCCAATTAAAAATACCGATGATATCTGCTGGTGCGGTTGCCAACGAGTACAACTCTGGCAGCCAGCAGATTTCTCTGACAAAGGTAGTATTAATTCCATACAGCGAACCATGCAAACCAAAGATCAGATTCTGCTTATCTACCATGATGTTAATTAAATATAAAAAACAGACGACCTCTTATTGAATATGCCCACCTTTAGTGTATTGATTCACAATTGCCACCAATTTTTCATCATTTAAAGGCTTAGTCAGATACTCAGTCGCGCCTACCATCTCGGCTAGAGCGCGATCGTAGCTCTTATCTTTGGCGGTGAGCATGACGATCGGCAGTTGCGTAAATTTACTCATCCGGCGTAAGGTCTGACATAGCTCGATGCCATCGATACCGGGCATCGTTACATCCAGTAACAGTAAGTCCACAGGCTGCCGCGCGAGTAGATGCAAGGCACTCATCGCATCATTAGCCAGCAAGACCTCACAATGGTCGCTCAAGGCTCGCTTGATCCGCGTTTGCACGATCGGGCTGTCGTCTACCGATAAGACGATCGGCAATTCTGCGGGGGCTTGTGGCTCCACCACGACATCGATCGGCTTTTGGCAGTGCATCCACCCCATTTGCGCCCATTGCGCGTAGGAGCGGGCAACTTGGAGCGGATCTCGCTCCAAAGCAGTGGCAATATCAACGATCGTTCTTTGTCCGTCAAACCATTTGCGCGAATGTTGCTCGATCGCTGCTTCGGCGATTTTGGCCAGCATCGCTGGCGTCGGGGGCAACGGTACGGCGGCAATGCTCGGAATTAAATTTGTAATTTTGCTCCAATACTGCTGGCGGGTATTGACTGTCATCATCAATTGTTGCCAGTTCAAACCACAGCCGTCGGCTCCATGATAGAAGTCAACCTCTGTCTGCGGTACGAACCGATATTTACCAGGAAACCCGATCGCTTGTTCGAGGGCGAAGACCACCTGTCCTTGCGCCCAAGTATCGATCTGTTCCCACGTCAACACCTGTCTTTGCACCAAAAATGTTAATAGTTCGCGACTAGAATGAGGATAGACTAACTGTTGGATCAGCCAACCCTCGATCGATTGCGCGTATTCTGGTTTGAATTTTTGAACGAGCGTCCTAACTAGTTCGCCACGATCGATTAGCTTATTACCCCCATAGGTAATTTCGCCTTTATACCACATCAAAACTCGTTGCCAATATTTGCCAGTCTGTACTTCTACTTCAAGCTGCAAAGTTCCACTCGCCTGCTGTTGTCGAAAAGATTCGATCAGCCGAGCGAGATCCTGTGATTGATAGGGAATTAGTGGCAATGTTTCCCCTGGTATTAAGACATCACCCATAGACATTCCACTCATCTACCGATTCCGTTGTATCTGAAGATTACCTTTCTATCATTCCCAAATTTCGGCCTAAAGCTTACACCCAGAATCTAGACAATTAGTGAGGATTAGCCAAAGTGATAGAATCAGAGGGTAGAGGCTAGTAATGGATAGTGGATAGTAGATAGTGAATAGTAGATAGGGGATAGGGGATAGGGGATAGTAATTTTGAACGTAAGCTTCCACCCATCTACCCATCTACCCATCTACCCATCTACCTATCCACCTATCTACCCATCTACCCATCCACCCTGTTGCTGAGCGAAGTCGAAGCATCCACCCATCCACCCATCCACTCATCCACCCTTATGCCCACAGAGATCGCTCCTCACCTCAAACTTGCTGCTAATTTGCCACCCGAACATCGAGTTGCGACAGTTCATCGTCGCACTGGTGAAACCGATGTCACCGTGACGATCGATCTCGATGGTACGGGGGTCTGTCACGCGCAGACAGGCGTACCATTTCTCGATCACATGCTCCACCAAATCTCGTCCCACGGCTTATTCGATCTCCACATTACCGCTACAGGAGATATCGAAATTGACGATCACCATACGAATGAGGATGTGGGTATTACCTTGGGTATGGCTTTGGGCAAAGCTTTAGGCGATCGCAAAGGAATCGTCCGCTTCGGTCATTTCGTTGCACCATTAGACGAAGCGTTAGTCCAAGTGGCTCTAGATTTTTCCGGTCGTCCCCACCTCAGTTATGGTTTAGAGATTCCCACCCAACGCGTCGGAACTTACGATACACAATTAGTTCGCGAATTTTTTGTAGCAGTGGTCAACCACAGTTTGATGACGCTACACATTCGGCAATTAGATGGCATCAATTCCCACCATATTATCGAAGCTACATTCAAATCTTTTGCCAGAGCGATGCGGATGGCTACAGAACTCGACCTGCGGCGGATGGGTAGCATTCCTAGCTCTAAAGGGGTGTTGTAAAAGTTAAATTTGGAATATTTCTGCTGCTGACTTTGGAGAGCGGGATCGTTAAAGATCTATTACATTAGCAAGCTCGATCGAATTGAGCGCGTATAATTAAAACTATCAAGGATTGAATTATTCACCTATATTAATGCAGGGGCTAAGTTATGCAAATTGCCACCATGCTAGAACGTTTTATCGGTTATTTTTCCGATGCATTCTCACGAATATTCGCGCTCGATCGGAATGAATATCCAGCAACTGGTCTCCAACCATTTGAAGGAGAAATCGATAAAAAACATCGTCGTTCCTCTTAACTAGTAAGCATCAGTGTCTGGCTAATCCAGAAAGATGGTATCGATCGATGCCACAACCCTGATTGTGGGCGATTTTAAAGTACTTAGAGATATTGTTATCGGTGGTGAGAATTCTCTCTGACCACCGATTTTTATAGCTTAGATAATTAATATCAATTCTTTAAACTTCGACTACATATCCCTTCTACCCTCTGTCTTGATTCGGGAAATAACGGCGTGCGCGAATCGCTAGCCTCTACTCTCTCTTTTGTCATTTGTAGTCGGCTCTCTCGATATTCTGGGGTGAATAGTATCACGCCATACTAAATTAACTTTCACTCCATCCCTTTCCCCTTTACCCTTTCCCCTTTCCCCCCTTCTATAAGATTTATTGGCGTTGCTGAATTGATGTATGATATAACGATCGAGTGTAAAGTTGACTAAAAACAATGAACAGTAAATTAGAGTCGATCGAATGTCCAGAGTGTAAGTCAACTCGTGTTAATAAAAATGGGCATAAAGCAGGCAAACAGAATCATATCTGTGTTGATTGCGGCAGACAATTCATAGATTGTTATCAAACTGATCAAGGTTATGGAGAAGAAATTAAAAAAGAATGTCTCCTCATGTATGTAAATGGGATGGGTTTCAGAGCAATTGAGCGAATTAAGGGAGTACATCATACAAGTATTATTAATTGGGTTAAGCAAGTCGGTGAATTACTCCCAAATGCTTATGCACCAGAAATAATTCCACAAGTAGGAGAGCTGGATGAACTAGAAACATTTGTTGGCTCAAAAAAAACAAAATCTGGCTCTGGACGGCAGTAAATCACTTTCACCCAGGAATTTTAGGATGGGTACTGGGCGACCACAGTGCAAAAACTTTTCAGCCATTATGGGAACTAGTCAGTAGCTGGAAATGCTACTTTTACATCACGGATGGATGGCCAGTCTACCCGATATTTATTCCAGATGGAGACCAGATTATTTGTAAAACTTATATGACTAGAGTAGAGGGAGAAAATACAAGGCTTAGACACTATTTAGCCAGACTTCATCGCAAGACGCTTTGCTATTCTAAGTCGAAAGAAATGCTGGCACATTCAGTTAGATTACTAATTCACTATCTCAAGTTCTGGGATGTTCCCATCCCATATTCAGCTAACTATTAAATGTAGCTAAAGATTTCATCCTATTTTGAATATTTTTTTGGTCTCGAAGCTTGCGCGCCGCCTAAGCGGCGGTCGCCATATCATACATCAATTCAGCAACGCCGATTTATTTATCACCATAAGTACGAGAGAGCCAAGCTAATTGGTATAATCCGCTCTAGATGATTGCCAAGGTAGCGGCCAACTCGATAGTATCAAAAGACCCGTTCGTACCATGGCATAGCTGTCAAAATTGCTCAGCCAACTCTAGTTACAAGTTAATAGGATCGAACCGTTCGAGCCGATCCAGTCGCCCAATTTGGCAACTGGCAATCGACGGACTGGGGATGAGTGCGTCGCTACCAATAGCTTCATCGTCCCTAAGACTGATAAAATAAGATGCCCACAATTCTCTGTAACAATCTAAATATTCATGATTTCCAGTAATGACTTTAGACCTGGTGTATCCATTGAGTGGAAGGGAGGCGTATGGAAGATCGTCGAATCTCTCCATGTCAAACCTGGTAAAGGTTCGGCGTTTGTACGAACGAAGCTCAAAAATGTGCAGAGTGGTAGCGTTGTGGAAGAAACATTCCGCGCTGGGGAAACCATGCCCCAAGCAACGCTAGAAAAAATCAAAATGCAACATACATACAAAGACGGCGATCAATTTGTGTTTATGGATATGGAGTCTTTTGAAGAGTCCAATCTCACTCCCACCCAAATTGGCCCGAATGTTAAGTATCTCAAAGAAGGGATGGAAGTCAGCATCGTTCGTTGGGGCGAACAAATTATGGAAGTAGAACTGCCCAATACCGTCGTGCTGGTCGTCACCGATACCGATCCCGGCATGAAAGGAGATACGGCAACGGGTGGTAGTAAACCTGCAATCGTCGAAACTGGCGCACAGGTAACGGTACCTTTGTTTATCAGTATCGGTGAAAAAATCAAGATCGATACCCGTACCGACCAATATGTTGGCAGAGAAAGCTAAATGTCCAGCGATTGTCGATCGCAGTGCAGGCTCCAATATGTTGGTAGCCACTAACAATTGCGATGGGTCGAACCCCAATTTTCCCTCGGTTCGCGATCGAGGCATTGCTGCTACCGCCGCGAACTGTGAGTGAATCTTGTTGAGACGATCGCTCTAAATGGTCGATAATTTAACAATTTTAAGATGTTACGCAATCTGCCAATTTATAATATTGACTAAAGACACAAATTTTGCAGTATCTTATTTTAATTAAGCTCGACAATTAAATATGCAGGCGCAATAAAATACACAACCTTTGCAGGTGGAGCTGAAGAATGAGAAACTCAATTGCCGAAACATTAGATGCACGATTGGTAGTTTATATTAATTAAGCTCAGTTGGTTAGTTATATTGCAATATTAAATAAATCAGAGTTAAATACGAATAACTGAATATGACAATTGATTTTAAAGAACTTAGCGAACTGTTGGCTGCAATTGCTGCTAATAATATTACTGAATTGACGCTCAAAAACTCAGACTTTGAACTCACTGTCAGTAAGGGACAGCCATTAATTAGCACGGGTGGAAGCTCGACGACGATCGCCGATATCAATTCAACAGTCATCTCTGTGCCCACACCCGAATACCAACCTGCGGCGATCGAGCAGCGGCCTACGACGCCGACTATCGATAGCAAGTGGATCGAAATCAAGTCACCAATGGTCGGTACATTTTACCGTTCTCCCGCCCCTGACGAACCACCATTTGCATCGATCGGCGATCGAATTCGGGCGGGACAAACTGTCTGTATCATCGAAGCCATGAAGCTGATGAATGAAATCGAAGCCGAATCGGCGGGACAAGTCATGCAGGTACTAGTAGAAAATGGTCAACCCATCGAATTTGGACAACCATTGATGTATGTCAATCCTAGCTAGTCGATCGATCGCACTTTGAACCCCAATTCGGGTTACGGGTTAGTCGTGCTGGGCGTAATTGGGAAATCCCGATTGTAACTTTCACGCGTGACTGGTTGTCTAACTTCGACCCCAACGTCGCCTAGTACTTCTAATTTCTTACCTTCGACTGTAATCCACACGGGAGCGGTTGGGTTTTGAGTTGTAGCCGTGTACACGACTTGGCCCAACCTCCCAATCATCGAAGTCGCTCCATATCCTTGGGTAAACTCCTTGGATAGATCGACATGAATACCATCTGCCATCACTTTGGCACTCAATAGTTTCGTACCCACCGGGATTGTCGAGGTCAGTTTACCCTCGGGCTTACCTGCGGAGGCGATCAAGGTAGACAGCGAACTTTTGACACGCGCATCTGGGCTAGAAGCCGTACTACTAGTATCGGGATTGGGTCGATCTTGGGATACCAAAAAAGTCTTCTTACCATCATCATCCAATCGCCAAATTTTGACTGTATCGGTGTTTTTAGCGAACGATGGGGTGGTAGACTTGGTAGTCTTGATGCCAGCGGTTGGTGTTTGGTCGGGAACGGTGGGGGTGTCAACCGAGCTGGGTGGCGTCGGAATCGGCGTAGCCGTAGGCGTCTGCACTTGCGCCGGATCGATTGTAGCAGGGTTGGATGGATTTACTGTGTTGGGGGCGATCGCTTGGGGGCGATTTTGCATCGTAAACCAGGCAATGCCTCCACCCGTAACAGTCGCCGCTAAAACTAGTGCTGAAATGGTAGCAACTACATTTTTAGATATAGATTTTCGTTCTTCCATAATTAAAATTCCTATAAATCGTCAAAACCGATCGACATTCAGTCGGTGGTCGAAAGATGGTGCCAGATCCTCAGCTATTATTTGCTCGGGCAAGCCAAACAATAACCGATAATTGGCAATTGGTAAATGCTCCCCCGTCCATCGACCTACTTGCGTCAGCACTTACGATAATCGCGTGTTGCTCCATTAATAGTCTAACTGCTCGAATAGACATTCGGCGACGATCTATATTCAATAGTACATAATTAAATCGATCGCAGTAGGCATCCGATCTTGTTACCAGAAGTCACTCTTTGCGTCCGGTTAAGCGGACAAAAGCAGCTAGTTCTAGTTGTTGGGGGTTGACTTTGAACTGGAGAATTCTGGCTGTCAAACCGCGCTGCTCCAATATATCTACATTCAGCCGTTCGTCCATTCCAGCAGTCAAGCCAGCCAGCAAAAATTGCGGGACTGGCGTGCTACCAACTGTAGCAGCAGGCTCCACTAATTGAAACTTGCGACCACCGATGACGCTGACACCTGTTTCGAGATTGACAGCAATTTTTTCACTAGAAGCAGGGTCTTGGAGTTCGGCCCGAATGGCGATGCGATTGTTCGCCAAAAACCTCACTTGCGGATTGGTAATTTGGTAATCTTTGTTAAGAGAACCAGCCGCCGCACCACCGAGAGTACTAGTAGTCATTTTCTGGAGTTGGGCGATCGCATCCGGAGACTTTAGAAAATTATTTAAATCCTCCTCATTAAACTTTAACTTAACACCTGCCTGAATTGGCTGCTGGAGCGAGGACGATCGGGGGGTTTGTCCATCAGCCTGGAGTGCTTTAAGATCGAGTGCTAGCGGGTCGGTTTCGATCTCTAAAGTATCGATCCGCAGATCGCGAGTCACCCACAACCCCCGTCCGGCAATCCGCAATTTGTTAATTTTTCCGTTGATAATCTGGTGCGGGGGCGCGTTATCAGTTCTCACTTGCAGTTGTTCTGCCCGATCGAGCTGGGACAATAAGGCAGCTTCCACATTTTTATCGACCACTACTCCAGTGAGTGAAAATAATGCGGTAATACCGGAGAGGATGATGGTGATTAGTTCCATTTTTTTAGGTGTTAGGCTTTAGGCTTTAGGCTTTAGGGGATGGATTTGAGATTTAGTTTCGTGTTTTCTCGGTGCTAAGCTCTAGGCTAAGAAATCGATGCGATCTCAAACAAGACGTTGGTATTCAAGAAAAAGTACATTCACTTTGCCATAAACTATTTACCCTCTAAATTTCAAGCCTAAAGCCTAAAGCCTAAAGCCTAATTCCCGATCCAGTCTTTAATCGTCGCTCCAACATTCTCGACGGCAATATCTTGCGATTGTTTCGTAGCGCGTTGGACGACCTCTACTTTACCATCCTTAAGCGATCGACCAGTGACGATCCGGAAGGGGATGCCGATTAAATCTGCGTCTTTGAATTTGACCCCAGCTCGCTCGTCGCGATCGTCGAGGATAGTTTCGACCCCTAGTTGATTTAACTCGCTGTAGAGGCGTTCTGCGACCTCCATTTGTTGGGCATCGGCAATATTGGGCACGCAGATAATCGCATGATAAGGCGCGATCGCTACAGGCCAAATAATCCCATCTTTATCGTAAGATTGTTCGACGGCAGCTTGGGCCAGACGCGATACGCCCACGCCATAACAGCCCATCACTAATGGCTGCTCCTCGCCCTGTTCGTTGGTAAAGGTGGCACCCATGGCTTGGGAATATTTGGTTCCGAGCTGAAAAATATGGCCGACTTCGATACCGCGTGCGGTTTCTAAGACTTGAGTCGGATCGTGAATGGCGCGATCGCCAACTAGAGCCTTCTGAATATCGACTTTAACTGCTGGGATGGGGAAATTGGTATTCCAATTCGCACCGACAACATGCTTGCCAGGTTCGTTCGTCCCGGTGATAAAGTTCGTCAGACTGGCAGCGGTTTCATCGACGATGCGGAGGAACTGCGGATGGACGTTAGGACTAGATTGGATATATTCATCGCTCAAATCGGGAGCGATATAACCGAGGGGTAATGGTTTGGATGCCCATTTGTCGATCGCGACGCCATCTGGTACTTCTAAGGCAATGACTGTTTTAGCTCCATAATTCGGAGCTAATTTAACTAATTCATTGGTTAATTTAACCTGATTGACCTCGCGGTCGCTCCGAATGCTAATTAATACTAAAACTGTCTTGCCATTGTCATAAACAGCTTGCTGAATCAGGTTCTTGACGATCGATGTTCGATCGCATTCGAGAAATTTAACAAGTTTATCGATCGAATTGGTATTGGGTGTATCCTTGATTTCGTAACTAGTAAAAGGTGACGCCACAGCTTCAGGAGCTAGCGAAACAGCCTTCTCCACATTGGCGGCATATTCACCATCCGCCGTAAACATTACATCATCTTCACCCGCAGCCGCCAGCACCATAAATTCCTGCGAACCGGAACCCCCGATCGCGCCTGAGTCTGCATCTACAGCCCGATATTTCAAGCCGCAGCGCGTCAGCATCTTGCAATAAGCATCGTGCATGTCATTATAAGTAGCCTTGAGACTCTCAGCGTCGGCATGAAAAGAATAACCATCTTTCATGATAAATTCTCGCCCGCGCATCAACCCAAACCGAGGCCGAATTTCATCGCGAAATTTGCTTTGAATTTGATACAGATGTTGGGGCAACTGACGATAAGATTTAATCAGATCGCGCGCTACAGCCGTCACGACTTCCTCATGCGTCGGCCCTAAAGCCACTTCCCGCTTTTGTCTGTCGGTAAAGGCGAACATAATTCCCTCCGCCTGGGTATATGTATCCCAGCGTCCCGACTGTTGCCATAATTCGGCGGGCTGCAGTTGGGGGAGCAGACATTCTTGCGCGCCTGTCGCATCCATTTCTTCTTTGACAATCTGCCGTACCTTCGTCAATACGCGCCACATCAGGGGTAAATAAGCATACAAGCCACTCCCAATCCGGCGAATGTATCCCGCCCGCAATAGCAATTTATGGCTGGGAATTTCGGCTTCGGCGGGTTCTTCGCGAAGTGTGACAAATAAGCTTTTGGACAGTCTCATCGGATTTTTTTGCATTAGTTTACTCACCCTAGCTCGGTAGGGTTTGACTATCGATATTATCGCAGGGTCGGGGCGGATGTGGGTAGAGCTGGAATCCTCGATCGGCACTTCAAGACTTGAAGGATCTTTTCTTCACTAAAATGAACCAGAATTATTGCTAGTTTGTTGCCATTGTTTGATTCGGGCAATCGCATCCCGAGCATCTTGTTGTTTGCCCTGTTGTTGGTATAATTTCGCCGCCTGCTGCATATCTGAAATCGCACCTTTAATATTGTTTTGTTTGGCTTTAATCATTGCTCGATTAAAATAAGCACTAGCATATTGCGGATCGATCGAGATGGCTCGATTTAAGTCAGCAAGTGCGCCAGAAAAATCGTTGAGATTTTGAGCTTTCAGAAAACCACGATTGTTGTAAGCATTGGCAAATTTAGGGTTGAGGGCGATCGCTTGGCTCAAGTCAGTAATTGCGCCCTGCACATCGTTGAGCTTTTGAGCTTTGAGATTACCGCGATAGTAGTAAAAAAAAGTATATTTGGGATTGAGGGCGATCGCTCGATCGAGATCCGCAAGTGTACCCCGCACATCGTTGAGCTTTTCACTTTTAAGAACAGCGCGATTATAGTAGGTATTGGCAACTTGAGGATCGAGTGCGATCGAGCGATCTAAGTCAGCAAGCGCGCCCTGCACATCGTTGAGCTGTTGATATTTAAGATTACCGCGATTGTTGTATGCGAGGGCAAATTTAGGATCGATGGCGATCGAGCGATCCAAGTCAGCAAGTCCGCCCCGCGCATCGTTGAG
Source organism: Chamaesiphon minutus PCC 6605 (assembly GCF_000317145.1). Taxonomy (GTDB): domain Bacteria; phylum Cyanobacteriota; class Cyanobacteriia; order Cyanobacteriales; family Chamaesiphonaceae; genus Chamaesiphon; species Chamaesiphon minutus. Next base: position 4,642,972 of record NC_019697.1, on the reverse strand, counting down.
CTTTTGAGCTTTAAGAACGCCGCGATTGTTATAGGCATTGGCAACTTTAGAGTCGATGGCAATCGCTCTATTCAAGTCCGCAAGTGCGCCCTGCGGGTCGTTGAGCTGTTGATATTTGACCATGCCGCGACCGATGTAAGCATTGACAGATTGAGGGTTGAGGGCGATCGCTCGATCTAAGTCAGTAAGTGTGCCCCGATAGTCTCCTGTCGCGTATTTCTGCGCTGCGGATGCAAAGTAATCATCCGCTCTCGGTGACGTATTTGGGGGAATGGTGGCTACTTGTCCGCCGAGATCGACTCCCATGTTACTGGCGATCGTCGCAAAGCGATTGACCGGAATACCGAGATTAAATCCAGTTTTGACGTTATTTTCATCGCGATCTCCTCTACCGTGAATAGCAACTAATTCCCCTTCGCTATTTAATACAGCTCCACCACTCATTCCCGGCAGCGTATCATTACTGTAGACGAGGGAATAACCTCTGTCGAAGGTTTTATTACTATTTGCGGAAACCTTCCCTTCTCTAAACACAAATACTAGCTCGGTGATGGCTCTACTCGTACTTGGAAATCCACCGACATAGAGATCCATTCCCGATCTGAGCACATTAGAGTTGCCTAGTTTAGCAGTTGGATATTTAGTTGTTGACTTGAATTTGATGACAGCCAGATCGATATTGCCAGGAGCAGATCGGATCGAGTTACTAATAACTTGATAGGATCGATCGTCTGAGGTGGTAATTTGATAACTAACTTTATTCTTTACCACATGCGCGGCGGTGAGAACGGTGTAAATATCGCCTTGTTGTTGCAGGATAACGCCCGAACCAACGCTATCAGGTTCGTTAATTAGAACGGTAATTGCTCTGGCTGTCTCGCCGATCTCGACTGAAGTTTTAGCGGATGCGATTGTTGGCTGTACGAGTGCGATCGTGGCAATAGTGGCGATTATTCCCGTCAATTGTGAGAGTTGATGTGGCATAAAACAGTAGTTAGGTCTTGTTAAAAAAGTGACTCAACAAGTGAACGATCGATTGAAAAATATTAACATACAAACTGTGATTGAATTGTCTCAAGCACAGATAATTTTATTTACAATCAAAATGGGATGAAAAATGTCGAATTAATAGCAATATATGAAAATTGGTAAAAAACTGCCGCAGCAGTGTCTCTAAATTCATCCTCAAAAAGGAGAAGGCAATAGCACTCTCCAAAGTACGATCTAATTTAGTCATGACTCGACCTAGACTAAATCTTCTTTTCCCTCGATCGAGTTTACCCTCAATGCAATTTCTGGCGTTGCTGGATTGATGTATGAAAGGCTAGTAGTCTACGGCGTAAATAAGGTTACTATTTTGCGGGGAGCGGAGAGCGGAGAGCGGAGAGCGGGCAGCGGGGAAAAAAATAGTTGGTTAACTTCTACCGCATAATACTAGGCAGGAAAGCGAGGAGCGACGAGCGCGCATCAGCGACGCATCGACCTAGAGGTTCCCTCCCGGATTATGCGAGACAAGACAAGACAAGACAGCGGGGAGAAGAGATTGCCAAAGTAAGAAATCATACTTGAAATCAGCAACGCCCATTTTGTTAATAATCCTTACCACGGTAGCCCGAACGCCGCTGCTGTAACTTCTGGTACTTCCTTTTGTCTGTACATACTCCGCTCCTCAAATCCTTGCTTTTTGACTTATTTTACTCATTTTCCTTATACTTCATTCCTGGAAAATAGCTCAAACCTCTTGCTGCGACTGGCTTGCTGAATATCTCAGCCAGCTCTATCTATTTACTATCTACTATTGACTATTGACTATTCAAACCAATCTTAATTTCCCAAATGTCGTTTTTTAGATCTAAGTAGGGAAATATAAGGAGGACATAACATGACTAACTGTCAACTCTCTCTCCCGTAGAGGCTGTGCCAAAGAACACATCGATTGTCGATCTTGCTGTGCATTTGTTAATTAAGTCCACTAAGCTATGAGTTTGAGCCATGAACCAGGGTTCTAGCAGCGTTGCTGACACCGAAAGAACACTAAACCCCATTAAGTTATTAGAACAGTTAGCTACTTCCCAGGCTAAAGGTTGTTTGCGCATTACTGCCAATGACATTGTTTGGTTACTTTATTTTTACGAAGGTAAGCTATTTTATGCTAATCACTCGCTCGAACCGATCGAGCGACTCGAACAACATCTGCGGCGAATTAGCCCAGTTATCTTAGCAAATCAGGTCTATACAGATTTGCGAGAGCAGTTGAAAGAGGCAAACTTGGAGGCAACATATCCCAGTTTGGATTATCAAGCAATTCGATGGTTGATCGCCCAAGGCCATATCAGCGAGCAAACTGCGGGGACATTAGTCAAAAGCATTACCAAAGAAGTACTTCAGCCCTATTTGCTGATTACGTCAGGCACTAGTGAATTGGTGTCACGAGATACGGCCTTTCCAATCTGGTGGAGTGGCAATTTCTTATTTGTGACCAAGGAATGTCAAACAGAGCTACAGGCTTGGCAGGCATTGCAACCAGCAATCCAGTCGCCTTACCAACGTCCTTATCTGATGAATGTCGAGCACCCATTGCTGACACCAGATGTCAAGGTTAAGTTGAGTAAAATCCTGATTGGGTTTAGCTTTCGGCAGTTGTCGCTATTGCTCAAACAAGATGAACTAACAGTTGCCAATAATCTCCATCGACTGATCAACAATCGGATTGTCGGCTTACGTCCGCCACAGCCACCATTCGAGCGACTGCATCGACTGTATACTGCTGGGATGGAAAGCGATCGCTTTAATGACAAAGAGCAATCCATCACCGCCACACTGGCTGCTGTCGATTCTAGTACCGGATCTGCGTCCCCAAGTACGGGCGAATTGATCGAACAAGCTACTTACAAGATTGCTTGTGTAGACGATAGTCCGACAATTTTACGCGAAATCAATCGCTTTTTAGATGGTGATAGCTTCAAGGTATTTCCGATCGTCGATTCGGGTACTGCTTTGATGAAGATTATCCGCATCAATCCAGACATCATCTTATTAGATGTAGGGATGCCAACGATCGATGGTTACAAATTATGCTCGATGTTGCGGAAACATCCAGCCTTTAAAAAGACACCGATCGTCATGGTAACCGGAAATACGGGCATCATCGATCGAGCTAAAGCCAAAATGGCAGGTTCTACCGATTACATGACTAAACCATTTACTCAAGCAGGCTTAATCGAAATGGTATCTCGACATCTCATGGCAGAGCATCAATAATTTAGTAAAAAGTTAATAGTTGCGGTGCGTGCTCGTCGGGTTTCCCGACGGTTTAACGCGACAAGACAGAAAGTTGCGATTGAAATCGCCATGGCTGATGCCCTGGACAGCTCGTCCTTTTTCTGGTCATCCAGATAGATACATCGACTAGAGACTTAAGATATGACTTATTGCCTAAGTCATGGGAATAATAAATGTATAACAGACTACAAATTTAAGGAAGAGTAAGCAAGATGGTTAAGATTTTAGTTGTAGAAGATACCCCTTCGGAAATGCAATTGATGACCCTATATCTCAAAGACAATGGCTATCAAGTTGTCTCTACAGATAATGCCAAAGATGGCTTGAGTATGGTTGACAAAGAGAAACCCGATATCGTGATCACTGATGTGGTAATGGAAGGCATGAACGGTTTTGAATTTTGCCGGACTTTGAAAAAAAATCCCGACACCGAAAGTATCCCCGTGATTGCTTGTACGTCGCGCAATCAAGACTTAGATAAATTGTGGGGCAAAAAACAAGGTGTGGATGTATATGTGACTAAACCTTATTCTCAGGAAGACATTATTAAAGCTGTTAAATCTGTTTCTAATTGAATTAGTGAATAGTGAATAGTGAAAATAGTGGATAGTGGCTCGCAAAGCGATCGAAACTTATCTTAACCTGCAAATCCTATTTACTATTCACTATCCACTATCTACTATCCACTAGCCACTACCTCATGAGCGTCACTACCTCACTACCAACTAAAAGATCGACCAGAACGACTGGTGAGATGTTTTTGCGATTTCAACTGGACAAACAGACTTGTGCTGTCGTGCCCATGCTCCAAACCCAAGAGGCAGTTATTATCCCTGCGGGACGAGTTTCGGTCATTCCCAATCTCCCGTCTTGCGTATTGGGTTTATTCAACCGCCGAAGTAGCTTGTTGTGGTTGGTCGATTTGCCAGAAATTTTGGGGCTAGAACCGATCGATAGATACGCTCATAGTTATGATGTCGCCTTGCTCAAAGTCGGGCAAACACCCTTGGCGGTAGCAGTTCGATCGATCCAAGGAGTCGTGAGATTCAACAAAGAAGAAATTCGATCGCCTATCGGCAGTTTCAATCCTGCTTTTACGCCCTACCTCAGCGGCTGGATCTTGCAAGAGCAAGAATTGGTATTGGTGCTAGATCCAGAAGCAATCATTAATGCCAAAATGTTCGGTCAGAACGGATAATAATCGATAATCGATTCCCACCACCAAAAATTTAAACCCACATTAAGTTTTAGCTCATAACAATTAGTAATCACTCACTCATCGCTAAGTTACGAGCTAATCAAGATCGCCATACATCAGCCATTTTCAATTATATTAAATCTCATAATTTACCTATGAATCAGTATAACGAGCCAGCTCAAATCAATACCATCGATCGAGGAAATACAGTTATAAATCGATCGCAATCTACATCTAAATGGAATAAGCTAACCCTTAAAACAAAAGTAACTTTAATTGCAACCTTACTAGGATTAGCACCACTAGCTGCCATTGGTGCGCTCAGTTATGTCCAGATTAACAACGCACTTAAAGAACAAACAGCTCAAGATCAAAAAGTCCGCGCTACTGCGATCGCTGATAAACTCAATCGCTTTGTCTTCGAGCGTTATGGAGATGTAGAAGTTTTAGCAGCACAGCCAATTTTTGCTGATGCTAAACTATCAGCAATCACTTCATTGGAGTCTAAACAGAGGCTATTAGACCAATATGTAGCTAGCTATCAAGTATATGACAACATTATTGTCTTCGATATCAAAGGCGATCCGATCGCCCAAAGTAAGGGTAAACCATCTTACAATCATCTAAGTCGTAAATATTTTCAAGAAGTTCTTAAAACAGGTAAAACTGTTATCTCCGAACCAGAAATTTCTAAGAGTCTCGGTAAAATGGTCGTACATTTTGCCGCGCCAATTAAAGACATTACCACAGGTCAAATTATCGGTTTGATGCGGACGAGAACACCGATCGAACGATTGCAAACACCGATCGAATCTTTTGCGACAAAAATTCAAGATTTCCATATTCTCGATCGTCAAGCTAATAAAGTATTTATCAGTTCTAATGGTGATTATGGTGGCAAACCAGCAGATGCTGACATCACGGCTGCAATTACCAAAGGGGAACTAGTCAGACATGCCAAAGCCGCATCAAATAAAGCTGCTGGCGACGATCGGGGCGAGTCTCAAGCTCACGCCGAACTATTGAGTGCCGCGCCCTTTGAGAAAATTGAGGGAATGCCACAATTACCCTGGGTGGCCGTGACTGCGATCGATGAAGAGGCGGCCTACGCCACCCTCAGCGGACTGCTCTTGACAATTCTGTCTGGAGCTGGTTTGACAGCCTTATTTACAGTCGCTTTATCGACCTTAATTGCCAATCGCGCCACCCAACCGATCGTGGATGCAGCTAAAGTGGTTGAAAAAATCGGTCAAGGTGACTTTAATACGCGAGTCCAAGTTGCCAGCGAAGATGAAATCGGCAAATTGGGCGGTAACATCAACTTGATGGCTGGGCAAATTCAAGGACTCTTGCTCGCTCAGTCCGAACAAACCAAGCGCACAGAATTATACGCCGAAATTTCCCGCGCGCGGACGACCGAAGATTTAGAATCACCACTATCTCAAGTACTGATCGAAGCTCGCGAAATCATTAAAGCCGATCGCCTGGTCGTCTATCGGTTTATGGCTGACAATCGCGGTTATATTGCGGGTGAGTCTTTCGGTGCTGGCGGTAGCAGTGCGATCTCCGAACAAGTCAACGACCCTTGTATCCCCGAAGAATTACTCGCAGCTTACGCCAAAGGCCGGATCATTGCTAATGATAACGTCGCCGACAGCAACTACCATCCCGACCACAAACGCTTGTTAGAGCGGCTGAATATCAAAGCGAACCTGATCGTCCCGATCGTTCAAAATGGTAACCTTTTGGGATTACTCGTCGCTCACCATTGCCAACAAACTCACGCTTGGCAGGAGTGGGAGAGCATTTATCTGACTAAATTTGCCGAGCAAGTTGGTATTTCGCTCAGTGGCTTTACTATCTCCGAACGCGGACAACTCGAAGCCGCCAGACAAAGAGACAAAGCCGTCCGCGAACAGTTGCTATCAACTATCTCCCGTGCGCAAACTACCGAAGATATGACTACACCATTAGCTTATATCCTCGAAGAAGGACGTGCTAAACTCAGTGCCGATCGATTGGTGATTTATCGCTTTTTCCCCGATCTCAGAGGTCACATCGTTGGTGAAGCAGTTTTACCAGGGTTTGTGAGTGCTTTAGACAATAAAGTCGAAGATGCTTGCATTCCACAAACATACATTGACAAATACGCTAAAGGGGATGCCAGTGCTAATAATGAGGTAGGCGAGTGTAGCACATCTTCAGATAAAGACAGATATGCCAAAGGGCTAGCTGTTGTTAACAACGATTTGCGCGCTACCAATTACCATCCCGAACACAATCAGCTACTTAACAAACTCCAAATTAAGTCCAATTTGATCGTACCGTTACTACAAGGTACCAACGTCATCGGTTTAATCATCGCCCACCACTGTGCGGAGATCCACCAGTGGCAGCAGTCAGAAATCGACTATTTACAGGCGTTCTCCCTGCCGATCGCAGCCAGTTTGGGCGGTTATGCCGCTACCGAGCGGAGTCAGTACGAAGCTGAGCAATCTCGCCAACGTGCCGAAACAGCTAAGAAAGAAAACGAAGGTCGTCAAAAAGAATTGCTAAGGTTGCTCATGGAGATTGAAGGGGCTTCTGAGGGAGACTTAACAGTTCGATCGGAAATCAGCGACGGGGAAATCGCGATCGTCGGTGACTTCTTTAACTCGATTATTGAAAGTCTGCGCGATATTGTAACTAAGGTAAAAGAAGCTGCCGGACAAGTCAACGGCTCGGTTGGTGAAAACGAATCGGAAGTCCGCTTGCTAACTGCGGCAGCAACCAAGCAAGCCGACCAAATCCAGCAGACTTTGACCAAAATCGAAAAAGTGACCATATCGATCGAGTCAGTAGCTACCGATGCCCGTCTAGCAGCAAATGTCGCGACATCGGCGGCATCCAGCGCGGAAGTGGGCGGACAAGCCATGGAACGTACCGTTAAAAGTATCGTCCAACTGCGCGAAACAATTTCGGAAACTGCTAAGAAAGTAAAACGCTTGGGTGAGTCCTCGCAACAGATTTCTAAAGTTACTGGACTGATCGACCAAATCGCCCTCCAAACCAACCTGCTGGCGATTAACGCCAGTATCGAGGCGGCGCGTGCGGGTGAAGAAGGACGCGGTTTTGCAGTCGTAGCCGAAGAAGTTGGGGAACTAGCCGCCCAATCAGCCGCCGCCACCAAAGAAATCGAAAAAATCGTCGAAACCATTCAAAGAGAAACCAGCGCGGTAGCTCAAGCAATGGAACTGAGTACCGCTCAGGTAGTCGAAGGTACCCAATCCGTCGAACAGACCAAAACCAGCTTAAAACAGATTATCGCCCTGTCCAATCAAATGGATACCTTCCTCCAATCGATTTCCACCGCCACGATCGATCAGGTCGAAACCTCTCAAGCAGTCAAACTCGATATGGCCGCCGTCGCGCTCATCTCCGAGCAGACTTCCGACTCCTCCAAACAAGTATCCAACTCCCTCCAACAAACCGTTACTATCGCCCAAGCACTCCAAGCTTCGGTAGGTAAGTTTAAAGTTAATGCCGATCGGAATTAGGTGTTAGGCCTTAGGCTTTAGGCTTTAGGTGTTAGGCTTTAGGCTTTAGGTGTTAGGTGTTAGGGGTTAAGCATAAGGGGTTAGGGTTTAGAGAGACAATTTCATCCCCAATCTCAAAACCTCCACCCTAAAGCCTCCTCCCACCCTAAAGCCTAACACCTAAAGCCTAAAGCCTCCCCCAAGCCTAAAGCCTCCCTCCGCCCTAAAGCCTAAAGCCTAAAGCCTCCCTTCTCCCTAGAGCCTTACTAAACCCTAACCCTAGATGATTACTTCAGATCAAGAACAACAAGTCAAACTCCAGTTTTTGGACGAAGCGACGGATTATTTAGATACGATCGAATCGGGACTGCTGGGACTGGGTACTGGTAAAGTCACAGGCAAGCAGTTGGACGCGTTGCTGCGGGCGGCACACTCGATCAAAGGTGGTGCCGCGATGATGGGATATACGACCCTAGCTGGTTTGGGGCACCATCTGGAGGATTATTTCAAGATTATCCAGTATGGTAAATCCGAGCCAGCCGATGCTCGCGTCGAGCAATTAATGCTAGCGACGATCGATAAGTTGCGGCAGATCGTCGCGCTCAATCGTCAGGGGCAAGATGCCGCGCCCGATTGGTTACAGACTGAGGTGGAGCCGCTGTTTGCCAGCCTCAGAGAGCGATTGGGCGAATTCAATCCTGAAGATGAAGCGAATATGCTTGCCTCAGAATCGGGTGAAGATGTCCTCACCTTTTTGTTCGAGACTGAAGTAGAGCGTGTAATCGCACAATTAGAAATATCTGTCAATGGCGAAGACTCCAGCAGCTTGTATGACGAGCTGACGATCGGTGCTGAAGATTTGGGCGGATTGGCCGAAATGGTCGAATTGCCTGCTTTAGGCAGCTTATCGGCGTCGATCCTCCATCATCTCAAGTCCCAACCCCATCAATTGAGATCGATCGCCGCACTAGCTTTAGCGGCTTGGCGACGCACTCAAGCAATGGTTTTAATCGGGCAAACTACCAATCTGCCCAGCGAAATCGAGCTACCTGGTTCGGGCATCATGGCTCTAAGCGATGCGGAAACCATTCCCGAATGGAACGATTTTGAGGTTCAGCCAGCAACAACCGATCGCGACTCCATCGACCTCCAAGATTTTGCATTCGATCCGCCAGTGACACTGGCCGATCTCGGTGGCGATCCTGGGGCAGCCAGCGAATATGCGATGCTCTTTGAAGAGCATATGAGTGCGAACGATCTGCCGACCTTGACCGATCCCTTTGGCGATGTAAATACGTTGACACCGCCAGCATTCTCGACAATCACCGACAGTAGCGAGCTAGACCAATTCGAGACCAACGAGCAAAAATCGGCTGGATTCAGCGGCGAAGATCTGTCGATCGTCAAAGCAGCGAACTTTGACACGATCGCCAATAGCATTACGATCGAAGAACTCGACACCAGCGAACAATATTCCTCGATCCACACCCAAATCACGCTCGTCCCCGACCCAGAATCAGAGATCGTCGATGCTTTTGAGATGCTCGACCTCAGTGGCGATCTCTCGATCGATACCGATGCGCCAGAGTTATTATCAGCTCTATCTGGCTTTTTAGCAGAAGATAGTCCCACCGATATCTCATCTGCTGTATTTAAGATCGATCCCAAACCCAAATCAGATCGGCTCGCGCAAGAAGCCGCAGATCTTCTCAGTGCTTTGGATGCCGCACCGGAAGTCATCGACGATCTCCCCCACCACAACAGCGACAAATCTGGCCTCGCCAGCTCCAAATCCACAGCTCCAGCAGTCGAACAAAGCATTCGGGTCGCCACCAAACAACTCGAAGAAATTGGCGACTTATTTGGCGAACTGACGATCGATCGTAATGGTCTAAATCTCAATCTTCAAGCACTGCGCCAATTAGTTCTCAATCTCCAAGCCAAAGTCAAACAACTAGAGCAGTCCAACTTCAAGCTGGCCGAAGCTTATGACATTAGCAGTAGCATTAGCAATACCACAAATCGAGATCCGGCAGCAACTTGGATTCAAGAAGAGGCTAGCCTTTCGGCCAACTTTACCAGTCAACTAGATATCCTGGAATTCGATCGATATAGCGATTTGCACATCCTCTCTCAGGAAGTGATGGACAATATCGTCCAAATCGAAGAACTCACCACCGACCTCGATCTCCAGCTCAACGATACCGAGCGTACCAACCGCGATCTCAATCGGACGGCCAAACAGCTCCAAACGGGCTTAACGCAAGTGCGGATGCGCCCGATCTCCGAACTGTTCAATCGCTTTCCCAGAGCGATTCGGAACCTGTCGATCGAACATGCCAAACCGATCGATCTCCAGCTCAAAGGCGGTACGACCTTAATCGAGCGCAGTATCCTCGAAGCTCTCAACGACCCGTTGATGCATCTAGTCCGCAATGCCTTCGATCATGGTATCGAACCCAGTGCCGTCCGTCGGGCCAATAATAAACCAGATATGGGCACGATCGAAATTAGTGCGACCTATCGCGGTAACCAAACCGTGATTACCATCAAAGATGATGGCGGCGGTATCGACCTCGATAAAATTCGTGCCAAAGTCAAGAAAATGGGCATCGACGATCGCGAAATTGCCAAGTTCAAAGACAACGAACTGATCGATCTGATTTTTGAACCCGGTTTTAGTACCGCTGACAAGCTCACCGATTTATCTGGGCGCGGCGTGGGGATGGATGTCGTCCGTACCAATATTCGCGCCCTGCGGGGGGATGTCTTTGTCGATACTAAGCTCGGCAAAGGCAGTACGTTTACCATCACCGTTCCGTTCACTCTCTCTGTCGTTCGCGTCTTAATCGTCGAAGTCAACGGTTTGTGGCTGGCAATTCCGAGCAACATCGTCGAAGAAATCGTCCTTCTCGATCCCGATCGCATTATCAGTACTGCCGGACAAAAAATGCTGCAATGGGAAAACTTTACCATGCGCCTGATCGAACCCGCTCAGTATCTACATTTACCCCCCGTTAGTCCTCAGGTCGCCACTTCCCAAATCCCCACGATCGATCGTCAAACTGTCCTGACGATCGACCAAGGACACGATGTTGTCGCTGTCGTCATCGATAAATTCTGGGGCGAACAAGAGGTCACCATTCGCCAACCTCAAGGTAATATCCAAATGCCGCCCGGATTTACTGGCTGCACGATTCTCGGCGATGGCCGGATCGTGCCCCTAGTCGATGCACTTGATTTGATCCGGTGGATCGATGGCGATTTTGCAGTGCCTAAACCGAGTGTCAGTAATTTCAATTTCCGCACAGATGACTCTACCCCATCCGCACCTGCCGCAGCTCCCGTCCAAAAACCGCGCATTCTCGTCGTCGATGATTCGATCAACGTCCGTCGCTTTGTCGCTTTGACGCTCGAAAAAGCCGGATATCTAGTCGAGCAAGCCAAAGACGGTCAAGAAGCGATCGAAAAACTCCAAGCTGGTCTCCAAGCCCAAGCGGTTGTCTGCGATGTGGAAATGCCTCGAATGGACGGATATGGCTTCCTGGCAACCGTCAAAGGTATTTCCCATCTCAAGAATATCCCCGTGTTGATGCTAACTTCCCGCAGTGGCGATAAACACCGCAAAATTGCGATGAATCTCGGTGCCAGCGGCTACTTCGCCAAACCGTTTAAGGAACAAGAATTACTTGCTACCTTGACGCAATTAGTGAATAAATAAACTCAATTCGGATCGCATTCAAGCATCAATCTGGTTCGATTTTGTAGTGTAGATGACTGTCAATTTTTTCCAAATATGGTAACCTAGTTAAGAGCAGAAATTAACTCAACGTTACATTTCTTGGAAATAAACAGCGACCTACCCCTATCTACAAATTTTTCTAGAATAGTTGCGGTAGCTCCATTGTCAATCGCAGAGCAAGAAATTACGAAACAGCTTCAACTCTTTCTAATAACTTCCGGTCTATTCCTCTGAAACCTACAGTTACAGAAAAAATAATACCGTGAATACCAATTTTCAGAAATTGACTATTTTGATCGTAGATGATTCCTCATTCGATTGTGGCATCTATAGTGCCTACATTCTCGATCGTCATAGTTTTGCAGAGCCAACACACTCGATCGGTGGCGTTGGAGATGTGCTCGAGATCTGCCAAGAACGATCGCCGGATTTGGTTTTACTGAATTTTGCTCGCGGCAACAATCAAGATCTAAAATTCATTGCCGATCTCCAACTCGTAGCTGAGGATTCAAACTTACCACCGATCTGGGTTTTGCCAGATCTAGCCAATCGAGAACGTGATTGGGCAAATCTATTCGATCGCAAACTCATACCAGCCAACTTGCCGTCGGTAGAGATCGTGCCAGATCTAACCAATCGCGAGTGCGATTTAGCAGATGAATTAGAGCGCGAATTGGCACCAGCAGAATTATTCCTAACGCCACTATCGATTGTCGATCGACAGAGTGTCGCACCACAACCGCCAGAACGAGAATTAGAGATCGTCTCGCTGCGCGAAGAAATAGCCAAGACTAAGGGACTCCTCGCACAACGCGATCGCGAACTAGCGGCTTTTACGGCTCTGGCTTCTTACGCTCTGCGCGCGCCCCTCAAAGGGATTGCTAATTTAGCCACTTGGCTAGCTGAAGATTTAGAGTCTTGCTTGACGCCAGATACCCGCAAACAGTTCGATCTGCTCCAAGTCTGCGTCCGCAAGATGCAGTTGCTAATTCAAGATCTACTAGCGTATACCCAAGCAGATCGACAACCGATCGCCAGATCGGTTTTCAATGTTAGCGAACTACTAACCCAAATTATCGGTTCGTTTAGTTTGGGGGCTGAATTTACGATCGAGGTTGCCTCCCCGATGCCGAGGCTCAGAACCGATCGCGTTGCGCTCCAGCAGGTTTTGACATATCTGATCGATAATGGTGTGAGACATCACGATCGACCCGACGGAAAAGTGCGAATTGTCGCCCAGCCGCAGCGCACTGGCTACCTGTTCGAGATTAGCGACGATGGGCCGGGGATTGCGCGCCAAGATCGAGAGCGGATCTTTGAAGTGTTTCAAAAATTATCGCTAAAACAAGATAACCTAAGTACGGGAATGGGACTCGCGATCGCCAAAAAGAAAATCGAACTTCAAGGCGGTAAGATCTGGATCGATTCTACTCCCGGAGTCGGCTCGAAATTTAGTTTTACCTGGCCTGATCCGAGTTCGATGATGTGGTCTCCCTAACCTGAAAATCTGGCGCGTGGGACTCCTGTTGAGGAATAAAGGGTAAAGAAACGGAAAATCGGACACATGTCATCCCGTCCCCTCTGCCCTTTGCCAGATCGCTCCACTTCATCAAGGATTTCACATCTCATGCAAAAGTTAAGAAAATGGTATCGCCGAAGCTTTAGGTAACTTTTTGCCCTTGGGGGTCGCCTCGATTTTTCTGGCGATCGGATTGTCTGCCAAAACTGTCACAATTGCCATTCTCCCCGTTTCAATGGTGGCATCAATGAGCAAATCTTCCACTTTTGCCTCCAAAATTTGTTCGATCGTCTCGCGGATGTAAGGAGCGATCGCTTCATCTAAATTCGATCGGACTTGTTCGGCAAGTCGGTTGTCGCCAGTTGCTAGCAATAATTGTTCGGTAGGGGTAATCGAATCCTCAATTATAATTACAACTTTTTGGTCGAATAGTTTGCAAGTAATTTGACTGGGTCGGTGTCCGAGTTTTTCCTTATAAAGGGCTTGGAGCTTTTGGGATAGTTTTCTTTCTAGTTGTCCGACAGTTAGTTCTGCATTCACCATTCGATTCTCGATATAAATATAGACGTTGCTGTCTAAGCTGCACTCGCTCTCATGAATTCCGCACTCGAATTGTGAGTAACGATTTAGTTCGCACTCGCTTTCAACCAGAGCTACAGAAAATTATGCGTTAGATGTATTTGTGCTGCGGTATCTGGATGAAAGATAACACTTTACAAACTGCCGATGAGCCTTGATGTAACAATCATAAATTAATGTTTACCATTACTCCAACCATCACAAGATAGACTCGATCGCAATTTCTAATACTACTTTAGATTTTCTCTCAATACTCATCCATCGCTCGACTGAGAGTTGCTAAACCTCCTTAAATACAATCCTGTCCTATTCAACCAATACGCAGTTGATGTATCCGGATTGCGCATCCGCTGTAGTAGTAATTTAGAGAAAATGAAGTTAATTTCTGACCGAACGATCGCAGCCAAGGTCGTCAAAATTTAGGGAGTCTAGCCTATATTTGCCAAGCTGCCAACCGCTTCAGTCAATAACAGCAGTAAAATAAAAATAGTATCGGCAAAGATCGCCTGTAAACTATGTCTAGCGTCAAACTCGATCGCATCAGCCGGAAATTTACCAGCACTACCGCCCAGCCAGAGCAGAGATTTATCGGCATCGACGATATCTCCTTCGAGATTCCCGACGGTGAATTTTGGGTACTGGTGGGGCCATCGGGATGCGGCAAATCGACTTTACTCAGGATTATTGCTGGCTTAGAGACAGCCACTAGCGGCAGTGTCTATATCGGCGATCGATTGGTAAACAAAGTCCCCGCCAGACAACGAGATGTGGCGATGGTCTTCCAAAATTATGCCCTCTATCCGCACATGACAGTTGCCGAAAACTTAGGATTTGGGATGCAAATGCGCGGGACGGATCGATCGATTATCTCGCGCCGGATTCAGGAGATCGCCAAACTCCTCAAAATTGACACCTTGCTCGATCGCAAACCCAAACAATTATCTGGCGGACAACAGCAACGCGTCGCTCTCGGTCGCGCGATTGCCCGTTCGCCCCAAGTATTCTTATTAGACGAACCGCTATCCAATCTGGATACCGGACTGCGCGACGATACCCGCGCCGAACTCAAACAGCTCCACCAACAAGTTGGAATTACGACAATTTATGTGACTCACGATTGCGTCGAAGCCATGACGCTGGCCGATCGCATCGTCGTTCTCGATCGCGGCTACATCAAACAGATCGGCACCCCTACCGAAATTTATCATCGCCCGATCGATCGGATGGTTGCCACCTTTATGGGTACGCCGCCGATGAACATATTCCCCGCTAGCTATCATGATGGGTATTGGCAGATCGGCGAGCGACAGATTTCCTGCGACCCCGACATCATCGATCGATTGCGGCTCCGCGATCGCCAAGGCTTCAATTTAGGCATTCGTCCCGAATATCTGTCGATTGTCCCCGATGACACTCCAAATTCGCTGCTAGCCACCCTTGAGAGCATCGAAACGCTAGGGCGCGAAACTCTACTCAAAGTGCAGATTGTTGGCACTTCTACCCAAATTAATCTCCTCGTCTCCCCTTACTGGTCGCAACAAATTGGCGAGCCTCGTGCTGTCGAACGACTGGGTAATCAATTAACCATCCAAATAGCCACCGAGTGGCTATTTGTCTTCGATCCTACTAGCGGTCAAAGATTATTCCCACTCAATTAAAGGCAGACTATGATTTAGAGGATTTACGGGATTTACAGGATTAGGTTGTCGGTGCTGACCTGTGTCGATCCTAACGGCAGACTATGATTGAGAGGATTTACAGGATTTACAGGATTTACAGGATTGGGTTATCGGTGCTGACCTCTGTTTGGTCGCTCTTACTTCCTATCTCCTCAAGCCTAAAGCCTGCCTTCTGCCTTCGGCTCTCTGCTCTCTGCTCTCTGCCTTAATTTATCCCAAAATGGCATGACGCAAATCGACACAACTGAGATCTACATCGATTAAAGATGCCTCACATAGATTTGTATTCTCTAAGATAGCTTGTGCGAGCGTCACGCCACGCAGATCGGCTTTAGTGAGATTGGCTCCGGTAAGGTTGGCTCTGCTCAAATTTGCCCCAGTTAAATTGACTCCAGTTAAATCGGCATATCGCAAGTCCGCACCGACTAAATTAACTTGACTGAGATTGGCTCCTTGTAAACTTGCCAAGCGTAAGTCGGCCTTGTGTAACGATGCTCGATCGCCATCAATGCCAGTCAGAATAGCTCTAATCAATCTTGCTTCATTGAGGTTGGCCGACATCAGACTCGCACTGGTGAGGTTAGATCTCCACAAAGTCGCTCTAGTCAGCACAGCGGCTGACAAATTTGCACACCGCAAATTCGATCGGGATAGGTTAGCATCGATTAGTTGAGATTGACTCAGATCGATCTGTACCAAGCATCTTTCTGTCAAACAGGCATCCGATAAATTGGCCAGAATAAAGTCTCGCTTGCCATTGTCGTACTGTCTGAGCAATTCATCGGTATTCATTCTCGATTCTCTCCACAGACGTCACACGAACGTCTTAAAATTTATTAGTTCAATCCTCAGGTTCACTACCTACGATTAAGTCCGATTTTACCGAGTCGATCGAAGCAGTTCTTTTTCTGCTATTAAGTATTGTAACAAAAACTAGACAATATTGCAAATTGCTTGACTTTTATTACCTGAGTGTCCTATGAAAAAACCCCCTCATTAGTGAGGGGGTTTCTTATCTATCTCGAATTCAACTCAGGATTAACCGTTGATGGTAGGAGCAGTCAAAGCAACAGGAGTAGCTTCACCAGCAGCCAAGTCGAGCGGGAAGTTGTGAGCATTACGCTCGTGCATTACTTCCATACCCAAGTTAGCGCGGTTGATAATGTCTGCCCAAGTGTTGATGCCGCGACCTTGTGAATCAACTACCGATTGGTTGAAGTTGAAACCGTTGAGGTTGAACGCCATGGTGCTTACACCCAAGGAGGTGAACCAGATGCCGACTACAGGCCATGCACCTAAGAAGAAGTGTAGTGCGCGGCTGTTGTTGAAGGAAGCGTATTGGAAGATTAACCGACCGAAGTAGCCGTGTGCTGCGACGATGTTGTATGTTTCTTCTTCTTGTCCGAATTTGTATCCGTAGTTTTGGCTTTCAACTTCAGTTGTTTCCCGAACTAAGGAGGAAGTTACTAAGGAACCGTGCATTGCGGAGAACAAGCTACCACCGAAGACACCTGCTACGCCGAGCATGTGGAAGGGGTGCATTAAGATGTTGTGCTCTGCTTGGAAGACGATCATGAAGTTGAACGTACCGGAGATACCTAAAGGCATACCGTCAGAGAACGAACCTTGACCGATGGGGTAGATTAAGAATACTGCGGTTGCTGCTGCTACGGGAGCGGAGTAAGCGACGCAGATCCAAGGACGCATACCGAGGCGGTAGGAGAGTTCCCATTCACGACCCATGTAGCAGAAGATACCGATTAAGAAGTGGAATACTACTAGTTGGTAAGGACCGCCGTTGTATAGCCATTCATCTAAGGAAGCTGCTTCCCAGATGGGGTAGAAGTGAAGACCGATAGCGTTGGAGGAAGGAATAACAGCACCGGAGATGATGTTGTTGCCGAACATTAAGGAACCTGCTACTGGTTCGCGGATGCCGTCGATGTCTACTGGAGGAGCGGCGATGAAGGCGATGATGAAGCAGATTGTTGCGGAGAGGAGGGTTGGTACCATCAGGACGCCGAACCAACCGACGTAGATGCGGTTCTCGGTGGAGGTAATCCAACTACAGAAGCGATCCCAGACGTTCGCGTTCTGGGTGCGTTGTAAGGTTGTGGTCATGGTTTTATGATTGCTTGTGTTCCTGGTGGAACGGAATGTTTTTGATGTATGTACCTAATTTAACTCGATTGTTAACGTTTGTAAACCTTTCTCAGGTTTGTAGCCCTGATGGGAGTCATCAGCTTATCTAATGTTTATCGATCGGCTGAGGCTGGGTATACTTCTGGGAGATGATGACGATCGAAAATCTCTGCCCCGATTGTCCGCAGAATGACCGCCGAGCCTAACGCATTGGTAGAGGAGTGGTTATTTAGGTTCGAGTCTCTCAAACTTACATACTGCATTAATTACTGAATATGGCTGTCACTCAAAGAGTTTGTATCGTTGGTTTAGAAGAACATGAGGTCAGTGAGATCCAGTCTGCGCTAGAGTTTGGCATTGGGATTGTCGCCCATCAAGCTTTACCTCAGATCGTCGTTAGAGATGGCAAGCTGTTGGTGGCATCTCGCCAAAAACCTGGCTTAGTCGAGGTAACGCGAGTGGTATTTCACGGTATTTATGAAGACGATCTCGAATTTCTGGCAGCATTAGCATTATGGGGTGGGTCTTGTTTGCCCAGTCCGCGCGGGATGATGGATCTGCGGTTGCGTCTACCAGGGCTAGTTCGCGCCCTCGAACATACTCGCTTTGGGTTGCCATTGAGAGGATACGCTTCGCCAAAAGCCGAATTTCATACCGAAGCCGAACGAGTTGCGAAATGGGGTAACTGGCATTGTGGCAAGAACAAAGAACGATTTGAAGGAGTCTGGCAAAGCGACGAGCCTTGTATCGTGGAAGATTTTATCCCTGGACAATCGGTGCGAATCGTCCTGATTGGGGATAAGTACTGGCAAATTAAACTAGAAGGAGATAGTTGGCTCAAGTCGATTCACGCTCCTAATGCTAAATTTATGGAGATCGATCGAGAGTTATTAGCAGATACCCAGAATATTGCGAAAGCTTTCGGATTAGAACTTGTCGCCAACGATTATATCGTGACCGATCGAGGTACCAAGCATTTACTCGAAGTCAACCACGTTCCTAATGTCAGTCGTTTTCCGGAGATTTGGGCAGCCTATCGAGATTATGCAATAGATTGGATTAATCGATCGGTAATATCTGTTATTTAAAGCTCGTCAAGCACCTAAAATTAATGAAATATCCCGATATTGAATGCCCAGAATTAGGAGTGCTGCGCTACGAGGAAGACTATGACTGGTATAAAGGAAAGTTTAAAATTCAACAATCGGATATTTCGATTCAGCTTTCAACTGATGCAGAGAATTCCGTAACCTCTGCACTTACAAGGGCTACTAATCTAGTGGGGGAGTTAGAAAACTATGCCCAGTTAGCTAAAGAGTACGCGGCTCAAGGGTTGCTACAAGTTAAGAATGAGACGTGGATTGATGATGAAGATGAAGAGCCATTAACACCCGAACAATTTCAGCAACGGATGACACTTGAGTCTATTTGTATCGATTCAGATGGTGAAGTATCCTTCTATCATAATGATGGCGATCTGTTTTGGGGACATTGTATTTTAGTGACTATGAATAGTGAAAATCGTTTTATTGAAGCTGAGATTGCGGGTTGAGTCGATCGATGACACTAGCGATTGTTAAGCACCTACTTATCTTGCCTGGAGATAGCATCTTCAGGACTATTCGTATTCCAAGGTGCCATGAAAAGCAGCATCACCATCCCTGGTAATGCTATTGCTAACGTAACCAAAAAGAATCCTCCCCAGCCAGTTAATCCAGCTACGTCAGTCCCAACTCCGAGCTTAGTTGCCAGTTCCCCCGCTGCTGGCCCAGCAATTAGATCTCGACCTACCGCCATCAAACTGGATAACAGTGCAAACTGAGTAGCTGAAAATTCGGGATTGCATAGACTCATTAGATATCCCACAAAACCTGCAACAGCTAGACCACTACAAAAATTTTCGACATTAATCGCCACTACCATCGCCGAGAGATTCTTGCCACTTAAGGCCAAAGCGTAATAAGCCAAATTACTCGCAGCTTGTAAACCGCCAAAAATCCATAAGGAGCGATTGATGCCTAATTTACTTAAGAAGGAGCCGCCAGCCAGCGTACCAACGATCGTCGCAATTAGACCCATCCCTTGTCGAATATTCCCGATATCTGTATCACTAAAGGTCAGCCCTTTGGCACCGAGAAAAGGAACCGCCATTTTAGCTACCATGGCATCGCCGAGCCGAAACACCACAATAAAAATTAAAACTAAAATAGCTTGTTGGGTACCCAAGCGGCGGAAAAATTCCAGAAAAGGCTGCACGACAGCTTCGCCAATATTTTTTGGGGTAACATGGGCTTTTTCATTGGGCGCGATGAAAGAACCCACGATCCCAATCCCCAAAAATATCGCCATGACACCATATACCGATGCCCAGCCAATCCGATCCGCCAAAACGAAGGCAATCCAACCCGTTAGCAGTAAAGCCACTCGATAGCCCAACAGAGCCACAGATGCGCCAGCTCCCACTTCTAAGGTGCTAACGACATCAGTTCGGTAGGCATCAACGGCGATATCCTGGGTAGCACTTAAAAACGCCATTGCCACGGCGGTAATCGAAACTAATTGCAGGGCATTATTTTTACCTGCGGCATCTAATCCCGCAATTACCCCCATCTGACTGGCCAAAAACATAATTGTGACAATTAGCCCAATTTGAGCAGCCAAAATCCAGCCCCGCCGACGTCCCAACAAAGGTAGTCGAAGATAGTCAATTAATGGCGACCAGAGAAATTTGAGCGAGTAAGGTAGACCCACTAAACTCAACCAACCAATGGTCTTGACGTCAAATCCAGTCTTGGTCAGCCATGCTCTAAAAGCATCATCAGCTAGAGCATATGGTAAACCAGAGGCAAAGCCAAGTAGCAAGATTGCTACCATTTTTCGACTGTTAAATACTGCCAAGTATGAAGAAATTGACTTCATGATGCATTCCTTAATTTAGTTAATTGAACTCGCAGCGATCGTCCTATTTTTAGGTAATCTCTCAAATAGACAATGCTTAGAACAATCGTAGTTCAAAGTGTTCGATACAAACCAAGTGAGTCAGAGGACTAGATCGAGAACCAGATTTTAAAGATATCTAAGTTAATTTTTGTTACAATCGCTAAATATATCCATAATTCTGTCTGCGTACCTAAAGCTATGACTTTCTTTCGTCAAAATGTCGCGCCGTTCCTCATTTTATTAGTATTTCTTTTTGCCCTAGTAGCTGTAAGCGCGCGGATCTTCTTACCTTCAGACATGTCAGGTCCAGCACCATTAACAGGATCGGTCTCGATCCAAAACGTCCTGATGTTAGTAAAACTGTAATAAGTTAGAGGATTAGTTCTGCTAATCCCAAATATTCCACCCCTTCAGGTGTAATATTGAATCGACAAGGCAGTACTTCTAGACCCTTGGCTACTGCCGTCCGTAGCAATCGACCATAAACGGGATCGGTAGTATCGCCAGGAGAGAATTTGGTCTTGTCGCCGCGATTTATCAAATAGAGCATCGCCGCCCGATATTCGGGCATGACATCGATGAGTTCGCGCAGGTGTTTTTGACCTCTAGTAGTTTCGGTATCGGGGAAAACTGCCATATCCCCGATCGACCAAGTAGTATTCTTCACTTCTAGATAGATCGATCGATCTCCACCAGACAGCAAAAAGTCGATCCTGCTGCCCCCATTTTGACCGTAGACTACTTCCGATCGAATGGTTTGATATGTTTCGAGTTCGGGAAATAAATGTTGTTCTAGAGCGATTTTGATGAGCTTGTTGGGCAATGCAGTGTTAATGCCGATCCACACGCGATCGATTTCAATCATTTCCCAAGTGTAAGCTAGTTTACGCTTAGGATTATCGTGAAACGATACCTGCACGGGCGCACCAATTTGACAGACTCCAGTCATGGGGCCAGTATTCGGACAATGAGCGGTGATGAGTTCGCCTGTCGCTAGCTCTATATCTGCAAAAAATCGCTTGTATCGTTTGACGAGAATGCCGGAATAGAGTTGAGGATAGGTATAAAGCACGATCTCGACATATCGACTGCTAACAGTAGCCAACAATAATTATTAGTAACCCAACAACACTAGCGATTAGGATGGCAAGATCGCATGGACAAATTATTGGCTGAAAACCTAGATTGCAAGCTTGCTATTTGCTATTTAACTATAACTGTCTGCGCCAGCCTAGTTAACAACCCGCTCGACTATAATTTAATTCTTACTTGCTAAATAACTTTCCAACCGACCCAGATCGATCTCCATTTGCTCCACCAACGAAGCCGTACAGGGTGAACGCACTTAAATCTTATATTATTAAAAACACTTAGAAACTAGATGTAAATTTGATTCATCAAAGATGTGAAATCTATACCCGTCGATAGCTTTAGCTAATTAATTGTGTTAAGTTGATTTGGAACTAATATCATGTAAAATGAAGCTGAAGCCTAAGCATAGTATCGCAGAACACTTTGACGACATAGAAGACATTAGGATTGAACGTGGAAAAAAACATAAACTAATCGACATCATCACGATCTCCATTTGTGCTGTAGTATGTGGGGCGGACGGATGGATAGATATAGAAATGTATGGTATAGCCAGAAAAAAATGGTTAGAAAAGTTCCTAGAACTACCGAATGGAATCCCATCTCATGATACATTTGCTAGAGTATTTTCACAAATTAATCCTGATGAATTTAATAAATCATTCCTGAGTTGGATTAAAGGAATAAGTAAAATAACCGCAGGAGAAATAATTGCCTTTGATGGAAAACAATCTCGAAACTCAGGAGATGAAAAGAATGGTCAAGGTGTAATTAATACAGTCAGTGCCTGGGCTGCAAGTAATAGATTAGTATTAGGTCAAAAGAAAGTAGAAGGAAAATCTAATGAAATCACAGCACTTCCCGAACTGATTCAAATCTTGGATTTAGCAGGATGTATCGTTACCATCGACGCAATGGGATGTCAAAGAGAAATAGTCAAAAAAATCGTCGAAAAAGATGCAGATTATGTAATTGCTGTAAAAAAGAATCAACCGACCTTGTACAAACAAGTAAAGCAGCTATTTAAACAAGCAATTGAAACTCAGGGAAAAGACCTCAACCTGAGTAGCTTCAACAGTAGAGAGATGAATAGAGGTAGAGAAGAAATTCGTAATTATTTAATGATAACAGATGTTGCGGAGCAAATAGATCCACTGCAAAAATGGAAAAAGTTAACTAGTATTGGCATGGTAGAATCAGTTCGAGTTGTCGGCGGAAAGACGAGTGTAGAAACTCGTTATTTTATCAGTAGTCTAGAGAGCGATGCTCAAAAATTAGCAGAGGGAATTAGAAGTCATTGGTCGATAGAAAATTCTCTTCACTGGGTGCTTGATGTTGCTTTTAAAGAAGATGATAGTCGAATTAGGAAAGATAATGCTCCAGCTAATTTTGCGATTTTACGACATATAGCAGTTAACATAATTAGTGAAAATAAAAGTCGAAAGTTAAGTGTTAGAAGTAAGAGATTCTTGGCGACACTTGACGAAGAATATTCAACTGAACTTTTAGAAGCTATTTTGTAATTTATTTGCACTAATTAATCTCGGCTTGACTAATGAGTTGGTCGAGCTTTCTGCTACACTAAATTAAATTAATCGGATCTCATGTTTGATTTTAGTTTCAATTGGCATTGTAATAAGTGCAATTAGTTAGTAAGTACGATTGAGTTAGCTATTCTAGTTTTGATCGATCGAATTACACCCGATTTTGATGCGTTCACCCTGCGAAGCCGTATCAGTCGTCGTTTGCTCTTTGGCTAGCTGCTCGATTTGTTTGGCTAGTGCTGTAATACTTACGACGCCTACATTAGCACTGGCACCTTTGATGTAATGAGCTTCATGAGCGATCGCCACTACATCGCGATCGAGCACGGCTTGGCGAAGATCTGTGATATGCAGTTTGACATCTTCTGCCAACATTGTGAGTAATTCTAATTCAAATTCCGGGTCATCTTCCGAAACTTGATGTAATTGTTCCCAGTCAATATCTATGAGATCGTTCATTGGCTGATGCAGTTGTGAATGTAAGCTAACTCCGATCGCTATTCTATCCTTTCGATCGTCCCTTCGGCTTTAAATAGGCTTTAGGTTCTAGAGAGCAGGGAAGAGGGGGGGACGAGGAGACGAAGGAACCAAGAGACAGGTGGAGAGGGAATCGTTCTTTTACCCATTACACATCCACCCATCTCCCCATCTTCCAAATTGACTGGTTGTACAATTTCCTCCCCATCTAATATGATGGACGAGATACAATGTGTTGCGAACCAGCGTAGCTACCACAAATATATGTCCACTGCGGCTGAAAAAACAAGTTGGCGATGGCAGTTGGAACAACTCCAACAGCAATTGGGAGAATGGATTGAAGTCAAGTTGAGATCGGACGATCGAGATTTAAATCTCGATATCTTTCCACCCTGGTTGGGGCCATTATTAGTCCAAATTGTGTGGTTGATCTTAGCTGGATTAGTCATTTGGATCGGCTATCGCATCATCTATCCCTACTGGCAAAATTGGTTGCAGCAACAAAAAGATCGATCGAACTCGACGTTAGATCGCTCGCCAGCAAAAGTCTACACGGTAGCAGAGTTACTAGCTCAGTCCCAACAGTTTCAGCAAGATGGCGACTATACTCAAGCGAGTAGATGGCTGTATTTGGCACTGCTGCAAAGATTGAATGACGCCAAGTTAATTCCGCATCAATTTAGCCGCACCGATCGCGAATATCTTCAGCTATTAAGTGCCGTTCCAGTTGCAAATGTGGGAGAGGTCTTAGTATTGCTTCACGAACAACTGCATTTTGGCGATCGACAAGTTTCAAGTGCCGATTTCGATCGATGTCAACAAGCTTATCGACAAGTTGAGAATCAGTTGATAGTTGATAGTTTAGAGTTAGGAGTTGGTTGCTTGTAATTTCAGATGATACTTATCATGTTCGACTGGCGTTGCCTTACTTAAGAATTAATAACTAGTTATTTATGACAGATTTTAAGAAGTTATTAAAACAGTATTGGCAATTATTGTTGCTAGGAACGATCGCGATCGTTTTAATTACGATCGTCAGTGCTATGAGTGGGGATGGCAGACAGCAAGGATCGAGTTATAGTATCGCGGCAAATGGTTATAGTGAATGGTATGGCATGATGTCCGAACGTGGGATTAAAATCCAACGTTGGCAACGATCGTTTCTCCAACTTACACGCGAGCCTCAATACCAATCGGAAACAACACTCCTGCAAGTCAATCCTCAATTAGAACGATTGGAACTAAGCGATCTCCAGAAAAAATGGATCGGTAGTGGCAACACGCTCGTTATTTTAGGTGTAACAGCACCAGCTTGGGAAATTCCATTTCGATCGGATCTAGAGAGTCCTCAAGGCAATGTGCGAATTGAAACTACTCGGAGATTTAGAGCCGATCTTGCCAGAATTGGCTTGCCTAAAGATGCTTTTGGCGAGGCAAATTTGAAAGATCGTGCTGGTAGTGTTGTTTATGGATTTAGAATCGGTAAAGGGTCGCTTTATATAGCAACGACATCATATTTAGCAGCCAATGCCTATCAAGATTTTCGACCGAATTATGAATTACTCGCCGAACTAGTTACTAAAGAGCAGAAGCAAGTATTGGTAGATGAATATATTCATGGCTATGTAGAACGCAAACCCAAATCAGCGACTAATGCTCGACAAGATCGAACGGAATCGCTCGATCGCGAAACAGATGGCGATGCTCTAGAATATCTAGCTGGTACGCCCTTAATTGTTGTCTTAATGAATATCCTGCTGGGTATATTAATATTAGTGTGGCAGCAAAATCGTAGATTTGGTAAAGTTATTATCCCCAAACAGCCAGAAATTGATAATAGCGAAGCATATATTCAAGCACTTGCTGGAGTCCTCAGCCAAGCCAACAGCAGTGAATTTGTAGTCCAAAATATCGGTAGAGCCGAACGCTTGGCTTGGCAACAAAAATTAGGGTTGGGCAAAGATCGATTGGTAGAACCACAGACATTAATTACCGCCTGGGAAAATCAGACTAAATTACCGACCGAAGATCTCCGCTTTGTTTTACAATTAACCACGGCAGCACGACGCCTGACACCTGCCGAATTAACAAGCTGGTTGACAAAAGTCCGCACGATCGATCGACAGCTTAGGGGATAGGGGATAGGGGATAGGGGATAGGGAATAAGAGGACGCTTGCGTCCAAATTCCATTACCCATTACCCATTCCATTACCCATTAACCTCTCCTCTAACCCCTATCCCCTATCCCCTATCCCCTATCCCCTAAAATGACACACGAAATATTCGATCGACTCGGCAATGCTTTACAAGAAGTTGTATTCGGACAAGAAGAGACGACAAAACAACTTCTTATTGCTCTGCTAACGGGCGGTCATGTTATTTTGGAAGGAGTACCTGGAACTGGAAAAACGATGCTTGCCAGGGTACTATCGCAACTAATTCAGGCAGACTTTAGGCGGATTCAACTCACTCCAGATATTTTACCCGCAGACATTTTGGGTACGAATATTTTCGATCTTAAGAGTCAAGAATTTATCCTGAAAAAAGGGCCAATTTTTACGCAGATTCTGCTGGCTGACGAAATCAACCGCACCCCACCCAAAACCCAATCGGCACTACTCGAAGCAATGGCGGAAGGGCAAGTTACCCTAGATGGCGAGACGATGGTGTTATCAGAGCTATTTTGGACGCTCGCGACTCAAAATTCTCTCGAATTTGAAGGCACATATCCATTACCCGAAGCGCAACTCGATCGATTTTTATTTAAGCTCATCGTCGATTATCCCGCCGCAAGTGCCGAACGCGAATTGCTAGCCAGCGCACGACTGACTCAGCCAGGAGCCAGAGTAGACGCCAAAAAATTGCAACCTGTCGCCACCGTCGCCGACTGTCTGGCTGCACGCAAATCGGTACAACAAGTCACCGTCAACGAAAATGCGATCGATTATCTGCTCGCACTAGTTCAACAAACGCGCCAACACCCCGATCTCAGTCTGGGAGCCTCTCCCCGCGCTGCTATTGCCTGGTTACATGCTAGTAAATCTGCCGCATGGCTCGATCGACGTCAGATGGTAGTACCCGATGATTTCAAACAAGTTGCTATCCCCTTATTGCGCCATCGGTTAGTATTACGTCCCGAAGCTCAATTAGATGGTTTGGAAATAGATACTGTGATTGCAGGTGCGATCGATCGAGTGCCTGTGCCAAGGTAGTTGATAGTTGATGGTTGATAGTTGATAGTTGATAGTTGATGCTGTCGTGGGGTTGGAAACCCCCGCTAATGTTGCAAAGTCCGCCTACGCGGACTAATTAATCAGTCCGCGTAGGCGGACTTTGCATCACCAGTCCCGATTTTAATCGGAGGCTCCACCTTAAATTGTGAATAGTTCGGGGTATCCCCTGAGTGGAACGATCGCTCTTGCCTGTATCCCAGTTACGGCAAGTATTTGAGCGATTAAATCGAAGGTTGGCTGGGGGGAAGGTCGATCGAGTAAGTTAGATGTATCCAAAAATCTAACATTTAAAGTAGCTTGACTAATTTACCATTCGATCCCGAAACATTAGACCTATCCTAAAACCTGTGTAGCAGACTCAGCATAGGTTCCGAACGATAGACACTTCACAGTGTATTCTATATGTTTCCCCAATCAGTTCTAGGAGTCCAGCTAATTACTATTAAAAACTAGCCCATTAATTGCCATTTTGTATTTTTTGTATTTACGAGCTTCTTTACTATCGTCAAACTGCTAAAATCAATGTTCCCAGTCGCAATCTAACTAATCCACATATTGTTAGTATTACTTCTTCATATTTATTCCCCTTCATCCGGAATCTTTCTTTGGCCGCCCTAAATATCTTGATTAGGCGAATGACATGTTCTACATATATTCTTTCACTAGATATTTCCTTGTTCACCTCTTTTTGTAGATCTGTTAATTCTTTTCCTCTTGGCTTCTTCTGAGGAATTTTGATATTAATACCACCTTGATATCCTTTGTCTCCGGTAAATTTCTGCTCAATATTAAATTTCTTTTGCTGTTCTCTAAATATACTAATATCACTAGTCTTACCTTGTTTGCCCACCTCTACATCGACTAAATCTTTTCCTGATGGTAATGTAATTACCTGCCCTTTAAATGTGTGTTGCTTTTTCTTTCCTGAATAATATTCTTTCTGCACCTGATTGTCTTCAGGTCTTTCTCTCGGCTGTTCCCAACTATCTACAATCAACTCATACTCGGCGAGCATTTCTTTCACCACTGCCAATTCTTCTCGGTCTTTTCTTGCTCCCTCTATTAGGCTAGATGGTAGTATTTTTCTCAGGATTTTTATCCAGTAATTAAATGTATCATTCGCTTCTGTTTTGGAAACACTAAATTGCAACCCTAGGATTTCAAATGTCGGCAAATGCCTTAGATAAAATACACACAAACATATTTCTTCCTCTAAGGTGAGTTTTTTAGGTCTCCCTCCTCCTTTTTTATTAATCCTAATCTTTTGTTTTTCATGTGCCAATCTTAATCTTTCTTCCTCAATTTTTGCAATCTCTACTAATGCCGACCACTGCTCGTAATTAATTCCGATAATTTGCTTTGTTCGTTCTGGATAGTTTTCAATATATTCTAGTGGATTTTTCATTATGGCTAAAATACTATTTTACGATTTTAGTGCCTTTTTTGTCCATGAATTATATTTCGGATAGGTCTATTACCGACTCTGATCGAGCAAGGATATATTACTCGCCAAACTCATCCGAGCTTGCCGCTGACGATTTATAACTATACCGCCAAGGCGCAATTCGATCGCTATTGGGTGGCTGCGACACTGCACTGTCGGGGGTTAGTATTAGATGATAATTATCACCCGATCGCTAGACCTTTACCAAAGTTTTTTAATCTCAGCGAACATCAGGGTCGGCTGCCAGATGGCGTACCAGATATCTACGAGAAGCTCGATGGATCGTTAATTATTCTGTT
Source organism: Chamaesiphon minutus PCC 6605 (assembly GCF_000317145.1). GTDB lineage: Bacteria > Cyanobacteriota > Cyanobacteriia > Cyanobacteriales > Chamaesiphonaceae > Chamaesiphon > Chamaesiphon minutus. The sequence goes on along the minus strand of NC_019697.1, from coordinate 4,614,286 downwards.
TTACTATCAAGGTCGATGGGAAGTGGCGTCAAGAGGCAGTTTTGCCTCAGAACAAGCACAAATGGCACGGGTATTATTTGCTAATTATGCAGCCGATTTAGATAAACTCGATCGAGCGCATACCTATTTATTTGAAATTATTTACCCTAGCAATCGGATCGTTGTAGATTATGGCACGGCGCAGCGATTAGTCTTATTAGCGGCTGTTAATACTCACACGGGCGCGGAATTAGACCTAGCGCAGGTAAACTGGATCGATCGATCGCAAACTTATCCAGCGACGACTTTACCCGAATGGATTGAATCTGTAGAGGCAAATCAATCCGAACTAGCCAACCAAGAGGGTTTCATTCTCAAATGGCCAAATGGCTTTCGGCTCAAATACAAACTCGCCGATTATGTCCGACTGCATCGGATTATTACCCGAGTTCAAGCCAAAGATATTTGGGAATGCCTCAGCCAAAACCAGAACATAGAACAGTTTCTCGATTCCGTACCCGATGAATTCTACAACTGGGTCAAAGATACCAAACTCGAATTAGAGACAAAGTATCGCGAAATTGAAACCGAATGCCAGCAAGCCTTCAAAGATCTAGGTGACAGACGCCAAACAGCCATGTATTTTCAAACCCAGAAATATCCTGGCGTCTTATTTCTGATGTTAGACGGTAGAGACTACAGCCAAGTCATCTGGAAACTCATCAAACCCAGCTATGAGCGTCCGTTTCAGTTAGGGGATAGGGAATAGGCTTTAGGTTTTAGGCTTTAGGCTTTAGGCTTTAGGTTTTAGGCTTTAGGCTTTAGGCTTTAGGCTCTTCTCTACTCTCAAATCCGCAATCCGCAATCCGCAATCCAAAATCCAAAATCCAAAATCCAATCTCCCTTATGTCCCTTAAACTTATCCTGACCAAAGGCTTACCCGCAAGCGGAAAGACCACTTGGGCGAAAGAATATATCCAGAAATATCCTGAGACTGCGAACTTGTGCAAAGACGATCTGAGATTGCAGTTGAGCGGTACGAATAAACGCGAAAAACGGATTATTAAAGTCCGCGATTTATTGACGGAGCATTACTTCGAGCAAGGTTATTCGGTAATTTGGTCGGATACCAATCTCAATCCCGTCCATCTGCGCCGAGCGACGGAATTAGCCGCGCAATATGGAGCCGAACTGAAGATCCAAGATTTTACTGACGTACCGCTAGCTGAGTGTATCCGCCGCGATTTAGTCAGATCGAATTCGGTAGGGAAACAAGCGATCGAGCAGATGTATTATGACTATTTACACGCACCCGCATCGCCACCACCGCGAGATCCGCAATTACCCGATTGTTATTTAGTCGATATCGATGGTACCTTAGCCATCAATCTGAGTCGTTCGCCGTTTGCATGGGAGCGCGTCGGTGAAGATGGACTCAATCCGACAGTGGCACAGACGATCGCAAAATTAGGACGAGATACCGATATCGTACTCTTATCCGGTCGATCGAGTGTCTGCTACGACCTGACTGTAGCGTGGTTAAAAGAACACAATATTAACTACAAAGATCTATTCATGCGTCCGGCTGACGACAACCGTCCAGATGATATTCTGAAATCAGAATTATACTATTTTCACATTCGAGATCGATACAATGTAATCGCCGTCATCGACGATCGACCAAAAGTGTGTAGAATGTGGCGAGATCTGGGCTTGAGCGTTTTTCAGGTTGGAAATCCTGACTACGAATTTTAAGTGATTATAGCTAAATGTAATTCGACGTACCAAATACTTATTGTAAGGTTACAAACTACTGGATGAGTGAAAATTAAATACTAGAAAAACTAGCACAACAGTAGCAAGAATTTATCTATCGTTGGGCATAGTAAGTAAGTGACCAGCCAAGTCTTGTCTAAAAATACACTCTGGCAGTGCGATAGTTTTTGCGGGCGATCCTATCGCTCGTTGGTGCAGCTTCCCGGAATGGGAATCGCACCGAAATGGTCGGTGGCGACGCACAACTCCAAAAGTGTACGGATTTGGAGCGATTCACATGGTGATTTGTCGAATGTGCTCTTCTTCTGCCTGCGATCTCACCCGTCGGCGCAATTGGATTTCGAGCGACAAATCAGACCAAATCGAACTTCGATGGTCAGCCGCGATCGCTACTGTGCCCTGGCAAATTGTCTTCTGTTATAGCAATCTTGACAAATCTACCATTTATGTCGGACTCTCTCACCAAGTTGACAACCGGACAAACACTTTACTTGCCCAAGCAGCAGATCGATACCCAAGTTCAAAAATTGTGTCAACAGGGTAACGACAGTGCCTTCAGGGGCGAGCACGAGCGCGCGATCGATTGCTATACTAGCGCACTCGCGCTCGATGCCAGTTGCGTACCTGCTTATTGTGCCAGAGGTGATTCATGGCTAGAGCGCAAAAATTATCGACAAGCTGAGGCTGACTATCTAACTGCACTCAAACTCAGCCCAGTGCTGGCGGTTGCTAATGGGGGATTGGCAAAAGTGTATTATGCAACAAAAGATTATCCCGCAGCACTAGAGGCGTGTACTCGCGCCATCCATAGAGATCCCGAAAATTTGGATTTGTATCACTCGCGCGCGCTAATTAACAAAAAACTCGGCGACGATCGAGCCATCCTCGTCGATTGTAAATTTATTCTCGAACAGCAACCTAGCGATATTTCCGCACGCTGGTTGAATGCGCGTGCGCATTTTCAGCTCGGTAGTTATCAACTGGCAATCTTTAATTTCGATCGGTACCTCAATCTCCAAACTGAAGACTTTTACGCTTATTATTATCGCGGGATTTGTTGCGAGCGATTGGGTAATTTCACCCAAGCCACGATCGATCTCGATCGGGCGATCGCCATCGAGGATGATTTAGCAATTTTATATCGCCGACGCGGACGGATTCGCCAACAGTTGGGAGACTTTACAGGCGCGATGGCAGATTACGATCGGGCGATCGAACTCGATCCGGAAATGGCTCAAGCTTATAGCAATCGTGCCGATATTTATATCAATCGCGGCGATTATCCCCGCGCACTGCTTCAGTGCAACCAAGCTATCCGCTTGAATCCCCGGCTTACCACGGCTCACTATCAGCGCGGAGTGATTAATACCGAAGTGGGCAATCTTCATGCGGCATTGGCTGACTATCATCGACTAGTGCAGATCGATCCTCAAGACATTAATGCCTATATTCAACGAAGCTGGATCTACTTTCGCCATGGTGAATATCCCGCAGTGATGGAAGATTGCGAACGCGTGCTCTCACTCGATCGCAACTCGATCCCGGCGAATTATTTAATGGGAGTAGTGCAATCTCTATCCGGTTTCAAGCAAGAAGCAATTTTTAGCTTGACAAAGGTGATGGATTATCAGCCTAGTTTTATTTGCGCCCTGTATCATCGCGGTTTATTACATCACGATCTTAAGAATGAGAGTAAAGCAATGAGTGATTTTGCGCTCGCCCAAGAAATTCAAAATCTCGGTTTAGACAGTACCGTAAACCGAGATGAGACGGGATTGTATGCTGAAGGTTTAGCTCTATATCATATGGGACAACCCGATACGGCAAAAGTTATTCTCCATCAAGCAGCCTTAGTCGCCCAAAAGCTAAAAAGTGCTGTTTTTCACCGTCAGATCGCATTTACGATCGAAGCTTTGGGGATGGAGTAAATGAATTTTAAAATGGATTCTCGCAACGAACCGTAGTTAACAGTATTTTCCACAGTACCGATCGCCATAGCCGTCGATCGCGACGATCGATAAGCGACAGCCTATTTTCCTCAGACTTTTTCAGAGTTCAGAAGACGGCTACTGGATATTAAAATTCTAAATAGTCGTGTAAATACGGAGCCGATTTATCGATTCTTTAGTTAAGATTAAAAAAAAGTTCCCGCTCGATGCTTGTGTGTCGGATATGTATCTTAAACTACCGCAGAATATTCACAGTAAATTTCCAAACGTACAACCCTATTAGAGTAAAGATTCTTAGTAGTGGAACGAGTATTGCTGAAGTTATTAACTAGCAGCATGACATTTACTTAAATTGATTTTTTAAAAAGATGCCCCGGTTATGTCAAAACCCCATTCTCCTTCTACCGCTCCAGAATTTACCGCTCAACCTGATGACTCAGATATTTTAGGTATTTCTACTCCGGCTACCAAACCACCAGCAGAACATAGTGAAGATCCCTGGGGGATTGAGGATACATCAATCGAATTGCAACAGCGTTATGCCCCAGACTTAGATGATGAAGATCCTTGGGCTAGCGATACGCCGACTGCACCGCCCGTAATTTTACAGCGTCAGATCCGCCCTCGCTCTACCGTCCAGCCATCGGTAGCTACTGCCCCTGCCGCCAAAAAAGACCCACCCCAAGAGCGCGATTCACGCCCCACACCAACTGCCTCGGCAACCGCTAAAGCAAAGCCAGCCGCAACGCAACCAGAAGTAGCTCGACAAACCGTAGATACACCGACGATGTCAGCTCGGGTGACAGCACCCGCACCTGAGATCGATGCCCCAGCCTTTACTGGCAATGATTTGGCACTCAAATACTGCGAAAGTGGCCGGAAGGCACTCGCTGCCAAAAATTATGCCCAGGCTAGAGTGTCATATAAAGTAGCGATCGAATGGAATCCCAATTTGGCCGCAGCGCACAGTGGGATGGCTCAAATTTACTTGGAAGCCAAAGACTATGAAGGTGCTTTAGCCGCCTGGGGTTTGGCAATTAAATGCGATCCTGCCCAATTAGACTTCTACTATCAGCGCGCCACGATCTCCAAATTATTTAAGAATTACTATCAAGTTTTAGCAGATTGTAAATACATCCTCGAACGCAATCCCGAAAATGCTCCCGCTCGCTGGTTGAATGCCATCGCCCTAGTCAAGCTGGAGAATTATCAAACTGCCTTATCTAGCTTAGATCTGCATATTAAAAATTACCCCCAAGATCCCAATGGCTACTGTTATCGGGGCATCTGTTACGAAAGATTGGATCGACTGCCGCAAGCATTAGCTGACTTAGATCGAGCGATTTCATTACAAGCCAACCAACCCGTATTTCATCACGCTCGCGGACGAACTCGCCAAAAAATGGGCGATCTCAAAGGTGCATTGGCAGACTTCAATCTAACGATCTCCCGCAAACCCCAAGCCCCAGTCTACGACGACCGCGCCGAAGTTCACCGCTGTTTGGGCGATCGAGAAGCAGCCCGGAAAGATTGCGATCTGGCGATCGAATTAAATCCGAAATTTATTAATGCTTATTTTAGACGCGGCTTAATTTTTGTCGAGCTAGGCGATCTCGAATTGGCATTATTAGATTTCGATCTAACCATCGATCTCGATTATCAACATACAGAGGCTTATATTCAAAGAAGCTGGATTCATTTCCGCCATAATGATTATCGTCGTGCCAAACAAGATTGTCAGACAGTTAAAGGGATAGAGCCTAATAATTTTTGGGCTAATTATATCGCTGGAGTTGTCGATAGTTTATCTGGATTAAAACATAGCGCGATCAAAAATTTCACCACCGCAATCGAGATTGCCCCAAATTATGTTTCCGCTCGCTACCATCGCGGCGTCGTCTATCATGACTTAGGCGATACCCGCAAAGCTATGACTGACTTCGAGCAGGCTCGATCGATTCAAGATCGCGGGCTAGAACGATTAGTCGATCGCGATGAAACTGGATTTTATGCTGAGGGTTTGGCACTCTATCATATCGGCCAATCAGAAGCCGCTCGCACGGTACTGATCTTAGGCGCATTGTCTGCCAAACGCTTTAACAACCCCAGCTTCCACCAAATCATGCAAAGTAAAATCGAGAACTTGGGACTAGCTTCGGGCGAACTTTCCGAGACGGCATCCAATTCTTGCTCCTTGCAAGCAAAAGGCTAGCACCCAGCCGCAAATGCTATAATAAAACACCATTACCAAAAATCGACCGACTTGGCTGCGGTAGAGCCATTTTTATGACTAAGAAACGTGTTTTATCTGGCATTCAACCAACTGGAAATCTACATTTAGGTAATTATTTAGGTTCGATCCGTAACTGGGTCGAGCAGCAACATAATTATGAAAACTATTTTTGCGTAGTCGATCTTCATGCAATTACTGCTCCCCACGATCCGCAAACTTTAGCTCCTAATAGTTACACGATCGCGGCTCTCTATTTAGCCTGTGGCATCAATACTGAAGATGCCAGTATTTTTATTCAATCACACATTCCCGCCCACAGCGAGCTAGCTTGGCTCCTAAATTGCATCACGCCTTTGAATTGGTTGCAAGACATGATTCAATTCAAAGAAAAGGCAATCAAGCAGGGCGAAAATGTCAACGTCGGACTCTTAGATTATCCCGTATTAATGGCTGCGGATATTCTTTTATATCAAGCTGATAAAGTTCCAGTTGGTGAAGATCAAAAGCAACACTTAGAATTGACGCGCGATATTGCTGCCAGATTCAATCGTCAATTTGCCAAAAAGCAGCCAGTTTTAAAACTACCCGAAGCTCTCATTCAAGCTGATGGATCTAGAGTAATGAGCCTAACAGATGGCACTAGAAAAATGTCAAAATCCGACCCATCAGATTTGAGTCGAATTAATTTACTAGACTCGCCAGAACTAATCCAGAAAAAAATCAAAAAGTGCAAAACCGATCTCGAACTTGGCTTGAACTTTGACGCGATCGATCGACCTGAATGTCGCAATTTGCTTACACTATATATGCTGATGTCTGGCAAAACCAAAGCAGCAGTCGCCACCGAGTGTCAAGATCTGGGCTGGGGTCAATTTAAGCCCCTATTAACAGAAGCCACGATCGAACACCTCCGCCCGATCCAAACCAAGTATCAAGAAGCAATGGCAGACAAAACCTACTTAGAATCTGTCCTTAGCAACGGCAGAGATCGCGCCGCCACTATCGCCGAGCGCACTCTGGCTGATGTTAAAGCAGCCATGGGTTTTTCGGTTAGAGGGTAGTGAATGGTGGATAGTGGATAGTTTTCGCTTAGAGGGTAGTTTTTGGTTGCTGAATTTTAGGCTCTATCAACCAGGACGCCTGCGTCCTTGTTTAAACTCACTATTCACTATCCACCATTCACTATTCACTATCCCATCTCTCATCTCCGATATGATAAAAGATGTAGTTCTCCAGGTGCGATCGTGAACAATTTTCGGCAAGCTGCAACTGCTGGTGAGTTCCTAATTACAGCGGAAGTCGCTCCGCCCAAAGGTGGAGATGTCGCTCACATGGTGCAGATGGCAAACTGTCTTAAAGGACGCGTTCATGCTGTCAATATCACCGATGGGAGTCGAGCGGTAATGCGGATGTCGCCATTTGCGGCGTCGCTGATCTTGCTCCAGCAGGGCATCGAACCAGTGTGCCAATTTGCCTGTCGCGATCGCAATCGGATCGGACTTCAGGGCGACTTATTGGGCGCACATGCTTTGGGCATTCAGAATATTTTAGCCCTCACGGGCGACCCGATCAAAGCAGGTGATTGTCCCACCGCTAAGGCCGTATTCGACCTAGAAGCCGTCAGATTGTTAAAAATCGTAGATAACCTCAATCGCGGCCTCGATGGCAACGACAAGCCCCTTCCTGACGGGGCTGTAGATTTATTTGTCGGTGCGGCGGTAGATCCGCAGAGCAAGAGCATATCGGGTTTGCAGCGACGATTCGAGCAAAAAGTGGCCGCAGGTGCCCAATTTTTCCAAAGTCAGCTCATTACTGATTTTGAGATCCTCGATAAATTCATGAATCGCGTCGCCAGCGGTTATGACAAGCCAGTACTCGCCGGAATTTTTCTGCTCAAATCTGCCAAAAATGCCGAATTTATCAACCGGAACGTCCCGGGAGTAGAAATTCCCCAAGAGATTATCGATCGATTGGCTCGATCTCCAGAACCACTGCGTGAAGGGATTCAAATTGCAGCCGAACAGGTACAGTTAGCCAGTAAGCTCTGTCAAGGCGTGCATTTGATGGCTGTCAAGCGCGAAGATCTGATTCCCCAAATTCTCGATTTAGCCGGAATCGCACCACTGAATCTTAAATCCTAGCTATTAACTAGCGACTAATTCGGAAAAATTTCGCTGACAATGAGATCTCTTGGTACTAGTTGGGGAACAGTATAAACAGCATATCGGGTATTCTACCAGACCCGAACTGCCTACCAGCTAACGCTTACTGAAGACCGTCACATGAGTTTTAATTTTGCATACCTATCGGGAGGTAGACTTTACCTTAAATTGGGTCAAGCCAATGTCCAGACGATTATTAGTGAGTTTGGGCAAGCGGTACAGCAACGAGAGTTCCAGACGCAGCAGCGCAATGGCTGGAAGCAAAAAAGTATGACAGCAAATTTGATGTCTGGGGGGATGTCCGCAGATGGAGATCGGCATCGCGCCGCCAGAGGTGAATCTTCATCTTCTTCAGGCGTTTCTGTTGCCGTACAAGGTGTTTGTCCGACTAGTGCCGATCGTCTACTTTACACCCTCGAAGCTGGAGAAGTCGGCGGGATTTTTACACTCGAACGGTTTGCTGGTACGATCGATGTCTTGGGTAAAGCCACACCCTTAGATACTCGCCCCAGAACCAGAGAGAAAAGATTATTCCATAGTGCAGATTTTAAAGTCGATCGAGTCGATTTTCATCCCGAATATCAGTTAATTGCCTGCGCGGCCATTGCCAAAGATGGCAGCGCAAATATCGCGACGATGCCTGTAAATTCCGTCCATTTGGTGCAGGCTACCGAAGGCGACTCACTCGATCTGGCTCCCAAATGGATTCCGGGTTTCCGCAAGGCGATCGTCTTTCAGTCTGCTGGCATCAGTCGCGATGAGTCAGGTTGTATTATCGAACAAAAGCATTCGACCATCGAGCAACTAGATCTCGATCGACAAGAAGTTGTTACGCTCGCCAGCGACCCCAAATACGACCTTCTCAGCCCCCAAATGACTGCCGATGGCACTTTGTACTATATCCGCCGTCCCTACGTGCCCTTGCGCCAGCGAGCGCGGTTTTCTCAAGTGCTCAAAGATACCTTGCTGATCCCCGCACGTCTAGTCACAGCAGTGTTTGAATGGCTGAATTTTTTTACCCGCCGTCACACGGGTAAATCGCTTTTGGCAATATCCCAACCCCGCCGAGGTAGAGCACAGCAAATGCAATTGTTGGGTCGCTGGGTCGATACTGCCGCTCAAATCGAGCGCAATCGGCGATTTGGCGATGCCGACTCTCCCGCCATCGTCCCCCGCTCGTGGGAATTAGTCGAACAATTTCCGCACCGCGAACCCAAAGTTCTCGATCGCGGCGTCTTAGCTTTCGATATCGGCGCAGACGGTCAAATTGTCTACAGCAACGGTAGTGCCATTTATGGCATCGTCCCAGGCGGCGTCGCCCAGCGGCTAGTTGTCGATAATTCAATCGAGCAAGTCGTCATTTTGGATCTGGATAATCATCTTAATTAAAAAGCCTACCCGTCCACTCTTCCGGAATCCTTACTCGCGCAGTGTAGTTGGCATTGAGGATGGTGAAAATTTCATCATCTGCAACAACTTATTTTGTGTGTGTGAGTCACAATTAATGGAAAGCATTGGATCGCGCGATCGATTTCCTCAGTTATTTGCCGGATTAGCCTTATTATCTGCTTCAGCGATCGCCAGCTCATTTTTATGGGCGGGAGCCATTGGCAATATGAAGCGAGTGGATGATGCCTTGGTCATTACTGGTTCTGCCAAACGACCGATTAAATCAGACTACATTGTCTGGCGAGTAACGCTGACAAGTCAACAACCGACTACTCAGGCTGCTTATCAACAACTGACAGGTTGGATCGATCGAGTCCAAGCCTATCTCAAAGCCGCAAACGTTCCGGCTAGTGAGATTTCGCTCGGCTCTCTATCAACTGTTTCGGTTCCGGAAGTGACCGATGGTCGAGAAACGGGTAAAACGCTTTCTTATAGACTTACTCAACAACTCGAAATTCGATCGAATCAAGTAGATCGTTATGCGAAACTATCGCAGGAAATTAACTCCCTAATTAACGAAGGGATTGGCATTACCTCCGAACCACCAGAGTATCTTTACAACAAACTCAGCGAACTGCGGATCGAGATGGTGGCTGAAGCTACCAAAGATGCCAAAGCCAGAGCCGAATCGATCGCCCAAAGCACTGGCAACCGCGTCGGTCGCGTTCGCAGTGCCGATACTGGCGTATTTCAAATCACTCCCCGCTATTCAACTGCTGTTAGTGGTGAGGGTAGATACGATACTAGCTCGATCGATAAGGATATTACCGCCGTAGTCTCGGTAAAATTTGGCATCGATTAAAGGGGGGTTAGGTGTAAACCAACCAAAAACGAAGCCTAGCCGACTTGTATGTATAGTGTATGAGTGATGATACAAGCAACTGTTGTGCTACGAAGACTGAGAATCGTAGATTAGCTCGACAACATCTAGTTATCTAGCGATTCTCGGTTTTCGTTTAATTTTAGCGGCTCGGCTTCGACGACTTCCACTTCGACCATTGGTGCAGTTTCGACGACGGGGACATTAACAACTTGTGGCAAGCGTAACGGTAGTACTAGTGGCTGTTCGGGAATCGTCAGTACGGGTTCGAGCCAATAACTAGCCGTCGGAATCGTCCGCTCTAAATCTTCTAGGGGTCTGGGAATGACCATGATCGATCGTAGTTCGCCAATCTGCTCGGCGGCTGACATGCCGACATCGAGCGCGATCGTGACGTTGGAGACGGTACCGCGAATGATGGCGGTACAAAAGCCAGCACCCGTTTTTTCATAGCCAGCAACATGCACATCTGCTGTTTTGAGCATCGCATCCATCGCGCCGACCATCGGTGGGAAACCGCGAGTTTCGAGCAGACCGATAGCCAGATTGCTGAGTTTGCTTTTGCTGACAATTTGTGCTAGCAATCGATCGCTAATTGGCAGGACGGCATCGAGATTGGGAAACGGACGGGAAATTACCGATTTGGAGATCAATTCATCCATCTGCTCGGCAACTTCTGCGCCTGCGGCTACTGCCAATTTCACGTCCGGAAAGCGACCCCGAATTACGGCGGTACAATAACCATTGCCAATCTTTTCATAACCTACTAAATGGACGGCAGCAGATTTGAGCATCATATCTGCCGTTCCCACCATCGCCGGAAAGCTGCGAGTGGATACTAACCCGATGGCACTTTCAGCATGAATATTGGACATGACTGGCTGTGAGAGTCTCCCCAAGGGTAAATTTAGTGGATAGTGAACAGAGTAGATAGCGATTTGCGTAACTCCTACGGAGTGGCTGTGCCTCCGGCAGGCTACGCCAACGCCAACGTCGGGAAACCCGACGGTTTAGCAAATCAAGACAGTAGATAGCGAACCTAGCCTTGCTCTACGATGGCGATCGGCTAACATCGAAACTATCCTTTAGATGAGTGCTAGCTACTAGCTAATGCGACCTTCAACTTGAGCGCGAAATTCTTCGACTTCTTCAGTATAACCAATTGGCAAAATTCGCTCAACGTTGGGATGCGGACGCGGGATGATCACCCAAGATTCTAAGGTTCCACCGTACACTTTTTCGACCACATCGACACCAGCCGCCATTGCTTGCTTGACTTCGGAGACATCACCGCGCACGTTGACGGTGAAACGGGCACTACCAGCCCTAAGGTATCCGACTAGAGTGACGCGTCCTGCTTTGAGCATCGCATCAGCAGCGGCTAAGACAGCGGGAAACCCTTTGGTTTCGATCGAACCAACTGCCTGTTGAGAACTCATGGAATCAGCCATTTAAATATAAACTCCTAAAATAAATTATCGATCGCATACTAGATTTACTAAAAGCGGGGAGCGGGAAGCGGGGAGTTGGGAGAAGACAAATAAATTAAATGATTAATAACTTAGTCAGGATTTAGCAGTTTAGATATTGCCATAGTTGCCCACACTAACCGATAGCTTCACTATCCACTGTCTTGATTTGCTAAACCGTCGGGTTTCCCGACGTTGGCGTTGGCGTAGCCTGCCGGAGGCACAGCCACTCCGTAGGAGTTACGCAAATCGTTATCCACTATCCACTCTTCACCAAATTACACCCAAAAATCTTCTGATGCCGATGTATAGTGAATTGGTAATACGCTATCTACATTGCCAGTTGGATGCGGAACGATATAGTGACTCACTACTCCGCCACGTTTAGCTTCTTCACCCGCGCGGACGCCAGCCGCAACAGCTTGTTGCACCTCAGATACAGTTCCGCGAACCGCTACGATAAACTCAGCGCGCTCTGCTAAACCAAAGTACACTAAGGTAACATTTCCGGCTTTAACCATGGCATCAGCAGCGGCTAAGACGGGGGGGAATCCGTCGGTTTCGATCGTGCCCACTGCCTGAGCGGAACTTCGCGCATCAGCCATACAAAATACTCCTTACAAAGATCGACAAATAGCCAGCATAAATTGGTTACGAGGTAGAAATAGGCTCTAACTGGATTGTGTTTTTCATCCAGAAAGTGACAATAGTCAATCGCTAGAGTCGTTGGCAGAGCCTCTGCAAAGCAGAATTGCTACGTTCGTCACCAGTCGTTCGCCATTAGTCGAGCCAGCCGATATCGGTGTTGGCGCGACGACGAGCTGTTTCCTCACGGGATTCGGTCGGACGAGCCGTAATTGAAGCATTGGATCTGGATGTATCTTGTTTGACGATTGCCGCACTCTTGTTCTTAGCGGGTGCTTGGTTTTGTTCTACTAGCTTGAGGATTTTTTCTTGAGCTTCTTTCAATTCTTTAGTGACAGCTTCGAGTTGCTGCTGTTGCTGTTTGGCTTCTTTCTCTTGAGCCGCTTTAAGTTGGGCGATGGTAGCGGCATCATCGTTATTAGGGGGAGTCATGTCGGTAGTATTATTAGTAGTTGTTGGCGTAGGAGTGGTTGGGGGGTTTTGAGGAGTATTGTTGGGGGCAGCACTCCGTTCGGGGATGACCAATGGTTGCTGCATTTCTTGCCGCAATACATCAGCAGGTGAAGATCTTTTTTTTCTAACAGTCATATTTTGCTCCAGTCTTTCCAGATTTCATTGACGACACAACGGTAGTCTGCGGCTGCGGGTGCGGCTGCTTGACTTTTAAATTGACTGATGGGCAAGCCTGCCATCGCCGCCCGTTCGTGAATTTTCAAGTTCCGAATTACTGTATAGTAAACCGGAATCTGACACTCTAATAAGGTTTGTTGTGCTTCTTGAGCTTCTCTCAAACCGCGAGCATTCACTTTAGTCAACAGGACGCGATGGCCGATTTTCGTGGGCAGAACCACCTGTCTGACCGTGCGAATCAATGCCGCCAGATCCATTGGAGCTGGCGGGGTTGGCAAGACTAAGTAATCGGCGATTGGCAAAATTGCGGCTAAAGCCACCGAGTCGAGTGCTGGCGGCATATCGACCACTACAATGTCATAATCAGCCCACTGTTGGCGACTGACACCCGTTAGATCGGTTAACTCTTGGGTTTTGAAGCCTAAATCTACACCATCGGATTGCTTGACCCACCAACTTGCCGACCCTTGCGGATCGGCATCGACTAGCAGCACGCGATGATCTTCTGCAAAAATCGCTGCTAGATTGACGGCGGTCGTGGTTTTACCGACACCACCTTTCCCGTTCAACACGATCGTAATTTTGGTTGATGTCAGTTTGGGTGGTTTGGGTTTAGTCATTGGTTCGGCCATCGGGGAAAAGGTGACGTTTGAGTCGCTCGAAGTTGGCACGTCCAGCGACCGATTTAGCAGATTTGCGATCGATTTCGAGTGTCACTGTCAGCGTTTCCGCTCGATCGGGAGAATTGTTAACGGCAGGGTCTGCCACAGCGGGAGTCTCGATTTTTGGTGTATCCCAAGCATCGGTAGTATCCCAAAGATCTCCTGGTTCTGCGGTTTTGGCGGCTGTTGGTGCGACATCAGCCGCTGGTGTCTCTTCAACGACCGATACCTCACCGCGACTGCGATCTCCTAGCAGCGAATGAGGTGGAATTGCCGCACCCTCTTCGATCTGCGGATCGATCGCGGTTGTCCCCGCACCGATACAAGCATTGCGCTCGATCGAGCCGCTACCCAGAATCAGTACGCCTCGACCCAAGCAAACTCCCGCACCAATTTCTAGATTTCCGCCTGCTGCGTGAACGATCGTCCCCGCACCAATACATACCCCAGCCCCGATCGTAATCTGACTGTTCGCTTCGGCTTGAAGTAAGACTCCAGGCGCGATCGCGGCACTCGGATCGATCGAGACATTACCATTGAGATGGACGGGGACTACCTCCCTAGATAAAGATCGGAACTTAGTTAGCATGAGGATCGATCGAGGGAGCGCAAAACAGGGGTCTACCAGCGAAGCCGAGCGGCTGCCATTTACTTAAAGTTAAGTTTTGGCAATTGGGATAATTTGGACGTTCTAGAGCTGCACCTGGGCATAACGAGCTGTTAGCTAGGACAACTATCGATCGGCATCAGCTTTGGCTGACTTTTAGGCTCCAACTGTTTACTGGTAACTTTTTGCCGTTTGCCGTTCGTGTTACTTTTGAGGGCGTTGGATGATTTCCTCATGAACGCGACGTCTTGCTTGGGTATCGATCCCAATCAGCCGCACGTATTCGCCTTCATGCTCGTGTAAACAAGTCTCTAGTTGTGCGACTGCATCTTGGAGGCGAGTGGCCGATACTGGCTTACAAGTGTGCCAAGAGCTACTGCGGAAGCGACGGCTATCGGCATGTTCTGTACCGATCTGGTAGCTATTTTCCAGCAGGCGACGTACGGAGGCAACGACTTCGGCACTGAGGGAGGTTTTGATATTACTACTCACACTCGATCCACCATAGGAGCTACTAAATGAGCTAGTTTTTTGACTGCTACCGCCGCCAATACTGAGTGTTACTGGCTCTCCTGGTTTGTGGATGACTAATTCGACGACCCGACGACGCGCGTGAGTATCGATGCCGATCAGCCGTACATAATCGTCTGGATGGTTGGCTACTAGCTCACTTAGCATGGCGATTGCTTCGGCATCGCGAGTGCCTTGATAAGATGGTCCACTCGTCCAGGAAGTGGCGCGATAGCGGCGAGGATCGGCAAACTCTGTGCCGATCCGACAACCCTGACTCAACAGATCCCGAACCGCACGAGCAACATCAGTGCCACCACCATTGCTGACGGAATTACCGCTGCTAGCAACTGAGGTTTTGCCGCCATTGATCTTGGTATTACTCACTTGGGTCACGGCACCATCGGGACGTTGAATCATCAACTCCAACACCCGCGTGCGCGACTGGGTATCGACACCGAGTAGTTGCACGTATTCACCTTGGTGCTCGCCGAGCGCGCTAGCAATACTAGCGAGGACAGTGCTTTCACTGCCTTGGGTGACTGTCGCACTTTGCCACGAGCCAGTCCGAAAACGGCGAGCATCGGCGTATTCTAGCCCCACGCGGTAGCCTTGACTTAATAACCGCCGAATCTGTTGGCGGACGCTATCACTAATATCACTCATATCTTCGGTTCTGTGTTAAATCATCAATAACTTTTGAGTTTAAATCTTAGTCTTGACCAGACTAGATCCAGCCGACCTGAATCGGCCTATAGATCGCAACTTTGGAAGAATTTGTTTAAAAATTCCCCAAAGTCTAAAATTAACTACATAATAGTTTTTTACTATGAGGCATCTCGTTTGCTGTAAGTCAGATCGTTACCTAGTGCCACTGTATCCACGATCGCGACGACCATCGCATCGACAGGATAGCGGTCTTTGTTAGAGATTTGACGGGCAGCACTGCCCAGACTCACTAAAACTACTTCTGTTAAACCTGCCCCCACACAATCGGCGGCCACCTCATACTCCGGAAGATCGTTACCTGCGGGATCGAGCATTTGCACGAGCAAAAACTTCGTTCCAGTTAAACTCTGTTCTTTGTGGGTACTGACCACAGTACCCAATACTTTAGCTAGTTTCATCTAGCCTTAAGAACGTCTACCGCCGATCGCGAGTGGGCCGGGGCCATTCAAACTATCGCGGAATTTCTCTACATCTTCGGTGTAGTTCATGGGCAAGACGTACTCAAGGTTTTCATGAGGACGAGCGATGATGTGTGTAGACAGTACTTGACCGCCATTAACGCGCTTGACAGATTCAACACCTGCGGATACAGAAGCTTGTACTTCCGAAACGTCGCCACGAACGATGACAGTAACGCGACCGCTACCGATTTTTTCGTAGCCGACTAGTGTGACGCGAGCGGCTTTAACCATAGCGTCAGCAGCTTCCACAACGGCGGGAAAGCCCAAGGTTTCGATCATCCCAACAGCAATAGACATTATCAATGACTCCTGAATTTTTGACTTTAATGCGATATTTTAGCTAACTTGCAACTTCTAGACGCGGAATTTTTCGACGTCTTCGGTGTAGTTCATGGGTAAGACGTACTCTAGGTTCTCGTGGGGACGAGCAATGATGTGTGTAGACAGTACTTCACCACCATTGACGCGCTTAACGGATTCCACACCTGCGGATACGGAAGCTTGTACTTCAGAGACATCACCACGGACAATGACAGTTACCCGACCGCTACCAATTTTTTCATAGCCGACCAATGTGACTCGTGCGGCTTTGACCATGGCGTCGGCAGCTTCCACAACAGCAGGAAAACCTTTGGTTTCAATCATTCCCACGGCAATAGACATATATTTTTCGTCCTTAAAGTAAATTTGTAGTTTGCGACTTGCGTAACTCCTGACGGAGTGGCTACGCCAACGTCGGGTTTCCCGACGGTATAGCGAGTCAAGAAGACGACTCGATCGAGGTTCGATCAAAGTCTATATTTAGTAGCATACACTGATTGTTTCCATAGACTTTTGTCTATCAAAAACTCAACAATATGGATCTGCTAAAGTCAAGCATAGACTGAGACGTTACGCTTTGGCAATATAAGCAACAATTTTATTTTGTTAAGTTAGATATCAGAAAGTTTTATATGACAATTGTAATTCGCCGGATAACTCAATGAATTTTACTTGACAAAAACGTGTTATCGTGCCTTTGCTAGTGTCGATCGCTTCGGTTGCCATTTTGCAGTGGCAACAAAGGTCTCGATCGGCGATCGGTCAATCGGTCTATTTGCTGAACTCCGAGCCAAGCTCTCCCCTTTTCAAGGGGATAGATCTGGAGATGCCCCCCTAATATCGAGATTTTGGAATAGTGCTTAGTTTTAGGTTGCTGGTGCTACCGAACCCGGATCTGGGGGGAGGCTTCCCCCCAGATCCCCCGTTGGAGCTATGCATTACCCACAGATTTTGGAATGGTGCTTTTTGAGGTTACTGGTGTGGTAGAACCCGGACTTGGGGGGAGACCCCCCAAACCCCCCGCTGGGGGACGGTTGCGTCCCCCAGACCCCCTCCAAAGGGTCGATTTGTGAGGATCGTAGCGCGCTTCGCATTATTACTAGCACTTTAGGCTGTTAATCTGTGGGTAATGGATAGGTTGGGTTAGGGGGGATTCAGATCTCAAAACGGAGTCCAACCAACTTGTATACACAAGCTCGATCGAGGCTTTAGGCCAAAGCCTTAAAATTCGGATAGTAGCTTACTTGGTTGGGCGGTGAATGAGTTTTTCAACCGTCCGTTTTCTGGCTTGTTGGTCTACACCGATCAGCCGGATGTAGGATTTGGATCGATCGCGGACGATCGATTCGAGGGCGCGGGCGATGTCGGCGGCATTGTTACCAGCGACTTTACTGCCAGTTTCCCAAGCGTTGCTCTTATAGCGACGCTCGTCGGCGAACTCGGTGAAGATGGCACTTCCTTGAGCGACTAATCGGGAGATCGTCTCGACGACATCGAGGCTCAAGCTGCTACTGGCAGCAGTACTGCTCGTATGGCTGGTGGTAGCATGGCTGTTAGTGGCAAAACTGCGAGTACTACTACCATTGGTGCTTTGAGTTTGAACGATCGCGCCGGGGCGATGGACGATTTTTTCAGCTACGCGTCGTTTTGCATGGGCATCGACACCGATGACGCGGATGTAATCGTTGGGATGATTGGCAATACAATCGGCGATCGCGCCAATGACGGCTGCTTCGTGTTGAGCTTCGATCCGACCGCAGGTAGTCCAAGAACTAGTTTGGAAATGACGCTTGTCGGCGCGCTCTACAGCTACTTGCGAACCACTATTGAGGAGCTGAGTGACGAGCTTCTTGATTTCTGGATCTACCCCAGTAGTGCTATGTGCAGACGCAGCATGAGTCTGACTTGCCGCAGAGGCTCTGTTGTGAGCTTCAGCTTGCGCTGGGCGAGAATTAGATGTTTTGGGAGCGATATCGCCTGGTCGCTGAATTATGCTCTCTAGGACGCGCCGTTTGGCTTGAGGATCGATGCCGATCAGCCGGACATATTCGCCGTTATGCTCTTGGAGACAATTTTCTAGAGCGGTGAAGATCTCGCCTTCGCGATCGGTGTTAAAAGACGCACAGCTAGTCCAAGAGCTAGTCTGGAAGCGACGTTTGTCTGCATGTTCGGTACCGACGTTATAACCCTGAGACAGCAAGCGACGGACGTTGCTGACGACATCGGGTGAGAGGGTAGAAGCATGGCTGGAGGTCGTAGTTTTGAGCTTTTCTGCTCTGGCAATGCCGTACAAACCAGAACTAGAGATATCGATCGCTTCTTGCAGCGGTGTAATACACTCGATATCGTCGGCACAGCGATAGCCGGAACGTAACGAATCGTTAATACTGATAATGTGTGCAGCAAATTTGCGATCGTCTGGCTGTACTTCAGATAAGCGATCGGCTTGTTGCTGGTTGGTAATAATTGCTCCCGATGGGACGTATTTACCGGGTGGAATTTCGACATCCTGAATCAGGGCGTGCATCATCACGATGCAACCATCGCCGACTTTGGCGTTAAAAACGGTGGAACGAAAGCCGATAAAACAATTATCACCGACGTAGGCAGGGCCGTGAATCAAGGCCATGTGGGTGATCGAGGTATTCGCGCCAATCCAGACTGAGTATTCGGCATTATCGTCGCCGATAACTCTACCCTGTTCCAAACCGTGGATGACGACGCCATCTTGGATATTGGTATTATCGCCAATGCCAAAGGGGTTGCCTTCATCCGCCCGAATCGAAATCCCCGGGGCGATCATCACATTGGCACCGATGCGGACATCACCGATAATGTTAGAAAAAGCGTGTACGTAGGCACTAGGGTGGATCTGGGGTTCGACTAAAGTCTTCAACCACGGGGTAGGTGGCGAAGCGGTAATATTTTCCGGGACTACTATCATTGTCTAAATTTTCCTTGATGTTTAAGTTACACGGGGAGCGTCCAGCAGTAGTGCAACGCCGTTTAGAGTTGTCCGCTTCTCTGGGTGAGAATTACTCTAAAAGGGATGAGAGTTTTGTTGATATTGCGCCACTAGTAATGTAAGTTGCTAGTTACAATCTCAGCGGTTAGAAACCGCCGCTCAGAATACAAAGTCCGCCTTCGCGGACTAATAAACTAGTCCGCGTTCGCGTAGCGTGACCGAGGCATAGGCGGACTTTGCAACATCAGCGGCGGTTTTAGTCGCTGATGATTGAGTAACTAGCAACTTGAGTTAGTAGCGGAACTGTCTTAAATACAGCATCTGGGCTGCCGAACTCTCTGGCGATCGATTAGTCAGTTAGATATTTTTTTATTGTAAGTATAGAGTCGAGCAAAATTTTTAGAAACGAAAACTGTCGCTTGTGCGGCGATTGGCAAAAGCTGGGCAGATTAAAGGTCTTTAAAATTCAAAATCGCGATAAGGATACGATCGATAGTACAGTTTAGGGGATCGCTTTGGCAATATAATACAAAATTATTATTTTTGATTTCTGTCATAAGCTGTGCTGATATTCGCAGGCTTACCCCGGGGTGGCAGTGGGATGTCTATAGTATAAACATACGGTTAAAATCCGGCTAGAGAGTCGCGACTCGATCGGTACCGTCTTTAGTCCTAAGCGCGATCGGTTAGTTGTGATAGATAATAAGTGATAGCTTAAAAAAATCTAAAGTTTCCAATTTCAATTGTGAAATACGCAGATATACCTCGATTGCCGCGATTTGTGCTGGCGTTGGCTGTAAAAAATTTTAACATTCTCAAAATATATAGCTAGACATAATTTATGGAACAAATGCTGCTGGATACAGGTTGGTGGATACCTTGCTATGGCTTGGTTGGGGCTATTCTTACCATTCCCTGGATGACGAGATTAGTACGCCGGACTGGCCCTAGACCAGCAGCCTATTTAAATATCCTGATGACGACGATCGCCTTTATTCACGGCACGGCGTTGTTTCAGGCAGTCTGGAATCACGAGCCATACCGGATTGTTTTTAATTGGTTGACAGTAGCGGGACTAGATCTCGATCTGACGTTCGAGCTGTCGTCGGTGAGCGTCGGCGCGATGGAGTCAGTGACGATTTTGAGTTTGCTAGCTCAGGTGTTTGCCTTGGGCTACATGGAAAAAGACTGGGCACTGGCGAGATTCTTCGCTTTGGTGGGCTTTTTTGAAGGGGCAATGAGTGCGGTTGCCATTAGCGATTCGCTGCTGGTTAGCTATGGCTTGCTGGAATTATTAACGTTGTCCACCTACCTGCTGGTGGGATTTTGGTACGCACAACCGTTGGTAGTCAAAGCGGCTCGCGATGCTTTTTTGACCAAACGGGCAGGGGATATCTTGCTATTTGCCGGAGTGATTGCCCTGTCGAGTCTGGTAGGGAGTTTAGATTTTAACGACTTGTATGAGTGGTGCGAACATCCAAATATTTCGCCTTTGACAGCGACCCTCATCGGTCTGGCCTTGATTGCAGGGCCGATCGGGAAATGCGCTCAGTTTCCATTACACTTGTGGTTGGATGAAGCAATGGAAGGGCCAAACCCCGCATCGATTCTGCGGAATTCGGTGGTGGTGACTGGCGGGGCTTATATCTTAATTAAAGTTCACCCAATCTTGTATCTATCGCCGATCGTGACGAATACTTTAATGGTAATCGGCACGGTGACAGCGATCGGCGCATCTTTGGTCGCGATCGCGCAAATCGATATCAAGCGCACGATTTCATATTCTACTAGTGCTTATTTAGGGCTGGTATTTATTGCCGTTGGCGCAAAGTGGATTAGTTTTGCGTTCTTCTTGCTGTTCGCTCATGCGGTTGCCAAAGCACTGCTATTTATGAGTGTCGGTTGTGTAATTTTGACGACCAATACTCAGGATGTGAACGAGTTTGGCGGTTTGGCTAAGAGTATGCCTGCCACGACGACGGCTTTTATTGTCGGTGCTCTGGCGATGACTGGTGTATTCCCATTGGGTGGTTTTTGGGCATTCCAAGAGGGTTTTGAGGCTCTGCGGATCGATTATCCCTGGGCGATTTGGACGATCTTGTTAGTTAATGGGTTGACTACTTTCAACCTGGCGCGCGTGTTCGGCTTGGTATTTTTGGGTAAAACGCAGCCGAAGACCAGACGTGCGCCAGAAGTACCTTGGCCATTGGCTTTACCGATGGTAATTTTGACAGTGTTGACACTATTGACCCCCGCCGTAATGTCCCAACTGGCTCTGCTACCGGACTTGGACGATATTAGCGTGTTGCAATTTAGTTCGATTAGTCTATCGAGCGTGTTAGGATTTGTCGTTGGCGGATTGCTGTACTTCAGAACAGATCGCACCCCCGTGAAACTATCCGTACCGTGGTTGCAAGAGCTACTGACATATGATTTTTATGTCGAAAAGTTCTATGACAATACAGTGGTGTGGGTGGTGTATCAACTTTCGCAACTAACCGCTTGGATCGATCGTTATATCGTCGATGGCTTGGTCAATTTAATCGGGTTTGCAACGATCTTTGGTAGCGAAAGCCTTAAATACGGTGCCTCCGGACAAGTCCAAAGCTATGTTCTGACAATTACCGTCGGCATCGGTCTTCTGGGTTTGACGGTCGCTTGGTTGTTTTTATCGCTTTAAAGTTAGGAGTTGGGAGACGGGGAGACTGGAGGACTGGGAGATGAGGAGGTTGGGAGTATTTTATTCTCAATCCACAATCCACAATCCGCAATCCGCAATCCACAATCTACAATCTACAATCTACAATCTACAATCTACAATCTCAATCCATCCACCATTCTACTCTGATGCTTAGTATTCTACTAATCGTTCCCGCATTGGGAGCCATTTTAGCCGCCTTGTGGCCGAGTCAGACTCGATTCTCTTCTAGAGACGCTACGCGAACGATCTCCTTGACGGTTTCTCTAGCTGTGATTGGTTGGACGGTGCTTTTATTGACACAGTTCGACTTAAGTAATCCGGGGATGCAATTTGCCGAAAATTTCACCTGGATCGATGCTTTGGGGTTGTCTTATCGGCTAGGTGTCGATGGTTTGTCATTGCCATTGGTGGCTCTCAACAGTTTATTGACATGGATTGCCATTTATAGCACCGACGAACAGATCGAGCGACCGCGCCTGTATTACAGCTTAATTTTGATCTTAAATGCGGCGGTAAGTGGCGTATTTTTGGCTCAAGATCTATTGCTATTTTTTATCGCTTACGAGCTAGAATTGATTCCGCTGTATCTGTTGATTGCCATCTGGGGCGGTCAAAAGCGGGCGTATGCAGCGACTAAATTTTTGATTTACACTGCTTTATCGGGTGCCTTAATTCTGGCGGCGTTCTTAGGATTAGCCTGGTTAGGTGGTAGCAATAGCTTTATTTACAATCCTGCATTAGCTCATGCCTTGCCTGTGGGCCAACAGTTATGGCTACTAGGTGCGCTGCTGCTGGGTTTTGGAATCAAGATGCCGTTGTTTCCGTTTCATACTTGGTTGCCCGACGCTCACGTTGAGGCATCCACACCGATTTCGGTATTGTTGGCAGGAGTATTGCTCAAACTTGCTACATACGGCATTCTGCGCTTTTGCGTGGGATTATTCCCCGATGCTTGGCAGATTGCGGCACCATGGCTCTCAGTCTGGGCGATCGTTAGCGTATTATATGGGGCGTTGATGGCGATCGCGCAACGGGATATGAAGAAGATGGTGGCTTATAGTTCTGTCAGTCACATGGGTTATATCTTGTTAGCTGCGGCGGCAAATACGCCACTGAGTTTTTCGGCGGCGATGATTCAGATGGTCAGTCACGGTTTGATTTCTGCTACCCTATTTTTATTGGTGGGAGTGGTTTATCAGAAAACTAAAACAAGAGATATCAATGTCTTGGAAGGGTTACTCAATCCCGAACGGGGGATGCCTGTAATTGGCAGTTTGATGGTGGTAGGAGTGATGGCAAGTGCCGGAATTCCGGGAATGGTGGGGTTTGTGGCGGAGTTTTTGATTTTCCGCAGTAGTTTTCCGGTTTTCCCAGTTCAGACGCTTCTTTGTATGGTGGGTACGGGGTTGACGGCGGTTTATTATCTGTTGCTGATTAACAAGGCTTTCTTTGGGCGGTTGTCAGCAACAGTGCAAAATCTAGAAGCAGTAACGTGGCGGGAGCGTTATCCAGCGATGATTCTGACGATCGCGGTGGTGGTGTTTGGGTTGCAGCCGGGATGGATTACGCGGTGGAGTGAGCCGACGATTGCCGCGACTTTGCATCAGCCGCCAGCGATGGTAGCTAATATTTTGAGCAATAAGCAATAAGTAAGACGAAGAAAGATAACAATCTGCAATCCACAATCTACAATCCGAAATCCCAATGACTGCTACTAATTCTTGTCATCGTTTTGCAACTTATATCGATCGCTTTTATCAAGGCCAAAGTTTTTTACCAGACAACCCGACTAATGTTAAAGAAGTAGTTGGAATTTTAGATAGTTACGGTTATGTGTTAGATGCTTATCAGAAAAATCTTCAATATATTGCCGATCGAGAGTTTTTAAATCTATTTCCGTTTTTTAAATATTTTGATGGTAATGTATCGTTCGATCGGTTATTGAAGCATTGGTGGCACGATCGCATTAATTTTGAATATGCCGAATATTGTATGAAGGTGATGCTCTGGCACGGTGGCGGTAGGCTAGAGGCATATATTGAATCACCAGAATTTAGCGACTCGATCGAGCTGGCAATTCAAGCCAAAATTAAGAACAAGCCGATAATCAAATTGTTGCATCGGTTATTTCCAGAGTTCTTACCAGAACAGGTACGTCAATCGGTTTATTACAATGCTCTGGGGCAATTTTGGGCGGTAATGGCACCGATTTTTTTAACTTTAGGTAAAGCCTATGAAGCAGGTAAAGTAACTACGATTCCCGATGTGGTGAATTGGGTAAAAGCGGGATTGGTAGCAGCGGCTGGCAATCCGATTAACTACGCTGTCGAAATCGACGGTCGTAGCTATGATATTTTACCTCCGTCGGCAAATCTGACTTTTCTAATGGATGTAGCTGTACCTTATGTAGAAGCCATTTTCTTTCGCGGCACGCCATTTTTGGGCGTGGTTTCTTATAATGCTCAAGCGCATCAAATTCCCGTCGAACAAAATAGTTTTACTTATGGTGCGCTGTATGCCGATCCGCTGCCCATCGGCGGTGCGGGGATTCCCCCCACTTTATTAATGCAGGATATGCGCCATTATATCCCACCTTATTTACATGAAATTTATCAACATACTAAGCGCAAAGAAGACGATTTACTAGTCAAGATTTGTCAAAGTTTTCAGAAGTCAATGTACTGCGTCACTAGTGCAACTATTTTAGGCTTGGCTCCCTATCCGCTAGATAGTACCGATCGACAACAACAAGCCACAAATATGGCTTATTTTGAGGGCTGGATGGATCGATTGCTAACATCGCAGTTACCGAATATTCAGGGATAAATAGTTTTTAGGCTTTAGTTTTTAGGCTTTAGGCTTTAGGCTTTAGTTTTTAGGCTTTAGGCTTTAGGCTTTAGGCTTTAGGGTGAAGATTTAACATCCACCCTAAACCTAGTTATCAATTATCAATTATCTTAATTCTGATTTTGTTTGAAGATAGTGGGCGATCCTAGCTGTAATTCGGTCATTGATGTGTTTTCAGATGCCAATGGCAAAGTGACATAAATTTCGATCTCTTCCCGATCGAAATTAGAAATTAAAAAGATGCCGTCGTAAATTTCGACAATTTTTTTGATAATCTTCAGCCCAATTTCTAATTCTGAGCTTTCATCATCAGATGAATTAAATTTAATTAAATCAGACATATCTGACTCTAATGAATTTGCGTCGTTTTTGTGACGCTTAGATAAGGAAAAATGAAAAGCATTATCAATTATTTTACCACTAATTTTCAAATAAGTATCATCTTGGTAACGTGCGAATACGTATTCTAATAGTTCGTTAAATATCCATTGAGCCAAATCTTCATTAATAGCTATTTTTGTGCTTTCAATTTCGTAACTTAAGTTGCTAGGCATTGGGACTTCAGCGAATCGATCGCTCAAGAGCCGCTCGATGATAAATCTAGGGAGCGATATATCGAGATTGCTGGGTACGGGGGGTTCGACAATAAGTTTGAGATAAAACCAAAATTTCTGAGTTAGAGTATGCAGTTTAGTGAGAGATCGATCGCTGGTATCCAAAAGCTGGAGCGTAGTAGGCAAACTTAAGTGCTCGACGTTCTGCTTGAGATACTCAATATTGTCGGCAATAATACTTAGGGGCGAATTAAATTCATTGGGAAATCCTACTGCTAAATCTAAGCGAATTTCATTTAAATTATTGGCTAAAGAATGGATATTATTTCGCTGAAGTCTGGAGAATGCTTGAATCCGATCGTATTGTTTTTTGATTCGGACCATGGAGTTGACTCTAGCAGATAGTTCGAGACCATTGACGGGCTTGGAGAGAAAGTCATCGGCACCTGCGGCCAAACAGCGGGCTAAATCTTCTTTACTAGATAAAGCTGTCACCATAATAATCGGCACGCCCTGCCATTGGGACATGAGTTTGATCCGCTTACATACTTCAAATCCGTTGAGACCGGGCATCATCACATCCAGTAGAATGACATCGGGGTCGAATTTATCCAACAAGTTAATTGCATCTTCACCGCAATTAGCATAATACAATCGATAACTTTCGCTCGGTAGCAGTGCTTCGATCACATCAAAGTTATCTGGTTCGTCATCAACCACTAGGATAGAATAGCTATTCATCTGAAATTATTTGCTTAATATATGCTTTAGAGTGCCCATTCTCCAACCCAAATTTACGGCCACTTTTTGGGCATTCTAAAAGTAATGCCGATTTGCCGAAAATTAATGCTCGATCCCGTCCCGTTCGCTCAGTCCGAAACGATCTCTGTGTCGATCTTGCGGCACATCGTCTGTCAGCCGCTCGTAGTCTCGCCCCAGACAATAGCGATCGAGGCGATCGCGCTGATGAGCGATCGATTGAATGAATTAGATAGCGGCGATCCTGCGTGGATCGTCATTGTTGAAAACGAACGACCGATCGGGATGTTCGCGGCGACAGATGTAATCAGATCGCTTGCCCAGGGAAGAGATTTGAGCAAAGTAACGATCCGCGATCTGATGAGATCGCCAGTGGTGATACTGCGACAATCTGCATTGACAGATTTATCGGTAGCAACTCAATTATTCGAGCGGCATCACATTGACTATTTACCGCTTGTGGACGATCGAGATTGTTTGGTGGGGATGATTAAGCGCGATCGGTTGTACCGTCATTTAGCTACAGCAGCGGCAGCAACCACACCACAAGAGCCAGCCCTAGATAACATACTGGCAACTGGCATCGCATCACTACAGCCCGATCTCGAGCCGCTACTAGCCCTGAAAGAATCGCAGCAATTTCTGCAAACTGTATTTGAGGCTTTTCCACTGGCTGTATTTTGGAAGGATCGAGACTCGCGTTATTTAGGCTGCAATCAGAATTTTGCCCGGGCTGCTAATTTGACGCCAGCAGAAATTATTGGCAAAACTGACTACGAGCTACCATGGGGTGAGGTGGAAGCCGAGGCTTACCGTGCTGACGATCGCGAAACGATCGCCTCAGGCACGGCAAAATTGGGGATTATTGAAACTCAGACACAGGTAGACGGTAGCTCGATCTGGTTAGAAACCAACAAAGTACCCTTACGCAATCTTAACGGCGACACGATCGGGGTACTGGGCACTTATCAAGATATTACCCAGCGCAAGCACGCCGAAACGGAGCTAAAAAAACTATCCGAGCGGCTGTCATTATCGCTTAAATCTGGTGCAGTCGGCTGTTGGGAGTGGGATATCATCGGCGATCGATTTATTTTGGACGATCGGATGTACGAATTATACGGACAGATCGGTACTAACTCCGACTCCGAACAAAGCAATACCTACGCTACTTGGCTGAAAATTGTCCATCCCGAGGATCGACGTGCCATCCGGGAAGGATTAACGCAAGCTGTATTGAAAACAGCCGACTTTAATGCTGAATTTCGCGTCATCCATCCAGATGGGAGTACCCATCATCTCAAAGCTTATGGTTTGGTACAGCGCGACGAGCGCGATCGGGCTTGTCGGATGGTGGGAATTAACTTTGATATTAGCGCGGCCAAACATGACGAATGGCTGCGTCAGCAAACCGAACAAACGACCCGACAACAAGCCGAGCGTGAATTTCTCCTGCGAGAAATGATGCAACGGATTCGGAAATCTCTGGAGCTACCGATCGTGTTTGACACGGCGGTGCGAGAAATCCGGGCATTTCTGGAAACCGATCGAGTTAGCATCTTCAGATTCGATCCCCAGTGCCACAGCGACGTGGGTGAATTTGTCGCTGAGTCTGTAGCTAACGGATTTATGACAATTGTCGGTGCAAAAGTTCGCGATCCTAACTTTGACGAACAATTGGCACATTACTATCAGCAAGGTCGCATTAATGCCGTCGAAGATATTTATACGGCGGGAATGTTAGATACTGAGGTGCAGATGCTCGCCAACTTTCAGGTACGGGCAAATTTAGTCGTGCCGCTGCTCAATGGCTCAACTTTATGGGGTTTGCTGTGCGTCCATCATTGTCGATCGCAGCGGACTTGGCAAGAGACTGAGATCGACTTTCTCAAACATATTGGCGAACAGATCGGGATTGCGATCCAACAAGCCACCCTGTATGAAACAGTCCGATCGGGATTGAAGATCCGCTGGCAGGCGGAAGAGACGATCGCGCGCCAACTGCTCCAGCAGCAAGCATTAGGGGCAATCGCCCAGCAAACTCGCAATTCGTTGAAGGTCGAAGAAATCCTCACTACAGCAACTGGGCAGGTGCAGAAATTAATGCTTGTCGATCGGGTGACGATTTTCCGCGTTTTCCCCGATCGACACATCCGAGTTGTCGAAGAAGTTGTCATGCCCAGCTATCCTAGTCTGCTCCAACGAAATTGGGAAGACGAATGTATCAGCCAAGCAGAGTTTGACTTTTACCTACACGGCCACCCGCATATTGTCAACGATGTGCTCCAAGATGCGTGGTCGGAATGCTTGCCGGAATATGTAGACACGATCGGTGTCAAGTCGAAAATTGTCGCACCGATTTTGTTACCCGTCGGCGGTGCCAACACTCACAGCGGACTCGAACCCAGCGATCGCCTCCGATTGTGGGGGTTGTTGAGCATCCATGCGTGCGGTTGCCAGCGTCACTGGGATGCTGCCGAAGCGCAATTACTCCAACAAATTGCCGATCGACTAGCGATCGCGATTCAACAGGCAAATCTATTCGAGCAATTGCAGGCTCAATTAACCGATCGACAGCAAGCCGAAACCCAATTGCGTCAAACCAATTACCAGCTCGCTATCTCCAACCAAGAACTCGCTCGCGCCACCCGGCTCAAGGATGAGTTTTTAGCCAGCATGAGTCACGAGTTACGTACCCCACTCAATGCCATTCTCGGCATGTCTGAAGCCTTACAGACATCTGTCTTTGGCTCTCTCAACCAGCAGCAACTAAGTTCGCTCGTCACGATCGAAAAAAGCGGCAAACACCTACTCTCACTAATTAACGATATTCTCGATCTCTCCAAGATCGAAGCTAACAAATTCGTCCTCGAATTAACCGACGTCTCGATTCAGTCGCTGTGCCAAAATAGTTTGTTATTTGTCAAAGAACTCGCCCACAAGCGACAAATCAACCTGACCACCCAACTGCCAGAATACCTCAAGCAGATAAATATTCGCGTAGACGATCTGCGCATTCGTCAAGTCCTGATTAACTTACTCAGCAACGCGGTCAAATTTACGCCCGAAGGGGGCAGTGTGACTTTAGATGTGCGGGTGCTGGACAAGGAGACGGGAGGATTGGGAGCCGAGGGGACGGGGGGACTGGGTACAGTTACAACGCCAAGGCAGATCGCTTTGTCGATCGTCGATACTGGCATTGGCATTGCTCCCGAAAATATTACCAAGCTGTTTCAGTCATTCGTCCAAATCGATAGCCGTCTGAATCGCCAATATGCGGGGACGGGATTGGGATTGGCATTAGTCAAGCGAATTGTCGAACTCCATGGTGGTACAGTCACAGTCGAGAGCCAAGTCGATCGGGGTAGTTGTTTTCGAGTGTGTCTGCCTGTCGAATTGAGTGCGGCGATTGCGGTGCCATCATCCGTGTCACCGATTGTCGATCTAGCTCCAGACTCTCAAGCAACTCTCTTGACTGGGCCAAAGGCATCGATCCTCATTGTAGAAGACAACGAAGCCAATATGGAGACTATGACAGGCTACCTGCAAAGTCGTGGCTATGCGCTGCTAGGAGCTGGCACTGGGCAACAAGCGATCGAGATGGCTCAGATCCATACTCCCGACGTGATTCTCATGGATATTCAGATGCCGGATATCGACGGATTTGAAGCAATCGCTCGCCTCCGCCAAATTCCGGCTTGTAGGGCAATTCCGATCGTGGCTTTGACAGCTTTAGCAATGCCCGCCGATCGTCAAAAATGTCTCGATGCTGGAGCCGATCGCTATGTAAGTAAACCCGTCAAATTAGGTCAACTCGTCTCGACGATCGAAGCATTATTGCAAGGCAACTAAAAAACTAACAATCCCCCGATCTGGGGATTTTTTGTGTCAATCTATACTTATTTTTTCTATAAAGCAATTTTTGTAGTAAGTTTAAATTATTGTATTTGTTATGATGTGCTTCATAAAATTACTTTAGATAATATATCTGCAATGTAGCGATTGCTACAACTTTTCTTCAGTTATTTCTTCGGTAATAGAAAAGCAAGTATAAAATAATTATCTTTTAGAAATTAATACATACGTATGGGTGTGTATCGATCGATCTCATTCAAAGATTTTTAGATCTCTAATTTAGCCTGTATATCTAAGAAAACCGAGCTTGTGACAAAGCTTGCAATTGTTTTCAGAGCTGAGATTTCTAGCTTTTTTAAATCGTTAAATTGATATATCAATGTGATAAAAATAACATGGTTGCTAATTTTTAAGATCGTATGATAGGATATCAAAAATATTTCCACAGTCGAGAAATAAATATTTAACATTTAAATATTGGGTGTGCTATGACTAATTTTGAGAATACATCTAACCGATCGAAGCCAACTAATCTATCTGAAAATATTGATTCACAGATAGAACTTCCATTAAAAGAGAGATCTTCGATCGAGCATAATCCTCAAATTGGCTTCGATCCAGAACGACTGATCCCTACACCGACATACGTTGAAGTCGGCATCGAAAAATTGACAATTTTGGCAGATACATTGG
Organism: Chamaesiphon minutus PCC 6605; assembly: GCF_000317145.1. Classification (GTDB taxonomy): domain Bacteria; phylum Cyanobacteriota; class Cyanobacteriia; order Cyanobacteriales; family Chamaesiphonaceae; genus Chamaesiphon; species Chamaesiphon minutus. Next base: position 4,583,510 of record NC_019697.1, on the reverse strand, counting down.
GTCTGAATGACAAAATTGTCGAGATCGTGGAAATTTTTCGGGCACTGGCGGCATCTTGGAGCCAAAGAAAAGTTGGCGAAACTACTGGCTGGACGTCTGATGTCTCGGATGATGGCTCTCCCTTTGAGTTTTCGATCGCTTTAGATCCCGATAAAGCAGAATTACGAGTATTAGTAGAAGCACAAGGCAGCGCAGCCACGGTCGAGTCCAACTGGCAAGCCGGACTCGAACTCAACCAATATTTAGCAGAACATTACAACATCAGCCTCGATCGCTTCGATCGAATTGCCGATCTATTCGCACCGACAAATTCCGCAGCAAAATTCTCGATGTGGCACTCGGCGTGCTTTTACCCCGACAAACCATCAGCCTTTAAACTCTATCTCAACCCCCAATCTCAGCAGCCGAGTCGTGCCGCAGCAGTCGTCGAAGAATCTTTAGTTCGACTCGGTTTCACTCACGCTTGGCCGACCCTCGCCGAAACAGCAGCACAACGCGGCCCCGATAAAGACGAATTTGTCTACTTCTCCTTGGATCTGGCGGCACACGTTGGCGTAGCCTCTCCGGTGGAGAATCGTGCGCGAGTCAAAGTATACCTCCGCCATCAGGATGCCACCCCAGCCGAACTAGAATCAGCACTGAGTGCAGCTCGTAACTATGTTCCTGGCGACGCAATCGAGTTTTGCCAAGCCATGGCACCAGGTCAAACCTCTTTTTCAGCAAAGTCAGCTATCACCGCTTTTTCCTGGGTTGAAGGCGATAATGAAACTCCATCAGTTGGAACGCTACACTTACCAATTTCTAACTACGCTACTGACGATCGAGCCGTATGCGATTCGATCGATTTATATTTCATCGAGCATGGTCTTCCCGTCTCTAAATACCAGTCAGCGATCCAATCATTTGCAACACGCCAATTAGATGCTGGCGTGGGAATGCACTCCTATACTTCTTTGCGTCGAGAGCAACAACAAAGAAGAGTTACTCTTTACTTAAATCCAGAATTAAATAGAGTCCGACCGCCTCGGCAAATAGCCACGCAACAAACTAAATCTGTCTCTTCTTTAGAGGAGATGGTATGGCACTATGAAGAACGTACAGTAGCTCATCATCCTTTCTTGCAACGATTGCAACGAGAGACAGTTAATCCAGCACATATTTGGCTGTTATTTATGAATGTGAGAGAGGGCGTTGTTACTCACTTTACGCGCCTTCTTGCTAGCGTTGTCGGTAGAATTGAAGATGAACGGATTCGTTGTATTCTCACAAAGCAATTAAATGAGGAATTAGGTAATGGAAATATCGATCGCGTTCATAGAAAACTTTTCGATCGATTGATTGATGGAATCGAACCTTGGCAAATGGAGAATTTTAGCGAGGAAATGCTAACTCCTGGCAAAGAATATAGCCAAAGCTTATCAGATATTTACTTTGAATCTGATGCCTATGTAGGAGTGGGCGCAGCCATATTGATGGAGATTCACGGCAAGCAATTCGATCTATGCTTAGGCCAAGAGTTTCGGAAGACAAATATCGAACTTTCTAAGATTGGATGGTTGACACTCCATGAAGAAGTTGAGATCGATCATGCTGATGAAGCATTGCTACTTTCCCGCTTTATTGCCGACTCAAAAGAGGGAATGGTAGCAGCAAAACAAGGAGCTGAAAAGACGAGAGCAGTCTCATGGAATTTTCTTAATCAACTATACCGACTCTGCTTTAGTTAATCGCGATTGTAAACAGTATTTGATAATAGCAATCATAATGCCAGTCTCAGATTTTACGACTCTCCGCAAAAAATTCCCCCTACTTGAGCAGCGTAATTATCTAGCAACTCATACTCTAGGGCCACTGCCGCAGGAAGCATTTTTAGATATAGAAGCATATATACAGAGTCTCTATCTAGGCAAAAGAGCTTTTGCACTTTTGCAGGAACGATACGAAGAAATGTTTCATCTGATTGAAACACTAATAAATGCACCAACTGGCTCAGTGGCTATCACTGCTAGTACAACTGCGGCTCAAGCTGCGATCGCTGCTGCGATACAGCCCAATGCCAAACGTAATCGCATTATTATTACTGATTTAGACTTTCCATCTGGTCGTTATTTATGGAAATCCCAAGTTCAGCGGGGTTTTGAGATAATTGAGATCAAGGCGTCGGAGAGAATGCAAATTGAAACAAGTGATGTTATGGATCGAATTGACGATCGAGTTGCTGTAGTTGCCTTATCTCTTGTTTCCTATATTAATAGTGCCTGTCTCGATATTAAACCCATTATTGAGGCTGCTCACGCGGCTGGAGCAATCGTGATTCTGGATGCATATCAAGCTGTTGGTGTGCTACCAATTGATGTCATATCTTTGGGTGCAGATGTGGTGCTGGGGGGAATGAATAAGTGGCTCTGTGGTGGTATAGGTTTAGCATTTGCATACATCAACTCATCTCTATCCGAACAACTCGATCCAGTATATCCAGGCTGGTTTTCTCATCTTCAGCCTACTGCATTTGCAGCAACTTTCGTACCTGCTGTTGGCGCACGCCGCTTTCAACAAGGAACACCATCCTTTGAGCCAATTTATACCTCTCGTGCGGGACTGCTCTTTGCGATCGAGGTTGGGGTAAAACAAATTCATCAACGTAATATTGAATTGACAACTTACTTGATGGAGTGTGCTGATGCAAATGGTATTACAATTAATACGCCGCGCTCTGCGCACCATCGTGGTGGAACAGTTTGCCTGGAAGTAAATCGGGCTGAAATTGTAGTCCAGAAATTAGCCGCTTTAGGCATTGATGTTGATAGCCGTTCTAGTCAAAGAATCCGCGTCTCACCCCATTGTTGTAATACAGAGCAAGAATGCCAGCAACTAATTGAGAGTGTTGTAGAACTTACCCAGCGAGACAAAATTCTACTCTAACTAAAAAACTTTCACTTTTATATTATAACAATGCACTCATAAATAAGATGGGCAACGAAATACAGTCTACAGATTCTCAAAATTTTGGCTTCAACTTTCTGGGGAATACTATAGCCAGTGGAGAGACTTTAGAATATATCGGCGGTAGTTACGCGCTCTCATCTATTTTGCTAAGTGCAGTAGAACTTAATCTATTCGATTGTCTAGTCGATGCACCTAAAACCTGCGAACAAATTGCTACTGAAATCCAAGTTTCTGTAGATGGATTAGAACGCTTGGCGATCGCCTTAACTGCGATGGAATTATTAAAGCGTGACAGCATGGGCAATTATCATAACACCCCAGCCGCTAGCACATGGCTAACCACAAGCAGTCCCCAGAGCATGACAAGTTCTTTGCTTTTTCACAAGCGTTGCTATGACTTGTTTGGTAATTTAACTGAAGCAATCAAAAGTGGTAAGCAACAGATAAAGCAAGTTTCTTCAAGTAAGAATCTAGATCGGGTCAATGACTACTATAGACAATTAGAACAACATCCTGAAGAATACTTTATCTTCCTTGAAGCAATGAACCGTTCTAGCATCGGTATTGGAGCTGCAATGCCTAAAAGTATAGATTTTAGTAACATTCAGCAGATTATCGATTTAGGTGCGGGTGGAGGGCAGGTATCTCTAGAATTAGCGGAAATATTGCCTCATCTTTCGATCGCAATGGTGGATCTGCCAATTGCCTGCCAATTTATCCAGCAACGCATTTCTACCAAGGGTTTACAACAGCAGGTCAAGTGTATTCCAGGCAATCTCTTCGACGATCTCAGTGCGCAAATCGAAAGCGCGGATGCCGTAATTCTCTCTGGGGTACTGGCTGATTGGGGTGTAAATGCAAGAATGCAAATTCTACATCAAGCGCACAATTTATTAAAACCTGGCGGGTTATTAATAGTTAGCGAAACCCTTTTCAACGAACAAAAAACAGGGCCACTTCAGCCTGCAATCTTATCTCTATGTATGTTACTTGCAATGCAAGGCAACAATTTTACACCTTCTCAAATCGAGTCCATAATTGATAAAGCAGGATTTGGAGAAATTAGATTTTGTTTGAAAAATGAAACTGGGGTGCGAGATCTCATCATCGCTCAAAAACCATTATCTGATTTAAAAATATAACTATCGATTGATCTAGATTACAGCTAGTCCGCAAATCATTTCATAGAATGTAACTATAGATGACCGAACGAGCTAATTTTTAATGGCTGCAAGCTCCACTTACCATTAGTTTGGAGCTGTAGAACTAAATTTTAGCTCCTAGCCATCTTCATATAGTTGCAGATTGGGGACTAGAATGATGAAGACGAGCGTGCATGTACCAGGTTATCAGATTGCCGAAGAAATTTATGTAGGCAATCGTACCCTGCTGTACCGAGGGGTTAGAGAATCCGATTTACATCCAGTTACCATCAAACTCTTACGGAGTAAGTTTCCCAGCTTCGAGCGACTGATGCAGTTTCGGCATCAGTACGATATCGGCAAAGATTTAAATCTGCCCAATGTCATCAAAACACTGGCACTAGAACCCTACCAAAACGCCTATGCTCTGATCCTTGAGGATTGCGGTAGTATCTCACTCAAATCTTACTTAGATAAATCGGGAGCTTTTGGCAACGAACCGCAAAAATTGATTGCCTTTCTCCAAATTGCCATTCAAATTGCTGACGCACTAGAAGGATTATATCGTCAGCGGGTCATTCACAAAGATATCAAACCTGGCAATATCCTGATCCACCCAGAGACTCAGCACGTCAAACTGATCGACTTTGGTCTTTCGTCGCTGTTGCCAAAAGAAACTCAACAGATCGAACATGCCAATATGTTAGCTGGGACGCTAGCCTATATGTCCCCCGAACAAACCGGACGCATGAATCGCGGGATCGACTATCGCAGCGATTTTTATACATTGGGTGTCACCTGCTACGAGCTATTGACAGGGCAATTACCATTTATTTCCAACGATCCGATGGAATTGGTGCATAGCCATATTGCTAAACCAGCAGTGCCAGTACACCAGATTGCGCCGCAGATTCCCTTACCGATCTCGCAGTTTGTCAGCAAGTTGATGTCCAAGAATGCTGAAGATCGCTATCAAAATGCGTTGGGACTCAGATACGATCTAGAGATTTGTTTGGCTCGATTGCAGGCTACGGGTAAGATCGAATTATTTGAATTGGGAGAGCGCGATCCGAGCGATCGCTTTACCATTCCCGAAAAATTATACGGTCGCGAACCAGAAGTTGCCGTACTTCTGAATGCTTTTGAACGAGTTAGCAAGGGTATTACCGAAATGCTCTTAGTTGCTGGCTCGTCTGGTGTCGGCAAAACTGTGGTGATTCAAGAAGTTCACAGACCGATCGTGCGTCAGCGCGGCTACTTTATTAAGGGTAAATACGACCAATTTGGGCGCAATATCCCATTTTCTGCTTTCGGGCAAGCCTTTGGCGGTTTGATGCGAAACTTGCTGTGCGAATCCGATGCCCAACTGCTCGTCTGGAAAACCGAGATCCTGAATATTGTAGGCGAGTATGGGCAGGTATTGATCGATGTCATTCCCGAATTAGAACGCATTATCGGCAAGCAACTTCCCGTGCCGGAATTAACTGGAAGTTCCGCACAGCAACGATTTAATCTGCTAATGCAAAAATTCGTGCGGTTGTTTGCCACCGCCGCACATCCACTGGTATTATTCCTAGACGATTTGCAATGGGCAGATTTAGCATCGCTCAATTTACTGCAATTGTTGATGCAAGATACTGGCTATCTACTAGTATTGGGAGCTTATCGAGACAATGAAGTCTCACCCGTTCATCCAGCGATTTTAGCGATCGACGAGATCGCAAAAACTGGCATCAACGTCGATACGATTAGATTAGAATCTCTGACTACAGAAGGTTTAAGTCAATTAGTTGCGGGTGCCTTAAATTGTAGCCTACTCCACGCCCAACCCTTAGCTAAATTGGTAGCTCTAAAAACTCAAGGTAATCCCTTTTTTGCTACGCAATTTCTCAAATCATTACATGAAGATGGATTGATTACATTCGATCGAGTCAGTCATAATAGCGATGTTGGCGGCTGGAGTTGCGATGTTGCCAAAGTTAAAGCCTTGGCTTTAACTGATGATGTGGTCGAGTTTATGGCGTTACAATTACAAAAATTACCGACAGCAACTCAATCGGCAATATCTTTAGCCGCATGTATTGGATCGCAATTCGATTTGGATACCTTAGCGATCGTTTTGGAGCGTTCGCCAGCAGAGACAGCAGCAATTTTATGGGAAGGGTTACAAAATAACTTATTAATTCCGACAACAGAAGTCTACAAGTTTTTCACCAGATCTGATGTCCAGTCGGTGTCAACGACAGCAGCCAATCCATTTTATCGATTCTTACACGATCGCGTTCAACAAGCAGCTTATTCGCTCATTCCTGACGATTGCAAACAAGCAACTCATCTCAAAATCGGTCAATTACTCTATCAAAAGTCTTCCGAGATTGCTAGAGCAGAAAAACTCTTCGATATAGTCGGACATTTAAATCTAGCCCAAACACTAATTACGCAGCCACATCAAAGAGTATCTTTAGCCAAACTCAATCTAACTGCGGGCAAAAAAGCCAGAGCTGCTACGGCTTATGCAGCGGCAAATACTTATTTACGATCGGGTATCGCACTCCTAGCGATCGACTGTTGGGAAACTCAGTATCAATTAACATTAGATCTACATGTTGCGGCTGCCGAAGCTGCTTATTTAGAAGGCAATTTGGATGGGATGGAAGATATCTCAGTCATCGTTTTGCGATCTGCACAGATGATTTCAGATAAAGTTAAAATCTACAAAATCCAGATTGCTGCACTTACTGCCAATGGCAAAATGCAAGACGCGATCTCTGTAGGTAGATCTGCATTAGCTCAATTGGGAATCGAATTCCCGATCTCACCTGATGAAGCCGGGACTGTTCAAGCACTACAGAAACTTAGTCACCAACTCGAAGGCATCCAAATTGAAGATTTATTATATTTGCCAGTGATGAAGGATTTACAACCTTCACAAACCATAGAACTGTTAGCAGATATAGGAGCACCTATTTTTGTTGGGATGCCACCGCTACTGCCGATTCTTAGCTCTATGATGGTGAATTTATCGCTCCAATTTGGCAATACATTGGCATCATCAATAGGATATGTGAATCATGGCTTAGTTCTAAGTGCTTTTTTTGGAGACGTGAAAGCAGGCTATCGTTTTGGCAAATTAGCACTTAATTTGGCAGATCGCATGAATGCACAAGAATTTAAAGGCAGAATAGCATTTCTATTTGCAGCATGGATTCAGCATCGCCAAGAAATTATAGGAAAAACTATCCCAAACCTAAAATATGCTTATACAGATATCAAGGCATCTGGTGATTCGCTCGTTACTGGATATACTATCAGTTGTTACTTTGATGCTCATCTGATCTCTGGAGTAGAGCTGATTACTTGGGAGGGGGAAATCTCACCTTATAGTAAAGATTTAGAACAAATCAAACAATATTCTGCACAAGCTTATCTAGAGATGAAGCGGCAGATAGCACAAAACTTGTTGGCAAAGGGAAACGATCGAGTAGATTGTCTTGTCGGTAGTGCTTATGATGAAACGGTAATGATTCCCAAACATCTTGAAGATGGCGATCTTACTGCTCTCGCCTATGCCTATATTTACAAGTTGATGCTGGCGTATTTGTTTGGTAATTACTCGGCGGCACTAGAGAATATTACCAAAGGCAAATTGTATTTACAAGCAGTCTCTGGAATGATTCAGATTCCGGTGTTCCATTTTTATGCAGCACTGACTCATTTAGCATTATATCCCGAACGGTCGGAACTAGAGCGGATTGAAACTCTTGCCCAAGTCGAAATCCATCAAGGGACGATCGATCTGTGGGCGCAAAATGCACCGATGAATTATCTGCATAAGTGGGATTTAATTGAAGCCGAAAAACAACGGGTATTAGGTAATAAAGCTGGGGCGATCGAACATTACGATCGAGCTATTGAGGGAGCAAAGGAATATCAATTCGTTCATGAAGAAGCACTGGCAAATGAATTGGCAGGTAAGTTTTATTTGGGTTGGGGTAAAGATAAATTAGCTCAATCCTATATGATGGAAGCTTATTATTGTTATGGGCGATGGGGAGCCAAAGCTAAAGTTGTGCAATTAAAGACGCTCTATCCTCAGCTCCTCGCCTCAATTACGAACCAAGAATCTGTTGAAGTTGTCGAGCCTGAAGTAACTGATGTTACTAATTCGGTGATGTGTGACTCGACATTTTTAGATTTGGAAAGTTTGCTCAAAGCTTCGCGGAATATTTCGCAACAGGTAAAACTCGAACTACTCATTACCAATCTGTTAGAGATCGTTATTGCTACTGCTGGTGCCGATAAATGTGTATTATTTCTCAAAACAGAAGATAGTTTGCAGCTAGTCGCCAAAGTCGAACTAGAGCATAAAACGCAACTATTATCGCCGATACCATTTGAGGAAAGTACCGATATTGCTGTTAGTTTGGTAAATCAGGTAGGCCGTAGTTTAGAGCCAATTTTGTTGACAGATGCTCACCAGTTGATGCAGTACAGTGGAGATGAATACCTTCAGCAGTATCGACCCAAAAGTGTATTGTGTACTCCAATCCTCGATCGAGGAAATCTGGTGGGCATTTTATATTTAGAAAATCAGGTTACCGTCGATCTGTTCGCGCGTCCTCGATTGGAAACACTCGAAATCCTGATTGCGCAAGCGGCGATCTCGATCGAGAATGCCAAGCTTTATAGTCGATTGGAAGCCTCTGTTGTCGAACTCGAACACAAGGTCGAACAACGTACCAGCCAGTTAAAATTGGCTAAAGAAGCTGCCGAAGAAGCCAATCGATCGAAGACAATGTTCTTCAACAATATGAGTCACGAACTTCGCACGCCACTCAATGCCATTTTGGGGATGTCCGAAGGCTTGATCGAACAAGTCTATGGCACGCTCAACCCCAAACAATTACGGTGCATCCAGGTAATCGAGAATAGTGGCAATCATCTTCTGGCATTAATCGACGATATTCTCGATCTGGCCAAAATGGAGGCTGGAAAATTAGAGATATATCGCGAACCCACGGATATCGATCGACTTTGTGAGGATAGTTTATCTTTTATCAAGCCTCAAGCTGACAAAAAACAAATTCAACTAGCCGTAAATCTACCCCCACATCTACCAAAAGTGGAGATCGACGAACGTCGGATTCGCCAAGTTTTGATTAATTTGCTGGGTAATGCCGTCAAATTCACGCCTGAAAGTGGTCGAATCGGTATAGGTGTGGACTATTTTAATGCAACTGAAGCTGTTCCAGCTCTGCTACAACTTACCGTCACCGATACTGGGATTGGCATTGCACCCGAACATTTAAATAAATTGTTTCAGCCGTTCGCGCAGATCGACAGTGAGTTCAACCGCAAAGCACAGGGTACTGGTTTGGGTCTAAATTTGGTGCGCCAGATCGTCAAGTTGCATGGGGGAAAAGTGAGTGTCACTAGCGAAGTAAATGTCGGTAGTCGGTTTACGATCGATCTACCTTGTGGAAATCTCGGCTCGCTCGTCTCCTTCGATCGAGATCCCACTGCGGAAGCGAGAGTACCATTTCTGAGCCAGGTAGCTTTGGATAGACAGCTTGCCCTCACCGCAAATTCGCGTCCGCCAAAAAGAGGCACACAAATCTTAATTGTCGATGACGACAGATCTACTGTAGAGACAGTCTCTGATTATTTGGAAACCAAAGGTTACAACATTATTGTGGCGAAAAATGGTCGAGAGGCGATCGAGCAAGCGAAGTTACACCATCCTGAAGCAATTTTGATGGATATTCAAATGCCAGTTTTGGATGGCTTAGCAGCGATAGCACAACTGCGTAACGATCCTGAATTTGCCAAACTACCCATTCTTGCACTAACTGCTGCCAATCTGGACGGCGATCGAGAACGCTGTCTGGCGGCGGGAGCGAGTCAGTATATCTCTAAACCGATCGCGCTCCAGATGCTCGCTTCTACAATCCAAGAAGTAGTAGCATGTACATAAATTGGTAATGATGCATTAACAATTTATCCGCACAACACTCTTCGCTACTACTGCTACTATTCTATGACCGAGCGACCATCTATTCTGACGATCGATGATGAGCCTAACAATTTTGATGTGATTCAAACCTTGCTTGGTACTCAAAACTACACTTTCCATTATGCTTCTAGCGGTCAACGCGCACTCGATAGGCTCGATCGGGTTCAACCAGATCTCATTTTACTAGATGTAATGATGCCCGGTCTCAATGGCATCGAAGTCTGCCATCAAGTCAGAAATTTGCCAAATTGGCAGGCAATTCCGATTGTGTTAATGACAGCTATATCCGATAAAGCGGAACTAGCAAAATGCCTGTCTACTGGAGCACATTCGTGACAAGTTAAGAAAATCAGAGATTTGTCAAAAGGGTAATAAAAAGATGCCAAACTGTTTCTAGTCAAGAGTTTGAGGGAATAGAGGCCTGATGACCAGCCGCCGAAGAAGTAACCGCGACCACGCCAAAAAGAACCACCAACCAGGTGTGGAAGATGAGATCATCGCCGCTCAAGTAGAGGCTTTATTGACACCAGCAATTTTCAATCAAAGTCATTACTACCGACAATTAGGGCTGAGAAATCGGCTGTTAAATTTACCCTTGATGATGGCAGCAGTGCTGACGCTACTGTGGCGGAATGTGCCAGGAGTCAGAGAACTAAGCCGAATGTTAGGGCGAGAAGGATTTTTGTGGTGTGAGCCAACACAAGTAAGTCAACAGGCGATTGCACAAAGATTTCTGACCTTTCCATCTGAGTTATTTGAGAGAGTGTTTAAGGAATTACTGCCAGAATTTAGAGTGAAGTGGCACCAGAGAAAACAGCGATTGTTGCCACAAAGCATTGAATTTGCTCAAGCAAAATTTGAGCGGATTTGGGCATGTGATGGCTCCACATTGGAAGCGATATTCAAGAAATTAGATAGCTTATCTGATGTGCCAATCGGACAACTAGCGGGAAAAATGGGAGTAGTCATAGATTTGGTGACGAGATTGCCGATTGAAATCTGGTTTAGAGAAAATCCCAAAGCTTCAGATGTTAATTTTGAGAAAGATATCCTGAATTTAGTAACATCGGGCACTTTATTGCTCTTGGATCGAGGCTTCTATCATTTCCAATTTTGGCAAGAATTAATTAACAGAGATATTCATTTTATTACTCGATTAAAAAAAGGTGCATCGCTACAGATAGAGCGAGTATTTAGCAATAGTTATAGTATCCGTGACCGAATAGTGCGGATGGGGTCTGGCACCAAAAAGACTCCATATATAACTGTAAGATTAGTCGAAATTAAAGTGGGTAAAGTCTGGTATTCTTATCTAACTAGTGTACTCGACCCATTGAATCTTCCTCCCTATGTAGTCGCCGATTTGTACGGAAGACGGTGGCGAATTGAAGAGGCTTTTAATACTGTTAAACGATTGCTCGGGTTGAGTTATTTATGGACTGGTTCAGTTAATGGAATTAAATTACAGATGTGGGGGACTTGGCTGTTTTATGCAGTTCTAGTCGATTTAGGTGATGCTGTAGCTGATGAATTATCTCTCCCATTCGACCGCATTTCTTTAGAGATGATTTATCGAGGTCTTTATCACTTTCATGTAGCTCATCATAAAGGTTTAGCTGCCAATCCAGTCACCTATTTTGCTGCCCCAGAGAATCAAGATTTAGGTATTGTTAAAACTGTTCGTAAACCTAATGTTAAGTTAATTATTGCACCTTTTCCTGATTCTATGAGTCGAACAGACAATTTTTTCTTCGACTCATCGCCTCAAGCCCGCTTGACAAGTGCGATCGCTTCTTAACTTGTCACTAATGACTGGAGCAGATGATTTCCTGATTAAACCGATCGGTCGACTCGAACTGTCGGCTAGAGTTGCCTCACTTTTACGACTCAAACTAGAGCGCGATCGTCTTCAGTTAGCCGCACAAGCAGAGAGCGACCGATTCTCAGCCGTCAGCCGCAATTTCGGTGCGTATATCGAAGATGTCATTGGTGCAACTCAGCTCTTAGTAAGTACAGAACTTACTGCGGAACAATCTCTCCATGCCAGCACTATTTTGGAGTGCAGTCAAAAAGTGTTAGCTTTAGCTAAAGATCTTGCGGATACTGATTCCGATCTCTCTCCGGCGTTGCTGGATTCTGTTGTAGAGAGGCTTCGCCAAGAAAGTATGAAAAGCTAGGGAGGATAGCGGGGCGCGGGATTAAATCAGTCTATCGATTATCGGCAACACCGATCGAGGATCCGATCTGTCTCTAAAAGTAGAGTAAGCGCAAATTATCAGTTGCACTTACTCTATTTTTCAAAGATTGTCTCCAAAATGGATCGTACCTAGAGTCTGTAGCACTATCTGTCGATCGACGAGCTTGGGTCGATCGATTATTCTATGCCAAGATCTCTTTGCCTACGGCTTGATACTTAGACCAGCCAAATTGAGCGCGGGGGTCGCCATAATCTTTAATTACTACTCCCCGACTAGACGATCTCTCGAAGGCGACTAGGAGGGGAATATCAGTTTTAAAGAGAGGCAATTTCGCTTCTTCGAGGATGGCTCTGGCTTCGCGTCCGGTTTTGGTGCGTGAATCTACTTGGGTAAGTAAGATCTTGTATTTTGCACCCCACTCTTCTAGAAGTTCGGTGGTTTTGATTGTGGTGTCGATATCGAGATGGTTGGGAGTCGTGGGGACGATCAGGAGATCGCTACTAGCAACCAAATCTTTGAGTTCGTCCTGTTCGGGACGGGCTTGGGTATCGGTAATAATGTGAGTATACTTGCTAATAATGGCCGTAGCACCAGCTTGAGAGGCGACGGTAAATGGTAGTTTATCTTCGCGCGACCAGACTAGTGCCGAACGGTTGCGATCGGCATCAATGAGCAATGTTGGTGCATTTTCCTGAAGGTAAGCAGCCAAGTGAATGGATGTGGTTGTCTTGCCGACACCACCCTTGAGCGCAGTAATGGTAATAATCATCGGCTAGCTAGGTAGATACTCCAGATTTCTAGCATTACTTTAAAAGGTTATGCGTACATACAACAAACCCCTTAATATAAATTAGGGGTTTGGGTGAAAATATTCACAATTAGATGAAAAATACGGAGAGGAGAGGATTCGAACCTCCGTTAGGTGTAACCCTAAAACTGATTTCGAGTCAGCCACCATCAACCACTCGGACACCTCTCCAGGCAATCTGTACAATTATACCCGATTTTGCGATCGGTGTATAGGCAGACAAATATTCACCAGCAATTCCAAATTCAAAAATCTAGGAAGAGTTGGCGACCAGAGTGGAAGCCGAGCCGTAAAGCATGAAATCAATCAAAGAAGGCCAACTCTCAAAGAGTAAATATTTGGTAAGACTGAGGATATCTTGAAAAAAGCCTTTACGAGTAACACGCTTGAGACGAATCTGTCCATATGCAAGATCTGTTAAATGCAAAACAGTGTGAAAAAGGAATGCCAACAGGTTCAGCGTCAATAAACAAGCAGCTAAATGCTGCTGACCATGCCCAAAGTTATGCTCCAGATGATATCCCTTTGTTTTGAGCACATTATGATTTTCATTTTCGGTCTTCCAACGACATCGACCAGCCGCAGCAACCAGAGGTACGCTCTGTTCGTTTAATTCATGGCGGGTAATAAATGAATTTTCATATAATATTTCTCCATCTGATTGGCGGGTATGGATTAGTTTACACCAATTGACCTTCATTGCTGGCTGGGAGTCCCTTAGAGGAATTCCATTCACATATTGATAGCTATATAATTCGCTTGAATTGCTGTTCCACTGTTTCACTTCTAGCTTTTTCACCTCGCCAATACCATCCAAGTATTTCAACCAATCATAAACAGCAGTATGAGACGTTTCTAAACAGGTAAAGATAAAGTTCATTCCCGACGCTATCACCTGTTCACACATTGGTTGGTGACTGTAGAGGTCATCTCCGAGTAGAGTGATTGCTTGTCCTTGGAATTCTGGGGCATGAGTTTTGAGCCATCGTTTAGCTGCTGCCACTTCGCAGTCCTGCTTCTGGTGACCATCTTGAGGTGTGATGAATTCCGGAGCTAAGGAAATTACTTGAGATTGCCCAGGCGCAACTATTACAGGCAAAATGGCACTGTGGAAGTAAGTTACTGTGCCATTTTTGTGGGTACGGCTCGAACAGCATTTACAGTTGAGTTTGTGCGAGTCAAAATACTGAGTTCCATCCAGCGCAACTAGTAATCCACCGAGATATTCAAACGGTTTCAAGTGACCTTCTCGTCTTAAAGACTGATAGACGTGATTGAATACTCCAAATAGTGCTGTGGCTGAAATTTCATCCAGGATATTCCGAATTTGCGGCACTGTTGGGATTTTAATCATGCCAAACAGTGTCTGAGCATTGCTTTTGCCCTGATTGCTATTCATGTGCCGCTGATGTTCTAAAAAGGATTCGCTTTGCATGAAAAACATCGAAAATGCTCCCAACACAGCATCTCTGATGGTGTATTTAGTGCCATTGCTGGCAAGGCGCGGATCTTTCATCTGAAGAATTGCTCGGTTCAGATAGACTATCAATACCCCAAAACTCAGCTTCATTGGCTCCATTCTGCTTCTCTTTTTGAAGTCTCTCTATTCTCCTGCTCACCCTACCAAGTTGTCAAAATCTGAATTTGGAATTGCTGAATATTCACCAGCGATCGTAGGAGGGTATTCATCAGGGGCACCTCTCTACAGATTAATCGTGTAGGGATGCCCTTTATAGGTACCCTGGATCTACAATAGGCACTATTATAGTCAGAGATATAAATTTAGGAGTTTTTCATCCGTTTGAGTTCTTCTTGCAATTCTTCTACCTGCTTGCGCATCTGACTGATGTTGTCAGGTGATTCTGTGGCAGAAGCTGGAGGTTCGTTATCGGCGACAATCTCGATTCGGCGCGGCTCGTTCGTTTTTTTAGCGCGTTCGGTAGTGGTGTCTTGAACTTGGTTTAAATTCTGTTGTTGGGCAGATTTAATCATCTCATCGACCAACTTGCGGGCTTCTTCGGTGGTAATTTCACCCTTGGCAACCATTTCATCGGTGAGTTTCTGGGCTTGGACACCGATCGAGGATAGCTTCTCGCCAGCTTGTTCTCCAGCGGTAGTGGCTAATCCAACTCCAAGGTAAAATGCTTTTTGAACGATATCGCCTAGTCCAGCCATAGTTAAATTTTGAGTTATTAGTGAGAACTTTTCGAGCTATCTATAATTATAAGATAACCGCTCGAATCGTTGGCGTAGCCTCTCTGAAGGAGAATCGACAGCTAGGGGTTAGATGGTACGGTTTGCCGATATTGTAGTGTCGGATGGCAATTCCCGTTGTAGGCAAAATACTTTTGTGACCCGGATACCACGCCTGTTATAAGCATCCCGTGTTGCTGCTACCTTCCAGTCCTGACAAGGTTTGGGCGTTACGACCGCGTGGAGCCAGATCTCCTATATAATATCACAGAATTGGAATATTTTAAAAGTATTTTTAGTTAGCTCGTCGCCTTAGTCGAAAAATGCAGCGCGATTGCCAAGGGGAAAAGAACGCGATCGAGATCGACCTCTGCGCTTGGGTAAAGAATATTAAATATATATTGGAGCTAGATGTCAGTAGATTGAGTCGATCTATAGCTCTACAAATCGGTAATTTATCTACCATGCAATCGTCGATCGCAACTTTACATTTATTCGTAATATTTGATACACTGTATGAGCGATCGATTAGTCTAAAATTAAAAAATTAAATACATTAATACATAATCCAAAAAATATACGATTAGCTTATTTGTTATGCCAGCGACTCTGGAAAAGACTAAAGGATAAACCGAACTAATGGAACATTTGCCAGATTTAGAGCAGTTTGGAAAAGGAGTGCAAATGTCCGGTTTCGAGACAGACGATCGGCAGATCGGATCGCCGTTTACTTGTTACTTAATAGGCCGCGATTCGTTTTTAATTCCTTGCGGCGAAGTCTTACTAGCACGTAATTGTCAGATTTTAGGGATTATTTCTACAGGAGAATCGATCGCCAGTTGGGCAAACAACTATAATATTCCTTGGATCGAGCCTACCGATAATATCTACAAATTTTTAAGTCAGGAGCCATTTGATTATCTATTTAGTATATCAAATTCACTAATTTTAACTCAGGAAATTATCGATCTTCCTAAGCGCGGCGCGATTAATTGTCACGATGCCTTATTACCTAAATACGGTGGACTTAATGCTCCAGCCTGGGCAATTTTCTATCGCGAATCAATTCATGGCGTTACGTGGCATCGAGTCACGACGCAGATCGACGGTGGCGATCTGCTCAAACAAGGTAGTTTTCAACTCGATGATGATGAAACTACCTTGAGTTTGAGTGTCAGGTGCTATGAAGAAATCCTGAGACTGTTCGAGATATTGGTAGAGGAATTAGTTACAGATCGAGTCACGATCGCCAGACAAAATTTAGCACTACGCAGTTATTTCGGACGCAAGCACAAACCAACACCTGGTTGTATTTTACCTTGGTCTTGGAGTGCCGAGCGGATCGATGCGATGGTAAGGTCGCTCACTTTTGGGGATTATGAAAACTCTATCGGATTGCCTAAATTAGCGATCGGTAACCAAATAATTATTGTCACTGAAGTTGCCGTTCTCGATGTACGATCTCAATCGCTACCAGGATCGATCGTCGAGATCGGTTGTAGTCGCCTGACGGTCGCTACAGTTAGTAACGATCTGCTATTGTTGGCTGTCAAAAGTGCTAATGGCGAGACATTATCTATAACTGATTTTATCGATCGGTTTGAGCTTAAAGTTGGAAATCGGTTAGTAGATATCGAGCCAGATGTCGCTTGCAAAATTTCTGAATTGGAAACGGCACTAGTCAAACATGAGCCATTTTGGGTCGCACGGTTGGCCGCGATCGATCCCATTTCGATCCCATTTGCTAAAGCTGGTAATCGGTTAATAAATGCCAATGTCGAATGTCAAGAGTTGTCGTTATCAACTGGCTTAGATGAAGCACATTTTAATAACTTTACACTGATAATCATTATCGCTTTTCTGTCGCGATTATTGCGACAAAATAGTTTCGATATTGGCATGAGCTTCGATTGGCTTGCAGAAAAATTGGCTGGATTGCCGGACTTGTGGACAGATGTCGTACCCGTTCGATTCGATCTGGACTCTAGCCTGAGTTTTATGCAGAACTTTGAATCGATCGAGCGTCAGCTTGGCGAAATTAACCGCCGTCAAACTTATGCGCGAGACTTAGTATTAAGATATCCAGAACTTAAAGCATTATCTAAGGTTCCAGTGTCAGAGCGACTGCCTGTAGAAATTGTAATTGTCAAACGTCTTGAAGATTATTTGGGTAAGATTAACGGACTGACATTTGTTGTTACTAATGATGGAAATCGTGCTTGTTGTTATTATCAAACCGCAGCGATCGAGCCTGAAAGTGTAACGGCAATGCTAGCGCAGTTAAATATATTCAGCGAGCGGGTGGTTCGCAACCGACACCGAGCAATTTCTGAGCTGTCATTAGTTAGCGATCGTGACTTAGAGCGGATTTGGTTAGAGTGGAATGCGACAGATCGCCCATACCCCACCAATAAATGTATTCATCACCTATTTGAAGAACGAGCGAACTTAAATCCCGACGCAATTGCCGTCAGACTTGAAGACAAATATCTCACCTATGCTCAGTTAAACCAGCGCGCGAACAGACTAGCGCGGTACTTGCAAACTTTGGGCGTTAAACCCGATGCGATGGTGGGAATTAGCGTCGAAAGATCGATCGAAATGGTTGTTGGTATTTTAGGGATTTTAAAAGCTGGTGGAGCTTACGTGCCTCTAGATCCCACGTATCCCTCAGAGCGACTGGAATTGATGATAACAGATACCGAGATTGAGATCGTGCTAACTGCATCTCGATCGATCGACAGATTGCCACCAAGTCAGGCTAAACTTATCTTTCTCGATCGCGATCTAGCGGATGTAGATGCTTTATCTGGAGATAATTTAACCACCCCAGTCAACCCGCACCATTTAGCCTATGTCATCTATACTTCTGGATCGACAGGCATTCCCAAAGGCGTAGCAATCGAACATCGATCGCTCGTTAATTATGCGACAGCTATTGCTGGCGAATTTGCAGTTAGTACTGTAGATAAAATTCTCCAATTTGCATCGCTCAATTTTGATATCAGCGTCGAAGAAATCTTTACTTGCTTGGTGGCAGGAGCTACTCTAGTTCTGCGGACGGCAGACACCCTCAATATCGACACCTTTTTTCGTCATTGTCAGGAGTGGCAAATTACTATTGCTAGCTTGCCAACAGCCTATTGGCACGAACTCACCTTAGGCTTGGAACGGAATCCGTTAGCATTGCCTGCTGAGCTGAGGCTAGTATTAATTGGTGGCGAGCGCGTTGCGGCTGCCAGGTTTAATTCGTGGCAACAGCTAGTAGGTAATAAAGTCAGACTCATCAACACGTATGGCCCCACAGAAACCACAGTCAGCGCGTTGTGGAGCGATTTGAGCGACTTAGCCTCTGGTGCCGAAATCCCGATCGGAAAACCGCTACCCAACGTGCGGGCATATATCCTCGACCCCGATTGCCAGCCAGTACCGATTGGCGTGCTGGGGGAATTATATATCGCTGGCGTGGGGGTGGCTCGCGGCTATCACAATCGCCCCGAACTCAACACCACCAAATTTAGCACGCACTCCTTTGAGTCAAGAACCGAACGGCTGTATGCCACTGGCGATCTCGTCCGCTATCGCCCAGATGGGAATATTGATTTCTTGGGGCGGATCGATCGACAAGTCAAAATTCGGGGCTTTCGGATCGAATTAGGTGAAATTGAAGCCATCCTCGATCGCCATCCCGACATTGCCCAGACAGTAGTGACGGTGAGAGAAGATCTGCCTGGTAACAAACAATTAGTTGCCTATTGCGTCCCGATGCATGGCCAACCGCCAGCCATCGATTCCGCAAAGCGGACGCTGCTTGTCTTGACGCACACAACTCGGAGGGAACCTCCGAGTCGATGCGTCGCTGGTGAAACGCACGCTGTAGGCGAGCGAAGCGAGACGTGTCGCCAGACGGAGACCTCAGCGCGATTTCATCCGCTACGCGAACGAGTGCGAGATTTTATCGCCCGACAGGTGCCCGATTATCTAGTCCCAACGCAGTTTGTACTCTTACCCGAACTGCCACTCTCACCCAATGGCAAAGTCGATCTGCGTGCGCTGCCCGTACCGGAATCGACTAGAGCGGATGGCGCAGATAATCTTGCCCTCCCCCAAGATGAGATCGAGCGCGCACTTCTGACAATTTGGCAACAAGTAGGACTGCAAGCGACGAGCGTTCGCGATAACTTTTTTGAGTTGGGCGGACATTCTTTATTGGCGGTTTATCTATTTAATGAAATTGAGAAAAAGTGGGGCATTAAACTATCTTTGTCAACTCTATTTTCAGCAGGAACGATCGAGAAACTGGCCGTACTGTTGCGCCAAGATTTACCAGCGACTATCTACTCGTCGTTAGTACTAATTCGATCGGGGGCGACCGATCGCCAAGCGTCTCGGAAAGAGAACCGACCGCCCTTATTTTGTATTCATCCCATCGGCGGCAACGTTTTAGAATACTATCCCCTCGCCAATTGTTTGAGCGATCGCCATACCATCTACGGTCTGCAATCTCAAGGCTTAGACGGTCGCCAACCGCCCCTTGAGTGTCTTGAAGACATGGCGCGGGTCTATATCCAAGAAATGTCAGCAGTTCAGCCCGCAGGCGCGCCTTATTATCTTCTGGGCTACTCTCTGGGAGGGAAGCTCGCCTTTGAAATCGCCCAACAACTTTTGGCACGCGGCGATCGAGTCCAATTTTTAGGGTTAATCGATTGTAGTTCCCCAAATTTACAACTGCTGCGTCCGGCATGGCATCAAGCAATTTTAATTCATCTGCGTAATATTTGGAAACTCAGGCCGACAGAGCGATGGAAGTATATTCTCGATCGAATTAAATATCAATTTAATAATAAAGTTGAATATCGAGAATTATTAATTAAAGAAATGTCCAATTATGCACCGATCGCCCCCGAATTACTCAATATTATCGATCGGAATTTACAAGCAGAACTAAATTATCGCGCTCGACCTTATCCCGGCGATATCGCTTTGTTTCGCTGCCAAGTGCAGCTTCTGGAAAACTCTCTGTACCCCGATCTGGGCTGGGGAGAGCTAGTAGGGGGTAGGTTGCAAATTTACGATATCGATGGCTCTCATTATGGAGCGTTAAGAGATCCAGACACCAACGGCATTGCCGCCAAGATCGATCGGTGTCTGACAGACAAGATGTTTAACCCAAGTTGCTAGTTACTGGTGGAGCCAACGACTAGAAGTCGTGGCTGGGGTTGCAAAGTCCGACTACGCGGACTAGTTAATCAGTCCGCCGTCTTGGTGCGCGCCAAGACAGCGGACTTTGCAACCCGATCGGCGGTTTCTAACCGCTAAGTTTATCCTCTGCGTCTGGAAAATACCTGTGGTTGCTGATAACCTAATATTCGACACGATAAATATATTAGAGCAGCCACCTGGTATGACCCAAGCATCGCGATTTTCTTTCTCAGATCTAGTCAAAAATCATGGTGAAACTGTTGCTGCCGCTGGCTGTGCAGTCCTATTACTCGGCGGCTGGCTGATGTTGCACTTTACCGTCGCGGGCGCGAGTTTGCAGGTGGTGGGATTGTGTCTGTTGGTGTTGGCATATATCATCGGCGGTTATGGGAGTGCGATCGATGGTTTGACAACTTTGTGGGAGGATCGAGAGTTGGATGTCGATCTGTTGATGATTGTGGCGGCTCTGGGTGCGGCGGGGTTGGGATGGTGGAAGCAGGAATACGAGCTAATTATCGATGGGGCAGTGTTAATTCTGATTTTTGCGATTAGTGGCGCGCTAGAAGGTTATGCCATGGCGCGCACGGAACGGAGTATTCGCAGTCTGATGAGTCTGACGCCGGATCTGGCTCGATCGATCGTGTCTGGGGTGGAGCGGGAAACACCGATCGATCGCCTGCAAGTTGGAGATATTTTACTGGTTAAGCCGGGGGAATTGATGCCGACAGATGCGATCGTCATTGCTGGTAATAGTACGGTAAATCAGTCGGCAATTACGGGCGAATCGCTGCCAGTGGAAAAATCGATCGGCGATGAAGTTTTTGGCGGTACGCTCAATGGTAATGGTGTCTTGACGCTCAAAGTGCATCAACCGCCTGCAAGTAGCCTAATCCAGCGGATTATTGCGTTAGTCCGACAAGCTCAAACAGCAACTCCCGCTTCGCAAGCATTTATCGAAAAATTTGAACGGGGGTACGCCAAAATAATTGTTGTGGCAGGAGTATTACTGGCAACGCTGCCGCCATTTATCTGGCACTGGGATTGGGAGACAACGATCTATCGTGCCTTGATTTTTTTGGTGGTAGCTTCTCCGTGCGCGCTGATGGCGGCGATTATGCCGACACTATTGTCGGGAATTGCCAATGGTGCCAGACAGGGAATTTTATTTAAAGGTGGGAATACGCTAGAAGCACTCGGCCAAATTAAGGCGGTTGCTTTTGATAAAACGGGGACGCTGACGACGGGTAACTTGGCGGTAGTCGAAATTATTCCCATCGAGCGTGCTACTCCTGAAGAAATTTTGCAACTGGCGGCGGCGGTGGAAAATGGCTCCGAACATCCGATCGGACGCGCGATCGTCATGGCAACACAGGCTCGAAATCTCCCGTTCGACACGGCAACTGAGATGATGGCAAGTCCGGGTCTGGGAATTACCGGGATGCTCTGGCAGCAGCCAATTTCGGTAGGTAAGGCACGATTGATGTCCGCCGAGATTCAATCCAAAATTGCGATTCACCATGCCTTGGTAGACGATATAGCTGCTACGGGTAAAACGATCGTTTGGGTGGCAAGCGGCGATCGGTTATGCGGCGCGATCGCCCTGGCGGATACGTTACGCCCAGAAGCAGTAGAATTAGTCCGACGGTTGCAGCAGATGGGTATCGCCCAAATTATGCTTACTGGCGATCGCGTGGAGAGTGCAAACGCGATCGCGCAACAGGTGGGCATTACGCAGGTACATGCCGATTTATTGCCGGAAGATAAGGTAAATCTGATTCAACAATTACAGTCAAAATATCAAGCTGTGGCGATGGTGGGCGATGGTATTAATGATGCTCCAGCTCTGGCGGCGGCGACGGTTGGAATTGCGATGGGTGTAGCAGGAAGTGATGTGGCTCTAGAGACTGCGGATGTGGTGTTAATGACTGATTCGCTGGATAAATTGGAGCAAGCAATTAAGTTGGGTAGGCGCACGCAGCGGGCGATCGAGCAAAATATTACGTTCGCGCTCTCGTTTATTGTGTTGTTATTAGTCGGTAATTTTATGGGCAATCTTAATATGCCTTTGGGTGTTTTGGGGCATGAAGGCTCGACGGTATTAGTTACGCTTAGTGGATTGCGGTTGTTGCGATAGTTTGATTAATTGATAATTAAGTGGGCAAGCTTAATTAGATATAAAATACTGCACAGGGTAGATATTAACCACCATCTGGGTTTCAGGCACTATCTGTGAGTGTGGGGATGACCCTTCTCAATCGTCATAATACTATTTACTGACATGGTCAAAATAGTTATAAGAGATTTTCTCGCTAGAAAACCTCTTATGGCTAAAGTCGAGTCAAAGATATCTCACGGCGAGATTAGGGTTCTAGCGAAATCCCGATCGCATTGTGGACGCGGGCGGCGGTGGCGGATGCTCGATCGATTAATTGTCCGCCGAGGTAGATACTCGTAGAACTACCGCCATCGAGGTTGAGTGCGTCTACAACACCCATTTGCTGCATCAGTTGAGCCATCTCGGCCAAAGTGGGGCCTTTGCCGCCAGCGCGATTGTGGACGGCGACAAGGATAATATTCCCGTTGGCGGTATTGGCGATCGCGCTGCGGACTGCTGATTCTTTACTAAAGTTCGCGCCGAAATTTTCGCCCTGAGCGTCGAGAACGATTTGACTCGATCGTACCAGCCAGGGACCAGCAGCGATAATCTGGGAGTAAGTATCGAATTCTGGTGGCGTAATTTGACGTTGCAGGCTGAGGCTGGTGCCAATGGATAGCTTCCCAGCTAGCTCTGGCTGCCCCCGCAAGGCCAGCAAATAACCATTAGTAGGGATTTCAAAGATGACGCTACCGATGGCGTTGCTAGGGGTAATTTGGGTGACACGATCTTGTTGGACTGTAAAAATCAGTTCATTGGCTTGCATCGGCGCGTAGGTACTCCCCCAGGCTGCTGTATAACGACCTAATCCAGCCTGTACGTAGGCACTATTTAGCGTCAGAATCTGCAATCGATCGCCTGTAGATGTAGTTAACGTCTCCTGCATTTTTACACGGGCGATCTGGATTTTTCCTTTGTCATTCCAGCCGATCGCGCCGCGATTTAAAATCGGACTGGATAACCATTTACCATCCCGTTTGAGGGCACCGAGCAGCATTCGATTATTCCGATTGAAATAGCCCCCGTTGATGGCGGCGACGACTTGGGTGGTAGGGGCGAATTTAATTAGATGATTGGTACCCACTAAATTTGGCTCTAGAGCTAACATCGGTCTAATTTTGATACCCTGTTGGCGCGGATCGATTTCTAGATAGGTGACCGGAAAATTATTGACGCCCAATTTTACCCATTTCTGTCGCCATTTGAGTCCGGGTGCCCACTTGATTTCGCGATCGGGGATGGCGGCTAAATTAGAATTGATGGTGACTTCTAGAGTAGTGGGCGATAATAATTTTGCCCGCGCGCGTTGTCCTTTGACGATCGGAAATTGGACGATCGTTTGATTTTTACTACTGGTAACTTTATATTCTAATTTCTGGGCGGTGGGGTCGTCGTCGGGATCGAGATTGGCATCGACAGTTGGTGCTGGTGCATTAAACTGGGCGAGTAATTTGGGGTCGGCAATGGCTTCGATCGTCAAGTAGCCTTCGGTGGGTGTTTGGCTGAGTTTCCAGGGGGTAGCTCGATCTAATATGACGGTAATTTTGCCATTTTTAGGGATCTTGTCATGGCGAACGTCTACTACCTTAGTCGCGGGAGTATTGAGTTGCAGCTTGTTCCCGGAGATCTGCCATTTCCAACCGCTACTTTTAGCAATATCAGTGATATCTAGATACCGATATTGCCGACTGAGTTTGGCTGTCAAACTAATTTTCCTAGCTCGATCGGTTGCATACCAATCGACTGGTTGAGTTAAATAATTGCTATTATTAAATAGTTCTACACCTAACTGTCGATCGAGGGCGGTATCGCTAATTCCCAGCCGCACACTATTACCGACTTGCCATTGCCCCCACGGGATATTTAGCGTTTTACCATTGAGAAATATTTCCGTACCTTGCGCGACAAAATTTTTGGGGGCTGTATTTTTAGTTGTTTGAATTGGTAAGTCTGGCTGGGAATCTGCCAGTGCGATTTTAGCAAAACCGAATGTGGCATAGAAGTGAGTCGCGATACTAGCGATCGCGATGAGATAAAATCTCTGATAATTCATAGTCGATGGTTGGGGTAGATACCAGAATTGTGAATGATGCAGATTATTCAGACCGTAGCTATTGGCAATCTGGTTCCAAAATTGTTCGGCGATTGAAATGAGGATATAACCGCTAGGTCGGGCATCGAAGTGGATTCTGGCATAGTTGTCATTGAAGGTGAGATTCTCTGTGGCGATCGTCATCCACTATCCACTAAATTACTGATTCAAGAAACTAATATCATCAATAAACCCCTCAGTGCTGGTGAGTGCGTATTGTCGAGCTAACCTGTCATCGAGTTGGGCGGCTGCGGTATTGCCGATGGCACGATTGGCGACGGCTCTAGCTTTGTAAGCTTCTGTCATCCGGGGATTCCAGCCCAAAGCCATATTGAGTTCCATCAAGCCTTGTCGATAGTCCTTGTTGGCTACTAATAATTGTCCCAATAGGGCGCGGGTTGCGGGCGATTTGGGGGCAATTTGCACGGCGCGACGCGCCAGATTGATAGCGGCTAAGGTATTGCGTTGCGCGTTACGAACGATCGCGAGATTATTGTAAGCGTAATAAAGTTTTGGATCGAGTTCGATCGATCGTTCGAGATCGGCAGCGGCGACACTATAATTACGCAGTCGCAATCCTACTAATCCTTTGACATTGTAAACCATCGCACTTTTCGGAGCCAGCGATACCGCTCGATTGCAAGCACCCAAAGCTTCGCCATGTTTGCCAAACTCACTGAGGAAGAAACATTTGCCAGCATAAGCCAGCCCCGAAGTTGGCTCGCTCTGAATTGCCAAATCGACATCGGAAATTGCCGCACCGATCCGTTTAGACATAAAATTGGCGGTAGCTCTAGCAATATAAGCCTTGGTATAGCGAGGATTGAGCTTAATTGCTTCATTCATTGCCTCGATCGAGCCGCCGAGATTGCCACGATTGAATCGATCGACACCGATCAAGAAAAAGTCTACAGCTTGCGGAGTTTTGGGCGTATTTGCAGCGACGACGATCGGGGGCTTGCCGCCAAAATTTACACCTAGTTTACCAGCCAAGCGCATAAAAGTGTTAGTTGGAATGCCCAGATTAAACCCAGTTTTAATCCGAATATTCTCATTAATTTCGGAGGCTTGATTAGATTCTTGGACATCGCCTTTGCCATGGATGGCGATCGTTTCCCCAGCTTCATTAAATACTGGCCCGCCACTCATTCCGGGTAGGGTATTATTACTATAAACTAACGAATAACCACCTGCTAATGGGCGGTTGGCATTTGCCGTAACTTTCCCCTCAGTAAAATTATAAATCGATGCGCTAATGGCGGCTGTGGCTAGTGGGAAACCCGCAACGTAAACGATCGTGCCTTCACTTACTGTCTCGACATTGCCCAATTTAGCGATTGGATAATTAGTCGAACTTTGAAACTTAACGATCGCTAAATCCACATCGGTAGTCGCTTTAATATTCGTCGGAGTTAACGGATAATTTTTACCATCTGGAGTGGTAAGTTTAAATTGAGCTTGACGATCGCGAACCACATGTGCAGCCGTTAGTACTGTATAAATATTGCCTTCTTTGCTAATTACTACTCCAGAGCCGACAGAATTCTCGCTATCGATCGAGACTGTCACCGATTTGGCAATTTTACCCACTTCGCTTGCCGATAGCGCGCTCGCCGATGGCGCGAGCCAAATATTGATGCCGACGATCGCACCAATCGTCAGCCACTGCCGAATCCAGATAGACATTCCACTCAATCGCTCGTTGTGCATCTCTTTTGTATTTGATAAAACGCTTTCCACTCTCATGCGATACAGTCATTCCCCCGATTCCCGTTCCCTTCTTATCAAACTAATCTGTCAGGAAAATGCTGTATTTTCACTATGCTTATCTTCTATGCTCTAATTTCAGGTCAAAATTAATTTTATCCCAGCGATCGCCAAAACTGCCGCTAGTAAATACCGGAGCCGTTGCGAGCCAATTCTTTTACTACCATATTCCGCTCCAATCCAGCCGCCGACAGCAGCAACGATCGACCACAGCCAGAGGCTCGATGGTAAGGTGGGTAACTTAGTCAGATAACCGAGCAATCCCGATATCGAATTAACTAAGATAAATGCTGCCGATACGCCAGCAGACTCAGAAATCGTCGCCCATCCCATTAACAGCAGCAACGGACTCAGAAAAATGCCGCCACCAACGCCAGTTAAGCCCGATAATAAACCGATTGCCATCCCCAATCCGATCGCTAGATACACGGAAATTGGACGGGGTAGCGGCGGTTCGGCAGTAGTTTTAATAAAGCCTAATCTCGCAGCCGCATAGAGCAATACCATCCCGACAATCGGCTTATAAAGTTGAGTAGGCACGACAATCGAGCCACCAATAAAGGCACAGGGAATCGAACCGATCGCAAAGGGGATAAATAACGATCGCTTAAAATAACCCGCGCGATAAAATTTTAACGTCGCGATCGCGGCCACAATGATATTCAAGACTAGGGCTGTCGGTTTCATTACCGCTGGCGCGACACCAAATAGTGCCATTGCTGCCAGGTAACCCGACGCGCCACCATGTCCGACCGAGCTGTACAATATAGCAGCGATAAAAATGCAACTAGCTAATAATAATTCAGACACGATTTAGTCGGTTCCATGAGAGTGTCAATGCAATTGTCAGCATTGATTAACAGCTACAATTATCTCAGCTATTCTCGTGTCACAATATAAAACAAGTTTAAACTGGATTTTAAGAGAGTGGAAACTGCTCTAACACCCGATTACCTTCGTGGCAAAGCCATACCACCGAGCCTAGCGATCGCTAATAGTGCTAGCAAACTTCTAAAATAGAGAATTTCAGGAGAAAGATTGTGGTTAAAGGGAGATTGGAAGCATTCAGCGATGGTGTCATTGCCATTATCATCACGATTATGGTATTGGAACTAAAAGTACCTCACGGCGAAACTTTTGCCGCATTGACCCCATTAATTCCAGTATTTCTTAGCTATATTTTAAGTTTTATTTATATCGCGATTTATTGGAACAATCACCATCATTTATTACAAGCTGTGAGGCATGTAAATGGTCGAATTTTGTGGGCGAATGTCCATTTATTATTCTGGTTGTCGCTGATTCCATTTGTCACTGCGTGGATGGGTGAAAATCAGTTCGCCCCCATTCCTGCCGCGCTCTACGGTGCGGTACTGTTATTTTGCGCGATCGCTTATCTAATTTTAACGATTACATTAATCGCACATCACGGTCGAGAGTCCGAGCTAGCGATCGCGATCGGTCGAGATTTTAAAGGTAAAGTTTCTTTGGCATTTTACGTAGTGGGAATCTTACTTTCGTTTGTCAATTCATGGCTAGCCTGTGGCATCTATGCTCTAGTAGCAGCGATGTGGCTGATTCCCGATCGACGGATCGAGAGGACTTTAGTCTCGGAAAATTTATCTAATAAATAGCTCGCTCGATCGGTTCTTCTGAATCCGTACAACGATCGATTTGCTCCGGTTGAGAGCGTTGTCCGGACGGAGCGAATCAACATTCTCAGCCATTATGACAATCTGAGGACGATCGAGATCGCGCGTCGAACCGTCAATAGTACAATAGGATTAGCCGCACCTCACATTTCATCATGTCCATGTCCGAAAATACTCCCGACTTGACTGGCATTCGCACCAGCCAGAGTCAAATTCGCAACGCCGATTATCGCCTGCTCGATCGCACCAAACTGTCGCCGATGTACCAACACTACGTCGAGGTGAAGGAGCAATACCCCCACGCACTGCTGTTATACCGTTGTGGGGACTTCTTTGAGACATTTTTTCAGGATGCCATCACTATTGCGCGCGAACTCGAACTAGTGCTCACTAGTAAAGAAGGCGGTAAAGAAGTGGGGAGAGTACCCATGACAGGCGTACCGCACCATGCGGTCGATCGCTATTGTGCCATGCTCGTCGAAAAAGGGTATGCGATCGCCCTGTGCGATCAGATGGAAACTGCTGCCGAATCCGCTGCCTTGGGGAGTAATTTAGTTCGCCGTGAAGTCGTCCGCGTTTTGACTCCCGGCACGATTCAGGAAGAAGAAATGCTCCAATCGCGCCGGAATAACTTCCTCGCCGCGATCGTCTTAGTAGGCGAAAATTGGGGACTAGCTTACACAGACATCTCTACAGGCGAATTTCTCACCACCCAAAGCACCGATTTAGAAGTCCTCACCCAAGAGCTGATGCGGCTCCAACCGCCCGAAATCCTGATTCCGATCGCCGCACCCGATCTCAACCGTCTCTTGCGTCCCGGCGAAACCTCCGACTTACTCCCCACTAATCTGCCCAATTGCTTCTGCTATGCCATGCGTCCGCTGGCACCATTTACCCTCCCAGAAGCCAAGCAACGGCTGATGGACACCTTCAAAATGCGATCGCTAGAATCTTTGGGGTGTACGCCATTTCCGCTGGCTGTGCGGGCGGCTGGCGGCCTATTAGAATATCTCGAAGCCACCCAAAAAGGCAACCCCGTTACCCTCCAACCGCTACGTACCTATTCTTTAGGCGATTATCTAGTCTTAGATCACCAATCCCGCCGCAACCTCGAAATTACTCAAACCGTCCGCGACAATCATTTCCAAGGCTCCCTATTGTGGGCGTTAGATAAAACCTGTACTGCCATGGGCGGACGCGCTTTGCGACGGTGGGTACTCCAACCCCTGCTCGATCTTCACTCGATTACCAAACGCCAAGATACGATCCAAGAACTTGTCGAACACACCTTCTTGCGGCAAGATCTCCAACAACTGCTCAAACAGATCTACGATATCGAACGCCTGACTGGTAAAGCCGCTTCGGGACGTGCCAACGCCCGCGATTTAGTCGCCCTTGCCGACTCCTTCCTCAAACTCCCGGAACTCGCAAATATCGCCAGCCAAGGCAAATCTCCCTTCCTGAAAATCCTCCACCACGTCCCTGCCGAACTCGAAGCCTTGGGACAAAAAATCGTCGCACATCTAGTCGAACATCCGCCCCAACACCTCAAAGAAGGCGGCTTGATTCGATCGGGGATCGATCCCCAACTCGACGAACTCCGCGCCTCAGCCGCCGAAGATCATCAATGGATTGCCAATCTTGAAGTCATCGAACGCGATCGCACGGGAATAGCCAATTTAAAAGTTGGTTTTAACAAAACTTTCGGTTATTATATCAGCATTTCTCGCCTCAAAGCCGACCAAGTACCAGGCGACTACATCCGCAAACAAACCCTCACCAACGAAGAACGCTACATCACCCCCGAACTCAAAGAACGGGAAGTCCGCATCCTCACCGCCCAAGACGATCTCAACCGGATCGAACACGAAATCTTCCTCGAACTCCGCGCTACAGTTGCCGCCCATACCGAGCAAATCCGCACGATCGCCCGCAGTATCTCCGCGATCGATGTTCTGTGCGGTTTATCCGAAATTGCCGCCACTCAAGGCTATTGCCGCCCCCAAATGGTACCGAGTCGCGAAATCCACATTACCGACGGTCGCCATCCGGTAGTTGAAAAAGCCCTATTAGCCGGATTTTTCGTCCCTAATTCCACCCAATTAGGCCAAGCCGAACACATCACCGCCACTGTCGAACATCCCGATCTAATTATCCTGACGGGGCCGAATGCCAGCGGTAAAAGTTGTTATTTGCGTCAATTAGGCTTGATCCAAATCATGGCGCAAATCGGTAGTTTTATCCCCGCCACTGCTGCTACGTTGGGAATCTGCGATCGCATCTTCACCCGCGTCGGCGCAGTAGACGACCTCGCCACCGGACAATCCACCTTCATGGTCGAGATGAATGAAACCGCCAATATTCTCAACCACGCCACCCCCAATTCCCTCGTATTATTAGACGAAATCGGACGCGGTACGGCGACATTTGACGGACTTTCGATCGCCTGGGCAGTCGCCGAATATTTAGCTACCGAAATTCGATCGCGCACGATTTTCGCCACCCATTATCACGAACTCAACGAACTCGCCTCGATCCTACCAAACGTAGCCAATTATCAAGTCACCGTCAAAGAATTACCCGACCAAATTATCTTCCTCCACCAAGTCCAACCAGGCGGAGCGAGTAAATCCTACGGAATTGAAGCCGGACGATTGGCAGGTTTACCCCCAACGGTAATCAGTCGCGCGCGTCAGGTAATGTCACAGATTGAGGAGCATAGTAAAATCGCGATCGGTTTGAGGGAGTCAATGTTGTGAAATTTCGAGAATAGGATCTACTCTCATCTTGCGCCAGCGACGCATCGATCTAGAGGGAACCTCTAGATCGATGCGTCAAAAAATAGTTCAAGCACACTATTGATTGGCTTTGACCCAGCGTACCCGCGTTTGGGCTTACCTCGACTCACTTCTTCTAACGGAGACGCTAAGACTTCGCTGACGTGCAAGTGGCTGACCTACAAGTCGCTCAACGCAAGTAAGGGAGGGAAACCCTTGCACAATTAATCAATCTTTAGGGGTGCCCCTTGCGGGGTAACATCCGCTCTATGCCCATATTAGTCTTTTTGTATTAGTGCAAGATGTGAGTGTACCAATCAGCCAAAAGTCGCAAAGGGAGAGCGGAGTTAAGTCTACAGATCCTAAAACCCGTAGATATATTTCGGTTATTACGTTTATTGCGGATATTGCGATTACGGTCTTGTATGGGTATAGTAGAGACATGAGATTAAATAAGATGAGCAGCATTATCCCCTTACATACAGTGTCAAAACTTACATTTTGGCACTTCAGATAATCCTAAGATTGCTAAAAACTAGCAATTAACAACTGAGTATCGAGAGTTTAGTGACCAAGATTTCGCTAGATATTTGGTCAATTAATCAAAAAGATTAAGCTCCACTAAAGGATTAAAAAATGCTAAAAAATATAAATTCACAACCAACTTCTAATCAAACGAAAGAAATTAAGAAACTCGAACGGATATTAACTCAAAACACATCACCGCCAAAGCTGTTAAGTGCTACTGGTGAAGAAATCGTACTGCCACAATCAGTTTATGAAATCTTGCTAGATGTAGTCCGAGATATGTCTGCTGGGCAAGAAATTTCTATTATTCCAATAAATAAACAATTAACAACCCAAGAAGCTGCGGATTTAATCAATGTATCTCGTCCATACATGATTAAATTACTTGATAATCAAGAAATTCCTTACTCTAAGGTTGGTGCTCATCGTCGAGTGTTGTTATGTGACTTGATAGCTTACAAAGAACAACGAGCCTCAATTCGTCATAGCAAATTGACAGAGATCACTGAATTTTTGCAAGAGGAAGGTTTTTACGATTACAATGAATCAGATGACAGTTGTGATTAATTAAATTGTGGCTCAATTATTAGCTTTGTTGGACTCTTGTGTTATTTTCCCGATGCCCCTTTGTGATACTCTATTGCGTGCAGGGGAGTCTGGGTTATATCAACTTTACTATTCCCAAGATATATTAGATGGTGCTACCCGCAATCTGATAAAAAAAGGGAGAATGACACCAGATAAGGCTAGTCGATTCCAGCAGTTGATTATTAATACCTTTCCAGAAGGTTTAGTAGAAGTACCAGCAGGATTAGAACTAGTGATGACTAATCATCCAGGCGATCGTCATGTACTAGCAGCAGCGGTAACTGTAAAAGCTGATGTTATTGTGACAGCTAATATTAAGCATTTTAAATCAGAATCGTTACAACCTTGGAATATAGAAGCGATAACACCTGATGAATTTCTTAATATGTTGTGCGATCTTCATGGAGAAGAAACACTATACAAATTAATTCAATTGCAAGCTGCGGATTTGCGCAAGCCACCTCAAACATTTCTCGATCTTATAGAAAGGATTGAAAAAGAGCAGCCACTATTTGCTAGTAGGCTGCTTCTTCATGTATATAGCAAAATGATTGAAAATGTAGCTCGCAAGCTTCAGTATATTTGGGCGAAGTCTCAAAACCCCTCCCCTGTGAAAGGAGAAAAGTATAGAATTGAATCAGACATTAGCTCTTTAACAGTCTTTTGTCAGGTAAATAATAGAGAAGTTATAAATATAAAATTTGGTCAAGCAACGGGTAAGATTTATCACAGAGATGTACTGAATTTTCAAGAAATAGCAAAGCAATTAGTGAAAGAAAAGATGATAAAATCTTATATAGAGTAACAATATATTGAAATTAATACCTTAAGAGATCGAGCTAAATACCAACAACTTCAAGCCAAAAATGCCACAAATGTAGTTAAAGAATTATTTTGGAGTCAAGAAGCTTATAGTTACATCACCAAGCAAAGCGATCTTTTTGAGGCGATGTTGCCTGAGTTAATTGCACAGTATGCAGGAATGTATATTCTATTTGAAAATGGTAACGTAATTGATTCCGATCGAGATGAAGATGTTTTACTCGATCGAGTTTGGAATACAGCTATTCGGGATCGAATCTCTTGATGCTGATGTAACACTGTTCTATTAGAACACTCGGATCTTGGCAGTCGATCGATATGTGGATATAATGTAATTACTATTATCCCTAAATCTATGGCGGCATCTGTCAAAGGGCGAATCATTAAAGTCGGGAACTCTCAAGGAATTAGAATTCCGAAAGTCTTGTTAGAGCAAAGTGGTATCCAAGAAAATGTCGAGATTGAAGTTCGAGATAATCAGATCGTGATTACGGCAGCACCCAAAGTTCGAGCTGGATGGGCGTCAGCCTTTTCACGAGTAGCTGGTAATGAGGATGAAGATGTTTTACTCGATAGTCATACTGCTACTGTCTGGGATGAGGAAGAATGGGAGTGGTAGTAGCGAGATTTGATGTGTTTTTGGTGGTGCTAGATCCGACTGTTGGGAGCGAAATTCAAAAAACTCGTCCATGTGTGGTGATTTCACCTGATGAGATGAATTTGCACTTGGCAACAGCAATTGTTGCACCGATGACGACCAAAGGAAAGCTATACCCCAGTAGAATTCCCGTTTACTTTGATGGCAAAGATGGGCGGATAGTTTTAGACCAAATTCGCACGGTCGATAAAACGAGGCTGATTAAAAAGTTAGGTACGATCGATCCAGATGAACAGAAGGCTGTTTTGGGTACTTTGATTGAGATGTTCTCTGAGGAGTGAATTGCTGAAATCTGTCCATTTATATACCGAGGCATCTAGAGAATTATGGTAGCTTATCGAAATAAGCTCCCCATCTTGCGATCGAATGGAAACTAACCCGCAGCAAAAACCGCCCTTCAACGAAACCAATGAGGATACACCAGCAATTGGTGGGGGATTGCCTGTAATTGAGTATTGGGCGGAGAAAACAATCTCGCCACAAGGCCCTAAACTCTGGAAAACATTGCTCCATAAGAGTGCGTGTCTATCTTGCTCGTGGGGAACGGGCGGGCAAAAAGGGGGATTCACTAATGAAGAAGGTGAAAAGCTCCAACGCTGTATGAAGAGTGTGGAGGCAATTACCGCTGAGATTCAGCCAGGGGTTTCGACGCATTTTTTCGATACCAATCCGATCGCCAGATTGAGACAATTATCCTCTTATGAAGCCGACAGGTTGGGACGGTTGAGTTTTCCGGTGATTTTGCGAGCGGGAAGTTCTCACTACGAGCGGATTGATTGGGATGAAATTTACTCGATCGCGACTGAGGCTTTCAAAAGAGAGCCGGAGCGCGTGGCTTCTTATAGTTCGGGGCGCGGTTGCAATGAAGCGGCATTTATCTTGCAATTGATGATGCGGACGCTGGGTTCTAATAATCTGGCGGATTGCTCGGATTTATGCCATGCACCTTCGACTACCGCACTCGATGCGATGTTTGGTACCAAGACATCGATCGTCAGTTTGGAAAACTTGAAGGAAGCTGATTGCGTGGTATTGGCGGGAGCGAATTCGCCGTCCAATCACCCACGATTGATGAATGAATTGATTAAATTGCGTGAAAAGGGCGCGAAAATTATCATCATCAATCCGATGATGGAAATTGGGCTGGTGAAATTTGGCTCTCCTGCATTTCCCGTCAAATCTCTAATTCCAGGGTCGGATATTGCTTCGCTGTATCTCCAGCCGATTCCAGGTAGCGATGTAGCGTTATTCGTAGGCATTCAAAAATCTTTAGTCGCCCAAGGACTTGTCGATCGAGCCTTTCTAGAAGCACATACTGAAGGCTGGGAGGCGATTCTAGAGCAAGCGCAGAATATGACGTGGGAAACTATTACCGCCACCTGCGGCGTCTCTCAGGCGGAAATAGAAACTGCGGCAACGATAATCGGTCGATCGCCACGGGTAGTATTTGGTTGGGCAATGGGGATTACCCAACAGACTAATGGCGTCGATAATGTTTACAGCATTGCCAATACCGCCTTGATAACGGGGAATGCTGGCAAAGTAGGTGCTGGTGTCATGCCCGTGCGGGGGCATTCTAACGTGCAGGGCTTTGGCTCGATGGGCGTGACGGTAAAGCTTAAAGAAGAGATTAAGCAAGCCATGGAGCGACTGCTAGGGCGACCTCTGACACTGCCCAAGGGCTATCACACCCGCGATTTAATTGAAGCAGCAGACGCTGAAAAAGTCGATACACTCATCTGTGTCGGTGGCAATCTCTACGGAGCCAATCCCAATTCAGTGCAGGCACAACGCGCATTGAGCAAGATCGATACAATTATTTATCTCGCCACCAAACCCAATATCGGCCACTTTAACGGACTGGCGAAAACTAATACTATTATTATTCCCGTCTTTAATCGCTTCGAGCATCCATATAAAACCACAGTCGAATCGGGTAACAATTTTGTCCGATTCAACGATACTGGAGAAACTCATTTAAAGGGTGCAGATTTGGTAACCGAAGTTGAATTTTTAACCACTTTGGCGCACCGGGTTTTGGGTGAAGATCCGATTCAGTGGCATAAGTTGTCCGATCCGCGCTATGTGCGACAACTCATCGCGACAACGATTCCTGGCTACGAAAAAATCGGCACGATCGACCAGACAAATGAAGAGTTTACTATCTCTGGGCGGATCGTGACCACCCCCCACTTTAAAACGCCCTCTGGTAAAGCAAAAATGTTTCCGACGCCGCTACCAACTCTGACGCTACCAACACCGGAAGACTTTGGAATCGATCGACCAGAACGTGCCCTAGTGCTAGCTCTGATGACCGGACGCAGCTATTCCCAACACAACACCGTCGTCTACAAACTCGGCGATAAATATCGGGGAATGCCCCATCGCAACTGTATTCTTGTCAACCGGATCGATGCTGAGAAAATCGGGCTAGCGGCACACGATCGAGTTACAGTCCAAGGCGATGCTGGCAAGTTAGAGGAAGTCGAAGTAATTTACGGCTCGGTACGCGAGGGTGCGGCGTTGATGTTTTATCCCGAAGTTAATGTCATTTTCACCGCCCAAACCGAAACTC
This sequence comes from Chamaesiphon minutus PCC 6605, assembly GCF_000317145.1. GTDB lineage: Bacteria > Cyanobacteriota > Cyanobacteriia > Cyanobacteriales > Chamaesiphonaceae > Chamaesiphon > Chamaesiphon minutus. The sequence goes on along the minus strand of NC_019697.1, from coordinate 4,547,394 downwards.
GATCGGGTACTCCAGCATATAAGCGGGTGCCTGTGGTGGTTTACAGTAATAAGTAGGCAGGTGTAAATATCTAGAAAATAGATGATGCCTGAAACCTAGCTGGTGGCCGATGTCCACCCTACACGATCCGATCGGCTAAGTTGAGGTGTAATTTAGCGATCGAGTCCTAAAAATTAAGGCGATGGGGAATAATTCGATCGACGATCGAATTATTCCCAGATATTATTCTATTGCTCTAAAATTCAAATCCCAGACCGATATTCGTACCGCTAATCGACCCAAAGTCAGTATTAAAACTACCCAATAATGCCACACCTTCAAACAGATTGACATCAACCCCGATCGTGCCTAGCAGTCCGAATTGGGAAGAGCTGGCACCATTAATTCCCGAACTATATTGCACGCCACCACCAGCATGAAAAGTGACCAACGGGTTGCGCTCGAATGGTTCTCTGTCACCTAGTGCAAAATCATAGGTAATGGGAACTCGGACGATCGTGCCACCATTGCCAAAAACTGCGGAGGGACGAATCGAGTAATTGGTGCCGAATGGGAATCTACTAATTATACCAAAAGCTGCAGATCCACTACCAAAGCCAATGGCTGGGCCAAAATAGTTAGCAGGGATTCTGGTAGGATAGCCATCGCCTGTATCTATAGTACTCGGTGCCGAACCGGGTGAGGGTGGCGGCGGCGGCGTGGAGCCGCCAGGGAGTTCGGATTGAGCGATCGCTTTTGGTTTAGCATGGATATTGGGGCTAGTTAAGGGCGATCGGTCTTGCCAGTTTGGCATGGCAACTGTAGACAATGTGCCCAGCTTTTGGGCTGCACCAGTTGTAGATTTGGCGATCGGCGCAGTACGATGTTGTTGCGCGACAGTGCTGACAATCTGTGGTGTTGCAGTTGGTGGGATCGTGGGGTGCATTAATTACTCCTCAAAGATGAGTCACTTGATTTAATACTGACAGGCTAAATGCCGAACTATAAGAACTTAGACTGCTAATTGATTATATAGTTTCCGCACTTCAAATCGTCTCTATTGCAGATTTCGGTTTGCGTTGGTGTGTGGAGTTAGGAATTGGGAATCGATGGAGCACCCTGAATGTTGTGTTACAGACGATCGGGGCGCGATCGCGCGAGACTCGATCGGCTAAAATATACTCACATCATCGATAGTTAAAAGTTCGCAGCCGATTGTAATCACTTTGGATATTTATCAACTTGCAGTTCGTCCGCTGTTATTTTCGGCTCTCAAAGCCGATCCAGAAGCTGTCCATAAGCAGTCATTAGACCTACTACACGCGATCGATTCTACACCGACATCCCCCCTGACCAAAATTGCTAAAGCGAGCTTCCAGCAGTATTTTTGTCGGGCAGATCGACAGTTAGAACAGTCTTTATTTGGGTTGAAATTTGCCAATCCGGTGGGGTTAGCTGCTGGATTTGACAAAGATGGAATTGCGGCGGGGATCTGGCAATATTTAGGCTTTGGATTTGCCGAACTCGGTACGGTAACCTATCATCCGCAACCGGGTAACGAGCGACCCCGGTTATTTAGATTGCCTCAAGATCGTGCAGCATTAAATCGGATGGGATTTAATAATTTGGGTAGTGCGGCAATGGCTGCGGCACTGCAACAGCGAGAGCGGGGCGATTTTACCATTCCGATCGGGATTAATTTAGGTAAGTCAAAGATTACCGAGCTAGAAGATGCCGCGACGGATTATTTGGGTAGTTTTCAACGGTTAAAAGATCTCGGCGACTATTTTGTGATTAATGTCAGTTCGCCAAATACACCTGGTTTGCGAACGTTACAAGAGATCGAACCTTTGCGGATTATTTTCGATACTTTACAACAAGAAAATCAAGGTCGCAAACCAATTTTAGTCAAGATTGCTCCCGATCTAGCCTGGGAAGATATCTCAGCGGTAGTAGAATTATCGCAAGCATCTAAATTAGCAGGCATTATTGCGACGAATACGACATTGGATCGATCGCAATTAACTACTAAAATTATCGCGCGCACAGGTAAAACAGTAACTGAAGAAGCAGGCGGAATTAGTGGCGCGCCAGTCCGTCAAAAGTCTACCGAAGTCATCCGGTTTATCCATCAGCAAACGGGTGGAAGTCTGCCGATTATTGGGGTAGGGGGGATTTTTACCGCCGATGACGCCTGGGAGAAAATTACTGCCGGAGCGAGCTTGATTCAAGTTTATACCGGGTGGACTTATAATGGCCCGTGGATGGTCGATCGCATTTTAACTGGATTATTAGCCAAATTGGAGGCAAGGGGATTACGATCGATCTCTGAAGCTGTCGGGATTGGCAAAGATTAGATTTCAAAGAAACCCGACTTCAAGAGAATTCGAGTTTCTAAAAGTTTGCAAATTATTAGCCCAATCTCGATCGATAATCTTCGTAGCCAAACTCACGCCAGAGCTTAAAGTTACCATCTTTATCGAGTCGTCCGATCGAGGGATGGAAGACACCATTGAATGTTGAAGTTTTGACCATCGTATAGTGCATCATATCTTCAAAAATCAAGCGATCGCCTATCGCTAACTCCTTGTCGAACGCATAGTCGCCTAAAAAGTCACCAGCCAGACAACTAGAACCACCCATCCGATATAGTGTATCGCCTACTTCTGGCTCGCGCGCGCCGCGAATTGCTGGCTTGTAAGGCATTTCTAAACAATCGGGCATGTGGGCGGTAAACGATACGTCTAACATCACATTTACCACATCATCAGTAGGAATTAGATCCAATACTTTACCAGTCAAAAATCCAGTTTCCCAGACAATTGCAGACCCTGGTTCCATCAGCAGTTGAATGTGTGGGTGACGATCGTGGAATGCATTTAAAACCTCGATCGCACGATCGACATCATAATCTTTACGCGTCATTAAATGACCGCCACCGAAATTTAACCACTTAAGTTGTGGTAAAAACTTGCCAAATAACCGCTCGATATTTGCAATCGTTTTTTCTAATGCAAATGAGTCGCTCTCGCATAAATTGTGCGATAAAAATCCATCGATACCCTCCGGTAAAGTATCCCCTAAATGTGCTGCGGAGATGCCCAAGCGCGTAGATGGCTGACAGGGATTGTAAAGGGCGGTTTTGACTGGCGAGTATTCAGGATTGATGCGCAGTCCTACCGATGGTTTAGCAGTGCCAGAGCCTGCAATCTGCGATCGAAATTGGGAGTACTGACCGATCGAATTAAAGGTCATGTGCGAGGCTAAGGGCAGAATCTCCGGCACATCTTCAGCGCGATAGGCAGGGGAATAAACATGTACCTCCGTGCCAAATTCCTCTGCGGCGAGTCTTGCTTCCCACAGCGAGCTAGCAGAAGCACCCTTAAGTGTGGTGCGAATCTGGGGAAAGCTATGAAAGAGCGAAAACCCCTTGAGCGCAAGCATAATCCGAATCGGGGCAGCTTTTTGGACTCGATCGAATATTGCTAAATTTCGCGCTAACAGTTGCTCTTCTAAGACGAAGCAAGGTGATGGAATATTAGCTAAAATGTCGTTGTTAGTTTGGGTCATGTTTACTCAATAAATTGGCGGAGATAGAGATATTAACCCAAGTTGCGAGCTAGTACAAGACAATCCCGATACTATCATTGCAAAACCCACCACATCGGTTTGGTAATTGCTGACTTTGAAACATTAACGCCAACGTTAATTGTAGGTACTTCGATCGGTATCGGCTACGCGGACTAATAATTCAGTCCGCGTAGGCGGACTTTGCAACACTAGCGGCGATTTTAATCGCTGATATTTTATTATCTCTACACTCAATCTTAGCAAGTCTCTCGCAACTATAAATTTGCACCTTCAATTAATCCCATCAGTTTGCGTTTGCGTCCGTGTGTGGCAATCAACTGGGCACGATATTGCTGCCATTCATCTTGACGTCCAGATTGCAGATAAGCAGCCCGCGCTCTAGTCAACCAGTTTACTGCCTCTTGATAAGCTTCGGCTTTACCGCGATTGATGATATCTTCTGCTGGGGGAATAGCCTTCGCAATCACCCATTCCGGTCGATGAGACATCGCTGCATCCATCACCAATTGAATCAAGTGGCCCCTAGCATAACTATCGGTGACAGTCGCGATCGCATCATCGATCGAGCCTTCATGCAAAAAGATTTGGACTTTGGCTTCCGCATGTCTCCAGCTATCGATCGTCCGTAAATGTTGCAGCAAATCGGCCTGTAAGGTCTGCCAAGCCTCACCTGCCAGCGTTTGGATTTGTTGATACCCCCGCATCGACGGACGCAGCTTAAAAGCGGTAATTCTTGCGCTCAGAGCTGTGGACAGTTCGCCCAGTCCCTGTGCCAGTTCGCTCGTCCAATCGGCTAATTCGTAGCGATGTTTGTCGAGCAGCGGACTCTGATGGATATTAAAGAATTGATGCTCTGCGGGTGCTGCGAAAATACGATCGGGTAAATCCAATCCCGCTTTTGCAATTAGAAGTGCTTCTGCGAGCGCATCCTGTTCTCTCAATACCTTCGCTACGGCGAGTGCTTGTCCGGCATCCTTGAGGCGAATGCTCGCCGCCATGACTTCGCCAACCCTTCCCAATTGTGCCAACATTACCAAGTATTCTTCAACTAGATCCTCCGCCCGTGCTAGGTTCAAATACTCTGGGTAACGTTCCTGTAAATTCAAAAGCTCCAATCGAATCCGCGCTAATTTATCCGCATAACTCGGTCGTCCATCTTCCCACAGATCTTCGCTTTCCCCTTCAAGTACTGCCACAAGTTCTGGTGTATCCCAACCTTGCCGCAACGCTGCGGCGCAGATCTCAAAGTTACCGCCCAGACGATCTTGCCATTCTTCCAAATTTACCTGAATATCGATCGCTTCTTCCGATGATAATTCTGCTGTCAACACTGCCGCTGCCCAAATCGGATCGAGCATTGCCACCAGATCGTCACCATCTGCACCATAGTCGGTTACCTCGTCCCAATCTTCAATACAAGCTTGGGTAATTGCTTCTAAAATTACTAAGGCATTATTGCCATCACCGTTGTCAATAAAAGCCTGCGCCTGGTCTAAAATTTCTGGTAAATCGGTATCGATCGGATTTTCTTCCCAGCCTTCTTCCCAATGCTGCACGCAATGCCGCATCATTTGTTTGGTTTGATGTCGATAGGGTTGCGGATCGACACTCGTCTGACGTTTGGGACGGTTTACGGTTGTAGAAATTTGCTCGACGATTGGCGGCAAAATCTTGTTGACGAATCGATCGATCCGCTCTAATAAATTTGGTTCTTTAGCAACTAATTCTTGCACCAATGTTTGAGTCTGAACGTGGTTTAATCGATCGAGCAACTCATTCAAAGACAACCGTTGCTGAATCTTTTCCGGCTGGCGAATCGAAGTCAGAGCCACTGCGACGATGTGCTTGCACCATCCTTCAAAACTATACTCGCAACTGCATTCAGCTTCAGTCACGCCCCCAGCATCAAATTGAATGGTGACATGGTATGGTTCGACTTCGTTACCTTCGACTTCCCCATAAAGACAATTTCCCCGCTGACAAAGATCGACTACCGCTCCCTGTTGATAGTAAGATTCGCCCCGCTGGAAAGATTTATCGGTAGCGTGGTAGCGCAGGGTAGTTTCATCGAGATTTGCGATGCGCATAATGAGATTCATTCTATAAAAACTACTCACGATCGAGCATAGCTTGACTTCTGTACGAGAACGCTATCGGCAACAAATATCTATGTTTTCCCATTGCTCGCGAGTCAATACACAATTACCAAAACAGTAAATGAAAAAACGAACTGGGAGGGGTATAAATATTAGTTATGCTGCTCTCATCTCGTAATTCCAATCTAATTTTATCCATCGATCGACCAGTAGAAGTAATGCAATCGCGATTCTAGAACAGCCAAAAAGATTGAGATTACTACCATCGGTCAGCACTAAGTATATTCATCGCGATCGATTAGCAATATCTCGATCGATTCGATCGTTTCATCCGAACAATCTGTAGGGGCGGGTTTATGCTACTAATCGCGATTGTAACGATAACTATCGTACAAACCCGCCCTCACCCACCAGCAACCTTCAGATCGTATTTCTCCTGATATCTGTGAAGATATACCTATAATGTTATTGGTAGGATTGGGCAGGTTTGTACGGAGATTAATTGCACATTTGAATTAGTGACATAAACCTACTCCTACAAATCTTCTAATTCTCGAATGGCGATACACCATCAAATACTTCATGCCAAGGCAATCCCATCGGGCCGAGTAATTCCATGAATGGATCTGGATCGCATTCTTCGACATTAAATACTCCCGGCTTTTTCCAATTGCCGTTGACAATCATCAATGCACCAACCACAGCCGGGACACCTGTTGTATAGGAAATGCCTTGCGATCCTACCTCTTTATATGCTGCCGCATGTTGACAGTTATTATAGACATAATATTTCTTCTCTTTACCATCTTTAATACCAGTAATATGACAACCGATCGAGGTTTGTCCGGTATAATTTGTGGCTAAAGAAGCAGGTTCGGGGAGGAGAGCTTTGAGGAATTGTAATGGGACAATTTGTTGACCTTGATATTCGATCGGATCGATCCGGGTCATGCCGATGTTTTCTAATACTTTCAGGTGCGTAATATAATTCTCAGAAAATGTCATCCAGAACCGGGCGCGTTTGAGCGTGGGGATATTTTTAACTAGAGATTCGAGTTCTTCGTGATAGAGCAAATATGACTCGCGATCGCCAATTTCAGGATAGGGAATTGGACGATGGATCGATAAAGCTGGGATTTCTACCCATTCGCCGTTTTCAAAATATCGACCTGGCTGGGTGATTTCGCGAATATTAATTTCGGGGTTGAAATTGGTAGCAAATGATTTGCCGTGGTTGCCATCGTTGCAATCGATGATATCTAGATAGTGGATTTCATCGAAATAATGTTTGAGTGCGTAGGCACTAAATACACCCGTCACGCCAGGATCGAATCCACAACCGAGAATTGCTGTCAGTCCAGCATTTTTGAAGCGATCTCGATATGCCCATTGCCAACTATACTCGAATTTAGCCACGTCGATCGGTTCGTAATTAGCCGTATCGAGATAGTGAATGCCTGTTTGCAGACAAGCATCCATTAATACCAAATCTTGATATGGGAGTGCGACATTAATCAGCAGATCTGGTTTGAATTCTTCGATTAATTTGACTGTATTTGCTACCGTGTCGGCATCGAGAGCGGCTGTCGTTACTTTTGGCGAGCCGATGCTCGCGGCAATTTTTTCGCATTTATCCACGCTGCGACTTGCTAGCAAAATATCTGTAAATTCGGCGCGTGCGGCACATTTGTGTGCGACGACATTACCAACTCCACCTGCGCCGACTATCATTACTCGTGCCATATTATTTCCCTGAATTAATTTTATTTTGGATGGTGGACTGTGGATTTTGGATTTACTCTCGATACTACCAATCTCTTACTTTCCATTTTTAACTAAGCAACCTAAGCTACTATACCCTCTGTGCCATAGACGCTAACAACCAACTAGCGGCTGTGGCTCTGCGCGTCTGGCGCGGGCCAAATTCACCAAATTTATAGCCCTTAAAGCCGAGCTGTTCTTTGAGCAGTTGCTTGTGCTCTGGTGGAATCGATCGAGTGAGTTTGACTGTTGCGGGACGACTGGCGATAAAATCTGGTGGTGTGGGATAGGTTTCACCCCATTCGGGAGCCACTCGACTCAGATCCCAGCTATTTTCCGCTCTATCGTACCGATAGCCTAAGTAATACCAAAGGAGCTGATTCACTTGCAAATCGCTTATCGACTCGTGAATAATCGTCCAGATCGTATCGGTGGTGAGGGGTGGTAGCTCAGTCCATTCCAGACTGGAGTAATCGATCGCCAGTTCGCCATTATCCATAGAAATTATCAAAATATCGCTGCGATCGAATTTCTATAATTTACCAAGTTTTTACTCGGCAATTATCGACATCGACTCACTTAATTATATCTTGAATCAGCAATAACTTGAAGTCTTGCTTAATTTCCGATTGCCGATATCGTTCCTGAATTGGCTGCCAATTTTGCCAGTTGAGATAATTGCTTCGCGCGAGCCGTTCGTAAAGAATTGGTAGTTTTATCGGCGATCGTTTACCCAAAACTTTGCGAATAAACTTGTCTAGCACTAAATTATCTTGAATATTTCCAAAGATTTGATGAATTTGTTTGAACTCTTTAAGATAATCGCGATATCGATCGGGATAGCGATCGGGAAACATTTCCATTAAATAACGTAGAGCTTTGACTTGCTTGCGGAGTCCGTGCATGGTTTCGCCATGAATCGTGAGTAACTGCGAAACTCCCGACTCTGGAGTAATTTCTGTTTCTGAATCTAAATCGATCCACCAACCCGGATTGAGAAATAGTTGTCCGGCGACAGTCAATAGTAGATCTGGTAAAATCGCGCTCAATTCAACTTGAGCATTAGACATATATTGAGGACTGTTGAGCCAATTATTCATGCCTAGTTTAAAATATTGATACTCGCGATCGTCGAGCATCAATTTAACTTTTGCAACTTCTTTGCGACGACGTTTGACAAGGGTTGCTGCAACTTTTTCTAAGTGCGTTTGCTCTGACTCTGGCAAGCTCGATCGATAATTTTCCAGCAGATCTTGCAATACATCTAAATCGCGAACTTTGCCCAATGTTCTCGCGATTTGGCCGATTTGCGCGATCCCCATGACTTTGGGGATATTTAAAATCGGTGCGAAGGCTTGAATCTGCGATCGCAAGCGGCGCAAGCTCACTCGCATCTGATGTACGCCTTCAAGATCCCGATCGGCGAGTACGTCGGCTTCTAAATTGATAATGGTAATGTACTGTTTTTGGATGGCTGGATAGATATAGTCAGCTAACGTAACTGGTGTGCCTACTTCCTGTTGGGGTGATAATGTCATTCGATCCACCATCGTCATTCCTAGAGTGTGAGGGGCAGCTAATCTACTTCAATCTTAGCCCAAGCATTATCTCATCATCATCTGGCTTGATTATGTGACATTTTTTACAGCGATGACCTGAGAACTAAGTTTCGTAATACTACATGGCTTGTTAAACAAATTAGGATCGATATCTACTAGACATCTCGACAAAATTTATTGTATTATTAAGAGTTAATTAGCTTTTATATCTTAGCTGCTTAAGCTACCAATTTCGTGTCCAGACAGATCGTTCGCCATTAGCAGCACGATTCGATCTCGATCGCCATCCACCTTAACCTACTCAACGTTCGTGCCTAACTTCTGTCCTAAATCTCTGCTCCGCAATTATTTTACCGCCCAACACAGCGGTGAGCGTAATTTGTGGCAAATAGATGTGGCGGAGCATGGCTCTAACGATCGGACAGCGAACATTGAAATTGCGGCTGACAAATCACTGCATCGATTACCATTCAAGCATTGCGGGAAACCAACTGGCATAACATCATTACCTAGATGTTGTTCGGTTGCATAAATAACAAGAACACAATCTACATCTTCTTGTAACCCCCGCTTGTCTGCCACAGACAACGGGGGTTGTTCGTAGGAGGCTCAATACTATGAAACCTGCCACCATGGGGATCTCAGACAGCAAGCAAGCCGATCTGCGATCCAAAATTCCTTCTGTATTAAATAATTCTGTAGTAGTATTTTCGACCAATTATTTACCTATGGCACGGATTAATATCCGCCGTGCAATTAGCCTACTCTTGAGTGGCAGAGCCGAACCTCTAGACTTGCAGGATACTAAGCTGGTGTGGGTATTGCACTCCCCATCGGTTGCGGTAGAAGTTCCGCACCACATTCGGCTCAAAACCACTACCGCCGAACGGTTATGGAAACTGCCGAGCGTGAGTCGGCGCGAGCTGCTTAGGCGGGACGGACATCGCTGTCAGTACTGTGGGAGTGCCAAACAACTGACGATCGATCACGTCATTCCACGTTCTAAAGGTGGTACCCACACCTGGGATAATGTGACGATCGCGTGTGAAACTTGCAACCACAAGAAGGGCGATAAATATCTGAATGAAACCTCGATGGTGCTCAGATCCAAACCCAAAGCACCGATGCATCCGACAGTTGCCTTTGCCGAACAATTTTGGCAAAGTCGCGAACCCAATTAAATGAACCCACATCTTACACCAGTCTAAAAATATTATTAATTAGTTTAGCTCCTTGGGTACCCACAAGGGGCACCCCTACAGATTAATGGTGTAAGGGTGCCCCTTGTGGGTACTCTCCGGTGTTAGATCGCAAATCAACTGCGTTTCTGGATAACTTGCGGTGCGGCTATTGCCAACGGATGAGCACTAGTCGGTTGAGAACTCAGTGCGAATAAATCGGCTGCACCAGTAGTATCCCGATAAACTCCCGCCCAAGCACCGAGCAAACTAGCAGCGGCGGCTTGCCAATGTTCGCGCTCTTGAGTCGCCATATAACCGTTAAGCGGAATTCCAATCGCACTATTGTGGGCACCAGAGAGGATTCCTGTCAAGGCGCAGGTGAATGGCGATCGACCGATCTGATAAGCGCGCCGAGTTGCTAAACTAAAGTCTTCAGGGGTCGAGATAAAGCAGTAAATCGCCAGAATTGTCGGTGTAATAATTGGGTGAGAGTTGGCAGCCAAGCGGCGGGCGACTTGATGTAAGCTACTAGAACGCTCTAAGAGTCGATCGATCGTGCCGAGTTCTTGGAATACCAGTGGATGCAGATTGATAGTTTCGTCTAAGAGTTGCGCGACGAGGGTCAGGGGGCGCAAAGACTCGGTGAGCGATCGAGATATAATATATCCGAGCGAGACTGCACTAGAGCAGGTTTCCCAATCGAGTTGCCAACTATGACTGACATTAATTAAAGTTTCTCGCAACTTGACGCGATCGTCATGGAAAAATAACATCAGGGGTAGCATCGCCAAAATTGCCTGTTCCGAGCTGGCAATATCTCCAACTAGCTGTTGCGCCCACTCTCGATCGTCAAATCCCCCCCCCTCGATTAAACTGCTAATGCCACGGAATAATACGGGAGTCGCATCGAGGAGCAATTGATTGGGAGCGATTTGTTGCGGATTGAGATAGATCGTATTCGCACCAATTAACGCACCTTGAAATCTAGTTAATAATAAATGTTGCATCGATCGATTTAGTGTACGGCTTACTCAAATCCTCAAATATACCCAAACATCAATGTACGACTCCGATTTATCCCTGGTAAGTAGCGTATCCGAACCGATTACTGGATATGCGCTTGGCACTAAGGCGTCTGGATTGGTAGAAGTATTAGTCGATTGTCCCGGCATTCAAGCTTTATATACATATAATGTACCCGAACAGTTTCAGTTGCAAATAGGGGATATTCTTAGCGTCCCTTTGGGCGGACAAGTAGTTGGGGGAATTGCCATTCGATTTGTCGATCGATTGCCAGATTCTTTAGCAATTTCTAAAATCAAAGATATCGAAGATGTGGTGGCATCTGGATTATTCAAACCCAATTATTGGCAGTGGTTGACACAAATTGCCGATTATTATTATACACCATTAATTCAAGTTATCAAAGTTGCCTTACCCCCCGGACTATTGGCCCGATCGCATCGGCGAATTAGAGCGATCGCCGATGTAAATGCAGAGATTTTTGTCGGCGATATTGCCAAAAAAATCCTCAAGTTATTACATGGCAAGTCAGAAAAAAACTATAGCTGGCAATATATCCAGCAACAGATACCCGGAGCCAGAAGGGGTTTGCGCGAATTACTCGATCGCCAGTTAGTCGAATCTTATTTAGAATCGGGACAAACCCAACAGCCTAAATTACAAAAAGCCGTCATTTTAACTGCTGACGGAGCGGCGGAAGATTTAACCGATCGTCAGCGCGAGATTATCGAGATTTTGAAACAACATGATGGTGAGTTATGGCAGTCAGAATTATTAAAACTAGGCGGTACCACTTCGGCAACGCTCAATAAGATTGCCGAGAAAGGATATATTGCGATCGTCAATAAAGAAAAACTGCGTTCCGAGCGAGAATTAGGCATATTCCAACAAGAACCAGCCAAACTTCTTACCAGCGATCAAGCTTTAGCATTAGCCACGATCGATAGTTTGACAGGATTCGCCCGAGTATTGCTCCATGGCGTCACGGGTTCGGGCAAAACCGAAGTTTATTTACAGGCGATCGAGCGCATCTTAGCACGAGAACAGTCTGTATTAGTCTTAGTTCCCGAAATCGGTTTGACACCCCAACTCACCGACAGATTTCGATCGAGATTCGGCGATCGAGTGTGCGTTTATCATAGCGCGCTTAGTGACGGCGAACGCTACGATACCTGGCGACAAATGTTCGATCGTACCCCTCAAATTATCATCGGCACTCGATCGGCAATTTTTGCACCATTACCCAATTTAGGACTAATTATCCTCGACGAAGAACACGATTCGAGCTTCAAACAAGACCAACCCGCCCCCACTTACCAAACCCGCGACATTGCCAACTGGCGCGCCCAACTAGAATCCTGCCCCCTCATCCTCGGCTCCGCCACCCCCTCCTTGGAAACCTGGGTAACCATCACCCAAAACTCCCCCTCTCCCCCCCTCTCCCTCTCCCCCCCTCTCCCTCTCCCCCCCTCTCCCAACTCCCAACCCCCAACTCCCAACTCCCACCACTACCTCCCCCTCCCCACCCGCGTCCACTCTCGCCCCCTCCCGCCCGTCCAAATCGTCGATATGCGGCAAGAGTTAAAAAATAACAATCGCAGCATCTTCAGCCGTCCGCTCGTCCAAGCATTGCAGCAGATGCAAGCCAACAAACAGCAGGGCATCTTATTCATCCATCGGCGCGGACATAGTACCTTCGTCTCCTGTCGGGCTTGCGGTTACGTGTGCGAGTGCCCCAACTGCGATGTTTCGCTTGCCTACCATCAGCCAGGGACATCAGCACAAGCCTTGTTGCGGTGCCATTATTGCAATCATTGCCAACCTCAGCCGCCAAGGTGTCCAGAATGCGACTCGCCCTATTTCAAGTATTTCGGTAGCGGTACCCAGAAAATTGTCGAAGAATTAAACCAACAATTTCCCAAACTTAAGTGCCTGCGATTCGATAGCGATACAACTAGTACCAAAGGATCCCATCGCCGGATCTTGACCGCATTCGTCCAGGGCGAGGCCGATTTACTAGTGGGTACCCAAATGCTCACCAAAGGATTAGACCTGCCACAGGTCACCCTCGTGGGAGTAGTAGCCGCCGATGGCTTATTGCATCTCTCGGACTATCGAGCCGCCGAGCGTACCTTTCAAACCCTCACTCAAGTCGCGGGACGCTGCGGGCGCGGCGATGAAGCCGGACGCGTCATCATTCAAACCTACAATCCCGAACATCCCGTCCTAGCTGCCGTCACCAAGCACGACTATCAAGCCTTTATCGCTGCCGAGCTACCAGAACGGCGGATGCTCGACTATCCACCTTATGGCAAGCTGATTTTACTGCGGTTTAGCAGTCTCGATGCCGATGCGGTCGAACGCACCGTCACGGAAATTGGCACCATCCTGATTGAGGCGTCCATTGCCGGACATTACGAAGTCTTGGGGCCTGCGCCAGCCACAGTGATGCGCGTCAATAATCGCTACCGCTGGCAAATTATGCTGAAATACTTGCCAGATGGGAGTGCGAGCCTCCCCGATTGGGAGGTACTTAGAAGCAAATGTTCTAACGTCGTCAAGATGACGATCGATGTCGATCCGCAGAACTTTTTATAAAGATTGTTACAAAACGCAAGAAAAGGATAGTATAAGATCGAATTAGATAAACTAAAAGCAAACCCACATCCCGATCGCCCTCATGACTGACACACCCATAGATAACAATCCTACTGAATCTACTGTGGTCGTCGAAACACCCTCAGATTCCAATCTTGCTACAGCTACGGCGACGCTTGAAGTCCCGCCGACACCAGAAGAACTCAAAACTAAATATGTTAAATATGCCATGCGCAATATGGTCAAAAAGCGTGGCAAATCTCTTCAGCATTTCGCACTTAGCACCATCGGCTTACTCGCATTGTTCGTGGGACTCGCATATCTGACTAGATAATAGCGACCGGATGTCTTACGGGTGCTCCAGGGGAGCATCGCGCCTAGATCGGGAAACCACTAACCCAGCACCACTATTTGCCGACTAGATGAATTTAGAATTAATCGTTCAAGACCTGTATCAGCCGAGTACGATCGACGAAACTACTTGGAGTGACTGGTTTCTAGACTGGTTGCAGACACCAGGATTAGATTTACCACCAGCAGACACTTATGAGTTAAGTTTGCGTCTAACTACCGATAGCGAGATCCAATCTCTCAACTCTCAATTTCGCGATCGAGATGAGCCGACTGACGTCTTATCTTTTGCGGCAATGGAGGTAGATTTTCCGCCACTGCCAGATGAAACAGCCGATGCAACCCTATATTTGGGTGACATTATCATTTCTGTCGATACTGCTGCTATGCAAGCTGCCGAACATGGGTATTCTTTAGAAAAGGAATTAGCTTGGCTGGCTAGTCATGGGCTACTACACTTGCTGGGATGGGATCACCCCGACGAAGCAAGTTTGTTGCTAATGTTGCATCAGCAAGAACAATTTCTATCATGCGTCGGCTTGTGATTCTCATTATCGAGTGTATAAATGAGAACTTTAAGCCATAAGTGTTAAGCCTCAAGCCAATAAATCATTATTTTTCCCGTGGGAGTTACCTATCGATGCAGATTAAACTGGACGAGTCCGCCAATACTACGATTCAATCAGATATGGCCAGCAAAATATCTACGTCTGCGCACCACCAGTTAGAACGAAGTAATCAAAATCGCGTCAAGGCTTGGCGTGTTGCCACCAGTATCGGGGTAAGTTTTAAATATGCGGCTGCTGGAGTAACTTATGCCTATAACACTCAACGCAATTTTCGCATTCACTGCGTGATGGGCACGTTAGCGATCGTCATCGGCGCGCTGTTACAGTTGAGTAGCGTAGAAATGGCGGTAATCTGTATTACTAGCGGCTTAGTTTTGACTCTAGAACTATTAAACACGGCGATCGAATCTGTTGTCGATCTAACTGTCGGCCAAACCTATCACGATTTAGCTAAAATTGCCAAAGATTGTGCTGCTGGTGCCGTGCTGATTTCGGCGTTTGCATCTGTATTGGTAGGCATGTGTCTAGTTATTCCCAAAGCAATCTTGTTATTCGTCCATTAAGCGGTTAAAAGGTATCCATTCGACGACCCTAACTCAATCGCCTCTGCGGTATTTGCGGCGATAATTTAAATCGACCCACTATTGACTATTCACTATCTACCAAATATTAGTAGATGCGTCCCGAAGCGTGCTCGTCCTCTCAACGACGATCGAGATGCAAGAATTTAAGTTTGGATCGCTTCTTTCGAGAACACATCAGTCCAAATGGCGATCTTTGCTTTACACTGAGTAAGGTTGGGATAGTGTAATGCATGATTTTAGTTATTGATAATTACGACAGTTTCACCTATAATCTCGTCCAATATTTGGGCGAATTAGGCCAGGAATTAACTATTGCTGAAGATATTCGCGTTTATCGCAACGATCGAATTACCATCGCTGAGATCGACAATCTCGCCCCCGATGGGATCTTGATCTCGCCAGGGCCAGGGCGTCCTGAAGATGCAGGTGTTTCCATGGCAATTATTAGCGAACTCGGCACCAAATATCCTATTTTAGGCGTGTGCCTGGGACATCAGAGCATCGGACAGGCTTTTGGTGGCGATACAATCCCCGCACCGATTTTGATGCACGGCAAAACTTCCGAAATTTACCATAACAATACAGGTGTTTTTGCAGGTTTAGACAATCCCTTCACCGCTACTCGATACCATAGTTTAGTAATCGATCGAGCCACCTGTCCAGACTGCCTGGAGATTAATGCCTGGGTTGAAGATGGCACCATTATGGGCGTGCGCCATCGGGATTATCCCCAGATTGAAGGGGTACAGTTTCATCCAGAAAGTATTTTGACTAGTTCTGGCAAGCAGTTACTCAAAAATTTCTTGACGTCAATTAAATCTAAATCTCTCAACGCAACTGTCTAAACGATACTGCCGATAACAGCGTAGCGGCGGCAATTTAAATTGCCGCCGCTGTATTTTAATGACTAATAAATATGACTATCTCATCGATTTCTAGTGATTGGCAACAAGTTTTGGCAACAGAGTTCGAGCAACCATATTTTCAAAAGTTACAAGATTTTCTAGCCACAGAAAGACAAACAGCAGAGATCTTTCCCGCTGAAGCAGATGTATTTGCAGCCTTTAACTTAACACCTTACGATCGAGTTAATGTTTTATTACTCGGACAAGATCCTTATCACGATACCAATCAGGCGCATGGTTTGTGTTTTTCGGTCAATCCAGGCATCAAAGTTCCACCGTCTCTGGTCAATATCTATAAGGAACTGCACGCCGATCTCGGTTGTGAGATTCCCAACCACGGCTACCTGGTAAACTGGGCACAGCAAGGCATCCTGATGTTAAATGCGGTGCTGACAGTTCGCGCACATACACCTAATTCTCACAAAGATAAAGGCTGGGAAAAGTTTACAGATGCCGTAATTAGTAAAGTCAATCAAAAAACCGCTCCAGTCATCTTTGTCTTATGGGGTGCCTACGCTCAAAAGAAACTAAAATTAATCGATACTAGCAGACATATCGTCATTCAATCTGCTCATCCTTCACCACTTTCGGCACGGAATGGCTTCTTTGGGAGTAAACCTTTTTCGGCGATTAATACAGCGTTGAATTCGATCGACAAACCGCAGATTAATTGGCAACTAGCCAAGACTATCTGAAAAACCCAAATCTATGCCAACTATTATCAGAAATCTAGTTTTCAATTTCAGAATTGATTTGTGTCGTACTTGTTCGTGGCGTCCTCAAACTCTTTGGGGGCAATAACAATTCTAAGTTTCTGAAAATATTCTGTTGGCATAAATTTTTCTAAAATCGGCAAGCATTCATCCAAATCGTTGTTTCTGATGCCGAAATTATCGCCTGAAAGTAATGAAAAACCAAAATCTGAGTAAAGCTTAATTGCCCGAAAACTAGATGGCTGTGTATGGAGATAAACAGGATAATCGTGTAGTGCGATTTCCTGCATGACGATCGACAGCAAAGCTCTACCAATACCTTGCCCTTCATACTCTTTCAAGACTTTAAACCATTGAATCGTACTAAACTCATCGTAGGCTTTCCAACTTAAGCAAGTGGCAATAGGTTTATCTTGTCGGTCGCAGACAAACAAGGTTTTAGCGAAAAAGAGTTGTTCTTTATCAGCATAAGTTGTGTTGAAATAATCAGACATGAATTGCTCATATTCTTTCGCCAGATCGAGATCGTCAAAGGGCATCATTTTCCAGATATTTAGTTCATCAGTTCTACAGTTTCTAATGGAGTAACTAGCGGGTAATTCGGTGAGGGCATTTTGATTCAATGCCGAGCACATCATAAAGATGTTTTTGTCAGGTATTTCTGCTTCTTTCATTTTTAGTAATACTTGCAAATAAAATTAATATTAATTTTCCCATCATCGAGTTAGTGACGATCTACAAATCACCCGATCGGAAATAGCAAGCTAGAGCGATGTAAATTGCTCTAGCTTGCCTCCTGCGCGCCAAACGGCAATCTGCGCGTCAATTTGGCTCAAGCCAAAGTCCAACAGACGAGAAATTACCGCTCGGTGTGGCGATACCGACAAAATTTCGGCAATAACCAGCAGCTATATCGTAAATACCGACCTTAGTAAGCCGATCGATCTGACTACAATGAGGATGTAGCAAAAACGAGCCATAATCCTCGACTGTGCTGCTTATATAAAATTTTATTCCAGTCGCATCATGCAACCTAATAACCCCCAACAATTTACGGAAAAGGCTTGGCAGGCGGTTACCAATACCCTAGATATTGCCAAAGCTTCGCATCACCAGCAGATGGAGTCGGAGCATTTGCTCAAAGCATTACTCGAACAAGATGGGTTAGCAACGAGCATCTTGAGCAAGGCTGGTGTGAATTTAAGTCAATTTCGGCAAAGCTTAGAGAGTTTTATTCAAAAACAGCCCCGGATATCGGGTGAAGTAACTTCGGTTTATCTCGGACGCAGCATCGATACATTACTCGATCGAGCAGAGAAATATCGTAAAGAGTATGGCGATGAATTTATTTCGATCGAGCATCTATTGCTAGCATATCCCCAGGACGATCGATTTGGCAAGCAATTTTTTGCCGATTTCAAACTCGAAGAAAGTAAGTTAAAAACGATCGTCTCCCAAATTCGAGGCAGTCAAAAAGTAATGGATCAAAATCCCGAAAACAAATACGAGTCTCTTTCTAAATACGGGCGAGATCTAACTGATTTTGCTCGTCGGGGTAAACTCGATCCGGTGATCGGACGCGATGATGAAATTCGGCGGACGATTCAGATCTTATCCCGCCGGACTAAAAATAATCCTGTCCTGATTGGCGAACCGGGTGTCGGGAAAACGGCAATTGCCGAAGGATTAGCCCAGCGAATTATTAGCGGCGACGTACCCCAATCGCTCAAAGATCGGCAGCTAATTTCGCTCGATATGGGTGCTTTAGTTGCTGGCGCAAAATATCGCGGTGAGTTTGAAGAAAGACTCAAAGCCGTGCTTAAAGAGGTCACAGAATCTCAAGGTCAAATCATCTTATTTATCGATGAGATCCATACTGTCGTTGGTGCGGGTGCCACTCAAGGCGCAATGGATGCAGGCAACTTGCTCAAGCCCATGATGGCGCGGGGCGAGCTGCGGTGTATCGGTGCGACTACGCTCGATGAATATCGCAAATATATCGAAAAAGATGCCGCTCTCGAACGTCGCTTTCAACAAGTATATGTCGATCAACCCAGCGTCGAAGATACGATCTCGATTCTGCGGGGTTTAAAAGAACGCTATGAAGTGCATCACGGGGTAAAAATCTCTGATAATGCCTTAGTAGCTGCGGCCACCTTATCTACCCGGTATATTAGCGACAGGTTTTTACCAGATAAAGCGATCGATTTAATGGACGAAGCCGCCGCCCGCCTGAAGATGGAAATTACATCTAAGCCTGAAGAATTAGATGAGATCGATCGCAAGGTACTCCAATTAGAAATGGAGCGGTTGTCAGTCAATAAAGATACGTCGAATACTGCTCGCGAACGTTTGCAAAAGATCGAAAAGGAACTGGGAGATCTCAAGGAAGAACAACGCGCCCTCACCGCCCAATGGCAGTCGGAAAAAGATGTGATTACCGACATCCAAACCATCAAAGAGGAAATCGATCGAGTCAATATCGAAATCCAACAAGCCGAACGCAATTACGATCTGGCGCAGGCTTCGGCACTTAAATTTGGTAAATCGATCGAACTCCAAGGTAAACTCGAAGCCGCCGAAGTCAAACTCTCCCAATCCCAAACTACCGGAAAATCTCTGCTCCGCGAAGAAGTCACCGAAGCCGATATCGCCGAGATCATCTCTAAATGGACGGGAATTCCGCTCACCAAACTCGTCGAAACCGAACGCGAAAAACTCCTCTACCTCGAAGACGAACTACACCGTCGCGTCATTGGCCAAGACGAAGCCGTCACTGCCGTCGCCGAAGCCATCCAGCGTTCCCGTGCGGGCTTATCCGACCCCAATCGCCCCACAGCTAGCTTTATCTTCCTCGGCCCCACAGGTGTTGGTAAAACCGAATTAGCCAAAACGCTAGCCAACTACCTCTTCGACGCTGAAGATGCCCTAATTCGGATTGATATGTCCGAATATATGGAAAAACATGCTGTTTCGCGCCTCATTGGTGCGCCTCCAGGCTACGTCGGCTATGAAGAAGGTGGACAACTCACTGAAAGTATTCGCCGTCGCCCCTACGCGGTAATTCTGTTCGACGAAATCGAGAAAGCACACCCCGATGTCTTCAACGTGCTGTTGCAGGTACTCGATGACGGACGGGTCACCGATTCCCAAGGTCGGACGGTAGACTTCAAGAATACGGTAATTATCATGACCAGTAATATTGGTTCGCAATATATTTTGGATCTAGCTGGCGATGATAAATATGATGAGATGAAAGCTCGCGTCTTAGAAGCTCTAAGCCATAATTTCCGTCCCGAATTTCTCAACCGGATCGACGATACAATTATCTTCCACAGTTTGCAAAAATCCGAACTGCGGAATATCGTCAAAATCCAAGTTGGCCGTCTCGAAAAACGGTTGGCCGATCGCAAGTTATCGCTAAAATTAGCAGAATCTGCGCTCGACTTCTTAGTAAATGTCGGTTACGACCCCGTATATGGCGCACGACCGCTCAAACGGACGATTCAAAAAGAGTTAGAAACAACCGTCGCCAAAGGCATTTTGCGGGGTGATTTTAAGGAAGGAGATACGATCTTTGTAGAGGTACAGAACGAACACTTAGCTTTCAGTCGGCTACCTGCAACTATTGCCGTCCAAGAAACTTAATTTTAATACTGACACAGTTCAGCTCGCCCGCTCGCTTACAGCCTCGGCTTCTCGAAGAAGTCGGGGCTGTAGCCTTTAGGCAGATTATCGCTATAGTCACATCAAATTTCACATGCAGAGAGTGCGGTTGATGTATGCTGAGGTAATTATCGATCGGTATTGTCCGATCGGTAGCCGGAGCGTCTCAGTAGCTTGCGAACCATCCACACTATCTTTTAGCGCAGATGTTGCCCCTACAAACGATCTCAGGCCGAGCTGTGCATAAGACTGTGTAATATTGTGCTATATCCTTAAAATGCGGGAATAATAGGTTTAGCAGCAACGCTCTGTACGAACATTTTGGCAGACGATTCGCAAGCTAGATCGTGGGCGATAAAACTTTTTCAGATATCTTTAGTAACTTTCCTGGTTGTATAGTTGTATGTATGTATATATAGCTAAGTAAGCATCGTAGCCTCTGGCTGCAAGTTAGCTCGACACCTCCAGGTCGAACCAACGACAGCAAGTGGTGTTAAATTGCAGGCTAACTACCGATAGACCATAAGTCTTCCCCTTATTTAAAATGATTAGCAAAGCTAATTAATTCTTTAATTGCCAAAGTAAACAGATTGTATTGCTAAATTAATTAATTTTTACTCATACCCCATTTCCCCAACAAATCGTTGTGACCCCAAGGATCCGAACGTGAAAAAAATCTTATTAGTAGACGACGATAAAACCCTCCAAACCGTACTGACTCGCTATCTCGAAAAGCGGGGTTATTCAGTACGGGTGGTGACCTCTGGCGTCCAGGGGTTAAAACTGTTCGCCCAAGATCCGCCAGATCTGGTCGTGTCAGATATCATGATGCCCGGAATGGATGGTTTGGAATTTTGTCGCCGTTTGCGAGCGACTAGACCCGGACAGTTAGTACCATTTATCTTTTTGACGGCCAAAAAAGATCTCGAAGATCGGATTCAAGGTCATTATATCGGTGCTGACGACTACATCACCAAACCGTTCGAGCCATTGGAATTGCTTGCCAAAATCGAAGCTCAACTCGAACGTTCGCGGCGGATTCACTCCGAGATGGTGCGCTTGATGCAAAAAGTGCCAGAAGATACTGAGTCCGAAACAGAATACGGCGAGAATGTTGCTGAGTCTGTCGCTCAAGTCAAACATCCCGAACCAGAAGAAGATCTACCATTGACTCCAGCAGAAGCACGGGTATTCTGGGAAGTAATTCAAGGTTTGACGAACAAACAAATCAGTCAAAGATTATTTATCAGTCCGCGCACCGTTCAAACTCACCTGAGTAATATTCTGACGAAGCTAAATCTGGAAAATAGATCGCAGTTGGTTAGATTTGCCTTCGAGCATGGTTATCGTCCGCCGCAAACCCAAGACGAACAAAGAGCGGCTGAGGCGCGAGGCTAGATCGAGGATTGCAGATTTCAACTTAACGAGATTTAGGGGAGGAGCGATGTATACATCGCTCCTCCCTTTGAATGTTGCGGCTCACTGCGAGAATCGAGCCAACTCGGGTACTTTTGCCGCTAAACTTGAAACAGATTACTGTAAAGTTGCCAGCCAAAATCATGTCAGACGATCGATCTTATCTGTCTCAAAAAAATATCGACCCTAAAGAAAGAACGATCTTTGCGCTCGATGTCGATAGTAGCGATCGAGCCAAACAGATTGTCGAACAATTAGGCGACGCGATCGTTTTTTACAAGCTAGGTCTGGAGATGTTTTTGGGCGGACAATACTTTGAAACGATCGATTGGTTGCTCGCCCGCAATAAAAAAATCTTTGTCGATCTCAAGTTTTTTGATGTGCCGCAAACCGTTGGCGCGGCAGTCAAACAGCTCACCAATCGCGGTATTAGTTTTGTCACCGTTCACGGTAACGATGAAATTTTAAAAGCAGCAGTCCGCGAGAAGCAAGATCTTAAAATTCTCGCAGTTACCGTCCTGACAAGTCTCGATCGCGGCGACCTCAATGACTTGGGATTCGATTGCGATCCTGACGCCCTAGTGCTGTCTAGAGCCAAACGCGCCTTGGCGATCGGGTGCGATGGGGTGATTTCATCTGGACGTGAAGCCAAAGCCCTCAGAGCCAATTTAGACGCCAATTTTCTCGTCGTCACTCCTGGCATTCGACCAGTAGATAATACCGCCGAACCACGCGACGACCAAAAGCGCACCGTCGATGTCAAAACAGCATTTATGAATGGAGCCGATTATATCGTAGTGGGCAGACCGATTAAGTCGGCTCCCGACCCGTATCGAGCTGCTTGCGAAATTCAGAACGCGATCGCCGAAATCTTTGCAGGTCGATAAAAAATAGGGTAAGGGGTAAAGAAGAGATTGTGGGTATGTTCCTTTCCCCTTTATCCTTTCCCATTCCCATCACCATTAATCGAACTTGGTGCAAGATGTGGGATTACCAGATTGCGTTAGAACGAATCATCGAACGAACTTTGGCCTTCGAGTCGGCATCTGTTCCTGAAGCATTGCTTGCGTTAGTACCCGTAGTATTGCTAGCATTAGTACCTGTAGTATTGCTGGCATTAGTGCCTGTGCTATTGCTGGTGTTAGTACCTGTGGTATTGCTAACATTAGTACCACTGACATTGCTGACATTCGTACCGCTGCTATTGCTGCCATTGTTACCCCCAGCCATAGCGGGTAGCATCGAGCCACATGAGATCGCCCCAGCGATCGCAACGCCTAGAGTTAACTGTTGAAGTTTAGAGTTTATTAACATGGGATCTAAAAGTTAAAAATGACACTTGATGTTATGGACAATTTAGTTAAAGTCAACCTCGATCGGTTCGTCCCGATTTCACGCAAATCGCTCGGATGAAGCCAACCCCTAACAAATATTCGATTTTTAGTTACCCAATGCTACCCTTAGAAGCTTTTTAAAAAAGTATAAAATATTATACCTATCTTTGCTTCCTAGAAATTAAAAAATAGACTCGAACCAACGACGAATCTGGCTCCATCTCCAGCACCAGCCAGATCGCGAATTGCGGGAGTAATTACTAACGGGAAATTTTCAAAAGGCGCGATTGACAAACCAGCAGCTAAGTCTTGCCCCGTCCACTCCAAAATCGCACTTACGGGTCTGGCAACTCTCACGCCAACCGAACCAAAAGCATTCAACCCGCTATTAGAAGTACCAGGACTGAGCGTTCGATCGAACCGCAAGAACACGCCACTACCGACGCCGCCTGTCACAGCAACACGACTGAAGAAATCGTCTGCATTAGCGCGAGTGCGAAAAATTTTGGTACCAGCGGCATAGTATGAATTAGACGGATAATCGGTACCTAGATTGGGGCCACCTTTGAATCGCACTTGGAGGAACTGGTTCCAACCAACAGCCACGGAGGTATCTTCGCTCAATCGCTTGTGCAGTTTGATGTTGAATGCACCGCTCCCAAAGCCAGCACTAGAACCAAAACTATTGATACTGTAGGACAACTCTGCACCCAGCGATCTATAGGCATCTCCTAAGCCGATCCCAAAGCCAGCTTCACCATCAGCTATTTGGGTGAATCGGGTGCGCTGTTGATAGCTTACAGAAAAGAAGACTGTATTATTGTCCGCTCCAAAACCAACAGGATTAAAAATTGAAAACCCTGGAGAGGTTGGAAGTTTGTAGTCATCATTGACGATTGGTTCGGGTGGACTCGGCGGTGTGCTAAGACTCTCAGTAGACGGCATCCCTTGTGCCAGCGAATTGGTAGGTACATTCTCTACCGACGCGGCAGTGCGATCGGCACTCAAGTCAAACGTAGTCGGTAAATATGGAGATTCGCTAATGGGGGTGGCTTGAGCTGCCGTCGTCCATACCAAAGACTGGATCGAACAGCACGTAAACCACAGTAATCTTTTCATTGATATATTTTTCCAGAACGATCGTGAATAATTAAGAACAACTTTGGTATTTTGGGAGCTAGATCGGGCACTTTATAAAATCTCGGCATCGATCGAATTGCCAAGAGTTTAGCTCCAGTCATCTCAAGTATATTAGTATACTAACATTGGCGATACATATACTTACTTCAGCCATTGTACTTGTTGTCGTTTTTCTGGCAGTATCGGCACGCAGTGGCGGATATAGTGTAGTTTGGTAAGTAAGATGTGCATTTAGTGTCTCGTATTATCCTTCCCAATGATTAATCCCCCAATTCATCGGAGCCAGTTAGCAAATGGTATTACAGTTCTGACGATCGCCAACCCCACAGCAGATATTGTTTCTGGGCGGTTTTTCGTCCCGGCAGGGAGTCGCTGGGAAAGAGCCGAGCGGGCTGGCATCGCGCAGCTACTGACCTCCGTCATGACCAAGGGAACGCAAAGATTATCGGCTCTAGAAATCGCCGATCGAGTCGAATCAGTTGGGGCGGGATTGGGTGCGGAGACGACGACAGATTACATCAAAATCAGTCTCAAGACAGTTAAATTCGATCTCATCAGCATCTTTAAATTAGCGGGCGAAATTCTCACAAAGCCCAGTTTTCCTGAAGATCAAATCGCCCTCGAGCGAAAGCTAATTCTTCAAGCCATTCGATCGCAGACAGAACAACCGTTTAATAATGCTTATCGTCAGTTACGGACGTCGTTGTATGGCGCACATCCTTACTCGCGATCCAGCCTGGGCACTGCGGCGACACTCGCACAAATTACCCGCCAAGACTTAGTCGAGTATCATCAGAAGCATATTCGTCCCGATCGACTAATTATCAGTCTTGCTGGACGAATTACGCCAGACGAAGCGATTGCTCTAGCGACCGAAGTATTTGGCGATTGGAAAATCCCCGAATACGAGCCACCAACGTTGCTAGCTCCCGATGTCATCACCCAACCACAGTGGCAAGTTGAATATCAAGCCACTCAACAAGCGATCGTCATGTTGGGCTACCTTGCGCCCCCAATCCACGATCCCGACAGTATCGCGCTCAAATTAATCGACAGCTACTTAAGCAATGGCATGTCCAGTCGTTTATTCGTAGAATTACGCGAAAAACGCGGACTAGCCTATGATGTCTCGGCATTTTACCCGACCAGACTAGACACTTCACACTTCTGTGCGTATATGGGCACCGCACCGAGCAATATCCGCGTTGCCATAAGCGGCTTGCGTGCCGAAGTCGATCGCTTGTGTCTAGAATTACTCTCTGCTACAGAACTTCAAACTGCCAAAGATAAACTGCTCGGCCAATATGCCCTCGGCAAACAAACTAACGGCCAATTAGCTCAAACCTATGGCTGGTACGAACTATTGGGATTGAACATCGATTTCGACAGCCAATTCGATCGAGCGATCCAAAAACTTACCTCGGCACAACTACAAACAGTAGCCAATAAATATCTCAGCGAACCCCACATTTCGATCGTCAGTCCCCAGCAAGAAGGCATGATGGCAATGGCGGCAAGTATTTAATACTATCGATCGCGTGACTTAATTTCTATTACGCACGCTCGATCTCGGCTTCACCGATGCAACCACGGTCGATGTTGATTGACGCTGTACATTCGATCGTTCCTTAGCTACTCAGCCTTCAGAAATTGCAACGCCAAAAAACTAGCTACCGCAATCACCTTCAACAGCAATAACTTGTTGTCGCTCGCCGATATTGAGCTTGATTTTGGCATTGTAGCTAGTAGCCTCACATTCTTGACTTCCTACCGGACAAACTCTAGTAGCCACTCGATCGATCCGCACGTTAATTTTGTCAGATTTATAAATAGCAGTCGATCGATCGCCTTTTTTGATTCTATTTAGGGATGGAGTTTCACTGACTAATGGGATGCGGCGGTCTTTACCATCGATATTCATCAGTGCCGAGTTTTCAAATGCCGACCAAAATACAATCTCCTTTTGTTTACCTTTCCGATACAGAATACATCCAGAACCCTGTGCTTCTTTTTTATTTTGAATATTGCCGATTCCACCAGCTACTGGCTGTTTTGCCGATGCTAATGATATAGAGAAAGAGCAGCCTAAAATTCCGAGAATCAGACAAGATCGATAGTAGTTCATCTGTAAAAATATTAAGCTTTAGGTGGGAAACACTCAGCGATATTCAATGCTAGAAATCGATCGAGTGGTAGATACATCCAGTATACGGACAACTGTCGGTCGCGGCTCATATTCTGAAAGCCTAATGCCGACGCCTGATATTCATACATCGGATGAATAATCATTGTATAGATATCACACAAATTAGGGAAATCTACCTGCATTTGAAATAAAGTTTTTTGGGTGTCTTCTAAAAACAAGACGCGGTATCGATCGAGATATTCCCGATCGATCGCCCAACTCCGCACGAAAACCGAGACACAACCGAGATCTCCAGTCTGCGCCATCATAAATGGATCGGTATCGCCAATTGCGCTTAAATGGAGACTCTTACTCGGCGCAGTAAAAAAGTTCGCTACGGAGGCAGCGGCGGTCGGATATAAGATATAAAAGCCGATCGGATTGAGATTATCTTGTCGGCGTAATACTCGCATTCCGCGATCGTATTGATGCGCCCATTGACGGAGAATATTGACAATCCGATGCGGTGTTGCTTCAGTATTATGATTCATCCAATTATAATTAGCAGCCAGCAAATTGGCGATCGGAATTGCATCACAACGCGGATCGAATCGATCGATCTTTATTGCTACTTGTGAAGCGATTTCTGGTTCTAAATCCTTTGCAGTAACAACGATCTCAATCCGACTGATATTGCCATCAAATTGCTTGCGAATCAAGCCCAATGCCGCTAATTTATCCAACATCATCCCCGCCGATCGATCGCTCCCTCGCTCGCGATCGCTATAAAATAATTCGGCTGCTTCACGATGACTGCAACTCACGGGTCGATCGAGCAAAGTCAGCTCTACTAATGGTGGTTTTATCTGCGGATTTTGCTCTTTACGCTCTTTCACCAATAAATAAATCCACAACCTCAAAAAACACTCCCCCCGCGCGCGAGTTAAGCCCAATCGCTCGACCAGACGATCGAGGATTTGATGCTGTCGATCGCGATCCAACCACAATTCTAATTCTTTCGGTTCCATGAAATAGCAATTATTTATTCGATCTAATTTGGCTCAAACTTATACGCTGGGCATTACCCACCATATAAAACTACTTCAAGCCGGATAGAGCTAGTCCGAGAAAATCCCCTCCCAGAAGGGGTGCTCGTAGGGCGGGGTAGGTCAGCTTCATCTTACTTCACCCTGGTTCACCTCGATTCCGGATACTCATTGCACCCTCACAAATCGGTCGGTGAAGATGTATTCAACAACCGATAAACACCAGGAAAACCAACTCATGAAATTCATCCCCACCCGCCGTCACATCGCCACCGACTTAGCTGGAGCTTGCCCCGAAAACCCTAACTACCTCCAAATCCGCGCTCGGATGAACCGACTAGTCGATCGTTACCTTACCATCGATATCCTCAGCCAACACCTCATCGATTTACCTACGCAATTTTCCCAACCCCACGTTAGAAAATGGGAACCCATCGATTGGAAATCGGTGTCTCGCGAGCAGATCGTCGGTGTCGATCCAGATTTATTTATCATGCTCGTAGCGGGTGCTACCGAAATCGAAACGCCGATCCGCGAATATTCTCAAGAAACTTGGAATTACATGCGATCGATTCACCCCGGTATGGCTTACTTTATCGGCGGTACCCAAAATCCCGACGGTTCGATCGCCACACTAGGAGCTTGGGAAAAAGAAGAACGCCAACATGCCCCCACCTTTAAGAAAATCTACCAACAATTAACAGGCGAAAAACTGCAACCCAAACCTAATAGCGTCAATGACTACCAATCGTCTAATTCGGCATTGACGGCTGTGAACAAGCACACCCTCAGCCGGATTTCCACCGAATGGGGAGCCGTATCGATCTATTTATGGTTGATGGCACATTCTACAGGCGCATTACAACAAGCGATCGCGCAACCATTCCAAGATGAAGTCAATCACCTAGCCAAATTCTGGGGATTCAGTCGGTGGGCTTTTGCTGGATCTTATTACGAACAAGTCAAGGGTTCTGCCAAAAGCCTGCTAACTTTAGCCAAACACCATCGCGGCGAACGAACTGAGGGCAATAATTTAGTCAGTAAAGCGACAACAGTAGATGCGATCGAATTAGCCTTTGTGTTCTCGCGAGTGATGGTGCGCGTGCGGACTTGGAATCGCGAACTCAGCCATACTTTACTCACCCATTTATTCGGTCAAAGTCCTGTTGCAGCTTAGGTTTGAGCGGGAAGCGGGGCATTAGGAGTAACATCCCCTAGTCCCTCAGTCGCTCCCTCTCCGCCTTTTCTACTCCTTACCGCCACTAAAGCCAGTAGTCAGCCAGATCACAGATCGAAAGCTATCGCGAACGGTCTTCTGGATTGGTTCTGAAGGTCTACCACTGGTAAAAGTTACGGGTTTAACCTTGATTCCTCGGCTGCCAAAAACGATCTCGCCAATGGCACGCGCGCGCTGCATATGGTCGTCAGAAGTAACCAGATACACACTGGTAATGCCTCTAGATTCAAATCGATCGACTAGAGTTGTAAAATTGGTCACCGTATCGATCGCGCGATAATCGAGATGCAAATTATCGGTCGAGACGCCTGCCTTTTTAAAAACTTTTTTGGCATAGCTTTGAGGTGCGCCGCCAGAAATCCACACTGGCAAATTCGGATGTTGATGGGCAAATTTTGCGGCAAATAGCTCGCGTTCTTCTTCACCACCCAAGACAAAAATTGCTTGAGGTTGAATCCAATTATTCTCTAACTCTCGATAGCCAATCCAGGCGATCGGCAATAATAATGGTGAAATTGGTAAGATAAACTTCCACAATCGCCAGCGACGGCGATTTTGTTTGCGGACGGTAGATGGACGGGATCGGGGGAGGGTTTGATGATGCGCCATGCTGCAATGAGCTTGGAGAGGATAAATTTAATAACTAGATCGAGCCTAGCAAATGTTAGGCTCAAGTTACCATAATTTCTCGAAGCAAACAACGCACGGGACTGGCGGGAATCGAACCCACGGCCTATCGCTTAGGAGGCGATCGCTCTATCCTACTGAGCTACAGCCCCAAACAGCAGTTAATTGTATCAGATTAATGACTGGTGACTAATTAATCTAGAAATATGAAGTTACCTAAACACTTCTAGCAGTCATGTCTTAACTAGCCACCATTCGTTTACTAAAACATCTTACTGATAATATTCCCGATATCTTCGGCAATATTACCATCGCCGTCGGCATCGATCGCCTTAGCTGCCATGCCTAGCAGGTCGTTATTACCCGTGAAAGATCCTAAAATCTGGGCAATGCCATCGCGATCCAAACCACCCTGTTCTTGGCTGGATTTGCTCAATGCACCCATCACCAACGGCGCGAGCATCCCGATTAATTGAGTAGCAGCACCGCTATCCATACCAGTCCGTTGTCCGATCGTTTCTGCCATCGCATTTTGAGTGCCACCACCCAAAACTTGACCGAGCAAGGAGCTACCCATATTGGCGGCACCTTCGTTACCGACATACTCCATCACATTATCCAAAATCGAGCCGTCATTCTCTTGAGTGGCCTGATGGATCGCATCCGCGCCGTCTGAGGTAGCTGCTTGGTTGCCCATGACCGATAGCAGCATCGGCACCGCCATGGAGACCGCCGATTGAGTAGTACCCTGGTCGGCACCAATGCGTTGACTGATTTGTTCCATGACGGGGCCGCCGAGTTGATTCGCCAGCATTCCAATTAATTGATTCATAAAAATTCACTCGCTGTTAGCTTATTAAGCATCGATCGAGCCGACACGATTATCTGCACCGATCGGCGATCGCATTGTACACAAATCCTCCAACTATCTCTAGAGAACCACAGGCTTTATTTAATTTTGTGGCATAAATATGGTATCTATTGCATATCGATCGCGATTAGATAGAATTAACCGTGAACAAAGTCTGGATTTTTATTGCCACAACAACGTCAATATTTTTAGTACCAACAGACAGCCGATTCCTACTCACAGCAATCGATCGAATTAAGCTTGCTCTACCATCGGCATTAGAGTGGAACTTAGATCGATCTTCCGTGCCAACCCCAACCGCCACCGCGACTAGGACGATCTCGATCGCGCTAAATCCGCGCAGTTCGATCCGTTTATCGAAAGTCGAGCAAGGCATTATTACCGAAATGAATCGCGCTAGAAGCAATCCTCCCGCCTATCAAAAGGTGCTCGTTAGTTGGCGACAAAAATTCAGTGGCAAAAGAGCAAAATTGCGCGATCGACTCTTTCTCCAAACTCAAGAAGGAACGCCCGCGATCGACGAAGCAAACCGCTTCCTCCACAAAACTCGTCCAGTACCCACCTTAAAGCTCTCGCGCGGATTGACCCTCGCCGCACGGGATCTCGTCCGCGACCAAGGTAAGCGCGGCTCGATCGGGCATCAAGGCAGTGACGGGAGCACTCCTGCTCAACGCGTCGAACGCTATGGCACTTGGCAGACGATCGTTGGCGAAAACATCGCCTATGGGCCAGATACCGCTCAAGCTGTCGTCCGCGATCTCATTGTTGATGATGGGGTACCCGATCGCGGTCATCGCACCAATATCTTTCAACCCCAGTTTCGCCTCACTGGTGTGGCATGTGGTTATCACCGCAAATATCGAATCATGTGTGATATCAAATATGCTGGCGGTTTTCGCGATCGCTAATCTCAATTTTGGATTTTGAATTACTACAATGTTGACACCGATCGCTGTTTAGGTTGTAGAAAATAGTTAAAAAAAGTACGGTAGGCAGTGCCTAGCATCTAGGTTTCATCAAAGATCGAGATTAGCGATCTACGTCCCAATAAGTTGATAATAACTACAATTGCCCAATCATTTTATGCGTTTGGGGAATTACCCGAATGTGCGGTAAATACTCCTTCATTAAAGCTTGCCAAGCTAGCACTTGCTCTGGATTCGGAGCTGTTAGAGTGGGATTTGTATGTGGTTGGGCTAGAGCCGTCATCGGTTGTAAAAAGATGACAATTTGGCTGTTTACCTCCGCAACCAGTCGCGCTGCTTGTCTTAGCTCTTCAGGATTGGTGGTTTGAGAAATGATGATTTTAACAAATATATCTACACCTGCATCTCGACTCGATCGCAAAAATTCTGCATGTTTTTCCCAGTGAGTTTCACCGCTAACGCTGGGTAACTTAATATCCATCCCCACCAGATCCAAGTAAGGTAACACCTGCACGAGCTGGCTGGGGCGATGCCCCCCTGTTTCGAGATAGATCGGTAGATGGGTCAATTCCTTAACTCGTGGCAAAAATTGCGCCAGGAATAGTGAGTGCAATAGCGGTTCGCCGCCAGTAATACTGATGCTATCGTGAAGGTGCGGTTGATTTTGTCGCTCGACCCACTCTAATAATTGTGACATCTCGATCGGGTTATCATAAGTGACAAAATCCCGCTTTCCAGGTGTCTGCTCGATCTGGCAAGTCGGTTGCTTTTGCCAAGTATGTTGGCTATCACAGTAATGACACCGCAAATCGCAGCCCCCAAACCGAACAAAGATCTGGCGCGTCCCGACATTAATGCCCTCACCTTGAATCGCCGAGAAAATTTCAATTAAGTTAGCAGTGAGTGCAGTCATAGGAGCGAAGATGAGGGATAACCGATGAATTAACTATTCTAGATCGGGTTCGATTTGATGACATTATTCAATAAAGTTGGGTGGGGCTTTGCGATGGCTCTAGCTAGTTTTTGATTGACACGCACAAACATATCGTCATAGAATGGTAATTTGTCAACAGTTGGAACCGCTAGGTGACTGTCAAAATTTTCTAAACCATGCCAACCATCCAACAGCTCATTCGCAAAGCTCGCGAAGACTACAAAGTCAAAACCAAGTCACCCGCGCTCAAGGAATGTCCTCAGCGTCGCGGCGTCTGTACTCGTGTCTACACCACTACCCCCAAAAAACCTAACTCGGCTCTACGTAAAGTAGCGCGGGTGCGGCTCACTTCTGGGTTTGAAGTTACTGCCTACATTCCTGGAATCGGTCACAACCTCCAAGAACACTCGGTGGTCATGATTCGTGGCGGTCGGGTCAAAGACTTACCTGGAGTCAGATATCACATTATTCGCGGTACGTTGGATACTGCTGGGGTCAAGGATCGCAAGCAAGGTCGTTCCAAGTATGGAACCAAACGGCCTAAAGCTGCCAAGTAAACTTCAGATCTCCCTCGCTATTACTCTCTTATTTATAAAGAGTGCGTCAGATATATTTGTAAGCTTACATAAAAATTCAAACCCAGTCTTGGATGTAGGCTCCCATGCTGAGGGTGTCTACCTATCCTCGTGTTAGGTGTCTGTTAAGGGCATCGACACGATTGGGCAAAGCCCACGCTGTGCCTAACGGCAGGCTACGCCAACGCGAACGAATTGCTGAATTAGAGATAGATTTGTAGTTTCCGGTTTCGTTGCAAGCGATCGATGTAAATCCGTGTGGTTTTCCCGATCGTCACTGAAGAAGATTCCTATATCAATCCTCCGATCGAGCAAAGTAAGTAAGTGGCCGACGGCGATCGCACCAGCGATCTCAATGCCAAGGCTGTACCAACACCAGTACCCAAACAAATCACCAATTCAATCTTCGCTCTATGTCACGTCGAACCAAAGTCGTCAAACGCCAAGTTCCCCCAGATGCTGTCTATAATAGTCGGCTGGTGAACATGATGGTGCGCCGCATTATGTATAGCGGTAAAAAATCAGTAGCTTATCGGATTATTTACGATGCGATGAAAACTATTGAAGAGCGCACGGGTAACGACCCGCTCGAAACCTTTGAAAAAGCAGTTAAAAATGCAACTCCCCTCGTGGAAGTCAAAGGTCGCCGAGTCGGTGGTGCTACCTATCAAGTACCGATGGAAGTTAAAGCCGAGCGCGGTACTGCTCTAGCAATGCGCTGGCTGATCAACTACTCTCGTTCTCGTGCTGGCAAATCGATGGCAGCAAAACTAGCTAACGAGCTAATGGATGCAGCCAACGAGACAGGTAGTGCGATTCGCAAGCGTGAAGAAACTCACCGGATGGCTGAAGCTAACAAAGCTTTCGCTCACTACCGTTACTAGAGTTCTCAGCACTCTTTTATTCCATTTGGGGGTTGTGGATGTACCCGACCGTCCCCAAAAAAGTATACAATCTTAGTAAAGATTAACCAAAATTTATCATCGGCAGCCGACAAGTAAGGAGGTTATTGTGCCACGTACCGTCCCGTTTGAGAAAGTACGCAACATCGGGATTGCAGCCCACATTGATGCGGGCAAGACAACCACGACCGAGAGAATTCTATATTATTCTGGGGTTGTCCATAAGATCGGCGAAGTTCACGAAGGAACTGCCACCACCGACTGGATGGTGCAAGAGCAAGAGCGTGGCATCACGATTACCGCAGCCGCAATCAGTACGACTTGGAAAGATCACAAGATCAATATTATCGATACGCCAGGACACGTAGATTTTACGATCGAAGTCGAGCGTTCGATGCGGGTACTAGATGGGGTAATCGCTGTATTTTGTTCCGTTGGCGGCGTTCAGCCTCAGTCGGAGACGGTATGGCGACAAGCCGATCGCTATAAAGTACCTCGGATCGTCTTTGTGAATAAGATGGATCGGACTGGTGCGAATTTCTTCAAAGTGTACGATCAGATCGTCGATCGAATGCGCTGTAATGCAGTACCCATGCAGATTCCAATCGGTGCTGAAGGTGAGTTTGCAGGCGTCATCGACCTAGTAACCATGCGCGCATTTTACGCCATGGATGACATGGGTAAAGACATCGAAGAACGCGATATTCCCGCAGATTTACAAGCCAAAGCCGACGAGTTTCGGACTAAACTGCTCGAATCTGTCGCCGATACATCTGACGAACTAACAGAGAAATATCTCGAAGGCGAAGAAATCAGCCAAGCTGAGATCGTCGCTGCCGTTCGTAAAGGCACCATCGACGGTACGATCGTCCCCATGTTCTGTGGCTCTGCGTTTAAGAACAAAGGCGTTCAAGCCTTGCTAGATGCAGTGATCGATTATCTACCTTGTCCGACGGAAGTTCCGGCGATTAAAGGTAAATCAGTCGATGATGAAACGGTCGAAGTCCAACGTCCGGCTAGCGATGACGCACCATTCGCCGCACTGGCATTCAAGATCATGGCGGATAAATACGGTCGGTTGACCTTTATTCGCGTCTACTCTGGAGTAGTCAAAACTGGAACCTACGTCTTGAACCCCACCAAGGGTAAGAAAGAACGGATCTCCCGCTTGATTATTCTCAAAGCAGACGATCGCCAAGAAGTAGACGAATTGCGTGCAGGTGACTTAGGTGCCGTCCTCGGACTCAAAGACACCTTTACAGGTGATACTTTGTGCGATGAAGAAAACCCAGTCATTCTGGAGTCGTTATTCATCCCCGAACCAGTGATCTCGCTGGCGGTCGAGCCCAAGACCAAACAAGACATGGAAAAGCTCTCCAAAGCTCTAATTTCCCTGTCCCAGGAAGATCCGACCTTCCGCGTCCACACCGATCCTGAGACCAACCAGACCGTAATTGCGGGTATGGGCGAACTTCACCTCGAAATTCTGGTCGATCGGATGCTCCGCGAATTTGGCGTCGAAGCAAACATCGGTGCGCCACAGGTGGCTTATCGCGAAACCATTCGTAAGAGTGTCAAGCAAGAAGGTAAGTACATCAAACAAAGTGGTGGTAGTGGTAACTACGGTCACGTCGTCGTCGAGATTACCCCTGGAGAACCCGGTACTGGTTTGGAATTCGTCTCCAAAATCGTCGGTGGTTCGGTACCCAAACAGTACATCAACCCGATCGAGCAAGGTGTCAAAGAAACCTGCGAGTCTGGGATTCTGGCTGGGTATCCAGTGATCGACCTCAAAGTCACCCTCGTCGATGGTTCTTACCATGAAGTTGACTCCAATGAAATGGCCTTTAAGATTGCGGCTTCGATCGCGACAAAAGAAGGCGTCATGAAAGCTCAGCCAACATTGCTAGAACCAGTAATGAAGGTTGAAGTTGAAGTCCCCGACAACTTCTTGGGTAACGTCATCGGCGATCTCAACTCCCGCCGAGGTCAAATCGAAGGGCAAGAAGCGGCGGCGAATCTCGCCAAAGTTGCAGCTAAAGTTCCCTTAGGGGAAATGTTTGGTTATGCAACCAACATCCGCTCCAACACCCAAGGTCGCGGGATCTTCTCGATGGAATTCAGCCATTACGATGAAGTGCCCCGGAACGTCGCAGAAGCGATCGTGACCAAGAATAAAGGGAAGTAATCGGTCTGTTGCTGACAAGTCTCTAATCAGAGACTCGTCGCCACGCAACTAGTGGTGGTAGTGTAGTTGAGGGTTGTTGGTAAATAACCCTCAACTAACACTCAGCGACGATCTAGTTAAAATCTAAAGAGGAATTAAGGAAATTATCCATGGCACGCGCTAAGTTTGAAAGAAATAAGCCCCACGTAAACATCGGTACTGTCGGTCACGTAGACCACGGTAAAACTACACTTACCGCAGCAATCACCATGTCGCTCGCGGCAATTGGTAGTGCTAAAGCTCGGAAGTACGACGAAATCGATGCTGCTCCTGAAGAAAAAGCGCGTGGGATCACCATCAATACCGCTCACGTAGAATACGAGACCGTTACTCGTCACTATGCACACGTAGACTGTCCCGGTCACGCTGACTATGTGAAAAACATGATCACGGGTGCGGCGCAAATGGACGGCGGTATTCTCGTTGTATCAGCAGCCGATGGCCCCATGCCTCAGACCAGAGAGCACATCCTTTTGGCCAAACAAGTAGGCGTACCTCGTCTAGTCGTGTTCATGAACAAAACCGACTTAGTCGATGACGATGAGCTACTCGAACTCGTAGAATTAGAAATTCGCGAGTTACTATCTTCCTACGACTTTGACGGCGATAATATTCCCGTGGTTTCTGGTTCCGCAGTTAAAGCTGTAGAACAAATGATCGCCAATCCCAAAACCATTCAAGGCGAAAACGAATGGGTAGACAAAATCTACGACCTGATGGCCGCAGTAGATGACTACATCCCCACTCCAGAACGGGAAATCGACAAACCCTTCTTGATGGCAGTTGAAGACGTATTCTCGATTACTGGTCGTGGTACGGTGGCAACCGGACGGATCGAACGCGGAAAAGTCAAAGTCGGTGAAAACGTGGAAATCGTTGGGATCAAAGATACCCGCAGCACCACGATCACTGGTGTAGAAATGTTCCAAAAATCCCTTGAAGAAGGTCTAGCTGGTGATAACGTCGGCGTACTGATGCGCGGTATCCAGAAAGTAGATATCGAGCGCGGCATGGTAATTGCCAAACCAGGTAGTATCAAACCCCACACCGAATTTGAAGGTGAAGTATACGTACTCACCGACAAAGAAGGCGGTCGGAAGACTCCATTCTTCCCTGGTTATCGTCCTCAGTTCTACGTGCGGACTACCGACGTAACTGGAAACATCAAAGCCTTTACTGCCGATGATGGTAGTGCTGCTGAGATGGTTATGCCTGGAGATCGGGTCAAAATGACTGTAGAACTGATCAACCCAGTCGCGATCGAACAAGGAATGCGCTTTGCAATTCGTGAAGGCGGTCGGACGATCGGAGCTGGTGTTGTAGCCAAAATCATCAAATAGGTTAACTACCTAAAGTATAGATAGAGATATACCTCGTGTGTATCTCTATCTTTGTGTCTGATGAATTATTTTCATCATCTAAATCTGTACCTTGACAACTAAAACCTAAAACTATGGCCACTATCACTCAGCAAAAAATCCGGATCCGTTTGAAAGCATTCGATCGCCGCCTCCTGGATACCTCATGTGATAAAATCGTTGAAACAGCCAACAGAACTGGCGCAACTGCCATCGGCCCGATCCCATTGCCAACTCGCCGTCGGATCTATTGTGTCTTGCGATCGCCTCACGTTGACAAAGATTCGCGCGAACACTTTGAAACTCGCACCCATCGCCGCATCATCGATATCAAAGATCCTTCTGCTAAGACGATCGATGCCTTAATGAAACTAGATTTACCAGCAGGTGTAGATATCGAAGTGAAACTATAGATCCGAATGCCGAAAAAGTCCTCACTTGAGGGCTTTTTAATTACACAGAGAATCCAAATATCCGGCGGCGATGGCGATCCCGATGTCGCTGAGGCAATCGCTAAAAGACCCAAGCAAATATAAGTTAAAGGATAAATACCTAGCACTTATGAGGCTAGATCCGTTAACCTTATACATATACCCTATGCTTTCGATCGAATCCGCAAATGGCACCTTCTTCTTCAATCGCTGTGAGAGAACTTCCCTTATTCCCGCTCCCCGAACTGGTGCTATTTCCGGGTCGCCCGTTACCACTGCATATTTTTGAATTTCGCTACCGGATCATGATGAATACAATCATGAATAGCGACAGACGATTTGGAGTACTAATGTGGGACCCCGTTAGAGGACAACCAGCCGATATCGGTTGTTGTGCGGAGATCGTTCACTTTCAGCAATTGCCAGACGATCGGATGAAAGTTTTGACCATGGGACAGCAACGCTTTAGAGTGCTCGAATACGTGCGCGAGAAGCCCTATCGAGTAGGGTTGGTCGAGTGGATTGAAGATCGTCCCACCGAAGCAGATTTACGCCCCTTATCGACCGATGTCGAGCGGCTGTTGCGCGATGTCGTGCATCTGTCTGGCAAGCTCACCGAACAACCAGTCGAGTTGCCAGATAATCTCCCCGAACTACCGATCGAACTTTCGTATTGGGTAGCCAGCCACCTGTATGGTGTTGCTGCCGAGCAACAAGCTTTACTGGAAATGCAAGACACCACTACTCGTTTAGAGCGTGAGGTGGAGATTTTAACATCTACCCGCAATCATTTGGCAGCAAGAACCGCCCTTAAAGATGCATTGGCGTAGACTCGATCGGTATGAAAGTGAAATCAGCCTACAAATACGCGATTAGTAGACTCAATCGTGCAAATTTAGAGAGTTGCAAGGTAGTGATACGATCTGACAAATGGCTGAATCCTACTAACTTATGTCGTTAAGTTTATACCCAATTATCAGGAAACTAGGTGAAGGTGGTTTTGGTACTACGTATTTAGCAACAAATACATTGATGCCTTCCCAGCCTTATTGTGTGGTCAAACAGTTAACGCCGACATCAGCAGATCCGAAAGTACAGCAGCTAATCAAAGATCGATTTAAGCAAGAAGCAATTACTTTAGAGCATTTGGGCAAGGACAGTAACGGCAAAGTTCCCAGTCTTTATGCTTATTTTGTCGAACGGGGAGAGTTTTATCTCATCCAAGAGTATGTAGATGGTCAAACCTTAAATGAGCGAGTACAAACGCGGGGACTATTTACTGAAATTCAAGTTAGACAATTACTCACCGATATTCTGCCCACACTTTGCTATGTCCACGATCGGGGAATAGTTCACCGGGACATTAAGCCTGATAATATCATGCTGCGCCATCGCGATAATAAGCCGATTCTCATCGACTTTGGTGCGGTCAAGGAGATAATGAGTACGACGATAACAGCATCAGGGGATACTGCTCAGTCGATCTTGATTGGGACACCAGGGTTTATGCCGCTCGAACAAATGTCTGGTCGTCCGATGTTTGCTAGCGATATTTACGCATTAGGTTTAACAGCTCTCTACCTCCTAACTGGTAAGATGCCCACAGAAATTGAAACCGATCCCGATCGTGGAAATCTAAATTGGCAGTCATTAGCTCCGAATATATCACCGCAGTTGGTAGAGATACTAACTAAATCGATTCAGCCTTTATCACGCGATCGATATCAGAATGCGCGGCAAATGTTAGAGGACTTAAGTATTTCCTCATCACCATTTCCGCAACCACCCGTTGTATCTCCTATTCCAATTGCAGACGATCGTGAAAAAACGGTATACGTTCCAATAGCGACAACTACTACTAATGGGAATAGCCAAGCTAGACCGTTAATAATAGCACTGACTGCTGCGATCGTGGGTGGTGGATTAATCGGCGGCTTTTTAGTGCTAGGTCATAATTCTAGTCGAAATGAGTCTAGTGAGAACAAAAATAATAGCCAGCAAACTGTCGCTAATAACAATCCAGTAATAAATAGCACTCCTAAGATTACAAGCACTTCTAATTCTACAAATGATCGTAGAACGGCATCTAGTAGAGAAAATACTACTGAAAATATTGAGCGTAATAATATAGCTATTAGAGAAAATATTACTGAAAATACCGATCGTAGTAATGTAGCTAGTAGAGAAAATACTACTGAAAATATTGAGCGTAGCAATGCGTCCACTAGCAAAAATACCATTGACAATACCGATCGAGATCCAAGAGCTACCGTTCGAGATTACTACTCTAAAATTAACAACAGAAACTATACTGGTGCCTGGAATGCTCTTCCTACAGACCTGCAAAATAATAAATCCGTACATCCCAATGGGTATGATTCTTTTTTGGACTGGTGGGCAAAGCAGGTTGCAAATGTCGAAATTCAGCAGACTAACTTAGTTTCACAAACAGATCGAGATGCAGTGGTTGATGTCACGATCGAGTATGTGATGAGAGCGGGAGGAGTTTCACCTCAAAGAATTCGTTATTTTTTGGTCAAAGACGATCGAAATCAGGAATGGGCAATTCAGAGAATTGGACTTAGATAAAATAGTTTAAATCAACAAAAGCAATAGCCAAAACTTGAATTAGCACATCCTTATCCTCCTAACCCATTGTCAGCATCGGTGATGATGTTTACGAGCGGAATTAGTCATTGTATAAATTCGATCGATTGCTGACGATCGCCCCGATTGACGGATACTGCATAGAGCGACAATAGACAATCGTACCATTATCATTGGTTTCGATCTATTATTTGCAGTTCGACCAGCTACTTGGAGATTGCCAGTCGATCGATAGATTGCTACTGGCTAAAAACAGTTGTTACAGTGAGAAAAAGTGCTTTTAATATGTCCAATCTAGTTAGCATTGTTTTTCCCCATCAACTCTTTCGCACGCATCCCGCACTCGTTCCAGGCGGAGTCGTATATCTGGTAGAAGAGTGGTTATTTTTCCATCAATATCGGTTTCACCAGCAAAAGTTATTAATACATCGTGCCACGATGCGGATGTATGCCGATTACCTGACTCAGCAAGGCTACCAGGTACGCTACATTCCCGCCACCGATGCGGAGTGCGATATCCAGCAACTTATCCCCAAGATCGCCAGTGCGGGCGTGAGAGAATTGTACTATGCCGATGTCGTAGATGATTGGCTGCGCCAACGGTTGAGAGGAGGAGCCAAACAGCAAGGAATTATAGTCAAAGAATTTCGATCTCCCAACTTTTTTGAAGATCCTGAAGAGCTAACCAAGTGGTTCGACAGTCGCAAGCACTTCAAGCAGACGGATTTTTATATCAACAGACGCAAACATCACGAAATTTTACTCGATAAATTTGATAAACCGTTGGGTGGAAAATGGACTTACGATGTCGATAATCGCCAAAAATTTCCCAAGGGTAAATCTGCTCCAGATTTCGATTTGCCCGTAGCTAACGAATATGTTATCGAAGCGCAAACCTACGTGCGCAAACATTTTGGTGACAACTATGGCTCGGTAGAACAGCCATTCGATCGGGGGTTTTACCCGACGACATATAGCGAAGCGGATGATTGGCTGGCGGACTTTTTAACCGTGCGCTTTGCTGAATTTGGCGTGTATGAAGATGCGCTGGTTTTGGCAGAGCCGATCTTACATCATTCGGTGCTATCACCCATGCTCAATACCGGACTACTCTCACCCAAACAGGTAATCGATGCAGCTCTAGCAATGGTGGGTAAAGTACCGCTTAATAGTATTGAAGGCTTCGTGCGTCAGATCGTCGGCTGGCGTGAATTTATGCGGATAACCTACGAGCGACGGGGCCGATTCCAGCGCACGCGCAACTATTGGGGTTTTACTCGTAAGGTTCCTGAGAGCTTTTGGCAGGGGACGACTGGGATTTTACCGCTAGATGCCACGATTCACAAGGCACTCAAACGCGGCTACTGTCACCATATCGAGCGGCTGATGGTAGTCGGCAATTTCATGCTGCTATGTGAATTCGATCCTGACGATGTATTCCGCTGGTTTATGGAGATGTTTGTCGATGCTTATGACTGGGTGATGGTACCAAATGTCTATGCGATGAGCCAGTTTGCCGATGGTGGTGGGATGTGTACCAAACCTTATATCAGTGGCAGCAATTATTTGATGAAGATGAGCGACTACCCTAAAGGCGATTGGCAAGTAACCTGGGACGGATTATTTTGGCGATTTATGCATGTTCATCGCGATTTCTTTTTGAGTAATCCGCGCTTGGGCATGTTGGTAAAAACTTTCGATAAAATGGCTCCAGCTAAGCAACAACAGCACCTCTTAGCTGCGGAAAAATTATTGGGAAGTTTAGATAGTGTCACTTAGAACGTATAGGGTTGGAAATCTCCGCTAGTGTCTGAAAGTCTTCCTGCTGGGTCGATCGGATAGGAAATGTGGGCATTTTAGAATCCTCAAAATATAATTATTTCTCTGAAATATATATTTATCGATCGTTCTACCATTTACCTTCTAACTAGAAGTCTACGGCGTAAATCTAGTTACTATTTTGGCGGGGAGCGGGGAACGGGGAGCGGGGAGTTGCACCTAAAACCTAAAACCTAAAACCTAAAACCTAAAACCTAAAACCTAAAACCTAAAACCTAAAACCTAAAACCTAAAACCTAAAACCTAAAGCCTAAAGCCTAAATAGCAACTTTGCCCACTAAAAGTGGAACACTAACTAGTAGTATCGATATCGAACACTTATGGCTATTTATTCTCCGCTGCGATCGCGGCGATTGGCAGCTCGACAAACAGAAGCAACCCAACGCTTGATTACCTTTAAGCTAGAGGGGGAGACTTTTGCCATCC
The DNA here is from genome assembly GCF_000317145.1 of Chamaesiphon minutus PCC 6605. GTDB lineage: Bacteria > Cyanobacteriota > Cyanobacteriia > Cyanobacteriales > Chamaesiphonaceae > Chamaesiphon > Chamaesiphon minutus. The sequence goes on along the minus strand of NC_019697.1, from coordinate 4,504,797 downwards.
CGCTCGATCGCGTTCACAAAGCGATAACACTCGATGCTGCTGGGGAACGACTCGGGCACAGGCTTTATGGCGATCCTCAAGGTACGGGAGTGAGTTTAATTGCTTATCAAGGTCGAGAGCTAGTAGTTATCGATGTCGGGCATCAGATATTTGGCAAGGCGCAGCAGATCCTGCCAGTCGATCGACCTAAAAAAGCTACTGTGGTAGCACCTACATCGATGGCTGAGGTGAGATATTTATTAATTCTTCAGCCCGAACCAGATCGGCTCATCGGACTGCCGATCGATTCACCACCGAGCATCCAATCGCTTCAAATCTCGGCATTTCAACCCTTACCCGCTATTTATCAACAGTATCGAAATATTCACTGTGTCAGTGCGATGTCCCTGGAGTTGGCCGATCGACCATCGATCTTTTTATTAGATGTCACCGCGCTAGGACAGCCGTCAGAGTGAAAATAGTAATAGTCAATAGCGATTCTAAGCTGTGTCTCTTTTCCCTGACAATGATGCGTGCGATCGCTGCCTAGACGGCGCACAAGTTTCGAGACAGTGGCTGGACGATCGAGATCGCCGAGCGAGATTGTCTACGACTGAAGTGGGAAGGGAGTAAAGTCCTGAAACGATCCACGTTCTACTATTCATCAGCTACTATCGCATAGTAAAAAATTCTGCACTTACTCGTAGTGGTAGCTACCGATTGTTAGAGTAATCTTAGTAAAATACTACTTTACTGCTAGCAATCTCATCCGCATTTTCAGATGTTCGGATAAATAGGCGTTAGATGTTAATATTTATCCAGGATGTCCTCAGACGCCAAATGCCTCACGGTTAGAAAAATGGAAGATTCAACTAGAGTGCACAACAGTTTAGTCTATTAATTATCGAACTTTAAATGGCAAACCAGACGTGTATTTCAATCGGGATTAATCGATACCAGTTCTTGCCGACGTTAAGCTATGGAGTGGCAGATGCTGTGGCGATCGAGCAGTTTTTTATCGATGCGGCTGGCTGGGATTCGCAGCAATGTTTGCTTTTGACCGATACTTCAGCCCAATCGGGGACAAAATCTACCTATCCCAATCGGGAGAATATCAACCGCTGGCTGAAACAGTGGTCTTGGGATAAACTCCAGCATGGCGACTTGTTATGGTTCTTTTTTAGCGGTTGTGGCGTCAGTTTTGAGGGTGAAGATTATCTGCTCCCGATCGATGGCAAAACCGACGACCTGGCCAATACTTGTATCTCCATCCGCCAACTCTACCAGCAGTTTCGCGATATTGGCGTCAATGCGCTGGTGTTTCTCGATGCCAATCACGCCCAACATCTCGCTCTCGGCGGCGGCATCGGGCAAGCTACTGCCAAACTCGCCCAAGAGTATCAAATTCCCACTTTTCTATCTTGTCAAAGTCATGAAGTTTCGCACGAAGATGCGGGATTGGGGCACGGACTGTTTACCACAGCTCTGCTAGAGACGCTAAATTATCACCCCGATCTTAATTTAGAGACAATCGATACCTATTTAACGACTCGATTGGCCGAATTGAGCGAACATCATTGGAAGCCTTTGCAGACGCCGATGGCGATTATCCCGACGGGAGTCTCTAGCTATCGACCAGTATTTTCGGCTACTACCCAATCGTCGATCTCAGCTACCATCCCAGAAGTAGTGTATACACCGCCAGTGTCGGCTGCATTGGATCGGGATGATACCTATGCACCTTATACACCGCCGACTCCGATGGCGACACTAGTTTCCCCAGCGGCAATCGGGACTGGGGCAATCGTCAAGCGATCTCATTCAGCACCAAAGTCGCAGGACGCACCACACTGGGCTAAAATCAGCTTACTATTGACACTGCTGGTAGCCGCTCTCGGCGGGATTTATGCTTTCAACCAATCGAGAATAAACGATCTCGATCCGCAGATCGTTACATCTGTAGCAGGCAATGGAAATGATTCCCAGACACCCACAGTCGGGAGTACATCGACAGACTTATCACAAGCTAGGCTATTTGTCAAGCCTGGTGATGCAACGTCTCGCTACCAGGCGATTTTAGCCGCACGCAATATCCAACCGACCACCCCAGCGGCAGCAGCGGAAATTCAACAGTCGATCGAGCAATGGTCGCAGGAAATCTATCAAATCGCTAAGGGTTATGCCGATCGGCAGTATTGGCAACTCGCCATCGATACGGCCAAGATGGTACCAAAAGATGCTACAAACTACAACACAACTCAAGCTGCGATGTCTCAATGGCGCAGTAAGTTACCAGGTTAAGGACTCAAGACCAGAATTTAAAAGAGGATTGATGCCCAAATTCAGAGCAGGTCGGTACTGAATTTAGCAACCCCCGCTTTTTTGCCGATAACCACACTTCCGTCTGCGATCGCACATGGCGGTAGAAATCAGTCCGCCGCTCTTGTAACACTTCATCGCGGTACTCTCTAGCTGTTTCGAGATTCCGCGCTGACATTTGTGCCATGCGAGCGGGGTTGGTGACAATTTCGCGAATTTTCCGTGCGAGTGCCTCCACATCTCCAGGTGATACCAGATCTTCTGAAGGCAATAACTCTGGAACGCCCCCGACAGTGGTACCCAAACAAGGTAACGCGCGAGCCATCGCTTCTACCATAGCTCTGGGCAAGCCTTCTTGGTAAGACGGCAATACAAATAAGTCAGCATCATCTAGTTGCTGTTGCACCGCAGATCCAGAAGCCAATTGTCCCAGGAAACTGACGCGATCGCTAACATTTTCGGCTTTGGCCAAATCTTCTAGTTGTCCGCGATATTGACCATCACCTAGCATCCGCAGTTGGATATTTAGTCCTCCTTTGACGCAGACAGCGACAGCTTTAATCAAAATGTCTGGAGCTTTATATAATTGAGACATCGTACCGATAAATACTAACGTCGCGGCATCTAACTTCTGTGCTAGCGGACGTGGAGCCGCAACGATGCTCTGCTCTGGTAAGACCACATCCGATATGCCTTCGGACAAATTTGGGCAAGGATACCGTTGTTGAAGTGCAAATTTGGTAACGTACATTGCGGCAACCGCTTTGTTACAAACATGTCGTAAATTGCGGGTAAATGACCACCGAAAGAATGCACGCAACGGATGATCGATCGAACCGGGCGCAAACACATCATAAGGATCGGCGACAACTTCTACTGCAAACGGACGATTGTTGCCCAATAACAGCGGTAGCATCGAGCCAGATAGCGGCGACGGCGCGCGAATAATTACAGCATCGCTCTCACCCAGGGCATTTCGGACGGCTTGCTTGACTTGAAATACCTTGCGGAGGTACTGTAAGGGGCCGAGGTAATTTGGTACGGCTGCGAATGAAATCATGTCCCCATCCGCCAGTTGCCAGTCATTGGCAACGCTAGGTACATCTCGAACGCGTGCGACTACAGTCACGCGATCGAATACCTTGAGATACCGCAACCAGAAGGAATAAGGAAAAGTTGTCTGCGTCCACACTCGTCCGTCGGGCGTCCGAGTGAAGCGATGTTCGAGAATGATAATTACGTTCATATTTAACTTAAAATATAATTTTAAAATTTGGACATCAATAGGCTGATATGTAAAATGCTGATTTAGGTATACGTATATTTCCCTCTACACTACGCTCGATCGGCTAAGCTAAAATAGTTTACATCGCTAAAAATGGCGATTTGTTTGCATAGTTGTCCATCTTTAAAACGGTAGTAGCGACGCTTAGAATATCGATGAATTGTAATATTTAGTGCATTACTCTAACTATTGACTCTATAACAACTATAAATAACCAAGATGAAATTCAGATGAAATCCAGATCGTTGTGTGCTTTATCATCGACTATTTACTCGTAGTATGCCTGCATCATAGCCTAGACTGATTAAAAGTTTAAGTCTATCTCCCTTTCAACAATCTAGTAGTCTACGGCGTAAACAAGATTACTATTTTGGCGGGGAGCGGGGAGCGGCGGCTCGCGTTTCTGCTATCGCAGACGCTACGCGTAGCCTCGCCTATGGCAGGCTCCGCCAACGCTAACGTCGGCTTTGCCGACGGGAAAGCAGATGCAACCACGCGGAGAGTGGAGGAGCATGTGTTGCACCAAGCAAGCGAGACAACGACGCAGCTCCCTTCGGGAAGGCTCCGCCAACGAACGGGAGGTTGTCTTGATGCAATTGTATGGGCGGGAAACCCGCCCACATTGCATCGCTCCCTCCCGTTTGTGTGCGTCAGCGGCTCGCAGCCGGGAGGCTCCCTCCCGGATTATGCGGATGCGCTCCGGTCGGGTTTCCCGACCATGGAAGCGCACCAAGCAGCGAGACAAGACAAGACAAGACGGGGAGCGGAGAGCGGGGAGACTAGAAGCAGTTCATAGTAATTTAATTTCCGCAGTCTAATACTAGTTATCAACGATCGATTAGTTTAAAGATCGACTATCTACTGAAAACATGCATCAGAATCGACTGTTCAATCGTACCCGCATTCAACTAACTCTTACCTATGCGCTGGTAATTGGTGTAATTACATTGTTATGTGGCTCTGCAATTCATTTTGTAATGATTCGAGCCTTCACGCGAATAGTCGATCGAGAATTAAATACTTTAGCAGGAGCCGTTCACGATACCTTAGAATCTGTTTTGCAACAACCAGAAATAGTCGCTCCAGCCGCAACAAAGTTTTTACCTGGTTTGTGTTTGATAGGCAAAGAATGTGGGTTGGTTAAATCTGATTCCAGAATTTTTGAGTTAACCCAAGAGCAAGGATACTCATTGAGATTGTTGAATGTAAAAGGTCGAGCGATTGCAACTTTAGGGCCAAATAAACATAAGCTTATTAACAATGTTCCAACCATGAATTGGAAAACTATTACTGACGATCGCGGCGAACGCTATTATACTCATACGCTCTTACTCAAAACGATCGACAATCGCGACTGGGGTTATCTACAAGTTGCCCAATCTTTCCATCGCTTAGATGACTACATGCATAGTCTGCATCTAATTTTAATTTTGGGGACACCACTAGCAATGTTAGTAATCGGGGGAGCTAGTTGGTGGTTGTCTGGTTTGGCGATGCGGCCAATCTATCATTCCTACCAGCAGATTCAACAGTTTACCGTCGATGCCGCTCACGAACTAAGAACGCCGCTAGCAGTGACGAGAATAGCGGTAGAGAGTGCTTTGGATGCCGAGATCGTCGCGTCGGAAACTCGCAATAATTTAGAAATTGCCCAGCGACAAGTTCGCCATCTTAGTTATCTGGCTGAGGATTTATTATGGCTATCGCGATTGGAAGCCAAGCAATTACCCCTCTACCAGCAACCTTGTTGTCTGAATGATTTAGTTAGCGATTTGGAAGAAGAATTGGCTCCATTGGCAATGGCAAATTCGATCGATCTACGGTTAGAAATTTTAGCTATTCAACCAGTTTATACGATCGGCGATAGTGACAGACTGTATCGGGCAATTTCTAATTTAATTACTAATGCCATTCAATATACGCCTACTCAGGGTGTGGTCTCAATTCGGTTGGAATCGGCAGATCGTCAAGCGATTATCGCAGTCCGAGATAATGGGATTGGCATTGCTCCAGAAGATTTGTCACATATTTTCGATCGCTTTTATCGAGTCCAAGCCGATCGATCTCGCGATACAGGTGGCACGGGGTTGGGTTTAGCAATTGCCCGCGCGATCGTGGAGGCACATCAGGGCAGTATTCAAGTAGAGAGCAAGCTGAATTTAGGGAGTATATTTACCGTAACTTTACCGACTAAAACCAATCTTAGCAAGATTCGATCCGATGTGTCAGACAATCTTGTAGGTTGAGTTTGGACGTCACTTATTTGACTGATGGCGCGCTATTTTGACAATTCAATTATCTCCCAACTCCCAACTAACTCAAAAATAATTGATAAGCCGGATTAGTGCGTTCGTCCCAGTAGCGGTATGGGGTGCGATCGAGGAATTCGTACCAAGCTGTCATATCTGTCGGTGGTACCTCGATCCCAATTAAAATCCGTCCGTAATCGGCACCGTGATTGCGATAGTGGAACAGACTGATATTCCAGTCGGGATTCATACTATTGAGGAATTTAGTCAGTGCGCCAGTGCGTTCGGGAAACTCAAATCGATACAGGAGTTCGTCTTGAGCGACAGGAGAGCGTCCGCCGACGAGATGCCGGAGGTGGAGTTTGGTCATTTCATCGTCGGTTAGATCTAGGGTTTTAAAACCCTCAGCCACCAGTTTAGCCACGATCGAGGCGGTATCGGCGCGATCTTGGACTTGGACGCCGACGAAAATATGGGCTTCGGTGGTATTTGCCATCCGATAATTAAATTCGGTCAGATTGTGTGTCCCCAAACAGGTACAAAAGCGGCGAAAACTGCCCCGTTCTTCAGGAATAGTCACAGCCAAAATTGCTTCGCGGCGTTCGCCGACTTCGGCACGTTCGGCGACAAATCGCAACCGATCGAAGTTCATATTCGCACCACAAGCCACGGCTACTAGCGTTTTATCCCGAATCCCTTCGCGCTCGATATAAGCCTTAGCCGCCGCGATTGCCAGCGCGCCAGCAGGCTCTAAAATCGAGCGGGTATCCTCGAAGACATCTTTAATCGCCGCGCAGATATCATCGGTATCGACTAACATGACCTCATCTACATATTGCTGACACAAGCGGAAAGTTTCGACGCCAACTTCCTTAACCGCCACACCATCGGCAAATAAGCCCACTCGATCGAGTTTAACTCGCTCTCCGGCTGCAAGCGATCGACTCATCGCATCCGCATCGACTGGCTCGACGCCAATAATCTTGGTTTCTGGATACAGCCGCTTCACATACGCCGCAATTCCTGAGATCAAACCACCGCCACCGATGGCTACAAAAATCGCATGGATCGGCTGTTGGTACTGACGTAAAATCTCCATTCCGATCGTCCCCTGTCCTGCAATTACGTCAGGATCGTCAAAAGGATGAATGAATGTCAGTCCGCGTTCTTCACCCAAATGACAGGCATAGGCATAAGCATCATCATAAGTGTCCCCCCATAAAATCACCTCTGCGCCTCTAGCGGCAACGGCATTTACCTTCATTTGCGGCGTTGTCACGGGCATGACAATCGTTGCCGTCGTCCCCAGTTGCTTGGCTCCTAAGGCGACTCCTTGTGCGTGATTTCCCGCCGAAGCCGCAATTACTCCTCTCGCTAGTAATTCGGGCTTGAGTTTGGCCATCTTGTTATAGGCTCCCCGCAGCTTGAAGGAGAAGACGGGCTGCATGTCTTCGCGTTTGAGCAAAATCTGATTTTTCAGGCGTTTGGAGAGGATTGAGGCGCGATCTAGTGGCGATTCGATCGCGACATCATAGACCGCAGCGGTGAGGATTTTTTGGAGGTAGTCGGGATGGTTGGACACGATCGAAGCTGTTGGGGATGGTTGTAGATCTAGTCTACGATCGTTCGGTATTAGGGTGGGGATAGTGGATAGTGGATAGTGAGTAATGAGTAGTCAATTGAAGAAACTCACGTTAGATAGATGCTGGAATCCAAACAGAGACAGAACCACCATTGCAAACAAACTCCCCCCAGCCATCGGCATTAGTCCGAATTTTAATCGCGACTGACTCTGTCATATCGATATAGGTCGTATTTGGTTTGCCGACATTCATCCATTTTGACCCTGGCTTGCCATTACCCAGCAGGACAGCCATACTAGCCGGATGCTCCGGGTTGCCCAAGCGCGTCCAACCTACTGTATTGGGATGGTCGAAATAATCGAGCTGAATGCCATAAGCATATTCGCGACGAGCGTGCAGAAGTCGATCGAGGATGGGGCGATGGGATGCCAGTACGATATCATACTCATTGCCATCGCGACCGCGATCGCGATAGCTCGACCCGTAATAGTCGCTATAAAATACGCAAGGATAGCCAGCTTCGCGCAGTAAGATCAGAGCATAAGCGAGTGGTTTAAACCAACCTTCGACGACCGATTCGAGCGATTGCAGCGGTTGCGAATCGTGATTTTCGACAAAGGTAACTGCGAGTGTCGGATGGGAGCGGACGAGAGTTTCATCGAAGATTCGGCGCAGATCGTAGTTTCTACCCTGACGACTGGCAACAAAAAAATTATTGTGTAGAGGCGCATCAAATAGGTGAATTTTGCCTTGAGTTTGGTTGATAAAATACTCCAGCGCATCGAGATCGTAAGACCAATATTCACCAACTGTAAATAGATCTTTTTGGGCATAATTGTTGAGATGCGCGATCCAATCATAAAAGAATCGAGGTTCGATATGTTTGACAGCATCTAATCGAAAACCATCGAGCTTGGTTGTATCTAAATACCATTGACCCCAATATTTTAGCTCGCCCACTACTTCGGGATGATCCATGTCCAGATCGCAGCCCATGAGATAGTCAAAGTTACCTTTTTCTAGATCGACATAGCGATCGAAAGCTTTATCTTTAATTAGGTAAACTGCTTTTTGCTGCTGATTGTAGACGTTATAATCGATCGCGTCAAAATGCCACCAATGCCATTCCATAGTCGAATATTTGCCTTGGCGACCGGGGAAGGTAAAATGCGTCCAACCTTGAATTTTTTGAGCAGCATCGATGGCGAGATATCGATTATTATGGTCGAGCGGTGTGGCATCAAATTCCTCGACAGCATCAGCACCCAACCGATGATTGAAGACAACATCACCATAGATTTGAATACCAGCAGTTTGAGCGCGATCGATCGCGGCTAAATATTCTGCCTTAGTGCCATATTTAGTCCTAATCGAGCCTTTTTGGTCGAATTCACCCAGATCGAACAGATCGTAAGTAGCATAGCCGACATCAAAACCACCGTTGCTGCCTTTATAAGCGGGTGGCAACCACAAAGCTGTAAATCCGGCTGCGACTAATTCTGTCGCATCTCGTCCTAACTGTTGCCACAAGCTACCATCTGGAGGTAAATACCAGTGGAAGTATTGCATCATCACCCCATTTATTGCTGACACGATCTAGCTCCTGATGGTAGGTGGATGTAGCATTTTTATCAAAAAAACTTCAAACTGTCAACTGCGGCAATCAGATCGGGAACGGCGTCAGCCGTCCAATTGCCCTCACAACTACGCCCGTTATTCAAAATCAGTCGCAGCCTATATTTGCTTGGCACTCCTTCAACTTGCATCCAAACTAAATCGCTCTCGGCTTCGCAGGCAATATTTTCTTCATCCATTAATTCGGCTTGCATCGATCGCATGTTGGCGACTAATTGCCCTAATAGCCGACAAAAATCTGCCAGTTCTCGATCTGTTAATTCAAATGCCCAGTCGTCGCCGCCGACTAATCCTTGATATTCACTTTGCGGACGCCAACCGATTCGCCATCCAGCACCAGATTTAAGAACTTTTTGCATGTAATTTGGATGTCAGCCAATAGTAGGCAAAAACAAGGGGCAATTCAAGTTGATGAACTGCCCCTAAAATTTTAGCCCAGATGATGGATCTAGTCTCCCAGGATCTCTGGCTGAGTTAGTTCGTCAGACATCTCGATAATGGCGCGCATGACGGGTTTAATTGAGGGGTCATCAATATTATCGGATTCATAGCGATGACGCTTTTTGGCTCGATTTGCGACTTGGACGGTAATTTTATAGCGATTAGAAGCTGCGCCAATCAGTTCCTCGGCTCGATAGGCAATTTGGATCGAGTCAAAATGGGAATGCGAACGACGTTGAATCATATTTACTCCTAATACAGGTGCAGTCCTTTTCTAGTGTACCCGACCGATCGACTTGTCGGCTAGAGTGGGTCGATCGCTCTTGCGGTTATCCCGCTTAACCCTCCCACCATCCGTCGGGAATGAGGATGCCGTTTAGTTGGTAAATTTGCTGTGGGGTCATAAAATATGCCCAGGCTGAGATTTGGAGAATTCGATCGGGTGTGTGTGTTGTGACTAATTCGCGGGTATAATCGTTCTCTGCTGGCTGTCGTTGCGGATCGTAGTCTTCGAGTTCGTCTAAGTCGATGAGGATTGCTGAGTTATTAAAGGAGAGGACGAAACCTTGTACTTTGTTGGTGCCATGAGTCGCTCCTGGATAGCCGCAAGTGGGTAGGTGATACAAGTCTCCATTAATATAGGCGCGGTGGCTGGTAATGACTTTATTGCGGCAATAGCGATCGAAATTAGCCTCGCCCGGTTTGAGCGTACCGTAGACAAACACATGTATGTCAGCATTCATAAGCATCTATATTAAGGCTTTGCCAATTTTAGATACGATCTTTTATTTCGATCGACAATTATATATCCCAACTCCCCGCTCCCAACTCCTCGCTCCCAACTCCCACCTCCATCATGATTACTAGCAAGAAAAGCCAGTCAATGCAAGTCCCCAAATTACTGGCAGATCATCTGCGGTGGATGGTGGTATTGGCACAATTAAGAGAACTGGAGGGCAAAGAGCATCGCTATCCTGTCAAGCAGTTGGTGGCAGATTTGCAATTGGATAATTTATTTGCCAAGCCGACGGGGGAAGTAGAGCGCGAGCCAGTGGTTGGCTTGAGTAAGAAGGCATGGGAAATTTGGTTTTGTGGAAAGTCGGTAGATAAAGGTGAAAGTCCGCTGAATTCTATTTATCAGTGTCGGAGTTTTTATGGTTTGGATGCGCCGAATAACTTGTTGCAGCGGTTGAATAAGTTATTGGATCTGGCGATCGATCGTCACAAAACGCTGGAACCTGAAGCTAGACGGGGGAAGAAGGATAGTAAGTACGATCGCTATCTGGAACAGTGGGGCAATTATGCACTGCAACTCGTCGCGCTCAATGGTGGGTGGGAAAGTTTTAGTAGTAAAAATAGTCTGGTAGAAATTAAAGATTTGTGGGTAGGAATTACGCCACCGCGAGTAGAAATGACGGGGTTAGATCGGGAGTCGTTGATTCAGCGGATTATTTACCTCGATAGCGATCGATACGTTCAAGTTGTTACTACAGCAATCGGTTCATTATATCCGTTGTGGTTTTTTAAATCACAAGAACGAAAGGAATTACTCAATCGAATTGCCGAGCGAGATCGGGAGATGAAAAAAGCTCTCCCCAAGCGAGATTTATATATCGATGTGAATACTCATATCGGGCAGATGGCGGGATTACCTTATCCCTTGGGCGTCGCCGATGAGTTGTTAGCTTATTGTTGGGATGTGGAGATTCAAGATGTGGGTACTCATGTGAGTGAATCTGCTTGGAGTCCAGTCGCAATTCAATCGATCGCTAGAGAATTACAAAATGAATATTGGAGTCCGCCGCTATTATTTACAATGTGGGGTGACGAATTTCCACTGCCAGATGATGATAAACACAACTATCCAATTCCATTGATTGCCTTGACTCAGGGCGGCGATCGATTTGGGGAATTGTATCGGCGGATCGCGATCGAAGAGAAACCTTTGGCCGATCTGAGTATCGGTATCGAACCGCATACCTATGGCGAAAAAATTCTCGATCGGCTGAATAGTCAGAAGGTGAATATAGCCGAAAGACATCACTATACACGTACTCAACTCCTTACCGACGCACTAAATGTCGATCTAATTGCTAGTTATTTCCCGGTAAGTTTATCACTACAGGTCAATCCTAACTATCAACAATTAAGTACGGCTGATTTATATCAAAAATGGGGAAATGTTGGCGATGCTTTTAATTATAGTTGTCCGCAATTAGTATTGGCAGGTGGGCTATTTTTGGCCAGACAGGCAAAAGCTACCGATTTAATTATCGACTTAGGTATCTATTTACATACTGTCGAGTTATTAATTCGCAATCTCCGCCCAGAATGGGACTCGATCGAGCGTTATTTTCCTCAATTGGCTCTAAATGATGTCGATAAGAAACAAGCAGCAGCACAGGCGATTAGAGAGGCTTGTCAGGTGGTTGCCAAGAAGAATAAGTTAGTCAAAGGTGGCGATTTAGTTGGAGCTAATGCGATCGCTGAAATTTTAACTCAAGTTGCGATCGATATGCTAACTGCGTTAGTCCCACTACCGTCAGATCTAAACACACATCCACAGCCAGAAGCTTTACAAATATTGCAACAACAGCACCAGGAATGTCGTACCCAAATCGATGATTGGGGCTGGGCGAAGTTATTAGAATCGGTGCAGTTTACATCTGTATATATTGCCTGTGAGTTATTTACTGGCTAGTGTCAATAAATTCACCCTGAGTGACCTCTATTGGAAAGAGCAGGGCTGGCGGAGGTTTGTCTTGTCTTGACGAAGTTATATGCTCCTCCACTCTCCGCATAATTAGTCGTTGTCTCGCTTCCATGGTCGGGAGCGTCTCTTTGTATTGTCGCATTTGTATGAGCGGGAAACCCGCCCATACTGCGCCGTTCCGGTCGGTTCCACGATTATGGAAAAGAGACAAGAGAGCGAGCCGCTCCTCCGCATGTGTTGCACCAAGCAAGCGCGCCAAGACAGCGGAATTTACATCATTAGCGGCGACTCGGGGAGTACGTCAATTTTTAACACCAACCGCACAAGGACAAATTACCGACTCGCGATCGAATTTATCTGTTAATGTGACTTCATCCCGATAATGTCTGGGTGTTACCATCAATAATCGCCATGCTTCGCTAACTGGAATGAGATTATAAGATTCTGGATAGTAAGTTTGCAATAATTGTTGAACCAACGGATAGTAATCAGAATTGATGCTTGGAAATAAATGATGTTCTGTGTGATATGAGAAATTAAAGTGCAATAAATCAAAAATCTTGGGCATTTTTAACGATACACTATTAACTAATGGATCGTTAACATCAGTCATTGGGCACAAGAAATGATTAGTATAAATGTAAAACATTACACCTGCATAGCCAAGAGCCAAAGGCAATATGTATGCTAAGATAATTGCAACAATATCGAACTTGAGTACGGCTAAAATACTTAAATGTACCAGGGCAATTGCTACTAATTCGATTGCGATCTTACGGCGTTTTTGCGTACTGACTACGACGGGAGCGGGGACATAATCGACATCATCGCGATTGAATAGCAAAATCGAACTAATGTGGCGAAAAGTATGCACTACCCATGATGTTGCCATCCCTAAAATTAAGAAAGCCCAATTTACGCCGGAAGAGGGCACGAATAGATCTTGAATCCATTTTCCCCACGTATCATTTTGCCCGACTAGATACATGCGATCGGGATCGCCAATGGCATTAGTTTCGGTATGATGTTTGTGATTGTGGACGGATTTCCACAGGGTTGGTGGCATCCACAGTAGAGCCAATGCCAAGAAACTGATGATGTATCTTAAGACAGGTTGTTTGATAGTACTACCATGCATCGAGTCATGGGCGGCAAACAAGCAGATTACAATACTATTACCCATAATGATACTTAATGGTAAATACAACCATAAGTAGCCGATCGACCATCGATCTAAATATCTTGCGATCGCCCAACCGAGTCCTAATATTAGGAAATTGATGGCGAGAATAAATAGTTTATTGGAATTTTTTTTGAAAGCTATTTCGGGGAGGAGCGGGCGCAATACCTTGAGATATTCAGTCTGAGAGATCATTAATTTCTGACATGATAGATTTCTTTATTCATCACAGTTTGTCAGCTTAAAATTGACGATAACTGCAATACACAAATAGATCTATAGTCTAGCGCAACTACCGATCGCGATCTCTCTGTCTTTCGATTTCTTGTTGTAGTCTATCTATCTCTTTTTGTAGGCGTTCGGCTTCAGTTGTGGTAGGGGTGGTGCTGGCAGTTTCGACACTCACTCGTTGATAATTTCCACGCCGAATATCTTGATACTCGCTCGAATTCGTCCACTCTTGCAGATAATGAATGCGTTCGACGGGAAAGGGATGACTGAGCATTCCATTGACACCAACGTACATCAATGCTTTGTAGACTTGATTGAGTCCATCTTCATCCAGATTGCGATAATTTTCAGATTGTTTGATAAATTCTTCGAGACTACATTCATCGACAAATTTACTACTACCACCCGCAATTTTCATCATCGTCGTCATGACCGTGCGCGGATTTTCCATCACTAATAGTGCCGCTCGATCGGATGATAATTCGGCTTTGCGCCGCCATTCATAAAAAGCAACAATTAGCCCATTACTGACGATATTTCCCAGCCCAAATGTCATCTCACCGATGATGGAAGCTGCATTCATCACCCACATTGCCATTTGAATTAAGATGGTATGCCCACATTTAATATGCCCTAGTTCGTGAGCGATGACAGTTTTGATTTCATCCTCGTCTAGCAAGTCTAACAAACCAGTATTGATGACGATGTATGGATTTTCTTGTCCCATCGCATAGCTGTTAACTTGGGGATTTTGACTGATAAATAAGGCTGGCTCTGGATAAATATCTAAATCGCGAACGCACTCCCGAAACATGCCATAAATCGTCGCATATTGCCGAGGGCCGACTCTAATACTATTACCCATTAGGTATACTAGTTGAGGCCGCTCGTACAGAAATTCAACAAATTTGCTTGCCACTAAATTAAAACCGGGAACGCTCCGCAGAGCTTGCTCGGCTTGCAGATCGAGTGGATGTTTGAAAGCTTCGCTCGAAATACCTGGATAAGTAGCCATGTAGATGATAAATTATAGTATGTTCCGATCGGAAGAAACCAACAATGGCATTAGCTCTTTCTAGCCGGGAAACCCGACCGTGGAAAAGAGACAAGATAGACGATTGTGAAATATTGGATCGCCGTGCTTATCTCTATTATACTGAAAGGGCATGGAGGACAACAACTGGTACTATGTTGTCTTAATTGACAATAGCAGTAGAGCTTTTAGATATATGTGACTCTGCTAATATCCATGTTAAGAGTTGAATAATTTGCCGCAACGATGCTATGAATCAAAATTTAGTTGATAAATTATTATTGGATTTAAAAAATAGCGAGCCAAATATTCGAGAACGCGCTACGCGTCAACTTTGGAGCATCTGGTTCTGGCAAAAAGGTAAAATTCCCCTCGAACAGATCGAAGAAAGCGAAAGATTGCTAGCTGAAGGTAATGTCGCTGCTGCTACTTCAATTTTAGACGATTTGGTAGATGCGCTGCCAGATTTTGCCGAAGCCTGGAATCGGCGCGCCGTACTCAAGTTTATGACTCAAAATTACGATCGCGCGATCGTCGATTGCGAGCGGGTACTCGAACTCAATCCCGTCCATTTTGGTGCCCTCCACGGTTTGGGCTTGTGTCATGCGGCTTTGGGTAACTATTCAGCCGCCATTAGGGCATTTCGGAATGCACTGGAGATTCAACCCCACGCGATCGAAAATCAACGCCTGATTCTCGAATGTACTGCTAGACTCAGTTAAGAGCTAAGTGGCGATCTTTATCCCCTATCCGTAAATTTCGGTAAATCGGCGTGAAGAAGGCGAGATTTTGGCAGCTAATCGGAGCTTGTGCCATTGGCATTTGTTGGGGATGGTGGTGTCACAACGCCATTTTGGCAAATATCTTACCGCCTCATTTACCCGCACCCGTAACAATTGCCACAACTCTAAATCTGCCAGAATCGATCGGCGATAGTAGTCCCAACCTTAATTATCGCCCCAACGGTGAGTGGATCGGGCGATTGATACTTCCCAGTCAAGAAGACATTAAAACATCCGCTCCAGGCGACTGGGTATGGGTGGAAATTAAAAATGCACCTGAGACAGCACGCCAGACGATTGGTAAAACCCTGCGCCTGACATGGCAACCACAGTCAAAGATTGCAGCCGACGCGCGGCAAGTTACTACCGATATTAAGTTTACCGCTGGTACGATTGCCAGCCAGCAGCAGGGGAATATACATCCCCAGCGACTCAACGGCAGATTTGTTGTTGGCGCGCTGCAATCTTTGGCGGGTGCTAGAGCAGAAGATGATGTCTTAGTCAGGCTCGATGGGGCGAATCTGAATGCCGAAAGTGGCTCTACAGCACAGATATTGACGATGGATCGCGAACCGATCCAGATTGCAAGTACCCTCACTGGATTGGTGCAAATTCTCGGCACCGATAACAGTCGTCAGCCCGCTTGCAGTGGCAATTCCGGGTGCCAAAATGAGTATTTTAGAGTCCGACATTACAATCTAAAATCCCATAGCTTCAATGGGCAAATGGAGACGATTCGGATTCCCCAGATGCCAGCACAGCCATCGGGTTTATTGCCCAGTACGATTCGCGATTTGGAGCGATCGCCCGCAGGCAGTCAGGGGTGGTATATTTATGGCGATCGCGATCGTCAGAATTTATTTACCGTTGCCGCCATTCAACCCCGAGCTTTATTTACGCTTACACCCCATCAGGAAACTACCGACACCAATGCCAAATTAGACTATCTCAATTCTCAACATTGGCAAAATATCTCTCAATCTAAAGGGAAACTCTCTCAGGTCAAATTTCGCGGTTTATCCTCCGAACATCCTACCGAACAATTAGGCGATCGCGCATTATTAATCCATTTATTCGGCGGGATTGGCGGCAAAACTGGTGACACTCCTGGGGTGTGGCAAACTGTCACGGGACATTTTGCTTATGGGATAGCACATGTGACTCGATCGACATTTACAGGCGAATTGGAGTGGAACGTCGAATACAATCAGGTCTATGCTCACAATCCCAATGGTATTATCGCTGGCAAACAGGATTGGGCGACTTATATGGGGCATCTCCAGCGCGGCTGGCTAGGAACTCGCCCAGTTTCGGATCTCCTAATTAGCTATCCCCCTGTCACCGCAGATTATGATTTTGGCGGGATTAAGCTCTCACCCTTGACAGAATTGCAACGACAATTAAATATTTTTGCAGCACGCTATCGTGCAGGCGATGGTACCGGAAACGCTAGCGTTACCCCTGCTACATCCTGTGTGCAAGATGCCAATCAAGCTCTCTACATCACCATTCGCCAATTAAATCGCCAAGTCAGCACACAACCGCAGATCCAATCCTGGCTCGCCGCTCATCCCCAGCACCTGCAAACTCTGAGATTCAGGGAGTTGCAATCTTTAGGTGCGGAGCTAGAAACTACCCTCGCACCTTTGGGAATAGTGCGTCAAGATTGGCAACAAAACGCCGCCAAATTAGCAGGAATCGATTCAGCTAGAGGGTTTAGTAGTAGTACCAATCCGCTGGCTGGCTTAGTCAGTTGGCGCACGATGTTACCGCGTGGCGCGCAGGATGGCATCGCTAAGATTTTTAATAGTCGCAGTGCGACGATGTGGTTTTTAAATACCTATCAGGTGGGTGGTGTCAATCTCGATATTATTCCTATTGCCCCAACAATTCTCTTCGGGCAAATCCCAATTTTAGCTACATTAGTTGTCAGAATATGGGCGGGACTAATCACGATACCAAGTAGCTCGGAATGGTTGTTGGGGTTGTGTTTATTAATTAGTTATGCAGCTATTGCTTTATCGATCGGATTTAAATCCGGTTTTTTAAGTTTCCATGCTTTCGCACCTAAATTAGGTAGCAGACTTTGGCAGCAGATGCGATCGTGGATGTCCTTGTTCTTTATGCCTGCATTGGTAGAAGAGATGCTGTTTAGGTTGTTATTAATTCCTCACCCGATCGAGACAGCTTCAGTTCCAAATATTTGGATCTGGTCTTTAATATCGCTAATTTTATTTCTCTTCTATCATCCCTTCAACGCGCTAACTTTTTATAAGTTAGGTAATCCAACATTTATGAACTGGAGATTTCTTACATTAGCTGGATTGCTAGGGCTAGTTTGCACGATTGCATATCTAACTACTGGCTCGATTTGGATTCCAATAATTATCCATTGGTTGATAGTAAGCTCTTGGTTAGATTTCTTTGGTGGTAATCGACATTTGGAGTCTAAATTGTAATTAAACCACTTTTCTAGTTAGTGAAGAAAGATTCCCGACTTCTTTTCTTCTCTTCGAGAGGCTACGCCAACGAGACACTACGCGAACGAGAAGTCGGGGATCTTGTGCTGGATATGGTAGATTATTAATTCAAAACTACTTCACTCAATAGCGATTGAGCGGTACCGACGATCGCAGGCTGATTGGCTTTTAGATGCAGTTCGTCGAATTGAACTGTAAATAAAGGGTCGCCTAAGTCAATTGGTGCCAAAAGACTTGCTGCTGGAATATCTAGCCGAAATGGACTCCATTTCAATTGTGCTGAAAGGTTTCCTTGAAAAGCTAAAACATCACGCTCTAAACCGCCAAAGACATCTGCGCTAACTCTGATTTTCTGCCACAAAGAAAGTGGTACTTCGATCGAAGATCGATCGACTTGACATAGCATCTGACTATCATGCGATACCGTCACATGTCGATCGTCCCAAGTAAAATCAGCCATTTGTTTTGGCAGTCCCCAAATATTTCTGCCACCATCAACAGATTGGGGATGATCGACATATATATGCGAAATCCAAGCTCCAATTTTGCCACGATAGCGCACTAAAGCCGGGACTACAATTAACTCGTGATACTGGAGTGTAGAATGCGGTTCGTAAACAGACAAATAAAGGCTACCAACCGTTTTTCCTGGTAACACAGAAACGATATCGAAATCGAGCGGTACGAATTGCTTGGCTTTCTCCACATCGATCGTATGAAAAGATTGTAGAGCAGTACCATATAGATGCCATGGAGCTTGAGGGTAAGACATATCGATCGGCACGAGTCTTTACTTTTAATTATGACACCTAAATCAGTTAGCCATAATCTCTCTAAAGTCTAATAGTCTACGGCCTAATCTAGTTACTATTTTGGCGGGGAGTAAGCCGCTCCCCGCTTCCCGCCAAATAGTAACTACATTTATACTAAAGTACTAGTATCGAGCATCATCTTGTTGACTTTAGTATCGGCGTTCGATCGATTCCACCCGATCGATGTCAAAATGGTTCAGATAAAGATTTTCACGTCCCTTCGCCAAGTGATGAATATGTTGAATAGCCTGCAAACAGCCTTTGCTAGTAATCGAGTCCTCAAAGTCATCAGTGGATTGAATAACTTCGATCGCGATCGAGTTGCCATGGTAGTCAGAGCGGCAGATCTCGGTGGTGCAACATTTATCGATATTGCTGCCGATCCCGAACTCGTGCGGATGGCACGTCAGCTCACCAATCTCCCGATCTGCGTTTCGGCTGTCGAGCCGGAATTATTCGTCGCTGCTGTCGAAGCTGGTGCCGATCTCATCGAAATCGGTAACTTCGATA
Organism: Chamaesiphon minutus PCC 6605; assembly: GCF_000317145.1. GTDB lineage: Bacteria > Cyanobacteriota > Cyanobacteriia > Cyanobacteriales > Chamaesiphonaceae > Chamaesiphon > Chamaesiphon minutus. The sequence goes on along the minus strand of NC_019697.1, from coordinate 4,485,565 downwards.
GTTTCTATGCCCAAGGCATCAGATTTGAAGCAGATGAAGTTTTAGCCTTAACTAAAGCTACTCGTGCCTTACTGCCCCATATCACTTTGTCTGTGACCGTTCCCCACATCCTGACTTTAGATAAACAAGTCGAGTTAGCCCAAGCTCTAGTAGCAGCAGGTGCAGATATTATCCAAACCGAAGGCGGCACTGGCAGTACACCCAGCCATGCAGGTACCCTTGGTTTAATCGAAAAAGCAGCACCTACTCTAGCGGCAGCTTATGAAATCTCCCGCGCTGTCGAGGTTCCCGTACTCTGCGCCTCCGGTTTATCCAATGTAACCGCACCGTTGGCAATTTCCGCTGGTGCTGCCGGAATCGGCGTCGGTTCCGCCATCAACAAGCTCAACGATGAAATCGCCGCGATTGCCGTCGTTCGCAGTTTGGTAGAAGCTCTAGCCGCAACCCCCGTCGCTGTTAAAGGATAGATGCGTGGATGGGTGGATGGGTGATAAGAATGGGTAATAGTTAATCCAGAGCAAAAGGACGCTTGCATTCACTATCCCCTATCCCCTATCCCCTAGATCCGGTAAACCCCACTGACATCAAGGGACAAATAACAGCTAAAATACCTAATAGACTAATAGCGATAATGGAACGCTTGCCGTGTTTTCACAACTAATTGCTGATTTCCGAATTATCTTCGATCGCGATCCTGCCGCACGTAACTGGGTAGAAGTTCTCTTTTGCTATCCAGGGCTGCAAGCATTATCCTTACATCGGTTTGCCCATTTGCTGTATGTCGTGGGGATGCCCTTTATTCCACGCTTCATTTCGCATTTAGCCAGATTTTTTACGGGGATTGAGATTCACCCCGGCGCGACGATCGGCAAAGGCGTATTTATCGATCATGGCATGGGTGTAGTAATCGGTGAGACGGCAATTATTGGCGATTACGCTCTCATTTATCAAGGCGTGACGTTAGGTGGTACGGGGAAAGAAAGCGGCAAACGTCACCCGACACTGGGCGAAAATGTAGTAGTTGGCGCGGGTGCTAAAGTATTAGGTAACCTGCAAATCGGTAGTAACGTTAGAATTGGCGCAGGTTCGGTCGTACTTCGAGATGTGCCTTCAGATTGTACGGTAGTCGGCATTCCAGGCAGAATATTATATCGAGCGGGCGAACGCGTGGGGCCATTGGAACACGGTAGTTTACCGGATACTGAGGCTGAAGTCATCCGCGCTTTAGTCGATCGAATTGAGAGTTTAGAACAGCAAGTCCAAAAGATGCAAGTCGAACAAACTTGCAACGCGATCGTTCAAGGCATCGAAACTCCCTCAGCAGAAGATGTAGAATTACCTCCAAGTTGTCATTTGGACGATCGAGTCATTCGCCAATTTTTAGATGGGTCGGGTATTTAGGCATAAATTGAGATCGGTGTTCCACTGACAAATAGATCGCAAGAATAGACGGTAGGGGCAATTAATCAATTGTCCCTACCGTCTATTTTTGCGAGAGTTGATACCCAATTATATTGAAGATCGCGATCTACACAAGTGTCTAAACTTCCTCTAGTTCGACAACATCATTATCGGCATCGGCATCGGCATCTAGTTCCTCTTCACCATTAGAGGCTGGCACGATCGCGACTGCCATGATGGCATCATCGTCGTCTAGTTTCTGTACCCGTACCCCAGTTGCCATCCGAGATTGGGAAGAGATGGCATCGATCGCTTGACGGATGATAATACCGCGATTAGTGACGATCATCATCTCTTCATCGGGATTGACTACGCGCAGAGCGGCTAACCTGTCGCCTTTTTTGCGGAACTTGATCGCAAGGACGCCCATCCCGGCACGGTTTTGGAGGCGGAATTGAGTTACTGGGACGCGTTTGCCGAGTCCGCCAGTCGTCACGACCAAGATCCATGGTCCTTCACCTGCGGGAACTACGACATCTTCAGCCACAGTATCGTCGATATCCTCGACACCCGGATCTTCGCTCGCTGCCACCATTTGAGCGATGACTTGGCTGGGTAAGATGTCCATACTAATTAACTCGTCACCCTTCTTGAGCGACATTGATTTGACCCCACGCGTGGCTCGTCCCAAGGGTCGGAGCTGATCGCGATCGGTACGGAAATGGATGGTCATCCCGTTGCGAGTACCGATAATCGCGCTATCGGTTTCTTTAGCGCGACGTACCCACCGCAAGCTGTCGCCATCTTCTAACGAAATCGCGATCAAGCCGTTGGCACGAACACTGGCAAATGCGGACAAGGCGGTCTTTTTAATGAATCCCTTCTGCGTGAGCATGATTAGGTATTCATCATCCAGGAATTCGCTCACAGGTACCACTGAGGTGATCTTTTCCTCGCGGGGAATCGGCAACATTTGGACGATCGGAATCCCTCGCGCCGTTCGCGATGAGACGGGGATTTGGTAGGCTTTGACTGTATAAACTACGCCGCGATCGCTAAATAGCAAGATCGTATCGTGGTCGCAACAGGTCAGGAAATGCTCGATCGCATCTTCTTCTTTCATCCCTGTGCCCTTTTTACCGCGTGTAGCGCGACTTTGGGTTTCAAAGGTGCTGACAGGCATCCGTTTGATATAACCTTGCTCTGTGACCAGAATTAGCGACTTTTCATTGGCAATTAAGTCGGTATCTTCAAGATCGCCTTCGCCATGTTCGATCAGCGTCCGGCGGGGAGTAGCAAATGTCGCTTTAATTTCGGCGATTTCGGTTTGGATGATGGCCAAAATTCGTTCCCGACGGGCGAGAATATCGCGCAAGTCAGTAATTTTGAGCGTTAGCTCGTTGTGCTCTAAATGAATTTTATCGGCTTCTAGAGCAGTGAGTCGCCGCAGTTGCATTTGCAGGATCGCATCGGATTGTAATTCCGATAGTTGGAACCGCTCGATCATCTCCTGTTTGGCAGTTGCTGAGTCCGCAGCACCGCGAATCAGGCGAATTACCGCATCTAAGTTAGCCAGTGCGATTAATAAACCTTCAAGCAGGTGATCGCGTTCTTCCGCTTTGCGTAATTCGTAGCGAGTCCGACGGGTAATCGATTCGATGCGGAAGTCGAGGAAAACTGTCAGGAATTTTTTGAGGCTCAGGAGTTGAGGCTCGCCATTTACCAACGCCAACATGTTGCAACCGAAGTTGGTTTGGATCGGTGTTTGCTTGTAGAGATTGTTGAGCACTACGCGTGGATAAGCATCCCGCTTGAGTTCGATCACGATCCGCATCCCATCGCGATCGCTTTCATCCCGAATATCCGAGATCCCTTCTAACTTATGGTCGTTGACCATTTCGGCGATCCGTTCGATTAAGGCTGCCTTATTCGTCTGGAAGGGTAATTCGGTAATAATAATTGCTTCGCGATCGGGTCGGCCTTTATATTCTAATGTTTCAATATTGGCAACCCCACGCATGACGATCGAGCCGCGTCCAGTCGCGTAAGCTTCTTTAATCGGCGTCGTGCCTAAAATCTGCGCTCCAGTAGGGAAATCCGGACCAGGAATGTATTGCATCAATTCCATATCCGTAATCTCCGGATTTTCGATTAATGCCACTACTCCATCGATCAATTCGCCTAAATTATGCGGCGGAATATTCGTCGCCATCCCAACGGCAATCCCTGACGAGCCGTTGAGTAATAACTGCGGAATCCTTGCGGGTAATACGGTTGGCTCCTGTTGCGAACCGTCGAAGTTATCGGCAAAGTCAACAGTTTCCGCCTCAATGTCCCGCAGTACGGCATCCATCGTCAAAGCTTGCAAGCGACACTCGGTATACCGCATCGCCGCTGGCGGGTCGTTATCGACCGAACCGAAGTTACCGTGTCCGTTAATTAACGGATTGCGCATCGAAAAATCTTGAGCCATCCGCACTAGGGCATCATACACTGCGGTATCACCGTGGGGATGGTATTTACCTAAAACTTCCCCGACTACCCGCGCGCACTTTCTAAATGGGCGATCGGCTGTCAAACCCAATTCGTGCATCGCATACAGGATACGGCGGTGGACTGGCTTGAGACCGTCTCTGGCATCGGGAAGTGCTCGACCTACGATTACGCTCATGGCGTATTCCAGGTAAGAGCGAGACATCTCAATTCGTAGATCTGTAGGGACGATTCGCTCTTGGGAAGTAGTCATGGAATGCTCCGTCCAGCTTGATAATTGTACTAATTCGCTAGTTCAATTTTATCACATTTAGGGGGGTTCGTGTAGCTCTGTATGACGCCTAGAAGGCTTGCTAATTCTAGGCGATCGGGGTTTCGACCCTAGCTCGATCTGGATTAGTTTCTGAGACTGGTTTGCGGTCGAGCAGCCTTTTTCAACTCAAGAGATCGCTGCCAACTTAAATTCGCTTACCTATAGGCTCTCAATATGGCATGATGCTGAAACGAGCGATTCTACCAATCGCAAAATCTTAACTCGTCATCTATGAAAAACTCTACTTCTGTGTTTCCTACATTTGATTCAATGTTTGTACCGACAATTCAAGCATTACAAGTATTGGGTGGATCTGGCACAACGGAAGAAATCTATGAACAAGTTGTTCAAATTCTAAATTTATCTGATGAAGTATTAGAGATTTTGCATGGAAGCACATCACAGAGTAAGGTTGAGTACCGACTTGCCTGGAGTCGAACGTATCTGAAAAAGTATGGACTTATTGAAAATTCAGGTCGTGGAGTGTGGTCTTTAGTATCAACGTCAATAGATGTTAAAAAGATAGACCGAAAAGAGATTGTTAGAGTCGTTCGAGACTCTGGCAAATCTAAAGTTATACAAGCAGATACTTTAGATACTCCGATGGAGTCTATTGAAACTTTAGCCGAAATATCATGGCACCAACAACTTCACAAGTTACTATTATCACTCGATCCTAGCGCATTTGAGCGTTTGGCACAACGGTTGCTCAGAGAATCAGGTTTTGTCCAAGTACAGGTTACAGGGAAGTCTGGAGATGGTGGAATTGATGGCGTAGGCATTGCTCGAATCAACGGTTTTCTGAGTTTTCACATTTTATTTCAATGCAAGCGTTATCAAGGCTCTGTCTCTTCTAGTCAAATTAGAGATTTTCGTGGGGCTATGCAGGGTCGCACTGATAAAGGTCTATTTATTACAACGGGGACTTTCACTAGAGATGCCATCAAAGAAGCAACCAGAGACGGCGCCCCACCAATCGATCTAATTGATGGAGAGCAGTTAGTTCAACGATTAAAAGAATTGGGACTTGGTGTTAAAATTGAAATGGTTGAATCTATAGAAGTAGATACTAATTGGTTTGCAAAGATTTGAGGTTATAATATTTTAATTGAGATAAATATAATTAGAAAGAGCATAACTTCAGATGCTAGCTACTAATGAGATTGTCTACCCAGACAGCGATGGGCAACCGATGGCAGATAATACCAAACAATTTCAGTGGATTACTGTCATCAAAACCAACCTAGATTGGTTATTTCGCGATGACGAACGGGTATTTGTGGCGGGAGATTTATTGTGGTATCCCGTCGAAGGTAATCCCAAATACCGCGTGGCTCCTGATGTGATGGTAGTCTTTGGCAGATCCAAAGATGACAGAGGTTCGTACAAGCAATGGCTAGAAGACGATCTTGCGCCGCAGGTGGTATTTGAGATTCTCTCTCCAGGCAATACTGAGGGTGAAATGGAGCGGAAGTTGCAAATGTACGCGCGTTGTGGCGTGGAAGAATATTATATCTACGATCCGGATCGATCGATTCTCAAAGGCTATCAGCGCAGTGATGACTTTTTTCTCGATCGCATTGAGTTGATGGACGGCTGGACTAGTCCGCGATTGGGGATTAGTTTTCGGTTAATTGGGGACGAGCTACAGATTACGCATCCTGACGGACGAGTCTTTGAAACTTTCGATAATGTCGCTACCGAGCGCGATCTCTTGCTTACCGATAAACAACAATTAGAGGCTGATAAGCAGCAATTGGAGATCGAGAAACATAAACGGGATGCCAAACTGCGAGAATTAGGCATCGATCCAGATACTCTCTAATCATTCACCAAATTAGGGTAGAGGTAATTCATGAATTACCCCTACCCTCGATTTTTGCCGAACAGATGATCGGCAAAAATCTTACCGATTATTTAATTATTTATTCGCCCAAGCAACGCGCAAACTTCCTGGTTGCGAGAGATTGCCTGTCAAGACGACACCGCGATCGTTTGCCTGAAGATGGCGGAGAATCTTGTAAATTGATTCTACTTGCTCTGGTTCGCCAATCGTCGCAGCTAATTCGGCGATCGTCACTGGTGCAGAAATCGTCATGCCTTGCAGTGCTTTCACCACATCGGTTTGCAGTTTGAGAATCACAGCAGCGGCTTTTTTACCTGCTTCGACACCTGGCTGGTGGTAGGCATTGATATTGACGATCGAGGCATATAAGCCTACAGCCCGCTCGTAGAGAGCAATTAGCGCACCGACAGTTTGGGCGGTAACACTAGGAATCGTCACAGTCAAAGAGTCGCGGTGATTGTCATATAAGGCTTGGCGCGTACCTTGGAGGAAACCCGATAGATAGTCGCCACTAGTAACGCCAGGATCGATTTCAGGAGAGATGCCCTCGCGATCGTGCAATACTTCGATAAATGTCAGGAAAAAGTTGGGAATACCTTCGCGCAATTGTTGGACGTAGGCGTGTTGATCGGTGGAACCTTTATTCCCGTAGACGGCGATACCTTGATAGACTTTATTGCCATCGAGATCGGTTTCTTTGCCCAAAGACTCCATCACCAATTGCTGGAGATAGCGGCTAAATAACAACAAACTATCTTTGTAAGGCAAGACAACCATATCTTTTTCGCCTTTGCCATTCCCCGACGCATACCAAGCCAACGCGAGCAGGGCAGCGGGATTGGTTTTGATGTCTGGGACGCGGGTGGCGATGTCCATTTCCCTAGCTCCAGCTAACATGCTATGGATGTCGATGCCCTGAAGTGCGGCTGGTAGTAAACCGACGGAAGACAATTCCGAAGTGCGTCCGCCTACCCAGTCTGGCATCGGAAATCTGGCAATCCAACCTGCGGATTGGGCGACGCGATCGAGTTGGCTACCCGTGCCTGTAATAGCCACCGCATAGGCTGGGAAATTGAGATTCTGGGCGCGATAAGCAGCTTGTACCTCTAACATGCCGTTGCGCGGTTCGGGAGTGCCTCCAGACTTGGATATGACCATCACTAGGGTCGTATTCAGCCTGTCTTGAATCCGACTGAGCACCCGATCGATTCCGGTCGGATCGCTATTGTCGATAAAGTGAATATTTAATGGGGGACGATCTGGCGAAAGAGCTTCAGATACAAATTGTGGCCCCAATGCCGAGCCACCAATCCCCACGGTAATCAGATCGGTAAATTTACCACCTTGAGGGGGATGAATGGTACCATCATGAACTTTCAGGGCGAAACTCGCGATCGAGTCGATCGTGGTCTTAATTTCGGTCGCAATTTCTGGAGTAGGTGCCAGTTCTGGGTTCCGCAACCAATAATGTCCGACCATCCGGTGTTCGTCAGGATTGGCAATTGCCCCTGCTTCCAAAGCTGCCATATCGGCAAATGCTTTCACAAATTTGGGTTGCAGTTGGGAAACCAACACATCATCGAACCGCATCCGGCTAATGTCTAGATACAAGCCTAACCCTGGGTGATAATACAACCAATCTTGATATCGCTGCCATAGCAATGCACCTGTTGCCATCACTCAACCAACCTCTTAAAATCTAAAAAATTCTACGGCGATCTCAATTTGCCCTCTTACTAAGATACCAGTCTCAAGTAGGTCGGGCTGGGATCTTTACATAAAAATTCGATCGTCTCATCATTTAAAAGGCAATCGCCTGTCGATCGGAATGCGAATCGATCGACAGTCTTCGACTTTCATTGCCAACATGTGAGTATAATGTAATTACTTTATCACCCAAATCTATGGCTACATCTGTCAAAGGGCGAATAATTAAAGTTGGCAATTCTCAAGGGATTAGAATTCCGAAGCTATTGCTAGAGCAAAGCGGTATCTCGGAAAACGTCGAAATTGAGGTCAGAGATAATCAGATCGTTATTACAGCAGCATCTCGCGCTCGGACTGGGTGGGCGGAAGCATTTGCACGGGTGTCTAGCAATGAAGATGAGGATATTTTGCTAGATGATATTATTGCCACTACATGGGACGAGGAAGAATGGGAGTGGTAATCGCGAGATTTGATGTTTTTCTAGTGGTGCTAGATCCGACAATTGGGAGCGAGATCCAAAAAACTCGTCCGTGTCTGATAATCTCTCCCAATGAGATGAACTTACATTTGGCAACAGCGATCGTCGTTCCGATGACTACGAAGGGAAAACTCTATCCGACTCGCATTCCCGTTAACTTTGAAGGTAAGGACGGCTATATCGTTCTAGACCAAATTCGCACCGTCGATAAAACGAGGTTGATTAAAAAACTAGGATCGATTGCGATCGACGAACAAAAAGCGGTCTTAAATACTTTGGCTGAGATGTTTGCTGAAGACTAAAAGGTCAAGTTCCTTGGGCTATGACAGTAGGCAGACTCGAACTGCTGTCCTTCCCCTTATCGCGGGGACGCTCTCACCAACTGAGCTATACTGCCACGATGTTAATCATAGCAAACAATAGACCTCTTGCATGAATAGCAAATTAGGAGGTTCAAACTATTAGAAACTCGTGCCAAAAATTGATTCATGCAGGAGGTCTAATATGTCTCTCAAATTTATATTTGGCTTATAAATTTGCAAAAATGATTTTCATTATTTACCCATGCAATTGCTACTTCTATGCTAGTCACTTCTGAAGGTACTTGTATGATATGAATGTTGTTATGATTTGAAGAACAATGCATTTTTAGTAAAACCAGTTGTTCGGGTACTGTTGTTTGAGTATGTCGATCGAGAAGTCGCTCTGAACTATCAATTTTCAGCAAAGTATATTTTCTGTGAACATCCAACATTTGTGACTGAAGGCACTTACAAATTATACCGTATCCTCCATAACCTTCTTTTTTTATCAATCTGCGTCGAATCTCTTCATTACACTCGCCGATAAAACCTTCAGATCTTGACTCACTTAATTTAGTCCAATATTGATGGGGAAAACGGACTGTATTGAGCCAATTTACTTTATTCAGTCTTGGCAAGTCTTGCAATATTGATATATCCGATACAGGATTATCTATTAGGCTAATTGATGTCAGCTTACTTAGCATTTTCAATGTTTCTGGCAACTTTTTTATGTGATTCTCATCTAGCTGAAGATGTTGTAGGTTACAGAGACCTCCTATTTCATCTGGCAAAGATGCAATTTTATTTCGGAAAGCATCTAACTCAATTAAGTTGGATAATTTACCAATTGAAGATTCGAGTTTAACTATTTGGTTAAACCTAACATCTAAGTACGATAGTTTTTTGCATTCACCCAACTCTTCTGGTAGTGATGTTAATTTATTGGCAGACAGGTGTAAATATTCTAACTGTTTAAGATTGCCGATCGTAGCTGGCAACTTTTCTAGCAAATTGTCGTCCAAGTATAGATATTTTAAGTTCTTTAAATTTCCAATGCTATCTGGAAGCTCAGTTAATTTATTTCTTCGTAGGTCTAGAGAGATCAGTTTCTCTAAATCACCAACACTCTCTGGGAGAGAAGTTAGCTGATTATTTAATAATTTCAAATGAGATAAGTTAGACAATTCATCTATGTTGTCCGGAAGAGAGTTTAAGTAATTGTGAGATAATTTTAGATGCTGGCACCACTTATAGACTCCAATCTCATTTGACAATATAATCAGATTTTGCTTTCTCAGATTAAGACTTAATTTATTAGCATTTGGTAATTCAATTTCGGAAGTTGAGCCGTCGTTATTAGATCGGATAATAAAAGTAGATTTACTGAGATCTACCCAGTATTCACAAGGCAAATTTACACCCAAGAATTTAACATGGTTTAAGTTAGGCAAAGATTGAAGTATCGATAAATCGAAAATTGGATTGCTACTGAGATCTATAGAGACTAATTTTTTCAACTGCAATAAACTTTCTGGCAAGATATCGATCTGGTTTCCATTCAGTTTTAGCTCCTTCAAATTAATTAAGCTTGCAATGATATCTGGAAATATTTTGAATTTATTGAAGCTTAAACTTAGAGAAACTAGATTGGTAAGATGAGAAATACTACCTGGTAAGGCTGATAGTTGATTTTTATATAGCCTTAATTCGCGCAAACTTGAAAGGTTGCCGATATTTTCTGGCAAAGTTATCAACTCATTATCAGATACTCGCAGACTTACAAGTGAATGAATATCGACGATCCGAGCGGGTAGTTGAGTTAATCTTTGTTGATATAGATCGAGATGGGTAATTCGATCTTGGATGGCTCGATCGATTAATGCTTCCAATGCAAAATCTATCATGGTTTCACCGCTCCATCTGAATAAATTACATTCGCTACCATATCTTTACTAAAATACCAGCCTGATGGATTCATCAGACTGGTACCGTTACATAGAAAATTCGATCGTTCTTGAGTTACTGCCCCAGATCTACCCACCCTGCCCTACGGGCATCCCTCCCAAGAGGGGATTTTTCAATCTAATCCTTACTCGTGACATATCTTAGAGTTGCGTCTACCCAACGCTCACCGAGTACGGTAGAGCGTGGGCTTCAAAACCCTAGACTTCATGTTTCATTGGCTGATGCCGCCACACAACAAGTTATATTTTGGCCTTACTCACCCTCCAGAGGTTTTGGAATGTTCCCACCCACTTACTCTTTGGCTTGCCTACTTTCAAGTCTTCAGCATCCACCATGCAGCCGCCCTGTGTCCCAAGGCAGGTAATTTCTTACACGTCCAATTAGTTTGCATCAGTGACCAACTGGCTTCCACGCTGCGATGTTTCTGCGGCAAGCATATTACTGCTACTTCGGATTAGCCTATATGTTCCATACGCCGTGCGGGTCAACGACCAATTTTATTGTAACAAATTCAACGATGCTAGTACTCAGCACAATGGCTTGTTGCTCATTCCTCGCCCATCCCCGCCGCCGCTTGCTTCCAGTTGGCGGCAAATTGCGATTGGGGATAGACTCGTCAATCGCTCGGCTTTCATCCCGACGCTCGGCTTCGCCAGAGCGCGGGACTTCCCGCCTGTCAAGTTAAATTCCCCTCCTCGGAGGGGTGCCCGCAGGGCGGGGTGGGTTGGGTCTACGCCACACACCGTCTAACCCTTCCGCGCCGCCGCAGCTTCATCGGGATGAATGCCCAGACGTGTTAAATTAACGCGACCCTTATTATCGATTTCGCGAACCTTGACGATCACTTCATCGCCGACGCCCACTTCATCTTCAACCTTACCGACGCGATAATCGGCGAGTTGGGAGATATGGATCATCCCTTCTTTGCCCGGTAGCAGCTCCACGAAGGCACCAATCGGGATAATTCGGGTCACACGTCCGGCATAGATATCGCCCTCGTTGAGACGGCGAGTTAAGCCTTGGATAATTTGGATCGCACGTTTGGCTTTGTCATTATCGACAGCCGATACAGTTACAGTACCGTCGTCATCGATATCGATTTTAGCTCCGGTCTCTTCGGTAATTCCTTTAATAGTTTTACCGCCAGGGCCGATTACTAAGCCGATCAGTTCTGGCTCAATTTTGAAGGTGAGTAAGCGCGGTGCAAAGGGTGAGAGTTCTTCGCGGGGTTTGTCGATCGCGGCTAACATTTTCTCTAGAATATGTAAGCGTGCGGGACGTGCTTGATTGATGGCATCGGCGATGACCGTCATCGGCAGACCGCTGATTTTCATGTCCATTTGCAGGGCGGTAATTCCGGTATCGGTGCCTGCAACTTTAAAGTCCATGTCGCCGAGGAAGTCTTCAATCCCTTGGATATCAGTAAGAATGCGAACTTCTTCGCCTTCTTTAATCAATCCCATGGCCGCACCGCTGACGGGTTTGGTAATGGGGACGCCTGCATCCATCAATGCGAGGGTCGAACCGCAGACCGAACCCATCGAGGTAGAACCGTTGGAGGATAACACCTCAGAGACCACTCGGAGCACGTAGGGGAACTCATCTTTGCTGGGAAGGACGGGGATCAACGCGCGTTCGGCGAGGGCACCATGACCGATTTCGCGGCGTCCGGGGGCACGCATGGGCTTAGTTTCACCGACGGAATAAGGCGGGAAATTATAGTGGTGAATATACCGTTTGGTATTTTCGGGATTGAGATCGTCGCCGAGATCCTGGGCGTCGCCAGGAGTACCGAGGGTACAAGCCGACAAGACTTGTGTTTGGCCGCGATTGAACAGACCCGTACCGTGAACGCGGCGGGGTAAAACGCCGACGAAACAAGAAATCGGGCGTACTTGGTCGAGCGTCCGTCCGTCTACGCGCCGTCCGGTTTCGATCACCTGTTGGCGCATCATTTTTTTGGTGATGCCTTTGAACAGGGTACTCACAGCTTTACTATCGCTAGCTGCGGCAACTTGAATCGGATCGGTTTCTGGTAAAGTAGCGATCTCTTCTACTGCTTTGGCTTTGACTTCATCTAGTTCGGCATCGCGAATATTTTTATCTGGCTCGTATTTGCCGAGAATAACTTTGATGCTCTCTTTGGTGCGATCGGTTAAGAAGTTCTCTAAAGTCTCGTCGGTAGAAGGTTTCTGGGCATGAACGATCTCGATGCCTAGTTCGGCGATTAATTCGCGTTGAGCGGTAATTAGCTCTTGAACGGCTTCATAACCAAAATCGATCGCTTCGATGATGTCTTGTTCGGGTAACTGATTGGCACCCGCTTCGACCATAATCACGCCATCGGGAGTACCCGCAACGACTAGATCTAGATCGCCGATTTGAATTTCGCGATAGGTGGGATTGATGATAAAGTCATCGCCGACTAAACCGACCCGTACTGCTGCCATGGGGCCATTAAATGGGAGCTGTGCCAACAGGGTAGCGATCGAAGCTCCAGTGACTGCCAGGACGTCTGGGGGGACTAATTCGTCTAAAGACATCGTGGTCGCGACGATTTGAATATCATCGCGCAACCAATCAGGAAATAACGGACGCATGGGTCGATCGATCAACCGACTAATGAGCGTAACTTTTTCTGGTGCTCGGCCTTCGCGTCGTAAGAAACCACCTGGAATACGTCCGGCTGCATAGATCCGTTCTTCATAATCTACAAGTAACGGTAGGAAATCAATTCCTTCTCGTCCTTTCGCACGGGTGGCGGTAACTAACACGCTGGTATCGCCAGATTCGATTAAGACGCAACCACCAGCTTGGGGTGCGAATACTCCAACCTTAAGTCGAATATCCCTACCGTCAAAGGATATTGACTTATTTATCTCTGCCATTAGGTTGTCCTTTTTTTCTTCACTTCTTCTCTTGCTGTTTGCGATCCTAGCATTCTTAGTGGCTGAGGTGGTAAATTTCTCGATCGATTGCTGGTACTATTTGCCTAGATCCTAAACTTTGTGGTTTTGGTAATTCAACCACTTGGTATGGGTAAGTTAGCAAGTAAGTAGTTATGGGATTTTCGGATTATGCACAATCTACTCCATCGCTTCTGTGTCTCGCTCTTGGCTTTCACTATCGTACTCGGATTTAGTTATTCGGTTTTCGCTAAACCTCAGTCTGTGGCTAAACTAGTTGCAACCAAAAATCCCATTAAAGCTCCTACCACTAACGATATTTCTCGTCCACCAGTCGATGCGGTGCTGGCAAATGTCCGACTCAAGCCAGCTACTGCCAAAGTTGGACGGACGAATCCCGCCAAAGCCAATCGCCCCGCATCTACCACGCGCTCGCTTCAGGGGATCTCTCATTTGACGGATATTACCGATCGCAGTACTACTAATGTCTCACCCGTCGATCGTTTAATTAAGTAATCTGTCAGATATTTCGATCGCCCACTTAGATTTGTTGACAGCAGGGAACAGACACGTAAATTGAATGATTAACAGCTTAGCAAGCCTCAATTACTCAGCAATCTCCGGAACGGGGATCGACTTACTATTGTAGAGACTCATCGCTTTTTCCACGCCCTGCTTGAGACTCATTTCGATCGCATCATTGACTAGATAGATAACTTCACTGACGATGGGTGTTTCGATTGCTGAAAATTTACCTAAAACGTGAGAAATAGTATCTTTCTCGCCAACACTTGTACCGATCCCGATCCGCACTCTGGGAAATTTTTGCGTACCCAAATGCGAGATTATTGACTTCATGCCATTATGTCCGCCAGCAGAACCCGACAATCGTAATCTAATTTTACCGAGGGGTAAATCGAGATCGTCATAAATGACTAATACAGACTCTGGCGATAGTTTAAACCAATCTAATGTCGCCCGCACTGACTGCCCCGAAAGGTTCATAAAAGTCTGCGGCTTGAGCATTCTAATTTTGGCATTATGGCTACCGAATCCTTCACCATAAATACCCTGAAATTGCTTGCGATCGGTTAAACTAATCTGCCATCTTTTAGCGAGACTATCTATCTGGTCGAATCCGATATTATGCCTAGTCTGGGCGTATTTAGTTCCAGGATTTCCCAGCCCGACAATTAGCTGGGGAATTACCAATTCATCACTCATGCGATCTTAGGGGTGGATGGGTTTCTGCTTTCGAGTGTCCATTGACTCAATTTAACCTGAGTTGTCTAAAGACTATAAGTCCCTGCTTGTGATGCCAAGTCCGCCTGGGCAGAATATTTAATCGGTCCGCCCAGGCGAACTTGGCAATAATAGCCCCGATTTCAATCGGTAGCAGTGTTAGAACAAAGCCAATATCTTTCAAAGATGCGATCGAAAGTTACGTACTCAGTTCGGGAGTCGAAGACGAATTAGATGCTAATTTTTCAGCATCTAATCTGCGTTTGCGGGCATAGAGTTGAATTGTCGCCGCCATCAAAACTACCAATCCGACAATTAGATAACCAGTGATATCGGTGGGTAAATTATTTTTAAAAATTGCCAATAACACGATGGCGACTAAAAATAACGTTGGTAATTCATTAAGTCCGCGTAACTGTTGGCTGCTCCATTTACACTTATCTGCTGCAAGTTTTTTCATCAAGATCTTGCAGTAATGATGATAGCCGATTAATAGTGCTACCAAGCTAAGTTTGATGTGTAGCCAAGTTTGATGAATGATACCTGGCTCTGTCGAAATAATCCCGATCGCCATTGCGATTGTCACTAACATTCCCGGCGTAGTAATAATACTATAGAGCCGCTTTTCCATGATCTGATACTGCTCTTTGAGAATACTCCGAGCGGGTTCGGGCTTCTCATTTGCCTCGACATGATAAATAAATAATCGAACTAAATAAAATAAGCCTGCAAACCAGACTGTAAAACCAATAATATGAAAAGATTTAAACCACTGATAGGCCATAGGATGAGCGGATAGGTGATAGGTGATAGGTGTTAGGCTTTAGGCTTTAGGCTTTAGGCTTGGGAATAAGCGATTATTAAAGTCTCAACGATCGACTCTAGACTAATTACCCTGTATCCAGGTTAGGCAAAAAGGTTCACGGTTGCCATGGCGATCGAGAGAAGCTTAACATTCTGCAATATCAGCTAATTCAATTTAATCCTCGATTTGATGCTAACGATGGGTGTTTCGCTTGTTGGAATTTATTGAATTAGCAGCGTCAGAGTGAGCCAACAAGCGCGTCGAGCGCGCAACTTAGCTCAAATATCATTACAGGTAATTGCACGGGCTTATTGGCTGGTTTTGTGACCGTGCCTGGGGCGTTCGCGCAGCGTGTCGGTACGACAATCGTCATCCCTTTACAGATGCTGCTGCGGAGAGAGACAATGTGAGAGGATGTCTGAAAACACAATTCCGTTAAGCTTAAACCCTAGAAAATCCCCCCTAGCCCCCCTTAAAAAGGAGGGAACCAGACTCTTAGTCCCCCTTTTTAAGGGGGATTTAGCGGCGCATCGAACGGGAGGTTCCCTCCCGTTTGTGTGCGACAAGACAGGGGGATTTACCCACTGCAAACGAAGCAATTAGACTTTTCAGACATCCTCTAAGGTAGCAATTTGGACTACCGCTCGGCAGCAGGTCAGACTCCCAGTCCACCACTGCTCGCGATCGCCGATATTTTTCCCATCATCTCCAACCCATAACATGAGTTCTATTGTTGAAATCTTATCGGCTGATGAAATCCGCAGGACGATCGTTAGATTGGCGTCCGAAATTGACGAACGCTGTCGAGATTTATCGCAGGTTGTCTTAGTGGGAATTCAAACTAAAGGCGTTCCCTTTGCCAAAATGCTAGCCAAACAGATCGAAATCTTAGAAGGGGTCAAAGTTCCGGTGGGGACTCTAGATATCACATTCTACCGCGACGATCTCGACTCGATCGCCGTTCGCACGCCAGGAAAGACAGATATCCCAGTAGATTTAAATGGGAAAACGGTAGTTTTAGTAGATGATGTCATTTATCAAGGACGAACGATTCGAGCTGCTTTAAATGCCATCAATGAGTATGGTAGACCCAAGCATATTCTATTAGTAGTACTCGTCGATCGCGGCCATCGACAAGTACCAATTCATCCCGACTTTATTGGTAAGACATTACCTACCGCACGAGAAGAACAGGTTAAAGTCTATTTCCAAGAAGCAGATGGACGCGATGCTGTAGAACTAACACGAGCATCGACTACTTGATATTTAAAAGATAATTTTAGACGATCGATTACTTAATAGAAGCAGAAGTTAGATCGTAGATTTATAATCTATCAACTATCAACTATCAACTAACTAGCATGGTAATAATGCCTTGCTGCCCGACTAAAATTTCTCTAATTAAACTAATAATTCCCACCCAAACAATTGGCGTAATATCGACACCACCGATCGGGGGAATTAGTTTGCGAGAGGGAGCTAAAAAAGGTTCTGTCGGCGCAATTACTAGACTGAATGGCATTTTTTGACTTTCCACTTGCGGATACCAAGTAAGGACGATCCGAATGATAAATAAAAATGTCATCACTACCAACAGCACGCTAATACCGATATTCAGGATGTTTAGTAATTGAAGATTATTAGCAGTCATTTGGATTTTGGATTGCGGATTGCGGATTGCGGATTATCGAAACTAAGCTCTAGTAGTCTACGGCGTAAATCTAGTTACTGTTCTGGCGAGGAGCGGGGAGCGGGGGAGTGTGAAATAGTAACCTAACTTGTGCCGCTCAGTACTAGTATCTTTAAATTGCTACAAGATGCGATCGCCCCTTCCTTTATTTTAAGCAAATACTCGGTGTTGGAGTGAAGGCATTTGAGCGCGAGCGCGTGCCAACCGCTGGGGACTGATTTCAGCGATCGCGACACCAGGTAAATCGCCAGCATCGGCGAGAATTACCCCCCAAGGATCGATAATCATCGCATGTCCGTGTGTCTGGCGCATAGCGTAGTGGGTGCCAGTCTGAGCTGGAGCGATTACATAACAAGTATTTTCGATCGCCCTAGCTTGTAACAATACTTGCCAGTGATCCTTACCTGTATATGCGGTAAACGCCGCAGGTACGAATAATACATCTGCGCCTAATTTAGATAAATGGCGGTATAGCTCTGGAAAGCGCACATCATAGCAGACAGATAAACCGATCCCACCTAACTGCTCTGAGTGATAAACATCGGGTAGCTTTACCCCCGCCATTACCGTTCTCGATTCGCGATAGGTATTGCCATCGGGGAGATCGACATCAAATAAATGTGCCTTCTCATATCTGCTGAGTTCTTCACCGTTGGGGCCGACTAGCAGTGCTGTATTATAAACTTTACCCTCTTTACCAACAGGAACGGGAAAGCCACCGCCAACCAGGGTAACTTGAAATTTTTGGGCGGCAGTTTTGAGAAATTTTTCAGTTTTGGTAGCGATCGCTCCGGCCTGCTCGATCTTATCCTCTTCAGTGCCCAAAAAGGCGAAGTTTTCGGGCAGACTGACTAACTCAGCACCCCGCCGCACGGCCAATTCGATTAATTCTTCTGCCTGAGCTAGATTTTTGTCTAGGTCCGGAAGGCTGGTCATTTGGACGGCAGCAGCGAGGTAAGATTTCATGAGTGTGGCAAGTAGTGAGGTGAATTAGGTAGCATGGATGTTGACTAGTCACGATCGACTAGCCATTCATCCTAGATAATTTTGGCAAATCTCAGGCCAAAGAACAGACCCATGGCAATTCCAAACATGATCCCGACAAAACCCAAATAAGCGATCGCGCCAGACATAAATTTATCCTCGATAAGAACTATTCAAATACCATTAAATCACTGACTGCATCCGAGAGGATAGAGGTCGGTAGATTCCGATCGAAAACCAGCCCTACCTTCACCCGTTGACAAAGCCTCTGTAGAAAGAGAATCGGATCGTTGCCAGATCCATCTACAATTTAAACTAGTGATGGGGAATATGGGTTAGAATCTGCACAAAAATCTTTGAGAGTAGTGGGGAGGCTTCAGGTTTTAGGCAGAGATACTGGGCAGCGTCGCGACCTTGTTGATGAGTAAAGGACGAGCCGAATCTCACCTGTTACCCATTATCTCAAAGAAAAGCGCGCTGCCTAGGCAGCGGTCGCACGTATCACCGTCGGGAAACCCGACAAGCGCGAATCGCTATCCATTCACCCCTCCACCCCTCCACCCCTCCACTCTTATCGCTCATGGAATCGATCGAAGTTGCTTTAGCCGAACATAGTTATCAAATCTCGATCGCGACTGGCAATTTAGAGCGGTTGGGCGAACATTGTCGCGCTCTTAAGTTGGGACAGAAGGTGATGGTGGTTTCCAACCCTACTGTCTTTGGACTTTACGGAGAGAGGGCGATGGCTGCTCTCAAGCAAGCTAATTTTGAAGTCTCCCATTGTATCTTGCCAGAGGGCGAGCAATATAAAACACTGGCATCGATCGAGCAGATTTACGACTTAGCTCTGGAGCATGGCCTAGAACGCTCCTCAACCTTGGTTGCTTTGGGCGGTGGCGTGATTGGAGATATGACAGGGTTTGCGGCGGCTACCTGGCTACGAGGGATTAATGTCGTTCAGGTACCAACAACTTTGCTAGCGATGGTCGATTCTTCGATCGGTGGTAAAACTGGTGTAAATCATCCCAAGGGCAAAAATCTGATCGGTGCTTTTCATCAGCCGCGCTTGGTAGTGACCGATCCTCAAGTTTTAGCCACGTTGCCAGAGCGCGAATTTCGGGCGGGAATGGCGGAAGTGATTAAATATGGAATTATTGGCGATCGAGAGTTATTCGATCGATTGGAGCGAGCGACTAGTCTCAGGCAGCAGGATATCGATCCCGAACTCCTATCGACTATTTTAACCAGCTCGGCAACGGCCAAGGCGATAGTTGTGAGTAAAGACGAACACGAACAAACTGGGTTGCGGGCGACTCTCAACTACGGACATACGATCGGCCATGCGATCGAAAGTGCGACCAAATATGTTGTAGTCAATCATGGTGAAGCGGTCGCGATCGGGATGGTGGCCGCCGGACGCATTGCTGTCGCTCTGAAACTGTGGACGGCGGCAGAGGCGCAACGCCAAGATGCCGTCATTGACAAGGCTAATTTAACGCTCGATCTGCCGTCAAACATCGATCTAGACCAGATCGTTACTACTCTCAAATCTGATAAAAAAGTTAAAGCGGGTAAAGGTGTATTTATTCTCCCCTCTGGCATCGGCGATACGCAAACGATCGCTTACGAACCAACTAGTACAGCAGTAAATGTGGTCTCAGATCCGCTAATTAAGCAAGTTTTAACAGCTATGTTGCCGATTGCAGCCACTTAGAATCCAGGTATTCTAGTTGACGTTAGGAAAATTTGTTATCTAAATATTTATAGCGAATCCTCAACTCAAACACTCTCTATCGATCCAGTTACCTTGAACTATTTCACTCGATTTACCAATGTGCCTACACAGATCCCAGAACACCTGCGATCTGTTTGGCGGTGGCTGCCAGGGCCAATCGCTGCCGCAGTGGCGATCGCATTAGTACAGCTCGGTGCGACGGCTCCAGTTGAGGATTTTGCTTACAATCGACTGACAGAGTTGCGTGGCGAGAGAGCTTGGGACGATCGACTAGTGGTGGTCGAAGTTGACGATCGAAGTATTGCCCAATACCAAGATTTACCAAATAATCGCGCTCGCTACGCCAAATTAGTTAAACTTCTTACTAAATATAATGCCAGTACGATTGCCTTCGAGCAGATCTTTCGGGAGATTACTCCCGATGATGGCGAATTTATCGAGGCGATCAACGGTC
Organism: Chamaesiphon minutus PCC 6605; assembly: GCF_000317145.1. Taxonomy (GTDB): domain Bacteria; phylum Cyanobacteriota; class Cyanobacteriia; order Cyanobacteriales; family Chamaesiphonaceae; genus Chamaesiphon; species Chamaesiphon minutus. The sequence continues at coordinate 4,465,240 of NC_019697.1, read as the reverse complement.
ACAAGGCCGTAATTCTCGCGCAAAGTTGGGACGGACAAAATCAGCCAATCTTACCCACGCGTCGCTTAAAAGCCTCATCTCAAGCTGTCGGGCATGTCGATAAAGTCAAAAGTAACGATGGTGTGGTGCGGCAAATATTACCATACAAAAACCGTGTCTATTCATTGGCTTGGATGGCTGTAGAAGGGCACAATCTTAGCAACGCACCAGAAATCAAACGCCCACCAAATGAGGGCGAATTTTGGATTAATTGGCCGGGTAGAGCGGCTAAAGCCAATCATTACTCATTGAGTTCGCTCTTAGAACCGAGAGACGAGATCGAACAAGCCCGACTCGAAAAAGTATTTAATAATAAAATTGTCTTAGTTGGTATAACTGGTAGTAATGCGATGCGGATCGATACCCCTTTCGATCGCATTGACGGAATTCCCAGTATTTATTTACATGCGGCGATCGTCGATAATCTACTCCAACGCAGTCAACTTCAAATCGTACCCGATCGCTGGCTGCTAGTATTACTATTATTCATTAGTCCGCTGTTGAGTTACCAACTCAGTCGGCTGACACCCGGTCAAAGATTGTTGGGATTGTTAGGACTCAGCAGCGGCTGGATTGCGATCGTCATCATTGCCTTGACTAATAATTATTTGCTGCCAGTTTCGGCACCAATTACTTTAGCTTTGTTAGTGACTATTGGTGTAGCTTATTGCGAACGGCAATATACAGATTTTTTAGTCAAACGCGAAATTGACAGACTCTGGCAAACTCATCAAATTAATTTAGTCGCTCACCCGCCTCGGTTTGGTGATAAGCACCTTTTTCCGCCAATTCCAGTTGGAAAAGTCGCTAAACTAGCAACATTAGCAGCAGAATTAGGACGGGCACAATCGGCGCAAACCGCGATCGCACACAGCTTGTCGATGGGATTGCTGGCGACCGAGTTAGATGGCACGGTCTGGTTTTGTAATTCGGTTGCTTCTCAGCTTTTAAGTATTAATATCGGTGATAAAATCGAACACTGTTTGATTCCCAATTGGTTGAGTGCTAAAGATTGGGAAGATCATCTCAGTGATTTACATACTTACCGCAGTTTGCCGCCGAAAGAGGTCAAGCGTAATGGTAAATATTTTACGCTCAAGTTAGAAGCTCTGTATAATTGGCAGGAGATCCAGCGCGACATCATTGATGGTAAGAAAATCAAAGAAATTTCGGTCGCGTCGGGTTTCCTACTGGTAATTGAAGATATTACCGCTTCCAAACAATTACAATCATTATTAATCGAACGCGAACGCCACAGTCGGCAAGAATTAACCAAAGAAAATATTGCCCTAGAAAAAGCTCGTCAGTTGGCAGAATCTGCGGGTAAGATGAAGAGTGCTTTCTTGGCAAATATGAGCCATGAAATTCGCACGCCGATGAATGGTATCATCAGCTTTACCGAGCTACTATTAGATACCAATCTCAATGAAGAGCAACGTAATTTCGTCGAGATTATCAGAGGTAGCTCTGATAACTTGTTGAATATTATTAATGAAATCTTAGATTTCTCAAAAATTGAAGCTGGCGAGCTGCATCTTGAAGAAATTAACTTTAGCTTGACTGATGCTGTCGAGCAAACGATCGAAGTCCTGGCAAATAATGCTTATTCCAAAGGGATCGAACTAAGCTGTCGGGTCGAACCGACTATCCCTAATAACTTGCAAGGCGATCCGACGCGACTGGGGCAGATTCTAACCAACTTAATCGGTAATGCCATCAAATTTACCGATCGCGGGGGCGTCTCGATCGATATTAGCGCGATCGCAACTACGGCTCGACAGACAACGCTCTATTTCCAAGTTCAAGATACGGGGATCGGTATCGATCTAGATAGTCAAGACAAAATTTTTCAATCCTTCTCTCAAGCCGATTCATCCACCACCAGACAATATGGCGGTACGGGTTTGGGCTTGGCAATTTCTAAACGATTGATCGAAATGATGGGTGGTGAAATTGGCGTGATCAGCGCGCCAGATGCGGGTTCGATCTTTTGGTTTACCCTCACTTGCTCGCGATCGATTCTCCCCGCTGATGTGGGCGACGAATTGGCACTCAGTCGCCAACTCGCCCAAGGCATTCAGGGACAACGCTTATTGATTGCTGGCAACTGGGATCACAGTCGCCACGCGATCGCCTCAGCAGCAGAACACCATGGGGCGATCGTCACCACTACCACCACTAGCACCGCAGCCATGAATCTGCTCCTAGCCGCCGCAGTGATGGGCAAACCTTTCCAAACCCTAGTAACAGATTTAGCATACCCTGACAGCCCTAATACCACTCTCCCAGAGCAGATATCGCACTATCCCGAACTCAGTAATCTGCGGACGATCGCGACGATCTCATTCAACGAATACGAACGCGCCTCACAGCTCCAGCAAAAATCGAAAATCGCTGGCTATGCCTTCAAACCAGCAAAACCGATGCAGATCCTCAATCGTTGCATCGAGCCACAACATCTTCTCCCCGAACCCCAACCGCAAGCATTATCCAGCGTCACCGAGTCCCAACCCCAACAACTACTCCTCCCCCAACAAGTTAGTTCTAGCCTGCGAATTTTGGTAGCCGAAGATAATAAGGTCAATCAAAAAGTTGCCCTGAACCAACTCAAAAATTTAGGCTACGCCGCCGATCTGGCCTGCGATGGCGAGGAAGTACTCGACAAAATTGCTACCCAAGATTACGATGCAATTTTAATGGATTGCCACATGCCTCGGCTCGACGGCTACGCCGCCACCAGAGAAATCCGGCTGCGTGAAGGTAAAGCGCGCCATACGATTATTATCGCCCTCACTGCTAGCGCGATGAAGGAAGATCGCGAATTAGCCATGTTAGCAGGCATGGATGACTTTTTGTCCAAACCCGTTCGCAAAGACGAGCTATCGACCAAAATCGCCCAGTGGACGCAACAAATCTCGACGCCGCAGCCTGCTAGCGATGCCACACCCCAGCCAGCAGATCTGACCGTAGAGACTCCACCGCCAGATTCGATCGCTACCAGCGAGTCACCCGCACCATCTGGAGAATCAAAATACGCAGAAGTATCTACTAACGATGCTGAGTTTGAACGGGCGATCTTACAAGTCTTTGTCGAAAATACCCGCGAACAACTCCGACTGATCCGCGCCGCGATAGCCGCTGGCGATCTTGGCACGATCGAGCACCACCTCCACGCTATCAAAGGAGCTAGCGCAAACGTCGGTGCAGTGGCAATTACCGCCACCACAGCCAAACCGATCGAACAATTAGCCATCCAATTAGAAAAACTCCTAGAAATCGACACTTTCGAGCAAAATACCCTTAGTTCCCCCACTGCTATCGATCCCCTCCTCACTGAGATCGAAGATCTCACACATGCGATTACCTCTGGTGCCAATAAATTGAGGGAATAGGCTTTAGGTTTTAGGCTTTAGGTTTTAGGCTTTAGGCTTTAGGTTTTAGGTTTTAGGTTTTAGGTTTTAGGTTTTAGGTTTTAGGTTTTAGGTTTTAGGTTTTAGGTTTTAGGTTTTAGGTTTTAGGTTTTAGGTTTTAGGTTTTAGGTTTTAGGTTTTAGGTTTTAGAACTGCGTTCCAATTCTCCCCTCTCCCCCTCTCCAAATCTCCCTCCACCTGTAGTTTTTACCGAACGCTTGGGTACACTAGCCCTAGTCAGTACTGAAGACACGAGCGAGCTTAGTCAAGAATTACATGGGAAATATAGTTGGGATCGATCTAGGCACAACCAATTCTGTTGCTGCTTTCAAATTTGCGGAGGTAGAGGTAGTTACGGCTGATGACAATCAAGCTCCCGATCGCAAATTAACTCGCTCTGTCGTCGCCACTACGCAAAATGGCATCATTGTGGGCGAAACAGCCTACAACCAACTAAAAGCCGATCCGGAGCAGACGATTATTTCGATCAAACGGCTGATCGGACGCGGTTTTAGCGATCCTGTCGTCCAAGCACAATTAGCCAGGTTACATTATCAAGTAACTCAATCGACCAAAGGCACAGATAATAGTCTATCCGTCTGGCTGGGTGGCACAGAGTACGCACCCGAAGATATTTCCGCCGAAATCCTAAAAAAAGTCGTTCAAAACGCTCAACTTTACCAAAGCCAAAAAGGGCAAAAAAGTACGATCGATCGGGCGGTAATTACCGTTCCGGCTTACTTTAGCGACAAACAACGCTATACAACTCAATCTGCCGCCAAAAGAGCGGGTCTTTCAGAGCCAGAACTTTTACCAGAACCGACAGCCGCTGCTATTTCTTATGGTTTCAAACCTAACGCTGATGATGTCAAAACAATTTTGGTATATGACTTTGGCGGCGGTACTTTTGACTCAGCTCTGATTACGGCGGCGGGAACCCAATTTATCGAATCTGGTAAAGCCGGAGATCTGTGGCTGGGTGGCGATGATATCGACGATCGCATTATCGAGCTAGTCAAACAACAAGTCGCTGCTGAAGAAGATTTGGAGAATATAGATAGTTTAATCGAGCGAATGCCTCACTATCAAAAAGTGCGATTTTTGGGCGATCTCAAAATGGCAGTAGAGAAAGCCAAAATAGATCTCAGTAGTTCCCTCACTGCCAAAATTATTCCCGCGACACCGCTACTCGACGATCTGGGGATGGCGATCCCGATCGATGTGACCGTGACGCGCGCCCAATTTGAAGCGATGATTTTGCCGCTAGTCGAGCGCACGATCTCGATTTGTCAAGAGGCGATTAAATATTCTGACTATCCAGCCGATGCGATCGATACAATCTTGATGGTGGGCGGTTCTTCGCAAATTCCGCTCGTCCAAGAACGGGTTAAAGCCGCCTTCGGCGCAGATAAAGTTGTCGTTCACCCGCGTCCCATGTATGCCGTGGCTGAAGGTGCAGCCATCGTAGCGGCAGGATTGACAGAGAAAGTCGGCACGGTTTCGCGCGATTACTTCATCGAACTAGCCGATCGCACTCATTACAAAATTATCCAGCAGGGTGATATTTTACCAGTTAGTAACAACTATACGTTTAAAACCGAAGCAGACGGCCAGAGTTTGATTCACTTTAAATTTTTTAATACCGATCTTGTCAATCAACAAAATGAAAAGATTGGCGAAATGTGGTTGGCACTAGATCGACCTTATCCGGAGCAAACTGAAGTAGCAGTAACTGTAGAATTAGATGAAAAAAATAGTTCGCTTCAAATCACGGCCGCTTTAAAAAATAATCCTAAGATCGTAGTAAGTTCGTCTTTTTCTTATGGTGGCGAAGATGAAAAAATTGCTCAAAAAGTCGAGCAAATCATTAAAGACTTAAACGATGAAGGTCGATTGACCGAGCGTGGTGTGCGAGAAGCTTATCGAATTGCTGGCGAGACAGTTCAGGCTACCAATCAAATTCGCGATCGCGATGGTCAGATCGCGGAAGACCGTCGCCAGCTCGCCCGACAGAAATTAAAAGAGCTAGAAAAGTTAGCATCTAACGATTATAATCTCGCCCAATCCTTAGTCTCAGATTTAGGCTTTGTGCTGCATGTTTGCCCTTCGCTGATTTCTGAAGAGCAAAAAGGGAAGATTATTAGCCTTTGCGACCAATTAAAGAAAGCAATTGCCGATAGTAATCTAGAAGTAGTGCGCGAACTCAGTGCCGATGCCACCCGCGAATTCGAGCAGCTTCCAGAATTAGTCAAATTTATATCGGTATGTGCGGATGCTATTTCGCAAGCACGATCGATTAACCCCTTGCAAGCTAATGTAATGCGGCATAAATTAGACCAAATGTGTAATGCGATCGAACGCGGAAATACTTACCAAGCCGAGCAAACATTACAAGAATTATTGCCAGATGTCAGACAATATCTAGATCGAGACTTACCTGCTAAAGCGATTGCCATCGGAATCAAATAATGAGCGAGCTAACCTGTCCTGTCTGCGATCGATCGGGAATCGATCGCAATATTTGCCCCAATTGTGAGACCGATCTATCCACTTTGCGAATGCTTGCCGAATTACCAATAGTTGTGCCTCAAAAATCTTTGGGATCGACTATCAAAATGTGGCTATTATCGATCGTTTTTGCTGCATTTACAATTGGGATTAGTTTAGGTGCAGCCGGAGGTGCTTTATTATCTCAACAGCCACCAAAATCGATCGCGACAGCAATAACTCCCACGATGGCTATCAATATTCAACCATCTTCACCTCCAGTTGAATCTAAAATGACTAATGCTTATCCTTGTACGCACGAATTTTATTATACCGTTCGTCACGGAGATTCTTTATCGAAGATTGCCCGACAGTTTTATGGCGATATCCAAAAATCTCAGCTCATTATCCAGAGTAATGCTCAATTACAAGGTAGAGAAAACGATATCGATTTAGACGAAAAAATATTAATACCTAAACTCTATCAAGCCTGCGATTGAGTAATTTATGTTAATCTTATTATTATTCACTATTGTTATTGGTGCTATTTCGATTGCAATAATTATTAGCTCCGAACTAGCCAAATTATCAGAAATATTCGCTCGTGCTGAGACTGTTAAAAATAAAGATCGCGGCAATCCGCTCGAACTCGATCGATTAGAGCAGTCAGTGAAGCTTTACGAGCAATGTAATCGGTTATTGCTGAAGTCTCCCTGGCTTCAAATTGCTGCTAATTTTAAAATCTTCAATAAAAATACTTATCTAAATGCAACCGCTCTTCTCGATCGAGAGATCGAGCGTCGTCAGCATTTTAAAATATTGTATTATCTAGGTAAAAAGCAGATTGATGATAAATACTTCGACCTGGCACTAGCTACTTTCCTAAAAGCTCAGCACTTATTTTCTACTAATGAAGTTGCAGCATTAATTATTAAATGTGATTCTCAAGTTAAAGTTCAGAAACAATACGAACAGAATTTAGAGCGGTCAACAATACTAGCACGAGCTGGCAAATTTCAATCAGCAGTCAATTTACTTAAACCTATTTTAATTGAATTCGACCGCATCGATGGTACGACATTATTAAATAAATTAAAGCAAGCATTTGAGGTTAAACAAACATTTAATAAAGGACTACAACTAGAGGAAAGCGGTAAATTAAATGATGCCAAACAATATTATCAACAAGTTTTAGATATCACACCAAATTTACCAGAATGTCGCATTAGAATGGCAATTGCGGCGATTAAAAGTGGGGATGTAGCAGAGGTGCTAAATTACTTAGATAATGTCGATGGCGAACGCGCGGCTTATCTGCGCGGGTTTGCTTGCATTATGCAAAGTAACTGGCGACAAGCGGATAAAGAATGGAACTCTTTATCGCATCCAGAAGTGAAATCTCAACGTCAATACCTCAGAACCCTTGCTCGCCAAGATCGGCTGTTAACAATGCAAAAGATCGAGCAATTTGTCGATGATGGCAATCTCGATCGAGCAAAGCAAACTAGTCTACAATTTATCAATAAATTTGGTATCGATCCCGTAGTCGAAAATAATCTCTATGAACATATTCAACCCCTACTCGAAACCAATATTTGGAAAACTTTAGACTGGAGCCTCATCGCCACCACAGCCGAGCAATTTTGGCTGGAGAGTCAAGATATGTCTTCTTTACATAATTGGGCTGTAGCTAGCTACTATCAGGCTCATAAAGATCCAGATAAAATTGCTGAATTAATTATAGCTTGCTCTACAGCTCTAGCTAATATAGATCGCGATCCAGCACTAAAAGATATCCCGTGGCTCACTAATCTACCACCTAATTTAGATGAAGTTTCAGAAAAGCTAATCGAATTGTTAGAAAAATTAATCGACCCGATTAAGGATAAAAATCCCGACCGCTACCTCCAATTACGAGACTTATATCGTTGGCAGATTGTCACTCTCCGCCTGACTAAAAATCTGCCCCATACTGGAGTCAGAGTCAACCAAGTTCTACTGCTACCAGGATGTTATCAACGCCACATTAATACCCTACCACAGTCCGAACTTCCCGCCGAACCTTGGAGTCGATTATACACTAACTGGGGGCCAGCAGTGGCAGCTTGTATCGAAGGTGATACCGATCGCGCGCTCCAAATTAAACCGCAAATTAGTTCTGTTTCTGTAGCTGAAAAATCCGCTAACTCCTTCATTACTTATCATGAAGGTTGTTATTATCTACAACAGTGCAAATGGCGTAAAGCAATCAAATCGTTCAACCAAGTTCGAGCAGAAATTAGTGATTTTGCTAATTCGATCGACGAAATCGATCGGCTGTGTGTCAAGCAACGTCAAGAGATCGATGAATTTGAAGAACACCTTGAATTCGCACAGTTTTGGTATGATTTAGTAGCTAGTAGACTTGCGGGTAGTTATTTAGCAGAATATAAAGCAATGCAAGTTAGCAGCAAATTAGCTGAAGAACAAATTACTTTAGATGAAGGACTCACCCAACTTCTGCAACTTAAGAAACTTGACGATATTAATCCGGTTGTCATCGACACGATCGCCAAAATTGAAATCGTTCGAGAGACAAATAGTATCATCGATTTAATTCAGAAAAATCGCCTAGAAGAAGCAGTCAGACGTGCTAAATTTTCAACTCGTCAAGAAGTAAAATTTCGGATTGCTGAAATTTTAATCGACGCATCGATCGAAGGGGCGAGAAATCGGCGATCGAGTCGAGAAGAGATCTTCCAATTAGTAAGTTGGGCACAAGAAATCTGTCCCTACGAACCTGCATTCATGGAAGTTTATCACAGTCTAGGACTAAATTAATCAGATTTTTATGGAAACAAATCTAGCTAATGCTTACGATGTTTTGAGCGTATCGCAAACTGCTTCTAATGCGGAAATTACCAAATCATTCGCGATTGCTATGAAGCATCGCAAATATTCTCCAGATGCAATTGCCAAAGCTCGCAAGAGTTTAATGAACCCTGAAGAGCGAATTGTTGCCGATTATCTGCGTCCGGTTTTACCAACTATAAATCAGTTTAAGTGTCAAGATTTTATAGCCTTAGATGAACCAGTACCGACTATCGATTGGCTATCTGAATTCGATCGATTAGAGGAATCGATTGCCGATGCTGACGAAGTCTCTGAAATCGACAGACAACTCGGCAGTGCTTTATTTTAATTTCTAGTACTAGACAGTTAGTCAGCGACTGAAGTCGCCGCTAGTGATGCAAAATCTGCTGTCTGTCTTGTCTCGCTTCCATGGGCGGGAAACAAAGGCGTGCGCGCGCCGCCTACGCGGACTAACTGAAACGTATTACCCAGCTTCACCACTTTTCACCAAAATTATAGTAGGACGCGATCGTGATTAAATTTGAGTTAAGTGCCGATAATAAATTACAACTCGAACATAAACTAAAAGCCGATGCCAAACAGTTAGAAGAATTAAAGCAAGCATTACGCCAGCAAGAACAAAATTTTCAAGCTGAGAAAGAACGAATGTTTCTAGAGTTTTTGGAGGTATTCGACGCGTTAGAATATCCGATCGATTATTTAAAAAATAATTCAAATATTTCGCCTCAATTCATCAAACGCTTACCTAAATCGTTAGCAGCAATTCAACAAAAATTATCGATCGCGTTAGACAGACAACAGGTAACACCGATAGCTCTCGAACAAACCACACCCGATTTTAGTTGCTGTCAAGTAGTAGGACGCGAAGACAGAACCGATCTCGCAGACCAAACAATTACTAAAGTCGTCCGTCAAGGCTTCCGCTATGGTGACAAGATCTTACGCCCAGTTGAAATTATTACTGCTAAAAATGGTCGCAATCCAAGCACGTAATATGGAGTAGAGCCGATGTTGTAGTTAAAGTATGTAATCTTAAGATTAAGTTTTGTGTCGAGCGCGATTGCCGAGTCGGAAGGTGCCAGTACTTTTAAACCTCGCTCTAAATATCTGCCCTCTGTCTTGGTTAAGCAAACCCAATCGAACTCTAAAGCCGATTTACCAATCGATCGAGAATTTGTAGTATCCGCTGATAAGTTTTACTATCACCTCGATCGAGGTAAAGATTGGCAGCTTGATGATAGTCAGCGATCGCGCCAGTGATATCGCCAATTTGGGTGTATATCTTACCACGCTGATAGTATGCTGGGGCATATTTAGGATCGATCGAGATGCTGTGACTAAAATCAGCGATCGCTGCCGATAAATCGCCTAAGCTGTGATAGCTATAACCCCGATAATAATAAGCATCCAGATAATCTGGTTGCAGATCGATGGCGCGCTGGTAGTCGGCTAGTGCAAATTGATGATCGTCGTTTCTCGATAATACCCAACCGCGCTGGTAATAAGCCTGTGCGAATGTGGGCGAGATCGCGATCGCGCGTTCGAGATCTTCGATCGCGCCTTGAACGTCATGGAGTTCGCTGCGGACGATCGCGCGGTTGTAATGGGCGTGGAGATGGTTGGGATCGAAGTAGATTGTCTGGGTATAATCGGCGATCGCGCCATGTTTATCGCCTACATATTGACGCGCATTACCACGATGGTAATAAGCATAATAATACTGAGAATTGAGGGCGAGAGTTTGAGTATAATCGGCGATCGCGGCTTGATGATTGCCGATTTGACGATGGCAAATACCGCGATTGTAATAGCCGATGACTAAGTTAGGATCGAGGGCGATCGCGCGATCGTAGTCTGTTAGTGCTTCGTGGCAATCGCCCTGAATCCGGTAAACATTGGCGCGATTGGTATAGGCGACTGCAAATTCTGGATCGAGTTCTAGAGCTTGAGTATAATTGGCGATTGCTAGTGCCAATTCACCCATTTGACAGTAGTTATTGCCTAAATTGTTGTAAACACTGACTAATTCTGGTTGAATTTCCAGCGCGCGATGATAATCGGCAACTGCTGAAGTAAACTCACCGCTTTGGGTATACAAGATGGCGCGGTTGTTGTAAGCGATCGCCGAGTGTGGATCGATCTCCAGTACGGCACTAAAATCGGCAAGCGCACCATCCATATCGCCCAAATTTTGCCGCAAATTGCCGCGATTATTGTAGGCAACTAGCAAGCGTGGATTGAGCGAGATGGCGGTAGAATAGTCGGCTATTGCGCCGTTATCGTCAAATAATTGCGCTTTGGCAGTACCGCGCATGACATAAGAGAGCGCATCAGTCGGGTTAGGGAGTAAGTTTTTACCACGCTCGAAATCATCATTAGGACGATAATCAGATTGCGGTTTGAAGCACGCCGCCAACGCCCGCCCGATATAGGCAATCCCCCGATCGGGATCTAGTTCCACTGCGGTACTAAAGTCTTCCCAAGAGCCAGGATAATCGCCCATATAGCGACGCGCATTGCCCCGCCCACAATAGGCATCGACACACTGAGGATCGAGCGAAATCGCCCGATCGTATGCCGAAAGTGCTTGTTGACAATTGCCAACTTCATAAAATTCCGTACCGCGATCGACCAATAGTTGGACGTGTCTGGCGATTTCGGTACGCGTATCCGCCCGCGAATGTTGATGGACGAGAAATTGTGGAATCAGTCCGACTACGGCTTGCCAAGCAGCAGCAATCGACGGGTAGCAACGCGCTGGTTCGGTGGAAATGAGCCGATCGACGATCGCGATTAATTCTGGACGATCGATTTGACTGGCTTGCTGCTGCCATTGTGCGAACTGGCTGTCCGACCGCGACCGATCTGCTCCCGCTCCGGTAGCCGCCGCGATCGCAATCTTACCGACTGTGAGTAGATCGGGTGCAATCGATTGAGGTGGGACGACTAGCGCGACGGGTAAATTCATCAACACTAGCTTGCGATCGAGATTGCGGCGGACTAGCTGGCGAATGGAGACAAGATTGGGGCTGGCATCGCAACGTTCGACATCACGCAAGACATCCAATAAGTCTGCCAACAACATGATGACTTGCGATTGCGTCCACGGTCGATCTACGACTAATTCTTGCGTTAAAGGCACGCCTGCGACAAACTCTCTGACGATGTAAAATGCCCCATCTTCAGCGAAATAACTATAGACAATCGCTACTCGATCGACTTTGCGACTCAGATCGTAGAGCGTCTGTGCCGAGCTTATCGCTAGCTGTAATTCTGGACGATCGGGAGTGGCATCTGGTAATTCATAACGGTGGATGGCACATTTTAGTTGGAGATTGCCAGGAACCTGAAGATCGACTGCTAAATATGTTGTGACAGAGCCACTGTGTCCCAACTGCTCCAGGATCTGATAACGCTGTTGAAGAGTAGATCCGATCGGATTCACTATGCGCACGCTCTCACTACTCACTTGCAAGTCTTTCACGGTTTATTGTTTACCCATTACCACTGACGTCTATTCTTACATATCGATCGGCAGATGGCTGAAACCCATTGCTTGACAAACTACTGGAATAATTTACGCCATTTTTTGCTTGACAATAATTGTACGCTACTTATCTATTTTTGAGATCGATAATTTCGGCGGGTGGAAATGCCCCAAATTCGGTAATAATTGCCTGAATGAGATTAGCTGGAGTTACATCAAAAGCTGGATTATAGAATTCAACCCCTGGCGGACAAACGATCGTTTCGCCAATTTGATAAAGTTCGGAGGGATGGCGTTCCTCGATCGGAATCCCACTACCATCATGCAGACTAAAATCGATCGTCGATCGCGGTGCGGCTACAAAAAACGGAACGTTGTGAGCTTTGGCAACCAAAGCCAAACTATAAGTACCGATTTTATTCGCAGTATCGCCATTAGCAGCAATCCGATCGGCTCCAACCACCACTGCATCGATTAAACCCTGTCTCATACAGTGCGCCGCCATACTATCCGCAATTACCGTTACCGGAATCCCTTCCTGGACGCATTCCCAACTAGTTAGTTTCGCACCTTGCAATCGCGGACGCGTCTCATCGGCATACAATCGTGCCAACCGCCCCTGAGTCCATGCCGAACGTACGACACCAAGTGCCGTACCATAACCAGCCGTTGCCAGCGCACCAGCATTGCAATGAGTCAGCAAACACAACTTAGCGGGACTGCTCGGTAAAACTGCCACACCATGCGCGCCGATCGCCTGACAAGTTGCGATATCATCACTATTAATCTGTTGTGCGGCGACGAGCAATTGCGGGATAATTGCAGCCACACTCCCCGCACATTGAAGCGCGGTAGCTTCCATCCGATCGATCGCCCAAAACAAGTTTACCGCCGTCGGACGCGTCGCTCTGAGGGTTTTGCCGATCTCGGTAAGCTGCGCTAAAAACTCATCCCGATCCGTCGTCTTAATCTCTTTAGCACCCAAATACATCCCATAAGCTGCCGCTACGCCAATTGCTGGCGCACCCCTAACGATCATCGTCGAGATCGCTTCTGCCATATCTTCTACCAGATCGATCTCGACGTATGTATATTCATTTGGCAGCCGATTTTGGTCGATGAGCAACACGCGATCGTTTTGCCAGCGGACGGGATAAACTGGGGTATTCATAAATTAATTAGCTAGAACGCGATCGAGTAGTCCAAACCCAAATTTTATCATTCCCGCTACGACATATCCCCGACTTCTTGAATAAGTCGGGGATATGCTAGCATTCACAGTCCAGATCGAATAAACCGTTCGGCAAGTGTAGGCATAAGTCGATCGAGAAAAACTAGCAATTTTGTTTTACCAACCTGAACTTCATAACGATCTCGCTCGAAATTATGCCAAAATTCAGCAACTAAAGCCTCTGGCGAAATTTTACCGCGTCCGCGTCCGGCTGTCATTAGTGTATCGACGATCGGCGGAATTATCTCGAATACTTTGATGTTAGTGTTTTCGAGCTGCCAGCGCAAAGCTCTACTAAAACTGTGAAGTGCCGCTTTACTAGCACAATAAATCGGGGCACTTTGTTTGGGAACGATCGCCAAACCAGAAGAAATATTCACAATTGCGGCACTTTGTTTGGTCAGAAACTGAGGTAAAAATTGCTTAGTTAAGTATAAGTGAGAAACTAGATTTATATCCAGTTCGTCTTCAATTTTATCGAAAGGAACTGCTAGATCGGCAAAATCATAATTATATTGAATGCCGACATTGTTAATCAGAATATTCACATCTTGGTAATTAGACGCCAATCGATCGAGTGCAGCACGATCGCGCATATCTGCTAACTCTATTTTAACATTTGGCAATTGTTTTTGGATTTCTACTGCTTTAGCTACATTAGTTACCGTTACGATTACTTGATTATCTGCATCGACAAATTGCTTGGCTAGAGCCAATCCAATTCCCGATGTGCCACCTGTAATCAAAACAGTATTTTTAGTTGTTTTCATTAGTTATTTACTAACTGGTAGATTTATCCATTCACTTAATTCTGCCAGCAGCCATTCGCATTCAGCTTCGCTGCTACTATGAATTCGATACTCTCTAACACCAGCACGAATAACAATCTCTCTAAGTAGAAGTGATATTTTCTTTTTACTTCTCGTCCGATTATGTATATTATAAGTAAGTTTATCAATCTTTGAGCGAGGGCTACTAGGTATTTGTCTACCAACTTTTAGACCGAACAATGTTTTGTGAAACTTAACTTCGTTGTCATCGATCTGTAAATGTAGCTTGCCACAGAAATAATAAGTGAAATTATAAATGAATGGAAGAGATGGTACTAGTTGATAAGCAAAAAACAATGTTAAAGAGCTACCCAGTATTTTGGCGACCATTACACTCAACGTTATACTAACGATCGGCATAAAAAATATGCTCAGAGCAATCGCTGTACCCCACATAATCGGAAACCGTCGATCGGGAATAACAATCTCGATTCGATCTGGATTTTTAATTAAAGCGATCTTACTACCATAAGGCTTTTGTCTAACAATAGCCTCTGGTTCTCCCAATCGATCTAATGCTAATTTTGCCTTAATTACGTCAGGAAAACGTTTTTTGAGACTGACTTCAGTCATTGTCTCCACCCACCGCCGCCAACTTTTGCTAAGGTTATTAACTGGTAGCTGAATTTTGCCATCATCTTGGGGCAAATCGGCTGGATGTGTACCCGCGATCGTGTAAATTAAAGTTGCACCCAAACTATAAAGATCCGATGCTGGCACAGTTTTACCGCCAAATTGTTCCATCGGCATATAACCATAAGTCCCCACCACCGTCATCGTGCCGCCATCTTTCGCAGCCACATTTTGTACCGAGCCAAAATCAACCAGATAGACTTCCCCAATACTATTACCCGATCGATTAGAGAGGAGAATATTACTCGGCTTAATATCGCGATGAATGACTGGCGGTTGGAGTGAGTGCAGATAGTCGAGAATATCGAGCATCGATGCTGCAAATTCTTGTAATTCGCCCTCGGTAAAACGTCTGCCCGAACTAACTACTTCTTCGAGCGATGGCGCGTCGATATAGGTTTGCACGAGGGCGAAACCTTTAAGGTTTGGCAAGTCAAATTCAAAGTAGTCTAGATAGCGCGGAATCGCGGGTAGCTCGAGATGCTTGAGGGTTTCGGCTTCCCGCTCGAATAACTTGAGATCCTCCCAAATAAACTCATTATTAAAAATCAGTAATTTGATGACCACAGGCGATTCTGTCTGAAGATCGATCGCTAGGAAGGTGCGTCTACCAGTCTTTTGTCCTAACTGTTTTTCGATCTGATAGCGATCGCATAAAACTTGCCCGATAATTTCTGCGTTTGAATTTTGCATAGATTCGATCGCCACACTCTATCTAATATACCCATTCCCCACGACGAGCGACATCGACTAACGACTAACATTAAACTGCTGCTTGGCACTACTAAAAGCTTCTGCCATTACTGCTTGAATCTGTTGTGGATCGGGTTTTTTGCCCCCCATCAAATCGCCGAAATAGACACAGGCACCTTCACCCAATGCCACTGTATACGCCGCCGCCCAAGATGCCGAAATAATACTACCAAACCCAGGAATAAATTTAATCAACTGTCTGGCGACTAATTGCGCGACAAAACCACCTGCGATCGCGCTAACGACGCCTCCTGCTTGGGATGGAGTTAGAGTTTGACCGTATAATTTACCCAATAACCCCACCATCGAGACTTGAATGGCAGTCAGTACGGGTAAATCGGCAAAAGGTAACGGAATTGCGGCAACAGTACCAGCCGCGATCGCGCAAGGTAAAATATAACGACGCGCGACATCGCGATAGATATTGCCGAGTTTATTACCTTCGGCATCCTGAGTAGCCGTACCCGCTTCGAGCAGTTGAGACATCGCTCGCGATTCCGCTTCGGGCAATAAATCGGCTAAGGCTGTCCGCATCGCCTCTAAGCCATAAAATTCGGGCGTATAGCCGTCCTCAGCTAAAGTAAAGTCAATTAGCACCGCCCGATCGAATAACCCTGTAAATGCTTGCTGAATGGCTGTGAAGGCTCGATCGACAGGTTCGATACTGGTGGGTTCTTCGGGATGATCGAGTTGAGTAGGGGGATAAATTTCGTGCAGACAAGTCACTGCTAGCAGACAAGGAATCTGCGGGTATTTTTGGCGTAATTCGCTGGCTATCTGGCGGATCGTATCGATCGCAAAATCATTGATTTTGACTGTCAGAATGATAATACGCGGACGATTAGTTTCCGTTTCCAGATCGCCGATCAGTTCTTGGATCAGACTATTGGTATCGCGATCGACATCGCCCAATCCGACCGTATCGGTAAAGACTAATAATGGCAGTTCGCTCGAAGGATAATTATACCGCGCGGTCGATTGCGTATGCGGACGAAAACCCTGCCCGACAATTTCTGCCGATACTCCCGTCAATCCTCGCACGATCGAACTTTTGCCTGCTTGAGGTTTGCCAATCAACAAAGCCTCTGTAGTCGGCAATTGCGCGCGCACGGTAGCCAAAATCTCGGCTACTTGAGTTTCATCGACGCTAAACCATTTCCCCACAGTCTGTGCGGCTCGATCTACAGGCAAAATTTGCATCGCTTTATTTGTCGCCTGTTGCCAGCCACCAGCCAGTCGATCGGTCAAACCTGCAATTGTAGACTTATTCTGTGCTGTAGCCGGATTGTCTGCTTGAGGCTCGGGTGTCGAAGATTCTGGTTGTTGTGGCACGATCTTTAGCAAATGATGGCACTCGTCAGTAATGCAATTATCCGATCGTTCGATCGCGCCCGATGGCGTGTTATTACGGTAGTGCTAACCGTCGATCGAGTTAATCGGGAAATTTAGATTCTGACTATCGATCGATTTCTACAGTGGTAAGCTCGACTTTATCCATTTAAAACCTTACTGTTTGAGACTGGCTCCCAGACCTGCGAAATCGAACTGACTTTTCACAGATCGAGAAAAACAGTTGATATTCAAAAAGTCCAACCCGCTGTAACCGTTATAGGCAGGCACTTAGATCCAAGGCGATCGAAAATGGATAAAGTCGAGATCGGGTTCGATGTATTAAGTAACAATGGTGCTGGTAGACCTCTAGCTGGTTTGTCAGAAGTTCAATTTGATGGAACCGCAGCTTCAGCGACAACCGTACCCGAACCTGTGAAGATCTTCTGGACTTTGATGGGTTTAGGTGGTGGTGCGGCATTGAAACGACGGCTTAAGAGGATCGAGTCGAAATCTGTGTAAATGCTAGGAATATCGTGAGATTTCCGCGCGATTGAAATCGCCGCACGCGCAAGTGAAGTCCGCCTGTCTTGTCTCGCTTGGTGCAACACATGCGGAAGGAACCTCCGCGTGGTTGCATCCGCAAACCGTCGGGAATCCCGACGAGCGCGAGCCGCTGCGCGGACTAAGTTATCTAGTCCGCGCAGGCAGACTTTGTAGCATTAGCCCCGATTTCAATCGGCG
This sequence comes from Chamaesiphon minutus PCC 6605, assembly GCF_000317145.1. Taxonomy (GTDB): domain Bacteria; phylum Cyanobacteriota; class Cyanobacteriia; order Cyanobacteriales; family Chamaesiphonaceae; genus Chamaesiphon; species Chamaesiphon minutus. Next base: position 4,447,444 of record NC_019697.1, on the reverse strand, counting down.
GCGGTTGAAGGCTAAGCAATAAAATCTACACAAATTCAGCAGCGATCGAATTATGATACTCGATCGATTCGCGACGCATAATATAAAATCTCGATCGCAATGAGATTATTTTAGTGTTTCACTACCACTACCCACTATCCACTATTCACTATCCACTAAGCCCCGATCGCCAGTAAAATATCTAGTGTTCGATCGCAAGGCAAGGACTATGACTCAAACTTATCTCATCACACTTTTACCTGGGGATGGCATCGGCCCCGAAATTATGGCGGTAGCTGTAGAGGTACTAGAAGTTGTAGCCAAACAAGAGGGTCTAAGTTTTGAATTTACTACGGCTCTAATCGGGGGGGCGGCGATCGAAGCAACGGGAGAACCTTTGCCAGCAGCCACTTTGGATGCTTGCAAGCAGAGCGATGGCGTTTTGCTCGCGGCTATCGGCGGTTATCAGTGGGACAATCTGCCCCGCCATCTGCGGCCAGAGACGGGTTTATTGGGGTTGAGAGCGGGTCTGGGGTTATTTGCCAATTTAAGACCTGCGGCGATTTTACCCCAGCTTATCGATGCTTCTACCCTCAAGCGAGAGGTAGTTGAAGGGGTGGATATTATGGTAGTCAGAGAATTGACTGGCGGCGTCTATTTTGGCGAACCCAAGGGGATATTTACCACAGAGACAGGGGAGAAACGGGGTGTCAATACGATGGCATATACCGAGAGCGAGATCGATCGGATTGCGAAAGTCGGCTTTGAAACCGCCCAAAAACGGACTAAAAAGTTATGTTCGGTAGATAAAGCCAACGTGCTAGAAGTCTCCCAATTATGGCGCGATCGAGTCACGGCGATGGCCAAAGATTATCCCGATGTCGAACTGACGCACATGTATGTAGACAATGCCGCGATGCAGCTAGTCCGTGCGCCCAAACAATTCGATACGATCGTTACTAGCAATCTATTCGGCGATATTCTCTCCGATGCTGCTGCCATGTTAACAGGTAGTATCGGCATGTTACCTTCAGCTAGTTTGGGTGCGACTGGGTTGGGTGTCTTTGAACCAGTCCACGGTTCGGCTCCAGATATCGCTGGGCAAGATAAAGCAAATCCCTTGGCACAAGTGCTGAGTACCGCAATGCTATTACGTTATGGACTACATCAGCCTAAAGCTGCCGATCGCATTGAGAGCGCGGTTTTAAAAGTTTTGGATCTGGGTTACAGAACTGGTGATATTATGTCAGCAGGTATGACCGCAGTAGGCTGTCGGGAGATGGGTCGCGTCTTAATTGAAGCCCTAGCAAGATCCTAATCTAGTTGAGGGCGGTCGTCGATGCTCTACGACAGAGAAGCGCGGCTCCAGCGAGAACGAGTTTTGCGATTCTTAACAATAGATCGGCAACTCAACCCGATTGCTCTTAAAATGTCCGAGCATAATTTTAGGAAAATTAACAACTGTGTTTACGATTGCGCCGCCCAAAGCTACTTCGATGCCCCAGCCCGATTCTACTAGATTATACGATCCCGCTCTCCTTAGAGCTGCCAAAGATATCTATAGCTTCTATTGTCAGATTAACCCCGATCGAGAACGACGGCGACAGCCAATTGGGGTCGCCATTGATAAACTCAGCCATCGCGGTAAATTAATTTTCAGCAGCTATCCGATCCTGTTACCCGAAGAAAATTTCATCTCGGTCGAGCAATTAGAAAACGATCCTCATTAGGCGCGATCTAGTCGTTTGCGAAGGTCATAAGCTACTCAGCACCTAGATTAAAAATTTAGTTCTGCCTTCTACCTTCTCTCGATTAGTAAGTTAAATGTCTGACAATTTAGAGCATTGCCGCTGCTGCTGGGGAACTATAGATCTAGGTTCTCTATCTCTACAGCCACTGGCAGACGATCGTAGCAGTGAATATTTATGACACGAGTGTTCAAGTAATTGTATTTTGGTTGGGTGCGGCGATCGGTAGCTTCCTCAATGTGGTTGTGTATCGCGTCCCGGCTGGCCTCTCGGTAATGTGGCCGCCATCTCGATGTCCCAAATGCTTTCATCAGTTAGGCATGGGCGAAAATATCCCCATCTTGGGATGGTTATTATTGCGCGGCAAATGTCGTCACTGTCATACGCCAATCGCACCGCGTTATCCGATCGTCGAGACGATAACTGCGATAATTTTTGTCCTGATCTACAACCATTTCGGCCTCACGATCCAGACGTTGGGCTATTTTTTGTTGATGTGTTGGTTATTTGCACTAACGCTGATCGACTTGGATACAATGACATTACCCAATCCGCTGACACAATCTGGGTTGGTGTTGGGGTTAGTATTTCAGATCGTCGTTGGCTATCTCGATAATAACCATTCAATTATCGGTCTGCGCGAATCTTTAATTCAAGGTATTCTGGCGATGGTGCTAGGTATCTGGCTTTACGATACGATCGCGATCGTCGGGAGCATGATGATGGGTAGGTCGGCTCAAGGTGGTGGCGATGCCAAGCTATTAGCGATGATTGGAGCTTGGTCGAACTGGAAGGTCATACTCCTTACCGCTGGAGTGGCTGCGGTGCTGGCGATCGTCGGTTTCGTTGTCGTTGCTGGCTATTCGACGTTCAAAAGTGGCGGCATCAAAGCGGGTGCCAATAAACTGATCCAACCGCTTCCGTTTGGGCCTTCGATCGCCTGTGGTGCGACGATTGCGTTGTTTGGCGGCGATTGGTTGATTGGGAGTTATCAAGAGTTTATGCGCTCTGACGCTCGCTATTTAGTAGGGGTGCCATTATTAATCGCATTGACTGGACTATGGTGGTGGGTACGCAGACTGCGCTTGCGCAGCTCTCGTTCTATTGGATCGTAAATAGAGTTATATGCTGTTCCATACTCTTGGTAAATAGAGCGAGCCAATTTCCACTTAATCTAGATTAAAATTAAATGGCAAGCGGACGTAAACATGATTGGGATCGTTAAAGCTTTTCAAAACACTTAATTCGTTTTTAACCTTAATTAATTCTGCCGTCAGAGGATCTTGATTTTGCAAGAGTTGGGCATCTTTACCACCGCCAATTTGTTTGAGTATTTTCTCGTCCCAACCTTCAACTTCGGGATATTCTTCTAGCTCCCAATCTTTACCTAGTTTTGCAGTTTCAGCCGCATACGCGATCGCGTCGTTTAGACCGCCAATAGCATCTACCAAGCCGACTTTTTTAGCATCGACTCCCGACCAAACTCTTCCCTGGGCGATTTCAGCAACCTTTTGTTTTGGTAGTTTCCGAGATTCAGCAACTTTATTGAGAAAATCATCATAAATATCGTTGACACGCTGTTGGGAAATTGCTAATTCTTGGGGCGTACTCGGACGAGCGACAGTGGTACTATCTGCTAACTTAGATGTTTTGATAACGTCCCAAGTGATCCCATTATTATTAGCTAATTTTTGAAAATTGAAGTTAATACCGATTACGCCGATCGATCCGGTAATAGTATTCGACTCGGCAAATATTTTATTAGAGTAAGTAGATATCCAATATCCCCCCGAAGCAGCGACATCGCCCATCGAAACGACTACGGGTTTATTTTTCTGTAAAAGGCGCACTTCGCGTTGGATGATATCGGATGCTAAAGCACTACCACCCGGACTATTGACTCGTAATACCACTGCTTTAACATCTTTGTCGGCTCGTAATTCGCGCAGTTGTCGAGCGAGACTATCGCCGCCAATTTGTCCGGGAATGCCTTCGCCACTGACGATATTTCCTTGGGCATATAGTACGGCAATTTTTCTACTAGAATTTGTTGGCGATCGATCGGCAACTTCAGCATAGTCCTTAACGCTAATTTTCCGATAGTCATTGCCCTCTTCTTTATCTGGAGCACCAATCTTTTTGAGTTGTGCCAAGATTTCATCTTGATAAGCAATTTTATCGACTAACTTGTTAGCGATCGATTGTTGGGCTGTTAAAACACCCCGCTCGTCGGCAATTTTTTGAAGTGTCTCTGGAGTAAGTTTGCGGCTGGTACCGATCGAAGTTTTGAAATCATTCCAGAGGTTATTTAATAACTGTTGAGTTTCTTGTCTAGCTTCTGGGCTAAACTTATCTAAAGACCAAGTTTCACCAAATGATTTATATTTACCGACGCGGACGACCTCGACCCCAACTCCATACTTATTAAAAGCATTTTTAAAAAACATAGTTTCCGAGCGGAAACCATTAACATCTAGAGATCCCATCGGATTGATAAAAATCCGATCGGCAACCGATGATAGATAATAATCGCGTTTATCCATATCGATATTGTAGGCAATTATCTGTTTGCCAGTGGTGCGAAATCGCTCCAGTGCGGTGCGAACTTCTTTGAGTGTGGCAAAACCCGTGTTGCTGCGTTTGCCACTACTGCCATCTAAATAAATCGCGACGATCCGTTTATCTTTAGCCGCCGCATCGATCGCATTCAGAATGGATTTTAATTCAGTGACGCGGGTAGATTCGCCAGCGATGGTTTCTTGTAAACTTTTACCAGGATTGAGATCGACAATCGATCGAGATAAATCGATCGTCAAAATCGATTTTTCTGGAACTTTAGTCGCCTCACGATTGGTTGCACTCTGAATCAACGCGCCAACGGTTATGGTTACTAATGTGAGCGAAACTGCTGAAAATAGAGTTAAGCCAAGCAAACTACCGATCGTACTAGCTAAGGCTTGTTTGAGAAATTGACGCATAGATTAAATGTGTGAGGAGATAAAAGAGATAAGCAGAAAACTAAATTTGATGGAGCGACTTTCGAGCTGACTGAGAGCTTGGCGTGCGTGCGGCTTAACTATTTGAGACAGGCGATCGATCGCGCGAGTTAAGAGATAAAGGATCGAGAGCCGAGCGCGATCTAAGTGACGATCTATTTGTTGTTATGAGCAGTGTAATTAAGCGATCGATTAGATGTAAAATTTTTTACATGAGATCTGGAAGATCGACCGCGATCGATCTAATACTCAGCATAGCAATTATTAGTGTGCCCAAATTGTGCCATTATCGATACAATCGATCGCCAAGGATGATTAGATATTTGCAATTCGGATAGATAAACAACTAAAGACTGTGGCGATTACCGCAGCAGGTGGAGACAATTGGTTTGTTGCAAAGCAGCTAAATTGGCATTACCCGTACAAAATAATACTGTTTGGATTTCTGTCATTAAAATTTGAACTAATTCTCGCACTGCCATTGTCGATTCGTCAGCAGCCTGGAGAAATGGTAACGCTAAACCAGCGACATCTGCACCTAAAGCGATCGCTTTAGCAACATCTAACCCATTGCGCAAGCCACCAGAAGCAATTAGAGGTAAAGTTGGTGCGAGCTGCCGAATTGTTGTAATACATTCAGTCGTCGGAATGCCCCAATCGCCAAAAGTCTGCCCCAGTCGGCGTTGGAGGGCGGTTTTAGCACGTTCGCTTTCTACTTTTGCCCAAGAAGTACCGCCAGCACCTGCGACATCAATGCCACTCGCCCCAGCTACGATTAATTGATGCGCCATTTCTGCCGAAATCCCATTACCTACCTCTTTGATAATTACTGGTACGGGTAGCCGCTCGCAGACGATCGCGATTCGATCGAGTAATCCCTTAAAATTGGTATCCCCATGAGGTTGAATGCACTCCTGAAGGGGATTGAGATGCAAAATCAAGGCATCGGCCTCTAATAATTCTACCGCTTTAAGACATTCATCAATTCCATAACGATAATTGAGTTGAATGGCTCCCAAATTAGCCAGTAATAAGATATCTGGGGCAAGCTTGCGCACTTGAAAAGTATTTGCTACTTGCGGTTGTTCGATCGCAACTCGTTGAGAACCGACACCCATGGCTAATCTATATTCTTGCGCCACTTCTGCCAGTCGATAATTGATCTCCTTGGCTTGCAAAGTCCCTCCAGTCATCGAAGAAATCAAAATCGGCGCACCGAGCTGTTTGCCCAGCAATTTGGTAGTAAGATCGATCTCGGAATAGTCTAGTTCTGGCAGACAACTATGACTGAACTGATACCGATCGAAGCCACTGCCCTGAGTTTTAAACTGGACATCTGATTCCAAACAAATCTGAATATGTTCGGCTTTGCGTTGAATGGTGGACATAGTGGTAGTTGCGGGGTAATCGAGCCAATCTCAAATTATTAAGATCTTCGATACTTATTTTATGATGGAACCACCCGTAAATAGCATCAAACTCTCACAAACAGCTAAAGACCAACTCATAAAACTCAAACGGATTACCAAGATCGATCGCTGGAATGTCCTCTGTCGCTGGGCGTTCTATCGCTCTTTGGCAGAGACAGCACCTCCATCTCTCATTCCAATTCCCGCCGATAGCAATCTCGAAATGAGCTGGCAAGTCTTCGCTGGGGAGCTGGCAGATATTTCTATTCTCGCACTCAAGCAGCGGTGTTACCGAGATGGACTCGATCTAACGCCCGAAATTTTAGCCCAGCAATTTCGACTGCATTTACATCGCGGTATCGGTTATTTGGCTGGCGATCCTAATATGCGCAAAGTTGAAGATTTAGTCGCGCTTGTTAGTCGTGAGGGTAATGGGTAATAAGTAATAACGCAAGTTGCTAGTTACAATCTCAGCGGTTAAAACTGCTGCTAATGATGCAAAATCTGTCTTCTTTACGAGACGCTACGCGAAGGCGGACTTTGCATCATTAGCCATGACCTTCAGTCGTTGGCATTTCTAAGTAGCAACTTGGGTTAGATAACTTAAAAAGTAGAGGTAGAAGAGCCGCTCCGACGAACAGTATTGGCAAGAATGGGGCGCAAAAAATAGAGGTAGAGACGCAATTGGTCTCTACATCTAGCTGCGAGCTGGTTTTTAAAAAGCCGCTCGGCCTTTTTCAGGAGCGCGTAGCTCGTCGATCGATAAATGTGGGGTTTCGGTGTACACGGAGTCTAGTAGAACATCCAGAATCCCAGCTTCGCGGGCAGCGTCAATCGCTTTATGATTGATTAATTCACCCACATTGAGGATAACCTCATCATTGCGATCGAGGATAACTCTGGTAGTGGGACGACCTAAAGCTCCTTTAATCCGCTTTTCTTCGATCGCGTGTTTACTGCGACCTTGCAAGTCATTAGCGGTCTCTTTGACATGCTCCCACATGTTAACGGCACCTTCGCGCACACGCTCGCTGGTATCAACGGTGGTGGTTTTGAGTCGATCTCCAGTCGTGGTAGCTAAGGCACCTGCTTGAGATTGAGCGGCGACGGCGGCAGACAAGCCTACAGCATCTAATAAGGCCGACTCCTGATGAGTTGCCTTAGCACGATCGAGCGCATGTTGAGTGACGATCTGGCCCTGTGCAGCGATAATATAGCCCTGTGGAGTGTACACATCACGCTGCGCGCGCCGTCCTTGAGCTTGTTCTACCGTGAATCCGGCGATCGCGTTACCCAGGCGATCGCGCAATGGTTCGGTCAAACTACCACCAGCAGAGCGATAGAGTTCGTCGAGGACTTCCAGCCGCTCGGCACTCTCGGCAACTCTGGTATTGATAATTTCACCAGCGGACACTACTTGAATGCCATTAGCCACCTTAACTGGAAATTGTGCCATCTTCCCGATAACAAAGGCTTTTTGTGCCGATCGATCTACCACTACATTTGTGACTGTGGTATTAGCTGCTCGTCCGGCTGCTTGCAGCTTTTGGCCAGCTATTTGAGCTGTATCCTGAAAGTGTCCGCCTGCAACTTGTGCGGTTGCCTGGAACTTCTCGCCCGCAACTTGAGCGGTATCTTGAAGGCGTTCGCCTGCAACTTGTGCTGTGGCTTGCAACTTCTCGCTGGCTGTTTGCATCGCTGCTTTAATACCGCCGACTTGCTCTTCCATTAAGGCGATTGTTTCCACGGGGACAAAGGCTACATCTTCACCAATTTTGAGCGTGTGGGTCGCCGGGACAAAGGATCTGCCCGAATAAGCATCGGCAAATATCCCTCCAGAAGTTTCGTACCCTTCGATCGCGCCACTGGTTTCATCAAAATAGAAATCAATGAGTTTACCTAGGTCGCGACCATCGGTGGTCATGATGCGGGTACCATTTAAAACATTACGCTCGGCCAGAATCCTATTGATGTTTTCGTGCTCGCGAGCAGGAGCGATCGCATCTTTAGATGGCACAATGATGGCATCGACTCCGAGTGCTTTGACTAAATAAAGTGGCAAAACTTTAGCCTGATTCAGCCAACCTTTTTCTACAACTAAAAATCCTAATAGGCTATTATCGTTTTCATCAAAGATGAGGTCTTTAATACTATTAATCCTCTCGCCAGAGTCATATGTTATGATTGGCTTTCCGATCAGTTCTTTACCCTTACGCACGATCTTTATTCTCCTCTATTGTTGTCAACACCTTATGTCTATCTGTTTATTTAAATATATTTTATCTACGGTTCTATCGGTCTTCGCAGCTGAGAATCGTCATAGAACTGTGTGGATCTCATGCTGGGGTTGTCTCTACCGAAACCTGCGACTAAATCTATCTCTCCGGTATACTCTAGTGCTGTAGCAGCGGCCAAAACTAATAAGGCGATCGTTGTGTACAAGGGAGTTTTCGAGGTTCTTCCTACTAATCTGGGCATATAAACTTTAGAATTTTTAACTTGACTTATTATCTCTATCTTATCAAGCTAGACTACAATTCACACTCGGTCGATAGGTGTAAAGAATGACACTGTAACAAACAATTAGATATACTTATGTAAATGGGATCTATGTCAAAAGACATAAGCTTCATAGTTAATATATGTTGTTAATAAAAAAACTTAGGCAGAGACTACCTAAGTTTTAAATTTAATTTACCCAGTATCAGTCAATAACAACTATGGCAACCCTAAATGATTCATGAGATTTATTCTTCGGTGTGTTATCGCGACAGCGCAACGCACCCTACTATGTTCTTACAAATTAAATAGGACTACTATATGAGAGAGTTATTTGTTTAACTCGTCTTTAGTGCGATCCACAGCATCGCTAATTTTGTTACCGACTTCTTTAGCTTTGTCGCCAATTTTATCTTTGGCATCTTCGATCCCATCACGAACTTTGGCCGCACCTTGTTTGGCTTTTCCAGCCGCTTCGTCTTCAGTACTTCCAGTTACTGCGCCGACAACTTCTTGACCTTTGCCTTCTACATTTTGAGCGGCTGCTTTAGCGCGATCTTCGATACTCATATTATTCTCCTATGTCTTATACTGCTGTTATCTTTCGCAGTTGAACTATCTGTACTATACGATAATTATCTAAAAACTCTCTCTACTCAAAGCCATACTCATAGCGCGATCTATCTAGAGCGGACATCTGTAGATCGGCTCACAAAAATACTTCGATCGACGGATTAGTTAAAGTTGCTATGCTCGGCATGACTTGAAGGCCATTGTATTGTTCGCACGGGTGAAAAGATACCCCTGACTTCTAGTTAAAATCGGGGGCATCTGCGGTAGAGTTTAGAGTTTACTTCACGAACCTAACTGATTCGTGCAGGGCTTTTTTAGCTTGTTCGGTGGTGGGGGGTGCGTCGGGTTCCAAGCTTTAAGTTGCAGAACTCTGATGCTCGTCTTCAGCTCGTTCTGACAATTCATGTCTTATCGCTTCGCTCGCTCCACTCTCTGGGGTTTCGCTATTCAGAGCAGCCGGATACAGCATTTCTGCTTCAGTAGCTATTTCCTCCTTCATCGCCGAACATGCCTGTGTAAAAGTTTGGGGTTTACCCAAACTCTCATTTTTGGCAACTAGTTGTTGACCTTCAGTTATCGAAAGCTCTTTCATTCCCGAACAAGTATCGCTCAGACTGGGAGATTTGTCTGTAGTCGGTGATGTTGGGTCGGTTTGGACTTGGCTATCAATTTCATTTTTCATTTGAACCTCAGCATCCGCCAAAGTTTGCGGTCGATCGCGAGGTACATCTTCTGTTGCTGGAGTCTTTTCTAAAATGAGATCTATATCTTCCATATTATTTTCAGGTGTGTTATTCACACAACTAAAGTATCTATCAATATACTATCTCTCACCTGCCTATTTATCTGTTGAAATGGGTATTTCTCCTCTATCGATCGATAGAGGAGAATATTTACACTCGGTCAAATTATTGACGCGATTTTTTACAAAATGCTAGACAGTGGATTTGGCCTTCGACCAGACACCATTTTCGTCTTCATCAAATTGCTCCATGACTTTCGCCCAAGCAGCTTGTTCTGCCTTAGTTTTGTCATTGGTTTGCTTGAGTGCGGCACCGTAGCTAGAGACAAACACTGTCTGAGCTTCGTCAGACAAGTGCGAGCGGATTTCGGGCGAGAGGTCTTCGGGGCTGTTGCATTGCCCAGCAGCGCGCGGTAGGGGCGACTCGTTAACGTGGATATCTTTAGCACCCGCGCTTTCTAGAAGCAGTTGATATTCACCCGCGCGCTCGGCAGGGACTTCCAGCATCATCACAAATTCACCTGCGGCGAGGCGAGTTTGATAGAGTGCTGCTTGTTCTTCGGGCATACCAAGAGCGGCTAAAACAGATACCAATCCTGCTCCGGCACTACCTGCGATCGCACCGCTAGTAGCTCCGAGTAAGATCGCGCCGATCGGCCCTGCGGCAACAATCGGGCCGACAAACGGCACTAGTAATACGCCGACACCAGTCAGCAAGCTCAAGAAAGAGCCAAATAACGAACCAAAAATAGCTCCACTACGAAGTCCACCCAAGATGACGTCGCGCTTAGAAATAAATCCGGTAATTTTGGTTTGGGACTGAAAGTTGCGTCCCATTACAGAGATGTCTTCTTTAGGAATACCGCGATCGATCAGACGGCGGACGACACCATCGATTTGGTTCTCTTCTGCAAAGACGGCAGAAATGGTGCGTTCTACTACGGAAGTCGTGGGTTGGACTTGGGTTTGTTCTGACATTGTAAAATATGGAGTAAAGGGATGCTGAATTGCTGGTTTTAAAGAGTTGGGCTACGTTGTTCCAACTTTTTAGACACTGGATTCGTTTGAGGTGAGTTCCCCCCACCCCCTTTCTTAAAAGGGATTTAGCGGTGCGCGCTCGGTGGGAGACCCGCCGAGCGCGTAGGCATAGCCTCTGCGGAAACTGCCTATACGACTGCTACAGCGGCTCGCAGCCGGGAGGGAACCTCTGCATGGTTGCATCCGCTCGCTCGGAGGAAGGTGGGAGTCAGGTAAAGATCTACGCTCGTCACTAGCAGGTTGAAAAATAGCTAAACATGCTAGCTCGATCGCGTAGAGATAAATTAGACACCGACGGGAGCTTTGCTTTGCAGATCGGGGCGAGCACCGTTGGCGGCTAGAGCTTCGCCTTCAATAAAGGAGCGCAGCATCCAAGCCATTTCTTCGTGCTGCTCCATAATGCCAGTCAAGAAGTCGGCAGTACCTTCGTCATGAAAATTCTCGCTGCAACTATCGATATGCTCGCGCAGGTTGCGCACGATTGCCTCGTGGTCTTCTACTAGGGCAGATACCATGCCTGTAGCCGTCGGGATGTTACCAGGATGTTCGCCGATCGAAGCATATTCCAAGAAGCCTTTCATCGTGCCGATCGGGTAACCACCGAGCGAGCGCATCCGTTCGGCGATCGCATCGATATTGGTAGAAATAGCTTCGTATTGTTTATCCCACAGTTCGTGCAGAGACATAAACTGAGGGCCAACTACATCCCAATGAAATTTTTTGGTTTTGACTACTAAGAGATAGGAATCTGCTAAGTCATGATTGAGTAAATCGATTACACCTAAGCGTTGCTCGTCAGTTAAGCCAATATTGATCGGACGCATTTTTGTTGTCTCCAAGTATGTTTATTTAGTGAGTCTAGAATGCACATTCATCAGCACAACAGCAAATTTGTTGCTCGATCGGGTGCCAGAAGCTACAATATTCGAGCTGGTCTGGTCTAGTAAGTCACCCAAGGCGCAGCGAAAATTCGGCTTCTATTTTCCAAAGAAGTTTTTAACCTTTTGGGCAATGTTATCAGCGTTGTTTTCGGCTCGATCTTGGTTGCGATCGGTTGGCTGTTCAGTGTAGTTCAAGCCATTGTTGACCTTATTCTTAACTTCTCCAGGCCGATCTTGGATTGGTGTTTGTGCCTTACCGATCTCTTCCTCGATCGAGTTTTTAATTTGTGCTGCTTTGTCGGCTACCTGCTCGGAAACACGATCGCTATTAGTACCGATTGCGGGGGCAGCAACCGCAACATCGACGCCGAGGATGACACCTTGCCAAACCATAGTAAGTAGCAATAACCCACCGATTAATTTTGTGAGTTGCTGCTGGATATTACTAACTAAACGATCGAGCTTGAAGTTCATGGCGTTGAATTCATCTGTGGGTTTCACCCTTTAGTTATACTAAGGATTGCGCCCTAGACATATCACTCAACAGACGGATTTGTAACTTTCAAGCCCTTGCTAAAATCTCTGTCGATCGACAGACGGGTAAGGGGTAGATGGGTGGATGGTTTGGTAAATAGTACATAACACCTCATCCTATTAATCCTTAAATCCCGCTGGTTGTCTATTCTTCGCGCTGTCTCTGGCGGACGTATCCAGCAATCCCACGCCCATATCCCTGTTGAGAATGCTTGATAAAATCACAGATTTCTCTGACTAAATCTGTGTCGAATTCAGTTTCTAATTTTGATAAAGCTTCGGGGATTAGTAAATTTGATTGATATAGGATTCTAAAAGCACGTTTGAGTGTCAATCTTTCTTCAGATGTCAATCCCGCCCTGCGCAAACCAACTGTATTCAAGCCCATCACTTTATTGAGCGTAGTACTGCGCGTCATGCAAAAGGGGGGAATATCTTTTTGAGCGGCTGAACCGCCTGCCATCATTACCAATCTGCCAATTCTTACAAATTGATGCACCAGACAATTACCGCTGATAAATGCGCGATCGCCAACTTCTACATATCCAGCCAAAAGTGCTCCATTGGCGACGATAATATCATTACCGAGTTGGACGTTATGCGCCAAGTGACTGTTAGCCATTAATAGGCAATTATTACCTACTTTAGTAATCGATCCAGCTTTGGTTCCGCGATGGATCGTTACTCCTTCTCTAATGCTGCAATTATTGCCGATCTTGACATAACTCGGCTCGTCTTTGAATGCCAAATCTTGAGGTGTATCGCCAATGACGACGTTACTATGGAGATGGCAATTTTGCCCGATCGAAGTGTGGGGCAAGAGGGTAACGTGGGCATCTAAAGTACAGTTATCCCCAATTTCGACATCGTGTCGAATGTAGCAAAATGGACCAATCGAGACATTAGTACCGATTTTAGCTCCAGATTCGATCGCTGATGTGGGATGGATCTGCATGGATGGGGATGAGAGCGTATTGCAGCAAATATTATACCCGACTGTTGCGTCCTCATTACCACCCGCGATCGACGAACTTTAGTCGCGATCGATGCTGCTTTGCATTTGTTTAGAGGCACGATAGGCGTCTGCCATTCTGCCAAAGTTGATTTTAAATTCTTGCCACCCTAGCAGACTACCTTGGCTGCTGCTATCTTCTTCCCAAGAAGCCGAGAGGATGCCATAAGAGAGTCCCAATACACTCAATCCCAAACATGCCATACTCGTCAGTAAGACGACAGTATTTGGGACTTTAAATAAGTGATTGATGATAATCCAATAACTCCCCAAGAAGATCCCCATCCCCATCAAGATCGGAATGCCACAGAATACCAGCACCCGCCGAATCATCCGTTTGCTGACAACGTCGGGAATATAACCCGAACCCTGCTCTGCCATTGCTGGCGAGGCAGTTTTTGGTTTGACGATCGGCGTCCCTTTTTTGGCTGCGGGTTTGCGCTGTTTGCTTTTGCGCGGTTCAAACGGAACAGATTGGCGGGAATTCTCCTCTGGCATAATGCTTGTTTTCTTAGAGCTAGGTAATGAGAGCGGGTATGGGTTATGGATGAACTTTTTTGCTAGTCACTCGCAACTAGCGATCGCTTTGATAACTAGTCTTTGACGCGACGGATACCGAGACTGTCGGCCAGATTCTGGTAACGTTGGACGCTCTTAGACTGAATGAATGCCAATAACCGCTTGCGCTGTCCGATCGTGTTCGACGAGCCTCAGCGGGAAGCACGTTGGCGTAGCCTCTCGATCGGGAGAATCGCTGTTGTTTTTGGGGCGTTCTTAGTCTTTGACGCGACGGATACCGAGACTGTCGGCCAAATTTTGGTAACGTTGGACGTTTTCTGACTGAATGAATGCTAATAACCGCTTGCGCTGTCCGATCATTTTCAACAAGCCTCGGCGGGAAGCGTGGTCGCTTTTGTTGGTTTTGAGGTGTTCGCTGAGGCGATTGATTCTTTCAGTCAGCATGGCGACTTGCAGATCCGAAGAACCCGTATCGGTTGCGTGCAACTGATACTGTGCTGCGATCTCTTGCTTGCGTTCTTGAGTTAGGGTCATGAATACTGAAAATTATAGTTAAATTTTGCAACTTACTATTTTAGCATTTATAGTTAGATTTGACTAGAGATAGATTTTAGGGATGCCAGAGTTTGGGAAGAGATGTGAGAGCCAGGGGCGGGGCACGGGGGAAAAGAAATAATTGTGTCAGACGATCGTGACAGCAGATACTAAGTCAGCAGTACTAAATTTTAGTCATGAGCGAAATCAACTTGAATCCCCCACTATATACCCTCAATCCGCTCGATCGATTCTCAGATCGAGCCGCAGATTATGTCAAATACCGACCGAGCTATCCAGCAGCCGCGATCGACACGATTCTAGATGGAGTAGATACAGAACCAATCGCCGCAGATATTGGCGCGGGTACAGGCATTTCAGCGCGACTGTTGGCAGAGCGGAATGTCAGGGTGTGGGCGATCGAACCAAATGCCGCAATGCGATCGGCAGCCACACCCCATCCATTGGTGGAATTTCGGAATGGTACCGCCGAAGCAACTGGCTTAGAAGCTGCTTCAGTCGATTTGGTAACTTGTTTTCAGGCATTTCACTGGTTCGATCCCGAACCCACATTTGGAGAGTTTCAACGCATCCTCAAATCTACAACCGCAACTGGCAATCCTGGTAGGCTGGCTTTAGTATGGAATAATCGGGATAAAGAAGATGCGTTTACCAAAGAATACAGCGAGTTAACGCTGGCAGCATCGACAAATCCCGCGATTCACGATCGATTGGATTCTGCTCGATCGTTACTGTTAAGTCCGCATTTTACCAATATTCGAGAATATACTTTTGCCAATTGCCAAGCATTAGATTTAGCTGGATTAAAGGGACGGGTGCGGAGTAATTCTTATACCCCCAGCGCAGGAGCTGCACTCCAGCAACTGATGTCAGATCTAGAGCAGTTACACGATCGCTGGCAAGACGATCGTGGTTTTGTGCATCTTAATTATGTGACTAGGGTACACTTAGCCGAACCAGTGACTGCCTAACTCAATCGAGCGATCTCCGAAAAATCTTCACTAAAATTCAGCAATACCAAACGATTCACTATCCACTATCCAAAGTATAGTTTCCCGATCTCCAGAGACTCCCCACACTCTCCATACCGGATTAAAATGGGGGATAGTAGGTCAAACTAAGAGAAAATATGTCAACATTGGCGGCGATTGGCGTTTTAGCAGTATTAATTTTTATCCACGAGCTGGGGCACTTTTTAGCAGCCAGATTACAGGGTATTTATGCAAATAAATTCTCGATCGGGTTTGGGCCGATATTATTAAAATATCAAGGCAAGCAAACTGAATACGCGCTACGCGCATTGCCGCTCGGTGGTTTCGTCGGTTTTCCCGATGACGATCCCGACAGCGATATTCCAGCCAACGATCCCAATTTACTTCGCAATCGTCCGATACTCGATCGAGCGATCGTCATTAGTGCGGGCGTAATTGCCAACTTGATTTTTGCTTATTTTTTGTTGGTCGTCCAGGTTAGCGTCACCGGATTTCAACAGATTAATTATCATCCCGGCGTAGTCGTATCAGGGATTGCAACCAATCTGAGTACGGCGGCGGGTAAAGCTGGACTCCAAGCCAAAGATATCATTGTAGCGGTAGATAAAGAGCCACTAGGAGATGGTAAACCCGCGATCGTTAAGTTGATGAGCGAAATCCAGAACCACGCCCAGCAACCACTAACCTTCGAGATCCAACGCGGTAACGAGACTCTCAACCTGCAAGTTACCCCCGATGCCAACGATAGCGGCAAAGGTCAAATTGGAGTTAAACTCGCACCCAATGCCGATATTATTATCGATCGATCTGTAAGTCCGATCGATGCACTGGCTAAAGGCGCGAGTGAATTCGAGCGCGTTGTGGTGCTGACAGTTCAAGGTTTGTCCCAATTAGTGACTAATTTTGGCGATACAGCCAGTCAAATCGCAGGGCCGATCAAAATTGTCGAAATCGGATCGAATATCGCTTCGACAAATATTGCTGGATTGCTCCAATTTGGCGCGCTGATCAGCATCAATTTGGCAGTAATGAATATTTTGCCATTACCTGCTTTGGATGGCGGTCAGTTGGCATTTTTGTTGTTTGAAGGTTTGCTGGGTAAACCCCTACCGATGAAATTGCAAGAAACCGTGATGCAGACAGGTTTATTTTTATTGCTAGGCTTGGGTGTATTTCTAGTGATTCGGGATACGGCTAATCTCTCTGGCGTTCAGCAATTTTTTAAATAGCGACGTCTGGGTATTATGATTGTGGTGAGAATTTAGACACAGCATCACCACAATCGCCAATAGGCAATGTCAGATCATGATGAAAAATAATGCCGATCCGGTTGGTACCTTGAGTATCGGGAATGTCGTCACTATGGCCACTACTCTATACAAGTCCAACTTTAAACGTTATTTACAGGTATCAGCACGAGCGACTGCTTGGGTAGTAGCGATCGTCGCAGCTTCGATCGGGTTGTTATTTGTCGGTGGCGTGATGTATGGCTTCACCAAATCGTGGCTAGCGGCCATTCCGGTTGTTTTGGGATGGGTGGCTGCCACCTTTTATTTTTTAGCTAAGTATTCTACCGATCGAGCCATAATTTGTCGGTTAGCTTATCAGGAGCTAGCCAATGCACCAGAAACCGTTGCTGTGGCTACACAAAACCTGCTACCGCGCATGTGGGGTTTCTTGAGACTCTCGTGGCTGGTGAGCCTGTACCTATTTGTCGTCGCACTAGTCAGCTATATCGGGGTCATCATCGTTATCTTTATGGCTGCCGCCATTTTATCTATATTGAAGGTGCCGACGGCTAATCTCGCTGTGTCGTTTATCATCGGGTTGCTCGCGATCGTTTTAATCTTGCTCTGGTTTGCATTATTGATTCGTTACTATGCTTACTGGTTTGTGTCCGAATTACCAATGGCGATCGAGTCTACAACATCGGCTAGCTATAGTATTAGTCGGAGTCGGCAGTTAAGTGGGGTTGTGGCTAACAAAGTTGCAGCGATTATTGCGGTGGGGTTTTTAGTGACGCTACCAATTACCTCAATGGGCAATGTTCCCAGTTTTATCGGTCAAATTATGACTACCAGTCAGGTGGGATCGATCGATCCATCAACTCAAGCAATTGGTTCGCTGCTAATGTTGGGCGGCTTTATCCTCAGTCTGCTGGGCGAACTAATTATCATGCCTTTCTGGCAAGCGATTAAAGCGATCGTCTACTACGATCTGCGCAATCGTCGCGAAGGTATAGACTTGAGTATTTAGGCGATCGCAGGTAGTAAATACTAAATCAGATGAAATTCTTAAACCGAGTTAAATCCCAAACCCCAGAGAGTGTCGAACTAGAATTTATCTTAGCGGGAATCGGAAATCGGACACTAGCAATAATCATTGACTATCTCATTTGGAGTTTCACACTCTTTTTATTGTTGATAGGTTGGGCACTATTGTATTCGCAAGTCCCTTGGCTACAATCAAAAACATATAGCACTTGGCTCTCAGCCATCCAACTATTGATATTATTTGCAGTATATATCGGTTATTTTATTCTGTTTGAGACTCTCTGGCGGGGTCAAACTCCTGGTAAGCGACATGTAAAAATTAGGGTAATTCGAGATGATGGCCGCAATGTTGGCATTCAACAATCGATCTTGCGAGCGTTACTACGTCCGATCGATGACTTATTTTGCCTGGGCATATTATTTATTATTTTTACACCCCAAGAAAAACGTCTCGGCGATTGGGTTGCGGGTACGATTTTAATTCAAGAAGGACAAACAGTAGCCACCCAAAAAATTAGCCTCTCACCAGCCGCAACAGACTTAGCCAATCAACTGATCGAAACCGGACGTATCGCCGCATTGACAACCGATGACTTTGGGACGATGCGGAAATATCTGTATCGATATCCCGCTCTAGATCCAGCAGCAAAAATTCAAGTTAGCGATCGTTTGGCACGACAAATATTAGCGAAAATAGAATTAGCAGATCGACCGCCATCACTTGACGCTCATCTGACAATCGAAGCAGTCTTTCTCGCATACCAGCAACAGTTTCGCGGTTAATAAATCGCGATCGCAATCTCTAAATTTAGTGGAGGTCACGCACATGTCGGCACTCGAATCAAATCTCACTCCCGAAATCTATCAAGGGCAGTTTGGCACATTTACAATTACCGATCGCGATCGTCAAGGCGTCATCGTTTATCGAAGTGCTTTGATGGTAGCGGCAGTAAGTTTTGCCATCGCAACTTTGCTAGTATTATTGCCAGAAAGTAGCAGCGAACGCCCCTCACCCAATACTCTCAGTTTAGTAACTTGGTTGTATGTTACATTTTCGGTTGCTTTAGGCATCGCCTTAATTACGATTCATATTTATATGACCATTTTGCACAGAGCTTTGCAATTATTTTGGGCGATCGGCTGTGCGAGCGCGATCGGGTTTTCCTTGTATTATCGCGAACCGATCGGATCGATCGTTTACGAGCATCCTTTAACAATTTTAGGTATCGGTTTTACCTTTGCCGCACTTACAGGTATCTTTTTTAAAGAAGCCTTTTGCTTCAATCGCTTTGAAACCAAAATTCTTACATTTCTGGTGCCAATCTTACTCTTAGGTCATCTTACCAGTCTACTTACTCTAAATATAGAAGCTATTTTACTCACTATTTGGTCTGGT
This sequence comes from Chamaesiphon minutus PCC 6605, assembly GCF_000317145.1. Classification (GTDB taxonomy): domain Bacteria; phylum Cyanobacteriota; class Cyanobacteriia; order Cyanobacteriales; family Chamaesiphonaceae; genus Chamaesiphon; species Chamaesiphon minutus. The sequence goes on along the minus strand of NC_019697.1, from coordinate 4,428,298 downwards.
TTATTTTTTATATTTGCCAGCCGCAAAGCATTCCAATTAATCCCCGACGACATCGGTGACAAATCAGTCTTCAAGCACCTAGAAAATCAAAAATAGCTCTTAGATTATTTCTAAAATTTAGATGATGAGCAGCGACTTTTAAAATAGGTTATATCTGAAATCCAGATGGTGGGAACTGCCCACCCTACGCTGTCTACCCGCTATCAATTATTAATTATGTACGGTTCTCTCATTTCACCACAACAAGACTGGAATAGTCAAATCGATCGAGTCAAACAAAGATTCGATCGAGAATATAAACAAGAAGCTTTTGAGTTACCAGCAGAAGTAGAAGCGATGCCCATTTTTAGAGAATGGATCGGTCACAATCTGGCGGCAAAAATTACTTCGCCATTTTGGGAACTAGCCGGATTTAAAAAGAACCATCGCTGCTTAGATATTGGCTGTGGCGTGAGTTTTTTAATTTATAATTGGCGCGAGTGGGAAACATACTTCTATGGACAAGAAGTGAGTTCCGTCGCGCGGAGTGCCCTGAATTCGCGCGGTTCGCAATTAAATTCTAAATTATTTAAGGGAGTTCAATCTGGCGCAGCCCATCAATTACAGTATGATAACGATACATTCGATCGAGCGATCGCGACTGGATTCAGTTGCTATTATCCACTTGAGTACTGGAAACTAGTGCTCCAAGAAGTCAAACGAGTCTTGAAACCAGATGGCATCTTTGTCTTTGACGCGATCGATCCCACTACTGAAATTGCCGAAAACTGGGCGATTTTAGAGACATATTTGGGTGCTGAAGTCTTTTTATCGCCGCTGGCAGAATTCAACGATCTAGTTAAACAAGTCGGCGGTAAAGTCACAGCAACAAAATCAGGACAGCTATTCCAGATGTATCGCGTCAGCTTTTAGCTTTAACTCAGTTAAAACTGGACTTTGACATATAACCATTTCGCAATTAATTGTGGGCAATTTTTAATAAACCATCGCCATGCAAATATTTTAGCTACAGGTTTCGATCGTTTGGCAATAAACTTGGCAAGCGAGTTGAGCGGTCGCAATCGTACCTTCTTATTAATTAAATTGACATAGCCGATATCGTATAGGCAATCGATAATCAATTTAATCGTCGCCTCTTCTCTAGCCATCAAACTCGTCAGTAAGGTCAATATCTCCTGAACGCGCTCGGCTTCCATTTGAGAGCGAGCGGATGCGGACGAAACGGGAGTAATCGGCTGACTGGGTACTGAAATAATTTTATTCACGATAGAATCTCGATTCTCAAATAGACGGAAGCAGTAAAATTGGCCGAGTCGGTCGCTCGATCTAGAATAGCTTTTGCAGCTAAAGAGCTACAGTACTGTATAAACTATAAAGTGTAGCTTTCCCAAATTGTTAGAGTTAGAAAGTAAAAAAATCCTTTTTCTAGTAATCGGGATAGAGGAGATGGGAAAAATAAAGATTAGCTGGGGCAGTATCCCGGCTCCATCGCTCTAGCAGTAACTAACGATAGATGACGAATATGATCCAAACCAAATCTTCCAACAATTTACTCCACTATTTTAGTCGAGGCATTAAACTATTTAGCGATCGAGTGATGGCAGCATTGTTACTACTGTTATTTTCGCCGATACTACTTGTTGTGGCGATCGTCGTTCGCCTTCGCATGGGTAGCCCGGTTGTCTTTACGCAAACCCGTCCCGGCAAAAATGGCAAGATTTTTACCGTGTTTAAGTTTCGCACGATGACTGATGATTGCGATGCTCAGGGTAAGTTATTATCGGATGAGGAACGGCTGATTCCTCTAGGTCAAGTGCTGCGCAAAGCCAGTCTCGACGAACTGCCACAACTGTGGAACGTGCTCCGAGGCGACATGAGTTTCGTTGGCCCCCGTCCGCTGCTGGTAAGGTATCTAGAACGTTATAGCCCCGATCAAGCACGACGTCACGATGTTCGCCCCGGAATTACCGGATGGGCGCAAGTAAATGGTCGCAATGCGCTCACTTGGGACGAAAAATTCAAGCTAGATCTGTGGTATGTGGATAACTGGAGTCTTTGGTTGGATCTGAAGATTTTGCTGATGACTGTAGGGAAGGTAATCAAACGAGAAGGTATCAGCCAGAGCGCAGATATCGTCGCAATGCCAGAGTTTATGGGTAACGATAAATAATGTCAGGCGTTACTCGATCGAAGTATTAACAGCTAGCAAATAGAGCTGGGAGGGATACCCATAACGCCTTCTGTGTGAGATAACGTCAATGCCGAGTTTACCAACAGGTTTGCACCCAAAAACACGCTGAGTAAACCTCGGCGTGTTTTTGGGTCGGTTCAGCGGCGGATCTGCAATATATCTAGCTTCCAACAAGTTACTTAGATTCGTTGCAGCATTAATTAGCGGCAGCTTAAAAACAAGTAACTTATACCTTTGATAACACTATTCGTAAAATAGTGACATTTGTAGAGCGAAGGAATAAGTGTCAAAATCGAAGAAATAAATGTCACGACTGATGCTTAACCCAAAGCTTTACTCCGCATGGCTTTGATGCTTTTTAGTCATCAATTTTCAGAAAAAAGGTGATCGAAGGATTACATGTCATTTCGTAGTATTGTAGAAAGAATAAATGTCATTTTGTCAATCGTTGATTGAAAACCTTGCTATGTAATAGTTTTGTTGTTTTTTACGCACGAGGAAGGATTACATGTCATTTCGTTACCTTGAAAGCTAAAACGTATATTTATCAGTAGCTCCAAGCCTTTATAGAATGAACAAAGGATTGCGTGTCATTTTGTAGAAGCGGTTTCAACTTTAGTATCGCGACCACCGAAGATTCATAAAAATTCTACAAGCAGAGGTTAAGTAGGACAAATTAATGCGGCTTTAGCTCGTTCTCCGATAACTTTTCCGTCACGGAAAGCTTATGCTTACTATAGTGAAAGTTTTTTGAGAATAATTATCCGCTTTCTGCCCGCCTGCAATATTTTTAGTATAAAATTACTGTATGATTGAGAGCAGAAGAACCATAAACCAACCTGACATTAACAAACACTGAGATTAGCAGAAGGGTGAAAATTTCTCTCTAATCCCTGAGGAAGACGACTTGGGAACTCAAAAACCTCCGCTATTGATGAGAGCAAGGAGTTGGATGCAGCTCCAGAATTAGTCCTCAGGCATCTAGACAGTTGATTGGAAGCATTAAATTTTCTCAGACTGACCCTACTGAAGTGGACATTCTACTGGTTGCCAAACTAGATTGGTCAACCTAAATCGCTACTAATGCAAACCTACTATATCAAATTGGGAAGTGCGGAGTTATGACCCTGACTGAAGCCAATGAGCATTCCGATCGGTTAAATGACAACGATTTTTCTTCGATCTATGAGGATGAAAATTTTGATACTGAGGAACCTCTAATTGCTGATGAAGAAGAATTGGCGACCGATCGGCAAAAGATCGCTTACCAGCCCTCGGAAGAGTCGATCGCCTGCTATGGCACACCAGAAGATGATGAAGGGATCGAGTTTCTAGACCGTCGATACGCGTTGGAAGACGAAATCACGCTTGAAAATGGAGAAAAAGTTAGGCTCCAATTGACGGACGAGCAAAAGTTAAAACGAGATGTCATCCGTAACCTCTTAGCCGCACGAAACAACCGTAACTTATTCTGCGAACAACTTAGAGAAGGAGCAAAGAGGCTAAAGAAATCGACCCGCCAAGTCAGACGTATTTTTCAAGACTGGATTGAGTTGGGTACGGCTTCATTCTTCAAAGCAAAAAGAGCAGATGTTGGCCAACCTCGTCGGAGCGAATATTGGTATAACCTAAGTCTCAAGATTTACGAGGGAGGGAACAAGGGTGACAAATTAATGACTCGTACTCAAGCTGTGAGCCATATTGAAGACCAGATTTATGAGTATGTGAAGCTGGAGTTGTCAGATGAAGTCGCCAGATTGGAGGCAGCAGGCTTTGATAAGGAAGAACTCGATCTAGAACTTTCAAGGTTAATTGAAGAACGTAAGCAGATTTGTAACGAGCACAGGCGTGAGATTCAGACACAAATCTCAGACCTAAAGACTAAGCTCTCTGAGCTACGGAAACGAAAGCTGGATACACAGGAAGTGCATAAGTGCATCATGAAACTTGAGGAGCAGAAGCAGTCGCTCGTAGCATTCGAGTTTTGGCGGAAATACGGTCAACCCCCCTGTACTAGAACCGTAGAAATTTGGTTGAAGCCAATTGAAGAGAGCAACAATACCGCAAAAAGTAGTCGCAGTCCCGGATGGCACGGCGATACCTTAATTCTCAGAACTCGCGACCAGGAGAATATCTCCGTCACTCGCAGCAATCAAGTTTGGCAAATCGATCACACTAAAGCAGATATATTACTTGTTGATGAGGATGGTGTGGATATTGGTCGTCCGATTCTTACTACAGTGATTGATTGCTACTCACGTTGCATTGTGGGGTATCGACTAGGACTCAAAGCACCCAGTTCTCTGGTGGTTGCCCTAGCTTTGCGACACGCGATGCGACCCAAGCAATATGCTCCAGAATACCAGCTAAGATGTAATTGGATAACGCATGGCTCTCCTCGATACATCTATACAGATGGTGGTAAAGACTTTAATTTCTTAGTGTACGTGGGCGATCAGCTAGGCTTTGAAGCAAAACGTCGAGAACAGCCCTCTCAAGGTGGAATTGTCGAGCGTCCTTTCCGTACTGTAAGCGAACTTTTGAGTGAAGCTCCAGCTTACACGGGTCCTAATGTCCAAAAGCGTCCAAAAGATATTGCAAAGGTTGTCAAAATGACACTGCGAGATTTAGAAATGGTTTTAGTTGGATATCTTGTTGATAACTATAATCAAAAACCCGATCCGCGTACCAGAGCCAACCCTTTCGCGCCCGAACAAAGTCGCATGAAACGGTGGGAGGCTGGATTACAGACTCCACCTGCGGTAATTAAACCACGAGAACTCGACATTTGTCTGATGCAAACAAATGAGCGTGTTGTTTACGACGGTGGCTATATCAAGTTTGAGAATCTACTCTATAAAGGGGAGTACTTAGGGCAACACGTTGGCAATGAAGTTTTTTTGAAATTTGACCCCAGGGATATTACGATGCTGTTGGTTTACAGTCACCGAGATGGCCGAGAAAAGTTCATCTCTCGCGCTTGCGCTGTAGGGTTAGAAGCAGATCGGTTATCACTTGAAGATGTCAGACACTCGGTCAAGAAGCTCAAACTTGCTGGTAAACAGATCAATAATGTCGCTATTCGGGAAGAAACTATCCGCCGTAGAAAACTCTTCGCCAACAAGCAGAATTTAACAAGAAGCGATCGCCGCAACGTTGAGGATGCAAAGGTCAATCCCGCTCCAGCTCGTTATGAGGAGGATCGTCACAGAAATGCCTCCAAACCTGTGGTGAAAGAGTCATACCTAGATGATATATCGATAGCTCTAGCCAACAGTGGATCGAAACCTCAGGTAGAGCAACTGTCTGTCTCCCTCGAAGTAACCGTATCTCCACCTCAACCAATTGTTGACGAAGACGATGCTGATGAGGATGATGAGGATTATTCCTACGAAGTCGAGCACACGATAGAACGTATGACCTACAGTAAATTCCGTTAACACCATTTGCGTTTCTTGATAGACTTATGCCAACGGTTACTTTGCGATCGCAACAGTTGGATGCGATCGATGTTCTTACCCAACCAAAAGAATCTGTATCACCCGATCGACTGCGATCTGCTACAGGGTGAACGCATCAAAATCGGGTGTAATTCGATCGATCAAAACTAGAATAGCTAACTCAATCGTACTTACTAACTAATTGCACTTATTACAATGCCAATTGAAACTAAAATCAAACATGAGATCCGATTAATTTAATTTAGTGTAGCAGAAAGCTCGACCAACTCATTAGTCAAGCCGAGATTAATTAGTGCAAATAAATTACAAAATAGCTTCTAAAAGTTCAGTTGAATATTCTTCGTCAAGTGTCGCCAAGAATCTCTTACTTCTAACACTTAACTTTCGACTTTTATTTTCACTAATTATGTTAACTGCTATATGTCGTAAAATCGCAAAATTAGCTGGAGCATTATCTTTCCTAATTCGACTATCATCTTCTTTAAAAGCAACATCAAGCACCCAGTGAAGAGAATTTTCTATCGACCAATGACTTCTAATTCCCTCTGCTAATTTTTGAGCATCGCTCTCTAGACTACTGATAAAATAACGAGTTTCTACACTCGTCTTTCCGCCGACAACTCGAACTGATTCTACCATGCCAATACTAGTTAACTTTTTCCATTTTTGCAGTGGATCTATTTGCTCCGCAACATCTGTTATCATTAAATAATTACGAATTTCTTCTCTACCTCTATTCATCTCTCTACTGTTGAAGCTACTCAGGTTGAGGTCTTTTCCCTGAGTTTCAATTGCTTGTTTAAATAGCTGCTTTACTTGTTTGTACAAGGTCGGTTGATTCTTTTTTACAGCAATTACATAATCTGCATCTTTTTCGACGATTTTTTTGACTATTTCTCTTTGACATCCCATTGCGTCGATGGTAACGATACATCCTGCTAAATCCAAGATTTGAATCAGTTCGGGAAGTGCTGTGATTTCATTAGATTTTCCTTCTACTTTCTTTTGACCTAATACTAATCTATTACTTGCAGCCCAGGCACTGACTGTATTAATTACACCTTGACCATTCTTTTCATCTCCTGAGTTTCGAGATTGTTTTCCATCAAAGGCAATTATTTCTCCTGCGGTTATTTTACTTATTCCTTTAATCCAACTCAGGAATGATTTATTAAATTCATCAGGATTAATTTGTGAAAATACTCTAGCAAATGTATCATGAGATGGGATTCCATTCGGTAGTTCTAGGAACTTTTCTAACCATTTTTTTCTGGCTATACCATACATTTCTATATCTATCCATCCGTCCGCCCCACATACTACAGCACAAATGGAGATCGTGATGATGTCGATTAGTTTATGTTTTTTTCCACGTTCAATCCTAATGTCTTCTATGTCGTCAAAGTGTTCTGCGATACTATGCTTAGGCTTCAGCTTCATTTTACATGATATTAGTTCCAAATCAACTTAACACAATTAATTAGCTAAAGCTATCGACGGGTATAGATTTCACATCTTTGATGAATCAAATTTACATCTAGTTTCTAAGTGTTTTTAATAATATAAGATTTAAGTGCGTTCACCCTGAAAAAGCAACTCTCCGAGCGCGATATTTGCACCAAATATATCACTCCAGCTTTAGAACGATCGGGTTGGGATATTTTGACGCAGATTCGGGAAGAATTTTCGCTGACAGATGGGCGGATTCTGGTGCGGGGTAAGTTACACGCTCGTGCGAAGAATAAACGAGCTGACTATGTGCTGTTTTACAAGCCTAATTTACCGATCGCAGTGATTGAGGCGAAGGATAATAATCATTCGGTGGGCGACGGGATGCAGCAGGGTTTGGGCTATGGCGAACTACTGCAAGTGCCGTTTGTGTTTAGTTCCAATGGCGATCGCTTTTTGTTTCATAACAAGATTGCTACCGACGGAATAATTGAGCGGGAAATCGGTTTAGATGAGTTTCCATCGCCGAAAACTTTATGGGAACAGTGGTGCTTACATCGGGGATTATCTGCACCGCAGCAAAAGTTAATTACTCAGGATTATTATAGTGACGGTAGTAATAAGACTCCACGCTACTATCAGTTATTGGCGATCGATAAAACGATCGAAGCGATCTCCAAAGGTCAGAATCGAATTCTATTGGTGATGGCGACGGGTACGGGGAAAACTTTTACCGCTTTTCAGATTATCTGGAGACTGTGGAAATCGAAGGCGAAGAAACGGATTTTGTTTTTAGCCGATCGAAATATCTTAGTCGATCAAACCATGACTAATGATTTTAAACCCTTTGGTTCGGCGATGACCAAGATCAAACAGCGACAGGCGGATAAGTCTTATGAGATATATCTGTCGCTGTATCAGGCAGTGACGGGGAATGAAGAGGAACAGAAGATTTACAAGCAATTTAGTCGTGATTTCTTCGATCTAATTGTGATTGATGAATGTCATCGAGGGAGTGCGGCAGCGGACTCGGCTTGGCGGCAGATACTAGACTATTTTTCAGCGGCGACTCAGGTAGGATTGACGGCTACTCCCAAGGAAACTAAGGAAGTTTCTAATATCGATTATTTTGGCGAACCGATTTATACATACTCACTCAGACAGGGGATTGATGACGGTTTTCTCGCGCCGTATAAGGTGGTACGGATCGATATCGACAAGGATTTGGAAGGGTGGCGACCAGCGGCAGGACAGAGGGATAAATACGGGAATGAAATTGAGGATCGGATTTATAATCAACGAGATTTTGACAAGAAATTAGTATTAGACCCGCGTACCCAACTAGTCGCTAAAAAGGTGAGTGATTTCCTCAAAGCAACTAACCGTTTTGATAAAACGATCGTTTTCTGTGAAAATATCGACCATGCGGAGCGGATGCGACAGGCATTAGTGAATGAGAATGCCGACCTTGCGGCGGATAATTCGCGGTATGTAATGCGAATTACTGGGGACAATGACGAGGGAAAAGCCGAACTCGATAATTTCATCTTTCCCGAATCTAAATATCCGGTCATCGCGACTACTTCTAAACTGATGACTACGGGTGTCGATGCTCAAACTTGCAAATTAATCGTCCTCGACCAGCGGATTCAGTCGATGACGGAGTTCAAACAAATTATTGGGCGCGGGACGCGGATTAAAGAGGACTTCGGGAAGTTTTATTTCACAATTATCGACTTCAAAAAAGCGACCGAACTATTTGCCGATCGCGATTTTGATGGCGATCCGGTGCAGATTTACGAGCCACAACATCCCGATGATTCGCCAGTTCCGCCGGAATTGTCAGAGGATGAAGATTTTACAGACGGATACCCAGAGCCGGAAGGCGGCTTTGAATGGACAAATGGCGAGGATCTTGAGGATGTTGAAGATATGGGGGTACGTCGCTATGTGGTGGCGAATGTCGAAGTCAAAGTAATTGCCGAGCGGGTGCAATACTATGATTCGAGTGGTAAATTGATTGCTGAATCGCTCAAAGACTATACCCGCAAAACATTAACAAAAGAATTCACCTCCCTAGATGATTTTCTGGTGCGGTGGAGTAGTGCGGATAAGAAACAAGCGATCGTCGATGAGTTGGCGAAAGAGGGGATATTCTTTGAGGCGTTGGCTGATGAGATTGGCAAAGATTGCGATCCGTTCGATTTGCTCTGTCATATTGCCTGGGATATGCCACCCTTAACCCGCAAGGAACGGGCAGAGCGGGTGAAAAAGCGGGATTACTTTACGAAGTACGGCGATCGAGCCAGACGGGTATTAGAAGCCCTACTAGATAAGTATGCGGATTCAGGGGTGGGGCAGATCGAGGAAACCCAAGTGCTGACGGTTGCGCCGTTTACCCAATTTGGTACTCCCCTGGAAATCGTGCGAATTTTTGGTGGGACGGCTCAATATCAGGAGGCAATTAGGGACTTGAAGCGATCGCTCTACACCGCCTAAAAACTCTATCAGATCTACGGGAGCATCTAAATCATTATTTATCAAATTTACCAACTTATCCTCCCAAAAATCAACTTCGCCAATAATTTCAATTTGAAATCAAATTGCCGTAACTGGTGACAATGGACGAATTAATGCTTCAACGATCGCATCGAGATTATGTTGATCGAAACATTTCTAGTCAATCGATCGCAGTATTTAGATCGATTATCGATCGGATCTGCAAAAAATGTGCTGCTGTGACGATCGCTAGATCGAAAATATCTGCCATCACTAATAAATCCCGATCGCCAATTACTAAATAGTCGATCGAGTCGAACTCATCACCTCGAAGCATCGCTAGAAATCGCAAATCCACTAATTTCCCAGTTTTGTAATATCCATCATAGCGACCCAAATTTCCTCGCCAATCTGGTTTATAGTAATGAAGACGCACCCGCCGTAAGTACGATGGAAGCCCAAGAGTTTTTAGAACTGATAGATCGAGCCGCCGAGGAGCAATGGAAAGAACTCGATCTCGCGGGGATGAATCTGACAGAGCTACCACCAGAAATTGGCAAGCTAACTCACCTTGAGAAGTTGATTTTGGGGAAGTGGGATGACAAGACTGGTAAAGCAATTGGTAATCTCTTGACAGAGATCCCACCCGTCATCTTAAGTCTCCCCAAACTAACCAGTCTCGATGTTTGGGAAAATAAGATCAAAAGTCTTCCAGATTGGCTAGCACAGATAACTAATTTAACTAAACTGTACCTTTACGGAAACAAAATAGAGAGTCTGCCAAACTGGTTTAGTGAGATGACCAGATTAACCGAGCTAGGCTTAGGCAATAGTGGTTTAGCTGAAATACCTGAACTAGTGTTTAGTTTAACCAACTTAACTTATCTAGGATTTAGTGAAAATAATTTACAAGTTCTACCAGAATCGATCTCCAACCTTAAAAATCTCAAAAAACTTAGCTTAGGTGGAAATTCGCTATCTCAACTACCAGAATCGATCGCCTTGCTAACGGAGCTAGAAGAACTTTATATTTGGGAAAATAAATTAACAGAGATTCCCCAAGCGATCGGCAAATTAACCAGTCTGACTTCCCTTAACCTCGGAGAGAATCAAATCGCCGAATTGCCCCAGATGATCGGCAAATTAACCAGTCTGACTTCCCTTAAGCTCTGGAGCAATCAAATCGCCATTATCCCCGAAGCGATCGGCAATTTAACCAGTCTGACTGCTCTTGGACTCAGTAGCAATCAAATCGCCATTATCCCCGAAGCGATCGGCAACTTAACCAGTCTGACTTCCCTTGACCTCAGTTTCAATCAAATCGCCGAATTGCCCCAGACGATCGGCAACTTAACCAGTCTGACTTCCCTTAGCCTCCGCAACAATCAAATCGCCGAATTGCCCCAGACGATCGGCAATTTAACCAGTCTGACTAACCTTTTCCTCGGAAGGAATAAAATCGCCGAATTGCCCCAGACGATCGGCAATTTAACCAGTCTGACTTCCCTTTACCTCAGCAACAATCAAATCGCCGAATTGCCCCAGACAATCGGCAACTTAACCAGTCTGACTTCCCTTGACCTCAGTTTCAATCAAATCGCCGAATTGCCCCAGACGATCGGCAACTTAACCAGTCTGACTTCCCTTAACCTTTATAATAATCAAATCGCCGAATTGCCCCAGACGATCGGCAATTTAACCAGTCTGACTAACCTTTTCCTCAGCAACAATCAAATCGCCGAATTGCCCCAGACGATCGGCAACTTAACCAGTCTGACTTCCCTTAACCTCTGGAGCAATCAAATCGCGGAATTGCCCCAGACGATCGGCAACTTAACCAGTCTGACTTCCCTTGACCTCAGTTTCAATCAAATCGCCGAATTGCCTCAGATGATCGGCAATTTAACCAGTCTGACTAACCTTAACCTCAGTTTCAATCAAATCGCCGAATTGCTCCAGACGATCGGCAATTTAACCAGTCTGAGTGACCTTGACCTCAGCAACAATCAAATCGCGGAATTACCCCAGACGATCGGCAATTTAACCAGTCTGACTGACCTAAAACTTTATAATAATCAAATTGCCGTAATTCCTGAGTGGTTTCGCTCGCTCAACAATCTCGAAAAATTAGACTTACGTGGAAATCCCGTGCCGATTCCACCAGAGATCCTCGGCACAAATAAAAAATTTTATGAAGATCCTGGAGATCTCCAAGCCATTCTCAGCTTCTATTTCCAAACCCAAGGTCCCAAGGCTACGGAACCACTCTACGAAGCGAAATTTATCATCGTCGGTGAAGGTGACGCGGGTAAAACTACCCTTGCCAAAAAGCTCCAAGATCCAGATTACGCGCTCACATCGGATGAAGAATCTACTCAAGGTATCGATGTGATTCGGTGGGACTTTATTCAACCTGATGGTAAACCCTTCCGCGTGAATATTTGGGACTTTGGTGGTCAAGATATCTATCATGCTACCCACCAATTTTTCCTCACTGCCCGTTCTCTCTACACTCTCGTCGTCGATAATCGCCGCGAAAATCCCAACTTTTACTATTGGTTGAATGTCGTCCGACTCTATAGCAATGATAGCCCGATCTTCATCGTCAAAAATGAAAAAGGCGACCGAAACTGCGAACTCAACGAACGACAACTCCGCAGCGAATTTCTCCAACTCAAAGAATCCCTACCTACCAACTTCTCTAGCAATCGCGGACTCAGGGAGATTCAGCACTTCATCCAAACCCACATCGCCAACCTCCCCCACATCCAGCTTCCCATCCCCAAAACCTGGGTCAAAATTCGCAACGTCCTCGAAAACTACGCCCAACATCAAAACTATATCAGCATCGAGGAATACCACACCCTCGGCAAATGCAATGGAGTCAAAGATGAAAAGGAACGGCTAAATATCAGTCATTACCTCCATGACTTGGGCATTTGTCTCCACTTCCAAAAAGATTCTACCCTCAAACATCGGGTCATTCTTAAGCCCTCCTGGGCAACCAACGCCGTCTACAAAGTCACTGACACCCCCGCCGTCATCCAAAACAAAGGTCGCTTTACCACCACAGATCTCGAAACCATTTGGGGCGATTCTGAATATGCCAAGATGCAGGATGAATTGCTCAAATTGATGCAAAACTTCAAGATCTGTTACCCCCTCGGCAAAGACACCTACATCGCCCCCATTCTGCTTCCCAGCGACGAACCAGCCTACACCTGGAACGAAACCGACAATCTGACACTGCGATACGAATACGAATTCATGCCCAAAGGGATCGTCACCCGCTTCATCATCGAAATGCACGACAAAATCGAATGTCTACCCGCTCCAGACAACAGCCAACTAGTCTGGAAAAATGGTGTCATCCTCACCATTAGTGACAAGTTAAGAAGCGATCGCACTTGTCAAGCAGGCTTGAGGCGATGAGTCGAAGAAAAAATTGTCTGTTCGACTCATAGAATCAGGAAAAGGTGCAATAATTAACTTAACATTAGGTTTACGAACAGTTTTAACAATACCTAAATCTTGATTCTCTGGGGCAGCAAAATAGGTGACTGGATTGGCAGCTAAACCTTTATGATGAGCTACATGAAAGTGATAAAGACCTCGATAAATCATCTCTAAAGAAATGCGGTCGAATGGGAGAGATAATTCATCAGCTACAGCATCACCTAAATCGACTAGAACTGCATAAAACAGCCAAGTCCCCCACATCTGTAATTTAATTCCATTAACTGAACCAGTCCATAAATAACTCAACCCGAGCAATCGTTTAACAGTATTAAAAGCCTCTTCAATTCGCCACCGTCTTCCGTACAAATCGGCGACTACATAGGGAGGAAGATTCAATGGGTCGAGTACACTAGTTAGATAAGAATACCAGACTTTACCCACTTTAATTTCGACTAATCTTACAGTTATATATGGAGTCTTTTTGGTGCCAGACCCCATCCGCACTATTCGGTCACGGATACTATAACTATTGCTAAATACTCGCTCTATCTGTAGCGATGCACCTTTTTTTAATCGAGTAATAAAATGAATATCTCTGTTAATTAATTCTTGCCAAAATTGGAAATGATAGAAGCCTCGATCCAAGAGCAATAAAGTGCCCGATGTTACTAAATTCAGGATATCTTTCTCAAAATTAACATCTGAAGCTTTGGGATTTTCTCTAAACCAGATTTCAATCGGCAATCTCGTCACCAAATCTATGACTACTCCCATTTTTCCCGCTAGTTGTCCGATTGGCACATCAGATAAGCTATCTAATTTCTTGAATATCGCTTCCAATGTGGAGCCATCACATGCCCAAATCCGCTCAAATTTTGCTTGAGCAAATTCAATGCTTTGTGGCAACAATCGCTGTTTTCTCTGGTGCCACTTCACTCTAAATTCTGGCAGTAATTCCTTAAACACTCTCTCAAATAACTCAGATGGAAAGGTCAGAAATCTTTGTGCAATCGCCTGTTGACTTACTTGTGTTGGCTCACACCACAAAAATCCTTCTCGCCCTAACATTCGGCTTAGTTCTCTGACTCCTGGCACATTCCGCCACAGTAGCGTCAGCACTGCTGCCATCATCAAGGGTAAATTTAACAGCCGATTTCTCAGCCCTAATTGTCGGTAGTAATGACTTTGATTGAAAATTGCTGGTGTCAATAAAGCCTCTACTTGAGCGGCGATGATCTCATCTTCCACACCTGGTTGGTGGTTCTTTTTGGCGTGGTCGCGGTTACTTCTTCGGCGGCTGGTCATCAGGCCTCTATTCCCTCAAACTCTTGACTAGAAACAGTTTGGCATCTTTTTATTACCCTTTTGACAAATCTCTGATTTTCTTAACTTGTCACGAATGCATCCTCACCAACGGCTCCGCCCGCGTTGAAGTCATCGAAGACTACGATAAAAAGCACATCCGTATCCGCGCCATCGGCTTCAATAAAAAAAGCTTCCTCGCCATCGTTCGCCACGAATTCCAAAAAATCCACAACTCTTACGAACGCTTAGAATACAAAGAACTGATTCCTTGCAATTGTTTTCAGTGTACAACAGCTCAAGAACCTCTAGAACCTCATCGCTATGTACTCAAGGATCTAGAAAACCGCTTGGAAAAGGGAAAATTGACGATCGAATGTTATCGCAGTTTTGAACAGGTTAAAATTCGAGAACTAATCGACGAAACGATCGAACCCATTCAGCCATCAGTTCCACCTCCACCACGACTATCGATGAATCTTCGCCAATTAGTAGAGAAAGCTCTCACCGACGATGAGTTACTAAATTTATGCAATGACTTTAAAGTCGCTGTCACCCAAGGACAAACTAAAGACCAACGAATTCGCACTCTAGTTGAATATATAGAACGTCAAGGAAAACAAAGTGAATTATTAACCGAGATCGAACAGCTAAATCCGAATGTCTACAAAGAATATTTAGCCGGAAATCCCGCAGCTAGACGATCTCCAGTACCTCCAACACCTGGATCGATCGTCCAAAATCACACCACTTATCACATTCACAAGGTAGAAAATATGTCTGGAAACACCATTAATCAAAACTCCCACGGTAGCGGCGATAATATTGCCGGAGATAAAGTACTGGGCGATAAAATCAACACCCAAATTAATAACTCCCAAAATCTCGCCGAAGCAGCCAAAGAGATTCAATCCTTATTAGATATACTCTCGGACGAGTATAATCCAAATACTGCCACCGGACAAGAGAAAATCGGTAAAGCAGCGATCGAATCGATCGAACAAAATCCCACCCTCAAAGATCGAATTACTAAAGCGATTTCAGAAGGTGGCTATGCCGCTCTAGAAGCAGCAATCGATCGACCGATCGTTAAAGTTTGCATGGCAACCTTCAAAGGCTTTGCAGAAGGCAAATAGGGGCAATTGCGATCGTTTACTGCTATTGTGAAGTGCGGAATGTAGGCCACAATAGTCCTCAGAGGGTGTTTGAAAAGTATCCAGCGACACTCCCCCACCCAATAGGGGGTCTGGGGGTCAGACTCCCCAGATCCGGGTTCTCTCACCACCAGAAATGCCAACGGACTAAAGGTATAAACCCAAACGCCAACGATTCAGGAGTTGTGTATACACGGTAGCTCTTGGGAGGGGTGCCCGTCAGGGCGGGATGGGTAGATCTACGCCGAAGTCTTACCAATTCCGAATGTTTTAAATCGATCAAGTGTAATGGTGGGGGATGATTAGTGGGTAGCGGGGATTTACCCACCCCCTCCTTCGGGTACCCCTCCGAGGAGGGGATTTTCATGCGACATCGGTCGGATGGGATGGGTTGGATTGGATCGATCGCACACAAAGTCGATTAGAATGGTTGCTCTTGGAATAACGTTGACTTATGGCGATCGGAACTCTCATTAAAACCATTCAGGATATCATGCGGAAGGATGTGGGTGTCGATGGTGACGCTCAACGCATTAGTCAGATTGTGTGGTTGCTGTTTCTGAAGATCTTTGATGATAAGGAGCAGGAATGGGAATTCACGGTGCCTGGATATAAATCGCCGTTGTCGAGTCGATTTCGGTGGTCGAATTGGGCGAAGGATGCGGAAGGAATTACGGGTGAGGAGTTAATTGATTTTGTCAATAATAATCTGTTTCCGGTGCTGAAAACTTTGGCGACGGCGGCGGGGGTGTCGCCCCAGGGAAAGGTTGTAGGTGCAGTATTTGAGGATGCTTACAACTATATGAAATCGGGGACGCTGTTGCGTCAGGTGATTAACTGCATCGAACAGGATGTCGATTTTAATTCTTCGACGGATCGCCATTTATTTAATGATATTTACGAGAAAATTCTCGCGGATCTGCAATCGGCGGGGAATGCGGGGGAATATTATACGCCCCGTGCGGTGACGCAGTTTATGGTAGATATTATCGACCCCAAATTGGGGGAAAAATTACTCGATCCGGCTTGTGGTACGGGGGGCTTTTTGACAAATACGATCGAACATCTCAAACCGTTTTTAAAAACCGCTGAGGATCGAGTTACGCTCCAATCAACGCTGAATGGGGTGGAGAAAAAACCGCTCCCCCACATGCTGGCGATGACTAATGTGATGTTGCATGGGATCGATGTGCCGAGCAATATTCTTCACGATAATACCCTGAGCCGTCCGCTCCGCGATTATGGCCCGAAGGATCGGGTGGATATCATTATCACCAATCCGCCGTTTGGGGGGATGGAGGAAGATGGGATCGAAAGCAATTTCCCCAAGAAGTACCAAACCCGCGAAACTGCCGATTTGTTTATGGCGTTGATTATGCACCTACTCAAGCCGGATACGGGACGCGCTGCGGTGGTGTTGCCCGATGGGTTCCTGTTTGGCGAGGGTACGAAAACCAATCTCAAACGCGAGTTGCTGGAAGATTTCAATCTTCATACGATCGTCCGGTTGCCCAAGGGCGTTTTCAGCCCCTACACGAGCATTAATACCAATATTCTGTTCTTTGATAAGGGCGGCTCGACTGCGGATGTCTGGTTTTTCGAGCATCCTTATCCCCCAGGTTATAAGTCTTATTCTCGCTCCAAACCGCTGACAATTCAGGAATTCGATCGCGAGAAAAGTTGGTGGCAAAATCGTCAGCCGAGCGAATATGCCTGGAAGGTGTCAGCGGAGGAAATCGCGGCGCGTAACTATAATCTCGATTGCAAAAATCCCCACGAAGTCGCCATAAATCATCGCGATCCTGATGAGTTGATGCAGGAATATCTGGAGATCGATCGCCAAATGAAAGACGCTCAAGACTCGCTAAAGCAGGAATTAATGCAGGCATTGGGGGCTAACTAATGAGTCTTTTGGAACAACATTTTGATGTGGCTTTTGCTGCGCCTGATGGGATTAAGAAGTTACGGGAATTGATTTTAACTCTAGCGATGCAGGGGAAGTTAGTACCGCAAGATCCGAATGATGAGCCAGCTAGTGAGCTATTGAGATCGATCGAGTTAGAGAAACAACGGCTGGTAAAGGAAGGAAAGATCAAAAAATCCAAACCGTTGCCAAAAATTCAATCCGAAGAAGTGCCTTACGATCTACCCAATGGGTGGGAATGGACGCGATTAAATGATGCACTCGATGTTCGTGATGGAACTCATGACACGCCTAAGTATGTTGATGTTGGATACCCACTCATTACGAGTAAAAACCTATA
Source organism: Chamaesiphon minutus PCC 6605 (assembly GCF_000317145.1). Taxonomy (GTDB): domain Bacteria; phylum Cyanobacteriota; class Cyanobacteriia; order Cyanobacteriales; family Chamaesiphonaceae; genus Chamaesiphon; species Chamaesiphon minutus. The sequence continues at coordinate 4,410,519 of NC_019697.1, read as the reverse complement.
TACAGGTATGCTTAGTTTTGAAGATGTGAAATTTATTTCTGAAGAAGATCATATAAAGATAAGTGAACGATCCAAAGTCAATATTGGAGATATTCTTTTTGCTATGATTGGAAGCATCGGAAACCCCGTCATAGTGAACTGTAATGAAGAGTTTTCGATTAAGAATGTGGCACTACTCAAATTTTACATAGCTGACAAACCTGATAACAGATACTTGCACTATTTTCTGGCACAGGCACAAGAAAATATGAAGGCGCAATCTTCAGGTGCAGTACAGAGTTTTGTTTCTCTAGGTTTTCTGCGGAATTATTTATTACCCCTTCCACCTCTCGCCGAACAACGCCGGATTGTTGCCAAAATCGACCAACTAATGGCGCGTTGTGATGAATTAGAGAAATTGCGGATCGATCGATCCCAACGGCTGCTCACCGTCCATACAGCGGCACTCGATCGACTGTTGACAGCCAAGGATAGCAGCGAATTTAGCACCGCTTGGAGTTTCATTACCCAACAGTTCGGCGAACTCTATTCTGTCAAAGAAAACGTCGTCGAGCTACGCAAAACCATCCTCCAACTCGCCGTTATGGGCAAGTTGGTACCGCAAGATCCGAATGATGAACCCGCGAGTGAATTGTTGAGATCGATCGAGCTTGAAAAGCAACGGTTGGTGAAGGAAGGGAAAATTAAACAATCTAAGCCTTTGCCAGAAATCGATCGAGAAGAAATTCCTTATGAATTGCCCAATGGATGGGAATTAGTTCGTTTTGGTGAATTGGCTACTGAAATAGCAACTGGCCCATTCGGACTAACAATTCATAAAAGTGATTATGTTGAAAATGGGATACCTCTAATTAATCCAATACACATGATTAATGGGGAAATTGTTCACGATCCAACCGTGACAGTAACTAATGAAAAAGCCAGTCAAATGGAATCTTACAGACTATTTGATGGGGATATTGTAATGGCTAGACGTGGTGAGATGGGTCGTTGTGCAATAGTAACTAATCACTCAAATCGATGGCTTTGTGGAACAGGTAGTTTCGTTTTAAGATTCATCCCTAATATAAATCGCTCGTATATAATTATCCTGTTCAAATCACAAGGAGTTAAAGATTATCTGGGAGGAAATTCTGTTGGTACAACAATGACAAATCTCAATCATGGAATTTTAAATAAGATGCCAATTATGTTGCCTTCAATAGCAGAACAACGGCGAATAGTGGAAAAGATCGATCGATTGATGGGGATGTGCGATCGATTGGAGGAGTCGATCAAAGCTGGCAAAGGCAAACAGACAGACCTATTGAACGCATTGATGTCGCAGGTATAATAGGAGAATGCGATCGATATATGGGTTCAGGCGATCGTCGATCTCGATTGCTGCCGATTCTTGCTCATCCAAGGTACATTCAAAATGCTATCTCCAACCTTAATTGCCAGCCTCGAAAAGCTACCCGAAAAACTTCAACAGGAAGTACTCCATTATGCCGAATTTCTAGCAGCAAACTATGCTCAAACCAATCCACCGATACCAACGCAAAAACGTCGTCAAGCAGGAACCATGCAAGGTATGTTTGAGATGTCCGATGACTTTGATGCGCCACTAGAGGATCTCCAGGAGTACATGTAATTGTTTTTATTAGACACTCATACCCTGATTTGGTTTCTAGACAACGATTCCCGACTACCACCCAGTACGAAAGAACAAATCGAATCGGCTGAATCTGTATTTGTGAGTATTGTATCGCTCTGGGAGATAGCGATTAAGATTAATATTGGCAAGCTAACATTAAAAACTGACTTTCAGGCGATCGAACAGAATTTAGTTACCCAAGACATCTCAATTCTACCGATCGACATAACGGCGATTAAAGTATATCTAGATCTTCCACTTCATCACAGAGATCCATTCGACAGAATCATCATTGCCCAATCGATCGATCTCGATCTAACGATCGTTAGCGGCGATCTTCAATTCGATGCTTATCCCGTGACTAGATTATGGAATATTTAGTACCTGCGATCGGGTAGCGTAGGGAGTATTTGACTTTATGCCGCTACAATCTCAACCCTAACCGTCACCCCTGCATGAGTCAGCATTGTAATTAATGGAATCGAGATCGGTTGAGTCGATCGAAATGCCCAACTTTAAAGTGATACAGTTTCTTGAACTGAGTAAAGAGCCGAATTACCCAGCTTATCTAAGGTGGCATCCGCATCAAAATTATTGAATCGCCTGAGCGTGTTCAGCACTGGCTTATAGTAATAACGGAAAACGCGCTCAAGTTCACAGGCAGCCTCTCGATCGCGGATACCAAAGAGAACGATCTCAAAATCTAAAGCTTCTCCCAGTGCAGCCGAGTAGGACTGTCTATTCTGCGTAAGTTTCTTTGGTAGTGTATTAAACCAAGCCCGTTCACGTTGGTCGAAATGAGCCGGAATCCGCTCGATGAAACTGCGTGATGTGCATTTACCAACATACTGTAATTGTCGGAGATTACCGCCAAAGATAAAATACAACCCATTGGGGTAATCCGACATCGAGCATAATTCCCCGATCGTTATCTCAGAGAGAGCCTTCGTCGGTGTTGCCTCGATTACTTGCTTGAAGGAGGCTGGAGTCAATTGAGAATAGTCTTCTTGAAATACTCATCAGCCTGAAGGCGTGAGGATTCTTGACAGCTCATCGCAATTTGCTACCGAAGTAGTCTTACTATCGCTCCCCGTCCATTTTAGGTCGTGCCAATTTCCTGTGCCGACCATTTCTATATGCCTACTTGATTCAGCAGCGAGTCGAGCGAGCGAAGCAATTACTCAAGCAGAAAGAATGCACGATGCTCGATATTGCCAATGACTGTGGTTTTGCCAATCTCAGTCACTTTGCCAAGCATTTCCGACGACTCACAGGGGTTTCACCGAAACAGTTTCGCATGATTTAGCAAGAACGTATTCAAATCGCAAGAATGTGTTCGACTTAAATCGGCAGAAGTGATTAAATCTACTTGCTTACATATTTGGTTTCATTTAATCTACTTTTTAAATGGATTTTTGGTGAGATGCGATCGCCAATTAATTAACTGTAAGGTTTTTTAAAGTAGAGGATGTAAACAGCACTTGGCAAGTTACTCCCTTTCCGGCATAAGACTATAGAGATTCAGTCGCTCAAAAGCTTACTCAGTAACGATCTATCACTAATAATCTTATCGCAGGAAGGGAGTAGTCTCTTTTCGCTTATGTCACTATCTGTCATCTTTATGATTCACTTTTGATTGAGAATAATCTCACGCTCGAATGGCCTACACTAGATTGAAGAGCTGAAGTGTTCATACTGTCGCGTACTTCAAGACAAAAGTTTTGGACATTTAGCTGGAGATAACAATTCCTTGATAGAGCTAGATTGAGAATTTTCCGGTTATTGATACACGCTCTCTCCCTTTTATCAACCTTTAGTTTTTTACTGTAGCGGACGGAACCTATCTTTATCGATCGAGTAATGAGGTCAGGATTCCCCACTAACCACAGTAAACATCACCTATTCACAGCGACAAAAAATACTTGCCATTTGGCAACCTTTTTTATCGCTTCAGATGTTTTTTAATATACATCTCACGGAGCGTTTGCAGGTATTCTGGCTCAGTCTCGATCGTCGTCCAGATATGGTGAGCGAGCGCAAGCTTCTGCTTGTGCTTCTGAGAAGGGAATCTACGATGCTCTCCCTGCGAGAACCAGTGGTTCACCGTTGTCAGCGAACAGTCACAGATGTAAGCCAGTTCCTCCCTTGCTACATCCCAGTGTTTTAGAAACTCGTTGAGTTCCATGCTGTCATCTTCTATTGGCTGGAGATAAGCTGTTAACGCATTCCAGTGTCTATGAGCCGGGGTGTGTGGAGCAATAGCCATTGTCATTCTATTTGTCACTGTGACAAGTTAATATCATTATAAGCTGGCAATTTCCACTGCGACTATTAGCTGCCAGCATCGAGTAATGTTGGCATTTTAAATAAAAACTGAAAAAACTTGACTTTGAATGGTAAATATGCACTATATAATCTAGGATACTATTCACGATCGCTGAGTTTAGAAGAATAAACAAATCTTCTAAGAATAAGTAACTCTTGAGAATCGTTTTATAAATACATGTAGTAATCATGGGGTAAGCATTATGAGCTTGATTACATTTCCTTTTCGTCTGGATGCATTGGGAAAAACGCCTAAGGACAGGGAGCAAGTGAGACGCTACTTCTGGGAACTGATGACTCAGCAGCATACTCCACTGATTAATCGGTTAAATCTGCTGGTAGCTGAGCATCCCAAATTTGCTAATTGGCAAATTAAGAACACTGTAGATGCTGACGATCTTCTGTGTCTGTGGCGGTCGTTGAAAAAGCAACCTCAATTTCAAGGCATACCCGATCGCGCTTGTGTTTCGGCACGGTTAGTTACTCATAACACGTATGAATCCTGGTTGGCTCTACAGGCAGATCGCCAAGAGAAGTTAACTAAACTTCTTAATTCCGTGGAAATTCTGAAACCGGATGTTGAATTGATAGCGATCGGTAGCTGCAATCTGGATGTAATACGCAATCGGGCAAAAGAAGTTTTAAGCGAAGTGAATACCCAAATTTCTAATGATAGTGAGAAGAAAAAAAGTCAGAAAGCGATTGAGGGAGGCATCTATAAAATCCTCTACGACAAACACCGCAAAACAGATGATTTGGTAGAAAAATGTGCGATTGCATATCTAATTAAAAATAGATTTAAAATTAATAGTGATGAAACTGAAGAGGATGTTAAAAAACTGAACGCTCGCCGTCATACCAAGCAAAAAGAAATTGAAATTATTCAAAAACAATTGCATAGTAGACTACCTAAGGGACGTCCGTGGGCGGGCAGAGACATTTTTGGTGAAATTGCGTCGATTGATGTCAGAGAGACTGAGTGGAATTCAATAGAATCGGCATTACTCAAGCAGCAAACATTCATGCCACATCCGATTCTGTTTGAAAGTAGTGATGATTTAATTTGGGCCGAACCTGAAAAATTTCAGCTTAAAGATTTACAGGTAGAAGCAGGTAAATCTGGATCTACCGAGCTTGATGAATTTCAAAACGAGAATTTTCAGGGCGAACAAGCGAACTCCGTTGAGTCTCGAAAGCGAGTTTGCGTCGGTTTTAAGAGTTTTGAAGAGAAATATGCCTTTGAAGTTGCTGGCGATTACCGTCATATTCATGCTGTATGGCAGGCTTTAAAAGAGCGTAAGATTTACGATAAAAATATAGACGAAAACACATCTGCTTTGTTTTTGGTGCGATCGGCAACGTTGATTTGGCGGGATTATAAGAAAAACGAAAATAGAATTGTACGTCGCCGAAAAGCTAATAACAAACGTTCCAAGCGCGAAGGGGGGACTGCTGGCACTAAACCTGATAGTTTGCGCGCTCCGGCGTTTTATGACCCAGAATTTCCGTGGAATCGGTATCAATTATTCTTACACTGCACAATAGAAACCCTGTATGTAAGTAAAGAGGGCACTGAACTCAAACTCGAAATGCAGAAGAAACCTATCACTAAAGCACTTCAAACCTTAGAAAAGAATATTACTGAATCAGAAGAGAAGGGTGAATCAACAAAAAATCGTAAGGATCGTCACAGCCGTCAATCTGGAACTCTAAGACGGATGGAGTGTTATGACGATAACTACGAGCGGCCAAGCAAATCTCTCTACACTGGACAACCTCATATTGTTACTGGTATTGCTCTTGGCGCGAGTGGATTGGTAACGGCAACAATTGTAGATACTTCTTCCGGAAAAATTCTGGAATGCCGTGGGCGCAAGGCACTTCTGGGGAAGCAGGATAGGCTTGTTAATAGACGACAGTTCCAGCGTCAACTAAATATGCGCCGTCGGACTCAGAATCAGCGGCGGGGGGCGAATAACCAGTTTGGGGAAGCCAATTTAGGCGATACAATCGATCGACATATTGCAAATGCTGTAGTTGATTTTGCCAAGACGTATCAATCGGGATGTATTGTTTTACCTGACATGGAGGATTATAGACGGCGTAAACAAAGTGAGATGGCAGCACTCGCAGAGCGCGAATGTTCTGGGTGGAAGGGTGTTGAGAAGAAGTTCGCAAAAGCCCAGAATGTGAAGATCCACTCGTGGAGTTACGGGCGCTCGATCGAATACATTACTAATCAAGCCGAAAAGGAGGGGATGTTAGTGAAGATTGGGCGGCAACCGATTCACGGCAGCTCCCAGGAACAAGCAAAACAGATGGCGATTGAGGTCTACCAGGATAAAACCAAATTTAAACAATCTCTTTCTAATCAATCTGCTTAGGGTTGAAGTTTTTGTGATGTTGTAGTAGGCTAGAGCTAGCGCACGAACCGGACTAGCGTCACTATGATGCGAGTTTGCTTGGAAATGGGACAGTTTCATTGCTTTCCGTCCCTAACGCTGCCCGCTTACTCACGCTACCGCAAGGTGGGAACAATTTGGCGCTGTGAGTTCGCGATTCTCTACTATTTAAGGCAAATGTTTGTTTGTCTGGTAGTACAGCAAGATTGTGTATCAGACCAAATTTGGCGAAGATGCATGGCAGTCTGAATCGCCGATGAAACCATCGGACTTCCCCTATATTTTTGGCAAACCGAAGCGGGGCTAAAAATCCCAGTACCTTTGCCAAAAGGCTAGAGCCTTTGTCAGTTCAACGCTCTAGTAGCATAATTAAATCTTCAATTAAGCTAATTGATTTTCTCTAAGTGTCTGCATAATACCCTTGGCAAAACTACTGGTGAAAGTCAACTTGATAATAGGTTTTAGCCCACAGGGTTGCAATCGCCTTTGTGGATATGGGTAAGTTGAAAGATGATCGAGCCTTTTTGCACTACCAAAATGCTTTTGTCGCAATCGCCTTTGTGGATACGGGTAAGTTGAAATTATTAAAGCTTCATAACAGCTAAATATGCCTGTTACAGAAGCATCAAAACGGTATTTTGCTTTGCGTCGTGAGGAAAAAATACGATGCACAAACTATGCCTGCGCTTCCTTTAGCGATCGCTCCACAGCACTTAAACAATCCTCTGCTCCTTTCACTTCCCCTATTTACATAGTGTAAAGGACAAGCAAATTTTTTCGCTTGCAAAATGGCAAGACTTGGCCTATAGATATTAAAATTATGAGAAATTTAGCGACTGTTAGAGCTTTCTAATTGACAATTATTTCTTCGCTCCTGAACGAATTGACATTTAATCCTTCGCTATTGTGACATAGAATTATTCGACTTGGACATAGAATCTTTCGCTGTGATATTTAATCCTTCGCTACGGACACTTATTCCTTCGCTCTACAGCAAAGAATGCCAGGACGGAGATTTGAACTCCGGACACGAGGATTTTCAATCCTCTGCTCTACCAACTGAGCTATCCCGGCGCGCTGCTGTGTGAAAAATTCGCAACTTGACTAATATAGCAAGTTTTAAATGATTATGCAAGTACTTAGATAAAATTAGTGCCAGAAGCCAAAAGGCTTTAGGCTTTGCGGATGAAATCACGCGGAGGTCTGTCTTGTCTCGCTTCCATGGTCGGGAGACAAAGGCGGGAGCGAGCCGCTCCTCCGCATGTGTTTCACCAAGCAAGGTTTTAGGCTTTAAGGGAAAGGGCAAAAGGAAAAATCCGATATACCCCTCCAGGCTCCGACTTCGTTCAACGCAAACCCATCTACCAATATATGTCAGTGCTAGCCTTTGTTTGGTACGATCGATGAGGATAATTTAGCCGCGATCGACAAATTGCGACCTAAAACCATACTCACCCTCAATCTGCGACCATTGTTAAACAATTCTCAACAGCCGAGCCATCTACCGCCCCCAAAACCACATAAATACGATGGATGGTCGTTAGACGATCGCGATCCCCGTGTGATTTGCGAAATATTTATGCCCATGTGGCAGTGGATGCACGATCGCTACTTTCGAGTCACGAGCACTGGTTGGGAAAATGTGCCCCAGGAGGGACGGATGTTAGTGGTTGGCTCTCACAATGGAGGTTTAGCAGCCCCTGACATGTTCATGTTGATGTATGAGTGGTTTTGTCGTTATGGCACCGAACGCCCCGCCTACGGCTTGGCACACCCAAGCGTATGGAAATATTTTGGCCCGATCTCAAATTTAGCAGCAAGAGCTGGCGCGATCGTCGCGCACCCGAAGATGGCGATGGCGGCCTTACAAAAAGAGGCACCCGTACTGGTTTATCCTGGTGGTGCCGAGGACATATTTCGACCTCATAGTCAAAGACATCAAATTCAGCTAGCGGGACGCAAGGGATTCATTAAAGTTGCCCTGCGCGAACGCGCGCCAATCGTCCCAGTGGTATCGATCGGCGCGCATGATAGTCTGATCGTATTGGCAGATCTGTATCCGATTTTTGAACGTCTTCACGAGTGGGGATTGCCATGGTTATTTGGGATCGATCCGGTAGTATTGCCGATCTATTTAGGACTGCCATGGGGAGTAGCTTTTGGCCCTTTGCCTAATATACCGCTACCGACACAGGTACATATTCACATTTGTAAACCCATAGAATTCGATCGTTACGGTCGTGGTGCTGCTAGCGATCGAGACTATGTAGATGCTTGTTATACTCTCATCGAGCAACAAATGCAAGCAGAGTTAGATCGAGTAATTGCCGATCGGAGATCTTAAACCAAATTTCTCGGCTCGTCGATCGATCCAGAGATTAACTTACAGCTAGAAATAGAAACAAACTTTCCCCTCTATCCTTGAGGGGAGGGTTGTACTAATTCGCTTTATTAGGGTTACAGATGGTAGAAGAGAGAGTAAGCATTGAAACAAAGTACGGGCGAAATCCTTGTGTGTATTAAAGCGTAGAGGGTAGTTGTTGCTAGCATGAGCCAAGATCGGGCTACTTGCGCAGGATATCTGTACATTGAGTGCTCTATCTGTACTTAAGCAATAAGATTTTTAAAAATCAAGTTTTTGCGCAGCAAGTCCAAATCGGAATCTTTACGAGCGCGCTCTTTAAACTGCTCTGGTTCGAGTTTGAGCGCGCACTTTAGATGAGAAATTGCTAAATCGCTTTGCCCTTGTAAAGCATAGCAGCAAGCTAAATCGTAATGTCCGGTCGCATTACTAGGCTCGATCTCAACTATTTTTTGATAGGTATTTATGGCAACTTGATAATTTCTTAGTTCGTGCATTAGAGCGGCTTTGGACTGTAAGATATCTAGTCTTTTAGGAGCTAAAGATAGAGCTTTATTCAATGCTTCATCTGCTAATACTAGATTTTGCGATCGCTGGTGAGCTAATCCTAGATAATAATAGGCATCACTATGTTTGGAATCTAATTTAATTAGTTTCTCTAAGTAGAAGATGGCTTCGGAATATTTTGCAATATTAAATAAATTTAGTCCCAATCCGAGGTAAGCATACTCATTATTTTCATCAATTGTAATAACTTTTTGATAACACCCGATCGCGCGATCGAATAATTCAAGCTGCCATAGACAATAACCTTTTTGCAACCAAGCTTCAGATCCATCCGGTCGAATCTGAATCGCGCGATCGAATGATTGGATGGCTGCTTGATATTGCTGCTGTTCGATTGCTTTTTTGCCTGTTTGAATCGCTTTATTTTCGGGAGTATTTAGACCCAAGCCCAGTCCGACTAAAATTGCTAAAGCAATCGCTTTATTAATAGGTTCTCGAAATACCGCCGCACCATTACTAACTAAAGATTCTGGTACATTTAATATACTTGTAACCAAACTGACAAAATTGAAAATAAAATAATTGAACGCCGGAACGAACCAAAATAAGCCAATAATTATTAAAGTACTATACTTCCTATACCCGTTGAATTTAGCTTGAAGATGTTCTGGCAACCAAGGTTCGATAATGCCATAGCCATCGAGTCCCGGCATCGGTAACAAATTAAAGATCGCCGCAAAAATTTGTAAATAAACCAGAAAAGCTAGACTACTGGCCCAAAATAATTCCCAATTGAGGCGATCGACATTGAGTAAATTATCGCCGCTAAAAATTCCTAACGGGATTGCCAGTAATAGCGCGATGAGAATATTAGCACTCGGCCCTGCCGCAGAGACAGCACTTTGCCACCAGCGATTTCTTAATTTGTGTTGGTTAATGTATACAGCTCCACCCGGTAACCCGATACCACCCATGAGTAAAAATAGTACTGGGAGCACCAAACTGTAACCAGGGTCGGTATATTTAAGCGGATTGAAGGTTAGATAGCCTTTACTCTTAACCGAGGTATCACCACCCCAATAAGCCACGATCGCGTGCCCAAATTCATGCAGGCAGAGCGAAAAAATCCATCCAAAACAGACAATTATTCCGACTAACCACATATCTAATTATTAGTTTTAGGCTGTGCTTATAGTGCCCAAATGACTCGAACAAATTCTACCGAAAAACCTCCGCAACGCTCTATTCGCTAGTAGCTGGCGGGGCTGTCTCTATTGTAGCTGTAGATGCCAGATGGTGGGGAGAATGGGTTTGTCTGCACACAGTGCTAGACTGTTCGACATTTAACCCACTGGCCAAGAAAAGGTAGAAGGCGAAACAAGACAGAAGATAGAATTGAATGTGTGGTTTAGATCCCTGACAGCTTCACTCTAGATCGCTCGACAAGGCCATTTCCGATCTGGAATGTGTAGAGAGAGTCAAAAGATGCTGTAGATATCGACCTAGAGCGACTATACCTAGCTTTGTCGAGTCAACTACATGCCGATCGACTAACGAGTGACAAACTTACCCTCATCGCTCACCGATGCGAACTTCTGTCGATCGAGACAAGGGATCGATTTTTTGAATTTTCTGCCGCGCTCGTAAGTAAATAAACGTCTCAGCCATCGCTGCTAAACCTGACCTCAACAGAGCTTTCGGCTGAAGTCTGTGGGCTGACAAAAAAATGACACTCGCTATATAAATAACGAACGTCATTAAAAATTAAACCCCGATTTCCCTTCGTAACAATTGCAAATGAGAGCAACATTACTAATAAGAATACTTATGAACTTTGGTTGCTTAATTTCACTAGCTTAAACCAACCTTCATGTCCTAAATATAACTGGGCGATCGCGCGACCGCCCTCGGCCATTATACTCTAAAAGCAACCCGACTTCTTCGGAAAAGTCAGGTTTCTAACCCCCACTTGAAAACTCGATCGATCCATACTGCCGCTAAGACCGAGCGACAAGCGATAGATTCCCATAAAATGCTCGATCGGCCTTGAATAAGACTTTAGACCTTTGGCGCGGTACCCCAGCTTCGCAGACCTTAGAGCCACTTGATTCGACGGAGAGAGTTGAGTCAAACTCGTTTGATTGGGTCTCAATATCTGTCAGTATCAACAATTGTTACAAAAGCTAGGAACGATTCAGGAATTGATACCTCTCTATTGTATCTGCCGCCCATTAGCTCTAAGTTCGACCCAGCTCTAAAATTCTTTTTAGAAAGTGGGAACCTCTGAAACTAGATCTACATCTAATCAAATACCAAGTAAAAAGAAAAGCTTTTACGATCGCTAAACCTAATCGTAAAAGCAGGAGATTACGCCTTTTGGCTAATATCTTCATCTTTTTGACGAGATTTTGTTACGAGCAAAATCTATTGCCAGTTATGAATCGACTAGAGATAAAATCTCTATATTTTTTTCATAACGTTACTTAATTTACCACACACTATCTTCATTTTTTTGGACTGTATTATGAAATTCCTCAAAGCACTCCTCATTGCAACATTTGCTGCCGCACCGATCTCCCCAGTATTTGCCCAGAGTAAAGTTGAAATTATGGGAGCGAGCTACGGCGGTAGCGGTTGCCCTGCCCAGTCTGCTAGCGTCAGCGTCAGCCCTGACGGTCAAGAATTAAGTATTTTATTCGACAAATTTAGTGCTTTGGGTAACGATCCCAGCCAAAGCCGCAAGAGCTGTAACCTTAGCATCCCCATCCGAGTCCCCCAAGGGTTTCAAATTTCTTTATACGATGCTGACTATCGCGGCTATGTAGCTCCTGCTACTAGCGGTACTTTGCGGGCAGAATACTTCTTTGCGGGCAATCGCGGCCCTGTATTCCAACGAACTTTTAATGGCGAAAACAACTACAACGTCCGCGATAGTTTAGCTACCGTAGCTGATGTCTGGTCGGCCTGTGGCGACAGTACTAATATGCGCGTCAATGCCTCGATGACAGCGCGCGGAAGAGGTGCGGCCACTGTAGATTCTTTCGATTTAGCTCATCGCGGTTTGGTCTACCACATCAAATATCGCTCTTGCCGCTAATTTCGATTTCCTCGGCTCGCCTACTATATAATTAACCCTCTGGTTGAGATTTAGTAGCTATACAGATTCAATCAACAAAACAGCCCCGACTACCAGAAGTCGGGGCTGTTTTATTTACACAAACTCGATCTGAAATCAATCCAGAGCAAAGGTTTAGCTCCTCATCTCAAAACTTAATTGTCAATTAATTTAAGCTTTAAAGGTGAGAATCGGGCGCATTTTGGCCACCACTTCGACAGTGCCTGCGGCTACTTGCGCATCGATGACACGATCGATCGACTTGTAAGCGGCTGGAGCTTCTTCAATGCGGCGTTCGGCTCGTAGCGTGATGCAATCTACTGTCGTCAAACCTAAATCTGACTCGGTGTAGTTAGCACCTGCACGGGTAAGTTCAAATCGGGAAATCGATCGACCCGCACCGTGTGCCGCTGAATTAAGATAGCGATCGTTGCCCAAGCCCGATAATAAATAGGAAGGCGTACCCATCGAACCGGGTGTCATCAGTAATTGCCCTGCGGCTGCGGCACAGGCACCTTTCCGCACGATCCAACCATTACCATTCGGAAAAGTCAGATTGTGGGGGAGATCGCACACCAGTGGCGCGGCAATATCGCCATAGACTTCCCGTAATCGCAGTCGCATTAATTCGGCCAGAATTAGGCGATTGACAAACGCATAATTAGCCGCTGTGGCTTCGGCTTCGAGATATTCGGCGACTAAATCTGGATTGGTGGTGGTAGACAGGGAAAACAGATCGGATTGAGGAAAAGGGCAACCCTTGAGCCAAGCGGCTTTAGCTCGATCGCGCCACATCCCACCGATATATTTACCTACAGTTCGCGAACCGGAGTGAATCGCAATCGCAAGTTGTCCGACTTTGATGTTGGATTTATAGGCAAGGCGCGGATTGCGGATCTCGATGACTTCTTGAATTTCTACGAAGTGATTGCCGCCGCCAATCGTACCCAAGTCGCCATCGCGCACTAGTCCCGCTGCTGGTATGAGTTCGCTCGGTGCCCAGCGGGCATTTCCAGCCATCGAGCCGAGAAATTGGACGCGATCGATTTCTTGCCACAGTTGTGCGAAATCCGATTTAGCCACACTTCCCATCGGTTGTTTGGCCATCTGCTCCAGCCAGCCAGGGATGCCATCATCAAACATGCCGCGACTAGCGGCTGCTGTCATGGTGACATCGCGAGTACCGAGCAGATAATCTCCTTTCATCTTTGCCACAAATTTATCTCGCTGGGCGAGAAAATCGGCAAGGCTCAGATCGAGCGTATGCAGCCGGATACCGCAGTTGATGTCGCTGCCAACGGCTGCGGGGACTACTATGCCCTCGGTTTGAATTACCGAACCGATCGCAACTCCTGTATCGCCGGGATGGAAATCGGGAGTCGCAAAGGCACGAGTGACACTACCCCCGCCAGGATGGGAGAGCATAGTCAGTCGCGCGAGTTGTTGAAAGGCTTTACCTTCGATCGGGAAATCTGGCGGTAGCAGAACTTCGGCGATTGGTGCGTCCTGTCGTTGGCTCTGTTCTCCAGCCCGAGGGTCGTTGAGGCGTACTGTATAAATATTGTTGCCGTAGCTGACATCCAATCCTTGCTTAGCTAATGCACGGAGGAGTCTATGAGTATTCTTGGGCTGCTGCATAAAAACCTGTCGCCAACCCCACTTCGGGTTTTGGCAATTTTCTTTGTATAGGTTGACTGGGTTTTCAGCAGCCGCAGTCGTTAATAGGTAAAAATTTTGTTAAGTAATAAGATTTGGGCAATATACCCATATTTTGATATTAACTTGAAGATTCGATCGGTGTCAAATGGCAATATGTATCAGATCGAGTAGATGACGATTTTGCCAAGATTTGGGTAGTAAGTTTTCCAACCAGTAAATACAGTCTTGAGCTAAGGCCGCGTATATCTAACTCTTGGGTTAAAACTCAGATCTAATTTCTGGATGCTGGGCTGTTGCAACCGCAATTAGTGGCGATAAACTATTCTGGTAGAGGTAGGTTTACCCGATCGCGCTGTTCTTACCCCCAAGGGTGGGCAACGATCTGGCGACCTTTGCTACTGTCTTTGTATGACTGATGCCACGGTCTAGACTCAGGTGATTCGGTCTACACGAGCGTGCTTGGTGTCTCTAGGGGCAATCCGAATCTCTGTTCGCCTGCTGTTGATGTTCGTTGGCGTAGCCTTTCAGAACTGGAATCGCTGATTTTACTCTTTGACCTTTGTTTGGGACATAAGGGCAAATGTCTTGCCCGAGCGTGAATGTCCTTGAAGCTTAAAGCCTAACTCCTAACCTCTAATTCATGCTGCACCATATTTCGATTCGCACAGCAGATATTCATCGATCGATCGCTTTTTATGAATGTCTAGGATTTACAATTAGCGATCGATTCACGACTGGCTACACTCTGGCTTGCTGGATGGAAGGACTCAGCGGACGCATCGAACTGATCCAAATTCCCGAACCCAAACCAGCGCCTGATGCCTTTGGCGACGAACACTATGTCGGGTACTACCATTTATCTTTCGATCTGACAGAGCTAGCTGCTAATTTGAGTAGCTGGCTGGCTAGTTTTGAGACTGCTTTACAAACCGCTTCACTACCAGCACCGCAGATTTTACTCGCGCCAACTCAGCAAGTTATCGGCGAAAATGTCTATGAAGTGGCTTTTATCAAAGATCCTGACGGTCTTCCCTTAGAATTAATTTATCGCCAAAAATAGCGATCGATTTGGCCTATGTTAACTAATGTTAAGATATGACGTCAAAATGTTTTGCCAGCTTGACAGTTAAAATGGAAACAATTAAAGTGAATACATACCCGGGTAAAGCAGTTGAGAATTGTATGGAAGACAAGCAAAAGGTCACTTTGTACCTGCCGCCACAACTACACCGTCAGTTGAAAATTCGATCGGCAGTAGACGCTGACTCGATGTCCAACATCGTAGAAAAAGCTGTGGAATTTTATCTCAATCACTCAGATGTGGTCGATGGGGTCGAGTTACATGGTTCGACGCACCAAGTTTATAACTGTCCTGAATGCGAACATCCGGTCGTAATTAAAGACGGGGAAATGGTTGCCCTCGGAAAAGATCCAGGCATCCTGACTGAGGAGCGGTCGCTACGAAAGGCAGAGGTAGGAGTATCTCCTCAATCTCAAACGCAGCAAGATCTCGCGATCGTCGTTTAGAAGTAGCTTATGTTTCATGGCTGGATAAATGCTTCTGTTACTACAGTACTGGAAGTAGATCGAAGCTAGTCTAGTGTAGTCACCATCTTTCGAGGACAGATAGTCATGCAAGAAGAGCTAAACATTCTCATCCAAGCTCAATACCCACTCATCTATCTCGTCACAGCAGAGGAAGATCGTGCTGAAAAAGAAATTGCCAAGATTTCGCAGATGAAGCACGAACCCCGTAAGCTTTACGTGTGGACATTGACACACGGGATGGTGGAGTACGGACAAGCTAGAACGACACAACACAACACGATCTCGCCTGAAGCAGCGATCGAGTGGACGACCAGACACAAGGAGCCAGCAATCTTTATCTTTAAGGATTTACATCCTTTTAAAGATTCGGCTGCGGTAACCCGCTGGCTGCGCGATGCGATTGCTGGATTCCAAGGTACGCAGAAAGTGATTATTCTGATGTCACCAGTTCAGCAAATTCCGATCGAATTGGAAAAAGAAGTCGTAGTTCTCGATTTTGCATTGCCCGATCTGACTGCACTAGATAGGGTTTTGACGCAACAGCTAGACCGTACCCGGCAAAATCGTCTTTCCAACGAAGGCAAAGAGAAATTACTCAAAGCTTCGCTAGGCTTGACTAAAGATGAAGCTGAAAAAGTCTATCGCAAGGCATATGTCAAACGCGGCAAAATTACCGAAGCCGAAGTTGATATAGTTTTGTCAGAGAAGAAGCAGCTCATTCGCCGCAACGGTATCCTCGAATTTATCGAAGAAGATGAAACCATCGACTCGGTAGGTGGACTGGAGGAACTTAAAGGCTGGCTGGTACAACGTTCTGGTGCTTTCACCGAACGGGCGCGAACTTACGGACTACCCCAACCCAAAGGGATGCTAATTCTGGGCATACCAGGTTGTGGGAAGTCACTAATTGCCAAGACTACATCCAGACTGTGGGGATTACCGCTGCTGAGATTGGACATGGGTCGAGTTTACGACGGCTCGACTGTCGGACGCTCTGAAGCTAACCTACGCGGCGCGCTCAAGACAGCCGAATCAATTTCTCCCGCGATCTTGTTTATCGACGAACTCGATAAGGCATTTGCTGGGACGGCTGGTTCTGGTGACTCCGATGGTGGTACTTCCAGCCGGATCTTTGGATCTTTCCTGACTTGGATGCAGGAAAAAACATCGCCCATCTTCGTGATGGCCACAGCCAATCGTGTCGAACGACTGCCTGGTGAGTTCTTACGCAAAGGCCGATTTGATGAAATCTTCTTTGTGGACTTACCAATTCAGGCCGAACGCGAAGCTGTATTTAGAATTCACTTGAGTAAGCGCAACCGAGACCTCGATCGTTTCGACCTACCGCAACTAGCCAAAGTTGCCGATGGATTCTCAGGTGCTGAAATAGAACAAGCTTTAATCGCGGCAATGTATGATGCTTTCGCTCAAAACCGAGAGTTTACGCAATTGGACATCATCGCAGCCATTAAAGCTACTCTGCCCCTCTCGCGGACAATGACAGAGCAGGTGACTGCTTTGCGAGATTGGGCAAGACAGCGAGCGCGTCCCGCCGCTGCCTCAGTCGCTGAATATCATCGACTGGAGTTTTAACAAGCTTGCTCCGCATTGCGGAGTCAAGGTGCTAGTCAGCTCGATATGGGGAACTATTAGCCTATCGAAACTAGCAAGGAGACCGAAAGCGATCGAATGACAAGATCGATCGCTTGCCAGAACAGTTCAAGTTGTCGTTTCGCCTAACTCACTTTTATTGGAGGAAACCGATATGTCTCACTTTAGCACTCTCCGTACCAAAATCACCGACGCAGAAATCCTCAAAACTTCTTTGCGCGACCTTGGCATCAACGTTAAGACCGAAACAGACCTACGTGGCTACCAAGGTCAACGCGTCCGCGCTGATATCGTCGCTATCTTGGAAGGCGAGTACGATCTAGGTTGGTCTCGCAATGCTGATGGTTCTTTCGACTTAATTGCTGACCTTTGGGGCGTTGCCAAAAAGCACAACCAAACTGAGTTAATCAACTCGATCAACCAAAAGTACGCAGTTAACAAAACTCTCTCTGAAGTTCAACAACGTGGTGGTCTACAGAACGCCAATGTTACTCTGGTTCTTCAATAATAGGCGAAGTTTTGTTAGTACCCAAACCCATGGGTCGATCCTAATTTAGGATCGACCCATTTTTGTGGTTAGTTATCCAGCGACTTCAGTCGCTACTGGTAAAATCACTAGTCGTATTTGCAACGATCGAGATTATTGCGATCGAAGTTAACAATATACTTTCTGATGCGACGTCTGGACTGAATTAGATATCTCGATGTGTGAACGGTTTGGCATTTTCTCCCGTGTATGTAGCGGCGATATGTCCGTCGCCGCTGAGTTGATATTTATAAGTTACCAATCCTTCTAAACCAACTGGCCCGCGCGGGGGCATTTTTTGAGTACTGATGCCAACTTCGGCACCAAACCCATAGCGAAATCCGTCAGAAAATCGGGTCGAACAATTGTGAAAGACATTCGCGGCATCGACTCGATCGCTAAATACTTTGGCAGTATTAGCATTTTCGGTCACAATGCTATCGGTATGTCGCGAACCATAAGTATTAATATGCGCGATCGCGGCTTCGAGATCGGGGACGATTTGAATAGCGATAATCAGATCGCTATATTCTGTTGCCCAATCGGTAGCAATTGCTAAATCAACAGTTAGATGCAGTTCGTTTCCCAAGATTTGATGTCCAAATTCGCTCAGGCGAATTTCGACGCCATGAGCCTGGAGTTTATCGATAATTATCGGTAAAAAATCGCCAGCGATCGCGCGATCGATTAGGAGAGTTTCGATCGCGTTACAAGCTGCGGGATACTGGGTTTTGGCATCGATGGCAATCTCGATTGCTTTCTCGAAATCCGCTTCTCGATCGATGTATAAATGACAGATGCCATCCGCGTGTCCCAAAACGGGGATGCGGGTATTATCTCGAACGTATTTGACAAATTCATTAGAACCACGCGGAATAATTAGATCGACATAGCGATCTAATTTGAGTAGTTCGCTAGTTTCGGCGCGGGTAGTCAAAAGTTGAATCGCATCGGGATCGACTTCCGACTGCGCTAATCCCGCTTTAATTGCTCTAACCAATACGGTACAAGACTCGATCGCTTCCCGTCCGCCTTTTAAAATGACACCGTTACCCGATTTAATTGCCAAACTGGCAATCTGAATCACGGCATCGGGACGAGCCTCAAAAATTACGCCTAAAACACCGACAGGACAGCTTACCCGCCGCATAATCAGTCCGGCATCGATTTCGCGATGGATCTGAATTCGACCCACTGGATCTGCTAATTTGCCCACATCCCGCACGCCGACAATCGCGCCTTTGAGTTTGGTGGCATCTAGTTTCAATCGGGCGTACAAAGCTGGAGCGATTTCACCCTCAGCAGCTTGACAATCGATTGCATTAGCCGCGACAATTTCAGCGGCATAGTGTTCTAACGATGCGGCAATTGCTTCGATGGCGGCATTTTTAGCTGTCGCTGAGAGACTGGCTAACTGTTGAGCGGCTAGTCGAGTTTTCTGGGCAATTTCTGTCAACATGGCGTATTTTTACATGGTGGACAATGCCCACCCTACTTTCGGTTCACTACCCACTATTCACTATTGACTAAGCAATTCCGATCGTCGAGGCGCAGAGAGCGCAAAGCAAGAAAAAAGAGGGTACAGCTTCTCAATTATGATTGCTATCTTCTCTATCTACTATCCACTATCCACTACTGCATTTACTTCCTTCGTTTTTGGAGTTCGCGATAGACGTCGCGGATGCTAACGCGATGGTGGGCGAGAGCGACGAGGGTATGATAGAACAGATCTGCGGCTTCACCTGCAATTTCGGGGGCGCGATCGTCTTTACATGCCATCACGACTTCAACTGCTTCTTCGCCAATTTTTTTAAGAATTTTATTGTCCCCGCCTGCAAATAGTGATTGGGTATAGGAACCCTCGCGGGGATTGTCGCGGCGATCGCAAATTGTCTGATATAAGTCTGAGAGGGTATCGGCGGGTGGTGCGACTGTGTTGGTATCGATTTGATGGAAGCAACTCCGTTCGCCAGTATGACAGGCAATGTCGCCGACTTGCTCGACCGAAATCAACAGCGCGTCGCTATCGCAATCATAGCGAATATCTTTGACGTGTTGAATGTGTCCGCTGGTTGCGCCCTTGTGCCAAAATTCTTGGCGCGATCGACTCCAGAACCAGGTTTCGCCTGTGTCTAAAGTCTTAGCCAAAGATTCGCTATTCATCCATGCCATCATCAGCACAGTTCCATCCAAGTAATCTTGAATGATGGCAGGAACTAAACCCCGATCGTCGTATTTAATCCGATCGATCGGAATAGCTCGACGCAGACTGGCAGATTCATCGACGGACATGAGGTTGAAACTCGGAGTAGTGAAGATCTAGTGGTCGTTAATCCACATGATATATTTTACCATTTTGACGCTCGCACGTTCAGCATCACCGGGATTAACAGAATTTTTGGATTAACGCGATTGGTTTACTGGTATGTGGTTCCGTCCCTTGTTTAACGCTAAAACCTAAAGCCTAAAACCTAAAGCCTAAAGCCTAATCCCTACTAAACCGCTTTGACTTCTTCAAGAGCGATCTCCTGAATATTGCCAGCAAAATCATTGTCTGGCGTCAGGAATAACATACAATGACATTCCTTGCGTTCGCGCATGGGGACGCAGGGACAGTTCCAGAATGCAGCTTTGACTTCAGCTTCTTTGTCTTCGTAATGACGACAGGGGCAAAGGGGCGAACCCAGTTCTTCCTTGTTTTTCGCCAATCCCTTAATGACGACGGCGGTTACCGAAAGATCCACACAGAAGTACGTATCCGTGTTTTTGGCGTAAGTTTCGGAGAAATGTCTCATCGCTTCGAGTGTTTTGTCGCTCGGCTCATTATTTATAACACTATTTTCCTTTGCTGCTGCTGGGTTCATGACCATCGAGTTAGTGAGTGCGCGATCGCTTGCTCTAGCATTTTAGCGAAAAACTTGTCATCTGGCGATCGATCGATCGTAAGTTGTCATCATTCTAAATGAGTATCTAAGTGCTGATGGTGTTCTCCCGATCGATACCGCGCTGCGATTGAGATCCATTATGACTTCTAGTGCTAAATAAAATCGCCCTAATAATAACTATTTTAAAAGCAAAATATAACTGCCCATAAATGTCTTTTTTGTTACTTTTCTTGACCATTCGATCGAATATATTAATATTTAGATTAAATTTACTAATATCTATCGATCGACTGAGATAGGAATAAAACCTATTGGGTAATATTAATGATACTATTAAATATACAACGAGGCTTTATACATGCAACTCATAATCCAAGTAGACGCTGAAACAGCCCGCCAATTAGACGAAATCCAAAAACAAACAAACCAAGACCCAGCATTGGTCATTCAACAAGGAATCGGACTTTATTATCAACAGTTACAGCCCCATCGTCAGTTTTACATCGAAACTAAAAGACAGTACGAATTAATCGGTAATATTCCCGTGAATAGTAACGCGAATTAATTACCAAAAAAACTTAATTAGACATTGCCCTCCCTTGACCAGTTAGGGGAGTTTTTCATTGAATTGGCCAGGGCAAGTAGCAGCGGTGGTAAGGTACAATACCGACTGTACATAATTAGATGATAAATCCGTGCAAATGAACTCTCCCCAACAATCGACCGAGCGCGTAGCGGCTTATTTAGAAGTAGCCAAAGCAGCAGCATTAGCAGCGGGTGAGGTATTACAAGCCTGTTGGGGTAAATTGGAGTCGATCGTCGAAAAGGATCGTCCTGGCGATTTGGTCACAGAAGCCGATCGGCAAGCCGAAGCAGTCATCTTAGAGATATTGCGACAAAACTTTCCAGAGCATTCGATTTTGGCCGAAGAATCCGGTCAATTTGGCGATTTGAATGCCGAATACCTATGGGCGATCGATCCATTAGATGGAACGACGAATTACGCGCATCAATACCCATTTTCGGCAGCTTCGATCGGATTACTAATAAATGGCGTCCCAACAGTCGGCGCGATCTACGACCCTTTTCATCGCGAACTATTTGCTGGTGCAATCGGTATCGGTGCGACCTGTAACGACCGCTCGATCTGCGTTTCCAATGTCGATAAATTAGCCAAAAGTTTACTAGTGACTGGATTTGCTTACGATCGCCGCGAAACCCCAGATAATAACTATCAAGAATTTTGTTATCTGACCCATATCACTCAAGGCGTCAGACGTGCTGGCGCAGCATCCATAGACCTAGCTTACGTCGCCTGTGGGCGATTGGACGGCTATTGGGAACGGGGACTGTCTCCCTGGGATTTGGCGGCTGGCGTGGCCATTGTCGAGGCTGCTGGCGGCACGATTACCGCTTACGATCGCAGTCCCTTCGATATTCGATCGGGTCGCATTCTCGCGACTAATGGCAAATTACACGACGAATTGAGTCAAGAATTACTCTATGTTACCAAGATCGAACCTTGGTCTTGGTTAGAGAGTAGAGGGTAGAGGGTGGGCTTTAGGCTCTAAGCGTTAGGCTTTAGAACTGCGTTCTTTATTCTCCCACTCTCCCCATCTTCCCCGCTCCCCGCTTATGATTTAAAAAAATTTCGAGCAAACGTGAATATTAGCTGCGAAATGGGGAATATATATATGATGTACCCCACTGAGTTACTGGCAAGCCCAGGACTCCAAATGAGTAGCAGTGTCATCGAGCTAGAGAGCGTTACCGACCAGGGAACCTAGATCTGCTGCTGAGAGCTGAACTCCGAGTTGGGCGTACACCACCCCACAAGACTCCTGTTGCTGCGCACCAAAGTATATGAGTTTTCAATTAGATCGCGGACTATTTCAGTATGACTTTATCGATCGACACGCTATTCTAGGCGTGAGTGTAAATGCTCAAGAAGTAGACATCAGAGAACGCTATCAAGCCGTAGCCAGATTGTTGCATCCCGACTGTGCCCAATGGAAAACTGACACAGAGCGACAAATGGCGGTAAGACTATTTTCGCGACTAATTACCCATGCATACGGTCAACTGTCTCGTCAATCTCAACTTCAAGAGCAGATCATCATGCTAGAACTGTTTGGTAAAAGACTCTTAGAAGAAGGTAATCAAGTACAAATTATCGATCCTTTGTGCCAACAACTTTACCAAAGTGGTGCAGACTTCGAGCAAGTTTACGATCGACTCCTCCAGCAACTAGTCAGCCAACAATACATTCAATTAAACCAAAGCGAGCAGACGATTAATCAAATCAGCGAGCTAAACATGGTGTATCTGTTACGCAGACAGTTACAGTCGGTAAGATCTACCCCCCCAACAGCGGTAAATAGTAGTAAATCTACTCCCGCGAAGGAGACAAACTCCGCCTCCACCGAATTGGCCAAACCATCGCCAATTGAAGGTGCGCTCCGTAGAGCTGAGGATTACACGATCAATAAAAATTGGGCAAAAGCAGTACCAGAAATTAAAGAAGTCATCAGTGCCGAACCTAATAATGTCCGCGCACATACTTTGTTGGGATTGGTGTACATGCATCAAAAACAAATGACAATGGCCAAAATTTCGATTAACAAAGCTATCCAACTCGCGCCCAAAGACCCCCAAGTCATCCAAGCCAAGCAAGAATTTGAGCGACTATCCAATCCCAAGACTAACGGTTCTGGCGGCAAGAATCCCCCTAAGAAACCCAGCGAAGGGATGTTTAGCGGATTGTTTGGCAAAAAGTAAGATCGATGGGGAGACAGGGAGAAGGGGAAACAGTGAGAGAGGAAGATGAGGGGACGGAGGATGCGGCGAATGATTAGCGGCAACGCCCATATTGTCATAATTTATCGATCGACCTTCAAAATCCACACATTTACCCACCACCGATAACTGAATGAATGTACTTATGTAAAGCACACATCGCTCCCCTAGATCCGGAGTCTACTAGCACCAGTAAATCTAGACTAGAAACTTGCATAACGATCTCCAACTCACACTGGCAGCGACGCACTATCCACTAAAATTAGGAAGTTGCCTGTTGCTAATCCTAAACACATGACCGATCCCCATCCCAATAATTCTCTCGCCGAACCCAGCGAGCTGCCCACACCACGCTATTCTAGAGCAGAAACTGGGCCGACAAACTTTTACGCGCCCGGTGCTAGGGATCTACTACCTCTCGATGTCGCTCAAAAACGGTGGGTAGAAAAAGGAATTCAAGATGTATTTCATCGCTGGGGATATCACCGGATTATTACTTCCACCCTAGAGCGATTAGAAACCTTGACAGCAGGCGGTGCGGTCGATCGCGACAGCGTGATTCAAATTCCGGCCATCGATGGCGGGACCCTTGGTTTGCGCCCAGAATTAACAGCTTCGATCGCGCGCGCTGCCGTAGCACGGATGGGAGACATTTACCCGCAACGATTGTACTACAACACCAATGTCTTCCTCAAATCCGATCCCGAACATCACGGGCGACAACACGAATTTTATCAAGCTGGCATCGAACTATTAGGCGTTGGTGGCATCCGTGCCGATGTGGAAGCCATCCTCCTGATGATAGACTGCTTGACATCTTTAGCAGTTCCTAATTGGCAGATAATTTTAGGCGAAGCAGGCTTGAGTCGCGCGTTACTCACCCAATTTCCTAGTGAATTTCAGACCCAAATTCGACGGTGTGTGGCACATCTCGATCGCGTTACGCTAGAGCAGCTACCCCTCACACCCCAACAGCAAGAATTAGCCCTTTGCCTGATCGATCTGCGCGGCAATCCCGCACTAGTACTGACACAATTAGCGAAACTAGAACTAGATGCTCGCAGTCAAGCGACAATTGCCCATCTCCAAATGGTAGTTGAATTATTAGCTACTACTACCAACGCTCAGATCCCATTAATTCTCGATCTCAGCTCGATCCAAACTTTTGATTACTATACGGGTATCGTCTTTGAAGCCGTGAGCATCACCGAAGATCGCGCTTGTATTCTCGGTAAAGGCGGACGGTACGACAAATTGCTGGCTTTATATCACCCACAAGGCCAAAACTTCCCTGGCATCGGCTTTGCATTGAATATCGAAGATTTACAGCAAGTCTTACAAACCAACCCCGCCATGCCCCACTACACGGCCAAATCAGACTGGCTAGTAGTCGCCGCGACCCCGACAGCCACCGCCGCCGCACTGAGTTACGCTCGCCAGTTGAGATCGACACCCGAATTGGTACGGGTGGAAATGTATCTCGATGACGGCGATTTAGCTCAAATCCGGCAAATCGCGATCGATCGCGGTACCGCTCGGATTGCTTGGGTAAGCAATGAGGAAGTTAAAGTTGAAGCATTAGGATCGGAGTAGCTCCAAGCAGTTATAACAAAACAAACACAGCCGCAGCCAACGCGTATCGACAAATTTTATAGTTCCTGAATTTTGTCGAGCGTGCGTTGATAATCCCAGTCGCGATCTTGCTGGCGAAAAAGGTTGGCGGCGGTTTGAAGATCTTCGATCCCACCTTGCCGATCGCCCAAATAAACGCGCACGATCCCACGATTATAATAAATTTTTGCCCGCGTGTTATCTAATTCGATCGCCCGATCGTAATCGACTAAAGCACCATGAAGATCCTCTAAGCGATAACGAACATTACCGCGATTATAATAACTAATCGTACTGCGCTCGTCGAGCTGGATGGCTCGATCGTAATCAGCTAATGCACCTTGCCTGTCACCCAATCGATCGCGCAACAATCCGCGATTGACATAAGCTTTGGCATAATTAGGATCGAGTTGAATCGTGCAATTATAATCGGCCAGCGCACCCTCGCGATCGCCGCCCAGATCGCGAGAACGACCACGATTGTAGTACTCACGGGCAGTTTGAGGATATTGTTGCAGCTCTGGATGAGAATCGATCGGAATGTCTGGTTGGTCATTTAGGTGGTCGTGCATATTTTCATTTTTCAATGTCATCTCAATCTGTAGCAACGCAATCATACTTATGCTTAGAGCTGGGGAAGATTGGCTGTGATTTTATGCTCTATTGCTGCGCTCGGGCAGCAGGCCACTCGACTCAAGTAGTACTTGATTTACAATGAAAATTCTACCAGTTTCAACAAATTGGTTGATAGTTCGTTTGTAAAGTCCAGCCGAATTACTTAATCTAAAACATTCCAATATTTCTCAATCGTTAGCAGGTGAATGACCGTCTCAATCCGACGTACTACTTTCTAATTCAGCTAAATTAGCAATTAAATCTTGGAGTTTCCACCTTTGAATATAAGGCCAGCCCCCATTTTCCTCAATATCTCGCAACAGCGCGTACAATGATTGACGGCTATTTGGTAGAGCAGACTGAAAATAACCTTGTTGAATATCGCGATGCAGTTGCTCTAAGGTACGTAACAGTTGCAGTAGTGCCAGCGGATCGGTTTGGTGTAGCTCCGCCAGTTCGTGGATGCGATCGACCACTTCATCGAGATGCTCGATCGGTGGTTTGGTGAGTGTGGATGCCGACGGCAGTCCATTTGATGTCAGTTGAGATGGTAAAGATGAGTCGTCATTTGTTTTCATTTGAGTTATTTTGTCAAATAATATTAATATAAATTTATATTTTGAGCTGTAAGGCTACACCTGCAAATAAATATTCGCAATTCATTTGCCCATAGATGGTATGTAGAAGGCACGCGCGTTGTAAAATACCGATCGACAAGACAATTATCTTACTGTGTCCATAGTAACGATCGAACACAATCTCGAAGATTACTTTCGATCGACTACTCACTCACAGACAAAGACTGTAATAACATAAATTATTATCGAAGATTGAGGTTAATCATGAAATTTCGCGGATTAGTCGCCGCTCTCCTAGCCATCTGTATTGGCTTGTTGACGGCTTGCAGTGATGCGCCCGTATCGGCAACAACTGTACTTACTTATGAAGATATTCGGGGCACGGGGCTGGCTAACAATTGTCCTGTCATCGACGACACTAGCCGAGGAGCCATTCCGCTGGATGCAGCCAAGACTTACCAGTTTGTGGATATGTGCATCCAACCCACCAATTACTTTGTTAAAGAAGAACCTCAAAACAAACGTCAAGAAGCAGAATTTGTAGCTGGTAAGCTAGTCACCCGCGCGACTTCTAGTCTCGACCAGATTAGAGGTACGGTGTCTTTGTCTGACGATCGCACCCTGACTTTCAAAGAAGAGGACGGAATTGACTTCCAAGCTATCACAGTCAAGATGCCTGGGGGAGAGCTAGTACCTTTCTTGTTTACCGTTAAAGAGTTAACTGCAAGTAGTCAACCTGGAGTCGAAAGTATCAATACTTCAACTGATTTCGCAGGCGAGTACAAAGTGCCCTCCTATCGCGGTTCGGTGTTCCTCGATCCTAAAGGTCGCGGTGTTGCCAGTGGTTACGACAACGCCAACGCTCTTCAAGCCGAAGCCAAAAGCCGTGAAGGCGATCGCAAAAATACCAAACGCGCTCAGACTGGAAAAGGTAAAATCAACTTTGAAGTTGCCAAGGTCAACAGTGCCACTGGCGAAATCGCCGGGATTTTTGAAAGCGAACAACCTTCCGATACCGACTTAGGTGCTCTAGATCCTAAGGAAGTCAAAATTCGCGGTCTATTCTACGCTCGTTTAGAAGCTAAATCTTAATCTAGGGAATAGGGGATAGGGGACAGGGGATAGTTTCTAGCTCCAGACTTTATCTTCGATCGACTTAGATATCTTCACAGGTGCCGTATCGTTAACGATACGGCACCTGTTGTTTTTAAAGACTGATTTTCCCTACCCCCTACCCCCTATCCCCTATCCCCTATCCCCCTATTCCCTACCCCCTATCCCCTATAATGAAAACTCGTTATCGAGGTGAAACTACACTATGGGTCGTGCTAAAAAAGTTGTGCTTGCTTATTCTGGTGGGGTAGACACATCTGTGTGTATTCCCTATCTCAAACAAGAGTGGGGGGTCGAAGAAGTAATTACCCTTGCCGCAGATTTGGGACAGGGAGATGAATTAGAACCGATTCGCCAAAAAGCTTTAAATTCTGGTGCGAGCGTGTCGCTGGTTGCCAATGCGACAGAACGTTTTATCGCCGATTATGCGTTTCCCGCACTCAAGGCAAATGCTCTCTACGAAAATCGCTATCCACTTTCGACAGCTCTAGCGCGTCCCTTGATTGCTAAATTGCTAGTTGAAGCCGCTGAAGAATATGGTGCCGATGCCGTGGCTCACGGTTGTACGGGCAAAGGTAATGACCAAGTGCGATTTGACGTATCCATCGCCGCTCTCAATCCTAATTTAAAAGTGCTAGCCCCGGCCCGGGAATGGGGGATGAGCCGCGAACAAACGATTGCGTATGGCGAAAAATGCGGGATTCCATCACCCGTGAAAAAATCTTCACCCTACAGTGTGGATCTTAATTTATTGGGTCGTAGTATCGAAGCTGGGCCGCTCGAAGACCCTTGGGTAGAACCCCTAGAAGAAGTTTACGCCCTCACCAAAGCGATCGAGAATACGCCTAACGAACCAGAATACATCGAAATTGGCTTCGATCGGGGTAGTCCAGTTAGTATCGATGGTGAAGCTCTAAATCCCGTAAGTCTGATTACCAAATTGAATCAACTAGTCGGCAATCACGGTATTGGCCGCATCGACATGGTAGAAAATCGGCTCGTCGGTATCAAATCGCGAGAAATCTATGAAGTTCCCGCCTTATCCGTGCTGATCCAAGCACACCGAGAGCTAGAGAGTCTTACCCTCACTGGCGATGTCACCCAATACAAACGGGGGATTGAAGAGACTTACAGCAAAATTGTTTACAACGGTCTGTGGTATTCGCCCCTTAAAGCTGCCTTAGATGCCTTTATCGAGCAAACCCAAGCCAGAGTTTCTGGAACCATCCGGATTAAGCTATTTAAGGGCAATGCAACGATGGTCGGACGGAAGTCAGATTACAGTCTCTACGATATGGACTTAGCTACCTACGGCGAAGACGATCTCTTCGACCACAAAGCGGCTGAAGGCTTTATCTATGTCTGGGGTCTACCGACACGAGTCTGGTCACAGCGGAACAGATAGGAGTGGATGGGTGGATGGGTGATGGATTTTGGATTTTGGATTTAGAAAAAAATGCTCCCCTTTCCCAGCCTTCTCACTTATCCACCATTCACCATCCATTATCCACTAATCTTAAAGTGCTGCTTCAAAACATCTAGGGGCGATCGATCCCAGTAGTCGATATGACTGATAATTAAATCTGCATCATTGAGTGTTAGTTCGCTTTTGCCAGGGATTTCGATCCTTGGATGCCAGGGTAGGGGTGTATTCCAGCTTAACAACCAGCGCGTGGTAATTAGTCGATCGACTCGATCGATTTCATACATTTCTAAGTGCGGATGCTCGAACCATTTCTGGATAAACTCGATCGTTTTCCGATAGCGAGGTAATCCACGAAATTGTGTCAGTGGGTCTTTAAAATATACGTCTTCAGCATAAATCTCATAACTTTGATCGAACGGAAATTTGGCATAGTCTTGACGTAAAGTTGTAATAATATCCATATTTTTGCGATCGATACTTTATAAATTTACTAGTTAACGTCAGTTCGGGTTAAGAGATGCCTGGAGACTGGAAGTCTCGGCTTTTGCTACGAAGTCCGCCCCGATTTCAATCAGCGGCGGTAATGGAGCAAAGCCAATATCCTTAACCCGAACTGAGGTTAGTTAAGTAGCAACTTAAGTCAGCGATCCACTATCCACTATCCACTATCTTCTACGAACCAGCAGTGAGAACGATACGGCTAATCAGCTCATTTTCGACCGACAATTTTGGTTGCCGTAAATAAGCACAAATCATCTCATTCGTTACATGATGTTGTTGCTTGTTCTGAAATACTGACAGCACGGTCAGGATCGTAACGATATCTTTAGGTCTGAGCGGAATAAACCGACCGCCAATCTGTGGAGACAATAACTTGGGTAAGCAAGTTGGTAACTGCTGAATATCGGCCATCAAATTGTCTTGGCGCAGCAAGCACAATCGATCGAGTCCGAAGTCTTTATACACCAAAAGTCGAGTACAAGCTTCCTCCACGCGCTCTAGATCTAAAAATGGCAGCACGCAAATTCCCAGATGAACTTGAGGTCGATCGACAGGGCGACAAATTAATTTAAAATCGATTAGCCCTTGATTCCGTCCGGTGGGAGCGATCCGATCGATTCGTTCGACGCAGACATTGGCGATCGGGCGATCGATGGTTAGTGATAGCTGCAATAATAATCCTGCGGCCAGTCTTTGTTTATCTTCTAGCGGTTGAGATAGTTCCGAGAGCGATACATGCCATTCGATCGCAAAAGCCGTTGCGACCGGATGTAAATCGGCAATCGAGAGGTGGGAGTCTGAAATAGTCATCTTACCCGTAATTTAGCATCTAATGCTGCTAAGACGAAAATCGATCGAAAAATCTTTAAACTAGGATTACATACCCAATCAAAATTT
Source organism: Chamaesiphon minutus PCC 6605 (assembly GCF_000317145.1). Classification (GTDB taxonomy): domain Bacteria; phylum Cyanobacteriota; class Cyanobacteriia; order Cyanobacteriales; family Chamaesiphonaceae; genus Chamaesiphon; species Chamaesiphon minutus. The sequence goes on along the minus strand of NC_019697.1, from coordinate 4,380,406 downwards.
TAGACAAGATGACAGAAACACGATCGGCACGAGACCTATTTCAGGCAGCTTACGAAAATCGCTATACATGGGAGCCGAATTTTCCTGGCTACACTGCCACAGTAGAATTTAAGCATGGCGATCTAGTCTTGACTGGCACAGTTGCCGTCAAAGCAAATCTGAGTGCTGAGGTCGCGGGGATCGACGATGAAGAAGCTCGCAAAGCCATTCTCGGACAGCTCAACGAAGTTGCCATCCATCGCGTGCGCCGCACTTTTGAATCAACTCATGGCAAAAACACTTTTTCCTATGGCGAAACCGACGCTACAGGTGCAGTAGAAATTCTCATGGGTGGTAAATCTGAAGGCGATCGGTACAAACTCCGTAATAATGAAGTCTGTCACGTTCACCGTCACATTCACGGTATCGTCGTGACGATCGATACCTTCAGCAGTCACGATACTGGTGCTGGCTATCTATCTCATCGCTACGACTCGGTTTATGCCGATCCGCAAACGGGAGAAGTCAAAGGCGGTAAGATCGTCTTTGAAGACAACTATCAAAAAGTCGGCAACTACCAAATTCTCAGTCAGCGAATCATTCAAGCTGAAGAAAATGGGCAGCCTACTACTACTGAGTTTAACTTCACCAATATCGAGCTATTACCCGATCGAGTCGAAGCTGTAGCCGCAACAGTCTAGGTTTTAAGCTTTAGGCTTTAGGTTTTAGGCTTTAGGCTTTAGGGAATACGGACAAGGCAAAAAATACCCTATTCTCTAACAGCTAATCCCTAATACCTAAAGCCTTTCATTGGATAATCACCAAGATTATGAGATGCTAAATCTAGTCAGAGACGTTGGCTTGTAGGAGTGTTATATCAAAATGCTGGCATATATCTTAGCTGTCTTGGTGGGTACGGGTAGCGTCGGTTTGTACGCCGCAGCCTTCTTATTGCCGGAAATCCATCGCAAAAATGATTTTATTTGGAGTGGAGTCGGCCTTTTTTACGCTCTGTTCTTATGGCTGTATGCACATCAAGTCACAGGGGGCATCTTAGTCGGACAGACTTCCAGTGTTGTATTGATGGGATGGTTTGCATGGCAAATAGTCAAAATGCGCCGCCAATTAGTAGCCGTCGAGCGGCAAGCTTCAATTACCAGCACGGCTAAAACCGCCGAGCCAGAGGCCAATCGATCTTCGGTGCCCAAAGCAGCTAAACCTCCTGCCAAAACAGCAACTTCTACCAAATCTACTCCCCCCAGCGTCCCGCCTGCAAAATCTCCTGGAGCGAGCGTCGCTGCTAATACCACCGCACCAGCAACCATTCCATCGCGTCAGAGCAAGCCACCCGCACCAAACCAGATCCCACTCTCTGAAGTAAAAATTCCGCCAGCTCGACAGCCTGTCGTCACTGAAGCAACCAAAGTACCGCCGCAATCAGTTGTATCGCCGCCTCAACCCCCTGCTAAACAGTCAGTTGCCACACCGCCGAGCAATCTCTCTACAAGTACCTCACAGAATCCAGCAGCAAAACCCGATTCTGGTTCCAATATTCAACCGACGACTCCAACAGCACCCAAATCCGAGCCTGTCGTAAATACTCAACCAACAACTCTAGCCGCCAAACCTGATTCTGGTTCCAATATTCAACCGACGACTCCAACAGTAACCAAATCCGAACCTGCTGCAAATCTTCAATCAACAACTCCAGAGCAGCCTGAGGATGAAGCCTGGATTCAATTAGAACTCAAACCATCTTCGCCCAAACCCCTCGGCGGCGCAGTGAAGCCGCCGACACCCGCGCCTAGCACTCCAGAACCACTGCCATCATCGCCACTCATCCCAGAAACCGTCGCCAAAAATACCCCAACTGACGCCACCCAAACTACAGTCAAAGTTGAAGATCGAAAGCCAGATCGAGACTAATTATAGATAACAGTCGATCGAATATCGATCGGCAATACCGATCTGAGGTCTAAATTTCGATCTTCATAACCAGATTTTTTCCCCCGCTCCCCGCTAGACTTTTATGACCGAAACTATTTTCAGTAAAATCATTCGTAAAGAAATTCCGGCAGATATCGTCTATGAAGACGATCTGGTAATGGCTTTCCGCGACGTCAATCCGCAAGCACCCGTTCATATTCTAATTATCCCCAAACGTCCGATCGTGTCGATGGCCGATGCGACCCCTGAGGATACCGAACTTTTAGGTTATCTTTTGTTAACAGTTGCGAGAGTAGCTGCTCAGGAAGGTTTGAAAGAAGGTTACCGAATTGTTATCAATACTGGCAAAGATGGCGGTCAGACAGTATTTCACTTACATCTGCACTTATTAGGTCAACGTATGATGACTTGGCCGCCCGGTTGATCTGACGATCGATTAATTTTATTTATGAGTCTTATAATCTAACTGAATAACAGGCTCCAAGCTAGTTCTAGAGCTTTGTTTTCTGCTGCGATCCCCTTGTATTTCCCAGATATCGATCGAAATCAAAAATAAAATTGTGAAAACGCTTTACAAACCTCAACACATGCTCTAATATGAAGACATGGGTTGGGCAACCGACACCGTACCTTGAAAATTCATAGCAATCATAAACAAATGACCACTACCTTACAACGTCGCGAAAGCGCAAATGTATGGGAACGTTTTTGTAGCTGGATCACATCCACCGAAAACCGCATTTATGTTGGTTGGTTCGGTGTACTGATGGTTCCTACATTACTTTCCGCAACTATCTGTTTCATCATCGCTTTCATCGCTGCTCCTCCTGTAGACATCGATGGTATTCGCGAACCAGTTGCTGGTTCCTTGATGTTCGGTAACAACATCATTTCTGGTGCTGTTATTCCTTCTTCCAACGCAATCGGTCTTCACTTCTACCCCATCTGGGAAGCTGCTTCCCTCGATGAGTGGTTGTACAACGGTGGTCCTTACCAACTCGTAGTATTCCACTTCTTGATCGGTGTATTCTGCTACATGGGTCGTGAGTGGGAACTTTCCTACCGTTTAGGTATGCGTCCTTGGATCTGTGTTGCTTACTCTGCACCTGTTGCAGCAGCAACCGCAGTATTCTTAATCTACCCCATCGGTCAAGGTTCGTTCTCTGACGGTATGCCTTTAGGTATCTCCGGTACGTTCAACTTCATGATCGTCTTCCAAGCAGAGCACAACATCTTAATGCACCCCTTCCACATGCTCGGCGTAGCAGGTGTCTTCGGTGGTAGCTTGTTCTCCGCAATGCACGGTTCCTTGGTAACTTCCTCCTTAGTTCGGGAAACAACTGAAGTTGAAAGCCAAAACTACGGATACAAATTCGGACAAGAAGAAGAAACATACAACATCGTCGCAGCACACGGCTACTTCGGTCGGTTAATCTTCCAATACGCTTCCTTCAACAACTCCCGTTCCTTGCACTTCTTCTTAGGTGCATGGCCTGTAGTTGGAATCTGGTTCACCTCCTTGGGTGTAAGCACCATGGCGTTCAACCTCAACGGTTTCAACTTCAACCAATCTGTAGTTGACTCACAAGGTCGTGGCATCAACACTTGGGCAGACATCATCAACCGCGCTAACTTGGGTATGGAAGTAATGCACGAGCGTAATGCTCACAACTTCCCGCTCGACTTGGCTGCTGGTGAAGCTACTCCTGTTGCTTTGACTGCTCCTTCCATCAACGGTTAATACCTGTTTGATTTGAGAGATTAAAAACCCCCCTGATACTTAGGTGTCAGGGGGGTTTTTGCGTTGGGGGTAAAAGAGGCTTTAGGCTTTAGGGATGAGGCACTACATACCTAACACCTAACACCTAACACCTAGTCTGATTGGGGTAACTCGCTCATGCCTTCTAGATCCAGAACTTGGGCTAATAACTCTGGTTCCATCAATCCTTGCTCTAAGATGATTTGACGGAGAGATTTACCTGTGGCTAGAGATTCTTTGGCGACGTTGGCGGCGTTGAGATAACCGATATGCGTATTGAGTGCGGTTACCAATGCCAAACTGCCTTCGGCATAGTTACGACAACGTTCGGGATTGGCTGTTATCCCAACGATACATTGGTCGGTTAATGCGTGAATTGCATTCCCTAAGATCTCGATACTGTGAATCAGATCGTAGGCAATGAGGGGCATCATCACATTTAATTCTAATTGTCCAGCTTGGGCAGCCATTTCGATCGATCGATCGAATCCCATCACCTGAAAACAAACCATCGAGATCATTTCTGCCATGACGGGATTGTACTTTCCAGGCATAATTGACGAGCCAGGTTGGACGGGAGGGAGCTGAATTTCTTTAAAGCCTGTCTTGGGGCCAGAATCCATCAATCGCAGGTCGTGGGAGATTTTCACTAGGTCTGCGGCGAGATTGCGCAGGCTGCCAGACACATTTACAAATGGTGCCATACTCTGCATCGCAGCCATCAAATGTGGCGCGACGGTTAGGGGTTGACCGATTAATTCTCCCAAAATCCGCGCTACAGTCGATCGATATTCGGGATGAGTATTTAATCCCGTACCGACAGCACTACCACCCAAACCTAATTTCGTGAGGTCGCTGGCTGCACTGGCAATTCTGGCGTGATGGTCGCGTAATATCTGCGCGAATGCACCAAATGTATCGCCCAGTCGCACCGGGACGGCATCTTGCATGTGCGTCCGCCCCGATTTGACGATCGATTGGAATTCTACCGCTTTTTTGTCCAATGCGGCGATCGCGCTCTCTAGTGCGGGATTTAAGGTGTGCTTCAGGGCGAGCAATCCCCCTACGCGAATGGCGGTAGGGATTACATCATTTGTAGATTGACCGTAATTCACATGGTCGTTGGGATTGACGCGCTGATAATTGCCCTTAATGTCGCCCAAGAGTTCCAGCGCGCGGTTGGCTAAGACTTCGTTGACATTCATATGGTGGGAAGTTCCCGCGCCAGCTTGATAAACATCTACGACAAATTGCTCGCGTAAATTGCCTTGCAAGATTTCGTCAGCGGCTGTGATAATAGCTTCACTGACTGCGGGATCGATACAACCCAAGCTACCATTAGCAATCGCGGCGGCTTTTTTGATTAACACACACGCATCGACATATGTCGCCAGTGGCTTTAAGCCGCTAATTGGGAAATTCTCGATCGCGCGTAATGTTTGAATCCCATAGTAGGCAGATGCTGGGATCTGGCGTTCTCCCATCGAATCTCGCTCGATCCGGCAATCATCTAGATTTGTCAAGGCTAAATCCTCACTAAATTTAACTATTATTGCTAATATTGTCGATCTAAATTAGATCGGTTCGATCTCTAGTCAAAATCTTAAGACACGCTCGTATCTTGAAGCTACAAATTCACTGAAGTGTCGGCGATTTTGTACGTTTTTATATTTTTAGCTAATTTCAATTGAGTATTATATTATACAAGATTTGTCTGTTTTGCTAGATCTTCTGCTGGCTATGGGATCGAGGCCGATCGACGATTGGATCTTGCGATCTTGTATCTAAATTAGTAACTTCCAATTCATAAATATTTATCGATCGTTGCTACGTATTCACTGATTTTACTGTTGCTTAAGAAAATTGCTGCTCTAGTAAAGGCGATCCAAGCTGCTAAATTAAGCTATTTTGCTGAAAAATTTAGATATTGCAATTTTTTTATTATTTAACTATTGATATTTTCAATTAGCTGTGAAATTCCTCTAGTCTCAAGCTGATTTCTACGCCACTTTACTGAAATAGATGGCACTATCTACAAGCCCCTCAGAAGTTGGGCTACGATCGAATTACAAGAACTTTGTTTCTGAAAAGCTTTTACATTTTAAACATCCATTTTGGATAGATACAGACAATGGTGTAAAGAGTAATTTGTACTAAAGAAAAGGAGATTTATAATGAAAATAAAACAGTTTACAAACTTACTGGGGATTTCAACTTCGCTGAAAATTGCCGCAGCTAGCAGTTTAGCTATAGGTTTCGCCGCAATTATTCCTGCGGAATCCGTTAAAGCAGTTGTACTTAATAGTGGACAATTAGTTTTTCAAGACGGGACGACAAATTTCTTTGAAGGGGTAAATCCTGTTGCTGGTGACACATTTGCTGTCCAATTTAACCCTGGATCGTTGGCGTTTGTTACTGATGCAAGTGAATCTTTCAGTGGATCTTTCCCTGTTATTCCTTTGGCATATACTATAACGCCTTCTGCTTTAGCAACTTTCGCGTTTGATGCTGTTAACGCGCCCAATACCTTTGATTACAGACTGACAAGTGGTAACCTAGCCTTTACTTTCACTAACGGTGTAAATCTTACTGTTGCGAATAACTCACTATTCAGGGGTTCCTTTAATGCGGCTACTCGTGGAGTAGATTTTGGGGTTATAGATAGTACGGGATCTTTCTTTTCAAATGCTGATGGGTTAGTACCAACAGCTACATTAGCATTTAGTTTTGGTGATATTCCTGGCGGTAATAGTGGTGGATATAGTATTGCAGCCTCACCAGTTCCTGAGCCTTTCACTATTATCGGGACGATTATTGGTGGTACAGCAGCTTTTCGGATGAGAAAGAAATTGGCTAGCTCTAATAAAAATTAGACTATTTTTAAAGTAATCAGATGGTTGATATGTGTTAAAAGTCAACGCTCTCTACGCCAAAAACGCCAGGGATAAAGCTTAGCAACAGCTAAGTTTTACCCCAATTTGCTTTATAATGTTGTGCCGATCGCTCTGTAAGATCGAATTCTGAACCAATTTCGTGGGCTTCGAGGATCGCGCCTGGTTGCGGTAAGCTGTTGAATGACGATTCGCGACAGAAATTATGGCAACTATTAATAATAACTACCTCAAACTCAAAGCTGGCTACTTGTTCCCCGAAATCGCGCGGCGCGTCAATGCTTTCGCTCAAGCCAATCCCGACGCGCCGATTATCCGCTTGGGAATTGGTGATGTCACCGAACCATTGCCAGTGGCTTGTCGCACGGCGATGACAAATGCGATCGAGGATATGGGAGATCGATCGAAATTTAAAGGTTATGGACCCGAACAAGGTTATGCTTGGTTGCGCGAAGCGATCGCCAAGCATGATTTTCAGGCACGAGGATGTACGATCGATGCTGACGAAATCTTCATCTCCGATGGCTCAAAATGCGACTGTGGAAACATTCTAGACATCTTCGGCCACGATAACACGATCGCGGTCACCGACCCGGTATATCCTGTTTATGTCGATACCAATGTCATGGCGGGTAATACTGGCGATGCTAATGATAAGGGCGAGTATGGTGGTTTGGTATATCTGCCGATTACCGCTGAAAATGATTTTACCGCTCAAATTCCTAGCCAGAAAGTCGATCTGATCTATCTCTGTTTCCCCAACAATCCGACAGGTGCGACGGCTACCAAAGCACATCTGCAAGCGTGGGTAGATTATGCCAAAGCCAATGGCTCGATTATCTTCTTCGATGCAGCTTATGAAGCTTTTATCACCGATCCGAGTTTACCGCATTCGATCTATGAAATCGACGGGGCGCGGGATTGCGCGATCGAGTTTCGGTCTTTTTCCAAAAATGCTGGCTTTACAGGTACCCGTTGCGCGCTGACAGTAGTACCCAAAACCCTCACCGCCAAAGCTGCCGATGGTAGCGATGTCGAGCTATGGAAACTATGGAATCGCCGCCAATCAACTAAATTCAATGGTGTCTCCTACATCGTTCAACGCGGTGCGGAAGCGGTTTATTCACCCGAAGGCACAGCTCAAGTCAAAGAACTAATTAGCTTTTACATGGAGAACGCCCAAATTATTCGCAAAGAACTAACCGCTGCGGGATTGCAAGTTTTTGGCGGGATTAATGCACCATATGTATGGGTAAAAACTCCAAATGGTTTATCTAGTTGGGAATTCTTCGATAAGTTACTGACAAATTGCTTTGTTGTCGGTACTCCTGGTTCTGGTTTTGGTGCTGCGGGTGAAGGTTATTTCCGCATTTCGGCATTTAATAGTCGGGCAAATGTCGAAACAGCAATGCAACGGATCGCAGATAAATTCAAGATTCAGTAGATGCATAAAACCCGACTTCTTGAATAAATTGGGTTTTTAAAATCACAGATAAATCTAATATGTAACCAAATAAATATCCCCGATTTCTTGAATAAGTCGGGGATATAAAAGGTGGTAACTCACTTTTTTGGAAACTTTACTTATTCGGCGGCAACCGCACGAACATCTATAACTTGGCCAGATGCATCTGGAGTATTGGGTGTCGATCGAGTAGTTTTAGATTGCAGTTTTGTCTTAGCGACTTGTGCGACTTCCGACACTAATAGAGAAATAATTAGGGTATCGTCAACTAATCCAGCAAAAGGTAGAAAGTCAGGAATCAAATCGATCGGGCTGAGTAAGTAAGCGATCGATGCAGCTACTACCCACCAACGATATTTAGGATTTTGTAATAAACCACGATACCAGTTGTGCAGAGATTGAATATTGAAGTTCATCGCTTGATTCCTGATGTGCTTTTGTCGATACTTACATCATCTCAAATTCCCAGCATTTGTACAGGTACGGTAAACCCATTTTTTATGGTGGTTGTTCCCACTTAGGGGTGGATGGGTGGATGAGTAATTGGTAATGGGTGATGAGTAAAAGAACAATTATTGCTTTCTAGTCACCCCCTGTTCCCGTCCCCCAGTCTCTTATACCCAGATTCAAGACACAGAAGACTAAGCAACGTTACCGAACAAAAAATGAGTCATTTCGCCACAGATGCCTTCTAGTTCGATCCGGCTCGATTCTGGCAATCCAAAGCCGATGTAACTAAGTACTTCTTCCCAGGCTTGCAGTTCTGCCATTGTCTGCACTTGACGCAATTTTTCAGCATAAAAATTGTGCCAAAACAGCGGTGCGATATGGTCGTATTTTTTCCAGCGTTTGCGCCAAGCGCGAACATCTCGATGATTTGGTAAGGCTACACCGACGATCGGTGGTAGATCGGCATAACTGACAAAGGTACTCGTCTTTTTGCCAACCACATGTATCACATATCGCCAACAATTGACTTTGTAAATCTCATCTGGCGATCGCTTCAGGTGCATGGCTACAGCAGATTTAGTCACAAATCGACTCTGCGGATTGGTGACTACTGGCGAGGGCGCGGGTTTGGGCGAGGCTAACAACATTTGAGGACACCAAAAAGGGGCGAAGGAATTATTGGTGATGCACGGAGTCGGGGTAGGTTGAAAGAACCGATTTGAATATTAGGTAGGCTCACTAATATTATAGTACATTTTTACCAAAATGGGTATGAATGAAGCTCGATCGTAACCTGAATTTCGATCGAAATTCAAGCCCCCACATATGGCGTGGCAGCACTATCTCGACGCTATTTTCGAGGGGGTAGAGGGTAGATGAGGTGGATAGTGAATAGTGAATAGGTTTTAGAGCTACGTTTCTAGTTTTTCTCTGTCTCCCCATCTCCCTGTCTCACACACCACCACTGATACACTCACCCTCAGAATTGGGAAACCTAGAGATATACCTTCAACCTCGAAGCTGGATTGCTTGAGTGCATTGGCGCAGCCACCGCGAATGAAGATCTCCATCCGTTCGACTATCCCAATAAATTATGGCTACTATCGTTTCCACCTCTCCGATTCAACGACTGACGAACAATATTGCCCAACAGATTGTCGGCAAGGATCGACCGATCCAGCTCGTATTGACAGCTCTGCTGGCTGGGGGACACGTATTATTAGAAGATGTACCTGGAGTTGGCAAAACGTTACTGGCTAAATCTCTAGCTAAATCGATCGATGGTAAATTTGGGCGGATTCAATGTACTCCCGATTTGCTGCCATCTGATATCACGGGGACGAATATCTGGAATCCGGGTAGTCGAGAATTTGAATTTATTCCTGGGCCGATTTTTACGAATATTTTGCTGGCAGATGAGATCAATCGGGCGACTCCGCGCACTCAATCGGCACTATTAGAAGTAATGGAAGAACGACAGGTGACTTTGGATGGACATTCGCGTCCGGTGGCGGCACCTTTTTTTGTAATTGCGACCCAAAATCCGATCGAGTCGCACGGAACATTTGCATTGCCAGAAGCCCAGATGGATCGATTCACGATCTCTTTGAGTTTGGGATATCCAGATGCGGCTGAAGAGATGCAAATGTTACAAGGATTGGCGACGGGAACGTCAGTCAATAATCTCGAACCCTGTATTACTACCGCTCAACTCCAAGATCTTCAACTCCAATGTCAGCAAGTCAAATTAGACCCCGCGATCGCTAAATATATTGTCGAGCTAGTGCGGGCAACGCGCAATGATAGTGAAATTAGCCTCGGTGTCAGTCCGCGCGGCTCGGTCGCGCTCTATCGTGCGACTCAGGCTTGGGCATGGTTGCACGGACGTTCGTATGCGCTACCAGATGACGTGAAAGATTTGGCAGTATATGTACTCTCACACCGGATTATGACTAATGGCGGTGGTCGCGGTACGCATGTCATCGAGCGAATCTTGCAATCGGTACCTGTCGATCGTCCCGGTCAAAAGCCGAGCTAAGGTTACTCACATCTTGCACCAGATCCAAAATCGTTAGTAAAGTGGGGTAAAGGGGAAAGGTTAAAGGGGAAAGGAATTCTCAAGCAAGTCATCTATCCTTTACCCCTTCCCCCTTACCCTTTCCCCAGACATCACTAGTATCTATATTGGTGCAAGATGTGAGGTTACTAAGCCAAGCGGTGTGGTCTGCTGGCGATCGCGCGATCGCTAGCGAATACATAAAAGTAAATAAAGTGTCTTTTGTTGTATTTTTACAACTAAAAACCTGCTCTTGTCTCATCTCTAATCTCTATCCATAGCCAGATCGGTTATCTTGATGAGTATGAAAAACTGAGAATTAGTTGGGAGAAGATCTCGATGGAAATAGAGCGTGCTGAGGCAATTGTTAAAGAACTTCTAGCTCCAAAATATCTAAATCCACCTCAACAATTGGTCTTTAGGGCGGCTTGGGCGGGTAGATCTTATCGCGATTTGGCCGCAGCCGCTGGGTACGACTTTAACTATATCAAAGGCGTCGGCGCGCAAGTATGGCGGATGTTATCCGCAGCGACGCAGCAGAAAGTCTCTAAAACTAATTTTCGGCAGATAATCGAATCTTTTGCTACCAAGATCGCGCCACCGCCGAGCGTAGTCGAGCCAATCTACTCGCAAATCGATTGGGGAGAAGGGATGGATGTCTCGGCATTTTACGGACGAGAATTAGAACGCGATCGATTACACCGTTGGCTGGGCAAAGATCGCTGTCGGCTGGTGGCAATTTTGGGCATGGGTGGCATGGGCAAAACAACCATCGCGGTCGAATTGGTTCAAGAATTGCAAGCTGCCATGCGTAACTCGATCGAAGATGGCGCACCGGAAGATCCCGATCGATTTAGCTATATTCTGTGGCGGAGTCTACTCAATGCGCCACCGCTTAAAGAATTACTGCCAGAATTAATCCGCACGTTGATTTTATCGCCACGTTTGAAAACCAGTTCCAGTGCGACAGGGCGACAGCTAACGAGCGATCGATTGCAATTGGAACTAATGCCCAAAACAGTACCAGGGCAAATTGAATTGTTACTCGAAATTTGCCAGCATCACCGCTGTCTGATCGTCTTAGACAATGGCGAATCGATTTTTCAGGCTGGGGCGCGGGTAGGACAATATCGCCCTGGATATGCCGATTATGGCGATCTGTTCAGTACGCTCGGACGGATGAATCATCAGAGTTGTCTGTTGCTTACCAGTCGCGAAAAACCGACGCAAATCAGTCAGCTCGAAGGAGTCGATGCCAAAGTCCGCACGCTGATGTTACCAGGATTGGATGCAGTCGCCGGACAACAAATTTTTGCAGATCGTGGTTGTAAGCCTGTGGTGCCAATAGAATGGGCGGAGGTCGATCGGTATTGCGGTGGCAATCCGCTGGCTTTTCAACTGATTGCGGCAGCGGTGCAGGAGGTGGCAGATGGTGATGTGAGTGAAATTTTCCCCTACTTACGAGCTAATAAGTTAGGCTTTGCCGATATTCACATTTTGCTAGAGCAGCAGTGGGAACGTTTGACATCGGAGGAACAGCAGGTGATGTACTGGCTGGCAATCGGTCGCGAACCGATGCCGATTGCCGATTTGGAGACAGCACTACATCCGGCGTGGAATCGCCAACCTCCAGGCAATTTAGAACTGAGTGCTCCAGAAGGTAGCCTGGGTAATTCATCTTTGCTGACTGTGCTTCAGTCGCTCCGGCGGCGGAGTACTATTTCAAATTCATCTGGGATCGATCGTGGGAGACATCACTGGTCGTTACAGCCGATGGTGATGGAATATGTCACGAGTAAATTTGTCGAGCGTATTTGCACGGAGATCGAGCGGGAGCAACCGTTGTTGCTCGATACCCATCCGATCGCCCAAGCTAATGCTAAAGAGTATCTGCGACAGGCACAATTACGACTGATTGTCAAACCTACACTCGATCGACTGCGCACTAATATCGGCAATCCACAACATATCGGTCAGCATCTGCGTCGCATCCTCGCTGACTGGCAAGCGCGAAATTCGTTGCAACCAGGATATTTGGCGGGTAATATCCTCAATTTTTTAATCGATCTCAAGCTAGATCTGACCGATCTAGACTGTTCGGAGTTGGTCGTTCGGCAGGCATATTTAGTCGGTAGCGATTTAGCAGGGGTCAACTTTACCAATGCCCAGATGGTCGATTGTGCTTTTACCCAAACTTTTAGTAGCATCCTGGCGATCGCCTATCATCCTACTGCCGATACTCTAGCCGCCAGCGACAGCAATGGCGATATTCGGCTCTGGTGCGTCAGCGACGGCCAATGTTTGCTGACTTGTTCGGGACATACCAACTGGGTACGATCGATTAAATTTAGTCCCGATGGCAGGTATCTAGCCAGCTCTAGCGACGATCGGACGATCGCGATTTGGGATCTGCAAGATGGTGGCGTCTGTGTGAGAACCCTCGGCGAGGGCATTCATAGCTTGGGATTGAGTTTTAGCCCCAACGGTCGCTATCTCGCTAGCGGCAGCACGAATAATATTATTTATTATTGGGACCTGCAAACTGGTCAATGCGTGCGCCAATTTACAGGGCATCAACATTGGTCGATGTGTGTTTGCTTTCACCCCCAAGGACACCAATTAGTCAGTGGTAGTGCCGATGGTACAGTCCGGATCTGGGATGTTGCCAACGGTAAATGCGATCGGGTCTACAACGGCCATGAAAACTGGGTCACAACCGTCGATTATAGTCCCGATGGGGAAAGCCTCCTCAGTGGCAGTCTCGATGGTACCTTGCGCCTCTGGGATGCCACCACAGCAACAGATGAGCCGTTGGAAGATCTACAAGTTTGTCGGCTGGTCTTAACCGAACATGGGGATGAAATTTGGTCGGCGGCATTTAATCCAGATGGAACGCGGTTTGCAAGTGCGGGCGTCGGCGGATTGTTGCGAATTTGGCGGACGGCAGACGGTCACTGCCTACATCATCTAGAGGGACATCACGATCGGTTATGGTCGGTGGCATTTCACCCGCAGGGTCATCAGCTTGCCAGTGGCGGCGAAGATCGGACGATTCGGTTGTGGCAGATTAGCGATGGGAAATGTTTGCAAGCCCTTAATGGCTATACCAATTGGTTTCGATCGATCGCCTGGACTCCCGATGCCCAAAGGCTGATTACTGCCAGTCGCGATGCTTTAGTCCGGGTGTGGTCGATCGAAGATCGGACTTGTTTGACGCAATTAGCGGGACATAGTAAGTCTGTAACTGCGGTCGCTGCCGATCCTCAAGGTCGGACGTTTGCTAGTAGTGGTGACGATCGCACGATTAGAATTTGGGATGCTCGCTCTTTGAACTGCGACCAAATTTTACGCGGACATCAAGGCGGAATTCTCGCCCTAACTTATAGTCCCAATGGGCACTATCTAGCCAGCGGCGGTAGCGATTGCAGTATTAGAGTTTGGGATACCCAACGGTGGCGATGTCTGTCCGTGCGCACCGGACATACCGATCGCATCGGCGGTTTAGCTTATCATCCCACACTCGATCTGATTGCGAGTGCGAGTGAGGATCGGACGGTCAAAATCTGGAATTTGCACGATAAGACGCCATTGCAGACACTCTCCCAACATACCAATCGCGCGATCTCAGTGGCTTTCGACCCGCGCGGTACGATTCTGGCAAGTGGAGGAATGGACAGCCAAGTCTTGCTTTGGGATGTGGATACGGGAGCACTATGTCATTCGCTCGTCGGACATGAAGGCTGGATTTTGTCGTTAGCTTATAGTCCCGATGGTAAATGGCTATTCAGCGGTGCTTCTGACTACACTATCAAAATTTGGTCGATGGAGACTGGACTATGCACGGATACGCTCACGGGGCATCAAAGCTGGATCTGGTCGGTAGCGGTGAGTTCCTGCGCGCGGTACTTAGCCAGTGCCAGCGAAGATGAAACGATTCGGCTCTGGGATTTAAATGATGGCAATCTACTTTCTACTCGTCGCGCCCACCGCCCGTATGAGGGGATGAATATTACTGGTGTCCAAGGACTGACTAAAGCCCAAGTTAACGATCTCAAAACGCTAGGCGCGCAAGATTAACAATTGCTAGAAAATTCTATTTATTCATCTGGATCGATGCCCAAAGCGCGTAATTTAGCTGCTAATCGTCGGCTGTGGGTAGGTATCTGGGTAGCTCGTACTGGTACATAGCAATAATGCTGTAAACAAACAACCTACGTCTATTTTATCCTAGCGATCGCCGCCTAGCGTTACATCACATCAAGCGAACGGCAAAATCGGTAGGGGTAATTCATGAATAACCCCTACCGATTTCGCAGCGAGTGGTGAAATCATTTAAGCCAATTAAGGCAGATAATTTCACTAATATTAAAGCTGATATGAATCGATCGCTCTAGATCGGCGATAGTCAACTATCCACTATTCACTATCTATTACCTAAGCTCCCATCAAGCCGTAAGCGGACATCCGCATAATTTCGCCAGTGTTGAAGCCGATATTGCTCAACGCTTCACCGTAGGCAATCATAAAGTCTTCAACTAGCGCATCCTTTTCCATCCCCAACACCTTGGCATCTTTGGCGACATTGTTTAACATCTTCCACACCAAGGGTAGATTTTGACGGTTGGCAGTTTGTAGTTCGGCTTTGGAAGCTTCAAAGTTGTCATGGAGCCAGACTTCGCCAAAATTGAGGTGCATGTACTCGTCTTTGACTACCGCTTCAGTAATCTTTTTAGCAAAATCATCCGCAACTGGAATATAGATGTTGTAAGCGGCGATCGCAAAACACTCGATAATTAAGGATTGGATCAACAGACAAGTGACGATGTTTCCTGCTGCTGCCGCAACTTGAAAGTTTTCGTGGAGTTGGGCAAAAAATTCCTTAGCAAATCCCAGATCTGGAGTTACCGCTAAGTTCCGCGCGCAGGCTTCAAACCCCTTCTTGTGGCGCAGTTCCATTTTGGATAACTTGACTAGATCGTCCTGGAAATCTGGCAATAAACCACTTAGTGTAATATAGTTTTCATGCGCTTCCTGTTCGCCTTCGATTACGATCGCATCGATCCGACTGTAGGCATCTTTGTAGATTTCACTGGTAAAGTTAAGTTCCAAACTGGCTGCCATCTGCACCATGAGTTCGATTTCTCCTATGGGTCCGAATAATATTTAATTTTACGCAGCCGCTAAGTGGCTGTTCCTTTGTGTAAAGATGTAACGTTAGTGTAATCTTTTGCTCGCTAATCTAAAGATTTGTTTTTATTTGCAAACTTTACTATCTTAACCGATCGCAGGCCAAAACCGTGCATAAGTTATCCGATTCTGACTATTTTCGATGGTGGCAAGTTTTAAACTGGCTGCTTTTATTCATTGGGGCTAGTCTGATGATGGCACCGCTAGCGGTGGTTGTCATCACCTCGCTGACTCCAGTTGGGGCGACGGCTAATGGTTTTAGCTTTCCCGAACGACTAGCATTTGCCAATTATCAAGCGGCTTGGAGTCAGGGTAACTTTCTCCTCGCCTTTGCCAATTCCACTTTTACAGCATTAGCTGTAACTGCGGCACAGATCTTTACATCTGCGCTAGCAGGTTATGCCCTCGCTCGCTTAAAATTTCGGGGTCGTCAAGCCCTGCTGTTGCTGGTACTAGCTACGTTGGTCATTCCGTTTCAACTTTTAGTCATTCCTATTTTTTTGCTCTTAAAGTGGGGACACCTGCTCAACACATATAGTTCCCTAATTCTCCCCAGTGCGGCCAGTGGTTTTGGGATTTACTTACTCCGACAATTTTTTTCGACTATTCCGATCGAACTCGAACAAGCTGCCAGTCTCGACGGTGCCAATCGATTGCAGATTTTGTGGCGAATTGTGCTGCCGCTATCTCGCCCCGCACTAATAACGCTATTTTTGTTTACTTTCATCGGCGAGTGGAATGACTTATTCAAGCCGCTAATTTTTACGACCCGTCCCGAACTGCGTACTGTCCAACTGGCTCTGGCTGAATTTCAAGAACAATTTACCAATAGCTGGCAACTGATGATGGCCGCAGTTGGCATTGCAACATTACCGATCGTAGTGTTATTTCCGATCGGTCAAAAGCAGTTTATTCAAGGTGTTGCTAACACGGGGATTAAAGAGTAGCAGCTTGGTAGAAAGAGGCGGATCGTGTTCTTCGTTCCCAGTCGTGGCAACTCGAATCGCTATCCTAAGATCCTAAATTCCGAATCCTTAACCTGGTTCTGGAGTCTAAAACTCAATCGCCAAGTAAACTGAACCCCAAAAAACCAGATCTTTTTGCCCTCTACCTGGAGCCTAAAGCCTAACCCTTGGCTCAGGGAGAGATCCGAAAATACGGGTACTGAATCGGAATGCCTGGTTCCTTTTCGAGGTCGAAATTAATTACTTTCCAGCAGGGTTCGGTATTGGCGGCGGGGCTAAACTCGACGGGGAGACCGAATAGACGGGGAAGAACGGGTTGCTCGGTTGCACCAGTCCAGGAATGATGTCGATCTCTACTGGAAGCTTCGCCGACGAGATAACTACCGATCAATTCGCGATAGCGTTCGGCGATAATCACCTTAGTCGCGCGAAAGCCTTGCGTGTAGAGTTTATCCAAAGCATCATGAATCTCAAATCGGATGCCATCGGGGTGAGTGTGTTGGCGATACCATTCACCATCCCATAGACACCAATGTCGGCTGGATTGAAGATGTACCAATTCACCCGTATGCGGATTTGCCTCGAACGCCCCATGTCTAGAGCACAAATAAGTATCGGTAAGTGTCAGAGCTGGAATCGTTTGCCGACAATGGGGACACTGAATCTCTGGGCCGAAAATGGGATATTGAAGAGCAAAGTTCATGTCAGGAGCGCGGCGATTGGGATTTCCGTGCGGGATAAGTAAAAAAGATGGCGAGCCGTAAGTCTATTTTCTTGCATTATACTTTACCCTCCCTCTTCGATACCAGCCCAACATCGATTCAGATCGACATTCGATCGTTTTTCTATATTTGTGGGAATTATAATTCTAGCCACATGTATGGCTCGATACGTTCGCGTAGCGTGCCGCTGGCCATCGCGACATCTGTGTGGGCACAATGTCCCCTAGAATTGCGGACCCAGATGGCCACAGATTCGTGTCGAGTTGGCGATCGTATTTGTGGCATCTTTCTATCGATCTTTAAGGCCCTAAAATATGATTAAAGCGATTCTCTTACCGTATCGGCCACACCTCAGATGTTTGGCAAGTTCGATCGAGCTTTACTAACATTAGTAGTCGCAGGTTGATATCTCGATCGAGTAATGTGGGTAAAATAAGATCGGTACGGTTACTTCTATCTAAAATGTAGTAAATCATTATTCAAAATTTTATCTGCCCGATCGTTCATTTAGGTCTTGAAGATCTACGTAAAAACAGCTCGAATGGCTTATTTGTCGCTATTTATTGACGATAGAAGAGGTCGAGGCGATCGCAACTAAAATTTAACTCACTCAATTCAGACTGTTATTTGACCACTTAAAAGGTCGATCTTAGCTTTTCTCGAATTGAGCTATAAAAATATCTGTTTAGGAACAGGAAAATGGACGATAACAAGCAGCAGATCGTGCACTACTTCATTGAAGAAGCACAGGAACATCTAGAAACAGTAGAACAAGGATTATTAGACTTAGCAGAAGTTATCTCCGATGCAGAACGAGTCAACGAAATGTTTCGAGCCGCTCACTCGATTAAAGGTGGGGCAGCTATGCTGGGCTTTAGTGGTATCCAAGCAACCGCACATAAATTAGAAGATTGTTTCAAGATTTTACGCGATCATCCGGTACCGATCGATCGCCGACTGGAAAGTCTATTTCTCCAAGGTTACGATGCGCTTAAAGCCTTAGTTGAAGAATTAGCCAACTCGCCTACCTTGAGCTTGCGTCCAGAAGTTGTCGATAGCATTTTATCTGGCTCGGCTGCTAATTTTGTCGAGTTGCAAGAGTATCTTGAAGAGATGCTCAATATTCATACTCAAGATAATACTAAAGAAGCACCAGCGGTCGCCGCGCCCAAAGAAATGGCTGTCGGTAACACTGCGGTCATGGCTCCACCCGTTAATGTCGTGGCAACCGTGACGACGACCCTTCAGCAAATGTTAGCCTTATTCAAGCAAGGCGACAATCCAGCCAATCGCCAACAATTAGTCAGTGTGGCACAATCTTTGAGCGCGATCCAGCCAAATGCAGCTAATTGGCAAGCTCTAGTCCAAACCACCACTCAAGCGATCGCCAATCCCCACAACACTTATAATGCTGTAGCTCCACTCGTCATTCGCGAGATCAAACAAGCTGGCGATTTACTCGCCGCAGGTCGCGATAGCGAGATTACCGCCTCAGCGCAGCTCCAGCAATCCGTCGCCACCGTGGCTCCAGTCGCACCGACACCTGTTGTCGCTCCGACCGCAGCAGCACAAATTACGATTCCTGTGGACGTTCGCGGCGCAGCTCAAGGCATCTTGCAAAACTTCAGTCGCCAACAAGTTACCGAATTGGTGGTACTGCTACACCGCGTCATCTCAAACTCTAAGCAAAATTAGTCGCACCCAAATCTGGGGGCACATCTTGCCATCTACCCTCACCCACAGCGCGAATTGCTTCGGTGAGGCTGACTTCTCCCGTATATAGCGCGCGACCGACAATTACGCCTGTAACGCCGAGTGTAGATAGCGACAGCAGGTTGAGTAAATCCCGCACGCTACTGACTCCCCCCGAAGCGATGACGGGAATTTCTACCCCGCCAGCTAACTCTCGCAGGGCTTCCAAATTGGGTCCTGCGAGCGTACCATCGCGGTGAATATCTGTATAAATAATCGCTGCCACACCCATTGCCGCCATCCGACTAGCCAACTCCGTGGCTGATACTTCCGAAGTTTCCAACCAGCCTTTGGTGGCAACTTTGCCATCGCGTGCATCGATACCAACAACAATTTGACGCGGATATCGCTGACATAAATCTGCTACTAATTGCGGTTGTTCTACGGCTACCGTTCCCAGAATAGCCCGATCGACACCTAATTTTAATAATTCTGACACGCTCGCTCCATCGCGCAGTCCGCCACCAACTTGGATTTGAATTTGCCGATCGGTTGTATTCTTGACTACTTCTACAATACTGGCGATCGCCGACAGATTGACCGGATGTCCGGCTTTGGCACCATCTAAATCTACCAAATGTAGCTTGGTAGCCCCTTGTTCGATCCAATCGCGAGCCATATCTGCGGGGTTGTCATTAAATACCTGTGACTTGTCATAATCGCCCTGATACAGCCGCACACATTTACCATCCAAAAGATCGATCGCTGGGAAAATATCCATAGGTTTGACAATAAGAAAAAAAGAGAGCCTCGATCGAATTATACGCAAAAAATCATTAGAGCTGTCCGATTTAAAAACGATTCGTTCGATCGAAATCTGTCATAGATTGACTCAATTGTTAACAATTTTCCGCCGTCTAACCGGATGCCCTACCTGCTATCCGCTCTTTAGGGATCGGTTTTCCTACCACAATCGCCATGGGTGTAAGCGACAATAGAGAAGTTCAAATCAATAAATTGGACCATGATTGTTTCTAATTGGCGTAAGGCATTAATGCCGATCGTATTGTCAGTAGTTTTAATCTTTACAGGCTGTTCGAGTAAAGAACCTTCAAAGTACGCCGCAACTCAAAAAGAGACTTCGGGTCGCAACGCACCCGCCGCAGTCGCCAAAAAAGCCGAATCTGGCGGCGACTTTAATAAATATTTCCCTCAAGGTGCTAGTGGCTACTCGCGGGTATTCTCCCAAGAGAAGAAGGGCTTTGCTGAAGCCAAACTCAACAAAGATGGTAAAAACGTTGCCGTACTCTCCATCAGCGACACAATTAGCTTACCCGCAGCAGCTAAGAAATATGAAAATAGTATCAGCAAACTGAATAACTATCCACTAGTAGATGATGCCAAGCTCAAAAGCACTTCGGTATTAGTCAATAACCGTTACCAAGTTAAAGTAGCTTCTCGCGATCCTTCCTTTACGGCTGAAGATCGTCAAATGTGGCTCCAAAAGTTTAACTTAGGTGGATTATCCACACTCAAGTAGTAGATTAATAGTTGTATTATCTGTAGGAGTCATCTGTGAGCAAAGCAATTTTTGAACTAGTAGATGAGTTGCCCACTGGGGGTTTAACCGTCATGTCATTGAATGCCCTAGATTTTATCATTCCCGGACAATGGCAGAATCTTGTCGGCTTCGATAACACCATTAAAGTCGTCACTGGCACTGACGATCCCGACTACATTCAAGCGATCGGCGAACGCGCAGTCGCTCTGTACAATGACAAGGGCGAAGGCTATCAAACTGCAATGTGGCTCTACAATACTGTAGATTCCGGCTCTAGTGCCCTTGGTGCGGCAGCCTTGGCCAATAAAATCGGCGAAAAGGTTTCGCTGTTGGGCTTTTTGGGTAATATTACCCCCAAAGCAGAAACCGCCCAAACGATCGATTTAAGTGTCAAACTAGTTGCCGAAATCGTCGCTTTTTGTCAAATTAATGGCATTCCTGGCGATAGTGTGGGCGATTTCTTAGCTGCTTTAGGCGATTACGGCGGTGAGTCGCTGATGCGGATGGCGGCATTAATTTGTTTCGATGGCTTAATTCCCCTCGGGCCAGATTTTATCAGCATGGTGATGGATAAAATGGGCGGCATGTCCCCTCGCGAACTAGAAGGTAACCAGACCTTCAAAAGCATCAAAGACCAAGTTCCAGGCGGCGATACGGGCGGACAGTTGGGCTTTATTACCCAGAGCTTTAGCTCCGTCAGCGGTTGGATGAGCGACTTTGTCAATTCTCGCGGTTTGACGCCACAAACCGTCGTCGGCAATCTCCGCAACTTTGTAGACATCACCGATGATAAGCTCGATTATCTAGGTGCATTTCTGGATGTGAGCACCAATTATTATGCCCATACCGGAACTCAGACGCTAGCCCGACGCCTCATCGAACGCGCCGCTGCCGAAATCTAGACTAACCTACGGTCGGGCATTTTGCACTCTGTAGAACGCTCGATCGACCGGAAATTAGCGATCGACCCCAATTTCCGGTCGATCGCTTGCCATGCAGCCAAAACTTGGTATAATATCAATCTAGACTTACGGCAGCATAGCCAAGTGGTAAGGCAGAGGTCTGCAAAACCTCCATCCCCCAGTTCAAATCTGGGTGCTGCCTCTTCTCGAAACCTCGCAATACGCGGGGTTTTCGTGTTTCTATCGATCGGGAGAATTTAATCTGGTGAGATGTAGTAGCCAATGTCGTCATAACATTAGTAAGCAGCACGATCGATCGACATTTAAATGTAGTAACGACAGTTTAGATGATTACATTCAAAGATAGGCCAATGAAACTGGACATTTCGATAGACGCCATCGAGAAATCGCTCTAATCGAATCTGGAAAAATCCTCTGGCACATAACTACTCCCATTCTGCCATCGACTCAGTTTCTGCCGCGCGAATCTGCTGTTGAAGATTTTGCCAATCGACAGAGCTACTTAATTTATCGAGTAATAATTTACCATCTTGTAAGTAAAGCAATCGATCGCTAAATCGGGCTGCTAATTCCAACTGATGATTGACTATTATCGTACCCATTTGCTGGGATTTAGTAATGTTGGCGATCGCGGTCAGTACTTTTTCGGCAGTGGTAAAATCTAAATTAGCGATCGGTTCGTCGAGTAATAAGATTTGCGGTTGCGTAATTAAGCCTCTAGCAATTGCAATAATTTGTCTTTGTCCGACAGAAAGTTGTAATTCCGTGCGATCGAACCAATCATTAAGAATTTCAAATTGTTCGGCGATCGTGATAATTCGCTGCTTGATTTCGTCAGCAGCTATAGATTGTAGCTGCAATGGATAAGCTAATGTATCTCTTACTTTCATTCCCAAAAGTTTCGGTTCTTGACTTACCAACATCACGCGCTGTCGTAATCGCATCGGTACCAGCGATCGATAGTTTTCACCATTTAACAAAATCTGCCCGTTAGTTGGCTCGCTGAGGCGATTTAGCAACCGTAATAACGTACTTTTACCAGCCCCAGTAATTCCAGTTACAGTAATAATTTCACCTGCTGCCAATGCAAATGAAATATCTGTCAATAGCGGGCGGGTGAAATTTGGTGGAGTATAGCAGATCCGATCGAGTTGCAGTAGCAAATTAGCGATGATTAATTGGGTTATTCAGATTTTGCCGCAGTAAATGAATATCGATCTCAATATTACTCCTCAGTACCAAAACTA
The DNA here is from genome assembly GCF_000317145.1 of Chamaesiphon minutus PCC 6605. GTDB lineage: Bacteria > Cyanobacteriota > Cyanobacteriia > Cyanobacteriales > Chamaesiphonaceae > Chamaesiphon > Chamaesiphon minutus. The sequence continues at coordinate 4,357,562 of NC_019697.1, read as the reverse complement.
TCCTGTATGTAAGCAAAATTGAACCACTATTCACTATTCACTCTTCACTAGTAAATAAGTTTTGATGCAAAATGTGAGGTTATTCTGCTGCGGCCTCTCCTTTAAATACTAACTCAGCAGGCCCGGTCATATATACGCGGTTATCGGCTTGCGACCATTCGATTTGGAGACCACCACCGGGTAATTCTACCGTACAAAGGCGATCGCACTTGCCAGTCAGGACACCTGCAACTACCGTGGCACAAGCCCCCGTACCGCAGGCAAGAGTGATGCCAGCACCACGTTCCCAGACCCGCATTTTGACATAATCGGGACGAATGACTTGGACGAATTCAGTATTAGTCCGTTGGGGAAAAGCGGGATGATGCTCGAATTTTGGCCCGATCGTTTCTAAGGGAATACTACTAGCATCTTCGACAAAAGTCATACAATGTGGATTGCCCATGCTCACGCAAGTAACCGTCCAAGTTTTTCCATCGACTTCGATCGATCGACCGATTACTTTCTCTTGAGAAGCATTCAAAGTCGTGGGAATTTCGGCAGATAGTAAGCGCGGTTCGCCCATATCAACTTCTACTTGCCCATCTAACAATACTTTAGGGGTAATGATGCCAGCGAGAGTATAAATTTTGTAAGTGACAGCCGTATCGACCTTGCCTTCTAAAGCGGCAATAAATTTAGCCATACAGCGAATGCCATTGCCGCACATCTCCGGCTCCGAACCATCGGAATTAAAAATCCGCATGGTATAGTCAGCACCATTTTGTCCCGGCAAAACAAAAATTACCCCATCGCCGCCGATGCCAAAATGGCGATCGCACCAAATAATTGCCGCTGCTGGCTCGATAACAGGAATATCGCTATGACGATTATCGATCAGGATAAAATCGTTACCCAAGCCTTGATATTTGCTAAATGCGATCGACATAGTGAAGTGAGATTTGCTTACAATCGTTTCCGATCCTAGATTAACAGATAAACTGTTGCTACTTAAGAATAGTTTTCGACGAGCGTTCTCTAACTGGATAGATTAGCGATCGCTAGTTATTTTTTAGCTTTAAATTGTTGCTTGACATGCTCGTACACCTCGATGTTAATTTCGAGCGCACCTTGTTCCTGGGCAAACTTTTCGATTTTATTGCGTGCCGCAGGTCGCACGAAAAAGGGAATTTCTTTGAGTTTTGCTTCAGCTTCGGCAGTCCAGCAGATATGATTACTCACGACGATCGTTGTCCTTAATCTAAATTTAGAGGGTCAAGGTAAGTTGGTGCCGATTTTTGGTACTGCCTCTGTGGCGATCGATTCAACTCGACCGCTCTCCAGCCATTTATAATGGTGGACGGCGACGAGTATCTAGATCGGGTAGTGGGGATCTATGCGAGCTAGGGGGTAAAGATAATTGCTTTGATTTACGTTGGCGTTGGCGTAGATTCGGCACACCCGATCTATTTTCGGCCTGCTGGATACACCACCAGCGGTAGCCGATAGCCACCCCAGATGTAAGTAAACCCAAAATCATTAATGTGCCTAGCTCATTTACGCCACCGAGGACAGCATCAACTGCACCAACAATGATGATAAAGCTTGATATTGGTTCTTTGCGGTATAGTCTTTTCAAGACGGTGGGAAATATCGCGTTCATTTAGTAGGTAATCAGACTAGGATTCAAAGATGATGCAGCCACAAACAGCAAACGGTCTGTAATCCTATTCTACAATCTCAGGCTGAGTAATAGATCGCCACTGACGAGAGATGAGTCAATGCACTGAGGTTGCGATCTTAATATGCCCAGATCTCAGGATAATATTTCGCAATGGCTTTCTAATTAAGGCTCAATCCCAGCCAAGCCAGCGGATTTTGGTTAGTTACGTACTCAATGATAATTAGAGCTGCAAAGCCAACCATTGCCGCTCTGCCATTCAATTGCTCTGCAAATCGATTGAAACCAAATCTAGTCATGACTAGTTTGGGTTGGACGCTCGGTTGTACTTTTGCCATGATTCAATGAATATTGCGATTTGTAAAGTATGTCAATATTTATTTTACGGCTGTTTGGTGCGATTCGATCGAGATTATTCCCAACAGAAGGGATCTAGATCTTCACTTGAAACCTCCCCCAGTCAGCTTTGAAAGCGGCTTTGACTCTCGATTGCCAAAAAAAATACTCCCAGATTGAACCTCGATCGAGACTTGCCTGTCTAAGTACCCAGAAGACCAACACATCAATGGAGTTCGATTGTGAAAAAGTTATTTGGCATTATTGTAGCTACTGCGGTCATTTTTGCGCCGCTAGCCGCCCAGGCTGGACCGCTCCAGAATCGGATCGATCGTCAGGAGCAGCGGATTTATAAAGGTGTCCGCAATGGTTCGATTTCACCCCGCGAATACCGCCACCTCGATCGACGCGTAGATAATATCGAAGCCGCAAGGCTGCGCGCTATTCGCAGCGGTGGCAAATTAACTAAATACGAGCAACGTCGCCTCAACCAACGCTTAAATAATACTTCTCGGAGTATTTACCGCGCCAAGCACAACTAATCAATCTTATCAACTAAAAATAGTGGTCGATCGAGTTAAATTCGATCGACCACTACTAATTCGCTCGATCTTCAACCTCCGATCTCCAATTATTAAACGCAAAATTATCCTACTAGTACAGAGCGGCGTAAATAGACCTATGATTGAAAGCAGCTCATCAAAATGAGAGGAACACAGAGGATGCCAAGATTATCCGCTGCCCTAATTACACTCAATGAAGTAGAACAAGCCGAACTACAACAACTACTCAAGCGCAAGAAAACGCCACAACAAATCGCACTCCGAGCCAAAATCATCGTCTTGGCAGCCCAAGGGAAAAGTCACGGTGAGATTGCTGAGACATTAGAAATTAGCAATGTCTACGAACAAGCACCCCAACGTGCGCTGACAGGAGAAGTCACCCTCAGCCTGGACGAAATGACTGGGATTCAAGCACTGGAGAGAACTATGCCAAATATTCCGATGAAACCAGGACAGTGCGAACGTGTAGAGTTTGAATATACTCGACACGGAACTCAATCATTAATTGCCAGTTTCGATGTGGCAACTGGTCGAATTGCGTTGGCCAGTGTGGGCGCAACTCGAACCGAAGCTGATTTCGCCGAGCATGTCACCCGTTCCTTAGCACAATATCCCACTGCCGCAAAATACCATTTGGTCATGGATTGTCTCAATACCCATCAATCCGAGACGCTGGTTAGGCTGGTGGCCGGATTAGAGACAACTCCACAGGAGCTGGGTGTTAAAGGTCAGTCGGGGATTTTGAAGTCAATGGAGACGCGAGCGCAATTTTTAGCCGACCCAAACCATCGGCTAGTGATTCATTACACGCCCAAACATTGTTCTTGGATGAATCAGATTGAGATCTGGTTTGGGATTCTAGTACGGAAATTGTTACGACGCGGTAGCTTTACCAGTACAAATCACTTGAAAGCCCGGATCCATGAGTTTGTGGACTACTTTAACATTACGATGGCCAAACCCTTCAAATGGACTTACAAGGGTAAACCTCTAACCTCTTAGATACTTGGTTTATTTCCGCCGCTCTATACTAGCTACCCTCTGCCCTCTAAATTTAGACTTGCACAATCGATCGAGACTTGCTATGATTGATAACTGCGTCGGGACGTAGCGCAGCTTGGTAGCGCACTACTTTGGGGTAGTAGGGGTCGGAGGTTCAAATCCTCTCGTTCCGATTAAAAGAAAAACAGCACTAGAAAAGGGTTTCGGCAAGGTCTATCGACTTTGTTGAAACCCTTTCCGTTTGTCTTATTGACAATCAAAGGGTGGTTAGGGGTGTTTAGACATGACACTTTTACCCTGTTTTATACCCTGCTATGAAAGTTACGATCGAGAACCTTGAAGGTAGACTACGACTGCGATGGGCTTGTCCAGAGACGGGCAAACGAAAAAACTTGGCTTTGGGTGTGGATGACTCAACGACTGAGAGAGCTTTCGCATCCACAACTAAAGATCGGATCGAGAACGATGCTAAACACGGTTTCTACGATGCCAGTCTTCTGAAATACCGACCTTTGACCATCGGTAAGAATGCCAGTGAGATAACCACAGTCGAGTTATTTGACCGATTCACCCAGCACCAATTCAAACATGAGGGATTAGCCAAATCCTCGATTAAGTCGCGCTATGAGCCAGTCAAGCGGATGTTAGAGAAATATCTGAACATTCAGGCGGCGGCTGTCGATAGGCGACGGGCGGTAAGTTTTGCGGATGTTTGCGCCAATACTCTAACCCCTGGTACTGCCAAAGCCCGAATCATGCTACTCAAATCGGCGTGGGAGTGGGGAAAGGGACGATATCAATTAGCTGAAGATAACCCGTGGGTGGGGATTGCGACGCGGTTTAAATCGATACCAGTCCAACCAGTAGCCGCATTCAATAGGGATGAAGCACAGAAGATTATCGAGGGGTTCAGGACTAATCGGTACTACTCCCACTATGCCGATTTTGTAGCGTTCAGGCTGGGGATGGGCACTAGGGGCGGGGAAGCTTCAGCACTCAAATGGAAACACATATCTTCTGATTTCGATTCGGTCTGGATTGGGAAATCTTTCTCGCGGGGAGTCACTGGCAGTACCAAAACCAAGAAGGCGAGAACTATTAACCTCAGTCCGTCTGTTTCTACCATGCTCCAAGCTAGACGCGATCGACTAAAACCAGTTTCTGATGATGAGTTAGTTTTCCCAAGTCCAGAAGGTTTACCGATCGACGATCGTAATTTTTGCCGAAGGGCATGGAAGACAGTTCTAGCTGAAGTTGGGGTACCCTATCGAAGACCATACACAACCAGAAAGACCGCTATCACCCTCAGTTTGAAGAGTGGAGCTTCATATATCGAAGTTGCGGCGGCGGCTGGTCACGACCATCAAACCATGCACAAATACTACTCAGACGTGATTCAGGAGGGAAGTGTATTTGTGTCGCTTGAATAATAAAATACCCAGAATTAATTTATTCTATTAACCCTGGGTCGATCGAACTGAATTTTTTATTTATTGTTATGACTCATTCAAAGCCTAGACTGATATCGATAAATGGTTCAAATATTCTTGACTTCCATTTTCTAAAGCTTAAAATGTCTCGATCGGGGCTAAAGACGTATTACTTGCCCAATCCTGAAACCATCAACAGACTGCTCCATCCTTGGAACTGGAAACCACCGATTAATTACTATTTAGAGAATTACTTAAATCCCCGAAAGCATAGTTTGAATTCAGCTAGGCTATGTCAGGTTTATAGTAATTGCGAGGTAAACGAGATTTTATCACATTACTATAAACCGACGAGCGATCTCATCCCCTATGAAGATTTATTGAGAAGTTTTTGCGAAAAAGAATCTTCGTTGTATGAATATTACGAATTATCTATCTTACTGCAAACATACATAGACAAGATGATTCCTTGCCCCATCGATCCAAAAAAATGGTATGAGTTCACGTTATATTCATCCAAGCGTTTATCGGGAAAAAAGATTTGTGAATTCGATTTAGATAAGTACTCAGTAATGGGCGAGAAAACGAGAAATTGGGCAAAGATGCTAGGAACTAGGTTCCCTGATTATGCAGTTTTTCAAGAACACTTAGACCGGATTAATTATCGTTTCTCTCAATCGAGCGAAAGCATTGAAACCGTAAAAAAATAATTGAATCCGGCAATATGACTATCAGTAGTTGGCGTAAACTTATCGATCGAGCCAGAAAGACTGAGAGGCTGTTTGAAAAGGGGGGTCAGGGGTATTAAATTAGGCTAGACGACGAACCATGATCCGGATCATGGCAATGTAAATCCAAGTTTCAGAAGTTGCGGGCAAACATTCGTGGTCTCTATTTAATCGGCGACACCAAGATAGCCAGCCAAAGGTGCGTTCTACCACCGATCGTTTCGGTAGTAATACGAATCCTTTCTGCTCTTGTGGTCGTAGAACTACTCGGACAACCCAGTGACAAATATCCATTACCCACATCATGAATGAGTCGCCAGTAAAGCCACCATCCACCCAGATTGTATGCAGCCGTGCGATTCGCTTGCCCTTCTCTTTAAGCCGTTGGAGGACAACTTTACCTCCTTCTCGCTCAGTCTGACTAGCTGCGGTCACAAATACCGATAGCACTAATCCCAGTGTATCGACGGTCACAAATCGTTTACGTCCTTTAATTTGCTTCCCAGCATCATAACCAACTGATTGATTTACCATTGCGGCTGTTTTGACACTCTGAGTGTCAATAATGGCTTTACTGGGATCTGGTTTGCGTTCTTGTTCGCTTCTGACCCAATCCCTTAACCGCTCATGAATTGTGACCCATGTTCCATCGAGCCGCCAGTTTCGGGAGTAGGTATACACCGTCTGCCATGCGGGGAAGTCTCCTGGTAAATTCCTCCATGTGCAGCCTTGTGTGAGCACGTAGAAGATGGCATTTAGCACTGACCAGATCTCGACCTGTCGGTCTCGACCCCCTGGTTTGGCTAATGGAATTAGCGGCGCGCGCTCGGCGGGTTTCCCGCCGTAAAAAGCGCGACAAGACAGTGGTTCGATTAATTCCCACTGCCATTGTGTCAAGTTACTAGAGTATGCTTTACTCATATCTCTTTCAGGGTGCTGTGACTAAGTATCTTCAGCTTATACCCTGAAAGCTTTCTTACTACCTACCCCCCTTTTCAAACACCCTCTAAAATCCTGTCACTTTATTTGATATCTACTTTTGGAACCGTTGTAGTACCAGCAGCATTTGCTTGATTAGCTTTTTGCACCCGCGCTGCTGTTTCCTCTGGTTTGCCAGCTAGAGGAAAAATTAAGATCCCTTTAATTTTGGGATTATTTACCAACTCTTGCAAGCGTGGCAATTGACTGTCGAGAATTGCCACACCCGCATAATTAACAGCATAGTTTAGTTCTTCTTGGAAATTCTTATCGTTATAATTTTGAATAAAGACCCGATCGACTTTCCATTTTTCCCAATCGGCAGCAAAATAACGTTTCGCCCAGTAGGGATTGTGATGGCAAAGATCGAATTTTACGCGCGGATTAGCGGCTTTCATCTCGCTTATCATTTGGCTGACAAAATTAGTCAAACTCGCCGTCCGGTCTACTTTGCCGGGTAATTCGGCATGATAACCCAAATAGTCATCCCACTGAACGGCATCGATTTGTGGATATTTAGTCACGAATTCTGCTAACATTTTTTTAAAGAGATTGGCAACTTCTGGCACCTCAACATCTAAGACATAATGTTCGACTTTGGCATAAGTCCGATCGACACCAGGGACGATCCATTTTTTAGCAATTGCTCGATCGAATATCGGACTATCTTTGTCAATTTTAATGCCCTTCTCAAAATAAGCGTGAACTTGCATTTCCTGTTTGTGGGCTTCATCGATCGTCCAATCTAACCACCGATCTTGAAACTGATTGGGACAACTTTTCGCGCCTAACATTTGCTGCATTACTTCACTGTTATACATTGTGCAGCCGTTACCCCAGACGCCATGAAGTATCGTATTAATTCCTTGAGATTTGTAATAACGAACTCGTTTGCGAATTGTCTGTTCGTCGGCGTTATTGGTTACCTGATAGCGGCTTAAATAAATCCCGCGAATGGCTTTTTTGTCCCAAGCCGTTTGAGGCGCAGTCAGGGTTGCAGATGTAGCTGAAGGGGTTTCAGTTGGCGGTGTAACTTTCACTGCTTTAACTGCTGCTGTCGGCTGTGGCTCAGTCGTCTTACAACTTTTGCCGATGCAGTTACCCGTGGAAATCTGTGGCGATGGGATGGCTATCGGTGTGGCTGTTGGGGTCGGTTGACGATCGCCAGATCCTTTTGGTAATAGTACCGCACCTGAATTTGGCAATCGCACTGCAGGGAAAAGTTGGACGAGCTTTTGTAAATTGCCTTGGGAGATCGACCACCAGTAGCTACCGCCGAGAATAGCGATGATGACTGACAGTGGAATCTTTAAACAGCCACAGCCCGAATTTTGCTTAGGTTTCATATTAAAGTTGCGATCGCTTTGATGTCAATCTATGGTTAGATACATCCGTGCGGTGGATTTTCCGGTTATTTGCCGATTGAGCCAGGGATCGATATTACTAAAACTATCTACTATTCACTGTCTTGATTCGCTTAACCTTTGGCAAAGCCGCCGTTGGCGTAGCCACTCCGTCAGGAGTTACGCGAATCGCGAAGAGACTAGTAACTTTGTTTCGATCCAAGATTTGAGTATCTTCAGCTATTGAGTCAGATTTAGTTAAATATGCCCTCATTCTCCCCGATTTGACTCACTCGAACGCTGAAGCTGAGTAGATTGGAAAAAGTCGCCACTTGTCCGATCGGGCTTCAAAAGCGGGAATAATATAACTAGCATTGACGATCTAGATCGAACTGGAACTACTCGATCGATTTGACGGTCAGAACTAGCGAGATAGTATCTAAAAGGTAGTAGCATGAGCGAAAGCTCGACTAAATACCAAAAAGATCGTGCTGACATCAAATCTGATTGACTAGCTATGTCGCTACTATCGCTTCGGTATTGCCGCCAGATGAGCTTGCCGCTTAATTTTAGCCCTAAAGACCAAATTCATGGTAATTTACCATAGAGTCCAAAATGTTAATTTTTCGCAGCAAACAGAAACAATCCGATATGTAGATGCATCTTAAATAATCGCTATTAGGCGTCGCTCGATCCTCTATATCAGAGGAGCATCGACTCTAAGCTACCGTTATCGCCAGTGCGGTAAGATTCGGTATAGCCATTACCCAGCATCGTCTCTGGGAGTACGAACGCCCTGCGAACATCGCTGTTGCATTATTCGCACAACCGCAAATGTATCCGTTTTACAGGAACGGAAAATCAGATCGATAGTTGTCGCGTCGAGTCCACTGTTAAGGATGAAGTATAGTGAGATTTCAGTTTTTACTTGTTAGTATCTTTAGTTTCTGCTTGGTCGCTATCCCTGCTGATGCTGGCCAATTGGCATCGTGGAAATTTGATGCGGGTAGAAATAGATTAGATTTTAAGACCAACGCGGGAGTTCAACCCAAAGCCGTCATGCTATTCAATCCAACTCGACTAGTAGTCGATTTGCCAGGAATTAGTTTTCCCAAGCCTACAGTGACCCAGCGGTTGACAGGTAACTTTCGAACGTTACGAGTTGGGCAATTCGATTCTAGTACGACTAGGATAGTCTTAGAGTTACAGCCTGGATATACCCTCAACCCCAAACGAGTGCAATTTACAGGCGAAAATCCGATCGATTGGTATGTGACGATTCCAGTGCCCGAACGCGGAGCAACAACATTACCGACGCTGTCGCCGCAACCAAATTTACCCCGGTAATCCCATCATAGGAGTTAAGCATTGTGAGATACAACTGGTTATTACCTAGTATTTCTAGTTTCGTAATGGTATCACTGCCAGCGACAGCAGCAGAAATGGTGTCGTGGCAATTTAATGCGACTGAAAATCGCATTGACTTTAGTACGAATTCGGCAGTGAAACCTGAAGCTCAAATGCTGGCTAACCCCAGTAGATTGATCCTCGATCTGCCAGATACGCGTCTCAATCAGCCGACGTCTTCGCAGTTGATAGGTAATGGGATCAAGTCATTACGAGTGGGTCAATTCGATGCCGAGCGCACGCGGATGGTTTTAGAATTCGATCCTGACTATACGATCGATCCACAACAAGTGCTGATTCAAGCTAGTAATAGCAAGCAGTGGTCGGTGCAACTCCCCACCCCCCAACCGCTCCAATCTTTCCCACGGGGCGCGCCCATCGGTCCGGTAGCGGTATTTAATGAAAACGGTCAAGTGGTCGTCGCGCAACCACGGCCTAAAATTGCAGTTAATACGGCGATCTCCTCGGTCAATTATATCGCCATCGATCCGACGCGGACGGGCATTTTGGTGCAAGCAGATCGCCAAAGTAAGACGCAACTTAAATACAGCACTACTTGGGACGACCGTACTGGGAGCTTTCGGGTGACTATTCCCAATGCTAAATTGGCAACTGCTTACCAAATCCCCAAAGAGTCGCAACGTTACCTTACTGTCAGTGCCCAAGGTGACGATCTGATCGTCTTCGTCCGCCGTGCCGATGGCGTGAAGGTCGATATCGTCCGCCAATATCTAGATAGCCGCTGGGTATATTTACAGCCAATTTCTACCAGTCGGATTGCCATTCGTCCACAGCCGGAAGCAATAACGATTACTGTCCCTAAAACACAGACGATATACCGTCCCACGCCCAAGCAAGATACTACCCCTGCCGTCAGACCGAGTAGCGGCAGAGTTTTAGTAATGCTCGACCCCGGTCACGGCGGCAAAGATCCGGGAGCCATCGGAGTCAGCGGTTTGCGCGAAGTAGACGTGATTTTACCAGTTGCCAAGAGAGTTGCCGAAATTCTTGAAAGACAGGGCATAGCAGTCAAAATGACCCGCAATAGCGACTATTTTGTTGGTTTAGACGAACGAGTCTCGATCGCCAGAGAAGCAGGCGCAAATATATTCATCAGCATTCATGCTAACGCGATCGATAATCGTCCCGATGTCAATGGCTTGGAAACATATCATTACAATATCGGCCAATCCTTGGCCGAAACCGTTCACAGAACGGTAGTAGATTATGTCAACAAAAATGGCTTTTATCTAAACGATCGTCGGGTGCGCTCGGCACGGTTTTTAGTCTTGCGCAAATCGGCCATCCCCGCTATTCTAGTCGAAATGGGTTATTTGACTAGCGAAGCGGAATCTGCGCGTCTCCGTCGTGATGATTATCAAAAAGTAATGGCTGAAGCTATTGCCAAGGGAATTATCCAGTACGTTAAGGATCGTAACTAAGTTCCGATAAACCACTTATCTTGACTAGACTTTTCTCTACATAATATGCAAGACCGATTCACTTTTGCCACCAAGCTCCACTCAACCGAAATCGCTCGAATTGGCGTATTTGATAGTGGTGTGGGTGGACTGACTGTCTTGCAAGAAATCTATCGCCAACTGCCCCAAGAGTCAGTACTGTATTTTGGCGACACAGCCAGAGTTCCATATGGCACTCGCAGTGCTACCGAAATTTTACAATTTACCCGTCAAACACTGGAGTGGATGGTCGCACAGCAGGTGAAAATGGCGATTATGGCCTGCAATACCAGTTCTGCACTCGCCCTGGAAACCGTCCGCGCTGAATATGATTTACCGATTTTGGGTGTAATTCTACCTGGAGCTAGAACTGCCGCGCGTTATGGCCGAAGGATTGGAGTAATTGCCACGCCAGCCACCGTCAATAGTAATGCCTATCTCCACGCAATTAGCGAAGCCAATCCAAATGCCCAAGTTTGGCAAGTTGCCTGTCCCGAATTCGTCCCCATCGTCGAAAATAACCGCATCGCCGCACCCGAAACCCTCAAGATTGCCCAAGACTATCTTCAACCACTACTCGATCGATCGATCGATACTCTAGTTTACGGCTGTACCCATTATCCGCACCTCGAACCAGTATTTCGTCAATTTGTCCCCCCCAGCATCCAATTTGTCAATCCTGCCGTAGCTGTAGTTGCCGCCGCTGCAAAAGAACTCCAAGTCCTCGGCATTCAAAACCGCCTGCGACCCCTCCCAACTGAATTTTTCGTCAGTGGCGATCCCGCACAATTTACTCACATTGCGGCCCAATGGTTGCCAACTGTGCCCGCTGTTCGCCAGATCTCCCTCTCAAATACATCAGTTTCCGAACCGCTCGATATCGGCTAAAACCCGCTCATCTCAACAGATTCATGCCCGGTCGATCGCCATCAAAAGCCAATCCCTGCTTACCAATTCCCTATGTAGAGGGAAAATAGCTTAGAATATATGTAAACTTTCGTAAACTCATCCTCTGAGCCGCTCGATCGATGACCTCAGTGAAATCCGTATTTACTCCTGTTGAAGCTGACCTGCAAGTTTTGACGGAGAATCTCAAAAATCTAGTCGGTGCCCGTCACCCAATTTTATACGCAGCCGCCGAACATTTATTTGGTGCTGGGGGCAAGCGTCTGCGCCCAGCAATCGTGCTGTTGATTGCCCGTGCGACGATGCCAGGGGAAGAAATTACCCCGCGCCATCGTCGTCTGGCCGAAATCACCGAAATGATCCACACGGCTAGTCTCGTCCACGATGATGTCTTAGATGAAGCTGATACGCGTAGAGGTATCGAAACAGTTCACAGTCGATTTACCAATCGAGTTGCCGTCCTCGCTGGCGATTTCCTCTTCGCACAATCCTCTTGGTATCTTGCCAACCTCGATAACCTTGAAGTGGTTAAACTCCTTTCACAGGTAATTATGGACTTAGCTGAGGGCGAAATTCAGCAAGGATTGAATGCGTTTGAGACTGATTTTTCGTTTGAAGCCTATTTAGAGAAAAGTTATTATAAAACGGCCTCGCTGTTGGCAAACAGTGCCAAAGCGGCTGGTTTGCTCAGCGACGCATCGACAGCGACGTGCGAGCAACTTTATTTATACGGACGTAATCTAGGACTAGCGTTCCAAATTGTGGACGATATTCTCGACTTTACGGCTTCGGATGAAGTGTTGGGCAAACCTGCTGGCTCGGACTTGGCAAGTGGCAATCTCACCGCGCCGACGCTGTATGCGATGCAGGAATACCCGCAACTCGTAGATTTAATTGCCACCGAATTTGAAGATGAGGCCGAGTTAACCAAAGCTTTGGATTTAGTCAGAAGTAGCGACGGGATTGCCAAATCTCGCGAACTAGCCAAGCATCATGCCCAGTTAGCTCTGGCGCAGATAAGTGGTTTGTCACCTTCGGATTCGCGCCAAGCCTTATTCGACCTCACGGATTATGTCTTGAAAAGGCTGTACTAATTGAAAATTAATAATCGACCGTTAATAATTAATAATTAAGCTTTTAAGATTGCGATCTGCTTATTGTCAGCACATAGCAGAGTTTTTTGCATGTATTGCAATATGCAGATCCGAACCTAAAAATAGTCCACCTTTTAGGTGGAGACTCAATCTCACTTTTAAACATAATTTAGGCAATCTTAACTGGAGATATTTTAAATTAGGACATCAATGCAAACAACTCTCGTCCTTGCCATGACCGCCGATGGTAAAATTTCTGATACCACAAAATCGCCACCGAAATTCAGCTCCGAGCGGGATTCGGCACATCTAGAAGCACAAATTGCTCGATCGGATTTAATCTTAGTCGGAAGTGGTACCCTCGGCGATGGTGGTAGTGTCGTATTAGTCCAAAAACCAGAGTTAATTCACGCTAGAATCGAGCGCGGACAGCCATCTCAACCACCACAACTGATTGCTTCTCGCAGTGGTAAAATCGACGCAGAATTACCGTTTTTTAGTCAACCGATCGATCGGTGGTTATTGACAACTACAGAGGGAGCTAAAGATTGGCAAAATCGCGATAGTTTTAGTAAAGTTCTCATCTGTGAAACAGCCGATGGCCGAGATATAGACTGGCAAGCAGTCAAATCAAAACTAACACAATTAAATATCGAACATCTCTGTTTTTTAGGCGGCTCAGAACTAGCTGCAAGTTTATTTGCTGCTAATTTTATCGATGAGTTATGGTTGACTGTTTGCCCGACAATTTATGGTGGCAGCGATGCACCTTCTCCCGTATCGGGAGCTGGATTCACGCCAGAAACTGCGCCCAAACTAAGACTATTAAGTGTCGATCGAGTCGAGCAAGAGCTATTCTTACATTATCAAGTTCACAACTAGTGAAGAGTGAATATTGGATAGGGATTTAGAAACCCGACTTCTCAAAAAAGTCGGGCTTTATGTAACTCACAGCTATTAACGATCGATTAATTTACGGCTGACCGATTTGTCCTAAATATTGCTGAAGATAAGGCGAGAACACCTCATAAATTAGCGTCAATGGCTGGCCGTGGTGCCAAAATAAATAGTGACGACCCCAGAACGGCCCTGCTTCACCAAAAGCTTGAGCTAGTATAGGTGAATCGCCATAATATATACCCTGCACATCTCGATATAGTTCGGTGCGTAATTTCGCCAAGCTTGCCCAAATTGGCAGAGATTTATTCTCTAAATACTCATCGACATGTCGTGCTTCCCACCAAGAGGTTGCATAAGCCAACCTTTGTCCCGAAGCAGTTCGCAACCATACCTGACGGCGCACTCTCGGCCCCGGTACGACTTGCAACGAACTCGGCGCGCCATCTTCAGCCATACCAATTGGGGACATATCGATTACATCAACTTCTGTCCGTTCGCCCGTGAGCAGTTGTAGGTGTCTAGTTGGCGAACCATCCCCGAGCAATAAGATTTGCCATGCAGGTGGGAGCTGTTGGTGTGGCAATCCGGTTTGAACTATGTCTGCGCCGCCTTGCCAAATTGGCTGGAGCGCATTCCAACTTTTCGTGATGAGAACTTCGTCTCCGTAATCGGTCGCGATCGCCAAAATAGTTAATAAATCTTCATAGTATTTATTAATATCATATAGCAATCCGATTTGATTTGGAAGAACGTTGGATAACGCACCGAAGCTAATAGGCTTAGGATCTAAATCCGATCGACGATCGAAGGTTGCGATCGATCTATTTATACCAAATCTAACAAGTCTAACTACAGATAAATCTCTAGAATCTGCTCCTCCCCTTTATAAGGGGAGGTTGGGAGGGGTAGAGATGTGTAGCAGTAATTTAAATAATTGGTATTACTCCCAAATATCCCAAATCTGGCTGTTTCTATCGTACCAATTGAGAATGCCAAACCGAAATTTATGCCAGTAGCTTAGATCGCGCGCTCGCCAAATTTATCATCCCCAGCGAGGTCGGATTCGCAGTTTTTTGTGGGTGTTACTACTATCGATCGTGGTAACTTGTTGTATATCTAACGAAGACTATCGCGCCGCCGCCGCAGATTTGGTCAATCGTTGGGAGCAAGATCGCAAAGTTACAGCTAGCGATGAACTACCATTGAGTCTGGAAATCGAAGACGCCTGGATTTTTGCCACAGTTTTAGCCGCTGCAACTATCTTTACCAGACTACGTGCGGGTAGAAATAAATACCTGTACGCAGTAAGATCCGAGGCGATTAAATAGTGTCGATCGATTGGTGGATGTTAAACTTCTCGATCGAATATTCGCAATCGCGATCGTCAGCTCGGTAGTTAGATATTATAAGTTTTAACTTTACCAATCAGCCTGATGAAGCTAATTTCGATTTTACTGGCGATCGCCTGCACTGGCTTAAATACACCCGTCGTGGCTAGTGAATTTAACGGATTGAACGATCGATGTCAACCCGCAGCAAAAGATCCAGCAGAATGGACGATTAGGCAGACTTTTAATTTTACCGATCGAGGTAAATCTTACAATCTGGTACATTCGGCTACTAGCGATGGTAGTGGTTCGCTGTGTTTATTCAGCAATTCCAAATTCAAAAATCTAGGAAGAGTTGGCGACCAGAGTGGAAGCCGAGCCGTAAAGCATGAAATCAATTAAAGAAGGCCAACTCTCAAAGAGTAAATATTTGGTAAGACTGAGGATATCTTGAAAAAAGCCTTTACGAGTAACACGCTTGAGACGAATCTGTCCATATGCAAGATCTGTTAAATGCAAAACAGTGTGAAAAAGGAATGCCAACAGGTTCAGCGTCAATAAACAAGCAGCTAAATGCTGCTGACCATGCCCAAAGTTATGCTCCAGATGATATCCCTTTGTTTGAGCACATTATGTATTTTCATTTTCGGTCTTCCAACGACATCGACCAGCCGCAGCAACCAGAGGTACGCTCTGTTCGTTTAATTCATGGCGGGTAATAAATGAATTTTCATATAATATTTCTCCATCTGATTGCGGGTATGGATTAGTTTACACCAATTGACCTTCATTGCTGGCTGGGAGTCCCTTAGAGGAATTCCATTCACATATTGATAGCTATATAATTCGCTTGAATTGCTGTTCCACTGTTTCACTTCTAGCTTTTTCACCTCGCCAATACCATCCAAGTATTTCAACCAATCATAAACAGCAGTATGAGACGTTTCTAAACAGGTAAAGATAAAGTTCATTCCCGACGCTATCACCTGTTCACACATTGGTTGGTGACTGTAGAGGTCATCTCCGAGTAGAGTGATTGCTTGTCCTTGGAATTCTGGGGCATGAGTTTTGAGCCATCGTTTAGCTGCTGCCACTTCGCAGTCCTGCTTCTGGTGACCATCTTGAGGTGTGATGAATTCTGGAGCTAAGGAAATTACTTGAGATTGCCCAGGCGCAACTATTACAGGCAAAATGGCACTGTGGAAGTAAGTTACTGTGCCATTTTTGTGGGTACGGCTCGAACAGCATTTACAGTTGAGTTTGTGCGAGTCAAAATACTGAGTTCCATCCAGCGCAACTAGTAATCCACCGAGATATTCAAACGGTTTCAAGTGACCTTCTCGTCTTAAAGACTGATAGACGTGATTGAATACTCCAAATAGTGCTGTGGCTGAAATTTCATCCAGGATATTCCGAATTTGCGGCACTGTTGGGATTTTAATCATGCCAAACAGTGTCTGAGCATTGCTTTTGCCCTGATTGCTATTCATGTGCCGCTGATGTTCTAAAAAGGATTCGCTTTGCATGAAAAACATCGAAAATGCTCCCAACACAGCATCTCTGATGGTGTATTTAGTGCCATTGCTGGCAAGGCGCGGATCTTTCATCTGAAGAATTGCTCGGTTCAGATAGACTATCAATACCCCAAAACTCAGCTTCATTGGCTCCATTCTGCTTCTCTTTTTGAAGTCTCTCTATTCTCCTGCTCACCCTACCAAGTTGTCAAAATCTGAATTTGGAATTGCTGGTGTTTATTACAAGGCACATCTGCCAAATCGGTTAGTTACAAACCAAACTGGTATCTCGATAAAGTCGAGCGAGTAAGTGCGAAAGTTTTTAACGTTCAGATCCACGATGGCAACGGTAACAGTTCTCCGACGATTAAGTATCGATTGAATCTAACTCAGCCGCACAATCCTCAATTCACAGTCTTAAAGCGGTGGATTATGGATTAGTCTAACTGTCTGGCAACTAATCGCGCAAATAGTCCTTCTTGATTCACCAACTCATCAAAAGTGCCTGATTGCACGACAATCCCTGCTTCGACCACGTAAATGCGATCGGCATTCCGAATCGTGCTCAGGCGGTGAGCGATGACGATGCGAGTCGCATTCATCCGATCTAAACTGTCCGTGACAATGGTTTGAGTTTGATTGTCTAGGGCACTTGTCGCCTCATCCATCAGCAGGATTTTGGGTTTTAATACTAGCGATCGGGCAATTAAGAGTCGTTGTCGTTGTCCGCCCGAAAGGTTGCTACCCCCCTCGCTAATAATCGTATGCATTCCCATCGGCATATCTTTGATATCTGCATCAAAACCTGCCATTCGAGCGGCTTCCCAGGCTTCGTCTAACGTTACTAATGCCCCAGCAGCGATGCTGTCAAAAATTGGAGCTGTGGAGATACGGACATTTTGCAATACCACGCCCAATTGCCGTCGTACCGCTTGAACGTCGAGTCCAGCTAGATCTTGCCCATCAAAATTAACAGTACCGCTAGCGGGGTGCTCGAAGCCTAATAACAAGCGAAATACGGTCGATTTGCCGCTGCCACTGGGGCCGACGAGTGCGATAAATTCGCCTGGATCGGCATGGATGCTGAGATCGTTGAGAATGAGTGGGCCATCTTCCCGATAGCGAAAATTGACGTGTTCTAGCGCAATCCGCCCTGTCAATCGCCCTGGATCTGCCTTGCTCGGATCGGACTCCAATGGGGTTTGGATAATCGGTTTGGCGCGTTCCCATAGGGGGATAATTTCTAAAATATTGCTCAGAGTGTTACTGATTTCGATCGCGCCACTGAGATAAGTGGAAAAGGCGGTATTAAATGCTAGAAACGCTCCTGCTGACAGTCCACCAGGCTTATTTTCGGCAATGGCAATTTGGATAAACAGAATCGCAAACCAAAATACCAAGATAGAACCGATCGTGGGTAGCACTTCATTGAAAACGCTCAGGCTATCATCGATGTGTTTGATCGATGATTCTAACTTCATGCGTTCGTGGTATTTTTTGGCCCAAGATCCAAATGCCCGCTCTTCAGCAGCCGCAACCCGCAACTTAGATACACCCTGGATCAGTTCGACTGTCAGCCCATCAATGTCTCCATCGATTTGCTCTTGAGTCCGCTGTTTTTTGACGGTGATTCGACTGGAGATGACCGTGACAACGCTCGCGACGATACTCAGCCCCACTCCTACCAATGCGAGTGGGACGCTATAAGCAAACATCAACCCCAGGTTGAGGAGTGCGAAGAGACCACTTAAGAGTGCCCGTTGGGTGGAACCGCTCAAATGAGCGCGAATTTGACCGATCGCCATCACCCGAGTGACGAGATCTCCAGAGGAATATCCTCGAAAGAATGCTGGACTCAATTTGAGCACTCGATCCCATAAGGCAGGCTGAAGCGATGCATCGGCAGCACTTTCTACTCTGAGCGTAATAATTTGTTGTGATAGATTAAAGGCGGCTTGACCGAAAGCGGCGGCAAATAGAGCCAATCCTAGTTGGAGGAGGAGGGTGCGGTTGCTATCGGGAATTGCATCGTTGACTAACATCGCCGTAGCTTGGGGAGTCACCATCCCCAGTAACGATGTCACGATCCCCAAGGCAAAAATAAAGACAACATCGATTTCATAGCCCTTAATGCCAAACATAAAAATCTGGATGGCATTGTCAACAAATAAGGGCAGCGGTCGGTAAAATACGTATGCTTCGGTTTGGAGATTGGCGATCTTATCGGCATTCAGGCTCGTTTTGGTTCCGAGTTCTGGATCGAAGACCTGGTAACGATTGCCTGATTCTGGTAATAAAGCAACTGGGAGATCGGCTTTGGTGTAAGCCAAGATGGCACCGTGTTCCTGTTTCCACCATTCCCCAGTTAGCGATACTCGCCGAGTTCGACACTGAGAAGCGCGGGCGATCGCTTCGACTGGATCTTTGATTCGATCGCTGTCTTCTGAGGCTGGGAGCGGTAAAATCTTGATGCCCATGGCTTTACCTACTGCCCCTGCCGCGATCGACAAGTGAGTGCCAACAGTAGGTACTTCGGCGATCGAGGGTTCCAATACTCCGACTAAATCGTCCATCGAGCTTTCGAGCGTCTGGCGATTGAGCTTTTGTCGTTCTTGGAAGCGACGGAATTCGGATTCGATGTGCTGTTGCTCTAACAGATCGAAGTAGTGCCAGAAATAAGCGTGTAACCGCTCGAAACTCGCTGGGAGTAAATCGATCGATTCGAGTTCTTGAGTTGGAGTGGTATAAACTTCGACCGCGTTCGCAGCCTTCAACCAGGTGCCGAGCATCAGGGGCATCGGCGGGCAATCTCGATCGACTGGTAACGCGGTGATGCCCTGCCAGCAGGTCAGACCCTGACGGACATCCACCCAGGCGACGGTTTGGCTGACCTGCTCGCTATTGAGTGCTGGGCGCGGCGGTACCAAGGTTTGTTCTTCCAGCAACGATAAAAAGTGGGTGCCGTTGGCGACGACTGTATTCGTGGGTGCGCTGGCAATCCTCGGCTGGACGATCGCCCATGCACCCAAGTGCAGGAGCCAGCCTTCGATTAAGGCGATCGCGCTGGCGTCGCCTGCCTTGACTTTTGCAATCAAATCTGCTAAAGAAATTCGTTGAAGTTCTGTTTCTTCGATCGCTACAGCTAAAATTCCTCGGTATTCTTTATTCTTGGCAGTTGGGACTAAATTGGTGCCAAACAAGGCTTCCCCGACACCAATATTAAATAAAAACCGTCGATTGCTGACTAGCTCTCGACTATCGATCGAGACGCCGTGCAACACCAACTGTCCGGATTTAACCACCCAAATTGTCTGAGGGTCGTTCAACAGTAATGGTTCGTTACTTTTAACAATTCGTCCTCGTACAAAGGTAGCCATAAGTACTTACGCAACATTAAATGTGGATGGGAAGTCAGGGTGTAGGGAGTGTGGGGGTGTAGGCGGCATGGGGGAATTGGCGAATGAATATGCTCTCTATCTCCCCGCCCCCTCTGCCGCACTAAGCTGTTTGAGTGCCGATTAAGCGGGTATAAGCTCCAGGGCTGCTGCGCAACTCCTCATGGGTACCTCGCTGCACCACCTTACCCTTCGACAAGACAATAATTTCGTCGCAGTCGCGAATGGTACTGAGTCGGTGGGCGACGACAATACAGGAACAACCGCGCCGCCGCAGATTTCGATCGATGATTTGCTCGGTTTCGGCATCGAGCGCGCTCGTGGCTTCATCGAGCACCAATACCGCTGGATTGCGAACCAATGCTCTGGCAATTTCCAGCCGCTGGCGTTGCCCGCCGCTGAGATTCTGACCGCCTTCACTGAGCTGGCAATTGTAGCCCCCCGGCATATTTAAAATCAGATCGTGAATGGCAGCATCCTCGCAAGCTCTAATCAAATCTTCTTCCGATACAGTAGAATCCCACAGGGTGAGATTTTCGCGCACCGTACCAGCAAATAGAAAAATTTCTTGCTCGACCATGGCCAGGGAACTAGTCAGGACGGGACGAGGAATTTGGTTGCGTTGAAGGCCATCTAAGAGAATTTCGCCAGACCAGGTTGGATACAGTCCGGTAATTAACTTGGCGACAGTAGATTTACCCGAACCACTACCGCCGACGAGGGCTACTCTTTGGCCGGGGTTCAACCTCAAGTTCAAATCTTGGATCAGAGGGTCTCCCAAGCGATTGTAGCCAAAGGTGAGATTCTGTAGCTCCACATAGCCTTGCAGTTTAAAAGAATCTTCACTGTAGTCGTCGATGCTGTGCGCCACATCGATGGCACGTTCTGATTCGGGGTCGATCGGATTTTCCAAGACATCATCGAGGCGATTTAAATCTGCTTCCAACTCTTGCAATGTAGTGCCAAAATTCACTAAGTTGTTTACAGGCTTGAGAAATTCCTGAGTCAGTGATTGGTAAGCAATCAGTCTACCGATACTCAGAGTACCTTCCATCACCCGAAATCCACCCAAGACTAAAATCGATGTCACCGCCAGAGATGTTAAGACTGACGGTAATGCCCCCAACACTCTGGTCGGGAGTCCTAATTCCTGTTGGGCGTTGATGGTTTTGGCATAGTAGCCCGCAAACTTAGCAAATAAGTCAGCCTCCAAGCCGCTGGCTTTGACGGTTTCGATGGTCTGGATGCCACTAATGGCCACCCCAGCAACCTTGCCCGTTTCTTGAGACAGTCTGGTATTGGTATCGACCCGGTTGCGAGACATAGCCTGTAAGGCTACAAAGTTAGCAGCGGCAAAAGCGATCGAGATCGCGGTCAATAATGGATCGTAGAAAAACATGATGAGAGCATAAAAAATCATCATGATCGAATCGATAACAGTGGTGGCCAACTGACCTGAGAGCGTCATTGCTACTTTGTTATTAAGTTGAGCGCGACTGCTGATTTCTCCCGCAAAGCGTTGGGCATAAAAGCCAATTGGCAATCGGATCGTATGCCACAGAAATTGACCAGACATGGTAATCGATAGCTTCAGCAATAATCGGCGCAGATAAGTCAGCCGTAATTGCGCCAGTAATCCAGTAATTAAGGCCGTAACCGCCATCCCGATCAGCAAGGGTCGCAACCACTCTCCCCGATTTTCGATCAAAATTTCATCGATAAATACCTGCATGAAAGCGGGTATTGCCAAGCGGGGAATTGTTAAAAACAGCCCAGTAATCAAGCAAAAAATCAGAGCCGAACGCGAGCTTTTCAATCTAGCGGCTAATCCCGGACCGATGCCCTTTTTCTTGCCACCTTTTTTAAAGTCCTCACCTGGTTCCATCACCAGCACTACGCCAGTGAATGCCCGATCGAATTCATCGAAGGTAAGTTTTTTTGGACCTGCGGCAGGGTCGTTGATGTAGACGTCTTTGCCGACAAATCCTTCAATGACGACAAAGTGATTGAAGTTCCAGAACGCGATAAACGGGGGTTTAATCGCTTGCGCTTCTTCGATGGATCTTTTAAATCCTTTGGCATTTAAACCGTACAGTCGAGCGGCTTTGAGGACGTTAGACGCTTTGCTGCCATCTCTAGAAACTCCACACTCAACCCGCAATTCGGTCAGGGGTACCAGCCGCTTGTAATAGGCCAAGATAATGCCCAGCGCAGCCGCCCCGCATTCTACCGCTTCCATTTGCAGTACTGTGGGAGTGCGCGCTCGTCCGTACTGCTTGGTTGGCTTGGATTGAGCAATTGCTGCTGTTTGCATAATCTACTAATAAATCCCCGTAATTGACTTAAAGATCGGAATGATATAAGAAATCGGCACGACTTCCCCTACTTTGACCCGCACTTGAACGGTAGTACCTGTAGACAATTTAATATCTGGGCCGCCAGAGGAAGACCATTTGTAGCCGCTGCGGGTATTGGCGGTGTCTAGTTCGACAAATGCCTGTACGGGAGCTTTGCCGCCTGCAGTCATACTTTCGGCCAAACCTTGGTTGCCAATGACTGTGGACATATCCTGTTCGGTCACGGGAAAAGGCGTGACTTCTGTGACCTTGCCGAGAATCCCGCCAAATCGTTCCCGCTTGACTAAACTGGGGGTGATTTGGACTTCCATCCCCGGTTTGACTTGTTGTCCATCTTTATCCGCAAAGTAGATGGCACTCATCAGTTTGGCGTCAGTTCCTTGGGCATTAATCGAACCCAACCGAGTGCCCGCATTAACTATCTGTCCTGGGACGACCGATAATTGGATTACTTTGCCATCATATTCGCTGACAATTTTGGTTTTTAGTTGGATTTCGCGGTTTAATTGAGCGATTTTGCGATTGACGTCTTCAATATTATTTTTGATACTAAAGTTTGTTTCTAACTCTTCTTGCGCTAATTTAGCAAGTTGACTGTTAATGTCCTGGAGCTTAGTTTTGAGGTCGTCGATAGTATTGAGACTTTGTAAATATTGGCGTTGAATATCTGTTCTTTGGACTTGAAGTTCTTGACGTTTGGTGGTGAGATCGTTGCTTTGATTTAACCCATCTAAATATTGTCGCTCTGCCGTAATCTGTTCGACGTCAAGCTCTTTGACTTGAGATTCGAGCGTAGATATTTGAGTCAAACTGTCAACATAGTCTTTTTGTGCGGCTAACATGATATCTGCGCTCACAATACCTTGCTGGTATAAATTGCGGCGAGCATCTAGCTGGGTTTTAAGTTCCGGCAACATTTTTTTGATTTGCAGCAAGCGCGATTCGAGTCCTACTCTTTTTTGAGCCAGAGCCGTGCTACTTCTTTGTCGCAGATTTGGCAAAACTTTGCGATCGGTACTTAGTCTTTTTTCGATCGCGTCGAGATTCTTGGCTAGTAGTGTGAAATTTTTCTGACGTAATTCTGGAATAATCGACTCTCTTTTTAAGCTCGTTTCGATATTAACTTTCTGTTTGGCTAAGTTCTCTCGCTGTGCGGCTAGTTTCGTGCGCCGAACTAAATCGCTTTCTTTGGCTTGACTGGTTAATTCTTGGAGTTTTTGTTCTTCTTGTTTGAGTTGTTGAGCTAAAGAAGGCTGATCGATCGTGCCGATAATATCGCCTTTTTTAACCGTGTCTCCCGATTTAATATTTAGTTTGACGATCGTGCCGTCGCTAGGTGCTTGAAATTGGACGACACTGCGAGGATAGATCAGTACGCCTTGGCCGCTGACGGTGAGCGATATCCGCCCAAAGATGCTCCACAGCAAGCCCGCAGCTACTAAGGAGCCAAATCCAGCTAAGGGCAGCCACGCCCTTGGCTTAACGACATTCATCAGTTGGTCGAGTCGTTCTGGCGAGGATAGCCGTTCTAATGCTTCGTCGCGAAATAGTTTATTTCCTGAATCTGACATAATAACTGGGACAACCTCACTTTAAATTTGTAGATAAATTAATAAATAGCCGAAAGCGATGCGCGTAACTCCTACGGAGTGGCTGCGCCAACGTCGGGAAGTCCAGCGGTTAAGCGCATTAGCGACGCACCTCGGTCGGGTTTGGCAACCATGAGAGTGCGATCGGACAAGACAGCGGGGAGCCAAAATAGGGGTTTGTCCGATCCGATCGCACTCGATCCGAACGGGGAAACATGTTTTGGGGTGCCGCTGCTTGGGTTCTTGCCACGATCGGATCGCCCGTTGGAGACAGCCGGGAAATAGCAGCTATGACCTGGCGCGGTTCGGCACTCACAGCGCGGATTGACTAGACTGTCAAGCGTTTGAGCATCCAGTCAAATCTGGCACCGCCAAGAGTAAGGTTGTCCATCATATCGAGATCGAGTTCGTCTTCGTAGTTGGCGGTGAGATCTAAGCTCTGTCCGGGTTCGTAACGGGTGCGTCCGTATCCCAACCGACTAATCAATCCTTGCAATCGACTGGCGAGGAGCATCGATTCTACTCGATAAAAGCGAGCTGCGGCACCAACATCCTGCTGTAATTTGAGCAGCAGTTGTTGTTGGGGGATTCTCAGCAAAATCGAACTTTCTAAGGCTCTGACGGTCGCCGTGGAGATGGGATTGTCTAAAGCGATGGCTTCACCAATAATTTCGCCGCGATTGAGATACAAGATCTCTCGCCCTAAGGATGAGGTATCGGTAGTGTCGGTCTCGCTTTCGAGAGCCGCAAAAATGCTAAACAGCCGATTGGTTTTTTCTTCTTTAATAAATACGGACAGGGTACCTTGAAGGACGATATATAAGTCTTCAATTTGCTCGCCTGCCCTAATCAGGACGCGATCGGCTTCAATTTCTGTCAATCTACCAGCACCGAGCATCCAGTCCACATCGCTATCGCTGAGTTCGCCAAAAATCAACGGCACATCTTGGAGGGGCTGCGCTTGACCCATGTTGGGTCTTAAAAAATACTTTACTAAGCGCGAGAACCTTTCTAATAGCAACATCGCAATCGCACGATAAAATCTCGCCGCAAAACCCACGTCCTCGGCGATTTTAGTTCTAAGTGCGTCGCAGGAAACTGCGAGTAGTGTCGAGTTTTCGGTAGCTCTAATGGTCATTACTGCTGCGGTTAACTCGACAGCCGGGATCTGACCCAAGACATCGCCAGGTGAAAAGCGGACGATTTCTCGTTCGAGATCTACATCTTCTTCAAGTGCGGCAAACGCTCGCCCCAATCTGCCCCCTTGGTTTTGGTTGATACTGCCGACCAGTTCGCCCCGAATTACCAAGTAGAAAAAATTAGGAGATCGAGCCTGTTCGATCGAGATATTCCCTGCCTCAATTTGCTGCGAGCGTCCATTTTGCTTGAGCCATTGAATATCGCTGTTACTTAACTGGTTGAGAAATATATCCATCGTAATTTCATCTTGCTAAATTGAAAAACTCTAACATAATATTTGTCAATGCAAAAAAGGCTCAAACCAGTAAGCCAGAGAGCGTTTTTTTAAGATGTGCTAATTTTAACCCGACCTAGGCCAAACTTACAATACAACTACGAACAATTATTAAGCTGCAATATCTTGAAAGCGCAAAGATAGTGACTTGCGGATTGTGGCTATTTGCTCGACTAAGTTAACTTCGCTTAATGTTTGGAGTCGTCGCAACATTAGTTTAAAACTATGGTCTTCAAATAATTTTGGCACGACTTCCCCATTGCCAACAATCAAGTCATCGCTGGATGAGTTTACCCCAAAAAAAGGAATATCGCCCTGTTCCATGGCGTCTAATTCCGCCTTGAGAATCGGCCAACCCAAAGGTTTGCCGTCGCCGAGCGTAAACGCCCGACTCAATAGCTCCAGGCTAATACTGCGATCGATCCCAGAACGTAGCAATGCTGGGCGATAAGAATTTTGGAGAATCAGCCCGTAAGTAGATGTAGAGCGAAAGACAAACCGAACTGTTTGGTGTGCTAAATCGTAAAGACAACTCTCCGGTGCGAGTAATTCTCGATCGTGTGTCATTAAAAAACGGTACATGCGTTCAAATCCGCTACAGACATCTTCTAAATAGTCAGCCGGAGAGATCGGCGTGCCTTGGAGAGTGGGTGAATTTGCTTCGGAGAAAGCCAGCGTTTCTCGATCGAGATCCATCGCATCGCTGTTGATATGTTTGACGATTAAAATAGATAACTCTTGCTGATGTACTCCGCCGATGCCACTATTATCATATATTTGTCGCTCGGTTTTCTCTTGCCATTGCAAATCGCTGTTAGGCAACATATTCGTCCGCAAAACTGATTCAGCCAACGTATTTTGCTCTGGCGGTAAGGCTAATTTGACTCGGTGGTGTAATAGAGCTTCTAAATCGATTAAGACGGGATGTTCGCCATAGGCTACTAGATTTTGATGGTGACAATCTGTACCCTCCAATACATAAACCAGGCACGTTAACATGCCGATTCTTTGGTAAAAGTGACTGGCATTTGCTGCGGTTTGACAATCGGTACAGGCGACATACTCTACCCACCCATACTGCTGACAGTTGAGGATGTTGAGGACTTTGAGAGACAAGGGCGGTAGATGGGAATTGTGCCACTCTAATAAGCGATAGAAAGCAACATCTAAATTGAGACTCTTGGGCTTATAAACCAGTTGCATTCCAGTCTCAAAGGTCAGAGAAATTAC
Organism: Chamaesiphon minutus PCC 6605; assembly: GCF_000317145.1. Taxonomy (GTDB): domain Bacteria; phylum Cyanobacteriota; class Cyanobacteriia; order Cyanobacteriales; family Chamaesiphonaceae; genus Chamaesiphon; species Chamaesiphon minutus. The sequence goes on along the minus strand of NC_019697.1, from coordinate 4,330,868 downwards.
AAATCGACCGCGATGATGGGAGTCTGACAACCCAGTCCCGAGATCGACAACTTGCCCTAACGGTCGCTCTGCGGCAAACACTCGCTCGATCTCCGCTTTGTCTCTAGCTAGTCTGTGGATAAATTCGGCATTCGCCTCTACCCAAAAATCGATCGCCTGGGCGATCGCGCGGCCTAAAACGCTATATTCTCGAAAAAAGGTCGCCAAGCCATCTGCAAATAGCTTGGAAATAAAGGCTTGGTACTTGTCTTGTCGATCGTGTCCGCGCAGCTTGATTAGCATAAAATCTTGCAGCGCATTGCCTGAAGACCGAAATTTCGTAAATTCGTCTAGCAGCGTCCAAGTCGCAATTGAATTGAGACGGCGTAACAGACTGCGGTCTAAAGCCGAGCGTGCGGACTCAGCTAGTAATTGCCAGTCCTCTGTACTGACTAAATCATTCAGCTTGAGCTGGGCGACTCGCACGCAGGGCAGGTAAAAGTGCTCGAAGGCAATCGGATCTGCCGGATCTAGGTAAGACTGGGGCGCAAATAGTTGGGCTGGCGTCGTCGTGGTGGCTATTTGCAGCACTCGATCGAGGGTCTGTGCCCACTCAGGTAGCGGTGCGTCACAACGAGGGGTAGCTCCCAAGCAAGGGGCAATTGTGGGCAGATCCCAGCCAGCCCAAGCCAACCGCTGCTCGAATTTATGGCGATCCCCTTTTGCCACGGCTTGAGACCACGATGTTAGCCGCCGTTGGATCTGTTCTTCATCCAGTGGCGACTGGGGTAACACCTGGCAATTGTCGAGATGTTCGGAGAGCGTAGCCGCATTACTGACAATTGAGGCGATGAGATCGGGATTGTGTGACTGCATGTGACGATCGCTCCTAAATTTGATACAAAAGTCCGCCTCTAATTAAGCGACGAATTAAGACGATTTTGCCCTCATCGGTGAGATTATCGGGGAGATCGCCCACGCTAAAGCTAGATTCGGCATCGGTAATAAATGTCAATGCTGCTTGGAGATGACTTTCGCCCTTAATGGTGTTGCCTGGAAACTGGATGCTGATGAACCGATCTTGGCGGACTAACCGACAAACCATCCCTTTGCGTTTCGCCACGATCGTCTCTAGAGTGACTTTATCTAAATTATCGACTTGACTTAAATGACCGTCGGGAACTGGTGTCATTTGACGAATGAAGGTTTCGAGCGTAATGTCGATGGCGGCGTCAAAGTTGGCCTCTTGACAGAACTTTTCAGTCAGTGACTGAAATTGCGCCTTGAGGTCGGCTCTAATTTCCGATCGCTGTAGATAGCCCAAGGGTAAGGCTTGGCGAAATTCGGCACGTTGACAGCTCACTTGAGTTAGTGCCTGAATTAACAGATCGAACCACTGAGTGGCATACAAACCGATAGTTAGATGCAGGGACGAAGCCGAGTCTGCGGTAGCCGCGTGATGAATGAAACCGCGCGGAATATATAATAAGTCCCCAGCTTTTAAATAAATGCTATATAAAGGTTCGGCAAGTTTGCCCTCGGGAATAATCGGTTGATCGCTGTGGAGCAACGGTACGGGTTGAGGAGCTTCATGTACGAACCACTGCTTGGCACCTTCGATTTGGAGGACGAATACATCGTGGGTATCGTAGTGGGGCATCAAGCCCTTGGATTGTTTGGGTGAGGCGTAGCAGTTAGCAATGACGGTATGATTGAAAGCTAGTTGCAGATTGCGACACAAAATGGTCAGCGGCAACCACAATTGATGTAGCCCATTCACGACTAAAGTGTTACCTTCATCGTAAAGTTTATACAATTGATTGAGATTGAGCTGTCCATCTTGCTTGATATATTTATCGGGAAAAACTTCTTGTTGGTTTTTAATAACTCTCAGTTGGGGTGGTTTGGGAGTTGAGAAGAACAACACAGAATCCAAAGCCTGCTTGGAGAATAGTTCTTGATAATAAGTAGGATGCTCTCTAGCAATAAGTAATGGCTTTTGCTCCCAGTAATCGGTAATAAAGGTATCTAAAGAAATTGGCGAAATTATTTTTTCAAAATCAAAGTCTTCTACTAACATGGTTGAAACAACCTATTTATTGTTTGACTAATTCGTTGGCATCGGCTTGCTGGTGACGCGCCTTTTGAGACTTGAGCAGAATATTGCCAACGGCAATCATCGGATTGTCATCCTCATCGGCTGGCAATGATGCTTGGTGCGGATCTACTAATTTGGATAACTCTCGATCGAGATGTTTGCCAGCGATAAAAACTGAAGGAAATCTTAATTCCAAAGGATCTTTGGGTACGGAATTTTCAGCAGCAACAATACCGTGACGCGCGACTGCATAAATTTTATGGAAGGTGCGATACTCACCACTACAGACTAAATAGTCCCAATCGCGCTGTTTTTCCATTAAGGCATACAAACAAGATGCACTAATACTCGTAAACAGATTAGCCAGCGGATTGCGTCCTTTAACGGCAGTAATATTGGGTTGAGAAAAATCGATCGACCAGATTTGAGTGCGATCGGGAAAAATTACTTCTAATTGATAAATTACCTGCCAATGACGATGTTCTAGAAATACCGAATTTTGATAAGTGGTAATAAACTGTGGTAGTTCTACTTCTATTTGTCGCTCGATCTGCTCTGTCAGAAATGGCAGGGGATGATTTTCAACATTAGTGTCGATTAGAGGTACGCCGATTTTGGTAGGTATAAAATCCAAACATGCTCGATCGTCAACAATGGTTCTGGCAAACTCGCAGTTGTCGCGATCTAGTTGCAGATTGTCGCGATCGATCGTCAGTGTATCGCCCGGATCGAAGGTTAAAATATTATCCGCAATCTCCGGAAATGCCAGCTTGAGATCGTGACAAAATCGCTCTCTGGTAGTCGGGAAAACCACTTGATTTTGCCAAGCTGATTCGTTGATATATTTAAAGCCTTGCGCCCCTGGCACGACGGCTTTGGCTCCGACTAAACCAATTAAATAAAATAAATAACTATAGAGCGAAAAAGGAAAAGAAATATTATGATTGTATTGATATTTTCCTTCGAGGCTGATATGCCAAGGCGTTAATAATAGGTCGATTTGAGGATATTCAGCGCGAATCCGTTGAATTGTTTGGGGGGCAAATAAGGTGTCTACCGCATTCCAAAACACCCCGCTGTCGTCGGCAAAAATCATTCCATACTCTGGTACGGGAATTTCCGATCGGGTGGGAATCATTTTAGTCGAGCCGACTTTAATTTTCTGAAAATCGCGGACGGGATAAATTCGTGAATAGCCGAGTTGGCGCAGACATTTTTCGATCGCTCGATCTTGGGGAATCAGCACATCGACTTTTTTATTAGGTAGCGATGCTAGTGTCGGTAGATCGAAATGATCGAGGTGTTGATGCGAAATTATGAGGAAATCAAATTCGGGGATTTTTTCGGCAAATACTTCGCGTTGGGGACATGTCGCGTTGAGACCATCGCAAAAAGTATCACCAAAGACCGGATCCATTAAGACTCGACAATCTTGAGTTTCTACAAACAAAGAAGCATGACCGATAAGTTGAATTTTCATCTCTGTGCTCGTTTAGTTATAGCGATAAACAACTTTGCCAAATCGATCTTTGGCATGATAGGTGCGATTGAAAAAATCGTAAAGGCGATCGTCACTCCAAACTGAGTCGATCGCAACGGGGAATTTACCAGTCACATAATCTTCGATCGCATTAGCTAAATCGGAAGTTTGACCGACACAATTACCAATGATTTGAATATTTTTGAGCATGACGATGGTCATGATGTCTTTGAGAGCCAATCCGCGATACTCGAATGCCGTACCCAAAAATTGATGGTAGAGACCGCAAGTGACATAACGACCGCCATCGACTAAGGTTTGAATAGTTTTGCCAAGATGGAGATCGAAGAATGGATCGATAATACAGTCAAAACCATCGATTTCGTGTTTGATGACACGGGCTACTTCTGGTGGGATTAATTTATCGGCGTTGAGATCGACTTCAATTACTTGCTTTACACCTAGATCGTAAAACTTCTGAGCGAAATCGATCGAAGTAGTGGTAACGTAAACATTGACGTTATGTTGCTTCAGAGCTGCGATCGCAAACAAAGAAGTATTCGATTTACCCGCAGTGACTAAAATATTATCGCCTGGTTTAATATTCAGTTTGCGAATCATACTGTAAGTAGTCTGCGCGCCGATACTAAATACAGCAGCAATTTCATCGGGCATTTGCGGCGGTATTTTTAGTAACTTAACCGGGTGAAAAATTTGGTATTCTTTGGAAGCATGATTGGTCGGTACCCCAGGGGCTATTCCGGCTACCCCGGAATCTGGATATTGATTATTGCCAATGACGCGATCGCCAATATTTAAATCAGTAACTTCGGCACCCACGGCGACAACTTCGGCGACAAATTCCGACCCGATCGTATAATAGCGATCGGGCTGTAATTTGGCAGATGCTGTCAACATCAATCCTTTATCGCGATAGTTACAAGAAAAGGCGAGTTTTTTGACTAAGACTCGATCGCGATGCTCTAAAGATTGCGGATCGAAGTCCAGATCTGGTGTGGCTAGCAAACCAGCCACCAACGGGATTCCATCTAATTCGATCTTGGCAGTTGCGAGCGTTTTGACCAGCGGATCGAGATGGTCGCCACAAATAGCTAAACTTCTCATGCGTACACTCCCTGTAGATAATAAGGTAGGGCAAATTTAGCGATATATTCACAATGCTGGGTGCATTGGTAGCGGGGATGAATAGCTTGAAGATCGGACTGCTGCCAATCTAAATCGTATGCTGCCGGATTACAGTTTGCCGCTAGGGCTAAAGCGGCGACTGCCGTAGAGATCTTTCCATGGGTGTCGAGATACAGCGAAATGCTATGATATTCGCCCTCCACTTTTTTGATTTGTTGTTGTTGCCCGTCGCTGGCGACCTTATGGGCGAATAACAATCCCAAGATATTTTTCATCGGGATGTTGGCATCGAGGCGCAAGCTCGAGTAGAACGGCGTTGCGGTGGGGAACTTGCCTTCGCTATCGATAAAATCTAACAACCGCAATTGCGCACTGCGGAGGGTGCGACCGTTACACCCCAACCGTGCCAGACATAGAATCGCCAAAGCCGTCGAAAAAGCCAGATCGTAAGTACCAAAAGAGTAATCGGCATTCATGCTCGCGAGCATCTCGGTTAAGAGTTGTTGTCGCAAAGATGCTGCCGCCGGATCGAGTTCGATGGCTTGGGCGAGAGCATAATCGACTAAATAAGGATTGGCAAAATATAAACCACTACGTTGGGCAAAACCAGCCTCTAAATAAGCCAAACTCGTCGTCGTTGGCAATCCAGCTCGTTGTTGCAATCCTCTCACCAGACAGGTCGTCGCATAATCAGTTTGACACCAGTGACGACAACTTGCGTCTAACAGCATTTTGCCTGCTTCTTCTCGCTCCGACCAGAGTTGAGGATAGTAACCACCGCGTCCGTCAGCAAATATTTCTAACGCTTGGACTGCGGCTGGATCTGTAAAGCCTTGTAATACTAAAGCAGAATCGGTAGCCGTAATCAAACGTCCTGTCTGAAACGCCCAGAGTCCGTCTTGACTGTTATCTGCCAAAAATTGACTCAAGTTTTGACGTGCGTCAGCGATATTATCTGCTGCGTCCTCCTCGGCAGTTGCTACATTCAACGCCTGGAGCGCAAATCCCAGTGGGACTAAATTACCATAGCTAAAAGATGGTGCGGGTGCGGGTGGCTGACAAGTCATCGCCAGATCGGAATCCTGACAAGCTGCGGTTGCAAGTTGAGCTACCGCCTGGTAAGCCCGATTTTTGGCAAATTTAATCCGCACTGCCGCAGCTTTGAGCAAACCTTCTTCTAATAGGGAGTCGATATTGCCATGTTGGAGAAAAAAGAGGTTGCAATGTCCAGTGCGACTGAAATGGGACAAAATGCCTGCATGGATGTGAACTGGTAGGCGATTGCGGAAGCGCGCGATGTAATAGTTGTCTTGAGTTTCGCCGCCTAGAAACTTCACGCCTACGGCTTGCAGCAACTCGTAATGCTTTTGAGTGGGTTCTCGATCGAAAATCGCTCGTGCGGCTCCATAGCCATCGGCATCGATTTTGACGTGGAGTAACACGGGAGCAAAGGGAGATTGTTCTCCCAATCCAAAACAGTGGGACTCATCGACCTCAAACAGAGCCAGTTGCGATTCAAAGCGATCTGCGAGCGAAGATTTAATCATTTTGGGCGACCAACCCTTACCCGAATTAGGTTCGCTCAACCACTGCCGAGTTCCAGAGGCTAAAAATCTGCCGTGGCTGGTCAAAATGGCATGAGAGTAGGGATCTAAGTCGATATCTTCAGGCAAATGATACATCCCTCTGACGATCGCATCGTCGGTTAATTGCCGCACCGCAGACAGATCGAACAACACCATCCATTCCAAAAACTTCGGCAATCCGTTTAAAATTTCTGATACTAACATTGTTTTTAAGATATGTTTGAATTAAACTTAATTCGATTTTTTACGCCACACCCAGCCGTTCATCGTAAAGCGACTGTCGGCAAAAGCTTGAGAGGGGCAATTAATTTTTAAAACTTCGTGCATGTAAGCACTCGGAAAAAAAACAATGCTGTTATTACGCGGTTCGATCGTTTGGAACGAATCTGCATAATGAATTTGCGTATTGAGATTTGTTTCATAGATTCGTAATTCCCCACCGCTAAAAGCTTTTGGCTCCTGATAGAAGTAATAAACGTAGGTAAGAATCCGATCGCTACTTTCGGTCGTGCCACTATCATTATGAACTCGGTAATAATCGCCATCGTTGTGAGCGGTAAGCTGTGTCTCTAACCGCTCGATCGGAAAATCGGGCAATCCTAATTTAGAAAATATATCCGGTAAAATGGCGGCAATTTTTCGATTGAGTATTTTTTCAAACTCTGGAAATGACTCTAAGATCGAAGAGCGGCGATGGATTGCTAATGCTGTATTGTCGATCCCGATTTCGCTCGGCATGAATTGTGCCTGTGAATCTCGGACGAATTTTAGCAAGCGATCGTGTACTTCTGGCTCGATAAAGTTATCGATTTGGACGCTGGAATTAGTAAATTTGCGCCAGCGATCGACAAACGCTGAATCGATCGATCGATAGCCCATCGCCAGATAAGCTTTGGCCAATTGCGGTCGATCGTCTTGATAAACAATTTTGATATGATGTATTTTACGGAAGAAAACCGCTTCGGCATTATTATTTTCTAGCGTTCGAGCCGCTCGCGACAGATAACTCGGCCAATCATTAGGTGCGGCACTTTCGCGCAAAAAGCCAGGATAAGCTAGCAAACCCGCTCGCTTTTGCGGCAGACATAAGTTATTACGCTCTAAATAATCCAGAAATATCTGCCATCGCGGTTCTAATTTAGGTTGCTTGCTAAAATAACATTCAAACCCAATTTTCGGTAAGACTCGATCGCTAATATCAATATCTAAGTCGATGCGTTCGACAAAATCTGCAATTTCTCGCACGAATTCTTGCAAGATCTCCACAGAACCAGGCCAACCAATTTTTTGCAAATATTCACCAATTTGGGCTGGCGCAATGTCACGGATGCAAACTCTGACTGCATCTTTAATATTTCTCGCCAACATCAGCCCGATCTGAAATACATAAGCTTCGGGAGGCAAACAATCGAAACACTCAAACAGTTTGGCTTCTACTCGCTCTGGCAATCGATCGTTGAGGAGATGTTTTAAAGCAGATTCGCTCACCCAGCAATAAGCAGGCGTCGCTGGATTGGCATAGGGCGATGTCGCCGCATAAATCGGTTCGGAGCCAAAAAAACAACTAGGAACTGGTAACTGCTGTGCGTCACCATCTAGATCGAATTCTAGCCAGACATTATGAATTTTTTGATAAAGGATCGAATTCTCATCCTGCCATTCTCGACCAAATTGAGTGACTTGCTGCCAGACCGGATCGGATAATAAAGCTGTGGGAAATCGATCTTTATCTGCTAAGATCTCCCGACCAGTTCCGGCTGTATCTTCCGCACAAATTAAGAAATCACTCTGCGCTGTGGCAATTCCTAGAGGACACTCAAATCCAAAGAAAGAAGTAATTTTATTCGGTAAAAATTCAGCTACATTGTTGATTTTATCCCAAGTTTGTTCTGAAATGAGTGATGGTGAGGTATGCGGTCGAACGAGTTTGATATAATCTGTTAAAAAAGAGTGGCTCATAGCTATTTCCTAATATTTCTTAGCCGCAGACTTAATTTCAAATTCGGGAATATTTTTGAGCCGATCTTCGCTAAGATGATATTGTTCGCAGATCAGGCTGATGCGGCTCGACGAGCAATGGACGGGATTGACTGAATGTAATAACTGCCCGACAAAATAAACTAATTTATTGGTTTGCGGGACGATCGTGCCAATGAGCCGCTGTTCTGTTCTGAGAATCAGTTCGCCACCGATCGTATCTTCCGGTACCTGTACGTACAGCACGCTGACGATTTTGGGAATCGTCAGTACCATGTCATAACTAGAAATACTACAGTCTACATGAGGTTCGACGCCCATACCTTCGTCGAGCAGCAACGGGTTGAGATAAAAGGCATTACAAGCAGACTTCAGAGCTTTGTCTAGATAGGGTGCAAAGCCGGGAAAGTGTTCCTTAACGCGATCGATTCCCGAGCGAGTAAAAATCACCGAAAACCCCCGACTGCCCTGAAAATTGGTACTCAACTGACTGGCGGCTAAGTAAGGAGAGGTGGTAATGGTCTGGGCAAGGTGTTGTAATTCGGCAGCGGACAAACAATCAAAACGTTGGGCATAGCCACGCGGCTGCGGAACGTGACTGGGCGCGGTTGATAACCGATCGGCAGATTGAATATTCATGGCAGGTTCGGTGAGAGAATTGACATTGCGGACGATCGCGCGTTCGATCGAAGTTTGCAGATCTCGATCGAGGAAAGCGGTGCTATCCCGAATCAGTTCTAGCGCGCAGTCTGGTAATGTAAAAATTTCCATCAGGCTGGCTAGTTTGAGAATCCGAGTCTGATGCCACGGCTGGCAATCGCTCGAATTCGATCGATCGATTTCGGCAACGCCATCTCGCAAATAGAGAGCCTGTCCCCACAACACCTGACCGATGTCGGTGTTGCCAAATTTTGACATCGGACGAGGGAGCGCGCGACGAGCATGGCGATAGATCTCCAAATCGAACAATTGAAACCCCATCGCTTGCAAAAATCGATCGATGTCGCTAAAAGTCGGTTGCTGGCGCATCGAGCTATGGAACAGCACCTCTAAACTCAGCCCCAGGACGCTGTTTTGCAAAATATTCCGCGCACCCTGCAAAATATCTAGCTCGCTGCCTTCGGTATCTAATTTGAGGAAGTCAATTGTGGAAATTTGGTAATCTCTAACAAATTCATCGAGACTGACTGTTTCGACTTCTAGTGTTTGCGTGACAGTGAGTTCTTGGGCATACTCTGGTGGAAACCGCTCGATAAAGTGCAGATCTGCTGGGTAAAAGCTCGAACCACCGGGATGGCGACAGATCGAAAACAGTCGCCGCTCTCTTTGCTTGCCTAATGCCAGAGGATAAATTCGATCGGTTGCCGATGAGAGCGAATCCTGGAGCCGAGCGAACTCGATGGGATCTGGTTCAAAGCCGATCGAACATGCCTGCGAACTAAACACTTGCCATTGGGGTTCAAATCCCCCTCTGGCACCCACATCGCAAATAACGATCGGGTCATTCTCAAACACACCTAACTCTTCGACCAGATATCGAGTCATCGTCGGGTTAGTGTTAATGCGTGTATGTCCCATAAATCTAAACTTTTTGAGTCACAGCTTAGAATGTCATTAAGCAAATATTGGCTGACAATTTGAGTCCTTACTGTTACAAAGGTAACCGTCGCCAATGTGCCAAGGAATGACCTCGGTCGCGCAGTTTAGCCGCTGGAGTTCGGCTTGGGTGGCTTGAATGAGCCGTTCGTCATCACTGGTATAACTGCCTAATGCCGCCCAACTGTGAGCGTAGGGCAAACAAGCTTTGGCTTTTACGACAGCACAAAGTTCGGCTACTCCCTGTGGCCCCAAGGTAGAAATATAGCCACCTTCTTGCTGATTAGTTACCGAAAATATTTGCGGATTGCTGAGTAAATTAGCAACAATATCTATACCCCAACTCGATAAATTTGTACCGATCGAGTTATAAGATAAGGGTTGAAAATTACTGATGATACTATCGATACTGCCAAATTTTTGTTTGACATATTCGGCTACTTCGACCATCGAATGCTCTGGTTCGTTACCAGCATCTATTAAAAACCAAGAAGTATAGTCTTCGGTCTTTAATAGATAAGTATTCCCCCAGTTTCTCAATTCGGGATATTTAGGGCGATCGTATTCTGGAACTAGAGGTTGTTCGCCGTAAAACGGCAATACGTGAATATCGATGTCGCCTACTCTAATCGGCTCTGCATACCAATCAACAGCAATAACATTCTCAAATCCCAAGCTTATCAAACGAGCGGCCATATCTTCGCAAGTCATCGTTCCGTGGGGCACTTTAGGCACGATGATGGGGATATCAGCAGGAAACATCATCAGCGTTGGATAATGCCAATGGTCGTAATGACTGTGGGAAATCACAATCGCATCGACCAAACCTTCAAGTTTGGTGCGAGTAATATCTGACGGGAGCGTAGGCAGCCCATAATTAGAGTGGAGATGAGGATCTACCAAAACTCCGGTAGTTTTGCTGCGATACAGTAACGATGCGTGCTGGAGCCGCACGACTCCCGGTACTGAGAGATCGCCGATGTTTTGGAGATCGTGAGGTTGCTCCCGCACGATCCGATATTTTAGCCATCGATCTAATAAATCGACAGTTCGATCGCTGACTTGTTGACAAATTTGCTGGTACGACAAATTTGACTGCCCGCAGAGATAAAAGAGCTGTTTAATCTGGGGTAAAAGTGTTGTGTCTTGAAGTTTTTCAAAGCCTTTCTGACCTAAAAAACTAGGTATTTTCGCATTTTCAAAAAACAAACCTGCCAGCGGATTTTCTGGAGGGATCAAAAATTGTTTTTTTAAAGAGAAGCTCTCTGATACTCGGCTTGGCTCGATATCAAAAAAGAGATCTGCTATTTTTTTATGTTTGTTTTTGGCGTGAAGGATCGCCTTTTCAAAATCGGTCGAACCGCTTAAATAATTAAAAATTTCTTGAATAAAAGGCTGAATCGCCGAACACAGTCGATCGCTAGCGTTGACTGTATATAGTTGGGCACCTGCCGCAAAAGCAATTTTATTATCCATCTAAACCTCTATTTTGCATAGCTAGATATAGTCGCCTGCCAAATTTAGCAGGCGACACGATCGGCTAATTGTCTACCACTTAATTTTGGGATATATGGCCTTACCGATAGCTACTGTCGAAGTAATGACAGTGGTCAACCAAATTTCACCACCACCAGCCACTGCTTCTAACTCGTCATCGCTCAATTCACCACTGCCTTGGCGTTGTTTGAATTGGTCTTGGCGGTTTTTAATTTCTGCCCACAGTTCTTCTGAAGAGAAATCAAAGCCATATTTTTTGCCTAGTTCCGTAGCACCTTGTCGATCGGCACCATCGGCTCCGGTATTAGCGGCTGACTCAATAATTTGAGCTAGCTCTTCTTGCAGTTGTTCGTCTGTTTCTACTCTTTTTAAAAACTGAGTAACGGATTGAGTACTCATTGACAATCTCCATTTAATGTTGATGAAATGAACTATATTCAGCATAATTGTTCTCAATTATTTAATAGCTAAATATAGTCTCCTAGCTTCCATTCAAATCTCAACTTTGTACTAGCTAGATATAGTCTCCTACTGAATTCAGTAGGAGACACGAATAGCTAAAGACTAAATTTTATTACCACTTAATTTTGGGAATTACAGCGGTGGCAATAGCTGCTGTTGCCGTAAACACGGTGGTGATCCAAATTTCACCGCCACCAGCCACTGCTTCTAGCTCCTCATCACTCAATTCACCACTGCCTTGACGCTGCTTGAATTGGTCTTGGCGGTTTTTGATTTCTGCCCAAAGTTCTTCGGAGGAAAAATCAAAGCCATATTTTTTCCCTAATTCAGTAGCACCTTGTCGATCGGCACCATCAGTCGCGCTATTGGCTGCTGACTCAATAATTTGAGCTAACTCTTCTTGCAATTGTTCGTCTGTTTCTACTCTTTCTAAAAACTGAGTAACGGATTGAGCACTCATGAGCAATCTCCCTTTAATAAGACTATCAAAATTAACTATCTATATATTAGATACCGTTGCTGACAAAGTAAATACATAAAAACTCAGTTTTGTTCAGTACTTGTTCAGTATTTGAGGGTTGATTTCTAAAGTAAATCTTAAGACACCAATCGATCGAGTTACAAGAAGTTATAGATCGTCTTGCTGACGAAGATCGCTAAGGCTATTCTTTAGGCAGGAACAGTGGAAAATGTGGTAAAAGCTACATTTTCCACTGCTTTATGGAGAACTTTCTAGATATAGCAGAAGGCACAACAGCTAAACTAGACTAAATTGTCTTACCACTTAATTTTGGGAATTACAGCAGTAGCAATAGCTGTAGTAGCCGTAAATATGGTGGTGATCCAAATTTCACCGCCACCAGCTACTGCTTCCAACTCTTCATCGCTCAATTCGCCACTGCCTTGACGCTCTTTAAATTGGTCTTGGCGGTTTTTGATTTCTGCCCAAAGTTCTTCGGAGGAAAAATCAAAGCCATATTTTTTCCCTAATTCAGTAGCACCTTGTCGATCGGCACCATCGGTCGCGCTATTGGCGGCTGACTCAATAATTTGAGCTAACTCTTCTTGCAATTGTTCGTCTGTTTCTACTCTTTCTAAAAACTGAGTAACGGATTGAGCACTCATGAGCAATCTCCCTTGAAAAGGTTATCAAAATGAACTACATCTAGAGTAGATACGATCGATTAAAAAGTAAATACATAAAAATTCAGTTTTGTTCAGTATTTGTTCAGTAGTTGAGAGTTGATTTCTAAAGTAAACATTAAGCCACCAATCGCTCTACTTACTACAAAAATGTGGCCTCCTACCAGATCTAGCAGGAGGCTCAACAGTTAAACTAGACTAAATTGTCTTACCACTTAATTTTGCCAATTAGAGCACCAATCGTAGAAGCTATAGTAGCAATCCAAATTTCACCACCACCAGCTACTGCTTCTAACTCGTCATCGCTCAATTCGCCACTGCCTTGACGATCCTTGACTTGGTCTTGGCGTTTGTTAATTTCCGCCCACAGTTCTTCGGAGGAAAAATCAAAGCCATATTTTTGCCCCAACTCAGTAGCACCTTGTCGGTCGGCACCTTCTGTTGCGGTACTGGCGGCTGTCTCAATAACTTGAGCTAACTCTTCTTGCAATTGTTCGTCTGCTTCTACTCTTTCTAAAAACTTACCGACTGATTCAGCACTCATTAGCAATCTCCCTATTCAAAGGTTATCAAAATTAACTGTCTACACCTTAGATACGATCGATTGAAAAGTAAATACATAAAAATTCAGTTTTCTTCAGTAGTTGAGGGCTAATTTATAAAGTAAATATTAAGCTGCCAATCGATCGATCGACTACAAATCATAGCTTTTCTCATCGCAGAAAACCACTGAGACTGGATCGTATAGATTTTAATGTTTGATAGACAAAGCAGAAATCACTGCTGTTTCAATTAGAGATACTCCTCGCTCTGATGCTAATTCTTCGAGTCTGAGAGTAGTCAACGCGATTAAAATTGCGATTTGCGATCGCCTAGTTCTGGCTGAATGGCTGAATTTTCGATCGAACCGTTCGAGATTGTCAGCAGCAGCTTTGACTAATCTTTGCAGAACTATAAACGCTCCGGGTGAAAGCGGCGGATCGCCTCGATAATTTTCCAATCTTCCCCCCGCACGATAGGCAGGAAAGGCTTCTAAACCCACAAACCGTAAAAACCAATCTGCCCGATATTCCCCATTGGCCGCCACAATTCCCCGATAATCGGCAATAATTTCATCGAGAATATTATTGCGCATCGAGCCAAACCAGCGGCGCGTGATGTAATGAGTGGATTCGTGTTCGCGGCGAATTTTGCCAGACAGTTCGATCCATTCTGCTTCCCCAATTCCCAATTCACTAGCCGCAACATTGCTATAGACTCCCCGACTGAGCAAAATAAACCGATCCTGATACAGTTCTGGACGCTTAATCACCGATTGAAACTCAACCGCCCAATCTTGCCGCTCGGATTGATGTCTGCCTTCCTCAACCCATTGTTGCTGGTATAGGCGCACTCGATGCCAGTTATTATAGCCACTGACAATGCAAGCACCCATGGAGTCGGGAATGGGTTCGGGTTCGTTACGTCTAGTCAACGCCTGGACTAAGCTAACAAAATCAGCACGGTTGTTAGCAATCAAAACTGGAATATCACCCGCAAGGGTTTGATGAAGATCGAGTTGGAGCCGTTCGGGTTCGAGCAGAGTCAATCCTACCGCCGTCGGCATCGCGGTAGTCGATTCACCTTTGCGAGTGGCGGCGCGATACTCTGCTGTCGTACTTATCCCTGCCAGAATCGGAAATTGGAGCTGCACCAAATGCGGTTTTAGGGCGGCATAAGCCCCAATGCTAGCCGCTGCCCGGACATATTCTGCCCATGTCGCTAAATAGAGTTCGGGCTGCGGCTCGTCCTGATGGGCGAGGAGACTGGGATCGAAGATATTTTGATTGTAAGTCAACAATTCCAGCGTTTCTGACTCGCTAGCTCCATAAGCTCCCAAAGTCTCTGTGCAAAACTGCAAACAACTCATGGCTAATGACGATTGATAGTGGTACCAAATGGATGAGCTTACCTCTCTTTTAAAATTCCTGGCAGCCACAATCCGATTAGGATTGCCAGACAAATAACAACGATGCCAACACTGTAGTTGACTGATTCACCCATATTAAAGCTTTGTTGCAGGAGATAGAGTCTTTGAGAAAATAACATATATATTTTTAACTGAGATCGTGTTTATTGCGCATTTTTTCAGCACGTTCTTGTAACTTTTGAAAAGAATCGAGACTCATAATCTCAGCCAGTTCGTTTTCTTTACGTTCTTGGTCGATCTGAATTTGCAATTCCATTACTTGTTGTTTGAGCTTCTGTTCTCGTTTGTGAAACTCGCCAGACATATGAATGACTACGGCGGCTTGGTTGGCCAAAGCACTCAAAAACTCTAGATCTTCGTGAGTATAGCTGACAGAAAAGGATGAATTGTGAACGTATAATACACCCATCACTTCTATGTAGTTTTTGAATGGAACGCACATGCAATTTTGAATTACTTGCCGCACGATTGAGACGGAATCATTAAATCTAGCATCGTCTTTAGCGTCTTGGGTGACGATCGCATCGCCACTTTGATAGGCAAGCTCGACAATTTTGCGACTGTAAGAGTGCGGCAGATCGGGAATTTCGGCCTTTGACTTGGAGGCTTTTAATTCGAGTTGCTGCGAATCTGGATCGACTAACAAAATTACCGCTCGATCGATGTTCATAATTTGGAACAATAAATCGAGAATTTTGTGCAGTAGCTTGTCGGGTTCGTCTGGCGACCAGAGTTGTTTGCTAACTTCTAACAGAATCTTGAGCTTATTGACTGTATTTTGCTCGCGACTTTCGATCGGCGCCGCAGCACCTTCGCTCTGTGCAGCATTTTTAGCAATTTTTTTATTCACCAACTCCGCGAGTGGTTCGGAATGTTGATGGAGGGGGATTTGTTTGAGATTGTCGGTCGCCAATTCGCGATTGTGACCGATCGGCTGAGGAGCAGATGAAGTCAGTTGGCTGACGAATTTGAACTCAAAGGTATCGCAGCGTACCAGATCGCCGTCGTGAATTTGGTAGTCATCGATTTCGAGTTGGACTCGATTGACAAAAGTGTGATTGATACTTTGACAATCTTTAATTGTCGTACCAGTGGGGGTAACATTAATCTCTGCGTGGTGACGAGAGACGGTTGCACCTAGCAAGACAATGGTATTGTCAATTTCGCGACCGATCGTGTTAATTCCTGGCTTGAGTTCGTAAACTCGCCGATCTGGCGTATCAGGGGCGTAGATTAAATAAGGCACGTTTGTAGATTAGATCTGCTATGGCTATTAATTAAATCGTAGCTGTTTTGCCGATAATTTCGCTGGCCATTGCTTGAAGAGTTTGACTGATGGGATGGTTGTTGTATTTAATTGCAAATACTCCCTGGCTGGCCAACCTCAACATATCGGGTGAATCTGGTAAAATACCCGCCACTGGGACATTGTAATTAGCTTCGACTGTCTTGCGGATTTGCGCGAAATTGTACTCTGGTAGCACCTTATTCACGATCAAAAATAGATTGGGGACTTTCAGCCGCCGCGCTACGTCTACAGTCACTGCGGTGCCCTGAAAATCTTGGCGATCGGGACGCAGAATCAACAGTACCGTATCGGATACGGTCAAAGATAATAAGGTTTCCTCATTGAGTCCAGGATGCGTATCGATAAATAGATAATCTAGTTTTAAATCTTTGATGAGCTGTTGAAAGCCATCGAATAATAATTCGGCGTCGAATCCTTCTCTTAACACCCGCGAAATATCGTTGACTTTGATACTGGACGGGACTAAATAGATTTTGCTATTGGGCGTGCCCTGACCTTGGAGCACGGCACTGACATCATAAGCGGCATCGGTAATTTTGCACTTCTTCCACAAAAAATCATTCAGCGTGCGCTCTTGCTGTTTATCTACCAGTCCAAACAGAATATGAATGCCAGGAGAAGGAAGATCGGTATCGATAATCCCCACGCGGTTGCCCGCGCGAGCTACTAAGGTGGCAAGATTGGCTGTCGTATTCGATTTGCCAGTGCCACCCCGATAAGAATGAATCGAAATAATTTTGGCCATTCCCGATCTATTGTACTAATAAAGTAACAAAAATAAAGAACCTGGACTGCGAGAGAGCTACTTCAATGAGTAGTATAAAAATGGATTTTTCCTACTCACCGCATCCTGAGCCAGCAGGGCAGGAGTTGCTTTTTTTTAATACGCTTTAACTGAATTATATATTATTTTATTTTGAAAGAATAGATACTATTTAAAATTGTTGCTACATTGTAACAAATCTACCTAAAAATGTTTTAATTGTGGAATACTGCGATCTAAAAGTGTATAGATCCTGAAGCCTCTGCCGTTAGCAGATTCAGCAACGCGAAAACTTAGTTGCTGACAAAAGTGCTGTGCTATAAAGCCGCAGATACCACCAAGCGGGGTGGCTGCTCGGTTAAATTCCTCTCAAAATTTCGATCGAATTTAATGCTCGGATTCATCGCTATTCACTATTAGCAGAGCCGATCGCCGCTGTTCGATCGCAGATAAATTTGGATAGATGTATATTTTATAACAGATTGTCAAATGTAGGCTGAGGAGATCGAGTCTTGTCCTTTTTCAGACCCCATTCCCCACTCCTCAATTTTCTTTCCGAGCATCTATTATGTATCTCATATCACCGAGACCTGTTGTATTATGGACACCCAACAAGCTTTAGCTGTTGTAGACGCTTTGGTGTTTACAAAAAAAGGTAAGTATCTGAGCGACGTGCAAAGGCTCTTGCTGGATTCGTCTTTATCAGATCCGCGTCTGCGCTACGATGATATCGCCAAAACCCACGGTTATTCGCTCAATTATCTCAAGCAAGATGTGGGTCCGAAATTATGGCAGATGCTGTCGGAAGTGTGTGGTGAAAAAGTGAGTAAAACTAATTTTCGAGCGGCTTTGGAGCGACAATGCGATCGCGTAAATCTGCAATCGATCGCCGTAGTATCGCCGATCGCTGCTACCGATAAACTAGTAGAAACGCCAGCAGCATCGACTCAGACAATAGTGAAGGCATCGCCAATCGTCCGCCCAAACCCGATCGTGGAGCCACACAGATACCGAGATTGGAGCGATGCACCCGACGTGTCCATTTTCTACAATCGGATTGAGGAATTGGCAACCTTAGAACGATGGATCGTCAGCGATAGCTGTCGATTGGTGGTGTTATTAGGCATGGGGGGAATTGGCAAAACTCATTTGAGCATCAAGTTAGCCGAACGAATCGATCGCCATTTTCAATATTCGATCTGGCGATCGCTACTACCCGCACCACCTTTATCAGAACTGGTACTCGATTTGCTCAGATCTTTGACTCAAGGAACGAACGATACTTTACCCATCAGACTAGAAGAGCAAATTTCGCTACTGATTAATATTTTCAAACAAACTCGATGTCTATTAATTTTAGATAATGCCGATACACTTTTAAGAAGTGGTACGATTGCCGGACAATATCAAGAAGATTACGAAAATTACCGGACATTTTTTCAACGAGTCGGCGAATGTAACCATCAGAGTTGCTTGCTGCTAACCACCCGCGAACAGCCGCAAGAAATCGCTTTAATGCAGGGTGATGTATTGCCCGTGCGCTCTATGAGATTAGCTGGCTTAACTTTTCAAGCCGGACAGCAGCTACTACAGTTGCGAGGCTGCTTTCTAGAATCAGAATCATCTTTACAAGCGACGATCGACAACTATGGCGGCAATCCCCTAGCTCTGAAAATTGTTTCAGCGATCGCCGCAGATTTATATAATGGCAATATTTCCGAATTTATTAAAAGCAAATCATTAATTTGTCGAGAGATTAGTGACATTTTAGACCAGCAATTTAATCGATTGCGAGACTCTGAAAAAACATTCTTGTACTGGTTGGCATTAGAACAACGATCGCTTGAGAAGAGTGAATTTTGTTTAGGAAGCTATCCAGGAAACTCAACTAGCAAAACAATTGAAACTATTCAATCACTGTTGCATCGTTCTTTATTAGAAAAGAAGAATAACAAATTCTTTTTACAGCCTGTAGTTAGAGAATATTTGCAAAATAAGACGATCGAGCAAATTATTGAAGAGATAGAGCATGAGAGCATTTTGCTTTTAAATTTATATCCTTTGCTAAAATCTAAAGCCAAAGAATATCTCAAGCAAATTCAAATTAAACTAATTATCAAACCATTATTAGCACGACTGCTAACTAGATATAAAAGTGCTGATAAAATTTATCTTAAATTTCAAAAAATTCTGGTGAGTTTGCGAGAACATCAAACCTTAGAGCCAGGGTATGCGGCTGGAAATATTATCAATCTCTTATGTCAGCTTCAAGTCGAGATCGCTGGCGCAGACTTTTCCTATCTAATTGTCCGCTCTGGCTGTCTCCAAAAAACTAATCTCCAAAATGTCAACTTTGCTCATGCAGATCTAACCGAATCGGTATTTGCTAAGCAATTAACTAGCATTTTAGCCCTAGCGTATAGTCCCAACGGCAAATTACTAGCCACAGGAGATGTGAATGGGCAAATTTATCTGTGGGACATTGCCACAGGCGAGCCGATCCTCTGTTGTACGGGACATGCAGGCTGGGTACATGGCCTCGCGTTCAGTCACGATGGCAAAATGCTCGCTAGTGCTAGCAGCGACCTGACGGTGAAATTATGGGATACATTCGATGGGAGTTGTTTGCGAACCTTCACCGGACACCATCAACGAGTCCGAGCGATCGCCTTTAGTCCCGATAGCCAATCGATCGCCAGCGGCAGCAGCGACGCCACAATTCGACTGTGGGATACTCGCAGTGGTAAATGTCTAAAAATTTTGTCAGGACATCAAAGCTATATCTGGTCGGTGGCTTTCTCCCCGGATGGCACTACTATCGCCAGCGGGAGTGAAGATAAGAGCGTAAGACTGTGGAATCTAGCCACGGGTGAATGTCGGCAGATATTTGCCGAACATCAACTGTGGGTGCGGACGATCGCCTGGAGTCCCGATGGTAAGCTCATCGCTAGTGGCAGTGGCGATCGCACGGTCAAAGTTTGGGAGATCGAAACGGGTAAATGTGTGAGTACCTTGACCGGACATACTCAAAGAGTGCGCTCGATCGCCTTTAGTCCTGATGGTAAACTACTAGCTAGCGGTAGCGGCGATCGCACGGTCAGACTGTGGAGTGTCACCGACGGACAATGCCTCAAAACGCTCCACGGTCACAATAGCCTCTTAACCTCAGTCGCTTTTAGTCCCGATGGCACAAATCTAGCCACTGGCGGCGAAGATCGCTCCGTGCGCTTGTGGGAAGTCAGCACGGGTAGCTGCATCGATATTTGGCAAGGTTATGGTAGCTGGATTCAATCGATCGCCTTTAGTCCCGACGGCAAAACGCTCGCCAATGGTAGCGAAGATAAAACCATCCGCCTCTGGCAGCTTGCAGACGCACGAACTTCGGCAACTTCGCGTAATTCCCTGACCTTAACCGGACATCAAGGTTGGGTATGTTCGGTGGCATTTAGCCCAGATGGTAAATATCTAGCCAGTGGCAGTAGCGATTATACGATCAAATTATGGGATGTCGGGACGGGTCAATGTCTCAAAACCTTGCAGGGACATACCCGTTGGGTTGGTGCCGTGGCATTTAGTCCATCGGGACTCACCCTCGCAAGCTGTGGCGGCGACTGTACGATCGTCTTGTGGGATATCATTACCGGAAACTGCATCCAAGTTCTGGAGGGACACACGGGGTGGTTGTGGTCTGTCCAGTTTAGCCCTGACGGTCGCCTGCTAGCTAGTGCTTCTGAAGACAAAACCATTAAATTGTGGGATTTGCAGAGCGGTAAATGCACCCACACCTTAAGCGGACATACTAGCTGGGTGCAAGGAATTTCGTTTAGTCCTGATGGCAAGCTGTTAGCTAGTGCCAGTTGCGATTGTACGATTCGGTTGTGGGATGTGGCGACGGGAGAATGTGTGAATAGCTTGCAGGGACACACGAGCTGGGTGCAATCAGTCGCATTTAGCCCCGATAGCAAAATCTTAGCTAGCGGTAGTTGCGATCGGACTGTGAAACTGTGGAACCCCAATACGGGCAAATGTCAACAAACAATTCCCGCTCATCAGAGTTGGGTGTGGTCGGTGGTATTTAGTCCCAATGGCAAAATAGTCGCTAGCGGCGGTCAAGATGAAACCATTCAACTATGGGATCTCAAACTCGGCAAATGTATCGAGCGATTGCGAACCAAGCGACCTTATGAAGGGATGTGTATCACTGGTGCCAAAGGTTTGACGGCCATGCAGCGAGAAGCTTTGAAGTTTTTAGGTGCGGTAGAGTAGTTAACACCCCAGTCCGCGTGCAGTAGCTAGATATACGGCAAATGTACCTACCCAATGACTGCTGGCATAGCAATTGCTCGTGACGTCAAGCGAGCCATGTTGACGATGTAGATCTGCGATCGTATGTAGCGGAGCGAGTCGAGGATCGTCAACGGGTAAGTGAGAACTAATTCCCGCTAACATCCAAGCACGGCTGAGGTTAAGGCCGCGAAAGTGAGCTTGGTAGTAGTCATTCGGATTCTCGACCTGCAAGGGTTGCAAGCACTGGCTCGCTTCTGCTGTGTGGAACTGGGGCAGAAAATTACTCAGCCAATTAGCAAAATCTATCGGCGCGAGCAGTCGTCGCATTAAGTCTGCTTCCGCCAGACCAGGAGAGATAAAATCATAAGCTAGTGGCTCGATCTGTAAGGGATAATTACAGTCATGGAGATAAAATTGACGTGCTTTGGTGGCGATCGCATCAGCAAAATTTCGATCGGATCGACTCCGTGCCCAATCGAGGACTAGTCCGAGCGCAAATGCAGTCTGAGAGTGAGTGCCAGTGCGATCGGGAGATACCAATTTTTGCAGCCAGAGCTGAAAATTAGTCGCAACTACCGTCTCTAAAGGTGCTAATGTCACCAACCAGGCTTTGGCTTGAGGATCGTCCCACTCCCGCAATTCCATCGCCAGTTGTAACAACCAGGCAAAACCATACGGGCACTCAAAAAAGGGACGTTTTTGCAAATGAGCGATTTCGCCCTGAATTTTAGCTGGAGTGAGACTGCAATCGAGTGCGGCTCTGGCACTATCGGCAAATGCTGCGCTAGGAAAACAACGACACAGCCGTACCAGTAACCAATGACCGTGGACGGCAGAGTGCCAATCCAGACAGCCATAAAATGCAGGCGTCACTTCCCGTGGTGGCTTAATATCCTCATCGCTATCGAACCAACAAAGCTGACTGTGGGGATATTCTCGATCGATACAATCGAGTACCAGCTTCACGAAACTGGTAGCGAACCGGACATCCATATTACTGCTGTTTGGTTGCATCATCGATGTTATGACTCGATCGTAAACTAGCTCGCTACCATACCCACATGTCCAGCGACAATTTGTAACAATCCTACTGAAGAAACTGCCCACACCCGCGTAAATCGAAAATTTCCCTCCATTTGAGTGCCTTGATAACTGCTCGACATGTACATTCTGACAGAAACGATCGAAAACCCATCGTTGAGTTGAATCTGCCGTTCTGAAGGCATTATCGACTGAATCGCGATCGCACCCGATCGGTGCATGTCGAGGTCTTGTTCTTTACTCACTAGTTGACCTAGATAGCCAGTAAAAATTAGCTCTGGTGCAATGAGTGCGTCTAGCTCGGCCAAATCAGATTTTAACATCGCTTGTCGCAGACGTTCTTCTATTTCAATGATTTGTAATTCGGTATGTTTACTCATCACGATTTATTTGAGTTTAATTTCTATAGCTACTATGAGTGTTTGTTGGATATTTCCAAATATTTACTCAATGGGAACCCAAAACAATCCTAATAAGTCTTGACAATTAGGCTATGCCAATTATTTAACTCTCACTACCCACATTATCATTAATGAAAGTCATTTCGCTATTGGCGATCGGTTTGTCGATCGCTCTTTATCCGATCGCGCTATCTGCACAACCACAACCTTCACAAAGAACGATCGTTAATAATGCTATTGCTTTCAGGCAATTACGTGGCGAGCGCAAGTTGAACTTACAGTGGATTGGTTGGGACAACTGGAGCGATTTTGGTAACGCTAGAGTAGTCGATCGGCGAGGTACGCTATTTATTAAAGGCAAGCAGAGCAAAGGTGATGACTTTCTGACAATTGACGGTCAAATTCTCAGAGTGGATGCAAAAGAGTTTACCTTTCGAGGTAGAATTGTTACGAAAGTCAAGGATAATAACAACGGTCAAGCCTGCGAGCGAGAAGGTGACATGGTATTTAAAATTACCAATAATCGCAGATATTGGCGATTGCAACAAATGCAAAGTCCGTGCGGTACCGAAACAGATTATATAGATATCTTTATGTGATAGTTTCGATGTTAAATGGAAGTTTAACAATCGATAGATCGTCTCTGGCAATGGTAACTAATTATGTGGTAAAAACTACTTCATGCAATGTCTTCTGATACTCATTGTTCGCCAGATCCAGCATTTCTTGAAAAATGGCGGAGAATGGACGATTGGAATCCATTGCTGTAAAATCTTCAAGCGATTGCCAGTGACCAAAATTGATGCACCGCCAGCCATCGAGACTGCGGTGAGCGTGCGTAGAAATCAGCCCCGTTTGTCCCGATACCATCTCCAGTGCGTATTCAAACAATTCTACGAATCGAGGCTGGTATTCGGGTTGTTTCATCTTAAAGATGCCAAAGTTAATGAGTCCATTCATTTTCGGTGCAAGCTGCAACTGGCTGTCTTTAGGTTCGGAGGCAAAGATTTCAAACAGATGTACGTCGGGAACGTCAAAATTTGCGAGCGGTTGGGTGGCAACATATGATGCTGAATCGATCCATTGAATATAGCTAGTGACGCGCAACCCATCGCGGCTACGCAGCACCGAGCCAGATCCAAATCCAGCTTGGTGCTTTAACGTAGATTGGATATTGTCAATTGCACGTTCTACCAAACTTGTTTGATTCTCAGGTGTCACTGGGAAGATGGCAAACTCAGCCAGCAAACCATTTGCTTTACTAATTATGGGCATTCGACACCTCAAAGAATTACTACTTTGTGACGTATGCTAGCACAAAACTTTCAGACAAACTGTCGGCGATCGACTATAAATGCACATCAAGATCGCCCATCGAGAGCGAGATCTAAATACATTTGCACCAGTATCTAATATGGAAGTCTTTCTAAACGTAGCCGGAGATCGAACGATCGAAGCTCGATAATGGTGAAGATCGTAGGAGCGGCAATTTGGATAAGTCATACTTACACTCCTGCGATTGGCTGTAGATAACCGCACATCTGACATCAGGAACCGCATTTATGACTCATCCCGCCTATTCAGCCATCGTCGAACAATTCATCAAACTCGACGCTCCCTATGACGATATTACCAAACACGATCTACTGGCATTAGGGATTACCACTGAGATGATTCCCGATCTGATTGCCACTATTTTAGACGAGAAATATTATGAAGATTATGATTCATACGAAGGTTTCCCGCATCTGTATGCTTACATTGCCCTCGGACAATTAAAAACACCAGCCTCGATCGATGGATTAATTTTAGGTGTGAAGAAATGGGCGCATACCGATTGGTTTGAATGGTTTTGTGAAGAAATGCCCGATATTTTCGGTGCGATCGGTCCTATGGCTATTCCACAACTAATCGAACTACTTCAGGACAAAAGTCTCACTTTCGATGCGCGGACTTGTGCGCTGCATTATTTACTACCGATTTCAGTCGCCTATCCAGAAGAACGCGATCGTTGTGTCGCCGCACTCGTTAGCGAATTGGAGAAGTTTGAGGATAACGATCCAGAAATCAACGGTTATATTGTCATGTATTTAGTTGCCGATTATAAGGCAATCGAAGCAGTCCCAATTATTGAAGCAGCTTATGCTGCCGATCGTGTAGATCCTGCCTTCATCGGCGATTGGGAGGACGTTCGAGTGGAATTTGGATTGATACCAGCACGAACTACTCCCAGACAAAATTATCTTGGTGTGGATCGAAGCAGAATGCTTGGGGAACAAGCCAGTCTCTTCGATGATTATGCGAAGACAGCAGCAAAACGGAGCGAGAATGTAGCCGCTAAAAAGAAAGCCAAGCGCAAACAAGAAAAGAAAGCTCGCCAAAAAAATCGACGTAAATAGTTTAAATATTTTGATTAATGATTGGCTTTAATATTTTCATTTGCCAATCTCACCGTTTCATCAATCCGCTTTTGGCGAGTTTCTGGTTTCTTGGCATTAAGAATCCATTCCAAAATCCCCCGCTTAGAAGAACGTGAAAACCCTTCCCAATAAGCCAAGGCTGTTGGATGATTGTTAGAGGATGTCTGAAAACTCAATTCCGTTAAGCTTAAACCCTAGAAAATCCCCCCTAGCCCCCCTTAAAAAGGGGGGAACCAGACTCTTAGTCCCCCTTTTTAAGGGGGATTTAGCGGCGCATCGAACGGGAGGTTCCCTCCCGTTTGTGTGCGACAAGACAGGGGGATTTACCCACTGCAAACGAAGCAATTAGACTTTTCAGACATCCTCTTAAATGCAAGTTGGAGATCGGCGGGAATAGTAATATTCTCTACTTCGTCCAACGCCGTCCAGGTACCTGTCTGTTTTGCTAGCTCGATCGATGCTAATCCTGCTGCTGTCATGAGATTGTCAGCGAGCAGTTTTTCGACCTTCAATTTATTAACTTTGCTCCAATTACTTTTTGGGTTACGTTTGGCAAAAAACTGATAATAACTTTCAGCATCGCGTTTGTTTGGCGTGCTATCGATCCAACCAAAACATAATGCTTCGTCAACTGCTTCGGGATAATAAATACTCGGCACATTACTTTGCTTTCGATAAATAATCAGCCAAACAGAACGTTCGGATTGATGATTATTTTCTAGCCATTCGCGCCATTCTGCTCTAGATTTGGCATAAAAAGTTTTGATGCCATCTTTTAGTTCCATACTAAGTTCGCTAAATATCAAGAACTTACCTACTCGACTCGACACGATCGAGGCTTCGCCAACTAGTTAGATTTAATCCATTGCAAAATAACTTTGTAAATAACTCAGCATCAATCGTTTAGTTTCGGTAACTAACCGTTGTTGGAAAATCTGTTCTTGACTGAGCGATAACCATAATAAAGTCCCGATCGCTTTGACTAATGTAAACGCGATCGCCTCATAATCGGCAGTAGCTAAACCCGAATGATAGCGAGACAAAGATGCTGCCAAATCTTCAATTAATTGCGTATCAGCCGCATTTTCGATCGCTTCTAGTTCGGGAATCGTGCCTTGTACCTGCATGAAAATCGAATGGTAGCCAGGATAATCGGCGAAAAATTGTGCCGTAGTATCGACAATCCGATCGACATAGGCAGCCAAGCTCAAATTTGCCATTTCAGCGGGATCTAACTCCATGAAACGGTGGTGGAGTCGATCGGTGTAACGCATCGCTAATGCACCGACGATCGCGCCTTTATCGGGAAAAAACTGATACAGCGATCCGATGGGTACTTTGGCACCAGCGGCGATCGCATTAGTCGTAGTGTCATTGTAACCCTTGTCAATAAATAACTGTTCCGCCACATCCAAGATCTGACTCACTCGCTCTTGACTCCGTACCTGTCGTGGTTGTCGCCGCATTCCCGACGATTTTGCTGAATTTGTAGCCATTTTGTACCATTTTGGATTACGGGCTGGAAAATCTTGCTATATATCAAGTCGATCGATTCATCTGTCGGTAGTGTTTTTTAAATTGGGATCGCAACCGAGCCTATAAATATATCCGAGGATTGCTCGCTTTTTTCTTGACAAAATATGAGCAATACTCGTATCCTAAAAGAAAGATGACTAATGCTCGTATTTTAGCTGAATTTGTGGAGGAGAAGATCGCCATGAGTTGGGACATCTTTGGCTGGCTTGGTGCCAATCTCAAATGCCCGATCGATTGCTGCGCTATTGGCTGGCGATGGGTGCGGTATAAATTTCATCCCTGGATTGACTTGGTAACCGCTCCACTCAACATGCTCACTAAATCGGGTATCGATCGAACTCACGCCCAAAACCGCTACCTCAGCGCGATCGGCAAAATTAACTTCGTCGATGTGTACGCATTGCTCGACAATTTGCTGTGGTAAACAGATGCGGCTAGTTAATCTCGCGATTTCTTTTAAATTCTGCTTAATTCTGTGGAGATGTTTGTCATGACATTAATGGATGCTTTCAATGCAGGTTTACCTTTTAACCGTAAAAATTCACAACACAGCCATTTCCAAATGGTAATGATTTTTAAGTCTTTTATTGCCATGCTCGTAGGCGACAACAGCCTGAAAACGGTAGGCGAGATGTCCGATGCATTGTTAGAAACCCCCGCATTTGACTTGGCGGCTCAGCAATTAAAGCGCAATCCGGCTTGCGCCGAACTGATTCGCGATCGCTATATTCCCGCCAACTACGACATCGATAAACTTCTCACCTATCCTCAAGATTCGCTAGGCTATATCTATGCTTCAGCCATCAAAGGATCGGGGTTCGATCCCAATTTACATATCGGGATGAGTGCCGCCTCCGATGCTCAATATGTAGAACTGCGCCTGAGTCAGACTCACGATATTTGGCATGTCATTACCGGATTCGACACTTCGCCGAGCGGTGAAATTGGCTTGCAGGCAGTTCATTTGGCGCAGTTCCCCTACCCCTTAGCCACAATGCTGATTGCCAATAGTTTGATGTCTAGTACCTTGTTATATCCTGAAGTATTGCCATCCTTGCTTAATGCGATCGCGCAAGGATGGCAGATGGGCGAAACGGCTGGGGTATTATTCGCCCAAAAGTGGGAACACGCATGGGATAAGCCATTGGCTCAATGGCAAGCGGAGTTAAATATTCAACCGATCTAGCATCGTTAATATTTTCATAATGCAACTCTGAAATTTGAGGTAGGGGCAATTTATGAATCAGGGTGAACGCACTTAAATCTTATATTATTAAAAACACTTAGAAACTAGATGTAAATTTGATTCATCAAAGATGTGAAATCTATACCCGTCGATAGCTTTAGCTAATTAATTGTGTTAAGTTGATTTGGAACTAATATCATGTAAAATGAAGCTGAAGCCTAAGCATAGTATCGCAGAACACTTTGACGACATAGAAGACATTAGGATTGAACGTGGAAAAAAACATAAACTAATCGACATCATCACGATCTCCATTTGTGCTGTAGTATGTGGGGCGGACGGATGGATAGATATAGAAATGTATGGTATAGCCAGAAAAAAATGGTTAGAAAAGTTCCTAGAACTACCGAATGGAATCCCATCTCATGATACATTTGCTAGAGTATTTTCACAAATTAATCCTGATGAATTTAATAAATCATTCCTGAGTTGGATTAAAGGAATAAGTAAAATAACCGCAGGAGAAATAATTGCCTTTGATGGAAAACAATCTCGAAACTCAGGAGATGAAAAGAATGGTCAAGGTGTAATTAATACAGTCAGTGCCTGGGCTGCAAGTAATAGATTAGTATTAGGTCAAAAGAAAGTAGAAGGAAAATCTAATGAAATCACAGCACTTCCCGAACTGATTCAAATCTTGGATTTAGCAGGATGTATCGTTACCATCGACGCAATGGGATGTCAAAGAGAAATAGTCAAAAAAATCGTCGAAAAAGATGCAGATTATGTAATTGCTGTAAAAAAGAATCAACCGACCTTGTACAAACAAGTAAAGCAGCTATTTAAACAAGCAATTGAAACTCAGGGAAAAGACCTCAACCTGAGTAGCTTCAACAGTAGAGAGATGAATAGAGGTAGAGAAGAAATTCGTAATTATTTAATGATAACAGATGTTGCGGAGCAAATAGATCCACTGCAAAAATGGAAAAAGTTAACTAGTATTGGCATGGTAGAATCAGTTCGAGTTGTCGGCGGAAAGACGAGTGTAGAAACTCGTTATTTTATCAGTAGTCTAGAGAGCGATGCTCAAAAATTAGCAGAGGGAATTAGAAGTCATTGGTCGATAGAAAATTCTCTTCACTGGGTGCTTGATGTTGCTTTTAAAGAAGATGATAGTCGAATTAGGAAAGATAATGCTCCAGCTAATTTTGCGATTTTACGACATATAGCAGTTAACATAATTAGTGAAAATAAAAGTCGAAAGTTAAGTGTTAGAAGTAAGAGATTCTTGGCGACACTTGACGAAGAATATTCAACTGAACTTTTAGAAGCTATTTTGTAATTTATTTGCACTAATTAATCTCGGCTTGACTAATGAGTTGGTCGAGCTTTCTGCTACACTAAATTAAATTAATCGGATCTCATGTTTGATTTTAGTTTCAATTGGCATTGTAATAAGTGCAATTAGTTAGTAAGTACGATTGAGTTAGCTATTCTAGTTTTGATCGATCGAATTACACCCGATTTTGATGCGTTCACCCTGATTTATGAATTGCCCCTACCTCAAATTTTAGAGCTGTAACTTTCTTTTTACTATTCACAATTTATTAAAGCATTAATATCTGCCGCGACAATCTGTTCTAGATTACGTGTAATTTTATCGATTTCCCAATTCCACCAAGCGACTTCTAGTAATGTGGAGATCGTCTCATCATCAAAACGTTGCCGAATACATTTAGCTGGATGGCCACCGACGATCGTGTAGGGAGCAACATCACCCACGACGACTGATTTGGCAGCAATAATCGCTCCATCGCCGATTTTTACTCCTGGCATTATCGTCGCTTCATAGCCAATCCACACATCATTACCGACGATCGTATCTCCTTTATACGGCAGTTCTCCCGATCTCGGCATGACTTTTTCCCAACCATTGCCGAAGATTTGAAATGGATAAGTTGAAAACCCATCTATTTTATGATTCGCCCCATTCATAATGAATTTGATACCTGTTGCCAGAGCACAAAACTTTCCGATAATTAAGCGATCGCCGATAAAGGGATAATGATAAAGAACGTTGCGCTCAAAATTTTCTGAATCTTCTAGATCGTCATAATATGTATAGTCGCCGATAATAATATTGGGATTCGATACGGTGTTTTTAATGAAGCAAATTTGGGGAAATCCCTTCATTGGATGCTTATGTTGGGGATTGGCTCCTGTCACGATCGATCGCTCCTAGCTTTCAAAATGTATTGCAGGGCGCATCTAGTGGTTGGGGAAGTACAATGATACTGTTGTGTTGGGCGCATCTAGCCCTATACCCAACCGAACGACTGCAAAATTGTTACAGTAAATGAAGAAACTCCATGTCGATCGCTAATTACCCTTAACTTATGACTTCAGTAACGCGTATCTGTATCCTCGGTGGGGGATTTGGTGGTTTGTATACTGCCTTAAGAGCGAACCAACTGGCTTGGGAACCCGGACAAAAGCCAGAAATTACCCTGATCGATCGTCATCCTAACTTTGTATTTACGCCCCTGCTCTACGAACTAATTACCGGGGAAATGCAAGGATGGGAGATCGCGCCGCCGTTTGCCGAACTCTTGAAAGGGACAGATATTCGCTTCGTGCAAGGCTCTGTCAAACAGATCGATTCAGAGCAAAAAACTGTCAGGTTAGAAGATGACACCGAGATTGCTTACGATCGATTGGTACTGTCTCTAGGCAGCGAAACTCCTGCCGATAGCGTCCCTGGCGTTGCCGAACATGCGATCGCTTTTCGCTCTTTAGAAGATGCTTACAAATTAGATACAAAATTACGTTTATTAGAAGCTTCTAATGCCGAACGCATTCGGGTGGCGATCGTCGGAGCTGGTTATACAGGTGTTGAAATAGCCTGCAAACTCGCCGACAGGCTCAAAGAACGCGGACGTATTCGCCTGATTCAATCGCGAGATACAATCTTACCAAACGCTCTCGAATTTAACCGGAATGCCGCTCTCAAAGCCTTAGAACGGCGGGGAATCTGGGTAGACTTAGAAACTAATGTTTCCGAGATTACTGCCGATACAATCGGGCTAATTTATAAGGGTGTGACCGATACTATCCCCGTCGAAATCGTGATGTGGACGGTGGGCAATCAGGTGAGTCCGGCGATCGATCGATTCGGACTACCAGCGAATGCTGAGGGTAAACTTACGGTTACCGAAACGCTACAAGTAACAGAAAATCCCGACATCTTTGCATTAGGGGATGCCGCAGCGATCCTCGCTCCTCATGGTGTAGCGATTCCGACTAATGCTCAAGTAGCCTTCCAGCAATCTGATTTTGTTGCGTGGAATGTGTGGTCGTCCCTAACCAATCGACCGCTACTGCCATTTCATTATACCAACCTCGGTGAAATGCTGACCTTGGGCGATGATAATGCAGCTTTATCTAGCATGGGAATTCAATTAGATGGCCCACTGGCCTATCTCGCACGGCGGCTTGTCTATCTCTATCGTCTC
Organism: Chamaesiphon minutus PCC 6605; assembly: GCF_000317145.1. Lineage (GTDB taxonomy): Bacteria > Cyanobacteriota > Cyanobacteriia > Cyanobacteriales > Chamaesiphonaceae > Chamaesiphon > Chamaesiphon minutus. The sequence goes on along the minus strand of NC_019697.1, from coordinate 4,299,480 downwards.
CCCACCATCGAACACCAACTCAAAGTTGGGTTGAATTGGTTAACGCAGCCGTTGGTGAAGATGTTGAGTTAGGGGATAGGCTTTAGGCTTTAGGCTTTAGGCAGTGGTTGTTAGGTTTTAGAACGCAAGCTTTATTCTAAATAATGAGCACCTAACACCTAACACCTAACATCTAACACCTAAAGCCTAACACCTAACACCTAACACCTAAATCTAGATTGTCATCCCATTTGGAATCGTGGCATTTTTGAGGACGACGACGATGCCGCTGCGAATGTAGAAACCTAGTTCTTCGCGCTGGGCTTCTTCGACACCTTCTTTATTAACGATCGTCACATCGGAGCCGATCCGAGCATTTTTATCGATGATGGCTCGCCGAATCGTTGTATTGGCACCGATCCCGATCGGGACGCCACCAGTCTCAGCTTGAGTTTTGCGCTCTGGTGCGGGTTCGTAAAAGTCAGCACCCATTAGTAGCGAATCTTCGATCGTGCAACCATCCATCACTCGCGATCGCACGCCCAGTACTGAGTGGTGAATCCGACATTGTTTGATGATACATCCTTCACCGATCATCGATTCGGTGATGTGAGAATCTAATAATTTCGTGGGTGGGAGATAACGCGAGCGGGTATAAATCGGCGCCTTTTCGTCGTAAAAGCTAAATGGGGGTGTCGGTTGTTGGGTGAGCGCGAGGTTGGCATCATAGAAAGATTCGATCGTTCCGATATCTTCCCAGTATCCGTCAAATAGGAAGGCTTGAATATTGTGAGTAGCCGCCGCACCCGGAATGATTTCTTTCCCAAAATCGGTTTGTCCGAGCGATTTTTTGAGGAGATCTACGAGGACTTGCTTCTTAAATACATAAATCCCCATCGAGGCAATATAAGGCTTCTCGGCAGCTTGTTCGGCATTGAGACCCAATTTGGTGGTATCTACGCGCATGTGCTTGAGCGCGTCACCTTTGGGCTTTTCGCTAAATTCGACAACGCGTCCCGATGGATCGATTTTCATCAAGCCAAATTCCGAAGCATTTTTCTCGCCGATCGGGACTACCGATAGGGTAATATCGGCATTGGTATCGCGGTGGCGTTGGACAAATAACCGATAATCCATCCGATAGAGGTGATCTCCCGACAGGATCACTACTTCTTCGACATCCCATTCTTCGACGATCGATAAATACTGACGCACTGCATCGGCTGTCCCTTGGAACCAGTCGGGATTATCCTTTGTTTGTTGCGCCGCGAGTACTTCTACAAATCCGTCGCTAAATCCCGAAAAGTTGTAGGCGCGTGCTAAGTGCCGATTGAGAGAAGCGGAGTTAAATTGGGTGAGTACGTAGATTTTAAAAATCTCGGAGTTGATACAGTTACTGACTGGAATATCAATCAACCGATACTTACCTGCCAACGGCACCGCAGGTTTCGCCCGCAGTTTGGTGAGGGGATATAACCTGGTGCCTGCACCACCACCTAAAACGATCGCTAAAACTTGTTTCACAATAACCTCTTAAAATAACGGTCCCACAAGGATCGATCGTTATCACTGGGAGTAAAACTGGTATCTCCACCAATATCGCCCTGACAAGATCGACCTAGACCACCTCTATCATCTGATAACTTGGGTACATTCGGGTTGGTTCGATCGGTATTTTCTACTACTTTCCTCGATCGATCCCCATTATCCCAAATTACATTAGCTGTTTGGTGTATTCAGTCGGTATCTACTGGTGCTATTAGAATCCGGATCTGGGGGAGCGATGCGCGCTCGTCGGGTCTCCCGACGGTTTAGCGCATCAGCGACGCAGATCCCTTCGGGAAGGCTCCGCCAACGACCTGGAGGTTCCCTCCAGGTTGTGTGCGTCAGCGGCTCGCAGCCGGGAGGTTTCCTCCCGGATTATGCGAGACAAGACAAGACAAGACGGCTTCCCCCAGATCCCCCGCTGAGTGGTAGGATGCCGCCCCTCAGACTCTCCTGCATAAGGATCGATCTGTTAGGATCGGATCGCGCTTCTCTTCTCCTTTCGGAGACGCTGCGCTACGAGACGCTACGCGTTGGCGGAGCCTCGCCTCTGGCGATACGAATTAGTGCTTTTGATAGGTTATCGGTGAGGGTAGTCCCACTAGTCCCATTAAAGTGAGCACTTCCCACCAACTATATTTTAGGCATTATCTATCTAAAAATAACTGTACCTACCTACTTGGTTAATCGCTCGCCTTTAGTTTGTTCGATCGCCCAAGTTAATGTCGGGGTGCAGTTTCAGAGACATACTCACATTTTCCCAGGCGGTGAGGCTTTTGGGGATGTTGTGGGCTTGGAAGATGTAGCCGATGTTGCTGCGGGTGGCGACTATACTTCACACGGTCATAATTTGAGCTTTATCAAAATGCTGAAAGCGGAGTGTCAGCAAGGAATCAAGCTCTTTTTTATGTTGGAGATGAGCATCATTTAGACATCCAGAGATGGCTGATGAAAACTGAGTAAAATCTTCGTAATACTTTCCGTACAAACATTTCTTTTTGACAAACTTCCAGAGTCTTTCAATCAAATTTAGATTAGGCGAATAAGTTGGTAAGTATAGTAGTTCTATTTCCAATGATTTAGCTAAATCTTGAACAACTCGACATTTCTGATATCGAGCATTGTCTAAAACTAGCGTAATGGGAATGCTCAAGCTAAGTTCTTTTAATTTGTGGAGAAGTTCACAAACCTGAATAGCCGTGATCTAGCTGTCATTAGTAACCAAGATAACTTCATGGGTAATAGCATTTAACGCTCCGAGTACGTTGAACCGTTTTCGCCCTGAAGGTGACTTAATAAACAGCCTTTGAAAACACCAAATCATTCCCAAGAAAGCTCCCATAACAAAGTGAGCAGCATCGACAAATAAGACTGCCCTTTCTCCACGCTTTGCCTCCTCTAGCCTAGGTTCTAGCTTATCTCTTTTATATTCTTCCTGTTCATCTGGATCTGCTTTGGCTGGAATAGCTCCAACTTTTAAACATCGCATTCCTATTGACTTCAAAAATTTTCTAATCTGGCTCGGACTCCGTTTGATTCCAGTGAGCTTTTCGATTTGCTGTGCAGCTTGATTGATGTTAGCTGGAGGATTCGACTCTAAATATTGACGGATGGTCATTTTATGTGATTCTAATTCACTTTTGGGCTGGTTAAAATTAATTTCTTTGAGTCTTTCTACTCCACCACTCTGATATTGCTCACAATATGTTCGTAATGTGTTTGGAGAAATATCAGCTAGCTTACAAATTAGCTTTAAAGGTAAGTTTTGACTTTTAAGCCACAGTACTTCCATCTTCAACTGAACTCTGGGATGAGGATGATGAAATCTTTCATGATTTAATATTTTTCGATCTTCTTCAGTAAATTTTAGACCGCTCATCCCTTGAAATCCTCTTTTATCTTGTCTTTTCTAGACTATCACTTCTGTGCCGATCTTGCGATCGCTTCCATTCGCTCGAAGTGTAAGTTATGCCCGTGCGGAGTATAGTTGGGCTTGTTTGGCTCCAAGCAATTCGCGATCGAGGACTTTGAGGCTGCCTGTTTGCATCGATCGTAAGGCTCCAATTAGGGTCAGTAGCGTCGTCTTGCCGCTCCCTGAAGGCCCAGTCAGGATTGTAATCTCCCCCGGATGTATTTCGAGATTAATATCATTCAAAACGGGAATTTTCAGGGTTCCTTTACCAAAACTATGGTGGAGATTTTCGATTTGGATTGTTGGTTGCATAGGCTTTATTTCACACCCACTACCCACTATTATTTGTGAGCCATTAAAGAAAGTCAGGGTAGATTTGGTTGAGCGATTTGAGGTGGTTCGATCTCATATTCCCAGCATAATTTTCCAGAATTCAAATCTTGTACTCTCAATAAACTTTGATGCGCGAGCGGATCGATGCGTCGATCGACAAGATAGTAAATCTTAGAATTAAAAATCGAGATCGATCGAATCATCATCGCTCGATCGCCTACATCGTATTTTACTGTCGTCACAAGCTGTCCGGTTTCAGCCGCAAAAATCCACCAGGGTTGTTCGACATCGGCATATACATCGGGACAGACCAATATGTAGCAGCCATCGAGAGTCACCAGATAATCTAGAGTTTTCCCTCTACCCAGCTCGATAATATCGAAGCCGCTCCGATCTCCCGATCTGTCGCGCAGTCTCAGTTGTACTCCTTGTTGTCCCTCAATATTACCGCTGGTTAAATGCACGATCTTTTGTCCTGCGATCCAAGCTCCAGGGGGTAACTCTTCGGCGATCGAGGCATCTGTGGTAGCTTCTGAAGGTAGCATTTCTATCTCACCTGAATTTAGAGCGATTTGCACGGTGCCGCGATCTCTTTGGCGATCGATTTGCCGCAACAAATCTGGTGGTGGTGCTGCTCCGCCTCGATAGTAGTTTTGAGCTTGCCAATCTAGAAACAGATTCTCAGTAGTAGCACGAACTTGAAAATTTAAAGTAGCATCCCTGTAGACGCATACCCAGTCGGGAAAAACTATCGGTGCTGACACCCAGAGCAAACTACCATATCGCTCTAAATCCAGTTTGGCGATCTCAAATCCATTCACTCGATCTGGTATGCTCTTTTGTGCTACCAACCAATTGCTAGTGGCCATGAGTGGATAAGATGCTACTTCATTCGTCCAGAGTGTTTTACCATCATTAAGATCGATCGCCTCAATGCTATTATTGCTATTAGTAAAATAGCCAATTTGACCATCGGGCGAGAGGACACCACCTGGTAGAAATAACGGTCTAATTTGTTCGGAATCGGACATAAAATCACAGTATTGCTAGATATTTGGATATTATCGATCGACTCAATCACTTATTTAAAAGACGTCAGCCGGGTCTGCCGCACGTAATTTATTAGAGGCGATCGCGGCAGAAATTAGACACATTGCTAAAGTTAAAATAAATACAGTGAGGGCTAAATTCACGGTCATTACTAGCTCTAATCTGGTGAGATTTGTCAATAGTTGATACATGCCTAAAGTAGCGATAAATCCAGGGATGTAGCCTAAAACTGCAGGGATGTAGCCTAAAACTGCTAGGAATAATGCTTCCTGGAAAATGACGAGTAGCAGCAATCGATTGGAATAACCGATCGCTTTCAGGGTAGCGTATTCTGATAAATGGTCGCTGACGTCGCTGTAGAGAACTTGATAAACGATCGCGACACCAACGATAAAGCCCATCACTGCGCCGAAGTTAAAGATCGTACTGCTAGAATTGGTATCTTGAAATGCTAATTCTCTGGTTTGTAGCTCTTGATGTGTGAGTGCTTTAACTCCAGGAACAGCTTTGGCAATGCCTTGTTGGAGTGCGATGAGATTCGTTCCAGGTTTAACGTGAATGATGCCTAATGTTACTTGTTCGAGCGAACTTGCCCCAAACATCTCGGCATAAGTTCGATCGCTAGCAATGATATTTCCTTGACTGAGAAAGAAGGAGCAACCGAGACTGAATAACCCATTAACGACAATTCGCTGATTATTTACCATCACCGAAGTAGTTGACTCAGTTGCCATTTTTGCGGGAATTGGCTCCAATTCGGATCGAGATAATCGATCGAATAAGACTGTAAATGGTTCGCGCAGTTTGGCTTGTTGCTGATTTACTTCAGGCAGATCGAAGATTTGAATTTGAGGATTGTATGCAAAAACTCGCGTATCATAAGAGATCGTTTCTTTGTCAAAAGCCCACGTACCATATTTAAGATATAGGGGTTCGGCAGAAATAACACCATCAAATGCTGCTGCTTGATAAAGCCGCGTGCGATCGCGCCCGACTGGTATAACATCAACTTACGTCGATATTCACCCTGAGCATTGGTAAGTTTGGCTTGAGAGCCGAGGGTATTATTTCCCGATCGATTGAATTGACTACGCCGCTGATATTCAGCTTGGGCATTAGTTAGTTTAGCTTGGGCAGTTAACAATCCCAATCCTTGACGATCGGCTTGAAGTTGGCGTTGATAGTTAGCTTCGGCATTTTGGAGTTGCGATCGTGCAGAAGTCAGGGCGGCTTCTTGCTGTTTGCGGGTGCTATTAAGTTGCGCTTGCAGCCTAGTCAGAACGGCGTTTTGAGCGGTAATTTGAGACTTTTTGAAGTCGCCTTGACTGACTTTCCCCAGCTCGATTTGCCGCAGCTTAACATCCGCCAAGGCGTCGCGCAGTTCGGCTTGCTTGCGATCGATCCCTTGCAAAATGGCAATGACTTTACCTTGGGTGACGAAATCGCCTTCTGCGACCAAAATTCGATCGACGCGGCTATCTTGAGCATTGGCGACAGAGAGCTTGATGACTTCTCCCTTGGGCTGAATTCGCCCCAATGCTACAACGGCATTAGGTTTGGCTGGGACGACTGCTTTGGTACGTTGCTCCGCATTACCAGAGGTACAGCCAGATAGCAGCATTATTAGTCCGCAAGCTATAAGTGTAGGATCTGTTTTCATACTCCGAGCATAATCGATCGTGTCGATTTTACACTACATCGAAAGGGCTGGCAATGCGCACACTAAACAGTATTTTATATTTATAGTAGTTTGTTTTGCTTTATATAACTTTTTTATGGAACTTCGTCACTTACGTTATTTTAGTACTGTTGCTACCGAATTGCACTTCGGACGTGCGGCAGAAAAATTGCACATCGCGCAACCACCTTTGAGCAAACAAATTCAAGACTTAGAAGCAGAGTTGGGTTTTGAACTATTCACGCGAACTAAAAGATCGGTGGCACTTACTCCTGCCGGACAAGCATTTTTAATTGAAGTGAGTCAAGTATTTCAACAACTCGATCGCGCGATCGATATTGGTGGTAAAACTAGTCGCGGCGAACTCGGACAAATCTCGATCGGATTTGTGGGTTCGGCGACTTATAATATTTTACCAGTGATGCTCCAACAGTTCCACGATCGATATCCTCAAGTCCAAATTAAACTACATGAGTTGACGACAGATCGGCAGTTAATTTGGTTGCGAGAAGGGAGAATCGATATTGGTTTGATCCGTCCGCCAATTGTGGAGCGAGATTTTGTCAGCCAAGTCATTTTTCAAGAATCTGTAGTTGTGGCTTTACCAACTCATCATCATTTAGCAACGCAAGACTCGCTCGATCTCGCTACATTAGCAACCGAACCGTTTATTCTGTTCCCCCGCAAACTCGCACCAGGATTGTACGATCCGATTATTGCTATTTGTCAAGCTGCTGGCTTTAGTCCGCTGGTAGTTCAAGAATGTATCCAAATGCAGACGATCGTCAGTCTTGTCTCGGCAAATATGGGTGTTTCAATTCTACCAGAATCGATTCAAGAAGCCCAACGTCAAGGAGTAGTTTATAAGCCGATTAGATCGGAGTCTTTGAGCGTAGAGAAGTTAGCTACAATTGCGATCGTCTGGCGACGCAACGATCCTTCACCGACAATGAATAAATTACTAGAAATCGCCTTAAATGAAATCTGAGTAGGGGCAATTTATTAATGCCGCTACTCAGATTTCACTCTCTATCCTCTAACAAAAGATACCAACGTCCCGCATACAATTTTAGATCTCCCTTATTTTGATATTCCAAAACGATCGAGTCTTCAAATTTTTGCTTGTTACCGCTACTATCTAAATAAAATCCTTTAATCTTGGCATTCCATAAAGAAGATTTAGGTTTGGTGTAGACGATTTGCCGATCTTGAATTTTGCGCCCACCAATTTTATCAATTTTAGTTCTGACTTCTTTAGTAAGATTAAAATTTTCCGGTATTAAATCGAGCATGAGATGCTCTTTTTTAGTTTCCAAAGCCGATAGATATTGTTCTACAACTCGATCGGGCGTAGGCGCACCCCGTTTATTCACCGCACATGCTTGGAGTGTCAATACGATCGCGATCGATACTGTTAATTGTCCGCAAATTAGATGAGGTAATTTTTTTGCTTGCATATCCAATATCTCGTTCTCCGCAGCACGCACTGAATTAGCAGGGAATTATTTAGTAATTTTTGAACCTTTTTAATTCCTTGACCTCAGCGTGAGTTAAATCCCGCCACATTCCTAATGATAAACCTTCGAGGGATAGTAACCCGATCGAAACGCGTACCAATCTCAGTGTCGGAAACCCGACTGCTGCTGTCATCCGCCGCACTTGGCGATTTTTACCTTCGGTTAAGGTTAATTCTAACCAAGCGGTCGGGATTTTTTGGCGATCGCGAATCGGTGGATCTCGCGGCGGTAATTCGGGTTCGGCAGCTAATAACTTTGCCCGTGCGGGCTTGGTTTGATATTTTTGGATCTCTACACCAGCGGCTAGGTGCTCTAGTGCCTGTTCGTCTGGAACGCGCTCTACTTGTACCCAATAAGTACGGGGATGTCCGTACTGAGGATCGCTAAGTCGATGTTGCAATCTCCCATCATCAGTCAGCAGTAACAATCCCTCGCTGTCCCAATCCAACCTCCCCACGGGATACACATCGGGAACGGAAATATAGTCTTTGAGCGTCTGCTTGCCGCCATCGTCTGTAAATTGACTCAGGACACCATAGGGTTTGTAGAAGAGGATGTAACGCAAGTTAGTTAGGAGTTAGGAGTAGGATCTGTAGGGGTGGGTTTGCGGCGCGCGCTCTGGAGTTTTCTTCCAGGTTTAGCGCGACAAGACAATGCTCAGAATTTGCGCGTTCAATAGTAATTCTCGAACAAATCCACCCTCCCCACCAATAACCAATCGCATGTTATCGTCTATAAATTTTACCCGATCGAACGATCTGTCAATTCCACTGAAGATAAGCGGGTTTGGTTAAAATTGCGAGAATTTATCGATGTTTACTCGATCGATCCGCCTCTACAGAAGATCCTAATTTATTGAATTAACTTTTTCGACCCGTACTTCATCGGCAAAACTCACTTTTTGAGTAAACTCAAATGGCCCCGCGATCGATCCCCAGACATGTTCGTCGGTGGCAATATCGCGACCGCGATCGAGGCTAATTAGGTGTCCAGGCGAGATTTCAAAGCTGTTGTCCAAATAAGTATCTTTGCCATTTCGAGTCACCTTGCAGCCCTTTCCAGGCTCCACATAGCCCTTAAACGTACTGCCAGTCCATTCGGTAATCATCGTGCAACCTGGCATTTTGATGATATTATCGCGGGTGATTTGCTGGAGCTGTTCGGGGTTACGAGCGGCTCCGAAAAATTCGGCTTCAGGATCTAGCGTATAATGCTCGATTTCGATGCGCTCGTTGACGACAACAAAGTTTAGCACCCTTAAGCGATAAGGATTCTGGAGCATAAAGTCATAAGCCTGTTCGAGAAATAAGCTCACTCCATCGAACAACTCGTAGGGTAGCGGACGCATACACACTCGAATATGCGCGAAAAATGGTGGGTTCTCAATTGCTTGCGCTTGATTGCTAAAATCGCCAGCCATCCAGCGCGCCAAGGTAGGAATATCGGTAGAATGAGTCATAGTGGAGGTCTAATGTTAATTACTGTCGATTTTACTGGAACTGCACGATCCTATTTTCACAATTTATGACTCCATTAGCACCGCTGCGGCTGATTTCACTCTTGCCTAGTGCCACAGAAATTATCGCTTGTTTGGGACTGACCGATCGATTGGTGGGTATTTCGCATGAATGTGATTATCCCCCTGAAATTAAAGATCGAGCTGTCTGTACTTCGGCACGACTATCTATCCATCAGCCGAGTGGCGAGATTCATCAGGAAGTAGATAAATTACTCGCCGCCGCCATGAGTATTTATGAAATTAATCTCGATGTGTTGACCCAATTGCAGCCCACTCACATTATTACTCAAGACCAGTGTGACGTTTGTGCGGTCAGCTTTCCGGAAGTAGAAAAAGCTGTGGCGAAATTAACTAATAGTCACCCTCAAATTATCTCACTTCAACCCGACACGATCGCAGATGTCTGGGCGGATATTCAACGTGTTGGCGAAACTTTAAATGTCGATTGGCAACCGATCGTTGCAACTCTGCAAAAGCGAGTTAAAATCTGTCAAACCCAGTGTCAAAATCTTCAATCTCCACTCCCAAAAGTTGCCTGCATTGAGTGGACAGATCCATTAATGTTGGCTGGTAATTGGATTCCCGAATTAGTCGAGATGGCTGGTGGCAAACCGATTGGTGGCGTTACCGGACAACATTCACCTCGGATTAGTTGGGATGAATTGGTAGCTGCCGATCCCGATACAATTATTTTCATGCCCTGTGGTTTCGATCTCGATCGCACTCGCATCGAAGCACAACCGTTAACTAAACATCCTCAGTGGCAACAGCTCGCAGCAGTCAAACAAGATCGAGTCTACATTACCGATGGTAATGCTTACTTTAATCGCCCCGGCCCCAGACTGGTAGAATCTCTAGAAATTCTTACCGAAATCCTCAATCCTCAAGTCTGTAATTACGGTCATTATCGCACTGGTTGGTCTGAATTTTCATAAAAATGGGTCGATTGTTAAATCGACCCACATGGTAACTATTAAACATCTACAAGAACTGGATCGCGATCGATTAAGATTCGGATTCCGCCGCTGGGGGTTTTGCACCTAGTGGTTGAATACTGACGATTTTGCCACCCATGCGCAAAATTTGCTGCATCTTTTCATTCATGCGATTGTAAGGAACTTGTACGAAGGTATTCGCACTAGTCCGAATCTGCACGTTAGATTGGCTATCGTCGTTTTGCTGCAATCCAGCTACTTCATAAACAAAAATTCGATTATTGGCTGTCGCGGTCGAACCTCTGGTAAAAGCTGATTGTCCCAACATTTTATTTGCTCCTGCGATCGTGAAAAAGTGGCGAGTATCAATCAGGCGATGTGTGAGAATGGGTCTTTATAGCGCATTCCCACACCACGATTAACTAAAATTAAAGAGTTAACACACCGAAGTTAGGCTACGGTAACGCTAGCGACTTTGCCACCAATCTTGTTGATGTACTGGAGCGTACTGTTGAGTTGGTCGTAGGAAACAATAAACTCTTTGTTGCTCCGGCGGACGCGAGGATAGCGTGGCAGACTAATACTCGATACTTCAATGCGATACAGGCGGTCTGATTCACCAATTGTCGAACGACCGAACGCGCGCGAGGGCGTCGTGCTACCAGCAGCACCTTGATAAGCAAATCCATCGTTGCTACCAGAAGGCGGAATAATTGCCGAAGTAGTATTGCTACCCAGCTCGCCAGCCAAGCGGGACTTGGCACCAGCAACTTGCGATGTATCGCTATTGGCATAACCGCGATAGAGTCGGAACATCCGAGTAAATCCGGGCATTTTTTGACCCACTTGGTATGTAAAGCTACGATAGTAAGGAACGATCGAGTCGCCAAAATTCTCGTTATATTCTAGAGAATCGATATAAGAATCGATATCGGCATCGTAACCCTTTTCTTGATAGCGATCGAGATGTTCGATTACTTCAGATTCATCATAAGGTGCGCGACCTAGTAAATGTTTGCAGTTTAATTCGATCGTCCGCGTCTGAAAAGATGAGTACAAAAATTTGTTTTTGTACAACTCAGATTTGGCGACACCGCGCACGAAATCTCGCACGGTAATTTGACCGTTACAGAGCACGGATTCGAGTCCCAATAGTCGTTCGTTTTGCATCAGATAGTCGTTACCTAATACCTGACGGTAGACAGCATTGATAATAATTTGGGCATCTGCTGGCGACCAATTGGTGCGTAATTCGATTGGCTTAATATCGCTATAGGCACTGGTGCCTAAACGAGAAGCTCCGGTGGTAATTGGCACGGGTTTTACTCCTTAGATGGGTGGATGGGTGGATGGATAGATGGGTGGATGGGTAATGGGTAAGAGCGAAAGACCACGATCGTCCTTGTTCGTCAACAAAGCAGCGACGCTGCCCATTCATTACCCATTCATACCCTCTTGCCTAAAGCCTAAAGCCTAAAGCCTAAAGCCTAAATCTAAGCTCGATCGATACTCACTACCCGACTCCCACGCTGATTGAGGCGTTGGAGGGTAGCAGAAAGTTGTTCGTAGCTAACGAGTAGCTCGCCAGAACTGCGCCGAATTTGCGGGCTGTTAATGCGGTTGGTTTGGACGAGCCGCACGCGATATAATTGCTCGCGATCGCCTTTAATAGTGCCAGCTAAACTGCGTCCCAAATTGGGAGTGCGAATTGCCGTGGCGGTATTTCGACCGAGTTCTGCGGTCAAAGCAGCACCTTTGTTATTGCCTTGAGCGCGATCGCTGTTGGCATAACCTTGATACAGTTGGAACATCCGAGTGAAGCCCACACTAGTTTGACCCCGTTGGGTAGCAAAACCACGATAGTAAGGCACTGTCGCATCACCAAAGCTGTCTTGATATTCCATCGAATCGATGTAGGAGTCGATTTCGGCGATGTATCCACGATCGATAAACCGATTGACATGCTCGGTAATTTCGGCTTCATTAGCTGGAGCGCGACCCAATAAGTGCTTGAAGTTCAGTTCGATGAACCGCACTTGGGGAGTTGAATAGAAAAATTTTTGTTTATATAGTTCTGATTGTGCCAATGCGCGGACGAAATCTCGCACGCTCATATCGCCCTGGCGCAGGAGCGATTCGGCACTGGTTAGTCGTTCGCTTTCCATAATATGGTCGTTGCCGAAGACCTGCCGATAGGCAGCCCAAATTACAGCCCGAACATCATCTTCCGACGGGTGGGGTCGTAGTTCTACTGGCGATGCGCCAGCAAACGGCTCGAATCCCAACTGTTTTGCGGCCATAGAGCTTGTCATAATTTCAACTCCGATTGCGTATAGTTACAACAATCCCAGAGCTAGAGGATATCCTTCTTTCCCATTCTTAATGAGCACGAAAGACAGCCTCCAGTTCTGGGATTTGGATGTCAATTAGCTTAAGGCGTTAATTGCGTAATCGATGTAGGAATTAGCTTCGCTTGCAGAGTCACCAGAGAGACCGTGGTTAGCTTTAACATATTTGAGAGCTTCAACATACCAGCTAGGAGACAAGTCGAAGGTGGAGTTGATTTCAGCCAAACCGCCAATCAGGTAGTCATCCATCGGGCCAGTGCTACCAGCAATCAGGCAGTAGGAGATCATCCGAACGTAGTAACCGATGTCACGAGCGCACTTAGCTTTACCGCGAGGGGTAGAAGCATAGTTGTTGCCCTGCATGGTAGTGGTGTAGGGGAATTTCTGATAAACGGCATTTGCAGCACCATCAGCCAAGCTTTGAGCTTTACCAGCCAAAGCTTTAGCAGCATCAAGGCTAGCAGTTGCCTGACGAATGCGACCAAAAGCAACTTGCAGTTCGGTAGAACTCAAGAAACGACCTTGGGAATCAGCGGTAGCTACAGCTTCGGTTAAAGGAGTTTTCATAGTTTACTTAATCTCTCAATAAATGATTGTATTCGTGCAAAAGGTAACGAGAAATCGATATAAATTAACCGACAGCAGAAGCTGCGCGATCGAAGTAACCGCTTAATTCAGCCATCAAAGAGCTACAGTCACCTTTAGTGATACCGTTGGGATCGTTAGCAATTGCAATTGCAGCTTCTTTCATTTTTTGAACACCAGTAGCAACGGAACCACCAGGAACGCCCAGAGCCAGGTAAGTTTCGCGCAAGCCATTCAAACAACGATCGTCGAGGACGGATGCGTCGCCAGTAAATGTTGCGTAAGTAACGTAGCGTAAAATGATTTCCATGTCGCGCAAGCAAGCTGCCATGCGACGGTTGGTGTAGGCGTTACCACCTGGTGCGATCAGGTTGGGTTGTTCGTCGAACAGTGCGCGTGCCGCGTTAGCGACGATTGCAGAGGAGTTGGAAGTAATCCGGTTGACAACATCAATCCGTTTGGTGCCCTCAGCTACCATTGCTTTAAGAGCATTAATCTGAGAATCACTAGCAAATGTACCTTGGGCATCTGCTTGAGCAACTACTTTAGTAAAAGCGTCTAACATCTAAGGAAACTCCCTACGTTGCAATAAAATTTACTTCAACAAATTATAAATTCCCGATCGATTAATCGATGATAAATTGTCAGGAATTCATCTGTTTTGAATTAAGTTTGATTAAAGCAGCCTTGGTGTGCAACTTTTGTGCAGAGATCGAATCAATTCGAAAAAGATGTAATTAAAAAATGTTAACAAAGCGACAAACCCTTACCAATTAATCAATTCAGCAGATGAGAGATCTGTTTTAATTGTAAACAGATTGTTGCATTAGTTTAGATTCAGTAATACATTTTTTAAAAATCGATCTACAGCGGGGATCGCCTGTCATGCTGACGTTGTACTCAAACCCACATTGCCCCAACGAGGATCGTGTTTTTGCACGTAATCTGCACGAACGATCGGCGAAGGTAGTAAACATCTGGCCAAGATTAGAGATTGAGACAGAGGTTGAGATTGGTTTTTGCCACCAGACATTCAATCGATCGTCAGCTCCTTTACCATTCGCCTTACTAGTATTTTCGATAGTAAATCTTTGACTTCGCCAGAAGATCGCTCCCATTGATAAGTTAATTGACTTGACAAATATGTAACGATCTAACAAAAGATTCAATGTTTAAATTTACTTTATAAAACCATATTAAAAATTATGTCGATCTCGCTCCGTACCAAACAACATCCCCTCATCGCGAAACTAGCCGATCGCATCGAACGGACGTGGCAAGAGCATCTAGACCTGTCTCCTTACCAAATTCCCCACGATTTAGGCTATGTCGAAGGCAGCTTGGAGGGCGAACGCTTAGTTATTGAAAATAAATGCCATCAAACCCCCCAATTTCGCAAGTTGCATCTAGAACTGGCTCAGGTAGGCCAGAATTTAGATATCCTCCACTGTGTAATGTTTCCACACCCCGATCGCGATCTGCCGATTTTTGGGGCAGATATCGTCTGCGGTAGAGGGACAATTAGTGCCGCAATTGTCGATTTATCGCCAGTAAATCGCAATCGATCTTTGCCCGCGCGATATCAACTCCCACTGCGCCAACTCCCCGCCATCAGCTTCTCTCAAGTGCGAGATTTACCCACCTGGGGAGATATTTTCTCAGATTATTGTTTATTCGTGCGTCCCACCAATGCCACTGAAGAGACGGCTTTTCTGGATTATGTGCTGTCGATGCTCGCGATTCATTGCCAAATTGCCAGCAGCACTCCACCGACAACCGCTATTGCCGAGATTGCCCAGATTTCTGCCGGACACCAGTATTATTGCGATCGCCAGCAACAAAATGATAAGACGCGGCGCGTCCTAGAAAAATCATTTGGTGTCGAATGGGCCGATCGCTATATGACTACCATGCTGTTCGATTACGAAGCTTTGGTTGTGAGTTGTTAAATTTAGGGCGGATCTAGTGTGGGTGCGATCGCGAAAATTTTCGCCATCAAAACTCCCCTAATCGAGACATTGCTCGATCGGATCGACTCAGACAGATGCAGCGGTTTCGAGCTTGCGTTCTAGGTCGAATAAAAAGCCATGAATGTACTCTTCCGTCCACTCAGAACCATAGAAGCGATTGAACATACCGCGAGCGGGATCTTTTTCTGCTCGATAGCGTAGATAGCGCAACTGCGATTGTTTAATTGCGGCTAAAGCTTGCGGATCGGTAACGGGTTCGGCCCGATCGACAAAATCTAAATATGCCTGGAGATACGCCTTAAATGCCTCAAATACATGGGTTTCGACGGCTTCATTTTCTTTTGGTCGCGTCCAGAGAAAAGCAGGCGAGAAAAAGGCACTAGCTTCTTCAGGGAAATCACCACCCCACGGGAGATGTTGGCGATAGGTCTCGAAAATTGGCAAGATGGGATCGCTATATTTGGCTTGATATTCGCGCTCGTCCCGAAATAATGGTTGCATATCCAAGGCGATTAAGTGTCCGCCAGGAAGCGTGACTAAATCTGCACCAAAAAAGGGTAAGTCGTAGTTCAGGTGCGGGAAAATCACAAAATTCAACACTTGAAGCGCACTACCACCCTGGACGTGTGCGGCGCGGATTTGCCGCAGCTTAGGGGACTGATAGCCGTAACTGGTAGTTACGACTTCGTTTTCTTGTTTGCCTTTACCGACGATCGCTGATTTGTACTCGAATCCACTGGGAATCGGGTAAGACTGTAATGGCAATCGCTCTTGCAATAATGCGATCGCATAGTCTAGAAATGGTTGATATAGTGTCATATTAATAATTGATAATTGATAATTGCTATTTAATATCCCCAACTTCGTGGAGAAGTCGGGGATATGGCTTACTAGTTGTTCCTAAAGATTATTTGGCAACAGTAGCAGATAGGGGCATTGCATCTTCAAACAAAAATCCGTACAAGAATTTTTCCGACCATTCATGACCGAAATAGCTACTAAATAAGCCAGAGGCGGGGTCGCGATCGGCACTATATTGGTCGTAATCTCTTTGAGCTTTGGCAATCCGCTGAATATCCGATGGATCGGTCAATAATTCACTAGTAGATAGCATCTCCCAATAGAGATTGAGATAATCTTGAAAGGCTTCAAATACTCGCGTCTTGACAGTCTCTGGATCGGTTTTAGCAAACAATAGATATTTGGAAAAATATTGATTTGCATCGTAGAACTTCATTTCTAGATTTTGAGCTAAATCTGGATATTTTTCGTGTAATTTTTTCAAAGGATGAATATACTTAGTTAGATAAGCTTCATCCTGAAATAACGGTTGAAAGTCCATTACAATTAAATTTTTGACTTGTCCAAAAGACAGGAAGTCAATGCCCAGCAATGGCAATTCAGAATTATGACTGGGATAAATGACGCTATTAAAAATCTGAGCACTCGCACCAGCATCGATATAGGTGTAGCGGATTTTCCGAAACTCAGGACATTCATAACACCAACTTTTAATCGAAGCTGGATTTTTGCCGCGTTCGCTCACTTGCGCTTCCAGTCCAGCGGGAATTAGCCGACTTTGAAGATCGAAGCGTTGAAATAAGGATTGCTCTAAGTGATTGAGAAAAGGTTGATACATAATTTTAATCTCGTTAAAAATATTGTTGTTAATTTAATTGCAATTGTGTGAGCTGGATTCAAGCTGACTGAGTATTGATTTCCAAACCCGATCGAGTTAGACCCGTTCGTCAAATCTGGTACGAAAACTGCCATACTTAATCCAGTAATGATGGAGATCGTGATGGGGTGTTTGCAAACTTGCTTTCGATCGAT
This sequence comes from Chamaesiphon minutus PCC 6605, assembly GCF_000317145.1. GTDB lineage: Bacteria > Cyanobacteriota > Cyanobacteriia > Cyanobacteriales > Chamaesiphonaceae > Chamaesiphon > Chamaesiphon minutus. Next base: position 4,282,276 of record NC_019697.1, on the reverse strand, counting down.
ATAAAATGACTTGTCGGCGATCGCCCATCCAAACTTTGCCGACCGAACTAACTGCAATTACAGCACCCCCCAATGCTTCGATACAGTCACCAAATCGTTCGACAGCACTAAAATCAACTGTTTCATATATAAAAAAATTACCAGAATAAATGAGATGTCTGCTCCGAATCCAACATTGCATCTTTTTTTGAGCAATTGGCGGCAGAATACTCACTTTATTAATAATTGCAGTTTGACTTTCGATCGAGATATTCATATTGTTGCCACCTTAAATCCGATCCAGAGGTAATTCCATCGCAAAACTTTGACACTTTTCAAATCGTAATTGGCCGGATGTAGAACCCCAAATTTGTTCGTGTGTGTTCACATCCATACCGCGATCGAGACTCAACCAAGTAGTTTCAGTAATCTCTACTTCACTAATCAAATATGTCATGCACCCTTTCTTTTCAATTAAGCAGCGATTTCCTGGTTCGACCCCACCGCGAAACATGTCACCCTCTCGCCTAAACACCATCGAACAGTGCTGGCGACGGGCAATATTGTTGGTAGTAATCGTCTTGAGGATTGATATTTCGCGAGCTGCACCTGCATAGCGAATCGGATCGATGAGACTATAGTTTTCAATATAAATATCATCGCCACGATCTACTACTCGATGAATTCCCTGCCGATATGGCGTCCACAGATCGTGGTCGTATACCTGTTCGGAATAAAACCCGATGCCATTGAAAAAATCAAATGGTAACGGACGGAAAAAAATGTGAATATGGGCGAACTGTTGTGGCTGAGTAGAAGATTGTTGGCGATTGCTAAAATCTCCGGCCATCCATTGACAAAGTGTGACTAAATCGGTGTTTTTAACTGAAGTCATAATTGACGGTGGATGATAAATCGATTAAATCGTCAATATTTATTAAAAAATTATCTAAAAGGAGGAGAGATAGTCGAGACGCACAAAATGTTAAAGCTCTGATATTATTCAGCTTTTGAAGATTTAATTTCGGATGAGAAGGAAGCTGTCACTACCCCACTACCACCACTAGTTTTAATTAACGACACCCGAAACCGTAAATTAGGATTGGCAAACCAAATTCTTTCTTCGGCGGCGGCACGCTCGTATGCAGTAATTAATACGAAAGTGCCATCATCGAGAAAGTGATATTCACCTGCGGCGGCGATGGTTTCAGCATAACCCTGGTCTCTGAGTAATTTGCCTCGGTGGGGCACCACGGGGTCGGGAACTGGCACTAAAATGGTACTACCCTTGACCTCCGGATTATCTTCATCCCAATCTGACTGTCCTTCCCATTTCATTTGAAAGGGCGAAACAGCTCTACTAGGCTCGACATCATAAGCTTGGCACAGCTCCACGACGGCGGGATCGTTGCTAGAGAGCATGTCAATGTCAATAATCGATCGCACTGCTTCAAATTGGCTGAAGGCCATGTGATGTGCACTACGTTGCGATCGCCATTGTCCGATCGACTGCTCGACAAACTGTATAATATCCATCAATATTGAGTACCCAAACCTACCAGCCGAAATTTGTGTGAGCTATTTATTTTTTATGGTGTTTGCCACCCCGTTTCGAGCGATCTTGGGTCGATTGCGGCTCGGTACGATCGACAGTTGCTGCTGGAGACTGCGGCTTGGAGTTAACTGTCGAGGTATAGACTGGGGTAGCGAGGTGTGGTAGCTCGGTTAAAGTAGTAGTTGCTGATAGTTTGGTAACTTCAACTACCTTACCGCCAGAGCGATGAATGAATTGCATCGTCCGCGATAGGGAAGCAAACGGAACTTTCATTGAGTACGATCCAGATCGGATCGGCGAGTGAGATGACATATTTGTCACATCAATCTTGACCATACAATCTATCATTTTTAACTCCAAAAATTTATTTAATTTGTACTTGACTCTCGAGTGCGATCGGTCGCAAATTAGAGTGACTAAATTGCCAGTATTAACTGAGCCATTAGGATATGGTGCTGATGGCTCAGATGTCAAGTTTTAGCTACGAAACTTCAGAGATACTGAGGATTTTTGCACCAGTTTTCTGAATATTTTGAATTTGTTTAGACAACTGACTGTAGCTCACTTCAAAACTGGCATTGCTCTGAGTTACTCTCGCGCCAAATTTGGCCTTGTTGACAGCAATTCGGAAGCGTTTGCTAGTATTGGCATAAGCAGCACCACCAGCGGGAAAACCGATCTTTGTCGCCCGATTGCCTGCAATATCGCCAATCAGTTTGGCATTTTTGCTAGCTGCATCATACGCAGCAAAACCGCGATCGAGTGCAAAAGTTCGGTTGAAATTAACATTCTCGATCCCTACTTGGGTGCGATTTCCCTGCGCGCTGGGGACGATATTTTCGCCAAACTTAGATCCATACTCATCGCTATCGATGTAAGAATTAATTTCAGCTTCATAACCTCGCTCGTTATACAACCGCACATGGTCGCTAATTTCGGCTTGGTTGAGTGGAGCGCGACCGAGGAAATGCTTGCAATTTAGTTCGATAAATCGGTAAGCAGAGGAAGTCTCAAAAAATAACGCGCGATAGAGATCGGATTGCGCGATCGCGCGAATGAATCCGCGCATGTTAATATCGCCATTGCGCAGCATGGATTCTGCACTAGTCAAGCGTTGGCTTTCCATCACATGGGCATTACCCAAAACTTGACGATAAGCCGCGCGGATCGCAGTTTGCAGATCGTCTTCAGAAGAATTATTCCACAACTCGGTGGCATCGGCATTACTAACCCAAAGTGCCATGATGATTACTCCTAATCAAAAATTAATCGTGTAAATTTTATCTAGTTTCTCGATCGTGCGATTGCATGGGAGAGAAATAACCCAACCATCTACTAAAAAATATTTATTTTATTGACTGTAGCAATCCTAAATCTTTTGATAGATCGGGTCTCCAACTCAAATAGGCTAAAATCCCGATCGATCCGATCGAGTTAGGATTGCTAAGTGGATGTACTAAACTCAATTTGCAGTCGTTTAAACCTGCGGCAATTTTCTAGGTGAGAATTGCGGTTTAGACAACTTCAGTAATGCTGACAATCTTGCCACCACTCCGATTGATCCGCTGAATTTGCAAAGTCATGTTATCGCCAGCAACACGGTATTCTGTGGTACTGCGACGACGAGGACTGTCAAATTTAGATCCTGTAACCAGAATCTTGAAGGTTTTCTGATTTGCTTGACCGGAGCCACCTAAATTGACGCTAGCCGCCTTAATTTGATTGCTCGCACCAATTTGAGCTGAGGTCACCGCACTGCTAACCTGCGCGGGGCCGCGATCTAACGCGAACATCCGGTTGTAAGTTACCTGAGACTGACCGACTTGGGTGTTAGCACCACGATTGTAAGGCACCACATTTTCGCCAAAGGTCGCCTGATACTCTTCGCTATTGATGAAAGAGTCGATTTCGGCATCGAAACCTTCAGCGACACAGCGCACGATATGCTCGGAGATTTCGGCTTGAGATGCAGGCGGACGACCCAAGAAGTGCATGAAATTTAATTCCACAAACCGATTGGGAGCGCATTTCTCGAAATAACGCGTGCGGTAAAATTCGGAAGTACCGACAGCACGGACGAACTCGCGCACGGAGAGATTGCCGTTAGCCAGTTGCGATTCAGCCGCTGTTAAGCGTTCGCTTTCCATCACATGAGGGTTGCCCAATACTTGCTTGTAGACTGCGCGAATAATCGCTTGGACGTCTTCTGTAGAGCGCGTCGGCCACAGTTCGAGCGGTGTCATTGTTGCCATGATTAAATATTGACTCCTTTAAACATTTTTAAACTATCGATCGACTAGTCTTAGACAGCCGTGATGCTAACGATCTTGCCGCCTTGCTGGTGAATCCGTTGATATTCTTGGGAGAGTTTATCGTAGGACACCATGTAAACTTGGTTGCTCTGGCGGAATTTAGAGATTTTGTTAAATGCTTTGGCACGGTAACCAGTAACTTCAATCCGGTACACTTTACCACCTTCGCTAGCGTTGGGGCCAAGCAGCGTGCGCGCGCTCCCAGTCGGGTTGCGGAAAGTAGATCCTGGCTCTACTACGGCTGTGGCGGTGGCGTTAATGACCAAACTATTCAGCTTGGGAGATTTACCAGCAACATCGGCTTTCAGGGAGCTAGTTGAGGCACCACGTACCAGTTGGAAGGTATGCGTAAAACCAACCATGTGAGTAATCGCTTCGGTTTTGTAGCCGCGAATGTAAGGAACGATATTTTCCCCAAATACATTTTGGTATTCGTCGCTATCTACATACGAGTCGATTTCTGAGTCGAAGTCGCCAGCATCCAAGATCGCACTGTGAGCTTTCATTTCGTCGTAGCTGTTGGGCGCACGACCGAGGAAATGACGGAAGTTTAGCTCGACAAACCGATAGCGAGGACAATCGGCAAACCGCGATTGATACAGGTCGGATTTGCCCACAGCGCGGACAAATTCGCGGACGCTGAGTTCGCCGCGCTTGAACTGAGATTCGGGAACGGTCAACCGTTCGCTTTCCATGACATAGGCATTGCCTAGTACTTGTCTGTAAACAGCCAAAATCAGTGTTTCGATTTCGTCATTAGAACGACCCGCTACCCATTCCTGGGGCGGGGTTTCGTCAAACAAACTAACACCTAGGCGCGATGCTGGTCCAAAGGGCATTTATTCTATCTCCTGGTAAACGAAAAGAAGCTCGAAAGGATGTCCGCATGGCATGGCAAAATCGACTGTTTAAAATCGTAGATTCGCTTCAATTTCATGCCAATAGCCACTTCCAATCGACTCGATCGATCTGTGCGGGCATCCTCTTCGGGGCAATTATCTCAAAATGTTAAGATAATTATGAATTTTCTATGGCGGTATGAAATAGAGTAAAATCTGCTGTGTGGTAATTTCAATGTGGAAATATCTGAGATCGTGCCTTGGCCAAACAGCATACTTTTAGATACAGCTATTGGCTAGAACCTTGTCTGGCAGTCAATCCACCTTGTATTCGCGCACGGCTTTTTTAATCTAGATCGGTAATTTAGGACACTGCTCGCTCAAAATGAGTCGCGTCACTCTTTTGCCAAGATCGTTCGTCTTGCACGAAATGTACACATCTAAATTCTCATCTAAGAAGGAGGTTAAAAATATTAAGAATTATAGACTTACACTGTAGGGTTGGATTACATATAGAACATATCCTCCTTTTGCTAGATCCGCAAACTGGAAATACGCGCTCTTAAGTTGGGAGTTAATGAAGGTAGAGGGCAGAATTGAAAATGCGCTCTAGATGTCGGAAAGGCTGATTAGCTTTTAAATTACCCACTAGTAAGGATTTAGAGCCAATGCTTTGCTGTCAACTTTCAACTTTTTAAAGATCGCTCGGTAATTGGACTTTGAAGGTACTATCGGCAGGCTTCTGGGCGATGGTGGCATCCCAGTCGATTTTAGTCAAAAATAGATCGCCATTGACTGTTTCGACGACATCGACGCCCCACTGTCCGGGTTGAAGGGCATCCGGATCGGGGCTAGTAGGCGGCGTGGTTTTGATACCACCTAAAATTAAAATATCGGCACGATTTCTGGCATCTTGCTGGCGATACTGGGCAAGGATGCGGGCACATTCAGCTCCGACAGCTTGAGGATCGAGAGCGCGATCGAATAAAATTTCCACAATCCAGTGGGGATGCGCGATCGAGCGACATTGAATCCGAGTGTCATCGCTCGTTCCGATCCGAAACACTTCAGTAAATTCTTCCCGACTAAGACCTGCTAAACGGCCATCTGTGATATCAAAATTATGGGACAACAACATCCGTCCCCGATCGAGATTGTCCACATTGCCTCACTTTCGATCTAGAATAACTGGGATTCCCCAGCGGTCAACAGATAGATTAGCACTGTTCGCTCCCCGATCGACTCAAGAATTGATAATTGGTAATTACCGCTTCCTGTTTGCATCGCGACTGAGGCTTTACACATACTTTACTTGGTTAAAATATCCATGTATCACGAACAAACTGTATCCGCGATCGATCGTCGCATTCAGGATAACCAGCAGATTTTTGAGGCATTAGCAGCCGGAACCTCTGGTGCTGGGGCTGACTTGTACCAAGTTAAGTTGAGCGGTAAAGCTTTGCCTCAAGTCGATTTGCGCCATGCGACGCTGATTAGAGCAGATCTCAGTCAGACAGATCTGACTGGGGCAAATTTCGCTGGTGCCGATCTACGCGGAGCTAGTCTCGATCGAGCGATATTGAAAGATGCTAACTTAACAGGAGCCTGCCTGGTACGAGTAGATTTGAGTGGGACAGATCTGAGGGGTGCAGATTTAACAGATCTAAAAATGCAAGGCGTCAGATACGATCGATACACCATTTTCCCCGACAATTTTAACTATAAATCTTCCGGCGCGATCGGCCCTGGTGCGAGATTGAATGGTGCCCAACTCAACACTGCCAACTTGCGCTACATCGATTTGCAAGATGCAAATTTACTGGGTGCTTACTTAGGTGGAGCCGATCTCACGGGAGCTAATCTCCAAGGCGTGCGCCTGAGTCAATCGGACTTGCGACGGGCATTTTTAACCGGAGCCTGTCTGCGAAAGGCGGCATTGAATGGTGCCAATTTAGCTGGTGCAGACTTGCGCGCCGCCGATTTAACAGATGTAGAATTCGATCGATTAGAAAGCATTGCCGGGGCAGATTTTAGCCACGCACTGGGAGTGACTGATGAAATGCGATCGCGTCTACTCAGCTATCCCAGCGCAGAATTAGAAACTTATAATTCCTTTACCCGCAATACTACTAGAGCGAGTCTAGGATTAGAGGGTAGAGGGTAGTGGATAGTGAATAGTGAATAGTGAATAGTGGATAGTGAATAGTGGATAGTAAATAGAAAGTTTGAATGCTAACGTCCTTTTTCTCGTCGCCCCCTCTCCCCCTCTCCTAACTCCCAACTCCCAACTCCCATGCTCTTCCAACCGCCAATGACAATGATGGACTTCTTCACCAAAAGTGAAGGAATGTGGTTTACCCAGCGTAATGTACATCACTTTGACTGTTCTGGTGATGAGTCGGGAGAGTCAAATTTGTATATCTCCGTGGTGGCACAGACAGATCCGCGTGTCGAGAGTATTTGCAAGCAACAGAATATCGATCCGACTCAAGCTACAGGCGGAGCTAGTTTCATGTGGCAAGCCAATCAGGATAAAGGCGAACCAAATCCCGAACAAGCGGCGGTGTTAATCGATGTGCCTAATGATGCGTCGCGGCGATCGGGTAAACTGATTCGCAATCAAGGCTATGTCGAGAAGATTCCCGTAGTGAGCCGTTATTGGTTTGGCGATGATGGCATTCTGACGATCGATACTGACTACGACAACAATCAGGGACAGGAACGCTGCTGGTTTATCACCGATGATTTTCGGGTGCGGGTGAGTACGGTACGGATGATGAATGGCGTGTATTTGATGACTTATTGTTCGGAACGGCGGTGTGCCACCGAGCGAGATCTCCAGTCAATGGTGCAGAAGCATTTATCCGCATAGCACACAGAATCGAGGTAGGGGTAATTCATGAATTATCCCTACCTCGATTCTGTGAAATTTTCTATTTTTTAAAATCCTGAAGTTTGCTGATTAATCGATCGAAATAAGGTGCTAGAGTTGGTTTTAGCTCTGGCTCTACTCTTGTCAAACTAGCGGTTTTCAGCTCTTGCAAACCTAGCACCATTGCATCGAGAGGAACTTGCAATTCTTGGTATAACAAGTTCATATAATCTAAGCCCATATCGCTCGTATATTCCACACTACCGCCAGCAATGCCATAGGTAACACATCGCAAAAAGTGCCAGAAGTCTCGCCAACAAGCTTCGGCGCGTGCGGCTGGATACAAACCGCCACCAGGTTGAGTAATTGCGGGAAAGGTGGCTAAAACTCGATCGCGGGCATCATCAACGATCTCTGTTGCAGCATCTCGCAATAATCTAGCGATCGGAATTAGACTTGAATTACTAGATGAGTTAGCTTCAATTTTGTCGAGTTCATCATCTGTGAGATATTCTCGGCGATCGTCAGCACTTTGAAATAGATCGATAATTGCTGGCGAATGAGTCGTTTTCCAATCCTCAAAACTAACAATTCTCGCTTTGATAATTAGTTCTCTAACAGTAGTACTAAGTTCCATAAATTAACGTCAGTTCGGTATAAGAGTTGCCTGGAGACTGGAAGTCTCGGCTTGTGATGCAAAGTCCGCCTACGCGGACTAGTTAATCAGTCCGCGTAGGCGGACTTTGCATCATTAGCCCCGATTTTAATCGGAGGCGGTATCGGAACAAAGCTACCCAACCTACGAACTATCCACTCCTCGATTCGGTAATAAAAGTCAAACTCAACCAATCACCTCGATCGGTATATGTCCGAATCAGCCGCTGGCGGAGATTTTGAGAGATCGACCAACCAACTTCTAGCTCGGTGGCTACTCCAGGCTCGATTTGAGTCGGGCACAGTACATAGGCGGCATCGGCTAAGAGGATAACTTGGGTTGACTGGTTGGTTAAGCAAGTTGGAGTAGATGCCGAATCAGTTGTCAAGGTAGATTCTGTAACTTGAGATCCGATCGTGCGGGAGACTGTCACCGTTCGATCGTCTCTCATTTCAACGGTTTGAAGCGTTGACAACTCGGAGGCTTGCGTACTACCCAGGTAAAGTGTTACAGCTTCGCCCTGCCAAACCCCCAACCAGCCAGCCAGATCCAGCGGCGGACGTTCGGGGGCATTGGTACCGACTCGTGCTTCCCGAATTAGCGTCAGCCGAAATAGTTGGCCATCGCCATCGTATTGCGGAATTAGTCGCAACCGTCGATCTTCATGTCTGAATGCAAACTCCGCTCCTCCTGGCAACCCCTTGCGCAAATATGGCGAACCTTCGGAAAATGCGCCCGTCTCAAAAAACATTGCTCCCGCACTGGGCGCGCTAAAGTCGAACGCCATCTCTTGGGGTTGGAGAATGCCTTCGGGATCGGGATAATAGCGCGTGAGGGATAAATGAATAGATCGATTCTCGTCCACCCCAGTTAAGGAAATTAAACTGGGAATATCTTCAATCTCTTCACCTACAGGCGAAAGTCTAGTAAATGAACCCTGCCACTCACCGAGATTTTGCAGCACGCATTCCCATTGCGATCTCACCATTTTTACCACTCATCTACATCCATTTTTTTGGCAAGTTGCGAGATTGCCAGCTTGATGACTGCTTGAACTGAAGCTTCAGATTCCTTCCCTGCTGCGGCTTCTAAGTCGGCGATCGCTTGTTTGTCGCCGAGCTTCATCAATGCTAATACTGCCGATTTGCGACTTTCCCAGTCGGGATGTTCCAGTAGCTCTAGGAGCGGGACTCGTGCTGGACGATAGGCAAGATTGCCCAATGCGGCAGCAGCTTCGCAGCGCACCATTGCTTCGGCATCTTTAGTAGCTCTAATCAGTAAGTCAAAGGCGATCTGTTCTTCGGGATTTTCCTGAGCAATTTTAGTAATCGCCCCCACTACCGCCGCTCGAATTGCGGGCGAATCAGAGTCAATTTCGCGATAAAGGTAAGTCTTCGCCTCCGAGCCGATAAAGGATAATGCCCAAGCAACGTGTCCTTTGGTACTCTCTGGATGCTCTGGCGAACCCAAAATTTCCAGCAACAGTGGCACTGAAGCCTCACCCATCCGTGCTAATGCGCCCACCGCAGAACCTTGGACGACAGTATCTTCATCATTGAGCAGTGCGTGTACTAGTGCGGGTACGGCACGCGGATCGGCAATAATGGTTAAAGTTTTGCCCGCAGCACGGCGCACGACTACATTTTGATGATTTGCTAAAGCCTCTATCAAAAATGGCGTTGCCGATTCGCCAATTTCGCCCAAAGTTGTTGCCACCCGCAATCGGGTGATGCCGCGCGGATCTCCGAGTCGTTCGACTAAATCTTTGAGCAATTCTTCATCGTGAGGATCGAAAATTTCTAAATCTACTTGTTCGCTGACTTTTTCGAGTAATGCGTCTGTCTCTGCTTGAAACTGGAGATTTGCATCATTCCCAGATGTTGCTGGGGTGTTGAGTTGGTTGCTCATGGTCGATCTTACAGATGGAATGATTTGACGAGGGTTAGTTACCTGCGGTCAGATTTGCTTGTTGCTGGCGCAGTTCGGCGATCTTTTCGTCGATCGCTGCTAATTCTGGTGCCAAGCTAGCCATCACTTGCGATTTCATCAATTTAGCTTTTTGGCCAGCTTCTAGGGTGTCCGAAAGGAACCGTTCGCGATACTTCTCAAATTCGGCGATCGTCTCGGCGAGTTCTTGGGCGTAGTTTTCCGATACTTCTGACATAAACTGAGGTTTCCTAAAATTTAGATCGTATTTTCCAATTCTCGCAGATTCCGATCTGAACGCACCCAATGTTTGCGATTATTATCCTCAAATCGGGGTAGGAGCAATTTATTACTTGCCCATACCCCGATTTTCGTGAGTTTTTTGTGTCAATTGTAACGAAATATTGCTTTGTTTCTCATAACTGAGACTCAATCGCCCTCAATATTTTATCTTGTATCTTGTCTTGCTTCGATGTAGACAAACGCCTTTTACAAATAGTCAATATATTAAGGAGAGCAACATGCTTGACGCTTTTTCTAAAGCTGTAGTTTCAGCAGATGCCAGCACTTCTACTGTAGCCGATCTCAGTGCCCTCAAAGCATTCGTTGCTAGCGGTAACCGTCGCTTGGATGCAGTAAACGCGATCGCTTCCAACGCTAGCTGTATGGTTTCCGACGCAGTTGCTGGGATGATTTGCGAAAACCAAGGTTTGATCCAAGCTGGTGGTAACTGCTATCCTAACCGTCGCATGGCTGCTTGCCTCCGCGATGCTGAAATCATTCTTCGTTATGTTACTTACGCTCTACTCGCTGGCGACGCTTCCGTTTTAGACGATCGTTGCTTGAATGGTTTGAAAGAAACCTATGCAGCTTTAGGCGTACCTACTACTTCCACAGTTCGTGCCGTTCAAATCATGAAAGCACAAGCTGCCGCTCACATTCAAGACAATCCTAGCGAAGCTTTTGCTGGTGCTAAACTCCGCAAAATGGGTGCGATTGTAGTAGAAGATCGTTGCGCTACTCTGGTTGCTGAAGCTTCCAGCTACTTCGATCGCGTTATCTCTGCTTTGAGCTAATTAATAGCCATCCGTCAGCAGATCGATCGACAATTAGTACTCTATCTATAACATTGGGAGATTTTTAGAAATGAAATCAGTCGTTACCACCGCAATTGCCTCTGCTGATGCAGCAGGTCGTTTTCCTAGCACCTCGGATTTAGAATCAGTACAAGGTTCGATCCAACGTGCGACTGCACGCTTAGAAGCTGCTGAGAAATTAGCTGCTAACTTAGACAACGTTGCTAAAGAAGCTTATGATGCTTGCATCAAAAAGTATCCTTACCTCAACGAGGCTGGTCAGGCTAACTCCAACGACACTTTCAAAGCTAAGTGCCAACGCGACATCAAACACTACCTCCGTCTAGTTCAATACTGCCTAGTTGTCGGCGGTACTGGTCCTCTCGACGAGTGGGGTATTGCTGGTCAACGTGAAGTTTACCGTGCTTTAAGCCTACCTACTGCTCCTTACGTTGAAGCTTTGAGCTTCGCTCGCAATCGCGGTTGTGCTCCTCGCGACATGTCCGCTCAAGCATTGGTCGAGTACAATGCTCTCCTCGACTACGCAATCAACTCCCTTTCTTAGTCTGGAAAGAAGATTGCCAATCTCATCATAAATAGGTGAGATGTCTTTACTCACAAGCCTGGAGATTCTTGATTCTTTGCTTTGCCTGTTAAGGTAGAGTAATTGTCCAGAATCTCTGGGTTTGTTTCGATCTGGGTAAATAATGGAGATATTGCCGCGTTGATGCACGGTTCTGAGGTTTTTATCTCCCCGCTCCCCGCTCCCCGCTTTATCTCATTTGTACATCCCCGTACCGCCAACATGGATAACCGCTTTTTTAGCTTATTTAATCTGACAGAAGATCGGGCGATCGAGATTTTAGATACGCCACAGGCTCTGGTTTCCGAAAATGATTCTCGGTACATTGCGGCGTCTCATTTAATTAACTTTCGGACGGATCGATCGATCGCCGCGCTGATGCGCGCACTGGAACAAACCGATCCGAGTCTGGATAACAAGATCGTGCGCCGTAAATCGATCGAAATATTGGGGCGACTGCAAGCAACAGCAGCTCTCCCCGCCATTCGCGTCTGTCTCCAAGATGACGACTGCTATACAGTCGAAAATGCAGCGTGGGCAATTGGCGAAATTGGCACCCAAGATCCCGAAATTTTGGCAGAATTAACCAAGTTACTGGCAAAGCCACGACAAAGTTATCGGGTGATGATTCACACGCTGACTAAGTTAAATTATCAGCCTGCGGTGCCATCTATAAGTAAATTTGTTAAAGACGAAGATCCGCCGATCGCGAGTGCTGCCATTGCCGGAGTTTGCCGTCTGACTGGGGACTATAGTCAGATGCCGCAGGTAGTTGCCATGCTGCAAAATCAGAATGTGTTGGGGCGGCGATTGTCGATTCAAGATTTGATGGATGCGCGGTATTATGCAGCGATTCCCGATATTGCTAGTTGTCCGGTATCCTTAGTATTTCGGCTGCGGGGGATTCGGACGCTTGCCGAAGCAGGAATTGGCGATGGTTCGCTGACATTTATCCAGATCCAACCCTATTTAGAACAGTCATTACGCGATCGACCCCAAGATTTAAAGCTGGTACACAGTTACGATCGAGTACCCGCACTCCCCGCGCTGATTCGCAACTTATACGAAACTGACTTTGGGAAGGCTTATCTAGCCACCCAAACGATCGTCGAGAACTATCCAGATACCGCTCCTGCGGCGTTATTTGCTGCCTACGAGGAAGAAGCTAATCAAGATTATGGTGCCCATTTCCATGTCATGAAAATCATGGGCTGGTTGAAACACGCCCCAGCATACGATCTATTAATTGAAGCTCTCCACAATACCCAACCACAATTCCAAAAATCTCGCGCCGCCGCCGCGATCGCGCTAGCGGAAATTGGCGATGTCCGTGCGATTCCCGAATTACATAAGAGTCTGGAGACTAAAATTTGGGATCTTAAATATGCCGCACTGATGGCATTGGAAAAGTTGGGCGATCTTAGTGGATATGAAATTTTAGCCGATGATGCCGATTGGTTAGTAAAAGCAAAAGCCAGATCGGGATTTACAGGATTTAAGGATGAGCAGGATTGAGTTGTTGGTAAGAATTAGATGATGGTATGAACGAGAAAAATTGGAGGTTGGGTCGATTAAGGCGAAACTTCCTAATATAAATAAAAGCTATTAATTGTTAATCAGATAAATTATGTCTACAGAAGAAAGTTTACAACAACTCAAACACCCAAATCCTCACATGCGCGATCGAGCGATGTGGGAACTAGTCGATAATCCTGACGAGATTACTATTCCGCGATTGATGGATATTCTCGACGATGAGGATACTACTTATCGGCGGGCGGCAGTAAAAACATTGGGTGCGATCGGGCACGATACGGTGCCGCCATTGGTTGAAGCTCTACTCAATAGTGAAAATGTTACCGTGCGTGGGAGTGCTGCCAAAGCACTGGCGCAGGTAGCGATTAATTATCCTGACGAGCCGTTCCCCCCACAGGGAATCGCGGGTTTAAAGACTGCGCTTCAAGATCCAAATCCGGTGGTTAATATTGCCGCAGTGATGGCAATGGGTGTCATTGGTGTGCCGATCGTGGATATTTTGATCGAAGCATTGCAAACTACCGATAATCCAGCGTTAGCAATGTCGATTGTCAATGCCCTTAGCGCGATCGCCGATCCGCGCTGTTTGACGGCTATTAATACTCTCTTGGCAGATGAAGCGGTAGATTCATACGTCAAAGAAGCAGCGACTAGTGCTTTATCGCGGCTAGAGATGACGACAAAATTTAATAGCGATCGGCAATAGATAACTACTCAGGCGAGCTGTGCGGCGTGCAGTCGCGCCAGACGGTGGCGGATGCGTCGAGCCAGTTCGCCACCACCGATCGGTTTGCAGAGATAATCGTCGGCACCAACGTTAAAAGCTTCCTGCTGGGCGATCGGGTCATTTGCTGCCGTCAAAAATAAAATCGGTAAGTGTCGCCAGTGCGGATCGCTACGCAAGACTTGACACAATTCAAAACCGTTAATTTCTGGCATTTTGATATCTAACACGAGCGCGTCGGGTTGCACCGATTGCAATATCGTCCAAAACTGGAGCGGATCGGCAAGAGTAGTTAATTTCAGCCCCCAAGGTGCTAATAATTTGGGGAGCGCGTGCAACCAATCGAGATCGTCATCGACAACCATTACTTTCACCATTGCATTGGCAGGCTGGAATAAGGAAGTAGCCGCTATAAAGATTTGCGCTGTTGTCAATCCGCTAGTGCCCAAAAATTTGCCACCATGTCTGACGATCTCTAACCGCTGTTGTAATTCGTCACGCTCGCTCAGTACAAGTACGGAGCGAGCGGGAAACTGCCGTGCGACGCGCTCGAGAAAATCGAACAGCGGACGCTCGCTGTTGGCGTAGCCGCTCCTATGGAGCATCGACTCTTGCCGCTCGATTCCGAGACCGATTAAAATCGCTGTTGGCAACTGCTCGTTAATGGCGGTAGTCAGATAATTTTCGGCATCAGCAATCGTCGCCACAGTAACAGTGCGACAGCCACGCTGTGTGGCGAGCGTTGTCAGGGGCTGAGTTAGGTTTGACGGGAGATCGACCAGTAATAGCAAGGGCAATGACGATCGATCTGAAGCTGTGTCCACAGTTGTGGTTGGCGGTGGCTGAGTAGGTGCTGCGGCTTCGATATTCCGGCTTAGTTCGGCTACCAAAGTTGGCAGTTTCTTCGCCTCCGTCGGAGCGAGTGAAGTATCGAGATCGAGTAAAACTTCGATCTCGCGGGCAATCGACATTGCCGCCGTCAAGCCAAATACGCCGAGGGTACCAATTAATTTGTGCGCGATTTGGTGTGCTTGTTGTCGTTCTAAATCGCTGCTAGTTTCCACCACCAATCGATCGACGATCGCCCTAAGTTCGACTAGTCGTTCCTGACATTGAGGTTTGGTCTTTACCCATGTTTCCTGGAGAAAGGCCAAATATTGCTGCTGTTGGCGTGTTGTGGTTGACTCAGAACCACCATGCTCAGTCCCGCCGTCTCCCCCTCCACCCCTCTCCCCCTCTTCCAGTTGCTGGAGTGATTTGAGATGATATCCCCGTCCGTGAATGGTCGCGATCGAGTCTGGAGGTGCGCCTGCGGCTTGAAGTTTGTGGCGGAGCCGCCGTAAATGAGAGCGCACTGTCGCCTCTGCGGGAAAATCGTCAGAAGACCACAATCGATCGATAATTTCTTCGCTACTAAACACGCGATAAGTATCCCGCAAGAATAGCTCTAACAAGTCGTATTCCTTGGTTGTCAGGCTCAGCGGCTGGCCGTTGTAGGTAACTTCACAACTGCTCGAATCTAAAAGCAGATCGCCCCAACTCAATATTGGCAGGGGATTGGTGCTACCCCTACGCAACAGAGCGCGGACTCTGGCGATCAGTTCGGCAGTTTCAAACGGTTTGACCATGTAGTCATCCGCCCCTGCATCTAAGCCTTGTACCTTGGCGGTAGTATTATCTTGAGCAGTTAGGAGCAAGATCGGTGTCGTATAGCCCGCATTTCGCAACTTTTGGCACAAACTAATCCCATCTAACTTGGGCAGCATGATATCGAGCACGATGGCGTGATAGTCAAAGGTAGAAGCGTAGGTCCACCCCAGTTCGCCATCTTTGACCGCATCGACAATATGATGTTGAGCTGTCAGGCTCCGAGTTAATAGGGCGATCGATGCGTCATCATCTTCTATTAACAGAATTTTCATCTAAACCTAATCCAGATCGAGTCTAATTTACTAAGATAGAATGCAAAACGATCGACTATCTTTCACCAATTCAGAATTTTGGCAATCCGAGCGGGTAAATCGAGCGAATTAAATGGTTTGGCGATCGTCCCACTGACACCGAGATCGCTAAACTGTCGGCGTTCGGCAGTCTGGGCTTTAGCAGTCAGGAAGATAACTGGAATTCCAGCAGTAATTGGATTTGCTTGCAGAGCCTTGAAAGTGGCAATGCCATCCATTTCCGGCATCATTACATCCAATAAAATTGCATCGGGCAGTTCGCGTTCGGCAGTCTCAATTCCCATTTTACCGTTACTGGCAGATAAAACTTCCCATTCTGCCGTCATACTAATCCCAAATTTGACGACAATTTGGATAGCTTCTTCATCGTCGATAGTTAATAATCGTTTATGCTCCATAAATTCGATCGAGAGAGAAGGCCGAAGGCAGAAATAATTAACCCAAGTTGCTACTTACTAGAATACCAACGATTGAAATCGTGGCTATTGTTGCAAAGTCCGCCTACGCGGACTTTGCACTCCGAGCAGCGGTTTCTAACCGCTGTGGTTATTGGTACAACTTAGGTTAAGTAGGCAGTCTAGATGTCGGGCTGCCTACTATTCGATCGAAGCTGGTAACGTGAACGAGAAGGTACTACCGACACCTAAATTACT
Source organism: Chamaesiphon minutus PCC 6605 (assembly GCF_000317145.1). Lineage (GTDB taxonomy): Bacteria > Cyanobacteriota > Cyanobacteriia > Cyanobacteriales > Chamaesiphonaceae > Chamaesiphon > Chamaesiphon minutus. Next base: position 4,265,605 of record NC_019697.1, on the reverse strand, counting down.
ATCCACCCAAATTTTACCTTCATGTCGATCGATAATTTTTCGACAAATTGTTAAGCCCAGACCCGTACCACCTTTTTTGCGAGAATCGGAGGCATCAACTTGTTGAAATCTTTCAAAGATACTTTCTAATTTATGAGTGGGAATTCCTTGTCCTTCATCGCGGACTTGAAATAGTACTACCTCCGCCGCGTTCTTGGCTTTGGATTTGGATATTTTTTGACCCTTTGGCACAGGGAGCGGCTGTCGCTGAGTGTCAACTGTCAGCCACACCTTGCCACCAGGGGCGGAAAATTTGATCGCATTGCTAATTAGATTGGTCAACGTCTGGAGGATATAATCGGCGTCTGCCCAAATGTTGGCATTTAATGGTTGATTGACTAGGGTAATGCCATGCTGTTGCGCCATAGGTTGCATCGCTTCTACTGCTTGCACCATCAGTTCGGCAGCATTACACGCTTGTTTTTCGATCGTTACAGCTCCCGATTCGATCCGTTGGAGATCGAGGACGCTATTTACCAGCCGCACCAGGCGTTCGGTATTTTCATCGGCGATCGCCAGTAGTTGTTGTCCGTCGCTCGAAAGAGTCCCCAAGCGTCCTGTCGCCAAGATTTTGAGGGCACTGTGGAGGGATGTCAGGGGCGTGCGGAGTTCGTGACTGACAACAGAGATAAATTCATCCTTCATCCGTTCGATCGCCTTACGATCGCTGATATCGCTAGTCAGGGCAAAGAACCCACTCACTCGATCTTCCAGATCGCGGTGGGGAATATAAGTGATGCTCACAGAGCGAGTACTACCATTAATCAGATCGATTTCATTCTCATAAGTGACGACTTGCCCTGCCAAAGCCGCCCGAATGTAGGGTTCCATTCTTTGATAGCAATCATTTCCCCAAACTTGGCGCATGTGGGCACCGTGCATCGCCGTTAGCGACTGTCCCAACCAGTCCGTATAAGCTCGATTGTTAAATTGATAGCACTCGCGATCGTCGATATAGGCAATTAAGACTGGTAACGCATTGGTAATCAGTCGCAACTGCTCCTCACTCTGGCGCAGGGCTGTTTCTGCTTGCTTGCGATCGTCGATTTCTTGCTGGAGACTGGCATTGACAGCTTGCAGTTGTGCCGTTCTTTCCGCCACAATCTCTTCTAAATGCTCCCACAACTCCCCTTGCGCGAGGGCGATGCTAATTTGGTCGGCGAGCTGTTGCATCAGTCCTAGCTCGAAATCAGCCCACTGGCGGGGGCGATCGCATTGATGCGCGATCAGCAATCCCCACAGGGGATGAGTGGGTGGTGTCGATCTGGGTGGATGGACGCTCGAACTGTGCAAAATCGGGACGATTAATTTAGCTTTGACCCCAAACTGTTCGACGAATTCTACCAGACAATCGGCCACTTCCGCCTGCGGATCGCGGACATCCGCCACCGCTCTGACGCGTCCGCGCGCATACCGCTGTTGGTACTCATGTGGAAATACCTCCTCTGGAAATTCCATCCCCAAAATTGCCTGATATTCCGGCAATACGGCTTCGCTAATTGGCTTGCCAGTACCGTCAGCCAGCACCTGATAAATCAAAACTCGATCGGCTTTTAATACTAGTTGGACTTCTGTCACGATCGTCCGTAGAATTTCGGATAGCTGTAATGACTGCCGAATCTTAAAGGCAATATCTGCAAACAATTCCACCTGTTGCCGTTCGCTCTGAATTTGGGCGGCTGGCGGTACCGATCGATCGCCACGAGGCATCGCGACTGGATTTCGATCGATCGCAGCCGATTTTCTTTTTGGTGGCTTGGACGGTTTACCTGTCATTCGATCGGTGGTGTTGAGGCGAGGCTATCGGTGATATCATCATCTTACTAAAAAACCTGCTCTTAGCTAAGTAATGTCAGATTTTCCACCGGAATGGTTGCAGGGTATTAATGAATTTAATGCGGGTGAGTATTATGCCTGTCACGATACGCTCGAAGCTTTGTGGATGGAGTCGGTAGATCCTGACAAGAAGTTTTATCAAGGCGTGTTGCAAATTGCGGTGGCTTGCTATCATCTCCACAATCGCAATTGGCGCGGTGCGGTAACTTTGCTCGGCGAAGGAATCGGGCGGTTACCTTATTATCAACCCGTATATGCAGGTATCGATGTCACGCGGCTGATGGAAGATAGTCGGAATTTATTAAATACTTTGCAATCGATCGGCATCGAAGGGATCGATGATTTTGTCGATCGATTATCTCAAGATTCAAGTATTTTACCAATGGTTCGATCGATTTCATGATTATGGATAGGACACAGTTTCGCCTACATCACAGCACTTGGCAAGTTACGAACAGAGAAAAATATGATTGAGGAGATTAAGCAGGCATCAGCACCTCCAAAACTTGCTCACAGGTATGGGTTTGGGCAAATAGACCTTGCACCAGATGCAGCATTTGGAGATAAGCTTCGCGAGTCAAACTATAAAGTTGCTGTCCTACCGTTTGCTGGTTGTGGGCAAACATAAATCGTTCAGATTTTTGACCTTGACAGGGCAAGGATTGAAGTAACGACTGCGATATACAACTGAGACAGAAGTGGCGTTTAACCGCTTCCTGATTGCGTACCTGAGCCGACTCAAACCCAGTCACCTGCTTGGCAAACTCATGAAAAATCTCGATAGTCCAACGATAACTCCAAGTCTGAATAACTCGACCACTTTCCCAGTGCAAAGCATCAGTTAATAAAAATCTTGGTTCATCACTTAAATCCTCCCGTTCGTGAACGATAACTAATCGTTTTCGTCCATATCGTTTGAGGCGCACAGTTTTAGTAAAAGCCCAAAACTGCTTGACCGTACCATTGCGACACCGTACTTGCAAAGGTCGAAAACTCTCTGGATGTTCCCCGCATAATTGAGTGGCAATTACATCGACTCTACACCATTTGTCCTGCCATAAAATTAACCGAGAACTTTCAATTTCGCTGACCCAATGCTTCCCTGAAGACTCAATTATTTGAGTTAATTCTAACGTTAATACTCCGTTGTCAAAAGCATAGTCTGCTTGGGGAAATGCTCCTTCTGACTCGACTTGACGCACGATATCTACTGCTATTTCGGTACGTTTTCGGTACGCCAATCGGTTTTGCTGATAATGCAACAGCTCGGTTAACCTTTGCATTAATTCCGCTTGGCTTTGATAACTTGGTTGCGCCGTCATTTGCAAGTACTTCTTTTCCTCTTTACTAAAGTCCGGTAATTGGACTTCAGCAGCAATCCCATCAATTTGTTCTCGGTTGGCGATCGTTGCAGTTACTACTGTTTGATAATTACTCATACACCGATTGACATAATCATAACTTCGTTTGACCCCGTAGATTTCTAATCCGTATTCATGATGGGATAATGTCCAATCTAAACTGATTATTTCTCTCCCTACTCCTCGGTGCTTTTTCCCTACTATTTCTCGATGCTGTGTCATTAATTTTTCGCTACTCCATCCCGCCTCAAAGACGGCAGAGTGCATCGCTCTTCTACTTACTCCTTCTCCCTGGGGGTAAACTTGTTGGGCGTAAATTCCTTGCAGGGTCTTGTTTGCGCTTAATATTAATCCACTGACATATCGACTGACATGCTCGAATCCTTCGGCTCTACAAAAGACCTCTCGATACGCACTCAGTTGTTTGGCTATGGTTTGGGGCACTCCGACCAAAGGAATCATAGTCATGCTCCTTTTGTTTACCACTTGAGGATTACTCTATTTTCCCTCGGTTTCTTTTTCTTTCTCCGTAACTTACCAAGTGCTGTACATCACTCAAGATAGTATCCTCAAAGATAGTTTGCTCCATACTTCCAGCAATACTTGCTTGTGAGACTCTTTCTTTAGTCAATATCCTTTCATTAAAAATCATTCCTCTCAAATCCGATCTGATAAATTCACAAATATTAAAAACACCTCCGTCAAAATTCACGCCTTTGAGATGACTTTCTTCGACCCGAATATTGTCAAACCTAGACTCTCCAATATAGCTTCCACTCAAATCACATCGAGTAAATTCAATATATTGCATGTCTGCTCTAAAAGAAGCACCATTTAAATGTGTGTCAATGAATTTGGTATTTTGAATGCTAGCGTGTTCAAAATCCGCTCCTAGCAGCCAACAGTTACGAAAGACAGCATTATTCAAATTTATAAATCCACAGCCGTACATGTAACATGTGACGAATTCAACTCCTTCACAATCAGCAGGAATACTATTCCCACTTAAGTTGATATCTTCCATCGAAGCATCTTTCAAAACGGCATCACTCAAGTCAGCTCCCCTAAGATCTACCCCTTTCCACTTGACTCCAGTTAGATTTGCACCTCTTAAGTTGGCTCCGCTAAGATTAATAACACCTCGGATGTCTGAGCCGCTTAAGTCCATACTACTAAGATCGACTCCTCTAAAATCAACTTTTGTATAACCTTTTTCTGGAATTTTACAATGAGTTAAAAAATCTTCAGCAGTCATCTTCATGAGATTATTTACCGAGCTATCTTACAGAATCTCGCTTATAACCCGCTCTCAAAAGTTAGTCTAAGTATTACTTTCTGATTTATTTTTGGCTGCCTCAGTCGATTCGATTTGACTGGGAGACTTTACCGCAGATTCGATCGCGTCTACTTCCTTCTTAAACTCTGACTGAAAATCATTCGAGGCTTCTTGGAAACCTTTAATCGCTTTGCCTAAACTCTTGCCGATTTCTGGTAACTTCTTGGGGCCAAATACCAATAGTACGACAACAGCGATCGCGATAGTTTCCGGTAAACCGATCCCAAAAAAGTTCATAATCTTGTTCCTACTTCCAATTGCTCTGGCTGTGTCTACAGTTATACACCGTCATTTTATCGATCGAGGCTCAGATCGAATCCTGTGAGATCGACTAACCTGTCAACGATCGACTAATCTACAGTGGCTATCGATCGGGTATGGGATAGAGTCAATCTTAACGATCGTCTTCTAAGATTAAACCTAGACAAAGGCTAACGTTGTTTACCCATCCCAATCTCCAGTCACCACCTCTGCCTATTGTCCGCCGCCGCTCCAGTCAACAGAGAAACTATCTAGAACTAGAGAGTTATTGTAGATTTGGAGAATGATCAGTAAAAAGACTGCAAATAAAACCATAAATACGCCCATAACTGGGGTAGTACCCCAACCAGGAACGACTTTACCATATTCAGCATTTAGAGGTCTGAGCAGATCTCCTAATTTTGTGCGTTGTGCCATGTGTCGATAATGTTATGTGGATACTATTATATATGCGGGATGGGAACATTCCACATCCCTCAGTGTACCAAACAAAATTCGCGTTTTCGACAACCGATCCCGTTCTAATTCGAGCGAAAGAATCCATGTGTTGGCATCCCCACCGCCTGAGTAGATTCAAGTTCGCTCTGTATCGATCTCCGTAATATTTGGTAAATTTTTGTAAAATTCATTAATATTGTAAGAGAAGCAACATCCTTAAATTAAAATAATCATGGAATCTGCAACAGTTCTTAGCATTACGTTAGGTGCAGCGGTGATCCTCACCACTGCCTACGGTCTGTATATCTCCTTCGGCCCTCCAGCCAAGCAGTTGTCCGATCCTTTCGACGATCATGAAGACTAAGTTAGTTGAAAGTTGAGAGTGGAAAGTTGAAAGCTATAGCCGTAGGGTGGGCATTGCCCACCAACTAGGTCTTAGCACTACCCACCAAATAGGTTTCACCGACCAGATCTAATCCCGAATCGTTGTGGATTAGACGATCGCCGTGGCTTTAGATAGCAAGGGGAAGCCTAATTTTTCGCGTTGTGCGAGATAAAGGTGGGCGACTTGTCGGGCTAATCCGCGTACTTTACCGATATAGCGCGTTCTCTCTGTGACTGAGATGACACCGCGCGCATCGAGCATATTGAAGGTGTGAGAGCATTTGAGGACATAATCCAAGCTCGGCATGACCAACTTTTTGGCGATCAGTTGTTCGGCTTCTTGTTGATATAAGTCGAACAGCGTAAATAATAATTCGGGATTAGACGCCTCAAAATTGTATGTAGATTGCTCTATTTCCGATTGGAGATAGATATCGGCGTAGGTGAGCGTGTCGTTCCATTGGATTTTGGCGATCGAATCTACACCTTGCAGATACATGCACAACCGCTCCAAACCATAGGTAATTTCGATCGATACCGGACGACAATCGATCCCGCCACACTGCTGGAAGTAGGTAAATTGAGTGACTTCCATTCCATCTAGCCACACTTCCCAACCGACACCCCACGCACCCATCGCGGCGTCTTCCCAGTTATCTTCGACAAACCGAATATCGTGATCTGCTGGCTCGATGCCTACGGCGCGCAGAGAGTCGAGATAGACGTCTTGAATATTATCGGGAGAGGGTTTGATCAGGACTTGATATTGATAGTAATGTTGATAGCGGTTGGGGTTTTGACCATAACGACCGTCACCAGGACGCCGACAGGGTTCGATATACGCCACCGACCACGGTTCGGGGCCGATCGAGCGCAAGAAGGTATGATGGCTTTTGGTGGCTGCACCTTTTTCGGTATCGTATGCTTGGACGATCGAACAGCCTTGTGCGCTCCAGAATTGGTTGAGAGTGGCGACGACGGATTGAAAGTTCATGACTAGAGGGTATAGGGATTAGGGATTAGGCTTTAGGCTTTAGGCTTTAGGCTTTAGGCTTTAGGCTTTAGGCTTTAGGCTTTAGGGTGGGGTAGGGGTTGTTTAAATTAATCAAAAAGTGTAACACCGAAGATATTGGCTATTTGTGTTACGGGATTGCATCGATTAGCACAGAATTTGAGGTCGATCGGGTGTAATAATTTAAGATTGATTTCAGGATTTGACCAGAAATTGCTAGAATAGGCTGGCATCAATAATTATGCAAGTGAATGTAACCAAAGTCAGTCTTTTAGATCGACTGGGTTGCTTCCATAGTAGTTTGAGCGCGGGATGTGGGCACTATCTATCTATCGCCAGATGTCGATCTGGGCAGATAGTCGATCTGCTTGGTTGTTACATACCCATAATTTCAGTCTCGAAGATCCCGATTACCATGAGAGGGAGATCGAAAAATTTGACTCCGTCCGAAGGCATTTTCTATGAGTTCTGCACAATTTCCTACCGATCGGCCTCCATCGCATCCAGAGGCTGCTACCAGACCTGCGAAACCGATCAAGCGACCGAAAAAACCAGACCCGGCAGATTATCCACCTTTGCCCCCGATGCTACAACTGACGGGGAATACACCGATTCCACCTGCAAGTGAGCCGCTCCAGTATCGCGCGATCGGCTTGATTTTAGGTAAATATATTCCCTCTAGCGAGGAATTCAATCAAGGGATGGTTTTGGCCGATGACGGTACAGAGATTGATGCTGTGATTCTCGGTCGGATCATGAGTCTGATCAAAAATCACCTGGATCTAGAAAAATCGCATCTGTGGGTAGTCTATCCGCGCATTCGCAAAGAGGATAATAAGCTGCACGCCCAAATTATGGGGATGTGGGACCCACAATTGGTAATTAAGCCACTCGATCCGACGATCGTCGCTCCAGAGGGGTCTAGCGAGCCAGTGGAGGTACCGCCGATGCCCACGATCGAGACTTTAGGGATTCCCGATAGTTATTTCTCGATTCGGGGCGAAGTCATTTATCAATCGCGGGAAAGCAAAGAAATCTTTGTCAAAATTCGCCAAGCACCCAAGAAAAAAACCGAAGAAGAGCGATATTTTAAAATTCGACTCATTGGCGATCTCCCTCAAAAGCTGGTCGGTAACTTCTGGGATTTTGATGTGGTCAGAGTCGAGAACAATTTACAGATCCGTAGCGGTCAATTTGTAGCCACTCTGCGGGCTAAAACGCCACGTAAAGGCGGTGGGAAGCCCCCGATCGATGGGGCTGGTTCAAAACCATTTAAGAAGCCTTGGGACGGGGATGATGCCAAAGCGGTCACTCCGCGCAGCGAGGTCGAAAAACCCAAACCCGCACCGATTAAGCGTTCGCTGCCGCAAAAGCTAGAGTTGCCAGATCGATCGTAAGCTGTCCACGATCGGTATCGAGCCAATCGCTTGCCAAAGTAGGGGCAATTCATGAATTGCCCCTACTTTGGCGAGTTGGAAGCTGGGCATAAATACCCATTACAAAAACGACCTTCTGCGTTCTGCCTTCGTTATTCGTCTCGTTGACGCAGTCGATCGGTAGCAGCGTCGTTCAACCGCAGGCGTACCGACTCCCCATGCGAGAATAGTCCTTCAGCTTGGGTGAGAGCTTGAATCGCATTGCCAACCTTGCCTAAAGCTGCTGGCGAATATTGGATTAGACTAGAGTGCTTCATAAATGTTTCGACACCCAAGGCTGAAGCATAACGAGCGGCACCAGATGTCGGCAAGGTATGATTCGGGCCAGCCAGGTAGTCGCCTACCGCTTCTGGAGTCGAATCACCCAAGAAGATCGCCCCAGCATGACGAATCCGATCGATTAATGCCCAAGGGTCGTCAGTTTTAATTTCTAAATGTTCTGGTGCGAACCGATTAGAGAGTTCGGCAGCTTGTTCTAGAGTATCGACTACCGCGATCAGTCCGTAATGGGCGATCGATTTTTCGGTGAGCGTGCGGCGGGGATGATTTACCAGTTGTTGCTCGACTGCGGCTTGAACGGCTGTAGCTAAACCCATGTCGGTGGTAATCAAGATTGCCGCAGCCATCGGATCGTGTTCGGCTTGGGCTAACAAATCGACCGCAACGTGCTGGGGATTGGCATTGCGGTCGGCAATAATTAGCACTTCGGATGGCCCTGCGAGGGAATCGATCCCCACGGTGCCGTAGACTAACTTTTTGGCGAGGGTGACATAAATATTACCCGGTCCTGTAATGACATCTACTTTAGCGATCGTATCGGTACCGTATGCTAAAGCGGCGATCGATTGAGCACCACCCACCCGATAGATTTCTTCGATGCCAGCGACTTGAGCGGCAACCAAGACGGCAGGATTGAGATTTTTATCAGCTCCTGGTGGGGTCACCATGGCGATCTGCGGCACGCCTGCGACTTTAGCAGGAATGGCATTCATCAGCACCGTGCTGGGGTAGCAAGCGCGGCCTCCTGGCACGTAGATGCCCGCCCGATCGACGGGATTGTATCGTTTGCCCAGCACGACATCATCCTCACCAAAGGTGACCCAAGATTTGGGCATCCGCTGGCGGTGAAAAGCCTCGATATTTTGGGCGGCAAGTTCGATCGCCTTGAGTAACTCCTTAGACACCTGTTGATAGGCAGCATCTAATTCGGCACCACTGACCCGCAACCGATCGACTGTCAGAGCTTGACCGTCAAATTCAGCCGTATAGTGTAGCAAAGCCTTGTCGCCCTGTCGTCTGACTGTTTGGACAATCTCGTTGACGGTGGCTTCTTTATGGACGATCGCATCGTCGTGGGTACGGGCACTGATTCGCTGCAACTCTTGTTGCGCTTCAGTCTGCTGAGTGATGATTCGCAGCATGGTTGAAAAATGCCAATTAGCAGAAGGTGGAACGATCGGGGGTCTGTGGGGACAGTCTATCCTTGGCGACCTTATATGTTATAGCTTAGCGCGATTTTTAGCGGCTGGTACAACACAAATCGCGCTTCGGTGGTAGTTTGTTGGCAGTTTCTCTAAGGTGGGAGACTTTGCCTGCGGTAGGCTTTGCGACGCTACTAAAATTGTTTTTAGATGCCTCTATCGATCTAATCGATCTAACTTACCTAAACTGTTATTAGTTATACTTTTGTCATAAGATTGTCGATCGTCCAGCCCTAATATCGAGTTGGCTAGAGCTTGGTTGTTAGTTTTGTTAGTACCCAGATAGCTGAAATCGATCGACCTGCCGCTAATTCTATTTTTTCTTGCCAAACTTCCGTTGTAAATCTGCCAGTGTTGCTGGCTGGTTTGATTCCTGCACTGGTTGAGTTTTTGTTACTAGTTTCGATGGCTTCGCCGATGATAGTTGGGGTTTGGGACTGCGCTCGGCTGGCTGTGGGGATGGCCGTTCTGTTTGTGTAGCACCAGTTTTCATCGTCAAACTTATGCGTTTGAGTTGAGCGTTGACTTCTAGTACTTTTACTTTGACGACTTGACCGACTTTGACAATTTGGTTGGGATCGCTGACAAAGGTATCGGATAACTGGGAGATGTGTACCAATCCATCTTGATGCACCCCAATGTCTACAAAGGCTCCAAAGTTAGCTACGTTGGTCACGGTGCCCTCCAATTCCATGCCGACGACTAAATCTGTAATTTCTTGAATACCTTCCTTAAAGGTGGCATATTTGAACTCGGCGCGGGGGTCGCGTCCGGGTTTTTCGAGTTCGCCGATGATATCGCGGAGGGTGGGTTCGCCGATGGTATCGGTGATATATTTTTTAATATCTGTTTGTTTGAGCTGTGAGCCGAGTTTGGTGGGTTCGGTGAGGGGGATATTGACATCTTTGGCGATCGCGGCCAAAATCGGATAACTTTCGGGATGAACGGCGGTATTATCCAGGGGGTTTTCGCCATCGCGGATGCGCAAAAAACCAGCGGCTTGCTCGAAGGCTTTGGGGCCGAGCTTGGCTACTTTGAGTAGTTGTTTGCGGTTTTTAAAAGCTCCATTTTCGTTGCGATAGGCAATGATATTATTGGCAATCGTCGGCGTTAAACCAGAGACAAATGTCAGCAATTCTTTGGAGGCAGTATTGAGATCGACGCCGACATAGTTGACGCAACTTTCGACAGTATCATCGAGTTTTTTTCTGAGTAATTTTTGGTCTACATCGTGTTGATATTGACCGACACCGATCGATTTGGGATCGATTTTTACTAATTCGGCTAAAGGATCTTGTAATCGGCGTCCGATACTGATTGCGCCGCGCACGGTAATATCCAAATCGGGAAATTCGGAGATTGCCACTTCGCTTGCTGAATAAATCGATGCTCCCGATTCATTGACCATTACTTTAATCGGTTTCGGTTCGAGATCGGCGATCGTTTCGATGACAAATTGGTCGGTTTCGCGTCCGGCGGTACCATTCCCGATCGCAATTAATTGGATATTGTATTTTTTAATAAATTGTTTGACTGTATTGGCAGCTTGTTGGCGTTGGTTGGCAGACTGATGGGGAAATACAGCTTCATAAGCCAAGAATTGGCCTGTCTCAGATAATACCGCAACCTTACATCCACTGCGGAAGCCAGGATCGATCGCCAGTGTCGGTTTCATCCCCGCTGGGGCCGATAGTAATAGTTCGCGGAGATTGGTTTCAAAATTAGAAATCGAGCCGATATCTGCCTGTAATTTAGATTCAGCTCGGACTTCATTTACCAACGATGTTTTCATCAAGCGGTTGAAAGCATCTTTGAGCATTGCTTGATAAAAGTCCCGAATAGCGGGTACTTTAGTTTTAATCTCTTGGGTAGCTAAATAATCGTAAATATCATCTTCGCTAAATTCTAAGTCGAGACTCAATACCTTTTCAGTTTCGCCACGAAATAGGGCGAGTAAATTATGTGGGGCAACTTTACTTACTGGTGCCGAATACTTGCGATACATCTCAAATTTAGTCGAGCCTTCAGGGACATCATCTTTAATCTTCGATATAAACTGCCCTTCCGATTGAATATACTCACGAATATAAGCGCGTAAATTGGCTTTATCCGCGATCGATTCCGCAATAATATCGGACGCACCAGCTAGAGCTTCGGCGGCTGTCTTGACACCCTTCTCTTCATCGATATATTTAGCTGCTTCGGGTTCCAATTCTAGCGGCTTGGCACTGGGATTATTTAAAGAGCGAATCAACTCAGCTAATGGTTCTAATCCTTTTTCCCTAGCAATTGTCGCTCGCGTGCGTCGCTTCGGTTTGTAGGGTAGATATAAATCTTCTATTTCGGTTTTTAATAAACAATTTTCGATTTTGGCGCGCAATTCTGGAGTTAATTTATCTTGAGACTCGATCGAGCTAATAATACTTTCTTTCCGCGCCGCCAACTCGGTTAAATATGTAAACCTTTCTTCGAGTTCGCGCAACACGATTTCATTCATCTCATCCGTTCGCTCTTTCCGATACCGAGCAATAAACGGGATCGTGGCTCCTTCGGCAAATAAATCTAGAACGTTTTGCACGATGCTAGGGTTTAAGTCGAGTTCGGCAGCAATTTGAGCGCGGATATCTAACATGTGAAATTATTATTTCAGTTGGCTTAAAGTTTTTGGGAGAAATTAGGTATGTCTCGGCTGGGAGACTATTAATTACCGCCGAGCATTAAAATTTAGATACAGTACAGTATACGCTGGGCAAAGTTAATTTAACAAGTTATGGCTTTCAGGTAGGCATAATTAATTATAAAATATTAGTAGGGCAGTACCCAATAGTTAGATTTCAGATATTGGCTATTTTAATAACTAATTGCACCAACCACTAATAAAGCTCGATCTCACTAAGGAGAATCCTCATGAAAGAGTTGTCTCGAATTACATTCAATCCCGAAGTGATGGGCGGTAAGCCTTGCATTCGCGGCTTACGCGTTACTGTCGGCACGATTGTCGGACTAATGGCATCAGGACGTACACCTGAAGAAATCCTCGCTGCTTATCCATATTTAGAGCTGCTAGATATTTATGAAGCCCTATCTTATGCGAAATAAATTTAATAAATTCCGTATTCTTTGTAAATCCTGACAGCAGCTTCCAAATAAAGATCGAATAATAGACTATTAGATTTATCGGGTAATAATAATTCAATAGCTCTTCCAGCTTCGTGAAAACTATCCTGTTTGTTTGAGATAGCCCACCACAATCTAGCTATTGCAGCTTCAAGATTGTCCCCTTCTTCGGGCAAATAACAGAGTTCATTTGCAATCTTTATGCACTGCGAAGAAGTTAGCCCATCTCGATACTCCATATCTAAAGCCTGTGCAATATACTTATTAAGCTTAGTAATATTTGAAGGCTTAAACTCAGACAAGTATATTCTTAGGCACTCTACTGCCCAGTCAATTGGCAAATGATGGCTATCTTGGTATAGTTTCAGTGCAATTGGATAAGCCCATCGGGTTTCTTGTTCTACAGTTTTTCTTGTATCGTCTATTACTTCTTCCATTGCTATGGGATTGTCAGAAAATAAACTCATTGTGTATATTTATTAGCTCGATGCTGCTCCAAAAGTTCTGGAAATCTACCGATATCTTGAGGCTGATACCATTGGGGATTGGGATTGGCATAAGCCCGATCTGCTAGAGTCTCAAAAGCTTCAAGATCGTCAGGATGGGCGATGACGTAAGATCTCAATTCAGCTTGAGAAATAGCTTGAAAATCTGGTTTCATCAATTAAACCTCCAAAGACCATTTGCCTTAATTGTTATCTCAATTCCTTCTCCAGCTAACATAAATATGTCACCAGTACGTCGATCGAACCGAACTAGATAGATTGGTCTATACATCCTCGTTAGATCTGGCGATAGCTGAAGACAAGTTTCTGCTTGAGCTGATGTCTAACTGAAATTAGACATTAATTATCTGAATACCATTGTAGCTGACTTATTTTAGACCACGATCGGCTCAAAATGAGATCGTCATCGATCGATAAATAAGGATTATAGCTCTTGGTGTTCGATCGTATAGCTTATGCAAAGCTTATATCTAAGAACCGCTGCTTGGCATGTTCTAAAGCCTGCCGACATTCGGGGATAATTGGCTCGCGACGGAGTGCAGCACCAAACAGCGGAAAATATGAAACGATGTCTTCTTTAGTATAGAGTTCGACACCCTCGGACAGTGCTAGCGACTGTCCGAGTTGAAAGGCGATACTTTTGTAAATATCTACTTCAGGCGTAGCCTGTTTGCCAAAGTCTACAGGTACAGAGAAATTGAGTTGCGACAGCATGGCACATTTTGCCTGAAAATCTCCCCGGAGGGCTTGCTTGACCCCTTCGCGGTGAGTCGTGCGAGAATAGAATGAGAGGATGACGCGAGCGGCGCGCTGGTTTTTGGCATCAAGATCTCGCACTACAGGATGGGTAACGGCAAGTTGATGTGGTTGGAGATGAAAGTTATATGTTGCCAAGATAGCATTATTAGTTTCGTCGGGGATGCCTTTGAGCGTCTTTACAATTACCCCATTATCCAGAATGCCGAAGTTAATATTTGGTGATTTAGCGTCTTGAAAGTGCGCCTGGATTGTCGGCGCAAGCTGTTTAGCTAGGGTTTTGCTGGCTTCCAATTCGGGCAGTGTATCGACAAAAACGAGGATATCTCGATCGATCGAAGAAGGAGATCCGAAGATATTAAATAGAGTCATCCTGTAAAATTTTGGGTGCGTTATGCTAATGCGATAACACACCCTACGCAATAATTTAGCCTACTTTAACCTCAGTTTGGGAGACGAAGAGCCTAGAGACTGGAAGTCTCTGCTCGTGATGCAAAGTCCGCCTACGCGGACTAGTTTATTAGTCCGCGTAGGCGGACTTTGTAATAGTAGCCCCGATTTCAATCGGCGGTGCTAGAACGAAGCCGATATCTTTAACCCGAACTCAGCCTAATTTGCTCAAAATCTGAGCAACTACAGTCATCGTTTGCTCGTAGAGTAGATCTCGACTCCAGCGTTGTAAATACTCGGCGAGTAAATCTTCGGCATTGCGCTCGGCGATGGAAGTTACTTCTTCTACTCGTGCAGTTTGGGTACCGCCGCGCATTTCCATTTGCATACAGCCAGCTACTTCCGAACACAGAACGGTGATACAGTTGGCTTTGGGGTTGGTAGAGTTAAGCCTCACACCCATCAAATCGCCAGGAATTTCACCAGGGTCGGCTGTTGGCATTCCGGCTAGTTCGGTATGGATTTTGCGTCCGTCAGGAGCGACAAAATCGACTTCTCGCAAGTCATAATCGCCGCCAGTATGTTTGTAGCTGACGGGTTGCCATTGGAGGCGACTGGAGAGCCAGCCGAGAAACATAATGGCTTGAGCGGGATTGCCTAACTCGTAGTTGACATCGACACGATCGATTTCGGTGATATCTTTGCGACGAGCTGGCGGATCGAAGGCTTCGGCGGTGAGTTCTTGCCAACCAGCAATCCTGCGCCAGTTGAGATCGATGACGGGAATACCATTGTCGAGAATTTCGTGTAATTGCAACAATTCAGTTTCGCTATTGACAAAATCAGCCGAGTCAAATATGACCGAATGTGCTTGATGTGCTAAGTTTTGAAATAGTGGTTTGCTAGGTGTGGGGGTATCCTTCCACCACAAGAAGCGGGGTAAGTCGGGAACCGATAGATTGGCAATACTCTCGCCATTGCGCTCTAAGGCGTCTGGCGTGCCCCGTAAGGTGACGTATTCGCTACAGACAAGGGAATGTAGATACTGCTTCTTCATCGGACAATATACCGATACTTGGGCGGTGACGCTACTATCTTCGCCGACGATCGGACAGAGTGTGACGATCCGGCGGGGATTGGTATTGGCGATCGCATCAGTAACTATATAACCGCGATTATCGACGTCTTTTTCGACGGCGAGGGCGTGTTTGTCGTTATTCTGAGTGATTCGATCGTGATAATTCGACTGAATCTGGCTCGTCGTCTCGCGATCGAGTTTACCAGTGACGGGGAGTTTATAAGCTTTTTGCGCTGCTCTGATAGCTTTGACTTGCGCTGGGCCTAAAATGCCATCGATTGGGCCATTATAGAAGCCCAATACTGCTAACATGTGCTGGGTCGGTTCTGGCTCGTAGACCATCAGAGTGAAGGTACTAGCCTGAGTAGCAACGATCGTATCTTGGGCTTGGCTTTCTGGTTGATAGTCTTTCCAGATTTGGCCTAATTCCTGTTCGATATCAGTTACCGAAACATCCTTCGGCGCGCGCAGAGAGACGACTGGGGGGGATTGGGTACTCATTTTTGTAGAGGGTAGGGAATAGGGAGGATGGAGCGGGGAGCGGGGAGCGGTGGCTCGCGTATCTGCTAAGGCAGAGGCTTCGCCAAAGTCGGCAAAGCCGACGGTTTAGCCAGACAGCGACGCAGCTCCCTTCGGGAAGGCTCCGCCAACGACCGGGAGGTTACCTCCCGGTTGTGTGCGTCAAGACAAGACAGGGAGCGGGGGTGGATAAATGCTGTTTGTTAATTTTGTTTCCGTGACTCTGTCACTCCCCGCCCCTGGCTCCCCGCAGGTCTAAGATCGATGCCACTTGCGACCATCGTCATTGATTAGATCTTCGGCTGCTAATGGCCCCCAGGTACCTGCTTCGTAGAGGGAAATCGAGTTGGGATCGGTGTTGGCTTCCCAGTCGGAGAGGGCGGGGGTGACGATGCGCCATGCTTCTTCAACTTCGTCGGAGCGGGTGAAGAGGGTTTGATCGCCGAGCATACAGTCGATCAATAATCGATCGTAGGCATCGGAAGATTTGACGCCAAAGGCTTCTTGGTAGTTGAAGTCCATATTTTCGGTGCGCGTGCGCAGATCGGCTCCAGGCATTTTGGCTTCAAATTGGAGTGAGATGCCTTCGTTGGGATAAATCTGGAATGTGAGGACGTTGGGATTGGCTTGACGCGAGGCTGATTGGAAAATCAACCACGGCACTTCTTTAAATTGCACGGCAATTTCGGAAACTTTTTTGGGTAAGCGTTTGCCAGTGCGCAGATAGAAGGGGACATCTTTCCACCGCCAGTTATCGACCATAAATTTCATGGCGACAAAGCTGGAGGTAACGGAGCCAGGAGCGACGCCTGGTTCTTCGCGATAGCCAGGGATCTGCTCGCCTTTCATCCAGCCTGATTGATATTGTCCCCGAATTGCCGATCGATTGAGGTTATTGACATCTGCGAGGCGGGTGGCTTCGAGAACTTTGACTTTTTCGGTGCGGATGGAATCGGCGTCGAGGGAGTTGGGCGGCTCCATGGCGGTGAGGCAAAATACCTGCATTAGGTGGTTTTGGATCATGTCGCGCAATGCACCAGCGGATTCGTAGTAACCCGCACGATCTTCGACACCGACGGTTTCGGCGACGGTGATCTGGATGTGATCGATGTAATTGCGATTCCAGAGGGGTTCAAAGATGGCGTTGGCAAATCGCAACACGAGCAGGTTTTGGACGGTTTCTTTGCCCAGGTAGTGGTCGATCCGGTACACTTGCTGCTCTTGGCAATGTTGGCGGACGACGCGGTTGAGAACTCTGGCGGAGCTGAGGTCGCGTCCGAAGGGTTTTTCGATGACGAGGCGATGTTTTTGGGGATCGTTGAGCATCCCGGCACTACCTAGTTGTTTGATGGCTTCGGGGAAGAAGTTGGGGGCGACGGAGAGGTAGAAGACTCGGTTGCCCATGGTGCGGCGTTCGGTATCGAGTTCGCCGAGGAAGGCTTTGAGTTTTTGGTAGCTTTCGGGTTTGTCGATGTCGCCAGAGCAGTAGTATAAGCCTTTGGCAAATTCGTTCCAGGCGGTTTCGTCTTGGATGCCGTTGCCGAATTCTTCGATGCCTTGTTTGGAGTGTTCGCGGAAGTATTCGTGGCTCCAGTCGCGGCGGGCGACGCCGACGATGGTGATTTCGGGGGGGAGCCGACGATCGAGTCGCATTTGATATAATGCGGGGATCAGTTTGCGGTGGGTGAGGTCGCCGGATGCGCCGAAGATGGTGAGGATTTGGGGTTCGGGGACTCGTTCTTGTCGTAGTCCGAGGCGGAATGGGTTTTCGAGTAGATCGAGCATTTTTATTCTGGGTATGTGTGGGGTGGAGGCTTTCCACTTAGGTTTCTGCCCTAGTCGATTATCGTTGCTGCTGGTGGGGCAGAACTTGGATCGGTGCTTAGTGTTCGATCTCTGGTGGGGCAGAACTCGGATCGGTGCTTAGTGTTCGATCTCTGGTGGGGCAGAACTCGGATCGGTGCTTAGTGTTCGATCTCTGGTGTGGTAGAACCCGGATCTGGGGGAGGCTTCCCCCAGACCCCCCGTTGAGGGGCGGCACCCCGCCCCTCAAACTCCCCTGCACAAGGTTCGATCTGTGGGACGTTGAGCGCGCTTCGCATTAGTACTGTTACTTTAGGTTATTAATCTGCGGGTTATGAACAGTTTGGAAGGGGGGAGGGGGAACCAGAATCTTAGTCTCCTTTTTGAGGCTATGGTTGACGCATAAGTATGGTTGACTTCGTTTCAATCTCGATCGCACTTACTCCGTACTTGGTGCGTTGTGCGGTAATTTCAGAGATGGTGCTTGGTTTGAGGGTATGGTTTTTAGATCGATCGAGTGGAGATGTTTTTGGGATTGAGTCTCTCACTAAGTTATCAATGTACTTCGATCTCTGTCTGTCGCCGATCGATCCAAACCATCAATCCAAAATTCAAAATCCTGCTTGGTGCGCTTCCATGGTCGGGGAACCCGACCGGAGCGCATCTGCAAAATCCCAAATCCCTAAACTGGCATCAACGCTTTCACCTTAACATCTAAGGATTTCATCAGGGAGTCGAAGGGTTTGACGAATTTGTCGATGCCGTCGATGAGGAGTTCGTTCATGACGCTATCGAGATCGATGTTGATGTCGGGGTCTTTGAGGCTGGCGACAAGGCGGTAGGCTTCATCGACTCCGGCTTCGATGCGGCTGGCGGGATCGCAATGATCCGCGCAGGCTTCGATCGTGTTTGGAGGGAGGGTGTTGACGGTATCGTTACCGACTAATCCATCGACGTACATGACATCGCTGTAGCTGGGATCTTTAGTCCCGGTACTCGCCCACAGGAGGCGTTGGACGCGTGCGCCTTTGGCAGCTAGTTGTTGCCAGCGATCTGTGGCGATAATTTTTTTGTATTCTTGATAGGCAATTTTGGCGTTGGCGATCGCGATTTTGCCTTTGAGTGCGGAAAGTTTTTCGGTTTTGGTGGGGTCGCTGAGGTTTTTGAGGAGATGGTCTAGTTTACCATCGATGTTGGTGTCGATCCGGCTGAGGAAGAAACTGGCGACGGAGGCGATGTTACTAATGTCTTCGCCTTTGACGGCGCGAGTTTCTAAGCCGCGAATGTATGCCCAGGCTGCTTCGACGTAGCTGGCGACAGAGAAGAGGAGGGTGACGTTGACGCTGATGCCTTCGCTAATCATTTGTTCGACGGCAGGTAAGCCTTCGGGGGTACCAGGGATCTTAATCATCACGTTGGGACGACCGATTTCACCGTAGTAGCGGCGGGCTTCGCTAATGGTGCTGGCGGTGTCTGCGGCAATCGTGGGCGGGACTTCGATGCTGACGTACCCATCGATCCCGTTAGTTTTGTCGTAGACGGGGCGCAAAATGTCGCAGGCTTGACGGATATCGGTAAAAATTAGGGATTCGTAGATGTCGTTAAGCGATTTTCCAGCTTTAATCCCTTCTTCGATTTGGTTGTCATAAATGGCGTTACCTGCGATCGCTTTTTCAAAAATGGCGGGGTTAGATGTGATCCCCAAGACGCCACGGCTGTCGATTAGTTGGGCGAGTTCGCCTGTGGTGAGGATATCTCGGCTGAGATTGTCCATCCAAATGCTTTGTCCGTATTCTTGCTCGATCGTTAATAAGGGATTTTGAGCTGTGGGTGACATGATTGATATTTACTCCAAATATTTACTGACTATCGATTTCTGGGGCGTAGCCGCTATTGAATAAGCTTCGATCTGGAAAATATATCGACAAAGACCCTGTCTTATCGCTACGAGCCTCTGGCTATGACATCTTTGTGCGGGTCGATAAGGTCGATCGAACGCTAGTTACAACTCATTGCTAAGGCTGAGTTCGAGCGATCTGCTGGCGTTCGCAGGCACTAGAGCGATCGACTCGATCGGCGATAGTTATACTCCGCATTTTAGCCGATCGATCTCTAATTCGGCGGGCATAAAGAGGACAAATTTGAACCGATCCTATTAACGAGCAGTGGGCAAAGGGGCTAGCTTGCAAGTGCCAACACAATATTAATGAGATCTAGCGATCGAGTTTTCGTCATAATTATCATCGATACAAGACCGAATCAAAAACTTGCAACCCGTATTCGTCGATGGTGCGTGGATCGAATTGGGATGCGATCGAATGTAGTCGCCAGCTAGATAAGTTCGATTGTCAATAATTAGGTCGCCTGCTAACATGTAAATTTCCTCGACCCCACGATGTTCGTGCAGTGGATAGACGACGCCAGCGGCTGCTGTGACTAGCATCGATCGCATCCGATTGACCTCATCGAGGAATAACAGCGCGCATTCTACGCCTTCAATGCGGTGTGGCTTCCAGTTAAGCTCCCCCGCTCGAATTGCAAATTGCTCTGGCTCTGATGGCTCTGCTGGCGATGTCTGTGCTTGCGAATGCGGACTCGATGCAACGGGATCTAGTCCCAACCTGTCAAATAACCGATCCTTCAAATTTGCTGCCATCGGCATAGGAGGAGCCGTGTAAGGCATTGACCCCACCGCTGCTTCGTAACCTGCTAATTCTTCGGCCAGATCCGGACACTCGGCAATTTGAGCTTCGATCCAAAGCCGTTGTTCAGGAGTGAGTAAATCGAGTGCGTATAGTGGGGCGAGGTCGCAAAAACAGTAATGGTCGGTCACGATCCAGTTGGGAGTGGGGACAAGAAGTAGGAGCTTAATTTCTGCTATCTACCACTAGCTAGTATTTACCAGAGTTACTACTAGGATCGACGGCTAGAGGCGAAGGCTGAGTTACGATTTATTTTCAAACCCTAATTTTAGTTTACTCAATCCCAGTCGGAGGCGAGTTTTGACTGTACCGAGTGAGAGTCCTGTGGCTGTGGCGATTTCAGAATGGGTCAAACCTTGGTAATAAGCCATTTCGATGACTTGGCGTTGTGCTGGCGGAATCTGCTCTAATGCTGCGAGTACTTGTTGGCGTCGTTCGCTAATTTCTATCGCTTCAATTGGATCTACACTAGCGGTAGGGAAATCGATTTCTTTTCCGGCATCAATGGCCTCATTAACTTTTTGGAGTCGTTGAAACTTCCGCAGTCTATCTAGTGTCCGACTGCGTGCGAGGGTAAAAATCCACTGTTCGGCAGAGCCTTTATTGAGATCGAATCTGTCGGCGATCCGCCAGATTTGGGCAAATACATCTAAGACAACTTCTTCGCATTCTTCTACTGAGTTTAAACTTTTCCAGGCGATCGCATAAATCATCCGGGAATAGCGATCGTAAAGCTGTGATAATGCACTCCGATCCCCCTTGGCGATATTTATGAGTAATTTTGCGGGTTCGATCGGGGACTGCAACATTGGGAGGATACTGTCAAATTAAAGTAAGAATCGCTCGAAGTATATGGTAAATGTCGATCGATCTAGTTCGAGTATCTTTAGATATTAGCGTGGCTACAGTCAGCTTTTAACCTCGATCGAAATAATGTCGATCGAAAACAGATCCAGATGTGTATAACGCTCGTATCTATAGGAAAGTTCCTTCGACAGAGATACCACCACATGGATACCAACAAGTCGCTAATTCAATCCGTTACCCATCAAACTCACAACATCTCCCGCCGAGGAGTGTTATTCGCAGGCGCAGCGGCTGGGTTAGCCACTGCATTTGCCATCCCCGCAGCCAGCCAGATGGCACAGGCGACGACAATCGGTAAAACCACATCAGCTCGAGATAAGAAAAATGATATCGCCGTTCTCAACAACGGGCTTTACTACGAACATCAAGCAATCTGGGCATATAAATTCGCCGCTCCTAAGTTGACTAATACTGCCGTCGGTAAAGCTGTCTTAGCCGTAGCGACTGCTAATCTCACCGATCATCAAGCCCACCGAGATGTCCTCAGCAATGCCATTAGAAGCTTAGGCGGTACTCCCGTCAAAGCAGAAACTAGCTACGATCTCTCTTCCTATCTCAAAAAAGGTGAAGGGAATATCGATACCGATGTCAATATCGCCAAACTCGCACTAGCTCTCGAAGTTGATGCCGCAATCGCCTATACCTTGGAAGCCGCAAAACTCAAAACACCCGCACTAATTACCGCTGGAGCCAGCATCGGTACCAACGAAGCCGCCCATGCCACCGCCATTCGAGCAGCCTTCAAATCACTCGGAGTAGATCTGGCGATCGTGCCTACTGCTTTCTTCAATCCCAACACTCGTCCGGCTTGGGTGTTGAATGTTTAGTTAGGGGGTAGAGGGTAGAGGGTAGAGGGTAGAGGGTAGAGGGTAAAAGGTGAAAGGGCAAAGGGTAAGATTACGATCGTCTTTTTGCCAATCGACAAGGCAGCGACGCTACCCATTACCCATTACCCATCCACAGAGGTGCAAATTATAGATTTAGGTTTCAAAGATATCATGCTGCGATTGCCTCTGGCGATCGCGATTTTGGGCGGATTTTCTTTGCTGGGGATCGTTGTCGATCGAGCCATTTTAGTCCGCCGTCGTCGCCAAGACAACGAGCTTGGTGCAAAAAATTCGATCGTGCCGATGGTAGGTGTCGAGCATGTCAAACTGGGTAAATCGATCGGGAAAAAGTTAGTTATATTTTATAAGCTTGGGAGCCAGTTTCAAAAAGGAAGATTTTAAAGAAGATTTTAAAATGGATAAAGTCGAGCTAACGATCTATTCTCGATCGACATTAGAAATATGACTAGTTATCAGCGCATTCTGTGGCGGCAACTGTGGGGATTGGGCGCATTAGTAGCCGCTATCATTTTTAGTTGGATGGCGTATAGTTTTTATCAACCAGTCATTCTAACAAATTTAGGCTTCATTCACATCGCCCAAAGCTTAGGCATAATCCAAGGTTTCTTGGGTGCAGCGATCGAACCAATTGTTGGCATGATGTCCGATCGGTTGATGCACCGAGTGGGTAGTCGGCTCCCAGGGATCGCTGTGGGAATTACCTTGGCGGGGTTATTATTCGTCGCCATCGGGCTATTATTGCACGGATCTATTGCCGTTTGGCTGCGATGGACGATCCCGGTTTTAATGACTTTTTGGACGGTAGCGATGATTGTATTTCGCGGCCCAGCTATTGCTTTAATTCGTCAGACTACCCCGACAGAAGCATTACCAGCCGCTAGTTCTATTTTAACATTTATTTTCGGGCTAATTGGCGCGATCGGACCGATTTTCGAGCGGATAATTACCGCATTAGGCTCTGGCAATACATTTTTGCTAGGTGCAGTGATGCTGGTGCTAAGTGCGATCTTATTATGGTCATCCAAACCAGAATTAAATTCGACTGTTACGAGCGCGATCGCCAAACCAACAATGTCGATCGAGTCGAGTTTGGCTCGGAAAATCAGAATTTTTGGGATGGGATTAGTGGCGGGAATCTTAGTAAATATTTTACTTAGAGTTTGCCCTCAAAGATTGCACGCCAGTCTATTCGTAAGACCTCAATAAACGCTGATAGAGGGAAATATGGTCAGGAGAAATACCCCTCTCTCGTACTAAATAAGATAGTTACTTAAAATTCGCTATGCTGGAGCCGGAATTTTAGCAGCAGCTTTAGCACGAAGCACATCTGATAAGGGTCGTACTTGTTCATCGCCACATAATCTAGATGTCAGATAATTCCAAAACGAAATCCCTAGTTTACGACAAGTCTTTTTCAATCCAACGAAAGTGTCTCTAGCTTTTCGTCCTAACTCAGAACGTGTGCCGCCGCTAATTTTTCGGCGGGTCACATATTCTCTAATATCAGTTTCTGCTGCATTGTTATGCAAGGGAAATTCTGGACAATTTAGTACCTGTAACAGTTCAATCTTGCGATTTCTGATTTGGTTGAGTGCATGATTGAGCAATCCATGATGAATATAACATCTGCCAAATATCTCATCAAATTTATCCTGTAGGCTCAATGCTCTTTCTCTACTTGGCTGCTGTTGGTACTGTTTCAATTCTTGATAGTATTCCCATAATAATCCTTGCATATCAGCAATATTCTCTCGTTCTTGCTCGGTCTTACCCTCTAATTTTCGCAAATTTCTCTCGATATGAACCCAGCATAATCCATGCTCCATGATGTTGAATTGTCCTGCCCCATCGCTGAGAATCCTCAGTGGCTCACTCCTACCTTGAATTGTCAAACCCCCTAGCAGTGCTGCTTCACTCAGCACCCGTACTGTTTTTACGCCAACTATTCCTTTTCCTAATAAATAGTTATGCCAATCTTCTTTGGTGATTGCCAATGGCTCTTCCGAAAAACCGATCTCCAGAAGATGTTTATGCGGGAGCTGATAATTTTCCAGATATGCTTTTGCCTCTTCGTTCAATACATATTTTTCCGCTCCAGCTTGCAATATTTCCAGAAAGTTTTCTCGACTTTTGGAGTTACTGCTGTGGAAATACGCGAAGTCATCATTCCCAATTACTGTGCAATATCCATTTTTACCGTTGTGCCTTGCTCCGGTATCATCGGTATGGATATATGTTGCTGTCTCTAACCCTGCTCTCAATACCTGGTGTTGTTCTTGCTCGAATCTTTGATGCTCTTCATTTAATAACCGATTTACTTGTCCTGCCGAAATATCTATTCCCCATTCTCGGAGTTGCTCGTAGATTAATGGCTGTGTTACTCTACATTGGTAATGCTGATACATCACATAACACACTAATCCTGGCCAATAGTGTCTTCCTTGATATTCTGTGGGTAATTCTCCCACCACTGTTTTTCCATCCTCTGTGATGTACTCCGCTAGCTGAAATCGGATGTTATGCCGCTTAATTATTAGCTCTTGCTGTGCTTGGGGTACTCGCTTGGGCTGGACTAGTATCGCTGTTTATACTCATCTCTTTGTTAAACCAGATTTTTGCTCTTTTTGCAACCCCCTGATTTACCAGCGGTTATTGAGACGTTACGTCTATTCGATCTTTCCCCTGAATATATCTCAGCGAGTATGTTATTCATTTGTGCGATCGCTGCTATTACCTTAGAACGATGGGTGATGAAATGGGGCATGAATCGCTCGATGGCGATCGGCTTGGCTGTTATTTTATTAATAATCTCGATAAATTCGCTTTCATCTTCCTTGCCGATCTCGATCGCGATCCTGGTAATTAGTGGTATCGCATTGGGAATATTATTTATCGCTCAAATCCCGTGGTGCTTGAGTAACTTACCAATCGATCGAGCGGGACTCGCAACTGGACTTTATTTTGGAGGAATGGGTGCGGCAAATGCACTTGTGACATTAATTATCCAATTAGGATTCAAGGGATAAATCGGCATGGAAGATCCCAAAAAGTTGTTAGCAAAAAATCGATATAAAAACACTTTTATTATATTTTGAATACGATCGTCTGAGTGTCTGGTTTGTAGTCGATGCCGATCGACCCTTCAGCGACGATCGCAGACAATTTTTAATGAGCGCGAGCGAGCAAGTTTTCGTCGTAATTATCGTCGATACAAGCCCGAATCAAGAACTTACAACCCTTGGTAGTTGCAGGTGGATGGATCGAATTGGCGGACGATCGAATGTAGTCCCCCGCCAGATATACCTGTCCAGCGATTTCTAGTTCTCCTTCTAACATATAAATTTCCTCAATCTCTTGATGTTGATGGAGTGGATAGATGACTCCATCGGCTGCTTTAACAATTGCAGAGCACATCCGGTTGAGCGGATCGATAAATAGCACCGCAACTTCGACTCCGGCTGCCCGATATGGTTGCCATTCTAGCTCCCCAGATCTAATCGCGATCGTGGCTGGCGCGGATGACTCTACTGACGAAATTTCCGGCTGTGCAGGAACAGCATCTAAACCCAGTTGACTCTCCGCTGGAGCATCAAGGCGATCGAATAACCGCGACTTGAGATCTGCGGCTATCGGCACGACTGGAGCACTATAGGGAATCACAGCTACTGCGGCTTGATAACTTGCTAGTTCTTCAGCCAGATCTGGGCAAGCCAAAATTTGAGCTTCTATCCAGAGCCGTTCTTCAAGATCGAGCAGATCGAGCGCATAAAGTGGTGCGAGTTCGCAAAAACATCGATGTTCGTTCATCAGCGGTTCAGACACGGGGGATAAGGGGGTTTAGTGATGCTCTATCATTAGGTCTCCTGCGAAGAAAGTATTTAAGCTATCCTTTAATACCAATTATTTCGAGCATTATTAACTAATTATAAAATATTAACTAAATGTGTCGATAATCATAGGTGCTGTCGATCTTTCCCAGACTTTCGCAGGAGTTCTACTGTTTAACCCAAGTTGCTACCTACTGGAGTTACTGACAATTTGCTTTTAAAGGCTATTTTTAGGTTACTCAATCCGAGCCGTAGTAAGGTTTTGACGGTACAGATCGACAGTCCAGTGCGTGTGGCGATCTCAGTGTGGGTTAAACCTTGATAGTAAGCCAATTCGATCGCCTCCAGTTGTTCTGAGGGAATCTGGCTTAACGCCGCGAGTACCAATTGTCGTCGTTCGTCAATTTCGATCGTTTCAATTAGATCTACGCTGATAGTTGGAAAATCGATTCTTTTGCCACAAGAGATTACTGTTTTAACTTTATAGAGCCGTTGCAATTTACGTAATCGATCGAGGATCGGACTGCGCGCTAGCGTCAAAATCCACTGTTCGACCGAACCTTCATAGACGTCGTACCTGTCAGCAATCCTCCAAATTTGGGCAAATACATCTAAAACAACTTCTTCGCAGTCCTCAACTCAGTTGAGACTCTTCCAGGCGATCGCATAAATCGTTCGGGCATATCGATCGTAGAGCTGAGAGAGTGCTGTCCGATCTCCCTTGGCGATCTTTAAGAGTAAATTTGTGGTTTCGACCATTGACTCCAAAGGAAGGAAAATACTAATTAGAGCATTTTAGCTGACACTCGATCCGAGCGCCTCACCCAATCGAATGATACGAGCGCATTAGTTCAGGAGACTTAAGTCACAAATCTTTCAACTCTTTCAACATCCCCTTAGCACAGCACTGATTATCTCAGATGCACGTTGAGCTTTGCTACCGAGAGCGAACCTGAAAATAACTGAGATTTTTTTGCATCAATAGAGATCCATTAACGAGATCGGTGCGTATAACTATATATCTCGGCTGAATGAAAGTTGACATTCCTGTAATAGCAGGGATGATAAATAACGCTACGTGATCGAGGCAGTGTTGATGTATTGACGCTTGTAAAACACGCAACTAAATTAGGGTTAATGTGTGCAATTTTTCACTTATAAATGTATATTTATAAGTCTTTTCTTGTGTTAATTATTAATTAAGATTAATAAGCATTATGACTGAAGCAATATCGCTAAAAAATGTGCTTTCGGACATAAATTTTCATCGATATAAGTCATGTAGCTTAAATTCGATTGGTATTCGATCGCATGACTAACAACCTATTAATTGGCTTGTTAGAATGCAAATATGTCATATATATTGTCAGTCAAAATTATGCTTAAAAACAATAAACTTACTTTCGCTAGTGCCAGTATTATCTGGGGATGGACAGTGTTGATGTCGCCGATCGCTCCTAGTGCTCAGGCTGTTACTTTTACTTACAGTGACACTACGATAGATGCTCCTACATGGGTTAGACCTGTTGACAATGGACCCAATCCGCCAACTAGCGTCTCTAACAATACTGTCAACTATAGTGGTTTCGGATTTACCGTTAGTGCCGCAGATAACTATATTTTTCAGAGTACTGCAAACTTTGATAACTATACTTTTCTTTATCAAAATACCTTCAATCCCACGTTTGGTAATGAATTAAATAATATCGTCATTGGTAATGACGATAATCCAACCTTGGGCTTATCTGGATTTACCACAGCCCTCAACCCTGGCACTAATTATTACTTTGTTACGACTGGTTTTGATAATAATCAATCTGGGACTTTCACCAATAGTATTACTGGTGCGGGCAATGTTTCGGCTATCCCTACCGCAGTACCAGAACCAGCGACAATTTTAGGTACTTTAGCAGCTTTTGGTTATGGTGCGTATGCCAGACGCAAAATGAAACTCGCTGAAACGATCGACAAAAATATATCTTAGTTGTCCGAACGCAAGCTAGTTAATTATTCAAGCGTCCATGATTTTATTAGTGATTATAAAGATCCATTCTGAAATTAGCAGCGTATATACAAGTAAATCGACAAATCTATCCACTCAATCATTAAGTAGCAGGATCGCATATGGCAGTTTCAATTTTTAAGTTTGCTAAGTTTAACTGGAAAAAATCGCTAGTTCTGGGTGGCATCTCGCTTGCGGTAATGTTGGCAGCAACTAGCTTGCCACAATATTTGATGGCTTCCGATCACGATGACGGTGAGGTCGATGCTAAAGGTCGCAGCTTGAATTTGACTGATTTATACGCATTTCGGGAACAAGATCAAAATTCAAATGCCAACCCTAGCGATCTGGTCTTGGTGATGAATAGCAATCCCCGCTCGATCGCCCGCCAGCAGTACTACTTTAGTACTAACGCCCGCTATGAATTTAAACTGACTCGCGTCGCCAATAAGGACGCTACACCCACCGGACAAGAAGATGTCATAATCCGGTTTGAGTTTGGTGCGCCCAACGACCAACAGCAGCAGCAAATCAAGATGACTGTCATCAAGGATGGACAGACCACCTCAGCAACCAATCTTGTCACCACGTCACTACAAACCTGAGTTCGATGAGGCTGTGCCTCATCATCAAATCAAGTCTCTGACTGTGCTTGAGTCATAAACATCAATTATTAAAATGAGATATTTCCAAGTCATTATCAATAAGCTTTGATTATTGATAATGACTTGGAAGTAAAACGTCGATCGATAATTACAAATAATTAACAATTAATAAGTTATTAAAAGTTCTGAGGAGCGGTCGGCAAATAAAAGTACAAATAGCATTGCAACCCTTATGTATAATCTCTGATTCTGGTTAAATTAATATATATATTAGAAAACCACACTTAGATGATGGACTTAACCGAACTATTTTGTGAAATAGATGATTTCTGCCAAGATTGGCTGGCAACTTTTTCATCAATATCTTTCCCTGCCAACGGTAATAGCTTACCAAAACGCTGCGGCCTATCACTGAGCGAGGTCATGACTATTTCTATTCATTTCCATCAGTCAAGCTATCGAACATTTAAGGATTATTACCTCAAAAATGTTTGTCAAAACTTAACTGATTATTTTCCAAAATTGGTTAGTTACAATAGAATGGTGGAGTTGATGCCAAATGTTTTAATAGCTTGCCTTTATTATCTCAACTCTCGTCAAGGTAAGGTGACTGGAATTAGTTTCGTGGATAGCACGGCTATTCCAGTTTGTCACCCAAAAAGAATTAAAAGAAATAAGGTTTTCAAAGAAACTGCCAAGCTGAGTAAGAGTTCTATGGGATGGTACTTTGGATTCAAGCTTCATTTAATTATTAATGATTGCGGAGAGATATTAAGCTGCAAAATCACACCTGGCAATGTCGATGACCGCACACATTTGCCATCAATGACACAGGGAATATCAGGAAAAATATTTGGAGACAAAGGATATATTAAGAAAGAACTATTTGAAGAATTATTAAATAAAGGATTGCAGCTAATTACGCCACTAAAATCTAATATGAAAAACAAGCTCATCTTGATGGATGACAAAATATCACTTCGGAAACGCTCGCTGATTGAAACGGTAAATGACCAGTTAAAAAATATTTGTTATTTAGTCCATTCTCGCCATCGGAGCTTGCATAATTTCATGCTAAATCTGATTACAGCATTAATTGCTTATACTCATCAACCTAAAAAGCCGAGTTTGAAGCTAGATGAGCCTGCTCAAAACTTCTTTAGTATTGTTCCTATTTAGCCGATTATTTATTTATTAACTTAACTCAATATTTTCAATCATTAATCATCTTAATGATGGGTTTTATCGTGCCAAAATTTACATAAAATTTGCTATTAAGCTGAACATGTTGTCACATCTGAGTTCGATGAGGCATAGCCTCATCGAACTCAGGTTACAAGCTGCCAATGCCCAAAGACCGATCGTCAACCAACTCTCAGCCGGAGGCTCCAAGCTTTCCGTGTTTGCGGGTTTGCGGGAAGATCCATTTGTCTTTGATGTCGAGCAATTTTTCCGGGTGCGAGCTGGGGCATTAGGCATCGGGCCTGCCGTTGGCTTCCGTCCGCCCGCTCAAGCAGTGGATTCATTTAAAGGTTTTAACGTCAATACGATCGCAATTCGGCTGCCGCTGCAATTTTTGCAAGGTAATAGTGGCGCAACTACTTACGATATCTGGGAGACAATTTCGCTCCGCGATGCCAATGGCAACTATCAGCAGGTCGAACGCTTGGCGCGTCCTGCCATCAACGAGGGCTTAATTGTCAGCAACGACTTACTCAATACCTTCAACAGCGTACCACCGACTGCCGATCTCTCTCCAGCAGCAGCTCCGATCGGTGCAGAAGCTACCCGCACGCTCAAAGCGTTGGGAAATGACACTAATCGGACGAATGCGCTCCTAGCCGCCTTTTTACCAGATGTGATGCGGATCGATACCACGGGTGCTAGTGGTTATGGCAATGCGCTCAATGCGCTCGGTAGTCCCATTCGCGGGCGGCTGCTCAAGGATGATGTCATCGATACGACTCTAAGCGTCTTAACTAATGGCGCAATTAAGGGCGATAACGCCACCTATGAGGGCACTTCAGGCAACCCCGCGCAAGGGCACAAACCATTGGAATCGAGTTTTCCTTATTTAGCCTTACCAAATTAAGTAGTCTGTGGTGAGCCGCGCGATCGATAACTGTCGCAGCGACATGCGGTCAAAGTCAGATGTTTCAGGCATTTAGATCGATCGCGATCCAGGAATTGGAAGCTCGAACAGACTTCCAATTCCTTTTAGTTGGCATAGTCTTTGGCCGATCTCCAGGATTTCCGCCAGTAGTCGGCACCCCATCAAAATCTGCGCACGAATATTGTAGATAACTGCCATGAAATATCCGCTACTTTCCGCTCTAATCCTCTGGGTGACAACGATCGCAGCTCCCTGTTTGGCTCAATACACGTCATTTTCATCAAGCTCGGATAGTTGCTCTAATTTGTGCTTCAAGGTCGATCTTGGCTCGACAATCACTGATGGCTCGTCTTTTGGCTCCAACAGTTTTAACAACGGTTTTAATAGTGGTTCTAGTTCTGGTTCCAATGGTGTGCGCTGGCAGGTAGGCATCACTTGGCGACCGGGTGCGCCAGAATTTTCATTAGCAGAAGCAGATCGGATCAAACGTCAACTAGAAGACAATCGTAGCTTAACGATCGCGCTAGCAGAAGCGATCGCCCAAAACAAAACTGAAATGGCGAATGGACTGGCGATACTTTTGGCTCCGAGACTAGGCTACAAAGATCCTCGTAAACTAATTGCCGATCTCAAAGAAGGCTCGATGAATATTGGTGCCGCGAAAGTCGAGATGCAAAGCACGCCCACTATTGCGCCAGTGCCGATCGCACCACCACCGAACGATCGCCGAGAAGGAACCACGATCGTCATTCCAGCCTCCGTCCAGCCGCCAGGGACGCCCGCGCCCCCAACGATTATCGAACTTCGGTAAATTACCCGTACTCACTAAACAGACATGCAAATTTCTCCGATCCAAAGAGCGTCTGAGCGTAAAAAATTGCTCTGGTTCGGTGCGCTGCTAGTAATCGTTAGTGGCACGATCGCATCTTATTTGCTACTCACCGCCCCACGTACCAATCCGGCTTGGAAATATCGGTTTCCGCGTCCAGCAGTGGGGAGCATTACCAAAAATATCCAACAGGAAATCGCCTTTCACCAACGCATCATTCAACAGCAACCGACAGCGGGACTAGCACGAGCGGCATTGGCGCAAAATTATTTAAAAATGGCGCGGGCGACTGGAGACAGTAGTTGGTATCTACTTGCCCAACAAACAGCCCAGCAATCGCTCAACCAGTTGCCATTTTATAACTATGGAGCGATTTTGGTGCTAGCAAAGGTATCAGCGGCAAAACATGACTTCACCCAGTCATTAGCTTTAGTCAAACAACTGCCCCCGCAAGCTGAATCCCTTTCTCTGTCAACAACTAACTATCTGGCTTTGGGTAATGCTAACGCCGCCCGAGTAGCTGCCGACACCGCAGTCCGCAGGATGCCCAGCCTCAGTAATTTCGCGCTCAGAGCTTTGGTAGAAGTCGCTCAGGGACAAGATGCCGCCGCAATTAAAGATTTTAAAACCGCGATCGCGGCTGAAGAACCGGATGAGGCGGGGAGTTCGGCGTGGGTGCGGACATTATTGGGGCGGTTTTATTACAAGAGGGGACAACTTCAGCAGGCGGAGGAATTATATGATTCTGCCTTACAAATCTTGCCAAAATATCCGCCAGCCTTATTAAATCTGGCCGAATTATCCGTTCGACGGTGGCAAGCCGATCCCACTCAACCGCAGCACCAGCGACGCGCCGTTGAATTATACGATCGATTTTTCCTCACTAATAATCAGCAAAACCCTACAGTCCACGATCATGTTGCCCTCAGAGGTTTGGCGCGAGTCCAACGGTTGCAAGGCAAGATTGCGCAAGCCAACCAAACATGGGAGCAAGCGGTGTCGAGATTGCGATCGGATCTGACGGGTTTCGGGCATCGGCGGGAGTTGGCGCAATTATTGCTGGAATGGGGACAGCGAGCAGATCGCGCCGAGGCACTGGCTTTGATGCAAGCCGAAATTAAAATCCGCCAAGATCCTGAAACTTGGGATACCTTAGCGGCTGCTTATTTACAGACGGGGCAGCTAGAACGGGCACAGCAGGCGATCTCAGCAGCATTAAAGTTGGGAATCCGCGATCCGGGTTTATTAGATCGAGCGGCGGTTATCGCCCAAGCTAGAGGGCAATCGGCGCAAGCCCAGAAGTATCGAGAAGTAGTTAAATCGATCGATCCGACGTTCGATGCTGGAGCGAGACAGGCTTTAGGGTTAGGTGTCGGATTATCGGGATTGAATTAAAGAATCACCTCACTCGAATTTTATAGCGGTTGAAGCTCGTTAAAAACCAATCGAAAATAACTATATCGATATGAATTTTTTCACTCACTTTTGGCTTAATGTCTACAATCGAATCCCCAGATTTGGTAGAAATGCGAGCGCCGTATTATTAGGAGCGATCTTAAGCTTTAGTTTAGTTATGCCCAGTCAAGCACATTGGGCAGATCTAGCAGTAGCAGATATTCAGATCGCTCAGAAGAATGTCGAATTAAATCTAACGATACCGACTGGTTTAGTCGATCGATTTGATGATGACAAGGATCTAAAATTGTCAGAACTAGAAATAACTACACATCAAAGCGAACTTCGGCAATTTTTGAATGAAAAAATTCAACTAACAGCAGCCGGACAAAAAAATGGTGTCTCGATCGTGCGATCGACTCTTGCCAAAACCTCGCAACCGAATCTCATTGCGGCACCCGACACCCACAGCACCTTACTATTGCAATATCGCTGGGCAGAACCCGTGAGCCAATTGCAAATGTATTACGATTTGTTCGTACCTGGAGTAAACACAGCGCGGTGTTTGGTACAGGTATTTAGAGATGGTAAGGTCGATAATATTGTCTTTACACCAACTAGCAAAAATGCCGATCTCATCGATCCGCCCATTTTACAGCAGATTACTAGTTTTATCGGACTGGGCATCGAGCATATTTTAACTGGTTACGACCATATTTTATTTTTAATTAGTATCTTAATGCTAGGTGGCGGATTGAGATATCTTATTAAGGTTGTCACTGCATTCAGTAT
This sequence comes from Chamaesiphon minutus PCC 6605, assembly GCF_000317145.1. Taxonomy (GTDB): domain Bacteria; phylum Cyanobacteriota; class Cyanobacteriia; order Cyanobacteriales; family Chamaesiphonaceae; genus Chamaesiphon; species Chamaesiphon minutus. The sequence goes on along the minus strand of NC_019697.1, from coordinate 4,231,872 downwards.
CTCGCATTCGATTACTTTAACCCTAGCAGTTCTCAACATTGTCTCCGTCCCTAGTCGCTGGGTGGAGATATTTATCGCTCTATCGATCGCCTATATTGCTGCCGAAAATTTGTGGCGGAAGGAGCCTAATCTGGCGAGATGGCAATTAGCCTTTGGGTTTGGTCTAATTCATGGCTTAGGCTTTTCTTCAGCTTTACAAGAGTTAGAATTACCTCGAAATAATTTAGCAGTTTCTTTACTTAGTTTTAGTGCTGGTATCGAAATCGGCCAGATCTCGATCGTGCTTTTGACGTATGTTTGTTTATCTTATCTGCGCAAATTGCCTTGGGATTTAGCGATTCGCCGTCTGATTTCGGTAGGGGTAGTCGTAATGAGTGGGATCTGGTTTTGGGAACGCGCTTTGATGGGATAGTGAATAGTTGCAAGTTGTTAGCTCGATCGACAGAGTTAGTTTATTGTATATTTCTAGAGAAACGCTTTCCTCATCGAAACTATACCCCTCAACCACCGATACCGACTTGACAGGATCGACATTTATTGCAAATCCAGAAAATCTACTACTTTTGGTAGATGAATCAGTCAATAACTTTTGATAGTATCCAAATACCATAATGATGTGGCCGAAGCAAAAGACTTTAGATAATAGTTTACAAATTGGGGATTATAGTAGTGGAGCCAATCGATCGAATACTCCGTAAATATCTATTTAATTTGGTGCCGATCTGCTTTGTTGCCATCAGCAATTCAGTAATGTTGCCACAACCTGTCTCGGCACAGACAACAAAAGAGTGCGACCGGATCTACAATTTGGATACCTCAACCTGGACGAACGAAAATCTCGCTGCATCCGAGTCTAAAGCTAGAAGCTGTTATACTAACTCACTCGCACAGCTTTCAACTCCCAATCGTCGCTATTCAATCCGCGAAAGAAATTTGCGCAAGGCCATGCGGCAAGTGCAGAATACTCACTATCGGCAAAATGGCACTTACATTCAGGTTAATAGAAATAACATTCGGGAGATGATGAAAAATATCGGTGCTACCCCTTCAGAGAGACGGTTTGTCATCCAACAAATGTCACTTTATCAATAGCCAATTGGCATTAAAGATAAAGCGATCGGGAGCGTAGTTATGGCTATCGCTACAAGCTCTTAGTCCAGTCATTGCCGGATCGTCAAAATAAAAGCCCTCCTAATAATAAGGAGGGTGGGGGGATAAATAGAACTTGGTAAGGAATGAGGATTTAATAACGTGTAATTCTTCCTTGTGTAGGGACAATTCAGGAATTGCCCTTAGTAGGATAGATCTGTATAGTATTAAATCCTCATCCCTAAATTAACTAGCTTAGATTTAGGCAACTCCAAACACGATCGCTAAACCCAATACCGCCCCAAAGACAATCAAGGCGTAGAATTGAGCGCGCCCGGTTTCGAGATATTTCAAACCTTCACCACCGAGCAATGTTGCTAAACCAGTGAGATTCACCGCACCATCGACAACGCGGTAATCGACTTCCATTACCTGACGGGCAACTCGGCGCAAACCGATGACGAAGACGCTATTGTAGATATCATCGATGTACCACTTATTCAGGGAGAGATTGTATAGCGCGGGAATTTTGGAAGCGATCGCGCTGGGATCGATTTTGCGACTGAGATACATCAAGGATGCTAACGTAATCCCGATTAGGCCGATGCCGACAGAACTACCAGCCATAATTAAGAATTCATTGAGATCGAATTCATGTGCGTGTTCCACGGCATGTCCGGGTGCGGAAATAAACGCTTCAAAGTAGTTATTGAATGGCGTTCCGACTAATCCGATTAAGGCGGATGGCACCGCGAGGATCAGTAGCGGTAAAGTCATGCTCCACGGCGACTCATGGGGCTTGGCGGCGTGGTTGTGAGCGTGGGCATCGTCGTGATGGTCGTTATGAGCGTCACTACCACTCGGACGTGCGGCTGCGAGTAATTGCTTTTGAATCTTGGTATCGTTGCCCCGGAAACTGCCCTCAAAGGTCGAGAAATACATCCGGAACATATAAAATGCGGTCACCCCTGCGGTGAGGAAACCAACCGCCCACAAGAGCGGATTTGAGGCATATGTGGCACCGAGAATTTCGTCTTTCGACCAGAATCCGGCAAAGGGAGGAATTCCTGAAATTGCCAGGGTACCGATAAAGAAGGTACCAGCAGTGACGGGCATATGCTTCCGTAAGCCGCCCATTAAGCGCATATCCTGAGCGAGAACGGGGTTATGTCCGACGACATCTTCCATACCGTGAATGACGGAACCAGAACCTAAGAACATCATCGCTTTAAAGTAAGCGTGAGTCATTAGGTGGAATAAACCAGCCGAATAAGCTCCGACGCCCATGGCCATTACCATGTAGCCCAGTTGGGACATGGTGGAGTAAGCGAGACCTTTTTTGATATCGTTTTGGGTAATCGCGATCGAGGCACCCAAAAAGGCTGTAACTGCGCCAGTCCAAGCGATAGTATCCATCGCAGCGGGGATATTCTCGAACACGGGATACATCCGGGCGATGAGATAGACACCAGCGGCTACCATCGTTGCAGCATGGATCAGTGCGGAAATCGGCGTGGGGCCTTCCATCGCATCTGGAAGCCAAACGTGGAGCGGGAATTGAGCGGATTTGGCAACTGGCCCCATAAAGACGAGGATCGCCAATAGGGCAGCCAATCCGCCCCCAATTGCACCCGATTCGACGAGTTCTTGGAGTCTGTCGCCCATAATTTGGAAGTCAAAGCTGCCAGTCGCCCAGTAGAGTCCGAGCATCCCTAGGAGCAAGCCAAAGTCACCGACGCGGTTGGTAACGAAAGCTTTTTGACAGGCATCGGCGGCGGCTTTACGATCGTACCAAAAGCCAATCAGCAGATAGGAACACATCCCTACCAATTCCCAGAAGATATAGACTTGGACGAGGTTGGGACTGACGACTAAGCCCAACATTGAGGAACTAAATAAGCTCAAATAGGCGTAAAACCTCACGTAGCCGGGATCGTGCGACATATACCCGTGGGTATAGATCATCACTAAGATGGCGACGGTGGTGACGATGACCAACATTAATGATGTCAGATGGTCGATCGTGTAACCCATATTGAGATGAAAAGTGCCCGCAGATGCCCATTCAAAAGATCGAGTAACAACGGGATGTCCTTGAAATTGACTGATGAGCAGGGCGAAGGACATCACCATCGCCGCTCCAAGTAAGGAAATAATTAGAACTGCATTGAGATCTCGCAGTTTGTTGGTAGCTTTGTTGAGTGAAATCAATCCCAATCCGACTAGCATCGCCCCAGTCAGGGGAAACACTGGAATCAACCAGGCATAATCGTATAGTGGTTCCATGTATGTACTTAAATCTAACGATCGAGGATGGACAGACTAAATCTTTGGCGATTGATGGCAAGCGTGACGTGAATGAGTATATTTGGTTCGGAGCGATCGCAGTGTGCTCTGATGCCACATTCATTATGCTTTAATTAGCCGATCGTCGAGGTTTAGCTGCCGATAGCCAAATATCTATGCGATCGGGTGTCCTATGAGCAATTATACCGATCCCCATTAACGGTAAACGATCGATGGCGGACATTAGTCAATATTCGTCAAGGTAAATCGATGTTTCGGTCGATCGGAGCGGTGAATCTAACACCGCCCATCTCAATTTAGCCGATCGAGCGCGTGGATTGCTGGCTATTTCGGCATCGCTGGCGATTATCGGCTTTTTAGTTAATACCTTAAGCAGTTCGTTTTCGCGGAGAGTGTGTTTGACAATCCGATCCTCCAAACTATGGAAACTAATTAGCCCGATCTTACCTTCAGGCTTGAGCCATGTTGGTGCCACTGCCAGAAACTTTTCGAGCGAACTCAACTCTTGATTGACCACAATCCGCAGAGCTTGAAATGTCCGCGTCGCTGGATGAATGCGCCCGTAACGGTAAGACTTCGGTACGGCACCACCGATCGTATAAGCTAATTGGGTTGTCGTCGTAAATGGACGTCCGGCGACAATCTCCCTCGCAATTTGCCGAGAGAGGCGTTCTTCCCCATAGGTGAAAATAATCCGTGCCAATTCGACTTCCGAAGTCTGATTGACTAAATCTGCGGCGGTCATCCCTTGAGAACGATCCATCCGCATGTCCAATGGTGCTTCATTGCGAAAACTAAAGCCGCGTTCGGCGAGATCTAATTGCACCGAACTGACACCCAAATCGGCAATAATCCCATCAAATTGTCCTCCCGACGGCTGATAATCGGCATAATTTCCATGCCAAAATGTCACGCGCTCTCCATAAGGTGCCAGTCTATTTTTAGCAGCATCTAGAGCTTGCAAATCTCGATCGATCGCGACTAGCCGCACATCTGGCGCAGCCTGCAAAATCAGTTCGCTATGTCCGCCACCACCAACTGTGGCATCTAAATAATAACCACCTGCAACTACCTCCAACCCAGCGACGATCTCCTGGCTTAATACTGGAATATGCAAAAAATCCATTAAAGGGTAAAGGGTGGGTGGGTAGATGGCTTGCACTGAGCGAAGTCGAAGTGGTGGATGGGTAGGTAATGGGTAATGGGTAATGGATTGGAATTGCGCTCCCTGCTCCCCGCCTAAAACCTAAAGCCTAAAGCCTACCCCCTAAATTACCAGTCACACAAAAAGAGGTCAGACAAATAATGTCTAACCTCTTTTTGAAAATTTCTGAGTACCCCCAAGGGAAATCGAATCCCTGTCGCCTCCGTGAAAGGGAGGTGTCCTAGGCCTCTAGACGATGGGGGCTTGTTTCAGACATTTATCAATATACGAGATATTTTCGGAGCTGTCAATACCTCAGCCAGATTATTTTCTCGATCGAGATCGCCACTACGATCTGCATGAATATATTTAGAGATCGAGCCGATCGAGGGGAAGATCGATCTATGATGGGAATTCAAATCTGATGCTCGTTTCCAGAGGCTTTGCCAAGGCTTACCATGACTACTACTCATTCACCCAATCCTAGCGTCGCTACATCCTTACCCTTCATTCGCAGCGAACTTGCGAGTTTGCAGGCATACACGCCCCATCCTGGCGGGACTGAGGGGCAATCTGTGGCGATCTCGATCGACCGAGTAGACACGAATGAGAATCCCTACGATCTGCCGCTAGAGATAAAGCAAAAATTGGCGCAGCATTGGGTAGAAGCCATCGAAAGCAATCGTTATCCCGATGGCGGACATCAGCGGCTCAAGGCAGCGATCGCTGAGTATGTAGTAGAATCGGCAGGAATGAACGTTGGCGCAGCCTCGCCTTTGGCGATACGGAACGAGCATCGGCTCCTTCCCAGTCAAATTAGTGTGGGCAATGGTTCGGATGAGTTATTGCGATCGATTCTGATTGCAACTTGCATTGGTGGTGAGGGTAGCATTTTAGTAGCCGCACCGACATTTAGCATGTATGGCATTCTGGCCAAGACTTTGGGAATACCTGTCGTGAGTATCGCTCGAAATGCCGACTTTGAAGTCGATGTGGCTGCGGCTCAAACGGCAATTCGCGATCGACAGGCGGCACCAATTAGGGTGGTATTTATGGTGCATCCCAATTCGCCGACGGGTAATGCGCTGAGTGCAACAGAGTTAGACTGGATGCGGAGTTTGCCAGCAGATATTTTGGTAGTCATCGACGAAGCCTATTTTGAGTTTAGTCAACAGACTGTGGTTGCCGAATTAGCCGAGCATCCAAATTGGATTGTCTTGCGGACATTTTCTAAAGCATTTCGACTGGCGGCGCATCGCGTAGGTTATGCAGTCGGACATCCTCAGCTAATTGCCACTCTAGAGCAGGTAAGGTTGCCTTACAATTTGCCGAGTATGTCTCTAGCCGCAGCCGAGTTAGTATTACAACACCGTCTTTCCCTGCTGTCAGTTCTGCCAGAACTTACGAACGAACGCGATCGCTTGTTTGTAGCACTAAGTAAGTTTGACGCGCTCAAAGTGTGGCGCAGCGATGCTAATTTTCTGTATGTGCGGATGTTGGAAATCGAGAATCCCGAGCTAGCGATGGCACAGCTAGTTACACAGTTAAAAATCCAAGGCACATCGATCCGCCATACTGGGGGTGGCTTACGAATTTCGATCGGTTCTCCAGCAGAAAACGATCGAACTATTATTAGAATCGGTGACTTATTACGAGCGTTTTAGCAAGACAAGATAGTTGAAATATCCTAGTGCTTGGTATGGATCTGAGGGAACCTACAATAGATTTTAAATTCTTTAATGCTGAAAATTGCACGATAATTTTTAAGCCTGACGGGGCGACAGGTCGCCTGAAAACTCGGCAGAGAGACAACTCTAGACAAATAGTATCAAAAAAGATAGGGTAAGAGAGCTTCTTACCCAAAAAACAATTAAATGTTACCAGAATTGTATCATGCCCATTTGTCAGAAAAATTCACACGCGGTAACTACTTATTGACAATTTTATTGATTCAAGTAGTGCAATCTATTAAAGAAGTCACGCTAGAAAGCATCGCAACAAAACTAGCGATGCCAATTAAATTTGAAAGCAGAAGAAAAAAAGTCCAGAGATTTTTATCAAATGATGAATGGGATTTAGATAATGTTTGGTTATCACTAGTGATTGCTTGGATTAAAGGCAATGTCAAACAGAATAATATTATATATTTAGCAATAGATCGAACCAAATGGCAATCAAACAATATTTTGATGGTCAGTATGATTTGGCGAAAGAGAGCAATTCCTATTTATTGGCAAATGCTTGATAAACAAGGGAACAGTACATTGGAAAACCAACAATTAGTATTAACCCCAGTATTCGCTGCCCTATCAGATTATAGCTTGTTGGTACTGGGAGATCGTGAATTTTGTAGTGTTACTCTTGCGAACTGGCTTAGAGAGCAGAAAATAGATTTCTGTTTACGACTGAAAAAGAATGTTTGTATCAAGACTGAAGAGGAATTGTGGACTGAACTGAAAAGGCTAGGATTAGAGCCAGGAAATAGCTTTTTTAATCAAGAAGTAACAATTAGAAAAACTGCACCAGTTGAAGGATTTAACCTAGCAGGTAAATGGCTAGGTAAATATCGAAATATTACCACAAAAGAGCCTTGGTATATTCTGACCAGCTTGGCAGATCTACAAGCAGCAGTTGATACCTATGCTAAAAGATTTGGAATTGAGGAGATGTTTCGAGACTTTAAGGGCGGAGGATATAACTTAGAAAAGACTAATTTAACGGGCGAACGATTGAGCAAATTATTGATTTTGCTATCACTAGCATACTTGAAGAGTATCATCCAAGGGATAGATATCAAATCAAAGCAAGTTCAAGAATATCTCGGCAGAAAAACAGAACATCACCGAAAATATGCTAGACATAGCACTTTCTATATTGGACTCTGGGGTGAATCATGGGTCGATTCAACATCTAGTAATTGGCAGGTTGTTGTTGAATTAATGTCTTTGTCCCCACATAAACTACCTAATTATCAACAAGGCTTGAGAGCTATGAGACTTATCCTATCAGCGTTATAGGCGACAAGTCGCCCCGACAGTTTTTAAGCTTATCGATCGCTACTGCATTCAAGTTCAAGCTACTACTTTAATTTCAGTTTGGCAATAGTTTGCAAACTTAGTTAAAATTTTTACGTTAAATTACCCATTGATAAAAGTATCGGCAACTTCTGGCGGTTTGTTTGCCAACCAGCTAAACCCTACTACTAGGACTAGAGGAAATAAGGGGGAGCCTTCCCCAGATCGGGGTGCGCTGAGCACCATAAAAACTCGCACCCAATAAATACTTATCCTTTGACAGCACTAAAGAAAATTAGATATCGATCGCCACCAGCTATTGTATTGTACTAAATAACTTCGATCGTTTCGCTCAAATCCCATGCACTTAATTTTGTACAGCAAAATCGGCTGCCACCTCTGCGAAGGCTTGCAAGAAAAACTCGAACAAATTATAGAACCCGAGATTCACCTCGAAATTCGCGAAATTACCACCAACCCCGACTGGTTCGATCGATATCAATACGAGATCCCAGTACTATGTTTGCAAGTTGACGGCACCGAGCGAACCATCCCCAGGTTTTCTCCTCGCGCTGGAGTCCCCCAAGTGCAGCAAATTTTACAGCAATATTTGCAAAATGGGTAAGAATTAAATCCAACACTCTGCTTCGAGCCTATTCATTTACCATCCCTATGAAACTACGCGAACTTCTGTCTCAAAGCCAAATTAACCTCTCCAGCGACCATCCCAATTTAGATTTAGAAGTAACAGGCTTAAAAACCAACTCCCATGCTTGCACCACTGGAGACTTATTCATCGGGATGCCCGGAACGCGAGTCGATGGCGGTGAATTTTGGCAAGGCGCGATCGCCGCAGGAGCAATCGGAGCCGTAATTTCACCCGCAGCCGCAGCAGTTCACCCACCAACTGGAGAAAATTGTATTGCGATCGCCGCAGACATGACAGCAGCCTGTGCAGCTCTAGCTGGCAACTTTTATCGCCATCCTGCCCAAACCCTAAAAATGGTCGGCGTCACGGGTACTAATGGTAAAACTACCACCACCCATATCATTGAATATTTACTCGCTCGAGCCAACATTTCCACCGCACTGCTCGGCACCCTCTACACCCGCTGGCAGGGTTATCAAAAAACAGCTACCCACACCACCCCCTTCGCCGTCGATCTCCAACAACAATTAGCCCAAGCCCTCGCCGCAGGCTCTAAAGTTGCCTTAATGGAAGTCAGCTCTCACGCGTTGGATCAAGGGCGCGTCATGGGCTGTCCGTTTGAGGTGGGCGTATTTACCAACCTGACTCAGGATCACTTGGATTATCACCAGAACATGGAGAACTATTTCCAAGCCAAAGCCTTGTTATTTAGCCCCGAATATCTTACTGGACGTGCGATCGTCAATCTCGATGATGAATATGGCAAACGATTAATTGGCCAAATTTCAGCCGATTCTCGTTCCGAGAGGCTTCGCCAACGAGTCTGGAGCTACAGTACCACCGATGCAACTGCCGATCTGTGGACGAGCGAACTCGCGTACAGTCAAACGGGCGTCAGCGGAAAACTGCATACACCTCAAGGCGAAATTGACTTCAGCTCGCCCCTAGTCGGCGATTACAACCTCGAAAATCTCTTAGCTGCGGTGGGGACTGCCTTACACCTCGGCATGAGCTTAGAACCGATCGTCGCCGCGATCGAGAATTTTCCGGGCGTACCCGGACGGATGGAACGCGTCCAAATATCGCCCCAGCAAGACATCACCGCGATCGTCGATTATGCCCACACCCCAGATAGTTTGGAAAGCCTTCTCACCGCAGCACGTCCCTTTATCCATGGTAAAGTAATCTGTGTGTTTGGTTGTGGTGGCGATCGCGATCGCACCAAACGCCCGCAAATGGGCAAAATTGCCGCCGACCTTGCCGACCTCGTAGTGGTAACATCCGATAACCCTCGAACAGAAGATCCCGCCCGAATTCTGCAAGATGTCGTCGCTGGCATCGATCGCACCGCAGGCGTCGAAGTGATTGCCGATCGCGCTCAAGCCATTGCCCAAGCCATTGCCATGGCAGCACCGGGCGATGGTGTCCTGATCGCAGGCAAAGGACACGAAGATTACCAAATCCTCGGCACCGAAAAAATCCATTTTGACGATCGCGAACAAGCTCGTGCGGCTTTGAGTAAAAAGTTTGGAGGGTAAGATTTAGGCTTTAGGCTTTAGGCTTTAGGCTTTAGGTTTTAGGCTTTAGGTTTTAGGCTTTAGGCTTTAGGCTCTAGGTTTTGAGACGCTTGCGTCTATCTAATGCACTATCGACATTGCCTAATCCCTAAAGCCTCTTCCCTCATACCTAAGACCTAAAGCCTAAAGCCTAAAGCCTGTTTCCCCCTCTCCCCATCCCCCCGTCCCCCCGTCCCCCAGTCCCCCGTTGATGGAAAACCCCCCCCCTCCAGAACTCAGCTTAGGTGACTTGAAAGATGAGCTGATCGCCCATCTGATGCAAGAATTGTGTACGCCCTTAACCAATATCAAAACAGCCCTCAAACTGCTGGAATCGCCAGTTCTCAAGCAACCACAACGGCAGAGGTATTTAGGCTTAATTCGTGGTGAGTGCGATCGCCAAAACTCATTAATTAACGGGGCAACCCGACTGCTGGCACTCGATCGATCGCCAGATCGAGCTGGAGTCGTGCCGCTTCAGCTCGCCCAGATCGTGCCTGGAGTCGTTAGTACCTATCAACCTTTAGCCGCCGAAAAAGGCGTCAGGCTGGGCTATACTATCCCCAGCAATCTACCGCCAATTTTGTGTGTGGAAACATGGGTACGGCAAATTGCGATCGATTTATTGCACAATGGCATCAAATATACCGCCGATGGCGGTCAAGTTTTCGTCCAAGCTTCCGTGCAAGGTGAGTACGTGCAATTAGAATTTCGCGATACTGGCATCGGCATCGCCCCAGCCGAAATTCCTAAAATTTTCGATCGCTTTTACCGCGTTCGCCATTTACCAGACGAGCATAACAATGGTGCGGGTTTAGGCTTAACGATCGTCCAAAACATCCTCCTCCGCTGCGGCGGCTCGATCTCCGTTATCAGTCAAGTCGGCGTTGGCTCTAAGTTTCGCGTACTATTACCGACTGGCGGTTAGACGGGTAATGGGTAATGGGTAATGGGAATCAAGAACAATTACCCCCATCTTCCAGAACCCAGCTCTCTACCTAAAACCTAAAACCTAAAACCTAAAGCCTAAAGCCTAAAACCTAAAGCCTAAAACCTCATTCCCTCGTGCCTAAATTTAAATTTAAGTTTCTAGTAGTTAGAGCCATTAAAGTTCTGTTGGTGGGCTGTATGCTGGTATTTTCTGTCAGTGTTTATGCCCACAAAATCGAACCCAATTGGCTGGAAATCACCGAAACTCAGATCGAGTTACCTCAATTAGATCGTGCCTTTAATGGTTATCGGATCGTCCAAATCAGCGATCTCCATGCTGGCGATGGGATCGATCGCGCCCAGCTAGAAAAAGTAGTCACGCTTGTCAACGAGCAAAATCCAGATTTGGTAGTAATTACAGGCGATCTCGTCAGCCGTTTGCCCAGACAGCATGTGGATTTATTAGACACGCTCACCAAGTTGCGCCCGCGCGATATTACGCTGTCGGTACTGGGCAATCATGACGTATTTAACGACGCGAAACCAGTTCGTCAGGCGATCGCCAAAGCTGGGGTTACCTTGCTCGAAAATACTATCCATACCATACATCGCCAGCAAGCTACATTACACATCGCTGGGGTAGGTGATGTCTTCTTCAAACAAGACGATCTCGATCGAGTCTTGAAGCAATTACCCGCTACTGGAGCGGCAATTATGCTCGCTCACGAGCCAGATTTTGCCGATGAAGTTGCTGCAACTAGACGATTTGGACTCCAGCTATCGGGACACTCCCACGGCGGACAAATTCGCTTGCCCTTCTATGATGGCTACGTGCCAGATCTCGCTCGTAAATATCCCATAGGACGATATCAAGTTGGCGACATGACTCAGTACACCAATCGCGGCATCGGCACGATCAAAGTCTATTCCCGATTTAACTGTCGTCCAGAAATTTCGGTATTTAGTCTAGTTGCAAGCTAGGCTTTAGGTTTTAGGCTTTAGGCTTTAGGCTATAAATGTTAGTCTTTAGATGTTAGTCTAAATAACGCTTGCGTCTTCTCTAACGCCCTAAAGCCTAACACCTAACTCCTAACACCTAATCCACATGGCATCTATTCGTGAGTTGCACCACCAGCTTGTTACCAAAGAACGATCGGCAGTAGAAATCGCCACCGAAGCGATCGCGCGAGTCGAGCAACTCGAACCTAAACTGCGGAGTTTCTTATGTACCACACCGACACAAGCTCTGGCACAGGCACGATCGGTAGACGCCAAAATTGCCGCAGGTGAACAAATTCCCCTCCTAGCGGGTATTCCGATCGCACTCAAGGATAACATGTGTACCCAAGGCATCGTGACTACCTGCGGTTCCAAAATTCTCGCTGGCTTCATACCGCCTTATGAGTCTACTGTCACCCAAAAGCTGCAAGATTTAGGCGCGGTATCCTTGGGCAAAACTAACCTCGATGAATTTGCGATGGGTAGTTCTACCGAAAACTCTGCCTACCAAGTCACCGCCAATCCTTGGGATCTAGAACGCGTACCGGGCGGATCTTCAGGTGGTTCGGCTGCGGCTGTATCGGGTTCAGAATGCGTTGTATCGCTCGGTTCCGATACTGGCGGTTCGATTCGTCAACCTGCGGCTTTTTGTGGCGTGGTGGGTCTAAAACCGACCTATGGATTGGTATCGAGATTCGGACTGGTGGCTTATGCCTCCTCGCTCGATCAAATTGGGCCATTTGCGCGGACGGTAGAAGATGCAGCCATACTATTGGAAGCGATCGCGGGTTACGATCCTAAAGATTCCACCAGCCTAAAGATTGAGATTCCCAAGTATTCCCAACTATTGACCCCAGACTTACCAAAGGGTCTTAAAATCGGCGTCATTACCGAAACTTTTGGCGAAGGTTTAGATCCGCAAGTTGCCGAATCCGTCCATCAAGCGATCGAGCATTTTCGCGCTTTGGGTGCCGAAGTTCGAGAAATTTCCTGTCCGCGTTTCCGCTACGGTTTACCCACCTATTATGTGATCGCTCCTTCCGAAGCCTCGGCAAACCTAGCTCGCTATGATGGCGTCAAATATGGATTTAGAGCCGAAGCTGACAATCTGATGTCCATGTATACACAAACTAGGGCTGCTGGATTTGGTGCCGAAGTCAAACGACGGATTATGCTGGGTACCTACGCGCTTTCGGCTGGTTATTACGATGCCTACTACCTCAAAGCTCAAAAGGTACGAACGCTAATTAAAGAGGACTTTGAAGTAGCCTTTAGTGAGGTAGATATTTTAATTACCCCTACCGCCCCGACGACGGCTTTTAAAGCTGGCGAAAAAACTGCCGACCCCTTGAGCATGTATCTCTCTGACTTGATGACTATCCCCGTCAATCTCGCTGGATTGCCTGGAATTAGTATCCCCTGTGGTTTCGACGATAAGGGAATGCCGATCGGTTTGCAGTTGCTCAGTAATGTATTACGCGAGGATCTCTTGCTGCAAGTCGCTCACGTTTACGAGCAGACAAATGAATGGTATAAGCGATCTCCTAGTTTATAGAGTCATTTCAACATTACCAAATTCAGACATCAGAATGATGTCTGGGTTTCTTGTACCTGCACTGAGTCAATCTTTTATGAAGATTCTCTTAGTGTAGGCAGTCTAGGAGGCTAACAGGGATAAATAAATCTAACTAGGTATGCAGTTAGTCAGCGGTTGTGTCTTTTCGCGCTAAACCGTCGGGAGACCCGACGAGCGCGCGACGCAAACCACCGCTAGTGATGCAAAGTCCGCCTACGCGGACTAATATCTTTGCTTAACCGAACCATATTGGCTCATCATCGATCGCTGCTCCATAAATTCGTTATGCAATTATCCGAACTAGAAGATATCATTGCCACCGCTAAGCGTGAACGCTGGTCTATTTTACGGCTAGGTGTTAATCAGCTCACATTTTTACCAGACACTATTGGCGATCTTACAGATCTAACCGAGCTACACATCACATGGTTTTCGCTTACTAGTTTGCCGGAGAGTATTGGCAATCTATCTAAGTTGACTCGACTTTATGTAAGAAATACTAAAATTGCTAGGTTGCCAGAAAGTATTGGTAATTTATCCAATCTAAAGGAGCTAGATCTTACTTGGAATCTAATCGAAATATTACCGACCAGTATTGGCGATCTATCTAATTTAACTCATTTAAATCTAAGTCATGCTACCAAATTAGCTGAGTTGCCAGATAGTATCGGAAATCTAAGTAAATTAACCTATTTAAATCTCTCGGCTGGTGTCATCACAACTTTACCAGAAAGTATTGGTAATTTAGATCGACTAAAACATCTGAATTTATCCTGGTGCAGTCAACTTCAACAAATCCCAACTGCAATTGGCAGCTTAAAAAACTTAACTCATATCCAATTATGGGGGAGCGGTCAGAGTTCGATCTTTAAAACGATCGAACAACTTGGAGCACAGAGTAATTTAACCCATTTATATATAAATTCTAGTTCGATAGTTACGATACCAGAAAGCATAGGTAACTTAAGTAAATTAACTCATTTAGATTTAAGTCATAATCGACTTAATAGTTTACCAGAAAGTATCGGACTATTGAAAAATTTAGTTTGGTTAAATTTAAAATGCAATAACATTGCGATTTTACCAATAAGTATCGAACATCTTGTTAATCTAACATATCTTAACCTATACAGTAATAAGTTATTAAGAAATAGAAGCGAGAGCATTGGCAAGCTAATAAATCTAAACTATCTGAATCTATCGAACAATAAAGTCGACATATTATTTGATGGTATTGGTAATTTAAAAATGTTAAATGAATTGCATTTAGGCAACAATTGCTTGACCTCATTACCAGAGAATATTGGAAAATTAACTAAATTAAGTTGTCTGCAATTAATCAATAATAAGATCGTAGACTTAACTAAAAACTTTGGCAATCTTGTCAATCTGAGAAAACTAAATCTTAATGGCAATAACATTAATAGATTGCCAGATGATATTGGCAATTTAAAAAAGTTAAAAGAGTTGTACTTGTGGAAAAACAACCTTGAAAAATTACCAGATAGTATTGGCAATCTTACAAGTTTATCCATACTAGATTTAGGGCGCAATCAAATTAGTGAGTTACCAGATACAATTGGTAATCTACATAATATTGAAAAGCTAGATCTGTATAAAAATAGATTAACTTGTTTGCCGGAAACTATCAGCAATCTACAAAGTATATCTCATTTATACTTGCAAAGAAATTACATTAAGCTTCTACCCGAAGGTATGGGTAATCTCACGAATTTGAAAAAGCTCAAGATTTGGAATAATAGACTTAGATGCTTGCCTGAGAGTATTGGAAATTTAGCAGCCAATCTACAAAGTCTGAAAATTCGGAATAACAGACTTAGATGTTTACCGGAGAGTATTGGAAATTTAGTGAATTTAAATAGTCTAGATTGTACAAATAATTTGCTAACTGATATCCCGAAGAATATCGGAAATATTACTAACTTAAAGACACTTAATCTAACAAAAAATCCATTAACCGATCTAACCGACTTGTCTGTGCTCCAAACTATACCAAATCTAACTGTACATTGGTTACGGGTCTTTCTCCCCCGTCGCTACTGGACAAAAGTTAGTGATTGGAAACCTGAATGGCTCTTAGAGGAAAATAATGCGGAAATCAAGCGCGTACTGATTCAGCAGGTAGGTTACGAGAAAATTTGTCAGGAATTAGGTGCAATCGAAATCGATCGATGGCGGGAATATACATTACTAAAGATTGGTGATATAGAAAGATTCTACGATCGAACTTTACGCCAAACTGTATCGGAGCCAATGCTATTACTTAAAATGACTTGTCCCTCTACAGGCAGTATTCATATTCTGCGTGTACCCCCGCAAATGACTAGCGCACAAGATGCGATCGTGTGGATAAATTGGGGAATACACCCCGACCAATTTACTGTGCAAACTTAGATGGCGAGCGACCCCCTCTGATAAAATCTATATTGACACAAATCGATATAGGTTGATAAAATACCGTTGTCCGTCAATATCGATATACGTCGATATACCTATGCAGCACTCTCGTGAATTGTTAGCAGAATTCATTGGCACCTTCGTGTTGATATTTGCTGGCACGGGAGCCGTGATGGTCGATAAACTCAGCAATGGTGCCGTTACCCATCTGGGCATCAGCATTGTGTTTGGCGCGGTGGTAACGGCGTTAATCTATAGCCTTGGTCATATTAGCGGCGCACATTTCAATCCAGCAGTGACTTTAGCTTTTTGGCGCAGTGGTTTTTTTCGGCGTAATTTAGTGTTGCCCTGTGTTTTGGCACAAGTACTAGGCGCGATCGCGGCTTCTCTGCTCTTGCGACTCTCTCTAGGCGCAGTGGGCAATCTTGGCGCGACGATGCCGCGCGACGGAAACTGGTTGCAATCCTTAATTCTAGAGACAGTATACCCACAGCCTAAAGATACCACCAAGACAACAGCATTAAAAGCAGCGGTTGAGTGGGCATTGACGACAGGGAAGGCTTCAGCCAACGATCTGGGCTATCCACCCCTAGATGATGCTTTAGTAGCTAAAGCAAAAGCGGAACTCAATAAAGTTAAATAAACTTCCAAATTTCCCAGATCTCTAAGTCAGTACCGATCGCAAGGATACTAATTGTGATTGGACGATTCGATAGTAGATCCAGGTGCCGCGCCGCTCTTTTTGTAATAAACCTGCTTCATACATGACTTTGAGGTGATGGCTGACTGTGGGCTGCGACAGTCCGAGGGATTCTACCAATTCGCAAGCACACACCTCTCCACTTGGCTGGGCAGCAATTAAACTCAACAACTGAAGCCGTGCTGGTTCGCCTAATACTCGAAACAAAACTGCGGCACTAGCTGCTTCTGTTTCGGTTAGACGACCTGCTAACAAAGGTGGACAACAAAAAATTGGCGGCGTTTTTAAAGATTTCATAATTTCTATATTGACATAAATCGATGTGAGTTGATATTATATCGATGATTGTCAATATATATTGATATGAATATAAGTATTTAAAAATTAGAATTTCGAGAGAGGAAAACTAAATGACAGTACGGGTAGGTATCAATGGATTTGGACGGATTGGACGGCTAGATTTGCGGGCAGCGTGGGAGTGGCCAGAAATAGAATTCGTGCATATTAATGAGGTCAAAGGTGGAGCTGAAGCTGCTGCGCACTTACTCAAGTTTGATTCTGTCCACGGACGTTGGGCACCAGACGTAGAGGCTGAGAACGGGAAAGTCTTGATTGACGCTAAACCCCTAACTTTTAGCGAACATGCTCAACCTGGAGATGTTCCTTGGCAAGATTTGGGTGTCGATCTAGTACTAGAATGCTCTGGTAAATTTAGAACTCCCGCAACTCTCGATCCTTATTTTAAGGGTGGTGTCCGGAAGGTAATTGTAGCTGCTCCGGTGAAGCAAGAAGCCCTGAATATCGTCATGGGAGTCAATGATGGGCTTTACGAGCCGGATAAACATCATCTGCTAACAGCCGCTTCTTGTACTACTAATTGCTTGGCTCCAGTCGTCAAGGTAATTCATGAAGGTTTGGGGATTAAGCATGGAGTAATTACTACTATCCATGACAATACCAATACACAAACGATCGTCGATGCGCCCCATAAAGATTTGCGTCGGGCTAGAGCTACCAGTTTATCCTTGATTCCCACCTCTACCGGATCGGCAACCGCGATCGGCTTAATTTATCCCGAACTGAATGGCAAACTCAATGGTCTAGCGGTGCGTGTGCCTTTACTCAACGCTTCGCTCACAGATTGTGTATTTGAAGTCATGCGATCGACCACTATCGCCGAAGTCAATCAACTACTCAAAACTGCTGCCGAACAGGAACCGCTCCAAGGTATTTTAGGCTATGAGGAACGCCCTTTAGTCTCGATCGATTATAAAGACGACCCTCGCTCTGGGATTATCGATGCGCTCTCGACGATGGTAATCAATGAGACTCAAGTGAAAATCTTAGCTTGGTATGACAATGAGTGGGGCTATGCCAACCGGATGGTCGAACTCGCCCGGAAGGTGGCTCTGAGTATGGATTAGAATCATTTAGGTTGAGTAAAGCGAAGCGAAGCCCAACATCTCTAGAGCTGTGGGTTTGGCTCTACTCTGCTTGGTGCGCTATCTTAATTTGCCTAACCGTCAAGAAACAAGTGCGCGTGCAAATCGCTGCCATGGTCAGGTTTCCCGACCGGGGCGCATCCGCTACCCAACCGACGCAAGTTATTTAATTCTCATTCCTAAGTATTAGATTATCCCCTTATTCCTTCCTTATGCAGTCATGGATTCTACTACAGCTTCCAGTGCCAATTTCAAGAACTATGCGCTGGTGACATTAGCTTACTGGGGCTTCACCATTACTGATGGTGCCTTGCGAATGCTGGTGCTGCTCTACTTTTATAACATTGGCTATACCCCAATTCAAATAGCTTCTTTGTTTCTGTTCTACGAAGTCTTCGGTGTAGTTACCAACTTTTTGGGCGGTTGGATTGGCTCTCAGTTTGGCCTGAAAGTGACGCTGTATACAGGGATCGGACTACAGGTAATTTCGCTGGTCATTCTATCTTTCCTCAATCCAAGCTGGTCGCTATGGATTGCCGTCCCGTATGTGATGGTTGCTCAAGCATTTTCGGGGATTGCTAAAGACTTGACTAAGATGAGTTCGAAGAGCGCAATTCGGTTGGTAGTACCTCAAGATGCTCAGTCATCGCTGTTCAAATGGGTGGCAGTGCTGACGGGTTCCAAGAACGCGCTCAAGGGGGCTGGTTTCTTTGTTGGTGGTGCCTTACTGACTGCGGTTGGTTTTATTCATGCCTTGTGGATTATGGCAGGTGGACTTGCTGTAATCATGTTCTCTGGGCTATTGCTGCCCAAAGGGATAGGCAAAATCAAGAAAAAGGTTAAATTTAGCCAACTCTTCTCCAAGAGCCGTGAAATCAATATTCTCTCGGCTGCCCGATTCTTTTTGTTTGGCTCCAGAGATGTCTGGTTTGTGGTGGGTTTGCCAGTCTTTTTGCGGGGACAGTTAGGCTGGTCTTTCGCTCAAGTAGGCGGTTTCTTGGCTTGTTGGGTAATTGGTTACGGCATCATTCAATTTTCGGCACCAGCCCTATTGAAACGGTTTGGATCGGGCCAGCCACCTGGCTCGAAGACGATTCAATTTTGGACATTTACGCTAGTTGGAGTGCCAGTCGCGATCGCGATTGCGCTCCAATTAAATGTCCCGCCGAATCTTGCCATTGTTGGCGGACTGTGTATTTTTGGTGTGGTATTTGCCTTTAACTCGGCTGTTCACTCCTACTTGGTATTAGCATTTACCGACGATGACAAGGTGGCGTTGAATGTTGGCTTTTACTACATGGCAAACTCTGGCGGTCGGTTAGCAGGGACGGTATTATCGGGGCTAGTTTATCAGTTTTATGGGCTGGTGGGTTGCCTGTGGACATCAGCATTCTTTGTACTTTCAGCAGCATTGGTGACGCTGAAGTTACCCGATCCGCAGCCCAGTAAGGCGATCGCTTGGAAGGCTGGCGACGGTGATTGATTTTTGACAAATGACAAACATATATATTTGAGAATCGACAAGGAACCGAATATAATGAACGCAACAGTGAATAGATTTCTAGTAGTATTAGGCACCATAGTTCTGGTAGTCAGTTCGCTCGCCACAGCAAATACATCAGCCCAACACCAAATGGCACAAGGGACTGCGGGAGATGCCGGAAAAACCACGACACCAGCAATTAGGATTGATGGTTCGAGTACGGTGTATCCGATTACTCAGGCGATCGTCAAGCTGTTTCAAGCAGATCCCAGCAATAAGGGGCAGGTTGAAGTTAAAGTTTCTGGTACGACAGGCGGGTTTGAAAAATTCTGTAATGGTAAAACAGATATTAGTAATGCTTCTCGACCAATTTTGCTAGCAGAGATGGAAACTTGCAAGAAAAATGGGGTGAGATACATGGAGTTTCCGATTGCTTTTGATGCACTGACGATCGCCATCAATCCCCAAAATGATTGGGCAAAAGATATTACTGTCGCCGAGCTGAAAAAGCTCTGGGAGCCTGCAGCGCAGGGTAAAATTATGCGCTGGAACCAAGTGCGTCCCTCTTGGCCCGATCGACCTTTGAAGCTATTTGGCGCGGGTGACAAGTCTGGTACTTTCGATTATTTTACCGAAGCAATCGTAGGGAAATCGAAATCTAGCCGCAAAGACTATACCCCTAGTGAAGATGACGAAGCCTTGGTAGAAGGAATTAGTAAAGATCCAAATGCTTTGGGTTATTTTGGTTATGCTTACTACCAAGAAAACCAAAGTAAGTTAAAACTATTAGCAGTCGATAACGGTAAAGGTGCAATCTTACCATCAACCCAAACTGTAGAGAAAAACCAATATCGACCACTTTCTAGACCGCTATTTATTTATGTCAATCTGCGTTCTAGTTCCAATAGACAGTTACTAGCTAAATTTGTAACACTATATATCAATCGAGTCTCTAGAGTGGCTGATTCTGTAGGATATGTTCCTCTGCCGAATGCAGTTAGAGATATTAATTATGTTAACTTCAATCGCGGTAAAACAGGTACGGTATTTTCTGGCAAAGCCAGAATTGACTCTAAAATTTCAGATTTACTCCCCAAGAAACCAGCTTATTAGTTATTAACTTAATTTAGAGATCTAGGGCGATTCTCTTGCACAGAGGCTACGCCAACGAGTTAAGTTTTTAGACATTCATTCGATCGCTCATCCTGTCATCAGACAGCAGTTAAAACCAATGGAGCAGCAATCAACAGAGCCGATCGTGAAGAACTTATGGTGGGTAATTCCTGGCAAACTAGCAGGTGTTCGGAAGCCAACAGCAGCCGAATTACGGGAATTACAAGCGTCGGGAATTGGGGCGATCGTCTCAGTAATGCACGACAAATCTAACCTGGAGTTGTACGATCGGGAAAATATTCCTTACTTATGGCTGCCGATTCAGATTGCTAGTTCGCCCAGTCGATCGCAAGTCGCAGAATTAATCGATTTTGTCGCTCGATATCATCGTCAAGGTGTGGGCACTGCCGTCCATTGCACGGGTGGCTTGCATCGAACGGGCACGATGCTCGCTGCTTATCTAATTTTGAATGGTTCTTCTGACGAAGATGCCATCCAAACGATTGAAACTGCGAACTCACAAGCGTTGCTGGAACTAGCTCAAAAAGTCTTTTTGCACTCTCTAGCTGCGGAAAACAGTAATTCTTAAATCCGATCGAAACACCGATCTTAATTGCAACTTTAAATCGAGCGATCGCACTGTAGTCATCTAGATTTAAACAGATGGAGCCGAAAATAACGGAGGTAGTGGCAATTCATCAATTGCCACTACCTCCTTTGTTTGTTATGAACCAGTTAAATCGACAAGCCTAATTTCAAGCCCATCAAAGCATGAACGACCATGAGTATTAGGATCGTGCTGCCAAAATACGCGTGAAACTTCCGAAATTCGGGCTTATTATCGCCGAATCCAGTTCCAGCAATTAGGGCATTAACTGTCAGAAAAGTTAACAGCACAGTTGCCGTCCAGAAGTGAGGACTGGACATGACGGCATGTTTTTGAATGACTAAAGACAAGACCCCGCCAGTCGCACCGATCGCCATAAATGCGAACATGACTGGCATAATTTTCCGATGCTCGGTCTTACTTTCGATCGCGGCTTGCGGCTCGCTAGCTGTTAATATTCTGCCTTTCCAGCCAGCGTAGGCACCATACCCACCCATTGCAAACATAACGATGCTCATAAAGAATGGATGCCCCCAGTGGGTGAGCGGTTCTGGGAGTGAGAGCGCGCGAAATTGACTCGCGATCGGTTCTAATAATTGTGATAACTGTTCGCCCACGATCTCTATCCTCTCCTATGTGTAGATTTGTTTCGATCGCTATTGTACTAGGGGATAGGGGGTACGGGATAGAAAAGCGGAGCCAAAGTTTCAACTCTCAAATCAGTTTAACCCTTCCATTACCCAGGTAACATAAGTACCGATCGGACTCCAGAGCAAGTAGGGAATTAAGAGAACGGTAGCCATCGTAGAGACGGGGTAGACTAGTATGGCCAGAATGACCCCTAGCACCCAACCTGCGGCACCCACGATCGTGCCCGCTCTAAGATTCTTAAACCAAAACATTGAGGGCGTGTAGAGCATAATTGCCACCTCTAGGAGCAGATATAGTGCCATCAGTCCCCACGGTGGGCTGGCGGCGGCTTCCCAAGCATTGTATGCCGACCAAACGCCACAAATCAGAATTACCGTCCAAATTACGGGAATTAAGCCCTCAAATGTCAGCCAGTGCGGGCGACGCTGGCGATTGAACCAGCGATAACCTTCGGGTGTATTCAATCGTCCCAGCCCGAATGCTACTAAGATCGCAACGACGCCAATTACCAGCCAAGATTTAATCATTAAACTAGGGGGTTAGATTTTAGATTTTAGGCTTTCACTTATTAAGTATCAATTATCGGCGATCGCCGATCGATTGAGTAGGCAGGTAAACATACTTATTAAATAGATAATTTCTGAAACTTATTTGTTGGGAGTTACCCGCTCTAAGAGCGACGAGCGACGAGCGATTAGTAAGTGGGCAAATGCAATTATTTATTAGATAGATACTGTCTGAAATCTAGCTGGTGGGCAGTGCCCACCCTCCGCGATATCTTAGATTTAATTATGCCTAGTACTATGCGGCAGCAATTAACCAACCATTTCTTTCCCCGCTCCCTGTCTTGTCTTGTCTCGTCTCGCTAAACCGTCGGCTATGCCGACGTTGGCGTTGGCGGAGCCTGCCGTAGGCATAGCCTCTGCCTTAGCAGATACGCGAGCCGCCGCTCCCCGCAAAATAGTAACCTTATTTACGCCGTAGACTACTAGATACTTAACATCGCTCTGACTCGCATTAAAGTCAAGCCGAGTTGATTTTTACCCGTGCCGTCTTTGCCGCAGCCCCAATAGTAGTCATTGGGGGCATTTTCAACAATCGGTTCGTCGCCAGTTGCGAGTAGAATTTCGCGAATGTCTAAGTGAATTTGAAATTTACACAATACCGCCCTGTACATAATTTCATCTTTAACTTGTTCCCAATCACTGCGCAGGGGCAAACTCCGTTTTCTGCCGATGATGGCAGCATCTTTAGGCGTATTAACCGATCGAATTTGTTCGAGGTAGGGCGTACCGATAAATTTTTGGGCCTGGAAGTAGTGTTCTGTGGTAGTCCACCACAATTTGTCCATGACAAAGCCATGTCTGGAAAAGTTTGAAAAGCAACCATATGGCTGCTCTCGATCGCTATAAAAGTATATTGTCAATTGATTTTAGATTGTAGACTTTATTGAAAGCGCAAGCCTAATGTTTACCCTCTTCTAGCAGCAAGACGCACTCCAAGTTAACCTTGAAGTGCGCTGCTTCTAAAAATATAGATTTCTAGCAATGAGGTTATTCTTGTGCTGAGGTAATTGGCGGTGCGGCGACAGGGGTAACATTTAGTGTAATAGTCTGTCCGTTCCGACGCACTTGAACGGGGAAGCTACTACCGATCTTCGTCTTTTCGATCGCTTGTTGCACCTGATTAGAATTTTGGACGGGTTTGCCATTGACACTTTGAATGACGTCCCCAGATCGGATTCCGGCTGATGCTGCGGGCGAGTTGCGAACGACTCGTGCGATTAACGATCCTTGCTCGACATCGAGCTTGATATTGGCATTGGGATCGCTATTAATGTCTTCTTTGAGCTGAGCATTCAGATCGATCATCTGGATGCCCAAGAAGGGATGTTCGACTTTGCCATTGGCAATCAGTTGGCTGGCAATCCGTTGGGCAGTATTGATGGGGATCGCAAATCCCAAGCCTTGGGTACCGCGCAGGATGGCAGTATTTACGCCAATGACTTGCCCTGCGGCATTGAGCAACGGTCCACCAGAGTTACCAGGGTTGATCGCCGCATCAGTTTGAATATAGTTGACTCGCTTGTCTCGCGCGCCAATTTCGGCACTAGTCCGCCCGGTACCGCTGATAATTCCTGCCGTAACAGTATTATCCAAGCCAAGGGGATTACCGATCGCGATCGCCCATTCGCCCGATTTAATAAGATCGGAGTTACCTAATGGGATACTCGGCAGATTCTTTTGGTCAACTTCGATTACTGCCACATCGGTGACTAGATCGAGTCCTCTGACTCTGCCAGGGATCGTGCGTCCGTCTCTGAGAGTGACGGTTACTCTCGATGCGCCAGAGACAACGTGTGCGTTAGTAATAATGCGCCCATTATTGTCGATTACAAAGCCCGAACCCGTGCCTTGTCTGATTTCTCGCTCGGTCGATCGATTTGGCGAAGTGGAGCCATTACCAAAAAATCGCCGGAATAGGGGATCGTCGCTACCATCTGTTGCCGAACGCGTATTAACGGTAGTCGAAGCATTGATTCTGACTACAGCAGGGCCTGCTTTATCGACAACCTGAGTGATAAAACTATTGTTTGCCGTAGCTAAGATGCTGCCGCTACTGGCTACAGGTGAGTTAGCTACTGCTGGTGATTCGATGCTCGTGGGTAATTGTTCTTTCGCAGCTAGGTAGCCGAACGAACAACTAGCAACGGTACTTAACAACAATAACGAGACATATTTACTACCTTGACGCAATCTATTGACAGCAGTACTTTTAGCTGGCGCGATCCGATTGTCAAGTGGAGCTTGGTCTGGAGAACGATCTTGAATGGGTAATTTTTCTTGGTTTTCTGACATACAAATCACGCCTATACAATTCTTGTAGCAGTCTCAGCTAACTGGCCTCGGTGCCGAACTTTTAGTCGCTCGGATGACGCCGGAGTAAACACATCTTAAAAGTTTAGCTAGTCATCAATGACGCACTATTGTTAAGTTTGTTGCATGTATCTAGTAATATCGATAATTTAAGCGCGATTGGGGTGACAAGGACAGGTTCGATCGAGGTTTTAACCGTGCCGATGGTTAAACGGTTGTGACAACCAGACTACGGCAAACAGATGTACCGCTGTTCGTTGCCAGCAGCTCGATACCGCACTCGCTTACTTCAATTCTACAGCTAAAAAATCCCGGTTGGATCGTCCCAGTGAAGTAGTATTTACCCAACCTCAATCGATTACTGTTTGCCTACCGAGCGTTGGCAATCTTAGCTATTCAACCTCAGTTGCTAGTTATAAGTTATTGGGGAAATTAAGGACTAGAGAGTCGAGAGTCAAGATCGGGAAAAAGGCGAGTATTTTTACCCCGACCCTCTACCCTCTACACACAAGTAACTAGCAAATTAAGTTAATTAGCAATTGTTTAAATCTAAAAAATCCCAGCGGTTTCATACAATCGTCGGAGGATGGCGGCGATTTTAATTGTATATTGCCCGTCTGCCGACCAACGACCGTTTAACTGTCGCATCGTCGGGGCAACTCCTCGTTTGACTAATTCAAATCTAGGTGCGACACATTCTTGCACTAATAAATCATTGCTGGCATAAGCTTTGAGTTGTTGAATATGAGCGCGGACACCCAATCGTAAATTGGTGAATTTTGCCCATTCAGCCTGCCTGTCACCCAAACTGGCAAAATTATTAAATTCTGGCAATATCGCACCGCCAAAGGTCAGAAAGCGGGTTTCTAAGCACATTTGCGCGAAGGCTAGATCGTAATTTACCCCTTCGGCTTTGGCTTCTTCGACATATGTTTCGGCAAGCTTGGGAAACTCAACTAGAGCTTCTGGATTATTCGCGGCGATGAAATCGTTCAGATGAGTCGCGGTAGTGTGACCCGCACGCATAATTCGATCGAATTCATCAGCATTAAAAGAATGTTGGGAACGGATATTGTAAGTGCGCCCAATTTCGGAAACGATCGAGATATTTAGATCTCGCAATTCGATCGCTTTAAGATAGACGATGCCGCGATAGCGAATCCGGCGCATCTGCGGATTGAGCGCGAGATTGACACCCAATCTATCGGCTAGATCGATCGGGATAAACACGTTACCATCGATCGAGATCCCCCATTCGGGATAGGGTTCGTTATTAACCTTAAGATGGACGGGTACGGTGCGATCGTTGCTGGTAGCTTGCATTTGCACGTCGCGACTCCAGGTAACCAAGCCATCAGAAATTCCCAGTGCGATTTCCCGGCGGTACGCTTTGGTTCGTTCGCGGTCTTCAGTATCGATTTTAAAGCCAATTTCCATCAACAGCGATGGAATCGACAATCGCCGACAAAAAGCCAAACTACCCGTACCCGTTACTGTATCGGGTTTGGCACCGCGACTGGGTAAATCGGGAACGCGACTGGAGAAAGCAAGCAATAGCATCTGGGCGTGATTTTTACGTTCGCCGTTTTTAGCAATATAAAAAGTACTCACTCCGGTGGTTTGAGAATGAGCGTAAGCATCGGCATGAATGCCTAAGGCAATATCACCAGGTTTGGCACGTCTATCGATCCAGTCAATACTCAGTGCAGGACGCTCGAAATCAGGTACGGCGACGACTTCAAAGTTGCGATTGCGCAATTCTGGGACGATTAAATCGCGGAGAAAGACCATTTCTCTGGCTTCATTAGGCGCGGTTCCACTTGTTTCTGGATCGTTAGCCGCTCCTTCATAGCCACCATAAATCGCACAGATAAAAATCCTTCCCATAAAAATTACGCTCCTTGCCAGTTAGTATTAAAGTATCTCAGGAAATCTGCTATCGATCTATCTAAAGATTGTGAATATTAGTTATAGATTGACTGTAGCTTGGCTACAGCTTTAGACCCGCACATGCTAAAGCTATGTACGGGCTTATTTATCGCCAGATACTAATAAAATTTTATATATATTTTGCTGCATTCGATCGTAACCTGTCAGGCGATCGATCTGCTAGGGGCATTTGGCTGCTTCCCACAGCGTTCCAGACGTAAGGCTGAATTTAGGTCGGGTTTTGGCAGCAACTTCGGCTATTTGTCGCAGATGAGTTCTTAGTGCTACGGCGAACATAACTCTTTACAGCACTTGCTAGCAATATGCAGTGTGTTGTTAGTTCGGAAAGCGGGGAGTGGGGAAAGAAAATAAAGATTGTTCTGTCTAAACCCAATCCAGTTTTACGGTCGATTGACAATTTTGGTTAGAGTGAATTGGCAATTAAAAACTTATGTTTTGGCGGCTTGAAGTCGATCGAGTTCGGTTAATACTTCCCGACTATGCGCGATCGGATTGACGTCTGTAAAAGTCGCACGCAAGATTCCTTGAGGATCGATAATAAAACTGTGCCGCATCGAATAAATGCCCATCCACGAACCGTAGGCTTTGCTAACTTGGCCGTCGGTATCGGCTAGAAGCGGAAACTTTAACCCTTCCGAATCGCAAAATTCGGCATGAGAATCGATCGAATCAGCACTTACGCCCACAATTTCTGTTTGATGTTGCTGATATTTTGGCAAATCTTGTTGAAATTTCCGCGCTTCTAACGTACAACCGGATGTGAAATCTTTCGGGTAAAAATATAAAACTAGCCACTTGCCAGCATAGTCACTCAAGGCGACTTTGCCTGCGCCAGTATTGGTTGGCAATGTAAATGTTGGTGCGGGTTGATTTATTGTTGGTAATTTACCTCCCATCGCCTGTGCCGCAGGTACGAGATTTCCCCACAACAAGATTGCACTGACACAAACTGCTAATAAGTTAGTTAAAAAGTAACGTCGAGACATGGAGAGTGGATGGGTGGATGGGTGGATGGGAGGGAGAGAGGGGGAGAGTGGAACACAGTTTTATAACCTAAAGCCTAAAACCTTCTTGCCTACCCTCTAACCTCGACTCTCTACCCTCTAACTAAAGCCTAAAGTCTAGAGCCTAAAGCCTAACCTCTACTTCGATCGATAATAAATATTCGAGCCAGTATTTGAGACGTAATGACAATTCTCCTTAGCATCCCAGAAGGCTGCCCAGATGGAGCGATTGGATTTACGAT
Source organism: Chamaesiphon minutus PCC 6605 (assembly GCF_000317145.1). Taxonomy (GTDB): domain Bacteria; phylum Cyanobacteriota; class Cyanobacteriia; order Cyanobacteriales; family Chamaesiphonaceae; genus Chamaesiphon; species Chamaesiphon minutus. The sequence continues at coordinate 4,204,122 of NC_019697.1, read as the reverse complement.
AGTACTCACCTAATACGGGTTTAATCGCCTCTGTTGCCTCTAGGAGGTGGTAGTGAGGGATTGTTAAGAAGATGTGGTGAGCGACGTGAGTGCCGATATCATGGTGAATATTGTTAATCAGGCCATAATCGACATCGATCGTCGAAATTGCACCTTTGAGGAAATACCAATCTTTGCCACGGTACCAAGGGATTTCATCGTCAGTGTGATGCAGGAAAGTAACTAAATCCAACCAAACCACAAAACCCAGATAAGGAACTAAGTAGAACTTCACCAGCCATAGCCAACCCCAGGTAAATGTACCCGCAGCAACTAAAGCTACCATCACCGCACACCAGATCGTGCTAGTAATCACATCCCACTTTTCGGATTCGCGAAAGAGGGGACTAGCAGGGTGGAAGTGCGAACCACCGGGACGTTCGGGAGAACGACGGAATAGATATAAAGGATAAGCGAGTAATAAAGTTAGATCGAAACGCAGGAATTTTTCCCACCACTGCATTTCGTCGTATTTGCCTTCCGTCACGGGATACCAACTTTCGTCAGTTTCGATGTTTCCGGTATTTTTGTGATGCGTCCGGTGGCTGATCCGCCAACCGTGATAAGGCACTAAAATAAAAGAATGAGATATGTGTCCGACTAAGTTGTTGAGCCACTTGTAGCGAGAAAACGAACCATGACCGCAGTCATGTCCGATGACGAATAATGCCCAAAACATCGTCGCTTGCATGAACCAGAAGATGGGATAGAAGAACCAAGAATCTAACTTGGCAGCAATGGCGTACAGTCCAGCTACGATAACGACATCGCGGAAAAAATAAGATAAAGATTTCCAGGTAGAAGGCTCAAAACAATGCTTGGGGATCGCCGCTCGAACATCTTGGATGGTGAAAGGGAGCCTTTCTCGCTCGAATGCAGATGAGTCTGGAACGATCGGCTCGATTAAATTAGATTGCACGTATTTTTAAAATTTACCTGATAATAGACCAACCGCATTTTTACATTCTGCAACAATTTTGGCAACAGGGAAATTTCGGGGATCGGTTATTTTGGCAGAGGAGTGGATAGGTGGATGGGTGGACGAGTGGATGAATGGGTAGTGGGTTAGAAAGCTTGCTCTACCAACTCCCAACTCCCCACTATCCCCTAACCTCCTCCCATCCGAATTTCTGAATAGAAGGACGCAAGGGAGTCGCCGCTGGGTTGAGTGACAATTGTGGTTCGCAGTCTGACATTGTTGCTTTCAAACCAAACTCGTTCTTCGATCGAGATATTTTCTTGCTGTGTCACTAAAGTGAGTGCTTCATCTTCGCCGAGGGTGTATTTTACCGATCGAGGCGTTGACGCAGCCGCACCAGCAGATGATAATTTAGGTGCGTAAAAGAGCTTACCAGTCTTCGCTGCTGGCGAATCGGCTACTGCGATCGCGATCGATTCACCGTTTTGATTAGCGGCAGTTTGAGGCTGAGGGTCCCAACTAATCGTACCTTTCCAAGTATATTTAATCCCACCCCAAATCGAGCCAGGATCGATACCTATTTGCTGGCACAATTGAACTGCTTGTGGATTATCGGTGGGTAAAATTTCAATAATCAGATCGGACTTACCGTGTTCTGACTGTTTCAAAGTTAGGTGTTGACTGGTTTTTTGCGAAAACCATTTGCCAGCACTCAACTCAAAAAATTCGCGGACATCCATGATGAGGGGATAGGGGATAGATGGGTAGATGGGTGGATGGGTAGTAGTTAGTTGTACCAACGGCCAAATTAAAGCTTAATTTACCTCCACTTTAAAAAGACAAAGCTCGATTTTGTAAAATCGAGCTTTACCAGTAACTTAGTATAACTCCTCTACTTGGGATCCTCTTTATCTTCTAAGCGTTGCAGACAGATAATTGCTGCTGCCGATACGTGAGGGTGGCTGTCTTTGGTAAGATATTTAAGTGCAGAAATACTTTTGGGGGTGGGTAATTGTCCTAATGCTTCTGCCAAGCGTTGGCGTACCATCCAGTTTTCGGAGTCAATAAACAATACTAACCGATCGACCGCCGAAACAGCTTTAATCTCGCCTAATGCCGCAATGGCCGCTTGTTGGAGTAATATTTCTGGGGAATCCAATGCCCGCATGAGCAAGTCGAAAGCACGCGGATCTTTGAGATTGCCCAACGATACAGCCGCACTAAAACGCACTAACCAGTCAGTATCCTCATAAAACGCCCTGACAAGTGCTTCAAAGGCGCGGACATCTTCTAAGTATCCGAGAGCACCTGCGGCATCGGCGCGAATGCCATAATCTGGATCGTTAGCAAGGATGTCAATCAAAATCGGGTAAGATTCTGGTGTGACTTTGACGCCTAAAGCAAACACTGCCATCGATCGCAGTTGTAAGCTTTCATCGTTGAGTACTTTTTTAATTAACGGTAATGCCACATCAGCAGGAACGTGTCGCAAAGATGCCAAAGCCACCATCCGGTCTCGGAGATCTGGACTCTCCAACTGTTGTGTCAGTAATGCTGTTTCTGCCGGACTTTGCTCGCTCATATACTTTTTCGCATACTTTATTTTAATATTGTAACAAATTTTATCAATTGACAGGATCGCCGGATCGCTCGCACCGATCTCTACTTGACAACGGAACCCCGATAACCATTCATGCTCAGTCATACCGACTCAACTTATCTCTGTCAACTTACGGCTGCTCAAATTCAGGAAATTTTAGTTTTAAATGGGGTATCGATCCAACAATATCAACCCCAGCTACATCAATGGTTGACGATCGCCCAGTTGCCAGATCTCGGTCAATTAACATTGAGACTGGAACCAGAAAAAGCCGCAGAAATCGATCGACGATTGCACGATCGAGAGATTGTTGAATTTACCGCTATGACTACGGTAATGAATATCAATATTTGCGATCGATATGTATTTATTCCATTACTCGTACAGGCTAGATGTACGGAAGATATTTATTCCCAACAATTGCCACCAACTAGTGAATTATGGGGCAGAATTTGTTTGTTAGGCAATCTCAATAGTATCTGGACTGCTCAAGATTTGTCTTGGGTACAAGCATTGGGACAACAACTATTAACAGCGATAAATATGTTAGTAGAAGTCAGTATGACAACTAGCTCGATCCCCATTACTTCCTCTCCATTAGCAGATCTAGCTGAGTTAATCGAAAAGATTTCTACACTAGAATCGCGGTGCCAGCAGAAAGATGATTTTATCAATAATATTGCTCATGATTTACGTGCGCCGTTGATGAATATTAAAATGGCCATGCGAATGCTAAAGACTAGTCTTAATAACGATCCGATCGTGGCTGAAATATTGGTGGGACACAGTGCCGAAAAATATCTAGCAATCTTGGAGCAAGAATGCGATCGAGAAGTAGACTTGATCGACAAGACTTTAGAACTACAAAGATTAGAGCTATCGAGCGATAAAGTCGAACTCGAAGTAGTAGATATTGCTACTTGGTTGCCAACGACGATCGAACCTTTCATCCATCGCGCTCACAAACATCGGCAAAAATTGACTGTTGCTCCGGCGCAATGGCTGCCAACAATTATGACAAATCGATCTTGTCTGACCAAAATTGCGATCGAGCTATTAAATAATGCTTGTAAATATACCGATTTAGACGGTCAGATCTTAGTCGAGATCGAAGCCAATCCACAGGCAGACTGGATGGCGATCGTTTTTAAAAACCAGGCAGAAATATCCGCACAACATTTACCACACATCTTTGAACAATTTTATCGGATACCGGGTAGCGATCGATCGCAGCAAGGTGGTAGTGGATTGGGACTATCTTTAGTTCAAAAGTTAGTCGCTCAATTACATGGTGAAATTCAGCTTGCTAGTACCGGAGGCTGGACGGAGTTTGCGGTAAAGTTACCAGTCGAACTGAGGAGTTAATATCTTCAGCTTAGATTAGAGCGTAGTGGATAGTGAATTGTGGATAGTGGATAGTGAATTAGCAACTATCCATTATTCACTATCAACTCACAAAAAAACCTCCCCACTTGGGGAGGCTGTTCGAGCTACAAAACGATTAAACTAGTTTGAGATCGGGATAGTGAGCGAGGATATCATCAGTAGTGAGCGCATCGCCATTGGCTTGGGGCGTCCAGATGGCTTCGACAGCGACTAAGGCACTGCCATCGAGACTACCAAGAGTTTGGAGAGCTTGACGCAAATCGTCTTGCCCGTTAATTTTAGGCAGTTGGAGCGGACGAGTAGCAGCTACTAATAGCGTGACGATAATGTACTCAGAGCGTTCTTGCTCTTGCTCGACTGTGACTAATTCACCAGTAGAATTGAGTGTCGCATTGGTTTGAGCCTGACGGAGCTGATTGTTTACATTGCTGAGGGTTTCTGTTGTAAACTTACCGCGTTCGTTGAGGGACAATTGATTGAAGACGGCTTCTGCTCGATCGAGTTTAGCTTGTTGAACGCCAGTCTTACCATAAGTCCAGTATTCAGGGTGACGGAGCAGCTCGAGGCTGGTTTCTTGCAGAAGGTACATTCTGCCGCTGGCCGTATCCGCATTGACAGTCTCTGCCAATTGGTCTAGCTTAGACTGGACATTGCGTGCTTCTGCCAGTAAACCGACTTGAATTTGTGCGATCGAAACTTGGGGATTGTAAACATCACCTTCAAAGTTATCGCCACCAGCTACCCGACGGAAAGTATTGACTAAGAATCCACCAATGGCAATCATCACGAATAGCGATAAGAGGCTACCACCGCCACCGCCAATGAACGGGAGAAAGAAGAACGGCGAGAAACCACCACCTGGGTAATAACCACCACCACCACGGCTGGGATAACTATTCCCAGGAGAACTATATCCTCGGCTGGGAGAGCGGAAAGAACCACCGCCAATGCGTCCACCACTCCGTGCGGCGAAAGCATCGCCAGTCTGAGCAAACACGAGAGTTAGGACTAGTCCGACTGCTACAAGGGTCTTCACCATAGGTTTAAGGAGAGCGCGCAGTTTGTCAATCATAACTACCTGTAAAAAAAGCTTATTTATTCTTTTAATGTAACGACTTTGACAGTTGAAAGTCTTTACTTACCGAATATCTTTAAGTTTAACGCGGGGGATCGGGAGGGAGAAATGTTGACTGATGTAGAGATAACCGATGTGCTACCCCCCTCTTGTGGCAGAAGTTGCTGGTGGTTGGTAGAGGGTAGGAGTGTAAATGCTGGCATTATTTCCCGATCCCTCTACTCCCTACTCCCTAACCTCACAAATAACTCCTAACTGTTGACTAGCTTGTGATGAGAAGACCCCGCTCATCAGTCAAAGTCCACGGCTGCGATATCTTCAATAGTGTGGGAAGATAAAGACTCTCGCGTAATTGACAGCAATCTACCGTGGCACAAGTTATTCTTGAAAATATCCATAAGATTTATCCTGCTGGCACCAAAGGGGGTAAAGCCGGAACGCCAGAGCTTACAGTTCCAGAAAGCGTTCTGCGGCGGATAAATTTGACTGTGAACGATGGCGAATTCATGGTGTTAGTTGGTGCATCTGGCTGCGGTAAAAGTACTCTGTTGCGGCTAATTGCTGGCTTAGAGACACTTACTGCTGGGAATATCCAGATCGGGGAAACACTAGTAAATGATTTGCCGCCGAAGGAACGAGATATCGCAATGGTGTTCCAGAGTTACGCGCTTTATCCACACATGCGGGTGTATGACAATATTGCCTTTGGGCTACGGCGGAGTCAATCTTTTAGCTCCTCAACTATCACCAAAAAAGAGCGGCGGATTTCTCCACAAGCCGAAAACTTTTTAGTCGAAATTACTAGAGGATTTCCCCGTGGTTTGCGTTACATTTCAGGACGGGAAAAAATTATTGCCAAAAAAGTAAAACAAGTTGCCCAAATGCTCAAAATTGAGGGCTTGCTCGATCGTTTTCCCAAACAACTTTCTGGCGGACAAAAACAGCGGGTAGCACTAGGAAGAGCGATCGCTCGCGATGCCAAAGTCTTTTTAATGGATGAACCATTATCTAATCTCGATGCCAAATTACGAGCAGAAACTCGCACTCAAATCGTTAAATTGCAACGCCAATTAGGTACGACGACGATCTATGTCACTCATGACCAAACTGAAGCAATGACTATGGGCGATCGTATTGCCGTAATGAATCAGGGACAAATTCAACAAGTTGCGACTCCACTAGAAATATACAATCATCCTGCGAATATTTTTGTCGCTCAATTTATTGGTTCGCCACCGATGAATTTAATTCCCGTACAAGCAAAATTACCACTATCGATCGGCAATAAACAATTTAGAATGACCTTATCGGCAGAATGGGAAACTATCCTCGACGGTTATGTGGGCAAACCTTTATTAATGGGTATTCGTCCCGAACATTTTACCTTGGGTTTACCCGCAACCAAAAATTTTCGCGGGACGATCGAAACAGTCGAAGCATTAGGTAATGATACTTATATTTCTGTACAGATTCTCGATCTCGATCGCGTCGATCTCATAGTTCAAGTTAGGGTCGCACCCGATAAAATAGTCACAATTGGGGAAGAAGTCTGGCTGTCGCCAACTACAGAGAAAATTCACCTGTTCGATCCAGATACTGGTTTGGCACTAAGGATAGGGGCTAGAGGGTAGATGGGTAATGGGTGATGGGTGGATAATACCCATCGTCTCATCCTGTCAATCCTTTAATCCTCAAATCCCGATCGGTTGCTATATATGGTAATAATTACTATAATTGTATTTAAAGTTAGAAATATAATTACTATATATGACACGATTGCCGATGCCATCACACTTCCAGCCAGCTAGCGTCGGGGAAGTCTGGCGCGTACCGTATCAGCAACGCTCGATCGAGGCTACAGCCTGGGCGCAAAAGCATCAACTCACCCCAACTTATCAAGGCTCTAACAATGTCAAGCTGTTGGCGATCGATGTCCAGAATACCTTTTGCTTGCCCGAATTTGAATTATTTGTCGGGGGTAGAAGCGGTCGGGGCGCAATCGAGGATAACGTGCGATTGTGTGAGTTTATCTATCGCAATTTAGGTAAAATCGACCAAATTATTGCTACGATGGATACCCATCATCTCCATCAGATTTTTCATCCGAGTTTTTGGCTCGATAAGAACGGCGAACATCCTACGCCAGCAGTAACGACAATTACGCCAGAAGATGTCAGCGCGGGTAAATGGCAAGTCAATCCTAAATTTGGTGACGATGCCGTAAAACTCCAAGCATACGCATTACATTACGTGCAGCAGTTAAGCGATGGGGGCAAATATCCGCTGCTAATTTGGCCGTATCATGCCATGTTAGGCGGGATCGGACACGCACTGGTACCCGCTGTAGAAGAGGCAATCTTTTTTCATGGGATTGCTAGAAATAGTCAGGCGATGTTCTCGATCAAAGGCAATCGCACTTTGACGGAAAATTACTCAGCATTGGCTCCAGAAGTTTTTACAAACCAACTCGGCGAAACAATTGCTACTAAAGACGATAGTTTGATTCGACATTTATTAGCAGCAGATAAGTTAATTATTGCCGGACAAGCACAGAGTCATTGTGTAGCGTGGACGGTCAGCGATATACTGACAGAAATTAACGCCATCGATCCACAATTAGCACGGAAAGTATATTTATTAGCAGATTGCACTTCTCCAGTCGTCATTCCTGGCATCATCGATTATACAGATGTCGCTGAAGCTGCATACCAAAGGTTTGCAGATGCGGGGATGAATATTATTCGATCGACAGACAATTTATAATTTGAATAAGTTAGAGTAGGGACAATCGATCGATTACCCTATTTTGTCTCGATTGGCAGATTTTGAATTTGAGCTGCAAACCATAAAGCTGCATTACCATTTTCATTATCCATCCGCTCTAAAGTTTGTTCTAGTAACTCAATTGGGAGTCCGGTTAATACTAATGATTCGGGACATTGTTCGTACTTGCGATCGACTAATCTAAATGCCAAAACTTGCTTGCCTTTAACATCGATTACCCAGTATTCAGGAATCCCTAAAGCCAAATATAATTGTTTCTTTTCATCTAAATCGATCGCCAAAGTAGTATCGGCAATCTCCGCTACTAAATCTGGTACCCGCCATAGATCCAAATTCACGCGGCGCGGTTCACCCGATTTCCATTTTGGCGAATTACCACCTACATATAATACCTTATCGGGTGCAGCACTTTGAGTCTGAGGTTTTTCTATTACACAACCACCCAGCAGATCGAATTTTACATCACTTTGCCTAGAGAACCAGACAAACAACAGCAGCGAGAATAGTTCGTTAAAGCGCGAGTGGTTAATACCTTCATTACCCATATCGATCCAAATTGTATCTAAGTTAAAGAAAACACGTTCGTTTTCGCTCAGGTTTTCGACACGCTCTAAATATTCATTCCAAGTGGCATGACGCCACGAGCTAATTTTAGCTGAAGGATCGACGATAACGGAAGTATTCATAGGGTATAACCTCTGATGATGCGATCGATTATGGACATGTTATCACTACGTTGACTAGATCCCCAGATTCTCGACTTCTTAGAGGATGTCTGAAAAGTCTAATTGCTTCGTTTACGCTGGGTAAATCCCCCTGTCTTGTCGCACACAAACGGGAGGGAACCTCCCGTTCGATGCGCCGCTAAATCCCCCTTAAAAAGCTACCGTGTATACACAAGTCTGGAGGGAAGCGAAAACCCTAGAAATCCCCCTGTCTTGTCTCCCTAATCCGTCGGGGAACCCGACGTTGGCGCAGCCACTCCAAAGGAGTTACGGGAGCCGCTAAATCCCCATTGAAAAGCGGATTCGCTCCGGTCGGGTTTCTCTTGGTGCAGTTGTATGGGCGGGAAACCCGCCCACACTGCACCGCTCCCGACCATGGAAGCGTACCAAGCAGGGGGACTTTGACCGGATCTTAGCCCCCTTTTTAAGGGGGTTTGGGGGATTTAGATCTAGAAACGAAGTCAATCAGACTTGTGTATACACGGTAGCTTAAAAAGGGGGACTTGAAAATCCGTTCCCCCCCTTTTTAAGGCTAGGGGGGATTCTCTAGGGTTTGAGCTTAACAAAATTGAGTTTTCAGACATCCTCTTAGAGAAATCGGGGATCTGTTAGGTTCTAATTTTCGACAAAGCACAGGAGTTTAAATCCCGATCCTAACAACCCAACGATCTATTAATTTAGACAACCTGGGGGATCGTATTTCTGTTGCGGACTTCCAGCCAAATCAACAAAGCATTAATATCGGCGGGATTGACACCACCGATGCGGGTGGCTTGTCCGATAGTAGCGGGTTGCACTTGTGCTAACTTCTCGCGCGATTCTTTGGATAGAGTTTCGATCGAGTGATAATCGATATCGATCGGTAATTTGCGATTAGATTGCTTACTTACTTGGTCGATTTGATGTTGTTGACGACTCAAGTAGCCAGCATATTTAATCTCAATTTCTGCCCCTTCTTGTTCGGCAATATTCAGGTTATTATTACCCAATTCAAACTTAATTAAATGCGGGTAATGCAATCCCGGACGGCGCAATAGTTCGGCCAGAGTTATCGAACCCTTAATAATTTCTCCAGTCGCAGCAGTAATCGCCTGCCCCGTAGGTTCGAGTTCTTTAATTCTAGTTTTCTCCAGACGTTCCTTCTCAGCGATAATTTGTGCTTGCTTGCTAGTAAATAATTTCCACCGTCTGTCGTCAATTAAGCCAATTTCTCGACCTAACGGCGTCAATCGCTGGTCGGCATTATCCGATCGCAATAATAGCCGATATTCCGATCGACTGGTCAACATTCGATATGGTTCGCGCAAATCTTTGGTACACAAATCGTCGATTAAAGTGCCCAAATAACTTTGTTCGCGCGGGAAGACAATCATTTCCTGATGTTTGACAAATCGCGCCGCATTTACCCCCGCGACAAATCCTTGTCCGGCGGCTTCTTCATAGCCAGTAGTGCCATTTACCTGCCCCGCACAAAATAGTCCCTCGATTTTCTTGGTCATCAGGGTGGGATAACATTGCGTCGCTGGTAGATAGTCATACTCAACTGCATAAGCCGGACGCAACATCACGCATTCTTCCATTCCTGGCAGCGTCCGCAACATTTGGACTTGGAGCTGTTCGGGTAAGCCAGTCGAAAATCCCTGAATGTAGAGTTCGGGAATCTCGCGTCCTTCTGGTTCGATAAAAATCTGATGGCTTTCCTTATCAGCAAAGCGGACGATCTTATCCTCGATACTCGGACAATATCTCGGCCCCTTAGCATCTACCCAACCGCCGTATACAGGCGATAGATGGAGATTTTCGCGAATCAGGCGATGGGTTTGGGGGGTCGTCCGCGTCAGATGACAGGGAATTTGTTCTTTCTCTACCCACACATCCGGGTCGAAACTAAACCAGCGCACGCGATTGTCGCCCGGTTGTGGTTCCATTTTAGAATAGTCTACCGATCGTTTATCCACCCGCGCAGGCGTACCAGTTTTCAGCCTTCCAGTTTCAAAGCCCAGACGGTGCAAGGTTTCTGTCAATCCCGTTGCGGCAAATTCTCCCGCACGTCCAGCAGACATCGATTTATTGCCCACCCAAATCGTCCCGCCGAGAAATGTCCCAGTAGTCAAGATGACCGCTTGGCACTCAAACGCCACGCCAAAGTAAGTCTCAACGCCAATAACGCGATTATTCCCATCCAAAATCAGATCCGTTACCATCCCTTCCCGAATGGTGAGATTGGCTTGATTTTCGACGATACTCTTCATCACCGCCGCATATTCGCGCTTATCGGTCTGCGCGCGTAATGCCCACACAGCAGGGCCTTTCGAGTCATTCAAGACCCGTTTCTGTAAATAGGTACGATCGGCCATTTTGCCAATTTCACCGCCCAGGGCGTCGATTTCGTGGGTGAGCTGGGACTTGGCAGGGCCGCCGACGGCTGGGTTGCAGGGTTGCCAGCCAATTTTATCCAAATTGAGGGTGAGTAAAAGGGTGCGACAGCCCAAGCGTGCGGTGGCTAGTGCGGCTTCACAGCCTGCATGTCCGGCACCGACAACGACAACATCAAAGGCATCTTGGAATTTAACGTCGGGATTCATAATTAATGGGGGAGGAGCCTGAATTTGAACTTTCCGCCCTGAAGCTATAGGTGCGATCTGGTCTAATCTCTATTATATTCTGCCGATTGACAGAGAATCGAGCGAGCGAGACATACTCGATCGCGGCAGCACCATCCTTTGGCATGTAGCATTCGATCGAGAAACGATCGACTATTGAAATCATCGCTCCAGTAGAAACCTAAATTATCGGATTTTAACTTGTTCGAGAAACTGTTCGATCTGTTGCATCCACCGATCGCGATCGACTGTGACTAATAAATCGTGACCTGCATTGGGGAAAATACTTAACTGTTTGATACCTTGTAAATTCCGCTCGATTCGATCGATTTGAGCTGCTGTTGTCCACTTATCGAGCTTGCCATGTAAAATCAGCGTCGGGCATTTTACCTGACTGGCATAATCTTCTGGATTATGCACAAAACCATTATAGCCGTGTTGAATGCTGCCCCAAGCTAGAGTCAATTGTGCCATTGGAAATGTTGGAATGGATGTCTCGTTTAATCTACTGCCAAGGGCATCTACCAGCCGAGCAAAGGGCAGTTCGAGGATAATTGCATGGGGATTTACCTTCCGCTCGGCGACGGCTTTGAGGATGGCTGATGTGCCCATCGAGACGCCATATAATACGATCGGCTGTTGGGGTTGCAATGTTTGGGTATGGCGGAAACTCGCAGCGACATCTTCAGCTTCTCGCATCCCTAATGTGGTGGTATTCCCGCTAGAACCGCCGACTCCTCGGAAATCGACTAGTAAGGTATTGTAGCCTAATGTGTGGAATACTCGCGCTGGTCGGAGCAGTTGTTTGGCTTTACTACCGCCATTACCGGGGAACAGGATAACAGTACCTTTAGAGGTAGGGGATCTGGCAGGAATAAACCAAGTTTCTAACCATTCAGTTTGACCGATCGGAATGCGTTGGGTAATATATTTGAGTCCGAGATCGGTAGGTATGCTGGAACTATTCGGTTTTGGCTGTCCCCACCCAAATTGTCCTGGAGAGACAAAATGTGTCATGGCATAAGCACCCAGATAAGCCAGAATATTGAAAATGATAAATAAACTGAGGATCGATCGATATAAATACTTTCGATATTTTCTGCCGAACTCTGCCCTCTTCAATAGTTGCATAAATTAGAATTCAGCTTTCGATTGGGAAATAGCATGTATAATTTTACGGCTGCTTCAGCAGCGGAACGAATTGTTTTTGGTGCAGCTCGACCTGGATATACCGATCGGCAGGTAATTGAGTGGATCGAGTTTATGCAAATCCAAGGTGTTCAAAAAATATGTTGCTTACTGCCAGAATCTCATCTAAATCGGTATGCAAACTTACTCGATGTTTATCGACAGTCTTGGGGAAATGACGCACTTTGTTGGGCACCAATCGATGATTTTTGTTTGGTAGAATTAGAAGTGCTTGTCGATCGAATTTTACCATTTTTAACTGCTGCCGATCGACACCAAGCGCGAGTTGTCGTTCATTGCTCTGGCGGAGTTGGACGTACCGGACATATTCTTGCGGCTTGGCTGGTAGCGGGACGTGGATTCGCTCGTCAACGTGCGATCGAGTCGGTCTTAAAAACTGGCAAAAATCCTTATGAAGCTGTAATTGCCGCACCCTTTAAAGGACGCAATCCCTGGCGAGTTTTGACAGAGTTATATTTATTACTAGACAATTGTCGCAACTTTACTAATAGCTCCAACTAAGTGTTTATTTTTCGATCGAGACACCTTGTTCCTTAAGAATTAGTTGTCTCCCTTTGTAAACTTGCAATACGTTACTAGTGTTTACAAAATAACGATATTTACCGTTGCTAAACTCATAACCTAAAAAAGTATAGCTTTTAGGATTATTTACCGTTTTTCCAGTCAATCGAATCGATTTACCCGTTTTTAGATCTTTGCCGATATAGGTGACACGATTGCAAATGACGTTACCTTCGGCACACTGTCTGGTAATCTTGATTTCAAAGTTTTTAGTTCTTAAAGTTTCAGCTCCTGCCACCGTAGCAAAAGCGATAACCTCAGCTAGTGGGAATAAAATAAAATAGAAGATAAATTTATTAATATTTAACATTTGAGGTGAGAAGATGCCTTTAGATTGAATATGGATATCTACACCTCGATCGAGTAAATTCCGGAAGCCTCAAGGATGAGACTATCCATGTCTAGAGCTGCTTGACGCCAATCCGAGCTTAACTCCACCGTGCCAGCCACCGAACGATCTCTGCTGCAAATTCGCGACGTCTTCTAGTTTGCGGATCGATGACTACATGTTTAGTTGTCGCAGTAGCCAACACTAACTCGCGATTCTCTTCTGGAGATGCTCCGCCAACTATTGCTGGCAAATCTGTAGATAATATCTGATATTTTATCTCAAATTTGCAACTATCGATCGCACATGGTCTGAGGTCGATCTTTACTCGATCGCCACAATATAAAGGTCTAAAAAAATCAGCCGATACATGAGCGATCGGTACGGCAAATTCAGAATTATTGACAAATGTTTTTAGCTCGATCCCCGACTCAATTAGCGAAGCTTCATACGCAACGTGACAAATCGAAACAAGATTAACAAAGTAAACAACACCTGCCGCATCGGTATCTCGAAACTGAATTACATACGAATATTCAAAAGACACGATCGCCAACCAAATTTCAATTAAAACAAAAAAATACTAGCCAAAATCAATCGATATCCACTATCCACTATCCACTATCCACTATCCACTAAACTAACAATAACGGCTGACACTGATTGAGTGCTTGAGCCAATTGTTCGAGTTTGACAGGCTTAGTGACATAATCATGCATTCCAGCAGCAAGACATTCTTGCTTATCGCCCTCGAGCGCGCTCGCTGTCATGGCAATAATTGTCGGACAACGATGTTCGGGGAATTCGGTTAAAATCCGGCGGGTAGCCTCCATACCATCCATTTTAGGCATTTGTAAATCCATCAATACCACATCATAAGCTCGATCGCGTAATAATTCGAGAACTTCGACACCATTCATGGCAATATCGGCTTGATAACCGATCCGCTTTAACATGTGCATGGCCACTTTTTGATTGACGAGATTGTCTTCGGCTAGCAAAATTCGCAGGGGGAATGTAGCTTGATAGCGATCGTAATTGGAAGCTTTCGGTTTGACGATCGATTTATTTTCACTTTCACCTAAGATGTGGGCTAAAACATCTTGGAGTTGAAAATGTCCGATCGGTTTATTTAAAGTAGCTGCGAAACTGACATTAGCGGCTTCGATTTCCGATCGATTGATATTGAGCGAACTGAGCATGACCAATGGTAGCTGCTGATATTCTGGAAACTCGCGAATTTTTTGAGCGAGGGTCAATCCATCCATTTCTGGCATCTGCATGTCTAAAATTGCCAGATCGAAATGTCCGCGTAAATTGAGTAATTTTAGAGCTTCTGCTCCCGATTCGGTGGCGTGCGCGTGCATTCCCCAAGATTGAGCTTGGAGAGCTAATATTTTGCGATGGGTCGCATTATCTTCGACAATTAATAGCCGTTTACCTTGTAATTGTGCAGGCTGAGATTGTTCTTTCCAAGTAGATGAGGTTGTCGCTGGTGAGGCTTTGGCGATAATCGTAAAAAAGAAATTAGACCCACCATCACTATTACTCTCAACCCACATTCTGCCATGCATTAATTCTGTCAATCTTTTACTGATAATCAGTCCTAAACCCGTGCCGCCATAGTTGCGGGTAGTAGAAGAGTCAACTTGACTAAAGGCTTTAAATAAGCGATCGATCTTGTCTTGAGGAATGCCAATTCCCGTATCTTTGACTACAAATCGGACTTCGTAAGTATCATCAGCAGTAACAACAGCATCGGCATCTTCGGCTGCGATCTTTCGCGCGGTCACACCGACGATGACTTCACCAGAATTAGTAAACTTTAAGCCATTACCGACAAGATTGACTAAAATTTGCCGAATGCGGGTGACATCGCCATATAAATAATTGGGCGTATTCTTATAGATTAGGTATGCCAGCTCGAGGTTTTTTTCAGCAGCTTTGGGGGCGAGCAAATCGAGAGTTTCTTCAATGCAATCGCGAATATTGAATGGTTGATAATCTAACTCTAATTTGCCCGACTCAATTTTAGAAAAGTCGAGAATATCGTTAATCAGCGTTAGTAATGCATCGCCACTGTGGCGAATCGTACTCACAAATTCATGTTGTTGAGAGGTAAGTTCGGTATCGAGCAGCAACCCCGTCATCCCAATCACTCCATTCATCGGCGTGCGGATTTCATGACTCATGGCAGCTAAAAAAGCACTTTTGGCTTTATTTGCCGATTCAGCTACTTTCTTGGACTGTTCGAGGAGATCGTTTTGATGCTGGAGTTCTTCAGATTTTTGACGCAGGGCTAAATTAGATGCTTCTAGTTGTCGATGCAAATGAGATTGATGTAGTACCCGCTTGACTCTTTGGCGCAGAACCGCCCAGTGGATCGGCTTGGTAATATAGTCAGCAGCACCAACAGCATAAGCTCGATCGAGTGAAGCTTTATCATCCAATCCCGTAATCATCAATACTGGGGTCAGTTCTCCTCCTGGTAACTTCTGAAGCTGCTCGCAACACTCAAATCCGTCCATCTCTGGCATCACTCCATCCATCAGCACTAAGTCTGGCTGGATTTCTTGATAGATAACGAGTGCTTCTTCGCCATTTTGAGCCGTCCTCACCTGATAGCCATCTTTGCGGACTTTCTCACATAGCAACGATCGCACTAAATCGTCATCATCGACAATCAGAATCAGTGGTGGGGAATGAGGTGTTTGTCCGATTGTCATGGGTTGTTAGATCGGTTGACAGTTGAGAGTGAATATTTATGGTTTGTTCCAGCCAGGATGCCGAGCGCGACGAAAACGGATTAGACGCGTTGAGGTGCCGACTAGAACAGCATTACCGTCCTAGATCGGGGTTTTGAAAAAGGCGTGCTGTTTATTTACTTATTTATCCCAAAAATCTTATCGGAACCAACGTATATACACTTATATCATTTGTCCGATCGTGAAATATTACTTAACTTATAGTCAGATCGCCGGAAACTGGCAACAGTTGTGTGGTACCATCCACTGTTATCTATGGCCGATCGAAGTTAGATCTAAATCCACAATTGAGGTCAGTTGCCATCCTCAACGTTGGCATCCGATCTCAGAGCCGATCTCTGCCCAACCGATCGCCCTAGTATTACGATCCTTCGATCCTTTGACTGTAACTTCATGCAATTGCGAGATTCCCTCCGCCGAACTAAGATTGTTGCTACCATCGGCCCCGCAACTAGTCGCCCTGAAGTCCTGAAACAATTGATTCAAGCGGGAGCCACGACTCTGCGACTCAATTTTTCTCATGGTACTCACGACGACCATCTAGCCAATATTCGCCTAATCAGGCAAATATCTTTTGAACTCAATCAGCCCGTTGGGATCTTACAAGATTTACAGGGGCCAAAAATTAGATTGGGCAAATTTGCCGATGGTTCGATCGTCCTAAAAAATGGGGATCCGTTCACGCTTACCAGCAAAATTATCCTTGGTACCCAGACAATTAGTTCGGTAACTTACGATACACTTGCCGAAGAAGTACCCGTCGGATCGACGATTTTGCTCGATGATGGTAAGGTCGAAATGGTAGTTACCGCTGTCGATCGAGATACCAGCGAACTGCACTGTGAAGTAGTCGTGGGCGGCACTTTATCTAATAATAAGGGCGTCAATTTTCCCGGCGTTTACCTGTCGATCAAAGCTTTAACCGATAAAGACCGTCAGGATCTGATGTTCGGACTCGATCAAGGCGTAGACTGGGTAGCCCTCAGCTTCGTTCGCAATCCTGCCGATATCCATGAAATTAAAGAATTAATTGCCAATGCAGGCAAAGAAGTCCCCGTCATTGCCAAAATCGAGAAGCACGAAGCGATCGAGCAAATGGAAGCGATCCTTTCGCTGTGCGATGGCGTGATGGTAGCACGGGGCGACTTAGGCGTAGAACTACCTGCCGAACAAGTCCCCAGAATCCAAAAACAACTGATTGCCACTGCTAACCGATTGGGGATTCCGATTATTACGGCGACCCAAATGCTCGATAGTATGGTTACCAATCCACGCGGTACTCGCGCCGAGATTTCGGACGTCGCCAATGCGATTTTAGACGGTACCGATGCGGTGATGCTCTCTAACGAAACCGCTGTCGGCATTTATCCGATCGAAGCCGTGCAAACGATGGCGAGAATTGCCCTCGAAACCGAGAAAGAAAAACTCTCCAAACGCTGGGAAGATAATAAGCGATCGATTCCCAATGCCATCAGCGAAGCCGTAGGCAATATTGCCGAACAACTCGGAGCCGCCGCCATCATCCCCTTTACCAAAACTGGAGCCACCGCTCGTAGCGTTTCCAAATTTCGTCCATCTAAGCCAATTCTGGCCGTCACACCCCATGTAGATGTCGCTCGCAGACTTCAGCTCGTTTGGGGAGTTCAACCCATGCTCCTGCTCGATTTAGCCAACGTAAATGACAATTTTCAAGCCGCCATCAACATGGCACGGACGAGCAATCTGATCCACGAAGGCGATTTGGTCGTTATTACCTCCGGTACTCAAGGCGTCGCTGGTTCGACAGATTTAGTCAAAGTCGAGGTCGTCACAGCGATTTTGGGACAAGGGATCGGCATCGGACATGGTTTGGTTACTGGCGTCGCCCACATCGCCCGATCGCCTAGAGATGTAGCTCACTTCAATAAAGGTGATATCTTGATTGCCAAGACTACCAATGCCGAGTATCTAGATGCTATCCGCAAAGCCAGCGCGATCGTGGTCGAAGATGAGGGTTTAACCTGCCATGCCGCAGTCTTAGGATTGCGATTGGACATTCCCACGATCGTGGGTGTCAAAGATGCCACCAGCAGCATTCACGGCGGCAAAGTAGTAACACTCGACGTTCAACGTGGGTCGATTTATTCTGGCGCGATTAGTTTTAATTAAGACGCGATCGTTCGCCCGCGAGCAACCCTTTAGCCGTCATCCCGCCATCGCCGCCAGCCCTGGCTCACATTTGTCTGGTCTGGATGCAGTGTGCGCGGGTTTCCCATACACACTAGATCTCCTGCATGAATAGGAACAGAGTGTGACAGTAGCGGAAGAGCAGAGTGCCAGTTGAGGTATAGTCATTCCAACTTTACAAGGGTTAGAGCCAATCAGGCAGTCTCAAACTTATTGGGAATGACTATAAATTCAGAAGAAGAATAAACACCAAAGGCACAGATGGGATGCACAGACTTAGAGCAGCTATCGAATTCTGAGTTCAAGCGACGATCTCGCCATAATCTCGACATCTGGTCAAAAATTCGAGTGGGTAGTTACCCAAGTCGATGAGATTGCCTGCGATCCCACGTCCCGCTGGGGCTGGCACCATAAATACACCTTGTGACATGCGATCGCGCATATAAAGAACGTCGTCTAAATGCTAGAGAACGACAGGCAAAATCACCTCAGTCAGAAGATAGATTTCACTAGTGTTACAATAGCTATTCTGACGATCGGTTGGCGCAAAAACGGGTGCAGGATATTTAGTGGAAAATTCTGATAAGATCGATCTCGATCGAGGAAAATGACATGAAAATTCAAATTGATAAAGATAAAGTAGCCAAACTTGCCAATCGGTTACTCAGTCCGGTCGGTCGCCATTTGGCGATCGGATATTTGCTGCTGGCGATCGTGTTATCTGGCTGTGTCAAATACGATACTAGTATCAATTTTTCTAGTCTTAACGATGGCGAAATTGTCGAACGCATTCAACTTGGAGATCGCTTACATAGCTTTAGTCAGGATGCAGTTAAAAAATGGGTCGATAGCATCGAGCGACGAACGATCCAAGCACAAGGTCGAATCGAACATCTCAACGATCGCGAACTAAAAGTAATCATTCCATTTAATAATTCCCAAGAATTAATTGCCAAGATCGATCGATACTTCAATCCCTCAGCTAGCGACACTCAATCGCAGACAAATTTGAAATCGCACATGACAATCGATCGCATTAACTTATTACTTGCCGTCAGAAATCATCTCATCTACGATATCGACTTGCGTTCCCTATCGATCGCGTCAACAGATCCCAAAGTATCGGTAGCAGCAGATAATTCAGTCGAGCTTAACTTTAGCATTCAAAGTCCTTGGGGCGTAAAAAGTGGCGAGCTAACGAGTAACATTACCAGTGTTAAAAAGCTCCACAACCAGACAATTTGGCAACTTAAACCCGGACAGATCGATCGGATCGAAGCCATATTTTGGTTGCCCAACCCGCTAGCGATCGGTGGTTTGATTATTAGTCTGATTAGTTTAGCTGGATATTATTTCAAATATCGTCAACTACCTTGGCCATTTGCCTTTAAATCGATAGATGCGGTTAGTAGTTAAATAACAAGAGCGATGAGTATAGCGATCGTCAAGACGGAAGTATAGATCGATATTTCAAACAACACCGCCAACAGCTCATTTACCTCGATCGTTCGCATTTAGATCGGTAGTTCCGATTGGTAGTCAAGTAACAAGATTATGAGTATAGTAATTGTCAAGACGGAAGTATAGATCGATATTTCAATCATTACCTTCAACATCTCATCGCCAAGCGATTTAGCTGTCGAGCGGAGCGAATGAGTATACCAATTGTCAAGATAGAGGTCTAGCTCAATTTTTAAATTAGCACTGCGTACAGCTTATTAGCAAGCAATTTACATGCTATCGAAATTAGATACAGAACAGTATAAAAAATACGCAATTATTGGAATTGTTGGTGTATTTATAGTATCGATCGGTCTGCGGTTTTGGGGATTGGGGAGATTTAATGTCCTTGTATTCGATGAAGTTTATTATGCTAAATTTGCCAATAATTATCTCACTAACACTAAGTTTTTCAACTCACATCCACCACTAAGTCAATATTTAATTGCCATCGGAATTTGGATCGGCGATCGCTTACCGATCGGACAAGATACTACCAACATGCTTACTGGTTCGCTACATTCGACATTCAGCTATCGGTGGATGAATGCCCTATTTGGTTCCTTAATTCCACCTGTAGTTGCTGGATTAGCTTATCAATTAAACCAGAGACTTAGCTTTGTTTTTTTAGCAACCTTATTTATTAGTTTAGACGGACTATTTTTAGTTGATTCTCGCTATGCATTAAATAATATTTATCTAGTTTTCTTTGGGTTATTAGGTCAATTATTATTATTAATGGCTAGCAATAAAGTGGGAACTAGTCATATCTTATTGATGCTCGGTGCTGGCATCTCTTTTGGAGCATCAGTTGCTTGTAAATGGAATGGCTTGTGGTTTTTACTCGGCATCTATCTACTACTCGCGATCGCCATAATTTGGAAACTAATTAAATTCGATCGACAAGATGTTGCAATCTCGAATTCATTAATCGATCGATTGGCGAAGATTAAATTAATTGAAATCGCGTTCTATTTAGCGATCGTGCCGCTGGCTACCTATAGTTTATTATGGATTCCCCATCTTATTCAAAATCCCGAACCTAATTTCATCGGCGTGCAGTGGGCAATTCTCAATTATCACGAACAAATTAAAAATGGAACTGGCGTCCATCCTTATTGTGCGAATTGGTATACTTGGCCGTTATTAATGCGTCCGTTGGCTTATTATTTCAAACAGTACAAACCAAATTTTTACTATGATGTCCATGCGATGGGCAATCCACTATTATGGTGGTTCGCATTACTAGCAATTTTCGGTTCGCTCTGGGTAATTGTTAAAAGTCCTTGGTTAATTGTTAATAGACTCAAGATCGAGCGGGCGGTATTGGCACCGATTCGAGAAATCAATCTTAATTATTTGAGTGTACCCTTATTTGTTTTAATTAACTATGTAGCTAACTTATTACCTTGGGTAAGAGTTACGCGCTGCTTATATATTTATCACTACATGGGTGCGATCGTATTTGCAGTGATGGGTTTAGCTTGGTTTGTCGATGTGTGGTTGCGCAGTAATTCCCAAATTTGGCGAGGAGTTGGCATTACCACAATTTTTAGTATTGTGGCTAGTTTTATCTTTTGGTTGCCGATTTATTTAGGATTACCGATCGAAACTTCGGCTTTGAGTTGGCGGCTGTGGGACTTTTGGATTTTTAATTGGATTTAGCAGCACAACTGAAATCGTTGCTAGTGATGCAAAGTCCGCCTACGCGGACTAGTAAAACCCACTTTAGACCACAGATTATATCTCAAGTAGTGGGGTGGGCAATGTCCACCATTTAGATTCAGCAATTCCAAATTCAGATTTTGACAACTTGGTAGGGTGAGCAGGAGAATAGAGAGACTTCAAAAAGAGAAGCAGAATGGAGCCAATGAAGCTGAGTTTTGGGGTATTGATAGTCTATCTGAACCGAGCAATTCTTCAGATGAAAGATCCGCGCCTTGCCAGCAATGGCACTAAATACACCATCAGAGATGCTGTGTTGGGAGCATTTTCGATGTTTTTCATGCAAAGCGAATCCTTTTTAGAACATCAGCGGCACATGAATAGCAATCAGGGCAAAAGCAATGCTCAGACACTGTTTGGCATGATTAAAATCCCAACAGTGCCGCAAATTCGGAATATCCTGGATGAAATTTCAGCCACAGCACTATTTGGAGTATTCAATCACGTCTATCAGTCTTTAAGACGAGAAGGTCACTTGAAACCGTTTGAATATCTCGGTGGATTACTAGTTGCGCTGGATGGAACTCAGTATTTTGACTCGCACAAACTCAACTGTAAATGCTGTTCGAGCCGTACCCACAAAAATGGCACAGTAACTTACTTCCACAGTGCCATTTTGCCTGTAATAGTTGCGCCTGGGCAATCTCAAGTAATTTCCTTAGCTCCAGAATTCATCACACCTCAAGATGGTCACCAGAAGCAGGACTGCGAAGTGGCAGCAGCTAAACGATGGCTCAAAACTCATGCCCCAGAATTCCAAGGACAAGCAATCACTCTACTCGGAGATGGCCTCTACAGTCACCAACCAATGTGTGAACAGGTGATAGCGTCGGGAATGAACTTTATCTTTACCTGTTTAGAAACGTCTCATACTGCTGTTTATGATTGGTTGAAATACTTGGATGGTATTGGCGAGGTGAAAAAGCTAGAAGTGAAACAGTGGAACAGCAATTCAAGCGAATTATATAGCTATCAATATGTGAATGGAATTCCTCTAAGGGACTCCCAGCCAGCAATGAAGGTCAATTGGTGTAAACTAATCCATACCCGCCAATCAGATGGAGAAATATTATATGAAAATTCATTTATTACCCGCCATGAATTAAACGAACAGAGCGTACCTCTGGTTGCTGCGGCTGGTCGATGTCGTTGGAAGACCGAAAATGAAAATCATAATGTGCTCAAAACAAAGGGATATCATCTGGAGCATAACTTTGGGCATGGTCAGCAGCATTTAGCTGCTTGTTTATTGACGCTGAACCTGTTGGCATTCCTTTTTCACACTGTTTTGCATTTAACAGATCTTGCATATGGACAGATTCGTCTCAAGCGTGTTACTCGTAAAGGCTTTTTTCAAGATATCCTCAGTCTTACCAAATATTTACTCTTTGAGAGTTGGCCTTCTTTGATTGATTTCATGCTTTACGGCTCGGCTTCCACTCTGGTCGCCAACTCTTCCTAGATTTTTGAATTTGGAATTGCTGATTTAGATTTCAGACTAAAGCAAAATCAAAAGTAGGGTGGGCACTGCCCACCATCTAGGTTTCAGAACGTTCTAACTAACTTGAATACCTCTAATCGATAAATCCAACAGCTCGATCGGGTGTAGAATTTTAGTCTGATGACCTTGAAGTTCTAAATGTTTGGCAATTTGGAGCGTACAGCCGGGATTTGCCGAGGCGATAATCGTCGCTCCGGTATTGACTAAGTTACGCACTTTTTGAGAGCCGAGTTCGTTGGCTGTCTCTGGCTGGAGCATATTATAAACGCCAGCACTACCGCAGCATAAAGCCGCATCTAATGGTTCGGTAAGGGTAACGTTGGGAATTTGTTTGAGCAATTGGCGCGGTTGGACGCTAATTTTTTGCCCGTGCAATAAGTGGCAGGCATCTTGATAAACTAGCTTAAGTGGTGCGGTCGAAATCGGCGACAGTTGCGTTGTCAGCTTGATGTCAGCGAGAAATTCTTGGACATCTTTAACTTTGGCAGCAAAATCGATCGCTTTTTGGGCATATTCAGGATCGTCTTGGAGTAATTCGCCGTATTCTTTTAATGTGTGTCCGCAGCCAGCAGCATTGATAATAATGGCATCGACGTTGGTATTGGCAAAAGTATCGATCATCTGTCTGGCAAGGGTTTTGGCTTGTTCTTCTTGCCCTTGATGGTGCGGGAGCGCGGCACAACAGCCTTGAATGGGTGGAACCACAATTTCGCAACCATTGGTGGTTAGCACTCTCACTGTAGCCTGATTCACGCGATCGAAAAATAGCCGCTGCACGCAGCCTAGAATCATCCCCACGCGATATCTCTGCTTGCCTTGGGCGGGAATGAGTTCGGGTAAGGTATCTTGAAATGTACTCAGGGATAGTTCGGGGAGATTGGACTCCATACCCGCTAAATGGGGCGAAACTTTTTCAACGATGCCAGTTTGGCGGACGAGTTTTTGTAAGCCGAGTTTCTGATAGATAAATAACGGAATTAGTAACAGGCGCAGCCGATTGGGATAAGGAAATAGCCCAAAAATAAACTGTCGATACAACCGTTCGACGAGCGGACGTCGATGGTTGCGTTCGATTTGAGGACGCATTGAGGCAATTAATTTGTCATACTGCACTCCTGACGGACAGGTGGTGGTACAAGCCAAACAACCCAAGCAACTATCGAAATGACTGACAACCGCAGGGGTGAGGTCGATTTCACCCTCGTTGAGCGCATCCATCAAATAGACTCGTCCCCGGGGCGAATCCATTTCTGTCCCCAAAACGCGATAGCTAGGGCACGTAGACAGACAAAAGCCACAATGCACGCAAGCATCGATCAGCTTGGGTTCTGGAGGATGCTGGGAGTCTAAGGTTGGAGATTGCATGAGGTTTAGTGGCTAAGCCATGATTTATTTTTTAAGCAACGCCGATTATTGAAACCATTCACGACCGACCATCAATTATCAATTTATTTTACTACCCATTTCCATAAAGGATGAGAACTACCTTGCTGGCGAATCTGGCGGACTTGCTTGGCTAATTGTTGCCGATCTTTCTTGGGTATACCCCAAATGAGATTGCGACTTTGCCAAACCAAAGTACCAGTCGTCATGCCCACGCACACAGCCAAGCCAAAAGCTGGAATCGGTTGAAAGGCTAGGCCATACTTGACCGCAGCCCACGTAAAATATTCTTGGATCAGACTTATAGGATAACGTAATTCCCACAAGCTATAAGCACCGATAGTCAACCACAACAGGATGATGACAAACCACCTGGCATATACAGTCAGACTGTAGAGACGATCGATTTGGTTTTTAAAAGTTGGATCGAGTTGACTGTCGAGATCTGCTGGCGAGGTTGAATGTTCTGAAGGATTGACTCTAGACATATAGTAATTGTCTGCTAAGATTCAGAACTTATTGCTGAGGCTGTGGGTGTGGTTGGATGACGTTCGCGCCACCAAGCAAACAGAGTACTAGCAATAAAGATGCTGGAATAGGCTCCAGCGGTGAATCCAATAATTAAGCACAGCGCAAAGTTCTTGAGGGTATCGCCACCAAAGAAGAAAATCGAGAATAATGTCAGGAGCACCGTAAAGGTAGTATTGAGCGATCGAGACATGGTTTGATTGACGGCATCGTCTACGATTTTATCGATCGGTTGGTCGGGATTGATACTAATCACTTCACGAATTCGATCGTAAATAACTACCGTGTCGTTAACAGAAAACCCGATAATTGTCAACAGACCGACGACAAACAGACTATCAACTTCGACGCCATTAACTAGACCTAAAATTGAGAAAATTCCCGTAGTGACAAATACGTCATGGAATAGAGCCACAAAGGCAAAGAAAGCATAATCAAATTTGAAGCGGAAGGTTAGATACGCTAAAATCAAACCAAACGATAAAAATATCGCAATCAAGCCATTTTGAAATAATTCTTGACCGAGAGTAGGGCCAACCGTATCATTTTGGGTTTTCTGAGGATCGAATTTACCAAGTTTTTCACTTAAAGCCGCTTCTAGCTTGGTTCTAGCCTCAACTTTTAGATCTTTGGTGCGGATCGATAAACCTGTCGAATCTTTACCTACTACTTGAATAATTGGCTCGACAATTCCTTGATTTTTGACGATTTCGCGAACGGTTGCAATATCGATCGGTTTACAATTATCGGCAATCGAACAGTCTAATTCGTATTGTAATTTTGAACCGCCTGTAAAATCTAAGCCTCTCCGTAAGGGTGAATTAATCTCTGGATTTGTCGATGATAAGATCATCGATACGATCCCTGCCAAAATCACGGCACTGGAGAGCAGCCACCACCATTTACGTTGTTTAGTAACACTGAATTTTCTCATGGGAGTTGGGAGTTGGGGGAGGTGAGTTGGGAGTTGGGAGTTGGGAGAGGGGAGTTGGGAGAGGGGAGTTGCTGCTTTTGACTGCCAACTGTTTACTCCCGACTCCCAACTGTTTACTCCCAACTGTCTTACTTAGTCACTAATTTAGGAACATTAGGGGCAAAAAACTGAGTTTTTTGACGGAGGACGGGAAAACCTAATACTAATAACAGGAGAAATGTACGGGTACAGGTGACAGACGTAAATAGACTGATTGCCACCCCAACCCCCAACGTCACAGCATATCCTTTCACCAATCCCGAACCGAGGAAGAATAACGCACCGCAGGAAATCAGGGTAGTGACTTGACCGTCCCAAATACTATCGAAAGCGCGGTGAAAGCCAGCTTCTACCGACTTGTAGAGCGTTTTACCAGTCTGGAGTTCTTCACGAGTACGCTCGAAGATCAGCACGTTGGCATCTATCGCCATCCCGATACTCAGAATAAACCCTGCAATCCCTGGCAGCGTCAAGGTGACATCTAGAATATTAAAAGCGGCCAAAGAAATGATGGTGTAAATGACCAAAGCAATGTCCGCAACGATCCCAGGTAAGCGGTAGTAGACACCCATGAAAATTGCGACTAAAATCAGTCCGCCGATGCCAGCATAAATACTGCTTTGAATGCTATCTCGTCCCAATGTCGCACCAACCGTGCGGTTTTCGACAATTTCGACAGGAACGGGGAGCGAACCACCTCTGAGTTGAACGGCCAAATCGTTAGCAGCTTCGGTAGTAAAGTTACCTGTAATTACAGCCTTACCGCCAGTAATCCCGGTAGCGGCAAATTGCGGGCCGACAGTTGGGGTACTAATGGGGTCATTATCTAAGAAAACACCGATCGCTCGACCCGTTCCGGCTAAGTTTTTAGTTAGCTTGGCAAAAGCATCGCCACCAGTACTATCAAATTCGATCGCGACTTCCCACGAGCCAGCACCTACAGGCGATGGATTTGCGCCTGTGAGTTGTTTACCTGTGATTGCGGCAGGATTGAATAATTTGCTAATCTCAGCTTGAGCTTTTTCGATCGTCGCTTGATTTTCGGAGATCGCGGCTTTGTCCGTGGATTTAGACTTTTTAAAGGCTGCTTGCTTGTCTTTGGCGTCTTTGAGTACGGTTAGTTCGACGCCCAATTGGGTTTCGGTGCCAGCTTTCTGTTCTCGAAATTCGAGTTGCGCGGTACCGCCGAGGACTCGTTCTGCCTGTTGCGGATCGTTGACGCCAGGTAACTGTACCAAAATCTGGTTGTTACCAGCCGATTGGATCAGAGCTTCCGATACGCCCAAACCATTGATCCGATTTTCAATCACCCGTTGAACGGCATTGATATCATTTTCAGAGATCGTCGGACGCTCTTTAGTTGGTTTGACTTGAATAGTTAGTTGCGAACCGCCTTGCAGATCGAGTCCCAAGCGCATCGGCTTGTTGACTAGCAAAGTAATCGCAGCGATAACTAAGACTAAAATTAAGCCTAAAATAACTCGCTGTTTTTGCATGATTTAGTGAATAGTGGATAGTGAATAGTGAATAGTTATTACTATTAATGGTAAGGTGGGCACTTCCCACCATGATACTTTCAAGCAATACTACTGTTTAAAATAAATTACTTTTACTACTCAAAGATTGTAAGTTTTTATAGCGATCGAGTCAGACCTAAGTATTGATTAAAAAGTTTAGTTAGTTTAAATAATCTCCAGAATGACATTATGGGTTAGGGGAGATCGAGGATCTGGAAATTGCCAAATCGCTGTTTTTCCCCATGCCCATATCTACGAAACATAGTTAGAGTTTGCCTGCAACCATTTTTTCGATCGCTTCAGCGATCTGGGGTGGTTGAATAATTGTGAGGTATTCTAACTTTCCATTATAAGGAGTCGGAATATCCTGTGACGACATCCGCAGGACGGGTGCGTCCAATTCGTCAAAGAAGTTGTCGTTGATGGAAGCAACGAGTTCTGCGCCGATGCCACCCGTCCGCATACATTCTTCGACGATAATTACTTTATGCGTCTTCTTAATAGATGCCCCAATTGTCTCCAGATCTAACGGTTTGAGCGAAATTAGATCGATAATTTCTGGATCGCAAGCCGAACCTTTATCTGTCAAGGTTTTCATTGCCTGGGTGCAGTGGTGACGCATCCGCGAGTAAGTCAGTACGGTCACATCTTTACCAGGACGCACGATTTCGGCTTTGTCTAGCGGGAGTAAATATTCTTCATCGGGCAAGTCTTCTTTGAGGTTGTAGAGCAAGACATGCTCGAAGAATAAGACGGGGTTCTCGTCTCTGATTGCCGATTTGAGCAAGCCTTTGGCATTGTGCGGCGTGGAACAAGCGACGATCTTCAAACCAGGAACTGCTTGGAAATAAGCTTCCAAACGTTGGGAATGCTCCGCACCCAATTGTCTGCCGACGCCACCAGGGCCGCGAATGACTAACGGAATCGTAAAATTACCCCCAGAGGTATAACGTAACATCCCTGCGTTATTAGAAATCTGGTTGAAGGCTAGGAGCAGAAACCCCATATTCATCCCTTCAATAATTGGTCGCAATCCGGTCATGGCCGCACCTACAGCCATCCCCGTAAAACTATTTTCGGCGATCGGGGTGTCGAGAACGCGCAAGTCTCCATATTTTTTATAGAGATCTTTGGTGACTTTGTAGGAACCGCCATAATGGCCCACATCTTCACCCATCACCATCACCGCTGAATCCCGCGCCATTTCTTCATCGATCGCGGCACGGAGGGCATTAAAAAATAGAGTTTCTGCCATGCTAGGTTTACAACACTTGAATTTCTCAGATCTTACTCTAACAGAATTAGGCGATCGGGTGAAAACGATCTAATTTAATCACCGCAAACGTTTGGAGATTTTATGACGATTGCTAATAACTTAGTTACAAATACCCGATCGGTATTGCGAGATGTCAGTAGTACAACACTTGTCGTCACTCGCTCGCAATTTGATATCCTCTGCGCTAATAATTCCGATCTTAGCCTTGAATTGACTCAAAATAATGAATCGATCGCGATGGCTCTAACTGTTGGTGAGACTGGCAAAAGAATGGTAATTTATTTGCCAGCGTTTGGAATTGGCACGCTCGCACCGAATTTGGGCATAACATTTTGGGTATAATATTTTGTGTGCAATGTAAAACTCGGATTCAAATTGCCATGCGATCGAACCCGATGTTTTTGCAACACGCCTCAGTTTTGTCCCTTTTGACGCTTGAAACCCCGAATCACAATGAAACAATAGCTGGTGGTGGCGCATTCACACTATCGTCGATCGATTTGGCAAGACTTATCAATCCTAACGACACAAATGCTAGTTCCTCAACATCTGTAACCTTCACTGGGACGAGAGCCGATACGACTATTGTGTCTCAAGATTTTGTCATCAATGCCTCAGGTCTGACAACATTCAACTTTAACAGCAGCTTCACTAATTTAGTTGCTGTTGGCTGGGTTCAAGCTCTCCCTTTCCATCAGTTTGACAATATCAATGTTAGTGCTGCTAGTACTACTGCGGTGCCCGAACCGTTTACAGTATTAGGGACGATCTTCGGCGTGGGATCTGGTGTTGCGCTCAAGCGGAAGTTAGCGAAGGCGCAAGCAGATAAAGAAGATATCTAGATCTGAGAGAGTGCTATTTTCGGCATGGTGAGGGTACGCACAAGGGGTACCCCTAAAGATATTGGTGAGTAACGTTAACCTGTAGGGGCGGTGCTTCATGCCCGTCCTTCATCAATGTTGATTGCACGGATAGTCAATTAGATTCTGCATTCAAAACGTGCATGGAGTTTGGACCGAGATTCTTTCTAATGTGGATGGATGTGTAAAACTAAGTTCTCGTGCGTGCAGGTACAATCGTTTTACATTCGCCTGACAACCATAAAGCCTGTCGCCTAAAATACACACACTCAAACCTCGAGCATCGGCTGCATGGACGCGTAATTGATGCGTCCGTCCCGTAACAGGAAAAAACTCAACTCGCGTGTAGCCATCGATTTGCCCCAATACCTGAAACTTAGTTAAACTAGGTTTCCCCAACTTAAAGTCTACTTTCTGTCTCGGTCGATCGAGTGGATCGCCCCATAATGGTAAATCGATCGAGCCTTTGTCTAACTCGATCTGCCCACCTAAAATCGCCTCATAAATCTTGCGTACTTGTCTAGCCTCAAACTGCTGACTCAGATGTCGATAAGTAACTTTATCCCGTGCCAATAATAATGTGCCCGACGTATCTCGATCGAGTCGATGGACGGTATAAATTTCGGGATATAATGCTCGCAACCGAGTCAACACGCTATCCTGTAGTTCGATCGTCCGCCCAGGTACGGATAATAGTCCCGCAGGCTTATCGATCGCAATTAGATATTCATCCTCGTAAATAATCGGTAACGAGAGATTAGGCAAAGTTGGCGTCATCCAGACTGCTTGTGCCATCGAAATCTTGTCGCCCTCACCCCCAAACCCTCTCCCAGAATTGGGAGAGGGGAGCCGGAGGTAGGGTGAGGGGGAGATTGAGGTGTTTTGCAAACCAGATCGAGCATGAGACATCTGCGAGGACAACCCCGCCAACATGAACCCCATCAACGGTTGACACCGCTCCGCACAAGCCCCATAAAACTCCCCCTGAATTTTTCTCCCCGTCCCCCCGTCCCCTCGTCCCCTCATCTCCCCATCTACCCATCCACTCATCCACTCATCCACCCCATCCCCCCACCAAAACTCCGCCATCGCCATCGGCTTTAAACCCTGACTCGCCGCATAATGCAGCAACTTCGGCGCACAACAATCGCCCGTTCCCGTTGGTATCCCCGCAGGCATTAATTCGCGCAACGAGCTAGATGTGCCCAAAAAATTCATCAGCCGATAGGCATCGTGCATCTGTATCTGAAGTTGACGCGATCGAATTTTGCGCTGTTGTTTGAGTTCGCGAATTCGATCGTCAGTTTGGTCTAAAACATCCTGTAACGGCTGTAAAACTGCGTCGCGCTCTTGTTTGAGTTGACGGCGTTCGCGTCCGTCCTGGCGGCTTTCTGCCGCGAGTCGATCGAGAGCTGTTATTAGTTCGATGTCATGAAGAGTAGCTGCAAATCGTTCTCGCTGTTGTTGGCGAAATGCCTTGCGTTGACGATGTTCGATCGCTAGTTTCTCTAATTTATCTGCAAATTCGGCTGCTAATAATTTATACCGCTCTCTTGCTGTCGTTGGTGTTCGCGTTCGCGTTCGCGAAGCGTTCCGAAGGAAAGCGTCTGCCTGCGCAGAAGCCTCTCCTGTGGAGAATCGATCTAAGTCGATTAATTCTTGCTTCATTCTTGCTAGATCTTTTAGCGTATCAGCTTCTTCGATCGCCACTCGATCGCGCCCAGGAATTGGCGGTACCCATCCATCGATAACAGCCTCGCCATTAAGTAATCCCGAAAAAGCCTTAATCGAGTAATATTCGCCTGTGTTTTTTTCGACTAATAATACCCCAAACATCTTACCTTCGCGGGCATATATATCTTCTTCTCGTGCCATTTCTAACATTAAAATACGGGCGATCTGTTCTACTTCCTGAGTACGTGGTAATTTTAATAATTTGCCACTATAGGGACAATAGCCCGTGTAGTAATAGGGTGGAGTGGAGTTGGAGGTTCGATTGCAAAGTGTCTCCATTACAGAATTGGGAATCGAGTTTAGCATTTATTTATTAGCGAACCACTTATCGGAGATTTTTCGATAGATTCATTTTTGTTAAAGCAATTATAGGCCATTATTAATTAGCCTACGCTCGGGTGAACTTGGGGTAGTCGTAACAGTTGGTGTTAGCTTGGATTGAGCATTATCAGGTAATCGATCGAATTGACAGTTAAAACGATCGCGAGTGTCGCCATGGCAATTATCACCGCGATCGTTCACTTATTTAACCATTGCCGCACGTAACCTAAAAAAGATCGTTTGCGTAGCGTCTTTAGAAGAGAATCGAATTTCATCGGCTTGCTGCTAACTTAGAGCTAACTGTGATAATTATGTCTTTTAACTTATTATCGATTTTGACAGTAAAGTTGTCGATCGGGGTTTAAAATAGACAAAATTTTAAACCGACAGGAGTAAATATGTCAGAGCAAATGCCAGCAAAATCTCTATACGAACGTCTGGGAGGCGTATACTCAATCGCGACTGTTGTCGATGATTTTATCGATCGAATTATGGTCGATCCTCGGCTCAATTCCAATCCCCTGGTCGATGAGGCACACCATCGCGTGTCACCTGCTGGATTCAAATATCTGGTTACGGAAATGTCTTGCTGGGCGATTGGCGGCCCCCAACAGTATAGCGGTCGATCGATGTATGATGCTCACGCTCATCTCAAGATTACCAGGGAGGAATGGGCGGCTTTTATGGAAGATCTCGATGCTACTTTCGATAAATTCAATGTTCCACAACCCGAACGGGCGGAATTTATTGCCATTATCGAAAGTACTAAACCAGATATTGTTTTGCCAACAGCTAGCTAGCAATTGGTAGTGGCGATCTCCAATTGTGACTGGATGCTTAAAGCTACAGCCTCGGCTACTTTAATTCCATCGACCCCAGCCGAAAGGATACCCCCAGCGTAGCCAGCTCCTTCGCCTGCGGGGTAAAGTCCTTTCGTGTTTAGGCTCTGATAATCATTGCCACGTTTAATACAGATCGGCGATGAAGTGCGAGTTTCGACTCCCGTTAATACGGCATCGTGCATGGCAAAACCATTAAGTTGCTTATCGAAAGCCGGAATCGCTTCGCGAATTGCCTCGATCGCGTAATCCGGTAAACTCGAACCCAAATCGCAGAGGTGGATACCAGGCTTATATGACGGTCTGACAGTCCCTAATTGTGTCGAGGCTTTCCCAACCAAAAAGTCGCCTACGAGTTGTCCAGGAGCCTCGTAGGTGCCGCCACCTAACTCGAATGCTCGTTCTTCTAACCGTCGCTGAAACTCAATTCCAGCGATCGAACTACCTGGATAATCCTCTGGCGTAATCCCGACGACGATACCACTATTGGCATTCTTACCACTGCGTTCGTACTGGCTCATCCCATTGGTGACAACTCGCCCCACTTCAGATGTTGCCGCCACGACTTGCCCACCTGGACACATGCAAAAACTATAAACCGATCGACCGTTGGCACAATGATGAACCAGACTATAATCAGCCGCACCGAGCATCGGATGTCCGGCTTGAGATCCGAGTCTACACTTATCGATAATTGATTGGGGATGTTCGATCCGAAACCCGATCGAAAATGGCTTGGGTTCGATATATACTCCCGCATGGTGGAGCATCTCAAAGGTATCGCGGGCACTATGTCCGACAGCAAGAATCACATGGTTGCTGGGAATATATTCGCCACTAGCCAGGGTGACACCGCAGACTTGTCCGTTTTCGATATTAAGCTGCTCTACCCGACTCTGAAAGCGGATTTCGCCACCGAGGGATTCAATGGAATTGCGGATATTTTCGACGATTTTTACCAGTCGATAGGTGCCAATGTGCGGCTTATTGACATAGAGAATTTCCGACGCCGCACCAGCATTAACTAGCTCTGCCAATACCTTACGCCCGTGATGGTTGGCATCTTTGATCCGACTATAAAGCTTACCATCAGAAAATGTCCCCGCACCACCTTCGCCAAATTGAGCATTCGATTCGGGATTGAATTTTGCCTTGCTCCAAAACCCGAACGTATCCACAGATCGATCGTGTACCGCCTTTCCCCGTTCCAAAATGATGGGGCGAAATCCCATCTGGGCGAGTAATAACCCTGCAAACATCCCACATGGCCCGCAGCCAATCACGATCGGGCGTTGTGCTAATCCAGATCGGGCATGAGTAACATAACGATAGCTAGTATCGGGTGTCGGTACAACATGCACGTCTTTCTTGAACTTTTGGAGGAGTTGTTGCTCTCTGGTCGTCTCGATGTCGATGATATAAACAAAGGAAATTGCTCCCTTTTTGCGCGCATCGTAGCTCCGCTTGAAGATCGTATAGCGGATGAGATCTTTAGACGCGATCGAGAGTTTTTTGAGGATGGCGGACTGGATATCTGCTTCGGTGTGTTCCAGTGGCAGTTTGACTTCGGAGAGGCGGAGCATGAACGTTATCCCGATCGGGTATGGCAAAATCTACTGTTCTTATTCTGTCACAATGGTTATAGTTGCTGCCCAAAACATCAACAGCGGCAGTATGACAGAAGCTACTATTCGCCATTCCCTAAGCCGCTTTCGGCTGCACTTCTCAATGAAAGCTATAACTCTTTTAGGGGTTGACTCACGGCACTATCTGGTTCACTTAAAACAAGCTGCTGGTATTCCTCGACGTACTTTGTCCGAGAACGATGAAATAAATGTAGAAAATGACGCAAAAAGCTGATGCAATCTAGCACGGCTATTTCAACTCCACCTGTTTTCTCATACAGGCTTTTCGCACTTGTCTAGCACAGACGAAAAAACGCCGAGCGCGTTCTAGTTCGGTGATTCCTTCTGTCTGGCGAAGGCTGGCTAATGCTAGTTCTTCACGAGAGAAAGGTGTTAAACCGATGGCTTCAATCAG
This sequence comes from Chamaesiphon minutus PCC 6605, assembly GCF_000317145.1. Lineage (GTDB taxonomy): Bacteria > Cyanobacteriota > Cyanobacteriia > Cyanobacteriales > Chamaesiphonaceae > Chamaesiphon > Chamaesiphon minutus. Next base: position 4,169,765 of record NC_019697.1, on the reverse strand, counting down.
AGGCTCTTTTTGGTCGCGGAGGACGCGAAAAAAATTCACGACTTCGCTGTGGATATCGTTATAAGTTTCAACGGGAGATGGAGGGCGATTGATGATGACAGCAGCGGAGCCACCAAATACGTCGCAAAAATGTTGTGTTGGTGGTAGTAGGGGTAAAAGCCAGTCGAGGTGGCTATATTTTCCGCCATACCAGCCAAATGCGACCGCCTAGCGGCGCGCTTCGCGATCGATTTTCCCATAGTCTTTAGTTGAATCTCACCGAAAAGTGCTGTTTAGTGGAGTAGTCATATTATCCCTCAACTTCCGCAGGTAAATCCCCTCCTCGGAGGGGTGCCCGAAGGGCGGGGTGGGTAGATCTCCGCTTGCACCCTCTCTCTCCGAATGCTTGGGATTAGATGGCATACTTTCGATCGATTCATCTAATTCTAACGGCTGAGATCGATCGCAATTCTCGATCGAGTCTGCTAATTCTGACATTTCAAGTAGAATCAAACTATGGATTTAGTGTAACCGCGATCGATAATTAGTGAGTGAGTAGCGAAGATCTACCCACCCCGCCCGTTGGGCACCCCTCCGAGGAGGGGATTTTTTAACTTGTGGGTGGGAGATGGGAATACTAATTGTAAGCATGAATATTCCCTCCTCAGCCGCCCTAGATATGAGCTATTGCATCAACCCTACCTGTCCCGCTCCAGATAAGAATAGCCCCACCACCAATTTCTGTATGTCCTGTGGGGCAAAGATCCTGCTCAAGGATCGCTATCGCGCGCTGAAGCTATTAGGACAAGGTGGGTTTGGTAAAACCTTCAAAGCAGTAGATGAAGACCAACCCCGTAAGCCGTTGTGTGTCATCAAACAGTTTGCGTTTAGCAACAATCATCCTGAAACCAGACAGATTGCCCTCAAGCTGTTCTACGAGGAGGCACAACATTTAGAAGCATTGGGCAAACACGAGCAGATTCCCGAACTCCTTGCCTACTTTGATATCGAGGGTCAGCCCTATCTGGTGCAACAGTTTATCGATGGGCAAGATTTGGAGCAGGAATTAGCCACTGCTGGCACTTTTAACCAAGTCAAGATCCGCGAGTTACTGGAGTCGTTATTACCAGTTTTAGATTTCTTACACCATCAGTCACCACCAGTCATCTGTGACAAGTTAAGGTTTTCGATCGAATGTCAACACCCATATATAGCGTGGCTGTTGGTTCGGTCTCACTATATATCAAAAAACTCGATTGATAGTGCTAATGTATTCGATCTCTGAATATCTGATGTAACGGTCGATCGAAGGATCGCCAAACGTGCTTGACAATTGCGATCGCGCCTTAACTTGTCACGAATGACCACCAGTTATTCATCGCGATATCAAGCCAGCGAATATCATTCGGCGGCGCAGTGATGGTGGTTTGGTATTGGTCGATTTTGGTGCGGCGAAGCAAGCGACTCAATCGATGTTGGCTAAAACCGGAACGGCGATTGGTAGTGCGGAATTTGCAGCACCGGAGCAAGCTAGACGTAAACCAGTATTTGCTAGCGATATTTATAGTTTGGGGGTGACTTGTATCTATCTGCTGACTCAAGTTTCACCTTTCGATTTGTTTGATATGAATGAAGATGCTTGGGTATGGCGAGATTATTTGGTTAATAATCCGGTGGATGAAAAGCTGGGTAAGGTATTAGACAAGATGATTGCTAATGTTTTACCTCAACGATATCAGTCAGCGATCGATGTACTAACTGATTTGACTGGTTTTGCACGAAATACTATATCTACTCTGCCACCTTCTTCAGCATCGAAACTAGAGAATCTAGATTTATCTATAAATCACGATCCTAATCTAGAATTTTTTGAGTTTGAAACAGCACAAATTGTGACTATTAAGAAGACTGTTAAAAAGAAAATATCTCTAAAAGAGGGCGTTGTATTTAAGCGATGGGTAGAACATGAAATAGATGAGATGATTGATGTCCCAGAAGTGCAGAGGCGAAAGGGCAAAGCACAGCAATTTGTGCAAGATTTAGAAAACGGCGTAAAATTAGAAATGGTTTATATTCCCGCTGGAAGCTTCATGATGGGTTCTAATAAAAATAATAAGGAAAAACCCATCCACCAAGTCAATCTCTCACCTTTCTACATGGGTAAATACACCATCACCCAGCAGCAGTATCAAGCGATTATGGGCACAAATCCATCTCGCTTTAAAGGTAAAAATCGTCCTGTCGAAAACATTAGCTGGGATGATGCTTTTAAATTCTGTGAGAAATTATCTCGACATATAGGGCGAGAATATACTCTTCCTACTGAGAGCCAGTGGGAGTATGCTTGTAGAGCTGGAACTACTACCTCTTTTTACTTTGGAGAGACAATTACCAGTGATTTAGTAAACTACAGTGAATTTCATAAAGAAACGACTGACGTTGGTAGCTTTCCCCCTAATGCATTTGGCTTGTATGATATGCACGGAAATGTTTGTGAATGGTGCTTAGATACATGGCATGAGAATTATATGAGAGCACCAATGAATGGAAGTGCATGGATTGAAAATAATAAAACTTTTTTCTATGTATTGCGCGGCGGTTCATTTTTGGATAAATCTGATCGCTGTAACAGCGCATTTCGTGATTGGTATACGCACGCAGCTAAACTTCACTATAATGGTCTTCGGGTAGTGTGTTTACCTTTCTCATAATACCGTTAGTTTTATAGATTGGATTAAACAATCTTAAAATTAAATCTTTTGAATTGCATTGAAATTATCTTTTATCGTCGATCCAAAGCTCGATCGACTCTACCACCATTTCCATATTCAGCTTCACATCAACATCATTAAACCTTAAAAATCTCACACCCAAAGATTCTAAACGTTCTTATCTAATCTCATCATTAACCTTTGCTTCCTCGCCATCGTGACTGCTGCCATCAATTTCAATCGCTAACTTTAAATCCTTGCAATAGAAATCGACAATATATCGATCAATCGGACGTTGCCTGTCAAAATCATAACCCCGCATCTGCTTCCGTTTCAAGCGTTGCCACAACAACACCTCACCCAAAGTCATATTCTGCCGTAACTTCCGCGCCAACTCCTTCAAATACCGCTCATACCCAATAATCTCCCGCCTCCGAAAAATCCCCTCCTCGGAGGGGTGCCCAGCGGGCGGGGTGGGTAGATCTCCGCTTGCACTCATAAAACCCGAATGTTTGGGATTAGGTGGCATACTGTCGATCGAGTCTTCTAATTCTAACTGCTCAGATCGATCGCAATCTTCTAATTTCGGCTCTGACATCGATCGGATAATCAAATTACAGATTTAGTGTACCCACGATCGATCGTGATCTCTAGTAATTAGCGTAGATCTGACCCACCCCGCCCTTCGGGCACCCCTCCTCGGAGGGGATTTTACAAGCCATGTTTTTTAGACTTCGGCCAGCTTTCTCACCTCATCCACCGAGATAGTTCGACCCTCATCTTCAAAACCAGAAATCTGATCGAAATTGAGATAGCGATACAGATCCCCAGCAAACGGATTGATTTTCTTACTCATCAAATCCAGATATTCCGGTACCGTCGGAATCCGTCCCAACAGCGAACATACCGCCGCTAATTCTGCCGAACCGAGATAGACTTGGGCACCTTTACCCATCCGGTTATTGAAATTGCGGGTGGATGTCGAGAATACCGTAGCATTATCGGCGGTGCGGGCTTGATTGCCCATACAGAGACTGCATCCGGGCATTTCTGTCCGTGCGCCAGCGGCATCGAAGATCGCGTACATGCCTTCGGCTTTGAGTTGGGATTCGTCCATGCGGGTGGGGGGACAAATCCACAATTGGGTAGTGACTGCGGGTTCGCCGTCGAGGACTTTGGCGGTGGCGCGGTAGTGTCCGATATTAGTCATGCAGGAGCCGACGAAGACTTCATCGATTTTATCGCCTGCGACTTCGCTCAGGAGTTTGATATTGTCGGGGTCGTTGGGAGCGGCGACGATCGGTTCGGTAATTGTATTAAGATCGATCTCGATGATTTCTGCGTATTCGGCATCGGCATCGGCGGACATTAATACGGGATTAGCCAGCCAAGCTTCCATCTGGGCGACGCGACGTAAAATGGTGCGAGGATCGCCATAACCGCGTGCGACCATGTTTTTGAGTAGGGCGACGTTGGAGCGGATATATTCGGTGACGGTGGTTTCGCTGAGTTTAATCGTCGAGCCAGCGCAGGAACGCTCTGCGGTGGCATCGGTGAGTTCAAAGGCTTGTTCGACTTTGAGGTCTGGTAAGCCTTCGATTTCCATAATCCGCCCAGAGAAGACGTTGAGTTTATTTTGTTTGTCGTTGGTGAGTAAGCCTTTTTGCATGGCGACGTAGGGAATCGCATTGACGATATCGCGGAGGGTAACTCCGGGCTGTAATTCGCCTGTGAAGCGCACTAAGACAGATTCGGGCATATCTAAGGGCATCGCACCCAGAGCGGCGGCGAAGGCGACTAAACCAGATCCTGCGGGGAAGGAAATGCCCAGGGGGAAACGGGTGTGGGAGTCACCGCCCGTGCCGACGGTATCGGGGAGGAGCATCCGATTTAGCCAGGAGTGGATGATGCCATCGCCAGGGCGAAGGGCAACGCCACCGCGTTGGGCGAAGAAGTCGGGTAGTTCTTCGTGGGTTTTGATGTCTACTGGTTTGGGATAGGCGGCGGTGTGACAGAAGCTCTGCATGACTAAATCGGCACTGAAACCCAGACAGGCGAGTTCTTTGAGTTCGTCGCGAGTCATCGGCCCCGTGGTATCTTGGGAACCAACGGTGGTCATTAAGGGTTCACAGGACATGCCAGGGCGCACGCCGGATAATCCGCAGGCTTTGCCGACCATTTTTTGGGCGAGGGTGTAGCCTTTGCCTGTATCGGTGGGTTGTGTGGGGCGGGTAAAGATGGTGCTGGGGGGTAATCCCAATGCGATGCGGGTTTTGTCGGTGAGGGTGCGCCCGATGAGGAGGGGAATTCGACCACCAGCGCGGACTTCATCGAGAATGGTGTCGGGTTTGAGGCTGAAGGTGGAGAGGGTTTCGCCTGCTTCATTGGTAATTTTGCCAGCATAGGGATGGATGGTGATGACCATACCAGTTTCGAGCATGGTAATATCACACTCGATCGGTAAACTCCCCGAATCTTCAGCAGTATTAAAGAAAATCGGCGCGATTTTACTACCCAAAATATAACCACCCGTGCGCTTATTCGGGACGCAGGGAATATCTGCGCCGATATACCAGAGAACGGAATTAATCGCCGATTTCCGCGAGGAACCCGTACCGATTGTATCGCCGACGTAGGCGATCGAGTGTCCCTTTTGTTTCAATTCAGCGATAGTTGCCAAACTCCCAGGCTGGCGAGTTTCTAGCATCGCCAGGGCATGGAGAGGAATATCGGGGCGACTGGTAGCTTCTGTTGCAGGAGATAAGTCGTCGGTGTTGGTTTCACCAGGGACTTTGAAGACGGTGACGGTAATGGTTTCGGGCAGGGTGGGGCGAGATGTGAACCACTCAGCATTCGCCCAGGCATCGATGACTTGTTTGGCGTAGGGGTTGGTTTGGGAGAGTTCCCACACGTCGTTAAATGCGTCGTAAACTAGGACGATTTTACTCAGTGCTTTGACTGCGGCTGTAGCAAGTTCGGTACGATCGGATTCGAGAAGGTCAATGAGCGATCGAACATTATAACCACCTAACATCGTACCTAATAACTCGATCGATTCGATCTTGTTAATCAGGGGACAATTAACTTTACCCGTAGTAATGCTAGTCAGGAAGCCAGCTTTGACATAAGCAGCCGGATCTACTCCAGGTGGAACCCTGTCTCGCAATAATGCTATTAAGTTAGCCTCTTCACCTGCTGGTGGATGTTGTAACAGTTCGCAGAGGGCACTGGTTTGTTCGGCATCGAGCGGTAATGGGGGAATTCCCAATGCGGCTCGATCGGCTGTATGTTGGCGATATGCTTCTAACATCTGGATTTAGCTTCTGTATCTAGGTTGTTCTATTTTAAGTTACCATTTAGTCTAAATGCACAATGAATATACCACTGGCTGGTACGGGCGAAGTCGTACCCTATCTATAAATGTTCAAATTAAATCAATAAACTTGTAAATAATGCTGACGAAGCAAGATCTATCGTCCATCAAAAAATTTTATGGACGGCAAATGGAAGAAAGCAGTGGTGGGCGTATTCGGCGGTTTCTTTCTAGTATTAGTATTGGTTATGTTACTCTCGCCGATGAGTACAGTAATTTAGAATTTGAAACACAATTCCCATCTACAAATATCTCCGATGATATCGATCGATATCATCGGGAAGGGTTTCCAAAAGTTAAGTGGCTTCCAGATGCAATTAAGATTAAAAGGCTAGATTCAAGCAAAGTACCAGTATCGGTAATTGAGTCTTTTAATCGTCATATTTGGTATTCCAGATACTGTTTAACGGAGATTCATGTCGTAAAGTTTCATGTTGCTAATCTTGAGACTTTTGCTGTGTATATTGAAGGTTATGTTGATGACGGGTGGGACAATGGTATTACAGGTTGGGAAATATATGAGGCTAGTGGCAATTTTATTTTCTCACTAATCAGATCGAATGGTAAATGGTTTCGTGAAGATAACTTTATTACAAGCGAAGATTTCGGCACAGCCAAATATTGTCCGTCTTATACCCCAGAATTAGCGGCACAATCACCATCGCCAATATGGATAGAAGAAGGGTACAATGGTTTTTGGTCTTTCCCTCTTTGGTCGGAGGATGAAGTTAAGCTCGTAAGGCGATAAAGTGGGTGATGTGCTGATGTTTGACTAATACTTTAGATCGACGTTTCATTTTTATGGGAAATAATGATAAATGTTCGATCGATCTTCGCGATTTCGTTATTTTCCTAGAAAAACCGAGTTGATGACTCCCCAAGCTAAAATGAGGGTGTTCGATCGATCGATCCTTCTGTTGACGCTTTTGCTAAAATGGAGGTATGGTTAACACCTGGAAAAATAAGTATGATATCACTCGATCGATTGACAGCAGAAATCTTATCCTTGCCTAGTGCATCCAGAGCAATCCTCGCAGACAAGCTAATTGAGAGCCTAGAGTTTGACATCGACACCGATATTCAATCCGCTTGGAGTTCAGAAGCAAAAAAACGCCGAGATGAGGTGCGGGATGGATCTGTGCGGGCTATTCCTGGCGATGATGCACTAGCACAGGTTCGGAACTCGATCGATCTATGAAATATGTATTTCATCCAGACGCTTTAGCTGAGTATGGTGAAGCGGTTAAATACTATGCAAATCAAAATAGGGAGATTGCTCAAGCCTTTATTAATTCGATCGAGGATGCAGTTTACCGAATTCGAGAATCTGCTACTCGCTATCCTGAGATTGATGAAGATGTGCGCCGATGTATGACTCGTAAATTTCCGTATGCAATTCTATATTCGATCGAGCAAGACTATCTTCTCATCATCGCCGTGATGCACTGTAGTCGCAAACCAAATTACTGGAAAAATCGCCAACCTTAATGCTGTCCCAGATCTAGTGCGTTCCCTAAACATTGTTTGCGCTGAGTTAATATTTCTCGATCGAGTTTAGCACTATGATTAATCTAAGTAAAATAATTAATTAAATCGTGAGCAAGACAAACCTTTGGGAATCTAAGCCTTGGTGGTGTCAGCCGTGGACGATTATCTTGACTGGGATAATTATCATTGCAGGTAGTTGGCTGGTATTTCATACTTTTTGGTTAACTGTGCCAGTAGGGGCATTAATTGTGCTGTGGTGGACTTATTTTTTGATTGTTGTACCGCGTATATTGGCGGCGAAAGATTTAGATCGATCGTGATATTTTATTAGTTCTGGTGCGTTAGGCTGGCGCGATAACACACCGTAATCGTGATAAAAAGCGCGATCCTTTAGAAAAGTTATTGCAGATTGCATAAAATAGCACAGCGTGGATCGATCGAGTGGCAGGAAAATAGTGTAAATCGTTCGTGATGATTCATATGCACAAGATTCCTGACTGGTATATTCTTCCTAGTGCTGCATACACGATTAGTAGAAAGCAAATTAAATATTATAATTTTCTAGAAAAACAACCAGAAAATGGTGATGTTGTCTATGGGAAAGTTACTAGACTCGGGCAACATGTCGAACTAGAGAATAAATCGGGAAGAATTCACAGGCTCAATGAAGGCTCGACAGCGATCTTTGTATTTGGGAATCGCTATGCGCCGGATTTTTATGAAGGAACTATCCCGCTAACGATGACAAATAAGGTCGATCTGTTGGCTCGATCGGGTATTATTGGCAATGTCCAAGTTAAAAACTCATCGGTTAAAGAACCTACTCAGATCAAAATATTAGGTTATATTTGTGATTCCACTGGTGAAGTTGTTAATACCCGTAACTATCCGTTAATTCAACCCAAGAAAACGGAGAAAAAAGAAGATAGATCCAAATTAATTCTATTTATCGGGACTAGTATGAACTCTGGTAAGAGTACTAGTGCGACAGCTTGTTGTTGGGCGTTGACTACCATGGGATATGATGTTCGTGCTTCTAAGGTGACGGGTACTGCTAGTCTTAAAGATATTTTGCACATGCAAGATGCGGGAGCTTCGATCGTTAATGACTTTACACATTTTGGATTTCCATCTACTTACCTTTTAGAAGAAAAAGAAGTAGTGAAAATATTTAACGATCTCGATCTTAAGTATGCTAATAATCCTAAAAATTATTGGTGTGTTGAATTAGCAGACGGAATTTTACAACGAGAAACAGCACTATTATTGAAGTCTCCAGACGTGCGATCGCGGATTCACAAGCTGATATTTGCCGCTCATGATACTTTTGGTGCGATCGGGGGCTTAAATGTCCTCAAGCAGGAATTTGGCCTAGTTCCAGATGCTATTTCGGGTGTGTGTTCTAGTTCGCCATTATTTCTACGAGAGTTAGCTGAATTTACTGATATCCCCGTTTTCAATAACATCGATTGCAATCTCAAACAATTATCAGAATTATTGATTTAAATATCTTGCTAAATCGATAAATGAATTTGTAGGAATTGTACCTTCGACCTATCAATAAAAAAGATAGGTCTAAATTTAGACCTATCTTTTTTATTGATATTACCTAATAACTTAGGCTTTGCCCATTTGAGCTGCAACTTCAGCAGCGAAATCAGATTCGACTTTCTCGATCCCTTCGCCGAGGATAAAGCGAGTGAAACGGCGGACTGTAATATCTTCGCCCAACTGTTTGGTAGTTTGAGCGATCAACTCAGTTACCGTGATATTTTGATCCTTAATGTAGGGTTGATCTACTAAGGTCATTTCTTTAAGGCGTTTGTCGATACGTCCTTGGACGATCTTTTCTTTGATATTGTCGGGTTTATTGGCAATATCGTCGCGTCCCATTTCGATTTCTTTTTCCTTAGCTGCGATCGCTTCAGGAATTTCGGAGACGTTGATATACTCGACATTAGGACAGGCAGCAACTTGCATTGCCAAGTTCCTGGCTAATACTTTGAAATCATCGCTGTCTGCCACTTTTGCAGAAGTACACCCGACTTCTAACAATACGCCGACTCTGCCACCAGTGTGGATGTAGCAATCAACAGCACCTTGAGTATCATCAGCAACGTGATAGTTAGCTAAGCGACGCACGTTGAGATTTTCACCAATTTTGGCGATCGATTGGACAATTGCTTCTGATACTTTGATGCTACTGTCAGCCGCATAGGGTTGAGTCAAAAGTGCATCGACGCTATCGGCAGTAATCGCTTGGTGTGCCAGACTTTGGACTAATTCTTTGAAAGCATCGTTGCGTGCCACAAAGTCTGTTTGACAGTTGACTTCGATTAACACGCCAGTTTTGCCGTCGGCTTGAATATAGTTATCGACTAAGCCTTCAGCAGTTACTCTGTCACTTTTTTTGCCAGCAGCAACCATGCCTTTTTGACGCAGCCATTCTGACGCTTTGGTCAAATCGCCTTCAGTTTCGCCTAAAGCTTTTTTACAGTCCATCATACCTGCACCCGTCTGGCGGCGCAGTTCTTGAACCATCTTTGCAGTTATTTCAGCCATTTTCCTTTATCTGTGTTCGAGATGGTTTTTGGTAGAGGGGTAAAGGTCAAGGGGTAAAGGGTAAGGGGTAAAGGGTAAGGGGTAAATTACATGATGCATTCATCCCTTTCCCCTTTTCCCTTTCCCCTTTCCCCCAGCCTCACAATTAACTAAATAATTGCTGCAACAATCCCTAATCCCTATTCCCTAATTTTAGCCTTCGCTGCCTTCATCAGCAGCTTCAGCAAATTCTCCTTCTTCATCGAAGTCGTCTTCAACGTCTTCATAGCCATCGTAAGGATCGATATCGGCACCTTCAAGTTGACCGTGACGACCTTCATAAATCGCATCGGCGAGTTTGCCGAGGATTAGTTTGACGGAACGAATTGCATCGTCATTCGCGGGGATAGCTACATCAACCAAGTCGGGGTCGCAGTTGGTATCTAGTAGCGAGACAATCGGAATGTTTAGCTTTTGGCATTCCAACATCGCGTTATATTCCCGTCGTTGATCGACAACAATGACGATATCGGGTACCTTGCGCATATTCTTGATCCCACCCAGATATTTCTGGAGTTTAGCCATTTCCCGTCGCAGTACGGAAGCTTCTTTCTTGGGTAACAAATCTAGCGCGCCGCTGGCTTCACGACGTTCGAGATCTTTCAAGCGTTCGACCCGACTTTTGATCGTCGTCCAGTTGGTAAGCATTCCCCCCAACCACCGTTGGTTGATGTACGCTGCACCACACCGACTCGCTTCTTGTGCGATGATACCTGCTGCTTGACGTTTGGTACCGACAAACAGAAACCGTTTGCCTTGTTCTGCGGCTGTCCGCATATACGTATAGGCTTCTTCCATCAACTGGGCGGTTTGCACCAAGTCGATAATGTGTACGCCGTTGCGCGCAGTGAAGATGTATGGAGCCATTTTGGGGTTCCAACGTCTGGTTTGGTGTCCGAAGTGGACGCCAGACTCCATCATTTGCGCCAAGGTTACTACTGGCATAAGATTCTTTACTCCTAATCGGGTTTATCCTCCATCCAGGCTGTATTTCGTTGTGAAACACCCGAATTCCTGAATGTGCGAATTTTTAGACAACCTTCTAATAATAACAAATTTTCGGAGAATATTACACAAAGTCGAGTGCCTGCGATCGAAATCGCGGACTGAGAAGACCTGAGTTCGGGTTTAAGGATCTCTCTCCATTCAAAAATTGTTAGCTTCGTTCTATCACCGCCCTGAACTATAAGTGTAGCCTTCGGATAGGCTTCGCCAACGGGCTAAGAGTAGAAGTCCACTGAAGTGGACTGCCAGATTCTTCAGTCCACTGAAGTGGACTTTCGCTCTGAGCAACTAATTCATTTGAGGGCAATGCCCGAACGGAGCAGTATTCTTATCCCGAACTAGGAGATTGGAATCGTACACAGACACAAGATAAATGTTTCTGACCACTCCACAACTGCACCATAGGTATCGCCAGTATGTCCGCCCAAACGGCGATGAAAATAATACCCAACTAAAACGGCAATCCCACAACTAGCGATCGATCTTATCCCGATCGCCAACCAATTTGCGGGTTGTAAATAGATCTGGCATCCAGTTACAGCCAAGACAAAGAACAGTCCCAGTAAGATGTCATTAGGTATATTTAGTCCTTTGCGGTGAAATGCGCCCTTGCCTTGGATTTTGAGATAGGGATACAAACCGATCGAAAGTACTTGTCCCCAGCGACTCCAGCCTGCAACTAACGGTAAAATCCAGATTCGATCGCCAGTAATTGCAGTTAGGGCGCAAGTTTTGAGTAAGATGATAACTACCGCTACCATCGCCCCAAATGCGCCAGTAACGCTATCTGACATCACCGTCAACCTTCTGTCGGGATCTTGGACTGCCAAGCCATCGGCACTATCCATTGCCCCATCGAGATGCAATCCGCCCGTCCACCAAATCCATAACACCACGATCATACCCGATCGAATCGATATGGGCATTTGTAGCCAATCTAAGCCCAGATCTACCAATCCCAATCCTCCACCCAATAACAACCCGATTGCAGGTGCCCATCGAGCGATTCTGGTGAAATCCAATTGAAGCTTCGGCGAGATCGGAAAGCAGGTATAAAATGTCAGTGCAGCCAGTAGTGAGTTGAGGGTAAGTAGCACAGGTAGAGGGTAGTGATTGAAGAAGAAATGGTTTCGGAGATTTTATAGTAGTCGATCGAGGATCGATACCGTTCGGTTAAGCAAGTATTTGCTCTAGTTTTAGTCCGCGTTCGTGTAGTGTCTCGCAGAGAAAGCGGACTTGGCAACGTTAGCGACGGTTGAAACCGCTGTCTAGCTGTCTAACCGAACAGTAATGGATCGAGGATTGCTATGCAGTCGATCGATCTGAAGTTTGAATATTACAAACAAAGATTAAAGGGTAAGAATTTCTTTCTACCCTCTACCCTCTACCCTCTATCCCCTAGATGAAGACCAAGAAACAATTCGGACAACACTGGTTGCGTAACGAACAAGTACTCGATCGAATTATCACCGCCGCGAAGATCGCTCCTACCGATCGCATTCTGGAAATCGGCCCTGGTACTGGCATTCTCACCCGTCGGCTGGTGGCAGCGGCAAGTGCGGTGGTAGCAGTGGAGATCGATCGGGATTTGAGTGCGCTATTGGTTAAAAAAATGGGTCATCTCGATAATTTTATTTTATTAGAAAATGACTTTCTCAACCTCGATGTCGATGGTAATTTAACCGCTTTTCCTAAATTTCAACAAGCTAATAAAGTCGTTGCAAATATTCCTTATAATATTACAGGGCCGATCCTCGAAAAACTTTTAGGTAATATCGTCCATCCCGCAGAGCGACCATTTGATTCGATCGTGTTATTAGTTCAAAAAGAAGTCGGTGACAGATTGTTTGCAAAACCCAGCACCAAAGCTTTTGGAGCTTTATCGATTCGCGTACAATATTTAGCTCACTGCGAATTAATTTGTCCCGTGCCCGCTCGCGACTTTTCGCCGCCACCAAAGGTTGATTCTGCCGTGATTAGACTGACACCGAGAAGGTTGGAGTTGACTGCTAATAATCCAAAATTATTAAATAATTTAGTAAGATTGGGTTTTAGTACGCGGCGGAAGATGTTGAGAAATAATCTCCAAAGCGCGATCGATCGAGAATCACTCGTCGAACTTCTCGCATCATTAAATATCAGTGATGAAGCTCGTGCTGAAGATCTTAGTATCGAGCAGTGGATAAAGTTATCTAATTTGGTAGGCGATCGTAAGGGCGAGCCAGATTTCCCGATCGAAGATAATCCTTCTCAATGAAGATAGATTTGTAGGTTGGGTAGCGGAATGGCGTTAATATCTTTGATTGTCTGTGCGATCTGTGTGCCTCTGTCCCGCTCTGCTCGTAAACTGTCGGGGAACTAGACTTTTCGCAAATCGCTGTGCCTCTGTGGTTCAAAAATCTAAATTAATATAATTGTCGATCGAGCCTTGCTAAAATACACTTATCTAGTTTGGTATAGTAGCCATGTTCCAATCCGAACTGCGCAGATGCCTACCCTCTGCCGAAGAATTGCCCTGCTCCGACGACACCCCTGTGGATAGCGAACTCCAAGAATTAATCCCTGGATTATTAAAATCAATCCTACTGATTTTGTGGGCACAGCGCATGGATTGGCTGTTTGGCATCGATATGGCAATTTATTTCGATCCAGATTTACCGCCAATCGTACCCGATGGTTTCCTCAGCTTGGGCGTAGAAAGATGCTACGACGAAGAACTGCAGCCCAGTTATGTACTATGGGATGAGTTGGTGGTACCCAGCCTCGCGATTGAAATCGTCTCAGCTACTTATCGACAGGAATATACCACCAAGCTAGATCGATATGCCGAGCTAGGGATTCTCTACTATGTAATTTATAATTCCCAACGGCGGCGCAAACCTAAATTAGAGATCTACAAACTGATAAATGGCATCTATGAGTTACAAACTAGTAATCCCTTATGGATGCCAGAACTTGGATTGGGTATCGGCTACGAGCGGGGCGACTACGGCGGTATAACTAGAGAGTGGCTGTATTGGTATGACGAAAATAACCAGCGTTATCCCACACCAACTGAATGGGTAAAGTTAGAGCAGCAACGAACAAAGCTAGAAATTGCCAAAACCAGGGAGGCGCAAGCAGAGTTTCAACGGGCGCAAGCAGAGTCCCAACGGGCGCAAGCTGAATCCCAACGGGCGCAAGCAGAGTCTCAACAAGCACAAGCTGAATCCCAACGGGCGCAAGAGCGAGCTAACAGATTAGCCACCAAACTGCGGGATTTAGGGATCGATCCCGATGACATTTAGAATTGCTGGCGATCGAAAGATATTAGCGATCTGTCTCCATCAAATTCGATCGAGCGTCGCAATCCTCAATCGGCGATCGAAATCTGCCGATCGAACTCAATCGCGAAATTAACACCAATATAACATTGGTTTGTCACCCACAAATTTAGATGAAATCTTACACGCTCATTGCCCCAGCCAAAATCAATCTCCATCTAGAAATTCTCGGGATCAGACCTGACAATTATCACGAACTAGTGATGGTAATGCAGACAGTCGAATTGGCCGATCGAGTAGATATTCGATCTGTGAGTAACGATAACATTATCCTGCACTGCGGTAACCCCAAAGTACCACTCGATCGGACTAATTTAGCCTATCGAGCGGCTGAATTGATGCAACAAGAATTTCCCGATGCTTTTCTCGAATCTGGTGGTGTCGAAATCACCTTACACAAACATATCCCGATCGCGGCGGGATTGGCTGGCGGATCGGGGAATGCCGCCGCCGTGCTGGTTGGCATCGATTTATTGTGGGAATTGGGACTGACTCAAAGCGACTTGCAAGCATTGGGGGCAAAATTGGGTTCTGACGTGCCCTTTTGTATTTCGGGGGGAACTGCCATTGCCACCGGAAGAGGGGAGGTAATCTCGCCCCTACCTAGCTTAGCGGGGATCTATGTGGTGCTGGGTAAATATCAGAGCTTAGAGGTATCCACCCCTTGGGCTTATAAAACCTATCAACGAGAATTCGAGCATGAGTACGCACGCGAGCCTACGGCTTTAATAGATCGATCTCATCGCGTACATTCTGGAGACTTAGTTCGCGCGATCGCGGCTAAAGATGCCGTTAAAATTGGACAGCGTTTGTATAACGATCTAGAAAAAGTGGTATTGCCTGCTTATCCACAAGTGGGCGAATTACGGGCAGAATTTCAACGTCATCCCAACTTAGGGACGATGATGTCTGGTTCGGGGCCAACGGTATTTAGTTTAGCAGCCTCGCGGGAGCAAGCTGATACCATCTATCATCAAGTCCGTGCCGCTCTTTCCGATCCAGATTTAGAGTTATTTGTCACTCAATTTTGCGATCGAGGCGTCAGGGTGGTTTAGTGAGTATGGGAGAAATTTTAGTGTAGGAAGGGGGAAAGGTTAAAGGTTAAAGGTAAAAATACCAATTGTCTTTTTCTAACACATTGCTTGTCAGCTACTCAACTTTAATAACCAGTATTCAATCCAAAATCCAAAATCCAAAATGACTACCCCTCCCGAAACCACTCTCCCCAGTCCCTTGCGTTGTTTGACTGGTTCGCTGATTGCTGGCGCAATGTCGATCGCGATGTATATGATGACTAGTAAGATTGCCACGACGTTTGCCACCAAACCGATGGTTCAAAAGACTAATATGGCAGTAAATATTGCCACGGCGTTGCGCACTCTGGTTGTGGGTTCTACAGCCTTGGGTGCGGCAGTATTTGGGATTATTGCAATCGGGTTGATTCTACTGGCTATTCAAGTGGCATTTAACAAACAGCCAAGTGCCAATCCCTAATAAACGCAGTGCTGGAGCGGAACAAATCCACTCGATTCGAGGTTGAGATCGGCGGATCTGTAAATGGATAATTTCTGGATTCGAGCGATCGCCGCATGATTGCGCTCGTTGGCAGAGTAAAAAACAGATTGTAATGGATTAGTAACGCTTGTATCAAAGTCCGCCATCAAGGTAAATTAGATTCTGTTGGTAGTGTTTTCACAATTGACTTATCTACAATAACAATCGTCCTCTCACTTGGCTGAAAATCCCTATGGTAAATGTGGTATTAGAAGCTTCAGCCACGATCGATGGCGATCGAGCATCCAACGATCCGATTATTGCCGCGATCGATATTGGCACCAATTCGATTCATATGGTGATAGTGCGGATAGTCACCTCGTTACCAGCCTTTAGTACGATCGCTCGTGAGAAGGAAACCGTGCGTTTGGGCGATCGCGACCCCCTGACGGGTAACCTCACCCCAGAGGCGATCGAGCGAGCCTTTGGTGCCCTCAAACGATGTCAGGAAGTTGCCAAAAGTCTCAACGTTCGACAGATCTTTGCCGTGGCTACTAGCGCGGTACGCGAAGCTCCCAACGGACATGAATTTGTCAGATCGATCGAGGCAGAATTGGGATTAGCCGTCAATATTATTTCGGGACAAGAAGAAGCGCGGCGGATTTATCTGGGCGTTTTATCGGGAGTCGAGTTTAACAATACGCCGCATATTATTATCGACATTGGTGGCGGTTCCACCGAGCTAATCTTGGGCGATACGCACGAGCCGCGCACCCTCAGCAGTACCAAAATCGGTGCCGTGCGGCTGACGGGTGAATTTATCCCCAATAATCCTGTTAGCGATCGAGCTTTACTCTATCTCCAAGCCTTCGTGCGCGGACAATTGGAACGCGCCATCGATGAGATTAAAGCTAATCTCCAGCCGGGGGAAATGCCCAAAATGATTGGGACTTCCGGCACGATCGAAACACTAGCGACGATCCTTAGTTTAGAGAAAAATGGTCACGTCCCCGATCGCGTCCATGGTTCGGGCATTCATCTAGCTGAATTACGCAATCTCATCAATCGCCTCCGCCGCATGACTGTTGCTGAGCGGACGGCAATTGAAGGCATTTCCGAGCGACGTGCCGAAATTATCGTCGCAGGTGCCGTCGTGCTCCAAGAAGCGATGACACTACTAGGGATGCAACATCTATCTGTCTGCGAGCGCAGTCTTCGCGAAGGGGTAATCGTTGACTGGATGCTGACACAGGGACTGATTGAAGATCGACTCAAGTACCAAGGTTCGATTCGCGAACGCAGTACCCTCAAAATTGCTGGTAAATATGGCGTAGATCTCCCCCATTCAGAGCGCGTCGCCGAACTAGCTTTGAGTCTCTTCGACCAAACCTACGGACAGATACATACTTGGGATAAATCGATTCGACAGTTACTCTGGAGTGCGGCAATTTTACACAATAGCGGTCACTTTGTCAGTCACGATGCCCACCACAAGCATTCTTATTATCTGATTAGGTATGGCGAACTGCTAGGCTTTAGCGAATCCGAAATCGATATCATTGCCAATGTAGCGCGCTACCATCGCAAAAGCCCACCCAAAAAGAAACATCAGAATTTACAAAATCTCTCCAAAGAGCAAAGATCGATCGTCTCCCAACTCAGTGCGATCTTAAGAGTAGCTGTCGCTCTCGACAGGCGCAGGATCGGAGCGATTAAGGATGTTCGTCTCAACTGCGATTTGACTAGTCGCGAGTGCCATCTAACATTTTTCCCCACCGATCCTACCGATGCGTGCGTGTTGGAATGTTGGAGTTTGGATTATAAAAAGCCGATTTTTGAAACTGAGTTCAATCTCAAATTATCCACGACCAAAGGCTAGTAGTTTTGGGTTTAATTAACTAGTGCTTAGTGTAGACCTGGGGTACCCACAAGGGGCACCCCTACAGGTTGATTGTGTGGGGGGTGTCCCTTGTGGGTGCCCACCAGATCTACACCAAGCACTAGTCTTTATCTGGTGGTGCAAGAGGTGAGTTAATCTCGATCGAGATCGCACCTCTACCTAATTATTTTTCGACAAACAAAGGTATTAGTAACTTAATATTTGCGCAATATTGCTATTGTGCGGATATTTTTTTAGCGATCGTTTGCGGATTGGGGACATTTGTGATTGTAGATGCTAGCGAATGCATAATCCTCAGGATCTTGGTGGGCGTCTATTTTATGAAAATTCCTTTTACACTAACCAGCATTTCAATATTATTATTCTCAGGAATAGCTCCGATCGGGGTTTCAGCACAGCAAGCAAATGTTAAAAGTTTCGCGACCTGGTGTCAGGAGCGAAATTCTGCCTCTGCGGATACTAAACGGACGATCGATGCAATGCTGCAAAAAGCAGGTACTAAAGATTGTCAACAAGCCGATACTAAACTTAAAAGTCTGTCGGAACTATACCTCAGTGGCGATCGCCTTAAAGATTTAAAACCTTTAGCTAGCTTGACAAATTTGAAAGCACTTTTCCTTAATTCCAATCAAATTAGCGATCTAAAACCGTTAGCTAGTTTGACTAATTTAAGAGGACTCGACCTCAATTCCAATCAAATTAGCGATCTGAAACCTTTAGCTAGTTTGACTAATTTGAAGACACTTTTTCTCAATGCCAATCAGATCGAAAACGTTAAGCCCATCACTAGTTTAAAAGATTTAGTCTATCTCGAATTTCATGCCAATCAAATTAGCGATATCAAACCCCTGGCGAGTTTGAAAAATTTAACTGGACTCGACCTCAATTCTAATCAAATCAGCGATATCAAGCCTCTAGCGAGTTTGAAAAATTTAACCGAGCTAAAACTTTCTCGAAATCAAATTAGTGATGTCAAACCCCTGGCGAGTTTGAAAAATTTAACCGACCTTTATCTGAGCCACAATCAACTCGAAGAAAAAGACTGCCCCGTCAAACCAAGATCCTGCCGCTTCGACTCATAAATGGCTCAACCCCGTTTCCCCGTTTCCCCTTCTCCCTGTCCCTCGCTCCCAACTCGCTCCGCATCCGATCGGATCGCCCCGTTTTCTCGTAAAGTATTGTAAAGTAAATTAATAATAGATTAATTTATATCGATCGAGACAGTCGCAATATCGGTACTGATGAATGCCGATCTCCGATTTGCCTTAGCATCGACCCAACGAGCTTAGTAGAAAATGCCCTCATCGAACACGATCTTCCGCCGCCTGCTCGGATCTGCAATTGCCGTAGTGTTAAGTATATCGCTATGGTCGATCGCCCCATCCGCCCAAGCTTATGACAATCCCGAACTCTTGCCCAAAGAGCAGACCCCCGTTATCGATTTAGCGAAAACTTTCACCGCAATCCAAGAACAGAAGCTTGTCAAAGATATCGATACCTTTGAAGCCGAAACTGGTTGGAAGCTGCGCGTCTTGACACAATACGATCGCACTCCCGGACGTGCGGTGAGTAAGTACTGGGGACTCGATGAGAAAAGCGTCCTTGTTGTCTCTGATTCTCGCGGTGGTAATACCCTCAATTTTCGGGTTGGCGATGATGTGTACAAACTCATGCCTAGAACCTTCTGGATCGAGCTGCAAACCAGATTTGGAAATATGTACTATGTTCGCGAGAACGGCGAGGACAGTGCTATTACAGACTCTCTAGAAGCAGTTAAAACTTGCTTGGTTAAGGGTGGTTGTAATGTGGTGCCAGGATTGCCCAAAGAACAGTGGTTGCTCACCCTGATTAGCTCGGTTATCGGTGGCGTAATTTGTGGATTTGCCGGACAATATCGCAAACCTGACGGCGGTTTTGCTTGGCAATGGGCGTTGATTTTTTCGCCATTGTGGGGGATTTTATTCATCGCCTTCGGCATCGCACCTGTGATTACCCGTACATCAGAATGGGTACCGTTATTGCGGAATTGCTCTGGATTTGCGATCGGGGTATTGGTTGCTTATCTAACTCCCGTCCTCGGTCAATCTAATCCATCTGAAGAGTTGTAGGAAATAGCAAATTTTCGGGCGTCGCTAGCTGTAAGGGGTGAAACCCTCGGTAGGGGTAATTCATGAATTACCTCTACCTGTGATTTTGGCAATGTGCCGCTCCCTAATTTCAGTTAATTAAGATTTCGCGCTTGATAATAGCCTCGGCCAGGTAAAGTAGAATGTCGTTCCTTTGCCTAGCTCTGACTCCAGCCAAATCTGACCTCCGGCTGTTTCGACAATTTTTTTGACGATGCTCAGACCGACACCCGTGCTGTCGGAATTTTTTTGCGGGTTGGCGGCTTGGAAAATGATAAAGATCCGATCGTGATAGACTGGGTCGATGCCTGGGCCGTCGTCGGCTACGGCAAATTCATAAAAATCGCTTTGGGCGCGACAGGAAATGCGAATGCAGCCATCCGAACGATCGTGATGTTTGAAGGCATTGCTAATGAGGTTGGCAAATACTTGGAACAACAACAATCGCTTGGCTTCTAAAGTGGGCATCTCGGTAGCGATGCTCACCGTGAATATCGATGGTGGATCGATCGATTCGATGACTTCGGCGAGTAAGTCGGCAACGCAAACTAGTTCTAGCTGGCTATCTTTGCGGCTGGCACGGGCATATTGGAGCAGTCCGTCGATCATGCCTTCCATCCGATGGACGCGGCTGCGGAGCATGTTCATCTGCTCTGTGGTGTGTGCGGTCAGCGAGCCGTCAAAGTCTTCTTCGATCCATCCAGAGAGATTGGAGATCGCGCGCAGGGGTGCTTTGAGATCGTGGGAGACGATGTAGACGAAGCTATCGAGTTCTTGATTGCGCTCCTGGAGCTGGCTGGCGGCTTGGGCAAGGCGAGTGTTGAGATCGGCGAGTTCGCGAGCGCGATCTGCAAGGGTTGCTTCAGCTTGTTTGCGATCGGTCGCATCCATCACCATGCCCAATAGCCGCGTTGGCCGCTCGTCAGCGTTACAATAAACACTACTGCGCACCCAAATCCAATGAATGCCGCCATCGGCGTGGATAATTCGACATTCAAAGTTCCAATCGGCGTTGGTTGAGATCGTTTGTTGAAACTTCTCATCCACTGCGCCGCGATCTTCAGGATGGACGTGGGTCAAAAAGATTTCGTAGCTCCATTCTGGCAACAGCGACTCATAGCCAAAGATTTGGTCGTGCCGGAGCGATCGAGTAGCTGTGTGCTGTTGGGTGGTTAGGTCGAGATCCCACAGGCCGATTTGGGTAGCATCCAACATGAACCGCAGCCGCGCCTCACTTTCTCGTAATGCTTCTTCGGCCTGTTTGCGCTCGGTGATGTTAGTAAATAAAATGGCAAACTGGTTGCTACCTGGCGTACCAGTGGCAAAAGCGTTGACATTGAACCAGCGGTTCATGACGCTCGATCCATCTTCAAACCGAATCGGTTCGCCTGTCTGGACGACTCGACCGTAAATCTCAAACCAACGGGCTTCGAGATCGGGCACTAGTTCCCGTGCTGTTTTACCTACAGATCCTTCCAATCCCGTCAAACTGCCGAAGATTGAATTGACTTCGAGAAACAGATAGTCAACTGGTACGCCATGCTCGTCAAATAACATTTCGCAGATACAGAAGCCTCGATCCATCGACTCGAACAACATTCGGTATTTGGCTTCAGATGTCTGGAGGGCAAGGCTAGCGCGCTCGCGATCGAAGACGATGCTGGCGATATTGGTGCCAAATTCGGCTAATTGGTACTCCCACTCGGTCGGCAGGCGGGATCGATCGAAACATAACATCAATGACCCTAGCGGTAGGTCGTCCGCACCCACGATCGGCGCAGAATGGCAACCCAGGACGCCATGAGCTACGCAGAGATCTCGCCATGAGGGCGATCCTTCTTCGCTAATGTCGGCGCAAGTTACTGATTTTCCGGCATCGACCGCGATCGCGCAAGTTCCGAGCAGCTCATTTATGGGTGTATTTTGTAAGCCAGTCGCGAAGGATGGCGGAAATTCTGGGGTAATAAGGTAGGGAAATGTTTGTCGCTGGGCATCGGTGGGTAAAATGCAGGCGCGAACGCCCAAGCTCAGATTGGACACGGAGGCGCAGACGGCAGCTAGACAATCTGCTAGCGGTTCGCCAGCCGCGACTAACTCTAACAGTCGTTTTTGCTCGACTAGCAGGAGTTCTGCCCGTTTGCGATCGCTGATATCTGCCATCAGAATCGCCAAGCCATCGCTGGTGGGATAGACGCGATGTTCTACCCAGGCATCTACCAATGAGTAGTAAAACTCGAACTGCGCCTCCACCTGTTCGGTCATGGCCCGATTTAACAGATCGTAAAACTCAACCCCTACTTGATGAGGAAATACATTCCAAGAGTATTGCCCCAGCACTGCTTCACGGGGCAGATTGATGATGTCCAGCAGGCGATTATTGACATAGGTGTATCGCCATTGCCGATCGAAGGTCGCAAAGCCATCGCGCAGGCTCGACACGATCCGATCGAGATTGGCTTCAGCTATGTCGGTTTCTTTTTGCAAGGCGCGATCGCGTTCGGTGCGGCGGAGTTGGGCTAATTTGATGGTTGCTTCTACCCGCGCGACTAATTCACGAGCGGAAAATGGCTTGATTAGGTAATCATCTGCACCAGTTGCGAGTCCTTCAATCCGAGCTTCTTCTCCAGCGCGGGCGGATAATAACACGATCGGGATCTCTGCCGTAGTGGGACTAGAGCGCAGCACTCGCAGCAACTCGCACCCATCCATGCGGGGCATCATTACATCTGTCAAAACTAAATCCGGCTGCTGGCGGTAGATCGACTCCATTGCCGCCACGCCATCGGCTACTGTTTCTACCTGATAAGATCTGCTTAATAATCGCCGAACGTAATCGCGCACATCCGCATTATCATCAGCCAGTAGAATTGTCGGACGATCGGCTGGCGGGGTTTGGGTGGGGGGTAGCGCGAGACTAGTTTCTGGCAGCCAACTGCGCGCTTCTTCGATATATGGCAACGGATCGGACGGTGTTGCCGTTGTGTGATGGGAATTATCGAGCGGGGGGAATCGATCGTGTCCCGTGGGCATTGTCACTACGAAACTACTGCCCGCCCCTACCGTACTCGTCACCGCGATCGTGCCGCCCTGCAATTTGATGAATTCCTGCACGAGCGATAAGCCGATGCCCGAACCTTCAAAACTGCGTCCTTGCGAATTTTCGACCCGATGGAAGCGATCGAATAAGCGTGGTAATTCCGGCTCTGGGATGCCCACCCCCGTGTCAGAGATGGTTAATTTCACTCGATCGCCTGAGTACTCCAGGTGCACATAGATCGTGCCTTCTAGGGTAAATTTGAAGGCATTAGAGAGCAAATTGAGGACGATCTTCTCCCACATTTGCCGATCGATCCAGACCGCTGCGGGTAGGGTGGGACATTCTATAACTAACGATAAACCTGCTTGCTCGATCGTCGATCGAAAGGTACTAGCGAGTTCGGCGGTATAACTAGCTAAATCGACAGCTTCGTAGCTAACGTGCTCTTTGCCTGCTTCGAGCCGCGAAAAGTCCAGGAGACTGTTGACGAGTTTGAGCAACCGATTGCCATTGCGCTGAATCAGTTTGAGTCGATCGCGATCTTGCGGGGAAATGGTGCCATCGAGATTGGCAATCGTCTCTGCCAACGGCGATAGCATCAGCGTTAGCGGCGTCCTAAATTCGTGAGATACATTGCTAAAGAACTCGGTTTTCGCGCGATCGAGTGCGGCTAGAGCCTCGATCCGTTGGCGTTCTTCTTCATGGGCGCGCGCATTACCGATGGCAGTTTCCACCTGACTGGCGACAACTTCCAAAAAGCCGCGATAGTCCTCATCAAAGGCACGGCGAGGACTAATTGCCAAAATTAGAAACCCCGATATCTGCGATTGTCTCGATCGTTCCAGCGGTAACACGATCGCCGACTGTGGCGGCACATCCCAGATCGTATTGGGTAGCGAGTTAAATCGGGCGGTTAAATTGGGGATGTATTCGGCTTGCTCGGTGCGCTGAACTCGATCCAAATTCCAGGGGTGAGTTGCTAGATCGATCCGTTCGGGACTGGCACTCGTGCCCGGTGCGATACCAGCAGTACCCATGAGGCACGCCGACTCGTCTCGATCGTCATCCATCAGGTATAACAATGCCAACGGGATATCCGCCGGATTCTTGGCGAGCGCGCTCATGCACAGTTCGCCCGCTTCCCGGACGGTTTTAGCTACCAATGCTTGCGCTGCTAATTCGCACAGGGTTTTGAGCTGTCGCTCGCCGACTACGCGTTTGGTAGTTTCATCGCAGGCACAAAAAATGCCGCCGACATCCCCCGCCTCATTTCTGATGGGACTGTAGGCGTAGTTAAAATAACATTCTTCCAAATAGCCATTGCGTTCGAGCAACAGCAACCCATCTTGAATCCGCGTCGCCTCACCGCGTTGCATCACAGCTTCGATCGTGGGTTCGATAATATGCCAAATTTCCTGCCAGCACTCGCGTCCCTGTTGTCCTAGTGCTTGGGGATGCTTAGTAGTGCCCAAAATCGGACGGTAGGCATCGTTATAAAACTGAATGAGACTTTCACCCCACCATAAAAAAATTGGGTGCTGTGAAGTCAACAGAATACTCAATACTGTTTTTAAGCTCTGAGACCAGCCAGAAGAATCGCCTAGCGGAGTCTGTGACCAATCATACTCGCACATTAAATCGGCCATTGCGCTACCCTTGACAAAAATGCTACTCGCAGCTATTTTTTGGTCTGAAGACATTATGACAATGACACTCGGTGCTTATAGATATATTCGTTAATCTTAGTTCAAAGCTTTAAGTAGCTGCAATCTAGGTTTGTGGCAGGGAAAAGTAAATGGGTGGATGGGTAGATGGGTGGATAGGTGAGGGAACGCAGTTCCCATCTCTACTCACTATCCACTATCCACTATCCACTATCCAACTCGATTATTAGCGATACTGACTTGCTGAATTTTGGTCGTCATTAAAGCAATGAGCACGAGCAGACCCAGCCATTGGCGGAAATGACTTTCACCTTGAAATAACTCACCAATCGCCCACACAAATAGGGCACTAGAAGCTAATAAATCTAAGCCAATATTGACTTGTCCTGTTTTGTAGACAACTTTTAATAATGTCGCCAATACCCAAACAATAATCGGGATATTGGGCATTTGACCGATGACAACTTCACCATTACTATTTCGGAAAAAATTATCGAACCAGGTATTATTCATCGATTTCGATTGGATTAATTACTTAAGTTTATTTAGGCTGCAAAAGTCCATTCGAGCGAACTTATCGGTGCTTGTTGGAGCGATGCAATTAATTCTTCGTCGCTATCGAACTGCATTTGCGTCAGTAGGGAAGCATCGACCCGCACGGTGAATTTTTCATCTTTAAACGGCCACGGCTTAACAGTCAGCGTCTTGTCACCACGTTGCAGCAAGTCGTGTCGCTCGCCTCCTGGCCCCTTGGCGATTTCTAAAAACCTTTCGCCGTCAGGAATTTGACGTTGACATAAGATTAATGAGAGTCGATCGCAGCACTGCATCTTGGCATAAGCTTTTTCGGCATCAGTTTCACTGATACCTAAGCTGTCGCACCAAGTCTGTCGCAGCTCGATTTGTTTGTCCAAAAACTCGTCGAGTTCGGACAGCTCGCCCCGCCGTCCTTCTAGCAAGAAACTCATGTGCATCGACACTAACAATGCCACCCATCGCCCCCGATAGAGTGCTTCTTCCACATGCTTATATAGTGGCGGCACTGCCAAATCCTCCCCGTTGCCCAGCGTAAAGTCGAGTGGAGCACCGGATTTGGTTAGGTGGTCGCCTTCCCACTCACGTTCGAGATCGTCATGATGAGCGATCGCGGCGATCGTATCTACCAAGCGGGTAGTATCGTCAGGTGTCTGCCAATACCCCGCAATTTGTGCCGCTAGTAGTGCGTGAGCGCGATGATAAATTATTTCCCAGCCCTCATCAGTCAGATTGACAATCATAAATAATTTGTTTCCCAGCCATTCTCAGTCATATTGACGCTCGTATCGCAGTGTGGTCGGGTTTCCCAACCACACTGCAACGCTCCGCGCGGGTCACCCACGCTTTTGAAACGCACCAAGCAGGGGGACTTTCGGATCTGGTTCCCCCTGTTTAAGGCTACGGTGTACGCACAAGTATGGTTGACTTCGTTTACGGGCTAATTGTGCGATTGGTTAATTAGCCTGTTGCGCTTTGCCAGCTTCTTGAACGTCGTGCTCGGTTTTGAGTCGAGAGACGACGTTATAGGCATTAGCTTCGGGTGGAATGCCATCTTCTTGGATGCCTTCGGTGGGGCCGCCAATTTCGTGCCAAGCATCTAAACCGCCCATGATGTGGGTGACGGCTTTAAAGCCAGCAGCTCTGAGCATTTCAGCGGCTTCGTGCGCTCGCTCGTCAGACTCCGCATAGATATAAATATCGTGTTCGGGTTGAAGGGTAGATTTCATCTCGTCGAGTTGCTCCATCGGCATCGACATTGCCCCGGTGATGCGTCCTTGGTTAAAAGCTTCCCGATCGCGAATATCGATAATCGATAGGGCTGGTTCGGCCCATTCCAACCGTTTTTTGAGGTCGTGGGCGGTCGATTCTTCTTGCAGAATGACTGGGGTGGGTGTCAGGTTGCCCAAAGCATCTTGAACGCCTTCAACAATGTCGTGTAAGTTTGCCATGAAAATCTGGTTACCTAAGTTTTAATACTGTATCTTCAGCATGGCAGAAGCACTTCTATATCGCTTCTACCCAAAGGTAGATCGTTGAATTAAGCAGTTATCTAGCAATCGATTTTTTAAATGGCTGTTAAAAATTGTGATATTTTTGACTTTTATTTGTTACTAAAAAATAGATAAACGCCAGTAGAATTGGCTCTATAACTGCATAAAGCCCGATCGATCGACCTATGAGAACAAGCTAGAAAAAATATTTAGTTTTTGATAAAATCAATGAAACATAAAAAATTCGATCGATACATTTATCTAAATTAAGTGTTGTAGTCAGTCGTCGGCTCTGTCATCTAGCCTTTCTATTGAAAAATGTCTGTATGTGACGCGGTAGTAATATACGTCGCTCGCATGGCAGCCTGACACCCGATCGATACTTGTCATCCAGTATTGTAGAGCTTTCTAGTTCATACTTTACTGCATAGGATCGCGCTCGACCCATAACTTACAATTATCGGAGCGATATGCAGCACTCGCCGTCATTTATCAGATCTAAGCAACGATTCTCTCCACCAAATACCAATCGTCTAGAGCAGAGCGGGCAGCATCTCGCTGGAATTGCCAGTAAGAGCGCGATCGCCATCGGAGTGCTGGTATTAATTGGTTGGCAATTAGATATTGCAGTCCTCAAGAGTGCCATCCCTGGTGGGGTGTCGATGAAGGTAAATACGGCTATTTGTTTTGTGTTGGCGGGAATCTCGCTGCTGCTAAAAACTCATCAACCGCAGAGTGCGCGGGGAGAGAAAATGGCCAGCGGCTTTGCGCTTAGCGCGATTGTCATTCCTCTATTGACTATTTGTGAATATCTATTTGGCTGGCAGATAGGTGCTGACGATCGATGGTTGGGAGATTTTAAGGCGATCGGTACTGTCGATTCCGATCTGATGGGCATCAATACCGCCGTGAGCTTTTGCTTGATAGGTGCGGCACTATTACTGATAAATAGCCCAGAGCGACGCTCGTCAAAGCAACCCCAACACCAAGTCCAAGTAGATGGGGTAACGATCGCCCAAATTATGGCCGTAGTGGCGGGTTCGATCGCCATGCAAGCGAGCGTCAGCTATGCATATAATGTGCGGCTCAATACAGTGATGACTTCGATGGCACTGCATACCACCATCACTTTTTTGACCTTGAGTGTAGGCATTTTGGGACTGAGGAGCGATCGCGGCTTTATGCGAGCGATTACTACGGAGCTGATGGGCGGTCAGAGCGCGCGGCGATTTATGCCAGCGGCAATTTTGGCACCAGCGATCGTTGGTTGGCTGATTTTGCAAGGTCTGCAAGCCAATTTATACAACGTTAACGTTGCCCTGTCGCTGATGTCGATCTCCTTAACGGCGATCTGGTTGGGACAAATTAGAATCAATGCGGGTATTCTCAATCGGCTCGATTACGATCGAGTGCGCTCGGCTACTCGGATGCGATCGAGTAGAGAACGTCTCCAACTTGCCCTCCGTGCTGCCAAACAGGGAATTTGGGATATCGATACCCAGAGCCAGACTTTGACTTGGGACGAGCGTTGCAAAGCAATTTTTGGGCTGCCAGCAGATGCGACGGTGACATTGGCACAGGCTCTAGATCTCATTCATCCCGACGATCGCCAGCGGGTCGCTGATGCCGTGCAAAGTGCCATTCGCGAGGATCGGGAATACGTTGAAGAATACCGGATCGTTTACCCCGATGGGACGGTGGGCTGGGTACTCGCACAGGGACGAGCCGATCGCTACTCCACAGATGTGCCAGAGCGGCTGTTGGGGACGCTAATGGATATTACCGCTCGCAAAAACACCGAACTCAACGAACGCTTCCTCAACGATCTGACGCGACGGCTGCGGCAAGTTACCGATGCTGACGAAATCCAATGGGAATCGGCTAAGAGTCTGGGTGAATATCTAGATGTCGATCGGGTAACGTGGTCTCAAGTCGATTGGGCACGACGGCTAGCCAAGATCGAGCGCGACTGGCATCGCGAGGGGTTGTCCGATGCAGCGGGGATCTATACGCTCGGTGGCTCTTTGCCGCCAGAGCTACAAGTTGCGCTGTTTGCAGGTGAGGCAGTGGCGATCGACGATCTGACGACTGAGCCGCTCCTGGCACCTTATCTCGACAGCTATCGGCAGTTTGGTGCCAGAGCGGTTGCCAAAATTCCCTGTCTGTCTGAAGGTCGCTGGGTGGCGACCCTACATGTGAGTACTCAAAGAGTGCGACACTGGCGTGAGGATGAAATCGGCTTGATGCAGGCAGTGGTGAGGCAGATTTGGTCGATCGGCGATCGGGCGCGAGCAGCGCAAGCCTTGAGAGTAGAAGAAGAACGCACGCGAGCGGCACAAGCCATTGTCGAACAGCAATTAGGCGAAATCGAAGCGATCTATCGATCGGCACCAGTGGGACTGTGTTTTATTAATACCGATCTTCAATTCGTTCGCCTCAACGAGTATTTAGCGCGAATTAATGGGTTTCCGGTCGCGGCACATATCGGGCGGACTCCTAGCGAGCTGTTTCCTGGAGCCGCTGAGACGATCGAGGCACTGTATCGACAAGTAATTGAATCGGGAGAACCAATTATCGACCTAGAATTGAGTGGGAGCCATCCCGCTCGACCCGATCTATTACGACACTGGCTAGTCTGCTGTTACCCGCAAAAAGATGCTGAAGATTGCGTCGTGGGCGTCAATGTGATGGTGCAAGAAATTACCGAGCGCAAACGAGCAGAAGCCGAACGCCAGCAGGGCCAAGCCGCACTCGAACAACAAGTCCGCGAACTCGATCGAGTCAATCGTCTCTTGGGTGAGTCGGCGGCTAAAATCGAAGAACGCAACCGCGAGTTGGACTCATTTGTCTATGTGGTCTCCCACGATCTCAAAGCACCACTGCGCGGTATTGCCAATCTGGCTCAGTGGATCGAAGATGACTTAGAGAGCATACTTGCCGATCGGGTTCGACATCACACATCTTTACTGCGCAACCGCGTCCACCGGATGGAAGCAACTATCGACGGACTGCTCGACTTTGCCCGTGTCGGTAGAATGGTGGCCCCGATCGAGCCAGTCGTCGTATCGCAATTAGTAGCGGAGGTTATCGATTCAATTGCGCCGCCGCCGACTTTTAAAATCGCGATCGCGCCCGATTTACCCACTTTCAATACCAAACGCCTATTTTTATCCCAAGTATTGACCAACCTAATTAGTAACGCCATCAAACATCACGACTGTGACCATGGGTCGATCCAGATTTCGGGTCGCGATCGCGGCGATCTTTATGAATTTGCCGTAGCCGATGATGGCCCAGGCATTGCCCCCGAACAACACGAGCGGATCTTTATTATTTTCCAAGCTGTCAATCCCCAACGCCGCAACGACAGCTCCGGCATCGGTCTGAGCATCGTCAAAAAAATTGTCGAAGCTGAAGGTGGCAATATTTGGATAGAGTCCCAGCCTCCCCACGGTGCTACCTTCTATTTCACTTGGCCCAAAAACTCCAATATTTCTGTCTAACAACAGAGGCTATAAGTTCGAGGTTAGATGAAGATTCACTGAATACTAACTTAAAAAATAACGATCGCTACCACGAGCGTTCGAGTTCATCGCGATCGAGCCAAGGCTCTGAATGTCAATCTTAACGACATTATCGATAATACCCCGACAACTTGCGATACGATCGCGAGCGCATGGCTAGCAACGTCATCAGTAGCCCGATCGCGCCAGTGACTGTAAATAACAGCGCAATGCCCCGATCCTTGCCCGTCCCAAACCAGCCCCCAATCAGATCTACGCCAGCACCTGTAGTCATAAACGGAATAAACCAGACTTGTGCGATCGGCCCAATTGCAAATGCAGTTAGCGGCGATGCTGCTTGCTCGACACTCTGAGCGAACCCAAACACGCGTCCCTGTCGTTCTGGGGGAATCACTTTTTGGAGGATGGTTTGTTCGCAAGCTTCCGCGATCGGAATCAGGCATAAATAGCTAAATAACCCGATCGTCAATAACACGATCGATGGCTGAATTGTAAACAACATCGCGATCGTCCACATCACGATATTGGCAAGAAACAGCGTTTGCAACGGATTGGCACCGACACCTTTTTTGGCAACCACCAACCCACCTGCGATGAAGCCCAAACTCAAGCAGCCCCACAGAATGCCCCATACTTGTACCGAAACCAACGACAAGCCATAAGCATCCATCAGCGACATGAACACTCCACCCAAAAAGTTATTAAAGGTGGTAAAAAAAATCAGTCCAAACAGCCCAGGAACTAACTCTAATGCGGCGATCGTGCCACGTAAATCGATACTATCGAGATGAGATTCGGTATGAACGATCTTGGTTTCGGGAATTGATAATATGGATAAATGGCAGATAACTAAAATGGTCAGCCCGATCGCGCAGACTAACATCCAATATATCCCTAAAAATCCGATCGCTAGTCCGCTCATAATCGAAGAGATTAAGAAGGCGACGCCATTTGCCATGCCAACTAAACCGTTGGCGCGAGAACGTTTTGCTTCGGGAATCAGAAATGTCACCAGTGTGGACAGTGAGATCGTCCGCAGATTGCCCGCGATCGCGCCAATCAATGCCAGGACGATAAATATCCATAGCATGACGCTACTTGGATCGGTAAATGCCGATGCTGGAGTAAATCTATAAATGATGTAATCGAGAATATAGGCCACTAACGAACAAATACTCGACAGCATCATCGCCGATTTTTTGCGATATCGATCGACTACAGAGCCAAGCAAAAAGCCAGAAGTTGCAACTGTCAGCAGATAGATCCCGGCCATTACCGATGTCACAACGACCGACTGAGTTTGTAAATATACCCAAAATGTCACCGCAAACCACACGAATGAATTTGTCAGCGAAGCTACTAGCGAGTTCGCTAACACCGCATAAAAAAGTTTTGTCATCTTCCTCTATTTAAAATCGGGCTGACCTAATTTCGGCGATCGCTCTTTAGATCGCCGATCGAACAAAGCAACCAGCAATTTATATATTCTCTGGTAACTTTAATAACTAGCCAATCTCATCCCAACTTGTTAAATCTAGCCCGTCACAGAGCAGTCACTATCTAAATAGTGACGATACAAATTTACCGATCTATCGATCGATTAATTAGTAAATTATTGAAATTTAGGATACAGGTAGTCGAGATTATTTATCTAAAATTGCTATGCTGCAAGCCAAGATCGTCATTTTTACTTACTTGACAAAATGCGGCAGCTATGGATATGTTAGCATTATTACTTCATCGTTCGTATGGATTGAAGTCTCTCAAATATGCTAACGCAATTTTAGCCATTGTGGCTAAAGAGTGTTAAAAAGGCTACATTTAAAATCCTGAATTCGATCGCTATTAACTCAAGTTGGTAGTACTATGCGGCAGAAATTAATCAACCATTTCTTTCCCCGCTCCCTGTCTTGTCTCGCTGCTTGGTGCGCTTCCACGGTCGGGAAACCCGACCGGAGCGCATCCGCATAATCCGGGAGGGAGCCTTCCCGAAGGGAGCTGCGTCGCTGTCTCGCTTGCTTGGTGCAACATATGCTCCTCCAATCTCCGCGTGGGTGCATCCGCTTTCCCGTCAGCAAAGCCGCCGCTCCCCGCTCCCCGCAAAATAGTAACCTTATTTACGCCGTAGACTACTAGATTTTATAAATGACTGCTCAAATTAGGGATGAAATCTCGATCGACGATCGAAGATATGCGATCGAACAATGTAGTAATAGGGAAGGATGGTTCGAGCCTACCGCTTATGGTGTTTATCCAGAAGCAGCTTCAAGTGCTTGCGTTCGGGGATTTCATTGTGCTTATACAATTCGAGAGCGACAACTACTTTTGACAAGCGTCAATATCTCGCCAAATATGTCCGATCGTCTAAAACTTAAGTACGATCGCAGCACGAGAACGTTGCTTGGTAAATCTCCAGAAATAGATAAATCTTGGGTAGGTACACCATGGATATATCGAGATTTATGTCATGCGATTAATTATACTGGAGGAATATTAATCTGTAATAATGCGGTCGCTACTCAACTAGGCATTGTTTCTGGACATCCTACCATCTATCTATTTGAAAGTGTATTTGAAGCGATCTTTGAATTAGGTTTTTTAATCGAGCTTATAGATTACTCAAAACAGATGGCAGAAGTTCGCGATCGAGTTATTGCCGAGCGTCCAGAGACAACACTATCTTGGGATTTCTCACTCTACGATCGTGAACGTCAAATCTTAGCTGAAGCTTTTCAGTGCAAGTATTAGTTTAAATAGACCCATGCAATTCAATTTTCCTAGCATTGGTAGAGTGAATCGGACGTGCATCGATCGGGTAAAACTTTTTAAACTCCTGAAGTTGCGAGCTGGAAATTGTAATTGGTGTCGTTAAAATAGTCCAATTAACGCCCTCGCTACAAGGTGGTGTCGTCAGCGATCCGATATAACTATAGTAAGATTTACTATTTGGCAATAGCTTGGCAGCATCGATGGTGATGTTATCGATCTTGTTTGTTTGACCGATTGGTGGAATTGCCTGCCAAACTTTACTGACGATCGAATTCTCTCGGCCTTCATTCATCATTACGCCCACTACAGCAAGTTTGCCTGCTGCGTTGCGATGAACGAAATGTACTTCCATTGCCGCAGCTTTACCAGCAATTTTATGTTCGCTAGGGGTATGAAAATGAAATTGTAGTAATTGATATTCTTCACCATCGATCGAGATCGTGCTGCCAGAATTATAGTTAACTTGAATGCTATGTCCGTTATTCACTACACTCAAAGGTGATGATTTATAGTTAAAGGCAATCTGCACTGGTTGTCCTGTTACGGCACCTTGAATATCGATCGGCGACTGATATTTACCTAAATCGCAGGTCGCAAAGTCGCGCGAAATCTTGCCCCACGCATCAGGATTTAGATCGCCTTCATAACCCCACTGCGACGTGCTTTCTGCTGCTAAAGTTGGTAATGGAGATATGCCTAATCCAAATATGAATAGGATGGCGATCGCGATCGTCCGCAGGCAATATTTTTTAACTAGATTCATCTAAACAATATTTCTCCCATAACTCGATTAAGATATTATTTCTTAAATAAGCGATCGAACTAACCCAATTGTTATTTATCTAAATACCAAATCCCCTAAAAAATCCCCTCCTTGGAGGGGTGCCCAACGGGCGGGGTGGGTAGATCTCCACTGCCTACCAACAATCTCAGCATGAGCAACTTTGGCTAGATGTGACGATCGATCTTAGAGCCTTCTCGCTTTGATCGAGAATTGTAACCGATCGTTGATGGAGGCGATCGGGGATGAAGGACTTCGGCGAAGATCTTACCCACCCCGCCCTACGGGCACCCCTCCAAGGAGGGGATTTTTTTGGTTACTTTTTGATGTTGATTAGATCGGTTAGGATGTTGTCTAAACTGCCATTGACTTGGATACGATCGATCTTTTCGGCGATGCGTTCTAAGATTTCCAACTCTTTCAATCGCAGCGCGACGGGGTTTTCTTCCATCACTTTGGCAGTATTTAGCATACTCCTAGTAGCGGCGGTTTCCTCTCGACGGCGGACGACGTTGGCTTGCGCAGATTTCTCTGCTTCGACTACCTTGCTGAGGATGGTTTTGATTTCCCCAGGGAGGATGATATCTTTGACGCCGACAGATTCGACTGTCAAGCCATAATTGGCAGTCTTGACACGGATATATTCGGCAATATCGCGATCGATCGTGCCTTTATCTTCCAGTACTCCATCCAGAGTCCGCTCGCCCACGGCTCCACGCAGGGCGAACTGAAGCTCTTTGTATAAAAAGCCGTTGATATTTGCCAAATTATTCATCGCCTGCAACGGATCGCTAATCCGATAGCCAGCGGTGAGATTTAGCCGCACGGGGACTTTATCTTTGGTGAGAATATCTTGTCCCGAAATTTCCATATTTTGCAGGCGCATATCGATCGCGATCGATGTAAACGATCGATTGAATGTCCACCAGGCATGGATTCCTGGCTCTAGCTGCGTCTGAAATACCCGATCGACATACAAGAAGCCCAGATGTTGGACGGGCACTTCACGGACGTGGAGGGCATCATTGGCGAGCTTTTTAATCTGGTCTTTCCCCGATACTAATTCGGCAACTAATGGATTGGAAAGTTTCGCATCGTTGCTAATATCGATCGTTTCTACCGTCACGCCTTGCCAAAATAATTTGCGACTGTGGGGTGGTAAAATCGCGATCGGTTGTTGCCTATCGCGGACGATGCCAACTTGTTGCGCTAATGTTTCGACAACGGTGCAATACTGCGCGATAAATTCGGGGTGTCGATCGATTAAGACATCTTCATCGGGGAATACTGGATTCGGAATCATCCGATTGAGCGTCTTAAATTGCAAATCTTTTGACGATGACCAAAAAGCATATTCACCAGTTCCCAACGGACGCACGAAATTATGCTGGACGTACATCAAACCGATTTCTGATTCGGACACCTGAAATTTTTTGATACCACTGAGGGCAAATCCGCGCGTTTTTTCGACTAGATCTGGTGGTAATTCCAAACTTTCGGATAGATTGAAGTACCGCACTTCGACGGGGATAAATCCTTTCCAAAAAGCGCGCAATTGGTTAGGAGCGACTACGATCCAACTTTGTTTGACTTGAAGTAAAGCGACTCGATCGAATTCCGTCCGCACGATCGTCAGGTGTGGCTCTAGTTTATCGCGATCGGTTTGCAGGAGCAGTTCTAATTGTTCGATTTGCGCTTCTGGGTGATTGAGATCGTATGTCTTGACGCTCCAATCCCAGCCGAAATAACGATGCGTACCAGGTGATAAAATCGCCTTAAAATCGCTACGGTTGAATAATATACCTCGCTCGTGAGGTTTGATGTAGAATGTTTTAAACATATTGCTTGTTGGGTTTCGCTTCGCTCTACCCAACCTACGATGGAGAATAGAATTGAAATTTTTTCGCTTTGGTTAACTCTGTAATTGCTGGCGTTTTCGACAGCTTTGTGACGGACGAAGGGTTTATCTAAAATTGGATTGAGTTAGCAGTTGTCGAATCGCGCTATCCGAAGATAACTCGATCGACTCTAACTAGCAAATATCGCGTTCGCTCGACTAAAACTAGTATTCCCGAAGAAATACCAACCCTAGCAGATGAAGGCAGATACTCGAATTAAAGATGCACGCGATTGTCGGTACAAAATCTGTTGCAATATTCGATCGCTAAGCGACTAAATATTACCAAAACGCCAACTTTCCAGAGTTGAAAATAATGGACTCGAACCATTTTGAGATTTCTCTCGTACCGCTTGTGGCTTGCGCCGCCTATTATGAGTAGGGTGCCTAATCTAACCTTTAGGCATAGGTTTTGGCTTTCGCCAACTTCACCCTAAGAAGTCGCCTAACTTTTACCTCGTTGGCTGGAGGATTTGGTGAAAAGTACAGGAATCGAACCTGTTACACGTTGATTAATAGTCAACTGCTCTACCTAATGAGCTAACTTTTGGGAGGTACTAGCTCGCCCAGATTAAAATTGTGGAACCAGTGGAGCCAGCGATTAAAATCGCGCCTGGGGTTGCAAAGTCCGCCTTCGCGGACTATTATCTCAGTCCGTGAAGGCGGACTTTGCATTCCGAGGAGCGGTTTCTAACCACTTGGCTTTTAATGCAAACCATTCCCAATGCTCACAATTCTAATGTGGGCGAGCTAGCTGTGCGATCTGGGACTCGAACCCAGGCTCGACCGATACCTCGGCTGCTTTACCACTAAGCTAATCGCACGATCGACTAATAATCATGCGTGACGGTATACGCTCAAACCACAGGTTGGCGCACCAGTCAGATATCTAGAATCAGAACATTTGTCTGCAATCTTATTGATGTCTACCTTCCAATATAACATACACAATTTGTTTTATGGATGAATTTAAGCTAAAAGTATGAAATAAATATCTATTTTTTTTAGGCACAGTTACGCTGAGGCTGAAGCTAATACATCTGCCAAGCAGCGTTCTAAATCTGTTAAGTTTTGTTGTTGATGCAAATCGACCTGGCGATCGAGCTTAATTTCTGGATTAATAGCCGCAGCCGCTCGATCGCGATAGGCTTTAATTGTCTTGATCGTTTCAGTATTTAGTCTAAATAAATAATCAGCCGCCGCATCGGTATAAGCTTCTAAAATCTCTGCCGAGTTATCGGGAGTTTTACTATTACTAGTGTTGTCCGAAGATCGATCTCCCGATCGCTTATTTGCAATCGTACTCGCACCGCCAGCAACGACCGCTCCTATTGGCCCTCCGAGTATCCAGCCTAAGCCAGTTGCCAGTGCGGTGGGTGCCAAATTATCGATTGTTGAAGATGGTGTTGTAGGTTTTGGTGGAGATTGAGTTGGTGATTCTGGTAATAAGACTTCAGGCGGATCGGGTAAAACGATCTTTAGGGGTTCGACTGGAGAAGTATTAAAAAAGCTTTCGGCTTTAGTAACCCAATCGTTAATTTCTTGCTGAGAATGTTGCAATCGCGGACGGACGTTACTCGATTCCCATTCCCCAAATCCATTTTTTTGAATCGCCGTAGTTAATGGCGACTGATAGAAGCTAATCAGGTTGGGTAAATATAACCACTGCTCGACTTCTTTGAGGCTGGTTTCCCATCCAGATTGGATTAATGTTTGCGCTTGACGCTTGAGGGCTAATTCTCGATCGCACTTCTCTTTAGTTT
This sequence comes from Chamaesiphon minutus PCC 6605, assembly GCF_000317145.1. GTDB lineage: Bacteria > Cyanobacteriota > Cyanobacteriia > Cyanobacteriales > Chamaesiphonaceae > Chamaesiphon > Chamaesiphon minutus. Next base: position 4,132,303 of record NC_019697.1, on the reverse strand, counting down.
CGTTAACTTCTGCCGTCAATTTGGCAATCTGCGATCGTAATAATCCTTGAATTTCTAATCCCAACGATTGCAGCACAGGCATCCGCACCTCGGCTAGTTTCTCGCGCTGGTGCGACACAATCGCCTGGAGTGCCGAAATAAATGAGGATAACCCCGAAGTATGCAAAGTCGCGTCGTCACCCTTCAGGCGAGCGCGTAGAGCAGGGAGCGCGTCAACTCGATAGAGGTTGCTAATCCCTGGTGGTAATTGAGAGCGAAAACTCTCAGCGACAAATCGGAGGCGATGTTGAACTTCTTTTTGTTCTTCTGGCTCCAACATATTCGTAAAATTCGCCACGAATACCACGGTATTAATCCCACGATTTTCTAACCAATCCCGCAGATGTTCGCGCTCGCCGAGCGTCATCAATTTACGTACATCTAACACATTTACCACCAAATCCGCCGCCAATAATCGATCGCGTACTAAGTTATCCTGCTCGTCGCGATCGTTCGTACCTGGTAAATCGATTAATTCAACCCCAGTCTGTAAAAACGGATGGGGAAAACTTACCTCGACTTCTAACACATCATCCCGCATCCGTCGATCGTTATCTAGGATCGCAAATTCAGTTAAAATATCGGTATTCTTAGCCGCGATGATTTGCCCATTAGTTAGGGTAATTTTCGTCGCAATATCTTCACCATAGACAACTTTAATCGCCGCACCCGTCGTCGGAATCAGATCGATCGGTAATGTTTTATTGCCTAAGATCGCATTCAATAATGTCGATTTACCATGATTGAAGGGGCCAAATACGGCAATTTGATAATTCGATCGACCTGCTTTACTGGCAAGCGTTTTGAGATCGTTACCCAATCTAGAGTTTTGGTCGATTTCCAGCTTGTTAGCAGCAGTTTGGAGGTGGGTGATGAGTGAGGAATTCATGGCTTGTCGATCGGGTTAAATAAATAAGCAATAACTATGGGGCTTTTTTTATCGGTCGCGATCGTTATACTCACTATATACAGAGAAATTTGAGTGAGTAGATATCTACACCAAATCGACAAAGTTTACTGAGTCCAATCGACGAGATTGAGATTGGGTACTAATTCAAAATCTTTACGATTGCGTGTGGCAACAGTAAGATCTAAAGATAATGCGATCGCCGCAATTCGCATGTCTTTTTGCAGACGATTCTTCCGTAAAGGTGGATTGGCACTTAATAGATTTTTCAAGCACTCATCCGCTTCTACAGTAAAGTCTAAAACTTCCACAGTCTGTAGGTACTTTAGAGTGGTAGATAGTTTGGAGTATAAGGCAGGTAAATTATTGATTTGTGCTGGATCGTTAATTTGCCCAATCCAGCCGTTAAAGAGTTCTTGCACTGTCACGATCGAAGTCGCAATTTGATGTTTTGCCGCATTTTCTGTAACTTGAGGATGGTTAAATAAGATGAGCGATATATGGTCGGTATCCAATATATATTTAGACAAGAGATCTACCTCTAGGCATAATACGACGGATCGACTTCAGAATCGTCTTCTGAGGCGCGTTCGGCTAAGAGATCTCTAGATATCGCCTGAAAATCTGGATCGTCTTGAAAGACACCCACAAACTCCATCCCCATGTTATTTGAAGCATTGACAGGAATATTCCAGGAAATTGCTTCTAGCCGCTTGAGTCGTTCTAAAAAGTTAGCCTGTAATTGAGAAATCGCGCTTTCTCTAGTTTCAGCTTCAATCCGAGAATCGGGAAACTCCAAGACAGAAGCAGCAACTTTTCCAGGTTGGATAGTTTCTACCAGAAGTGTCACTTTCATGTTCGTAGATGGTTTGGGTAAGGAGCGGTTAAATTGCGTTGTCATCGTCCACAAATATATATGGATTATTCCATCATAGATGGTCTACATAAGTTTCTGTCCCAATATCGGTGGGTGAGGGGTGACAAATCCAGGATCGATCGAGTTAAGTAATTTGTTAGTTTAGGTTTAGATACTTTTAGATATTTAGCTCGATCGTTAATTAAGATGGTGGGCAATGCCCACCCTACGAGCTGACAATATCGCTCTTCAAGAGTTGTATTTTTTGTATGTATCTTTCTCTGCTTCTTGCTTTTCCTCGTCTAACTTGATGTAAAAAAACATTTCTTCTTTTTCATCGTCATCATCTCTGATAAGTTTGTATAAATCTGATTCACAGCATTCTGCGATCGTAGAAATCATGCTGGTTAAGCTTTTGTAAACTCTTAATGGACGATCGTGAAAAACGTACTCAATCTGATAAATGGGTGATGGATTGAGATCGCCAACAACAATTAACATGCTTTTGTTTTCCATTGAAGCAATTGGAAACCATTTTCGATCCCAGAGATGGGCACCTTCATAAGGTGGATTTTTCAGATTTGATTCTTCCATCTTCCATAATTTACAATAGGTTTTAATAGCATCTTGCAAAGGCCAAAAAGGTATCGATAAATTTCCTGAAATGTGATGGTCGGGGAATAGAAAATCTACCATACATTCGCCGTTATAATAACCGAAGTCAGATTCTCCATTTCGCCATCGATAAAGCTCGTAAACTTCCTCGCTCAACCTAAATGGTAAATCTTTAACTAGATTATCGATCTGTTGGCGCGTCAAACCTGGATTGTAGCGATCGGCTAAGTCTGGAACTGTATATTCTAGCCATTCAAAAATATATGCAAGTTCTTCAAGAAGTTTAGACATGAGAAAGTGGTAAAAAAGGTGCAGGGTGGGCATTGCCCACCATCTATATTTCAGATGCAATTACTACAGATTAACCATTTAAGAAGCCTTGATAAAAATTCTCGATCGAGAGTGATTCACTCAACACATCAGCTTCAAACTGTTGTAACCGATTGACTTCCGTAACTCGATCGATCTCTTGAGATTCCTTCTGCTTGACGAGATTTTGTAGCTCGATTTTGCGAGTTTTGATATCATCATCGATTCGTTCGATCGCTTCCCGTTCGTAACTATCGAAACACTCTTGTACTGCACTATAAATCGGTTGCCATTGTTCTCTAGAAATCTCTGGTAACTTAGCGACTAATTGTTTCTTGATTTCCTGGCTAAAATATTTTCGGGCATGATCGACTTGGAACGCTGCAACACCTAAACTAGCGACGATAATTCCGATCGGACCGAGTAATGCACCAAAGACTAGTGCAATTCCCGCAGTAGTAAAGACATTGAGCATGATGCTTTGAAAATTGAAGCCACCCACAGCCAAAGCCGCGATCCCAAAATTACCAGTCGCTAAGGAAAATAAGCCCATCGCCCACTTTGCCCAAGCTGGCGTACCATCATCTTCGAGGGCATTATTGCGGGTATGGATTTTACCTGTCAGCTTCTCCGCCATCTCTTGAGTGATGTTTTGATAATCTACTCCATATTTCTTGGCTTGTTCCGCTAGTTCGCTGAAAGCAGTGGTTAATTCTTTTTGGGCTGAGAGCGTCCAAGCAGAATACTTATCATTAATATATTGTTGAAATCCTTTCTGGGCTGATTGATTGAATTGTTCGCGTTTATTGTCACTAAAGAAGTCCAGGAATTGGATATCTGAAGGTTGATAAGCTTGAAAATCTGCCTCGAAAGTATCTTCCAATTTCATTAAATATACTTTCATCGAATCGGCGATCGATCGAGCTTGACGATCGCGGACGCGGCGAATATCATCGCGAAAACCATCGCGAATTGACTGGAGCTGATTAAACTGCGGTTCGACTGCGGCAATTTTGGCTTTGAGTTCGTCTACATTGGTATCTAATAACGGGATTCGCCGCGCGACTGCTTCTTTGACGTGGGTACAAGTTTGTTTGGCAATAATTCGTGCTTGACGCAATTCGGCAATCGCCCGCTCTTGCGTCAAAAATGTATTCAGAGCATTAATAAAGGGTGGAAAGCCAGTCCCTACGAGATCGGCGTCTTTATCTTTGAGCCGTTTTCGGAGTGCGGTAATCGAAGATAAGGGAAATACGCGCTCGTCGTAGAGATCGTAGCCATCCACCGTACAATATTCAGCTAAATTCGCTTTAAATACGCGATTTAGTTTGCCTTCGGCTTCTGCCAATTCTGTCGCATCATCGGGATCGATTAATGATTCTTTGACGCGATCCCAAGCATTGATGAGAAAAAATACGCTCAAGCCGCGATCTTTGACATAGTTTTCGAGATAGCGACGTTCGCCTAAAGTGCAAGGTTGAGACGCACTGAGGACGAATAAAACTGCATGGCAATTATTCAGATATCCCAGCGATAATTCATTGCGCGCTTCGGTATCATTCAAGCCGGGACTATCGATGATTTCGATCCCTTTAGAAAGTAATTCTAGGGGATATTCCACCACGGCATAATCGACATCAGGGAAAGCAGGTTTGTTAATTTCTTCCAATTTCTTAGCTTCAGCCGGATCGATGGTGTATTTAGTTTTAAACGTACTAAAATCTATCGATTCTGGTGGCTTACCATCTTTGAAATGAACGGTGACTTTTTTCTGTTCGCCATAGCGCAAGACTGTCAATAATGCCGTGCAGGGATTGACATCGCTCGGTAAGATATTTTCACCGATTAAAGCATTCAGAAACGTACTTTTGCCCCGTTTCATATCGCCCAATACCATCAACCGAAAGACACCTTTTTGGAGATTGGTACTGGCTTTGGTTAGATCTGCTAAATCTCGATCGAATCCCATTTCTCCAGATCCAGTCTGGGCGGCGAGTTCGGATTTCTGGAGCTTGGTTACCATCCGGCTGAGGGAACTAGCTACTTCTTGGCGCACTCTCGCAACTCGATCTAAATCTTGAAGGAAACGATTGGTTTTAGCAGTTGACATCATAGGATTTGGGGTTGAGGTTGTTGGGGTACTGTGGAGATCTACCCACCCCGCCCTACGGGCACCCCTCCAAGGAGGGAATTTTATCCTCTTTTATAAAGGGAGCTAGTGCGGGGTCGATCGTTGTCATAAAAGCAAAATATCTTAGTTCACTTCAGTGAACTTTCGCCGTTAGCCCGTTGGCGTAGCCTCTCGGAACGAGACAATTTATTTCAGGGCAGTTGCCGACTAAGCACCAGGATTTAAGATTTGCGTCCGAATTCAAACCATGCCCAGCCAACGGCACCAATGAGGGCAAAGAAGGAAATCCACGCCAGCCATTGAGAGATGTATACAACTACAACACCAGTCAAGAAGAACCCGGAAACTTTCGCCGCTAGGATTAAATCTCTTTTAAAACTACGAGTGGGTTTGTTGCTGCGATTATCTCTCACTGTAGGATGAAAAGGCGGCTCGACACGATGGATCTCGGATTCTAATTCGCGCAGTCTCAAATCTAGCTCGCGCTGGCGGAGCTGTTCTTCTCGCTCTCGATAATTGTTGGGATCTGGCACAAAATCTCGCTCGCTACTAACAGGACGCGATCGCTAATCTAACTATGCTAACCGTTAAGCGTCAACCGTGAATCTACATAAGAGTGTAGCGGATCTCATCAGAGATCCTGTACTTGTTCAACAAAGCTTTGGATCTATCCTCTCGCCAGATCTCGCATACTTTTGAGTGCGAGATCTAGGGCGCGGCGAGTGTAGCTAATCCAATCGGCTGTGGGTTGAAAAATCAAAGCATAGAGCATAATTCCACTCATTAGATCGAAGATTAAATCTGAGTCTACGTCTGGTAAGATTTCATTTCTGGCTTTGGCACGTTCGATGACAATTGCAAAATCTCGGCGTCGCGGCTGTAGATATTTTGTCCAATAAATGCGCGCAAATTGCGGATTGTGAGCGGCACTACTAACGATTGTTGCGACAGTCTGTCGTCCGAGTGGGGTAAGTACGATCTGGGCGGCATTTTGAATTAGCGCGTCGATATCTGTGTCCAAATTACCCGTATCCGGTAGCACAATTTCTTGGCGAATACTTTCGATCGCATCTGCAATCAGTTCTTCTTTAGACGGATAACGGCGGTAGATGGTGGTTTTACCTACACCCGCACGAGCTGCAATTGCCTCGATACTCATGGCATCGAAGCCAACTTCTGCTAGCAATTCTAAGGTTGCTTGCAGTATGGCTTGATGCGATCGATCGCTACGAGGTCTACCGCGTGGTTTTTTGTCAGCATTATTCATACGTGTTATTATAATTTACGATACATTATCGTATCGTAAATAAGAAAATGGCTAAACAACCTCTCTATCTCGACAAAAATAGCACTCAAACCCTACACGAAGGCATCGCCGAGTACTATGAATTCAATCCTCATGTGACGAATCCCCATACCCAACCATCGGAATTTGCCAAAATCTTGCTGGCTCACGATGCGGGACACGTTATCTACGGCTGCGATACGGGTATGTTCGATGAGCTTAAGCTGTTACCGCTATTCTGGTGGACTAGTGAGTGTACGTTTGGGACTTATCTGAAGATGAAAGATTCGCCAGCGGTAGATGTGATGTATGACGATATGATACGAGAGAAGGGATCGCTGTGGCTGTATCGATCTGTGCTGAGAGTCCTGCCGAAGCTAATCCCAACTTTAATTCCGATTTGGTTTAAAACGCGCAACCGTCAGAAGCTGTTACCGTTTCTCGACTTTGAGCCGTTGCTCGATCGATCGTTATTAGATATTCGTAGAGAGTTCGATTTGTTGGAATTTATCGACTGAGTTGGAATCGATCGACACCGACTCAGGAAAATGGTACAATTGCTCTAAATCGTACTTCATCATACCCTTGAGCTGATGATTGCTTTAAAAGAAGATTTCCCGCGACTCACGCCAGCCGAATATCTAGCTTGGGAGGAAACACAGGAATTTCGCCATGAGTATATCGATGGTAACGTTTATGCCATGACGGGTGGCACCATCAACCATAGTAAAATTGCTGTTAACCTTACCCTCGCTCTTGGAAATCATTTGCGAGGAAGTGGCTGTCAGGTACTAAATTCTGATGCAAAAGTACAAATAGAATCATCAAATTCTTACTTTTATCCCGATGTTAGCGTCACTTGCGATCCTCGCGATCGAACTGCCGATAAATTTATCAGTCACCCTTGTTTGATTATCGAAGTTTTATCCCCTAGCACTGAGGCGTATGACAGGGGTGATAAGTTTAGGATCTATCGCAGATCTCCAGATCTTCAGGAATACGTCCTGGTAAGCACGACTGATATGTGTTTGGATGTATACCAACGCAACGAGCGCAATCGATGGGAACTGATGTCTTATGGAGTAGGCGATAATGTCGAACTCAAGAGTGTTAATTGCACTTTCCCCATCGATCGAATATATGAAGATATCGTCTTTAATCTGGAGTAATACTCGGCGTTTTTAAGACAGTAGGAATAGCGGCTAAGATCCGATCTACGATTTCTTCAGCCGTGAGATCGCGGAGAACGGGCAGATGAATATCGGCTTCAGCGTATCTATAACGACGTTCTGAAAGAAGTTGGTCTAATTTGGACTGAAGGTCTTCTGAGTTGGCTAGAATGGGGCGCGTGGTGTCTCCCTGAAGACGTTCGACGAGGAGATCTACTGCTGGATCGAGCCAAATGACTAAGCCTTGATGGAGGTGGTTCCAGTTCTCGCGCTCGATAGCGATGCCGCCGCCTGTGGCAACGACTAGTCGTGTATAAGCGGAGACTTCGGCGAGGACTTGGGTTTCAATAGCGCGAAATTCTGGTTCGCCGACGGTTTGGAACAGTTCTCTAATGATTTTGGCGATTAATTCTGATTCACTCAGATCGGTATCTTCAAAATCGTAGCCTAAAGGTTTGGCGCAAGATTTAGCAAGCGTAATGTCGGTATCGAGAAAATTGTAACCCAATCGATCGGCGAGTAATGGGGCGACGGTACTCTTACCACAGCCCATCATGCCGATGAGGTATATATTGAGTCCTTGTAAGTCAAACACAATTGTGAACGGGGAGTGGGGGAGCGGTATCTACACGAGTTGTTTAAGTTGCTGCATAGTCTGTGTTACCCCACCCCAGCCCCATTATAAAGGGGGGGTTGGGGGGTAACCCAACCTAAAACGAAGTCTGGCAGACTTGTGTATATGCGAAAGAACAGAGAAATCTTGAATGCTGCTGGTTTCTTTAAAGAATTATTTTTGCGCTGGAGTTACTAGTTCGATTTCGCTGAGGCGAAAAGAAACCATTTTATCCCAGTTACCACCTTCAAATAGCACCGCCGCTTTCCCGTCGGTGATGCGTTGGACTAAGCCTTGAAAGTTGTAGTAGATATCATTATTGTTTTTGACACGAATGGTCGAACCTGGCAAAATCATGGGGCGATCGCAGTTACACTAATGGATTATCGTTCCCTAGTTTAACTTAAACCGATCGCCGATCGCCGATCGCGTTTTGCAAAGTTAGCTGTTATTCTGGTTGCGATGGAGAAAGCAAACAGATGAGATTATCTTCTTTGATTAATATGGCTTTGCGTTCTTCGCGTAATTCTTTCATCAGCCTGGTGACAGTGACGCGGGTAGTCCCGATGGCACTGGCAATTTGGGCATGAGTGAGCGGGAACGGTAAAAAATAACCTTCCTTACAAGGTTCGCCAAATTCTTCGATGAGTAAGGTTAAATAGCCGAGCAATCGCTCGATCGTGTGGCGTTGTCCGAGGGTGTTGAGCCATAATAATTTCCGTTGGTGTTGGTAACGGAAAGAATCTAAAATCTCGCGACGGAAACTAGGGAAGTTTTCGAGATCGTGCCAGTACATCCAGAAAATTGAAGTGTTGTCTGTATGGGCAAAAGCCTGGAGTGTAAATGGCGATCGATCGACAATTTCAAATGGTTGTCCCGCGCCGACAAAACCCAAAAAAGTTTCATCGCCGCCTTGGAGCTGAAACTCTGCTGGGGTAATATTTTGGTGTGGATAGGCTGGCGGCTCGGTTTCTGCCGAACCATTGAGGCGGATCGTGCCCCTTTGGACTAAGTATAATAAACCAGAGCGAGTGGGAATCTGGGCATCTTTGGCAAATGTTCGATAGCGATAATGCTCTTGCGCCCAATCTAGCAGTCGATGCCAGGTTGAAAACGATCGAGTATTATTTTTTGGCGGGGTAGATGAATGCATAACAAACCAGCGGAACGGCACATGATTCTCAATGATTCTACATGTATTTTGATGTAGTTAATCACTTTATTTTATTCTGGAATGTACTACGTAATTTGGAAGTCGGGGCTGGGCTATGAAGATTATTCGCGTGTCAGACCCGATTCTACTACCACTAGCACCGACAATTGCAGGCACGATTGCCAACTATTTACAGTTGATGGCTCAGCAAGTTCACTTACGTTTATTACATGATTGTGACAACGCAGCTACTGAATTACCGCCAGATTGGTCTTGGGAGTTGCAGTCCGAGCGATCGATTCAGCTTGTTACAACAACACAATACCAGTATGTCAGCACGATCGCACACCGATTAGGCGCAAAATTATCATTAAATCCCTTAAAAATCTGTGAAAATCTCCGATCGCCAGTCCCGAATGAGACGTCTATCGAGCATTGTGGCTTAGAATTAGCCTGCTGGTACAACGATTCTGGCTATATTTACTTTCAAGTGGCCGATTCAGCAATCGATCGGTGGCTAAAGTATATTCATTATATACCACTCAAGCTTGAGTTACAGGTCGATCGAGCAGTTCCCATACCGACTGTAGCGATTTACACCCATGCCCGCTGTTGTTCTTTACTCAAATTAGCCGAGCGAGAGAAAATCATCGCACTGACCCCAGATTGGCAAATTAGTACGGCAGATAGAGCAAGTGCTAGCTCTCCAGTAGCAAAGAGAGATTGCTCCGCAAATCCGCTTCTAGCACAGTTAACGAGCATTTACGATCTTGCAGCCGAAAGGCGGCTAATTCAGACCTTAATGGCGGTTTTAGATGCAATCTACAGTAATAATTCGTTGGGAGTAAACCCCCGTCCTCCCAATTGGCCGAAATTGACGATCGATCTAGCTCAAAGCTGGCTAGAATTTTATCGCTACTGTCAGATTTTTGGCGAGATTAAACGTCAAAGCCCACATTTAGCTATTGCCAGATGCGAGCTAACCGCGATCGCCCGTCGTTATTTGCAACTGTTGCTGGAGAATTATCTGGGTGTTAGTGTCTTGTGGGAGTTGTGATTTGGGATGGGGAGCGGGGAGCGGGGAGCGTGGGAGAGTGGGAAAGCAGTTGCAATCCAAAATCCTGTCTTGTCTTGACGCACACAAACGGGAGGGAACCTCCCGTTCGATGCGTCGCTGTCTCGCTCAATCTGGAGGGAACCTCCAGAGCGCGAGCCGCAAAATCCAAAATCCTCTAAAGCCTAAAGCCTAAAACCTAAAACCTAAAACCTAAAGCCTAAACTACTCATCTCCCGCCATTGCCGAGCGGCCTTGTTTGCCGAGGCGGACGATGAGGAAGTAGCCCAGACATAGCGCGTAAAAAACTAAAGCTAAGATGCCGAGGAAGCTGAGAAATTCTGGCTTAGAATTGGGGTGAAAAAATTGATAATACAGCCAAGAAGGTTGGAACCAAGCTTGACAATAATCGGATTTGGCGTCGCCGAAGGCGCAGGAGAGAAAGGGGATCAAAGCGATCGCGCTGAGGGTAGAATAAGCAGTTGTCGCCCATCGCCAAGCTAAGAAGCCCAACTTAAGCGGACGATCGGGTAAATCGGCAATTTCTTCGTTAAGATCTGCCCAAAACCAGAGGGAGAGCGGAATTAAAGTTTGACCGACAAAGGATGCCAAGAATGTAATCGGCAGCGAACCGATCCCCAGGTAGACCGTTATTGCGAGTAAACTCGATACCCGCCAATAAATAATTAATAAAGTCTGGAGTACAGCCGTTTTTTGCGCGAATGCCCAGATTAAAAGAATCAATGGCATTAGGACTGTAAAGATTACCGCTAATCGAAAATCCATCCAGATTAACGGTTCAAACCATAATTGAGATCGCTCGGGCATTGGTCTAAATGTAGAAATAGGTAGTTTGCGCCTGAAGATTGGGTGTTTATTATCGACCCGCTCGTCCAGATTTGCTTACACAATCTTGACATAGATTCTGTCGGTTGGTGTATTTGAGTGGGGAGTGGGGAGCGGGGAGTTGGGAGCGGGGGTTGTGCCGAAAGACTAATCCTGCAAATCCTTTCATCCTGTAAATCCCGATCGGATTTATGAATGACGATCCGAAGTGAGTAACGGATGCTTTCGATCGCGCGATCCGATGCCCATGCCCCATTTAAAAATGTCATGGAGCAGGACGTAAAAGCAGGGGATGATAAATAGCGTCAGTAGGGTGGCGAGGGTTAAGCCGGAGAAGACAACAATCCCTAATGGTTGCAAAAATTCCGAGCCTTCGCCGATACCGAGGGCGAGGGGGAATAGTCCTAAGACGGTGGTGACAGTGGTCATCAGAATCGGGCGGAGGCGTTGGGGGGCTGCTTTGAGGATGGCATTATGTCGATCGAGTCCTTCTTCTTCGCGGATTTGGTTGGCAGTTTCGACCATGATGATAGCGTTGTTGACGACGATTCCCACCAGTAGCACCGCACCGACGACAACGGTAATCCCGATCGCAGTTTGGGTGATATACAAGCCCAATAATCCCCCGACTAAGGCCAAGGGGACGGTCAAAATAATCACCAGCGGGTCGATAATCGAGTTGTATTGAACTGCCATGACCACGAAGACTAAGAAGGCTGCTAAACCGCCTAGCGATACCAGCGCGCTTTGGAGTTCTTGGTTGGTTTGTCCGGCGTAGCTAGGGAGCAACGTCACGCCGTCGGGTAAATCGAGGGTGGAAACGATCTGTTGGACTTCGGCTATAGCTGCGCCCAGACTCGCGCCCTTATTCAGGTTGCCCGCGATGATAAAGACAGGGCGTTGGTTGATGCGTTGAATTTCGCCGGGAGCCTGTCCTTCAGAAATTGTGGCGACATCGCTCAACCGGACTAGGGAATTGTTATTGACAAATAGGGGGATTTGTGCAAGCTGAGAGGGTTGTTTGAGCAGGGATTGGTTCAACTGCACCCGGACATCGACTAGTCGCTCGTTGCGTTGTAACTGGGTGGGGACGGAACCTTCGATCGCGGTTTGGATGGTGCTACCGATCGATTGAGTGGTCAGACCCAGGGCGTTAGCACGCTCCCAATTGGGGCGAATTTGGACTTCTGGCTGGCGATCGTCGGCATCGGGACGAAAAGCAGATAATTTCACCCGATCGTCCAGAGCGGCCAATACTTGCCGTCCTGCACGCGTCAGGACTTCGGCATTTTGCCCCTGAAGCACGACATCTACTTCGGCTCCCCGCACGGGTGAGTTATTTAAGATCAAGCCACGCACAGAACCTGCGGACACCCGGACGCGAATTCCAGCGAGGTTGAGCCGATTGAGTTCGCGGGTGGTACGTTCGGTGAAGTCTTGAATGTCGCTACCGGGTTTGAGAGTGACGCTACCAGTACTGCGGGAGGGGTTGGAGGAGACGGTATTGCCAAAGAGCGAACCGCCAGCGGTAGTGAACACATATTGTGTCTCTGGTTGTTTGAGTAGTACGTCGTCAACTGCTGCCATGACGCGACGGTTGGTAGCGAGTGAGGTCCCGGAGGGAAATTGGACGTTGACGTTGGCTTGTCCGGTACTAATGCGGGGGAGGATTTCTTGGGGAATTTGCCCTGCCATGAGAAAACCGCTACCACCGAGCAGGACGAATGCGGTTACGACGAGGATCGCCGGACGGCGGATCGCTTTGGCGAGGACATTACCATAAATGCGCGTACCACCTTCGAGCCGTCGATCGAATGCCCGCAAGAACCACAGCCGATTTAAGCCGCTGGTACGTTCGATCGAGAATAGCCGCGCCGACAACATTGGGACGACCGTTAGGGCGACAATTAGAGAAGCAGCTACTGCGAAGCAAATCGTCAGAATCAGCTCGTTAAATAGTAAGGAAATAAAACCACCGACGAGTACGAAGGGGAGTACGGAGACGAGGTTGGCAGCAGTGGAGGCGACGAGGGAGGATTCGACTTCTTGACTGCTATCTTCGACAGCAGCGATCGCTTCACGGGCATAATCGCTATTAGACCCATTTTTTTCGCGATCGAGTTTGAGGGTTTCGATCCGTTTGCTGACATTTTCGAGAATTACGACTGAAGTATCGATCGCTTGTCCGACACTAATTGCCAATCCCCCCAAACTAAAAATATTTAGCGAGAACCCGCTCAACTTCATGACGATCGCGGCTGCTAAAGTACACAGGGGAATGGTGAGGGCGATGATAAATGTCTGCCGCAGCGAGCCTAAAAAGATAAATACCGAAATTGCTGCTAGGAGCGCGCCAGATAAACCAGAGATAATTACATCTGCCAGCGAGTTGCGAATGAAGACCGATTCGTCCAATGTCGGTGTGATTACCATGTCGGCGGGAATGACACCCGATGTTCGCAATTGCGCGATCTTGGCTTTGACAGCATCGACGACCGATACTGTATTGGCATCAGACTGTTTCTGAACGCTGATTTTGACTGCTTTTTGGCGGTTGAGATTGACGAGTACTCGCTCTTCTTCGGTGCCATCGGTGACTGTGGCAAAATCTCGCAGATAGACTTGCTGTGTCGGAGTAGTTTGGGTGGTTGTGGCGGTGGTAGTCGCAGAAGGGGTAGTGTTACTGGCAGCCGATTGTCCGCCTGTAGCAAAAGCGAGATCGCGAATCTCGCTGGCATTCTGAAAGCGTCCGACGGCACGGGTGAGAGGTTCGGAGCTATCGCCGCGAATGCGTCCGCCAGAGACGTCTTGGTTGCGTTGGGTGAGTTGTTCGAGAACTGTGGGAAGGCTGATTCCCAAAGATTGGAGGCGATTGAGATCGATATCGACACGGACTTCTTCTTGGACGCCGCCAGAGACATCGGCGGAAGCGACACCATCGACGATACTCAGTTCGCGGGAGAGTTCTTCGTCAGCGAAGATGCGTAGGTCTACATCCTTTAATGAAGGTGCGGTCAGAGCTAGTTCGTAGACGGGGAGTTGGGATGGGTCGATTTTAAACAGGCGGGGTTCTTCGATCGAGTCTGGTAGTTGGTTGCGATTGCGGTTGAAGGCGGCGGTGGTGTCGTTGAGGGCTTGGTCGATGTTGCTACCGGGGTTGAAGTAGAGGTCGAGGTTGACTTGGCCTTCGCGGGTTTGGGAGTAGATTTGGACTACGCCGTCGGTGGTGGCGAGGGCTTCTTCGAGGGGGCGGGTGATTTCGTCGATGGCGACTTCGGGGGAGATGCCTGGGGATTGGAGGCGGACGCCGATGCGGGGGTAGGTGATGGACGGGAGGAGATCGACGGGGAGTTGGGTGGTGAAGTAGATACCGACGATGATGACGGTAAGGGTCAACATGAGGGTGCCGATATATTGGCGGATGGAGAGGGTGCTGAGGCTGAAGGTGGGGGCGGGGGGGTTTTGCATGGTGGTGATTTATGCTTGCTCCCCTGCGGGGAGGGTCTGAATGTTTGGTTTGTTAGCTGGGGTATGGAGCTTTGTTTCGCTTTTGGTACTGTGGAAGATGGGGCTTTCTTTCGATCGCTTTTAGTACGGTGGAAGATGGAACTTTGTTTCGATCGCTTTTGGTGCTGTGGAAGATGGGGCTTTGTTTCGATCGCTTTTGGTGCTGTAGAACCCGGATCTGGGGGTGCCGACCCCCAGACCCCCCGTTGAGGGGCGGGACGCGTCTTGACCGAAACGCACGCTGAGGAGACCTCAGCGCGATTTCGGTCGCCGCCCCTCAAACTCCCCTGCGTATGTAGGTTGTTGGTGCTAAGTGGGGTATGGGGTCGGTTCGGACTTAGTTGCTACGGGGTAGGGTTTGACTGGTGATAAGTTTGGTGAGTTGGGCACGAAGCCCTCCCCTACGCTTAGCTTATTGCAGGGAAAACACTTTAGTTCGCTGAAGCGAACTTTCGCTGTTATACCAAATCTAAAAAATTGGACTACAGATAAAGCTCTAGAATTTGCTCCTCCGTTTTATACTACGGTGTATACACAAGTTTGTTGGACTTCGTTTCGAGATCTGAATCCCCCCTAACCCCCCTTTTTAAGGGGGGAACTAGATCCGGAAGTCCCCCTTTTTAAGGGGGATTTAGGGGGATTTCTAGGGTTTTCGCTTTTATCCAGACTTGTGTATACACCGTAGCCCTTTTATAAGGGGAGGTTGGGAGGGGTAAAGATCTGTAGCAGTAATTTAGAGAATTGGTATTAGTCCGTTGGCGTAGCCTTTTTGCTAAGGCAAACGCTGTGCCTACGTCAGGTTACGCCAACGCCAACGCGAACGGAACGAAAAAATTCATTTCAGGGCGGTTGATGACTAAGCACCAAGATTTAAGATGTTTTCCTCGACAACTAACTTACCCTGTCTTCTCCCCTGCTCCCCTGCGCCCCCACTACCCCTCTCCCCCGCTCCGCTACTTCGCTGACAAAATACTCAGCCGTACTGGTTGGCCGTCTTTAAGTGGTCTGCTGGCGCGGGAGACGAAGCGTTCGCCGGGGTTTAGACCAGAGAGGATTTGGACTTTGCCGTCGATTTGTTGGCCGAGGGTGACGGTGCGGGGGGTGACTTTGGTCTGTTCGCCTTGGCGGGTAATGACGAATAAGGTGCCATTGGTGCGGGGTGTGGATGGGGTGGGGGCGCGTTGGCTGGAGTTGGGATTGGGTTGTGGGGATTTGGTATTGGCGCGATCGTCTTGGAGGGCTGAGAGGGGGATGACGACGCGATCGAGTGTAGTTTGGGTGAAGGTGGCACGGGCGAGTAAGCCGCTACCGACTTTGCCTGTGGGATTGGGGATGGTAATTTCGACGGGTATGAGTCGGGATGTGGGATTTGCGGCGGGGGAGATGCGGGTGACTGTGCCTCTAAATTGTTCTTTGGGAAAGGCGTCGAGTTTGATGTTGGCGGTGCCGTTGAGTCGGACTTTGGCTAGGTCGAGTTCGGAGACTTGGACGTTGACTTTGGCTTGGCTGAAGTCTCCCAAGCGCAGGAGTTCGTTGCCGACTTGGACGAGGTTACCGCGTTCGGTAGAGCGAGTGAGGACGGCACCTGAAATTGGGGCGGCGACTACTGCATACCCGCGCCGCCGTTGTTGCTGGGCAACTACTGCTTGCTGGGCGGCAATCCTACTTCTGGCAACGATAATCGCTTGTTGTTGGGCGCGGACTTTGGCTTGTGCCGATTGCAGTACTTGGGCGGCGGTGTTGGCTTGGGTGCGAAATTGTTCGGCTTGTTGTTTAGAAACCGCGCCCGACTTAGCTAGGGAAGCATAACGCGCCGCGTCGGATTGGGCTTGCTGGAGTTGGTAGCGATTTTGGGCGACTTGGGTTTTGGCATCGCTGACTTGAGCTTCTAATTGGACGATTTCGGTGCGCCTAGAGGCTAATTCGGCTTGGGCTTCGGCTGTCTGCGCGCTCAAAATTGCGTCGTCGATTTGGGCTAATACCTGACCCTGCTTGACGCGATCGCCGACATCGACATTCAATTGTTGTAATTGTCCTTCTGCTTGAGCGCGAATTGCTACTTCTCGCACGGGTTGAGTCGTCCCCGTGTATTCGCGAACCGTTTCTAATGGGGCTGTGGCGGCGATCGCCACATCTACCGCTATTGCCTGGTTGCGTTCGGCTCCACGAGGTCTAGTCTGGGCCTCAGCACCATCTTTGGGGGCAGAATTACAGCTAGTTAAAGCCATCGCCACCAATGTTACCGCTGTCCCCTTTATGACCCGCACTAAATTCAACTCATACATTCGTTCGGATATTTGTGATGATTTGGCTTGTAAAATTTGCCGGAGGGGAACACCAGAAACCATAAGAATTTACTGCCGTAAGAGTGGGTCGGAAAGGATAAAAGCTATTACATTTTGATTATAAAACTTTAACAATTTTTTACAATACCTAAAGTCTCTCGATCGAAAGATCTTATCACTTGGCGACTGTAGATATAGTCATGTATCTCAAGTAGGAAGGTTCGCTATCGATCGTGGTTTCAGCCTGCGTGATGCTCTTTGGTACTGAGACTGCGACAAGCTCGATCGGCAAATTAGCTGCTATGCCAATGTTCTGGAGCGTCGCCGTCTAAAGCCAATCGACAACATCGGTCTGACTCAGCCCGATCGAGCGATTTCCACAGCGAAAGCTGGTTGGTATTGATTCTCAATCTTCAATCCAAAGACAGATACTATTACGAGCAGATCGTGTAAGTATCTAAGTTAGAAAAACACGAGATCGATTAATCACAATGCTCGGACGATCGATTGAAAAAACAATATGTAGAGCGGCTCTTAATTAAGCTAGTACTATGCGGCAGAAATTAACCAACCATTTCTTTCCCCGCTGTCTTGTCTTGACGCACACAACCTGGAGGGAACCTCCAGGTCGATGCGTCGCTGATGCGCTAACCCGTCGGGAAACAAAGGCGTGCGCGCATCGCTCCCCGCAAAATAGTAACCTTATTTACGCCGTAGACTACTAGTCGCTATGAGTGGACGATTGTAGAGGAATGTTTTCGACCTGTATATTGCTAGAGAGCTAATATAAATATTCACAAACGAGTTATATAAATAATTTATGAAACTTTCTAACCGAAATTCAGATGCGGATTTATGGAGACAATTAATTACTGCTGTGGCAATTTTGGGTAGTATTTTTGTCAATACGCTCTCGAATATCTTTCCACCTGGTGGGGCAAATATTGGTGAGCTTGCTAATACCATATTTGCTGATGTGCGAGTGACACCTGCTAACTATGCTTTTAGTATCTGGGGGATGATTTATTTGGGACTGGTTGCATTTGGAATTTATCAATTTCAATCGACGGAGCGGTACAATCCGCGCTTGCAACGTTGCGGATATTTATTGGCGATCGCGTGTGCGTGTCAATGCGTGTGGATTTATTTATTTTTGGCACGTCAATTCCCTTTATCGATTTTAGCAATGCTGGGAATTTTGCTATCGCTAATTGGCATGTACGATCGGTTGGGAATCGGTCGCGAGCGAGTTGCCAAACTGGAGCAATGGTTTTTGCGAATTCCGATTAGTATTTATTTGAGTTGGATTTCGGCGGCGACGATTGTCAATATTGCCAGCACACTCTATAGCATTAATGGCAACAATTGGTTATTAAGTCCATCAATCTGGACGGTAATTATGATGTTAATTAGTGCTGCGATCGCGTTCGTTGCCTTTACTCAACGTCAAGATACTGCTTATTTATTGGTAACGGTTTGGACGCTAGTTGGGATTGGCATTCGGCAAATTAGCGATCCTTTAATCGTACTAACTGGTTTAATTCTCGCGATCGCGCTAATTGTGGTCGGTTGGAATTCTATCTCCAAGCCATTTATTCAGGCGCGTTAGATTAATTGATTCTTAGTCCGCGTTCGCGTAGCGTCTCGTAGAGAAGGCGGACTTTGCATCGCTAGCCACGACTTCCAGTCGGTGGCTTACTAATAATTAGCAACTTACGTTATTAAAGTATTTTTGGCCAAGTAAAAGAGAACGCACTGCCCTCACCTAAAGCTGATTCTAACCACACTGAGCCACCGCGACTTTCGACAATCTTTTGGACGATCGCTAGACCGATGCCTGAGCCTTTATTACTATCTCTGCCCATTAAAGTTTGGAAGATGCCAAAGATATTTTTGTGATGCTCTGGGGCAATACCTGGGCCATCATCGACAACTGTAAATTGCCAGAAATAGTCTCGATCTTTGACTAAGATTTCTACCGTGCCATCAGTGCGATCGTGATATTTAATGGCATTACCAATTAAATTAGCAAAAACTTGTTTGAGTAGTAAAGCTTGAGTTGTTAGAGTGGGCAAGTGGCTAGCAAAATGCACCTTGAAATCGGCTGGCGGGTCGATCGTT
This sequence comes from Chamaesiphon minutus PCC 6605, assembly GCF_000317145.1. GTDB lineage: Bacteria > Cyanobacteriota > Cyanobacteriia > Cyanobacteriales > Chamaesiphonaceae > Chamaesiphon > Chamaesiphon minutus. Next base: position 4,113,413 of record NC_019697.1, on the reverse strand, counting down.
TCGATGACTTCTCTCAATATTTCACTGATATTTACAGTCGTGGGATCGACATTTTCGCGACCGACACGGGCATATAGAAGTAGGCCATTAATCAACGCATTCATTTGCTGGACTCGGGACTGAATTAGGTTGAGTTGCTGTTGATTTTCAACCGGGAGTTTGTCGTCGAGATCTTTGGCGAGCCAATCGGCAAGATTGGAAATGCCGCGTAAGGGTGCTTGCAAATCGTGGGAGGCGATACAAGCAAATTCGTCTAATTCTTGATTGCGTTTTTCGAGTAAGTTAGTTGCTAAAGATAACCGCAAATTAGTTTGCTCGATTTCGATAACTCGATCGCGTAATTGCCGATCGACAGCTTGTTGTTTGGCTAATGTCTGCTGGAGATCTAAGACTAGTTCTGCCTTTTGAATCGCGACCTCCATTTGTACAGACATTTCATCGAGTAAATTCAGCTCGTCGGCTTTCCACTCTCGCGCAGTCTTGCAGTGATGGGCGATTAGTAGTCCCCAGACGGTCGGCGCGCTCGCTGGCGACACCTCTCGTAACAAGATCGGCACTACTAATACAGCCTTAACTTGAAAACGCTCCAGCATTTCCACATAGCAAGGGGATAGCTCCGCCGCCCGAATATTGGAGATCGCCACTTTGTGACCGTTTAAATATTTTGAGATCGAGTGCGAATGCTCGCCCTGAAAGCAATTTTCCTCGATCTTCTGTCCCAACGATGGCGACCACTGTGGTAATACCGACTCTGAGACGATCGTGCCACTCAGGTCAGGATTCAATTTATACACCATCGTCCGATCGCATTCTAAAAGTTCGCGCGCGCCATCGACTCCAGCTTGGAGAATCTCTGCTAAATCGATCGAGTGACCGACTTTTAACATGATACTGGCGAGTAAATTGCTCTGTCGCTTTTGACTGTCGATCTGGGATTGGAGCTTTTGTGCGGTCAAGGCATTGGTCACTGAGTTTACTAACCTCTGAGGTGTGAGTTGTCCTTTGACGAGATAATCTCTGACACCGTGTTTCATCGCCTCTACAGCTATCGCCTCATTTCCCTGACCAGTTAGCATCACAATTGGCGGTAGCTTACCGATCCGCTCGGTCAGTTCCTCGAGAAATTGCAGCCCATCTGTATCTGGAAGTAAGTAATCTAGTAAGATGACGTCCGGGCAATGGCGATCGCAAAAGTCCAGGGCATCCTCTCCCGTCTCGCAATCACAGATCTGATACCCAATCTCATTTCCCGACTCTAGGTACCGCCGATAGGTCGCTCGATCGGTTTCTGAATCGTCTACGATTAAAATGTTGCAGCTTAACGGTTCTACGTCATCTACACTGATATATTTATTACTAATGGCAATCATTGACAAGGTAACAACCCCGATAAAACAAGAATGTTCCGATCGACCTTTGATGGAGACTAAAATAGCGCGGGAAGTTTAATAAATTTTCAGATGGGTATAGCGTCTTATTAAGCATCTAGCTATACCCGCCACTCTTCTATGTTAACGCACTTTAGGAGATTGATTGTGAGGAGAGTGGGGATGTGGGAGCGGGGAGACGAGGAGAATTTTTCTCAATACTCTCTACCCTCTACCTTACTTGTCGTTGGTAGGATTGCGACTTTAAACCAATAATCGAGGAGGACTCGGATGAGATAGCGTAACTCGTCGATTTTCATCGGTTTGAGTAGGTAGCTGTTGACGCCAGACTCGTAGCAGGTTTGAATATCCTTGGGATTTGAAGAGGTGGTGAGCACGACGATGGGGATGGTTTTGAGATGCTTGGAAGCATCGATCGTCACCAGCACTTCTCGGCCATCGGTACCTGGTAAATTGAGATCTAAGAGAACCAGATCGGGGTTGGAATGCTCGCCAGTAGTATGATAAATTCCTTCATGATTGAGATAGTCGAGTGCGTCATCGCCATCGATACAGCGATGAATCGATAGTGGCCGATCGCTGATATCCATAATAATCCGACTCAATACTTCAAAGTATTCATCGCTATCTTCGACAATGAGTAAGGTTGGTGAGTGAGACTGGTCTTTCACAATCCTCCGAGGGAGACGCTACGCGATCGCGACCCTAATGTAAAGTAAAAAGTGCTGCCTTCGCCAAAAGTAGATGCTACAGTTAGAGTGCCGCCATGACGTTCGACAATCTTGCGGGCGATCGTCAAGCCTGCGCCAGTTCCACCCCCATACTTATTTGCTGGGTGGAGCCGCTTAAAGATTTTGAAGATATTTTCGAGATGTTTGGCACGAATGCCGATGCCATTATCTTTGACATAAAAGATCGTCTGAGATCGATCGAGATCGAGATCTGCGGGTACCGAGTCGTGACTTTCATTTGGCAAGATATAGCCAATCTCGATCTTTTTGGGGTCGCGATCGTTATACTTGATGGCATTACTAATCAGGTTGGTAAATAGCTCCCTAAGCTGGGTGCGATCGCATTTGACGACGGGTAGCGGTCGCGGGAGCTCAAACTCAGCAGCGATCGACGGGTGACCGATCTTAATCGTATCTAGCACGTTATCGAGCACTTGTGCCAAATTCACCGACTGAAATAGCAGTTCGGCTCGACCGCAGCGCGAATAGTGCAGCAAGGATTCGATCAGATCTTCCATCCGTTGGGTCAACCGCATTAGCGTTGCTAGTTTGTGGGTGCCATCTTCGCCCAACTTGTCACCATAATCTTCAATCAAGAAGGTGGAATAGTTGTGAATGCCGCGCAGTGGTTCTTTAAGATCGTGAGATGCAACATAGGCAAATGAATCTAGCTCGATATTACTGCGCTCTAGCTCGGCATTTAATACGGCTAATTCGTCAGCTTTTTGAAGGACGATGCCGATAATTCGACTCCGCAGTTCTAGTGCAGCTTCGATTTCGCAAGGCTTCCAGGGTAGCGATTTGAGCTGTACCGTCTCTTTCCACAAATCGAAGGATTTGCGGGGTGTCAGCCGCAGCGTGTGGTCTTCCTCAACCTCTACTGGTTTATTTGGTTGCCCACCCCAGTCGATGGTTTGCAGTACTTCGGGGCGGAACCACAGGAGATAGGTCTTCTGAATGCGCGATATCCGCAATGCTAATAGCCCGCTAGCGACATCTTTATGAGGTACCATGGGGGGGTATTCGCTCACCAGAGTATTGGTGCTAAACACAGCATCTTCGCCGATCTGGGTGTCGATCCAAGTGATTAAATCGGCGATCGATGCTGAGGGTGGCGTACTCCCAAAAGCAGTCACCTGGCTGCGTTCGCAAAAAACAGCACCAGTGGCTCCCACAAGTGCAGTCAGATCGTCAGGATTTTGGGCAAAACCATCGCCCAGACTTTGACAATTAGCGATCGTATTGATAAATCGTGCCTGAGCGGTTTGAAGTTGTATTTTGTAGTCCAAATCTTCAGCATCGGCTTTAGAGCCAACCTCAAAAGAGATCGCCTGTCCGAGAAATTCACAAATCGTCCGCGTCTCGTAGGAGAGCTGTTTGGGACTGTCATGATGACAGGCAATCAATCCCCATAATTGCCGACTGTCAGAGGGGGAGGCTCCACCAGCAGACAACAATGAGATCGACATCGATGCCTGGACGCCCATGTTGGCGAGATATTCAGTATGCATTGGCGATACGCTCCGCAGCACCGACAGGCTCAGATCGAGCGGTTCGCCCGTAATTGGGTTGAGTTGTGGTTCTAGTTGTGATGGCGTGTAGGAGGCATCGGGAATAATCCGCAACAAATTGAGTCGATAGAGTTCTTTGGCTTGTCTGGGAATATCGCTAGCGGGGTAATGCAAACCCAAAAAAGAATCGAGGAAATCGGCTTTGGCTTCGGCAATTACATTGCCCGAACCATCTTCAGCAAACCGATATAGCATGACGCGATCGAAACCAGTCAGCGTGCGAATGGTGGTGACAGTTTGCTGCGCGAGTTCGGCGAGGGTTTGGGTATTCTGAATCCGCGCCATCGGTGCTTTGACAAATTTATAAAAGTCAAAAAAGTTCACAGTTCGAGCATCAGCCTGTGCGGGATCTTCGGCGATCGCCAATTGCTCGATTTCTAGGACAATTACCCCATCGGCGCGATGTAAGATCCCTTCAAATCCCTGCGATTTGCCATCTACTTGTAACGATAGTCGTAGCGGATTGACATTCTCAAAGTCATCATTCAGACAGCTTTCGATCTTGGCAATCTGGCTTGGTGCCATCAATACCAATAGCGGTTGTCCCAAAAAAGCAGCAGCAGATCGACCGAGCAATACATCACAGTTTTGACTGATTTGCAAAATTTTCAGATCTGTTTGAGTAAATGTCAATAAGACGCCATGAGCTTGAATGGCATTGGGAATATGTATCGGTTCGCGATCGCAATTGGTCAGTCCTAACTCTGAGGATGCGAGTTTCGGATCTGTCAGCATCGCGATCGATCGATTAACTTGAGAGATGAGATCTGAAGAAGTCATTTCGGTTTCAAAGTTTGAATTTTGCAGATATAAATGTTGCCCGGTGCCAGCTAATTATTGCGTCTAGGTCGATACGATTACCATCCAGAATGTTTGCGTGCAAATGTTGTGAATTGGACGGGTTCGCTTGTAGCGTCGATCTCAGACGCAATCTGTCAATCGCTCGCAACTAAAAATTCTTGCCGAGCGACCGATCTGAGTCGTTGGCTACCTGTGATGGTGCGATCTTGGCGTCAAATAGAATGCCAGAGTTGAAGTTTTATTTACCCCATGGTAGCAGGTATCGATTAGATTCAGGGCATCAAAATCTTGAGGTTGGGGAATCCATTCTCAGCTCGATCGAGAAGATTCATTGCTACCAAATATCTATCTTTAGATAGATACTATTTGATTTAATTAAATAGTTTTGGCACTCGACCGATCGTCAGCAGACTTATCATAATATTTGCCAGTCAGCAACTTTTACACTACAGATATCTCTCGATCGACAGAGGTTTTAAACTAGCTCGCTCCTTAACGTATGTAGTTAAGGATGTAACTGAGAATTGAGATCGTTATTAGTGCTAGTGAATGAGTTAGGCAGCATCAGATGTTATCTAGTCTTGTCGAGCGAAAGATTCGCCCGCAATTTTATTGATAGGACGATCTGGTGACTGTAGCTAACTTACTCGATCTACCAAAAGTCGGCTAGCACTATGACGTTTTATTTGTCGGTAGCACCTTGTTCTATTTAAGCGAGGAGTTATGAAGAAAATTGGTTTGCTATTAACTTTAGTGGCTAGTGTTTCAATACTGATTAGTTCCTGTTCGCCATCTGGTACTGGCGGCACTGGAAATGGAACTGGTACGGGCACGACAAGCCCGACAACTAGCCCGACAACTAGTCCGGGTACTGGTACGGGAACGACAAATCCTCCTGGCACAAATTCCAAAACTAGCCCAAGTCCGAATTCGACAACTAAACCTTCTGCTAGTCCGACAACGAGTCCTTAGTCGAGCGAGATATCCGATTTCTATTTTAGTTAAAACTGTTGTATGGAGGCACAAAAAATCTTATCTAATTTTACAAATAGCTAGGGGAGATATCCGTAGATATCTCCCCTAATTTACGATCTCAATTCAAGAATTTTTATTAATCACAGAAAAAACACTTCAATGAGCAAGTATTTCAAGTTATGCTGGGTTTAATTTTTGCTTTGTCAAATACACGATACTTATAATAACAAGGTGAAGAAAACACCAGCAGCTTAAGCAAAAATATAATCTAAAAGTTAACACAACAGCTACATCTACAGCAGCAATAGTTAAGATATCTCTATCTAAAGACAGAGCTTAAAAAAGTCGATTTTGCTTAGATTTAGATAGCGAGTAGATCCTGATGACTTTAGGATCGCGATTTACCTTCATTCCATTTAAAGTCAATCCAAGCGCGATCGATACAACCAGCTCAAAACAGCACCCCACAACATTTTTATGAGCGAGCAACATCCAGTTAACGAGCAAAGCAAAGATCGAAGCCTAGAAAACTATCGCGTAGAACCCGGTCAAAAACTAACTACCGATGAGGGTCATCCACTTAGCAACACAGATGATTCGCTCAAAGCTGGTGGGCGCGGGCCGACACTGCTCGAAGATTTTCACTTTCAACAAAAGTTGTCAGCATTCGATCGCGAGCGCATCCCCGAGCGGGTGGTTCACGCACGCGGTGCGGGCGCACACGGATACTTCGAGCCATATGAGTCGATGGCCGAATTTACCAAAGCCAAGTTTTTAGGAGACCCAGCCGTCAAAACGCCTGTATTCGTGCGGTTCTCGACCGTTGGCGGCTCGCGCGGTTCTGCGGATGCCGTCCGCGACGTGCGGGGGTTTTCGGTGAAGTTTTACACCGAAGATGGCAACTATGACATCGTCGGCAATAACATTCCGGTGTTCTTTATTCAGGATGCCATTAAGTTTCCCGATATCATCCATGCGGTGAAACCCGAACCCGATAATGAGATGCCCCAGGCATCAACCGCGCATCCAAGCTTCTGGGACTTTATTTCCTTAGTGCCAGAATCGATGCACATGATTATGTGGTTGCTATCCGATCGGACATTACCGCGTAATTTCAGCACCATGCAAGGCTTTGGAGTGCATACATTCCGCTGGGTCAACAAAGAAGGCAAGTCCCGCTTTGTGAAGTACCACTGGAAACCATTAGCGGGCGTACACTCCAACGTTTTTGATGAAGCCCAAAAGATTGCAGGTAAAGATCCCGATTTCCAACGCCGGACGTTATGGGAATCGATCGAAAAAGGTAACTATCCTGAGTACGAATTAGGCGTCCAGATTGTTGAAGAAGAAGACGAACACAAGTTTGACTTCGACATTTTGGATTCGACAAAAATGATTCCCGAAGAATTGGTGCCAGTTCGCCCGATCGGTAAAATGGTACTCAACCGTAACCCCGATAACTTCTTCGCCGAAACCGAACAAGTTGCTTACCAACCATCAAATGTGGTGCCAGGGATTGACTTTAGCGACGACCCACTGTTGCAGGGTCGTTTGATGTCCTACCACGACACGCAACTACATCGCTTGGGCAGTCCCAACTTCGTTCATTTGCCCATCAACCGTCCCGTTTGTCCGTTTAGTAACAACAATCAAGACGGACGGATGCAGATGGATATTAAAACCAGTCGGGTGAATTACTCGCCCAACTCGCTCGGCGGCAATCTCCCCGCGCCCGTTGCGCCCGAAGATGGTGGTTTTGTGACTTACCCAGAGCGCGTCGAAGGGCATAAGATTCGCGAACGCAGTCCGAGCTTCTCCGACCACTTCTCACAAGCGACTCTGTTCTGGAACAGTCTTTCTAAAGGCGAGAAAGATCGCCTCGTCGAAGCCAGTCACTTCGAGCTGGGTAAAGTCAAGAATAAAGAAGTCCAGGCGCGGATGATCGAGCGTTTCAACAACGTAGACCATGAGTTAGCCAAGCGCGTTGCCATCGGTTTGGGAATGCCCGCACCCGCCGCTCCCGCCACCGAAAACCACGGTCGCTCGTCGGCAGCCCTGAGCCAAGAAAACACCACCAAGACTGCTAAAGGTCGTCATGTCGCAATCTTAGCCGCCGATGGCGTAGATGGCGCACAGTTGGCAACGCTCAAGCACGCCTTAAGTGCGATGAGTATCTCCGCAGATATCGTATCGAAAATGGGTGGCACGATCGCCAGTGCTGACGGTAATTCGTCGATCGAAGTCGATAAGACGTTCTTAACGACAGCTTCGGTACTTTACGATGCAGTCTATGTGCCCGGTGGATCTCAGAGCATCGAGGCTTTAAAGGCTCACGGTGAGGCTTTAACTTTCATTCATGAGGCATTCAAGCATTTTAAACCGATCGCGGGTTCTGGTGAGGGTGTTGACTTACTGATGCAGGCAGATCTCAAAGGGATCGATGCGGCTCAGGTGAATGGTAAGATGAGCGCGCAGTTGGGTGTAATTGCCAGCCGCGATGTTTCGGAGATGGGTAAGTTTGCAACGGCGTTTATCGATGCGATTAAGGAACATCGGTTCTGGACGCGTCCGATCCCGGGGACTGCTTCGGTTGAAGCTGAGGCTGAAAAGTTGATGATGCAGCAGATGGAGCGCGCTTCGGCGTAGTTTGGGTGCTAGTGGGGGGTGTTTGAGGCATTACTCTACTAGCAGCTCTCGAATTATTTAATTTGTGGGTTGCGCTGATTACTGGTGCTTGGAGAACTCGGATCTGGGGGTTCTCCAAGCACCACTCCAAGAATGGCTTCAAAGAGCAATTCTTAACCCGAATTGGCGTCGATCGTGTGTCTTTCGTTAGAGTGAGTCTCTACCTAATGAAGGATGTGCCAGAGGTTTGGCTTGCGTAGAATCTTATTAGAAATCAGAAAGCAAGCTCGATCGAAGCAGATCGGAAATAATTATGGTAGATAAAACTACGAGTAAAGCGGCAGCGGAGATAGAAGCTTCCAGAACGGGAGTAGAGGAACCAGCAATTAATGCTGATGAAACCAAGCAACGCACCCCAGAAGTGGACCCGACCGAAATTGAAGATCCCCGTGCGATGTTTGCCGATCGAGATCGATCGTTTTTAGAGTATGTAATGGTTGAGGGTGGTTTTGCCGACCCTTATGATGCCAGAGATTTTACCGAAGTCGTGTTCCGGATTATGCGGGATTTAATGACGACTGAAGCCGCAGATCGGGTCGCTGACGAGCTACACGAGCAGATGATGCCGACTGATGAAAAGGCACTCCAACTGGAAGTCACAGACCTATGGAAGGATAGCAATCCCATTGTGGGATTCCTGAGTCGGGTACGTCCACCTTGGCAAGGCCCTGGCGTTTTTAAGATCGATTCCGATCGGTTCTTCTTTCGGGCGGCTAATGAAGGCGGACTAGAACGCAGTCCCGATGATGAAGACGGCCAACGCAAACATGCAGTTAAAGCGGTATTTACTGCCACTAAGCGCGAACTTTCAGCCGAGCGCATTGCCGAAATCGCTAGCTGGTTGCCCGAAGATGGCGTCCGCGAACTGTGGAATGAAGCGTAGTCGCAGCGGTTGACTCTGCCCGAAGAAGCAAGTTTGAGGATCGATCGCCACTTTTAAACTTGTTTCTTTGGTTGATGCTTTAAGCACGAGTTATCACTAAGTTAGTCCGCTGTCTGGTTCGATTTTTAAAAACTTTTTAAACCCCGCTTTTTAAATTATTTGCAATCCGGTCGCTTTTTATTGAGACTGGATTTTATCTCTAAATTACAACTTTAAAACTTAGTTAATATTCAAAATAATCACATGTCAGACCAAACTACTTTCCAGGTCATCCGCTTTCTCCGTCAAGATCTCAGCTTGCCCGACGAATCAGTAGAACTAGCTCTCAAACAGTCTCAATCCAATCGCGGCAGTTTACCGATCGTGCTTTGGCAATATGGGTTGGTGACATTATCCCAACTCGATCGCATTTATGATTGGTTTGAGTCCTACGTCTACTAATTGATGCTGTCAATCGACATTTAGGTCTTAGACCTTTGTCCCCGTCTCCTTTGGCTATGTCATGCTACATAATTGTTAAACTATTGTTAAGCAAAATTGAAATATAGCTGTTATCTGCTATAATCTCGTGCTGCGGTAAAAAATCCATAACTAATGACTTATAATGAATAGGTTGAGCTATTCACGAAGCATTAGATTAGCGGCACCCGCTTATGACAGTAGATACAGGGCAAGTTTTATCAGCATCCGTAAATGTTAGCTCTCAAAAACTATTAGAACGAATCCCTCATGTGGCGTGGTTGATGAGCGAAGAGGGAGAGGTTTTATGCGTCAATAATTTGTGGTCTGTATATATCGGGCGATCTAGTGGTGATGAGACCATTAACAACGATCGCAGCGATCTTGTCAGTGCTGAAGACAAGCCGTTACCGACATCCTATCTGTGCCCCCAGAGATTTACAGATCTATTGTCCCCTCAGGAGCGCGAGCGGTTCGCGAGTACATGGGTGGTGGCAATTAGGCGGCAGGAGCCGTTAGAACTCAAGCTAAGACTGATTGGTAATCTAGGGAATTGGGAGTGGTTTCAGGTCGAACTAGAGCCAGACGTGCAGCCAGATGGAACGACGATCTGGATTGGTACGGCGATGCGGCTGGGTGGGGAGGCAGCTATCCCCGGACGGCAGCAATCTACTCAGTTTCTCGAAGCTTTGCTGGCTTATGCTTCGGACGGAATCGTGGCGTGCGATGCCGATGGTCGATTGGTATTATTTAACCAGATGGCACAAAACTTTCATGGGCTGCCACCCGAACCGCTCGCACCAGAAGAGTGGGCTAAATATTACGATCTCTACGATGGCGATGGCACTAGACCTTTAACTAAGTCTGAGATTCCATTGTTTCGGGCGTTGCAAGGCGAAGCGGTCGTCGGTCAAGAAATGACGATCGCCCCTAAAGATGGCATGGCTCGATCGCTGTTGGCAAACGCTACGGCGATCTATAGCCCTACTGGCATAAAGCTGGGTGCGGTGGTCTTGATGCGCGACATGACGCCTTACAAACAAGCGATGATGGCTCTCCAGCTCAGCGAACGCAAGTTTCGAGCGATTTTTGATGGTGCATTCCAGTTTATCGGTTTAGTCGAACCGGATGGGACGCTGCTCGAAGCCAATCAGACGGCCTTGAAATTTGGGGGGATGGCAGCAGCAGAAGCGATCGGGCACAAGTTTTGGGAAGTGTCGGGCTGGAAATTTTCGCCAGCAGTCCAACAACAGATGCGCGCGGCTACCGCACGGGCGGCGGCTGGCGAATTCGTCCGTTATCGGGTTGAAATAGCAGGTGCTGACGATCGCCTAATTCCGCTAGATTTTTCGTTGACGCCAATTCGTAACGATCGTGGTGAAGTCATCCTACTGATTCCTGAAGGCCGCGATTTGACTCAGATCGAGCAAGCCCAAAGCGATCGCGCTCGTCTCGAACGCTACAGCGAACGCTTGGCATCAGCCCTTCAAGTCGCTAAAGCTGGGGCTTGGTATTGGGAACTAGCAGAAAACAAGTTATATTGGACGCGCGAATTTGAAATTTTACTCGACTACGAACCCGATAGCACGCAAAAAACTTACAGTGAATGGTCGCAAAGGATACACCCTGACGATCTCCAACGGGTAGAAGCCATCGTTCGAGAGACGGTTGCGGGGAGATTGCCACAGCACCGCTGTGAATATCGGATTGTCTGTCGGGATGGCAGCATCCGGTGGTTGGTTGGGGTCAGCGAAATCGGCACCGATGAAGAGGGCAAAGTGTATCTATCGGGCTTAATCTCCGATATCACCGATCTCAAGCGCAACGAAGAAGCACTGCGTCGCAGTGAAGAATTTCAACGCCAGATTTTAGAAAGCAATAATGATTGTATCAAGGTGTTTGACTTGGCAGGCCGTGTGCTGTACATGAACCATGGCGGACTCAGTAGGTTGGGAATTAAGGACTTTACCACGATCGTCAATAAGCACTGGAGCGAACTTTGGCCTAGTGACGCAGCGGAAAAGATCGAACGCGCTCTAGATCTAGCTAGAGATGGCAAAAGAGGCGAATTTGAAGGATTTTGTCCGACTGCTACAGGTAAGCCCAAATGGTGGGAAGTCATTGTCACCCCTATCCTCGATGGGGAGGGTCGGGTCGAGCGCATATTAGGCGTTTCGCGCGATATTACCGATCGTCGAGACGCTGCTGTTGCGATCCAAGCTAGCGAGGAACTATTTCGGTATACTTTTGAATACACCCCTGTAGGCTTTGCCCATGTCGCTCCCCAGGGTCAGTTCCAGCGGGTAAATCGTAAGTTTTGCGAGATTCTTGGTTACAGCAGTGCAGAACTCTTACAATTGACTTTTCACGATATTACCGAACCTGCGGATCTTTGTGAAGATATAGCTTTAGTCGATCGATTATTGCAAGATGAGATTCAAGAATATACGCTCGAAAAACGGTATATTCACAAGCAGGGTCACCACGTATGGGTCAGCCTGACAGTCTCCCTCGTGAGAGAAATCGCCCCTGAAGGTCAACTCGGCGCACCTAGTTATTTTCTCTCTGCCGTTCTAGATATCACCCACCGCAAGCAATTAGAACTCACAAATCAACAACAAACCGTCGAGCTGCAACAGCTTAATACTTCGCTTCTACTAGCACAACATCAGCTTACAGAACGGAATGAGGAATTAGACAGCTTCGTGCGGATCGCTTCCCACGATCTCAAAGCTCCATTGCGGGCGATCGCCAATCTGGCAGAATGGATCGAAGAGGATATTAAAGATCGCCTCTGTGAGGACGAACGACAGCAGTTTGAACTCCTACGCCAACGCGTCTACCGGATGAGCGCGCTGATCGATGGATTACTGCGCTATTCGCGATTGGGTAGAGAGGACTTAGCAACCGAAACTGTGGATGTAACCCAACTGATCGCCGAGACGATCGATTCGCTCGATCCGCCTGTCGGATTTGAGATCGAGATGGTCTCACCGTTGCCGACAATTACTGCCAAGCGGATTTTACTCGGTCAAGTTTTTGCTAATTTAATGAGTAATGCAATCAAACATCATCAACGCGCTGATGGTCGGATTGAGATCGGTGCTAAAGATTGTGGCGATTATTATCACTCGATGTTCAAGTTTTTAAGCTACAGCTCGACGATTGAGGGAGGGAGTGGGTTCTAAGCGACCTAAATCTCTACCACTCATATGTTTACCAGACGATCTACAAAAGGAAAACTCCTGAACTGATTGACTTAATTGATTCAACTGCTCAACCGGATTAGGTGCTTGTAGCAACTGCTCAAAATATAACAACAAAGCTTCCATCTGAAGATTGCGGAGTAGACTGCCCACAGTATATGCGGGCAGCTTGCTGTCAACGCGGGCTATTTGTCTCGGGTGAAGCAAGAGGCATAAGTCAAGCAACAGACTCAGGGTCAGGCCACGGCTTGTCCCTTCTTTACCTGTTTGCTTGGCCAACTGCGCCCAACCTTCATAAGACTTCCAGTCCTCGATGAAAACCTCTACTAACCATCTCAGTGTATACGCTTGGATGATATCTATGGTGCGCCAAGTCAGATCCGTAGCAACTAAATATCGATAATCTTGCTCACCCGGATACTTCAGCGCAATCACAAATCGCTTTTTTCCGTGAGCACAAACTTCCACTCTGATACTTCCAACATTGGCTGTAATGGCAGGTTGACCTCGAATACTCAACTCTTGAGGAACTCCCGGATAACTTGAAAAATAGTGCTTTAGGCTTTGTTTTCGGCCTCGAAAACGAATATTTTGGTTATAACGCAATTGGCTAATGACTTGGACTCCACCAAATAAGCCTGATGCTGCATCCATGAATTTTGCCTGACCATATAGTGCATCAGCAACGACGGCTTTGATCTTGATTTGACTGTGGTGCTTCCGAAACTGCTCCATTAATCGCAACACTAATTCTGGTTTAGTTGGGTAGTCTGGATTATGGGGTGGAGCCTCTGGGCGGTTTTTTTTCGCGATACCTTTCTTTCTCAGACGTTGATCTTCTCTTGTCCATGCTTGTTGTTGAGGGTCAGGTTGATAGACCTCAAATCCAACTGGCAAGCTCACTTTGTCAGTAACTAGTATTAATAACACTATGTTTTGACCATTTATATATCCCCCGCTACCTTTGTCTCTGATTTTATGGGTTTTGAATAACCTTGGTGTCTTCTTACTGCGCTGATGATCTGAGTCGTCAGTCACCAAAGTACCTCCAGAAATACCATACTGCTTGAGCACTATTGCTATACTAACTTGAAGCATCATCTCCCATGGCAGTTTGGATTTGCGAAACATCCATGATAAGGCTCCCAGGCTGTATTTCCCCAGGCTCACCCGTTCAAATCTTGCCCAGCATACGCTGTTCGTCAGTATTATGCCCATCAGACAGAATCCGATCCATCCACGCTGAATTCTGCTCAAGCCCCCATCTGGATTGTAACTTTTCAGTCCCTTGTTCAATTCGTTGATAAAGTCTTCGATGAAGGGCAAAGGCTTATTGAGTAGCATGTCTTTACCTTTCTATACCGATCCTTCATCCCATATCATACACTTCAGCAGTTTTCAAAAACTTGAACATCGAGTATCAATTCTCGATCGCCGATGATGGCCCAGGTATCCCTGCTGGCGAGGCTAGGAATCGAATTTTTGAGATTTTTCAGACGCTCAAACCGAGTAATTCGACCGAGAATACTGGTATTGGTTTGGCTATGGTCAAAAAGATCGTGGAAGGTGAAGGGGGGCGGATCTGGTTGGATGACGATCGAGTTACGGGTGCTTGTTTCTGCTTTACCTGGCTCAAGCCAATTAAATAATGTCAACCTCTCCATGGGGAGAAACCAACATTATTTAGGAAAATCGCCGATCCGAGTTAGAGATCGCCACTAGCCTGCCGTTCGGGATGTGCTTTTTGGCCGAGTGCGGCTGATTCAAATATGGCATGATAGAAACATCCCGCTGCGATCGCACCGATCGTCGGCGCGATCCAAAACAGCCACAACTGGCCGAACAACTCTGTTTGCCCGAATATTCCTACCACCAGAGCTGGCCCAGTACTGCGAGCCGGATTTACAGACGTATTGGTAATTGGAATCGAAATTAGGTGAATCAGTATCAGCGTCAACCCGATCGCCATCGGTGCAAACCCTTGCGGTGCGCGAATATCTGTCGCCCCGAGGATGACCAGCAAAAACATAAATGTCATCACAGCTTCGGTAATCGCGCACGCTAGCAGCGTGTAACCTTGCGGTGAGTGGACGCCAAACCCATTCGTAGCCAGTGGGTTAGTCCCCGCAAGTGCATAGCCATCTTTACCCGTGGCGATAAAGTAGATCGTCAAAGCCGCCACGATCGATCCTCCGACTTGCGCAATAATATAAGGCAATAATTCCGATGCTGGAAATCTCTTGCCAGCCCACAGGCCAAACGATACTGCGGGATTGAGATGGCAGTTGGAAATATGACCGATCGCATAAGCCATTGTCAAAACACTCAATCCAAAAGCCAGTGCTACTCCAATTGTCCCAATCCCTAATGAAGCCGCTGCTTTAGTTGCCGAGCCAACACGATCCGAATATGCTGCGGCAAATACTGCACTCCCACAGCCCCCCAGCACTAACCAGAAGGTACCCAAAAACTCTGCAATCCAACGCTTTGTCAGAGACATACTTATTTTTTTATTTTAGATAATTGTAAGGTGTAATCGATCGATTCACATTTAGCATCGACATGTATTGACTATTTAGTGATGTGAGGGAGAAAGGTTAAGCGATAAGGGCGAAGGGGTATATAGCCAGCGTGTTCCTTTACCCTTTTCCCTCAAATCTTACAGAGCTGCCGTCCCCTTGGCTGGCGCGCGTAGCTCTTCGATCGAGAACTGCGGCGTTTCGGTATAGACCGAATCCAGCAATAGATCGAGGACGTCTGCATCACGAGCCATGGCGATCGCTTTATAAGAGATTAATTCGCCCATATTCAAGATGACCCGATCGTCGCGATCGAGAATCACTCGAGTAGTCGGGCGACCTAAAGCGCGCTTAATCCGCTGTTGTTCGAGTGCTTGCGCGCTTTTGCCTTGCAATTCATTGCTCGTTTGTTTAACCCGCTCCCAAATGTTTGCCGTACTGGCTTGAATTCGATCGCTGGCTGCTGTTGTGGTGGTTTTGAGTCGATCGCCCGTACTGACAGCTAACGCGCCTGCTTGGGACTGCAAGGCCGCAGGAGCCGTCAACCCGACTGCTTCTAATAATGCCGACTCTTGGCGCGTCGCCTTAGCGCGCTCGATCGTCCGTGCGGTGACAATTTGCCCTTGCGCGGCAATAATATAACCATCTGGGGCATATACCGCTCGTTGCGCGCGTCGTCCCTGCGCTCGATCGATCCCCAACCCCGCCATCGCTTCGCCGACTCGCGCGCCCAAAGGTGCCGTCAAACTACCGCCAGCAGCTCGATAGAGTAGATCGAGGATCTCCCATTTTTCAGCCATAGCGACAATTTGGGGTGTAATTATCGTACCTGCTGCCACCAACTCAGTACCATCGGGTAGCTGTACAGTTTGTTGTGCCGCTCTCCGCTTGATAGAACCTATACAAATCTAGACAAGCTAGATTGATGTCTACTTCCTACTTCAACGGGGGCATCGGAGCGGCTATCCCTCTGTAGGCTTCCAGGCGCAAGCTGCACCCAGTATAGTGTTTAGGCTACTATAAGCGGCGCATCGAACGGGAGGTTCCCTCCCGTTTGTGTGCGACAAGACAGAGCTTGATGTTCTAGATTGCGTGCAGCATTCAGATCGCGGTCGATAGTGATATTGCATTGCTGACAGTTAAAAACACGTTCTTTGAGCAGCATGTCTTGGATATGCCCACAACAAGAACAAGTTTTAGAACTTGGAAAAAAGCGACCTACAGTAATCAATTCACTACCATATAGCTCACATTTATAAGTTAATTGGCGACGAAAATTCATACATACCTAAATCTAGCAATTGACTTAGCCAAACAATGATTGGATAACATTCCCGATACATTCAAATCTTACAATTACTACTTGGCTGTGGTTCTTAGCCAAGTGAGTAGTTAATTTGTTAAGTGTATCTTTACGAATGTTGGCAGTTTTTGCATGTTGTTTGGCTACTTTTAAATTCGCCTTTTGTCGATTGTTTGAGCCTTTAACCTTGCGGCTAGCTGCTTTTTGAAGCCTAGCTAATCTGGATTGAGATTGACGGTAAGGTTGAGGGTTGGGGAACGTTGCACCTGTGCTTAAAGTAGCTAGTGTTTTAATCCCTAAGTCTACACCACAAACACCAACTAGTTTAGCTGTAGTGTTTGGTTCGACTTCATAGCTAAAAGAGACAAACCAACGGTCAGCGGTTCGACTAATTATTGCTGTTTTAGGCGTCAATCCTTGCGGCAATCGTTCGTAAGTCTTTACTACTCCTATTTTTGGTAATTGAAGCCAACGATGTTCAACTTTAATAGTCCCTTCCAAGGTAAAGCTATCATGCTGACCTTTGCGCTTGAATCTGGGAAAGCCCACCCGCCGACCATTCGCAGTTTTCTTTCTAAAGAAATCAGAAAATGCACTCGCTAAGTATCTCAGCGCATATTGAGGGCTAGTTTTGGATACTTCGTAATACCAAGGGTTTTCAACCTTCACCCACTTGACTAGGAATTTATGCAGATCGATCGCTGATGGAAATCTTAGTTTCTCTGTTGGATTTTCTCGATTGTAGTCGAGAATTTTTTTACACAGATCTAAGCCCCAGTTCCAAGCATGACGAGCTACACCCGCATGTCTAGCCAGTTGAGTTCTTTGATAGTTATTCAGTTTTAGTTCGGTTTTAAAACTGATTCTCATAACTGTTTTGCTACCTCCTTTAACTCTTCTACTATTTTCTTATTCTTATGAGAACGACTACCGTATAAACGAGCAGAAAATACAGTGATGATTTCGAGTACGTCTGATGCTAAATCTTCCTCAAATGTACTATCATCAGAGCGATTGATAATTATCACCTCTGTTCCAAATTGTTCGCATAATGTGAAAATTAGATCTGACCCAAATCTAAGTAATCTATCTTTATGAGTTAGAACTAGTCGTTCAACTTGATAAGATGTAATTAACTTGATTAGCCTAATTAGTCCTTTCTTTTTATAGTTCATTCCACTGCCAAGATCTTGAATTACTTCAAACCCCCAGCCATGTTTAGCACAATAACTTTCTAAAACTATAACTTGCCTAGTTAGATCTTCTTTCTGGTCGTGACTAGAAACTCTGGCATAGCCTACTGTTAATTGAGTATCCGATTTATTGCTAATTAAATCTGCTATGTCATACCGACGATGACCGCCAGCAGTGCGAGTGGACTTGATTTTTCCATCAAGTTCCCATCTGTGTAGGGTTCTAACCGTTACACCGAGTAAGGTGGCTGCTTCCTGTGGCGTTAAACTAGACATAAAATCATTATAACAGATAATTTGTCTAGTTATGTATAGTTTGATCTAGGTATTTAGGTGCAGTTCAAAAACCCCAGTACGAAGTCTTGTTGAGCGGATCGATCTACAATGGCATCGGTTACCTTGGTACTAGCCAAACGTCCGGCAGATTGGAGCTTGTCGCCTAGCCTTACTCAACCAGCTACCTTCATTAATTAAAAATCCGAGTAAAGTATTATCATTCTGGCTAAAAATGAGATCTTTAATTGTCGATATTTTCTTGCCCGAATCATAAGTAACTACAGACTTACCAATAACATCTTTACCTTTACGCACGAGCTTTATCTTCCTTAGTTTCAAAAAATATGGGACTTGTAACTTGAATCTATACAATATATAGAATAATATCGTTGCTATCTGCGGCAACTGTTTTAGTCGCTAGGTATTCGCATCGTCGGATTGTCTCTATCGAAATTTGGAACTAAGTCTACAGCCCTTGTCCACTCCAATGTAGTAACATTTACAAATGTAATTACAGTAGATAAAGGCGTTTTGGAAGTTCTGTCGATTAATCTAGACATATGAATATTGCTAATAGTTCGATCGCAAATACTTAATAAAGCTTATCAATTTGCTAGAACTAAAATAGTCAGTCGATCGATAGAAAAAGATGTTTTTGTCCTAGCTCATTAGAGATATTTTTTAAATACTTGTCTCTCTAAAGATAGACAGCATTTTTTATGTTTCTGAGTTGCACAAACCTTACTTATTAGAGAAGTTGGGGGTCTGAATCCATTACATTAATGATGTAATCGATCGAGTTGTAATTTGCTGCGCTAGGGAGCTATAAATATCTCAGGCAATCTGATGATGGCAATATGGATTTGCGATCGAGCGTAATTCGAGCTAATTGAATGTGCTCTGTCTAATGGCAGATGCGAGATCTACAAATGGGACGATCCTCAATAATTGCTAAATTTCTATACTGATAGTCAAGCTAATTTTTAATTTGTATGTGCCGAAAGATACCGATTTTATAATTTGGTTCGTGTGGGAAGCAACTCTGTTATCGATCGCCCAAAATTACTGAGTTAAACCAATGACAAACGATCTGACAATATCTAAAAAAAATAGCCAACAACAGCTCGATTCAGATTTAGCAAATGCACATGTAAGCCCAGCCGCCACCAGCGAAGCTCGATTGATATCTGTTAATGACTATCTCAAGCCAGATCGGGCAAGTACTCCAACTGAAATTTACCCAGAACCAGCTACAGGTGATTCGCCAAAAGAACTCTGGGTAGATATTCAAACTAATAAACCAGCAATTTTATTAGAAGATACATTCATAGCTGGCAAACGTTTTTTCAAAGATAACCAGTATTTATTGACACTAATTGGATTATCTATTCTGGCCGTTATGGCACTCAAAGCCTTCTTTGCTGGGCTGGATGCGATCGACAATATTCCTTTAGTTACGCCAATTCTGAAGATAGTTGGCTTGATATATGGAGCGCGATTCGTCTGGCGACATTTAATTCGCAAACAGAATCGCCAGGAGTTATTCGAGATCTTAAATAGTGCAAAAATGGAAGTAATGGGTCGTTAACAGCTTACAGGAATTTTAGAGATCGGGAAAACTCTCTCTCCATTTGTTATTGCTGATAATCCATCAGTGGGTCAAAGACATTTACCGCTGGTGGATTTTTGATGTCGATCCAGGCCGCTCCTTGTGGGTATTCTAGAGCGAAAGCAATATAAGTGTATTAGCAAATCGCCAGCATTTATGAGAAATACGATACAACTTGTCGCTCGATCGGATTTTTGGTAGGCGACCAGACAACATGTATAATAAAACTTCGATCTGGTTTGAGTGGGGAGCAGCCACTCAAAGTAATGGGGAAAGCCTGGTGAGAATCCAGCACTGTCCCGCAACTGTAATCGCATCTCCATCTGGAGATCGACAAAGTCAGAACGCCCGCCAGAAGCTACATTTAGTTCAATTAACCTACGAGGTATTAGGTGAACCCACAACATTGTTTATTTGTTTGCACCACTTGCGGTAGTAAGTGGCAAGATGGTCAGCGGATTGGTACTAGTGAAGGCGAACGCCTGCTAGAACAACTCCAAGCTTTACATCAAAATTGGGAGTTAGCGACAGACTTTCCGATTCAGGCTGTCGGTTGTATGAGTGCATGTAGTCGATCGTGTGCGATTTCCTTTGCCGCGACTGGCAAATCGACTTATTTATTTGGCGATATCTCTCCCACCGAGCCGAGCATTCCCTTGAGCAATATCCTAGATTGCGCGGCTAAATACTATCAGCATCCCACAGGCTCCCTACCCTGGGGAGAACGTCCCGCACCGCTCAAACAAGGCATCCTCGCCAAAATTCCCCCACTCACCATCCCCACGCCTACCCATGCGGCAATATAATCGCTCTAGCCGGAGCACGATGTTTTCCCAAAACTTTTTGTGGATCGGTCATCAAGCTTGGCAAGGTTATCTAAATTACGATCGCGGCGTGGTAGCTATTAGCAGTCTGGTGGATTTGTTCGATGATTCGGACAGCCATTGCCAAGAACCACTCCAACCCAGTCTCAATTTTCGCTATATCCCCGCACCACAATTATCCATCTACTTGCAAGAGTGGCTGGTACCCGATCGCTCGATCGATGATATTGCAACTGCGGTCGCTAATTATCAACCCCACATCGAGCTGATTTTTGCCATCGAATCCGGCGTCAATCTCGACATCGGCTGGTGTCAAAGCCTAAAAATTTCGCCGCCAGACTGTCATCAACAGATCCAGCGGCGATTGAGTGAGTTTGAATTAGGCTCTAGATGTTAGGCTTTAGGTCTTAGGTTTGAGAGCTTAGATGTTTGCTTTGGTATCAAAAACGCTAAAAAGGCTTTAGGCTTGACATTGTAAAGCCTAAAGCCTAAAGCCTAAAGCCTAAAGCCTAAAGCCTAAAGCCCAAAGCCTAAAGCCTAAAGCCTAAAGCCTAAAGCCTACTCCGCCGTAGCCAATTCGCCATCATTACGATTGCGTTTGCGAGTGAGGAGGTTGAATAATTGAATGCCAATGGCTTTAATTAGGTTACCTTCTAATTCCTTGAACATAATCATGTTCATCTCGAATGCAGCGTTGGCTTCATCGACGACAGCATCAGCCTTAGCTTCGTCGATGGGTAGATCGTTCATGGCTTGACGATAATTGTTCTTAAATGCCTTCTCATCAGGAATTTGCTCGAACTCATAAAACGCGGTGCCTTCACCGTCGGTTAGGTTCATTGCATTTACCGCGATTTTCTTGAGAATTTGACCGCCGGAGAGATCGCCCAAGTAGCGGGTGTAGAGATGCGCTACCATCAGTGCGGAATCGCGCTCGGCAACTTCGTGGATGCGGGCGATGTACTTTTTAGTAGCTTCTGAGGGAGCTACTTGCTCTTTCCAGTTGGCACCATAATAGAACGCCAAGTCGCGCTCTAAAGCTGCCTTGCGATCGAGTTCTGGGAAAAAGACTTTGGCTAAAATGGGGTCGTTGGCGCGCTTGTGCATTTCCTCTTCCATCGCCGAGTAGACAAAGTAGAGATTGGTAACTAACTTACGATAGGACTTTTTCTCGACAGTTCCCTTCAAGAAGCAGGCGATGAAGCCTGTATTCTCAGCCATACTATGGGATTTTTTAGTACCTTCACGTAACTTAGTCGCTAAATTAGAACTCATTTTAAAATTTCCGAATATTATATATATCACTAACCTGTTAGCTTAAGATAATTTGCTGAGAATTTCTATTAAGATTTGTGACTGGTGCTACATAATCGATCGCCGCAATCCCAAGTAGGATCTAGACAAGACAGAGGCTACCCCACCGAGCAGTGTTACTTTAAGGTCGTTTGGAGTCAAATTCCACACCCGATGTTTGGAGATCGACTCAATCGTCTAGAATCACATTTTATTAAGTTCGCTGTTACTCGATCGAATCAATCGTTTGGAGTCAAAGTAAATGATTTCTGTTCCCCAACCAACGCATCGGCTAGCTCAGAAATTTACCACGCCCCAAATCTTGCGGAATGCTTGGTATACTACCTGGGGAGTCAGTTTATTACTGCTCATTATTAGTATCTATGGCGTTGATGCCCAACGTAAGGCAATCGAGAATGTCGGTAAAAATGCAGCTCCGAGTATTATCACGGCCCAACAACTCCAAGACTCATTGGCAGATATGGATGCCAGTTTGGCAAATGAATTACTATTGAAGCCTGGAGCCGCCGATCGCCAAGTATTAGCAGCCTTTGAAATCAATCGTAAAAAAATTGCCGATCGATTGGTAGCTGCTGCGAAAAATATCACTTATCCAGAAGAAGAAAAAATCATTCAAAGTTTGCAACTCAATCTTAGTGCCTATCTCTTAAGATTACAAGAAGCAAGAGATGCTCGTAAACGTGGCGATGCTGCTGGCACATTAGCAATTTATCAGAATGCTGCCCAATTAATGGATCGAGAAATTATCCCCCAGGCCGAAAAACTCGGTCAAGTTAACGATCGAGAATTAGAGAAAAGCTATAACAGACAAAGCTTTTCAAATGGTGGTATTGCATTTGCAATCGCGATCGTGGGATTGAGTCAGATTGGAATTATATGTGCCATTCAGCTCTTTCTCTATTTACGAATGCGGCGGATCTTTAACCTCCCATTACTCGGCGCGACTGTCATTGCCATCATCTTTTTAGGATACACAATCGGCTCATTTATAGGCGCATCAACTAATCTCAGAATAGCTAAAGCAGATGCTTTTAATTCTTTATACGCTTTACGAAAAATGCGCTCTCTATCGTACAAAGCTAATGCTGATGAGAGTCGTTATTTGCTAGATAGAGCTAATGCCGCCGGACACGAGCGATCGTTTACTGATAAAACCGTGCGAATTTTGAATATTCCCGATAATCAGTCGATCGATAGTATTATCGCTAATGTAAATCAAAAGAGACCGACGCCGGGAATAACTGGATTATTTGCCGATGAATTAAACACTACTACTTTTGATGGCGAACGAGAATTAGAGATCGAGATACTCAAAGCCTGGAATGATTATCTCAAAATCGATACCCAAATCCGGCAACTAGCTCGCAGCGGTAAAATTGCCGAAGCACTCGCTTTACGTGTCGGTACCAACCAAGGCGAATCGAACTGGGCATTCGATCGCTACAAAAATATCCATACTAAATTGATGGATTTAAACAAGCAAGAATTCGAGCAAAATATCAAACGTGGTGAAGAACGGTTAGATAACTTTGAAATAATTGCCGCCGCCGCCCTCGGTAGCGTCGCCATCCTGACTTTGTTCGGACTCAGACCGAGATTGATGGAATATTTGTAAAATGGGAGCGGGGCGCAATGCGCGATGCGCAAAAAGTCGGGTTTCCCGCTCAGACAACTGCATCAAGACAAGACAAGACAGGGCGAAGAAGAGAGATAATTGTGCTGCAAAAACAGCCGATCGTACCTCAAATCAGCAATGCCTAAGATGTCTTTGTGCCATTATTAAGATCCGATCGGTCGGCAGCAGTGAGATCCTTAAATTTGCTAAGTTAGTTGTAACTGTTAGACAATTTTGTGGCGATCGAATTTAGATTTGCCGCATAAACTTGGCAGACGACAAAATCGGCGATCGAAATATTATCCAAGGAGCGCGAACCACTGTGAAAAACGAGCCAGAATCACCGACTCATCGACATCTGGGGCATCAAGTTAGTACTAATACCTTAGTGCGGTTTTTACTATTTTTTGGAGCGGGATGGGCGGGCGTTACCTTGTTTCAATATTTTGAGTACGTAATTTTTGTATTTGCGTTCTCGTCAATTTTGGCACTGTTGTTAAATTATCCACTGTCCTATCTCCAGCGATTTGTGAGCCGAAATATCGCCCTAGGTATTGTGTTTGCATTGAGCCTGCTCGCGATCGTCGTGCTGGCGATCGCCATCGGGTTGACATTAAGCAATCAAATTCAACAATTGGCAGCATTGCTTCTCCAGTCCTTCAGTCGCGCCGACAATCCACTCGATCGATTGCAGAGTACGCTAGCAAATGCCAATATTAAGCTAGATTTAGAAGCGATTTCCGCTCAAATTCGCACCGCATTTGAATTTGGCTTAAATTGGGCGGTAAATTCTGTCCCCGTTTTACTCCAAAATTATGTCACTTTTATCATTGTCATCGTCATTGCCTTTTTCATGCTCATCGATGGTGCCAAGCTTTGGCAACTGGTGCTCAAACTAATACCAGAGCGACATCGCAGCAGGGTAGCGATCGCCGTCCAAAAAAATTTTGTCGGATTTTTGCGCGGACAATTGCTAATTTCGTTTCTGCTCAGTGTTGCTACATTTATCGTCTTTGTACTGTTTCAAGTCCCATTTTCATTTTTGCTAGCAGTGACAATTGGGGTGTTTGACTTAATTCCGGGAATTGGTGCAACTTTGGGCGTGAGTTTTGTCTGCTTGATTATTTTGGTTCAAAATGGTTGGCTGATGGCACTCAAAGTATTTGCAATTTGTGTGATTCTGCAACAGTTGCAAGATAATTTTGTGTCGCCACGGGTGATGCAAAGCACTGTGCATCTCAATCCAGTAGTCGTATTTTTTGCCCTCCTGGTGGGTACGCGAGTGTCGGGAGTACTCGGTGTGTTCTTATCAATTCCGATCGCGGGTGTCATTGTCAGCCTGTTAGAGATTGAAGAAGCGCAAGGTAGTTAGTAGTCTATGGCGTGAATTGGGTAGAGGGGGAGACTGGGAGACTGGGAGACTGGGAGTGAATAGCTGGATGGGCTTGCGCTGCGCGAAGTCGTTGGTGTAGCCTCTCCGAGAGGAGAAGCGTGGATGAGTGGAGGAACGCAGTTCCAAACCCTATTCCCTAAAGCCTAAAGCCTAAAGCCTATTCCCTAAAGCCTATTCCCTAAAGCCTAAAGCCTAAACCCTAAACCCTACTTTCCGTAATTCGGGATCTAGATGGCTGGTATGATGGCTGTTGATGGCGATCGCGACCACCTGAGTACCAAACACCTAAATATAAAAAATATTCATGAAAATTTTATTTGTCGCGGCGGAAGCTGCACCCATAGCCAAAGTTGGTGGTATGGGCGACGTGGTGGGTGCCTTACCTAAATTTTTGCGGAAAATGGGACATGATGTCCGGATCTTTATGCCATACTACGGTTCTATAGTCGGTAAACTAGATATCCCCTACGAGCCTGTCTGGTGGGGATATGCCATGTTCAATCACTTTGCCGTGTATGAGACAGTTCTCCCTGGTACCGACGTTCCCTTGTACTTGTTCGGGCATCCAGCCTTCGATCCGCTGCGAATCTATGGTGGTGAAGATGAAGACTGGCGATTTACCTTCTTTGCTAATGGCGCGGCTGAGTTTTGTTGGAACTATTGGAAACCAAATATCATCCACTGTCACGACTGGCATACGGGAATGTTGCCCGTGTGGATGCACCAAGATCCCGATATCAGCACCATCTTCACCATTCACAATTTAGCTTATCAAGGGCCGTGGCGGTGGTTCCTAGAGCGGATTACCTGGTGTCCGTGGTACATGCAGGGTCACAATACTATGGCCGCAGCGGTGCAATATGCCGATCGAGTCAATACGGTATCGCCGACTTATGCCGCTCAGATCCAAACGATCGAATATGGCGAGCAAATTGAGGGGTTATTATCATTTATTAGCGGCAGGCTATCGGGAATTGTCAACGGCATCGATACAGAAGTTTACGACCCAGCCAATGATAAAGCTTTAGCGCAGACTTATACAGCCAAAACGATCGAAGATCGCGTCAAGAACAAAGCCGCACTCCAGCAAGAAGTCGGCTTAGCGATAAATCCCGATACTTTCCTGGTGGGAATGGTATCCCGATTGGTAGAGCAAAAAGGCTTGGATCTGATGCTCCAGACACTCGATCGATTTTTGGCATATACCGACGCTCAGTTTATCGTCTTAGGCACTGGCGATCGCAATTATGAGACGCAATTATGGCAGTTAGCCTCGCGTTATCCCGGACGGATGGCAACTTATCTTCTTTACAATGAATCTCTCTCGCGCCGCATTTATGCAGGTTCCGATGCCTTCCTAATGCCGAGTCGCTTTGAACCTTGTGGAATCTCTCAAATGTTAGCGATGCGCTACGGTTGCGTACCCATCGTGCGCCGCACTGGCGGATTGGTAGATACCGTCACTCACCACGATCCGCAGCACCAAAAGGGTACTGGTTATTGTTTCGATCGTTACGAAGCGTTGGATCTCTACACTTGTATGGTACGTGCTTGGGAAAGTTTTAACTATAAGCCTCAATGGCAAGCACTCCAACAACGGGGCATGGAAAGTGATTTTAGTTGGGATAAATCTGCACAAGAATACGAGCAGCTATATAAATCAGTAATTACTGTTTGATTGAAGCGTAGCTAAATCCCGGCACGCAGCTATAAACCCGACTTCTCGAAGAAGTCGGGTTTCTGGGAGCCAAAAAAATGCAAATTTACCATAACATTCCCGAAGCACAACTCTCATCGCCATAAACTTGTTCGATCGTGCTCATCATGCTTTCGTACTTGACTAAATTACCTTGTTCTTTAAATAATTTAGCGGCAAATCGCCAATCGATGACCGCCTCTTGTTCTCCGTACAAATCTCGATAGGCATAACCGCGATTGGAATAAGCTAAAGCAAAATTGGGCTTGAGATCGATCGCGCGATTGTAGTCAGCAATTGCACTAGCATAATCTTTGGCTAAGTAGTGTAAAAAACCGCGTCTGTAGTAGGGAATTGCTAAATTAGGATCGATTTCGATCGCGTGGGTATAATCGCTGTGTGCATTCTGGGTTTCGCCCAGCCGATAGTAAGCTACCCCCCTTCCACAGTAAGCCATCGCCCGATCTGGCTCCAATTGGATTGCTTGGTTATATTCGGCGATCGCACCCAAATAGTCGCGATGGTTACACTTGGTATTGGCTGATGATAGTAGATCGCTAATTGTTGTGACTTGGGTTGGATAATAAGTGTGCTGAGACATGTATTTGTGGTGTTTGTGCTGACTATTGGTAGCCTTAAATTCAGCTTTGATATTAGCCACCATAACCTGTAAAAATTTCAGCGTCGAGTGGGTTACATCACATTAAAGTTGATACTTTAAACTCAACATTGAGAGATTTAAATCTTGCTATTCAATCATTCTTCAGTCTATGCTATAGAGTACATCAAAACGACAAAGAAAAACTTATCAATAGACATTGTAATTCTCTGTCCTGCTGATTCAGCAGACGCTACAAAGGACGAGAACAGGTAATTATCAAGTCTCAACTCTCAATCAATAATCCCAAGCATGACTTATCGCAACCCCACACCCACAGTAGATATTATTATCGAACTAATCGATCGACCTCACCGCCCGATTATCGCGATCGAACGGCTCAATCCGCCCCATGGCTGGGCATTACCAGGCGGATTCGTAGACTATGGCGAATCATTAGAAACAGCCGCCGTTAGAGAAGCCAAAGAAGAAATCGGGCTAGACGTGCGCCTAATCGAACAATTTCAGGTTTATTCCGCACCCGATCGCGATCCTCGGCAGCATACCATCAGTATCGTCTTTATCGCCACCGCCACCGGAAATCCGATCGCCCAAGATGATGCCAAAACCGTCAGCATCTTCAACCCCTGGGAAATTCCCTCAGAATTATGTTTCGATCACGGCCAAATTATCGCAGATTATTTTCAGTATCGACATTACCAGATCCGACCGGGAATTAGGGAATAAGCTGTTACTCATTTAATTTACTTACCGCCTCCCCGCTGTCTTGTCTTGACGCAGCTCCCTTCCCGAAGGGAGCTGCGTCGCTGATTTGCTAACCCGTCGGGAAACAAAGGCGTGCGCAAATCGCTCCCCGCTTTCAAAAAATCTAATATGTGATTTAAATGTTAGACAGCTTACCTGGGAATCAGGACAAAAAATGAGGTATTGCTGAATCGAGGTATGATTCCCCTGTAGTGGTGCCCCTTGTGGGTACCCTTAATCGATGCGGGGTAAGCACAAGGCATTACCCCTACAAAATTATTTGTGCGTTTCATACCTTAATTCAGCAACGCCAAAAATGAATCCAGCAATGATGATGGAATCGCTCGGATCTTAATGGGACGATCGATTCTTATTTCCAGAAGTGGTGAGTGCTGCACCCTTTAGTTAGACAGTGCCTAACTTGGGTATAAATAATTCACAAAACCAACACAGCTCGATCTCCACAAGCTGGCACAGATGGGTAAAATATAGAATACGTCCCACACTGGCAAGCTAAATCAATGAGTACTGCAACCATCTCTCAACTTAGCGACTTACTCCAATCGATCGATCTTCCTGTCGAGTGGCTGGGACTGCGAAAAGTGCGAGAAGTATCCACCGGACGCTCCGCACGTGACGGAATGCCCCAAAGTAATAGTACGACCATCAGTGAAGGTGTGATGGTCGAAGTTCTAGTCGATGGACAGATCGGCTACGGCGCAACCAATATCCTCACCCCCACAGGCGTTCGCTCCGCCGCGCAGGCAGCTTTCGATCGCGCCCGCACTGCCAGCAAATATCGGATTTATACTGTCACCACCGCCCAACGACCAAAAGTAGTCGGGCAATACGTCTCCCCTACCGTTCAACCCTTTAACACCCTCTCTCCTGGCGACATTAGCGAGCAACTGAGCAAGATTTGTCACACCCTGAAAGTCAGTGACAAAATCGTTCAAACTAGTGCCACGATTATTACCCGCCAAATCGAAAGCTGGTTCGTCAGCAGTAACGGTTCCGACGTCTATCAGAAATTTTTGCTGATGACCACCGATTATGCCGCCACCGCTCAGGATGGAGCTATTATCCAACATCGGAGCGATCGCGGGGGATTGGCACGCTGCTATCAGGGGGGTATGGAATATTTTCTCACCCCCGACTTGTGGGCGCGGGTACGACAAGTGGGCGAACAGGCGGTAGAATTGCTCGCAGCGATGGAATGTCCCACCGAGACGACAACGTTGGTACTCGCACCCGATCAACTGTTATTACAAATCCATGAGAGTGTCGGACATCCCCTAGAATTAGACCGGATTTTGGGTGACGAGCGCAACTATGCAGGCGGTAGTTTCGTACAACCGTCAGATTTTGGCAATCTCGTCTACGGCTCGCCGTTAATGAATATTACCTTCGATCCGACTGTGGCGGGAGAATTTGCCAGCTATAGTTTCGACGATACGGGAGCTAGTGCGACACGCGAATATATCATCCGCGATGGGATTTTGGAACGCGGCTTGGGCAGCTTGGAAAGTCAGGCGCGCTTGGATTTACCCGGAGTCGCTTGCAGCCGCGCTTGTAGCTGGAATCGTCCCCCGATCGATCGAATGGCAAATATCAATCTCGAACCGGGCGAGCACAGCTTTGATGAAATTATTGGTGGGATCGAGCGGGGTATATATATGGAATCCAATCGCTCTTGGTCGATCGACGATCGCCGCCACAAGTTCCAGTTTAGCTGTGAGTACGCCAAACTAATCGAAAATGGCAAATTGACCCAAACCGTCCGCAATCCCAACTATCGCGGCATTACACCCCAATTCTGGGGAAATCTCGATCGAGTGGGTAATACCAATACCTGGGAAATGTACGGTTCTCCGTTCTGCGGTAAAGGCGAACCCAATCAAATCGTCTGGGTGGGGCACGGTGCGCCTGTCGCCGCCTTTACTAATATCGAAATCTTCGGTGGGGATTAACACCCTAGAATCTGAGGTGGCCAACATCTAAAATATGTACAGGTGAATATTTAAGGGAATTTATGACCGATCGACTGATTCGAGCAACAGCAGCAGGTGGCGGAATTCGCGCAGTAGCGGCAATTACCACCAACCTCACCGAGACAGCCAGAGTGCGGCATCGACTCTCTGCCGTATCCACAGATGCTTTAGGACGGGCAATGAGC
Organism: Chamaesiphon minutus PCC 6605; assembly: GCF_000317145.1. Taxonomy (GTDB): domain Bacteria; phylum Cyanobacteriota; class Cyanobacteriia; order Cyanobacteriales; family Chamaesiphonaceae; genus Chamaesiphon; species Chamaesiphon minutus. The sequence goes on along the minus strand of NC_019697.1, from coordinate 4,083,433 downwards.
GCGGCGTTATTGCTCACCTCCGGCATGAAAACCAAGTTTGCTCGCGTCAATCTCCGCATCAAAGGCAATGGCCCCATGGGTGGGCTGATGGTGGATGCTGGCGTCGATGGCACAGTTAGAGGCTACGTCAACAATCCGCATGTCGAACTAACTCTCAACGCTGCTGGTAAACTAGATGTCGGTGGTGCGATCGGCAATGAAGGTTTTGTCTATGTATTTCGGGATCTAGGTTACGGTCGCCCCTATTCTAGTACCGTCGAGTTAGTCTCTGGCGAAGTTGGCGACGATGTGGCTAACTATCTATTTAGCTCCGAGCAAACTCCATCCGCACTGGTATTAGGTGTCTCGATGAATGCCCACAGCGTCCAATCTGCTGGCGGGATCTTGATTCAAGTATTACCAAAAGCCGCACGAGATGAGTCCTTAGTAACGTTATTAGAGTCGCGAGTCAGCAGTTTGCAAGGTTTTACACCTTTATTACAATCGGGTAAAGATCTCCCAGAGATTTTAGAGGAGCTACTCGGCGATCTGGATCTGAAGATTTTCCCCGACCAGAAGGAGTTAAAATTTGCCTGTCCTTGTTCCGAACAACGGATGTTAAGCGCGCTCAAGTTGTTGGGGACAGACGAACTTAAGGATATGATTGCGACAGATAAAGGTGCCGAAGCTACTTGTGATTTCTGCGGCGAAGTCTATCACGTTGGTGAAGACAAACTCAAACAATTAGTTGGCGAACTCCAAGTCCAAAGTTAATCGGATTTAGTTTTTAAAAAGGGAGGGGCAATCCATGAATTGCCCCTCCCTTTATGGTTTAAACTCCAATTAATTGCTCGAACATTGGACTAATGAAAGTTTATATCCGCTAAAACTATTTTAACTCAACCTTTTTAAGCTAGGATTTGATGATTATACTACCACGCAAGTCAGCGATTACGAGCGATCGCACTAGCAGTTCGGAAATTTTCCCTAAAAGTAAAACATCCCCGACTTCTTGGAGAAGTCGGGGATGTGATGCCAGCAATTTATTAGGGTAAAGATCTACCAGATATCTTAGAGAAGCTACTCGGCGCGCTGGAGTCTAAAGGGAAGGTTAATTGATGAATTGCCTTTAGAGTCACCTATCTCGATCGAGCTTTGACTTGACGGAGACTCGATATCAAATGTTCGAGATGAATCTTACCCCGCTTTGACCAAATGTTGTACAAACAACTTTGTCCAGAAACCTTCAGATAAGCCAGATAACTAGGGCCAATGCCTCCTTGAAGACCATAGCTGACAGAGCTACCTTCAGACCAAGTTATCGTATTCGGAAACTTAAAGGTTGACCCACTACTGTCCAGATCTAACCCAGTTCCGGCAATCCCGAAGGCACTGCGTTCTCCTGGCAGGTCGTAAGCAACAGCCCAACCTCCAGCAAATTCTGCCCGCCGGATCTTTGCTCCTGGCTCCCGTTCGGCACCCAACAGCACCAGGGGCTGGCATCGGCTGCGATTTTCAGCTTTCTTCCATTCAGCAAGGTAAACGGTCGGAACTGCTCTCCCTTTGACGGAAGGATTATCCCAAGGCGGAGGGGCTGTATCCACTTCCTGCCCAATTGCCATACCCGAACCTAGATCGGCAATATAGATAATCAGCGCAGCGATTATTGTTCGCATCTTCATCAGAATTTATCAACCCTTCTGTTAATTTAAGGAATTGGGATAACTTAATAACCGATATCTAGTGTCACGGCTGCTTCTACTTGCTGCTCGCCACCGACGACGGGAGTAGTATAATTGCCATCAGCTACTTTCGCTCGCATCGATTCTTGAGCTAGCGGAATGGGAGCGGGAGTAGATGCACTATTGATTTGAATGCCAATGACTTCTTTGCGCTTGAGATTGAGCGTTTCGAGTACTGCATCGGCTTGACGTTGGGCATCTTGAGTGGCTTGCTTGAGAGCTTGGAGTTGGGCGTTAGATATCGCCTGTTCGCTGGCGACAAAATTTACACCGTCAATGCGCGTGGCACCATTTGTTACTGCCGCATCGAGGATTGCCCCCGCTCGATCGTTATTCACCCGAAAACTGATACTATTAGTGGCCGAATAGCCAGTAATTTTCGGACTAGTACCCGTTTGGTAAACATAGGTAGGATTGAGATTAATTCCGGCAGTTTGGAGTTTTTCTACCTGTTGAGATTTAAGGTAATTTACCACCTGTGTCGAGCGTTTGGCGGCTTCTTGCTGCGCCGCTGTGGGTGTTTTGCCTGAAACTTCGATCGTCAGGCGAATTTGGCTCAGAGTAGTGGGAATACTAACGATACCTCTACCACTAGCCGTGAGGGTTCGTGCTGGCTTGCGCTCTTGAGTTATGCCAGGGGTAACCCCCATTAGTACTAATAAACTAGTTGTCAACAAAACTGATAAAGCTGGTTTAGCACTGGATCTCCAGTTGCGACGATCTCGATCCGGAGCCAGCCACTGTTGAATTTTAGACATTCGGGGTAAATTATTCGATGGCGTAAAGTTAGTTTTAATGACTGTCTCCAAAGTCAACATGTTTCTGCGCCAGCTCGACTATACATTGGCAGCGAGCGACTAGTCCAGGGCTAGTTTTTCGTCATCTTGCCAATTGTAAGGATTGTCGATCCAATGTTTGAATTGAGTTTCTGCTGGGCATATTAAGTATATGAGATAGCTTGAATATCTAAGTAAATTTACCCATAATTTCTGCTAGCTTTCATTTGGCTATATCGATTGTTTGTTATTAAAAATTATCGATCGATATTGAAGGCGATCGATACTTTCAATATAGATAAACAGCACGCTCTAGTTGATATCGTTCGCGGTCGCGATCGCTAAAATTAAACTGTGCTATATCGACAAGATTAGTTAAAATATATTAGTACCAGTGATGACTAGAGTTGTTGAAGCATTAAAAGATATTATCAAACAAGAACTTTCCGGTCAATTGATTATCAGAGATCCCTTAGATAATTCGATCTCTTGGGAAGCTTACTTTGGTAATGGTAAGCTGCATTTTGCAACTAGTACGCTAGGGCAAAGAGAACGCTTAATATATTTAACTAGACACCATCACCCAGATTTTAGATTAAGCGATTTTGCCATCGGTCAATCCGATTACAAATTTATTACTCATCAATGGCAATCGGGTAAGTTATCACTCCAACAAGTCCGTCAACTAGCATTTACTTGTACTCAAGAAGCCTTCGTGCATATCATGGCGTTAGGTACTGCCGAAATGGAGTTCAATCTTGACGCACACTTAGACGTATTAATTTTATCGACTTCGGTGCAACAAGTAATTACCCCTGTCAAGCAACTAATTTGGCAATGGCAAAAAATTCGCCCACATATTACTTCGCCATTAGTGAGAGTATATCTCTCGAATATCGATAGTTTGTACAAACTATTATGGCAGCAACTTCAAAGTACTAAAGCGATCGAGTCCTATCAATCAGCACTAACTCAAAATCTCTGTCTTTATAGTACGGCAAATCAACTCAATATCGATGTCCAAGAACTCAGTCACATGTTGTTACCGTTAGTACGCAATCGGAGCGCACAGATTTCAGCATACGGACAAAAACAAGATGAAGAACGTCCGGTGATTGCTTGCATCGATGACAGCCAAACCGTTCAAAATAGTGTGAAGTTGACACTAGAGGCTCAAGGTTATGAAGTAATTAGCTTACTCAAACCCGCTCAAGCAATGACGAAGCTAATTCGCACTCATCCAATGCTAATTTTAATGGACATTAGTATGCCAGATATTAATGGCTACGAACTGTGTCAACTGTTGCGGAAATCTCCGAGCTTAAAAGGCGTACCCATTTTAATGCTCAGCAGTCGCGACGGTTTATTCGACAGGCTCAAAGCAAAAATGGTTGGCGCAGATGATTATATGACTAAACCATTTACACCAACCGAGCTGGTAAACTTGGTCAATAAATATGTATCTCAAGCTTTAGTAAATGCCTAAATAATCGATCGATATTGATGATTATCGATCGATTATTTAAGCTCGATTGGTTAAATTAAGAGTTCGGAGCTAGAATTAATACTTTCAGCTTGAAAGAAATTCAACAGTTCTCGATTGACTATTTGAGGGACTTCTTGTTGAATCCAGTGTCCGCACTGAGGAATTTTTTTGAGTTTAAATGGTGCAGAAATCAATCGCTCCATACCTTCGGTGAGCTTATTACTCAAGAAATTATCTTCCTCCCCCCACAGCATGAGTGTGGGTACCGTCACCATTAAGGGCGAGTTATTCCAGTTCTGAAGCCAATTTTGGGGTGAGAGTAAATTTTGATAATACTTGATTGCCGAAGCTAACACACCTGGTTTTTCTAAAGCTTCCTGATAAATTTGATTATCTTCAGCGGTAAAAGCTCCTTTTCTAACAGCTTGTCCGCGAAAAACATTAAGGATAAAATCTTTCAGATTTTGTTGGATCAACCATTCTGGTAATCCTGGAACTTGGAAGGCAAACATGTACCAACTCCGCCGCAATTGATCGAGATTGCTACCCATTTCCTGAAATAATCTTTGGGGATGAGGCGCATTAAGAATTGCCAATCTGTTGAGTACTTGCGGGCATTTTTGGGCTAGATGCCATGCAATTGCCCCACCCCAGTCATGTCCCACAACATGTGCTTTGACATACCCTAGAGACTCGATTAGCCCCTGGATATCGGTACTGAGGGTATCGAGATCGTAACCACCAGAAGGTTTATCCGAATAATTGTAGCCGCGCAAATCGGGAACGACGACTTTAAAATGTCGGGCTAGAGCTGGAATCTGATGTCGCCACGAATACCAAAATTCTGGAAATCCGTGTAGTAAAACTACTAATTCGCCCTCACCTTGAGTAACGCAGTGTAAGCGAATATTGTTGGTTTGGATGAATTCATGCCGCCAACCCGAATCCAAGGAGGCTGTATAAGGTTTCATTAATGTCTCGCTATTGTGCGCTGCTTTATCAGTATAAACTAGCGGTTGGCGATCGTCTCTAGGATTTTTTACTCGATGTGTAGAGGTAACCCTACACATTTAGCGCGCATGGGTATTGACGATCGAGTTTTAAGTCTCAATCGAGCTAATTTGCTTGACTTTAATGTCAAATCCGCGATCGTGCATTCTATCTACCAGCTCGCTGGGATCTTGAACCCAAAATTGTTTGCCAAATTGAACTAGTCGATAACTGTTTTCGCTCCGCACGATCGCGTAGACTGGTGTTTTTACGGCTGAAGTATCCCCCGAATACTCTTCGAGCATCGTCTTTAATGCTTGAGATCGAATCTCATCTATCGCAACATTAACCGGGAGTTCGATTAGCACTAGATGCTGGGGTTCGAGTTCGATATCTACTGGCTTGTGGACGGCTGTACGATCGATTTCGATTGCTTCATCGACAATCATCTGGAGTTCGTCGTTATCTTTTTTGCGACTGACTTTGCCGACTAAAATCACCGAACTATTTGGTATTAACAGCTCCTTGATTTTCTCATAAGCCTCGGGAAAAGCCACTGCCTCTAATTTACTGCTAGCAATATCGGTGAGCTTGAGGATCGCCATCGACTTATTATCTTTCTTTGTCTGGACTATTTTTACCTCTGTCAGCATCACCACCAGCTTGACATCTTTGCACGGCTTCTCAATTTCGATAATTCGCTTGAAATCATGCTTTTGCATCTTCGCAATTTTCTCGGCATTTTTGAGTGGATGATCCGAGACATATACACCCAAAAGTTCTTGCTCGAACTGCAACCGTTCTGAAGATGAAAAATCACTCACCAATGGAGATTTGGGAACGGCATCGAACCCACCAATTTCTGGCTTTAAATCGCCCAATAAATCGAAGAGATTGCCTTGTCCGATCGCTTTTTCTTTAGCCTTACTCTGCGACCATGGAATAATTACATCGAGATCGTTAATTAATTGTCGCCGATTGCGATCGAGATTATCAAATGTCCCACATTGAATTAGCGATTCCAACGTCCGTTTATTGACAGCTTGCAAACTAACCCGCTGACAAAGATCCGCCAGCGATGTAAATTCGCCACCTTCTTCTCGCGCCTTGAGAATATTCTCGATCGCGGCTTCGCCGACGTTTTTAATTGCCGATAAGCCAAACAAAATATTCAAACGATTGGGACGTTCTGGATCGACAACCGGACGAAATTTGACATACGATCGATTGATATCTGGCGGCTCGACTTTGATATCTAAAGTTTGCTCGCAATTATTTAGATATCTGGTTACTTTATCTTGATCGCCACTATTAGCAGTTAAGAGTGCCGACATGTATTCAGCCGGATAATTTGCTTTTAAAAATGCTGTTTGATAGGTAACGTAAGCATAGGCAGTAGAATGGCTTTTGTTAAAACAGTACTCTGCGAATAAAACCATCTTATCGAATAAGGCATCAGCGATCGCATGAGATACCCCTTTCTTTGCCGCACCATCGAGAAATTTCTCTCGCTGTTTGTTCATTTCATCAGCTTTTTTCTTACCCATACACCGCCGCAAAATATCGGCTTCACCGAGAGTATATCCAGCTAAATCTTGAGCGATTTTCATGATCTGCTCTTGATAGACAATTACCCCGTATGTCTCCTCTAGAATTGTCTCTAAAATTGGGTGCTCGTAAGTGATTTTTTCGCGTCCGTGTTTACGATCGATAAAAATTGGAATCAGTCCTGCATCTAATGGCCCCGGACGATATAATGCGAGAATAGATGATAGATCTTCGATACTCGATGGCTTTAGTCTAGCGACCACATCTAGCATCCCAGAAGATTCTAATTGAAAGACGCCTTCTAAGTCGCCAGATTCGACTTGTTTATATGTTTTTTCCACATTTGGCGGACGTTTGTTCAACGAACCTTTATTTAATATTTTATAAGTCCGTCGTTCTTCAAAAGTAATATCATCTGGGTCGATTTTATCGCCTTTAGTTTGCTCGATCGTATCGATCGCATTTTGAATAATCGTCAGATTTCGTAGCCCCAAAAAGTCCATTTTCAATAGACCCATCGAGTCGAGATCTTCCATATAATACTGGGTAATGACAGAGCCATCGTTATTCCGCTGTAACGGTACGATTTCATCTAAAGGTTGCGCCGAAATTACTACACCTGCCGCATGAACCCCAAAGGTTTTGTTAGTACCTTCGATTCGCATTGCCATATCCACCCACTGTCTGGCGGTAATTTTTTCGCCAGTTTCCGGATCGGCATATTCACCTGTTTCATATATCTGCTTAAACTCCGGTGCTGGCGTTTTATCCGAAATCATTACTGCTAATTTTGTCGGTTTCCCCCGTACCACTGGGATCATTTTCCCTAACTCATTTGCAGCACCATAAGGAATATTCAACACCCGCGCCACGTCTTTCAACACCGCCTTAGATGTCATCCGGTTAAACGTAATAATCTGCGCTACCCGCTCCTTGCCATATTTCTCTGTTACATAGTCAATTACTTCAGCACGACGTTCGATACAAAAATCCGTATCGATATCAGGCATAGACTTCCGATCTGGATTCAAAAATCGCTCGAATAACAGGCAATGATGTACGGGGTCGATATTAGTAATCTTCATTGCATAAGCGACTAGAGAACCCGCTGCGGAACCTCGACCGGGGCCGACGGGAATAGCCCTGTCGCGTGCGAATTTGATATAATCCCAAACAACCAGAAAATATGTCGAAAATCCCATCCGCTCGATCATTTTCAATTCAAAATCGAGCCGCTCTTGATATTCTCGATCGATATCGCTGTAGCGTTGCACCTTCAACCGTTCCTTCAATCCTTCCCGCGAAATCTCTTCGACATAAGTCGCTGGAGTATGCCCGACCGGAATCGGGAAATCGGGAATTTTGGGTTCGCCTAAAATATTATAAGGCTGAATTTTATCGGCAACTTCTACTGTATTTGCGATCGCTTCAGCAATTACTTCATCTGACAAATGATCGCGGAATAATAAAGCCATTTCTTCGGCAGATTTGAGATACTCATTGCCGCTATACCGCATCCGTTTATCTTCACGAATCAGTTGCCCCGTCTGAATGCACAATAGCGCATCGTGTGCTTCCACGTCGTAACAAGAGACAAAGTGCGAATCATTAGTTGCAATAATTTTAATATCTAATTCTCGCGCAATTTTAACGATCTCAACATTCACCACCCGATCCTCTTTCAACCCATGATCTTGGATTTCTAGGTAGTAATCTTCGCCAAATCGTTCTTTATACCATTTTGCAACTTTTCGCGCCGCATCTGGCCTTCCCATCATAATAGCTTGGGGAACTTCACCACCCAAACAACCGCTCGTAACGATCAATCCTTCCTTATACTTTTCGATATATTCTTTATTAATACACGGACGCGCAAAAATCCCCCGACCCTGAAAACCTTCGAGGTGAGATACTGTCGTTAATTTAACTAAATTCCGATATCCCTGGGTATTTTTAGCTAATACCACCTGGTGAAACTTCTGATAACGCTTCTGCTGCGTAAAATCACCATTGATCACATACATTTCATTGCCAATAATCGGCTTGACATTGCGCGTGCGACAGACTTTAATCAGTTCGATTGCTCCATACATCACACCATGATCCGTCAGTGCGATCGCAGGCATTCCCAATTCTACCGCTCGATCGACCAAATTCGGCAACTGACTAGCTCCATCGAGCAGGCTGTAGTCACTGTGCATGTGCAAACCAACGAAAGTCATAGGTTAGATGGTAGAGGATGTAGGGTGTAGGCTCGTTGTGGCAATGGGGGATTAAACTCCTGCTAGCAGTTAATGCGATGGCAGGTGGGACTATTATAGTATGCTTTTTATAGTACCTTAGCACTATTTTAAGCGAAGTCGATCGCAAATGACAGTGCCTCGACAAAATATCTCCGACAGGATATTCTGCGATCGATGTATTTAGATCGAACTCATGAGCGAACTGAAAAGTTTTTACACTCTGGAATTAGTTGTCGAACCTGGTGGCGTTCGTAAGGATCATCTATACGTACTCGGCTCGTTGGCAGAGGTGCAGCGTGCTCTAGAAGTCCAATTTTCACATGGATTTGAGATCGGGCTGTTGCTATCTTATGGAGAAGATATTTATCTGTCTACTTATCATCGAGCTTGCCGTATCGATCGCATTAATTTGTTACCCTATATTCGAGTAGAAATTCCCAGACTAGGAATATTTACGATCGATGAAGAACAAAACGTGACACCACCGCTCGATGAAGCCAGTTTTGACGAAGAGACAGATGAATATACCGTAATTATTGACTGGTCGAAGTTGAATATTCCTGAATTAGTTTTGCCAATTTTACAACCGGGAGAAGTCTCTATTTTTTCAAGCTATACTCTAGATCGGGAAACAATCGACCTATTTTTAAATTCTGGTAACGATCCAGAAGTGCTCGCATATCTGGGGGATGTTTTTTATTATGGATGGAATGAGATGGAGTTTGGGTGGAATGAAGTTACCGAGCCAGTAGAAGATATGCCAGTTCTAACATTTCCAGTAATAAACCATGTTCGATTTCAATAATTATCGATCGACAATTAAAAAATTACTAACACAATCACAATTATCAGCCTACCATTAGAAGATCGTGGCAGAACTAAAAAGCTTTTATACACTAGACTTATTTATCGGTCCAGGTGCTGGACGCAAAGCGACTACCTATGTATTCGGGTCGTTAGCTGAAATCAAGCAGGCACTTGAAGTTGAGTTTTCGAGAGGTATTGAAGTTTACTTATTAATATACTATGGGGAAGACATCTGGCTCTCCACTTATCACCACGGCAAGATGGTAAATGAGATTAATCTACTACCATATATTACTGTCGATATCCCTGGCGAGGGTGTATTCTCGATCGATGAAAATCAACAAGTTTCACCTCCAATTGCAGATGACGAGGACGACGATGACAGTTTGTCAGCACGACTATTTACTGATGAAGTTGAGGAATATACTATCATTATCGACTGGTCTAAATTAGCTATTCCCGATTTAATTGCACCCATACTTCAGCCTAAAGAAGTCACATTAGCAAGCGATCGCTATATGGGAACCAAAGTCAGTCAATCGGAAATAGATGAGTTCTTACAATGTCAAACTTTGGCAGAACTTGAAGATTTAGGAATCTTTTATTATGGCTGGAATGATGGCGAGGCCGGGATAACGTCAGCAGAATTAGAACCAGACGATCCCTTCATTACCCTGCAACCAGTCGCGCGTCACGTTCGGTTTCAATAGTATCAGACTGATGATATAAAATCCGTGCTAAAAATTGCTAAATTATTAATATTTAATATATGAATGGATTAAAAAGTTTTTACACGCTAGAGTTATATATCGAACCAGGCGGTGCGCGGAGAGATACAAAATGTGCCCTTGGCTCATTAGCGGAAATCAAACAGGCAATCTAGGTGGAATTCTCAGAGCTTCCAGGGATGGATTTGCTTGAAACACCCAACTCCTGACAAGCGAAAAATCTTGACTTTTGCAGGAGGTCTAATATCGATTATTCTATTTAGTAGAAACTAAGACCGTTTCATAATGCTCTACTGTTGGGAATGGATCGTAAAAATGGTGTAATAAAGAACGCCATTGTTGATATTCTGGCGATCTTCTAAATCCAACGGTATGGTCTTCTAACTTTTGCCAGCGCACCATTAGAATGTATCGATCGCGTTTTTCTAGACAGCGTTGGAGTTCGTGCGAAATATATCCCGGCATTGCCACAATAATTTTTGAAGCCACTAGAAAAGCAGCTTCAAATTCTTCAGTTACACCAGCTTTGAGATCTAGGATTGCGACTTCTAAAATCAATGGCTAAAATCTCTCCTGGCTAATTCAAAAACACGGCGTACCAGTATAACGATTGAGTGCGATCGTACTCGGAATTGGACTACCAATTATCGCAGTGGTGCAAGTATTGTAAAACCTACCGCCATAGAAGTTTTGCGCCGGGAAGACTACTTTAGATGGTGGCGGTGGTACGAAACGCGTGTTTGGATAACTACTACCATAATACGGCGTATCTAGCGAACCAGGGAAAGAATTGTTATTAGGATAAACATTCGGAGAAAAAGGATCGGATCTCGTCGGATTGATGTCGTTGGTAGATCTTCCGGTTTGGGGTAGGGTGGGAACGTAGATCGTAGTCGATGAATAACCGCTCGAAGGAAAAGGTTGCACGAAGACACCTTGCGCTCTGCTTGCTTGTGGTGCAAATAGAGACAAGACTGTTGTCGAGATCGATGCTATGCGAATAAGATTTTTCACGATCGAATATCAGGAAAATTTGTTAGCTATCTGTAACTTTGACTAATACAACGATCGCTCATTTACAATCCCGACTTTACTCAAGCTTGAGGATTGAGATGAGGAGTCGATCTCCTACTCGTATGCTAACAATTTTATCAAAAGATTCGTACTATAATCCTTCGGTAAAATGAGATCGTATATCCTCACTTGCTAGATATAAATTGGCTCGATCGTATTGAAAATAGTAACCGTTAAGTATCAACCAAATAGATTGATAACAGCTCATAACATGGATATTTTAGGAAGTTATCATTCGATCGAGATAGATTCGATTGGGAATTGGATATTTGCTAGTCTCGATCGAGAGAATAGGTAGAATACTGCGGAGGGTGGGCAGTGCCCACCAGCTAAGTTTCCAGCATTATCTATTCAATAAAAAGTTGCACCCATCTAGTTATCTCGCTCGAACGCACAAATCAACCGATGATAAAGTTAACTAATTTCCCTGGTACGACAATTACCTTCTTAATCTCCTTACCTTCAGCAAACTTTTTAGTAATCGCCGACTCCCGTGCATAAGCTTCTAAAGTTGCTGAATCCTTCGTCGCTGGAACCTGAATCGTGCCGCGAGTTTTGCCCATAATTTGAATTACCAAAGTAATTTCATCAGCTTCTAAAGCAGCCGGATCGAATTGACGCCATGCTTGTTCGTGAATCGAACCACTATGTCCCGTCAATTGCCATAATTCCTCCGTCATATGCGGCGCGAATGGTGCGGCTAATAGCATCAGAGTTTCGATCGCATCAGCATATACGGGCGAATCTTTGCAATCGGCATCGGTAATCGCATTACTCAGTTTCATCAATTCAGAGATGGCTGTATTAAATTGATAATCACCATCCAAATCTTCAGTAATTGCTTGAATGGCATGGTGGACGAATCGGCGTAAATCTTTCTCTGATTTGGATAATTCGCCAGTATTAGCGGTCGTAGGTTTATAACCGATCGCCAATCGCCACATGCGATTCAGAAATCGAAATTGTCCTTCGACATCTGCTTCATCCCATTCGAGATCTTTTTCTGGTGGTGCCTTAAATAAGATAAACATCCGTGCTGTATCTGCACCATATTTACCCAAAACTTCCTCTGGATCGATGCCATTATATTTAGATTTAGACATCTTCTCGAATGAGACTTCGAGCCGATCGCCAGTAGTCGGATCGATCGGATTATTCACATCGAAGATGGTATTTTGGCTGATATATTTGCCAGTCTGCGGATTTTTATAAGTAGTTGCTTGCACCATCCCCTGAGTCAACAATTTTTTGAACGGTTCATCAAAATTTAGGAACTTGTCTTGTCGCACTTCCATGGTCGGGGAACCCGACCGGAGTGCGCCGCTAGTCTTACCCTTATCCCCTGCCCCAAAGTCGCGCACGATCTTTGTAAAGAAGCGTGCATATAATAAGTGCAATACCGCATGTTCGATTCCACCGACGTATTGATCCACAGGCATCCAATCATTGGTAATATTCGGATCGAAAATCTGCTTGTCATTACCCGCATCTGGATACCGTAAGAAATACCAAGATGAATCCACAAACGTATCCATCGTATCGGTTTCCCGCTTGGCTGGCGTGCCGCAAGTCGGGCATGGCACATTCACCCACGACTCCAATTGCGCCAAGGGATTGCCACCTTTGCCAGTAAATTCGACATCTTCAGGCAATTTCACTGGTAAATCGGCCTCTGGTACTGGCACCGCACCACATTTTGGGCAATGGACGATCGGAATCGGCACACCCCAATAACGTTGCCGCGAAATCAACCAATCCCGCAGGCGATACTGAATCTTGCCGTTACCATAGCCCTGCTGTTCGGCATATTCGATAATCGACTGCTTGGCGGTAACCGAGTCTAACCCATCGAATTGATTGGAATTAATCATCGTCCCTGCGTCCGTGTAGGCGGCTGCTAAGGGTTCGCTAGAATCCCGATCCGGCGCGGCAATTACTTGATTAATCGGCAACTGATATTGCTTCGCAAACTTGAAATCGCGAACGTCATGCGCGGGAACGCCCATCACCGCACCCGTGCCATATTCGTACAAGACATAATCGGCAATCCAAATCGGTACTTCCGCCCCAGTAAACGGATTAATCGCCATCGCACCCGTCGCGACACCTCGTTTGGGCTTATCTTCCGCCGTCCGATCGATCTCGCTCTGACTCTTAATTTCCTCCACGAAGGCATCTACCGCCGCTTTTTGTTCGGAAGTCGTTACCTGCGCCGTCAACGGGTGTTCTGGAGCCAATACAACGTAGCTCACACCATAAACAGTATCGGGACGAGTCGTAAATACAGCAATTTTCTCACTCGTACCGACGATGGGAAATTCCAGATTAGCCCCAATCGATTTACCGATCCAATTTGCCTGCATGATCCGAACTTTTTCCGGCCAACCCGACAACTGCTCCAGATCGGTCAATAATTGCTCGGCATATTCAGTAATTTTAAAATACCACTGCTTGAGAGCCTTCTTCTCGACGATCGCGCCAGAACGCCAGGAACGCCCTTCACTATCGACTTGCTCGTTCGCCAATACGGTTTGGTCGATCGGGTCCCAATTTACCATCCCGTCTTTTTGGTACGCCAAGCCACCTTCGTAAAACTTCAAGAAAATCCACTGCGTCCACCGATAATATTCCGGCGAACAAGTTGCTACTTCTCGATCCCAATCGATCGACAAACCCAATTTCTGCAACTGTCCCCGCATGTGGGCGATATTTTGATACGTCCAAGTCGCCGGATGAATCCCCCGTTCGATAGCGGCATTTTCCGCTGGCAATCCAAACGCATCCCAACCCATCGGATGCAACACGCGATGTCCCTGCATCCGCTTCTGTCTGGCTACCACGTCAGTAATCACATAGTTGCGAACGTGCCCCATGTGCAGATTTCCCGACGGATAGGGAAACATCGACAGTGCGTAATATTTAGGCTTAGAGCTAGTTATATCGGTTTTATATAAGTTTTGCTCCGTCCAAGACTGCTGCCATTTTGACTCAATCTCGGCGGGGTTATAAGTATTTTCCATATTTAATCGATCGAGTTACGCAATATTGATGTTCATCCAGTCACCACGACTATTTTAACTCTATCCCTACTTCAGCAATGTTTGTTAACATAAGTTGCCAGTCTTAAACAAAGCGGTTGGAAACCGCTCCTCAGAGTGCAAAGTCTGCCTTCGCAGACTAATTCCTTAATCTGCGAAGGCAGACTTTGCAACACTAGCGACGATTTCCAGTCGTCTGCATAAGCTCTAACACCAAGCATTACAACATCCGAATCTACGATCGATTTGAGGTTGTTCCGCTGACAGAGGATCTCGATCGACTCATTACTTCATTTAGGTTTGGGAAAGTTATAATATTACATATTTAGAACATCAAGGAACTATCGATGGCTTCTATTACGATCGCTATTCCAGATGAGCAACTTGAAAAGTTGCAACAGTTAGCACGAGAAAGTAAAGTTTCTACTGAAGATTTAGTGCGTGCCAATCTAGAAGACTGGCTGGCTAATTCTAACGATGATTTTACTCAATCAGCAAGTTATGTACTCAAGAAAAATGCCGAACTCTATCGTCGTTTAGCATGATTCGTTGTCTAACCTTATGAAGTTTGATTGGGACGAAAATAAAGCAGCCAGTAATCTGTTCAAACATGGAGTATCATTCGATGAAGCAAAAACAGTTTTTGATGACCCACTCTATATTGACTTTTACGATCCAGCACATTCTGATGATGAGGATCGTTATCTAATCGTGGGAGAGTCTAATCAAAGACGGTTGTTAATTGTTTCTTATACGGAAAGGGGCAATTTAATTCGACTAATTAGTGCTAGAGAAGTAACACGTACTGAGAGGGAAGTTTATGAAGAAGGATAATTCAGAATTAGATGATGAGCTTTTACCAGAATACGATCTGAAGAGTTTGAGAGTCAGAAAACTAGGATCTGGACGAAAAAGCTTTGGTAGTGCAATAGTTCGGCTGGAACCAGATGTGGCGGAGATGTTTCCGAGTGCCGATGCTGTCAATGAGGCGTTACGATTATTAATTCAGATCGCCCAACGTCAACCAGGTAAGAATCCTGCAACTATCGAGTAAAACAATCGATTCCGCAAGGCGGAGGCTACGCCAACGAGTTTGAACGCTCTCGATCGAGATAACTGAGAAAAACTGGATAAATTTGAGAATTTGCAATGGAATTTGAGTGGAATCCAGACAAAGCAGAGTCAAACTATGAAAAACATGGTGTTTCTTTTGAGGAAGCTGCGACTGTATTCAATGACGCACTATCCGTCACTTTTCCAGATCCAGCGCATTCGATCGGAGAAAGCCGCTACGTTATAATTGGGATATCTAGGTTTGGAAAGCTTTTAATCATTGCACATACCGATCGAGAAGATAAAATCGGAATTATCAGTGCCAGAGCAGCCACTCGTCAGGAACGGAGATTCTATGAACAGTCAAATTGATAACGAGATGGAAGATGAATTGCAACCTGAGTATGATTTTACTCAGCTTGAGGGCGGTGTTAGAGGTAAGTATGTCGATCGATATCGGGCTGGTACTAATCTAGTTCGTTTAGATCCTGATGTCGCCAAATCTTTTCCAACTGAAAATGCTGTGAATGAGGCATTACGATTATTGATGCAGATTGCCCAACGTCAGCCAGCTAATAATCCTATTTCACAAAGCGATTAAAATAATCGATCGAGTTTGAATGCTCTCGATCGAGAATAATATCAGCACCTCTACCTGTGTTTGTGGAGGAAAATTTTTTTTGGATGGTGTTTAATGGTATAAAAATACCATTCAAGTAATGTACATGAACAGAATCCCAGTATCATCATCCAATCTCGCATCAGTTGGATACGATCCAGGCACTCAATCACTAGAAGTTGAATTTCTGCATGGCGGTATATATCGATATTCAGGTGTTCCGTCATCAATTTATGATGGATTAATGGCAGCCGACTCTCATGGTACTTATTTCGATCGATACGTTAAGAAAGCTGGCTATAGTTATCAAAAAATTCGCTAAGTAATATACTCTAGCTTTCACACAATACTTGAATTGAAATATCGTAAATGACATACTTAAAGACTGAATAAAACAATCGAGCAAGTTTAAATACACTCGATCGAGATAAATGAGAGAAATTAGTGACATCCAACAATGGGCGATACCGTCAAAATTATTAGGCAAATTCAGGATGATATACTTGCACCGCAGACTAGATTGGAAAGTATTCTTTTAAAAGCAAAAGTATTAGCATATTATCTGGGAAACGATGATTTCAAGAAATGGGTTAAAAATGAATTAGATGGTTACGAACGTAATGAACTACCGGATTATAGGGTTAAAAATGCAATTGTAATAGGCACATTTTCAAATGGAACATACATACATGAAGGTAGAACGATAGCTATGGCTAATGTCGAGCCAGATTTACGACAGAGTACTAGTAAGCTATACATATTTAATGGTGCCACTAGCTTAGAAGAAATGTCAAAGCAAAAGCAACTTTGTATGCCACTAGAAGGTGAATGGATTCATTTGTACAATATATTTAATGCCGAATCTCTTCGCAAAGGGAATTACCAACTAATTGATGCACATAGACCTATTACAGGTGCTGCCATATCTCAAATTATTGGTACTATAAGGAGTAGATTACAAGATTTTATTCTCGAAATTAGCAGTAACTGGGATATAGATCGAGATCCCATTCCAGTCGATCGAGTAGATCGAATTTTTCAGATTACAATCAATAACCACGTAGGAGCAGTAAGTATGTCAACATTAGATCGGAAAGACGGAGATACATACAATGTTCAGCAAGCTGGAGCTGTCGGAAAGTATGCTAGATCGGATAACAATATATTTATCCAATCTGAGCAGAAGCAAACTCTTAGTGACGCCGCGTTAGAAATTCAAAAGTTGTTAGGATATTTTGAGCAAATAAATCCTTCGGCAACTCAATCAGAAATGATTTCATATGTAAATGATGAGACAACACCAAGTTTAAAACGTCGAGCTTCTGCTGCATTGAAAGCCTGTGGTGAATCTATCATTGATGAGTTTGTGCTGGAAAATAAATATCTTAAGGTTATCAAAACTACGCTTAGAGGATGGTTGAAGCCAGAGGGTTAAACCATCGTCAAGTTCAAGATCGTTACAACAAGATGCTGTCTGTTAGGGTGAAATTCGACGATATATCGTCTCGCTACAATACCGGGTGGTTGGAATCCTGCGGCTGAAGGAGTCATCTTTGTAGAACAACAGCCAGCACCGCTCCTAAAAGTCACTGTTCTATTGTGATGCTTTAACTTTCTCAATATCTGCAACCACTGCATTTAGAGGTCGATCTTCAATATCTGCGATCGTTTGTACCGCCTGATAAATTCGCAGAGGCGTGTCTTTTAGATCGTTGCTTAGAGGTAAAGCCAATCGAATTTCTCGACCATCATTATCTACCAATCCAGCAAAAACTTGGAGCTTTTTGTTGGGATGCGCTACTTGTTTCCAGCCATGCTGGAGGATGTAACTCTCGACATCTTGTTTAGATAGATTCAAATCTATAGTTGGATTGTGTTCTATCATGGTCATATTCGAGCAGGGTGCTAAACTTTAGCATCATTTAACACAATCTGTTTGACACTACTTTCATCACCATTAATTACATCAGTGGTTGCGATCGAATCTTCGTTAAATAAGTAGGGGCAAGCTGCTTTTAAATTATCCAAAAACTGTTCGGGTTCGATCGTTTTAAAGTGATTGGCAAATACCTTTTCAAATTCTTTAGGATCTAATGGCATAGCTAAATATCATCCATATTACTAGAGTTGAAGCCAGTTTTGACAATTGCTGAAGCTCGATCCATACTGGTGCCATGATAACCATACACCCAAATAGTTTCACTCATTCCCCGACTGTTTAAATATCTCTGACTCCAAGCATCATACCAAGTTCGTTAGAATAAGGTGCTGTCTGTCAGGGTGAAAATCGATGCATCGTCTCGCTACAATACCAGGTGGTTGGAATCCTGCTGCTGAAGGTGTCATCTTTGTCGAACAACAGCCAGCACCGATCGCATTTATCACCGCCGCTGATACCGATATACAGACATTAGCAGTTGCTACAACGCAGCTATCAGAAGAGTTCCCCCAGGTGCGGGTGGTGAATTTGTTGCAGTTGCAGCAGCAATTGACGATCGATACTTATGCCGAGGATGTATTGACAGCGGCGAAGGTGATAATCGTCCGCTTAATTGGGGGTCAATCCTATTGGAGTTATGGGCTAGAAGTCGTCCAGGAGACTGCTAGACAGACGGGAGCGGTGTTAATCGTTTTGCCAGGTGACGAGCGTCCCGATCCGACGTTGATGAGCCATTCTACAGCGAGTTTGGCGGATGTCGATCGAGTGTGGCAATACCTGATTGAAGGTGGGGTGGATAATTACCGTCAGTTATTGAATTTTATCGCCAGTCGATGGTTAGATTTTGACTGTGCATATCGTGTTGCGGAAGTTGTGCCGCGTGTGGGGATTTATGATGAAACGCGGTGGTTGCCAGAGGGAATGCCGTTACAGGGTGGGGCGGCGATCATTTTCTATCGGGCGCATTATCTATCGGGAAATCTAGCGGCGATCGAGGCATTGTGTCAAGCTTTAGTCGATCGTAACCTCACGCCCGTACCGATTTACGTGTCTTCGCTCAAAGATCCGGTGGTGCAGCGGGTGTTGACTAGTTATTGTCAGCAGGGGGTGGATGTTTTACTCAATACCACCAGTTTTTCCCTGGCGAGTTTGGATACCGATACGCCGCAAGTAGGTTTCTGGGCGACGCTGAATTTACCTGTTTTTCAAGTGATTTTGAGTGGTGCGGGGAAGGAATTTTGGGAATCTGGTTGGCAGGGGTTGACACCCCGCGATATGGCGATGAATGTGGCTCTACCAGAGGTGGATGGGCGGATTATTACGCGGGCGATTTCGTTTAAGGCGGTGCAAACTCAGAACTCGGCACTTCAGACGGATGTATTGGTGTATGAACCTGTACCCGATCGAGTGGAATTTGTGGCAGAATTGGCTTTGAATTGGAGCAAGCTACGGCGGAAATCGGTAAAAGAGCGCAAGGTAGCTCTGATTTTGGCTAATTACCCAACTCGCGATGGGCGGTTGGCGAATGGGGTGGGTTTAGATACGCCCCAAAGTTGTGTGGAAATTTTGCACGCGCTGAAGGCTGCGGGTTATCAGGTTGGGGATATTCCCGCTGATAGCGGGGAGTTGATTAAGTTATTGACGGCAGGAGTAACTAACGATCCTGAAGGGGATGGATGGCGGAAGGCGCATCAGTCTTTGGATAGTGAAGAGTATTGGGCGCATTTTCAGACTTTACCAATTGCGGTGCAACAGGGGATTGTTGAGCGATGGGGCGGAGATGGTGTAAATCCCCCTGTCTTGTCGCGCTTTTTAGCGGAGGAAACCTCCTCCGCGCGCGCCGCTAAATCCTCCTTGGAAAGGGGGACTAAGAACGATCGATCGTTATTGGAGAAGGCGGAGATGGCGAATCCCCCTAAATCCCCCTTGGAAAGGGGGACTTTGAACATAGATCTAGATCCGATCCCCCCCTTCTTAAGGGGGGCTAGGGGGGATTCACCATCTACATCACCCACCACCTACCCCATCCCCGGCATCCAATTCGGCAACGTCTTCGTCGGCATCCAACCCGCGCGCGGCTACGATAAAGATCCCAACCTCAACTACCACGCCCCCGATTTAGTGCCACCCCATCAATACGTCGCCTTCTATCACTGGGTAAAAGCTAACTTCGGTGCAGATGCGATCGTCCATGTCGGCAAACACGGTAACTTAGAATGGCTCCCAGGCAAAAGCGTCGCCCTCTCGGAAAATTGCTACCCCGAAGCCGTATTCGGCGCAATGCCCCACTTATACCCCTTCATTGTCAACGATCCTGGCGAAGGTTCCCAAGCCAAACGTCGCACCCAAGCCGTAATCCTCGATCATCTCACGCCACCGATGACACGAGCGGAACTCTACGGGAGTTTAAATCAATTAGAAGGTTTAATCGACGAGTATTACGAAGCCCAAACCCTAGATCCATTAAGACTAGCACCGATTCGCGATCGACTAATTACCCTCATCCAACAAGAACACCTCCACGAAACCCTCGGCATCCCCGACTTAATCCCCTCCCAGGAGGGGTACCCGCAGGGGGGGGTGGGTAAAGGACTAGATGTGAATTCCAGTGATGACACAATATCGAGGTTTTTAAATACCGCCGACGGCTATCTCTGCGAACTAAAAGAAGCCCAAATCCGCGACGGTTTGCATATATTTGGACAATGCCCCCAGGATACACAATTACGAGATTTAATTGTCGCGATCGCGCGTAATCCTAATGCAAATAGAATGGGTTTAACACGGGCAATTGCATTAGATTGGGAATGGGATTTCGATCCGTTAACGGCAGATCTGGGTGAAGAGTTTGTAGGATTCGTAGCTCCTAGAAATCCCCCTAAATCCCCCTTTCCAAGGGGGACTAAGAACATAGATTCCCGCACAAATCTAGGTCCAATCCCCCCCTTTTTAAGGGGGGCTAGGGGGGATTCAGATGCCGAAACGAAACTAGCAACCAAGCCAATCCGCATCATCGGTGACGCAGTAGAAATCCTCGAAGAATACGCCGCCGAATTAGTCCAGAGGTTGATAGAAACCAGCGTGGTTGGTGAAGGGTACCCACAAGGGGAACCCCTACAGGTTAATGGCGAGATCGGCACCCACACCCAAGCCGAACTAGACTGGATCTCCACCCGCCTCCTCCCCGCTCTCCAGCAAACCCCCCAGGAAATGACTAACCTCCTGCGCGGCTTAAACGGTGAATACATCCCCAGCAGCGCATCCGGCGCACCCACACGCGGTAAACCCGAAGTCCTCCCCACCGGACGAAATTTCTACTCCGTCGATATCCGCGCCGTACCCACCGAAACCGCCTGGTGCCTGGGACGCAAAGCCGCAGAAGTGCTGATCGATCGCTATACTCAAGAACATGGTGAATATCCCCAAACCCTCGGCTTATCCATCTGGGGCACATCCACCATGCGTACAGGCGGCGACGATATCGCCCAAGCTTTAGCATTAATCGGTGTTCAACCAGTTTGGGATGGAGTATCCCGCCGCGTTGTAGATTTTGAGATATTACCTATCTCAATTTTAGGTCGTCCCCGCGTCGATGTCACCTTGCGAATTTCCGGTTTCTTCCGCGATGCTTTTCCCAATTTAATCGATTTATTTGACAATGCTGTTAAAGCCGTCGCCGCATTAGAAGAAACCCCAGAGCAAAATCCATTAGCCGATCGAGTTCAACAAGAACAAATCAAATGGTTAGAGCAGGGATTAACATTAGATGAAGCTCAGACTCGATCGCAATATCGGATTTTCGGCTCTAAACCAGGTGCATATGGTGCCGGATTGCAAGGATTAATCGAATCCCAAAATTGGGAAACTGAAGCAGATTTAGCCCAAGCTTATATCAATTGGAGTGCCTACGCTTATACCAACAAAGCCGAAGGCATCGCCGCACCCGAAGCATTTAACCAACGCTTGAGTAATATGCAAATCGTTCTCCAAAATCAAGACAATCGCGAACACGACTTACTCGATTCCGATGATTATTATCAGTTTCAAGGTGGCTTAACCGCTGCAATTAAACAAGTATCCGGCAAAGCACCCGAAGCCTATTTCGGCGATAATTCTCGCACTGAAAATCCCAAAGTTCGCAAACTGACAGAAGAGATCGATCGGGTATATCGATCGCGTGTCGTCAACCCCAAATGGATCGCCGGAGCCATGCGTCACGGCTACAAGGGAGCCTCGGAAATGGCAGCGACGCTAGATTTCTTATTTGCCTATGATGCCACAGCTAATTGCGTGCAGGACTTCATGTATCAAGGTGTGGCGGATGCTTATTTATTCGATGAATCAGTCCGAGAATTTATCGAGCAAAATAATCCGTGGGTACAGCGAGATATGGCAGAAAGGTTACTCGAAGCTAATCAGCGGGGTTTGTGGGAAGATGTGGAATTGGGGACGTTGGAGCGGTTGAGGTTGATGGTAAATGAATCTGAAGGCGTAATTGAATCTCAGGGAAATTAATGATAAATGAGGGGAATAATAAAATAGTAACCATATTTGCGAGGCTATAGTAATGTCCTTCGATCTTGAATTTATCTCGCGCAATGGCAAACCAGCACCCACAATGAATGCCATAACTGTATGGGCAAAGACACAGCCGAATATTAGTATCGAGAACGAAGGTGAGGATGGTAAACTTTCCTACGAGAACGATGATACTGGTGTCCACTTTACGATTTATCGATCGAATGAATTACTCCATCTAAATATTAATTATTTCAGACCCACCTTTTTTGTCCTCGAAACTGCTGCGGTGATGGGTATGCTTGTCTCGGAGTTCTCTCTCTTAGTAAACGATCCAGACAAGGAGGAGGCAAAAACTATTGAGTACGACGCAGATGCTCTAATTAAATGGTGGAAGGAAGGGAACCACTATGCGTGTAAAGTTTTGAAGTCACTAGGACAAAATGTTCATTGGATGGAAGGTAAAGCTTCAAAGGGGAACCAGAGAATGGGAGTTGTAGAGGTTTTAAGGAAGGGGACAATCCAGAGGGATGAGAGAAGGCATCGGTAAATCAAATCGAGCAGCTTGACACACCAAGGTCAGAAAATCCCAAACATCACGCTGTTGAGCCTTAAGCGAAGTCACCACTGAAAGTAATCGCGCCACAAATTGACTCCCAGCCAGGGATTGAGAACCAAAGCTAGTCCGCCGCCAGATGACCGCTTGACGTAAAGCTTGTTCGGCAGCATTATTAGTCGGTTCGATACCAGGCACCGTTACAAACGTCCAAAGTGCTGGTTCGATTTTAAGTAACTGCTCGCAAGTCCGTACTGTTTTCGCTAGCGGTGTATTCTCATTCTTGCCAATGGGCAATTCAACTGCCGATTCTAATTCGGCTTTAAACCCTTGGCGCAAAGCAACTACTGCCAGCTCAAAATCAGCACGAGTCATCGTGCCATCACGGACTCGATGCCACCACCGGAACAATCGTTGCTGACGCTTGAGTAAAGCTTGACCAATAGTTTGAGATACGCCACTACGCTCGGACATGGCGGTTAAATCTCGCTTCAGGTGTGCCCAACAGACTTGACGTTGTTCGACGGATAACCAGTTATAACTGCTGTAACGGTCGGAAATCACAATTCCTGTATATCGCTCGCCAATCATTTGCTTGGCAGTGACTTGTCCCCGATTTAAGCTCACCTCAAAGATGCTCATCAACTTTGTCACCACGACCCATAACCATCCTTGCCGCTGCTTGGGGTTGTGACCGTCACAATTCCCTTGGCTAAAGCTGGTTTCATCGCTGTGGATTTGTGGTTGTGATTGGACGTATTCATGGGCTTGCGTCACCACTGATTCGAGTGCGAGACTCATTTCTTGCCGCAGCCGATTGATACTGGCTATTGATATCTCAATCCCTAATAACTGTTTTAATAGTTGCTGTAGTTGTCCGTGACTTTGGCGATAATCGCTACTCAACCAGGCGACTAATGCCGATAATCTTGCTCCATATCCTACTGCTGATATTCCTGCTGGCAATTTGGCTCTGGTCTTTTCGCCACAATGTTGACAAGCCAATTGATGCAGTCGATGTTCGGTAATTTTGGCGGTGATGGGTGGTACTTCTATTACCTGATGACGATAGGGCTGAGGATCTGCTCCTTCTAACTCTACTCCGCACACTCTACAACTACTGGGAATATGTTCGTGAATTTCACTCTCTGCTGTTAATTCGTGAAAATTGCGCTCGTGCCCTGGATGCCCAAGTTGTCCGCCTCTATTTCTTTGCCCTTTGGCTTTTTTTACCTTGGGCTTTGTCCCAAATCCATCTTTTGATGGCGGTTTTGATGAGTTTTGGCTATTTTGCTTGATTTGCTCTTCGATGACACTCAACCGCGCTTTTAATTCTTGATTCTCCGCCAACAATGCCAGCACTAGCTGCTGTACTGCGATTGGGGTTCCTTCCCAATCCGCTGTACTTAACTCGATTTGATCTAGCTGCGGCATTTGTTCCATTTCTTCAATTTACACTAACTTTAGCCGCTTGATAGAACCTATACAAATCTAGACAAGCTAGATTGATGTCTACTTCCTACTTCAACGGGGGCATCGGAGCGGCTATCCCTCTGTAGGCTTCCAGGCGCAAGCTGCACCCAGTATAGTGTTTAGGCTACTATAAGCGGCGCATCGAACGGGAGGTTCCCTCCCGTTTGTGTGCGACAAGACAGAGCTTGATGTTCTAGATTGCGTGCAGCATTCAGATCGCGGTCGATAGTGATATTGCATTGCTGACAGTTAAAAACACGTTCTTTGAGCAGCATGTCTTGGATATGCCCACAACAAGAACAAGTTTTAGAACTTGGAAAAAAGCGACCTACAGTAATCAATTCACTACCATATAGCTCACATTTATAAGTTAATTGGCGACGAAATTCATACATACCTAAATCTGCAATTGACTTAGCCAAACAATGATTGGATAACATTCCCGATACATTCAAATCTTCAATTACTACTTGGCTGTGGTTCTTAGCCAAGTGAGTAGTTAATTTGTTAAGTGTATCTTTACGAATGTTGGCAGTTTTTGCATGTTGTTTGGCTACTTTTAAATTCGCCTTTTGTCGATTGTTTGAGCCTTTAACCTTGCGGCTAGCTGCTTTTTGAAGCCTAGCTAATCTGGATTGAGATTGACGGTAAGGTTGAGGGTTGGGGAACGTTGCACCTGTGCTTAAAGTAGCTAGTGTTTTAATCCCTAAGTCTACACCACAAACACCAACTAGTTTAGCTGTAGTGTTTGGTTCGACTTCATAGCTAAAAGAGACAAACCAACGGTCAGCGGTTCGACTAATTATTGCTGTTTTAGGCGTCAATCCTTGCGGCAATCGTTCGTAAGTCTTTACTACTCCTATTTTTGGTAATTGAAGCCAACGATGTTCAACTTTAATAGTCCCTTCCAAGGTAAAGCTATCATGCTGACCTTTGCGCTTGAATCTGGGAAAGCCCACCCGCCGACCATTCGCAGTTTTCTTTCTAAAGAAATCAGAAAATGCACTCGCTAAGTATCTCAGCGCATATTGAGGGCTAGTTTTGGATACTTCGTAATACCAAGGGTTTTCAACCTTCACCCACTTGACTAGGAATTTATGCAGATCGATCGCTGATGGAAATCTTAGTTTCTCTGTTGGATTTTCTCGATTGTAGTCGAGAATTTTTTTACACAGATCTAAGCCCCAGTTCCAAGCATGACGAGCTACACCCGCATGTCTAGCCAGTTGAGTTCTTTGATAGTTATTCAGTTTTAGTTCGGTTTTAAAACTGATTCTCATAACTGTTTTGCTACCTCCTTTAACTCTTCTACTATTTTCTTATTCTTATGAGAACGACTACCGTATAAACGAGCAGAAAATACAGTGATGATTTCGAGTACGTCTGATGCTAAATCTTCCTCAAATGTACTATCATCAGAGCGATTGATAATTATCACCTCTGTTCCAAATTGTTCGCATAATGTGAAAATTAGATCTGACCCAAATCTAAGTAATCTATCTTTATGAGTTAGAACTAGTCGTTCAACTTGATAAGATGTAATTAACTTGATTAGCCTAATTAGTCCTTTCTTTTTATAGTTCATTCCACTGCCAAGATCTTGAATTACTTCAAACCCCCAGCCATGTTTAGCACAATAACTTTCTAAAACTATAACTTGCCTAGTTAGATCTTCTTTCTGGTCGTGACTAGAAACTCTGGCATAGCCTACTGTTAATTGAGTATCCGATTTATTGCTAATTAAATCTGCTATGTCATACCGACGATGACCGCCAGCAGTGCGAGTGGACTTGATTTTTCCATCAAGTTCCCATCTGTGTAGGGTTCTAACCGTTACACCGAGTAAGGTGGCTGCTTCCTGTGGCGTTAAACTAGACATAAAATCATTATAACAGATAATTTGTCTAGTTATGTATAGTTTGATCTAGGTATTTAGGTGCAGTTCAAAAACCCTCAAACTCCTATTTCTTCGTTGATGCTGGAAAGAGTACGATGGAAGAATCGAAAACCACAGAACTTTGGCACTATCTCAGAGACAGATCGCAGATTGTAGAGGAATATGATGAGTATTTCGTACCCAAAGTGTCTGTCGTTCTACTTGATAATCAGGTCTTGCGCGGAGCGCATTTGACAAGACCTACTTATTACGTGATGCCTCCTGTCGATATTTTCTGGCTCCAAAATGATAATATCGTCTTTGCAGAGCGCGTACTTAGTGTTTTGAAACCGTATTTAACGAAGCTTGAAGGATTTGAAGGATTTGATGAGTTGAATGCTATCAGCGAATATACTTGCTTCGATACGGATGTTATGGATATCTGGGAGTCTATGTATGATTCTCTAACGCCTGACTTTAAAATGAGCCAGATTGAGGGTCAAGGATTAGGACTCGATGGGTTCGTAGATGTAACCCTGTGAGTATTTATAACGATTCGATCAACAATTATCTCTAATCTATAAATGGCAAGATATTTGCTTGATTTGGGATAGCGATCGATCCTCATCTTACCCATCTATACCACTCACCTCAGCAACATCTAACTCTCTAATTTGGTGTCGATTACCTACTGGCTCGACACGCTTAAAATTGTGGGCATTCAGAACCGTAAAAAATACAACCAGTAATACTTTAAGCGATCGCTTTACCCACATTTTTAAGCTTGTCGTCCCACTACGGTAGGCTACGCCAACGATCGCGGCTCTAGATATAATAGTAGCTAGATTCCTGAGCTTACCTATCAATGAATACTCAGCTAGTAGATTCGATCGTGCAAATGGTTGAAACCCTTCCCCCAGCCGAACGGGAATTAGTCAAACAGAGACTATCTATATTACCCGATTTCGAGTGGTCTAACAGCAAGACCGAGTTAACATTAGAAGATCGGCGGGCTTTTCTGCGTAAACCATTAGCCCAAAGACAACTGATTCTAGCCCAACAAGCCCAACAGATGGTCGAACACTATCAGACATCAACCGAATGGCGAGAATTGATGGCTGGAGACATTATCGATGACTAGCTCGAATCCGCCACAACGCGGCGAGGTGTGGATGGTCAATTTTGACCCGACTCTCGGTACAGAAATCAGGAAAATTAGACCAGCAGTAATCATCAGCTCGAATAATATTGGCGTATTACCTATTAAGCTAGTTGCTCCGATTACCGACTGGAAAGATTGGTATGTGGGAAATTTATGGCATGTTAAATTGAATCCTAATTCCGACAATGGTTTGAGCAAAGATTCTAGTGTCGATACTCTCCAGCTTCGCGGTGTCGATCTCCAGCGATTTATCCGCAAACTAGGATCTCTTACCCCAGAAGAAATAAACTCGATCGTCATTGCGATCGTAACTGTCATTGAAGCAGATATTTAAGTTACAAAATTAGAAGATGAATTAATAGAGATAAATTGCAATGCGGAAGAAAAAATCGCTGATTCTTGAAGCAGTCCACGAGACAGCAAAGGATTTATATGAAACGGGTCTAATGGATCGGGTGACAATGCGTGAATTTGACAGATTGTGTTTACCTGCGATTCTCTTTCAGAGCATCTGAGCTGACGTAAACGGGTTCTCCAGTACCTAATGTGCTAATTAAATGAGAATCGAGGCAGTACAAGAGAAAGAAAATAAAATAAATATGTCAAAACTGCTGACGAGGAGAGGAAAAGCAAGATAATGAAGAGAGGAAGAAATAGTAAGAAGAGCGGCGGGCAGGGCAAGTGGCAACAAAAAAGGAACTCAAGCTACTAACGGAGCTATTAGGAATAGAAGGAATGCGAGTAGAGTCGCAGCGACAATATGAAGGAATAGGCATCATCTTACAGGTAGAAGCAATAAAGAAAGAAAGCAAATGCCATAGATGCGGAACGAAGAGTAGTAGCTTACATCAGAATAATAGATACATAGTAAAAGATTTGCCGTGGGGAGAGCAGCAAGTTCACCTAGAAATAAACAGAAGACAATTTAAATGTAAAAAATGTCAAAAACCATTTAGCGAACAACTAGAATTTGTTAAAGGCAGAAGAACATATACTTCAAGACTAGCTAAAAAAATCCTAGCAGAAGCACTAGAAGGAGATATTCAGAGCGTAGCTAGAACAGGAGTAATGACGACAGCAGAAATAGAGAGAATAATTGAAGACGCAGCAGCAGAGCTAAACGGAGAAAAGCCAACGGATTTAAGAAAACTGGGAATAGATGAAATAGCAATGGTAAAAGGACAAGGAAAATATTGTGCAGTATTAGTAGATATAGAGCGAGGAAAATTATTAGCAATAATCGAAAGCAGAAAGAGTGAAGAAATAGAGAAAATCCTGAAAGGATGGGGGACAGAGGTACTGGAAAGGATCGAAGAAGTCAGCATAGACTTATGGAAAGGGTATAAAAGCTTAGCGATAGAAGTGATGCCTAATGCTCAAGTAGTAGCAGACAGATTTCATGTAACAGCGCAAATAAATAGTGAGTTAGATAAGCTGAGAAAACAAGAAAAAAGAGCGATAGAGGCTAAACTTAAATCCGCAAAGACATTAGAGCAAAAGAATGAATACACTCGGCAATTGGCAGTAATAAAATCGAGTAAATATGCGCTGCTAAAAAATGAAAAAGAGTTAAGAGAGGAGAAAGAACAAGAGAAGCTCAAGCAGGTTAGAGAAGAATTTGCCAACATTAGGGCAGCACATCTACTCAAAGAAAAATGGAGAGAGATAATGGAAAAAACAACATCGTGGATGAGAGGACTATTGAAAATTAGACATTGGCTGGTAAGAGCCAAGCAGCATTTGCCAAATAGTTGTGGCACAATCTCGCGATGGTTAACAGAGATAGTTGCTTACTTTGATGAGCGAACTACTAGTGGTGTAGTTGAGGGAATTAATAATAAGATTAAGCTCATCAAGCGTACTGCTTATGGCTTCACTAATTTCAACAACTTCCGAAACAGATGCTTGCTAACTTGGAGATTCAATTATTGATTTAGCACATTAGGTACTGGAGAACCCGTAAACGTCGTCTAATAGGTGAAAGAAACTTTGGTTGGGCGGGTTGGGTTTCATTCTTCAACCCAACTTACAGATCCTTGCTGTGAGCTGATTCCAGATTAAGTTCCTTAGAAGCAGGCGCACTGGCGGCGCACCGCCCGCTACAAATGAAAGAAACACTCAAGAGGCGACTTATCGGTTAACGTCGTAGGTGTCTAGACAGTTAAAACCGAGAGTTCAATAGTGCAGATGCCTGATTAGAAGCATGGTTCTGGGGCTGGATGGCTACGACATTGGTGAAGGTGTTTCATCTCCTATCCCGTTTGAAAGATTATTTGAATATTGCATCCCCAGGTCTAGACACCTTTGTTTATATCATGAGAGTGAGAATACCAATCATGAAATCACCATCAGATCGCCCAAATCATCCGCCCATTATCAAGGAAAAAATCTCATCACATCTAGCTGGATTTTAGATATTAAAAATACCGACTCGGATAGATTTAGACAGAGTAAAGAACTAAAGCAAGCTTACAGTTAATTACCAATCTTGAGTAATTCGACATCAAAAATTAGCGTCGCGTTGGGTGGAATTACGCCACCAGCACCCGCCGCACCATAAGCCAAATTGGGCGGAATAGTTAACTTCCGACGTTCGCCGACTTTCATCGTGCCCAAAGCTTCGTCCCAACCAGGAATTACTCTGCCTTCACCTACTGGAAAACTAAAAGGTTGACCGCGATCGCGAGAACTATCAAACTTGGTACCATTGGTGAGCGTACCAGTATAGTGAACGAAAACTGTTTGTCCTTTTTTAGGTTTAGCTCCTTTACCTGCTTTGAGTACGGTGTATTTTAAGCCAGAAGGAGTTGTAATTGTTTTGGCACTTTTACTGACAGTTAACGCAATTGTATTTAGATCGGGCTGCTGATGTGCAGAATTACTAACGGCGATCGCACTGGTATTACTCAATATCGCAAATTGCAAAAATGCACCTAAAGTACTACAGCCAAGTAGCCAAATAGAACCCACTAAAATTTTTCTCATCAATGCACCTCAATTTCTAGTTACCCACCATATCATATTTACCGAATTGCTAATTGAGATCGAGCTGGCGTTCGACGAAAGCGAATTTAACGCCACGATGTTCGAGATCCGTAAGAATTCGATCGTATGCTTCTAAATCCCAGAGCGTCCATTCAGTAGTCGTTTGCGGATTTTTGTCTGCTAAAATATGTGGATTGGTAGCTAAAAACTCTTTTAAACTCTGAATAGTTTGCCGCGCGCTATTTGGTTCGTGCCAGCGAGGTTGTTCGGCGAGAATGGCGATTTCTGCGCGCATGGCGGAGGCGAGAACGGCATTGCCTTCGGCTTCGGCTTCTGCCAACAGTTTTGTGTAGCCTTTAGGATTTTTGTAGATAAATTGCTCAATTCTGGCTACTCCCAGTTTTTGGGCAATGCGATCTAGTTGATGCAATAGTTGGGGTACAGTGGTGCCGTAAACCAGTCCCTGCGCTTGTGCGTCCATGGCGCGGGGAAGTGGGGCAATTTTGCCATGTTGGAGTTCGATTGTCAGCCAGTATGCCATGAAAGTGTCGATCTAGATGCTGTACGATTTAGAGTACCCAGCTATCTCGGCATCGATCGCACTATGTCACCACTAAATTCGCTTTATACTCCCATCTCGAACCCAATTTACGACCTACCCCAGCGGGTAGAACCCTTCGGGAAGGCAACGCGAACAGTCGCAGGTAAAAATTAGGTAGCAGTTTCGATTCTTTATCTTCCTCTCGGCGATTGCTTGGCAAAAATACGCACAAAAAAAGCTGGGTTGTTATCCCAGCTTTGATGAAATCGGGCGAAGCGATAGCGATTACATCAATCCAAGGAAGTGTAAGGTTCCTTGTCCGGTGACTAATTCAGTGATGAGGGCTGCAACGAAGCCGATCATCGCCAGACGTCCGTTTAAGAGTTCTGCTGAAGGAGTAAAACCGAATTGAATTTCGTCTTTTTTGGGTGTAGAAGTCTGCATAGTCTTAACTCCAGGATGTGTAAAGATTTATAACTGCTGATGTGTACTAATGTAACGGATAAACAGCAAAATGGCAAGGATTTTAAAATATTTGTAAATTTTTTCGAGATCGGGTGTATGAATGAGCAATGTTGACTTTGCTAGCTTTCAGATTTAAGCGCAACTCGCCATCTACAATAAACCTATCCTCCGTCGAGCTTCGGCCTCTACCATCTCCTCTACCCTCTACCCTCTGCCTTCCTCACCGCTTGCTTACAACTCACACTATGAATCGTTCTCAGCAACTCGATCGATACTACCAGCAGATTGAATCGATTATCCTCAACCGCCAAAATCCGATTACCGGATTATTTCCAGCCAGTACGGCCATTACCGCCCATGGTGATTATACCGATGCTTGGGTGCGAGATAACGTCTACACCATCCTTGCCGTGTGGGGATTGGCGTTGGCATATCGCAAAGTAGATGCACCGCCAGGGCGGTTGTATGAGTTGGAGCAGAGCGTTGTCAAATTGATGCGGGGCTTGCTGTTTTGTATGTTGCGCCAAGCTGATAAGGTGGAGCAGTTCAAACAGACACAATCGCCTTTAGATGCGCTCCATGCTAAGTATAGTACTCACACTGGCGATATCGTCGTCGGCGATGATGAGTGGGGACATCTCCAATTAGATGCGACATCCTTATATATTCTGATCTTGGCGCAGATGACCGCATCGGGGTTACCTGTAATTTACACTCTCGATGAGGTCAATTTTGTCCAAAACTTGGTTTACTATATCGGGCGCACCTATCGGACTCCCGACTTCGGACTGTGGGAGCGCGGCGATAAGATCAATCACGGCAGTGTAGAATTAAATGCCAGTTCGATCGGGATGGCC
The DNA here is from genome assembly GCF_000317145.1 of Chamaesiphon minutus PCC 6605. GTDB lineage: Bacteria > Cyanobacteriota > Cyanobacteriia > Cyanobacteriales > Chamaesiphonaceae > Chamaesiphon > Chamaesiphon minutus. The sequence continues at coordinate 4,050,978 of NC_019697.1, read as the reverse complement.
AAAGCCGCACTCGAAGCGATTAATGGGTTAGATTTATTTGGAGCCAGAGGTTCGCAGGCATCGGTAATTCATGTTTTACCCGATGAGATTGCCAGAGCGAGATTGACGTTGGCTTCGCTGTTACCACGGGAGTCGAGTTCTAAAGAGACAGACGCGGCGTTATTGAGTATTATTGGGTTTCCTGCCTTTGCCGTGGTAGATCCGCAGTTAGTCAATCGCACGCGGACGAAGATTGTCGAGAAGTTGGAAGGTAAATATGGCTGTAAGCGATTTTTGCGCGACGGACATCAGACGGTGCTAGAAGATACCACCCGCCTTCATTACGAGCCAGAGGAACTGCTCAAATTTGAAGGAATTGAGTGTGAATGGCCGTTATTTTTTACTTATTTATATTTAGACGCGCTGTTTAGTGGCGATGCTGGAGCGATCGAGAAATATCGGACCTTGCTTGCAGGTATCGCGGTAGAGGTGAACGACACGCCGTTATTACCAGAACTATATTATGTGCCCAAACAGCTAATCGCCGCCGAACGATCGCAACCGCACTCGCAAGCGAGATTGCCGAATGAAAATCTCCCTTTAGTCTGGGCGCAGAGCCTCTACTTCCTAGGCGAATTGTTATTCGATCGATTTCTGGCACCTGGCGATCTAGACCCGCTCGGACGCCATTTACGCATCGGCAACAAACGCCGCCGGACGGTTCAAATCGCGCTGATTGCTGAGGATGAGGATCTACAATCACAACTTGCGGAGTATGGGATTGCCACCCAGGTACCCTCGCAAATCGCCCCAATTCAAGTCCGCCAATCCACCGAATTAGCCGCCGCCTATGCCCAAATCGGTCGGAATGATAAACTGGGTTTGACTGGTCGTCCGGTGCGACGGTTGCGGAGTCTGACTACTTCCCGAATCTTTAATATTTGCAGCGATACGATCGTCTTTCTCCCAGCATTTTTAGATTCACAGCAGTTTTATCTGACTTTTGATTATCACTTCCTAATTTCACAAATTAAGGCAGAGATTGCTTATATTAGCGAACAGTGGACGCAATTAGGTCGTCCGACAATTACATTATTATTGACTAAATCATTATTGCAGGAAGGACAAGATGAATTTAAAGGTCAACAATATTCTTCGCCGTTGCTAGAATTAATTACTGAATTCCAGCAGGGTAAATGCAATGGCGTACCGATCCGGTTGGGAAATCTCAATCAGTTAAAACTGACAGCAGGAGTCGAACGGATCGATAATGTCCACGATTTTAAATTCGATCTGACTACTGCCAATCCCGTCGCACCGCAACGCTATTATTTAGCTTATACTCCCGATCGCAATCAACCCTTAACTAGTAATCAAGAATTTTTATTAGAAGCCGAAACTAATATCACGTCATTGCTCAAACAACTCAGAGGCTCGGAGAATATCTATCAGCAAATCGAATTATTACACACTTTAACTAAATTAAAAGGTTTAAGTTTTAATACAGGGTTTGGTGGCACAGATGTCAAAGTAACTGTTTCTGACTTACTCGATGAAGTTTATTTTAAAGCAGGTAATTTTAGCAATCGTCCACATTGGGCGATCGTGCGGTATGCTGCGGGATTGTTAGATAAAGTTGAGATTAGTTTATCCGATGCGGTGACAGATATTTCGATCTCGGGCAAACAACTCACCGTGGGAATGGCTTATAGCGAAGCCGCGCTGATCGATCGACCGATGTCCCATACCGAAATTATCGAAAAAATCGATAAGTTTTGCCGTGAAGATATTCGCGATCGAGTATTGACTCAAGAAATAATTATCTATCTAGGTTTGTTAATTAAATCGCAGCCAACTTTAGTTAAAGGGTTGCTGACACTCCGAGTCGGATATTTAATTATTTTATTAACTAGCGAACTAGCGATCGAGTTACGCATCGCTCAAGATGAAGCTTATGAGAAATTAATGGATCTGAGTCCGTTTGAAATTCAAACCAGACTTCATCAAGTATTGACTGATTATCAAGGTGTCGGCCAGACGGTGTTTCAGCAAGAATCATTGCACCTCAACCAGTCTCAGCAACAAATTAAATGGACGACCGATCTGATAGTTACTAACGATATCGCCACGCTCGAACATCAACCCGATACGCCAACGATCGATTGGCGATATCAACGCCGTAAAGATGGCACGATCGATCGAGTCGATCGAGATTTTTATCCCAGTGTCTGGCGATTGCTAGAACATTGTAAAGGCATCGCGATCGGCGATAAACTTGAAAAGAGAAATCGCCTCGATAGTGCAATTATCTTATCAGAAATGACACCAGGTGAGAAAAATTTTGCGCTCAGAATCGAGCATTTGCTCAACAAGATCGTCGCTCCAGAATATCGACAATTAAATATTGAAGCTTTAATGGCTTTGGCGGCTTTGTCCGAGCGCAATCCAGCATTAAAGATCGAAGAGTATATAGTGCTAGATGTTCTAATCGGTCACGCCGTCCGCTTGGCTTGGCTGGATGCAGATTTAACCAAGGTAACATCGACACCGCTGGATTCATCAGCTTTTAACCCGGCTAACTACGATTTGTATAAGTCGTTTGCTTGGAGTGCTTTCTATCAAACTTCACCACCTATCTGTGCGAGTTATATAGTTAAATCGCTACAATTCTTGAGTCAATTGGCGGTGTAAAATCTACTAAATCTGGTTCCAATAATCTGTAAAGTTACCCCATCTTGACATGTTCATGCGGGGTTCCCCCGCATAAAAACATCGCTTGTGGACACCCCAGTTTAACAACCCAATTATCAATCATCAATTAGTTTAACTGACTAAACCTAGCAAGTTTAATTATTTATGAAGCTTATCTGCGGCATTGTAGACATCGATCTGCACGTTTTGACGGAATTTAACAGTCGGCACATTTACACCACTGGGATTGCCACCACCACCATTAATTTGTTGATTGCTGCGACGATTTTGAGTAGCGCGCTCGGTACCGCCGATATTAGTTTGGACGTTGGTAGAATTAACAGAATTACCGACACAATTGCCAGTCGAACGTTGAGTCACATCATTAGTACGCTCGGTCGGTTTGCGCGAACCGCTAATTGTCATTTGAATATTGGTATCGTTCATCATACATTGAGCATGAGCACGAGAAATTGGTAACGAAACGAGCGTAGATAGAGTTGCCAAAGAGCACAATCCGAGCGATACAGCAGAGAGTTTCATAGTCTTTTGCCATTAAGTAATCTTAGAGACTACTACATCCTCTTTAGCAATTGTTCCGGAAATCTTTACGCCAGCACCGATCGAGGATTCCAACTATCTAACCAAAAATGTTGCTCTAGCCTGTTTGTGTGGGAATTTTAGATACAGACACATCTTCCCGATCCGATCGTCATAAACTCACACATCCCATTCCGGGCAATCGTCCCATGCTCAATTCAGAACAAGATCTAGATATAAACCCAGATCGCCAGATAGCTAGATCTCGATCGTTACAGTCTCCACCGATCGTTACTGAATTAAGCATCGAGCAATCGCAGGTGCCGATCTTTGCCGAAGCTACCGCACAGGTGGCGCGCCTCACCGACGCACCCGTGGCGATCCTGACAGCGATCGCCGGATCTGGCGATCGAATTGCCTCTGTCTATGGCTTAGAGCGGTTAATATTACCTACTAAACCTAATTTGATCTCGGAATTAGCTGGATTAGAATACTGTCACGATCGCATCTTTGCCAGTCAACTCAGCCTAAGCATCGTCAATTTTCAACAACACCCACAATTGTCGCAGTCATCGCTGTGTCGGAGGCACGAGCTACAATCTTATCTCGGCGTACCGATTATTACTGCCGCTCGCGACTGCTTGGGTACGATCTCGATTTTAGATTTTAAACCACGCCAATTTAGCGATCGCGATATCGAGCTGCTGCAACTAGTCAGCCGCCTTGTAGCCAGTGAATTCGAGCGCAAATTATTGAGTCAAGCGCAACTAGAGCGGCGGTTGGGCAATCTCCACGAGCAAGCGAAAATCGGTTTTGACGATCCTGCTGTCGCCACAGAACACAATCAGAGCCAAGTTGCCAAAAATGCGCCCCAGCCTGCCCCAGCAAGCTGCCTGAGTGACAAAAAACGCGCTAGTAAGTTAATCCCCACTACAGCCGCCAATTGTCGCTTAGAGCCGCCACAAGCCCAAACGCAAATTCAGTCTAAATTGCTCGCTCATCTAGCTCAAGAGCTGCGGACGCCGCTGACATCCGTACTCGGTATGGCAAGTGTCTTACAACAAGAAATTTATGGCCCATTGAGTAGCAAGCAAAAAGATTATTTAGGCATCATCCATCATAGCGGTCGCCAATTAGTCACGATCGTCGATGAAATCTCACAACTAGGCGGATGTGACGCCACAACTCGCCAACTCACGCTCAAATCAGTCGATCTAGAGATGTTATGCCAACTAGCCATCCAAAGTCTCGAATCGATCGCTACCAAGAAACAGCAACAAATTAAACTCGATCTGGCTGACAATTACTCACTAGCTAACTCACAGCCAGATGAGAGCGCAACTCCACCAATCCGCGTCTGGTTGCTAGATAAAGATAAAGTCCGCCAGATCGTCTATTATCTTTGCCTGAGCCTGATTCACGTTAGCGGCATCGATCGACACATCTCGATCCAGTTCGCAACCATGCCCGATGGCGTCGAGATTCAGATCGCCACTGACGATCCTAATGCGATCCTCCCCAACGCCGATTTATCCGCACAGCTTACTTTCGATACCAGCCAATCGATCGAGATCGATCGTCACGATCTTACCGATACCAAACTCGGTTGGGATCTACGAATTAGTCTGGGTTTATCTTTAAGTCATACCCTCGCCGCATCCCATGGCGGTAAAATTCAATCCCTGAGCGATGGTTGCGGTTATTGTCTGATATTACCGCTAATTGTTAATTAAGTTGGTTGGGGCAAACATTTATAAGATCGTGAAAAGTCTGAAACCTAGATAGTGGAGAGTTTTCACCCTACTTTCCTCCCAGTCCCCCCGCTCCTTGCCAAAATACTAACTAGATTCACATCCTAAACTACTAGTCATGAGATTGATGGTACGATCGAATGGAAAATCAGACCCTAACTGGGGATTGAGATCCACAACATTACCATCATGTCATCATTAAGTACTGCCGAAATTAAACTCCTAATCTTAGATATTGATGGCACGATCGCGGGAAAATCCAATCAGGTGAGTACCAGAGTCAAACAAGCTATTCAAGCCGCTCAAGCCAAAGGCGTCCGCGTGGGGATTGCGACTGGAAGAATGTATAAATCTGCAATGCGGTTTCATAATGACATCGGCGCAGACATGCCCCTGATTGCTTACCAAGGTGCGTGGATTCAAGATCCGGCAACGGGAAAGCGGTATCGACACCATCCAGTACCCGTTGCCATTGCTCGCGAATTAATCGATTACTTCGAGCAGCCCGACTTGCTCGATCGATTATCAGTCCATGTCTATCGCGACGATTGCTTATATGTCCGCGAGATTAACGCCGATACTGAGTTATATGTCGGACGCAGTGGCATTGAAGTCACCGCAGTCAAAGATTTGCGGACGCTGTTAACCGATTGTCCTACTAAACTTCTGGCGATGTCCGAAGATACGGCTCTAATTCAAGATTTACTGGTCGATCTGCGCCAACGCTATGCCCCGTCAGATTTGCACGTCACTACCTCCGTGCCGATCTTCCTCGAAACTACTCACTCTGGTGCCAACAAAGGTGCCGCGATCGATTATCTGGCTACCAGTTTGCTAAATATTACCGCCGAGAATGTCCTGGCGATCGGTGATAACTATAATGATGTCGAAATGCTCGGTTATGCTGGCATTGGTGTCGCCATGGGGAATGCCCCTAGTGATGTTCAGTCTCTCGCCGACTGGGTTGCTCCCGATATCGAAGCCGATGGTGTTGCCGCAACCATTGAAAAATTTATTCTCAACACTCGATCTATCTAACGGCTGACTAACAATTTAAAGTTCTAAATATAAAACCAAAAAGAAGACCGACGACTGGCCGTGTTTCGTCTCGGTCTTCTTCTTGATTCGCTCCTCACACTACATATACAATAATACATCTATCTCGATTTGTCAATCTTTCTGAAGAAATATTTTTTGATGAGAGCAGAGTGGCGCATGGGTGAACGGGTGGATGAGTGGACTGGGTAACGAGGAGACTGGGAAAGCGGGAGAAGTTAAATCGCACTATTCACTATCCACTCTTCCCTTAATCTAAGTCCCCAACATTTGCAACTGATACAAGCTAGCATACAAGCCACCTCCATCGATCAATTCTTCATGAGAGCCTGATTCGATTAATGTGCCTTGCTTGAGGACAAAAATCCGATCGACATTGCGAATTGTCGATAAACGGTGAGCAATAATAATTGCCGTGCGATCGACAATCAATCGATCGAGTGCGTCTTGAATTAGAACTTCCGTCCCGACATCTAAACTAGCTGTAGCTTCATCTAGTACCAGAATCCGAGGATTGCGAATGACCGAGCGGGCAAAGGCAATTAACTGTTTTTGTCCGGCGGAGAGATTGGAGCCACGTTCGCGCAGTTGCGTATTATAGCCTTGAGGTAATTGGTCGATAAATCGATCGATATTAGTCGATCGAGCCGCCTGAAGAATCTCGGCTTCAGTATACTCTTCGCCCAGGGTAATATTCATTTTGACATCACCTGCAAACAAAAAGCCGTCTTGTAAAATCACGCCCAAATAGCGGCGTAGTTCGGCTTGAGTAATTTGGTTGATATCTACCCCATCGATTAAAATCCGTCCTCTAGTTGGCTCGTACAAACGGCATAGCAGCCGCACGATCGAACTTTTACCCGCTCCAGTCGGGCCGACTAATGCAATCTTCTCACCAGGCTTGATGGTAAAATCCAGATCGCGAATGACATACTCATCATCTTTATAAGCAAACCACACATGCTCGAAGCGAATTTCGCCCTGAGACGCGCTATCGACATGAGTCAGGTGCAAACTTTGAGCTTCGGCGATATCTTGAATTTCGATCGGTTCGTCGAGAATATCGTTGATGCGCTCTACTGCCGTAAAACCCGATTGAATCGCTGTAAATTTCTCCGCGAACTGACGCAGCGGTTCAAACAATCTTTGGGCATATAAAATAAATGCCGATAACGTCCCAAAGTCCAAAGTTTTATTCAGCACCATTAAGCCACCCAGCCACAACACCGCTGCGATCGCGACGAGCGAAATCCACTCTAATGTTGCCGATACAGCCGAATCGTGAAAGTTAGTTTTATCGATTTCTCTAATATATCGATCGCGCACCGTCCGAAATAATTCAGCATTGTATTTTTCGCGCCTAAATAATTGCACGACATTAATACCGACGACATTTTCCTGCACCATCGAATTGAGTTGAGATAACTCTTCTCTACCGCGATAGTTAGCTTTGCGATATTCTTGCTGAAAATAAATGACTACTGCTCCGACAGGCACTAACATGATTAACAACATCACGGCGATTTGCCACTGAAGCGTAAACATATAATAAAGCATTACGACGATCGAGAAGAGATCGCTGATAATCCCAATCGCTCCCGTGGTAAAAACATCACCCAATGCTTCGACATCGTTAGTCAGTCGGGTAATTAATTTACCCACAGGCGTCCGATCGAAAAATCGCACGGCTAACGAAGTGACTCGATCGAATAAATCGTTACGAATATCGGCAGTAATTTTTTGGCCGATCCGTTGGACTGTATATCCTTGAATTGCTGTTAAAATTAATCTCACAACTACTGTCGCCATCAGTAGTAATGTAAGTAAATTTAACCCATCCAACATCGATAAATTATTAACAAAATCCCAGGTTTTCTCATTTCTAATTTTAGAAATTGCCTGACCGATAATTAAGGGCTGAATGGCATTAGAGATGGCTAATGGAATTAACAAGCCAAATGATATCAGAAATAATTTACCGCTACGGCGAGCATAGGGCACTAGTCGCAACAGCAATCGCCAATCATTATCTGGAGGTGACGATTTTATAATTCGACTGCGAGATTCTGTAACATTAGTCATTTCGGTTGGGGAAAGCGATCGAGCATACAAATCGATCCTAACAAAATAATCCCCACCAACCATCGAGATTAGTGGAGATTATGTATATATTTAGGTAAAGAGCTACTGAAAGTTAGTTACCAAGTCGATCGATTAGAACCATTTTTCAGGAACCGCTTCTTCCTTGGTATTGGTATTCCGCGAAGGAGTTGCTCGATCGAATGTCATATGGACCGAGCGTTGTTGTTCGCCATCTTTAGCGACAGCCACGATCGGATAGTCTATATTGCCATCCTGGAAGGACATTTGGAAGCGGAATGTACCATCGGGATTGAGCTTGATTTGGCGTCCGCCGATCGATACTGTCGCATCGGGTTCGGTAGCACCGTAGACGATTAATTCAGCATCGGCAATCAGCCAGAACTGACGCTGACGCTCGCCGACATCCATACCGATACCAGACATACCCACACCCGACATATTCACGCCAGAAGCGGTAGGTAGTGCCCACATGCCAGCACCCGAGGGGAAGACAAAGGAACTGAGTGATTCAAGCGGCGATTGTTGCATGGAACCATATAGGGAACCAGCAATTCGCAAGGATTCGACCGAATCTGCCATGCCAAAGATGCGCTCGTAGATGGCATTCTCACCAGTGGCATTCGTCGTACCAGAGGTGCTGGTATCGCCCGCTTTGTGGCTAGGAGGTACGAGTTCGACAAAAGTCTTGCCGATGAGTTGTTCTTCCCAAGGTACGGTGATGAAGATATCTTCAATCCAGTCTGAAGGATAGACAGGGGGAATATTCACAGATGCCGAGCGTGCTAATATCAACCAACGACCGTCGCCACAACGGTAACCGATGTCGATCGTGTAAGAGCGATCGCTCACGGGAATGGGTAGGTACCATTCTCTAGCCATCTCATCGATCGGGTATTCTTGGATGCTGTGAGGACTTTGGTGTTCCAAATTTATATCGGTAACATCATAGATCCGTAGAGCTAATTGCTGTCCGCCATGGTAGCGCAGTTCGTTCTTATGCTCGATCGGGATATCCCAGTAAGCATAAGCCCATTGCGGATCTCGTGGTAATAGGACAATTCGACTATCGCCATAACCGCCGGGCAGATCGCCCAACCCTTCGTCTACGGCTGCTAGTTCCTCAGCAGTGAGATCGACATCGACGCCAAGTTCAAATTTGCCTGCTTCCACTTCTAATTGAGCCTCCAGTTTTGTAGATGGACTTTGAGTAGATTTACTCTGAATTTTTTGAATTTCTTCCAGGAGTTGGGATTTCCGCATCCTGCTATAACGGGACACTCCACAGACACTAGCTACGCGACGTAGCTGTCTGAGAGTCATTTCTTCTAATGCGTTGTCTATCGTCACGATCCGATCTCCGAATAAGGTGTAGATGACAAATTTGTTGCATTTGTATCCACGTTTGTTGTCACTTTAAGAAAACTAGCGATCGCAAGTTAGTTTTATTTCCACTTTAAGTAGATTGACTAACTATGTTCGAGTTGTTTATTAAATTTCTAATATCTGCCAGACTGAGTGATTGACTCGATCGCAGGTGACTAAGTTGCGTTTTCTAACAAGATCCCAATCGATACATGCGCTAGTTGTTCGAGCATTTATAACTTTAAGTGGCTAGCGATGTGGATTGACTAGGTATATTTACTATCTAACAAGATTTTACCCAGATCGGTCAAGGGGGGATCGCTCTCAATTTCCAGGGTTTAACGATTTTGCGCCATCTTGGAGATCGTAATTGTCATGATTTCTTGACAATTGTCCAAATTTCCGCAAATTAGGACGATCGAGTCCCCCAGTCGATCGATAACAGTTACCTAGCGACTGAAGTCGCTGCTAGTGATGCAAAGTCCGTCTGCGCGGACTACTACCAGCACAAAGTTTGGTTTAACCGTTGGCGGAGCCTGCGCTTTGCGCCTACCGTATTCAGATGCACTCGATCGTTAACGCCTAAAGCCTAAAGCCTAAAGCCTAAATATCCAACCACTGCATTAAAACTGCTGGTACTGGAATTAACGTCAAGACTAAAATTCCTAAAATAAATACACCCAGAGCATCGCGCCAGTTATTGAGATCGGAAACATCATTGAGTGCAGGTTCGTCGATCGCGGGAATTAGAGAAATCACGATCGCCAGAAATAGTAAATCGGTATTACCAGCTTCAGAAGCTCTCAATCGAATAATGCCCAGAATTACTAAAATGATTTTACTGAGCTGCGAGACGATCGCACTTGGCTTTTGCCCGAACATAGCATGAACGATATAACCGCCATCGAGTCGGCGCAACGGCATCAAATTGATCGTAATAATTAGCAAACTGATATAAGCAGCGATCGCGACACCATTTAAATCGATCGCGCGTTCGGCGACAAATCGACTGCCTAAAGCTAACTTACTCAACAGCGTCATTAATAGCGAAAAGCGGGGATTGAAAGAGTGGAAGTTAAATAAGGTCGATTTGACATCGAGGGGGACGGTTTGAGATTGGCTCAGTCCCCATAGTAAGAGCGGAATCGATGTAATCAAACCTAACATTGAAGCGATAAAGCCCAAATCGAAGACTGCTTTGCGATCGGGAATTGGCGATCGCATTTGCACCAGGCAGCCGTAAGTACCGGGCAGAAAAGGTAGTGGAATAAAGTATGGTAGAGTAGAATCGATTTTGTAAAACTTCGCGACCAGATATCGGCCAATGTCGCGAATGCCTAACATAAAAATAATACTAGCCGCATAAGGCCATCCAGCTCTGACAATCTGACCGAAATCGCCCTTGGGCAATCCAGCTAAGGCTGCCCCAAAATAGGTCGTAGGTACGAGTGTTAGCAACAGTAGCAATAGGGCGATCGTATAATCAATGTAGCGACGAGATCGAGTAATTTGGGTATGTTCTGGACGCGGGACGAGAGCGAAAAACGGTTTGCCCGTCGATAAGCTGTACTGAAATAAAATAAAGAAGCGATCGCCAAATAAGTCTGTAATGTTGCGGACGATCGTCGCATAGGCGTTATCGGCATCGGTACGTAATTTGCCGCGACACAATACGGCTTGCGGACGGTATTCGATTTTTTCAAGAAAAAAGATATTCCACGCAAAGCAAGTTCTTAACGTCGCTTCTTCTTCGGCTTCGATCGGTCTGATGGGTCGATTTTCCTCGCTTGGCTCTGACTCTGGCAAGGCTGTCAATGCTGGCTCTATCGTACCAGTGGTGGCAGGATGCTCGCTGCTAGTGGCTTCGCAAATAATTTTAGGATCGGGAGGCTTCGCCAATGTGCGTGGTTTGGTTCGATCCCAATCTAGTAGTCGCCAATATACCAACCAGCAAATCGAGCAAACGACAATTGCTACGGGTAAAGGCGGGATTTGCTTGCTCCAAGTGACTGTCGCTCCAGTCAGCAGCGGCGGCAGCATTAATATCGCCCACAAGATCCATAATGGTACTGCGGTCAACTTGCTAACAGTTTGCCGCAGAATAATGTATGTCAGAATGCCCGATAAGATTAAGATGAATAGGAAAGACAACCACATGTATAAAATTATAAGTAATCGATCGAGCTGAAACTATTTATGGCCATCAATGTGTCGAATGCGATCGGGATCTAGGCTGCTACTATAACGTTACTTGTCGATCTAGAAATTGCTAAAATATATACCCTTATTGAGTAAGCACGTTTATGCAACCAGAATCAAATTTGTCACAGCCAACACTTGGAATTAAATCTGGGATCGATAAACTGCCAAAAGAGATTCTACCAGGTATTTTTGCCTTTGCTCCCAATCGCGACACATTAGGTGGTACGGCTTATCTAGTCTTAACGCCGATTGGAAATATCTTAATTGACGCTCCGGCTTGGCACGATTTGCATCGACAGTTTATTGCCGAGCGTGGGGGTGTGAATTGGTTGGCAATTACCCATCGTGGCGGCATCGGACAAACCACGGCGATCGTGAATGAATTAGGCTGTGAAGCGATCGTTCAAGAACAAGAAGCCTACTTACTTCCAGAGCTTAAAGTCACTACTTTCCAGCACAAATTTAATATTAAAGATAGCATACATGCAATTTGGACTCCTGGGCACTCACCCGGATCGGCTTGTTTTTATTATGCGGGAATTGGGGGCGTACTCTTTACAGGCAGGCACTTGTTGCCCGATCGATCTGGCGCACCCGTGCCGCTACGGACTGCCAAAACTTTTCATTGGCCGCGTCAACTTCGCAGTGTCTCGGCGATTTGGCAGCAGTTTCCTTCACAACAACCTTTGAGCTACATTTGTCCTGGTGCCAACACCGGATTATTGCGTGGCAAAGGAGCGATCGCTGTTAACGTCTAATCTCTATTGTACCGCAGTAATAATTTTGCCTTCTAAGTCTCAATTTTCAGCATCAAAAATCTGCCTGCTCCCACGCTCGATGGCTATCGGTCGGGGGAAGAAGGCAGAGACAAATTGAGATTGAAGGGTGCAACTGCGATCGCAAATCTTAACATCACGTCGTAAATTTGCGCGATTTGCACCCTTGGGTAAGGTCTTCAAAGCTTTAATTAATCGCAGTTTAGGGACATCACCAATAGCAGCCAATAATTCTGGTAGAGTAGATAAGCGATAGTTATATCGCTCATAAATCTTTTACTTTAAATTCAAGGAAATCGTTATGGACTTCGACTTTCGGCTTTTAATCGTCTTGGCCCCCTTGGCGGCGGCGGCGGGTTGGGCGGTATTTAATATTCTGCCAGCCGCGCTCAGACAAATTCAAGAATTGTTACGTGCCAAAGACTAGGGATTTGGGGTCGATCTCAAGATTAGTTGGGGTAATGTCTGGTTTTGACAAAAGTTACCGCTCGATGGGCAATTAAAGTCTAAACCCCCTCCAACTGGTCGAGTCGCAACCAAATATTTGGGGTGGGGACTTGTCCGAATTTTACTAGCGCGTAGTCGCCACGTAGGTCTAGTACCTCACCATTGGTTTCAAATAAATATTTGGGAAATCTGGCATCGCTAGCTTTTGCTTCGAGGCTATTTGCCAGGGAACTAGCGATCGCGCGAACGGAATCTCCTTTTTTGACTGCCATAATCTAATGTGTAGTGCTGCAATAGGTAATTATCAGCATACTATAGGTTTTGGGGTTTTAGGTTTGAGGCTCTAGGTATTAGGTGTGAGGAATTAAAGCCTAACCCCTAAAGCCTAAAACCTAGGTTACCGTCGGCGGCTGCCAAATCCAGAACTAGAGCGGCTGCGACCGCCACTACCGAAACTCCGGCTAGAACCGCCTGAAGGACGGCTATTGTACTGGTTGTTGGAGCGGCGGAGATTGCTCGTACCGAAGCCCGAACCAGTAGAACGATTGCGTTCGACCGAGCGGTTGGTGTTGAAATTGTTGTTGTTGAAGTTATTGTTATTCAATCGACCTGTCGTCCGTAATGTGTTACGGTTGACTACCGCAGGCGGCTGGCTATTATAACGAGTTCGATAACTTTGGACGGCTTGACCGTAGTTGTTACCGTAGCCGCCATAACCGCGCAGGATGCCACCAGAACTATAAACAGGGGGGACATAATACTGCGGTCTGAACAATGCGTTACCGATCGCCTGTCCGGCCAAAGAGCCAGCGACAGAGCCAGCAAACGGTGCCCAGAAGTTAGATTCTCGCTTGACGACGACAGTTTCTCTTTGTCCGGTTTGGGGATTGGTTTGAGTTTCGGTCACATTATGGACGTACTCAATTTTGAAGTCTTCTGGCATGTGTAACGACACCTGCCCATTTTCTGACTTAAAATAAGTCTTTTCATTGGCTTTGACTTCTTCGTCAGTCAATCTCGCCATTTGCAGATTGGTAGTGCGATACACGGGCGGAGTACCAGCAGGTGTATTGAGAAGCATCAGGGTATATTCACCGTTGCCATCGTTATAAGTGGCTTGCTGGACGGGATACTTACCATCCGCGATCGGTTTTTGGTTGGTATTGTTGCTGACGGTGGGACTTTGAATAGAAGTACTCGTTCGATTTTGTCCCTGAATTGACCGATCTCCATCTCCAGAGCCGCAAGCGACAGAAGTAAAGGATAAGGTCAAAGCCATAAAAACGATCGCTAATCGACGTAACATATAGGCTGATTTCATGACTATTGGATGTTCTTATTTTAGCTAATTCTTGGGACGATTTAAGACTTGTAATCTCAATCTACCGATCGACATACTACTGATAGTGCTTAAGGTAGATCTAGAAATTTATATTTGTAGATTGCAACCTTTTATATTAATGTTACTCGATCGACTCGTTGCCAAAATACCCTGTAAACCGATCGAATCGATCGAGTTAACCGCATCTAGACATTAGATTTGGCATTGAAAAAGGTTTAAGCCAAGGTTGGCTTAAACCTGAATCGATCGCGATTTCGATCGAGACATATATTTACAATGGAATCAATTCTGGGAAATTCTGGAGAACTTGGTCGTCGGTGAGTTCGTCGCCAAATCGTGCTGGTGAAAAATGGATATAAATTGCACGCAAGCGTTCTTGATAATGCAGATTGATTAAAGCTTTGAGGGCAATCTTGAGTGCGGACATGTTGGACAAATCTGCTTCGATGCTGGATTCTTCGCCTTCAAAGGCAACAGTAAGCATCAAGATCAAATTGCGAGTGGGATTGAGCGTTAATTGAGCATTAGGATTATTAGGCTGGCTCAGATCTGGCTCGCTCAAATACCGCCCAGCAGAATCGGTAAATAATTCGTTGGCATAGTCGCCAGCTCCGCCTTCGTCCCAGAATACATCACCTTCATTGGCTGCCGATCGCCAATAAGTATCGTATTGCAATAGGTTTTGACAGATTTCGACCAATCCTTCGCCGACGATGGTCAAATCGCCATCCGATTCGATGGCTTGTCTGGCAGCTTGGTTTAAGATTCCCAGGAGTGGCGAGACTTCTTCACCACCGAGGTGGATAAAAATTCTAGATACGACAAATTGGGTTTTGCCTGTAAATTTATTAAATTGGTCGCGTAAGCTCATAGGGGTGGAGGTGTGGGTGGGTGGATGGGAGAGAGGGGGACGAGGAGAGAGAATTGTTCTTGCACCAAATAGTAATGGTTCAAAGCCTACGCCTTTAGCCAGATTGTGATTGATACGCAGATTTAAACTCCGTCTTAATCACTTCGCTATCAACTATCGACGATCGACTAATTACTGAATCCATTCTAAAATACGATTCCAGCTCCACCAGGGGTCGCGATCGATATTTAACTTTTGGCACTCTTGGCTGCTGATATGTCCGACATGTCCGCCGTGGGGGGTAAGTAGGAGATCGATCTGGGGTTGTTTGCTGGCAATAGCGTACAGTTCTGGCCCTAAAGTGGGATCGAACAGCGGATCGTCAGCGGCATAAATAATCAATACTGGTTTGTTAAGATCTGCTAAAAAATATAACGGACTAGTTGCCGCATAATAATCTCGGACAGTCTCAAAACCCAGTCGAGGAATGACTAATTCGCGATCGAATCCCCAAATTGTCGTCGCTCGATCGATCGCGGCGGGGTCGATTTCGGTAGGATGGTAGCGATGTAACTCGCCAGCTAATTTTCGTAGTTCTTTGGCGATCGCACGTTCTAAATATTTGCCCAGCGGATGTGCCATCAGATACGTTAAAGATCGATCGGATTCCAGACTGGGACAGATGACTGCGCCGCCAGCAATTTCTGGCACGTCACGACCCGCTTTAACGCCCCACAGAGCCAACTGACCGCCCAAGGAATACCCCATTATCCACATTGGAGCCGGACAGCCTAGCTGGAGCGATTGGCGGGCGATCCTCACAAAATCTTCGCCCTCGTACAGACCATCCGAAGTCAGTTGGGGCGATAACTCGGCAGTCTTGCCATGAGCGCGCCAGTCAAATAAGACGACCGCGTAACCTTGGGCGTAAGCTTTCCGCCCTAGAATCCGCAGAAACCATTGATTATCTAATGTACCAGTGATACCGTAGGTCGCAACGATCGTCCCTTTAGGATTGGGGGGGATGGCGAAAATGCCAAAAATCGGCACATCGCCATCGCCACTAAAAATGTGCTCCTGATAAGTTGGCTCTGGCTCGATCGTATATTCTTCCCAGTTGCGGCTCATCCGCAGTGCGGTGTAGAGCGTCATCGATAGACCGGATTGCAGCCACCAAGGGGGTGTGTATTGAGGATTCAATTGAATAAAGGCGGGATGAAAGATTTTGGAGCGTATTTATTAATTTTAATCTTCAAACTTGTGTGTTATGCAAAGTGGTATCGCCTAAAATGATTAGTTATTGTAAATAGACATCGCTCGTGAGATTCCAAAGATTATGACAATCTGAGGGCATAATGAGTATACATCTGACCTGGAGCGATCGCGATTCTCCAAAGGAGAGGCTCCGCCACCGCACAGACAATTATTGTCGATCGACATCAAATAGCTATGGATAAACTGGAGCGCGAGCCACACATCGCAGCAGTCATCTTCGATCTTGATGGCGTTATCGCTAATACAGTCTACTATCACTACCTCTCATGGCAGCAATTAGCCGATGAAGAGGGAATTCCCTTCGATAAACACACCCACGATGAAGGAATGCTAGGACTCAATCGTGAAGATGCACTGCAATATCTTTTGGGCAATCGGACTATCGATCTGAGTCTAATTCAACAGCAACTATTATTAAATCGGAAAAACGATTACTACCTTCAACTAATTAACGAACTCAATTACGCTAATCTGCTGCCCGGTATCGGTAATTTGTTAGTAGAACTCCATGCCGCTGGTGTTAAAATCGCGCTCGGCTCATCGAGTAAAAATGCCGAACTAGTCTTGCAACGTCTGAAGATCCGGCATTTTTTCGATTTTTTAGCTGATGGTAATAGTGTCTTGAATCTCAAACCCTGTCCCGATGTCTTTCTCCACGCGGCTGAGTCGCTGAGAGTCGCTCCAACTAATTGTTTGGTTGTAGAAGATGCCCCCGCCGGAATTGAAGCAGGTTTGGCTGCTGGGATGTGGGTTTTAGGGGTCGGCCCCTACGAACGCTTGGCGCGATCGCATTTAGTCCTCCCGACTTTGGCAGGTATCGGCTGGGCGGATATTGTGGCTAAAGTGGATTACTACCACAAATCGGGAAGATAAAAGGCGCAGCAGCGTTGCCTCCAATCTTGCACTAGCGAATGCGCTCTGGTTATTTTTCTAGAACACTGGAAGCGCAACCTCAGAGCAACTCGCGGAGCGAAGCTGCTTTGGCCATTACCTAAAAATTGCTTAGAAGTGGTATAATCAGGGGCTTTGCTACTGCTAATCGATCGCGCCTATGAAAGCTCAAACTATCGCTCGTGAGTTAGCCCTGCTAGCTCTACCCCAGTTATCAAAGGCGCAAAAGAAGTTAGCGCAATCGCAACCTCGCGAATTACAATTGACTCTAGAAGAGATGATGCTCAAAGCCATCTCGACACTCAGAGAAGAGACTCAAGAAGCATTAGAAGCGGCTACGGCAGAATTACAACGCAGTAATGACAGGCTGTTAAATAGCCAAACCAGGGCTAGCGACGTCGAGGGGGCTAGAGTCATGACCGCCGAAGCGATCGAATTAGTGCAGACTGCGATCAATCGGCTCGGACAAGCTTTAGAGATGCCAGAGACAATTAATAATTTCAATCGTCCCGACGTGCGTAGCTATGCCCTCGAACTATTGGTCAAGGCGACCGAAGAAACCGCTCAGGTCGATCTGCTCTTAAGTAAAAGTATCGTTGATTGGCAGCTCGGTCGCTTGCCTAAAATCGATCGAGATATCCTCAGACTGGCGGTTACAGAAATAGTCTATTTAGGCTTAGAAGAACGGATTGCGATTAATGAAGCCATCGAATTGGCCAAACGCTATAGTGACGACCAAGGTCGCAAGTTGATTAATGGCGTCCTGCGACGAGTCACCGAACAACTCAAATCGGGGGTCTAATTTTTGTTAGTGAAAGTGAAATTTTCGGCTTAGAATGTCTTAACATTGATGGTCTCTGCCCAGAATCATCTCCTTACTTCCTTGGCAACTACCATCCTTGTATATTCATAATCAATTAACAGATCGCTCCTAACTCCTAATTTATTATGGTTTTTAACTGGTTTCGCCGGAAGTTCGACAATCCCGAACCCGATTCTAGCAAGGACTCGGAACAAACTGTAGAATCTGCACCAGAGCAGCTTGAGACGCCAGCAGCAGATGAGGCAGCTCCAGAGCCAGTTAGCAATGAGGTGGCAACTGACTATTTGGCGTGGGCAAAAGCTGCATATCAAAATATTCAGCAGCAAGAATCCGCAGCAGCACAAGCCGCCGCGACGGTAGCAGAAGAAGTCACAGATGCCGTCGCACCCGTCTTGGCGGTTGAGGAGGCTACTACAGAGCCACTAGCCGTTGCTGTAGAGTCGGAAGCGAGTGATATTGAAGCTCCGACGGTAATTATTAGCGACACTGCTGAAGCAACCACCTCAGATGCCGAAGATCTGCCGATTTGGGCGCGAGACGACCGTCAACAGCGATTGGAACAGCTCAAGGCATCGGCGATCGAAACTGCCGAACCAGAGGCCCAGACGCCAGATATCGCGCTCGATGATGATTTCTTATGGTCGGCAAAAGTGCTTGCCGATCGCGGACGGACTCCGGAGCAAGTATCCTTAGATGAGATTAATTGGCTCAAAAAATTACGCCAAGGTTTAGACAAAACGCGGCGGGGATTTGTCAATCAATTAAAAGCCCTGATCGGTCAAGGCCCACTCAATGCCGATGCGGTAGAATCGATCGAGACTTTATTGCTCCAAGCCGATGTGGGGATTGAAGCAACGGACTATGTAATTGAGACATTGCAGACTAAATTGCGCCAAGAAGCCTTACCACCAGAGGCAGCAATCGCCTACCTCAAACAAATTTTACGAGACTTGCTCGATAAGCCTTTTGAGTCTAATTACTCATCAGAATTTTTGCCCGAATCTAACCAATTAAATATTTGGTTGTTGGTGGGAGTCAATGGCGTCGGGAAAACTACCACTATTGGTAAGCTCGCTCACATGAGCCAATCGTCGGGTTATAAATGTCTGATTGCGGCTGGTGATACGTTTCGAGCTGCCGCAGTCGAACAAGTCAAAGTTTGGGGACAACGGAGCGGCATCGAAGTAATTGCCAACCCCGGTCAAAATACCGACCCCGCAGCGGTAGTTTTTGATGCAATTAGTGCTGCTCGATCGCGCGAAACTGAGTTACTATTAGTCGATACCGCCGGACGGTTACAAAATAAAAAAAATCTCATGGACGAGTTGAGCAAGATCCGTCGGATTATAGACAAACAAGCCAGTACAGCTCAGATAGAATCATTGCTAGTACTCGATGCTACTTTAGGCCAAAATGGTTTGCGCCAAGCTCAAGTTTTTGCTGAGGCGGCGAAGTTAAGTGGTGTAATTTTGACCAAATTAGATGGCACGGCTAAAGGCGGCGTCGCATTAGCGGTGGTGCAACAACTGGGTTTACCAATTCGATTTATCGGTGCTGGTGAGGGCATCGAAGATTTAAGACCTTTTTCTAGTTATGAATTTGTTGAGGCTTTATTAAGTGGTTAGGAATTAGAAATTATGAATTATGAACCACAAATTATGTCAGTAATTGCTCTCCAAGAACAAGTCATAAATCTCAATCGTCAGCAAAAGAAAACTCACGAGCTACTGAGTAATTTAGGGTTTGCACTGAGAAGTTTTAAAAATCTCAATCAATTTCTAGAATTGATTCCCTTGATGGTCACACGGGTGACCGATAGCGAAGGCGGCGCGATTATCCTGTTCAAAAAAACCGGACAATTGCAAATTCAGCAGCTCCACTGTCAGGGTGAAGGTAATTGTAACGAGCTGCGCAAAAGGATCGAAATGGCTATTTTCCAAACCCTGACAGATGTTTCTGAAGGCAAAGAAATTAGTTTTCATACAGATTTTTGGGAAAAATTAGAAAGTCGCATCGAACTGGATATTGACTATCGAATTCATATATTCAGGACGCCAATCTTACTTGAAAGCGGCGAGCGCGGACGATTATATGTATTTACGCGCAATCCTAGCTACGAATGGACACTCGATCGGCAAAAGCTACTACAATTAGTTGCCGATCAAACTGCCGTAGCCATCCATAACGACGAACTAACCGTCGAATTACGCAAGAAAGAAAGACTCGATCGCGAGTTAGAAATTGGAGCCGAAATTCAAGAACGCTTACTACCGAAAAAATTTCCAGATATTCCAGGCTTAGAACTAGCCGCCTGCTATCTCAATGCCGATCGCGTCGGTGGCGATTATTATGATTTTATTCCCGCTAATTACGATAGGCTGACGGAGAAGCAAACAGACACCAATGCCACCACTAAGTGGAGTATCACTATTGGGGATGTCATGGGTAAAGGCGTTCCCGCAGGGCTGATTATGACGATGACGCGGGGAATGTTGCGGGCGGAAGTGTTAAATGGTCACTCACCGTCACGCATCCTTCAACATCTCAATCGGGTAATGTATGCCGATCTCGAAAATTCCAGTCGGTTTGTGACGCTGTTCTATTCAGAATACGATCCAGCAACCAATATTCTGACATATACTAATGCCGCCCACAATCCACCTTTATACTGGCAAGCCGCGACAAATCGGATTTTGCGACTCGATACTCAGGGCATGTTAATCGGACTCGATGCCGATTCTCAATATGAGGAAGCTCAAGTTAAACTCCATCAGGGAGATACGATTATTTATTACACAGATGGGTTTACCGACGCAGCTAACCAGGATGGCGAAAGGTTCAATGAAGATAATCTTATTTATACCTTTCATACTGCCTGCCAGCAGCAATTAAGCTCTCAAGGTATTCTCGATAAAATTGTCTCGACTCTCCACACCTTCACTGGCAACGAGCGCAATAATGGGGATGATATGACGATGGTGGTATTAAAGGTGGAGTAAGGGAATAGTGGATGGTAAATAATAGACTTTAGGTATTTAATTTTACTAAACTAAATACCTAAAGTCTATTTTAATTTGTCGATCCATTCTCGTGCCTGCTGATAGCCGCCGAGATCTTTTTGTTGCTGAAATAATTTGGCAGCTTGACTGAGATCCAATTTCGCGCCGCGCCGATCGCCCAAACTGTGTCTGCTAATCGCGCGATTATAATAAGCATCAGCAAAATTACGATCGCAACGAATCGCCCGGTTAAAGTCGCGAATTGACGCACTGAGATTGCCCACCATGGCATTGACGTTACCTCTGGCATTATAGACGTCGGCATTGTTGGGTGAGATTTCGAGCGCGCGATTGAAATCTTGAATTGCACCTTGGAGATCGTTGGTCATCGCCCTAGCAAACCCACGATTGCTGTAGCCTTCAACATGATTGGGATTGGACTTCAAAAATTCTGTATAGTCAGCAATTGCTCCAACAAAGTCTTCTTGCTCCTGTTTTTTA
The DNA here is from genome assembly GCF_000317145.1 of Chamaesiphon minutus PCC 6605. Classification (GTDB taxonomy): domain Bacteria; phylum Cyanobacteriota; class Cyanobacteriia; order Cyanobacteriales; family Chamaesiphonaceae; genus Chamaesiphon; species Chamaesiphon minutus. The sequence continues at coordinate 4,029,390 of NC_019697.1, read as the reverse complement.
TGTCCCTGTTCTAATAACTTAGTATTTGTAGGGATGGGGCTGGCTTGCGACCACTGCGATTGCCGTTCGGTCTCATAATTAGCGACATAACCCATGGCTATCTGTGCTCTACCTAACTCAAAGGCACTAGTCAACGCAATCAGTGTAACGGCCATTTGAATTGGTTTCATAGACTTCGTAAATGTTGAAGACTCGTAATACACATCTTAACTAATTTTACCAGCCATTTTCAATTTTAGGCGATCGCAGGTTGGCAGCTCGTCTTTATCAATGTATAGCAGATCCGCCTTACAGACTTTTCGATCGCCCAAATCCAAGTGAAAATCGGACTTTTTTTGCTGGCATCTACTATATGAATACCTTTAGGCTAAAATTAAATTTATGTGTCAGTGGTTGCCTAGCTAGTACCACTAAAACCATATTTTTGTTAAAGTTAGTAAAGAATTTGCAACATACTGGGAAAATACAGCCGTTATGGGTCGATTAGGGGTTTTACTACTGAATTTGGGCGGACCGGAGCAATTATCGGATGTGCGTCCGTTCTTGTTTAACCTGTTTTCCGACCCTGAGATTATTCGGATTCCAATTGCGGCTCTGCAAAAACCGTTAGCATGGCTGATCTCTAGTTCGCGAGCGAAGAAATCTCAAGCAAATTATGAAAAAATTGGTGGCGGCTCCCCACTACGTCGCATCACAGAAGAACAAGCTCGCGCCCTAGAGAGTCAATTGCGATCGCGAGGTGAAGATGTCAAAGTTTACATTGGAATGCGCTATTGGCACCCATTTACCGAAGATGCACTGACTCAAATTAAGCGGGATGAGATCGAGCAATTAGTTATTTTACCTTTGTATCCCCAGTTTTCAATCAGTACTAGCGGTTCTAGTTTTCGGCTGATCGAAAAAATCTGGAGCGAAAATCCGCAGCTCAAGCCACCGAAATATACGGTCATTGCCGATTGGTATAAAGAGCCAGGTTATCTCCAAGCAATGTCCGAGCTGATCTGCGCTCAAATCGATAACTGCCCCAATCCGGACGACGCGCATGTGTTTTTTAGCGCGCACGGCGTACCCGTGAGCTATGTAGAAGAAGCAGGCGATCCTTACCAAACCGAGATCGAGGAATGCACCGAACTAATCATGCGCACGATCGGGCGCAGAAATGCATATTCCCTAGCATATCAAAGTAAGGTCGGCCCGATCGAATGGCTGCAACCCTACACCGAAGATGCGATCGTCGAACTAGCCGATAAAGGTGTCAGCGAGTTGGTAGTAGTGCCAATTAGCTTTGTCTCCGAGCATATTGAAACCCTCGAAGAAATCGATATCGAATATCGCGAAATCGCCGAAGAAGCTGGTATCCATACGTTCAATCGCGTACCTGCTTTGGATACTAACCCCGTTTTCATCCAAACACTCGTCGATCTAGTCCTCAGAGCCGCAGCAGCCCCCAGTCTGGACATTAATCGCGTCACCCAGATGAAGAAGAAAATTAAGATGTACCCCCAAGAAAAATGGGAATGGGGACTCACAACGGCTGCGGAAGTCTGGAACGGTCGTCTGGCAATGCTGGGCTTCATTGGCATCGTCGTCGAACTCATCAGCGGTCGCGGCCCCTTACATCTATTTGGGATATTGTAGATTTGTGGAGAGTGGAGAGTGAATAGTGGATAGTGGATAGTGAATATTAGATAGTAACTCAACTCTACTCTCTACTCTCTACTCTCTACCCTCTACCCTCTACTCCCCGATGAATATTCAACGCTGGATCGCACGCCGCCAAGGGCAATGGCAAGAACTCGATACTCTGCTCCAACGCGCCCAACAGCGCGGGATGAAATCTTTAAGTGCGAAAGAAATCGGCACGCTGGCTAGCCTATATCGATCGGTAGCCGCAGATTTGGCGCGTGCCAATACCAACCAAATTGGCGAAACGATCGTCCAAGAACTCCAAGCACTCACAACTCGCGGCTACAGTCAGATCTATCGCGGTTCTAGGCGGCAAGAATTACGCGGCGCGATCGATTTCTATCTGTGGGGTTTACCGCAGGTATTGCGGGATACTTGGGGGTATACAGCAATTGCCTTTGCGATCTTTTTAATTGGCGGACTGATCGCCTGGTGGTTTGCATGGCAAGATGCGAGTTTTATGTCGCTCATAGTCCCACAATCGCTAATTGAAAAAGTACGCGATCGCGGCCAACTTTGGATGGGTTCGATCTTAGGTACCGAACCTTTTGCAGCTAGTAGTATCGCGATTAATAATCTCAGCGTTTGTTTTCGGATGGTCGGCGGCGGAATATTAGCAGGGATCTGGACGATTTATGCCCTGTTTTATAATGGGTTATTAATTGGTGCGATCGCTACATTAGTCGGTCAAAATGGTCTAGCTTATCCATTTTGGGCATTTGTTTTTCCCCACGGTTCGTTAGAGTTACCTGCAATTTTTATTGCTGGCGGTGCTGGTTTATTAATTGCTAGAGGACTGTTATTTCCCGGTCGCTACCGTCGGCGAGATGCCCTACGCATTTATGGTTTACAGGCTGCCCAATTAGTGATGGGGTTAGTCCCCATGTTACTGATTGCTGGCGCGATCGAAGGTTTCATTTCACCGCAAGAATTTATTCCTAGTCCGGTTAAATATATAGTGGGAACTGGTTTATTTATTTTACTAACGCTCTACACATTACGTCGCGATCCGCTTCGAGCTTCAACTTAAATTGGGCGGTTCTGAATATAGCTCTTTGGGGGGATCGATATGAGTGTGCAGATGGCGGAGATTGGGAGTAGGGCTAATTTGATGGAGGCGAGGTAAGTCTTAGATTAAAAAAGTATTGTATCGATCGATCCTGGGTATATTTAATAAATCTATCTCGGATTTATTTTATGAGCGATTCACCGAATCCAATAGAATTACTCGATCGCGCTTGCTTGTTGGCTCAGATGGGACGCTACGAGCAAGCAGAAATGTTACTCAAACAGTATCTATCCATCGACCCAAAATGTGCTGAAGCATATGCTCTATTGTCACTAGTTTATGGCTATACTCAACGAATTGAGCTGTCGTCGATCGAGGCTGCCCGACAAGCAGTGGCATTAGATCCAAACAATAGCTACAACTATTTCATTTTAACAATTGCTTATCAAAGACGTCACTTGCCAGACAGAGCAGAGAAATCGATTGCTATTGCCATTAAGCTTAATCCACAAGTCGCCTATTATTTCGCTCATCAAGCAGAAGTTTATAGCGACCAAAATCGATGGCAAGAAGCGATAGAGTCAACAAAACGCGGATTAGAACTCGATCCAGAAGAAGTCTCTTGCTTAAAAATACAATTTACAGCTTTACTTAAACTGCGCTTATTTTCAGAAGCTACGAAAACTGTGCATCTATTATTATCATTGTATCCCAATGACGCTGACGTACACCGTTTGATTGGAAACTTATATCTCAAGAAAAATGAAATTCAACGAGCAATTATAGCTTATCAAGAAAGTTTGCGACTAAATCCACTTCAACCTTCTATTCAAGAATTAGTAAGATATCAAACTGCTAGGCTAAAAAGATTACAAACAGCCAAACCAAAACAGTATTCAACAACCAAGAAAACACAGCACATAAAAAATAAAATTTATGATGCTGGTAGTCATCAGCGACTGAAATCAAACAAAGATAATGATTGCTTGAGTTGGTTGCACAGGTCTGTTTTTAATGTTTTGCAAAAGCTAATTAGATAGTATATCTTTTAAATATTTTAGATAACGATCGTTTAATTTGATTTTGTCGTTCGAGCTGGACTCGAACGAATTTAGTCAATATCTTTATCGACACAAATTTGTAGGGGCGGGTTTATGCATATAACCATCGATAAATTCTAGAAATCTCAAACAAACCCGCCCATCCCCACCAGCAGTCACAGATTATTCGTCGGAATGTGTGGGGAATGATATGCGATCGTTTATTTGTGGGGGAGGGCGGGTTTGAATTAAATTTTTAGTACAAACCTGAGTTCGATGAGGCTGTGCCTCATCATCAAATCAAGTCTCTGACTGTGCTTGAGTCATAAACATCAATTATTAAAATGAGATATTTCCAAGTCATTATCAATAAGCTTTGATTATTGATAATGACTTGGAAGTAAAACGTCGATCGATAATTACAAATAATTAACAATTAATAAGTTATTAAAAGTTCTGAGGAGCGGTCGGCAAATAAAAGTACAAATAGCATTGCAACCCTTATGTATAATCTCTGATTCTGGTTAAATTAATATATATATTAGAAAACCACACTTAGATGATGGACTTAACCGAACTATTTTGTGAAATAGATGATTTCTGCCAAGATTGGCTAGCAACTTTTTCATCAATATCTTTCCCTGCCAACGGTAATAGCTTACCAAAACGCTGCGGCCTATCACTGAGCGAGGTCATGACTATTTCTATTCATTTCCATCAGTCAAGCTATCGAACATTTAAGGATTATTACCTCAAAAATGTTTGTCAAAACTTAACTGATTATTTTCCAAAGTTGGTTAGTTACAATAGAATGGTGGAGTTGATGCCAAATGTTTTAATAGCTTGCCTTTATTATCTCAACTCTCGTCAAGGTAAGGTGACTGGAATTAGTTTCGTGGATAGCACGGCTATTCCAGTTTGTCACCCAAAAAGAATTAAAAGAAATAAGGTTTTCAAAGAAACTGCCAAGCTGAGTAAGAGTTCTATGGGATGGTACTTTGGATTCAAGCTTCATTTAATTATTAATGATTGCGGAGAGATATTAAGCTGCAAAATCACACCTGGCAATGTCGATGACCGCACACATTTGCCATCAATGACACAGGGAATATCAGGAAAAATATTTGGAGACAAAGGATATATTAAGAAAGAACTATTTGAAGAATTATTAAATAAAGGATTGCAGCTAATTACGCCACTAAAATCTAATATGAAAAACAAGCTCATCTTGATGGATGACAAAATATCACTTCGGAAACGCTCGCTGATTGAAACGGTAAATGACCAGTTAAAAAATATTTGTTATTTAGTCCATTCTCGCCATCGGAGCTTGCATAATTTCATGCTAAATCTGATTACAGCATTAATTGCTTATACTCATCAACCTAAAAAGCCGAGTTTGAAGCTAGATGAGCCTGCTCAAAACTTCTTTAGTATTGTTCCTATTTAGCCGATTATTTATTTATTAACTTAACTCAATATTTTCAATCATTAATCATCTTAATGATGGGTTTTATCGTGCCAAAATTTACATAAAATTTGCTATTAAGCTGAACATGTTGTCACATCTGAGTTCGATGAGGCTATGCCTCATCGAACTCAGGTTACAAGCGATATCGATCTCATAAACCCGTCCCTACAGATCTTAAATAACTTTTATAGATTTAAATCTAATTTGGATGTTAATAATTTTTCAATTCTCTCAACATGCAGGGGCAATTCAGAAATTGCCCCTAAAGCCTAAAGCCTAAAGCCTCAATTCTGCTCGTCAATTAAGTCTTTAGGAATAACCTTCACGATCCGATCTTTGCCATCTCGTAAAATGCGAACTTGAAGTAATTGGCTGACACGGCTGTTTTCCATCACATTTTGCAATTGATTGGCATCGTGAATTGCTTCGCCATCAACTTCGAGAATGGTATCGCCTCGGCGCATTCCAGCGACAGATGCGGCTGTATTCGGCAGCACTTTGACCACTAGCACCCCATTAACTGGGGGAATTTGGAATAGAGCATTAGGATCGTTATTATTCTCAGCGGCGATTTCTGGGGTGAGAGTGACCATTTGGACGCCGAGATAGGGGTGAGAAACTTTTTCACCGCGTGCTAATTGAGTCGAAATCGTTTTGGCTTTGTTGATGGGAATCGCGAAGCCAATGCCGATCGCATCGGCACGGATGGCAGTATTGATACCGATTACTTCTCCTTTACCATTGAGCAAGGGGCCGCCAGAATTGCCTGGATTGATTGCCGCATCGGTTTGAATGAAATCGAGGCGTTTGTCGGTCATACCGACGGTGGAACTGGCACGTTTGAGCGTGCTGACTATCCCTAGCGTGACAGTATTGTCTAATCCGAATGGGTTACCGACGGCAATCGCCCAATCGCCGACTTTGACGATATCCGAGTCACCCAATTCAGCCACAGGGAGATTTTTGGCACCGCTGACCTGAATGACTGCCAGATCGGTGACTGCATCGACTCCTCGCACTTTACCCTTAAAACTGCGACCGTCTTTAAGAATCACCGTCACCTTGTCGGCTCGATCGACTACATGTGCGTTAGTTAAAATTACGCCATCTCGATCGATAATAAAGCCAGAACCTTGGCCGCGTAATAGTTGCTGTTGGGGCAATCCCGTCAGAGCTTCATCTCCAAAAAATGGGTCTAGTCGCCGCGTAATCGTCCGCTCGGTGTCGATTCTTACTACTGCCGAGCCAACTTGCTCGACGGCTTTACTCACGAAACTATTGCCGCTATTATCGGCAGCAATTGCGGCTGTTGGTACCGCTGCTAGTGCTGGTAAAGGCAAGAATGTCGCAATTATCAAAGCGATTGCCGCGATCGAATAACCTAGTCTTGACAGTTTCATATTGCAGTCAGCGATTGGTAATAATTCTTATTCTTTAATTGTGCCAATTTTTTGGCTGGTTGTTGAATCTTTAACTACGTTTGGCTAGGTCGATCTCTTGCTATTACTAAAATCGGGGCCGAAACAACCCTGTTTCAGCCCCGATTTGAAGTATTTATTTAGTCAAAAATTAACCGCGACCGCTAGGTGCGTTATTTCTGGTGGGAGGTACTTCAGGAGGTAGTGGCGTAGTTAAAGACGGACTTGGCTTACAAGGACAGCCGATGCCACCACCAGCAATGACGAGGAACTGATTGAAACCGCCTCGGCTGGAAGTACCATCGTTCCAACCGATTCTGACGCCTTGGGTGCCTAATGCTGTCGCATCGTTATCAAATCTAGCTAGCTGCGCGCCACCATTTCTTTCGGGAACTGAGTAAACGGTAGTCGTGCCTTTACCTCTGATATTTGACTCTAGGTAAAGGGTATAGGGAGTACCTGACTTGAAGGTAAATTCAGCAAATGGCTTTCTCACCGCTTTACCAGCGGTACCTGCAAAGTTTCGACCAGGACGGTCTTGAGCGCGAGCTTCATTGATGAGGGGGGTTTTTTCGCCAGTTGCCAGGTTCAAGACACCAAAAGTCGATTGAGCGGCATTATTAGATTTCAGAAATTGAAATTCAATAATTGTATCGCGGTTGAATTGAATGGTTTGATTGTTAAATTGTTCGGCAGCACTAGCAGATGGGATGAGGCTACCGAATGCTGCTGTCGCGACGGTCGCACAACCGATCGCTAGTTGCTGGAATTTAGATATTGTTTTCATGTTTTTCGAGTTTAACTTGCTAATAGTCGATGCACGATCGTCGAAGTCGTCCGCAGTGACTGGCGATGAATAAAGTTAGGATCGAAGGGCAATATTTAGGCTCGCCCTTCGATTGGGACTGCAACTTTTAGGGGTTAACTGGCACTGTTTACCACAAGGAGGTATCTACAGTTCTCGAAGTAGCACTCTTCTCGCTCTTGACAGATTCGATAAACTGACGCGCTTCAGCTTTGGCCGCCGCGAGTTCTGCTTCGGCTTTAGCCTCAGCTTCTCTGGCTGCTACTAATTCGGGGCTAGGGGTAGTGGGAGTTGTCGAACCGATAGCATTGGCATCGGGACAACCACAACTGGCGAGATCGGCAACGCCTTTGTCTACCGAAAACCGAACTGGACTAGTATCTGGTGGCGGTGCGGTAACTGATGTAAGTTGATTTACTGCTGCTCGTGCTTGACTAACATTATTCTGAAGAACCGGAATGTTTTGACTGAAAGTATTGATTCTAGCAGTGGTGGCTGGAGATATTCCCCCAGGGGTACTCGTCGAAGGAATACTACCCCCAGTTGTGGTAGTGACGTTGGTACCAGAACCATTACTTAGATTACCGACATTGGTTTGAGCTGCGGCAGAGCCAGCGAAACCAACTAACGATGCTGTAACAATCGCGCTACAGCCAAAAATTACTGCTGGAAATTTAGAAATATTTAGCATTGACATTGAGCCTTGCTTGATAGTGAATTATCGATCTTGGAAACAGTTTCGGACTATAAATAATTACCATTATGTGGTAATTGTCTCACAACTTTTAGAAATTGAAAGCTAAGCTAGCACCTAAAATGAATCTAGCTCCGTCACCAGCTCCAGTAATATCCCGAACGGCAGGTGTAATGACCAAGGGGAAGTTATCGAATGGGGCTACCGATACGCCTGCGGCTAGATCTGAACCAGTCCACTCAACGACTGCGCTGACTGGTCTGGCAACCCGCACGCCGACCGAGCCAAAGACATTGAGTCCACCGCGATCGAGACTAGCATTGCGCTCGAATGGTAAGAATACACCACTACCGACCCCAGCAGTTAATGCCAAGCGGCTGAAGGGTTGATTGATATCATCGACAGTCCGCAAGATTTTGGTACCGACTAAGTAATATGAGTTGTTAGGATAGTCAGATGCCAGGGTGAACGCACTTAAATCTTATATTATTAAAAACACTTAGAAACTAGATGTAAATTTGATTCATCAAAGATGTGAAATCTATACCCGTCGATAGCTTTAGCTAATTAATTGTGTTAAGTTGATTTGGAACTAATATCATGTAAAATGAAGCTGAAGCCTAAGCATAGTATCGCAGAACACTTTGACGACATAGAAGACATTAGGATTGAACGTGGAAAAAAACATAAACTAATCGACATCATCACGATCTCCATTTGTGCTGTAGTATGTGGGGCGGACGGATGGATAGATATAGAAATGTATGGTATAGCCAGAAAAAAATGGTTAGAAAAGTTCCTAGAACTACCGAATGGAATCCCATCTCATGATACATTTGCTAGAGTATTTTCACAAATTAATCCTGATGAATTTAATAAATCATTCCTGAGTTGGATTAAAGGAATAAGTAAAATAACCGCAGGAGAAATAATTGCCTTTGATGGAAAACAATCTCGAAACTCAGGAGATGAAAAGAATGGTCAAGGTGTAATTAATACAGTCAGTGCCTGGGCTGCAAGTAATAGATTAGTATTAGGTCAAAAGAAAGTAGAAGGAAAATCTAATGAAATCACAGCACTTCCCGAACTGATTCAAATCTTGGATTTAGCAGGATGTATCGTTACCATCGACGCAATGGGATGTCAAAGAGAAATAGTCAAAAAAATCGTCGAAAAAGATGCAGATTATGTAATTGCTGTAAAAAAGAATCAACCGACCTTGTACAAACAAGTAAAGCAGCTATTTAAACAAGCAATTGAAACTCAGGGAAAAGACCTCAACCTGAGTAGCTTCAACAGTAGAGAGATGAATAGAGGTAGAGAAGAAATTCGTAATTATTTAATGATAACAGATGTTGCGGAGCAAATAGATCCACTGCAAAAATGGAAAAAGTTAACTAGTATTGGCATGGTAGAATCAGTTCGAGTTGTCGGCGGAAAGACGAGTGTAGAAACTCGTTATTTTATCAGTAGTCTAGAGAGCGATGCTCAAAAATTAGCAGAGGGAATTAGAAGTCATTGGTCGATAGAAAATTCTCTTCACTGGGTGCTTGATGTTGCTTTTAAAGAAGATGATAGTCGAATTAGGAAAGATAATGCTCCAGCTAATTTTGCGATTTTACGACATATAGCAGTTAACATAATTAGTGAAAATAAAAGTCGAAAGTTAAGTGTTAGAAGTAAGAGATTCTTGGCGACACTTGACGAAGAATATTCAACTGAACTTTTAGAAGCTATTTTGTAATTTATTTGCACTAATTAATCTCGGCTTGACTAATGAGTTGGTCGAGCTTTCTGCTACACTAAATTAAATTAATCGGATCTCATGTTTGATTTTAGTTTCAATTGGCATTGTAATAAGTGCAATTAGTTAGTAAGTACGATTGAGTTAGCTATTCTAGTTTTGATCGATCGAATTACACCCGATTTTGATGCGTTCACCCTGAGTCAGATGCCCCACGATCGAATTGAACTTTGGCAAATTGGTTCCAACCAATCGCTACAGCCGCATCTTCGCCGACCCGTTTGTGCAGTTTGGCGTTGAAGGCACCGCTACCAAATCCGCCACTAGAACCAAAGCTATTGAGACTGTAAGATAGTTCGGCTCCGACCGAGTTGACCGCATCGCCTAAACCAATCCCGATCCCCGCTTCACCATCAGAAACATTCCCAAATCTAGTACGATTTTGGTAACTTACAGATAAAAAGACAAGGTTTTTATCAGCACCAAAGCCAATCGGGTTAAAAATCGAAAAGGCTGGAGAAGATTTGGGCTGAAAAGTGTTGGCGTTGTCTTGAGGAGCATTTTTTAGCTCGTCGAGCTGTCTCTGAATTTCCTGGGTTTCTGAATCGCTCGGAGTTGCTGCTGGTGCTGGCGTTGTGGGCGCGTCGGTTGGAGTTGGTGGGGGTGGGGGCACCTGCCCGAGAAGATTGTTGGCGATTGTGGGAGCTGTCGTGGGTGCGGGGTAATCCGTACTGGAGAGTCTACCCAAACTAGCTGCGTTACCAGTCGCAATGGTGTTATTACCGGATTTTATTTCTGGGCTAGCGTAGGTAGCTGATGCACTATACAGAGGCATCATACAGCAGCCGACGTACCACATTAATCGCTTCATATTGAGATTTCCCGAATATTTTAATGAGCTGATGTGTAAATTTCTTGTAGCTAATTTGGAGATCCGATCGCGTGTACTCGAAGTCCGAACTAAAACGTCGATTTAAATTCAACGTTATTATACTTCGTATATTTTCCTAAATATTAACACGATCGTGGCGAGCATCGTCAGTCAGATCGCTCAATCAAGAGCTAGTCCGAGTATACTTTTGATGCCTAATATTGGCAAGGATACAATCGAACTTGCAATCATCAATTTAGCTAATCTAAAGTTAGATTATCGACGGATCGGTATTGCCATCAAAATTGATGACGGTCGGATCTGATTTCAAAGTTAGAAGTTACGGATAATAGATTTAAGCTAGAGAGAGCGGTTGAGAGTTGAAGGCCGAACACATTTATTGGTAACCACAGTAGAGATGCTACTTCAGTACCAACGTTTACATCGCCAGAATCTACACTTTCTAATCGACAATTTGTACTGTCGATCGGTATAGAGAATGATATCTTCAATTGTACCCATTGGCCGATCTAAAATCGCTAACATCGATCTACGCTTACGCGACAATCTATCTTTACAACATATTCATGAAAATAAATATGCTAGTTAAATTGTGCCCACTGAATTGCCTAAATTAACATAGGGCAAGAAAATATGTAGAGTATATCTAGATGCAATATGTGACCGATCGCGACCCCGATCGGTTCCAAGTGCTTAATATGAGATAATTTAGATCTACAAGAGCCGAGCGATCCCATCGCAAGGCTACTCGCGCCCTGGCACTCCCGAAGAGGCTATCCCCAAGCAGAATCTAAATTACAATGTCAACAGCGATCGCCACCTCCAACATTAATGCCTTTCCTCTGAGTGCGGTAGTAGGACAAGAAGCTATCAAAATAGCACTGCTACTGGCCGCTGTCGATCCAACCTTGGGAGGAGTCGCGATCGCTGGCGGTCGCGGTACGGCTAAATCGGTCATGGCACGGGCAATTCATTCGCTCTTACCCCCGATCGAAATTGCCGTTGGCGGCATCAGCAACTGCGATCCGCAGGCTCCCAGCGAGTGGGACGATAGTTTGTCAGCCATGCGGGCATCAGATCCCAATCTAGAATTACAGACCAAAATCGTGCCAACTCCCTTCGTCCAAATTCCTTTAGGCGTGACGGAGGATCGGCTATTGGGTTCCGTAGATTTGGATAAATCAGTACAGGCGGGAGCCTCGGTATTTCAGCCAGGACTATTGGCACAAGCGCATCGGGGAGTTTTATATATCGATGAAATTAACCTCCTTGAAGACCAGATTGCTAACCTCCTCCTGGGCGTCCTCACTGATGGGCGCAACCAAATCGAACGCGAAGGGATTAGCTTCCAACATCCGTGTAAACCTTTACTGATTGCCACCTATAATCCCGAAGAAGGTGCATTAAGAGAGCATTTACTCGATCGGATTGCAATTTCCCTATCGGCTGATGGCGTCTTGGATATCGACCAACGCGTGCAAGCCGTCGGTCAAGCAATTTCTTATTCTTCCTCGCCCCAAGCTTTTCTGACCCAATATACCGAAGAAATCGATAACCTCAAAACCCAAATTCTGCTAGCGCGAGAATGGCTTAAAGACGTCCAGATTACTCAAGAGCAGATTACATATTTAGTCACCGAAGCCCTCCGTGGCGGCGTCATGGGGCATCGCGCCGAATTATTTGCCGTGCGGGTGGCCAAAGCAGCAGCAGCACTAGAAGGACGCACGAATGTCAATGCTGACGATCTGCGGCGCGCAGTCGAACTAGTCATCGTGCCCCGCGCGACGGTGATTCAAACCCCACCGGAGGAAAACCCCCCACCACCACCGCCGCCACAGCAGCCTCAAGACCAGTCGGAGCAGGAGCAAGACGAGCAGGAAGAAGATAATGACGACGACGAGCCGGAAAATGAAGACCAACCGGAAGAACCGCCGAATATTCCCGAAGAATTTGTCTTTGATATCGAGGGCGTAATCTTAGACGATACCATCCTCGCTTTTGCCCAATCTGCCCAACAAAAACAGGGCAAATCCGGCAGCCGCAGCCTAGTATTTTCGGAAGATCGGGGCAGATATGTAAAACCGATTTTACCCAAAGGCAAAGTCCGCAGAATTGCCGTAGATGCCACATTACGCGCCGCAGCACCCTATCAAAAGTCACGCAGAGCGCGGCAACCAGATCGTAAAGTGATCGTCGAGCAAGGCGATATTCGCGGCAAAAAATTAGCCCGTAAATCGGGTGCCTTGGTAATATTTGTAGTAGATGCTTCGGGTTCGATGGCTCTCAATCGAATGCAGTCGGCGAAAGGTGCCGTGATGCGCCTGCTCACAGAGGCGTACCAAAATCGCGACCAAGTAGCATTAATTCCCTTCCGAGGCGAACAAGCTGAGGTATTATTACCCCCGACTCGATCGATCGCGATGGCCAAACGCCGCCTCGAACGGCTTCCCTGTGGTGGTGGTTCGCCGCTGGCACACGGATTGACTCAAGCCGTGCGGGTCGGTGTTAACGCCCAAAGTTCGGGCGATGTCGGACAAGTAGTTATCGTCGCTATTACCGACGGACGGGGCAATGTACCGCTAGCACGTTCCTTGGGCGATACTATCCCACCTGATGAAAAGCCAGATATCAAGCAAGAATTGTTAGATATTGCCGCACGGATTCGATCGATCGGGATTAAATTATTAGTTATCGACACCGAAAATAAATTTATCTCGACCGGATTTGCCAAAGAATTAGCCAAACAAGCTAATGGTAAATATCATCATCTTCCCAAAGCCACCGAACAAGCGATCGCAGCTACAGCCATGAGTGCGATCGGGGATATGCGTTAATTAGTTGATAGTTGATAGTTGATAGTTGATACTAAAATTCAGAAATTCAGTAGAAATTCAGTAGGGTGGGCACTGCCCACCAATTAGGTTTAGAGCATTATCTAGCTGCTAAGTAATTGTAACTACTACTTTATTAACAATTAATAGAGAAATTCAGTAGTGGCTCGACACGCTTAAAATTGTGGGCATTCAGAACCGTAAAAAATACAACCAGTAATACTTTAAGCGATCGCTTTACCCACATTTTTAAGCTTGTCGTCCCAGTAGGGTGGGCAGTGCCCACCAAATAGGTTTCAATCATTATTTATCCATTAAATGATTACAATTACTACTTAATTGACAATTAATAATTGAGAAGATATGAGGCTGGAAATTACCAGCCATTTAAGTCTTTGGATACAGATGATTATTAGATAATAATAACCTGAAACCCATGTGGTGGGCACAGCCCACCCTACTTAATACTTAATACACCGCGCTCGTTCCCAACTATATTATGAAATCTACATTTTCGAGAATTGTAATTGCCTCTACTTTAATTTTTGGATTGGCATTGCCCATCCAAGCGCAAGTTGAAGGCGGTTCTGGCAAGGCTAGTGGAGACAACCATAATTATGCACTTACGGCTCCCAAAGGTTGGGCGATCGATTCAGAAGCAATGAGAGCGGATGGAGTTCCACTCGTATTTTATCCAGCTAATTCATCTTGGGCAAATAGTCAGGCCGTAATTTATACTAGGCCAATGGATCGTGGTAACAAGATTCGCAATACCCAAGATGTTGTAAATAATCTGGTAACAAATTTTCACAACAATGGTCATCCCAATTATCGAGCAAGTTTTAAAAATAATTTAAAGATTGGCGACAAACTAATCGTTAAAATTTATTGGTTTAGTGGCGATCGATACGGCAATCATGAAGCAGTAGCATATATCGAAGAAGCAAAAACAATCAATTTTATAGTTCTTAATGCTCGCAACATAAAAGCCTTCCAGGATGGGTTGCCAGCTTTTACAGAAATTGTTAAATCGTATCGATCCCAATAAACCTCGATATTCTGCTAAGGTGTTTGCTAGCTTCAATATTATCACCTAACTTATGCTGTCATCTCCTCCTGCAACCTCGGTCAAGCCTTTACTAAAATGGGCTGGAGGTAAAAGATGGCTGTTACCAACATTGCTAAAACTATGGCAACCAAACGACAATAATCGTTTAGTTGAGCCATTCATGGGCAGTTTATCTGTCGCCTTGGGTTTACAGCCAGAGCGGGCACTACTAAATGATGCCAATATCCATTTAGCGAATCTTTATCATCACCTCCAACAAGGATTAATAGTAGAGATCGAAATGAAAAACGATCGCGAGTTTTACTATGAAATACGATCGCGCTTCAATCAACTAACTCGTGCGGGTAAATCTCAATCTAGTGAAGCCGCCCAAATTTTCTACTATCTCAACCGGACGGGATTTAATGGCCTATGTCGATTTAATAATAGTGGTGAATTTAATGTCCCTTTTGGACGATATAAAACAATTAACTATGCGACTGATTTTAGCGAATATCAAGCCGCCTTACAATCATGGGATATTACGGTTGGCGATTTTGAATGCTTAAAATTAGAGCCAGATGATTTCATTTATGCCGATCCACCCTATGATGTGCAATTTACCAAGTATAGTCAGGATGACTTTAAATGGGACGATCAGGTGCGGCTGACTCAATGGCTGGCAAAACATCCAGGTAAAGTTGTTTTGTCTAATCAAGCAACCGATCGAATTGTCGATTTGTACCGAGATTATGGGTTTACTAACACTATAGTAGATGCACCCAGACGCATCGCTTGTAATGGCGATCGTCGCCCAGCCAAAGAAGTCATAGCGTGCAAGGGGTTTTCAGTCGATGTCTAAAATTGGTGTTAATACAGGAAAAGTATTCGAGCAACTTTTTGATACAGTATTACCAGCACAAGGTTACCGAATCTTAACTAAAGATGAGTACTCACCATTTTTAGTTCCAACTATCAGTGGGGGAAAGCATCTTCCCGATCGAGTGATAGAAACTCCCGATTTACGCTGGTTGATTTTGTCAAAGAAATGGCAAGAGACAGCCGGAACCGCCGAGCAGAAAGTTCCTTTTGAGATAATTAAGTTAATTGATGCCATCAAAAATAGTAATGGTAAATTTCCTTATGCTTATTTAATTATTGGAGGAGAAGGTTGGACTCCTAAGTTAAAAGAAGCTTACCTGAATGGAGATCTTAATGAATATATTAATGGGACTGAACTAGTGAAAGTTATAAACCCAGAACGTTTTCTTACTTTGATTAATCGTAAATTTTTATAACAAGACATTATTTGATGTACATTTTATTTGTATCGCTGCAATGATTTTTGAAACTGAATACTACTACTGCCGTTGGTTTTTCCGTTGTGTGAGCCAAAAATGAAAGCCAGAAAAAATGGTATGAGCATTATGCCAATAATTCCTGTAACGCATCCAGTTAGATGTAGGGTGGGCATTGCCCACCGTTATATTTAAGCCAAAATCAAGCCTCCGAACTTCGCGAAAATAGTCCCAAAACTGGGCCGAGAATCGCACCGAATACAAATCCACCTGCATGTGCCCAGTAAGCAACACCGCCATTTTCCATGCCAACATTAGTGCGCGCGCCAAGTGTTGCAAAGCTGTATAAAGCTTGTTGAAAAAACCAGATTCCTAAATAAAAATAAGCCGGAATTCTGGTGAAAAATGGGAAAATTCCGATCGGAATTACCGTTCTGACGCTGACATTGGGAAAGCGAATGATATATGCTCCCATTACGCCTGCGATCGCACCACTGGCACCGAGCGATGGTACCTGCGAACCTTGGCTAAAAAACCACTGAGCTAAACCAGCCAGAACGCCACAAGTTAGATAAAAGAATAAGAATTTTAGATGTCCTAATTGGTCTTCGACGTTATTACCAAAGATCCATAAGAACAACATATTTCCGGCAATGTGTGCGAAGCCACCGTGGAGAAATTGTGATGTAACTAAGGTTAGAATTTCGGGTGGTTCGCCGCCGCGTAACATTGGATAAGGAACTCCAGTCAGCGCGCCCGTAAGTTGCTGCGGCACGATCGCCCATTGATAGAAAAAGTTAGTCAAACCGCGTTCGGAAAAGCTCAACTCGTAGATAAATACGAGGATATTGATGGCAATTAACGTGTAGGTGACAAACGGCGTAATTCTAGTGGGATTGTCATCATCGATTGGAAACATATCAAGACAGAGGATAGGGGATAAATGAATACCGATCGAGCGAATATCGGCTCGGCTCGCTCGATTCGAGCAATTTGTCAGGAATAGAAGATCGCAGTCCCATTTTGTCATCTCGATCGAGCTAATCCAGATCGGATCGAGCTTATGGGCGACAAATATTTCTCAAATACTAATAATTTAACATCCGTCCTATCTATCCTTTGGCATCTAGTTTACTAACGGTTGATGAGGACATAAACTGCACCGAGGACGACAGCACCACCGCCGATCCGAAACCATCGTTCTGGAAATTTAGGTTGGTACCGATCGATCGCAAACCCTATCCCAATTCCAGCTAGATGTAGCAATGCCGTAGAAATGAGAAAGCCACCCCCATAAGCCAGCCCTGACACAGTTTCGGGCATTTCAGCTCCATGAGCGTAGCCGTGAAAAATAGCTAGTATCCCGACAATTCCAGCACTAACAGCCAGTGGTAATCGAGCGGCAAATAACAGTAATAAGCCAAGAATAAAATCAGAAGCAATAATGCCCTGCTCG
Organism: Chamaesiphon minutus PCC 6605; assembly: GCF_000317145.1. Taxonomy (GTDB): domain Bacteria; phylum Cyanobacteriota; class Cyanobacteriia; order Cyanobacteriales; family Chamaesiphonaceae; genus Chamaesiphon; species Chamaesiphon minutus. The sequence continues at coordinate 4,011,998 of NC_019697.1, read as the reverse complement.
ACACCTGGTAAAGGTACGCCAAAATAGGCAATGAGACTACTTCCCACCATTGCTACCATAAATGCAGCAGGGATCGCCCACACCGCCTTCCCGCCCATTTGAGCTGCCCACAAGCCTACTGCAACCATGGCAAGAATATGATCTAAGCCACCGATCGGGTGCATTAATCCATGCCAATATCCGCCAGTATCGCCGACACCTGTATGGGCACTTGCCAGACTAGGCATTAAGAGTGTCATCGCGATCGCACCAACTAAATACTGCCAAAACTGGTTCTTTTTCATTTGTGAATATCTCTACAATTACCAATTAATTTAACACCAACAGTGCCAGTCGCTCGGTGTCTGTTAGGCTACAAAATATCAATCTTCGTCGATATCTTCTACTTCTGTCTCGGCGGGAAGGGCAGCGACGATCGCGTCGATTACTCGTCCCACGGGAATAATTTCCATCCCCAGATCGGGAAAAGTTTGATGTCCTTTGGGGACGATCGCGCGTTTGAATCCTAATTTCGCTGCTTCTTTGAGGCGTAACTCTAATTGTGATACTTGACGTACCTGCCCGCCCAGGCCGATTTCACCGATTAGGATCGTAAAGGGAGCCACCACTCGATCGCGAAAACTCGCCACGATCGCGATCGCCATCCCTAAGTCTACCGCTGGTTCGGAGACATTTAACCCTCCTGCGGATGCCACATAAGCATCTAATTTCGAGAGTGGAATCCCGACGCGTTTTTCGAGTACTGCCAAAATTTGCGTCAGGCGGTTGTAATCGATGCCCGTACCCGCCCGCCTAGGCGATGGATAGCTAGTCGGACTGACTAATGCCTGTAACTCGACCACGATCGGTCTAGTTCCTTCGCAAGCAACGACAATTGCCGTACCAGGAGCCATCCCTTGTCGATCGCCTACAAACAGCTCAGAAGGGTTGTCAACCTCTCTCAATCCTCGATCGACCATCTCGAACACTCCCACTTCATGAGTGGCTCCAAAGCGATTTTTGGTGGATCTCAGGAGACGATGGGAGGCAAACCTGTCGCCTTCAAAATATAAAACGGTATCGACTAAATGTTCTAGAACTTTCGGCCCCGCGATCGCCCCTTCTTTGGTCACATGTCCGACAATTAACAGAGTAATGTCTTCTCGTTTGGCAACTTTCATCAACGCTGCGGTACATTCTCGCACCTGCGCCACCGAGCCAGCAGCAGATGTCAGTGCGGGGAAATAGACTGTTTGAATACTATCGATTACGGCCACATGAGGGCGCAGCGATTCTAATTCTCGCAGAATTTCTTCTAAATCTGTCTCGGCTTGGACGTATAAATTTGCGCCATCGGCTACCGTTAGTTGTTTCGGTGTCTCAGCCGCTCCATTTGCCTCGATTTCCTCGCTAGTGAGTTCGCCTTTGGTGCCTTCAACTCCCAGTCGAGAAGCCCTAAGTTTGACTTGCTTGCCCGATTCTTCGCCGCAAACATATAATACTCGATAATGTTTGGACATGAGATTGGCAGTCTGAAGCAACAGGGTAGATTTACCAATCCCTGGATCGCCACCGATTAAGACTAGCGAACCCGGTACGATCCCACCGCCCAACACGCGATCGAGTTCGCCAAACCCAGAAGCCCAGCGTTCTTCTTCACCATCGATAATTTCGGGGAAAGTTAGGGCTGCTAGAGGATGCGGTTGCTCGTCACTCGATCGAGCATTTGGAGCCTTGACACCAACTCCCCTAGAAGCAGACGGCGGTGGTTGTTCGATCAGCGAGCCATAAGTGTTACAGATCGGGCATTTTCCATACCATTGTGGGGATGTCGATCCACATTCATTACAAACATAGGAAGTGCGGGGCTGTTTTGCCATGATCTAGAGGGTAGAAGGTAGAGGGTACATGGTGGGCGAGTGTCAGAGGCGATCTTCAAACTTCACTTCAAAACTGTCAGACTGAAGCGAACATTCAAAGATGTGCCTTTAGCCGATCCCAACTTAAAAAGCAATAGCGACAGATGAGTTAGAAGATTCTAGATGCAGCAAGGTTTTCCTAATCTTGCTTCGATCGAGCCATGGGTCGGAAACCTCCGTATGTGTTGCATCCGCAAAATTCACAATCCACAATCCAAAATGGTATGAGACAAATAGGCTCAATTGTTAAAAAATGTTAAAGAATTTTAACTGGCAATCGACGCAATTCCGATTCTGAAGGGGTTTGACTGCACCAATTTAGTTGGAATTAATGATAATCTTAATCTTAGGATGTTAAAAGTTAACGTTAAAAAAATTACCACTATACGATAGGAGCTTTGATAAGCTTGGAAAATCATAAGGAAACTATTCTGGTCGTTGATGATGAGGCTAGCATCCGCCGCATTTTAGAAACTCGCCTCTCCATGATTGGCTACGATGTAGTTACAGCGGCTGATGGGGAAGAAGCCCTAGAAACTTTTCGCGAAACCTGCCCCGATCTCGTCGTGCTCGATGTGATGATGCCCAAGCTCGATGGCTATGGGGTGTGTCAGGAGCTACGCAAAGAATCTGATGTGCCGATTATCATGCTCACGGCGTTGGGCGATGTCGCCGATCGCATTACCGGGCTAGAATTGGGTGCGGATGACTATGTAGTCAAACCTTTCTCTCCCAAAGAATTGGAAGCGCGAATCCGTTCGGTATTGCGGCGGGTGGATAAGAATGGACTCAATGGGATTCCTAGTTCGGGAGTAATCCAGATTGCCACGATCAAGATCGACACTAATAAACGTCAAGTTTATAAATGTGACGAACGGATTCGGCTTACGGGGATGGAGTTTAGTCTGCTCGAACTGCTCGTAAGTAGATCGGGCGAAGCTTTTTCGCGATCGGAAATCTTGCAAGAAGTTTGGGGTTACACTCCCGAACGTCATGTCGATACGCGAGTTGTAGATGTCCATATTTCTCGGCTCCGCGCCAAGTTAGAAGAAGATCCCAGCAATCCCGAACTCATCCTCACCGCTAGAGGTACGGGTTATTTATTTCAGCGCATTATCGAGCCTGATGAAATCTAGGGGTTAAAGGTTATAAATCGGAGCGTGTAAAGTAATAGAGTGGGCATAGCCCTACTCTATAATTTTCATGTGCCCGGTTTACCATTTTAGTCTGTTTGAACTAATAAAATCTAGGTCTGGAGCTATGGATGAAAGCAGATAATAACCGCATTGTCAGACTCGTACCGATCGTCGCGGGGAGTATCGCAGGTACCTTATTAATGATAAATCGGGTACTGACTCCAGAATTGACCGACTCACAGGCGCGATCGGATGCTGTGGGTGTAATATTGACAGCAGTCTTGATTTTGACGGGATTGCTATGGCAACAAGTCCAACCCCGACAACCCGATAGCGTAATCTTAGAGGGGACAGAAGGATTTGAATTGTTGCCAACTTTACCAGACGATCTCAAAACTGAATTAGCTTGGGCATCACATTTGCTACTGACAAATACAGTAACTCGATCGATCGTGATTTACTATCGCGGGCAAGTCTTACTCCGGCGAGGAGTTTTGGCACCAAAAGTCGAAGTCACACCGGGTGCGATTCTCAATTTAGTTTTGAGCAAGCAAAAAGCAATTTATTTAGTAGACACAAAAATCTATCCTGGTAGATTTGAATTTGATTATTTACCACCCAACACTCAAGGGATTATTTGCCAGCCATTAGGACCTGAAGGTGTGGCGATCTTGGGCGCAAATGCTCCGCGCAGCTATACCAAACAAGACGAAACTTGGATCGAGGGAATAGCCAATAAATTGGCAAATAGTTTGGAGTCGCTCTTGACAATGCCCCCCGCCGCGACAAAGCCAAACGATAAAATTTGAGTGTTTTTACCTTTATCGTCTCCTCAAAATTAGAGATTAGCGACAAAATTTTTGCATGAATAGTAATTTAGCCAATTATTAAGTGCATAATGAAACTAATATCCAACTGATTCAATCATGGCTAAAACTAAATTAGAATCTGCTCCCAAAGCTCGTAAAAACGCCGCAACCGAGACAGCTACACCAGCCCCAAAAGCCGAAAAATCGGCAAAAGTGGCCGCAACGATCGCAGCTCCAACTGAAGTCGAATCTGCCCAAACTCCGCTCACTGGTAAGGCTTTACTCCAAAGAGTCAAAGAACTCGGCCATCTAGCAAAGCGGGAAACTGCCAAACAATGTGGCTATGTAAAAACTTCAGCATCGGGCGGTGTCCGTACCGATCTATCTGGTTTTTATGATGCGGTACTAGCTGCTAAAGGTGTCAAATTAGACGAAACTAGTAGAGATAGTCGCGGCAAAGTTGCCACTTATAAAGCAACCGTTCACAAAAATGGTCAGTTGCTGATCGGTTCTGCTTATACCAAAGGCATGGGTCTCAAGGAAGGCGATACCTTTACAATTAAGCTAGGCTACAAGCACATCCATTTAATTCAGGATAATTAAATGGATCTAGGCAGATCCATTTAATTCAGGACGAGCGATATCGACATCCTAAAGAGTCTAGCTATTACTCAATCGATCGATGTATTGGTAGCTCTGGATGTCGATCGAAACTCGCCGATTAGCCAATCGGGGTGGTAAGGATTTAGCGGTAGATAGATTTATTCATAGCGATGAAATCAGCTACCATCAACTGTAAATGCTCTCAAAATCTAGCAGACAGGCAATTTTACAAAATGTCGTCTTGGTGCTAAATTTTGCGAGCATTTTAAGTACTAGTTAGAGACATTACCAGGATAATTAGTCGATCGTAGATAGCTAATCGATAGCAACAACGATCTCGATGATGCGATCGAGTCGATCGGTTATGGGTTGGACTTTTCAGCTCACATGCACTAAATGCTCTTCGTGAAGATGTCATCAGCCTCCATCCTCGGATCGGCTACCTTTTCTCAACCAGTAGATTAAATGTCTAAAAGCTGATTATCCCTGCTTGAGTTTGAATAACAAGAACTGAGTGATTTGACGCTTGGTAAAATTATTATCGCTAACTAACAATAATGTCTGACTGCCATCGGGAAGCTTGGAGCCGAGAGCCATCCCTTCAAGATTATCGAGGTAGATATTGAGTTGCTTGAGATCGAAGGCTAATTGTTTTTTAATGGGTTGAATGGTGGTATTCCCTTTGAAGCTGGCAATCTTGCTAGTATCGGTAGCACCTGCGGGGGTAGCTTGAAAGATTTTCGCACTAAAGCCTGTCAGACCGAAAGAACGTTCGAGGGTAAGAAAATGACCGCTAGTATCGATCGAGACAATTTCGGGCAAACCATGCTCGATGGCACCTAATGGCGGCGGATCTAGCTGGTACAGGTGCTCGCTAATCACATCGGGACGATTGCTCAGCAGATAGTGCAGCCAGCGACTTTTGGCACCGGGAATTTTGCCATCTTCGCCAACTTTGGGTACTATTTTATCTTGCATTAAGGCTGATTCTGTGGCGGCAAATAGTCGCACTGGTTCGCCGCTAGCCGGAAGAGTACCTGTAGGACTGAGTGTCATGCCTTCAAATGCCAGATTATTCTGCACACCGCGTTTGGCTTCGGTATCGGGTAGATACCGCTGTGGAATGAGTAACGCTTGTTTGACTTGCCCAGTTTTAAGATCGAATTCGTTGATAAATGGCGGAACGTTGCGGCTGCGATCGCCTTCACTAGAGATAAATACCGATGACTGTGAGGTTAAGGCAATGGCTTCGGTATCGGTTTCCCATTTCAGATATGTTTTCCCATTGGCATTTTTCAGCAACGTGACGTCGGTAACATCTACCTTATTGAATTTGACTTGGGGACTTTTGGTATCGAGATCGAGTTTGAGCGTGTAAAATCTAGCTGGAGCTTTGTCCCCCCGATCGTCAGAAATTGCATAAAACCTGTCTTGCTGTCGATCGTAAGCCAGTCCTGACAAGCCGCCGACAGGGGTGTCTTTGACCTGCAAATCTTGAGGAAGTTGGTATTCGCCGATATACTCGATTGAAATCTTATTGAAGATCCTACTGCTAGCCTCACTAGGCAACTCCGAACTACAGGAAGTCAAAAAGATCGCAATCCCCATCAGACACAACAAAGCTCCGAAAGAGACAGTCCCGGCTAAAATCCAACTCCCGAATTTTTTGCGTTGAGAATTCGGGTTTTTATCTAGACTCATATCGATTCTGGGTAATAATACATAATTAAAGACGCTGATAATGGTCGGCTAACCCATTAACCCATTATCTACAGTTTAAGACTCTGTGCCCCACAAAAATCAACGCCCGCTCCTCCGAGCGACTCAGAACCAAGCTAGCGGCGATCGACGATCGACTAATTACAACATGTCTTTATCTACCTTGCCCGTTCCTCATAATATCAAATTCGATGAAGCGATCGAGCTGACGCAAGCATTCTTGGCGCAGCTTAAAAAACAGGAATTGACACCCGATGGAGTTCGAGATTTTGTATCCGAGTTAGTTAAAACTGCCAATGGTGCGCGGGGCTTTTTTGTTACTTATTTAACTTCGCCAGATCCGATTTGCGACGAGCCTCAGCCAGAAATTATTGACGCACTCCGCACGCACCCCGAAGTTACTGCGGACTTACTCGTCAAAAATATCGCTATGTCTACCGCGCAGCAACTCTATCATCAGCGACGCAACGACAGCGACATGGTGACATCTTCAGCAACAGTAGCCGCGCGGACGACCAAAATTATCCAGCAAATAAATCTACCGCAGATTTGGAATATATGTCGGGAATTAATCGTTAGTATTGAGACTGGTACTGGTTCTTATACTGATTTTTTGACTCGTTGGGGCTACGATGAAGAACAGAAAACCGCGATCGCACAGGCAGTTTCACAGCTTAATGTCTAAAATCTACATTCCGCACGATTGAAATCGTCGCCTAGTAGTCTACTCGATTTCTTAGTCCGCCTTAGCGGACTTTGCATCACAAACAACGACTAGAAGTCGTTGCGCTCTTTACAAACAAAAAGAGGTCGGATATCCGACCTCTTTTGATACTCTGCCGATTAATAATTAAAGTAATCCAGTATTAGCACCCTGTTTGCCAGTGGCTAATTGAACTTTAATGATTTTACCGCCCATTTTCATAATTCGCTGTTGTTCGCGGAACCAGCTATCGTAAGGTACTAATTTAGTAAAATAAGTATTTTGTAATTCGCGCTGAGTTCTGATGCGAGATTGGCTGGGAACGCAGGCGGTGACTTTGAACATCCGCATGTCGGTGGTTCTCCTATTGTTATATTTTGGATAAACTATACTAATTTTCGCACTTTTCGGTCGCCGATGCTCCAATAACAGTAGGGAGATCGGGAGTCGTTGGTCGAAGACCTGCCTTCGGCAATCGCAATACTTTACTTATGTAATGAGATAATCTCAATCGATCGCGAAATTCAAATCTCCAAATACATCAAAGTCTGGGAGTCAAACGTTAGTTTTAGATCGTCAAAACTTACCTTAGTTAGACTAGATAAGCTGCTGAAGAGCTAATACTCACATTGGACTTCCCAGACTCGACTTTTTTATCTAGATCGGAAATAAGCTGGTTAACTTAGATGACTAGCTCAAGCCAGAACAGATGTAGTCTAAGTAAACACCCATTTCTTTACCAGCATCAGCACCAACTAAGCTAGCAGTAACTTCTTTGATGGCTTGGATTGCTTGAACGGTAGCAGCAACAGGTACTCCCAAGGAGTTGTAAGTTTCTTTCAAACCGTTGAGAACGCGCTCGTCCAAGATAGAAGGGTCGCCAGCTAGCATTGCGTAGGTAGCATAACGGAGGTAGTAGTCTAAGTCGCGGATGCAAGCTGCATAACGACGAGTGGTGTACATGTTACCACCGGGACGAGTGATATCCGAGTACAACAAGGATTTAGCTACAGCTTCTTTAACGATGGTAGCAGCGTTAGCACTGATCGTACCAGCAGCACGAACGCGGAGTTCGCCAGTACCGAAGTAAGCTTTGAGCTTGTCTAACGAGGAGGAGTCAAGGTATTTACCTTGAACGTCGGATGAATTGATAACAGAAGTAATTGCGTCTTGCATTTTCCTAAATTCCTTATCTAGTCTCTAGTTGCCTATGTTGCGAAATATAATCGGACTTGTCGATAAACTAGTTTTAAACTAGCTCATTGCACCGATTAGGTAGTCGAAGTAAGCACCAGCTTCAGCAGCGTCTTCACCAGACATCATTGAAGTAGCAGCATCTTTCATCGCACGGACGCCAGTCGCAACGCCATCGATCGGAGTACCTAAAGATCTGTACATTTCACGCACGCCAACTACACCGATTTCTTCGATCGGAGTAACATCACCAGCAACTACACCGTAAGTGATCAACCGGAGGTAGTAATCGAGGTCGCGCAAGCAAGTTGCAGTCATTTCTTCGCCGTAAGCGTTTCCACCTGGGGAAACAACATCAGGACGTTGTTGGAACAGCTTGTCGCCAGCACCTTTAACCAAACGCTCGCGAGAGTCAGTTAGGGTTTGAGCGATGCGGAGACGGCGTTCGCCAGAAGTGACGAAGTTTTTGATCCGATCTAATTCGCCTGGGCTCAAGTAACGAGCTTCAGCATCTGCATTGACGATCGCTTTGGTGACGATACTCATTGTGGGTTTGCTCCAAAAAAGTTTGTTACCAGACTTATATTAACTGGCTAGAAGCCATTTAGGTCTGAGGCGGATCGCTATTACTCACAATCGAGTATGAGTCAGTCACGATTTTTATACCTTCCGCAAACATTTTCCGGCATTATTACTAGTTTCTGAGTAAAGTCTTAATAGTTTGTAACGATCGAGGATTGGGGGTGGATGGGTGGATGAATGGATGAGTGGGACAATTAGAGGGGAGTCAAGTTTAGTAACAAAAATGACTAATATTCCGTTTTTGATTCTGGATGTGTTTGCGACGGAGAAGTATACGGGGAATCAGTTGGCTGTATGTCTGGATGCTGAAAACTTGACGGATCTTCAGATGCAGCAGATCGCTCGCGAGATTAATTTTTCCGAGACGACGTTCGTCACCAGCTCGGAGCCTGTTAATGGCGGCTACAACACCCGCATTTTTACGCCCACGACAGAACTACCGTTTGCGGGACATCCGACGCTTGGGACGGCCTTTGTCATCGCACGGGAACTAGTCGGCAAATCTACAGCGGCGGCTGTCGGGGAGACAATCGAGCGGATCGCACTCAACTACAAAATCGGACAAATTGGGGTGGATATTCACTACCGCAATGGCGAGCCAGATATTTTGTGGATGCACCAACAACAACCCCAATTCTTCGATCGCGTCAATGTCGAGGATCTAGCTGCTGTCATTGGTGTAAACCCTACAGATATCGACGAGCGGTATCCGATCGAGCCTGTCACGACTGGGTTACCATCAATAATAGTGCCGCTAAAAACGATAGCCGCAGTGAGTCGAGCAAAATTAGATCTAGCTATCTATGCTAAGACCGTTGCCACTCTTCCCGCTCAGGCAATTTTGGTATTTTGCGCGGAAACTGTCAATCCCGATCGACAATTACACGTCCGGGTATTTACAGAATGGTTTGGGATTCCCGAAGATCCGGCGACGGGGAGTGCGAATGGTTGTCTGGCGGCTTATCTAGCCAAATACCAGTACTTCGGCAGCCCCAAGCTAGATATCACTGTCGAGCAAGGCGTAGAAATGGGAAGAGCTTCACTGCTCTATCTCCGTGCCGAGTATACACCCACTCGCTGCCCCGTCAGTATTGGCGGTCGCGTCATCACCATCGCCAAAGGTGAATTTATCCTGTAATTAGGCTCCGGCAACTTCGCTCCTAAAACTGTTTCAAACATATATGGCGAGTCATGCCCACCCCGCATTTTGCTCCTCGCTCCCCGATCCCCGATCCCCGATCGCCTACTCCCCCCCTTTCCGAAATCTGAGAATTACGTTAAATTTAGTTAAGATATGTTTTAAGATATTTTTAAACTGTAGTAAGACAAGCTGAAATTTATAACTCTCGCTAGATCGCTCATCACCCCATAACCAAAGGCAAACAATTTTATGAAGTTTTCGTGGAAACTAGCAGTACTGTGGACGATACCCGTTCTAGTAATTGGCTTCTTCGTCTGGCAAGGGGCGTTCACACCCGTCACCGCTGAAGTCGGTAAAAATACAGCCAGTACTCGGATGACCTATGGCAGGTTTTTGGAGTATCTCGATGCAAATCGAGTCAGAACAGTAGATCTCTACGATGGTGGTAGAACCGCGATCGTTGAAGCAGTCGATCCAGACCTCGAGAATCGGATGCAACGCTTGCGTGTCGATCTGCCCACCAACGCCCCCGAATTGATTGCCAAACTCAGAGACTCGAACATCTCTTTTGACAGCCATCCCGTGCGCAATGACGGTGCTGTCTGGGGATTTCTGGGTAACTTAGTATTTCCAATATTGTTAATCGGTGGCTTGTTCTTGCTATTCCGCCGCTCCAACAACATGCCTGGTGGCCCAGGTCAAGCGATGAACTTTGGTAAATCCAAAGCGAAGTTTCAGATGGATGCCAAAACTGGGGTGATGTTCGATGACGTCGCGGGTATTGCCGAAGCTAAAGAAGAATTACAAGAAGTAGTGACATTTCTCAAACAGCCCGAACGCTTTACGGCTGTTGGTGCCAAGATTCCTAAAGGTGTATTGTTAGTCGGCCCTCCAGGTACTGGTAAAACCTTGCTTGCTAAAGCGATCGCAGGTGAAGCTGGCGTCCCCTTCTTTAGTATCTCTGGTTCGGAATTTGTAGAAATGTTTGTCGGTGTGGGTGCATCCCGCGTCCGCGACTTGTTCAAAAAAGCCAAGGAAAACGCTCCTTGTATCATCTTTATCGATGAAATTGATGCCGTCGGTCGCCAACGCGGTGCGGGTATCGGTGGTGGTAACGACGAACGCGAGCAGACTCTCAACCAGATGCTCACCGAGATGGATGGTTTTGAAGGAAATACCGGAATCATTATTATCGCCGCAACTAACCGTCCTGACGTGTTAGACTCTGCATTGTTACGTCCCGGTCGTTTCGATCGCCAAGTCCAAGTAGATCCACCCGATGTCGCTGGACGGGTTGAAATTCTTAACGTTCACGCTCGCAACAAAAAATTAGGTGCAGACATTTCTTTAGATGCGATCGCGCGTCGGACGCCCGGATTTAGTGGTGCTGACTTAGCTAACTTGCTCAATGAAGCTGCAATCTTGACCGCACGTCGTCGCAAAGATGCAATTACTAACCTCGAAATCGACGATGCAGTCGATCGCGTGGTAGCAGGGATGGAAGGCACGCCATTAGTCGATGGTAAGAGCAAACGTCTGATCGCTTACCATGAAGTCGGTCACGCGATCGTCGCTACTCTAATTCCCGCTCACGATCCACTCCAAAAAGTAACTTTAATTCCACGCGGACAAGCTGCTGGTTTGACCTGGTTCACACCTGCTGAAGACCAATCCTTGATCTCTCGGACTCAACTCCGCGCTCGGATCTGTGGTGCTCTGGGCGGACGTGCGGCTGAAGAAATCATCTTTGGCGACTCGGAAGTCACGACTGGTGCTGGTGGAGACTTGCAACAAGTTACTTCTATGGCTCGTCAAATGGTCACTCGCTTCGGGATGTCCAAACTCGGCCCTCTGTCTTTAGAAAGCCAATCTGGTGAAGTATTCCTAGGTGGTAACTGGGGCGCGCGTTCTGAGTACTCCGATGAAGTAGCCGCTCAGATCGATCGACAAGTCCGCGAAATCATCGCTGGTTGTCATCAAGAAACAATCCAAATCATGCGCGAAAACCGCTCGGTGATCGATCGCTTAGTCGATATCTTAATCGAGAAAGAAACGATCGACGGTGAAGAGTTCCGTCAAATCGTCGCTGAGTACACAGTGGTACCTGAGAAGCCTCAATTCGCACCGATGCTGTAGATTTGATTTGACATTTTAATCATTCAAAAAGCCCTGCTAATGTTATTAAACTAGCAGGGCTTTTTGTCGATCGAAAAATCCTCTCCCAGGAGCGGCTCGCGCTCCTCGGCTTTGCCGAGGGTTTAGCGAGACAGCGATGCATCGCTCCCTCCCGTTTGTGTGCGTCAGCGGCTCGCATAATCCGGGAGGTTTCCTCCCGGATTATGCGGATGCGCTCCGGTCGGGTTTCCCGACCATGGAAGCGCAACCTTGCAGCGAGACAAGACAAGACAGGGGCACCCCTACAGATTAATTGCGTAGGGGTGCCCCTGTCTTGTCGTTTTTTTATTCGGGGGGAACCCCCGAATAAAAACGCCGCTTGTGGGTACCCGACTATCTCTACTAAGCACTAGTCTTTCCGTATTGGTGCAAGATGTGAGCAAACCATCTCCCAACTATCTCCACTCCCAAGAGGGTTCGGTTAGTCAGTCAGTCAGCGGTTGAAACCGCCGCTAGTGTTGCAAAGTCCGCCTTCGCGGACTAAACCTAGAACAAAAATTGGTTTAACCGAACCGTATTGTCTCCACTCCTACCAGGTTGGCATGTAAATAATTTATCGTTCGATCGCATATTATCTCTCGATCGAAGATGGCGAACCCACCCCGCCCTAAGGGCACCCCTCTTCAGAGAGGATTTAAATGCGGTAGATTGTTGGTTGGGACTGCTAAACTTATTGCGATCTAACCTTTACTTGCAAATTTTAGTTTCTTTCTCATGCGCATGGCGGCTGCGCTACCAATTAGTGTCCCCACGATCGAAAATGCTTCGGGGACTGCTGTAGTAGTAGAAGGTGAAATATTACCTACGCCAGAGATCGTGTTTGTAAAAGAGCCAAAAGAGGATGATTGATATCAAATACAAGGGCAGCTTGGAGATTTTTTAACTGCTATATCAGATATGTTTCTCCAAAAGAGAAACATATCTAACATTCTTACTCAATCTCTGTATTATATGCTTTGCAAAACAATTGTAATAAGAGCGAGACAATCGGATTGTCCGCTTTAACTTACGCACAGATAAATTAACATAGCTTTTGTAATTTCTAAAGCTAGTTTGAACTAGTGTTTTTTTAAAAACATCATAATTACTATGTACTATCTCTCCCATAAAATCGAATGGCTTGGGCGAACCGACAAAATGAAAGATATTTTCTGAATTTGAGGCGACTACGTCCGAAGTTGGATATAGTGGGTAATTATAAGAAGAATTTATAGTTTGAAAATTTTCATAAAAAATACAATTTAAAATAGCTTCATCTCCAAATGTTAATCGATCGATATACTTATTAGCCCAATCTAGGCATTGAGTAGTAATATCCAATTCTCGCCATTTTTTCAAGTCCATCACCATTACGCCAGAATTAAAATATCTAGCTTCTTCTTTCATGCCGATCGATGTATAAAACTTGCTTCGTAACGAATCACCAATAGTCTCGATCGAAGCAGCACCAATTACACAATTATTCAGATCTAAATTGAAAAGTTCGCTAAGATCTTTACCGATCGATAGATCGCTATCTAGATATATAATCCGATCTTTTGGTAACAGATTTGCAAGCATGAGCTTAGTAAAGTTAAACTTATTCCCATGCAGGCCATAATATTTATTAAATAATGTAGTCTCATCAAATTCAATCACATTTAATTGATATTTGTTTGAGAATGGCTTTAATGTTTTGTGAATCTTTTCTATATCTGTAGAGCTATAATCTTTCTGTATTAAATTAATTTCGATCGGCGATCGAGAGCTATTCATTAGAGAGTATAAGGTTACATGTAAACTAACTTCAATATTCTTATCCGCACACAAAGCAACTGATATTGGGGGCTTCATTTATTTAATGTAAAAAATATGTTTGCTGACCTGACTAGCTAAAATCCCCACAATTAGACCGTCTATCGCTTACCTCACCCTTGGCACTAGTACAAAAAGACTAAATAAGTTTATCTTCAATTTCTACGCCATTTGACTGAAGCGATGCTAATTACAATACTCTTTCTTAAGCCAATTGTCTATACAAAATGATGGATTGCAGTGTCGAAACATCCTCTGTAAGCGTTACCCCCTTAAATGTTCTAGATTTTGCAGATCGATTGACTGCCCTCATCAGAGCTTAATCATCCGCAAAAATAGCAAATTTACTCGGCGATCGAGAAAGTTAAATTGCCAAAACAAGCCCAGCTAGTCCATAGACTAGCTGGGCTTGTTGGCGATCGAGGACCGAAACGGCTCGATCGATTAAGATGCTTGAGCAATCGTACAACAGGAGCGACTATTTATTTTCGATCCCTTCATCCCGCAGTCGCCGCCGCTCGATCTCTTCTTGAGTCGGGGAGCCGGGATTGAGCTGATTGTATTTGGCTGATTCTTCGAGCAGATCGTGACGGGTGAAAATAGCTTCAGGTTCGGAATGCGATCGCTCTGGTAGCGGACGCTCGCTGGGTTCTAGACGATACCAATCGTACCAATTGCGCGCCACCAACCAGAATACCGATAGCAGTGCCACGGCACTGAGTACCATCCCGCGCGTACCGTTAACAGAGCTACCTTCGGCGATCGAAAAGCTATAGATGGGAATAACTGCACCCACGAGCGTCGAAATTATCGCAGCTAGAGCAATCCGCCAATTACCGCGCCCCAAGCCCCACACTAGCAGTAACAACACGATCGAAACGCCACTCCACACGGATACAAAATCACCGATCCGACTGAAATAGGTGAGGGCAAACATCCCCGCGAAAAATGCCAATCCAGAGATCGCGATGTCTTGGAGTCGCATCGGTATCGACAGACATAACAGGAGCATCCACCAGCCAAAAATGCCAGGAGCTAGCAGTAATAATAGCGGCAACGTGCCCGTCTGTGCGGCTACAGGTGCCCCAATCGCTACCCCGAAAGGCTTTTGCACCGAGGCATCTCGATCGAATGCCCAAGTAAACGTTTGTCGATCGCCATTAGTTGTTGTTTTGGTGGGTGCGACGTCGCTGACAAAATTGAGTCGAGGGACTGAAGAGGCGATCGTCATCCGAAAGTTGTCTAGAGAGCCAGCCTTAGCACTATAAACCCATTGCGGCGATCCTTGCGCGCGATAGTTAACGCGGAGTTTGCTGATGCTACCAGGCGCGATCTGAAGTGGGAAGCGGTATTCACCAGGAGAAGTCGAAGCTAATTTTTTACCATTGCGCTCGACTTCAAAGTTTTGGAGGAGTGAATAACCAGTCGGGGGCGCGATTTGAAAGACAAAGCGATTGGTAGTACCAATCGGATTGGTAATCTGATAATCGCCTCTAAAGTCGAGCGTGAAATTATTGCTATTGCTGGTATTTGTTTTGAGCGGCGAGATTGTCACTTGCAGATTCGAGCCGCTGACTGATGACTGACGGGTGACATCTCTTTTGTCTTGAACTTTTACCAGTTTGCCATCGAGCTGCGTGGTATAAGTAAAAGGTTCTTGGGTAATATAGCTGACTTGGGGCGAAGATTGTTGGATTAATTCCCCAGCAGCCAGCGTTGGCGTTTTTTGAGCTACTCGTGCTTGCTCCCAATTGCTCTGACGGTTGGCTAGCGTCGAACACAATCCAAACCCCAACAGCACGATCGCCGTAACGAGGAAGATTTGCTGCAATCCGCGCATCAGTTGAGCCGACTGCATCACCCAATCGCCAATGACGACATTTGGGGGATAGTTACGGAGCGAAAAGTTGAACAAAGCCATGCCCGCACCCAATCCGATCGCTAAGAGCGCGAAAATTGCCAGCGCGAGGGGCAATCGATCGGCAAGTTGGTTGAGGTATTGGGGTTGAGTGAGATCGGGTAACCCTGTCTGAGCGATGTGCTCAGATTGCAATAGCAAGTCTGGAGTCATGGCAACCAGCATAATTAAATTCCTATCTTGAGTGGATTTATTTTAAAAGTGGTTATCGTACTTGGTATTAAATATTACTTTAATTGCGACCGCTTAGAGAACTTCGATGATGGTAGTGTCATAACTGCCAAAATTTTTGACTGTTTCAGCATAAGCATCGAGATCGGCTAGTGCAGATTTGAGTTGGCGACAATTGTAGCGATCGGTTTCGATATCGATAAAAAATAAATAATCGCCCAAAGAGCGTTTGCTCGGACGCGATTCGACTCGGCTCAAATTCAGTCCCCGATTGGCAAAGAACCCCAATGCCGTGACTAATCCGCCTGGAGTATTCGATCGCAAACTGAAAGCCACAGAAGTACGGTTACCCGCCAGAGTCGGCTGCAAACTAATCGCCCAGAATTTAGTTTGGTTGTCGGGGTAATCATTAATCGATCGTACCAAGACTGGCAATTGATACAAATTAGCCGCACGTACCGAAGAAATCGCAGCAGCTTGAGGATTGGCAGCCAAAGTTGCCAGTGCTGCGGTAGTAGAATTATCTGCAATCCGCACCGCTTGGGGGAGATGCTGCTGCAACCAAAGCTGACATTGGCTCAGAGCTTGCGGATGCGAATACACCGTCTCGATGTGGCTCAAGTCCTCAGCGACCGAAACTAAGGCATGATGGATCGGTAAGACGATCGCCTGTTGGATTTGGAGACTGGCGACGAGTTGCCAGATCGTATCGGCAGTCATCGTCACGCCACCTTCGATCGAGTTTTCGACTGGGACGATCGCCAAGGCAACTTCTTTGGCGGCAACAGCTTTGAGCGTTTGGGCAATATTGGGATAGGGTTGCAAGCACGACTCCACCCCAGCAAGTTTGGCGCGCGCGTAGGCTAATGCCGCCGCTTCAGAATAAGTACCCGTAGGCCCTAAATGGCCGATCTTTAGAGTCATATACAGTTGCTAATTAGTACTATATGCCGTACTAATTTGATAAACTACCGAGCATTAAATTCGAGCTAGAGATCTAGGCAGTAAAGCCGATCCCCCAAAGAACCGAGATGCGATAAAATTATAGATGAATGTATTTTATCGCGATTAGAGAGCGATCGATTAGAACTAAAATTTTTACTTAGCTTTTAAATATTTACTTCTAAGACAATTTTTTCAATGTCGATCTTTGACAGCCAATAATGTTGCATAGTAGTATCGGTTCTAACTCCTTGCTTTAGATATGCAAATCGTTAAATTCTCAGCGGATCGATCGGTCGATATTGCCGTACCCAAGCAACCGATCCCGATCGGGCATTATCTGCGCCAACCACATCGGTTAGTTAATGCGCTAGTAGATCCCAGTCGCGTCCAACAACTCAGCGAGGACGAGTTTCGGCTAGCTATGCGCACCCTAAACTTTTTTGGATTCGAGCTTCAGCCAACGGTATTTTTGCGCGTGTGGACGGAAGCAGATGGAACGGTGCGGATCGCCTCTACCAAATGCGAAATTCGCGGCATCGACTACATCGATCGTCGCTTTAGTCTGCAACTGATGGGTAAGTTATCCCCCTATCAAGAAAACGGGCAAACATATCTAGAAGGATTGGCAGATCTTCAAGTTCGAGTAGATCTCCCACCACCATTAAACTTCATGCCTCGATCGATGGTAGAATCGGCAGGAAATAGTCTGCTCAAAGGGATTCTCAACACTTTCAAACAGCGATTGCTGCACCAACTAATTGCCGATTATATTTTATGGGCTAATACCGGAACTGAAGGTACCAGCACCAAGCCATCAACCCAGCCTCAAGCTCCGCATTTGGGATAGAGAAGGAGTTGGGAGCGGGGAGTTGGGAGTTGGGAGAGCGAACTCCAAAATCCAAAATCTCACTCGCCTCATTAAGGGCAAACATGACGATTGCAAGGACTGAACGACTGACGGTGTTCTGGAGTAATGCCATATTTCTCGATCGCATTACGATGCTGAGCAGTACCATAACCCTTATTATTTTCTAGATCGTACAATGGGTAAATCGCTGCTAATTCACTGGTAGCCCGATCGCGCCACACTTTCGCTAAAATACTTGCAGCCGCGATCGAGGTCGATCGATCTTCGCCCTTAACCAAAGTTTGTTGGGGCACATCGAGCTGGGGAATCTCACGATTGCCATCTACCAAGCATAATTCCGGCGTCACCGCCAAACCAGTTATCGCCCTCCGCATCGCCACTAGCGTCGCCTGAAGAATATTAATCTCATCGATTTCGGCAACCGTAGCAATCCCAATCTGATACGCGATCGCAATTTGTTGAATTTTCGGTACCAAAAGTTCTCGACGTTGTGGGGACAGCTTTTTACTATCTTTAACTCCCCAACTTTGACATTGCTCGATCGCATCTTTAGGCAAAATCACCGCCGCTGTCACCACTACTCCAAATAAAGCACCCCGCCCGACTTCATCGACACCAGCAATCAGTTCTTCGGGACGAGTTAATTCGTAACTAATCATCAGCAGCTCAACCAACCTGAATTCGGCATAACTATCTTGCTATAATAGCTCGATCGATCGATAGTCGATCGATTAATGCCAATTATTAAATTACTGCTACACATCTTTACCCCTCCCAGCGGCAGATGAGGTTAAATTAATGGAAGACAAATTTTATAATTTAGACCTAAATAAAATTGCTTTTTTATCCAAAGAAGTAATCATTAATATACCAAGTAACGATATTATTTTTTTGTGTAATACGGGTTTGCCAAAGTTGGTTGAATCATTGGAGTGGGCGTTCGACCTATCACAAGTAAAAAAGTATGCTTGTATTGATAGCAAGCAAGATTGTACAGAATATATAAACGAAGAAGATGAAAAGAATAATTTAGAATTTATATATAAAATCGGCAAACATGTTGCTATGGGTATGTTTATATCTATTCAAGAATCAGATGGTGGAATATATTTAGCTGAGAACCCAATATATAAAGACAGAGAAAAATTTCTGCAAAAAACAACGTATATCAATTCAGATATTGAAGGTTTTGCTAAATGCTTGAAAATATATGATATCTTTTTTGTCAGTAATAAAGATATCATGGATGATTGCTATATTAAAACAGAAGAAGAAAGGCATAGTATACTGCTTAAATTAGAAGTTGATTTGAAAAACGTTGATGTCACCATTGTAGGTTCTAGTCCAGGTAAACTTGACTATGATGGATTGTGGACTTATTTAATAGAAGAAATGTATGATATTTTTGACATAGATTCTTATGAAGAAGAAGGTAGTGAGTAGAGCCGTAGTGGCGCGACCAGACTAAAACTGTGGGTAAAGAGATCGCTCAAAATATTACCGATTGTACTTTTTAGAGTTCTGAATGCCCACATTTTTAGCCGTAGGGTGGGCATTGCCCACCACTCAAACCTAAGCGGAGCAATGACTTCGGCTTATTTTATCAACCTTGGCATACTCGATCGCTACTGTAGATATCGATCGAGGGTTATTTGGGTCGATCGAATATTTAATCGGGAGGATGAAGATTTTTCTCTCTTAATAACCCTCGTAAATTAACAACCCCTTCCCGATTTAATTGCAGCCTAACTACCGTCGCTCTCCCAGTCGGACTAATCCCAATCAGCTCGGTAAAATCATCACTCCACACAAAATGTTCCACATGCAATTGTTGGCGGGGATGATATAGCGGTACGAGTTTACCATCGATCAGATCGATTGCTTCTGTCAGATTATACTTACGATTGTTGCACCCTTGACAAGACAGAGCTAGATTATCGAGGTCGTAAGTTCCACCTTTAGACAAAGGAATAATATGTTCGATGGAAAAAGGATCGGGTGAAAACTTAAGTTGACTCCAACAATATTCACAACATCTTTGCGCTCTTTCGTTAATAAGTTCTTTTTGTCTAGCAGTTAGTTCGGGCATTTAATGAAACTCTGAAATCCCCAAATCTTGCATAACTGTAGACAAAGACTGACCACGCAGATCTGAGAGTTCGATTAATGCTTTCATCCGGCGAACATTAGCTAATTCCAATCGATCGCTAATTTCAATTAGTTGCTGCTGCTCTTCCTCTGTCATGATTTCAGCTTGGCGTTTAGCAATTAGAGTATGATATTTAGTCCAAGTATCTGTCGAAACTCCAAGATTAATTTCCTTAAGAAGATCTGATTCTTTACTATTTACTTTTTCTAATAGAGTCAATCTAACTCGTTTGCCAGAAAATTCATTAGCCTTAGCAAGAATTTCTTCCCAAGTTCCTTCTATTTCTAGTGTCGATCGCATAAGAGATCTATCGATAGTTGTAGGTAAATCTTAACTCATCTGGGCTAAACCTACAACCGATCGAGCTTGCCTTATAAAACGCTCGTTACCTAAAAAGAACGGCAACGAGTCAAGACGTCATATTAAACTCGATATCTCCTTGTAACAAACTAAATCGATCTTCCGTTGACTAGTACTGCGCGGCGCAAGTTAGGTTACTATTTCACACTCCCCGCTCCCCGCTCCCCGCTCCCCGCCAAAATAGTAACTAGATTTACGCCGTAGACTACTAGCAGCGCAGTGTGAGCGGGAAAACCGCCCACACTGCGTCAAGATAAGACAGCCTTTGCCAGATATAGGTTTCACTCACACCCGTGAATCCTAAACTGCAACAATATCGGAAGCATGACTCAATCGACGATCGCCGAAGAACGGCGTTTGCGCCGTCGATTCTCAGGCAACTCTTCTGGCACCTCTGCAACCGCTGTCAATGTCTCACTCTCGAGCGGATCTGCCATTGGTGCAGACTCGATCGCTGCATCGCTACTGGCAAATTGAGGAGTCGCAGCCACTTCTTCCTCAGCTTCAGGTTGTTCTAGCGCGATCTCTGGTGGAGCTACCGGAATTGTAAATTCCCGTTCCACGATCTCGCTAGTGGGTGCTTCGGGTGTGGCGATATCCTCTGTGTCGATCGCTTCCACGGTAGGACTTGGCGCAGAAACGCTCGGTTCGGGGGGTAAACTTCCGATCGGTACGACATGGACGATCGCTGTTTTAGGATTATTTAACTCCCGTCCCAACTTTACCAGTGGTGAAACTCCCATCCACGCGTAGGTTTCCTTTTCCAAATCCGACATTTCGACAGAGACTACCTCTGGCGGTTCGATCGTCGGTCGGGTCGGCTTAACTCGCTGTGGTTTCCCCGGTCGATCCCGCTCCTTAGCAGCATCATCTGTCAATTCGGATGAGTCTTCGGCTCCAGTAGGCTCATCGGGGACGTAGGCTTCGAGTGGCGGAGGGGCAAAGTCACTACTAATGAGAGTAGCGCGGTTATTATTCTCGATCGAGGTGGGAATACCGCGATTATTCGTGACGACGCCGCGACTTGGCGAATTAGAATTGGGAATTGGCGTGCGGAGGGTGTCGCCATTCGGTGTCGGACGCGGTACCACATTTCGCACTACTTCTTCGCGCTCGGTGCGACCCACGCGACGGCGGCGTTTTTTGCCAACTCCATTCTGCTGTTGATAGCTAGGATGGTTGACCAAATTGAAGTCGTCTTCACCTTCAGTTCCTTCTGACTCGAAGTTTTCCCATGGTTCTGGGACTGAGACTACCGATGGACGCAGATCGGGTAAGGTGCGATCGTTGCGGCGGGGGCCTCTAGTCAATCCTCTCCCAGTTACCCCATCACGATCGACATTGTTGCGAGTGCGATGTTCGCGGACGGGAGTGGTAGACACTAACGAAATTGGCACTGCTTCGCCATCGGCACCGTAAACGGTTTCGCCAGGAACGTGAGCTAAATGTCCCAAACCGCCACAAGTGGCACAGGTTTCGCCAAAGAGTTCGTAAATATTTTGACCTTGGCGTTTGCGAGTTAGCTCTACTAGTCCCAATTCGGACAATTGGGCGATTTGAGGTCTAGCTTTATCGACTCGCAACTGTTTGTTAAAATGCTCTAAAACTTGCAGTTGATCTTTGCGGTAATCCATATCGATAAAGTCGATGATGATTACCCCCGCAATATTCCGCAGTCGCAACTGACGGGCGATTTCGGTAGCGGCTTCGCAATTCGTCCACAGTACCGTCTCGCGCGAAGTATTCGATCGGGTAAACGAGCCAGAGTTGACATCGACGACAGTTAGTGCTTCTGTCGGTTCGATAATAATATATCCGCCAGACGGCAGATCTACTCTGGGTTTTAATGATTCTCTAATCGCTGCATTCACGCGGAAATATTCGAGAATCGGTTGGCGTTCGCGGTGACGATCGACGACAACGCCTTGAGGTAACTGACCGTCTGTCCAGCCTGAAAGTGTCTGCTTAACCCGCTTGAGTCCCTGTTCGGAGTCTACGACAATCCGATTGACATCTTGCGAATACATATCGCGCAAGACTCTTTGAATGAAATCATCATCGCGATTGAGTAGTGCTGGCGCGCGAGTGGAGTTAGCATCCTGTTGGACGATCTCCCACTGTTTTTGGAGTTGTTCGAGATCTTCTAAAATGGCCTCTTCTGTCGTGTCTTCAGCTTCAGTCCGCACCAGCAAACCCATTCCGGCTGGTTTGGCTAGTACTGCTAAGGCTCTGAGTCGATTGCGCTCGCCTTCAGAGCGAATGCGGCGAGAGAGATTTACCCCTTTACCAAAGGGAATTAAGACGACATAACGACCGGGAAGACTGACATTCCCCGTCAATCTGGGGCCTTTATTTCCGGTTGGTTCCTTCATGATCTGCACCAGCACTTTTTGCTGCGGTGCGAGCAATTCGGTAATCGAACCCGAACTGCGTCTGAGTCGGAGCGGCCCTAAATCGGTAACGTGGATAAATCCATTCCGAGCAGGATCGCCGATGTTGATAAACGCAGCGTCAATCCCTGGCAACACATTTTCGACGATGCCAAGATAGATGTCACTGACCTGATGTTGTCCGGTCGCTACTACCAATTCTTGAATTTGGTCTTCTCCAAATACGGCACCAATGCGGTGTTGCTCCGCAATAATTATTTGCTTTGGCATTCAATTTCCTCGAAAATTAGCAGCGCGCTCGATCGCCTAGAATCGATAGATGCTCGAACGGTGCTGGTATGATGTAACGTAATTTATCCGAATTTGTCCCAGTAGCTAACTGTTGTGTGCTGATAATGGATAGATCGCCAAAGCAGGTACGATCGGGCTAGGGATACAAATCGTCGGCTTGCGGATCTGATTGGGAAACTAAATGGTTGACATCGATACTTTGTTGGTGGTGCTAAATGATACACTCACAACCAGACATCTAGATGCTTAGCCCCAATTATCGATCGGGCGAGCGGGGAAGGCGAGATCGCTTGGATCTTAAATTAAAGTTCTCAAAAGTAGCCACTGCGACTTAGGTGCAGCTTTACCTCCGATCGGGAAATAGACAAGCAAGGCTCCAGGGGAGGTGCTGCGTCAACTCTAAAGCTAGGTAGTTTTAACCAAAATGTGGACTGACTGTCTAAACTTTGCGCTGACGGATCGACTCATTATTTCTCTCTAATCTCAGACCTTAGCTACTCGATGCTCGTGCTATGGCGTCTGTCGTGCCGAAGGCAAGTCTTCTCGGCTATACGGCTATGCCAACAACCAACGGATCGTTTACCCAAAAATCGTCTACGAACAAAGATTCATAGAAGTTGGGCTTCAATCTTCAGACGATTGCCCCAGCGATTGAAAATTCAACTCCGATAAGAGTTGGATTTGTAGCTGCCTAAAATAGAGCGAACTGGAGCGATCCTCCAATTCTCACTAAATCCATTGCACTTAGTAATTAGCTACAAGGATGGTGGTATGTCCAGAATCCACGAAAATTTTGTCAAGTAGGCGATCGCGTCCAGTTTGGATTACCGGAGTGCTGAGAAGATTGGCTGAGCTTATTCTTCTATAGATGCGATCGCTCCTGGTTACTTTCGATTATACCTGTAAATTGTCACGATCTCAAAGCTAACTTCCGCAGACTTTGAACCGTGGCGATCGTGGCAGTGGCAACTCGATCGATTTGCTCTACTGTATTATTGTGCCCAATTCCGAACCGTAGTGCTGCATATGCCAAAGATTCGCTGCGTCCTATTGCTCTGAGGACGTGCGAAGGCTCGATTTTGGCCGAGCTACAGGCGGCTCCAGAGGAAAGAGCCACCGTCGGACGCAATCCCAATAACAAGGCATTGCCATCGACGCCAGCGATACTAATATTCAGATTTCCGGGCAGTCTGAGAGTCGGATGGCCGTTGAGATAGATGCCATCGATTTGACTCAATTGCGACCATAATCGCGCTCTGAGCTGCGTCAATCTAGCTGTTTCTACCTCCATTTCGGCGATACCGAATTCGACAGCCTTGGCAAAGCCGACGATTTGGGGTGGATAGAGCGTACCCGATCGCATTCCCCGTTCGTGTCCGCCACCGTGTAACTGCGGCGACAACTTCACGCGCGGATTGCGGCGACGGACGTAGAGCGCGCCGATGCCTTTGGGTCCATACACTTTATGAGCGGTCATCGACATCAGATCGATATTTAATAACTCCACATCGAGCGGAATTTGACCGATCGATTGGGCGGCATCGGTATGAAATAAAACGCCGTTTTCTCGACACAATTTACCAATATCTACTAAGGGCTGAAGTACGCCGATCTCATTATTAGCTGACATTATCGATACCAAGATCGTATCGGGACGAAACGCATTTTTTAGTTCGTCAAGATCGACTAATCCATCAGACTGAACTGGTAAATAAGTAACTGTAAATCCTAATGATTCGAGATATTTACAAGGATCTAAAACCGCGTTATGTTCGGTTTGCAGGGTAATAATATGCTGCCCTTTGGCAAAATAAGCTTCGGCGACACCTTTGAGCGCGAGATTGTTAGCTTCAGTCGCACCGCTGGTAAAGACAATTTCTTCAGGACTGGCACCGATAGCAGTGGCGATCGTTTCTCTAGCTCCAGTTACCGCCGCTTCTGCCGTCCACCCATACTCGTGGGTAGTACTAGTCGGATTGCCAAAATGTTCGGTAAAATACGGCAGCATCGCCGCCAAGACACGCGGATCTACTGGTGTGGTGGCATGTCGATCGAGATAGATTGGTAACTGTCGATCTGTGGGCATGTGGTGGTGTGTAAGAATGTAGATGCGATCTGGACTGGTGGGGTTGGATGTGTGAATCTAGCCGCCCCTACCGATCCGCTCTCGTCCAATCATCAATGATTAAATTAGGAACTTGCGAAAAATCTCGATAGTTACGAGTTAGTAAAGTAGCTTGATTTGCTAAGGCAATCGAGGCAATTCGTAAATCCTGTGTGCCAATTCTAATTTTTTGCTGTCGCAGTTGATGATAAATTGATTCTGCTTCAAGATCGAAATCTATTTGCTCAAATTCTTGTAAACTCTCAATAGTCAACCGCAAATTTTGATAAGCTAAAGAAAGCGATGTTTTGCTTTTAGGGTCGGATGCTTTGCTAATTACACTCAGCCTTCCGCGTAATTGCTCTTCTGCAGTAACAATAGTGATGACTACTCGATCCTGTTGGTGCAATGATAACCGCTCTATAAGTTGTGAGTTTTCTCTGTGTAAGAGAGATAAATGGTCGGTATCTAAAATCCATATACTCACAATGGTTATCTGCTCGATGTACTAAGAATTAAAACTATCCAATTCATCTCTGTAAGATTGAATCCCTTGTTGAAATTCTTCAAATTGTGGATCTGTCTTGAATATTCCTATAGATCTCAACCATCCCCGATCCTTCTCTCTGTGCTGATTCATGGGCAATTCTAGCGAAACTACTTCGACTGTCTCTAGTTTCTTAATGAGATTGTCTCGCAGACTACTAATAGCCTGTTCTCGACTATTTTCTTCAGCGGTACAGTCAGGGACTTCTAACACAGAAGCAACAGTTTTTCCGTCTGCTCGTTGCTGGAGCAGAATATTGACTTTGATACTATTTTGGTGAGCTTGCATGATGTTTGGCTGCTCGGTTTGTTGTGATATATCTATTGTATGGCATTATTGATAGGCGATCGAGATAAATTGGTAAGTGTCGATCTGTGGGCATGTGTGGGGGTGTGAAGATTCGATCGGGAGTTGGTGGTGCGATGCGGAGATCTAACCCACCCCGCCCTACGGGCACCCCTCCGAGGAGGGGATTTTTACCCACCCCGCCCTGCGGGTACCCCTCCGAGGAGGGGATTTTTACCCACCCCGCCCTGCGGGCACCCCTCCGAGGAGGGGATTTTCATTAGCTATTCCCCAAGGGAATGGCTAGAGCAAATGCTCTTTGATGAGAAGACTAGGAGTAGCTTATTCCTAACTAATCTTTTTTATGCACATTAGCCCACAGGGCTATTCTAAAAAATCCCCTCCTCGGAGGGGTGCCCGTAGGGCGGGGTGGGTAGATCTCCGCATCGCACCACCAACTCCGATCGAATCGATCGGTAAGCTATAGAACGATCGTATTTAGATCTTACTGAAATCTCTACCATCCAACAACACCAAAAAAGACACCGCAATTAATTACGATGTCTCTCTGAGTAAAATATCAATTGATTCAATATTCCCTAAGTTACGCTTTGTTGCCAATTTTTAGGTTCTTTCTCATGCGGAATGCTGCGGTACCACCGATGAGGGTGCCAATAATGGTAAAGGGTTCGGGAATTGCGGTAGCACTGGTATCAACCGCTGCATTGAAAGTTCCAGTGAATGAGGGTATGTAGCTCAAGTCACCGTCGAGCGCACTAAACACGACATTAGGAGCAGTAGCAAACGGTATTGTTGTATTTGCCTCAAATTGGAACGTGACTGAGTTCACATTCTGAAAACGAAAGATGGCAGCCCCGCTTGTATTGTTCTCAGCTTGGTCTGCACCCCGTCCAGAAAAAAGATAGCTGGTCGCATCTTCGGTAGGAATCAATGCAGCAGTCGAACTACCAACTTGATAACTGACTAAGCCAGTACCTTTGGCGATTCGCACAGCTTCATTTTGAATAGCTTCTCCATCTACGTCATAGATTAAAAAGTTCAGCTCTGGTGCAAGAAAAGCAGTTGTAAAAGTGCCGCCACTATTAAAGAGGTCGATTTTGTAGGTCATTTGACCCTGACCAGTTTGGTTAGTAGCAATTTGATATCTGAATGCCTCATCATCGTTCGGTTCGGCAGTATTAGCAGAGTAATTCGGGTAATGTCCTAGAAAGGAGTAATTGGTTCCAGTCACCGTAGCGGTAATCTTGGCATCAACCCCTGGAGCCACATTAGTGTAGCGGATTTCATTGCTGCTAAATCCAGGACCTCGGCCAAGGATATCAGGGATGTTTGCTGTTCCGACTGGAGTGTCAAACTTCAGATCGATCGCAGCAGCTTTTTCACTGTGGCTAACAGCCGAAGCAGCAGCCAATGTTAATGCACCCACGAGGGTCAAGCCAGCATTGTGGCATAGCGATTTGAGGGATTTCATTTTTAAGATCGGGGGGAGAATTTTGTGTCAGGCAATGTGAATCGATCGTGCTTTTTTAAGCATTTATGCTTAGAGAGACAGAGTGAAGTGAGTTTTTTAAGCAAAATTGCTGATTACTTTCAAATAAAATACCATGAATTTACCCAATTAACATCTCTAAATAAATACTTGTCAAAGGTTCGGAATTTAAGCATTGTCGAGATCGGGGGTGATTGGCTCTGTTGTCTCGATCGTCAAACAGCCATTGTCTCCGGCTTCGCACAGCCGCAAAGCATCGCAAAACAATGGTGTAGGCGCAGCAACTCTGTCGTAGTTAAGTACCCCAATCCATCTGTAATTTTTTAGCTGAACCAGCAAAATTAGCAGTTAAAACCTCGAAATTGCCTCATACAAATCGGGCAGATCGTTCTCGATTAAAATCGTATCCTTCGGCTGACGGTGTTCGGGACTAGTTAGATAAGCCAGCGCGAGATCGCGATCGGCAAATTCCATCAACTTATCGGGAGCCAAACCGCCTTCGAGCAATCCGGCTTTGAGGGCATCTTTATTCGTATCGCCGATTACCAGTGCCAAATCGCAGATCGAGGCAGCCTTAAGAGCCACCTGGCGGTTCTCAGCAGCTTGAATCTCGCCGAGTTCTACCATTCCTGGCGTCATCAAGATTTTGCGTCCGCCTTCGAGGGCTTCGAGCACTTCTAGAGCTGAGGCAAACCCGATCGGGTTAGAGTTGTAAGAGTCATCGAGAATGAACCCGTCGCCATTTTTGCGAAGGTTGAGACGGTTATTGGCAGGTTCGAGATTGTGAATGGCGGCGATGACATAATCGGGATCTTTACCCAACGCGCAAGCCATCGTAAACGAGCCGACGAGATTGGAGAGCATCGGCGCGCCTAGTAACTTGGTGAACCCTGGATATTCTTTACCTTGCCAATGGATATTAAAGGTGGTGCCATCCATACCAGCTTGAATATCTGACATCCAGCAGTCGAGGTGTCCGAGTTCGGGTTCTAATCCGTAGAGGAGCGTAGTTGCTTTGGGATATTCCTCAGCCATCTTCCGCGCGCCAGGATTATCGCCATTACAAACGAGTAAACCATCGGTAGGAATCGCCTGAGCGAGTTCGCATTTAGCTTTATAAATATTTTCTGCACCGCCGAAGCGTTCGAGGTGCATTACACCCACAGCAGTTACCAATCCGGCTTTGGGTGGCGTAAAACGGCACAATTTGGCGATCGATCCAATTTGGTACGCGCCCATTTCGATGATGGCGATTTGCTGTTGGGGTTTGAGCTGTTCGCGAATCTGGCGGGTGATGCCCATTTCGGTATTGATACTTCCCGGCGTCCAAAATGTCGGCTCAATCGCTTCTAAAATACTGCCTAAGATGGCTTTAGTACTGGTTTTACCATAACTGCCAGTAATCCCGATCGTGTAGGGCTGGTAGTCGGCAAGGATGTCTTTAGCTTCTTGCCGGAAAGCTTGTTGTTTTTTATATTCGTTCGGCCAGAGCATGGCATTGGCGATTACAATCCAAATCGGTGAAGATTGGATGAGCGCGATCGCGATAAACCAGTAGATGTAAATACTATCTCCAGCTCCTAAGAAATAAGTACCTGTAACGATAAGGAGCGTTGCGATCGAGTATAAAGCTAGCGCAAGATTGTAAATGGCTGTCGCGCGATCGGTCATATTCAGTTTAATCTTGCCCACCTTGCGCGGATCTTCTTCTTGAAAACCGAGGAATACTAGAGTAGCTGCGGCACCTGCACAAATTGCCACGCAAACAAACATATCCCCCCCAGTCGCAAATAGACTCAGAGCGGCTGCTATAAGGGCAATGAGAGTGCCTTTAGTATCAAAAGTGCGTTTTTCGAGGAACCAAGCCTTAAAGCGAGTGCCATTGTATTCTTCTTGCTGAAAATAACGCAAGTATCTCAATCCCCGACGGGTGAAGAACAGGATCGTAGCAGCCGAGATAATGGTAAGGCAGATGAGGGTAAGCATTGATGTTGTGATGGTGACAAGGATCTGTAGGGGCGGGTTTGCGGCGCGCGTAACTCATTGGGAGAGGCTTCGCCCACGTCGGGAAACCCGACGGGTTAGCGCGAAAAGACAATGCTAGAGATTCCGTTTGGACTAGAGCTTTCATTCAAACCCACCCACCCCACGGTTATTTGTCTGAAACTCAGATGGTGGGCAGTGCCCACCCTACAATTTGCTACTTCTACAATTTGCGACTACGCTTACCTAATCAGATTTAGAGTTGAGCAAGGCAATCAATAACAGCGCGCCAATGGGAATGATAACAAGTAGAATGAGCGTAATCATTTTGACAACTCTTTGCTAGATAACTGAGCCAGAAATTTCTCTACATAATAAGAGCAAAGATGAGAGCCTTCGGCTTGAAACATGAAATGATCGCGGTTGGGAATTGTAATTAATTCGGAATTAGCAAACAGACTGTGGTAGCGATGTCCCATTTCCACGGGAGTTTCTGTATCCGCTTCGCCCCAAAGTAGCAAGACGGGGACGGAGATTTGTTTGGCGAGTTCCGTGAGATCTTCACTGACGGTTTTAACGAGGGTACCGCGCATCGCCCCAGCATTGAGATAATCGCGAGAACCGTACTTCTGCGTGTGCCAAGTTAGCAGTGCGTCGCGATAGAGGGGAGAGATTTTGAAAGCATTACGCATATTCCGCACCCACTGACTGCGCATAGATTGCTGGAGCGTGCGCTGACGCTGCAATCCACCAGCATTGACAAGTGTAATCGATCGCACTTTTTGGGGGTATTTGTGTGCGAGCCGAATCGAGACTCTCCCGCCAAAAGAATGTCCCAACATATCGGCGGATTCGATGCCGCTTTCTTCTAAATACTGGTAAATTCGATCGGCATAGTTCGCGGTATCCCAATCTTCGGGCGGTGGCGGCGACTTTCCAAACCCAGGTAAATCGATAATATGTACTTGGGATTTTGTCGCGAGTAATTCTCCCATCGGTTGCAAAGATTGGAGATTTTGTCCCCAACCGTGGAGCATGACGAGGGGATGACCGTTATTACCCAGTCGGACGGTGTTTAATTGGACGGTGTTGGATTGCACTTGAGCCATTACACGCACTGTTGGTTCTTCTTCAGCTTAAATTATCATCGATCGGTACCGACATCTAGCGGAATTTTTGGGCGCGATGACAGATTGGGTTACGAAGGTGGGTAAGTTAGAAGCGATCGATCTCACACTCACTATGTCGATCTATCAGTAAAATCGGGGGTAAGTTTACAGTTACACCCCCATTTACCCCGATTAAAATCCCATGTTTATTATTGCAGCCTATACTCTCCTTGCAAGCAGCTTGCGGTTATTGGCATAGCCCCGATCGCCAGAAGTGACTTGCGGTAATTATTCACTAGAAATAACTATGGAGATTTAATATGTTTGCAGTTGGCAAAAAAGTTGGTAGTGGTCTGGAGCAAATTATTTACGAACATTTTATATATATAGTTAGAACTGAGTCACCATCTAACGTACTCGAAAGATTTCGGAGTTTATTTATCGAGGGTGTTAATTATGTAGATAGCCGGATTTGGTCGGCGATCGAAAGTCTAGCATTTGAAAAAACTGCCGAACAAAATTTTCCCTTAATTATCAACCGTTGTTGCTATATTCTCGTCAATCACTGGCAAATGCAGCCATCTGGGCATCCTAACATCACCAGTTTGGTTAATATGCTCGACAATCTCCATGATGTGCGGATGACTTATTCGCGCACCGTGCGGCGGTTGCGTCAATTGCTTCAGGTATATTTGCAAAGCGATGACTATCCCAAGCTCAGGCGGTTAAATGCCGTTCTTAATGGCGAGAGTTCTGCCAAAGATACGATCGGCGAAAAACAATTGGGAACATTAATTTCGCGCTACCCTTACTTATACGAACATACTCTTGTCTCAGAAGAACGCACATTTGAAAATGTCGAGACGATTAAAAGAGTCCAACGCAATTTACGTCAGGAACAAGAAACCAATCTTTCTCACTATCTAACTTATCAAGTCAGACGATCGCGGATCAAGGCTCAATTAGGTAGAGAGGCTGCAAATAATTTACCCGCTGTGTCCAATCCGACTTTGTTGTCTACCAAGGAATTAGGTTTGGCATTCGGGCAATTTGCCGGAAAAGCTGAAGGTGATGCTACTTATAGAGATTTATCTCGCGGTTTTGTGTCTCAGCTTGAGATGCAGCCGATTATTAAAACATTTAAGGGAGACTTATACGATTATATAGTTTCTGGTGTCGATAGCAGTTATGGCCGACGGAGCTTTAACGATCGCTTGTACAAAGCTATTTATAACATTTCACCCGATCGCGATTATCAACCACTCGATGAAATTGGCTTACTGAGAACTTGCACTCACGTTCTCAACCATCTAGTTATAGAAAGTCATAGCAAGCCGCAACATTTCGTGTTTGTGGATATGATTAATAATTTAGGAACTGTATTCACAACTGGCTTGCTCCTCAAGGTTGTCTTGATTTGTCAAAAGGTAAAACCTTTGTTAGAAAGTAGGTTGTCAATTTTATTCAACCATTATGAGTCTTCTAAGTGTAAGGGCGTACCATGGCTGGTCAAATCTCTAGAAACTTGGAATGTCGCTGGGGCAATTCATTTTGGCAAAATGGATGCATCTTCTCTTAATTTTCTGCAATCTCTTGGTGGAATTAGAGAATAATACTTTTATCACTTTTGAAAATCAAAATTTATTTAGTTTTTAATCATCAAAGCTTTGATGTAATTCTTCAGCAACTAATTTCAATCGTCGTAGCTGTGCTTCCATATCTGCTTTTGTCCATTTAGCCGCAAATTTGTCAAACCCCCACGCAATTGTGCGATTGGGAATGTTAAATTCAAAACTATTAATCAATCGCGTACCGCGCTCGTTCGGTTGGCATTCCCACCGATCTTTACCTTTAAAAAAGCCATCAAATCCCCACACAATTAATCCAGGTTCTCTAGCAAGAACGGTATTTTTTAGCGTCGGTTTAATAACTGGAATCTGAATCGTAAATCTACTTTTACTACCGACACTAGTTCCCCATACTCCCATCGGTTCGCACTTGAGTAGGGGATTGAGCCATCGCTGCATCAATTCTAAGTCTGTAATACATTTATCTACGGCTGTGGCACTTGCTTTAATCTGAATCGACTGTTCAAAAATCGGCATTGATTATGGGGACGGGGAGAGGGGGATCGGCTCCCTCCCGGTTGTGTGCGTCAAGACAAGACAGAGGGGGAGAGGGGGAGACTGGGAGAAAAGAACGCAGTTATTTCAAAACCTAAAGCCTAAAGCCTAAAGCCTACACCTAAAGCCTAAAGCCTAAAGCCTAAAGCCTAAAGCCTAAAGCCTAAAGCCTAAAGCCTAATTCTTGTTTAATTCGATCGACGATCGAGTGTTCATCAATGGTAGCAAGAATTCGGGCGATGACGGATTTAGGGCTATCCTCACCCCAGGAAGCACCATTTGCGAGGTAAGTTTTGGTAACTTGTCCGATGGCATAAGTAGAGACTCCAGCAATTCCCGCTTGTGTGAGGGCGATAGCCGTATATGGTGCGATCGTAATTCCGCCTGTAGCGGGGGCAAAAATGCCCATTAAGCCCTTAATACCGCTCAATCCTAATTTAGCGATCGATTCGCTAATTGTAATGCCGCCCATGCCCATAGCAATGCTCTGAAGGAGTTTCAGCGCACCCGATCGAGTCATCGAGATGCCGTAAAATTTAGATAATCGGATAATCATCGCAATATCGATAGCTGCACCGCCAATCAAATCCGCCGCGATAATCGGATTGATGGCAACCGCGATCGCTTTAGTCATCACCGATTGCCAGATAATATCATTGGCAGCTTCGTCGCGACTATCCATTTTGCGATCGATGACTTGTTTTTGGATGCGATCGGCGGCTAGCATAGCATTAAGCGCGGCGAGAGATTTACCCTCACGTTGGAGAATTTCGACGATCCGCCACTTGAGTTCGGCGATTTGCGGGGTACCAGGATGATAGCTGACGCCCATACTACCATCAGCGCGCGGCTCGGCGCGGACGACTTGTGGCGCAGCGGCTACTAGCATAATCTCACTGGGACTGAGAATTTCTCGCACTCGTTCGTCGCGGATTTTGGCATATATTGCCAGTTTATCGCGATCGGGAAAAAGATCGACTTTATTAAATACTAATAACATCGGTTTGCCCGCAGTTCGGAGTTGCGAGAGTGTTTGTAGTTCGAGTTCGGTAATATCGCCAGCAATAATAAATAAAATTAAATCTACTTGTCGGGCGATATCATAGGCAAGTAGTTGTCGCTTGTTACCATCCACTTCATCGATACCGGGAGTATCGATAAATTCGATCGCTTCTTGGAGCGTCGCTGGTGTATCTTTATCTAAATCGAATTCATCTTGCCAATTATCAACTTCCCAAACTACCTGCTGGCGTTCCTTAGTAACGCCATGCAACACACCAGCCTCAAAAACTGTTTGTCCGATTAAAGCATTTAATAGCGAAGATTTACCGCGTCCTACCATTCCAAATGCCGCGACTTGAAACACCGCGCGATCTAATTTGCGCAGCATATCGCTTAATTCGGCAATTTCTGACTCCAATCCAAATCTTTCTCGCTGAGTCAGATCTAGCTCTACCAAAATTCGCCGCAAAGTATCCTGAGCCTGTTGATAATTTCGCTCCGCCTGAATTGTATTAAACTCGGCGATCGTATCTGTGAGATTTACAGAATCTTCTGGAAACTGATTCATCATTTAACTTTAAACTATAAATAAGCAGATTTTCAATCCCTTACGTTAAACCAAATCCCTAAAGCCTAAAGCCTAATACCTAAAGCCTAACTTACTATTCTGATTTTCGATCGCGGGACATTAACGCAACGATCGCTTCTGGTGCGGTAATCTGCCCTTGCAATAATCGATCGACTAATACAGTAATCGGCATATAAATTTGATTGCGATCGGCAATCTGAATTAATACTTTAGTCGTATTCACTCCTTCGGCTGTTCCCTGAAGATTGGCTAAAACTTCAGTCAGAGTTCGACCTTGAGCTAAACCATAACCAACCTGATAATTGCGACTCAAAGGACTATTACACGTCGTCAATAGATCGCCCAAACCCGATAGTCCATAAAATGTTTCGGTTTTACCACCCCAATATTGACCGATCCGAATAATCTCTGCCAAGCCGCGCGTTAATAGTGCAGACTTGGCATTATTACCTAATTTCAAACCATCGCAAGTTCCCGCTGCGATCGCGATGACATTTTTGATCGTACCGCCTAGTTCTACGCCGATCGGATCGTCATTAGTATAAACTCTAAATTTAGGCGAAGAAAATATCTCTTGAATGGTATTGGCTGCATCAGCACTCTGACTAGCAACGACTGTTGCCGCA
This sequence comes from Chamaesiphon minutus PCC 6605, assembly GCF_000317145.1. GTDB lineage: Bacteria > Cyanobacteriota > Cyanobacteriia > Cyanobacteriales > Chamaesiphonaceae > Chamaesiphon > Chamaesiphon minutus. The sequence continues at coordinate 3,977,274 of NC_019697.1, read as the reverse complement.
GGCAATCCTTGTTGAATTTCTAGAGATAAATTTGGCCCCGATAAGACTACGATCGGATTATTTGGAAAAGCTTGATGCCAAAGTTGGGCGGGTGTCAAATTAGTGCGCGCGTCTAAACCTTTAGTTGCCGTGACGATAATTTGATGTGGTGCGATCGAGTCACGCAATCGCTCGATAATTGCAGGTACTCCCGACATCGAAACTGCCGAAATAATCGCCACGCAATCTGTTACCATTTCTGCTAATACTCGCCCACAACTCCGCGACCAAATTATCGGCTCGCAACCATTAATTTGCGTCAATTTACTTAAGGCATCACCCCATGCACCTGCACCGATAATTATAATTCGATCGTTCATAGAGTGGTGAGTGGAGAGTCGTTCCAATACGGTTCGGCTAGACAATTAGACAGCGGTTATGTCTTGTCGCACTTGCTTGGTGCAAAACATGGGTCGGGAACCTCCGCGTGATTGCATCCGCAAACCGCTGCTACTGTTGAAGAGTCCGCGTAGGCGGACTAAAAATAGAGCTGCAATTAACATTAAAACCGATCGATTATTAATTACCCCCGTGGGTATTTCACCATCAGCTTCTGAACCTCTTCCGCATGATAAGAACTACGCGTCAAAGGTGTCGAAACCACCTGAAGAAAACCAATTTCTTCGCCATATACTCGCCACGCATCGAACTGGGCGGGAGTGATAAATTCGGCGACACCAAGGTGTTTGGCTGAGGGTTGGAGATATTGCCCGATCGTGATGATATCGCAATCTGCCGATCGTAAATCTCGCATGGTCTGGCGAACTTCTTCATCCGTTTCGCCCAAACCGACCATAATGCCTGATTTAGTATAAACTTTGGGACGATGCGCTCGCGATCGAGCTAAAACTTCTAAGGAGCGTTGATAATCGCCCTGGGGTCTGACCCGGCGATACAAGCGGGGAATGGTTTCGGTGTTGTGATTGAGGACTTCTGGAGCGGCGTCTAAAATCGTCTCTAAGGCTTGCCAATTGGCGCAGAGGTCTGGAATGAGTACTTCGATCGTCGTGTGGGGTGAAAGGGCGCGTACAGCCTGAATACAGGATTCAAATTGACCCGCACCCCCGTCTGCTAAGTCATCTCGATTCACCGATGTGATTACGACATGCTTGAGATTGAGCCGTTTGACAGCTTCTGCTAACCGCAATGGTTCGGTCGGATCTAATGCTTGAGGTTTTTTCTCAAAATCGATATCACAGTAAGGACAAGCACGAGTACATGCTGGCCCCATAATCAGAAATGTCGCCGTTCCCGCACTAAAGCACTCACCAATATTCGGGCAAGAGGCTTCTTCACATACAGTGTTGAGTTGTAAGTCACGAAGGATCTCTTTGACATTACCTACTCGTTCCCACTGCGGTGCTTTTACACGCAACCATTCTGGCTTAACTGTCATAACTATGGAAAAGGTATTCACGAGCCTACTATTCTAGCATTTCGCGAACATAGTAGATGTGCATTTACCCAAAGCCTAAAGCCTAAAACCCACAACCTAAAGCCCTTGTCGGGTATCTTTGCCAGCATATGGCATCGATCGACGCAGATTGTCGATAGCATACTGAATATCTTGAGTGGGATCTACAGCTACCCAACCATTAGCACCAGGAGTACGGGTTTCAAAATGTAAGTGCGGCCCAGTAGAGTTACCAGTACTGCCGACTAAACCGATGACCGTACCTTGAATAATTTGTTGTCCTGGTTGGACGGCAATCTCGGAAAGATGACCGTACAGAGTCTGCAAGGTGTCGTTATGCTGAATGACGATCGCTTTACCATAGCCACCATTCCAACCTGCTGAGACCACTGTACCCGTGGCGGTTGCAACTACTGGCGTACCAGATGGCGCGCCAATATCAATTCCCGAATGAAAACGACGAGTTCCAGTCAGAGGATGCGTCCGCCAGCCAAAGCGAGAAGTAGTCCGCGCGGGATTCATTAATGGATAGATTAATTCTGTGGGTGCTTCGGTTTCACCATTATTGACATAGGCTGTTGGCGGGTAGAATGTTGTCTGAGTGCTTGTGGGGCGGATTGTGGGTATCTTACTAACACTGGGGATGTAGTTCGATTTGATGACGCGAGGTAAGCGCGTTACAGGTTGGACCTTAATTATTTGGGTGCGTGGTGGTGGCACGGGAATTACGACTGAAGCTTCTATTGGTGCGTCAGTTGGTACCGAACTAATCCAATTATGCTGTCCGAGATTCGATACATCGCTAGCAAAAACACTGGTTGACTTTTGCTGAGTACCAGATGCCTCTCTCTGGGCGAAATGTTTGGCAGCAGCTTCACTAGTATCGTCATCGATTGCTAAGTCAGCAGCTTGCGATTGAGAGGCAGTCGTCGAGCTAGTAGCTCCAGCAGCAGTAGCGACAGCGTTGACGCGATCGCTAGAAAAGCTATTTGCCTCAGTATTTTTGCTAATATCCTGTTCTGTTTGCGGAGCTAGAATATCTGCCGGATTGGGATTATCAATCCGATTTGTACCCAATAATTGAGTTTTTAATGTGTTGTTTGTTACTAAATCTTGTACGGTTGAATCCGAATTCCGTGCAAGTGTAGTGTCAGCACCTAAAAAGGTACCCGCAATCATTAAAAATCTCAGAGATTTGTTTATACGCATAGATGCAGTGAAAATTAGTACGGGGTAAAAGTTGAAATTGACAAATTTAACTTGAAGCCAGAATTCGTTCAGTATATCAAGATATAGCCCAAATTTATATTTTTTTTATAATCTTCAAGGCAGTCAATCTTCGACTGCCTCAATCTAGCTTCTGGCGTGCGAATGCAGCCAGAATCCAGCCAAGATCGCGATCGATCTGCACGCTCTACAATCGCTAGCACGAAAAAAGTCTCCTGTAAAGAAACTTTCGCGATAGTAAATTCATCAAAAAAATCACTCGAACCACGATTTCTGTATTTGGAAAGATCGATAATACTGAATCGCGCGCCGACTCGACCGATCGGGATGGCAATTTTGACGGAAATCGCGATCGCAATCCCCACGATCGCAATCAACCATAGCAAAGTTCAGATAGATATATTTCGGGATCGATCGGCTCAAATCCAGTCACCATGAATCGCGATGTATATTTACAAGCTAAATAGCTCAAAAATTTGCCGACAAAATTGTTTTAATTTGTCCGCTATTTCTGGTTGTGGTTGAATCTCGCCTTCAAATTGCCAATCGCTGACAGTCGATAATCGCCATTGTTTGCCACGATAATCGAATCCAGCAATTTCTAACCCGATAAAATTACGGGTAGAATCCACTTGCTGGCGATCGTCGTTAAACCGAATCTGGACTAAAATACTCCGACTTTGCCACCGCCGACTCCAACCGGGAAAATGAAAGCTAAAATCGATCGAATCTGGATCGACTAACTCTTGAGTATCGATATCCTCAGCCCATGGTTTTAGATCTACCTTGGCATCGGGAAACTCACTCCGAAACAGACTGACGGCAGAGGCGATTTTACTGGTAAGGGTGATATCGGTAGCTTGTTGAGCGGCGTTCACAGGTCAAAGTTAATTGAGAATTGAGAATTATCTTTCCCTAAAAGGATGCCTGCGAAGTCTAAATGCGAGTGGAGTGGTAGTGGCAACCAGTAAAGTCTCGATCGGCACGGGAAAGGCGATGCTGACGAGATCCAATTTTAGAATAACTTAGTTTATCATCCGCATGGATTCTTCGTAGGTATCGTCACGATCGATCCAAAAACTAAATGACGCATTTGTCAACCACCGATCGAGCCATCCCATTTTCAGCGCGAAATTATTAGACTATTACTATCGCCGTTTGTCATGAGGATCGACCTATGGGTACATACGATCGAGAATTAATCGCTACCGCGCGCGCCATGGTCGCACCGGGTAAAGGTCTGTTAGCCATGGATGAAAGCAATGGTACCTGCGCCAAAAGGTTCGAGAAACTCGGCATTCCAGTGACAATCGAACGTCGCCGCACCTATCGGGAACTAATTATTGGCACGCCAAATTTAGCCGATTATATCAGCGGGGCAATTTTGTATGATGAGACGATCCGACAATCATCTCAAGCTGGCGTTCCCCTGGTCAAAATGCTCGAAGCCGCTGGCATGATTCCTGGAATCAAACTCGATCTCGGAGCCAAAGATCTTCCTGGCTGTCCCGGCGAAAAAGTCACCGAAGGTTTAGACGGCTTGCGAGAACGCATTGCCGAATACTATCAAATGGGTGCCCGTTTTGCCAAGTGGCGCGCTGTCATCGCCATTGATGCCAGTATTCCTAGCGATACTTGTCTAATAGTTAACGCGCACGCATTAGCACGATATGCCGCACTTTGTCAAGAAGGTGGCTTAGTTCCGATCGTCGAACCTGAAGTGCTCATTGATGGCGACCACTCGATCGAACGTTGTTACGAAGTGACCGATCGCACTCTCCAAGTCGTGTTCGCACAATTGCGCTTGAATCGGGTGGAATTGGACAAAATGATTCTCAAACCCAGTATGGTGCTATCGGGCGAAAGCTGTTCGGAACAAGCGTCTGTCGATCTAGTCGCCCAAATGACGGTGCGCTGTCTGCGAGATAATGTTCCTACCTCCGTGCCTGGGATTGCCTTTCTCTCTGGCGGACAAAGCAACGAACGTGCCACAGCACATCTAAATGCCATTCATACTCAGTATGGCTCTGAGTGCCCTTGGGCAGTGACCTTTTCCTATGCCCGCGCCATCCAACAACCCGCCCTCGACCACTGGCACGGCGATGACGCCAATATTCCCGAAGCCCAACGGCGGCTCTATCAACGAGCCAAACTTAACGCCGCCGCCAGCATGGGGCAATATATGCCAGAGATGGAGCGCGAGATGTCGATGGTGTAAGGGTATATGGGTGGATGTGGTAACTAAGAACGACAGGACACTTGCGTCCACTATTTACTATCCTCTACCCTTTACATCTCGATCGAGTAACCACTAAAGTCCCGATCGACATGCTGCAAGCCAGTCCGCACGCCACTGCGCCGGATGCCGCCAGTAGTAATGTCGAAGCCGACAATTTCCCCGTCTAGTTCGGGAATAATTCTACAAGCATATAGGTTGGCGGTTTCTGGTAAAAACACTTTAGGAGCTACTGAGGGGAAGTTAAATAAGGATGAGGAGGAAAGACCCTGCAAGCCACCACTTTGTTGAGTTGTCGGCGCAAAATCATACTTAGCCCAAGTACTGTAGACCAATGTATACTCATCCGCTGCCGATTTATATAGCTGAGGCACTTCCATCTCAGCATAAAAGCCAGGGTGACAGATCGCTGGTAGGTATTCCCAATCTTCAAAGTTATTATTTTTAGCTTTGAGCAGGGCGACAGCACCTTTTTTACCTAATGCTCGATCCGGATCTTTCGCCGATAGCAACATATAAATCTGTTCTTCATGGCGGAATAAAAATGGATCGCGCCAAGCATGAATTGTCAGATCTTCTGGTACGTGGTGCAATTCGTATGGAGCATCGGGTTTAATCCGAATACTTGGAATCCGAAACCACCGATCGAAACTCTGAATGTGATGAGTAAAGGCGACACCAATATTTTGAGTCATCCCATCATCTGTGGCTTGATTTCTGGATGTATAAAACATCAAATACCCACCGTCAATTTTGATGATATCCCCACTCCAAATCGATGTATCGTCCCACCCATGCGGATCTGCACCCAATACCCGATCGCTCGCCCAATCGATCGTCAAAAAATCCTTGGTAGTTGCGTAACCTACTTGAGAGCTGAAATGATGCTTGTCGGTTGCGACTAACGATCGATCGGCATTTAAATAAAAGAGATGAAAAATCTCTGTATCTGCATCGTAATGATACCAAAAGTCCCAAACATGGCGATCGGGGTGTTGTAGCGTGGGATAGCTAAATTCTGGAGCGAGGGTGAGCATTTTCTACCAAGTCAATATTCAAGATGGGATAATTAATTCCAGACAAAACCATCACAGTTAAAATTTCAGCGAAGAGAGCCAAAATTTTCAGACTGCGAGAAAACAGCGTAGCAATTTTATCGAGATCGGATTGCTTAATTATTCACTTAGGAACAATGAATGATTTTGGCTAAATAAGTTTCATCCGAGCGTGAAATTTATTTTGGTAATATTGACTACCATTTAGCCACATGTCATTCCGGCAATCGCGACGCGATTCTCCCTTGGAGACGCTCCGCGAACAAGTATTTATACTTATCGAAGCTTGAGGCTGAAAAATCGAACTAAGTCGTGCGCATTACTTTGTCAGGAGTGGGGTTTCGCCAACACCGAGCGTCAGCTTTGCCGAATTGCCTATGCTTTGCTACTGACAAGAAACGTGAAGTATTACATGCTGACTCAGAGTATTACATGCTGGCTCAGATGCTAAAATCTGTGCGGGGACTAAGCCAGAGATCGGAAGTACTATATTATATTGCTATTCCAGTAGGCAGAAAAGGTAGAGTTATGATTTAGCATACCCAACTTATCACAGTATTCGATCGAAATGAGATCCAAAAATAGATTTAAATTAAATTATTTTGGGGATCGAGTAGTTAGGAGCTAGCAAAGTTTTTTAGAAGGAATAAACCTCCATTAAATAAAATTGTAGTAGCTTGGTAAGATCGGTTAACACCATCCGGATTACTAACTTGCACTTGAATTATCTAACCGAGATCGCTCTATGTTAAGGTAAACAAATAGCCTTGGCAATTTGCCGATCGAGCTTGCCGGATCGGCAATGCGCTGGCAAGAGCGCAACCGCCAATCTAGCCTTCGCTCGCTCGCTCGACTATGTCGGTGTCAATTATCTTCCTAATCTAGAATTGCAGTCGCTCGAATCGAGTTAAACACCCTACATTGTTTGCCAAACCAGCAGCTAAATGCTGCAATCGGACATCCACATACCCGCATAATGCCGGATTTACCCCCTCACCTGACTGAGTACAAGTTAATCGCCAGCGAGCCAATGCTCAACGGGAGAAGCTATGCTCGCGATATGGCAACCCTGTTAGAATTTCTCCAAACTACTTACAGAGAGTTGTACCCCCAGCAGCAAGATTATCAGCATTTACAATCTACAGTAGAGCGATATTTCAATAGTCAAACACCATTGTGGTTTGTGACTACGCCCGCGCCACATGGTTCTGTGAAGATTGCCTGTTTGTGGCTGGGATTGGCTATCGATCAGGTTAGTGGTATTCGCCATCCGAATATTTTTCTGGTGTATGTCAATCCTACCTATCGTCGCCAAGGCATCGGGCGCGCTCTATTAGAACACGCCCAAACTTGGGCTAAAGCCGAAGGCTATACTCAAATCGGGCTGCAAGTATTTACCAATAATCAACCCGCACTAGATTTATATCAGCAATTAGGCTATCAACCTCGATCGATTTCGATGATGCGAGATCTTTAAAGCGAATATTGGCAACTAACAAATCAGACTATAAACCCGACTTCTCTAAGAAGTCGGGTTTGTGTTTCAAGTCTAGCTCTGGCTAACTCACTCACTATTATTAGTAGTAAACCACAAATAATATAGTGCCTTAGATAGATAACGATTGGTTGTAGTAGTGACCGCTCGCTCGAGCTGGCAATCTTCAAGATTCGTATTGGGTTTACAGGCGGCATCTGTGATATCCGTCGGTAAACTACCTACTACTTTTTTTGGGCTGAACTACCATTACGTGCGATCTCGACTTGTAAAACTTGCAAGGCTTTAGCGTACTGAGGGTCGGCAACAGTCGCTACCTTGGCCCGATCTTTGACTAAGGCTTGGATTTGTGTCTTGCTGAGTTTAACTTCTACGTCTGGTTTAATTCCGGCACGGTTGATATCTTTGCCGCTAGGAGTAAAGTATTTAGCGATCGTGACTGCCATTCCGGCACCTTCGGACAAGGGGCGAACGGATTGCACCAAACCTTTACCGAAGGTCTTCACGCCAACTAATTGAGCGCGCTTGTTATCTTGCAGTGCGCCAGAGAGGATTTCACTCGCGCTCGCCGAACCACCATCGACTAGTACTACTAACGGTTTTTTGGTAATCGCGGTATTATTGGCCACACTGATATCGTCTGTACCCCTACGGTTGACGGTAGAAACGATTTTGCCATCGTCCAGCCACATCCGGGCGATATCGATCGCACCATATAGCAAGCCACCAGGATTCGATCTAAGGTCTAACACGTAGCCCTTAGCACCTTGGCTTTCAAGTTTTTGAATCGCCGCACCCATTTCAGTTGATGCGTTGGCACTAAATTGTTTGAGTCGGATGTAACCGATGCCGTTGAGTTCTTTCGGACGGTATTTAGCTTCGACGGGATGAATCTCGATTTGTTGGCGGAGTAAATTAAATTCGAGGGTTTGACGATTGTCGCGGAGGATCGTAAGTTTGACGGTAGTGCCTTCTTTGCCGCGAATGAGTTGTACTGCTTTATTCACGTCCATACCAACGGTACTTTTACCATCGATCTTCGTGATGATATCCTTGGATAGGATTCCCGCTTTAGATGCCGATGTATCTTCGATCGGGGCGATTACTTCGAGTCTTTTGGTTTTCTCGTTTTGGCTCAGTTGAATCCCTACACCGATTAATTGCCCGGATGTTTCGACTTGCAGATCTCTAAATTCTTTAGGGTCCATAAAGCGGGTATATGGATCGTTGAGATTTTTGAGCATCGACCGTGCTGCTTTATAAACCTCTTCTTTACTCTTATAGTTACCTTTAACTACGTACTGAGTGCGAATCGCTCGCCAGTCTTTTTGATTGAAGGTGGCATCGACGTATTGTTTATCGACAACCTGCCACACCTCGTCTAGCAGTTCCTTGGGGCTGTTTTTGAAGAAGGCAACACCTCTGGGAAGATGAAGCCCCGCACCAGTAACGGCTACTGCTGTGAGTACTAATGTGGTGGCACCAATGACTAACCCGTGTTTTTCGATCTTCATGATTCTGTCTGAGATTAACAGGAAAGGAAAAGTGAATGCTGTCGAACTATACCTAAGTTAGCACATTTGACAAAATGTCAAGTGCGATCGGCGAACTTATCGTAATACTTCGATGTTAGCACGATCGCCACCTACCTCTATCTCGATCGGGATTGGCAGGGTTAGGCTTTAGGCTTTAGGCTTTAGGGAAAAGGGGGAAGGGGGAAGGGAAGAGGGGAAACAAACTACATTACCCATCTACCCATCCACCTATCCACCATTATGGATCTACCCAACGATCGTCGGCCTTAATCAGGGCAATTAATTTGGCGACGCCTTCGGCTTCGGGGACGCGCTCGATCTCATCTCGACCGCGATAAAGGGAGATGTAGCCTGGTGTTTTGCCGACATAACCGTAGTCGGCATCAGCCATTTCGCCAGGGCCATTGACGATGCACCCCATCACGGCGATGTCTAGTCCCGTCAGGTGCTTGGTAGCTTCGCGCACTTGATGGAGGACTTCTTCGAGGTTGAATAATGTTCGACCGCAAGATGGGCAAGCTACGTACTCTACCATTGTCTTCCGTAGCCCCAGCGATTGGAGAATGCTGTAGCACACGGGTATTTCTTTTTCGGGAGCTTCAGTGAGCGATACTCGCAGCGTATCGCCGATGCCTTCGGCTAAGAGGGTGGCGATGCCAGCCGTAGATTTGATCCGTCCGTACTCGCCATCGCCAGCTTCGGTGACGCCTAAGTGAATCGGGTAATCCATGCCAGCTTTGTCCATCCGTTGTGCCAGGAGTCGGTAAGCGGCAAGCATCACGGGGACGCGGGATGCCTTCATCGAGACGACGAGGTTGTGAAAATCAAATGATTGACAGATGCGGATGCACTCTAAGGCTGATTCAACCATGCCTTCGGGAGTATCGCCGTAAGTGAATAACATCCGTTCGGCGAGAGAACCGTGATTGACGCCAATCCGCATCGCTTTATTCTGGTTGCGTAAAGAGACGACTAATGGTTCGAGCATGTCGCGAATTTGCTCGCCAATTTCGGCAAATTCAGTAGGGGTATATTCCGTGCGATCGGGCTTGGGCTTTTCAAAGACGTACAATCCAGGGTTGATGCGGACTTTATCTACATGTTTGGCAACTTCGAGGGCAATTTTCATGCCATTGTGATGGACGTCAGCCACGAGGGGGACGATTTGATATGTATCGATCAGTTTTTGTTTGATTTCGGCCAAAGCTCTGGCATGAGCCATACTCGGTACTGTCACGCGGACAATTTCACAGCCGATCTCGTGGAGACGGCGAATTCCAGCCACCGCCCCATCGATATCTAAGGTATCTTCATTGATCATCGACTGAACGACCACTGGATTGTTTCCACCGATAATAACGCTGCCAATGGCTACAGGCCGGGTTTTACGGCGATGAATCGTGGTGTCTGTACCTAAATTACTATAAGCGAACCGATCGGCTACTGGCAGGGTCTGCATAGAGAAACAACGGTGAGGATGTGAATACGATTATCTCATCTTCAGCTTGCCACAATTTGGTCATTTTAGTAGGCGATCGAGCTGGCTGTTTGCGTGCGAAGTGTTTTAAGATCTTGTCAGCAATTGACAATCTGGATAAAGTTACCTTATTGTAGTGCTTTTGGCAACCGTGAAAACTTTTAATCTTATGAGAATGATTGGTACAAGCATCAGCTCTATCTACTACTAATCGCTACAGACCCTGTTAAAATGGGAGACGATCGTCTGGAGATTTTTTGGATCTCTAGTAATGAAGGTCTTAGACTCTAAGCCATCCGATGGGCTTGAACACACCCCGCTTTTGCCCCCGAATTCGCTCATTTGTTGCTTTTTACCTGCAATCATGTCTAATCAACGTAGCTATTATCAGCCAAAGTTTTTGCGGGAAATGCAGTTAGGGTTGGTGGTCTATGGTGGTGTGTCTTTGGCAATCTATACACATGGTGTGTGTCAGGAATTTTATCATGCAGTGCGCGGTCGTGGCATTTATAAATTAGTGAAGGCATTGACTGACTCCGATCTAGTAGTCGATATCATTTCTGGCAGTTCGGCAGGCGGCATTAATGGAATTTTATTGGCTTATGCGATCGCCAATAGCAACGATCGAGAAGTGGTAGATTTTAGTGCCTTTGCCCGCATTTGGCGTAGTAGTGGCGAACTCCTGAAGATCCTCCAAAAGCCGAATCTCTTTAAAGCGCATGTAGACGAATCGAACTCTCCTAACGAAAGTTTTTATCAACGGGGGTTGCTCGCAACTCTTATCAAAGGAATCGAACACAAGCTACCACGATCGCCGCAAGAATGGTTCTCACCTACGCAAGAGTTAGATTTAGCGATTGCTGGTACAGATTATTTAGGTAAAGTCGATCGAACTTTCACTGAGGGTTCGCTCGATTTTAGGGCAAAAAATCATCGCGCCATGTTTCGACTCAAACATCGTAAAGGGCGGAAGGAGCCGTTCAATCCTTATTATCAGGATCCAGAATTACCGCGCTCGTCTAAGGATACTTATCAAGCTTTAGTCAAATTATGTCAAATTACGGCGGGAACTCCAGTTATTTTTCCGTTAGTAGAAGTAGAGTTGCACAATCGCCACAATTTAGTCGATCGTCAGTTAATAACTTGGGGAAAATTAGCCAAGCATTACACGCCAGATATTTCCACTCGTAGCGACAAATTATACTTTTTAGATGGTGGCTTACTCGATAGTACGCCGCTAACTTGCTTGATGAAAGCAGCATACTATCGATTGCCAAATCGGTGCGGTCAAAGAAAATTATTTTACATCGATCCCAATCCCGAACAATTAAACGATCGACTGCAAGTTACCGGAAAAAAACAAAATCGGATGGGGCAAATTTTGCAAGCGGCAGCTTTGTCGATTCCGATCCATCAAAGTATTACTAACGACCTGCAAACAATTCACGAACACAATCATAAAGTTCGTCGCTATCACGCTTCGATCGATCGAGTTGAAAGTGCGTTAGACTCACAACAAATATTAGAAAGTACCGATCGCACTCAATCTCAAATTTATCTTAGAGGTAGATTGTTTGATTTTCGCGATCGCAATTTACCGCTCCTGCTTCAAGCAGATCTAAACGCCCAAAACAGCCAATATTCTGTCATTCTCGATAAGATCGATCGAGTATTGACTAGCAAATTTACTAGCGGCCAAGATCGACACAACTATTATAAGTTACTCGATCGATTTGAGTCTCAAGTCATCGATTTAGATGTCGAATATAGTATCAGACAGCATTTTTATTTAATCGAGACTATTAATAATCTATTAAATAGTGAAATTGATGAAAACGATCGACTGAGACTTCAGTATTTATCCAAACAACTTGGCTGCAACATTAAATTGTTAGAAGTAGTGCGAGCTAGTATCGAGCTATTACTGAGCGACAGCTCTGTGTGTAACTACTTTTATTATTTAATCGCTCAAGAATCAAACGATCGACGACTGCGCGCTTTAGTTTACGAATTGCTCTTTAGGTTGCATAGATTCTTATTAGATGGTACTAGATTTCACACCTTCGTACCCAATGATGCTTCAGGCTCGCATCTAGAAACTATTCCAGTTTATTTTTGGTTAGACTTACCAGAATTAGCCGCAGAAAACCATTTTTCTGGTGATAGTCGGCAACGCGATCGTTGGTTATCTCAGGCGAGAATTTCCAGCGTCTTCGCTCAATTCAAACAACGTATTAGTAGAATCGGGCAAAGTAGCGATCTGCACCCATTAATATGGATGGATCGACAATTAGCATACGATAACGATCGCAATCAAAGCTTTCCGAGTATCTTAAAACAAATTTCACTCGCAGCAGAAGTGACAATCTCTAAATTGGGCGATCGATATGCCGATCTGTTGCTCAAACAATGGCATACTTTTGAATTTATCGATCGAGAATTATATCCATTTGAATATTTGACCAATTTAACTGAAAAAGAAATTATCAGTCCCATCTGTATCAGTCCAGATACTGCCCAATTAGGTATCGGTAGCGGTAAAAATACCAAAGAAAAACTAGGTGGCGATAAACTTTATAATATCGGTGGTTTTTTTAAAAAATCCTGGCGATCTAACGACCTACTCTGGGGACGTTTGGATGGTTTAAATCGAATTTTAGAAGGTACGATTACACCAAAATCCGTAACGGCCTTTGCTGGTTTCGTTCGACGAGAATCTACCAAAACTAATTGTACTCCCACTCAGTATATTGACTGGCTAGTTAGTGAATCGCTCCCTCACTTATCCGGAGCCGAACGTCAAAAGATCGTCAGCCATCTGGAATATTTAGCTCAGCCAGCACTAAAAATCGAACGAGCCGAACTTCGGCAAGTTTTAGCAGATCTCGTGCTCGCTGGACAGCATGAAATTCTCACTAGCGATGTTCACTCAGTCATCGAAGGGATGGACGAACAAACTGGGTGGTGGAGATCGCCTGGTGGAAACAGCCCCACCGCGACCGAAAATTGGATTTTAGATAAGATCGATCTCAATAACACTGTTTCATCATTACCAACATCTAATCCCAATACGATTGTCCGAATTATTCAACAATCTCTCGCCAATTTAGCCACACAACAACAGCATTTCTTTCGCTATCAATATCGCATTGGTGTAGATAAACTGTGGGAGAATATGCCTTTGGCAACATTGATTAGTTTATGTACCAAAATCGTATTATTTCTACGAAATCTATTAGTCAAAATATTTAGATCTTCGTCTCGTACCCAAACTATCCGTCATCCTCTCTATCATTGGCTCGATGGGAGTTTGCAATCAATTTATTGGTGGTTGCAAGGCGGTAGTATCAAACTAGGTACGGTTCACAGACGACCCAGAATTATTCTACTACAGTTTGTCGGGTTGATAACTGCAATTTGCGGCATAATTTTAGCCTTTTTATTATCGCCGCTGTGGTTGCTATTATCATTACCAGGGGCGATTACTTGCTGGTTTTTACAAACTATGCGCCTCAAACGGTTGACTGGCAATAGGAGTAGTTGGTTTTTACCACAATCGCGAGAATCTTGAGTTATGGAGTAGATCTTACGAGCTAGCTACAACTGTGGTTACCTAGATGAGAGGCACCCGTGCAGGTTAACCTGTAGGGGTGCCTCTAATGTAACACTCATGTTTTGGCAGTATAGATATCTCTCGACGATGTGCCGACCTGAGATTATTCTTCCCAGGAGTCTAGATCCAGTGCGGGCGAACCACCTCTGTCGAGTTGTCTGAAGACTACTCGGAGCTGAAACCACAGCAAGATGGCAATTAACAACGTCAATGGCAAGGCGATACTATATGCCAGCCAGGTTGGAAATCCGAAAATTTCTAACCCAGCCGAGAGAAAGAAAATAATCCCCACGCAAATACCCAAAAAGGGCAACCGCAAGCTAATCCCATCGCTATTGGCAAGAATGATGTTGTTTCGATCTGCCGACCAAGCTTTGACGTTCTGGCGTAGGGTGCTGTCGAAAGCGGCTCCGCAAGCTATGCCAGCAAATAAACCAGCAAATAAAATAAAATATGGCGGATCTTGAGGAAAGTAATACATTAGGGGATAAAAGATAGGGGATAGCGACGTACTCAAACCGAAGCTCGAGCGCATCGAGACAGAGAACTGGGAAAATTTATTGCTAAGAGCTGAAAGTCCCCTTTACACAATAATCTACCTTTGGATCTAGAGTCTAACATTCGGCGATCGGTCATCTAAATGGCTGATGCCTGTGCGATCTCTAACAGGTTATATTTGAGACAGAAGGTTGGCAAGCTTAATCTAGATTAATCATTAAGTCACCAAAATTCAACAATATTTTTTTAGTACTGTAAGTCTCATATTGATACTTCATTGCTAGGGAAAATCGGGGTTTTTAGCTTTTGGATCGATTGTTAGGTAACTAACTGTCGGTCTTTTTTGTGGCAAGCTGAGGCGTTATCTCATGCCACCCCAACGTTCTAGCGGCCAAAAGCGGAAGCAAGCATGACCGATAATATTAGTCTTAGGCAAAAAACCCCAAACGTGAGAATCGTTGCTATTGTTGCGATTGTCGCCCATCACAAATATTTGGTCGGACGGGACGACGACAGGCGACATGGCATAATTAGGCGGCTCGGCGATGTATGATTCGGTCAATAATTCACGATCGACATAGACGCGACCATTTTTAACTTCGATCGTATTGCCTGGTAAACCGATGACGCGTTTGATAAAAGCCCGATCTTTTAGATATCCTTGCGCTTGTAACTGTGGCGGTGGCGCAAAGACGATAATGTCGCCGCGTTGGGGTGGATGGCTATAGTAAGAGAGTTTTTCGACGATGACGCGATCGCCGACTTCCAAAGTCGGTAACATGGATTCGGAGGGAATGTAGCGCGGCTCTGCAATAAATGTCCGAATGAAAAAAGCCAATCCAATCGCTACAACTAAGATAGTGATATTTTCGCTCCATTTTTGCCACCATTGCACCAGCAAAGGTTGAGGTGACGTCGATTCTGGTTGGGATTGCTTTGGATTGGTCTTCATGGAGGAGTTTGATAATTAATAATTGATAATCACCTCTGTGCAGGACAGAGGATGGCAATAATGAACGATCGGGTTCGATCCTTCCCGTTCGGGGAGATTTTACACCTGATTCTTAGTAAAAAGTAATTTTTATCGCGCTCCGTTTGGCAAAAGAGCTATAGCTATCTTATCCTAACAACTATTTATCACTCGATCGGCAAAGATTTAGACCACCGATCTCCACGAACTAGAGTATGTAATTGCCAGTGGGGATCGAGTAAGGGAAAATCAGTCCGATAGTGTCCGCCACGACTTTCGGTGCGCATGAGTGCGCCAGTTAAAATTGTCAGTCCGATATCTAGTAAATTTCTAGTCTCGCCCCAAGTACACAGATCTTGTTGCGAAATTGATGTTGGCAAAGTCAGAGTTAATTGTGGACTGAGTTGACTAATTAGTTTACCGATCGGTAAAAGATCGAATTCGCTTTGTAAAAGTTTGACTCGATCGATTGCTGTTTCTAGACTATGACGATCTCGACAAATTCCCGCAGCTTGCCACATCAATCGCGGTAATTCTT
Organism: Chamaesiphon minutus PCC 6605; assembly: GCF_000317145.1. Classification (GTDB taxonomy): domain Bacteria; phylum Cyanobacteriota; class Cyanobacteriia; order Cyanobacteriales; family Chamaesiphonaceae; genus Chamaesiphon; species Chamaesiphon minutus. The sequence continues at coordinate 3,961,177 of NC_019697.1, read as the reverse complement.
GGCGGATCGATCGGACTTTTTCCGTCCAATCATTTGGAGTTTTAGATAATATATCGAGCTGAAGATTTAGGGATGAAGACTCTGTTGGTGTAAGATCGATTATCGTTCCGATAGGCTTCGCCAACGAGGTAGAAATAGTCGATCGGGTATCGCCCGTAGAGAATCGAGACTCGATTGGTATTTTACTCAACTGAGCACCAAATACCACGCATTCGAGGAGCGAATTACTAGCCAATCGATTGGCTCCATGTACGCCAGTACTAGTTGTTTCTCCGACTGCATAGACTCCAGGGATACTAGTTTGCGTCATCAAATCTGTATGAATGCCCCCCATCCAATAATGTGCGGCTGGAGCCACTGGGATCGACTCATGTAAAATATCGATCCCCCAGTACTGACAGACTTGAATGATATTGGGGAAGCGATGCCGAATTTTTGCCTCTGGAATCGGGCTGAGATCGAGCCAGACACAGCCTTGACTGGGGTCTGGGCTATGTTTGAGCAAATGACGGAAAATCGCCTGACTGACGACGTCTCTAGGGGCGAGTTCGCCTGCTGGGTGATAGTCAAAAGTAAACCGATAACCAGTATCGTCTACTAAATGAGCACCTTCACCGCGTACTGCTTCGCTAATCAGAAAGCGGGGCGCGCCAGCCTTGGTGAGCGCGGTAGGATGAAACTGGAAAAATTCGAGATCGCGCAGCAGTCCGCCAGCTCGATGTACCATGGCCACACCGTCGCCAGTACTAACTTCTGGATTGGTAGTCTGTGCATAAACTTGTCCGCCGCCACCAGTTGCCAAAACAACGGCGGTAGCTGTTGCCCAGGTAATTTGTCCCTGATACAGAAGACTAATTCCCCGACAGATGCCAGCTTCGAGCCACAAATCTAAGGCGAAGGCGTGAGTAAATACGGTAATATTTGGTTGCGCTAACACTCGATCGGCTAAAGTACTTACTAAAGCTCTGCCTGTGGTATCGGCGGCGTGGAGCACGCGCGGACGCGAATGTGCTGCTTCGAGCGTCAAAGCTAATTTCTCATTTACCCTGTCGAATCCCACCCCAAAATTTACCAGTGAATCGATACACTCTGCTGCATGAGTGACTAAAAATTCTACCGCAGCTCGATCGCACAATCCCGCCCCCGCCCGTAATGTATCGGCAATATGTAAGTCTACCGAATCTTGCGGATCTACCACGGCGGCAATCCCCCCCTGCGCCCAATCACTTGCTGACAGGGGTAAACTAGCTTTACTGACGATCGCCACTCTCAATGAAGCTGGCAAACACAGCGCGGCATATAATCCAGCCGCTCCAGCTCCTACGACGATGACATCAAAGCTGGTAGTTAGGGACATAAGGGTGAGTGGGTTGGGTGGATGGGTGGATTGGGTGGATTGGTGGTTGGGTAATGGGTAATCGGTAATGATTAGAGAGTTGAAAGTTGAAAGTTGAAAGTTGAGTATTTACTACTCACTATCCACTATCCACTTTCCCCTAAAGCCTAAAGCCTAAAGCCTAAAGCCTAAAGCCTAAAGCCTAAAGCCTAAAGCCTAAAGCCTAAAGCCTACCCCCTATCCCCTATCCCCTATCCCCTATTATCTGTGATGAGCGGCACAAAAAAATCCCACCAATTCTGGGTGGGAGATGAAGTATGAGGGTAAAATGATGAATTACCGATTGTAGTTAGTAGTAACCATTGTTATAACGATCGCCACCTTCGGTGAAGGTATCATCCACAGAAGTTAAAGTGAATTTATCGAGGTTGGCGTTGAGAGCTTCTTTTTGCTTTTCACTCAAACCAGGAATATTCAGTACGTCTTCTACGCTCTTATAAGGAGCGTTGTCTACTACTTTGCGTGCCAAGGTAGGATAGAGACCAGGATATTTGCGGAATGCCCGAACGTTAGTATTATTTAAATCGATTTTTTTACCAAATTCCGTGCCTAATTTGCTATCGGCACTGTTGCGGATGACTTCTTCAGGAGCTGAAGTAGCAGCCAATACCATCGAGCTATTCCAACTAGCTGCCATTGCTTGTTGAGTAACACCCATCAAACAAGTCAAGCAGAGACTAAAGGCAACGAGTAGACGAGCGAACCGTTTCATATAATGTATTTCTCCTAACACAGCATCTTAAGTTTCATTATTTTACCTCAATTTAGGCGTTAGGCTTTAGGTGTTAGGCTTTAGGTTTGAGTTCTTAGGTAACAGGATGCAAGCGTCCGCAGCTATAAAGTAAGGATTGCCTAATATATGGGTTCTAGGCTTTTAGCGATTTAGTCCACTGCTGGCACCAATCTCCAAACCCATTCATCATCCTTGTAGCCTAAAGCCTAAAGCCTAAAGCCGTTTCCAGTTAACCTTGGGTAAAATGTGCGCTCGATCGATGCGATGCTGGTATTTGATGGCAAAATTCAACAGCGAATCGAGGAGCGAATCTGATAGGAAGTGCGGTTGGAGTCCGAGGTTGAGCAGATTGGTATTTTTAGCATTGAAGTAGTGTTCTTCAGCCTCGACGCGGGGATTATCGATCGTATTAATCTCCACATCCAATCCTAGCGCGATGCCTGCCTGCTTGACCTTTAGCGCGAGATCGTTAATGCTAAACATCTCGGTAAACTGGTTGAAAACGCGGAATTCGCCGGATTTGGCAGGGGTGGAGATCGCCAGTTCTACGCAGCGGATCGTATCGCGGATATCTAGGAATGTGCGAGTTTGGCCGCCTTTGCCGTAGACTGTGAGGGGATGTCCGATCGCCGCTTGAATGCAGAAGCGATTGAGAGCCGTACCATAGATCGCATCGTAGTCGAGACGGTTGATGAGCATTTCATCCATCCCCGTTTCTTCGGTGAGTACCCCGTAGACGACACCTTGATTGAGATCTGTCGCACGCAAGCCCCAAACTTTACAAGCAAACTGGATATTATGACTATCGTGAACCTTGCTCAAGTGGTAGAAACTACCAGGCTGCTTGGGATAGGGTAAAGTATCAGTACGACCGTTGTGCTCGATCGTGATGTAACCTTCTTCGATATCGATATTGGGCGTTCCATATTCGCCCATCGTGCCTAGTTTCACTAGATGGCAGTCGGGAAAATCATCCCGCAGCGCGTATAACAGGTTGAGATTCCCGATGACGTTATTCGTCTGAGTCAACACCGCATGTTCTCTATCGATCATCGAAAATGGTGCCGAACGCTGTTCGCCAAAATGGACGACAGCTTCTGGTTGAAATTCTCGTAGCGATTTTTGTAAGAAATCGTAGTTATTAATATCCCCAACAAACAAATCGATCTGTTTGCCAGTCAATTTTTGCCATTTTTGAATCCGCTGGTGGATGCTGGAGATCGGTGTAAGTGTCTCTACTCCTAGTTCTAGATCCCAATGCCGTCTGACCAAACTATCCAAAATCCCAACATCATACCCCCGGTTGGACAGGTACAGCGCAGTTGCCCACCCACAATAACCATCGCCGCCAATTACCAGGACTTTCATAAATACACAAGAGTAGAGTTATTAATTTTATGAGCCAGTATTCGCTCAATGTATCAGGATAAGGGCGATCGAGTAAACCACGATCGCCAAAAAACCAGGTTAAGAACGAGTTAAGCCCGACACCAAACTCAGCTATATAGCTGAAAATTTTCCGAACAATACTCAAAGATCGCGCTCGCAGTCGCTCAAAAATTTTAGCAGCACCATGACAATTAGCCATCTTAATCCGTCGATCGTGCGCCACACGATCGTGCCACCGGGCAAAAAAATCGATCTCAAAGATTACGATCCCGCAGATACAGACAACTTCGAGAGTAAAGAAGCCGCTCAGATCGAATTAGCCGCAGGTATCCAGCAATTGGCAGAGTATCAAAATATCCTCTACGCCCAAAATAAATTTTCTGTCTTAATTATTTTCCAAGCAATGGATGCTGCGGGGAAGGATAGTACCATCAAACATGTCATGTCCGGTATCAATCCTCAAGGTTGTCAAGTCTATAGTTTTAAGAGTCCCTCTGCCGAAGAATTAGACCACGATTATTTATGGCGCACATATAAAGCATTGCCCGAACGGGGTCGCATTGGCATCTTCAATCGCTCGTACTACGAAGAAGCCCTAATCGTGCGCGTCCACCCCGAACTTTTGGCCGCGCAAAACTTACCGCATATCGACCTCAAACAGATCTGGCCGCAAAGATTTCAAGAAATCAACGATTTCGAGCGGTATCTCACCAATAATGGGACTGTCATCCTCAAGTTCTTTCTACACGTTTCCAAAAAAGAGCAAAAGAAGCGATTTCTAGAGCGAATTAACGAACCAGAAAAACACTGGAAGTTTAGTGCCCAAGATATCCAAGAACGTGCTTATTGGGATGATTATCAAGCAGCATATACAGATATTTTTAACCATACTAGTACCGAAGTCGCCCCATGGTATATCATTCCTGCCGATCGCAAATGGTTTATGCGCCTAGCCGTATCAGATATTATCTGCAATCGCCTCCAGCAAATGGAATTAGCCTATCCTAAAATTAGTGAAAATCAACTAGCACAACTAGCAATTGCTAAGAAGATGCTGGAGCAGGAGGAGTAGTTGGGAGTATTGAAGAGTGGATAGTGGATAGTGGATAGTGGATAGTGGACAACGATTTGCACTTGTTGGGAAACCCGACGGTTTACTGCTGTCTTGTCGCAATTGTATGGGCGGGAGCGGATCGCAGCCGTGAAGTTCCCTCTCTTGACGCACACAACTCGGAGGGAACCTCCTTTGTCGATGCGCCGCTCCCGGATTATGCGGATGCGCCCCGACCATGGAAGCGCAGCAAGCAGCGAGACAAGACAAGACAGTGGATAGCAAGTTTAGGTGCAAGCATCCTGTTGTTAATAATCGTTCTCAGTCCCCCGATTCCCCAGTCTCTCAACTCCCAACTCCCAACTCCCAACTCCATGACTAAAATTGCCGATTTACGCAAAAATTACACTCAGGCTGGATTACTAGAATCAGATGTCGTTGCCAATCCGTTCGAGCAATTCAAATTGTGGTTCGAGCAAGCTGTGGCAGCAGATATATTAGAACCAAATGCGATGACTCTTGCCACTGTCACTGCTGAGGGCAAACCTTCGGCTCGCGTGGTGCTGCTCAAGGCTGTTGACGATCGCGGATTTGTGTTTTATACCAATTACAACAGCCAAAAAGGTGTCGAACTGCAAAATTGTCCTTATGCCGCTCTAGTCTTCTTGTGGGGCGATTTAGAGCGGCAAGTGCGGATTGAAGGTCGGGTAGAGCTGGTTTCAGAATCAGAAGCGACTGAATATTTTCACAGTCGTCCGGCCAGCAGTCAACTAGGTGCTTGGGCATCAGAACAAAGTGCGATTATTCACGATCGATTTGTCCTCGAACAAAGACTACAACAACTCGAAACTGAGTATCAAAATCGAGAAATTCCCAAACCGCCGTACTGGGGTGGCGTGCGGGTGATTCCCCAGGAGATCGAATTCTGGCAAGGTCGTCCCAGTCGCCTTCATGACAGGTTGCGCTATCAATTGGTAGCGGGTAAATGGCAGATAGATCGCCTTGCGCCGTAAAGGGTGGATGAGGGGAGAGGGAGAGGGGGGAGTGAGAAAAATTATTAATAATCCAGACGCTTGCGTCTTAAATTGCTATGCACTATCCACTACTCCCAACTCCCAACTTAGTTAATAAACTTAAGTAGATGTAACAAAAATATCGCTCATAGTTACTTACTACACATTAATTGATTTCTACATAATTACTTAATTATTTCCGTCAAAATTATTACTAAAAGTTAAATAATTCAGCAATAAATCAACTTTTATTGATTTATTACTTAAGATTGGTGGAAGTTAATATAGGGTAAAAGATGGAATCAATCCAACAACAGATTAGTACCTTGACCCGCAAAGTCGATCGAGTTTATCAGATTATCGATCGATTGCAACAGCATGTCTTTCAGAATCTAGATACACAAACCATTGGTGGCGAAGAGACATCGATCGAACATCCCCTCAATCGGCAGACACCGCCGCTCAATAGCAGCGATGCCAGAAGGGTGAAACAGGAGATTGCGAGCTATCGTACCAATGGATATGTAGATTTACCTAAAGATGCGCCCGATCGCCAGGAAACGGCTAATTGGGCGATCGATCGACAAGGGATGTCGATGGACAATAACGGTTTAGAGATCGGCCATCATCAGGTTAAAGAACAACATTTGTCACCTGAATTTCAAATTCAACGATTGACAGCTCAACTAACGGCTGCTTACAACCGGATTGCTGCTTTGGAAGAGCAGCTATTAGCCAAACGGTGGAAGTAATTTGTCTTTTGTGTATTATCTTCCATCTAGAAATTTAATGCCGATCGGCTCGATCCCGATCCAAATTTAGCAATTAGTCGGCTCCTATGCTAGCAACTAAATTATGAATAATCCGAGCGATCGGGGCAATCGATTCCTAGTAAAATGATTCGAGCGTATAGTCCCGATCGACTAATAATCGCTAGTTTTTAGCTATATTCTGAGAATAGAAGTTGGGTATCGCAATTAATAAGTATATTATCTTATATTGTTGCTTAAAAAGCTGATACGCTAACAGCCAAAAGTCTTGACTGTGTTGCTATCCACCAGGTCTGGGGTGTTAAACTGTTCGGGTCAGCCTCCGAACAGTTATATCGATATCTCATACGAATCCGACCCGATGAAAAAGCAAATTTTAGTTACTGGTGGCGCAGGTTATATTGGTTCGCATACCGTCAAACAATTAGGCGAAACTGGCTACGATATTGTCGTTTATGATAACCTTTCTACAGGCAATATCGATGCGATTTCTTATGGCACGTTAGTCGAGGGCGAATTAGGCGATCGACAGCAGCTATCACGAGTTTTTGCTGAATATAATTTTGATGCTGTCTTACATTTTGCTGCCAGTATTTCAGTTCCTGATTCGCTTGTCGAGCCATTAGCTTACTATAGTAATAATACAGCTAACACCCTCAATCTTCTTCATTGTTGTCAGCAATTTGGAGTAAATAAATTTATCTTCTCTAGCACTGCGGCTGTGTACGGACAGCCAGAAGTAAACCCGATTACCGAAGATACCATCCCACAACCACTCAATCCTTATGGTAGTTCCAAATTGATGAGCGAACGTCTGATTGGGGACTATGCGAGTGCTTCTAATCTGAGATACGTGATATTGCGGTATTTTAATGTTGCTGGTGCTGAAATCGGTGGCACGTTGGGGCAATCGGGTAAAAAAGCCAGCCATCTAATTAAAGTAGCTTGCGATGCTGCTTTAGGCAAACGTCCGAGTGTCAGCATCTTTGGGACTGATTTTAATACCCCAGATGGCACGGGAATTAGGGACTATATTCATGTTGACGATCTTGCTAGGGCACATGTCGATGCGCTTGCCTATCTCAATAGGGATGGTGCGAGTCAAGTTTTAAATTGTGGCTACGGACAAGGCTACAGCGTCCGACAAGTTATCGAAAAAGTTAAAGAGATTTCTGGGGTAGATTTTGCCGTCATCGAAGCCGAACGCCGTGCTGGCGATCCGGCTTGCGTAATCGCCTCAGCCGAGCAGATCGCTCAGACTTTGGGCTGGCAACCACGTTTCAACGATCTAGACATTATCGTTCGGACAGCCTTAGCATGGGAAAAAAAGCTCAATTTTCAATCCCTAGCCGCCCAAGAGCTAGTGGGTACGAATTAGATCGATAGAAGTCAAGAGGGAGCGTGCATCTTGCCGCAGTCAGGGTCAACCTAGCTCCCTTAACTACATGCTTGGAGATAATTGTTACCAATTAAACAATGAGCGGCCCGTAGTAAGTCTGCCGCGACGGTTGTTGGTTGCAACTGGCGGAGCTGTATTTCGCTACGAATGCCACAAGTTAAGGCGATCGTGGCAATGCCCATCGCTTGTCCTGCTAAGATATCAGCTTCAGTATCGCCAATCATCCAACTATGTGGCGAGTTTATCGATGTGATGCGATGTTCCCGCATTGCTCGTTGGAGCAGTTTGGTTTTAACTTCTGTATAGTTTTGATAGGCAGCTTCACTATTGCTGGTACCGTAAATCCCAGTAAATAACTGGCGGAGTCCGTTTTGTTCGAGAATCGAAATTGCTTCGTTGCGATCGCGTAAAGTTACTAGAATTAACCTCACACCTTGAGACTGCAACAAACCTAATGCCCAAGTGACACCAGGCTGGATCTTATCTTGTGCGAGTAAATCGACACAGTTGACAATTTCGACCACCCGCCGCAAAAAGAATTCGGTTTGTTCGCCATCTAATCCAGACTGGCGAGCAATTTCTCGATCGGGGATACGATCTTGCTTCATCTGCCAAAATTGCGCTTTGGTCAGAGTTGTCAGATCGAGCAAGGAATGTAAATTTGCGCGTGCAGGCGTGGAAAACTCGCGATAATATTTAGCAGTATCGGTTAACGCTAGACAGTAAGTACTATAGTATCGATCGGATACATCGACAATCGGGCCGTCAAAATCACAAAATACAGTAATGGATTTTGACAAGCTACGGGAGAAACCTGCCATAAAGTTTATACTACCAGAAGGATTTATTTCGCAAGATTTCTTAACAATAACAGCTTCTTGATAAGTTGTCATTGGTATTAACACGATCTAATCATCGATAAAACTTATCAAAGTATACAGATATCGGGAATAGAGGATAGGGATTAGGGATTAGGGGGTAGGCTTTAGGTTTTAGGCTTTAGGTTTTGCGGATGAAATCACGCGGAGGTCTCCTCCGCATGTGTTTCACCAAGCAAGGTTTTAAGGAAAAGGAAAAATAAGCTACATTACCTATTACCCTTTACCCATCCACCCATCCACTCATCCTCCGGTGGTACAGTCCACCCATCCACTCATCCACCCATCCACCCGTCCCCTCCTTCCCAGCTTATGCAATCTACAGAATTCGATCGCCAGATGATGCAACGATGTGTGCATCTTGCCAAACAAGCTTGGGGAAAGACCGCCCCTAATCCCCTTGTCGGCGCGGTAATTGTCAAAGATGGCGAAGTTGTCGGCGAAGGTTTTCATCCCGGCGCAGGGCAGCCTCATGCCGAAGTATTTGCATTGCGGGCAGCGGGGGATAGGGCGCGTGGAGCGACAATTTATGTCAGCCTCGAACCTTGCAATCATTACGGTAGAACTCCCCCCTGCGCAGCGGCTCTAGTAGCGGCGGGAATTGGCAAAGTAGTTGTCGGGATGATAGATCCCAATCCGCTCGTTTCTGGCGGCGGTATTGCTACGCTACAGCAGGCTGGCATCGAGGTAGTCGTTGGGGTAGAAACAGCAACGTGTGAAGAACTTAATGAAGGATTCGTGCAGCGGATCGTCCATCGTCGTCCGTTGGGGATTCTCAAATATGCCATGACGCTCGATGGTAAAATTGCCACCGATAGCGGACATAGTACGTGGGTGAGCAGCGAGCCATCTCGTCATTACGTTCATCATTTGCGTGCGGGGTGTGATGCGATCGTTATTGGTGGGAATACCTTACGTAGGGACAACCCCTACCTCACCAGTCACGATCCCGATGCACCCAATCCTCTGCGAGTGGTGATGACTCGCAGTCTGGATGTGCCGCTAGACGCAATTTTGTGGGACATCAGTGTCGCGCCCACTTTAGTAGTAACTAAAATTGGTGTCAATCCCGAAACATTAGCACGATTGCGCGATCGCGGCGTCCAAGTCTTAGAATTAGATGCTCTCAAACCAGTGCAGGTAATGCAACATCTTTACGATCGCGGTTGCTTGTCGGTATTGTGGGAATGCGGCGGGACTTTAGCCGCTAGTGCAATCGCTGATGGTGCGATTCAGAAAGTATTAGCCTTTATCGCGCCTAAAATTGTCGGCGGGAGTTCGGCACCTTCGCCAGTCGGCAATCTGAATATTCGATCGATGTCTGATGCAATGGTATTAGAACGGGTATCTTGGCAACAAATCGGGACAGATATTTTAATACAGGGTTATCTAGATAAATCGGAACAGAAGTTAGACTTTTGAGGTTGTTGGATTTGGCTCGAAAAAATATCTGTCGATCGATCGCAAACAAACTATTCCCAACACCAGATCGTTTTATTAGTACATGGAAAAGTTCCGATGTATTGAATAGCGATTTAATTTAGGCATTTTTGATTTTATTATATTTTCCCAACCATCATTTACGCCATCATAGAGGCGTATGGTTTGGCAAAAATCATGCGTCCAGCAGAGGTTTGAAGTGCAGATGTCACGATAATTCTGAGTCCGCCGCCAATATATTTGCCACCTTCTTCGACTACTACCATCGTACCATCGTCTAAGTAGCCAACACCTTGAGCGGCTTCTTTACCATCTTTGATAATTTTGATTTCTAAACAATCGCCAGGTAAATAAATCGGACGCACGGCGTGTGCTAAATCGTTGACATTTAATACCGAAACTTCTTGGAGATTGGCTACTTTGCTTAAGTTGTAGTCATTAGTCAGGAGCGTGGCATGAATTTCACTAGCAAAGTGAACTAGTTTAGCATCGACGGTTGTAATATCTTGATAGTCGATCGGGTGAATGATAATGCGATCGGGAAACCCATCTTTCATCCGATTGAGAATATCTAAACCCCGGCGTCCGCGAATCCGCTTCATATCATTGGCGGCATCGGCGAGGGTTTGCAATTCTTGAATCACAAATTGGGGCACTAAAATTTGTCCCTCTACAAAGCCAGTATTTAATAACTCTTCAATCCGTCCATCGATGATGCAACTCGTATCGATTACTTTAGGTGAAATAGCTTTTAAAGTACCTTCAGCAACCAGCATTGTTTCCACATTTTGTGGATTAATCAATCTTAAAAATGCACTGCCATGAGTATCGGCAAGTGTCACCCCCAAATAGCAAAACATCACACTTCCCAAAATTGCCAATAGGGGCTTGAGAAAGGTGAATTCTAGAGGCATTGGCAATAAAAAGACTGGAGCCAACATCAAATTGGCAATCAGTAAGCCGATAACTAAGCCAACAGCTCTAGTCAAAAGGACATCTACAGGCAACTGCCGTACCTGAAATTCTAGCCGCCGATAGGCTGTTTTGACAACGATGCCAAAGATGCCACCAAATAGTGCGGCAAACCCCGCTGAGACTATTCGTAAACCGTCCTGATTGGTAACCTTTTCCAGTACTTCGCTGGGTAGTAACTCCACGATGTCGTAGCCAATCCCTGCCGCTGCGAGGATTAGTAGCAGGATAATAGTAAAGTCGAGCATGGGTAAGCTTCCGATCGAGTCGAGTATTTATAAATAGATCTCTCTATTTGCTATTATATCCGGTGCCGTTCGCAAAGCGTTGGCTCTACTGGATCGGTTATCCCATACAGGAGGGTGGATGGGTAATGGAATGCGTAAAGGGGAACAGTAATAGGCAATGTAGCTTATTTCTCCTTTTCCCTAAAGCCTAAAGCCTAAAGCCTAAAGCCTAAAACCTAAAGCCTGTCCCCTACCCTAATTCCAATCTTCTTGTTCTTGATATTTTTTGGCTTTGACTTGATAGATTGGTTCGGTGTTGTGAAGTTCGCGAGTTTTGGCGAATAGCTGTTCCTCAGTGAGGTGCCATTCAATCAACAATCGATCGAGATTGGCTTGAATGTCTGTCGCACCCGGAAACCCGTTGTATCTAATTCTGAGTCTGGCTAATTCAGCCAAAGCCATCGCTTCTTGAGGGTCGCTCTCCAATAATCGATCGACAATTAGCCGATCTAGCTTCTCTTGTGGATGACGTTGGGGTAATTTGCTTTGTTCTGCCATGAGTTAGGGGCTATAGGGATGGAGAGGGATAGGGGTTTACGACATTAAGAATATTTTAAGCCTAAAATAGCCTGCCTCTAAAAATCGGCTTTAGGCTCTAGGCTTTAGGTCTTAGCTTTAAGCGTTTCCCTATATACCCATCCACTCTTTTACTCCTTCACAAACGGAATACTAACGACGATTTGACAGCCTAAGTCGGTATTACTAATAATTTTAAATTCGCCTTGTAATGATAATACGCGTTCTCGCATTCCTTGGATGCCAAATCCACTCATGTTGTGATCGGGAATAAAGCCGCGACCATTATCGACGATATTTAGTTCGATCGTAGTAGGTTCGGTGCGAATTTCGACAATCGTTTCTGTTGCCTGAGCATATTTACTGATGTTTGTCAATGCTTCTTGGATGATGCGGTAGATAGTGATGGCGATCGGTTGAGGTAAGTTGAGCGGTAAATCTAAGTAACAAGCGGGTCGAATTTGGTTAGAGAGCTTAAATTCATCGGCTAATTTATAAATTGCTGTAGTTAGATCTTGGTTGTGGAGCGGATCGGAGCGGAGCGTCGAGACTGATTCGCGGACATCTTTGAGCGCGATCGACCCAAGTCGTTTGGCTTCGAGCAAGACTTCGCGCGATTTTTCGGGTTGAATTTGGGAGAGTTTGACAGCCATTTCGAGGTGGAGATTGAGAGCTGTCAGGGAGTGTCCCAGCGAGTCGTGGATTTCGCGGGCGATCCGATTGCGTTCTTGCAAGCTGCCATTTTCTTGCGCTCTGAGGGCATAGGTACGGATGCGTTGATTGGCGATCGCGAGTTCTTCTTTGGCCTGTTTTTCAGCTAAAATGCGATCTACCAACAATTGCAGGCTCAATAAGATGCCTGCAAATAAAGAGACAAAGCCCCACTTGAACCCATCCCGTTCTCGGCGAGTCTCCTGTGCGGATTCTCCCTGTGGATCGACAGGTGGCGCGCTAGTTCCAGGTAAGGGCTGCGGTCGGGAGTTACCATTGGTGATGTTAGTGCGTGGCGGCAATCCCCGATAGGCGCGCGAACGTTGACGGTAAGGAAATAAAGTTGTTGCGATCAGATACAGCACGAATATTCCCCCAGTCACCCACAACCGATATTGTCGTCCAAATACCAAGTAGCTACGCATCAGGACAATGACGCAGAGCAAACCCACTTGACGCATTCCGACATAAGCGGCTAAGAAAATGACGATCGTTTGAGCGATCGTATATAGCACCCTCACCAACAATTTACCTAAAGGCAGGTGCAACCCCATCAACGCTAGCACCACCACAATCCCTACATTAAGCCACTTTAGTTCGATCGCTTGCCCATCGCGCGGAGATACTTCGATGGCCATTACTACTGCAAATAAAATCCACTCGATATATAGTAGCGATCTCAAAGGGTGGCGCATGAAAAGTTCGATCTGCATTCAAATGGGGTGATGGGGTCGGTATCGAGTGGATGGCAATCGATCGATTAATATATATTGCTAGTAGTCTATGGCGTAAATAAGGTTACTATTTTGCGGGGAGCGGGGAGCGGGGAGCGGGGAGCGGGGAGCGGGGAGCGGGGAAAGGAATGGTTGGTTAATTTCTGCCACATAGTACTAATTATTAATTCTCAGTGTGTGTAGAAAGTAGCGAGCGGGAAAAAGGCGAGCATTTTCACTCCTACCCTCTACTCCCTAAATTTACCAGTAACTCATAATAAGCAACTGATGTTATTGCTGCGATTGACTATAGCGGCAACAAAACTAACTTTTAAAACATCATCTGAGCGATCGATCTAAGATATTTCTTCTAACATAACTGGATTTGTTCCAATTCGAGCGTTACCTTAGTCATGCTTTGAGTGATTTAGATCTATGACTAGAGGTCGAATCTTTGGTCAATCGATCGTGACCTTAGCCTGATGCCGAGATCTGGCCCAAATCATAAGATATAGACATGGAAAGCAAACATTTTACCCTACTCCAAACCCCGATTTCTTCCATGAACAAACAACTCGCGAACTTAATTCCGTTAATAGCGATCGCGATTGCTGCACCAGCATTTGCCGACAATCTCTATCGTACCCCCCAGGAACGGACTATCGCTGGTGAAATGGGCAAGCGCACCCGCTCTAATCTCAATCTGACTAACGACCAAAAAACTAAAATAGAGCAGCTTCAAGCGACTACTATCCGTCAGATTGAAGCAGTCCTCACCCCCACACAACGTCAACAATACTCGCAGTTACAGGCGCAACGCCAAGCTAACCGCCAAGGTCGCCAGCAAATGAACCTCACCGCAGACCAAAAATCTCAACTCAAAGCTATTCGCGCAGCCAACAAAGCTCAATTTAGGTCAATTTTGACCCCCGAACAACAAGCGCAGCTCGTGCAAGGCAGCGGTAGGTGGCGCAGAGAGGGCGCGATGGCTCGGTTGAATCTCACTCCCGAACAAAAGTCCAAAATGTCGCAACTGCGGGCATCTGCTCGCGATCGTCTGAAAACAGTTCTCACCCCCGAACAACAACAGCAAGCTCAATCTCGTTACGAACGTCGTCAAGCCATGCGAAACGCATGGAAAAGCCTTAACTTGACTGCCGACCAACAACTCAAAATTAGAACGATCCGTCAAGCTAGCAGACAGCAGTTAGACGCCATTCTCACCCCAGAGCAACAAGTTCAACGTAAATCCTCCCATCACAGATATGGTGGCAGACGCAACTCTGTCTAGTGTTGCACTCAACTTTATTCCAGTAGTTATCGATTAATTAATACTCAACAGATGTTAAAACTCATTACGCCGATCGCGATCGCCGCCCTCACAGTCCTCACTATTGCGCCCCAATCGCAAGCTATCCCGATTAACCTCGAATCCATTTATATCGGCCCGCGCTGGGATGGCAGCACCAAAGTTAAAGCTGTCATTGGCGTCGGTACGCAGCCTGAATACTCCAATCGTTGGGAAGGACGGGGCCGCCGCGAATGGCAGATCCAACGCGAACGCGAAGCCGACCGCCGCCGCAACAGGTACTATTCTAGAGAAGACCGTTACTCTGATTACCATCGTGAGTATCGTCGCGATCGCTACTAATCGATACTCTAGTTGCCGATGGCGGTTTCAATTTACGGCCTAGATTACACCTTCCTCTATCTATCTTTCAAAGAAGGGGCGGGAGCTAGTGTTTTGGAAGGAGTCAAATCATCTTTGAAGTAGATCTATCCCATTGATGCGATGAATCTATTTAAAGGAAAGATTGCTATCGAGACCATGCTTCTTACTTTCCATAACTAACTACAATTTACCCATGTTAAAACTGACCTCAGTGGCGATCGGCTTATTAACAGTCATCGCGATAGCTCCCAAGTCTGAAGCAATAACCGCAAACGTTTCTCCTGTCTCGATTTCACAGCCAGCCGCTAACTTCCACTCCCAAGTTATCTTGAAGATCGGCGATCGCCATCGCGGTTACTCGCGTGGAAATATGTTACAGCGTCGGCGGGAGCAGGAGCTACAGCGCGAACGTCAAGCACGCCGTCGCGAGCGTGCCCGCAGACGGGACGAACGGTCTTATGGTGAGTATCGTCGCGATCGCCTCAATTATAGATATTAAACCCGATCGCATTTCGATCGCGCACGTATCAAATTAAAAATCTTCAATCGGCATCAGTCGATGGAGATATTTAGTTTCAACAATACTCTATTCGGGCATCGATCCAGCGGCAATCGATTGAAGAATCAATCTTAATCTACCGAAATATAGAGCGAGTAGTCGAATTGAAAGAGCGAGGAGTTATTGCTGTTTATTTGCTCTAGCTCCACTGCCAAGACTGTTTACTAATGTAGATCGACGCATCATAACGATTTGGTGTGTTTCGGCTTTCTACTGACTACGAACAAACTACTCTCGTTACTTTGGGTAGACAATACTCGGTTTAAATCTCTAACTATCGATGGATATAAATATCCACTGAAAATTATTAACCTATAAGTATGAATGTCAAATTCATGCCCCACGCAAAGCTTCATTTTAGGTGCTGAAATCACCTCCAAAATCGACAAAATTTAAACAATTAAAAACAGCAAGATGAAAACTAAACTAATTGCCTTTGTTGCACTGCTATCTTCGATCGTCACTCTCGGCATGACTACACCAGCTAGCGCGCAAGTCGAACCTCCAAGTCCTCTACCTCCAAATTCTCCACAAGTAAGTCAGAGTTCGATCGGCCCATCTATCTTGTTTGGTAACGGACAAACTGCAATTGGGGTTGATTCTAAATTTAGCATCAGCGATAATCTTTCTCTCCGCCCATTTATCTACTTTCCTAGCAACGGTACGGACTTTGGTACCGCGCTGACTTACGATATCCCGCTCACAAATAATGATAGCTCTCTTGCGATTACTCCCTTTGTTGGTGGTTCTGTAGATTACAACAGTAGCAACGGTAATAACGTCACTACTGTGAGCTTAGTCGGTGGTGCCGATCTCGATCTCACCGATAGCTTACGTTTAAAAGGATCGTTAATCATTCCCTTGAGTACCGATCGCGGTCAAGGTACAGGTTTCAGTGTTGGTGCTGGTTTCCGCTTCTAGAGACGCTTTCGATCGCAACTTGCCCAGAGCCAATTAATTCCTCGATCTGTGAGCCAACGCCGACATCCGGCTTTGGCTTATTTTTTCGGCTGTGCCGATTTAAGGTACGATCGATCGCACGTTGTAATAGTACAACAACATTAGTAGTTAATGTAGATCTGGGGAGTACCCACAAACCCCAACCCCCAAATTACCAAACATCTCGACCTTTAAAGGAAAGTGTTAAGATTTGTAACTAGGTGCCGAACTAAAATCGACGTTTGACTGTCAACCATGACTAAAGATATATACATATAGATATATCTCACCCAAAAGCATTACCTTAGCTCGATGACTCTAGCTCTGGATCGGCCTAAAGTTGTAATGCCATCATCTATTTTTATCCTCCAACCGTAACTTAACTATGTCTAAATTCACAGCCTTAGCGATTGGGTTACTCACCATGCTCGCCATCGCTCCAGACTCCCAAGCTCTAACAACGCCTAACAATCCTGCCACCACTGAGAGACCATCGGCAGATCTGCGCGCCCAACTGATCATCAAAATCGGCGGACAGCAAGACTATCATGGCGACTCATATCGTCGCCGCCAGTGGGAAATCCAGCGCGAACGGGCGCGCGAAGCACGTCGCCGCCGTTGGGAATATTTTTCCAAACGCTACCATCGGCAGAATGAGTACCGCATTGAATCTCGTGACGACTATCATGGTAACTCTTACAAGGATTATCGTAACGACTCCAACAATGATTATCGTGGTGACTCCCGTTACGGTCACTAAACTTGCCAGCCTGACTCTACAGATTGCAGAGGGTACCGACCCTGAAAATACGACGCGGTCAAATCTCCAAGCATTGGCACTTAATTAGATCGAATTGTTAGCAATAACCAAAAAGGGAGAATGACGATTGTCATTCTCCCTTTCTTTATCGACTCCCTCATGCTTAGATCTTCTAAAGATAAGAGTTTTAGTAAGCTGGCGGACGGATTCGAACCCCCGACCGGCTGATTACAAATCAGCTGCTCTACCAACTGAGCTACGCCAGCGCATTTCTTTATAATAACATATAGATCGAGCTATGTCTAGCAAAAATTTAGACAAGCGATCCAGACTGTCCATCGGCGCGCAAGCAACAGCCGTAGCTCGTTGGCAGCCTCCAGAATTGATAACGACCGCCAGCTAGAGAGCGGTTAGGAGTTAAGTTTAGGAGTGGTTCTGAAAAGATTACCTACCACAGACGATGCTAACGGGTGGAGCTAACGGCTAGAGGTGGGATTGAGACTTACAAACCACTGTTGGCGTTTTCTGGCGGCAGCTAATTGCTGTAGGTGTTGGAAATATTGCAGTTTTTTGGCCAACTGTCGGATATCGATGGGTTGTTTGCCATATCGCCAAGCTGTATATAGTTGGGAAATTTCCCAGACAACTTTAGCAATTTGGGGATGCTCGGTAGTGGCGATACTTTGGGCGTATTCTAACTGCGTTTGTGTTGGTAGTCTGGTTCGACCTTGTTGGCTTAAAGTGGCGAGCATGGATCGATAAATTTGCTCGACTGGTGGTAGCCGCGCTAGTTCCTGTTGCTGTAGATGATTGCGCCACCAGTACCAACCGAGAACACTGCCGATCGCGGCGACGATCGCGAAAGTTTTTAGGAGCGGGAGTGGGAGATCGGAGCGATCGAGTGGAGATGGGATAGTTGGGGGCGAGGGGGCGAGATTGACAGGAGTTGCTGGTGTTGTTGGGGGCAAAGATGCAGGATTGGCTGGAGATGTTGGTGGTGTTGGGAGTGTCGGGGTAACCGAAGGCGGTGGCGTAGGTGCGAGCTGCTGCACTTGTGCCTGAAGTTGGGCTATTTGGCGTGCATCGAGATTTAGTAAAGCTGGCTGCTGGTTGCCAGTAGGTGTGGAATTTAGTCCGAGCCAGCCCCAATTGGGAATATAGACCTCAGTTTTACCTGGGAATTGGGCTGGTGGGCGTTGGTAGAGTTTGGTTTGCGGATCGATTTGGCTGAGTGTTTCGCCAGTTTTGAGGCGAGAGGGGATGCCGATCGATCGCAGCATGGAGGTGTAAACTACCGGAATATCCCGATCGGAGCCTACCAATTTACAATTTGTGGGAGCCGTCGCACATGCGGCGGTAAGTTGTTGGATTAATTTGGCATCGAGCGGTGGGAGGTTGGCAGTATTTACTTGGTTGGGATCGGATTGATAATGTTGTTGGAGATACTCACCTAAATAACTGGCTCGATCGTAGTCGGATTTGAGCGGTTGGGGTGAGGTGGCTAAAATGTTTTGGACAGATTGTCGCAGTTGACTGGCAAGTTCGGGCGGTAGAGATAGATTCGGCTGAGAAATCGTGTCGGGGTATCGATCGTTACCTGGTTGCCCAAATACCTGAGCGGCTAGTTCTTTGGCGGTTGGCTGGGGCGGAAGGCTAAGCTGCGGTGATGAATTCGTTGGCGAAGCCTCTCCATTGGAGAATCGAGAATTATTACCCAAATTTAGTGGTTTTTGGGGAATTTGCAGTCGATCCAATCCGGGTGGTTGCAATGAGAGCTGAGGAATCGAAAAGTTGGGTAAAAATAATGCGACTACCAATCCTAACCCGATCGCAATTGCGGCTAATTGACTTAGATATTTCCAGGGTAAATGGTGATAGGGTAGTTGTCCCAGTTGCGTTACAGACGTAATGCCAACTGGTTTAAGTCCTAGTCTCGATCGATAATCGAGCATCAAAGTAGGAATCCCGATCGCGATAAAACCAGCCAATAGCAGCAAATAGAGTCCATTCTGGCTCAAACTAGCCGCAACAGCCATGAGCGTGATACTCGCTACCATGCAATAACCCAACAAGCGGCGACTGTAGAGATGGCAGCTCAAACCCATCTGGAGTCCGATACAGATCGTGCCCAGTGTCAATGCTAGCGCGAAGATTAATTTGGCTGTTGGTGCGGCTCCATCGATCGCATTCTGAGTTTGTCTGACTAAAAGTGGTGTCAGATACCCGATAACGAGCGCGCTACTAACGACGGATACCGAGATATTCAGCCAATGTTTGGCATGATGGCGACGGGTATAGCTCCAAAATGTCCCGAAGATAGTGATGGGCAGGCAGATTGCGCTGTAATGAGTTCCCGCTGCTAAATCTGTATTAATAACGCTCAGGATAAATAGTGCCAGTACCATAAGCCGAAATAACAGGGATTCTTCGACTGCTGATGATGCGATGGTAAAGTTTGCGGATATTTCTGACTGAGCCTCACTTGCCGGGGTGGGTACGACACTCGGCACGTAATCTAGAAAGATTTGAGGCAATCGTTCGGGAATTTTTACTTCATCAACTGGTTTGACGATCGGCTCCACTGACATGGCTGCCCGTGGGTAATTGAGGACGATCGGTTCTTTTCGTGAAGAACCAATGTCAAGGTTGAGTCCGCTCGTAATCCACCTCAATGCCCAAATCGAAGCAACTAAGGCCAGGACGAAAACGAATATGCCCATATAATTCGCAGTATTAAATCTGACAGCAGCACTTACGTAAGCTTAGTCCATCTAATATGCCCAAATTTAATCGCTAGTTCGCCAATCGCCCATTTTATAATCCAGCAAACCATTCATATCCCAAATCTTCCCAATAGCCGCGCTTGGGTAACAACTTCTCAGTGACGACTATTTCTGTGACCCATTTACTCTGCTTATAACCTAATTTAATCGGTGCCGCCAATCGTAAAGGAGCACCATTCTCTTTGGGTAAATCTCGACCATTCATTTGATAGGCTAATAAAGTTTGCGGATGGACTACCGATGCTAAATCCCAGCTTTCATAATAGCCATCGGCAGATTTGAAATAGACATATTTAGCACCAGATCGAGGTTGGGCTAAAGTTAATAAATCTCGCATTCTCACGCCTCCCCACTGCACGATTGCCGCCCAGCCCTCGACACATACCTGACGGATGACCATCGATGTCAATGGAAACTGTTGGATATCGGCCATTTTTAAACTCAGGGGGTTGTTTACCGCTCCAGAGATATTTAATTTAAAGTTTGCTAAATCGATCGCAGGCGTACCGCGAAAACTATTGACAATTAGTTTATCGGGTTCGATCGCCGAAATTGGGAACTCTGGTGTCGGTTTCGATGATAATAACAAGGCTTCAAATGCCTCATTCGCAGGCATCGAAATTCGCCCGATCGGATCGTAGAGCAAAGTTCCGGCTACATTTACAAATAAACCAGCACCCACCCATTGTAATAGTTGACGGCGGGAGATGTGTTGCGGTTCTTCGGATATTTCGTTCATCTTGATAGTAGATAGTGAATAGTGAATAGTAGATAGAAATATAATTCGTCCCAGTAGGGTGAGCAGTGCCCACCAGTTATGTTACTACTTGCAATCTAAGACTTATTCTGAACTATCTTGATATCTTTAATTTCTAAAAATGCTGATGCAATCTTGCCTTCACCGATACCTAATGCCAAACTAGAATGAACGAAAGTAAATAATAAAACAAGTGGCACAGTCATAAAATGTACCGTTCGTAACGATTGCCAATCGCCAAATATTGAAGATAACCAATAAAATTGGACGGGTTGATACATTGCCAAACCCGTCGCGATCGCCAGTAATAAGATTGGGATAATACTCGTATAAACTAACCGATGCCAAGCATAATTTCGTCTCTTAATATTGCGGCTAGCTTGAAGTGCTTTGATATCGACAGTAGCAATAAATCGATCGCGCCATCTGCGCGTCCAAAAAATATAAATGCCGTAGCCTAATAAGTTGATGCCATAAATCCACATTAAGGCAAAGTGCCAATTGCGTCCGCCAGCCAACCAACCTCCCAATGTTATCAGCCAGGGAATATGCCAGCCTTCGCGTCCGCCAAACACGGGATTTGCATTATAGATCTGCAACCCACTAGCAATCATCCCAAATAGGCTAATTATATTTACCCAATGGAAGATCTTAACGATCGTTGGTTGTCCTCCTGGCTCTTTTCCCGTCGTAGCTGTCATCTGAACTTTATGTGAATTTACTCTTATTGTAGATTCGATCGCAGCTAGTAGTCTACGGCGTAAGTCTAGTTACTATTTTGGTGGGGAGTGGGGAGCGGGGATTATGCGAGACAAGACATGACAAGACAGGGAGAGTTGGCAAGAAATGGTAGCTTTATTTCTGCCGTCTCGTACTAGTCACAACTCAGAAAGTTCGTAAATTGTCAGCGCATCCACAAAGTAAATTTTGTCTGGGTATCTGTACTCCACTGGTAAGTAAATATTTATTGTAGAAACTTACCCGTGCGATCGATATAACCTACTTGTTTACCGATTCTAATCCAAGCCGTATCATTATGAAAACTATCGACCTCATCAAAAATTGGGGCGATAACTAAAGTCCCTCTTTTATTAATATAGCCCCACTTATCGCCAACTTTTACTTTAGCTAAATCCTCACTAAAAGTCTCAGCCTCTTCAAAAATGGGCGTAACCGCAATCTCACCTTGTCGATCGATATAGCCCCACTTTTCATCTAATTGGATGAGGGCTAAACCACCATCAAAACTGCCAGCACGATCGAATTGTGCCGGAATGACCAATTCTCCAGATCGATCGATATAACCCCACTCACCATTGATTTCGACAGCAGCTAATCCATCAAAAAAATCATAACAATTATCAAAGCGAGCGGGAATTACTAGCTTACCGTTAGCATCTTTATATCCATACTTCTGGCCTACTCGTGCGATAACTAGACTATCTGTCTGACTATTACTCGCATTTGCCGGACGGACAGCTTCAGCAATATGCCGAGATGGAGGAAGTTGCTCGGCAACAGCAGGTTGATGGAAAGTATTGAATCCATTAATTGCAAGCGAGCCAATCAGGGCCACAAAGGAGCTGGGTTTCATGCTAAGGTGACAATCGATAACTTAATGTAACTCTATTGTCTGAACCCGATTGAAACTAGGCTGTGATATCCATCAGTCAATTGCCGGACATGAGCATATTAATTTTAAAATAAATCGGAAATACTTTATCTACTTAAAACATAGCTCACTTCTATAAAGTCAATATTTTATAACTCAACTGAGATAACCAGTCCATTGCGGTAAAACCGCTGGCGAACCATACCAAATCCCAGGCGTTCGTGGTGAATGTTTGACACCCTCGATCTCAATATTTATCGCACCAGTCAAATGTGCTGCCTTAATTGCGGTAATTCCATCACCCCAAGTATTTCCTTCGCCGCAAGTTTGCTGATAACTACTATATGCCAACCACTGACCGAGCTTTTTTTCGCCATAGATCGATTTACCCGCAACGCAAACATATCTGACTTCGGGATGCTTGGCACCTGGATAATTATCGTTCACAAAATCGAGATTTTTCTTAGTCCAGCGTTCGCCGCTAATATGTGGAGTTCCCAGTGTAATTAGATTGGCAACTTTAGCTTTCGCATTCCACAATTGCTCGGCTTCGGTGACATCACCATGAATTGTATAAGGAATATCGCCTAAATAAATCCGACTAATCCAGCCGCCTGCTGAATGTCCGATCAGATTGATTTGTGCGGCTTGATTATCTACTAAGGCGGCACTGACAGTCCGATCGAGTTGTCGCAAAATTGGTATCATCGATCGACCGCCGAGTGTTGGCAACCAATCGCGTTTGCGCAGTGGTACTGTAGTTGTCGGTGTACCGAGTGCGGTTAAAGCTTGTTGGAGCGGCAGATAAACATCGGCACTTTCGAGGTAGCCAGGTAAAATAACGGTGGGTAACATTAATATCGATTAGTCGTAAAATTCTAAAAAGTTGACAAACGTCGTCGTTCGACTTCGGGGCGAGCTAAGAATTCATTCAGATCTGCTGTATAGCAGCGAAGCTGTCTGCCCTCCCAATGGTGGGCAATCTCGCCAAGCCGCGCCAGTCTGTAGATCGTACCAACCGATAAACCGAGATACTCGGCACTCTCTTTGACACAACGTGGTTCTCGCTCTTGCCCGTTCATTCGGCTGTCTCCTCACAGTTAGTATCAGTCAATATTCTGCAATAGAATAGCTAATTTTATCTCGATCGAGAATACTAATAATTCGATCGACTTCCTCTACCTCTGATAATTTAACCGTCTAAGATTGAGATCTTCGGAGGTGCTGGATTTAAGGATGATTCTTAATGAAAGCTGAATTAATAAAAATGGGGGACTAATGTCCCCCATTCTAGATTTGACTTCGAGAAACTTGTTATCGATCGACAGAACCCATAATAATATCTACACTTCCCAAAATCGTGACGATATCGGCTACCTTCACGCCGCGTAATAGGTGCGGTAAAATTTGGACATTATTAAAATCAGCCGCGCGAATCTTCCACCGCCAGGGGAACACATTATCGTCACCCATAATAAAGATCCCTAACTCGCCTTTGCCACTTTCCACTCGGACGTAATGTTCGCCTTTGGGAATCTTGAATGTTGGGGCAATTTTCTTGCTGACGTACTGATAATCCATCCCGTCCCACTCGGATTTTGGCCCGGCGGCGAGGCGTTTGGCTTCGAGACTTTCATACGCACCACCTGGTAAAGCTGCAATGGCTTGACGGATAATTTTCACCGACTCCCGCATCTCGCGAATCCGCACGAAATAGCGCGCTAGGCAATCGCCAGCCGTCTCGTAGTGGACATCCCAATCAAAGTCGTCATAACACTCGTAGCTATCGACTTTTCGCAGATCCCACTTCACGCCAGAAGCCCGCAACATCGGGCCAGATAAGCCCCAATTAATCGCTTCTTCGCGATCGATGGTACCGACGCCTTCGACCCGACGGCGGAAGATTGGATTATTAGTAATTAATCGTTCGTACTCATCCACTTTGGGATAAAAGTATTCACAAAAATCGCTACATTTGTCGATCCAACCATAAGGTAGATCTACAGCCACCCCACCAACGCGGAAATAGTTATTATTGACCATCCGGTAGCCTGTTGCCGCTTCCCATAAATCGTAGATCATCTCCCGTTCGCGGAAGATATAGAAGAAAGGAGTCTGCGCGCCGACATCTGCCATAAATGGGCCAAGCCACAGCAGATGATTGGCAATCCGGTTGAGTTCGAGCATAATTACCCGAATATGGCTGGCACGCTTGGGGACAGAAATATTGGCGAGTTTTTCGACAGCATTTACCGTAATCGCTTCATTAAACATCCCAGCGGCGTAGTCCCAACGGCTGACGTAGGGCACGAACATGATATTGGTGCGGTTTTCGGCGATTTTTTCCATACCGCGATGTAGATAACCGATCACGGGTTCGCAATCGACAACATCTTCACCGTCGAGGGTGACAATCAGCCGCATGACCCCGTGCATCGATGGGTGGTGCGGCCCCATGTTCAGCACCATCGGTTCGGTTCTAGTTTCGAGTTGTGCCATAGTCTCTTATTGCGATCGCGTTCTGAAATGAACTATTACTTTTACTTGCCACAGATGGTGGAGTATCGATATTTACCACTGATTCACCTCCTCATATTATAAGGGTTTGGCACCGATCGGCGTAACGACTCTAGAGCAATCCACCGAGAGGAGTGATACCATCACTAAATAACTGAAACAGAGGAAGGTGAGGGAGATGAGCGCATTACAAGCACTAATTTTTGATGTCGATGGGACTTTGGCCGATACCGAGCGCGACGGGCATCGGATCGCTTTTAATCAAGCATTTGTCAATGCTGGACTAGACTGGGATTGGTCGATCGAATTATATGGCAAACTTTTGGCTGTGACTGGTGGCAAAGAGCGGATGCGCTTTTATCTCGATACTTATCGTCCCGATGTGCGGATGGAAGATAGTACGATCGCGGATCTCCATAAGGCCAAAAATCAATATTACGCCCAGTTATTAGAGCGCGGGGGCATTCCTCTTCGTCCTGGCGTTAAGCGGCTGTTGACGGCGGCTAGAGCGGCCAATCTGCGACTGGCGATCTCGACTACCACCACCCCAGAAAATGTCTTCGCGTTGCTGGCAAATAATATTGACTCTAACTGGTTTGAAGTTATTGCCGCAGGCGATATCGTCCCTAAGAAGAAACCCGCCTCCGATATCTATGACTACGTCTTGGAGCAGATGCAGTTACCAGCAGCCAATTGTCTGGCTTTTGAAGACTCCGAAAATGGTCTGATTTCGGCGATGGCTGCCGGACTGACGACGATCGTTACCATTAATGACTATACTCAAAACCATCATTTCGATCGCGCCAAGCTAGTCTTATCCGATCTTGGCGAACCCGATCGTCCTTGTCAAATTATCCAAGGGGATACTCAAGGTGCTACCTATGTCGATGTGTCACTGCTGGCTAGATTGCTGGCTACTTAATCGTTGATAGCCAATAGCGATTTAGCGATCGTCAAGCAGATTTTTAAAAACCATTTAAAAAGCTCCCAGTTTACACTGAGAGCTTTTTGTCGGTCTAAATCAATTTTTAAACTGAAGGCGAGATTAGCAATTAGGCGGCGTCCATCCAATCGTAGATTCGATCGAGTTGTTCGATTGTCACTAGTCCGTACTGCCAGAGAATCATCGGCAAAGGGCCGGGATTATTTTCTAGTTGCTTGAGACCGATGGCCATCGACGAAGCCGAAATAGCTAAATCTTCCTGTAAAAACCGAATTAATTTTGTTAAATGTGTAGATGCGATCATGGCCGTTCCTCCGGCTGAATATTAAAAATTATTTATTTAAAGAGAAGTAAATTTTACACCGTTTCGGTCGTTTGTGCCTACAAAACCGAATTCGGTGGTTATTAATCTAGATCTTCACCAGCTTCGATCTAAATTACAGAAAAATTCAAACTTAAATTTAATTTGATGTTGTATGTAATTGTCAAACGACAACCACCGTCAGTACCGAAGTAACCAAAATGACAATTAGAGCTATCGTCATGGTTGGGTTTTAATGACAATGTAACTGTTAGAAATACCCGATTTATGTGACTGGTATAAATTCGCCTGTCTCAATGACCAGATGAGGAAATCGAACGAAGGCAGTAACATTATTTAACCCTGTCAAAGATTAGTTGAAATCCGTATAAATACCAGGTTTCTGTTGAAGCTGCGCTGAGAGTGTGCGTAAATTCAGGTAGTTTTATTATTAGCAACGGATTATAACATTGCTATATATCTCTATATCGATGACTAAATAGATTTCAGCCGTTTGGCTGAATAACTAGCAATTTTCACGCGATCGCCAACTTTAATTCCTAGCTCTGCTGCTCTACCAGCACGTAATTCAATTACGCTATCTACCGCAATTTGTGAGTCTGGGCCATAGTCTGGGCAAGTTGCCTGCTTGCAAGGCGGGATGTTGGCACCGATATATTTGACTACGCCATTAGACACAAACAACATATCTAGCGGGATGAGCGTATTTTTCATCCAAAAGCGAACGGCACGGGGTGGCGAGAACGAGAATAACATGCCGCGATTGGCAGCTAGTTCTGTTCGATACATCAGTCCCATAGATTGCTCTTCAGGCGTGCGAGCGACCTCTAACAGAATGGTTTGTCCTTTGACGCTAAATTGAGCCGTTAGCGGGAGTTTTTGCCCCTGTGGAGTGGTTTTTGGCTCTACGGTAGCCTGTGCTGATGGATTTTTGGGCTGGACGGGCGGTACCGAGAGAATTGGTAAAGAATGACCGAGCAATAAGACCCCCGCTACCCCACAAGTTATGCCAAATTTAAAATACTGTTTCACAATTTTGTCTGAGATAGGGGGTAGGGGATAAAGGCAAAGAAGTAGCAAAACTCTGGGTGGATAAATTGGCTGCGAGCTACCTGACGATTCCCTCTGGAAAGAGGATGACGAGCTAATGTGGAATTTTGTTTCCTAATTAGATTAGGCGCGGATCTGTGGCTGAATGATCGTTACCTGTTTGGGATGTCACAAACAGCAGTTTTACGCCTGCTGATGAGTGCTGCTGGTGCCACCATCCTTTAGGCACGACAAACATCGTGCCTGCGGATAATGTTATTTGACGAGATCGATTTCGATCGTCCAGGATAGTGACATTTACAGTTCCAGCGAGAATCTGGAGTAGTTCGTCTTCTGGATGGCGTTCCCAGGGCGTGGAGCCAGCAAAACAAGCCATACCGATGGCGTATCGATCGAAATCACCCAGCATTCTCATGGCTGCGCTAGCATCTGTCGCTGTGGTGCGATCGGTAATTTCTAGCTGCTCGATCGATTCGATCTCAGACTTAATATCGATAACGTTCATATCTTGACGCTGCCAAATAACTACGGACATAGTAGTATTTTTGTTCTGCAATGTCAATCTAATCTCTCAGGACATAGCCCACGCCACGGACGGTTTGAATCAGCCGCTTGCCGCCATCTTTTTCCAGCTTGAGGCGGAGATAGCGGACATAAACCTCGATGACATTAGATTCGCCCAAAAAATCATAGCCCCAAACATTTTCCAAAATTTGTTCTCTGGTGAGTTCGATTTCGGGATAAGACATTAAATAGCGCAGCAGTTCAAACTCTTTGACGGTTAAATCGATCGCATGTTCGTTGCGGATGACGCGGTGCGACACCAAATCCAAAATCAGATCGCCAAAGCGTAGTTGTTCGCCCAGCGGGACATTGGAATTGAGATACAGTCCGACAGCGCGTAAAAAATTGGATGCCTGATAGGGTTTGAGGAAATAGTCGTCGGCTCCAGACTCAAAACAGACGATCCGATCGGCGATCGAATCATGCGACATTAGCAATAAAATGGGAGCGACACACCCAGATTCCCGTAGTTGGGGTACTAGTGTCAGGGCCGAGTCTCCAGGCAATGCTCGATCGACGGCAACTAGTGCCGGACGCAATTTTTTCACTTGCTCTAATCCGATCTTGGCATTGTCCGCGATCGACACTTGATAACCTGCCTTAGACAGGTCAAAACTCATGCGCTCTGCCAATGTCGCATCATTTTCTACTAAGACAATTGGGGTATTTTCAGCCATAGATTAGGGGATAGAGGATAGGGGATAGGGAATAGCGATTTGTGTTTCTCCTGTCTTGTCTCGCTTCCATGGTCGGGAGGTTTCCTCCCGGATTATGCGAGACAAGACAAGAGAGCGAGCCGCTATTGGAGAGGCTACGCCACCGTCGGGGAACCCGACGGTTAACGAGCGACCGCCGCTTAGGCGGCGCGCAAGCTTCGAGACAGGTGATAGGGTGTAAGGTCGGGATTGAAATTGGGACTGGCTTTCAAGGTAGTAATCTGCGTGCAGATAATAATATTCAGCTTGCTGAATATTGCACTATTCCCTATCCCCTAACTTATGGCAACTCCACTGAAGTCGGTTTGGCAATGTGTGGTAGTCCCCATCCTAACTTTTCGCGGAGGATTTTGAAGTATTCTGGCGGTTGGAGTCTGATAAATTTAGCTGAATAGGGCGATCGCTCGATCCGAATTGAAAATTCAGGGAGAATATAGCAGCCGCCGTTACCATCGACTACCATTACTAAGCGATTGGGATTGGCAGATTCGATCGTGACGGGTTCGGTATCTGAAAAGACTAGAGCGCGCGAGGCGAGAGAATGCGGACAGATGGGTACTAATTGAAGTGCATCTACACCAGGAGCGACAACTGGCCCCCCTGCACTCAGAGAATAGGCGGTAGAACCTGTGGGTGTCGATAAAATTACGCCATCAGCGGCAATATCTACAGGTGCGTGTCTGCCAACGGTAACTTCAAAGTGACACATGCTCGTGAGCGGTTCGCGATGGATGACCATTTCATTGAGACACAATGCTTCCCATAATAGTCGATCGCCTTCCCAGACGCGAACTGTCAACATCGCTCGCTCTTCAACTTGATAATCTCCAGCAATCGCCCGCTCGATTGCTTCTGGCAATTGATTGATGTAGGTTTCGGTCAAAAAGCCCATGTGTCCGGTATTGACCGTCAACAGAGGAATACCCTTGGGTGCAATCTGTCTAAAAGCGGCCAAAACCGTGCCATCGCCACCTAAAACGATCGCAAAAACCATCTCCGAGTCAAAGCCAGGAGGGCACAACGAATCGATCGGGATGTGCGAGATCGGACGATCCGATTGACAGTAGCCTAAAATTCCACCTTTGGCTGCTGCTGAATAAACATCCCAGCCTAAGGCGGTTAGCTTGTCATTAATTTCCCGTGCGATCCGACAAGCGACGGGCTTACCCTCATTATAGATGATGCCTACTTTTGGCACGAATACAGTCCTACTTCAAATTTTCTCAGTTTTCTAACTTTGGCGATCGATAATTATCGACAATACTACCGTCCTTCCCCTGTGGGAGGACGTACATTACCGCAAACTGAGTATTTAATAATACGTCAGATTTTGTGAGAGATTCTCATAATTATCGCATATTAGCCGCATAGAATCGCTGCTTCGGATGAGAGTGCCGCAGATTGTTCCACACTATCGACCCCAAAAATCTTTAGAACATGACTTTTTTTCTTTTCTGCTTGGATGATTTGACTTCTTTTTGCTTGTTTTTTTCGTAGTCTAATTCCTTGAGTTTGCGCATGATGCGGCTAAAGTATTCTTGTAAATACGCCTCCAGCGTCCCGATCGATTGCTGCTCGATCCCAAAGACGCGATAGACTTCTTCCATATCTGCGGTTAAAGGCTTACCAGTAGCTAGTACTTCAGTAAACGCCAATCGATCGGCAGAATTCCAGCTCCACTCAAAGAAACGTAATGTCTGTCTCATCAATCGGATCGCCCCGATCGGGACATTGGTAATCTTAGCTTCTTTGCCAGACTGCCGTTCGCAGAAACTAATAATTTCCTTACCACTCCAGGCTCTATTGCCGACGATCGGGAAACTGCGCCGCTCGGTTTCTTTTACCGATAGGGCTTTGACGGCAAATTTGGCGACATCTTGAGTATCCATGTACGCGATCGAAGATTCGCCAGTCATCCAGACGGGTTGTCCCTCTAACGTCGGAATGGCATATTGACCGATCAGCCCCTGCATGAACCCAGCCGGACGCAAAATAGTATAGTTTAGTCCCGATTCTGCTAAGAATAACTCAGTACATCGCTTGATTTCCATCAACGGCACGTTGGGATAATTTTCCGCGCCCAGAATCGAGAAAAAGATAAATCGATCGATCTTCGCTTCGATTGCGGCTTGGATCAGGGCTACTTGTCCGTCCCAGTCAACTTTTTTGATGCTCAATGAATCTGTCGCTCTGGCAGTTGCCGCATCGATAATTGCGGTCACGCCTTCTAATGCAGGTGCCAAGGTATCAGGGTTGCAGATATTCCCGACCACTAATTCAGCTCCCCACTCTTTGAGAAAAGCGGCTCTGCGCACGCTTCTAACCAGACAGCGGACTTGGTAGCCTTCATCCAAGGCGCGGCGGGCGATCTGTCTACCTAAGGTACCTGTAGCACCAACAATTAATATTGTCATTTATAAAGAATAATTAAAAATTATTAAAGCTATTCAATAAAATATTAGCAGAAAAATCTCAGGTTAGTTAACAAAAATTCACAAAGAGAGGAGAGAGGAGAGAGGAGCGGGGAGCGGGTGGATGGGTAGATGGGTGGATGGGTGGATGGGTAGATGAGTAGACTAGGATCTGAAATCTTGGATCTGTTTTACCCTTTACCCCTTCCCCCTAAAACCTAAAGCCTAAAACCTAAAGCCTAAAGCCTAATTGATTATTCTTCTTCTGGGCCTTGAATTTTGAGAAATAGGAACCCTAAGCCCAAACCCACGAGAATTAAGCTAGAAGACAAAATCGCTGCATTAAAAATTTCGCCAGCCATGACGGAAATACTCCTTAAATTACTAAATGATAAATTTATGCTGCCCAAGACTGTGGGGATCGCCTAATGTATCGTAACAGTTATCGGCGATCGGTAGAGGGGTGAATGAGTAGATGAGTGGATGGGTGGACTGTACCACCGTAGGATGGGTAATGGGTAATAAGTAATGGGTAATAATGGGTCATGGTCGGGTACATAGTAACGATAACCTAATCCTGTTAATCCTTAAATCCTTAAATCCTGGTCGGTGTTGATGTTTCACTGCGAAGTTAGCGATGTACATGAGTTGCGCTTACTCGATCTACGGGACGATCGAGAGTTATTTGCCCTGACAGATGCCAATCGTGGCAATCTGCGCCAATGGTTGCCGTGGTTGGATTCGATCGAGCGGGTTGACGACACGCGCAGATTTATCGCAACCACCCAACAGCAGTTCGCTCATGAAGAAGGGTTTGTTGCGGCGATCTGTTACGGCAGCAAATCCAATTTATCAGAACAGCGTAAGATTGTCGGCACGATCGGGTTGAACTGGATCGATCGAGCCAATCGGATCGGGTATATCGGCTATTGGCTGGCACCATCTCATCGCGGTCGCGGCATTATGAGTGCATCTTGTCAAAGCTTAATCGATTATGCTTTTAGCGGCCTCAACCTCAATCGCTTAGTAATTGCTTGTGCTTGCGAAAACCACCGCAGTCGCGCGATTCCCGAACGGCTGGGTTTTAAGTGTGAAGGTGTGGCACGGGATGCTGAATGGCTTTACGATCGATTTGTAGACCATGACGTTTATACCCTGCTCGCACGCGAGTGGAAAGGTCAAAATATAGAGTAGTTCCTTTGGGCAAATCTTCCCGCCAACCATGAGCAAACCTAGATTAATCGTGACATTAGGCGACCCCGCAGGCATCGGGACAGAAGTTGTCCTTAAGGCTTTGAGCGATCGATCTCTAGCTGAGTGCGATCTGACGCTCATCGGCAATCGCGAACTATTAATCGATCGATATGAATATTTGTGCCAGCAAGTACCATCGACAGTCACACTCGCCAATCCGAGCGATTTGAAGATTATCGATGTCTCACTCCCGCCAGCAATTCGCGATGGTGTCACCATTGGACGGGGCAATGCGGCTAGCGGTGCGGCAAGTTTTGCGTATCTAGATCTAGCGATCGATCGCACCTTAGCAGGCGAGTTCGACGCGATCGTCACCGCACCCATCGCTAAATCGGCCTGGACGTCGGCTGGGCATCATTTCCCCGGTCAAACTGAATTACTGGCCGCCAAGGCGAAAATAGACCGCTTTGGGATGCTATTTGTCGGTGTTTCCCCTCACACTGGTTGGACTTTAAGAGCTTTGCTGGCGACCACGCATCTGCCACTCGATCGAGTCGCTCAAACGCTTACTCCAGAGCTACTTAGTCTCAAACTAGGGCTATTAGTTGAGTGTTTGCAGGTAGATTTTGGCCTAGAATCCGGCACGATTGCGATCGCGGGGTTAAATCCACACAGCGGTGAAGGAGGACAACTCGGACGCGAAGAAGTGGATTGGATGGACGATTGGTTGGATCGAGAGCGAGAAATCTATCCACAGTATAAGTTGCTCGGACTCTTACCGCCAGATACGATGTGGGTAAAGCCAGGGCAAGCCTGGTTTGGCACCCAGCCCCATCCCCAAGCAGCAGATGCTTATTTAGCCCTCTACCACGATCAAGGCTTGATTCCCGTCAAATTAATGGCATTCGATCGAGCAATTAACACTACCATTGGGTTGCCATACGTGCGCACCTCTCCAGATCATGGGACGGCATTCGATATCGCTAAATTGGGCATTGCTGACGATCGAAGTATGAAAGCTGCGATTCAACTCGCTGGTGAATTAGTCACTTCTCGTGCTCAAAACTAAATTATTTAACTCTAAATCACAGTCAGCGAGCGAGCGATACTACCATTGGCTTAACACATGTGCGAACCTTGAATATCCACATAATTCAGTCACCACTGATAACTGACTCAAAGCACTAATGCGGATCGCCAGAGGCGAGGCTCCGCCAACGCGTAGCGTCTCGGAGAGAAGCGCGATACTCCAGATCCACCTGCTTCGGTTAGAATCTAGATTGGCAAACAGTTAATGTGAAAATCTGGCACGGCGATACTAATGAGCGATCTCGAACAACAACTAGCGACACTCCAAGCGACAGCATTAGACTCGATTTCTCAAGTGCAGACACTAGAAGCATTAGAACAACTGCGAGTCGATTACTTAGGCAAAAAAGGCGAAATCTCCAAAATCTTGGGCGGCATGGGCAAACTTTCTGCTGAAGAACGTCCGGCAATTGGCGCGGCGGCGAACGTCGTCAAAGATGCAATTCAAGCGCGACTCGATCGATCCAAAACCGATCTTCAAACCGCTCAAATTCAGGCACAACTAGCTGCCGAGACACTCGATGTGACCATGCCTGGAGTCTATCGTCCTCAAGGACGCATCCATCCGATTAACTCTACGATCGATCGAATGGTAGATATTTTCGTCGGTATGGGTTATACCGTGGCGACAGGGCCAGAAATGGAGACAGATTATTATAACTTTGAGGCTCTCAATACGCCGCCAGATCATCCCGCACGGGATATGCAAGATACATTCTATCTACCCGATGGTAATTTGCTCCGCACTCACACATCTTCGGTGCAAATCCACTATATGGAGGAGAACGAACCACCGATTCGGATTATTTCTCCTGGACGTTGTTATCGTCGCGATACCGTCGATGCCACGCACTCAGCCGTATTCCATCAAATTGAAATTCTCGCGATCGCCCCAGATCTGACCTTTACCGATCTCAAAGGTACCATCAAAGAATTCTTGACCCAAGCCTTTGGGATGGAGTTACCGATTCGGTTCCGCGCTAGTTATTTCCCCTTTACCGAACCTTCGGCGGAAGTCGATGTCCAATGGCAGGGAAGATGGCTGGAAATTATGGGGTGTGGGATGGTAGATCCGAATGTATTAACGAAGGTAGGACACGACCCAGAGGTGTATAGCGGCTTTGCGGCTGGCTTCGGAGTCGAGCGACTAGCGATGGTGCTACATCAAATCGATGACATTCGCAAACTATATGGCAGCGATCTGCGCTTCCTGCGTCAGTTTTAGCCTCAGTCAGAAACCGGATTTCTCTAAGTAGGTAAGTGTAATTAAATATAAAATACTGCGTAGGGTGGGCAGTTCACACCATCTGGGTTGCAGTGATTATCTATTTAACAAATTTTTGGATCTATCTACTCAGAGGTCGTGTTTTTAGGTTTTGTCTGGTTACCAACACAAATCTCGTTCCAGTTCTAAACTAGAAGATGAACTGATAAAAGTAGCGTAGATTACTGTTGGCAAAGCCGTTCTTATGGAAAATCGCACGAAATCTAACTGGCAACAAATATTAGCCATTGGCTTTGCACTGATTGTATTTTTGCTCGGCTTGAATTCCTTTGTGGTCATCAATCCGGGACAAGCAGGGGTAGTCAGCGTACTGGGTAAAGCTGGCGATGGCGTGCTGCTAGAAGGCGTTCACTTCAAGCCGCCATTAGTGGGCAAAGTCGATGTTTATGATATCACCGTGCAAAAATTTGAAGTACCCGCTCAGAGTTCGACCAAGGATTTGCAGGACTTGACTGCCCGTTTCGCGATTAACTTTCGGCTCGATCCGCTACAAGTGGTGACTATCCGCCGTACTCAAGGTACCCTCGAAAACATTGTCTCGAAAATTATCGCCCCCCAAACCCAAGAATCATTCAAAATTGCTGCCGCACGGCGGACGGTAGAAGAAGCAATTACCAAACGCGACGAACTCAAGCAAGACTTCGATCTCGCACTGGGCAACCGCTTGGAAAAATATGGCATTATCGTCCTCGATACGAGCGTAGTCGATTTAGACTTTTCGCCCGAATTTTCTAAAGCGGTAGAAGAAAAACAAATTGCCGAACAACGCGCTCAAAGAGCCGTCTACGTTGCCCAGGAAGCCGAGCAAGAAGCCGAAGCCAACGTCAACCGCGCCAAGGGTCAAGCCGAAGCGCAACGCCTGTTGCGGGAGACGCTAACAGCAGAATTATTACAGAAACAAGCGATCGATAAGTGGGATGGCAAGTTTCCCCAAGTAATGGGCGGAAATGGCGCGCTACCGTTCATCAATATCCAGCCGGACAAGATCGAATAGTGACAACATCGTCGTTACTGCGAGATCCCCGACTTCTCCAAGAAGTCGGGGATCTGTCTTGACTAGCCGACAATTTTATCTCACATCATTTGGAGCAAATGAACGACAGCAGATCCATCTCGAATAGATCGTTGCTTTTTAACGAATTTAAAGCATTCCTCACACTGGCTTTACCCCTGGCTGGCGTCCAACTTTCTCAAGCCGCGATCGGGTTTGTCGATACTTTAATGATGGGGCGGATCGGGCTAGAAACCCTCGCTGCGGGTGGATTAGCAGCACTAACCTTCAGTGTTTTTGTGTACACCACATCGGGTATTCTGATGGGCGTAAGTCCGATCGTGGCTACGGCTTATGGTGCTGGCGATAAACCGCAAATCGAGCGTGTCGTCCAGCAAGGCTGTTTGCTAGTTATTGGTTTAGCTGTGCCGATTTCTTTTGGCATTGCTAACTTCGATATTTTAATGCGTAATTTGGGACAGGCTGAGACGACAGTAGTTTTGGGTAATACTTATCTAGATATTATGGTGTGGGGCTTTTTTCCTGCATTAGGTTTTGCCCTGCTCCGCAGTGTTGTTTCGGCAATGTCGCACACGCGAATCGTCATGTCGATCGCGATCGGGGGGACGATAATTAATATCATCGGCGACTATGTTTTAGGTTTTGGTAAATTTGGTTTTCCCAAATTGGGCATTGCTGGTTTAGCAGTAGCAAGTATCTTTACGCTTTGGGTGATGTTTCTATCTTTACTTGGCTATATTCTGACCCACAAAGAACTCAAAACTTATCGATTCTTTCGCCAAATCTATCGAGTCGATCGCCAAATTATCGCATCATTAATCCGCGTCGGCGTACCGATCGGTATTGCCACAGCTTTAGAAATCGGCCTGTTTACGATCGTCACTTATTTGATGGGTTTACTCGGTACCGAAGTCCTCGCGGCACATCAAGTCGTCCTTCAAACAGTTGCAATTACCTTTATGGTACCGCTCGCCATGTCCTATGCTGCCACCATTCGCGTCGGTCAAGAAATCGGTCAAAACAATCGAGTTGGGGCGATTCGAGCTGGTTATGTTGGTGTTGCGATCGGGTTAGGATTTATGCTATTAATGGCCGCAATCCTCCTTTTATTTCCCGATCGAATTATTGGCATTTTTCTCGACTTGCAAGATCCGCGCAATGCCAATGTCGTTCCTTTAGCTACTGGTATTATGACAATTGCCGCCATTTCACAGATTTTAGATGGCCCTCAAAAAATTATCATGGGTGCGCTTTACGGTTTACAAGATACCCGCATTCCAGCGATCCTCAGTTTCGTGGCATTTTGGGGCATTGGCTTAACGATCGGCTATTGGTTGGGATTTCATACATCATTAGGTGGCAGCGGCTTATGGCTCGGACAATCGATCGGGATTGCAATTTCTGCCGTGATGTTTTTCTGGCGGTTTCATCATTTAGTATCTAGAAAACACCAATGACTTTCAATCGATCGAGTCAAATAAGTGGGCTAGTATAAATATTTATCGCTCGTCAAAGCTACAAATCTATGTAGTAAATGCTTCCCACTGTGAGTCATTTTTAGCTACGACTACTAACACCATCTGTCGTGCGTCCACTCATTTCAACCGCTTCGTTGGCGGAGCCTGTCTGAAGGACAATCTGGTAAATTGAGATTACTTCCGCTCGTCCCCAAGAGTCAGTCCAAGTCCGATTAATTGCCGGAGAAAGGCTAGCATCTGGCTGTTTGACCAATGCCATCACTCGTTCGATCTCTGGTTGCGCTGTAATGTGTTTTGCTCGACCCATCACGATAGCACTCCGCCAATGTTCGGGATCGTGCATTTCTTCAACCTGCAAACAAACATTAGGATCTGCGTCCATGTCATGGGTTTTCATCCCAACGGTTGTAAATAGATAAATATTGGCATTTTCAAGATAATAGTGCATCGGCATCACACAAGGCTTGCCCTCATGGATAAAACCTAGATGACCGTGCCCTACTTTATGGAGCAATTCATCGATCTCGTCCTGTCCCATTTCATCGATATCTAACACTATTTTCCTCCTAAAAATTCGATTAACCCGTAATATTCAATAGACATGTAAAATCGATAAATTATGGAAAGACGATTTTGGATATCGGCGGATGTCCCAGAAATAAGTAAGCAGCAGACTTTAGCACATTTTCAGAATAGATAATCTTTTGAACATTTAGACTGAGAGCGCGTTTGGCGGTGGCATTGTAAGTTGCGATTTCCCCTTCTATGCTGAAGTCACTATGGGTAAGATAGTGGTCGTGGTTATGCACTGCATAGAAAATAAAATTATAAATCGGATTAATATCTAGACTGGTATCGTAGTTTTCCGCAGACACCCACAGATGACTTTGCTTGATATCGGCAAACATCTCAGCAGCATTCTGATAACGCTCATACCATGAGAATTCTAGGTTGAGTGGGGTAGTTTGAAACTCACCCCAAAGCCATTCACATAGTTCCGCCAACGTTCGATCGTCAATTTGGGCGGGTTCGCTGTCTAGATAGAGTTTGGCGAGGGTTTTAACTTTGGATGTTCTGATGTTATGTCGAGTATTCACATCAGTATGCAAGTCTGCCGCTTCTAAATTTTCATCAAGTTGTGTTGTAGGAATGCTCATTATATTCATCATGATATTTTTTTATTAATATGTCAACTTTACACAATATTTAGCTAATAAATAAATCGCTAAATAGATAGATTTATAGAGTTGATTTAATTAATACATCGATCGAATAAACTTTCGATCGATGTAGGTGCAATTCATGAAGCGGCTTACCCTCCTCCATACGATCGATCGAAAGCAATTATTGATTTTGAATTGGGCGATCTCACAACTGTTACTGTCTGTCACCAAAACTTACTTAAATAATGCCCGCATTCCCTCTTGGCGTTTGAGTGCGAGCTTCGTCACTTGGCGTTTCTCTGCTTGCCGAATGATGCGATTGAGTAACTCTGTATATACCAGTGGCGGGTTGGATTTCACCCAGAGGTAAAAAGACAGCGAACCTGGGAGAGTATTGATCTCATTAAAATAGAGCTGGTCGCAACTAGCATCGATGATAAAATCGATTCGCGAAACACCAGCACAACCGAGGACTTTAAAGGCTTTTTTCGCGTAGTCGAGAGCCGCTTGTTTGAGTTCGGGATTGAGGTCTTGAGGATCGATGATGCGGGACAAACTGGCCATCCCTTGCGATTCGTTACCGCCTGTCTTTTTACCCCCGTCATCGCGCAAATACTTCTCTTCAAAGGTGAGGACACCACTGAGGGAGACTGGCATTTCGATGACAGATGCCGTAATTTCGTCGTCTTCTAACACAGAGACGTTAACTTCTAAAATATCCTTGACGCAGGGTTCGACGATCGCATGACTGTCATATCGAAAAGTATTGACTAGGCAAGCATTTAACGTCCGCTCGTCCTTAGCTACCCCAATCCCGATACTCGAACCTAAATTGCAAGGTTTGACAAATAAGGGTAGTTGTTCCAATCCTGGCGTCGCCAAAATCTGTTCGCGCACGGCTTCCAGGCTTTTTTGGGCATCCCGTCGATCGACCAATGCCGCAGGCAAAACAGGGATGCCAGCCGCTTTGAGCATCATTTTACACTGATATTTATTCATCCCTAGAGCTGCGGGCAAAACGCCACACCCCGTATAGGTAGCATCGGCCATTTCCAGCATCCCCTGAATGCAACCATCTTCGCCAAAGGTACCGTGGAAGGCGAGGAAATAGATATCTACAGGCAAAATGTCGTTCCGGCGCGAATTGAGATAGGTGAGTCCTTTGCTGCCAGCGACAGGTAACAAGGCGACTTCTTGAGCCTCTTTAAGAGAATTGGGGAGGCGACGATAGAAACTTTTGAAGAGCAGATTGTCGCCAACGTACCAGCGTCCGGTTTGAGCGATGTAGACAGGGATAATCTCGTACTGGGTAACGTCGATGACGTTCATCAGTTGGAGAGCTGTGATGACGGAGATTTCGTGCTCGACGGATCTACCACCAAATAGTACTGCCAGTTTTTTCTTCTTCATTGCCTCTGCATCCACCGATCGTGCCGACAAACATTCTACGATCGTTTGACCGGATCGTTTGGTAAATTGGGGGATTTTGGATTTTGGATTTTGGATTGCGGATTGCAGCTTGAGAATAAAATGCCCCCCTATCCCCTATCCCCTATCCCCTATCCCCTATCCCCTATCCCCTATCCCCTAACAAAGTGTTGACAAACAATTATCCCTCTGCAATAATAGAAGACGTGGTTAAAAACACAGGCACTCGCGGGTGTAGCTCAGTGGTAGAGCGCAACCTTGCCAAGGTTGATGTCGCGCGTTCGAATCGCGTCTCCCGCTTAAATTAACAATTTATCCAATGAGGACTAAAAAGAAGTCTCCCAAATGAGGAGACTTTTTTATATGCTATGAGAATGACAGTAGTTATACCTGTAAATCGATCGCGATAGATTAATATACTCCTCGTGTCACCCCACCACCAGAAAATTTATTTAGACCAAGAATATCCGTGTCCGTGTCATCCGAACGGCAAACTGCAACAAATTGTCCTCACCGAAGCCTTTGGGTGCGATCGATGCCATCGCATCTTTGTCTTGCACGCAGATGGTTTGACGATCGAGGAATTGGCGGCAAATTATCCTTACAAGCGGCGTTATTACTGGAATGGTCAACGCTTTCAGATCGCTCGCTCGAAACCAAGTGCCGCCTTACAAAGAGCGGTCGGCGGAAGAGGTAGTTGGGTACTGTGGTTTCAATTTCTAGGCATAATTGCGCTAGTACTGGTATTATTTAGACTTTATTCTCGATCGATAGTAGCTAGTCCGACCGTCGATCTTGTACTATCTATAGCGATAGCTATTATCGTCCTCATCGTCATTATGCTCTGGTTATTCGATCGAGGTTAAAACCTTATTTTATGGAACATGCGAATGCCAACCCTAGCATAGCTAGTGTTTTACACCACTCAGTGCGAGCTGGACGACACCTGGCCTTAACTAATAGCAAGCAAAGAGAACAGGCCATCGGCGCAATGGCGACGGCCTTGCGAGGGTCTTTTCACGATATTCTCGAAGCTAACACTCTCGATTTGGAAGCAAGTCGCGAATTAGGTATTTCCGATCTGCTCATCGAGTGGTTAAAGCTCACTCCCGAACGTCTCCAAAGGTACATCGATCTGCTGTACAAATTAGGCGAAATTTCATCGATGTGCGGTAATGCCGATTTGAGTTCGGAAGTAGGAGATCGCCATCGCTACAGTCAGGTTAAACCGTTAGGAACGGTGGCTTTTATTTATGAGGCATTGCCAGAACTCGGTGCAATCGCGGCGGCAATGAGTATCAAAACGGGTAATAGTATCATTCTCCGAGGAGGGGCAGAGGCACAACACACTAATTTAGCAATCTCCATTGCCCTCAGAATCGGCTTAGAACAGGCCGATTTTCCTGTAGATGCCGTCCAGTTAGTTGACTCGGCTCCAAGCTTGCTATACGAGCTATTAACTCGTACTCAGCAAGTCAATTTAGTCATTCCTTACGGGCGACCGAGTTTGATCCATCAAGTGACACAACAGGCAACTGTATCGGTTTTACCTGCGGCGATCGGCAATTGTTATTTATATTGGGGTGCAAATGGCAATATGGAGCTAGTCCGTCATGCCATCTGCGATAGTCATGTCGGCGAGCCGGATGCTGTCAATGCGATCGAAAAAGTCTTGATTCATGCCGACAGGTCTTCGACATCTCTAACAATGCTGTGGAAAAGTTTAAAAGAGCGGGGGTTCCGACTTCATGGCGATCGAGAATTAGTCTCTAGTTATGGCGAATACTTACAAATAGCTCAAGATGGGGAATGGTATCAGCCCTATTTACGCAAAATAATTGCTTTTAGATCGGTTCAAAGCGTGGATGAAGCGATCTCGACGATCGATCGCTTCAGTAGTGGACACGCTGATTGTATCGTTACCGATTCCTATTTAGAAACCCAGCAATTTGTCGCTGGGGTTAATAGTGCTTGCGTGTATATCAATGCTTCGCCGCGCTTTTATCGCCATCAGCGAGGGAGCGATCGGGTGTTGTTGGGGATGTCCAATTATCATGGCTCCCAGCGAGGCGCGATCGGACTATCGACTTTAATTGCCACGCAGCAGGTCACGATGGGTTAAACGGTTGCGATCGGTGATGCTAATTCGATCGGGCATACAGCGGTTGCAAATCGATAGCTGCACGATCGAATTGGTAATTGTTGGCGGGACAATCCCCACTCCCAAATTTCTAACGGCGGGGGCGTGGTGGGGGTACGCTCGGACTATCGCCGTTGCTGCGCCGC
Source organism: Chamaesiphon minutus PCC 6605 (assembly GCF_000317145.1). Taxonomy (GTDB): domain Bacteria; phylum Cyanobacteriota; class Cyanobacteriia; order Cyanobacteriales; family Chamaesiphonaceae; genus Chamaesiphon; species Chamaesiphon minutus. Next base: position 3,919,369 of record NC_019697.1, on the reverse strand, counting down.
TCTTGGCCATTAGGGGTGCGGCGATTGGGTGCCGCGCGAACGGGTTTGCTAATCGGCGGACGGTATTCGCCAGTGTTAGCTGTCTCACCATTAGAGCCTTGCTGGGAATCACGTCCATCATCCGAGTCGCGATGTCTGGAGCTAGCACTACTGCCATAGACATCTAAATGAATCGATTGACCGACAGCGGCGGCGGCGGCGGCTAAAACTGTCCGCACTGCCTGAATATTCCGGCCACCTCGACCGAAGGCAGTACCTTGGTCGGCACTGCCTAGGGCCACGCGAATCCACACTCGACGGCGATCGAGCGTCAGTTCGCAATCGATCGCCATCGTATCTGTTGCACTCAAAAATGGTTGGAATAAAAATTTGACCAGTTGCCCATAGTCAGGCACATGAGATTGATGAGTCGAAACTGTCACGTTACTAAGTACCTTGCTCGATCGCTTTCGCTTTTCTCTCGATTAAGTTGGCCTTTTCCAACAGTCGGCGCACTGTCTCTGTGGGTTGGGCACCTTGTTGGAGTCTTTTGAGGATCGCGTCGTTATCGAGACGAACTTCATCGGTTCTGGGGTTGTAGAAACCTAATTCTTCCAAGGGGCGACCGTCACGTCTGCTAGTACTTTGCGTTGCGACTAAACGGTAGCTAGCTTCGCGCTTTTTACCAAATCTTTTGAGCCGTATTTTAATCATTTTGAAGCAGTTTAGCTGTTAATATTAGTGAGTTATCCGATTCTCCAGGGGAGAGGCTACTCGTGCCGAGCGAAGTCGCAGTACGCTAACTACCCACAGCCTTTCGAGTATAACATAGCAACTGCTCTAGTCCAAACATTAATCGTTTGCGTCCAGCAATTCTAAATTCAAAATCTAATTGATGCCATTCCAGTGGCTATCCCTCATCCCCCAACCCCTGTCTTGTCGCGCTCCACTGGAATTTCTGAATTTGGAAGTGCTAACATCGAAATCGCCACAGTAGATGAAACAGCTATGAAAGTAATTGGATTAATGAGTGGGACATCGGTCGATGGCATCGATGCCGCGTTGGTAGAAATTACGGGCACGACACTCGATTTGCGAGCAGAGCTACTGGCTGGCGAAACTTATCCCTATCCAGAGCAGTGGCGATCTCAAATTCTGGCGGTTTGCGGTGGGGCAAAATTATCGATGTTAGAATTAGCCGACTTAGATGATGCGATCGCAACGTGTTTTGCACGAGCGGCGATGGCGATTCAGGAACGCTACAAAACTGATGTTCCAGACGGAGCGAGCGCGACTTTAATCGGTTCGCACGGTCAAACCGTCTTTCATCGCCCGACAACCGATAGTAAGATGGGGTATAGTCTCCAACTCGGTAGAGGCGAATTAATTGCCGCGATCGCCCAAATAACCACGATCGATAACTTTCGGGCTGCGGACATCGCCGCAGGCGGACAAGGTGCGCCCCTAGTACCCAAAACCGATGCTTATCTACTCGGCGATCCGGTCGAACATCGCTACGTTCAGAATATTGGTGGGATTGGCAATGTCACCTATTTACCACCTACCAGTCAGCCCGATTGGGAGCAAAAAGTCTGCGGTTGGGATACTGGGCCGGGAAATAGTTTACTCGACTTAGCCGTCACCCAACTGAGCGAGGGTAAATTAACATTCGATCGCGATGGGGCTTGGGCGGCTACAGGTAATGTTTGCGAGCCATTAGTCCGCCAATGGTTGACACAAGCATATTTTTGCACCCCGCCACCCAAATCGACAGGGAGAGAACTATTTGGTGCAGAATATCTCAAAAATTGTCTCGCCGATGCGATACCATATCAACTTACGCCCGCCGATTTACTAGCAACTCTTACTGACTTAACAGCTAGCAGCATTGCTGATAGTTACCGCCAATTTTTACCGCAGTTGTCTACGGCTGCCAATGCCAAGGGATCTCAGCGAGTATTACTGTGTGGGGGCGGCAGCCGCAATCTTTATTTACGCCAGCGGCTCCAACATCACTTGCCACATACTCAGATCGCGACTACCGATGAGGCGGGAGTCGATGGCGATTATAAAGAAGCGATCGCTTTTGCCGTCTTAGCCTATTGGCGAGATCGCCAGATTCCGGGCAACTTGCCCACAGCCACTGGCGCAAAACAGCCAATGCTCTTGGGAGATGTCCATCCTCTCGAATGAATTGGGTATATTGAAAATAAGCTTGTTTATCCTCATCTTCATTTTAAAATTATTAAGAAAGTCAACACGCGATAGGTGCGGCTCGCCGTGGCGGAAACATCCAGCGCGGGGCAGGCAAAACAGACACTTGAGAGTTAAGGTATAGAAACTTCTAGCCTCAGATTAATTCCAGTTAGCTCGACACTGAAAATAGCGATACTGTATATACAAACAGTAAATATTTGCCAGATCCAATTGCGATCTCTGTCATTGGCATTGCCACTAGAGCCAGAGCATTGACGAAACCAGACCACTTCTAACGCAGACTCTATAGCTTAACCCGATTGCTTTTGATTTGATGTTCAATTTTTATTTTCCATCTACTAACATCGCTAATTTATTCTCAATCTCATTGTCGAGCGGCATGGAGGCATCGATCGCGTGAGAGATGAATTTTATGGCCGTTTACTCGTACAACGCTATCAACTGTTAGAGATAGCGGGGAAAGGCTCTATGGGGCAAGTGTATCAGGCAAAGGATACGCTTTTGGGCGGCGTAATTGTGGCCGTGAAATTTTTATCGCGATCTAAAATGAACCAACGGGTGCGCGATAGGTTTATGCGCGAAGCTACAGTTAGCGCGCTATTAGGCGAAAAAAGTATCCATATCGTCAAAGTGCGCGACTATGGCGTTGATGATGAGGAAATGCCCTTCTATGTGATGGAATATCTCAAGGGAGATAGTCTCAAAGATGTGATGCAGAATAAACCCATGCCTCTGCCCAAGTTTTTTAGCTTTATGCGACAGATCTGCTTGGGACTACAATGTGCCCATGATGGGATTGAAATCGATGGCAATATTACCCAAGTCGTCCATCGCGATATTAAACCGAGCAATATTATCATCACCAAAGATGCCACTCTAGGAGAACTAGTAAAAGTACTAGATTTTGGGATCGCGCTACTTAAATCTGATGAGTCACCCACTGGATTTATGGGCACACCTGCTTATTGTTCTCCCGAACAGATGGATGGCAAAACATTAGATAATCGCGCCGATATCTATAGTTTGGGAATTATGATGTTCCAAATGTTGACGGGAGAACTACCGTTAAAACCTAAAGCTAGTTCCTTTGAAGGTTGGTTTCAATCCCATCACTACCAAACGCCAAAGTTATTTAATGAAGTCAAAGCTAAACTAGATTTGCCACAACAATTGATGGATATCGTCAATAAATGTATGGCAAAAACAGCGACTCAAAGACCGAGCAGCGTCACCGAAGTCCTGAAAGTACTCGAACAAATCGAGCAAAACCAATCGCAAGTATCAGCTCCACTAATAACTAAAAATCAAGGCCAAGAATCTAGCGCACAGCTAAAAACACCACCGACTGCTGACGATATTTGTCGTCAAAGTATTTGGCCTAAAGATAAACCTAGAGCAGAAATAGTTTTTCCGCAACTAATTCCGCACGAGCAAACAGAATTAGCCACGATGTGGATCATGCTCGCTCGTAGCGATATTGAGAAGTACCAAAATAATAAACCGCATTCGCAGTTTCTATTTGTCGGTTCGCCCCATCCAATGTTACTGTGGCTGACTACACTATACCAAGACGAGCAGCAACATCGGATGTTGCCCTGCTATCTCGATCTCAAAAAACCGCTCGGTGAGAAAATACTCCAAATTCTCACCCAGACAAGCACCTATCGATTGGTACTATTTGCGCTCGAAGGCGATGAACACTGCGTCTGCACGATCTTAGGCAAAATTCCGACTCGCAAAACTCAACTCCTTAAAGAATGGCTGACAGAAAGTCAAAACACCCCCAGCACCCACAGTCAAATTAAAGAAAGCAAGCGATCGCTCAAAGAAGAGTTAGAAACTCTCAAACCAAAGCTAGTAGCTAGTCTTCAGCGACAGATCTCGAAGAAATAGATTGGGAGATTGGGAGCCGAGGTGACAAGGGGACTACAAGTATCTTATTCTCAATCATTAGTGACAAGTTAAGAAGCGATCGCACTTGTCAAGCGGGCTTGAGGCGATGAGTCGAAGAAAAAATTGTCTGTTCGACTCATAGAATCAGGAAAAGGTGCAATAATTAACTTAACATTAGGTTTACGAACAGTTTTAACAATACCTAAATCTTGATTCTCTGGGGCAGCAAAATAGGTGACTGGATTGGCAGCTAAACCTTTATGATGAGCTACATGAAAGTGATAAAGACCTCGATAAATCATCTCTAAAGAAATGCGGTCGAATGGGAGAGATAATTCATCAGCTACAGCATCACCTAAATCGACTAGAACTGCATAAAACAGCCAAGTCCCCCACATCTGTAATTTAATTCCATTAACTGAACCAGTCCATAAATAACTCAACCCGAGCAATCGTTTAACAGTATTAAAAGCCTCTTCAATTCGCCACCGTCTTCCGTACAAATCGGCGACTACATAGGGAGGAAGATTCAATGGGTCGAGTACACTAGTTAGATAAGAATACCAGACTTTACCCACTTTAATTTCGACTAATCTTACAGTTATATATGGAGTCTTTTTGGTGCCAGACCCCATCCGCACTATTCGGTCACGGATACTATAACTATTGCTAAATACTCGCTCTATCTGTAGCGATGCACCTTTTTTTAATCGAGTAATAAAATGAATATCTCTGTTAATTAATTCTTGCCAAAATTGGAAATGATAGAAGCCTCGATCCAAGAGCAATAAAGTGCCCGATGTTACTAAATTCAGGATATCTTTCTCAAAATTAACATCTGAAGCTTTGGGATTTTCTCTAAACCAGATTTCAATCGGCAATCTCGTCACCAAATCTATGACTACTCCCATTTTTCCCGCTAGTTGTCCGATTGGCACATCAGATAAGCTATCTAATTTCTTGAATATCGCTTCCAATGTGGAGCCATCACATGCCCAAATCCGCTCAAATTTTGCTTGAGCAAATTCAATGCTTTGTGGCAACAATCGCTGTTTTCTCTGGTGCCACTTCACTCTAAATTCTGGCAGTAATTCCTTAAACACTCTCTCAAATAACTCAGATGGAAAGGTCAGAAATCTTTGTGCAATCGCCTGTTGACTTACTTGTGTTGGCTCACACCACAAAAATCCTTCTCGCCCTAACATTCGGCTTAGTTCTCTGACTCCTGGCACATTCCGCCACAGTAGCGTCAGCACTGCTGCCATCATCAAGGGTAAATTTAACAGCCGATTTCTCAGCCCTAATTGTCGGTAGTAATGACTTTGATTGAAAATTGCTGGTGTCAATAAAGCCTCTACTTGAGCGGCGATGATCTCATCTTCCACACCTGGTTGGTGGTTCTTTTTGGCGTGGTCGCGGTTACTTCTTCGGCGGCTGGTCATCAGGCCTCTATTCCCTCAAACTCTTGACTAGAAACAGTTTGGCATCTTTTTATTACCTTTTTGACAAATCTCTGATTTTCTTAACTTGTCACGAATGATTCTCAATCCAAAATCCGCAATCCGCAATCCAAAATCCCTGAAATCTAGGCAATACTCCCCCGCTTCCTCGTCTCCTTGTAAGATGTGCCGATATTTTTGAGTCCGGTTTTGATTAGTTCTTGTTCTAATAGGGCAAAAAAGCTCGATCGATCTGCGCCTCTGACTACAGCTTGATTGTGAGCTTCGGCTAACGCAACCGGATAACCATAACCCTTATTGACTTGAGCGATAATTAAACTTAAAGCCATACCCGATAGCCGCTCGTCTTGAGCCACCCAAGCGGGAACTTCAACTCTGGCAATCTCTGTCCCCACATTTAGATAACAAAAATATACCTTGTGGCGATCGTCATACCAGTCTAAAATTTTGGCGGTACTTTGCCACCAACAACTGCGTTGTCCTGGTGATAGTTGGGTATTCCACAGAGTCGTATCTCTGACGCCTTCAAATTGTTGACAGGGTAGTTTACTCGCATCGGCACAATGTGTCGGACAATCGGGGACATCGTGCGGACAAGTTAATAATCGCAGTAGATTGAGATTGTCGATACTGCGCGAAGAACTCAGATAACCCACGATCGGAATTCCGGCGATCCGCAACTCTTCCCAAGCCGCTAAAATCGGATTGAGAATTTGCTCGCGGGCATCGGTCGGTAATTGTTCGAGAAACCAGTAGACTAGCGAGCCATCTACCATGGCTAAGGTGGGTACGCGCGGCTTCCTGACAGCAGAAACAGACTCAGGGCGATCTTCAAACCCAAATGGTGGATTCACCCAGTTACAACCCAATTCTGCTAAGACTGTGGCTTCAGAAACAGCTCGACGATAACCCAACCATTCCTCGGTACTAATCCCCCACTGACGGGAGATATATAAATCTTCTTGTTGATAAAAAACTTCGGGAATGCTGTCGAGCAATGGGTGCAAATTTTGCCCGTAATGAATCATCACTCTTCCAACATTAATCAGGTAGCAATAGGCAATTTCATGATGACTGGGGGCAATTTGAGAACCATCAGTCGCCAGTACGGTTTGTTGGGGTGGCGGCGCGGCAATATCGATGCGGGTATCGAGAGGTTCGACAGGGACAGATGAGTTAAAAAATAATCGATTACCCCACTGCTGTTGAATTGCCGCTAATTCTACCTGTCGATCGATCGCTTGCTGGAGCGAAGCTGTTGCCAATTGTAACCGATGCTGATTTGCCGCAGTTTCCTTGACTAAGTGTTGACCGATTCCAGGTAATTGTTTAGCAACCTTGTTAATGTCTAGCATTTGGCTGGGAGGGGGAGAGGGGGAGAGGGGGAGAGGGGGAGAGGGGGACGGGAGAACGCAGTCCCAACCTCTATTCACTATTCACTATTCACTATCCACTATCCACTATCCACTATTCACTATCCACTATTCACTCCCCTCTACTCCCTACTCTCTACCCTCTAAAAAAACAAGTGGCTGGCGATCGCCGATGAGGATAGAGAATAACTTATCACATAAGCAATTTCTCGATCGACCTTCAGCAATAGCCAGCCACTAACGATTGATAGACTCTAGCGACTAATAAATAGTCTTCAGTCACCAACAGTAATATTTACCAACCTTTTTCCGATTGAGCCAAAACATAAGTAGCTACATCTTCGATTTGAGCGGCACTGAGTCTGCCCCCAAAAGCAGGCATAGCATTCTTCCCGTTAGTTACTTGAGTAGTAATAGCTGCAACCGAGTTCATCCCGTATTGTGCCAGAGCTTCTTTTTTGAGATTCTTGTTGGCCATAATGACATTGTTGCCACCAGCATGACAAGCTGCACAATTAGCACTGAAGATTTTGCTACCGCTAGCAGCGTCGCCAGCTAGAGCAGGACTGCTAAATGTAATTGTAAACAGCGCGAACGCTACGGTTAAAATCGAAATCAGCTTCTTCAAAACGTTTCTCCTTACTAATCTAAAATTAAGAAACCTAAACTATCAACCATATATTGTAACCAATCTGGTTGGGTATCGATCGGTAAATGTACTTATCTGTGTCGAAACTTTAACAATTTCGAGATCTAGCCACTATAATTCGTGCATACTTCGATCGGATGCTAGCGAAGTATACCTTTACCGTCGATGTGGAAGATTTGCTAGCACTATTACAGCAGCATAAATCGGCTGCATCCGACATCCAACTGCCTATCTGACAGTTTTACCACCACCCCACTGCTCGCCCATGATTTTGGGTTGCATCAGGATATGTCCGGCAATAGCATACATATTATCCTCTGAGAGGTTTTTCATCTCAGTGAAAATATCGGCACTCTCCATACTGGGGTGCAACTCCGCAATTGGAGTTTCGCCGTCGTAGGTAGTGGGATGATGCATGTAGTCTACCAGCGCGACGATATTATCCCGTGCGGGTGTTGCCCCAGCTAAATCTACAGGGCTTAAACCTACGTTAAAGTCGGTTTTAGTAACACCACCAGCATGACATTGGGCACAAGTCGATGCAAACAGTTTTCTGCCTTGATTGACTTGTTTGAGATTGAGGGTGACAGTTTCACCCTCTGGGTTTAACTTGACTGTGCGCGTTGCAGCATCAAGTTCGATGGCATTAGCACTAGTGACTAAGGTTTGGAATGCAAACAATATGGTTGCCACAGCCAGCAACAAGAATCGCTTGAACATGGTTCTCCCTCAAAAAAGATAACTTTAAATTAGATGATAAGTACACAACACAGCTAAACTCAAGACCAAAGCCACAGCTATCTTATATTACCAATATCATCTCATTATCTCGCCCAAGGTTTCTCGATTTTTCCTCATAAAGTAAAGAAAAATTTACAATTGGGGAGCGGGGAGCATTTTATTCTCAACCCGCAATCCACAATCCACAATCCACAATCCACAAGCCCTATGCCCTAGTGTGAAGGCGAACCAACTGAGCTACCGTATGCTTGAGTTGGGTGCGGGGGACAATTTTGTCTACGAAACCCTTCTTGAGAAGATATTCGGAGGTTTGGAAATCATCGGGAAGTTTTTCGCGGAGGGTTTGTTCGATCACGCGTCTGCCTGCAAATCCGATCGTGGCTTTGGGTTCGGCGAGAATAATATCTCCGAGCATGGCAAAGCTGGCGATCACACCGCCCGTTGTAGGATGGGTGAGGATGGGAAGGTAGAGTAACTGAGCTTCCCGATGTCGTTCTAGCGCACCAGATATTTTAGCCATTTGCATCAGACTGAGCATTCCTTCTTGCATTCTGGCACCGCCAGAGGCACAGACGATCGCGACGGCAATCCGGTTGGCGGTAGCATGTTCGATCGCTCTAGTCAGCTTTTCGCCAACGACAGAACCCATACTCCCACCCATAAACCGGAAATCCATCACGCCCAAGGCGATGGGCGAGCCTTCAATTTTACCCATCCCGGTGACGACGGCATCGGTTAAGCCTGTTTTGCGCTGAGTTTCCCGCAGCCTATCGCTGTAAGCCTTGCGATCTTTGAATTTGAGCGGATCGGTAGGCTGAAGCTGCTCGTCGAGAGGAATCCAGGTATCGTCATCGATCAGTTGACTGATGCGTTCGTGGCAAGAGACGCGCTTATGATGCCCACACTCCAAGCACACCATCTGATTGGCGATGAGGTCTTTAGTGTAAGCGATCGCGTTACAACTTTCGCATTTTGTCCATAGCCCATCAGCAATCTCTCGCTCCTGTTGCTGCTGAATGCTGGGGCTAGTTTTCTGACGATCGGCAAACCAATCGAAGAGAGATCCGAGTTGGGGCATATAGTAGTTGTCAGTAAAAATCTCGCTCTGTAAATAGATAATGTTGTCTTTATTTACTGAGTCAAATATATTATCTCGTGTTTGGTGCTCATTTCCCACTTAATATAATATACCGATAGCGAGTTACGAATGTAACTCAGGTTTATAATGCTTAGTCAGATCTAAGCAAAGCAAAGCCAATATCTACACGCGGATCGAGTAACTGCGGCCTAAACTCGGCGATTTTATCACTCGATCGAGACAAATATCTCACTCTTTTTATGTAGCATTAAGCTAAAATTCATCTATCGCCGCATCATCTATCCGTACAATGAGCTATTGCCTCAATCCGAATTGTCCTCAGCCTCAAAATCATCCTGAAGTAAAAGTTTGCAAAGCTTGTGGTAGCCAGTTACTGCTCAAGGATCGCTACCGAGCAATCAGTTTTCTCGATAGTGGTGGGATGAGCCGCAATTTTTTGGCAGTAGATACGGATATGCCCGAAGAAAAACGTTGCGTCATCAAGCAATTTTTCCCGGCACCGCAGGTATTAGATGACGTCGAAGCTTTTGAAAAATCGATCGAATTATTTCAGAGAGAGGGAGCGCAGCTCGATAGATTGGGAGCGGATTCTAGCCAGATTCCCCAACTATTTGCTTATTTAGAACAAGAGCGGAGATTTTATCTGATTCAAGAATTTATCGACGGGCAAAATTTGCTTAAAGAATTGGATGAGAATGGGGCGTATTCTGAAGAGAAAATCCTACAATTATTAGATGATATCTTACCAATTTTAAAATTCGTTCACGATCGCGGGGTGATTCATCGAGATATCAAGCCGGAAAACATCATGCGCCGCAAAAATGGCCAATTGGTGGTAATCGATTTTGGGATGTCCAAACATCTCAATAGTACGGTAATGTCGCGCGGTACGACTGGAGGGACGATGGGCTATGCGCCGCCAGAACAAATTCGGGCGGGGGTGGCTTATCCAGCAAGCGATATTTATGCCCTCGGGGCTACTTGTATCCATTTGTTGACGAATATTACGCCCGATCGCCTGTACGATTTTATGAGTAATAAATGGACGTGGCGACAAGAATTAGTAGCTCAAGAACGCCAAATTAGCGATCGATTGGCAAGTGCAATCGATCGCATGTTAATGAATGAAGTCCAAGATCGGCATCAATCGATCTCGTGTATTGAGGCGGCATTGGCTTTGCCGCCTGTAAATAATTGGCGACTCAAAGCAATTATCGGTACAGCAATTCTGGCAATTATTTCTACGGGGTTAGTCGCTTATGCCAATAAAAATTTCCTTGAGTGCCAACTCGGCGGACACAATACGTCTTGTCCGCTACCGCCACCGCCGATGAAACTCCAAACGCCCCAAAAGATTGGCAACGTCCTGTACTATCCTTATTTGTCGGCAAAAGACCGTAATGGTAAGTCAGCAGAGATTAATATGGCAGTATTAAGCGATCGCTATGAGTGGCAATTAGCTTCTGATACCCAGGTAAGACTAAAGGGATCGACTCAATCTTTACCAATTGCTGTGCTCAAGCAAGAGTTAGAAAAACAAGGTATTTTCAAAATCATGGATAATCCCAATCGCATCGTCGCGATCGGTACCGCATCTTGCGAGGGAACTAATGCGGAAGAAGAATTACGCGCGCTTAGTCGCGCCAAAACAATTCAAGACCAAATTGTCAAACAATTGTTTCAAGTCAAAGAATATCCAATTCTCAATCTCGGTCAATTCAAACGCGATAATTGTCAACGAGATACCGCCGGAACTTCTATTCAGCGAAGTTTAGTTATTGTCGGACTCCGCAAAGAAAGCGAAGGCTTGATGGTTAAAGAGGCAGTTTATCAACGATTATCTAAAACAATTAAGAACCTCAAGCTCGATGATTATTCATTAGGTAGCGTCCAAAAATTTGAACTCAAATAATCGACTCGATCTTGCTTAATTCCTATCGACACCGAACGCTAACCGTACCTACAATGTTGGTGCTGTTGGGTTTCGCTTTGCTCAACCCAATCTACATCCTCTTATCCACCACTTCTCCGGTCGGAGACGCTTCGCGAACAGTGCAAGCCATCCACCCATCCACTATCCCCTATCCCCTATCCCCTATCTCCTAAATGACTGTACATCGCCAACAATTCCCCGCTTTAGCTAACAAAGCCTACTTTAACTACGGTGGCCAAGGGCCGATGCCACAAGCAGCCTTAGATGCCATTATCGGTGCCTACCAGCAGATTCAAACGCAGGGGCCGTTCGGACTCAAAACTAGCGAATTAGTCATCCGCGAATCCCATCTAACGCGCCAAGAGATCGCGGCAGAATTGGGCGTTACCGCTGACACGATCGCGCTGACCGAAAACGTCACAGCGGGCTGTAATATCGCCTTGTGGGGGCTAAATTGGCAGGCTGGAGACCGTATTCTCCTATCCGACTGCGAACATCCAGGTGTCATCGCCAGCATTAACGAAGTCTGTCGGCGGTTTGGAGTAGCGGTCGATCTATTTCCGCTTCAGGCTACTTTAAATACAGGCGATCCTGTTGCCACGATCGTCGCACATTTAACACCCCAAACTCGACTGGTCGTCCTCAGTCATGTGCTGTGGAATACCGGACAGGTAGTACCGCTAGCGGAAATGTCAAAGGCAATTCGGCAATATCCAGACGCCGAGCAACCGATCCGGATTTTGGTAGATGCCGCTCAATCGGTTGGATTATTACCGCTGCAACTGGGAGAATTGGGGATAGATTTTTATGCATTCACCGGACATAAATGGTGGTGTGGGCCAGAAGGTGTAGGTGGATTGTATATTCATCCAGATGCGATCGCGAGTTTGGAGCCAACTTTTATTGGCTGGCGAGGTTTGGACTATAGCACCCCCGACTTACCATTATTCAATGATGCTCGTCGCTATGAAGTGGCGACATCGGCTTATCCCTTATATTTAGGGTTACGCGCGGCAATTGCGACGCATCAAGCTTGGGGTAGCGCGATCGATAGGCTCGATCGAATTGTGAGTTTGGCTACGTATCTGTGGGAAAATTTACAACAAGTCCCAGGGGTTAAGTGCCTCAATCAGACCGCACCGCGATCGGGTTTAGTATCGTTTCAGTTAACTGACGGTGACTGTGGTAAGTTAGTTCGAGATCTAGAGCGGCAACATTTTTATCTACGCACGATCGTCGATCCTGTCTGCATTCGTGCTTGTACTCATTACTTTACAACTACTACAGAAATTGATGAATTGATTCACTGTTTGCATAAGCTAATTAATTAAAAAAATCAGCATCACTCTTATGTCAAATCCTACGATTTATATTGCGATTACCGACCACGGTTTCGGCCATGCTGCCAGAACGGCCTCGATCGCCGGACAGTTGCAAAAGCTATTACCGTCGGTTAAATTAATTTTAGTGACCACGGCACCAAAATGGTTGTTAGAATGTTATATCGATGGTGATTTTATCTATCGTCAGCGAGGATTTGATGTGGGAGTCGTTCAGGCTGATAGCTTGAAGATGGATCTGGATGCGACGTTATCTAAGTGGCAGCATATCATCTCAAATAAAGATGAAATAATTGCCGAAGAAGTAGCATTTTGTCAAGAGTATGGTGTGGATTTAGTCTTTGGCGATGCTCCGCCGATTGCGACTTTAATCGCTCAAAAATTAGGCGTTCCCTGTTGGATGTCGGGTAATTTTGGTTGGGACTTTATATATCGAGATTGGGGTGAAGATTTCGCGCAAGTTGCGGACTGGATTAGCGATTGCTATGGATGCTGTGACAGGTTGTTTCGGGTACCAATGCACGAGTCAATGGAGCGATTTCCAGTCATTGAAGATGTCGGCTTGACTGGCGGCGACCCTAAGTATCTGCTAGAGATGATTCGCACAAAGTTCGGGCTAGATCGACCTAAAGAACGCACGATTCTAATGACATTTGGCGGATTGAGTTTAGATGCGATTCCTTATCAGAATGTCAGTCAATTTCCAGACTACCAATTTATCACACTCGATCGCCATGCCCCAGATTTACCCAATCTAGTTAAGGCTCTAGATCTGGCAGTGCGTCCCGTCGATATTATGCCATTGTGCGATCGAGTCATCTCCAAACCGGGCTATTGTACTTATGCTGAAGCTCTCAAACTACAAGTACCGATCGTCTCCATCACTCGCGCAGGCTTTGCAGAATCAGAAATTATCCTCAATGGGATGCAAGATTATGGCTATCATCAAGTGATCGAGCCTGAAGATTTTTTTGCACCGAACTGGGATTTTTTGCACCGACCATTACAACCACCCAGATTGACTACAAAAATAGCAACTGACGGCAATCGCACGATCGCTAGTTCGATTGTCAAATATCTAAGTAACGCCTAAACATTCGATCTGTATCTATTTTATAAATAATTGTATCTACCTATGCAGGTAGACGAAAAGATCGATCGAATAGATAATCTATAAAACTTAGATGGTTGGCTATCCACTATCAACTATCCACTATCAACTATCCACTAACTCGTGACTCACTATCAAAAAATTCTCACTATTCCTAGCACGCCTAAGTCATTTGTCAAAATTACACCACAAATCGGTAATATCGTCACTCAATCGGGAATTCAAACTGGATTGTGTACTCTGTTTTTGCGGCATACTTCTGCTAGTTTGGTAATTCAAGAAAATGCAGATCCGGATGTATTGATCGACTTAGCTAATTTCTTAGCCAAACTCGTCCCAGAAGATGGTAAATATATTCACTCGGCTGAAGGTGCCGATGATATGCCAGCACATATTCGCACTGCACTTACCCATACCTCCGAACAAATCCCTATCATGCGCGGTAGTTTAGTACTGGGTACGTGGCAAGGAATCTATCTGTGGGAACATCGCCAACATCGCTACAACCGCGAATTAGTCGTGCATATTAGTGGCGATTAAAGTTACCAACCATTAGTTTTGAGGCTTTCCTGCTCTGTTGAGTAAATAGGCTCTGGCAATACAAGGATACTTTTCGATCCATCCTATTACCCATTACCCATTGTCTCGAAGAAAAGCGCGCCGCTAAAATCGGCAGTCGCACGCGTCACCTGTGGGAAACCCGACGTTGGCGTAGCCACTCCTTATGAGTTGCGCGAATCGCTACCCATTACCCGTTATGGGGTTATCGCCAACCGAAGAGACTCTAACTCTTGCCGTAATGGTGGTAAATTGTAGCCTAGCGCGATCGCCTTAGTACTATCTAGCGAAACATCTGCGGCGCGGGGAGCTGCCATCGGTAGATCTCGTTGGGAAATTGGCAACAACAGCGATAAGTCAAACCCAAAAGCTTCGGCTAACAATCGTCCAAACTCATAACGAGACAGCCGTTCTTTGCCTCCGAGATTGAGAATTCCTGGCGAGCTGCGTAATGCCATCAACAAGCCGCGTGCGGCGGTTACTGCGCTGACGGGTGTGCGAAATTCATCAATGAATAATTGAAGCGTCTGCTCGGCAGCTAATGCCTTAATCCAAGGCTGGAGAAAACTGCTTGCCGTCGGTGGTGCCATGCCAAACATCAGCGGCATTCGACAGATTGTCGCTTGTGGATATGTGTCTAAAATCTTGCGTTCGGCAGCTACTTTTTGCTCGCCATAAATATTCAGCGGCGAAACTGGATCTGTTTCGCGATAAGGTGCGTTCTTACCATCGAAAACTAAATCGGTGGAGGTGAAAACAAAAGGAATTTTGGCTCGATTGCAAATCTTTGCTAGTAGTTGAGATGCGCCGATATTAATGCGTGCGGATAGTTCTGGGTGCGTTTGACAAAAGTTGGGACTAGCCGCCGCCGCAGTATGAATTATGGCATCTGGCGCGATCGCATCGATCTTGGCTGTGACTGCATCGAGCTGTGTAAGATCGATTTGGTGGAGCCGAACATCACTAATCTCGATCGCATTTTGCGAGTATGTACCGTGAGTTTCCCATTGAGATCGAGCCTGTTGACATAAATTCCAACCCAGAAAACCACTCACCCCAGTAATTAGTAATTTCGGCATAATTAGGAACAGATTGGATCGAGTCGATCTTTACATTGAAGTATTAGTTAAAATTTTTTTCTCGATTGCTATCGATCGCGCATAATACAGTCGATGGTCGATCGAGATCCAGCTATTTAGCCGATTCGATCGCCTCTGAGAGCGATGCTGGATTTCCAAACGTGGCATTTAAGTGGGTATCATAGCAGATGGGGGATAGCGATCGCGACCGCTCGATCGCGACTACACAACTTGCTTGGGGATCGCCAAGACTGCCGAAATTTTAGGTTCGGTTATCGCACTAACACCAGATTATCTATATTTTTGTATACTTGTATTAAGAGTGATTTAGATCTCTAATTTCAAAAAGTTAAGATATTAGGGAATAATTTAACGAAAGTTAACTCGTCGGCCGATAATATCGAAATATAGCACTACAGAGTTTAAGAGGCAACTTTACAACGTGAGTCAGCAACAACTTACCCAACTGCGGCGTTATAATGCCCAGGCAATTGCTAAGTATTACAATAGACGTCCGTGGCTGGTAATCTGGCGCGCACTAGTTATCGTTTGGTTGTTTGCCGGATTTTTAATTGGGTTATTACTCGATCGATCTGTTGGTAATACCGAAGCAAATAAAAATCAAAGAGCCGAGCAATTACGGGAAATTCTGACGCAATTGGGGCCGACATTTATTAAAGTCGGACAATCGCTATCGACACGTCCCGATCTAATCAGACAAGACTTTTTGGACGAGCTAATCAAACTTCAAGACCAACTCCCACCTTTTGATAATGAGTTGGCAATGCAAATTATTGAATCGCAACTGAAGCGATCGGTAGAAGAATTATACAAAGAAATTTCACCGCGTCCGATCGCTGCGGCCAGTTTGGGTCAAGTTTACAAAGCTAGATTGTATACTGGGGAACAGGTTGCCGTTAAAGTGCAACGGCCAAATTTAATGCCAACTATCACTCGCGATCTGTACTTGTTACGGTGGGCAGCTAGTTGGATCAAACCATTTTTACCATTAAATTTGGGTGATAATCTCACCATCGTTGTCGATGAATTTGGTACGAAGTTATTTGAAGAAATCGACTATCAAAATGAAGGGCGCAATGCTGAAAAGTTTGCGGCGAATTTTCAAGACGATCTGACAGTTAAAGTTCCGGCTATTTACTGGCGATATACCAGTCATACCGTCCTAACTTTAGAGTGGATCGACGGTATTAAGTTAACCGATATAGATGGGATAAAGAAAGCTGGGCTAGATCGCGACACATTGATTAGAGCTTGTGTTGCATCAGGTCTGCGACAGTTATTAGAATTTGGCTTTTTCCATGCCGATCCGCATCCTGGTAACCTATTTGCACTCGCCGACGGACGGATGGCATTTATCGATTTTGGGATGATGGATCAGCTCACCCAAAACACTAAAGAAACGATCGCGGGTTCGGTAGTGCATTTGATTAATAAAGACTATCTCGCCCTCACAGATGATTTTGTCAGGCTGGGTTTTCTGACTCCCGATGTGGATATTTCTCCAATTATCCCAGCGTTAGAGCGAGTACTGGGCAACGCGATCGGCGAAAATGTTGGCAACTTCAATTTTAAAACCGTCACTGATGAGTTTTCGGAATTGATGTTCCAATATCCCTTCCGCATCCCCGCTCAATTCTCACTCATTATCCGATCTTTGGTTACGCAAGAAGGTGTCGCGCTGAGTCTCAATCCTAACTTCAAGATTGTCGAAATTGGCTATCCTTATGTCGCCCAAAGATTGCTCAATGGCGAAACTCCAGAAATGCGGCGACGGTTGCTAGAAGTAGTAATTAAAGATGGTAAGTTGCAGTGGCAACGATTGGAAAATATGATTGGCATCGCTCGCACGGGTGGAAATTTCGACCTGTTGCCTACCGCCCAATTAGGACTTAAATTCCTGATGTCTGAGGAAGGACGCTCGCTCAGAAATCAAATTGTCATGGCACTAACCGAAGACAATCGCCTCCACATTACCGAAGTTCGACAGTTGTGGAATTTAGTCAAAGGCGAACTAGAGCCAGCCAAACTCTTAAATGTAGCGATCGGTGCGTTAGCGGTAAACGTCCCCAAAACACTCGGCGATCTCTCTACCGCTGGAGTGAGTTCTTTGCTCAGAGAATTGAGTAATAATGGCAAGTAATGTGGATGCCTTACATCTTGCAACAGCTCGAACATGTTAGTGCTTAGTGAAAACCAGGGTACCCACGAGGGGCGCCCCTACACAAATAACCTGTAGGGGTGCCCCTCGTGGGTACCCCCAGATCTACACTAGGCACTAATGTTTTCAGACTGTTCCAAGATGTGAGATTGCCTCACTGGTGAGGTTTAAATTAGAAATAGTCGATCGATTTTCGAGTTTAGTCCAAAACCTCTTTCTCTGACGCTTCTCCACTTGTAATGCCTAGATTGTCGCTAAATTAAATGTCAGATCTCATCTTATTTTGGCATCGCCGTGACTTACGCGTTTCAGACAGCATAGGTTTAGCCCAAGCCTGTAATACCAATGCTAGAGTTATCGGTGTCTTTTGTTTCGATCGAGCGATTTTAACTAATGATAGTGTTGCCCCTGCGAGAGTTACCTACCTCGTCGGCTGCTTGCAGTCGCTTGCCAAAGATTATCGCCGCGCGGGGAGTCAACTACTATTTGTCGAAGGCAATCCCGTCGTCAAAATTCCGCTATTAGCTACTACACTCAAAGCCCAAGCTGTATATTGGCATCTCGATATCGAACCATATTCCCAGACGCGGGACGAGAGCATCGCCACAACTTTAAAAAGCGATGGCATCGAAGTGCATACAAATTGGGATCAGTTGCTCCATGCCCCAAGTGAAATTATCACTGGTAACAAACAGCCCTATACAGTCTATACCCCATTCTGGCGCAACTGGAACAGTCGATCGAAACCAGCCCCAGTCGAAGTCAAACTTCCCCCCTGCCAATTAGATGCTACCGAGCTGACAGATCTAGCTCAAGTACCGACGATCGATCTCCCCACAGCCAAAGATTTAGGATTTACTTGGGAGAACCCGCTCAAATTAGAACCGGGTACGAGCGCAGCCGCACGGGAACTAGCAGAATTTTGCGATCGATCGATCTGCGAATATGACGAACAACGCAACTATCCCGCCCTTACAGGCACATCGGGACTCAGTGCGGCCTTGAAATTCGGCGTCATTGGCATTCGGACCGTGTGGGCGGCCACAATCGAGGCAATGGCACAAACCAGCAGCGACGAAGCCCGTGCGGGGATTACCACCTGGCAGCAAGAACTCGCATGGCGAGAATTCTACCAACAAGCGATGTATCATTTCCCCAGCCTTGCCCAGGGGGCTTATCGCGACCCCTTAAAACATTTTCCGTGGCAAGATGACCAAAATCGTTTTGACGCTTGGTGTCGGGGCGAAACAGGCTATCCGATCGTCGATGCGGCCATGCGCCAACTCAACGAAATTGGCTGGATGCACAATCGCTGTCGAATGATCGTTGCCAGCTTCTTAACTAAAGATTTGATTATCAACTGGCAATGGGGCGAGAAATACTTCATGCAACGTCTGATCGATGGCGATCTGTCTGCAAACAACGGCGGCTGGCAATGGAGCGCATCGAGCGGTATGGACCCCAAACCGTTGCGAATTTTCAACCCCTACACCCAAGCCCAAAAATTCGATCCAGAGGCAGATTATATTCGTCAGTGGGTGCCAGAATTAAAGTCTGTCGAGACCAATCTCATTCTCAGCGGTAATATCCCACCGCTAACTCGCCATCAGATCGGCTATCCACTCCCGATCGTGGATCATAGCGTCCAGCAACGGCTGTTTAAAGATTTATATGCCAGCGTCAAAGGTGTGGCTGTCTAGTCGAAACTCATCCAAGCTAAAATTCGATTTGCCGCCAATCTTTGTCATCACGATCGAAAATCGAAATAGTGAATTATTTAAGATTGAGAAAATGACCGACTGGATCGAATTCTATTCATTTCCATCAGTCAAGCTATCGAACATTTAAGGATTATTACCTCAAAAATGTTTGTCAAAACTTAACTGATTATTTTCCAAAGTTGGTTAGTTACAATAGAATGGTGGAGTTGATGCCAAATGTTTTAATAGCTTGCCTTTATTATCTCAACTCTCGTCAAGGTAAGGTGACTGGAATTAGTTTCGTGGATAGCACGGCTATTCCAGTTTGTCACCCAAAAAGAATTAAAAGAAATAAGGTTTTCAAAGAAACTGCCAAGCTGAGTAAGAGTTCTATGGGATGGTACTTTGGATTCAAGCTTCATTTAATTATTAATGATTGCGGAGAGATATTAAGCTGCAAAATCACACCTGGCAATGTCGATGACCGCACACATTTGCCATCAATGACACAGGGAATATCAGGAAAAATATTTGGAGACAAAGGATATATTAAGAAAGAACTATTTGAAGAATTATTAAATAAAGGATTGCAGCTAATTACGCCACTAAAATCTAATATGAAAAACAAGCTCATCTTGATGGATGACAAAATATCACTTCGGAAACGCTCGCTGATTGAAACGGTAAATGACCAGTTAAAAAATATTTGTTATTTAGTCCATTCTCGCCATCGGAGCTTGCATAATTTCATGCTAAATCTGATTACAGCATTAATTGCTTATACTCATCAACCTAAAAAGCCGAGTTTGAAGCTAGATGAGCCTGCTCAAAACTTCTTTAGTATTGTTCCTATTTAGCCGATTATTTATTTATTAACTTAACTCAATATTTTCAATCATTAATCATCTTAATGATGGGTTTTATCGTGCCAAAATTTACATAAAATTTGCTATTAAGCTGAACATGTTGTCACATCTGAGTTCGATGAGGCATAGCCTCATCGAACTCAGGTTATTAATATAGCGATCCCAGATATGGCAAGATGAGAGGGTTGGACTATATGAATATTATTAGAAATGCGAACGGGCAAAATTTCTATACTTAGCCGCTGGCGAAACTGGTTGCAGACTGGCATAGTGGCAATGCTGTCAATCAGCCTCTCGATGGGGTTGAGTGCGGCTACTCTGCTACCTTCTGGAAACGCAATTACTGACGGACAGTCAATTTTGAGATATGCACTCCCGATCGATAATAAACCAGTGCGGGAACTGCAAAATAGCTTGGAAGATATTGCCAACCACTTGCGCGGCAAACAGTGGAGCACGATTAGCAACGATGTCAAAAAAGCGGCGGCGATATTGAAAAACAAGCAAGCTGATATTCTCACAAGCGTTCCTGCTCCCAAACAAGCAGAAGCACAAACTCTGCTCGATGATATTCAAACTGATGTAGAGGCACTCGCGATCGCCACCGCAGCCAAAGACAAACCGCAGGTGCAAGCCAAACGTACCGAGGCTCTGGGTAAAATCGGCTCGATTGAAGCATCGATGGTGACGGATTTCCCCTATACAGTACCTGCTGAGTATAGTAACTTGCCCCAGCTTAAAGGGCGTGCCACGATCTCCATCAAAACTAACAAAGGTGAGATCGGTCTGATCGTCGATGGCTATAATGCTCCCGTCACGGCTGGTAACTTTGTCGATCTCGTCCAACGGGGATTTTATAACAATCTTGCTTTCACCCGCGCCGAAAATGATTACGTACTTCAGATTGGCGATCCGCCAGGGGATGAAGTTGGTTTTATCGATCCCGACACCAAAAAATATCGAGCCGTACCGCTAGAAGTAATGGTCAAAGGCGATAAAGAGCCGATGTATGGAATTACCATGGAAGATGCCGGACGCTTCCGCGAAGAACCTGTTTTACCGTTTTCTTCCTATGGTGCCTTGGCAATGGCGCGTCCGGAAGGCGACCCCAATGGCGGCTCTTCTCAAGTCTTTTTCTTTCTGTTCGAGCCAGAATTAACCCCGGCTGGCCGCAATCTGCTCGATGGTCGTTATACCGTATTTGGCTACGCGATCTCGGGACAAGAAGTCCTCGGACAGCTCAAACCCAATGACAAAATTGAGTCGGCGAAGGTAATTGAAGGGGCCGATCTCTTAAAAACTTAACCATCGATCGAGACTATACTGGTGGTCGATCGTCAGGCGCACCAGCAGGCCGAGGATTACCTGGCAGCGGCTCTCCCATCGGCGGTGCGCTAGTGGGACTGGAGCTAGGTGTCGGTGGCTGAGTACCCGCCGGACTGGGGGTAGGTGTTGGAGCCTCAGTACCTGCCGGACTGGGGGTGGGTGCTGGAGTTGTAAAATTGGGCGCATTTTGAGACAAGAACCAACTAACAGCCCCAATCGCGACTAATGATAACAACCCAATTGCCCCTAAGATTAGGGGCTTTTTATTTTCTAGTTTGTTGGCGGCTCGCTCGCCAATCCGGCTGCTCGGACGAGCCGCATCTTCAGTACTAGTCTCCGGACTACTCAGTAGCAGCGTATCCGAATGGATCGAGGTCGGGGCAGCGGCTGGAAAATCCTGGATGGTGGTATTTTGTCCGGCTTCGACTGGCTGCTTGACTTGACAATGAACCAGCGCGACGGTGGCATTGTCGTGGCCATTGTGAGTATTCGCCATATTGATCGTGCGCTGACAGGCGGTCGCTAGATCTACTTTCCCTTCTAAAACGGGAAGAATTTCGGTTTGCCAATATTGATCGACTCGATCGCGATCGCTGACACCATCCGTACACAATAAGAAAATACATTCCTCATCGACGATCGTCCTGCGGATATTGGGATGGAGCGCGGTCGAAGAATTCATTCCCAAGGCTTGAAATAACGAACCAGAACTAGTCATCCCTAAGGCTTCGCGATACAAGACTCCGCTTAGGCGCACTTCTCTAGTTGCCAGGTCGTCATCTAATGTCATTTGATGGCAGCCAGTGCGCGTAATCCGATAAACACGGCTATCGCCGATATGGGCGATATAAGCCTCGTGACCGTAGATTAGACTCATTACCATCGTCGTGCCCATTCGCTCGCGTTCTTGACGATTTTCGCTGTCATTGCGCAGGCTTATTTGGTCGTTAGCAACGCAGGTAGAGTTCTCAATTTGGATGGTAATACTATCGGGATAACGATTTTCTGGCTTATTAAGTACATTCTCGACCCGACGACGAATCGTATCGATTGCCAGATTAGAGGCCACTTCGCCACCTTGATGGCCGCCCACGCCGTCGCAAACAATCGCCAGGCTCAGATCGTAGCCTGTATTCTGATACAGTGGGTCGCCGCTGGGTGGATAGCAAGCATCTTCATTTTGCTCGCGAGTCGGCCCAGTATGGCTGAGTGTCAGATAATTACAATTGAGAAATTGTTTTTGACCTACCGTTCGCAAACCCTCATCTAGCATGGCGATCAGTTGTGTAGCGGTCGTAATTTCTTCTTTGATGAGTCCATTACAAATTTTGTCCAGAATTTGGGCGATGCCGAGCCGCGCCTGTTTCTGCCACATTTTCCAGAGTTTGCCCAGTTCGGCTAATTTCGGAGGTGTTTCAGCATTGGGTATTAATTCGATCGTTCGTAACAGGCCGCCTTCAACGCGCAGCACTTCTGGATGTAATAAAGTTTTGTTTACCCCCTCCACCTGCATCGAGTCCCACAGATTGGCGATTTGCCACAGCCAATTGAGTTGGCGCATCGATCCGGCGGTTTTCCAGCTTTCGATCAGTTCTGGCATTAGTCTCCCAGCAAAAGCAGCTCCTAATCCCTCACTATAAATCGGTGCTTTTTCCAACAGCCATAATGTAGTAGTCCGTCGTCCCGAGCGATTTAAGGGAATCGAACCATAAACTTGCGGGACGTGGGGGCGATGACCGATCAGCCGCAGATAAGGAGTAATATATTCGGGCACGCGCTCGACTACTTCTGGTTGCCAGCCTGGTTTGGTGTCTAGCAACACCCGACTGTTGACAACGATATAGCGATTGTTTGCCAGCATCTGCCCGACTTTCAAGCTAGAGGCATCTTCACCAACAGTCCATAGGTAGACCTTGGGAATGGCGGTACGACAATGAGCGCAAAAATTGTGACTCACTGGGTTGGGAGCCTGACATTCAGGATTTTGGCAGACGATTTTTGCCGCTAGTTGGTTGGTCATGGGGTTGGGGTTGCTCCGGTCATCCGATCGTTTGCGCTATGATGGCAAGTCAGGTGTGTGGCTTGAAGTGGTTTCGGGGAAACGATTCTCAACAACAGAGAGTAGATCCGCGAGTAATTTTGGCTATTTGATGTAGCAAGTGAGAAGTCGCGAACTTCGAGATGGGGATAAACCCAGACAGATCGGGCGATTCTGCGAGAGGAGATGCTACACCAACGATCCAAATTCTAACCTGCGATCGCTTGCTAATCTCAAGCTTAAATAAAAATCAATCCACTTATCTTATAAATACCCATGATTCAACCTTGTCAAACACCTTTACCGCTCAAAAGTGGAGATTTATTAAGGGTTATCGCTCCCAGCGGGAGATTACGAGAGCGAACAGCACTCGATCGTGGCATTAGAATTTGGCGCGATCGCGGTTATCGGGTAGAAGTGGCGGAAGATGTTACTCAAGCATGGGGATATTTAGCAGGTAGCGATGTCACACGACGCGATCGATTGGCGGCTGCGTGGGCAGATCCAGACTGTCGCGGGATTTTGTGCGCGCGCGGCGGTTATGGTGGGATGCGATTGCTAGAAGATTGGCAATGGAAACCGAGCGATCGACCTAAGTGGCTGATTGGCTTTTCAGACATTACAGCTCTATTATGGAGTCTCGATCGAGCAGGATTTGCGGGTGGTGTCCACGGGCCATTAGTAACTACTTTATCAGATGAGCCGGAATGGTCGTGCGATCGATTATTTAAGTTAGTTACTGGCGCACCACTCCCCCCACTACAAGGAGATAGTTGGGTGAGCAATGTAGCGACGGGCAAGTTATTACCCTGCAATCTCACTGTGGCTACGCATCTATTGGGAACGCTCCATCAACCAGATTTAGCTGGCACGATTCTAGCAATCGAAGATGTTACTGAAGCTCCCTATCGGATCGATCGGTTGTTAACTCACTGGCGACTCACTGGCGCATTACATCGAGTTGCCGGAATTGCGATCGGCAGATTCAGCCAATGCGACCCCCCAGAAGGGAGTTCTAGCTTTACAGTAGAAGAAGTCCTCCGCGATCGACTGACAGATCTTCAGATTCCGATCGTCGCCAATCTCCCCTTCGGGCACGATGGCTGCAACGCCGCGCTCCCCGTCGGTGTAGAAGCTATTTTAGATGGCAATACAGGCGAACTGAAAATAGTGTAAGTGCTAGCTAATACAGCAATTAAATAATATTTTTAGATATCAAAAATATTAAGGCGATGCCATCCGCAAAATTAAAAATCCAATCATTCGATCGATCTCGATCTAGTAAGAGGATGTTCGCCAAATAATCCAAAATCCAAAATCCAAAATCCCAATGACCGGACAAGAATTAAGAGAAGTTATCGTTGCTAAATGGGGCTATTCCTATGACGTCCAAATGCGGAAGGTACCCAATAAAATCTATTTACAGGTGATGTGGAAATATCAAGAACAAGCATCTTTTCCACTTTCAGAGACAGATTATCTGGCTCATTTAGATACGGTTGGCTCTTATTTAGCCGCAATGGGTAGTAGCGAACAAGTCAAAAGCTTTATCGAAAAAACTAATGAAAAACCGCGACTGGGTAAGGCGGTAAGCATCTTACTAGATTTAGGCGATCGAGCATCAGAATGGCTATTATAGTTCTAGGCGTTCTTAATTGAGCGGTTCCCATATACTTCCAATACTTCTCGGTTAAGAGTAGCTTCATTTTACAGAGATCGGCCTGATGATGCTACAGAAAATGACTTGTGCATCTACCGCCCATATTCATGTTCGGCACGTTCCTTTAGATCTGAAAACAGTCGAGGCTGCAATTACGTGGGTAAATCACGGCATCCATCCCGATGATATTGGTATCCAAACTTAAAGGATAGTTCGCCTGAAAACTCAAAACTAAATTCTAAAATAATCGATCGATTGCCACTGATAACTCTGGAAATAAATCGTCGGTAATTACGCCTTCACCCATATAAGTCACGGGCGCGCGATCGGGATAAAATACGGTCACACTTTTAGCTTCTGGATCGACTATCCACACTCGCAATACATTTCCAGTCAGATAATAGCCAGCTTTTTGGGTCATTTGTCCGAACGTTTGTCCGGTTGAGATAATTTCAATCGCGAGTTCGGGTGGGACCATTCGTGACAAGTTAAGAAAATCAGAGATTTGTCAAAAGGGTAATAAAAAGATGCCAAACTGTTTCTAGTCAAGAGTTTGAGGGAATAGAGGCCTGATGACCAGCCGCCGAAGAAGTAACCGCGACCACGCCAAAAAGAACCACCAACCAGGTGTGGAAGATGAGATCATCGCCGCTCAAGTAGAGGCTTTATTGACACCAGCAATTTTCAATCAAAGTCATTACTACCGACAATTAGGGCTGAGAAATCGGCTGTTAAATTTACCCTTGATGATGGCAGCAGTGCTGACGCTACTGTGGCGGAATGTGCCAGGAGTCAGAGAACTAAGCCGAATGTTAGGGCGAGAAGGATTTTTGTGGTGTGAGCCAACACAAGTAAGTCAACAGGCGATTGCACAAAGATTTCTGACCTTTCCATCTGAGTTATTTGAGAGAGTGTTTAAGGAATTACTGCCAGAATTTAGAGTGAAGTGGCACCAGAGAAAACAGCGATTGTTGCCACAAAGCATTGAATTTGCTCAAGCAAAATTTGAGCGGATTTGGGCATGTGATGGCTCCACATTGGAAGCGATATTCAAGAAATTAGATAGCTTATCTGATGTGCCAATCGGACAACTAGCGGGAAAAATGGGAGTAGTCATAGATTTGGTGACGAGATTGCCGATTGAAATCTGGTTTAGAGAAAATCCCAAAGCTTCAGATGTTAATTTTGAGAAAGATATCCTGAATTTAGTAACATCGGGCACTTTATTGCTCTTGGATCGAGGCTTCTATCATTTCCAATTTTGGCAAGAATTAATTAACAGAGATATTCATTTTATTACTCGATTAAAAAAAGGTGCATCGCTACAGATAGAGCGAGTATTTAGCAATAGTTATAGTATCCGTGACCGAATAGTGCGGATGGGGTCTGGCACCAAAAAGACTCCATATATAACTGTAAGATTAGTCGAAATTAAAGTGGGTAAAGTCTGGTATTCTTATCTAACTAGTGTACTCGACCCATTGAATCTTCCTCCCTATGTAGTCGCCGATTTGTACGGAAGACGGTGGCGAATTGAAGAGGCTTTTAATACTGTTAAACGATTGCTCGGGTTGAGTTATTTATGGACTGGTTCAGTTAATGGAATTAAATTACAGATGTGGGGGACTTGGCTGTTTTATGCAGTTCTAGTCGATTTAGGTGATGCTGTAGCTGATGAATTATCTCTCCCATTCGACCGCATTTCTTTAGAGATGATTTATCGAGGTCTTTATCACTTTCATGTAGCTCATCATAAAGGTTTAGCTGCCAATCCAGTCACCTATTTTGCTGCCCCAGAGAATCAAGATTTAGGTATTGTTAAAACTGTTCGTAAACCTAATGTTAAGTTAATTATTGCACCTTTTCCTGATTCTATGAGTCGAACAGACAATTTTTTCTTCGACTCATCGCCTCAAGCCCGCTTGACAAGTGCGATCGCTTCTTAACTTGTCACTAATGGGGTGGGACTGGACAAGCCGCATTTTCATTCCAACTTTCCGGCAATCGATCGAATGAAACATATATCAAATCCGGTACGGATGTAAAATGTTCGTTTAGCTCGAATGCCCATTCGATCCCAACTCTCCCACGCCCATCGCTCCATAAGTTCAGGATATTAACTAAAGCTAGAGTAGAGCGAGAGTGAAAATATTTAGGGGACGTTTTAGATACGGCAATGCCATCGATTAATTCATAAGTGAGATCGCTAGCATCTGCTAACGCCCAAAATTCTGCTTTCGTGAGTTTTTTTGTCGTGGTAGCAATCATCGCAATATCGATCGAATCACATCGATTATATCTTAACAAGATCGCACCTCTCATTGGACTTCTATCGAAGGCCAAGTTGGGCTAATCGAACATCGATCGAGATTGCTCCCGATCGAAAAGAGAGGGCGTTTTACACTACCCTCTCTTGTTTTCGATCTAACTTAAGCCAAATTACCTGTTAACTCTATTAGACTTTAGCAGCAACTTTAGCTTCTTTAGAAGTCAAACGTTCGTAAGTCGCTCTCATTTTTAGACCGACCATGACTTGGAATAAACCAGTACCATTATTGGAACCAGGATACTCGCGGTGTTGAAGCAGGAGGCTAGTCATTTCACCTTTGTGTTTGGTGGAAATATTGCTCAAGTGGCTCTCGATATAACTTACTTGCTCTAGATTGCCCAATTGTCCGTCTAATTCGAGTACTGATACGGGGTGACCGTAGTATGTATCGGGGCCGTAGAACATTTTAATTCCAGGATATTCGCAAGTTAATTTGCGGCCGCAAGGTCTCCAGTGAATCGTCGAACCCTCATCGAAGAGGTAGACAGGATCGAAGTCAGAGACACCTTCACGCTGCATCAGGCGCACGCGGAGGAGCTTGCTTTCTTTATCGTCGATCAACTTAGTTGGTAATACTTGAATTACGACATCGGCATGACCGCGTTGTGGCTCGATGTATGCTTCAAAGTCAGGACGACGCGATTCGATTGCCGCTAAGACATCATCGTAGCTGTGACCGCGCTCGGCCATGTCTCTTTGAATTTTCCAGGCGATTTTGACATCATCGGTGATATCGAGGTAGACGCTAAAGTCGATCAGACCACGGACTCTTTCGTCGTAGAGCGGATGCAAACCTTCAATGACGACCACATGATTGGGTTCGATTTTTTCGGGCGGGTCGATCAAACCAGTTTCATGATTGTAAATTGGTTTTTCGATCGTTTGACCGCTTTTAAGAGCTTTGATTTGCTCGTACATCAGATCGAAATTGTTCGCACGCGGATCGAGTGCTGTTACCTTTTGCTCTTTGCGCTGGTATCGATCGAGACTATGGTAGTCATCCAAACAGATTACTGTCACGAAACTCTCCCCAAACAAGTCAATAATCCGTTGTAAAAACGTTGACTTACCACAGCCGGAGTCTCCAGCAACCCCAATTATTACCACGCGATCCACCTTTGTCATAGCTATCCTCTATATATTGAAATCTTTTGTAAGTATTAAGATCTAGTTCTTTGAAATAAAATTTTACCTCAAACCGCTATCCCAATCGAAGCAGACACGAACTAATTTTCCATGGTTACAGTATTTGGCACTGGAGAAAATCGGTCGATGTCAAGAGCTAGTGCAATTATCCCTCGAGTCGGCATTCGATGGCGATCTGTCAGGTATAAAATCCTAATTTAAGCACACTTCTGTAACGATAGCTACCATTAAATCAATGATATTTGGCTTGCTAGATCGCGTGTGTCGGTAACTTAAAAACTATTACCCAGCCAACATTATAGCCGAAGCCGAAGCGCAGATCTCACCATCGACACACAACCGAACATTCGGGATCGCTATAATCGAGCCGAATCGATCGCTTGAGTGAGACAATCTACCCGCATTCTTCAAATCCTCGCAATTTGGGAAACTCGCCCGATCGCTCTTGTGTAATGGGGCGCAGCTACGGTATCCTGACTGGAATATGTTTATATAGCGACAAGTTGTCTGCACTCTGGTCTAACAGCTAGCAGCGATGCTTCTCCCGCTGAAGAGACTCTGCCAACGAGTGATATTTGAAGTAACTAAAGTTATAATGACACCTAATATTTGGGGTTCGGAGATATAAAATAGCAATGTACAATCCAAGTCTAAGCGGTAGTGCTGGTAACTCAGCAGCAAATAATCGTCTGTTTATCTACGAAGTTATCGGTCTACGCGATACACAAACGTCAGAGGGCAATAGCAACAAGATCCGTCGTAGTGGTAGCTCGTTCATTACCGTTCCTTATCAACGGATGAATCAAGAAATGCGCCGCATTGCCAAATTAGGTGGCAAAATTCTCAGCATTCGTCCTTTTGCCGCTGAAACAGAAGCAGTTGCTACAGCAAGTGACGAAGCTCCAGTTGCCAATACCGAAGCTGCACCAGCAGAAACCGCTGCACCCGCACCTGCTGCCAAAAAACATGCAGACGTTCCGGTCAATATCTATCGCCCTAATGCTCCATTCGTTGGCAAATGTGTTTCCAATGATGGGCTGTTAGCTGAAGGTGGAATTGGCATGGTTCAACATGTAAAATTTGACATTTCCGCTGGAGATTTGCGGTACTTTGAGGGCCAAAGTATCGGGATTATTCCTCCTGGTAAAGATAATAAAGGCAAAAACCACAAAATCCGTCTGTACTCGATCGCGAGCACCCGTCACGGTGATGATGTCGATGACAAAACTGTATCGTTGTGCGTGCGTAAACTAGAGTACAAAGACGAGAAAACGGGGAAAGAAGTCGAAGGTGTCTGCTCGACATTCTTGTGCAATCTCAAACCGGGCGATGATGTCCAGATTACTGGCCCCACCGGGAAAGAAATGCTCTTACCCGACGATCCGGAAGCAACAGTGATCATGATGGCAACAGGAACCGGAATCGCACCGTTCCGCGCTTACCTGTGGCGGATGTTTAAAGACAACGAGCGTCATGCGAACTCTGACTATCAATTCAAAGGTTTGGCTTGGTTGGTATTTGGGGTCGCAACTACTCCTAACATCCTGTATAAAGGCGAACTCGAAGAAATTCAGGAAAGATATCCTGACAACTTCAAGCTGACTTATGCAGTCAGTCGCGAACAGAAAAATGCACAGGGTGGCAAGATGTACATTCAAGATCGGATCGCTGAAAATGCGGACGAACTCTGGTCTTTGATTCAACAAGAGAAAACTCATGTTTACATCTGCGGACTCAAAGGGATGGAAACAGGCATCGATGCAGCACTCACTGAGGCCGCTAGCAAGTCCGATGTCAAATGGGCCGACTATCGCTCTCAAATGAAACGTGCTGGTCGTTGGCACGTTGAAACCTACTAATTTAGAGAGTAGGGGGTAGAGAGTGGGGAGTAGACAGTAGAAGGTAATTACGAATTATTTTCCTACCGCCTACTCTCTACCCTCTACCCCCTATTCCTATGGTAAAATTGCATACAAACCGAACAAACTTAGGTAAAATAAGGATTGGAGCCATGTCGTCAGCAGTCGAAGTAACAGACGGTTCTTTCAAAGAAGATGTCCTGGATAGTGAGATTCCAGTATTGGTGGATTTCTGGGCACCTTGGTGCGGTCCTTGTAGAATGGTCGGCCCTGTAGTAGATGAAATAGCCGCCCAGTATGAAGGCAAAATCAAAGTATTCAAGCTTAATACTGACAACAATCCCAATGTTGCAAGTCAATATGGCATTCGGAGTATTCCTACGCTGATGATTTTTAAAGGTGGTCAAAAAGTCGATACTGTGGTCGGTGCCGTTCCCAAAGCAACTCTTTCTAATACTGTAGAAAAATATCTCTAAATATTACAATTAGCCTGGTTCAAATAGCGAGCCGAATTCTCGATCGACATTGAGAAGATATGACATTCAGTCAGTTGGCTCAGATGATTAGGGCTACGCAGCAGAGTGAGTGCAGCACCATTTCTTTCTGGTGAGCTGTCAGATGCGAACCAAAATGGGATCTGCCTGATCTCAAGAATATGATGCTCGATCGATATTCTTGTGCGCCTAATTAAACAGCGTCTCAGTCTAGATTAGGCTAGAGACGCTTTTCAATGCGTAGTGTAAGTTACGTTAGGCTGATGAGTAACCAGACACCAGCCAATTAATTTTGAATTAAACCTATGGATGCTCTATCCGCACTCAAAGATAACCTCTTAGCTACGATCGATCGCTTACCCAGCATGAGTAATGGTAAGTGGATTCAGCGGGCATTAGAGGCCATTTTACGGTTATCTGAAACCGAGATCGATAGGTTAGATTGGAAGATTCTGAGTGCGGCTATCGAAGACATGGAAAGAGCTTTCGAGGTGTTTTATCCTTACAGACACGTTCGTAAGGTGGCAGTATTTGGCTCGGCGCGGACTAGCGAGACAGTCCCCGAATACCAGCTTGCCTATGATTTCGCCCAGCTCATTACCCAGCAGGGATTTATGACAATTACAGGTGCTGGCGGCGGGATTATGGCCGCTGCCAATGCTGGATCTGGCGCGGAAAATTCCTTTGGGTTGAATATTCAGCTTCCTTACGAACAGAGCGCGAATAAATATATTCTGGGCGATCCAAAAACGATCGCATTTAAATATTTCTTCACCCGCAAGTTATTTTTCTTAAGAGAAAGCGATGCGGTGGTGCTATTTCCAGGAGGATTTGGAACCTTAGATGAAGCTCTAGAGACGCTGACACTGTGTCAAACTGGACGATACGGCCCCGTCCCGATCGTTTTACTCGATCGACCTGGTGGTAAATATTGGCGCGACTGGGACAATTATTTGCGCCAACATTTGGCCACAACAGGGTTGATTAGTCCTGGAGATCTAAATTTATACACGATTGCTGATGATATTCAGGTTGCAGCAGAAGTAATTCGGAACTTTTATCGGGTATATCACTCTAGCCGTTATGTTGGCGATATATTTGTGATGCGATTGAAACTGCCACTTTGCGATCGAGATCTCGAGTTACTCAATCAAGAATTTGGTGACTTGGCGGCTGATGGGAGAATCGTTCAAACTACTGCTTTACCTCAAGAATTAGAGGATCCAACTGTTGACCTGCCACGATTGGTATTCAAATTCGATCGGCGCGATTTTGGTCGTTTGTACCAGATGATTGGTCGGCTCGGTCGGATGGATGGGAACGTTTGTTTGGATACTCATCCCGAATCTAAATAGACGCGAAAAGAAATCTTTTTACGTCTAATTGCAGGTTGGTTAGCGGATGTGCTCCGGTCGAAAAACTCGAACAGGAGAATGTGACAATAGAGAGAGTCTGCTTCTTTCGGCGAGTTCCCCGCCGAAAGAAGCAGTCATAAATAATGAGCAAGGAGGGATTCGAACCCCCGACCTTCTGATCCGTAGTCAGAAGCTCTATCCACTGAGCTACTTGCCCTAGTCCGTTCTCTATTATAACATACCTTTTCCCAACTGATGAAAAAACTAAAAAGGTTCGAGCTGATACTCGAACCTTTTTAGCTTAAATTAGTGGGCAAGGAGGGATTCGAACCCCCGACCTTCCGGTTCGTAGCCGGACGCTCTATCCACTAAACTACTCGCCCCAGCCAGTAAATAACATTAACATACTTTTAGCGTAATCATGCAAAACTTTTCCGATCGGACTCAATCTCAGGCAGATTCCCAACTCACACATTTAAACGATCGGGGAGAAGCAACGATGGTAGATGTTGCTGACAAGGTGGTGACTAAGCGCACTGCTGTTGCCGAAGGTCGAGTGCGCATGTCTAATAGTACCTTAGAGACAATTCTGGCGGGCAATGCGCCCAAGGGTGACGTTTTAGGTGTTGCCAGGATTGCAGGCATCATGGCGGCGAAGCAAACAGCCAATCTCATTCCACTGTGTCATCCCCTACCTTTAAGTCAGGTCGTGGTAGAGTTAACTCCCGATCGAGATTTGCCAGGAATTTTGATTCGATCGATAGTAACGATCGAAGCCAAAACAGGTGTGGAGATGGAAGCTCTGACAGCAGTATCGATCGCGGCTCTAACTTTATACGATATGGCTAAAGCTTTGGAAAAGTCGATGCAGATCGAGAATATCCGTTTGGTAAGTAAAACTGGGGGTAAGTCAGATTTCCAGTTCGAGGGATAAGGGGTGGGTGATAGTTTAAAGTTTAATCCACGAAAATTCTCATTGATTCGGTTACGCCGTAAAATGTGATAGACAGCGAGTACGTATTCCTTTTCTCCCTTCCGATCGTGAAAAAACGGGTAACTCTGACCTTTCCTAAACGTACTATTCAGATGCCAGTGGCATATCGACTGGCTAAAGATTTTAATATCGCTGCTAACATCATTCGCGCGCAAGTAGCACCCAACCAAATTGGGAAATTAGTGGTAGAACTAGCTGGAGACATCGACGAACTCGATGCAGCCATTGAGTGGATGCGATCGCAAGGCATTCAGGTTTCGACGGCTAATAAGGAAATCTATGTCGATGAAGATGTCTGTGTCGATTGTGGATTGTGTACTGGCGTATGTCCGACTGAAGCTCTCAATCTCGCTCCCGATACCTTCAAGCTTAACTTTACGCGATCGCGTTGTATTGTATGCGAACAATGTATCCCGACTTGTCCCGTCGGCGCAATTTCTACCAATTTGTAGCGCGATCTAAACCTGACAGATCGAGCTTAGCTACTCATCTTTTATTTTGAAATTTGGATAAATAAAAAAGGAGATAGATATATCTCCTTTTATTTGGGAATTCACAATGATGAGATCTGGCTTAAAGATGAGAGCGCAGTAAAATTAATAACCAGTTTTTACCGTCTCCTCCAGCAGATGGGAGAACTAGACTGAGACTAGAGCTGGAGATGCAGCTAGATCGATTTCAATTAGTAGACTGGCTCCAGATGATTCGAGCGATCGAACATCTTCTAGCTCTAATTTAATCCGGCTCTGCAATTTAGGTAACAACGCCTCCCACTGAATCGATGATAGTTCTCCAGTTAAAGCTATCTCTAAGTGTTCGGTAATATCGAGATCGACAGCCATCATCAGATTCATGGCAATACCTGATATTAAGACATTTACAGATTCGATATCTTTAGCATTGGTAGTATCGATTAATAAGGTCGGTCGATCGAATTCCGAACTTTGAGCTAAGTTATAGCAAACATTAGCAATCTCTTCACCTAACTCTTCTTCATCTTGCGACCAATCGGGGAAAATAATCAGATTTTGCTCGCTTAATGGGAGATGAGTTAAAGTTTGTGCGATTAAAACATTTTTAACAATATCTCCCATTTTAGACCAAGAGAACTGTTTCGCCTGTTCCAAACCTGCGACAATCAGAGCGGCTCTTAGCTGCGGCTTTTGTACCTCACATAGAGCTTCTGCCATCCCATCGATATCATCATCGAATACATAAATAACTGCCTCACCACCAACTTCGGGAATTGAAGCATTCGGACAAGTAATCACGGGGCAACCGCTAGCCATTGCTTCGACAATCGGCAAGCCAAAGCCCTCATATTTAGAAGGATATACTAACGCGATCGCACCTGCATAAGCCATACTCAATTCATCATCATCTAGGCAAAGATGTAGAATCCTACTATTCGGTGCATATTGTTTGAGTTCGTCAGCATTCAATCCAGCCGCACCAGTGCAAATTATATCAAACTCATCAGATCGATCGAGTTGACTGAATCCTTGCCAAAACAAGATGCCATTTTTGTAACCATCTAAGACCGAGCCAATAAGAATAAAATAGGGTTTTGTAATCTCATACTTATGGCGAAACTCATCGATCGATTCAGTCGATCTAGTTTTAAATACAGGCTGTACTCCACAATGAGAAACGGTAACAGTACTAGGATCGATATCTGGATATAGTTCTAGTAAATCTTTGGCTGTATGTTCGGAGATAGTTAAATAAGCAGATGCGTGTTCGATCCCACGTCTTTTCTCCTGCCACATCGGTTGATTTAGATCGGTACCCAAGACTTCAGGAATCATATCATATCCCATGAAAACTGAAGGAGTCTCTAGAGGTGTAGTGTAATAAGTAGATATAAACAGTTCTACATTTAGATCGTTACATACTTGTTGCAGCATTTGGCGATCCGCATCAGTGTTATTATAATCATAGGCAGGAATTTGATAATAACTAATGCCTTCAATTTTAGGTGCTGTACCTACTCGATCGAGTACGACTAGATGGTTTCCAAATTCAGTATTCGCCCACTCTTCTAGTAAAGATTTCCAGACACGGGCGATTCCTGTACTGTAAAGCTGGAAGAATATGCCATCGATCGCAATCAAATTATAGCTACTTGCTGAAGAAGCAAAATGATAATGTTGCCAGATCGAATCGATTATGTTTCCAGATTGCTGAATATTATTTAATAGTTTATTGATTTTGCTCCAGTCATCTGTTTTCTTTGTAACTTCTGAACTTGTCAGAACAGATAAAATACCTTGATGCTTAGTCAGTAAACAGTTAACTACTGAAGATATTAAAATATTACGGTCGTGAGAATTATTAACATGTTTATAGACAATTTTAAGATATTCATAAATCATTGTCCAAAATAGCTCTGACGCTGAGAATTCAGATAAACTTTGGTTGAATATTTTCTGAATATAATGCTCCCAACTACCAAAGTCATCTAATTTACGAACATATTGTAATGGCTCATCAATATAAGCAAATGTGCCAAGCAATGATAATTCGTTTAAGAAAATATTATCTGGACCTATTGTTTTCGTTCCCAATGTTGTTTGTTTCAATGCTGATGAACGAATCAATCCATAAATTGGACAGCCATAGCCCATCCCCCAAAGAACCATTTGAAACCGAGACATCAAATCTAATCCTCTCGTATCAATACCTCGACCAATGGTACCTAAATCTTTTTCGTCTCTATCGATCCAGATCGAACGAGGATAGCATAAAACTACATCACGATCTCCTTCAAATATTTCTAAAGATTTAGATAAAAATTGAGGATGCCAAAGATCGTGCCCAGAGATCCAAACAAAATATTCACCTATCGCTCTTTGAACAAGTTGTTTTGCATTACCGACTGCACCAATATTTTCACTGTTTCTAATTAGGTTGATTCTCGGATCTAATCTTTCATAATGCTGACAAATTTCGATTGTTCCATCTGTAGAATAGTTGTCAGAAATGATTAGCTCAAAATTCTCATAATTTTGAGCTAAGATTGATTCAATCGTTCTAGCTATATTTTCTGCCTCGTTGTAAACAGGCATACCTACACTAATTTTCACACACATAAAGTAATTACACAGGCACTAATTTTACTATAAATCGATCGATAAGTTACAATGCAGCATGAAAAATCAAGCTAGTATTTTTTTAATCTCTTGACATATATAAATAATTTTTTCTCGATCCATATTCATGCCTGACGGTAAATTAATACCGTGCTGACTAATTTTATAACTATAACGATTGTTCGCTACCGTTGTTTTAGTATTTGCTAATTTTTCATAGGCAAGCAAGCTACTTAACGGGTGAAAAAATGGACGAGTATCTATGTTTTTTTTTCGTAATTCATCCATGAGTTGATTTTTTTCTATCGTCATCTTATCATCAATAATTATTGTCACCATCCAATAAGTGTTCTTCGTATTAACTGGTTCATAGTTAAGAGTTAAACCCTGAATACAATCTAATTCAGACTGATACCATCTGAAAATTTGACGCTTGCGATCGATCAATTCTTCAATCCGCTCTAGTTGTGCTAAACCAAGCGCAGCTTGCATACTGCTCATTTTATATTTATAGCCAACTTCAGTATTATAAAATAGTTTATCTCCAGGCTTACGCCCATGATCTCTTAAAAATAAGACTCGTTGATAAATATCCTCCCGATCCGTTACTAACATTCCACCTTCACCAGTGGTAAGCGTTTTTGAACCATGAAAACTAAATACCCCTGTATCCCCAAAACTACCAGCTTTGCGCCCATGATACTCCGAACCGATCGACTCAGCAGCATCTTCAATTACAGCTAGATTATACTTCTTGGCGATCGCTATTATTGCATCCATATCTGGCATACCACCATACAAATTAACTGGAATAATCGCTTTAGTTTTAGGAGTAATATAGCTTTCTAAAGATTCAGCCGAAATACACCAAGTTTGAGGATCGATATCTGCAAAAACTGGAGTTGCACCCACATAATTAATAGGTGCAGCAGAAGCAATCCACGTTACGTCGGGAACGATTACTTCATCTCCAGTAGTAATCCCTAATGCTAATAATGATAGATGAATAGCTGAGGTACAAGAAGGTAAGGCAATAGCATATTTAACACCTAGATAATTAGCGAATGCTCGCTCGAATTTATCATGATAAATATTTGCATCTCCATACCAAGCGTTAGTTACCGCGTCAGTAACATAATCTATCTCTTTTTGGGTAATTGAAGGGCCAGATACAGGGATAAATTGCATAGTTAATCCTTAATACATTTCAAATAACCATCTGGAGCAACTGTAATTAATAACTTGCTCTCTATTTTTTTATCAATCTCAAATCGATCGTTATTTTTAAGAAATTCCCATACTGCCGTTTTAGGATTATTTCCTTTCCCCCAGGGTCGATCTCCCGATAGTGAATCGGGCATGTCTTCTACTAATGTATCAAAGACAATCAAGTAGCTATCTTTTGTAACTAGTCTAGAGTAGATTTTTAACTCATTTAAAACATGTTCGTGAGTATGATTAGAATCTAAAATTATTAAAACT
The DNA here is from genome assembly GCF_000317145.1 of Chamaesiphon minutus PCC 6605. Lineage (GTDB taxonomy): Bacteria > Cyanobacteriota > Cyanobacteriia > Cyanobacteriales > Chamaesiphonaceae > Chamaesiphon > Chamaesiphon minutus. The sequence continues at coordinate 3,881,417 of NC_019697.1, read as the reverse complement.
CGCTGTTTATTTTTAGCGAAGTCGAAGACTTTTTGAACAGTTTTATCATCGATAGAAGATCCTTCTATCAATGTGATACGCTTAAACATTGGATGTTTTTCAATCTCGCTACGATTGTGTTCTCTAATATCAATATCTATCCCCAATACGTCCGCATCTTCCCCCACTAATTCCAACATTGAGGCATGAAATATTAGCGAGCCGCCATGAGCAATACCTGTTTCAATAATTAAATCTGGTTTCAGATTCCAAATTATTTCCTGCATTGCCAACATGTCTTGTGGGAACTGAATAATTGGTCGTCCCATCCAAGTAAAATTGTAGGCATATTTATACGGAGTTATCTCACGCAACCAGATCCGCGACAAAGCTTGAACATCTGGATCATCTTGTAAATTTTGGATGTTATTTTCAACTTCGGCTTGAAATTTAGTGGTTTCGTTCATTTGACAGCTTCCTTCCAATATATTGTTTCTGAATTAATAAATTCTTTTCCTATGGTGCCAACATTAGCAATTAAATCTAAGGTGGATACATATGGTGTAAATTCTCCATGTAATTGTGGATATGTATTTTTGCGGTAGTCCATATACTCTACATTAATATTACTTTCTTCAAATAAAAAATGATCTAAGTAGTTTTTAGCACCGTGTCCAGTAATATAAATATTGCCATCAAGGTATTTAACAATATCTAAAACTCTTTCTGAGCTTGTACCTTCCAAACCAATTCTTGATGAATATAAAAATTTATCCGATCTAGCAAGATTAAAATATTTACATATTGCCAAAATACTATTTATGCTCAGATCGCAAATCGTCGTGGCTGGCTGACTATAAACTGAACTAACAAGATCGAGCATATCTTGTTTATAAAGAGCTTTAGCATATACTTGCTTTAATAAATTAAGATGTGACTCTCGCCAATTTTGGCGATCGTTTATTCGGACTTCTCTAATTTCTTGACCTAGTTTAATACCATCTAAAGGTACAGTCAGCCATTTAGAGCCATCAACTGTTTTAATTTGAACTCGATTAACAAAACTTCCTTTTGAAAATTGAACATCATCATAATGAACGTAAGAGTCTGCAAGTCGTATTTGCTCAAATAAACCGATCCATGGAAATAGCATTGGTTGCGATATTACTATTTTTTTCATTTATTTCACCTCAATAATTTCTCCATTGCAACGACGTTATGCAATGTTCCTTGATTGTAAAAATGTTCTTGATATATTCCTATTTTCTGATATGTAAGAGTTTCATATAAATGTATCGCCACCTGATTTTTCTCTAAAACCTTCAGAGTTAGTTTTCGCAGGTTAAATATTTCTTGAGTATATTGTTCGATCGCATTAATTGCCTGTTTTCCATAACCTTTGCCTTGATAAGATGAATCTATACAAATTCCTAATTCTCCATGCCTATGAACAAAATCTATGTTAGTGACTTGAATATATCCGCAGGGGAGATCCGTAGTTATTTCTGCAATTATAAAAAATATAGATTGAGGATTGTTGAGGTGATGGTTTAACCAGTCTCGGACTCTTTGATTATTACTAGCACGGGGTAAGCTCATAAGCATAGCTTGTAATTCTAGATTATTACGCATCGCGACCATTAAAGCTAAATCTGAATCTTCAGGTTGCCTTAATCTAATTAGAGATGCCTCAACTGTTATGTACTCCATTTAACTATTAAAGATAGAAATATTCATGTGTATATTCGTGCCAGTTATCGATCTCCGCTATGCTACGAGAGCTACCTTGAGGATTGAGACCTACATAGACAAGCTCTGTTGATTTGTTCAATTCTTGTGGAGATAAGATCGGCTTTTCTAATAAGTATTTACCTTGACGATAAGGGCTAAGATCTATAAAACATTCAACTCGCTCTAAATTCTCTAAGCAGGTAGCAATAAAAGTGCCGTAAAATCCAGAGCCATAAATTGCTGCAAATTTACAGCTACTATGTTCTGCTTCAAAATATCTAATTTTAGTCGTAATATTATACCAGTACTCAGCTATCGAGGTTACTTCTCGTTCTAAATCGGAAATAGCATATTGACTAGGTTGAGATACTACTGATGAAGATTTATTTATCGATCTCTTTTTAGCTGTAACTATAAAAGCTCCATTATGGGATTCTGGATCGATATGAATTGCTTCAAATCCAGTATTTTTTAATAAAACCTCTAGGGAGTTCTGAGAGAAGTGATTGACGTGATCTATTACTATAAAGTCAGCTATGTTCGTATATGTGTTTGGTACTATACCATAGAAGACACCCCCAGGTTTAAGTAATCGTTCGATAGTTGTTAGCATCTCCTCTGGTTTTGTAACATGTTCTAGGGCGAAGAAAGAAGTTACCAGATCGAAATATTCATCCCATTCTGGTTTTACTGTATAAGTAGCCCAATTATTAGAGTGAACAAATTTATCCCAGAATGGGATGTACATTTCACTGACATCGAATAGATGTGGAGTCAGATCTGTACGAATTTTAACTAGCTTCTTAAATATGGAACTTTTAGCACATCCATAGTCGAGAATTTGTGCATTTTTAGGTAGATTAACTTTGGTTAATAAAGTTTCTACTTGATGGTCGATTCGGTATTTTTTATGACCATCGATAGTTTGATATAGTTGATCTTCTTCTTCTGTCTCAATTAATATTTTATAAGACAAGTCATAATATTTATCTATATCACTCAGTGGTGTTGTCTGTGAGTGGCCACAATTCTTACAGAAGAATACTTCTGTTTTTTGTGGATACACTTCACATAAAGATGTAATTGAAATATTTTCTTGAGAATAGAAAATAGCGGCTTCTAAAGGATACTTGCAAATATTACATTTCACGATTTTTACCTAATTATTACAAAAAAGTTCTGGGTGGACTTCTTCTACATTTACGCCTGATGCAAAAGCTCCTTTCCATCCTATTTTTATCCCGGTTGGTTCGGTAAAATTAAAATACCGCATTTGCATAGACCACCTCGATCTTTGACTCATATTTAAACCAGAGCGATGTAATGTGAGAAAATCAATGACTATTAAATCACCTGGTTGGGTTAAGGGTGATATATGTGGGTAAGAGGCAATTAAGCTTGCTTCATTTATAATGGTTAATGCATAAGCACCTGATTTCTCAGAATTATTGGCATCTTTTGTGTATACAGGTACTAATCCATCTTTGTGGGAGCCAGTACAAAATTCAACAGGCCCTAAAGATGAGGTCACTGGAACTAGAGAACTCCAAAATACCAAGCCATCTAAACTACGAAATTGGGCCGGATAATCTTGATGCCAAGGTGCCCGATATTTTTCTTCGTAAGGATTATCAATCCTAATTCCATAACCTGCTGCTGCAATTCCTGGTAAATCGGTTTGACGGAGTTGAGAAAAGATGGCATCATGGCGAGAAGATGCTACCAGCCTAATGAATGCAGGTATTTGCTTGATTGCATCATAGACCTCTCCGCCAATTTGACGATCGTAAGCGATTAATTCTTGATAACCAGAATCAAAGGTTGCACTACTAAAGGGTAACTGTTCAATTGACAGATGATATTTTTTAATTAAAATATTAATAATATTATAAATAGCATACTGAATTGGCTCAATCTCTGTTGTAATATCGTAAAATGATTTGATAATCAATACGCCATCACAATGAAATTCTTCAACTTGTGCTGTTGTTAATAAATTTACATTTTTATTCATAGCCTTAAAATCGTACTTGCTTTTTGAAGAAAATCATCATAACTACGATCTCGATTGTTAATTACACTTACCATCAGCGGCATATCAATCCCAAAAGCCGGAGCATTATAGATAGCTTCTTTCGTACAGCGAACTAATTTAGTCTCTGAATTAGAAGCTAATCGATGGTGTATCCCTCTTATTGTTCCCAGCTAAGAAGTAAAGGAAACATTACACTGGATAAAATTGCTATTTAATTCATGTTGCTGAAATTCATCAACGCAAAAGCTACGAGCTAAGAAGCCTCATTCGTCGGTATTAGGTTCGATTTCAATTAGATAGGTGCCAGAAATTGTGGTTGGGGTAAATCTCATAGGATTTCTAGTCGCGGAATGGGAACGACAAATTTACCACGCCAATCTCGAATTTGGGCCATTTGCTCGATCACTTCCGATCGCAGATTCCAAGGTAGAATTAATAAATAATCTGGTTTGGTTTCAGTAATTAGATCGGGATGATAAACTGGGATATGCGTACCTGGTAAAAATAGTCCCTGTTTGTGTGGGCTGCGATCGACTGTGTAATCGATAAAATCTGTCCGTACACCACAATAATTTAACAGGGTATTACCTTTAGCTGGCGCGCCATACCCCACCACCGATTTACCTTCATTTTTAGCTTGGATTAGGAAGGTTAGCAATTGACGTTTGATACTCTCGACTTGTTTGGTAAAGTCTAAATAGGTATCGATCGTATCGAGTTTAGCGGCAACTTCTTTTGCTTTTAACTCCGCTACTCGATCGGTTATAGCTAACTCAGTATATTCGCTATGTCTGCCATATATTCTCAAAGAGCCACCATGAGTTGGTAATTCCTCAACATCGAATAAAGTTAACCCATGCGCGGCAAATACTCGTTCGACTGTCAGGAACGAGAAATAAGAAAAATGTTCGTGGTAAATGGTATCAAATTGATTTTGCGTAATTAATTGCAGTAAGTGCGGAAATTCGATCGTAATAACTCCCGCTGGCTTAAGTAGTAGTTTCATTCCAGCGACAAAATCATTGAGATCTGGTACGTGTGCGAGAACATTATTACCTAATAGTAAATCTGCTTGCTTATTTAACTCGACTAATTCTGTCGCTGTCTGCACTCCGAAGAATTTAGTCAGAGTCGGAATACCTTTAGCTTCGGCAACTGCGGCGACATTCGATGCTGGCTCGATGCCGAGAACGGGAATATTTTGAGCCTGAAAATACTGTAAAAGATAACCGTCGTTACTAGCAATTTCGATTACCTGACTGGATCGATCGAATCCAAATCGCTCTACCATTAGATTGGTATATCGTTGGCAATGCTTGAGCCAGCTTTCTGAATAGGAAGAAAAATAAGCATAATTACCATCGCCAAAAATATGTTCTCGCGATTCGACTTCAGGTAATTGAACTAAGAAACAGCGATCGCATACATAAGTATGGAGTGGGTAAAACTTTTCAGATTTATCAACTTGTTCGCTATTTAAAAAATCATTAGAAATCGGCGATCCACCTAAGTTAACAAATGTATGTTGAAGCGGATGTTCGCAGAATCGACAGTGATTATCGCTCATTTTAATAATATATTTATAATTTTTAGCTGAATTCAGCTCTTTTATCTACTTGTGGTAGGGTGGGTTCGATCATAAATCTCTAGTACGAACGTCATTGATTGCATAAACCCACCTCTACAGTTTGATAGTGCAATGTACTTAATATTGCTAGTTGTGGACGATCTGTTGAATAGCTAGATCGGCAAGAGATAATTTCTCAATCGAGGCATAATCGACGAGCGAGCCAGATCGTTCTGCTAATTTCTGTCTTTGAGAGTCAAGGAAATTTTCATACCAAACGATCGTCTGTTCTAAGCCGCGATCGAGTGTAAAATTAGGCGTCCAACCCAAGATTTCTTTAGCTTTAGTAGCATCCAAAAACTGATGTTGGATCTCATTACTAGCTTGATTTTGAACGATTGGATTCAACTCGGAATCCATCAACTCGATGATTCGATCTACCAAATCTAAAACGGTAACTTGAGTTTCATTGGAGAAATTAAAAGCTTGCCCGTACAAACTAGAATTAGCGGCTAATTGTTCGGCAAGTAAAATGTAGGCAGCCGCACCATCTTCGGCATAGATATAGTCGCGGATATAAGTACCATTAGAACGAATTATAGGAGCTTCGCCTTGCAGGATCGATCGAATCGTACCGGGAATAATCCGATTCCAATTGAGATCGCCGCCACCGTAGAAGTTGCCACAGCGGGTAATTGCGACAGGTAATTTATACGTATGCCCGTAAGCTTGGGCGATTAAGTCCGCACAGGATTTGCTGACATCGTAGGGGTGCAAACCTTGGAGGGGGGTGGTTTCTACATAGGGGAGCGTATCGCAGTCGCCGTAGGCTTTATCTGATGATGCCATCACGATTTGCTTGACACTCGGACTGTGCCGACAGGCTTCGAGCATTTGCCACGTACCAGCGATATTCGTCTCAAAAGTTGAAATTGGGTTCCGATTGGCAATACCGACGATTGTTTGGGCTGCTAGGTGCATTACAGTGTCGATTTCATATTCCCCTAACACCCGTTCGAGGAACACTCGATCGCAGACATCGCCACGGACGACTTTGACACGGTCGATCGCACCAGAGCGGATCAGTTCGGATTGTGGTACCGCATCTCGAATGACACAGACAACATCTGCATCTAAACCTAATAACCGTTTTACCAACCAGCCACCCAGCAACCCTGTCGCTCCAGTGACTAATGTCGGTCGATTATCCCAAAAACTATTATTTATACTCATAACCAATACATCTGCCTACGATACCAACCCACTCGCTTATTGTTCCCAAACTTGCCAGGGAGGATTACCACTTTGCCAGTAATTTTCCAAGTTGTGTTTATCGCGGAGGGTATCCATACATTGCCAGAAGTCATAGTGACGGTAAGCCGCCAACTGTCCGTCAGCCGCTAAGCGTTCTAATAGCTCGACTTCTAGTCCCGCACTATCATTATTTAAGTATTTAAAAACCTGGGGTTCCATTACTAGAAATCCCCCATTGATCCAGCCTTCACCCGCTTGTGGCTTCTCGGTGAAATTGGCAACTAAATTGCCTTCGATAACTAACCCCCCAAATCTCGCTGGCGGACGGACAGCACTTACTGTTACCCATTTGCCGTGGGATTTATGAAATTCTAGCAACCGTTGAAGATCGATATTACTCACGCCATCCCCATAGGTAATCATGAATGTTTCATTACCAATGTACGACTCCAGCCGCTTGAGCCGTCCGCCAGTATTAGTTTGGACTCCAGTATCGAGCAAATGGAGTTTCCAGTTTTCGCATTCTTTGACTTGTGGTTGCACCGAGCCAGTGGCGAGATCTAGACTCATACTTCCATTGAGAGTGTAGTAATCCAAGAAATAGCGTTTGATATATTCGCCCTTATAGCCCAATGCCACTAAAAACTCATTAAAGCCATAGTGGGTATAGTGTTTCATGATATGCCAGAGGATCGGACGACCACCGATTTCGACCATTGGCTTGGGCCGGATTTCGGTTTCTTCAGTCAGACGCGTACCTAAACCACCTGCTAAGAGAACGACTTTCATAGGACGAGTTGATGGGTAGTGAATAAACCCTTTGCCAACAACTACTTAGAAGATTTAGTAGGTTGCGTTGGCTCAGTTGATTTTAGAGTACCCACTTTTTTTGCTTCAGCCATCTGTTTATCGATCGCATCGAGCAGTTCTTTGTACTGAGTATTGGTGGGATCGAGCTTGATGAGTTGTTCGAGAGCAGCTTTAGTGCCGGGAGCATCACCTTGACGCATTCTAATCGATACCAAACCTTTAAGTGCAGTTTGATTATTTGGTTCGCGTTTTAAAACTGTGGCAAAACCTTTCTCTTCGGCTTGAAGTTGGGCATTCTGAGATTGGGCAGCTTTTTCACTAGCAGCGGGTCGATCGAGGGAACTGCCAATCATACCGCTTAGTCCCAATACAGTCGAACAGAGAAAGGCAAGTCCCGAGCCAATTACAAATACTTTTGTCAATGTACTTTTTTTACTGTTTTCCACGATCTATTTTACTCCTGACAATTATGTGTATGGCCTGAGGGTCTCGATTGCCGTAAGCGCAGAGCGCAGGCTAAGCCAACGCGACGCTAAGCGTTGGCTTAGCCTCTCGGAGAGAAGAGAAGGCAGACCAAGGGTCATCGAACTCCAGCCATTCTTCTAAGTTACCAACTTTCGGCTATTAACTATCATTTTGAATCAAAGTTACCTAATCTATGTCAGTATCTATAAAAAATTCAGTTAGGGCTACATTTAGAGCGAAGTTGTCCCGGCTATCGCCGAGACTGTTCTTACAAATCGGCTGCATTTTGGGGGCATTTGCAGTTGTAATCTATCTACAAATTCCCCAACTAGCTACAATTAAGCATCAACGTAAAAGTATGGATAAGGCGGCTCTTCAGCGTGAAGAAGCTAAAGCCAAAGTTAGACTTTCGATCGCCAAAAAAATGCCAACATTTGGATATAATAATCTAGTTGCTAACTGGTATTTCTTAGATTTTATTCAATACTTTGGCGATACAGAAGTCCGCCGAAAAGCTGGATATGCATCAGCAATGGAGTATTTTGACGCGATCCTCGCTAATGACCCTCGATTCCTCTATGGTTATTTCTATCTGTCGAGTACTGGTTCTATCTATGCTGGTGCGCCTGAGCGATCGGTCGAAATCATGAATCGAGGATTGAAGTCACTATCTCCTAAAGTTCCCGAGCGCGGCTACTATATTTGGAGACTCAAGGCTGTAGATGAGTTACTATTTTTGGGTGATGTACCTGCTGCGCGAAATTCGATGCAAAATGCGGCTAATTGGGCTAGTCAAAATGCCGATCCAGAGGCTCAAAATGTGGCTCAGCTTTCCCAAAATACCGCTAATTACCTAGCACGCAACCCCAATAGCAAACAGGCTCAATTTGATGCCTGGAATATGGTTTTAAATGCCGCAGTAGATGATTTTGTGGCTCAGCGGGCGATTGCTGGTATCAGATCTACTGGTGGAAAAGTAACAATTAGTCCTACTGGAGAATTGAAGGTAGAACCTCCAGCAAAAGATTAGAGGTTTAACGGGAGTAGATGCCAGACTAGCGACGGCTAGGGCTTTTGAGCCAGAAATGATGCATTGGAATTTCTGGCTCAGAAGGCTGTCATAGGCATTGCATTCCATCCGAGGAGCAGATTGCCAGAGCAGGACCGGATCGCGCCAGCCAAAATAGAGAGTACGTTGTCCCTAGTAAAGAGTCGGAAGTAGTAAAATGTATTGAAATCGGGACTAAGGGTACTGAAATGATAAATTAGACTTCGTTTGTCAGTTAAAATTCCTAGCAATTTTCGCAATGATAAGGTATCAATAAAGATGCTACATTGTTACATAAACTCTAAACCCTAGCATTCACCCACCCACTCATCTACCCCTATTCGACTGCATGGATTTATTAGAGTACCAAGCTAAAGAATTGTTCCGAGATGTCGGCATTCCGGTATTGCCATCCCAGCGGATCGATCGACCGGGGGATCTTAAGGCATTGCGGATTCCTTATCCGGTAGTATTAAAATCGCAAGTTAGCGTTGGCAATCGGGGCAAAGCTGGGGGGATTAGATTTGTCGAGAATACCATTGATGCGATCGCGGCAGCCCGGACGATCTTCAATTTGCCAATTTTGGGGGAATATCCCAATGTGCTGTTAGCAGAGGCGAAATATAATACCAGTCAGGAGTTTTATCTGGCGATCGTGATCGACAGATTAGCCTGTCGTCCGGTATTGCTCGGCTCGACAGATGGCGGGATGAACGTTAATACCATTCTCGATCGCATTCATCAGGTAGTCGTATATGAAGAGTTTTCCTCTTTTTACGCGCGTCAGCTCGCGTTGAAAATGGGACTTAAAGGCGAAATCATGTTGGCAGTGAGTGAGATTATCGAGAAGATGTACCTTTTGATGCGATCGCAAGATTTAGATTTGGTCGAAATCAATCCTTTGGGGGTCGATCGAGATGGTGCGGTGATGGCATTAGATGGCAAAATTAGTGTCAACCATCATGCTGTCGGCAGACATCCAAATCTTCAACCCTGGCAGATGGTAGATGTCGCGCGCAATCGTTTGGGTACTTTATCGCCGCTATTTAATGAAGTCGGAAATATCGGCATTCTGTGTAGTGGCAATGGTTTAGCCCTAGCCATGTTAGATGGTATCGCCCAAGGTGGGGGTCAAGTGGCTCAATGTATCGTCGTCGATCCCGCCTGTACTGAAGAAATCCAGATCGCACTCGATCGCATTGGCGTGAATGTCAATAGCGGTAGCGAGGGAGCCGAATCGCCGTCTATCGATGTTTTACTGGTAAATTTTGTCGGTAGTGAGATCGATAGTTGCCAACAAGTGATGCAATATCTGGCACGCGATCCCCACATGACGATTATCTGGCGAGTATTAGAACCAGACCTCGATCGACTCGCAGGATTCCTGCCATTATCTATTAAACTGGTCACTAATTTCGATCGCGCGATCGCACAGACTTTGAAGCTGGCTAAACAGTGATTTAGGCTTTAGGTTTTAGGCTTTAGGCTTTAGGTTTTAGGTTTTGGAACTGCGTTCCTACAGTCCCTGTCTCCCCCTCTCCCCCTGTGTCTTGTCTCGCTCCCACTCTCCCCTCCCCCTATTCCCTCAATGACGATCGATCTGCAACTAGATAGCCGCGTCCTAATTCAAGGAGTGGATAACCCCTTAGCACTGGCGGCAATAGGGCGAATGCAAACCTATGGTACTAAGATCGTAGGTGTTGTTAGTGCTGGAAAAGGCGGACAACAGCTTGGAGATCTGCCAGTTTTCGATTTGGTCGCACAAGCGCAATCCGTGCTAGGGCCGATCGAAACTAGTTTGATTTTTGTACCTGCTTATCAAGTATTAGATGCCGCACTCGAAGCTATTGCCGCTGGGATTCCGCAATCGATCGTCATTGCCAGAGGCGTACCGCCACTAGATATGATTCGGCTGTTGCGTCAGGCGCGGATTACCAATACCTTGATTCTCGGTTCTGGAAGTGCGGGAATAATAATTCCCGATCGATTATTACTGGGCATTTACCAACCGCAATTATTCAGTCCTGGTAGAGTGGCGATTATCAGTCGCAATCAGAGTTTAACTGCCGAAATTGCCAGCGAATTAAATCAAGCTAATTTAGGTCAATCGATCGTCATCCATATCGGTAGCGATCCGCTGGTTGGCTCCTCCTGTCGCCTGTGGCTAGAATGGCTGCAATCCGATCCCTTAACCGAATCGATCGTGCTTGTGGGCGATATTTGCTGGGATTCCGAAGCAGCTACGGCGGCTTATCTGCTCTCTCAACAGGGTAAACCTGTAGTGGCTTATCTCGCGGGGATTCATGCTAGTACGCCGCACCCGCTCACCGATGCCGCGATCGTCTTAAGTCATACTCTCTCGAAACCGATCTATCATTCCGATACGATTCAACAACGGCTGGAGACTTATAAGCGAGCCAAAATTCCTGTCGCCAAAAAGATCGGGCAGATTCCGCATTTGATTAAGAAGTTAGTCGGTAGGGTGTAGATGGGTAGATATGTGGATGGCTGCTGTGCGATCTCAACTCTAACTACTCCTACCTCGTGGGGTAGCGATTTGTGTGATTTGACTCCAGCAGATTTTGTTCGAGTAATTGGTGTAGTTGGGTTTCGTTACATTCTACTCAACCCATAACTACTCTCTACCCTCTACTCCCAGGTACGGAAATCCCGAAAAGCTACACACACCCGATCGCCATACAATGCTGGTAACAAAATATAAGTAGCGATCGCGGATAGCCTTATGACAGTGCTAGAACAAGGTAACATTACCATCCATACCGAGAATATCTTTCCGATTATCAAGAAATCTCTGTATACCGACCATGAAATTTTCTTACGCGAACTGATTTCCAATGGTGTCGATGCCATTGGTAAACTCAAGATGGTGTCGTTTGCGGGTGAGTTTAGCGGTGAAATCGGCGAGCCAGCCATTCAAATTTCGATCGACAAGGACAAGAAAACGCTGTCGATCTCCGATAATGGGATCGGGATGAGTTTGGATGAAGTCAAAAAATATATCAACCAAGTTGCTTTTTCGAGTGCGGAAGAATTCATCGAAAAGTATCAGAAAAATAGCGACCAACAGATTATCGGGCACTTTGGTTTAGGTTTCTATTCCTCGTTCATGGTGGCGAGTCTGGTGGAAATCGATACGCTCTCTTGTCGGGATGGCTCGACGCCAGTACACTGGTCTTGCGATGGTTCGCCTAGCTTTGAGATTAGCGAATCTAGCCGCACGGAGCGCGGTACGACAATTACGCTGACGCTGCAAGATGAGGAAGCTGAATATTTAGAACCAGCGCGAATCAAGCAATTAGTCAAAACTTATTGTGATTTCATGCCAGTGGCGATCTCGCTCGACGGCGAAGTTATTAACAAACAAAAAGCACCTTGGAAAGAATCGCCACAGAATTTAACTAAAGAAGATTATCTCGAATTCTATCGTTATTTATATCCGTTTGAAGAAGATCCCTTGCTTTGGGTACATCTGAATACCGACTATCCATTCGCGCTCAATGGAATTCTGTATTTTCCCAAGTTACGCCCAGATTTAGATTTGACCAAGGGACAGGCTAAACTATTTTGCAATCAGGTATTTGTGAGCGATCGCTGCGATGAAGTGATTCCCAAATTCTTGTTACCATTGCGAGGTGTTATCGATAGTACCGATATCCCACTGAATGTTTCGCGGAGTGCTTTAACTAGCGATCGAACAGTGCGGCGGATCTCCGATTATATCTCCAAAAAAGTCGGCGACAGACTCAAAGAACTCTATCACCAGCAATTCCAAATTCAAAAATCTAGGAAGAGTTGGCGACCAGAGTGGAAGCCGAGCCGTAAAGCATGAAATCAATCAAAGAAGGCCAACTCTCAAAGAGTAAATATTTGGTAAGACTGAGGATATCTTGAAAAAAGCCTTTACGAGTAACACGCTTGAGACGAATCTGTCCATATGCAAGATCTGTTAAATGCAAAACAGTGTGAAAAAGGAATGCCAACAGGTTCAGCGTCAATAAACAAGCAGCTAAATGCTGCTGACCATGCCCAAAGTTATGCTCCAGATGATATCCCTTTGTTTTGAGCACATTATGATTTTCATTTTCGGTCTTCCAACGACATCGACCAGCCGCAGCAACCAGAGGTACGCTCTGTTCGTTTAATTCATGGCGGGTAATAAATGAATTTTCATATAATATTTCTCCATCTGATTGGCGGGTATGGATTAGTTTACACCAATTGACCTTCATTGCTGGCTGGGAGTCCCTTAGAGGAATTCCATTCACATATTGATAGCTATATAATTCGCTTGAATTGCTGTTCCACTGTTTCACTTCTAGCTTTTTCACCTCGCCAATACCATCCAAGTATTTCAACCAATCATAAACAGCAGTATGAGACGTTTCTAAACAGGTAAAGATAAAGTTCATTCCCGACGCTATCACCTGTTCACACATTGGTTGGTGACTGTAGAGGTCATCTCCGAGTAGAGTGATTGCTTGTCCTTGGAATTCTGGGGCATGAGTTTTGAGCCATCGTTTAGCTGCTGCCACTTCGCAGTCCTGCTTCTGGTGACCATCTTGAGGTGTGATGAATTCCGGAGCTAAGGAAATTACTTGAGATTGCCCAGGCGCAACTATTACAGGCAAAATGGCACTGTGGAAGTAAGTTACTGTGCCATTTTTGTGGGTACGGCTCGAACAGCATTTACAGTTGAGTTTGTGCGAGTCAAAATACTGAGTTCCATCCAGCGCAACTAGTAATCCACCGAGATATTCAAACGGTTTCAAGTGACCTTCTCGTCTTAAAGACTGATAGACGTGATTGAATACTCCAAATAGTGCTGTGGCTGAAATTTCATCCAGGATATTCCGAATTTGCGGCACTGTTGGGATTTTAATCATGCCAAACAGTGTCTGAGCATTGCTTTTGCCCTGATTGCTATTCATGTGCCGCTGATGTTCTAAAAAGGATTCGCTTTGCATGAAAAACATCGAAAATGCTCCCAACACAGCATCTCTGATGGTGTATTTAGTGCCATTGCTGGCAAGGCGCGGATCTTTCATCTGAAGAATTGCTCGGTTCAGATAGACTATCAATACCCCAAAACTCAGCTTCATTGGCTCCATTCTGCTTCTCTTTTTGAAGTCTCTCTATTCTCCTGCTCACCCTACCAAGTTGTCAAAATCTGAATTTGGAATTGCTGACTCTATCACGACGATCGCGAGGCTTATACCAAAGGTTGGGAAGACTTAAGCACCTTTATCAAATTTGGTTGTCTGAACGATGATAAATTCAAAAAGCAAATTGAAGACATTATCATCTATCGCACCACCTTTACCGCTCCTCCAGCCGCCGCTGAAGGTACGGAGGAAGGCGATGATGCTTGGAAATCTGCGACGCCGAGTTTGCCTTATACGACTCTGAATGAATACTTAGAGCGCAACAAAGAGCGTCACGCTAAATCGGCACCAGCCACAACGGAAGGTGAAACCGAACCTAAGTACGAAAATCGCGTTTTTTACGCCACAGACGAAGCCAGTCAAGCACCATATATCCAACTCCATAAGAGTCAGGGTTTAGAAGTCTTGTTCCTCGATTCGTTTATCGATACGCACTTTGTCAGCTTCCTCGAACGCGAACATAGCGATATCAAATTCTCGCGGGTAGATGCCGAATTAGATAGTAGTCTGATTCAAGCGGATGACGCGCCCGAAATCATCGATCCCAATACCAACAAAACTCGCAGCGAACAGATTCAAGAAATCTTTACTACCGCACTAAATAAACCCAAAGTTACGATCCGTACCGAATCACTCAAAGGTGATAATAGCCAATCGACACCACCTGCGATGGTATTATTACCCGAATTCATGCGGCGGATGCGAGAAATGAGTGCGATGATGCAGCAACAAGCTGTTGAGTTTCCAGAGGAGCATATTCTGGTAGTCAATACCGCGCATCCACTGATTCAGAACTTGGCAAATATTAACAAAGGATCGATCGTGGGAACGGAGGGAACTTCGCCGAATCAAGATTTAGTAAATCTCGTCTGTCACCACATCTACGATTTAGCTTTGATGGCTCAAAAAGGAGTAAATGCCGATGGAATGAACGCATTTGTGGAGCGTTCCAATCAGGTGTTGACAAAGTTAACCGAAAGATAAAAGTATCGCAATCTATATGGTGGGCATTTTGCCTACCATTAGAGAAACGCATGTACATAAATAGAATCTTACTCAAACAGCCAAAATAAATACAGTTAAGTCTCGTTCTGAATCGGACACTACCGCTACATGACTGGCAATCCCGATCGAGCTGTTGTGGCGAAGTTCGTAGGGGAGAGTCCGAACGCGATCGAGCGGAACGCAGACGATCGTCGGGACTGAATCGATCGGAATTCCAAATAGCTGTTGTCGTTCGCCCGTGAAAATGACGATTGCATTTGGTGTCGATAGTGAGACTCCACTCAGGCGATGGTGTAGATCGAGAATCTCCACATCCTGAGTCAAACTAAAATCTTCACCGATAAAAATACTACTAATCACGCGATTGATTTTGGTAATCGGAATTCCAAAACTCACTTCACCGATATCAAAAACAATCAGTTCGATCTTGGGGGTAACTTGCTGGGTACTTTCCAACCATTTATTTGAAAGAGTATTGGCAACCATAGGGGTGGGTGGATGGGTGGATGGGTGGATGGGTAATGAGTGCCTAATCCTTAAATCTTTAAATCCCGCTCGTCAATTATCTTCTCGATCGCCATCATAAAATCTTGTTCGAGATAAGGCTTGATGAAGTAGTCAACGGCACCCAAATGAGTAGCAAATTGACGGTGTTTATTATTACTGCGA
Source organism: Chamaesiphon minutus PCC 6605 (assembly GCF_000317145.1). GTDB lineage: Bacteria > Cyanobacteriota > Cyanobacteriia > Cyanobacteriales > Chamaesiphonaceae > Chamaesiphon > Chamaesiphon minutus. The sequence goes on along the minus strand of NC_019697.1, from coordinate 3,865,671 downwards.
GAAGTGAGCATTACTACCGGAATTGAAGTTAAGGCGGGATCTTGGCGATAGATATTAAGAAATTCAAAGCCGTTCAGATTGGGCATTTCGACATCGCAAACAACTAATTTAATCTCACTAGTTTTCTGACGGAGCAGCTCGAGTCCTTCTTGTCCATCCTTGGCTTGAAAAGTGCGATAGCCATATTTTTCTAGCGATAGACACAGACTCTGACGGGTAGTCACTGAGTCATCGATGACCAGGATCGCCCTACTCGCGATTGAGACTGGTGGCGGGAGATTGGGTAAAACTGGACAACGCGGTCTTTCTACCAATACCTGCACGATCGTGTGTGGATCGAGTACTGGTAAGATGACGCCATCGCCTAGAATCGTGCAGCCATAGCTGTAGCTAGGCGGTCTAATTGCCTTACCAAATGGGACGATTGTTAATTCTTGCTCGGTAATCAATCGATCGATTTGGAGTCCGACGAGTCGATCGCCACGGCGAATTAGTAATAGTGGTGGTAGCCAGTCTGGAGGGTTACTGGCACTACTTTTGAGGGTATGAGAAATGGTGCGCTCGGAGATCGGCACCGAATAGGGAAGTAGCTCGATAAGATGATAAATCGGGATCGTGAGATTGCGCCAATGAAATATTTGTCCGGAATCGTTCTGCGTCAACTGCTCCGGTAGTGGGATGACAATTTTTTGGATACTATCAGCCGGAAAAGCATAGACAGCATTACCGACTTGGCACACCATCAATTGTGCGATCGTTAACGTGAGTGGAATCCGCAGGATAAATGTAGTGCCTATACCTACCTGGGACTCGATCTCGATCGTCCCTTTAATTGCTTGAATTTGCTCTTTGACAATATCCAAACCCATTCCCCGTCCCGACAATTTAGTAACGCGCTCGGCTGTAGAAAAGCCAGGAGTAAATAATAAATCGAGGAGCCGTTCTTCGCTTGCCTGTCGTGCCTCTGCCTCAGTCAGAAGGTTGAGGGCGATCCCCTTAGCCGCGATCGCATCGAGATCGATGCCGCGACCGTCATCGGCGATCTCGATGACGGTTTGACTGCCTTGATGGTAGGCGGTAATTTCGATCGTGCCGCGCTCTGGTTTGCCCATCACTTGACGAGTGGCGGCAGAGTCGATCCCGTGGTCGAAAGCATTGCGGAGTAAATGCACCAGCGGATCTAGCAATTTGTCGATCGCTACCCGATCGACTAACACCCCAGCTCCAGTAATTTTGAGATCGACGGGCTTATTAAATTCGATCGACAAATCGTGCAGGGTGCGGGGAAACCGATTGAGAATTTCACCCAAGGGCAACATCCGCGCCCACATCAGCTCGTCCCGCAGATAGGATAGCAGTTGTTTTTGGCGATCGATCTGACGGTAAGAGCGATCGCCAAATAGCGACAAATCTTCGATCTGCTCTTCAATTTGAGCTATTTGCTCGATGGTGGCTTGAGAAATATCATGGAGTTCGCTATAACGGTCTAGTTCCAAAGCATCGAATTGTTGGCTCAAAGCTAGATCGAGTCGTAGTTCGGACTGTGCTGCGGCAGTCGCGGGAGGGAGTTGAGTCGAAATAACCAACGTGTCGGCAATCTGCCGCAGCCTGTCGCCAATGGTGTGGAAATTTTCACATTTCGAGCGCAGCAGCCCCAAGGTCTCCTGGCACTGTTCGTTGTAAAGAGCTAATCCATGTCGTTCGATCGCGATTTCGCCCATGAGATTATTCATTCGCTCCAAGCGATCGAGCGCGACTCTGATCGACAATTGGGGCGCAGTGGCGGGAATAACTTTCCGCGCTTTTTTGACCCGGCGCGGCTTGAGAATTTTAGACGTGGCTGTAAATGTCGATGGCTCGATCGGTGGTAATCGATCGAAATTATTGGTAATCTCGGCTACTAATAACCCAATTTCGGCGCGATGGGCGATCGGTAATAAATCAGGGATGGCAGGGAGATCGAAAATATCTACTAAGTCAAAGTTCAGATCGACTGCCTCATCGAGTTCGGGATCGAATGTCTGGGTGGGTATAGGCAGCGTCTCGACTGTGGCATAGCTTGCCGCAGCACTCGGCGGCAGATCGAAAATATCTACCAAGTCAAAGCTCAGATTCAAGCGATCGATGCTCTCTAATGTTGCGTGGGAAGTAGATCTGTCGGCAACAATCGTAGCAAATTCACCCTCAGCAGCTTCAGATAAAATCGGTGCGAACTTATCGAGCGGCTGAATATGGCGATCGATCGCATCGATCGTCTCGGCAAGATCGGCGATTATCTCCACGCCCAAATGTCCCGCGTACCATTGACGATCTTCAGGATCGAAGATTAAATCGAATTCTTCATCTATTCTATCGAAAATCTCTTCGAGATCGAATGAGTCTACAGCTAGAGATGGCGGCTCGTCCAGTAACGTCTCCAGAGCGGACATTGTGACGTTAGGTTGTGTCGCGCGTGGTGGCTCGGCAATCAAAAATGCAAAGCCAGGAGAGATCGTCTTACAGTCAGCTCGTTGGCGCAGCCGTTCGCCCGCTGAATCGGCAATCAGCACGGCATCGAGGGTTTTATAAAAGTCTACTAACGCAAAACAACAAATTTCGCGGGCGCGATCCGGATGACGATCTAAAGCACTAATAGTGGCATGGGCGATCGCCCCAAATCCAGGCGTATCGGTGAGTGTGGCAATTCCTGTAAATACTTCGGCTTGGGCGCGAAACTCGCCGACGACAATGGCATCGCATTCGGGGTCTAGGAGGACGCGTTCGAGTCTAGCTAAACTTTGGGCGACGTCTACTTCAAAAATCGATTGGGTCAGATCGACGCCACTGCTGAGCCGATCCGCGGGTAATTGTTGTCCGGCAATTACAAAGTGACCGATCTCATCGTCCAAATCGGCCAGGATAATCTGGATCTGGGTAGAGAATTCGGCGGCTAAAGTCGTGCCATTAATTTCGGCAGTGACTAGTCGTTCTAAACCATCATAAAGTTGAAATAATAGTAGCTCTAAATTGCGATCGAATGGTAATTCGGGATGATTGAGTACCCGAAAAATATCTTCGACTTGATGTGCTAGGTCGGAGATTGCCTCCAAGCCCAAACTAGCCGCTCCACCCTTGATCGAATGCGCTGCCCGCAGCAACGCATTGACCTTTTTGGCACTACGATCGATACTCAGCGTTACTAGCTCTGTTTCAATCGTCTGCAACATTTTGGGCACTTCCAAGCTGAACAGTTGATAAACTCGATCTCGTAAGTCAGGCTCGATGTACATAAGGCTTTAGGCTTTAGGTGTTAGGCTTTAGGTTTTAGGTGTGAGGCTTTAGAGACTAGAGAAGAGAAGATGAATTGAGGATGAGGAATATACAGCACGGGAGTATTAATAGATGCTATGAGCGAGCGAGCCTAAAGCCTAAAGCCTAACTCCCTTACTCAATCTTGAACTGACCGACATTTTTTTGTAATTCCTGAGCGAGGGTGAGTAGCTCTAGGAAGGAGGCTTGGACGTTATCGGCGCGCAGTGAGGTTTTGTGGGAGATATCGGCGACGCGATCGATACTTTGAGTCACTTGCAGTGAATTTTCGGATTGGAGCAGTGCGGCTTGGGCGATCGATTCGACTAGTTCGCCGATTTTGGTACCGATCGCCGTAATCCGATCGAGGCTCAAGCGGGTTTCATCGACTAGTTTGGTACCGATGACTACTTGTTCGGTACCTGCTTCCATGGCGGTGACTACTTCGCTCGTCTGTGCCTGAATGCTGGCGACGAGATTCTCGATTTCCCCTGTAGCTGCGGCAGATTGGCGCGCCAGCGAGCGCACTTCTTCGGCAACTACCGCAAAGCCGCGACCTTCTTCACCCGCACGAGCGGCCTCAATACTGGCATTGAGTGCAAGCAAGTTAGTTTGCGCGGCAAAACTACTAATCAGGTTGACGACTTTAGAGATTTTTTGAGAAGATTCGCCCAGTCGCTTGACTTTTTTAGCAGTTTCGGCTACTGTGTTGCGAATCGTTAAAATCCCCTCTACCGCAGAATTCATGGCAGCATCGCCAGCTTTGACTAACTGCGCCGATTCCATTACGGCAGACTCGGCGATCAGAGCGTTATTCACGACTAGTTCGATCGAGCCAGCCATATCTTGGAGGCGACGCAGGGCCAGACTGATATCTTCAGATTGCTGTAATGCCTCGATCGACAGTTCGGCAACAGAAATTTCGTTGATATTAGTGGTGCTGACCACTTGCTGCGAGACGTTACGCACTTTCCCAACCAGTCCCCGCAAACTCTCGACAGTAGAGTTGTATGAGTCGGCGATCGTGCCGATCTCGTCTTCGGTGACATGAGCGCGAATTGTCAAATCTCCTTGACTGATCCGATCGACTTGGATCAGCAGATCCCAAGCATTCTTTTGCAGTAATTGTCTAGCCGCTTCTTGGCTGGCGGCATATCCAGCTTGTTGGAAATTGGCAATCTCCAATTGGCGGACTAGCTGCCCTTGATTGAGTGCGACCCCAACTTGAGCCGCCAGTTGGAGCAGGAGATCGATTTCCGATTGCTGCCACTGACGCGGCAGCCGACACATAGTGCCGCTAAATAGTCCAAAGAATTTGTTGTTGACGATAATCGGGGTAGTGACGATCGATTTGATGTGGATTTGGGCTAAATTAGCAATTAGCTCGGGACTAAAGTCCGTTGTTTCGAGACTGTCAAGCTGAATGAACGAACCTTCTGCATAACCTTTACCCAAAATCTCAAACATATGGTCGGCTGAAATCGTGGCACCAAGGATCGAAAATTCGTCCGCTGCCACCGATTCGGCGACGATCGTCCCTTCACCTTGACCGTTACTATCTACTACCAACATGCTTGCCCGATCGAGTCCTAATGCCGTGCGAATCTCTGGTAAAGCGATGTTGAGAATTTCGGTTTCGTCGATCGATTGCCGTAGTTTGAGCGTAATTTCCGAGACTAACTGCGATTGTTTGGCAGCGGCTTCGCGTTCCTCGATCAGCGATGCCTGATTGAGTGCTAAAGCCAATTGGGTCGCTAATTGATTGAATAAATTAATTTCTTCTGGTTGCCATGCGCGCGGTTGTTGACATTCGTGCCCGATCAATAAGCCAAATAAGTGACTGTCGATCGTAATCGGTACGACCAAATTCGCGCGGACTTGCAGACTTTCTAACATCTGAATGTGACAATCTGTCAACCCAGCTTGATAGATATCGGGAAAGGAAGTGATTTTACCGTGCTGGTAACCCGCATCTTTAATACAACAATCTTCGATTCGTTCGTTGAGAATCGACAGCTTGCCCTCTGCGACTGATTCGGCAGTAATTTTCCCGTTATAGTTGGCATCCAGCTCGAAAATAACCGCTCGATCGAGATCTAGTGCATAGCGCACGAGTTCGACAGCAGTAGTCAAAATATCTTGGCGTCTGAGCGATTGACGTAATTGCAGCGTAAAATTGGAAATAATCTGCGATCTGCGCGCATCATTTTCGCGTTGGGCAAATAGTTGCGCCTGATTGAGTACCAAACTAATTTGATCGGCAATTTGGCCGAGTACCTCAATCGTATCTGACTCCCAAATGCGCGGCGCATCACACATATGCCCGATAATCAAGCCAAATAATTTGTTATTGATAATAACGGGCAAGACCAAATTCGAGCGGACTTGCAAGCGTTCGAGCATTTGAATGTGACAATCTGTCAAACCTGCTTGATAGATATCATCGATCGCCGTAATCCGTCCTCTTTCGTAGCCTGCACCGTGAGTTTTTTGCAGACAAGTATCGTCGATCGTCTGCCCCAAAATCGATGGTTGATCGGGGGCGAGCGATTCGGCCACGATCGTCGTTTCCCAACTGTCATTGAGAGTCAAAAACACCGCTCGATCGAGTTCGAATGTCTGCTGAATATTTGCTAGAGCCATCGCGATAATCAGATCGCGATCGAGTGACTGCCGCAGTTGGATCGAGATTTCGGAGAGTAAATTCTGCTGTGCCAGCTTTGCAGCGCGCTGGGCGATCGACTTGCGGCGATTGAGCACTAAGCCAATTCGATCGGCAACAGTGGTAAATTTGTCAGTCTCGGCTTTAGTCCATTTGTGGTCTTCGGCGCACATATGTCCGACGAGCGATCCCAAGACTCGATCTTCAAATAAGATCGGCGTCACCAATCGCGCGCGGATCTGGAGCCGTTCGAGCAAAGCGATATCATCGGCTTTGAGTCCGCCTTGTTCGTTGAGATTGTAAATATTAGAAATGCGATCTGGTAAGTCATCTTCACAATCGCGATCGATCTCATACTGTAAATATTGCTCTAACATTGTTTCATCCGACGGCACATAGCTTGGATCTACTGCCATGGCGACAATTTGGCTCGATTGTGGCGCACTCAAGCCAATCGCCAACACGCGATCGAGATCGAACTCCTGACGCACTAACTCTAATGCTTCTTCTAGCAGCCCAGTGGATTCGCTCAGATCGTTGACTTGTAGTGCCTGCGACAACATGTTCGTGCGGCGCAATTCTAGTGCTTGAAGATTCCAAGTGCTAATCTGGTCGATGGCTAAACTCAAACGTTGGGCTGTTTGGGCACAAAAAGCTACTTCCCAAGATTGCCACTCCCGCAAGTGACTACATTGATGGATCGCCAGTAATCCAGTGAGTTCGTTACCTCCTAAAATCGGCACGACGATCGTCGATTTGAGCTGCATTTTGGCGACAAACTTCCGTTGCTTCGTACTCAGTTGGAGCTGATTGTAGTCTTCAATTATCGAGTTTTTACCTTGCTGGTATCGCGCCCACTCTTCTGGTGATTCAGCAAAATAAACGGGTTCGACTAGCGTCGAGAGTGCTATGGCATAGCCATCGGCTGCTGATTCGGCAACTACTACTGCACTGCTATCTGGGTTGCAACGATAGATCGACACTCGATCGGCCTTAAGGATATGTCGCACTCCATTGACACTAGTATTGTAAACTTGTAGTCGATCGACCGATTCCTGAGCGGTGAGCGCGATTTTGCCAAATAACTTGTTAGCTTTTGCCGCCAATTGCTGCTGTTGCAAAGTGTTATTAAAGTTAGCAACGAGTTGGTTGAAGCTATCGGCTAGTTCTTGAAATTCATTAGTATTCCCCGGTTCGACTCGGACGGAGAGATTGCCGCTAGCGGCTTCGGTAAGTTTGGCGGTGACTTGCTTAATCGAACTAGACAATTGGCGACTCGCCCACACCCCAATTCCCAAATTGATAAACCCGATCGACAGCAAAATCAGGATTTCCACCCATTGATAAATTGAATGTGTTTCTGGGTGCTCAGCCTGTGCCTCGGCTGGGGACGAGTTAGGCATGGCGATCTTATTTACAGCCAACCATCCACCCAACCCAACTGGTATGACCGCCGAGCACAAAATCATCAGCACGATTTGCTGTTGTAATGTTCGTGACTGCTGCTGTGCTGGCTCACTCCGGCGACTAGCGACATCTGAGCCGTGAATTTGAGTCAGATCTGCACGTTCTTCCTCGATCCAAGCCAATGAGTCGGCATCGTCATTAGCTGTTCGCTTCGCTAGACTAGATTCTTCTGGGACAGTATTAGTTGTTGTTTGGGCTTCTTCTCGGTCGATCGTATTCATCAGTTTATGGCGATAAAAAATAGTTTTAATTCATCTAGACATCAGCATGAAAATCGGCTCGATCTAAGATCGATCGCCCATCCAACACCAGCAAATTTTCACCCGTTACCGATTGCCACACCCCCCGCGACCACGGTAATAATTCAGGATAGATGTGGTTCGGTGCGCGAATATGAGTCGTCTCTAGCGAGTGCCATTCGATCTCCGCAATGGCATCTACGACTAAGCCGATCGTACTTACCGATCGATTTTCGCCAGATCCATGACTTAGATCGCTCTCGGTAATACTTGTTAACACGATTGTCGGCTGGAGACTCCGATCGGTGCGAGCTGAAGTGTCCAGCCCTAATAATTTGGCCAAATCGACAATCCAGAGGATTTCGCCCCGCCAATTGTAAACACCCATTACCGTCGGTGGTAGATGGGGCATCGGTACCACTCGATCCAGTGGAATGTTCAATAGTTCGGTAACTTGTTGGCGTTGCGGTCTTGACGCACTTAAATCGGAGGTTTCCTCCGATTTAAGTGCGTTCGCGTTCGCGTTTGCGAAGCGTTCCGAAGGAAAGCGTTCCGAAGAGGAGCCTTCCCGAAGGGAGCTGCGTCGTTGCTGAGTATGAGCATCGATCTCAATTAAAGCCACGAGATCGGGTTGAATCGTAAATCTCAAAAATTGCTGCTGCTTCAGCGCGGACTCAACAACTGATGGCGATCGACGCATTTGACTATCGCTGGCTACGTTCAATATATTTACCTCAACAATTACCGTAATTTATGCTTTCCTAATCGATATTTCGGCTCTCCTGCTATTTTGGGGAAATAGTCTACTTAAACATCAATTGAGCGTGCCATCAAAACCCCTTTTCCCTTTCCCCTTTCCCCTTTCCCCCTTTCAATAAGTCTTGCTTATCACCATAACTGCTGGAGAGCCGATATTTCTTGTAAGCTAGAGATAGTTCGATCGATGTATTCGCTTGAATTGGCCATATTTAATTACCTAACTTTTGAATGACATCCATAAAGTCGTGTCTATTTACTGGCTTGGTCAAGTAGAGATCCGCCCCTTGTTTTAATCCCCAAAATCGATCCATGTCGGTATTCTTTGTCGAACACATGACCACTGGAATCTTTTCTGTTTCTGTCTGAGACTTGATCGTCCGACAAATTTCAAAACCACTTCTGCCTGGTAAAACTACATCTAAAAAGACAATATCTGGTTTGTTATTACTTAAATAAGTCAAGGCTTCTTCGCCATTCATTGCCGTAATTACTCGCCAGCCTAAACTTTCTAAGTAACTAGTCAAAATCATCAGATCGGTCCGAACATCCTCAACAATCAATGCTGTAGATATTTTAGTTGCCATAAATAATAGATAAATTTAAATAGTTAGAGTTATTTGGTTAAAATTGGACTTAAATACTTGCGCGCGACTTCTAATACCAATTCTGATTGCACTGGTTTAGTCAAAAAGTCAGTGGCACCGACTACCTTCGCTCTAACCCGATCGATCACCCCATCATTACCTGTCAAAATTACAATTGGGGTATTTTGAAAAGCACCGATTTTTCGCAACCGACTACAAATTTCATAGCCATTGGCATTAGGCATCACCAAATCTAGAAAAATTAAGTCCGGCTTTTTGGCAACGACGATCGGAATGGCTTTGAGCGAATCCATCACGCTGATAAATTGATAACCCTCTTGTTTGAAAATTTGTTCCAAGCGATCGCACACGAAGGGGCTATCATCGATACAGACGATCGATGAAGATTTAAAGCTCCGTGAATGCTTGCTGGACGCAATTGGACTGGTAAAGTCGGGCAGATCGACCAAGCTGAGCATTCCCGAATCTAAATGCGCTCGAAATGATTGTCCGATCGCGACAGGTGTTTTTCGCGCCTTCGCAGCAATCTCGCGAATACTATGTTCTCCATCTAGCACAAATCTAAGTGCCTGATAGGCAGATGGCGAAACTATCTGTTGAAAATCGGTCGGAGCCACAATTTTAATCGCCCGATCGGGTAATATTTCTGCTAGTCCCACCTGTTGCCATTGCTGCTGTTGTTGGACGGCAATGCCAAAGGCTCGATCGAGATCGATCAATGTCAACTGTGGACTGAGGCGATCTCGATCGATTTGTTCGTAGCTCACTTCTTCGGCTTGAACGATATCAAACAATACCTCTACGATCGTGGTTTGAATGTGTTTGATTAAGGCATCGCGGCCAATTCTTCCTTGTTTGGCCCAATTGACCAAGAGATAGTACTCCCAACAGCTATTTAGCTCGGTTGGGGTTAATGCCGAAACATTAGTCAGTGCCTCGATTCGGACTTGCAGATCCTCCGCCGTGCTGACATCTACGCCTGCAAGCGTTGAATTTCTCACCCAACGGCGAATTGGATGGCTACCTCCTGTCGCATAGAGGATCCGACCCAGGTAGACATAAAGACACCACTCGTGTCCCAATGTACTTTTGAGTAATATATGTCCACTGAAGTGTTGGTGCTTGATCTCACTCAACTGAGTAGCCAAGCGATCGAGCGTTAGATATTCAGCAACCATGTGATTTTTCCGTTGTCAGCAGGTGGGGTCATGCGGGATTCCATTAGAGCTAATCGTGTCGATTCCGTAGGCTTAGTATGCCCACAATTGTCGTCTTTCGCTCATAAGGCTAGGTAAATAGGGGGAGCGGAGAGGGGGGAGTTGGGAGAGTGGGAAAGGGGGAGCACATTAGTGACAAGTTAAGAAGCGATCGCACTTGTCAAGCAGGCTTGAGGCGATGAGTCGAAGAAAAAATTGTCTGTTCGACTCATAGAATCAGGAAAAGGTGCAATAATTAACTTAACATTAGGTTTACGAACAGTTTTAACAATACCTAAATCTTGATTCTCTGGGGCAGCAAAATAGGTGACTGGATTGGCAGCTAAACCTTTATGATGAGCTACATGAAAATGATAAAGACCTCGATAAATCATCTCTAAAGAAATGCGGTCGAATGGGAGAGATAATTCATCAGCTACAGCATCACCTAAATCGACTAGAACTGCATAAAACAGCCAAGTCCCCCACATCTGTAATTTAATTCCATTAACTGAACCAGTCCATAAATAACTCAACCCGAGCAATCGTTTAACAGTATTAAAAGCCTCTTCAATTCGCCACCGTCTTCCGTACAAATCGGCGACTACATAGGGAGGAAGATTCAATGGGTCGAGTACACTAGTTAGATAAGAATACCAGACTTTACCCACTTTAATTTCGACTAATCTTACAGTTATATATGGAGTCTTTTTGGTGCCAGACCCCATCCGCACTATTCGGTCACGGATACTATAACTATTGCTAAATACTCGCTCTATCTGTAGCGATGCACCTTTTTTTAATCGAGTAATAAAATGAATATCTCTGTTAATTAATTCTTGCCAAAATTGGAAATGATAGAAGCCTCGATCCAAGAGCAATAAAGTGCCCGATGTTACTAAATTCAGGATATCTTTCTCAAAATTAACATCTGAAGCTTTGGGATTTTCTCTAAACCAGATTTCAATCGGCAATCTCGTCACCAAATCTATGACTACTCCCATTTTTCCCGCTAGTTGTCCGATTGGCACATCAGATAAGCTATCTAATTTCTTGAATATCGCTTCCAATGTGGAGCCATCACATGCCCAAATCCGCTCAAATTTTGCTTGAGCAAATTCAATGCTTTGTGGCAACAATCGCTGTTTTCTCTGGTGCCACTTCACTCTAAATTCTGGCAGTAATTCCTTAAACACTCTCTCAAATAACTCAGATGGAAAGGTCAGAAATCTTTGTGCAATCGCCTGTTGACTTACTTGTGTTGGCTCACACCACAAAAATCCTTCTCGCCCTAACATTCGGCTTAGTTCTCTGACTCCTGGCACATTCCGCCACAGTAGCGTCAGCACTGCTGCCATCATCAAGGGTAAATTTAACAGCCGATTTCTCAGCCCTAATTGTCGGTAGTAATGACTTTGATTGAAAATTGCTGGTGTCAATAAAGCCTCTACTTGAGCGGCGATGATCTCATCTTCCACACCTGGTTGGTGGTTCTTTTTGGCGTGGTCGCGGTTACTTCTTCGGCGGCTGGTCATCAGGCCTCTATTCCCTCAAACTCTTGACTAGAAACAGTTTGGCATCTTTTTATTACCCTTTTGACAAATCTCTGATTTTCTTAACTTGTCACGAATGGGGGGAGCATGGCTGGCATCGACAACCCGATCCTGCAAATCCCTAAATCCTGATAAGAATTATCAACGTATCTTGACAAAATCTAAATTTTGTTCGTGTCGAGCATTTTCGCTCTGATTTATTTGCTAAAAATAAAATCAAGCCGCTCAAAAGCCCAGGGACTATTAATTTATGTCCATGGGAATACCCCGGATCTGCAATTTTATAGATCGACACCTTTGTCAAAGAAATGTTATGCTTCTTAACATATAGACAAGAGTCCGATTTCAATTCAGTCAAATGTCCCGAAGTTCGCGGCTCACGCTCGATATTCACAGTAGGAGTACAAACTATGTCTAAATCCTTCGATCTGTCCTTAGAACAACAATTTAGCATTCGCTCGTTCGAGCACCAAGTCAAAGATATGAGTCACGCGCAGGCACAGGAATTCCTCGTCAACCTGTACAAACAAATGATGCTCAGAGAAAACAGCTACAAAAACCTAATCGCACACCAATGGGGCATGGAGGAACCAAACGGCCAAGCCGCATAATGTCGATTAACAGTTTGAATGCTCGGACTGGAGATTGATTCCGGTGTGAGTAAGTGGATGCAGACAGTTAAGACTAGCCAAAACCGATGATGGTTTTGCAACTAGCGACCTCCCTCTCTATCTAAACGATCGATAATGATGGGGTTTGGGGCGCAAACTGTTTGACATTACAGAAAAAATACAATGTCTCTAGTTTCTATGCAGTTGGTAGCTGTACAATGGTCGAGATTATGGCTAATTAAAGCCATGGCCACAGTATCCCAATAGCTATTTTATGTTTGATTGTATTATTGTCGGTGCTGGCCCTGCTGGGGGCAGTGCAGCGTACCATCTAGCCAAACAAGGTAGATCCGTACTAATTCTCGAAAAAGATAGTCTACCTCGGTATAAGCCTTGCGGTGGTGGCGTCTCCCCAGCGATTGCGCAGTGGTTTGATTTTGATTTTAGTCCCGCAATTTCCTGTCGGATCGACACATTGCGTTATACCTGGAATTTGGAAGATCCAGTCGATGTCAAGTTAGAAGGTCAAGAACCAATTTGGATGGTGCGACGGGATGTATTCGACCATTTTATCGTCCAACAAGCCCAAAAACAAGGTGCCGAACTGCGCGACAATACTGAAGTTACCAGTATCGAATTTAAAGTCGATCGCTGGCAAGTCAATACCAAAAATGGCAGCATTGAAGGTAAATATTTAATCGCTGCTGATGGTGCCAAAGGCAACATGGCAAAATGGTTGGGTTTTAAAGATCGCAAGCGTCGCCTCGCGGGAGCACTAGAGGTAGAAGCGGCGGCTGAAAATATTGAAAAAACGATTAACTTTGAATTTGGGTTAGTTAAAAACGGTTACATTTGGAACTTCCCCAAAGAGGATGGCTACTCGATCGGCATTGGTACTTTTAGAGGCGGTGAAGGGCAAGATTTCAAAAAAATTCTTGAAGCTTATGGCAAAGGTGCCTACAACGTCGATATCAATAATTTCAAGCAGTTTGGACATCCGCTGTGTATCTGGGATGGAGATCAAAAACTGCATACCCAAAATGCCATCCTAGCGGGAGAAGCCGCATGTATCGTCGATCCGATGACTGCTGAAGGTATCCGTCCCTCGATTTTATCTGGAATCAAAGCCGCAGGCGCGATTCATGATGCCCTCAGCGGTACTAGCAATGCGCTCGAAAAATATACCGAGACAATGATCGATGAATGGGGCGCAGATATGAAATGGGCGCAACGCCTAGCTGCTGCTTTTTATCAATTTCCGAAAGTTGGCTATAAAGCAGGGGTCAAACGTCCTTCGGCTAGTGCCACAATGGCAAAAGTTTTTATCGGCGAACTCAGCTACTCGGAGGTTGCTGGGAGAGCGATCAAGCGACTCACTGGTAGCATGTTTGGTGGAAAATAGTCGATCGACATAAAATATTCAAGCTAAAATGTAGTAGGGGCAATTCATAAATTGCCCCCATATTTTATGTCAATCCAAAATCCAAAATCCTAGTGACTTATCAAGAATTAGAAATCGATGCACCTAACCCGGTTTTATCCTGGGCGGGACACGATTTGGCACAAGCAGAGACAAAAATGGCTAAAAATGTTGCTTCTCTGCCTTTTGTCTTCAAACATGTCGCCCTGATGCCAGACGTTCACCTCGGTAAAGGTGCCCTCGTCGGCTCGGTAATTGCCACCCAAGATGCCATAATTCCCGCAGCAATCGGGGTCGATATTGGTTGTGGTATGACTGCAATTCAAACACCATTTAAAGGTGAAAAATTAGATGGCAAACTCAAAAAAATTCGCCTGGATTTAGAAGCTCAAATCCCCGTCGGCTTTGAAGAAAATAAAGAGATCTCTAAAGATGTAACTAATTGGCAAGGCTGGCAAGATTTCTCCGAATTGCACAAAGGTGTGCGTGGTTTAGAAAATAAAGCCACCAAACAACTCGGTTCTTTGGGCGGTGGCAATCACTTTATTGAAGTTTGTATCGATACCGAGAATAAAGTCTGGCTGATGTTGCATTCTGGTTCCCGCAATGTTGGCAACAAATTAGCGCAATGTCATATCGATACTGCTAAAGATCTCGCCAAGTTAGCCGATCTCAGTTTACCCGATCGAGACCTCGCTTATTTTGTCGCAGGTACTCCCGAATTTGCCGCCTACTGGCGCGATCTCCAATGGGCGCAAAACTACGCCCGCACTAATCGTGATGTCATGATGGCAAGATTTATGCGCGTCATCGAGCAACATCTCAATGGTGGCAAAAAAATGAAACCATTACTATCGATTAATTGCCATCATAATTACGCCGAAAAAGAAGTCCATTTTGGCGAAGAAGTCTACGTCACTCGCAAAGGTGCCGTCCGCGCTCGGGAAGAAGACTACGGCATTATCCCGGGTTCCATGGGTACCAAATCCTATATCGTCAAAGGCAAAGGTAACGCCCACAGTTTCTGTAGCTGCTCCCACGGCGCAGGAAGAATCATGTCTAGAGCCATGGCCAAAAATACCTACACTCTAGATGACTTAATCGCCCAAACCAAGGGTGTCGAATGTCGCAAAGATACCGAACTCCTCGATGAGATTCCAGCGGCCTATAAATCGATCGATAAAGTCATGGAAAATCAATCCGACTTAGTAGAAGTAGTCGCCACCCTCAAGCAAGTAGTCTGTATTAAAGGCTAAGTTTGTATGATACTTTGGGATATTTTGATTAAAGAGCATGAAAGCAGTATTGGATTAATGAGCCAGATGCAGCAATATAGATTTGCAGCTTGCTGTATTTGTGAATCAGTATTACATTTGATTGGCCAACAGGATGATGAATTAATTGAATCGATCCAAGCTAATTTACAAGATTCAATAATCTTATCTTCTCTCATTGCTGATGGTGTCAATCTTCCGTCTGAGGTTCACGTCACGGAAAAATCGTTGACCGATCTTGAGGATTTTATTGAAATTATTGAAACTTCATCTACTCAAGTGCCAGGTTTGTACGATCTATCAATGGCATTATTCACTTTTATAGAATCGATCGAAAATCATTCGATCGCAAAGCAAACCACAGAAATTGCATCATACTCATATCAAGCAATTTTAGATGAGCAGCTCATGTTTAACTTGCCAAAAAGAAGTATTACAGATTCCGAATTGGTACATCTAGAAGAAAAGAATCTAATATGTACTCAAATAATCGCAGCTCAGATAGAATGGTACAGAAATATTAAAGATGATAAATTGATACCTATCAAATTTGAAACTTTACGTCGAGCAATATCAAAGAATTAAGCTGGATATTCATGTCGAACGAACGGAAGGTCGATAACTTCTCCCTCAACATCGCCCACCATTACTTTCAAACCTACTCCGCCAGCTTTCGATCGAATATATCCCAACCCCCTGACTTCCCCGTCGATCTCGCTACAACTAGTCAAAACGCCCACCTTTTCATCACCGAGAGTAATCGTCGTACCCACAGCCACAGATCCTGATAACTTAATTCCCCATAGATACTGTTTGACACCCTTATAAGTATTCAGCCGCGCGATCGTTTCTTGGCCGATATAGCAACCCTTGCTAAACGAAATCGTATCCCACAAACCCACCTCTAAGGGGTTGTAATCCTCCGTTAACTCCGCATCGGGTTTCGGTCTACCTTGGGCGATTCGCAGGCATTCCCAGGCATCCTCGTCCACTGTGACAGCACCTAAATTAGCTAGAGCTTGTTGTAAGGCTGGAGCATTAGCTCGATCGACAATCAATCGATAGCCAGGTAAGCCCAATTCAGTCCCGATCGCGATCCGGACTTCAATACCTTCGAGCTGATATAATTCATGACTATATTGGGATCGCTCTGTCAGTTTTAGGCACCCCAATCGCTCTAATATTGCGGCACTCTCGGCACCCATGAGAGTAAAACTTGCCAGACTATCGGTGACATCTTTTACCTTAACTCGATCGGCAAAAAAGATATATTTATCGAGCCAATCAAATAGATATTTACGACGATTGGGCGAGACGATCAGCAAGACTTCATCGTCTAAAATTAGTCCGGTTGCCAGATCGATCGTCCGCGCCGTCGAAGTCACAAATACCGTATCGCAACCTTCCCCAGCTTGGCGTTTTTCAAAATCTGCCGTGCTTTGATTGTGTAAGAATCGGAGTCTATCTCGATCGCTTACCAGAATTTTACCCCAGTGAGAACTATCATAGATCGCTGCGCCCGTTGGCGTAGCCTTTCCTGTGGAGAATCGAGCTGCTTGTAGTAGTGTTGATAAATTATTCAAATTATTATTTTCCATATATTCTAGATTGCACTTAATACTCAATGTAGTCGGGAACTGTCGATCGCAAAAAAGATCCACCACAGCGATCCTATTTGATATATTACTAATAGCATCAATCTGTAGGGGCAGTGCTTCATGCCTGCCCTCTAAAGACTAGGCTTCTTATTTAAAATCTTAGTCCGCGTAGGCGGACTTCGCACCACTAGCGGCGGTTTCAGCCGCTAGCCTCCAGGCAAATTATTAAAGATCCTCGCAACAACATCTTTAGCCTTATTATCCAAGCGCACCCAATCGGGACTCCCAGCTTCCATATCGATGAGACTAGTATCGATCTCCACAACTTGACTTTCGACCTCGCTATGACTGCCATCATAATTGAGAAAACAGACCTGATAACAGAGATCCCAAATATCGTACTTGAGCTGTCGCTCCCCAGACTTAAGACACAGATAATTAATCGGATGCGGTTCTCGCACCTCCTCGTAACTGACTTCCCAAGTAGAAACTTCTCCCTGTTGGCGGATGCGATCGATAATGCGAATATAAATCGGTTGCATCAGAAACTCTGCTTGTTGCCAAGCTAATTCATTAGCAAATTTAGGCTGCATAAATAAATATTATTCAAAATAAGATCTAAAACTTAACTCTTTAGATTGTAGTTATTTTACTCTCATCGCTTACTGTGAAACTGCTGCATTCCTTTGATTCAAACAATTATCGACTATATTTTACAAACATTAATCTAATTTTACCGATCGAACACAGCAGTTGACATTCACTTTAAATGAAATTGGGGAAAATAGGATGGGGACTAGTTATAAATTACTAGTCCCCATATTATTATCTGGCCGCTAGCAAGTCGTAGAACAGTCGTTCGACGAACTTAGAGCAAAAGGTCGAGCGAGCGACTTTGATGTGCTTTTCGGCGTGGAGAGACAGCCACAGATCGTTTAAATCTTGCATGGCTGAAGTGGCTGTCTTAATCTTGCTTTTCTTGCGCTCGAAGGCACCAAACAGCCACAGCCATAACTGAATCCGGCAAATCCTCGAACCTGCTTTTTTAGTCTTGGTGGGACTTTTGCCGCTAGCTTCCCGCACGGGAGCCACGCCCAAAGTCTTGCGAAATCGCCGCAGACTGACGGGCTTTTTAGTGTGGGTACCAGTGCGCCGCGATCGAGATATTTGCATAATCTCATTCCCGTCTTCACCCAAAAAATTAGTTAATGGGTAGTACTGGCTGATGATTATCGCCTGAGCGATCTTGGGTAGATAGTATTTTTCCATCACGGCTCGATCGCGATCGAATTGAGAGTGCTTTAACAGATCGACCATTTCACTCTCGACGATCGCCTTTTGTCGCCACAAGTCTACTAGCAACTTAGCCATAGCTCTCATGTTCTGGGTAATACCCAAACCGCATGTAGTGCTTAAAAGCAAATCGTACCGCGCCGATTTCGAGTATTCAGCGAGCCACCGCCAAAACAGTACCGCATGTACCGAGCCGCCCACTTCTGGCATCGCCCAAGCTAAATCCTGTTGCAGGCGGTTGAGCAGTGGCGATTGAATTCGATCGATATGCTTGAGGCGCAAGGCTGCATCCCTCAGTCGTGAGGTGACATCATCGCGGATTCTGGCAAATTGGAGCGGGTCGGATTGATGCTCTAAATAATAGCAAGCTAAGGCTAGAGCGTCGGCTTCATCATCTTTATCGGGCAAGGATAAATTCTCGCGATAGCGATTGGATTGCTTGTGTCCGACTAGGGCAATTTCTACACCATATTCGGCGCATTTAGTTACCCAGAATTTAATGTAATTAACGCCCGTTGGTTCGAGTACTAACACGTCTGGTTTAAGTGATAATAAATACTTCAATCCAGCCGCCGATACATCGACGTCGAAATAATCCGATTTGTCACGATAAATCTCACCCGCTCTCGCTCGCGAAGGGAGAGAATCGAGCGCAATGCAGACCAGACGCCCTTTACAGGCATCCGCGCCGATAACTTTTCGTGTTATCATATTTAATTGTATAGGTACATTAACTAGGTTAATTAAGGGAGTGAGAATTGCATGTTCTCGTTCCAACATTCGGTATATTTTAAAGGGGTAGAAATACCCCTTTAATCCCATACCAGCCCAGGAATCTCCCGAGGTGTCCCAATTCACTTTTAGGGCGGGGGAATACCGATATTTTTACTCGCTACACACCATGAATGTCATAGGGATACCCCACTTCGGTTATAGGTTCGAGCGAGCAATTTTAACCGGGCTAAGGTGGGGTTGGAAGCCACCCGCGACAGCATTATGCTGTTTCGTCGTTTACGACTCATCAGGCGGGTTTGCTGCGATCTTGAAATACTCGATATTTGAATATTTAAATATAAATGTTGCCGCAATCCGATCGATTGTGGCATCGCCATCGATACGGTAATAAGCAATCAATCGATTGTTAGGGTCGTACAAACTTAGCCACCATTTACTCATCGTCGTCACCTTGGAAGTCATCAATTGGTACTTCAAAGGGGTTTTTGAACTGCACCTAAATACCTAGATCAAACTATACATAACTAGACAAATTATCTGTTATAATGATTTTATGTCTAGTTTAACGCCACAGGAAGCAGCCACCTTACTCGGTGTAACGGTTAGAACCCTACACAGATGGGAACTTGATGGAAAAATCAAGTCCACTCGCACTGCTGGCGGTCATCGTCGGTATGACATAGCAGATTTAATTAGCAATAAATCGGATACTCAATTAACAGTAGGCTATGCCAGAGTTTCTAGTCACGACCAGAAAGAAGATCTAACTAGGCAAGTTATAGTTTTAGAAAGTTATTGTGCTAAACATGGCTGGGGGTTTGAAGTAATTCAAGATCTTGGCAGTGGAATGAACTATAAAAAGAAAGGACTAATTAGGCTAATCAAGTTAATTACATCTTATCAAGTTGAACGACTAGTTCTAACTCATAAAGATAGATTACTTAGATTTGGGTCAGATCTAATTTTCACATTATGCGAACAATTTGGAACAGAGGTGATAATTATCAATCGCTCTGATGATAGTACATTTGAGGAAGATTTAGCATCAGACGTACTCGAAATCATCACTGTATTTTCTGCTCGTTTATACGGTAGTCGTTCTCATAAGAATAAGAAAATAGTAGAAGAGTTAAAGGAGGTAGCAAAACAGTTATGAGAATCAGTTTTAAAACCGAACTAAAACTGAATAACTATCAAAGAACTCAACTGGCTAGACATGCGGGTGTAGCTCGTCATGCTTGGAACTGGGGCTTAGATCTGTGTAAAAAAATTCTCGACTACAATCGAGAAAATCCAACAGAGAAACTAAGATTTCCATCAGCGATCGATCTGCATAAATTCCTAGTCAAGTGGGTGAAGGTTGAAAACCCTTGGTATTACGAAGTATCCAAAACTAGCCCTCAATATGCGCTGAGATACTTAGCGAGTGCATTTTCTGATTTCTTTAGAAAGAAAACTGCGAATGGTCGGCGGGTGGGCTTTCCCAGATTCAAGCGCAAAGGTCAGCATGATAGCTTTACCTTGGAAGGGACTATTAAAGTTGAACATCGTTGGCTTCAATTACCAAAAATAGGAGTAGTAAAGACTTACGAACGATTGCCGCAAGGATTGACGCCTAAAACAGCAATAATTAGTCGAACCGCTGACCGTTGGTTTGTCTCTTTTAGCTATGAAGTCGAACCAAACACTACAGCTAAACTAGTTGGTGTTTGTGGTGTAGACTTAGGGATTAAAACACTAGCTACTTTAAGCACAGGTGCAACGTTCCCCAACCCTCAACCTTACCGTCAATCTCAATCCAGATTAGCTAGGCTTCAAAAAGCAGCTAGCCGCAAGGTTAAAGGCTCAAACAATCGACAAAAGGCGAATTTAAAAGTAGCCAAACAACATGCAAAAACTGCCAACATTCGTAAAGATACACTTAACAAATTAACTACTCACTTGGCTAAGAACCACAGCCAAGTAGTAATTGAAGATTTGAATGTATCGGGAATGTTATCCAATCATTGTTTGGCTAAGTCAATTGCAGATTTAGGTATGTATGAATTTCGTCGCCAATTAACTTATAAATGTGAGCTATATGGTAGTGAATTGATTACTGTAGGTCGCTTTTTTCCAAGTTCTAAAACTTGTTCTTGTTGTGGGCATATCCAAGACATGCTGCTCAAAGAACGTGTTTTTAACTGTCAGCAATGCAATATCACTATCGACCGCGATCTGAATGCTGCACGCAATCTAGAACATCAAGCTCTGTCTTGTCGCACACAAACGGGAGGGAACCTCCCGTTCGATGCGCCGCTTATAGTAGCCTAAACACTATACTGGGTGCAGCTTGCGCCTGGAAGCCTACAGAGGGATAGCCGCTCCGATGCCCCCGTTGAAGTAGGAAGTAGACATCAATCTAGCTTGTCTAGATTTGTATAGGTTCTATCAAGCGGCAATTACCACAATAAATTAGCCCTGTATCTTCTACAGAGTCATAACAAAGAGTAGCACTACAATTCGGGCAAGTTTCGGGTAAATCTCGGTGTTCCATAATTAATTACGATCGATCGCTCGATCGTCCATATTCACCGCGATCGTAAACCGCGATGGGTTGGCTCTAAATTCCCTAAGCTGGCACTCTAACTGATAGCAATCGCGACGTTCGTCGAGCAACTTGGCAAATGTTTTGCTATTGACATCGCCATACCAATAAGCCGCGCGATCGTCGAGCAACTCTACATAGGTCGCGACGATGTTGATTAATAGTTCGAGTTGCTCGTCAGATAAATTCATGCAGGCTTGGGTCTGAGCATGGAGTTAAAAAATGAATCCATGCGATCGATCATTTCATTCCCCGCTTCAAGGATCGATTTTTTGGCCGCTTCAGGCTTGAGCCACTGGTACTCGACGCGATCGACAATCGCCTGCATTTCGGCATTGAGTTCGGGTTCTGAATCCTTATCCTTATTTTCTAGAAAGTCCTCCCAATATTTTTCTTGGGATTCATCTTCATCTAACATCTCTTCTAAATATTCATTGAGAGTCATGCCGCGTTGCTTGGCGCGCTCGGCAAGCTTATCGACTAGCTGCCGATCGATCTTGCTCTGTTGGTTGTCCGCACGATCCGGCTCGGCGATCGCCAGAATTTTACCAGCGGTGATTTTATCGGGAGTAAATGCGCTAACAACTTTAGTCCACACATCGGCGATCGCATCTAAGCCGACACCCAACAGTTTTACCAGCGGGCGACATTGAGCTTCACAAGTTGGCAAGATTTTAAATCCCGCTGAGATTAAGGTCATCACTACATTAGCCGCGTCGATCGTCCGGTTGATGTACCATGCAGTCTTACCCAACCCTTTAGTACAGTAGTCATTCCAATCTTTGTAGATTTTGGCACACTGCCATAACTTGCGCTTGCGGATTCGATCGGCGGCAATTCCTACCCGCACAAATCCAAATAAGTTGTCTTTGGCTAGTTCGTCGAGAGATAGAAAATCACCCAGACCACCACCGAGATCGTCATCTAGATCGAATTCAAATTGAGTTAGAGATGATATTGCATCATCCCAATTAGTTGTTGGTTCCATCGGTTTCTAGCAGGTTGAGTAGTTTGAGAGTGAGAAAGTTTTGATAGTGGATACTCGCGTATATTTCTTCATCTTCAGAGTCAGACTCTGGTAAAAATACTTCTGATTCGGGTATTTGGGTCATAGTTAGATAGTTTGGATAGTCATGTCAAATTAGACCCCCTCTAGCCGCCGTTATCCCGCATTCCGCTGGGTTGGGGTTTGGATTGTCTAGTTTGTACGGATTGGTTGGCTCAAGGCTCGAAAATAGTTGTTACCACACATCTATTAGCGAGCCTTGGTTGGTTTGGATTGACTTGATAAGTTTTATCTTAAATTATAAGTTATATCTTATTAAGTCAACTACCCAACCAAGTAATTTGGCCATGGGTAGAAGACAGACCATACAAGAACTCATGAAAGCCGCTAACATCAGCCAGGACGAACTAGGAGCGAAATTGGGAAAGAGTCAGTCCGCTGTTTCTCAAATGCTCAATAGAAAAGGTAATCCAACTCTGAAAACTATCAGAGAGATTGCGGATGCCTTGTGCGTTGATATATCAAAGGTAGCGGCTCACTATGACATCTGGAGTAACGATCGAGGAGGAGACGACGAAAATTAAACGGCTTAAATTCAATATAAATTCAATAGCGATCGTATCCGGCCTAATGGATGCGATCGCCTTAATTAGTAAAACTCTTAGCTACTATTATGGATTACCAGCCAGGGCAACAATTGAGCCTAATCGCTGAAGATTTCGGGTGCGAGCCTGAAGTAGGCGATTGGCATGGCGACACTCGATCCGTACCATTACGCGAGCGATCGATCGAAGAAGTGCGGGCTTATTTCGTCCGATCTGTGGGCGGCAAACCCGATCTAAATGTTGCCCTCCATGATGGAGGGCAAACTAAAAACTCACTTGCTAGCATCGATGTGGAGGGCAATGGAGGGCAACCTCAAACCCGCATTGTATCGATGGAGGGCAATGGAGGGCAATTTAAAAACCGATGGATACCAGAAGTCGGTGATGACGGAACGTGGATCGAAACCCAACACCGCAAGACTGGAGACTTTAAATATCTCCGGTGGCGGGAATTTGCGACGGGCATCAAGCGATCGCATTATCAAGGCAAAGCTTAACCGACAAAATAGTTACCTGATTAGCTTGCCAATTGTCAAAGTGATATGATGCCCTTTGACAATTGGCAAGATTTTTTATGCGATCTCTGGTTCCCAAACGTCGGTATCAATGGCAATTCCCGATCCAGTTAAAAATCGACAGGTGTCGGTGGCGATTGGCGATCGTCCTAGTAATCCAGCCGCCATTAGTCAAGCGCGTACAGATAGATATGCCGTCGATATCTCAATGGTTTAACGATGACGACTAAATTACCAGTCCATTCCTTCAGGCAGACACTCGCACCGAGCGCAATTATTCACCGTGCTTTTTGATAAATTCATCTTTTTGGCGATCGCGCGTTCGCTTAACTTCTGACAGCGCAATTCATTGACCTTTTTACACCGCGAGCTAGTATCGACTTTCGCACGACCGAATATTTTACCCTTAGCCCTAGCCTGTGCGATTCCCGATTTCACTCGCTCTTTAAGTAGATCGCGCTCGAATTCGGCCAATGTCGCCATAATGCTCGCGATCATTTTGCCGTGTGGAGTGGAAAGATCGAATTGAAATCCATTTTGCGCGATGAGACTCACTCCCCACGATTGCAACTGGTGGAGAGTGTCGATCAAGTCGATAGTCGATCGTCCCCAGCGGGTAAGTTCTGAGACGAGGATGATATCGATCGATCGTTCGCGAGCGAGCTGGAGAATTTTTCTACGTTCGACCCGATCGAGTCGAGCACCGCTGGCAGATTCACTATAATTCCCGACAACAGCATAATTGCAGCGAGCCGCATAAGATACAAGCTCAGAATATTGGCGATCGCAATCTTGATCCGCAGTTGAGACGCGGGTGTAAATTGCCGCTCGAAGTTGTCCATTTTTACCCTCCAAAATTTGCACCCTGTAAGCCGCTCTGTGTGGTGTGATTTTTAGCGTCCATTCAACCATTTGCTTGAATGGACGTATCGCTATGATGCCCATCCGATAATCATCGGGCATCATAGCGATACAAGCGGGAGATAAAAAATGGCGATCGATCCAAACGAACCACCAGTAACAAAACTATTCGGCCTTGGCGCGATCGAGACGGATACCAGTCTGACGATCCAAAAGGCAGACATGCCGCGCTTGATTCCGGCTGTGAATAACACCGCCGAATCGATGTTTGTTGCCATGGTATTGCGAGTAGCCGCCGCACTTACCGGAGGCGACTACAGCAACGACCCGACCGGAACGGTGGCGATCGACTTCCCCACATTTGGAGAGGTAGGAAAGCGACAAATTTTGATCGTCCTTACCGAAAAGCCTCAGCTGGACAATCCCACCCCCTCACCTGCAAACACGATCGACCCTAATAAATACTAAAAATCATGGCAGAACCCACACTTGAAGAAGTTTTTGGCACTGGCACTACGCAAACATCCACAACCATTACGATCCTCAAAAGTAATCTCGATATTACCGCTGCAGCGGATAATCGCGCCGAATCCCTATTTGCTGGCATCGTTAAAAAAGCCAGCGGCAAACTCAGCGTAGCCAGCCGCAACGAAAATTTAGAGCAAAATATCGCCATCGAACAGGGATTCCCTAGTACCGCTTTCCGGGGGCAAACGCCTTACGACCAGCTCCAATTAAACGTCACTTTCCAAAAACTCAGCCCGGTTACCTCGATCGATCCCGATAACTACTAATGGCTAGATGTTACTGGAGAGGGATAACTAGCACGGGCAGAATCCTTGAGGTGGGACTATGGGAGCAGCCGCCCACCGTATCCGCCGCTCAATATCCCTCGTGTGTCTCTAGCGGCTACACGCGCCAATTTGGATATCCACCCCCTCTATCAACTTCTGGTATCGGTTATTCCATTTGGTGCTTGTTTAATGACGAGGAAGTGATCCAAATCGAGGCTTACGGCTGCGAGCAAGGGCCTAGTTACGATTGCGTTAATGGCGATTGCCTTGAAGCTACTGTCTATGACACCCCTGGAATTTATCAAACTCTTCAAGAATGTCAGGGCGACTGTGGCGGCGGCAATTGCCCCGAAAATTATTGCCCTCCGGGAAAAACCTGTATCGACTCGTCGAAATGGTCGCAAATCGAATCTTTAAGTGAAGCCGTGAGGGGAAAAGTGTGTGGCGGGTAATGCCGATCGAGTAATTAACAATCTGAGCCAGGCGACGGGCTGCGGTTGCGATAGCAGCCTGTCGGGTCGATTGGCTAGAGTTGAATCCAACGACGGACGGCAAGATGGCGACCTAGACCGCGTTAGAGACAGGTTAAACCCCCTCGAACAATTTATCGAAACCGTGAGGGGTTGGCTGGGTTTTAGACCCGACAGAGGCGATATAACCGAGACCGATCGGATCGCCAGACAAGCATTAGCGTTGGGTCAGCGTAACGCGGGTCAAATTGCCTACATTGAAAATCGAGTCCAGCAATTTGAACGTGTCATCCCGATTATTTCTCGCACGGCAGATGAAGCACTAGCTCGCGCTAACGACGCTGACGCTCGCGCTCGTGCGGCACAAGCTCGCGCTGAAAGTGCGTACCAGCTCGCCCAACGCGCGGCTGATGTAGCGTTAAGGCTGGCAAGAGAACTCGAAGATGCCGAAATCCAGATCCGATCGCTTCAAGATAGAGTCTCGCGGTTAGAGTCTAGGGGAGGAAACGATAGCGAACTTGAAAATCGCGTTAGATCTCTTGAAAATTGGCGAATTGGAACTGTTGCGGCAATTGCATTCTTGCAATATCAGATTTTAAATCTCGGATCGCGAGTCGGACCGCCGGGGCCACAAGGTATTCCCGGCACTCCCGGAGCCGCTGGCGCACCTGGCGCACCTGGAGCGGCTGGCGCACCGGGTATAAATGGCACAAATGGTTTAAATGGGGCACCTGGAGCGACGGGAGCCACAGGCGCGACGGGAGCCACAGGCGCGACGGGTCTACCTGGAGCGCAAGGAGCCAGAGGCGCAACTGGAGCGACTGGCGCGACGGGTCTACCTGGAGCGCAAGGAGCGCGAGGCGTTGATGGATTTAATGGGTTAAACGGCACCCCCGGCAGAAACGGGTTAAATGGTGCCCAAGGAGCCACAGGAGCCACAGGAGCCACAGGAGCCACAGGAGCAACGGGCGCAACAGGAGCAACAGGCGCAACGGGCGCAACGGGCGCAACAGGAGCAACAGGAGCAACAGGCGCACCTGGAGTGACTGGAGCGACTGGGGCGACGGGGGCAACAGGCGCACCTGGAGTGACTGGAGCGACTGGGGCGACGGGGGCAACAGGCGCACCTGGAACCGCTGGCGCAACGGGTGCGCGAGGAGAACCTGGATTACGCGGAGCTAATGGAGCAGACGCCGAAGTGAAATATACAACAATCTCAGTTGAAAAATTCGATAAATGTGGAGCCGATGGCAAGCCAATTTTTAGAAATGAAGCAATTCAAGTAATTAAAGGAACCGAAAATCAAGAGGCTCAAAAATCATCGCAACTATCTAAAATCGCCGCCCAGCAATGTAACGACTGCAATTGCGTCGCTACCGTTCCCGAATGGTGGCAATTGCGACCGGAAGCCAATAGACCGCAGCTAATCTACGTGTTTCAAGAAAAGAAAACAGACGGCACGCTCGGCAACTCGACTTATCCGATTACCATCCCGCATCCTAACACTGCCAATCGAACAGCAGCGGTTAAGTTAATCGACTATACAAAAGGCAATTTTGAGGGGATTCTCACGCTTAAAGATAACTCAAAAGTCATCGTGCATTGCAAGAGCGTCGCGGAGTGCGATCGACTGTTCGAGGCGATTAGGGCGATTATCGATCCCGCATATCTAGACGGATCGACGCAAAAAGTCGGCCAGCGTAAGGGCACGACCGGATTTCTAATGCGCGAAGTTACAGCTACCAAGGCAGTGTATTACCAATCCGGCGTATCCAATGCCTCGAATCCGACCAAACGGTTTAAATTCTAGGCGTTGAGAATCTACCGCGAAAACCGGGGATTAAGCTATGTTATCGCGCGAGTGCAGTAGCGATACCAAAAATTCAAAAATGGCTTAAGCTGCGGTTCCAATTAGCCTGTTAGCGAGTTGTTAGTGGTGGGAAAGATGGGTAGAACAGCGAAATAATCAATCTTTACTCATTACAGAATGGCTACCAAAAAAACACTAGTATTGCACATCCTAACTGTTGGGAATCTCAAAATTGGAGTAGAGCAATCAGAATCAGATTATACAAGCGTCGGCGACATCGTTGGTATTAAAAAAGCTCCGGATAATGCCACGATCGATACATTCCAAACAGTGCGTCAGCTCCAACTTGAAGGCAAAGTTATCAGAATAAATTGTCGATTAGCCAACAAAAAAACTAATTCGATTCTTTGCGCTGTCGATAAAGTTAGCGCGGCTCGTGGTTCATTACGCGGAAAATCTATGGCAAGTTCGACGGTTAAATCAGTAACGATTCCGCGCAAACGTTCGCGCCGTTAAGATTTTTGGCTATTCTTTTTCGATTCAACCCTACTTAATATTTAGATCGATCATGGCATTACTCGAAGTTTGTAAAATCTCTATTCCTGCGACTGCTGGCGGCGGCGTTAGTACCTATTACTTCCAGACCAAGAAGAACACTTACAAGGGCGATATCTCGGCTCAAACTGGAGTAGAAAAGGCACCGGATACATTTGAAAATGATGAACCAATCATTCCGATCCATCAGCTAGTATTGAGCGGTAAATTAATGCGCTTACATGCTGAGTGCAAGAACGGCACTAAAAAGAGAATGGTTGAAATCTTGGTTCGTCGCGATAAGGTCGAGGAAGTTTTAGCCCAGCCTACAGGCTCCCTCGAAGGTAAAGCCTTTGGTACTTTTGGCACGATTAAAACCGTTCGCTCTCGCGGGATGGACAGCTACAAATAATGGCTAAAGTTTATTTGCAAAAGTCTAACCTTGCCGAATTAGAATCTCTGCGTACTAGTTTTAATAGCAATCTCAATCTTCAGACATTTAATTCAGATTTAAAAGCAGACTTGCAACTTGAATTTGAAGCATGGTTAAACGATTGGACTACTAAAGCTTATCGAGAAGGTGTAACGGCAGCAACTATTTAATTGCTTATGTCGTTATTTCCTCTAGATGGTTCGCTCGATTGGAATCTAGTTTCGCGAGAAGAGTTGACAACCAACGATCTGGGGGTAATTCCCCCCAGAATCTACACGCTTAGCAGTTCCAATATCGTAATTGGAACGGGAATTAATGTGGGTTCGCCTAACTGGAAATGGGCGGGGCGTTTGATTCAAATCGTCCCGGCCAAACCATCGACGACGGGGATATTTGCGCCAGAAATTGAGGTATCGAGAACGAGTTTATACATCGGTAGGTATCAACATTTTCGGCTGGCGGATTACTCGCCGCGTCCGTACAAAATTAGATTCGAGCCTGCTAGATGGCTTGTCGATTTAACTGTCGAAATCTGGCGTTACGACGAGACTTAAACATTGCCATGAAAATAAATCTATTGGTGGCGATCGTCTTTTGGACGATTGCGACTATTCAATCCGCGTATGCCAAAGTTATTCCGCCCTTACTACCTAAATCGATCCTTAATATGCCTGCAACTAAAGCTATCAAACTACCTGGTATCGATCGCTTGGTGTTTGTTGATGAGCCGATTTATCCCGGTTCTAACTTCACCTGGAAGGAAGCCACAAAAGGCGGCTCGCGCATTCCCGTCGATACGATGTTCGACGGCAGACTTTACAGTGCCGCAGAGATCGTCCAAAACATCATCGACTTTGCTCGCGATCTCGACGACATCCGCGCCCAATTTGGGAATCGACCGATAACGCTCAGTAGTTGGTATCGGACGCCAGCGGCCAACCGAGCGGCAAGGGGAAGGCCTAAAAGCTTGCACTTGATCGGTATGGCTGGGGACATCCGAATTTCGGGCATCAGTCCGCCTAAAGTCTACGCGCGGCTGGCTCCAACCTGGCTGGGCGGATTGGGGAATAATACCGCTTACACTCACATCGACAAACGCGACAGGCTAGGGTGGACGTCGGGACGTTGGGTTTACTAACCGTGCGTCTGGGGATTCGGTTATAATGGTTGCTGTCAGTTAGTACGATTGAAATTGTAATGTTTGGTGATTTTTTTGACAACATCGGACGATACCCAAGCTACTTTGTTACTATTGTCCTCGGTATCTTCTTTTCAGCATTTGGGTGGTTAGCTCCACTGTGGAAACGTCCCGTAACGGCAGTTGCCTTGGTGGGGTTTTTAGTGGGAACGGTGATGGTGGTAGTATTTACGCTCAGAGCAATGTTGGGACTTACTCCTGTCACCTGAGGTTTTGAGTCGGAGTTCACAGATATTTAAAATTATGACTAATACTCGTCGCGTGTCGCGTGTCGCCGAATTAATCAAGCGCGAAGTCAGTCAGATGATCCTCTTTGATATCAAAGACGATCGAGTTGGTGCTGGCATGGTCAGTGTTACCGCTGTCGATGTTGCTGGCGATCTCCAGCATACCAAGATTTTTGTCAGTATTTACGGCAGCGACGAAGTTCGTGCCGAGACGATGGAAGGACTCAAAGCTGTGACTGGATACGTCCGCAGCGAATTGGGCAAACGAGTTCGACTCAGACGCACGCCAACGGTGATCTTTGTCGAAGATAAATCATTCGATCGAGCCACCAGCGTTATATCATTAATCAATCAACTCAGTTCCAAGCGCGCTGAGTCTGTAGAATCAGCGGCAGAAACAGTTCCAGCCTCCGACGAAGAATCTATCTCCCGCAGCACTGAAAGTTCGGATATATAAATGTCTATAGTACTAACAGTCTAATCGATCGGGATCGAACAAAAATCCTGCCGATTTAGCAGGATTTTTTGGATATCTAACTAAGATGAGGCTATCTTCCATTTAGTTAAGTCGATCCATTAATACTGTCCTAAAATATACAGACAAACAAAAACTCCTGCCGATTCGGCAGGAGTTTTTGCAGATCTAACTAACTAATTTGGATAGCGTCACCGCCAGACAATTGATTAGGCAATATCATTCATAGTTAATACTGGTTCGTTCTCACGATCCAAACCTTTCTCGAAACCAGCAGCAGCAGCGCGTGCGCGTCCTGCGTGCCATAAGTGACCGATAAAGAAGAAGAAACCTAAGACGAAGTGAGAACATGCCAACCACGCACGCGGAGATACGTAGTTAAATGCGTTGATTTCAGTGATGACTCCACCAACTGAGTTCAAGGAACCCAGAGGAGCGTGAGTCATGTACTCAGCAGCACGACGTGCTTGCCAAGGTTGAATATCATTCTTAACCTTGCTTAAGTCCAAACCGTTAGGGCCGCGTAGTGGCTCCAACCAAGGACCTTGGAAGTCCCAGAAGCGCATGGTTTCACCACCGAAGATGATTTCGCCCGAAGGAGAGCGCATCAGGTATTTACCCAAACCAGTAGGCCCTTGAGCGGTTGCGATATTTGCACCCAGACGTTGGTCGCGAATGAGGAAGGTTAATGCTTGTGCTTGAGAAGCTTCAGGGCCAGTAGGACCGAAGAATTCACTAGGATAAACAGTATTGTTATACCAAACCATGATCGACGCTACAAACGCCATCAAGGAGACTGCTGCTAAACTGTAGGATAGGTAAGCTTCACCAGACCAGATCAGTGCGCGACGCGCCCAACCGAAAGGCTTGGTTAAGATATGCCAGATTCCGCCAGAAATGCAGATCAAGCCAACCCAGATGTGTCCGCCGACAACATCTTCTAAGTTATTAACACTGATAATCCAACCTTCGCCACCGAAGGGAGCTTTCAGTAGGTAACCAAAGATAATTGCTGGGTTGAGTGTCGGATTGGTTACGAGGCGAACATCACCGCCACCTGGTGCCCAGGTATCATACAAACCACCAACAAACATGGCTTTGATTACTAACAGTAATGCACCAATTCCGAGGATTACCAAGTGGAAACCTAGAATCGAAGTCATTTTATCCTTGTCTCTCCAGTCGTAACCGAAGAAAGAAGAATACTGTTCTAGTGTGTCGGGGCCGCGCAATGCGTGGTACAAACCACCCACACCCAGTACCGCCGAAGAAATCAGGTGCAATACACCAACGACGAAGTAAGGAAAAGTATCTACTACTTCACCACCAGGGCCAACACCCCAGCCTTGAGCAGCCAAGTGAGAAAGCAAAATGATGCCTTGCTCGTACATTGGCTTTTCGGGCACGAAGTGAGCTACCTCAAACAGGCACATAGCTCCAGCCCAGAACACAATCAAACCAGCGTGAGCGACATGTGCGCCCAACAGCTTCCCAGACAGATTGATCAGACGTGCGTTACCAGACCACCAGGCGAACCCGGTTGAATCTTGATCGCGTCCGCCTGTCATCATTGTAGTATTAAAGGGCGTTTCCACTCTTGCAGTACCTCGATCGATGAACTAAAAATAAAATACGGATTATAAAAAACCGGAAGATAAATAGATTGTACATTTATCTTCCGACGTTTCAAAGTTTTAGAGTGCGTTACCACGAGGTAGAACTTCTTCAGGGAAGATGAACTGCTCGTGAGGTTGGTCTTGAGGAGCCATCCACGCACGGATACCTTCATTGAGCAGAATGTTCTTGGTGTAGAACGTTTCAAACTCAGGATCTTCAGCCGCTCTCAATTCTTGAGATACGAAGTCGTAAGCGCGGAGGTTTAGAGCCAAACCGACAATACCAACAGAGCTAAACCACAATCCAGCTACAGGAACGAATAGCATGAAGAAGTGCAACCAACGTTTGTTGGAGAATGCAACTCCGAAGATCTGCGACCAGAAACGGTTAGCAGTTACCATCGAGTAAGTTTCTTCAGCTTGAGTAGGGTCGAATGCGCGGAAAGTGTTCGCATTGTCACTGTCTTCAAACAAGGTGTTTTCTACAGTCGCACCGTGAATCGCACACAGTAGCGCACCGCCGAGAATACCAGCAACACCCATCATGTGGAAGGGGTTGAGCGTCCAGTTATGGAAGCCTTGGAGGAATAAGATAAAACGGAAGATTGCAGCTACACCAAAAGAAGGTGCGAAGAACCAGCCAGATTGACCCAATGGATAAATCAAGAATACGCTGACGAATACAGCGATAGGGCCGGAGAAAGCGAGCGCGTTGTAAGGACGAATCCCAACTAGACGAGCGATTTCAAACTGACGGAGCATAAAGCCGATCAGACCGAAAGCACCGTGAAGAGCGATAAAGTTCCATAAGCCGCCAAGTTGGAACCAGCGAGTTAAGTCACCTTGCGCTTCGGGTCCCCAGAGTAACATGAGGGAATGTCCCACACTGTTAGGAGGAGTGGATACAGCAGCAGTTAGGAAGTTGCAACCTTCGAGGTAGCTAGAAGCCAAACCGTGACTGTACCAAGAAGTAACGAATGTAGTGCCAGTCATCCAGCCGCCGAGGGCCATGAAAGCACAGGGGAATAGTAAGATACCAGACCAGCCGACGAATACGAACCGATCTTTTTTTAGCCAGTCGTCTAAGACATCAAAGAAGCCTCTTTCGACTTGCTGGTTGCCAACTGCAATGGTCATGGTGCAGTAAAACTCCAGATATTATAAGGACAATGTTGTACGCGATCGAGATGATGCACTTAGGATACATCTCAAACATGTATGGACTTAGCTGATTTATTAAACCAGTTTACGTTTCTTTACTAAGTCTAATAGAATTGTGTCGAAATGGGCAGGATCTTAAGCTTTTATTCGACAAAATTTAATAATTTGATGCAAAACAGCCCTAAACTCTCATCATTATCGCCATTTGTAGGTAAAAATACTTACGAATATTCCGATCGCCTGCTTGAGTTGAGGGCAGACATCGACAATCGCGGGGATCGACGGTTCTAACCAAGATTTTAGCAGTTCCCAGCCACTAAATTATCCCAAGCATAGACTCTGTTTAGAGAATCGGCTTACAATTAGGATTACCATCAAAATTTATCTATATTATATGTACGTCATCGAAATCCTGCTCAAAAATACGGCAATGCCCATGTCTGTACAGCGTAAGACTGCCGAGGAAGCTACTAGCGTCTATCAACAGGTTTTGGAAGCCATGAAAGCGGGCAATCCCTCTTTGCTGGAGTTAACGTGCGATCGGCAGCCCGAAAAGAAAATTGCGGTAGCTACCGATTCGATCGTCGCTGCCCAAATGTACGAAAAATCTGGTGCGGCTGCCTCCGGCAAAACTCCTGGTTTCGTGGCTTTTGCCGGATCTTGAGCCTCGATCGATCGACTATAAACTCAATGGATAAAGGCGATCGGCTAGAACTGGTAATATTTTACTAGGGCAGCAGCCTCCCAAATTCACATCTTCAGCCCCGCCCCGATATGACTGAATCTACCCCATTGCCAGCAATCGAGGTTAAGGATCTATCCTTTGCCTGGAAATCTGGTAAAACCGTGCTCGATCGTTGTTCGCTATCAGTACCGCGCGGCCAGTTTTGGATGCTTTTGGGTACTAATGGCAGCGGTAAATCAACCTTATTGAGGTTAATCGCCGGATTATTGACACCTCAAGTTGGTACGATCGATATTCATGGCGGGTTGGGAATTGTCTTTCAAAATCCCGATACTCAGCTAGTCATGCCGACTGTCGGTGCGGATGTTGCCTTTGGGTTGGTTTCCGAACGTTTGACTCCCAGTCAAGTCCGTCATCGCGTCACCGAAGCCCTCCGTGCGGTTAACTTAGTCGATCTGATTCGTCGCCCTACTTATGCCCTCAGCGGCGGACAGAAGCAGCGTGTCGCCATTGCTGGTGCGATCGCCAGACAAATCGAGGTAATTTTATTTGACGAGCCGACAGCCCTATTAGACCCCGATGCCCAACTCGATCTGGTCGCCCAAGTCCAGGAACTCGTCAGAAGTCGCGGCTTAACAGCACTCTGGGTGACACATCGGCTCGAAGAACTAGACTATTGCGATGGCGCATTTTTGATCGAACAAGGTAAAGTAGTCGATCGTGGCGACCCAGAACCGATGAGACAGCGGTTGATGCAGGAGGCTACATTAGTTGATATTTGAGCGCGGGGGAAACAAGGAGACGGGGAGACAAGGAGACTGGGAAACAAAGCTACGAAAATATTCCCATCCAAAATCCTGTCTTGTCTTGACTCGCTCGATCTGGAGGAACCCTCCGAGCGCGAGCCGCAAAATCCATCCACTCATCCACCCCCACCCCCTATCCACTTAGCCCACAAGTTGTTAATATAAGAGGAGTTAATATAAAAATTTATTAAGAAAGTTGCGATCTAAACCATGCCTCCCTCACGAAAACAAGCTGTGTTGCTCGTTGATGGCTACAACGTGATTGGAGCCTGGACGGATTTACACGATCGACACACCAAACACAATCCGCTCCAGTCGGGATCTCAAGCTGACTTAGAGGCCGCGCGTGCCAAACTAGTCGAAGCATTGATTAATTACAGTGCCTTTGAAGACTACGAGACGAAGGTGGTATTTGATGCCTACAGTAGGGACGCTCCCGCCTATTGTGAGACGATTACCCCAAATCTCTCGATCCACTATACTGATTTCCTCGAAACAGCCGATACTTACATCGAGAAATTTTGTGCCGCCTTTCGCCACGATTTGCAATACTCAGCCTCTAGATTGATTGTAGCGACATCCGATCGCGCTCAACAACTCACTGCGATCGGATTTGGCGCAGAATGGATATCGTCTCTACAATTGATATCCAACGTCGATTTTAGTGCGACCCGCTCGAAACGACGGCATAGACCTCAAAAGCAATCTTCTGGACGATTTTTATTTAACTCCCTCGATCCCAAAGCCCAAGCTCGGCTCTCTGCACTCCGACATGGCTTACCTCTCGATGATACTTGAATGCCATCGCTGGCGATCCCCAACCAATTTAATTATGCCCCCACAGGGCAAATCATAAGCCAGCCACTGCGAATCACCAGTCAGAGCCGCTGCAATCCCTATTACAGAACCCTTGTGCGCGATTGCTAATTGATGTTGGCAATTGTGTTGAATGAGTTTGTGTGCTATACTAGCCAAACGTGCATCTAGTTCCGCGATCGTTTCAGGGTAGCAAGGCAAAACTAGAGATTTATAAGTAGTATCAATATTTGGGTAATTTTGCAGTAGTTCGTCAACCGGAGTAGTCTCTGGCAAGCCCACAGTCCAATCTTGGCACAACCATTCACACAAACCCCATTCTAATCTTATTGGTAAATTCCGCTCTCTTGCTAACGGAGCCGCCGTTTGAATCGTCCGTAGGAAAGGAGAAGTCCAGATTCGGTCGATCGGTATTTTAGCAAACGCCGTAATAAGAAAATTAGCTCGATGGCATCCCTCTTCTGACAGTGGCGGATCGTAAGGATAAGCGGCATCATTAAACCAATCCGGCTCGATAAAGTCCAATCGATGTGCGTGACGAACCAACCAAAGTGTCTGCATTAAATTTTATATATCCCTAGGATGTGTTGTAGATCGCCGTCTTGTAAATAAATCTTAACTATGATGAGAGTGAGAACATATCAATTAGTGAGGTTATTCACCCATTTGGTGGTGTAAACACCGATCTGTCACACCAACCTTACGCGTGGAGTCCTTGCCCTCGGCCAATTGGCTGATGATTAAAAAAGTTAGACAGCTCATGTGTAGAAATGTTAAGATTATTAAAACTAAAGTATAAGCAAGCTTGAGATCCAAGTGCAACTGATTTCTAAATAATGCAACAGCTATCGATACCTACAAAGTTAGATAGCAGCGCGCTCCCTACGACCGCGATCGGTGTTGCGACCTGGCAACAAGCTCGTATCGACGCGTTGATACAAATATTTGGATCGAAACGCGAACGCAATTTTGCACCTAAATTATCCCTACATTTTAGCCAGAGTCATGAAAACTGCTCAAGCATCAACCGATACTGTCCGTACCTACCTTCGTGAAATTGGGCGCGTGCCCCTGCTCACTCACGAGCAGGAAATCCTGTATGGTAAGCAGGTACAGCAGTTGGTTAGCCTGGTGGCGGTCAAGAATACTCTTATGGAAGAATTTGGCCGCGAGCCAAGTTTAACTGAATGGGCAACTGCTGCCAATATTGACGAACTCCAACTGCAAAAAACGATCTCTGCTGGGGAAAATGCCAAACGCCGGATGGTGGAGGCCAATCTCCGACTGGTAGTATCGGTGGCCAAAAAATACATCAAGCGGAACATCGACCTTTTAGACTTGATTCAAGAAGGGACGATTGGAATGCAGCGTGGCGTAGAAAAATTCGATCCTAGTAAGGGCTATCGGTTTTCGACCTATGCTTACTGGTGGATTCGCCAAGCGATTACCCGCGCCATTGCGGAAAAAGCCCGAGCGATTCGGTTACCGATTCACATCACCGAAAAACTGAATAAGATCAAAAAAGCTCAACGCTCTCTGGCTCAACAGTTCGGACGTGCGGCGACAATTAACGAGCTAGCCGCCGAGTTAGAATTATCTTCCAAACAAGTGCGGGAGTACCTAGAGCGCGCGCGTCAACCACTATCGCTCGACCTACGGGTGGGTGACAATCAAGACACCGAATTGGGCGATTTACTCGAAGATCCGGGCATCTCGCCAGAGGAATACGTTACCAACTCATCGCTCCAAGTAGACTTAGAGCGAATGATGTCGGAGCTAACACCCCAACAACAACAGGTACTCACCCTCCGCTTTGGCTTGAAAGATACTCAACCATTAACTCTCGCCAAAATAGGCGATTTACTCAATATCAGCCGCGAACGAGTGCGTCAAATCGAACGTGAAGCGATTGCCAAGCTCCGCAAGCGCAAAGCCGATATCGGCGAGTATTTAGCCTCATAATTAGATTTTTTAGATTTTAAAGTCCGCTACGGCGGGCTTTTTTTTGAAAAATAATCGCAAAGATACAGCCAGAACCCCGACGGCTCGGACAAGTCGGGGTTCTGAATATTACCCTCAACTAACTGGAAATTGTGAATTCAACACTGCCCTACAAACGAATTGGCGTCGCGATAATCTGGGATCGAGTCGGGCAAATATTAATTGATAAGCGCAAAGCTGGTGGCTCGATGGGCGGACTGTGGGAATTTCCGGGTGGTAAAATCGAAGCAGGCGAAACGGTGGCTGAGTGTATCGTGCGTGAAATTCGCGAGGAGTTGGGGATCGAGATTAGGGTCGGCGAACATCTGATTTCGATCGACCATACTTACCCAAATTTCCAACTGACACTAATCGTCCACCATTGCCATCATATCAGCGGCACTCCGCAACCGATCGAGTCTGATGAAATCCGCTGGGTAAGTGTCAGCGAGTTAGACAATTATCGGTTTCCCGCAGCTAATGTGGAGATTATTAATGCAGTTCGCGCGATTTGACTTTAATTGGAGAATCACCATCCCGACATCAGCTTGAGCGAGTGCAGGGGCATCATTAATGCCATCGCCAACCATTGCCACAACCTGTTGCTCTCGTACCTGCAAAGTCTTAATCGTCTGGGCTTTTCGATCGGGGCAGACTTGGGCTAAAATTTTGGTAATCCTGACTCGATCGGCAACTGATTACCCGATCGTAATTTCTCTGTCTGCAATTGTGCCATCGATCGGGGCGGTAATCGTTAGCTTAATCGATACTTCTCGATTAAGCTAACGATTACTTATCCACCCCTTCATCCTCATTTCCAAACACTTCTGGAATCCTTAATAGTCACACTGTATCTATGCAAAAGTGAAGTTTTTAGTCTAGGCTCAATCCTTCCGTTTTAACTGGGTACAATCGAAACAATACGGCACTGGGGATAAAGTTATGGCGGCAGAACTAGCCATTCGGACAGAGTATTTGACCAAGCAATTCGATCGACACATTGCCGTAAATGGCGTAGAATTGACCGTGGCGGCTGGTGAAGTGTATGGTTTGATCGGCCCTAACGGGGCGGGTAAGACGACGTTGATGCGGATGCTAGCCACCGCTGAGGAGCCAACACTCGGCGAGATCTATATTAATGGCGAACGGTTGCTGCGCGATCGCAGTAATGCCAATCTCAAGCGGTTATTGGGGTATCTTCCCGATGATTTTCCCTTGTATGATGACCTGACGGTTTGGGACTATCTCGACTATTTTGCCAGATTATATAAATTAAATGGCGATCGACGTCAGCGACGGTTGTACGATGTGTTGGAATTAGTACAACTAAGTACTAAGCGCAACAGTAAAATTGCGACGCTATCGCGTGGAATGAAACAGCGATTGAGTCTGGCGCGGACGATTATTCACGAACCGATTTTACTACTTTTAGACGAGCCTGTATCGGGATTAGATCCGATCGCGCGGATGCAGTTTCGGCAGATTATCAAGACGCTGCAAGAAGCCGGGATGACAATTTTAATTTCTTCGCACGTCTTGAGTGACTTAGCCGAACTCTGCACGTCGGTTGGCATTATGGAGTTGGGATTCTTGGTAGAAAGTTGTCGGCTTCAGGACTTGTACCAACGATTGAGTCGTCAGCAAATTCTGATTAGTACGTTAGGCGATGCCGAAATTCTCAAGCGGGAGCTAAAAACTAATTCTTTAGTTGCCGATATTGAAATTTTGGCAGGTACGAATCAAGTCAGAGTCGGATTTTCGGGGACGGAAGAGGATGCCGCCGAACTATTGAGATCGCTCATTCACGCACAGTTGCCGATTACTAATTTTCAATGTACTCAGGAAGATTTGGAAACTATTTTCTTGAAATTAGGACATCAACAAGCATCTTAAATTAATGAATAGTCGATAGTAGGGTAATGTGAGTGATGCTAGATAAATATATCGATCGAATTGGGGAATGGAATCCACAATTATTTAGAGAGTTGAAGAGTCGGCTGACTGGTAATGCGGCGATCGCGGTCGTGGCGATCTCAATTGGACTGCAAGCGATCGCGATCGGAGCGGCGATGAGTAGCAGTACGGAAATAAAAACCCAAATTTGGATGAATTTTTTTGCTACGATTAGTTGGCTGATTCCGATGGGTTTAATTTTAGGTAGCGTTTATACGCTGATTGCCGATATCGATCGAGAAGAAAAACGCGGTACCTTAAATTTTATCCGACTCACGCCTCAATCGGCGCGTAGTATTCTCATTGGTAAAATGCTAGGCGTACCGAGTTTAATTTACTTGGGAGTATTACTCGCAATCCCACTGCACTTAGTTGTAGGATTATTAGCAGGAATCGGCTTGCCAATGATACTGGTTTGGTATTGTACGATCGGTGCGACTATCTATTTATGTTCGAGTTTGGCAATATTATACAGCTTATATGGCGGTAAATATCCGATCGTGTTTACGCTGCTATTCGCACTGCCTATTAATACAATTGTCAGTCTTTATAACTACTATTTAAATGCAGCAGCTACCAGACAATGGTGGACGATTGAGTCATCCTTTCGCTGGTATTGGTTGCCGATTATTAATAAATTTTATATTTGTAACGCTCTAATTATTACTACGATTTTAGCGATTAGTTATTGGTTGTGGGTGACGATCGATCGCGAGTATATCAATCCCACTAGTACTGCTTTTAAAAAAGAGCACAGCTACTGGATGAATATTCAATTTCAGTTTTGGTTGCTGGGTTTTGGCTTGCCGATACTCAACTATGAGACTATCGATAATTCGAGCCAAAATTTTTATATTTTAGCAACCTTTTATAGTATCGGTACGATTGGGGTCTATTGTCTGATTCCTCAAATCTTGCCAAGTAAACTGAGTATGCAAGAGTGGAGTCGTTATCGACGCGATCGAGTTACCCACAAGGATCGTCAGTGGTGGCAACAAGAACTAGTTCGAGATCTAGTGTGGCATGATGCTAGTCCGATCGGATTGGCAATGCTAATTAATGTGGCCATCTCCGCTCTAGTTTGGGGAACGTGTTTTGGGATATTCGTGTCAGATCGAGTATGGTTGATAAAATCTCTGTGTGGGGTAATCATCGTCAGTGTTTTGACACTAATCCATACGGGAATAATTAACTTGATTTTCCTCCGAACGAGAGCTAAAACCAGAGGGGTAATGCCGTTAATTATTTTGATGTCGGGATTACCATTATTTCTGGGATTTATCGCTACAATTACTTTAAATCATTCTAGCTTTGGACTATTGTTGTTTCTCTTCTCACCATTCGCCTGGATGGGCGTGACACAATTAGCATTACCAAACATTGGCGCGATCTTCATGGGACAACTAGGCATACTAGCTGGCATCACCAAACTGCTCCAACAGAGAATAAAGCAATTGGGGAGATCGGAGACTCAAACTCTGAGCCAGCAAAAATCCTTAATGGCGGGGACAAATAGATGAGGTGAAAATTATTCGCGATCGCTCAATTAATTATCAATAATTTCACGGAGATTTATAAATATGGTACTAGCTAAAATAGTCGATCGAGTGGGTGACTCGAACCCCCAAATATTTCGAGAACTTAAAGAACGTTTGACCATCCGCAATCTGGGGATTGCTTTGGGAGCGGCTGTAGTCATTCAAGTGTTTGTCTTGATGTATTTCAATAGTCAGCTTCCAGTACCAGACCTAACGCCAGTTGGTAAATCGGCACGCGAAATTTACAACCGTTACTGCGAAATGTTGCCTAATGGCTACAAAAGTTACGGTAGCTATTGCCGCTTAAATGGAGCTGGTGAATTTTTAATTAACTGGCAAACCTGGTGGTCTGATGTCTTTATTGCGATGAGTTGGCTTTTGCCTCTAGGTTTAATTCTTGGCTCTGTTTATACATTAGTTGCTGACTTAGTTCAAGAAGAAAAGCGGGGTACCCTCAACTTTATTCGGCTCAGTCCGCAATCAGCACGGACAATTTTTATCGGCAAAATTTTAGGCGTACCGAGCTTGATATATCTGGCGGCACTCGCCGCATTGCCATTGCATATTGTGGCAGGATACACCGCTGGTGCGAGTACTTTATTGCTGGCAAGCTGGTATGTGACGATTTCTTGCTTCTGGTTTCTAATGTCTAGTGCGGCGGTATTGTACGTTTTACTTGGTGGCGTGCAAGCGATCGTTACTGTGTTAGTTGTTGCTTATCCAGTCTGTTTGCCAATTCTAGCGGTTAATGCTTTTGCATCTGCGATCGTCAATCGGGATAGTTGGCTAGATGGGCCTACTCAGCTATCTTGGTTCGGATTGCCAATTTTCAACAATGTGATGTTATTTTATGCTTTTGGGATTGGCTGCTGTCTGGTGGCGAGCTATGGTGTCTGGCAAGCTTTAGAGCGTCGCTATCTCAATCCTACCGCTACTGCAATTAGCAAACCGCAGAGTTATCTCACCAATTTATGCTTACAAATCTGGATTGCCGGATTTGTGGTGCCATTAATTCCTCAAAGCTATTATTCCAAAGAAGGAACGATCGTGGCCTGGGCAGTTGTAGACTTTTTGGCACTATTGGTATCGATTCCCATGTTGTTACCTGGCAAG
Organism: Chamaesiphon minutus PCC 6605; assembly: GCF_000317145.1. GTDB lineage: Bacteria > Cyanobacteriota > Cyanobacteriia > Cyanobacteriales > Chamaesiphonaceae > Chamaesiphon > Chamaesiphon minutus. The sequence goes on along the minus strand of NC_019697.1, from coordinate 3,823,788 downwards.
CAAGCATTGCTGGACTGGAGCCGCTATCGTCGCGAACGCGCCGCTCAAAAGAGCCGTCCATTTTGGCAACGCGACCTCTTTCAAGACTTGATGTTTAAAGATAGCAGTCCAGCAATGCTAGCGATCGCGATGAATATCGGTATGGCAATGTTACTATGGTTGCCGATCGGGATGACTGCCTTCAAAACCTCTAGTACTGGCATCCGGTTTCTCGCCGGAACCTGTTTGGCAGCTAGTCTAATTTTAATTTATGCCGCGATCGCGCATTTAGGTTTATTCCTCAAGCAAAAGAAACGCAATGTCTGGATTATCGCGATCGTAGTTACTACGATGTTTTTACCGATCGTCGGTGCTTTTGTATTATCGCCTTTCCACAATCCGAGTGGCTTTGCTGCGATTCTATTGTTATTTTCGCCCTTAGCACCTGTCGGCATCATGCAACTCGCTGGGGGCAGTATCTTAGCGACATTTGCCGCTCAGTTAGCCATCTTTGCTGGTTTAACTCGCCAATTACAACGTAAATTACAAGTTAGCGGCCAATCGCAAACCAAAGAGTTACTGGCTCATAGTAGTTAATCTTTAGGACGATTGACGCCATAAACCCAGCTTCTATACCAGAAGCTGGGTTTTTTAACTATCGGAGGGATCTTCCTCTTTTGGCTTGCTCTTAGCCTTGCGAATCAATTGCGCGATCGTGCGCGACAGCGAGAGTCCAGAGTCCGCAGCTAATTTTTCGAGCTTCTGGCGTTCGATCGGATCGAGAGAGACATTTAGGCGATTTTTTTTTGTGCTCACGGCGCAAAAGTGGTGTAACTATGGTACCTATTATTTAGATTGGAAGCAGGACGGCTAGCTAATATTAACGTTTGTAACAAAAATGATAAAAATCAGATAGGGCTTTATATAACATTGTATAACTTAACTTAATAGGTAATCGCGCTTGCTAGAAGCTAGCTTACGTGACAACTAGTGCAAAGTGATTAGCCTCTCATATTAATACGAGAGTTTTCCTAAAGTTATTAAGCTATATTACGCCACTGGCGCAACTTGAGTTTAATAAGTAGACTCGCAAAACTATTAAACGGAATAAAAGGATTTAAATATATGTTAGACGGATTTTCTAAGGTTGTCGCCCAAGCAGACGCCCAAGGTCAATACATCAGTGCCGGACAATTAGATGCACTAGCAGCAATGGTTGCTGATGGCAACAAACGGATGGATACAGTCAACCGGATCACGTCCAACTCCTCCACCATCGTCGCTAACGCAGCACGCGCGCTATTTGCCGAGCAACCCAACCTGATTGCACCAGGTGGTAACGCCTACACCAGCCGCCGCATGGCAGCTTGCTTGCGCGACATGGAAATCATCTTACGCTACGTCACTTACGCGATCTTCGCTGGCGATGCTTCCGTACTCGACGACCGTTGTTTGAATGGTTTACGCGAAACTTACCTCGCACTGGGTACTCCTGGATCTTCAGTCGCTGCTGGCGTTCAAAAAATGAAAGACGCCGCGATTGCCATTGCTGCTGACAAAAACGGCATCACCAACGGCGATTGTAGCGCGCTGATGTCTGAAGTTGCAGGTTACTTCGATCGCGCTGCCGCAGCAGTTGGTTAAACATTAATTGACACCAATTAATTGCTCCAGTTCTCCAACCATTCATTGTAAAGATTTAGAACCAGTCATGAAAACTCCATTAACCGAAGCAGTCGCCACCGCTGATTCCCAAGGTCGCTTTTTGAGCAGCACCGAATTCCAAGTAGCATTCGGTCGTTTTCGTCAAGCCGCAGCTAGCTTGGCAGCAGCTAAAGGTTTAACCGAAAAAGCGGATTCCTTAGCAAGTGGTGCAGCTAATGCTGTGTACCAAAAATTCCCTTACACCACCACCATGCAAGGGCCAAACTTTGCCGCGACCGCCACTGGTAAAGCCAAGTGCGTGCGCGACATTGGTTACTACATTCGGATGGTCACATACTGCCTAGTTGTCGGTGGTACTGGCCCGATGGATGATTACCTCCTCGGTGGTTTGGCCGAAATCAACAAAACTTTCGACTTATCCCCAAGCTGGTACATCGAAGCTCTGAAGTATGTCAAGTCCAACCACGGTTTGTCTGGCGATGCTGCTGTAGAAGCTAATTCTTACCTCGACTATGCGATTAATGCTTTGAGCTAGTCTCAAATGTCATCGACCCGAAGTCGTTTCCGTCCATCAGCAATTGCGTTGATGAGGGGAAATGACTTCGGGAATTTTTTTGTCTAGATTAAGTTGTTAGAGCCAGAGATTAGGCTGGCGATCGTTGGTAAAATGAGATTAGACCCGAACATATTCGACTGGTTTAGCAGAATTACTCTCGTTTTTTCCTCACTGTTCGGTAGGCGCGGGAAATAACTAATCATCAAACCATTTGGCAATTATGACCGAGCCTGACTTACTCAAATCCCTGCTGTTGGCAATCTCAGAAGCAGATTCATCCTCTCGGATGGTAGAGGCTGTCGAAAAATTATCTCAGGCACGGCTAGAAGCAGCCATACCAAACTTAATTGCTATTTTAGGTTACAATAACCCTGGTGCCGCAGTAGCGGCGGTAGAAGGACTGATTTCGCTCGGCAAGCCTGCGGTCGCACCTCTGTTAGAGTTGTTGGATGGATATAATTATGGAGCTAGAGCCTGGGGACTCAGAGCATTAGCAGGAATCGGCGATCCGCAAGCGATCGATTTATTATTAGATGCGGCAGCAAATGACTTTGCCTTGAGTGTCAGGCGTGCGGCGGCTAGAGGATTGGGTACCATTCATTGGGATGAATTAGCTCCAGAACAGATTGCCCCCGCCCAGAGTAAAGTTATCGAAGTATTATTGAAAGTATCTCAAGACCATGAGTGGGTGGTGCGATATGCCGCAATTACCGGACTGCAAGAATTAGCGATCGCCAGTACCATTTCTAATCCCGATCTTACCCGTCAAATCTTGATACATTTCGATCGATTGGTTGAAAGCGACGAAAATCTAGCGGTAATTGCGCGAATCTGGCTCGCTCAAAAAGAGATTAAAGAATATATTACCGAAATATTAAGCCAACAACCCGAACTAGAACCTCAGCTTGCGATCGATTGGCAACAGACATTAGAAAAGCTCTATGCACGCAAGCGGCGAGAGCAACCGCGTCCGGAAGGAGATCCATATAAGTTTCGCGATCTAGCTGCGGCAATTGTTAAAGGAGATTAAAATATCGCCCCACAGCCCCGACTTCTCGCAGAAATCGGGGGTTTAGCTTAGCTTTCTAACTAAAAAAACGCCAACCAAAATGGCTAACGTTTTTAGTTAAATAAAAGCGGGCGATTGCCTACAATTTCACGATCGGGAAATGTGGTTTTCGTTCGTAGGTATACATATCTGTAAAGTTTCGCAACTGTCCTTCGGAGAGAATAATTTCTTGAGGACGATCGAGCCAGTGCATATTGTATTCTTGAAGAGTATCACTCAATCGCGCGCGATCGAGCTCCCGTTGGCACAGCCCCTCGGAACGAGGCTCGACATTACCAAAATAAGCTAATGTCGTATGTGCCGTAAAATAATATTGCTGCTCGATGCCCAAGGAAATCAAGCTAGAATTTTGATAAATAGCCCGTCTAAAAGCGATAATGCGATCGTAACTATACTCATCTTTAGGTACTAAACTTACTTCAATCGCGCGAGGTCTGACTGTCAATCCCATAATTTGCCAACGAATGGGAGTAGTATCGACAATCGAATTTTGATAGATTTTAAAACTATCTTCAATGCGATCGACTAATTCACTCTCAAAGTCAGTATTGGCTTCAGTTGCCCCCCGATAAGCACTATCCCAAATCAGATCGGCTAGAGTGAAGTGAAAACTAGCAGGATCCACTAAAACTAATAAATCCGGTTCCAGGGTCTTGACTAGGTGTTGCTGACAGGCTGCTAGCTCTTTAAAAACTTCACTATTAGCACGATCTTCCGCTCCTGGGGGCGTGATCGCCGAATATCCCGGAAAAGGTACAGGTTCGCGAGTTCCAGCCGCTGTCAATCGAAATTTAGGCGATTCTTGAATATTTTTGATTTGAGACTCGTAGGTGGCGGGTAGGGTCATTTTTGCCACGCGGTTGAGATAAGTATGATAAGACTCGTCCACTCGCGATCGCCTCCTTGCCTTTGATATTTATTAACATTTTGGTAATGTGACTTACCTAAAAACATTTACACTATTTTTATCACCCGATCGCAATTGTCACAACTGCGGTGGAGTGAAAAGCAGGTAAAATGTGGGGTTCATTACTAAGCTTAACACCTGATTACTCTCAAAATCTTACTCAGAAACATAACTTCTAGGCATTCTTTGGTTCCTCGTCCTTGTTAGCGCGCGGCAATCGCGGCTTAAATCCACACAGAATTTCCCAAGAGATCGTCTCTACCTCATTTGCCCAGTCATCCGCGCTAATATATACGCTGCCATCTCTTCCCAAAATTGTGACGATCTCGTCTACCTGAAGATCGGGGATCTGACTGACATCTAACATTAGTCGATCCATCGTAATCGTGCCGATTTGAGGTACGAGTTGCCCTCTAACGATCGCTTGCATCCGATTCGACAATCGACGCGGGACGCCGTCTGCATAGCCGATTTCAATAACTGCTATTTGCATATCTCGATCGGCAATAAACCGATATCCGTAACTGACGCCAGTTCCCGCTGTAATTTCTTTAACTTGACTGACTCTGGCTTTGACACTCAGTACTGGCTGAAGGTCGATTTTTGACTGCAAGTGTGGTGCTGGGCACAATCCATATAAAATTAACCCCGGTCGCACTAATTGGTAATGCGATCGATCGGTCGTTAAAATGCCTGCGGAATTTGCTAAATGTAGTAAAGGCGGCGCATAGCCAGCATTCTCAATTGCCGCAATCGATCGGGCGAAACGATCGAGTTGCATGTCCATTACCGTCCGATCGATCGCATCAGCGGTGGCCAAATGCGAGTATAAGCTACCGATTTTCAAATACGGCAAACTACTCACCTCACGATAAAAAGTCTCCGCCTGCTGCCAATTTGCTCCCAATCTGGACATCCCCGTATCGAGTTTGAGATGAATATTCAGAGGTTTATCTAAATTTAATGCGGCGACAGATTTTGAGATCGTAATTGCTTGAGGAATAGTACAGATTGTGGGTTGCAGATTCCACTGGACGATCGCGCGAACTTGAATGTCAGTATGGATCGCACCCAGCAACAAAATCGGTGCGACAATTCCGGCTGCTCTAAGTTCGATCCCTTCTGGCACCGTCGCCACCGCCAACCAATCGACACCAGCAGCTACTAGAGTCCGAGCGACATCGATCGCACCATGCCCGTAAGCATCGGCTTTGACTACTGCCATCATTTGGGTATCGGGTTTGAGCAAACTTCTCACCTGACGGACATTATGCACCAGCGCAGCTCGATCGATTTCCACCCACGCCCGTTGTTGCTCCCACTCAAGATCGATCGATTTTATAACTGTTTCACTGGAAAATCTATCGTCCATAGTGCTACTAAAATTATGCCACCACCGGGCAATTTGAAGCGTTAGCCTGCGGATATTATAATGCTAATGATGATAGTAACAGTCGATAATTTGCCCTCAAGCCACTGTTTTAGTATTTGCTCTTTGTCATGCTAAATGACCGCACGATCGGCATTTTTCGCCAAGTTGCGCTATCTAAAATCCTAATCCCATCCCCCACCAAAATCCCCACCAGCATGTCCGCCGCAATTATCGTGGGTGTGTCCCAGCTCGGCCGATCCACCATAATGGTGGAGATCGTGGGTGTCTATATGCGAATGGCTACCAGCATCATGATGGTGTCCAGTCGCGTCAAAACTAAAATCTGTGTCGATTAAACTAGACGGACTAAAATCTACATTTGTACCGAACAAACAATTGCCGATTTCGCCGCGCATCGCAGCATAATTATAAGATTCACCGCTGGCGCGATGATATTCAGTAAAATCAAGCTCATTACAATACATCGCTAGTCCAAAACAATCGTAATTAGTAGTATATCCCCATTCGACAATGGTAGTTTTGACTTGAATGGGAGTATAGGTTTCTTGTTTGCCATATTTAGCCTGTAATAATCGTCCGATCCGGCGAGCGTAAACTCGGATCGCACGATATTTATGTGGTTTTTCAAACTTAGCGACGAGAGTAGATAAAGCTGTTTGGAAAATATTAGCCATAAATTCATCTGGTAAATTTGGATCGCATCGTGTCACTCGATCGCGCTGAGCAAAGTTATTTGCTGCTACAATACTGGATGTCGATCGCGGCAAAGATCGCAAAAATTAGCATCGCGAAAGGGTTACGGTTACTAATAATCAGATTGAGCGCGATCGAGAAAATTATGTACCAATAGCGTTTTCGTTAAAATTAAGGGATATTCTTCCTACTTTTCCTTAATATATGGCAACGACTATCCTGGGTAATACTGGCATTGAAGTGACACCGATCGGATTTGGCACCTGGGCTTGGGGTGATTCTCTCTTTTGGGGGTATGGTAAGGATTACGGCGAAATGGAGTTGCGGCAGGCTTTTCAAGCCGCAGTCGATCGAGGAATTACCTTTCTAGATACCGCTGAAGTGTATGGCTTGGGCAAGTCTGAAGAACTAATCGGTAAATTTGTTAAAGAAACTCACGCGACCACCCAAATTGCGACTAAATACATGCCGCTCCCATGGCGATTTCGCAAAGAAGATGTCGCCGATGCTGTTACTAACAGTCTCAAACGTCTGAAAATGCCTTCGATCGATCTCTATCAAGTCCATTTTCCGGCTCCGTCATTTTTGAGTCAAGAAGGGTTGATGGATGCACTAGCGGACGAAGTAGAGCAGGGGCGAATTAAGGCTGTCGGGGTGAGCAACTATAGTGCTCAACAACTCCGCGAAGCTCATCGGTTGCTAGCTCGGCGCGGCGTGCCTTTAGCTGTCAATCAAATGCGCTATTCGCTGATTACCCGCGAAATTGAAACGAATGGGGTACTAGCTGCCGCTCGCGAGCTGAATGTAACAATTTTAGCGTATAGTCCTCTAGCACAAGGACTATTAACAGGTAAGTATACCGCTAGCAACCCGCCTACTGGCGCGCGCAGTCTCGACAAACGCTTTCAGACGGCTGGATTGCAGAAACTGCAACCAGTCTTAACTAAGCTTACAGAACTGGGCGATAAGTATTCCAAAACTCCCGCTCAAGTGGCCCTTAATTGGTTGATGTGTCAGCCAGGTGTAATTCCGATTCCAGGGATTAAAACTGCCACTCAGGTGGAGCAAAATGCTGGTGCTGTGGGTTGGGAATTGTCCGCAGAAGAAGTAATGGAGTTGCGCTATCTGGGTTAAGATTCAATTTCTCACATCCTGTAACCGTTTAACTATAATGGTGCCTAGTTTCAACCTAGAGTACCCGTAGGTCTGGGTTTTTACTAGTCTTTGCGTATTGGGGCAAGCTGTAAGATTCCTAACATTCAGGGTAGGGGTAATGTCTTGTCTCGCTAAACCGTCGGCAAAGCCGACGAGCGCGAGCCGCTTCATTAATTACCCCTACCCTAATTTTGCAATAGCATTAAACTGCTAGCTCAACGGCTTTTTAGCCACCAAGTACTTACTCATAAAATGCACTTCTGTGGGCAAAACTTCTGTAAAGCCAGCCTTGTGCAGCCGCTCGACCAGATTGTCGTCCATGTAACTGCGATAATAAGGCTCGTGGAAAGTTTCGTGGAACATGTGCATCATTGCTTCCATCTGGGGCGAATCGCTGATTTGAATCGAATCGCAAATAACGAACGTACCACCGGGCTTGAGTACGCGGTAGCATTCATCGATCGCTTTTTGGCGCACCGCAGGCGGAAGTTCGTGGAATAAGAAGACACAGGTGACGGCATGGAAGTAGTTATCTACATAAGGCAACTCTTCAATATTGCCTTGTAGTAACTGCACCAACTCTCCAGGCATGTCTGCGAGCTGCTCGTTAGCTTTGCGTAAATATGCCCCAGATAAATCGACGCCAAATAGCGAAGCTTGAGGCAACATCGCCCGCACACCGCGCAGGGTGCGTGCCGTACCGCAGGCAGCATCCAAAATCCGAATTTGCTTAGCAGGAACGTCACTAAAGGCTTTTAAGCCAGCCTGGAGCGGAGCCAAGATGCGGCGGCGCATGGCATCTGCACTACCACCGAACAAAATTTCTACTTGTAAATCGTACAAGTTAGCAGACATGTCGCTTAAGTAGCCGCCAGTCTGATGGTGAAAATTTTGCACGTAGTAGCTAGGATAGCCATCAGTTTCGATCGTGCGATCGAAATCTTGATACCTTTTGGAGTCAGCGCGCTGCCAAATGCTGGGCATATCGACGACTAATGAAGGATATTGGCGCAGATAATCTACCCAAGGTTCGTCGAATAGCAAGCTGGTGGGATATACACCGTTTTCTGCATCTTGCCAGTCTACTGCCTGAAGTTTGTCAACGCGCTGCTGAAGCTCGGTAATTAATTGGGGTGGCACGGGGATCGTTGGCAACTCGTTGGGCTTGAGAGCCTTACGAGCCTGAATACTGAGCATTTTGTGGGCGAAGCTTAAGTAGCTCTTACCTTGTTGAAGTGTCTGGTACGTCAGCTTAGTGAGTGTAGCGACCATGGTAGGGAGAAAATTTTTCGATCGGTATTGTAAACAAATCTAACGAATCCTGAATAGTTTGTAAATTAAATACAGTTATATGAGTGTGAAATTTCTCTAAAAATAGCGATCGATCGAACTGACCAGGGCGGTAAACCAAACCGATAGCAGGCGACGATAGAGGGTCGCTAACTCTCAATAATTAATTAAGTTTGTGTTAGAATCGCAGGAAATAGGTCTTAAACCCTAAAGTAAACATGAGCAAAGTGCTGGTGTTAAATGCTTCCTACGAGCCGCTCAACATCACTGGTTGGCGACGTGCGGTAATCTTGATGCTCAAAGGCAAGGCAGAACAAGTCGAACACAATGGTAAATATTTAGCAAAAGACTTTCCACTGCCAACGGTGATTCGCCTACGGCATTATGTGACCGTGCCCTATCGAGAGATTCCGCTGACCCGCCGCAATGTGCTCAATCGCGACAATCATTCTTGTCAATACTGCGGTCATAAGGGCGACGGTTTGACGCTGGATCATGTGATTCCCCGCTCGCGTGGTGGTCCAGATACCTGGGAAAATTTAATTACGGCATGTATGCGCTGCAATGTCAAAAAGGGTAACCGGACGCCGAAGGAAGCTAATTTACCGCTTTACACCCAGCCGCGCCGACCCTATAGCAGTCTGCACTATGAGGCGGTAACTCATATTAATAACGGCTCTCATGCCGAATGGCGTAAGTATATTATTGGAATTTGAGGATAACTAGACCGATCGATCGACTCTAAATATTATTTGCCGCTTGGTTTGTTTGGACTCAACTGCACAATCTCACGCCTCGAAACTACTTATTCCATAAAAATCAATAGTTATCGATGCATTCATTTTAAACTAATTTTTAGGCCGAAGTCTTGTTTTAGTTGTAAAAGTGCTTCGGCATTGCCTCTAGCATCATCTAGCGCATTATGTGTATGTGCAGTTTTTCGTAAATGCTTAAAATTTACAAATGTATCTTTAACGATTCCTTTGTAAAGGGAGCCGAGATTATTAGAAGTGTGTCCAAATGGATTTTGACCGTAGAAATGATGAAAATACCAATTTATAAACTGCCAATCAAACCCATTATTGTCGGCAATAAACAAAGCTCGCCCAGAACTTGATGCATCAATCCAGTCGGCAAATCTTGACATTACAACTTGCGGATCTTCAAATGTTAATGTTTCTGCGCGGGTAAATTTACTAACTTCTAAAGCTTCGGGAATCCACTTGTCTGATATTGGTTTGAGTTGCGCATAAAATGTTTTAGCCAGTGATGGCTCGACAACGACAGCCCCAAAGGAAATCATTGAATAATCACCAGGAATTGGGCCATCAGCCTCCACATCGATCGATATATAACTCATTTAATACTTCACCAAATTATTAACAGCAGAAACCCAACTTCTAATTGAAGTTGGGTTTTTAAAAGTTAAGAGTGATTTACGCTCTATACAGGTGATAACGTCCGACGTTTGCTGACCATTTGGAAGGTTTCGATGATGTCGCCTTCTTGCCAGTCATTGAACTTGTCTAAGCGGATACCGCATTCAAAGCCAGCATTAACTTCACGCACGTCATCTTTGACACGCTTGAGGGAGTCGAGCGTACCTTCGTACACCAACTGACTTTTGCGGAGAACGCGAATGCTACAGTTGCGCAGGGCTTTACCTGAGAGGACATAACATCCGGCAATGTTGCCCCGTCCGGCTTGGAATACCGCCCGAACTTCCACTTGACCCAAGGGTTCTTCGACTTGCTCGGGGTCGAGGAGACCTTCCATCGCGCCTTGAATATCGCTGAGGAGGGCATAGATGATGTTGTACTCGCGGACATCGACACCAGCCTCATCAGAGGCCGCACGCGCGCCGCTGGCTAAGGTAGTATTGAAGCCGATAATGACGGCACCACTGGCTGCGGCTAAATCTACGTCAGTTTCGGTGATTTCGCCTGCTGCGGAGAGCAATACGCGCACTTGGACTTCATTTTGAGGTAGCTGGCGCAGCGAACCGAGAATTGCTTCGACGGAACCTTGAACGTCAGCTTTGAGGATCAGGTTGAGTTCTTTGAGTTCGCCTTCTTGAGCTTTAGCAGACAAGCTGTTGAGAGTGACGCGGCGGGAAGCCATCATCTGTTGGAGTCGCGATTGACGGCGTTCGGCAGAACGGACATCGGCAATAGCGCGAGCTTCTTTTTCGACGAAGACTTCAAATTCATCGCCCGCTTGAGGGACATCGCTCAAACCGAGGACTTCTACTGCGAATGAGGGACCAGCAGCTTCGACGCGGGCTAATCGGTCGTCTACCATCGCCCGGACTTTCCCGAATACGTGTCCGGCAACTAAAGTTTCCCCGACGCGTAAAGTACCGTTTTGCACCAACAGGGTGGCAACGGGGCCTTTGGCTTTGTCGAGGTGAGCTTCAATGACGGTACCGCGAGCGGTACGATCGGGGTTAGCTTGGAGATCTTCGATATCGGCGACCAGTAGAATCATTTCGAGTAGGGTATCGAGGTTCTCGCCTTTGAGAGCACTGACTTCGACCATGATCGTATCCCCACCCAGATCTTCCGACTGGAGGTTGAAGGCGATCAGTTCCTGTTTGACACGAGCCGGGTTGGCACCTGGTTTATCGATTTTATTGATGGCGACGATAATCGGCACTTCAGCGGCTTGTGCGTGCCGAATTGCTTCGATCGTTTGCGGACGGACGCCATCATCAGCAGCTACGACGAGGATGGCAATATCTGTCACCCGCGCACCGCGCGCGCGCATGGCGGTGAAGGCTTCGTGACCTGGCGTATCGAGGAATACGACCTGTTGAGTTTGGCCTTCATGTTCCATATCGACGTGGTAAGCACCGATATGTTGGGTGATCCCTCCAGCTTCGCCTTGAGCTACTTTGGTCGATCGAATGGCGTCGAGTAATGTAGTCTTACCATGATCGACGTGACCCATGATCGTGACTACTGGCGGACGACGTTGGAGCAAGTCTAAGTCTTCCACATCGAGCATTTCGGTAACTTTTGTCGCCGCAGCTTGTTCGACACCTGTCACGACGGCGACGTCCATTTCTTCGGCGACCATGGTGGCGGTATCGACATCGAGAATCTGCGTGACGCTAATGGCCATCCCTTTAAAGAAGAGCTGTTTGACGATTTCCGTTTCCGGTACCATCAGCATCTCAGCTAAATCTCGGACGGTGATGCTACCCATGAGGGTAATCGATTCGGGTTTTTCAACAGTGCTCTTTTGTTCGCGTTTGTTGTTTCCGCTGCGCTCCTTAGCCTGTTGATCCCCCTTCATCACGGGTTTTTTACGTTGTGCGGGAACTGCTGCTGGTCGAATGCCGCCGCCCGTCCCGATCTTCTGCTTGGCAGGCCGCGCGATCGACAGACTGACGATCGTCTCTGTCGTATTATCGTTACCATCCAAATCGTCATCATCATCATCATCATCGATGACAACCGTTTTAACGCGCTTCCCTTTAGCTGGCAATTTTGCCTTAGCGGTCTCGACTTCTTCTTCTTCTTTGCTCCAGCCTTTGCCCTTATTGACTGGTTTTCTCAGCGGTGGCCGCTTGAGTTCGAGATCGATCGGCGTTGGCGTATCATCTTTATCTGTGGCCGCACCGTCTTTGGCTGGCGCGCCCGGTCGAGTGGGTCCTGTGCCTTGAGGTTTGATCTGCACGATCCGCGCTGGCGGACGGTTCAGCGGTGGAGCATCAGCTTCTGTTTTGGCAACTGGCTTGCGTGGGGCACTAGTCCCCGGACTCCGCATCGGCGCACCAACTGCGGGGCGGCTGCCAGGGGGTTCGTTCTTGACTAGTTGGGATTTAGGAATCGGTTTATTTGGAGCTGCGGAGCGAACGGCAGGCACCGTAGGGGTGCTATCGCCGCCATTGTTTGTCGGCTCGTCTGGGGTATTATCGCCAGCATTGGGACGGGCTGGGGGGCCAGATAGTTGGGGTTTTGCTGCTGGCGGCTGCACTGGGGCGGTCGTTCTGACCGCGCGATTGGAATTAGCTGCTTCGCCAGCAGTTTCTGGACGGCGCGGGGTACCTTCACCCACGGGTGTCGGACGGACTACAGGTCGGCTGACCGCAGGCGCGGGCGGTGCGGCAGGTCTTAATGGCGGTTGCTGTGCTGTCACAGGCGGTTGTGGCATCAAGGATGGTTTGGACTGGATATCGCTCTTGTGTTCGATTTGCAAAATTCTGGTTTTGGGTTCTGTTGGTCGTTGTGGCGCGCTTTGGTTTCCGGGCGCAGACGGATTGGCAGGGGCAGTAGTTGGGGCTAGTGATTTGGGCGGCTCGGTTTTTTGGGCAATCGGAGCATCTCCCTTGTCAGTAAGAATCTGACGGGGAGCTTTGTTGTGACGATCGGGGAATTTCTCTTTGGCGGCTTTGACGATCTGCTCTGCTTCTGCTTCAGAGATACTGCTGCTGTGGCTTTTGACTACAATATTCAAGCCTTCGCAAATCCCCAATAAATCCTTATTATCCAAATTCAATTCCTTTGACAATTCGTAAATTCTGACTTTGCCGTTGTTCATCCACTATGTCCCTATTTATAAAACCGATCGAGCGTCTAGATTATGACTTGATGTTGGCAAGACCATATATTTATCTACACAATATTAATTTTTGATTATCGAACTAAGTATATTTAATGAAAGCTCTTACCTGGTAGTGGGTTCTTAGCATAGTACGAATCGTACTTAATGCCTGCGACTTACCCCGATCGGTTATCGATCGACTCGTTAGCGTTTGCCAAGCGTCTGGAAGAGGAGATCGGCATCTCCCTAGAGAGAAAATCGCGATCTTTATCTTACTGTCACGGTCGGGAGAACCCGACGGTTGCCAGTGGCTATCTTACAGTTTTTCTTAACGCTCGGTCGTGCCGATCGTTAACGGGGAATCATATTATATTCTTACACCAATTTGTCATAATTGGCGAGTCCGATCGACAATTTGTGATACTGTGATAGGTTTAGCCGATTCTCCTGAAAGCAGTTGCGCCAGACAGGATTGCCGCCGTTCGTACCACAGATTGAGTCTCGCGATCGAGAGCAAAAAAAGGGCATGACAAAGGGGTCTTCGTAATTAATAATTAATAATTCATTTCGATGAGCAAAGTATATATTGTGGGTGCGGGGCCTGGAGATGTCTCTTTTTTGACGCTCCGCGCGCAACAAATTCTCACCCAAGCAGAAATATTAATTTATGATGCTTTGGTCGATCGTGGATTGCTAGAATTGGTACCAGAAACTTGCGTGCTGGTAAATGTTGGCAAGCGCGGCGGGCAGCCGAGTATGCTCCAATCAGAAATCGATGCAATATTGGTAGAGTACGCCCGTACCGATCGAACGGTGGTGCGGCTCAAGAGTGGCGATCCCTTTATTTTCGGGCGCGTTACTGCTGAGATCGATGCCCTGACTGCTGCCAACTGCGACTATGAGGTAATCCCTGGATTATCGACGGCTTTGGTTGCCCCCCTCCTGGCTGGCATTCCCCTCACCGATCCTGTCTTGAGTAGAGGTTTTGCGGTAATTACGGCTCATCTCCCCGACGATCTCGATTGGGATGCCCTAGCTAGAATCCCGACGGTAGTAATTTTAATGGGCACTAGGCAACTAGCTGAAGTAGTCGCTCAATTTTTGAAACACGACCGCTCGGTTAATACCCCAATTGCGATAATTCGCTGGGCGGGAACGTCGCAACAGCAAATTTGGGTATCGGATTTGGGCGGAATCATTGACGAAACTGAAGGAGTGGAACTGTCGCCATCGGTGATGGTTGTCGGGCAGGTAGTAAGATTGCGAGAGTACATTAACTGTAGCGCATCGACTTCGCCGATTAGTAACGAACTCAAACTAACACACTCACAGCCGAGTCTCATCGCTGGCAAAACCGTCCTGGTAACCCGTGCCGCCGGACAAGCTAGCGATTTTTCCCAGAGGCTTCGAGCGTGTGGCGCGCGCGTCATCGAAATGCCCACATTAGAGATCCTGCCCCCCAGTAGTTGGGTAGATCTCGATCGAGAAATCGATCGACTAAACACGTTTGATTGGTTAATCCTTACTTCTACCAATGCTGTCGATGCTGTCTTTGCACGGCTGGCTGTGGTGGCTAAAGACAGCCGCGCCCTCGCAGGTGTAAACATCGCCGCAGTCGGTCAAAAAACCGCCCAATCGCTGAAACAACACGGAATTACGCCCGATTTTATCCCACCCGATTTTGTTGCCGATGCGTTGGTGAGTAACTTCCCCAGCGATCCTCACGGACAAAGAATTTTATTTCCGCGCGTCGAAACTGGCGGACGCGAAGTGTTAGTGCGAGAATTTACCAATCTCGGAGCGACGGTAGTCGAAGTTGCCGCTTATCAATCGCAATGCCCACGCGAGATCGATCCTGCCGTAGCAATTGCGTTACAACAGCAGCAGATCGATATCGTTACTTTCGCCAGTTCCAAAACCGTGAGAAACTTTTGGCAATTAGTCGGTAGTAGTCTACCAGCAGATTGGCAATCGCGAGTTTGTATTGCCTCGATCGGCCCTCAAACTTCAGCTACCTGTAGAGAGCTATTGGGCAGAGTCGATATTGAAGCAGCCGAATATACATTGCCCGGTCTAGTAACAGCTTTAGAATTAGGCTCACCAGTGCATAAATAGCTGGCGGCTAGAGAATTAAAGCTCTTTAGCCAGCCACTCTGACAAAACTAGAACGGAATATTATCGCCGTCCTCAGCATCAAACGCTGGAAGATCCTCAACCCGGGGCGCAGTTGCTTTAGCGGTAGTGCGCGCTGGGGGCGAACTAGCAGCAGCGGTTGCAGTTGGTGCCGATGCAGGCATATCTACAGTGCTCAGATGATATAGGTGACTGGCGATTAGTTGAGCGCGTTTTTCCTTATAACCATCTCGCTCGATTGTATTCATTTGCAGACGACCTTCAATCGTCACTCGATCGCCTTGTTTGTAATTTTCCTTCATTTCTGTTGCTAAATTGCCCCAGCCTACAACTTCGATCGTTGGAGAGCGTTCGCCGGGACGGCTACCTAATGGTGGCGCAAATTGCACCACCATATTAGCTACTTCCATCTGGTTGTCAGGGGTAGAACGTATTTCGGGATTTTTGATAATCTCCGCCATTAAAATGCAACTATTCATAGGTTAGGTAATGATTGGGATTGAGGGACAAGTGACATCTGGAGAGTAGATGCTTCCTCGCTGATGGGTTGCACCAAGCAAAACATCAGATTAAAGGCGCGAACGCACTGCTTTAGTTTAGTATGCCAATACTATTTTATCATAATAAATTGCTCGCACATACTAATATCAGGTCTGGTCGATCCAAGCGACTAGCATGAAAAACTTAACCTTTTTGCCCAACACAGCAGCGATCGCCCCACAACGATTGCAGTTGGGAAAAGTCAAAGTTTTTGGTAAAATGATAATTTAATGGCAATAACTGCTTGGAGATTACTGCTAGTTAGTTGCTGGCAAGATTTTTGCTGCGAGCCGCCTTCACTGCTGGCTTATCCACATTCACCAGAATCGATGATAGACAAACCGATCGAGTTACCAGTAGACATTGGTCTGTCCACACCAATTCTGCTCTTAGTTTTAGTCGCACTAGAAGCAGTCTTATCCGCCGATAATGCGATTGCCCTAGCATCCATTTCTCAAGGCTTGGTTGACGAAGAGCTTCGTCCCAAAGCACTCAATCTCGGCCTAATTTTTGCCTATGTTCTGCGGATGACGTTAATTGTCGGCGCGACATGGGTTGTTCGCTATTGGCAATTTCAGGTTTTGGGAGCGGTTTATCTCCTATGGTTGGTGTTTAAGTACTTTACTGCCGGAAAAGACGAAGATGGCGAACAACAACGCCCTCAGTACGAGTCTCTCTGGCAAGTAATTCCGATTATCGCGTTTACAGATTTAGCTTTTTCATTAGATAGCGTGGCTACGGCGATCGCGGTTTCCAGCGATACTTGGTTGATAATCAGTGGTGCGACGATTGGGATTATCTTGCTCCGGTTTATGGCAGAGTTATTTATCCGGTGGTTGGAAGAATACTCGCATCTCGAAGACGCGGGCTATGTTGCTGTAGGTTTAGTAGGAATTAAGCTCCTGATACGCGCTCTGTATCCAGATTTAGAAATTCCGGAATATATCACGATCGGCATGGTCGCCATTATTTTTACATGGGGATTCTCCGAGCGCAAAGAATCGACATCGAAAGAGTGATCGGGCAACTACAATTAGTTTCGCTATTTTGTCTCTTTTCGTAGTCGATGCGTTCAGACAAGAGAAACCCGACTGGAAAGAGACACTTCCACGATCGGGAGCGGAGAAAATCACGCCAAGGGAACATTGGCGTGATTTTTTTCACCCAAAGAAACCCTACAGGCGTGTGTCCGCTAGTGCAAAATTTGAGGGCGTTGCTGAATTGAAATTAGATTGCAGTTTATTTATCGACAGCTTGTAAGAAAAATAGTTAGCTAAATGCTACCTTCGATCGCCTAGACTAAGCAAGGTTTTTTTACTACAATGGTAGATGCAAACGTTGATATGTATCTGTCATTAGGAGTAGTTATTCCAGCCCGATTGGGGGATCGGTTACTCCAGTTAGATCGCTGCTATTAGAGCGCGATCGAAGCAAGACATAGGGCGTAGATTCGCGAGCGACAGCCACACTGTTTTTTTAAACAGTTTGCGATTGTAATCCGGCAAAAGTGCCTAATGAGGATTAAAAGATTGCTATGGTATTAAGTCCAATCAAGTCTGAGTGGGATAAGGTTAGTTTTTCTTCAACACTTTTTCTCTGTCCGATCCTTGACAGCCTATTGTCAGCAGTTCCGAGTAAATGGCAGACAGAGATTAGATTGGGACTACAAGAGGCATTAGTAAATGCCGCCAAACACGGAAATAACCTCGATCCACATAAGCAGGTTATTGTCCGTTTTTGTTTTGAAGAGGGTGCTTATTGGTGGATCATCTCTGATGAGGGCAGTGGTTTCCACCCTCCAGCTCGGGATCTAGCAAGCTCGAACGAAAAAAATCGGCCAGATTCATTCGCGCAACTGCCCCCGATGGAGTCAGAATCGGGACGCGGCATGTTTCTATTACATCAAATATTCGATCGAGTAGTTTGGAATCGCCAAGGCACCGAACTTTCTCTTTGCAAGCAATTGTATTGTCAACTTGCTGGCGTTGGCGATAGCCTACCGTCAGGTACAACTGCTCCAAAGGAGAAGCGCGAACCACTATTAACTTAAATTTGGGCTAAACCGAATTTGCCTGAGGTTGCTGCATCAAGTGCGCCAACGCTTGAGTTAGATCTTGATGGATTTTTTCAGCACCAGTTTTTGTCGAAAATTGTTGATAATTCTGCACGTCTATTGGTGTGCCGATCTGAATCGAGACTCGATCTCGAAATTTAACAATCGGATGCTCGTAATTGAGATTGATAGGGATAATTTTGAGATCTAATCCTGGCTTGAGAGCTTCGGCTTGCATGGCGATTCGGGATAATCCCTTTTTGAGTGGGTGGAGGGTACCATCGCGGAAGATATTACCTTCGGGAAAAATAGTCAGCATTTCACCATTGTGGAGTAGATCGACACTATTACGGATACTGGCGATCCCCGGCTTATTGGTATCGATCGCAAAACCGCCCAATCGGCTGGCAAACCATCCCTGAATGCCTTTCATTTCGTCGATGCTAACCATGAATCGTAAATCTCTGCCAGTGACGTAAGGGCCACATGCGTAGGGGATCAGCATTGCATCCCATCTGGTGCGATGAGTGGGTGCAAGGATAGCTGCGCCTGTCTGGGGAATATTTTCTTGGCCGATGATTTCGATCTCGCGGAAATAGTTAGGGAGAACTAGGTATTGGCCGAGGGGGTAGATAATTTTCTTCAGCCAGGGGGAGACGCCAGTTTGGCGTCCATCGGTTGATGAGGTGAGATCTTTGGTGGTGGTAGCAAGTGGTGAGTCTGTCATGGCCGTTGAGGTGTTTAGCGTTGCCCTGGGTAATCCTGGTTATCTATCAATCTACCCAACTAAGTGACGCTAGATCTCATCGGTCGTGACAGTTTCTTAAGTGACACGCAATTAACATTTCTGCTTGTGGAAAGGCTACGCTAAGGGGTGAACGAGGGGTGTGGTTCTCGATCTACTGGTGCTAGGAGGACCAGAACGCATCCTTTCAATTTCCATTCTCAAAACCCAATTATCAATTATCAATTAAATTAAGAGCTAATAACCCGTAGAATAGATCGAATACCGTTTGCCTAGCGTCGGCTAAGCCGAATCGTCGATCGCCCGTTGAGTCGCTATTCGATGGTGAGAGTGGGTGGAGCGGTGGCTAGAAATATTGAGTATTAAAGAAAGTATGTCAGATAACAAGCGCAGTCAGGCTATTACCCAAGGCGTACAACGATCGCCCAATCGGGCGATGCTCAGAGCTGTTGGTTTTGGGGATAATGACTTTACTAAACCGATCGTCGGCTTGGCTAATGGTTATAGTACGATTACCCCGTGCAATATGGGGATTAACAGCCTTGCAATTCGGGCAGAAGCTGCGCTCAGAGCGGCGGGATCGATGCCGCAGATGTTTGGGACGATTACGATCAGTGATGGGATTTCGATGGGTACTGAGGGGATGAAATATTCTTTAGTGTCGCGGGAAGTAATTGCTGACTCGATCGAAACTGTCTGTAATGGGCAAAGTTTGGATGGTGTATTGGCGATCGGCGGATGTGATAAAAATATGCCAGGAGCGATGATTGCGATCGCGCGGCTGAATATTCCGGCGATCTTTGTCTATGGTGGCACAATTAAGCCAGGACATCACGATGGCAAAGATCTGACTGTCGTTAGTTCCTTTGAGGCTGTCGGTCAATTTAGTGCGGGTAAAATTGACATGGCCGAATTGACGGCTGTGGAGCGAAAAGCTTGTCCTGGTGCTGGTTCCTGCGGGGGGATGTTTACAGCGAATACGATGTCTTCGGCCATCGAAGTCATGGGTTTGAGTCTGCCTTATTCTTCGACGATGGCGGCTGAAGATGAGGAAAAAGCCGTTAGTGCCGAGAAGTCTGCCTACGCGCTGGTTGAAGCCGTGCGCAAACAGATTTTACCATCGCAAATATTGACCAGAAAAGCCTTTGAAAATGCGATCGCGGTAATTATGGCAGTTGGTGGCTCTACAAATGCCGTCTTGCACCTGCTAGCCATCTCTCGGACGATTGGCGTACCCCTGTCGATCGATGATTTTGAAGCTATTCGCGGCAAAGTACCCGTCATCTGCGATCTCAAACCTTCGGGTAAATACGTCGCCACCGACCTCCACCAAGCAGGTGGTATTCCCCAAGTGATGAAAATCCTCTTAGAACAGGGTTTACTCCACGGCGACGCGCTTACCATCAGCGGTCAAACCGTTGCTGAAGTACTAGCCGACATTCCCAGCACCCCCCGCGCCGACCAAGATGTTATCCGGCAATGGGATAATCCGATGTATGCTCAAGGACACCTCGCCATCCTCAAAGGCAATCTCGCCACCGAAGGTGCAGTCGCCAAAATTACAGGCGTCAAAAAGCCCGTCATTATAGGCCCCGCGCGCGTATTTGAATCTGAGGAAGCTTGTCTCGATGCCATCCTTGCTGGAAAAATCGTCGCAGGCGATGTGATTGTCATCCGCTATGAAGGCCCTAAAGGCGGCCCTGGAATGCGAGAAATGCTCGCACCTACTTCTGCCATTATCGGTGCGGGTTTGGGCGATACTGTGGGGTTAATTACCGACGGACGTTTCTCTGGTGGTACTTATGGGATGGTCGTCGGTCACGTCGCGCCAGAAGCCTATGTCGGCGGCACGATCGCACTAGTTAATGAAGGCGATAGTATCACGATCGATGCACCCCAGCGGTTGTTGCAGTTAAATGTCTCGGAGGCAGAATTAGCCACTCGGCGCGCCAACTGGCAAGCACCCGCACCCCGCTACAGAACTGGAATTTTGGGTAAATATGCTAAGTTAGTTTCTTCGAGCAGTCTAGGCGCAGTGACAGATATGAATTTATTCTAAGTTATTCGATCGACATTGAGGGAAGGGGGAATCGATTCTCGCTTCCCTGTTTTATTGCTTAGTAAATTCATTAATAATCATTATGTGACAAATACCGATCGAGTGATGACTGATAGGCAATTGGCATGTTAGTTTGAGTAGATTGACGATCGCTCTAGCAATTGCCGATCTGGGGTATGTGGGAAAAGTAAACTCCAGTCAAGCGACAAGAAATGTGAAAAGTTTGCAGGTGCATCATTTTCGAGATGTCTTAACAGGAGCAAAAAATGAGTACGATCGATCTTTATACATTTACGACGCCTAATGGCCGCAAACCGTTAATTATGCTCGAAGAAATCGGTCTGCCCTATACTAATCATGCGATCGACATCAGTAAAGGGGAGCAGTTTAAACCAGAGTATGTGGCGATTAATCCCAACAGTAAGATTCCTGCAATGGTCGATCGCGAAACAGATTTAACGATTTTTGAATCGGGTGCCATCCTAATTTATCTAGCTGAAAAGTCAGGACAACTTTTACCAACCGCCCCAAAAAATCGATTTCAAGTATTGCAATGGTTGATGCTGCAAATGGGCAGTATCGGCCCGATGTTCGGACAATTAGGACACTTTAAACACGCAGCACCAGAAAAAATTCCCTACGCGATCGAGCGTTACGAAAAAGAAACATTAAGGCTCTATAGTGTCTTAGATGGTCAACTAACCGACCATACATTTATTGCTGATGATGATTATTCCATTGCCGACATTGCTACCTATCCGTGGGTTGCCAACTACGAGCGACTCGGTTTGACTTTAGACGGACACCCGCACCTCAAACGGTGGGTAGAGTTATTGCAACAACGTCCAGCAGTACAAAGAGCGATGACAATGAGTCTCTAGCATGGGGTTATGAGAGCGGGGAGCGGGGATTGCTACAATGGGAAAGCGTACCTCAAGTTAACAGTGCTTTCGATTTGTGAGTTGGTTCGACCCGATTATCTTGCGGCTGGGCGTCTCTTTTCTTCTTTTAGAGAGGCTTCGCCAATGAGATGCTACACCAACGATCGCCGATAATAGAGATCGTGACTCACTCATCGTCTCAGCCAGCATGCATTCGTGACAAGTTAAGGCGCGATCGCAATTGTCAAGCACGTTTGGCGATCCTTCGATCGACCGTTACATCAGATATTCAGAGATCGAATACATTAGCACTATCAATCGAGTTTTTTGATATATAGTGAGACCGAACCAACAGCCACGCTATATATGGGTGTTGACATTCGATCGAAAACCTTAACTTGTCACAGATGGCCAGCATGACATTAACTGCGTCCGATACACACATCATCCCACCCGATCCGATCGCGACGTTTTTACCAACTGCGGCTTATATCCACATACCCTTCTGTCGGCGGCGGTGCTATTATTGCGACTTTCCCGTCTTTGTCGTGGGCGATCGCCACAATGGTGCGAGTTCTGGTAATATCCAACTTTATGTCG
Source organism: Chamaesiphon minutus PCC 6605 (assembly GCF_000317145.1). Classification (GTDB taxonomy): domain Bacteria; phylum Cyanobacteriota; class Cyanobacteriia; order Cyanobacteriales; family Chamaesiphonaceae; genus Chamaesiphon; species Chamaesiphon minutus. Next base: position 3,801,522 of record NC_019697.1, on the reverse strand, counting down.
ATCGATTGGCGACGGAAATAGTCACCCAAATAAATTACCATCGACCTCTAGAGACAGTGTTCTTCGGTGGTGGTACCCCCTCATTGCTTACCATCGAACAATTAGGGCAGATTTTAGACTTATTAGCCACCAAATTTGGGATCGCCAGCAATGCCGAAATCTCGATGGAAATCGATCCGGGGACATTCGATCTGGCTCAACTTCAGGGTTATCTCCAGGCGGGGGTAAATCGCGTCAGTATCGGGGTGCAAGCCTTCCAGGACAACTTATTGCAATTATGCGGTCGATCGCATACTGTGGACGATATTTATGCGGCTGTAGACCTAATTCAGCAAGGCGGTGTCTCTAACTGGAGCCTCGATCTGATCTCTGGATTGCCCCAACAATCGATCGATAATTGGGTAGCTTCCCTACAGTCTGCGATCGCCCTCAATCCCGCTCATATTTCCTGCTACGATCTGATTGTCGAAGCGCAAACCCCCTTCGCCAAGCAATATCAACCCGGCGATAAACCTTTACCCAGCGACGAAACCACCGCACAGATGTATCGTACTGCCCAGCAAATCTTAAGTGGTGCTGGTTACGCACATTATGAGATTTCTAACTACGCAAAACCTGGCTACCAGTGTCGCCACAATCTCACCTACTGGCAAAATCTCCCCTACTATGCCTTCGGGATGGGTGCAGCCAGCAATCTCGAAAATTATCGCTTTACCCGTCCCCGCAAGACTCAGGAATACTATCAATGGATCGCCGATGGCTGCAATTGGCGCGTAGATCCAACCCCCGCAGCCGATCGGTTTTTAGAAACTTTGATGCTAGGATTGCGATTGTCTCGTGGCGTAAGTCTCAAAGCTCTTGAATCTGAATTTGGGATCGAGCCAGTAAACAATCTCTTAAAATGCCTACAACGATATCAAGATCGGGGATGGGTGGAGATTGTCTCAGTTAACGATCGAGATCGCTATTTAAGATTATCAGATCCGGAAGGTTTACTATTTTCTAATGTCGTGTTGACCGAAATATTCAGTCAAGATTTTTAAACACGTTTAAATAGAATCGGGCAATACAAATAAATCTTTGTCGATACCCTTGGCGGTTGTGATAATAAAGATCGAATCTAATTTCCCTACTAAAAAATCCCCTCCTGGGAGGGGTGCCCAAAGGGCGGGGTGGGTAAGATCTGCAACATGCACCGATCTCTGTCAACTATATTTCCTCCCGATCGAATTGGCAGGCTTAGGCCGTATTTGGGGTTAGCAGTGGGTAGCGAAGATCTACCCACCCCGCCCTACGGGCACCCCTCCGAGGAGGGGATTTTTAAGAATTGGCTTATAACTGTGCTAAAAAATCTCGATATAAGTGCTCGTGCGAACCTGCAAAATTATCCATTCCTTCATTTGTTAAATAACCTTTCTTCCCAGTGTGCGGATTTTTGATATAGCTCGAAATGGCTTTCGATCGATTGGGATTCTCACTCCAACGAATATTAACAGCGGCATACTTGGGAAAAAACATCATTTCTGCCCGTTCGGGAATGCGATCGTGAATCCACCAAGCTAAAGCCGTCCAATCTTGAGTTCGATCGTAATAAGGAATACTAGCTAGTAGATGTTCTACAAATTAATATTCCCTAAAGTCGCTTGCGCTTAAACCACTCCTGTAACTGTTGCCGACAAGTAGCTTCTAAAATGCCACCAATGACAGTTAACTTGTGATTGGAAGCCGCACTATCGGGAATATTCAACACCGTCCGCACGCTCCCCGTTTTGGCATCATCAGCACCATATACCAGCAATCCCAGTCGCGCCGCTACGATCGCACCAGCACACATCGGACAGGGTTCGAGCGTCACATATAGCGTACATCGATCGAGATGCCAACTATTTAGATATGCTCCCGCTGCCCGAATTGCCACAATTTCTGCATGAGCCGTCGGATCGCGATCGCGTTCGCGCCGATTTTCACCTTCACTAATTATCTCCCCCCCTGGACTGACAATTATCGCCCCAACTGGTACCTCGCCTGCATTCCCCGCGTTCGTCGCCAACTCGATCGATCGCGCCATCCAGTGTTGATGTAATTGGAAATTGATATCCATTAAAGCAAAGCAGCACAAATATTTATAATCTTCAGATCGCCTGAATCCTAGCTGGTGGGAAGCGATTCACGCTCTAGAGGTTTCCTCCAGATTGAGTGAATCAAGACAGTGAACACTCTACAAAGCTGAATCCCTAAAGCCTAAAACCTAAAACCTAAAGCCTAACGCCTCCCGATCGGAAGTCCGCTCTCCAATTATGAGGAAAACCCGCAGACTTTAAACATTTTGTCACAGTAAAATAGATAATATCCCCAGATAGTTCGCAAAATTGTTACAATACTTAACAGGGCTAATACCATCACCTCATGAACACCACACCTTCTAATCAGTTTTCACCAGAGATGAATCGAGTCGATGCTCCGTCTAGCCAGTCAGTAGCAGCCGTATCCACCGAATTAGTGGCTGATGCAGAAGTTGTGAATTCCAGACGCGTCAAAGAAATTACCGACGACACCTGGCTGGGGTACGATCCGATCGCGATCGCTCAGTATTACAGCAGCCAACCGCTGAAAGTATTCGGTCGGTTTATTAGTATCTTTATTCCGATCGTCAATTTTGCATTGGGGTTGTGGCTCGATAAAATTACTAATAAAAGTAAAGCAAATTTAGGTAAACGTGCGATCCAGATTCGGGGGCTGTTAACCAAATTAGGGCCTGCATACATTAAAATCGGTCAGGCACTCTCCACTCGTCCCGACTTAGTACCGCCGCAATTTTTAGAAGAATTAGCTCAATTACAAGATAATATTCCGGCTTTTTCTAACGAGATCGCTTACCAATTTATTGAAGAAGAATTAGGCGATAGGCCCGAAGCTATTTATGCTGAAATTAGCGATTTACCGATCGCCGCAGCATCGCTAGGACAAGTATATAAAGGTAAACTTTGGAGCGGTGAAGAGGTTGCGATCAAAGTTCAACGTCCGGGGCTGGCTGATAGTATCGCTTTAGATCTCCACGTTGTTAGAACTTTGGCAATTTGGGCGCAAACTAATTTTAAACAAATTCGGAGCAATTTGGTCTCGATCGTCGATGAATTTGCCGAGCGCATTTTCGAGGAAATGGACTATGAAAATGAAGGACGTAATGCCGAAAGGTTTGCCGAATTGTACGGTAGTATGCAAGATATCTACGTACCCAGTATTTACTGGCAATACACGGGCAGACGCGTCCTGACAATGGAATGGATTACGGGGACGAAATTAACCAATCTCGAAGCAGTTGCCGCTCAGGGACTCGATGCTACTTACTTAGTCGAAGTTGGCGTCCAATGTTCGCTACGTCAATTATTAGAACACGGTTTCTTTCATGCCGATCCGCATCCTGGCAACTTATTGGCGACACCAGATGGTAAGTTAGCTTACTTGGATTTCGGGATGATGAGCCAAGTAAAACCATATCAACGTTATGGTTTAGTCGAAGCGATCGTGCATTTGGTCAATCGCGATTTTGATGGATTGGGACGCGATTTTGTCAAGTTAGAATTTCTCACTCCCGATACTGATTTGACGCCGATTATTCCGGCTTTATCTTATGTATTTAACAGTTCTCTTGGAGCTACTAGCACCAATATTGCCGATCTAGATTTTAAGAGTGTTACCGATCAACTATCGGGCGTGATGTATGAGTTTCCCTTCCAGGTGCCAGCTTATTATGCTTTGATCTTGCGATCGCTAGCTACTCTCGAAGGTATTGCTATTTCTGTCGATCCTAACTTTAAAGTACTGGCTAAAGCATATCCTTACGTTGCCAAACGACTGCTGACAGATACCGCTCCCGATCTGCGAAACTCGCTTAAGGAACTCTTATTTAAAGATGGTTCCTTCCGCTGGAACCGATTGGAAAACCTGCTCAATAATGCCCGCAGTAGCGATGAATACGATCTCAACCAAGTCATCGATCAAACTTTAGATTTCATTCTCTCCGATCGCGGCACATTTATCCGCGAATATCTTGCCGATGAGATCGTCCGAGGTTTGGATAATTTTGGTAGTAATACACTCCAAAGCGTGACTCATGCGATTCAAAAAGGGATTGGTATCAAGGTGCCTACACCCCCTGTAACGGCCCAACCGCAATCAAATGGTCTAGAGCACATTCAGCGCATTTGGGGCATCTTACAACAGACCAAAGGCTTCGATCCGACGATGGTTTTACCCAAGATTCCTCAAATTTTGATGAAGTCTGAAACCCAGTCCTTCGGCCAAAAAATCGCCAGCGGCTTAACCCAACGGATGGCAGCTCGCTTGATTCGCGAAGTATTGTTGCAAGATGTCCCCAGCGGGATCGCGGTTAACGATTCGTTATCAGAGCGTCGCGCACCGCAACCGCAGCTCGCTTTACCTACTCGCGTCAGACGGTAATTTTATCTCATCCCCTAAAATCTTAGGGTACCTCGATCGAGGTACCCTTTTTGATGTCTAAAAATGGACATTTTTTGAAGATTTTCCCAGGACGATCGATCGTTGCTAGTATGGATAGGCGGGTTCGTTCGGTATTGGCGGTGCTACTTATTCGAGTCTACCTTCGACTTGTGCGTTAAAGCCATAGATTTCGCGAGAGCCACTGAGCGCGACTAATTGGACTTGTTTTTCGTCTCCAGGCTCGAATCTTACTGCGGTACCCGCCGGGATATCGAGACGCATTCCTTTGGTTGCGGATCGGTCGAATCTCAAGGCAGCATTAACTTCATAAAAGTGGTAGTGTGAGCCGATTTGAATTGGTCGATCGCCTGTATTAGCAACTGCGATCTCGATGCTAGCACGATCGCTATTTAGTTCGATTTCGCCATCTTTAGTAATAATTTCACCAGGAATCATAGGTTGAAGGGTAGAGGGTAGAGGGTAGGGACGATCGAATATTCTCAACATTATATATCCAGTGCCCAATCGAAAATTCATCCAACTATTAACTACTCTCTACTCTTGACTTCACGCTGTTTTAAAGAAGCGAATCAATTCACGCGCATGTTCGAGAAATTGTCCGTCAACGGTAATTTGCGAGATGGCTTGTTTGGCTTCTTGCGCTAATCGTTGATGCTCTAGTTCGTTACTCGCTCGGAGATCGGCGATCGCAACTGTTAGTTTGGATATTTCTTGACGATTGGTATCCCAACGCTGATTTTGTTGACTCAACCATGAGTCATCTTCGTTAGGATTTAACTTGTCGGTTAATTGAGTGACTCGCTCTTCTAAAGTGTAAAATCTGTCGCGTAGTTCGATAATATCATTGCGAGGATATGTAAACTGTTGCTGCATCCCACTCAATCGAGCAGCTAGATACTCATAAGTACTAATTGCCGGACGTAATAATGTAAGTAGAAGTACGCCAACCGAACTCCAATAACCTAAAGGTGTAACTCCACTAATTGCCAACCAATATAATCCGATCGCCGTACCTAAATGTAACCCGATCGCGACGATTAGAGACTTATTAGCAACACCATTGGCATATTGAATCGATCGCTCTTCGACTTCGATACCTTGAAGCTGAGAATCCTTGCCTGTCTGATATACGTCTTTTGCTTTGAAATAAATATTCCAAGGAACTGTGACGATTAAAATCGTCCATTCAAAAATCCCAATTCCGATCGCCCAGTCCCATAAACTACCCGTCGGCATCTGAAACCAGTTTAACAAACCAAAGGCTAACAGAGCCAAAAACAGCAGTCCAGAATTAAAAACTGCAATGCTACCGTACATAAAATTTCTCTCGTGCTTATATTTGCTTATGCTCCATTGTGGATCGAGATCTAGTGGCTTATCGATTGGCTTATGCTACTTTCTCAACCGCACAAAACATATCCCCGACCTCTTCAAGAAGTCAGGGATATAAAGAGCTAAAAAATTAAGCAATTAGACCAAATTCCGATCGGTCAAAATTTCATAACCATCTTTGGTAACCAAGACAGTATGCTCGAATTGAGCAGACAAAGATTTATCGATCGTCACTGCCGTCCATTTATCTGGCATCATTTTCGTAATCTTCGAGCCAGCATTGATAATCGGCTCGATCGCGATCGTCATTCCCGCTCGCAATTTGACATTAGGCATCTCGCGCGTGCGGAAATTAAATACAGATGGTTCTTCGTGCAAGTTACGTCCGACTCCATGTCCGGTAAAATCTTCTACTACACTAAAGCCATTTGCCTCTACATGGTCTTGAATTGCGCCAGCGAGTTCTAGTAAGTAAGCACCTTCTTTGACCTGTTCTATGCCCTTATAGAGTGCTTCCTCTGCAACTTTAATTAATTTAGCAGCATCGGGGCTGACGGTACCGACCCCAATAGTCACGCAAGAATCGCCATGAAATCCCTGAAAGAAGGCTCCTGTATCGACTTTTAGCACATCTCCCTGTTTGAGAACTTTTTTCCGATTGGGGATGCCATGCACCGCTTCATTATTGATACTCGAACAGATCGATGCAGGGAATCCATACAACCCTTTGAAACTGGGAATCGCATCCATTTCCCGAATCCGCCTCTCAGCATAAGCGTCTAAATCTGCTGTTGTCATCCCTGGCTCTACCATGCCCATGATTTCTTTCAACACGGTTGCCACAATCCGCGAAGATTGACGCATGATGCCGATTTCCCGCTCGGTTTTAATTTGGATACCCTTTTGTTGCTTCTTTTCGCGGGTAGGTTGTTGCTTCTGCAAAAGTAAATCGCTGAGAATATTCATATCGTGATGGAGCAGGCTGAATAAAGGTAATTTAGTTGGGCGTTGGGAGCCGATTTAGACTGTCTATCTCTTATCTTAGTGCTTTCTTAGATCGTTGGCGTAGCTGCTAGGCAAAGAGCATCGCCTCGACAAAATTAGGTGCGATATTTCCCGTTGCTCGCAGTTCGATCGATCGCGATCGACAGCCGCGCTCTATACTATCTCCAACTCTGATGTTACTAGTATTGAGGAGATTAATATTTATCTAAAGCCCATCTACTACCAACTACCAAATATCCACTATTCACTATTAATTCTCAACTCCCAACTCCCAACTCTTCAAGCCTATGTCCGAAAACCGCATCCGAGTTGCCAAAGATAAAGCCGAATTAGTCAAATCGTTAATGGCATCGACTGAAAATAACAGCCCTTTCCAAACATATGCTGATGTAATGTTATTTGCAGCAGTATTAGGAGCCAAACACAATCGGCGCATGCCTCTGGGCGAAATCTCCAAAAAAGAACCAGGGCCGATTAGTATTGATATCTTCATCGCGCGGGGTTACGATCCGGTACTGAAACTGATTGCAATCGCGGCTACCGAAAATATTAATGTAATTTCACCTGTGGGTGGAGCCTCACCGATGTCCAACCGAGCTGACGTCGAACAGCAGCGGATTCAGATCTTTGAAGAGTATGCTAATGGTGGATTGGATTTACTCGATCGAGAATTGTGTGGTGCGGTAGACTATACCGAGCGAATTTTACTGATGCTCTCAGTTGAGACCAAGCAACGAATGCCCCACGGAGAAATGGGTTCCGCCGCTAATTCCAATGGCGAAGATCCTCTAGAAACAGCAGCAGCCGAATTCGATCTCCGAAAGTTTTTGGATTAAATGTGTTTTCAAAGAAACAAAACCAATTAAACTAGGGTCAGCAGATATATGCGTCCATCATTCCACCTAACGGGGAATGCCGTTAATTGGAGATTGTATTATGAACGTCTTACTCCTCTATCCTCGATTCCCTAAGAGCTTTTGGTCGTTTGAGAAAATGATCGAGCTAATGGGGCGCAAAGCCTTGATCCCACCACTGGGGCTGATTACTGTCGCTGCCATCCTGCCTCAAGAGTGGAACTACAAGCTCGTTGATTTGAACGTTCGCGAAGTGACCGAAGCTGAGTGGAGTTGGTCGGAAATGGTAATTTGCTCGGCGATGATCGTGCAAAAACCAGATTTACTCGCTCAGATTCAAGAAGCCAAACGCCGGGGCAAGCGCGTTGCCGTCGGTGGGCCTTACGCTACGGCCTTACCCAATGAAGTTACCCAAGTGGGTGCAGATTATCTAATTTTAGATGAAGGCGAGCTGACGATCCCCTTGTTTGTCGAAGCCGTCAAACAAGGGCAAATGTCGGGCACCTTCCGCGCGCCCAATGGCGAACGTCCAGACGTCACTACGACTCCAATCCCGCGCTTTGAATTACTAGAATTCGATGCGTATGCTGAGATGTCCGTCCAGTTTTCGCGGGGGTGTCCGTTCCAGTGTGAGTTCTGCGATATTATCGTCCTCTACGGTCGCAAACCCCGCACTAAAGCACCAGAGCAAATGCTCAAAGAACTCGATTATCTCTACGAATTGGGTTGGCGACGGAGTATTTTTATGGTCGATGACAACTTCATCGGCAACAAACGCAACGTCAAACTGTTGCTTAAAGAACTCTTGCCCTGGATGATCGAACACAAATATCCTTTCTCTTTCGCAACAGAAGCCTCAGTAGACTTGGCTAACGACCAAGAACTGATGGATATGATGGTCAAGTGTAACTTTGGATCTGTCTTCCTGGGGATTGAAACTCCAGATGAAGAGAGTCTGGCACTTACTCAAAAACATCAAAATACTCGCAGTTCTCTGAGTGAAGCTGTCGAACGCATTGCCAAATCTGGAATGCGCGTCATGGCTGGATTTATCATCGGCTTCGACGGTGAGAAATCAGGTGCGGGACAACGGATTGTCAAATTTGTCGAACAGACGAATATTCCCACCGCCGTATTTAGTATGCTGCAAGCACTACCCGATACCGCTCTGTCTCATCGCTTGGCAAAAGAAGGTCGCCTGCGCGGTACGGCAGATGGCAACATCAACCAAACCACGTTGATGAACTTCGTCCCCACTCGTCCCCTCGAAGACATCGCCATCGAGTATATGGATGCCTTCGATGAATTATACGAGCCATCCAAATTCCTCGATCGTACCTACCGCCACTACCTGATGCTTGGCGAAGCTACTTATCCTTATAAAGGCGAAGGTCGGAAGAAACCAATCAGTTTGTTGGTACTGCGCGCGCTCGCCATCATTTGTTGGCGACAAGGTTTCGTCCGTTCCACCCGTTGGCAGTTCTGGCGTAACCTCTGGAGCATGTATAAGCTCAACCCAGGCGGGGTCAGTAGTTATTTGGTCACATGTGCTCAAATCGAACATTTCTTAGAGTATAGAGGCATCGTGCGCCGCGAAATCGAAACTCAATTAGCCGAATTTCTGGCCGAAGAAGCCAGAATTAAAGCAGCAACCCCAGTCGAACCTGTTGAAGTGCTAGCTGAAACTGCTATCTGATCGATAAAAGAGGCTAACGATCGCAAATTGGGGTAGGGGCATTGATAACTTGCCTCTACCCCAAATTTTTATCGGTAATTTATCCTCGATCGACTCATATCACCATCGCTAAATCCTCGGTATAATGAGGCTAAAGCAACCCTCGATCGCGTAAAATACCTCACCAGATGACTACTACCCCCTTGAGTTGGCAAGAACTAGCAGATCTGGCGAATGCTCGATTTATGCCTTCAGATCCGATTAATGGAGCCACTAACGCTCAAGCTAGATTGCGGCTATTCGGACGCACCGAAGCCGATGTGCGGGTGACACTCTATCGAGACAATCATGCCTGGTGCCCTTACTGTCAAAAGATCTGGCTGTGGTTGGAGGAAAAACAAATCCCCTACCGGATTGAAAAAGTTACCATGTTTTGCTACGGGGAAAAAGAAAGCTGGTACAAACGCAAAGTCCCATCGGGGATGCTGCCAGCTATAGAATTGGACGGACGCATCATCACCGAAAGCGATGATATTTTAATCGCGCTAGAAAAAGCCTTCGGTACCTTAGTTTATGGCATGACCGACCCAGTAGTAATTCCGCTGCGGCAGTTGGAGCGGTTGTTATTTCGGGCATGGTGTAATTGGCTGTGTCGTCCGGCTAATTCGGCACGAGACGAACAGTATAATCGATCGCAATTTGTCAGCGCGGTCGCGATGGTCGAAAAGGCTTTAGCATCTACTCCAGGAGCTTACTTTTTGGACGCGTTTAGCACTGCTGATGTCATTTTTACGCCCTATGTCGAGCGGATGAATGCCAGCTTGTACTACTACAAAGGCTACTCCCTTCTCGAAGAAAATCCGCGGTTTTCAGCCTGGTTTGATGCGATGGAAAGTCGCGAAACTTATCGCGGCACTCAAAGCGATTTTCATACCCACGTCCACGATTTACCACCCCAGATGGGCGGTTGTTGGGAAAACGGCGAACCCCAAATGTTAATTAATAAAGCCAGAGTGGATAATGGCCCTTGGGATGGATTGCCAGATGCCACTTTTGCAGAGCCAGCAGACGCGCGCGCCGAAGCTCTATATCGGACGGTAAAGCACCATGTCAATCTGATTCGCGTCAATCCGGCTAAAGATGATGTCGTAGACGAAGCTTTGCGCTGCGCCCTGACAACGATGATGACGAGCGATATCTGCGTACCGCCACCAGGATCGGATGCTGCCTTGCGCTATATCCGCGATCGAATCAATGTGCCGCGCGATATGTCAATTTATGCCGCCAAGCGGCTCAGAGCTTCTTTAGAAGCCACAGCGGTATTAGTTGGCGATGCTCAAGGTGTACCCATCCCATTCAATCATCGGCGCGACCAAAATCCGGTGGAGTTTACCACCAAGTAAATTATAGTGTCCCGATTTCTGTGCGATCGTCAGCGCGATCGAGAGCCAGTAGAGTTTGCAAAGAAATAGTTCGACGCCATAGTCGTTGCCTGCGATCGCGATCGATCTTTAGGGAATCGAACGATGATAAGGTGTAGTAACATCAGCCAAAGTTTACTTTAGCTAGAAATTTACTAAACCCCGGAGCATCAATAAATGAAGACTTGGTTAAAGATTAGTGTGATGTCGATCGTCAGCGCAGTTAGTATCATCGGTTCGCAGGTAGTTTTAGCTCAATCTTTAGAGACAAGAGCAGAAATTGCTAAGTACTCTAAAGATTATATCCCAGAATTTCAGTCGAGTATTGCCAGTCAATCTGGCAATGCCAAACTCGGTAAAATTGCCGTAAATATGGACTTTGAAAGTTTTGGCGATAATAAAATCGAATTAGAAAACGCCGCCAGACAACTGTTTCATTTTAAAGGAGCAGTATTATTTCTCAATAAAAATCCAACTGCCCGTGCCGCGATCGAAAGTAAAATCAAAGGTATTAAAATCGTTTTAGTTCCAGATGCCAAAGCTAAAAAGATCTCATTTAAAAATGGCATAGTGACGATGGCTTCTAGTTCTTACGAGCTTGGTAAATTTCACACCTCTGAAGATATCAAGAAATTCTTACTCAAAAGCTTGTAAACCAGAGTAGCAAATCTATTGGCTGTCGATCGAACTTTAGCAGACTGGAATATCCTCTGTTATTAGCGATATTAAAATAGAATCACAAACTAGATACGGCAGCTTATCGGTTCGATCGAAACAATAGCTCGTGCTTAAAATTAGCACGAGCTGCCAGTTATAGTTTCGGCATCCCGATCGAGATAGCGACTACATACTCCGATTGAGTTATCCGAGAGTATAATTGTAGTTATTACCGTGTGTGGAACGCTCTCGGTAGTTTGGGGCAATAAAATTGTAGATACATTAGTGAGAATTTTGGAATCTGCGCCATTCTAATAATAACCAGCAGATTCAAAAGATTGAGACGATAATGGCATCAGACTGGAATCGCGATTTATATATTAAAGCTTGTCGATTTGCCGCTCAAGCGCATCTGGGACAACTCATCCCTAGCTCCGACTTGCCATATCTACTGCACTTGAATCTCGTGAGTATGGAAATTATCGCCGCGCTTGGTGTCGAGGCTGGGCACGATGGCGATCTGGCGGTACAATGTGCCTTGCTACACGATACGATCGAAGATACCGATACCAGTTACGATACAATTGCGACTATTTTTGGCACCAGAGTTGCCGAGGGAGTAGCGGCTTTGAGCAAAAATCCAGAGCTAGATAAATCTCAGCAATTGTTAGATAGTTTGCACCGAATCGAACGCCAACCGAGAGAAATTTGGATGGTAAAATTAGCCGATCGCATTACCAATCTTCAGCCACCTCCTATCCATTGGGATGTAGCCAAGATCCGCCGCTATCGGGAAGAAGCAATCGAAATTCACACCCACCTCCAATCTGCGAGTCCCTTTCTAGCTTCAAGACTAGCCCAAAAGATCGAACAATATCCACCTAAAACCTAAAGCCTAATTTAATCGATCGATCCCCGAACGCCGTAGAATGATAGAGATTAGATAACTCTCTAAAAGATCGGCAACATAAATTGTGAAAGCGATTACTTTACTCGGCTCTACTGGCTCGATCGGCACTCAAACCCTAGATATCGTCGAACATAACCCCGATAAATTTCGGATTGTCGGATTGGCTGCGGGGAGTAATGTCGAGATGTTAGCTCGGCAAGTGCGCCAGTTTCGACCTGAAATTGTGGCAATTGGGAATGAAGCCAAGTTAGCCGAGCTAAAAGACACGCTCTCAGATTTAGATTATCGCCCGATTATCGTCGCTGGCGCACAAGGGACGATCGAAGTTGCTGGTTATGGTGATGCTCAAAGTGTCGTTACGGGTATCGTCGGTTGCGCGGGACTCCTCCCGACAATTGCCGCAATTACCGCAGGTAAAGATATCGCCCTAGCTAATAAAGAAACCCTGATCGCAGGCGGCCCTGTAGTACTACCATTAGTCGAGAAACATGGAGTCCAATTACTCCCCGCCGACTCCGAACATTCGGCCATCTTTCAATGCTTGCAAGGCGTTCCCGCTGGTGGCTTGCGCCGGATTATCCTCACAGCTTCTGGTGGTGCCTTCCGCGATCTCCCTGCCGAAAAATTAGCCTCAGTCACTATTGCTGACGCCCTCAAGCACCCAAATTGGTCGATGGGACAAAAAATCACGATCGACTCCGCCACGCTGATGAACAAGGGTTTAGAGGTGATTGAGGCACATTATTTATTTGGCTTAGACTATGACGATATTGATATCGTCGTTCATCCCCAAAGTATCATTCATTCCCTCATCGAAGTCCAAGATACATCCGTCTTGGCGCAATTAGGTTGGCCGGATATGCGCTTACCATTACTATATGCCATGTCCTGGCCCGATCGCATCTCCACTAACTGGGAGAAATTCGATCTCGTCAAAGCTGGCGATCTGACATTTAGAGCACCCGATCGAGTTAAATATCCTTGTATCGAATTAGCCTACGCCGCCGGACGTGCTGGCGGCTCGATGCCAGCGGTACTCAATGCAGCAAACGAGCAAGCAGTAGCACTCTTTTTGTCCGAGAAAATTCACTTCCTAGATATTCCCAAAGTCATCGAAAAAGTCTGTGACAAACATCGCACCGATTTGACTTTAACGCCTAGTTTAGATGATATTTTAGCCGCCGATGTTTGGGCGCGCCAAATGGTAATCGAATTTAGTCAACAATTTACTGCCTAGTTATATAATGCGAGACAAAGTATATATTAACAGTGCAAATTGAGGCTCTAAATTACGATCGTACATTCACTGGCATTAACATCTAGTAAAAACTTCATAACTTAATTTAAGGTTTCCTGAGTAGAGCGATATTAAGAAAGCGATTGGGTGGGTTACAGATTTTTCTTAACGAACCAAATTGTAAGTAATATAATATTAATTGCTACTGACAGATATTGGGGGTTTCAGCTTTCCTGAATCTTGTGATAAGATTGACCCTTTCCATGTTTGATTAACATACTAGTTGTTTGAGGGTCGATCGCATGAGTGGTTTACAGGGTCGAGATTTATTGAGCATGACAGATCTGAGTGCCGAAGAGACACTCGCCCTCCTCCAACTTGCTGCCGATCTCAAGCAAGGCAAAATTAAGCCCAACTGTCATAAAACGCTGGGACTATTGTTCTACAAAGCTTCGACGCGGACGCGAGTAAGTTTTTTTGCGGCGATGAGTCAAATCGGCGGACAGGTAATCGACCTAAATATTGGGGCGATGCAAATCGGGCGCGGGGAGCCATTAGCAGACACGGCAAGGGTGTTAGATCGTTATTTAGATGTCTTAGCGATTCGGACTTTCGAGCAGTCTGATGTAGAGACATTTGCTAAATACGCCCAAATGCCGATAATTAATGCCCTGACAGATTTAGAGCATCCCTGTCAGGTGCTAGCCGATTTACAAACGGTTCGGGAATGTTTCGGACAGTTGGCGGGATTGAAACTTGCCTACTTTGGCGATGGTAATAACATGGCGCACTCGCTGATGCTGGGCTGTGCGACGGTGGGCATGGATATTTCGATCGCCTGTCCAGCTAATTTTACACCCGATCCGCAGATTGTCGATCGCGCTAGATCGATCGCTGCCAGCAAAGGTACGCAAGTGCTAATAACTCGATCGCCACAAGAAGCTGTAAATGGCGCACAGGTAGTCTATACCGATGTCTGGGCGAGTATGGGTCAAGAGACCGAATCAGATGCTCGGATGCCTGTATTTGCCCCCTATCAGGTCAATCAAGAACTATTGACCCTCGCCGATCCTAACTCGATCGTATTGCACTGTCTCCCCGCCCATCGCGGCGAAGAAATTACCGACGATGTCCTCGAAGGGGCAAAATCCAGAGTTTGGGATCAAGCAGAGAATCGGATGCACGCTCAGAAAGCCCTACTGGTGAGCGTCTTGGGTGCTGAGTGAAACTAGATCGAGTCTCTGCTCGATCGCGAGTTTGCGATCGAGCAGAGACTCGGATGCACGCTCAGAAAGCTCTACTGGTGAGCGTCTTGGGTGCTGAGTGACATAAGTCGAAAATTATTTAGGTAGCGACACATTGTATGTTAGATCGCATCTCAATCGAACTGACCAATCAATGCCGCAAACATTGCCACTTTTGCTACAATCACAGCCACCCTACAGGTGCAACCCAGTGGGAGGTAGATGAATTGGTGGATCTTGTCACCGATTGCGCTCTGGCTGGTACCAAAGCCATATCGTTTGGCGGTGGCGAACCTTTAGAATATCCACATTTATGCGAACTATTAGAGCGGTTGAATGGGGTTGTCTTTCGATCGTTCACGACCAATGGTTTATTATTAGATGTCGATTGGATCGATCGATTAGTCCGCGTCGCCCCAGATAAAATCCACATCTCGATCCATTTTCCCGAAAGTAAGCCCGAAGTCGATCGTGTCATCGCCCAAGTTAGCGAATTAGCCGCATGGGGGATTCACTCTGGCGTCAATCTATTAGTGGCTCGCTCCAATCTCACCGCCACCCAAGCAGCCGCTCAACAGCTCCACAAATCGGGAATAAA
Organism: Chamaesiphon minutus PCC 6605; assembly: GCF_000317145.1. GTDB lineage: Bacteria > Cyanobacteriota > Cyanobacteriia > Cyanobacteriales > Chamaesiphonaceae > Chamaesiphon > Chamaesiphon minutus. The sequence continues at coordinate 3,786,107 of NC_019697.1, read as the reverse complement.
AACGACGCTTGTGGGTACCCGACTATCTCTACTAAGCACTAGTCTTTCCGTATTGGTGCAAGATGTGAGTAGAGCAAATGTGACAATCGATCGATGGAAGATTGAGAAATCACAACATCAGTCGGGGCGGGTTGATGAGATTGATATTGCCTGTAGTTAAAATTTAATTCAAATCAGCCATCACTGACCAATCGTCCTAAATAACATCAGATCGAGGAGAAAAAGCTCGTGATAGATTTCCCTGCCGCTCATAGTATGGATACCACCTGGTTTGCGATCGATGCTGATGGCTGCGTGGGGATATTTAACTCTGGTGAAGGTGGAGCCGTGCCAGCAGATTTACCGACTGTTCCTGGTGCGATCGAATTTGAATCAGAACTGGTTGAGATATTAATTAGTAATGATGGTCGATTAATCGATCGAGGCTCGATCGATCTGGAGTTTATTCTCCAAAGCATGAGCCAGGAAAATTTACTATTGGGAATTCATGAAAGCGAGCAAAAAGCTCATTCAGATCGAGCTGCTAACTGTGGATTATTTTTACTTTTATCTACAGCAGCAGTGATTTCAGAAATTGAAGAACAAGCATATAAACTGTCTTTTTCGCCGATTATCATTGAATTACACAGAGAAAAAGATTCCATCATCTCGTACACTAGTCACTGTGAAGTAGGCTGGCTGAAAAAAGCGATCGCATCTGGATTAGTATTGGCTGGGAGTAAAGAGTTCGATCTAGAGTATCATCTCAACATATTAGGCTGGTACTCTTATGATTGTCACAAACAGTATCCAGCTACTTACGATCGAGAAAATCCACCGACAAAACCGATCTACTTCAAGGATCTACCACCAGAAATTAGTAACCGGATGAGGTTAATTAATTTCCCGAATTTAAAGTTTGCTGATACTAGTTCCATTCAACCGATCGAACATATGCCCTGCGCTACTTGGGGAACTGAGGAATGGAAAGGTACCGATGGCGAATGGCATGAAGAGTTTCCTGACTATTCACATAGTCCTACAGATTTGATATAATCAAAGATAGTGGCTATCATCCATAGGTAAGATTAACTCGATACGAATGTTAGAACTAAAACTAGAAAAACTTCGCAATCTATTCGTAGAAATGGAGCGAACGTTAATTGCTTATTCGGGAGGGATTGATAGTACCTTAGTTGCTAAAATTGCCCATGATGTTTTAGGCGATCGAGCCTTAGCTGTCACTGCCAAGTCGCCATCATTATTACCAGAAGAATTAGAAGATGCGATCGAGCAAGCTAAATCGATCGGCATTATCCATCAGATTGTCGAAACTCACGAGATGGACAATCCTAATTATGCCTCCAATCCCGTCAATCGGTGCTATTTTTGCAAGAGCGAACTGCACGATACACTCAAGCCATTAGCACTAAAACTTGGCTACAGTTATGTCGTCGATGGTGTCAATGCTGACGATTTACAAGATTATCGCCCAGGCATTCAGGCGGCTACAGAACGGGGCGCGCGATCGCCATTAGCCGAGCTAGGTATTACTAAAATGGAAGTGCGAGAGATTGCTCGATCGATTGGGCTATCGTGTTGGAATAAACCCGCTCAACCTTGTTTGAGTTCGCGCTTTCCTTATGGGGAAGAAATCACGATTCCCAAATTAAATCGCGTGGGAAGAGCCGAGATTTATTTGCGACGATTAGGATATGAAAATGTGCGCGTGCGCTCGAATGAAGATACTGCAAAAATCGAATTACCAGCAGAGCTAATTCAACAATTTGTGATTAATACCGATCTGGTAAAATTAACCCAAGCCTTCCAGTCATTTGGATTTGTATATGTGACTCTAGATTTGGAAGGATATCGCAGTGGCAAGCTAAATCAGGTATTACCTCAATTGGCTAGCTAAATATTTGTCGATTTGGCCAAATGCTCAGATCTGGTGCGATACAGATCGAAGACATGACGATTTTGCTTGCGATAACCAACCAATCTCAGTGCCCGCACGGTTTTACGCTGATGAGATACGGCTGAATCGCTCATATGTAATGCGATCGCCAAATTGCCCACGCACAGTTCGCCACTTGCCAAAAGTGAAATCATTCGCATTCGGTAGTGTCTTGAAATTTTAAGTGACAATAGAGTGACTCGATCGTCATCCATAAAAAAAGTCATTATTCTGACATCGATAAAGTAATAGATGTGTATAGTTTGCGGTACGATCTAGTTTTATCACTGGATATATAACTAGAAATTTAGAACAAGAGGGCAAGAGGCTGTGATTAGAGTAGCGATCAACGGGTTTGGGCGGATCGGTCGGAATTTTATGCGGTGTTGGCTGGGAAGAAAGAATAGCCATATCGAAGTTGTGGGTATTAACGATACTTCCGATCCCCGTACCAACGCACACTTGCTCCGGTATGACACCATGTTGGGCACATTTGATGCAGACATCAGTGCTGATGACAACACGATTACGGTCAATGGCAAGACAATTAAATGCGTATCCGATCGCAACCCCGATAACTTACCTTGGAAAGATTGGGAAATCGACTTGGTAATCGAGTCTACAGGTGTGTTCATCAGCCATGCAGGTGCTTCGCGCCATATCAATGCTGGTGCAAAAAAAGTGCTGATTACAGCACCCGGAAAGGATGAAGACGGTACATTTGTCGTTGGTGTTAACCACCAAGACTACGACCACGACAAACACTTCATCATTAGTAATGCTAGCTGTACTACCAACTGTCTGGCACCCTTTGCTAAAGTCCTCAATGACAACTTTGGCATCATTAAAGGGACAATGACCACGACTCACAGCTACACAGGCGACCAACGCTTGCTAGATGCTTCCCACCGCGATTTACGTCGGGCGCGGGCTGCGGCGATGAATATCGTCCCCACCTCTACTGGTGCAGCTAAAGCAGTTGCTTTGGTATTACCAGAACTCAAAGGTAAACTCAATGGGATCGCACTACGCGTACCTACTCCCAACGTATCGGTAGTAGATTTAGTCGTCCATGTCGAGAAGAAAACCTTCACCGAAGAAGTCAACGCCACTCTCAAAGCTGCCGCTCACGGCCCGATGAAAGGGATTTTGGACTTCTGTGAGTTACCACTAGTTTCGAGTGATTTTAAGGGTACTGATGCCTCTTCGACGATCGATGCTACGCTGACGATGGTCATGGGCGATGACATGATCAAAGTGATAGCTTGGTACGATAATGAGTGGGGTTACAGCCAACGGGTTGTCGATCTGGCTGAAATCGTCGGCGAGAAATGGGTTAAGTAGTAGTGAATAGTGGATAGTGGATAGTGGCTGGCGGGTAAATGCCCGCAGTTAATTCACTTTTGACTTCAAAAGGAAGCCCCATCACATCGTGATGGGGCTTCCTGTTAGATTCGATTAACGCGCTGTTCAGCAAACTATGTAATGTGAGTTCGGGTTAAAGATATTAGCTTCGTTCTAGCACCGCCACCGATTGTGTCTTGTCTAGTATTACAAAGTTCGCGAAGGTGGACTAGGATACCGGAGTTGGTATCCACTATCCACTAGTCACTGGGCACTATCCACTTTTCCTAACGCCTCTGCATACAACTGCTCGTGCAGCTTCACGATCGAGTCTAGATCGTAAGTAGAGATCCGCGCGGAGCCTAACTTGCTCAGTCGATCGGCCTCTTCAGGTCGATCGAGCACTGTGGTCATTGCTGCTGCCAATCCAGCAACATCACCGACATCTACTAGCAATCCACAACCGTCAGCAAGTAAATCTTGAGTACCGCGAATTTTGGTGCCGATAGTGGGGGTTTCTAGTGCTAGGGATTCGAGTACGCTCCGAGGTAGTCCTTCTTGTGCCGAAACGAGAATATTTGCTCTAGCCGCTCTCATTAGTACCGGGATATCGCTCCTGTTGCCTAAAAAATGTACCCGATCTGCCACGCCAAGATCTGAAGCTAGTTGCAGCATCTTTGGTTGCAGTGGGCCACTACCTGCAAATGCTAAATGTACATCCGATCGAGCTAACTTAGCAAAAGCACCGATTGCATCGACATGACGCTTGCGAGTGGTAAATTCGGCCACTGAGAGTAATAAGCGGTCGTTTTCTCTCAAACCTAACTCTTGGCGGACTGCTGCTATGGCTGAGTCGGCCACCGATCGAGGATTGTAATAACTTAAATCTACGCCAATACCTGGCATATACCGAATCCGCTCTGGATCGAGCAGTTGATAACATTGCGCGGCATACTTATCCTCGTGATTGATCGTAACTAAATAGTCCGTCCACTTACCGCCCCATCTTTCTAAATTTATAAATACCGCATTTTTGAGCCGATTGCCACCCGCATAAAAATGAAAGCCATGTGCGGTGTAGATTACCTTAGCTCCTAATTTCTGCCGCAAAGCTCTGAGCGCATATCGAGTCACAAATGCGGCGACTGGGGTATGAACGTGGATAATATCGTATTTTTCGCGCGTGACAATTTCCTGGATTGCCTTGGGTGCAGCTAATAAATTACGCGGATCTAGGGGATTGCGCGACCACTGAACATCCCACACCCGATCGAATCCTTGCTGGCATTCCACCGAAGTTGATACACCACAAGCCATCGCATCTACTTGCCATCCTTGCGAACGAAAATGAGCGGCAAACGGTAACAAAAAGCTACGTAGGGTACTAGGAACAGTCGTAACCATTAAAAGTTTGTTCATATCCGATCTAAACTGGCAAACTAGAGGGAAGAAAATATCGGGGCACAAATTCACACATAACCAAATAGACTCATCCTATCGGCCTTACGTGCCAGGAATCGTCAAAATAAACACTACAAGATGTTCGCTCGATTTACTGAAAACAATAGGTAATATTGCCAGCAAACGCACGATCGATAAATGGTTGAAATGATTTAGATATTGCTGCGATTGGTTGGAAAATTGAACGACTCGATTTGCTCCTGAGTGTCCTTATTTATCTCTAACAGGCGATCTCAACGCATTAAACCCGGTTAGGTCGAATTATCGAGCCGAACTTCAGCAATGGAGAGCGATCGAAGTCACTACCGATCGGTGGACTAGATTGCTGTTTTTTAGTGTCCGTAGTGGTCAAGTATAACAAGCCAAGCTCGTCAGTAGATCGGGGAATTTACGGACTCTTACGCATGATGTGCTGGAAATTTATTGTCAGTTTCATTTAACAGTTCCAATCTTCTAAGTGAATATACATAGCCTTTGTCTAACTATGCTGCGAGCGATTGGAGCTAGATTCAGCCCACGGTCGGCGTTTTCTCTGTTAATAAATCGACTGGTACGGATACCCCTAGACCGGAAGCTGCGAGATTGGGCGATAATAAGAAGAATCGATATATACTGGCACAGTTATGATACCTACCGTCATCGAACAATCTGGCAGAGGCGAACGCGCCTTCGATATTTATTCTCGACTATTGCGCGATCGAATCGTGTTCTTGGGCGGCCAAGTAACTTCGGATTTAGCCAACCTGATCGTGGCACAACTGCTATTTTTGGAAGCAGAAGATCCAGAGAAAGACATCTATCTATATATCAACTCTCCTGGTGGCTCAGTATCGGCAGGCATGGGCATCTTTGATACAATGAATCAAATTCGCCCCGATGTCTCTACTGTGTGTATGGGATTTGCGGCTAGTATGGGGGCATTTTTGTTGAGTGCTGGTGCCAAAGGTAAGCGCACGAGTCTGCCTAGTTCGCGGATCATGATTCACCAGCCTTTAGGTGGCGCGCAAGGACAAGCGACAGATATCGCGATCCAAGCGAAAGAAATTCTCTATATCAAGGGTACATTAAACGATCTATTGGCCAAACATACGGGTCAACCTTTGGAGAAAATCCAAGAAGATACCGATCGTGATTTCTATATGTCGGCTGTCGAAGCCAAGGACTATGGCTTAATCGATACCGTGATCGATCGCCGTGCCACTGCGGTCAATCCACCACTAGCTTTGGTTCAGTAGACTTCGTGCGAAGGTAGAGGGTAGGCTTTAGGCTTTAGGCTTTAGGCTTTAGGCTTTAGGCTTTAGGCTTTAGGCTTTAGGCTTTAGGCATTGAGTGAGGGGTTACTCATTACTCATTCACCCATCTACCCATCTACCCATCTTGATTGAGGTAAAGTGTGACAATCTCAATGATGAGATCGAGCCAATTGTCCTAATAACCCGATCGTGGCACCAACCAAGATCGGCCAGAGCGGATCGACTCGCCATCGCCATATTAACAAAGCACCGATTGCAGCGATCGAGATTGACAGCCAGTCTACCAGTGTCACCACTCCCAATCGATAAGCCACCACGGCAATCGCTCCCCAAGCTCCCGCATTCACCCCATCCAACCAACTTCTAAACCAGACAGATTGGCGTAATTTAGGTGCCCAAAATGTCACAATTACCACAAAGATAAAGCTGGGTAAAAAAATACCAATTGTGGCCGCGAGCGCACCTGCGTGTCCTGCCAGCAAATAACCGATAAATGTCGCCGTCGTAAATAGGGGGCCGGGTGTAACTTGACCGATGGCAATCGCATCGAGCAATTGGGTAGATGTCAACCATTGAGTGCGTTCGACCAATTCGGATTGCAGAAATGCCAGCAATACATAACCACCGCCATAAATCGTCGCCCCAATTTTGAGGAAAATAGTAAATACATCTACCCACGAGGGCTGAGACGCGATCGCAGGCACGATGGCCAAGATCGGCAGATCTAGTTTTGGCAGCCAGACGACTGACAATCCCCCACCCCAGTTGCGCCAATTTTGCCACACCATTACCCCAAATCCCGCTACTAACAGCACGATTAAGGTATTGACATCAAAAACCCCAATTAGCGCGATCGTGACGACTCCAGCGATGCCTGTGGGCAGATTTTTAATCGCACTGATGCGTAATTTCCACATCGCTTGAATGGTGAGGACTACTACCACAGGCTTAATTCCGGCAAACATGGCGATCGCTTGTGGCAAATCGTTAATTCGCTCGTAGACGATCGCCATCCCCCACACGATCGCCATTGCTGGCACGATAAAACATACCCCAGCTACAATTAGTCCCCACCAACCAGCGCGCAGATAGCCGATATAAATTGCCAATTCCGTAGAACTTGGCCCCGGAATCAGGTTTGTCAACCCAATGAGGTCGAGAAATTGCGCCTGACTAATCCACTGCCGCCGAGTGACTATTTCTGCCTCTAGCATGGCAATATGCGCCGCTGGTCCGCCAAAACCGATCGTCCCTAACTTCAAAAAGACTCTAGCTAATTCGGTCAAACGAGGACATAAAGGATACATACCAGATATTCAAAGGATACATACCAAATATTTAAATGTAGATCGGTGCAGATCTCCGCGATTTTGAGGAGCTATTTTCGCAATGGAGATTGAAATCCGCTCTAGGGGTTTAGTTTTTGCGCATAAACTTGGTTTGATAGGGCGATCGCCAGCTTTGTGAGACAGATCGCCCAAAACTAATACAATAAGTTGTAGATTGTATATGATTCAACCTCGATGTATGCCGATGACTAAAAATTTATCGTCTAAGCTAAGTATTTTGGCCGTGATGGCGATCGTCTCGATCCAATCGATCGCCATCGCTGCTCCAGAACCGACCGAAACTGAGACAGCACAACCGACAATCGCCAGCCTTGATGCTGCGCTCAAACAAAATCCCCAAGACATAGACGCCCATTTGCAGCGGGGGATCCTACACGCCAAACTTCAACAAAATATTCCGGCGATCCTGGATTATACCGAAGTCATTCGCCTCGATCCCAGTCATGCACTCGCTTATACCAATCGTGCCGCAGCTAAGCTCAACATGAGAGATTATCGCGGTGCTTATCTCGATTACACTCAGGTGATTCGCCTTTTACCAGAAAAAGCAATTACTTATAACAATCGCGCCGTCGCTCGCCATCAACTCGGCGATTGCAAAGGAGCCATTGCCGATTTACGCATTTCCGCCGAGTTATTTCGACTTCAAGGCGACACTTCCAGTTACGAACGTGCCCTCAACAATTTGAAAGTTTTTCAACGTAAACGTTGATCGGGGATAGGGAATAGGGGTTAGGCTTTATGCTTTAGGGGGAAAGGGTAAAGGGTAATGGCTTTTGATGTAAGCTCAATCCAAAATCCAAAATCCTCTCCCCTGCTCTCAACTCCCAACTCCTAACTATTCGTCTGCTCGTCCAGCACTTTCTTCAAACCGTCTCGTTCGACGAGGGCAAAGATTTCATCGAGAATGGTTTGTGCGCCTTGAGAGCGAAGCCGATGTGCGAGATCTTTGCCGAGTTGTTCGGCATTTATAGCTGCTCCAGTAATTGTATCTGTAACTAGTCTTTGACCGTCTAGACTAGATACCATACCGACGAGAGTCAAATTGTCACCATCGATGGTAGTGTTAACCCCGATCGGGACTTGACAACCGCCTTCTAGTTCGCGGAGGAAGGCGCGTTCGGCATAACAGCGGTAAGCCGTCGGTTGGTGTTGTAAAGTTTGGAGTATTTCTAGGATCTCCGGATCTTCAGTCCGACATTCGATGCCCAGTGCCCCTTGTCCGACCGCATGAAGCGACAACTCAGCAGGAATGAGCTGGTGAATGCGATCGCCAAAATCTAAGCGTTGTAAGCCCGCTGCGGCCAGAATCAGCGCATCATATTCACCAGCATCGAGTTTGGCTAAGCGAGTATTGACATTGCCCCGAACGTCTTTGAAGACAAAGTGAGGAAAATGATGGCGGAGTTGCGCCAATCGCCGCAGCGAAGATGTCCCGATGACAGCACCTGGGGGCAGCGTTTCGAGCTGTGCGCCAGCATGTTTGGCATTGACAACGAGCGCGTCTGCTGGGTTTTCTCGCTCGGTAACACAACCGAGCATCAAACCTTCTGGTAAATTGGTAGGGAGATCTTTGAGTGAGTGTACGGCGAGATCTGCCGATCGATCGAGAATTTTAACTTCTAGTTCCTTAGTAAACAATCCCTTATCGCCAATTTTCGCCAGCGGTACATCGAGAATTTTATCCCCTTGGGTACTCATCATCTCGACTTCAAAGGTGCGATCTGGAAAATGCTTCTGTAATTGGGCTTGCACCCAATAGGTTTGCACCAATGCTAGCTGACTTTTCCGCGAAGCGATGCGGATCGTCTGGGTGGAGTTAGCGATATTAGCAGACATATATAAAAAGCGATTGTTAATCTTGCGCATATAAATACCTCATCTAGGATACAGCGACTAGCGATCGGTTGCTAGGGGAGAAGCGATCCCAACAAATGCTCTGTAAATAATAAATAAGAATAAATAAGAAAACTAAATTAACGATCGACATCTATTCACTATCTACTATTTACTATCCACTAAATAATTTCCTAAAACCTAATCTCTATCCCCTATCCCCTAACTTATGAATTCCTCCCATCACGATCGACACACCGCCGAACTTCACAAAATGCAACGTGCGATCGCGGGGTTGCTGATTTATCAAGATATTTTAGCTGGTGAAGTGGGGCAGGCTCTAGTCGATCTGCTGCAAGCGATCGCCACTGGAGACAGATCTCAGGGAAACGCGCTGATGTGTCTGACTGCTTACGGACGTTTTTTTAGGGCTTTGGCTGCTGAAAATTGTAGTTGGGAAGAATATCTGATCGTACAGATTTTACAAGCAGAAAATCCCTTTAGTTTGAAAGTGCAAAAGATCGCCACTGATGTGTCTTCAGAGTCGCTATTGCAGCCTCCCGGAACGGGAATCGCAACAGACTTACCATCCGCGTTAATAGCCGCAGTGGGACAGGATCTTCAGTCTTTATATACCCTCTATACTTACGGATGCTATATCCCACAGTGGGTACAGCAAGTCGGTGGTAAACCTGTTTGTTGGATAGAGAGCCGCAAGCTAAATGAAAAATCTCCGCTGTTGCAGGATTTTGCCCGACTAGAATGGGGTGAATTAGTTACAGATTTGGCCCGCTATTATCAACAGTCTGGAGTCGGTATTTTTGGGAAGTATCGAGCATTAAAGTGGCAAGAGCGGCTACTTGGTATCGCCCATCCCGACCCAGTGCGGCTCGACGATCTTGTCGGTTACGAACTCCAAAAATTAACGTTAATAAATAATACAAAATCTCTGCTCGCAGGTAAACCAGCTTTAAATATTTTGCTGTATGGCGGCAAAGGTACTGGCAAATCATCGCTAATTAAAGGATTGCTTAATTATTACCCTGATAGCCAACTGCGGCTGGTAGAAGTGAGTAAGTCTCATCTCATCAACTTGCCCTTAATTCTCGATCGCTTGACCGATTTACCTCAAAAATTTATCATTTTTGTAGACGATCTTTCGTTTGAAGCTGATGATGAAGCCTTTAAATCATTAAAGGTGGTGCTCGAAGGCAGTGTCACAGCCAGACCGTCGAATGTGGTAGTATATGCCACATCCAATCGCCGTCACTTGGTCAGAGAGTACTTTGCCGATCGACCCAGACCTCAAGATGCTGATGAGATTCAGATGTGGGACACGGTTCAAGAAAAATTATCTTTTAGCGACAGGTTTGGCATTACACTCACCTTCGAGCCAGCCGACCAACCTCAATATTTAGAGATCGTCCATCATCTAGCCAAATCCGCACAATTGCCTATCGATCGTGACGAACTCGAAAAGCGTGCCTTACAATGGGCGACAAGACACAACGGACGATCTGGTCGCACCGCACGGCAATTTATCGATTATCTGCTGGGGGAAGTTGACAGTTGAATTGCAACTGCGATATCTCTACGGTAGAGGCACTCTGAGTCGTTGCCAAGCTAGTCCGCTCGATCGAGTGACGGTCTAAAGTAATTATGACAATCTTCCGAACTCATGCGGAACTTTGGTCTGTTTTAGTGTTTCTTTAATGTAGTAATCGATCGGAGTGTAAAATTATGAAATCTTTGCAAATAGCGACTACGGCCACACATCGCCTATTCGCGATCGGTTTGGCCACTCTAACAGCAGTAAGCGGGATCGGTCTATTTGCAGCATCGAGTCCGGCTTTGACCGCGACGACTAGCTTTGTCTGTGGCAAAGCTGAAGGTAAACCAGCAACTCTGGCTAGAACCAAGAAAGGGGACGTCCCGATTGTGATTTGGAGTTCAGAAGGATTTAGTGATTCCGGATTTACACCGCAAGTCCGATGTCAACAAGTATCGGCTAGATTTCAATCTTTATATCGCAGTGGTCAGTTAAAATATATTACTGCTGGCACTTTAAATAATCGGCCTGTGGTCTGTGCTACCAAAGAAGTTACTGGCACTTGTAACGCTCGAAATCTGTTATACACTCTCAAACCCAACTCTGACCCCAAACAGGTAATTGTCAGATTGACAGCCATCCGCAATCGCGCTAGTTCTAGAGGGTTAGAAGAAAGTGCAGCGGTGCCCACTAATACGACCAACTCGATCGAGTTAAATTGGCTGGATGACGAAGAATAAGGGTAAGTCTACGGTGTAAATCTAGTTACTATTTTGGCGGGGAGCGGGGAGTTGCCGATCGAGCTATAACGCACTGTTTTTGCAATCCAACTATCTCTGTTCCCCTGCTCCCCCCTCTAGCATTTCATCCCCAACCCGAGCACCGCCGGAAACTCAAATTCCTAACACGGACATCAGGCGATCGATATTGCAATGATGGCCGAATAACTCGCGGGCGCAATTAATTTTAATCGGTTCTTGCAGGCGCACCTGACCGAAAGCATTATCGATGATTTCTACAGTAGTTAGAGTATCCAAATCTACCGACAGAATGGGGATTTCTAGGTCTTCAGCACGGCTGACGATAAAGGGCTGAGGTGCAAGGTGTCCGGTTAAAATCAAGCACTGTGTAGAGGTTTCTAGCGCGGCTAGTTGAATATCAGCCCGATCGCCGCCAGTGACGACGGCCATATTATTGCCCCGTCGAAAATATTCTAAAGCCGAATTGACATTCATCGCGCCGATCGACAGACTTTCGACCATTAAATCTAACCTGTCAGGGCGACATAAGATTTCGGCATGGAGTTGTGAAACTAATTGCTTGACGGTAACACTCCGTAATAAGCCATTGCGATGAATGACCCCAAAAACGGGGATACCCAACCGTTCTAAATAGGGTACCATTGTCGTCTGAACGCTCTCTACCCGATCGCGCGGGATGTCGTTGATCGTACAACCTAATAATCTTTTGCCAAGCTGCTGCTGCGCTGCTATCAGCAGATCGAGCGACGATAACGGATGGTAGCGGTTGACCAACAACACGCCTGCATCTAAAGTTTCCGCGATCCGATCGATCGCCAGATCGAACAGACTTCCCTCATGAAGATTGGCACCACCCTCCAGAATGACCAAGTTGCCTGGGAGCTGGCGCGTGCTATCTTGAAGTAATTTTGGATAATCTCGATCGTCGATTCCAGTCAGTCGATCGTGAGTATGTGCCGCATCCAATACCAACAGTGGCGATCCCAATCGATCGGCAGGTAAGGATAAGGCTTGAGCCATTAGTCTCACGTCACTATCGAGCGAGCTATTGGGGTCGAGTACGTTTCCAGTAACGACTGGTTGAGCGTAGGCAATCTCAATTCCTTTTGCCTGCAAGCGATCGGCAATTCCCAAAATCGTTGCCGACTTACCACTACAGCCTTCAGTCGAAGCTACCAGCAAGTATTTCATAGCCATCCCCACACAATTATCCCTAGTCATTTAACTATATGATGCAATAACTTAGTAATATCTAAAATCGGCGATGCCGATTATGTCTCTGGTGTCCAGGATGAATTACTATCTGCAAATGCTAACCGTTTTTACGAGGAGCGAGCAGTTGTTTGTCCAGCAGGAGAGCGATCTGGCTATCCTACTTAGCGACTGACACAGATGAATTAAATTACCGTCGATCGCCATACTAGTCTAGGTTATCCGCGATCGCAATGACTAGTATTTGGGGAAAAGATGTTCCCACTCAGAATTTGATGAGCGTCAGCACGAAAATGAAGATGGCCGGATCGGAACCAGAGCGATTGCTAGTCATCGATCTTTGTGAATTGGCAACTGCTTGATGGCGGCAGAGCTAGAGGGTGAGAATCGTGGAGATCGGGCTATTAACCAGTGCTAGTCATCCATTTTCATCAGTTTATGATAAAAATACTGGGGGAAATCTGGAGTATTAGTATCGCGGATATTAACCAGCCAATCGATTAGGTAGCCGATCAACTCAGAATTCATCAGGTTGATATCGTAGGTGAGATCGGCATTATCATCAAACATCATCGTGCATCTAGTCAGATCGCCAGGTAAATTTTGGATTACCCAATTGATGACGTAAGGAATTTTCTCGCCACCTTCGATCGCCCGATAACCGCCGAGTCCGCCTTTGTGGTAAAGCGTGATTGCTTTGGGCAAGACGTTCCGTTTGGCAGCGGATTTCATGAAATATGGAGCGTACAAATTAACCTTATCTGGCTGAGCGGGAATTATTTCATCAAATAAATTCATCGGTCTAGAAAATTGGGGATTGGGGATTGGGGATTGGGGATTGGGGATTGGCTTTAGAGTATTCGAGTAGTTAATACTGCTGGAAAAACAAGGACGACAGATGGGGACAGCAGACTCCACACATAGCAGGATTTTCCTAATCCTCAATCCTCAATTCCCAATCCAAAATGGTATGAGCTTAGTATTCACCATTTTGGATGGAGATTTACAATTTATGCAAAAAAACCCAGTTTCTCAGGGAAACTGGGCCAGCTTGGCTACAAATTACTATTTAGTTTCGGAGAATTCGGCATCGATAACATCGTCACCACCACCAGTCGTGCCACTGCCAGGAGGAGTACCATCGTCACCAGCATCGCTACCGCCACCAGCATTAGCACCTGCTTGAGCGTAGATATTACTACCGATCGCCATTAAGGTTTGCTGAACTTCGGGACTCAAGCGTTGGATTTCGGCATCATCTTCTTTAGCTACAGCTTCTTTGAGTTCTTTGATTAAGCCTTCGAGCTTGGTTTTGTCTGCTGCGGGGACTTTATCGCCGAGTTCTTGAAGTTGTTTTTCGGCTTGGTAGGTGAGGGAATCAGCCTGATTCTTGCGATCGATTTTCTCGCGGTTTTCCTTGTCGGTGGAAGCATTACTTTCAGCTTCGCGCACCATCCGTTCGACTTCGGTCTTATCGAGGGTAGATGCACCAGTGATGCTGATCGACTGCTCTTTACCAGTTCCCTTATCTTTGGCGGTAACGTTCAAGATCCCGTTGGCGTCGATGTCGAGAGTGACTTCGATTTGGGGAACGCCACGAGGAGCCGAAGGAATACCGTCTAGGCGGAAGGTACCCAGGCTCTTGTTATCGCGAGACATTTCGCGTTCGCCTTGAAGAATATGGATTTCAACGTTGCTCTGTCCATCTACCGCTGTCGAGAAGGTTTCAAACTTCTTAGTCGGAATAGTGGTGTTACGAGGGATGATCTTGGTCATTACACCACCCAAGGTTTCAACACCCAAGGATAGAGGAGTAACGTCAAGCAAGAGGATATCTTTGACTTCACCAGCCAAGACACCAGCTTGTACCGCTGCACCAATGGCGACTACTTCGTCAGGGTTGACTGTCTCGTTAGGCTCTTTACCTAAGAGGCGTTTGACTAGTTCTTTAACTGCGGGAATCCGAGTCGAACCACCCACCAAGACGACTTCATCGATTCGAGTTTTATCGATTTTGGCATCTCTGACCGCATTTTCGACCGGGACGCGACAACGATCGATCAAGTCAGAACAAATTTCCTCGAATTTAGCCCGAGTTAGGGTCATTTCAACGTGTTTTGGCCCATCTTGAGTTGCCGTGATGAAGGGCAGGTTGATTTCGGCTTGAGTCACGCTAGAGAGTTCGATCTTGGCTTTCTCAGCAGCTTCAGTTAGACGTTGGAGAGCTTGACGATCTTTGCGTAAGTCGATGCCTTCATTTTTCATGAAGGTCGTCGCTAAGTGATCGACAATTTTCTTGTCGAAGTCGTCCCCACCTAAGTGACTATCGCCAGAAGTTGCGAGCACTTCAAACACACCGTCGCCGACTTCGAGTACGGATACGTCGAATGTACCGCCCCCAAGGTCAAAAACGAGAATTGTTTCGTTGCTCTTTTTGTCTAAACCGTAGGCTAGTGCAGCAGCAGTCGGTTCGTTGATAATCCGCAGGACTTCAACCCCAGCAATTTTTCCGGCATCTTTGGTAGCTTGACGTTGCGAGTCGTTAAAGTAAGCTGGTACGGTAATTACGGCTTGGGTAACAGTTTCACCCAAATATTTACTCGCATCATCGACTAATTTTCTTAATACCTGAGCGGAAACTTCTTCTGGCGCGAATTTCTTGCCCAATCCAGGGGCTTCGATTCTAACGCTGTTGCCATCGTTGACGACTTTGTAAGAGATTTCAGTGGCTTCTTGGCTTACTTCGTCAAATTTGCGACCGATAAAGCGTTTGACGGAGGAGAAGGTATTCTCTGGGTTCATCACCGCTTGACGTTTGGCGATTTGACCGACCAAGCGATCGCCATTTTTCGCAAATGCGACAACAGAAGGGGTAGTGCGGAAACCCTCGGCGTTAGCGATTACGGTGGGTTTGCCACCTTCCATGACGGCAACGCAGGAGTTGGTAGTTCCTAAGTCAATGCCAACAACTTTTCCCATAAAACTATAACTACTTCCTAAATAATGACAACAGTTTGAATAATGGCAACAAGCGCAGTGGGCAAGTCACACGAATCGATATTACAGAATTGATCCCTATCTTTGTGCCAACTGAGCCTTTTTTGAAGGGTGGTTTTCCGTACCTCTCCGATGACTGGCGGTGCGCGATCGACCGTTATCTTAATGACTGGCTCAGTTGATACCTCTCTACTGTATGTGACTTATACCAATGTCGAAATTGAGGCGAACCGTATAGAGTAGTGGTGCTTACCGAAAGAGCGCAGCGTCGAGCAGTGGGAAGATCGAGCGGAAATTGACCGAATCTGAAGCAATACTGTTTGGTTAGACACTCAGACAGCGGTTGTGTCTTGTCTCGACCGAAATCGCGCTAAACCGTCGGAAAACAAAGGCGCGATCGCGCCGCAAACCGCCGCGAATGTGGCAAAGTCCGCCTGCTCTGCGAGACGCTACGCGAACGCGGACTAAAACTAGAGCAAATACTTACCTAACCAAACAGTATTAAAACAATGATGCGATTTTGGTGAACTACAACTTAGCTATCGAGGCGATCGCCGACGATCGAGAGATTACTGGCAGTGGCTTGCATCGCCAGGATGTCATTGGCACTCCAATCAAATGTAGATTGACAGTGATGCGCCACTAGCAATCCCCACAATTTTAGATCGCTTAAAATTGGGACGACTAAATTGGCTTTTACTTGCAATTCTCGTAAGAAGTCTCGATGACAAGATTCGATCGGCTCTGACTCAATATCGGCGATCGCGCGAATTCTACCATTTTCGTAAAGTTGACTATATTCACTATTAAAACATTCATCAGCCCCACTCGAAATGAGAATTGACAATTTGCGATCGCTCAACGACTCAAATGTCACTTGCCCGATTCGCTCGGAATTAAAAGAATATAATACTACTCGATCGACAGTAAGAGTCTGGCGCAATTCATCGAGAATCGCTTGAGTTAAATCGTCTTCTGCTAAGTACAGACGCAATCGATCGAAGGTTAGTGCTACTGATGACTTCATAACTCGTGCATTGGTTGTTGATTTTGATGCAGGCTCGGGACTGAAATTCATTAGTAAAACCCACTAGTATTCAAGTCAAATTTCAACAACATAGATCGCATTACGCAAGAGTTTGGCGTAGTTTTAGAGCGAAATGGAACGATGAGATGGGGGCATCGATTTTTTAATGGCACCAGTTGTTCGCTGAGTGAGAATATGGCATGAGTCGGAGCCTTGGAGAACTGTCAGTTCGCAATACTGCGGTTGGAGATGATGAGGAGGATATTTTTAACTCCCAGTGCAGCCATTAGCCACCTGAAGTTAATTTTAGAATCGATCGATAAATCTCCACAGTCGTCTCAAGTAGCAATATCCGACAATTCATCGTACTGGACATCCGTCGTAAGTTGGTACAAGGACGGGAGCGATTGCGCCTGCTTTAAACTTTAGCGAATAAAATCGTGCTTTACTGACGACGATCGCTTGAGTATTGCCACCTTGAGTAATATGATTTACCAAACGAGCGATAATGTCCCATCAGTGTATATATGATTACATCTTCCCCGATCGAACAGCTCAATCTACCTAATTCACCCTTATTTGGTACAGACGGAATTCGCGGTAGGGTGGGCGATGTCCTGACAGCAAATTTGGCTCTAGAAGTGGGATACTGGGCTGGAATAGTATTGCGTCAGGCCGCTGAGGATGTCGGGCCGATTGTCATCGGTCAAGATTCGCGCAATTCTAGCGATATGTTAGCCAGTGCGTTGTCAGCCGGACTGACTTCGGCAGGGATTGAAGTCTGGAATTTGGGATTGTGTCCGACGCCTGGAGTCGCACATTTGACGGCGACTAGCGATGCGATCGGCGGCGTGATGATTTCGGCCAGCCACAATCCACCAGAAGACAATGGCATTAAGTTTTTTGGGTCGGATGGCACTAAGTTAGCTAAGAACTTGCAGGCGGCGATCGAGGCCGGAATTAGAGGACAATCGGGGGCGCATGTCGAGCCAGAAAGATGGGGTCATCTCTATTTCACGCCAGAATTAATTACGCAGTATGTGGAGGCAATGAAAGATTCCCTCTTACCAGGTACGAGTTTAGCGGGGATGAAAATCGTCCTCGATTTAGCATCGGGAGCGTCGGTAGATGTGGCTCCCAAGGTTTTTACGCAATTGGGGGCTGAGTTAATTTGTCTCCACGATGAGGCCGATGGCGATCGGATTAATGTCAATTGCGGTTCGACTCATTTAGGGTCTCTCCAAGCCGCTGTCGCTCTCCATCAGGCAGATCTGGGATTTGCCTTCGATGGTGATGCCGATCGAGTATTAGCAGTAGACAATTTGGGACGCAAAGTTGACGGGGATTATATTCTCTATTTCTGGGGTCAACATCTCAGCCAACTGGGACTGCTCCCAAATGAGGCGATCGTCACCACAGTCATGGCAAATTTGGGCTTCGAGCGGGCTTGGCAAGCTTCTGGCGGTACGGTAGTCCGCACGGCGGTAGGCGACCAATACGTCCAAGCTGAGATGGCGAGCTGTGGGGCGATGTTGGGTGGCGAGCAGTCTGGGCATATTCTCTCACCCCAGCATAGCGTCAGTGGCGATGGCATTCTCACTGCGCTGCATGTCGCTGCGATCGTTCAACAGTCGGATAAATCTCTAGCAGAGTTAGTAGATAGCAGTTTCCAAACCTATCCGCAGATTCTCCACAATGTCCGCGTAGACGATCGTGAAGCACGGCTCAACTGGGCAAAATGTCAACCCTTGCAAGATGCGATCGCGGAAGCAGAAGCAGAGATGGGTGACACCGGACGGGTACTCGTGCGCGCTTCGGGTACCGAGCCATTAATTCGGGTAATGGTAGAAGCCGAAAGTATGCAAAAGACCGAATACTGGACAAAATATCTAGTCGCGATCGTCGAACAACATTTCTAGTAGGATTTCGATCGAGGTAGTTATCGCATTTACAGATTGGCTGAATCGATGCCCAATTCCCGCAATTTGGCAGCCAATTTTTCTGCTTACTGCTGAATATCGCTAGCGCATTGTTTGGCAGTATCCGCACGTTGTTCGGTGGCTTGGCGAAGATCTCAATCGATAAAACTCAAATGAATCTCTAATGAGTTTTAGAAAGTTCGATCGTATCAGCAATTCTTTGACATACACCCTCAAAATCATTAAATCAGTTAGCAGCTCATCCTGGTATCTCTGTATTTATCCAAGGAGTGAATATTACAAAAACCACTCATAAATTTCCTTTTAATGTTGCCGCTCACTATCCGAAAGAACATCATGGATTGCCGATTACTGAAGGATGATTTCTATTAACAACTCTTCCAGATATTAACTCAGCCGTTAAAGCTTATGCTGCTCGCTTTCAAATCGAGGAAATGTTTCATGATTACAAGTCTCATGGATTTAATCTAGAATTAACTCAGCTTACTGGTTCGAGATTTGATGCTTGGTTTCTATTATTAACTTTAGTCTATAGCACCGTTATATTAAAGAGTGTTTGCACTCCTAGTTTTCATTCCAAGTATTTAGCTAGAACGTCCGAACCCCAACGTCAATATCATCGTGCTTCGATGTTTACTATTGGTAAGCTCGCTCTGTTTTCATACTTCGGTTGGGATTTTATTCCTGGCTTGATTGCTCGATATATTCGACTCAATCGCCATAAAATTGACTTTTACCTTTGTAACCTCAATATCTATAATCCCGATCGTGTCAGGGTTTAAGGGGTGCTTGTCACCCCTTCAGAATAGATAGACAACTCGATCGTTATAATTTGTGGGCAAAATTCAGTATTGAAATAGGATCTTTTTTTGAAACCTTGCCCATTATACAAAACTAATTATTTATAGAAAGCCAATTTTGATAGCATGGAAGTTCAAGAAGTGGATCGATCTTCTCTTCTGTGCTGCTTATGCTAATTACCATGTTACCGACTAGGTAACTATCTTCAGATTCATTCCCTATACGATTGTCAATTTGTATTTGAATGTTATACCATCCATTTTCTAGTTCTACTTTATGTGATGGCTTTACATCTCCTATATCTATATCCTCTAACCAGCTACCAGCTTCAAATAGCAAAATTTCTTTCGTTTTTACCTCAATTTTGCTTTCAAAAAAAAAGCACATATCATCTTTAATGATTTTGTTGTCTAGTATTTCTAAATTAAAATCACCGATAGGCAGAGTGACGAATAAAAAAATACCTTTATTGATTTCATTTACCAACAATAATGTTTCTCTGTGCCATACTTGATTCCATTCTTCATTAAAGTCACAAATTAATTCAGTTCCTCCCTCTCTATCTAACGCAATATCAAAAGCATAGGAAATTCCGATTCCCTCCGGATCTGGATTCTGAAAGAAGGATCTGTCAGCTATTATGACACCACCTTGATTGTCACATTCTAATCTTAAAGACATAATTTATTTTACATTTGAATAAGATGTAGGGTGCATTGCCCCCCACTAGATTTCAGGCGATAATTTAGCCTGTTATGTATTAGTCTTCTCTGAATTTACGCACTAAAGTACTTAGCCACAGGATGATAGACAATCAACGCAGTAGTAGACTGCTCGGGATATAGCTGCTCGCTCTCATCCATCGTCATTCCCATCCGCTGGGTACCCATGATTTGCAACTGGTGCAACCGATCCGCCACATTCGGACAAGCTGATTGGCTGCTCCGTTCGAGGGTGAAATCTCCCAACCTCTTTTCCAGGGGGGATTTTAAATCTTTAGTGAGTTGTAGGAATTTCGATCGCATCAGCAATTCGTTGACATATACCCTCAAAATCATTCATTACTTCCTGATTGGTAAATCTGATAACTTCGATTCCATAGCCAGCTAAGATTGCACTTCTTTCTGTGTCATAAATTACTTCTGATTCTGTAAAGTGCTGCTCTCCATCAATCTCGATCGCTAGTTTGACAGATGCACAATAGAAATCCACGATAAATCGATCGATTGGCTTCTGTCGCAACACTCTAACTGGCACATCCCTGAGATATTCGTACCATAATTTCCGCTCCGTTGGAGTAGGATTCTGCCGCATATTCCGTGCAAGCTCAATCAGATTATGGTTATACAGCAAATGAAAAGTCGGCATTGTCTCTAACATTTAGACTTGATTCCGTAGCCCCCCTTCCCAAGGGGGGTTGGGGGGATTCCAACCTCGAACGCAGCCAGAAGACATCGATTTGCTCCGTTTGAGATCGAATCCCCCTAAATCCCCCTTGGAAAGGGGGACTTTCCGACTCTTAGCTCCCTTTCCAACGAGATTGGGGATTCTAAGCACTAAAGTACTTAGCCACAGGATGATAGACAATCAACGCAGTAGTAGACTGCTCGGGATATAGCTGTTCGCTCTCATCCATCGTCATTCCCATCCGCTGGGTACCCATGATTTCCAACTGCTGCAACTGATCCGCCACATTCGGACAAGCGGGATAGCCGAAACTATACCGCGAACCCTGATAGCGTTGTGCCAACATATCGCGAATATTATCTGGCTCTAAATCGCCATAACCCAACTCCTTGCGGATGCGGGCGTGGCTCCATTCGGCTAAGGCTTCAGCCATCTGGACAGCCATGCCGTGGAAGTAGAGATAGTTGGCATAGTTATCGGCTTTGAATAACACTTGCGCTTTCTCGGTGGCGATTTCGCCCATCGTTACGGCTTGCATTGGGAATACGTCGAATTTATTCTCTGATAGGGGGCAGAAGAAATCAGCCAGACAGAGGCGACGCAGGGATTTTTGACGGGGGAATGTCCAGGTGATTACGGGGGTAGCTGTTTGGGGCGTTAAGCCTTGCTCGATGACGCTGGGATCGTAGACGTGGACGGAGTTACCTTCGGCGGTACAGGGGAAGTAGCCATAGATCAGTTGGGGTTCGAGCCATTTTTCGGTGAGGATTTTGGCTTTCCATTCTGCGAGGATCGGGTGGACTTTTTCGGCGAGGAATGCGTCGTATTCTTCCCGCGATTGCTCTTTGGGTTTACGGAATTGCCATTGTCCGGCGATGAGGGCTTGGAGATCCATGTGCCAGAATAGATCTTCGATCGAGATTTCATCTTTGAGGATTTTGGTACCCCAGAATGGTGGTGTAGGTCGATCGATCTCTAATGATACGGCTTCCGATCGCACGGTGTCGATAATTAGTGGTTCGTTTGACTCGTTAGTTTTGTCAGTTTTGCCATTAGTTTCTTCAACTTCGACAGCGACTTTAATCGGGTTGCCATCTTCATCGAGAAAGCCTTTAAAGTCATCCCACTTGTTGCCATGTTTTGCGGGCATCAGCGCGTCCATAAAGTTCAGATCGGCAAAAGCATCCTTCCCGTAGATTACCTGCCCTTTATAAGCCTGCTGGCAGTCGTTATAGACAAATTTGGGAGTGAGAGCTGCGCCGCCGAGAATGATGGGAATGGTGATGCCTTTTTCGTTGAAAACTTCGAGGTTTTCTTTCATGAAGGCGGTGGATTTTACCAGTAGTCCGCTCATGGCAATGCAGTCTGGTTTGTGTTCTTCGTAGGCTTGAATGATGGCTTCCACGGGTTGTTTGATACCCATGTTGATCACTTCATAGCCATTATTCGAGAGGATGATATCGACGAGGTTTTTACCGATATCATGTACGTCACCTTTGACGGTGGCGATGACGAATTTTCCTTTAGCATTACTGACACCGACATCGGCTTTATCCATGTGGGGTTCGAGGAAAGCGACGGCGGCTTTCATGGTTTCGGCAGATTGCAAAACGAAAGGTAATTGCATTTGTCCCGAACCGAAGAGTTCGCCAACTACTTTCATGCCGTCGAGGAGATAGATATTGATAATATCTAAGGGCGGATATTTCTCGATCGCTTTCATCAAGTTAGCTTCCAATCCAACTCGTTCGCCGTCGATAATATGGCGGGTAAGTTTCTGTTCGAGCGGTAATTTATCATCCTCGGATTTATCGCGTTTGGTTGTCACTCCTTCAAACATGGTAGTGAGCAAACCTAACGGATCGTAGGTACAGATATCCCCATCAAATTGGCGGCGATCGTAAATCAGATTTCGACAGATTTCTTGATGTTCGGGCGTTATTTTAGCGAGTGGTAATATCTTATTCGGACTGACGATCGCGGCATCCATGCCAACAGCCATGCACTCATGCAGGAACATCGAGTTTAAGACTTGCCGTGCGGCAGCATTAAGACCGAAGGAAATATTCGATAGTCCTAATAAAACGTGACATTCGGGAAGATTTTGACGAATCATTTCGATCGATTCGACAGTCGCTTTACCATTTGCGCGGTCTTCCTCAATCCCCGTCGAAATCGGTAATGCTAAGGGATCGAAGAAGATTTCATAGGGTGGGAAACCATAAGCGACAGCCGCATCATAGGCACGTTTGGCAATCTCGAATTTCTTCTGTGCCGTTCGTGCCATGCCTTCTTCATCGATCGTCCCAATCACGATCCCGGCACCATATTTCTTAGCAATTTCTAAGACTTTATAGAAGCGTTCTTCGCCATCTTCATAGTTAGTCGAGTTGAGCAGACATTTACCGCCAGCAACTTTCAATCCGGCTTCCATTTTCTCCCACTCAGTGGAGTCGAGCATTAGCGGTAAGCTAACGTTATTCACTACTCGCGATA
Organism: Chamaesiphon minutus PCC 6605; assembly: GCF_000317145.1. Lineage (GTDB taxonomy): Bacteria > Cyanobacteriota > Cyanobacteriia > Cyanobacteriales > Chamaesiphonaceae > Chamaesiphon > Chamaesiphon minutus. Next base: position 3,762,738 of record NC_019697.1, on the reverse strand, counting down.
CCACTTCGTGCATGTCTTTAACACCATCGCGTCCGACATAATCGACGTTGACATCGAGCACGTGGGCACCTTCGCGTACCTGAGATTTCGCGAGGGAAACTAAGCCATCCCAATTCTCTTCATTTAATAAATCGCGACATTTTTTCGAGCCACTGGCATTCAAACGTTCGCCGATAATTAAGAATGAATTATCCTGATGATAGGGTTGCACCGACATTAATGAAGATGCCGCTGGTTCAAATATCGGAATCCGTACTTTGGTCTTTAAAGTCGCCCCAATTTCTGCTAATTCTTTAATGTGTTCTGGTCGAGTGCCACAACAACCACCGATTACTTGAACGCCCCAATCTTCGACGAACTTATACATCGCCAATTTGAGTTCGATCGGCGTTAATTTGTAGTGAGCGTGACCGCCGATATTTTCTGGCAATCCAGCATTTGGTACGCAAGAAACCACAAATGGCGATTGTTCGCACAGATGTTTGATATGTGGAGCCATGAGATCTGGCCCAGTCGCACAATTCAAGCCTAAAATATCGATCGGAAATGGTTGCAATGCCGTCAATAATGTTGCTACATCGCTACCAGACAACATCGTCGCTTGGGGATGCTCGAATGTCGCCGACACCATAATCGGGATTCTCACCCCTTTATTTTTAAAAACCTGCTCCAGTCCATTAATCGCTGCTTTGATTTGCAGCACGTCCATACAAGTCTCGATTAAGAATAGATCCACACCACCGTCCAACAGGCCCGTAGCCTGTTCGGTGTATGCTTGCTCTAGACTGTCATAATCGATATGGCCGATCGAGGGTAATTTAGTACCAGGGCCGATCGATCCGGCGACGAATCTGGGTTTCTCTGGTGTCGAAAATTCTGCCGTACATTTTTTGGCTAATTCTGCGGCGGTCTTGTTGAGGTAATATACTTGGTCTTGCAATCCATATTCACCCAATGTTTGCGCCGTACCGCCAAAGGTGTCGGTTTCGATGACATCGGCACCTGCCGCCAAAAAGTCCCGATGTACTTTGGCTACCGCTTCGGGGTTGGTATGGACGAGATATTCGTTACAACCTTCGTACTCAGCCCCCCCAAAGTCCTCAGCCGTGAGGTTTTGGACTTGGAGATTGGTACCCATCGCCCCATCGAAGACGATGACAGGACGTTCGGGACTATGGAGACGATCGAGGAAGGAACTTGTCATACGGCTATAGTAAGGACTTAAATCTAAATTACGATCGATATATCGATTTATATCCCCTAACTATTTAGTTCGAGAGATAGTTGCACTCTATTATAATCAAGTGTACCCTGACTATCCATCGCAGATGCTACGCAACTGAACCGATCTAGCAGTCCATCGCCGCAGAGAAATTGTGTGATTGCTGAGTATTTTTAGCTTGACTCAATCTAACTGTAACTATTGCGATCTTGTTTGATGCATTGCCGATCGATCGGCTCAAACCTTTATATAGTCTCCAAGCTAGCGATCGACCAAAGTTCGATCGAAAGATGTGTTTCTAATGCAAGGTGGGTATAACTAGATGTAGGTGTTCGACATCGTTTTCCAAAATTGTCACGATGGCTGCGTCGGCAATCTCGAAATCTTCAGTGATTGATACAGCTTTGGGATCTGCCAATAGCTGCGCTTTATAATCCAGATCTCGCCAACCCTGGAGTATAATTCGCAAGCTACTCGCTCGCAAAGAACGTGGCGAATTTAAACCCAATTGTAGTATTTGTACCTCTCTATCTGTCATAATTCAATAACACCAAAAAAGTTTGTCGGTGCGTACTTTCAACAACAGTAACCATTTGTGCTGGTGGGAGCTAGATCTCGATGCTTGCCAAGGCTTGTTTGGGTCGATCGAGTGACTGAGTCCGAAAGACTGGATCTCCTACGGTTTGGGCGATCGGATTCGCTAGTGGATCTTCCAAAAATCCATCCATATGAGTTGAGGGGTCTAGAAGTCGGAAATATTCCGCACTAAAGTTTGAAGTCGCTTTCACATCTTAAATACATCATCGATCTTTGAGAATTGCAAAACTACTGAAAATGTTGCAAATGTATCAGTTATTCTAAAGAAATAGTCTACACAACTCTTCCCTTTATAAAATCGTCAGTTGACAAAAACTAGTCAATATGAAAATCCAACTAAAACGCAATTTTAACCCCCATTCCCCGCGATTGCGCTGTGTCGTTTGCGAAAGTCAATTTGCTAGCGGTAAACTGCGGACGCTGTTATGTCATCAGGATGAATCGATCGCTGGAGATATCTGTATGGACTGTCTTGGGCAGGGAGCTAACTACATTCAACAACAGCTTAAGGCGCGCGCGATCGTCTTATTGCAGCAGCCTTGGCGCGACGATATTTCGCCTTCTCCCCACAAGCAAGCTTTGGAGCTGTGGGAATTGGCCAATAGTCACCTCATCCTTCCTTCTATTTACCAACGGTTGTGGCAGCGACTGCTAATTTTTGCTGCGGCAACAAAAGATTTAGGACTAGCTAAAAGAGGCTCGAGTAATCGCCGAGCACAGCAATCAAAACTACCAACTGTGACTTTTTTGGAGGAAGAACCTTACAGCGGTAAGGATAATTGATAATTAATAATTAAATTGTTGGCATAGAGATTTAAATCTCCTGATGTTTGTGAAATACAATTCGATCGATAAAAATCGATGATAGAGGCAATTTATACATTGCAGCTACCATCGATTTTTAAATGGTTTAATGATTAATCATCCAGGGACGACCGCCATGGCTTTTGGCTCGACTACGCTGCGCCGGATCGGTGTCCTGCTTTTTAGCTAACTTTGGTTCCGGATTTTCGGTTTTATTGAGCCGCAGGGCACCATTTAATTGAATACCAGGAATCGAAAACATTCGTTTGGCTGATTCTTGGCATTGCGGACAATAAGCGATCGCGTTACTTTCACTCATCATGCGCCATTCATCAAATATCCCGCAGTCGTTACAACGAAATTCGTACAGAGGCATGGGCTTAATTAAAAATTGATAATTGAGAACGATAGCGATCCTGATTAATTTTTTGGTAAAATATTGAGTTGTAGAAGTATTAGAAGTAGGGTGGGCAGTGCCCACCATCTTAAGACTTTAACTAATTCTCATTAACATTACGTTTTTGAACTCAAATCAAACGGGTAAGATATTTTTGTCGAAAATTGCGGTAGGAATGGCGACAGTACAACAGGCATTGGGGACATCTACGATACCGCTGACTCGGCCTTCAACTGGGGCGCAACTGAGCAGGAGATAGGCTTGTTCGCCTGTAAATCCAAACTTTTTCAGGTACTCGATCGCATTGAGACAAGCACGACGATAGGCAATATGCACATCCATAAAATACTGCTTGCCTGTAAATTCATCGACCGAAATTCCTTCAAAGATTAGGTATTCAGAATAATGCGGCTCGACTGGGCCGGGTTTAAAAATCGGATTTACCATCGCATATTTTTCTACGCCGCCTTTGATAATATCCACATGTAAGTCGATAAAACCAGACATTTCGATCGCGCCACAGAAGGAAATTTCCCCATCCCCTTGAGAGAAATGGATATCGCCCATCGATAATTTGGCCCCTTCGACATAGACGGGGAAATAAATCTTGGTACCCTTCGAGAGATTTTTGATGTCGCAATTACCACCATGTTCGCGGGGTGGCACCGTCCGTGCGGCTTCGGCTGCGACTCGATCGAATTCCGAGCCAGCTAAAGTACCCAAAATCGCATTTGTCGGATTGGGTAATGTTGCCAAGACAGGCACATCTCCCGCAAAACCAGCCCCATAAGTGCGTCTGTCGGGCTGGGTAGCCATCAATTCCGATTCCCGCTTATTCCAGGTCGCTAGCAGCTCGTGGGAGGGGGCACAGCCAATCAAACCAGGGTGAGTGATACCTGCAAACCGGACGCCAGGGATATGCCGAGACTTGGTATAAATCCCCTCTAAGTCCCAAATTGCCTTCGCGGCATTAGGGAAATGGTCGGTCAAGAAGCCGCCGCCATTATTTCGATCGAAGATACCCGTAAAGCCCCATTCGTCGCCCTGTAAGGCCCCGATATCGAGGATATCCACCACCAGAATATCGCCTGGCTCGGCACCATTGACCCAAATTGGCCCGCTCAGTACGTGTACGACACTCAAATCGACATCGCGGATATCGTCAGGGCTGTCGTTATTTTTAATCTGTCCGTCCGTCCAGTCTTTACACTCGATCCGAAAAATGTCGCCAGGATTGACAGATGCAACGGCGGGGATATCGGGGTGCCAGCGGTTGTGTCCGGGCATGTCCTGCTTATCCATCGGTTTGGTCAGATCTACATTGAATAAGGTTTTAGGCATGATACGGATGATGAGTTAGGAGTATGTGTAACGGTGGCGGATGTTGGGTAAAGTAAGGCAATACCCAACATCTCTAGAGGTGAAAAAACTGATGCATTATCAGTTCGATCGAATTTTGATTTCTGATGAAGGTTCATTGGATTTAATTGGATTTAATTGGGTTTAAACTCAATCTAAATAATCATCATCTAATGTTTCGTTAACTATCCAAGTATTGTAGCTTGTTTTCTACTTTTAAATTTTGCCAACGTAGCCGTACCTTTAGTCATGAAACCTTCCTTTTTTGGTATCATAATAGATCGCATACCCCAACTACTGCTGTAATTAAATTAATTTCAAAAATTTAGGGCGAAGTAAGTGGTACTATCGCTCAAAATAAAGCTCGAATCGATCGACCGTAACGATATCGCTCGGCTCGTCTTGCAGAATTATTAACTATTTCATTCGTTGATAAATGTATATCAATATACATTCTTGCAACAAAAATGCTAGTATCAAAACATAACTACTAAACAATCGAAGTGCCGAGTTTTTTTGTTAGACAGTATACATATCGATCGAGATAATAATGTTAAGATCCGCTCGCTAAATATGCTTATGCCCCCAGTACCTCAACCAGGTTAGCAATCGCTGAAATTTATTTAATGTGAATATTGGTAGGCTCGGAGCTAGAGCAAGTACAGCAATCGGACAGAGGCTAGCAAGATTAAAACTATTAATTACCTCACTTATACCGAGCGATCGATATTAAAAGTTTGACCCGCGTTAACGATTTCTTAATTACGGGCGAGCGGATCGCAAATTGTCGTTATCTAGTGTAAATAAATTTATCAAATTGGCATTCGAGCTATATCCACATGTGAAGTTTATTGTTTTGGCACGAAATCGCATAGCTATTTTTGTAAGATTAAGAATTGCGTCGAGCGATACTTCTACAAATAACATCCGGATGTTAGCCACATCTGTATCGATACTTCTTTTGTTAATCTGAAAATTAGTTAGTCCGCATAGGCTATGCGCGCACGCCGTTGTTTATCGAGGGGAAAGCGCGTCAAGACGGCGAACTTCGCACCACAAGCTGCGATTTCGGTATTGCTGATTCCATGTATGATTAACAGATGATGCAACCCATGAAACCCTTGGTAGGGGTAATTCATGAATTACCCCTACCAAGGGTTTCATCCATCAATTTAGCAACGTCGATCGAGATCGAGATTCAAACGAGATCGCTGTGTTCGCCATTTTCGAGTGTTATTTCTAGCTAGGATTGTAAGTCGCAATAGATGCGATCGACTATCGCTCGATCGTCAGTCCGGTTTTGCTCGATTAATAGCGTAATAGCCAGACATTTACTACCACTGACAGATATTAAAAGCGGAGCGATACGTGTCATAATTAACACCGTTGGCGGAGCCTACGCTCGATCGAGCGCAGATCATTGCATCCGCTCCGTTGGAAAATCGACTGCTATTTCGACACCTTAAATTACAGTGTAATGTCTACTGTTTCAAATATCTGTGAAGTCCAAGGTATTGGGCTTCATTCTGGTGTAACTACTACCTTGAGAATCTTGCCAACAGAGCCAGGACTGGGGCGGTATTTCGTGCGGGTGGATCTGCCAGATGCCCCCCAGATTCCGGCGCACATTGCCAATGTGAGCCAGACGACCCTTTCCACCGAACTGACGGCAAATGGAGCATCGGTAAGGACGGTAGAGCATTTACTCGCGGCATTAGCTGCACTGGGAATTGAAGATGCACGGATCGAAATCGATGGGGCGGAATTGCCGCTACTAGACGGTTCGGCACGAGTTTGGGTAGAGAAGATCGTCAGATCCCAGATCGAGCCAGTCCCACGCAATATTGCCACGTCTAGAGTGCTAACAGAACCCGTCTGGATTCAACAAGATGACATCTTTGTCGCGGCCTTACCATCGCCAGTGCTGCAATTTACTTACGGCATTGATTTTGACGTAACGCCGATTGGCAATCAGTGGCATAGTTGGCGATCGGATAAAGAGGATTTTACGATCGAAATTGCTCCCGCGCGCACATTTGGATTGGCACATCAGATCGAACAGTTGCGATCGGCAGGTTTAATTAAAGGTGGTAGCTTAGATAATGCGTTGGTTTGTGACGATCGACAGTGGTTGAATCCGCCATTACGATTCCCAAATGAGCCATCGCGTCATAAACTATTAGACTTAATTGGGGATCTCAGTCTGCTAGGCAAATTTCCCCAAGCACATTTCCTCGCATACAAAGCCAGTCACCAATTACACGTCCGATTGGCACAAAGGCTCCACGACATGGGATATTAAATCCAGACATCATTGCACACTTAGCATCTATCGACCAGCGATTAGTAAAAAATCACCAAACATAGTAGGTCTAATGTCCACTACCCTCGATCGATCTCAAGATACCATTGCCACTGTTGACGAACCAGAGCATACCAACGACGCCAATCCACCCAAAAAGACCTTTAACATCCAGGAAATTCACAAACTGCTCCCCCATCGCTACCCGTTCGCGCTCGTCGATAAGATTATCGACTTCGTACCGGGAGAAAAAGCGGTTGGGGTCAAAAATGTCACCTTTAACGAACCCTTTTTTCAAGGACATTTTCCCGGACATCCACTCATGCCTGGAGTAATGATTATCGAGGCAATGGCACAAGTTGGTGGAATTGTCTTGACACAACTTCCTGAATATAATGGCGGATTATTTGTATTTACCGGAATCGATGGAGCTAAATTTCGTCAGCAAGTAGTTCCGGGAGACCAATTAATCATGACAGTGGAACTCCAAGCGTTTAAACGTCGTCGATTTGCCAAGATGCACGCGCGCGCTGAAGTCGATGGTCAACTAGCTGCTGCTGGAGATCTCATGTTTGCTCTAGTAGAAGTGTAATCGATACATTGGCAATTCTCCGGAGGAGAGACTTTGCCAACGAAGATCCACAGCAGATATAAAGTGCTAGCATCTTTCAACCTGGGCATAATAGTGAGTAAGGCACTAAATTACTGTCTGAAGACTAACTTGCAACCCCTTCGTTGAATAGCTTGTGCCCTCGCCTATGCAAACAGTGAAAAGTACCAAATTCCTGCGACTATGACACGGGGAAATGGCATTAGCTTCCAACTCATCCAAGTCGGCTCGGTAGGTTGGGTTCGCAACTGTAAACCAAGCGAATATGCAAAGCATCTGCATCACCGATAACCCAATGGCAGGAAAATGACAAGATGGCTGGAGTAGCAATGTTAATGACACGAATTCATCCTACCGCTGTGGTGCATCCTAGCGCGGAACTCGACCCGACTGTGCAAATCGGCCCCTATGCGATTATCGGCGAGAATGTTAAAATCGGTGCGGGAACTACAGTCGGTGCCCATGCCATCATCGAAGGGCCGACTATTATTGGCGTTGGCAATCAGATTTTCCCGGGAGCGGCGATCGGTTTAGAAAGTCAAGATTTAAAATACAAAGGCGGCGAAACGTGGGTCAAAATTGGTAACTACAATCGGATTCGCGAGTATGTCACCATCAACCGCGCCACAGGCATCGGCGAAGCTACCGTCATCGGCAATCACAATCTGTTGATGGCTTACGTTCATGTGGCTCACAATTGTACGATCGAGGATAATGTCAAAATTGCCAACGCAACATCTTTAGCTGGCGATGTTTACGTCGAATCTGAGGCTGTAATTAGCGGCGTATTGGGCATCCATCAATTCGTGCGCGTCGGTAGATTATCAATGATCGGCGGCATGACCAGGATTCAGCGAGATGTACCCCCCTATACGATCGTTGAAGGTACACCCGCTAGAGTCCGTTCGCTCAATTTTGTCGGTTTAGATCGCGCGGGAGCAACCCCTGAAGAAATCGCCATTCTCAAAAAAGCATTTCGGACGATTTATTACTCCCACAAAACGCTCGCTCAAGCTCTGGAAGATTTGGATTTATTCCCCAGCTACGAGAGCGTTCAACACCTGCAAAGATTCTTGAGACAATCGATCGAAGGAAAGAAAGATAACAAGCGCAGAGGCCCGATTCCTGGTAAATCAGTGGATAATAAGGGTGACTAATTTAGTGGATAGTGGATAGTGGATAGTTAAAGTATTTCGATCGTCGATAGTTTCCAACTATTGTGTGTTTGGCTCTCGATCTTTTCCTTGCCTTTCCAGTCCCCAAACACTATCCACTATCCACTATCCACTATTTTACCAATCAACATCGACTATTTCAGTGACTCAACCAAAAACCATCTTCATTACCACTGGAGACGTATCTGGCGATCTTCAGGGTGCGTTGCTAATTACTGCACTCAGACAACAAGCTGAAAAAGTGGGTATCGACCTGAATATTGTCGCCCTCGGTGGTACTAAAATGGCCGCAGCCGGGGCGAAAGTGCTAGCGGACACTGCATCAATTAGTTCGATGGGAATTGTCGAGCACGCCGCCTTTATTAAGCCTTCAATTCAAGCTGGAAAGATTGCCAGAGAGTATTTAAAAACCACGCCACCAGATGCGATCGTTTTAATCGATTATGTCGATCCGAATATTGCCATCGGTAAATATACCAGAAGTATCGGCCTAAATATTCCGATTCTTTACTATATCGCCCCTCAAGATTGGGTATGGCCGAGGCAACATAAACGCGCGCGACTAATTGCTAGTTTTGTCGATGAAATCTTCTCGGTTTTCCCGATCGAAGCAGAATATTTTACCAAGCAAGGAGCTACAGCCAAATTTGTCGGGCATCCTTTAGTCGATCGAATTGCAACAATACCCAGTCGCGAAGTTGCCCGCGAAAAGTTGGGTATTACTCCAGATGAAACGGCGATCGCGCTCATTCCTGCTTCTCGCCAACAAGAATTGAAATATTTGCTGCCAGCAATATTTGAGGCCGCACAGCAGATTCAGGCTAAATTACCCGATGTACGATTTTGGATTCCGCTATCTCGTCCAGATTTTCAAGCAGAGATCGAAAGCCAAATTAAAGCATATAAAATTAATGCTAATTTAGTTACTAATAATCCTGATTTAGTGCTGTCGGCAGTAGATTTAGCCATTACCAAATGTGGCACTGTCACACTAGAATTAGCTCTGCTTAACATTCCACAAGTGGTTATTTACCGAGTTAGTAAAATCACCGCTTGGATCGCTAAAAATGTACTCAAATTTGCGATTCCATACATGTCGCCACCTAATTTGGTCGAGATGAAATCGATCGTGCCCGAATTGTTGCAAGACGAAGCCAATCCCGATCGAATTGCCGCCGAAAGTCTCGAACTAATCTTAAATAAAGCAAGTCGCGATCGCATGTTAGCCGATTATAGTCAAATGCGTGCAGCTTTAGGCGATACTGGTGTATGCGATCGCGTCGCCGTAGAAATTTTAGCCAAATTGTAACCAGTGAATTTACGCCAGCAACTATTCACTATCAACTATCAACTGTCCACTATCCACTATCCACTCAGTGAAAACAATCTTTATTAGTACCGGAGAAGTCTCTGGCGATCTTCAAGGTGCCTTGCTCGTCACAGCACTCAAGCGACTAGGTGCAGCAGCGGGAATAGATCTAAACATTGTCGCACTCGGGGGCAGTAAAATGGCCGCAGCAGGCGCAATAATCCTCGTCGATACTGCGGTAATTAGTGCGATGGGATTTTGGGAAGCTCTAATTTATGCACGCTCCTCAACTCAAGTTCGCAATATTGCCAAACAGTATTTACAAACAACACCACCCGACATCATTATCTTAATTGATTATATCGCGACCAATATCCAGATCGGTAATTACGCTCATACTGAATTGCCAAAAGTACCGATTTATTATTATATTGCCCCACAGGAATGGGTGTGGTCGATGGGCAAGAAAAATACTCAAGCAATTGTTAAATTTACCGATGAAATCTTTGCAATCTTTCCTGGAGAAGCACATTATTTTGCACAGCAAGGAGCAAAGGCTAAATTTATCGGACATCCTTTAGTCGATCGAGTTGCAACTATACCCAGCCGCGAAGTCGCTCGCGATAAGCTAGGAATTACTGAAGATGAAGTTGCGATCGCCTTAATTCCAGCCTCCAGAAAACAAGAATTGAAATATTTACTGCCAGCCATTTTTGCAGCAGCACGAAAAATTCAGTCTCAATTACCTAACGTCCGGTTTTGGATTCCTCTCTCTCGTCCCGATTTTCAAGCAGAGATCGAAAGCCAAATTAAAGCATATCAAATCGACGCTACCTTAATTACCCAAAATGCCGATCTCGTCCTCTCATCAGCAGATTTAGCAATTACCAAATGCGGTACCGTCAGTTTAGAGCTAGCACTATTAAATATTCCTCAAGTTACAATCTATCGGGTAAGTAGGGTAACAGCTTGGATTGCCAAGCACGTTCTCAAATTCTCGATTCCTTATATGTCGCCACCCAATCTGATCGCTGTAAAATCGATCGTACCGGAATTAATGCAAGATGACGCCAATCCAGCTCGGATTGCTGTCGAAAGTCTCGAACTAATTTTAAATATAGAACGTCGCGCTCGGATGTTGGCTGATTATAGTCAAATGCGGGCGGTATTAGGCGAGACTGGTGTATGCGATCGCGTTGCCAAAGAAATATTATCTAAAATTTAGAGCAGGGATAATTTATGAATTGCCCCTGCTCTAAATTTTGGGCATTTTTTAGGAAATCGATTATTCTACTCGTCAGATTTACTTCTTTCTTCGCCTTGTCTAATTTCACGCTCTAGGAAGTAGTTTAGTAGCGTTCGCAGCAACACGATCGCACCCAAATTGAGAATATCTTGCCGCGTTGGGGCAATGGCTGTGCGGAGGATATCACTAGCTACCGTAAATTCCAATCCCAAGGCTAACCCGCGCCCCAATTGTAGGCGGATTTGCTCGGTGGCATCGATATGTTGCCTTCGATAAAAAAGTTGCTTAACATAGACGATAAATCCTCGAATTACGGACGAGCCAATGACGATCGCTGCCGCAATTTCTGCACCACTTTCTAAATAACCGATTAGCAACTTTAGCCATGATGCTGGAGCACTGTGCGCCGCCGCAGCTTCTCCCGTTGTTTGCCCAACATTCAAGTTGAGTAACAGTACCAGTCCCAAAATTAATGCTAAGGGCAATAGCGGATTGAGAATGGAGTCAAGCACTGACGAGCGTTTCATACTTCTAATTGGAACGGTCGAAACCGCTTTAGAAGATCGGGTGTTAACTGCCTCGATCTGGTATCGATGGTATTTATGCTCCCGATTTACGGATTGAGCGTCGCGAGCAGATTTTACTCGATCGCAATTGAGATCGTACTGTATCGAGAGCGGCTTCAGCAGCCTCTACCTGTTGCTCTACTTGTTTTAATCCGTGCAGCGCATATCTCTTTTGTTGCTGGGCAAAGTCATATTCGCTCTTGGCTTGTGCCAATTGTTGACTACTTGCTTTGCCTTGTTTATACAGCTCTCGATCGCGATCGTAATCTTTTTTAAATGTTTGGATATTGATATCCGCTTGAGCTACATCAGCTCGTGACAGGGTAAGTGCTGTTTTTGCTTCTTGCAAAGCAGCTTGGGCAATTTGGATCGGATCTGGCTTGGTACCTGGAGCTGTGGTAATTCTGTTTTGTTTAGCTGGCAAATCTGAAGTGGTAGCGATTGTTTGCAGTGGCTGCCGATCGATCGATTCTGTGAGTGTGACTTGACGGAGCGCGGTAGATTGCCCAGGATATTCGATCGCCCCTACTCCCATCATCATTATCCCCAGTCCCACTGAGATCGAGGCGAATAACTTTTCCCATAAAAATAGCCGTTTGACTGGCTGTGTTTTGTGCGGTGCCATTGCTACGACATCTCGCTCGTATGAGGGTGAAGTTATGCCAATCTTAGTTGGCTCCTTTGTCAATATGTTCTGGGCGATCTTTCTAATATTCGTCCGAGGATTTCGCATAATTTTTCCACCTATACACAACGATTGCAGTCCAAATAAGAAGTCGATCGATGCTCGCAGGTTGTCCGATCGATTCGGAAACACTTTCAAACATCAACAAGCCATTTACAAATTTACTGAAATCGGGGTATTAGTCTCGCACAAAGTCTGACGTTAGGTTGTCAGCTTACCCTTTACAGTCTCACAATTAATTGTTGCCAAGACATCTGTCGAGTGATAGATTTAGACTCGATCTCCGTTAGATCGACTCACTATCGAGCGATCTAGATCGCTCGATAGTGAGACTGGCAAGGAGATTTAGCCGATCGAAGACTTATCTATTGGAGACGAACTTACTAGATTAGCTCGCTGCAAAGCTTTGGGCTGGTGAACTGCCCAAATGACTGCACCGCCGCTGTTATGCTAATAATAAATTATTTCGATTAATTAATATCTTGAAACAATGATTCTTTATAACTAGGATCGATTTCCCAATCTTCGTTTTCACCACCAATTAATAGTTGGAGAATTTCTACATACTCTTTGCTCAATTGCGCGAGAGAATTGATTAAAATATCGATTGCGATCGAGTCGCTAGTTCCTAAATCTAGCCAACAGCGTCCCCAATTACCTTCATATTCAAAATCACCCATATTATGCATCAATGACATCATCGTGCTATCGGCAGCATCATTGTCATAATCCATATAACTTAGTTCCAATCCTGTTTCTTGAACTTGAGTATTTTCGGCATTAAACCCACCTAATTTGCCCAAAAAGAACCATGAAGAAAACACTTCTTCGACTAACTTTTTTTCTTGTTCTGACGGGACATTAGCAAATTCTAACCAAAACCACACATCAAATTGACTGAACTCACGAAATTGAACTTGCATGGTAATTAGGCTTTAGGTTTTAGAATTTTAGAATCAATCGATAGTCTTTAGAGTAAGGTGGGCACTGCCAACCATCAGAATAGACAGCTTGAACCTGAGTAGGGTAGGCAGTGCCCACCACTCACATCATCTCAACTTCGATCGATCGTTTATTTACCGATTGCAATATATTCAAATAAATTAATGAATATATCTAGCCTACCGCAAACATCTTAAATCTTTGCGGTAGGCAGTGTCCACCCTACTTTTGCTACATATATCTAGTTAAATTAACACGATAGCGTTCCTTTTTAGTAATCGCTACTTCACCAATTTCTAATCGACCTTTGCCGCGAATGGCAACCAGATCTCCAGCTTTGAGTGCGTGAGCAGATTGACCGATTTCTTTCCAATTGACGCGGACATCACCGCTTGAAATTAGATCGACCATTTTACTGCGAGACATCCCAAAACCAGCAGACGCGATCGCATCCAATCTGAGCGAAGCTTCGACGGTTGTCATTTCTTTTTTCTTCGGTTCGCGAATCTTTAATTCACTCAAATCGATCCGTTGAGTCTTAACCGGAACCGATCGCACTTGAGTTAAATTAGTTTCTAAAAACTCCACCAATTCTGGGGCGACAATCGCTTGAGCACCTTGTTCGCCCAGCACGATGATATCACCTGTTTTGTCGCGGACGATGCCACAACCCAACATCGCACCCAAAAAGTCACGATGCGTCGGCGGATCGAATAAGAAATTTCCGGCAATCTGAATGGCCGCTAGGGGCACTTGGCTGGGTTCAAATGGTAATTCAGCCCGACAGATGCCCAGTCGCTGTCTCTCAGCCTGGGGATAGCCACCTGTGGCGATAATTTCGACGTCGCTAAGACGGCTAAATACGCTTTTGATTTCGGCAATTTCTGGTGGAGACAGGAAATCTGTTTCGACGACTTCCCAATTCTTGATTGCGCGATCGGCCAAATCGATCGCTCTAGCAACGACTTCCCGATTTTCGACGCGTTTTAATAATTCTTCTCTTGGAAGCATCTGATAATTGATAGTTGATAGTTGATAGTTGATAGTTGGGCTAAGGCACGAAACCCAACAGCACCAACCTGACAGTTTTTTATTGATACATATCCGTGTAGGTTTTGATATTTTCGAGGTCGAATTTGCGGAGGATTGTGGTGGCTTGCTGGAGGAGTAGTTGCGAACCTTCGACAACAATTAGATATTTACCTGCATTAATCCGATTGCGATAGGGGAGCGCGTCCCCAGTACCAAAGGCAATGCCACCACCGCCACCGATGAAGATACTCCCCATGGTGCCACCAAAGGCACCGAGCAATCCGCTAATGAGTCGATCGCCGATTTCTCCGGCCCAGGCAAATGTGTGTAAATTGGTAGTTAAACTAAAGCCGATGCCAGCCAAAAAGCCAAATGGAATCAACCAAATCGCCATCAGTTTGGCTTGTTTGCGAGCGACTTCATTGGGGTCGATCAGGCCAAATTCATCAGCAGTTTTGTAGCCGCGACCGAGGATCGTCACTTTTTTCAAGGGTAAACCTTGTTGCTCCAACAAAGTATAAGCCGATTCAGCTTGGATGCGATCGGATAACACAGCCACGAGATAATTAGTATCCATAATAATTTAATTATAAAAGAATTTCGATCGATTCGGCAGAGCCGACGCTGTGTCTAACGGCAGGCTCCGCCAAGGCGATCTCATCGATCGGGTGCGGACTGAGGAGATAAAACTCATAACCAAACTTAAAAAAATAGTAACGATAGATGAGTAAGCAAAACCCTTGCTATGCATGGATTTTACAATCCACAATCTACAATCCACAATCCAAATGGGGTCGGCTAGCAAGGGTCGTCATCCAGTATAGATTGTAAAATTGAGCCAAAGGATAACCCCGTTAGACAACTTATCCAGTTAGAATGTGCTATTGCACTGACCTTTATCCTACTTAAACCGATCGTGTCTAAAGTTCTTGTTTCTGACCCAATCGACCAAGCGGGGATCGATATCCTCTCGCAAGTCGCTCGAGTGGACGTTAAAATTGGCTTACCACCAGCGGAATTAGCGCGGATTATCGGTGACTACGATGCGATTATGATTCGATCGGAAACCCGCGTCACCAAAGAAATTATCGAAGCTGCTACCAATCTCAAGATTGTCGGACGTGCTGGTGTGGGTGTGGATAATGTGGATGTCCCCGCCGCCACCCGGAAAGGAATCGTGGTAGTTAATTCTCCTGAAGGTAATACGATTGCTGCTGCGGAACACGCTCTGGCAATGATGTTATCGATGTCTCGCTACATTCCCGAAGCCGATCGATCGATGAAAAGCGGTCAATGGAACCGCAAACAGTTCGTCGGTACAGAAGTTTATAAGAAAACACTCGGCGTTGTCGGCTTGGGTAAAATTGGTTCCCACGTCGTTACCGTTGCCAAAGCCATGGGCATGAAATTATTGGCATTCGACCCGTTTATTTCTGCCGAACGTGCCGAGCAACTCGGTTGCAGATTGGTCGATTTAGATACGATTTTCCGCGAATCGGACTATATCACGCTCCATATTCCTAAGACGCCAGAAACGACAAATCTGATTAATGCCGAAACGCTGGCAAAAATGAAACCCCAAGCGCGGATTATTAACTGCGCGCGCGGCGGCATTATCGACGAAGCAGCTTTGGCTGCTGCCCTCAAAGCAGGTACCATTGCTGGTGCGGCGATCGATGTATTTGGCGTCGAACCTTTAGGCGAATCCGAATTGCGATCGCTAGGTAAAGAAATCGTCCTCACGCCCCATCTAGGCGCGTCTACAGCCGAGGCGCAGGTGAATGTCGCGATCGATGTAGCCGAACAGATTCGGGACGTCTTGCTGGGGCTACCAGCCCGGTCTGCGGTGAACATTCCTGGCTTGCACCCAGACGCGATCGCCCAACTCAAGCCTTATCTCCAACTTGCCGAAACTCTCGGTAATATGGTCAGTCAACTGGCTGGTGGACGCATTAACGATCTTCAGGTAGGTTTATATGGCGATCTCGCCGAACAACAAACCAAACCGATCGTCACTGCTGCGCTCAAAGGGTTATTATCACCCGCACTCCGGGAACGAGTAAACTACGTCAACGCTGGCATCGAAGCCAAAGAGCGCGGCATTCACGTCTCCGAAACTCGCGACGCCTCAGTGCGCGACTACACAGCGACGCTCAAATTAGTTGCTAAAGGTTCTTTAGGTCAACATTCGGTCACGGGTGCGCTGTTGGGTGATGCCGAAATGCGGATTACTAGCGTCGATGATTTCCCCGTCAACGTAGTACCGACTCAAAACATGCTATTCACAGTGCATAAAGATGTACCGGGAATTATTGGAATTATCGGTTCCCTACTCGGCAAATTTAATGTCAACATTGCCAGTATGCAAGTCGGACGCAAAATCGTCCGAGGCGATGCTGTAATGGTATTGAGCCTCGACGATCCTTTACCCGATGGCATCTTGAACGAAATCAAACAAGTAACGGGAATTAGCGACGCTTATACTGTGACTTTGACTAGCTAACTGGAGCGAGGAGCGGGGAGACTGGGAGAGAGGGAGGACATTTCCAATCCGCTGTCTTGTCTTAACGCACACAATCTCTCGTTCGATGTGTCGCTGTCTCTCTATACCGTCGGGTTTCCCGACGAGTGAGAGCCGCAATCCGCAATCCAAAATCCAAAATTCATTACCCATCCACCCCCGCCCATATTAGTTAACCGCGCTTACTTCAATCCCGCTCCAGATTGTGATACTGTGGTGAAAGATAATTATCTATTCACCACAGTTAATATCTAAACAAAGTTATTAGAATTTATCCGGCGATATCTACAATCATGTCTAATAGCTGGTGGGAAATTAAAATCGATTGCACGGCAGATCTCGAAGAAAATATCTTTTGGAGACTGAGTGAATTTGGCTGCAAAGGAATGTCTACTCAGCAACAAGGCAAAGAAATCTTAATTTCTGCCTATATTCCTCAAACTCAAGTCAAACTATTAGAGATTTCCGATCTATCGTTGCAATTAGAAGATGATGCCAACGAAATCGGCAGTCCACTACCTGTAACTAGATGCAATCTCATCGATGAAGAAGATTGGTCTAGTAGTTGGAAGCAACATTGGCAACCACAACCAATCGGCGATCGATTATTAATCAATCCAGCCTGGTTGGAAGTACCAAAAGAAACCGATCGAATTATCCTCCAACTCGACCCTGGTGTGGCATTTGGCACGGGCACTCATGCGACGACTCAATTATGTCTCGAAGCTCTGGAAATGCGCTTACAACCCGGTACTGCTTCGACCATTGCCGATCTGGGCTGCGGTTCTGGCATTCTTTCTACTGCTGCATTCTTGTTAGGTGCCAAACAGATTTATGCTGTCGATAACGATCCTTTAGCCGTCAAAGCAACTGGTGAAAATCGCGATTTAAATGGTATTCCTGCCCCAAATTTAGTTGTTGAATTGGGCAGTATCGAACATTTGCGTGCGATGCTTCCCGAGCCTGTAGATGGATTTGTCTGCAATATTTTAGCCGATGTTATTATCCAATTAGCACCATCCATGTCCGCACTCGTCAAACCCAAAGGTTGGGCGATATTAAGTGGGGTTTTATCGAGCCAAGTCGCTGATGTTTCCCATGTACTCGAACAACATGGCTGGACTGTTGGTACTGTCTGGAATCGCTTGGAGTGGAGCTGTATAAATCTTAAATATAAGTAAAGACTCGATCGTCACAAACCCTTCGCCTGCGATCGAAAACCCAAGCTACCCTCATCCCGCCAGAGCCTCGGGATCTAGATCCCCTATGTCTTGTCTTGTCTGGAATCGCTGACGCGCTTAACTTGGAGGAAACCTCTGTTGGCGCACATCACTCGGAGGTTGTCTCGCTGCAAGGTTGCGCTAAACCTAGAGGGAACTTCGAGGCAAATATCCACCATCCACTATCCATCACGAGATATCCAGCTTATACAACGTGTTAATCTTCCGGTCATCTGGGCGATCGCTGTTATAGTGAGAGTGGATACAGCCTGACATCTGTAGATATATCGAACCAAATGGTACTCGTCGCACCTAGAAAATATTGCTAGTTATAGAGTCTATTTTCGCTATCCCCTATCCCACTTCATGCTAGCCATGTTTGACAAATTGCGCGACCTCATTCGCCATTGGTGGATGGAGTTTACACTCCAAACCAAACTGATGGGAGCAGCTACTTTGGTGGTGTCGCTGATTGTGAGTGGCTTAACCTTTTGGGCTGTCAATACCATTCAAGCAGATGCACGGATCAACGATACGCGCTTCGGGCGAGATTTGGGGCTGCTGTTGGCGGCGAATATCGCCCCCCAATTAGCCGAGAACGATTTGACGGCTGTCGCGCGCTTTTCCAACCGCTTCTATCACAGCACATCTAGTCTGAGGTATATCCTCTATGCTGATGATGCTGGTGGGATTCGGCTGGGGATTCCCTTTTCCGAATCAGAAGTGCAAAATTCATTAATGATCGAACGCCGCATTCACTTACCAGAAAGCAGCGGAAATCACGATTTGCCCTTAGTACGCCAACATCAGACGCCAGAAGGGATCGTCACCGATGTGTTCGTACCGATCGAACATGAGGGTAAATTCTTAGGTACGCTCGCGATCGGCATCAATCCCAATCCTACCGTAGTTGCGTCCACCGGATTGACCAGAGATGTCACGATCGCGGTATTTGTATCGATTTGGGTGATGGTAATTTTGGGGGCGGTATTTAATGCTCTCCAAATTACCAAACCGATTAAAGAATTACTCTCTGGTGTTAAGAATATTGCCTCTGGTAATTTTAAGCAACGGATCGATTTACCTTTAGGCGGCGAACTGGGAGAATTGATCGATAGCTTTAATGAAATGGCAGAAAAGCTAGAGATATTTGAAGAACAAAATATCGATGAATTAACTGCCGAAAAAGCTAAGCTAGAAACCCTCGTCACCACGATCGCTGATGGTGCTGTACTGATCGATAATAATCTCAATATCGTCTTAGTCAATCCCAACGCGCGTCGCTTCTTTGGTTGGGATCATCTGGATTTAAATGGGACTAATGTCTTGCACGTTTTACCTGGGAGCGTATCTGCCGAACTCGCACGCCCCCTGTATCAAGTGGCTGCGGGCAAACTCGAAGGCGAAGAATTTCGGATTACACTCAATCAACCCGGACAGCGGACGGTGAGAATTTTAATTACCAACGTACTCGATCCGGTTAAAGAAAATGTCCGCGCGATCGCGATGACGATTCAAGATATTACTCGCGAGGTAGAATTGAATGAAGCGAAAAGTCAATTCATTAGTAATGTTTCGCATGAATTGCGGACGCCGCTATTTAATATCAAATCATTCATCGAAACCTTACATGAATATGGCGATGAACTAACTAAAGACGAGCGTAGCGAATTTCTCGACACTGCTAATCGGGAAACAGATCGACTGACGCGATTGGTAAATGACGTCTTAGATTTATCCAAGTTAGAATCTTCTCATACCTACCTCTTCGATGCCGTCGAACTCGATCGAGCGATCGAACAAACCTTACGTACCTATCAGCTTAATGCCAGAGACAAAGGCATCGAACTGTGTCAAGATATCGAACCCGAACTGCCATCTATCTTAGGTAACTACGATTTGATCCTCCAGGTGCTAGCAAATCTGGTCGGTAATGCCCTCAAATTTACCAAAGCGAATGGCAAGGTCACTCTTCGCGCTCATCGCGCGATATTAACTCCTGAGGTTGGCGATGAGATTACCTCGGATGTAGTTAGAGTAGAAGTTGTCGATACCGGAATCGGCATCGATCCCGAAGATCAGCAGGCAATTTTCGATCGGTTCTTCCGAGTTGAGAACCGCGTCCATACTTTAGAGGGCACTGGATTGGGACTATCGATCGTCCAAAATATTATTGAGAAACATCACACTCAAATTAATATTACCAGCGCGGTGGGTGTAGGTACGACCTTCTGGTTCGATCTGGCTATCTACCAAAAACAACAAATCCAGCAGGTCGAAGATCTACAATTGGTCGAAAGCGGAGCCTGGAAATTTGAGGATAATCGGCCAAAACCGTAAATTGATAGAACGCATCGAGACAATTCGTAGATATTATTACTGCTACAACCCACAGGTACCCGTAAGGGGCACCCCTACAGATAACTTGTAGGGGTGCCCCTAGATCTAAACTAATTAATATCCCCTATTCCCTGTCTCATGCGCTCTGGTTATACCTTACCCGTCTTTGCCACTGCTAGCGCAATCGCGGCTTTGCAGTGTCTACAACAATCTTCTCCGACAAATAAGCCAGTTGTGACGATCGATTTAATTACCCCACCCCAACGGGTAGAAATTTCGATCGCGCAAGTCGCGCTGATTCAGTCAGGAATGGCGTTAGGTATTACTCATAGCGATCCTGGCGACAATTTAGATTTAACGCGCGATACTCCAGTTTGGGCAGTCGTGGAATGGGCAGATCCCAGCCAGGTCGAAACGATCGCGCTAGTGGGGGGTGAAGGGGTCGGCAAGCAGTCAAATCTCGACGATCTGCCTGCTATCTATAAATACGCTCGACAGCTCTTACAGGCGAATCTAGGCCTCTTACTGACGCCAGCACAAAAAATTCGGGTGACGATTATTTTACCCGCAGGCAGAATCCTCGCAACTCGGACTTCAAATGCGGCATTTGGAGTAGTTGAAGGTTTATCGTTGCTAGGGACGACGGGTATTTCGCAACCGTTGAGTGCGCCGGGACAGTTGGAGGCTTGTTTGACGGAGTTGAGGGGGAAGTGGGGAGAGGGAGAGAGGGGGAAAGGGGGGGACTCGGAGAGCTTGCCGTTGGTGTTTTGTATTGGGGAAAATGGGTTAGATCTGGCACAGCAGATGGGAATTAAACGCGATCGAATTATTAAGACGGCAAATTGGTTGGGGCCATTATTAGCTGAGGCGGGCAGCTTAGGAGTGCCCAAGTTATTACTATTTGGCTATCACGGCAAGTTAATCAAGTTGGCGGGGGGAATTTTTCACACACATCACCATTTAGCTGATGGTCGATTAGAGATTTTGGTTGCAGCAGCGGCGCGGATGGGTTTACCCGCAGCACACTTGTCAGAGTTATTCGACTGTGAGACGGCAGAAGATGTCCTGAAATATCTCCAGATAAGTTCTGACGGTGGTAGTAATTGGGTAACTCAGATTTACGGATATCTCACCGAGCGGATCGATAATCGATCGCAAACATACATTTATAGCCAAAGTCAGCAATCTGTAAGTGTCGGTTCCGTAGTATTCGATCGACAGCGGCGAGTTATTGCCACTAGTCCAACTGGCAGAACATTTTTGACCCAATTGTGCTAAATTTAATCGAATATAATTTTTTTAATTACTTAGTAAAAATCTCGCTCGATCGCACTCTTCAAATCGTAGAGTCAGTCATCTCAAATCCAGACGGTCGTAGCTCCAGTCGTCTACACGTATCAAATCCCAGGGAGTCCGCAGTGACAACAGAAACCGAAACTAGTTCAACAGATCTTCAGCTTACCGCTAATCCTTTAGAACACGTAAGCTTAAATCATCAAATGGTCGTCATTCTGGACTTCGGCTCCCAGTATTCCGAACTAATTGCCCGTAGAATTCGCGAGACTCAAGTTTATTCTGAAGTTATCTCTTATCGCACTACTGCCGAGCAACTGAAATTACTAAATCCGAAGGGAATTATTCTCTCTGGCGGCCCTAGCTCCGTTTATGACGATCGTGCGCCCCAATGCGACCCCGAAATCTGGAATCTCGGCATTCCCGTTTTGGGTGTCTGCTATGGAATGCAGCTCATGGTGCAGCAGCTTGGTGGCGAAGTTATCAAAGCCAAAAAAGCCGAGTATGGCAAAGCCGAAATTCTCATCGACGATCCGATCGACCTGCTAACGAATGTCGAGGAAGGTTCGATCATGTGGATGAGTCATGGCGACTCTTGCGAACGCCTCCCGACTGGATTCGAGCTGCTGGCGCATACTGAGAATACACCCTGCGCGGCGATCGCCGACCATCAGCGCAAACTATATGGCGTCCAATTTCACCCCGAAGTCGTACATTCAGTTGGTGGACTCGCCCTGATTCGCAACTTTGTCTATCATATTTGCGCTTGTCAACCTACTTGGACGACGGAAGCATTTGTCGAAGAAGCCATCCGCAATATTCGCGCGCGCGTAGGCGATAAAAAAGTCTTACTGGCATTATCTGGTGGTGTTGATTCTTCGACTTTAGCATTCTTATTACACCGCGCGATCGGCGATCGATTGACGTGTATGTTCATCGATCAAGGGTTCATGCGCAAGCTCGAACCAGAACGATTAGTTACCTTATTCAAAGACCAATTCCATATCAAAGTTGAATATGTAATGGCGCGCGAACGGTTTATTAATGCGATCGCAGGCGTTACCGATCCCGAAGTCAAACGCAAACGCATTGGTGCTGAATTTATTCGCGTATTCGAGTCAGAATCAAAACGATTGGGGCCATTTGATTATCTCGCACAGGGCACATTATATCCCGACGTCATCGAATCGGCAGACACCAATGTCGATCCGCAAACTGGCGAACGCGTCGCGGTCAAAATTAAGAGCCATCACAACGTCGGCGGCTTGCCTAAAGACTTGCAATTTAAACTTGTAGAACCCTTACGCAAATTATTTAAAGATGAAGTGCGTAAAGTCGGACGCTCGATCGGTTTACCAGAAGAAATCGTCCAACGTCAACCTTTCCCCGGCCCCGGTTTGGCAATTCGGATTATTGGTGAAGTTACCGCCGAGCGGCTAAATATTCTCCGCGATGCCGATCTAATCGTTCGTCAGGAAGTTAATAAACAGGGACTTTATCACAAACTTTGGCAAGCTTTCGCGGTGCTACTCGCAGATGTTAATAGTGTCGGCGTCATGGGCGACCAACGCACTTACGCACACCCAATCGTTTTACGTTGTGTATCTAGTGAAGATGGGATGACTGCCGATTGGTCGAAGGTGCCGTATGAGTTTCTAGAGATTGTTTCTAACCGGATCGTGAATGAAGTAAAAGGTGTCAACCGCGTGGTTTATGATATCACTTCCAAGCCACCTGGCACGATTGAATGGGAATAGTTTTTTATTAGTTTAAATATAAAAAAAGGTGGGTAATATCCGCCTTTTTTTATTGACTCGATGAGTCAAATATTTCTCTATATCTGAATTATTTATTTGGTGAGAAGCTGTACATCCAATTCGAGGATTTCAGCTACTTCCTGAATACTTAGCCCTTTCTTCAAAAGTTTAGGAGCAATTTCTAGTTTACTCTCTTGCTTTGCTTGCTGATAAAGTTCTACATCTTGAAGCTTATCAGACATCATTTCATCAGAACCTGCTTCAAATAATTCTGGGCAAAATTCTTCTAAATTAGCCAAGAATTCCTCATGAGTTACTGTGGCAAAATGATTTTCTAGTATTTCCTTGCATTTATTTACATCTAGCATCAGCTCGACTCCTTAAATTTAGACTAGATAAGATTCTTTAATTACAGCAGGATTTCTAACTGCTATTTGGACATGAGCTAGATCGAAAATTGCTGAATCGGGAAATATGCACTCGCCTTCTACAAAAACTGCTCTTATACTTGTTACGATCTGTCCCTGACGGGAAAGAAACTGGCTAGCATAGTTGAAAAATGCACAGTCTAAGCGGTGAGCTTTAGATCGAGATGGATTTTGTTTGGGGAAAGGTCTATTTGTCGATCGATACTCTTCATCAAATAGATTATAGACGTTTTTAAGTATGGGAAACCACATGATATCAAATAAATCTATACAGTTGTCTAACTCTATTAGCGAACAAATTACCGCTGGTTCATCTGGATGCATTTCTGTTGCCCATTTTTTGGCTCTCATTGGAGCATCCTGAAAAAAATATATACCCGTACCTAACCAATCATAATCATTGTCACTGGAAAGGAATCCATTTTTGAGGATACTGGCAGCTTTAGTTTGGCTCGTTCCATGATAACCGTATACTTCGATTCGATCGTTCATTATGTGAAATACATCTTATCAATTGAATTATATCAAAAATATTCTTTAAATACTTGTTTGAATTTTTAAGATGTCTTGATATTGACAATTGAGCTTTTAGAGATATAAACTCGATTGTCTTCATTAAATTTATTTATAGTTAATTCTTAATTAACTATAGAACTTTTAATAATTTGGAAACTATTGGATCGAAGTGCTGTTTTGATTCGCGAGCACGAGTAATATGGGCACCATTCAGTCCATCTTTTGATGTACAGTCAAAAACAGGCTTGCGTGCTTCCAAAGAATATGGTATTAAACTATGAAGATTAGGGACTTTACCGATGTTCCAATTATTATCACCCCAATCATGAACTTGACCTAAATTAGTTAGTTTATCTATTTACTTATAATTACAATCAGTGTAACTACCTAGGAGATAAAGTTCTCACAACATATATGGAAATTGACTATCAATCTATCCAATCAATGCGACAGAGAATCCCTCAATATTTAAGTCAGAATACTTCCCCCCATCAGTTTTTGAAACCGATAATCTAGTTCTGCTTTCAATCGTGGCGACTCGCTCAAGTCGTTATCTTGTAAAATCACTTTTTCTGCTGCATCGCGCGCGATCGTTAGTACCTCGCCATCCTCTGCTAAACTGGCTAGGGCAAAATCTGCCATCCCCGATTGACGGGTGCCTAGCACCTGTCCGGGGCCGCGTAATTGCATATCCATCTCAGAGATCCAAAATCCATCTTGGGATTGTTCTAGCACCTGTAAGCGTTGTTTGGCATCGCCTGAGGTACTGCTGCTCATCAGTAAACAGTAAGAACGATGCGCGCCCCGTCCGACGCGTCCGCGTAATTGGTGGAGTTGGGATAAACCAAAGCGTTCGGCATTTTCGATCAACATGACGGTGGCGTTAGGTACATCTACGCCGACTTCGATGACCGTTGTGGAGACAATAATTTGGGTAAGATTATCGCGAAATGCAGTAATCGCAGCATCTTTATCTGCCGAACTCATGCGTCCGTGGAGTAAGCCGACTTGATATTGAGGGAAGACTTCAGTGGCCAACCGCTCGTGTTCTTCGGTGGCGGCACGGAGGTCGAGTTTTTCGGATTCTTCGACCAGGGGCAGGACGATATATACCTGTCGCCCTTGAGCGATTTCGCGGTGCATTAGTTCGTAAACTTGACTGCGCTGGCGACTATTGACAGCGTTGGTTTGAATTGGCTGGCGTCCGGCTGGTAATTCGTCGATCTGGCTGACGTCTAAATCGCCGTGGAGCGTGAGGGCGAGGGTGCGGGGGATGGGCGTAGCGGTCATGGTGAGAACGTGCGGCTGGGAGCCTTTTTGCTGCAATTTAGCGCGCTGGAAGACGCCGAAACGATGTTGTTCGTCGATGACGACTAAGCCGAGGTTGCGGAAGTTGACTTTATCTTGAATTAAAGCATGGGTGCCGACGGCGATCGAGAGTTCGCCTGTTTCTAATTCGCTGTAGATCTGGCGGCGTTTAGCTGCTTTGGTAGAACCCGTCAGGAGTTCGACGGGTAAATGTAAGAGATTGAACCAGCCGACGAGTTTGCGATAATGTTGCTCGGCGAGTACTTCGGTTGGAGCCATTAATGCGGTTTGATAGCCAGATTGAATTGCGGCTAAAATTGCTAGTACGGCTACTACAGTTTTGCCCGAACCGACATCACCTTGCACCAAGCGATTCATCGGT
The DNA here is from genome assembly GCF_000317145.1 of Chamaesiphon minutus PCC 6605. Classification (GTDB taxonomy): domain Bacteria; phylum Cyanobacteriota; class Cyanobacteriia; order Cyanobacteriales; family Chamaesiphonaceae; genus Chamaesiphon; species Chamaesiphon minutus. Next base: position 3,736,727 of record NC_019697.1, on the reverse strand, counting down.
GCGGGTAGTTGGAGATCTGAGAGGATTTCGCTCACTACTCGTTGTTGAGCGTTGGTGAGTTGAAAGGGTAGTAGTTCCCTGAACCTATCGATTAATACTCCTGTCGGGGTAATGATTGCCTGAGTATGCACCTGACGCATCAGATGGCGACGTTGCAGGAAGCCTAATTGCAGATAGAAAAACTCATCGAAAATCAATCGCCGTCGTGCGGCTTCTTTGGTATCGCTATCTTCAGGAAAATGGATATTCTGAATTGATGCGGCGAGTTCCATCAATCCATATTGTTCGCGCACGACTTTGGGCAAAGGATCGGTTAATTGCTCGGCAGCAGGTAACACCGTCACGACGGCTTCGCGGACGACATCTGCGGAAACGCCTTCAATGAGAGGATATACGGGTAATACGCGCCCGATTTTAAGAGAGGAAATACTCGCATCGGCATCTGCTAAGACTTCGATTTCGGGATTATCTAAATTGATGCCATATTTCCCCTGCTTGACTAAGCCCGATGCAGCAATCCAACTGCCGACGGGATATTTACGTTTTAAGGATTCTTGCCAACCGCGACTACTGTAGCGAGTCCCAGCATAAAAGCGACTAATTTTGAGTTGTCCGGTTTCATCTTTGATGGTGAGTTCTAAGACGTTAAGCTTCTTGTTTTTGGGACTAGTAAAAAAGTTGATTTTTCTAACTATGCCTACCAGTGTAACAGTGGTACCTGGTTCTAATTCGATGATGTTTATCTGTTTGGCATAGTCGATATGGTCGCGCGGATAGTAATATAAAACATCCTTGACGGTTAATAATCCCAATCTCGCCAAAATCTCGGCTTTACGGATGCCAAGTTTAGGAATATCTCGTAGATATCGATCGAGTGTTAAATTAGTATCTCCCCGTACTGGAATTGTGGCGGGTGCAACCTTAAGATTGGCTGTCGGTTTGCTGGGGATAATTTGACGCGGCGATTCATTTACCGTCGGTGCAGGTACCGATCGATCGCCATGCTGATGAGCGCAAACTTGCTCGGCGACTGTCAGAAATTGGCTGGCTCTAGCAATTAATTCTCTACGTTCGACAAGTGTAAGGTCGTGATATTTATCGAATTCAAAAGCTAATTCGCGCCAGTGTTGGCGATCTTTAGAAGTTGTATGCGCTGGTGGTTTTCCGAAACTCAAACACAAAAACTCACCAAAGCGATATTGTTGCCCGACTAGATCGGTGTAGCCATACTGCGCTTCGACCGCTAACGCTTTTTGAATTCTCGACCAATCAGGAGCATCAGACATGAATCTCGAAATTTAACATTAGGATTTGAAAATCTTACTTTAAAATGCTAGACATTTAATCTAAGTAGTTACGCTTAATTAAATATCGATCGCTGACTGTACTACAACATTGGTGCTGTTGGGTTTCGAGTCTCAACCCAACCTACACCCAATATCCTCTAATTTTAATCGATCGCTTATCGCTTATCAATTATTAATTAATCTTCAAACCAACTATTGCGCCAAGCTGATTCAGCTTCGGCGATTTTTAGTTCTTGTTGCTTGTGGATGTACTCACGGCGGAGCTTGTTAACTTTATCAACCAATTGACTGATGTTTTTTCGCAAACTTAAGACAGTCACATCCGAAAACTCAACTTCGGTCAAACGTAGATAGAGGCTATGAATTTGCACGATCTGCGGTGACTCATCGGCTCGATCGAGTTCGATGGCAGTAGATAACATCAATCGATCGTCGGCATTATCTTCTGGTATGTGTCCGCCAGTAGTCTCTCGTTCGATTAGGATACTTAAAATATTCGGAACATTTGCCGTACTACCACCTTGACGATCGGCTTCAGCACTGGCTTCTAATATTTGTTTGGGAATAGTTGGCGGCATAATTTGTGCTTGCTGCAACAGCAGATTTACCTTATAAGAAATCTCTTTCAAACTATGGCCGATCTCGGCTTCGATATTCTGTTGCCAAGTTGCCAGCGATGCTGGCGTTTCAAACCAATCCATTGGCATTACCGGAATCGAAGTTAACTCTCCTGTCGGCTCATCCTCATCAGTGGGACGATGTTTAGGACGGTGGGGTTCGATATGCACGACGAGATCGCTAATGACATTCCGAATGACGCGTTTTAAGGTGATGAGTAACTGGGTGCGGCGATCGTAATTTAATTTTAAGAAAGCTTCGGGATAACAAGTCGTACACAAATAATAACAACCTTGAATCGACTGTTTTCTGAGTGTTAATGCTAGGCTGGTAAAGTAACTTTGATAAGCCGCAGTCAATTCTTGGCCTAGTTGACTACTAGCTTTTCTCAGTTGAGTCAAATCTTGTTCGACTTGTTGGATCGGTCTAGCCATAGGGGGTAGAGAATAAAGGGTAGGGAGTAGCGGGGATAAGATATATGTTAGGTATAATGGCCGAGCGAGAATAACTCGATCCTGCAATCAGAAATGTCATAAAATAGGCTGTAAATATAGAATCGACATTAAATTAACAGTCGTTCGTCGAGCCGTTGATTCGATTAGCAAGATCGAGCCTACATCGGCAACCCCAATATTCAGCGATCGGTTAAAATATTATTCCCAGTTAGACACAAAAAGAACCGATCGATATTCAGCATTCAGCCTGTCGATTGCCCTTAAATACGTGTAGATCTCGTTGCCAGTATTCAGTTTTCGCTCGCCTCCCGTCATCATAACCTTCCAAAACATGTCTGTCATTACTTTAGAACCAGATTCTCAGATCGCGATTACCCCATTACTAGGCTTGAGTTTAGCAGAATTGACTACTTGGGTACAGGCGCAGGGTCAGCCAGCTTATCGCGGCAAGCAACTATATCAGTGGATTTATCAGCAGGGTGCCAAATCGCTGGCCGATATTACCGTATTTTCTAAGCAGTGGCGGGAGACAGTCAAGGATACCCCGATCGGTCGATCGAAGATCCATCACCGCGCCGTGGCTACCGATGGTACGATCAAGTACTTGCTGGAGCTTCAAGATGGGCAAATCATCGAAGCAGTTGGCATTCCCACGGCGAAGCGACTGACAGTCTGCGTATCGTCTCAGGTTGGCTGCGCGATGGCTTGCACTTTTTGCGCGACTGGTAAGGGTGGATTTATGCGCCATCTCCAGCCGCACGAAATTATCGATCAGGTATTAACCGTACAGGAAGATTTCAACGAGCGCGTCAGTCATGTGGTGTTTATGGGCATGGGCGAACCATTGGCGAACCTGAATAATGTCGTTAAAGCCGTACAGTGTTTAAATAAAGATATCGGGATTTCGCAGCGATCGATTACTGTCTCTACCGTGGGAATACCTGGTAAAATTCACGAACTCGCCGAACACGAACTCCAAGTCACCCTGGCAGTTAGTCTCCACGCACCCACTCAAAGACTGCGTACCAAGCTCGTCCCTACGGCGGAACATTACCCAATTGAGGATCTGCTCGACGAGTGTCGCGATTATGTCCGCATCACTGGCAGAAGGCTGAGCGTGGAATATATCCTCCTAGCAGGCGTCAATGACGATCCCAAACAGGCTGCCGAATTAGCCAGTCAATTACGCGGCTTTCAAACCCATGTTAATCTAATTCCCTACAATCCGATCGAGGATGCCGATTTCGATCGACCGACACCTAGAGATATTAAAGCCTTTGTCGATGTCTTAGAACAGCAGCATATCGCCGTCAGCGTGCGATATTCTAAAGGCTTAGGTGCGAGTGCTGCTTGCGGGCAATTGCGGGCAAATCAGCAGAGCTAGGGGGTAGGGCTGCCTGGTTGTCTATTATCCATCCACCCTCAAGCTGCTGGCACAGTCAAGATCGAGCGCGTCGCGTCACGATCGGTAGTGAATTGAATATTGCCACCTAAGAGCGGGATTAACTTGTCGATTACCGATAAACCCAAACTAGTAATACCAGATGTTGCCGCAAATTCTGGGGCATCGTGGGCAAAAGGGAGAAACAGCAGCTCTAATTCCCGTGCGGATAGTTGGATACCCGTACTGACAACAGCCAACTGCAACTGACGATCGCAGACATTTACTTCCAATCGGATCGGGTGTCGCAGTGGAGTATATTTACAAGCATTTTCAAACATTTCGATCGCAATTAGTTCGATAATAGTGAACGGATAGGACAAGTTTTGCGGTAGTCGATCGCTAATTGTATGACCGATTTGGTGCTGATATCGGTAGGCGATCGTGTTGCATTCGTTCGCGATATCGCCAATCCAGTTACGGAATTCAACATCGCTCAAAGATTGAATCGGATGAGTTTTATAGTTAGTTTGTAGAGCGATTAAAATATCGATGAGCTGAAATTGTCGTTGCCATTCCGCTTGCAATATTTGCAGGTTAAAAGCTAGTCCATGATGCATCGATCGATGTTGCTCGACGACTGCTGAATTAGCTGTATTGAGATCGATCGAGCGAATTTGGTCTTGGAGAATTTCTGCTGAAATCCGCATCGCGCGATTGATATCTAAGAGCGACTTTCGGAACTCATCTTTGAGGCTATCGAGCCATTTTAAGGAATGGGAGATGCTCATTTGGCGAGGCTTCGCCAAAGATGTTCGAGCGAGCGATTCACGATGTGTTTACCGAAAAAATTTGACTGCATAGCTGAATATTTGGCTGATGAGGCGAGCTTGGTCGGATGTCCATAGTGGTTTCCCCGTATTGACGATGCCGATTTCCCCGATCGCCCAATCCTCAATCCGATCGAGCGCATATTCGGCTCCTGGGGCAGCAGCCAGGATCGGACAAACGATCGTCTGAGCGGCTGGATCGACAAGACCTAGATATTGTTCGGGCGTAATCTCAGCAGGTGGATCGATCCAACTTTTGCCCTCACATAGATAATTGTAGAATTGAGGATACCGCAGCATGTTAATCTTCTGGCCAACTTTGCTGGCAGGGTAAATATGATGTTCGGTGTTAACATATTCACTAATAATTCTGGCTGTACTGTCTTGGCTGTCATGAATAGTACACCAACAGTAATCGGCAGCGAGAGCCATCCCTAAGTGCTGGAGCGCGTCGTGGAGTAGCTCGGTTTCAGTGGTGGCGGTACGAACTCGATCGAAGATATTATTCAATACCTCAAGACAGGCGGTTGCTTGTCGATATTCGGCAGTCTTGATTTGAAGTTGGCAGATTAAGTTGAGTTGAAAATCTTCGAGATCTTGGTTGTGCTCCAGTAAATCCATCTCAGCACTGAGTCGCTCGATATTATTGTCAAATACGATCGTACTGCCGACAACTTCACCATCTGACTGGTAGAGCGGGGTCGCAGTATCGGAGATCGGGATTTCTGCACCATATTTAGTCACTAGCCAACAGCGATGGGGTGAATTTACTGGCTGTTGCAATCGCATGGCACGCATCCCCGGATTTTCGATCGCCATGCCATCTGACTCCCAATGCAAGCGAAAAACATCCCCGATCTGTTTGCCGAGTGCTTCTGTCGCAGTCCAACCAGTTAACTCTTGAGCCATCGAGTTGATAAATGTCACTACCCCTTGTCGATCGGTAACGATAATACCCTTGCCGATACTATTTAAGGTATTTGTCAAACCCGATCGATTCAAATTAGTAGCTAATTCACTACGATGGCGTTGGAGTGCGACTTTAATCGTGCTCTGCAACGTTTGCCATTGAAACGGTTTGATAATATAGCCAAAGGGATTGGTTTGAGTTGCCCGCTCTAAGGTGCGCTCGTCGGCATTAGCTGTTATGTAGACAACGGGAATGTTTAATCGCTCGTAAATCTCGGCTCCAGCCCTAATTCCATCCATTTCTCCTGCCAAGCGGATATCCATTAAGACCAGATCGGGGTGGCTAGTTGTGGCCGATCGAATTGCTTCGGCTCCCGAACCGACCAGATCGACGACCTGATGACCTAATTTTTCTAAAGTTTCTTTGATATCCCAAGCGACGATACTTTCGTCTTCAACTATAAGTATGTTAGTCACGAGCAGTGGCTCAATAATGGATAGGGGGGAGCAGAAGCACACCGCAGCTTCGCATCTGAAAGTTTTATTAATGAATTTGTTTTCAAGATTGGCGAGTGAAGATATTATCAATCAAACAGATAAACTGCATAACGAAAGATTTGCGCGATCGTGCGCGCGCTCTCTACCGTCCAATCTGGACTGCCCTTGCCGACGATCCCAACTTCACCGAGCGTTTCAGGATGTTGGTGCCCAAAACGGTCTGCCACTTTTGGCAACTCGCGCGCGATCGGGCAAATCAAGATTCGGTCTGTAAAATTGAAGAGATCGAGGTAAACAGTAGGCAGGATCTCTAAGGGCGGATCGATCCAATTTTCGCTTTCAAATAAATAATTGTAGAACTGAGGATATTGAAATAAGTCTATCTGTTGACCGATTTTACTAATCGGATAAATCTGACGGTCTGTATTGATATATTCGCAGCAAATTCTGGCTGTACCCTGCTTGCGATCGTAAACAGTAGCCCAACAATAATCGGCATCAATGGCCATTCCTAATTGTTGGAGCGCAAAGTCGATTGAGTCTATGCGTTTGGTGTGAGGAGCCGTCTGAGCTAGCTCTAGGAGACGATCCATTACCCCCGTGCAGGCGATCTCTTGTTGATATTCGGCAGTCTTGACTTGGAGTCGAGAGATTAACTTAAATTGAAAAGCTTCTAGATCTTGGTTGTGCTCCCATAGATCGATCTCAGCAGCAATCTGCGGGGTTTTATCTTGAAACACCACCACACTGCCGACAATCTCACCGTCAGGCTTAACAATCGGTGTAGCACTATCAAGAATCGGTATTTCCGATCGATCTTTGGTGACTAGCCAAGCGCGATCGGGCGATTTGATACATTGTTTCAACCGCATCGCTTGCCTACTGGGATTCTCGATCGCGGTGCCGTCTATTTCCCAGATGAGAGGGTAAATTCGCTCGATCTTTACACCCACAGCGGTTATCAAACTCCAACCTGTCAGTGTTTGAGCGATCGGATTGATAAAAGTCACCAATCCCTGCCGATCGGTGATAATAATGCCACTGCCTAGATTGTCTAAAGTCTCCCCCAAACACGCTTGAGTCATCTGGGCAGAGGCTTCGACTTTGTAACGTTCGAGTGCCACCTTAATCGTGCTCTGTAACGATTGCGCTTGAAAAGGTTTACTCAAGTAGCCGAAGGGTGCGGTTTTTATCGCCCGCGCTAGAGTATCTTCGTCGGCGTGAGCGGTAAGATAAACCACCGGAATATTTAATTGCCGATAAATCTCATTCGCAGCCGTAATACCGTCCATCTCTCCTGCTAACCGAATATCCATCAGGACTAAATCGGGGCGGCTAGTTGTCGCGGCTCGAATTGCTTCGGTTCCAGAAACCACCAAATCGACGACCTGATGACCTAATTTTTCTAAGGTTTCTTTAATATCCCAAGCGACAATCGATTCATCTTCAACTACGAGTATATTCGTCATTACAAGTGGCTAGCCAATAGGTAGTGAGGATCTGAGGAATAACCGCAGATCGGTATCTTCCGATCTCTCTATAGTATTAAGCTCTTGCGAAGTATCTGGTTTAAATCGCGCTGTAACTTAAACTTTTTTATTAATTTGCGCTCAATGATTGTAAAACTGAAGATACATCTATAAATCTATCTTTTGGGAGATTTGACAGATTTCTGCAACCGCATTGCGCCCTGCTCCCTGTCTTCTCTTGCTGCTTGGTGCGCGAAAAGTCGCCAAAATAGTAACTAGATTTACACAGTAGGCTACTAGATTGATTTGGGAAAGGTGATTTTAAACACAGTCATCGCCCCGGTTTCTACAGTTAGTTCGCCTTTGATTTGTTTAACCAGAGACATGACTAGATTGAGTCCCATCGATCGAATGTTACGAATATCAAAATCTAGGGGTAGTTCCCGACCGTTATTTGCCACGGCTAATGTCAGGATCTGGTTACTACTTATTAAGTGGATCGATAATTCACCTTCCCGACCGTCTGCAAAGCCATATTTGAGAGCGTTAGTGACTAATTCGTTAATAATTAAGCCACACAACACGGCTCGATCGACATCGATATCTACATCTGGTGACACTTCCACACTCAGGGAAATCGCCGCTCGATCGACGGTGTAGCTTGCAAACAGATTATCGACCAAGGTGCGAACGTATTCATCAAAGTTGAGAGCTGCTAAATTAGACGATCGATACAAAATCTCGTGGATTGCTGCCATCGCACTGACACGGTTTTGACTATCTTGGAGAATTGTGTTCGCTTGTGAATCGGTGACGCGATTGTTTTGCAGACTCAGCAGACTAGAAACAATTTGGAGATTGTTTTTGACCCGATGATGGATTTCTCCCAGTAATACTTCCTTTTCGGCGAGGGATTCTTGGATCTGAGCTTCGGATTGGCGACGGGCGGTAATTTCTTCGATCGCTAGCAGAATACTATCTTCTTGACGATCGTCTCTAATTTTGCGTGCATTGAGTAAAAGAATGCGCGGTGATTCGGCAGGACGGGTATGAATGACCTCAAAGTCTTGAAACTCGGTATCTCGATCGATCGCGGTTTCGAGCAGCGATCGCAAACTCGGAATATCCCACACCCGATCCTCCAACTCAAAGATCGATTGCCGCTCGGTGCGATCGGGTGTCAGTCCAAAAGATTCGTAAAAACATTGATTGGCGCGAATTACGCATAAGTCTGCATCTAACACCAGCAGGGGTTGGTGGACAGTTTCGACGATTGCATTGGCATAGTCCCGTGCGGCTTCGACGACTGCCGCATTGCGCACCATCGTATCGATATCGATTAACCCGATCGTCACCCCATCGATCCGATTGTCGCTCGTCCGGTATGGTCGAATCCGCAAACTATACCAATTCCCTGTCCGATCCTGTACCTCTTGCTCTTTGGTGGCTAATGTCTGAATCACCTCCAGAATTGATTCGCTCAGATCTGGAATCGATATCTTGGGTTTAATATCGCTAAATGGTCGCCCTAAATCTGTCGGAATCAGGTTAAAAATTTGTTGCGCTAGCGCGGAAAACCGCCGAATTCGCAACTCGCCATCGAGCATCAGAATCGGAATATTAATGCTGCTCAACAAATTCTGAAGGTCGTTATTAATCTGACTGAGTTCGCTATTGCGGCTATTGAGTTCTTCATTAATGGTGTGCAATTCTTCGTTAGTTGCCTGTAACTCTTCTTGAGAGGTTTCTAACTCTTCATTCGTACTTTGTAGCTCCTCATTACTCGATAAAATCTCTTCATTTGCTACTTGTAAAGCTTGATTGGTCGATTCTTGCTCCTCAATAATTGCCTCTAAACATTCTCGCGTCGTCGTTAGTTCTTGGAGGAGTCGGGTATTTTCTCGATCTAAGGCTGCTTGCTTGCCCTTTTTCGACTGGACGAGCGCGGGTGTAGCTGCATCAACAGCGATTGCCGATTCCTGAAATAGAACTAATAAATAGGGTCTACCATCTGTACCGCTCTGAAATGGGATCGCTTCGATCGCGATCGTTTTTATCCCATCGGCAGTTTTTACCTGCACACCTTCTTGCCGAATGATTTCTTGCTGTTGCCTAGCCTGATGGACGACGGCACGTAATTCGACTGCTAATTCGGGTTTGGCCATTTTGAACAGATTGAAGCTCGGTTTGCCCGTGGGTGGTTCGAGATAATTTCCAGTCTGGCCGCGAAATTGGACGATATTCATGTCATTATCGATCGTCACGCCAACAGGTGCATAGCGATCGAGGACGAGCCGATCTGCCTGTTGGAGTAAATCTCGATCGTTGCGACTATCTTCATCTATCGGCATCATGGGCTTCACTTTTTTGAGAGCGCGCTCGCTACTATTAAATTTTAGATATGGACTTTTTGGTGCCAATTTGCGCGCATAAATTTTAGATTTATTATCTACAGGTACGAATAAATCAGAAAATTTACCGATGCTTTCGGAAGTACCCAACATCAAAAAACTATTGGGTTTGAGAGCATAGTGAAAAATTGGAATCAATCGTTTTTGTAAGTCCGCGCCTAAATAAATTAATACATTCCGACAACTAATCAGATCGAGTTGCGAAAAAGGCGGGTCGGCAATCAGATTTTGTCTGGCAAAAACACACAACTCGCGAACAGATTTGCCGATTTGATAACCATCCTCAACTTCGACAAAAAAGCGGTGCAATCGATCGCTTGTAACTCTACCCATCATCCCCGGTTTATAGATGCCTCTTCTGGCGATTGCAATTGCGGCTTCACTAATATCAGTCGCAAAAATCTGAATCGGGATCTGAATCTGGCATTCTTCTAAATATTCTAACAAGCACATCGCTAACGAGTAGGCTTCTTCGCCAGTCGAGCAACCCGCCACCCAAATCCGAATCGGCACTCCTGGAGATTTTTGGGCAACAATCTCCGCAAATACCGTGTTTTTGAAAGCATTAAAAATTGCGGGATCGCGGAAAAAACTAGTGACATTAATCAACAGATCGCGCTCTAACTCGTGTAATTCTGCCGGATTAGTCTGAAGAAAACGGACGTAATCATCCCACCGTTCCAAATCATGTAAAGCCATCCGGCGCACGATCCGCCGTTTGAGCGTAGCAGGCTTATAACCTGTAAAGTCAACACTTTTTTCGGTTCTGAGTAGGTTGAAAATCTTCGCGATCGACTCGCTCTGATTCTCGCCCACAACTGACTTCACTGATGAGTGCTGCGGGATACGAGCGACACGGGAGTGACGACCGATCGCGCCTAATTCCGCCGCGATCGCCTCTGGTGGTAAGATAAAATCGACACAACCTGTCGCGATCGAGTGTTTTGGCATTCCCTCAAATTTGGACGAGGCAATATCTTGAGCGAAGGTAATCCCCCCAGCCGCTTTGACTGCGGCTAATCCGATCGAGCCATCGCCATCGGCACCCGATAATACCACCGCGATCGCCAGATGTTGGCGATCTGTTGCTAAAGATTGAAAAAACCGATCGATCGGTAAAAACCGACGGCGATCTTGCCGACGCGCCAAAAGCTTGAGGTTATTGCCGACCAAGATTAATTCGCGGTTGGGCGGGATCGCATATACTCGATCGGGCATCACCGCCACCCCATCAGCAACTTCGGCAACGGGCATCGCCGTTATTTTTGCTAACACTTGCGTCAGGAGGCTAGCATGTGTGGGATCTAAATGCTGAACCAGCACGAACGCCATCCCCGTATCTGTCGGTAGGTGTTCGAGCAGTTGGGTAAATGCTTCTAACCCGCCCGCTGAAGCCCCAATTCCTACGATCGGACACATTAGGCTATCTGCTAGCCCCTCTTGTGCAGAATCCGCCGATTGATGTGATGACATTGCTTAGGCATTAGCAGGGGCACCCCTACACAATTAATCCGCAGGAATGCCCCTTATGGGTACTCTGAAATTCTCAATTCTCAATTCTTAACTAACCAAGCTCCGATCGGGACGTAAATTACTCGCGCCGCGTAAATAGGGGTGATAAATTTTGGCATCAATAGGGAGATGGGCGTGGATCAGGAAGCGAATACAGCGGGGAAGACTACCTTCGACGTGCATTTGTTGAACGTCCATTAGTGCGACATCTTGCCAATTGGGGTAGAGGCGGCGGGCGATGGCAGCGGGAAATACCGCATCGAGATCTTTAGTAGCAGTAAAAATCACGCTGACAATTCGATCCGGATCGATCCGATTGCGATACTCCAATTCTTGCAACAGTTCGGCGACAGCGACAGAAATCGCTACTTCGGTATTTTCACTTGCTGTCGTTGCCCCTCGAATTGCCCTCATCTGCCACTCCACGCGATCGCCCTCCGCAAAATTTTCTATAGATTACGCTACTTAGGGACGATATAACCACAAAGGTTGTCCGTTAGTGCTTAGTTCAAATTGTACCCAATCTGCGGTCGATACTACTGTTGAGAACCCAGAAACTTGATTTTGTAATAATCTCGTCAATAGGGGCTTGCGTTCTTCGATCGTGTGCAGTTTCGCCTTGTCGGGATCTAACCCAGCTAATTCCGCCGCCCACAGCCTAGCATCTTCTTCCGAACCCAGTCGATCGACCACTCCAAATTCTACCGCTTGTTCGCCCGTAAAAATACGTCCGTCGGCAAAGGTTTTGACCGTAGCGGGTTCGAGATGCCGAGATTCGGCAACTGTATTCACAAATTGCTCGTAAGTACTATCGATGAGAGTTTGAAGGATTTGTTCCTCTTCCGCAGTCAATTGGCGATCGAACGACAAGATATCTTTATAAGGTCCCGATTTGATGACTTTAAACGATACACCCACGCGATCGAGTAATTTCTCTAGATTATTTCCGCGCAGAATTACCCCGATACTGCCCGTGAGAGTACCGGGATTGGCCATAATGTGCGGCGCACCCATCCCAATGTAAACGCCCCCAGAAGCCGAAATATTGCCATAGCTGGCAACTATTTTCAGCTTAGATTGCAGTCGTACCAGTGCCTGATAAATTTCGTAAGAATCGCCGACAGTCCCACCAGGGCTATCGATCCGCAGCACTAATGCCGGATATTTGCGTTCTTCAACTTCTTTGAGTGCTTTTAATACAGCTTTGCGCGTACCACTACCGATCGCACCAGCAATCTCAATGCGCGCAATTTGTTTAGTAGCTTTCTTGTTAAACGGCCAGAACATAGATGAGGGGATAGGGGATAGGGAATAGTGAATAGGGGATAGGGGACGGGGGGACGGGGGGACGGGGGGACTGGATGGGTAATGAGTAACACCTATCTTCAGTACCTAAAGCCTAAAACCGAAAGCCTAAAGCCTATTCCCTATCCCCTATCCCCTAATTCCTAGCAGAGTTCGTAAGGAAAATATACAATTTGTTAAGAGCCGCAATTTAAGTATTCATGCAGTTAAACAAGTCCCCATATTCTTTCAGCTTAACATCGATTTTGTTGGTGATGCCCTTTTTTCTATGGGGGACGGCAATGGTGGCGATGAAAGGAGTGATGCCGCATACGACGCCTCTGTTCATGGCGGGAATGCGACTGATTCCGGCGGGGGTACTCGTGCTGATGGTGGCGGCACTTTCCAAGCGCGCGCAACCGCAGAGCTGGCAAGCATGGGCGTGGATCTTGCTGTTTGCGATCGTCGATGGCACGTTATTTCAGGGCTTTTTGGCGGCGGGATTGGTGCGAACTACGGCGGGATTGGGTTCGGTGATGATTGATTCCCAACCGTTGGCAGTGGCTTTGCTTTCTGCTTGGTTATTTAAAGAGCGAATTGGCGCGATTGGGATCTGTGGGCTAATTTTGGGGGTATTAGGGATTAGCTGCATCGGACTACCGATCGACTGGTTGAGTCAAATTGCCACTAGTCCGGTAGCCAGTCAATTCGATCTATCTGGGTTATCAGATCGCGGTGAATGGTTAATGCTCTTAGCTGCCCTCTCAATGGCGGTAGGAACCATCTTAATCCCCTTTGTTACTAAGTATGTCGATCCGGTGATTGCGACGGGCTGGCACATGATTATTGGCGGGGTACCGCTGGCGATCGGTTCGTTTTATTTGGAGTCAAATCAGTGGACGGCGATTAATAGTTATGATTGGCTGGCAATCGGCTACTCGACAATATTTGGCAGCGCGATCGCTTATGGTTTGTTCTTCTACTTTGCCTCCAAAGGCAATCTTACCAGTCTGAGTTCTTTGACTTTCTTAACTCCAGTATTCGCACTGTTATTCGGTAGTCTGTTTTTGGGCGAAGCACTCGATTTACTCCAATGGTGTGGCGTTTCGCTAACATTAGTCAGTATTTTATTAATCAATCAACGCGACTATATTTGGAGTCAATTAACTGGTATTCCACTTAATGTCGATAATCTCAGTGAGTCTACCTCTGCTACCCAACCCTCGATCGCCGCTAGTACTCAGTCAACTGTTGTGGTTCCTAAAGATTGAGACTTAATTTGTTCGAGCCATAAAGCTGGCTGCTCGAAGTGGATATTATGACTACAATTGGGAATAATATTCAGAGTAATGCTCGGACACATTCGATCTAGTTCGCGACTGAGATCGACGAACTTCTCATCGAGTGCGCCAACAATTAATGAGATCGATCGAGTAGATAATTTCAACCTATCGCCTAAATAAGGTTGCATTCCCAAGCCTGCATATTGTAAAGACTTAGCTAAATCAATCGGTCTATTAGTCGCGATCCGGCGGCGAATTAAAGTGGGGAAATTTGGACGAGAGTCGATCCCGATAAATATCGGCTGGCGATACCAATCACGCACGAAATTATCAAAACTAGTAGTTGCTAATCGATCGATAATTTGGCGATCGCGATCGATTCTCACTTGTCGCTCCAAGGCAGTTGCTAAACCTGGAGATGTCGATTCTAATATAATTCGATTCTCGTTCCCAGAGGCTACACCAACGAACCTGTCGGGAAACTCTAGCACGAGATATAATGCCAATCTACCACCAAAAGAATAACCCGAGATCGATGTTCGATCGATATTTAAACTATCTAATAATTCAATGATTCCGCTGGCAGTATTGACGAAATCATAGCCTCTATCTTCATCGATAACTTCAGTTTTGCCGTGTCCTGGTAAATCGATCGCGATGCAATAAAATTGAGATTTTAATCGATCGATAAGTTCGACATAATCTTGACTGCTTCCCATCCAACCATGCAAGAGTAATAGTGGTGGTAAAGTACGGTTATCTGTAGATATAAAATGCCATCGGTACATACATGATTATACTTAAAAATAAAAAAGTGCTGAAGAAAGCACCCTCGATCGATCTAAACGCTCTCGAATCGAGCGGCTAAATTATTGCATTAGCAGCAGAATTGACACTAGTGACAATATCGATCTTAGAGGCGATCGAGAGGGCTTTTGGTAAGATGCCAAAAATGATAGTGCTGAGGATTGCTACAATGAGGAGAGTAATTGACTCTTCGAGTCAGCAGCGGGAGCCAAACCGAACACTCCCGCAACACAAAACTATTTAAATTACCGCTACGCAACGTAAATATGGATATCAAAGCGATCGCTACAACGCGTCTAGACTGGACAGGAGATCTTTTGGCGATTGGGTTTTATGAAGATGCTGTCGAACTCAGCGGCGATATTGCCGAACTCAATACTAAGCTGGGCAGCGTCATCGCAGCACTAATTGCAGAGACTGAATTCAAAGGAGCCAAATCCAGCAGTGCAGTAACTCGTGTCGGCGTCGATACCGCAGTTCAGAAAATTATGTTGGTAGGTTTGGGTAAAGCAGACGAGCTGAAACTAGACACCCTCCGCAAAGCTGGTGCGACAATCGCCCGTACTGCCAAACGTGAAAAAGCCAAAACCCTGGGCATCAGTCTCCCCGTCTGGAATAGTGATAGTGCCACCACCACCCAAGTTATTAGCGAAGGCTTAATCCTGGCACTCCACCAAGACAATCGCTTCAAATCCGAAGTCAAGCCCGAAAATCAGCTCAAGCTGGCAGAAGTTCATCTGCTCGACGCCGCCGGAACCGATGCAGCCATTGCCAAAGCACAAGCAATTACCGACGGTGTCATCTTGGCGCGCGAACTAGTCGCTGCACCTGCCAATGTCGTCACGCCGATGAGCATGGCCGAAACAGCCGAACAGATGTCTAAAGAGTATGGATTCGCACTCAAAATCCTCGAACAAGCCGAATGCGAAGCACTTGGCATGGGAGCATTCTTAGGCGTCGCGCAAGCTTCTGAGATGCCGCCGAAATTCATCCATCTCACTTATACACCAACCGGAACACCTCGCCGCAAAATCGCGATCGTCGGTAAAGGCTTAACCTTCGACTCCGGCGGCTTGAATATCAAAGGTGCGGGTAGCGGCATCGAAACCATGAAAATGGATATGGGTGGTGCTGCGGCGATGTTCGGAGCGGCCAAAGCCATCGGTCAAATCAAACCCGATGTCGAAGTTCACTTCATTAGTGCAGTCACCGAAAACATGATTAGCGGTCGTGCCATGCACCCTGGCGACATCCTCACCGCCTCAAATGGCAAAACAATCGAAATCAACAATACCGACGCTGAAGGCCGTTTAACCCTGGCTGACGCGCTGGTTTATGCCGATAAATTGGGCTTAGACGCGATCGTCGATTTAGCAACCCTCACGGGTGCCTGCATCATCGCCCTCGGTGACGATATTTCCGGCTTGTGGAGTCCTGACAAGTCACTAGCCGATGGCATCCTCGCCGCCGCAGAACTAGCAGGTGAAAACTTCTGGCAAATGCCTTTGGCAGACAAGTATTTCGACGGCATCAAATCACCTATCGCCGATCTTAAAAATACTGGCCCGCGCGGTGGCGGTTCGATTACCGCAGCTCTATTCCTCAAACAGTTTGTCAAAGACACGCCCTGGGCGCATTTAGATGTAGCTGGGCCAGTTTGGAGCGATAAGGAAAACGGCGTGAATAATGCTGGCGCGACAGGTCATCCAGTTAGAACTTTGGTGAATTGGGTCTTGAGTTAGATTAGGATCGATCGTTTGAAACGTATGCGGTGGGCAGTGCCCACCCTAATTTTTTCTACTCTTTTGAATTGTACGATCGATCGTGGTGTGTCGAGCGGCGCATATTAACCCCGCTCGACCCTGTGGGTACGCTCAATAATGAGAACTCCTAACCCCGAATATTTGCGATCGAATCTTTTATTCTTGCTGCTAGATCGATCGCTTACTGCATACAGACACCTCAAAGACTTGGGATAAGATTGAACTAACTACAGCACCAGATTGAGAGGCAACCTCCCATGACTGCAATTATTAGCACCTCACCACCTGTAATTGTCAAGCGACTCGACTCGGCTACTTGGGATGACTACCTCTACCATGTCGAAAACACCAATAGTCACCTAGAGCGCGTCTTTTTTCATCTCGGAGCATTGTGGATCGAAGATATGGGTAATGAAGGCATCAGCCACTCAAGGTTTAATAAACTTTTTACAATGCTGTTCTATTGCTGGTTTTCCAGAATAGAAGGTATCAAGTTTGACTTGCTAGGTGGTTGTGTCATCGAGAAACCCCAAACTCAAGGGGCATCACCCGATGAAGTTTTATATATCGGTGAGGGTTCGCCGCAGTATGTGGAGGGCGAACCGCGCCGCATAAATCTGAGTCAGTCGCGCTTGCCCGATCTAGTTGTAGAGGTTGCTGATACTACCCTAGCTAGCGATTTGGATGAAAAAAAACAACTCTATTTAGCATTAGAAATACCCGAATACTGGGTAGTCGATGTCAAAGGAAAAAGAGTTCTGGCTTTTCGACTGGTAGATGGTAAGTATCGAGAGTGTAGTGAATCAGTCGCGCTCTCAGGATTACCAATTGAATTGCTAGAACGAACGATCGCCAGAATGAATAACAATAATGGCAATGCAGCACTATGGTTTGCCGCTCAAATTCAAGATTTGCCAATATTAGAGCAAAAATAACTATCGATCGAGACAATTTGCAACGTCTCGACCCCAAACTCGATCGAAAATGTTAGGATCTACAGCTATAGCTAGGGGTGTCCGAAACCAGTCGGGCTGAGAACATACCCTTGCACCTGAGTCTGGGTAATGCCAGCGGAGGGAAGCTGTTTATGATAGGAAATTGAATATGCGTGCTGAATGGATTGCCAAACGTAGCGGACAAGCCAATGTGTCCCAGATGCACTATGCGCGTCAGGGAGTAGAAACCGAAGAAATGCAGCATGTCGCCAAGCGCGAAAACCTGCCCGTGGATCTGATCCGCGCGGAAGTCGCTCGCGGACGGATGATTATCCCTGCAAATACCAATCATCTCAATCTCGAACCGATGGCGATCGGGATTGCTTCTAAGTGTAAAGTGAATGCCAATATCGGTGCGTCGCCTAACTCTTCTAACATGCAAGAAGAAGTCGATAAACTGATCCTCGCTGTCAAATACGGTGCCGATACCGTGATGGATCTCTCCACTGGTGGCGGTAATTTAGATGAAATTCGGATCGAAATCATCAAAAATTCGCCCGTACCCATTGGTACCGTACCCATTTATCAGGCATTAGAAAGCGTCCACGGTAATGTCGAAAATCTCACTCCCAACGATTTTCTGCACATTATCGAAAAACATGCCCAGCAAGGGGTAGACTATCAAACCATCCACGCTGGCATTCTAATCGAACATTTACCGCTCGTTCGCAATCGGATTACAGGTATCGTCTCCCGTGGCGGTGGGATTTTAGCACGGTGGATGCTGCATCACCACAAGCAAAACCCCCTCTACACCCACTTCGACGACATCATCGAAATCTTCAAGAAATGCGATGTGTCATTTAGTTTGGGCGACTCCCTGCGTCCTGGTTGTACCCACGACGCATCTGACGAAGCGCAACTAGCCGAACTCAAAACCCTCGGTAACCTCACCCGTCGCGCCTGGGAACATGACATCCAAGTGATGGTAGAAGGCCCCGGACACGTTCCGATGGATCAAATCGAGTTCAACGTCAAAAAGCAGATGGAAGAGTGCTCTGAGGCTCCTTTCTACGTCTTAGGGCCACTTGTCACCGACATCGCACCCGGTTACGACCATATCACCTCCGCGATCGGCGCGGCAATGGCTGGCTGGTACGGTACCGCGATGCTCTGCTACGTGACGCCCAAAGAACACCTGGGCTTACCCAATGCTGAAGATGTCCGCAACGGTCTGATCGCCTACAAAATTGCCGCTCACGCTGCCGATATCGCCCGCAAACGTCCGGGGGCACGCGATCGCGATGACGAGCTGTCTACAGCGCGTTACAACTTCGATTGGAATCGTCAATTTGAACTTTCTCTCGACCCCGAACGGGCGAAGGAATATCACGACGAAACTCTCCCCGCAGACATCTACAAAACTGCCGAGTTCTGTTCGATGTGTGGGCCGAAGTTCTGTCCGATGCAAACTAAAGTCGATGCAGAAGCATTGACGGAATTAGAGAAGTTCTTAGCTAAAGAAAAAGAACCTTCGAGTATCGGTTAATTTAGTTTTAAGTAATGCCATATCCCCGACTTCTTGAAGAAGTCGGGATATTTTTGCATACAATTAATCTGCATGAATGCAATTAGCCTGTAGGGGCAGGTTTATGCAAGAAATGCTTGCGACCGTACATCAGGATCGAACAAACCCGCCCAACCCCACCAGCAACTGTCGATCGTCTTTTGCAATTTGTAGGCGAACAAACATGCGTGAATAATTAGTGAGGCGGGCGGGTTTGTTTAAGGTTATCTGTACATATAAAATACATAGCATAAACCCGCCCCTACAGATTGCGTGTAAAATATTAAGACGATTGAATCAGGTTTGAATGGCAAATTTAGACAAATGAATGCCATAATTTACCCAAAAGCCCAATCGTATTTAGTCTAGATCTCATTCTTCTCGCTCCAACCAAGATTGACTAGTATGACGAACATACAAAATAGAAACACGTCCCTTCTCAACCAAGAACAAAATTCGATATTGCCGACCTTTACCCACAAACAACTGACGAATATCTAGTTCAAACTCAGCCGCTTCTGGAGCTTGAGGCGCACGATTAGGAAACTTCTCCAAAGATCGAACGGCTACCATTAATTCGTCATACCACTGCTCGGCACGTTCTGGACTGAAATTATCCGCCATCCAACGATAAGCAGCTTCAATATTATCGAGTGCTTGCGGCAAAATTTCGACAGTGTAGTTCATGATTTAGGCTGTTGGAGCTTGCTCCTCAGTTCCTCTAGAGCTGGGATGGCTGCAACCGATTGTCCTTCGACTAGCTCGTCTAGTCCTTTTCTAATTCCAGCCGTTGTTTCGAGATACTCAATACGATCGAGTAGCTGCTGATAACCTTCAGCACTTTGGACGACTAGCTCGGATACGCCATTAATAGTGAGGACTAGTGGTGACTTTGTGTCTTTTAGTCGATCGATGAAGCTAGCAGTATTACGCTTGAAATTAGAAAGAGAGTTGATGTCTCGACTGATGTTGAGCATAAAATTTGCATCATATATCATGATTATATGATGCCATGGCGATCGGATCGATGTCAAATTCGATCGCTAAATCAAGTTTGAATAGAGAATTTTGAAGGATGTATGCCATGATTTACCCACACGATCGCATCTTCAGCACTAGTCATATCTGCTGGTATAGTATTCGTATTGAAAGGGCTGGCAGTGCCCTACTATTGCTACTACTGTAGTTGTTTTGCTTCAGGAGAGGGTAAATTATCGGGAGTTGCTTGGTTATCCGATTCATTAGATGTTGGATCGGAGTGCTCGGTTTTAAGAGATTCGATTTCCGCTTGGAGCGAGGATTGCTTCGTTTTAAGGGATTCAATTTCTGCTTGCATTGCAGTCTGTTGGGTTTTAAAAGATTCAATTTGTCGATTGAGTTCAGCCTGCCTGTTGTCTGTACTCAAGAGTCTTTCTCGCTCAGTATCAATATTATCCTTATAGCCAATTAATGTACCGATTGGAGTATGAGATACTATTAGAGATCTTAAAGAATCTTGAGTCGCTGCCAGTACAACACCTCCAATCAAACCTAGCGAGATAGCACCAAATATAAGCTGACTACTTCTACGCCATTTAGAGTAACGATAAAATCTTGACAGCAGGCTCATAGCAATCGGTGAGTCTGGTTGAATCTGTAAGCATTTTCGGGCTGCTGTTTGCAGATTTACTCCATCTGCTCGTTTATGCTTTAAGCACCACCGACCTAAATACGCTTCGCCTAGACATGAGATCGTGTCTAAACTAAATGGATTTAAAGGTATGCCTTTTTCTAGCTCTTCAATCGCATAGTCCCATTGGCGCAGCTTCATATAAGTATCAGCTCTAGTCAGATGTTCCTGAGAGACTCTCTGAATTTCTGCCATCTGCTCTTCGGTAATACCCAATTCGCTAACAATTCTGTCCAGTTCTTGGGGCGTCGGAATCCTCTGGCTTTGGCTAAATTTCGTAATTTGACTGATATAATCATCTATTGACCGATCTGATATGTGATGCATATTTAAGATTAAGTTTATTTATTTTATAAGCACTGTAACTAATTAATTCTATTCGATTTGTAAGCTCCTGTTTTTGTTATTAACTTGTAAATATTATAACGATCCTGAATGTAGCGGCGATAGGGGATATAATTGAGTATGCCCAAAAGCAGATTTAGTTTTCTTACTTCTGCTATAAATACCGGATTTTTGGAACTCGATCGATCCTAGTAATACCACTCTAGTCCGTTATCTAATTGACGATCGGCGTATTCAAGATGGACGATCCGACGATGACTTGGTAAGATGGCGATCGAGGATGAATGTAATAATAATGGACGCATTAGGAATATTCCCCCAGCTTGGCAATTGCAAGAAATCGCCCGATTGAGTTGCTTCCATTCGTTGATTTGTGGGGTAGTCAATTTGCCATGACGGTGAGAGCCAGGGATGACTTTTAACGCTCCATTCCACTCATCCGTGCGATCTAGGTGAATCCGTACCGTTAGCATTCGTTCTAAAATAGCTGTTGGCGGCTGAACGTGGGGAATGCCTTCTTTAATCGATCGGGGGTGATAATCTGGTAGATCGAGATGTTGTTTGACAGCAATGCTCAGATCTTGATGCCATGGTACTTTCCAGTTAGCATTCGGCTGTTTGTCAAAAAATATCCCCCTGACAACCCGTGTGGTATCGCCCAAAATTGGCTCTACTAGCGATCGAATCTCCTGGCTGTGTGCCAATTTGTTGACACTGGGGAGTAATTCCAACAGGTTTCTAATTCCTGCCCGACCTGATGTAAGATCGAGAGCGGTAATATCAGCAATGAGTAAGTCGATCGAGTGTGGATCGAGATATGAATCGATCGTCGTAAATCCGCGTTCTTCAATTTCCCGCAGGCGAATATCCATGTTCTAAGAGGATGTTTGGATGAGTCCAATTGCTCCGTTTGTAGTGGGTCAATCCCCCTAAATCCCCTTTAAAAAGGGGGACTTTAATCCTGTTCCCCCCTTAAAAAGGGGGTTAGGGGGGATTTTCTAGGGTGCACGAGTG
The DNA here is from genome assembly GCF_000317145.1 of Chamaesiphon minutus PCC 6605. Lineage (GTDB taxonomy): Bacteria > Cyanobacteriota > Cyanobacteriia > Cyanobacteriales > Chamaesiphonaceae > Chamaesiphon > Chamaesiphon minutus. The sequence continues at coordinate 3,714,670 of NC_019697.1, read as the reverse complement.
CTACCCGATCCTTTCCAAACATACTCTAAACCTGAAACTCAGGCATTGCAGGTAAATCTGTCACGCCAGCATCGTAACCCATCTGGTTGAGGAGAGTGGTTAATTGGCCGCGATGGTGGGTTTGATGGTTGAACATGTGGGTAACCAGCAGCCAGTGTGGGAGCGTGCGCGTGAAGCCGGAACTGTTGGTATAGGTTAAATCCGCATTCAGCCAGTCTGGAGTTAAATTATTTGCCCATTCGATAATCCTTCGATCGAGTCGTTCCCGTTGTGCCCGTAACTCGCTAAAATCGCTATAGAGTTCTGCGTCGAGTTTGGCAGCAAATGGTTGTTGGGTAAATCTCCCCAACCAAATCAGGTCGGCGATCGCGATATGATTGAGAGTACCGTGGATCGACTTAAAAAAAGCCCCGCGATCTGACTTGCGATCGACCTCGGTAATATCGGCGCAGACAGCGTACAACTTCTGGTTCATCCACTGATTGTAATTTGAAATCGCTGTGTAATAATTCATCGGTCTTCGGCTGTCAAGTTTCGGGTTAGGTAGTTATCTTATTGTAAAAGCCTCATTAACGTAGCTGGACGCAAATGATTTATTAGATTTATTAGACAGAAATTACCTGAAACCTATGTGGTGGGCAGTGCCCACCCTACGATTAATCTGAAACTACAGATAACTTGTAGGGGTGCCCCTTGTGGGTACCCTGGGTCTACACTAAGCAATAGCATACCTAAACTGATGCAAGATGTAAGCCTAAAACCTAAACCCTAATCCCTAGCCCCTAACCCCTATCCCCTTCCCTCACCTATGCCTTCGATCGTTGTTGATAGCAAAAACCGCCTGACAGATTTAATTAAACGTTACCGCGATCGCGTAGATTATTTGGCGATCAGACTAGAAGAATCGGAAGGAACAGATATCCTGATCCGAGGCGATAAAGTCGAAACCCTGAGCGAAGATCTTGCCATTGGCGGACAAGTTCGCGCCTGTTATAAAGGTGGCTGGGGATTTGCCAGCTTCAATCGGCTAGAGACGCTCGCCGAAAGAATTGAAGAAGCGATCGCCGCTGCGCGCATTATTGGCGAAGATACAACAATCTTGGCACCGATCGAAATCATTCAAACTACCTGTAGTTTGCCCTTGACTGGTACCGATCCACGCGAGATTTCGATCGCGCGTAAAAAGGCGATGTGCGAGCATTACAATCGCATTCTCCAGACTACAGATCGGCGGATTGCGACGACTTCCGTCAGTTATGGCGATAGTGCGCAACATATCGTGTTAGCCACATCCGAAGGCACCCTGATCGAGCAGTCGTGGATAGATATGGAAATCCGCTTTGCTGCGACAGCCAGAGATGGAGATACCGTCCAAACCGGACGCGAAACCCTCGGTTCGCGCAAAGCTTATGAAGACACGATCGGACTCGATCGCCAGGTAGAAAGTGCCGCGCAACGGGCTGTAGCTGCCCTCTCGCTGCCGCCTGTCAAGGGCAATGCTTATACTGTGGTGATCGACCCCATTTTAACTGGATTGTTCGTTCACGAGGCATTTGGGCACCTTTCTGAAGCTGATTCGATTTATGAGAATCCCGATCTGCTGGAAACCATGACGATGGGACGGCGGTTCGGTTGTCAGGATTTACAAATCTTCGATGGAGCTGCACCAGAAGGACATCGGGGCAGCTACTTGTATGATGATGAGGGGACGCCAGCAACGACGACGCAATTGATTAAAGATGGCAAGCTGGTAGGGCGATTGCACTCGCGGGAGACGGCGGGACGATTGGACGAAGCCGCCACTGGCAATGCGCGCTGCTTAAATTATCATTATCCCCCGATCGTGCGGATGACGAATACGTGGATCGATCGCGGACATACGCCTGTAGCCGATTTGTTTGCGGGTATCAAAGAAGGCGTCTACGCACGCAACTGGTTGGGCGGGATGACTAATGGTGAGATGTTTACCTTTGGTGCGGGTGAGGCGTGGATGATTCGCAATGGCGAAATTGCCGAGCCAGTTCGGGATGTCACGCTGTCGGGAAATGTGTTCAAAACCCTAGCTGACATCGAAGGGATCGGCGACGATTTTTATTGGGATGAGTCAGGCGGCTGCGGTAAAGCTGGGCAAGGTGGCTTGGCGGTTGGCGTTGGTGGGCCGAGTTTGCGGATTCGCGACGTGGTTGTCGGCGGCGATATGGAGGATTTAGAAGACGAGGATTAGCGGATGCGATCGATCAGTCCGTAGGCTTGGGCTTCTGTGGCAGACAGGTATTCCCGCTTGGCAGTGTCTGCGGCGATTCTTTCGATCGATTGTCCCGTGGCTTGGGCGTACAATTCATACAAAACTTGCCTTTGTCTGAATACCGATCTAGCAGCAGATTCGATTTCTTGAGCCGTACCTTTGGTTAATGTCACCTCGTCAGCCTGCGCCAAGCGAATGCGCGCGTGCGACTGTGCCAAGCGATTGCCGGGACTACCGATCGCTAGAAGCAAAGAACCGATCGAGTCGGCAGTTCCGGTACAAATTGTATGTATTTCCGATCGCAAGCTTCGCATGGTGTCATAAATTGCCAATCCTGCTGCCACGCTTGTTTTTAGGGGCTGTACTGATACCGATTCGGTATTAATGTACAGTTGAATCGGTGTCTCTGGATCTTCTAGATCTAAACAAATCAATTGGGCGATCGACTCATTTGCAGCTTTGTCATCGATCGGCTGTCGCAGAAAGATGGTACGGGATTTTTGTGTCCAGCGATCTCGATCGAATGAATACATGGATTGCTCCCAGCGATCTAGCGGCGTAAATAGTTATCTCAATTCTGGGGAGGCTGAAGGCTACAATTAGTCCCCTATGCTTATGATAACGATCTGGCTGGTTATCGACAGTCATCTAGCAAAATCATTGTACTATTTCGGATTCTAGATTTTAGATTAGGAAAACCTTGCTAGATCGGGAATCTAACAACCTATCTATCGCCATTATTTTGCAGCTTGAGCTTAAATATAGTCATGTCACCAGCGATCGAGCTTAAAAGATTTATTCTATTTTTCAGTGTTTATATAATTATCAGTCTACTTATTTATCCAACGACTTCTTTGACTTCTCCAGCTTGGATATTGGCATTTTTTGTTTTACTACCTTTTACGGAATTTGTCTACTAAATTCAGGTTAGATGTCAGTTATAGCAAAACTAAACCCATCCGGATTCCCGCAGTCACAGCTTCGGTACGGGTAGAAACATTTAACTTCTGAAAAATAGATGAAATGTGAAATTTCACCGTATGGTCGGAAATATGTAAATTTTGAGCGATCGCTTTATTTCCCAACCCCAACCCAATCTGAACTAAGACCTCAATCTCACGGGGTGTCAAAATTGCTACGGGTTCGGTGGTGACTTTTTCTCGCAGCTCGAATAACTCGATCGCGCTAGGCGGCAGCACCAGCCACCCTCTGGCAATCGCGGCAATCGCGGCACCGAGTTCTAATTCGGTACTTGTATCGGGCAAGATTCCCCGCACGCCAGCCTGTATCGCTGCCTGAAAATCTCCCTCCCAATCGTAAAGCGCGATCGGGATATGTTCGGGCGATCGCGCCGCTTGCAGACGATTTAACTCATCCCAGACGGATGTTTGAGGTGAGTCGCCCAGATCGAGCAAGATGATGTCGGGTTGCCATCGATCGACTTCCTCCCCCAAAGTATCGAGATCTGCCGCTGTGCCAACAACTTTGAGTGTAGGATCGAGCGACAGTGCGCCAGACAATCCGGCACGAGACACCGCCGCAGTAGCTACAACCAATACCCGAATCATCAGGCTACTCCGCGTGAGTGACGATCGAGATCGAGCATTGCTGCTACTTTGGTAATCGGGATCGCGATCGCCAAACCATCGACAATCATTGTATTAATCCCGATAACTCTTCCCAAACAGTCGGCTAAAGGGCCACCAGAATTGCCGGGATAAAGTTGGATATCGGCCACGATCGCTCCTGGTTGGCTGGCGTACAGCGTCCCGGTGGTGACTGCACCGCGATCGCTTAGGGGGTTGCCAACGGCTACTACTAGTTCGCCGACGCGCAATCTCTCGATGTCGGCGATTTCGGCTGCTGTGAGATTAGTTGTATCGATTTGCAGTGCGGCGAGATCTTGTTGGGGGTCGAAGTGGGTGCGAATAGCAGGAAACGATCGTCCGTCGGGTAGTTCGACGATCGATCTGGCTCTAGTTGCGACATGGGCGTTGGTGATGATTAAACCGTCCGATCGCCAAATGGTGCCTGTGCCGATGCTGAGGTTACCGATGCGGATTTTGACGGTAATCGATCGTAGTTGGTGTGCCAGTGCGGCTAGTTGGGTGTCTACTTCAGTAATAGCCATTAATTCTGGAATGTGACTAATTGTGCTTAGTATTTTGGTCAACGAGCGATACCTGTACTAGTGGGGTTTTCTGGTGGGGACAGAACCCGGATCTGGGGGTGCCGACCCCCAGACCCCCCGTTGAGGGGCGGGACGCGTCTCCCCGTCCCCTCGTCCCCCCGTTCCCTCATCTACCGTTCGCCAATCTCGATCGATAGTTCGACTAGCGTACCGCCTCGGATGATGCTGATGTTTACTTGTTGTCCGACGCGATCGCCGCGATTCAGGAAGGCGCGGACATCGCTGGGATCGGCTATGGGTGTGCCCTCCCAACGGATTAAGATATCGCCTAATAGTAAACCACCTTTCTCGGCTGGGCTGTGGGGTTCGACGTTGATGAGGATGACCCCAGTTGGCATGTTTAAATTGAGCGAGCTAGTTAGTTGTGGGGATAGGCGGACTGGCTGCATTCCCACGCCTAGATAGCCTCGCGCGATGCGTCCTTTGGCGACTAGTTGGGAGACGACTCGATCGATCGTTTCGGCTGGAATTGTCAATGCGGTACCGCGTTTCCCAGTGGTATTCATGCCCACGATCCGTCCGCCTGCATCGACTAATGCACCCCCCGCAAATCCCCTGTAGAGGGTTAAATCGGGGCGGATATAGCGATCGATCGTCCCGCCGCTCATACTCTGCCAAGAGTCGCCCAGCACGCTCACCGTGCCCAGTGAAGCGCGGATATCGCCTTCGGGGCTTCTAGCTAACCCCAGGACTAGATGACCGACTTTTAAGTTAGCTGTATCGCCGACGGTGGCTACAGGCAGGCTATCGGCGTCTGCAAGTGTAAATACGGCAATATCTGTAGAGGGATCGCGACCCAGAAGGACGATCGGTGTGGCTTTGCCGCTAGCACTGACGAGCATTAAATCGTCATGGCTTTTGAGAGATTCATCGGAAGTAACCACTATGCCTTTGCGCCAGTGGATGCCGCTAGGAGAAAATCGCCGTCCGGTCTCGATCGCGACAATCGCCGTTCCGGCTGCGGCGACGGTATCGGCTAAACTATTAGATAATTCCAGTAATGAAGACATGTTCTTTGCTCTGCGTCTGGCTTGAATGTTTTCATTGTGCCGCGAGATCGAGTCTGACAGTACTAGAATGATGGGGGGAATTTCACCTAGCAAAATGGCTAGGATTGGAAAGGTATTGTTGTAATCTCGATCGATTATGAGTTGATATGGGTCTGTAGGGGCGGGTTGACTCACATCTTGCACCAGTTCAAGCATACTATTTCTAAGCAGCGGAAATGAGGGTACCGTTTCTTTCTCCCAGTCTCCGAGTGTAGAACCAGGGTACCCACAAGCGACGCAGCTCCCTTCGGGAAGGCTCCGCCAACGAACGGGAGGTTGTCTTGTCTTGACGCACACAACCTGGAGGAAACCTCCAGGTCGATGCGTCGCTGATGCGCTATCCCGGCGGGAAACAAAGGCGTGCGCGCATCGCTCCCTCCCGTTTGTGTGCGTCAGCGGCTCGCAGCCGGGAGGTTTCCTCCCGGATTATGCGAGACAAGACAAGACAGGGGCACCCCTACAGATTAATTGCGTAGGGGTGCCCCTTGTGGGTACCCGACTAGTCTTTCCGTATTGGTGCAAGATGTGAGTTGATGCTATTTAATATTGATTGTACTGTTGGATACAAAACAAAACCCGTTCTCTCCAAGCAGGATCGATCGCGGTCTAAAAATCGGGCATCATCAACATAATCCGATCGAACTTGCTCTAAATATTTATGCGCCAATTTCCATTTCACAAACTACTCGTTGGTGACTTTAGCTGGCAAAAATTGGGGCAATTGCTATTATTTGTTTATGTATGCTTTACGCTAATTATCTTTGTTCGAGCCGATAGCATGATTTTTTTGCCGCAGCCTGCTAGTTACATAGATACCAAGGATATTATCAAATTGCCGATCGCTAAAACAGAACAGATTTCAGCAATATATTTACCCAATCCTCAAGCTAAATATACCTTACTTTACATTCATGGCAATGCCGAAGATCTGGGCGATATTCGTTCGCAATTAGAGCGTTTACATAGCTGGGGATTTAGCGTGTTTGCCTATGACTATCGCGGTTACGGTACCAGTAGCGGCAAACCTAGCGAAAGTAATGCTTATGAAGATGCCGATGCTGCATATACTTATCTAACCGGACAGATCGAAATACCAGCTAGTCAGATTATTATCTATGGTCGATCTGTCGGTGGCGGTTCGGCAACTGAATTAGCCGCTAATAATACAGTTGGGGGCTTAATTTTAGAGAGCACATTTACATCCGCCTTTCGAGTCGTCGTCCCTTTTCCCTTATTACCATTCGATAAGTTTACTAATCTCGATAAGATCTCAAAAGTTCGCTGTCCCGTGTTAGTAATGCACGGACAATCTGATGAAATAATCCCCTTTGACCACGGTCGATCGCTTTACAAAGCTGCCCCACAACCTAAAATGTATCTGTGGATAGCAAATGCCGGACACAATGATTTTACCGATGTTGCGGGTGCCCGCCATCAACAAGCTCTTTTATCCTTTCAACAACTTATCGAAACACATAGATAATACCTGAAACTTAGCTGTTGGGCACTACCCAACCCACACACTATTTTATAATTAATTACGATCGCCTACTTGTCGATCGATGTTGCGTTTACAATCCATTTTCTAGATTAGAGATTACCCGTTGCAAATACCAATCTTCTGGATTTCCTGGATGCTCTTCTTTAAGCCTATCGATCAGTCGTTGCGCAATCGCCCAGTGACCGCTGACTAAGATATATAAGCGTTGGCGAAGTGCTTCATTTCCTGGCGAGTTAGAAGGAGCTGTAGTTGGTGGTGGCGTTGCTTTGGGTGCGGAACGTTGGAGCTTTTGTAAATTCTTGAGTGTGTCTTGATATTTAGTCAGATCTTGACGTTCTAAATAGATATTTGCAGCTAATTGATAGTCGTCGATCGCCTGGTTTAATTCTTCTATTTTGATGTATGTTTGCGCTCGATATAGATAAGCTAAAGGTTCTTGAGAATCGATCGCGATCGCTTGGGTAAAATCGCCGATCGCCGTGGTATATTCCTGTAGATTGACCCGTGCATTGCCGCGTGCTAAATAGATAAATACATCGCCTGGTTCGATTGTTAAAGCGCGATTGAAATCCAAAATCGCGCCCTGATAATCGCCCATGCGATCGCGTAATTTGCCGCGCCCGCGATAAGCGACATGGGAGTTAGGATCGAGTTTTATTGCTTGATTAAAATCTGCTAAAGCTGCCGAACGATCGCCGCGTTTGGTATATAATGCACCACGACAGGCATACGCCCAGGCATCATTCGGACTAGTTTGAATCGCCCAATTAGCATTATCGATCGCGCCTTGAAGCTCGCCGCGTTCGCCTTGTTCTAATAGTTGGGCATAAAACTGTTCGGGAGTGGTTAACGGGGGTCTAGATATCGGCTTTGGGACGATTGGAGCCTCGAATTGTTTGGGTTGTAACGATCGCGCTAGCTCCAGACATCGCTGACTATTAATCGGATCTTGTTGAGTTAAATATAAATTTGCGGCTACCTTATAAGCAGAAATCGCCTCTGGATATTTGGCTAGCTTTTTGCACACCAACCCTTTGAGCTGATATGCTGGCGCGTAATCTCGACCGAAGAGGATTGCTCGATCGATATCTTCCATCGCGCCAGGAAAATTCTTCAGCGTCAATCTGGCTAGAGCGCGAGCATAAGAGCAATCGCGATGCTGCGAATCGATTGCCAATGCCTGTGTATAGTCAGAAACCGCCGTTAAAACCTCGCCCAGATCGAAATAGGCTAAACCTCGCCGATAGTAAAGTTCAGCCCATTCTGGCGCAGAAATCAAAGCCAACTCGAAATCCGCAATCGCCCCACGGTAATCTCCCGCTTTAGCTTTAGCTAATCCTTGCTGATAATATTCTTGTGTCATATCGATTGGGGATTGGGGATTTTAAACTAAGTTGCTGGTAATCGATCGATCGCCCCAGCTCTTGAATTTTAATCTAAAATCCGCAATCCGCAATCCGCAATCCACAATCGACTTTACTTCACTTCTCCATCAAATAGACTCATCCACAACCGCTGCGTACCCAACGTACCAGTGCAAAACAATAGCTTAGTCAGCAACGAAATTGCCAACTCATTTAACTTATCATCCTCTTGATAAATACTCACCTTCGCGCGGCGAGGATTCATTCTACTGCGAAAATGGGCGCGGAAGCGGTCTAAATATTCCGAAAGGCGGAAATTGTATTCAGGGGGAATTTGCTTGTCGCTAAGCTGCTGCTCGGCTTGGAGGAGTTGACGAATGGGAACGGCCAGACGACTGGCTAATCTACACGAGATCGCACTGAGAGCTTTGGCTTCTTTAATCGATAGGATGCGCCGCGTGTGGGCGCGCCGCATCGGATTTGTCGAGCGCATCCGCCACAGGACGATGCGATTTTTGATAATTTCGCTCAGGTTTAACTCTTTGGCAAGTTGTAACATTTGTTCCGAACTGCCTGACTCGATCGCTTCGATCGCGAGTAAAATCAAATCGAGTTCGACTTTGGTGCGGCGCGGACAAGCGTCTCCAACGATACCGGGGTGGGGTAAGCTTTCGATAATTCCCATGAGGGATTCGGACATGGGGCCATTGATCAGCGATGCAGTCATATTACAAGGATCGATCGACTAGTATAGATGCGGTAGAAATTATTAGAGATCTAGACTCAATTCCATGGCAAAATTGTTGCACTCGATCTTGAATTCTTGGTTTCGATCGTCAACATCAGCATACCCGAATTTTAGAGCTTAACCACATTGCTGTAACTCAATTCGATCGAAACCCGATCTTCGGCGTTGCTGTTGGCCATTATCTCACTTCGATTTTAATTTGATTTAACCTCTAAATCGTCGCTCCTATAGCCTCTGCTGTACCCAAACGCAATTGACAATTAACCCCTAACCATCGACGATCGATTCTTATTCACCCTTAACCCATCCCGATCGGTATTATGGATTTAAAAGCTCTCATTCGTGACATTCCTGACTTTCCCAAACCTGGAATCTTATTTCGCGACATTACTACGCTCCTAAGCGATCCCGCTGGATTAAAATACTCGATCGATACCTTAGCCGCTAAAGTTGTAGATCTACAACCTCAGTACATCGTTGGGATGGAATCGCGGGGCTTTATCTTTGGTGCAGCACTAGCTTACAAATTAGGGATCGGTTTTATCCCCGTCCGCAAACCAGGCAAATTACCCGCTGACGTTCATTGTGTGGAATACGCACTGGAATATGGAACGGACAAACTAGAAATTCACAAAGATGCTGTAGCTCCTGATGGTCGAATTTTAATCGTCGATGACTTAATTGCTACTGGTGGCACAGCCGCAGCTACAGCCAAGTTATTGCAAGAAATTGGTGCTAATTTAGTCGGTTGCGCCTTTGTCATCGAATTGGATGCTCTCAATGGTCGCTCTCTGTTGCCAGATGTACCAATTATCTCATTGGTTCATTATTGAGTAGGGATTAGGCTTTAGGCTTTAGGCTTTAGGCTTTAGGCTTTATGCAAAATACTCTAGTTGCTTGCTCCCCTCTCCCCCAATCCCCAATCCCCAATCCCCAATCTCGAACCCTCAATCCCCAATCTCGCCAATCCCCAATCGTAAAGATGAGTTAACATAGAGCTTAGATATCGCGTAACATTTATTAATAATGCTGACCGAGCGTTCTGAGTCACCAGAAATAGATCCTCAAAATTCCTTCTTTACCAAGATACTATTCGGACATCAACCGAGTCCCGAATTACTGGCAATCTTGATGGTATATGCCGTTCAGGGCATTCTGGGCATCTCCCGACTGGCGGTAAGCTTTTTTCTTAAAGACGAACTAGCACTATCGCCTGCCGAAGTCGCTGCGCTGATGGGGATAGCTGCTTTGCCGTGGGTAATTAAGCCTGTCTTCGGATTTATTTCCGATGGTTTGCCAATTTTTGGTTATAGGCGACGTCCATACCTGATTTTATCGGGTTTGTTGGGCGTGGGTGCTTGGTTGAGCTTGGCAACGCTGGTACATACCGCTACTACTGCAACAATTGCGATCGCGATTACTTCTTTATCGGTAGCATTTAGCGATGTAATTGTTGATTCCCTAATTGTCGAACGTGCCAGGAATGAATCGGTAGCCAAAGCGGGTTCTTTACAATCGCTATGTTGGGGTGCGTCGGCATTAGGTGGACTGCTGACAGCCTATTTTAGCGGTCAACTCCTCGAGCACTTTAATACCCGCACGGTATTTGAGTTTACGGCGGCATTTCCGTTGCTGGTTTCGGCAGCAGCATTGTGGATTGCCGAGGAACCCATTACCCCCGCCGATGGCGAACGCAATACAATAGTTAAAGAGCAGATGCAGCAATTGTGGCAAGCCTTGACTCAGAAAGTCATCTGGATGCCCACACTATTTCTGTTTCTGTGGCAATCTACACCGACGGCGGATTCGGCATTTTTCTACTTCAGTACCAATGAATTGGGATTTACACCAGAATTTCTAGGTAGGGTGCGATTAGTCACTAGTTTGGCCTCACTACTGGGCGTGTGGTTATTTCAACGCTTTTTAAAAACCATCCCGTTTCGGCAAATTTTTATCTGGACGACATTATTCTCATCTCTACTCGGTTTGACAGCACTATTATTAGTGACTCATACGAATAGGACATTAGGAATCGACGACCATTGGTTTGCTCTTGGGGATAGTTTGGTGCTGACGGTAATGGGTCAATTGACATTCATGCCAGTGCTAGTTTTGGCAGCGAGATTGTGTCCGCCCGGAATCGAAGCTACTTTATTTGCGCTACTGATGTCGGTAATAAATTTATCGGGTTTAGTATCTAAAGAAGGTGGTGCAATTCTCACTCACTTACTCGGAGTAAACGAACATAATTTTGATAAGTTATGGTTGTTGGTTTTAATTGCCAATCTCGTTAGTCTGTTGCCATTAATATTTATTAATTTATTACCAAATGAAGACCCACCAGAAATAGTCACTACTCACCAATCGATCCCACCTGCTAGTGCAATCGAGCATCAACAAACGGGCATTGTTGGTAACCAATCTTTTCTCCCCGATATGTTGCCAGAAATCCTCGAAACTAATGCAGAAGGTTGAGGTTGAAGTTACTGTGGAGATCTACCCAATCTGACCTGCGGGCATCTCGCTCAGACGGGGAACTTTCACTCGATCGCCCTTTTTGCCAAGGGAAGAGAACAAGAGCCAAACAGTCCCCTCTTTGCAAGGATATTGGGGGGTAACGCAAACCCAACCAAAGTTAATTTCTCTTTCCTCACACACATATATATATGCAAACTAAATCTACCGAACTCCCATATGACATTACACAATGGAGACAAGGATATCGATCGCAACCTCAAGAATATGACTATCAAATTACCGAAATTGATGGACAAATCCCACCCGAATTAACGGGGACATTATTCCGGAATGGGCCGGGATTATTCGATATTAATGAGGATGCAGTTCGTCATCCATTCGACGGCGATGGGATGATTTGTCGAATTACATTTAAGGATGGCAAAGCCCACTTTCTCAATCGTTTTGTCCAAACTGAAGCCTACGTTGCCGAAAAAGCTGCCGGAAAATTTCTCTATCGCGGTGTGTTTGGTACTCAAAAAGCTGGCGGTTGGTTGAGTAATGCTTTTGATGTCAATCTCAAGAACATTGCCAATACTCAAGTCGTTTATTGGGGTGGTAAATTACTCGCGCTGTGGGAAGCTGCCGAACCCCACCGCCTCGATCCCAAAACTTTAAATACATTAGGTATTGAGTATCTAAATAACACCCTCAAACCAGGTGACCCTTTTGCCGCTCATCCATTATTCGATCCCAAACAAAACCGCATGGTCAACTTTGGATTGAAGGCTGGCAAATTCGACACCACTGGACTCCTGACGGGAATTACGATCTACGAATTAGATCTCGATGGTAAAGTCGTCAAAGAACATTCCCACACAATTCCTGGATTTGCATTCATTCACGATTTTGCGATTACGCCTAACTATTGTATCTTCTTCCAAAATCCGGTCGGCTTCAACCCCTTCCCGTTCTTATTTGGCTTAAAAGGTGCGGGTGAATGTGTCAAATTCCAACCCGAAAAACCCACCAAGATTATTATCATTCCTCGCAATTCCCACAGCGGTGAGAAAGTCCAAATGCTGGAAACAAAATCGGGATTTGTCTTCCACCATGCCAATGCCTTCGAGCACGATGGTAAGATCTCGATCGATTCGATCGCATATGCTACTTTCCCCGAAATTGAAGAGGGCAAAGATTTTCGCGATACTAATTTTAGTTCGCTTTCACCAGGACAACTCTGGCGATTTGAAATGGATCTCCAAACTCGTCAGGTAGAGAGCACCCTAGTCGAACCCCGCTGCTGCGAATTTCCTACCATCAATCCCGCTAATGTCGGCTATCCCTATCGCTATGTCTACATGGGTGCCGCGCAAACCTGTAATGGTAACGCGCCACTCCAAAGCATCCTCAAATTAGATCGCGAAACTGGCGAGCAGCAATTGTGGACGGCAGCACCAACTGGGTATGTCAACGAACCCGTCTTTGTACCGCGTCCTGGTGGCACCCAAGAGGACGATGGCTGGCTGATTGCGATGATTTATGATGGTGCAAAGGATCGATCGGCTGTGGTCGTTTTAGACGCCGCAGATCTCACCAAGGGAGCTGTCGCTACTCTACATCTGACTCACCACATTCCTTATGGATTGCATGGCAGTTGGACGGATGAGATCTTTATCGATTCGCTGTAGGATCGAGCCGTAGATAGGGAAGAAGGTTTACTAAGGATTTACCTATATTCCCTTTCTACTTAAAATTGAAAAGGAGAAAACTATGACTCCTGTTGTGCAAGATCTCCTAAATATATTCGATCGTTTCGAGCTTAAAATTATAATCGACCGACGATCGAGCTTACTATGTTTGTTTTGTTTCTTCCATCCATCCTTTAATAGCAGCTTCCACAATTTTTATAGATGAATTTTTGGACAAGTATTCATCAAATGCTAACATTGAGCCAGCTTTTAAAGCCCGAACAATCCGAGCTTTAAAATCTGTGTTTCTATCTATTTTCTGGATTGATTCAATAACAGATATTGCATAGTTATTAATTGGATCTGCTTGGGCTTCGATCGCCATTTGTTTAATTAACTCAAATATTTTTTCTTTCTCTGATACTAATAATGTTGAATCAGATTCAACATAAGAATGTAATTGAACCAATACATCTTTGATGCCTGGTTGGTTTGGATTTGGTGAATCTGGTACTACCTCAATTACTTTAAGGACATCAAAGTAGTTAGATGGAGTATCCATTTTGATATCTGCAATATTCTCATTTGATGTATTGTAGACCTCATCTCCAATTCGATTATAATAATCTCCATGTACAACTATTTTTGAATATCGCTTGTCTTCGCCTGCATTGATTTCTTTGTTAGCAGCACTCTTGAATAGATCGATAGAACCAAATATCAAAGCCATTAAGACAAAAAATAATCCTTGCTTTAGGTCGCTACTAAGATCGTTTCTCAATAAAACTAAAGATAATCCTATTGCTAAAAATGATAAGTAATATCCATTGATTAATTCAATTGATGGTGTAAGATTTGATTTTTTTTCAATGTTTTGATTGATTCGATCTTGCATATAATCGGCTTGTATATTAAGGGCTAGCTAATAGCTATTTTGAAAGTAAGTCTTTAATCGTATTAATACTTTTCATTGCATCTTCATTAGATAGAGCCAGTCGTAAGCCTAAAAATAAAAGCGCAGATCCTAAAATTGAATCGGAAGTATACCAGATATATATTCCAGCACCAATGAATGCAGGAATAGCAACGATCTTAAATATAGTTTTGAATTTTACTTCAGTCGATCGAATCTGGCGATCGCTTAATTCTATTTTAGCAATCTCTAAATTTATTGCATCCTGAGTAGCCTTGCGCTCTATATTGGTCTTCTTTTCACTGAGATCGATCGCCATCTGGATAATCTCCAGTCTTTTCTTGTACTCGTCGAGATCTGTTGTGGGAGTTAAGGAGTTTTGTTGCTGGACGATTAGCTCCTGGAAATATAAATCGGGACTATCTCTGTCATTCGGAGTAATTTGGCTATCGCTGCGATCTCCTGAATCTGGAACTAGATTAGACATGACTTAGTTATAACAGGACACGAGGTATAAGCAATGACAGAGATCGACCACAATATCTCTACGCTGAAGTCTTGAGATTGATGCCCAATACCTGAGTATAAGCTCCCCGTGCTTGCGTCACCCCGATCGTCCGATCCGCCGCTTCAATCATCGGACGACGCAGACTCACGACTAGAAACTGAGCTTGATTGGCTTGCTTGCGAATCATCTTCGACAAGCGTTCCACATTCGCCCCATCCAGGAACATATCTACCTCATCGAAGGCGTAGAAGGGCGATGGGCGATAGCGTTGGAGGGCAAAGATAAAACTTAGAGCTGTGAGGGATTTCTCGCCCCCTGACATTGAGGAAAGGCGTTGAACGGGTTTACCTTTAGGGTGGGCGACGAGATTTAAGCCGCCGTTGAAGGGGTTTTCAGCATCTTCTAATTGAAGGAAGCCGTCCCCGTCAGAGAGTTCGGCGAAGATGTTTTGGAAGTTGGCATTGACGGCATCAAAGGCTTCGCTAAATGCTTGGAAGCGCAGGGTGGTGAAGTTTTCGATGCGGAGCAGGAGTTCCATGCTTTCGGCTTCAAGAGTGGCGAGTTTGTCGCTGAGTTCTTGGAGGCGGTTATTGGTTTCTTCGTAAGCTTCGAGGGCGAGCATGTTGACGGGTTCCATTCCTTCCATCCGCTTTTGAAGCAGGCGGATTTGGGATTGGAGGGAGGCGAGGTATTCGTCGGTTTGAGATTCGGGGGGGAGTTCGGGGAGTTCGGCGGGGAGTTCGGTGCGTTGGGTGGCGATTTGGATAATCAGGTTATCGATTTCGGTTTGGCGTTGCTGTTGGAGTTCGGTGAGTTTTTGCTGCTCCCACTGCAATTCTTGGAGGTTGAGGTGGAGTTGGCGCAGTTTGGCTTCGGCTTTGTCGCGTTCTTGTTTGTCGGTGCCAAGTTCTTGTTCGAGGATGACGAGCGATGCTTTGGTGGTGGCGATCGAGTCCCCAATCCCAGTTAGTCTAGTATTAATATCGGTCAACTTGCGATCGAGTCCGCCAATTTGTTCGATATATTCAGATGTCCGTCGCTGATTTTCAGAGATTTTTTCAGTTAAGATACTGCGTTGGCGATCGATTTCTTGGAGTTTTTGCTCGAAGGCGGTTAAGGCTTGTTGGCGTTGATTTAATTGTTGTTCTTGGGATTTAATCTCTGTCTGAATGGCTTGCCAATCGCTGTGAACGCCTGATTTTTCGAGTTCGGCTAGTTCGGCATGAAGCTCCGCGAGGGCGGCTTCCTGGGCGGGTAAGGCTTGTTCTAGTGCAGTAAGATCGGTGATGGTCCGATCGAGATCTTGCTGGTTTTTAAAAATCTGCTGTTGAAGTTGGGTTTGTTGGGTTGTTAATTGCCCGATTTCCTGTTGATTGCGCTCGAAATTGAGTTTGATTTCCCGTTGATTTTGGCGAGTATCAGATACAGCGGTAGTGAGTTTACGGAGTTCGGTATTGCTGTTATTGACTACTTCAATACTGACTTGCAAAATCTGTTCGATTTCGCCCAGCCGCTGCTGGAGACTACGAACTTCGGCAGATTCACTCGCATCGGCGGTACCAAAATGGAGCGTGGATTTTTGGGAAATATTACCCCCCGTCATTGCCCCGCTGGATTCGAGCAATTCGCCATCGAGCGTAACGATCCGATGTCTGCCTAATAAACTCCGCGCTCGATCGAGCCTGTCGAATACAATTGTCCCACCAAACACATAATTAAAGATATTCTCATACTCGCGATCGAAGTCTACCAAATTGACGGCATAATCGATAAAACCTTGAGTCGCTCTGAGTGCGGCATTCTCTTTTAATGGCTGAGCATTAATCTTATTTAATGGTAAAAATGTCGCCCGTCCGCCGCGTTTTTGTTTGAGAATTTCGATCGCGCGCGAAGCAACGCCATCATCCTCGACGACTAAGTTACCCATTCTCGCTCCAGCAGCAATCTCTAGAGCCAATTGATAAGCCGGAGCGACGTTACCTAATTGGGCTACCAAGCCATAGACGCCAGGAATTTTGGCTTCTTTAATAATTTTGGTCGCAAAAGTGCCTTGGGCTTCTGCTTGCGCCTGATTTTGGGCTTCTAATTTATCTACTAATCGCTGTTTGTCGCGCTGTTCTTGTAATAATCTTTTTTGGGTTTCGAGTTGGGTATCGACATTTGCTTGAACGGCGTTAAGTTTATTCTCTAATACCGCTAAGTCGCCAGTAGCTTGAGCGAGTTTATTTTCTAAGTCAGAAACCTTGTTTTGGTTTGCTGCTAATTCTGGCGTAACAGTTGCCAATCGTGCGGTTTCTTCAGCAATTTTTGCAGTTAATTGACTGCGACGTTCGGTAAGTTGCGCTTGAGCTGTGCGCTGTTTACTTAATAGTTGCAGAGTCGTTTCGATCTGCCGACTAACTTGAGTTTGTTCCTCTACCCACGCCGTCGATGCAGATGCGATCGAGCTGGCTTTTTCTTTGGTTAATTCTAGTTGATATTTGGCTTCATCACGATCGGCTACCGACTTTTTCAGTTGGGTAGTTTCTAACTGCTGCTGCTCGCTAGTTAAACGATGAAATTCTTGCTCGTAATTAGCTAATTGATTTGCGGATTGCTGTTGGTTAGTATGAGTGTTCGATCGAGTTGCGGTTAGTTCTTCTTTTTGCAGTGTCAGTTGCCGCTGCTCTGCCTGTTGCGTTGCCAGTTCCGCTTGAGCGGCTAATAATTTCTCTTCACCCAATGCCCGTACGCACGCATTCAATCGTTCGACTTCCGCCGTCGTCGTGCCGATTTCTCCTTGCAAATCGACGAGTTGTTTGTCCAGCTCGCCTAGAGCAATTTTTCCCTTACCTAAATCTGTTTGAATTGTCGCCTGTTTCTGTTGTAAATTTTGCCACTTTAAGACCACCTCTTCGACAGATTTCTGTTGAAACTCCGTCCGCAATCTTTGGTACTTCTCCGCCTTAATCTTATCCTGTGCTAACTTATCCCGTTGCACCACCAATTCTGCGGCGACGATATTACATTTCTCGACCTTTTCCTTGACCTCATCTAGTGTATCCTTCGCGCGATCGATCTTGCGATCGAATGCTGCCACACCTGCCAACTCGTCGATAATTTCCCGCCGCTCCTTACTATTCATCGAGATGATGCTGGTGACATCCCCCTGCAACACGACATTATAGCCCTCAGGATAAATCCGCAGCGCGTTCAATTGCTCGTGCAACTCCGCCAGATTGCAAGCCTCGCCATTAATCGCATAATTCGACGTATAACCGCCCTGAGCATTCACCCGCAACCGCCGCGTCACCACCCACTCATTCGCCAACCGCTGCTTCGGCGGAGCAGGGGAGACACTACTGACATCTACAACCTCAATTTCTGGTGCTGGCTCATCATCATTTTCCAGATCGAACGTCACCGTCACAATCGCTTCAGACGCGCCTTTGTGATTCGATCGATCGTGATTGACTAAATCCGGCAACCGTTCCGCCCGCATCCCTTTGGAGCTAGCCAATCCCAGACAAAATAATAGTGCGTCGAGAATATTCGATTTACCGGAACCATTCGGCCCCGATACCACGGTAAATCCGGGTAAGATCGGGACTTTGGTAGTACCACCGAAGGACTTGAAATGGGACAGTTCTACCTGTTTGATGTGTACCATAAGTTCTAGATGCATCCCTTGGCGGCACGAGTCCGCATTTTCCCAAGAGTTTATCTTAGCAGAGAATCCCTACTATGTAGCGTCTGGGTCGAATCTGTTTGTGTGTTTGGGCAAACTCGATCGAATTATTAGGGAACACTTAATGATACTAAGACTAGATACTATCGATTATGAATGTCTTCACTAAGATTCTTTCACAGCAGGTTGGTACTGCATTTGCCAAACAAATCCAGTTCGGTCAATTCCTTGGAGAGCGAAATTTTAATATCAACATCAAGCAAGGAGTAGTAGCATTTGGAGCGGATCTTCAGTATCCAATTCAATTGCTAGGGACAGAAGCTGAGGGAGATAATTCATGGCTATGGGCTTGGGCTAATGAGGGCAGCAATTTTTCAACAAATATATTGCAGTCTTGCAATGCTTTACGTGATTTTGGCAATCAGCATACTATCGAAGAGTTTACAAATCGAAGTTTTTCACTTGATGTCGTTGATGGGCATTCAATATCCCTTGCAGCGTCAGGTTTAAACGATAATAAATGTTGTTATTATCGCGCTCCTTATTCTGGTGGTGCCTTGTTTTTTCTAGTCTTCAATGTCCCAAATGAAGTTTTCTCCTCTATAGATGCGGCTCAAGCAATTGAGGTAATTACTGACGTTATTTCCAATGTGGATGTCGAGCATTGGATTATGTGTGAGTCGTTTCTCAATTCACAAGGGTTCACCGTTGAATTATCGGAAGATAAAATAAACGCTATCCGTGGCAATGATACAATTAAAATAATATTTGATTCTCAAAAGCGAATATCAGAGATTAGTGGTTCCCTTCAGCCACAGTTGTTAGCAACTTAATTATGTATTTGCAATATGATTCTCCAGGCGAGAGGCTACGCTGACTAACGAATCACCATAAAATCAAAAATCTGTAGGGGCGGGTTTATGCCATTAATTTCGATTGTAACAATAACCTTTGTACGAACCCGCCCTCACCCACAATTAACATCCAGATCGAATTTATCGATCGCGTTGGCGAAGAAAAATATTTAGGTTATTGTTGGGGTTGGGCAGGTTTGAATTAGGTCGATTTCAGGTTTGAATCGATCGCACAAACTTGCCCCTACAAGATTAATATTTGTGTCCTGATATTAGTCAGGAAATAGAATCGAGCGATTGAATAATTATAGCCTTTTCATTGGATCGATTCTACCTTTGAGACGCTAAGCGAATGACTCGATCGATTATTAGATCTTGTCATAATATGTAGCGACGCTGAGAGGTATTTATGCAAACCATCCTATTGAGTCATGAAGATGTTAGCAAGATTGCCGATCGACTGTATGAAAGCGGATACACCTGTAGAAGAACAGGAGCGCATTATTAAGGAGTTGGTAGATAGAAGTAAGTAGGACGAGTTCGATCGTGTCGCTTGGATTGACCCGTTCGGCGTTGCTATACTCGATCGACGATCGCATGACGCTTCAATAGCTTCGATCGAGCATCAGATTTGGCTATTTTATCAATCGTTGCGGTAACCGATCGAACCGTAATAGATCGTGATAACTTTCGCGTTGAATAATGATATTTGCTTCGCCGTTATTAACTAAGACAGCCGCCGGACGGGTAATCCGATTGTAGTTAGAAGACATGCTATAGTTATACGCCCCAGTCGCCGGAACGACTAAGATATCTCCAGGTACCGCAGCGGCAATTTGGGCATCTTTAATTAAGATATCGCCAGATTCGCAATGTTTGCCCGCGATCGTGACGGTTTCGGTCATCGGTGCGGACATCTTATTAGCAATCATCGCCCGATATTGGGATTGATACGTAATCGGACGAGGGTTGTCGGACATGCCACCATCAATGCTGATGTAGGTGCGAATTCCCGGTACGGTTTTGTTACCGCCGACGGTGTAAGCGGTGACGCAGCTACTCCCAATCAACGAACGTCCGGGTTCGGATATAACACGAGGATAGGCAATGCCATGGGCGTCACAGGCGATTTTGAGGGCTGTAGCGACGTTTTTTACCCACTCGTCGATGCTTTGCGGATCGTCGGCTTCGGTGTATTTAATGCCCAAACCGCCACCGACGTTAATTTCACTAACGGGTAAGCCGTGACTGAGTGCGAGTTTGTACCACTCCACCATCACCCCAGCTAAATCTTTGTGGGGTTGTTGCTCGAAAATTTGGGAGCCGATGTGCGCGTGAACGCCGATACAGGTAATCGCCGACTGTTTGCTCAACCAACCAAAAACTTCATCGAGCTGATTGGGATCGAAGCCAAATTTGCTATCTAAATGTCCGGTGCGAATGTATTCGTGAGTGTGGCACTCGATTCCTGGCGTGAGCCGAATCATCACGGGGACATTTTTGCCCAGGGAGCTGGCAATCGTGGCGATATTTTCGAGTTCGAGCCAGTTATCGGCAATGATTCGACAGTTTTTGGCGTTGGCGGAGCCTCTCCCCTGGAGAATCGCCAGTTCTAGTTCGGCAACTGATTTATTATTACCGTGGAAGTAGATTTTGTCCGCACTCACGCCCGCTTTAATTGCCGTGAGAATTTCGCCACCCGATACCACGTCGATACCTAAATCTTCACTACCAGCGATCGCGCATACCGCCAAACAACTCCACGCCTTGGACGCATATATTACCAAGGATTCACCAGGATAATATTTCTGCCATCCATCCCGATATTGTTGACAAGCCGTGCGAACTGACTGCTCGTCGAGAATATATAACGGAGAACCAAATTGCTGTACTAACTCAGTGACATCGCAGCCACCGATTTCCAAACAGTCGCTGCCGTTTACTTTAGCAGTGAGCGGGAGAATGTGTTGGTTGGGCGATGCGTCAGGAGTAGTTGAGGGCAAGTACTGGCGGCTGTCGGGATGCGGTGCGGATATCGATACCATTGGACTGTTGAAACTAGAATCTGGATTACTAAATTATAGTGGAAGTGCGATAGCTGTCGCTGGATTGGGAGCATGTGAGATGGGAGAGAGCGTTCGAGAACCAACAAGCGTCAATTCAATTGAGATTGGTAAGTGAAAATCGCGCTGTTGTGCCGTTTTACTTTTGATGCTCTGCTGCGCCCAAAGGCAGCGTGAGATATACGATCGTTTCGTTACGTTCGTTGATATCGATCGCGAAACAACCATCGTACATGCCCACTATTTTCTTAACTACTTTCAAGCCCAATCCTAATTCTTGTTCCTGTAGATTCGAGTTAGAGATCGGTCGATCGATCGGATAATCAGAGCGGCGATCTCCAATCCAAAAGTGGAAGGATTTACCGATAATGCGACCGCACATCTCGATCGTCGTCCCGACATCAGAAAATTTAAAAGCATTATCTAATAATTCTTTGATGATTAGCTCACAATGCTTCGCCGTCACAGCAACTGACGCGATCTGGATGTCGATAATTAAGTCACTTTCCCTATTTATCCATTGAGCTTGAACGATCGAGATCTGCTCGATAATTTCTTTAATATTGCATATCTCATCGGTATATAGTTGCTTCTTCTCGGCAGCAAAATCTAGATACGTCCAAAATTTATAAGTTGTTTTTTGAATATTATTTGCCGACTTACTCGCTAGTTCTACTAAATAACGAGTTTGAGTTGTGCTAAAACGATCTAAATTTGTATTTAGCTCCTCAAGTTGCTCTTGAATACTCGTTAACGGCGTGCTTAGTTCAGTCACAAAACCGATTGCCAAATCACCAACTAATTCGCCGAGATTATTTTCTAATGAGGCAATATTGTTTTGCTGAAGCTTTGATAAGGATTCGATCCGATCGAATTGCTTTTTATTGCGAACCATCG
Source organism: Chamaesiphon minutus PCC 6605 (assembly GCF_000317145.1). Lineage (GTDB taxonomy): Bacteria > Cyanobacteriota > Cyanobacteriia > Cyanobacteriales > Chamaesiphonaceae > Chamaesiphon > Chamaesiphon minutus. Next base: position 3,692,522 of record NC_019697.1, on the reverse strand, counting down.
ACTTGACTCTAGCTCTGAGTTCGAGACCATCGACTGGTTTATTAATAAAATCGTCTGCACCTGCATCCAAACAAGAAGCTAAAATTGATTTACCAGCAGCCGCTGTCACGATGATAATCGGAATCGATCGCCATTTGCGCATCAATCTTAACCGCTGACATACTGCTAAACCGTCCATTCCTGGCATCATTAAGTCTAGCAAAATTACATCGGGATCGAGTCTATCTATAGCTGCGAATACTTCTTCGCCACTACTAATATAATGCAGGTTGTACTTGTCGATCGTCAGTAATGTCTCAATTAATTCAAAATTAGCTCTTTCGTCATCGACGACCAAAATTGTATGATTATTCATCGCTGCCATGTTACTCACCCTAAACCTAAAGATATTAAATAGCGATCGTCAATTGCTTGGGTTCGACTGGATTAGTCAGCGCATCAGTCAATCCAGCATTTAGACGTTTTCGCGATTGCCTTGGGTAGCTAAAGCGGTGACAACAATAATTGGGACATCAAGCTGTAATAATTAATTGCATATGTATTAATTTACCTCTATTCTTACCCTTGTCGATCGTGTCAAAATTAATACATACAAAGTAATATATTTACCCATTTAAGTAAATATTACTGCATTATTGAGAATTTGTAAATATTACTAGATTAGTGAAAGTTAAATTGTTAATGTAGGAAGTAGAACGATAGACAAATAATACATTAATTTAGCTTGTCTGGAGATTGCTCACTGTCACTAGCTGAGAAAACATTGTATTACTTATTAACACGCGATCCGACGATCGGGCTAGCTCAGATCGACCTTTAAATTGCTTGATGTTATCCGCTTTAGTTCGTATTCGATCGCTTATTAAAAAGTAGATAAATAATTTAGAATAGATAATTTTCAAGTATTTGCAGCAATAGGAGATCGTAAAAAGCGATCGCCAATTTATTCAGAGAATTGGCGATCGCACGAAATTTTTGGGCAGCTAATTCTCCCGCACGCTCGAACTCCCAACGAGCTTGCATTTGCCCACGTCTAATTTGCGCTACTGGTGTCGAATGCTGTGGGCACACCACACGATTAGGGATAAAAACTCATTTGGGGTAGTCCGAGCGTTTCGTCCCAACCCATCATCGCATTCAGACACTGGATCGCCTGTCCGGCTTGACCCTTGATCAAATTATCGATCGCCGACATGACAATTACCCTTCCGGTACGCGGATCGACCTCCACGCCGATGTAGCAAAGATTGGTGCCTGCTGCCCACTTCGTCTGGGGGTATACGCCGCCATCTAAAATTTTGACAAATGGGGAGGAGCGATAAAAAGCTTTGTAAATTACGATCAAATCCTCAGTTACCAAACCAGGGTCGCGAATCGTCGCATACACAGTACTGAGAATGCCTCGCACCATCGGAATTAGATGCGGCGTAAATTGAACTTTGACCTCGTGAGAGGCCAGATCGCTACAGATCTGTTCGATCTCTGGCGTATGGCGGTGTCCAGCCACGCTATAGGCCGTAAAATTATTATCGGCTTCAGCCAGCAATAGATGCGTTTTAGCCTGTCTGCCGCCGCCAGAGGTGCCGGATTTGGCATCGATAATAGCAGTATTGGTATCGATCAAACCTTGTTTGAGCAAGGGGGACAGAGCTAGTAAACTAGCAGTTGGATAACAGCCTGGACAACCGACAATTTTGGCATTGGCAAGTTTAGCTCGATAGAGTTCGGGCAAGCCATAAACGGCCATCGCCGCCGTCTCGCGATCGGTGCGCGGGATCTTGTACCACTGCGTATATACATCTAAATCGGCAAACCGATAATCGGCGGACAGATCTAGAACGCTGCATCCTTTAGCTAAAAGTTGCGGTGCGATCTCGCAGGCTAAACCGTTGGGGAGAGCGAGGAATACTACCTGACAGCGACTAGCGATCGTGGCGACATCGATCGGTTCGATCGGTAAATTAACAACGTGAGCCAGATGCGGATAGAGATCTGCAAAATTTTTACCCGCGCTACTATCGCCACCGAGATATGCAATCTCGATCGCGGGATGATCTTGCAATAAGCGTACCAACTGCACGCCCCCATAACCCGACGCACCGACAATCCCAACTTGAAGACGTTCGATCTGCTCACCCATGAATGTTATGACCTATATAATAAGAAAGCGATCGCCATATTTTTGGTGAGAAATACCAACTAGTTCGACCCAAAACTCAAAACTAATTTTGAGTTAGATCGTACAGCAATGTGGAGACTTTCTCTGCATCGACGATCGTCGCTTGGGGTTTCGACTCGCTTTAATGGACTATATAGTTTAGCAACATTTTACCGATCTGTGATAGCAACTTCTTCTACTGACCCTGCTAATTTTGAGTTTGACACGATCGCCACCGCCCTATCGGACTTTGCAGCGGGCAAAATGGTTGTGGTGGTAGATGATGAAAATCGTGAAAATGAGGGCGACCTGATCTGTGCGGCACAGACGATTACTGCCGATCGAATCAATTTCATGGCGGTCAATGCCAGAGGTTTAATTTGTCTGGCAATGATGGGCAACCAATTAGATCGCTTGGATTTACCTTTGATGGTGACCAATAATACCGACCCCAATCAAACCGCTTTTACAGTCAGTATCGATGCCAGTCATCGCTTGGGCGTGACTACCGGAATTTCTGCCGACGATCGTACCCGCACCATTCAACTAGCGATCGATCCTACTACTCATCCCGAAGATTTACGGCGTCCGGGGCACATTTTCCCCTTGCGCGCTCAAGATGGTGGCGTCCTCAAACGTGCCGGACATACTGAAGCCGCCGTAGATTTAGCCAGACTATCAGGTTTGGCTCCAGCAGGCGTCATCTGTGAGATTCAAAATCCCGATGGCTCGATGGCGCGTCTCCCCGATCTAATTGCCTATGCACGCGCCCACAATCTCAAAATTATTAGCATCGCCGATCTCATTAGTTACCGACTCAAACACGACAGATTCGTCCATCGCGAGGCGGTTACCAAGCTCCCCAGTCAATTTGGGCAGTTTCAGATCTACGGCTATCGCAACCTCCTTGATGCTACCGAAACCGTCGCGATCGTCAAGGGCGATCCGGCCAACTTTATCGACAAACCCGTAATGGTGCGGATGCACTCTGAATGTTTGACGGGTGACGCCCTCGGTTCGCTCCGCTGCGACTGCCGGATGCAGCTCCAAGCCGCCTTAAAGATGATCGAGAATGCTGGAGAGGGTGTAGTGGTTTATCTGCGTCAGGAAGGCCGTGGGATTGGACTGATTAACAAACTCAAAGCTTACTCGCTCCAAGATTTGGGACTCGATACCGTCGAAGCCAATCATCGCCTCGGCTTTGCCGCCGATTTACGCAATTATGGGGTCGGCGCACAGGTGTTAAACGATCTGGGCATTAGCAAAATTCGGTTAATTACTAATAACCCGCGCAAAATCGCTGGACTTAAAGGTTACGGCTTAGAAATGGTCGATCGAGTACCATTACTAATTGAAGCTAATGATTACAACAACGATTATCTTGCCACCAAAGCCGAGAAACTCGGTCACATGCTGCTGCAAACCTATCTAGTCACCGTCGGTATTACCTGGAACGAAGAACCCTTAGATGTGACCGCACGTTACGATCGACTAGATAAACTCCGTCATCTGGCTCAAACTCACAATCTCCTGCTCAAGGAAGAAGCTCGACCCGTCGGTACCGCTCTATTTGGCAATCCTTCACTAACTTTTCATCTCGGCTTCGACCAAGCGAATCTGGCGATCGAAGGTTGGTATCGCGATCGCCATCACCCCTATGTGCGCGCGATTTTCTCGATTTTAGACGAACTTGCGATGTTGCCCCAAGTCAATCGGTTAGAATTTCTGGTAGCAAATGGGCCAGATCCGCTGACTGGCTTGCAAATGCACATCGATCGTCAAACTTATGCCAAATCCACAGTTCCATCGACTTTGAGCGCGCAATTGGAACTTCAGGTGATTTATAGCTTCAGTTAATCTAGAGTCGATACTTTTGCTTGGAACTTCAGCCGATTTTTAGCTTCAGGTAATGAATAATTGACTCTCGCTCAGAGAGGCATCGCCAACGATAACATCATGACCGCTAAAATGAACCGCTGTTTATCCCTTTGCGGGGCGATCCTCCTTTTCGGTATCGCTCCAGTCGCGCTGGCGTACAATCCAGCAGATCTCAAAAAGCTAATTGCGACCAATAAATGCATCGGTTGCGATCTTAGCGGTGCAGATCTCAGTCGCCAACAGTTAGTAAATGCCGATCTTCAAGCCGCCACTCTCGTCGGTGCCAATCTTTCAGGTGCCAATCTTGCCAGTGCCAAACTAGGCGGTGCCAATCTCACCGGAGCGAACCTGACTAGAACCAATCTGACTGGTGCGGTATTACAAGCTGCCAGCCTCATCGATGTGAATTTTGCCAATACCAATCTCACACGCACGGATTTATCCTACGCTAATTTGGTCAATACCAATTTTAGAAGTGCGATTCTGAATCATACCGATCTAGCTGGAGCTAATCTGGCATTAGCAGATTTTACAGGTGTGACTCTCAACGGTACTTCGGTCGAGCGTGCCAATCTCGTGGGTGCTAAAGGCATCAATCCGGCATCGCCAACGCAAAATAATGATGTTACAGCTCCCACCCAAGAAAATGCCCCTGGCCGCATTCGCCAGCGCAAACTTCCCGCTCCAATCGTCCCCAATGTTGACGAAAGTGCTCCTATCATTCGCAATCGTCCGCGCGTTTACCGGATTCCACCAGGATTGGGCAGCCCCCAACGGTTAGTCCCTGGTGGTACGCGCAATACCGAACCAACTAATCTAGGCACGGAGTAATTCCACGTCTTGCATTAAAACAAAGTTTTAATGTTTTAGTGAAAATAGTGAATAGACCTATCCGAAATATAATTCATGGACAAAAAAGGCACTAAAATCGTAAAATAGTATTTTAGCCATAATGAAAAATCCACTAGAATATATTGAAAACTATCCAGAACGAACAAAGCAAATTATCGGAATTAATTACGAGCAGTGGTCGGCATTAGTAGAGATTGCAAAAATTGAGGAAGAAAGATTAAGATTGGCACATGAAAAACAAAAGATTAGGATTAATAAAAAAGGAGGAGGGAGACCTAAAAAACTCACCTTAGAGGAAGAAATATGTTTGTGTGTATTTTATCTAAGGCATTTGCCGACATTTGAAATCCTAGGGTTGCAATTTAGTGTTTCCAAAACAGAAGCGAATGATACATTTAATTACTGGATAAAAATCCTGAGAAAAATACTACCATCTAGCCTAATAGAGGGAGCAAGAAAAGACCGAGAAGAATTGGCAGTGGTGAAAGAAATGCTCGCCGAGTATGAGTTGATTGTAGATAGTTGGGAACAGCCGAGAGAAAGACCTGAAGACAATCAGGTGCAGAAAGAATATTATTCAGGAAAGAAAAAGCAACACACATTTAAAGGGCAGGTAATTACATTACCATCAGGAAAAGATTTAGTCGATGTAGAGGTGGGCAAACAAGGTAAGACTAGTGATATTAGTATATTTAGAGAACAGCAAAAGAAATTTAATATTGAGCAGAAATTTACCGGAGACAAAGGATATCAAGGTGGTATTAATATCAAAATTCCTCAGAAGAAGCCAAGAGGAAAAGAATTAACAGATCTACAAAAAGAGGTGAACAAGGAAATATCTAGTGAAAGAATATATGTAGAACATGTCATTCGCCTAATCAAGATATTTAGGGCGGCCAAAGAAAGATTCCGGATGAAGGGGAATAAATATGAAGAAGTAATACTAACAATATGTGGATTAGTTAGATTGCGACTGGGAACATTGATTTTAGCAGTTTGACGATAGTAAAGAAGCTCGTAAATACAAAAAATACAAAATGGCAATTAATGGGCTAGTTTTTAATAGTAATTAGCTGGACTCCTAGAACTGATTGGGGAAACATATAGAATACACTGTGAAGTGTCTATCGTTCGGAACCTATGCTGAGTCTGCTACACAGGTTTTAGGATAGGTCTAATAGTATATAGTTTTAGTACTTAGCAGTAAGTTTTGAGGTTATTCCATTAATTTTTAGATCGGGTTGCAAGATGTGAGTAACCCTAATTTGGTCGTTGCTGGAGCCAGTAACGCCCTATTTGCTATTAGCACGATTGGTTTGATGAACGATCGCATAACCGACTGATAATGAAAACACAGCGACAGCTAGACCAATGAGATCGCTACTACTCTTCTTTTCCAGATCGAGAATAATAATTTTTCGAGCCACGGCAATTAGCGAAGTCACGATGACTAATTCTACTTGAACGACATGTTTGCGAAGATAAGCAGTAATATTTTCGAGAATTTCTAGCGCGATTAAAACGTTAAGAAATAAGCCAAATAGCTCAAATAAGGTAGTGTTAAAGCTATCGTTACTCGGACGCTCGATCGTCAATAGTAATTTTTCAATCAATGCATAACTTAACTGAGCGAGCGCGATGAAGATAACAATAATCATCCCGATCGATAGGAACTTGGAAACGACCCGTTCGATCGATTCGATCGCTTCTAAAAAGTGCTCGTCATGAGTAAGTATATCTTTTAATCTGCGAAGTATCCGAATCATCGATCGTGTCTACCTTACTCAATTTTTACCGAATATCAAAGTTTTACAGCTCCCGCCCAGAGCAACTTCACATATTTCTTAACAATTATCACCTTTTAAGAGGTGAATATGTTTAAGGCACTAAGCACATCAAGACTTCTTCTAATTCTTGAAAATGTTTAAAATCAGATGGTGAGTACTGACCACCATCTGATACTTTGCTGCTATAAATCGATCGCCAGTGGAGTCAATCTATTTTGTCCAAGTCGTGCTATTTGACCATTTTATACAGTTCGGACTAACCAAAGTGGCAGTATGAACAGCATCATCTGGAAAATTAAAGCTGGCTTGGGATGAACCAATTTTGTTCCCCAAAGCTGGTGGACGACCATATTTACTCATGTCAATTTTCATCTCATCATTATTAGCTCTAGCTCTGCTGATTTTGGGTCCAAATTTGTTTTCATACTTCCAGCTACCATAAAAGGAATTGGCTTCCCATTGAGTACCATTACTCCAACTAATTTTTCCGGCACCATCCAAAGTACCCCTAAAGGTTGTCTCATCACGAAAGTTCACCTCAATTTGGTTAGCACTCAGCATTCTGCCTTTAGCTGTTGGTCTCCTAAAGTTGGACATGTTGACCGTGATGACATTTTGACGTTCATCATATGAAACCGGAATTCCCTTACCTTGGTAATACCAAACTCCTTTAATTGGCGAACATTCAACAGCATTGCTCTGAGGTGTCGCTTGAGCCGTTCCTACATTAGTAGTTAGGCTAGAAGTTAATGAAATCGCTAAGACTGAGTTGGTAGCGATAATTAGAGACAGAGAACGCTGAAACTTCATATTATGAAACTGAACGATAATTCAGTAAGGATATTGTGTTGATATTAACAACAGTGAAAAAAATACGTATTTCGTAAATTTAGATAGATTATATATGTTAAAATTTATGATGACTTTATCTGGAACTTTTTTTGTTTGATATAGTCTGACAATCGCGAGACAATAACTAAGTTTGGTGCTAAGCTTCTCCAATCTTATAACAAAAAGACCCACTCAATTAATAAAATTAAGTAGGTCTGATTGCGAGCGTTACAATCTTAAATTCAGCAATCTCGCTCTAGCCACCAGCAGCTTGCAGTCTAGCTCTGGCGCGTTTAAAAGCTTGGGTCGCTTGAATTTGTTCTTGACGGTTATCTGATGAAACGGTTTCTAATTTTTGTTCGGCTTCGGTAAATTCTTTTTGGGCTTGTTCGCGATCGATTTTTTCGCCTAATTCTGCACCGTTAACTAGTACGGTAACTTCATTATTATCAACTTCAGCAAAACCACCCATTAAAGCAATTGGCGTCCATTTATCTTTACCAGCTTTGACGCGCATTACCGCAGTATCCAAAGCTGTCAATAAAGCTGCGTGACCGCTCAAAATACCCAACTGACCTGTGATACTCGGTAAAATTACTTCGTCTGCCGTGCCATCCCAAACCGTCTTATCTGGGGCAATTACTCTTACTGTTAGTGTCATTTTTAGTAGTTAGTTTTTATAGGTGTTAGACTTTAGGTCTTAGGTGTTAGACTTTAGGTCTTAGATATTGGGTTTTAGGAAGTCAGAATCAATATAATTTGCTTTGTTAGAGCAATACTAAATTTCAACTCCCAACGCCTAAAGCCTAAAGCCTAAAGCCTAATTCCTAGCCTTTAAGCAATTTCGCGCCTTTTTCTTTCGCTTCGTTGATATCGCCAACGAGGTAGAAAGCTTGCTCTGGTAAATCGTCTAATTCACCATTGAGGATGGATTTGAAGCCTTTGATGGTGTCTTCGAGTTTGACGTATTTACCAGGAGAACCAGTGAATACTTCAGCAACGAAGAAGGGTTGAGATAAGAAGCGTTCGACTTTACGAGCGCGGGAAACGATCAGGCGATCTTCTTCGGCGAGTTCGTCCAAACCGAGAATTGCAATGATATCTTGCAGTTCTTTGTAGCGTTGGAGCGTCGATTGTACGGCACGAGCAGTATCGTAATGTTCTGCACCAACGATCGATGGTTGCAACATCGTCGAGGTAGAAGTCAACGGATCTACTGCGGGGTAAATCCCTTTAGCTGCCAAACCACGCGACAGGGAGGTAGTACCATCCAAGTGAGCGAAGGTAGTTGCAGGTGCGGGGTCGGTGAAGTCATCCGCAGGTACGTATACTGCTTGAATGGAAGTAATCGAACCTTCTTTAGTCGAAGTAATCCGTTCTTGCAAGTCACCCATATCGGTACCGAGAGTAGGCTGATAACCTACCGCCGAAGGCATCCGACCGAGGAGTGCCGATACTTCGGAACCCGCTTGGACGAACCGGAAGATGTTGTCGATGAACAGCAATACGTCTTGCTTGTTGACGTCGCGGAAGTATTCAGCCATCGTCAATGCTACCAACCCAACACGCATCCGCGCTCCGGGTGGCTCATTCATTTGACCGTAAACTAGCGCGATTTTGGAGTTGTTGAGGTTATCTTTATCGATAACTCCAGATTCCATCATTTCATTGTAAAGGTCGTTCCCTTCGCGGGTACGTTCGCCTACACCACCAAAAACCGATACACCACCGTGATTGGTTGCGATGTTGTTAATCAGTTCCATCATGATTACGGTTTTGCCCACACCAGCACCACCGAACAGACCGATTTTACCGCCACGACGGTAGGGAGTCAGGAGGTCGATCACCTTGATTCCAGTTTCAAATACAGAAGGCTTAGTTTCTAATTCCGTCAGCTTGGGAGCATCGCGGTGAATGGGAGATCTGTCTTCAGTGCCTACAGGTCCTTGATTATCTACGGTTTCGCCCAAGACGTTAAAAATCCGACCTAGAGTAGCAGCTCCGACGGGTACGCTAATCGGTGCGCCCAAATCGATGACGTCCATACCGCGTACCAACCCATCGGTGGTGCTCATGGCAACCGCCCGAACTTGGTTGTCGCCTAGAAGTTGCTGTACTTCGCAGGTTACGGACACATCTTGTCCAGCTTCATTTTTACCTTCAACTTTGAGGGCACTATAAATCTGGGGCATCTTGCCACCAGTAAATTCTACGTCCACAACTGGACCGATAACTTGGGTGAGTTTACCCACGTTTGTTTTTTCTGCGGTGGTAGCCATGTGCGCGTTACTTAATTATTGTGTGATTTTGTCTATAGTGTAGGCGTAGCATCGGCTCTAATGAATCGATGCTGCAAATCCAGATCGGCGATCGGGTGTTGGCGATTGGATTTAGAGCGATCGATTTCCCAGCGCGGTGTCAATACCGCACTGGGGCGAAAAGGCAGCATTCTGGAATTTTTTGACATTCCGGAATTGCCAGTTCGCGAGCTTTGCTGGCTCGATGGTAATTGCCGTTGGCTGCTTACTAAATCGAGCCAGGTTTGTTGCTACTCTTAATATTTTGCAATGCTGTTGTTTAGTTTATCACCGAACGCGCACGCTATTATTGGTATTTATCCCGATCCTGGCTAATCTTTGCGCCAATTATCGGCAGTCACGCCCCGATTGCTACATAGCCTGTCGCTAATCCGTCGTAGCGATCCCCAGTGCCCAATGGACGACAGCAGGACTCTCGATTCGATCGGTTGTGGAGACTGCATATTTTCGATCTAAATACGTCCGTAATTTGGCGCGAATCGTGCGATTTTCTAAGGCAGCGAGGACTTGAGTTGCCGAATGATAGCGATCTGCTAGCGAAATTTGGGTCATTTTACTAATAATTTGGCTCAAATCCGTACAGATATCCACATTATCTGCCCAGATCAGTTCGCAAGTTTTCAGATCTACTGGCAATTGGCTCGGTTCTTTACCTGCTAGCAGACAAATACAAGTCATCCCCAGCGCGTAAATATCGCTGGCATAGACAGCGCGATTGGCGAGTTGTTCTGGCGGTGCAAATCCTGATGTGCCAATCGATCTACTGGCATCGCTTATCGTTCGATCGCCCGAACTCGACTTCGCAGCATCGAGATCTTTAACACTACCAAAATCTAACAACACAAAACGGCGATCGGTTTGACACAAAATAATATTCTGCGGCTTGAGATCGCGATGAATTAGATGATGGGAGTGAATGTACTCCAACAATCGCAGCATCTGCACCAAAAAGTTTTCGACTTGTGTGGCGGTGAAGGGCTGCTGCTGTTGAATAGTCTGCGCCAGCACGAACCCTGGAATATACTCTTCGACTAAATATCGATCGCTACCTAGCTCGAAGTAGTCGAGTAACGTAGGAATCTGGGCGTGAGTACCCAAACGACTCAGCGTCAGTGCTTCTAATTCAAATTGCGCGCGCGCGATCGTGACGAGCTGCGGATCGTTAAATTTCGGTGCCAACTTTTTGACAACGCATAGTGGCTGTCCGGGTAAATAAATATTCCGCGCCAAATAGGTAATTCCAAAGCTACTGCGACTTAAGATCGCCTGAATTACATACCGCTTTGCTGACGGGGCGACAGGTCGCCTGAAAACTCGGCAGAGAGACAACTCTAGACAAATAGTATCAAAAAAGATAGGGTAAGAGAGCTTCTTACCCAAAAAACAATTAAATGTTACCAGAATTGTATCATGCCCATTTGTCAGAAAAATTCACACGCGGTAACTACTTATTGACAATTTTATTGATTCAAGTAGTGCAATCTATTAAAGAAGTCACGCTAGAAAGCATCGCAACAAAACTAGCGATGCCAATTAAATTTGAAAGCAGAAGAAAAAAAGTCCAGAGATTTTTATCAAATGATGAATGGGATTTAGATAATGTTTGGTTATCACTAGTGATTGCTTGGATTAAAGGCAATGTCAAACAGAATAATATTATATATTTAGCAATAGATCGAACCAAATGGCAATCAAACAATATTTTGATGGTCAGTATGATTTGGCGAAAGAGAGCAATTCCTATTTATTGGCAAATGCTTGATAAACAAGGGAACAGTACATTGGAAAACCAACAATTAGTATTAACCCCAGTATTCGCTGCCCTATCAGATTATAGCTTGTTGGTACTGGGAGATCGTGAATTTTGTAGTGTTACTCTTGCGAACTGGCTTAGAGAGCAGAAAATAGATTTCTGTTTACGACTGAAAAGAATGTTTGTATCAAGACTGAAGAGGAATTGTGGACTGAACTGAAAAGGCTAGGATTAGAGCCAGGAAATAGCTTTTTTAATCAAGAAGTAACAATTAGAAAAACTGCACCAGTTGAAGGATTTAACCTAGCAGGTAAATGGCTAGGTAAATATCGAAATATTACCACAAAAGAGCCTTGGTATATTCTGACCAGCTTGGCAGATCTACAAGCAGCAGTTGATACCTATGCTAAAAGATTTGGAATTGAGGAGATGTTTCGAGACTTTAAGGGCGGAGGATATAACTTAGAAAAGACTAATTTAACGGGCGAACGATTGAGCAAATTATTGATTTTGCTATCACTAGCATACTTGAAGAGTATCATCCAAGGGATAGATATCAAATCAAAGCAAGTTCAAGAATATCTCGGCAGAAAAACAGAACATCACCGAAAATATGCTAGACATAGCACTTTCTATATTGGACTCTGGGGTGAATCATGGGTCGATTCAACATCTAGTAATTGGCAGGTTGTTGTTGAATTAATGTCTTTGTCCCCACATAAACTACCTAATTATCAACAAGGCTTGAGAGCTATGAGACTTATCCTATCAGCGTTATAGGCGACAAGTCGCCCCGACAGACCGCTTTGCCAAAATCTCGCTGTCGTTTTCCCCCCATCGCCCACCAGAAATTTCCTCATAACTCGATCTCATCCAAGTTGATGAAGTTGGCGCAAAGCTGTTTGGGCTAGCAGACTTACTGACGGCATCAGTCATAAAAAGGTCGATCGGGTTATTACCGACACAACTTAAACAATATATAGCTCAATATCATACTGGTTCCGAACAGAAGTACTCTCAGCCAATTCAAGTATTTTTCAGAGTTTAATACTGCTGGTGCTAACTCAATCGTGCTTCAATTAAACTTTAGTATGGCGATCCGCACTTACCCCCACATAGGTTATGGGCAATTTTCAGCCGATCGATATTTGTGCCCAACTATTTAGTTGCTATCGATCGACAACTGCATTTCTGTTTAACCAAGGTAACCCCGCTAGTGTAATGCCTAAATAATTGGCAGATAAATCGATTAAGTCAAAGGTTCGCAACGGCATCCAAATTTGGGAAATTTCTTCTACTGTCATGGCTACTGCCACGATCGTGCCACCTAACAAGATTTTGAGCCGACCGATTTTTACCTTTCGACCGTTTAATGCGTAATTAAGCAAAAATGTTAAGGTTGCAATCAAAACTAGATGTCCGCATTTATCGCCAAAGGGCAAGTTATTCACTAAGCTGGTAATACTTCTAAGTCGCCCAACATTGCTACCAACAATGATGCTAGCTACAAATAGGAAAAATAAGCAAAAAGGTAGCCAGCGTCTTAAGCGCATATTAATTATGAGATTCGAGCGGTAAGTTCTAATTAAACAATAGCTACCCATCTCTCTCCAGAAAGATCGATCGGGTAAAATGTATTAATTGTTATGGTCAAATATTGTCAATTATGGTGCTTTGTCGAGAGCAGCGGATGGGGGGCAATGCCCAACAGCACAATTTTTGATTTAACCAGACAAATATTTATGGTATTTAATATCAATCGATTGTCGATTTTACGATCGATCTGGGTCGGCAAAATCGAATATCCAACCTAAACCCTACACGCTAAAAAACTGCTCTACAGCATCAAGAATCTGCATCGAAGCCGTCCCGTCGCCGAATGGGTTAATTGCTGTCGCCATCGCTTGATATGCTTGCGGATTGGCGAGTAACTCACTTGCGACGGCGGTAATTCTATCTACATCGGTACCGACTAATTTTGCCGTTCCACCCGTCACAGCTTCGGGACGCTCGGTAGTGTCTCTCAATACCAGCACAGGCTTACCCAAGCTGGGTGCTTCTTCCTGAATCCCGCCAGAATCGGAGAGGAGGAGATAGCTGCGTTGGATGGCTCCGACGAGTTGACTATAGTCGAGGGGTTCGGTGAGAAACACGCGGGGATGCTCGCCCAAAATTTGGGTAAGGGGTTCGCGCACGGTGGGGTTGCGATGCAGGGGTAATAATAAGGCGGTATCGGGGAATTTTTCTAAAATCTGGAGCATTGCCGCACCGATACTTTGTAACGGTTCGCCCCAATTTTCGCGACGATGGACGGTGGAGAGAATGACGCGGTATTTGCTCCAGTCTAAGCCAGGGATATCGCAAGGCGGTTGCGATTTGGCGACGGTGAGGAGCGCGTCGATGACGGTATTTCCCGTCTGATGGATTGCACCTGTGACGCCAGATTTGGAGAGATTTTCGACGGCGAGACTGGTGGGGGCAAAATGTAACTGTGCGATTTGGGAAATTAATCTCCGGTTAGCTTCTTCCGGAAAGGGATTATAGATATTATCCGTCCGCAATCCGGCTTCGACATGCCCGATCGGGATTTGTTGGTAAAATGCTGCTAAGGCGGCAGCAAAAGCGGTGGTGGTGTCCCCTTGCACGATGACGACTTGAGGTTCGATCTCACGAAATAGTTTTTCTAACCCTTGCAAGCTCCGTTGGGTAATATCTGTCAGCGTCTGTTGATGCTGCATGATATCCAAATCCCGATCGGCTTTCAACCCAAAAATCTCCATTACCTGCGCTACCATCTCGCGATGTTGCCCAGTTAAAACTACCTGTGTGGCAAATTTAGCCGATGACTGAAATGTCCGAATCACAGGAGCTAATTTAATTGCTTCAGGACGAGTTCCGAGTGTAAAACAGACGCGAATCATAAGCTCATCTAGGTAGTGAATAGTCAACCCTTGCAGGTGGTGCGGATCTGCGATCTCCGATCGACAATTGAAAGATAACGAGATTTGCACACTATCATCCTACCGCTCCAGACTCTTTCTCGATCGATCTTGCTCTCACCCCAAACCCCTCTCTTGTCGCAGTGGTATGGGCGGGAAACCCGCGCACATTGCGCCGCTCCCGACGGACCATTGCAGCGAGACAGCGACACGTCTCGCTCCGCTCGTCTACAGCGTGTATTGTACCAAGCAGGGTAACAAGGAGTAGCACTAGCAAGAGAAGTCGATCGAAAAGAGACCATAAAAAAGCTCGGCTAATTAGCCAAGCTTAAGATCTGACAGATGAGATGAACAAAACCAACTTACGATCTTTAGGAATCGATATCGCAGGTAAGAGGGCAGGTAGCATAAGTAGTCGTGCTAACAGGATTTGCATCGCCATGTAACCAACTCAACCAGCGAACTTCTTGAGGATGGATTCCCTTAGTTGTGAGTACTGCTGCCCCAACAACTACCGCTAAAATATTTAAGGCGATCGTACCGCCAGCAACTAGTAAAACTGCACTAACAGGCAGAATCGGGTGCAATGTAATCGATAGTAATGCTCCGATGGTAGCCATCAACACAACTAATGGAAAACCAACTACTAACAAGGTCACTGTGAGCGCAAAACACCAAATCAAGAAGCTTTTAGAGATCGCGACGTAACGGCTTTTGTGAATGGTACGAGTTTGAGTTGATTGCATTTTATTGGCTCCGGCTATCTGGATGGATACTGGCTAAAACTGATGTGTTTTCGTCAATCCCATGTCGGGGATCAATTTAAGCTGGTGATATCAATATAGATAATCTATTCAAATAAAAGTAGGTATGTTCAAAAAACTTTACATCATTATTAATCTATGCGGCATTAAATACTTCTGAAAATCTACTAAGGTCGATCGCGCTAAAAGCGAGATTATACGAGATCGATAGCTGCGGTTAATTGCCTCAAATCTAGCTCTAATCGCGACTCTCAACAAAAATCTGTCTTGGTGTTATCCTCTTTGATTATCGGCATTAAGCTCAAAAATTACTCGATTATCTGACAGAGTGGCTGTGCCAAAGAGATGGGAGGATCGATTTTAAAACTGAAAGATTTAATAATTATTTTAAGATCGGTAGATTCGTTGGCGTTGGCGATAACCTGCGGTTAAGTAAAGCCTCCGGGTGAGAGCATCAGGCAAGATTCTGCTAGTGTATTTATTATTTGTAAATACAAAATAATGGCTAGCCACCTGCTTTTCAGGCGATTAGCCATTAATGACGATTGTCTCTATACAAGTTTGCGATCTCAACATAATTGATGGTACCCCATAGCTCCATTCTCTCACCGCAAGCGGTTCGATTCATTAAGCAAGGGGATTCTTGCACAATCCATTGCTGAATTCACAAAGGTGACATCAAGGCACCGCTACCCACTCGGATCGAACGCGAAGCGCGCCACCAAGGCGGTCGCTCAATCCTTGCGTATACTTATCAATTTTTTTATGCTTTCTAAGTCCATCACTCTGCCAGATAGGTACGCTCAACATCCTGCCATTATTTGCCCTTTAGCTGTGACGGATCTAAGCCGAATATGCCCGTTGCCTGGATTTCTCAGTACTAGGATGTTTCAACACGTAGATGGTTGTTTCTACTCACGATCCAATTTTACCATTAGTGAAGCGCATACTGCGGCTAAAGCCGTGGCATCGCTTCACGGCGGCTAAAGCCGCGACAGGCTCGACCCCATCCATGAATGGAGGGGCTTGCGCCCCGCCTTCCGGTCAAATCTTGACGCTCCTTATTTAGGGAGCAAGACAGTATCGATGGCGTGAATAACACCGTTGCTAGCTTTGACATCAGCGAGGATGACGGTGGCGTTATTAACTGTCACTTTTTTGCCTTGGAGCTTGACATTTACATTACTACCTTGAACCGTGGCAACAGGGCCTGCTTTGAGCATCTTGGAAGTGACGTTACCCGAAACGACGTGGTAAGTCAGCACTTTTTGGAGCTGTGCTTTGTTTGCAGGCTTGAGCAGGTTAGCTAGAGTAGCTTTGGGAAGTTTGGCAAATGCAGCATTCGTAGGTGCAAACACTGTGTAAGGGCCTGTACCAGATAAAGTATCGACTAGATCTGCGGCTTTGAGTGCGGTAACCAATGTCGAGAAGTTTTTGTTACCGGAGGCAATATTAACAATCGTTTTACCAGCAGGCTTAGTCGCGGGGGTAGTTGTCATCCCTGGCTCACTCATCGAGCCACCCGCAGGTGTTGGCGATGCTGTTGGCGATGCTGTTGGGGTAGGTGTAGATGTAGGTGTAGGTGTAGGTGTAGTCCCAGGTGTCGTCGTTCCTGGTGTAGTGGTGGTTCCACTTTGAGCGTTACTGGAAATACTGGCCAAAAGACCAGCACCAACAACCGCCACGCCCAAAGCTGCGGCGATCGATTTTTGGAATGTATATCTAGACATGGGAAGAAGACCTAATTAATAAGTATGAATGCTTACTAGAGCTTACGACTTTTAATTAAGTTTTGTGTTCCCGGCATTTGGATAGATTGAGAAATGATATTATTTATTGCGGAATTTAGCGGCTGAATGCGGCACATGTTTCAGGTAGAAGCGAGTAAATTGCGGCAAATCTCATTTGCGATCGAAATATCCAGGCAGCTAAGCATCAGAATTTACTGTTGACAAGTTGCCGGATCGAATCTTACTCGATACTGATAAAGAACTTTTTTATCTCGATCTGCTACAGGTCGATCTCGATCTGCTGTGTTTGCGGCAACTATTGCCGCATCTTTAGCTTTAACCGCCAGCTTGCGATTTTCTGGTGTATCTTCATTCGCAAAAGCAGCAGCATCGAGCGAATCTGGCGTAATATTCCCCAAGACATTACTATTCTGGTTGTCAGGCACTTTATCAAAAGCAACCATATACACGATCAGAGGCGGTTGTCTGATTTTTGGACAAGATATCCCCGGCGGATATGGTTGCTGTAAATCTTTAGGTGTATAAACTACAAGACCAGGATATTTATTCCGATATTCTATTTCTTTGGCCAGAGCTGCTTGTGCGTATCCACTACCACTGTTATTCCCCGCTCCTCCAGCTTGTGGCGACTTTGTAGGCAGGGTTGTGGTAGTTGAATCGGGCGAAGTGTTTGGTTGTTGCGAGCTTGGGGGTTGCTGAGTCTGAGTATTTGGGTTAGTTGTTGGCGTAGTGGTGGAAGTATCGGTACCGTCGTCATCCGTTGCTGGCTTGGGTTGTGGGGTTGGTGCGGTAGTTTTTTTAGGTTGTGGCTGAGTTTTGGGCGGTGGCGATTGCTGCGCTACTGTTTTCTTGGGAGTATTGCCTTTTTTGGTAGGTGGTTTGGTAGGTGTAGGCGTTGGTTTGAAAACAGCATCGGGGTCGAAGATGGCAGAAGTGGATGGCTTTTGCTGTGCTGCTGTTTGCTCTTTCTTCCCCGATGGTGGTTTACTAGTATTCGGCGTGCGGACTGGTGAAAAGGGGATGGTTTGTGGAGCGGTAGAAAACTGTGGCGTCGTTGGTGCTACAGATGGGCGAGTGGTAGGAGTTGGTAGGGTGACAGGAGGTTGTGGGACGGGAGTTGGTGGTGCTTGGGGGATGCGTTGCAGTTCGTTGGGAGTTAGTTGTACCACTTTAACCGTAGTGGGGCCAGATTTTTTGCCTTCTTTTTCTGGCTGGGTGAAGAAGGGTAGGGTAGTGCCAATGATGGCATGAAGTGCGATCGATCCGAGGATCGCGATCGCTGTCGGATCGGCTAGAACGTCTAAAAAGTTTTTGCGGGTGGAAGATTGATACATATTAACCGTAAACGCTAACTGCTCAGACATCAGGACTAGGCGATTTTCTCCTCAGCGGATGTCTACGCCTGGAACGGGGCGAACATCCTTTGCATTGTAGGCACAGACCGATTGAAGATGGTTTCCGCTCCTCTGTACCTACAACAAATCGATATGGATAGGAGCAGGCTTCTGCGGCAGCAAGTGTCATGCATAATGGCAGACTAAGGCGATCTCTGAGAGTAAAAATACCCGTAACGTTGGTTTCGAATTCGCTCAACCAATCAATTAGTCTAGAGTTGAGTGAAGTTGTTGGCGTAGCCTCTCCGTCAAGAGAAAACTTGTCAACGTGGGTACTTTCTTTCTGGGAGATCTCCTAAAGCCAACGAGAACCAAGTTGCAATGCCGCTTTGTCTATACCTACGCTCGATTCCCCGATACCCATTCTAAACTACATCTGGCGATCGCGAGTCGCTGTTTAAATTCGTAGTAAATAGCAGCGGTTCGATCGATTTTTTGTCATAATTATTGAGATATATTAATTTTTTGAAATAAGTTACCAATGCTCGGAGAATTGAAGTCTTTTCGACGAAATCCGCTGCGCTGGCTGAAGCGGCGGTACCTACGCTGGGTAGCACTGAGCTACTGGAGCTACCGCTGGCTCATCAGTCGCGATACCGAGCGACAGTTCGCACAGGTGCAAATTTGGCGAGTAGCCGCAGGCTTCGATCTCGCTGCCTGGATGGTAGCCATGGAAGATTCGGTTAGGCCAGAATACTGGGGTATGATGTAGCTCTCTGGCGATCGATACTCAATTCTTTGAACCTTGATGTATTCCATTCTTTTGATAGGATTGACCCATCAAATATTTTTTCACTCACATGCATTCAGAATTTATGTATGAATGATATGACATCTCTAGAATTACGTAGTCATATACTAGACTTGGCAATCAAACATAATGATAAGACTGTAAAACAATTAGTAAATTATCCTAGCTCTTTACTAATAGCAATGCAACAGTACAAAGACAATCTCAATCCTAGCTATACCGAGATTTACAAAATTTTTGAATCAGGGCTACTATTATCTCCATCAGAAGTAGATCTCAATTGGCTCAAAAATCAGAATAATAGAGATAGAGCCGATGGAATTTTACTTAATCAACTCACCTACTGTATAGCTTAAACTATGATTTTTGAGAAATCCAACCTTTCAGTACTGCCTTCCCAACATTGAGATATTTATCTTCTAAAGCAAGTTCGTCAATTGCCGTCTCTCCACTCGATCGCAATGCTGCAATAACTCTTTGTTTCAGTTCTGGCTTAGTAGCAATATTGATGTAAGCAATTTTTTCTGCTTCATTGGTAGTTGGATTTGTTCTCTCTAGCTGTTTAAGCAGTCGCCGAATTTCTTGCGCTACCCGAGCTAATGGCTTAGACTTCTTCGTGATATGAGCGATAAATTCAGGATAATTGTCTAAATCCTGTGGTGATTTTAACGCTGGCATTTCTGTCCAGTTTCCTACTTCATGTAGCAAATCGACATAAGCATAAAAAGCTGCATCGTCATCCCGATTAGCGAGAACATAGTTGTGTAATTCTTTGCGACTCATTTGTCGATAGTCCATTACAAGTATCTCCACCTACCGTTAGGATATATTTCGATAATATTCTCTTCACCTGCCAAAAAGAAGATATTTCCAGTTCTTCGATCGAGGCGAACCATATTAATTGGCAAGTAAAAGTTAGTAAATCGGCAACATAGTGCGTAGCACTGTGCCATTTGTGTTTCTGTAGGGTTTGGCATGTGTAGAAATTATAACATTTGCATTAAAAAATCCCCATCTCCACTTAGAGACAGGGATAAACCTAAATCACTTACTTAATCAACTCTAATCCCCGCTTACAAATAGCCTCAGCAGTGATGCCATTAAAGGCCATCAATTGACCCGCAGTCGCGGTAGTTTCGCCACGTTTCCAGGCAAAAGTATCGCGAGGCGAATTCGAGCGCAACATCACAGGTTCTAACATTGCAGGTGCGCCACCTGTGACGCCGATGAGGGCACTACCACCGAAGATTTCGGCAAACTTAGCGTCGGAGAGAAAAGCACCGTCTGGTTCGCTACAGGTGTCCCAAGCGACATCGCTAGGGCGATAGAGACGACGCGGGTTGATAATCGAAACGATTTTCGAGCCGATGCCCTCGGTTTTTAAAAACGCAGCGGCTTCAAATACTGGTGCTAGCGTCATGTCGCCGATGACTGCGAAGACTACTTGCTTATCGCCTGGAGTTTCTTGTAACACTACCGCGCCATCTTCTAAACCTTGGCGAGTTTGGGCGAAGGTGGTGCGGATGGGTAAGGGTGATTTACTAGCGGTGATGACTACGCCTTTATTTTGGGTAGTTAATGCCCAGTCATAGCAGACTTGGATGCTATTCGCATCGGGTGGGAAGACGGGGAAGACGTTACCATTGCGCATCATCGAGGCGAAGTAAGCTTCGATTTCGGGGCGTTGGTGCGTCCAACCGTTGCGCCCCTGTTCGAGTGCGCCTGCGGTGTAAAGGGTGATGGTGGAAGGGGTCGGGCGGCGCAATTCTGCCATTGCTTGCGTAACAGTTTGCCAGATGGGTAAACCATTAATCGCGAAGGATTCGTAGGAACACCACAGAGTACGCGCACCCATCAGAGCTAATCCAGCGGCGAGTCCCGCGCAAGCGTCTTCGCTTAGGGGTTCGTATACTTGCCCAGTGGGTGCTTGGAAGTAGAGATCGTCGGTGGTGGGGTGGATGATTTTCAGGGCTTGGTTGATATTGGCAATCCCTGAAGCTTCGTTCCCGTCAGCGTTGGTGACGAGGAAGTTTTTATCCTGTTGTCCGACGTAGCCGACTAGTCGCCCCATTGCAGTGGTTGAGACTTTGGCTTCTCCTATTGCGTATTCTTCGAGGGGGAGGGTACCGATGCTAGGTACTGGGAAAACTGATTCGGTAGTGGCTACTTTAGAAGAGGAACCGCCACCAGCGCGTTCGCAGTTAGTCCGCACTAGTTCCCACGCTTGGAGATGGAGGGCGCGATTTTTCAAGCCAGTGACAATGTCGGCGTTATCGAGGGTATGGTGAGCGTAGAGGTTGTGAGATTTTGAACCTGTCGCGTGAACGCCTGCACCTTTGAGCTGTTTGATGATGAAGACGGTTAATTTGCCACTCATGGCGGATTTAGCCGCTTTATCGACACCCGCTAAGATCGCTTGAGTAAAAGCTAACCGTTTTTCTAAGGAGAACAACGTGCTATCGACATATTCACCCGATTGATTCTTGTCGTCAAAATCCTTGGCATTTACCATAATGACTTCCTCAAAACCGTTACCTTGCCAATAACTGAGCATCTCCTGGTTAGTCTTGGTAGACACCATACTATGATGCTCCTGACTATAACCATTCCAAACCAGGACGGGTAAGAAATTAGTCACTGTCGGGAATGCAGTGTGGAAATGCTGCATCGCACTGATAATATATGGCTCGCCCAAGCCACCATCGCCGACGGTGAAGGGAAATAATTTATCCCGATGCAGTTTCGCCGCAGCCATGGCGAAATGTTGCCCTTGACCGAGTGGCCCCGCAGGCGCGAGAATACCAGGGATAAAACCGGACAAGTGCCCGATCAATCCATCTTTTTCGCGGAACTTATCGCGCAATTGTTGCACGGTATCGATACCCATCGCTTCCAAAGACCTGTCGAGAAACATGGCACTATAGAATCCTGGCGCATGATGTCCGACTTCAGTCAGGATATTCTTGTGTCCGAGCATCACCAATGAAGCGTAGACTTCTGCTTGGCTGGCAAATCCGCCAGGATGTCCCGATGCTTTGCTGGCGCAGACTTGAAGAGTGAGATAGCGGAGCGCATCGGCGTAGAGCAAAGTTTGAAAAGCAGCAGCGGGATTGCTAGAATCAGCGATGCACGTTTGCCCAGCAGCGATAACTGGCGTTTTACCATAAGTATCGAATCCTGGGAGCAATTCCCCAAAATACTGAATTCCCTCGGCAAAGGCTGGAGTCTGAACCGCAGTAGTCATAAATATAGTCGCCTTAAAATAGAAGATATGCGATCGATGCTACCAGCTATTCTGGGTCAGTGGCGCATTTTCAGAGTGGCCTATCTACATTTAGTATCATTTAAATACCAAAGTACGAGGATAACGGAACACTTACTGGCAAACCAATGATATTACTTAAGGTAACTTGTCCATCAATGGGGCATATTCGTATCCGCAGAGTCCCACCGGAGATGACGAGCGCAGACGCAGCAATTACTTGGGTAAATCATGGCATTCATCCTGACAAATTTACTATCCAAACTTGAATTAAAATGAGACCCCGATCATTCAATTTTCATACAGGGTTTCGGCAAAATCAGGGGACTTGACTAGATCGAATTGGATAAAAAGATCGGTTAGTTTCACAATGCTTGTGTCGTAATCAGCTAATCGAATTACCAGAAAATGTCGCTATTGTACTGAGTTGAGTAACTGGAAATCTGAATGGTATCCATCCCGACAAGTTTACCATTCAATCTTGAATAAAATTTAGATGTATTTAATCGATCGATTGCTGAATTGCTTGCCAATTGCCACTACTACACAGCCGCATGAGATCCTGATGTAAACTGAGGTTTTCAGATCGATCGGTTGTAACTTCAACGATTGCACTACGATTTTTTGCTAGTGCTTGCTGATAGTTATGAATAAATTCATCTCGGTTTAGCGGATGATAATAATCTAACTCAAACATTGCTGCTACTCGATCGAATTTCAAACCATGAGGCGTACCAAAATAAGGCTCGAACAGATCGGTGGATTTAGCGATCGGTAAAAAAGAGAAAATTCCCCCACCATCATTGTTGATAATTACCACAATTACTGGTTGCAAATTGTGCTGTAATAAGGCTAATGAATTTAAGTCATATAAGCTCGATAAGTCTCCCACGATCGCAGTGATAGGAGCCTGTAAACCCACTGCAAATCCAGTCGCCGATGCAATTGC
Organism: Chamaesiphon minutus PCC 6605; assembly: GCF_000317145.1. Lineage (GTDB taxonomy): Bacteria > Cyanobacteriota > Cyanobacteriia > Cyanobacteriales > Chamaesiphonaceae > Chamaesiphon > Chamaesiphon minutus. The sequence goes on along the minus strand of NC_019697.1, from coordinate 3,669,135 downwards.
GCCTTCAATACCACTCGTACCCCGATTTGCCCCGACTCGCAGACTTATTGACGGGAAATCTTCAGCACTTGCACCGACACCAAACATATCCAAATCGCGAATTGGCATACTATTCGATACCCACAAGCCATGTTGACTGGGGATGAGTTCGGAAATAGTTCGAGCGATGAGGGGTTCGGTTAATTTTGAGGTTTTTAAAAATTTAGCGGCTGTAACGCCGATTCTGTCTGATGCCGATCGCAATTTTTGCACCCATGTTGAGGGGGAGAGCTGTGGTAAATGCTGAGATAATCGATCGCACAGATAGGTAATGTCAGACTCGATTCTGAAGGACACTAGATGGTTAGGATCGTAACGATCGGGATTATTCGCGATCGCGATATAATTTGTCGGTGGATGTTTTTCGATCCATTTAAACCACTGCGCTGAGACAATTTTCGTCCCAATTTGGACGATCGTATCGATCTGTTCTAACTCTACAGCAATATCTGTCAGCAATAACCGATCGAAGTAGTGGATTAAATTTGGGAAATCTTGGCACAATCTCAACCCCGACTGAATATCGGCAAATATTGCCCAATTTAATCGTGCTGCTAACTTTATTACAGCTTTAATTTCTGCTGTAGATTTTAACTGTCCGACAAAAAGTATCCCCCTCTCGGTGGATGCGATCGTTTCAATGAGAGACTGAATTTCGGCAATAGCCGGAATAGTTAATTTAGCTGCATAACGCGTATATGGCGCTCGATCTTCATGCCACTTTACCAAACTCGCAGGTATTTCTACATGTGCATCTGTAGGTGCTAATGGTTCCCGAAACATGCAATTGAGATGTACGACTCCGCCTGGAGCTTGTCTGGCTCTAGATATAGCCAGATCGATCGTTGTCAACACTACATTGGGGCTAATTTCGGCTGTAGGGCAAGGTAAATCGAATTGCCAGGTTGGATAATTTCCATACAAATTCACCTGGTTAATCGTCTGATTTGCCCCCGTCTGACGTAATTCTGGCGGTCGATCGCTAGATAAAATAATTAGGGGAATATCATCGATCGATGCTTCAATCACTGCGGGTAAATAATTCGCCGCCGCCGTACCAGACGTACAAATTAATACTGCTGGATTGCCTGTCGCGCGAGCGTATCCGATCGCATGAAAACCTGCTGCTCTTTCGTCTAAACAGATAATTTTATTCGCTTGTGAATTTTGAGCTACAGCTACAGTTAATGGTGTCGATCGAGAGCCGGGAGAAATGACAAAATAATCGATACCATTTCTCACCAACTCTTCAATAATTAAATATCCCCACAGTTGATTCATTTTGGCAAGAGCGATTAACAAGATGATGATATTAAGTCGATCGACGTAATTAAATCATTACGGGTTTTAAATCCCAATCCACCAAAACTGCTATTGATATAAACCAATGGATATTTGTCATTTCCATCTGCTTTAAAGTTAGCATATGCTTGTTTAGCTTGACTCTTACGATTGCCGACTCGAATTCCTTCGCTAGTTCTATAAGCTGGATTTGAAGTATAAATAGAGTGAATTCGAGCATTATTTTTAGTACTGCCCAGCATGAATACTTTTAGCTTATTGTAGGTCAGATCGGTCGTATATCGTTGGAAGCATGTATCATCATATTGCTGCTTAATCTGCCGAGGTTTGCCTAATATCTTTGTCACCTCTCTAGTAGTCATACCTAGCTTCAAACCACCGATCGATATTTTTGATACATCGATTGTTTTTTTTATGTTACTTACTAGAGAAGTATTGCGTTCGCTCTTGTCGATAGTGCTATCGGCAAGAGATGCGGGCATAATTTTAATACTAAATCCAAGAGTGAGTGCCAGTAACAGCACAGATTTTACTTGCATAATAACTAAGTTAATTTAAATCTTACTCCCTCCCCTTTAGAAAGAGAGGGAGCAAGAAATTTACTAAGCTCCAACTGCTTCTTTTGCTGCGTACATTACTTCTAAAGTGATCGTAGTTTGACCCCGATCGCGTGCAAACTTCTCGGTATTGCGTTTGACTTTACCGCGCACAAACCCAGGAACTTTATTCAGTTCTGCTTGAGCTTCTTTATTCCAACCTAAGTCAGAATCAGCCGAGATCCCTTTAGTAATTACTTCTTTAGTATCGTGTCCGCCGAAGATTTCTAACAGGTGATCTTCCATACCCAATGTGAACGAATTGTAGATTAAATCTACAACTTGATTGGTGCCTTCATAACCCAAAAATGGCTTATATCCGATTGGAAAATTCTGAACGTGAATCGGTGCCGAAATTACGCCAGTAGGAATATTTAAACGTTTACCGACGTGTCGTTCCATTTGCGTCCCAAAAATTGCCGAAGGCTCACTATTTGCAATGCGATCGCCAATTAAGCCATGATCGTCGGAGATAATTACTTCATCACAATATCCTTCAACTTCCTTACGGAACCATTCTTCATCTGGCTTGCAAAAAGTCCCCGCCCAGACGACATGAATCCCCATTTCGCGGGTGAGAATCTTGGTAATAGCTGCTGCGTGGGTAGCATCGCCATAGACAACGGCTTTTTTACCAGTTAAATTCTGACAATCGATCGATCGAGAGAACCAAGCGGCTTGGGAAACGTGAATAGTTTGCTCGTTGATAAAGTCTTCGTAATTTACATCCGCACCACCCGCAGTTAAGATCGTTTGAATCTTGCGAATGCAGCGTGCGGTTTCGACGACACCCATGGGGGTAATATCGACGCAGGGCATCCCAAATTCAGCAGCGAGGTAATCTGTGGTCATCGGCCCTAATTCGCGGTAGGGAGCCAGGTTAAACCAGGCTTGGGGCAGACTGCGAAGTTCGTCAACGTTGGCACCTTCAGGGATAATCGCATTGACGGTAATCCCCAATTCACCCATCAACTTCTTGAGTTCGGTGCAGTCATGATTATTGTGGAAAGCGAGGGTGGAAATCCCGATGATATTTACCGAAGGCTGCGCCGTCTTCTCGGTGACTAAATTGCCCTTCTTACGTGCCTTCTCGATATAAAACTGGACGATCTGCTGTAGAGTGCGATCGGCAGCCTGCATCTCGTTGAAGCGATAATGATTGACATCCGCCAGCAACACATCGGCTTTAGCTTCCAGCGACGCGCGTTGGACAAAGTTGGCGAGATCTTCTTGAAGGATGCTCGACGTACAAGTCGGCGTAAGGACGATCAGATCTGGATGCTCCTCAGCATCCTTGCGGGTGATATTATCGACCACCTTCTCCTGCGAGCCGCGCGAGAGCACATGTCGATCGACTACACTAGTCGTCACTGGTGTAAAATCCCGTTCCCGCGACAGCATCGATCGCATCACGTTAAAGTAATCATCGCCGATCGGCGCGTGCATGATCGCATGAACGTTTTTAAACGAAGTCGCCACCCGCAAAGTCCCAATATGAGCGGGAGCAGCGTACATCCAATAAGCTAATTTCATATATCTTTATCCTTTAGTCCCAGTCTACCGTTCGATTCTGTTTAGATTGTCGCAAACAAATCGGGGTTCGGACGCGACCTCTGTAAAAATTTAACTTAATATCTAGCAACAATAGCAAAATCGCTACAAGTCAATCCAGCATTAGCATATTACCGCTAGAAGTTTGCATAAATCATCAAATTATTTGTAATAATTATCGATCGTTTATTTGAATATTCTCGATCGTAAAGCAAGACAGCCTGGACATCGATCGGGTTAAAATTGGCTGAAGCCCAGATGGTATCTACTGAATAGCATACTGAATCTACCGTACTCCTTTGCGGTATGGTTGTATTTGCTATTATGTAAATATTCAGCGTATGCCTACTGTAGAACAGGCTTTTGCCTGCGTCAGAGTGTGTCAAATGCTCTCAAATGGATACCAACCGATCCATGTATTTCGGTACAATCCGAATACCAAAACAGTGTTTATCCTCACAGGTGCAACCGAAAGCCTCGAAATTTTAATTTTCCCCAATGGTCAATGGAGGTTTAATAATGACGAAGCCTAACTTCGATAGTATGACTCGCCAAGAGCTAAGAGAGTATATTTTGCAGCATCGAGAAGATGATGACGCGATCGAGGCTTTGATTAATAAGGGAAATCCTAATAGTCCAATATACAAGTTTCCACAGACAGATGAAGATTTGCGAGAAATGGAAGTAATTTTAAAGCAAAAACTAAATAGCATTGAGGGCAAAATCTAGGTATTCGGTTTCAAATCGAGCGGTTAGATGATGCCTCAAATCTAGATGGTGGTTACTGCCCACTCTACTATTTTGCTACTTTAGCCCGACTTGCGCCTTCCCCATCAATTTACTATTTTGGAAGGTTGCATTGGCGTTAGATATGCCGCCATTATTTGCCCACTGTAAAATTTTCATTTCTACATTGCCCACTTTAGATTCGCTGAAAACAACAGACTTTGCGCCAACTATTTTCTCAGATTGCACGGCTAGCGCACCTCAAACCCTATTGACAAAGGGATTGCTGCTGAGGGCTTCTATTTGAGAAAGATCTGAGCTAGGGTAGGTACGAGCGTCCATCTAGCGATTACAGTGAAAGTAATGCCGACACAAGTAGAAAAGAAGAAGCAAAAAACTGAAACAGTCGGAGCGACGAATTTAGACAGCCAAGAAATTACAAAGAAGTTTGGGCAATACTTTCAAGATATTAAAGATCCCAGAACCCAGAGGACGAGAGTACATCTACTCAAAGACATTATCACCATTGCCATCTTGGCAGTAATCGCAGGAGCAAAAGGATGGGAGGATATGGAAGAGTATGGTGTGAATAAGCAAGAGTGGTTAAGTACATTTCTAGAGCTACCAGGCGGAATCCCCAGCGCCGACACATTTAGAAGAGTATTTGAAAAAATCAATCCCAAAGAATTAGAGCAATGCTTTCGGCTGTGGGTGCAATCACTAATTGAGCAACTAGGAGTGGAAGTAGTCGCCATTGATGGTAAAACCAACAGAGGTTCATACGACAGGGCATCTGGGGTCAAAGCGTTGCACATGGTGAGTGCATGGGCGAGTGAGCATCGATTGGTCTTGGGACAAACAAAAGTCAGTGCTAAATCTAATGAAATCACAGCGATTCCCGCATTATTAGAATTGCTAGACATTCAAGGCTGTATCATCACTATCGATGCAATGGGCACGCAGAAATCGATGGCGACGAAGATTACTGGAGCAAATGCCGATTATGTGTTAAGCCTTAAGGATAATCATCCAACACTACACCAACAAGTCAAAAGCTGGTTTGAGACAGCACAATCACAGGGGTTTAAAGGCGTAGATGTCAGTATTAGTCAGCGGGTGGAGAAAGGACATCATCGGATTGAAAACCGGAAAGTTTACACTGTCCCTGTTTCACAACTACCATTGCTGTATCAACAAGACCAGTGGAGTGGACTGCAAACAGTTGTGATGGTTGTACGCAAGTCTCAGTATTGGAACAAGACCACTCATGAAGTCCAATTTTACCTAACCAGTCTTCTCAGCGATGCCAACCGGATTGGTAGTGCGATTCGCCAGCACTGGGGGATTGAGAATTCTGTCCATTGGACATTAGATGTCACCTTTGATGAGGACAAATCTCGCATTCGTTCTCTCCACGGTCCGCAGAATTTTGCCGTGTTACGTCGCCTTGCACTTAATGCCTTAGAACGTGAGACATCTTTTCGGCGTAGTATTCGTCAAAAGTCCCGGCGAACCGCGATGAATGACCGCTATATGCTTGCTGTCTTATCTGCGGCTGTTCCCACTTCCCATCCAAGCACATCCGCTTGTCAATAGGTTTTGAGATGCGCTAACCGTGTCTCAGATTGCTCTATTGTCATCCCATTCTGAAGTTGGTTGAACTCTTCTAACGTGATTACAGGTTTTTCTGTAAGCGTTGATACTGTAGAACATGCAGATAAAACAAAAGTCAAGAATGCTAATATTTTTGTTTTCATTGTAAATTGATATTATTATCGCACAAATAATATTAAGTCTTTAGAGATCATGTCAAGATCCTGATGCGAATTTTATCACTATCTCTGGTTATTTATAGAACCACTTCATTGATTTATTAATTGCTTAAATGTAAAAATCCCAATATCTTTGATGTAGACAATATCTACTGTACAGGTTTTAGGAGTTATGTATTTAGTTACAATTTATATTTGTGATAAACCTTACTAGCCGATCGATGCAGTAACGAATGTCGATAAACTAAACTCGGAATATTTTCAGCATAGCCACCACCAATCACACAGGCGACTGGATAACCTTGAGATACGCAAGTATCTAACACATAGAAATCTCGATCGAATATGCCAGTATTAGTTAATGCTAGTTTGCCCAACCTGTCACTAATATGCGGATCTACACCCGCATCGTATAAGACTAAATCCGGTTTCACCTGTGATAATAAATCGGGTAAATATTGCGAAAGTGTTTTTAAATACTCCGCATCTTCCATTCCTTCCCGCAGGGGGACATCGAGATCGCTGGTTTGTTTCTTGCTGGGAAAATTCACGTCGCAGTGCATCGAGAAGGTAAAGACACTCGGATCTCGTTGAAAAATCGCCGCCGTACCATCACCTTGATGGACATCGAGATCGACGATGAGAATCTTTTTGGCTAATCCTAATTTTTGGATGACGCGAGATGCGATCGCCAGATCGTTAAAGATGCAAAAGCCCGAACCCATATTAGCAAAAGCATGATGGGTGCCACCTGCTGTATTACAGGCGATGCCATGTTCGATCGCGAGTTTCGCCGTTAGAATCGAGCCACCGAGGGCGATACAAGTCCGATTGACGAGTTCTGGACTCCAGGGTAACCCGATGCGCCGTTGGGCTTTGGGATCTAATGTGCCTGTATAATAAGCCTGAATATAAGCCGGATCGTGAACTAATTCTAGCCATTCCGTCGGTGGTAATGTGGGGGCGAATGTTTGTTCTGTGGTGACTAATCCATCTGCTAATAATAGTTCGTACAATATCCGAAATTTAGACATCGGAAAGCGATGACTATCGGGTAAAGGTACTACATAATCGGGATGATAAACGATCGGAACTGACAAAATTGCTATTAATATCTACAAGACTTGCGAATGGATTCTAACGTAGTTCGATTCTGGAGATCCACCACCCAGCTACTCTTAGGAACTCATAACCATAGAGCTTCGCGACAATGATTGACTTGCTAATGCTATGGGCAGCTACACAAATCGAACGAATATCTTCGATTTCTCGTACTGACTTGTACTTGACGATCCATTTCAACGGCAGAATCCTAACGAATATAATCCTCGTTTAACTAGATTAAAAGCTATCATTAGAAACTATCGAGATCGACCTGAAGCAATAGATTTATTAGTCGATCGACCCAAAAACGATCCTGACGAACAGGTGCGGAAGTTTGCCGAACAAGAATTAGTGAGATGGCGATCTCGATTGACTGATTGAGAATGTACTCAAATGAATCATCGGGTAGGGGCAATTCATAAATTGCCTCTACCCGATGATTCATTTGAGATGAAGGTAAATTCGCATTCGTTAATGCTTGCAAACCTCGCGAATGGATGCTAACCCAACGCGGTTACAAAAATCGCCAAAGCCTTCGTCAGGCTTACGATCGATCTTAAAATACTCCAACATCGGCGTGAAGAAAGTCTCCAGATCGTTGATGTGCATCCGATCGGTGTAAACCTGCGCCAAACGCGTCTGAGCGGGACAACCAGCCAGCCACACTTGATAACTTTCGGGGAAACTACCGACGAAACCGACTTCTGCCATATAGGGACGCGCGCAACCATTGGGGCAACCAGTCATGCGGATGACGAATTGCTCGTCAGGTAAGCCTAATTTGTCCAAGAGGGCGCGGAAACGCTCGTTGACGCTTGGAGCCACGCGTTCGGATTCGGTGACCGCGAGGCCGCAGGTAGGTAGGGCTGGGCACGCCATTGAGTAGCGAACGAGGGTATCGATTTTGGTGGGATCTGGTTCGACACCATTGGCGATGAGGATTTTGTCGATTTTATCTCGATCGGCTGGTTTAATATCATAAATCAGCACGTTTTGATGAGGGGTCACGCGCATCGGGATTTGATACGTTTGGACGATTTCTCTTAATGCGGTGCGAAGTTTAAAATCGCCATCATCTTTAATCCGCCCATTGACGACTGAGATACCTAGAAATAGCTTGCCGTCGCCTTGTTCGTGCCAACCCAAAAAGTCTAGATATTTAAATGCAGGAAGTTGCTTGAGCGGTTGAATTTTTTTGCCATAATATTCTTCAACCTTGGCTTTAAATTTAGCCACACCCCAATCGTGAATGAGGTACTTCATCCGCGCGTGACGACGATTGGTGCGATCGCCATAATCGCGTTGGGTAGACACGATCGCTTTAACTAAATCGTAGATATTTGCTTTAGTTACATAGCCGATCGGATCGGCAATCCGCGCGAAGGTTTCTTCTTTATTATGGGTACGTCCCAATCCGCCACCAGCATAAACATTAAAGCCCAATAATTGTCCTTTAGGATTAGTAATTACTACCAATCCTAGGTCTTGAGAGAAAATATCGATCGAGTTATCGCCTGGTACGGTAATCGCAATTTTAAATTTGCGAGGCATGTATTGCATCCCATACAGCGGTTCTGCATCTCCAGGGAAAATTGTAGGATCGAGATCCTTCGTTAATGCTGCTTTGACTTCCGGTGCTGGTTCGCCGCTAATGACTTTTTCTCCATCCAGCCAAACCTCATAATATGCACCTGATTGGGGCGTCAGCAGATCGGCAATGCGATCGGCATACGTCAAAGCATATCTATATTCTGGCTTATTTTTGAAGGGTGCTGGGGGTGCCATGACGTTGCGGTTTAAGTCGCCACAGGCACCGAGGGTAGAACCCATATTTTGGACGATCGCAGTGATGGCTGGCTTGAGGTTTTTCTTAAGAATGCCGTGCATCTGAAAACCCTGGCGGGTAGTCGCGCGGATGGTTTCGTTCCCATAGTCGCTCGCCAATCGATCGAGTGCCAAATATAATTGGGGTGGGATAAAGCCGCCAGGATTGCGCGTCCGCAACATCATTTGATAATCTTTTTCTTCACCTTTAACGCGATTATCGCGATTATCTTGCTGATAAGAGCCGTGAAACTTGAGGATCTGAATTGCGTCTTCGGTGAAATAATTTGTATCGAGGAGTAGCTCGCTGGCAACAGGTTCCCGCAGATAGTTACTATCTGTCTTTAAATGTTCTACTTTGGCGAGTTTTTTGGGTGTGGAAGTGGTAACCATACTGAGTTTAGGGATACTGGCAGGCGAAGATCTAGTCTATAGTAATCCTAAGTCACTTAGATCCATAGTCTATTTATTTTAACGCTCCTACGATCCGCCGTTTCAGTAGGAATTCTAAAATAAATGCAGAGGTTCCCGATCCTCATGTGGGGATTATCTACCTGCGATCGCTGTATTACTATCCAAAGAGTGAGAATATGACTGCTGAAGAGTTGTTGAAGCGTTATGCGGCTGGGGAGAGAGATTCCAGTGGAGTCGAAATTCAAGCCTCTGACGAGTTGGTGGGTGCTAATTTGGCTGGTATTAATTTGAGTAGATCTATCTTGGCTGAAATGATTTTGGAGCGAGTCAATTTTGGTGGTGCCAATTTGAAAAATACTAATTTTGGGCAAACCGATCTGAATGGAGCTAATCTCCAAAGAGCTGACTTAAGTGGAGCTAACATTACTTTTGAAAGTTTGGACAATGCTGACTTGACTTATCGGAGCTTATATTAGTAGTACTGATATGAGGAATGTTAATTTCACTAGATGCAACTTGACTGGAGCCGAAATCAGCCATAGTCCTGATTTTGACGGACCTTATTTTTTTAAATGCACATTCAGCGACACGATCTTGCCCGATGGTAATATTGCTGTTGACGATAGTTTTGAAATCGGCGATAGTTCCTATTTTGCTGAGTGCATCTTCAACAACACTTATCTATCTGATGCAGATATTGATGATATTTAACTATTGGTAGACAAGGTTGCTTAGTTTTATTCTGCCAGTATTCCAGTAAATAATTAATGTCAGTTCGGCTTAAGGATCTTTGATGCAAGGATTGCTAGCTCCGCTTCCGCACCGCCCTCAAATGAATTTGGGGCTAATGGCAAAAGTCCACTGAAGTGGACTGGCGGAAATCTATCAGTCCACTTTAGTGGACTTTTGTTATTAGCCCGAACTTATAGTTCAGGGCGGTGTGAGAACGAAGCATTCACATCGACTATCCCCAAATCTCGATCCATCAACACGATCGAGGCGGCTTGTACTAAGCTAGAAAAGTCGCAATCGATCGGTACCAATGGATGAGTCTTTAGATCTTAGGCGGTACGCACCCGCCACCGAACGCAATCGCGAACCGATTCTGGCAGTTTTGCGGCAAGTATTACCGCCGACAGGTACCATTCTCGAAATTTCCAGTGGTACTGGCGAACATGGTATTTTTATGGCTCCCCAACTTGCGCCGCGCTATTGGTTGCCATCCGATCCCAATCCCGATGCTAGAGCTAGCATTATGGCATGGCAACAGTCCATACCGTGCGATAATATATGCTTACCTATCGATCTCGATGCCAGCAGTTCTCAGTGGTTGGTAGAATCTGGAGAATTACCAGATTGCGATTTTCAGCAGCATCCGATTACAGCGATCGTGAATATTAATATGATTCATATCGCGCCTAAATCTGCTTATTTGGGGCTATTTGCAGGCGCAAAGCGCATCCTCCCGATCGATGGTATCTTGTACTTATATGGCCCCTTTAAGCAGGGTGGAGTCCATACCTCTCCAAGTAATGAGGCTTTTGATGCCAGCCTTCAGAGTCAAAATCCTGACTGGGGCGTTAGAGATTTAGAAGAAATAACCACTGTCGCTCAAAGTCATCACTTAGCACTTCAAAAAGTCTATCCCATGCCAGCCAATAATCTTTCAGTTGTCTTTAAACTGGTTGGATAATTCGTTGGCGAAGCCTCTCAGAATGAGAGTCGCACTTTATCAGACTTCGGCGAAGATCTTTACCCCACCCCAACCCTCCCCTTATAAAGCGGCTCGCTCCGGTCGGGTTTCCCGACCATGGAAGCGAGACAAGACAGGGGAGGGAGCCGGAAAGCAATTCTCGTAAGAAAGCTAGCGTAAAAATCCCCTCCTTGGAGGGGTGCCCAAAGGGCGGGGTGGGTAGATCTCCGCAGCACCTCAATCAATTCCTCAACATCTCTCCTAATGACTGCTAATACCAACTTCCTCGCGCATCTCAATTCTTCCCAACGGCGTTCCGTCGAGCATTATTGTGGAGCCTTATTAGTAGTAGCTGGAGCTGGTAGCGGCAAAACTCGCGCACTCACGTATCGGATTGCTAACCTAATTCGCACCCATCATGTCGATCCGGCGCACATTTTGGCAGTTACCTTTACTAATAAAGCGGCTAAAGAAATGCGATCGAGAATCGAATTACTCTTTGCCCAGCAGCAAGCAGAATTAAAATTTGGCAAACCTTGGGGCGCGTTAGATGACTATCAGCAAACCCAATTGCGATCGCATGTCTATAAGACGATAATTAAAGACTTATGGATCGGCACATTTCACGGTTTGTTTAGTAAGGTATTACGATTTGATATCGAAAAATATCAAGATGAAAAGGGACGTACTTGGAATAAGAATTTCTCGATTTTTGATGATAGCGACTGCCAAGGGCTAGTCAAGCAAATTGTCGTCAAGCAGTTAGATCTAGATGACAAAAAATTCGAGCCGCGTGCGGTGCGGTATGCAATTAGTACTGCCAAAAACCAAGGCTTATCCCCAGATGAATATAGTAAGCAGCAGAATGACTATCGGGGCAGAGTAATCTCGGATGTTTATAAACACTATCAAGATGCACTGTGTGCGAATAATGCTCTAGACTTTGACGATCTATTATTAGTTCCAGTTCAACTATTTCGTCAGAATGCCCAAGTGCTGGATTATTGGCATCGAAAATTCCGACATATTTTAGTTGATGAATACCAAGACACTAACCGCACCCAATACGATTTAATTCAACTATTAGTAACTAATGGCGTCGATAGTAAAACCTTTAACAATTGGGAGCATAGATCGATCTTTGTGGTGGGCGATGCCGATCAATCTATCTATTCATTCCGTGCGGCAGATTTTACAATTTTGATGAATTTTCAGGATGATTTTGGCGATAGTATGCCAGACGATCGGACTGAGACGATGGTGAAGTTGGAAGAAAACTATCGATCGCGCGAGAATATTTTAGCTGCTGCCAATCATCTGATCCAACATAACACTCAACGGATCGATAAAATTCTTAAAGCGACGCGCGGCGAAGGCGAACCGATCTTCTTGTATAAGGCAGATAATGAGATCGATGAAGCTGAATTTGTCGTCAGTCAAATTCGCAAACTATTACGCGAAAATCCCGAACTGAACTATGGAAACTTTGCGGCACTATACCGCACCAATGCTCAATCGCGACCGATCGAAGATGCCTTCGTGCGATCGCAAATTCCGTATACAATCGTGGGTGGATTAAAGTTCTACGATCGGCGAGAAATTAAAGATATCGTTGCCTATCTACGCGCGATCGCCAATCCTAACGATACGGTTAGTTTGCTGCGGGTGATTAATACCCCCAGACGTGGTGTCGGACAAACCACGATCGATAATCTCCAAAATGCCGCACAGCAATTAGGTGTCCCGTTATGGGAAATCTTAAATGATGAAACTTCAGTTAAAACTGTCGCCGGAAGATCGTCTAAGGGCGTACTTAATTTTGCCGAGATTATTAATAAGTGGCGCAGCGAATCCGAAACTCGTCCGGTTGTCGATATCGTAACGGGAATTGTTGAAGATACTGGTTACGTCCACGAATTGCAAACCCAAGGGACAGATGAAGCTCTCGAACGCATTCAAAACGTCCAAGAATTAGTCAACGCGACGATCCAATTTCAAGAAGAAAGTGATGAGCCAAGTCTCGAAGCTTATCTAGCCAGTGCCGCCCTTAGCTCGGATTTAGATAATCTTCAAGAAGGTAAAGAAGCCGTCTCGCTGATGACATTACATGCGTCTAAGGGATTAGAATTTCCGATTGTATTTTTGGTGGGCTTAGAAGCAGGCTTATTCCCTAGTTTTCGATCGCTTAACGATCCGATGGCTGTGGAAGAAGAACGCCGATTATGCTACGTAGGCATCACTCGCGCGCAAGAGATGTTATATCTATCTCACGCCCGCGAACGTCGCTTATATGGCTCTAGAGAACCTGCCATTCGATCGCAATTTATCGGCGAGTTGCCACCAGAATTACTTAATAGCAATCTGCGTACAAAAATTAAAGCACAAACGCCCGATCGCACCTCACCAAAAGACCCCAAAACTGTCGGTAAAACTAACGCCCAAACCACAGGCTGGCGCGTTGGCGATCGCGTAATTCATCGCAGTTTTGGGGTGGGTCAAATTTCACATGTATTTGGGACTGGGAATAAACAATCGATCGCTATTAAATTTCCCAATCTCGGTCAAAAAATTGTCGATCCTAAGATTGCTGGACTTCAGAAAATCGATTAATTCGCGCGATTGAGTTGCTCGATCGCTTTCATAATTCGATTATAGTCGGCCATTTGCCCTTGCTGCTTAAATAGTTCTGCCGACTTGCGCAAATCTGCTAAACCCTGTTTGTTATCGCCTAATTGCAGCCTAGCGATGGCACGATTGGCGTAGGCTTGAGCGAAGGTCGGTCTGAGCGAGATCGTGCGGTTGGCATCTTCGATCGCGCCTTTATGGTCGCCGAGTTGATATTTGGCAAACCCGCGCACGAAGTAACCTTCAGGAAGGTTAGGATTGAGTGAAATTGCCCGATTGGAGCTGGCGATCGCACCTTGGGTATCGCCGAGTTGGAGCTTGGCAACACCAATATTACTGTGGGCTTGGGCGAGAGTGGGTTTGAGCGCGGCACCACGTTCAAAATCTGGGATCGCCGCTCGATTGTCTCCCAGTCTGAGATTGGCCAAACCGCGATTGATATAGGCTTCGCCTAATTTAGCATCGATCGCCAGTGCGCGATTAGCATCTTCGATTGCGCCGCGTTGATCGCCTAATTCTGACTTAGCCAGACTGCGATTGGAATAAGCGATCGCAATCGCCGGATCGATGGCGATCGCGCGAGTGGTATCTTCGATGACACCTTTAAAATCGCCGAACTTAAATTTAGCCAGACTGCGATTGACATAAGCCAGCGCAAATTTAGGATCGAGGGCAATCGCGCGATTGGTATCTTCGAGTGCGCCATTAGGATTGCCTAACTCAGCTCTGGCATAGGCTCGATTGGAGTATGCTTGGGGATATCTAGGATTGAGGGCAATACTCTTGGTGTAGTCATCAGCCGCACCTTTTTTGTCGTCGAGCTGAAACTTGGCAACACCGCGTATATAATACAGTCGCGCATTGTTGGGGTCGATCGCGATCGCCCGATCTGCTTCGGTTAACATGCCGCGATAGTTACCTTTGTTCTCTTCGAGGATCGCATTAGCTAAGTAATCCTCGACGGGTTTGGGTTTGGCAGCGACTGTCGTCCGTGTATAACCATCAATTCCGGCTGTGGTGGCGAGCTTGGCAAAAGTATTGACAGTGATGCCAAGATTGTATCCAGTCTTGACGCGCACATTGTCATTGACCGTCGTTTGGAGCTTGGTATCGATGTCGCCTTGACCGTGAATGGCGATTAACTCGCCGCGTTCGTTCCAAACTGGGCCGCCGCTTTGTCCCGGCAACGTATTATTACTATAAATCAGCGAATATCCTTTACCCTGTTGTTTGCTGGGCGGGTTGGCAACCACATCCCCCTTGACGATCGTAAACACAGACGTATTAATTGCTGAAGATAATGGAAACCCAGACACATAAACGGTTTCAGTTGCTTCCACCCGATCGGAGTTGTCAATTAGCTTGGCAATTGGATAGCTTTTGTTGCTCGTAAAAGTCACTGCTGCCAAATCGACGTTATTGGGAAAAGTCTTGACCTTGCCGATTTGATATTTAGTATCGTCTGGAGTTGTCAGTTGACAGCCACTCTTTCTAAAATTATGCGCTACCGTCAGCACGGTATAAGTACTGCCATTTTTGCGAATAATCACTCCCGAACCAAAGTCGCATCCCGTAATTTGTACGGTGGTTTGTTTGGCAATCCGTTGGATCTCGACTGGCGATAATGCCATCGCAGGTGAGACAGAGCTAACTAAAGCGATGGTAAATAGTCCGCCAGAGGCGATCGATCCTAGCAGTGTAGTCGGCAACAAGTAGTTTTTCATCTTCGGCAAAATATCCATTAGGATTTAAGGGTTGACAAGATTAAGTTTTCGGTACTATCAAATCATCCTACGATAGTACAGTCCACTCATCCAGCTATTACCCATTACTTATTGCCTCGCGAACTAATCCGGCGGATCTCGCTCAAGACTCGGTTGTAGCTTGCGGTTTGGCCTTGACGTTTAAATCGGTTGGCAGCTTTTTTTAAGTCTAGGAGCGCGGCTTTTTTATCGCCTAATTTAGCTTTAAGTAAACCGCGATTGGTATAAGCTTTAGCCTGATTAGCATCGAGAGCGATCGCCCGATCGAAATCCTCGATCGCACCTTTATCGTCTGCCACTTTCGATCGGGCAATTCCGCGACTGCTATAGTTGTTAGCATTTTTGGGATTGAGAGCAATCGCGCGGTTGAAACTTTCGATCGCACCTTTGGAGTCGCCGAGTTCGGATTTGGCCATTCCGAGATTTTCATGGGCTTCGATATAATTGGGAGCGATCGCGATCGCCCTTTCTAAGTCTGCCAATTTGCCTTTAGTATCGCCCAAAATCGCCTTGACAGTGCTTCGATTCAGATAAGCGGGAGCTAGGGTATCATCTAGCGAAATTGCCCGATTGAAGTCCTCTAGCGCGCTTTTAGGATTGTTGAGAGCGGCTTTGGCATTGCCCCGATTGTGATAGGCTCTGGCATTTGTAGCATCGATCGAGATCGCCCGATTAAAGTCTTGGATCGCCCCTTTTTTATCGCCTAAATCGGACTTAATATAGCCCCGATTATTATAAACATCAGAGTCATTCAAATTGAGGGCGATCGCGCGATTGAAATCTTCGATCGCGTCCCTATTCTTTAGCAGCGTTTTGGCAACACCCCGGTTATAGTAAAGTTGTGCGTTTTGGGAATCGAGGAAGATTGCCTGATTCAGATCGGCTAACATGCCCCGATAGTCGCCTTTGCTTTCTTTTTGTAAGGCACTGGCAACTAAATCGTCTACTGGTTTCGATCGAGTTGCTAATGTTGCAGGTGAGTAGCCCCTAATTCCGGCGGTGGTGGCGAGTTTGGTAAAGGTATTAACTGTAATCCCCAAATTGTAGCCAGTCTTGACGCGCACATTACTATTCGTCGTCAATTGCAGCTTGGTATCGATATCTCTTCGTCCGTGAATCGCTACCACTTCGCCGCGATCGTTCCAGACGGGGCCGCCACTATGTCCCGATCGCGCATTATTACTGTAAATTAGCGAGTAACCATTGCCCTGTGGCTTACCGGGTGGATTGGCAACCACATTCCCTTTGACAAACGTAAACACCGATGAGCCGATCGCACTAGACACTGGGAACCCAGATACATAGATAACCTCACCAGCTTCCACTCGATCGGAATTGGCAGTTAGTTTGGCAACTGCATAATTCTTGTCACTAGTAAAACTAACGAGTGCGAGGTCGATATTATTTGGAAAAGTTTTTACCTGCGTGACGCGATATTTAGTATCATCTGGAGCGACGATCTCACAACCCGTTTTCTTGACCGCGTGGGCTACGGTCAATACTGTGTAAGTATTTGCATTCTTTTGGACGATCGCGCCAGAAGCCAGATCGCACTTAGCAATCTGCACTGTGGATTGTTTGGCAATCTGCTGCAACTCAACTGACGATCGAGCTACCGCCGGAGAGATATAGCTAACTAGAGTTATCGAGCCAAAAAGTGCCGCTGGCAACAGGTAATTTTTCATCTTCACACCAAATATCCGAGCCTAAACTATTATCGCGCAAGCACTATGATGATTGCCATCTCTGGCGATCGAGCACCCAGCGATTATCGCAGCAATATTATAATATCTGTGCTGGCTCAAGATATCCCTCGACCATTTGTCTCAAATCGGTCGATATTTTACGACGACCGATATTAATAATTGGCTCGAGCGATCGTTCGATGCACGGGCAACGTTGTTATTGCCACAACAAATGTGAAACATTTTCTACCGATCGTTCGACCCGATACTTGGTAGAACATCTTACCAGAATGAAAATATGGCTACGCCAACGACCCATTAATCGCTATGCTAGAGCAGAAGATGATGTGAGAATGCAATATGAGCTTAGAATATCCCGATAATTTACGCTACACAGATTCACACGAATACGTAGAATTGACCGCAGACACCGCCACAGTCGGCGTGAGTGCCTTTGCCGTAGATCAGTTAGGCGATATTGTATTTGTCGATTTACCAGAAGTTGGCGACACGATCGTCAAAGGTAGTGCATTTGGCACGATCGAATCTGTCAAAGCTGTCGAAGATCTTAAAGCACCGATTAGCGGTACAGTCACCAAACGCAACGATGCCGCGATCGATGCACCAGAAATCATTAGCACCGATCCTTATACCACTGGCTGGTTGCTGGAAGTCCAAGTTGCAGATCCTAACCAACTCGATGGCACATTTTCAGCGGCTGAATATCGCGCTAAAGTCGAAGGAGCTTAGGGAAGTAAGAGTTGAGTCATCATCTATCGAAGATCGTATTAAGAGATCCTGCCGAAAAGTTGACAAAAATCTCTATTCATAGTACCAAAAGCCAACTAAATCCATTACATTTAAGTACAGTATTCTCACTAATTTAGATTTCTATGACCCAATCTCTAGATCGGTTGACTGCGGCGAATATCTCTAGTACGACGGAAGCCAATCCTTGGGCAGATGCTGAGTTTATTCAACGGCATATTGGGCCGCGATCGCTAGATCTCGACAAGATGCTGGAGGTATTGGGTGTAGCTAGCTTGGCGGAGTTAATCGATCGCACGGTACCAGCTACGATTAAAATGCAGCAGCCGTTGGCAATTGAGACAGTAAAAAGCGAACATACCGTATTAAATCAGCTCAAACAAATTGCTGCAAAAAATTTGATTTTTCGTTCTTATATTGGCATGGGTTATGCAAATTGCATTACTCCCACAGTCATCCAACGCAATATTTTAGAAAATCCAGGTTGGTACACTCAATATACGCCGTATCAACCAGAAATTTCGCAAGGAAGATTAGAAGCTTTACTCAATTTTCAGACCGTGATTATGGATCTGACGGGAATGGCGATCGCGAATGCGTCGTTACTCGATGAGGGTACGGCAGCGGCTGAAGCGATGTCGATGAGTTATGGCCTTCAGAAGACAAAGTTTAATACTTTCTGGATATCCGAAGCTGCTCATCCACAAACGATCGATGTAATTAAAACTCGCGCCATTCCATTAGGAATTGAAATCGTAGTTGGCGACCACAAAAATATCGATTTTAGCCAACAGATATTTGGGATGTTATTACAGTATCCCGCGACCGATGGAGCTGTTTACGATTATCAAGAAGTAATCGAACAGGCTCATCAAGCAGGCGCGATCGTCACCGTTGCTGCCGATTTACTCAGCCTTACCTTACTCAAACCACCAGGTGAATTCGGCGCAGATATCGTCGTCGGCAATACCCAACGGTTCGGGGTACCATTAGGTTATGGTGGCCCCCACGCTGCCTATTTTGCGACCAAAGATGCCTACAAGCGGCAAATCCCCGGTCGGTTAGTCGGCGTATCTAAAGACAAGCGCGGTAAAACGGCACTCCGTCTAGCCCTGCAAACTCGCGAACAACACATCCGTCGCGATAAAGCCACCAGTAATATTTGTACCGCCCAAGTTCTGTTAGCAATTATGGCGGGAATGTACGCGGTTTATCATGGACCCGAAGGCTTGAAATCGATCGCGATGCGGATTCACGACCTGACTACAACCCTCGCCACAGGCTTGACTAAACTAGGCTACTCGATCGGTGATGCCCCTTATTTCGATACTCTTCAAGTCGAAACACCCGATCGGGCTAATGCCATCTTAGAACGAGCCAAATCTCAACAAATTAACTTGAGATCGATCGATCTGCATCATGTCGGTATCTCCTTAGACGAAACCACTACACCAGCCGATGTGATGGATTTATGGCGGATTTTTGCAGGAGATAAAGTACTCGATTTTACCTTCTCCGAAATCGATAGTAATAACGTCCCCTCGACTATCCAAGCCTCAACATTAGCCCGCAACTCCGAGTACCTTACTCACCCCGTCTTCAATATCTATCACTCCGAAACTGAATTGCTACGGTATATTACCCGCCTGCAATCAAAGGATCTATCTCTCGCCCAAGCGATGATTCCCCTCGGTTCCTGCACCATGAAACTCAACTCCACCTCCGAGATGGTACCTGTAACTTGGGCAGAATTCGGGCAAATTCACCCCTTCGCACCTGTAGAACAAGCAAAAGGGTATCAAGTATTATTTGACGACCTCGAACGCTGGTTGGCCGAAATTACGGGCTTTGATGCGATCTCTCTCCAACCCAATGCAGGTTCCCAGGGTGAATACGCTGGATTACTGGTCATCCGCGAATACCACCAACAGCGTGGCGATATCGATCGCAATGTCTGCCTGATTCCTCAATCTGCCCACGGCACCAACCCCGCCAGCGCAGTCATGGCCGGAATGCAAGTAGTCCCGATCGCCTGCGACAATGATGGCAACATCGACATCGAAGATCTCCGCGCCAAAGCCACCAAATATGCGGACAAATTAGCCGCCTTAATGGTGACCTACCCATCCACCCACGGCGTATTTGAAGAAGGAATCGTCGAGATTTGCTCGATCGTTCACGAGCATGGTGGACAAGTCTACATGGATGGAGCCAACCTCAACGCCCAAGTCGGTTTGTGTCGCCCAGGCGACTTCGGTGCCGATGTCTGTCACCTCAACCTTCACAAAACCTTCTGCATCCCCCACGGCGGCGGCGGCCCTGGCATGGGACCGATCGGTGTGATGGCACATCTTACCCCCTATCTCCCCACCCACAAAGTCATCCCCATGGGTGGTACTCAGGGCATCGGCGCAGTCTCCGCCGCCCCTTGGAGCAGCGCAAGCATTTTACCGATTTCCTGGGTCTACATCGCCCTCATGGGTGGAGCGGGTCTGAAATTAGCCACCGAAGTTGCCATCCTTAGTGCCAACTACATCGCCAAACGGTTAGAAAATCACTATTCCGTCCTCTATAAAGGCACCAACGGTTTTGTTGCCCACGAGTGCATCCTCGACCTGCGGGAGTTTAAAAAGACCGCCGATATCGAGGTCGATGACATCGCCAAACGCCTAATCGATTATGGTTTCCATCCTCCCACCGTCTCCTGGCCAGTCGCCGGAACGGTGATGGTTGAGCCAACTGAAAGCGAATCCCTCGCGGAACTCGACAGGTTCTGCGATGCAATGATCGCCATCCGTGAAGAAATCCGCGAAATCGAAATCGGTAATGTGGATAAGCAAAATAACGCGCTGAAAAATGCCCCACACACGATCGTCGATCTAGTGGATGCTAATTGGGATCGTCCTTACAGTCGGGAGCAAGCTGTATATCCAGTAGCTGGGTTGCAGGATTATAAGTTCTGGCCAGCAGTAGGACGGATCGATCAGGCTTACGGGGACAGGAATCTCGTTTGTTCTTGTCTGCCGATGGATGCCTACAGTCAGGAGTAGGTCAAGAGCAGGGGTAATTCATGAATTACCCCTGCTCTTGACTTTTTAAAACCACAAAAAATTCGATGAGGTTAAATTAATTCAGGTAAATCTTCCTGCCGAATAGTATTATTACAGTAATTTTGAACCGACCGATCGATTTGATTAAGTCAGCAATCCGATCGATTACCCTCGATACCAAGTGCTGGGAACTCCAGCTTTATCAATTACGACAATCTTCTCTTCTGTCAATTGAGCGCGGATGCGATCGCTGGTGGCAAAATCCTTATTCGCTCTGGCGATTTGGCGTTCGGCTAGTAGTGATTCGATCTGTTCGTCGCTCAAGCCACTAGTTGGTGCTTTTAATTCGTCGGGATTGACTTCCAAACCTAATACTCCTGCTAATTCAATTAATGTTTGCCACTTGTCTTTGAGCAGATTGGGATCTACTGTTTGTTCGCTGTCATGGGCGATAATATTACCGACTTTTCGTAATTCTTTGGCTAGTTCAAATAAGATAACTAAACCTTCAGCAAAGTTAAAATCATCGTCCACTGCTGTCCGAAATCTGTCTACTTCTGCGATGGTAGTAGATTGGGTCGATCGCACAAGATCTAAATTATCCCAGCCTAATTTTTGGCCATATTCATAACCAAATAACAAGCCATCTTTGATTGTCTGCCAGCTTTGTCCGGCGGCGGTAATCGAGGCATCGCTAAAATCCATCGGTTTGCGATATTGCGCGGTGAGGACGAATAGTCGTACCGTCATCGGATCGATTTGGTTGTCGTTTGCATCGCGATAATCATCGAGTAATTTGCGGATCGTGATAAAGTTGCCCAAGGATTTGGACATTTTTTCACCGCTGAGTTTGACCATCCCATTGTGCATCCAGTAGGTGGATAACGGTCGATCGTGAGCGCATTCTGATTGGGCGATTTCATTTTCATGATGGGGAAAGACGAGATCGCCGCCGCCGCAATGGATATCGATCGTTTCGCCCAACTGTTTTTGGATCATCGCAGAGCATTCTATATGCCAGCCTGGGCGACCATTTCCCCAGGGAGATTCCCAGGAGGGTTCGCCCGGTTTTGCGGTCTTCCAGAGGGCAAAGTCGAAGGGATCTTCTTTCTTAATTTGGTCGGGATCTGCGGCTTCGATGCGTTCGCCTGCGCCTGCACGAAGATCGTCGAGGTTGCGTTTGGAGAGTTTGCCATAGTCATCATCTTTGCGGACGCGGAAGTAGACATCGCCGTCTACGGCGTAGGCAAAGCCTTTGCGTTCGAGATCGCCAATCAAATCTTGAATTTCTTGGATGTGTTTGGTGGCGAGGGGATAGCTATCGGCGTCACGGACGTTCAGGCGATGGAGATCTTCAAAATAGGCATCGGTATATTTTTCGGCAACTGCTGTCATCGAACTTTGTTCGACATCGGCGCGTTTGAGGATTTTGTCGTCGATATCGGTAAAATTTTGGACGTATTGCACTTCATAGCCGCGCCATTGCAGATAGCGACGGACGGTATCCCAGACAATATACGATCGAGCGTGACCGAGATGGCAGTAGTCGTATACAGTCACCCCGCAGCAGTACATTTTCACCTGGTTCGGTGTCAAGGTTTGGAACGGCTCTTTGGTTCTGGAGAGGGTGTTGTATATGGTTAGGCTCATAGAGAAGTTGGGAGTTGGGAGTTGGGAGGTGGGAATAGAGAGGCAGGAGTTGGGGGAATCAAAGCCTAAATAAAGGTTAAAATGGCTATTGGCTGGCGATTCTTCAGGGGAGCGACTGAAATCACGTAGAGCTATCCTCCGCATGTGTTTCAGTCAGCGATTCGCGCTCCTCGGCTTTGCCGAGGGTTTAGCGAATCAAGACAAGACAGAAGCTACGCCAACGAGAGACTATTCTTTATTGGTTTTCTAAGGCAACAGCTATACAAACAGCGAAATGCTATCGCTCTATATCTAATTTTGCCATCTATTGACTGCGAATTTCTATATCATCTCACCGTGAATTTTTATGACATCAACTACGATCGCTCCAACTCTCGAAATCATTAATGTAGACCAGAAGTTAGTACCTGTAACGATTATCACGGGATTTCTCGGTAGTGGCAAGACTACTCTACTCAATCATATCCTCCAAAATCAACAAGGCATCAAAACGGCGGTGCTCGTTAATGAGTTTGGCGAAATCGGTATCGATAACGAGCTGATTGTCGCCACAGGCGAGGATATGGTAGAGCTAAATAATGGTTGTATTTGCTGCACGATTAATGAAGATTTAGTCAAAGCCGTCCATAAAGTCTTGGCTCGATCGGAACAGATCGATTATTTGGTAGTTGAAACTACAGGTTTGGCCGATCCTTTACCAGTTGCACTAACGTTTTTGGGTACGGAGTTGCGCGATATTACCAGACTCGATTCGATTATTACTTTAGTCGATGCAGCTAATTTCAGTCTCGATCTATTCAATAGCGAAGCTGCCCAAAGTCAAATTACCTATGGCGATATCATTCTTCTCAATAAGACCGATCTAGTCGATGAAGCAGATGTAGATTTATTAGAAGTCCGCCTTCGTGATATGAAAGAAGGCGCGAGAATTATTCGGACTAAAAAATCGCAAGTGTCATTACCGATGATTCTCAGTGTCGGTTTATTCGAGTCAGATAAATATCTGGATACACCAGATAGTCATGACGAACATCATCATCACGACCACGCACACGACCACAGTCACGACCATGCACATGCGGAAGACCATACCAATTGCGACCACGACCATGGTAAATGCGAACACGACCACCACGGACACGACCATCATCACGACCATTCACATCATTTAGAGAATGATGGTTTTACTTCATTATCATTCGTCAGCGATCGACCATTTCTATTGCGGAAGTTTCAGCATTTCTTAGACAATCAATTGACTGTAAATATCTTCCGCGCCAAAGGATTTTTATGGTTCGATGAAAGCGATAAATGTCATGTATTTCACCTCTGTGGTAAACGGTTCTCGATCGATGACGAACAGTGGAAAGGTCAACCTCAAACTAAGTTTGTCCTCATCGGCCAAGATCTAGATCGAGATAAGATTATCGAGCAGTTAGAAAAATGTTTGACTACTCCTAAAATAACCGTTGGCAAAGGTTTTGGCAGATAGAGATTGGGATTAAAAACAAATAATTTCTTACAATGTAAGAACGGGTTAATTATTTATTATCCTCATTGTAAATGTGTTTAAAATGGTGGGCAATGCCCACCATTTTTTATTGCGACTCAAAGTAAATTATCCTTTTCAGCTGGGATATTGATTGTACATTAAATTATCATTATCTAAATTAGATTAAATCGATAAAAATCATCCAAGATCTGTAGGGGGCGGGTTTATGCTATCCATATCGATCGTACTAAATATTTCATTCAAACCCGCCCTCCCCACAAATAACGAATCGCATGTCATCCCTCACGAATCCCGATTACAAACCTTCAAAATCGACTTGTAAATTGCTGGTGTGGATGGGCGGGTTTGGTTGAGATTTCTGGAATCGATCGATGATTATTTACATAAACCCGCCCCTACGAATTTGTGTGGTTGAATTTTGATATATTCAATCTAATCGACATTTCTATAATGTCAGGGCATATAATAACCTACTGATTTACCAATAATATAATTATTACAACTAACTAGAGCGTTGCAGAGTTTAGTAATGGCAATTAGACTATTAATCCAGATCGGTAATTCGATTCTAGCTAACAACCAGCTAATCCTTGCCAAGACACTTTGACGAAGACTTAAATTGGCTGGATTATAGAAATAAAAGCAAAAGCTGTTTTAGACATATCCAGTTTTTATTTGTATTACTATTTCGCATCCATCCAATTAGCCCCACTACCAATCTCCGCCACCATCGGCACACTCAAATCGATCGCACTCTCCATCGTCGCCTTAATTTTCGGTTGCAACTCCTCCCACTCATCCTGCGGAACTTCCAACACCAATTCATCATGTACTTGCAACAACATTTTCGCTTGATATGGCTCCAATAACTTATCGATTTCAATCATCGCTAACTTAATAATATCCGCACTCGAACCCTGAATCGGGGCATTCGCCGCCGCGCGTAAATGTCCCGCATCTACTTGTCCGAGATTGCCGAGATTATCCAGATCGATACTATTTGGATCGCTACCTTTTAAACCACGCAATTTACCACTTTCAAACTTAAAATACCGCCGCCGTCCGCAGACAGTTTCCACATATCCTAACGCGATCGCTTCTCGTTTCACGCGCTCTAAATAGTCAAAAATGCCTGGATATCGATCGTAAAACTTATCGATGAAGATTTTAGCTTCGCTGGCTTTTATGCCAGTTTCTCGCCCGAATCTTGCCGCACCCATGCCATAAACTACGCCGAAGTTAATGATCTTACCCATCCGGCGTTGTTCGCTGGTGACGGTATCGCTTTCAAATAAGAGTTTGGCGGTGACGGTGTGGATATCTTCGTTTTGGTTGTAAGCAGTAATTAAAACGGGTTCTTGACTCAGATGGGCGAGGATGCGGAGTTCGATTTGGGAGTAATCAACTGCTGCGAGCAGCCAGCCAGGTGCGGGGACAAAGGCGCGGCGAATTTGGCGGCTAAATTCGGTACGAATCGGGATATTTTGGAGGTTGGGATTGGAGGATGAAAGTCTTCCCGTGCTGGTAACGGCTTGATTGAAATCGGTGTGAACTCTACCTGTTTTGGGGTGGATTAATGCGGGAAGGGCATCGACGTAGGTAGATTTGAGTTTGGAAAATGTGCGGTGTTGTAAAATCAGATCGACGACTTCATGTTTGCCTTGCAATTTCTCCAAGGTATTGACATCGGTGGAGTAGCCAGATTGAGTTTTACGGATACCTTTGGTGTCTAATTCGAGTTTTTCAAATAAGATATGTCCCAATTGTTTGGGCGAACCGATGTTGAATTTTTCGCCTGCGAGGACGTAGGTTTGCTCTTCGATTTTGGCTAAGTCTTCAGCTAAAACGTTCGAGAGTGTTTTTAGATATTCAGCATCGATATTAATCCCCCGATCTTCCATATTGGCAAGAATCGGTTCGAGGGGTAATTCGATCTCTTGCAACAGTGCGAGTAACTTCGGTGCGGCGGCTAATTCGGCTTTGAGGATGTCGTAGAGGCGGTAGGTACCCCAGACATCCATCCCGCAATATTCCGCCACGGCAGGGATGCTAATATTGGCAATAGTTTTTCCTTTCGGTACCAGATCTTCGTAGCTCTGGGGGACGATGCTCAGATAGCGGCTGGATAAATCGGTGAGGTTGTGGCTATTGTCGGGATTGATGACGTAGCTCGCCAACATCGTATCGAAAACAACACCTGCGAGGTTGATGCCTTGGTTTTTAAATACCAATCGATCGAATTTTGCATTCTGCAATACCTTCGGATATATCGCAGCTTCGAGGATCGGCTTGAGATTTGTGAGGACTAATTCTAGAGCTAAATTATCTCCCGATTCGTGCCCGATCGGAATATATGCCATCGTGTCAGGTTCCGCACCCCAACAACAACCAATCCCGACTAATTCCGCATTGCGCGGTTCTAAATCAGTAGTTTCCGTATCCCATGCAACGGGACGATCTGGATCTGTATGTTGCTGAAGATTGGTTATTAAAGCTTGTAATTTGGCTTCAGTATCGATAATTTGTGGTTGAATCGGCGATAGCTTGCTAAGTTGAAACTTGTCGGTATCCTCAGCACTAAAAAACCACATATCGTCACCACCATCATCAGTGACAATCGATCCCTGCGGTGTAACAATCTCACGCACTGGCTCGTGGGGACTATTAATACTCTCAGGAGTTGGAGCCGCAGCACCACCAAAAGCTTCTTGCAGTTTCTCGATATCTTTACTAAACCGATGCAGTTCCAATGTTTGTAATATTGGCTGCACCTGCTGAAAATCAAACCCAGTTAATTTCGTCTCTGGCAACTCAATTTCTAGCGGCACATCAGTAATAATTTTCGCCAAATACTGAGAATGAGTAGCATCATCCTTACCCGCGATCAACTTCTTCCCATTCGCGCCTAGAATCTCCTCTACGCGCTCGTAAATAGTCGCCAGATCTCCATATTCATTCAACAATTTCACTGCCGTTTTATCGCCAATTCCCCGCACGCCAGGAATGCTATCCGACTTATCCCCACACAACGCCTTATAGTCGATAATCTGCGCCGCAGTCACGCCCATCTTATCAAATACAGCCTGCTCGTTCATCTCAGTTACAGATGCCCCACTTTGCGAGTAAGCTGAGGATAGATACAACACGCTCACTCGATCGCGATCGCTCACCAGTTGAAACATATCCTTATCGCCAGATAAGATCTTCACCTGATAACCCTCGCGGCTAGCTCTCCCCGCCAGTGTCCCCAATACATCATCCGCCTCAAATCCCACCGCCGTAATCGTCGGTAAATTTAACGCCGTCAATAGTTGATATAGGTTTTGAATGTCGATCGTGAAATCTTCAGGAGTTTCCACTCGATCTGCTTTATAATTGTCATCAGCTTCATGTCTGAATGTTGGCGCGCGTAAGTCAAACGCGATCGCCATCGAATCCGGCTTTTGACTATTAATAATCTCAACCAAAGCCTTGACAAATCCAAAACAAATACTCGTCGGTACTCCCGCCGAAGTCATCAAGCCACCGCTCTTACTTTTGGCATAGGCAAAGTAGGAACGGTAAGCCAAGGAATGTCCATCAACGAGGATTAGTAGGGGAGTTTGAGACATACGATCGAGTTGATTAACCTAATTAAATTATACACAATCTGTAGGGGCGGGTTTATGAGATAAGCTACGGATAATTCTAATAATCTGAATCAAACCCGCCCTCCCCAGTGATAACGGATTGCATGTGATTAGCTACGAATATCAGTAGCTATATTCAAATATTTTTCGACGAAAATCGCCAAGAGTATAGATGATGCACATTGCCTCACCTACGCCATATCTATACAAAAATTCACCCTTTTTTCCGCTTGCTAGGTATATTTGCTATTAATAATTGACGAAATTCACTAACTCTATCTTCATCACTAAAAGCTGTCTTAGGTATTATGTTATACAAGCTGCCATCTTGATAATAAATAATAAATAAGCTTGAAGTTTCTTGCCAATAGGTATAAACAGAATACTGCATTATTGATTCGGATCGAGCAGTTATGATTTTAATTCCTATCTCATTTGTCTCAACACAAATTTCATGTTTGAAGTCATCTGTTGAATTATTCCACGCTCTCTTCACTAAAAAACGATTTTGTAAGACAAGAATACAAGCTACTGCACAAGAGGCTACGGATAGAATCAAGAAATTGAAAACAAGAACAGTCCAAGCTTTTGGAGGAACACCATTTCCTTTTGATAATAATATTAATATAAAGATTAAAAATAAAATACCATATGCAATCAATATATTTTTTACGGATTTGACTACTTTTACTGGGGAGTATATGGAAGAAACGTCAGATGCTTCTTGTAAATCATTCAATTTAAGGAGGTACTCAAATCTCATAAAGGAAGATAAAATGATTAATTGTTAGAGATGTAGGATGGGTACTGATCGCAAGCCAAACATAGACGAAGCGAAAGTTTTAGATCGTGTTTACGCTCGCTCCAAAAAGAATCATAATTAATTTGCCGGACGAACTACCCGAATTAAATTACCTTGTAGAAACTTCTGTAAAAAGCGATAGAGTTAGCAATTGATGTTCGACTTCTTGACGAGATGTAGGGTGGGCACTGCCCACCATCTAGATTTCTAATCATCTTCCTGTGTTTCCCAATCCGATCGATTAATTAATGTATCGATCTGGTCTTAATGACGCTCCAGCGCATCAAAAAAATCACGACTTTGTTGCCGTAAAGCATCGGAAAGTTCTCTATTTTGTCTCTCTAAAGCACGAGCGATCGCTTTGACACTAACCACAGTATCTTTTACATCAGAAGTAACTGCCATTACCGATTTAGCGATGGAATTAGTTCTGCGTTCGTTGGCACGTTCGACTTCAATGAGTTTGGAGATTTGCTGAGTATTTTCCGCATTTGCTTGAGCGGTAGCAGCGATTAACTGCTGAATTTTCGCATATTCACTGGCTCTTTGTTCGCGCTCAGTTGTTGCTTGAATTTCCATCTGCTCCATCCTCCTGTCGAATGCAGAAATCGATCGAGCCAATAATTCAGCAATATCCTCGATTCTTTGAGGTAATCTTTCTAAGGGTGTGTCGTTCGATTGAGTCATTCGATCTAATTTCTAGCAGCTACTTTATTCTATAGATAATTATAACAAACAGATCGAGGGTCAGTCACGGTTAGCGCATCTCAAAACCTATTGACAAGCGGATGTGCTTGGATGGGAAGTGGGAACAGCCGCAGATAAGACAGCAAGCATATAGCGGTCATTCATCGCGGTTCGCCGGGACTTTTGACGAATACTACGCCGAAAAGATGTCTCACGTTCTAAGGCATTAAGTGCAAGGCGACGTAACACGGCAAAATTCTGCGGACCGTGGAGAGAACGAATGCGAGATTTGTCCTCATCAAAGGTGACATCTAATGTCCAATGGACAGAATTCTCAATCCCCCAGTGCTGGCGAATCGCACTACCAATCCGGTTGGCATCGCTGAGAAGACTGGTTAGGTAAAATTGGACTTCATGAGTGGTCTTGTTCCAATACTGAGACTTGCGTACAACCATCACAACTGTTTGCAGTCCACTCCACTGGTCTTGTTGATACAGCAATGGTAGTTGTGAAACAGGGACAGTGTAAACTTTCCGGTTTTCAATCCGATGATGTCCTTTCTCCACCCGCTGACTAATACTGACATCTACGCCTTTAAACCCCTGTGATTGTGCTGTCTCAAACCAGCTTTTGACTTGTTGGTGTAGTGTTGGATGATTATCCTTAAGGCTTAACACATAATCGGCATTTGCTCCAGTAATCTTCGTCGCCATCGATTTCTGCGTGCCCATTGCATCGATAGTGATGATACAGCCTTGAATGTCTAGCAATTCTAATAATGCGGGAATCGCTGTGATTTCATTAGATTTAGCACTGACTTTTGTTTGTCCCAAGACCAATCGATGCTCACTCGCCCATGCACTCACCATGTGCAACGCTTTGACCCCAGATGCCCTGTCGTATGAACCTCTGTTGGTTTTACCATCAATGGCGACTACTTCCACTCCTAGTTGCTCAATTAGTGATTGCACCCACAGCCGAAAGCATTGCTCTAATTCTTTGGGATTGATTTTTTCAAATACTCTTCTAAATGTGTCGGCGCTGGGGATTCCGCCTGGTAGCTCTAGAAATGTACTTAACCACTCTTGCTTATTCACACCATACTCTTCCATATCCTCCCATCCTTTTGCTCCTGCGATTACTGCCAAGATGGCAATGGTGATAATGTCTTTGAGTAGATGTACTCTCGTCCTCTGGGTTCTGGGATCTTTAATATCTTGAAAGTATTGCCCAAACTTCTTTGTAATTTCTTGGCTGTCTAAATTCGTCGCTCCGACTGTTTCAGTTTTTTGCTTCTTCTTTTCTACTTGTGTCGGCATTACTTTCACTGTAATCGCTAGATGGACGCTCGTACCTACCCTAGCTCAGATCTTTCTCAAATAGAAGCCCTCAGCAGCAATCCCTTTGTCAATAGGGTTTGAGGTGCGCTAGCCGTGGAGGGTCAGTGGCTTAGATAGCGATCTCACAAGGCTAGATACAATCTCTATTCTGGAGGATTTTGTCGATCGATCTTGCGTCCAATTTCTTTAATATCTTCTTGCAAATCTTCAAGAGCATCATAGAGTGAATTACTCCGTTCTTGAGATTCTCGATAACGGTCGATATTTTCCAGCCTTGACTCGCGAATAGTGCGGCGCAATTCTTTAATTGCTTTACGTTCACTTTCAATACTCGTACTATTAGCCGCGATCGCTTTTGCATTCGAGTCAATTAGTTGTCTCGTTGCCGATAAAGATTGCTCAAAACGGTCATGAAATGTTGCTTGGGCTTTAATTTGGATGCTAACTTCTTTAATCTGTTGAGATAGCTCAGCGGTGTTAATTATTTGCTGTTCCATCAACCGTTCTAGCCGTGTCAGTCGATCGATAGATTCATTTGCTTCTGTCATAGCAGTTAAGGATTAAGATCGATCCAGTTTGATATAGACGATAAGTAGCCTTCTTGTCATGAAATTTGATGAGGTCATGGTCATAATCTTGGCTCCACGACTATCGATCGTTTAAATCTTGCTTTCTATGTCCGATCGCGATAATTGAGATTACTGTCTAATTTTGGTTGCGAAACCAGAAGCTTTAAACTTTTTCAATTGCAGTGGTTGCCGCGCACTTTCTGGAACCGTAATTCGCATCTCAAAATCATTAATTCCTGGCGGCACCTGCTCGATTAAACCCACGCGTCCCCGATTTGGTAAGACGTTATTATTATCCGCATCATAGATCCGTCCATAGACATCTGCGTCGTAGACAGTTTTCCCCGACTTGTTTTCAGCCTTCCCGACAATCAAGAAACAGGCAGCACCTTGAGTCACACCGCCACTAGTCACCGCACCCTGTGCAACTTCTGGCGGACAATCCTTGTAATCGACTTTTGACAAGGTAATGGGAGTGACTGCCAACGCTGCGGGGGCAAATAGCCCTGTAGACATCGATACAAGGAGGGCAATGGCAAATGTGATGAAGGTACGAATTAGCATAGGAGGAAGCGAGGGGACAGGGGGAGACTTGGAGATGAGGGGACAGGGAGACGAAGGGACATGGAGATGAGGGGACAATTAAAAACGCTCGTGTCAAAACTCTATCCACTATCCACTACTCTCTAAAACCATTGTCCCCCATTGAAGCGCGAATATGGCGATAGAATGCGGAGTAACGAATGAGTGACAATCGAACTTAGCAGGCTAAAGCTAGTATAAAACCCGATAAATCCAGGAATATTAAAGTTTGCTCGATCGATCCCCGGTAAGCCGATAACCTTAACAATCGTTATCAAAAATAGCCCTTCCCACACCGCAGCACCGAACTGTAATAACCCATTCCAGTCGCCATCCCACCGAAACCGTTGGAGCTGATGATAGATAAGATCCCAGATTATTCCGAATATACCGAGATAGATTAACGTTAGCAATGTCTGTCCAGCGATCGATGGACTCGACTTGAATACCATTAGGATGGTTAATAATAGCCCAACTGTCGCCAATAGCAACACGCGAATCTGCCAGCGACCGAATAGTGTAAAAGTCATGATGTGCTCAGGGAGTACCGATCGGATGTAATTTTACTCTAACCGATCTTCACATTTTTTCTATTCATCTATAGACTGTTAGATCTGTGCTGGCCAATGATTTTATCTTAATTATTTGCGATTTCAAATTATCGTCGATCGCGGTAGTAACAAAGTTTTACAAGCAGCGATCCCAAACGCCGCCGCCAGCTACTACACTAGAAGTAATGCGTTGGAGAAGAGCATATCGAGACGATATACGGCAACTTACAAGGATTAAAATCCAATCAGATCAAACAGCTACGGAAGTTATATAACGACAGACTACCAGGCGATCGACTGACTACGCCAGAATTTGCCCAAAAACTAGCGGCGATTAGTGCAGAAATCGGCGATCCGGTGAGCGTGTATATCAATCGGCGCGGACAAATTATCCGTTTGGGTGTCGGGACTCCCCGTCAGACACAAATTCCCCCGTTGGAGCTACCCCGTTATGGTGCGGAACGGTTGAGCGGGATCCGGTGTATTTCGACTCAGCTCAAACCGGAGATTCCTAGCGAGAGCGCGCTGACATCGATGGCGTTGCAGCGTCTGGATGCGCTGGTAATTTTGAATATTACTGGTAGCGGTTTTCAAAAGCGGGGAGGGGGCGCGACTGGATACATTCAAGATACCTATCTTGCCCACTTGGTACCGCATCCAGAGATTAACTGGACGATTTCGCCGCCATTAAGTTTGGATGCGGTTAGCGACCAAGATTTTCTAGATCTGGTCGATGGGATCGAAAGCGAATACGCACGGGATATCGCGAATCAAAATGTCGCCGACGAAATCGATCGAGTATTATTAGTTGGTGTCAAAACCGACTATGTAACTACTCAACGGTTTAATGATGGTTTGGAAGAACTTGTCAGATTAGTCGAAACTGCTGGCGGCGAAGTCCTGCAAACCGTCCAACAAAAACGATCGAAACCCCACCCGCAAACTGTCGTTGGCGAAGGGAAGATCCAAGAAATCGCCCTCGCCGCTCAAAAAATTGGTGCGAATCTGATCGTCTTTGACTGCAATCTATCCCCCAGCCAAGGGCGAAATCTCGAAACTCAAATTGGGATTCGGGTAGTAGACAGAACTGAGGTGATCTTAGATATTTTCGCCCAGCGCGCTCAATCGGGCGCGGGTAAATTGCAAGTCGAGCTAGCCCAGCTAGAATACATGCTACCGCGCCTAACTGGGCGGGGTCTTGCCATGTCCCGCCAAGGTGGTGGGATCGGCACTAGAGGGCCTGGAGAGACCAAATTAGAGACCGAACGCCGGACGATTCAAAAGCGAATCTCGCGGCTCCAGCAGGACGTAAATCAGCTTCAAGCCCACCGTTCGCGGCTGCGTCAACAGCGGCAACATCACGATGTACCATCTGTCGCATTAGTGGGTTATACTAATGCAGGCAAATCTACTTTGCTGAATACGCTGACTAATTCCGAAGTTTACATTGCCGACCAATTGTTTGCGACTCTGGATCCAACGACTCGTCGCTTTAATGTGCCGACGAGTAATACTGGCGAACAGCGGCAAATCTTACTCACGGATACGGTGGGTTTCATTCATGAGTTACCACCGCCGCTGATGGATGCCTTCCGTGCCACGCTAGAGGAAGTAACTGAAGCCGATGCACTGATTCATCTAATCGATCTGTCGCATCCAGCTTGGCACAGCCATATCCGCTCGGTTATGGGAATCTTGAGCGAGATGCCGATCGCGCCAGGGCCATCGCTGATCGTGTTTAATAAGATCGATCGAGTGGATGGCGAACGATTGGCGCAAGCTGAGGAAGAATTTCCCAATGCTGTATTTATTTCAGCATCCGAACGTCTGAGTTTGGAGACGCTGCGGCAGCGAGTCGGGCAGCTTATCGCTTATACGGTGCCAGCTTGAGCGATCTGAGGGATTGAAATGTTAACCTTTGCAATCCGAATACAAGTCAGTTATATATATTGAAAGCTGACTTTTTAGTTACCTTTTAAACTTTGGACTCTATGGTCTACAGGTTAAGCTAGTTTTATCTGTATTTGAGAGGACTCTAATTCATGTAGTTTCCGAACAGCATACAGGGTGGTTTAATTTAGAGTGAGGGAGTCGAGCGGCACGATAGTTTTACACTCGACTTCCGTACCTTTTTTTTGAGCTAACTAGCTTTGACTTTTAAACCCTCTAAGCTTTGCTGACAGAGACTTTGAGGGACTTAATTCCTAATTCGATCGACACATAATTAGTCCTAGAATCTGATTTTAGGGCTAATTGCTTGCATTTTGACAATATATTTGTTACAATTCTTAATAAGAGACAACGAAAAGCTTTAGAATCCAGCACGAACAGCCAGCTCGATCGCGAGTGACATGGCCAGAGTTTTTGTCAGATCGTAAGGAACGAGTTTTCTCCTCCCAACACAGCTATCTTACCAGCCGATCGAATCTCCGCAGCGTGCATTGCACACAGTAGGAGAGGCTATGCCAACGATCTGTTGGTTTTTTATCGTCGGTATCGAGATTGTCAACTTGGAGGAGAGATTCGTAGGCTACGCCAACGCCAAAGGAGTCCCCTGGAGAATAAAGTCTCGGCTGGTGTTGCAAAGTCCGCCTGTCTTGTCGCACTTCCATGGTCGGGAAACCCGACCAGAGTGCGCCGCTACGCGGACTGAATTGTTAGTCCGCGTAGGCGGACTTTGCAACATTAGCAGCGGTTTCTAACCGCTGGGATAATAATAGGTAACGCGAGTTCGGATTAGTTACCAAATAACTTTTTGGCGGCGCGTTCGCTTCTGGCTTCGGCTGATTCCATCACTTCGGCCATATTTTCTAACATTTCGCCGGGGTGATTTTCGAGTACTCTGGTAGAAAGCGAGATTTTACCATTACCTTCATCGAGATCGATAATCATCGCTTTGATTTCTTGGCCGATTGTAAATAGTTTTTCACAGGCTTCAATCCGATTTTGACTGATTTGTTTGATATAAATTAAACCAGTGTTGCCATTAAATTCAACGAATGCACCAAACGGTTTAATTCCAACGATCGTACCAGTAACTAATTGACCTAATTCTAACTGACTGAAATTAGCCGTCCGCGTTGCTTGTCGTTGAGAAAAAACCAACTTATTTTTATCTTTGTCAGCTTCGATAATTACGCCAGGAATACTAGTGCCAACTAAAGATTCGAGATCGCGTTCGACTAATTGCGATCGGGGAATAAAGCCGCGAATGCCTTGGAAGTTGACCGTGACGCCACCTTTATTAACGCCAGTTACCCGGAGCTGGATCGATTCTTTATTACTTTGAATATCACCAACTTGATTCCAGGCATATCTGACCTGCAATTGACGTTTAGATAACGTAACTTGACCATCGGCATTTTGTTCGCGAATAATCAGAAATTCTTGTTCGTCACCGATTGGTAATAACGCAGACAAATCGGCAGATTCATCGGCAGCAACTTCTTCGGCGGGTACGAAGGCTAGCGATTTACCATTAATGTCTACATAGACACCATCGCTATCGTAACTATGAATTTTACCTCGCACTAATTGGTCTTTTTCAAAGCTGACTGCTTCAGCATCTAATGCTTTAGCAAAGTCATCCATGGAGAAGATTTCGGCTGAGGTACTTTGAGTCTTATTCATTTGGAAAAGTTGGGAGTTGGAAATTGAGAGTGTGGGTCAATGGATATTTCAAATCCTAAACCCCTAAAATTTAGATCCTAAAGCCTAAAGCCTAAAGCCTAGATCTTGAGTCGATCGAATAGTTCTTCTACATGTTGCCATGCTGACTCAGCAGCGGTGGAGTTGTAGCTGGCTCGTAAATCGCAGCAGAAGCCATGCTCGGCACCTGGATATTGCCAAATTTGATGGGGAATGTCATGTTGAGTAAGCGCAAATTCGATTTCGGCAGTGTGTTCGGGGGGAATGCTAGCATCCTCCATACCGAAGAACATATATATCGTACCCGCGATCGCGGTTGTTTGGCTCACTGATGGCTCGCCACCGCCAGGAGTAAAGGTCGTAATTCCACGTCCGTAGAAAGAAGCCGTCACGCTAATATCTGGGAGCGTCGCGGCTAAATAAGCAACATGTCCGCCAAAACAAAACCCAATACAGCCAAAATGGGGCCGGACTTGCGGTAAAGTTTTGAGATAATCGATCGCAGATTGAATATCTGCCAGTAGCTGTGGGGCACTAGTTTTCTCCGCATAGCTCCGCCCCAATTCAATATCAGCACTCGTGTAACCGAGTTCTAAACCTGGTGCAAATCGATCGAATAAAGCTGGTGCAATTGCCACATAACCTAGACTCGCAATTCGCTCCGTCACAGCCTGGATATGTGTATTGACCCCGAATATCTCTTGGAGTACGATAATGCCAGGAAAATGGCCTGCGCCTGAAGGCATGGCTAGATAACCGTAGATATCGGACGTTTGAGACTCGATCGAACCCGATGGAGGCTTCGTCAATGCCACCTGCTTTGTTAACACTGGGAGTTTGACCATGTAGATTAGTTTAGCTATTTACTTGCCTCAGTTGGGCATACTTACATTTAAGTTTATCTATATGTCATAGTATGGCCTCAGTGTACTTACGAGCCTAGTATAAAAACTAGAATGCACGTCTCTATCGATCGACAGATATAGACTTTGAATAGCCAACAGATCGATCGCCGCCATCGATAAAGAACAGAGCCAAAATTAACTCAATCGTAGCTCTAATGAATTAAGTAAAATGCGCTTGTAGTGAGCTGTCGCTAATAAATTGGAATTTTTTTAGTCGCATTCCAAAATTTTGAGTACAGATGCGAGAGAATTAGATCCGGAATTAATAATTCAAACATTGGAGTAGTTATTGCGATCGGCATAACCAATCCAGATGAGAACACTTTTACAGATCGGGAGTTAGTAAATTGGCTAGAGGTGACTATCAAAATCTTACAAAACGACTCTTACCAGGTAAGATGCTGTGGCTGGTAATCGCTGCGGTATCTTTTGCCCTAATCGTTTTGCTTCACACTATTTTTAGCGGTATATCGCCAAAGACATTAATTGCCGAAACGGGTCTTGCAGATACTACTAAAGTAACTAGTGCGGTTGCCAGCAGCATCCCGATGAACTTTGACGTTCCCAAAAGCTTTCAAGCTAAAACCATTAAAGATGCCACCGTACCAGGTGCAGAAAAAGTCATCGCCCTTACTTTTGATGATGGCCCTTGGCCCCAAACTACCGAGCAAATTTTAGACACCCTCAAAAAAGAAAATGTCAAGGCCACCTTCTACATGGTCGGCCAACCGCTAAAATCTTTCCCAGAAATTGGTAAAAAAGTGCTCGCAGACGGGCATATGATTGCCAACCACACGCTCCACCACTGGTACAAAAAAATGAGTCCGTTGGTCGCACAACGCGAAATTGAAGATACCGCCAAAATCATTAAAGAAGTCCTGGGTGTAGAGACAGCCTACTTCCGACCGCCAGGAGGCGTGCTGACAAATGGCTTGGTAGCATACGCCCACAAACAAAATCAATCGGTGAACATGTGGTCGGTGGATTCTGGCGACAGTCGCCCCAAACGTCCATCTCCAGAAGCGATGGTCAAAACTATTTTGGCAGAAGCTACTCCTGGTGGAATTGTTTTGATGCACGACGGTGGTGGCAGCCATGACAATACCGCTAAAGCCGTGCCCGAAATTATTGCCCAGCTACGCGCTCGAGGTTATAAATTTGTAACAATGACCGAACTGCTAGAAATGGCATCCGCAACACCAGAGACGCCAACAGCCAAAGCTTTACCTTCCTCAGCTATTAACTAGATCTTCGCCAGCCGATCGTCGATAGTTATAAATAGTCCTGCTAATTACTAAATTAGTAGGACTATTTATTGTTTTTATGAGGATAAGCGCGATGACAACTTTAACCCAGCAACAGTGTATTCCTTGTCACGGCGGCGAAACTGCCATCTCGCAAGCCGAAATTGATGCCTTTCAACCGCAGATTCCCGATTGGTGCCAGTACGAAGTCAAAGGCGAACAACGCATCGAAAGACTGTACCAATTTAAAGATTTTAAAACCGCACTAGCATTTACCAATGCTATCGGCGAATTAGCCGAAGCCGAATCCCACCATCCCGCACTCTTAACCGAATGGGGCAAAGTTACAGTCACCTGGTGGACGCACACAGTCGGTGGCTTGCACATGAATGACTTAATTATGGCCGCCAAGACGGAAGAAATATTTAAGCAATTTAAGTAGAGAATAGGTGCGATGGGGAGACAGGGAAACAGGGGGGACTGGAAGACTGTTAGTATTTTCTTTTCCCCATACCCTCTTCACTAAAACCCAGAACCTAAAGCCTAAAACCTAAAACCTAAAACCTAAAGCCTAAAACCTAACTCGAAGCACTAGTATAAAATCTCAACGCAAACCGCCAAAAATAACTAGAGGCAATCAGCAACACTACTGCCAAACAGCCACCACTCACAATCCAGGTCGCATCTGCGCGCCCTAGCAGCGTCTGTGCGGGGATTGTCGTCAGAAATGTAACCGGAACCACAAACGTAAAAAAGAAGCGGTACGCAGGCGGATAAGCCCCGATCGGAAAACGTCCGGCAGCCAGCAAACCGCGCAATACCTCGGTAATATTATAAATCTTAGTAAACCAAATACTCGTCGCACCCAAGATAAACCAGAGACTATAAATAATCGTCAAGCCAAACAGAATGGGCACCGCACTCAGTAAATATGCACCCACACCAATATCCAGCAAACTGCCAGCATAAAACACGATCGCCAATCCAAACAGCATGTCTGGCAATCCCCATAACGAGAAACTATGAAAAGAGAGCCAAAATTGTGAACTAATCGGCTTGAGCAAGACAAAATCTAGGGTGCCATCCTGAACGTGCTTGACAATACGACTGAGATTGCTAGCTAAAAATGTACTAGAAAATCCTTCGAGAAATGTGAAGATACCTACTACGATCAGTGCCTCTTGCCATTTCCAGCCCTGAAAGTTGTATCCTTTTTGATAAAATAAAAATAAACTAAATAGACTACCTGCAAGTCCACCTAAGCTGCTTAATGCAGCAAATAAAAAATTAAGGCGATATTCTAGCTCAGCAGCGATCGAAGTTCTCCAAAATAGTTGAATTAGGTTTAGATATTTGTTCATAATTGGATTGAAGGCAGAAGGCAGAAGGCAGAAGGTCAAGGGGCTGGGCGTTAGTTTATTAACGATCGATGCCCAATTCTCAATTCTCAATTCTCAATTCTCAATTCTCAATTAAGATTATGCTCCCATTCCAGAGTACTGACGGATGCCTTTGCGCCAGAGCCAGCGATTGGCGATCGAGAAGACAAGCAGCCAAATGAAGATAATGCCAAAACTCCGTATGATATCGACTTGCAATCCAGTGATAATGCTGGCCGGAAAGTTAATAATATAGGGAAAAGGTGTCCAAAAAGCAATCGTTCTAACTGCTGGTGGAAAGATTTCGAGAGGAGCGATCGCGCCTGACAAAAAGAGATTTACTAAAAATACTACTTCCTGAATCGAACTAGCTTTCTCAGTCCAGAATGCAAACATTGCTAACGTATATTGAATCAGAAAAGTCAGTGCAAATGCACAAGCACTGGCAATTGTAAATAATCCCAATGTACTCAAACTTGGTATCCAAAAGGCACTCGGATACAAACAGAAAAATAAGGCAACCAATCCAAAGATAAAGGGCAATCTAGCAAATCGTTCGCCAATATGCGACCAAATATGATGCCAGACAGGATCTAATGGCTGTAGCAATCGAAACGATAACTTTCCATCGACAATCTCACGCTCGAAATCCCAAATTACCCACACAACAGTAAGTTGACGAACCAAATAAACCGCTAGGAAATATCGTGCGAAATCGATCGAGGATAAACCAAAGTTACCCTGTTGTGCGGCTTGCGTCCACACGCCCATTAAAATGAACGGTAACGACCCTGAAAGTGCCCACAATAGCAATTCTGCCCGATATTCTAGCATGTAGGCGTAGTAGGTCACTAGCAGCGATCGAGAGATTTTGAATAGTCGTTTCATGAGTCTAAATTAGATCGATCGTTGCAGATTGGTGGGTAGTGAGGATCTACCCACCCCACCCTTCGGGCACCCCTCAGAGGAGGGGATTTGTTTAGGCAGGGATGGCTGTTTCGGCTGTGCCAGATTGAAAAATTTGGCCGATGACATCATCGATCGGTGGATCGGTAATACTGAGATCGACTACTTCTAATTCGCCTAAGATTTGGGAGACAGTTTTGGTGAGCATTTCTTGGGGTACCAAAAACTTCGCCGATGCACCTTCAACCGATCGCACGTCGGCATACATGGCTAACTTATCTTGGGGATAAATATGTTTGAATTCGACATTTACTTCCCGACATGGCGAAAACCGATCGACTAAACCATTGAGATTGCCATCATAAATTAATTGCCCTTGATTGATGACTAAGACTCGATCGCACAGTGCGGTAATATCCGCCATATAGTGACTCGTGAGCAAAATTGTGGCGTTGTATCGCTGATTGTATTCGCTCAAAAATTTCCTGACTGCTACCTGAGCATTGACATCCAATCCGAGTGTCGGTTCGTCGAGAAAAAGTACCTGCGGTTCGTGGAGTAACGCGGCGAGTAATTCGGCTTTCATCCGTTCGCCTAACGATAATTTACGCACGGGTTGAGTCAGCTTGTCTTGAATCGCCAGCATTTCGGCTAATTCATAAATCCGAAATTGGGCGGTGCGA
Organism: Chamaesiphon minutus PCC 6605; assembly: GCF_000317145.1. Taxonomy (GTDB): domain Bacteria; phylum Cyanobacteriota; class Cyanobacteriia; order Cyanobacteriales; family Chamaesiphonaceae; genus Chamaesiphon; species Chamaesiphon minutus. The sequence continues at coordinate 3,628,134 of NC_019697.1, read as the reverse complement.
TCGCTCAAACCGTAGACAGCAGCATTAATCTTAAGTGAATCTAATGCGGGTAAGTCCCAAATTAGCTGTTGTTTTTGCCCCATGACTAGAGTAATTTGCTTTAAGAATGCAGTCTCGCGTTTGAAGGGAGTTTGCCCTGCTACTTTTACCAGCCCAGTCGATGGATGAATCAAACCGCTGAGCATCTTGAGTGTGGTTGTTTTACCCGCGCCATTTGCACCCAAAAAGCCGACAACTTCTCCTGCCTCAATCTGGAAGGAAATGTCCCGTACCGCGTGAATCTGTTTGTAAGTACGTTGGAAAAAATGCTTGATAGTACCATTCAAACCCGGCTCTTTAATTGCCACCGGATAAACCTTACTCAGGCGATCGACAATAATACTAGCCATGAAAATCGCGTTTAAATTTTAACCAGCTTTGCTCGATCCCTCGCTGTCTCGCCAACTTTGATGGGATTGAAAATCACTATTTACTACTATAAACGATTCTCCCCGCCAGATGCCGCAACATTACTACAGGGTGCGATCGACAAGTTAACTAATTAAACATCGATCTCTATCATTTTATAGAGGCGATCGCCAACTTTCTAAGATGTATAAAATAATTGAGCAACGCCCAATTTTTAATTCTCAATTCTCAATTACTTCCAGCCTTTTAATGCTGCAAGATTAATCAATCCGCTACCGACGGCAATCGCCAGCACTCCCCACCAACGTGCCGTAATCAATGCTGTACCGCTCGATCGATCGAGATCTTCGCCACGAGCTAGGCGTTCGGTGCGGTAGCCAGGAAATATAATTAAACCTATGCCGATAATTGCCAATACTGGACCCAGAATGGCTACTATTGGATAAAAACGCCCCTCAGATAGCGCGAGATGCCAGTTCCAGACTGTTAACAGTGTACCCATAACGGCGATAAATACGCCGCCTAAACGTTCGATCCGCCTCGTTGTCATGCTCGATCCTCGTTACCAAGATTAGATCTATCTACAACGAAAGATATCTAACTTTCGGAAACTGTCTGAGGCTCGATCGTGTCCTAAAACTAGGATAGGATGGTGTTGCCTATAACTAGTTATAGTTCATCTATCCTGTTTTGTAACATGTCAACTCAGAGGGCAAAATCGGTGTTTTTTAGTATCGTCATTCCTACTTACAACAGACTCCCCATTCTACAAAAATGCTTGAGAGCACTAGAAATTCAAACCCTGGACGAGAAGATCGTAACTGGTTATGAAGTAGTCGTCGTCGATGATGGTTCGACTGATGGCACGATCGAGTGGTTGCAAAATAGCACTAATGAATTGCCACATCTCAAGATCTACGAACAAGCTCACAAGGGTGCCTCCGCTGCCCGTAACATGGGCGTAGAGCGAGCCACTGGAGATACAATTGTCTTTATCGATAGCGATATCGTCGTGACGCCGACATTTCTGCAATGTCATGCCGATGTGCTGCTGGCAAAACAAGCAGAACTGGGTAACGATCGCGTCTTTACTTACGGTGCCGTAATTAATACTGCCAATTTTGAATCCCCCACTAGCGAACCTTACAAACTGCTCGACTTTTCTAATGCTTATTTTGCTACCACTAATGTGGCGATCGCCAAACATTGGTTGATCGAAGTTGGCTTATTCGATTTGGATTTCGATCTCTATGGCTGGGAAGATTTAGAGCTAGGCGTCCGGCTCAAAAACCAAGGCATCCAGATGGTTAAATGCCCCGAAGCTGTTGGTTATCATTGGCATCCAGCTTTCTCACTCGATCGGATTCCTCGCTCGATCGAGCAAGAATTAGAACGCGGCAAAATGGGTGTAATTTTCTACAAGAAGCATCCAACTATGGATGTAAAAATTATGATTCAGATGACAGTTTTTCATCGGATCTTGTGGAACATTCTCTCGCTCGGTGGCTTGCTCAACGAACGCACGATGAAGCCTTTATTACAGTGGTCGATCGATCGTGGCAATCCCCAATTAGCCGAACAGTTTGCCAGAATTTTCCTCAATCAATATAGCGTCCAGGAAGTCCATCGCGCTTATCAAGCTAGTCTCAGAGCGAGCGAATAAGTTAATGAATAAAAAAGTCAGGCAGATAATTTTGTTGCTTTGGATTGGCACCACTTCGTTGCTAGATTTTTTACTGGCTTTATTTACTTATCCACTAATTACATTCTTTAATTATGCAAACGATGGCCCACCCTATTACGAGCAAAATTCATATTATCTGCCGATCCATGAGATCGTCATCAACCAAGTTTTAGTATCATTTTTATTCTTATTATTTGGAATCGCTTGGTCGAGTATTATTTTATTAGGGACGGAGCGATTATTATCCTTTCTGCGGTTTCCAACACCGGGGAATAACAAATTTACTCACTTGAGTTTGGGACTACTTAAATTTGCACTAATAACGATCGTCTGTACGATTTTAGCTAGTAATATCTATCTGATCTACGACCAAATTCAGGGGCGGGGCGGCATCGGATCTAAGTGATTAATGTAAGTTACAATCTCGGAGTAACTCTAAAAATTTTGGTTATACTAAGATTCAATAGATGTCTCGATCGCGCTATATGAAAACTTGGCTTGTCACCTGTGGAATTGTCACTCCATTAGTTATTATCTTGCCTGCGGCGGCGATCGCGCCTACCGAAGTATCAAGAATTGCTAAAAGCGTGACTGTGGCGATTAAAACGCCGGATGAGCGCGGATCTGGAGCAATTATCGATCGCAATGGGAATACTTATACCGTCCTCACCGCCGCTCACGTCGTCAAAAAAACTGGTAGCCAATATACGATCGAATTGAGCGACGGCCAAAAATATCCCGTCAGCGCGCGCCAAATTTCACCGACTGGCAATATCGATTTAGCCATCGTCAAGTTTCAGAGCGATCGCACCTATCCAGTCGTCAAGATTGGCAACTCCAATGATGCAGTAGAAGGCTCTTTGGCATATGTAGCCGGATTTCCGCTCGAAACTGCGGCAATTTCCCAATCGGTTTACACCTTTAGCGATGGCAAGATTACCGCCAATAGTTCTAAACCATTTAGTAATGGTTACTCGATCGTCTATAGCTGTAATACATTACCTGGCATGAGTGGCGGCCCCGTATTAAACGATCGCGGCGAATTAATTGCCGTCCATGGTAGAGGCGACATCCAAGAAAATAAAGCTACTGCAAACGCCAACGTTTTTGTCAAAACTGGGTTTAACTTGGGCATACCCGCCAATACATTCGTGCAAATTGCCGGGAGCATGGGTGTCAAAATTGGCGGCAAAACCGCACCAGTTATTGCCACTCAACCGCGCACTACTACCGCCGACGACTTCTTTGTCACCGCAGCCACCAAATTTCGCCAAGGAGACTATCCTGGAGCCATTCAGGGGTTCGATCGCGCGATCGCCACTAAGCCCAATTATACGGCGGCTTATATTGCCAGAGCCGAAGCTAATTTATATTTAGACAATGAAGAAGAAGTAATTCGCGACGCCAATCGTGCTTTGAACTTAAATCCCCGTTCTGATGATGCCTATGCCCTCAGAGGGGGTGGCAAAATTGGGATTGGCGATGCCAAAGGAGCCTTTGCCGATCTAGACCGAGCCATTGCCCTCAATCCGCGCAATCCCCGTGGCTATTTCTATCGCGGTTTCGGACAGATGCAGTATGGCGATCCCACTCAAGCACTGCAATCGATCGACAAGGCGTTAGCGATCGATCCCAATCTCAGCGATGCTTATGCGGTGCGCGCAGTTGCCAAATATCTCCTGGGCGAACCCCAAGCTGCGGAATCAGATTTCGCGCGCGCGCTCCAAATCAATGCCAATAATTTCCTCGCTTACGTTTATCGCGGCTTTATTAGAGTAGTTGCGGGTAAAAAAGAAACTGGTTTTGCGGATCTGCAAAAAGCGATCGCCATCAGCCCCAAAAATGCGATCGGTTATAGCTTGCGCGGACAAGCTTATGCGAACACTGGCGACTATGCGCGGGCGATCTCCGAATATAACCGCGCTCTTCAAATCAAGCCTAACTATGGCAGTGCCTATGCTAATCGGGGTGTTGCTCACATGCAACAGCAGAATTTCAAGCAGGGTCTGGCAGATGTCGAAAAGGCACTCAAGCTCAATCCTAGTAACGAAACTGCCTATCAAGGGCGTGCGATCTACTATATCAATCAAAAAGATTTCCGCCGATCGCTCGCCGATGCTACTCGCGCCAGCCAAATTAATGGCGCATCCCCCGATTCTTATGTGATTCAAGGCGTATCCTATATCGGACTGGGCAACCGCGAGCGGGCTAAAATTGCTTTACAAAAAGCAGCGCAACTTTATGAAAAACGTGGCAATCGCGGCAAAGATTATCAAGACACGCTCGCGCTGTTGAAATTGTTATCTTAATTTCTAACGCTCGTGCTCCTGACTCCCGACCTCGATGCAATTTTTTAGATCTAATTATAAGTTAATAAAAGTGGTGGGAGTGCGGGTGCATCGACTATTTTAATGTCATTAATTACAGATTTAATGCTTTCTTGAATGTCACTATTTTCAAAAAGTAATCGCTCGGAAATAAAAGAACTAAATTCATTTAATTCTTGTTGCCACTTGCCAAGGATCGTAAATATTTTATCTACTCTATCTCCAGAATGTGCGGTAGTATCATAACTAAATGTGCCAGAAAAAATAACGGCGGGATGAGTTAGAGGAGTAGGAAATTGAATTGTAGCGGCATCGATCGACAGGTTTAATTGTCGATCGCCTAAATCGTAATTGAGATTGATGGATGCACGCATTTTCTCGGTACCGTATTGCTGCCAATTGCCAGTAGTGAGTAATTTATTATTGATATATTCTGTTGCGGAATCTGGACTATTTTGTGGGGCATAGCTGCGGAAGTTGATACCAACAGAGCGATAGTCGGCCATTTTCAGTATAGACACATATTTTTGGGCGACTTCGCCAGCACGTAGTGTTTCGATCGATTTATCGCCGACCATTTCAAGGAACATCAGTCGATCGGGTTGAGCGACGATACTCAAGCCATTAGTAAACATAATTTGGGCAACGCGATCGCTATAAACTGGCTCGCGTTCTAACTGCCAATCGATCGGGATAATTCCTGTCTGCTTGAGAAAAACTTCATTCAGTATTGTCGGATTTTCAACTGGAACGGCAATGACGATCGCAATTTCTTGAGTGATAAGTTTGCTCATTATTTTAGATAGGGAATTAGGGAATACTAGTCTTTCACCATAGATCGGAAGTCAAGGTAGTATCTTCAGTAGATCTATAGCTTGGAAGATTTGTTAGATTGAATATTTTGGTAATAGCACTTATCAATGGAGAGAAATATTCCGAAGATCCCCATTGTCAGAGATAATTAAGGGGATCTTCGAGAATTTTTGCTTAAAAATTGAGATTAATTAAGCGATCGTAATATAGCCGAAAGTGCGGAATTGGTCGTATGAGAGATCGAGAAATCCATCATTGTTACCATCGGCAGCCCCACTCCAAGCATAGTCAATACCCCAAGGATTGCGAACTACAACGCGTTGCTCGCCAGTATTGCTAATATAGGCATTGGTAACGGTATAAGCATGGCCGCTAATCAGATTTAGCCCATTTACAGAGGGAACGCCTGCTGACAGAATTGCCTTACCAGCAGAAAGAGAGTCTTTAATTAAATTAAAGCTGAAATCCCAGCTACCCCCGCCTGTATAGTAGTTGCGAGCAGCACGTCCCGTAACGCGCTGGAGTCCATCGTCTAGATAATCGCCATTGCCGATAATATCCCATCCGGTTCTGGTGCTAGAACCCTCATTAAATTCTCGCCACTGAGCGCAAGCTTTTTCAATAATTGGTGCCCACAAACCGTCTTTGTTACTAGTGCCAAATAGATTTTTACCATCGGTAGTCGCGAGGCGATTATCGACAGTCACCCATTCAGCTTTGAGATCTTGAGTAAAGAACCGAACGGTATAGGTATTGTCACCATTATCGAGCAACATGTCATTAATGGTTTTGCTAATACTATTCCCCGCATCATTAGATTGCGGTGCGAATGTGGCACCCAATGCTGCCAGGAGTACGCAATTTCCAAAACTTCGTTGATCGATGCCACCGATCCGCGCGCTGGTATTAGTGCCAAATAAAGGCCCTTGGAACCGTGTATAGATGAAATTTGTGGTTTTACCGCTACTGGTAAATGTTGGTGTTGGTGCGACGGTACCTAAGAACCATTTACCCAGACTCGCCTCGAAGTTGGTGGTATTGATATTGGCGTAGGCATCTGTGACTAACTTATTAGATAAGTAGCGAACGGGATCGGAGATCGAAAATGGCGTAGTAGTAGCCATCAAACTCTTGAGATCGGTTAGCTCAGAAGTATCGACGACACTACCATCTTGCACATCGCGGAAAATCGACAACAGATCGTTACGATCGAGTTGTCCGTCAGCAGCTTTGCTCCGAGCTAAACCAACGACACCCACATCTTTGAGATTGAGATCGAACCAGTCTAGCGTCGCAGAAAGATTAAATAGCTGCGAGACTCTAGTGCTAGCTGCCCCAGTTTTGTCATAAGCAACGGCATTTAAATTATAGTCACCAGCCGCCAATCCTAAAGCACTCAAACTAGTTGAGTAATCAAACTTAGCTAAATTAGTACCATTGGCAGTAAAGCTAGTCACATCAGCCAATTCAATCCGATTATTCTTGCTATCGGTCAACCAAAAATCTACTTTATTAACGTCTTGCCAGCCGTTAATATCCGATACATAGCTAGATGCGAGTTCCAGAATAGAAGACTTGCTATAGACAGATTTGAGACCATTAAGAGTCACAGTTTGGGGCGCGCTATTTACCAAATTCAGAGATTTGGCATATGTATTGCTAGCTACTCCCACTCGATCGTAAGCAACAGCATTTAAACTATAATTACCTGCTGCCAATCCAGCTAAACTAGTCGAATATCCAAATTTAGCAGCGATCGCAGTATCTGAGGTAAAACTAGTAACATCGGCTAATTCAATCCGTCGATTGAGGGAGTCAGTCAACCAGAAATCTACTTTACCAACATCCTGCCAACCGTTATTATCTGTGACAAAACTCGGATCGATAGTCAGTGTTGAATTGAGATCGTAGCTGGATTTAACACCGTTAACTGTCAGAGTTGTTGGTGCGGTATTATTGACCGCAAAAGATTTCACCGATCGACTGCTAACCCCTCCTGACTTGTCATACGCGATCGCATTCAAGTTATAGTTACCAGTAGTCAAACCTAACTGACTCAGATTGGCAGCATAGTCAAATTTAGCAGTAGTCAGACTATTGCTGGTAAAACTAGTAACGTCAGCTAGTTCGATCCGTTTGCCTTTAGAATCTGTCAACCAGAAATCGACATTATTAACATCTTGCCAACCATTACTATCGGATACAAAACTCGGAGCGAGCGTTATTGTCGAATTAGCATCATAGCTAGCATTAATACCGTTTAGTGTCAGAGTTTTTGGAGCAGCATTAGTCAAGCTAAAAGACCGCATAACTTGGCTGCTAGCGACACCAGCCTTGTCATAAGCCACTGCATTTAAGTTATAGTTACCAACTACCAATCCAGTCAAAGTGGTAGAATAACCAAACTTAGCCGAGGTGAGATTATTAGATGAGAAACTAGTAACATCAGCTAATTCAATCCGATTATTCGATCTATCGGTCAACCAAAAATCTACTTTGCTAACATCTCGCCAGCCATTATTATCCGACACATAGCTGGTACCTAGAGTTAGCTTGTCGTCAACATTATAGCTAGCAAGAACGCCATTAATTTCTAAGTCTTGAGACTTGCTATTGGCGATATTAAAAGTACTCGATGTAAAGGTGCTACTCTTGGCGTTAGCTTTATCGATCGCAACTGCATTTAACTTATACGCACCAGAGGCTAATCCAAGCAAACTAGTAGAATAGCCGAATCGAGCAGAAGTCAGGCCATTACCAGTAAAACTAGTAACATCAGCTAACTCTACCCGTCTATTACCAGAGTCAGTCAACCAAAAATCTACTTTAGCAACATCTTGCCAACCATTACTGTCGCTTACAAAACTCGGAGCGATCGTCAGTGTCGAAGTGGAATCATAATTAGATTGGATACCACTAATACTTAAATTTTGCGCCGCGCTATTGATAACATTAAAAGCACTCGATGTGAATTTATTGCTAGCCACTCCAGCCCGATCGTATGCTACCGCATTTAACTGATATGCTCCAACTGCCAATCCTAATTGGCTTAAACTAGTCGAATAACCAAACTTCGCTGATGCGGCGTTATGAGAGGTAAAAGTATCGACATCAGCTAATTCAATCCGATTATTCGATCTATCTGTCAACCAAAAATCTACTTTACTAACATCCTGCCAGCCATCGCTATCCGATACATAACTGGTAGAGAGTGTGAGGGTAGAATTAGCCGCATAGCTAGTTCTCACACCATTAATAATGAGACTTTGCGGCGTGCTATTGGCAGTGCTAAACAGCGGATCGTTAGAAAAAGTAATTTGATATGGCGAGCTAGTTGTAGACGTAGCTTGCTGAACTTTAACAAAGTAGGTTCCAGCATCGAGTGTGGTTTTAATTAACTCCGATCGAATGCCAGTAGCACTTGAAGCTGCTAATTGTCTGGAGGCACTATCTAATAAAAAAAGATTGACATCGCCGCCGAGTCCTGACAGACTCATGCTCACATTGGAGCGATTATTAACTTGGAGCTTGTAGTAGTCTAGTCCATCAAGGTTAGCAACAGATCCACCAAAAGATTGGACGCCAGAGCCAAGCAAGACGTTTTGAGCGGTATTTTGAGTGTCAAACATGCGATGTGGAAACTGCTTATCGGGGTATTTAATGCTTCACATCAAAATGTATTCCCGATAAACTAGAGTGCCTGCGATCTCTGTCACTCGCTCAAAATGTTCCACTATATGAATTTGAGAACATATCGCACTGACACCGATCGACTTTTCAATTTAGTATTGATGAGTCGATTAGGCTCCAAAATAATTGTGATGGCCGACCGCTTCTAACCTAGCTTGCTTGTCGAAGACCATTTCTTTGAGACTCCGTCGATAAGATTGGACTTGGGCGGATAATTCTGGATCGTGAGTAGCCAGGATTTGGACGGCGAGTAGTCCAGCGTTGGTCGCATTGCCGATCGCGACTGTCGCCACGGGGATGCCTGCGGGCATTTGCACGATCGAGTAGAGTGAATCAACTCCTTGTAATGTCTTGGTGCAAATGGGAACGCCAATTACTGGTAATGGGGTCAAAGCAGCTACCATTCCTGGTAAATGAGCTGCACCACCCGCACCAGCAATAATTACTTTCAAGCCTCGTTGGTATGCTGTTTGGGCATATTCTACCATTCGATCGGGGGTGCGATGCGCGGAGACAATCGCGACTTCATGGGAAATCTCAAATTGTTCGCAGATTTCGATAGCGGCTTTCATCGTTGGTAAATCTGAATCGCTGCCCATGATGATGCCAATAAGGGGAGATGTCATAGTTAAGAATCGATCGATCGATAGATAGTTACTCAAAGCTACGAGCATCATATTGTATTGGCGAGCTTCAAGAATTAATAATTGATAATTGATAATTATCTCTCCTGACTTGTGCGGGAGGTCTATTAAATTAAAAGACTAGGCTGTATACCAGCCTAGTCTTTTAATTTAACTTAAGTTCTAAAGTTAGTCGTTAAGCGTAGATCCTAGAGATTGCCACTCACCTCTGGATATTCTGCACTATCACGACTAGACTTACGCCCAGAGTGAATCTCTTTACTGTAGTCAGAACCACCGAGTGATGAGCCTGGATATGCCTCCATTCCGTGTTCGCTGATGTCCAGTCCTTGGAATTCTTCTTCCTGAGTAACCCTAATTCCCAAGGTCGCTTTCAGAATCGCCCAGAAGACAAAGCACAGAACGACTGTCACTACACCAACTGCCAAGGTTCCAACTAATTGATAACCTAATTGCTCGAAACTGCCATTAAAAAAGAGACCAAGTTTCGGTGCGGGAGTAACGCCGTAAGCATCGCCCTGACTGAATAAACCGACAGCGAGAGTACCCCAAACGCCATTGACTAAATGCACGGAAGTTGCACCGACAGGGTCGTCGATTTTGATTTTATCGAAGAAGCTAACTGCAAACACAACTAAGATCCCACCCACAGTACCAATAATTGCGGCTGAGGGCACGCTAATCCAAGCACAGGAAGCAGTTACAGCCACCAGTCCTGCCAAAACTCCGTTGATAATCATCGATAGATCTGGTTTACCGAGTACGACCCAAGCGACGACTGTGGCGGCAATCCCACCGAAAGCACCAGCAGTATTAGTCGTTACGGCAATATGTCCGATCGCTGCCGAGACGCCCATTGTCGAGCCAGGGTTGAATCCAAACCATCCCAACCACAAAATCAAGCAGCCGAGGGTCGCAATACTCATATTGTGACCTGGGATAGCATTGGCACTACCATCACTATTGTATTTACCAAGTCTCGCCCCAAGTATCCACGCTCCAACTAGAGCAGCCCAACCGCCGACGGCGTGAACGACAGTGGAACCAGCAAAATCATAGAAGCCCAAGTCGGCCAACCAACCACCGCCCCAGATCCAGTGTCCGGTAAGCGGATAAACGAGACCGACTAACAACAAGCTAAACACTAGGAAGGAGACAAATTTAATCCGTTCGGCAACTGCTCCAGAAACGATCGTGGCTGCCGTACCCGCAAAGGCTAACTGGAAAAAGTATTTAGTACTTAAAGGTACTCCCGTCCAATTAAGCGGGGTAAATGCCCCCTTGTAAGCATCGCCAGTTGCAGGGCTGTTGTCCGCGCCCATGAGGAAGAAACCATCGGTACCGATGAAGTTGTTGCCTTCGCTAAACATCAAGCCGAATCCAATTACCCAAAAAGCAACGCTGGAGAGCGCGAACACGATCAGGTTTTTTGCCAAGACATTAACAGCATTTTTCTCACGGCAAAATCCAGTTTCTAACATGCAGAAACCAGCATTCATAAAGATGACGAGCATGGCGGCGATCGTCACCCAAGCCGTATCGAGATTGACTTTGAGTTCTCCCGCCATTTTAATTGCATCTGGCGGTGCGTTCTGTGCTACGGCTGCAACATTCCAGAACACGATAATTGCTATACCAATTGGCAAGCAACTACGCCAAGTTACTGATAGTTGTCTATACCAATTAATCGCCAATAGCCTTCTCAGTAGACGCTCGACGCCTTTGTCGGTAGATCTACGCTGTTGGGTTACGCTTATTTTTGAAACCATAAATACTTATCTCTTTTTTCGATTGACAAGTCGAATAAACTGTGTATTGAAGGATGAACGACAGTCATTAGAGCGGTTGGCTCATATTGAGCTTAACTATACTGCTATCTGCCGATTGTGTCGAGAAATTTATTGAGCTGGATTCAGCACTTTGTGATGTATTTAATTAAACAGCGGACTAGATCGATAAATAGTCAAATAAGATACAAATTGTGTATATTGACGATCGACCGATCCCCAAAGCTTACAGCGACAGGTTGACACAATGAAAAACTACAAAATTGCCAATGCACGAGTACCTGGATACGCCGGATTGCAAGAGATCGCCATTCGCGATCGAAAGATTGTGTCAATCGATCGATTTGTGAATCTCGATCTACAGATTATCGATGTCGCAGGCGATCGGATTTCGCTCGGTGGTGTCGATCTGCAAATTAATGGCGCGCTGGGATTAGCATTTCCCGACGTGCAAATCAGAGATCTAGAGCGACTGGATCGGATCTGTGATTTTCTGTGGGAACAGGGAGTAGATGGATTTTTACCAACGATCGTCACGACTTCGATCGAGAATATCCATCGCTCGCTGGCTGTATTTACCAAATTCATGGCGCAGCAGCGTCCCGATACCGCGCAAGTACTGGGCGTTCACCTCGAGGGGCCATTTCTCAATCCTCAAAAACGGGGCGCACATCCAGAAGCTTACTTACTTCCATTAAACATTAAATTTATTACAGATGTTCTAGGTAAATACACTGGTGTTGTGAAAGTAATCACCCTTGCGCCAGAATTAGATCGGACAGACTCGGTTATCCCTTATCTGAAATCTTTAGGTATTATTGTCAGTTTGGGACACTCAGTGGCAACTTTCGAGCAGGCTGAGCTGGCATTTGCTGGCGGCGCATCGATGGTGACTCATGCTTTTAATGCAATGCCAGGATTAGGCCATCGAGAGCCAGGTTTGCTGGGTGCTGCATTGACTCAACCTCACGTCCAATGCGGATTTATCGCCGACGGACAGCACGTTCATCCAGCGATGTTAAAGGTACTGGTACGAGCGGGTAGATATAGCGAGGGATTATTTTTAGTTAGCGATGCTTTATCTCCATTGGGTTTACCCGACGGTAAATATCCTTGGGACGATCGCGAAATCGAAGTCATTAATGGTACGGCCAGATTACCAGATGGAACGCTTTCTGGCACGACTCGATCGCTGTTAGTCGGCGTTCAAAACTTAGTAAAATGGGGCGTTTGCGATATTGATGACGCGATCGCGCTAGCGACTAGTGCGCCACGCCAAGCAATTGGGCAATCTAGTAGTTATATCGGTCGAGATGCAAATTTATTGCGGTGGAATTATAATTCCGATCGAGAATTGAATTGGCAAAGATTCTCGATCTAAGCTTTCAAACTAAACAAAAATTGTAACTAAAACTAGGCAAAGCAATTTAGGTTACTATTTTAAACTCTCAACTCCCCGCTCCCCGCTCCCTGTCTTGTCTCGCTTGCTTGGTGCAACACATGCGGAGGGAACCTCCGCGTGGTTGCATCCGCAAACCGTCGGGAAACCCGACGTTGGCGTTGGCGGAGCCTGCCGTAGGCATAGCCTCTGCGTTAGCAGATACGCGAGCCGCCGCTCCCCGCCAAAATAGTAACCAAATTTATACCGGAGACTACTAACATGAAAGTCTACATCATTCAAAATAAAGATGGCGAATTTGCTAGTGTCAACTTTGCTGTTGCTTATGATGGCTTTCGGAAAATGGGCTGGGAAATCGTCACTTTTAGTAGGCAAGACAATACTCATCTGGACGATCTAACGCAAGAAGACGTTGTGGTAGGATATATTGAAGATGTCAAAGCCGCATTCGTTCGGTTAGGGATTGAAGTCCCTGTAGAGATTAATTATCCCGATGAATTGACAGTTTTTCTGGGTAGAAAAATTTGGAAATCGCGGATTAATTACATTGCCAAACATCCAGAGATTTGGAACATTTTTATTAAGCCAACAACGTCAACTAAAAAATTTACAGGACGAGTAGTTCGCAGTCCTAAAGATTTGATTAGTTGTGGCGATGAATTTGAAGATACCGAGATTTGGTGTTCGGAGCCAGTCAAGTTTTTAGCAGAATGGCGATGTTTCGTTCGTTATGGCGAAATCCTCGGCGTAAAATTTTATGCTGGCGATTGGCGGGTACATTTCGATCCGCAAGTAATCGAAAAAGCGATCGCGGCTTATACTTCTGCACCCGCCGGATATGCAGCAGATTTTGGCGTGACAGATAAAGGCGAAACGTTACTAATCGAAGTCAATGATGGTTATTCGATCGGTGCCTATGGTTTATTTCCGCCAGATTACGCACGGTTATTAGCATCGAGATGGGCACAGATAACTGGCTCTAAAGATTATTCTATTTATTGAGTATCAATATGAAAGTCTATATCCTCAAAGATAAATATGGTGAATTTGCCAATCCTAATTGTGCGATCGCGTATGATGGTTTCCGACAGATGGGATGGGAGATCGTGCCATTTAGACAGTCAGATAACCCTCTGCTACCAGATTTAATGCCAGATGATGTGGTAGTCGGATTTATTGAAACCGTTCAGACGGCATTACTCAAGCTGAAACTTACCTTGCCAGATGCAGTTAATTATCCAGATGAATTAGCAGATTTTTTAGGACGCAAGGTGTGGCAATCGCGGATTAATTATATTGCTAAACATCCAGAATTATGGGGCGTTTTCATCAAGCCAGTAACTTCACCAAAAAAATTTAAGGGTAGACTACTTAGCAGTCCTAAAGATTTAATTAGTTGTGGCGATGAATTTGAGGATACCGAAATTTGGTGTTCGGAGTCAGTTAAGTTTTTAGCAGAATGGCGATGTTTCGTTCGTTATGGCGAAATCCTCGGCGTAAAATCTTATGCTGGCGATTGGCGGGTACATTTCGATCCGCAAGTAATCGAAAAGGCGATCGCGGCTTATACTTCTGCACCCGCCGGATATGCAGCAGATTTTGGCGTGACAGATAAAGGCGAAACATTACTCATCGAAGTCAATGATGGTTATTCGATCGGTGCTTATGGTTTATTTCCGCCAGATTACGCACGGTTATTAGCATCGAGATGGGCACAGATAACTGGCTCTAAAGATTATTCGATTTATTGAGTATCAATATGAAAGTCTATATCCTCAAAGATAAATATGGTGAATTTGCCAATCCTAATTGTGCGATCGCGGATGATGGTTTTCGGCAGATGGGATGGGAAATCGTAGCATACGGATTCAGGCAATCTGTGCCAAAGGAGTGCCGCTCCCTACAGGAAACATGCTGAAAACCCCGTCCATTTATCGCGGGGAGTACGTCAATGAGTAGAATTAGGGTGGGCAGTTCCCGCCAGCCGAATCTTTCGACCTAATCCAAAAATACTACAATATCTTTTCCAATCCATATACTAGCGATTTTAGTCCTAAAATCTTGCGAATAGCGAGGAGGACTCCAGGCATATAGCACGATCGATTGGTGGTATCGTGGCGAAGTAAGTAGATCTCGCCAGGTGCGCCGAAGATAATTTCTTGATGGGCGATGTAGCCGGGAAGTCGGACGCTATGGATGCGAATATTTTCATCAGCGATGCAACCTCTAGCCCCACTAATTTTTTCAGATTCAGTGACGCTCGGAGGATTGAATGTCTTGCCGAGTTCGCCTAGCAGTTGCGCGGTTTGGATTGCGGTACCGCTAGGGGCATCAGCTTTTTGATTGTGGTGGAGTTCGATAATTTCGACGTGCTCGAAAAATTTGGCAGCTTGAATGGCGGCTTGCTGCATTAAGATTACCCCGATCGAGAAGTTGGGGATAATCAGACAGCCAGTACTAGCTTTATCGGCAAAGTCGGCTAATTCCTGAATTTGTTGGGGACTCAATCCGGTAGTCCCAACAACCGGACGCACGCCATAGGCGATCGCCGTTCGCACGTTTTCATAGATACTGTCAGGATGGGTAAAATCGACCATCACGGCGGTTTGTTTTTCTTGCGATGCCATTGCTAGGATTGCTTGGATATCGTTCATTACGGGCACTTCTAAGGCTCCACAGCCTGCGAGTTCGCCGATATCCTCACCCTGAATTTTGGGATTGCGATCGATCGCGCCCAGCAGCACCATATCTTGGGCATTAGCCACTGCTTTAATGACTTCTAGCCCCATTTTCCCCCCCGCACCATTGACGACGACAGGGATTGGCGATTGGCTACTCATGCTGATTCTCCTTTGCTGACAACTCCACATTGCCTATTATGACACCGAAAGACTTGCTATTTAGTTTCAGGCGGCCTGTCCCGATTGGCTCGAAGTTTTCTGATTGAGAGCTTTTGTTATAAAAGGTGAGTATTAACTAGGCTCCAAGGATGCTTCTTCTGCATCTGGGCAGAAACTAAGCATTTCCTATGGTTTTCATGGCGATTTATTATCTTTGGCGAGTCGCCATCTGGCTGTGCAATAATCTTGGCTTAGCTGGTACGATCGCAGAAGAAATCGACCGAGTACAAGCTTCTGCGCTCGATCGCTAAATTTTGCATGAGCTAGCATAGATAACAACGAGCTATGCTCGTAGATCCTCAATGCTGAGGATGACTGAGATCGGTACCTTCTTCAAGGAGCCACAGCTTTGACAGAATCCTTCGACGACATATTTACACCGCAAGTCGCAAATGAGGCTCGGCAAGCCTTAAAACAATTTCTGACGCCACCCAAACCAGCACTCTCCGAACCAGAGCGGGTTCATTTGGCACAGGCGACATCTTTTACCATTCCATTTGAAATGCTCTGACGCTGTTTGCCAAAAGATCGAGACTTTCGACAGAGGTAGTCACAGCCTTAGGACACCTATTTGAAGCACAATTCGGGCACGATGTTTGGCACAGATTAGACATCGATTCTCCAAAGAGAGGCTACGCCAACGAACTGTCCGAAATCTTTCCATCCCAGCCATATTATTTCACGATCGTCGCGATCGAGAAGTTGCATTTGAGGAAAGTCTCCATGTTTCGCAAATTTGGGCGACTGCACGGTTGATTGAAACTTCTGGTTTGGGACACCGCCGAATTTTACGGGATGAGTCAGTAATCGCGCAAACTGTCGATTTTATGAATACCCCGATTTAATTCAATTCAAAATCCAAAATGTTATTAGTTAGCAGCTTCCGATAATTCGATCGTCCGACCCTCGTAATCCTTAACCAAAAAGTTTAACGGTTTCTCACTGCGAATCTTATGCTTGACACCACGGGTTTGAATCCGCATCAAAAGCTGCTCCAGACATTCGCGATCGAAACAAACGTGTCGCTGCCGATTTTTGTCACCCAAGCTAGAGCCAGTAATCACATGCAGTTGGGCATTTTTCTTGAGTTGATACCACAACCCTTCCGAACCCTTCATACTGCGAACGCTAGCACGACCCATCGGTGCGGCTAAATACATCGGATCGATACCCGCCGTCCCGATCGTTTGCTCGTAATCGTAGTAATAGTGCAACGGCACTTGCGCGATCTTCAGATTTAATAGTCCTTCGTATAAATCTTGCGCGATCTGGAGATCCGACACCATCACCGTATACACCTTGGGGGCACTACTCAAAAACAGCCACATCGCCCCAGCGTAGGCTGCCAACAGCATCACCATGATACCTTGGGTCGAAAACAGGCTATCTAGAGGCATAAGATTGAAGAGGGCTAGGTAGTGAGTATTATGTTAGCAGTCTAGATTCGATAATGGCATAAAGTAGCTTTAGAATCGAGCTATGTTCAGCTAATAGTAGAGAACTTGCCTGCTACTTATCGCCGATCTAGCTAGATTGTCGGCCCGAGCGAATCTATCTAAAATTATTTTAGACAAATTCACACTGGTCTGCTATGATAAGAGTCTGTGAATTTTTTCAAACCACATGAAAGCTCAGGAAATTATTCGCTCGATCGAAGCGGAGTATCTAAAATCCGATCTGCCTACCCTTCACGTGGGCGACACCGTCCGTGTGGGCGTAAAAATTCAAGAAGGTAACAAAGAACGGGTGCAACCCTACGAAGGCATTATTATTGCTACTCGTAATGGTGGCATTAATGAAACTATTACTGTCCGTCGTGTCTTTCAAGGTATCGGCGTGGAACGGGTATTCCTGTTGCACTCCCCCAAAATTGATAGCGTCAAAGTAATTCGTCGCGGTAAAGTCCGTCGTGCGAAACTGTTTTATCTTCGCGAGCGCGTCGGTAAAGCAACTCGCGTCAAACAGCGGTTCGATCGTCCCTTGGAATAATTATCAGATTTTTCCGAGTATCCTGGCCATAAACTTTAGTTTCGTACTATACTAATCTACAGGGTCAGGAAGGTCGTTTCCTTTTCATCCATGCGCTTTTAGTTCAGTTGGTAGAACGTCGGTCTCCAAAACCGAATGTCGGGGGTTCAAGTCCTCCAGGGCGCGTAAAATAGGCTTTAAATATTAGGCTTTAGATGTTAGCTAAATTACAGCAAGGGTTTGTTTAACTGAATATTAAACAGACCCTTTTAAGCTTGGAATACATCTAAATTTATAAATACCCTTTTCCCTAAAACCTAAAGCCTATCCCCTACTCCCGAAACCGACAGCCCTCACATGGCCCGGTCGGATGAATCGCACAGCGAATCAGAATCGATCGAGCATTATACTTACAAGTAGCATCGCCAATAACCCATTGGCCGTCGATGAGACTCTGTTCTTCAGGACGAGTCGCCGATTGGACGTATAGAGCAACTTTGTGTAACTTATAGCGACCGGATTGTAAATGATAGCGGTGACGACGTTCTAGCACGGCATAGGTCTTGCCATCGAGATCGAGATAATTACCTGGTTGTGGCGTCCAATCCAGATAAATTTTAGTTAGTACTTCGCGCGATTGGGTCAAAATTACCTCAGTAGGCATTGACGCTAGTTCCGTCATTAGATCTCCATAATGAGCTTGAGACTCTAATTTTAAACTATCTCAAGCGAACTTAACCGATCGCCCATAATAACTCCCGTGCAACCAACCGCCAAGCAGCCAAAAGTTAAAAACCTTTAACTTATGTAGCCTTTTTGAGAACTAGCCTCTGTGGCTGCGGTAAACTAAGCCTTGATTCTTAGTTTTAGCATCGCTAAAGCTTTATCGTTGGGAGGACGATTATATGTCTCATAGCGTCAAAATTTACGACACTTGTATTGGCTGTACTCAATGCGTTCGGGCTTGTCCTACAGACGTATTAGAGATGGTACCCTGGGATGGTTGCAAGGCTCAACAAATTGCGTCTTCACCCCGCACCGAGGATTGTGTTGGTTGCAAACGGTGCGAAACCGCTTGCCCTACAGATTTCCTGAGTATCCGCGTTTATTTAGGCGCGGAAACCACTCGCAGCATGGGTCTAGCATACTAGTTCCCGATAGTGACTGGAGACTGAGGGTTCGTTGTGGTGCCTTTGGTCACTAGTCACTAGGGGGATAGGCTTTAGGCTTTAGGCTTTAGGAGAAAGGGGAAAGGGGAAAGGGGGAAAGAGGCACGGCTAGCGCACCTCAAACCCTATTGACAAAGGGATTGCTGCTGAGGGCTTCTATTTGAGAAAGATCTGAGCTAGGGTAGGTACGAGCGTCCATCTAGCGATTACAGTGAAAGTAATGCCGACACAAGTAGAAAAGAAGAAGCAAAAAACTGAAACAGTCGGAGCGACGAATTTAGACAGCCAAGAAATTACAAAGAAGTTTGGGCAATACTTTCAAGATATTAAAGATCCCAGAACCCAGAGGACGAGAGTACATCTACTCAAAGACATTATCACCATTGCCATCTTGGCAGTAATCGCAGGAGCAAAAGGATGGGAGGATATGGAAGAGTATGGTGTGAATAAGCAAGAGTGGTTAAGTACATTTCTAGAGCTACCAGGCGGAATCCCCAGCGCCGACACATTTAGAAGAGTATTTGAAAAAATCAATCCCAAAGAATTAGAGCAATGCTTTCGGCTGTGGGTGCAATCACTAATTGAGCAACTAGGAGTGGAAGTAGTCGCCATTGATGGTAAAACCAACAGAGGTTCATACGACAGGGCATCTGGGGTCAAAGCGTTGCACATGGTGAGTGCATGGGCGAGTGAGCATCGATTGGTCTTGGGACAAACAAAAGTCAGTGCTAAATCTAATGAAATCACAGCGATTCCCGCATTATTAGAATTGCTAGACATTCAAGGCTGTATCATCACTATCGATGCAATGGGCACGCAGAAATCGATGGCGACGAAGATTACTGGAGCAAATGCCGATTATGTGTTAAGCCTTAAGGATAATCATCCAACACTACACCAACAAGTCAAAAGCTGGTTTGAGACAGCACAATCACAGGGGTTTAAAGGCGTAGATGTCAGTATTAGTCAGCGGGTGGAGAAAGGACATCATCGGATTGAAAACCGGAAAGTTTACACTGTCCCTGTTTCACAACTACCATTGCTGTATCAACAAGACCAGTGGAGTGGACTGCAAACAGTTGTGATGGTTGTACGCAAGTCTCAGTATTGGAACAAGACCACTCATGAAGTCCAATTTTACCTAACCAGTCTTCTCAGCGATGCCAACCGGATTGGTAGTGCGATTCGCCAGCACTGGGGGATTGAGAATTCTGTCCATTGGACATTAGATGTCACCTTTGATGAGGACAAATCTCGCATTCGTTCTCTCCACGGTCCGCAGAATTTTGCCGTGTTACGTCGCCTTGCACTTAATGCCTTAGAACGTGAGACATCTTTTCGGCGTAGTATTCGTCAAAAGTCCCGGCGAACCGCGATGAATGACCGCTATATGCTTGCTGTCTTATCTGCGGCTGTTCCCACTTCCCATCCAAGCACATCCGCTTGTCAATAGGTTTTGAGATGCGCTAACCGTGGGGAAAGAGGATAGGAAATAGGCAATAGGGAAGCGAAGGAATTAAAATCCACAATCCGCAATCCACAATCCACAATCCAAAAGATTTCTGCCCACCTTGTTACATTCGATCGAAAATCGGGTAACTATAATAGTAAAGTGGAACCAGTCTCAACAGTAGAGAGACTGCTATACGTACACCGAATCTATAGATAACCGTTGCGGGAGAATTAGACTTTATGTGTGGAATTGTTGGCTATATTGGCAATAAACCAGCCCAATCCATTCTAGTTTCAGGATTAGAAAAACTAGAGTACAGAGGTTACGATTCTGCTGGAGTAGCAACCGTTGTTGAAGGTAATTTAGACTGCATTCGTGCTAAAGGTAAGCTGCACAACCTGCGCGAAAAAATCGAAGTAGCTAGCAATCTTGCCCCCATTGGCATCGGACATACGCGCTGGGCGACGCATGGCAAGCCAGAAGAATATAACGCTCACCCCCATACCGATACCAAGCGACGGTTGGCGGTAGTGCAAAATGGAATTATTGAAAACTACCGCGAACTGCGCGAAGAATTAAAAAAACAAGGGCATGAATTTCGATCGGAAACCGACACCGAAGTCATTCCCCACCTGATTTGCCAATGTTTTGAAGACGGTGCCGAAACATTAATGTTAGCAGTCCAACAAGCCGTTCATAAATTATCTGGCGCATTTGCGATCGCGG
Organism: Chamaesiphon minutus PCC 6605; assembly: GCF_000317145.1. Lineage (GTDB taxonomy): Bacteria > Cyanobacteriota > Cyanobacteriia > Cyanobacteriales > Chamaesiphonaceae > Chamaesiphon > Chamaesiphon minutus. The sequence goes on along the minus strand of NC_019697.1, from coordinate 3,607,166 downwards.
TAATTTCGGCAGACTATCCTGACGAAATGGTAATTGCCAGACAACAAGCACCGTTGATTATCGGTATCGGTGAAGGTGAGTATTTTTGTGCTTCCGATACACCCGCGATCGTCCAATATACTCGCACGATTTTACCCCTAGAAAATGGGGAAATGGCCAGACTGACCAGAGATGGGGTCGAAGTATATACCTTTGATGGTGCCAAAGTCCGCCGCACGCCTCATTCTATTACCTGGAATCCGATCGCTGTTGAAAAACAAGGTTTCCGCCACTTTATGGCTAAGGAAATCTACGAACAACCCGCCGTCGTGCGCACCTGTCTCGAAGCCTATCTGGATCTCGATTGGACTCCTAGTAGCAACAAATCCCCCTTCAAACTCGACTTACCCGAATCTATCTATAAAGATCTCGAAAATATCCAAATCGTTGCCTGTGGAACTAGCCTCCACGCCGGAATGATCGGTAAATATTTACTCGAAGAACTCGCCCAACTTCCCACCGCAATTCAATATGCGTCCGAATTTCGCTATTCTCCCCCACCCCTGACACCCAACACCCTCACCATCGGGATTACCCAATCTGGTGAAACCGCCGATACCCTCGCCGCAGTCGAAATCGAACAGTCGCGCCGCAAAGATAAAGCACCCAAATATCATTCCCGCCTCCTCGCCGTCACCAATCGGACAGACAGTGCAATTACCCGCGTCGTAGACTGTGTAATCGACACCCACGCAGGCATGGAAATCGGCGTAGCCGCCACCAAAACCTTCATGGGGCAGTTGATGGCATTCTACTTCCTTTCGCTCGACCTAGCCCATCGTCGCGGGACTATTACAGTCGATCGACTATCCGAAATTATTACCGGATTAAAAGTCCTCCCCTCCCAAATCGAAGTCATTCTCGAAACCCAAGAAAAATATATCCAAGAACTCTCCCATAGCTTCCTAGATACTCACGATGCGATCTTCCTCGGTCGCGGCATCAACTTCCCGATCGCCCTAGAAGGTGCTTTAAAATTAAAAGAGATCAGTTATATCCATGCCGAAGGTTATCCCTCTGGCGAGATGAAACACGGCCCGATCGCATTACTCGATGCTAAGGTACCCGTAATTGCGATTACGATGCCAGGGAAAGTATATGAGAAAGCGGTTTCTAACGCTCAAGAAGCCAAGGCGCGAGATTCGCATTTGTATGGGGTAGTTGCGGCTAGCGACAAGGATGCAGCAGAGATTTTTGATAAGGTTTTACCCGTACCTGATGTGGATGAATTGTTATCGCCTGTTTTGACGGTTATTCCGATGCAATTGATGTCATATCATATTGCCGCAATGCGCGGATTAGATGTAGATCAGCCTCGCAACCTGGCCAAGTCGGTAACTGTTGAATAATTAGTTTAGTTATTGTGATAACACTGTGATAACACAATAAAGTCGTATACTAAATAATAAAGTTGTATACTGACTAATAAAGTTGTATACTATTGTCTGTGAGTGTTTACTTAGCATTTGCAGATTTTTCATATGGTCAGAAGCAAAAGAGACTGGACAGAAGAGAAACTCGACCGATATATGAAGGAAGGTCGAGGACATGGTATCGGTCGAGACTACAATCCATGGATCAAAGTTTCAGATTTTTCTTCCAGTGGACGTGTATCAAGAGTTTTAGGCTGGAAGACTAGTCGAGAGCATCATTTCATGTCCGATGGTGAGACAAGACTGTTCTATTTATTCGAGTGGTCAGATCGGATTGTTGATATTCGAGAGCAATTTCCATTACTCGATCGAGAGTTGTGCTTCAAGATTGCAGAAGACATGGGAGTTGAATACCCTAAAGATCCCAAAAGTGGTGCCCCTTATGTCCTGAGCACAGATTTCATGTTGACCGTTACTCATAAAGGGAAAAATACTTATGAGGCAAGAACGTTTAAACCTTCCAAGAGTTTAAATAATAAGCGGACAGCAATGAAACTAGAACTAGAAAGGCGTTACTATGCCATTAAAGAGATCGACTGGAAAATAGTCACGGAAAAAGATATTCCCAAGTTAATGATAAAAAATGTTGAATGGATTCATTCATCCCACAAACTAGAAGGAAATAAAGAGGCTAATAAAGAAGAGCTTCATCACATAATCAAAATTTTGAGATCGAAGCTAGAAACAGATACTACTACTGTCGGTAAAGTTGTTAATGACTTGGATATAGAAATGAATGTTGGGCTAGGTACATCACTTTACCTATTTAAGTATCTTGTGGCAAATAAATTGATCTCAGTTGACATGCTAACGGAGAAATCACTTACTTTTTTCCCAACAAAAGATCTCAAATTCAACTAAGTTAACATTTGAATAATTCACAATGCAAGTTCATCTATTTGTCAATAACTTAGTTGAGTGGATCTCTGAAGACGGAAAGAATCAGATCGATCGAATACTATGGATTGACGAAGGTTATGAGGTTGCATTTTTGATTAATATCTATGAAGAAAAATCACTTCCTAGACAAGTATTTATCAATGAAATAGAAGCATGTATTAAATCGAGTGCTGCGATCATAATCAAAAAAGATCCTTGGGTTTTGATAGTATTAGAAGAAGAATTATCATCCAAGGATAAAATACTAAGAGACGCTGCTTGGAGAATCATTTCATCTATCGTTACTCAGGAACCACCCATATACGAGCGAAATCAACGTGGATCTCTAGTACTCAAATTAATAGAAGATCACAATACAACTAGAAGCTCAAGTGAAGTCGAGGGTAAATTAACTAAAAAGACTGTTTACAAATATCTTAAGAGATACTGGCAAAGAGGTAAAAATATTAATGCACTGTTACCGGATTATAAAAATTCGGGAGGAAAAGGTAAGCAGAAGTTAGCAGGAGATGTAAAAAGGGGCAGACCTAGAAAATATGCTAACGATCCTGAAATAGGGATTGGGGTTAATGTCACAGAAGAGACAAAAATGACCTTTCGAGTGGCAATTTCTCAGTTTTATCATACATCTGAAAAAAGATCGTTGGTAGCAGCGTATGAAAAAATGATCCAAGAATACTATTCTGAAGAGGACTTGTCTAATTATGATGACTTGCATGGTTCGATTGCTATGCAAGATCGAATACCCTCGTTAGTACAATTTAAGTATTGGTATGATTTGGAGCATGGTCAAAATGTAGAGAAAAAGATAAGCACAAGGATTGGAAAGAGAGAATATTTGCAAAATTACCGTCCGATCACAGGTAATTCAACCGCAGAGGTGACTGGGCCTGGTTCTCGTTATCAAGTAGATGCAACAGTGGGAGATGTCTACCTCGTCTCCAGTTACAACCGCAAATGGATTATTGGCAGACCAGTAATTTATGTTGTGATTGATGTTTTTAGTCGGATGATTACTGGAGTCTATGTTGGACTAGAGGGGCCATCTTGGTTGGGGATGATGATGGCTCTAGCTAATATGGCTATGGATAAGGTTGAATACTGCCGACAGTATGGAATCGATATTTCGGAAGATGACTGGCCCTGTCATCATTTGCCAGATGCTATTTTAGGAGATCGTGGTGAATTAATTAGCAAAAATGCAAATATAGTAACTCAAAATCTGAATATTAAGATTGAAAATGCAGCACCATTCAGACCAGATTGGAAAGGTATTGTAGAGAGACGCTTTCGGATTATCAATGAAAAAGTAAAACCTTTTATACCCGGAGCCGTTGATATAGACTTCAATCAAAGAGGTGGCCGTGATTATCGGTTAGACAGTAAGCTCGATCTAGATCAATTCACTCAAATTATCATTCGGATGATTCTGCATCATAATAACCAACATATGCTGAAGGATTATCCAAGAACAGTAGAAATGATCGCAGATGAAGTGTTACCTATTCCTGCCCAATTATGGAAATGGGGAATTATCCATTGCTCAGGTAGGCTTAGAACTTTAGATCCCGATATTATTAAACTCAATTTAATGCCGAGGGGAAATGCTACCATCACGGAGAAAGGAATTAAATTCAAAGGTATTTACTATACTTGCGATCGAGCAGATAAAGAGATGTGGCTGTCTAATGCTAGAGCTGGATCTCTATCTAGAGCAGAAAAAAAACTAGAAGTTTCCTACGATCCGCGAAAAACTGATTATATTTATATCCCAGCGCAAGATGGTCGTAGTTTTACACAATGTATTCTAATCGCTCCAGACTCGAAATATAAAAGTCATAACTTCTATGATGTTGGGTACTTGTTTGCTGAAGAGGAATTACAACGGCAAAAGAGTGCCAATCGTGAGCTACCTCAAACAATAGATTTGAATAAGGAAATTGAAAAGATTGTCGATCGAGCAGTTGATATGACTAATGCTGTTCAAGATCCTACCATGAGTAAACTGGCAAGAACTTCTGCAATTCGAGATAATAGAAGTATTGAAAAAGAAAATCGCCGTGAAGAAGAATCGTTCGACTTATCACCTAAAGAAAAAGACAGTAGTAAAATTTTATCGAAGACAGACCCAGACAAATCTAGCTCAATTTCACCGCAACCATCCTTGAAACCTAACTACACTGATTTACTAAGAGCAAAAAGAGAGAAGAATAAACGTGGAAAAAACTGATGACAAAATAACAATTCCTCAAAATATCGATCGAAAACATATGGGTGTTGAAGCTATATATATCGATCAAAAGTTGAGAGAATATAATGAAAATTTATTAATTCAGGCACTACCACCCACATTCGATAACGAAGAATTCATAGATCTTGTCTATGAAGAACCTGAATATAATGATGATGAAGTTTGTCTAAATAAATCAGAGCGATTTCATTGCGTTGCTAGACTGTCAAGCTACTTCGATCCCCAGGGTAAAACGATCGAGCTGAATAATAATATCAGCATTTTAATAAAAAGAGGCTACCTCGCCCGTAATCCATTAAAGCCTACTTTTGCATTAAGATCTCGACAAATTTATGGAGCGATTGAGAATTCTAGTGGTAGAGAACTAGAAAGGTATGTCAGTCAGCCAACTTCTGCATCAGGGTTGACATTAATTGGGCCATCTGGCATGGGGAAATCAACTAACTTACATAAAATACTTTCACTTTACGATCAAGTTATTTTTCATCCTAAATTAAGTACATATCAAATAGTATGGCTAAAAGTTGATTGTCCTCACGCTGGTTCGTTGAAGGGATTGTGTACTGATATATTTATGGCAATAGATAAACTCTTGGGTACAACTTATCATACAAAATTCAGTTCCCGTAATCATACAGAAGACTTGATGCTAGCTCAAGTTGCACAGCTTGCTAACACTCATCACTTGGGAGTGCTAGTCATTGATGAAATGCAAAATCTAGTAAATGCACGTAGACGGAAGGATGACTTATTAAACTTCCTCGTTAAGATGGATAACATCATCGGTGTACCAGTCATTAAAGTTGGAACGAATGAGGCATTACCGATCTTTCAGGGTAATTTTCGTAATGCTAGAAGAGGCACAGGCGAAGGTAGCGTCATTTGGGATCGAATGCAGAAAGATGATGATGAATGGGACTTATTTGTTGAAAACTTATGGAAATATCAATGGACAAGAAAGAAGGTAGAGCTATCGACGGCACTAGAAGAAGCTTTCTATGATGAAACTCAAGGTATAATTGATATTGCAATTAAATTATTTAGAATGGTTCAATGTCGAAGTATTGCTTTAGATGGTGATGAAGCTATTTCTGTAGATTTGATTAGGCAAGTCGCAAATGACGGATTACACTTGTTGAAGCCAATGCTAGCAGCGATAAGGAATAATGATAAGGAGGAAATGTTACGGTACAAAGATATTGCACCACTAGACATTTTGGCATATGAGCAGAAATGTCTGAAGAAACTCCATGAATTAACACTGAGAAAAAATAAACAGCTACAGGATCATAAAATTGATTCTAATCTGTTAAGAGCGACAATTGCAGAATTACTCGAATTAGATGTCTCTCCTCATGTAGCAAAAGAATGTGCAGAGCAGGTAATAACGAATAATAAAGCTGAAGCAGATATTAGTGTTCTGGTCAAACAAGCTTATAAACTTTCTTTGGTAGGATCTACTGGACATACTTCAGCATTAGTCAAACAACAACCTCAACCAAAGAAGAAAAAGGTAGAACCCGCTTATCAAAAAGATGATCTACGTCAAATTGTTGCAAAAGCGATCGATAGTAACACATCTGCATATGAAGACATCAAATCGGTAGGACTGATTTGCGATCCAGTAGCCGAGTACATCAACTGAAGCCTAAATTATGTGTGCCCTCGCTTCTTTTCCTCGCCTCTACCCTGATGAACTCTTATATAGTGGATTGGCTAGATATCATATTCGCAGTGGCAATCAGAGCTTTCGACAAACCGATTTAGATTTATTTGGTTACTCTTCTCAGCAAGCTTGTCGAGTCACGCTGACTAATAACTTGAAGGGTTTGGTCAAACAAATAGCTCATATCTCGGACTATAGAGTGAGATCGTTAATGGAGCATAATACTCTATATCCATTTTATGCTGCCTTTCTAAGCCCGATCGAGATAAGAAAATTAGGATCGGCAACGATCGAGAAACGCAGTGGCTCAATCTTAGAACAGGCTAGAGTTGATTTAGATAGTACTAGCGATCGCCGGAAATACTTAAAATTCTGCCCTCTGTGTTTAACAACAGAAATTGAACAATACGGAGAACCATACTGGCATCGCCTTCATCAGATTCCAGGATTGGTAATCTGCACTCAACATCGGATTTTGCTGCTCGACAGTAGTGTGCTGATAGATAGTCATGGTGTTCACTATCATGCCGCTAGCGATGAAAATTGCATTGTTGATATGGAGCAGTCAGAGCTTGCTCCAGACAGTCTCAAACATCTACTTGAGATAGCAACCGATCTAGTCTGGCTAGTAGATACGAGAATTGATTTCCGTGGGATGGGGTGGTTGCGAGATCGATATATTGCTCAATTGTGCAAACGAGGATCGGTCAAAAAACTACTCAGGGGAGAGTTTAAATTTGATGAACGGGAGCTTTTCCAATCTTTCCGTGATTTTTATGATGAGGAATCTTTGAACTGGATTGAGCCTCGTTTTGTAGACACTGAGGGTAAGTACCTCATTCATTGCTTGTTCGCAGGAGATTTAGATCCAAAGATCGATCGAGTAGCGCATATTTTAATTATCAGATATCTTTTTGGCTCAATTACTGATTTTGTGATGTCACATTAGTTAGTGTACAAAAACAAAAAATAAACAAGTTTAAGGTACTTCAGCATGAAAATATAGTTTAAAATAGTAACCAAGTACTGATAACGTCAAGCTTAGTAAAATCTCGTAAGTATGACTATTCTCCCCGATCGCACTTCAGAAGAGCGAGATTGTTGCCGATCCTGTAGCGAGGAATTCGGTGATTATTTATTTCCGGTTGAGGGGCAATCGATCGGGGTAGATCACGCACATCCTTTGTATGGCGGTATTTCCCAGATAATTCCAGAATTTCATGAGTCCAACTCGATTGGTATCTTTGGGATTAATGGAAAGCTCAGTGGGGCTTACTCCAAACGATTAAACATCGATGTTGATTCTGTATTGAAGATTCGACTACCGCTGGATCTGTCTCGATCGATCTACAAATTAGCAGGAAAGACTCTTCAAATTCATCAAGACAAAATCTATCTCGGCATTCCTGAATTGGAATTAATTGTGCCGTCTCAGAATTTAGAGGCTCGAATTGTCACGATCAAAGGTTTTTTAGATGCAAGTACATTAGACACAGCCGCACAGAACCATCTCGATCGATTGGAGATTGTTGGTAAAGTTCGGGTTTTAACTCGCTCTGATGGTCAACCGAGATGTCGAACCGTCAAAATTAACAAGAAGAAAGTAGTTGGCTTTGGAGTTAGAGTCGAGGGACTTAGCGATCTAGATTCACTAATGCTACAACAGCAAGGTATTGGGGGAAGGCGGAAGATGGGTTGTGGCTTATTTACTCCCTGAGATGGCCAAAATTCACCTAGATATTCGCGATCCGAGTATGACCTTTCTCCACCGTGCAGGAGTAGCGGGTTTATTCGTCCAATTAAAATATCTCGAATATCTTAAACTCCAACCACCTCACGGCAGCAATTCCAAATTCAAAAATCTAGGAAGAGTTGGCGACCAGAGTGGAAGCCGAGCCGTAAAGCATGAAATCAATCAAAGAAGGCCAACTCTCAAAGAGTAAATATTTGGTAAGACTGAGGATATCTTGAAAAAAGCCTTTACGAGTAACACGCTTGAGACGAATCTGTCCATATGCAAGATCTGTTAAATGCAAAACAGTGTGAAAAAGGAATGCCAACAGGTTCAGCGTCAATAAACAAGCAGCTAAATGCTGCTGACCATGCCCAAAGTTATGCTCCAGATGATATCCCTTTGTTTTGAGCACATTATGATTTTCATTTTCGGTCTTCCAACGACATCGACCAGCCGCAGCAACCAGAGGTACGCTCTGTTCGTTTAATTCATGGCGGGTAATAAATGAATTTTCATATAATATTTCTCCATCTGATTGGCGGGTATGGATTAGTTTACACCAATTGACCTTCATTGCTGGCTGGGAGTCCCTTAGAGGAATTCCATTCACATATTGATAGCTATATAATTCGCTTGAATTGCTGTTCCACTGTTTCACTTCTAGCTTTTTCACCTCGCCAATACCATCCAAGTATTTCAACCAATCATAAACAGCAGTATGAGACGTTTCTAAACAGGTAAAGATAAAGTTCATTCCCGACGCTATCACCTGTTCACACATTGGTTGGTGACTGTAGAGGTCATCTCCGAGTAGAGTGATTGCTTGTCCTTGGAATTCTGGGGCATGAGTTTTGAGCCATCGTTTAGCTGCTGCCACTTCGCAGTCCTGCTTCTGGTGACCATCTTGAGGTGTGATGAATTCTGGAGCTAAGGAAATTACTTGAGATTGCCCAGGCGCAACTATTACAGGCAAAATGGCACTGTGGAAGTAAGTTACTGTGCCATTTTTGTGGGTACGGCTCGAACAGCATTTACAGTTGAGTTTGTGCGAGTCAAAATACTGAGTTCCATCCAGCGCAACTAGTAATCCACCGAGATATTCAAACGGTTTCAAGTGACCTTCTCGTCTTAAAGACTGATAGACGTGATTGAATACTCCAAATAGTGCTGTGGCTGAAATTTCATCCAGGATATTCCGAATTTGCGGCACTGTTGGGATTTTAATCATGCCAAACAGTGTCTGAGCATTGCTTTTGCCCTGATTGCTATTCATGTGCCGCTGATGTTCTAAAAAGGATTCGCTTTGCATGAAAAACATCGAAAATGCTCCCAACACAGCATCTCTGATGGTGTATTTAGTGCCATTGCTGGCAAGGCGCGGATCTTTCATCTGAAGAATTGCTCGGTTCAGATAGACTATCAATACCCCAAAACTCAGCTTCATTGGCTCCATTCTGCTTCTCTTTTTGAAGTCTCTCTATTCTCCTGCTCACCCTACCAAGTTGTCAAAATCTGAATTTGGAATTGCTGCTAACGGCTGGTCTGACGCAGCACTAAAATTCTTACTAAAAACAACTGTGGTTAATCAGCAGTCTCAAGCTGATATTCACAGATGCCTAGTAATTCCTTTTGGTAAAGTTACTTGGTCAAAACAGCAGCAAACTCGTCTAGCAGCCGAAACGATCGAGATCGAGACTCAACATTTGGAGCTTTATCAGACATTCTGTGGGGAATCGAGACAAGACGATCCCCTTTCCCAGTTTATTGCAGAAAATCTCATTCGAGGAAAACCTTGGTGGTGGGGATTTACGGATGTTTTTATTCATAAAAAAGCATATTTAGCTATTAAATTTCGTCAAGATCGAATACATGATATGGTGAAAAAAACTGAATGGGATACTGAGTCACAAGAACTATTTGTTAGAGCTTGTCACCAAGGTTTGAGGATAACTTTTGGCAAAATTGGCGGGAAAACAAAAGAGGGTGATTATCCGCAATTTGAGCGGAAAGTCATCCAACTGAGATCGAATTTGGAGCGATGTCAAAATGCCTCAGCGTTTCGAGACTTTATCACCTCGTTTTGGGGAAATGCTGGAAACATCCAAGTTTTGCAAGAATCTTGGCAAAAACTATTACCGTTGACAACTGGACAAAGTGACTGGAAGATGGCAAAAAGTCTGTTTTTCCTGGCACTGGCTAGCTACAAAGGGGAAGAGAAACTTCCAGATCCTGATAAACTTCCAGCCGAAGATCCATCAACAGCCATTACAGAACCGGAGGTTCGACATGTTTAATCTTTTTGGTAATATTTTGACTGCGTATGGTGTTGCCGCTAATAATCGTGGAGAAAATGAAGGAAACATCTCCAAGTTACAAAAGCTTCTGTGGCACGGAGAAACTCACACTACAGTCTCGGCTGAGGCTATTCGCTGGTCATTACGCTACACTTGGCAACGACAAGGATTGCCAGTAAATCGGGTCTGGAATCCGCTCATACTAGAGTCCACATGGGAAGATCCTAATTTCGATCCAGATAAATATCTTGATGACGATATTCTGGGCTTTATGCACGCAGAAGCCGCAAAAATAGATGATGCGGAGGAAGATCCCGAAGTACCACCAATTCCAGCCAAAGGTCGAGCGAAAGGCAAGCCAAAACCTAAAGGCACAGCGGTTAAACGGCGTGGGGCACTTGATGTTACTCCGGCTGTCTCTACTCGACCATTCCACGGCGATGTTACTTTTAGTGCTAGAAGTGGTGTAAAAGACCGCAATTCCCTCCATGCCACAGAACGACATGCGACATACTATCAGTCATTAGTGACAAGTTAAGAAGCGATCGCACTTGTCAAGCGGGCTTGAGGCGATGAGTCGAAGAAAAAATTGTCTGTTCGACTCATAGAATCAGGAAAAGGTGCAATAATTAACTTAACATTAGGTTTACGAACAGTTTTAACAATACCTAAATCTTGATTCTCTGGGGCAGCAAAATAGGTGACTGGATTGGCAGCTAAACCTTTATGATGAGCTACATGAAAGTGATAAAGACCTCGATAAATCATCTCTAAAGAAATGCGGTCGAATGGGAGAGATAATTCATCAGCTACAGCATCACCTAAATCGACTAGAACTGCATAAAACAGCCAAGTCCCCCACATCTGTAATTTAATTCCATTAACTGAACCAGTCCATAAATAACTCAACCCGAGCAATCGTTTAACAGTATTAAAAGCCTCTTCAATTCGCCACCGTCTTCCGTACAAATCGGCGACTACATAGGGAGGAAGATTCAATGGGTCGAGTACACTAGTTAGATAAGAATACCAGACTTTACCCACTTTAATTTCGACTAATCTTACAGTTATATATGGAGTCTTTTTGGTGCCAGACCCCATCCGCACTATTCGGTCACGGATACTATAACTATTGCTAAATACTCGCTCTATCTGTAGCGATGCACCTTTTTTTAATCGAGTAATAAAATGAATATCTCTGTTAATTAATTCTTGCCAAAATTGGAAATGATAGAAGCCTCGATCCAAGAGCAATAAAGTGCCCGATGTTACTAAATTCAGGATATCTTTCTCAAAATTAACATCTGAAGCTTTGGGATTTTCTCTAAACCAGATTTCAATCGGCAATCTCGTCACCAAATCTATGACTACTCCCATTTTTCCCGCTAGTTGTCCGATTGGCACATCAGATAAGCTATCTAATTTCTTGAATATCGCTTCCAATGTGGAGCCATCACATGCCCAAATCCGCTCAAATTTTGCTTGAGCAAATTCAATGCTTTGTGGCAACAATCGCTGTTTTCTCTGGTGCCACTTCACTCTAAATTCTGGCAGTAATTCCTTAAACACTCTCTCAAATAACTCAGATGGAAAGGTCAGAAATCTTTGTGCAATCGCCTGTTGACTTACTTGTGTTGGCTCACACCACAAAAATCCTTCTCGCCCTAACATTCGGCTTAGTTCTCTGACTCCTGGCACATTCCGCCACAGTAGCGTCAGCACTGCTGCCATCATCAAGGGTAAATTTAACAGCCGATTTCTCAGCCCTAATTGTCGGTAGTAATGACTTTGATTGAAAATTGCTGGTGTCAATAAAGCCTCTACTTGAGCGGCGATGATCTCATCTTCCACACCTGGTTGGTGGTTCTTTTTGGCGTGGTCGCGGTTACTTCTTCGGCGGCTGGTCATCAGGCCTCTATTCCCTCAAACTCTTGACTAGAAACAGTTTGGCATCTTTTTATTACCCTTTTGACAAATCTCTGATTTTCTTAACTTGTCACGAATGACTATCAGTATGGCTTTTGTCTATCCCCTGAGTATCTGCGAGACAAATCTCGCACTCTGGATGTTTTAGATGGTTTAGTCGGTATTGATAAAGTGGCTGGAAATCATGGAAGATTTCTGTTTGATTTTGCGCCCACGAATATCGTGCTGCGCTGGACTAAAGATTTGAACCCTCGACTTCTATACTGTTTCGAGCAAGATGAACAAGAGCAGCTATCGTTACCCGATCTAATTTACAGAGTGGAATCTGGAGATATTAATCCAAAAGAACTCTGGATTGGTGGTCAACTATCTCAGGGATTAGAGGGGCTTGGCGCACATCTTTTCCCTGGTAGTTTGTCAGCCATTAATGCTTTAAAAGAGGTAATAACAAGGGATTTGGAACTAGAGGCAAAGCAAAAGTGATTAGCTAATGACAATTAATAAAATTGCCTTGCAAGTAGAAGTCCCGATTGCCTGTTTTCGGGATTCCAGAGCGAGAGAATACATTGCGACTTATCCAGTACCACCACCTTCAACTGTTTATGGTATGTTGTTATCGACAGTTGGCGAAGAGAATAGGTTCAGGCATTGTGGTGTGAAATTAGCGATCGCGATGCTATCGGAAACGGCTAAATCCAGAGTAATTAGGAAAGTCCGCAGATTTAAAGAGCGAGATATTAATTCATCGAAAAACTCCAAACCAGATTACCAGGAGATCCTAACTGGGATTAAGTTTGTTGTCTGGATCGATGCAGCAGAAGATCGATCGATCCTCAATCTTGCAGAACGACTTCATAATGCGATGGTCAATCCAAGTTCGGTCGTCAGGTTCGGCAATATTTGTTTGGGTGAGAGTCGCGACTTGGTAAACTCGATCGATTTACTTACAAATGAGCATCAGCAAGGAGCTTTGAAATGGCTTACTCAAGACGAGTATGGGGAGATAACTCTACCTTATTGGATCGATCGGTTAGGATCTGAACGCACTCGCTGGTTGCGATATAGATTGATAAAATCTGTTGATTGGAAGCCGCCAGCACTTTCTTGGACACAGATTCAGACTGACTAAAAATACAAGCACCTGTGTCTGTGAGAGCCGAAATTGGTGAGAAATTACCTACACTCTTGTCCCCGTAGGATTTATGGAGTTTTAGATTTAGTGTGGGGTGCTTGTAGATTGTTGAAATCTAATCTTCAAAAAGCTTGTAGCAGTTTAGTTCGACTGATTTTAGTGAATTTTTGAGAATAGATGGTTCGATCGTCGGAACCTGAGTTCGATGAGGCATAGCCTCATCGAACTCAGATGTGACAACATGTTCAGCTTAATAGCAAATTTTATGTAAATTTTGGCACGATAAAACCCATCATTAAGATGATTAATGATTGAAAATATTGAGTTAAGTTAATAAATAAATAATCGGCTAAATAGGAACAATACTAAAGAAGTTTTGAGCAGGCTCATCTAGCTTCAAACTCGGCTTTTTAGGTTGATGAGTATAAGCAATTAATGCTGTAATCAGATTTAGCATGAAATTATGCAAGCTCCGATGGCGAGAATGGACTAAATAACAAATATTTTTTAACTGGTCATTTACCGTTTCAATCAGCGAGCGTTTCCGAAGTGATATTTTGTCATCCATCAAGATGAGCTTGTTTTTCATATTAGATTTTAGTGGCGTAATTAGCTGCAATCCTTTATTTAATAATTCTTCAAATAGTTCTTTCTTAATATATCCTTTGTCTCCAAATATTTTTCCTGATATTCCCTGTGTCATTGATGGCAAATGTGTGCGGTCATCGACATTGCCAGGTGTGATTTTGCAGCTTAATATCTCTCCGCAATCATTAATAATTAAATGAAGCTTGAATCCAAAGTACCATCCCATAGAACTCTTACTCAGCTTGGCAGTTTCTTTGAAAACCTTATTTCTTTTAATTCTTTTTGGGTGACAAACTGGAATAGCCGTGCTATCCACGAAACTAATTCCAGTCACCTTACCTTGACGAGAGTTGAGATAATAAAGGCAAGCTATTAAAACATTTGGCATCAACTCCACCATTCTATTGTAACTAACCAACTTTGGAAAATAATCAGTTAAGTTTTGACAAACATTTTTGAGGTAATAATCCTTAAATGTTCGATAGCTTGACTGATGGAAATGAATAGAAATAGTCATGACCTCGCTCAGTGATAGGCCGCAGCGTTTTGGTAAGCTATTACCGTTGGCAGGGAAAGATATTGATGAAAAAGTTGCTAGCCAATCTTGGCAGAAATCATCTATTTCACAAAATAGTTCGGTTAAGTCCATCATCTAAGTGTGGTTTTCTAATATATATATTAATTTAACCAGAATCAGAGATTATACATAAGGGTTGCAATGCTATTTGTACTTTTATTTGCCGACCGCTCCTCAGAACTTTTAATAACTTATTAATTGTTAATTATTTGTAATTATCGATCGACGTTTTACTTCCAAGTCATTATCAATAATCAAAGCTTATTGATAATGACTTGGAAATATCTCATTTTAATAATTGATGTTTATGACTCAAGCACAGTCAGAGACTTGATTTGATGATGAGGCACAGCCTCATCGAACTCAGGTTTTGAGCATCATCTTGAAATTCACTCATTATAACTAATGCCTCTGAAAGCAGCATCGGTGGTAGAAAGGGTGCCAGATCTCGAATCATCTCACTATTTGAATGTGATTTTATTGATTGTCGAGCATAAATCCACGCTTGGTTAGGCGACCACTTTTCCTTTTTTACTAATGCAGCCATTAATTGAGAAGGAATATTAACAGCCAAACTATTTAAGCTAGAAAAAATCAACGCATACCTAACTTGTAAACCGATCGATTGTGAGGTATCTCTTTGATACATTTCTTCGGCTAATTGCCAAGCCCGTCCCAGATCGGTGACAAATATTGCATTCTGACCTAGAGATAGGCAGGCTTCATACCAAGCATTCCGCCCCCTTGTTGTCACTTTCTGTAGCAATAAATGTAATTCATCCGATCTGCCTGCCTTTTCTAAATGCCAAGCTAAATGAGCGTGAATGTATCCATCATCTGGTAACGTATGCCATTGACCCTCCGTAGTTTGCTGACGATATCGATCGAGCAAAATTCCATGCGTGTCATTCCATTCCAGCTCTAAACCTGGAATATCCTTCTCACCCGCACTCGTCAGTAAACCCCTTGCCAGATCGTGCATTAAGTCGTGGATTCGATAACTCGATCCTTTCCTTACTCCTTCCACCCCAGATAATAGCAAAGCTTTCGCTCTAAAAGTTCGCAAGACTGCCCCAGCTTTTTTGATTGGCATATACCACAGCGTAGCCACCATTTCTGGCTGAATTGAGACATCCTCTGGTAAGACTCCCAACCAAGCAAACTGTTGTAACTGTTCTGCTGTCAATAACTTCAAGCTCAAATTCAATGACGCTTTTAAACTCAATCGCTTTCGATTTTTGTCATTTCTCTCTCCCCCAAAATTCGGTCGATCCAGCGATTCTAGATAGGCAATCTCCGCCTCCAAATCCTCTAATAATTCAGACCAACTCATACCATCAGCAATCTGTGCCCCAGCTAGATCGACTGCTAATGGCAAGCCACCAAGGACATCAATTAACCTTTGTGATTGTTTAATCTCTTCAGCCGTTAAATCCGCTAATGATTGAATTTTTGCCCTACTCATCAATAGGTCTAAAGCCTCTGATTGAGACATGACATCCATCTCAATCCGTTCAGCATCAAGTATATCGGCTTCACGAGTTGTTACCAATACTCGACATCCTTCACCGCCTACCAGAAAAGGAACTACACTATCGTTATTCCAGGCATCATCCACCACCAGTAGGATCTTTTTGTCGCGCAACAAACTACGAAGATGAGAGGAGGTAGAATCAATGTTTGTGGGCTTAAAGTCGTAGTCTCCTAAAGATTGAACCCAAGCATACAGGCACGGTAACAGATCTGGGCTTTGTCCCAAAGTTACCCACAGCACCCCATCAACAAAAACACTTTGCACCTCAATATCGTGTGCTAGTGCTGCTGCAATTACTGATTTACCAACTCCACCCATCCCGTAAATTACACTTACCGCCAGTATTCCAGCTTTGGAAGGGAGTGAATCGAGCGACTTTGATTTAATTAATTGTCGAATTTCTGGTCGATCGACATAATCCTTTGGCAACGCCAACGCCTGAAAAGGAATACATTTGGGCGGACGAGACGACTGATATACGTGGTTTATACCAGCATAAACTGTTGAATTATCTGCATCTATTTGGAAACCTGTTGCATTATCTCGGTTGTCTTGCTGCATATCCTAGATTCTCGATCGCCCTTAAATAACCATCAAGGCTCAGACCGCTTTTCCAAGATGTGAATTTCGCCAATATAAGCTGTTCCACCCTCCACCTTCGTCTGCCAACCCTTAGCATTATCGTAATTGTTCTGAACCATCGAACTCCGATCTACTAATTTCCCAGCATTGATTTCATGAGCGATCGCCTGCACCTGCCCAGCAAACTCCCGATCTAACAGTTCGACACCTAAAAACGTTGCCACCGTGTCAATTCCCTCCTGTTCTCCAGCCTTAGCCTTTTCGATCGCCGCATCAGCCGCCGGATGCTTCCCAGCCAAACGTTTCCAAATCAGTTCTCGTAACTGTTCCATCTTAACGATCGCTCCTGCGGTAAACTTCTTCGCGAGTTCTCCCGTCCCAGACTTCACAAACTCTTGAAAGGCAAGAGACGCGATCGCGCTAGCAGTCATGGTGGTAATTGGTTCTGGCATAGCTACTCTATTTACTTCATTCTTCTAGTATGCCGCAAAGCTATTTCCCTCTGCTCAAGTTGGGATATTTAGCTTAACCTCTTGGCAACTTGTCAGATTGAAAATCAAAGCATCTATTTGCTTTCGGTCGATCGATATGCACTAAATCATCAGGGGATTTATCAATCCTATAAAATTTAGCACCAATTCTTCACGCCTAATATCTGAATAAAAATTGATAACCCGAATTCATAAATCGAGCCAAAGCTCAACTAAATTTTGCCTTTAATAGCATGGTTCACTGCGAGCAAGACATTAGTCGTATTTTTGACACTTAACTGAGAAAAGATTGAGCTAGAACCTAATCAGAGCAAAGCTTTTGAGATAGTATACAACTTTATTATCTCTATCTGGATAGATAGCGCAATCAAAGTATACAACTTTATTTCTAAATAATTGAAAAATGGCGACGAGAAATCAAGGTTTTCAGCCTTTAACAGTATACGACTTTATTATGTTTTTACACACCATTCATTACGAAAGCATTACTATTCGTAGTTGCACTAATGTTTGCTGTGTTAATATTTGTTAGATTTTCAATTTCAATAAAAATATTTACTGTATTGATTGTAATACTAGTTTGCATTTTATTAACTATATTTTAATTTGAAATTTTGGAATTTAATTTATACTGCCGTGTAACCGATCGATTCTAATAATATCTAAACCTTCTAAATCGATCGAATTTTGACACAGTTAATCAAAGGGTAATTTAACTGTTATATAGGATGATTTTGAAATCTCACCCACCCTAACAAGCAATCCTGAAGGCGGGTGAGATGCCATTTAGATTAACTTCCCCCAATGCGAGCCACATCGCGAGAATTTTCCTCAAAAGCAGCATCTAGAGCATCATCACCACTCAACCCCGAAGCCAGCGCATTCTGGATCGCTTGCAACACCCGTTTATAGTCACGCGGCATCACCTTCACAAACTTCGGCACCATCTCATCCCAATTAGCTAGCACCGAGATCGCTTTTTGACTCTTGGTATATTGGGCATGTTTCTCGATCGAACCCTTCAACTTCCCAATCTCTTCAGGATCGCTCATGGTTTCCAATCCCACCATCTGGGTATTGCAGCGCGTCGCAAAATCACCCTGCTCGTCGAGGATATAAGCAACACCACCACTCATTCCCGCCGCGAAATTGCGTCCTGTGGTACCCAAGACGATAACTTGTCCGCCTGTCATGTATTCGCAACCGTGATCGCCGATCGATTCCACAATTGCACTCACACCAGAGTTGCGGACACAGAAGCGTTCGCCTGCCATGCCGTTGATGTAGATTTCGCCGCTGGTGGCTCCGTAGAGGGCGACGTTACCGACGATGACGTTTTCGGCGGCGATGAAGGTGGATTTGGGCGAGGGGTAGAGGATGATTTTACCGCCGCTAAGTCCTTTGCCGATGTAGTCGTTGGCATCGCCTTCGAGTTCGAGGGTGACTCCTTTGGGTACGAAGGCACCGAAGCTTTGTCCGGCACTGCCTTTGAAGTGGAGGTGAACAGTATCTTCGGGGAGTCCGTGCCAGTGTTTTTTGGTAATTTCGTTACCGAGGATGGTGCCGACTGCGCGGTTGACGTTACAGATTGGCAGGGTGGCTTTAGAGGGTGTGCCATGCTCGATCGAGTCTTTGCACAGGTCTAATAAAGTAGTAATGTCGAGGGATTTGTCAAGTCCGTGATCTTGGGCGATTTGTTGGTAACGTCCGACTTCTGCGCCTGCTTCCGGCTGATAGAGCAGCTTGGAGAGGTCGATGTTTTTGGCTTTCCAATGGGCGATCGCCTGTTTGGATTCTAAGATATCGGTACGTCCCACCATTTCGTTGAGGGTGCGGAAGCCGAGGGAAGCCATGATTTCCCGTAAATCTTGGGCGATGAACCGCATGAAGTTGACGGTGTGGGCGGGATCTCCGGTATAGGTGGCGCGGAGTTCGGGGTTTTGGGTGGCGATTCCGGCGGGGCAGGTATTCAGATGGCAGACGCGCATCATGATACAGCCGAGGGTGACGAGGGGCGCGGTGGAGAATCCGAATTCTTCTGCACCTAGAAGGGCTGCTATGGCGATGTCCCGTCCGGTTTTGAGTTGGCCGTCGGTTTCGACGACGATGCGGCTGCGGAGGTTATTGAGGACGAGGGTTTGGTGGGTTTCGGCGAGTCCGAGTTCCCAGGGTAATCCGGCGTGTTTGATCGAGGTTTGGGGGGAAGCTCCGGTACCGCCGTCGAAGCCGGAGATTAATACTACATCGGCGTGGGCTTTGGCTACGCCTGCGGCGATCGTGCCGACTCCGACTTCGGATACCAGTTTGACGTTAATTCGCGCATCCCGATTGGCATTTTTGAGATCGTGGATCAGTTCGGCGAGATCTTCGATCGAGTAAATATCATGGTGCGGTGGGGGTGAAATTAGCCCTACGCCTGGGGTGGAGTGGCGCACTTTGGCAATCCAGGGGTAGACTTTTTTACCTGGGAGTTGTCCGCCTTCGCCTGGTTTGGCTCCCTGTGCCATTTTGATTTGGATTTCTTTGGCTTGGGAGAGGTAGAGGCTAGTTACGCCGAATCGTCCTGATGCTACCTGTTTGATTCCGCTATTTTTGGAATCGCCTTGCTCGTTTGTCCAGGTGTAGCGTTCGGGATCTTCGCCGCCTTCGCCTGTGTTGGATTTACCGCCGATCCGGTTCATCGCGATCGCTAGTCCTTCATGTGCTTCACTAGAGATCGAGCCATAGCTCATCGCCCCAGTTTTAAAGCGTTTGAGGATATTCTCGATCGGTTCTACTTCTTCAATTGGAATGGCTGTTTGCGGTTTAAAATCTAACAAGCCGCGCAGGGTAAAGTGTTTTTTATCCTGCTCGTTAATCAGCTTGGCGTACTTCTGGTACAGATCGTATTTACCCGTCCGCGCCGCTTGTTGCAAAGCGTGGATACTTTCGGGGCTGAATAAGTGTTCCTCACCATCTTTGCGCCACTGATAATCGCCACCGACATCGAGCGTAGCACCTTTGGCTGGTCGATCGGGGAAGGCGTGGGTGTGACGGGTAATCGTTTCTTGGGTAATTACGCCCACATCAGCACCTTCAATCCGCGAGGCGGTGCGGGTAAAGTATTTATCGATCGTCACTTGATTCAAGCCGACAGCTTCAAAAATCTGGGCACCGCGATAACTTTGAATCGTGGAAATCCCAATCTTCGAGGCGACTTTAGTTACGCCTTTAGTTGCCGCTTTAATGTAGTTTTTAACAGCAGTAGGATAGTCAACATCGAGCAACATTTTCTGAGCGATTAAATCCGCGATCGTCTCAAATGCCAGATAGGGATTAATCGCCCCACAACCATAACCAATCAATGTCGCAAAATGATGGACTTCACGGGGTTCGCCGGATTCTAATACCAATCCCACGCGAGTACGAGTACCTGTGCGAATTAGATGGTGATGTAAGCCAGAAACCGCCAGTAAAGCGGGAATTGGTGCAGTTTCAGCATTTACGCCTCGATCGCTCAAAATCAGAATACTGATACCGGATTCGATCGCTTTATCAGCCGCCGCAAAAATCACATCCAAGGCTGCTTCCAGACCTTTTACCCCATCTTTAGGGTTAAATAGCATTGGGATAGTTACAGAACTAAAACCACCCTCATTTAGGTGCTTTAACTTCGCCAGTTCAGCATCAGTTAAAATCGGCGTTTTCAGCGCGATTAAATGACAACTTGCGGGTTCAGGCTGGAGTAAATTCCGTTCAGATCCGATCGTAGTTTGCGCTGAAGTGATAATTTCTTCCCGAATTGAATCGATCGGGGGATTAGTAACTTGAGCGAATAGCTGTTGGAAATAATCGTAGAGTAATTTTGGTCGATCGGACAACACCGCTAACGGTGTATCAGTTCCCATCGAACCCGTTGCTTCCACCCCATCCCGCGCCATCGGCGTAATCAGCATCCGCAATTCTTCAAACGTATACCCAAACGCCATCTGACGCTGGAGAGTCCCCCCTAGCCCCCCTTGGGAAGGGGGGGACAAGAGAGACTCTGCTCCGGCTCCCCCCTTATTAAGGGGGGTTGGGGGGGATTCAGGATTCGCGATGTCTTCCAGTCGTACTAAATGCTCGTCCAACCACTCCTGATAAGGCTGCGCGCTAGTAATCTCATGCTTGATTTCCGCATCGCGCACAATCCGCCCAGCGACAGTATCCACCATGAACATCTTCCCTGGCTCCAACCGTCCCTTCGCCACCACTTTTTCTGGCGGAATCGTCAGCACCCCCGCTTCCGATGCCATAATCACCAGATCGTCAGTCGTCACATAATAACGCCCTGGACGCAATCCATTCCGATCGAGTACTGCCCCGATCGAGCTACCATCAGTAAACGCGATCGAAGCTGGGCCATCCCACGGCTCCATCAAGCAAGAATGGTACTCATAAAACGCCTTCTTCTCCGCGCTCATCGACTCATGCGCCGTCCAAGGTTCGGGCACCATCATCATCATCGCATGGGGCAAGCTGCGACCGGAAAGAGTCAACAATTCCAGGGCATTATCAAAGATCGTCGAGTCACTACCATCGACATTAATCGCTGGCTTAATCTTCTGAATATCATCGCCGAATAAATCAGACGCAAATAACGATTGCCGCGCCGTCATCCAGTTAATATTGCCGCGCATGGTATTGATTTCACCATTATGGGCAATGTAGCGATAGGGATGCGCCCGCTCCCAACTGGGGAAAGTATTGGTACTAAACCGCGAATGCACCAACGCCAACGCGCTCTCCATGTCAGGATCTTGAAGTTCGGGGAAATATTGCCCCACCTGCACGGGCATCAACATCCCCTTATACACGATCGTCCGCGCGGATATACTCGATACATACCAATGTCCGTCTACATTTGCCGCCCGAATTGCCGCATGAGCAAGCTTGCGAATCACAAACAACTTCCGCTCGAACGCTAATTCATCCGCCAATTCCGGCGATTTAGCAATAAATACCTGCTGCATAAACGGCTCACTCGATTTCGCCGTCTCACCCAAAGAACTATTATCCGTCGGCACATCCCGCCAACCCAATACCTTCAAACCTTCCGCCGCAACAACTTCCGCAAAAATCTGCCGACTCTTCGATCGCATCACCGGATCGGGCGATCCATACACCGCCCCGACTCCATACTGTCCCGCTGCGGGTAATTCAATCCCTTCCGCCTGAGCCACCTTCTGCATAAACTTGTGGGGCACCTGCATCAAAATCCCCGCCCCATCTCCGGTATTCGTCTCGCAACCGCACGCGCCGCGATGGTCGAGATTCACCAGTATTGTCAGTGCTTGCGCCACAATCTGATGCGACTTCGCCCCTTTCATCTGCGCGATAAAACCGATACCGCAAGCATCATGCTCAAACTGCGGATCGTATAAGCCTTGTTTGGTGGGGTGACTGGTGTTCATGGATTGAGGGTGTAGGAAGGATCGATTACCGTTGGTACGCTACGCGAACGGGCTAGGGCGTAGAATGCACAATAAAGGCTAATTCTACAGCCTACTATTTTCTAACGCATTTCCGCTTGCAGGGTGGCTACTGATACAAATATTTAACCTCAGGTTCTCCTGCCGGAGCATCTGAGTTGAGTTTGTTGGGTTTCATTCTTCAAACTAACCTACAGATCCCTACAAAACTTGAATCGATCAACAACATGAATCAGCCCTTTATTTTAATCAAAGAACAAGACAATGTAAATTTAGCTTGTGCAGGTGGGTATGTTTAGATTACTTGAGAAAATATTCTCGAAGGTAAGATGATCTAATAGTGATCTTATGAGCCAACAAAAGCGGCAGACAGATTTTCAGACCTGTAATCATTGTGGAAATCATGCTCCGATGGAAATCGTAGCTGAGTACTATCGATCGACAAAATCTATTTGCGATGATGACGATCCGTATGAAATACCTATTTATGTTCCAGAAGAGGGTTTCAGATACAATCTACTTTTATGTCTATCTTGTAAAGAAGTAACTCTGCGGGAATATTCTGAGGCTGAGTACTTGGACGAATATATCACTATTAAAACTCTCTATCCTACGACAAGATCGAGACTATCTGGTTTACCATCAAAAATTCAACAGGCGTATGAAATTGCATTCAAAGTTCGTGTAATTGATGTTAATGCGTATGCAGTTATCATCGGGCGTATATTAGAAATGATTTGTGAGGATCGAAATGCTACAGGCAAAGACTTATATAGCAGGCTAGATGATCTAGCTAGCAAAGGTGAAATTCCGACCAAATTGGTAGGTGTTGCTCACAGTCTTCGGAAACTAAGAAACTTTGGTGCTCATGCTTCTCTTGGTGAGTTGACTCGTGATGAAATTCCAATACTAGACGATTTATGTAGAGCAATTCTAGAATATGTCTATAACGCACCATTTTTAGTAGAACAAGCAGAACGGCAACTTAACATTATAAAAGATAAAAGATCTAAAGAGTCTGAGAAAAATAAAACTAATATAGACAACTGCAATACGGAAGTATTAGTTACGGTTGAACAGTAATATAGACTTGCATAGTGTTTGAGGTTCGATCGATCGCTGTTGAGGAGTATCTTTATATCCTGTTAAGATTATCGATCGATTTCATGCCAAAAATAGTTTTGAAGGCAGATTGAAACGATTACCTAATTTCTCAGCCTGATTGAGATCGATCGATTGTTTACCATCGATAACTTCCAATACTCGATCGCTAGAGCCAAATATACTAACTAAATCTGCTGGCTGAACGTCATTCGCATCCATTAAATGCAGCAGTCGGCTGTGGGGAGTCGATCGATTTTGAGATGGGTAATGTTCTGATTCAAACTTTTCGACTAAGATGACAAACAGATCGATTAGCTGTTCTTCTTCACTGCTAACTGCCTCCTTATTCATTGATGCTTCGATGATTCCCAGTACCCGATCGTATTCTGCTTGCGATCTAATTGGCTGTGGTAATACATCGGCTAAGAGATTGGCATAGGCTGCTCGATTAAAAGTAAGGGTCATTTTTCCAGTTATCCTTATCGTATTCGGCGTGAGTGAGAAAATATTTAAAATAAATAAGCTGTCTAGAATAGTTAATAGAAACAATTAGGCGATAGCGATTGCCTTTAATATTAAATACGGTAAAGTTTCCTACCGCTTCGGCAGAAGCATATGTTTGTTGAACCTCTGTCAGGTTTTGCCAGCTTGCAACTTTAACGATTTCATTCCAATCTTCAATTTGGATATCAATGTCGGGAAATTTATCAGCAGCTTCCCGCAACCTACTAATTGCAAGGAGGTGCATATTATCTGCGGAGTTCTGGTCTAATAACTAGTTTAACGCTAAATCGCGCCATTTGATTAGCGATCGGTATTGAGACGCATCTTCATATCCTGTCGAAATTATCGATCGATTACCTACTTCGAGAAACCCAACGATTCTGGTGTTTGAGGCTCGATCGATCGCTGTTGAGGAGCATCTTTGTATCCTGTTGGAATTATCGATCGATTGGCTTGGGTTTGGTCGATTGTGGTTGATTCGATCGATCTTTGATGCGATGGTTTTGGGATCGATCGATGTTGATGATTATTCTCGATTCTCCTTACAGAGAGGCTTCGCCAACGATTACCGCAGGTCTTATCAAACCTGCTAAATTAGCAGATTATACATTCTTGTAAATATATTCACCTGTGGCTAAATTACCCGATTCTGTTATCGATAACGTCTTTACCCTGCAACGCCATCTGGTTGAATGCCTCGACGCTACTACCGCTATGGAATTCAGACTATGGCAGCAGATTGGCGAAACAGCAGACACATTACCAGAATTGGAAGAGCTACAGAATATTAGAGAGCGGCTAGTAAATTCATATTCACGCCTACAGAACATCCTACTGAGAATTGCCCAATCTCAGCCAATTGCCGCCAGGGATATGCTAGATTTATTATATCGATCTATGGAGCAAGCTCAGTCTTTTATAGATGCCAGTATTGCCAGCTTGCAAGATATCCAACGTAATTGGAATTAGCTATGGAAACCAAATTTAAAATTCCCGATCCTGAAACTAGAGCTAAAACTCTTGCCAAGCTGAGAGAAGCTCGTCATCAAGGGGATTTAGCAATTCTCATGCTAGATGAAACACTCGCTTTAGCCGACGCACATCTTCTCAAACAACATCGCGAAAGATTGTTAGGTAAAACAGATTCGGTTATCGATTCTCCATAAGGAGAGACTTACGCCAACGAGCATAACATCCCTACAAGCGGTAAGTTGTAAACAGTGAGATTTTTTAGCCGTAGATTGAGCCTCGAAACCCAGTAACTTTATTGTTTGAGGCTCTATCGCCATTGAGGAGCATCTTTATACCCTGTCGGAATGATCGATCGATTACCTAATTCGAGAAACCCAACAATTTCAGTGTTTGAGGTTCGATCGATCGGTATTGAGGAGTATTTTTATATCCTGTGGGAATTATCGATCGCGTAGCGTACCGGAGGTAATCGATTGGCTTGGGTTTGGTCGATCGTAGTTGATTCGATCGATCTTTTGTGCGATGGTTTTGGAATCGATCGATCTTGATGGCATGAGGTTTTCTCTTGGGATAGAGGCTAAGTCGATGATTTACTCAACCCAACCTAAAAATCTGAAAGTGTCTCGAGATCGTTCTACGGGAATTATCCTATTCGACACAATGTTAAAATCGAGATAGTTTCACTAATTTGGTCATGCCAATCCCATCTTTACCAAAATTAAGTAGCTTACCGAATAATCTCCCGATCGAAGGTGCCGTGCGAATCGAGCTAGCAGAAGGCATTCCGCTATTCACAGCATCCAGTTTCGTTCTGGCTAGAATCGAGCAGTTAATAGCAAAACAACAAGACTCCGCTCTCAGCCCAGAAGAGGAGCAAGAACTCGACAGCTATGAAGAGATTGATGACTATCTCAGCTTTGTGAACCGTACCATGCGGAATATCGCCCTAAATGAAATTCCCCAAGCATCGTAACAGTGTCTCGCAATAAGATTCCTGAAACCATCCAAGCGCAAGTGCGCCAACGAGCACGGTATTTGTGTGAGTTTTGTCACGCTGATGAGATGTGGCAATATGTGCGGTTCAATGTAGACCATGTGATGCCATTATCGTTAGGCGGAGACGATAGCTTTGCAAATCTCACACTGGCTTGCTTCCATTGCAATCGCCGGAAAACTAATCGACTTACAGCAATAGATCCTGAATCGGCAACAGAAGTCGCAATTTTCAATCCTCGACAAGACAAGTGGCGAGAGCATTTTATTTGGTCGGTGGATGGGTTGCTGATTGTGGGAGTAACAGCAATTGGGAGAGCAACTGTTGTTGCATTAGACCTCTTGCGTGAATCAAGAAGGAGAAGCAAGTTCAAAATTGAGGATAGCGGAAATGAGGTTAAATCGTAAACCAAATCGTCTGCGTCGGTTGCGATAGCGTTCAGCTAAAATGCGAAATATTTTAAGTCGGCGGTTAACATGTTCAACAACGATTCGCAGTCGTGCTAACAAACGATTGTGTTGACGCTCCGACTTAGCCAATTTGCTCTGACGAGGCTTTTTGGTCGGAAGACAACTACTTGAATGTAATTTAGCAAGTCCTTGATAGCCCTTGTCCGCAAGGCATAATTGCTCTGGCAGCATTGGTAACTGTTCTATTTTAAACAAGCGAAAGTCATGAACTCGTCCTTTCCCAAACGCAGTACAAATTATTTGCCCTGTCTGTTGATTGACAACCACTTGCGCTTTTAATGTGTGATACTTTTTTTGGCCACTGTAGTAAGCTCGCTGGTTTTTTTTGGACGCTCAATCGGACTCTCGGTTACATCAACGACAATTACGCTCCAATTATCTGCCTGTTGGTAAAGCTGCTTTTTACCTGGTAATCGGAATTTGCCAGAATCCATCAGCAGCCTTTCTACTTTACTAATTAGTCGGCAGACCGCTGACTCACTTAGATCCCAACTTGTCCCGATATGAAACTGTGTTCGGTATTCCCGCCAATATTCTAGTACTAATAGTAATTGGTCTTCGACACTGAGTTTGCACTGTCCACCCCTTTTGCCCCTTCGATCGAGATGAGGGTTAAGTATTTCAACCATTAGATTGAAGGTGTCTGGCTGTACTCCACATCTTCGTTTGAATGCTTTGGGCTGTAAGTGCTGGAGTTGTTCGTAGGTCATGCTAGCTTTCTCTTTTCTCTACTTTTACCTCAACTATTCCTATTCACGCAAGAGGTCTAGTAGTTGGCAGTTGTCAGAGTATCCAGGTTGTATTCCCGATCGAGTCCATAGCGCAGATTATTTGCATGAGATTTATAGCAAGCTCGATTGGGTGCTACGCCAAAATTGAGGGTAAAAACAATTCCTAAATTGTCCCTACCGTCAATCTTGTCGAGCGACTATTTAGTCTTAGCTTGTGACTTGGCTTGCTCTAGCGTAATCTCTTTAAGAGTTTGATAAGAGTTAGCATTGGCAGAACCTTCGATCGCTTTGACGGCGAGATCTTGAACTTGTTTGAGTGCGGCTTCTAGTTGTTTGGAGAGGCTGTTAAGACGTTCGCCTTGGTTGCTAATCGTATCTTCCAAAGATTCAATTCTACCTTCATAAAAGCGTTTTTGACCTTCGACTTCTTTTGCATAGAGATCGGATTTGATTTTGGCTTGATATGTAGCAATACCTTTGCCTTCTCCTTTAGCTTTCTCGATTGCTTTTTCTTTATCTTGAACGAAAGCCGCTACTTTAGCTTTGGTTTCATTGAAGGTTTTTTCGCGTTCGGCAAGAGCCAATTCGCGTTCTGCCCAGGCTTTTTCTTGGGCTTCTTTAATTTCAGCTAGTTCGTAATATAAAGCTGCTTGTTGTTGCTCGTATTGTTCGCGATCGAGTTTGCGTTGCAGATCTAAATTATATTTATATTCTTGAACTTCGCGCTGGCTATTTTTGCGATCGAGTTCGATCCGTTCTTTAACCGCAATACCAGTTTGTTCTTGTTCTTTATTCCAAGCTTTGGTTAAACTTTGAATTTCTTGTTGAGCGGCTTCTTGGCGTTCGCGGAGTTCTTCCCCAAAGGCTTTAGAACTAGTCTCGTAGCTCTCGATTAGTTCTTCAAATGTATCTTCATCTACTTCAAGACTGTGCAAGGTTTGCAAGTCGGTAATTTCGGCGGTGACACCTTCGCGAATCTCTGCTAATTTTGCAGCTTCGGTAGTCAGCTTCTCGGATAATTCACTCACAGCAGCACCAAAACCGAGCTGGAGACTATCGAGACTGGCGATCGTGTTATTTACCTTATCTTGAATCAGTGCTGCATTCATAATTGTTTTTGGTTCGCTTTTTACTACTTCTTTAACGATTGTGGCAGCAGGTGCAGGTATGGCGGTTTGCTTTTGGCTATTTTTGACTTGAGTTTCAAGAGCTTTTTTCTCTTCAACAAGTTGGTTGTAAGCAGTCAAAATTTCTGCTTTAGTGTTCTTATCTGTCGGTTTTGTTGCCATAATTGACGATCGCTCTTAGGTGTTACTGTGAAGATTTGACTATTGCGCTATGGTGAGACGATGCACTGTGGATCGATTTCTATCGTTCGCAATTAGTTTTTCTCACTAATTTTGGCTGAGGTTTCAAATGCTTTCATCGCTAGGGACTGAGCTTGGCTCATTACTGTTTGCAACTGCTCGTTAATTGCAATAATTTGTTCGTTCTGACGTTCGATAACTCGCTCTAAGGATTGAATCTTCATCTCATATCCTTGCTTGTTGCCTTCCCATTCTTTCTCGGCTAAATCGGCTTTAACCTTAGCATCGCTACTCGTTTCTTTAATAGCTTCTTCACGAGCTTTTTTAACTGCTTCTTCCAGTTCGTCAGGGAATGCGGCTACTTTGGCAGTATTCTCGTCGGCTAGTTTTTGATTGTCTTTCAAGAATTTCTCCCGCTCTTTCCATTGCTTCTGCTGCTCGCGATCTTGAGATTGAATATCTTGCTCCTGATTGCGTTTAGCTTCGGTATATGCATCAGTTTGAAGCTGGCGATCTCGAGTAATTTTATATTGAACTTCGTCTTGTTCTTTTTGACGCTCTTTGGCAACGATTGTTGCTAATTCTGCTTGTTGCTCGGCATATTCGCGATCGTTACGCTCCCACTGCTTGCGAAGATTTGTTTGCTCTTTCTCGATATTTTCGCGATCGGCTGCAAGTTTTTCTTCAATTGTTTTTAAACTTTGTTGATGCTCCTGAGTGATAATATATAGTGCATCGGCAACGATCCTAACTTGCTGGAGATCCGATCGATGTTGGGTTTCGATTTCGATCGACTGCTTGACTTCAGCTAATTTTTCAACCTCTACAGTCAGCCTGTCTGACAACCCCGTAACGATACTGCCAAATTCTAATTGTAAATTTGCCATCCCCTTGACGATCGTGTCAACGGTATAATTAGCAGCTTTAGTAACAATTTCTTTATTCTTGGCTAATTGCGCTTCTTCCTCTTTGGTTGCAACTTTAGAACCAGGTCGATATTGCTCTGCTAAAATCCGCTCTAATTCTGTTAGAATTTGGGTTTTACTATCTTTTACTATTGCCATAATTGATATGCCTTGAGGATAATAACGCATAAAAACCAGCCCACCTGCATTGCAGGATGAGAATTTGGTCTTGTCTCGATCGCTTACTAATTGTGCCCAAATATTCGACTCTTATAACAAGAGGCTGCGCCAATGAAGTTCCTAGATGCCAAGCGATTTTTACCCATACATGCGCGCGGTATGGATATATCGATCGACATTAGATTGACGGCTTTCTTTGAGTAGTAGTACTATTGTATCTCTGACAAGCACTATTGTCAAGACTTTTTAGGAAATTTGTACTAGTCAATCTCTGCCCCGGCGTTTGTAAAACGATCGACATTCATCTCTGCGCTGCCGATTTGCCTCCCTGACAGGATAATTTAGAGGCGTTAATATAGATGGGGGTACCCACGTTTGGGCTTACTTCGACTTCGCGTCAGTGCCAGCGAGCAGCCTTTTGATTCGGAGTTTCGCTGACGGTTAAGCGCACCAAGCAGTGGCAGTAATCGTATCTATGCATTGATGCAACATGCCAGGATTAGCAAGAGATCGGAATCCACGATATTCCTAACTGTAAAAAATATCCAAAAACTTTAACTCGGAGTTATCTGACATGAATTTCCCGCAATCGCCACTTGCTAATCCATCAGAAATCGATTTATCCGATCCTCAATACTACCTCAGTCGAGAATTAACATGGCTAGAATTTAATGCTCGAGTCCTACATGAAGCCATAGACGAGCGCACGCCACTACTAGAACGGCTGAAATTCATGTCGATTTTTAGCTCGAATCTCGATGAATTTTTTATGGTAAGAATTGCAGCGATCGCTCAACAAATCGAAGCCAAAGTTACTCGACTTACTCCAGATGGTAGAACGCCTAGCGAACAATTAGCGGTAACTAGTCAGCGGGTACAGCAATTAATTACCCAACAACATCAGCATTTTGAGACAGTATTACGTCCGGCGGCGATCGAGCGCGGTATTTATCTATTAGATTACTTCGATCTCAATCAAGAGCAATGTAGCTATCTGCAAACCTATTTTGAAGAGCAAATTTTTCCAGTTCTCACACCTTTAGCAGTCGATCCCGGCCATCCATTTCCGTATATTTCTAACCTGAGTTTAAATCTTGCCGTAGTTATCAAACATCCCGATACTGGTGAGGAATTGTTTGCTAGAGTTAAGGTGCCAAAAGTGTTACCGCGCTTTATCAGTCTACCCAAAGAATTGCAAGTAGTGGATGTACTCAGACCGACAGAAAAGTCGATCGAACAGAATAATAAAGAACGCCGTCAAATTTGGACGGGAATTCCACTCGAACAATTAATTGCCCATAATTTGGAATCCCTCTTTCCGGGCATGAATATCCAAGGTTGTTTCACCTTTCGAGTCACTCGTAACGCGGATATTAGCGTGGCTGAAGATGAAGCTGACGATTTACTCCAAGCGATCGAAGATGGCTTGCAGCAACGGCGTAAAGGTGGTTCTACAGTCCGCATTGAAGTAGACTCCGCCATGCCAGAGCAAATTCGCCGAATGTTGCAAGAGGAGTTAGAAGTCAACCTGCAAGACATTTATGAAGTTGATGGAATGCTGGGTTTGGGAGATCTGATGTATTTTTTATCCCTTCCCGCTCCTGAATTAAAAGATCCGCCCTGGAATGCGATCGTGCCCGCACAATTACGGCGACTTAAAATAGCTGAAGATAGTGGTAATTTCTTTAATTTAATCGCTCAAAAAGATTTTCTCGTCCATCATCCCTATCAATCATTTACAGATACGGTCGAACGATTTATTACCTGTGCGGCGAATGATTCTAAAGTGCTCGCGATCAAAATGACACTTTATCGTACCACTGGAGACTCACATATTCTCAAAGCATTGATTGAAGCTGCTGAAAATGGCAAACAAGTTTCGGTGCTGATCGAACTCAAAGCCCGATTTGACGAGCAAAACAATATTAATCTAGCCCGTATGCTCGAACAAGCTGGCATTCATGTTGTCTATGGATTAGTAGGTTTAAAAACACATACTAAAGTAGTATTAGTCGTGCGGCGAGAAGATGAAAAAATCCGCCGTTACGTTCACATCGGTACGGGTAACTATAATGCCAAAACTTCTAAACTATATACAGATGTTGGTTTATTTAGTTGTCGTCCCGAACTAGGTGCAGATCTGACAGACTTATTTAACTATCTAACTGGCTATTCCCAACAAAGATCTTATCGTAAATTAATAGTTTCACCTGTAAATACTCGCGACTCATTCACTCGCTTAATTCAACAAGAAATCGATAGCGTCCAAGCAGGTAAAACTGGCCGCATCGTAGCCAAAATGAATGCCTTAGTCGATACCAAAATGATTGCTAGTCTCTATCGAGCATCACAAGCTGGCGTCTCGATCGATCTGATTATTCGCGGCATGTGTTGTCTGCGTCCGGGGGTACCAGGAGTCAGCGAAAATATTCGCGTAATTAGCATTATCGGTCGATTTCTCGAACATTCCCGCATCTATTATTTTAGTAATGGCGGTGAGGCGAACATATTTATTGGCAGTGCCGACTGGATGACGCGCAATCTCGACAGGCGGGTAGAAGTCATTACCCCGATCGAAGATCCAGATATTTCCAAAGATCTCCAAGAAATATTAGGCATTATGCTCTCTGACAATCGTCAAGCCTGGGATATGCAATCTGATGGTAGCTATATCCAACGCTGTCCCCATCCCGGCGCGGCGGTAGAAAGTACCCAGCGGATTTTAATGGAAATGGCTGCGGGGTAAATGTTCGCGATCTGCAAACGCGCATCGAGAAAGAGCCACCACTCCCTGCGTTCTCATCCCCAGCTCCAGCAACGCCAGCTTTAGAGGCGTTAATCGTCCTTACATGCAGTTAGTTCGGGTGTGATTGGTTGGGGTAGGGGAGATCGTTGATGCAATTGAAAAAATACATAAGCAAAAAATCAAGTAGGGTGCTTTACACATATGGGGTAAAGCACCCTATGGCATCTAATCGTCTGTTGATTGTTCGCTAGGTTCGGGTTTGAGCAGTGGGAAGGCGATCGCATCCCGGATGCTAGCACAATCGCACAAGAGCATTACCAATCGATCGATGCCAATTCCCAATCCGCCTGTCGGGGGCATCCCATATTCTAAAGCAGTGAGGAAGTCTTCATCGATATCGTGAGCTTCGTCATCCCCTTCGGCTTTACGCGCGGCTTGAGCTTCCAACCGTTCCCGCTGATCCACCGGATCGGTTAACTCTGAGAAACTATTGGCTAATTCGCGCCCCACCACAAATAGTTCAAACCGCTCGACGATCCCTGGTTTCGATCGATGGGGTTTGGCTAGTGGTGAGATTTCGACGGGATAATCGAGGACGAATGTGGGCTGAATTAGGGTAGTTTCACACTTTTGCTCGAATACCTCATTCATCAGTTTTCCGAGGGTTTGAATATCATCGCCGCCGCCAATCCCCGCATTTTTGACAGCCGATCGAGCTGTCTCTAACGAGTCGAAACTACTAAAGTCTAAACCCGTGACTTCTTTGACGATATCGTTCATCGTCACCCGCCGCCAGGGAGCCGTGAGACTAATCGGCGTACCCTGATAGCTAATCTCCAATGTCCCCAGTACCGATTGAGCGACAGTAGTTATCATCTGTTCGGTAAGTTTCATCATATCCTCGTAGTCAGCATAGGCTTGATAAACCTCAATGCTGGTGAATTCGGGATTGTGACGGGTAGAAACGCCCTCATTGCGGAAAATCCGCCCCAATTCAAATACCTTCTCAAAACCACCGACGATTAACCTTTTTAGGTGCAGCTCGGTAGCAATGCGCAAATACAGCGGCATCTCCAGAGTATTGTGATAGGTATTAAACGGACGCGCGTCAGCACCGCCAGCTTCCGACTGCAAGACGGGAGTTTCGATCTCGATAAAGTCTAAGTTTTCGAGATAGCGGCGAATTCCAGCGGTAATGAGAGAGCGTTTCCTAAAGGTATCGCGTACCTCTGGATTGACGATCAGATCGACATAGCGTTGACGGTAGCGTTTGGCAACATCGGTTAAACCGTGCCATTTATCTGGCAATGGCAGTAGTGATTTGGTGAGAATTGTATACTCGTTGACGAGGATCGATAATTCTCCTTTGTCCGCACGTTTGATCGTGCCTCTGACACCGATAATATCCCCAACATCGCTTAATTGCTTGAGATGGCTAAAAGCATCGGGGAGAGCTGGCATCCCCTCTTCTATCTGCTGCTTGGCTAAATAAAGTTGAATCGTACCCGTTTCATCTTGAATGCTAAAAAAAGCCAACTTGCCCATCACGCGCCGTGCGATGATGCGTCCGGCGATCGAGACTGGAGTATCTACCTCTTCGCCATTAGCTAAATCTGCGTACTCTAGCTGTAAGGCGGCGGCTTGGTGGGTAGATACCCAGTTGTAGGCGTAGGGATTCATCCCTAGTTCTCGGAGTTTGTCTGCTTTAACCAGGCGCGTAGCCCGAATTTCGGCTAATGTCGAATGTGGTTCTGGCTGTTGTGGCGACTGTGGCTTGGACATGGTACATCAATCTAGGCTGGACTTTATATTCTAAGTCCTATCGAGGCGACCGATCCACTATCTTGATTCGCTTAACTGTCGGGGAACTCGACAAGCGCGAATCGCTATCCACTATCCACTAACTAGCAATATTGGCTGATGTCTTCGCCACATTCGTCGGCTAGATAACACATTGCCTTGAACCGAAGCATCACAACTTCCTCATAGAGGGGGTTGAGTTTGCACATGGGGGGAATGTGTACCAGTGTCCTTCCAAATAAATTGAGGTCGCGCTCGAAGGGACATTGAGAAGGGATCAGTTTACAAAGATTGTGAGCTAATCGGGGATTGGAGATTTTGAGATTTTCCAACCAGTGACGCAGCGGCTTGAGTGGATCGAATTTAGGTATGTGCAGAGAGTTGGTGGTTTCCCGTGACATTATTCTAGTTGCCAGCAAACGAGCAAGCTTTGATAGATTAGAACCCATAATATGAGAAGTATTAATGGTATCGAGGAGATAACTATTCATGACGTTGCTCCTTAATGGAATGTTCATCTAAAGATAAACTACAAGCATTAACGAGCGGTTTCCGGAAAGAATGGTCGAACTTCATACTAAAGCGGTCATCAGCCTCAATTTACCAACCAAGTTGGTAGCTAGAGATTTAAGTACTACTTGCATCATGTCTTAGCTGACACTTTACCAGCAACTGTAAATCTACTGAAATATCATAGCGCAGATATTCTTAAAGTCAGCATATTTTCAGCCGTTTTTTTTAGTATATATCGACACATTTTCTTCGTACAAATTTTTAGATTATTAAAAAATTACGATCCCCAACTAGTTTGCCTCCAAACTCATATGTTCGCAATCGGTTATTATCTCTTTGGAGAGATTTTTAAAGCTGTCAAATGACCAATGTTGGTATAGCATTTTAGCTAGAAATTGCCAACGATCTACGTTGGCTACGCCTACCAGAAATAATCGAATCGGACAAAACTTAAACCTAGACTCCATCGAAGGCACTAGTAATATAATCGAGCAATAACCACCGCTCGTCAGTGGTGAGATCTGTAACGATCTGCAACGGTATCCCCACAATCGATCGATCGATGGGCTGATGGCGGACGATGGCAACGTCAAAGCGACAGGGATATTCGGATAAATGTGGGTATTTAAGGAGGAATAATTCAGCCGAACGGACGATCGTGGCTTGCTTCTGAGGGGTAATCGCCAAGAGTCCGTCAGCGTCCCAATTCGCCCGATTGCGGGTTTTGACTTCAATAAATAGGAGGGTGTCAGCTTCAATGGCGATCAGATCGATTTCGCCTCTTTTCCATCGCCACCGATGATGCAGGATTTTGCCGCCCCGATGAGTCAGCCACTGGGCGACAACTTCTTCTCCTTGTTTGCCAGTGTTCATCTGAGGCGCGGCTGTAATTTTTGGTAAGTTCGGCGAGATAATCGTTGTCGAGATCGAGATTGAATCAGATGCTCGGATGTACTCAGGAATGCTAAGCAACTCATCTGTTCGAGTGCGATCGAAAATGGCTAGTGGCTAGTATACGGGGTTTTAAGCGATCCGCCAATGCTGCTAAGAGCATATTAAAAACATTATCCCTAACGCCAACACTCATCTAATCTCCAGTTAATAAAGTATGTCACAACCGATCGATCCAAATCGAGTAGTCATTTTCTCAGGTGCTGGCATTAGTGCTGAAAGTGGATTAACCACATTTCGCGATCGAAACGGATTGTGGAGTCGATCTAAAATTGAAGATGTGGCGACACCAAGTGCTTGGGAAGCAGATCCAGAAATAGTTTTACAATTTTATAACGAGCGGAGAATACAGACAGCTAAGGCACAGCCAAATGCAGCTCATTTGGCAATTGCCGAATTAGAAGCTAAATATGAAGTAATTGTCATCACTCAAAATATCGACGATCTCCACGAAAGAGCTGGCTCATCGAAGATAATCCACGTTCATGGGGAAATTACTAAAGCTAGAAGCTCGATCGATAGTTCTCTAATATATCCGATTGG
The DNA here is from genome assembly GCF_000317145.1 of Chamaesiphon minutus PCC 6605. Taxonomy (GTDB): domain Bacteria; phylum Cyanobacteriota; class Cyanobacteriia; order Cyanobacteriales; family Chamaesiphonaceae; genus Chamaesiphon; species Chamaesiphon minutus. Next base: position 3,570,848 of record NC_019697.1, on the reverse strand, counting down.
CGATCGCCAGATTCAACTTGGTGATAAATGCGAGAAAGACAGTCAGCTACGCCCGCATGTCGTTTGGTTTGGTGAAGATATCCAAAACTTTGAAGTTGCCAGAGCCGCACTCAATACTGCGGGTAAAGTACTAGTTATTGGCACGTCTTTAACAGTTTATCCAGCCGCCTCGTTACTAAATCGGGCTAGGTTTCATGCTGAAAAAATTCTCGTGAGTCTAGAAATTGACAAAAAACCTTTTGGTTATAACTGTTGGAGTGAAAAAGCCAGCATTGCTGTCCCTAATATTGTCCGGCGGTGGTTGGAAGGAGAATATTTAGGTCGATCGAGACAGTGAATTTATATTCAAAGCCTACATCATCCACACTTTGAAAGTCTGTTTCTTTCGATGACATTAGTCTACGTCAAGTAAAATAGATGACAATACGATGGCAAAGTTAGATGGACTCGAAGCAGTTCTGGATTTTCTCAAGGGATTACAACCTAAAATAGTTGCCCAAATTGCGAACAAAGTGATGTCGTTGAGTATCGATCCTTTCCCAGCAGACTACAAATAATTAACTGGTTATCCGGGATACTATCGCGTCGATTCTGGATAATATCGAATTGTATATCGTTTCGAGCCAGATGTGGATTTAGTTGAAGTAACTTTGGTTGGCAAGCGCAACGATGATGAGGTCTATAAACAACTCAAACGTTGATTGGGCTAGATCCATTTATTAGTCGTTGCATTGATACCAGTAGTCGCTCGATCGTCACCAAACAACGTGTCAGCTTTAAGACGATCGCGCCCGACCGTAATTTCCGAATATACTGTATAGTATCGAGACTTAGCTACCGCCACAATCTAACCTCGCGCCACCGTCTGTGAAGTTAAACGCTATGACCACCTCTGCTATTACTACCGAGCAATTAAAAGATATATTTCCATTTCCACTCGATCGGTTTCAACTTCAGGCGGTAGATGCACTCAATGCCGGAAAATCGGTGGTAGTCTGCGCTCCAACTGGTTCGGGCAAAACGTTAATTGGTGAATATGCCATTCATCGCGCCCTGCGACAGGGACGCAGAGTCTTTTATACCACCCCGCTCAAAGCTCTCTCCAATCAAAAGTATCGAGATTTCAGGGCGGAATTTGGTGAAGGTAATGTCGGCTTGCTGACTGGGGATATTTCGATCGATCGGGATGCGCCGATCGTGGTGATGACCACCGAAATCTTTCGGAATATGCTATATGGTACCCGCATCGGCGAAGTCGGGACTTCGATGGTAGGTGTCGAAGCCGTGGTGCTTGACGAGTGCCATTATATGAATGACAAACAGCGCGGTACCGTCTGGGAAGAATCGATTATTTACTGTCCGCCGCACATTCAGCTCGTCGCGCTCTCTGCCACCGTTGCCAATAGCAAACAATTGACCGAATGGATCGGTGCCGTTCATGGTAGCACCGAACTGATCTATTCGGACTTTCGCCCCGTCCCCTTGGAATTTCACTTTGTAAATCCCAAAGGAATTTTGCCATTACTCGATCCTAATACTGCCAAACTCAACCCCAAACTCAAAACCCATCGTCCGACTGGTAGCCGCAAAGCTGAAGATGTCCCCAGCATCGGCTTTGTCGTCAGCAAGCTCGCCGAGCGGGAAATGTTACCCGCCATCTACTTTATCTTCAGTCGGCGCGGGTGCGATAAAGCTGTCGCCGAGATGGCGACGATGCAATTAGTGACTCCGGCTGAATCAGCTTTACTCAAGATCCGCATCGATGACTTTCTCGATAAAAATCCCGAAGCAGCACGGGCGGGACAAGTAGAACCACTGTATAAAGGTGTTGCCGCTCACCATGCAGGCATTCTCCCCGCGTGGAAATCATTGGTAGAAGAACTATTTGGCATGGGTTTGATCAAAGTCGTATTTGCGACAGAAACCCTCGCCGCCGGGATTAATATGCCCGCCCGGACGACAGTAATTTCCAGCCTCTCCAAGCGCACAGACCAAGGACATCGCCTGCTGACGGCATCCGAATTTCTCCAGATGGCCGGACGTGCCGGACGACGCGGTAAGGACGTGGTGGGCTATGTAGTGGCCACTCAGACGAGATTTGAAGGTGCCAAGGAAGCAAGCGACTTTGCCACATCTGCACCCGATCCCTTAGTGAGTCAATTTACGCCCACTTATGGGATGGTCTTAAATCTACTCCAAACTCATACCTTAGAGGAAGCTAGAGAACTAGTCGAACGCAGTTTCGGACATTTTACCAAGACGCTCCATCTGTTGCCCCAACAGCAGAGCATCGGCGATATCAAAAAGGAATTGAGCACTCTCCAGGAAAGTTTGAATAAGATCGATCCTAATGTTTTAGCTGACTATGAAACCGCCCATTCTCAACTTAAATTAGACCAAAATCAGCTCAAAAATCTCCAACTCTATACCGAACAAGTCCAAGCCGGACAAGTCAGCAAACAATTACCCGCAGCCTTCCCAGGCACGATCCTCAGCCTCAAAGGCAAACACGTCCCCGTCGCTACGCCATTACCCGCCGTCCTCGTCACCAAAATTGCCGGATCTGGTTACAAACCCGCTCTAGTCTGTCTGGGACAAGATAACCGCTGGTACGTCGTCAATCATCAGGATGTCGTCGCCGTCCACAAACATTGGTCGGAATATGGCGGCAAACAGCGGGTACCGCAGGTAGTATCCCTGCTCCCACCTGCGGATATGCCCCTCAAACCCGGACAAGTCCGCAAGGGAATGACCCTAACTGCCGAAATTGCCCAAAGCATCCCCAATCTCGAACCGCCAGCCACCGCCGAATTAACAGCCCAAGTCAAAACCGTCGCCGAACTCAAAACCAAGCTCGAAAATCATCCCGTCTGGGAATGGGGCAATCCCGCCACATTGCTCAAACGCTACCGCCGCCAAGCCACATTAGAACAGGAGATTAAAGATCTCCAAGATACACTGCAAACCCAACTCGATCGACATTGGCAAGAATTTCTCAATCTGATTGAAGTATTGCGTCAAGTCAATGGTTTGCAGGGCGTCCTCCCCACCCGGATTGGCGAAGCCGCCGCCGCCATTCGTGGGGATAACGAGCTATGGATTGCCCTCGCGCTGATGTCTGGTTATCTAGATACTTTAGATCCGCACCATTTAGCCGCAGTCATCTGCGCCCTCGTATCGGAAACCCCCCGCTCCGACAGTTGGACGAATTACGATCCGGCTGATGAAGTAGTAATGACCCTCAGTGCCCTACGCGGCTCTCGCCGCCAACTATTCCAAATCCAACGTCGCTATCAGGTAGCTCTCCCCGTCTGGATGGAGTACGAGCTAGTCGGCATCGTCGAAAACTGGGCGTTGGAAGTATCCTGGACGGAATTGTGTAGCAATACCAATCTCGATGAGGGCGATATCGTGCGGATGTTGCGTCGCACAGTGGATTTATTGTCGCAGATTCCCTATGTACCTCATGCTAGCGATGCTTTACAAGCAAATGCCAGACGAGCGATTCAATTAATCGATAGATTCCCCATTAACGAATCGATCGCGTAATTACAGGATTGCTTCTCACAGCACGACCGCGATCGAATACCGCACGATTGAAATCGTCGCTCATGTTGCAAAGTCCGCCTTCGCGGACTAAGATTTTCTTAACCCGCGAAGGCGGGTTTCGCATCACTAGCGGCGGTTTCAACCGCTGACTCCACTGCCAGCACTCATCACTTCGATCGCAGTCAAACCTAACTCTGGAAACGTTGGAGAAATAATCGCAAGATCGCCAACAAACACAGTATCACTATAAGCTCCATCCTTTAGGACACAAATAGTTACTTTAAGATCGATCGGATCGACAATCCAATATTCTGGAATATCTAAGACCGCATATTCGCTATGCTTGGCTCGATAGTCCACTGTTGCCGTCGAAGGACTCACCACCTCTACCACCAATAATGGCGGGGGTTCATTTAGTGGAATTAAAGATTCCCGTTTTCTCAAGCCATTCCACTGTTCTAAAGTTAGCACCACGACATCTGGCACTCGTGCGGTTTCCCACCGCGTGCCCCTTGGCGACTGAATCCCAATCTTCATGTCTTTAGAAACCCAATTCAGCCCTACCCGTTTGATTTCAGCCTTGAATCGATCGTTGAGAAATTCACTAATATCGCCATGTTCTCCCGTTCCTAATGACATCTCAACCAACTCCCCATCCACCAGCTCATAGCGATTATCCGTACCATCTTCATAAGTGAGGTACTCCTCAATCGTGATGCGTTTTGTCGTGGCGATTGACATGGGGCAATCTCTCCCTTAATTGACCTGATTATCATCATATCAACACGCTAGGCAAAAAATGTAATTCTCTGATGGAGAGGCTCCAATAGAGACGATCGACTCTCGATTTGTTTGAAGATGAGTTAATCTGCTTTATCGTAAGTAATCGATCGATTTTCACTACTGTTTTTCCCAGTGGTATCGGGCAAATCCAGCCCGATAACCCATGACTTGCCCGTGTAGTTCCCAGATTTCTAGTGGGGGTTGGAGTTCGATGAGTCGGTATGTAATCCAGCCGTGTTTGTAGCCGCGACGTTCCACGATCGATAGCAAGCCCTGATAGACAACAAACCAGTCGCTGAGTGATGTTGGGGGTGGAGCGGATTGATTAAAGTGGGGATTATTAGGTGCCAGATGATGGGTTAGTCGATCGTAGGCATCATTAATCGCCACCATGGCGGCGTGAGTACCACCGCGATCTGGATGATTGATTGCAGCAGCTTGGCGGTAGGCTGATTTGATTTGAGCTAGAGATGCGTGGGGCGATATGCCGAGAATTTGATAGGGATTCATGCACCTGGAGCGGATCTATCGATCGGGTACTGTCGATCGATCCCCAGCGTAAAATCTACGCTACGATCGAATTAAGTGACTTGCCGAGATTTACTATTCTATGCCCCAATCGTCAGAAATTGCTGTTGAATTTCGGGATGTCGGTTTTGATATCGTCGGAGAAGCCTCTGCACGGGAGCATCGGCGCAAGATTTTAGCTGGCTTGAATCTGAGCATTTATAAAGGGGAAACGATCGTGTTGTTGGGGCGCAGTGGTAGCGGCAAAACTACGATGCTCAGGTTAATCAATCACCTCGCGATTCCGACTACTGGCGTAGTATTAGTCAACGATCGATCGACTGCCGATTGGGATACGATTAAACTCAGACGCAGAATCGGTTATGCGATTCAGGATATTGGTTTGTTTCCGCACTTTAATGTCAGTGAAAACATTGGATTGGTACCTTCATTAGAGCAGTGGCAAACACCGCGCATTGAGGCACGAGTTTATGAGCTATTAAACTTGGTGGGATTGGAACCAGAAGTATTCGCACGACGCTATCCCCATCAGCTTTCAGGGGGGCAACGTCAGCGGGTGGGTGTGGCGAGAGCTTTAGCTGCCGATCCGCCGATTTTATTGATGGACGAACCTTTTGGCGCGCTCGATCCGATTACGCGGTTGGAACTTCAACGACAGTTTCAATATTTACAACGACAATTAGGTAAGACGGTTGTCTTTGTCACTCACGATATTCAAGAGGCTTTTTTGTTGGGAACGCGAATCGGTTTGATGTATGAAGGTAATCTGGTGGTATTAGGAACGAAGGACGAATTGTTACAATCTCAACATCCAGAAGCACGAGCTTTTATTGCTTGTTTGAATGCCTGGGAACAGGGGAATAAAATTTAGTTATCTTAAATTTTGAACCGATACACAGATTTAGTTACTGCCACAATCTCAGGGTACCCACAAGGGGCACCCCTACAGATTAATTGTGTAGGGGTGCCCCTTGTGGGTACCCGAAGATCTACGCTAGTACTAATCTTTCTGAACTGTTGATATTAGTTGTAGGAGATTGCTTTGTTTTCAAATGAAGATGTTGCAGAGATAATTTTACGCAGCGGCGAACACTTAATTTTAGTGACGATCGCGATGATAGTAGCGATCGCGATCGGGATTCCCTTGGGGATTGCGATTACTCGCTATCCTAAGTTTGCTCAACCTATTCTTGGCGTCGCTAATGCGCTCCAAACTATTCCGAGTTTGGCAATTTTTGGCTTTCTAATTTCTGTACCATTTCTGGGCGGGATTGGTAAGAATCCGGCGATCGTCGCGCTAACTCTGTACGCACTACTTCCATTAATTCGCAATACTTATGTCGGCATAAATAGTGTCGATCGAGCGATTAGAGAAGCGGGAAGGGGGATGGGAATGACCGATTGGCAATTGCTAACTCAGGTAGAGATTCCGCTCGCTTCAGGAGCAATTTTGGCGGGGATTAGAGTAGCAACGGCGATCTCCGTCGGCGTCGCCACGATCGCGGCGGCGATTGGTGGCGGTGGTTTGGGGGTATTTATTTTTCGGGGATTGGCAACACTCGACAATCGCCTGATTTTGATGGGTGCAGTACCCGCAGCAGCGATCGCTTTGGGCGCAGATTTGGCTCTAGGATGGATAGAGCGGCGACTTAGGGAACAACCACTACGCCGAGGTAAACTCGATCGAAAATATGCGATCGGGGGTGGCATACTGGCATTACTAATTGCTGGATTAGTTGGAATTAATTATTTCCAGGCACCGCCGACAATTGCGATTGGCTCTAAAAATTTTACCGAGCAGGTGATTCTTGGCGAATTACTCGCCCAACAGATTGAAATGCATACAAATATTAATGTCGATCGACAATTAAATTTAGGCGGTGCTTTTATCTGTCACGAAGCAGTCAAAGCCGGAAAAATTGCAGGCTACGTCGAATATACAGGTACCTCGCTCATCCAAATCTTAAAACAAGCCCCAATTAAAGATCCGCAGGTAGTACTCGATACCGTCAAACAAGCCTACGATCGCCAGTTTCAACTCGAAGTCATGTCACCGCTGGGATTTGAGAATACTTTTGCCTTCATCATCCGCAATGAAGATGCCCAACGGTTGCAAATTAAGACGCTTTCGGAAGCTGCTAAATATACGCCCCAGATGCGCGGTGGATTTGGCTATGAATTTCTAGAACGTCAAGATGGTTATCCAGCTTTAGCCAAGACTTACGGTTTAAAATTCGCCAAAATTCAACAGATGGAATTTAGCCTAATGTATCCCGCGATCGAGAAAAAGAGCGTCGATCTAATTGCGGCAAACTCCACCGATGGATTAATCCCAGTGCTAAATTTAACGATTTTAGAAGATGATAAAAAGTATTTTCCGCCCTATCAAGCCGTACCAATTTTTAATCGAGCGACGCTGAAAAAGTACCCCCAGATACAGCCAGTTATCGATAAATTAGCCGGAAAGATTTCGACTCAAGATATCCAGCAGATGAATTATCAAGTGGATAATAAATCTCGTCCTGTCGATCGAGTCGTGCGAGAGTGGCTCAAGTCTAAAAATTTGACTTAGATTATTTTAAATCGATCGGTTAAATACTCGGTTAAATACGTAGTAAGTTTTGCCCTCACCCCGCCTTCGCCTCTGGCTCCCCTCTGCTTGGTGCAACGCACGCCGTAGGCATACGAAGCGAGACGTGCCGAAGGCGGAAGCCTCAGCGCGATTGCATCCGCTCCCAAATTTGGAAGCGGTGCGCCCACGCCTTTGTTTCCCGACGGTTTAGCTCAACAAGATAGAGGGGTTGGGGGTGAGGGCAAAAGAATTTTGCTGGTACAAGAAGGTTTTGTAATGAAAATTTGGTATTACCCTAAAAATTTAGGTATTAATACACTCGCTAAAATTTTTATAAACCTGTTGCCTCATCGTGAGCACTAGTCTCAGGATCGGCACCCATATTTGCTACTAAATTGCGTAAAACTGTTATTTGCTCTGAATGCTCCATTGCTTGAAGTTTAGTCATGCATTGAGTCGCTTCCTCTGACATTTGATAGTCGGCTGGCATGGGGATAATTTCAGTCCGATCCATACCTTGGGCGAGTAAATACCAAAATAGTAATTTAGTAGTATCGCTGAGCGCGCCATATTCCCGACTAATTAAGCTATTTTTGCCTTCTACCAAATCCCGTTGGATTTGCAATTGCTCTTCGTGGCTCATTTCGGCTACTTGTTTGAACAAGCCTTCGGCAATCGTTGGTGCTGCGGTACTAGCTCCGGGTGCAGCAGGTGTAATTGATTTGCCAATTTCCTTATATATAAACCACAATAATGCAAGCTGTTGGTCTGTGTCTAAAGCGGTAAATGCAGAAGTCATTTCCGGCTGAATATTAGAAATACTTGTTGTCACAATACTGTCCTAATTCGTCTCCTCTACAATACTCATAATCTATTCGGTATCATACCTACTTTAGAAAGAGACGACGATCGGTCGAAAGACAGATAGAATTATTTATTATTTGTGCTTTGATATTTATGTAATAACAAATAAAAATCGCGATCGAAAAGCTACTGTTTTCACGATTCGCGATCTCGATTATTTGCCTCATTGCAAAATATATAACTGACGCTCGTGAGCATAACTCCTACCTCCAGTTCGGGATTATTAATCGATATCGATGGAATTGAAGAGCCGACCATTGCTGCATACTTTAGTGGCTTGAACAGTGGTGAGTTCGCAGCCACCGCCGAATTATTTGCCCAGAGCGGTAGATTAGAGCCGCCATTTGAAAATCCGATCGAGGGTAGAGAGGCGATCGCTAAGTATTTAGCGACAGAAGCCAAAGGGATGACCTTTTGCCCGGAGTCTGGCGCAATGCTACTAAAAGATAGCGAGCTGACTCAGTATCACGTCCAAGGCAAAGTAAAGACTAATTACTTTACTATTAACGTAAGTTGGTTGATGCAGCTAAATACAGATAAAGAGATTTTGCTAGTAGAAGTCAAGCTTTTAGCCGCATTAGAAGAATTACTAAAGTTTAGTAAATAGTGAATAGTTAAAGGTGCCAATGACTTAGCTGCCAATAACTCACTTACACACCACGATCGCGTTCCATGTCGTACAAGATTTTCTCCCAGTACCATTGCTCGGATCGATCGGGATTGCTGCGACGCGCGCTGTCGAGCAAACGTTCGATCCGCCCCATGTCGTGTCCGGCAATAACGATCGCACGGCGACGCGTATCGGGATCGACAGTACCTTTGCGCTGCCACTCTTCAAAAATTTGGTCGGCACGAGATTTCTTGGAAAAATGCTCTAGGGCACAATATAGCAATACCACGCCGACGATCGCTAGCAGAACTGTCAAACCGATACTCATACAATGATTGTCAATAGACTACGATCGATATATTCACGGCTGGGTAAGACAAAACTGGACAAAAATCCTACTGGATTGTGGATTGCGGACTAGGAAAACCTTGCTGTACTCAGAGTCGTTGGCGTAGCCTCTCGGAACGAGAATCGAACCATCTGTCATCATTGTTGGCTAAATTTAGTGTGACAAGCGATCGAGTTCGAGATTCGATCGATAATGAAATATATTTGTCTCGATCTCTCCACAGCAATTATGGCCGATCTCTTCGAGCATCTTATCGAACCTCACATTCAAGACTTGGGCGGATTTCAAGCCCGTCGCTTATTGCCTGCCGAAACACTGACGATGGTCGGCCCATTTATCTTTTTCGACCATCTCGGCCCAGCCGTATTTCCACCAGGTAAAGCTGTCGATGTGCGACCGCATCCGCATATTAATTTGGCGACAGTTACTTATCTATTCGAGGGTGCCTTAATGCATCGCGATAGCCTCGGTAGCGTTCGCGAAATTCGTCCGGGTGCGGTCAACTGGATGACAGCCGGACGCGGTATCGTTCACTCAGAGCGGACGCCAGATGACCTGCGGAGCCAAGAAGCGACGCTCCATGGGATTCAAACTTGGCTCGCGTTGCCCGCCGAATCTGAAGAAACCGAACCCTCGTTCGAGCACTATCCCGCCAGCGATTTACCCAGATGGGAGACTGAGGGAGTATCATTTACACTGATTGCTGGCACGGCATTGGAGCGGACTTCCCCCGTGCAGACATTTTCGCCAACGATCTATCTCGATGTGCAACTTGCCTCGGGAGCGAAATTTACGTTACCAAGCAACTATTCAGAGCAAGCTATCTATACCGTGACCCCAGGACTCCAAATCGATGGTACGCCCATCGAACAGCATCGCTTAGCTATGCTCAAGCCAGGATCGGCGGTGACTATTTCTGCCGAAAAGGCAGCTCGGTGTATGGTTATCGGCGGCGAACCCGTCGGCTCTCGCATTAAGTGGTGGAATTTTGTCTCTAGTCGTCCCGAACGAATCGAGCAAGCCAAGCAAGATTGGCAACAAGCCAAATTCGCTCGAGTCCCAGGGGAAACCGAATTTATTCCTTTGCCCGAAGAACCGCGTTTGGAACAGCCGCTTTGAGGGATTGGGGATTGGAGATTAACGTTCTTCTCACATCCCTATCACCCATCCACCCATCCACCCCTTTACCTCCCTCAAACAACAATGTGCCTAAAATTAGGGTCTTGTAAACCGCCGCGCCACATGATGATGCCGTCTTCGCCAGTATCTTGGTAGTATTTCTTACGGCGTCCGACTGTTTGGAAGCCGTTTTTTTCGTAGAGGTGAATGGCTCCATGATTGGAATTGCGGACTTCTAGCGTCGCGCGCGCCATCTGGATCGATCGAGCTTTGTCGATTAAGGCACTCAGGAGCATTTGTCCCAGTCCTTGGCGTTGATACTGGGGATGGATGCCCAGTAAGGTGATATGAGCTTCATCTAAAATCGCCCAGAAGCATCCGAAACCGACGATTCCGGATGTGTCTGGTGCTAAGCTTTTATCGATCGATACGCCGATAAAATGGCTATTTTCATTGGTCAATTCGCGCCGATAACTATCGATCGACCATAATCCTCCAAAGCATAAGCGATCGAGGATAACGATCGAGTCGATCTCTGCGACCGATATTGAGTTAATAGTTACATCTAAACCCACTTAGTATTGCTGAATTAGGTATTAGGCTTTAGGTATTAGGTATTAGGTATTAGGTATTAGGTATTAGGCTTTAGGTATTAGGTATTAGGTATTAGGCTTTAGGCTTTAGGCTTTAGGTATTAGGTATTAGGTATTAGGTATTAGGTATTAGGTATTAGGTATTAGGCTTTAGGTATCAGGTGTTAGGTACTAGGACGATCGCGAAATAATTAGCAAGACGCAAGCGTCTTCAATTCTAGAGCTTGAAGCCCAAAGCTTAAAGCCTATCCCAACCCAAACGCCCGATGAACGGTCTTAAGCGCGTCGATGCCTTGAGATCGAGCGACAACGCAGCTAATTTTAATTTCAGATGTGGAAATCATTTGAATATTAATTCCGGCTGCGGCGAGGGCATCGAACATTTTGGCGGCGACGCCAGGATTGCTAACCATGCCCGCGCCGACGATACTGACTTTAGCGATCGATTCATCGACGACGACAGATCCACACCCCAATCGGGTAGCGGAAGCTTCGAGGACGCGTTTGGCATCGGCGGCATCGTTTTGGGCGACGGTGCAGGCAATATCTCGCGTGGCGACACCTTCGATAATGCGGGTGCGTTGGGATTGGATGATCGCATCTAGGCTGATATTATTTGCGGCCAAGATGCCAAATAACTCTGCTGCCATACCGGGACGATCCGGTACTTGCAGTATAGCTAATCTCGCACGATCGCGATCGAGGGCGACGCCGCGTACTGAGGGGGCGGCAACTGGTGGGATCTGACTTTCATTGGCAGAGGTGGAAATCTCAAAGTGCTGACAGAGTGCGGCAATGGCTCGATCGCAATCTTCCGAGGCGATCGTACAACTGACTTTGATTTCGGAAGTCGAAATCATTTGGATATTAATGCCCGCATCGGCGAGGATTCTAAACATTTGGGCGGCTACTCCAGGTCTACCGATCATCCCCGCGCCGGAGATGCTGACCTTGGCAATATCGTCCGCTACGAGGATGCCATCGTGGCTGGGGATAAAGTTGTCATGAAGCACAGGCGAGATGGCTTCAGCGACCGCCTGGGCGCGTCCGATTGCTTGTTTGTGGACGGTAAAGGCGATGTCATTGGTGTTACCTTCGTGGATCGATTGGACGATCAGATCGACATCTACTTGTTCGCGAGCGAGTGCGCCAAATAATTGTCCGGCAATCCCCGCGCGATCGGGTACTTGCAATAACGCGATCCTAGCTTGGTCGGTGGTAAATCCGACGGCATCGACAGCTCGCGCGATTTCCAAACCCGTAAGGGGACGGGGCGCAGGTACTGGCGAGATTACCCAGGTGCCAGGGTCGTCAGTCCAACTAGATCGTACTACTAACGGGACGCCATAATTTTTGGCAATTTCTACCGCGCGGGGGTGCAATACTTTCGCGCCTAAGCTGGCGAGTTCGAGCATTTCATCGGCGGTAATTTCGGTCAGTAATTTGGCTTCTGGAACGATGCGGGGGTCGGTCGTCAAAATGCCGGGAACATCAGTATAAATCTCACAAGCACTAGCTTTGAGGGCAGCAGCGAGGGCAACGGCGGATGTATCCGAACCGCCTCTACCCAACGTGGTAATATCGCGATCGCCTGTAGCACTAACGCCCTGAAATCCAGCCACGACGACGACTTTACCCTCTTGGAGGTGCCGTTTGACGCGATCGGGTGCGATCTCCAAAATCCGCGCGCGGGTATGCTCGGCTTCGGTTTCGATCCCTACTTGCGCGCCAGTGAGGGAGATTGCGGGTTGTCCCAATTCTTGGATGGCAATACTCAATAATGCGATCGTCACTTGTTCGCCTGTGGCTAGCAGCATATCCATCTCGCGGCGGGACGGTTGGCTGGATAACTCATGTGCTAGTTTGACTAAGCCATCGGTGGTTTTGCCCATCGCCGAAACGACGACGACTAGATCGTTGCCAGCGTTGACTGTATCTACCACTCGCCGAGCGACTGCTTGAATCCGCTCTGGGTCACCAACTGATGTTCCCCCATATTTTTGGACGATTAATGCCATCTCTTTACTAAATATCCCCTTGATTACATTTAACTAAGATTGTGCGGTGAATTCTCCCCACCAAATCAAATCTGTGGTTTGCGTGCGAGTTTGTCGGGTTTCCCGACGGTTTAGCGCATCAAGACGTTCTCCCCCCAGATCTGGGTTCTCCAGCACCAGTAACTTAAAACTAAGCACTCTTCCAAAATCTGTAGGTAATGGATACTTTATAAGGGGGTTAACACAGCCGCAAACTGAGTCTTATAGATTTACTAAATCGATCGCGATCGACAGCATCTAATCTACCCGATCGACTGCCAATTCTGGAACAGTATAATGCTCGACGTGAGACTCTGTCCCGACGATTCTTGCCAGAGCGGCGGACATCAACCCTTTAAATAAGGGATGCGGTAAGCTTGGCGTAGACTGAAATTCTGGGTGAAACTGGGTCGCGATAAAGAACGGGTGCGTGGGGAGTTCGATAATTTCGACGAGGCGAGTATCGGGGGATGTCCCGCTGACGCGATAGCCACTGTTGAGAAATAGATTGCGGTAGGCGTTATTAAACTCATATCGATGGCGATGGCGTTCGTAGATCGCGGTTTGTTGATAGAGTTTGTGGGCGAGGGTATGTTCTTCCACCCGACAGGCGTATAAGCCCAGACGCATCGTCCCGCCGAGATCGACGACATCTTTTTGTTCGGGTAATAAGTCGATAATTGGATTAGGCGTATCGGGATCGAATTCCGAACTATGAGCACCATCGAGGTTAGCCACATTGCGCGCCCATTCGATCGTTGCTGCTTGCATTCCCAAACACAATCCCAGGAACGGGATCTGATGCTCGCGTGCGTACTGAATGGCGGCAATTTTGCCCTCTACGCCACGAATGCCGAACCCACCAGGGACGACGACCCCTTGCACGTCTGCGAGGTATTTAGCCGCACCCTGGCTCTCTAAATCTTCAGAGTTTACCCAGACGATTTCTAGTTTCGCACCTGTCGCGATCGCGCTATGCTTGAGAGCTTCAACTACCGACAGATAAGCATCTCCGAGTTGGGTGTATTTACCCACCAAGGCGATTTTAACTTCCTGAGTCGATGTCTGCATTCGATCGACTAAATTTTGCCACTGAGTCAGATCGGGGGTACGCTGTTCGAGCTGGAGCAGATCGATCGCTTGCTCGGCGAGTCCTTCCCGTTCCATAATTAGGGGCACTTCATAAATGCTGCTGGCATCCGGCGCATTAATTACCGACTCGACAGGTACATCGCAAAATTCTGAGAGCTTTTCTTTAATTCCTCTCGGTAAGGGTTGGATGCACCGACACACTAAGATATCTGGTTGAATCCCGATCGATCTTAATTCTTTAACTGAGTGTTGCGTCGGCTTAGTTTTCATCTCACCCGCAGTCGAAATCCACGGTACGAGGGCGACATGGAGATAAATTACATTCCGGCGTCCGACTTCTTTGCGGAATTGACGGATGGCTTCGAGAAATGGGAGCGATTCGATATCGCCGACGGTACCGCCGATTTCGGTAATCACAATATCGGGATTGGTATCTTTAGCAACTCGATCGATCCGTTCTTTGATTTCGTTGGTAATATGCGGGATAACTTGAACTGTACCGCCATTGTAGTCGCCGCGCCGTTCTTTATTAATTACCGCTTGATAAATCGAACCTGTCGTCACGCTATTGAGCCGCGACATGGACGTATCGGTAAATCGCTCGTAATGTCCTAAGTCTAAGTCTGTCTCGGCTCCATCTTTGGTGACGAATACTTCCCCATGCTGGTAGGGACTCATGGTACCCGGATCGACATTGATATAAGGATCGAGTTTGAGGATCGAGACTGAATAGTTGCGCGATTTGAGCAGTCGTCCCAAGCTGGCTGCGACAATGCCCTTGCCAATACTCGAAACTACGCCACCAGTGACGAATACAAACTTAGTCATTGTTTTTGGTTTTCTCTACTTACTCGATTACTATCGCAGACGGCAAGCCGTTCGACTAAATCATTGTAGACCAATCACTGCCAATTGCCTCGTGCTACACAGCTCATAATCTGGCTTATGCTTAGTACTATCCGCAACACCATTGAAAAAGATCGTGAAAATATCTATTTCCTTGCCCAATGAACTGGTGCGCTATATCGATGAAAGAGTGGACAACCGGAGCCAACTAATTGAATCATTGCTCTGGGATTGGCACAAAAAACAGCAACAACGAGAAATACTCTCCGCTTGCTTGGTTTTGGACGAACGATCGTCAGCAGAGGATCTAGTATAGAGCGGCGGAAATAAACCAAGTATCTAAGAGGTTAGAGGTTTACCCTTGTAAGTCCATTTGAAGGGTTTGGCCATCGTAATGTTAAAGTAGTCCACAAACTCATGGATCCGGGCTTTCAAGTGATTTGTACTGGTAAAGCTACCGCGTCGTAACAATTTCCGTACTAGAATCCCAAACCAGATCTCAATCTGATTCATCCAAGAACAATGTTTGGGCGTGTAATGAATCACTAGCCGATGGTTTGGGTCGGCTAAAAATTGCGCTCGCGTCTCCATTGACTTCAAAATCCCCGACTGACCTTTAACACCCAGCTCCTGTGGAGTTGTCTCTAATCCGGCCACCAGCCTAACCAGCGTCTCGGATTGATGGGTATTGAGACAATCCATGACCAAATGGTATTTTGCGGCAGTGGGATATTGTGCTAAGGAACGGGTGACATGCTCGGCGAAATCAGCTTCGGTTCGAGTTGCGCCCACACTGGCCAACGCAATTCGACCAGTTGCCACATCGAAACTGGCAATTAATGATTGAGTTCCGTGTCGAGTATATTCAAACTCTACACGTTCGCACTGTCCTGGTTTCATCGGAATATTTGGCATAGTTCTCTCCAGTGCTTGAATCCCAGTCATTTCGTCCAGGCTGAGGGTGACTTCTCCTGTCAGCGCACGTTGGGGTGCTTGTTCGTAGACACGACAGATGTGTTCAACTTTGTGCCCCAATTCTGGGTCGGGGGGGGATGCAACCAGTAACTACTCTGGTGGGGTTTGAGTTCGGCTTCAGCTAGGAGTCTGCCCACATGTCGCTGGCTAATCGATGCGACGATGCCCTGTTTTATCAGTTCGGCGGCTAATTCTCTGCTCGTCCACTGACTGATGGGACGGCCGTACTGTTCGGGCGGGGCACATGCGATGGCGTATAGTTGTGTGATTTGTTCGAGGGTGAAGGTGGCTGGCGCACCTGGTCGCACGGCATCCATCAGCCGCTCGATGGCTGGCAGTTGTCGATCCTTCAACTCCAACCATCTGTTTCGCCATAATCTACTCATATCCTTGCTAATTTCTAATGTCTCAGCAATCTCACCGTGACTTTTCCCTTGGGCTGCCAAGACGATGATTTTGGCTCGGAGTGCGATTTGTTGTGGCGTTTTCTTGCGCTTGAGTAGTTGTTGTAGTTCGGCTTGTTCTACTTCATTGAGTGTAATTAGGGCAGCGGATAATCTTGGCATCCTCTGTGTTCCTCTCATTTTGATGAGCTGCTTTCAATCATAGGTCTATTTACGCCGCTCTGTACTAGAATGGCAACAAGCCGCAATTACCGATTAGATTGTCAATAATCCATCCTCGCAGACATAATAGATATGTAATCTTTGTGCTTTTGTGAGAATTAGTATTATGCTACCAGTCAACTGTACGGATGGACATCAAGACTTTTTTGACTCGCTCGATTGTGCCCATCAGCAAGAGCAAATTACAACCGAAAGTCATGTCAAACCTGTGGCGACGATCGTTAATTATGAAAACTTAACCAAACTAGAAACTTTTGAAGACGCGCTCGCTACAACACAGTTAAAACAAGCCATGGTTGAGACTACAGGGTTTGTAACTGCGGTAGAGTTACTAAAAATGCGCTCGATTCTCCCAGGAGAGGCTATCGCCAACGATAGCTGAAAATTATCCTTACTAAAAGGAAATTATAACCACATGAAAGATAAGACTTTAGTACAGTTAAAAATTCAAGATGATCGAGGCTCTATTATTAATGCACATGTGGAATATTTTAGTCCTTCCTGGCCAGACTGGATTCTGGAATTTACATCGCCTATTACTGAAAAATTATCCTTTACAGCCACAGATGTATTTGAATGCTTAACTCAACTGAGATTAGAACTTGCAAAACATGGTTGTAAACCATTATGCGCTGGAGCTAGGCTTGATGTATATCTATCTGGAATGCATAGAGACATGGGCAGTGGTTTAAGCGCACAGATTATGAGTTTAGGCTCTGAGGTCGATTGGAAAGATCTTCAGGTAGGTATATTTGACTATGCAGAACCAGATTCGATCGCCTCTGTCGAAGAGCAATGGAATTATTATGGTTCTCTATTTTTGTGCAGTTATGAACTAAAAATACAGCATCATAATGGTTCGATCGTGGAAGGAATTATTCATGAGAGTAGAATTCTAGAACCGAACAATATAAAATTCACATCTGTAGTTACTCCAGATATTCAAGCAAATGGTACGAATGGGTTTGAGTGTTTGGCAATTCTCAGAGTCGAACTTGAAAAATATGGTTATCGCCCACTTTGCAACGGAGCAAGATGTGATGCTTATGCTCTACCTATGGATATAGATGATGGTGGAATCTTCGTACACATTCTCACCATAGGTAAACTACCTAATCAAGTAGATCGAGTAGATACTTTTGACTACGCTGAACCACCTTTAATTGTATCTGTCGCAGAACAGAGAAAAAATTACGAGTCTTGGATTGATTCGATTAAATCTGTTCCTGAATCAGAATTAGTCGATTACTTGTGACAACTGCTGTACGAATTCACTATGCTCTGCTGCTGCCAAACCTGCCTGTAATACTGCCAAAACTCGCACCATATTTCCGGCGAGTAAATCCTCCACCGCCAGCCACAAACCTGGAAAAATGCGACTGCGAATCGTGCCATCGGCATCTATCGGTAAAGAGATATATTCCCCTTCTTGCCAGCAAAACCAATCAACTTTCCGATCGAATACTTGCCAGACGATATATTCGGGGATGCCATTGCGACGGTAGGCGCGTTTTTTATCTCCCAGATCGATCGCGGCACTACTAGCGGCGATTTCTACAACTAATTCTGGTACCCCTTCAATGTAATCATCTTCACTTACACGCGATCGACCGCCGCATTGTTCTTCAATTAACAATACTGCATCGGGCTGAGGTTCGTTATCTGAGTCTAGCCGTACTGTCGGCGCATCCCCCAGTGCCACACCTGGAGTCGTAATTTTATAAGTCCACAACCAACCCATAATATTGCTATGAGGTTCGCCGCATTAGTGACAAGTTAAGAAGCGATCGCACTTGTCAAGCGGGCTTGAGGCGATGAGTCGAAGAAAAAATTGTCTGTTCGACTCATAGAATCAGGAAAAGGTGCAATAATTAACTTAACATTAGGTTTACGAACAGTTTTAACAATACCTAAATCTTGATTCTCTGGGGCAGCAAAATAGGTGACTGGATTGGCAGCTAAACCTTTATGATGAGCTACATGAAAGTGATAAAGACCTCGATAAATCATCTCTAAAGAAATGCGGTCGAATGGGAGAGATAATTCATCAGCTACAGCATCACCTAAATCGACTAGAACTGCATAAAACAGCCAAGTCCCCCACATCTGTAATTTAATTCCATTAACTGAACCAGTCCATAAATAACTCAACCCGAGCAATCGTTTAACAGTATTAAAAGCCTCTTCAATTCGCCACCGTCTTCCGTACAAATCGGCGACTACATAGGGAGGAAGATTCAATGGGTCGAGTACACTAGTTAGATAAGAATACCAGACTTTACCCACTTTAATTTCGACTAATCTTACAGTTATATATGGAGTCTTTTTGGTGCCAGACCCCATCCGCACTATTCGGTCACGGATACTATAACTATTGCTAAATACTCGTTCTATCTGTAGCGATGCACCTTTTTTTAATCGAGTAATAAAATGAATATCTCTGTTAATTAATTCTTGCCAAAATTGGAAATGATAGAAGCCTCGATCCAAGAGCAATAAAGTGCCCGATGTTACTAAATTCAGGATATCTTTCTCAAAATTAACATCTGAAGCTTTGGGATTTTCTCTAAACCAGATTTCAATCGGCAATCTCGTCACCAAATCTATGACTACTCCCATTTTTCCCGCTAGTTGTCCGATTGGCACATCAGATAAGCTATCTAATTTCTTGAATATCGCTTCCAATGTGGAGCCATCACATGCCCAAATCCGCTCAAATTTTGCTTGAGCAAATTCAATGCTTTGTGGCAACAATCGCTGTTTTCTCTGGTGCCACTTCACTCTAAATTCTGGCAGTAATTCCTTAAACACTCTCTCAAATAACTCAGATGGAAAGGTCAGAAATCTTTGTGCAATCGCCTGTTGACTTACTTGTGTTGGCTCACACCACAAAAATCCTTCTCGCCCTAACATTCGGCTTAGTTCTCTGACTCCTGGCACATTCCGCCACAGTAGCGTCAGCACTGCTGCCATCATCAAGGGTAAATTTAACAGCCGATTTCTCAGCCCTAATTGTCGGTAGTAATGACTTTGATTGAAAATTGCTGGTGTCAATAAAGCCTCTACTTGAGCGGCGATGATCTCATCTTCCACACCTGGTTGGTGGTTCTTTTTGGCGTGGTCGCGGTTACTTCTTCGGCGGCTGGTCATCAGGCCTCTATTCCCTCAAACTCTTGACTAGAAACAGTTTGGCATCTTTTTATTACCCTTTTGACAAATCTCTGATTTTCTTAACTTGTCACGAATGGGTTCGCCGTGACTTCTAAAGCGCAGTGCCGCAGCCATGTAGACAACTCCTTCAATCAATTCAGCCTTCTTATTCTGGGGCATCGTAGCATAGCGACGCTCGAATTCGTAACGAGTGAGTCTGTCGCCATTTTCTAATGGTGGAATCAGCCGAGGCTGGGAGGGTGTTACCATGGCGGGTGCTGGGTGAGGATTGGCTATTTATCTCGATTGTAAATGAGGGTTGAGGAGCGGTTAGTAACTTAAGTTGCTAGTTATAACCTCAGCGGTTAGAAACCGCTGCTAATGCTGCAAAGTCCGCCTACGCGGACTAAAAAATCCTAGTCCGCGTAGGCGGACTTTGCACCACCAGCCACGACTTCCAGTCGTTGGCAGATCCAGTAACTAGCAACTTGGACTACTGGCTGATTTGTAACTGGGATAAATCCTCGATCGTGACATCCGACATGGCGATCGGTTGCATGAATCGACCCCAGGAGATGCCGATACAGCCTGCTGCGCCGCCGTTTTTGGCCATAGACATATCCCAGGTACTATCGCCAACCATTAGGGCTTGTGCGGGATTTACGCCGAGTTCCTGACAGGCAAATTGGAATAAGCGCGGATCGGGTTTGGCAAACTGGAGATCGGAACCTAGCAGCACCCGGAAATGCGACTGTAATCGATGATAATTGGCAAATTTGACGACTTGGCTAGTGGTGGCGGCGGAGAGGATGCCGAGTTTGAGTCCCGCACCTGCAAGGGTAGAAAGCGATTCGGCACAACCGGGAAACATGGCTGCTGGCGTGGATTCCATCACGCGATCGACTTCATTAAAGGCACCTTTGACAATTTCTAACGCCGCACTCCAACCTCTCCCCGTTTCGGCAATGTAAGCCGCTGCGGCAATTTCATTTTCATATTGACTACCCACCGCTTGCAATCCCGCCGGATCTAAACCCTTCTCGGTGACGCCAAATGCCATCAGTAGCGGTTCGCCGACGCCAGGAACTTGAGCGTCGATGAGGCGCGCGCGTTTTTGGGCGAGATTGCGGAGATAGTCGCCTGAGTCTTCGAGGGTGCCGTCTTTATCAAAAATTATGGCTTGAATATCTGTAAATTTGTGGTTGAGACATTCGATCGACAGCATAGGAGATGTGAGAGGTGAATCTAGAGCGATTCAACAATTATCCTGCATTCATCTCTGTCTGGGGCGACTAAATAATAAATAATATTGCGATCGAGCCAGTATGGAGATGGTGACAGTGCAAGATCGAGAACATAACAAAAATTTTAACGACAGTTCGACGACAAGAGGCTAATAAGTTAAACAATCCAAGTTGCGACCTCCTTGAATGCCAACGATTGTGTCTTGATGCACTCAACCTGGAGGTTCCCTCCGTGATGCGCGCGTCGCAAACCGCTTTCCTTACAGGTAGCAACTTGAATTCAATAACCCAATTATTGAGGTGTCAAACATCATCTCACCACCAGTTAAGTTAATAATTAGATAGGATGCTAAATGTATGATTCAAAATATTTTAATTGCCGTCGCTGGCTTGGGTAAATGCGAACGGATGCTCAAGCTGCTGATGGAAATTCCTACCATCCAAGGAGCAAATGTCACCATTTTACATGTGGTAACTCCACAAGTCTCTGCCGAACTAATGGCCGAAAAACTTACTGCTGGCGGTCAAATCTTGGCTGATGCGATCGAGTATCTCAAGCTCGATCCGGCAAAAGTCAATGTCAGACTAAAACAAGGCGATCCTAAAGATACTGTTTGTCAAATTGCCGATGAAGAAAATTCTGACTTAATTATTATGGGTTCGCGGGGACTCAATCGGTTAGAATCGATTCTCTCTAATTCTGTCAGTCAATATGTTTTTCAGCTCACTTCGCGTCCGATGTTATTGGTAAAAGATGATGTCGATATCAGACGCATTAATCGGATTATGGTAGGTTATAATAACTCGCCCGATGCTCAAGCATCGCTCAAATTAGCTCTGTCTCTATTAAGAGATATCAAAGGTAGTCAACTGATCCTCATTCAAGTTAAATCAGATAAAAAAGCTGCCGATGCCGTAAGTAATCCCGAAACAGATCCGATTCTCGCACCTGCGGTTAGTGAAGCCAAACGACAAGGCGTCGCTTATAAATGTATTGTGACGGCTGGCGATCCTGGTAAAGAAATCTGTAAATATGCTGAGGATCTAAATGTCGATCTAATTACGATCGGTTCGCCAGAACGTCGTCCCTCGATCGCCAAAAGTTTACCAGATCTCGATCGGTTATTAGGTGGTTCGCTCTCTGACTATGTCCGCGTCAAAGCTCCTTGCCCGGTATTGTTGAACCGATCGACTGCCAGCTAGGTTTTAGGCGTTAGGCGTTAGGCTTTAGGCGTTAGGCTTTAGGGATTAGATTGCTCGCCAGCAACCTAATCCTGAACTATAGCAATCCTAAAGGAGAAGCATAGTCCCTAAAGGGCGGGCACGAGGCACCGCCCCTACAAGTTGACTTTACGGTGAGGAACTCAAATAGGATCGCTATATCAGACAAAATAACTGACAAAGATCGTCCCGATACTCCACAAACACACGCCAAAATTTAGATAATATCCCCAAGCTCTTTTAGACTTAGAAAGCTTCAAGCTGTTTTGAATCAGCCACCACTCGATCGCGAACAAGGGCATAGATCCTGCTGTTATGGACAAAAAGCGCAGGATGCTAACATCATAATAGCCACCAGCATCGACAATGATTAGCTTGACAAAAGCTACAATATAGGCACAAAGATGAATGCCAAGTTGTAATAATGAAACCGATCTAAATAATTTACCAGCCGCTAATTTTTGGATGAGATCTTCATTAGGTGCGAACCCGACGGCTTTAGCTTAATTATTACTGATGTGGGCGAATTCCGGTCAAAAGTTTTTTACACAGTCAGACAGCTTACTGCTAAATCACCCAAAGATGTCAAAGCAATTTTAGATACTTTTGATGATGTGATAACTGCATTGGGATACAGAAGGAAAATCTGGAATATTGCTAGCGACCTAGAAAAAGTTGGAGCTAAGATTAGGATTATTTTAGTCGATGACGATCGATTTAGCTAAATTTGGATAGTGTACGATGATTTAGATCCCCAACTTCTCCGAGCAGTCGGGGATCTAAATCTAAATGAGGCGCGATCGAGCAAAAAATCGCTCATCCTGCTAAGATCGATCGTTAAACACTCAGTCAATCGATCGATCGTGCAAATCCGTTTGATGTGGGAAGATCCAGCAACAGGAGAACGCAAAGAACCCCTGTTAACCGTGCCCATTGCCTTGGGGCGAGAGTTTGCGCGACTGCCGGATCTGTTAGACGGACAGCGCGTGTGTCGGATCGTACTAAATAGTTTGGATGTATCTCGCTATCATGCCTCGATCGAGATGGCGGGAGATCGGTTAACGATCTTCGATCGCGGCAGTAGTAATGGTGTCATCGTTAATGGGACAAAGCAAGCCCAAAGTTCGATCGAGCCTGGAGATGTCATTAAAATCGGCAATTACCAAATTGCCATCGCTTTACCAGATAATTCTCAACCTGTTGCTACACCAGCAAGTCAATCGCAGATTAGATTTAATTCTGTCACTAATCGACCCGATCCGCGCATCACGCCGCCGCCTGTAGTTCAGCTCAATAGTTGTCTACCCACGATCTTCCGCCAAACCCATATCGAGCCGCAAGCCATTCACGCTACCGGATTGCCCGTCGAAGAAGTCGAGTATGCGACTGTCGGCGGCGGTTTGGGGAGTTTTATTTGGGTAGACTTATTGCGCATTAGTGGCGTGAGTACCGATCGCATCCGCGCCTTGGGAATGGAGCAGCAACCCTACGGACGCTATCATCAGCTCTGTCTCAATGCTCAGATCGTGCCTTACGAGCGGCTTAGATCCCCCGCCGATGCCTGTCCTGACAATATTTGGGGTTTTCCCAATTATGCGACCGTAGAGGCGGTGAGAGACATCGCTAAAGGGAAATTGAAATCGGGCTTGGGGCATCTGTGGCAAGTCTTCGCCGAGCCGACGCTGGCTGATACTTATACTCCCAAAGCTGGGGATGTCATCGCCGCGATCGATCGCGAAGCTGCACGAATTAGTTGGAAGAAAATGATTCGCACAGCGAGCGTCCAAGCCATTCGCAAGACTACCGACGGACGCTATGCGATCGTGTATACCTGCCAGCAACCGACTGATTATGCTTGCACGATCGCGCGGTACGTGCATATTGCTACTGGTTATCCCGCGCTCCAATTTTTACCAGATCTCCAGGCTTATCGCGATCGCACTCAGGATTTCAAAACCGTAGTTAATGCCTACGAACCCCACGAACATATCTACGAATCGCTAGCCATGTATGGCGGGACGGTATTATTACGCGGTACGGGAATTGTCGCCGCGCGGATCCTTCAGAAACTCTACACCCTCCGCCGCAATAACGATCGAGTCGAAATCCGCGTCATTCAGTTACTCCGCTCCCCCAAAACCGACGGGAATAAATACGGTTTAGCCGAGCGCAAAGTCGAACATAATTATGAATTTCAGCCCTTCAATTGGCCGAAATCAGCCTGGGGCGGTCAGTATAAAACCATCCTCGAACATGCCACCCCAGAGCAACGCCAGCATTTACTCGCCGATTGGGGTGGCGTCACGACGATGAATCGTCCCGACTGGCGTAAAATCATCACGGGTGGCATCCATAAGGGTTGGTATCAGATCTTTTATGGGGAAGTTCAGCAGGTAGTCCCCAATCCCAATCGTGGCGGTACGATTACCACCGTGTGCGAATCGGGAGTCAAAGGCGACATCCACTTAGAATCCGACTTTATCATCGACGCGACGGCTGTCGATGCCCCAATTACTGCTAGTCCCTTACTTCAAGATCTAATTCAGCAATATAATTTACCGATCAACCAGTTAGGCAGGCTGACAGTTACCGAAGATTTTGAATTACCCGAAATGGCCAATCAGGTGGGCAAAGTCTATGCTTCTGGGGCGATAACATTAGGTAATTATTATGCACCTGTCGATAGTTTCTTGGGGCTACAATATGCCGCTTTTAATATCGTGCAAGATTTACTCGCTCGTAATGCGATCGAACTCAAGCCCTTAGTTTTATCTCGCTCGCTTTTACAATGGTGGCACTGGATTATTAATCGATCGCCAAATTAGAGGATAAATTTAATTCAGATCGAGCATTCCGCATTGATAGAAGTGCATATATTGCCGTGCTAAATTTGTGGGGATTTTAGTACGGCGAAGATCCTGACGCATCGCCAAAAAAAGATCCGACATTGACTGCTCCAAATTTTTCCTAGCTATTTTATCTTCGCGAATCAATTGTCGGACATTGCCTGCGGCTTGCACCCATAGCTCATCATACAATTCCATATACTTAAATAAAGCCGCTAAAACATCATCCGACGCAAACAGCCAACCCTTCTCGATTTGAGCGATGATATTGCGACGTTCTGCGGGAGTTGTCGCTAAAATCAGCCCAAACAAAGCACCATTGAGATCTTCGTAGAGTTTTTGCCTGCGCTCGACTATTTCTGTTTGACGTTTGATATTCTCTTGCCAAGTATAAGTTGCCACCCCAATTGCACCAGTCACTACGACTACAATTAATGGCAAGAAAGTTTTGAGAGCTTCTAAAAAATTGTCAGACATCGACTACTCCTATGGTTGAGATGTGGTGAGAAACAATACTCTAGTAGTCTATTAAATCTAGGTAGGAGCTTGGCGGGGAGGGGGGAGCGGGGGCGCGGGAGATAGGCAATGGTAACTTAACTTGCACCTTTTCCTTACTAGGCGTTGCTCCGCAGCGCAAAATAGATTGCCAACACAAAGCATACGCCAACACTCAGCCATACAGATATAAATGACAACGCAAAGGCAACTAAATACAATCCTGGGCCAAATCGATACTGTTTGGTAATGGCGTCTACTTCGTGCCGATCTGCCTTTTGTGCGAGCAGTCTGTCCGCTGTGGCAGCATGTTTCCACAATCGATTAAACACGATCGCGATTGCCAAAAAGATGCCCGCATATACACTTGCAGCAACCCTCGCCTGGGGATGAATCAAATATTCCGCCAATAACGCCGTCGGAAATGGTACGAACGTCACCAGCATTAGGAGCAGTCCGTTCCAGTAGAAAAAAGCATGGTCGGTACGCGCTACCAAACTAAAAATCCGGTGATGATTGACCCACATCACCAAAATCGAGGCGAAGCTAGTCAGAAATGCCAAATAACTCGGCCATAGGGACAGCAACGAAGACACTAAACCGACTGTTTCGACGATCTTGTGTTGCGGTACTTTAATTTCTAGCACCAATAGCGTAATCGCGATCGCAAATACGCCATCGCTAAATGCCTCGATCCGTCCGGTTTCACTCTGTTCGGGTGCTTCTACCATACAATGCTCGATCGTAATTTTGGTAGTAGTTTATCAAACATGTCACCATCTCTCAAAATTTGAGGGTAGGGATAATGTCTTGTCACACTATTCGCTAGAGTAAACCTCCAGCAAGTAGTGCGCCGCATCATCAAGTGCGCCTACCCTGAAGAGCGAGTGATTTCAATCTTTGTTATTAAACATTCGCATACAGCCTGCCGTCAGGCATCTTAGCACCAGTCAGAATCGTCCCGACCATGCTAGCACTACTCATTTCCGCACGCATCAAATTCGCATTGGTTAAGTTGGCATCTTCGAGATCGGTTTTGGCTAAATGTGCCTCGATCAGTTCGACATTAATCATCGTCGAATAACATAAAATGGTGCGTGTCAGATCGGCGTGATGCATCCGTGCATCTGTGAGATCGGCATAACTCAAATTAGTATTTGCCAACTTAATTTTAGACATGATCGCTCTACTCAGATTAGCACCTGTCATGTCGCACGCTGTGACGATCGCCCGTTCGAGTTTTGCCAGAGAGAGATCGGCATGAGGGAGATTTGCCTCGTGCAAATTTGCCTCTGTCAAAATTGCATTCGTTAATTTGGCACCCGTTAAATTGGCACCAGTGAGATCGGTTCCCTTCAAATTTGCCTCAGTCAAATTGGCATAACTAAGATCGACTTTTGATAAATTTGCTCCAGCCATATTAGCATTTCGCAAATCGGCGCGACACAGTTTAGCACTGCGGAGATTGGAATTATAACTGCGTTTTTCCTCTCGAAAATTAGCCGCACGCAGACAAGCACCGCTGAGATTGGCACCGCTGAGATTGACATTGCGTAAGTCCGCATCCATCAGATTGGCATCGAGGAGATTTACCCATGTCATATCGGCACCGCGAAAATCGGCATATTGGAGACTGGCTCCATGCAAGTCCGCATCGCGGAGATTGGCACCTTGAAGATCTGCTCGGATCAGCGTCGCGCCGCCTAATTTGCAGCTAGAAAGGTTGGTTTTGAGTAACTGAGCGCGATTGAGGTAGGCAAACGTGAGATTGCTTTTGCGTAAATCGGCTTGGTTGAGGACAATATCGATTAAGTCTTGGGAAACCAAACTAAATCCACTCAGATCGACCGAGCTAAAATCCCGTTCGCCACCGCGATATCGCCACAATAGTTCTTCCGCATCCATAGCTTGGCTAGTATCTGTATTGAAGATGTCTTGCCTATTGTTCCCCGATTAGGTGCCAATGTTAACGTTCGATCCTTTCGATCGAAGTCAACTTCGCTTCTGTAAATCTTGGCTTTAAGATCGGCAGCTCTGTCTCGCTCTGTTAAATTACAGTTGGCGTCAATTTATAGTACAATAGTTGCAATTTTAGCGATCGCTTAAATACGGTTTAAATATGTATCTCCCAGAAATGTTGAACGATCGCCTAATCTAATGACTAAAAAAAATCCTCAAAGAATTTTATCTCATCTGGCAATTGTCTATGGGATATTTATTGGTTGTGCTGTAATCGGTATGATAATTTGTCCTAGAGCTTTTGATAAATTCTTCTCGATCGTTCGTCTTAGTCCGTCGATAAATGCTGTTAAAGATGGTTATTATTGGGATGTAGAACATTATGCTGCAATGGTTATTAGTGATACTTGCAGTGCATTCTATCCATTATGGCCATGGTTGACTAGGAACATATTTCACCCGAATACAGTAGTAACTGCGGCTTATCAATTAAAGACGTTAGGAGCAGGGATATTTTTAGTAATTTTACCACCTTTGTATATTTTATTCGATCGACTATTTAAGTCTTCAAAACTAGCTCTCTTAATTCTACTATTATTTACTCTCAATCCGACAGGTATTCAGAGAGTTTTAGGATATACAGAAAGTTTTTATTGTGCGGTTACTCTGTTTCTAATTTGGAGCTTACACGAGCTTCAAATAAAGCCGATGAGTCGGCACTACTTAATTGCCGCAGTTTCCACTGTTATTATGTCTTTAATTAGACCTTGCTCGATTCAATTAATAGGCTCGGTGATGGGAGCTTCGCTCGTTTTAGTTAGTCTCAAGTGGCATAACAACAAACAAACTAGTTTTAGGTCGATATTTCAGCAGTTCCTACCAGAGCTAAAAATATCTGCTTTAATATCTATAGCCACAATTGTGGGATACTCCATTTACGGATGGATCTGTTGGCAGATGAGAGGCGATTTCTTAGCCCCATTTCACGATCAAGCTAATTGGGGTCGGAAATTTGGATTCTACCCAGATCTACTTTTTATTAGAACATCTATGTTCGATATGATGGGACTATATATGCCCTGGATTATTCTGGTTAGTGCTGTAGCATTTGTTGTGATGAAGGATAAATTTAATGCCATCTTAAATTCGATTCCAAAATCTCCACTTGGCAATGTATGGCTACTCTACCCAGCCATCTTTATTCCATTTACAATCATTAGGTTAAAATTACGCTCTAAACAGATCGAGACAGAATGGAGCACCTTAAGTGAAGACAAGTTAGATCGACAAAATGAAGTAGATACATTAGCTACAAATTATTTATTTTGGTTCTCAACTTGCTTTGCTGTAATTACTTGCACAATCGTGTTTTTGTGTCCGATGGATTTTGGTTTTACAACCATAGCAAGTCTAGGCAGACATGTGTTTGCAATCCCATTTTTTTACATTAGTTTGGGATATTTGTGTATTTACTTTAATAATGCGAAAGTAAGCAGATCTCTTTACTACTGGCTAGTAATCTCTATAATTGCCACGATCGAACAATGGATTAAGTACGGAAAAGACCAATGGTTGAGTTAATCGAAATCGCTCGAGATAACTGATTATTTCTGTAAAAGTGAGTATCTAAATTTTTAAAAACCACCGCTGGCGATACATTAGATACGCGACCACCAGCCATAATAGAACAGTCGCGATCGCAAATAAGACGCCACTATTAAGCGCACCCGCCCAGCCAAACAACTGCGTACTCAACCATACATAAATAGATGTATCTTTAGCAATCTGATTGACCATCAATAACTTAATCAGCACAATCGAAGCCACATAGATAAAAATTGCATTCAAACCCATAACTTCAAATGGTTTAAACCACTGCCGATATTTACGGACATCGACTAATTCGTAACAAGCCGCCAGCGAAATTAAACCCCAACCAGTTGTAAATAACACGAACGAACTCGTCCATAGCTTTTTATTAATTGGGAAAAAACTATTCCAAACTAACCCAATGACTACAGCCGCCAATCCATACATCAGGAGGCTGGCACTAGTGCGAGTAGCTACAGGCTGACGTTTCAACCACGTTCCAGTGAGGTAACCAAATAAAATGCTGGAGATCGCAGGTAAAGTACTAAATAATCCCTCTGGATCGCTGAGGTTTTTAGAGCCTTTATGCAAATGTGCTGGCGTAATAATTAATCGATCGACATAAGCTCCAAAGTTACCAAATTGGCTGAATACACCATCGCTATTATCTAAGGCCGGAATAAAAGCCAAAATTAGCCAATACCCTACCAAAATACCGCCAGTTAATATCCACAAACATCTTTGAGCTAGAGCTAAAACAGCGATCGAAGCAAAGAAAAAAGCAATTCCAATCCGCTGCAATACACCCATAATCCGTAGCTTATCGAGATTTGCAAAGAACTTCGGCTCGGTGAGATTATAATTCCACACTAAATTATTTAGAATCAAACCTAAGCCAAATAAGATCGCACTCCGACGAAGAATTTGCCAATATACTTGCTTGGAGAGTGGCACATCTCCACTCGTATATTTAGCCAGCGAAAATGCCATCGACACGCCGATAATATACAGAAAAAATGGGAAAACTAAATCGGCGATCGTATAACCATGCCAAGGAGCATGATCGAGCCAAGCATATTTGCGATCGTCATTGGGCAGGCTAGCCATATTTACCAAAATCATGGTAGCCATCGTCAACCCTCGAAAGACATCTAGGGAGGTTAAGCGCATAAGGGTGGATGGGTGGATGGGTGGATGGGTGGATAGATAGACAGGTGGATAGATAGACGGGTAACGGGTAATGATGAGTGCGTATTCTATTCCCTATTCCCTATTCCCTAAAGCCTAAAGCCTAAAGTTTAAAGCCTAAAACCTAAAACCTAAAGCCTAAAGCCTAAAGCCTAAAGCCTAAAGCCTATCCCCTCTACTCCTCACTCCCAATTAATAGTATCAAAGTAGCAACACAGGCAAAAAAGGCTCCGACGGTAAATGTAAAGCCAGAGCCGATTTGCAGCCAACACCAACCAGCAATCAGATTGGCAATTAGGAGAGTGATGCCGATGACTAAATTGAATAAACTAAATGCTGTCCCCCGTCTGCTTGGCTCTACAGCTCTATTTACTAGATCGACTGTCAAACCCTGAATCATTGCCAAATGCAGTCCGTACAAGCCAAATAAACACCAAATCTGAACATTTGTGGTGACGACTGCTAGTCCAAAATACACGATCGCGTGGAGTAAAAACCCAGTTAGCAGAAAGCGAATCTTGAGAGATCGATTATCGCGATTGGCGGTGAGGTTGAGGACGAGCGAACTTATTGGATAGGATACCAAGGCAAAGACTAAATTCATCACCACCAGTCCCACGGGAATAAATGCTGGGGACATACCGATCTCAATCGATCTCATTAGCATGAATGCATCGCTAGAGTTGCCAAGATTAAAGAAGATAGCCGCAACTACTAGCCGCCAATATTCGCCGCCTAATGCTGGTATATCTCGTAAATAAATCGGGTTGTAACTTGGCAATGAGTCCGCTCTCTCGGAGTGGCGAGTAGTTACGGCGGTGGAAGATACATTCCGTTTTTGCTGTGATGGTGAAACGCTAGTGTAAAATTTATCATTTCCAGCCAGCAAACCAGTCATTTCGGCTGGTAGGGTTAATAGTTTCTTGGGTTCTTGGACGGGTTTGACTACCAATATTAATAAAGCTAAGCCCATACAACTCGGAACTACCGCGCCAGCAAATATTAGATTGTAACCATTCGGCTCGACATATAAAATCGCACCCGCGACGATCGAACCGATACAAGCTCCCGCAATTAATAGCGATTGTCGCAAGCGATAAGCTTTAGAGCGCGTTTCTTCCGATGTCAAATCTGCCATCAATGCCTTGCGCGGAGCAACACTAATCCCCTGTCCGAATCGATCGCCAAATTGAGTCCAGATTACCCAGATCGGATCGAGAGCGATGGGGAGCAGCGATCGCATCAATGTAGCGATCCCATAGCCAATTACTGCTAGTCCTTTTTGCATTCCCAGATAATCGCTCAATGCTCCCGAAAAGACGCGCATAATTGCAACTGTGGCGGCGGAGATCCCTTCGATCTCGCCAATTGTCATTGCGCCACCTTGTAATTTTAACAAAACAAAAATCGGTAGCACCGATCGAATCATTTCCGCACTAATGTCTACCAGTAAGCTTGATATACTTAAAATCCAGACCTGATAAGGTAAGCGTTGGTGTAATCTCTCCTTGGGAGAATCGAGTCTCATAAAATAGTGAATAAAAATTTAAAAAGTATTTAAAATTAGAAATTATAAATTATTAGATGCAACGCAATTTTGTGAATATTCCGGCAATCGCGTTGCATCGAAAAATGTCAAACATAGACGATAATTGCTTTATCTTCTAATCCAGCTCGTTTACTCACGCTTATTTTTGTGGTTGAATTTTGCCTTCTTTAACTAAGGATTGATAAATTAGAGCGGCAGCATCAGCACGAGTCGCATTGGCAACGGGTTTGAGTAGATTGGTGTCTTTATCTTTGATAATCAATCCCGCATCGATCGCGGCTGCCATTTTGTCTTTAGCAAATTTGGGCATCCGATCGGCGTCTTTGAACTTACTCAATACTTGCCCCGTACTAGTAGGCACTGCCAGTTTCAATCCTTTGGCTAAAGATATCTGTAATTGATAGCGCGGAATCGGTTGATTTGGGAAGAATTTGGTCGGTGAATAGCCAGTCATAAATCCTAATTGTACCGATTTGTCGATCGCTTCTTTGCGGGAATAATCAGTTGGGATGTCGGCAAATTTAGATGTTGCCATCATTACTGGTTTATCGGCAAATGCCCGATCGAGCATTTTGGCATATTCTCCTCTGGTAATTTCCTTACTCGGATCGAATTTACCATCGCCAAAATCATCGAGAATTCCCCGTTTCTGTAACTCATTGATATAATTTTCCGCCCAGAATTGTTTGGGTACATCTGTAAAAGCTGGGACTACCGACACTTTAGTGGGAGTTACTACCTGGGGTACGACAGTTTTCGGCGTTTCGACAACAGGTACTTCGACTGTTTTGACGATCGGCGGTACAAAAGTAGCGGGGGGCGCACTCGGAGCCGACGGCGGGGTTTCCACGCGCGCGCTATCGGCGATCGTCCGTCTTTCTCTGTTGAGATAAATATTGCGATTGCCTAGCACACCGACTTGGCGATTGGAATTGTCGTTATTGAGGCTAGACATCGCGCCTTGGAACATCGGTTGGTACTTTTGACCGAGTCCCCAGAAAAATACCGTACCGATCCCAGCTAGAGCTACTCCGATCGCGATCAGTTCGTCCGCAGTCAGGCGGCGACGACGATTGGGATTGGGTGAGTTAGTCATAGTATTTACCTCAATGCTAAATTTTTTAAAGTTAAAGAATTTTGGTATCGCTTATCGTTGATATCTCGATCCAGCTTCACAGCAAGTCCAGACGCTCGGATTTAAGTTTTTATCCCGGTAGTATTTGCCTAAACGCTAGATCGCAGTAGTGTAAAATCTTGACAGGATCGCTCCAAATCTTTGATTTGACAACCATTGATGTCAACAAAAATGCTATTTAATTGACGACCTCGATCGGGTAGCAATTTTACCGATCGGTGACTAAATTTTTCCACTTAGTCTGATTTTAAATAGGATTATCGCATTATTTGTCTTTAAATTACAAAACTATTGAGTATTTAGTCTTATTTGGGGGGGCGCGCATCCGTTACTGTGGCAGTATCTGCACTACCTAAATCGAACCATTTCTGCTGTGTTAATATCGTCTGAATCTCCATCTGAATGACAGTAGCAGAGCGATCGGCATCGATGCGAACAATGCGATTTGGATAGCTATTTGCTAACTCTTGATAGCCCTGTCTGACCCGTTGGTGAAAATCTAAATTTGCCCGTTCCATCCGATCGGGCTGACCGCGCAATCCAACTCGTTGCAAACCGATCGTCACATCCAGATCTAGCCAGAAAGTCAGATCGCTTTGCAACCCACCTGTCGCTAATTGATTGACCCGATCGATCTCATCGCGATCGAATCCCCGTCCGTAGCCCTGATAGGCAATTGTCGAATCGGTAAATCGATCGCATAAGACCAGATCGCCAAGCTTTAGATGCGGTTTGACGATCGATTCTACATGTTGAGCGCGATCGGCACCATATAATAATAATTCGGTGCGATTTCCGATATCGTTACTGGGGTCGTTAAGCAACATCTGGCGAATCTGTCGTCCCAAATTTGTCCCACCTGGTTCGCGCGTCACAATTGCCGATTGATTCTTGCCAGGTAAGCTTTTGAGCCATTCTGCCGCTAACTGAATCTGAGTGCTTTTGCCAGAGCCTTCGACTCCTTCAAACACGATAAACTTACCACTCATGTTTAGCTAAATATTGGATCTAACATCACTACAAATTAGGTAATGAATCTGCTACGATGTCAAGGGAATTTCAGATAACGAAACTTTGTTCTTTAGAGATCGATTACTATGTCTCGCTACACATGTCATTATTCAGTAAATCTGCAATCCTCAAACCTCCGTTCGTCGCTACGTAAATTGATGGAGGTTTGCGGGCTAGAGACAATCTACGATCTGGATGATTACCTCATGGCTAGAGAGATTCCCGGTCGCGTCTCATTTGCTAAATTAGTTACCACCGAAGTCCTCATCGACACCACTCATGCCACTCCCACTCATGTCAAACTGAGCTTTGTCGTCAAAAATGAGGAATTACCCCTCAAAAGCAACAACCACTGTCGCCAAATCTTCGATCTTCTCCGCTCCACCATCGATCGGGATTTTGACTGGCAACCGTTGAATGCAGGACAGTCTACCGCCACATTGCTAGCATCCAAGTCCCAGAGCGATCGTTTTAACAAAGCCGATCTACATGCCAAAACCACCCCTCGCCAAACCATGATGAATTAAGGGCATTACCGATCTAAGGTACGATTTTCTCCCTTCGGTATTTTTTCATCCCCTCACTCCGCACCCCGCTGATTTCGATCCATTAATCCAGCACCGCCGAACTAAACATTGGATAATACATTTATTCTAAAGCTTGAAAAACAGCTCGATCGCGTCTACAGTAAGCTGTGTTAGCACTTCTGAAATATTACAGGGAAATTATCTCATGGCTCTGGCTGTAGGCACAAAAGCTCCTGATTTTAACGTTAAAGACACCAATGGTCATCCGGTGACGCTCTCTGGATTAGCTGGCAAGAAAGTTG
Source organism: Chamaesiphon minutus PCC 6605 (assembly GCF_000317145.1). Taxonomy (GTDB): domain Bacteria; phylum Cyanobacteriota; class Cyanobacteriia; order Cyanobacteriales; family Chamaesiphonaceae; genus Chamaesiphon; species Chamaesiphon minutus. Next base: position 3,536,089 of record NC_019697.1, on the reverse strand, counting down.
TCATGTATTTTTATCCCAAAGATGATACCCCTGGCTGCACGAAACAGGCTTGCAGTTTTCGCGATAATTATGCCGTATATCAAGACAAAGGTATTGTCATTCTTGGCGTTAGCAAGGATGATGAATCTTCGCACCAAGATTTTACTAAAAAATTCAATCTCCCGTTCCCGCTCTTAGCTGACACCAATGGCGAAATTATTGCAGCCTATGATGTTGATGGTGGCGGCTATGCCAAACGCGTCACTTACGCGATCGACGAGAATGGCACGATCGTCCATGTCGATAGTAGCGTTAAGACAGATACTCACGCTAACGATATCCTGACTGCTTTGGGTTATTAATTAACCCAAGTTGCTACTTACCTCTTACCTGCGACTGTTCGCGTTGGCGTAGCCTGCCTTCTCTTCGAGACGCTACGCCTTCTTTGCGTGCTAAATTATCTAGTCCGTGAAGGCGGACTTTGCCGGATGAGCAATGGTTTCTAACTGCTGCGGTTATTGGGAGCAAGTCAGGTTAATTACAGCAACCGCGAACCACGCGGGCAGCCTCCACCCTCTAGCCCCTATTCCCTGCTCCCTAGTCCCTAACCTACCGATACTCATATTTAACCACGATCGGTTTGACTGTTTCTGGGGAGATGGAGTTGACACTCTGGGTCGAAATCTCATGTGTAAATGAAGTGGATTTACCAGCCGGAATAGCGATATTAACCGGAATGATCGCTTGCTTGATCGAGACATCGTTAGAAATAAATTTAGCTACAATGTAATATATGTAATAAGTGTGTTTGCTTTGATTCTCGATCGACCCTTTGACAGTAAACAGGGATTTATCCGAGCTATTGCGAGTCACAGTGATATCTTGGAGTCGGAAATCGCGCTCGACTTCAGTTTGACTCGAATTAGATGCTGCGTTGCTTTGAGCAAGTAGTTGGGGATGTCGATCCGGTGACACTCCCATGGCAGAATTAGCGATGGCAGATTCAACACCAAAACCTTGGATTGCAGACCGACTGCCGAGCGAAATCCAGAGCGCACCAATCGACATGATGACAGACAAATATTGACTGGTTTTCATATTGCGTAAGGTGTTGAGAAATGTGTATCGGCGCATACTAATTATTTTAATCTTTTTAGTTTGACAATCGCGGAAGCTAGCACAGCTTACGCATATTGGCTTGGCTTTGCCCTATGACAAAAGTCTTAAGCGCATCGTTCAAACTCAACTAAATCGCTGATAACTGTGTTCTCTTATGTGTACCCATTTAGACAGAAACAATTACCATCCTCAGCTAAAATTATTTGTAAGTTATAATGTTTGCCATCTCTTTCTCAAAAACTACACGAGCTATCACCTACATCGACAATTTGTCCGATCGCGAAACTTGTAAAGATATTGTGGAGAAACTGGTACCCACCGACCATGGTGGGTAACAATAAGAGATTGAGGAATTAATTGCCGAGGAAGTTTATTGATGCAGCCGATTCGTACATTCAACGTTTCTCCTTCCCTACCAGCCTCACTCGAACCCCTACGGCAGCTTGCCTATAATCTGTATTGGGACTGGAATACGGAGATCAAAGAACTATTTAGAAGACTCGATCGGGATTTGTGGGAAGCTACCCGTCACAACCCAGTCGCTCTATTAGCTAGAGTCAGTCAGTCGCGCTTGCAAGAAGTTGCTGCTGATGATGGTTTTCTAGCTCACATGGAACGCGCAGTAGGCGAACTCAATACCTACTTACACGATCGCAGTTGGTACAAACACAAACGTGCCAATAATGTCGGCAAAGAATGCTTTGCTTATTTCTGTGCTGAATTTGGATTAGTAGACTGTCTGCCGATCTACTCTGGCGGTTTGGGCGTGCTGGCGGGAGATCACCTCAAGTCAGCTAGCGATTTAGGTTTACCCCTAGTTGCCGTCGGTTTGCTATACCAAAAAGGCTACTTTGCCCAATATCTCAATGCCGAAGGCTGGCAACAGGAACGTTATCCAGTTAACGATTTTCACAATATCCCCGTTCAACTCGAACGCAAACCCGATGGCTCCGAACTACGCATAGCGGTAGAGTATCCCGGACGGATGGTGTATGCCAGAGTCTGGCGCGTGCAAGTGGGTGTGGTTCCGCTCTACTTGCTCGATACCAATATCGAGCCAAATAGTGCTTACGACCAAGATATTACCGATGCCTTGTATGGTGGCGATTTAGATACGCGCATTCATCAAGAAATCATGTTAGGGATCGGCGGCTTCCGCGCGCTCGAAGCGTTGGGACACAAGCCGAGCGTCTATCACATGAATGAAGGACACTCCGGCTTCCTGATTCTCGAACACATTCGGGTGCTGATGCAACGCGATGGCTTATCCTTTGTCGAAGCCCGACAAGTCGCGCAGTCTACTCAGATTTTCACAACGCATACGCCTGTGAGTGCGGGATTCGATCTGTTCCCTCCAGACAAGACGATCTATTATGTCGGTCATTATGCTGGCATTTACGGACTGAGTAAAGATGACTTTATGGGCTTGGGACGCGAAAATGCGGCGGATTTAAATTCGCCCTTTAGCATGGCAGCTCTGGCGATGAAGACTTCTAGCTTTGTCAACGGTGTGGCGAAGTTGCACGGCGTCGTCTCGCGGGAAATGTTCCAAAACATGTGGAAAGATGTCCCCATCGACGAAGTACCGATTACGTCGGTAACTAATGGCGTCCACGCCCGCAGTTGCGTCGCCAAATCCGTGCAAGAATTGTACGATCGCTATTTAGGCCCAGAGTGGTCGGAAAAATCGATCGAAGATCCGATTTGGCACAAAATGGACGCGATTCCCGATGAGGAACTGTGGCGCAATCACGAACACAGTCGATCGGAAATGGTCGTCTACGTTCGCGATCGCATCGTCAGCCATCTCAAAGAACGCGGCGCGACTTTAGCTGAAATCAACCACGCGCAAGAAGCACTAGATCCAGGCGTCTTGACGATCGGGTTTGCCAGACGATTTGCGACATACAAGCGCGCGACATTATTCTTACGCAATTTAGAGCGGATTAAAAAGATTTTAGTCGGCAATAAAGAACGTAAAGTTCAATTTGTAATCGCAGGTAAAGCCCACCCCAAAGATATACCCGGTAAGGCACTAATCCGCGATATCGTCCACTTCACGCGCTCCGAAGGCATGAACTCAGTCGTATTCGTCCCCGACTACGATATTTATGTCTCGCGAGTGATGGTAGCTGGTTGCGACATTTGGCTGAATACGCCCCGGCGTCCGCACGAAGCTTCTGGTACCAGCGGCATGAAAGCGGCAATGAATGGCTTACCCAACCTGAGTATTCTCGATGGTTGGTGGGATGAAGCCGATTACGTCCGCACGGGTTGGCCGATCGGTCACGGCGAGCTATACTCCGATGAAGATTATCAAGATAGCGTCGAAGCCAATGCTTTCTACGACCTGTTAGAACAAGAAATCGTCCCCTTATTCTACGATCGAGACAAAGAAGGCTTACCTCGGAAATGGATCGCCAAGATGAAAGATGCCATCCGGCTCAATTGTCCGACCTTCAATACCGCCCGGATGCTGCGGGATTATGCGACTGTGGGTTATTTCCCCGCCAGCGATCGCAACCATGTCGTCACCGACAATCATTATCAAGCTGGTAAAGATCTCGCCCATTGGAAACAAAAGATGCTCAAACATTGGGGCGACCTCAAAGTCCATACCGTCGATGTCTCCGCACCAGAAGATATTAACGTCAATCAGTCGATCTCCGTCAAGAGTCTGATTCAACTAGGAAGTTTAGAACCTCACGACGTCCAAGTCGAATTGTACAAAGGTGCCGTAGACACCAATGGCAAAATCGTCAACGCAGACACCACTGTAATGACCTATCAAGGCCGGGATGGCAACGGGAATAGTCTGTACACCAGTGAGATTGCTTACGCTGCTAGCGGCCTGCAAGGCTTGTCTCTGCGCGTGTTGCCTCACCACCCACATTTGAGCAATCCTTACGAACTCGGATCGATTCTGTGGGCGTAGAGGACTAGGGTTTAGGCTTTAGGGTTTAGGCTTTAGCAGAAATGAGAGATGAGACTACTTATCAGTAGACCAATCCTGCTAATGCTGACTAAAAATTAGCAAAACCATCAGGAGAAGCGACGATCGCGATCGTCGCTTCTCCTGATTTTTATGGCCAAATGTCAAAAATTATCCGACTCGACAGATCGATTACCTCCGGTAAGCTCCGCGAACGACTGCATCTATTAAGTAGCTAGCAAAATTTTGTTTGGAACATTTCGTAATCCAGCCGCGTCAAGGTGGAGTAATCAGGAAAAAACTTACACCTGAAGCTCGACCGAGACAAAAGTTGGCTTAAAAAAAGTTTCTTTGTCTAATAGAAACACCAAACATAGTTAGTCGAGCGACTCTACTTAAAAAACGAGAAACCCAAGATGAAAAAAAATATTGTTGCATTAGTTATGTTGTGCTCGTCAGTTGCTGCTCTAAGTATGAGCGCACCAGCAAAAGCACAAGTGGGTCAGAACGTAATCGGACCAGCCCTAGCAATCGGTGGCGGACAAACAACTGTTGGCGTAAATTCTAAATTTAGAGTTAGCGACAATCTCTCCCTCCGCCCATTTATCTACTTCCCCAGCGGTGGTACCACCTTTGGTAGCGGTCTTACTTATGATTTCGACTTGTCCAACAGAGGCGGCAAAGTTCAAATCACTCCTTTTATCGGTGGTTCTGTATTTATTAACTCCGGTGCTGGTAGCAACACAACTGTTGCCTTCACTGGCGGTGCAGATTTTGATGTCACCGACACAATTCAATTAAAAGCAGCATTAGATGTGCCCTTAAGCAGCAACAATTCTAGCACGCTCGTAACTCTGGGTGCTGGTTTCAAATTCTAGAGACTCTTAACGATCTGGAAATCATCAGATCGTTAAGACAAAATCGAGCCTTCTCTAACAGGAGAAGGCTTTTTCGTGAGTATCGAACAGCGATTAGAATAATTGCTGTCGCCGTAATAGAAACAAAGTCATCGACAAGGTAACGACCATCGTCAAGATTGCCCACCAGAAACCGATTGGCTCTTGTGTCCAAGGCATACCACCAACATTCATGCCAAATATCCCTGTAATCAAGGTAATGGGTAAAAAGATAGTAGTGACGATCGACAACATATACAAGTTCTGGTTGACAGTCTCTTGAAGTTGCCCAGCAATTTCTTCTTGAAGTAATCTCGCGCGCTCCTGAACTAATTCTAAATCCTGAATGACGGCATCTAATCGTTCGAGATTGCGGCGAAGTTCCGAAACATCGATTTCTCGGCACCAAGCTGGTAAACGGGGTATCAACCGTTGAGATAATGCCTGTCGGTTGCCAGTGAGGTGACGGCGCAATCTAGCCAAACCTCTACGTGCGGTGCCTATTTCCCCACGTTTATCTTGAAAATTTCCTTTGAGAAGCTGGTCTTCGATCTCATCTACCACCTCACGAATATCGATCGTCACACTACTAAATATCTCGGTCATGTATTCTAGTAAATGCACCAACAGATCGATGGATGTCTCGATCTGCTCTCCATGCAGCAGAGCTAACCGCAATCGATCGGTCGCTTTGAGAGGTCGTCCGCGCACAGAAATCAGACACCCCCGATCGAGATAGATCCGTACCAACCCCAAACTATCTGGCTCGGCATCAAATTGATAATGTAAGTCGCCTAATATACCTACAAAACCATCTTTAAGCGATTCTATTTGAATATGTGGCGCTGAATCTAACAACATCTCTCTAGCCACTGCTGGGATATACTCGCAATTAGAAATCCAGGTGCGAGCGCGGACATCAGCGAGATTGAAATGCAACCAGATTAAGCGATCGGCAGTGCCTAATTCTTCTGCTAGGGCGTCCCATTCTAGTTGCTGTGGCGGTAATTGAGGGCATAGTAAAAAACCACAAATCAGACCGCGATGATCCGGTAATTCAATCGGTGTCCGCATAAGCTCAACTAGTAAGTGGTTTGAAAGATCGATCTATTGATGTGGCGATCGGGTATACGGTAAAGATCTGGGAAAATTCAAGGTCATCTAGGAATAATTAATGGCAATAACTGCCAACACTCCTTTGATGCTCAAGTATTTTCTAGCCATTTAGTATATAGATCGGGACGTTTTGCCTGGGTACGATCGAGTTGTTGTTGATGTCGCCATTGGGCGATTTTTTCGTGATTGCCAGACATTAGGACATCAGGCACGCGCCACCCGCGAAATTCTGGCGGACGCGTATAGTGCGGGTAATCGAGTAAGCCATCTTCAAAACTATCGGCTTTGAGAGATTCTACTTTACCGACAGTTCCAGGTAACAATCGCGTGATGCCATTAATCAGGGTGAGCGCGGGAATTTCGCCACAAGTCAACACGAAATCACCTAAAGAAATTTCGCGATCGACAATATTCATTACCCGCTCGTCGATCCCTTCATAATGACCGCAAATTAACACCAATCGATCGCAATTATTCTGTAATTCCTCAAATAAGGCTCGATCGATCTTTTCGCCTTGAGGACTCATTAGTAATACCTGAGAACGATCGAAATGCGGCAACGACTCCACCGCTGCAAAAATCGGTTCTGGCTTGATCACCATCCCCACGCCACCCCCATAAGACTCATCATCGACCTTGTGGTGTCGATCGAATGTAAAATCGCGCGGATTGGTAACATGTACCGACGCAATCTGTTTGGCTAAGGCTTTTGCCATCAAGCCACAACCAAGGGGGGAGGTAAAAAATTCGGGAAATAAGGTAATTATGTCAAAACGCATCGGGAACTGTTTGAAAAGCAGGGAGTAGATGGGTGGATGGGTAGATGGGTAGATGGGTAGATGGGTGGATGGGTAGACGGGTAAACTGTCTTATTTTCTTTGCCCTTTGCCTTTTCCCTTTTGCCCTTTGCCTTTTGCCCTCTGCCCTCTGCCTTCATTAAACTCTCACCTGTCGCCCACCGTAAGCCAGATTTGGTAATAATACCTCCAATTCGAGATTGGCGGCGGCGGCGGCTAATAAGTCGAGATCTTCCAGATTTGGCAAATAAGGAAGGCAACCGAGAACGGGAGTGCTAGTGAGCGATTGAATCAGCTCTGCTGGGGCAAAGTTGGCGATTTCTGCGTCTGAGAGTGGCTCAGGACAATTGAGGACAATGCCACGTAACTGAACATTATAATGTTTGGCTAAAGCCACATTAGCCACAGCTAAACCGATCGCGCCGAGTTTGACTGGGACGACTAAAACTGTCGGCAATCGCCACTCCCTTGCGAGATCTGCAACCACAAGTTCCGCCGTTAGCGGCGTCCCTAAACCCCCAATGCCTTCTACCAAGACGAAATCATATTGCTGACGCATCCGCTGGAGAGCTTGCCAAGCCACTCCCAGCTCGATATTAGTCCCAGCTTGTGCGGCGGCGATCGGGGGTGCGAGTGGAGCTGCTAAATAAATCGGATTGATATCCTCGATCGATCGATCGAACACCCGACTATAAAACTCTCGATCGCCATTACCGCACTGAATTGGCTTGAGAATCCCCCAATTTTGCTGCGGGCGATACTTCCGCCCATATGCTGCCAAGGTGGCTGTAAGAGCGGTTTTACCCGCCTCTGTGTCGGTACTGGAGATCAGGAGCATGTCGATAGGTGTTGGGGAGAGGGGGAGAGGGAGAGAGGGAGAGAGGGGGAAAGGGGGAAAGGGGAAACGCTTGCGTCCACTATCCACTATCCACTATTCCGTATCGGTAACCCCGCTATTCGGTGAGGTGTTAGTTTTGGCTGGGGGTACGGGGATGCCGACGGAGGGTTCGGGGCTGGGCGTATTGCTAGGCTGAGTATTGCCGGAATTTGTTGTAGATGAACTCGACTCCGGTGTGGCTTGAGTCGTCCGATTGCGTCTGCGACGGGTAGTTGAAGTAGAAGTTGTCTGGTTGCCAGATTCGACGCGATTGCGTCTGCGGCGAGGAGTGGAAGTGGCAGTTGATTCGTCGCTAGATTCGACGACGCGGTTGCGTCTGCGGCGACGGGTAGAAGTTGCTCCTTCGTTTGATTCGTTGTTCCGTATGCGTTGCCTAGTGGTGGAACTAGTTGAGGATTCCGTGCGATTGCGGCGGCGATTGCGTCTGGGGCTGAGGGTTTCGGTTGGGCTGGGTGAGGTCGAGACGCTGGGGATGGGAGCGGGGAAAGAGCTGGGAAGTCCGTCGTCTGTGGGCTGAGTCGTGCTAGGGCTAGTATTAGGTGTCGGATCGATGCCACTACTATCGTCGGGCACTGGTACGGCTGGCGTGACTGTCGCGTCTGGGATGGCTGTCGCGTCTGGGATGGGCGTACTAGGGACAGTGGATGTGGGTGAAGGGATAGCGGCAATTTGAGTGACGCTGAGTTTGTATGGAAAGGCATTACCCTTTAAGCCTTGAATCGGGCGCAACTCGATCGTGTATTCGCCTGTGGTGGGCACCGATCCGCGCCAACCAACTACCCGATCGGCTTGCGAATCGATCGGGCTGCCAGTTGGCGTCAGAATCGTCATTAGGACTTGAGTTGCGGCCATCGTCGGCACGGAGATGGGTGGATTCTGGGACTGAGCATCATTGGTCGTACTCGGGCTGGGCGACATGCTCGCGCTCGGACTAGAAAGCGATGTTGCCGGATTTGTCGTCGATGCGGTAGATGTTGAGGGAGCGGAACTGGTTTGACTGCCAGCAAAAACTAGCTGAATATCTAGATTTTGACCAGCTAGCGCGGCAACTCGATATTTGACAGAGTTCTCGGTGCTCACCATGCCCTCTCTGAAAATCGGTCGATCCATTTCTGGTTGGATCGCATCGCTGTTAGTAGGGCTGGGGTTGGTAGTATCGGTCGGAATTGTGGGATTGTTAAAGTCGATCTGTTTGGGTGGCGTGGTGGCAACTGGATCTGAAGATTCACGGTGTAGGAGTTGGCTCACGCCAAACCAGGAGCCAAAACCAGCCAAGAGGGAAATAAGAATTCCCACTGGAATAAATACTTGCGGCTTTTCCCAGATCGATTTGCGTTCGAGATTGGTAATTGCCGTTTGCGCACCGTCAGCAGCGGGCGGAACTTTACCGCCGACGGCAACGGTGGGCACAGCAGAAAGACGATTGGGGACGATTGGTGGCAGATCGATCGGTTGTGGAGTGGGACTGGCAACGGCACGCAGATCGCTTTCGACTTCGGCGGCGGATTGGTAGCGATCTTCGGGATTGGGACTCAACATTTTGCTCAGGCAATTGGCAAATCGATCGTCGATTTGCGTCCATCTGCGCCAGTCCCAGTTCATCCGCTCGTTTTCAAACAGAGCACTAGGTTCTTTACCAGTTAATAAGACGATCGCCGTTACTGCTAGGGCGTAAAGATCGCTATGAGGATAAACTCGACCGCCGTGGATTTGTTCGCTGGGTACGTAGCCCGTGCGCCCTACAGAAACGCCACCATTGAAAGGCACCGCTTGGAGTTGATTGGCAAATTCTTTGACAATGCCAAAGTCGATAAGTACGGGCAAGCCATCGCTCTGGCGGCGCACGATATGTTCGGGGCAGATATCGCGATGGATGACGCCTTGAGTGTGAATGTACCCGATTGCTGGCAAAATTTTTAATAACAACTGCCAGACTTCACTTTCGCTCAACACCGTCCCCAGATCGCGATGTTCTGCCAAAATTTGACCGTAGGTTTTGCCCTGAATATAATCTCGCACTAAAAAGAGGCGATTTTGTTCTTCAAACGTCGTCCAAAAGCGGGGCAACTGCGGCAGATCGAGCCGTTCGAGTAAAGTGGCTTCGTGCTTAAAAAGCTCTTTGGCTTTGACTACAGCACTAGAAAATTGCGAAAAAGGAGTCAATTCCTCGATCGAGTAATAGGCATCGGGATATTGGCGATCGGTCGCGAGATATGTCCGCACCAATCCTCCCTCTTCTAGGATGTTGAGGATGCGGTAACGTTGCTGCAAAAGAGTATCTGGGGCAATTGGTAGCATACGATGTGCTCGCTCAAGTTACGGAGATCGAAACTATAGCAATTCTAAATCATTTGTGAGATTCGATCTCGATCTATTTTTAACCGCTCTAGGCGCAGAGGGTGCAGAAAATAGAATAGAGATTCTCATGAATTATTTAGGATCGCTGTATGACAGTGAATTTTACAGCTTGGAGTTAAGGAGTTGCCGAATAATGATTTGGTTCCTTTGGCATTATTTAGATCGAGCTTTACCGATCGTCCTACTATTTTTTAGTCGATTACAAACGCAATCTTCATTCTGTATAACTACCCTCTAGGCTCTCATCGCAGTTCACCGCTGACAAGCGCAGGAAGTCTATTTTTTGCGTTTATATCGCCGTTGCTCGATAATTCGATCGATCCCCGAACTAGCCAGATAAGGTTTGAGTACTTGTAGTGCCCGATCGGGGATGGGTGAATTACTAATATACGCAGCGGTCGTATTTGCGCGGGTAACTGTTACTTTCCATGGGATATAGTTGCTCGCCTGAGAGCGCGAACTAAAGGTTACTTGTTGCTGCGGCGATATGATAACTTTAATCTCGATTGAGGGATAGTCATCATGCCGCAAGTTTCTCGGTTGATAAACCCCAACTTGCAGCGGCGTTTGTGCTAGTGTTGCTAAAAATTTTTTACTTACATCTGCGGGGATTGCTACTCTGGTTGTTTGCTGTTGATGAATTCCAGCGGCACCATAGCCACCGACAGCAATATGTGCGTTGCCCACGAATTTTTGTCGCTCTAGGCGTAACTTATAACGACGTAAAATTGGGGTGATATCTGAATATCCGTTCCAATCATTATAAATTTCCACTGTCTGCGCTTGCATCACTGCCGTCAGATTTGGTAGCGGTGCCTGAGTCTGACTTTGTGCCGATGACTCGATCGGTGTATGGGTGCAACCGCACAATAGTAACAGCAACAAACGTGACAGTTTTTTGCACATAGGCCAATTTTATTCAGCCGCCTGAAGTTGTATCGAATCTCTCAAGGGTGGATGTGGGTGGATGGCGAGAGGGGGCGACGGGACGGGATAAACCAGAGAACGCAGTTCCACAGCCTTCTGCCTAAAACCTTGTGTCTTTTGCCTAAAGCCTAAAGCCTAAAGCCTAAAACCTAAAACCTAACGCCTACCCCCTAAACCTAATCCTCAGCAAAAATGTACCGACGCAGTTCGCGGGGATCGGGTTCCGGACTGTTTTCGGCAAACTCTACCGAATCATCGACTAAATCTTGAATTTCGCGATCGAGTGCGGCAAGTTCGTCGGCTGTTGCCAAACCTTCGGCAATTAAATAATTAGCTAATTTCTTAATCGGGTCGCGAGCGAACCAGAAATCTTTTTCTTCCCTAGGTCGGAGTTCGTCGGGATCTGCCAAGGAGTGGCCGCGAAAACGGTACGTGAGGGCTTCGATTAGAGTCGGCCCTTCCCCAGCCCGCGCGCGGGCAACAGCCTCTTTAGCGACGCTATAAACGGCCAATACGTCCATGCCATCGACTTGCACCCCGTGCATCCCAAAGGCAGCACCTTTAGTATAAATTTCCGGTACGGAGGTAGCACGTTCGTGAGACATCCCAATCGCCCACTTATTATTCTCGACGACATAAATCATCGGCAACTTCCACAATGCTGCCATATTCAGACACTCAAAGAATTGTCCGTTATTGGCCGCACCATCGCCAAAGAAACAAGCCGAAACCAAATCGGAACTGGCATCTCCCAAAGCCTCGCGGCGATATTTACTGGCAAAAGCAGCACCCGTCGCGACGGGAATCCCTTCAGCTACAAAAGCATAACCGCCCAATAACCGATGTTCTGCCGAAAACATGTGCATAGAGCCGCCACGCCCTTTGCTACAGCCAGTCTCCTTGCCAAATAATTCGGCCATCACTTCGCGCGGTGGGACGCCAGCACTGAGGGCGTGAACGTGATCGCGGTAGGTGCTAGAAACATAGTCCTGTCCGGGACGCATCGCTTTAATTACGCCGGAAGATACGGCTTCTTGCCCATTGTACAGATGGACAAAACCAAACATTTTGCCTCGATAGTACATTTCCGCACATTTATCCTCAAAAAAACGACCGAGGATCGTATCGCGGTATAACATCAAGCCTTCTGCTTTGGTGATTTCTCCCGACTTTGGCTCAAATGCGGGTAAAGTTCTCTCTTGAACCATTAGTTTGTTTTATCCACTTGTATGCGATCGATATTGTCCCCTATTTGGGGCAGAGTGGCTAGTCACCTAAGTTGCTAGTTATAGGATTTAGAGGCTAGAAGGTAGGGCGTAGGGAGTAGAAAGCGGGAAAAATGCTAGCATTTTTTAACTACCCTTTACCCTCTACACACACTAATAACTAGTACTATGCGGCAGAAATTAACCAACCATTTCTTTCCCCGCTCCCTGCAAAATAGTAACCTTATTTGCGCCGTAGACTACTAGTAACTTGCACTAGAACTGCCATGGCAAAAATTATAGATTAGATCGGGTCGCTTATTGACGCACCGAAATTGGCGTCGCTGGAGAGCCAGCCGTAAAACTCGAACACATGTTTAGAACTGATTGCCCTCTAGCCTTTACCCAATTCCTAACTCTCGATCTAGCTGGCAACTTACGTTAAATAATTGCCTAGCGGTCGATTGTAGCCGTATCGATCGAAAGTTGTGATGTTATGTTATGTTTATTCGTAGGTTTTCAACAAGCTCAGATTTCGTTAACTTTTAGCGTAATCTAGTCTCTAGTGCGGGCGTGCATCGACGGCACCAATCCCACCAGCAGCAATAGCACGATCGGTTGCTAAACTAGTCTATTTTCCGAGCTAAAGTCGATAACTGTTAACTGTGTCGTTCATGGTGTGTATAGGTGAACTGTGCGAATCCCGCTTGATTATTATCAGATTTTGGGCATACCCGAGAGCGATCTATCGGAGCTAGAGCAGGCATATCAAGATCGCTTGCTTCAATTGCCCCAGCAAGAATACTCTGATGCTGCGATCGAATCTCGCAAACGGCTGATTACTGTGGCTTATGAGGTATTAAGCGATCCACAGCAACGGGAACGATATCAACAAAGTCAGATCGAGAGGCTTCAAATCGAAGCAGACGCTCCCGCTGGCGATGCGAGCAACTTTGCGGCTAATTCCTTACACCTGCGTCCAGAGCTGGACATCGCCGCCGAACACTTTTTGGGCGGATTGCTGATTCTATTCGAGCTGGGTGAGTATGAGGAAATTAATAGTATTTGTATGCCCTACCTGGGTAATAACGGGCGCAGTAGTAATAGTGGGAGCCTGCATCCCCAGCCACAGATTGCCGTGACTCCCAGCGGCAATCTCAAAGCCTCCACAGCTCGCCACGAACCAGTGCCATTGGCCAAAGTCAAACAGACTGCCAACGGCACTCATATCATCCCCCTCAAGCCAGATATCGTTCTGGCGATGGTTTCCTCATTTTGGCAATTGGGCGAGCGCGAATGGCGAGATGGCTGCCACGAAGAAGCTGTAATTCACCTTGAAACTGCCAAGAAAATTCTGATTCAAGAAGATTTATTTCCACAAATTCAAGGTGAAATCGACAGGCGGCTCGATCGATTGCGTCCGTATCGGATCGCATCGCTAGTCTCGTTACCACTCGATCGCCACGAACAGCGGCGGCAGGGGATTCAATTCCTCGAAGAATTGCTCGATAGTGCTTGCACGAATGAGGTTAAATGTCAAGAACGTTTTGCACTCAATAGCGAGAGCGCGATCCCTTTCATCCACGAAACTCTGCCCCACCTGACTGCTGCCGAACAACGCAATTTATTCAGTCAGTTAGCGCGAGATTCCGATCGAGGGGCGACGGCGTTGAATGTCATGCAATTGGCATGTACGTACTTACACGTCCACGCACTGATCGCCCAAGGCTTTACCTATCGCAATCCCCAATCGATCTACACCGCCCAACAAATCTTGCAGTATCGGCTCAGTCAACGCATCGATGTGGCGATCGAGCAAGCAATTTGCGCCCTCCTATTGGGTCAAACCGAAGAAGCCAACCAAATCCTGGTTTCGGCCCCAGAATCAGCCCCGCTATTGACGATCCGCCAACAATCGCAAGGATTGTCCAATTTTATTAGAGGCTTGTGCTGGTATATCGAATCGTGGTTGAAAGATGAAGCTTTTCCCTGCTTCCGCGATTTACTCACCAGCGATCCTTCGCTGGAAGCTTATTTTAACGATCGAGACGTCCAAGATTTTGTCGATCGAGTACCTGCGACCGATCGCCGCGTCACGAGTTGGGCAGACGATACACCCAAACTGATCGACGTACCGCCCTCTGGCGATCTGTCGGGAGCGATGGACTTCGATCGCTCTACAACCAGGGAGATCGTAGAGCCAGTTACAGCTACCTATTCAACCAGATCTAGCCTGCGCCGACCCAACTCGCTCAATACTGTATTGCAAACCCCTCCAGATCGGATCGGCATTGGCAATATTACCCCTGCCGTGCGCGTCGAACAGCCACTCCCACTAGTTCCAGAGCCGCTGCCACTAGATCCTAACAACGAGCCAGACACTAATGTGATTCAGTTCGAGCGCGAACGTCAACGCCGTCGATCGATGCCTACCGCACGGACGATCGACGGCCAATTCGAGCAACTTTATCCGAACGAACCGCTCCCGACAATTACCATCCAGACATCCAGCCAACTAGTACCAGCGAGCAAATCCGGACAACTAGCCAAAACTAGTCATAAGTCCAGCACGCTCGTTCGCCCCCGTCGGGTTCGCCGCAGACCCAACATTCCGCGCATTTTATTGGTCGGCACGGGTGGAGTAGGCTTTTTGTGGGGAACGGCTTGGTTGGCGGGAACTGCCTTCCAAGCTGTGAGTAATCGCATCTCTACCCCATCGGTTGCCACATCTCCAGACAATCCGCGTCCAGATCGATCTCCACAGATAGCAGTGCCATCACCACCTGCACCCGCGTCGCCACAACTACCACCCAGCGATGGCGTGTTGACTAGCGAGATTGCCAAACAGACGATCGAGAAATGGCTGAGTGCGAAAACCAAATCGATGGGGCCAGAACATCAAGTCGCCCAATTAGAAGCTGTGTTGGCCGAGCCAGCATTGTCTAGCGCGCTCGATCGTGCCAAAACAGCTAAGGCAGATGGCGTACATTGGCAGTACGAGCATCAGAATATTGGCATCTCGTCGATTTCTCAACCCAATCCCCGCGCGAACGTCGCCACCATCCAGGCCAGAGTAGAAGAAAATGCTCGCTACTATCAAGGAACGCAATTGAATCCGAATAATTCTTATTCCAAACAACTGCTGGTTCAATACAATTTTGTCCGTCAGAAAGATAGCTGGTACATTAAAGACATGGGTGTCGTCAAACAACTAAGCAGCCAATAGTAACCATTTAATGCTCGATCGTCTCGTTGATGCCTACGCGCCGCTAATTGGTTGGACGGGGCTAGGTATTGTTTCGGTAAGGTTTTTGCCTACTTCTTTTCCATATTGGCTCGGACGCGGACTATATTGGATCGGAGTGCCGATCGAAATTTTCTCGCTAGCTCGTCAGACTACCTTTGACGAACGCGCCCAATTAGCACCAGCAATTACCATCGGTTCGCTACTTTTGGGCTTAGGATTGGGATGGCTCAGTCTCCAGATTTGGCAAAAATTACAGCCAGAACCAGCACCACCCGGACTCAAAGGCAGTTTACTGATCTCTTCGATGCTGGGTAATACTGGTTTTGTCGGTTTGGCGATCGTCCCCTTTTTTGTCTCCGAAACAGACTTAAGTTGGGCGGTGCTATATAGCGTCACCCAAAATGTTTTTGGGACTTATGGCTTAGGAGTAATCGTCTCTAGTTATTACGGTCGCCAAGGTGCTGCCACCAATCGCTGGTGGACGCAGTTTCAAGATCTGCTCCGAGTGCCCTCTCTGTGGGGCTTCGCACTAGGTTCGCTCACTCGGAGCTGGCAGATACCAAATGTTGTCGAAACCAGCCTTCATGCCTCGATTTGGGTGGTAATTCCGGGAGCTTTTATCCTGATGGGCATTCGCTTGAGCCAGATCCAAGGCTGGCAAAGTCTAAAACTAGCATTATTACCCGCGATCGTCAAAACGATCGTCATGCCGACCATCGTGGGGATTGCAATCACAACAATGGGCATGAGAGGCGATCCCCGCTTGGGTTTGGTACTAATGTCAGGGATGCCGTGCGCTTTTGCCGGATTGATTCTGGCTGAGGAGTACAATCTTAATGGCAATCTGGTCGCTAGTAGCATTATTGTCAGTACGTTGATTTTCCTCGCGATGATTCCAGTGTGGATTTATATTTATTAACCTAAGTTGCTAGTTATAAGTTATTGGTCAAGGATAGAGAGTAGGGAGTGGAAAAAATACTAGCATTTTCAGTCCTACCCTCTACCCTCTATCGTCTGCCTTTCAAATGCGAGCTTCGAGCGAATATTCATCGACGAATTAATCTCAGATCTAGCTGAGTGAATTAGGTGAGTTTTGAGCTAAGATTGGGCAAATAACACTTGCTAAGAGCAAATCAATTGTCTTTTAGAGACACTACGCGAACGCAAAGAAGATGCTATTTTGTGATTAAAGAGTCCTAAACTCTTACACGAGCGTTATTTTAACTCGGTAGATCGGTATATTTGTCGATTCGGAACATCTACCACTCTTGATACAGTAGTTAGTGGCTAATCCGCTCAGTTCGATCGCCCGATCCTCAGAATTCACTACTTCCTATATTTATGACTCCAAC
This sequence comes from Chamaesiphon minutus PCC 6605, assembly GCF_000317145.1. GTDB lineage: Bacteria > Cyanobacteriota > Cyanobacteriia > Cyanobacteriales > Chamaesiphonaceae > Chamaesiphon > Chamaesiphon minutus. The sequence goes on along the minus strand of NC_019697.1, from coordinate 3,519,263 downwards.
CAAAACAAGTACTCTCATCCCCGCACCACCATTGCCTACAAATACTGTCGCCGCCACAGAATTGCGTCCGTGGGGTTCATTTACAATCCTTGAAGAAGGCAGAGGACACAAAATTAAGCGGATCGAAGTCAAGCCAGGACATCGCCTCAGCCTGCAAATGCACTACCACCGCAGCGAACACTGGATCGTGGTCTGCGGCACTGCGATGGTAACTTGCGACGAGAAAACAGAAATTCTCCACAGCAATCAGTCTACCTATGTACCTGCTTGCACCAAGCACCGTCTCGAAAATCCTGGCGTGATTCCGTTAGTAATCATCGAAGTCCAAAATGGTGAGTATTTAGGTGAAGATGATATCGTCCGGTTTGAAGACGACTATGCCAGAAACAACAGCTAAGCGTTATATTAGCGATCTTCATTCCCTATGATTCCCTCACTTGTGAGGGAATAGGGTTATTTTTATAGACCCGATCGATATAAGCAATGATTGAGATTAGCAAAGCAGCAATCGCCGAAATCCACAGAATGCAAACAGTACGCGCTCGACCTGAGAGTAAATTTCGAGTCAGTTTTGGCAATGGGGGCTGCGAAAAATTTTACTACACGATCGATCTTGCAGACTCGATTGCCGAAACCGACAGGGTTTATGAGGTAGACGGAATCTCGGTATTAATCGATGGTCAACACTTAGGATATTTAGAGCATCTCAAGTTAGATTATTCCGAAGATCTCATGGGCGGAGGCTTCCGGTTTGAAAACCCCCTGGCTACTACTGTTTGCGGCTGCGGTAACTCTTTTTCGATCGAGCATGTCGAGTCCGAACGCTGGCAATTGCCGACTTAGGGTGTAGAAGTTAGAGAATTGAGAGCTTGGACGCAAGCGTCTTCCCGTCCCCAGCCCGCTTATTACCAAGCAACATAAGGTAGCTTTGCTGCTGTAACTTTCGTCCGAGCTAAATTGGCTACCAATTGTCCGCAAGCATCCCAGGTGCCGTTGGTTAATTGCTGACGGGAGCCTTCACCGATCGATACAGGAGCGGTAAAGTCACCACATTGTACCTGTAAAGCGTTGAGATCGACTGTAACTGGAGTTTTGGGCTTATCCCGCAAGATCTCTTGCAGGCGGGTAGTAGTGGCGGGATTTGCCGTCAGACAGGGGATGCCCATCGCGACGCAGTTGCCAAAGAAGATTTCGGAGAAGCTTTCACCGATAATTAATTTGATGCCCCATTTAGCCAGGGCTTGAGGTGCGTGTTCGCGACTAGAACCGCAGCCGAAATTGCTATTTACAACTAAAATGTTTGCACCTTGGAATTGGGGTAAATCGAAAGGGTGTTCGCCTTTGAGTTGAGTGCGATCGTCTTCAAATACGCTAGCACCCAAGCCGTCGAAGGTGACGCAGCGGAGGAATCGGGCGGGAATAATGCGATCGGTATCGATGTCGTTGCCTGTCAAGGGGATGGCGGTACCAGAGATGCTGGAGATTTGGCTATTCATGGCTAAGGGAGTAGAGAGTAGAGAGTAGAGGGTAGGAAATAGGGGCGAAATCCCCTCCCAGGAGGGGTGCCCGTAGGGCGGGGTGGGTAAGATCTCGGCTAATGACTAATCCTGCACGATCGCTTCAGCTTCGATTTCGATCAGAATATCGGGGGAAATCAGGCGGCTGACTTCTACCATGGCGGTAGTGGGGCGGATTTCGCTGAAGAATTCGCCGTGGGCTTTGCCGATGAGTTCCCATTCGTCGATATTTGTGCAGTAGATGCGGGTGCGAACGACATCTGAGAGGCTGGCTCCGGCTTGTTGGAGGGCAGATTCTATATTGAGGATGATTTGTTTGGTTTGGGCGTAAACATCACCGATACCGACTAGTTCGCCTGCGGCGTTGGAGGCGGTGGTACCGGAGACGTGGATGGTGTTACCAATTTTGACAGCGCGGGAATAACCGATGATTGGTTCCCATTTCGATCCGGTAGAAATATTTTGACGTTGTGACACGATCTTTATCCTAATATGAGTTTAGTTATTATCCTTGAAATTGACTCATCAGCCATTTACCAACTTGAGATTGGTCTTGTTCTTTGCTGAGGTTTAATGCTTCGGTAATCGTAGCGATCGATAGTCCCGGCAATACTAACGATGTGTCGATGCGTTTGCTACCTCGATACTCCGAAGGAGAGGCTCCGCCATCGAACATTTCAAAAGCATAAATTAGAGAATTTTGCACGTCTACTACCCAATATTCAGAAATACCCATTTCTTCATATAACAAGCGTTTCGCACCAAGATCGTCTTCAAAAGTAGTATTAGAAATCTCAATCACTAAGTTTGGAATAGCTTGTTCGTCTAGATTAACAACAGATTTACCTGTTGGTGCTAAATTAGCTCGATCGCCAATATAGAACGAAATATCTGGCTGACATTCTCTAACTTCAACTTTACGATAGCTACAGCCAATTAAACCTTGAATTGGAATTCCTTTGATCATGCAGAATAATGTAACTGCTAAATAAATAAGTCCATTATCACTAGCATGGTCGGCACCTGTTGGCATATCCTCAATCCTCATGTAGCCGCTATAGTAGTAGCCTTGATTTTGTTCGCGATCGGGGGGATCGATCGTCGAGATATATGTCTCCCAATCAGCCTTTCTCCAAGTATTAGTTGTTGTTTTTTCCTGTAGTTGAATCATCGCAGTCACTACCTATTTATATTACGAAGAATATCAATCTATAATATTTCTATTTAAATTTATTCCTCTTGCTCATCATCAAGCTCTTCCTCTTCGTCTGCACATCCATCATCTCGAATAGTTCCATCTGGCATAGTTGTATTGCAAAAGGTAGCCATGCGAGTTTGAGCATTAGCAAGATTAGCTTGTTCGAGATCTGCATCTGTTAGATCTGCATAATCTAGATCGGCATTTTCGAGATTTGCTTGGAAGAGAACAGATCTGCTCAGATCTGCATACTGAAGATTAGCATTGCTTAGATTTGCTTCACTTAGATCGACATCACTTAGATCTGCATATTGAAGATTAGCATCGCTTAGATTGACTTCACTTAGATCGACATCACTTAGATCTGTGTTTCTTAAATCGCTTTTCTGTAAATTAGCCCCTGCCTCGATCGATATTGCGATTGTGGCTAACTTCCCATAAATCTCCTCACCAGTCAGAGACTCATAGCCTGACTCATAGATACAATCGTCAAAAATAGTTTCTGAGTCATAAAGACATCCACTGAAATCACTATAGTCTACCTTGGCTTCACTAAAATCAGCTCCCTGCAAGTTAGTTCTGGTTAAGTCAACCCGATGTAATTTAATTCCTTTTAAGTTTGCTTCTCGAAGATTAGAATTTTCAAATGAAGAAAATGATATGTCGGCATTTTCTAAATTAGCTCCTCTTAGATTTGCATCATTCCATCCAGATTCAAATAATCTTACACCTCTCAAATCTACATTACATAGATTTGCCCCTGACAAACAGGTTTGGTCGAAATTAACACGAGCTAGACTAGCACCTTCAAAATCAATACCGTTTAAATCTTGCCCACTTAGATCTTCATCATCTAAGACAACACCTTTGAAATCTCTCTCGCCAGCCTCATAGCATTGAATTAGTTCTTTAGCGTACATAAATTTTAGGGAATTTCATTCTAAAATCTAAAGTAGATACTAGTGGGGTAGGGCGGGTTTGTTCGAGCATTGCTGTTAAAAGCGAATATTTCCAGCATAAACCCACCCCTACGACTCGATCGCACATTTCCCCACTAGAAAAATATTATTTTAATTCATCAATTCCCGCACGTCGGTAACTTTACCCGTCACCGCCGCCGCGATTACCATTACAGGTGACATCAATAATGTCCGCCCCGACGAAGAACCTTGACGACCTTTGAAATTACGATTGGAAGATGATGCACTGAGTTGTCGTCCGACTAATTTGTCGGGATTCATTGCCAAGCACATCGAGCAACCCGCCTCGCGCCATTCAAAGCCTGCGTTTTTAAAAACCACGTCTAACCCTTCGGCTTCGGCTTGTTTTTTCACCCGTTCGGAACCAGGGACGATGAAGGCTTTGACTCCGGTGGCTACTTGTTTGCCAGCGGCGAATTTGGCGGCTTCACGTAAGTCAGTGATGCGTCCGTTGGTGCAGCTCCCAACGAAGCAAACATCGACTTTAGTGCCGATAATTGGTGCGCCTGGAGCGAGATCCATATACTGATAAGCTTCTTCGGCGATCGCGCGTTCGTCTACAGGCATCTGTGCTACTGTCGGGATGGGTTCGTCTACGCCGATACCTTGAGCGGGGGTGATGCCCCAGGTGACTGTGGGGGCAATTTCGGCGGCATCGAAGACGACGACATCATCATATTCGGCATCTTTATCGCTGCGGAGGCTTTCCCACCAAGCAATGGCTTTGTCCCAATCGGCTCCTTTGGGGGCAAAATCGCGATCTTTGAGATAATCATAGGTGACTCGATCGGGATTGATATACCCACAGCGCGCGCCACCTTCGATCGCCATGTTACAGACGGTCATTCGAGCTTCCATATCCATGTTTTCAAAGGTAGTGCCTGCAAACTCATAAGCATAGCCAACGCCGCCTTGGACGCCGAGTTTGCGGATGATATGGAGGATGACGTCTTTGGCATATACCCCTGGTTGGAGGGTGCCATTGACTTCGATTTTGCGGACTTTTAATTTACCTAAAGCCAAGGTTTGGGAGGCTAGAACGTCCCGTACCTGAGAGGTACCAATGCCGAACGCGATCGCGCCAAATGCACCGTGGGTAGAAGTATGACTATCTCCACAAGCGATCGTCATTCCTGGCTGGGTTAGCCCTTGCTCTGGGGCAATTACATGGACGATGCCTTGGCTACCAGAACCGACGTTATAGAAGTGAATGCCATGCTCTTTGGTGTTATTTTCCAGGTGTTGCATCATCTCTTCGGCAAGGCTATCGGCGAGGGGGCGCGATTGGTCTTCGGTGGGTACGATATGATCGACGGTGGCGACGGTACGTTCGGGATAGGGTACTTTCAATCCGCGATCGCGCATCATGGCAAAGGCTTGGGGACTGGTGACTTCGTGGATTAGGTGTAAACCGATGAATAGTTGGGTTTGTCCCGATGGTAAGGTGGCGACAGTATGTGCGTCCCAGACTTTATCGAATAAGGTGTTTTTGCTCATGGTTTTAATTAGGGGATAGTGGATAGTGGATAGTGGATAGTTTAATCTCAATTATCTTGACTGTAATTACGCCATGTTAATGTCCTGTCTAATTGTCCTGTTTCTACATAAGTTTTAATTGCCTTTAATACCATCTCAAAATCTACGATCCGATCTTTGGACTTTCCAGAAGTCTGTCCAGAATAAAACATTACTGTTTCTTTCGATGATTCATCTGCATTAACCAATTTATTACTATCAGTGCCATCATTGTGGAGCGTACAAATAAAAGTGTTGTTCTCACCACCACATACACTCATAAACTCAGAATCTTCGATTTCATTCACGTCTGGATATAGAAACATCATGTGTTTACTACAACCATTCATCATTTTTAGATATAAGATAATTTTCTCCCAGCTAGGATAAGTGATATCTTCTTCAATTCCGTCTTCAGTTTCAACCCATATTCTTTTTACATACATATCCAATCATATAGCAACAATAATAAATACACTTGCACCCACTTCACGTATTATCCAATCGTTGATAGACAGTCCGAAATCGGCGGGGCGAACCTGATTCTAAATTATCGATAAAATCTTCAAAAGATACTTGAGTCAATCCGCTGGTTGTAAATCTATTCAGTTCATCTTGAGTGAGAGGGAATGGTAAATTATCGCAAGCATCTTCAGAGTTTCGACCGCGACAGACGACTAATAGTTTACCGTTGGGGGCGACGAAATTACCAATACAATCGATCGCCTGTGGGCGAATATTTGCAGGTAATGCTTGGATTGTATAAATTTCAATGACGAGATCGAAACTTAATTTCCAATCGGCTGGAGCGGTAAATAAATCGACAACTTGATAATTTACCTGCGAGTCTGGGAATCTTTGATGACACCAATCGATCGCGGTTTGAGATAAGTCGAATGCGGTTACTTTAGCACCGAATTGAGCTAGATATTCGGCATCATCACCTAACCCACAACCGACAACTAATACCCGTCGATCTTGCAAGACTAACTTAGATTGTTCGTTGGCGGAGCCTCTCCAAGAGAGAATCCAGTCGGACAACCAATAATTTAGTTCTCGATCTGCCCACGGAATTGCATCGGCATTCCCAGCAGCTTCGGCGTAAAGTTTTTCAAACCAACCAGTATAATCTCCTTGCTGATAAGCTGCTTGTGATAGCTCGTAAACTCGCGATCGATTGTTAATCATAAGTTTTATTTCCTAAGCATATTTAAACTAACTGCGAATGAAAAAGTAGGTAGTCATAGCTATAGCAACGATCGATACAAATCGCCTGACAATTATTGATGGAATCTGTCGGGCAAAGTTGGCGATAAAGTAGCCACCGAGAGCACCGCCGATCGCCATTATAATTGTTTGCTTCCAAGCGATAATACCTGCGAACAGAAAAGGCACGATCGCGATGCCATTGATACAGGTTGCTAAAAATGACTTTAACGCATTCATCGCATGAATATTTTTAATATTGAAAAAAGTTAAAGTTGCCAACATTAAAATTCCAATTCCCGCGCCAAAGAAGCCGCCATAGATTGAAATTATTAGTTGTGCGGTAACTAAATAAATTAGTCGCGGTGGCTGAGATGAATTTGTCACATCGAACGATTGCAACCATTTTTTGAAGGATTCACCGAAGATAAATACAATAGTTGCCAGTAATAGTAAATAGGGAATTAGCTTTTTAAAAACATCGGCAGATGTATATAGTAAGGCGATCGATCCAAACAATCCACCTGCTAGACTAACGATACTTAAAATCAGCATAGTTCGTCGATCGACATCCAAATCGCGGCGGTACGCGCCCGCACTTGCCAAACCAGCCACCCAGAGGGCAGTATTATTGGTAGCGTTAGCCGCGATCGGCGATATGCCAGTAAAAATTAGCGTCGGAAAGCTAATGAAACTTCCTCCACCAGCTACGGCATTCAATCCGCCTGCAATAAAAGCAGTCGCAAATAACAACAAACCATTGAGATATGTAAGTGGCGGTGCGATCGGCATTATATTAGCCTTTAATTAAACGCCTCCGAATAAATTCGGGGCTAGTGTTGCAAAGTCCGCCTGCGCGGACTAATTAACTAGTCCGCGCAGGCGGACTTTGCATCATGAGCAGCGGTTTCCAACCGCTGAGGTTATCGATAACTACCTAGATTACTCGATCGCGATCGACTATTAATTAATTTGGTTTGATTCCAATTAATAGAGCCAGCTCTAACCATTTCCAATAACAATCTACATCGTTAAATCCAATCTCCCTTAGATACCCTAATTGAGTTTCGACATCGAGTAATTTATTCGATGGATCTTCATTTTCGGGTGTATAACCAATCTTAGTTAGGAACTGAATATGAATATTTTGATTGGGTGAGGCAACGTGTTCGAGATTGGTAAATACGCCGCCGGGGGTTAATAAATTAAATATTTCCTCGTATAGCGAACGCTTACGATCGTGGGTGACATGATGGATGGCAAAACTCGAAACGATCGCATCAAACTTGCCAAGATCTGGTAATCGATCGTCTAAATTATGACTGATGATTTCGATCGATTTATCATCTTGAAATCTCGCTCTAGCCTTTTCCAGCATCACTGGTGAAAAGTCTAACGCAATTCCTGTCGCCTGGGGTCGATCGATTTTTAGTAATGCCATCAGTCTCCCGTCGCCAGTACCCAAATCGAGAATTCGTTGGGCAGTTTTTGGGATATAGTCCAGTAAGACAGCTTCACCCTCGGTTCGATGGGCAATACTATCTGCTTTGGCTAGATAGCCGAGGGCATGTTCGGTAGTAGACCATAGATTTACCATGATGTTGCGCGTAGGCTGCGGTAATGGTTGCTGTGGAGTTGTATCACTACTATAGACAAAGTGTTTATGCTTGTCCAATATATATTAAGGATATTATTAATACTTTTAAAGTATCAATCTCGAACACAGCTTGCCAAAACGATAATCCCGATATTTTCTAAATATGTCTGAGTCCACAGTATTTAAAATCTGCCTAGTTATTACCGCACATTTAGTCTTAATAAGTCATCCAACTTTCGCCGCAATTTTGACAGGGGCACATATTGCGATCGAAAGCAACGAGCGTCTAGCAACTCCAAATAACCTATATTTAACTCAATCTACTAGCGAGCAAGGTAAAGAAATAGAAGATCCGATATTTGAAGATGTTGTCTCGAATCGAATCGAGAAACTAAAGCAATTTCTCAATTCGGGTGGTAGCCCCAATCGTTATTTTCATGCAGCAATTAATGCAGGTGCGATCGATAGTGTTAAAGTTATGCTGGAGCGCGGAGCAAATGTCAATCTGGCTGGCGAGGAAGGTGTAACACCCTTAATGACTGCTGCAAGAGTGACTTATCGGGGTGGCTTAGAAATGACTGAGTTATTAATTAAAAAAGGTGCGAATGTTAATGCTAAAGCTAGTAAGGGTAGTACGGCTTTAATGTATGCGTCTTGGGGTGTAGCAGACCATTACCAAGATGAATATGTAAAAGTTGTGCGGCTATTAATTAAAAATGGTGCTAAAGTCAATGTTAAAAATAAGATAGGCGATACACCTTTGAGTATTGCTAGGAAAGGTAAGTGGCAAAAAATAGTTATAGCATTACAAAAAGCAGGTGCAAAAGTGTAATTAAATTATGCTTTAATTGAGGTAGTGGTAATTTATGAATTACCACCTTAGTATCTTATCGGTACCTAGATTGCCAGCAATTCCAAATTCAAACCTATTCGTATATCTCGTAGGGGCGGGTTTATGCTAGCTAGTCCAGATTTGTACTAATCAATACTAACCCATCCCGCCCAACCCCACTAGCAAAGATAGATTATCGGTGAAAAATCGGTGAAATATTTTGAATTTGGAATTGCTGCTAGATTGCTATGCTCAGAGAAATCGATTTCAATTTATGGGTTGTCGAAAAGCCATTTAAGTATTTTGGATTGGAAGTAGGTACGAGAATGACGATCGGGCGATTGATTGATGGCAACCGAGCTAGTCGATTCCATTCTGCCACATAAAACTTCACATAGCGTTCGCAGTAGTACCCATCTCGATTTCAACATCATACAGAGATTGCTCCCCACCTTTGTTAGTAAATTTGTATACCCACCTGCTTGACGACAGTACAAAGAAACTGCAAAAGTACGCATGTACGTAGCATTGCTGCCACGAGCAGTTGAAATCTGATGACGAATTTAATGCAACAGCATGGTGCTTTCAGTTGGTGCGAACTAATGACAACCAACACGACAACGGCAAAAGAATTTTATTCCCAATTATTTGGCTGGGAGATTGTCGATCGACCAGTCTCTGGAATGATGTACAGTGTCTTGAATGTAGGGGAGCTAGGTGTGGGTGGTTTGATGGAAATGCCCCCCGATATGGCTGGAATACCACCACATTGGGGTGTATACGTCACGGTGGATGATGTCGATGCTTCGGCTAAGTTGGTAGAAGATTTGGGCGGGCAAATTAAGTATCCTCCGAGTGACATTCCGGATGTCGGACGATTTGCAGTGATTCAAGATCCTCAAGGTGCTGTGTTATCGATTATTTCTTACCCGTCTAATTCATAAATACCGATAATGGTGGAATAGCCATCGCATTAACGATCGCTATTCCACTGACACTTAGAAGCTAGGGGACAATGTTGGCAATTTGGACTTTGAGCCTTGCAAGTCAATGCGCCAAAATCTAGCAGCGCGAGATTCCACTCTCCGACGTCGGTTTTAGGTGCGATTAAATCTGCTGCACCCCAAAGAATCTTACAGCGCGATTTGACTCTTTCCCCTTGCAAACCGAAGAACCGTTCGAGAATCCGCGCGACATTGGCATCTAATACTGCCAAAGGCTGGTTGAATGCTTGAGAACCGATAGCGCGAGCTGTGTAGTCGCCAATTCCTGGTAATTTAAGCAGTTGTTTTTGGTCTTGAGGTACCTTGCCATCATATAGCCTAATAATAATCTCTGCGGACTGCTGTAAGCGTTCTGCGCGAAAGAATAATCCCAATGGCTTGAGAATTTTGGCAACATCATCGAGGTTGGCAGCGGCTAAGTCTTGGATGGTGGGATAATGCTCTAGAAATAGTTCGTAAATCGGTGCGACTATATCGGCATCAGTTTTTTGGAGTAAAGATTCGGCGACGAGGAGATGATAGGCATCTTTAGTTCTCCGCCAGGGATAATCGCGCCGATTGACAACTCCCCAAGCCGAAAGCTGTTGTCGAAACCACTTAATTCGAGCGAGTGATGGATAATCTGATGGACCGGATTTAATTAGAGTTGTTGGGTGTGTCATCAGATTTTAATTAGCAGCGGTTATTAAGTGGGTAGCCACTTGAGTTGTCTGGGCGTGGGTGGCGTCATAGCGGCTCCTTGACTAGCTATCTGCACCAATCGACCCAACAATCCTTGGAGAGCTTTTTGACCGCTAGGTGCGTCAGTTACGGCCTTGTCTGGGCCGATTTCGCTAACTAGAGTCTTGACATAATCGTTAAAAGCATCGATCGAGGCTTGGAGTTTATTGGTGTCGATGTTGCCATTAGCGGCACGCAGTCCGCGCACAGTATCGGCTAACGTCGTGGCGGCTTTGCTAGTGGCACTATCTGCCGCTAATCCGGCAGGTAACAACGCCGCAACTAAAGGTGCTGGCGCGCCACCATTGATAACATCAAATAGTGCGGCATCGCCCACACTATTTGATGTCAGCGATTTAGAAAATTCGTCGAGCGCAGCTTGCCGCCGCGCAGCCTCGGGCGACTGAGTATTTCGCGATCGGGGAGCGGAGATGGCTTCTCGACCAGTACCATTATCATTACCGCCACCGATTTGGGCATAGACTGGGGTCAGGTCGAGCAGCATCGAACCAGTTATCGCCCCCAGCCCTAACAAGTAAGCTAAAAGTTTCATGTTTGCAATAATTATCTAGATGAATTTAACGAACATAGAAGGCTGTGACTAAAAGTGGAAGCCCAAGCCAGCGTTTAACAAGAACCGCTGACGGGGCGACAGGTCGCCTGAAAACTCGGCAGAGAGACAACTCTAGACAAATAGTATCAAAAAAGATAGGGTAAGAGAGCTTCTTACCCAAAAAACAATTAAATGTTACCAGAATTGTATCATGCCCATTTGTCAGAAAAATTCACACGCGGTAACTACTTATTGACAATTTTATTGATTCAAGTAGTGCAATCTATTAAAGAAGTCACGCTAGAAAGCATCGCAACAAAACTAGCGATGCCAATTAAATTTGAAAGCAGAAGAAAAAAAGTCCAGAGATTTTTATCAAATGATGAATGGGATTTAGATAATGTTTGGTTATCACTAGTGATTGCTTGGATTAAAGGCAATGTCAAACAGAATAATATTATATATTTAGCAATAGATCGAACCAAATGGCAATCAAACAATATTTTGATGGTCAGTATGATTTGGCGAAAGAGAGCAATTCCTATTTATTGGCAAATGCTTGATAAACAAGGGAACAGTACATTGGAAAACCAACAATTAGTATTAACCCCAGTATTCGCTGCCCTATCAGATTATAGCTTGTTGGTACTGGGAGATCGTGAATTTTGTAGTGTTACTCTTGCGAACTGGCTTAGAGAGCAGAAAATAGATTTCTGTTTACGACTGAAAAAGAATGTTTGTATCAAGACTGAAGAGGAATTGTGGACTGAACTGAAAAGGCTAGGATTAGAGCCAGGAAATAGCTTTTTTAATCAAGAAGTAACAATTAGAAAAACTGCACCAGTTGAAGGATTTAACCTAGCAGGTAAATGGCTAGGTAAATATCGAAATATTACCACAAAAGAGCCTTGGTATATTCTGACCAGCTTGGCAGATCTACAAGCAGCAGTTGATACCTATGCTAAAAGATTTGGAATTGAGGAGATGTTTCGAGACTTTAAGGGCGGAGGATATAACTTAGAAAAGACTAATTTAACGGGCGAACGATTGAGCAAATTATTGATTTTGCTATCACTAGCATACTTGAAGAGTATCATCCAAGGGATAGATATCAAATCAAAGCAAGTTCAAGAATATCTCGGCAGAAAAACAGAACATCACCGAAAATATGCTAGACATAGCACTTTCTATATTGGACTCTGGGGTGAATCATGGGTCGATTCAACATCTAGTAATTGGCAGGTTGTTGTTGAATTAATGTCTTTGTCCCCACATAAACTACCTAATTATCAACAAGGCTTGAGAGCTATGAGACTTATCCTATCAGCGTTATAGGCGACAAGTCGCCCCGACAGCAAGAACCGTGCGCCTCCAGTCTCTTGATTGGCTAGATCTACGACTGACGGTACTAGTTGTAGTGAGGTATTATCGCCCAAGTAAACCGCGATCGGCAAACCGACGCCGATATCTTGTCCGTTCCAGTCTACGACTACAGAAAAGTTGGGCGAGAGCCGAGTTCCGATGCTACCAAAGACGCCATAACTATCTTTGCCATTGCGAATATCGCCGATGCTGCGGAATCTTCCCGCACCACCACCGACGGAGAGTGTCGTATTGCTAAAAAAGCCCATGTTTGGATCGGGGTTGAGGACGAAACTGGCTACTCCATAACCAGTTTTACCGCCATCGAGATTTTGTCCTGGCGTCCGATTCCAGATTGCGGCGTTTTCGTAGCCACCAGCAATGGCAAACTGCTCGCCAAACTGTTTGTGGAGCTTGAAACTAAAGCTCCCTTTGTTGAGAAAACCACTATTGGTCGTGCTATATGAGGTCGCAACCGTCTCCAAACCAACAAAATTGCGCGCATCGCCGAGTCCAAAACCCAGATAGGCAGCTCCATCTTGGCGACTTTGACCCGTTACGGGTGGAATGTCATACAATGCCCCACGGGTGGAGGCTTGATAGCTGGCACCGATGAATAAGTCCCCCCAACTGGCACCAAAGGCACTGGGAGTTGTCAGACCATTGACTGGGTAGGCCGTAGTAATATTGCCGAGCGGGATTGTTGGGAGTTGCGGCACGCTTAATTTGGAAATCGCCTCGTCGGGACTCAGACTTGGGGTCGTTCTGGGTGTGGTGTCCGAAATACTCGTGACATAAACGCCTTGAGGGCAAGATGCGATGTATTTGGAGGCTGGGCTAGAGCGATCTAAGGGTGTTAATTTACCAGCACCGACTAATACTTGGTGAATATAAGCAGCGACATCGGCACGCGTCGCGACTGTGTTGGGGCCAAAGTTGCCCCCAGGTAGTCTACTGCTATCGTATTCGACACTGACAGCCACACATTTTTGAGTGGCTGCGACTAGGGCATTTTGGCCATAGCTGGGGACTTGTGCGGCATCGCCAAAGACGCTATTGAGATCGAGGTTGCCTGTCGGTGCTAGCTTACTACCATTGACTAGTGCAACTAGACTATCGATCCGGATAATATTGCGAGTAGGCGCGAAAGTATCGCCGGGATAACCAGCCATAAATCCACTGCGGTATGCTTTTTGGATGACATCAGTCGCCCAGTAGTTGCGCGGTAAATCTTTAAATTTCCGCTCGGTGCGGATGGGTTGCAGGTCGAAGGCTTTGTTTAGTAAAGCCGAAAATTCGGCACGAGTTACAGGGCGATCTGGCTGAAAAGTTCCATCTGGATAGCCTTTGATAATATCTTTTTCGACCAGAACTTTAATAAATGGTTCTGCCCAATTACCCGCAATATCATTTGCTTGAGCGAGTCGCCGTGGATCTGAAGTTACAGGTACGGGATTATCGCTAGCGGCGATCGTTTTGGCTAGAGGTGCATCCGCACCGATTTTAACTAAATTGTACCTATGGGATCTTGTTGGCTCCGATCGGACGGAGCCAGCCGAAAGCATTACTCCTGTAGAAACCGAACCGATGACTAAATAAACAATTCGATCGAATCGATTCTCCTTTAGAGAGGCTACGCCAAAGCGTTTGAAGGAAAACGGGTAGTTGTTTTGGGTCATGGTTTTCCGAGCGTACTCCTCACTGGAAAAGTTATCGTCTTATATTATCGCACTACTACTGGTATTGTTATCTGTATTTCAATACCAAATCGCTAGATTTTTGCAATTTAAATATTCTCTATGGTGGTACAGAACTAACCTTAATACTGATGTTAGCAAGTTATATTTAACGAGCGAGACTGTACGATTCTGTTGTAAGTATTTACTCCTGTAAATATCGATACTCAATAATAATGGGAGCGAGAAAAACTTTTCTCACTCCCAGTCATTTGCCCGATTTTTACTAAAAAATTACTACTATCTAGGAGTAGGTGGAGCAGTAGGTTCTGTACCGCTGGGGGTGGTAGGAGCGGGTGGACTAGTAGGTACTTGTGGAACTGGAGTACTCGATGGTGGAGTGCTGGGTGGCTCCGCAGTAGGTGCCGACTGGTTGGCAACTTGAATCAATTGACCCAAGACTCCTTGCAATGCTTTTTGACCGACAGGTGCATCGGTAAGTGCTTTTTCGGGGCCGACTTCGCCAACGTAAGCTTTGATATATTCGTTATATGCACCAACCGAGGCATTCAGCTTAGTCGCGCTGATATTACCATTACCCGATCGCAGTCCTTGGACGGTACTTGCTAAATTGGTAGCTGCTTTACCAGTGGCACCATCAGCAGGCACGCCAGCAGGTAATAAAGCTGCAACTAATGGGCCGGGTGCGCCACCATTCATTACATCGAATGTCGCAGCATCGCCGACGCTATTAGCGGTTAAAGATTGCGAAAATTGATTGACGGCACTTTGGCTCTGGGAAGCGTAGGTTGGTTCGCCACCACCGACGATACCACCACCACCAACATTGGTGATGGAAGTAAAGATATTGCCATTATCGGAACCGTTGCCTACTTGGGCATTCGCTGGCGTGACGTTGAGTGCGACTAAACTAGCTACAGCACCCATTCCTAACAAATAAGACGAGATTTTCATGTTTACGCTCATGATGAAGAGGATGAATAATGCTGATGGAAACTCAAGGATCGATCCTCAAGTTTCCAACAGGTAACAAATCGAATAGCTATGATTAGAAACTAAAGCCCAAACCGCCGCTAACAGCGAAGCGAGAGCCACCAGTTTCGTTATTAACTAAATCGACTAGTGCTGGGGTAATTTGTAAGGAAGTACCACCGCCAAAAGGAATCGAGATAGGTAAACCAACTCCTAAGTCTTGACCGTTCCAGTCAGCAACTAGGGAGAAATTAGGAGATAACCGCGTACCGATGCTACCGAAGACGTTGATGGTATCGCGGCCCGCACGGATGTCGCCGACAGTCCGGAAGCGACCAGCACCAGCACCTACCGAGAGAGTGGTGTTGCTGAAGAAGCCCAGATTTGGATCGGGGTTGAGGATCACACTTGCTACACCGTAACCAGTCCGACCGCCGTTGACACCACCGTCAGGATTGATGGCTGCGCCAGAGTTGTTACCGAAGGTAATGGCATTTTCATAACCACCCGCGATCGCAAAGTTATCGCCCAAGAGTTTGTGAACTTTGAAGCTGATACCACCATTATCGAAGGAACCAGCACCGTTGCGGGTGTAGGTAGTAGCAACAGTTTCTAGGCCGAGGAAGTTACGCGAGTCGCCCAAACCGAGACCGACTGAGTATGCGTAAGTCTCTGGCCCTTTAGCAGTTCCAGGTACGAATGGTACGATGCCAGCATTGGGCGGATTGCCGTAAATGTTGGGGCGAGTTTCGTTTTGGTAGCTAGCACCGAGGAATAAACCTGTATTGGCACCAAAAGCAGTTGGCGTACCCAGACCGCCTACGGGGAAAGTACTAACCGCAGTCGTACCGGAGATTTCGGGGACTTGACCGGGGATGCTCAATGCCGCGATCGCTTCATCAGCAGTCTTGGCCACAGGTTGCGGGTCAGTAATAGTAGTTACATAGACACCTTGAGGACAAGATGCAATGTACTTGTTTGCTGGGTTAGTTTTGTCTAACGCAGGCAACCTGCCAGAACCGACCAAAACTTGGTGAATGTATGCAGCTAAATCTGCACGAGTAGCCACGGTGTTAGGGCCAAAATTACCGCCAGGGAGACGACTGCTATCGTATTCGACGCTGACAGCGATACAGCGTTGTGTGGCAGCGACCAAGGCGTTTTGACCGTAGCTTGGAACTTGCGCGGCGTCACCAAATACGCTGTTGAGGTCTAAGTTACCAGATGGTTCGAGTTTACTGCCATTGACTAGAGCGACCAAACCTTGAATCCGCAATAGATTTTGTCTGGGGCCAAAGCTGCCGGGATATCCTGCTAAAAAGCCACTGCGATAAGCTTTGTTGATGACATCAGCCGCCCAGTAGTTGGCAGGGACGTCTTTAAATTTGCGTCCGGCGCGGATTGGTTGGAGATCGAAGGCTTTATTTAGTAAAGCGGCAAATTCTGCACGAGTGATCGGTTGGTCGGGTCTGAAAGTACCGTCGGGATAGCCCTTGATAATGTCCTTTTCAACTAACACTCGGATAAAAGGTTCTGCCCAGTTGCCTGCGACATCGCTAGCTTGAGCGACTTGGTTAGTTGCGGGGGTCGCAGGAGCGGCATTGACATTTCCCTTAATAGTTTCAGCCAAAGGTACAGATGCCGCCACCTTATCTAATGAACTATTATTGGAGGCAGTGGGGACTGCAAGTACAGGACTCATAGCAACCGCTACACCTGTAAAGACCGAGCCTAGCATTACGGATGCAATTCGCGCGATCTGAGCACGTTTGAAATTAGATTTTTGTTTGTTTTGCTTCATAGTTTCTCTGGTGCACTCCTCACCGAAAAAGTAGTTAATTTACATTGTACTGCAAATTTCCGGATTGAGAGAAATAATTGTTTACTGTATTTTTACATTGCGATCGATTTGGAGGCAGCTCGTTTTACCTATCCATGAAATTAACGCCCGCGTGGATTGAAAATTAAAAAATCGCAGTCTGTGAGTCACTAGACCTCTCTCTCAACCTAAATAAGTTCAGATATTTGGCTGAGTACATTTAGATAAAAAAAATATACTTTAGAGATATCGAGCAAAAGTTCGCGAACTGTTTTTCAACACAATCGTTCGTTAAGATGACTCGGTTTAGGTTGCATCAACTCATCCGTTACTAACCTCACACACTAAAGTGACAATGCTAGTTACTATCGTAATTAGCAAAGGTCATAAATCAAGATTTAAACTCGATTTAAATTCGATTTAACCTCGATCCCAACTTGTTAAAAACCGTCGATTGTGTCATAATATCATGTCCACTAAAAGCCGATCTTTGTTGAGTATTGAAGCTACCGCAGCGACTCTTGAAAAACTTATAAATGCGCTTTCCAATCATCAGAAGTATACGATCTTGACGTCAGTCGATATCAGTTTGTTCCTGGCTTCGATTATTGCGGCGATCGGCTTTGAGTATGGATTTGACCTCACCCCCATGGAAACGTTGCACTTGGGTAAATTCGCGATGCTCGCAGTTGGGATCGAGATCGGATTATTTTGGGCGTTTGGAATTTATCGACAAGTATTGCGATATCTCGATGGCGGATTCATCATTACGATCGCCAAAGCAGCAATCTTAAGTTGCTTGATTACATCGATCGTTGCTAATCTGTCTACGAGTCCTGTAATTCCCCTGTCTGTCCCTGTAGTTCATGGGATGCTGACTTTAATCTTAACAATCTCAGTTCGGATGTGCGTGCGGTTGACGCTAGGCCGACTCCACGAAATTAATTATCCCGGTCAGAAAAATGGCGGAGTAGTCATCTATGGGGCTGGTAGTGCTGGCTGCATCCTGGCACAGGCTTTAGCTGGCCAACGCGGCAACCGCCCGATCGGATTTGTGGACGATAGTCCCTATCTCCAAGGGCGTAACGTTCAAGGTATCCGCGTTTACTCGCCAGCAGAGTTGCACAAGCTCAAAGCCAACATTGGGTTTGAAGAAATTCTCCTCGCAATGCCATCGATCGAAGGCCAGCGCAAACGCGAAATTTTACAGAAACTGCAAGTACTGGGAGTACCTGTCAAAACAGTACCGAGCATTGCCGAGATTTTAAGCGGTCACGTTTCGATTAACAAAGTCCGCGAGCTAGATATCGAAGATTTATTAGGCCGCAAAGCCATCGCCGCTCGTCCCGAATTGCTCCAGCAAGATATTACCGATCGAGTAGTACTGGTTACGGGTGGTGGTGGTTCGATCGGTTCGGAACTGTGCCGTCAAATTGCCAAACAACAGCCTAAATTGCTGATTATTTACGAGCTACATGAATTTGCCCTCTACCAGATGGACATGGAGCTAGGCGAAAACTATCCCCACCTCGAAAAAGTTGCCTGTTTGGGTTCGGTCACCGACGCTCAAACTTTAACGGGAGTTATCGCTAAATACGGCGTCGAGACGATCTATCATGCGGCTGCTTACAAACACGTCCCGATCGTTGAAGCCAATCCGGTTTCAGGTATAGTTAATAACATTAACGGCACCCTAACTGCGGCAAAGTGCGCGATCGCTTGTGGAGTTCATAAATTTGTCTTGATCTCCACCGACAAAGCCGTCCGCCCTACAAATATCATGGGTGCCACCAAGCGCGTCGCCGAATTAGTCTTGCAAGGCTTGGCCGATTTGCCCAACCACAATACCTGCTTTACGATGGTTCGGTTCGGTAACGTTCTAGGCCGCAGTGGCTCCGTAGTTCCTCGCTTTCGTGAGCAAATTACCTCCGGCAAGTCCCTCACTCTGACTCATGCAGATATTACTCGCTACTTTATGACTATTCCTGAAGCAGCGACATTAGTTATCCAAGCAGGCGCAATGGCTAAAGGCGGCGAAGTATTTCTCCTCGATATGGGCGAACCTGTCAAGATTTACGACCTCGCTACTCAGATGATTCGCCTACATGGAATGGAGCCGCATAAAGATATCAAAATCGAGATCGTCGGCTTGCGCCCAGGTGAGAAAATCTATGAAGAGCTATTAATCGATTGCGATGCAGCTTTACCCACCGGACATCCCAAGATTTTCTGCGCTCGCGAGGCTAAATTAGGCTGGAAAGAGCTGTCTCCCCAACTCACCAACTTACTAAATGCAGCCGCTCAGTGTGAAGTCACCGAATGCGTATCTGTTCTCCACGACTTGGTACCAGAATATCAACCCATGGGTCAGTATGCGAAGGTCAAATACGAAGCTGTAGCTGCTTAACAATACCAATCGTCTCGAAATCTAGGGGTAATGTCTTGACCGAAATCACGCGGAGGAAACCTCCGTATGATTTCGGTCGCTTCATGAATTACCCCTACCCTAGATTTCGAGGATCTTACTGATTTTCTGCTGTCTATAACTAATCCATCCTGCTCTACAACTGCATCAAGACAAGACAAGCAGGGCAACCTGGAATTTCGATCGCCAAAGAAGGGTTTGGGAAGTGGATCTGGTCTAATATCCTGGTGGATGACGAAAGTCGCCGACTATTTTATCGATTTCTCGGGCGATCGAGAGTAGTTCCATTTCCCGCCACCGTTTGCCGATAAGCTGCATCCCAATCGGCAATCCAGCCGGAGTTAGAGCGTTGACGTAGCCTTCGCTTCGCGAAATCGGAATCGCTACCGATGGCTGTCCGCTGAGATTGAATGGCAGCGTATAGGCTCCATTTGCCAACACATGAGGATACGATCTACCATCGATCTCCACAGCACTCCAGGCGGGACGATGGGTAAACGCAGGCGTCGCCGCCACCGGACAGATCCACACATCCCACGGCTCTAAAGCTGCATCCATCCGAGCGATAAACCTGTCGCGTTCCGTCAGAGCCTGAAAATAGCCCTTCAAGCTGGGATTTAGTAGTTCGGGTAAAAAGCGACTAAAATTTCCCAGTTGGCGGAGTTGCTTATCCCCTTGAGTCGCCGTCCGCCATAATAATTCCACACTTCGCCGCACATTATAGATATCGATCGGTTGAGCGTATTTATTGACATAGGCTGACATCCGCCCGTAGAGCGCGAAGATTTCACCGAAATCCCAGTCTGGCGGACACCAGCGAACGATATTAGCACCAGCCGCTGCTAGTTTTTGAGAACTCGCTACCATGGCGGCTTTAATTTCTGCACTAACAGAAACTTGCTCCCATTCATCGCTCCAGGCAATTTTGAGATCCCGTAAGGATTTGCCAATAGGTAAATCTAGCGGAATTGGCGGCACATCAGGGCGACGCGAATCGGCCCCGACAATTAGCTCGAAGCACAGTTGCAAATCCTCGATCGATCGGGCAAAGCAGCCAACTGTCATCATTTGTCGCAAACAGATCGGCATTCCTGGTACTTCCGGAATCGCCCCCGCCGTCGAAATCCGCCGATCCGTTGGTTTGAGTCCATATACACCACAACAATGTGCGGGTTGCCGGATCGAACCCGCGAAATCGTTGCCGAGATCCAGACAGGAAAATCCCACAGCAACAGCCGCCGCACTACCACCAGAACTGCCACCCGATGTATAATCGAGATGCCAAGGATTATTGACGCGAGGGAAGAGCGAGTTGGTACTTTGAAAGTCTCCAGCTAATTCTGCCAGGTTCGTTTTACTCGATGTTCAAGTTTTTAAGCTACAGCTCGACGATTGAGGGAGGGAGTGGGTTCTAAGCGACCTAAATCTCTACCACTCATATGTTTACCAGACGATCTCAAAAGGAAAAACTCCTGAACTGATTGACTTAATTGATTCAACTGCTCAACCGGATTAGGTGCTTGTAGCAACTGCTCAAAATATAACAACAAAGCTTCCATCTGAAGATTGCGGAGTAGACTGCCCACAGTATATGCGGGCAGCTTGCTGTCAACGCGGGCTATTTGTCTCGGGTGAAGCAAGAGGCATAAGTCAAGCAACAGACTCAGGGTCAGGCCACGGCTTGTCCCTTCTTTACCTGTTTGCTTGGCCAACTGCGCCCAACCTTCATAAGACTTCCAGTCCTCGATGAAAACCTCTACTAACCATCTCAGTGTATACGCTTGGATGATATCTATGGTGCGCCAAGTCAGATCCGTAGCAACTAAATATCGATAATCTTGCTCACCCGGATACTTCAGCGCAATCACAAATCGCTTTTTTCCGTGAGCACAAACTTCCACTCTGATACTTCCAACATTGGCTGTAATGGCAGGTTGACCTCGAATACTCAACTCTTGAGGAACTCCCGGATAACTTGAAAAATAGTGCTTTAGGCTTTGTTTTCGGCCTCGAAAACGAATATTTTGGTTATAACGCAATTGGCTAATGACTTGGACTCCACCAAATAAGCCTGATGCTGCATCCATGAATTTTGCCTGACCATATAGTGCATCAGCAACGACGGCTTTGATCTTGATTTGACTGTGGTGCTTCCGAAACTGCTCCATTAATCGCAACACTAATTCTGGTTTAGTTGGGTAGTCTGGATTATGGGGTGGAGCCTCTGGGCGGTTTTTTTTCGCGATACCTTTCTTTCTCAGACGTTGATCTTCTCTTGTCCATGCTTGTTGTTGAGGGTCAGGTTGATAGACCTCAAATCCAACTGGCAAGCTCACTTTGTCAGTAACTAGTATTAATAACACTATGTTTTGACCATTTATATATCCCCCGCTACCTTTGTCTCTGATTTTATGGGTTTTGAATAACCTTGGTGTCTTCTTACTGCGCTGATGATCTGAGTCGTCAGTCACCAAAGTACCTCCAGAAATACCATACTGCTTGAGCACTATTGCTATACTAACTTGAAGCATCATCTCCCATGGCAGTTTGGATTTGCGAAACATCCATGATAAGGCTCCCAGGCTGTATTTCCCCAGGCTCACCCGTTCAAATCTTGCCCAGCATACGCTGTTCGTCAGTATTATGCCCATCAGACAGAATCCGATCCATCCACGCTGAATTCTGCTCAAGCCCCCATCTGGATTGTAACTTTTCAGTCCCTTGTTCAATTCGTTGATAAAGTCTTCGATGAAGGGCAAAGGCTTATTGAGTAGCATGTCTTTACCTTTCTATACCGATCCTTCATCCCATATCATACACTTCAGCAGTTTTCAAAAACTTGAACATCGAGTTTTACCCACAATAATCGCGCCTGCCGATCGCAGTCTGGCCACGATCGTCGCATCTTGTAAGGGAATATAATCTTTAAGAGGGATATAACCCGCCGTAGTGCGAAGTCCCGCTGTTTCAAAAATATCTTTAATCGTCACTGGCACCCCATGCAATCGACCCCAGTTTTCGCCTCTAGACAGGGCTAAATCGGCCTCCTTCGCCCTGCTAAGAGCATTTTCGGTATCCAACGTACAAATTGCATTTAGCTGGGTGTTATGGCGCGAAATCTTGGCTATATGGGCTTCAATAACTTCAACTGTTGAAACTTGCCGCTCGCGGATCGCTTGCGCCAGTTGGTGCGCCGAAGCAAAGGTTAGGTCATTCATCAGCAACAGACCATTTATTCTCGATCGACTCAATTATATCTAAATTTAGTTAATTTAATTAACTTAAGCAAATCTCGATCGCTCTAATGAAGGAAGACACGAAGCATTAGTAAATAGTAAATAGTGGATGGGTGGATAGTTAATTTCCATTACCCATCCACCCATCCACCCATTACCCTTGCACCCCTATGGGTCGTCCACTCAAAGCCAACTCCCTCACCCCGCAGGATGTCATCGATGCGGCGATCGCTTGTCTCGATCGAGAAGGCGAATCTGCGCTGGGAGTAAATCGGGTAGCGCGAGAACTAGGAATCAAACCACCAGCAATTTACAAGCATTTGGAAGGCAATACTGGATTGCGGCGTGCGGTAGCATTGCAAATTTGGTGCGAATATCTGATACATTGCCGCAGCCAAACTGCGGGGATCGATGACAAGCGAGCATTATTTCTCGCAGGTGCGCGAGCTACCCGTAATTTTGCCAAATCTTATCCCGCACGATATGCAGTGATGATGGAATATCAATTGCGTCCGACAGAGCCACCAGAAGCCGAAATCATTCAGCAGTCGCTCCGCTGGTTTCAAGATTCACTGCAACTATCCACAGCAAATCGAGACGCGATCGTCGATACGATGCGCATGGTTAATGCGGCCATTTATGGTTTTATTATCAGAGAGAGATCGGCATTGATGACGCTCGATCGCGATCCCGATGCTAGCTATGAAGTGATGCTATTAGCTTTGCTCGTCGCGATCGAGTATATTCAGCAAAGCCAGTAGTCTCACCCCGGAATAGAGCTAGATACTAGCGAGTTCCGCTGGAGCGGGGGCTGTAACCTGCGACTTACTCAGGAAAGCAACACATTCCACATGTGCCGTTTGGGGGAAGAAATCGGCAGGTTGAACGAGATCGAGCTGGTAATTACCTTGCTCGCACAGGATTTGTAAGTCTCTGGCGAGAGTAGATGGTTTGCAACTGATATAGATAATTTGTGCTGGTTGCATGTCTGTGAGCGCGTCGAGGACGGCGCGATCGCAACCCGTGCGGGGCGGATCGAGCAACACGATATCGGCTTGCATGTCTAGTTCTGGCAATAATTCTTCAACTTCACCAGTACGGAATTCGACATTATTAATGCCATTGAGTCGGGCGTTGGCTCTGGCTTGAATTACTGAGGCACTGTGGACTTCGATGCCCATGACGCGTTTGACGCGCTTAGAGAGGGGCAGCGTAAAAGTACCGATCCCACAATAGGCATCGATTAGCGTTTCCGTACCTTTGAACCCAGCTCGATCGACAATTAGATCTAGTACAGCTTCGGCTTGCTCGGTGTAGATCTGAAAGAAGGTATCGCCTTTGAGTTGGAACTGTAAGTTACCAAACGTCTCACAGATATATTCGCGCCCAGCGATGCACCGAGTTTCGGTACCAAATATATTATTAGTCGGTCGATCGTTAAGATTGAGACAGACGCCGACGAGCTTGGGATAACGCTGCATCCAGCGTTGTGCTTGTCCTTCGATATCTGGGATATTTAAATCGGTGACTACTAACGTCAACAATATTTCCCCAGTCCGTCGTCCGATCCGCAGTAACAAATGCCGAAATTTCGGGCGATCGTCGGGGATATCGATAACTTCGGTAACTGTCTGACGGTTGCGGAGCTTGGGTTTGGGGATGCCGCGATCGCTCACACCCAAATCGCGCTCTTGAGTGACAACGATTTGAACTCCCGTGCGACGCGCGCCCGGTTCTCTGGCACCTTTACTCTCAGGTTGATAAATTTGCCAACCGCGATCTTGAATATCTTGTTTGATCTCGGCGAGCAGTGGATTCAGCCGCTCGTCTTGTACCGGACATTGATTGAGATTGACGATTTGATGGGTACCTTTACGATAATAGCCAGCTTTGACTGTACCGGAGTCGCTGACGCCGAGTGGATAGGTAACTTTGTTGCGATAGGCAAAGTTGCCGCGTGCGCCGACAATTGGCGCGACGGGAGGCTCGGCAAATCCACCGATGCGTTTGAGAGCTTGCAATACTTGATTTTCTTTTGCTGCTAGTTGGTAGTCATAGTCAATATGCTGCAACTGACAGCCGCCGCACTTATCCGCCACGATACAACTGGGGCGCACGCGGTGCGGAGAAGCCTCAAGCACTTCTAATAATTTGCCGTGGGCGTACTGACGTTTGACATGGGTAATTCTGGCGGCAATGCGATCGCCTGTAACTGTATCGGGAACGAACACGACTCGGTCGTTTACTCGCCCTACGCCTTCACCACTCTCGCTGACATCGACGATCTGGATTTCTACCACATCGCCTTGTTTCATTGAAGGGCTGTTGACAGGCAGTTCGCTCGAACTGTCAGTAGGCAAATTTTCGGGAAACATGATGTGTTTGAGCAGGAGAGCAATCTACTAGGATAGCAGTTATTGAGGAGGGATGCGATAAAATAAATTAAGTTCGATCGATCGGCCAAGCAGATTATCTCTCGATCGAGTTTGGTTGCGGTTGTTCCACTCGAACGCAACAGTAATTGAGAGGATGAGATCTGTTCGAGATATTGTAATTTTTAGATGATTGAATTCAGCGTTGGTAATTATAGATCTTTTAAAGATGTTGTAACTTTTAGCATGGTTGCGGCACCAATTCAACATGAAGACGAAACGACAGATCTAAATAATGTATTTGCGATCGCAAAGGACATCAGTTTATTAAAAAGTGCCGCCATCTATGGTGCCAATGCTAGCGGCAAAAGTAATTTGGTTCGAGCCATCGCTTTCATGCGGACTTTTGTGCTTAACTCTGCGGTAGGTAGAAGAGTTAAAGAGCCGATCGATACGGAAATCTACAGATTAAGTAAAGATACTGAAGCCGAACCGTCCTATTTTGAAATTATATTTGCGATCGGTACAACTAGATATCGCTATGGCTTTGAAGTCGATCGTCTTTGTGTCAGATCGGAATGGTTATATCAGACATCAATAAGTACCGAATTTGAACTGTTCTCACGGGAGGGAAAGGAAATTTACGTATCACAAAAATTCATAGAAGGACAAGATCTAGTTAAGAAAACAAGAGATAATGCATTGTTCTTGTCTGTCGTATCTCAATTCAATGGTAGCATATCTACAGAAATTATCGATTGGTTCGATCGAAAATTAATTACAATTTCTGAATTAGAAGATGAATCTAAGTACATAGAGATGTCTGATGAAATCCTCATGGGAGATTATCGCAAGCAAGATCTAAGAAGTATTGTGACTGGCTTTGACCTTGGAATAGTCGGTCTTGAATTAATTACAATTCCACCTGACGATGTAGGCGACGACACATTTTTTGACATAAAAACCACTCGTTGGAAATATGATGTAGATGGAAGCAAACTATCTTTGGAGGAATTTAATATTGATAAAGAAGAATCTGCTGGCACTCAAAAACTGTATCGGTTAGCAGGACTATTAATTATTGCTTTAGAACAAGGAAGAATATTAATTATTGACGAATTAGATGGGAGGTTGCATCCGTTGGTTACTAGTGCGATTGTTAAGCTGTTTAATTCTCCTAAAACTAATTCAGAGAATGCTCAATTAATATTTACAACTCATGATACAAACTTGCTGAGTAGCAATCTGTTTCGGAAAGATCAAATTTGGTTTACGGAAAAGAATCGTTATGGAGCCACGGATTTGTACTCCCTAGCCGAATATAAGATTCCAGATCGAGCTAGCTTCGAGCAAGATTATATTGCGGGAAAATATGGTGCAGTGCCGTTTATTGGTGACTTGAGTCGGTTATTGGGTAAAAAATAATATGTCTAGGAATAAAGAGCGTCAATCGCAATCACGTTCGGACAAAGGTTTTACAGAAAGAATCTTGGGTACTAGAGATACCATTCCGACTTTTCTGATTGTCTGTGAAGGCGAAAAAACTGAGCCAAATTATTTTAAAAGTTTTCCCGTCAGTACTAGACCAGAAGTTACTATTATTGGGGCTAGCTGCGAAACAGTTGCGGTAGTCAATAAGGCGATCGAGTTAATGACAGCTAAAAAATTCGATCGAGTATGGTGTGTATTCGATCGAGATCCATCTAAGGTTAATAATACTGCACATAGGTTTAGAGAAGCATTGAAAATAGCGGCCAAGGAAAATATTAATGTAGCCTATTCCAATGAGTGCTTTGAAATTTGGTATTTATTACATTTTCACTATTTTAATACTGGCGTGCCGAGAAGTGATTATAAGAAAAAGCTGACTAAATTACTAGGCTGCGATTATGAGAAAAATAGTGATGATATGTATGTCAAGCTTGAAGATAAACAAACTCAAGCAATCAAGCACGCTAAAAACCTATTAGCCAGTTACGATCCGCACGAGCCGGAAAACGATAATCCTGCTACCACCGTTCATCTCCTGGTTGAAGAATTGAATCGATACATTCGTTGAGATTGAAGGAGTCCACTAAGCATCAACTTCTAATTAATTCTCTAGTATGCCGCGTCCTAATTATGGTAATGCCGTCAAACAACGCACCGTGCAATTTTTCATGGTGCTAGTTGACTATGCCAATGATGAATTAGCTGCCGACGAACGCCAGTTAGAGAACTTACAACGGGATATTCAACTGCATTGGCAAACTTCCCAGCGGTGTGTAATTCGGACGAAAGTTAGATATCTCGAACAGTTAGCTAAATTAGCAGGTGCAACACTAACTGGGGAACAGATCAAGGAAGCGATTAAATGTTTGACTGATTTTCTGGAGATTGTCGAAGATAATCGCGCGAGCAAGGGTGGCTCGGAAACTTGGCATTTTACCCTCAATTTGTGGCATGACAGATTCGATCGAGCGGCTAATCTCGATCGATTTTCGCGGGAATGGGATCGCCGGAAGTCACCGCAACCTTCGATTGATAGTCAACCAGCAGTGGCTAACCTAGATTACTGGTGGGAGCTAGTGCGATCGAGTCTGAATACTCAACAGTATCACCGGATTACCACCAATCCGCTGATGGGAGAGGAGCGACTGAAATTTAGTCTCGAAGAGGTCTATGTGCCCCTAGACTTGATGGAAAGACAACGCGCCACTATATTTGAGGGGCAAGCGGGTATCGATGGTATTAGCGAGGAAATTGGGGCGCAGACGATCGGCGATCTCGATCTCGATCGATTGTTAGCGCGATTAGTCACCAATTCAGAAACCAATCGGATTGGGATTATCGGCGAACCAGGTTCGGGCAAAACTACCTGTTTGCAAAAGTTAGCCGCTGGAATGCTCGATTTGCAATTGCTGCCGATCTGGATTTCGCTTGCCGATCTTCAGGGTAAAACTTTGGAAGATTATCTGTTACAAGACTGGCTCAAACTGGCTACTCGCCAACTCGCGATCGCGCCGCAATTGCAACAAGATTTTGCATCACAATTCGAGCGGGGAAGAGTGTGGTTGCTGCTCGATGCTGTCGATGAAATGGCCATTGATGCGAGTATCGCGCTGGCGAATATCGATCGGCAATTGCGGGGCTGGATTGGTTCCGCACATGTGATTTTGACATGTCGATCGAATGTTTGGGATAGTGGTAAAAACGCATTAGAAAATTTTAGTACTTATCGCCATCTCAGTTTGAGCGATGGTTATCGCGGCTCGCCCGATCGAGTGCGACAATTTATTCAAGGCTGGTTTCGCACTCAGCCACATCTGGGTGAAAATCTCAGTATCGAATTAGCACAACCTCAATATCAACGGTTGCGCGATGCTGTCAAAAATCCGCTGCGATTGGCTTTATTATGTCGCTACTGGTTGCTGACTCAAGGTAAATTACCCAGTACCAAAGCTAGTTTGTATCGACAATTTACCGACACGATTTATGCGTGGAAACAAGATCGGTTTCCGACTAGTTTGGCACAACGTCAGCAGTTAAACTCGGCTTTAGGCAAATTAGCTCTGCAAGCACTCAGCTTAGAGTCATCAGGAGAAACCCAAGAACGAGTCAGATTTAGACTCCACGAGCATACTGTTTTAGAATTACTCTCGCCAGAACTGCTCGAACTAGCATTACAACTAGGTTGGTTGAATCAGGTTGGTATTTCTGCTAGTACGGGAGCCAAAATTTATGCTTTTTATCATTCCACTTTTCAGGAATATTTTGCCGCTCGATCGATCGACGATTGGCACTACTTTTTGGCGGGAACTATAACCACTCACTCACCAATTTTTAGTCCCTATTGGCAAGAGACTATCCTGTTTTGGTTTGGGCGAGCAGATATCACGGCGAATGAAAAGGAATCATTTATCGCTGCATTAATCGATTTCGATCGATCTCATGGCGGATTTTATCACTATCGGGCTTACTTTTTAGCCGCCGCCGTACTCGCCGAATTCCCGGAATCTATTTATAGTCAGCAGATTGTCGATCGGTTACTGCAATGGCGATTTGCTAAGTTCATTCCCACGCTCGATACCTGGCAATTTTATCCCCTACCAGTCCAGGATGGGGCGAGAGTATCGCTCAGACAAACCGATCGAACTGCTGCTATTTCTGGGTTAGAAAAACTCGTTCAAACTGTCGAAAGTCCATTCATTTGTTGGCAAGCAGCCCACAGCTTAGGTAAAGTATTCGATCCGGGAAATCCGATCGCGATCTCTGCTTTAACTAAGACGATCGATCTAGTTTCTCACAGCGATCTCCTGATCAAGATTTGCGAATCATTAACCAAGATCGATCCTAACTATAATGAGACTGCAATCTCTACTCTCGTCAATATTATCCACAGTAAAAAAACAGTATCTCTAACTCGCAAAGCTGCCTTCACTTTAGGTAAAGTATTACTCGAATCAGCCACGATTCCCATTCTGAGAGGCTACGCCAACGATGATAATAATTCATTACTTATCCTCGCGATCGATACGCTCGTTAGCATCATTGAATCTGGAGATTCATCGCCCTCCCAAAGCCTGCGCCACCACGCCGATGGTATGGCTGCAATGGAAAATCTCCGACAGCTCGCACCCACCCATCCAGCTACCCAGCAGCAATTTATAGACACGCGCACTTTGCCCAGCAGCACCCGCAATCGGCGGAAAAAAGTAGCCCGCGCCCAAAATATCGAAATCGCGATCGCTCAAATCGAACACAAACTAACAACGATTAATAATGTCGAATCTCAACGCCGTTATGCCTATCAATTAGGTAAATTTCAACCCGGACATCCGTTAGCAGTAGATGTGTTATTACAACTACTTTCTTCCCCCCAGTCCAAAAGTTTCTACAAACTCACTGGAGAATATCTCAAAGAGGTCGCAGTAATCGAACAATTACCTCTAATTATTACTCATCTAAAAAGTCAAGTTATAGAAGTAGAAAAAGGCGATCGATCTGCTTGTGCGATGACATGTTATAAATTACTTTGGTATTGCGCCGATCGATTACCAGATCGACAATTTATTCAAATTTGGGAGCGATAGCCTTTGCCCTTAATCTTCTTCTTTCCTTTCTAGACGAGCGACTCGTCGTTTTAATAACCGCGTCGCTCTAGCATTGTCAGCAACCTCATAGTTGAGATCGTCGGAATAACGGCGCAGAGAATCAAACCCTTCACGGATAGCTGTAAGAATTGTCCCTTCAAAACTATCGAATCTCTGCCGCAAAGAAGATACATCATCTCTAAGTGCATCTACATTTTGCTTTGTTGCAGTCATGTCTTGCTGCAAAACAGAAAGTTGATTTTCTACACGCTCCAACCTTTCTTCAGACATATTTACATCGATCGAGTCCTAAATTAACTAGAAAAGCTTAATAACATAATTATCTCATAAAATATTTGCGACTGGATAAATTTCACTTTACCGTCGAAAGGCGGCGAGCGATGCCTCAATCGATGGTGGCGATCGTCAATAACTACTTACCGGAGCCACTCTTGCCGATCGATTCTAAACTCCAAAATTTGCCCTTCTTCACTACCAAATTTAATCTGCATTCCCGATTCGAGTGGAAATTCGCGCGCGTGAACTTTGACCCATTTATTTTCGAGAGTCAATACATAACTGCCAAACCGAGATGTATCGCGTAGATAATAAATTCCCTGAGTAAAATCGGTCATCGATGGCGATCGATAGATAATTTCGGCATGGCGTTGAGATACCCACGGCTCGACTACTACTAAATCATTATCGTTAGATCTGCCGACGCGCATCAAGCCACCATCAATCGGAAAATCTGGATGGGTATGAAAACTCAGCGATCGCATATAGGCGACGGGAATCGCTTGCGGTACGGACGGAATTTCGGTAATTGCTTCAGCTAATGGTCTGATTAATTCTCCATTAAACTCTGGGTGCATGTACAAAATTGGTAGCGTCCAGGCAGGTTGATTGAACTTAAATGAAATCAATAATTGCTGTCTGGCAATCGCCGCAGCTTCATCGATACTCAATCGGTGTGCCAGAGCCTGAGTAAAAGTCTGAATAAAGCTTAAAGCCTCGCGATCGGCAATTGTATCGCGCATGGCGAGTACTGCCGGAACGCCGTAATGCAGCAAGACTTCTGCCAAGCTACTGCGGGGAACGGCTTGCTGTTGATGCTGGTATGGCTGCGCGCCCCAACAAGAATTAAATACGGCTAGTTTGACGCCACAGCGGACGAGTAATTGTGCCAGCTCGGTACCATTCAAACCACCCACATCGTTAAGCAGTAATAAACCCCCATCGGGTGCGGACATCCCATGTCCGGCATAGAAAAATACGTTATATTGCTGACTCTCAAGTTTGGCAATCAGCTCCTCTGGAGTGGGTCGCACGAGCGTATCGACATTACAACCTGCGGGATTGAGTCGATTGGGGGGATTGAAGCCGCTGGGCATGGTACTCCGCAGAGCTTGGGCGATCGTGGCTGATTCTTTTTCTAGGTCGAGATTGGGACTGCCAGGGATATTTTGACCCAAAACTAACAGGATTTTAATCGATCGATCGAGTCGTTGCGGCGGCAAGGGATCGACATCGCTATTCGTCCGGCTGAACAACACCAGTCGATCGATCGAGAGCGCGGGTTTACCGTGCTGTGACTGCATGATTTCCCACGGAATGGAGATTGAGTCGGGATCGCGAATTTCCAGGCGCAGACGGAGCGATTTGCCCTGTCCGATCGCCATGCCCTGACTTTGAGCAAAGGCATTTCCCACCTGTTTGCAAAATAACCACTGCCACAAATTGATGCCCAAGTGCTGCATCAAATTCGCACTATAGAGTTGCGGCTGCGGCGCATCTACAGGTGCGATCGTTTCTAAATCTAACTCCGGAATACTCAGATCTTGATGGCAGGGCAGACAATAGGGTCTGCTGCCAGGATTAAACAACCCTTGCCATCCCAACCAAATTTGGGATAGCTCGATCGTCCAGGTACAATTTTCAATTACGTAGCCGCCAGGATATGGTGCTTTGAGCACCCACACCGCATAATTGTCTGGCGTGGTCGCGCCTAAGCGGGCGACCGCAATATTTAGGGAAGGATGTTCATCCACGGATAGAGGACAGAAGATAAAGTACGGGGATACGTGGTGAGGGTAAATTATTTAGTGGGATTCCAGTGTCATTATCGACGATTGACTAGCGGTTGTCACGAGTCTTGGTAGCAGATGTGTCATTAGGCTGCTGCGCAACAGCCCAAAGTCGCTATACTTGCACTATGTAGTCAATTTCCACTTACTCACCTTATGGGCTTAATTGAATTACTCATCCTATTAGGTTTAGGAGTCGGAACTTCAAAATTTATTTCTAATTCCAATCGGCGCAAACGTCTGGAAGCTGCTTTTTACCAGCTTTTACGGAAACAGGACAGTTATATATCCTTGATTCAGTTGGTAACGATTTCACAAGTCAGCTCTCAGGAAGCAAAAATTTTTCTCGACGAACAGGTGCGCCTGCTGGACGGCATTCCAGAGGTTGACGACGATGGCGACACCTTTTACCGTTTCCCCAGATTAAAATTACCTAATGCGATCGTCGATGACGACTGGTAAAGTGAGCCAAAGTGATACACCTATAAACAACCAGAATGTTGGTAGCCATTCAGGTTGAGAGATAATTAAGGAATGTAATGTTTTCGCATCGGGGTCGCCGAAGAAGGCCAAATCAGGATTATGATGAGGAAAATTGTAAAGTTTCGTAAGAAGATAACTTTAAGTATATGTCTATTCCATTATTAGAGTACACTCCTTCAAGCCAGAACTCTCGCGTTCGTGGCTATGAAGTACCCAGTGACGAACAGCCCAGGGTATTTTCTACAGACAACTTATTGTCTTCTGGCGATTATGATAATCTGATCGAATCTGCTTACCGTCAGATCTTCTTCCATGCCTTTGCATCCGATCGCGAAAAATTCTTAGAATCGCAACTCCGTAACGGTCAAATCACCGTTCGCGACTTCATTCGGGGATTGTGCCTGTCCAATACCTTCACTAATAGTTTCTATAATCTCAATAGCAACTATAAATTTGCCGAGCATTGCGTACAAAAAATTCTCGGACGCGACGTGTATAACGAAGCAGAAAAAATCGCTTGGTCGATCGTCATTGCGACTAAAGGTCGTGCTGGGTTTGTAAACGACCTCCTCAATAGCGATGAGTATCTAGAAAACTTCGGCGATAATATCGTTCCGTTCCAACGTCGTCGGGTATTACCTTCCGGTGCGAGTGAAGTACCATTTAACATCAAAAACCCGCGTTACGATGCTTACTACCGCCGCAAACTAGGTTTCCCCAAAGCTTCTTGGCAAGCAGCAGTCCGTGGCTACAAACCCCAAGAAAAACAACCCAAAGCAGGCGATCCCGCTCTATTTGCTGGGATGGCAAAAAGTCTGGGCAACATCGGCAATCAGCCACAGTCCATCTCGCCTTACAACATCGATTATCAAAATCTAGTTCCCCGTCGCTAATTCGCTGAATTAGAAGCTCGACTAGATAAAGGGGTTTTCGACCGCCTTGGCGGCGCGCTTCGCGATCGATTGCTTTGCCTGCTGGTTGAGCGATCGATCGAAAGCCTCTTTTTGGTGTATGGTTACAACGATCGATCGATATTATTACTAACTAAAAGTTTCTACAGATGTCGGGTTGAGTAGAAATGCAGCCGAACGTTTGGCAGTCGCTTCCGAAACTAAAATTGGGATGAGTTCGATCGAGCTATCTTTGAGCAAGAAATCGCGAACTTTAATATTATCACCAGTATTGAATGTCGTCTCGTAATATACCTCGCGAATCCCAGCCGAAATAATTATTTTCAGACAAGATAAACATGGCTCTAATGTGACATAAATACTCGCGCCACCAGTCGAAATACCATGTTTGGCTGCTTGCGCGATCGCATTTGCTTCGGCATGTACCGATCGAGAAGGTAGAATTTTACTGGCATTGCACGCACTCAAATCTGGATAACAAAATCCCTGCGTGGTACAATGTACCGAACCCGATGGCGAGCCATTATAACCTGTCGATAAAACTTGGCGATCTTTGACGATTACCGCACCCACTGGGAAGGCTAAACAAGTAGATCTAGTAGCGGTTAATTTCGCCAGCATCATGAAATATTCATCCCAAGTCGGGCGCGAAGAAATGTCGTACATTATACTTTAGGTTTTAGGCTTTAGGTTTTAGTAACTGGACGATCGTAACAGCCCATCAGCTAGAGGTAATACTAAAAATATTAGTAGATTATCAGTGGCTTTGGTGTATATATTTGAAAAGTGAAAGGTTTGCTACCTGACATTTTATCGGAAAAGCTCTGCGTAAGATATGGCGGAATATAGGGTTCAAATTCTCCATCTGATGACTGCGGATTTTGAGGAAAAAAGGTATCGCAGTCATAACTTTCATCGAGTCGTGAAAGATAGATGATATCGAGATCGAGTCGTTGAATTACCTGTTGATAGATATTTGCTCCGCCGCAATAAAAGATTTTAGCGTCTGCTTCTAATTCGATATCTCCACAATTGAGATCGGTAGTAAAATTTAAGTGAGATAGAGATTGTTCGGGTGTAAATCGCGATCGATACTTCTCGGCTTGCGATGTCACGACAATATTTTGCCTACCTTTTAATGGAGCCTTCTGGCGATCGAACATCCCATCGAAAGTCTTACGCCCCATCACGATCGTATGTCCCATCGTCAGATTCATAAATAGTTTCAGATCGGCAGGATAATGCCATGGCATATATCCATCTTTACCAATACCACCATCTTTGTCGATCGCTGCAATGAGAATTTTTTGAACCATTTTAATAATTGATAGTTTATAATTGATAATCGATCGTTACAAGACAACGATCGATCTGATTTGATTTATCCTCGAACTGAGAAGCTTTGTAGCTGTGCCTCTCGATCGTTGTTTAGACTGCCACTGGTAATTTGATGAATGCGCCGTGTTGATAGTTGACTAATTGAAGGCGATCGATATCATCATAAGTCAGATCGAACATCGATCGATCGCCTAATTGACTCAAATCTAATTGCGGTAATACATAAGCTTCCCGACTAGCATTACGGTAAGGCTCGATATGATCGACATATATATGTGCATCGGTAATCGAGTGATAGAAATCGCCCGGATTGAGATTTACCTCGCGACAGATTAGTAATAATAGGAGTGAGTAGCAAGTCAAGTTAAACGGATTGCCCACGCAATGATCCGACGATCTTTGTTGGAGATGTAAATTTAATTTACCACCTTGATAATTTAACGTAAAACTATGATGACATGGAGGAAGTCTACTTACAGTTGCATTCGGTGGATACCATGCCGTAATGTGTAGTCTCCTCGATCGAGGATTGCGTTTTAATTCATCGATCGCCCATCGTAATTGGTCGAAACAAGGAATAACGATCGATTCTTTCTCATCTACGATTAAATTGTGTCGATATTTACTCTCATCTAAATTAACCAATACCTCACCATCGCACAAATAGTTGCTATCTCCACGCCGAATTGGAGCTGTATAATTGGGAACTGGATAATACCGCCAAAACCGACCGTAAGCAGTTTCTAAATTGCCATCTGCATCGCTCCAAGCATCCCAGATTTTAGTATGTTGTTGGAGATTGCGAATATGCGGCTCGCCGGATAGATACCAAATCATTTCCGTCACCAGGCTGCGCCATTGAATCTTTTTATGCGTCAAAATTGGAAAAGCTTCAGTAGTTACAGGTAGGCGATAGCTCAATCCGAATAACGAGACGGTATCAGTTCCTGTGCGATTGGTTTCTCGCGTTCCTTCGGTGAGGATTCGATCGAGGATCTCTAAATAGGTTTTATCTACTATGTTCATACACGAAGCTTACGCGCCGCCTAGCTGCGATCGAGTGTTTTGCCAAAGCCCATTATCTTACCATTCGATCGACCCAGATTGTGAGGATGAATAGAATTTTTGCTAAAAGCGACAATGTCAGCAAAATTTTGAGGCATAAAAGGCAACTTGGCGTAAATAAATCGAGTTAATGTCGATCGATAACACCTCCGATCCCTAATTAATGCAAAGTAGTTGACATCCTTGCGTAGAAAGTGCATAATTGTATCTGTTGAATAAATGGGACTGTAGCTCAGTTGGTTAGAGCGCGCGCCTGTCACGCGCGAGGTCGCGGGTTCGAGCCCCGTCAGTCCCGTCAAAGTTTAAGATCCAAAAAGGTGCCTGTTTAAGCCCAGAGTCAAACTCGATTAGCTTAAGCAGGCACCTTTGTTACACTATAAATAGTATCAATTTATAGTTAGTGTCGATGTCTTACTATGCGATCTATGACGGCAACTGCAACCTGTGCGTCACCTTCGTGCGGCAACTAGAACAACTAGATCGTGGCAAGATCTTTCAATATATCCCGATGCAAGACACTCTTACCCTCAGCGAACTAGGCGTAACAGCTCAAGATTGCGAACAGGGGATGATGCTCATAAATGCAGCCGAGCCGAGCCAACGCTGGCAAGGTAGCGCAGCCGCCGAAGAAATTGGCAAACTATTACCAGGAGTCGATTTGGCTGTCGATCTCTATCGATGGGTACCCGGTTTAAAATGGTTGGGCGATCGCGGTTATCTTCAGATTCGCGACAATCGTTATGCTTGGTTTGGCAAACGCGATCGTACCTACTTATCACCCTATCAGTTTAAGAGTTGCCAGGACGAGCAGTGCTCGGTATAGGAGCGATCGAGAGCATAAAATACCCGACTACGATCGAGTTCGATCGGTCGGGTATCTAGTATATTTGATGAAATAATACTTTAATCTGTCTATCTTGAGATCGATTTAAACACGACCGAAAGCCAGCCCAGCAACCAGCATTCCAATTACTAGAAAAGGTTGCGCACTCGCTTGATATTTGACATCATTTTCGAGCGGGTTACGCAGAAAATACATGTCTTGGAAAGTAATCTGCGGGATGATTAGTAAGAATAAAATTGCCGCATAGAGATTTTGGTGAATCGTAATCAGATATACACCAATTCCCGCTTGGAAAATATCAATCATTAATACGCAAATCCAAGCAGCTTTATCGACACCAAACATGACTGGAAGCGACTTTAATCCAAATTGCTTATCGCCTTCAACACTTTTGAAATCATTAACGATCGCGATCCCCAATCCAGCCAAGCTGTAGAATAGTGTCATCACCACGATCGTCCAATTTAGCGTTCCAAATAAGGCATGACCAGCCCACCAAGGCAAGGCAATATAACTCGCCCCTAGCGCGTAAGTACCCAACCAACCATTTTGTTTTAATTTTAATGGTGGAGCTGAATAAATATAAGCAACAAATGCACCACCGATCGCCAAACAAGTCATAATTGGAAAATCATGATTTGCGGCTCGATCGAGAATATATGCAACGCCAATACCGCCAATTAATAACGCAAAAATTTGGACAACTACCTGAGAACCAGCAATTGCCCCTGAAGGAATCGGACGATAAGGTTCGTTCACTGCATCGATCTCGCGATCGTACCACTCATTTACGACTTGAGTATAACCAGTCAATAATGGCCCCGACATCAGCATACACAATGCCGCTTTAAGCACATTCTCGATCGACCAAGTATACTCGCCAGACGACGCCGCACCACACACAACCCCCCACATCAAAGGAATCCAGGTAATCGGCTTCATCAACTGCAACCGAATTTTCCAAATCGAAGCCGCCTCCGTCGAAGCACCCTTCATCCCCAACATCTGTCGCGTTTTCGCACTCTTGGCTTCAACTGGCTCGACTGGTAAATCGCTCATAATAATAAATTTAAAGTTGCTATTTTAGTCTGTGTGCTAGTAGTAAGCTCTAAACTAGAGTGTATAACTACAAAAGCTCTCAGTCAAATTAGGGGATAGGGGATAGGGGATAGGGATTAGGCTTTAGGTTTTAGACTTTAGGGGATTTTGGATTTTGGATTTTGCGGATGCGCTCCGGTCGGGTTCCCCGACCATGGAAGCGCACCAAGCGGGATTTTGGATTGGGATATTCAACCCACTCCCCACTCCCCCACTCCCCCACTCCACATCTCTCCCACTCCCCCACTCTCCCACTCCCCCACTCTCCCACTCCCCCACTCCCCCACTCCCCCACTCCCCGTCCCCCCATGCCGACAGTTCGCCAGTTGTTGCAATATAAACCGAATGGAAAACAAATCGTCGCGTTGACGGCGTGGGATTTTGCGATCGCGCAAATTTTGGATGAAGCTGGAGTAGATTTGATTCTCGTGGGCGACTCGCTGGCGATGGTGACGCTGGGATATGAAAATACCCTGCCGCTGACGCTCGATGAAATTATCCACCATGCCAAAGCAGTTAAGCGCGGTGTCAAACATGCGCTAATTGTGGTCGATTTGCCGTTTCTGAGCTATCAAACTAGTACTGAGGTCGCGATCGGGTCGGCAGGTAAAATCCTCAAGGAGACAGGCGCACAGGCGGTGAAGCTCGAAGGCGGACATCCGGCAATGGTAGCAACGGTAGCGCGACTGGTAGAAATCGGGATTCCGGTAATGGGACATATCGGCTTGACGCCGCAATCAGTGCATCAATTGGGATATCGCCAACAGGGACAATCCGAAACCGATCGCGAGCGGCTGATCGCCTCAGCAGTAGCCTTAGAAGCAGCAGGGGCATTTGCGATCGTGCTAGAACATATTCCTGCCGATTTAGCCAAATCGATCTCCCAAAAACTCTCGATTCCGACAATCGGCATTGGCGCAGGCGCAGACTGTGACGGACAAGTCCTAGTGACGGCAGATCTCTTAGGTTTAACACAGCGTCAACCACCTTTCGCGAAGGCTTATGTCAATTTACGTGCAACGATCGCCCAAGCGGTGCAGGATTACAGTGCTGAGGTGAAAGAGGGCAGGGGATAGAGGGGAGGCTTTAGGTTTTAGGTTTTAGGTTTTAGGCTTTAGGCTTTGGGCTTTAGGCTTTAGGCTTTAGGTTTTAGGCTTTAGGCATGGAACTGCGTTCCCGTTTTGCCCATCCACCCTCGCTCCCCGCTCCCCGCTATTCCCCATTGAAGATGATGCACAGGTATGGAGACAATTGGTTAAAGCTTGTCAAACGAGAGCGCGTAATTGCGGTAATTCGATCGACAGATCTAAGCATCGGGCGCGAGATGGCGCGGGCGGTGGCGGCTGGGGGAATTAAATTAATTGAAATTACGGCGAATAGCGATCGACCGTGGGCGTTAATCGAGTTGCTGCGGGCGGAATTACCGGATTGTTCGATCGGGACGGGGACGATTTTGAGTCTGGCTGATGTCCGCAATGCGATCGCCTGTGGGGCGGAATATATCTTTACACCACACTTCGATCTGAGTTTAGTTCGTGCTGCCATTAATGCCCAAATCCCAATCGTGCCTGGAGCCTTGACGCCGACGGAGATTATCACAGCATGGCAAGCTGGTGCGACTGCGGTGAAAGTCTTCCCCATTCAAGCGGTGGGTGGGGTGAAATATTTACAAGTATTACAGGGGCCGATCGGTCAAATTCCATTGATTCCCACTGGCGGCGTGACTGAAAGCAATGCCCCTGAATTTTTAGCTGCTGGTGCAGTGGCGGTGGGATTATCCGGCTGTTTATTTCCCCCTGCTGAAGTTTTGCAAAAAGATTGGCAGAGCATCCGCGATCGCGCCAGCAATTTATTTATGAGAATAAAAGTCGTTTAATTTAGATGAGATCGAAGCGATAACAAACCACTGTAAATATTGTCGAGATCGCCGTAATCCCGATCGCCATTGCCGGGTGTTGTCCTTGGGAGATTGCGAACGTTGTAACTACACCAGCACCGATTGCCGCAGGCATAGCAACATCTAATAAGGTACGACCGGATTTACTTTTATACATAGTTTTTTCAATTGGCGAGATCGGGCGATCGCCTAAACTTTTACAAATATTGTTTAGCAGCTTATCACCCGATTCGAGTTTCACCAATTGAAACTATGAGATTTTGAAATCAATATTGATAATTAGATATAATTCTTCATCTTATTAGGCGGGAATTACTGGCTCCAAATCCTCATCGCACAAATCGCTTAATTTGATGGCGGTATCTAGATCGACGTAAACCAAAATCATCGCCTGCTCGTTATCGAGCGAATAAAATTGACGCCCATCGCGCTGGAGATCTTCCATCACATATGAAAGCGCGAGCATGTCCGCCCAATCATCATTAGGTTCGATCTCCCAGTGCTGTGTGGTATCCCCTAGCGTGTATTCTAGCCAGCATTCACCTTCATCTAGGTCGATGTAGTCCACAATCTCTTGCAGGTAGTCTGCATCGCCACCAAGCAGACAAAGTTGCTGGACGATCTTGACATAATCGCCCGTAGCGGCAACACATTCAGGATCGAAATTCCAGACGCGGTTACAAATTCGGCGTCCTTTCGGCTCCCTTTCTACTTCCGAGCCAAAAGCAAATAACAGTAGCTTAAAAGGGTCGGACTCCAAAGCTTGTCGATCGAATGAAAACAAGATATCCTCGATCGTTATCTCAGGATTGATGACTAATCCTAATTTGGCTAATTTATCTAACTGTGCCTCTAGTTGCAAAATTGGTTGACTCCCAGAAAGTTAGATTACGATCGTGACACCTCTTTTACAGCGTAGCGCAAATATCCTGTCCCTCTAGCTGCGATCGCCGTGGGTGCGATCGATTGGATTAAAATTGGTGTGGACCGATCGAGATTAACCGCAGGTGGCTAGTCTCGCTGTTGAAACCTAACCGATCGCATCGATGCTTGCAATTCCTAGTAACGATAACAACTATCATCGCGAGCATGTATTACTTCTGCTCCAAAATTTAAAGAGATGGACTGGTTTCGATCTCATTGCAGAGTATGGCTTTTCATTAGATACATTAGGGGCACAAGTATTTAATGCCCAATTCTATCTATTAAGTCATAATAATGCCGCCGATCCAATTTTGACTTATGGAAATCAGCAAGTGTTATCACAATGGGAAGTTTCTTGGGCAGAACTGATAACAATGCACTCTAGAGAAACTGCCAAACCAATCGATCGGGCGGAACGTGCGGCAATGATGGAGCGAGTCAAAGCTGATAATTATATCAATGGATATAGTGGCGTTCGCATCAGCAAGACCGGGAAAGAATTTACCATATCAGACGGAATTGTCTGGAATGTTTTTACAGAAAATGGCGATTTCTGCGGACAGGCTGCTTGGTTTAAAGAAGTAGAAACTCGCACGATCGACATGAGTTTGAGCTAAAAAAATCGGCTTGCTTCGATATTTACTAGGCGATCGAGCAGAACTCAAACCCAGTCGAGCGTTATTTTCTCGATCGAAAATTATCCTGTAACTTCGCGATCGAAATACTCGATCGAGCAGTACTCAGCCAATTTACTGAGTACTGTTGTTTTTTACGTCGCTCGCACGCTCTGAAATCGATTGAAGCGTCTCAATCTAGAGTACTTAAGTAGTATTGACAATACGATCTTTGGAAGATAAGCTGATGAAAAAATTTAAGCTATTTGGCTTAGACAAATCGACTCTTAAAGTATAGCGACTGGGTAACTTGTAAGGAGACAAATTATGAACGCAACACTTAAAGCGGCGATCGGCGGATTGTCCGTCATCGGCATCTGTACGATGAGCTTATCCGCCCAAGCCGTAAGTCTGGTTAACGGCATCTGTGACAAGTTAAGGTTTTCGATCGAATGTCAACACCCATATATAGCGTGGCTGTTGGTTCGGTCTCACTATATATCAAAAAACTCGATTGATAGTGCTAATGTATTCGATCTCTGAATATCTGATGTAACGGTCGATCGAAGGATCGCCAAACGTGCTTGACAATTGCGATCGCGCCTTAACTTGTCACGAATGGGTTAACGGCAACTTTACACCTGGAACCGCAGGGCAGACCCGCTCATCATTTTTCAACGTAGCAAGCACTGGCTGGAGTACTACTAATAACGGTAAATTGAATTTTGTAGTGCCAATTGGCACAGAATATACAGATAATCTTAATGTAGTAGGCGGTCGTCCCGACAATAAACTACAACTTTATGGTACTGCGCCCATTCTCAGTCCTGATGGGATTGCAACTTGGTATGTAGCGGCAGATGGCGATCCCGGTTTCGGTGCGCCGATTTATCAACAATTGAGTGGTCTAACACCGGGCAAACAATATGATGTAACATTTTATCAGGCTGCCGGACAGCAAAGAACATTTACTGGCCCAACAACCGAAAGATGGCGGGTAGGTCTCGATACGAGCATTTTGACTTACGGAACTATTGGCACGCAACTCGCAAAAACTCAGCTATCAAAGATCAATATCTTTCCAGATACAGCTACGCGGGTAACTGATTGGGAAAAGCAGACATTAACATTTACAGCTAATAGTGCTAGCGATATCTTGACATTCTTGGCTGTTGGTACTCCCAGTGGAAAGCCCCCCTTCTCGCTGTTATCTAGTGTCTCAGTTACGCCTACTAACGTTCCCGAACCTTTGACGATTATCGGTACGATTGTCGGCGGTACGGCAGCTCTTCGGTTGCGAAAGAAACTAGCTAAATCTACCAAAAACGCCTAAATAAATCCTCAATTGTTTGAATTCCTATCTGTAACTTTTAAGTAGTAATTCAACTAATAGGACGTTTACTATCGATCGAGCTTTATCGATCGTCAAGATCGAGACACCATCTGCGATTGAGGTTGCGCTACTGTTATGCACGACCTCAATTTGTTTTAACCAGAGCCTTTAACCCAAACTTGGAGACGCTTCGATCGTATGCAACAGTATCTGCCATCATTAGCATTAGAAATCTTCAGCTTATGTACCTGGTTGGTAATTATCGCGATCGTCTTTATCCCGCTAGAACGGCTCTGTGCCCAGAAAAAACAGCCAGTTTTGCGGAAAGAATTTTTCATTGACTTGGGTTATTACTTCCTCAATAGTCTGCTGCCCAAACTGCTATTAATTATACCCATGTCGCTCGTTGCTGCGGCAGTGCATCAGCTCGAACCCAGCGGAATCTATACTTGGGTTGCAGCATTACCCTTGCGAGTGCGGTTCGTCCTAGCGATAATTGTCGGCGAATTTGGTGCTTATTGGGGTCATCGTTGGTCGCATGAGATTCCCTGGCTCTGGCGGTTTCATGCCATCCACCATAGTTCGGAAGAGATTGACTGGTTGGTAAATACTCGCGCCCATCCGTTGGATATGTTTTTTGGGCGGTTTACAGGCTTAGTCCCGATCTATCTCCTGGGTTTGGCACAGCCAACGGCAGACTCTGCGGACATCGTACCGCTATTATATTCGTTCGTTGGTACCATCTGGAGTTTTTGGGTTCACGCGAATATGAATTGGCGGTTTGGTTTTGTCGAACGGTTGTTGGCTACGCCTGCTTTTCACCATTGGCATCATACGAATGATGGTGCGGAGTATATTAACAAAAACTATGCCGCAATTTTGCCGATTATCGACATCCTCTTCGGTTCATTTTATCTCCCCAAACATCGCTGGCCGCAAAAAT
The DNA here is from genome assembly GCF_000317145.1 of Chamaesiphon minutus PCC 6605. GTDB lineage: Bacteria > Cyanobacteriota > Cyanobacteriia > Cyanobacteriales > Chamaesiphonaceae > Chamaesiphon > Chamaesiphon minutus. The sequence goes on along the minus strand of NC_019697.1, from coordinate 3,475,649 downwards.
ATGGGATTGAAATGCCGATCGAGCCAAGCTTGACCGGGCAACTTTTACAACCATTAAAATGGTAGTCAGGTAGATTTGCTCATGTCAATAGTGGTGGCAAACCAACCTCCTTGGGCGTGACTAATTCACCCTCAAAACTCATTGCATATTCACCGATAGTTCTCGCTTCAGCAACTTGACGGCGGAGTTCGGCGCGATCGAAATCATTATCCACGCCGCCTAGTAAATATACAATCAACTTAGCAGCCAAATCGCGCCCAGATACCAGGATACGTTTCTTATTAGGGTCGAATAAAATTCCATACCATAGAGATTGCGGCAGATTAATATTACTAAACCCACCATCGGCATCATAGCGATCGAGTTTACGGAAAACCTCGGTTTCAACCATTTGTTTTTTAAAAACCGCCATTCCCACCCCTTGCGCGAAGGCAACTTGCCCGACGGGGCGAAATAATAAATGTCCCTCACCGCCGTCGATTTCAAAACTAAATCGGCGCAATTTAGTCGTATCTTCGCCTTTTAACCGTCCGTAGCTGGTAAATTGGGATAGCTTGTCGAACAACCGATTAAAAGACTCAATTCCCAATTCTAATTCGGCGGTATCTGGACGCAACGGCACCAAACCTTTCTGGGCTTTAGGCTTCCACAGAGGGAACCGATATTGCAGATATTTTGCCGCCATATCTTGCAGAGCTTGCAGAGTTGTCAGCACGGTAGTTTTAGTCGCCACCGTCGCACTATCCCAATTCACGCGAGGGTTGCGTCCTGGGATATCTTTTAATAAGGGATGATTGACAGCAATTTGTCTGGCCACGATCGCAAAGCCATCATTTTCATCTAACTGGGCTAATTGTCCTTTACTCAACGCGATCGCCATTAGATTAACATGGACGAAGATCGATCGAATCCTGCGGCGCGCCTCTAATTGTGTCTCACCTTTTACCACCGCCGAGATAAATTCAATCCCGATCGTTTCCTGAGGTAAACTCTCTAAATATGCCTCCGATGTCCCCAATTCAGCCAACGTAATTTTATTACCTACCGGATGCCGCTCTTTATTATATCGAGGCAATTCACCAGCACGTAATAACTCCATCAATCCCTGTACGCCCATCAACCGATGTTGTCCATCAAGGGCATAAATCCGCACAGATTCGCCCACATCTAATAGCCCGAAACTATTATTACCATCTAGTGGCATAAATATCGCTGCCGACTCAGTGGCTTTGCCGCCTCTCCCCCACTCATCCGCATGAATATTATCAACCCAACCCCTGTCGATCGTCACTAATACGGGCGGGAATTTATGAGTAGTTCGCCCTGCTAAATATTGTACTAAAGCAGCCTGTCGGCTCCAGTCTAGCGGACGCTGTTGGATAACTTCGATACTATCGCTATCGATCGAGATGTTCTTATCTTGAGGCTGATGTCGATCGGATAGCAAACTCATCTCCGAGGCATATTTTACTCGATCGGCCAACCATTGCAGCGTCACAGAGCCGATATAAGCCTCACTACCGCCCATGTTAGTGCGTTGGACGAGGATTTCATTAGGCTGAAGGTTAGGAATCTTGCTAGCTGGCATTGTCCGACGGTTGAGTGAAGTTACCGCAACTAGATTAGCAGCTTTCCCGCCACCGCTTTCAGAGGTTTTTAAAAACTTAACGAATCTGTGAGTTTAATTATATTTAATCCTGATTACGCATGTGTTAGCCTGTTAATAGTCTGTGTCACCCCTTAGTATAAATATCGATTCATGACAACCAGAACACTTGGGCAACTACTATATGCACTACGAAAAGGGGATCTTTTGTTGCCTAATTTTCAACGTCCATTTGTTTGGAATCCTGAGCGATGGCAATCATTGTTAGCCTCCATTTTGCTTGAGTATCCGGTTGGACAAGCTTTAATCGGGACAGAAGCCAACAGTAAGATGATGTCTATTAATAGACCACTATCTATTCCAGAAAAAACACTTAAAGATGTTCTAGCAAGCAAAGCCAATATATCATCTAAAGATACAGAAATTGTTAAATCTAACCAATGCTTACAAAAAGGGGATGAGTATAGCTGCGATTATTTGTTAGATGGACAACAAAGACTAACTGCACTAGATCTAATATTTGGAAATGCTTACCATTTTTCTGAAGGTAGTGAGCTAAACAGAAGCTACAGGCTGCGATGGTTCTTAAATCTTAATAAGCTTGGGTTAGATAATCTTGAGTGGCTAGATATTCGAGAAATACAACATGAAGAAATGTGCGACGTTTTTGTATCAGTTAAATACAGAAGAACTGATAAGAAAAGTCCAATATATTATAGTATTCCTGATGGCGAGCTGGCTGATTTTTGTACTGTAAGTGCTTTGCAAAGACAGTTCGAGATGGAAGAAGGAATATATCTACCATTAGATCAACTTTATTTTGAAAATGAAAGTAGTAATTCTCTAGAACTAGATCCAACAAGACTGTTGATGGAATTATTTGACTATCGTCAAGAGACGATTATCGTAAGTACTAAGGATGGGCAGGCATTAAAGAGAAAATTTGATGCAGGAGAAATTGAAGAAATTGAATATAATCAGGAGAGAGAAAAATTAAAGAAGAAATTCTTAATTTGGAAAACAAGATTGGAACATTTGCTGGGTCAGATTATTAAATTTCCCTTTCCAGTATTGGAGGTGCCGTCAAAAGATTTTAATCGTCTGTCAGGAATTTTTTCAGTAATCAACATGGGTAGTGTAGCATTAGATACATTCGACTTATTAGTTGCTAAAACTACAACTACAGATCGTAGTCTTAGAGATGTTGTTAAAAATGAATGTTCGCAAAATTTTAAAGAGTATAACAAAAATATAGAGAAGTATACTCTGATGTTACCAGATGGGGCTAGAGGCAAAGATGTAGCCTCTAACTTCTGGAATATAGGCAAATTTTTAGGTGAAAAAAGTGAAGAGGCAGATCAAGTCAACCAAGGTAGTAAGTTCCCTGAGTCTATATCTCGATCTTTTGCACAAGCCATTGTTCTACATGCACAGCTAAATCAGGCTCTTGGCGATGATTGGTCAACTCGTTCTAATATTTTACAAGGATATACTAGTTATCAGAATGCTGCTCGTCATATTTTTCAAAGCGAGAATTGGGGATATTCAGATAAATTAATACTTGCTCTAAGTAGAGATGTTGTTCATAAAGTTCAGTCTCAAGCAGTCAAGCAGTTACTCCGTGCCTATTTCTTAATGAAATCAAAGTTAGGAGTAGAAAAGTTATCAACTGTTCCCTATCGACCGATGGATTTAGTTTTGTCATCAGTATTGACTGATTCAGTCTGGAAAAAAATACTGAAAGATCCTAATGGAACAATCATTAAAAAAATTGAGTGGTGGTATTGGGGATCTATATTTGGTGGTGCTTATCAAAAAGCTTATTCATCAGTAGACAAGAGAATACTATCAGATATTCCAAGATTAATAGCATATATATCCGATCCGAAAATTAAGTGGTCAGATGTCTCAGACTTGAATGATGGAATTTCTTCTAATCAATATTTAACGGAATCATCTATACTTGGCTCTGAGGGAAAAAATCGTTTTGAAATGATATGCAATGTTGATGGCTATTCTACAAAAGAAGCTTTGATGTCCTCTCCAGGTAGTACCATGCAGACGGCAATTCTATCGTTTTCTATTAAAAATGGATTGTCAGATTTTAAGTTTAGAGATAAAAGTGGTAGTAATGAATCAGAACGTGGAGAACGTTTACATATAGGTAGAGGAGATTTGCAAATCGATCATCTATACGCCGTTAATTTATGGTACAGATTTACGGGTGAAAAGATAGACCGAAATACAGATCATCCAGTTAACTCTCCTCTAAATTATGCATGGATATCTTCAAAAGCTAACCGATATTGGTCGGATAATCCATCATTTCAAAAATTGGAGATAGAATCTGCTATCAAAGGTAGTCAAGATAGCATAGACTTTTTACATGAACATTTTTTATCAATTGAATCAGTGGAATGTGAGTATAGCAATATATCTATAGGCTCTGAAGACTATCAGAAGGAAAATGCTCCAAGAATATTAAAATCGTTGCTAGAAAAAAGATTTGAAAAATTAAGGCAAAGTATCTTAGCAGAAAATCCAGAAAAATAACTTATGTAGGTAATAGACTCAAATGTTAGAGCTAGAAAATCGTGGTGTATCTGAACTAGTAGATGAAATAGAAAGACTTAACCAGGAGATACAGGAATTATACTGCCTCGATGGAATACCGTGGGTTTTAGGGGTTTCATGGGGCAAAGATAGTAGCTGTATTCTTCAATTGATTTGGAATGCAATTGCTCAACTTCCGGTAGAACAACGTACCAAGCCAATTCATGTAATCACTACAGATACATTAGTAGAAAATCCAATTGTCTCCGTTTGGGTAAATAGATCGATCGAACAGTTGAAAACTGCTGCTCGACAACAACAGATGCCAATTCAAGCTCATTTACTTTACCCAGAACTTAAAGAAAGATTTTGGCCTAATTTAATTGGTAAAGGCTACCCTGCACCACGGATGAGATTTCGATGGTGTACCGAACGCCTAAAAATTAATCCAGCGAACCGTTTTATTCGCAACACCGTTCATACCTGCGGTGAAGTCATACTGGTTTTGGGTATGCGTAAGGCAGAAAGTAATAAGCGCGCTACTGTTATGGAAAAGCATGAAAAAGGTCGGGTGCGCGATCGGTTGAGTCCTAGACCGAGCTTAATTAATTCCCTGGTTTATACCCCGATCGAGGATTGGCGGACTGATGAGGTGTGGATGTATCTGATGCAATTTAAGAATCCTTGGGGTGGAAATAATCAGGATTTATTCAGCCTGTATCGCGGTGCGACTGCCGATAATGAATGTCCGTTAGTTGTCGATACATCTACCCCTAGTTGTGGCGATTCTCGGTTTGGTTGCTGGGTGTGTACGCTAGTGAGTAAAGATAAATCGATGGAGGCAATGATTCAAAATGATGAGGATAAAGAATGGTTGCAACCATTGTTAGATATTCGGAATGAATTAGATATTCATGACGATCGCGATAAGCGAGATTTCAGACGCATATATGGTAGAGTCGAACTATTCGAGCGAAAATCTAAAGAAGATAAAGAAACAACTGAAATAGTTCCAATTCCTGGCCCTTATACTAAGTTTTGGCGCGAACATTGGTTGCGACGGGTGCTAGAGGCACAGGTGCAAATTCAGCAGACTGCGCCGCCAGATATGCAGGATATTACCCTAATTACTGATGAAGAGTTAGGAGAAATTAGACGAATTTGGCTGGAAGAAAAGCACGAATTTGATGATAGTCTACCTCGGATATATGAGGAAGTAATGGGCAAACCGTTTAAAGATACTCGCATTCAGGAAAAGAAATTATTAGGCGGTGACGAATGGTCGATTTTAGAAGAGATCTGTAGCGATGATGCCATGCACCTGGAATTGATGGCAAAATTGCTCGATACCGAACGCCAACATGCGACAAAATCGCGACGTGGGGTTTTTGAAAACCTGGAGAAGTGTTTCGATAGCAGTTCTCGATCGAAAGAAGAAGCAATTGCGATCGCGCATGAAAAGCGAGATCTTAAAGATGCTGTCAAAGAAGGCAATGTCGAAAAGGTCAAACAATTAACCTGGGCGCAGATGAAGTTTCAAAATGATGAGGCACCAGATACAATCGAGGAGTAAAATTATTAATTGGCGATCGATACGCGCTCGTTTACCAAAATTTTCATCCCTTCTTTGGCAACGATCGATTCAGGAAAAACTCGTGTCGATTGTGACTCAACTGCATCCATAAATCGATCGTCATGACTGGGATCGTGGTGGAAAATTACCAGCTTTTTGACTCGTGCTGCTTGGGCAATTTTTACCCCTTCTTGCCAGGTCGAATGTCCCCACCCGATCTTACTAGATTGGGGATGATAATACTCCTCATCGGTATAAGTAGAATCATAGATCAGGACATCGGCTCGATCTGCTAATGCCAATACATTGCGATCGAGTCCAGTGCTAAAGTGTTCGGTATCGGTAATATAAGCGACGGCATAATCTCGCCAGCTTACGCGATATCCCATCGCGCCACCGGGATGATTTAATTCGCCCGTGGAGACGGTAACTTCGCCTAAATTGACTCGATCGCCATAATCGAGATTGTGAAAGCGTAAATTGGCACCCATTACCTGTAACGGTACTGGAAAATTAGGCTGATTCATCTGATCGTGCAGGCGGTGTTCGATCGTCACGCCGTGGGGAATTACACCACCATAAATATCAAATTCATTACCCTCCATAAATGCTGGAGAAAAGAACGGGAAACCTTGAATGTGATCCCAATGTGAGTGCGAAAAAAATAGATGTCCGCTGACGGGAAGGTGACTCATTAATGATTGTCCTAAGACATGAATCCCGGTTCCCGCATCAAAAATCAGCCGATAACCGCCCACTAACATTTCCACGCAGGGCGTATTACCACCGTAGCGCACGGTAGCGGCTCCAGGGCAAGCAATGCTCCCGCGTACTCCCCAGAAATTAATGATGAATTGGTCTTCCAGTTTGGACATCGATTGAATCGGTGGACGGGTGAGAGTTGATAATTTTGAGACATGTGTTGCAGCCATAACGTCCATCTTGACGCTCCACCATGTTTAGATTTCCTGCCGATCGATCGAGTCAAGGTAGGCAGATCTGCGACTAGATGGCAACTCTCCAACCAGAACCTAATTTATTATGCCCAGAAAACACAAAAATTGAGATAAGATTTGCAGGTTGAACGATCGAATTTAGTCAAGCAGCGATTTGGTTTAGAGGGTATAAGTAAAATCATCTACTAATAATCCCGGTACCCAACTCCCACCGAGCTGACGACTGCCATAAGTATCGACATCGGGAATAAATTCCACAGTGTTTGTCAATGCCATCAGATTATCGCCCCAACAACGGTAGAGACTTTCATCAAAGCGTAAATTGGCGATCGGCGCAACGATCTCACCCCGTTCTACCCAAAAACAAGCATAACGAGTCATCCCCGTTACCCGACCAGTCGGTCGATCGCTCCAGTTGAGATAATGGAGATTGGATAAATATAAACCAGTATCTAGAGTTGCTAAAATACGATCGGCTGTGAGTTCTCCAGTGCTAATTTCTGCCGAACGTAGGGACTCGCTGCGATTTGCACCATTAGCGGGTTTTTGATACTCTTTAGCGGTGCGCGCATTGACTAGCGTATTGGCCAAGTGACCCCGATCGATTAAAGTCAGATGGGCTGGGGCAATTTCGCCTAATTCGTTAAATCTGGGCACCAACCCCCGCTGGAAATTTTCGGAGATCGTTAAATGTGACGATAAAGATTGCTCGCCGCGCTGTAGTGCCCCAAAACAGCTTCTCCCCTGCTGCAAAGCAGCCTCGCTAATCCCTCCCCAGGACAACATCCCTAACAGGTCGGCTGTAGCCGCTGGAGCCAAATAGGTGCGATATTTACCGCGCTCGATCGTCTTGAGCGGTTGTGCTAACCTGACTAATTGGGTTTTGGACTCGGCAATTTTGGCTTGATAGACAGCATCATCCCAGTGGCTGCCCGCGAGCGTACCTTTGACGGCTTGCCCGGTTTTGGTAAATAGAGAATAATCCAGGGTATAAGACTCGGTAGCAAACCAGTGTTTTTGCCCGCTACTATCGGCATAGCCGCGCATCACCATTCCCCCCGCATATAAACCCGTAAAGTCGAGATTTTCGACTACTGGTAACAAGCTATCTACCACATCAGCATCTGGTAATAAATGGCCAGCATGTACCTCGTGGCTGGTAGCAGTCCCTGTCGGTAATACTAGATAGGGATCGATAGGTAATTGCGGTACTTCCACTCTTAGGGCTGCTAGAGCGGATTGAGCTTGCGGGAGATCGATTTCGACTTCGCCAGTAAAGGGAAACTCTACCGAACTGCTTCGCTGTTGGTAGATCAGCTTTAGTTGGAGATTGCCATCGGTGACGATCCCCGTCTGGCGGACTTTGGCATGATTGAATCGCGTAAATTGACTGACTTCGCCCTGCAACCGCAATGTAAATTGTTCGTCAGCATGGAGACTTGCGGTTAAGCCAGCCAATACTCGATCGAAACTAGCTTCTAATCGGTCTATCACTGATATTTATCAAATATTTGTGCGCGGGCTTCATTAATGCCGCTCGCTTAACTCTAGTTTACAATATTTCTCAGTCGGTCAACTATGTCTATAAATTTAGCAGTATTTACTCTCAATTATATAAACATTACTTGCGATCGCTAGAATTTAAGAATTTAGGTGATAAATTAATAACTAAGGAAGCAAAAGAGCTTCTCGACCGATCGGGCATCTACAGTTTAGTTTAGATCTTAATCTAATAGGAAAAAATCAGTTCCGAATTTTTGCTGTATTATAGCTTCTCGATCGATCGAACATCTACAGTTTAGTTTAGATCTTAATCTAATAGGAGAAAACCAGTTTCAAATTTTTGCTGTATTTTTGTCTCACTAAACCCTCAAAAGCAACACAAACTGACAGCCTCCATATCTCTAAATACTGTCAAGACGGGAGCCATCCACTACAACGCTAGTGCAACTCCACATTATACAGATTTAAACGTAGAGATCCCTGAGCTATAGTCATGGTGTTGCTTTTGGCATGTTTAACAGTTAATGTTTGATAACTATTTTTTCCTGAAGGATAGAGAAAATTGCAATAAAAATAGATCGAGTTAGACTTTACATACCGATTTGCGATCGCATTTTATTGGCGATAATTTGAGATTCCTGCTGAAGAAAATCAAAGAAAGTATTAGCAAGAATCGAGAGTTGCTTATCGGCTGGATAAATTACGTACCAATGACGCTCGATCGGAAAATGTTGGATATCTAAAATCGTCAGTCCCGACATCGCAGCTTCTGGGGTAAACGTATGTTGAGAAAGTACCGAAATCCCCAAACCCACACCAATTGCCTGTTTTATTGCTTCATTTCCGCCCAATTCTAGGCGCACTTTTACCGAAACCCCATGTTTGGCAAGTAATTGTTCGACTGCTGCGCGAGTTCCCGAACCCCGTTCCCGCATGATAAATGGCTCGTTTTGTAATTTGGTAATCGGAATATTTTTCTCTTGGGCGAGGGGATGAGTTTTGGGAGCGATGACTACTAGTGGATTTTCTAAAAATGGATGTAAGGCCACATCCAACCTGTCGGGAATTTTACTAATAATATACAAGTCGTCGAGATTTTCATTCAGCCGCTCTAAAACTCGCTCGTGATTGGTAATTTCGAGTGAGACATCGATGCCGGGATAGAGTTGACAAAAAGGTGCGATCGCGCGTGGCATGAAGTATTTGGTCGTGGTAATCGTCGATAGTTTGAGCTTGCCTTGCTTGAGTCCCTGGAGATCGGTGATTTTCATCTCAAACCGCGATAATCGATCGAATATTTCGCGACAGGTAACGAGTAATTCTTGTCCGGCTTGAGTCAGATAGAGTTTTTTGCCAATCTGCTCGAATAGTGGTACGCCAACATTTTGAGTGAGTTGCTTGATCTGCATCGAGACTGTTGGCTGTGTCAAAGATAACTCCTCTGCTGCACGAGTAATACTAGTTAATCTCGCAACAGTTTCAAATACTTTAAGTTGATGGAGAGTAGATTGACGCATTTAGCTCGGTTGGTAGTTGACAGTTAAGTTTTGCTATAAACGGCAAAATCTGGCTCGAAGGCACAAATTGGGACTGGGGTACGAGGAGTGGATGGGTGGATGGGGAAATAATTATTAGACCGAGAATCTGAGCGGTTGGATCTTAGAGGGGGAGCGGAGTTGTGAACTTTGAACTTGAAATTTTCGTTCGCGTAGCGTCGGCTCTGCCGAATCGCGATCTATCTCAACCACACTAACACAATACCTGCAAGCCGGATAATAGAGGTTAATCAGTCTATGACATAGACGGCTACCAGGATATTTTCGATCGGACTCCAACCAATTGTAAGCTTTGGCGGTACAGGTTGACGCGAAACTATAGCCATCATCGAGATGAAGGTATTAGTTGTCTAAAAAAGCCAACAAAATATCGATCGACTTTCATCGATCGAGTCAGGCTAAACACAGGAGTTAATTTAATCGATTGGGTAGAGTTGCTAATTAAGCGCGTCCGTGTTGGGAGAGGATTTGTTCGACCTTCGCTTCTTCGATCTTTGAGGTCAGTTTTGTCGATTCGTGGAGGTCTCTCTGGGTTTTGGCTAGTGTAAATGTCGAAGCTACCGAAAATCCTAACCCCATACCCATGAAGCCTTTAGTCCACAAATCCACGGGCAGATAAATAATTCCCGTTGTTGTCATCCCTACCGAAAGGACAAAGGATGCCCAAGTCTGAAAAATCCAAGCGTTACTATCTTTTTGATAACCAATCTGTTGCATCTGATTTTACTCTAATTACTAATAGTTGAGAGCCGATCTATTTAAGTCGATATCTAAATACTAAGCCGAACAAATATCGCTCGAGATCCGAAATGGACAGTTTCTCAACTGGCTAGAGAGGGGTGGGGTGCAGTAGGGTGGATTAGTTGTCAGGAGCGCAAATCTAGAATCTTGGTGCTTAGTCGCTAACCGCCCTGAAATGAATTTCGGGCTAACGACTAAAGTCCACTGAAGTGGACTCAAAGATCTTCCTGTGATTGTAGGAAATAACCCGATCCTAAAAAAGGGAAGCACATGGTGAATTAATAGTAGTAACAATTCTAATACGGCAAATCCTCACTGCTCAAGCTTTTGAGTTCACTTAAGCGAACTTTCGCTTTTAGCCCGAAATTCATTTCAGGGCGGTTAATAACTAAGCACCAGATTGTCAAATATCTTTTGTCAATTGCTAATACTCGATGTTCAAGTTTTTGAAAACTGCTGAAGTGTATGATATGGGATGAAGGATCGGTATAGAAAGGTAAAGACATGCTACTCAATAAGCCTTTGCCCTTCATCGAAGACTTTATCAACGAATTGAACAAGGGACTGAAAAGTTACAATCCAGATGGGGGCTTGAGCAGAATTCAGCGTGGATGGATCGGATTCTGTCTGATGGGCATAATACTGACGAACAGCGTATGCTGGGCAAGATTTGAACGGGTGAGCCTGGGGAAATACAGCCTGGGAGCCTTATCATGGATGTTTCGCAAATCCAAACTGCCATGGGAGATGATGCTTCAAGTTAGTATAGCAATAGTGCTCAAGCAGTATGGTATTTCTGGAGGTACTTTGGTGACTGACGACTCAGATCATCAGCGCAGTAAGAAGACACCAAGGTTATTCAAAACCCATAAAATCAGAGACAAAGGTAGCGGGGGATATATAAATGGTCAAAACATAGTGTTATTAATACTAGTTACTGACAAAGTGAGCTTGCCAGTTGGATTTGAGGTCTATCAACCTGACCCTCAACAACAAGCATGGACAAGAGAAGATCAACGTCTGAGAAAGAAAGGTATCGCGAAAAAAAACCGCCCAGAGGCTCCACCCCATAATCCAGACTACCCAACTAAACCAGAATTAGTGTTGCGATTAATGGAGCAGTTTCGGAAGCACCACAGTCAAATCAAGATCAAAGCCGTCGTTGCTGATGCACTATATGGTCAGGCAAAATTCATGGATGCAGCATCAGGCTTATTTGGTGGAGTCCAAGTCATTAGCCAATTGCGTTATAACCAAAATATTCGTTTTCGAGGCCGAAAACAAAGCCTAAAGCACTATTTTTCAAGTTATCCGGGAGTTCCTCAAGAGTTGAGTATTCGAGGTCAACCTGCCATTACAGCCAATGTTGGAAGTATCAGAGTGGAAGTTTGTGCTCACGGAAAAAAGCGATTTGTGATTGCGCTGAAGTATCCGGGTGAGCAAGATTATCGATATTTAGTTGCTACGGATCTGACTTGGCGCACCATAGATATCATCCAAGCGTATACACTGAGATGGTTAGTAGAGGTTTTCATCGAGGACTGGAAGTCTTATGAAGGTTGGGCGCAGTTGGCCAAGCAAACAGGTAAAGAAGGGACAAGCCGTGGCCTGACCCTGAGTCTGTTGCTTGACTTATGCCTCTTGCTTCACCCGAGACAAATAGCCCGCGTTGACAGCAAGCTGCCCGCATATACTGTGGGCAGTCTACTCCGCAATCTTCAGATGGAAGCTTTGTTGTTATATTTTGAGCAGTTGCTACAAGCACCTAATCCGGTTGAGCAGTTGAATCAATTAAGTCAATCAGTTCAGGAGTTTTTCCTTTTGAGATCGTCTGGTAAACATATGAGTGGTAGAGATTTAGGTCGCTTAGAACCCACTCCCTCCCTCAATCGTCGAGCTGTAGCTTAAAAACTTGAACATCGAGTAATAAACTTTGCTGTCAGTTGCTGGCGGTGCGGTAGATCGATGGTTGTGGTTTAACATAAAGATCGATCTTCTTTCCTTACCGACCGAGCTATGACTATTCGACCTTCTAAAACTCCCCGCAGCAAGGTTGCCTCTGGGACAGCTCCATTAGTACCGCCAGATGGTTGGATGGAAATTGGTTCGATCGTCGGCGCACAGGGGATTAAAGGCGAAGTGAAGGTATATCCGAACTCGGACTTTCCCGAACGATTCGAGCGCGCGGGGGAACGCTGGCTGTGGGGTGCGACTGATGTGGAGCCGCGCTCGATCCAGTTGCAAAAAGGTTATGAGATTCCTGGGAAAGGCTTATTTGTAGTCCAATTAGCCGGGATTGAAACTCGATCGCAAGCTGAGAATTTGCGCGGACAAATGCTATTATTACCCGCAACCGATCGACCGCGATTGTCTCCTGGCGAGTATCACAGCCAGGATCTGATCGGGTTGCCAGTTTTTCATGGGGTGACGGGAGTCGAAGTTGGCACTGTAGCTGATATTTTTACTGCTGGGCACGAAATTTTGGTAGTTAGCGTCCCGAATGGGGATGGTAAAATCGCTGAGGCGATGATTCCATTCGTCAAAGAAATCGTGCCTGTGGTCGATCTTGCCAATCGCCGGATCGAAATCTTGCCGCCGCCTGGATTGTTGGAGTTATACGTAACAGCCAAACCATTATCAGGATTTAAGGATTTGCAGGATTTACAGGATTAGGTTGTCTTTGCTAAGTCAGGATTTAGGGATTAGGAGGATTAGGTTGTGACTACTAAGTTCGATCCCCAATCCCCAGTCTCCAATCCCCAATCCCCAATCTCCAATCTCCAATCCCCAATCTCTAATCCCCAATCCCCAATCCCAAGATCGAGATGGAACAGCTTAATAATGCGTTTACGCTCTTTTTGAGCTTGCTGGTAGAAGCACTCCCATTTCTGTTGCTGGGGGTGTTGTTATCGAGCATACTGCTGATTTGTATCGACGAACGATGGTTGCTCGCTCGGATGCCCAAAAATCCGTTACTGGGTGCTTTTACGGGCAGTTGTATTGGGTTTTTATTCCCAGTTTGTGAATGTGGAAATGTGCCAGTGGCGAGACGATTGATTATGCAGGGGATTCCAATGCCTGTTGCGATCGGATTTTTGCTGGCTGCACCGACTGTCAATCCGATCGTGATTTGGTCTACTTGGATTGCGTTTCGCGATCGACCGGAAATTGTCGTTTTGCGGGTAGTATTTTCGCTATTAATTGCGACTATTATCGGTTATATTTTTAGCGTTCAAAAAGATCTCAAACCTATTCTGCAACCCGCGATCGCGATGGGTACGCTTCGTGCCGAGCCGAAAGTTAGTACTGGCTACAGTATTCTCGATGGGGGCGATTTTATGCTGGGTAGTAGGGGGATGGCACCGCAACGGATGACACCAGAGCTAATTCAGCCACCCAAGAGATCGTTTCGTGCTAATTTGAATTTAGTCTTGGATAATGTCATCCAAGAATTGCGCGAGCTAGGGGGAGTTTTAATCCTCGGTAGTGCAGTGGCAGCGGCAATTCAAACGCTCACTCCACGCGAATTAATTGTTAGTCTGGGTGAAGGGCCAATTATCTCGATCGTGGTAATGATGATCTTGGCTGGCTCGATTTCGATTTGTTCTACTGTAGACTCATTTTTCGCGCTCTCTTTTGCCGCGACATTTACGAGCGGTTCGCTGTTGGCATTTCTGGTGTTTGGGCCGATGTTCGACCTCAAAAGTATCGGATTAATGTTGTCGATATTTAAGCCCAAAGCGATTATTTATCTCTTCGCGATCGCGACTCAATTAACTTTCCTATTCACCTTGTTTGTAAATTTCCATGTCAGTTAACTCACCCACCGATCGCTCCAATTTGCGCAAGTCGTGGTTAGATATTACGGCAGTAGCGGCATGGGGGATCTTATTACTTAAGTACGCGATCGACGGAACCTTATTCATCCTGATTCATCCCAGTTATTATCTACTTGTAACTGTCACGGGTGGTTGTTTATTATTAATTGGTTTGTTTCAGGGGTGGCGACTGTATCGGGGTCAGATGGCAATCTCGTCCGAACTACATAGCAATCTGCTCCCGCCTTGGTTTACAACCATGTTGCTCTTGGGTACGGCGATCGCTGGATTGATTATTACACCAAAATTATTTACCTCTCACACCGCCATCCAGCGGGGTGTTTCTTCAGAATCGGTGACAGTTACCAGAGATAAACCCCAAGCCTTCCGCTCGAATATCAAACCCGAATCTAGAACGCTGGTAGATTGGGTGCGAACGCTCAATAGTTATCCCGAACCCGACGCCTATTTAAACCAAAAAGCCAACCTCAAAGGGTTCGTGTTTTACCCCAAAGATCTGCCTGCTAACTACATATTACTGTCGAGATTCGTAATTACCTGTTGTGCCGCAGATGTTTACCCCGTCTCGCTGCCAGTCAAGCTCACAGGCGATCGCAGCCAATATCCTCAAGATAGCTGGCTTCAAATCAAAGGTAAAGCGATCGTCGAAACATTCTCTGGGAGTCGCCAATTAGTCATCGAAACCAGCGAAGTCCAGCCAATTGCAGTTCCTAAGAATCCTTATCAGGAGTAAGTGGATTGTGGATTTTGGATTGTGGATTTTGGATTTTGGATTGAATATTTCCGTCCCCCCGTCCCCCCGTCCCCCCAGTCTCCCCGTCTCCCCGTCTCCCCGTCCCCTCGTCCCCCCGTCCCCCTGTGACTAACACTCCCTTACAACCCCTAGATCGCATTGCCATGGCAGTCATGACTGGATTGGCGATCGTGACTCTGCTGCTATTGGTGAGTGGCGATCGGACTTTGCCGCAGGTGCGCGATTTTAATTGGCAAAATCGATCGATTGGTGCTGAAGATACGGCATTTACGCTGACATTCAATCGTCCGATGGATCGTGCTGTCGTCGCCCAACAGCTCAAAGTCGCACCGCCATTACCAGGGAAAATCAGTTGGGCGGGGTCTAAAATGGCTTATACGCTGCTGTCTCCAGCTCCCTATGGAAATACTTATCAAGTCGATTTGCGGGGTGTTAGAGAGAAAATTGGCAAGCAAAGAGGGAAGGAAATCGTTCCTTTTGTCGGACAGTTTCGGACGCCCGATCGAATGTTTGCGTATATTAGCAGTGGAGAAGCAGATAGAGGTCGGATCGTCATCTACAATTTTAAAACGCAAAGCCCGATCGCGATTACGCCACCAAATTTAGTCGTGACAGATTTTAAAGCCGATCGTTACAGCCAAAAGATTGTTTTTACAGCAACCGATCGCCAAACACTCGAAAATCGTCAACCCGCGATCGCCTCGCAGCAAGTTTATAGTATCAGCACCGGAATTGCTCCGCGCAATACCGAGAACGACGAGCAATTTATTCCTCCTGGTAAGCTAGAAGTAGTGCTCGACAATCGCGATTATCAAAACGTCAAATTCGACCTCTCTCCTGATGGTAAAACAGTTGTCGTCCAACGAGTCAGTCGCAAAAACTCGACTGATTTTGCCTTGTGGGTAGTGGCTTTAGATAAATCGGTTCCTCCTGCCAAGCTCAAACAAAGTGGTGATTTTGTGATTACGCCAGATAGTACGGAGGTTGCTGCTGCTGTAGGTCAGGGCGTATCGATTTTTTCGATCGTGCCAAATGCGAATAGTAAGCTTGATTTTTTACCTAAGTTTGGGAATGTATTGAGCTTTGCTAACGATGGCACAGCCGCTGCGATGGTGGAATATAATAGCAACTATACCAAGTCACTATTTGTTGTCAAAAATGATGGCATAGAGCAGCAAATATTCAATACTAATGGCTCGATTTGGGATGCCAAGTTTTCACCAGATAAAGATATTATTTATTGTTTGGCTACCGAGCTAAAAACCAAAGGCGAAACTAGCTATGAAGAACCATTTTTAGCTGCGATCGATACTAAAACTAGAAAGATTTTACAAATGACGCTGTTACCAATCCAGCAGGGTCTTCAGATGAGTTTATCTCCAGATGGTTTGGCGGTAATGTTCGATCAAGTAGATCTGGGCGAAAGTACCAATCAGATCGTTCAAGGTAGTAGCAATGGCATTTTATGGTTATTACCAATTCCTCCCAATATTCGCGAAATAAAAACACCAATCACAGCAACGCGATTACCTCTGTCTGGTTGGCATCCACGCTGGTTATCATAAGTATTATTTTGCCGATATCAATAATGCGATTCTATTACTGCGAGATTGGGAGGGTACCCAGGGGCACCCCTACAGGCTAATTGTGTAGGGGTGCCCCTTGTGGGTACCCTGATATCTACGCTTTTACGAATGGTTATGTACTGTCTTGATGCGCGTCACTGAGTTAAAATCTTGATGAATATCTATTCCCAGCTCATTTTTCCGACTTTAATCGATCGAGTAATGTCTGGCGAAAGTTTTGCTAATTATCGCCGACAAGTTTTGGCAGATGCTAGCGGCAATGTTTTAGAAATTGGATTTGGGACGGGCTTAAATTTAGCATATTATCCAGCCGATCGAGTCGATTTATCGAACATGGGTTGAGTAACGAACCGAATATTCAGACTTGGCAACATCGCCTCACCCCAATTCAGAAAATCATTGGTGAAGGCTGTCATCTCGATCGCGATATTAAGGTACTAATTTCACAACAATTTGAGGATTTAAAAGTACATGAGTTCTATGCCGCCGATACACCTAAAATTGGCGGCTATTTTTATCAAGGTATTGCTATTAAAACAAATAGAGGATTTTAAACCCCCATCCTAAAACGCCAGTTATCAATTATCAATTACTTTGCCAATATTGATATGCCGTATATGCCATCGTCACTACTCCAGTAATAATTGCCGACTCATCCACCATAAATTGCGGATGATGGAGGGGGTAATTCTTCGCATCGGGCATACCGACACCCAAGCGAAACATCGTTCCTGGGGCATGTTGCAGGTACATGGAGAAGTCCTCAGCGCCGAGGGAGGGTTCGGGTAAGATTTGGACTCGATCGCTGCCCCAAGCGGCTCTAGCGGATGATTCGAGGATTTGAGTTAAGGCAATATCATTCTGCACTGAAGGTACGCCGCGCCGATAATTAACTTGGCATTTCGCGCCATAGGTGCGGCAAATATCGGTAACGATTTGCTCGATCCAATCGGGTAACGTTGCATGAGTATCGGGATGGAGCGATCGCACGGTACCGGATAACTCCACACGATCGGCGATAATATTGGGAGCGCGTCCGCCTTTTATCGTCCCGATCGTCAACACGATCGGGCGTAATGGATTCTGGGTGCGGCTAATTGCCTGTTGCAGTCCGGTAATTACCTGCGACGCGATCCAAATTGCATCCACGGCTTCATGGGGTCTGGCACCATGCCCAGATTCGCCGATAATAGTAATCTCCAGGTCATCAGCGGCGGCGGTTAAGGCTCCATACCTAATCCCGATCGAGCCTGCTGGAATCGATGGAAATACGTGCAGGGAAAAAATACTATCCACCTCTTTCATCACCCCGTCAGCGACCATCCAGGCAGCACCCTGCGCGATTTCTTCAGCGGGTTGAAAGATAAATCGCGTCGTACCGGGTAATTCCATGCCCAATTCTGCCAGAATCATCGCGGTACCCAAACCGACGGTAGTATGCACATCATGACCGCAAGCGTGCATGATCCCCTGATTTTTAGAGCTAAATGGCAATCCCGTCCGCTCGACGATCGGGAGTGCGTCCATATCAGTCCGAATCGCCAACAAGCGATCGTCTGTACCTGCGCCTACGAGTTCGCCGACAACGCCCGTTTTGCCCACAGATTCTTGTGTCTGCAATCCAGCAGCCGATAATACCCCCGCGATGTAAGCCGCCGTTTGATATTCCTGTCCGCTCAATTCGGGATGAGCGTGGATATGACGGCGAATTTCAATCAATCTCGGTGCGAGGTTGGTAGCAATGGAGTGAATGCGATCGAGCATGGGGATGGGGGAACTGGGTGACTGGGGAAATCAGAAATTCAGAGAACTTGATTATGCAGATGTAATTAGATTGTGGAAAAGAGACAAGACTTCCCGCCAAAATAGTAACTAGATTTACGCCGTAGACTACTAGCTACTTAGTTATCACTTTTCAAGCCTAAGCCTAAGACCTAAATCCTAAAACCACCATGACAGATTGCCATCGAGAAAATGAAACAATATTAGGATTCGATCCGGGTAAGGATAAGTGTGGAGTTGCCGTGATGAATGGAGATCGAGCTTTGCTTTACCATCAAGTACTGTTGACAGCCGAGGTCATTTCGCAGATTAGCAATCTATGTCAGCAGTATAACGTCAGTCGGATTGTCATGGGCGACCAAACTACCGCAAAACAATGGCAACGACAATTGACCGCAGTTTTCCCCAACTTACCAATTACTCTAGTTGACGAGCGGTATAGCAGTCTACAAGCGCGCGATCGATATTGGCAAATGTATCCGCCTAACTTGCTTACCAGTTTAATTCCCCAAGGGATGCGCCAACCACCCCGCCCGATCGACGATCTAGTGGCAATTATTTTAGTCGAACGATACTTGAGTAAAAACCCCGATTGTTAGGAGAATGCAGTCGCTGTTAGCACCAACTCGCCCTGACGATGAGATCTGTGAATAAGTTTGAATTTAAAGTTGCTCGATGGCAACTAGTAAGTAGAGATCTGACTTCTAGTTTGAATGACTTGATGCTGGAGATTTCGCTGACTTTTCGAGCAACAGCAAGGTGCGTTTTTAGGTATGAAGTATCTATAAATAGTATGATTTTATACTCAAAATTTGATGAGATTTAACAGAGCGACATCCAGGAAGATCCGATCGTCTAAGCTTTACAGACAGTCATTTTTACGATATTTGTACGTTGTTAATTGTTGAGAAATCAGCCTACATTAACTTCAAGAGATTGGAAGATTTGTTAAAATATAGTTACACACGCCGATAATTATTTCATTATTCCGTCCAGAAATAAGTTGAGCACCATGAAGATAGGATTTAGCTAGCTAGAAACTATTCAAGATTTTAGATAATACACATTTGTCCTGACTCAGCGCGATCGCCTAAATCGATCGCCTCCTATATTCAATGATGAACACATCCAATCGCCGACAATTTTCTGACAAGTGGATGTCTCGACTCCACATCTCGCTGTCGAGCATTTTGCTTTTGACGATCTCGCTGTTACCATCAGTACGCGTAGCTGCTACCGAAGCTCCATCTGAGATCGTGTTAGCTCGCCAAGTTACTAGAAAAACACCAGCTCCCAAAAATTTAAAAACGGCTAGAGATTTTTACAATCGAGCGATGCGTCGTTTTCGATCTCGCGATCGAGTCGGCGCAATTGCTGACTTCAATCGGGCGATTGCCTTGCAATCTAATTTTGTCGATGCTTACAACAACCGGGGCATCGTTAAAGGTTTAAACGGCGACAGTACGGGTGCAATTGCCGACTATACTAGCGCGCTGGTTCTCAATCCAAAATTTTTTGAAGCTTATGCCAACAGAGGTTTTGCTCGTTTGAATATTGGCGATCGGGCGGGTGCCTTAGCCGACTTCCAAGCCGCAAGCGCGATTAAACCCACCGATCCGCAACTAGCGATCGGTAAAGGTATCATCTTGTCGCAAAATGGGGATAAACAAGGCGCGATCGCCAGTTACGCTCAAGCAATCCAACTCGATCCCAAGAATGTAGATGCTTTCTACAATCGCGGCATCGCCAAACTCGATCTGGGCGACTTCACGGGTGCGCTCGCTGATTTCGATCGGGTAATTGCCTTGAGACCGAACTATGCTAAAGCTTACAATGGTCGCGGTAAAACTAGAGAATTAATGGGCGATTCCCAAGCTGCACTCGCTGATTTCAATCGAGCGATCGCCTTAAATCCCAATAGCTCCAATGCTTATTTCAACCGTGCTAATGCCCAAAATTCACTCGGAAATCGCACTGGAGCAATTAGCGACTACGATCGGGTAGCGAGCATCAATCCGACTGATGCCTTTGCCTTTTTCAATCGCGCTATCATCAAAGCTGAGAATGGTGACAAAACTCAAGCGATCGCCGATTATACTACCGCACTCAAGCTCAATCCTAAATTAGTCGAAGCATATAACAATCGTGGGATTCTTTACTCTTCGATCGGCAATCGCCAAGCTGCGATCGCGGACTATACTCAAGCCATTCAACTCAAACCCAATTACGGCACAGCATACCTCAATCGTGGGATCGTCTATTATGTGGCTGGTGAGTATCGCAAAGCCATCGCAGATTACACTCAGGGCATCGCCAGCGATCCCAAAAATGCCGACTTATACTTCAATCGTGGGGTCTCTTTGGCTCAACTACAAGAGTATCAAAAGGCTCTGGCTGACTACAATACGGCAATTCGCTTGCAACCAAATAACGCTCTGGCATACAGCAATCGGGGATTGCTCCAAGCCCAACTCCAAGCCAATTCTGCTGCTACCGAAGATTTAAAAACAGCAGCAAGATTGTTTCAAGCCCAAAATAATCAGGCTGCCTATGAATCTGTCATGCGCAGGTTGGAAAGACTAAAATAAGTCGATAATCCCTAAGTAGCAATCTTCAAAAAGGTACATTCCCACACCAAACGCGGTTGAACGTAAGCCAGGAGTTGCGACCGCGTTTGTTCGAGCGTCTCGACTAGGTTCGCGGCTCGATATTTTTGCCAGTAGATATATTGAAGATAGTCTACCAACCATAATTGCTCCACCGAATCCAAATCTCGATCGATCCCAGCCGCTAATTCTAGCCCTTGACGACGGCTTAACGGTAAATTAGTCGATCGATCGAGCAGATCCGCTGGTAGGGCTTGCAACTGCTCCCAGATGGCAATCGCCGCGCCGGGACTACCTTGAGCCAATCCCAATATTTCCGATCGTGCCAAGATTTCTGTTTTACCTAATTTAGTCAACACTTGGCTCGTCAAAGTGCGATCGAGTCGATGGAATGGTACCTGCTGACAGCGAGAGACAATCGTCGGTAGCAAAGATTCTACGCTAGAGGCGATCGCAATGATGGTGGCTTTTCCCGGCTCTTCTAGGGTCTTTAATAGGGCATTTGCGGCGGCTTCTGGCATTGTTTCGGCTTGCTCGATCGCAATCACAGATCGCTCGCCTAGTAGTGGTGGACGCGCCAAAAAGCGACTGATGTCGCGAATTTGTTCGATCCTAATTTGGGGCGGTGTCTTGCGTTTGATGCCTGCTGCGGTGGCTTCTGCGGCGGAGTAGAGTTTTCCTTGGTGGTTGTATGTCGGTGCTACCCACAAGACATCGGGATGATTGCCCTGGTGGAGTTTTTGTTTGATTAACGCTTGTTGGTTTTCTGGAACTTCATGACAAAAGATCGATTCAATAAAACAGCGAGCGGCAAGAGTTTTGCCGATCCCATCGGCACCATAAAATAGGTATGCAGGTGCGAGCCGTTGTTTGACTAGCGATCGAGTCAAAATTTCGACGGCTTGAGTTTGTCCGACTAATATAGAGCTAAATTGAGTCAAGTTTCCAGTTGTCATTCACAGGACAATTGTACCATTAGCTTGAGTCGGGCGTCATCAAAGATGCGGGCGATCGAAGATTGTCATAACAGCATGTGTAATTTATGTTACTCACATACTTAGTTAACGGATAATGATAAACTTCATTGGTGAAACCCTGACGAGTGATACTCTTGGCAAGCTACAACCAGTAAGTAAAATCGCAATTCAAAAGAAATAACTACTTACATGCTACTCTTTGGCTACTCAGTGGGTACACTATGGTAACCATCGCCAGAACTCAGCTTGTTGCGATCGAGAAGCTGTTGTAACTAGTGAGAGACGTCAGCTCTTGTCAACATAAATCAATGGAGTTACATCGTTCAAATCATCACAAATTAACGAACAGTCACGATATCTGGATAAGTAAGTGGATGATTATTTACGCGAGTTACTATGAATACGCCTGAACCAAACTTTCAACGAATTTTATTAGTTGATGACGATCTTGTCGTGCGGGCGAGGGTAAGTGAGTCATTAGCACAAGATGGTTTTGAAGTAATACTTGCAACAAATGGTGATGATGGAATTGCCGCATACCAAGAGCATCGCCCCGATCTGATTTTGGTAGATGCGGTGATGCCAATTTTAGATGGGTTTGAATTTTGTGAGAAACTCAAGAATTTAGGCGAACGTTTGATACCAATTTTAATGATTACCTCATTAGATGATAACGAGTCAGTCGATCGAGCTTTTGCTAGTGGCGCAACTGATTATATTACCAAACCAATTAATTTATCTATTCTGCGTCAGCGCGTGCGAAATTTAATCCGTCAATCTCATTTAATAAAAAATCAATTAAACGAACTTCAAGAAGCCAACCAAAATTTAAAATCACTAGTGAATTTGGATAGTTTAACTAAACTATCCAATCGGCGCGGATTTGATGACTATATTCAAAAAGAATGGGATCGGATGCGTCGGATTAAAGCTCCGTTATCTTTGATCATGTGCGATGTCGATTTTTTTAAAAACTATAACGATCGATATTTACATCCCAATGGCGATCGCTGTTTGATTGAAGTTGCCATGGCGATGCGAAATACCGTGCGCCGCAGTGGCGATTTGGTTGCCCGATATGGGGGTGAAGAATTTGCGATCGTCTTACCAAATACCGATGCTTTGGGTGCTGTTTCGGTAGCCGAAAATGTCCGCACGGCAATTAAAAATCTTCAGATCGTTCATGAAGCTTCATCTGTCTGTCCTCACGTCACCATTAGTGTCGGCGTGTCTACAATTATTCCTACCGCCGAAAATGATTTTCAAGCTCTAATTCATGCCGCCGATCGTGCATTATATCAGGCTAAATCTCAAGGACGCGATCGGGTGACGATGCTAGTAGCTTAGGCTTTAGGTTTTAGGCTTTAGGCTTTAGGTTTTAGGCTTTAGGTTTTAGGCTTTAGGTTTTAGGCTTTAGGTTTTAGGGATTAGGAACTACGTTCTCTAGTTAATTGCGCCCCGCTGTCTTGATTTGCTAACCCGTCTGGAAACCAGACGAGCGCAAATCGCTCCCCGCTCTCTGCTCCCACCCCTTCAACTCCCAACTTCCAAATTTTCACAAAATTAACTAGTGAATCCGGTCGGCCTGATGCGATAATAAGCGATCGCGCAACACTATAGACCCTTAGTTACATGCTACTGACAACACCCACTTGGAATACCCTGGCAGATCGATCGTTAGCTGGAGAGACATTGACTAGGGATGAAGCCTTGGCGGTACTTCAGGCGAAGGATGAGGTGTTGTTAGATCAAATTGCTGCCGCATATCGGGTGCGCCGCCACTATTGGAGCAATCGCGTCAGGCTGCATTATCTCCTCAACGCTCAAAGCGGTTTGTGTCCCGAAGATTGTCATTATTGCTCGCAATCAAAGATCTCGACAGCGGAGATCGAGAAATATCCGTTGATGGCGCAAGAAAAGATCCTCGCAGCGGCAAAACGCGCCGCCGAACTTCAGGCGGGGACTTTTTGCATGGTAATTTCCGGTCGATCGCCGAATGAAGCTACTTTTGGTAAAGTATTAGAGGCAGTACGAGAAGTTAAGGCCAATTACGACCTCAAAGTTTGTGCTTGTCTGGGCTTATTGAGCGAAGAACAGACACACCGTCTGGCTGAAGCTGGAGTAGATCGCGTCAATCACAACCTGAATACCTCCGAATCCAATCACGATCGCATTGCGACTACTCACACCTATACAGATCGAGTCGAAACGGTTAAAAATGTCCATGCAGCGGGGATTACCACCTGTTCTGGCGGGATTTTGGGGATGGGTGAGTCGAATGATGATGTCATCGATTTAGCCCTCTCGCTGCGCGAATTAGGCGTCACTAGCGTTCCGATCAATTTTCTGATTCCAATTCCCGGTACTAAGTTTGCCGATATTAAGCAATTAACAC
The DNA here is from genome assembly GCF_000317145.1 of Chamaesiphon minutus PCC 6605. Classification (GTDB taxonomy): domain Bacteria; phylum Cyanobacteriota; class Cyanobacteriia; order Cyanobacteriales; family Chamaesiphonaceae; genus Chamaesiphon; species Chamaesiphon minutus. Next base: position 3,451,222 of record NC_019697.1, on the reverse strand, counting down.
CGCAACAGTGTTTGCGGATTTTGTGTTTATTTCGGTTCTTATTACCTTCCCAAGAAATTCGGATTGCTGGCGGACGAGAAGTGCATTTACGATCGCTACAACCGTTAGGATTGTATGTGGCAAACTCAATCTTTGTCGGCGATTATCTAACTACACCAGGACAATCAGCAACTCAAGATTGGGATACGATCGCGGATCTGGGATTTGTATTAGAAGCTGTGGACGGTAGCCCGATCTCTGTGTCAAAATAGCTCTAACTTTTCGATCGTGATTGGGGTAATCGATCGATTACCCTTTCTTGATGCTTGTCAAAACATATATATTAACTAAACCGTCGATCGAATCTGGGATCGAAGTAGTGTTTTTTCTGGCTATTACACGAACCGCATAATGTTTGCAAATTGCTAAGATCGTTACTACCGCCCGAAGCTAGCGGAATGATATGGTCGATCGATAGGTTGGTAGTTTGTCCGCAACTTTTGCATTGATGGTTATCTCGATCGAATACATATTCCCGTACTTCTTTGGGAAAACTAATCCGCTTGGCTTTTTCTGACATAGAGCTATTAATTGTTCTCGCTTGGCGAGCTATTGGCTAGTTGTCGAATTTCATCTAGAGGCGAACTGCTAGTTGGTAATATATTCTGGGATGTTTCTACTTCGCTAGCTATTTCACTATTCTTAGCTGGTGGAATGAATTTTTTATCGAAAGCTAATACTTGCTTGAGAGCCTTTTTAAAAGACCCACTGGTAAATGATAGATTCTTGTCATCAAAATTGATACACTGTAAGCTTTCCCCATTGAAGTCTTTGTAAAATAGAAAGCCTTGTTCGTAATATAAAATTATTTCTGAAATACCATTTTTCAGAGGAAAGGCAATTTTCATGTAGAGTTTCTCGTATTTGTCATCCTCAGATCCAGTTGAAATACTAATAGAAGGCTGAGGATCGCCCATAAACATCAAGTCCTCAATCGTACTCAGAATATTCGTCAATTCACCCCAGTTGAATGCCATGGTTTAAAATATAAAGACTTTATTGTTATAATACCCAAGCGAAAATCATAAAGCTCTAATCGATCGATCTATCTGAGTGGGTTTATACCAGAGCAAGTTTAAAGCCCTAGTGCTTAGTATTCTACCGCCCTGAAATGAATTTCGGGCTAATGGCAAAAGTCCATTGAAATGGACTGAAAGACTTTTCTTTTTAAACAATTAATTTATCCTACTAAATCACTCTTAAAAAGGCGGGAAAGCAGGGGAATTTCGTACAATAGAAAAAATTCTTAGTTCACTTCAGTGAACTTTCGCTATTAGCCCGAAATTCATTTCAGGGCGGTTGAGGACTAAGCAAATAGGTATTTGCATTTTTACTTTTATGAAAACATCCTACTTTTAGGGGGTTAGGGGTAATTTTAGAAGGTTTACGAATGCTATCTTGTACTTTTCAAAGATTCTCTCACTAATTTTGATCGGTTGATGTCATCGATGTCAATTAGTTTGCCAATTGACGAATCTCATCTAGTGGAGAAGGATGAGCTTCTACTGAGGTTTGCTGTGCAGCTACAGGTTCGGGTTCTTCCGGTATAAATTCAAAACATAGTTTTAGTTTGCCTTTTTGCCATCCTTTTCCATCTGGCTGTAATAGATTACACATACTACCATCTACCAACATATTTATTAGTGTAACTACATTATTGTCATTTGTTAAAATTGCATTTTTTAAGTCGCTATAATAGGCATCTTTAGTGTAACTACCACGAGTTCTAGATTGATCGAATATATTATCTACTTTTGCTCTAGAAAAAGTTAGATCGGTCGGTTGCTTTATTTTTTCAGGTTCTCCAGTACCTAATGTGCTAAATCAATAATTGAATCTCCAAGTTAGCAAGCATCTGTTTCGGAAGTTGTTGAAATTAGTGAAGCCATAAGCAGTACGCTTGATGAGCTTAATCTTATTATTAATTCCCTCAACTACACCACTAGTAGTTCGCTCATCAAAGTAAGCAACTATCTCTGTTAACCATCGCGAGATTGTGCCACAACTATTTGGCAAATGCTGCTTGGCTCTTACCAGCCAATGTCTAATTTTCAATAGTCCTCTCATCCACGATGTTGTTTTTTCCATTATCTCTCTCCATTTTTCTTTGAGTAGATGTGCTGCCCTAATGTTGGCAAATTCTTCTCTAACCTGCTTGAGCTTCTCTTGTTCTTTCTCCTCTCTTAACTCTTTTTCATTTTTTAGCAGCGCATATTTACTCGATTTTATTACTGCCAATTGCCGAGTGTATTCATTCTTTTGCTCTAATGTCTTTGCGGATTTAAGTTTAGCCTCTATCGCTCTTTTTTCTTGTTTTCTCAGCTTATCTAACTCACTATTTATTTGCGCTGTTACATGAAATCTGTCTGCTACTACTTGAGCATTAGGCATCACTTCTATCGCTAAGCTTTTATACCCTTTCCATAAGTCTATGCTGACTTCTTCGATCCTTTCCAGTACCTCTGTCCCCCATCCTTTCAGGATTTTCTCTATTTCTTCACTCTTTCTGCTTTCGATTATTGCTAATAATTTTCCTCGCTCTATATCTACTAATACTGCACAATATTTTCCTTGTCCTTTTACCATTGCTATTTCATCTATTCCCAGTTTCTTAAATCCGTTGGCTTTCTCCGTTTAGCTCTGCTGCTGCGTCTTCAATTATTCTCTCTATTTCTGCTGTCGTCATTACTCCTGTTCTAGCTACGCTCTGAATATCTCCTTCTAGTGCTTCTGCTAGGTATTTTTTTAGCTAGTCTTGAAGTATATGTTCTTCTGCCTTTAACAAATTCTAGTTGTTCGCTAAATGGTTTTTGACTATTTTTTACATTTAAATTGTCTTCTGTTTATTTCTAGGTGAACTTGCTGCTCTCCCCACGGCAAATCTTTTACTATGTATCTATTATTCTGATGTAAGCTACTACTCTTCGTTCCGCATCTATGGCATTTGCTTTCTTTCTTTATTGCTTCTACCTGTAAGATGATGCCTATTCCTTCATATTGTCGCTGCGACTCTATTCGCATTCCTTCTATTCCTAATAGCTCCGTTAGTAGCTTGAGTTCCTTTTTTGTTGCCACTTGCCCTGCCCGCCGCTCTTCTTACTATTTCTTCCTCTCTTCATTATCTTGCTTTTCCTCTCCTCGTCAGCAGTTTTGACATATTTATTTTATTTTCTTTCTCTTGTACTGCCTCGATTCTCATTTAATTAGCACATTAGGTACTGGAGAACCTTTTTTCAATAATCTCACTAATTATAAAAGTGCCGTGTGAACTTAATATTTCTAGCATCTCTGGATCGAGACAACGAATAACAGCCTGTGAATCGGGGATGATTTGTTTGGATCGATCGGTCATAATTCAATAATGGTTATGTGTATTGGTGGTGATTGCATAGCATTTGTTATTCGATTGCTGGGGAGGGCGGGTTCGATCGTAGATTTTCATTACGATCGTTATTGTTGGCATAAACCCGCCCCTACAGACCCGATTAATTTACTTCTGCTAATCCGAATGATGCTCGATCGATCGATGTATTGTTACTCTTTGCTGTGCTAGCTTGTTGGCGATCGAATTCTCGTACTTGTTTAAATACCTTTTTAAAAGAGCCATTTAGCTCCGCAACACTCATATCATCAAATTCTATATTTTTCAGAATTTCTCCTGAGTGATTTTTATAGGTCATCAACCCAACAGAATCATACATTTTCATAGAAACAATGCCATTTTTAAGTGGGAATATAAAATTGATAAATTCTATTTCCTCATCATCTTCAACATCATAGCCAGCAGAGGTCGTGATGGTATATGGATGTTCGCCCATCGATAGTAGGTCATCAATGGTGCTAATAATATGAATAACTTCAGATAAATTAAAGCTCATGATTGAAAATATGAAATTTATTACACTTATATTATTCCCGAAATATGATAAATATAAACATATAAAATATATTTTTAGATCTGTAGGGGCGGGTTTATGCGATCGATTTTGCGTACACCAAAAATCTCAAATCAAACCCGCCCTCACCCACAAGTAATTAACAAGCAGAAAAGTACGATCGCTCCTCACAAGCAATGATCGATCGTGAATTAAAGTATTACCATCTAGTTTACTTCAGATAGTCCAAATGAGGCTCGATCGATTAAGCTATCTACATTTTTTACTTGTTGAGGACTGTACTGGCGATCGAACATAATTAAAGCCTTTAATGCTTTGTGGAAAGCTCCCCCTGTGTCTGTGAGGTTACCGTCATTGAAATCAATACGTTCTAAATTTTTTCCGTCAAGGTTGAAATAATAAAAAGAACCTCCATTATTATAGATTCTCAGTTCTGATTTACCATTTTTAAGCTGAAAGGTTATTTTTATAAATGAATTATCTTTTTCATCTCGGTCGGTGGAAATATTTAGAGGATGTTGAGAATCAATTAAATCCAATAGATCTTTAACAGCATCGATAATGTGAGCGACACCAGTGGTAAGAATACTCATAGTCAAAAATGATATAGTCTATGTATAGAATACCCATAGACCGCTCGTAATTCACATAAATCTAAAACAATTGAAGATTGAAATGAGAAGACTCGATCGATCCTCACAAGCAAGAATCGATCGAATCAATCATCAATTAATTACTATCGCCCGCCATAACTAACTCTGCCGTAGATTCAGCAACATCATTAACAGGCAATAATAAATCCGATTGGCTCAATGTTGGCAACCGATGTCTGTCTAGTTGCATAGCTTCGAGACAGCTATTGATGCCTTCAACTGCTGCATTGAACACCCCGATACGTTGCTCGACTTCGGCTAGTTGACGTTGATTTTGACGGATCTTTTCTTCGGCTTCTTTTTCCAATGCTTTGGCTAAATATGCACGAGCGCGATCGTATTGAGAGAGAATTTGTTCGGATTGGTAATTGGCGATCGGTAATAATTGATTGTTGAGCGATTGATTGATGACTTGCCGGAACGATCGCATGACGGTTTCGCGAACTTTTTCTTCAAAGTCAATCTTTAATAATTGACGAATCGCTGGCTCGGCTTCAATCATATTGTAATGATCGTAGCCTCGGCAGGCTTGTTGAAGCGTTTGACGTAATTGGAATAGAGATGATGTACCTTCGGTGAAAAATTCGGGACGTTCGCGGACGTATCGATCGCATTCTACCCGTGCGGCATTAATTAAGGAACTAGAGACGATCGTTTCTAATTGTTTGAGGTTTTGTTCGATATCGCAATCGTTACCTAACAAGCGATAAAGATCGCGATAATATTCTTGTTTTTGAATTTGGGTAATTAGTTGTTGGAAGAAGTTAGCGACTAATTCTTGCACGGCGACGACTAAAACATCTTCTAAACCGTTTGATAGATAGTAAAAGGCTTCACTCAAAATGCCAATTAATGGTACCACCGAATTGCGGCGATGGCTGGCTTGGGCTTGTTGGTGAACGTGACTGACTGAGAAAGTTGTGAGTAATTCGTCCAGACGACTGACCATTTTGGCTTTGAGTTTGGTAAAATCTGCCTCAAAAGCAACGTTAGTATTACTGGCAACTACTTCATTGACGATCGCATGTATGTGTTCGGTAAACTCGTCGCCGACATCTTTGAGCTGCTTGCTGAGGAGTTGAATTTCTTGCTCTTTAATCGCATTGGCATCTTGCGGTTGAGCTTTGAGATAGTGCCAGTTTTCTAAATAATTGCGGCGGAGACTGATACAGAGGGGTTGCAGATCGTCGGCAAGATTTACCAATAATAATGGACGTTTTTCTTCCATTAAATAGCGGGTAATGGCGGTACGAAATTCTTCGATGCCGCTATCTTTGATGAGTTGTTCTACCAATCCCCGTCCTTGCTCGCCGAGAATTCGCAGATAGTTTTCGGTAGCCGATTCGTAACTGCGGACATCGATCCGAAACTTATCTATAGGTAATTTGCCAGAGATCGAACAATAGCGATTGAATTCGTTGACAAATTGGGGTGTCTGTTCGCCGTCTGGGGTAACGCTGGCGGCAAAAAAAGAATTCAGTCCAAATCTGTCGTTTGCATTTGTCTGGCGGAGTTGGCTACCCCAAAAACCTAACAAACCGCTAGTTTTATAGACGCGCTGCGAGTCGCGAAATTGTTCGCCGATGAGATTGTCTAGCCGCTGGCGCAATTGGGAATTGTACCAGGTTTCATCGATGCGATTGAAGATGTAAAAAACTCGATCGCGAACGCCAGGATTTTGGCGAATGCGTTCGAGCATTTCGGTTTCTTCGGTGCTCATATCTCCAGCCGCAGCGGGTTTGAGAACACAAACGACAGCAGATGTGTCGGGATTTTCGATCTTGGTGTAGGTGAGTTCGGCATCCCGCTTGACTGGCGCATCGATTCCAGGAGTATCGACGAGGACGTTACCATCTTGGAGCAGGGGATGGTGACAGTAATATTCTACTCGCCGCAATACCGCGCTATTGCTACCCCGCCGCGCATAACTGGCGGCTTCCTGGAGGTTTTTAAAATCAAATTGCTCCATCGATAGCGTGCGATTGGTAGTTTTGTCGATATATTTTTTGTTATCGATAAAACCTTGAATCAATAGCTTAAATGCAGAAGCTTGTTTGGCTCGCTCTGACTTACTTTCACCCCCTTCTTGCTGAATGATTGCGATGCAAGAATCGCGCAGCGTATCCATCAAACTTTGTTCTTGTAATAGCAAGGTAGCCTGTTGCGGATCGTGGAGATTCAATCCTAGCTTTTTGCCTAATAATTGCACCTGACTTAAAACCTCAGCTTCGGATAAAAAGGTTAGTACTACCCGCTCCCGATCCGGTTCTGCATAAGCAATTTGGCATTCTGTCCCCGTAGCATGACCCTCGGCACTATAGAGCAATTCTCGCTCCAAGATGGCATTAATCAGCATCGATTTACCCGCGCTGAATGCTCCCGCAAAGACGATTTCAAAGGTAGGTGCGATCGCTTTTTTGAGCGAAGCACGCACTGCACTGGTGTCTACGCGTGCTTGTAACGTTGGCTCCTGCTTGAGCAAATCGAGTACTGAATCTACCTGAACTTGGAGGTTCTGGCACTGGGGAAGGGTATTGGGACTGTGTTGGAAAGTCATAATTCGGGGTGAAGGTAATTTGGCTAGGGACGAGATCGGAAGCTATCTCTCTACTAGCATTTAGATTACCCAAACTAACTCAGACATATTTCCATCTCGATCGCGAATATTACAATTTTGTGGTTAAGAAAAGGCAGAAGGCAGAAGGCAACATTATGCTGTAGTCGATCTACCCACTACCCATTATCGATTCGATCGATAAAAAGGATAAAATAAGGCTTAGACTAACCAGGCAAAAGTGATGATTGCTCGACTCGATACAGCCAGAATCAACCACGAACCCCTAGTTACTTGGGAGCCTTTACCCAAGGATTTTCAATTAGAGGACGACCCGGTGGAGAATGATGGACAATCCCTCTTAGCAGGGGCATTGCGCGAAAGCTTGGAACTGAGCGGCTTTATTCAACCGCAAATGTTCATCGTATCTAACTTTGGGCTATGTGCGACGATCGACGATCGAATTGTGGTTAAAGCACCCGATTGGCTGTATGTGCCCTCTACCAACCCAAGCGAATTGATGCGGAGAAGCTATACCCCACATGCGGAGGGCGAGCCAGTCGCGATCGTCATGGAGTTTTTGTCTCAGATCGATGGCAGCGAATATTCTGTCAAGCGCAGTTTTCCCCCTGGCAAATGGTTCTTTTACGAGCAAATTCTCAAAGTCCCCATCTACGTTATTTTCGAGCCAGAGAGTGGACTATTAGAATTTTATCAACTCCAAAACGAACGCTACGAGCTAATCCTCCCCGATCCTGACGGACGCCACTGGATTGCAGAGATGAACTTATTTCTGGGTACGTGGCGGGGCGAGAAAGAGGGGAGATCCGGTTATTGGCTGCGATGGTGGGATGAGTCGGGTACTATGCTCCCGTGGGCTGTCGAACAAATCGAACAAGAGCGTCACCGCGCAGAACAAGAGCGTCAGCGAGCAGAGCAGGAGCGTCAACAAAAAGAACGGTTGATGGCATATCTTCGATCGCAAGGCATCGACCCAGATAGTCTACCAGCCAGCAATGAATAAAAGATCGGGATTATGTCGATCGAAATTGCATATATTACTAGCGAGCGAGCGGTAGCAAATAATTACCTTGCTAAGATCGGGCGATCGCGTCTTAACTGTTGGCCAGAGGGTTGCGCTAAACTGATGAATCATAAGGTACTTCCGATCGAACTTACCTTCAACTAACTTATCTCTCTACATCCCCCAACTCCTCAGACTTGATTATGACCAATGTGCCTGTTTCGCGAATTCGCAACTTTTCGATTATCGCTCACATCGACCATGGTAAATCTACTCTGGCCGATCGATTGTTGCAGGATACTGGTACCGTTAGCAATCGGGAGATGAAGGAACAGTTTCTCGACAATATGGACTTAGAGCGGGAGCGGGGCATTACGATCAAACTCCAAGCCGCGCGGATGAATTATCGCGCTCTAGACGGGCAAGATTACGTCCTGAATCTGATCGATACACCCGGACATGTAGACTTCTCTTATGAGGTGTCTAGAAGCCTATTAGCGTGCGAAGGGGCGTTACTCGTCGTCGATGCTTCGCAGGGTGTAGAAGCACAAACATTAGCTAACGTCTATTTAGCATTAGAAAGTAATTTAGAAATCATTCCCGTCCTGAATAAAATCGATTTACCAGGAGCCGAACCCGAACGTGTTAGAGCGGAAGTTGAAGAAATTATCGGGTTGGATTGTAGCGGGGCGATTTTAACATCAGCCAAGCAGGGGATAGGGATTCAAGAGATTTTAGAATCGGTAGTGACACTGGTACCGCCACCGCGCGATACGATCGACGAACCATTACGCGCGTTGATTTTCGATAGTTATTACGACAGCTATCGCGGCGTAATCGTCTATTTCCGCGTCATGGATGGCAGCGTCAAACGCGGTGATAAAGTCCGACTAATGGCTAGCGGTAAGGAATATGTCATCGACGAACTCGGTATTCTTTCCCCCACTCAAATTGAAGTGGACGAACTGCACGCTGGGGAAGTAGGCTACTTTGCGGCATCGATCAAAGCTGTCGGCGATGCGCGGGTGGGAGATACGATTACGCTAGTGAGCAAGCCAGCACCCAACCCACTCGATGGTTATGCCGAAGCCAAGCCGATGGTATTTTGTGGGTTGTTTCCGACAGATGCAGATCAATATCCAGAGTTGCGCGAAGCTCTCGATAAATTACGGCTAAATGATGCCGCTCTCCAATACGAGCCAGAAACATCAAGCGCGATGGGTTTTGGTTTCCGCTGCGGATTTTTGGGACTTCTGCACATGGAAATCGTCCAAGAACGCCTGGAACGAGAATACGATCTCGACCTAATTACTACCGCACCTTCGGTAGTTTATCGGGTGACAGACAATCACGGTACGCAAACTTATATCGATAATCCGAGTACGCTCCCCGATCCCAATCATCGCCAAAAAATAGAGGAACCCTACGTCAAGTTGGAGATGATTACACCCGAAGAATACGTCGGGACATTGATGGAACTGTGCCAAAACAGGCGCGGTGAATTCAAGGATATGAAATATCTCACCAAAGGGAGAACCACGGTAATTTATGAGATGCCTTTAGCTGAAGTCGTGACAGATTTCTTCGATCGCATGAAGTCCAATACGCGCGGATATGCGAGTATGGAGTATCAACCGATCGGTTATCGCGAAAATCATTTGGTCAAATTAGATCTGATGATCAATGGCGATCCCGTCGATGCCCTAGCGATGATCGTCCACCGCGATAAGGCATATAATGTCGGTCGAGCGATGACTGAAAAGTTAAAAGAGTTAATTCCCCGTCACCAGTTTAAAGTCCCGATTCAAGCCGCGATCGGTAGTAAAATCATCGCTAGTGAAAATATCCCCGCACTGCGAAAAGACGTACTCGCAAAATGTTATGGCGGTGACATTTCGCGGAAGAAGAAACTGCTCCAAAAGCAAGCCAAAGGTAAAAAGCGGATGAAGTCTGTAGGTACGGTAGATGTCCCGCAAGAGGCATTTATGGCGGTATTGAAACTGAATAAAGATGCTTAAATTTCTTTGAGAGTTGGACATAGATGAAATTCAGAGTAGGGGCAATTTATGAATTACCCCTACTCTGAATTTTATAAAATGTAGGGTGGGCAGTGCCCACCATCACAATCTCAAGTAATTCTCACATGTTTATTCAATAGAAATATTCTGAAACCTAGATGCTGGGCAATGCCCAACCTAATATTATATTTAGATGTTTTTACCTGCGATCTTTTCTCTCATATTGACTGGGAATTTTAGAGATATAAATATAAGCCAAAACAAATAAGTGCCAAAACTAAAAACGTCCAACCACCATCTAGCACAGCAGTTTTTTCTGCTGTTGTATCTGGCATCCACAAACCAAAGCAGCCCATTCCTACAGACAGAATACTAAAAAAACAACCCAATCCAACCAATAAAATATGCAACATCGCTCGATAATTTACAATTTGGTTTAGTTCTCTATTCTTAAACTCTAACCTAATCGTGCAATTACATAAATTTGACTCAATCGATAAATTCTGGGATAAAACGCAGACTTATTTGCTACAGCATGAGGAGAAAAATAATGAGATGGGGCGTTACGCTAAAGCGATAATATATCCTGCAAATTGTATCAATCAACGCCTTCTTACTCTATTCGATCGAGATTTGGATATTCAGGAAATCGATGTTGGGTAAAACATCTGCAAATCCTATACCCGATTCAATCGGATATCGAACATCTGCTAGCTCCTTGGGAACGGCACCACCTTCATTAGACTCAAATACACCTACACAACCGTCTGCATCGATCGCAAACCAAGTCGCATCCATACTATGAGCGGCTGGGAAATCTGACATTTTTGAATAAAATCTATAGATACATTTTTAGCGATCGTTCTAGTCGCTCTCACCATCGAGTAACCGCGATCGAACTTCCATTAATGCAAAACCTAACAGATTCAATCCCGCCCAGCGGCGTGGATTTTTAGCATCAGGATTATCGGCTGCGATGCCGATTCCCCAAATACGATCGTCGGGGCTAGCTTCGACGATAACGCGAGTTTTCGTATTTAAGAGAAATTCTTTAAATGCTTCATTCTGAGAGAACTTAGCGAGATTTCCACGCACGACAATATCGAACCGATGTTCTTCCCAAGCTTTATTATCAAATCCTTTAACTCCTCTCCCAATCCGCTGTGTATCTTTGGGATGTTTAGCCTTAAGAATACTTTGCTCGGCGGCGAGATCGTCAAATAATCTGGCTTTAGATGCCATCATAAAATGTTCGGCAGTCGGATAAACTATCTCATCGATCGTGAATTTAGAGCCAAACCACTGACTGAAACAACTTTTTGTTACCGAACCATCTTTACTGGGTTGATGCCCCCAAAATAACAGATATTCAGCTTTATTTCCTCCGTCAAGAGAATCGATTAAACTTTGTCTATCTCGACACTTTTCTACGCTCATACTTATTTAGACTAAAAAATAAGACATCTCGATCGTTATGTATGGTCAAATTGTAACATCGAGTCATGCTGTGCCCGTAAGAATCGATAGGTGCTTTAGGCGATCGGGATTTCGAGCTATATTGTAGGAAATATCGATCGACACAGCGGATCGACTGAAAATTTTATTCAATATTATTATGGCGAGCGGGCAAGATACTTTGTGGGATCGATTTCTCTCACCTGTGATTCGAGGATTATTGGATAAAGAGCAGATGCTGGCTTTGCGCGATCGGATTGCATGGCAGAATACAATCGATCGCTATCAATTACCAACATTTGTTTACCCTGAGTACTATCACACTCAAAATTATCACGGGATCGAGGGTGGGTATCTGACACAGACGGCGGCGATTACCTACGATCCGATTACTCAGTACGTACTCCCGCCCTACGAACCGTGGATACGGCAGAGTTTAATCGACGGAATTCGCACTCAGCCTCGCAAAATCCTCGATCTGGGCTGTGGCACTGGCTCGATGACGATTCCCCTCAAGCAAGCCTTTCCAGGTGCAGTCGTGACGGGTTTAGACCTATCTCCATATATGTTGGCGGTCGCAGAGGATCGAGCTAAACAAGCAGATGTAGCGATCGAATGGGTGCATGGTACGGCAGAATTGACTCAGTTTGAAACGGGTAGTTTTGACTTGGTTACTGCTGCGTTACTATTTCATGAAACCCCGCCAGCAGTGGCTCAAACTATTCTCGCTGAAGGTTATCGTCTGTTAGCTCCAGGTGGCGAAATCGCGATCCTCGATGGCAATCAACACACTCTCCGGAGCCTAGATTGGTTGAATAATATCTTTGAAGAACCCTACATCCAAGCATACGCCGCAGGTAATCTCGACGCTTGGTTGGGCAAAGCCGGATTTGACGATGTACGGACGAAAGATGTATTCTGGCTCAATCAAGTTAGTACGGGGGTTAGGCTTTAGGCTTTAGGTTTTAGGCTTTAGACTTTAGGTTTTAGGGGCGCAAGCGTCCCAACTATCAACTATCAACTATCAACTATCAACTATCTAAGTGTGGTTTTAAAAGCAGTTTTATTTGATTTCAACGGGGTAATTATTAAAGATGAAGCGATTCATCGGGAGCTAAATGATGAGTTGCTCATTGGTGAAAATTTACCGCCACAGGGTAAAGAATTTTGGAGAGTATGCGTAGGTCGTAGCGACAGAGCGGGTTTGACAGAATTATTAAAACTACGGGGACGATTTGTGACTGATGAATACCTGGATAAATTAATAGCGAAAAAAGCGATTGCCTATCGTCAGAAATTAGAGCAGCTTGAGACGTTACCAATTTATCCAGATGTCGTCCCGTTTATCGAGCAAATGTATAACAGCCAATATAAATTGGCGATCGTCACGGGGGCGATTCGATCGGAAGTCGAGCTAGTAGTCCAACAAGCTCGGATCGGCATGTTTTTTGATACGATTGTCGCGGGTGATGATGTCAGCCAGAGTAAACCAGATCCGGAAGGTTATCTTTTGGCAGTCGAGCGATTAAATAAACTTCATCCCGATCTGAATTTATTACCATCCGAATGTCTGGCGATCGAAGATACTTTTGCGGGGATTGATGCAGTAAAAGCCGCTGGCATTCAAGCAGCAGCGATCGCACATACCTATCCCTTTCATATGTTGCAGCGACGAGCAAATTGGACGTTCGATACTTTTGGTGATTTAGAATTCGATCGAGTTACTAAGTATTTTGAATCTGGAACATCAAAAGTAGAATAAATAATTTCGCTCTCAGACTACCGAATGCCAAAATCCAGTAAAATTCGTCTTTCTTTAGCTGCAATAGCTAGATAATTGGACTTTTCTTGGGCTGTTAGCTTCCAGTTTACTTGTCGCTTGCCAAATTCACCAGAATTCCACTCGACTACTGGCTGTCCATTCCGAAATCCTACTCCACCCGTACCTTCCCACATCGAGAGCTGTACTAGTTTGCCCTGATGGTATTCACTCACGCTCAAGGGTGTACCATCATTACTCGCTCTGAGAAAAATTGGTTTTCCTTGTAAAATACAGAGTTCGTAGACAATTTTATTACCACCTTCGACAACTGTTCTCGATCGCATTTTACATCGATCGCTGCCGACACTTCGGAACTGAGCGAGTTGAGTTTTGATAAAATTATCGTATGTGTCGGCTGAAGCAACTAGCGGTAGTCCTGAGGCGATGGTGACGATTGCTGCTGCTAGTAATTTTTGCATGTCTTGACGATCTCGATTGAGGATGTTCGGGGTTTAGTCGTTGTTGCCAATGGGGTCTATTCTAAAGAATAGAGCATAGAGGGTAAAGTAAAGGATAAGTAAGACATATAGACAATAAATCTTACCAAAATAAGAGCGGGAACCTCCGCGATCGCGCGCCGCAATTAGCAATTCTTGAATACTCACCATCGGCGGCAAATTAGCCGCATATTTATGAATCCTCCTGCTGAAACGTCCAAATTACCCCCGGTCGAGAAAATGACCTTTAGCACCAAATTTGCCTATGGTGCAGGCGATATTGGGGGCGCAGTAATTGGGATTTTATTACTCTCGTACCTCTCACCATTTTTTACCGATGTCGCTCATTTGTCGCCGGGATTAGCAGGTGCTACCCAACTAGTAGTCAGAGTTTGGGATGCCTGCATCGATCCGGTAATAGGCATTATGAGCGATCGCGGCAATATATTTGGAGCCAAAATTAGAGCACAATGGGGGAGACGCTATCCCTGGATGTTAGTTGCGGCGATTCCCTTTGGAGTCTTATTTATCCTTCAATGGTCGATTCCGTTTCCCAACACCAATCAGTGGGGTTTATTTGGCTTTTATACCCTGGTATCGATGTTATTGGGGACATTTTTCACGATGTACAGTCTCCCCTATAGTGCGCTGACAGCCGAGTTGACAGAAGATTACAACGAACGAACTAGTTTAAGCAGCTTTCGATTTACGTTCTCGTTGGGGGGAAGTATCCTCGCTTTACTGATTGCCAGAATCGTTTTTCAACAAGTAAAAGATCCCGTGACAATTGGCATTATCTGTGCGGTTATTTCTGTCATTCCAATTTTTTATTGCGTATGGGGTACGCAAGCACGCGCCCAGCTCGTCAACAGACACCAAGCCGCCAGAGTCGAACATCCCGATCCCCTACCTCTGACAGCGCAATTGCGATCGGTATTTACCAATCGTCCGTTTATGTATGTCGTTGGTATTTACCTTTGCTCTTGGTTTAGTTTGCAACTAACCGCCGCAATTATTCCCTACTTTGCCGTCAGTTGGATGGGCTTACAACAAGCTGATTCTCCGCTAATAATCCTCGCAGTTCAAGGTACCGCATTAGCGATGTTATCAGTCTGGAATAAAATCTCCCAAAGAGTTGGCAAAAAAGCAGTTTATTTCATGGGAACGGGGTTTTGGATAATAGCTCAATCGGGTTTATTTCTGATCCAACCCGGTCAAATTGTGATGTTATACGTACTCGCGATCGTGGCAGGATTGGGCGTTTCTACGGCTTATTTAGTGCCGTGGTCGATGTTGCCAGATGTCATCGAATTAGACGAACTCGAAACCGGACAACGCCGCGAGGGATTGTTTTATAGCTTCATGGTGTTCTTACAAAAAATCTGTCTGGGTGTCGCGCTAGCTGTCATTTTACAAAGTTTAGAATGGACTGGCTATCGTCATCCGACGGCGGCTATTCCCTCCCCAGATCAGCCGTTTGCCGTACTGCTGGCCATTCGCCTCGCAATCGGGCCGATTCCGACAGTATCATTGATTGGTGGTTTAGTTCTGGCTTATTTCTATCCCATCACCCGCGAACGCCACCAACAAATTCTCTTACAATTAGCCGAACGCCGGAAGAAATTATAGATTTGGGGGCCTATTTCTGGATTAATAGCTGTTTTAATAAAACTTCAATTTCTGTTCGCGATCGACTATCTCGATCGATGACTTGAGTTAAAATTTGTCGGTCTTTAACTCGTTTATAAATTATTCCGGTACCTTTGGCTCGACCGTTTTTTCCATTCCCGACCTGAATCGATTTGCGATCTAATGCTCGATCGATCATAGCTGCCACCTGTCGATATTGTCGATCGGTTATCTTTACTGTTTTAGGTGCGCCGCCGTCATAGTTTCCGCTCGAACTCTCCGCTCTAGTAATCGGACGATACTCGATCGACCCTCGATCGATAAGATATAAATTACCCGACCCATCCGCATATTGATATTCGCCTCGATCGATCGTTGTTTGTGACGATTTGAATGGGTTGGCGATCGCTGGGATGGCGAAAATTGGCGACAATAGAATTAGGGTGAGTGTCAAAACAATTTTTTTCATGCGTCGCTCGTCGGAGGAATTGTGCAAGCAGTCTTTTCAAAATGGAGGTACTAGATTTACATTAGCATCAATATTCAGCATAGTAGTGTGGGGATCGCCAAGTTGCTAGTACGAGACGGCAAAAATGAAGCTACCATTTCTTGCCAACTCTCCCTGTCTTGTCTTGTCTTGCACAATCCGGGAGAGAACCTCCCGACCGGAGCGCATCCGCCAACCGTCGGAAACCCGCCGTTGGCGTTGGCGTTCGCGAAGCGTTCTCGAAGAGTAGCTTGCCGTAGCGGCGCACGTTTCTGCTTTCGCAGAGGCTACGCCAACGGCGGGGTTTCCCGCCGTAAAAAGCGCGACAAGACAGGCACAGCCACTCCGGAGGAGTTACGCGCATCGCTCCCCACTCCCCACTATCCTCAATTACATAACTTACAAAATATCGGGACGATTATCGCGATCGATATTAATAATTGTCAAAAAGCTGGGTATGTTAATAATGTGGGAAGAAAATCGGACATCACGCGAGAGCGCGTGGTGTCTTACTTTATCTAGCGGTCAATATCTTGTATCCGACACCTTTTAATGTATTGCCGAAGCTGAATTAATCTGCGTAGATCGACAAATAGATTTAATTTTGGCTGAGGCGAACGAATGATATTTTTCTGGGATATACAGCAAATTGCGATCGAACGTGCCACAAAATCAGCGAATTTTTTCCAGGTACAGACCACAATGATGGAACCAACTCAAAGCATTATCATCAGTGATCCTATCGATTGCCACCGAGATCGCTCGCTCGAGATGAGCGGTAGTCCGAGCACCAATAGAACGAAGAATTTCTTTCAATTTAGACCAACATAACTCAATCGGAGATAAATCTGGCGAATAGGGCGGGAGAAATTTAACGCTCGCGCCAACAGATTTAATCAACTCCTCAGCGAGCTTAGCGTGATGTCCGGGGAGATTGTCCATGACGACAATCGCACCAACCCACAATTGAGGTAATAAAACTCGTTCGATAAGTAGCTGGGCGTAATTAAATATAAGATATCGTGTAGGGTGGGCACTGCCCACCAGCTAGTATAGAGCGGCGGAAATAAACCAAGTATCTAAGAGGTTAGAGGTTTACCCTTGTAAGTCCATTTGAAGGGTTTGGCCATCGTAATGTTAAAGTAGTCCACAAACTCATGGATCCGGGCTTTCAAGTGATTTGTACTGGTAAAGCTACCGCGTCGTAACAATTTCCGTACTAGAATCCCAAACCAGATCTCAATCTGATTCATCCAAGAACAATGTTTGGGCGTGTAATGAATCACTAGCCGATGGTTTGGGTCGGCTAAAAATTGCGCTCGCGTCTCCATTGACTTCAAAATCCCCGACTGACCTTTAACACCCAGCTCCTGTGGAGTTGTCTCTAATCCGGCCACCAGCCTAACCAGCGTCTCGGATTGATGGGTATTGAGACAATCCATGACCAAATGGTATTTTGCGGCAGTGGGATATTGTGCTAAGGAACGGGTGACATGCTCGGCGAAATCAGCTTCGGTTCGAGTTGCGCCCACACTGGCCAACGCAATTCGACCAGTTGCCACATCGAAACTGGCAATTAATGATTGAGTTCCGTGTCGAGTATATTCAAACTCTACACGTTCGCACTGTCCTGGTTTCATCGGAATATTTGGCATAGTTCTCTCCAGTGCTTGAATCCCAGTCATTTCGTCCAGGCTGAGGGTGACTTCTCCTGTCAGCGCACGTTGGGGTGCTTGTTCGTAGACACGACAGATGTGTTCAACTTTGTGCCCCAATTCTGGGTCGGGGGGGGATGCAACCAGTAACTACTCTGGTGGGGTTTGAGTTCGGCTTCAGCTAGGAGTCTGCCCACATGTCGCTGGCTAATCGATGCGACGATGCCCTGTTTTATCAGTTCGGCGGCTAATTCTCTGCTCGTCCACTGACTGATGGGACGGCCGTACTGTTCGGGCGGGGCACATGCGATGGCGTATAGTTGTGTGATTTGTTCGAGGGTGAAGGTGGCTGGCGCACCTGGTCGCACGGCATCCATCAGCCGCTCGATGGCTGGCAGTTGTCGATCCTTCAACTCCAACCATCTGTTTCGCCATAATCTACTCATATCCTTGCTAATTTCTAATGTCTCAGCAATCTCACCGTGACTTTTCCCTTGGGCTGCCAAGACGATGATTTTGGCTCGGAGTGCGATTTGTTGTGGCGTTTTCTTGCGCTTGAGTAGTTGTTGTAGTTCGGCTTGTTCTACTTCATTGAGTGTAATTAGGGCAGCGGATAATCTTGGCATCCTCTGTGTTCCTCTCATTTTGATGAGCTGCTTTCAATCATAGGTCTATTTACGCCGCTCTGTACTAGGTTCCAGACATAATCTATCTTATAAATAATTGCATCTACCTACTTATCAACTAAAAAACTCGCAGTATCCAGCCCGCCCGTTAATGTCATAGTGACAATTAATCCTTCATCACTCATTGCGCCAATTAAGGTCAGATTTTTACCACGTTTGCCAGGACAATCATCATAGACTCTTACACCCCCTTCACCGCGACCATAACGCCTATTCATTGAGAGGTTGACACCTGTTTCATCGATAAATACCAAGTTTCTGACATCAACTTTATCTAACCATTGTCGCCACTCATATCGTAAATTTTTAACTCTGTGCGTCTGGCGTTCGCTGTCGATTAGAGTTTTTTTTCTTCTTAACTTCCAGCGCTCTAAGGTGCGGCATAAACTAGAAGTGCTGACTTTTATCCCTAAATCTGATTCAATTACTACCTGCATTTCTCTCAAGTAGATGTCATTTTTTTTAGCTATTATTTGCTTCAAAAGTTCTCGATCGCTAGCTTTGAGCTTCGACCGACGATCTCCGCCTCGCGGTTTAGGGGCAATCTCTCCTGTTTTCCGGTACTGACATAATCAGTTCCTGATGAAAGATAAGCTTACTTTAAATCTTGCAGCTAAGACTCGCTGCGAACCTTCTTGATTTCGATCCGCTTCTAGTATTTTTGTTCGCAAATCTAACGAGTATGCTGCTGCCATATTTCATTTTTATCTACCTTCCTCTATCTTCCTCTACTTGTGGTTCATTCGATCTCAATTTGCTGTAAATATCTATGTTAAAGCTTTACTATTATTAAGCAATGGGACTTTTGATTATTGTTGGAGATTTGGCTGAATTTCTGGAGGGTGATGAGAATTACAATCTTGATGAACCTAATGAAGAAGATATTGAGGAATACAAGGAAATATATCGAGCTTTAGATCGTTTCCTAATTCGTTGTGGACTTCCAGGACATCAAGAGCCAGAAATCCTCGAAAAGATTCCATATCGGGGTGAATCTGATAATTTTACATATCCTTGCCTTCATTATTTACGTCGAGCTTACGTCTATAAAAGAAAGGGATTGACGGTTAGACCCTTTGAAGGCGAATTAGCTTCCAAAGATTCACTTCTTGCTGCTGAGTATAATTTGCAATCGTTAGATTCGCATCTAGTTTATCATTCTGACTGTGAAGGTTTTTACGTTCCTATAGATTTTACTTCACCACTTATTGCATTAGAAGAAGATGATGTGTTGGGTGATATCGTCGGATCGAGCTATGGTTTACTTCGAGAACTAATCGAACTTGCACCAGCTATTGATATCCTACTCAACAATGGAGACCTCAGTGAAGATAAGATCGCTAATCTTATCTTCGATCGCCATCGCGATGGCCATCAATTTGAAACCGAGCGGTCTGTATGGTTTTCATTATTTGAAGCTGCACGTAATAGCATCAATTATAAAACGGCTATTCGGTTTGGCTAAATAAAAGACATGATTTATTTAATAAATATTTGCGCTTACTTACTTGTACGATCGACTAAAAGTTAAATAAATTATGGAAATATGATTAAATTATTAGCTATGTCTAGCTGAATTTTGTATTTTAACTTTTTGCTGGTTCTAACCGGATGAGTTGACCGTTAAATTCATCGGTCAAAATATACAATAACTCATCGGGGCCTTGACGGACATCTCTGACCCGCGAGCCGATTGAGATCTTCTCTTGGTTGACGACTTTACCATTAGCATCTAGCTCGACTCTGCGGACTGCTCGATCGACCAATCCACCTGCAAAGAGATTTTTTTGCCATTGAGGCAATCGCTTTCCATTGTAAATGGTCAAACCCGAAGGTGCGATCGCGGGCGTCCAAACTGCTTTGGGATCTTCCAATCCAGGTAGCGATTTATTCGGTGAAATCTCTCTACCAGATCCATACTCTTTACTATAGGTAGCCAGCGGCCAGCCGTAGTTTTTGCCTTTTTGGACTAGGTTGAGTTCGTCACCACCACTCGAACCGTGTTCTGTTGCCCAAATTCGCTTGGAAACTGGGTCGAAGGTCATACCTTGAATATTTCGATGTCCGTAGCTCCAGATTGCTGGATCGGTATTCGCCGTTTTGACGAAAGGATTATCGCGGGGAATCGAACCATCATCTTTGAGGCGAAGGACTTTACCGAGATGGCTGCGCCGATTTTGGGCTTGAAAGCGGGGTAATTTACCCTCGATTTGCAGTGGGGGATTCCCACCATCGCCGATCGCGAGTAACAGGGTATTATCGGGTAGCCAAGTAATCCGCGAGCCGAAATGTTGCGATCCGGGTTTGACGGGAGTGACTTCAAAAATAACTTGCAGATTTTTGAGGTTTTTGCCATCAAATACGGCTCTTGCCAGTCGCGTGCGATTGGCGGTATCGTTGCCGTGAGCGTAGGTGAGATAAACCAGCCGATTTTTGGCAAATTGCGGATGGATCGCAATATCCATCAATCCCCCCTGACCGCTGGCAAATACCGCCGGAACGCCGCCGATTGGCGTAGGATCGAGTACGCCATTGCGCACGATTCTCAGCCGCCCAGGCCGCTCGGTGACGAGCATGGTACGATCTGGTAACCAAGCCACACTCCAGGGATGTTCTAAGCCGTTTACCACTGAGACTAGACGATAATTTGCCTGGGTATTCTGACTGACTTGAGATTTTTGGGCATTACTAGAACAAGCCAGACTAGATAGCACTGCGAACGCGATCGTTTTCAATGCTAGCGATCGCCAAGAAAATTTGGTGAGGATATTCACAACAAGTTACAGATTGCTAAGATACTTCGGCGATCGGTTACTCTCGATCTATTTATATTTTTACATCCTTTTCTAAGTATTCAGGTCAGACGAGGTAGATGCTGCAACTATTTGAGGTTAATATGTGCGATTTACAGCCAATTAGAGATCGAGAAACTCATCGAGCGGCTTTGACTGAGATAGAGCGGTTATTTGATGTGCCTGCGGGAACGCCAGAGTTTGACAGGTTAGAAATTTTAGTGACCCTGGTGGAGGCATACGAACGCAAATACGAGCCGATTTTACCACCAGAACCAATCGAAGCTATTCTTTACTACATGGAAAGTCGCGGATTGACGAGGCAGGATTTGGAACCTGCGATCGGTAGTCGCGCAAGAGTGGCAGAAATTCTCAATCGCAAGCTTCCATTAACATTGGAGATGATTAGAAGGCTTCATGAGCAGCTAGGAATTCCAGCGCAGACGCTGATTTAGCCTTACTAATTGGTATCAGTATGAGGGAATTTTATTTGATGTCAACATTGCAATTCTAGCTTCCTCGATAGCTATTGGCCATGCTGTTAGCTTCTCGGCATCAACTTCTAGAGCGCACGACCACCAATCAGGAACGAAGCTGGAATAGTGTTCAAAACTATGACAATTGCTACACCACTGCCATAAATAACCATTTGCAATAAATTTGTGTCCCTCAAACACCCGATCTATGGGTGTCCCAACTTGATACCAATGATGTAATGAAACTGTACCGCAAATTGGATAAGGTGCCGATAAATTCAATGATTCTTGAGAATCATGGGATTCATAATATATGAGTTGCCACTGTTCTTGATATTCAGCAGGTACGCCAATCCAATCTCTTGGATTCTGAAGAATACCTTCAAATCCAAAATTAAGTTCTTGACCCCTTTGTTTTGGTTTCCATCCTCGATCGAGTGCGTGAAGAATTGCTTTCCGAACGAGCCAAGGAGAAATAATATTTCCATGCTCTACCCAAGTTATCATTCTCTGACCAGGATTTTCGGCACACTCCACCACAATTCCTAAGCCAGGTTCGTCATCTGGTTGTACGATCCAGCGATACTCAATATCATCGACTGTGATTAATCTCGTGCCTTTCTTTGCTATTGCCATTTCAAACGTCCCAATAGTGACTATTATCGACAATCTTTAGAGGATGTCTGAAAACTCAATTCCGTTAAGCTTAAACCCTAGAAAATCCCCCCTAGCCCCCCTTAAAAAGGCTACCGTGTATACACAAGTCTGATTGACTTCGTTTCTAGATCTAAATCCCCCAAACCCCCTTAAAAAGGGGGCTAAGATCCGGTCAAAGTCCCCCTTTTTAAGCTATCCATTACCCACAGATCGTGTATTTTTTGCACTGCAAAAAATACACGATCTGTCCCGTAAATCGAGAAGTTCTAGATGGGATGCAGAGCTGCATTGAGTAATCTCCACATCTTGACTAAATCTGTCAACCGAGAGAATCCACGCCAAATTGTCTTAACACCAGGTACACCATCACCAGCACGGGCTAAAAAACCACCCAGTTGAGCAATCCACAAAACGGCTTCCCCCAATGATGGTGGCTGTGCTAGTGGCACAGGAGAACCTAGATGATGACAAGCTAAAGCTTGCCATTCATCTGGTTCTAAGATGCACTCACAAGAAACGGCGGGAAATCAGTCTCTGTCGCTAAGATGACATTGACTGTTACTGGTGGCAATGACTGGGCAATTGTCCGATTCGCTGGTTGATAAATAGTCATACTCATGAACTGAATATTGAGTCTGGCAATTCTTGCGGCACTATGAGAATTTCGCTTAATCTCCACATTCATTTCACCCGCAATCGGTGCCGCCTCAATCGTCGGAATTAGATAGGATAACTCACTCTCAACTCTCCGATTATGACAGGCACGAATCAGAAAATCACCATTGTTATTACTGGCTTGACTGAATAAATCAAAAATGTCTGCTGCTCGGTCTGCTACAGTAATAATTTTCTGTTTACCCTGAGTATTAATGACTGTTTGTTGCTGGGCTGTCAACCATCTTTGACTTTCTTTTTCACTAGTTTCTTTCTGTTTTCTTTTGTGCTTTTTACCAATTGTCTCAAGATCTCTAGTCCAAATTTCTTGTCCTAGTACACCCAAGGGAACGCCCTCACCGCTGACGGCTAGTGTTGTATGTACCTTGATTCCGCGTAAATAAGCTGCCTCTAGATGTCCTAGTCCTTGAGTGTGTGGATGGTGTGTAAAATCTAGATCCGTTGGATCTTGAATAGCTAAGATGATTTCCTCATCTTTCATTCTGTCTAGCAGCCTGTCGGAGAAACACATTTAATCCCCATTAATCGATGCAAACGTCTGAAATTGTAGGCGAGGCAGACAAGATTCCATTCTCCGGCTGCTTTGGTCAAGCCTCTTAAAGAGAACTGGCGAAACCCTATTGTTTCTTTGATAATACCAATAATCGGTTCGACGGTACACTTTCGTAACCGATAAAATGCTCTTCCTTCATCGGTTTGCAGCTTGTATGCCATCTGTGCTTTCAGTGTTGCCGCTGCCACTGGTGGATCTGGTTGTTGTGACAATATAGTTTGCCAATAATCCTGATGAGAATGCCGCCCGGTAGCTATGTATGGCTCAATTTGACGTGTCTCCAAACCCTCAATATTAGTCACGCTGAAGTAGCCAGTATCTAATGCTGCTCGCTTGGGCTTGCCGACTCTACGATCGATCGCATCGACAGTTGGTAGTGCATCAAGTTGGTCATTAGGATGATTGGATAGAGTGTTGGAAATAATTAATAAAGCTTGATGCTCGATCGCAATCTGACCATTATAATGCTGGTCAAAGCCTTTGTTACCACTATTTTTCATGATCCGTGATTGAGGATCGGTGAAATTGTATTGCGCTCGATCGGTGATGGCAAAAAAGGGGGTGATGGAACCCTTCCGCTCGGCTTTTTCCCTGTTTTTTCAATATATGCTGCTCGTTCTGCCATTTTTTCAACGTATTTAGACTGGTCTAATTCGTATTGCTCTTGCGCTCGATTATGTAATTCTTGTTTTGCCTTCTCAAGATGAGCTAATCGCTCCTTCCTCCGCGCAATTTCGGCAACAACATCGACTTCTTTGTCTATCTTAATTCCATCTGCTTTTTGACCCAATTTTATCAATTTTTCCACTTCCGTTCGTAATTGCATCTGAATTTCTTCTAAACGTTTGTGGCTCACTGCCTTACTTTTGGACGCATCTGCGTGAATCTTTGTCCCATCAACACTAATGTCTTCAACTTTCAATACATTAGCTGCAACTGCCATTTCCAATATTTGTACAAATAGTTCTTTAATCTGTTCTAGAAATCTACTCCTAAAGTTGGCAATCGTATCATGGTCTGGATGTAAGTTACCAGCTATAAATCGAACTGGCATTGATTCGTAGCTCGCTTTTTCCAATCCTCGCGAACTAAAGATTCCAGTCGCGTAACCGTATACAAGCATTCCTAACAAAATTTCTGGTGCAATTGGTGTTCCACCCTTGGCTCCATATGCACTATAAATACTACTGAGGTCGAGTTGAGCGATCGTTTGCACTACAAATCGGGCAAGATGGTCTGGTGGCAAGCATTCTTCGATACTCACTGTTTGTTTTAGCATTGCCTCGTAATCTACCGTTTTGAATTTCCGCACCAATCGTTTTACCCTTAGTAGTCTCCCGATCCTAACCGAAAAATCTTATCTCCGACAGGCTGCTAGCGTACTTAATTGACCAGCGGCAATAATTTCGTTGAAATCCACTTTTTTATTGTCCCAAAATCGATATGCAGCTTTGGTCTTTGCCCAGTTTCCGCAAGCCAGTGGGATACTTTCAGTTGGTTTACAACTTAGTTGTTCTACTAAAGTAATTAATCTCTGCTTCAGCCGCACATCTTTCATCGACAGATATCTTAGCTCTCATGCTACCCAAGTTTCCATTTTTGACCTCTTTTTTGATGATTTATAACTCGATTCTAACTCAACTCTAGTCAGTTATTGGTTCTTGGGGACAGATCGTGTAATATTCGAAATGCAAATATTACACGATCTGTGGGTAATGGATAGCTTTTATAAGGGGAGGTTGGGAGGGGTAGAGATATATAGCAGTAATTAAAATAATTGGTATAAATTACCTGCGGCGATCGCTAACCAGTTTAATTGTGAATCGAATATCACGATAGGTGCGCCTGAAATAAATGGGTAATCGGGGTATTTTGCTATTATTTGCAGCTCCTGCTGAAATTGAGGCGATCTCGCCTCAATCGCGCGAATCTCAACTAAAATCGCGCAACATCTTTTTAATTTCAATGTTGTGTAATTCTTCGGTACCAATCATCGTGCGCGCGAACTCTTCCAGATAGATACTGGCATCTTTGACAACATCGAGGAGTTTTTTGTACATATCCAAAGCGTTTTTTTCGTGAGATAAGCTTTCTTGCAAAATGTCCTTGACAGTGTGTTGGTAGGTTTCTTCCATGGGGGCAATTTGAAGCGAAGGATGACCTTCTAAGCCCGTGAGAATCTCGCCGACTTGTTGGGCGTGAAGGAGCGATTCAGTTGCCTGGGCTTTAAAAAAATCGACGATCGGAATCCGATTTGGGCCAGTAATCATCAGCGCATAATGTGTATATCGTACTACTCCTGCCAACTCAAGCTCCATGATGGAACGCAATACAGCTAGCGTTTTTTCTCGGTCTAATTCTTGCATGTTCTCAAAGCCTAAGTTATGGGTATCTAGCCGCAGCAGGTATTTGCCGCTGCGATAAAAAATTATCGCTAGTTTTGCGGTACTAATAGTATCGATCGATTATAGTGCTGTAACGATTGCTTGGGCTGATGACAATTTGATGGGGAAATGTTTGGCTAAAATTGCAGCGACTCGATCGGGTTGAATTTGGCGGTAATGAGTTTTGCCCGGTAATACTTCGCTAGCCGGACTAGTAACGATCGCTTGTGGCGCGGCTTTACATTGATGCAGGCATTTGACCGATTGAATTTCGACTCGATCGGTTAAATCATAGGCTTCGATATATGCTTGCATTGCTTGACAGATCTGTCCGCTGCCCCGTCTCCGACAACTCGAACCCTGACAAACTTGAATTTTAGTGGGTGTAGCTGACTCAGTAGCAACTAAACTGCTCTCCTGCGGTGATGATGGTGCGATACCACTCTGGTTTGGCGTCAATAACTGTTTGACTTTTAGTTTGCGCTTACCTGTCTGTTTACAGATCTGTTCCTGACTCATTAGTGTCAGCCAGATTCCTGGCTGCCAATCTTGAATTTGGGGACGGAGACTTTTGGCAACTTTAACTCGTTCTTCGCCACGAACGGTAGCAATGTTGAGATAACGATGGGGCGTGCGATCGTCTGCCCAGCCTAAGAATTGACCTACTAACGGTTTGATGAGTTTTTGGTAATGCTTGCTCATGAGCGATGTTTTCTAAAGATAGTTGCTCGATCGAATGCTAATTATTCTTAATTAGCTTTGGAAAATTTTGGTAATTATTACTCGCGGCAATCGAATTGCGAGTAACAGAGCTAAAAACTCTCAGTCCGTGCCGGATCTCAAGTTCGGGAGAAAATCGTCAAAACTAGGCTGGCATGAGACGATCGCCATCTCGTGTCAATGACCGATCGGGAATAGAGCTAACCGATCGTTTTTGACATTAATGCTCATTAGTGTCGCTGTCAATAACTATATCGGATCGGGGGACAAATGACAACTGTTTGCAATTACATAGAAGCAGAAAATCGATATTAGCGATCGCCATCGCCAGACTGTAGCCGTCAAAACGTCAGCTTCATTGCCAAATGTGCGTGACAATCTGTAATCTTAGATTGCCCACAGTTAGGAATTTACGGCGTAAATTTAGTTACTATTTTGGCGGGGAGCGGGGAGAGTTGGCAAGAAATGGTAGCTTCATTTCTGCCGTCTCATAATAGTGGTAAAAGTTCTAATTGGCGGAATGGCCGAATCTAACGATACTTGAGATCGTCATAATTGCCAATTTAGTTCAATCCCGTCGGGATATAAGATTGGAGCTTGGTCATGCGATTGAGATCGTCCACGATGACTACTTGAGGATGGTGGTGAGGAGCTGCTAATTCATCAAATTGGGCATATGTCATAATAATCAATTTATCGCCTTTGACGCCCAATCTCGCTGCCGCACCATTTAATTCGATCGCTCCCGAACCCGGTTCAGCCGCAATCGCATACGTAACAAACCTTTCACCGTTGTTGACGTTGACTACATGCACTTGTTCGTAAGGAACGATGCCAACAGCTTTCAATAACAGCTCGTCGATACTGATGCTACCCATGTATTGAAGGTTAGCATCGGTAATCGTACAACTGTGAATTTTGGCAGCCAATAAGGTGCGATGCATAAGGGTGGATGGGTGGATGGGTGGATGGGTGGAGAGGTGGATGGGTAGAGGGGTGGATGGGTGGATGGGTAGATGGGTAATGGATGAAGAGATCAACGTCGTTACCTCGTTGACGAGCAGAGGATAATCGTCATTTTTCCCTCTTGCCAATCTACCCTCTTCCCTATTACCTATTACCCATTACTTCTATGCCTAGAGCCTAAAGCTTAAAGCTTAAAGCCTATTCCCTATCCCCTATGCCCTATCCCCTACTTCTTAGCAGCAGCGACACCTTCTTGAACTAATGGCATAACGGAATCGACATCGCGCCAGCCGAGGATTTCAGTTACTTTCTTTTCGAGATTTTTATAAGTCTTGAAAAACTCAGAAATTTCATCCAGACGATGTTGGGGGACGTCTTTGAGCGATTTTACGTTGGCATAACGCGGATCTTTATCGGGAACGCAGAGAATTTTCTCATCGCGATCGCCACCATCGATCATTTCTAACATGCCGATCGGGCGTGCGGCAATTACACAACCTGGAAAAGTCGGTTGATCCATCATTACCATCCCATCGAGAGGATCGCCGTCATTACCCAAAGTATTTGGGATAAAACCGTAATCATAAGGATATTGTACCGAAGACGATAACACTCGATCGAGTGCCATGGCATTCATGTCTTTGTCAAATTCGTACTTATTCTTACTTCCAGCAGGAATTTCGATTAAAACGTTGATAATCCCGTATTTAGGTTGAGCGGGAATGAGGGATAAGTCCAAAATCAAATGCTCCAATATTAAAACTATCGAGAGGATCGCTCCCCCCGATCGCATTTTACTAGGGATTGGGAATTGGATAAAGCTATTGGCGTCCGAATCTAGTGTTTATTTCATTCGGTGAGCACTGCTGGGGGTAAAGCTGGTAAAGATTGGACTTGGACGCGGCTAGCTGGCGAGTAGTGAACGATCGCAGCGACTGGTAAGATCAGTGTAAAAATCGCGATCGCGCTACCCCAGAATTCACCCCACTTTTTTGGAGGGGGTTCTGTTGTAGATTTGCCAGACGGGGCACTTGATTCCATGTGATAAATTATGTTTAACTCGACATTGGTGCTAATTCTCAAAACTGAAGAGGAGAAATATAATTGCACCAACAATCCCATTTTACCCAACAATGGCTGGAGAGTTGTTACATAACTCACAATTATTCGTAATTGTGTTAGTTTTCACTCCGCAATTTTTCCCAATTCTGAGATACTAGGCGAACAGAGGGATCGCTCTATCTCTGGCACAGTAACCTTTTGATGCCTGTTCTTCTTTCCGCGATCGTCTGACAGCTCGACTATTGGGACTGGCGATCGATATCTAAGTAAGTACGATCGGGATTTAAGGATTTAAGGACTGACAGGATTAGGTTGTCGGTACCTATTACTCATCCACCCCTCCACCCTTCCACCCCTCTACCCCTATGCCGATCGAGACTTTATTTCCACTAGCAATTTACTATGAGGATCTAGCAGACGCTCCCAAACATCAACAAAAATTGCTCTCTGCGGTACTACAATTGGAGCGCGATGGCGCAGAACGCCGTAATTATCCAGAAATGGCTTGGACGGGGGATCTACACGGAGTAGAGCAAATTCATACCAATCCTGATTTTGGGTGGATTGTAGAGCAAATAGAGCGGCATACAGCGATCTATTTACTAGAATTGGGCGTGGATCTGAGTAAAGTAGACCTTTACATTCAACGGGCATGGCCGATTGTCTCGCGTACCGAACAAGAAATCGGTTCGCATTGCCACAATACCGCCCATATTAGTGCTGTTTATTACATTAAAGTACCAGCGGACGGTACTTACGATCCGGGGCGACTGGTGTTCTTTGACGATGCGCGCGTCAATGAAGTCAGTCCGGGTTTGGGCAGCGAGAATACAGATATCGTTGCCGAAGATAGCTATTTCAATCAGCTTCAGGCGGCTTACGTGCCTGTGGAAGGGAGGCTTTTATTATTTCCAGCTAAACAACGCCATGCAGTTACAATGAATGAGACTGAAGATTTGCGAGTATCGCTATCGTTCGATATAGTGCTCACAGCAACTGGGAGCGCATCTGGAGCTTACGAATTTTTGACACCGCCACCCCAGCAGTGGCAAAAATTTAAGTCATCTCACAGCGCATCGATCGAGCGAATTTGACTTTTGACTAGACTAAAGGTAATTGCTAGGCGGCGGTGGGGAACATTAAGCAAAGTAAACAGAGTATTTTGGTAATAGTGAGGTCGATAAGTTGAGTCACTACCCCAATTATCTTACTTATCATCAGATCTACTCATCAGACTAGCAGTTGACTAAACTTGCATCGATCGCTTAGTGTGCATATTTAAGTAGTTTTAGCCTTTAAGTTTAATTAATTTATGAAAATATTTTTACTATTGTTTCTATCAGCACCTACAGTTTTGAGTGCGATCTTACCAGTAGTGACTGCTGCACCTGCTGTCGCTGCCGATCCCAAGCAACCTACAGATCGAGGTAAATTTTGTGTCAACACTCACGGTAGACTCGTGTGCGTCAAGTCTTCGCAGTTAGCTAGTAATAGTCCTACACGAGCGGCACTCATTGCTAAAGCCGAGGCTGAAGCTAAAGATCCCGATGCTTTCGTTAATTTCAGTAATGAAGAAAGCGATGCGGCGGCGGCGATGTTCGGTTGCGATTGCCCTGCTTGTATCCGCTCCTTGCGACAATTGCGGACGATGGCGCAAGTTATTTAAGCGTAAATTTGGATCGGTGATGTTCGAGTAATTGCGCCATGAATATGGCGGATCGATCGAGCATGGCTTAATGCGCTGCAATATAATGGGAAAAGTACGGGTCGTCTTGAGCTAGAAATAACGCTACAAAGAATTTGAGACGATCGACCCTAATATTCGCATGGCAATCGAAACCAACTATGTCCGAACATCGACCCTCAACTAATCTCGATAACTACGATCCGAGCGATGTCGGTCGAGTTAATGGTAACTTATTCGGCTTACCATTCGATGCAGAATCGGCAAAGACGATCGTGTTTGGTGTGCCTTGGGAAGTAACTGTTTCTTACAATCCGGGGACAGCAGCCGCACCACAACAGATTCTCGATGCTTCTCCACAATTAGATTTATACGATTTCGATAACCCCCAAGGGTGGCAAGGTGGGATTTACATGCCGCCAGTCGATACAGATTTACTTGCCAAAAATAGTTACTATCGGCAACAAGCAGCCTTAATTATCGATCGATTAGAACGCGGTGAATCGCTCAACACAGAGCCAGATTTGACACCCATATTAGCAGAGATAAATCGAGCGGGTGCCGCACTCAATCAATGGTTATTCGATCGCACTCAATCAGCAATTAGCAAAGGAAAAAAAGTTGGCGTCATTGGTGGCGATCACAGTGTGCCTTTGGGGTACATGCAGGCTTTAGCGACTCATTATCCCGATTTCGGGATCTTGCATATCGACGCGCATTCAGATTTGCGCGATGCTTATGAAGGCTTCGAGTTTTCTCATGCGTCGATTATGTTTAATGCACTCAAAATCCCCCAGATTTCTAAACTAGTACAGGTGGGAATTCGGGATGTTTCTAAAGTAGAAATAGATACGATCGATCGATCGCAAGGACGCGCGATCGCTTATTATGATTCGCTTATCAAACAACAGCTCTATGCTGGTACTACTTGGATGAGCATTTGCCAAGAAGCGATCGCCCATTTACCCGCTAAAGTTTATATTAGTTTCGATGCCGATGGACTCGATCCCAAACTTTGCCCGAATACAGGTACACCAGTGCCTGGTGGCTTAGAATTGGAGCAAGCTTTTTGTTTGTGTCGTGAAGTAATTCGGAGTGGCAGAGAGATTATTGGCTTCGATCTGTGCGAAGTGGGAAATGCAGAATGGGATGGTAATGTTGGTGCAAGAATCGTTTATAAATTAATCAATTTGATGAATTTATAGATCGATCGTAGGTGCTAGAGAGGGAGGGCGGGTTTGTTCGATATCAGACAGTAAAATCGATATTAGTTAGCATAAACCCGCCCCTACAGGTTATGTATATGAATGTGTTAAATATTATGCAAATTCACGGATCTGTAGGGGCGGGTTTATGCTAGAGATTTTCGCCTATTACCACAGAATTCAAACAAACCCGCCCTCCCTCACCAGCAACTCTTAAATGTGTTCCAGAGCGTTTTAATTCAGTCGATCGAAGTAACAATATTAGATTTGTCCGATCTGATGCAATTTTGGGCATAATAAGATCGGATTTTTAAGGTGACTCGATCGAGCCTGTAATGAATATGGAGACAGCTAAATCTCAGCTATCACTAACTTTACTATTTGATTCTTTGCCAATTATCGATCCACAGCAATTAGCAAAAAATTATTATTTGCGATTGTGAAGGCGACGATTCGAGCGCGGTAGAGCACTTACGCTCGATCGAAGTCTTCAATCCAACAACCTCTGATAATAACCTTGGGGTTGGGGCAGGTTTTCTTCTAACGTTGTAGATTAAGAGTGGAAATCTAAATTCCCCGTATGATCGAACGTACTTCAACTCCAGCTACCATCGCCGAATCACCCACAAATACGATCGTCCTTGATGTCACGGGGATGAAGTGTGCGGGGTGTGTAAGTGCTGTCGAAAAGCACCTCCTCAACCAAGCAGGCGTAGAATCCGCTTGTGTCAATCTGCTGACTGGTGTCGCCGCAATCTCTACAGCAGCAACCACCGTTACAGCTAGCGAACTTGCCGCTAAACTCACTGCAAGTGGGTTTCCCGCACAACCCCGCACCGTTGCCGAATCCAACGATCGCGCCATCAGGCTGCAACAGAGACAAGATAAATACGCCCAAGAATCGAAACAACTGGTGTGGCAGCTAATTACTGCTGGCGTTTTACTAGTATTATCCGCCGTCGGACATTTTACTCAACCGACTACCCACCTACATCACGGTAGCGCGGTACTGACTAACTTTTGGTGGCATTGGGGTTTAGCCACGCTCGCGATCGCGTTTCCAGGCAGAGCGATTCTTGTGGATGGTTGGCGGAGCCTGTGGCATGGTAATCCAAATATGAATACCCTCGTGGGTTTGGGGATAATTACTTCTTATACAGCCAGCGTCGTCGCTCTATTATTGCCGGGTTTGGGCTGGGAATGCTTCTTTGAAGAACCCGTGATGATTATTGGGTTTATCACATTGGGGCGCACCTTAGAACAACAGGCAAAACATCGCGCGGCGACTGCATTCGATCGATTATTATCCTTGCAACCGACAGTTGCCCGCTTGGTGAGTGCCAATCCCGATCGTCCCCAAGCCATCGAAATCCCTGTAGAACAGGTCAAAGTCGGCGAATACTTACGAGTACTCCCAGGCGAAAAGATCCCTGCTGATGGGGCAATTCGGTGGGGACAGACGACGATCGATGAGTCGCTAATTACGGGCGAATCGATTCCGCTCGTCAAACAGGCAGGCGATCTCGTTATCGCGGGGACGGTAAATCAATCTGGGGCAATTTCGATCGAGGTAACGCGCACTGGCGACGATACGACGCTTTCGCAAATTATCGCCCTGGTAGAAGCCGCCCAAACTCGCAAGGCTCCAGTGCAGAAGTTAGCCGATACCGTTGCTGGCTATTTTACTTACGGCGTATTGGCGATCGCGATTTTAACAGGACTTTTTTGGTACTTTATCGGCATCCATAATCCCAATCTAATGCCGCCAGTTTCGACGCTTGCGCCGCTCAAAGCCGCGATCGCGGTGATGGTGGTAGCATGTCCTTGTGCCTTGGGTTTGGCTACGCCGACGGCAATTTTAGTCGGCACGGGGATTGGAGCCGAAGCTGGATTATTAATTAAAGGTGGCGATGTCTTAGAAGCAGTGCAACAGTTAGATACTGTGGTATTCGACAAAACGGGGACACTAACAGAGGGTAAGCCCCAAGTTACAGATATTTTTAGCCCAGACACAATGAGCGCAACTGAATTATTGAGACAAGCGGCGGCGGCAGAAAGTGTCACCAATCATCCCTTAGCCGTAGCCATTCAACAAGAAGCCGCACGACTGGAACTCACCTTGCCAAGCGTACTCGAAGCACATACTGAAGCTGGATTAGGTGTATCCGCAAAGTTGTTGACAAATAATGGAGAAAACCAGGTAATTGTGGGCAATCAACCTTGGTTAGCCGCGCGCGGGATCGAGATTGGCGAAGATTTGCAAGCAGTAGCCGATAAGCTGACACTCACAGGTAAAACTGT
Source organism: Chamaesiphon minutus PCC 6605 (assembly GCF_000317145.1). Taxonomy (GTDB): domain Bacteria; phylum Cyanobacteriota; class Cyanobacteriia; order Cyanobacteriales; family Chamaesiphonaceae; genus Chamaesiphon; species Chamaesiphon minutus. The sequence goes on along the minus strand of NC_019697.1, from coordinate 3,417,392 downwards.
CATGTATGTAGCAATCGCCCCAGCCACAGATCTAGAATTAACAAATCTCACGATCGGCTTAATTGGTGTAACCGATCGATTGCGCTCGGATGCGATCGAGACAGTCAAACAATTACAAGAACTCGGTTTGCGCGTAGTTCTACTCACAGGCGACAAAAAACCAGTCGCCAAACTCATCGCCGCCGAATTAGGCATCACCGATATCTATTCCGAAGTCCTCCCTCAAGACAAAGCCCGAATCGTCAAATCTTTACAAACACACCCACTCGCGCATAGCTTTGAAGATCGACAAATTGAGTCCAGTAAATCCCCAATCCAACATCGAGTAGCAATGGTTGGCGATGGCATCAACGACGCACCAGCACTAGCTCAAGCAGATTTGGGCATTGCCCTCAATGCGGGTACCGATGTTGCAATCGATGTTGCCGATATTATCTTGATGCGCGATCGATTATTAGATGTCGTTTACGCGATCGAATTATCCCAAGCAACGCTTACCAAAATTCGTCAAAACCTATTCTGGGCAGCAATTTACAACATCATCGGCATTCCCGCTGCCGCAGGTGTACTATATTGGTGCGGCTGGGGTACGATGCTCAGTCCTTCCGCCGCTGGCGCGTTAATGGCATTGAGTTCTGTAAGCGTGGTGACTAATTCACTGTTATTGAAATTAAACCACAGACGAAATTAATTAATTTTTAGCCCTTTCCTAAAGGTGTAAATCGGGCGGTAAAAAATTTGCGCGAGTGGGTAAGCGTAAATAGTTAAAAAATGGATACGATCCACCCAGAATACTGCTAGGCTTCAAAATACCTGTGAGTCTCGATCGATGCTATAACAGAGAAGAAAATACAGCATAAATTACCTGTGGCTGGCTTTAGGAAAATGCACAGTTTACTAGATCGGCGTCGCTACACCCACAACCTGAACGGCTCCGCACTGCGGGAGCCACAGATCGATCTAACCCAACTCATAGCTAGAATTTCTCGTCGCAGCCGACGACATTTGCTTGTCTTGACGCGCTACTTGGTTCGCTGGTGTAACACATGGTTCGCGAACCTCCGCTTGGTTACATTCGCAACTTAATTTGGCACCTGCACGCAAAAGCGTAGCGAAAAATAGAACGCGGAAAGATTTCTAGCGTTAATATTGTTGTTTAATGAATATTTAGGAGTACTTTGATGAGTTTGGACACAGCGATCGCCCAACCGACGATTCATCCAGAATTGTTGTCAGCTTTTAGTCAGGATGAATTTAATAGTCATGTGATGACTACTTACGGACGGTTTAATCTCGCTTTGATTAAGGGTGAAGGGTGTACCGTTTGGGATACAGAGGGCAAGACTTATTTAGATTTTGTAGCGGGGATTGCGACGTGTACATTAGGACACGCACATCCAGCCATTATCGAAGCAGTGACAGCGCAGATTCAGACGCTAACTCATGTTTCCAATCTTTATTACGTCCCCGTGCAAGGTGAATTGGCTAAATGGTTAGTCGCACATTCTTGTGCCGATCGCGTATTCTTTTGTAACTCTGGTGCCGAAGCCAATGAAGGAGCGATCAAATTAGCGCGGAAATACGCCCATACGGTCTTAGGAATTACAGAACCAGTAATTTTAACAGCCAATGCCAGTTTCCACGGACGGACGCTAGCGACGGTTACAGCTACCGGACAGCCAAAGTACCACAAGAATTTTGCGCCTTTGGTTTCTGGGTTCGAGTATGTGCCCTACAATGATTTTGCCGCGATCGAGTCCGCAGTAGCCGCATTGGATGGACGAGTAGCCGCCATCATGCTCGAACCGCTCCAAGGTGAAGGCGGCGTCAATCCAGGGCAAGTTGCATATTTCCAACAAGTGCGGAAACTCTGCGACGAGAAAGGAATCCTGCTGATCCTCGACGAGGTACAAGTCGGGATGGGACGTTCGGGTAAATATTGGGGTTACGAGCAACTAGGCATCGAACCAGATATTTTTACCAGTGCCAAAGGTTTGGGCAGCGGTATCCCCATCGGCGCGACATTGTGCAAAGCGTCTTGCAATGTCTTTGAACCAGGCGATCATGCCAGTACCTATGGCGGCAATCCGTTTGTCTGCGCTGTAGCTTTGGCTGTTTGTCAAACATTAGAACGGGAAAATATTCTCGCCAATGTGCAAGCACGCGGCGAACAATTACGGGCAGGTTTACAACAATTAGCGACCAAATATCCACACACGATCTCTGAAGTTCGGGGTTGGGGTTTGATTAATGGTTTAGAATTACAAGCCGATAGCAATATTGGTGCGATTGATATTGTCAAAGCAGCAATGGCAGCAGGATTGTTATTAGTTCCTGCGGGTCTAAAAGTCGTCCGGTTCGTACCACCATTAATTGTTTCAGCCGCAGAAATCGATCGGTCTATAAGTATTCTCGATCGAGTTTTAGCTACAATATAGCAAGTTGAGAGTGGGTATTTACCCACTCTCGATCGAGCTTTGTAGACAACTATTTAATCGAGTACAAATTGATTTTAAACCATTACCTGCACATTCGATTTAAAGACGATCGCTTGGTAACAGACTTTAGTACCTGAACGATTGAAGGAATAGAGGATAAGTGGGCTAATCGATCGCCATGGTGAAATTAATATCGATCGTCTCAAAGTTGCACCAGTAATCGTTAACGATCGAATGTTTTAGGTTCTTCTGGACTGTTAGTGGCTCGGCTATTGTCAATCTGGCAATAAGATTAGATACTCTCCAACATTTGCAACATTTCCATTGTGGTAAAAGGCTTAGTTAAAATCGCCCGGACGCCACAACGATCGATCGCCGCTCGATCGGGTTCGAGACCGCTCATTACCGCAATCTTGACTTCTGGATCGATCTGTTGCAAAGCCAAAATTGTCGATGGCGTGTCCAAATGCGGCATCATCATATCCACTAACACCACCGCAATACTATGGTGGTTGGCCGCAAAAATCGCGATCGCTTCTACCCCATCGCTAGCTAATAACACTCGGTAATTATAGGCTTCTAAAGATGCTTTGGTAATTTCCAGAATTGCCACCTCATCATCGACGACTAATACCAGTCGTCCCTTGCCATCATAGACATCCTGCCCCGTGCGTTGGGGTTCGGCTTCGCGACTATCGACAGCGGGTAGATAGATCTTAAAGCACGTCCCGCGCCCGACTTGACTTGCGACATCGATCGTCCCACCATGAGCTTTGATGATGCCGAGTACGGTAGATAGACCCAATCCCGTACCCGCCTCTTTGGTAGTAAAAAACGGCTCGAAAATCCGATCGAGTACTTCCGCTGTCATGCCGCTACCCGTATCGGTGATGCTAATCAGGATATACGACCCCACAGGTGGCTGAAAATGCACTTGGCTATGTTCGACGTCATTGGCAGATCCACTTTGTGATATAACGATATTTTCCGCCTTAGCCGCGATCGTGCCGCCATTAGGCATCGCATCCCGCGCATTGACAAATAGGTTCATTAATACTTGATGGATTTGAGTGGCATCAACACTTACCAACCATAGATCTTCAGCAGGTAGATTCAAGTTAATCTCGATCGATTTGGGGAAAGTTTGCCGCGCCACACTGACGACTTCGGCCAGAATATGCCGGACTTGGATCGTGGTTTGTTGGCCGTCCATCCCCCGTGCAAAGTTGAGAATTTGCTTGACCAATCCGCTTCCCCGTTTGGCACTTTCGACGAGCATATTCAATAAGCGTTGGCTGCGGTCGTCCAAACTGGGCAGAGTCAGGGGTAAAAGCTGGGCGGCACCGACAATCGGCGTCAGGACATTATTCAAATCGTGGGCGATCCCGCTGGCGAGACTGCCCAAGCTTTCCAACCGTTGGGCGCGCAGAAACTGCTGTTCTAGCTGTTTTTTGTCGGTGATATCGGTATCCACGCTCAAGATCGCGCGGGGCTGTCCTGCCTCATCCCGGACTAGCGTCCAGCGGCTTTCGACGATGACTTTTTTGCCCGATTTGGTATTTTTATGCAACTCGCCTTGCCAAGCACCTCGATCGAACACAGTGGCTAACGCAGTTTGGACGCTGGCTTCTGGGATACCATTTGGATAAAAGAGTTGGACAGTAGTCTGCCCGATTGCTTCTGCTGCCGACCAGCCATAGATATTCTGTGCGCCATGGTTCCAAAATTCAATCTGGCTGTCGAGATCGCGCACGACGATCGCATCGGTAGCAATATTTAATAAAGCAGCTTGCTCCCGAATTTTTTGGGCACCGATCTTGCGATCGGTCAGATCCATAATCGTCCCCAGATAGCTAGCGATCTCGCCCCGCTCGTCGCGGATCGCGACTGCCTTGGTGGCTACCCAGTTGACTCGTCCCGTGGGGGTCAAAAATCGATACTCTAGTGCAAATTCAGCGTGCTGCGAACGCTCGTCAGCAGACATTGCACCGTGCCACTGGCTGACCACCCGCTCGCGATCGCCAGGATGAATCGCCTGTACCCAGCCTTGCCCCAAAGCTTCAGCCGTCGATCTGCCCATCAATTCACTACATTGCTGGTTGACAAATAGACAGTTACCTGAAGTATCGGATTGAAAAATGCCGACCGGAGCCATACTCAGTAATGCCCCAAAGCGGGCTTCGCTCTGCTGGTGGGCGGTCTCCGCCCGGAGGCGATCGCGCAGCGCAGCTTGCTGTTCGGTAATGTCGCGCCCTTCCGGAATCAGCATCACTACCCGACCCGTGTCATCGACGATCGGACTGAGCGAAAAATCGACACTCATCGAACTACCATCCGCCAGCAAATGCTTAGCTTCAAACCTGACCAAGCGGCCTGTAGCAGCTTCCGCGATCGCTTGTTGGAGTTGGCGTTGCAAGTCGGGGTCATGATTCCACCACGGCGTCGTCCAAAATGCCTGCCCGATAACGTCGGCGGGGGTTGCCCCGATCGCCGCTAAGGCCGTGCGATTGGCTTCGAGAACGTTACCTTGAGGGTCGAGCAAGCCCATAAACTCAAAGGAACCATCAAAAATCGCCCGAAATCTGCGCTCGCTGCGCTGAAGATTGGCTTCGGCTCGCTTGCCGTTGGTAATATCGAAGCGAATTGCTAGATACTCATAGGGCCGACCCCCCTCGTCTAAATGCGGCACGATCGTCGTCGCTACCCAATAATAACTGCCATCCTTGGCCCGATTCTTAATCTCCCCGCTCCAGACGCGCCCACTACTAATTACCGCCCATAACTCGCGAAAAAATTCAGGAGGATGGTAGCCCGAATTAATGACCCGATGAGTTTTACCGACTAATTCGGCGGCTGAATACTGGGAAATTTCGCAAAACTTGTCGTTAGCCTCCACGATCGTGCCATGACGATCGGTAATGGCGACGATTGCCGCTCGATCTAGGGCGTATTTCAGAAATTGTAAGGATCTGAGCGTCTGTGATGATGTTGCTGCGGTTGCTTCCCGATCGCTCGGCGCGGCTAATTCTCGTGCTTGCCGTTCCCACAGTTGACATGTTTGCCGCAATTCTACTTCCAACCGCTCGCGTTTGGCTAGTTCCGTTCTTAATTGGCGATTCGTCCGCTCTAACCGATCTCGCTCTGCTACAGCATCGTCCGGGGGAAATTGTTGCCCGCTTTCAATTTCTGCTAAGATCGCCCACGGATCGAGCGTGCGGAGCAGGTCTGACTGCGTGAGAATGCCGACTGAGTTGCCATCCGAGCTGACGATCGCCAATCGCCGAATATTTTGGGCTTGCATAAGCTGTTGTGCCGATCGCAGCGAGTCTGTCGCCTGCAAGCAATGCAAAGGGGTACTCATCACCGCTCGCGCTAACAACCGCTCCAAATTGAAAGCTAGTGCCCCAAATGTGACGATATCTCCTGCCGTCACGATGCCCACGGGTTGCCGATCTTGGACGATGACGATCGAGCCGACATGTCGATCTCTCATCAGCCGCGCGATTTGCCCGATCGTCATTGTGGGAGTGGCACACACCACGTCGGCAGTCATGCATTCAGCAATCGCTCGAAATTCGCTCGCATTCACTGGCTGTAAAATTTGACAGATGCGTTCTGGCGTAGCGATGCCAATGATGTCTCCGCCATCGTCGAGAATTGGTAAATGTCGGATCTGGTGCTGTTGCAAGATAGCTAGGGCACTTATCGCCGTCTGCTGCGCCGATAAATACAATCTAGGCGCGACCGCAATCGCAATATCCCCTGCGGTCAGGTTGTGGATATCTGTTTGGCTGGCAATCAGTGTGACTAGATCGCGATCGGTAATTATCCCGATCGCTCCATCGGGATTTAGGACAACTACCGCCCGATGGCGGGCGGCTAGAGTCCATTGGCTTGGCTGTGTTGGCTGTGTTGTCAGCGGTCGTTCCGTATTGATAGCAATCGGCTCTAGCTGCGGCCACGGACAAGTTTGTCCCTGAGCCTGACTCATCAATGCAATTACCTCTACTAACGGCAGATCTAAAGCGACGATCGCTGGCTGTCGATTATCTACAGCAGAGGCTAATTTGACAGAATTCTGGCGATGGGCGGGGGGCATATACGCTCAGAAATAAGGTGCTTCCACATCTATCCTAATTCTAGAAACATGACCTGACAAGACAATCCTGACAATACTTCAAATAGAGGTAGAGGATAGAGGGTAGGTAAGAATTTAACGAGCTGGGGATTGTGAATGTCCAAAGTATTGCAATATATCAAAAGAGGGGCGATCGATCGCCCCTCCTTTGAGACTTTTATCGATGGCTGCGAGTTATTTATTGTCCTTGCATTTTCAAGACTACCGAGAATGTCCGCAATAAGATTTTGAGATCCAACCATGGCGACCAATGCTTGAGATAGTAGAGATCGTATTGCAGCTTAATTAAAGCATCTTCGATCGTGCTGCCATAACCGTAATTAATCTGCGCCCATCCGGTGAGTCCGGGTTTTACCGCCAGTCTGGTGCGATAAAATGGAATTTGCTGCTGTAATTCTTTGATGAATTGATAGCGTTCGGGGCGCGGGCCGACCATACTCATTTCGCCGCGTAGGACGTTGAGCACTTGAGGTAGTTCGTCTAAGCGGGTTTTGCGGATAAAGTTACCGACTTTGGTAATCCGCGCGTCGCCTTTAACCGCCCACTGCGCTTTACCATTGCGCTCGGCATCTTGCACCATCGATCGAAACTTGTAGACGGTAAATTTGGCTCCATATTGTCCGACACGTTCTTGTTTGTAAAAGATCGGTCCGGGACTATCTAAGCGGATGGCAGCAGCCACAAAGGGAAAGACGATTGCCAACACCGAGCCGATAATCGCACCGCAAATTAGATCCAATCCCCGTTTGCCGATCCGATTGAAGGTATCGAAAGGATTCTTCTTGAGCGGGAGTGCGGAGTACCATTGACTGCCGATGTGTTCGACCGCAACTCTACCTGTCAGTTTTTCATAGAGCATGGGCATCGGTGTAATCGCGATCCCCCGCTCGTGAAAGTTAGTCAACAATTGCAGCAAATCTTCATCGATCGGTCGGCTAATTGCTAGCACGATCTCATCGACCCGATAGCCATCGATATCGAATTCTAAACTGCGACGATCGCCTAAAACTGGAATATTTTGACAGATTTTGCCGTGTAGCTGGGCGTTATCATCGATAAATCCGATCGCCTGATAGTGAGGGTGTTGCCGAAAAGTGTCGGCGATAATCGTCCCCGTCACTCCAGCTCCGAAAATCAACACGCGCTGGCTGGCATGTCCGACACCGAGGAACAACGCATAAATCGTTCTCCAAAGCGATAACAAGACACTGGTACTGGCGATCGCGATTGCTGGTGCCAGTCGCAATGATAAGGATTCTTCTTGCAACGGTGCGGTTACAAAATAGTAAATCAGGTAGATAATGCCTACGATCGCACAACCCCAGCCAATGCGCTCGATCGTGCGTTTGAGTTTGACCGCGATTCGTAGATCGTATAGATCGTTAATAAACATCCATACCAACCATCCGACACCCATCCCGACGATCCACAGCAAGTGCGACCCGACGATCGAGTCCAACCCAAAAGACCGCTCGGCGCGATAGCTCCAGTACCATAGAGACCCAATAATACCACTGAAAATGAGCAAAACATCCACCAGCGCAAGTAGCAGCTTGCGCTCGGAGAATTCGAGTGATAGCTTAATTTCTGGCAGTGATAAGTACGAAAACATTGATAATCCTTGTGCGCGTAATGTAATGTAGTTTGCGTCTTCTAGATCCTTAATTTCTACAGAAAATTAGATACCATTATTTTCTGATGGATTAGTTAAGCAGTTATATATCCAGAGTTATCGGATGGCGATCGATGTACCTTGAAAATACAATATATAGTAAAATCTATATCAACTACATTTTAATATTAAAATACTTCGTGTTTGCCATACAGTATCCTAATATTAGCTGAGAAAATTATATTTAGACTCAGCTAATTCTCTCAAATCAATTACAGGTAAATGGCTTAAATGGCTCCTCAAATTGCCCGATTGAGATCGGCAAGCTCGACAAAATTACCCAGCGCGTGGGTGATTGTCTAAATATTAGCATCCAGTTCGCCGTTGCTAGCTCTCAATTGCTTTTGGAGCAAAATTTTCAGAGTCGCTCGGTTGGCAAATCCGTCACCGATCGCTCCAGATCGATCGGCGGGGATCGCCCTGAGTGTTAATAATGAAATAAGATATCTTTTAGCCCTTGTAAATGCTAGTAATTAGCAATTGTCGCTGACAATATATCCACTATCTATAAATATCTGAGAATGAGTGTAATATTTATAGCTCAATCTGGCAATAAATATTAGATATATTTGGTTTAAATCTCGCCAATTCTTACTCAACTAGCGATCGATACAGCTTATTTGTTAGCTCGAAATGCTGATTGACAATACAGCCTAAGTTAATTATGCTAGATTGGTATTTATCTGGCGACTATATCTTAACACCTTTTAGTTTCATAGGCGCGATCTTTCGATTACTTTTGTCGCTTAATATCTCCGTAATAAATCTAATTTTATGGCTGCTAATCTCAAACAAGAAACTGCTAATAATAAATTGCTGCTAATTTCCTTCAACACGAAAGAAGGCATGAAGTTAATCGCAGATTCTTATATTGGCAATTTTGCTAGCTTAGCTAAAGTCACAGCCATTACCGATCGGGACTATCAACCAGAGATAGTTAGTACTGGCAATGCCGACACTAAGTTCGAGCTATTTAAACTATCAAATTCGCGAAAACATTTATCGATGGCGATGGATGTTTTCAACCCAATCTTACTATTTAAAATTCTATCTATTTATATTAAAACCAAGCCAGAAGCTTGTTATTTTATCTCCGCACATCCACTCAATCCAGTTGCTTTAGTTTTATTTAGACTCTTTGCTAATTTTGCTAATCCCCAGGTTAAGCTGTTTTCCCACATTCATGATGTTAAGCCACATGCTGCAACCAAGAACTATACATTGATAGATCTGTTTCAGTCTTGGCAGATAGCTAGATCGGATGTGCTCGTCGTCTACGGTTATACTCTCAAGCAAATGCTAGTTACTAGGTTCAAAATTAAACCCGAACGAGTAATAGTTTCATTGCATGGTGTCAATCGAGTAAATGATAGTAAATACCATCAAAGTTCTAGCAGTAGCCTCAAGTACATAACGTTATCGGGCCGATTAGATAAGTATAAGGGCATCGATTTATTTTTGGATGCCGCGCGCTATTTTCAAGAGCATCATACTGACGTTCGGTTTGTGCTCGCAGGTAGAGGAGATCTCCGCGAATATCAAGATCGAATCGACAACCTTACCAATCTGACGATCGTTAATAGATTTTTGAGTAATGAAGAAGTAGACGAGCTAATGATTCAATCTTTTGCCGTTCTCTTACCATACATTGATGCATCACAGAGTGGAGTGATCCCGATCGCATATTATAATGGCTGTCCGGTAATTGTTTCGGATGTCGGCGGACTCCGAGAAGCCGTAATTGAAGGTGAAACTGGTTATGTATTCGAGCGGGGAAACTTATCCCAAGCCATCGAGCGGATCGAAGCTATCGTAGAGAACCGCGAACTCAGAGATACGCTGGGAAAAAATTGCTTCGAGCACTATCAAACTAATTTAAGATGGGGTGCGATTATTGCTAATCTGGCTGACAAAATGCTGTCTTGAGTTCAGTTCGTGGCGTTGCTGAAGAGGTGATATGAAATAATGAGAGCACAGCGCGATTTCATCCGCAAGGGGCACCCCTACACAATTAATCCGTAGGAGTGCCCCTTATGGGTACCCTAGGTTCAAACTAGGCACTAGTATATTTAGGCAGAGTGACAGGATCGTACTGGAGATTGGCAACGTTGATTTCATCGCTAGCCTGCACCCCTGTGGTTGCGGGTAATTAGTGCTGGTGTTCGATCGCTTTCATCACTGCGTTAGCAAATTTAGAGCGTGCGGCGACAAAACTATTCTGTTTGGCGACTTCATAGCCATTATCGATACATTTGCGCCATAGTTCGGGTTCGTCTAGATATCGACAGATGGCTTGATTTAAGGCAGCTTTGTCATCCCGTGGAATTAACAGTCCTGTTTGCTCGTGACGAATGATTTCAGGAATCCCAGAAACATCGGTCGCGATCGTGGCTACACCATTAGCCATTGCCTCTAAAATAACCAGGGGCAATCCTTCGGCATAGGAAGGAAGACAGAAAATATCATGCTCGCGGTAGCAATCGATCAATTCTGGTGATAGCGGACGCAACCAGCCTGTTAGGGTAAAGTGAGCTTGAAGCTGATGGGTGGCAATTAATTCCTTAATTGCTGGCATTAATACACCGTCGCCGACGATCGTCAGATGGATGTTGCGACCCGACTTTATCAGATCGATGACCGTCTCTGTGAGGCTATAGATGCGTTTGCGATCGATCAACCTGCCGACAAATAAGATTCTAGTCGGACGATCGTGCAGCGATCTCGATCGATTGCTAAACATCCATTCTTTCAGCCAAGATTCATTACTAATAACGACATCCTGACGTTTTGGTGCGAATTTACGATGTAAAAACTCAGCCACAAATCCAGCAACATCGACATCATACTGCATGAGTGAGATTACATATTTAACTAATTTTGCCGAGCCACTCCTGAGCCAGCTCGAACTCACCACATCATCTCTGAGTAAAAATGCTTCTTCTGAATCGCCGACTAGCAAACTTGCCAACACTGGCTGCTTCCCAGATTTCCAAAATCGACTACAAAACCATACCAAAACAGAGTTTAAGTAAAATAATTTGAGGATAACAACATCGACCTCATGATAGTGCTTCTTGACGGTACGAATAATCTCTGGAGTTAGTTTTAGCCATTGTCTCAATCCAGTCCAGTTTGAGAGCGGTAGGACTTCATAATAATTACAATCTACTAAATGATGAATAACATTAGGCGTATCGACATTTTTGACTTTACCAACTAGATATACAAATGCATTAGGAGCAAATAAATTAGTGAATTCTAAATCCCATGGCACTTCAGACCAATAATTACCGTCTCTATCTTTATAAAATAAATAATCCGATACAATAGTCATTTTCAAGCTTTTATTTTTAACCATAATATTTAATTAATAAGAGTATGCAAACATCATTCTAACCACGGCTAGTAACGATGTCAATAAAATTGAGATATATCGACGAACGACATGAATGTTTAAAAATATTTAACGTTTGATATTTGCGCAATTATGCTAAGTGTCAAGGGTTTAATTGCTGGAGGTGATATTTAAATTAATGATTGAAAGCTCGCTCGAAATGCCATCCAACAATCGATCGCTAAAATTATTCAATAGCTATCCTAAGCGGCCTGAAATCTAAATTGCATCTAGATCTCGATCGTCCACCCTCTATCCTCTATATCTTTACCCTCTGCCTTTTCTTAGAGGATGTCTGAAAACTCAATTCCGTTAAGCTTAAACCCTAGTAAATCCCCCCTAGCCCCCCTTAAAAATGGAGGAACCAGACTCTTAGTCCCCCTTTTCAAGGGGGATTTAGCGGCGCATCGAACGGGAGGTTCCCTCCCGTTTGTGTGCGACAAGACAGGGGGATTTACCCACTGCAAACGAAGCAATTAGACTTTTCAGACATCCTCTTAGATGCTCGACAGCCTATCGATCGGGTTATAGTTAAGCGTGTATATAATTGGTATTTTATTTATGCAGATGAAGATCGATCGTAAGTTATTTTGGGCGTGCATGTTATTAGCACTGCTAATCGTTATCTACCAGCCAACCATGGCGATCGGTGCTCGACTAACGCCAAAGAAATTAATTGAATATGGCTGGGGCGCGCCCACACCAAATTTTATCCGTCAGCATCTCAAAGAAATGGAACAACGTCCTTTTGATGGTGTAATTCTGAAGTTAAATGCAGGCAAAGAGGTTTTTAAAAAAACTGCCTATCCCGATGCTGCATTCAAACAAGATCGCCGCGATTTGGCGGCGATTAAATCCGCTCGTCTGACAGACAACTTTGTCGTCATGTGGTCGGGGATGGACGATGATTGGGACTGGTTTAATGATACTGACTGGGCTGCTGCTCAAAAAAATATTCAGAACTTTGGTAAAACGGCCAAAGTAGGTCGCTTGCGCGGTATCGCTTTTGATTCGGAACCTTATACCAAGAATAGTCCGTGGCAATATCAAGATCGACCGACACAACACCGTGACAAAACATTTGCGGCCTATCAACGACAGGTACGCAAGCGTGGTGCTCAGTTTATGACAACATTGCAAACAGCTCAGCCAGGGACGCAAGTACTGACATTAGCATTGATGAGTTGGTTGAAGGATTTGTGGGCCAAACCATTGACTCCCGCCCAGGTGCAAGAACAACTCGCCGCGCATAAATACGGACTCTGGCCAGCTTTTATTAATGGGATGCTCGATGTTGCTAAGTCAAATTCTGTGCTTATTGATGGCAATGAATGGGCGTACTACTTCTATCGGGTCAATTTTTTTGATGAAAGTCGGGATTTAGTCTTCAACAAGGCGCGATTGTTAGTCGATCCTAAAAACGATCGTAAGTATGCCAAACAGGTAAAACTCGGTCAAGCTGTCTATTTAGATCTAACGCTCCATCACTTTCCCACTGGCAACAAAGATTTCCGCTACGGTAAGGCAATGCCCTATTTTCTGTCGCCAGAAGACCGCCTCCGATTCCTCGAAAACAATGTTTACCATGCCCTACGGACGACAGATCGGTATGCTTGGTTCTACAGTGAGGGTACAGACTGGTGGCAAAACAAGATTCCCAATGGTGCAGAGGCGGCAGTTCGACGCGGTAAAACCAAGCAGTTATCTAGAAAACCCCTAGGATTTGATATCTATCCTGAGGTCGAGAAAGCTTTGCAACAGTGTTATGCCGTTAGCAATATTTGTTAATTAAGAACCAGCCACCAGCAATCTAGATCGATGACTTAAGTAGCTGCGCCATTTTGGGGGCGGTGACCTGCAAACAATAGCTAGCTTCGACCATCGCTCTGCCTTTGACTCCCATTTCTCGACATAAATCTGGGTCGTTAGCTAGTTTGGATAAGTAATTATTCCACTCATCCAAACTAGTAGCCTGAAAGCCATTGACCCCATGCTGGATAATATCTTGATTGACACCGATGGGGGTACCGACCACAGGTAAACCACAAGCCATATATTGAATTAGTTTGATCCCACATTTACCTCGATCCCAAGGGGTATCGCGGAGCGGCATGATGCCGACATCGAAATTTTTAATATCTTCGACTTCTGAGTCTTCATACCAATCCTTGATGGTTAAATCGCTCTTACCGAGGTCTATATTACCCGCACCAACAACAGTGACTTTACACATGTATTTTGCGTATAAATTTTCAAAGACAGGTTGCAGTGGTTGGAGACAATTACTATTTGGCGGCGAACCAATCCAGCCGACGTTGAAGAATTCTCCCGGCGTAGTCGAACTTTTTAATGAATAACGATCTAAATCGATGACGGTGGGAATGATTTCGATCCATTTTGCGCCTGCTTGTCTGGCTCTTTGGGCGATGTATTCATTCCCGGCAACTACCAACTTGGCATTAGCCATCACCTTATCGATCTTCTTGGAGAAGAACATTCTAAAGATTTTAGGTGGAAACAGATCGTAGCGATGAAATTGAGCATCATCATAATCGACCACATAGGGTATATGTCCAGCAATCAGTTTTTCTAGCCATGCAGGCAAGTAAGGTAAAATCTCTTTTTCGATCCACAGTAAGTCATAATCTCGATCGGTCAGCAATCTAGTCAGGTGTTGGAAATACTTCGATAAAATCTTACCAACATTTCTCTTGCCACTATTGATATCGGCAACATAATCATTATCCAACATTGGAGCTATCGTCAGATCGAGATCCTGAGATTTGAGATAAGGAAGATACTGATAAAACCGATATCTGCTACTACCACCGAGCGAACCATACTTAGTGAGAACTAGAACTTTATGAGACATGAGATTTAAATAGTGAATAATTAATAATTAAATAAATAAAGATGATTTTCAGTTCGTATGTAGCCACGATCTTCAATATGACGATCTGGCACGATTCCTCATGCTAGCGTCTGCTAATAGGGCATTAGCTCGGTTGTCATCAGCATCTTCGGGAGTATCGCAGTAAGAACTCAAATACATCAGTGCCAAGAAAATCCATTGGAAAATGATATTTTGAGCGGTAAGGTTAGAATCTTCAAATTGAAGTTGTAAAAGGATGCATAACATTGCGATTAGATAAAGTGTCATTCTTTTTCTAGCCATGAATGATAAGCTTTTGCTATTCATTTTTTTCACACAGTACCAAAAATTATTAATCAGAAATAGGAGATAGGCTATCAAACCTAATACTCCCTGCTCTAATAAGGTCGTTAAAAATACATTGTGAGCTGTGTGACCGAGTTCTCCCAACATCCCGAAATATCCGAGCGGTTGGAATGGATGGAGCGCAAAGTAAGCAAGCGATACTTCCCATAACGTCGTCCGACCATTAAAGCCACCGACATCTTGAGCTCGATCGCCAAGTCTAGCTGCAAAGATTGTTTCCAAATCTTGACCTAACAGGCTCAGGAGCAAGACAAATACGATTCCAAGAATTGTTAAAAAGATCAGCGTTGGTTTGATATTTTTGGTTAATCCCCCAATAAAGATAGTACCCATGGCTAATGTAACTATTACATTTCTCGATTGTGTAATCAGGATCGCGATGATAATTATCAACATGAAGCCAAACATGAGTGGCGATTTTTGTTTCTTACCAAAAGGTTGCATGTTGAATGCCCGTTCTAAAGCCAGAAAAAATGGCATCATCAAACATCCAGCAATAGTATTAGAAGCACCCCAAGGCAGCGACATTAAGCCCCCATTTTCTCGCTCTAGCAAGACTTTATCTAAAGAATTTTGTTGAATTGCCAGTAAGAAATTGACAATAAAATAAATTGCCATCACTGTACCAGATAAAATCAGTACCCAAGAAATCTTGTTATAAGCCAATTTTGCATCTTTACTTATCGATGCGTTTGAGGTAATATACAAAAGTATTAGGTATCCAATCAAGCTGAATATCGATCGCGCAAAAGACTGGATCAAACTTTCGTTCATCAATGATGTAATCAGAATTGAAAATGTATGTATTAACGCACACAGCAAGGTAAGTTTTAAGTCATCGGGGTAATTAATTCTTTCTTTTCTACTAATCAGATTGCCAAAAATAAAAACAGCCAGAAGTACTAAGAAGGGAAAAGCAAAAGTCACCACAAATGAGCCAGCTCCCGTTCCTGTAGAAAAAGGTAACAAACACATGGATATTAAAAAGATAATATACAAGTGACTGCTGTATGAGTTTTTACCGATTGGTAGAAGCATCTGCAAAAAATTGAGTGATAGATCGTTAGTTTTTAAGTTACCCTAAGATCGATCGAGATATTTTCGCTCGATTTTGACGATGATACCGCAAACAACCTAGATAGTTTTAGGTATTATTTAGCGATCGACTGTTTCTGAACGGCTCGATAGATCTCTGGAATATTAGCAAATAGTTTAGCGTAAGCAGACAGCGTTTCTTGGGCTTGGGAGGGGGACAACCTCAGCAACGAGAAAATCATGCGGCTGGTAAACTCGATCGATAAAGATGCCAGAGCGATCGCATTTGCCTGAAGCGGATGAAAATGTTTGTAACCATATAACATTCTGCTCCTGAGCGAATAAAAGACCCGCGTTGCTTTGATTGATTCAGAAGTGCCACCGCCCTTATGAAAAGACCGAGCATCTGCTAAATAATAAGAAGACCATCCCAATTTATGAACGCGATGGGATAAGTCTAGGTCTTCAAAATAAACAAAGAAAGTTTCATCAAAGCCATCTAAAGCTTGAAAGATATCGCGCCTAATTAGGTAGAAAGCTCCAATTACATGATCTACTGGTTGGGAATTTTGATGGTTCCAGTCATTCATGATATAACTGGTAAACTTATTGACAACAAACTTATCAATGCCCAAAATGCTACACCAAATATTCATTGGGGTAGGAAATCTTGCACAGTTACGTTGAATTTCGCCCTGACTATTCACTAGTTGAATACTAACTACACCCACTTGCTGGCGAGCGGTATCTCTGAGACAATTTACTGCTTTATCGATCGAATCTGGAGATACTTTGGTGTCAGGATTGAGAAACAAAATGTAGTCAGATCTACCGATACTCGCACCTTGATTGCAAGCAGCTCCAAAACCTTTATTTTCAGTATTTCTAATTACATCGATCGGTAGGTTGAGCTGCTCTAGTCCTTCTAGAGAGCGATCTCGCGAAGCATTATCGATAATGACAACTTTGTCTAACTTATACTCATTGCAATCGCTACTAGCAACTGCATCTAGACAATCACGAAGCTGATCTCCTGCGTTCCAATTAACGATAATAATATCTACACTCGGCAACATGAATAATGGCCTTAAAATATATTAGTTTTGAGGTTTTCTGCGTAATACCAATCTTTGAAAAGATGACAAAACAAGAGCGCGATCTCCATCAGTTAGCACGTACTTCCACAATCCCGCCCAACTCAAGAGCGTTAAAATAGCTGATACTAGGGTAGAAATGATGAGATTTTGCTCGGCGATCGCATACTTGTATATAAAGAATAAACTGACGATCGGAATGACCACGATCGCGATCGGTTTGGAGACCACTGCAATCAGATCGCTACGATTGGCAATAAATATTTTTTTCGTGCGCGGTAGATTATAGAAATAATGCAGTCCGACACTGGCAAAACCACCGACTAACGTACCGATGGCGACGCCACTAGCACCGATTCTGGATGTCAATGTCACACTGACGATCAGGTTGACAACTGCTTCGATTAATGGTGATAGAATAATCTTCCGATGTTCGCCGCACCCGATGGCAATTGTAAAGTATGGCGAACCAATTTGGCGGACGAAATTTGCCGCAATCAACCACTCAAATAATCGATCGGTATTGTTGGCATAATCAGCACCGACCCAAAACGTCATGATGGTTTTGGATAACAATAATAGCGGTAAATTGGTGGCGATTAGAACAATGACTGAATATCGAGTTGTCGATACGAGCAATTCGCCGAGTTTTGCTGGTTCGTTACGCGCGCCGACGGATGAAGCAACGGGAATGACCGTATTGAGAATCGAACTAGCCACCCCAAAGACGAAATTAGTCAGCGTCGCGGCCAGCGCATAGTAGGATACCGATTTATAGTCGAAAAAACCGATCACAGTCGTATCCAGACCGCCGACAATCAATAGTCCCAAAGAAGATATCGAGATTGCCAGACAAGATTCGAGCACTTCGCCGAGGGATTTTTTGGAGACTAAATTGGTAGAGACGCGATAGCCAACAGCCATCTTCCGAAAAGCGAGGTATTGCCACAATCCCGCCGCGATATTTGTCGCGCCAAAGACTACTCCCATTACTACAATACTGTGAGTTGATTGAGCGACTAAGACAATTAGTATGCCTGCTAAAATTTTCGTGCTACCGATAATCCAGGCTGGCACATCATAACGTTGTAAGCCCAGAAATACTGCCCCAAATGTCGTTAGCGGCAAACTCACCGCCAGCGACGAACCCACACATAACAATGCCAATTGGGCATCTTGTTGTAAATTCGCGGGCATATCCTTAAATAGCTGCGGCAATTGCCATGCTAGGAGAGCGATCCCCACGAGTGCAATCGTTGCCGATCCCGTCAACATGGCGACGGCACTGCTGACGATGCTATCTCTTTTTTTGATGTCTCCTAACTCATTGTAGTGAGCGACAAAGCGACCGATGACTGTCTGAATGCCTAGATCCAACAGACTTACATACGCGCTCAATTGCAAAATTAATAGCCAGGTACCATAAGTATCCTTAGTTAAAATTCTGGCTAAAAATGGGGGCAGCAACAGCATTGATAGTGCCACAGCACCCCCGCGACAGAGGTTCGCAAATGCATTTTTGATAACGGTTAAATCTGACATTCAATTATCCACAGATCGTTCATAACTAACTCTGACTTGCTGGCCTCACTATCTCGATTAATATTCGTTACTTGTTGTAACCTAATTTTACCCATGTCGTTAATATCGATACTCAGTGCAATTACTGATTTGTGCGGCAGTGGTTTGGTGCTATATGCTGGATAGAGTGCGCATTTTTCAGGCAACACTAGCCCGAAATCCGAACGGCACCAGCTCGCTAGTGCGAGCGGCTGCCGATCGATCGTCAAATGTAACGATATTTACATTAAAACCAAGCTAGGTGGGCCGATTAGTCCATTGGTAGCAACTCTAAAGATGCTGCTACAGTAGGTAATTCGGCATCCTTGACAGATAAAATTGGTTTGTCGATCGGCCACTCGATCGCCAGTTGAGGGTCGTCCCAAATCAAGCCAGCTTCATCGCCAGGGACATAAAAGTCGGTACATTTATATAAAAATTCCGCACTTTCGCTGAGAACGCAAAAACCGTGGGCAAAGTTTTCAGGAACGTATAGCTGTTTCTTATTTTCAGCAGATAATATTTCCCCATGCCATTTCCCAAAAGTCGGTGAATTCCGGCGGATGTCGATCGCCACGTCAAAGACCGTTCCTTGTGTCACGCGGACTAATTTACCTTGCGGATAACGAAGTTGAAAATGCAGTCCTCGGAGGACATTTTTGACGGAATAGGATTGATTATCCTGGACGAAGGGTTTAGTAATCCCCGCTTCGGCATATTTCTTGAGTTGATAGGTTTCGAGAAAATAGCCGCGACTGTCTGTAAAAACTGGCGGTGCAAAGACAATCACACCAGGAATCGAGGTTTGAATGATTTCCACAGCTAGGCTCCTTCTGTAGCTAACTTCAGTAAATATTGTCCGTAAGCATTCTTAGCCATGGTATTGCCGATCGAGATTAACTCTTTAGCGTCAATGTAGCCCATTCGGAATGCTACTTCTTCAATACAAGCAATCTTTAAACCTTGACGTTGTTCGATCGTTTCGACAAACACCGAGGCTTGGAGCAAACTACTGTGAGTGCCCGTATCCAACCACGCGGTACCGCGACTGAGTTTATCGACTTTAAGTTGTCCCATCTCTAGATATTTCTGGTTGACACAGGTGATCTCCAGTTCGCCGCGCGCTGAGGGGGCAATGTTGTGGGCGATATCGACAACTTGATTGTCATAAAAATACAAGCCAGTCACCGCATAATTCGATTTGGGCTGTTGCGGTTTTTCTTCGATCGAAACGGCAGAGCCATGACAATCGAATTCGACGACACCATAGCGAGCCGGATCGCTGACATAATAACCAAACACGATCGCCCCTTCGGTGAGTTGTGCGGCGTGTTGTAAGTTAACGCTCAAGCTATCGCCATAAAAGATGTTGTCGCCTAATACTAAAGCTACCGAATCGTTGCCGATAAACTCTTTACCGATGATAAAAGCTTGCGCTAAGCCCTCTGGTTTGGGCTGTGGGGCGTAACTAATCGACAAACCGAGTTTGCTACCGTCTCCCAATAATTCTTCAAATAGCGGTAAATCGTGCGGCGTCGAAATAATCAAGATTTCCTGAATGCCCGCCAGCATCAGGGTAGACAAGGGATAGTAAACCATCGGCTTGTCATAGATGGGCATCAGTTGTTTGGAAATTACCCGCGTGAGCGGGTACAGACGCGTTCCAGAACCGCCAGCTAAAATAATCCCTTTCACGCTGCTACTCCTAACCGTTGTTGCTGATAGTTATTGGCGGTGACAGTCTGGCACCAATCTTGATTGTCGATGTACCATTGGACGGTGCGCCGCAATCCCGAATCGATATCTTCGGTAGGTTGCCAGCCGAGTTCGGTGTTGAGCTTAGTAAAATCGATTGCATAACGTCGATCGTGTCCGGGCCGATCGCGCACGAATTCTACCAGTTGTTTGTGGGGACAATGGGGGGATGTGGGAAGGAGTTCGTCGAGGATCGTACACAGCCTGTCAACTAACCACAGATTATCGCGTTCGGCATTGCCGCCGACATTATAGGTTTCCCCGGGCGTGCCTTTGGCTAATACTAAAGCGATCGCGCTACAGTGGTCTCGGACATAGAGCCAGTCGCGGACATTTTGACCGTCACCGTAGATTGGTAATGGTTTGCCAGCCAACGCATTGAGAATCATCAACGGAATCAGCTTTTCGGGGAACTGATAAGGGCCGTAATTATTAGAACAATTGGTAATTAAAGTAGGTAAGCCGTAGGTATGAAAGTAAGAGCGGACTAAATGGTCGGAGCTAGCTTTTGATGCTGAATAAGGACTATTTGGCGTGTAGGGAGTTAACTCGGTAAATGCCGGATCGTTGGGGCCGAGCGAACCAAATACTTCATCTGTAGAAATATGCAAAAAGCGAAATTCCGAGCGGGCAGCATCGGCCAATTCGCGCCAATATTGACGCGCGCATTCTAATAAATTGAAGGTACCATTTATATTAGTTTCAATAAAGCTAGCAGGTCCATCGATCGACCGATCGACGTGGGTTTCAGCCGCAAAATTGACGATCGCCTGGGGTTGATATTGCGCTAATAACTTATCGATTAGTTGTCGATCGCCGATATCTCCTTTGACAAAAATTTGGCGATCGTTATTAGCAAACTGCTCTACAGTGGCGAGATTACCAGCATATGTCAATTTATCCAAATTGACGATCGTCAGATCGGTGGAGTCGATCGCTAGCGATACGAAGTTGGAACCGATAAATCCGGCTCCACCTGTAACCAAAATATATTTTTTGCTCATTATTTGGACAGAGATGGATAATCTATGTCAAATATAACAGTCGATCTGCCAAACGAAACCCACTTGAGTTAAAAGTCGTAAATTGAAATGTCACACCACAAGCATTTTTTCCTAAATGTGTTGTGGATGGGAAGTTGGGGAGACGAGATCTTTGCTGCTCAATCTAGCCAAATCAGATCGCCACAGCGGATACTTCCCGAGCGCACTACAGAGGCGCGAATGCCCGCGATCGAGTTATTATGTCGTGCTGTGGTTCTCAAGATATTCAAGTCTATCGGCAAATCGGACTGTGCCACCGTAGTCACTACGCAGCGGGGACAGGCGGTATCGATACTCAGAGTGACTTCATCGCCAATGGTCATCTGGCTGCCTACCCAATCATTTTCGACAAAAGAACTATGAGTATCCGTCGGCTCGATAAGCATATTGGGACGAAACCGAGCTGGTGCAAATTCCCCTTCGGGATAAAGCTCCTGTAATCGGGCCAGGGTAGCTGTTGTAATCGCGTGAATCGGACAGGAATCAAAAAAGGTGCCCGCAGGCATAAATAATTGCGTAATTGTATCCCGATGTGCCGCGCCTTCGAGGTCGGGCCAGTATTGGTCTAAACTGGGTGTTTCTGGTGCAGCAGCTAGTAACTGCACATCTCGTCCTACTGCTTGGGATAAGATGGCATCAATATTCTGGCGATTGCTGACACACTGACTACCGTCGGGTAAGACCAAGCTCACCGGAGGCATTGACTCTTGCAGTTGGGGAGTTTCGACAAATGTCGCTTGAAATTGAAGTAATTTCGCCCACTTATGGGGATTTTTGGCACTAGCAATGCGCTGAGTTTGGCAATCCCAGAGGGCATAGGCGCGATCTCCTAACACCCCTGTGGGCGCGATCGTCACCGCCTCTAGTCGTTCTCCTAGCATTGATTTAACTGGATACCGCCACAGTGAGGCAACTTTGCCAACTAAAGTTCGAGTCATTGTTGCCTCCGGAGGTAATGGCGATCGTTTAAACAGCCAGATACTTATGAAATAGCTCGTCAGTCAGATCGGCTGTTTTGCCATCTACCACAACGACACCTTTTTCCATAATGAAGAACTTTTGGGCGATCTGGCGCACAAAGTCTACTTTGTGTTCGACAACGATGAGCGTAATCCCTTTCTCGCGATTGATCCGCTTGAGAGTTTCTTCGATCTCCTGAACGATCGAAGGTTGAATGCCCTCTGTTGGCTCGTCTAGCAGCATGATTTTCGGATCGCTCATCAATCCGCGTGCAATGGCTAATTGCTGCTGTTGTCCGCCACTGAGTAGACCGCCTTGACGATTGAGGTGCTGCTTGAGCATTGGGAAAAACTCAAAAATTTCATGGGGAATTTTGCTAGATTTCTTTTTCCCCGCCGACAGTCCCAATTTGAGATTATCTAAAACTGATAAATACGGAATGATTTCTCGACCTTGGGGAATATAAGCAATTCCCTCGCGGGCGCGTTTAAAAATCGGCATCCGTGTAATGTTTTTGACATCGAAAATGATGTTGCCAGACATCACTTTATTTAGGCCAATAATGCTGCGGAGGAGCGTCGTTTTACCCACCCCATTTCGTCCCAAGATACAAGCAATATCGCCTTGGTTAATCGCCATATTCACACCAAACAGCACGGGTGTCTGTCCGTAAGAAACAGTTACATCATTTACTTCAAGCAGCATTGATTTGTTCGCGTCCTAAATATACTTCAATTACTTTGGGATTCGATTGCACTTCACTAACCGAGCCTTCGGTCAATTTTTCGCCTTGATGTAGAACGACAATACGTTGAGCGATTTGTTTGACAAACTCCATGTCATGTTCGATCACCACTAGTGAGTGGTTGGCCGAAATCGTCTTAATAATTTCCCCAGTGGCATGGGTTTCATCGGCAGTCATCCCCGCAGTTGGTTCATCTAGCAGTACTACTGCCGGATCTTGAGCCAGTACCATCCCAATCTCGACCCACTGTTTCTGTCCGTGAGATAACGAGGAAACTTTAGAGTACCCTTGTTCTAATAAACCGATGCGATCGAGGACGTCGATAATTTTATCTTTCTTGGCAGCCGTAAGTTTGGCAGCGATCGAGGCAAACACGCCATGAGTACCTTTAAGTGCCAGTAAAATGTTGTCAAATACCGACAGCTCGTTATAGACATTGGGGTTTTGAAATTTGCGCCCGATGCCCATCCGCGCGATATCATAGGAACTTTTGTTGGTAATATCCTGACCTTGATAATAGACATGTCCCGAAGCTACCGGAGATTTCCCGACGATCGCATCGAGTAATGTACTTTTACCAGCCCCATTAGGGCCAATAATCGTCACAATTTCATTATTGCCAACCTCTAAATCGACGCCTTTTAATGCTTTAAAACCAGAAAAAACTACTTTAAGATCTTTGATTGATAAAACAGATGCTGCTGAACTCATAATCTTGTTATTTGTGATTTTTGCCTAATTTATTAGAACTACTTGCCAGCAACTTCTTCGGTAACAAGCTCATAAGTCCATCTGGTAGAAATAGCACCACAATCATCAAAATTATGCCGACAATTAATTGCCAATCTTGGGTAATTCGATCGACTGAATTTTGAAGCTGTCCGAGTAAAATTGCCGCGATGACTGGCCCAAACAGCGTGCCACGTCCGCCCACAGCGACCCAGATCACGATCTGCGTCCCAAAAGCTACCCCCAGATAGACTGGTGAAATGAAGTTATTCAACGGTACGAATAAACCCCCACAGATACCAGCAATTGCCGCAGAAAGCGTCCAAATAAAAATCTTGAAACTAGCAACGTCGTAACCTAAATAAGAAATTCGCTGTTCGTTTTCTTTAATCGATCTTAGAATCAAGCCAAAATTAGATTTGGTCAACCACCAACTGCCCGCAATCGTGGCAGTAGCAAAAGCCAAAATGATAAAATAAATGCCAATTGGCGGCACCTCTATCCCAAACAACATCAGCTTAGAGACATCGGTAATTCCATTCGTACCGCCTGTATAAGCCTGCTGGCTGACAAAGAAAGTCGTCAGTGCAGAGGCGATCGCCAGCGTAATTACGGTAATATATACACCGCTGACTTTGGAACGAAAGATAAACGATCCGATCGCATAAGCAAAACCAGCCGGAATTGCTACCATCGCGATGACCGCAACTGGGAAAGATTGCAAGGGAGCGATGAACCAAGGTAACTCTTTTAAGCCGTTCCACACCATAAAGTCAGGAACGGTACCACCATAGTTATTGGCAGCAGCAGACAGGTTGAGTTTGAGATAATACGCCATTGCATATCCCCCCAACGTAAAAAATACCCCATGCGCGAAGCTCAGAATGCCAGTGAAGCCCCAGACTAAATCTAGCGAGACGCCTAAGACCCCAAACAATAGCAATTTTGCCATCAAGTTGGTCTGGAAGGTGCCAGCTACAAATGGGAAAATTATCAAGACTAGCAAAACTGCCAAATTGATAATCTGCCATTTCTTGGGAATAAAGCTTGATTGTTGAATTTGACCGACTACTTGTGCCATTGGATTTAGAGGGTAGAGGGTGGAGGGTAGGGGATAGGGAATAGGGGATAGGGAATAGGGGATAGGGGATAGAATAGATGTAGGGTGGGCAATGCCCACCAGCTAGATTTTTGGGCTACCAACACGATCTATTTCGACTCATCTAACCGCGTTTCTGGACTGTGAATAGACCTTCGGGACGGTAGCGAATTAGGACGATTACTGCCGCCAACACGATCACCCTCGCGGTAGGATCGTTTAATAAATAAGCGATCGCGGCATTGGATTCGCCGATCAAAACTGCACCTGCCAACACACCGATTAACTTATCTACTCCTCCCGTTACCACTGTCATCCAGGCATCTACTAGATAATCTTGTCCCATCGGTGGCGCGACACTTTTGAGCGAAGCAATTACTGTCCCCGCGACTCCAGCCAGTCCACAGCCATAAGCAAATGTGAGCATATCTACCAGGCTAGTATTTACGCCCAGACACTTAGCCATTTCGCGGTTTTGAGTAACGGCACGGACTTCTCGACCCAACGTGGTACCGTAGAGCAAATACGCCGTAATTGCCAGCAGCAGCAATGCCATGAAGATGATAAATAAGCGGTAGTAAGAGATTTCGATTGCTTGACCGCCGATTGTAAATGGCGTCCAGTTACCCCGAATGTATGGTGGTGCCTTGACATACTTAAGTTGGGCGGTGAATATCAGCTTCACTACCCCTTGGAGGACGATACTCAAACCCCAGGTCGCTAACAGAGTTTCGATCGCTCTACCATAGAGTCTGCGGACGATCGTGACTTCTACCAACGCGCCGACTAGAGCTGTAAACAAAAACGAAAATGGAATTGTCATTAACAAATCCATTTTAAAATTACTTTGCAATACGAATGTTGTGTATGCGCCCAGCATGATGAATTCACCATGTGCTAGGTTGATAATCCGCATTACCCCAAACGTAATTGACAGTCCTAATCCAGTCAACAGCAGAATGCCGACAATTCCAACTCCGTTTAACAACTGATTGGTAATTGCTACTGGATCGATCGCTTTTGCTGGTGCGCTGGCTTCGGCTAGATAGATTAACGAAGATATGGCATTAAATGGCAAAACTTGCATATTTTCCCGCTCTAGCTAGTTGTGTATTGTGTAAATACTGAAATTAATGCACAATCTTCGATCGCGATTGGCGATCGGAGATTATGATTGCTTAGCAATTTATGGTTTGTCTAGGAATGCAATTGGAATTGGCTTTTTCGTCTCGACGATCGGGTTACTACGCATATCTGGTGTTTTGTGAACGCAAATCCGACCCTTGTAGAGTGCTTGACTCCACGGAATTGGTTTCACCGCAGCCTTGGTCGAAAAGACAATTTCTGCCTGTCCATCAGCCTTCCATTTCCCAATCCGGGAGTATAGGTAGGTGTGATAGTTGTCGGGATCGGATTTTACGGTTCCTTGAGGAGCCTTAAACTCTTGACCTCTGGTTGCTTCGCGCAGATTGCTAGTAGTTAACTCCTTATTTTCCTTAGCGCATTTTTCCATTGCTTGTGCCATGAAAAAGGTCTGAATATAAGCTGCTTCCATGACCCCATTGGTAACGCGCTCGTTACCAAACTTAGCCTTGAATTGTTCTACAAATGCTTTGTTTTCTGGAGTATCAACTGTTTGGAAGTAGTTAAAACTACTAAAATGTCCCTCTGCAAACTCTGGCCCCATTGCCTGAATCTCTTCCTCTGTGGTCGGAAATGCCATGATCGGAATGTCTTTGGAAGTGATTCCAGCATCTTTAAGCTGCTTGTAAAAAGCTGGAATACTATCGCCAACGAGATTACTTAGGATAAAATCAGGCTTGGCTTGCTTGATTTTGTTAATAATCGTGATGAATTCTGTCGTACCTAGTGCCGCATATTCATCGCCGACAACCGTACCGCCACCATTAACTAACTCAGCTTTGGCAATCCGATTACTTTCTTTGGGATAGATGTAATCAGAACCGATAAAGAAGCCTTTTTTACCAAAATTTTTGATGCAATAAGGGATCGAATCGGTGATTTGTTGGTTTGGTGCAGCCCCCGTGTAGAAGACATTCGAGCTACATTCATTGCCTTCATAGTAGACAGGATAGTAGAGCAGTCTATCTTTCTCTTCAAACACTGGAAGTACTGATTTGCGGCTAGCAGAGGTGTAGCAGCCCAGT
The DNA here is from genome assembly GCF_000317145.1 of Chamaesiphon minutus PCC 6605. Taxonomy (GTDB): domain Bacteria; phylum Cyanobacteriota; class Cyanobacteriia; order Cyanobacteriales; family Chamaesiphonaceae; genus Chamaesiphon; species Chamaesiphon minutus. The sequence goes on along the minus strand of NC_019697.1, from coordinate 3,390,324 downwards.
ACGCAGGCGACCTTGTCTTCATCGATCAGTCGCTTCGACATTTGGTTGTACAAATCCCAGTTGGAGTCTGGATTGACAACTACTTTTTCAATCATCTGCCCATTGATGCCTTTTTTGCCAGCCCAAGGCCCAGTTCCTTCGTTGATCTGGTCGATCGCTAGGAATGTCGCGTCTTGTAAGGATTTTTCAACGATCGCGATCGATCCTGTGGTTGAATACATGACGCCAACCTTGATCCCTTTTTTGCCATCTGCGGCTGGAGCTGATGCTGGACTAGCACCCGGACTGGCTGTGGGAGTAGATGATGGATTACTACAAGCTTTGAGCAGGAGCGTACCTGCGACGCCAGCACCACCCAAAATAATGAATCTCCGTCGCCCAAACTGATTTGCCATACAACTTAAATTTACCCTTCACACACAATTATCTGGATGAAATATTAAGGCTAATATCTCGGTAACTGTGTATTCTAAAATACAAAACATCCATGTTTGGTAAAGATTTAGACCAATGGCTTAGCTGCTACAAGCCGAACGTCATTAGTGGTATATTAAGTATCAATTTTTAGGCAAGCTTTAAAACTTAAAGCTTGCCTAAATAACTGAATATCTGCGATACTTACTGCAAAATTTTACTAAGAATGTACGTCAGAACTAAGTATCATCCTTAAGCTTACTGCTGATTACTAATTTTTAGACTATAAACCTTAACAAATCTGTCAATTGCAAATATTTGTTAATCAAGATTTATTAAGTTATGACTCTAATTCATGTCACTTTGCTAATTCGCTACTAAATTCATTAAAACTGCGACGTTTGAGTTCGACAGAATCCGTGCGCGGGAGCAAGTCGAAAACTTCTCGCATGGCATCATCTACTTTTTCAAAGGCAATAACACCTGTTTCATTGAGTCGAACTTTACCCTGTTTATCGATGACCACAGTTTGCGGTACCTCACCTTTATAATAATATCCGGGTTCAGCCTCTGGATACTTGCCGTTTATGGAGAGACTATCAGCAGTAACTGGGATAAAGCTGGCAGCTTTGCCATAATATTGTTGTAATTGAGAGACCGTACTCGCATATTTTTTGCAGTCGGTACTATCATCAACATAAAAGACTAATAAAGCTGGTTTATTTAATTTTAAAGAGTCAGATAGAGAAATTTTAGGGGGAACGAGTGAACCATTGCCAGCATAGAGAACAAATACATTGCCATCGTATTTATCATCCTCGATACCTGCTAAAGCTGGATGAGCCACTACCCACGAACAAAGACAAATTACCACCGCCAACACTAGCGATCGCCATCCAGAATAAATGCGATTAGATAAAAGTTTCAACATATAATTTGATTAAATATATTTGTTAATTAGATTATAGAAAGCAGAAGAAAAAATAGCCGATCATCTAAATCTCCCTCCTTTGCAAAAAAAGCACCAGATTTGCACCAAAAATGATTAAGTTATTACTTGATTTAATTTACGTCTTTCCCGCTCCCCGCTCCCTCCAAATATACTGGATGAGTAAAATGCCTCAAAGCTTACTTTACTGCTTCTAACATCCGCGAGAAATAGAAACGAGTTTTGGTCATTGCTTTGCGCTCGATCTTAAAACCTTGTGCTTCTAAGATTTGAACGATCTCGGTTTCGCGATGGAGATATGCGCGAGTTGCTTTGCTCGCACCAGGAAAGAAACTACCGATCTTTTTGAGTAAAGATAGACAGGGAGTTTTGGGTGCAAAACTGAGAATCAACCGCGATTGGGCAATCGAAGCTAGGTGAGAAATCATTTCCGCAGCCTTGTCTTGAGGATAATGAATCAACACATCCAGACAGACGACAGTATGGTAGTTACCGCTGAGACTTTCGAGATCTTGGACGCTAAAGGTGGGATTATCGTTATTGCCAAACAGCTTAGCTGCATTCTCTTTCGCTTCGCCGACCATTTTCTCAGAAATATCGCTGGCATAGACGATCGCTTTTGCTTGTGCGAGGGGAATGCTCAAACTACCCACCCCACAGCCTGCGTCGCAGATAGATAAACCCTCTAGGTTATTATCTGCCGCCAACCACTCCAACAAGGTGTCTACAGTCTGCTGGTGTCCTGTACGGATATCGAGCTGTACTTTATTTACCTCACCGTCCCCGTAGATGCGCTGCCATCTCTCAAATCCCGTGTTATTGAAATATTCTTTAACTACGGCTTTGTCGTCTACTACGTTCATTGAAATTTAGGTATAAAAATTTATTGCTATCGGTAGATCACTATAGCAGGCGATCGGGGGTGTAGGGTAGGTCGGTAGTCGATCGTGACTTTTATAGACTCAGCGGTTGAAACCACTAGCCACGACTTCCAGTCGTTGGCAAAACTCGATCTCTACTTTTGTCGCTCTTGCTGAATTGGTGCCAAAACATCATTCCAACCAGTAGCACACCGCAATTTAGCCGCAGCATCAGCAACGGGAGCATGTGCGAGATCTGTACCATCTGCACCTAGATCTTGCGATCGACATACGATGCTTACAGTGCCAACCACGCCTTTAGCATTCTTAAATCTCAAAACTGCACCATTAAAACCATACATCTGCCGATCGATTTAGCACCAATAATTGCCAAATCTTTAGAACGAATTTCTGTCAACGATAGTTGACGATCGGTTTCAGGAACAGGACTCATATCTCATACTGGCAAAAATTATTTACGATCGGTATTCCCAGCTAGCTTCGCAATTACCAATTAATCATTTGAGTAATCAGGGATTTAGGATCGAGCGATTATTTTGCCAAAGGTCGATATAATAAACCGAGTGTGTTTGAATAACTCGCTGATAACAAAGATCGTTTGCCCCTAACGTTGCTAATTTTTCAAGGTATGGAACATCATTACTCGACACTCCTACACATTCCCAGCTCCCTATCGCTACCAAAAGCGATCTGTCTGGATGCCGTCGGAACGTTATTTGGCGTGCGCGATAGCGTGGGCACGATTTATAGTGAAGTAGCGAGCAAACATGGTGTCGAGTGCTCGGCGGAATTACTCAACAAATATTTCTATACAGCATTTAGCAACTCCACTCCCTGTATCTTTCCTGGCGTCCCGACGGCGGATGTTCCCGAGCAGGAATATCAATGGTGGCGCGAAATCAATCGCCAGACATTTACCGCAGTGGGAGCTTGGGAGGAGTTTGACGACTTCGAGCTGTTTTTTCAAGAAGTGTATCGATATTTTGCCACCACAGGCGCGTGGACGATTTATCCCGACACGATTCCCGCTTTAGAAAACTGGCAGCGATCGGGGGTACAATTGGCGGTAGTATCCAACTTTGACTCGCGTCTGCACAACGTGCTCAAAGTCTTAGGCTTAGAGCATTACTTTTCGACAGTGACGATTTCGACGGAGGTAAGTGCAGCCAAACCACAAGCCGCTATCTTCGCCGCAGCTTTGGACAAACACGCGTGCGCGCCGCAATCTGCTTGGCACATTGGCGATAGTTTGGAAGAAGACTATTTGGGTGCGAGTAATGCTGGTTTGACGGCAATTTGGTTGAATCGGAGCTAGCCGACTATCGCCTCACCACGTTTTGCTCTAACCTAGAGGGTAATAATATCCTTATCTATCATTTGTGGAGTTTATCAAAGTGAGTAGCGTTACCGTTATCAATGACGCACAATTTGAGAGTGAAGTTTTACAAGCAGATCTCCCTGTCTTAGTCTACCTGTGGGCGGCATGGTGCGGGCCTTGTCGGTTAGTGTCGCCATCGATCGACTGGATTGCTACCAATTATAGCGATCGAGTCAAGGTTGTCAAAATGGAAGTAGATCCCAATCCTGAAACTGTCAAAACTTACAAAGTCGAGGGCGTTCCCGCCATCCGCTTGTTTAAAGGCGATGAAATGATTCACTCTTGTGAGGGTGCGATTACTAAAGATAAATTAGCAACAATTCTCGATAGCAATCTTTAAGAAAATGCGATCGACATCTGTTAGCTTCGATCGTCGCTAATCCATGTGGTGGGCAGCGGTATCTCCTATCGGAGAGGCTCCGCCAAAGCGCTTTGGAGGTTCCCTCTAGGGCGAGCGAAACAAGACAGTGCCCACCCTACTTTATGATTATTTTTTCATCGCCCAACCATCGAATACTAACTATCAACTCTCAGCTCTCAACTATCAACTGACATAACATGCAGTTTTCCAAACGGCTCCAACCACTAAAATCGAATGTATTTGCCGATATGGATCGGGCAAAAGGACGAGCGAGAGAACTGGGACGAGAGATAATCGATCTATCGCTAGGTTCGTCAGACTTGCCGACAGCACCGCATGTCATCGCGGCAATTCAGTCAGCGTTAGTAGATCCGAGTACGCACGGTTATTTGCTCTTTAACGGGACGCGATTATTTCGCGAAGCCGCAGCAAATTGGTACACCAATAAATATGGAATTGAAGTAGATCCAGAAACCGAGGTATTACCGCTAATCGGTTCTCAAGAGGGAACGGCACATTTGCCCTTAGCAATCTTGGAACCTGGCGATGTTGCCTTGCTGATGGATCCTGGCTATCCTTCTCATGCTGGCGGCGTGTATTTAGCTGGTGGCGAAATTTACCCGATGCCATTACTGGCAGAGAATGGATTCTTGCCCGTACTGGGGGATATTCCGGCTCCAACCCTTGCCAAAGCGCGAATGATGGTGTTGAGCTATCCGCACAATCCTACCACCGCGATCGCGCCCCTAGCCTTCTTTCAGGAAGCTGTTGCTTTTTGTCAGCAGCATAATTTGGTATTGGTACACGACTTCCCCTATGGTGATATGGTATTTGGCGATGTTAGGGTACCATCGATCTTACAAGCCGATCGAGAGAAAAGTGTCTCGATCGAGTTTTTTACGATGTCGAAGTCCTATAATATGGGCGGCTTTAGAATCGGTTATGCGATCGGCAATCGTCAATTAATTCAAGCTCTGCGCCAAGTTAAGGCGGTAGTCGACTTCAATCAGTATTTAGGCATTTTACACGGTGCGGTGGCCGCACTCACAGGCGACCAAAGTTACGTTCGCCAGACGGCGGATACCTTCAAACAGCGATGCGATACCTTTGTCACCGCCTTGGATGAAATCGGTTGGCACGTACCCACACCAGCAGCGATGATGTATATCTGGGCAAAGTTACCACCACAATGGGCGCAAGACTCGATCGCATTTTGTACCGAATTAGTCTGTCAAACTGGCGTCGCCGCTTCTCCAGGGATCGGATTTGGTAAGTGTGGCGAAGGTTACGTCAGATTTGCGTTGGTGCATGAGCCAGCTAAATTACAACTTGCTGTCGATAGAATGGCCAAATTTTTGTAATTTATCTAGTTAACCCAAGTTGCTACCTTAAAAATGTTAACGATTGAAATCGTTGCTAGTGTTGCCAAGTCCGCCTACATGGACTAATTTATCAGTCCGCGTAGGCGGACTTCGTATTGTTAGCCTCGATTTTAATCGGTGGCGGTATGAGAACAAAGCTGTTGGATGCCATGTATCGATATTACCCAGCCTATCTCTAAGCCTTTGTGCTCAACTTATCTACTCATTCAAAGGCAGCTATCGCCACTCAATAATTCCTGTGATAGGATCGATTTATTGCAAAGTGTAGTTGTTTAAAACATAGAGACTTTGCGATTTATTCTTAAACTAAACTTCATATCTAAATATTTATGCTTTTAGAGAAATCGGAAGTATTAGAACTTTTGTGTTGCCCTAAAACTGGTAATAAATTACACAGAAAAAGCGATAAATTAATTACCGAACACAATACAGAATACATAGAATACGAAATAATTGGCGACTGTCCGATCTTAATTGATTTCGATCGAGGTGTTTTTAATAAAGGTAATTTCTCATCTTTACCTTCATTAATCGAGCGAAACTCATATCGGGGAATATTAGGTTCCATTCGGAGTTTAGTAAATCCGATTCAACCAGCATCGCACGAAAATATCAATCAACTTGTAGATTTACTATTAATGGCACATCCCAATCCACGGGTGCTGATTGTCGGCGGTGGGACAGTTGGTGAGGTGATGTATGATTTTTATAAAGATCCGCGCATAGCGATCGTTTCTTTCGATGTCTATGCCTCACCACACGTTCAATTCGTCGCCGATGGACACAATATTCCATTACCAGATTGTAGTTTTGATGCTGTCATCATTCAAGCAGTCTTAGAACACGTTCTCGAACCAAATCTGGTAGTTTCAGAAATGTATCGCGTTTTAAAAGATGGTGGCATCGTCTATGCAGAAACACCTTTTCTACAACACGTTCATGAGGGTGCTTACGATTTTACTAGATATACAGAAAGCGGACATCGCTACTTATTCAAAAACTTTGAAATGATAAAATCGGGAGTTGTTGCAGGTGCTGGTACCCAATTATTATGGGCGATCGATAATTTCTTTCGCGGTTTGTTTAGATCTAAACAACTTGGTAAAGTTATCAAACTGGGATTCTTTTGGTTGCAGTACTTCGATCGTTTAATTCCCGAAACATACAATGTTGATTCAGCTAGTTGTGTATTCTTTATGGGTATTAAGGTCGATCGTCAAATCGCACCTAGAGATATACTGACACATTATAAGGGCGCGCAATAAACTATCAATCTATCTCGAATTTTAGGCTGTATCCTTATCCCAAGTATGGGAGAGGGGAGCCAGATTATTTACTCATGGTTTTTAAAAACGATCGATAGATCTACCGATCGATTCTACTCTGTTTGGGAATTACCGATCTCATGCCACTTTTTTTAGCATTGGTGTCGCCAAGATAGCGTGGGATGACATGAATCGTGGCATGATTCATGGCTTGTCCCGCTGCTTTATTGACATTCATACCGATATTAAATCCATCGGGTTGAAATTCCCGATTCAATATTTCCTGTACTTTATTTGCCATCAACCAGCAAGCTGATTGTTCTTTTTGCGGCAACTCAAAATAATTACTAATATGTCGCTTTGGTACGATTAAGACATGACCTTTGCTGAGTGGATAACCGTCAAACATAGCATAGGCTGTCGCTGATTCTGTAAGCAAACTTATCTTGCGATAGGGATTGCAGAAGATACAGTTATTGGGTGAGTTCCATTGATGGTTATAATGGACGTATTCATAAATTTCGCAATACTCATTGAGCTGAATCGACTTAAATGGTAGCTTGACAGTGCATTGGTAAGTTGGCTTTTTATGGACGTAATGTTCGCGAAATCCTTCTTTTTTTAAATCTCGCCTGACTGCATAATAAGCTTTGCCACCTGGTTTGAGTAGATGTGCGATGCTCATCAGGACATCGGCTTGTTCTTCTGGCATTAAAACATTGAGCACATAGCAACAGACGATTGTATCAAATTTAATTTCTGGATATTTTGGTAGATAATAAGGATCGTAACCTGTAATATTTAAACCCTTGCGCTCTAAGAAGTTGACATCATAACCCAGCCCACAACCAAAATCAAGAATCCGACCCATCAATAAGTCTCGATCGAATAAAAATTGCATAGGCGATGACAGTTTAACCCGATCGATCGCCGTTAGATGGCTAAATTTATTTACTTGTTTCTTCATGCAATCGGGGCTATGGTGTAGCGGATTTTGTTAACGTTAATAGTGCTAATAAAAGCCGCTGTTGTTATTTTAGCAATATGTCGATCGCGTTGGCGAAGCCTACCGGAGGTAATCGATCTGTACTTATGAAAGTATATTAGGCAACTTTTGACAATAGTAATCACACCTAAATCGGAAATTAGATTAGTACGGCAATACACCAGCTAGTAGTTTACATCGTAAATCTAGTTACTATTTTGGTGAAGAGCAGGGAGCGGGGTAGGAAATGTCCGAGAATGAGGAATCATAATTCAAATCAGCAACGCTCCGAGTCAACCATCCCCCAATCCCTTGGTAAAATTTGGCTCATCAAAACCGGAACATCCTCGCATCCTGAGTCTTCATCATTACTAGTCGCTCTGGTAAATCTGCTAGAGATAGCAACACCGAGCAAATAGTGGCTAAATTAGACTTAAACCATCTTTAGATACCGCCATCACTGCTCTAGAGGACAGATGCGCGAGAACGAAAATTGCGGTCGTGTCGATCGGGTGTTAACATTGGGCACAATACCTTAAGAGCTGCTTTTCGTAGCGTAGACACCAGCAGCGCAGCAGATGTTCGGTGGATATTAGCTGAATCTAGTTCCGATATCGATTCTAATGCCCACTTTGACATCACAATCGAGCTAAGAGTGAAGAACGAACCCCAACACCAACCTACTGAGTGTCAATTGACAAATAATTCCTCCCATAGCTCGCGTCGGTGGCTGAAGTTGTTTTTAAAAACTGGCAGCGCGATCGGTTTAGTTTTTTTCTTATTAGCAATAGTCGCGATTGGATTCGGTCAATGGTGGGCAAAAGATAACCTGATTCCAATTGTCGATCGAGAGCTAACCAAAAGTCTCAAGCGTCCGGTTAATTTAGGCAAGCTTCAGGATATTTGGTTTAATGAGATTCATATTAAGAATGCTAAAATACCGACTAATGGAAGCGATTTAAATCAGATCGTAGCTCCAGATGTATTCATCAGTTTTAATCCATTTAAGTTATTGTTAGATCGATCGTTAAAGTTGGACGTGCGGCTGGCGTCACCTCAGATCGAGCTAGCTCAAAATACCCAAGGTAATTGGCTAAACATTCCCCCCCAAGAGAAGCAACCGCCACCACCGATAAAAATCGAAATCGGTACGATTAAAGTCGATGATGCACGCGTGACAATCGTGCCTTATAGTCAAGTTCCGCAGCCGATTACTGTTAGCAAAATTAATCTCCAAGCCGATGTTAGCGATCGACAAGATCGAGTTACATTTAATGGTGGCGCGCAGTTTCAAGAAAATGGACAGGTTAATTTTCAGGGTAATAGTTCGATCGTTAATGGGGCAACCGAACTAGCAGTTAAGGGCAAAAAATTAGATGCCGTAGCCGCAACACGAATTTTCAAAATTCCTGAAGTTACGATTGTCAAAGGCACAGTTGATGGCGATCTGAATCTAGTTGTTAAACCCCAGAAAGATTTACGAATTAGTAGTAATTTGTTAGTGAATAATGGCAAAGTTATTATTAACAACGTACCGAAGAGTCTGGATGAAGTTAATGGATTTATTAACGTATCAGAACGAGCAGTTAGATTAAATAATATAACGACCAAGTACGATCGAGTCGCTGGAGTCGTCAGCGGCGATCTGAATTATAGTACTGGTTATAACTTAAGTGCGAAGACTGCACCCGTAACATTGCCAGATGTTATCAAAAGTCTCGATGTTAAGTCACCTTTTCCCCTTGCTGGTACCGCAGTCGCTCAGTTACAATTAACGGGTAAATTAGATCGGCCAATTTTAGCTGGTAAGTTTAATAATACCCAACTCAGTCAAGTCGATCGCGTCCAGATCGAGCGGGTAGATGGTAACTTTAAAGTTGTAGATGGACGCATTACTCTAGACGCGATCGCACAACCCAAATTAGGTGGAAAGGTAACCGCACAAGGGGAAATTCAGCTTTTAAAAACTCCCCGAACCAGCTTTCAGGTGCAGGGCAATAATCTTCCTGGAGATGCCTTGAGTCGGCTGTACGGCGCGAAACTACCCCCGCAGTTAAAAATCGGCAACACGGCAGTGATGGGCACGATTGCGGGCACTGGAGAGGCTATTTTTACCAATCTAAGCATTAATGCGCCGCAGGCGACTTATCCCGTCACGACCGATCTCCAGATTACACCTCAAGGGAAGACGATCGTGCGGAGTGCGACGCTCTCTGCGGCTGGGGGACGAGTGCAAGCCACAGGTGAAATTACGCCGACTAATTGGCGACTGAATTTACAACCACAGGCTGTAGATACCCAGCAGTTAGCGCAGCTTAATGGGCTAAAATTATCACCTAATTATAGTGGCAAATTAGACGGTAATATTCAGGCATCTGGTCTTAATAATGACGTCAATATCGATCGAATTCAAGCCAATGGCAAATTAAATTTACAGTTGCCAGCCGGAAAACTAATCGCCGATCGAATTAAGCTAGATCGCGGTCGGTGGCAAGCTAATGTGAATAGTAATGCGCTCGATCTCCGGCAACTTGCAGTTAATAATATCGATAGTAATAATTTAGCCCGATCGACTCAAGTCAAAAGTCAGCTACCACCAGGAATTATTAGCGGTAATTTCAATCTCAGTGGTAATAATCTCAAGCAGATAACGCCAGAGAATATTCAAGCACAGGGACAGGGTAGATTAAAGTTTAAAACTGGAGAAATTAAGGCGCAAAATCTCACGATCGCGAATGGTAACTGGCAAGGATTATTTACTACCAATCGGCTCCCATTATCCGCACTCGCGCCCAAAGTCGGTGGACTACTGAGTGGCTCGGCGCAACTTGCAGGCAATCTAAACTCGTTTGCGCCCGAATCTCTGCGCGGAGTAGGTAAAGGCGAAATCGTATTACCTCAAGGTAAAGTTGTCGGCAATAACTTACAGATCGATCGTGGTAAATGGCAGGGAAATCTCCAAGCTTCATCATTAGTACTCGGTAGTCTTGCACCCGAAATCCCGCTTAAATTTAAAGATGCCAAGCTAGATGGTAATTTCAAAGTTGCCGGAGATATCCAACAGTTAAAACCCGAAAATCTGAATGTGACTGGTAGTGGAAACTTAAGTTTGGTGGCGAGTAATGTTCTCGCGCGCCGGATAGAACTTAATGACGGAAAATGGCGCGGTGATTTTGAACTCGATCGATTAAAATTAGGCGATGTCAGTAACGAAATACCTGCTAAATTCAGATCGGCGAAACTAAGCGGCAATTTTATTGCAGATGGAGATTTAGCTAAAATAAATCTGGATCGATTGCAAGTAGCAGGCGATGGCAAAATAAACTTAGCCGATGGCAGCATTCGCGCTACGGGTTTAAAATTAGCAGGCGGTAATATTTCTAGCAATCTCGCGATCGCTAATTTCAAATTAGGTAATATAACTCCGCAATTAGATTCTCAATTAAGTGCTGGTAAGATCTCTGGTAACTTTAATATATCTGCAAATGTCAATAAATTAGCACCGACGACCATTCAAGCTAGTGGCAGTGGTAAATTAAAATTAGCCAATGGTGGCGAAATTAATGCCAATAATTTTCAAACTAATGCTGGGGCATGGCAAAGCGACCTCACCGTTCGCCGATTGCAACTGGGTACCGTAAATCGCCAATTACCAGCAGCAGTTCGCGTCGGATTATTATCTGGTAGTTTTAAAGCAGCAGGCAATCTGAAAACTCCCGAACTTGAAAAAATTCAAGCTAGTGGCAACGGACGGATTAGCAATATTCTCGGTGGCAATATTCAAATTAATAATGTAGCGATCGATAATGGACAGTGGCAAGGTAGCACGATCGCCAATCGCTTAAATATCGGCGAAATAGTCAAATTTGCACCGCCAAATGTCGCCGCTGCCATCGGTGCGAATTCACCCCCAGAAAATCGCTTAGCTGGACAACTGAGCGCGCAGTGGCAATTGAGCGGCAATCTTCAGGAAAATAATCTGGCAAATCTGCTCGTGTCAGGGCAAACCAAATTAACTAATTTTCAAATTGGTGCATTAAAATTCGAGCGCAATTTGACAGGGAATATTCAAGCAAATCCCGGACAAGGAGTAGACATCGCTTTTGCTGGGGAAAACGATCGATTGGCACTGGCACTAGATCGCAATCTTCAGCCCCAAAGTTTCGATCTCAAACAACAAGATATTACCGCCAAAGGTAATGTCGATGGCAAGATCCTCGGTATCGATGTCCAACGGTTGCCGATAACTTTATTACAACCCTGGATTCCTAAAAATGCAGGCATTCAACAGTATCGGTTTGGTGGCAATGCAACGGGCAATCTCGCGATCGATCTGACTAATTTGCAAGTTACAGGCAAGCAAATCGAAATTATCAATCCTACCTTTGGAGCCTTCCAAGGCGAACGACTCGCAGGCGATTTTAGCTATGCTAACGGCCAACTCGCCCTCAATCGTACCGAAATTCAACGCGGCAAGTATACATATCAGCTCGACGCCAGTGTCTCGCCAGGAGCCAGCACCCCCACCTTCCAAGCCAAACTGCAAGTCCCCAGCGGCGATCTTGAAGATATTCGCAATTTACTCCAAATTTTTAGCACCAACGATCTGTTTAAACCATTTCCCCAGCGTAAATACGGCACTGCCGCCGATCTTAATACCAAACCCGAAAAACTCGCCAGTCGTCCCTATCCCCTCAACGACCAACTGCGGCGGCTCTCCGAACTTCGACGCTGGTTGAATCGCGACGCAGATCGCCAAGCCGATGAGAATCTCATCCCCGATCTCGGCAACCTCCAAGGCGAATTTAGCGGCGAAATCTCGCTCTCTAATAGTCCCAAAACCGGACTCCGCAGCGACTTTAAAATTGCTGGTACCAAATGGCAACTCGAAAGCTACCGCCTCGATCGCATCCTCGCGCAAGGCAACTGGCGCAATGGTAAACTGCGTCTCGAACCGCTCGATCTCACCATCGATGATAGTCAGATCTCGATCGCGGGTGATTTTGGCATCAACAATCAAAATGCTAAAGTCAACGTCAAAAACTTCCCCGTACAGGCTCTTGCCAGCCTCACCGAGCTGCCTGTAGATATTAATGGCGCGATCGACCTCTCGGCACAAGTTAGCGGCAATTTAGCCAATCCTCGCATCAGTGGGGATGTCGTTCTCAACGACGGCGTGCTTAACGAAACCAAACTTAAAGACGTCACGGGTAACTTTAATTATTGGGATGGACGGCTGAATTTTACTAGCGACGCCAACTTTGCCAAAAGTCCGATCGTCTCTCAACAAGACCGGATTAAAATTACTGGGAGCATCCCCTATCAACTGCCCTTTGCCCTCCAGGCCCCAGCCAGTAACGATATTAACATCGATTTAAGCTTACAAAATCAGGGCTTACAAGCGATCGACGTTTTAAGCAAACAACAACTCAACTGGCTCGACGGCCAAGGTAAAATTGCCCTCAAGATCCAAGGCAAAATGAAACCGGGCGGCGAAGGTATCGAAACACTCACCGCCAGCGGCACTGCCAATATCACCACAGGTCGCATTCAAAGTGTCGCCCTCCCCGAACCCCTCACCGATGTTAATGCCGATATTATCTTTGATTTCGATCGCGTCGAAGTCCAAAAATTTACCGGGAAATTCAATCGCGGACAAGTCAGTATTGCCGGAATTATCCCCATTTCCGACTCATTTTCGATCGAACCCAGCCAGCAGCTCGGCATTCAGATGAATGGCGTCGCCGTCGATGTCAAAGAGAAGTACAAAGGCGATGTCAACGGCAAACTCACGATCCTCGGTACCGCACTCAGTCCTGTCCTCACAGGCGATGTCCAGCTCAGTAACGGCCAAGTCTTCTTGCCAGAAACGCCCAATACTACGGCCACCATTCTCGGCATCCAGCCAGTTATCCCCGAAGCACCCAATCCCAACGCCACCCAACTCCGCAACCTCCGGATTACCCTCGGCGACAACCTCCAAATTACCCGCGCACCCCTGCTAAATTTCCTCGCCACAGGCAAAATCGACATCGATGGCACCATCGAGAACCCCCGCCCCTTCGGCCAAGTCCAACTCCAAAAAGGCTCCGTCAACCTCTTTACCACCCAATTCCGCCTCGCCAGCGGCCCCCAGACAGCCGACTTCTTCCCCACCCTGGGCACAGATCCCGTCCTCAACCTCCACCTCGTGGCCAAAACCCTCGAAAGTGCCAGCAGCCCCCTCGCACAGCGCAACTCGATCGCGCGTACCATCACCAACGGTGAAATCGATCGACCCGCCGACTTTTATACTACCAGCCTCGGCTCCGTCCAAACCGTCCAAGTCGAAGCCCGCGTAGCCGGACTTGCCAGCCAAATCACCCAAAGACTCGAACTCACCAGTACCCCCGCCCGCACCCAACCAGAAATCGTCCTGCTTCTCGGTGGCGCGATCGCCGAACGCCTTACCTCCGGCGGCGATATCGGGCTAGGAGTTATCAGTTTGGCCAGTTCCAACATTCTCAACACCCTTCAAGATCGCATCAGCGATATTTTCAGCCTGAGCGATTTCCGACTGTTTCCAACCATTCTCACCAATTCTAAAGCTAATAGTAATAGCACTTCCACATTTGGCATCGCCGCCGAAATCGGCACCGAAATTACGCCCAGAGTTTCAGCCTCAGTGTTTAAAATTCTTACTAATAGTGAATCGCCCTACTACAGTCTCCGCTATCGCGTCAACGACCAATTTTTACTCCGAGGCTCGACCAATCTCTTCGGCGAAAATCGCGCGATTTTAGAGTACGAACAGCGGTTTTAGGTATTGCTAGATTTACTAGAGAGGGTGGCGGGGAGTTGGGAATTGGGAGCGGGGTAGCGAATGTATGAGAATGTCAAAACATCCCCAATCCCCAATCCAAAATCCAAAATCCAAAATCCAAAATCGTATGCGCGATCGCTTAGAAGTACAATTGGATCGATATGGAGATTAAAACCATGAGTAACCGTCCCATCATTCTAGGTATCGTCGGCGATAGCGCGGCAGGTAAAACAACCCTCACCAAAGGCATCGCTCAAATTCTCGGCGAAGAGAATGTCACCGTCATCGGTACGGACGATTACCACCGCTACGATCGCCAGCAGCGCGCCGAACTCAACATCACCGCGCTCCACCCCGATTGCAACTATCTCGACATCATGCAGCAGCATTTAGCCTTGTTGCGGAGCGGACAACCGATTCTCAAGCCAATTTACTCTCACAAAACAGGTACCTTCGAGGCACCCAAATACGTCAAGCCCAATCGGTTCGTCATTGTCGAGGGACTGCTCGGCTATTCCACACCCGTGGCTCGCGAATGCTTTGACGTCAAGGTTTATTTAGCTCCACCAGAGTCCCTGCGAGCGCAGTGGAAAATTCAACGCGATACCCTCAAGCGCGGCTATACCGAAGCCCAAGTCTTAACCGAACTTCAAAAACGCGAGCCAGACTCAGAGCAGTTCATTCGTCCTCAACGCCAGTGGGCAGATGTGGTCGCGAGCTTTTATCCCTCCAGCACCACTGATGGGGATACATCTCTGCTCAATGTTCGGCTCGTCCTCAGACCGACAATTACCCACTTAGATATGAGCAAGGTTATCGATCCAGATGACAGCGACTCGCCACCAGCTATCCGGTGGAGTCTCGATCGAGATATGGGCAAACCAGTCGATGTCCTCGAAATCGATAGTCATGCGACGGGCGAGAAAATCAACCTGTTGGAGCAGATGATTTGTAATGACATGCCCGATCTCCATCGCGTCTGCAATCGGGAAGTCAACCCAGATCTAGGCAAAATTGTCGGCACAACTGGCGAAACCCTCCAAAGTTATCCCTTAGCTCTAACTCAGCTCTTAATTACCTACTACATGCTCAAAGCCACTCAGGAAACTAAATAAAGATCGATAGATTGACAGTTTAATTGCTGAAGTCAATCGATTTTTTATTTTGCGAGTCGATCGACTCTAATCGTGTTTCCGCCATCGCGCAACTGCGCACCGATAGTTTGTCGGTAGGTAGTAAAGGCTCACCATTTTCTACGGGTAAAGTTAGTACGATCGCCAAACATAGATCTCCAGCACGCAGCCTTCTCGACCCGCAAGATCGGTCGCAAAGTCATTCAAATCGATTAAAAAATATCCCGACAGGGAGCGGAAATTGTTAACATAGAGGTTGGTAGTTGAGTGGTGGCTCCCCAAGTTGGAATCGCCAACTCGAGTGCCAATTGTCCATAATCAGAGATAGATGATGGCAGCAGCAGTAACTATTCAAAATCTGTCCAAGAGCTATGGCACCGTCCCAGCGGTAAAAGACGTCTCCTTCCAAGTCGAGCGCGGTCAAATCTTCGGACTGCTCGGCCCGAATGGAGCGGGCAAAACCACGACGATTCGCTGCTTGTGTACCCTCGCCAAGCCCGATAGTGGCTCGATCGACATTAGTGGCATCTCCGTCCTCGAACAGCCGCGCGAAGCCCGCAAGCGCATCGGCTACGTCGCCCAAGAAGTCGCCCTCGATAAGATCTTAACTGGGCGAGAATTGCTGGAACTTCAGGCAGCACTCTATCATATTCCCAAGGTCGAAGCCCGACAGCGGATCGAAGTCCTGCTCGAAGTGCTGGACTTGCACAGCTATGCCGATAAAAAGACAGGTACTTATTCTGGCGGTCTCAAACGCCGGATCGATTTGGCGGCGGGACTCCTGCATCAGCCAGAAGTCTTGGTATTAGACGAACCCACTGTCGGACTCGATATCGAGAGTCGCGTCGTCGTGTGGGACTTTTTGCGCCAACTGCGTGCGAGTGGGACGACGATTCTACTTACCAGTCATTATCTCGAAGAAGTTGATGCCTTAGCAGATCGCGTGGGGATTATCGATCGAGGATTGGTCATTGCCGAAGGGACGCCATCGGAACTCAAAAATCAGCTCGGTGGCGATCGAATCGTACTCCGGATTCGGGAGTTTACACCACTTTCGGAAGCCGAACAAGCCCAGCAAATGCTCAGCGAATTACCCTTCGTCCAAGAAGCGATCGTTAATGCAACGGCGGCAAACTCGCTCAATCTGGTCGTCACACCCGATCGCGATGTACTGATGTCGATCCAGCAGTCGTTACAATCGGCGGGATTGCCGATTTTTGGGATCTCCCAATCGCGTCCGAGCTTGGATGATGTCTACCTAGCCGCAACGGGTAAAACGCTCCTCGATGCCGAACTAGCAGCAGCCAGCAGTCGCGATCTCAAAGCCGAGCAAAAACAACGGATGCGCTAAATGCCAAATTGGTGCGGGTAAAAGTCAAGTCTCAATTGGGATTATTGCTAATCATCATCTCTTGCCTGCTGTGGGCAATCGTATTAGCCGTCCCCCTTTTTACCCGCAGCGATCTCGCCCAAAAAGCTACACTTACAGCCAGTCTACCGATCGTTAGCGAAGTTAGCTTCGGGTTGGGCATACTGCTAACAGGTAAACAACTCGCCCTGCGTTACCGTCGCAAGTTAAACCCCTATTACTGGTGGCAACGAATCACCAACAGCAAATAGGTAAATAACCGATAAGTTTTCATTCACCATTACCTTCCCATGAGCGGCACAATTGACACTTCCAAATCTATTAATTTACAACCGAGCGATCGCCTGCGCTCTCAACAGCAATTACCATCAAATGGTTTTGCTGACTTTATCCAGGAAACCCTCGCGCTGACAAAAAGACTCTTTATCCAGCTTCAGCGGCGTCCTTCGACATTAGTGGCTGGAGTAGTGCAGCCATTGATGTGGTTAGTACTCTTTGGTGCGTTATTTCAAAATGCGCCCCAGGGGATGATGGGTAACGATCTGAGTTACGGCCAATTTTTAGGTGCGGGATTGATCGTATTTACTGCCTTTGTCGGTGCATTAAATGCAGGGTTACCAGTAATGTTCGATCGCGAGTTTGGCTTTCTCAATCGGCTACTCGTCGCGCCGCTGGCTTCGCGTTACTCGATCGTGGCTGCTTCGGCGATTTATATCGTCGCACTGAGTTTCATTCAAACTGCCGCAATTATTGGCGTCAATGCGCTGATGGGTGCGGGTTTACCGAGTCTGGCTGGCTTGGGAGTTATCGCTCTGATTATCTTGTTACTAGTATTAGGCGTAACAGCTCTGAGCTTGGGTTTAACCTTTGCCTTACCCGGACATATCGAACTGATTGCGGTGATTTTTGTCGTCAACCTGCCCCTGCTGTTTGCCAGTACCGCACTCGCACCCTTATCATTTATGCCGGGATGGTTGCAAACGATCGCCTCGCTCAATCCGCTCACCTATGCGATCGAACCCATTCGCTATCTCTACAATCACTCGCAATGGGATCTGAGTAGTATCGTCCTCCAAGCACCTTGGGGAACGGTTTCTTTTGGCACTTCCCTAGCGATTCTGCTCGGTTTTGCAGCTTTGACCCTAACAGCAATTCAACCGCTGTTAAAACGACGTTTAGCCTAGTCTGAGGAACTTTTTACAATCTTAATGCATCGTAGTTTGTAGGTTATTCGCAACTAAATACTCAGTTACAATTTTCGATCGATCGAGAAACAGGGTTAAAAATCCCGATCGTAAAAACGCACTTCTACCTTCGCTATCCATTCTACTTTCTTTCTTAATCATGAAAATATTCCTCACACCAGCCTGTTTGCTATTAGGATTGTCGCTGTCTTTAATTCCAACGATCGCCTCAGCTCAATTTAACAATACTTTTAATGGTGGTGGCGACAATCGCGACCCATTTAGCAGAGCTTCTGGTGGCGATACTTCTGGATTGCTCAATCTGATCAATCAAGCGCAGCTCAATAGCAAGAATAATCCTAATTTTGAGAGCGAGCAACGGGAGCAACTCAACTCGGCAACTCAAGATTTTCGCGCTCGTCAACTTCAAGAACTGCGCCGCACAAAAACAGCTCCCGCTACCAATGTCAAACCTAAGTAATGGTTTAGGGGTACCTTTATCTGGGTACCCGAAGATCTGCTTTCCCGTTTAAATCGCTTACGATCTCGCGCCAAAGAAGATTGTTAAATCGATAAATAATCGTTGATATACACCTGGGGCTAACATCAATAGCCCTAGAAATTTTATCGATGTAAATTTACAAAATACGGTTCCCTCGATTTGCTGGACAAAGGACAGATGAGGAGTATGTTTCTTTCCTCTTTCCCTTTCCTCCACTTCAATAAGGATTTTGGATCTCATGCAAGATATGAGACGATCGATTACTCAATCTAACATTTAGTGATGGAGATACTGTACATAAAAAAAGATGAAATTGCGAGGACGACCAAGACGAGCAAAATCCAGCCTGGTAAAAAAGTTACGATCCCCAAACCGCGCAACAAATAGATTAATAGACTCAGACCGAGAGTAATGCTAAAAAGATAAGCAAACTTCTGAGTTAAAGGCATATAATAAGGATCTGGTTGTAACTTTTAGTTAGAATTTTTAATGAGTCTCGATCGCCAAGAGCTATCATCTTTTTCATCTCTGCGCCGCATTTTGCTAATTGTACTAACTGCATTAGTACTAATCAAGCCGATCTTCTCACTGTTCGACACCCTAGATCGACCTCAAATTCAAGGTAAATTCGAGCTATATCAAACCAATATCGTCTTAGTCGCATCGGAGTGGAAACCGACAGATGAAGCAGATGCCTTGGGAGCCTTACAAAAGTCGATCGTCGGTACAGATTTTCTGAAATCGGCGACTCAACAGTATCAAACTGCCCGCAAAAGTGATGTTCAGGCGATCGACAAGCTCAATGCTAGTTTAGCAGATTTAGCAAATTCGGCAACAGATGTCAATCGTAAATCGCAGCAATTAGAAATCGATCTAACTAACAAAACGATCGCCGCAGCAAAGTTAGAAATCGACAAAATCGATCTACGAATTGGCATTCTTCAAGCAGCTAGAGCGCAATCGGCAGAGGCACTTCAGACTTGGCAAAAAGTTGGTTCTCACTCACAATCTGCGACATCCAAACATGTCGCCGCATCCTTAATTGCAATCTGGGAACAACCGTCGAGTATCGATCTCAATACCGCACCACAGCTCGAAGCTGAAGTCACGACCAATTTTGATGGCTGGTTTCGCGATCGAGTCCTCGAAAAATTATATACAGATCTAGGCGATCGTCAGAAACTAGCCCAACTCAATCTTGCAGCAGAAATTAAAGCTAAAAATGCAGTAATTAATCTTGCTTTAATTACGATTCCTCGGATCTTTATCGGCCTCAGTGGCGTGGGTTTAATTGTCTTTTTTACAGTGAGATTTGCGATCGGATTATTTCAGCAACGTGGCGAACGATCTGCTTCCGAGATCTTACTCGAAAAACTCGATACTCCGTGGTCGGCTCCGTGGAATTGGGAGACAGTTTTGCAAGTATTTATGGTTGGCTTCTTTTTTGTCGGACAGTTCGTCTTACCGACGCTATTTGGTGCGCTGATCGATCCAGCGACCTTAACTACCCGTCAACAAGGACTGTATGTATTTGCCAGTTATGTACTGATGGCTATTTTAGCATTAGGAATATTGTATTTATCGATTAAATCTTATCTACCTTTACCAGCCGATTGGTTTGAGTTTAACTGGAAATCGCATTGGTTGCTGTGGGGGATTGGCGGCTACTTAGTGGCAACGCCAATTGTCGTGATCGTCTCCCTTCTTAACGATAAAATTTGGCACGGACAAGGCGGTAGCAATCCCATCTTGCAAATAGTCCTCCAGGGCCGAGATTCGATCGCCTTATGGCTATTTTTCGCTACTGCGGCGGTGGCAGCACCACTGTTTGAAGAATTCTTGTTTCGAGGATTTCTACTGCCCTCTTTGACTCGCTACATGCCCACATGGGGCGCGATTTGTTTGAGTGGTTTGTTGTTTGGCGTCGCCCATCTGAGCTTATCCGAAATTCTGCCCTTAACATCGCTGGGGATTATCTTGGGCATCGTTTACGTTCGCACCCGCAGTTTACTGGCACCAATGTTACTACATAGTCTTTGGAATAGCAGCACTTTAGTTAGTCTGTATATTCTTGGCAGCGGCAATTAAAGCCCGATCGAGATATGATTCTGTCTATTTTACTTGCAGCTTATAGCTAGTTGTGATTTGTGCATTAGTCGGGACGGGTCGCCTAAACTTCCAGCGTAGATAATTATAAGCACTTGCTGGTGCTGGCCGACCGTCAATTTTTGGTTTAGGAACAAACGTTCTGCCGCCATCGATACTAAATAATAATTGAGCACCTGCGACCGCCGTAGCCGAATTTTTGAGATAATTAGTTCCCATAGGAATTGGTTGTTTTAAGATCAAATTTTTGAGCGGACAATGACTGTTATTTTTGGCAACTACCGTATATCTAATAATATCTCCAGGCTTAACAGATGCTTTACCCGATATTGGTTGATAAGTGATAATATTGTCTGTAATTACTTCTTTATCTGCTGTTAAAGTTAAAGCTACTCGCTTAGTTATTGGTTGTCGATCGACACAAATTTTCGGAGTTCGCAATCTAGCCTGCAAAGGTAATTGTGCGGTCAAAAACGCAATTGCGAGCGTGCCTACGATACTTAGAGTAAAGGTCGAGAACTTGGACATAGTAATGTTCGATCGAACGGTAAGTAGAATATATAGATGTAGGACGAGCCAATGGCAATAAAGTTGCAGACTTAACTCATACCAGATGCGATCTTAGCAAGCTTAGAATCGGTTATGGTAAGTTTTTTACTCGATCTGAGAGTATTTTACCCAGAGGATCTAATTACAGGAATAGCATCTAACCTGATATTCTAGAGATACGCACCTCGCTACGATCCTGTTTTGCCACTCGTGCTGCCCATCGAGACCTGCCGCTAAATTATAGACAATGACCTTAGACTGGATTAGCCCTGCCGAACGCCTCCAATCCTTGCCTCAATACGTATTTGCTCGGTTGGACGAACTCAAAGCCAACGCCCGCGCTCAGGGTGTCGATTTAATCGACTTGGGCATGGGCAATCCAGACGGTGCCGCACCCGCACCCGTAATTGCTGCGGCTAAAGCTGCTCTCGATGAAGCCACCAACCACGGTTATCCACCATTTGAAGGCACCGCCAACTTTCGGAGCGCGATCTCCAAATGGTACTATCGTCGCTATGGCGTCACCCTCGATCCCAATAGCGAAGCTCTACCCCTACTCGGCTCCAAAGAAGGCTTAGGACATCTCGCCCTCGCCTATATCAATCCTGGCGATACCGTATTGGTACCCAGTCCCGCCTATCCAGTCCACTTTCGGGGGCCAGCGATCGCGGGTGCTAAGATCCATAACGTCATCCTCAAAGCCGAAAATGACTGGGAAATCGATCTCAACGACATTCCCGAAGATGTTGCCCGCAAAGCCAAAATTCTCTTTTTCAACTATCCCAGCAACCCCACCGGAGCCACCGCCTCGCGCGCCTTCTTTGAAGATGTCGTCGCCTTCGCCCGCGAATACAAAATTCTGTTAGTTCACGATCTCTGCTACGCCGAACTCGCCTTTGACGGCTACAAGCCCACCAGCCTGCTAGAAATTCCCGGTGCCAAAGAAATCGGCGTCGAGTTCCATACCCTCTCCAAAACCTATAATATGGCGGGCTGGCGCGTCGGTTTTGTCGTCGGCAACAGCCAAATTATTCAAGGACTCCGCACCCTCAAAACCAACCTCGACTACGGTATTTTTGCCGCCCTCCAAACCGCCGCTCAAACAGCTCTGGAATTGCCCGACGAATACGTCACCGAAGTCCAAAATCGTTATCGCGAACGCCGCGACTTTATGATTCAAGGTTTGGCTAAATTGGGCTGGAAAATTAAACCCACTAAAGCCACGATGTATCTGTGGATTCCCTGCGCCGTCGGTTGGAATTCTACCGACTTTGCGCTGATGGTAATGCAAAAAACGGGCGTTGTTTTCACGCCAGGAAATGCGTTTGGAATTGGTGGCGAAGGATATGTCCGCATTAGTTTAATTGCCGATCTAGATAGATTGGGCGAAGCAATTCAACGCCTAGCAGATGCTGGTATTCGTTACGAGTAAATTCGATCTCAGATAGTAGATCGCGTAGGGTGGGCACTGCCCACCAACACCATTCTCGATTTAACAAGCCAACTATTTGTTGTACTTAATACCACTCAATTTTTAAACAGATCGATCGCGTAGCTTACCGGAGAAAATCGAATCAAATAGGTTGAATTCTTTTTGCTGAGCCTCTAAATGGTCTGTGGGCAATGCCCACCCTACGTTTTTATTTAGTAATTATATAGTTATTTTCAATTTTAGCTGTGCCAGAATACCGTCGCGCTCATATTCCTGGAAGTAGTGTTTTTCTGACTCTCATCACTTATCAGCGGTATAAGTTATTTTTAGTACCAGAAAATATTGAGATGTTGCGACAAGCTTGTACGGTAATGATGGCAGAAAAGCCATTTAATATCGATGCTGCCGTCATTCTCCCCGAACATATTCATTTTTTGTGGACTTTACCACCTGACGATCCCGACTATTCTTATCGAGTCGGACGGATGAAAGTGTTATTTACTCGTGCGTTACGCGGCGCAAATAATTTACCTGATGATGTGTGTGAATCACGTAAAAAGCATCGAGAAAGTAATGTCTGGCAAAGAAGATTTTACGAGCATACGATCCGCGATGAGTTCGATCTTCGCAAGCATTTAAATTATTTACATTTCAACCCAGTCAAGCATGGGTTAGTACAATGCGTTCATGATTGGCCATATTCGAGTTTTCATCGCGGGGTAAGGCGGGGTGAATACGATCGCAATTGGGGTTGTCAGTGTAGGAGTAATAGTTTCACCCCAGTAGTAACGAGCTTAATGAATTTAGAAATGGGAGAATAGCAATAAATATTTGTAAATTAATAATAACGATTGATATCGTGTAAGTAAAAAGCAGATCCAAATTACGTAGGGTGGGCAGTGCCCACCAACACCATTCTCAATTTAATAATATAAATATTTGGACACTTAATATCGATCGATTGGTGAAGAGATTGTTCGATAGAATCAGTTTAAATTCTTTTGGCTACGGCTCTACATGTGCTGTGGGCACTGCCCACCAATACTATTTTCAATTTAACAATATAAATATTCGGGTGTTTAATATCGATCGATTAGTGAAACGATTGCGATCGATAAAATAGTTTAAGTTCTTTTGGCTACGGCTCTATATGTGCTGTGGGCACTGCCCACCCTACGTCTACTAGCTAAAAAATAAAGGGAGAATTACCGCATCACTCTTGGCTTCGATCGATGATTCAGCCAGCCAATCACCATTCACTTCTTTCGGGGCCTTCAGTAGTATCTCCATTGGGATGAATAGTTTCCCAGAGAAGAGCATTATAGGCATCTCCACTACCACTACGCCAACCTTGAGCATCAATCAAGTTGGTGCGAATCAAGATAGCAGATTTCAGATTATTACTATACCAAATACTTTTAGAAAAGTTGGAAGTAGTCAAATCAATCCCTTGCATATTGGCATTGGTGAAGTTAACCTCTCTTCCATTAGACCAATCAATAGTGGCATAACGCAAATCAGCCCCAGTGAAATTAGTTTTAATCAAATAGGAATAGGACAAACAAGCTCCGAACAATCTAGCACCAGACAAATCGGAGAGACAAAAATCAATCATTTCCAAGTTAGCTCCGCAGAGATCGATCTCTCTCAAGTCAACGTTACTCAGTATGGGACGAATATTTTTGGAATGACTTCCTCCCAAATCGACCCCAGCAAAGTTACGTTCTCCAGCAGCATACCGAGCCAACAATTCCTCAGCAGTAATCTTCCAAACCATCTGAACACCTCTGAATTAACTAATGTCGAGTCTACCGCAGTTACCATCTGGAATAACCTTCTAAATCCCACCACCCCCATCAACCTCACCTTCGATATCACCAACCTCCCCACCGGACAACTAGCCGAAGCCAGCATCACAGGCTACGACCAACTCGGTCGTCCCAACAAAGCCACCATCAGCTTCGACAACGATGCCAACGGAGTCGGCTGGTTCATAGACACAACACCAGGGGACAATAGCGAATTCACCGGAATAGATACCTACTTCCAAGCCACCCCCGACAGCCCAGCTTCCGGTAAATACGACCTCCTCACCGCCATCCTCCACGAAATGGGTCACACCCTCGGCATCATCAACGGCTACAGCGAATTCGACAAACACATCAACAACGGCATCTTCACCACCAACACCTTCACTGCCACCCTCACCCCAGACGGCTCCCACCTCGACAGCACCCTCTACCCCTACGACCTCATGAACACCAGCCTCAAACCTGGCGTTCGCAAACTTCCTTCGACCCTAGATCTAGCTATTCTTAATGCCATTAATGTGGGTGTAGGGGGTCGGGTGTCGGGTGTCGGCACAGTCAACCCCGCCCACCTCACCGCAGGCGCACTTATCGGCATCACCAACGGCGACTTCACCACCCCCACCACCTGGAACACCGCAGGTGCCACCAACATCATCAACGGCACCGCCACCCTCACCGAACAGTCCCAAAAACTCTCCGAACTCACCCAAGCCTTCATCATCCCAACTGGCGCAAAAACCCTCCAATTCACCATCAAAGATAACCACCTCGTTACCGGAGACACCTCTAAAACCGCCAACGATGCCTTTGAAGTTGCACTAATAGACACCAACACCTTCGACCCCCTCGCCGGAACCAGCATCGGCTTAAACCACACCGACTCCCTCCTCAACATCCAAGCCAACGGCACCATCCATAAGAGCGATAAAGTCACCATCACCGCTCTGGGCAACAACAGTAGCATCGTCACGATCGATCTCACCCAAATCACCCCCTCAACCAACGCAACTCTCTACTTCAACCTCCTCGGCTTCGGTGCCAGAACCAGCACCGTCACCATCGACGATGTAAAACTCTTCACCGACACCCAACCTATACCTGTCACCAACAACGACACCCTCACCACCAATCAAAACACCCCCCTCACCTTCAACCCCACCACCAACGACACCAACGTCGCTCAGATCCAAATCCTCACCCAACCTACCCACGGCACACTAACCCAAACCCCCGACGGCAAAATCACCTACCAACCCACCCCCACCTACGTCGGTAACGATAGCTTCAAATACATCGGCTTCGGCTCTGACGGACAAGTCTCCAACCTCGCCACCGTCAACCTTACCATCAACAACCTCCCACCCACCATCCAAACCATTACCATCCCCAACAACATCACCGAAGGAACCATCGCCACCCTCACCGCCACCGCCACCGACATCGGTAACGATCCCACTTCGACTTCGCTCAGTGCAAGCCTCACCTACCGCTGGTATATTAACGGTGCAACTACACCAATCGAAGGACGATCGTTCGCGTAGCGTCAGCTTTGCTGAATCGATTACACCTTCAGCGATAATGGCAGCTATCCCGTCAAACTTGAAGTCCTCGACAGTAACGGCGGCATTGCCACCCAAACCGTCAACGTCACCGTTAACAACGTCGCTCCCACCATCGGCACCGTTACCGCACCCACCACTAGCATTAACGAAGGCACCTTTGCTCAATTTAGTGCCACCGCTACCGATCCCGGCATTAACGACTCACTAACCTACACTTGGAACTTCGGCGATGGTTTCAACCCAATTAGCGGACGAGATATCACCCACACATTTGCCGATAATGGCACCTATAAAATCTTGTAAGGTGGGCACTGCACGCCAACACATAGTCGATCGAATTCTATAAGTATTAAATGTATTCGATCGCCAGATTATAAGTTAATATTTGCAGTGAAGATGTTTATCACAGGTAAAATTTAGGTCGATCGATTGTCAAACAGATCGATCGAACCAAACAGTTTAAGTTCTGATTGCTACGGCTGTGCAAGGGCTGTTGACAATGCCCACCTTACGTTTCTCAGTTTCTACTTGCGAATGAGTACGCCCCATATCACCAGTGCCAGTAGTGAGAGATAGCCGCCAACAAACATCCAGTCTAGCCAAGTATCTTGTGTTTCCATCCTAAATCTTAATGACAACTCATCCAATTATATAAAATCGACCCGTTTATTTGAAATATTCATCTGGCTCTATGTCTTACCAACCTGTTTGGGAAAAACAAATCAGTAATGTATTTACCTTAGTTGAGTATCCAGTTGTGGCAAACGAAGCTCACTGTTTAATCATTGGTGGCGATCGATCTGGCGAAAATAAGACTAAAGTTCTTTCAATTTTCTTCCAAGATTGGGGACTCGATCGCGAAACTATTACCAACTTACAATGCTCGCTCGTCTTTCAAGCGGTGCTAGAAGTCGGGATTGTCGATGAGATGTCGGGATTTACTTTTAAAGATGCACTAGCATGGGCGAGCGATTAGTCACTACCTGCGATCGATTGTGGCTCCGAACCTTTCGATGACTTGCTGCGAGCGGTATCGAGATCGATCGCTAGTGCCAATTGATAGACATATCGCCGCGATTGGGAGATTTGCTCGGCGACGATCCGGCTGGCTTGAGAACGCGATGTCCCATCGAGCATCAGCTCGATTAAGGCACGATCGATCGCTTCGTCAGAAAGCGGAGGATGACTGACTGGCGCACCTGCAACGACGATCGCGTATTCCCCTTGTGGTTCGGTTTGAGTATAATGCTCGATCGCCGCACCAATTTCTCCTCGCCAAAAATCTTCATGTAATTTGGTTAATTCTCTGCCGATGGCAATCTGTCGCTCGGTACCAAATGTCGTCCCAAAATCTGCTAATGTCTGACGCAACCGATGGGGAGATTCATAAAATACCAGCGTCCGCGCCTCCCCCGCAACTGCTTCTAATCGCGCTCTGCGTTCCTCTCCTTTAACTGGTAAAAAGCCTTCAAATACAAATCGATCGCTCGGCAATCCCGACGCACTCACAGCCGTAATTACGGCGGTTACTCCTGGAATGGGAATTACCCGAATCCCCGCCGCCACACAAGCGGCGACAATTAGATAACCCGGATCGGAAATTCCTGGCATCCCCGCATCGGTAACTAACGCGATCGATTTTCCGGCTTGCAATTGGGCGATCAGTTCGGGAATGCGTTGTTGTTCGTTATGCTGGTGATAGCTAATTTGCGGCGTCTTAATCTCAAAATGATGGAGGAGTTTTCCCGTATGACGGGTATCTTCAGCCGCGATCGTATCGACGTCCCGCAATACCTGGATTCCCCGCATTGTCATATCACCCAAATTACCGATCGGCGTACCGACTAGATATAGAGTTTTACCAGTGACTTCGTTTGACATGTTAGTTTCTCATATTGCTCCCAAATCGCTGTGGGTGGGAATAGGTTGTCAGCAGAGTGTTTCTAAACTACTCATCCACTGCGCGATCGAGTTCGTGTTCGCAGAGTACGATCTAGATCTTGCCACAATTGCGGGGTTGGCGACGCTTGATCGCAAGGCAAATGAGCCAGGATTGGTGGAATATTGTCGCGAGTCGGGGTGGTTTTTAAAAAGTTATCGCCCAGAACGTCTAAATTCCGTCACGGTGCCGCGCCCATCTCAATTGGTATCGGCACTCGTCGGGACTGCTAGTGTGGCGGAAGCAGCGGCTCTATGTGCGGCACACACCGATATTTTATTAGTACCCAAGCAAAAGTTTCGCCTCAAGCCTGAATCTGGATCGGTGACAATCGCGATCGCTCTGTGCGATCGCTAATTTATAGCGATTAGGACAGCGATTGAAATCGCTGCTAGTGATGCAAAGTCCGCCTACGCGGACTAACATGTCCTAACCGATGTGACGGTTGCTATATCATCTACTGTCTCAAAAAAAGTGCGCCGCTCATTAGCGGCAGTCGCACGTATTACTTTCGGGCACCCGAAAGTAATACAAATTGTTATTCACCATTCACCATTCACCATTCACCATTCACTATTCACCATTCACTATTCACCATTCACTCTAGATGTCTAATGTGACCCTAGAAAAGGAGCCACCTAACTTGAAAACTGATAATCTTTAGCAGGTAACAACTGCCAACTGCTGCCATTTTCAGGGCGCAGATCCAATACAATTTGGTGATAATCTACCAGACTGGGGCGATGTCCGACGCTGATATAGCTGATGTCTTGGCTTTGCAGTAGCTCGTAGAGCCACCGCTCGTTAGTCACATCTAGCGCACTAGTCGCTTCGTCGAGGATGACATATTTAGGCTGACTCAGCAGAATCCGGGCAAACGCCAGTCGCTGTTGTTCGCCTTGGGAGAGTACTCCCGCCCAATCTTTCTCAGTATCGAGTCCGCCCATGCGGTTAGCTAAGTCTTCGAGGTTGACTCGTGCCAATGCCGATTGGATGTCGGTATCGGTGATATTTTCCCGCCGATTGGGATATTTTAATTGCTCGCGCAATGTACCCAGGAGCATATAGGGCTTTTGGGGTAGGAACAGAGCTTCAGTATAGTCGGGACTTTCGATCGTGCCCTTACCATTGCACCATAGTCCGGCGATCGCGCGCAGCAGCGAACTTTTGCCACAGCCGCTCGAACCAACTACGAGCAAAGATTGTGGTGGCGTTAGCTCGAAGGAGAGGTTCTCGAATAGGGTTTGCTCGGCATTTGGCGTATTGAGTGTCAATCCATCGACCTTAAAATGAGTGTAGGGATGAATGATAATCCCCTCTCTACCGACAACCTCTCGACTCTCGCGTTGTCGAAAGCGTTCGTAGAGCATCCCTAACCGCTCGATACTCGCAGCAAAAGACGAAATATCCTGAATCCGCGTGGGGATGATGGAGAGTGCCCTTAGCACCATCCCAAAGGCAAATATACCTTGACCGATCGTCCCAAAATCTACTTGCTTGGCAAAATATAAAGGTGCGACAATTAGATAGGGTACCAATCGGGCAAAATAGTTGTAGGCATATTGAAAGATATCTAGTAAGGCAATCCAAATAATTAATAAATTATAGTTTTTAATTACGCGACCCAACCGAGTTTCAACTTGATTGCGCTCTAGATTTTCACCGCGATAAAAGGCGATAGATTCAGCATTGTCGCGGACGTGAACCATCCCATAGCGAAAATCACCTTCGAGTCGCAATTGGTTAAAATTAATCTTGATTAATTTAGTCCCGATCCAAAGTGCGAGAACACTGGCGATCGAGACATACCCTAACAATCCAAATGTAAGCTGGGTAGAAATGCTATACAAAATTCCGGTAAAGGCAACTAAATCTAATACAGAATCTAAGATATCTAAAATCAGATCTAAAATAGTGTTGGTAAATGAATTGACATCTTCAGTCATCCGTTGATCTGGGTTATCAATGTCTGTATTGGCAGCGTTGGAGTCTAACTCGTAGTAAGCGCGGTTGCTAAAATAATCCTTTAGGAGCGTATTAGTAAGCCAAGCTCGCCAAAACAAAGCTAGCTTCCGGCGCGTGTAACGATAGCTAATCAGAATTGGAATCGCGACGACGAGAGTAATTCCATAAAC
This sequence comes from Chamaesiphon minutus PCC 6605, assembly GCF_000317145.1. GTDB lineage: Bacteria > Cyanobacteriota > Cyanobacteriia > Cyanobacteriales > Chamaesiphonaceae > Chamaesiphon > Chamaesiphon minutus. The sequence goes on along the minus strand of NC_019697.1, from coordinate 3,360,185 downwards.
CCAGAGGAAATCCCAAAATACTTTAGCATCTCGACCATTGAGGGCATTATCGATAAACCGAAAGACATAACTAATCAGCACGTTCAGACTACTGACGATGAAGGCTAGAAATAATAGTATTGCTAAAATTAGCCATTGTTTCTCTCGTCCTTGCAGCTTGCGCCGATAAGCATAGAAGACACCACAACTCCCGATTAGCAACACCAAGAATATGTAAGCAGGTAAAAATGTCAGGAGATTTTGAAATATTTCTAACGAGCTTTTTCCCAGACTAGAAAGAAACTTCAGGTAAATAATCTCATTTACCAGCCCTGCAAAGAATTTGGGCGAAAATTGGAAACCAATTAAGGCTAAAGCGACAACAAAAAAGAACGTAAACGACACAACAAAAACTAGTTGTGTTAGAATTAAAAATAGAAATTGTGTCGAACTTCTCGGCCCTGGGGGATAGAAGTAAGGTTGGGCAATTTCTACAAATCGCTGCCAAAGTGTGCGATCGAATCGAAATTTGAGTAACGGTTGGGACTGCGGTACTGCGGTCATAGTAATTGAGGTGAGATCGTGGACATCAGGATCTTGATGACGCTCGCGGCGATTCTCCAAAGGAGAGGCTTTGCCAACGCGATTGTTTCCTTAATGTATATTAGCGTGCTGCGATCTGCTCGATTCTCCGTTCGCGTAGCATTCTGTAAGAATAGAGAGGCTACGCCAACGAAGGTAGATGGCGCACAGCGTCGAAATCGTCAATTAACAAACGTGCTGATGCGGGCAATCTGAGATTTTAGACACTCAGCAGCACGCACCGATAATCGCCTTCGCAACGATTCTAACCGCTCGCGCACATATTAAACTTAAACTAGGTTATGTTGGAGATTTCTAAAAATATTAGTATTCCCCTGAGTGAAATCGAGCTGAGTGCCATTCGATCGCAAGGTGCGGGCGGACAAAATGTGAATAAGGTAGCAACGGCAATTCATTTGCGCTTCGATATTATGGCATCATCGTTGCCCGATCGCTATAAAAATCGCCTGATGGAATTACGAGATCGCCGCATTACTACTGAAGGGATAATTGTGATTAAATCACAAGAACATCGCAGTCAAGAGCGCAATCGCGAGGAAGCACTCGACAGATTGAAAGCATTAATTTTGAGTGTAGCTATAGTCATTTTGCCTCGGAAGCTAACAAAGCCGAGCAAGGGACAAGTGCGGCGACGATTGGCAGACAAAAAACATCGATCGCAAATGAAGGAGTCGCGGAAAATCGTAGAGTAACACTTGAGTGAAAGTATCCAAAAAACGAAGCTCGAACGATCGCAGATCTCAAGAGCGATAGATTTACTTATATTTAATAGTCACAATAGAACGGCAATCTCGACCTTGAAAAAGTCTTAAAAATGGTGTAGCTATTTTGGCAATCGCCAAACATTCAAGCCGAAAGTGTGTCGATTTATATATGAGATATCGAAAGACAGAGTTACGATCGTAGATCGCGCGCGATCGCGACATACAACATCAATAAATTTAACTCAATTAGCGTGTTATTTGATAATTAAAATTAAATTTTTGATAATTACCCTTTTTTTTAAAAGTACGTTACATTGGTAATGTTGACACTAAATACAGTAAACAAACATATGGCTGACATCGTTGATACTGCCGTTAGTGCAGGTTCTTTTACCACCTTGGTTGCAGCAGTTCAAGCTGCTGGATTAGTAGACACACTTAAAGGTGCAGGCCCTTTTACCGTATTTGCTCCTACTGATGAAGCATTTGCAAAACTACCAGCAGGTACTGTTGAAGCATTGCTCAAAGATATTCCTAAACTCACTAAAATTTTGACTTATCACGTTGTCTCTGGCAAAGTGATGGCGGCTGATGTCGTCAAACTGACTTCAGCTAAAACTGTTGAAGGTTCGGAAGTTAAAATTGATGCTTCTAGTGGTGTCAAAATTAACGATTCCACAGTAACAACGCCTGATGTAGCTGCTGATAATGGTGTTATTCATATCATCGATACAGTTTTATTACCTGCGTAGATTGATATTAGATTGTTTCTAGTATCGATCGATTAATAATGAGCTAGTAGCTATTAATAGTTACTAGCTCATTGTTTTGAAGATAATTTTGGCTAGCCAACCGTTATGGCAATAAGTAAGACTTATTGAATGGGAAAAGGGAAAGAATGCCCAATTCTTATGCTCGGAGGCCCTGCCAACGATTGGCATCTAATTTTGCCATTCTCCTCAAAATAGCAGGAGAGCCAAACAATCGCTTTGTAGGGGTAAGTAGGTAGGTGCAATTATTTGCAAAGTAGATTATATTTGAAACCTATGCGGTGAGCTGTTTCCGTCAGAGGCTGCATTTTATATTTAATTACGCCTATCTACTTAGTGCTCTATGGGGTAAGCTGCTTCTGGAGCTAAATGGCCAAAACAGAGCTAACTTAACGATTTCCCTTCGGCAATGCTACGCGATCGAGATACTAGACCCCAGCAACACACTAGGGTACGATTAAATATTAATGATTGTTAACAAAACGGTACCTAATCTAGCTACAAAATTCATAATCGCCACCGATCTGCCACTAGAGCGGTGTCCGATCGGTAGTAGCAACAACGGTGCTTTATAATTTCTGGAGATCTAAACCGCTACATGACTTTATCGATCGAATCTAATACAGCCACCACGCTGTCCCCTAATCTGCACCCCGATCTCAAACTCAAGCACATCCTCAAGACTTTACCAAAAGAAGTCTTTGCCAAGGATAGCTTCAAAGCTTGGATGACCGCGCTCAAAACCATCAGCATGGTAACGCTCGGCATGTTTGCCATCTCTATTTCACCTTGGTACCTGCTACCCTTGGCGTGGATCTTTACAGGTACGGCAATGACTGGCTGCTTTGTGATCGGTCATGACTGCGCGCACCGTTCTTTCTCTAACAGCCGTAAAGTTAACGATATCGTCGGTCATCTGTTTATGTTGACCCTGATTTATCCCTTCCACGGCTGGCGATACGGACACGCGAAGCACCACAAGCATACCAACAAAATGGATGTGGATAATGCTTGGCAACCTTGGCGGCCAGAAGCTTATCAGACAGCTCCAGCTTGGCTTCAGGTAGTTTACCAAGCTATGCGCGGTCGGTTATGGTGGTTGGCGTCGTTACCGCACTGGGCAGCAGTTCACTTTGACTGGCGCAATTTTGCCGAAGGCAAAACCAGAAATGATGTCAAATTCTCCGCTCTGTTTGTCATCATCGGCGCGGCAATTGTATTCCCTATCATGTTTGCGACTCTGGGTATCTGGGGATTTATCAAATTTTGGTTGCTACCTTGGTTGGTATATCATTTCTGGATGAGTACTTTCACGATCGTCCATCATACTGCCGCAGATATTCCTTTCAAGCCTACTGGCGAATGGGATGAAGCGATCGCACAGTTATCTGGTACCGTTCATTGTGATTACCCTCGTTGGGTAGAATTCCTCTGTCACGATATCAACGTTCACATTCCCCATCATATTTCGATCGCGATTCCTTCCTATCGTCTACGCGAAGCTCACGCCATTATTAAAGCTAACTGGGGTGACTATATTAAAGAACGCACGTTCTCATGGGAACTGATGAAAGATATCACCGATAAATGCCATATCTATGAGGAGAACGAATTTTATCAGAGCTTCCGTGAATTTCACGCTAATAACTAGGCATTAGGTTTTAGGCGTTAGGCTTTAGGTATTGAATTAAAAATAATTAGGAGGGTGGGCAACAGCTCACCTTTTTTATTATCGGCGATCGATTCGGCTGCTCTTGAAGATAGTAAGTTAAAATAATAGCTGACTCATTTAAATCCAATCGCCCAAACCATGCAATTCATCGATCTCGCAGAAGTAGAAGTAGAATCCGGAAGTGGCGGCGATGGGATAGTGACCTTTCGGCGTGAAAAATACGTCCCGGCTGGGGGTCCCTCTGGTGGCAATGGTGGCAAAGGTGGCTCGATTTTCTTTACCGCTGTTGAAAACCTGCAAACCTTATTAGATTTTCGTTATAACCGCCGCTTCAAAGCTGAAAATGGTGGCAAGGGTGGTTCGAGTAATTGTACTGGTGCTTCGGGTGACGATTTAATTGTGGAGGTGCCCTGCGGTACGATGATTTACGACACGGCTACCGACGAACTATTAGTCGATTTAGTAGAGTCAGGGCAAACTTTTAAAGTAGTTGCTGGTGGTAAAGGTGGTTTAGGTAACGCACATTTCTTAAGTAATAGTAACCGTGCGCCAGAATATGCCCTCCCCGGACAACCACCGCAGCAAAAACGGATTCGACTGGAATTAAAATTATTAGCAGAAGTCGGGATTATCGGTTTGCCCAATGCAGGCAAATCCACGCTAATCTCGGCACTTTCTGCCGCACGTCCCAAAGTTGCCGATTATCCGTTTACGACTTTGGTGCCTAATTTAGGTGTCGTCCGCAAGCCTTCTGGCGATGGAACTTTATTTGCCGATATTCCAGGATTGATCGAGGGTGCATCGCAAGGTGCGGGTTTGGGACACGATTTTCTCCGCCACATCGAGCGCACGCGCGTTTTGCTGCATTTAGTCGAAGCCACTCATGACGACCCGATCGCGGCTTATCAGACGATTCAGCAAGAGCTAATCGCTTATAATGATTCTTTGGCTACGCGTCCGCAAATTCTGGCTTTGAGCAAAATTGATGCGGTAGATGATGAGGAAGTGGCTGAAATCGCCCAAGTGTTGAGCGAGGTAGCCCAACAGCAAGTATTTCTCATCTCATCGGCAACTCGGACGGGCTTAGATCCGCTACTTCAGCAAGTTTGGCAAGAGTTAGATCGGTTAGAAGCCGAACGTCTGGCCGAAAAATTAGCACTCGAACGCGCGGGGTTTCCCGTGTTAAAGTAGATACCTAAAAATAGCGGCAATTACGCAATCGCCGCTACTTCTTTAAATCTGTACGATAATGTCTAATGACGGAGAGGGAGGGATTCGAACCCTCGGTAGAACTAGCCTACAACACATTAGCAGTGTGCCGCTTTCGACCACTCAGCCACCTCTCCAGAACACGGTAATAAACCAATGTTCCTAACTATATCACGCTGCTACGGTTTTTACAAGATATAGAAATCAATGATGATTGTCCCACCTGCAAATCTCACTCAAATTACGGCTCATATCGCCGATCGATTCGCGATCGGGTTTGCACCCTTATCGGTAGATGAAGTATATCAACTAGCTGACAATCCTGGCAATGGCGCAGTAGTGGTTATGAGTGGTACAGTTCGCGATCGCACTGACGGTCGCGCGGTAGACTATCTAGAGTATCAAGCTTACGAACCGATGGCGATGCGTGTATTTGCGGCCATTGGTCGGGAAATTCGCACTCAGTGGCCGAGTGCGACTCATGTCGTCATCCATCACCGCGTCGGCAAATTAAAGATTGGCGAAATTAGTGTCTTAGTTGCTGTCGGATGTCCGCACCGAGGGGAAGCATTTGCCGCTTGTCAGTATGCGATCGATACGCTCAAGCATCAAGCTCCGATTTGGAAAAAAGAGTGGTTTAGCCAGAGCGATGGCACTCAACCATCGAGCACTTGGGTAAGTATTGGGGATTGCGAACGCCACGAATAAACCCAACCGTGTTTACTCTGATGGCATTTTACCGCTGTGCGGAAACGATGGGAGGTTTTTTCTAAGCCAATCCGTTGAAGATTGACTCGTGCCCATTTCTGACAACTGAAGCTCCGAACTCCAGACTGATGGACTGACAACTGGAGTCGATGTAGCTCCGGCAAAGCCTCTAACAAACAGATTTCTAAAGAATTTGGTACTTCGCCAAGCCTCGAAGTACAAATATCCAAGTACTAATATATATGCCAGCGCGGCATATTCGAGCGGTATTAGAAATCTACCGAGATCGATACCTGCCACAATATTATTAATAATCGATGAAGTTATGGTAAATAATCCGCCCAACCACGTTAATAGCAAGATTAATGTAATTTGGTGTATTTTTATACAGAGTGTTAGTTGATATCCATGGTAAAGGCTATTAATTTTGCCTTCGATGGCAGGCACCAAAAATCTGGGTAAATGCAGATATTTATGACCGATAATTCGGGCTGCTGAAAACTTAAAACCTTGAATTTCGCCAATAAAATGTTGCTGTTTTGGAATAACTTTGACAAGCGAATGCGACTCCGTGCTGGGTAAAGTAACAGCGGAGTCTGCTGACGGTAAGGCAGCAGGGACAAGGTGCCCAGACGTTAGCGATTGAGTCTCCCCCTCATAAATAGCACTTTCCAATCGATCGGTAATTTGCGCAAAATCAAGTGTGGTTAGAATCACACACTGCGGAAAGGGAATTCTAATCATTACTTTAGCTATAAATGTCAGCAGCTTGGCTAGATTGAAATAATTATCGATATCGACAGATAGACGACGCTTAGTATTATTATTTATTCAGTCTATACCTTCAGATCCAATAATTGCTACCTGTCGGTATAGAATTGAGCAAAAATACTGAATCTAGCAAGTTAAATTTAAGCCCGAACACTGGATTTTGCGATCGATTGTTTCGCGCTTCTTCATCTTTAGGTTTGTTCGTGGGTACTCTAAGCAATGAGTGAGTAAGCGCAAGATTGGTAAAGGGAGTATGGATGTAACTATCGAGCAGCTCAGAGCTAGCACAATTTCGACGACAGGAGACTTAGAGGCAGCAAATCCGCAAATTGCGATCGACCCCAACACCAATCCCCAATTGCTCCGTAAAATTGCGACAGCATCCAACTGGGAACTACGGCGGTTGGTAGCGAGCAATCCCAATACGCCCACAGACGCGCTCTGGCAATTGGGAATTGACTTTCCTGAAGCGGTACTCAACAATCCAGTTTTTGAAATATTACAAATAGAGCAGCTTCAATTGGCCGCAGAGATTCCACACGCGACATTAACTAGTCTGCTGCAATGCGACTGCGTACCCCGCAACCTCATGGAGTATGCTGTCGATCGACAAGATTATAGTTTATGGCTGGCTGTGGCTTATAATCCCCAGACGCCCAGCACATTGCTCGAAAATCTAGCCCGCAAATCCCGCCGCCAAGATCGAGAGTTAATTCGGGCTGTTGCCGCACACCCTAATGCGCCACAACACCTACTCGCCGAAATCATCGATATCAGCGAGAGTGTGGCGCAAGTTGTGGCTGAAAATGCCAAGACATCTCTAGATGTATTGACAAAGATTCTGAAAAAATACGCCCAAGCTAACGATCCGACATTCCCGACATTGGTAGCATTGCATCCCCTGCTCAGTGCGGGATTGTTGATGCAGATGTATCTCGCACCCAGCGAAGCAGCCGCACGATCTTTATGGTTGGCGAAACAAATTACTACAGAATCGACTCAATTAGTAGAATTAGCACACACAGATTGGACTGTATTGCGGTTGGCAGTAGTCCGCCACCCCAATACGCCTAGTACCACGATCGAGCAAATTTGGGATCGGGTCCAGCTCGCTCGTATCGCTCATACTCAAATGGATCGACTAATTTATGACTCTTTTGCTGTCAATTCCAACACATCGACACGAATCCGCAGCGAGTTACGCAAACTATTGACATGGTAGGGGTGATGGCTATTCAATCGTGCCAACACCCGATCGATCGAACGCTTCATTACCAAACCACTCATCTACCTCCGATCTAATGAACCCAGAAGAGCTAAAGACTTATCTCGATCGTGTTATCACCAATAACCTCAAAATCAGCACCATGATTTGGGGTGCGCCAGGGATCGGCAAATCTAGTATCGTCAAACAAATCGCGCTCGCCCATCAACTCGAATTTATCGATCTGCGCTTGAGTCAATTGGCTCCTACCGATCTACGCGGACTTCCCGTCGCCGAAAATGGCGTCTCCAAATGGTTTCCGCCCGAATTTTTGCCCCAACAAGGACAGGGAATTTTGTTCCTCGATGAGATTAATATGGCTCCACCAGCCATGCAGGGGATGGCACAACAATTGATTCTCGATCGTCGCGTGGGGGGTTATGTCGTGCCGGAGGGATGGTTTGTGTGGGCTGCTGGCAACCGCAAAGAAGATCGCGCGGGGGTGTTTGATATGCCTGCACCGCTAGCCAATCGGTTTTTGCATTTGCAAGTCGAGCCAGATTTTGAGAGTTTCAAAGCTTACGCGCTCGCCCAAGGCGTTCACGAACAGATTATTGCGTTTATCTCTTTTCGCCCCAGCTTGTTGTACAAAGTCGATCTGCAACAGCCAGCATGGTGTTCGCCGCGATCGTGGATGATGGCTAGCAGTCTACACTATAGCGGGCTGGATTTGGCACCCGCGATCGGGATTGCTGCCAGTGCCGAGTTTCAAGCTTTTACATTGATGTATCGGATGTTACCCGATCTGACACCAATTTTTGAAGGCAAAGGTAGTGACATCTCCTTTCCGCTCGAACCTTCGGCACGCTATGCTACCGCAATTGGGTTGACTGTTCATGCTGCTGGGGACGTCCAGCGTGCTTACCACGCGTTCCAGTGGCTCAGTCAGGTAGCGACAGCCGAATGGGTGCAATTATTTGTAGCGGATTTATGCGGCTTGATGCGCTCTCGCGGACAATTAGGTGCGTTCGCCGCACTGATTGCCAAAGATCCGGCGATTCAAAAGTTCCTACAAGACTATCGCCAATTAGTCGCCATGTAGTCGTAATTCTGCATCCGAGTTGGGGGTGGATGGGTGGATGGGCTTGGACTGACTTGCGACTTTCGCGAAGTCGTTGGCGTAACCGCTCCGATCGGAGAAGCATGGATGGGTAATGGATAATAGGTGGATAGTACCGACAACCTAATCCTGCCAATCCTTAAATCCCGATCGGTAACGGGTAGAATTGGAACCGCGTTCCAAAACGACCGAGCTTCTGCCTATCTACTATTGACTATCCACTATCTACTATCCAAAGCCTAACCTTTAGAAGCCGTTACGACCCCAGACAACCATCGAAATCGACCAAGTAAATAGGACTAAAAGCGAAACCCAGCCTAGAGTAAGAATATCCATAGTTTTATTTAGAAGTATATTTTATGTCTCAATCTATCATAATCCGTTCCTGACATACTTAGCAAACAATACCAGCCGAGAGTATTTTGTAACCTTCGGCTGCTCTCATCCAAGAGCGCGAAACGGTTCTATTGAATCCCAACGCCTGACTCTCAACTAATCGCCAGCGAGCTGCTGAACCTTGGTGAGTAGCTCCTGACTTAATTTGACGAATGCTTTGGAGCCAGCCGAGCTAGGATTCTCGATGACGACAGGCTGAAAACTGTCGATCGCCTTAGCGACATTGACATCCATCGGAATCCGCGTCTGAAAGATTTTACTAGCATCAAAGTCCTGAGTCACTCGCTCCATCACTCGATCGTAATAGCGAGCGAATAAGCTACTGCCCGATAGGATAAAGGCGACTCCTAACAAACTACTTTCTAAGCAATTTTTATCACCCTCATGAGCTTCGCGGAGCTTGGCAATACGCCGTTCTAATAGTTGCATACCTACTAAAGATAGCGGTTCGGGACGAGCAGGCATGATATAAAAATGACTGGCCATAATCCCACTTCTGGTCAAAAGATTGTACCCAGGAGCGCAATCGAGGATGATGAAATCATATTCGTCGATGACCGGAGCTAAGATATCTTTAATTAAAGAACCTTCAAATCCATTCCAAACATCGATAAAATCGATGTTTGGATTTTCGACAGTCTCTTCATGAAGTTTTTCTGATACTAAAAACTCATCGTAGATATCGATATCTCCAGCTAATAAGTCCAAACCTTTGACCCAACAGACATCCGGAGTAATCAGATCTTTTGTTTCAAACTTGTACCGTGAGTTTGGCTTGAGAACTTTGGCAATTGCATAAGAAATCGTCTTTTTCTCGCGCCGAATTTTAGAAAAATCTTGAGGCGTGACTAGGCTGAGGGTAGCACTAATCTGGGTATCGAGATCGACAACTAGGACGCGCTTGCCATATAGCTTGGCCAGACAAGCAGCTAGATTGACCGTGAGGGTGGTTTTACCGACACCTCCTTTCATATTGACAGTGGCGATGACTAGTCCCATGATTTATCTCAAATGGCTCCCTGACTTTAGTACGATGTGCGGACTGAATCCGTAAGTACCGCTACACATGATAGTAGGTTTCGATCGTCTTGCGATCGACTTAGGTCATTCTCGTTGACATAATTTTACTTTGGCTTTCCCCAACACCAAATCTATGCTTTCCATCCAGCAGCTAGAGCGATGAGAATTGATGCTCCAAAAGCGTAGCGATACCAAACGAAAATCATCGTATTTTTAGTTTTGAGATAATTTAAGAGAAAGGCGATCGAGATATAGGAGAAAATAAAAGTAGAAACAATGCCGACTGCTAATAGGGGAATCGGCAACTCATTTCCTTGGAAGATTATCAAAGATTTGTAGAGCGTTGCGATCGCCAGCGTTGGCAAACCAACTAAAAAGGAAAATCTCGCTGCTGTCTCACGCTCCAATCCCAGAAATAGACCAGCAGTCAGCGTCGAACCAGATCGAGAAGCACCAGGGAGTAAGGCGATCGCTTGTGCTAATCCGACAAGTAAACCATCTTTGATTTCTAATCCCTCAAATCCGCGTTTGTGCTTGCTAAATCTCTCGGCAGCCAATAATAAAGTTGCCATTACGATCGACATAATTGCGATGATTTGCGCGCTGTCTGGCAAGATATCTTTACCTAAAAAACCCAAGATTAGTGCTGGCAAAGTTCCCACAATAATTCCAGTAAATATTTTGACATTAATATCTTGCCAATCTTTACGTAGCAGTCCGCTAATGCCACCGCTAACTACACTGCTAATATCTTTCCAAAAATAGATTAAAACAGCCACAACACTGCCAAATTGAATTGCATCGGCATAATCTTTTTGACCGAGCTGTTGCCAACCGAAGACTTTTGTCGTAACCAATAAATGCGCTGTGCTACTAATCGGTAGAAATTCAGTAATACCTTGAACAACACCTAATATCAGAGCTTGGATGATATTACCATCAGCCACAATCGCAGCGGTGCCAGTAGCTGTGGGCGTAGCTGCTGCCGGAATTACTGCCATCAAGCCAGCAGCAATCGCTCCCAAGATGATAAGTGAAAATTTGGTTTTCGATCGCATAGTCATAATCGGGGATAGCTGGCTCGTTGATAAGAGTACAATGCCGTCGTTCGAGAAAAATACATATTAAAGCCTCCTCGTTGAGGGAAAAATCAAGGAAGAGGTAATTATCAATTCTGGCGTTGCTGGAGCGAAGTATGAAAAGCTAGAGAGGATAGCGGGGAGCGGGGAGGAGAGAATCCAAAGATCGGAAATCATCTTTTAATCCAGCAACTCCTCAATTCTTGAAATCTTATCACGACCGTAAATCATCGACGATCGCGGCTAATTTGGCTGCGGCACCTGCTGCGCCGCGAACTTGACGTAAATCCGATCTCATCGTAGCTAATTTTTCGGGATGATGGAGATAGTCGAGTGTAAATTCGGCGACAGTTTTTGCCTCTAGCCGACCGAATAATTCGGGGACGATCTCGCGTTGCGCCCAAATATTCGGCCATGCTAATTTTCGCGTGCTAAATTTACGGTACAGGATGGTATTAATAATTTTGGCGATCGGTGTCCCGACTAGCGGTAAATTAACTAAGATGCCCAAACTCCCATCCCAGGCGCGCATGGCATCAATTTGTTGGGTAGCGGTTAAAACTATCATCGGTACGCCTAACGCCCCTAATTCAGCCGTATTTGCCCCGATCGCGGTCAAACAAATGGTACATTGCGAGAGCAGATGGTAAGCTGGAAATTCAGGATGTAATGATACTTGCAACCCCGAAGCTGTCTGGAGATAAGGCGTTGTTTGGCTCTGTTCTAATGTTGCGGTGGCACCATTAACTAGCGCAATTACGGGATTTATGGTCGGATCGGCATAACTAGCCAGAGTGGTCAGATCCAGCGTCGGTGCGACGGGAATGGCAAATTTTACTTGAGGATTAGCAGCTTGAATATATTCGGCGATCGCTAGCATTAATGGCAATCCCATTGCCAATTTTGCTGCCTTAGAGCCAGGTAATAATCCGATTAAAATGGGATCGTTTTCGCGATCGGCTGATTCAGAACTTAAATTATTTTGACTCTCTACCATCAAGTCACCAACAATAGTAAATCGATCGAGATATTGCGGCTTCACTTTTGCCGTAACTTCAGCATTCATAACTGCAAATCGATCGATTAAATTGTGCCATCGGGCTTCCCATTCAGCATAAACAACTGTTTGATAACCCAATCGTTTGCCGATGACAACTGGAAAAAATTGATCGCCACCTAAAAAAATAATTATGCCACGCGATCGCCAATCCCAATCTTGTTCGGTTTTACCCCATAATAGAAACTTCGTAAAATGCTCGGCACCTTGAACTCGATCGATCTGTGGATAACTTTTTAAAATCTGGACTTCTTTACCACTAGCATTCGGACATGGTACCAAAATCGCCGAAATCCGAATCTCGCTCCGATCCTCACCCAATCGATCGCGCAAGGCTTTGACCACCGGACGCACCCATGTAGTGACTTCACCAGGGCCATTAGAGAGGATAATAATATCGATCGGTTGAATGGTAGTCATTATTCAAATAAACATATAATTATATAAAAATCATACGTGTATAGATAACTTTACCGTGAATAGTTACGAAGATCCTCTTTATAAATATCAGAAGAAGGAACTAGTCGATAATGTTTTTCTTCAACTACTTTAACTTCATTACCTTCACGTAAAAGTTCAAACATAGCGATACGACCTTCACTCATGAATTGTGCTGAAACTGCTTTGCATATCAGATCGGGAAATTTTTCGGCACAGTAAGTTAGATCTTGTAATGTTTGAACCACGCTATGCTTGTCCTTGCCTCCTTTTGCTTGGACGGGAACAATAAACTGTCTTCCATATCGATCTATTCCTACATATATTTCATCAATTTCAATTTGCCCAATACTTTCTACCGTTGTTCTTAGGTGATTTTGCAGCGAAAATGCTGTAATACCTAAAAAGACATCAACAAGTCTGTTGTATCTTACTTTTGCTAGCAAAGCTTGCTCATCACTCAATGCATATGCCGTGATAATTTCTGGTGTTGAATCTGGGATTTTGATGGTTACTAACTCATCTCTTGGTATTATGGGATTTAATTTGAACTGAATAAAACGATAGCAAGCATTTCCTGCTCCTAGGATAATCCATTCAAGTCCTGGATTTGCAGTATCCTGAATTTTTTCAGGGAGTTTACTTCGATATCGAAAAGTATATATGACATCACCAATATTTTTAGGTAACTTAATATTTAATATTTTAGAGATACTTTCAATCTCGTCTCTAGTAAATTCAAATTCAGTAAGACCTTGAGTATAATGATTCTCAAACAAGCGAAGGATTATCGTTTCATAGCGATTAGGCTCTCGCTGTTTTGCTTTAGGCATAAACTTCTTCCTTCACTTCTTTCTCTAAAGCTTCTTCTATTACAGATAGTTTTCGTGTGCGCTGTGCGATTGTATCTCTTGGGACTTTAAAATACGCTGATGCATTACTCATGTCCAAAGACAATAAGCGAACTTCACCTGGATTGAGAACTTTTTTTGGCTGGGTAGGACTAATTTCTTGTGCTTTTATGAGTTCGCTAGCAACAGCTCGTGCTAACAGGGGTGGAACGCTATTTCCAATTTGACGACAACCATGCCACTTCGTAGAGTGAAGACGGAACCAGTCAGGATAAGAATGTAATCTCGCCGCCTCCCGCACGGTAATCACGCGCGGGAACCAGGGATGAATCGGACGCGGCGATGTATGCGCCCCTCTAGCACTATCCGTACCAGCCCGTAAGGTATTACAAATGCCATTTGGCTCAAGCTTGCGAAATCGACTAATCGATTCAGTTTTGCCTGGTAATGTGGCTTCAAATCGACTACGAGAAGATTGCGTGTGTTGAGTTCTCAAGCTACATGTGAGCATTTCAGGCGAAAACTTTCGCGGATAGCTATAATCATCAGGATCTCGCTCGAAACCTCTTAATTTCCTGGCATATGTGCTCTTTGTCTCCCATTGGTACGAGATAGTATCTGTTCCCCATAGATCGTCGAAACGATCTGCATCAGGTAAATCACCGATAGCTTCTAGGACAGTTACTCTGTCTTGGTTGGGTTTTGGGTACTCAGGTAATTTCATATCCTTTCGAGCACCTATTAAAAATAGCCGTCGTCTATCTTGTGGAACACCATAATCTGCGGCATTCAACACTTTGTAAGGCGTCAACACTGTATAGCCAGCATCCCCCAAAGCAGTAATCAGTTCATCCAGAAACTGTGCGTGTTTGCCAAGGGTAAGACCTTTAACATTTTCAAAAACACAATATTTTGGATTTAATTCTCGAACTAGTCTTACATAATGAAACACGAGTTGATTGCGCGGGTCTTCAAAAACCCTTTTACCCATCAAAGAGAAACCTTGACAAGGTGCGCCACCAAACACTACATCAATATCTTTATCGTCTAATTTTGCTCGACTGCGAATTTCATCTCCAGTGAGATCGATGACACTGGCACAAATCGTAGCAGACAGCGGGAAGTTATATTCATGCGTCGCACAGTGAATTGGATCGATTTCTACTGCTGCGACAACATCAAAGCCAGCTTGCTCGAAACCTAAGGACATTCCTCCAGCTCCTGCAAACAGGTCAATTCCGATAGGTCTATTCATGTCACTGAAACTTTTAATGATTAATGTACACGCTGCATTCAGTTATCTTAGCAGTAGTTAGGATGTTCTTTTGTAGATATTTGTAGATTTTGGCAGTCTCAGCAACCCAAACTGAGAACTGAACACATCTGGTTTCAAGGCTACCATCAAAACTAATAATGGTTTTGCCAACGTAACGGCATTCAGTATGTAGATTGGTTTTAAGCACGAAACCTAACAGCATCAAGGTTGTAAATACTATCGCTGCTGTATCTTCCGATTCATAATCGATTTTATTGCCACAAGTCTTGTCTTTACCGACTTTCAATCCAGCTTCCAGATGTAGCTTTTGCAAATCTTCGTTCATGGCAATAGGTGTTAATTAAAATGAATGGTACTCAGACGATCGAATTGCGGTGGTTTTATCGAGGGGATTTACCAGCAGAGATCGCCAACTGGTTTGATACATTAGGATCGAACGGTACAGACGCTGATGCGCGTACCGATTTTTACCTCCAGTCTAGCTCTCCTGAAGTCGGTATCAAAATTCGCCAGGGCAACTTGGAAGTCAAACATCTCCAGCAGCAATTTGATAAAATAGACATAGATAGGTTTGGAGAAAGTAACATCGAGCAATGGTCGAAATGGATTTGTCACGATCGATCCGCACATGCGCCAGCAACGAGGAAACAAGGGTGGATTCAAGTCGATAAAGTCCGCCAGCAACGGTTTTATCGCGTCGAGTTTAGCGATCCTCTTAAGTTAATACCAATTAGTACGCCCAGAAAGAATGCAGCAGCAATCGAACTTACAACCTTACAACTGTGCGGGCAAGCCTGGTGGACGATTGCCTGTGAATATTTAGGCGATAACATAAGTATCGATCGACAGTTTTTGCCAATCGTGCGAGCGTTGCTAGTTAGCTATCCACAAACTATCTCTAAATCGTCAATTTCCAGCGGTTATCCCCAGTGGTTGAAGGCTATCGATCGAGATCTAAGTATTTACACGGATTGAAGATGTAGCAGCTTTTAGTAACATTATTAGTGACAATAGTATTTAAGATCGAGTTGTAAATTATTAATTTTTTATGAGTGGAGCTGCGATCGCCATTTGTTTGGGGCTGTGTCTATTGTTTTTTGCTTGGCAACAACGCCATCAATTGCCAATTGGCAAGCGTGGCAAATCTTTTAGCAGACAACTTCGCCCACAACACCCACAATTAGAACGGAAATTATTAAAGTTATTAGGTGGCAATCAAAATACCGCAGCTCGCCTGATTCAGCAATCTCGACTCAGAAATCCCGATAAGCCTGCGGATTGGCATTGGGAGAAAGCTATCTACGATCTAGAGCGCGATCGATGGCGATAGTCTATGCAAAATAGGGAATAGTAACTAATAAGCAAAGATGCTTATTCCCTATTACAATCGATCTCTGAGAACCTATGGAGTTAATACCTGGAATCATTGCTTATTTTATTGGCGCATATATGTGCTGTGTTAGCAGAGTATTTGTCTGGAGAATTGCTTCCCATTGGTCTAAGATCTGGGTAGCAGATGCCAGTCAAGCAGACAGCCAAATTCTTTCACTATCAGTTGTAATTACCGGATTGATTGTATTTGGAATTTCAGTTTTTATCTGGTCGATCGCCAATCATATCAACTATAAATTCACGGAAAAAGGCTTTGTAGCTACTGGTGCCGCAGGTCTAGCAATTGCTCTGGCTGTCAGCCAAAATGATTGGTTGGACGAAATTGCCGCAAAAATGACTTATGCAAGTTGATCTGCTGCATACTCAAGAGCGAGTTGGGACTTCGGAGTGTAAAATTTGGAGTTGAAGGAATCAGTTTAACGCTACTGCGAGAAAATCGAATAAGATTGCTATATATCTATTTTCGATCGGATAATACTATTACAACTTTTGTGTAATGTTAGTTCGATCGAAGGAACGCGCTCGATCGGCGGCTCCTAAATATGAATAATTACTTATTACCACCACTTGCGACAATCTTGGGTGCTGTCTTGGTGCTGGGCTATGTATTGCCTGCTGCCGCCCTGTCCCCAGTTGAAATTCAACGCCTTGCCAAGCAGTCTACCGTCAGAATAAAGGGCTGCTCTAACGCTTCCGGTGTAATTATTCACAAAAGTGTTAATAGTTACACCATTCTCACTGCGGCTCATGCCATGCGCAATAGTGGTTGTCAAATTGTCACTACCGACGATAACGAATATGGTGTGACTCAGGTAAAACCATTCATCAACAATGTTGATTTAGCAATTGCCAAATTTGATAGTACCAAAAGTTATCGAGTAGCAAAAGCAACAGACAATTCCGATCGAGTCGAAAGTGGGGAAAATATTTATATTTCTGGTTTTCCATTGACGAGTGCCATCTCCGAACCTATTTTCACCTTCGTTCAAGGTAAGGTGGTTGGCAACGGTAATAAATTGCAGAAAAAAGGCTATTCGCTCGTATATGATAATCCCACACTTCCCGGCCATAGTGGCGGCCCCGTCTGGAATGAGAACGGCGAAATAATTGCCATCCACGGACAAGGTGATATCGATACCAAGCTCAAGCAAACCGATAACCCCGAAATTCGGATTAAAACTGGATTTAATTTGGGCATTACCATCAATACTTTTACGAAGATGGCGACACTGATGGGCATGAAAGAATATCTGCCTGCCCAGCCAGTGGCGGTAACAGCCACGCTAAAACCAGTGGACGATCTGATTGCTAGTGCGATCGAGAGAGAGAGTAAGGGCGATTATCAAGGCATCTTAGCTGATATGAATCAGGCGATTGCGATCGATCCGAACAAAGATCGGTTATTCTACATTCGCGGTAATGCTAAAGCAGAATTGGGCGATCGTCAAGGCGCAATCGACGATTACACTCGCGATATTACGATGAACCCCAAACGGGCTGAATCTTACTACAATCGGGGGAATGTTCGCTATAAATTGGGCAATTGGCAACAAGCATTAACAGACTACAATAGTTCGATCGCGATCGATCCCAAACGTGCTGCGGTATTCTACAATCGGGCGAATGTTAAATATAAGTTGCAAGACAAACAAGGCTCGATCGACGATTATACAAGAGCGATCGCGGTCAATCCGACATTACTCGCCGCCTATAGTAGTCGGGGCTGGGTAAAGTACGAACTTGGCGATTATCAAAGTGCAATTTCTGACTACAATCTCGCCATTTCCATGAATCATCCCCTGCTGAGCAAGATCTACAGCCAAAAGGCTTTCGCTCAATACGAACTAGGCAAAAAAACTGAGGCAATTGCCTCATGGCGCAAAGCTCTGAACCTACCTAATGTCATGCCCGATAGTCAGTTAGGTTTAGCGATTGCCTTATTCGCCCAAGGTAAGCAGGAAGAGGCTCTCCAATACGCAGCAGCCGCACTCCGCACCGATAAGAAATTCAACGAACTCAGTTATTTACGCGATAAAAACTGGGGTTCCAATATACTGAAGGATGCAGATCCGTTTTTACAAAATCCTAAAATGCGCGGTAATTAACAGGGTAGAGATCAGAACGATCGATCTAAATCTCAGTATGATGAAAACTTAGTGAGTGCGATCGAGATTGCATTGACAATTAAGCTGGATCTCAAACATTGCTTTCTAAACAAAAACTAATTATTCTTCGATCTCGATCGATATTCATACTTCTATCGGCTGATTTCATTCTTGTCCGTTTATCGATTAATTTATTAGCGTTTAAAGCTTCAAGTCTTGAAATTATCTTAATTTGTCAGATCTATGTCAATATCGTACTTGTCTAAAAGTCCTGCTATCCCCGATCGAGAAAACTTAGCTTTCTTGATGCGGTTGAGTTCTGGGTCGATTGAGTAGTTGTATGCAGTCCGAAAGTCTGCTTTTTCTAAAATCGTGTACTGAAATATCGCATCTGTCAGATCGCAGTTTTCAAAAATAGCAGAGCCATTCGTGACAAGTTAAGGCGCGATCGCAATTGTCAAGCACGTTTGGCGATCCTTCGATCGACCGTTACATCAGATATTCAGAGATCGAATACATTAGCACTATCAATCGAGTTTTTTGATATATAGTGAGACCGAACCAACAGCCACGCTATATATGGGTGTTGACATTCGATCGAAAACCTTAACTTGTCACAGATGTAGCAGAGCTAAGATCGCACTCCGTAAAATCTACTTCATAAAGTTGAGAGTTCTTAAATACCGTTTGCTTGAGTTTGAATCGCTTCTTAACCGGAGAAGTTGGATCGTAGAATGATGAATTATCTAAGATGCAACTATCAAATTTCACTGCAAATCCAAATTCAGTGCAGTCACCAAAATCCAGCCCCAACATTTTACAGTCCTTGAATCTAATACCTTTTAATGCCGTTTGAGTAAGCTTCACTAAGCTGAGATTGCAACCTGTAAACTCACATTCCAAAAATTTAAGATCGGAAAGATCGGCGTATGCCAAATTACAATTGAGAAAGGTGCAGTATTCATATTCACCTTTGAGTAGCGGGTTTTGAGTAAAATCTATTTTGTCAAAAGTTTTTTTTTCTATAAATACCTGTTCCATTTTCTCACTCCCGATCTATTTGCTTAGAGGATATTTGAAAGGTTTGATGGCTACGTTCTCAGTAGGTAGATCCCCTTGTCAAGACAGCGAACCGATCGGCAACACAAGACAGAAGAGATTTGATAGAGTTTGTGAGTACTATCTTATACTTTTCAGCCCTCGTCTGGGTTACGATCTAGATTGGGAGCGGTAATGTTTGCAAAAGTATCGATCGCTGTCGATCGAGCTAACGCGCCCGGAAGTCAGGCATAGAGCATCTTTTCGATCGGTACCAGTATTGGAGGCTGCCACGATCGATAACTGTGCGGCTCTAGCAGCCTGTCGGAGATAAGATTTTTCGGTTAGGATCGGGAGACTACTAAGGGTAAAACGATTGGTGCGGAAATTCAAAACGGTAGATTACGAGGCAATGCTAAAACAAACAGTGAGTATCGAAGAATGCTTGCCACCAGACCATCTTGCCCGATTTGTAGTGCAAACGATCGCTCAACTCGACCTCAGTAGTATTTATAGTGCATATGGAGCCAAGGGTGGAACACCAATTGCACCAGAAATTTTGTTAGGAATGCTTGTATACGGTTACGCGACTGGAATCTTTAGTTCGCGAGGATTGGAAAAAGCGAGCTACGAATCAATGCCAGTTCGATTTATAGCTGGTAACTTACATCCAGACCATGATACGATTGCCAACTTTAGGAGTAGATTTCTAGAACAGATTAAAGAACTATTTGTACAAATATTGGAAATGGCAGTTGCAGCTAATGTATTGAAAGTTGAAGACATTAGTGTTGATGGGACAAAGATTCACGCAGATGCGTCCAAAAGTAAGGCAGTGAGCCACAAACGTTTAGAAGAAATTCAGATGCAATTACGAACGGAAGTGGAAAAATTGATAAAATTGGGTCAAAAAGCAGATGGAATTAAGATAGACAAAGAAGTCGATGTTGTTGCCGAAATTGCGCGGAGGAAGGAGCGATTAGCTCATCTTGAGAAGGCAAAACAAGAATTACATAATCGAGCGCAAGAGCAATACGAATTAGACCAGTCTAAATACGTTGAAAAAATGGCAGAACGAGCAGCATATATTGAAAAAACAGGGAAAAAGCCGAGCGGAAGGGTTCCATCACCCCCTTTTTTGCCATCACCGATCGAGCGCAATACAATTTCACCGATCCTCAATCACGGATCATGAAAAATAGTGGTAACAAAGGCTTTGACCAGCATTATAATGGTCAGATTGCGATCGAGCATCAAGCTTTATTAATTATTTCCAACACTCTATCCAATCATCCTAATGACCAACTTGATGCACTACCAACTGTCGATGCGATCGATCGTAGAGTCGGCAAGCCCAAGCGAGCAGCATTAGATACTGGCTACTTCAGCGTGACTAATATTGAGGGTTTGGAGACACGTCAAATTGAGCCATACATAGCTACCGGGCGGCATTCTCATCAGGATTATTGGCAAACTATATTGTCACAACAACCAGATCCACCAGTGGCAGCGGCAACACTGAAAGCACAGATGGCATACAAGCTGCAAACCGATGAAGGAAGAGCATTTTATCGGTTACGAAAGTGTACCGTCGAACCGATTATTGGTATTATCAAAGAAACAATAGGGTTTCGCCAGTTCTCTTTAAGAGGCTTGACCAAAGCAGCCGGAGAATGGAATCTTGTCTGCCTCGCCTACAATTTCAGACGTTTGCATCGATTAATGGGGATTAAATGTGTTTCTCCGACAGGCTGCTAGTCAGAAGTTACCTAAATGAACGTCCGAATGGAGGCAGATCGTGGAACGACTCACAACTTATTATGGCGGCTGTCATTGTGGTAAAGTCCGTTATCGAGTCGAAGTCGAAAAACTCGAAGCAACCGAGTGTAATTGCTCGATCTGTAACAAAAAAGGCTTTATCCATCTGATTGTTCCAGCGTCGCGATTTACCCTCCTTCAGGGAGAGGATGCCCTCAGTACTTACACATTTAATACAGGTACTGCCAAACATCATTTTTGTCGTGACTGCGGAATTCATTCCTTTTATCGACCTCGATCGCACCCAGACGGCTATGATGTTAATCTACGCTGTTTAGACGATTGCCCGATCGATCGATTCGAGATAATCTCCTTCGACGGTGCCCATTGGGAAGACCAAATCGAGCAGATTCGCGATCGATATAGTTAGCCCAATTTGCTAGTTATTGTTTGTTGGTGATGGAAGGCTTTAGATGTCAGGTATTAGAGATTAAATATTAAGTGTTATGAGAACATCTACTTTTTGCAACATCCCTAAAGCCTAAAGCCTAAAGCCTAATACCTAATACCTAACACCTAAAGCCTATCCCACCTTTTTCCGTGCCCAGCCGTGTTAAGAACGCCCATTCTAAAATCTCTACATCCACTCAGTGTAGCTCCAATGATGGATCGCACCGATCGTCATTGCCGTTACTTCTTGCGCCAAATTAGTCGCCGCACTCTGCTTTACACCGAAATGGTGACGAGTATGGCGATTTTACATGGCGATAAATATAAACTGCTGGGATTCGCTCGATCCGAACATCCGCTCGCCCTACAAATCGGCGGTGACAATCCTCGGGATTTAGCGGAATGCGCCCAGATTGCAGCAGATTTCGGCTATGACGAAGTAAATCTCAACGTTGGTTGTCCTAGCAGTCGCGTCCAAAATGGCAACTTTGGAGCCTGTCTGATGCTCCAACCCGAACGCGTTGCCGAATGTATCGCCGCGATGATCGATGCGACGAAAATCCCCGTCACGATCAAACATCGGATCGGGGTAGATGAAGTCGATAGTTATGAGGATTTGGTAAAATTTGTCTCGATCGTCTCGCAGACTGGCTGCCAGCGGTTCTCCATTCATGCCCGCAAAGCCTGGTTGCAGGGCTTGAGTCCCAAGGAAAATCGTGAAATACCCCCCTTGCGCTATGAGGACGTCCATCGGCTCAAACAAGAATTTCCCCACCTCTCGATCGAGATTAATGGCGGGTTTAGTAACCTAGAACAAGTCCAAACCCAACTCCAAATTGTCGATGCGGTGATGATCGGCAGAGCGATCTATGATAATCCCTATCTGCTGGCTAATGTCGATCGCGAAATTTATGGCGAAGATACCTTACCTCCCAGTCGCGATCGTATCGTCACTAATATGCTGTCATACATCGAAGAGTGGACGAGTAAAGGCTTGAAACTCAATAGCATCACCCGCCACATGTTGCAGCTATTTCACGGGCAGCCAGGGAGCCGGATCTGGAAGCGGATAATTACGGAAAGATCTGTCTTACCGGGCGCGGGTGCAGAGGTAGTAGCGCAGGCTTTGGCAGAGATTCAGGATTGAGAAAATGTCGAAAAACTGTTGAAGATCGCTGAGTAAGTAGGTACAAATTGAATAGATAATATCTGAACCTTAGATGGTAAGCATCGCCCACCTTAAGCCATATTGTATCTTTAATGATTTATCGCGATGTGTGGCGATTTAAAGCTAAAAGCGTTTGGACAATTTAGGAGTATGTGTAGGCGGACTTCGCGCCACTAGCAATGACTTCTAGTTATTGTCTCCCAAACACGTTAGTGATTGCGATCGGTTTTAGACTCAAAAAGAGAATAGATTTTGGATGCAGCCGCCATCCAAAATCCACAATCTCTAGGCTTGGCGAGAGTAGTACTCGACAATCAGTAGCTCGTTGACTTGAAGAGCTACCCACTCACGTTCGATTACACCAGTAACTTTACCAGTTAGATTGGCTTTATCGAATTCCAAATGGTTGGGAGTGTTTGCTAAACCAGGATATTGGAGATTTGCTTCTACCAACTTACGGGATGCTTCGCGGTTGCGAACTCCAATTACATCGCCAGGACGGCATTGATAACTAGCGATATCCACAGTACGTCCGTTGACGGTGACGTGTCCGTGGTTGACTAGTTGGCGCGCGCCTGGAATCGTGGGAGCCATGGCGAGACGAAATACAGTGTTGTCTAACCGCATTTCGAGTAATTGCAGCAGAACTAATCCGGTAGAACCAGTAGCGCGTCTTGCTTTACGCACGTAGCGCAGCATTTGCTTCTCGGTGACACCGTAGTTCATCCGCAATTTTTGCTTTTCTTCGAGACGGATGGCGTATTCAGAACGCTTTTTCCGGTTTTGACCGTGTTGACCTGGTGGATAAGCACGACGGGCATCTTTCCGGGTTAATCCGGGCAAAGGGCCTAAACGACGTGTAATTCTCAGTCTCGGTCCGCGATATCGGGACATACAGTTTCCTTAGTGCTTGATACTTAACCCAAAACTATCATTATTACACATGAGGGTCATTATGACTAGCATAAGCTGCTAGACATTTAGATCGCACATGAGATTTTTTGGAAGCGGAGAGGGGAGACGTAAATTAAATTAGTAACAGCTTATCAGAGTACCGAGACAGAATCGGGCGAGGTCGAAATGGCTGCGTTAGATCGATCTAAATGAGTCAGCACTAAGTTCCGCATCGTCCGAGCGGTAAGATCGTCGGGGTGAATTGCCAAAGCGCGATCGAAGCAAGCCAGTGCGTCTGCATAGCACTCCAATCGGCCTAATGCTACCCCCCAATTGCACCAAGCTTCGCTATAGTTGGGAGCAATATTTACGGCTTCACGGTAACAATCGATCGCTTCTAAATATCGACCTAATCGGTCCAATGCAACTCCACAATTACCCCAGGCTGCCGATAATTTCGGGTCGATCTCGTTGGCAGAGCCTTTCTCAAAGAGAATCGCGCGATGGTAGCTGGCAATTGCTTCTGGGTATTTTTCTAAATAAAGTAGTGAGTTGCCGCGATTATACCAAACCGTCGGGTCGTTTGGCTCTATTGCGAGCGAACGATCGTGACTAGCAGCCTGTCGGAGATAAGATTTTTCGGTTAGGATCGGGAGACTACTAAACCTGAGTTCGATGAGGCTGTGCCTCATCATCAAATCAAGTCTCTGACTGTGCTTGAGTCATAAACATCAATTATTAAAATGAGATATTTCCAAGTCATTATCAATAAGCTTTGATTATTGATAATGACTTGGAAGTAAAACGTCGATCGATAATTACAAATAATTAACAATTAATAAGTTATTAAAAGTTCTGAGGAGCGGTCGGCAAATAAAAGTACAAATAGCATTGCAACCCTTATGTATAATCTCTGATTCTGGTTAAATTAATATATATATTAGAAAACCACACTTAGATGATGGACTTAACCGAACTATTTTGTGAAATAGATGATTTCTGCCAAGATTGGCTAGCAACTTTTTCATCAATATCTTTCCCTGCCAACGGTAATAGCTTACCAAAACGCTGCGGCCTATCACTGAGCGAGGTCATGACTATTTCTATTCATTTCCATCAGTCAAGCTATCGAACATTTAAGGATTATTACCTCAAAAATGTTTGTCAAAACTTAACTGATTATTTTCCAAAGTTGGTTAGTTACAATAGAATGGTGGAGTTGATGCCAAATGTTTTAATAGCTTGCCTTTATTATCTCAACTCTCGTCAAGGTAAGGTGACTGGAATTAGTTTCGTGGATAGCACGGCTATTCCAGTTTGTCACCCAAAAAGAATTAAAAGAAATAAGGTTTTCAAAGAAACTGCCAAGCTGAGTAAGAGTTCTATGGGATGGTACTTTGGATTCAAGCTTCATTTAATTATTAATGATTGCGGAGAGATATTAAGCTGCAAAATCACACCTGGCAATGTCGATGACCGCACACATTTGCCATCAATGACACAGGGAATATCAGGAAAAATATTTGGAGACAAAGGATATATTAAGAAAGAACTATTTGAAGAATTATTAAATAAAGGATTGCAGCTAATTACGCCACTAAAATCTAATATGAAAAACAAGCTCATCTTGATGGATGACAAAATATCACTTCGGAAACGCTCGCTGATTGAAACGGTAAATGACCAGTTAAAAAATATTTGTTATTTAGTCCATTCTCGCCATCGGAGCTTGCATAATTTCATGCTAAATCTGATTACAGCATTAATTGCTTATACTCATCAACCTAAAAAGCCGAGTTTGAAGCTAGATGAGCCTGCTCAAAACTTCTTTAGTATTGTTCCTATTTAGCCGATTATTTATTTATTAACTTAACTCAATATTTTCAATCATTAATCATCTTAATGATGGGTTTTATCGTGCCAAAATTTACATAAAATTTGCTATTAAGCTGAACATGTTGTCACATCTGAGTTCGATGAGGCTATGCCTCATCGAACTCAGGTTACTAAGGGTAAAACGATTGGTGCGGAAATTCAAAACGGTAGATTACGAGGCAATGCTAAAACAAACAGTGAGTATCGAAGAATGCTTGCCACCAGACCATCTTGCCCGATTTGTAGTGCAAACGATCGCTCAACTCGACCTCAGTAGTATTTATAGTGCATATGGAGCCAAGGGGTGGAACACCAATTGCACCAGAAATTTTGTTAGGAATGCTTGTATACGGTTACGCGACTGGAATCTTTAGTTCGCGAGGATTGGAAAAAGCGAGCTACGAATCAATGCCAGTTCGATTTATAGCTGGTAACTTACATCCAGACCATGATACGATTGCCAACTTTAGGAGTAGATTTCTAGAACAGATTAAAGAACTATTTGTACAAATATTGGAAATGGCAGTTGCAGCTAATGTATTGAAAGTTGAAGACATTAGTGTTGATGGGACAAAGATTCACGCAGATGCGTCCAAAAGTAAGGCAGTGAGCCACAAACGTTTAGAAGAAATTCAGATGCAATTACGAACGGAAGTGGAAAAATTGATAAAATTGGGTCAAAAAGCAGATGGAATTAAGATAGACAAAGAAGTCGATGTTGTTGCCGAAATTGCGCGGAGGAAGGAGCGATTAGCTCATCTTGAGAAGGCAAAACAAGAATTACATAATCGAGCGCAAGAGCAATACGAATTAGACCAGTCTAAATACGTTGAAAAAATGGCAGAACGAGCAGCATATATTGAAAAAACAGGGAAAAAGCCGAGCGGAAGGGTTCCATCACCCCCTTTTTTGCCATCACCGATCGAGCGCAATACAATTTCACCGATCCTCAATCACGGATCATGAAAAATAGTGGTAACAAAGGCTTTGACCAGCATTATAATGGTCAGATTGCGATCGAGCATCAAGCTTTATTAATTATTTCCAACACTCTATCCAATCATCCTAATGACCAACTTGATGCACTACCAACTGTCGATGCGATCGATCGTAGAGTCGGCAAGCCCAAGCGAGCAGCATTAGATACTGGCTACTTCAGCGTGACTAATATTGAGGGTTTGGAGACACGTCAAATTGAGCCATACATAGCTACCGGGCGGCATTCTCATCAGGATTATTGGCAAACTATATTGTCACAACAACCAGATCCACCAGTGGCAGCGGCAACACTGAAAGCACAGATGGCATACAAGCTGCAAACCGATGAAGGAAGAGCATTTTATCGGTTACGAAAGTGTACCGTCGAACCGATTATTGGTATTATCAAAGAAACAATAGGGTTTCGCCAGTTCTCTTTAAGAGGCTTGACCAAAGCAGCCGGAGAATGGAATCTTGTCTGCCTCGCCTACAATTTCAGACGTTTGCATCGATTAATGGGGATTAAATGTGTTTCTCCGACAGGCTGCTAGCCAGTGCTTCTGAATGTCGCGCCAATCGATCGAGGGCATAGCCGCGATTTTTCCAAGCTAAATAATAACCACTATCGATTTGCAAGGCCAGATCGAAATCGATAATTGCTTCATCATATCTAGTCAACATACTCAATGCAATCCCGCGTTGATAAAACGCTTCTGGATTGTTTGGTTCGAGTGCAAGTAACCGATCGCAATTAATAATTGCTTCCGCATATCGCTCTAAATTCAGTAATGAAAGAGTCCGACTTTGCCAAGCTTGATATAAATCTGGATTGACGGCTAGAGCGCGATCGAAACAGTCGATCGCGTCTTGATATCTGGTCAGCTCGTTAAGCAGTACGCCGCGATTATGCCAAGCTTTATAGTTGTCTGAATCGATTTTGACAGCGCGCTCGTAACTAGCCAGCGATTCGGTA
Organism: Chamaesiphon minutus PCC 6605; assembly: GCF_000317145.1. Classification (GTDB taxonomy): domain Bacteria; phylum Cyanobacteriota; class Cyanobacteriia; order Cyanobacteriales; family Chamaesiphonaceae; genus Chamaesiphon; species Chamaesiphon minutus. Next base: position 3,332,697 of record NC_019697.1, on the reverse strand, counting down.
TTTCGCCCTAACTGATTTAAAGCCAAACCTCTGCCATATAAAGCTTCACTGTTATATGCGTTAATTTTTAGAGCTAAATCGAAACTAGCAAGTGCTTGGGTAAATTCGCCGAGGATGCCAAACGCAGTGCCGCGATTTATCCAAGCCATCTCTTCATTTGGCTGGATATTTAGCGCGCAATCAAAACTCTCGATTGCTTCGCGATATTTTGCGGATCGAGCGAGGGCAAGACCGCGACCGTACCAGGCATGATGCTGAAACGGATCGATTTCGATAATCAGATCGTAACAGGCGATCGCTTCAGCAAAGTTGCCTGCACCTAATAGTCGATCGCCAGTATCTAAGTTCGACATAACTGCGATTGTTAGAGTACTGTTTAGCTAGAGATAGTATGAGTCAAAAAATTCGTTGGCATCGATCGATGCCCGAACTTCTTAAAGCTAAGTCGCTCGACTTTCTGGCTAATTATTAATTAGTATTCCCAGGATGTTGCAATTTTACACTTTATTTACATCAAAATTATTTATAGTGTCTAGCTACTCTAGCTATCTGTTTAGTATCCAGACAACTGCTGACGATCTACTGTATCTACGGACGTTCTAGTTGACAGCTAGACTGCTGAAGATTGAAGATCCCGCGTCGATCGAAACAAGTGGGAATGCGATCGACTAACTGACCATAATTTTCTTGAGGAAAAGTTTGCACTAAGTTATTTTTGACGACCTCACATGGGCGATTTAGACTGCATTGGGGTTGGTTGCTGGCACTGTCATTAACGCCAGTATTAATAATTCCCACGACTTGCTGTGTCAGCCGCGAGATCATCGGCGAACCAGACATACCGCCAACAATGCTGCACTGGTGGCGAATCGATTGCGTCCAGTTATAAACATCTTCTTTAACATTGGCGCGTTCTCCGGCTTTACAGGTGGCAGCATGAAGGAAATTGAGTTCTTCTTTGACACCTTCCGAAGGTATGCCAACAACTATCAGCGGTTCGCCGATGGCTGCGGGTTGGGGCGCAAGTTGGAGGGGTACGATTCCGGCTTTGAGCAATTCCCCCTGGGTGATCTTTAATTCCAGGATGGCAATATCGTTATTTTTCATCGTGCCATAGACCATCCGTTTGACGGCAAAAGTCGCACGTTGGGGCTTAAAATCATGAAAATAGTTGACGATAAAATTGGTCTTAGTCGATCGATCGACTAAAATTTCGCGCTCGTTGGGTAGTTTGCGAGAGCTACCTTGACAATGACCGTTGGTGAGGACGTATGCAGGTGCGCCCAGAGTGCCGCTATTAATGGCAAATCCAGTACAGACGCCATAATTGGTATCAATGACGCCAACGCCATTGTATTTGCGATCGGTGATGGCAGAGAGTAGTTGCCAATTGACCCGATCTGAGTTTACTTCCCGATCGGGTATTTTCCGTCCAGCGCGATCGAAAATTGCGGCATTGACGGTGACATCTGCTAAATATCCGCCGATTCCGAGCGTCAGTAATATCCCCACGCCAATGTTGCGGCTAAACTTTAAGATCGAACGCATTGGTGTAGATCGATGGCAAGTATGAATCCGAAACCGTGTTTGTGGCATGACTTGCTAGTACCAGAACTTGGTAAAGTGGAGAATATCTCCTCAAACATCCTGGCACACTATAATTATCATTTTATGACACAAATTTATACCGTAGAGATCCATCATCAGGGAGAAGTTCACACGATCGAAGTTCCTGAAGATAAACAGATTTTACGCGCTGCTGGTGCGGCAGGAATATATTTACCAGTATCTTGCAATGCTGGCGTCTGTACTACTTGTGCTGCGCAGATATTAGAAGGAGAGGTAGATCAAGGCGAGGGCATGGGCGTGAGTCCAGAATTACAGGCTCAAGGATATGCCTTACTATGCGTTGCTTATCCACGTTCCAATCTGAAAATCGCAACTGAGAAGGAGGATGAGGTGTACGAGTTACAGTTCGGACAGCATCAGCGTTAATCTGGCTCTAGGCGGTTTGCATTTTCGGGCGTTGGATGAGAGCGAATCATCCCTCAATTCAGCAACATCTAGCAGGGTGTTGCTGAATTGAGGGATAATTTTCTGTTGTTGCAATCGAGTTATCTCTTTTCCGCCGAGAGCAGCAATCTATTTTAGATCTAGTAAACCTTGCTCTTTGAGCTTGGGATTGAAGCGAATTTCGGTGTGGACGCCGCGCTGTTGGAGTGTGGCTAAGATAGTTTCTTCGACGCGGCGAGAGACTTGCTTGAGCAGCTTGATTTGAGCGACACCATCGAGATCGGCAAAGCTATCGCTTTCGGCAGCGGTCATGGCATGATGGGTGGAAATCGGATCTAACCATTGGGCACTATCGGCTGCATTGCCAAGGGGGATGCTACCATTTTCGGTAGTCCAGCTCGACTGCACATTTTCGAGAAATGTCCGATTGGGTCGATCGATCGTCGTCACTTTTACCCAATAGCAAGCTTCCGGCTTTCTGACTAAATGTTGTTTGAGACTTAGATAAATATCTCGTGAATAACCGACGAATTGTAAAACTTGCAACTCATCAAAAATTGCATAAATACCAATTCTATTTTGGAGCTGGATCGGTAATTCTCCGCCATCATCAATATATGGTAAAAACTCCAAGCTTCCTAAACTTGGAATATCGGTATTTGATGACATAATTGTTAAATTTTATAGTTGAAAATTTCAGTAATAAGCATTAGGTTTTAGTTACTTCTCTATGACAATGCCTTTAAGCCTAAAGTCTATTCGCTAATTTTTTGATAAATCGCACATAGCCGACTGGGTTGAAATATCTTAGCCGCAAACATAAAATTAGGCGGCACGTTAATAATTAGATATTCTGGGGATTGATGATAGCGTTCGATCTCGGCTGGCATTCCCTTGGGCGTACCCGCACTATAAGGAACGGGCTGAAATAATATTTCGGTAAAAGTTAAGGATTGACAGTTAGCCTGCTCGGCAACTTGTTGGAGAAATTTTTCGCTAGTTAGTAAGCCAAATAATATCGATCGTGCTTGTTGATCGAGTGTGAAACTACCATCAAAGTTTTCAATTACTTTTATTTTCATAACCAAGTAGTTTGCGAGCGACGATCGATGTATGCGGATTTATCGATTGGACATGAGAGCGAGTAGATCGAGCTATGCCCAACCTACTCGTGCGAGCATTTTAGTCAGTCCAGACTTAAACTGTCATAATATCTTTTTCCTTTTCAGCCAACACCCGATCGATTTGAGCACCATATTTATCGGTTAGCTTCTGAATTTTATCTTGAAGATCTTTCGATTCATCTTCAGAAATTTCGCTAGCCTTTTCTTGTTTTTTAATAAAATCGATCGCGTCGCGACGGATATTGCGGACGGAGATTTTACCTTCCTCGGCATATTTGCTAGCTTGTTTGACAAATTCCTTGCGACGTTCGCCAGTAAGTGGCGGAATATTGAGCCGGATTGTCGAACCATCGTTATTGGGAGTCAAGCCAATATCCGAGAGCGAAATTGCTTTCTCGATCGTACTCATGCTACTGCGATCGAATGGTTGAATGGTAATCGTCGTCGAATCGGGCGTCCCGATATTTGCCAGCGACTTTAATGGCGTCGGCGTCCCATAATAATCGATCGTCACTCGATCGAGCAAGCTAGTACTCGCCCGTCCGGTGCGAATGGTATTAAACGATCTCCCGACGGATTCCACCGCCTTCTGCATATGACCTTCGACATCAGCAAATTTCACAAGAACCTCCTACAAAAGTACCAATTGTTTCACCCGCTACCACTCGCTGAATATTGCCCCGTTCAAATAAATTGAAGACGATAATCGGAATATTATTTTCCCGACACATGGCAATAGCCGTGCTATCCATCACCCGTAAATCCCGATCGAGAACGTGCTTAAAAGTCAAACTCTTAAACAGTTTGGCATCAGGATTGGTTTGGGGGTCGGCATCGTATACGCCATCGACTTTGGTAGCCTTAAAAATCACATTAGCATCGATCTCGGCAGCACGCAGCGCGGCAGCGGTATCGGTGGTAAAGAATGGATTCCCAGAACCCGCTCCAAACACCACTACCCGACCTTTTTCGAGATGGCGGATGGCACGGCGACGGATATAGGGTTCGGCGACTTCCTGCATCGCGATCGCGGTTTGGACTCTGGTTTGTACCCCTTTCTGTTCTAACGCATCCTGAAGCGTAATTGCATTCATCACAGTGGCAATCATCCCCACATAGTCAGCCGTAGCTCGATCCATGCCTTTAGCGGAAGCTTTGACTCCACGGAAAATATTGCCACCACCAACGACTATGGCGACTTGGACACCACTAGCAACGACTTCGGCTACTTCTTGCGCGATGGCTTGGACGATCGTCGGATCGATGCCATAACCAAGATCGCCCATCAGGGCTTCCCCACTCAACTTGAGCAATACCCGTTGGTAAGTCGTCCCCATGTTGTTTATCTTCTCAACTCAGATTTTCTCCCATCCACAATAACAGGAAACGGCGATCGATAGTGAATAGTCGGTAGTGGGTAGTGGATAGTGGATCGCGGATGGTCGATAGTAGTGAGCTAGTTGTTAAGGATCTGATTTTGGCGGCTATCTTACGTGCATTGCGCGTTAAACTCTATTCACGATTCACTATCCACTATCCACTATCCACTTACTCATGGATTACTACATCGCGCCTGCATTCTTAGATAAATTAGCCGTCCACATCACCAAAAATTTTCTCGATTTACCGGGGGTAAAAGTGCCGCTGATTCTGGGCGTACATGGGCGTAAAGGCGAGGGAAAAACTTTTCAGTGTGAATTGGTGTTCGATCGAATGAAGGTGGAAGCAATCCACATTTCGGCGGGGGAATTGGAAAGTCCCGATGCTGGGGATTCGGCGCGGTTGATTCGGCTGCGATATCGGGAAGCCGCCGAAATCATTAAGGTACGCGGCAGAATGGCGGTATTAGTCATTAATGATATCGATGCTGGGGCGGGGAGATTCGACCAAGGGACTCAGTATACTGTCAATACGCAGTTGGTCAATGCGACATTGATGAATATTGCCGACCATCCGACGAACGTCCAGTTACCAGGTAGTTATGACTCGACACCCCTACCGCGAATTCCGATTATTGTCACTGGCAACGATTTATCTACTCTCTACGCGCCCTTAATTCGCGATGGCCGCATGGAAAAGTATTATTGGGTGCCGACGCGCGAGGATAAAATCGGGATTGTCAGGGGTATATTTGCCCCAGATAATATTTCCGAGCGCGAAATAGTTAATTTAGTGGATCGATTTCCCGATCGAGCTGTTGATTTTTTCGCAGCGATGCGTGCGCGGATTTATGACGAACAAATTAGAGATTTCATCCACAAAGTCGGCTTAGAGCGACTCTCGATCGAAGTTGTCAATCCGGCATCTGGTATCAAACCCACTTTCCCTAAGCCATATTTTACGCTTGCTCGGCTGATTGAATTTGGCAACCTATTAGTTCAAGAACAAAAATCTGTCGATGAAAGTAGATTGGTAGAAGAATACAATCGCGTCCGCTATGGCGCGCCACCTAAATCTTTTTAGATCGATCGAATCGACCCAAATTACCTAAAATCTCATCTATTTGAATGCCAATTATTACATACAGTCCGGCATATACGATCGTCCCGACTTATGAGTGTTTCAATCGCTGTAGTTACTGCAACTTCCGAGTCGATCCAGGTGCTGACAAATGGATGACACTCGATCGAGCCACTCAAATCTTGGCCGATCTTCAGGATAAAGATGTCTGTGAAATCTTGATTTTAAGTGGCGAGGTGCATCCCCGATCTTCACGCCGCCAAGCTTGGATCGAGCGCATTTACGATCTGGGCAATCTAGCTTTAGAGATGGGCTTTTTGCCACATACGAATGCTGGCCCTTTGAGCTTTAGAGAAATGGAGAAATTAGCACAAGTTAATGTGTCGATGGGATTGATGCTAGAAGCTCTAGATCCAGCTTTACTCGCTGGAGTGCATCGTCACGCACCGAGTAAATTACCTCAAATCAGACTCGAACAACTAGATTGGGCTGGTAAGCTACAAATCCCGTTTACGACAGGGTTACTATTAGGCATCGGCGAATCTGCAATCGATTGGGAAAGTAGTTTACAAGCAATTGCGGATATTCACGATCGCTGGGGGCATATTCAAGAAGTCATCCTCCAACCTTATAGTCCCGGTAGCCAGGAAAGTTTTTCAGGAATGGGTTTTGACATTCAAAAATTACCAGTAGTAATTAGTTTAGCCAGACAAATATTACCGACTAATGTTGCGATTCAGATCCCGCCGAATTTAATTCCCAATCCCGATTTATTATTAACTTGTCTGAATGCGGGTGCGCGAGATTTAGGCGGTATAGTTCCTAAAGATGAAGTCAATCCCGACTATCATCATTTGCAGTTATCAGAATTAACTAGCCTACTCGCCAATGCTGGCTGGGAATTACGTCCGAGATTGCCAGTTTATCCCGATCGAGTCCATGATTTGTCCGATCGATTACAAGCTTATGTTCGCACAAGTAAAGCCTGTCTAGTTTGAAACTAGCGAGAGTGCAGAAAGTATTAGTAGTTGTTATAGATTTGGGGGTACCTATAAGGGGCACCCCTACACAATCGATCCCTTTCTTAAAACCAGTGAGTGGGGAACACTGTACCAAAAGAGAGGGGTTGGGGGTGGGGGCTAAGGGGTTTCAAACATCACCTTAACAACCCAGTTATCAATTATCAATTATCAATTAATTTAACTATTAACTGCTAACTGATTAGCTGCTTCTTCCAACTTAGTTTTTGCAGCGTACAAACGATTGAGCGCGTTGATATAAGCTTGTGCGGAAGCGACGATAATGTCTGTATTCGCAGCATATCCAGAATAAGTATAATCCTGATACTTGAGGCGAATTGTCACTTCACCGATCGCATCGATACCTGCTGTCACCGATTGCACCGAGAATTCGATTAACTGATTCGGTACATCGACAACGCGGTTGATTGCTTTATAAATAGCATCTACCGGGCCAGTGCCGATCGCGGCATCGGTTAATTCTTCACCATTGGGCATCCGAATCGTAACCGTAGCAGTCGGTTGAGCGCGATCGCCGCAAGCGACTTGCACGCGATCGAGAATAAAGATTTCGGGACTTTGTTTGATTTCATCATTAACGATCGCTTCTAAATCTCGATCGGTAATTTCTTTTTTCTTATCAGCGACGTCTTTAAACCTCAAGAAAGCTTTATTCAGATCGTTCTCCGATAAATCAATCCCCAATTCTAATAGACGCGTCCGGAAGGCATTTCGACCGGACAATTTGCCCAGTGTAATTAGATTATCAGTCAACCCGATCGACTGAGCATCCATAATTTCATAAGTGAGCTTGTTTTTTAACACACCATCTTGATGAATGCCCGATTCGTGAGCGAAAGCATTGGCACCGACGATCGCTTTATTGGGTTGAACGAGCATTCCAGTTAGGCTCGATACTAAGCGGGATGTCTTATAAATTTGACGAGTATCGATATTTGTCAGCGACGCGGTAGAATCGACCGGACGACCTAAGAAGGGGTTGAAGTACTGACGACGCACATGTAGTGCCATTACTAACTCTTCTAACGAGGCGTTACCAGCGCGTTCGCCAATACCGTTAATCGTGCATTCTAGTTGGCGCGCACCATTTTTTACTGCTTCCAAAAAGTTAGCCACAGCCAATCCCAAATCGTCGTGTCCGTGAACGGAAATAATCGCCCGATCGATATTGGGGACATTCTCTTTAATCCCTTTAATTAAGGCACCAAATTCAGCGGGTGTTGTATAACCAACGGTATCGGGAATATTGACAGTCGTCGCGCCATTAGCAATCGCACGTTCTAGTACTTCATACAAAAATTCAGGGTCGCTGCGTCCGGCATCTTCTGGCGAAAACTCCACATCATCGACGAAGGATTTGGCATAAGCGACCATTTCGCCAGCGATTTGTAAGACTTCTTTTCTAGTCTTTTTGAGTTTATACTCTAGGTGAATATCCGACGTCGCAATAAATGTATGAATGCGCGATTTTGCCGCAGGTTTGAGAGCTTCAGCAGCAGCTTTAATATCTTTTTCGCTCGCGCGTGCCAAACCGCAAATAATCGGCCCCGATGGCGTCCCGACTAGATTGGCGATTTGTTGGACTGCTTCAAAATCGCCCCGACTAGAGTAGGGAAAACCAGCTTCGATGACATCGACACCCAAGCGTGCTAATTGACGGGCGATCGTGAGCTTTTCCTCGGCGTTGAGGGTTGCACCTGGAGACTGTTCGCCATCGCGCAAAGTAGTATCGAAAATAATTACGCGGTCTGATGATGTTTGTTCGGTCATAACGTTAGATACCTAAAAAATAATAGCGACAAGAGTTACTAATCGGACTGCTAGATACCCGACTTCTCACAAAAAATTGAGTATCTATGTTGACGATATGTTTAAGGTGACAGATGGGTTAGGATGGAAACGCGATTTTTGAGAATTAACTATCGATCGCCAGACTCCTAAATTGAATAAAGACTAATCATAGTCTTTATAAATTCTGTCACCTAAATAAGCACTAGTAACTCAAATAACATGGATGGTATTATTATTTTTGGTTGCTGTTCTAACACTCGAACTGGTTCTCCTATAAAGAATCAACTTTCTCGATGCGTTCGCGAATGTCATTGAGATCGATGTAGCGATCGGTAACATTTCGCAATTCTCTGGCAATCATCCCTTCGGTGGAGATCACTGTGATGTGGGTATTCTTAGATCGCAGTAGCTCGATCGCGCGCTCGAAATCACCATCACCACTAAATAGCACGACTCGATTGTACTGATCTACAGTATTAAACATATCGACCACGATTTCAATATCGAGATTCGCTTTTTGGGAATAGCGACCAGAGGTGTCGTCATAATATTCCTTGAGAATCTTAGTACGAACTGTATAACCCAGGCTGATCAGTGCGTCGCGAAAGCCCCGTTGATCTTGAGCATCTTTCAATCCAGTATACCAAAAAGCGTTAATCAACATTAATTCTGGTTCTTTCGTGAAATACTCTAGCACGCGCCGAGGATCGAAAAACCACCCATTTTTTTGTTGGGCATAAAACATATTATTACCGTCCACAAAGATTGAGAGACGGTTAGCAGCAGAGAACATTATATATATTACCTAGTTATTTTTATAGTTAAGTTAAATCGACTCTCCACTGGAGAGGATACGCCAATATAGACCTTAGCGATTTAGATACAGACAAATTAAGCTAGCACGAACGTCTAGGGCTTAGGAGTACCCAGCTCTAGATACATGAAAATCGAAAGATTGACTTTGGTGCTAAGTTTAGATAATTAATTTTTAAGATATAGAATTTAACACTTTGGCTATCGCCGCTACAACAAGGTGTCGATCGCATGTGGTAGCCATCAAATAATCGGACAACTTTAGCTCGAACGATAGGCTTAGCTCGAACCGAACTTTACCTGTAAAGTTTTGACAGTTAGCATAATAATTTACGAGAATAATGTATATATGAGTTATATCTTACCAAAGTTCGTGCGATTCTCCAAAGGAGATTCTGATAAGTCAGAGGCTACGCTAACGCCAATGGGCTAATGCTCTGTTATCCCAACACTAATCAGTGAATTCACTTATTTCTAAGAGCGTTCTGACTACAATCGTAACTTCAATACCGATGTTATCTAGGCTACATACGGTGTCGGGGGGATAGAGTGTCGATTTTTGGTAAAAATCCATTAGGTTTAGTAGATAGACTTATAATACCCATCAGCAATCGGATAAATCTCTGAAATGGCCAAATTTAGAGCGAGCTAGCGATCGCCTAGAATACAAAAAAAGACACAGCGCGATTCGGTCGGTTGACTCGTGCTGTGTCACCCTCTTAGAGAAGGGAGATCTGTCAAATTTTTGAGATGCTTTCGTACCGAAAAATGTAGGGACTATAGCCAAAGATTGCCCCGTTGCCTCGATCGATTCGAGCAGGAGATCTTCAAACAGGCGCACCGAGAATCGCCCTCAATCGCTCCCGCCATGTTTTGGCTACGACAATATCTTTCAATATGCGATACCACTCATACAAGGCAATTTTGACGGGGTTGTGAGCAGCCAGTGAATGCGTCAACCCATAGATGATGGGTAGATCGGATTTTTCGGCAACAAACGTGCCAAATAATCGATCGAAGATAATCAGCACGCCGCCGTAATTGCGATCGATATATTCAGAATTAGAAGCGTGATGAACGCGGTGATGGGAAGGTGTATTGAATACTAGTTCAAAAACACCCAGTTTAGGAATTAATTCGGTATGAATCCAAAATTGATATAATAAATTTAACGATAGCCCAATGCCAACTGCCATTGGGTGAAAGCCCAACCAACTCAATGGCATAAAAAAGAGAATATTCCCCGACAACCAACCCGTCCAGCCCAAACGATAGGCAGCGGATAAATTAAAATATTGGATGGAGTGATGAACGGCATGAGTCGCCCACAGCCACCGAACTTGATGAGCCGCACGATGATACCAGTAATAACAAAATTCGAGCGAGATAAATAATAAAGGAATACTCCACCACCGATCGAATGACACCGTCAATAATCGATGCTGCCAAGCAAAGAATAAGATCCCTGTAGGTACGAACCTAAACAGGATTTGAGTCAAATGATGAATCAGAAAAATCCATAGTGAAGCAATGCTCTCTTGCCAATGATAATTCCGGTGGCGACTATTGCTACTAAAATATATTTCAATTGCGACCGCTACTAATAGAATTGGGTAAAAAAAGTAAATTAAACCGTGCTGCATAATATCTTCAGGGAGCGGGGAGAACCAATAAAAGAAGTTAAAGTCGAACTAATTTTGGAGCGATAAAAGGGGAGGCTAAATAATTTAGCCTCCCCAGTGAAGTACTCAATTGAGGATAGCAATTCAAAAGGCGATCGAATCGACCTATTTGCCAACAGAACGAGTAGTGGTGCCAGTTTTACCATATGGGCCAGTCCGAGTCGTGGTTTGCTTGCCAGCACCAGTAAAGGTGCGGTTGGTGACACTACTGTTACCATAAGGGCCAGTGCGAGTCGTGGTTTGCTTACCATTACCGTTATAGGAGCGGTTGGTGACACTACTGTTACCATAAGGGCCAGTGCGAATTGTAGTTTGTTGAGCAAAGGCTGCTTGAGAACAGCCGATAATTAGTAATGCGATCGAAATAGATAGATTGAGAATAGATTTCTGCATGATAAACTCCTGGTTATGATGGTTGACTGAGTTAATTAGATCTTTCAGTTACGATTTGCTACCTAATCGATCGTTGTGGTAAAGCAAGTGCATTTTGAATAACTTGCTGCTGTTGTTCGGGTGTGAGAATTTCGTTAAGTTGCGATTTGACCGACTGCAATTTACGGGACAATTTAAATTGTTGCGATCTCGATAGATCGAGAGAGAATAATGCAGCTCTTACCGATTGACCCTGCCCAAGTGCAGCATCAAACTGTTGCACTTGGGTGGAAGAGAGCAACCGTCTGACTAACGGTAAGGTCTGCTGACTGAGTTGCGCTAAACTAGCTGTTTGTGCGGGTTGGAGTTTGACTCCAACCAGTGCGGGGAACAACTGTGTGAGTGCGACAGGTTGAGCTTGGGCGGGCGTTACTACTACGAGGGCGGTCATAACGCTACCGATCGCAATTGCCGTGCGGTGGTGATTCATCAAAGTTCCTGGTTGCTATCGCTCTATGTCTATCAATATAAGCCGGGTCAACCTCGATTCAATAGAGTCGAACGTCCCCATTTATTTGGGATTTTGTCCCGATCGATCGGGGATAAATTTGGTCTCGATCGTTTGGAAATGTTATGCAAGCAAACTCAACAAAAAATCCGATCGTCCTCAGCTAACAAGTTCGATCGGAGATATAACTTTAATTTAGAATTACTAACGTTGGGTTGGATTTCCGGGTTTTGAGCGCGATCGTTAATTACTACTAGTAACTTGAGTAACCGTAACTATAACTACCAGACTTGTAGTTACCATTGCCATCGCCAGCGATATAACCACCTTGCCCCTAACTGCGGTTGCCATAACCCGAATTCTGCGGGACTTTATCCCTAGTCGGTTGGACGATCGATCGGCTATTGTTGAGTTGGTAGTTTTCTCGATCGTCATGAGTTTATCCCTCAGTCATCAGCATTCGTCACCAATTCAGCTCTTATTACGGCTGGAATGGGTATTATTGGCGGTAGCAGCGATCGTCCAAATCCTGGTCGCGATCGGTAACCCCAATTTAGGTTTTCCCGCGCTAAATATGTTGGGGTTGGTAATGTTTGCGGCAATGAGATTGCGCTTGCCACATGATTGGAACTATAAACTACTCTATACAACCGCAGAATTTAGCCTGTTGTTATTACTGACGTTTGGCGGCGAATTTCCATCACCGTCGTTGTTGTATGTCGTGCTGACGCTCCGCAATTGCGTATTGTTAGCCGGACGAGATCCTCACCAAGGACAAGTACGTTTGGCAATTACTTTACTGGCTTTTATTGCCTGTCTGTTCTCTCAAACTTACAGACTGTGGTCTGGTCGGTTGCTGTTTGCAATTCCCATTGCTCAAACTGGCGTAGCGTGGATTGGTTTAACGATCGTGTTTAGCTTAGTATTTTTATTCCTGCATCTGCTGGTAGATACGATTTTGGCGGAGCGCAAAGGACAGGAACAACTCGCTGATGCCAATACCCGCTTGCGTGAATATGCCTTACGGATCGAAGAATTAGCGACGGAACAGGAGCGCAACCGGATCGCCCGCGATATTCACGATTCCTTGGGACACTCACTGACAGTGGTAAACATCCACATTGGAGCCGCCCTGAGATTGCTGCGGACAGACCTGCTAGAAGCCGAAGCATTGCTGCAAGAAGTCAAACAGTTGGGATCTCAAGCATTGCAGGATGTGCGGGAGTCTGTGACGCTCTTGCGTGCCGATCCGTTGCAGGGTAGATCTCGCCAAGAAGCGATCGCGAATTTAGTGAGAGATTTCCAGCGGACTACAGGCATCGCCCCCACTTTTACTGATGAAATCGCCATCCCACTGGCTATCGAACTTGACTTCACTCTCTATCGGCTGGCACAAGAAAGCTTGACAAATATCCGCAAACATGCAAAAGCTACAGAAGTCGCGATCGAGATTCGTCAAACTGAGACAGCAATTACCGCCACGATGCAAGATAACGGACAGGGATTCGATCTGAGCCACAAGCCATCAGGATTTGGACTGCAAGGAATGCAAGAACGTACCGCCGCACTAGGCGGCGAATTGCAAATTACCACAGCACCGCGTCGGGGCTGTCAAATCCAAGTTACTTTGCCCCTCATTGCTGCCGTTCCCGCTGGAGCGAAATCGTGATGATTCGCCTAGTACTGGTAGACGACCAAAATCTAATCCGGCGGGGTTTACGTGCCTTGCTCAAAACCGATCCAGAATTGGAAATCGTAGGAGAAGCAGAAAACGGACTGGAAGCGATTTCTCTGCTAGAAGGCTTTGCCAACGATGCGGTCGAGAATTTGCCGCCAGATCTGGTGCTAATGGATATCCGAATGCCAGTGATGGATGGCGTAGTAGCCACGCGGGAAATCTGTCAGCGGTTTCCCGACACAAAGGTGCTAGTCTTAACCACATTTGACGATCGCGAATATGTCTCCCAAGCTCTCCAAGCCGGAGCATCTGGTTATTTGCTCAAAGATACACCTTTTGAAGAATTGACTCAAGCAATCCGCCTCGTTCGGAAAGGCCATACTCAAATCGGCCCCGGCTTAGCACATCAAGTACTAGCACAACCCGCTCCAAAAAAGGCTTTAGTGGTCTCAACTGGTTGGGAGCAGTTAACCCCTAGAGAGCGAGAAATCATCTGCCTCATCGCCCAGGGGGCAAGTAATCGGGAGATTGCCGACGCTTTATTTATTGCAGAGAAAACAGTCAAAAATCGGATTACCAACATTTTAAGCCAATTAAATTTACGCGATCGCACCCAACTGGCGATCGTCGCTCTCCAAAGAGGTATGGACGATTTTTCTTAGTTAAAAGTCGATCGAAGGGTAAAATTTGGGCAAGCTAAACGAGAGTAGTCGCATAAAATCATCCCCCCGATCGACCTATGGTAAACTCCCGTAACGTCCCGGCTCCACCGCCATCAATGCCTAGCCTATCTACTAATTTTCCGCCACCCCCACCCTCGGCGGCCACCAAACCACAGATAACAGCACCCAGCTACAAACTACCACCAGGACAGCCCAGCATCAGCGCATTGGTGCAGGAAGCTTTTGACGCAGGCTATTCGGACGTGCATGTCGGTGTCGGTGAAATGCCCAGATTTCGCAATCGTGGGGAAATCGAAACCACTAACTACCCCGAAACCGATCTACCAACTTTTATGTCCTGGTTGCATGAAGTGTTGAATGAAGATGATATTCGGACATTTCAGGAGAAGCTAGACTTTGATGGAGCTACCCAATATGACTTCGCGCGGGTGCGGATCAATTTATTTGATTCCCTGTATGGCTATGGGATGGTAATGCGACTGATTCCGATGCAAATTGCCACAGTCGAGGAATTGCGATTACCGCCAGTCTTCCGCGATGTCTGCCACTATCATAAAGGCTTAATTTTGGTCACGGGGCCGACAGGTTCGGGTAAATCGACATCAATGGCGGCAATGGTCGATTATATGAATAAAGAAATGCCGCGCCATATTATCACGATCGAAGATCCGATCGAATTTATTCACAAAAGTAAGCGCGCGCTGATCAAACACCGCGAAGTCGGGGCAAATACACTCAAGTTTGACACCGCGTTGAAAGCGGCACTGCGTGAAGATCCTGACGTAATATTGGTCGGAGAAATGCGCGATCGCGAGACAGTCAATACCGCACTCAAAGCCGCCCAAACCGGACACTTAGTCATCGGTACTTTGCACACCAATAGTGCGATCAAAACCATCGAGCGGATTCTGAATCTATTCAAGCCAGAAGAACAAGCCGTCATGCGGGTATCGCTGGCAGAATCGCTAGTTGCTGTCATCTCTCAAGGTTTATGTCGTACCACCGACGGTAAACGAGCGGCTTATCACGATATTTTAATCAATACCGAAACTGTCAAAGACTACGTTCGGGATGGTAAATATGATGAAATTGCCCCACTAATGACCGATGGCGAATTCGACGGGATGATTACCATGAATAAGTCTCTATTCTCGCTCTATCAAGAAGGCCGGATCACCGAAGAAACCGCTCTCGAACTCTCGCCCACACCTAACGAAATGGCAATGATGTTACGCGGTAAAATCTAAAGCCACAGCCCCGACTTCTTGGATAGTCGGGGCTATCGATCGACGATCGATTATTAATTAATCCCCATCCCCAGATGCCAAGTAGTTACGACAAAGACGATCGCGGCAAACAGGGATAATAAACCTTGCAAAATCAGACCTAGCACCGAACCAAGAACGATTCCGACACCAGCTTTGACCGAAATTTTAACTCGCTCGGCTAGCGGCACCTGACGTGGATATAACAACTCGCCCACAACCGCACCAATAAACGGCCCAAAAAACAGTCCCACCAGTGGGCCGCCCACGGGTAAAGCTGGCAGCAGCCCAAAGAATCCGAGGAATAGACCGACGATCGAACCAATTTGACCCCAATAGCTGGCTCCAGCTTTTTGCGCGCCCCAGATGCCCGATAACTGCTCGATCGCGAAACACATGACGAAGACAACACCAGAGACGACGATCGTCACAGTGGCATTATCCCAATTATAGAGAAATCCCGCCCCGATCGATGTGCCCAAAATTAAGATCGGCCCAGGCATTACTGGGACTACAGCCCCAACGACCCCTACTAAGGTCGTCAGTAGTAAAGCAACATAAATCAGTGTTGTGGTTGTCACGTTGGGGGTATGAATAGTTATTTGATTGCAGTAAATCGCGCCCTACCACTTTGCAAAAAACATTGCATCAAAATGATGGGAACTGGCGATCGAGCGACGGATAGTCTTGATTAGCCTAACAATACTGGCGTGAGTGCTGCAAATGCCTGCATGGCAAATTGCAAGGCAAAGATAGCTAGGATTGGCGATAGATCGAGCATTCCGACTGGAGGAATAAACCGAAATAGATTGAGATAAGGATCGGTAATCGGGCTGAGGAATCCAATAATTTGCTGCATCCAGTCAATATTTGGAAACCAAGTTAGCAGTAATCGGACGATGAGAATGTATGAATAATATTCTAGAAATTTTGAAAAGCTAATGATTAATAAGGGGACGATCGCGGCGTTTTCCATAAAAGTTAGTATCTAAATTCAAATCTACTCAACTTAGTTTAACCGATCGACTGGTAATTCACGAATGGCTTGACATACCGTATTTACCGACTCAATCATTAGTCTAGAGCGGGGAGCGGGAATCGAAAATACGGTACCCTAAATTATGCCGCTTAGTACTAGACGATCGAGCGTCCCGATTTAGATTTAGGCGTCGATCGATTTTTGAGGCTTGACGTCTTCATTGAGGCGTTCGAACGAGGGATCGAACATATCTCCAGGGGGATGTCCGATCGAAGATCTGACAGAATCGATGGCGTTATTTAAGTCATTAATTTTCGCATCCAAACTCTGCCGAGCTAGCTCCATTCGATCGTAGCTCCGCCGACGGCTGGATTTGAGCGGTCTTCTTTCGCCACTGCCTGATAACCTGCCGTTTTCGGTTTCAGCATCGATTTGATTGGATCGTTGAGAGGCAACTGTCGCGCCAACGATCCCGCCGATGACACCACCGACGAGCGTGCCCAACCAAAATCCACCCGTGAATCCATCGCGATTACTCATAGCTCGATCTCTTGAACTTTATATTACTATTCTATAATTATCCCCTAGCCGATCGCCGCAAATGTCATTGGTCTAAAAATTGTTGGGGAGTTGGGAGCGGGGAGCAGGGACGATCGAAAATTAAGACTCTTCTTTGTTAGCTGCTACTTGGCTGGGGATCTCTGCCACATTGGTATTTTGATAATTTTTTAGAGGATGTACTAAAAAAGCATATTCTGTAACGATGCGATCGCCGAGTAAATGCTCTTGAATGATGCGCTCTAATACTGGTGGTGTTGCCGAATGATACCAAACACCGTCGGGGTAGACAACGACAATCGGGCCGTGATGGCAGACGCGCAGACAATTAGCCTTCGTCCGAAAAACAGTCCCAGGGAGCGAGTCAGGACGATCGAGCTTGAGTGCTTTGAGTCTGTTTTTGAGATAATTCCAGGCCACTAAACTCTCGGCTTGAGAGCAACATAGCGGTTTAGTTTGGTCGGCGCAAATCAAAATATGCCGCGAGATCCGATCGAGTCCCAAACTCGCGATCGACTCAGCAAACATCTCAATATCGATCGATTCTTCATCCATAAATGTCCAGATCTCAAATCTGTGCTGGTGACAATCTCTATTATTAACGCAAGTTGCTAATTATATTCGCACGGTGATTGTAGGGAAAGGATATAACAATTTCCTTTACCCTTTCCCCCTTCCACACTAAAAATCTGTAACTAGCAACTTAGTTTATTATCTAACCCAAGTTGCTACCTACAACCTCAGCGGTTAAAAACCGCTGCTCGTAGTGCAAAGTCCACCTTCGCGGACTACTTTATTAGTCCGCGAAGGCGGACTTTGCAGCATTAGCCGCGACTTTAGTCGCAGGCATTCTATAGGTAGCAACTTGGGTTATCTACTGACTGGCGCAGGCGATGCCGACACCTCTGGCGTTGGTGCCAGATTGGTTATCACTTCTAGCTTATAGTTACTGGCGGCACCAGCTAGCGGGACGATCTCGATCCGATATTCCCCCGCTAGTGGCAGAGTGCCCTCCCAATTGACCGTATTTTTGGCATAGACATCGACATTTGCTTGATTGGGCGCGAGGATATTCATCGTCGCTCCCGCAGGCGTGCTGGCGAGTGAAGCCTTGAGTTTGTGACCGACGGGTAAGTTCAGGCTGAATACTGTTGGTTTACTAGGATCGAGCGCGCCTTCTTTGACCAGCGGTTTGCCGACTTCGACACTTAATGCTTCTGCCGTAACTGTAGCAGGTGCTGGGGTCGTTGCTGTAACTGGTGGAGACGGCGGCACGCTCTCAACAACTGGTGGAGGTACGGTAATTGGCGTTGGCGTGGCGATCGGATCTGTAGCTGGTGTGGCTAGAGTTGGTTCGGGAGTTGGCGTTTTGGAACCGCTACTAGAGGTCGTCAGCGATCGACTGACCAAAAATAGCGGGATGATAATAAAGATAACGGCTGCGGCTGTCGAACCCAGCGCAGTTCCCCAGGGGGTGTTCAAGATCCCGCGCAGGGGATTTTGCGGTGGCGGCTGAGTGTTTTTGGCGGAATAGTTGCTAGATTTGACGCTGGTTGTCGTCCGCTTGACTCGCGAGAGTGGAACCGAGCCAGAATTGTTGGTGGTAGAAGGCTGCTCGTAGCCGGATGTCGTTGGGCGAGATGGTATTCCAGTTAGCGGGGTAAGGTTGCCAGTGGCATGTCCTGGTGCTGCCGAAGGCCCTACAAAGTCCGATACCGAGCGCAAGGCTTGAGCGACTTCGTTTGCCGACTGATACCGACTATTGGGCATCCGGCTGAGCATTTTATTCAGAATTTTGGCAAACCATGGGGTGAGAGTCGGCACCCACTGGTGCCATTTCCAAGTCATGGTACTTTTGTCGATCAGACTTTCGGGCTTGCGCCCAGTCATCATCACTACAACCGTCACTGCTAATGCGTAGAGGTCGCTATTGGCATAAGCTTCGCCTGTTTGGAGCTGCTCGCCTGGAGCGTAGCCAGCTTTGCCAACAGTGGTACCTTGGTGAATTTGGGTCGAAACTTCTAGTTGGGTAACGCCTGCTTTGACCACGCCAAAATCGATTAGTACGGGTAACTTATCGCGATCTCGGAAAATAATGTTATCAGGAGAAATATCGCGATGAATGATGCCCATGCCATGAATATGCGATAGTACGGGCAACATATTTTGTAGAAATTCTACCGCTTCCGCTTCGCTAAAAGTTGTATTATTTTTCAATCGATCGCTCAGAGTTTTGGCGACTGTTTTCCCCTCAGCATACTCTTGCACTAAAAAGAGTCGTTTTTGCTCTTCAAAGTTGGCCCTAAACTTCGGGATTTGAGGATGATTGATTTGATACAATACTTGAGCTTCGCGCTGAAATAGCTCCTTAGACTTTTTGAGCGCGTCGCGACCGCGATCGTTAGGGCTAAATTCTTTAAGTACGCACATTTCATCAAAACAACCAGTGTCTTGAGATAAGTAGGTACGGCCAAAACCCCCCTGACCTAATATTTTGGTCACGCGGTAACGCTGTTGAAGCAATGTTCCCAATGGAATTGGTGGTTGCATAACCAGAACTTACGCCTAGAACTAAGGAGAATATAGAGAGTTTACCCAAAAATCGCTAAGAATGTTTTATTCTCTAGCGGCAGCGATTCAAATTTGTTGAGAGAGTGCAAATTGCCTCCACCCACTCGTTCGTGCAGCATTGGCTCTGCCGAATCGAATTCGCAGTTATTGGTAGATTTTGTGTAGATAATCCATAACGATCGCTCTCGATCGATCGCGCTGCAATCTCGATGCCACAACTAGCAAATTCCGATCTTATCTTGTCTAGCCTGACTTACGTAATTATAGTTTCATAATCTCTTCTGTCACAATCGGCAACCGATAAAATAGCGGCATGATAAGGCTAGAGCGGTGAATTGATGGTTAGCTAGTTATATTTGTATAAAGACGATTGCAGCTAGTTTTAGATATCGAACCGCTCTTATCATACCCTCGCATTAGTCAGAATCGTTCATCTATTCGTAAAAAACTGCAAATGAAAATTTTATTAGTTGATGACGAAGCCGCTCTGACAGAACCATTGAGTCGGCTATTGAGTCGAGAAGGCTATACCATTGATGTCGCGACCGATGGTCGCGTCGGTTGCCAATTAGCTACCAACAACAATTACGATCTGCTCATTTTAGACTGGATGTTACCCCATCTAACTGGGCTGCAAATTTGTCAACAGTTACGCGATCGCGGCGATCGTACTCCGGTATTGTTTTTGACAGCGAAAGATACGCTCGACGATCGAGTGCTCGGGCTAGATGCTGGAGCCGATGACTACTTAGTCAAGCCGTTTGAATTGCGAGAATTGCTTGCTAGAGTGCGCGCGCTCCTGCGCCGTCCCCCAACCGCAGATGCACCGCCGACACAATTGCGACTTCAGGTAGACGATTTGGAACTAGATATGGGCAATCAACTTGCTTATATCAAGGGTAAAAGTATCGAACTTTCAGAAAAAGAGACCAAATTACTTGGCTATCTAATGCAAAATGCCGGACAAGTCCTCGCACACGATCGCATCGAAGCCTTTCTCTGGGGGGAAAATACTGCACCGAGTAGCAATGTGCTGGCTGCGCTAGTGCGTTTGCTCCGGCGGAAAATCGAGGTCAAAGGCTCGCCAGAGTTGATTCAGACTGTTTATGGGAAGGGATATCGGATTGGGAGGGGGTAGGAGAATTGGGGATTGGGGATTGGACTTGAGGCTCTGTGTTATCTCTGTTTGCGATCGTCTCTAAGTTTATGATGGTTATCGGTGGCCAGGTTGTCGATCGTCTTCAGAGATTCAATCCCGATTTAAGCAACTGCTCCTGACTCGATCTATCGACTGCATAATGCAAAAAGGTTTTACCAATCCGCAATCCCCAATCCCCAATCCCATAATGCTAAGTTCTCCTGTCATCACCGCAGAGTTGCTACATAGTTATTTAGTTACCGGATCGAATCCCAATTTGACGATCGTCGATTGTCGATTTGCGTTGGCAGATCCAGATTTGGGCAGACAACAGTATGCAGCGGCACATTTGCCGGAAGCTCATTATTTGGACTTAAATCGCGATTTATCGAGTCCGGCTGGGGTTCGTGGTGGCAGACATCCTTTGCCAGACGATCGCGTCTTAGGAGCCAAATTAGCAACGATGGGGATTAATCCCGATACTTTAGTCGTTGCTTATGATGATTCGCGCTTGGGGTTTGCGGCGCGGTTGTGGTGGCTGTTGCGATATTACGGTCACGATCGAGTCGCAGTACTAGACGGTGGTTATAGTAATTGGGTCGAATCTGGCTTTACCGTGACTGCCGAGTTGCCAGCAGCGTCCGCTCCTGGTAATTTTAAGCCACAAGTTAGAACCGAATGGATCGTGGACATCGATCGAGTTAAAGACATTCAACATTCAGCCAAGCATATCCTCATCGACTCCCGCGAACCCGATCGCTATCTCGGCAAAACCGAACCGATCGATCCGGTAGCCGGACATATCCCCAGTGCTGTCAATTATCCCTGGCAAGGTGTGACAAATCCCGAAGGATTCGTTTTATCCGTCGCCGAACATCAACAACGCTGGACGGCAATTTCACCCGATGTCGAGCCGATAGTTTACTGCGGTTCGGGAGTGACGGCTTGTGTGAATTTATTATCTCTAGAGCTAGCTGGCATCAAAGGAGCCAAGTTGTATCCAGGAAGTTGGAGTGATTGGATCTCTAATTAGGCTTTAGATGTTAGGGATTAGGCTTTAGGCTTTAGATATTGGAACCACTGTGTGTATTTGCTCGACCTACTCACAAGACGCTGGCGTCTTCAATATTGAAAACCTAAAGCCTAAAGCCTAAAGCCTAAAACCTACTTTCCCCAATTCCCCCATTCCCCAAGAACATCGGAATAAACTTAGTCACAAAAGCTTGCGGATCGCGATCCCAGGCTTTTTGAGCGGCAGTCATGCGGACTTTTTGGAGTTCGGGATCGAGAAGGGTTTCGGGTAGGCGCGCCATCAGGTATTGAGGACGCTCCCATAGCGGTAGAGTGTTGACGACATCCATTAAGTTATTGACGCGGCGTAATTCGGCACCAAACATGATGTCCATCCCCGATTCAAATGCCGCTTGTTCGATCGCGACAAACTTACGTTTGGCTATTTCGACTTTTTGGCGATGAGCGGGACTTTTAGCTGCGATTTTAGCTAGTTGTCTGGTGCCCCAGCGGACGTGTCCGGTTTCTTCTGGGAAAATTTTCTCGATCGTTTCGCGGATCTTGATATTTTCTTCAGTTTGAGGCGCAGCTTTGAGGGCGTGAATGTGAGCTGAGAAAAACTCACAGCCGCGTTTTTCGGTGACATTAATTGCAGCTAGGGCGGCAATGACACCATCTTCTGCGGTAGTGTAGGTTTCGCGATCGATTAACCGATTGAATTCATCGATGTACGATACACCTGGTGGGGTATCCAGAGGGCCACCCAGATCTACGAGCAAATCTGTCAACCACATGGCATGACGAGATTCATCATTGACGTGATGGGATAGATCGCGAATTAATTCTGGCGGGTTGCCATTGAGCTGCTCGATTAATTCGGTCAGATCTTTGCAACTGCGTTGTTCGTTGTAGCGGTAGCGATTGAGGGTAATGAGGTGAATTTCTCGATCGCTAACTACGCGTTTGAGAATCTCTCTGGCACTGAGACTGTTGTTGAATTTGCGAGGGTAGGCAACTGTCATGATGTTTTGCGAGGATAATCAGATATCAGCTAATGATAAGAATTGTAACGCAATCTCATTTTGGAGGGTGGGAAGCTCGTCCGAAACAGTCGATCGTACCTGAGTGTCGATCGACAGTATGACCTTTTATCTCGATCTCTTTTATCTCGGTCGCTTTATATTCGGATTCATTTTTGTTTGTAGAGCTTTTGACGCGATCTAGCCATAGAGATTTGAGATTCAGAGTTCGGGTGGCATCAGATCGCTCTCGCTGATGGTGTAAGTAATCTGCGGGTAAATAAAGTCCGTTTCGTTATTTTCTCGATGCCGCAGATGGTAGAACTCTTGCCTTTGCTCGTCATTAGCCAACGTCAGCCGCGTATCGTCCGGGAAGTAGGCAGATTCGTCGCGAAACCGTACAAAGGTCTTTGAAGTTCTAAAGGTGATACCCAGCCATTGATTCTCTGGCGGTTGGACGGATTTGTCCATCACGATCTTGTGTTTGAGCCGCCGATTGGCGTCAAGGTCGAACACTACGACACTATTGTGAGTTAAGGGGATCTCGATGAAATCGTCACCAGGCTCCTTTAATTCGACAATCAACTTCCTCGGCGGGTTTGCGAGATCGGGATATTTGTAACACGAGAAAATCGCGATCGACGATTCGTCTGCTAAATCCAGAGCTTGGTCGGAATGACTGCCCATGGTAGTGTAAGCGTTCGTGTAGTTTTCGATGAGAGCGTTGTTAAAGCCAACCGCCAGCGACGCAACTGTCTGAATCTGCCGTGCTAGCCGAGCGTGTACCGATTGAAAGCGTTGCGCTGGGATGCTGTATCTGGTGGTAGTGCGAACGAGCGGGATGTTACCTGTCTCGTCGATCTTTGTCAGCACCGTTCCCTGCCGACCTTTGCCCACATTCTCAAACCGCACCGATGCCCGCAACTCCTCGAACGGGTTGTCTGCGTTGGCTCCGCTGCTCCTTTGGAGAATCGGCAAGGTATAAGATCGAAGCTCATCGGTTAGTTTAGATGCGGGGGGCAAGGTAATCTCCTGCATTCATACTAAACAGAAATCGATCGCCATAATCGATGAAATCCGGGGTATTATTCTCGTCTGTATACAGCTTTCGCAGCTCATCAATGCCTTCGATCGTCGGTGATTCTAGCGGCACTAACTTTCCGTCCCGCTTGAGGAAAGTATGACCGTTCTGGTGAACCGCTTCAGTACTCGAACAGCGAACCACATAACCCAATCGGGTTGGGAGCAATTCGGCATCCAGCATCGACGACCGGATCTCGTGCGTATATAACCGATTGGTAGACAGCGGTATGAAGAACACAGAGTTAGGATACAAGGTCAATGCAAACTGACGGGGAAGGTTTTTGTGTTCGGGCAGTGCTGCAACCGACTCTTTGAGCCGAAAGTGGAGCTTGGTCAGCCCGCTGGTACCTTTATATCCGTAATCAAAGGCATCCTCGGTCAGAGGACTTAGCTTATCGAGTCGATCGTAGAAGGTGCAGAAAGCTATGATGCCATTTACAGGCATATCCTTGGTTTTGTCTGCGTGTGCAGAGATCTTGGCTTTGGACTGCTTTTTGGCAGCGGCAGCGGGGGTGTTATGGTAAATCTGTGCTAGGACGTGATTGAGCGGTGCCTGGTGCTGGAAGATAAATGCTGCTTTCTGGTTCAGAGCATCGACGATGTACCTGTCGGTTTTGCGAAAGTTCTCGGTTGGCCCCGATAGGTTTGTGGAACATCTGAGCAGGCGAAAGTGCAGATCTTCACCTTCTTGCGTGACGGGTGTAAGATAGATTCCCGTGCGATGAGCCTTCCCAGGTTTATTAGACTCCGTGAGGGTTTGGAATGCGTGCTCTGTAGAGATCCGGTTGAAAAGGTCGCAGTCTAGGTCAAAAAAACGTCGATAGTACACGCCGACACCATGCACGAGCATAGGCATCCGACCCAAGTCTACAAGCTTCGAGATCTTACCATCGTCTTCTTTGTTATCACCGTGCGAGAGCCTTTCGATCGCGATCTTAGCCCCAATAAAGTCGGCGATCGAGCCTTCATTTTCTAACTTCAATGGCGAGATCTGGATGTTGTTTGGATCGCAAATGCGAGCTGCTGTTTTTTCCATTGTGCGTATTCAACCCTACCTGTTGTAATTTTATAACAGCGGCAATAAATCGCCATGTGGTTAATGTTCCATACTTCAAGGAGGTTTTCTCCATCAGCAATAATTTCCATGGAAGAGGGTAGATCGTAAAGGGTAGTTAAAAAATGCTGACATTTTCCCCAAGTCTACTCTTTCTCCTGTTTGCTAAAGCTGCTACTTAAGCAGAGGCATTCGTGACAAGTTAAGAAAATCAGAGATTTGTCAAAAGGGTAATAAAAAGATGCCAAACTGTTTCTAGTCAAGAGTTTGAGGGAATAGAGGCCTGATGACCAGCCGCCGAAGAAGTAACCGCGACCACGCCAAAAAGAACCACCAACCAGGTGTGGAAGATGAGATCATCGCCGCTCAAGTAGAGGCTTTATTGACACCAGCAATTTTCAATCAAAGTCATTACTACCGACAATTAGGGCTGAGAAATCGGCTGTTAAATTTACCCTTGATGATGGCAGCAGTGCTGACGCTACTGTGGCGGAATGTGCCAGGAGTCAGAGAACTAAGCCGAATGTTAGGGCGAGTAAGGATTTTTGTGGTGTGAGCCAACACAAGTAAGTCAACAGGCGATTGCACAAAGATTTCTGACCTTTCCATCTGAGTTATTTGAGAGAGTGTTTAAGGAATTACTGCCAGAATTTAGAGTGAAGTGGCACCAGAGAAAACAGCGATTGTTGCCACAAAGCATTGAATTTGCTCAAGCAAAATTTGAGCGGATTTGGGCATGTGATGGCTCCACATTGGAAGCGATATTCAAGAAATTAGATAGCTTATCTGATGTGCCAATCGGACAACTAGCGGGAAAAATGGGAGTAGTCATAGATTTGGTGACGAGATTGCCGATTGAAATCTGGTTTAGAGAAAATCCCAAAGCTTCAGATGTTAATTTTGAGAAAGATATCCTGAATTTAGTAACATCGGGCACTTTATTGCTCTTGGATCGAGGCTTCTATCATTTCCAATTTTGGCAAGAATTAATTAACAGAGATATTCATTTTATTACTCGATTAAAAAAAGGTGCATCGCTACAGATAGAGCGAGTATTTAGCAATAGTTATAGTATCCGTGACCGAATAGTGCGGATGGGGTCTGGCACCAAAAAGACTCCATATATAACTGTAAGATTAGTCGAAATTAAAGTGGGTAAAGTCTGGTATTCTTATCTAACTAGTGTACTCGACCCATTGAATCTTCCTCCCTATGTAGTCGCCGATTTGTACGGAAGACGGTGGCGAATTGAAGAGGCTTTTAATACTGTTAAACGATTGCTCGGGTTGAGTTATTTATGGACTGGTTCAGTTAATGGAATTAAATTACAGATGTGGGGGACTTGGCTGTTTTATGCAGTTCTAGTCGATTTAGGTGATGCTGTAGCTGATGAATTATCTCTCCCATTCGACCGCATTTCTTTAGAGATGATTTATCGAGGTCTTTATCACTTTCATGTAGCTCATCATAAAGGTTTAGCTGCCAATCCAGTCACCTATTTTGCTGCCCCAGAGAATCAAGATTTAGGTATTGTTAAAACTGTTCGTAAACCTAATGTTAAGTTAATTATTGCACCTTTTCCTGATTCTATGAGTCGAACAGACAATTTTTTCTTCGACTCATCGCCTCAAGCCCGCTTGACAAGTGCGATCGCTTCTTAACTTGTCACTAATGAAGCAGAGGAATAATCCAAGCAGCCATAATACTTACTAAAATCGCAATCTCTAAGACGATCGTTGCCGTTAGTGGTTGAAACCACCTCGTCCACGATCCCTGCCGAACACCCGATCGCCACTGGGAAAGATGAGCCAGCCAGAGGGCTGGACGATCCTTATCGCGGAACTGCCAAGTCAGCATAGAAAGTAATAGCGGTGCGCCACCGACTCTGGCATTCATCAGCAGGTGGAGACCGATCGCGCTTACCATTATTACCCATGAAGTTAAATGGGCGTAGTACCAGAAATGGGTTAATTCCCCCTTGGGTAGCCAGGTATCGTCCATCATCTTGCCGCTGAACAGGGCGAAGGTCAAAGCGACGAGGGCTAGGGTATTAGTGATGCGGCTGAGGGTGTACCACCAGATCGGTCTACCCACCTGAGCCAGCTTACCCAAAGAGTCCGGCTGAATTAACCGCCGTTGTCCCCGATGGAAGGCGTAAATCGCAAATGCTGGAAATATCAGCAAAGTCCATAGACCAAAGGTGCCGTGGATGCCTTCGATGTCTTGGTAAATGGGTAGGAAGCCACCCCAGCGTCGATCGTAAGTATCGTAAGTCCAATAGGCACTCAGAATGGCGGCAATGAGAAATAGCCCCGTGGAGCCATGCAAAATCCGGAGCAGGAGCGGCTGATATGGAAGGAATTGGGCGATCTTTTTAGTCAAGGGATCTTCAGATCTAGCAATATAAATAATATAACGTAGGGCATGATTCTGTTTTTATACCCCTAGTCGCGATCGCCCAAATCGCCGATAATACCTGAGTGTCGATCGAGGGTTGCTCGTGCTAATGGTCAAGATTGCTAATTTTCGTCGTTTCCCGATCTGTTTTTTGTTGGGACTGATCCTCACTGGAGTTGTCAGTTGTTTCCAATCTCCAAAAACTCCCCAGTTGGAATTTTGGACAATGCAGCTTCAACCCAAGTTTAACAACTATTTTAAAGACGCGATCGGTAAATTTGAAACGGCCAATCCAGGTATTAAAGTCCACTGGGTAGATGTGCCCTGGGGAGCGATGCAAGGCAAGATCCAAGCGGCGATGGGCGCGAAAACTGCGCCCGATGTCGTCAATCTCAATCCCGATTTTGCCATTCAATTAGCCGCTAGAAATGCCTGGTTGGATTTGGATTCTGTCTTAACTAAGGGCGAAAATAAGCAGTACGTACCGAGTATGTGGCAGGCTGGTACGCTCAATGGCAAAGCTTTTAGTTTGCCGTGGTATCTGACAACTAATGTGACGATCTACAATCAACAACTATTTACCAAAGCAGGCGTTACCAAACCGCCAAGTACTTATCAAGAATTAGCCCAAGTTGCCAAGCAAATCAAAGAAAAGACAGGTAAATATGCCTTCTTTACCACCTTTGTGCCTGAAGATAGTAACGATGTCCTCGAATCGCTAGTGCAAATGGGCGTTCAGCTCGTCGATCCGCAGGGCAAGGCGGCCTTTAATACCCCTGCGGGTAAAGCTGCCTTTGCCTATTGGGTAGATCTATATCGACAGGGCTTGCTGCCCAAGGAAGCCCTCACTCAGGGGCATCAACAGGGCATTCAACTCTATCAAGCTGGTGAGACGGCGATGCTCTCGGCTGGGGCACCGTTTATCGATACGATCGCCAAAAACGCGCCTCAAGTTGCTAAAGTCTCGTCGGTGGCTCCCCAAATATCCGGCACCAATGGCAAAAAAGGGGTCGCTGTCATGAATCTAGTCATTCCTCGCACTACCAAAACTCCCGATGCCGCAGTTAAGTTCGCGCTATTCATCACTAACGCTAGCAATCAATTGGCTTTTGCCGAAGCTTCTGATACGTTGCCTTCTAATGTCACAGCAGTGAAAGAATATATTAATAAACTAGCAGCCAGTAAAGATAAATCCGCACTCGATCGGGGCAAATCGATTAGCGCGCAGCAATTAGCCCAATCGGAAATTCTGATCCCCCCACTCAAGAATCTCGATGTGCTCAAGAAAGCGATCTATGAAGATCTCCAAGCAGCCATGTTAGGCGAAAAAACCGTAGAACAAGCTTTATCTAGTGCGGCCACTACATGGGATGCCGCAGGAAAATAGTAACTCAAATTCAATACTGGAGTGCTTCCATTAGCCGATTGATGAAGTTACAGAAATCAATCGATCCACAGTGTGGAATACCTTTAATCTAGTATCGATAGACTAAATTCAGTTCGATATCTCTATTATTTTCTGAAACTGGATTACAAGCAAATCAATCCATCGATCGTCTAATGATATGTTATGTGTCACCTGGAATGATTTGCAATTTTTAGCAAACTTCTCCAAAAAACAGGACAAACATACCAATGTATCACTCAGAAGATTACAATAGATTTATGACTAAAAGTCCGCAGTTGTGTAAACCATCAGATGCCATAAGGAGTTCCCTCATTGTTGCTACCAGACCAAATTCACATCAACCGAATTCGCGAACGGCTCTGGTGTGGCAGAGATATAGGACAAGCTTCCGTGATGATCGGTTCTGGCTTTAGCCGCAATGCTGTAAAAGTTTATCCGACTGCACCGCCATTTCCACTATGGAATGATTTAGTTGGCGAGCTTCAAACACGCTTGGGGTCGAAGAATTCTGACGTTATTCGCTTAGGTAGTGAATATGAAGTCGTATTTGGTAGACAAAGTTTAGACGATCTATTAATATCACTCATTCCAGATCTTCAATATCAGCCTGATAAACTGCATAAGCTACTATTGTCATTACCCTGGTCTGATGTTTTCACTACTAATTATGATACTTTGCTGGAGCGAGCTACGCCCTTTATTTACGATCGTAAGTATGATACGGTCTTAAATCACTCCGATCTTCCAGGCAGGATGAAGCCAAGAATAGTTAAGCTGCATGGTGGTTTCCCTTCGCATCGACCATTTATTTTTACAGAAGAGGATTATCGTAGCTACCCAAAAAAATTTGCTCCATTTGTGAATACTGTTCAGCAGTCCATCATGGAAAATATTTTTTGCTTGATTGGATTTTCAGGAGACGATCCAAACTTCCTCAACTGGATTGGCTGGGTTAAAGATAATTTGGGTGATTCAACTCCGCCTATTTATCTATGTGGATTACTTAATCTATCCGCGTCGCAAAAGCAACTTTTAGCAACTAAAAGTATTGTAACGATAGATCTTTCTCCTATATTCACTATCACTGAATACCCAGACAGAAATATTCGACATGCCAGAGCAATTGAATGGTTTTTGTTGAGTTTAATGCAAGGTGAACCATCTAGTAGGCTGGATTGGCCAGAGCCGCCAGTAGCGAAAGATTTTAAAAAATGGGAGCCAAGTATCGATCTTCCTAGTTTTCCAGAAATAAAGTTTACACCTTTATCATGGAAAAATCCGAATCCACATATCTCGCACCACTCATTAAATCTTGAGGAAATTCAAGACCTTATCAAGAACTGGAAAATCTGTCGAGAAGCATATCCTGATTTTATAATTTGTCCTCATGCTTTAAGAACTCGAATTTGGATTTTCACAGATAAATGGGTATCGAGATTGATTCAATCTCAATTATTACCAAGGCTGCAAAAATCCGCTCCAATCGAATGTTTGTCAACTCTCCATGAGATAAACCAGCAATTCCAAATTCAAAAATCTAGGAAGAGTTGGCGACCAGAGTGGAAGCCGAGCCGTAAAGCATGAAATCAATCAAAGAAGGCCAACTCTCAAAGAGTAAATATTTGGTAAGACTGAGGATATCTTGAAAAAAGCCTTTACGAGTAACACGCTTGAGACGAATCTGTCCATATGCAAGATCTGTTAAATGCAAAACAGTGTGAAAAAGGAATGCCAACAGGTTCAGCGTCAATAAACAAGCAGCTAAATGCTGCTGACCATGCCCAAAGTTATGCTCCAGATGATATCCCTTTGTTTTGAGCACATTATGATTTTCATTTTCGGTCTTCCAACGACATCGACCAGCCGCAGCAACCAGAGGTACGCTCTGTTCGTTTAATTCATGGCGGGTAATAAATGAATTTTCATATAATATTTCTCCATCTGATTGGCGGGTATGGATTAGTTTACACCAATTGACCTTCATTGCTGGCTGGGAGTCCCTTAGAGGAATTCCATTCACATATTGATAGCTATATAATTCGCTTGAATTGCTGTTCCACTGTTTCACTTCTAGCTTTTTCACCTCGCCAATACCATCCAAGTATTTCAACCAATCATAAACAGCAGTATGAGACGTTTCTAAACAGGTAAAGATAAAGTTCATTCCCGACGCTATCACCTGTTCACACATTGGTTGGTGACTGTAGAGGTCATCTCCGAGTAGAGTGATTGCTTGTCCTTGGAATTCTGGGGCATGAGTTTTGAGCCATCGTTTAGCTGCTGCCACTTCGCAGTCCTGCTTCTGGTGACCATCTTGAGGTGTGATGAATTCTGGAGCTAAGGAAATTACTTGAGATTGCCCAGGCGCAACTATTACAGGCAAAATGGCACTGTGGAAGTAAGTTACTGTGCCATTTTTGTGGGTACGGCTCGAACAGCATTTACAGTTGAGTTTGTGCGAGTCAAAATACTGAGTTCCATCCAGCGCAACTAGTAATCCACCGAGATATTCAAACGGTTTCAAGTGACCTTCTCGTCTTAAAGACTGATAGACGTGATTGAATACTCCAAATAGTGCTGTGGCTGAAATTTCATCCAGGATATTCCGAATTTGCGGCACTGTTGGGATTTTAATCATGCCAAACAGTGTCTGAGCATTGCTTTTGCCCTGATTGCTATTCATGTGCCGCTGATGTTCTAAAAAGGATTCGCTTTGCATGAAAAACATCGAAAATGCTCCCAACACAGCATCTCTGATGGTGTATTTAGTGCCATTGCTGGCAAGGCGCGGATCTTTCATCTGAAGAATTGCTCGGTTCAGATAGACTATCAATACCCCAAAACTCAGCTTCATTGGCTCCATTCTGCTTCTCTTTTTGAAGTCTCTCTATTCTCCTGCTCACCCTACCAAGTTGTCAAAATCTGAATTTGGAATTGCTGCACAATCACAGGGGTTTAAAGGCGTAGATGTCAGTATTAGTCAGCGGGTGGAGAAAGGACATCATCGGATTGAAAACCGGAAAGTTTACACTGTCCCTGTTTCACAACTACCATTGCTGTATCAACAAGACCAGTGGAGTGGACTGCAAACAGTTGTGATGGTTGTACGCAAGTCTCAGTATTGGAACAAGACCACTCATGAAGTCCAATTTTACCTAACCAGTCTTCTCAGCGATGCCAACCGGATTGGTAGTGCGATTCGCCAGCACTGGGGGATTGAGAATTCTGTCCATTGGACATTAGATGTCACCTTTGATGAGGACAAATCTCGCATTCGTTCTCTCCACGGTCCGCAGAATTTTGCCGTGTTACGTCGCCTTGCACTTAATGCCTTAGAACGTGAGACATCTTTTCGGCGTAGTATTCGTCAAAAGTCCCGGCGAACCGCGATGAATGACCGCTATATGCTTGCTGTCTTATCTGCGGCTGTTCCCACTTCCCATCCAAGCACATCCGCTTGTCAATAGGTTTTGAGATGCGCTAACCGTGAAAGCGGACGTTCCACGATTCTTCACGAGAAGGCTACGCAAAGTAATCGATCGTGCTGGAACTAGAAAAAATGACTTTAGCTACTGTAGATAGTTCTTTCGATCGATATGAGATCGATCGGTTTTAGTCTCGATCGATCTCTAGGTAACTTATAATAGAATCAGACAGCCGATCTTCCCGCGAAAATAAGAGCAGGTGTTATGCAAGTTACTCTCCCACCAGAATTAGAACTAATAGTCAGTCGCCAACTAACTAGCGGCAAATATCAAAACGCGATCGAAGTGATTAGAACCGCGATTGAACTCTTAGACAAGCAGGAAGATATTTACCAAGGAAAATTAGGCGAACTGCAACAAGCCGCATCGATCGGCTGGGAAGCATCTCAACGGGGTGAGGTAGTCGATGGTAATATCGCAATGGAGCAAATTAGATCTAATCTTAAATCTCGCTACAGCAAATAGAGCTAATGACCGATCGATTTAGACTGACAAAACCAGCAATCCAAGACATTGAAGAGATTGCGGATTATATCGCTCAACAATCTGGTTTAGAAAAGTCAGAAATATTTTTAAGCAAACTAGAATCTAAATTTTCCAAAATAGTCACCTTTCCGCTACTTGGCAGAAAAAGAGATGAAATTTTAATAAATATTCGCACCATACCATTAGACAACTATTTAATTCTCTATCTGCCAATTGGTGACGAGATTGAGATTTTACGAGTAGTTAGTGGTTACAGAGATTTATCTACATTGTTTACTGATGTGGATGATTGAGCAAAAATGACTTTAGCAACTGTGGATGGTGCTTTCGATTTTGAGATCGATCGGCTTTAGTCTCGATCGATCTGTTGGTAACTTATCAATGACTTTAGTAGCTGTGGATGGTGCTTTCGAGCTTGAGATCGATCGTCTCTAGTATAGAGCGGCGGAAATAAACCAAGTATCTAAGAGGTTAGAGGTTTACCCTTGTAAGTCCATTTGAAGGGTTTGGCCATCGTAATGTTAAAGTAGTCCACAAACTCATGGATCCGGGCTTTCAAGTGATTTGTACTGGTAAAGCTACCGCGTCGTAACAATTTCCGTACTAGAATCCCAAACCAGATCTCAATCTGATTCATCCAAGAACAATGTTTGGGCGTGTAATGAATCACTAGCCGATGGTTTGGGTCGGCTAAAAATTGCGCTCGCGTCTCCATTGACTTCAAAATCCCCGACTGACCTTTAACACCCAGCTCCTGTGGAGTTGTCTCTAATCCGGCCACCAGCCTAACCAGCGTCTCGGATTGATGGGTATTGAGACAATCCATGACCAAATGGTATTTTGCGGCAGTGGGATATTGTGCTAAGGAACGGGTGACATGCTCGGCGAAATCAGCTTCGGTTCGAGTTGCGCCCACACTGGCCAACGCAATTCGACCAGTTGCCACATCGAAACTGGCAATTAATGATTGAGTTCCGTGTCGAGTATATTCAAACTCTACACGTTCGCACTGTCCTGGTTTCATCGGAATATTTGGCATAGTTCTCTCCAGTGCTTGAATCCCAGTCATTTCGTCCAGGCTGAGGGTGACTTCTCCTGTCAGCGCACGTTGGGGTGCTTGTTCGTAGACATTGCTAATTTCTAATGTCTCAGCAATCTCACCGTGACTTTTCCCTTGGGCTGCCAAGACGATGATTTTGGCTCGGAGTGCGATTTGTTGTGGCGTTTTCTTGCGCTTGAGTAGTTGTTGTAGTTCGGCTTGTTCTACTTCATTGAGTGTAATTAGGGCAGCGGATAATCTTGGCATCCTCTGTGTTCCTCTCATTTTGATGAGCTGCTTTCAATCATAGGTCTATTTACGCCGCTCTGTACTAGCCTAATAGCTCAAACAGCTTGAGTGGTGTTATGCTGTGAATATATTGAGTAAGGAGAGAAACAATGACTCCTGTTGTACAAGATTTCTTAACTACATTCGATCGACTGACAGACTCAGAGCGACTGGATTTAGCATCAGAGATTTTAAAGCGGATAGCTTATCTAGACTTCCCACCATTATCCGACGATAATTTGGTGCTAATTTCAGAGGAAATTTTTCTACAGTTAGACGAAGAAGAATCTGCATATTAATCCTAATCGGGGTGACGTTTGGTTAGTCGATTTGGGTTCCGTGGCAAAAGTCAGACCATGCTTAGTTGTAAGTATTCCAGCGTTAGATCGCGATCGTGCCTTAACAACGCTCATTCCACACACGACAAGTTCGCGAGGTTCGAGATTTGAAGTCGATATCGCTGTGAAGTTTTTGCGATCTGGTGCCTTTGATGTACAAAATATCATTACAATTCCTCACGCAAAACTGATCCGTAAACTAGGAAATCTTACTCCAGATCGATTGAGTGAAGTAGAAGAAATAATTCTGTTCTGGTTAGGATTTAAAGATTCAGATTTTGATGAAGAGGATGAGGATTAAGATTATAGCTATCCATTTGGAGATGGTGACTAGGGATGTTCTATCTTCGGACGATCGCTCGCTCCTTGTTGCTTAAATGTGGGAATGGTAAAATTGAATCATATTCAATCTGCCCGATCGCATCATGAGTACGATTCCGCAAAGCGGACGCTCCGCGATTCTCCACGGAGAGGCTACGCCAACGAATCGATAGTCCAGGAACTAGAGAAAATCCCCGAACCAATGCAACTAAGCGTCCTAGCATTTATTCACTCCCTTGACGCATCAGCCATCCCTGAGAATCATCATCCTTCAGAACTACATCCAAGAATTTTGGGGCTAAATCGCGGTGCAATGAAAATGAGCGATGATTTTGATGAACCACTATCAGATGAATTATTTAATTGGTGCTGCTGAATTGATGTATGAAATGCCCTCGAAATTTCAGGTAGGGGTAATTCATAAATTAATACTTTAAATTTCAGGGCTTGTCTCAAAGGTAAATCATACCTGAATCCAGCAACGCCATTGATCGAAACTGATGAAATCCCGATCGTCTGCTGTTAATCGATCGCATTCAGTGCCGATCTCTACCTGAGCCAATTTAGAGGGAATCGATCGTTTATTCAGATTTTTCCCCATCCCAACCCATCGTTAGTATTCGTCAAGTATGCTGTTACAAGTATCGATGCAGCAGGACGCCTGCTACTTCTAGACTGGAAGGTACAACAGCGTTGGTAACTAATTTTGAGATTCTGGGAGTTAGATCGTGGCATCTTATCGGGATATTATTGGGTATTTTCGCGGCTATGGGAAGCTCGCGGCTATCAGTATTGCCGCATCGAGTCTGTTTGAGGTGGCAGATTTAACTGTGCCCTATGCGATCGGTCAAATTCTCAATGTCTTGTCCAAGCAACCGCTCGATGCGCCTTTGGTGGCACTAATTAGTGCGATCGCCACCAGCTTCAATCTGCCAGGATCGCCGGAATTATCGCTAGTGACACTGCTGGCGATCGTCTTTGTCGTATCGGTCGTGCGCGCGCCGATTCAGCCCTGGATTGGCAGTTGGTTCCACTGGGCGATTCCGCTGCGCGCTCGGCGCGAGCGTGCCGATCTGACGATTCAAAAAATTCTCACCTTACCTCTATCTTTCTACGATGAAAACAACCCCGGTCGGATTGCCGGACGGGTCGCACGCGGACTGACTAACCACACTTGGACTTATCCAGAAATTGCCGGACAGTTGATTCCGAAGTTAGTGAGGGTCTTCGGCATTTTTATGACTATTTGTCTGCTGGAATGGCGGATTGGGATCGCTTTTGCCATTTCTTTTATCGCTATTTTGGCATTTAGCCTCAAAGGATTGCGGGGCATCATTAAACGCGAAGCACTCCTCGACAGCTATATGGAGAACACCGAAAGCCGCACCTCGGAAATTATTACCAATATCAAAACTGTTAAAGCTTTTGCCGCCGAAGAGAGCGAACTCGCTCGGCAACGGCAACGCTTAGACCGCGAGTTGACGGTCGTAGTCTACCGCATCCATCGGAGTTATGTCCGGTTGGGGATGTGGCAGCGGACGACAGTTCAGAGCTGCATCTTTGGCGTACTGGTGATGACGCTGCTGGCCACCCTGCGCGGCGAACTGTCGTTAGGTCATTTTGTGACGTTGCTGACGGTCTCTAGTATGGCCTATTCCGAGCTAGAACCATTGAGTATCTTGGCGGAGTTTCTGGCGCGTCGCTATGCTTCCATGTTGCGTTTCCATGAGTTTATGCACGAGCCAGTGGGCAAGGATGCGATCGATCTTCAGTCAGCAGATCGATCTTCAGTGGCATACGATTTCACGGGTAAAATTGAGTTCGAGCGGCTGAGTTTTGGTTATGACCCAGAGCGACCGATTCTGCACGATATTAATCTGACGATCGAGCCATATCAAACCGTTGCCCTGGTTGGTAAATCGGGTTCGGGGAAGTCCACGCTCGTCAAGCTATTATTGCGTTACTTCGAGCCAACTCAGGGACGCATCTCGATCGATGGTACAGATATAAAATCGTTAGCAATCGGGCCATACCGTTCGCGCCTCGCGATCGTTCATCAAGAGGTCGATATTTTCAATGGCACGATTATGGACAATCTCCGCTATGGCAATCCTACTGCCGCTGCCGATATAGTCGCGGCAGCCTGTCAAATGGCACGAGTCGATGAATTTATCCACGAGTTACCGCAGGGATATGCCACGGTGGTGGGAGAGCGCGGCGTGCGCCTATCGGGGGGACAGCGACAGCGGCTGGGAATTGCCCGCGCTCTAATTGTCAATCCGAATGTGTTGGTGTTCGATGAAGCTACATCCAGCCTCGATTATGAGTCGGAACGTGCCATTCAGCTCGCCATGCGATCGATTTCGGGCACCAGAACGATGCTAATTATCGCGCACCGACTCAGTACCGTCCGGGATGCTGACAAAATTGTGGTGTTAGATCGCGGTCGCATTGCCGAAGTGGGAACGCACGATGAACTAGTCAAGCAGCATGGTGTTTATGCCAAGCTCCACGCACTGCAAGAATCTGGAGTATTGCCGTCGTAAACGACCCGACGAAGACTATTATCCTCCAGATCGAGATCGGATATTCACACTCAATTAGTTCAGTCAGGACAGATGTACTTAAACGATCGAAACGTTAAAATAGTGGGTACCCTTGCCAAGTTGTGAAAAGTATGCACCTGCTCTGGTTTCGCCGCGACTTACGATTGACTGACAATGAGATCGTCACCCTAGCGACTGCCGACAATGCCCCAGTTTTACCCTTTTTCATCATCGATCCGTGGTTTTATACCTGGGCGGATATTGGCACAGCTAGAGTCAGATTTTTGTTTGAGTCCTTAATAGACTTAGATCGCCAATTGCAAGAGTTAGGTAGTCGGTTGGTTTTATTTGAGGGCAACTCCACCACCGTTATCCAAAACCTCACCACACAGCTCATCGATCGAGGACAGCGACCCAAACTGTTCTTCAATCGCGATGTCCAAGTAGAATATGGGATTAGTCGCGATCGAGCCATTGTGGACTTCTATCGGGAATTAAATCTCGATTGCCATCTAGGGTTAAACAACTTTCTGCAAACACGAGATAACCGCCAGGAATGGTTTGAACAGTACTATACTTATCAACGCCAATCTCAATACCAGCCACCGCACAGGCTCGATTTGCCCACGTTAGAGATCGACATTCCACAACTGACTTTTCCAGAACTCAACCAAAAATACTCACGGTTTTGGGATGTCGAAAAAGTCTATTTTCCTGGTGGAGAAACAAATGCCCACAAAACGTTAGACTCATTCCTTGCCAGTAGATTTCACGGCTATCATTGGAAACTATCACGTCCGTGGTTGGCGCAAATTGGGGCAACTTCCCACCTCTCGCCACATCTGACTTTTGGGACGATTTCGACGCGGACTGTTTACCAAGCAACCAAAGCTAGAGTGGCCGAACTTGCAGGTAAAGAAAAAGCTGAGTTTTCGCTCAAAGCTTTTCGCGACAGGTTGCGGTGGCATGATAGTTTTACCCAACGTCTTTACTTCCACCCAGAAATAGCATATCAAAATCGCTATCCTGAATTCGATACTTGGTACCAGCCAGACGCGCTCAGCCTCAATCAGCTCGAATTATTCCAAGCTTGGCAAGAGGGGATGACGGGTTTTCCCCTCATCGATGCAAGTATGCGGCAGCTTCTAACCATGGGCTGGATGAACTTTCGGATGCGGGCGATGTGCGCCACCTTTTTGACGATTAATTGTGGTGTATCTTGGCAGCATGGAGCCAAACACTTTATGAACTATTTAGTCGATGGAGATCTGGCGATCGACAATTGGCAATGGCAGATGCAGGCTGGTGTCACCAATCCTCTGAGCGAAACGTTTCGGATCTATAACCCCAACAAAAACATCGCCGAAAAAGATCCCGATTTGAGTTTTATTTACCACTGGATTCCAGAATTACAGGGATATAGTCTCGAAGAGGTTAGTAAAGGTCAATATGCGGATAGTTATTATCCCCAGCCAATTCTCGATTGGGCGCAGACGCGCAAAGTTAATGGCAAGATTGTTTCAGACCTTCGGAAACAAGTCCGAGCTAGATTGGTCGCTCAGGGTGGTACTGAATATGACAGTGCAATCGCGGCCAAGGAAACTGTGGAAAAATACTGGCAACATAAGAATAAAGAATACAAAAAAATCTCAGCGGGATCGGGTTAGGTAATTATTTTTCCATGCATTGAGTCACTGGACTATAACTAGCAAAATAATCTAACCATGACTGACTCAACTCTTGCAATTGTTGTCGTTCCATTGAGCTAAGACCTTGAGGGTCGAACCGATAGCAATGGTGCAGATCGAGAATCTGTTTTAGGGTCGAATACTGGGACTCTGCTAGGTGGGGTTCGATGCGTAACAACCATTGCTGGAAAGACTCACTGGATAAGCGATGCAGACCTAAGTTTTGTAATGCTCGATCGATCTCATAAAACTCTGAGTCCAGACCCGATCGCCCGATCGGAATCGACTGTTCGGGCACGATCGCCACTTGCAACGATCTCGGCAATCGCCACCTGCGACGGAACCGCCAGAGTAAAAATAATCCCCCCACGGCGATCGTCCATAGCAGGATGGTCGTTTTTCCGGCAACTATATGTGCCAGTCCTCTTGAGAATTGAAAACTCAAGAACGACCACAGATCCGAGATCGTCTGAAATGGAGAAGCCATTGCATCTTCCTGTGCCGCCCAATCCGGCGGCGTGGTATCGAAAGATTGCCAATTTCCGTTCGTATATGCCATCGTCCAAGCATGAGCATGTCGGCTGCGGATTACAAACTGCTGCTCTAACGGACTCCATTCACGGACGGAATACCCCACAACATATCGTGCTGGAATGCCTGCACCCCGAAGCAGTAAGGTAGTTGCCGTGGCAAAATACTCACAGTGTCCCGCCCGCTGTTTCAGCAGAAAAGCAGATAGAGGTGTTGAAGGGTTGCCCGATCCAGCCAGTTTTAGTGAATAGCGGAAATTTTGCGTAAAGAAGTTAGATAAGCGATCGAGTACTCGATCGGCGGGAAGCTCCTTCACATCTAAATTTTGAAGTGTCTTCGCAATCGCAGGTTGCTCTGCTGCGGGGATGTGTAAATCTGCGTCTGTGGGTGGGGTATCGAGCGATCGATCGGGGTTAAAGTGCGCTTGATAAGTTAGAGAATTTCCCTGTCCCCGCACCTTAACCGTGCCATATTGGTTCTGCATCATCTTCTCGACGTTTAACCGATCGACCTGCGTTATACTGTGGGGTAATCTCAAAATTGCTTTCCCCCGATTGAGTTGGGATGAAATGGAGATCGCCGTCGATTTAGTCTGGCTCGCTCCCAACTGCCAAGTGCTGCCATCTGATTGGGGCAGAACGGGTGTAAATTTTGACTTCAGTGCTACCCAGGATGGAGATTGATATTTGTTATAGGTTGCTTCGCGCAGCAGCAACGGAAATTGTTGGCGATTGCCCGCTACCCGAAAGATAATTTCATTGGATTGCTTTAAATCGCCAATACTGCCAACTTGCGTCTGAGCTTGGTAAGGATCGATGGATTCTCCAGTAAACCCACTCAACAACGGAGCCACCTGTTCTTCTAATTTGGCTTGAAGTTGATGGAGTTGAAGCTGTCCGCCAAACCCGATCGCTCCTGCGAGTATTAGCAAGCAAAGCCAGATCGCTGGATGAGCCTGTCGCGGGCGCAAATTCCAGAGAAATAATCCGACTAGGGCTACGGTCGCGCCATAAAATATTAGGTCATGACGATTGGAAGTACTGGCAGCAATTAGACAAATTGCAAAGTAGGGATAGTAAAAGTTCGGGTTGTTTTGGTTTACAGCGATCGATCGCGCCCGCCTTGGTGGCGCGCTTCGCGATT
Organism: Chamaesiphon minutus PCC 6605; assembly: GCF_000317145.1. Taxonomy (GTDB): domain Bacteria; phylum Cyanobacteriota; class Cyanobacteriia; order Cyanobacteriales; family Chamaesiphonaceae; genus Chamaesiphon; species Chamaesiphon minutus. The sequence goes on along the minus strand of NC_019697.1, from coordinate 3,292,185 downwards.
GGGTGGAATCGTTCGACAACAGTGGTAACAGCGTCGTAAAACCATTGACATAGGTTTGCCCAATGACTAGGGGCAAGCACAGGAACGGCAGCCATTGCAGCAGACTGTAGATGAACATCGCTCGATAGGCAATGAGCAAAAATACAATCGAGCCAAGCGCGAGGATGCCCCAGAGCTTGCCAATATTCTTCAGTTGGTTAAAAGATAAATCCCACTGCGATCGGACAAACCGCCGTCCTTCTAGGGCTAAGAGAACGATCGCGGCAAACCCCCACAAGCCTGTCTGAAATCCCCACAAGCAAATTGCTAGGCTACATAAACTGGAAATTGAGATCTTCATAACTGCATCAACCCTTCCTGAATCTGTCCTAGCTTGAGAATCCGAATCTGGCTGTGGGCTGAATTAACTGCATCCTGAGTCGGTTCCATCGACAAACCGAGATCTCCCCGAATGACCAGTACGAGGGTAGGAATGCCCAAACTCTGAAGGTATCGCACCAAAGTTTTGCGTTCCTCATCCCAGTCCAAGAGGATGCAAATACAGCCGCTCAAAAGGGTGCAGCGGGATTGAATTACAGGTAGAAAGGAGGCAAAGGATTTATCCTGACAGGGAACAACTGATGCCAATAGTTCCAGCATCCGTTCCGTTTGGCCGAGTCCCCGCCCCGCCGTGAAGCAATAGGATTCTAAGCCGACGAACATCATATCCAACAACGATTCCTGAGTCTGGATTTCACAGGCTAACGAGCTAGCGATCGCCACTGCTTCTTCTAAGAGTTCGCTCGCTGCTGCCGATTGAAAAGTATCCAGAATCAACGCATGACGGACAAAGAATTCCTCCTGCTCTTCTTTGACCATCGGTTTGCCGACCTTAGCCCAACTCTTCCAGTGAATTTTGCGGATCGGATCTCCAGGTCGATATTCCCGCAGTGCGCGGAATTCTTCGGCATCTCCCACCGAGGTGGCTAAGGCAACTCCCCCAGATTGATGGCGACGCGCTCCAGGAAGCTGAATTGGCGGCAAGTGATAGCGTTTGGGCAAAATTAAGACTGCCTGTGGCAAGGAAAGGGCAAGACAAGCATTAAATAATCCCAGCGGATCTGGACAGGTAACGCCGATCTCACAAAATTTGAGCAATCCCCGCTGCAATGGGATTATTTCTCCCATTACTTCGGTTTCGCTCTGGGGCAAGAGGGTGGGCAGATCGAGGCTGGGCGCGATCGCCCTCTTGCGGCGAGCCATAATCCGCTCCCATTGTTGCCGTTGGATCTGCCAAGAAGTTCGCCAGTTGAGAACGCTAAATTCTCGCAGCTCTGGAAAGGGTTCGACTAGAGCTTCATAGAACTTCAGTCCCTCGTGTCGGCGTGGGGTCTGATTTTCAAAGACAATCCGATACCGCAACGGCATTCCCACCGTGCCAAAGCGCGGGAGGATTCGCGTTGCCCTCACGCGATAACGCTGAAAATGGCTGGCGGCGATCGCGATCGCCAAGCTAGCACCGAGAAAACAAAACAACTGGTAAGATAGGCTTTGGTTCGTATCCGCGCCCACGATTCCCGAAAATACAAAACAGACCAGTACCCCCAATCCACTAGGGGTAAAGCGGCGGCTCAGCCACCTTTGCGCGCTATAACTACCTCGCACGATCCGATAGATAAAAGGATTCATAACCTAAGCGGGCATTGGCGTGGTACGCAAAATCTCCGCAACTACAGTTGCTGCCGTCCTACCAGAAAATCGAGCCTGAGGTTCCATCACGAGTCGGTGGGCGAGTACAGCCACGGCAACTTCCTGAATGTGGTCTGGCAAGACAAATTCATAGCCGTCGAACAGAGCCAATGCCTGAGCGACTTTTACTAGGGCGATCGATCCCCTTGGACTGGCTCCCAACTGTACCCCCTCAGCCCGTCGCGTGGCACCGATGAGATCCACCACATAGCGTTTCACTTCTGGACTCACCCGAATCTGCTGTACCTGTTGTTTCAAGGTGGCAATATCTTCTACCGCCAGACAGGGGCGCAATCGATCGGCGTTCGATCGATCGATGTGTTGAGAAATAATATCGATTTCCGCCTCCGGCGAGAGATAGCCCAAACTCAACTGCACCGCAAACCGATCCATTTGGGCTTCTGGCAGGGGATAGGTACCGCGCGAATCTACCGGATTTTGCGTGGCAATTACAAAAAATGGCTCGTCCAGTTTCTTGACGTTGCCGTCGATACTCACCTGAGATTCGGCCATCGCCTCCAGCAGGGCAGATTGGGTACGGGGCGAGGCGCGATTAATTTCATCGGCCAGGACGATATTGGCAAAAATCGGCCCTTCATGGAAATGAAAGGCACGCTCGATCGGGTCTAGGATCGAAACCCCCAGAATATCTGATGGTAATAAATCTGGCGTAAACTGAATGCGCTTAAAGGAAACATCCACAGAACAGGCTAGAGCTTTGGCTAGGGTGGTTTTACCCGTACCGGGATAATCTTCCAAAAGTACGTGTCCCCCGCTGGCAAAAGCCGCCAGCAACATCCGAATAGCACTGGATTGACCCTTAACAACCCGTTCGATGTTGTGGTGCAAACGTTGGTAAATCTCTTGCCCAGCTACGCGCGGGGGCTTTGCAACGGACAAATCCATAACCAAACTTAGAGTACTCTTCTTCAGGGTACCCAGTACACCCCTGACGCTACCGCCTCGCGGCGATCGTCACCCGATCGAACTACATCTCTCGATGCAGATCTCTCCAGACATCTATTTGATTAGGGTTGTATTTTTTGCAAATTGGTGCTGCTTTCTCCCAATCTACTTCAACTACATAAAAATCTCCATCATCGTCTTTTATCAAAGCCGGATAATAAGCCCCAGATTCATAGCACTCCGCATTAGCTAGAATTGAGTTGGTTAAGCTGCTTGCATAAAGATATGGTTCCATTCCAAGCTGTCTGATCCAGACAGGTGAAAAGCTGGTTTGATGACGATAACATCTCGCCTGGTACAACTCTTTACCAGAGCCGTAAGCAATATTTATCTCGCACCATTCAGCAATACTATGTTCATCATCATCATTGAGATAAGTATTCTCTAAATGGCCACAAGAGAAACAGCCATAAGTACTATCCTCCAATGCTATAAAATGATTGGGATATGGAGATAGAAACATTGCTGTATATCCAGTTTCATGAAACTGGATAATTTCTTCTGGTACTTTAAATGGAAAGTTTTTAACAATTCTTTCGATTTCAGTCTTGCTCATGCCAGGAATTAATTTAGCATCGCCTTTGTAGTGTGCTTCTGCCCATTTAGATATTCTTTGCAATCCTTGTTTTATTGTTTGCTTATCTTCCATAATTGAGATCGATTTTTTAATAAACTAATCGGATATGATATTGCGATCGATCGGGATTCGTAGCAAACCTACCTCACGTACTTGACAATGAAGTTTGTTGTCACGCCGCGAAGATGAGGGTCTAGCTTGCCCAAAACAACCTGTGCGATCGGTTCGGGTACCCCACCGAAGAGCGGCTCTGCCACAGAACCCGTGATGCAGGCAAGCGTGTCTGAATCCCCGCCGATGGAGATGGCGTTGCGGATAGCATCCTCAAAGTCCGATGCTTCTAGCAGACAAGTCAGAGCCTCCGGTACGGTTCCTTGGCAAGACTCGTCGAAATCGTATGTCGATCGAATCTCATCGACAGTTCGCGATAGGTCATAGCCAAAGCGATCCTCAATGAAGTGACGGATATCAACCTTGGAGCCTCCCTTACGGGCGATGAAGATCGCTGCGGCAGTAGCTTGACCGCCTTTAATCCCTTCAGGGTGGTTGTGCGTCAATGCCGTGAAATGTTCCGATCGGCGCAGCACTTCATCTAGAGTGTCATATGCGTAGGCGGCTGGACTAATCCTCATCGCCGCACCATTACCCCAGCTCGAATACGGTGATGGAGTGTCAGATAATGCCCAATCGTGAAAGGAACCGCCATAGCCTGCTTGTGGATACCTGTAGTAGTTAGTAAGCCCTCATAACTCGATCGTAGTCCGTTCCCGTCAGAATGGCCTCTGCCAGAGCGACTGTGAGTACCGTGTCATCCGTGAAGCAAGTATCAATGGAGAATCATTAGTGACAAGTTAAGAAGCGATCGCACTTGTCAAGCGGGCTTGAGGCGATGAGTCGAAGAAAAAATTGTCTGTTCGACTCATAGAATCAGGAAAAGGTGCAATAATTAACTTAACATTAGGTTTACGAACAGTTTTAACAATACCTAAATCTTGATTCTCTGGGGCAGCAAAATAGGTGACTGGATTGGCAGCTAAACCTTTATGATGAGCTACATGAAAGTGATAAAGACCTCGATAAATCATCTCTAAAGAAATGCGGTCGAATGGGAGAGATAATTCATCAGCTACAGCATCACCTAAATCGACTAGAACTGCATAAAACAGCCAAGTCCCCCACATCTGTAATTTAATTCCATTAACTGAACCAGTCCATAAATAACTCAACCCGAGCAATCGTTTAACAGTATTAAAAGCCTCTTCAATTCGCCACCGTCTTCCGTACAAATCGGCGACTACATAGGGAGGAAGATTCAATGGGTCGAGTACACTAGTTAGATAAGAATACCAGACTTTACCCACTTTAATTTCGACTAATCTTACAGTTATATATGGAGTCTTTTTGGTGCCAGACCCCATCCGCACTATTCGGTCACGGATACTATAACTATTGCTAAATACTCGCTCTATCTGTAGCGATGCACCTTTTTTTAATCGAGTAATAAAATGAATATCTCTGTTAATTAATTCTTGCCAAAATTGGAAATGATAGAAGCCTCGATCCAAGAGCAATAAAGTGCCCGATGTTACTAAATTCAGGATATCTTTCTCAAAATTAACATCTGAAGCTTTTGGGGATTTTCTCTAAACCAGATTTCAATCGGCAATCTCGTCACCAAAATCTATGACTACTCCCATTTTTCCCGCTAGTTGTCCGATTGGCACATCAGATAAGCTATCTAATTTCTTGAATATCGCTTCCAATGTGGAGCCATCACATGCCCAAATCCGCTCAAATTTTGCTTGAGCAAATTCAATGCTTTGTGGCAACAATCGCTGTTTTCTCTGGTGCCACTTCACTCTAAATTCTGGCAGTAATTCCTTAAACACTCTCTCAAATAACTCAGATGGAAAGGTCAGAAATCTTTGTGCAATCGCCTGTTGACTTACTTGTGTTGGCTCACACCACAAAAATCCTTCTCGCCCTAACATTCGGCTTAGTTCTCTGACTCCTGGCACATTCCGCCACAGTAGCGTCAGCACTGCTGCCATCATCAAGGGTAAATTTAACAGCCGATTTCTCAGCCCTAATTGTCGGTAGTAATGACTTTGATTGAAAATTGCTGGTGTCAATAAAGCCTCTACTTGAGCGGCGATGATCTCATCTTCCACACCTGGTTGGTGGTTCTTTTTGGCGTGGTCGCGGTTACTTCTTCGGCGGCTGGTCATCAGGCCTCTATTCCCTCAAACTCTTGACTAGAAACAGTTTGGCATCTTTTTATTACCCTTTTGACAAATCTCTGATTTTCTTAACTTGTCACGAATGATGGAGAATAGCGGGAAGTTCTTAGTTTTGACGTTGTTCCACTCGAATATAGATCCGATCGTATCACCAGCTATTGCACCGAGCATGACAGTCTCCTTTTCTGTGAAGCCTAATGTTCCGCTTCACCCACCGAAAACAACCTCTCGAACTAAACGAAAAGGCTCTAAACACTATTGAGCGGAGCTTCTATTCTAGATTCTGAAATGTTTGAATTCCAAATATTCCACCGATCGATATCAGTTAGGATTTGCCAAATGGTTTCGATCGAGGCATTAATGATGATTTGATGATAGGCAATGACGGGTGCTTGCAAGTTGATTTCCATGATATTAAACGGCAGGCTCCGCCAACACCAACGTCGGGTCTCCCGACGGGAAAGCGGATGCAACCACGCGGAGAGTGGAGGAGCATGTGTTGCACCAAGCAAGCGCGACAGCGACGCAGCTCCCTTCGGGAAGGCTCCGCCAACGAACGGGAGGTTGTCTTGATGCAATGTGGGCGGGTTTCCCGCCCACATTGCATCGCTCCCTCCCGTTTGTGTGCGTCAAGACAAGACACAACCGCTGTCTAACTTTCTAGCCGAACCGTATTGGAAGGCATCCAATTTAGCGAAGCTCTCTAGAGTTAAATTTGGCGGTAATAACTACAGATTTGCTCTGCCAATTTACAGTTTTATTTAAAAGTCGATCGACGATCGCCTGCTGCACGATCTCAATCTCTGATTTGGTGAGAAACTTACTTAAGTAGCTGGCATAAGTAGGTTTAGAGTTATTTTGAGTAAACCACCGCTCGATTGTCGCACTCGAAATTTGGAGCTGAGCGATAGTGCTTTCGACCTCCATTTCAACTGTAAATTCCGCCCGCTCGAACGACGAGCGTAAATCCTCAACATCCCAATTCGTCATGCCATCGTCAGGATTGGTATAAATCGCTTCTTCGGCTCGTATCCAGCGATCTCTAAGATCTGGGGAGATCTCCAACCGTCCAAAATCGAGCAACTGATAAATGCGTTGGGTATGGCGGGGAATCGATTCGTAGAGCGCGATTTTCCCGTCGGGTTGCAAGAAATTTGCCATCGTTTGAATCAGAGCGCACTTGTGACGATCGCGCATTAGGGCGCAATTGCCGACAATCCCGTCGAATTTCATCGCTGCGATCTGTGCTGGGAGTTCGCTCAAAGATCCCACCATTACCATCGGTCGCAACAGTTCGGGCAAACTTGCAGATTGCTCTTGGATGGCGATCGCGTCGGCTGGTCTGGGTGCTAGCGTATAAACACCACCTTCGGGCACTTGGCGCAGTGCCTCCCAAGTCAGCAACCCTGTTGTGGAGTTGAGATCGAGTATGACGTGATGACGTTGGGGCGATAGTAGCGCAAATAATCGATCGCGAATTTTGGCTTGGCGATCGCCTGTTTGAGAGAGCGTGCGTTGCAACCAGCGGTCGTTCTGGAGATCGTTGGGGCTAAAGGTCAGGATTTCGGGCAGTTCCATTCCCATGCCGCTAACCATAGCTGCTAACTGAGCCTCTCGGTGACGTTCGACTTGCCACTTAATCGCTCCCTCCGCTCCCTGCGCCGACGGTTGATAGAATACTCGTCCCTGCAAGCTACCGGGTAAATATTGCTGTTCGATCCAGTGGTCTCGATAGGCATGGGGATAGAGATATCCTTTGCCATGACCGAATCCTTGGTTGTCGCGACTGTTATCTTTGAGGGGATTGGGAACGTCCGATTGGCGTTCTGATTCTACCGCCGCCAGCGCGTCGAAAAAGCCCATGATGCTATTAGATTTGGGCGCATTCGCCAGATAAAGTGTCGCCTGTGCCAGCGGATAACGACCTTCGGGCAACCCAACGCGATCGAAGGCTTGAGCGCAAGCATTGACCACGACTAACGCTTGTGGATCGGCAAGTCCGATATCTTCACTGGCTAAAATCAGCAACCTGCGTAAAATAAATCTCGGTTCTTCTCCGGCATAGACCATTTTCGCCAGCCAGTAAAGAGCCGCATCGGGATCGGAACCGCGCACGCTTTTAATAAATGCACTAATCGTATCGAAATGGGTATCGCCCTCTTTATCGTATAGTACCGCCCGTTGCTGGATCGATTCTTCGGCTACTGCTAGAGTAATAGCGATCGTGCCATCGGTTGCGGGTGCGGTGGTTTCTACTGCCAATTCCAACGCATTGAGCAGAGATCGCGCATCGCCATTGGCGACGTTTGCTAAGTGGGCGATCGCATCTTCATCGATCGATACCTTAAGCTTGCCGTAACCCCTGGAATCGTCCTGCAATGCTTGCTGCAATACTTGTCGTAAATCCGTTGCGGTTAAGGGTTTTAATTGGAATAACCGCGAGCGACTCACTAAGGCTTTATTTACCTCAAAAAACGGATTCTCCGTCGTCGCGCCAATCAGAATTATCGTGCCATTTTCGACCCAAGGTAGCAGCGCGTCCTGTTGGGCTTTGTTGAAGCGATGTACTTCATCGACAAATAGAATCGTGCGCCGAGCGTACATCCCGCGTTGGGTTTGAGCGGTATCGATGGCTTCGCGAATCTCTTTGACGCCAGCGAGGACGGCATTAATCGCGATAAAATAGCCGTTGGTGGTATTGGCAATAATCCGCGCTAGGGTGGTTTTACCCGTCCCTGGGGGGCCATAGAAAATCAGTGAAGATAGACGATCGGCACAAATGGCGCGGCGTAACAGTCTACCTTGCCCTAAGATCTGCTCTTGACCGATAAATTCTTCTAGGGTGCGCGGACGCAAGCGATCGGCCAGTGGTGCTTCGGCGGCGGTAATTTGCTGGCGGTGGTGCTCGAATAAATCCATGTTACCCTCAAAATGTCTGCGTTCTGCGTCCGAGGAGAGTATTCTATTGTATCTAAACCCTAGTTTGAGATCGATCTGTTCGCCACTCGATCGTGCCCACACGCTTATCAATGCTTAGAATTGGGGATTAACTTAGAATAAGAATGTCTCTAGTCGCGACTCATCGGGGTAGCAGCAGTTCTGAGCCGTATCCAGAGCCATGAGGATATCGTATTGGTACAGTAGAACGATCGCTCAATCGCTCGATCGCAGTTAGAGGATGTTGGAAAAGAATAGATCGGCAATCGTAAGCCCTTTGAATGGACGATCGATGATGGGTAAGAAAAAATTGTCAACAAACTGGTACGTACATCACCAAGATCGGATGGAATGGTATGAATCTCAGGCAGCCGCGATCGATGCAATAGATCTATTTATTGCTAGCTATGAAAATGGGATTTGGAACGATCGAACATCTTATCTGAGCTTGGGTCATGCCGATGGAGAAATTGTAAACAGCGAGCTATTCGATCGTCGCAATTATACTAATTCGATCGTGCGTTCGGAAATCCCTAGTATATTTACGATCGATATATTTATCAAAACTAAAGAAAACTGGATTTTTAAGTACGGCTCGGCTTTACTCCAACAATCGTTGAAAGCTGGCTACGAATGCAATGCTGGATATTTAGCTGAGAGATTAGCATTTGAATATCCTGGTTTTGTAATTAACGAACTGAAATATTCGAGGGTGGATACTCCTAATGAAAGATGTTTTCATGCTTGTGCAAATTATGAATATGCGCACTGTTCTGCCGATCGAGAAAATTACTATATTACGATCGACAATTATCTAGGAAAATATCAATTAATTAAGCTCATAGGTTCTTCTTTAGAATTATCCACAGTAGCAGTGCCGATCGGCTCGCTCGACAATAAAGAAGATTGGATTTTTGAATATGGCTCGAATCTACTTCAGCAGTCATTTATGGCTGGATACGATTGTAACGATCGATATCTTCAAGAAAGAGTTACTCGCGACTATCCCGGCTTTAAAATTAATTATCCAAAATTTAAAAAGGTCGATAGTCCCAGTGAATTCTGTCTTTATGCTTGCTTTGGCTATGAAAATTCTTACTGCTCGTCAAATAGTGAAGACTATTATATTACTATCGATGGTTTCTTGGGAAAATATCAACTAATAAAATCGATCGACACGCCTACTCAAAGATTGGAGCGAAATTTTCCTGTTAAATTGGTCAATAATTCGCTCTTAGAACTGAAGAATCGGCAGTTAAAAAATTCAATGAATTTAATTAAAAGTGCCCTAAGTGCGCCACTTAGTTTAACTCAGGTTATTTCTGTTAGTACTATTACTGGGATGATGATGTATGTGGCGATCGAATATCTACCTAAAATTCTCCGGACGCTCTTCAGTAATATCTAAAAATCGATAATTGAGCTAGATCGGAGCGGCAATCTGGCCTCAATATATCAAGGACTGCTGACGAGATCCGAGTCCAATTTTGAGTTTTCCAATTGTGGGTTGGCTCTCTCCTTGAGAGCATCGGCGATTCGTTTGATAAACCCCGCAGTCGGTACGGCTAGCAGGAGTCCGAGCAGTCCCCCTACTTGAGACCCCGTTAACACAGAAATGAACACAATAGCTGGATTGAGTCCAGTCATGCCACTCATCAACCGAGGGGCGATCGCATTTTCAATAATCTGACCGACGACGATCGCGACTAGCAAAACTTTGAGTCCCAACCAAATGTTTTGGAGAGCCAGCAGCGAGCTAATCACAATAATCGTCAGGGTACCACCAAAGGGAATCAAACTGGCAAACCCAATCGTCAACCCAAATAACAATCCAAACGGTATCTGAAGCAAGAGAAATACCGTCATCAGCGAGACACCTTGAATGGTAGAAACGATCGCTTGACCTGCAAAATAACTCTGAAAACTTTGCTTCAGCGAGTCTTGAATTCGCTCGCGCCAAGGTGCGGGGAGCCAGCTCCACAATCCATTCCATAATGGCTCGCCGCTAAACACCAATAAGATCGTCAACACGAGAATCAACAGCAAATTTAAGGCACTGTTAATCGTCTCTACAGCGAGGAAGATCGCTTTGCGCGAGGCTAGTTGTAGAGTTTGAGTGACTCGCTCGCTCAATCCTGCGGTTAAATTAGTCAGCTCGATCGGAATATCCTGAAAAATCGGCAGCGTACTGAGGCTATCGACTTGCTGCTGTGCGGCAGTCAGCCAAGCGGGTAAGCGGTTGACAAATTCCTGCAATTGTTGAAACACGATCGGCAATAGTCCAAAACCGACCGCGCCTACTAAGGCAATCGCGATAATCAGCACTAACCCGATCGACAAAGCTCTGGGCAGTCCGCGCCGTTCCAAGAAGGCGATCGGATAATCTAGTAAAAATGTTACCAAACAAGCCGTAATGACGATACTAGAAATCGGTTGTAAGAAATGATAGAGCAGCCCAATCAGCCAGCCATTTAGAAAAATCAACGGAAACGCTAAACTAATCTGGAGCCATTGAGGTAGTTTTTGGTAGGAGAGCATTCGATCTTCAGCGGTTGCTACTTCAAGAGGTCTGGGCTTACTTCTATCAGCATAACTTGAATAACAGACGTGATGTGTCAGCAAGTGTCAACGATCGCCCGTTCCCCTCGATCTCGACTCGCTAACAAAATAGACTTTATCGGAAATAGTGAAGAAAGAGTTGACGATCGAGAGATCGTAGCAGATTGTAATTTTAGGCTGCGACTGCCTGTGCTACAGCTCCTTTTTGGCGATGAGTCAATCGAAAATTGTGTAATCCACAGGCTGTTTCCATCACATCATCAGCATAGTGGTCAACAAAGGTTGCGGAACTTATGCACCACGATTTGGCACCGTTTAATGCCACAAATCTGATGATCTACTTCCACCCGCACGTTGGAAATAACTCGGTTGTCTTCCTTTTGCTGCTCCGTGAGCTGTCCGTTACGTGGTTTCTCAAATTCTTGCTGATTTAGACCTGTCAGGCTTTGCAGAATCCTTGATTTGCCCTGAAATTGTGCATATGTGATTTTCATGCTTTGAGCCTTTGCCTGACATTCCCTTGTCTATTCTAGGACTTATTTCTGATAAAGTTTAATCATTTGTTGCATCTACGTTTGGAGTGGGTCAATCAAAGATTTGATAGTTTGTTCTCTGATGAATCGCTTGTACTAATTTGTACTCCCCCAACCGCTAGATACGCCCTGTATTGCACTTCTACAGAGCTTCATGAGATCGATCGCAGTACAATATGTACTGTCATGACAAATGTTACCCACAACCCCAACTGATAAGATAAATTCCGCCACGGTTGGAGTGCTTTGAGATAGCTCACCATGTGAACGATTCGCCCGATGACAAGTAGCGGTAGATAAATCGCCAATCCCTGTGCCCATAGTAAAGTCATTAGGATTTAATAAAGTAAAAGGTACCGACTCCCAAAATATCGCTCTCAAATCTAAGATCGATCGCGAAGATTGCTCACCTCGATGTTCGTGTAGTAAGGAAATTCAATCGCTATAAACAAGGTAAAATGCATTTTATGTCAATCTCGACTACATTATATGCAAAGTAACCTATTCACCGCTGTCTTACTACCATTAGCCCTGTCTTTAGTAATGCTGGGAATGGGTTTGAGTCTGATTCCCGAAGATTTTAAGCGGATCGCTCGTTATCCCAAAGCGGTGGCAGTAGGCACCATTTGTCAGGTGCTACTATTACCCCTAATTGCCCTCCTAATTACCCAAATAGTACCGATGCAACCGACGATTGCTGTCGGACTAATCGTGCTGGCACTATGTTGTGGTGGTCCCTCGTCTAATCTAATTACCTACCTAGCAAAGGGAGATGTTGCACTGTCAGTTTCGCTTACGGCAGTGGGTAGTATTATTACAGTCTTCACGATTCCAGTCTTCGCCAATCTCGCACTCCAGCACTTTCTCGGACAGAATGCCGCGATCGAGATGCCCATCGGTCAGACGATGGGGCAAATTTTCCTGATTACCCTGCTACCAATCGCGATCGGCATGACCGTTCGCCAAAGATTTCCGCACATTGCCAATCGTCTGGAAAAGGTGATGAGCCGCGTCGCCGCTGGTTTGCTCGCATTAATTATTATCCTGCTCGTAGTGCGCGAAGGTAGCAAATTACCTGGATTTATCTTGCAGGTAGGAGTTGGCGTATTGCTGCTCAATGTACTATCAATGCTAGCTGGATTCTCGATCGGTAAAGTGCTAAAGTTACCCCGCTCCCAACAAATCTGCATTGCAATCGAGGTCGGCATTTCCAATGGTACGCTAGCTCTAGCGATTACTGCTGGTCTGCTGAATAACCCCGAAATGGCTATTCCGGCTGCTGTTTATAGCCTGTTGATGTATGTCACAGGATTTGCAACAATCCTCTACGGTAGAAAAGTTGCCATTGCAGAGGGACGAGCCTGATTTTTGTTGGGCGGTAGTAGATCGAGCGGATAAATAGCCCATTCACTCATCATTTAAAATTGCCAACAACTCCAGAAACACACCATTTGTCCAGCCGAAGCCAACTTCGTTAGAACTGTAGCCAAACAGGATTTCTGCCGAAACGTCAGCCGAACAGGCGCAGACATCGTACTTTTCGACCAGGGTGCCAGTGCTGGTAAATTCTTGGACGAGCATAGCAATAAATTTTCGTGCTAACCGCTCGGCATCCTCTTGGTAACCATAACGACGCAAACCCTGCACTGCAAATAGCTGTAACGGTGCCCACCCAAAGGGCGCATCCCACTGGTTGCCGCTGATATGGGTACTGGTTTGCAAACCACCAGGCATTTCAAATCGATCGAGATTTTGGACTACTCGCTGGGCTTGCTCGGTGGAGGCAATTCCCGCCCACAGAGGATAGAAAGTGGTGGCAAATTCATAAGGACGACGATCTCCCGTACTAAAGTTGTAGTCAAAATATTGACCCGCGTCTTCATCCCACAAAAATCGATCGATCCGTTCGTGACGATCGATTGCCCGCTCTCGCCAGGTTTGGGCGGTTTCGGATTGCTCCACGATTTCATAGAGTGTCGCGATGTCCTGCTCCATCTGGTACAGCAACACATTCAGGCAGACGGGCACATAGTGAATGATATCGACACTAAAGGGGCCAAAACGGTTGCTAATATCAAACCCTGATTCGCGCATCGATCGATCGCCTTGATAAAATAAGTCGGTCAGACAATCTTCTTCTCGATCGTAATATAGGGCTAGATCGTAGTCATTCACCTCATGCTGACGGTAATACTCCCGCACGCGATCGTAATGCGTTCTACCGTCCTCATCTTTCTCAGATACTAGCACTTCCGGCGCAGGGCCATGACCTAAGGCATAGTAACGCGATAGTCCCGTGGAGGGGTTCAAATGGGGCGGCACCGTCCAGTAATAGTAAAAACGCTCGACCATCGGTAATAGCGATCTCACCCAGTCTCGATCGTGAGTTTGGGCATATACTGCCAAAATCATCAGCGTTAGTAGTGGCGGCTGAGAGCGCGCTAACTGATAAGTGCGATTGGCATTGAGAATAGTGCCATAATGCTCGATCTCATACACCAATTGTTCGGTCATGCTCCGCGCCAGGTCGATTTCACCATCCCGCAACAGCCCCATCTGAATAAAATAGCTATCCCACCCATACATTTCGTTGAACCTACCACCAGGCACGACGTAAGCATGGGGCAGGTAGAGAAGACCGTGCTCTTGAATTTGGTCTACATCAGCAGGTAGGATGCGGAGATCGATTTGGTTCCATTCTGCTGGTGGGAGGACTTGCTGGAGGGTTTGGGTGACTCGAGCGAAGTCTTCTTGTTGGGAGACATATACGATCCACCTTTGGCCGGAGGTATGTTCGACTTTGATGTCTTTGGCGGCTTGCAGGATGTGTTCTTGCGATCGATATAGGGTTTTCCAGGTACGTTTAATGTAGTCTCGCACCGATTGAATTTGGGTGGGGGTGGGGATTGGGTTTGTAGTGGGGAGATTGGTTAGCATATAAAAAGAGGGGGAGATGGGGGACGGGGGCGATTTTTAAGGCTGTAGGGGCGAGTTTATGCCATCAATTGCGACTGTAATGATAACTAGCGGACAAACCCGCCCTCCTCACCAATAACAGATCGCATGTTATCCACCCTCGATTACCCACCGGACATTCCCGAACGATCGATAATTGCTGGTGGGGTTGGGTGGGTTTGGTTGAGATTTCTGGAATTTTACCGATGGTTGTCTGCATAAACCCATCCCTACAGATTATTGTTAAAGACTATTGACCGATCGCGAGGGCGACTGAAAAATGTGCTAGTGCTTCACCGACGAAAAGTAGGCTAGAAGCAGATTGCAGGGATTGTCCGGTAATGACATTATTCCAATTTGTCGGTGCCGATGGTGGGAGGTGGATACTGGTATTCTGCCAGATGTCCTTGCCGAGGGGGCGTTGTCCTGGCGACACTAAGCCGACAAAGAAACGTGGCGCGATCGAGATGGCCATTTTTCCCTCGAACTGTCGCCCAAAGGCAATAACTCGATCGCTGAATTCGCCTGTTACTTCTAGCGGGAGATAATCGCCTTGCTGGAATAGATCGAGATCTGTTTTTCTGGCTTGCAGTAATTGAAAGGTGAGAAACAGCTTGATTCTGCCGTCGGTTTGGGTGGTGAATAGTTCGTCGATTAGCTCTAAAATATTGCGATCGATCTGCTCCCGAATGTAGGTGAGGGCAGTCTTGCGGCGATCGTAATCTACAGGACGACGGTTATCGGGATCGACTAGATTCAAGTCCCAAAATTCATCGCCCTGATAGAGATCTGGCACTCCTGGTGCGGTATATTTCAACAGCACTTGGGAGAGAGAATTGAGGATGCCATACTCAGCTACTTGACTTTGAAATGGCTGGAATTCGCGCAAGAAGGGGTTAGTTTCTGGCGTAGCGAAGATGGCGTTGATAAAGGCTAAATAGCCCTCTTCATAATTGCTGTCGGGACGCAGCCATGCGGTGTGAACCTTGGCTTCGCGCACGGCTTTGATGGCATAGGCTTTGACTCGATCGCCAAATTCAGCAAACTCACTATCGTTGAATGGAAATGCACCTACTAATGTTTGGTACAGAAAATATTCGTCGTTGCGATTTGGGACAGCTTTACCAGCGATCTTCTGCTTTTTGTCAGCATTCAAATCTGCCCAGACTTTGACTCGCTCGATCCATTCGGTGGGTAGTTCGGAGAGCACATTCAAGCGGGCGCGCATGTCTTCGCCGCGTTTGGTATCGTGGGTGGCGGTGGCATTCATGGAGTGTTGCCAATGCTCGACTTTGTGTTGATTGAATTCATTAAATTGCGAGAGCGAAATACCAAATTGACCGGGATTACCGCCAACTTCATTGAGCGAGAGCAGACGGTTATAGCTGTACAGCAGCGTATCTTCAATCCCTTTAGCCATCAGCGGCCCCGTCAATTGCTGCATTCGCATGATAAAATCGAGCCGATCGCTTTTTTGAGCTTCGGTCAAATAATCTTCACCCTGGCGGAGTAATAGTTGCTCGATATAGTCCAACTCTTTGAGTAACTGCGGCACTTGCTCTCTGGATCTCTCGATCGCCGATTGAATCACAGATCGATCGGCTGCGGTGACTCGATCGGATGCAATATAAGTCCGATAAACTGGAAAAAATGCTAACACTTCTGTTAAAGCGCGCTTTAAACCATATGCAGTAAAGTCACCACCGAGGCGCGTTTGTCCGGCAATCCGTTTGAGTCGATCTGCGAGATTACTGACATCACCTGCTAAATTTGTTTCGATAATTAGGCGTTTTTTATCGACAGCCAGCGTTTCATATTCGGCAAACGATCGAGTAAATGTTGAATAAAATTGTGTTAATTGGTCTTGATGCTTATCACAACAAAATAAGCCATTTACATAATTTAGAAACTCGTAGCCGCTAGTACCTTGAGTCGGCCAATCAGATGGCAGATTTTCAGATAGTTCTAGTATTTTTTCTACTGTAATATAGGTTTCTCCCGTTCGATCGCGCAGTCGCTCTAAATACCGAACGGGATCGTACAAACCATCGATATGATCGATTCGCAGTCCGGTAAAACTACCGTCTTCAACTAATTGAATAATCAGCGAATGAGTTTTATGAAAAACTTTAATTTCCTCAACTTTGACCGAAATCAACTCATTGACGGTAAAAAAACGTCGATAATTAATCTCTTCCGCACCCACCTTCCAATATGAGAGACGATAAAACTGTTCGTTGAGCATTCCATCTAGTAAGTTAAAGCTCTCTGGTTTGCCAACCTCGCCATTAAATGCCAGTACATTAGCATCAAATAACTCCTTAATTGTCTCATTTTGGCTATAGAGTTCCCACAACAGACCTTTGACGAAAGTAACTCGATCGTACAGTTCTCGACCTTTAGCTTCATTGGCAACATTCTTGACTAGATATAAAATACCTAATAGCTTAATAAAATCAGGATGATTTCTACCGATCGATCGCATGATTTGACCTAAGTTATTTGATATAAATCGATTGTAGGATTCGAGTCGAATCGGCAACTTTAAACCGAAATAATTAATACTCAGCCCACTTTCCTCATAGGCCAGCTTTAGATCGCCCTGCTCTAGGCATTCTGCATAAAAATTGCCAAGCAACGGTGCCAACACGCGGGCAGGGATAGTTTCAGAAACTGGTGTCCAATTAATATCAAAATAATCAAATGATTCGGCATCCGGCCCATTTTCTAAGATATCCATCAGCCAGACATTTTGGCTATCGTAAGCCATGTGATTGGGCACAATATCTTGCAACCAACCCATTTGATACTGTTGGACTTCTTTAATTAATTCCGCAAATTCTTCAGCCGTTCCTAGTTCTGGATTGAGTTGGGTAGGATCGATGACATCATAGCCGTGAGTACTGCCCGCTCTAGCTTTAAAAATTGGGGACGCATAGATGTCCGAAATACCTAAATCAGCTAGGTAAGTCACAATCGATCGAGCGAGGGCGAAAGGGTAGTCTTTGTGAAATTGGAGGCGGTAGGTGGCAGTAGGAATTTTCATCATCATCTCATTTATTAACGCTGTAGGTGCAGGTTTATGCAACAAACCCAAATCTGAAAATAACCTTCGTCCAAAGCTGTCTAACTCCACTAGCAACCTGCGGATTTCTTTTTCTAACCCAATTAGAAAGACGAGCTGAAGGTTAAGAGTGTGGAAGGTGGATTTGTACGGAGGTTATCGTTATAATCGCTATCGATCGCATAAACCCGGCATTACAGATCCATGTAGAACTATGTTATGTGGATGTACTTTGATAAAGGGCAAAACTACTAGCTCGAAGCGTAATTGCTCGATCCGAAGAATTTAATGCTTCCGGCATTAATGAACCAGCACCCAACCATTTCTCCTCAGCAGAATCGAGGATTTTTTGCCAGTTACCTGCGGGAATAGTCGGTGCGAATGAGATATCATCCCGATCGAAATTCAACAGACAAAAGATCGCCCCTTCATCACACCAGCGATGGAGTAGCAACACTCGTTCTTCTGGTAATCCGATCGCGTCGAGATTTTGCTTATTTAATTGCCTCAAAGCTGGAATCGTGCGGCGTAATTGAATTAAATGCTGATATAGACTAAACATCACTTGATGTTTCCCTTGCTGGCTGATTTCCCACTGTAATTTAGATCGATCGAAAGCCTCCATACTTTCAGGATCGATGTAGTCTTGCTCTTGATGAAAGTGGGCAAATTCTTTCTTACGTCCAGCACGAACGGCGGCAATTAATTCTGGATCGGTATGACTGACAAAGTACAAAAATGGTGCTGCTTCGGCATATTCTTCACCCATAAATAGGAGCGGAATATTAGGAGCCATAAATAAGGCAGCAGCAGCAACTTTGAGTGCGTCAAATGAGACTAATTGCGATAATCGATCGCCTAAAATTCGGTTGCCAACCTGGTCGTGGTTTTGAATGCAAACTACCATATTTTGCCCAGGCAAATCGCTCGAATCGCTACCGTGCCAACGTTGTCGATCGGGAGAATAATCCCAAGAGTAGACAAATCCTTGCTTGTAGGCTTTGGCTAATTGCTCGAAAGTTCCATAATCTTTGTAATAACCTGACTGTTCGCCCGTGAGTACGGTATGTACGCAATGGTGAAAAGCATCGTTCCACTGCGCATCTAATCCGTAACCGCCTTGCTCGGCTGTACGCGTCAGGCGGACGTCACTGAGGTCATTTTCGGCAATTAGATAAAACGATCTTCCGGCACGATCCGACAGCTCTGCGGTGGCTTCTGCTAGCTCCTGAAGAAAGTGTTTGGCATTGAGATCGAAAATATTGTCGCTAGCATCTATACGCAAACCATCGATGTGGAAAGTTTCTAGCCAGTAGAGCGCGTTTTGAATAAAGTAGTTGCGGACTCCGTAGCTACCAGCACCATCAAAATTAAGTGCGTTCCCCCATAAACATTGAAATTTATCGATATAGTATGGGGCATAATCATCAACGTAGCAGCCTTCGGGGCCAAAATGGTTATAAACCACATCTAGGAACGCGGCTATCCCTTGCTGGTGGCAAGCATCGACTAGTCGTTTGAGGCCATCCACACCCCCGTACGAGTCTTGCACTGCGAAAGGATACACGCCATCGTAGCCCCAATTGCGATCGCCTGGAAACTGCGAGATCGGCATGACTTCGATCGCATTGACACCCAAATTCTTCAAGTATGGCAATCGAGAGACGATCGCGTCAAAGGTACCTTCGGGAGTAAATGTGCCCGTATGTAGTTCGTAAATAATCAGCTCTGCAAGCGGTAGATTCGACCACTCTCGATCGCTCCAAGCAAATGTATCATGTTCGATCGGTTCGGAAGCCCCATGCACCCCTTGGGGCTGAGAATGAGAAGCCGGATCGGGACGCTCTAAATCGCCATCGAGCTGATACAGATAATTAGTACCTGGCGCAATTTGCTCTGTGAGTTGCCAATAGCCAAATTCGATCGGCTGCATCGGCAAAACCCGCTCGCTCGGCGCGACAATTTTAAGAGAAACCTCTTTGGCACTGGGTGCCCATACCGTAAACTGGCAGCGATCGCCACCTACATACCAAGCCCCAACTTTCACGATCGCTTTGCCTTTACTGAAAATATCATTCAAATCTAGGCGATCCGATCTCAAATAAAATCTACCCTAAAGAGGATTTTCGGTCGTCAACTTAAGTGCAACTGAAAATTTCCTCCTGGAACGGTATTTGACAAGCGAACGGTCAGATTTCCCTCCAGCACGACAACGGTTCTTACTACCGCCAGAATACCCCGATCTCTCGCCGACTTCGTTAAGGTAGAAGTGGTGTTATGCCGATCGAGGATCGGTTGTAAAGCATGGGTAATCAAGATCGCGACGCATCCTGGGCTGCTATGATAGATGCCGCATTTGCCATCGTTGCCACCGCATCTCGGACGGTTGCAGCAGACTTGAGCGAATCAGTCGGGACGGTACTTTATCAGTTTGTAGATCGAGGTACGGAAACTATTGGTAAAGCGATCGCGCCGATCGCTGACAATCCCGCGATAAAATGGGCGACCAAGGTGCCAGGAATTAATTGGTTCATGGCTGCGCTGGGTCAGGTGAATGTAGAGATAGTACAGCAAGAAGTTGACACATTGCGGCAACAGTACCCTTTGGATACCCCCGATCGATTGGCGCAGCGAGTTATCGCCGACACTGCTTGGAAAGCCGCCGGAATTGGTTTAGTCACCAATATTATTCCGCCTGTGGCACTAATGTTATTTGCCGCCGATCTAGGTGCGATCTCGGCTTTGCAAGCCGAAATGATTTATCGGATTGCGATTATTTATGGATTTTCGCCCACCGATGTTGCCCGACGCGGCGAAGTGCTGGCGATTTGGAGTTTATCGACTGGAAGTTCGGGCGCGCTTAAGATGGGGTTAAGCTTTGTCGAACTGCTCCCAGGCATTGGTGCGGTAGTGGGTAGTGCTGGCGATGCTACTTTGTTATACACTTTGGGACATCTAGCCTGCCGTTTCTACGAAGCCAAGCAAAAAGCGACATTATCCACATCAAATCGTTCGCAATTATAACGTGAGATCGAAACAAGCTGACTCAATCGAAAATCGTCATGTATTTTCTGTGGAGATCGAATCGGGCCAGTAAAGATTTGGAAGTTTTATTAGCTCGATCGGGTCAAGTAGCGACAATGGTAAGTAGTAACTTCCGACGAGATCGCGATCGCTCTTATGCCTACTAACGAAGATCCTTCTATCCCTGATAGCCTGCATCAACTTGCCATTCAATTAGGACAACCCCTAGATCGGGCAATCATCGATAGCGTCTACCAACACGCTCAAAATCTCCTCAGTCACATTTCACCCACACCCGTGACGCTGGCAAGGGTCGCTGGGGTACTATTGGTTTACCACATCCAAAATCCAGAAGCGGAGGAATTAAAGTGGTTTAACGCCCAGATCGAGCAATGTGTTGATGACGAAGAGGTAGAAGAGTCGATCGAATCGCTTCATCGCATTGATGGCTTGTGATAAAGTTTTATACCATTTTGAATTTTGCGGATGGAATCGCGCTGAGGTTCCCTCAGCGTGCGTTCCACCAAGCAGCGGCTCGCGCTTGCGGAGGGTCCCTCCAGATTGAGCGAGACAGCGACGCAGCTCCCTTCGGGAAGGCTCCGCCAACGAACGGGAGGTTGTCTTGTCTTGACGCACACAACCTGGAGGAAACCTCCAGGTCGATGCGTCGCTGATGCGCTATCCCGGCGGGAAAACCGCCGAGCGCGCATCGCTCCCTCCCGTTTGTGTGCGTCAAGACAAGACAGGATTGCGGATTGAGAAAACCTAAACCAAATCGTTCGGCTAAATGCGACGGATGCACAGGGGTTCTAGCAATTACGTTAAATTGCTGTTAGCGTCATTCGATCGACAATCAGAATTAATAGAAATATGGTTTTTATGGGCATAGAGTAGCTACTACTCACAATTAGCAAAAAGTTCAGCATGTTTTACCTTTGCTGAATCACTTAGGCTAGTCGATCGCCGATCGTGTACCATGATTGAAGATATTTGACGATCGCGCATTGTTGTCTGTAAACCCCCGCATTTACCCATTTGACAATCGAACTAATGATAAAAAGATCCTTAGCTGCTGCCTGTTTTGTCTCGCTCTTGACAGTCGAATTAGGTTACCCGATCGCTTTTGCTGCTGAAACTACACCTGTCGCTCAGACGATTGGCTGCGATATCGCGATCGCCGGAGGTGGTTTGAGCGGTACGGCGACTGCCTATGAAGGCTTACTTGCTGGCAAACAAGTTTGCATGACTGAGATTACCGACTGGGTAGGCGGACAGATTACCTCTCAAGGTGTATCCGCATTAGACGAACGCCCCACTCAGCGATCGAAAAAATACTTTTCACGCGGCTACCTAGAATTTCGCCAAAAAGTTCAGGATTATTATGGCAAATTAAACGTCGGGAGCTGCTGGGTCAGTGAAGTTTGTTTCTTGCCCAACGACGCGCACAAACTTTTGTATGGAATGCTCAAGGGTGCTGAGAAAAAAGGCAAAGGCAAGCTATATTGGTTCCCAAATACGGTAGTTAAGGAATTAATTGTCGGCAAAAGAGGCAACGGACAACAGATTAATGCGGTAGTGGCAATTCAACATCGCCCCCAACCTGGAGCTGCACCGCTTAATACCGAACCGCTGTCGCAGACGATCGAAGATGCTTATAGTTATCAGGATTCTCCCAAGTTTCAAAAGCAAAAAATCATCTTCATTCCAACTTATAAAACTCCCCAACAACAAGCAACCAAACCCGCAGATTGGTATGTCGTCGATGCCACCGAGACAGGCGAACTGGTTGGTTTAGCAGATGTTCCCTACCGATTGGGACTCGATCCCCGCTCTGCTGACGAACCCTCTGCCGCAACTACAACTGGCGATCCTTACTGTACCCAAGGGTTTACCTATACGTTTGCGATGACGACAACGGAGAAACCACAACTCCAGATCCAACCCGTCTCTTATCAACAATACGCCCCCTACTATAGCTACGAACTCAAACGCCTAGCTGATTTTGGATTAGTCTACAGCTATCGCCGCATCTTCAGTACGGGAGCTGGCAAACCAATGAGATTTGGCGGTATTAATTATACAGCCCCAGCACCAGGCGATATCTCCATGCAAAACTGGACGTGGGGTAACGATTATCGTCCGGGTAGTGCCACTGATAATTTGATTCTCGATCGATCCCAACTGCAAATTGGCGGACAACTCAAACCAGGCGGTTGGATGGGCGGCTTACGCACCGATACCCTCCGCAAAGGCGAAGAACACGCTCAAGGCTTTTATTATTGGCTAGTGGCTGGTACTACCGATTCTCGTGCCAATCCCGATCCCAAAGCTCCCGACCACTGGGTGAAGACACCCAACCCCAATCATCGCTATGTGAGCGGCTTAGACACCCCCATGGGCACGGCGCATGGCTTATCAAAATATCCCTACATTCGGGAAGGCCGCCGAATCATCGGCAGACCTAGCTATGGGCATAAGGATGGATTTGTCGTTGCCGAGGTGGATATGAGCCGCAATAACCTACTCGATCCGAACAAAATGCCAGAACTATCCCCAGCAGAATATCGTCGCTTGCAGGCAGTTTTATCTGGGGCAAATGCGCTCAACGTATTGACTGGCGATAAACCGACACCGCGCAATCGAGCGACCATGTATGCAGATACGGTGGGCATCGGTCACTACGCGATCGATTTTCATCCCTGTATGCAAAACTCGCCACCAGAAGCCCCCAATAACAGCGAACGACTCGGCGCGCGCAAAGGTGAAGGCCAAGCTTACCCCTTCCAAATTCCGCTGCGATCGATGATTCCGCAAAAGATTGATAATATGTTAATAGCGGGTAAAAGTATCGCTACCAGTCATGTGGCTGCTGCTGCCTATCGCATTCACTCCTTTGAATGGTCGGCTGGAGCTGCGGCTGGTACTACGATTGCCTACGCGCTCGAAAAAGGCATCACCCCCGCTCAAATGGTCGAAAATCTCCCCAATCGATCGCCATCGTTACTAGAGCTACGCAAACGCCTAGAAGCGAATAACAATCCAACATCGTTTCCAAATACTTCGATTTTTAATAATAATTGGCAAGAGTGGAAGTAACTATGGTGTTCGCGCCTGAAAAATCCAGTGAAACAGTCACAGTTTCCAAACCTTACCCGAACTTTAAAGTCATCGTTTTAGATGATGACTTTAATACCTTCGAGCACGTTCATACTTGTTTGATGACTTATATCCCTGGCATGAGTGACGATCGTGCCTGGGAACTTACCAATCAAGTCCATTTTGAAGGACAAGCGATCGTCTGGGTCGGCCCTCAAGAGCAAGCGGAACTCTATCACCAGCAACTCCGCCGTGCGGGTTTGACGATGGCACCATTAGAGGCTGCATGAGATACTTCTTTCCAAGTGTCAAGTTAGACATCTAGAGTGGATAGTGGATAGACAACCGACATCACAAAGCGAGAGCGTCTATTTCTTGAGTGGGAAGGGAGTAAGAATCGATTGCCCTTGGCACGCTTCGCGAACGAGAGTCAAGATTGCTTTTGTAATATTATCGATCTTTTAGTCATCTTGAAGATTACACGATCGGGTATTGTGGAGTAAAAATAATCTGCTCTCTCAATCCCGATGCGTCGCGACACCATCTTCTATCAACTTTTTCAGCAATCGCCATCGCTCCTGTTTGACTTAATTGCTAATCCACCTCCCAATGTTGCTGGTTATACTTTCGAGTCAGTCGAAGTCAAAGAAACCAGCTTTCGCCTGGATGGTGTATTTCTTCCCCCCGAAAACAGTGGAATTGTTTACTTCTGCGAGATTCAGTTTCAAAAAGATAATTGTTTTTACGAACGATTCAATAGCGAAACTGCGATTTACACCTATCGTTATCGCGATAAATTTTACGACTGGCGATCGATCGTCATCTACCCCAGCCGTAGTGTCGAACAAGAGCGATTAGAAGTAGTCAGCGATCTACTTGCTAGCGGACGGATTACGCGCATCTACCTGGATGAATTGAGTAATATCGAGCCACAACCGCTCGGATTAGAGCTAATGCTGCTGACAACGCTCAACGATGACAACGCAGTTACTAAAGCCAAATCGCTCATCGCTCGATCTCAACAGCTTCCAGATGGTCGTGCCATAATAGATATGATTTCGACCATTATGGTTTACAGATTTACTAGCTTAACCAGAACTGAGGTAGAAGCAATGATTGGCATTACCCTCCAAGAAACCAGAGTCTATCAAGATGCTAAAGCTGAAGGCAAAGCTGAAGGCAAGGCTGAAGGCAAAGCTGAAGGCATAAGTGAAGGTCGTCAAGCTGAGGGTCGAGCATTAATCCTACGGCAATTATCGCGGCGATTTGGGACTCTCTCTGTTGAAGTCAATGCTGCAATAATTGCCCTATCCTTGGAGAAACTAGAAGAGCTAGGCGAAGCCTTATTAGATTTTCAAGCAATTACCGAGCTAATAAATTGGTTAGAAACCAATCGGTAAGACTTGCCCTTTTGGCTCATTACTCCCACTCTTGCAATCGATCGAGCCAATGTTGCAGAGCGCGTTCGATTTGTTCTTTACGACGCTCGAAATTGGCAGCAAGGGTAATAATCGTGATGCCAGCTAATAACCCGATCGCCCATTTAGTAACTGGATATTCGGTAATTAACAGCAATAATTGATAACAATTGGTGAGGATAAAAGCGATCGTGCCCACATATAGCCAAGCTCGCACTCTGAGAACTATACCCAAAATGGCGATCGTCAGTCCGATGCCGATCGGCAACCATGGTTGATGCCATAATATGGCTGTTATCGCGATCGTGCCGCTGCCAAGGAGCCGCCCGTAATGACGATTTTGCTTGGAATTTTGCCAGTAGGGATCGTACTGGACTACGACTAAAATCGATAGCCCGACAAGAGTGGCGTACCACAGCGGACTGGTTAACTGATATTGAGCTAATACTCGCATCGCCGCCCAGTTGATAAATAGCAGACTCAGATAAGCCCAACCAAACTGGCGTTGTCGGCGTGCTACTCCAGCATAAAAGACAGCTAAAATTGCCAAATTGAGTAGCGAAATCTGCTCCCACTCAAATACTACCCGCGATAGTGGTAATACGAGCGCAACTTGTCGCCAGGGTCGATCGTGCCAACCCCATTGTCGCCAGGGAGCTAGTAAGATAAGTAAACCCATCAGGCAAGCAATTAAGATTAGCCCTTCATCGACGATACCTAGATTCTGAAAGATCGATCGAGCATATACCCCGACGCCTAATAATTCTGCCAATCCTACATAAATCCACCAATCGCCGCCATCTCTCTCCCTAGCTTGAATCAAGGCATAGCCACCCAATAACACGCTGATAAATAGGTGCAGTAATGTGAGCTGCGGGACGGGTACGGCGGGCATGGTGGCTGCGGCGATTTTCCAGGTACTCGCTACCGCCCAATGAATATGGGCGACATTTTTTAAGTGTTTGAGTGGAAAATTCCACCACAGAGCGCGACCTTTTTTTTGTTGCCACCAGACGCCAACTCGATAGCCTAGCGCGAGTAATGCGGTTGTGAAGCCATAAATAGTGAAGGCATCGGCGAGATTGCCACCAGGGGGAGCTTGGAGCAGATAGTGAGTAATTAGCTCGTAACAGCCCAAAGTGACTGACAATATCCCCAAATAACCGATCGCTCTAACATTCTGCCGACTGGTGAGGATAAAAGCTACACCTGCCACGATCGTCAACAATCCAGTATAAGCATTGAAAAATGGCAATCGGAGTAGCAATCCCCAGCCAGCTAGCAGACAGGGCAATAATTTTGCGCCCGGTACGGCTAATTGTTGCGGTAGCCGTCGCTCGGTGACAGTCAGCCAGCTCCAGACGGGGAACGCCGCTAGAATATTAGCAGTAGCTAACGATAAAGTATTCCCACTTAGCAACTGCACCACCGCTGCTAAGGCAATTTGCCCCGTCCATACCAAGCTCCAAAACCATACCCACTCAGGTATTAAGGCTTCTTGCCAACGACTGCGCGATCGAATGGCGATGGCTAGAATTCCGGTCGCGATGAGCGTAATTAAATGACTATTCTCAAATATCGATGTCGTGACTCTCACCAAGTTGCCCGGATCGAGATCGATCGCGACATTATAAGCATATTCTAGCGAACCGATCGATAGTCCTACTCCAGCTAAACCGATCGCCCAGCGATCGCTAGCCACAGCATAGATCCGAGGTAACTTGGGGCTGACAAACCATAACAGCGCGCAAGTCACTGCGCCAATTACCAACCAATAATTGACTAAAATCTGCCCAGCCAACAAACTAACGCCCAATCCCAATCCCCAGCCGATGTGAATTGCCGCTGGTAGAGTCTGTTTCAGCCGTTTGACGATCGGGAACATCAGCATGAGCGACGCGCCTAATAGGATCGATCGCCATTCCGGTCGATCGATTGTCAAACCTACTCCCATGCCCATTCCTAAAGTTGCCAACCAAGCGGCGGGAGTTTGGGCGGCGAGTTGCCACGGTTGCACGGGCGGCTGGCGAGTGGCGATATATGCGAACGCGATCGGGACTAGCAGCCACCATATCGGCCAAATTGCAGCCGCAGCGGGGATAGTAGCTAAAAGCGTGAAGCAACTATAAGAGAGGATTGCTAATCCCAATCCGAACTGCCAACTACTACGCAACC
The DNA here is from genome assembly GCF_000317145.1 of Chamaesiphon minutus PCC 6605. Classification (GTDB taxonomy): domain Bacteria; phylum Cyanobacteriota; class Cyanobacteriia; order Cyanobacteriales; family Chamaesiphonaceae; genus Chamaesiphon; species Chamaesiphon minutus. The sequence goes on along the minus strand of NC_019697.1, from coordinate 3,264,913 downwards.
AACCATCTGTCTCGCGACGCACGGGTTGCGCCGAGAGCCACAACTCGATCGCGGTTAACACGATCGTGGATACTGCAAGTACCGCCAGATCGAGGATCTGGGCATTCTCTGCCGAAACGGTGACAAAATTCCGTGCGATTGCGAGCCACCAATCCCAGCGATAGGCTAGCGCGGCAAAAATGGTTGCCAAGCCAGTCAGGTGCGTGATGTAGATATAGCTCGATCTAGTCGGTAAATACCGCAGCGTGAGATGTAGCAAGATGCCAGTAGAAATTGCCAGATCGAGCAGTAAACTCAGTGGGTTAGTGAGATTGAATAGCGGTATTAACACGCCAGTACCCACAATTAGCAGCTCACCCCTGCGCGCGAGTAAATGCCAGCCTTGTTTCCAGAACCAGTTAGTCAGCCATACCCACAGCAGTAAATAGGGGAAAATTAGTAACGAGCCAGCGACGATATAGTTTGGCCCGAATACCAGCAGCAACAACGGTACAATTTTGGCGAATATGTCACCAATCGCGAGGGGCGTCCACAGAAAACTACTGAGGATATATGTTTGCAGTCCGACAAAAAATAGCGCGACGACTTCTCGATATTGTTGACGGTCGCGCAGGCGTTGCCACAGCCAGACTAATGCCAGAATGCTGACAGAGAAAGCTTGCCAAGAGCTATTTTTAGGCGAACTGAGTAAGTTGCCCATCCCGAATAACCAGCCCAATCCGAGCAGAATAACGCCGATCTGTTGGTATAGTCGCGCTAAATTGCGCAGCGTAGAGCGATAGCGTTCCGTCCGCAGTGACGCCGAGTGCTTGCTCCGCATCATCCGTGCAAAGCGACGGTGTTTTTGAAGCCCCCATTGGCTAAACAACCACCCGACAATCCCGATCGCCAGACCAAAGGTATAGAGTGGTAAATGTACTACCACCAAACCCCGCAGCAGCAATATCCCCACACCATAGATAGCCAGCGCGCCGCCTTCGATTTGGCGAATTTTTTGTAAGACGATCGCTACCCCAATCGCCCCAATATAAATCGCGGTCGCCGACCAATAGGGGATTTGCCAGCCTAGATGCAGAGTGCTGACGATCGTATATGTAGCTAAAAGTAAGCCAGACTGCCTAAAATCGGCGCGTCCTCGCTGCTGTTGATGTTTGAGATAAGTAATTCCCACCAGCCCGATCCCAGCAATGCTCGCCGTGACGAGTCCCAGCGGCTGCTGCCATAGCCCAAATGAATCGATCGCCCAAAAGTTGACTGGCATCAATAACAGCGTCACTAATTGCAGCGTGTTTGCCGTCAGGCGCAATCCCGCTTGTTTCCGCGCCCAACTTCCAACCACCCAAAACGCGATCGTATACAGCCATAACAAGCCATACTGCCCCCACGCTGGAAACCGCGACCACTGAGTTGCTGCCAATACCCCAGACGAGAGGATCACCAAAAATACACCCAAAAATAGCAGCCAGCGCACGCTCAATTCATCCTTGAGGTTCTGCCATACAGTGCGAACTGAGGACGGAATTGGTGCGACGATCTGTGGCTCCCAAATTTCGGGTGGGGCAATGGGTGCCATCTTAGATTGCACAATAGGCAACTCCTCGCTCAAACAAGCCTGGGCAATGTTCAGGATTTGCGATCGATCGAGCATTTGCGATCGTGTCAAGCGATCGAGAATAGCTAACAATTCGGGATTGTCAGGATCGATTTGCAACTCTAACCAGATCGATTTTGCGGGGGTCTGGGGCATAGGGGGTAGATGGGTGGATGGGCTTGCTACTTTCGCGAAGTCGTTGGCGTAGCCTCTCCGATGGGAGAAGTGCTCGATGAGCGGGTAGTACCGACAACCTCTCTGTCAGGGGATACTCTACTATCGTGCCCTAGTAAGACTGATTCTTCTCGACCCATGTGACAGTTTGGCGATTGCTCCAAGTAGTCTCGATTGAAATTTTTACTAAACTACTAAAAAATTGTCCGGATGCTTGAGTGCAATTGATGTAAATAAAAGAACAATACATCTGACACTTACCGATCTTCGTGATGTTGAAATATCTGCCCATTACTGCGTTTGCTGCAATCGTCAACCTGGTATTCGTTGCTACTAGTTTAATTCAGACTGCTAATGCAACGGTCGATCCCACAATATCGATCGCTACTAACGAGTATCAGAAATTGATTACTAAAGACGAAAAACCCAGTCAGATTAATGCCCAGCAGCGTAACGACATTAAAAGTATTCATCGAGTTTTAACCCAATACTATCGCGGTTTTAATGAATATAGTGTCGAGCGGATGGAGCGGGCGACAGTACCAGGATCGGTTACCGAGCAGGGATATTTACGAGATTTTTTTGCACGAATGAGATCTGCTGGAGTCGGAATGAGCGTTGAAGTTGAGAATATTGAGTTGGTTTCGATCTCAGAAAATAATGCTTTAGTAACTATCGACCAAGTAATGAAGGTCAGAGGACAAAGAGGATCGGCGACATCTCACCAGTCAGCTTCTATTGCCTTAACTAAGTATCGCGGTCAATGGAAAATTAGCGATGGTAACACGGTAATTAAATCTCTCAATCGCGATCGCTAAGTAAATCTTTAACGGTTTATTATAACAACATTAGATCGATATTCACTAATCTTTCATTAGTGAAAAATAAGAGTCTAAACTAAACCACCTTGGATATGAATTGTTAGAGTGGAGTTTAAGTTGTCATCTTGACAACTTAATTAATAATTACTCTCACCGATCGTCGCCGAAGTGTCAAATATTAATTATTAAATAACTAAATATCCAATGAAAATATCGACTATTAACTGGTTGTCGAGAGCGATCGTGCTGCCATTATTTATCGTAACTGCAAGCATCGCTCCTGCTAGTGCCGAACAAATGGCTCGCAGGCGGAGCCTCTCCCTTGGAGAATCTCGCCGCGTCGAATCTTTGCCGTCAGTTAAAGATCTTAATCTTAGCATTCCAGTTCCAGCAATGTCGATCGACTCTACCAAAAGTCAAGAATCGATGTCCACAACACCGTATTGGTCTAATTCTCGTTCGCGGAATGGCTCTACTACAATTGTTAAAGAACGCGATCGTAAATCTAAGCCGATATCTAAAGCAAAACGCAAGCTAGCTACCAATCGGGTCGAGCCGATAAATCTAGTTATTCCAACAGCTTCACCGCCAAAATCGGTTTTAAAACGTAATAAAATTCTAGCATTAAACACAGAACTATCTCAGAATAAGACTGCTAGAGACATTCGCCAAACTAAGTCTAACTTTAGGCGAAAATTGGCAGCCGTATCTCGATTGTCCGAAAATGGTAATTATCTCAAGCTAGTTAGATATCTCAGTCTCGGAACTAACGAAGTCGGTAATCCGATTTACGTACTTGAGGCGTATGTAAATGGACGTAAGTATCGGACATTTAAAGTAGTTACTGGTACTGCCAATACGCAATCTGCCGATCGACATATCGGCAATAATTCAGCACCCTTACCAGATGGAATTTACGAAGTCAGCAGTCAAGTTATTCCTGGAATGACCCCAGAAGTCGGGGCTACTTTTATTGGAATTTTTCCAAAATTTGAAACTAAAAGAACTGGTTTGGGGATGCATCTCGATCCGAGTTTTAACAAGCGTAATGGATACGATGGAACCTCTGGCTGTATCGGAATTACAACTTTGGTAGAGCGCGATGCACTCGATAATTTTGTAACTAAGTACCATCCACGTAGCCTGTTTGTCAGTATCCTGACACCATCAGATCGGTAGCAATATTTTTTCAATAAAAATAATCATTAGCTCCCACTATTCTATGCTAGGAGCGGGAGATTTTTGTGTTAGCATTTAATAGAAAAAGCTATTCATACCTCTCGATCGCCATCTATGGATCGTTCCAAAATTGTTGCAATTATTACAGGCACCATTTCGATCGTGCTCGCGATCGCCTATTTAGTCGTCGTCCAAATTATTGATTTTCGGGGCGAAATGCTTCCTGCGCCGATCGTCGAAACCATCATTCAAGGATTGCCACTAGCAAATTTAGCGATCTAATATTAGATAATCTCTACTCTTCTGATAGCGATTTTCTAATGTTAATTACATCCAGCTCTGTGGGATTAATTAAGGAATGAATCAGTGTCCTTTGACTGTTGACTTTACCAATCTCATTAGTGCTTCATTATTGCGGTTGCGCGCAAAATCGCCATTTTTCGGCACTCTTGCCATGTTTGCCAACTTTATGTCCGACCCGAGCATTCCTTGCGCCGCCACAGATGGACGCGATATTTGTCTCAATCCAGAATTTCTCAGCTCCTTGTCAAAACAGCAGCAAGATGGTCTAATCTTGCACGAAATTTTGCACGCCGCGCTCTTGCATCCGTTGCGCCTCCACGAGCGAGAACCGAGATTATGGAATATTGCGGCAGATATTGTGGTCAATGGGATGATTATGCATCAGAGTGGATTTGAACTTCCACCAGGTGGATTGCGAGATGAGAATTTAGAGCATTCCAGTGTCGAAGAAGTCTACGAAATCTTAAGAGCCACAGGAAGCAATCGCTTTCAATTAGTCTATCCCGATCTGCTCGCTCCCACTGCTGGCAAGATGACAACAGACACGACAAGCACAACCAGCGATTCGCTCGCCAGCAAGCTCAGTCAGCCTCAAACAGGCAACCACAAAGCAGAAGTGACCGCCTATTGGAAGCAGGCACTCCAACAAGCCACCGCTAGCGATCGGACATCTCGTTGGGGTAAATTAGCACTAGGCATCGAGCGAGAATTAGAATCCAACCTCAATCCACAGTTAGATTGGCGATCGTATCTATGGCGATATTTAGCACGCACGCCGACCGATTTTCAGGGCTTCGATCGCCGCTTTGTCGGACGGGGACTCTATCTCGAAGCTCTAGAAAATGAATCATTGCAAGTATATATCGCGATCGATACTAGCGGCTCGGTCAGCGAAGCCACTCTGGGAGTATTTATCGATGAAGTCAAAGGCATTATTGGTGCCTATCCTCATTTAGCCTGTAACTTATATTATGTCGATCGCGATACTTATGGCCCTTATCTACTGACGAGCGATTCACCCTTACCTAGACCCCAAGGTGGCGGTGGAACATCCTTTGTCGCATTTTTCGATCGAGTAGCCCAAAGCTGGGACGAACATACCCAATCTGTCTGCATTTATCTCACAGATGGCTATGGTGAATTTCCCCTGCACCCACCATCGATCCCCACCCTGTGGGTAGTCACCCCTGGGGGATTAGATTTAGCCAAATTTCCCTTTGGCACAGCAATTCGATTGCAGAAATAGAAGTTAGCAGGTACTCTTGAAAAGATTCAATGGTAAACACTAGCTCGATCGACCGCTCGCATTCATCGCTGGTTTGTAACGATTGGTGGGAACACTAAAGATCGAGCCAGATTCAAACTCTGACAATCTTTTTCTCGCCGAGCGTCAACAATATGTCAAAATGCAATAAGTCGCAACAGGGAGCAACAGTTGAGTAACTCAGATCGGTCTAGACCAGCAAATAAATCGGCTCATCTAGGTAAAGCCGAAGACATCCCAGCAGCCCTGCGGGATGGCGATAAAACTCGACCCGATCGCCTCAAACATATCGCAGTCGCCAAACGTCCGGTGAGTGGCATCGCCATCGGATTGACGATTTTAGCCTCTAGTGGCGCGGCATTTTTGGTAGTTACAGCTTTACGCCAGTCACCCGTCGTCTCACCGCCGAGCGCGAACACGGCTCCTAGTAACGACGATCGTCTCAGTCAAACCCCCGCTGCCACTCAGTCCGCCGATACAGATAATGTTTTAAATCATTTACCTTACAGCGAAGCTCCCGACGCCGAATTAGTCTCGATCGGCGGCGGCTATCGATTGCGTAAAGCTGCGGCTGCTAAATTTCAAGCTATGGTAGCAGCAGCCCGAGCCAACGGGGTAAATATCACCACAATTTCTGCATTTCGATCGGTTGAAGATCAAAAACGGTTATTTTTTGGCGTCGGTGCGGCACGCGGACAGCAACCCACCAAACGTGCCGAAGTCAGCGCACCGCCCAAGTACAGCGAACATCATACTGGCTATGCTGTCGATATCGGCGATGGTACGGTACCAGCGACCAATCTCAATCAAAATTTCGATACGACACCTGCTTATAAATGGATGAAGGCTAACGCCGCTACCTATGGTTTCGAGCTATCTTTTCCCAAAAATAACATTCAAAAAGTTAGCTACGAGCCTTGGCACTGGCGGTTTGTCGGCGATATCAACAGTTTGGAAACCTTTTATAAGGCACACAATCTCAATAGTAAGTAGCCTCAGTGAATCTATTTGTTGGTGCTTAATCTCTAAACGCCCTAAACTAAATTGTTTCGTTCCGAACGGCTACGCCAATGGGCTAAGCGCAAAATTCCACTGAAGTGGGTTGAGCCATAGCGATCGATGGTAACTAAATCTGCGAGTATGGAAGGTCGATCGATCGGCAGTCGATCTGAATCTACTTAGCCCAAATTCAGATTATTTAGATAATTTTGCTAAATATTAAGTAGACGTAAATAGTACGACCGCTCTATAGTAGTTATATATTGAATTTGAGTCGATTCGGCAAAGCCGACGCCACACGATCGCATTATGGAATTAACTAAAGCTCAACAAGAACTCTACGATTGGTTAGTAGATTATATTCGCGAACACCAACACGCACCTTCGATCCGTCAAATGATGCAGGCGATGAACCTCAAATCGCCCGCCCCCATTCAAAGTCGCTTAGAACATTTACGCAGTAAAGGTTTTATTGAATGGGCAGAGGGTAAGGCCAGAACGATTAAAATTCTTAAATACGCAGCTAGCGGCGTACCGATTTATGGGACGATCGCGGCAGGCGGATTGGTCGAGCCTTTTACCGATGTGGCGGACAAATTAGATTTATCGCCGATTTTTCACCAGTCCGATTATTTTGCACTGCAAGTGATGGGCGATAGCATGATCGAAGATTCGATCGTCGAGGGCGACATGGCAATTATGCAGCCCGTCAAGGACTCTGCTGATGTGAAAAATGGCACGATCGTCGCCGCACGCGTCGAAGGTCAAGGTACCACTCTCAAACGCTATCATCGTCAGGGCGAACAGATTACCCTCCAACCTGCTAATGCTAAATACAAACCAATCGAAGCTGAGGCTCACTTAGTCCAACTTCAAGGAATCTTAGTTGGCGTTTGGCGCGGTTATCAGTCGATGAAACGCTAGATTTAACAGTTCGACACCAATACATTAACAGCAAGGGGTAATTCATTCATTACCCCTTCTTTGTGTCGATCTCGATCGATCTGCTTGCATCCCCATTGCAGCACCACCTAAAATCTAGGTGTCAACCATTTCCCCTCTCCCCTCTCATCTCTCCCAACCCCCAACCGATGAAACTAACATTTATTATCGACCCGATCGCTAAATTAGATCCCACTCACGATACCAGCGTGGCATTGATGGAAGCGGCGGATCGAGCTGGGCATCAGGTGTGGATTACCCAAGCCGAAAAATTAAGCGTTGTGGAGGGAAGAGCGTGGGGATTTCTTCAGTCAGTCAAACTGACTCCCGTACAGCTCCAAGCTGGCCGCTGGGTGGCTCAGGAAGACTGGTATCAGTTGGGCGATGTAGCATTCCAGCCTTTAGAGGAAATGGATGCCGTCTTCATGCGCACAGACCCACCTGTAGATGTACCTTATTTATATACAACCTATATTCTCGACTGTATCGATCCGGCTAAAACTCTGGTCGTCAATAGTCCAGCGGGATTGAGAGCGGCAAATGAGAAAATGTTTGCCTTGCAATTTGCACAGTGGATGACCGAAACGATCGTCTCTCGTGATAAAGATGTAATTCGCCAGTTTGTCGAAACGCATGGTGCGGCTGTATTAAAACCGCTGGGAGGCAAAGGCGGAGAAGGGATTCTATTTCTGACGCCAGACGATCGCAATTTTAATTCTCTGGTTGAAGTCAGCACGGGGCGCGATCGAGAGCCGTTGATGATTCAGAAGTTTTTACCCGCAGCCAAAGATGGCGATAAGCGGATTATTTTGCTCGATGGCAAACCATTGGGTGCTGTAAATCGGATTCCGACAGGCAAAGAATTTCGCGGCAATATGGCTGTGGGCGGACGCAGCGCACAGGTAGATATTACCGAGCGCGAGCTACAAATGTGTGCGGAAATTGCCCCGAAATTACAAGCGGCTGGTTTATACTTCGTGGGCATCGATGTCATCGGTGGTTATTTGACAGAGGTCAATGTGACCAGTCCTACAGGTATCCGCGAGATCGATCGCTTGAATGACGTCAGTCTGGGGCAGCAAGTCATCGAGTGGCTATCACGGCGTCGTCGTTAACCTAAGTTGCTAGTTATGAGTTATTGGTAAAGCTAGAGGGTAGAGAGTAAGGAGTAGGGATTGGGAAAAAGGCGAGCATTTTCACTCCCATACGATATCCTCTACCTTCTACCTTCTAAACACACTAACAACAAGTAACCACCAACCTACGTAAGTAGTTAAGATTTTTGTAAAATCCGAGCGAGCGATCGAGATCTTGCCGGAAATCAGGCTACAACTGATGTAGATAATGACAGCTAAAAGTTTATAAATTCTGAGTAACGATTAATTATATGCGCAACCATTATCACTTAGCAGCGATCTTGACTGGCACCGCAGTCGTCAGTGCGATTGTCATTACCATGCCTAGTGCTGCTCGTGCCTTACCTGGCAGTCAAGTCAATGATATTGCTCGTGAAGTGACTGTCCTAATTCGCGGCGACCAGAGTCATGGATCGGGCGTAATTATTCAAAAAACTGGCAACACATACTACGTCCTCACTGCCGAACATGTGGTCAGACAAAAAGACGATTTTAAAATAGTCACTGCTGACAAGCAAGCCTATTCGATCGATTACAGTAAAATCAAGCGGTTTAATGGTGTCGATCTGGCAATCGTCAAATTTACCAGCGAGAAAAACTATCCGCTTGCTAAAATTGGCACGGCTAAACCGAGTGAAGGACAAGATGTATTTGTCTCTGGTTGGCCGTCAAATGGCGCGATCGGGAATGCAGCAGGCGGCGAATTGATCAGACAGTTTACCTCTGGCAGTATTTCCGGTTTTTTGCCTAGACCTTTGAACGGCTATAGCATGATTTATACCAATGTTACCCGTGCTGGGATGAGCGGTTGTCCGGTATTGGATACAGCGGGTAGATTGGTTGGAGTGCATGGGTTGGGAGATAAAGAGGATGCCCGTCAACTCGCTCAATCGGGTTTGACTCAAGAAGCAGCAATGGGTTTAGCGGCCAAAATTAAGCCAGGATTCAACTATGCCATCCCTATTAGCGTATTCTTACAAAAGGCTGGCTCGGTAGGGATCGATACCGATTCATTACAAATCGAAAAATCTCCAGCTCCTGAAGCGGGTGCGGCTTATGTTGCTAGCAGCAAACCAGATCCGCGCGACAAAATCGATAATATTCAAGCCACGCTAAAATCAGTTCGCGATGTCAGAGAAACTGTCGATGAAACGCGTAGAACTGTCGATAGTATTAGAGGACTATTCGGACGCTAAGTTCGTTAAATATTCGGAAATATAGTTACACACTTTCGATCGAAATCACCGAGCTTAATTAATAATTAAGCTCGGTGATTTATTAATGGCAATCTTACTTCATTCCATGATTTAGCAATGCCAATAAAGTCACTTATCCAGCTAACCAACAGTAACTCGACAATTTTCCTTAACCCAATTATGCACGATCGCATTCACCTGAGTAGGCATTTCATCATGGGGACAGTGCCCTGCTGCAAGGTAATATTCTTGCAATTTTGGGTAATATTCCCGGAATTTTGCACCGCGCTTGCGTGCATCGATCCACGGATCGCCTTCACCCCAAATCATCAGTAACGGACACTGCATTTGTCCCAGCAGTACGTCCACCTTTTCGCCTTGTTGATTACTAAAAATCGAACCAAATACTTGAGGCGCACCACGATCGCAAGAAGGGCGATAAATCTCATCTACTAGTTGTTCGGTGACTGCACTCTGGTCTACATACACCTTCTTAAGCGTACTGCGAATAAATGACTTCCGTTGGACGAATTTATACAATAATGAATTACCGATCGGATGACGCAAAAAGCCAGTTAGGAGCTGATTGATTGCTTTTTGAAATAAGTTTGGTTCTTTGGGATGAGTGCTATCGGTAAATGGGCCAGCACTATTAAGTAAAATCAGACCAGCAGCGGATTCTGGATACTCAGCAGCGACACATAACGCCGCGTAACCACCGAGCGAATTCCCTGCTAAAACGACAGGCTGACCGATAACTTCGGTAATAAAGTCATGCAATTGCGCCCGCCACAAGTCGGCACTATACGTCCAAGCTGGCTTCGCGGCACGCCCAAAACCCAATAGATCGATCGACCAAACCTGGAATTCTTGACTGAGTTCGGAGATGTTCTTGCGCCAATGATCTGTCGATGCGCCAAAGCCATGAATCAAGAGCAACGGCGGTCGGTGAGATTTGGCTTCACCCGCACGCACGTAATAAATCTGTTCGCCCCGCCAGTGCCAATATTGACCGGGGAGCGGTTGGGTGGAAATTAGCGGCGTAGTGGTAGTCATGGGGTGAATTGAGTATGGAGAGAATCGATCGCACTATTGACTATGTTAGACATTTCCCCCAGCTCAAGCAAACCAACCTCTGGTTGCGGCATAATAGAGAAAGTTGTCCAGTTCTACTTAAAAGAGGAAATTAAAGCGTGTCTGTTGAAACTATCGAACAGCGTTCGACATCTCGGAAGCTCGCGCCCAATTACCGCGTGCTGCTTCATAACGATGATTTTAATAGCATGGAACATGTGGTTCAGGTATTAATGACTAACATTCCCCATATGTCTGAAACTAAGGCCATTAGTGTGATGATGGAAGCACATCAGAATGAAATGGCTTTGGTGATCGTCTGCAATCAAGAACATGCCGAACATTACTGTGATGTCCTCAAAAGTCACGGTCTAACTAGCACGATCGAGCCTGCCGAGTAATTGTCGATCGGCGACGGTCGATCGCCATTATTGATTTTAATCGATCGAGATTGATGCTCTGAACTATTAATCTATCTAAAGCTTCAATCTCGCCATCTAATTTATGCGAAGCTTTAGGGCGATCGAGCAAGAAAACATTAAGAGACAAAGACTCTTTGACAGGCGAGCTAATTCGTGTGAATTTTCTCAGTAAATAACTAAAAATATTGACAAATATATATTTAATTACATTTCAACCTATGACATTAAAACCAACGATATTTTGTGGTTAGTTATAAAAGTACTAATTTGTGTCAATAACATCATTAGAATATGACACTGAATGAACTTAGTATCCTCCATCACCTAACTTTTAAGTCATTTCACTTCTTCGATCGAACCCAAACAAAAAAATGTGCCTGAAGTTAGTTTCAGGCACATTTTTTCATAATTAATAAATCAAATTTAACCTTGAAGTGCTTCAGCACCGCCGACGACTTCGAGAATTTCTTGGGTAATGGCGGCTTGGCGGGCTTTGTTATAACTGAGTGTCAGCGAACCGATCAATTGTTTGGCGTTGTCGCTAGCGTTATTCATCGCTGTCATCCGAGCTGCTAGTTCGCTGGCGGCGGATTCTTGAAGCGCGCGGAGGAGTTGATTATTAAGATACAGAGGTAAGAGTGCATCCAGGATTTGATTGGGATCTTGCTCGAAGATTGTATCGCTGGGTAGTGGTTGCACGGATGTATCGATTTTTTCACGCTCGACACTGAAATTACCACCGCGAGTAGTCAGGCGAAAAACTTCATCGTCTGGAACTTCCAAGCCTTGCGGAGTTAAGGGTAATAAAGTTTGAACTACTGGGCGAGACGAAATCAGCGAGACGAATTTAGTATAAACTAGCTCTACTCGGTCTACATTTTCGGAGAGGAACAGCGAGAGCAATTCATCAGCGATTTTACCTGCTTCAGCAGCAGTCGGGATTTGTTCTAAACCCGTGTAGTTAGCACTGATAGGTTGATTGCGGCGTTGAAAATACTGAGTAGCTTTGCGTCCGACGGTGACAAATTTATAGTCTAAACCTTGGGCTTTAAGTTCTTTGGCGCGCAGTTCGGCTTTTTTGATAATCGAACTATTGTAACCGCCACACAAGCCGCGATCGCCTGTTACGACCAAGATGCCCACGCATTTTGCTTCGCGTTGTTGCAAGAAAGGTGAAGTAGCATCGGCAAATGTGAGGCGATTTTTAAGGCTATATAAAACTTGTGCCAATCTGTCGGCAAAAGGACGAGTGGCGATAACTTGTTGTTGCGCCCGACGTACTTTAGCTGCTGCGACTAGGCGCATGGCTTCGGTAATTTTTTTAGTATTTTTAACTGATTGAATTCGATCGCGAATAAGTTTTAAGTTAGCCATATTTTATAAGAGTTCTTAGTTGTAGGTTTTTGGTGCTTAGTTAAGAAAGGGAATAGGGAATAGGGAATAGGGGATAGTGGTTTTAATTCCTGAGAACGATCTCCACTATATTTTTATCTATAATTTTTATGAAAAAAGGGATCGGGTTTAATAGACTAGGTTTAAAAGATGTGTAAGTAGATGTTTTGTGCAGCTCTTATTCTATGCTTTGAAACACCCACTCACACGTCTCTATTCCCTATTCCCTATCCCCTATCCCCTAATTTCTAAGCTGCGGCTAAGAAGGATTTTTTGCACTCAACTAATGCAGCCTTGAGCAGATTTTCGGCTTCATCAGTCAACTGCATTTTGTTGTCTTTGATGGTTTGAGCGTACTCAGGTTTGCTATTTTTTAGGTAGTCTTTGAGTGCGGTGGTGTAACCGACGACTTTATCAACAGCGATATCGTCGAGGTAGCCGTTTAAGCCTGCATAAACTACGGCAACCTGTTCGGCGACCGATAGTGGCGAGTACTGAGGCTGCTTGAGAATTTCGCGTAACCGCGCGCCACGAGCGAGTTGATTTTGGGTCGCTTGGTCGAGGTCGGATGCGAATTGGGCAAAGGCTTGGAGGTCATCAAACTGCGCAAGTTCGAGTTTGAGTTTACCAGCAACCTTTTTCATTGCTTTGGTTTGTGCTGCGGAACCTACGCGGGATACCGAGATACCTGCGTTGATCGCTGGGCGCAGACCGGAGTTGAAGAGGTCGGCGGAGAGGAAGATTTGACCGTCGGTAATCGAAATTACGTTGGTAGGGATGTACGCGGATACGTCACTTGCTTGAGTTTCGATGATCGGTAGAGCTGTCATGCTACCGCCGCCGAGTTCGTCGCTGAGTTTAGCAGCGCGCTCTAGTAAGCGGGAGTGAATGTAGAATACGTCGCCGGGATAAGCTTCGCGTCCGGGTGGGCGACGGAGTAAGAGGGACATCTGACGGTATGCTTGAGCTTGTTTGGACAAGTCATCATAGATAATCAGGGTCGCTTTACCTTGGTACATGAAGTACTCAGCGATCGCCGCACCAGTGTAAGGTGCGAAGTACTGAAGGGTAGCAGGATCGTTAGCATTTGCCGCTACAACGATGGTGTAAGCCATCGCGCCAGCTTCTTCGAGTACGTTGACGATGTTAGCAACTGTGGACGCTTTTTGACCGATCGCGACGTAAACGCAAATGACATCTTCGGATTTTTGGTTGACGATCGTATCGACGGCGATGGTGGTTTTACCAGTCTGTCTGTCACCGATGATCAGTTCCCGTTGTCCGCGTCCGACAGGAATCATCGCGTCGATTGCGGTAATCCCAGTCTGCATGGGTTCGTATACCGAACGACGTTCGATAATCCCAGGTGCCATGAATTCAATCAGGCGGGTGGTGGAAGTCGCGATATCGCCTTTACCATCGATCGGACGAGCCAATGCGTCAACTACTCGACCGACAATTGCGTCACCGACAGGAATTTGCGCGATTTTACCAGTTGCTTTAACGGCACTACCTTCTTGGATTTCCCGACCGTTGCTCATCAATACCACACCGACGTTATCGGCTTCTAGGTTGAGAGCTAAGCCCACGCTGGCATCTTCAAATTCAACGAGTTCTCCAGACATGACTTTATCCAAGCCATACACGCGGGCGATACCGTCGCCGACTTGGAGTACTGTACCAACGTTGGATGATTTAACGTCTTGAGTATATTGTTCGATTTGCTGGCGAATAATGCTACTAATTTCGTCAGGTCTGATACTAATCATAATTATCTCTTTACTGATGTTTTCTATAGGTTTTAGGCTTTAGGCTTTAGGCTTTAGGTTTTTTAACGCTCGGTTAAATCCCTATCCCCTATTCCCTATTGCCTACTATGCAATGCTCAGACCCAAGCGGCGAATTTCAGCGCGTAAGCTGGAGTCGATGACTTGAGAACCGACTTTAATAATGACTCCACCGATAATCTCTGGATCGATTTTGGTGGCGATTTCGACACTACTAGAGCCAGTCATGCCTTGGACGCGATCGCGGATAGATTGCGTTTGGGCGTCAGTTAGCGCGATTGCACTGGTGACTTCAGCCAAGACAATTCCTCTGAGGTCGCGCATCATGGCTTGATACCGCTGGCAAATTCCGGCCAAGTAGCCAATTCTTCGGCGATCGACTAAGATCGATAAGAAATTGGACATGAATGGGTGAACTTTGCCGCCGACAATTTTACCTAAAATTTCTTTTTTATCGGCAATCTTGACGATCGGATTGGCTAAGATCTGAGTCAGTTCTGGAGATTCATCGAGCAGCTCTAACAAAGCGGCACAATTGTCACCAAATTCATCGACCAGGTTTTGAGACTGAGCGAGGGACATCAGCGCATCTGCGTAAGGGGTGAGTACGATACTACCCATGGCACTACCTTTCATTACTTATCTCCTACCAGAGCGATACTACGATCGACCAACTGCGCTTGTGCGGAGTCGTTCAAGAGGTTTTTGAGTTGAGATTCTGCCCGCTCCATAGCAAGTTTAGTCACCCGCGCACGCAATTCGGCGATGGCTTTATCTTGCTCTGTATTGGTATCGGCAGCAGCGAGTTCTTTCATTCGCTCAATATCGGCAGCAGCTTTGGCTGCGATTTCCGCTTTGGCGTTTTCGGCACTGATAGTTGCCGTTTTGCGGATATTCTCAGCTTCTGTTTGTGCCTGAGCCAGATTTTTCTTGGCTACTTCTAGGGCGGAGATGGCTTGTTTTTGCCGAGCTTCCGTATCTTGAATGGCAGTTTCGATCGCCAGACGGCGTTCGGTGAGAATTTCTGTCAAGAGTTTGCGCCCGAAGACAAATACAAAAATCAAGACCAAAACGAGGTTAACTAAATTGGCTTCGATAAAATCTGTATTTAATCTGAAACCGCCACCTTCGCTGGTGGCGAGGAATAAGAAATTTCCCATCATATATATGTGCTAGAACTGGGCGATTCGACAGGCGTATCGGTCATTTGTTACCAGCGACTAGCGATCGGTTACATTTAGGTTTCCGACTAACTGTTCGCTACTAACTGTTTTAATCTGGCTAGCAGGTTATTTTATTTAACTAACTCAGCTCCCAACAACTTAGTCAGAATTTGACGGCTGAGGGCTTCTACTTGAGGCTCTAAAGCAGTAAAAGCAGACTGCTTTTGCTTATCGATCTCAACTTGGGCTTGTTCGCGTTGAACTTGCGCCGCTTGTTGAGTTTCAGCAAGTTGACTAGCAGCGATTTTTTGAGCTTCAGCTTTAGCTGTAGCGATGACTGCTTGAGCTTCACGCCTGGTATCGGCTAGTTCTGCTTCGTACTTTTTAGCGATCGTTTCAGCTTCGGCGAGTTTGGCTTTGGCATCGCCTAAACCACCGCGAATGTATTGGTCGCGATCGTCTAATACTTTGCCCAGCGGCTTATAGAATAGGGCATTTAATACTGCAACCAAGATGACAATTTGGATTGCCATCAGCGGCAAGGTAGCATCAAAGTCAAACAGTTTACCCTTTTCGGCTACTTCTTCTACTGCGGCTGGTACCAGCAGTAGTGTCCATTGTGGGATCATCTTTATATACTTTCCTTGAAAATTTTAGCTCAGGAGGAAATCGGCAGCCCAGAAATCGGTAGTCAGGTGGCGATCGAACATGTTTGAACTACAGCGATCGAAATTACTAACTATCCAAACTGTCTGTAATGCTTGACTGACCAACTCTTCACTGTCCGTTCCCCCGATCGTTGACTTGCGGACTAGGAGAAAGGGTTAGCAAACAAGAGAATCAGCGCGACAACCAGACCGTAGATTGTCAAGGATTCCATGAACGCCAAGGAAAGAATAAGCGTACCGCGAATTTTGCCTTCCGCTTCGGGTTGACGTGCAATCCCTTCAACAGCTTGTCCAGCAGCGTTGCCTTGACCGATACCAGGACCGATCGAAGCTAGACCGACAGCAAGAGCAGCAGCGATAACAGAAGCAGCAGCAACAGTAGGATTCATGATGTATTTACCTTGAAAAATTGATTGAGAGAATATTAGTTGAGATTAATTTAGTTGGGAGTTCGGAGTTGGGAGTTCGGAGTTGGGAGTCTTCAGACTATTCACTATTTACTATTCACTACTCACTGTTCGCTAAATTTTAGTGTTCTTCTTCATGTTCGCCATGACCTTCGATCGCTTCACCGATGTACACAGCAGCTAGTGTTGCAAATACCAATGCTTGAATCGCACTGGTAAACAACCCTAATAGCATAACTGGAATCGGGATAATAAACGGAACTAGTAGAACTAGTACGCCTACCACTAATTCATCAGCAAGGATGTTTCCGAATAAACGGAAGCTTAGTGATAACGGTTTAGTGAAGTCCTCAAGGATGTTGATTGGCAGCAGGATTGGTGTCGGCTCGATATATTTAGCCAGATATCCCAAACCACGTTTGCGGAAACCTGCATAAAAATAAGCTAGGGACGTCAGCAATGCCAATGCCACCGTAGTGTTGATGTCGTTGGTTGGCGCAGCTAGTTCGCCGGATGGCAAGTGGATTAGCTTCCACGGCAGCAAAGCACCCGACCAATTGGATAAGAAGATGAATAAAAACAAGGTACCGATAAATGGCACCCAAGGCCGATATTCCTTCTCACCAATTTGGTCTTTGGCTAAGTTGCGGATATACTCCAAGGCATACTCCATCAGGTTTTGAATCCCACGGGGAATGCGCTGAACATTGCGAGTCGCAGCAATTGCCGCAATTAGCAGCAAGCCAATCACAAACCAAGATGTCAGAAACACTTGACCGTGGATTTGGAGGTTCCCTAGTCGCCAATACAAGTGATGACCGACATCCAATGCCGCCAAGGGCAGGAAATTTATGATGTTTAAACCATCTAACATGTGCATCTAGGAGCTGTTTCCAGTGATTATTTACCAAGCAAAATATTTTGCAATTGGTGGTCGATCTTGTTGCTCGACTAAATTCGACAGATTTTAGTCAGCGATCGAGAGTATCCGCACTAGGTATACCAGCAACGCGGCTTTGTAGGTCAGAAAACCCAAAAAGACTGGCAGAATTTGCAACTGGTTCCATTTGGCGGCAACAAGCATCAAGACTACCACTAGTGCTTGACGATTGAGGCTGAGCTTCATAGTTTCAGTACCCAGGCGGTCTACATCTCTGGCTAGCAGTCTCAAGTACACTACTCCAGTAACTGCACCCAATAGGTAATTGCCAGCGACCCTCAAACCATAGAAATAAACCACAGCAGCAAATGCCACAGCAGTAATTGCTAGAGTAATCAGATACAACTCTTGTTTGAGCTGTTGATACTCACCCATCGAGTTCTCTGACGATTGAGTTACACTAGATTCATCAAGTGTAGTTGCCTCATTAACTAATAATTCTGTCAGTTGAGGTGTTTCGTCAGTAGATTTCACAGCGGTTTAGTGTTATTCGATCCCGAATCGACCATCATCGATTGTATCACCGACAGGTAACAATACTTAAAAAAAATTTATCGGCTGAGAATTGCGCTAAATCGCCTAGAGATGAGACTGTGAGTGGGGGATCGCCTACAGCTATCAATTTGGTACTACTCACGGACAGTTTGGCTGAGTCGGCTACTTAGCGGTGCTCGTCAGACCGCGCGTGCGGAAAATATCGGTAATTGTAGGTGCGTAGGTGGGCAAGCCAAAGGTAGCGGGACTGACCGGATTAGTCGCGCTAAAGTGGCGATAATTCAGACAAAAGCGATCCCATTCAGCCATTTGAATCTTAAATAGCTTAATAAAGAAATTGGTCAGCCCGATCGAGAGGGGAATCTGGAAAAGACTTTTTTTGCCAAAGTAGGCACAAATCTCTTTGATACCAGCATCTGCCTGGACTAGTTGATTGCCCAAAACGATGCGGCGATCGAATTTATCAGCAATTTCGGGATGGGTGATGAGATGTCTGACGACTTCGGCGATATCTTTGCCATGAATGAAATGGAAGCTACCGTCGGCACTGAACCATTGCAATAGTCCAGCGTATTTAGAAATAGTTGGTAAGTCGGCAGAGAGATAAGAGTAGGGCTTGGTTGCATCGCCACCAAATACGAGAGTAGGAAAAACTGTAGTAATTTTTGAGGCAATACTTTTGGCACTATTAGAAGCATTGCGCTCGCGAGTTAATTTGTCCAAGCACTGGTATTTGGACACAATATAATCTGTCCCGATCTTACCTGCTTCTGGCAGTAATTTATTCTGGCGATCGAGCACGCTTTGAGTCGAGAAATAGATAACTTGCTGACACACTTGCGGGTCGAGCAAATCGAATAAAGCATGAGTTTTTGTATAATTAATATCAAATGCTTCCTGTCCGCCCCAACCTGCTGCTGTCAAAACGGCAACCTCGATCGTTTTCAGTAACTCAGCTTGTTTTTCAATTTCCATCATGTCGGCAGTAATGACATGGATACCAGGACGTGCGTTCGTATCTACTTGCAATTTGGCAGGGTTGCGGACGCAGAGAAATAGTTCGTAATCGGTATTTTGGATCAGGGTTTCGCTAATATAATGACCGACACAACCGCTGGCACCAGTTACAAGAATACGCATTTAATTAGAGGGTAGAGAGTAGATGCTGTTAAATATCGAGTATTTGTGGTTTGGCTAAAGTACGGCAAAACCCATCATCAATCGGTTGAGCGCACCAAGCAGCGAGACAAGACAAGACAGAGAGCGGGGAGTTGGGGCAGATATGGTAGCTTGATTTCCGCCGTATTGTACTAGGCAGTGCTTTTTTCTTTTGGGTAGTTTAGATAATTCTGGGCTTCTTCTCGAATCATTGGTGAATAATTTTCGTTTGCGGCTACATGCTGAAGCAGTTTCAGCAAATCTACATCCCCGACTCGATCGATTCTATAGAGCGATCGATCGCGATGGGTAAATTAGTATTGGTATCAGTTTTACCAACAAAACCGTCACCATAATAAGCAGCAACAATTTTTATTTCACCCAAAATATGCTGATTGAATTCTACTAAGTCTTCAGCAGGTATCCATAATTCTTTGTGAACTTGAGAGCTACCGACAATTTGAACTTCAAACTGAAAAACATACGTATCATCGACATCAAACTGGGTTACAAAGCCAGCATAGCCGGAATTTGGATCGGTGGTATTCCAATCTTTGGCGATTTGAATTGCATAATCTAAATTCAAAACCGGATAGAAAATCGGCTGAGATGGCAATCGCGGCGGGAAAGCTAGAAACTGACTATTGGCAATTAATTCTAGCTCCCGATAGCCGATCGGACGATACAGACGCATATAAATAAGAGCTTCAAGATCTACAACAAACGATCGACAGATTGCTACTTAACTTTTGGTGTAGAAGAATAATAACGTGTAGGCGAATTGCCGATCGTATTACCAACTTGCATGGTGTTAAGATAATTAGTTAATTGAACTGTTGTGACTGGCGGGAGAGTGCGAAGGCTAGTTTGAAATTCTAGATCGGATTTTTGAAATACAACCTGCCGTTGGATCGAGCTAATTTTATTCCACTGAATCTTAGGATCTGCTTTGAGTTTTGCCAATCGATCGCGTCTGAGTTTACTTATATCTCTAATTTCGGGAATATAAGCTTCCAGATTTTGTCCCCATTGCACCCGCATTTGTTCTCGAAAATACTCACCGCGTCGAAGCCATTGACCACTTTTAAATGTCAGCCAATTTGTAGGTAATCTAGATAGTTCCTGTTTAGTATCGACGGGAATTTTAGCGTATTCAGCCGTGAGTTTGGCTGCGATCGCATTCTTGAGCTTGGTATCGGCAGTAGCGACAGATTTGCCCATGACCTCATTTATCATAAAACATAGCACCTCTGCACTCATGTCGCTAGTCATGCGATTTAATGGTGGTTTGCCAGGTGCGAGCCAATTTTTAGGTACGGCATCATAGAAAGACACCAGCCACAGTGCATCTCGATCTCCGTCGAGTGCTTGTTGGCGGAGATTTGCGACTAATTTAGTTTGGATTTGAGTGCGTTCGGCTAGAGTACCCTTAACGATTTGGGGTTCGAGCGCAATGGTTTGAAAGACAGTATTCCGCATTCCCAAATTGGTCATCCAGTCTTTGCTCAGCCGTTGGGCAATTTTTTGCTGCTGGTTGGGGGTAAATTTGACCCCTAGTACTTGTCCGTAGACATTCGTGAAGTTTTTGAGAGTCGCTGGGATGAGGGGTGGTACGGCAACTAGCGGCGGGTTATTAGGAGTAGTTACAGGCTGAGGATTAGTTGCTGGTAAGGTAGTCGGAGTTACGGTAGTGCTAGGAATAACTTTGGTTGCTGGCGGGACAACTTTGGTGGGTAGCGGCGTATTGACTGGTAGTGGCGTTTTAGTAGTGGTAACGGGTGTCGTAACTGTAATTGCAGGTGCGACTATTCCTGCCACACCCAGCGCACATAATATGGCAATAACTCCAGAATTAATGCTGGTTGGTTTCATGGTATCTGCATCCCGCTCTATGTAATTAGATGACTATCTCTAGTTCATCGATCGATTATACTCTGTGACGATCGCCTTACATCTGTAGGACCCGTTCGGGATCTTTTTAAGCTCGATAATGGCTTCTGATAGAGCAGAAATTAACTTAGTGTCGGAAAATTAACGCTTGTCGCGGAAACCAGCCAACCAGTCGCGGAGTTGTTCGGAAGCGACATCGCAACCGCCCAAACCGAACGAAATGGCTACTGCAACTGCGATCGCACCTAATATTAGACCGAAGGCCAAGTTGACGATACTAGCTGCAATGCCCATTTGTGGTCGTGTCGCCTCGGTGAGAATCTCCCGCTCGAGCCGATATGATGCCTAAAATTATAATTGTCTAAACGATTCCTAGCCGCTAGTCATGCCCCAACAGTTCCTTACCACCGCCATTCCCCTCCTAGTCCAACAACAACGGGAGTTTTTTCGCACCGAACAGACTAAAGCGATCTCCTTTCGTCTAGAACAGCTTGCCAAGCTCAAACAGGCCATCATCGATCGTCAAGAGGCAATTTTGCAGGCAGCCAAAGCCGATCTCGGTCGTCCAGCTTTTGAAGCTTACTTTGAGATTGCGACCATCAGTGAAATTAACCTCGCCCTCAAAAATCTCAAAACATGGGCCAAGCCGCAACGGGTCAAAAGCCCCATCGACCAATTTCCCGCTTCGGCTTGGATTCAGCCCGATCCGCTCGGCGTGGTGCTGATTATTGGCCCGTGGAACTATCCTTTTCAGTTGATGATGTCGCCCTTGGTAGGCGCGATCGCGGCAGGAAACTGTGCTCTGCTCAAACCTTCCGAACACGCTCCCCATACATCGCGGGTGGTGGCCGAACTGATTGCTGACACCTTCGATTCTAGCTATATTGCCGTTGCCGAAGGAGATGCCAGCGTTAGCCAACAACTCCTCGCCGAAAAATTCGACCATATTTTCTTTACGGGAGGAACCGCGATCGGTCGGATCGTGATGGCGGCAGCGGCACAACACCTCACTCCTGTTACCCTAGAATTGGGCGGGAAAAGTCCCTGTATCGTCGATAGCGATGTTCATCTCGATCGTGCAGCCAAACGCATTGCCTGGGGCAAACTCATCAATGCCGGACAAACCTGCATTGCGCCAGATTACCTCCTGGTTCAGAGTCAGATTAAGAACGATTTGGTCGATCGCATCAAACACTATATTCAAGAATTCTACGGCGAAAATCCAGCCAAAAGTCCCGACTATGGCCGCATTATCCATCGCCGACACTTCGATCGCCTGATTGCCTTTTTAGATAAAGGGGAAATTATCCTCGGCGGCGATTACAATCCAGACGATCGTTATCTGGCACCAACTCTAATCGATGCGGTCGCTTGGGACGATCCAGTGATGCAAGAAGAGATATTTGGCCCCATTTTGCCAATTCTGACCTATGACACGCTAGAAGAGGCGATCGATCGAGTCAATGCCCGCCCAAAACCGCTGGCCCTGTACTTTTTTAGTCACGATCGTCAAAAGCAAGAGCGGATTTTGCAGGCGACTTCCTCTGGCGGTGTCTGTATCAACGATACCGTCATGCAGGTTGGCGTCAATACCTTGCCCTTCGGTGGTGTCGGCGAAAGCGGCATCGGCTCCTACCATGGCAAAGCAAGTTTTAACACCTTCTCTCACTTTAAAAGTATTCTCAGACGTGAATTTTGGCTAGATTTAGGCTGGCGTTATGCCCCCTATACGGCTCAAAAGCTCAAACAACTCAAGGGCATTGTGACTGGTTAAGCTCAGCGTCTTTCGATCGCCAAGATCCCAATTGGGTTCTATAAATAGTAGATAAAAAAATCAGAAGCCAGTATCGATACTGACTTCTGAGGGAGCGAAAATTAACTTATTGTCAGAAAATTAACGCTTGTCGCGGAAACCAGCCAACCAGTCGCGGAGTTGTTCGGAAGCGACATCGCGACCGCCCAAACCGAAAGAGATTGCCACGGCAACTGCGATCGCACCTAACATTAGACCGAAGGCCAAATTGACGATACTAGCTGCAATGCCCATTTGCTGTAAGGCCATCGCCCCGACAAAGGCGATAATTGCTAACCGTGCTACTTGTCCGAGAATTTGTGCTTGATGAGTACCAGAACTGCTGACGACTCTTTGAGCGAGATTGGCCAGGAATAAACCGATCGCAAATACGAGTACTCCGGCTAAGACTTGTCCGGCAATGAGCAACAATCCCTGAACTAAATCGTTGAGCGATGGAATTCCTAATACTTCAGTCGCTGCAACTGTCGCAATTAGCATCACCCCCACGCGAGCGACTAAACCCGCAATCTCTGATGGTGTCTGCTTGGTGGAAGGCGGCACGAGTTCGCGTCCGGTTACAGGCGTAACGGGAGTATCGCTGAGGGTAGATTGATGCAGGGTATGCAGTCCCAAGGCACGGAAGATATTATTAAAGCCCAAACCATTAAGCAGATTGGCAACCAAATCGCCTACAAACTGACTGACTACAAACGCGATCGCTAAAATTACCGCTGCGGTTAAGATTTGGGGGATGGTATCCAATACTCGTTGGAGCATGGATGTTGCAGGGCCAGAAATCGCCGGGATTTGCAGTGCATCTAATGCGGCAACTGCTGTCGGGATTAAAATCATCACATAGACGATCGTGCCTAACAATCCCGATAGTGATTGACCGGGAGCGGCTCTATTTAAGCCGATCTTCGCCGCTAGTCTCTCAGTTCCAGCCGCAGCGAGTAAATTGGTCACCAATTCGCGGACGATCCGAGCGACAAACCAACCCACCAGAGCGATCAGACCTGCTTTAAAGATGTTTGGCAGTGCGCTGAGTATATCGTTTAAGAGATTCTGGACGGGTGCTAAGGGGCCTCTGAGATCGAGGACGTCGAGGATCAGTGGTAGAAAGAATAAAAATACGAACCAGTACAAGGCATTGCCGAGGGTTTCGCTAGGCAAGACTTGATTGTCGCCGACAGCCATGCGCTGTGACATCGCTGGCACGATCGTGCCAGCAGTCCGCACGACGATCGCTTTTACGGCGGTGGCTACCAAC
Organism: Chamaesiphon minutus PCC 6605; assembly: GCF_000317145.1. GTDB lineage: Bacteria > Cyanobacteriota > Cyanobacteriia > Cyanobacteriales > Chamaesiphonaceae > Chamaesiphon > Chamaesiphon minutus. Next base: position 3,240,847 of record NC_019697.1, on the reverse strand, counting down.
CAAGCCACCGCAGCTAAAGCTGCCGCTGATGCTAATTTGGGGATAAATGCCAGAATCTGGTTTAAGACATTGTTGAGCGGTTGCGCTACAACAGTTAGATTGAGTGCATTGAGAAATGCTAGTACCGCAAATAGAAAAATTAGCCAGAACACAATGTCTCCGACTAATTTTTCGGTATTCATATTCGAGCTACCAGTTGCCATCCGACCCAATCGGTTATCTAGGTCGGTGCGTTTGAGCAGGTTGCGAACGACTGATGAGACAATAAAAGCCACGATCCAGCCGATAAATAATGTCACGATCGCGCCCAATAGGCTTGGTAAATAGGCTCCGATCGTGCCACCAGTTTGTCTGGCCAGATTTTCAATCCCTGTTGTCGAAATATTTGGGGTAGCGACTGGTATAGTGGTCTGCGCGAGCAGCCAATGTTTAGCAATAAGTTGACTAGTTTCGGTTCCCGCACTAATGAGTTGCCAAGTTTCGTTCATATCTTTGCTATGTAAGTTGTAAATATTACGAACTGCGTGTGAGGCTCAAACACAATCGTGCATACTTGGCGATCGCTCCCGCATGACAGAGAATATAATGGCTAAAAGAATTACCATGTTAATGCCCTGGTAAGGCTCGACTGCTGCCTGCGCCAGATCGAAATATTTATTTCGTTCCGTTTTGTTCGAGCGCAACGAGTGTAAAAGCGTTGCAGATCCAAAAAAAGCTGTCGCCAAATATACTTATCGTTAAAATTGTGATGTCGATCGAAAATATCTAGTTATGGATTCTTTGGCTTGTCTTCGATCTAGTAGCTTGAAACAACTAAATCGCTCATTGAATAAGCTTAACAAAAATATGCTCTAGTAGCTATCTAAAAGTAAGTAGTATTAATTATTGAAAGATAGATAATATATACTTTTACTAAAGTTGCTAAATTTGACATCATTGGTAGCTTATCATGCTTCATTAGTCATGGCAGCCATTACAATCCGAATATTTGAATATCTTTACTTATTTTCACTCTGAAACTATCGATTCTCTTGCACAAAGCTACTTTCTTGATTCTTCACTCAGCATTTATTTATCAATAAAAATTGAGATCGAAAACAGATTGGCAGTCGCACTGAGTCGCGAAAATCGGTGGATTAATTACGCTGGCTTTGTTTGAAAAATTGATACATTTCGGGAAGACGATTGACGATCGCCGCAGTTTTGAGCCAGAGTTTGTGGGAAACAGCGGGATACCCCGAAACAATTTCACCCGGATCGACATTACTGTGAATCCCCGTCTTCGATGAAGCGATCGCTCGATCGCCTATGGTTACCTGATTGGCAACGCCAACCTGTCCAGCTAGTAACACACCATTGCCCACCTTGACGCCGCCAGCCAAACCCACCTGAGCCGCTATCGCGCAATTAGAGCCGATCTGACAACCATGTCCGACATGCACTAAATTATCTAGCTTTGTATCTCGACCAATTCGCGTTTCGCCCATGGCTGGTCGATCGACAGTACTATTGCAACCGATCTCCACACCGTCCTCTAAGACCGTATAACCTGCCTGTTCCATCTTGAACCAGCCTGTGGCGGTTGGCACGAATCCAAAGCCCTCTGCGCCGATTGCCGCCCCACTGTGGATGACGCAATCGTTACCAAGTCTGACCCGTTCGTGAATGGTACAGTTGGCATGTAAGATCGTGCGATCGCCGATCTGGACGTCAGGATAGACGACCACATTAGGGTGAATCGTTACATCATTCCCAATTTTTACCCCAGCTTGAATGACTGTATGGGCACCGATCGACACATTCTCGCCTAACTCAACGCCCATCTCGACGATCGCGCTAGGATGCACGCCCACAGGCAATTTAAACGGTTGATAAAATACTTTGATAACTTGGGCAAATAACAATCGTGGCTCTTTGGTGGCAATCCAAGCAATTCCTCTGTCGCTAGCCTGTGCTTGAATCGTCTCATTCATCGGCAACACCAAAGCACTCGCCGCCGTACTCCCGACAAATTTGGCAAACTTATCGCCTTCGATATAGCTAATCGTCCCCGCTGTGGCTGCCTCGATCGGTGCCAAGCCAGTTAAAATGGGATCGAGCTGGCGATCGCGATCGAAACTACTTGCCGTCACCGCAGACCCTAGTTTAATTATCAGTTCGCTAAATTGCATCATTAATTCGGGGATAAAGATTAGTTAGTGCCAGACCAAATCGGACTATTACTTAAAATGTTATTACCATCTGTCGCGATCTCGATCGCGATTAACTACCTCGGTACTCTCATTGCACCCACGCCTACCACGGGGATCGTCCTAATTGCCGTCTTTTTACCCTCGATCGCGTTGGCAGTATTTTTAGGGGTTAGGCGGTAGGATTTTGGATTTTGGATTTTGCGGCTCGCGCTCTGGAGGTTCCCTCCAGATTGAGCGAGACAAGACAGGATTTTGGATTTTGGATTGAGAATAACATGCACCCAGTTCCTCGTCTCCCCATCTCCTCGTCTCCCCGTCTCCTCGTCCCCCACTCCCTCCGTCCCCCACTCCCCTAGTCACCAATCCATGGGAATATAGAGAACGAACCGATGAGGAAGATGATTGAGATTGTGCGTAAAGTAATTATTGCTGGTAATTGGAAAATGTATAAAACTCAGGGTGAAGCCGCTGAGTTTTTGATGGAATTTATTCCTGAAATTGACAATGTGCCGGAAGACCGCGAAGTAGTTTTGTGCGTGCCATTTACAGATTTAACAATAGTTAATAAGAGCCTGCACGGCAACCGAATCCGGCTAGGTGCCCAAAATGTTCATTGGGAAGATTGTGGAGCTTATACGGGCGAAATTTCGGCCAGTATGTTGACAGAAATGGGTGTTAGATACGTCATTGTCGGACATAGCGAACGCCGTCAGTATTTTGGAGAAACTGATGAAACAGTAAATCTCCGCCTCAAAGCCGCTCAAAATGGTGGTTTGATTCCAATTTTGTGCGTGGGTGAGACTAAGCAACAGCGGGATGCTGGCGCAGTCGAACAAACAATCTTCGCGCAGCTAGATCGGGGTCTGGAAGGGGTGGATCTCCGTCGCTTGGTCATTGCCTACGAGCCAATTTGGGCGATCGGCACTGGCGAAACCTGTGAAGCGATCGAAGCCAATCGTGTCATTGGCATTATTCGCGATCGTCTCAGCGATCCCCAGGTCACCATTCAATACGGAGGATCGGTCAAGCCGAGTAACATTGACGAAATCATGGCGCAACCCCAAATCGATGGCGTGCTAGTTGGCGGTGCGAGTCTTGCTGCTGGTGATTTTGCGGGGATTGTTAATTATAAATAGCCGAAAGATATCTCCCAAAAGCGATCGCTTTTCGATCCGCTTCATCCTAAAAAACTATTATTGCTGGAGCGGAAGTAACCAATCGGTGCCAATACAAAAAAGTATGCGCTAAAAAGCGGTGCGATCGACTAAAATAATTTAGCATTAAGTTAAAAAAACAATAGGGCAAATGCCTGAAAGAGCTGTAAATACAAAAAGTGCCACAGGGTTTCTGCTGATTCTGCTACCAGCAGCACTAGCAATGTCTGCGCTATTTATAGCGTGGCCGATAATTTTGGGCGTGACTGTGCTCATCGCTAGTGGAAATATCTGGCAAAATTACGAATGGTCGAAGACTGTGCGATCGATCGATCCAGTTTTTCAACAATCGATCGTCCAATATCGCGGTGAAATTACCCCACTCGATCTCTCTGTCAAAGCAAATATTCCTGGGTCGGTTGCCAAACGGTATTTGGCTGCCAAAGCCCACGAATTTGGCACTAGTAGCCGACTACATCCCGATCGAGGTCAAGTTTATTATTTTGTCTCAATTAGTACTCTTGGCAGCATTCTGGACGACAGTGAGGTCGAGTTACCAGAACTAATGCCAGCGACAACTCCAGTCGTGGCTTTTCAATCTCAGCCTGCTACATCTGTTGTCGAAACAGTAGTCCAGTCAGCAGCTACACCTGCTGCAACTGTGACGATTGCCATGCCAACGGCATCGGCTCCCACTCCCGAACTAGCAACGCCATCAGTGGCAATACCCGATCTACCTGCGGATCTACCCCAAGAGATTGCCTCTGTTGCCCCCACCGAAACCGCTAGTGACGATCTGCCCCAAGAGCTCGCCCCATCTACTCCCATTGTCTCCGAACATGTGGAGCCAGAACCAGTGGCGATCTCATTAGAGCCAACTCCCTCAGCCACTGCGCCGCTAGTCACGATCCTCCAATCCGATCTGGCTAAACGCTTAGACGTGCATTCTAGTACTGTTTATAAGCGACGGAGCGAACCAAATTTCACCGACTGGACGCGCAATCGCGATCCTGACGGTATTGGGTGGGGCTATTCTGTAGCGAGCAAAGAATACTATCGAGTCGATACTTAAGTTAACGAACATCGGAGCGATGTTCGTTAACTAATAAGTCAAACTGTTGAGAGTCTGTAACGATCTTTCTTTAATCGTTACAGATATTTTTTGTCTGGCTGCGGTACCTAGCAATCTGACTCAAATAAACTAGATTCAGCAGTCAATTCCGATCGTTAAATCGGCCAATTGGCTAGGCGTATAATTGCCAGATAAAGCTATTATCGGTTAGGGAGTAGCTTGGTCTATCTTTGAGCACCAATCGGTAGTTATGATGACAGCCCTATGCGTCAGATTGGTTAACGAAAAGTAAAGATAAACCTTAACCTATCGTTAACCAAAAGTTATTCTCGATTGACATATTTTCAATAGAATTAAGCTAGTACTAAATTTTGAATCTAATTTTAGTACTGTGACATTCTCCGCTAACCAAAACCTTTACAGGCACCTAATAAATTGGGTGCGAGTAATAAATTTACTCGGTTTGGAGCGGATATAGTGTGAGAAATCTTAGACCGTAACAAATCTTGAGGAGTAGTATGAAGATCGATCTCAACCAACTCATTGGTGAAACCTCTAAACAAGAGCGTCGTGCCAATTATATTACCAAAGCTACTGATAGGTCGCGTTACATGCTCATTCCGATCGCGCTGACGATTGGAATGAGCATGTCGGCTTGTACCCCCACTAGTCCCGATGTAGCGACCCCACCCACAGGCGGAACATCAACGCCAGCACCTGCGGCTGGTGGTGGGAGTAGTTCTGCGCTCAGTGGTGCTGGAGCATCATTCCCAGCTCCTTTATACCAACGCTGGTTTAATGACTACAATAAAGCCAATCCTGGCACTCAAATCAGTTATCAATCCGTCGGTAGTGGTGCTGGTGTCGAACAATTTTTGGCAGGTACAGTAGATTTTGGGGCGACGGACGCACCACTGAAGGCAGAAGAACGCGCTAAGTTTAAGACCAAATATGGTGCCGAACCAATTCAGATCCCGATGACTGGCGGTAGTGTGGTATTTGCTTACAACATAGAAGGGGTGAAGGATTTAAAACTGTCTCGCGCTGCATATTGTGGGATTGCTGCTGGTAAAATTACCAAATGGAACGATCCGGCGATCGCCAAAACCAATGCGGGTGCAAAACTACCAGACCAAGCCATTCAATTCGTCCATCGTTCCGATGGTAGCGGTACGACTTTTCAGTTTACGACTCACCTCAAAGCGGCTTGTCCTGGCGTCTGGACGGCAGGTGCTAACAAGTCCGTATCTTGGCCTGCTGGTACTGGTGCCAAGGGCAATGAAGGTGTCGCCGCTCAGGTCAAACAAACGCCTAATTCGATCGGTTATGTAGAGTATTCGTATGGGAAAGAAACCGCGCTGACAATGGCCGCGATCGAAAATAAATCAGGCCAAATCATCGTACCATCGCCCGAAGCTGGTGCTGAAGCATTTGTCGGTCAAACAGTGCCAGCAGATCTGGCTTTGACAGTACCAGATTCTGCCAATCCTAAAGCTTACCCGATTTCCGGTCTGACTTGGTTGCTACTCTATCCACAACCCAAAGATGCTGCCAAACAAACAGCATTGAAAAGCACGATCGAATGGGCGTTAACTACAGGCAAAGCCGCAGCTATAGAGCTAGGCTATATTCCATTAGAAGCCGATCTAGTTACGAAGGTCAAGGCAGAACTCAATAAGGCGAAATAAACCTCATGACTTCAAATTCTCCAGCTCCCAAAGAAACATTATTAGAATCATCTACTAATTTCAAATTAGTGCGAACGGTCGATCGAAGTTTCCAGTGGCTGACACTGGGACTGGCGGTTTCAGTGGGGCTGATCCTGATGTGGATCGCCTACTCTCTGTTTGTCATTGCCTTGCCTGCGATTCAGAAGTTTGGCTTGGGATTTTTGACAGATAGTACTTGGGACCCGAATAAAAATGTCGATCCGACTACGGGTGTCGGTGGTGTTTATGGCGCACTGCCGCATATCTACGGTACCGTACTCAGTTCTATCATCGCACTGCTATTTGCCGTGCCTTTGGGAGTTGGAGTGGCGATTTTCTTGACTGAAAACTTTTTGAAACTACAGATCCTCCAACCGATCGCCTTTACGATCGAACTACTAGCCGCAGTACCTAGCGTAGTGTACGGTTTGTGGGGATTATTTGTGTTCTTGCCAGCACTCAAGCCCTTGTTTCAAGCACTGCACAATTACCTTGGCTGGATTCCCATTTTCTCAACCGAGCCGAGCGGACGTCAGCTTTTTGGTGCATCGATCGTCCTGGCAATCATGATTTTACCAACGATTATTGCCATCTCCCGCGATACACTCAACTCCTTACCCCCAAAACTCCGTCAAGGAGCCTACGGATTGGGTGCGACGCGGTGGGAAACCATCACGCGAGTGTTGCTGCCAGCGGCACTTTCAGGAATTATCGGTTCGATCATGTTGGCACTCGGGCGCGCTTTAGGCGAGACGATGGCCTTGACGATGCTAGTTGGGAATGCGAATAAGGTCAATATCTCCTGGTTGTCGCCTGCATCGACACTATCATCGCTGATTGCCAACCAGTTTGGCGAAGCCAGCGGACTTCAGAAGTCATCGCTGTTTTATGAAGCGTTGATTTTGATGGTCTTAACTTTGGTGGTCAACATGCTCGCACAAGCACTTGTCAGTCGCTTTCAGCAAGTTGAGTAACTAGCATAAATCGATCGACCCGAATTGAGGATTTAAAATCTCATCGGGTCGCTCTTTATTTAGGAAACCCTATTGCAGCCTCAATAGCACGAGACAATGATAAATAAGACTTTTCCACCTTCTTCTCAGCCTAAACCCTCATCCTTAACTCTTAATGTTGCTGTTGTGTAGGCGAAACTTATGATTCCCGTATCTTCTCAACTATCTACTACCGATCGACCCGATAATAACCAGTTTGGAGTATCTCCCAGTCGCCAGCTCTTTGGTAAGGTGATGACCGGATTGGTATTTGCCTGTGTCGCAATCTCCATCATTCCGCTGGCTTCAATTCTGTTCATGGTCATTACCAATGGACTCGGCGGCTTTTCACCAGCAATCTTTACCGAGCTACCGCCTGCGGCAGGAATGCAGGGCGGTGGCTTTAGAAACGCGATCGTCGGTACCCTGCTCACCTGTGCGATCGGGGCTATAATAAGTATACCCTTCGGCGTATTAGCTGCAATTTATACAGTTGAGTTCGGACAGGGTAACTGGATCTCTCAACTTGTCAGGTTTTGCACCAACGTCCTCAGCGGCGTACCCTCGATTATTGCTGGTTTATTTGCTTATGGGATCGTCGTGTTACTCACGGGCGGTTTTTCGGCAGTAGCTGGTGGGGCGGCTCTATCCGTACTAATGTTGCCTACTATTATTCGGACATCTGAGGAAGGACTCAAATCGGTTCCCAAAGCTACTCGGCTGGCGGCTGTAGGGATCGGTGCTACCAATTTTCAAACAGTAACTCAGATCGTATTGCCTGCTGCTCTACCATTTGTGGCGACAGGCGTGACGCTAGCGATCGCCAGAGCTGCTGGAGAAACAGCACCACTTTTATTTACCGCTCTATTTAACCAGTATGATATAAAGGGGCTATGGGAGCCGACCGCCACTCTGTCAGTTCTTATCTACAACTTTGCGATTTCTCCTTACCCCAACCAGCAAAAGTTAGCGTGGGTAGCTGCGTTGCTCATTGTATTACTGATTTTATCGATCAGTATCTTCGCTCGGCTTCTTTCTCGGCGAAAAGTTTACTAAATTTATCTTCATAAGTACGCGATCGTAGATAAATAGTCGCAACGCTGGGAATGTTATTGAGAGCGTTACTTCGTAGCGATAGCTTCAAATCGAGCAATATTCAACAACTATTGGGTTCTAGTCATATCTTTAATACCCATTAATTAATAGTCTCTAATTTTATGGTCAATACTCTTACCGATCGGGAAATTGTCATTAAGACAGATAATGTTTCGATCTTCTATGGTACCTTTCAGGCAGTGCGGAATGTTTTTTTAGATATTCCTAAAAATAATGTCGTCTCGTTCATCGGGCCTTCTGGGTGCGGCAAAAGTACCCTATTGCGCTGCTACAATCGCCTTAACGATCTAATTCCCAATGCCAAAGTTCAGGGCGAGATTACTTATCGCGGTACCAATCTGTACGACTCTAAGGTCGATCCCGTAGAAGTGCGGCGGCGGATTGGCATGGTTTTTCAACAGCCCAATCCCTTCCCCAAATCTATTTATGATAACGTAGCATTTGGTTTGAAAATAGCAGGTTTTACAGGCAATTTTGACGAACGCGTCGAGCAATCGCTCCGTAAAGCAGCCCTATGGGAAGAAGTCAAAGATAAACTTCAACAAAGCGGTCTATCGCTCTCTGGCGGACAACAACAGCGTCTGTGTATCGCTAGGACGATTGCCGTCGAGCCAGAAGTGATCTTGATGGACGAGCCTTGCTCGGCACTCGATCCGATTTCGACAGTCCAGATCGAAAATCTGATCCACGAACTCAAGGATCGGTTCACGATTATTATCGTTACCCACAATATGCAACAGGCGGCACGAGTATCGGACAAAACCGCCTTTTTTAATGCCGAAGCGGGTGAAGGCGGCAGTCGTTTTGGCTACTTAGTAGAATACGACGATACCCGCACTATCTTCGGTTCGCCGAAAGAGGAAAGAACTCAAGAGTATATCAGCGGTCGATTTGGCTAGAATAATTGGTGCTTGACGATCTCGATCGGGGTAATTTGATAAATTGCCCCGATTTTGTATTTATATTGACATCGCTCGATCGAATGGTAGTAAAGACTAACTAGATTCTCCCTAAATACCCTTCCAAAATCTAGTAAAACCGTTTAAGGTGAGAGAACTACAGTCTTGAGATCCCGACATTAGTGTTGTTATAGAGATCTGGCAGGTCGGGATAACCGCTACAAACTATTTTACTGCTGACTGAAACGATGGCTTTTTCTGCACTGATTCGCACCCTCGAACGCTCTCAACTTTCAGCAGAACTGCTCTCCAAGCTCCAACAACAGGGGCTGTTGCATTTGGCTGGGTTGCCACGTTTGCCCAAAGGTTTGGTGGCTTCGGCTCTAGCGCAAGCATCGCAGCAACATCTAGTAGTAGTGACGGCGACGGTGGAAGAAGGAGGTCGCTGGGCGGCTCAATTAGAGGCGATGGGCTGGAAGTCGGTACATTTCTATCCTACGACTGAATCGTCGCCCTACGGGGATGCTAGCCTCGAATCGGAGATGATTTGGGGGCAGATGCAGGGGTTGGCTGAGGTGCAGGCTTTGGGTGGAGCGTTAGAGGACGGGGAGACGGGGGGAGTAGGAGACGGGGGGACTGGGAGAAGATCTGGAGTAGCGATCGTGTGTACGACGTTGGCTTTACAGCCACATTTGCCTTCGCCAGCCGAGTTTGCAGTGCGATGTTTGACGTTGCGGGTGGGGGATGAGGGCGATGTGGAGCGGCTGGGTACTCAGTTGGTGCATCTGGGCTACGAGCGGGTGCCTTTGGTAGAAACGGAGGGACAATGGAGTCGGCGGGGAGATATTATCGATATTTTCCCAGTAGCGGCGGAGTTACCCGTGCGGCTGGAGTGGTTTGGGGATGAGTTAGATAAGTTGCGAGAGTTCGATCCGAGTACGCAACGTTCGCTCGATAAAATTGAGAGTTTGGTATTGACTCCGGTGAATTTTGGGACGATTTTTGGGGAAGATAATACGCAATCGCGGTACTCTTTATTAGATTATCTACCCGATAATTGTGTGGTAGCGATCGATGAATTCGATCGCGCTCAGGCGCATAACGATCGCTGGTTTGAGTATATTCAAGAGGAGTGGGAGACTTTACCGGAGGGGACACCAGTTAGGCATCAACAGTTTGGTGTGAGCGTCGCCAAGATTGCCGCAAGATTTAGGTACTTAAAATTAGACGAATTAGCCGTCAGTGGTGAAGGTTTGAATTTATCTTGTCGGGCGATTCCGACGATTCCCCATCAGTTTGCCAAGATTGCCGAAACTTTACGCGGCTATCACAAACAAAGTTATTCGAGCTGGCTGGTATCGGCACAACCTTCGCGATCGGTATCGTTATTACAAGAACACGATTGTCCCGCCCAATTCGTTCCCAATCCGCGCGACTTTCCCGCGATCGATAAGTTACAAATTCAGCATACTGCGGTAGCAATTAAATATTCGGGCATGGCAGAATTAGAAGGTTTTATTCTGCCGACATTTCGGATGGTAGTAGTTACCGATCGTGAGTTTTTCGGACAGCAATCTTTAGCAAGTTTTAGCTACGTTCGCAAGCGGCGTCAGGCGGCATCCAAACAAGTCGATCCGAATAAATTGCGCCCTGGCGATTATGTGGTGCATCGCAATCATGGTTTGGGAAGATTTATTAAGTTTGAAAGTATCCAGACTGACGATACTTTGCGGGACTATTTAACGATTCAATATGCCGATGGCTCGCTGAAAGTTCCGGCAGATCAAGTGGGCGTACTGTCTAGATTTAGGCAAGCGGCAGGAGCAAAACCAGAACTAAATAGATTATCTGGACAAGCTTGGGAAAAGACCAAAGCAAAAGTCAAGAAGTCAATTAAAAAGTTAGCATTCGACTTACTCAAACTCTATGCCGAGCGATCGCAAAAAGAGGGCTTTGCCTTTCCACCCGATGCCCCATGGCAACAAGAACTAGAAGACTCGTTCCGCTATCAACCGACACCCGATCAGTTAAAAGCAACTCAAGATGTCAAGCGCGATATGGAAAGCGATCGACCGATGGATCGTTTAGTGTGTGGGGATGTGGGATTTGGTAAAACTGAAGTTGCAATTCGGGCGATATTTAAAGCCGTCACTACTGCTAATAAGCAGGTTATTTTTCTGGCACCGACGACAATTTTAACTCAGCAACATTACCATACGCTCAAAGAAAGATTTGCACCCTATCCCATTAACATCGGACTGCTAAATCGCTTTCGGACGGCTGAGGAGCGCAAGGATATTTTACAACGCCTCAAAACTGGCGAACTAGATATCGTGATCGGGACGCATCAACTTTTGAGTAAAGAGTTAAAATTCAAAGATTTGGGTTTATTAACAATCGATGAAGAACAACGATTTGGTGTCAATCAAAAAGAAAAAATTAAGACCCTCAAAAGTCAAATTGATGTATTAACACTCTCGGCTACACCCATTCCGCGCACCCTCTATATGTCCTTATCTGGCGTGCGCGAAATGAGCCTAATTACCACGCCACCACCCTCGCGCCGTCCGATCGCAACCCACTTATCGCCCTACAAAATTGACGCGATCGCCACTGCCATTCGTCAAGAACTCGATCGCGGCGGACAGATATTTTATGTAGTGCCAAAAATCGAAGGCATCGAAGAAACTGCTGGTAAAATTCGCGAACAAATTCCATCTTGTCGGATCGCGATCGCTCACGGCCAAATGGACGAAGCTGAACTCGAATCGACGATGTTAACCTTTAGTAATGGCGATGCCGATTTACTAGTTTGTACGACCATTATCGAATCTGGTTTAGATATTCCCCGCGTCAACACCATTCTAGTCGAAGATGCCCATCGCTTTGGATTGGCGCAATTATATCAATTGCGCGGACGCGTCGGACGCGCCGGAATTCAAGCCCATGCCTGGTTATTTTATCCCAAGGAATCAACCCTCTCCGAGACAGCCAGACAGCGGTTAAAAGCGATTCAGGAGTTCACTCAGTTGGGTTCGGGTTATCAACTTGCCACTCGCGATATGGAGATTCGCGGCGTTGGTAATCTTTTGGGTGCAGAACAATCGGGACAGATGGATGTTATCGGCTTTGACTTATACATGGAAATGTTGCAAGAAGCCATCAAAGAAATTCGCGGCCAAGAAATTCCCCAAGTCGATGATACTCAAATCGATCTCAAAGTCACGGCGATGATTCCTGCCGATTATATCGCCGATCTGGAGCAAAAAATGAGTGCTTATCGCGCTGTTGCTGCCGCCGATACCAAACAAGAACTCACCAATATTGCTGCCGAATGGCACGATCGTTATGGTGAAATTCCCAAACCAGCTCAACAATTATTCCGCATCGTCGAACTCAAACAAATTGCCAAACAACTCGGCTTTAGTCGGATTCGTCCTGATGGTAAACAACACGTTATTTTAGAGACACCAATGGCAGAACCAGCCTGGAATTTACTGGCTGAATACATTCCTGACAATGCTCGATCGCGTTATGTTTATAGTACGGGTAAAGTGACAGCAAGAGGTTTAGGCGTGTTGCGTCCGAACGAGCAGGTGGAGATGTTAATTGATGTGTTGAGCAAGATGCAAGGGGTATTGATGGCTGCTAGTTCGAGTTAATTGAAGGTAATCCAAGATTCAAAATCTAAAATGGTATTACTTATACCCAGCCGCTTGTAAAGAAAATAAGTGCGCGTACCTACCGCCAGCTTTTAATAATTGCTCGTGAGAGCCTTGCTCGATAATTTCACCCCTAGCCATCACCACAATTTTATCGGCCATTCTGACAGTCGAAAACCGATGCGAAATTAAGACTACCATCCGCTCCTGAGTGAGCGCGCGGAAGCGATTGAAAATATTCATTTCGGCTTCAGCATCCATCGCCGCAGTGGGTTCGTCCAAAATCAAAATATCAGCGTTCGATCGCATAAATGCCCTTGCTAAAGCGATTTTTTGCCACTGTCCGCCAGATAATTCTTGACCGCCTTTAAACCATTTGCCCAACTGGGTATCGAATCCGGCTGGAAGGAGATCGATAAATGGTTTAGCCATGCCTTTACTCGCGGCAATTTCCCATTCAGATCGATCGTCGAGATGCCGAACATCACCTACGCCAACGTTTTCGCCGACGGTAAATTGATATTGAACGAAGTTCTGAAAAATTACGCCGATGCGCTGTCTGAGAACGTCGAGATCCCAATCATTTAGATCCACACCATCTAATAAAATTCTGCCGCTGCTCGGTAAATATAGCCTAGTTAGTAACTTAATTAACGTAGTTTTACCAGAGCCATTTTCACCGACGATCGCGAGTTTTTCGCCCGGCTGGAGATGTAATGAGATATTTTTTAAGACTGGTTGAGTATTGCCGGGATAGCTGAATGAAACGTTCTCAAATCGAATCCCATCAAAATCGATTCCTTGAGTAATATAACCCTGAGAATGGGAGATGGGTTGTTCGAGAAACTCATAAAGATTGGCCAGATACAGGTTATCTTCATACATACCCCCGATCGAAGTTAATGCAGATGAAAATGTCGATTGTCCTTGACGGAACACCACCAAATACATCGTCATTTCACCTAACGTAATCTGTCCAGAAATCGCTTCGATGACAATCCACGCGTATGCTGCATAAAAAGCCACCGTACTCAATAACCCCAGTAAGTAACCCCAAAACCCCTTCCGAATCGTCAGATTGCGGTCTTCCTCATAGAGAAGATTAAAGATATCGCGGTAACGCTGCAACAGCATTCCACCGAGTTGATAGAGCTGTACCTCCTTGGCATAATCTTCCCGCGCTAATAATGTCTCTAAATAATGCTGCTGGCGGGTTTCTGGCGATCGCCACCTAAACAGTCGAAAGGCATGTTCGGAAAAGCGGGTTTCAGCAATAAATGACGGAATTGCTGTCATAATCAAACCCAAAACCGCCCATGCTGAAAACTGCCATAATAGCCCACCAAATGTCAATAGCGTTAAAGCAGACTGACACAAGCCAAATGTGCGGTTGATGAGCGAGAGCGGGCGACTGGATGCTTGCGATCGAGCCTGACTCATTTTGTCGTAAAATTCGGAATCCTCAAAATGCGCCAGATCCAGCGTTAGAGCTTTTTCGAGAATCAATTCGTTGACGCGCTGCGCTAACAGTACTCGCAACAAAGATTGGCACACTACCAAGCCCTTTTGGGAAGCTGCTAATAACACGATCGCGACTGCTTCTAAACCCACATAGATCAGGGCATTCTGACGATCGATTGCCAAACCGCTGCGATTGGCTGATACTACACTATCGACGATTAATTTACCGACGATCGCGATCGCTCCTGGGAGCAATCCACCAACTAGAGCCAAAACTGCCAAGGCGATCGTCAAGGCGCGGCTGGTAGTCCAAACTAAATCGAGAGCTTTGCCCCCATAACGAAATACCGACAGCGATTGGCGAAGCGTCTGACTGAATAATCGCGCTCTTTGCCAGTCGCTTTTTTTCTTTCTATTCATTGTTGCGGTTGCGAATCCTCCGATCGCGTTCGCCCTGGCTTAAACCATTACTCATCAAGGCGTTCAGATATTATAGTTGAAATTATTGGTAGAGGTATCTGTAACTCTATATACACTCTAATTTTGCAATACCATCTGTGGTTAAATGTGAAGTGTTAGGGCGCGATCGGTTGTGACAATTCATTAGCTGTCATAGATCCTAGCCACCTTACTTTCTGTCACAATCGCTCGCCGATCGCGATCGACCGCAGCTAATCTAAATATATAGAAACAGTTAACTGATGTCATCGGACGCAGTTTACGACTACAAAAACTTATAGAGACAACTATTATGACAACTGCCAGATTAGCAAACTATCCTTACACAATTTCTCAGCAAGAAGCTCAAAATATCAGTCAGACGATCGATTATACACAGATAAATTCGCTGCCCGAAGTCTGGCCGATCGTCGCTGCTAAATGTGGAGATACTGTCGCGCTAAATGCCCCCCATAGCAAGCCAGCAATTAGTATGACTTATCGAGAAGTGGCTACTCAAATTAAGTTATTTGCCACTGGCTTGCAAAGCTTGGGAATCAAGCCTCAGACTGGCGTGGCGTTATTTGCCGATAATAGTCCCCGCTGGTTGATAGCCGATCAAGGGATTATGACCACAGGGGCCTTTAATGCCGTTCGGAGTTCTCAAGCTGAGGTACAAGAATTACTCTCAATTTTAGATAACAGTCAAGCTCAAACTTTAGTAGTTGAAGATCTCAAAACTCTCAACAAGTTAAGCGATCGACTTGCCGATTTGCCGATTAAGTTAATCATTCTACTTTGTGACGAAACAACCGATGTAGAACTGCCGATTAAACTCCTCAACTTCAGCCAGACGATCGATCTCGGTCGCAGTGCCCAATTTCAGCCAGCGACGATCGCCAAAACAGATTTAGCCACGCTCATCTACACTTCTGGCACATCTGGCAACCCCAAAGGTGTGATGCTCACCCATGCCAATCTATTGCACCAAATCAATACCTGCGGTACGGTCATCCCCGCCACACCAGGCTCGCGAGTCTTGAGTATTTTACCTTCGTGGCATAGCTACGAGCGATCGTGCGAATATTATCTGCTCTCGCAGGGTTGTACTCAGACATACACCAATATTCGCTATTTCAAGCAGGATTTGAAAGAATACCAGCCTGAGTACCTCGTCGCAGTTCCTCGGCTCTCAGAATCGATTTATGAAGGCATTCAGAAGCAATTTCGCGAGCAGCCCCCAAACAAACAAAAATTGGTTGCTCGTCTGCTGGCACTCAGCACCAAATACATCGAAGCCCGCCGGATCGTCCAAGGATTGAGCTTAGAATGTCTCAACCCCACTCTGGGTCAAAAATTAATCGCACGGCTCCAGATGGCGATTTTAGCCCCCATTCACGCGATCGCCGATAAGCTGATCTACAGCAAAATTAGAGCGGCTACTGGTGGCAAAATCAGATATATCATCAGCGGCGGCGGCTCGTTAGCCAAACATCTTGACTTATTTTTCGAGATAATTGGCGTGAATATTCTCGTCGGCTATGGCTTAACCGAAACCGCCCCGATTACCAACGTCCGCCGTCCCTGGCAAAATCTCCGGCTCTCGTCAGGACAACCGTTACCAGGTACCGAGATCCGGATCGTCGATGTCGATACCCGTCAGCCAGTCGCGATCGGGCAAAAAGGATTAGTGATGATTCGCGGGCCGCAAGTCATGCAAGGATATTACCGCGATCCCGAAGCCACTGCCAAAGCGATCGACGTTGACGGTTGGTTTAATAGTGGCGATTTGGGAATGCTTACTCCCAACAACGATCTGACGATTACCGGACGCGCCAAAGACACGATCGTGCTGAGCAATGGCGAAAATATCGAACCCACCCCGATCGAAGATGCTTGTCTCCGCAGCTCTTATATCAGCCAAATAGTCCTCGTCGGTCAAGACCAAAAAGCACTCGGCGCGCTGATCGTACCTAACTCCGAAGCACTACACCAATGGGCGATAAGTCAAAATCTCATTCCCGCTCCGATAGCAGCGACAAACCCAGCCAGCAGTAACGAGCCGAATATCCTCCTCGACAATCCGCAAATTCTCAACAATACCCAAGTCATAGACCTCTTCCGCGACGAACTCAACCGCGAAGTCAAGAACCGCCCTGGCTACCGGATTGACGATCGGATTGCTACCATCAAGTTAATTGCCGAGCCATTTAGCATCGAAAATGGCCTGCTTACCCAAACTCTGAAAATTCGTCGCCCAGTTGTGATGGCGCGGTATCACGGTATGATTGACGAGATGTTCGCACGCTGAACAGGGAATAGGGTATGGGTTAACGCCGCTAGCCACTAAACCAATAGCCACTAGTCACCAAAATTACCTAAATCATGGATCTACCAGACTCTCAACTATTGCTCAAACGGGTCGTCAGTATCAAAGCTGTAGTGACCCAACGCTGGAAAGACGAAACCCAGCAACTATTACAAACACAAATTAGCGACCTTGATGGCCAACTGCAACAACTTGAAATGCAGGGACAAAGAGCCGTCGCCGAAATTCAAAAGCAAAACCTGCAACCCCCTGGCCCTCAAGTCATGCAACAGATTGAAAGCATTCAGATGCAAGTAAATCAGCAGAAAAGCGAACTGCTCGAACAAAAAAACATGGCTTTACAACAGCTCCAACAAGTTCAACAGCTCGAACTCAAACAGGAAGTCAATCAAGGTCAAGTTGAAGGTTATTTTGCAGTCAAACTTGGCGATAATTTGATTTCCAAAATGAACGTCGAAGTTCTACTTCATGATGGAGTGGTGATGGAGATTCGGGGGAACATTTAGAAACATAGGGGATTGGGGATTGGGGATTGGGGTTAGGCGATTGTGACTTCAGCCGTAAGCGTCGTTATCACGTCCTACCGATCCATACCCATCCACCCATCCGCCCATCCACTCCTCAGTCCCCCAATTAGGCTAAGATAAGTAGTCGCAAGCTCAACCTAAACTGTTCGATCGAGAAGATTCCCCATGGCAATACACGAAGTTTTCATGCCTGCTCTAAGTTCGACTATGACTGAAGGCAAGATCGTCTCTTGGCAAAAATCGCCAGGGGACAAAGTTGAAAAAGGTGAAATCGTTGTCGTGGTCGAATCCGACAAAGCCGATATGGACGTGGAAACCTTTTATAGCGGCTATATTGCGACGATCGTCGTCCCAGCCGGAGAGTCCGCACCAGTCGGATCGGCGATCGCGTTAGTGGCCGAAACTCAAGCTGAAATAGAAGTAGCCAAGCAGCAAGCCCAAGGCAAATCTTCAGCCGCGACGGCCACTGCCCCCACGACAACATCGGCACCAGCCGCCACCGCCGCAGCTACCACGATCGCGCCCCCAGCCACAACTGCAACTCCAGCAGCAGCTCCACTCAGAAGCGATCGGCCCGTAGTTTCCCCTCGTGCGAGGAAATTAGCCAAAGAATACGGCGTTGCTGTCGAAACTCTTAATGGTACTGGCCCCAATGGTCGGATTACGGCAGAAGATGTCGGTACCGCTGCTGGGAAACCGCAAGCAGCTCCCGGTCACAGCCAGCCAGCAACACCAGTTGCTGCACCCACATTCGTACCGCCTGCTGCTCCCGCAATCGCAGCGGTAGCTGGCAGCGTAGTTCCCTTTACAACCCTCCAATCCGCCGTCACTCGCAACATGATGGCGAGCCTTTCGGTACCGACATTCCGCGTCGGCTACACGATCGAAACCAACAATCTCGATAAACTTTATAAACAAATTAAAGATAAGGGCGTTACCATGACGGCACTGCTAGCCAAAGCAGTCGCCATGACCCTTGCGAAACATCCGATCGTTAATGCTAGCTACACCGATGCAGGCATTAACCATCCTGGCTCGATTAACATCGCCGTCGCCGTCTCGATGCCCGATGGCGGTTTGATTACCCCCGTCCTCCAAAATGCCGATAAACTCGACCTTTACTCCCTCTCGCGGATGTGGAAAGATCTAGTCGATCGGGCGCGGAGCAAGCAGTTACAGCCTCAAGAGTATAGCTCTGGCACCTTTACCATCTCCAACCTCGGAATGCTCGGTGTCGATCGGTTTGATGCCATTCTACCCCCCGGTACGGGCGCAATTTTGGCAGTCGGTGCATCCCAGCCGCAAGTAGTGGCTAGCGAAGATGGTACGTTTGCGATCCGGCGTCAAATGCAGGTAAATATGACTGCCGATCATCGGATTATCTATGGTGCCGATGCAGCTAATTTCCTCAAAGATTTGGCTCTGTTAATTCAAACTAACGCTCAATCTTTGACATTATAGACACCATCTTCAAACCAGAGCGGCATCTGTAGGGTTAATGCCTCGTGCTGACCCCGCATCGATGGTACCCGCAAGGGGCACCCCTACAGATTAATTGTATGGGGTGAATCCCTGAATCACCATCTAGAGGGGTAATGCCTCGTGCTGACCCCTCATTGATGAGGGTGCCCCGACAGATCGATCGTATAGGTTGAATTTTCTGGAGGTTTTCAATGAATTGGTGGGAACAGTTAAAACGGAATGGATTGGCTAGAATAGGTGCGATCGCGCTAGTGTTGATGTATCTAATGGTCATTGCCGCCGAGTTTGTCGCGCCATACGATCCTTATGTTTCGCAAGATGATGGCTCCCTGTTGCCACCAACTGCCATTCATTGGACAGATCCAGAGGGTAAGTGGATTGGGGCGCATGTGTACCCCACTACTCAGGGAAAAACCGATCTAAATACAGGAGATCGATTGCTTAAGGTAGATACGACAAAACCATCGCCGATTAGCTTGTTGGTGCGCGGTTCTAGCTATAAGTTGTTTCAAGTTAGTATCCCATTGCTGCCGAAATTCGATCCGGCGATGAGTAAGAAAAATAAGGGTAATGCCGCAGTTGTCAAGACTAAAGCTGACGCTCAGGAATTTACGATCTTTTCTGGTATTCCCTGCGATTGGCATTTATTTGGTACCACAGGTGCGGGCAAAATCAATCTCTTCGGCACTGACGAACAGGGGCGAGATCAATTCAGTCGGCTCGTCTATGGCGGTAGAATTAGCCTGTTTATCGGTCTGATTGGCGTATTAATCTCTTTCCCCATCGGCATGATTTTAGGTGGGATTGCGGGCTATTTTGGCGGCTGGATCGATGCTGTAATCATGCGCGTAGCTGAGGTACTGATGACTCTACCGAGTCTATATTTATTAGTGGCTCTAGCTTCAGTATTACCCGATCGAGTCAGTAGTTCTCAACGTTTTTTACTAATCGTCGCAATTACATCATTCATCAGTTGGGCGGGATTGGCACGGGTAATTCGTGGTCAAGTATTATCGATCAAAGAGCGAGAATTCGTCCAAGCCGCACGCGCAATGGGTGCGAAACCGTTTTATATTATCGTCCGCCATGTGCTGCCACAAACGGCTACTTATTTAATTATTTCGGCAACTTTAGCGATTCCGAGTTTCATCGTTTCTGAGTCGGTATTGAGCCTGATCGGATTGGGGATTCAACCCCCCGATCCTTCATGGGGCAATCTACTTTCGATCGCGACTAATACTTCAATTCTGATCTTCCAACCCTGGTTAATTTGGCCGCCAGCAGTATTAATTATCCTGACTGTACTAGCATTCAATCTTCTGGGCGACGGTTTACGCGATGCCCTCGATCCGCGCAATTTACAACGTTCTTCCACCTGATTTTTAAAAACCTGAATGGTCGATCGGGCAGAAGGCTGAGTATCGGCACTACTCTATTAAAGGAGGCAGTAAAAAAGCCGCGCTATGTCGAGGGAGAGTCGATCGATGGAAAAAGGGCGGACAGAGCAGCCCATCACCATTAACGAACCCTATACTCTGCCCGAAATGGGTGAAATTTGGACAGATGATGACAAATTTCAAACCTAGCTACAAGTCCAAATTTCGATCGCACCCCCCACATCGAACGCTATACTAAGTGGGTTGAATTCAAGTGACGGACAAGTGATCGAACGCTATACTCTGCCCGAAATGGGTGAAATTTGGACAGATGCTTATAAATTTCAAACCTGGCTGCAAGTCGAAATTGCCGTCTGTGAAGCCCAAGCCGAACTAGGACATATTCCACAGGAAGCTGTTGATGAAATTAAGGCTAAAGCAAAGTTCGATGTCGATCGCATCTTAGAAATTGAAGCTGAAGTCCGTCATGATGTGATTGCATTTCTTACTAACGTCAACGAACATGTTGGCGCGGCGGGACGATATATCCATTTAGGGATGACTAGCTCAGATGTACTCGATACCGCTCTCGCGCTGCAAATGGTAGCGAGTACCGATATTCTCTTGACTCGATTGGAAGATACGATTCAAGCGATTCGCTATCAAGCCCAAAAACATCGCAATACTGTAATGATAGGCCGTTCCCATGGGATTCATGCCGAACCGATTACCTTTGGCTTTAAATTAGCTGGCTGGCTGGCTGAAATGCTGCGGAATCGAGATCGATTGGTACGAGTCCGCCAGACGATTGCTGTTGGTAAAATTTCTGGTGCTGTTGGTACCTATGCCAATATCGAACCGCGTGCAGAGGCGATCGCGTGTCAGAAGCTAGGATTGACGCCAGACACAGCTTCTACTCAAGTAATTTCTCGCGACATTCATGCTGAATTCGCACAAGTTTTAGCCCTGATCGGTGCCAGCATCGAACGGTTTGCCGTCGAAATTCGCAACCTGCAACGCACCGACGTTTTGGAAGTCGAAGAATTCTTCTCCAAGGGTCAAAAAGGCTCCTCTGCAATGCCCCACAAGCGCAACCCAATTCGTTCCGAACGCCTGACGGGAATGGCACGAATCTTGCGTGGAAACGCGATCGCTGCCCTGGAGAACGTGGCTCTGTGGCACGAACGAGATATTTCTCATAGCTCGGTCGAACGCGTCTGTATGCCCGATTCCTGCATTATCGCGCACTTCATGTTGGTTGAAACCACCAACCTGATCAAAAATCTGTTGATTTACCCCGAAAATATGGCGCGGAACCTCAACTGCTATGGTGGGGTCGTCTTCAGTCAGTCGGTATTACTGGCTCTAGTTGGTAAAGGATTGAATCGGGAAGAAGCATACGAGATCGTCCAATCCAATGCCATGTCAGTCTGGAATACCCCCGATGGCGACTTCCGCAAGGTTGTCTCTAGCGATCCTCGCGTCACCGAGCATCTGACACCAGCAGAAATCGAGCATTGTTTCGACCCCACCCAGCATCTCAAGCACCTCGACGAGATTTATCAACGTTTGAGTATCTAGGGCTTGCTGAAAAAGTTGATAAATAGCATTTAATTAGATCGATTAACGATCGATCTAATTTAATCTATCAGCAATTAGGATACGATTAGAATCAATCATAAATTTTATTAATCATCCGAACTCAAATATTACAAAAACAGCGTTGATTCTCGAATAAATACAAAAAAAGGCAAAAAACTGCCGGAGCAGTGTCGAAAGATTCATCACTAGAAAAGTGATTGCAATAGCTGTCTGAGAAGTCTCAGAAAGTTTAGTCATCACTCGACCAAGACTAAATCTGCGCTTAGCTTCTCCGAATTTACCTTCAATTCGGCTGCGAAACCGCTCATCTAACTGTGCTTGTTTCTTTTTCTCTTTGTCAACAACTTTTGGTTTTCTTCCTAACGGTATACCTGTAATTCTAATTCCTTTTCTTTACACCAAGCTCGATTTTCGTTAGTGCGATATATTTGGTCAACATGGATAGATTCTGGATAATTTCCTGTGGCTAGCTTAAACTCTTCTGTTTGTGATTTCAAATCACCAGATTCATGAAAATTATCCCAGCTCAACCTGTCGATAAACACGTATCCATTATGATAGCTAACTGATAACTTTGCTCCAAATTCAACTGGCGTTCCAGCCTTTCCTCTCACAATTGGGCGAATATGTGGTTGCGTTAGACTAACTATTCTATCATCAACACGCTGTTGATTATTTTCATACATCGATAACTGTTGTTGATACACTGTAGCTACGACTAACAGCATTTTGTACTTTCTTGCTTGATTTAATAATCCTAAGTCCGTTGGGTATCTAATATCTGCTGGCGCACATGTTGCGTCTAATATTAATCTTCCTCGATTTATACTCTCTTCCTTCTTTCCGCTCTCGACAACTTTTTTTCTGTTTCTACTTCCTCTCTAGCTTCCTCACACATTTTGATGTTAATTTTATTTACTAAATCTGTTTCTAGTCTTTGGCGAAAATGTCCTAGCATCGAGGCTTCAAATGGTGCCTCATTTCTATAACTTCTCAGCCCGATAAAGTACTGTAAGTATGGGTTCTCCCTAATTTGCTCTACCGTTTCTCTATCACTTATCCCTAATTTTTCTTTGATTATTAATGCTCCTAATGCCATCCTACTTGATTTCGCTGGTGCTCCTATTTCTATCGTGAATTTTTTCGCATATTCCTCTTCTACTTCCGCCCAGGGAATTAATTTTGCCATCATTACCCATCGATTATCTTCTGCTAATTTTCCCCCAAATGGCAGTTCAAAGTTTTCTAATTCAGCTTCAAGTTGCTCAACTTTTTTATACATTGCCTGTACGGGTGTGTCGATGTTCTCACTAATTTTAGTTGATTTTAGTCGATTTCATTGAACTAGAGTAACTTTTCACAGCTTATATCTCCCTCTGTGGCTGGGTTTTGGCTTTTATCAGCACCCCCTATCTAGAGTAGTCTACGGCGTAAATCTAGTTACTATTTTGGCGGGGAGCGGCTCGCAGCCGGGAGGTTTCCTCCCGGATTATGCGAGACAGCGACGCAGCTCCCTTCGGGAAGGCTCCGCCAACGACCGGGAGGAAACCTCCCGGTTGTGTGCGTCAAGACAAGACAGCGGGGAGATTGGGCAAGAAATGGTAGCTTCATTTCTGCCGTCTCGTCCTAGAGATAACTGTTCGGATAAGATCGGGGAGATAACATCTCCTCGATGATGGCGTTATCTGAAAATAGTACAACTCGTGGAAATTCAAATATTAGTTATTTAGAAAATTTAGATATAACTTTAGAAAAAATTCATCAATGCAGTCAATGAAAACAGTATTAGACAGCACTTGGCAAGTTACGAACAGAGAAAATAATTATCTCGGCAAATCATGCCTTTCAGCTACCTTAAATCGCGATCGAGCGATCGGATGCACCACGAAAATAGGTTGATCGGAATATTCTTTCTTGGTAACTTGCCAAGTCGTAGTATTAGAGAAGGAATTACAGGCTAATTTGCATCTTTGATATGCAATAAAATTATTTACATTGAAAGATAGATAACATCAATCTCAGACATAATTTTATGCTCTTAATGCAACTTTGTACCGCAGCGTTTGCAAAAATTGGCGTCAAGATCGTGACTAGATAATTGGCAATTAGGGCAAGCAGCATTTACTTTGTTTGCGCTTTTAGCAACTTGTTTAATCAGATCCCCTAATTGCCAAGGAATCAGAGCAATACCAGATAAAATCATTAATACTGTCATGAATTTGCCAGCATTAGAAATAGGCGTGATGTCGCCAAATCCGACCGTTGTCATGGTGACGACGGCAAAATAAACGGCATCGAAAAAAGTATCGAACTTGGGATTGACGGGATGCTCGACTTGATAAATCAAGCCAGAATAAATAAAAATAATCGAGAAGATCGTAAATAAAATTCGAGTGACAATCGAACTATCCTCGCGATCGAGATTTCCTAAGAGGGTTTTACCTTCGATAAATCGTAGCAGTCGTAAAATCCGAAACCAGCGCAAAATTCGGATAAAACTGACATCAGTGATACCAGTTAACATTGGTAGAATCGCAATCAAGTCGATAAGAGAATAAAAGCTAAATAAGTATTTTAATTTATCTTGTGCAGTGATAAAACGCAGTAGATACTCGATAGTGAAAATGTAGAGAACGATCGAATCTATTCTTTCAAAGATCGAACGTAGCTCTGATGAGAGCGGATAGGTTTCTGCAATGAAAATACCTGTAGAGACGACTACTAAACCCGCGATCGCTAAATTGACCGCTTTACCGATCGGATGTTCGATATCTTCTAAGTAAAGCGAGATTTTGTCAGCAAAAATCATAGCTAATTTTCAGGATGCAGAGAATATTAAATCGGTTGATAGTCGATCGAAACTGAGGTAACTGGTAAGGATAAACTCGTTATAATAAATGCAGTAGTCGCGCACAGAACACTAGAGATGAGTGCAAATAACCATTACCCAATCTTTGTATAATTATGGCTAAATGGGATGCAGGCAGATTTTTAAATACCGTTAGCTATTTTGAAGCAATTCCGGTTGTCAGCGATCTACAACGCTGGTTGACAGGCGGATCTAATCGTAAATCTACCACTAATGGAGGGAAAGCTGTGGGTAAAATCTTGGTGGTAGGTGCGATGACTGACATCGGACAAGTATTGGTTCAGCAGTTGGTTAAGAGCGGCTACACAGTCAGAGCGGCGATTGCGGATCTGAGCTTGGCACCATTTAGCATACCTGCGGGCGTGGAATATGTAATGGTCGCTCCTGATAATAATACATCACTTAGCAATAGTAGCCTCACCGATCGAGTCATGCAAGGGGTGCGAGCGATTATTGTGTGTTTGGATGCGGAAGAAACTTTATCTACAGTAGCTTTAGACAATTTGACTGCGGCGGTAAATACTTATTTACCCACCAATAATCGCTTAGAACTTTTTGATTTTACGCACCCGACGATCGATCTGCAAGCGACATGGGGAGCTGTGGATGATGTGGTCATGGGTGGTGTTAGCGAGAGTGGGATTGGGATGAGGGCGGGTGTTGCCGTGTTTAGTGGTAATGTTTCGACTGATAATTCTGGTGGCTTTGCATCGGTGCGGACGCGTAATTTAGATCCGAGTCTCAATTTAAGTAACTATCAAGGAATCGAATTAAAAGTAAAAGGTGACGGCCAAAGATATAAGATCTTCTTGCGGACTGAGGAGAAATGGGATGGAGTGGGTTATGCTCATTCTTTCGATACGATCGCAAATGAATGGATGACAATTCAAGTACCATTTAAAGGCTTAGTACCGATCTTCCGCGCCAAGACAGTTCCGAATGCACCGCTCGATACCACTCAAATTTGTTCTTTTCAATTAATGCTCAGTAAGTTTGAATACGATCGAGCATTAAACCCGCGATTCACGCCTGGTTTATTCTCACTAGAAATCGAATCGATCGCGGCCTATGGTGGTGACACTATGCCCCAATTAGTCGTCATCGATTCTACTACGAGTACCGACGATTTGGTTGCCAAACTTCGGACAACTAATTTACCATATTCGATCGTTCGAGCGGTAAATCTGGATGCACTAATGGTAGCAGCGATCGCCGTGAAATCGATTTCTCAATCAGAAGCAGTCGGACAAGTATTAACGTGAGTTCGATGTTAGAAAATGGCTGGGGGTAGTGCATCAAGACCCTTACATTCCAAATCCAAACAAGGCTTTTTAGGGTGGTAAGAATAAGCAATCAAGCCAGAAATCAAGTTAACCAGAAAGTTAAACCGACTACGATGACGGGAATGCTCAATTTGACAAATATTTTTGAGTTGGTCATTGACCGATTCGATAATGGCGCGTTTTCGGAGTAAGATCTTGTCCATGAGCTTAATTAGGGCTTGCTGAATAAGTCATACGATCGAGTGAGCGAATCTCGAAGCACGCTCACTCGAAGCGCGTCGTCTAGCGACGATCGCCAATGATAATTTTTAGTTAAGCTCAAAGGAGATACAAGCAAGATTTCTAATCGGTAGATGGGATAAATTGACAATTGAAAACAGTCAAAAATTAAAGACACAAAAAAATGCTCAATTATCTGCCGAAGCAGATGGGAAAGATTCATAACCAAGAAGATAATAGCAATCGCAGTCTCTGAAGTGTCAGACAGCTTTGTCATCACACGGTCGAGACTAAATCTGCGTTTAGCTACACCAAATTTCCCCTCAATTTGGTTGCGAATTCTTTCATCAGATTGAGCCTGCTTTTTACTCTCAGTGTCAATTCCCTTTCTGGGTCTACCCTTGGGTAGACCCACTCAGTCTAATTCCTCTTTCCTTACACCACGCTCGGTTGGCTCTGGTGCGATAGATT
Organism: Chamaesiphon minutus PCC 6605; assembly: GCF_000317145.1. GTDB lineage: Bacteria > Cyanobacteriota > Cyanobacteriia > Cyanobacteriales > Chamaesiphonaceae > Chamaesiphon > Chamaesiphon minutus. Next base: position 3,213,994 of record NC_019697.1, on the reverse strand, counting down.
TTGTCAGCGTGAACTGATTCGGGATAACAAGCATTAGCCCCTTTAAATGATTCAACTCGATCGATTAGATCGTTAGATTCGTTATAGTTGTCCCAACTTATTCGATCTAAAAATACATATCCATCTTGACAACTGGCAGATATCTTTGCTCCAAATTCTACAGGTTTTCCAGCTTTTCCTCTAACGATCGGACGAATATGTGGTTGATGAATGCTTACTATTCTGTCATCGATTCTGTGAATGTTTTTTTCATACATCTCTAGTTGTTGTCTGTATACTTCTCTGATAATTAACAGTTGTCTGTGCTGCTTTCTTTTCAGGGGTATCGAGCGACTTGCATCTAGCAACCGCTCGATGTGAGCCAGATTTCGCTTGAGGTATTGAAGTTGTTTCTTGATGGCTTTGCGCCGACTTTTGTTTGTCGGTCGTCTCTGTTTGGCTACTTTTAAGTATTCTTTTCTTGCTATTTGGCGATGGGTTCTCGATTTCCTTTTCCCCTTTGGGCGATTTTCTCGGTCTAGGATATCGATAATTTTTTCACTTTCTACTCTTGCTGTTGCTAACAGATCTAAATCTGTCGGATATTTTACATCGGCTGGCGCACAAGATGCATCAACTATCAGTTTTCCTCTATTCCTTTTTTTCCTTGATTACGTTTTCCGAATCCTTTGTAGACTTTTTTTCGCCCTGTTCCTCCCTCTCTTGTGTTCGATTCTCGGCGACGATCTTGCCGTTGATTTGGTTGATTAGTGACCTACCTATTCTTTGCCGGAAGTGTACTAGCATTGATGCGTCGAATGGTGCTTCATCTTGATATTCTTCTAACCCGATAAAGTACTGCAAGTACGGATTTTCTCTAATCTGTTCTACCGTTTCTCTGTCGCTTGTTCCCAATTTTTCTTTGATTATTAGTGCCCCTAGTGCCATCCTGAATGGTTTGGCTGGTGCCCCCATTTCTGTCAGAAAGTTTTTTGCATATTCTCCTTCAAATTCTGTCCAAGGAATTAGATTTGCCATGATTACCCACCGATTATTTGCTGCTAACGCTATTGTGTTTCCCAACTTGAAGTTTTCTGCTGGTTTTGGGTCGTTGTCAACTTGTCGGTACATGAGTATTAACACCTTGGACTCATTCGTGACAAGTTAAGGCGCGATCGCAATTGTCAAGCACGTTTGGCGATCCTTCGATCGACCGTTACATCAGATATTCAGAGATCGAATACATTAGCACTATCAATCGAGTTTTTTGATATATAGTGAGACCGAACCAACAGCCACGCTATATATGGGTGTTGACATTCGATCGAAAACCTTAACTTGTCACAGATGGAGTAAAGCAGGATCGTGGGTTGCGATCGAACACAAATGTCCACTCATTAATAATTTTTCCATCAACTGGCGGTAAGACCGATCGAGTTCTGCACCACGAGGTTTAGCTAGACCATCAGGAGTCGCATAGGCTCCTTTGACTAATCGAATCTTTCCTGGGCGCTGCAACACACTTTCAAGATCGTCAGGTGTGCGATGAAGATATGCTTGCAGGGTAATTCCAACATTGTCAAACGTTTCACACAGCCGTTAATGAATCTCCAAAATCGAGTTCGTGCGATCCGTTCCTTCCATGCCGATCGTCATTTCCAGTCCTGCACTCTGGGCTGATTCAGCCAAAATACAAGCGTTTTTGTACCCTAACTCAGTATCAATTACCATGCCAATGTAAGACAAGTCTAAAGATACAGACGAGTCCAGGTTCTGTTCGGCGATCGCCTGAATCACACACAGAAATTCTTGTGTAGCTTGCTGTGCCATTTCAGCGTCGCGAGTGCTTTCGCCCATATAGTCGATCGTGACAGAAAATCCTTGCTGATTCAGCAATTTTGCCGTTTCTACGCAGTCTGACAGTGTTTCACCCCCAATAAAACGCAAAGCAGCATGAAGGAGAGGTTGATAGAGCGATGGGTGCTGAAGCACGAAGCCTTTGATCTCCTCGTCCAACGCGACTTGCTTTAATATCTCCGCAGCTTCAAATTCAAAACTCATTTTGCGCTCCAAACTCTTTTTATAAGTTTAGGGGAACAAGCGGAAATTCAGGACAGAACCAATCGCCTAAGACAACTTGATCTTGCTGACTTACGACTAATCTCTAAGCTACCGCCCGACCAACAACTTAAGCCGCACAACTATTATTTAGGCTGACACATTCAGTCTAATACCCCCATTTTGGGTAGTTAGATGGACAAATGTCTTGTCTCAAATGCAGGCTGAGGAAGCCTCAGCGCGATTTGAGCCGCTTTCCACATAATGCCCCAAAATGGGGTGTTTAGGCTGAATTAATTCAGTCTAAACACACTAGAAGATAGTCGTTCGCGTAGCGTTCCGTAGGAAATCGACTTCGACATTGTTTGTAATAACTTTGAGTATATTTACGATCGGGATCTCCCCTTGGTCTGGGCGTAGCCTAAAGTCGCGGCTTGCGCCCGTCGGGTTTCCCAACGCGAAAAGCGGCGCAGTGTGGGTGGGTTTGTCTTGTCTGGCATAATCAAGGAGCGACGCATCGAGAATCGATCGAAAGATCTCAAATGAGTTCTATAAAGGGGATGCTCTAGCTTCCTTTCCTCTTCAAGGGAATGGCTGGGCAGTTCCTGAAGCTCCTCAAAGGATGGGGTAAAGGGACTAATCGAAAATTAATTATGAAAAGGCACCGCCACAAATGGTAAAAATGCGATCGAACACCATGCCCACGATCGCCAATTCGAGTAGAGTGAACGATCTTCGGCTAGAGGTTCCAAGCAGGTTAATAGTGCTTCAATGCGTCGATCTAGTCGATCGATGGGGGCAAGCTGGCTAAACGCCGCACAGATATTATCGGCGAATACGGGCGTACTTTGGACGATCGACAGCAGGGCTTCGGCAACTAACAGGGGATCGGTTTGGGTAGATGCCCACCGATCGGCACGAATTTCGCGTAACATTAATAGTTCTTGCCAGATAGCTTCAGTTTGGGGCAGCCAATTGGTAATTTGGCGCACCCATCCCAGCCAGAAAAAATACCAGGTATCGCGATAGAGATAATGCGCCTGTTCGTGGGCTAAAACGGCCTCTAAATGCTCCGAACTTAATGTATCGATTAAAGCTGTGGTGACGACTAATTCTGGCTTCCAGAAGCCAATTTGGGCAATATAGGGCGCGGACAAATCCAGGAGCCGCACCTGCGTATCGTTCAATGTAACGATCGGATAAGTCCGCACCTGTTTGAGCAGTTGCCAGCCAGAGCCAGCCAACTGGCACCAATAAACTGCGGCAACTCCCAAAAATGCGATTGCCAGAGCGTAACTAAACCAATCATTACCCACCCAAACCATCCGTCCGTGCGGCCCCATCCAAATAATGGCGATCGCACTGGTAAATAGCAGTAGTGGCGGTAACAAAAATACCGTTAAAGTACGTTCCCAGTATTGGTGCAGTCGACTGTGTGGCGCATTGAGCCACACAGTCGGCTCTGTCGGCGTCCAAGTGTAACGCAGTCCCCAAGCGATTGCCAAAATCGCCGCCATGACAATTAGGTGCATTATCGTTCCTCCTTCTCTTTGCGGATCGCTTGCAGCCGTTGCGAAATCGCTTCAATCCGATCGATGCTGGATCGATCGAGACTATCGGCAAAAGCAGCAACGACATCGGGATTGCCAACTGCTAAAAATTGCTGCAACTTTTCGTAGGCTTGAATTGCTTGTGCCTGAGCTTCAGAAACTAAGGGTTGCCAAATAAAGCTACGTTCTTGACGATCGCATTGTAACCAACCTTTTTGAGTCAGGCGGTTGAGTACCGTTGTCACTGAAGCATACGCTAATTCGCGATCGGGGTCGCTGAGGATGCGATCGTGGACATCTTTGACGGTTACTTTACCCAGTTCCCAGATAATTTTGAGAATTTCAGTCTCTAATGGCCCCAGCGAGAGCTGTTTGGGTCGATATTTAGGCAGAGAAACCATGCAATTTACGGACGAGCTTTTCCTTAGACTAGCGCAAGAATTAGCCCCTGATGTTTGACGGCTTGTCTTTTGACACCATCGATCGTCCCCATTCACAATCAATGGAGGAACTACCTATTTATTTCCGCAATAAATCTTGACGTTACTAAATCTTTCAAAACGAGGATATGAAGATCTTGAATAGCCGCAGTAGCCGAATCGCCAGTGAACTATTGACTGTGGTGTTGCTAATTCTCGGTAATAACTTAATTCTGTTTAGTCGCTACACACATGCAGCTCCGATCGATAATCCCAATAATTCTGCCGAACCCGAACTGACGATCGATGTTACGGGAGAACGCCGGATCGAGCTACCAAAATCGACGCCAGTTTACACGATCGATCGCCAACAAATCGAACGACAGGGTGCAAAAAATGTTGCCGATACTTTAAATAATTTACCAGGCTTTGCGATTAATAATGCTGGTTATGGAGCCGATATTCACACCGGAACTTATTATCGCGGCGCATCGATAAATCAATTTATCATTCTGCTCAACGGTCGTCCGATTGGCAATAATATCAATACTTATCATGGCGCGACAGATCTCAATAGCATTCCCGTCGATGCAATCGAGCGGATCGAATTGTCTAGTGGTGCCAGTAATATTCTCTACGGATCGGAAACCTTTGGCGGTGTTGTCAATATCATTACCAAAACTTATCAAGGTACCCCGCAAACTAATATATCGGCGGAATTAGGATCTTACGGTCGTCAAGATTATCGTGCTAGTTATACAGGTGGCAGCGATCGATTAAACTACCGCATCGGCGTCGAAAAATATCGGATCGATAATAATTATCGCGTCCCCGTTGGAGCTGCCAACCGCGATCCAGTCACGGGAAATCTCACCAATGCCGATACCGATCTTACCAGTTACTCTGGTAAGATTTCTGCCACGATCGACGATCGCAATCGTCTAGATTTCGATGCAATTAAAATTACTAGTCGGCGGGGTTTGGTTTATTTTGGATTTCCCTTTCAACGCGACAGGTTAAATCATGATGCTCTAAACGTCGGACTTAATTGGCGATCTCAACTCAGCAGCGATCGTAGCTCGATTCTTAATACTACTCTGAGTTTTAACCAAGATTATTTTGATACCTTCGGCCCTAGTGGAGCCAATAGCCGCAGGGGTACGCTCGATAGCCAAGACGTAACGGGGAGAATAGATCATAACTGGAAGACTTCGGCCACAAATACGCTGCGGTGGGGTGGTGAAATCCAAAATCGTCAACTCAATGGCACGACGATTAGCACGGTTCCCAACCGGATTGCCTTTAACGAGACTGAAAATCGCAACGTCGTCAATACCGCTTTATTTGCCGTCAATACCTGGAAAGTTAACGAGCGCACGGCGATCGATATTGGCTTACGACAAAATTTTAACACCCAGTTTGGTAACTATCTCAATCCCAGTCTTGGCTCCCGTTGGGAAATTACCCCCAATCTCGCCTTGCGTGCCTCTGTCGCTGGCGCACAACGCAACCCCGGACTCGACCAACTCTACCTCTACGATACCGTCCACGGCTGGTTTCCCAATCCCAATCTCAAACCAGAAACGGGAGCAACTTGGACGGCGGGAGTCGATCTGGCATTTAGCCCTACCTCGACAGCTACAATTACCTACTTTGGTAGTAATTTAAACGATCGCATTGCCACTCAAGCCATCAGTCCGACTGTCACGCAGTGGACGAATATCGGACAGGTAAGCACCAATGGTTTGGAAATTGGCTTCAAACAACAAATAACGCCCCAATGGTCGGCATTTGCCAATTATACCTACACCGATGCCAAAATTCAGTCAGGAATAGAGCGAGGTTTGCAACTGTCGCTAGTACCGTATTCTGTCGCTCAATTGGGAGTCGGTTATGCCAATCGCGGCTGGGAAGTTAATCTGCTCGCCAACTATAATGCTGGGACGCGCCGTGCTTTCTTTAATAATCCCGGTCAAATTAGCACCAATTTCGTGTCGTCCTTTTTCAATCTGGATCTGAGTGCGCGGATCCCTGTGGGCGAGAATGTCGGCGTCAATCTGTATGTAGAGAATCTCGCCGATGTCCAATATGAGAAAGTGAATCGGATCTACAGTCCGGGTAGAACTTATCGGGTGGGCGTTGCGGCTAATTTCTAAATTATTTGGTGTATCCACCCGCAGATGCGTTGCTCCAGCGATCCCGATCGTACTCCTAACATTACTGAGTGCGCCAAATTTCAGGTGTCAGATTGGCGATCGCCACCAAATGCGGCTAACCTACAATTTAATTACGACATTTGTCACAATTGTCAAGCGGCTAGATAGTAAATAATAATGAAGCTATCGCCGCGAAAACCCGATCCAGTCACTATTTGCCTTCTTTTTTCTGTAATATAGAAATCGATAAACCCCAGATCTCATTGTCTTGAGTGCAAGCAGTGTGCTTGACAATGGCGATCTCTGCCCCACACTACCGCAGCTCTAGGAGAAGGATCATAGTGAGCGATTTTCCAGAGGAAAGGCTATGCCAACAACAATCGGTTTTAAGTGAATTACTGAGGCAGATGCCCCAACTGAGATCGCATTTGTATTTTAAATCTTCCCTCACTGCGTTATCGCACGCTATGGAAGATCGGGTGCTAGCCGGAACGGATCGACCGTTACTAATTGCTAGTTTTCAGCAAGAAAAGTTTTATCGCCAAGAGGCACATCGCTATCGTCGTTTGGGCGAAATCAGCGACCAAGTTTACGTGCTGGCTGCGCCAGATACTGAATTTAGCGATCGGGTGAACGAATACGACCTAGTCCCATTCACCAGTACCGACGCGCTGGCTTCCGAATGGCATCTAGTCGCCATTGGTGCCCAGTCCTCGGCGTGCCTGATCTGTCGCGAAAAAATTGTCCCACCGTCAGAGATTCCCGTTCTACCAGAAATCGACGCATCCCGCAGATTTGAAGGGATCTGGACATTCGATCGCCAAGTGACGATCGCCGCCGCACATATTTTACTCGATCGCATCAAAGGCTATCGTCCCGATCTGGCCGCTAAAATCGCCCAGGCGAAGCAGGAATATCTAGTCGCCGTCCCCACTATCCCCCAAGACCATTCGGCCAGTGCAGACGCCTTCGTACAGCGATTGGTGACATATCTGCAAGCTCGACAATACAAACTCCTTAAAGCATACCGTTCGATCGAAGAAAAAGAAGAACGCGAACGCCTAGTTAATACAATTACCGGGGCAATTCGGCGATCGCTCAACTCGGCAGATATTCTCCAAGTAGCTGGACAAGAGATCGGTAAAGCAACTGGAGTCAGTCGCTGTCTGATTTATCAATATCGTAAAGACGATCGAGCTGTGACGATCGCTCATGAATATTTGGCCAATTCAAGTATTACCTCTTTAGTCGGCAAATCTTGGAATCTCGCCGACAATCCCATCTTCAAAGAAGTCGTTACCACTCACGAATCGATATCGCTAGCCGAAGTTAGCATCACCAAAACCTGGCAGCGCACACTCGACAGACAGGGCATTAACGATTGGTTAATCGTACCAGTACTCCATCAAGATCGACTCTTGGGCGCGATCGAATTACACCAACACGAACCATCGTCCTTACCCTGGTCGGACGATACGATTAACTTAGTAGAAGCGATCGCTACCCAAATTGGCAGCACGCTGATTCAAGCCGAATCCTACACCAATCTCGAATATCTCAACCAACAACTCGAAGCACTCGATCGCACCCGCGCCAATTTAGTTGCCATTACCGGACACGAACTGCGAACGCCACTTTCTACCATTCAAGTCTGTCTAGAGAGTCTCGCCACCGAGCCAGATATGTCGCTCGAAATGCGGCAAGTGATGCTCAATACCGCCTTGGGCGATGCCGAACGGATGCGTAAGCTCGTGCAGGACTTTTTGACCCTCTCGCAGCTCGAAAGCGGTCGGATTCAATGGCATCCAGAGCCGCTATCGCTCGAAGAATGCATCGATTTAGCCCTCAGCGGTCTTAATACCCGTCGCTACAATCGAGATTTACCCAAGATTGTCGTCAATCTGCCGCCCAACCTACCCTTCGTCCGCGCCGATGGCGAATGGTTGGTCGAAGTATTGACAAAATTGCTAGATAATGCATGTAAGTTTACTACAGGCAAAGATCGGATCGCGATCGAAGCCGCCAAAACTGAATCGATGCTAGAAGTCATTGTTGCCGATACCGGACGCGGCATTGCCCCAGAACTACTCCAGATGGTCTTCGAGCGGTTTTACCAAGCGGAAGGTTCCTTGCGGCGGACTGCGGGTGGGACGGGTTTAGGATTGGCCATCTGTCGCCAAATCGTCAACGGCTGGGGCGGCGAAATTTGGGCGGAGTCTGCGGGCAAAGATTGTGGCAGTCGGTTTCACTTTACCGTGCCATCGATTTAACTCGATCGCGGGGATGGGAAGACACACATCTTGCATCAATTTAAATATGCTAGTGCTTAGTGTAGATCTAGAGGGTACCCACGAGGGGCACCCCTACACGATCTATCTGTAGGGGTGCCCCTCGTGGACACCCTTTAGATCTACGCTTTTACCAGTTCTTCGATGTCGAACATGAGCCAAATCGAGACTTTCTAAAGATATGTTGAAAATCTCGATTTCTAGCGTAAACTACAAACTGAATCCCGATACTTTTTGCTTGCAAAAAATCTCTCGATCGGGATACCCCCGTCCGAACCCCCGATTTCCTAAACCATGACTACCGCCCAACCCGTGATGTCTCGTTATCTCTGGGCTGCCGAACGACAAGCAACTTGGATACCTGCCGATCGATTAGTTGAAGATCGATATCATGTCATCGCGCCACAATTGTGGCTGGATACCAAGCCGCAAGAACCCCCAGACATCTTATCGCCCCTGCCACGCCAAGCTTTAGCCTACGCACATTTATACCAGTACAAGCTACATTTACCCCAACTACATGGCTTTTGTTCGCTCAAAAGATCCCATGAAACGATCGAGATTCCCCTGCTCGAAAATGTCCCGATCGATAGTGAAGGCAAATTACTCCCCAGTTTGCTCGAAGCCTGGAGTACGGCAACGCCACTGTATCAAGCCTATTGGTTGTGGCAAGCGATCGATCTATGGGCACCGCTGGCTGGTACTGGCGTCTTGTCAAGTTTGGTGGTGATGGACAACTTGCGAGTCGATGGTTGGTGTCTGCGCTTGTGCGAATTAATTCCTGACTATACCACGGCTAGTAACAAAGTGACACTGGCCAAACTGGGAACGCTCTGGCTGCAAGCCCTTGGCGGTGCCAATCTGGAAATTGCAGATCGATTGACCACCCTATTTATGAAAATGGAAGCGGAACGCGTATCCTTGCGAGATGTCTCTGCGGAACTAAATCGGATCGCGATCGAGCAAGCCGCCCTACTCCCGTTAGCATGGCAGATTGCCGGCGGTACGGATGCTGGAGCTAGCTACGAGCATAATGAAGATTCATATTACCCCACCCCACTCGAACTAGCTCAAGACATCACTGGCGGCAAAATTGCGATTATCTGCGATGGTGTCGCTGGACATGAAGGCGGCGAAGTTGCCAGTCAAATGGCCGTCAAACTCCTCAAAATCGAAACCCAGCTCTTGTTACAAGAGCTGATTAACTCTCAGGAAATCGTCCCTCCCGAACAGATCTGTAATACGATCGGTGCGATCGTCCGGGTGGTTAATAATACTATTACCGCTCAAAACCAAACCCAAGGCCGCGAAGATCGCCGTCGGATGGGAACTACCATGGTGATGGCTCTCCAAGTCAATCAGCGTATTCCCAACCACAATGGTGTCGGCAATTCTCATGAGATTTATATCGCCCACGTCGGCGACAGTCGGGCCTATTGGATTACCCCCCATCGCTGCCAATTACTCACGCTCGATGATGATATCGCCACTCGCGAAGTCAAACAAGGTCGCGACGTTCCGTGGCATAGTGCCAATCGCCCCGATGCGACAGCTCTAACTCAAGCACTGGGTATGAAGCCTGGAGAGCTGATCCGACCTACAGTCCAGCGATTTATGGCGATCGAAGATGGCATTTTATTACTCTGCTCGGATGGTTTGAGCGATCGAAATTTGGTCGAACGTTCGTGGCAAGAGTACGCAGATCGCATCCTTCAGACTGATATTCCCCTCACCGAAGCCGTTCAGTCTTGGCTGGCATTAGCCCATCGCCAAAATGGTGATGATAATATCTCGTTAGTGCTGATGTCTTGTCAAGTATCGACCGAAAAATCGCGACTAGGCAGTCAGTTAGTAGCTTTAGGAGGTAATAGGTTAGATCGCGAAAATCGATCGTCTGAAGGCGATTCTGGTGCCACACCGCAGTTCGCATTGAGTAGATTTATTAACTTATTCTTATGGATAACTACTAGCATCGGACTACTTGCCGCCATCGCCATCGCCATCGCTTTTTTCTATCCCGATTGGGTTGAAAACATGCACCACCAATTCTTTCCAGACCGATCTTCGCAAATAGAGCAAAATCGATCGAACGATTAGAACTCGTAAAGTTTGATAATACAAACAAGAGCTGGGAATAGACTACTTAAATTGCTAGACATTCGCTGCTTTTCCCCACCTGGCGCGCCCCGATCCCCGTCAAGTAGCTAAAAGATAGATTCAGCCCTCATATCTAGAAATTGAGCAATAATGAGAAATATAGTATCCAATACGACTATCTAACGTCCAACGTTAAAACGAGAGCGATACCCTACGGCTGAGGGATCGGTTAATAACCGATCGATATCATCCAGTACTAACTATTCTATGTTTAACTTTTTTCAATCGAAGAATAGCATTAAACCCCGACAGTTTGCCATCGGTGACGTCCACGGTCATTACGATGGGATGCTGCAACTGATTAATTTTTGTAAGATCGCGCCAGAAGATCGGGTGTATTTTTTGGGCGATGTCATCGATCGTGGCCCCAAAAGCGCGCAGGTAGTCAAGTGGATTCGGGAGCGCAACTATCCCTGCCTGATGGGCAATCATGAAGTGATGTTATTGACATCACTCAATCATGGCAAAATCGATGAAATGTCACTACGCCATTGGTTACCATCTGGCGGCGACACCACATTGGAAAGCTATGGCGATGGTGGGATTCCAGCAGACGACATGAAATGGTTTGCCAGTCTGCCCTCTTATCTCGATTTAGGCAATGTATTTCTAGTCCATGCGGGAGTCGATCCATTTCGATCGCTCGATAAGCAAAATAACGAGCAATTTTGCTGGATTAGAGAAAAGTTTTTGAGCAATCAATTTCCCTATTTTCCCGACAAAACCATCATTACCGGACACACAATTACCTTCACGCTCCCCGGTGTCCGACCTGGAGAAGTCGCTCAAGGTCCCGGCTGGCTAAATATCGAAACTGGTGCCTATCACCGCAAAAGCGGCTGGATGACCGCCCTAGATATTACAAATGCCCTGGTCTACCAGGTCAATGTGTTTTCCGGAAAACAGCGCAAACAACCGCTCGATCGAGTCGTTAAAGAGGTAGAACCGACGCGGGTGAAGTTTTAATAGAATTGGTTCGGGGGCGGGGCGGCTGGGAGCGACAGGCGAACAGAGAATTCTTTCTCATCGGTAGGGACAATTTATGAATTGCCCCACCGATGTTTTCATGCCTTAATTCAGCAACGTCAAAAACTGAACCCGCAGATTTTCTCCCCACAGATCCGGGTTCTTCTAGCAAAAATAAATCCAGCACTACAATCATCCATAACTCGTTACCATAGCATTCTCACAAAGAGAAACAGTTAGAAAGTAAAAGTAGTTCGCATAAATCTCTAGAATCTTCTCCTCCCTTTTATAAGCTATCCATTACCCACAGATCGTGTATTTTTTGCACTGCAAAAAATACACGATCTGTCCCGTAAATCGAGAAGTTCTAGATGGGATGCAGAGCTGCATTGAGTAATCTCCACATCTTGACTAAATCTGTCAACCGAGAGAATCCACGCCAAATTGTCTTAACACCAGGTACACCATCACCAGCACGGGCTAAAAAACCACCCAGTTGAGCAATCCACAAAACGGCTTCCCCCAATGATGGTGGCTGTGCTAGTGGCACAGGAGAACCTAGATACCTGAGTTCGATGAGGCTATGCCTCATCGAACTCAGATGTGACAACATGTTCAGCTTAATAGCAAATTTTATGTAAATTTTGGCACGATAAAACCCATCATTAAGATGATTAATGATTGAAAATATTGAGTTAAGTTAATAAATAAATAATCGGCTAAATAGGAACAATACTAAAGAAGTTTTGAGCAGGCTCATCTAGCTTCAAACTCGGCTTTTTAGGTTGATGAGTATAAGCAATTAATGCTGTAATCAGATTTAGCATGAAATTATGCAAGCTCCGATGGCGAGAATGGACTAAATAACAAATATTTTTTAACTGGTCATTTACCGTTTCAATCAGCGAGCGTTTCCGAAGTGATATTTTGTCATCCATCAAGATGAGCTTGTTTTTCATATTAGATTTTAGTGGCGTAATTAGCTGCAATCCTTTATTTAATAATTCTTCAAATAGTTCTTTCTTAATATATCCTTTGTCTCCAAATATTTTTCCTGATATTCCCTGTGTCATTGATGGCAAATGTGTGCGGTCATCGACATTGCCAGGTGTGATTTTGCAGCTTAATATCTCTCCGCAATCATTAATAATTAAATGAAGCTTGAATCCAAAGTACCATCCCATAGAACTCTTACTCAGCTTGGCAGTTTCTTTGAAAACCTTATTTCTTTTAATTCTTTTTGGGTGACAAACTGGAATAGCCGTGCTATCCACGAAACTAATTCCAGTCACCTTACCTTGACGAGAGTTGAGATAATAAAGGCAAGCTATTAAAACATTTGGCATCAACTCCACCATTCTATTGTAACTAACCAACTTTGGAAAATAATCAGTTAAGTTTTGACAAACATTTTTGAGGTAATAATCCTTAAATGTTCGATAGCTTGACTGATGGAAATGAATAGAAATAGTCATGACCTCGCTCAGTGATAGGCCGCAGCGTTTTGGTAAGCTATTACCGTTGGCAGGGAAAGATATTGATGAAAAGTTGCTAGCCAATCTTGGCAGAAATCATCTATTTCACAAAATAGTTCGGTTAAGTCCATCATCTAAGTGTGGTTTTCTAATATATATATTAATTTAACCAGAATCAGAGATTATACATAAGGGTTGCAATGCTATTTGTACTTTTATTTGCCGACCGCTCCTCAGAACTTTTAATAACTTATTAATTGTTAATTATTTGTAATTATCGATCGACGTTTTACTTCCAAGTCATTATCAATAATCAAAGCTTATTGATAATGACTTGGAAATATCTCATTTTAATAATTGATGTTTATGACTCAAGCACAGTCAGAGACTTGATTTGATGATGAGGCACAGCCTCATCGAACTCAGGTTAGATGATGACAAGCTAAAGCTTGCCATTCATCTGGTTCTAAGATGCACTCACAAGAAACGGCGGGAAATCAGTCTCTGTCGCTAAGATGACATTGACTGTTACTGGTGGCAATGACTGGGCAATTGTCCGATTCGCTGGTTGATAAATAGTCATACTCATGAACTGAATATTGAGTCTGGCAATTCTTGCGGCACTATGAGAATTTCGCTTAATCTCCACATTCATTTCACCCGCAATCGGTGCCGCCTCAATCGTCGGAATTAGATAGGATAACTCACTCTCAACTCTCCGATTATGACAGGCACGAATCAGAAAATCACCATTGTTATTACTGGCTTGACTGAATAAATCAAAAATGTCTGCTGCTCGGTCTGCTACAGTAATAATTTTCTGTTTACCCTGAGTATTAATGACTGTTTGTTGCTGGGCTGTCAACCATCTTTGACTTTCTTTTTCACTAGTTTCTTTCTGTTTTCTTTTGTGCTTTTTACCAATTGTCTCAAGATCTCTAGTCCAAATTTCTTGTCCTAGTACACCCAAGGGAACGCCCTCACCGCTGACGGCTAGTGTTGTATGTACCTTGATTCCGCGTAAATAAGCTGCCTCTAGATGTCCTAGTCCTTGAGTGTGTGGATGGTGTGTAAAATCTAGATCCGTTGGATCTTGAATAGCTAAGATGATTTCCTCATCTTTCATTCTGTCTAGCGTACTTAATTGACCAGCGGCAATAATTTCGTTGAAATCCACTTTTTTATTGTCCCAAAATCGATATGCAGCTTTGGTCTTTGCCCAGTTTCCGCAAGCCAGTGGGATACTTTCAGTTGGTTTACAACTTAGTTGTTCTACTAAAGTAATTAATCTCTGCTTCAGCCGCACATCTTTCATCGACAGATATCTTAGCTCTCATGCTACCCAAGTTTCCATTTTTGACCTCTTTTTTGATGATTTATAACTCGATTCTAACTCAACTCTAGTCAGTTATTGGTTCTTGGGGACAGATCGTGTAATATTCGAAATGCAAATATTACACGATCTGTGGGTAATGGATAGCTTTTTAAGGGGGGAACCAGACTCTTAGTCCCCCTTTTTAAGGGGGATTTAGCGGCGCATCGAACGGGAGGTTCCCTCCCGTTTGTGTGCGACAAGACAGGGGGATTTACCCACTGCAAACGAAGCAATTAGACTTTTCAGACATCCTCTTAGAAGAGGTTTAAACTTATTTTACCCACTAGGTGCTTGAAGATTTTTCACCCAATTAATCACCGTATTGCAATCTACCCCCGTCTGACGCTCGATTTCCCGAAAGCCGACTCCCTGCGCATGGAGAGCGAGGCACCTCTGTCTAACGTCTAGAGGATATCCTCTAGGCGTGTATCGATCGAGGAATTGCCGCCCACATCCTCTACATATATAACGTTGTTTGCCTTGCTGGCGACCGTTCTTCGCCACTCGATCGCTCTGACAGTCGGGGCATATCATCAATTGATTAGACACTGGGAGTAAATGGTCGCCGATGTGCGGATTGAGATAGCCGTAGAGCACATCCTTGATTTCGGCATAAATTTCCTGGCGGTGTGTTGCATCACTCTTGAGCGCACTCAGAAACAAGCTATTTGACATATTGTGAGCAACTTCCGTAAGTAATTCACTTTTGGCTTCGCTCAAATTAGGGTTGCGTTGTCGATAAAAATTGGCATGTCTTTTCAATGATATCGATAGTTGCTCTGGCATGTCTTCAACTAGATTAGACAGTCCAGCGATCGGCTGTAAATAGTCTTGTAAGGCGATACAGCGCGGAATAGGCCGTTCAAAGTAGCAAGCTAGGGTATCGATATATTCGCCGATCAGTTGCATAAGTGGGCGATTCAGATCGGCAGCAAAAAAATTTGTCTCCAAGATTTCTTGCTGCTGCATGTGCTCTGAAAGCAGAGCTTGGAAAATCGCTAATTTATCTGGGAAAAATTGGTAAATCGAACCGACAGCAGTATTGGCTCGATCGGCGATTTGTTGGATCGTGGCTGCTGCAAATCCTGCCTCGGCGAAAACTTCCGCAGCGGCAAGGAGAATCTTCTCTACGCGCTGTTTCCCGCGTTGTTGCTGGGGTTGGCGACGAAGAGTTCGATCACTTGACAAAGATGAGGACTTACTCATAAAATAATTATGTCACAATTTGGAATAAATTGTTGTTATGACGGATAAACTTAAGTCCGCTGACATGATGCCTGGGAGCTTTGGATTGCCGTTCATCGGACACACGATCGGTGCCCTCGTCAACCACGAGCTATTTTATTGGCAGCAGTATCAAGAGTACGGCAATATTTTCAAAATATCATTCCCAGCCGCGCTCGGCTTTGGTAAATGTGCTTGTCTGATTGGGCCAGAGGCTAATCAATTGATGTTAAAAGATGCCGCTGACAAGTTATCATCGCGATTGGGGAATCGATCGCTAGAACCGATCGTGAGTAAAGATTTGGTGTTGCTGCAAACCTGAGTTCGATGAGGCTGTGCCTCATCATCAAATCAAGTCTCTGACTGTGCTTGAGTCATAAACATCAATTATTAAAATGAGATATTTCCAAGTCATTATCAATAAGCTTTGATTATTGATAATGACTTGGAAGTAAAACGTCGATCGATAATTACAAATAATTAACAATTAATAAGTTATTAAAAGTTCTGAGGAGCGGTCGGCAAATAAAAGTACAAATAGCATTGCAACCCTTATGTATAATCTCTGATTCTGGTTAAATTAATATATATATTAGAAAACCACACTTAGATGATGGACTTAACCGAACTATTTTGTGAAATAGATGATTTCTGCCAAGATTGGCTGGCAACTTTTTCATCAATATCTTTCCCTGCCAACGGTAATAGCTTACCAAAACGCTGCGGCCTATCACTGAGCGAGGTCATGACTATTTCTATTCATTTCCATCAGTCAAGCTATCGAACATTTAAGGATTATTACCTCAAAAATGTTTGTCAAAACTTAACTGATTATTTTCCAAAATTGGTTAGTTACAATAGAATGGTGGAGTTGATGCCAAATGTTTTAATAGCTTGCCTTTATTATCTCAACTCTCGTCAAGGTAAGGTGACTGGAATTAGTTTCGTGGATAGCACGGCTATTCCAGTTTGTCACCCAAAAAGAATTAAAAGAAATAAGGTTTTCAAAGAAACTGCCAAGCTGAGTAAGAGTTCTATGGGATGGTACTTTGGATTCAAGCTTCATTTAATTATTAATGATTGCGGAGAGATATTAAGCTGCAAAATCACACCTGGCAATGTCGATGACCGCACACATTTGCCATCAATGACACAGGGAATATCAGGAAAAATATTTGGAGACAAAGGATATATTAAGAAAGAACTATTTGAAGAATTATTAAATAAAGGATTGCAGCTAATTACGCCACTAAAATCTAATATGAAAAACAAGCTCATCTTGATGGATGACAAAATATCACTTCGGAAACGCTCGCTGATTGAAACGGTAAATGACCAGTTAAAAAATATTTGTTATTTAGTCCATTCTCGCCATCGGAGCTTGCATAATTTCATGCTAAATCTGATTACAGCATTAATTGCTTATACTCATCAACCTAAAAAGCCGAGTTTGAAGCTAGATGAGCCTGCTCAAAACTTCTTTAGTATTGTTCCTATTTAGCCGATTATTTATTTATTAACTTAACTCAATATTTTCAATCATTAATCATCTTAATGATGGGTTTTATCGTGCCAAAATTTACATAAAATTTGCTATTAAGCTGAACATGTTGTCACATCTGAGTTCGATGAGGCATAGCCTCATCGAACTCAGGTTGCAAGATGGTGCAGAGCATCGCGCCAGTCGGAAGCTAATTTTGCCGATGTTCCATCATCAAGCGATCGCCTCTTACTTTGACACGATTCAGGCGGTTGTCACCGAAACAGTGGCAAATTGGGGCAAGCTGGGCACGATTAGCCTAGAAAAAGAGATGCGAAAACTAACACTAGCGATCGCTGTCAGGACTTTTTTGGGGAGCGAAAAAACGGAAGAAATCGATCGAGTATCCCAGTGGTATGTCACGCTGGTAAATAGTCTCAATGGCATGGTGAAGTGGGATAATCCCCTGACTTTTTACGGACGCGGACAAGCGGCGCGGCGCAAAATTGCTGACTATATTCGGCAGATTATTAAAGATAGAATCGAGCTGGGAGATTTAGAGAAATCCAAAGATGTCATCGGCTTTTTGATGAGTATCGTCGATGAAGATGGGAATAAGTTTACCGAAAACCAAATTATCAATCAAGCGATCGGATTCTTATTTGCCGCCCATGAAACCACATCGAGCCTGATGAGTTGGTTGATGTTTGAACTGGGCAATCGTCCCAAATGGCGAAAAAAGTTACGCGCCGAACTGCAACAAGTGGCGGGTAACGAGCCATTAAAACTCCAACATCTCCGCCAACTCCCTCAACTGAGTAATGTCCTCAAAGAAGGCGAACGTCTCTATCCACCAGTTCACGCGCTGAGTCGCGCGGTAGTCGAAGATATCGAATATGCGGGATATATTATTCCGGCTGGATGGTATGTTGTGATTTTTCCCAGCATGACTCATCGAATGCCAGAAATTTATAAAGATCCAGAGTCATTCGATCCAGACAGATTTGCGCCCCCGCGTCAGGAAGATAAGAAATACCCTTACTCTCTCATCGGTTTTGGTGGCGGTGCCCATAGTTGCATCGGCATGGACTTTGCCAATATGGAGATGAAGATAATTCTCTCTACTTTGCTGCAAAATTATGATTGGACAGTAACCCCTACCATTGCGGAAATTTTGCCAGTCCGCAAAGCGTTTAGTATGCAGAAAAAGTTAATAGCTACATTTGGATCGATCGATTCATGACATTAGCCGATCTCTCGATTGGCATTCGGGGGGCAATCTTGGTTAGTATAAAAGCTCTACCCTGGATGTCCACCTAGAAAAAACTTGTGGCTATGACCGATCGACTCAAGTCTGCTGAAATGATGCCGGGTAGCTTTGGATTGCCGATTTTTGGTGAAATCATCAACATCATCAGCAAGCAAGAGCTATTTTATTGGCAGCAGCACCAGCAGCACGGCAATGTGTTTAAAACAGCCGCATTAGGATTCGGAAAAGCTGCCTGTCTAGTCGGCCCAGACGCTAATCGCCTAGTGTTAAAGGAGCAAGCCGACAGGTTATCATCTCGATTGGGCAATCAATATCTCGCCCCGATCGTCAGTACCGATGCAGTGTTACTTCAAGATGGAGAACAGCATCGTACCAGTCGAAAGATGATTTTGCCAGTATTTCATCAACAGGCGTTGGCGAAGCCTCTCCAAGGGAGAATCGCTGCTTACTTTGATACGGTACAGTCGGTGGTGACGGCGGCGGTAGCTGATTGGGGCGAACGCGGGACGATCGATCTCGATGCCGAATTACGCGAGCTGACGCTGGCTGTCGTGGTGAAGACTTTTTTAGGCAGCGAAAAAACGGCAGAGATCCAGCAAGTGAGCGAGTGGTTTACTACTTTAACTGGAGGTCTGTACGGCCTCTTTAAGTGGGATACACCCCTCACCCTTCATGGACGTGGGCAAGCGGCTCGCCGCAAAATTGTCAAATACATTCGGCAGGTAATTAGAGAAAGAGTCGATCGCAACGATCCAGCAAATGCGCTGGATGTCTTAGGGCTATTGATGAATACTGTCGATGAGGATGGTAATAAATTTACCGAAACCCAGATCGTCAATCAGGCGATCCTATTTTTATTTGCCGGACATGAGACCACATCTAGCCTGATGGATTGGGTGTTATTTGAGTTGGGCAATCGTCCCGAATGGCGGCAAAAACTCCGAGCCGAACACCAGCAAGTAGTTGGGAACGAACCCATTGCTATGAGCCATCTGCGCCAACTCCCTCAAATGAGTAATGTCCTCAAAGAAGGCGAACGTCTCTATCCACCACTTTTTCTCATCAGTCGCATGGCGATCGCCGATATCGAATATGCAGGTTATCTCATCCCCGCAGGTTGGTACATACTCATTTTTCCACTACTGACCCATCGCTTGCCAGAAATTTACCAAGATCCAGATTTATTCGATCCCGACAGGTTTGCACCGCCGCGCGAGGAGGATAAGAAACAGCCATATTCATTAATTGGTTTCGGCGGTGGCGTACATAGTTGTATCGGCGCGGACTTCGCTCAAATGGAGATGAAAATAATTCTCTCGACATTGCTGCAAAAATACGACTGGACGGTAACACCTACTACTGCCGAAATTTCGCCAGTGCGCCAGCCATTTATGAAACAGAAAAAGTTAACAGCAACATTTGTCTCGATCGAGCCTATCCAATCTTAGTTCGCGATCGGCTGGTTTATATACCAACTCAGATCCATTTGTAGCAACCATACCTGCCAACGCGGTAGCAGATTGAGAGCAAAGAAGCGATCGTCTTCAGCAGCTACAATGGCACGAAAGCCTCGATACTTACCCTCATCATCAAACAGCGGAAATGCCCACAGCAGTTTCCCAGTTTGGCGATCGAGCGCAACTACTTGAGTTCGATCTGCCTTTGCCTTAGTTACCCTGCGGAAGGTGAGGTATTGTCGAGCGGTCATCGCAGCGGGCAAATGTCGGATTGAGGAATCAGCACTGAGTTGTGTTTGCCATCGGACCGCTCCGGTTTGTGTAGAGAGCGCCACAATTCGGCTCCGATCCTCTAGATTGTATTCACCATCGCGGTTGCAGTCGAAATAAACAGTATCCGCATCTACTTGATACTCATTTCCACTCCAACTATGACAGTCGATTTGGCTGCGCGTTTTTTGCCAGATCGTCTTTCCTGTATTGGCATCGATCGCCATCAGTGCGGCCCCTTCCGTCTTGGGATCGTAGTCGTTGTAGTTGCCAAGTAGCAAGATATTTCCGATTGGTTCCATCTGAAAAATACCACTACTCTTAATGTCTGTGCGGAAGCGCGGCTGGAGAGTTTTGCTGTTGTAAGCAGTGACGGCAGATGTGCCACGATCGTAAAATGTGTTCGGAGTATCTGCTGACACTAATCCAGAAGTTTCAAGAAACAGAGTGCGATCGTTAGTCGCGATGATGTGGCGCGTACTTTCGAGTTTGGGTATTGTAATGGTTGCTTGCTGTTGCAGCTTGCCTGTTTTGGGATCGAGGATTTGGAGAGATCGCTGGCGATTGCCAAGCTCCAGCATCGCTAATTTATCCGATCGAGCGACTAAGCCCATTCCAAACCAGATACCATTCCTAGAAAACCACCGCCGTGGGATCTGCCATTGCTGTGTTCCCGTTGCCAAATCGATCGAGCGCAATTGATTCTCAAGCTGATGATAGAGTCGATCGTTTTGAATAACAGCGGATTGATTTGAGGCAATTTCGTATGGCTCGTATTCCCCAGTAGGTCGATCGCGCCACAGTAGCTTGCCAGATCGAGCATCAAACGTCTGGATTTGATAGGCTCCACAGTTTTTATCAGCCGTTTTTATGCAACCATCGAGTACGACTTTGCCATTGCCTGCGATCGGGCCTTTGCTATAACCGAAGTCATCTGCGAGCGGGTACACCCATGCTAGCTTGCCCGTATTCGTATTGAGAGCAATCAGTGTCGGTCTGCGCTGGTCGGCGTAGCCCCAGCCGCCCCAACTTGCCACAGCGACAGCCCCGCCCAACAACGTTAATTTCCACCAGTTAGCTCTCAGAAACTGCATCTAGATGTCTCGATCTCGGTAATAATAGATTCAAATAATTATAGTGCTTTCCAAAAATCTAAAAAATCATTAGCTACACTTCGATTCAGTCACTTCCGGCAGGTGTTCGCCGTAGGTCGTAATGTACTGATAGTATCGATTCTGTTTATTGCAAATTTATTGCTTGACATAGGTTCTAATAATTTAGGAGCGTGTCACTTTTGCAAAAGTGACACGCTCCCCATTAGTCGCAAAATTTTCGTTAGCATAAAAGCCTGACCGAACCCAGATCGATGTCCGCCGAGCAAAAATTTATGGTGATGAATAATAACCTCAAGTCTGCCGATCTGATGCCTGGTAGCTATGGATTGCCGATTATCGGCGAACTGATTAGTTTTCTCACCAAGCGCGAAGAATTTTATTGGCAAAAACACCAAGCTAATGGCAATATTTTCAAATCATCATCGCTCATCTTTGGCAAAACAGCATGTCTAGCCGGGCCAGATGCCAATCGGCTGGTATTCAAAGATGCAGCCGACAAGCTATCATCGCGGTTGGGTAATAAATTATTAGAACCGATCTCGGCGGATAGCGTGTTGCTCAAAGATGGCGAAGCACATCGCACGAATCGGAAACTAATTTTGCCTGTATTTCATCAACAGGCGATCGCAGGTTATTTTGACACGATTCAGTCAGTTGTCACCGAGGCAATAGCGGACTGGGGCGAACGCGGTACGATCGATCTGAGTGCGGAACTCCACAAACTGACGCTGACTGTTGTGGTGAAGATTTTTTTAGGTAGCGAAAGTACCGCAGAAGTCCAGCAAGTGAGCGAGTGGTTTAATACCCTAGTCGATAGCGTATCTGGAGTCATCCGCTGGGACAGTCCCCTGACTAGCTACGGTCGCGGACAGGCCGCACGTCGTAAGATTGCTGACTATATTCTCCAAGTTATCGCCGAACGAGCCGCACGGGGCGATTTAGACAGGTCTACAGATGTACTCAGTTTGCTAGTAAATACGATCGATGAAGATGGTAATAAATTTACCGAAACGCAGATAATCGACCAAGTGATGGCGTTTCTCTTTGCCGGACACGATACCACATCGACGCTGATGAGTTGGTTGTTATTTGAACTGGGTAATAGTCCCGCATGGCGACAAAGATTGCGCGACGAGCAGCAGCAAGTGATGGGTACAGAACCGATTTCAATGACTCATCTGCGGCAATTGCCCGACATGACAAATGTTATCAAAGAAGGCGAACGCCTTTATCCACCAGCTTTTCTCATTGCCCGCGTGGCGTTAGCAGATATCGAATATGCTGGTTATTTAATTCCCGCTGGTTGGTTTATCTTTATCTCCCCGATGCTAACTCATCGCCTGCCAGAAATTTATCAAAATCCCGATACGTTCGATCCCGACAGATTCGCGCCACCGCGCGAGGAAGATAAAAAATATCCTTACTCTCTAATCGGGTTTGGTGGTGGCGCACATATTTGCATCGGCGTGGAACTCGCCCAAATGGAGATGAAAATAATTCTCTCGACACTGCTGCAAAAATATGACTGGACGGTAACACCTACAACCGCCGAAATTGCCCCCGTGCGCCGCCCATTTACGATGCAGAAGCGATTAAAAGCAACACTCGTGCCATTGCGATCGCCATAATCTAATTACTTACTATTATTGGTAGGAAAACAAGTTTGAAAAACTCTTTGAAGCTACTGTTATTGTCGATCCCGCTGAGTGTCTTGCTAGCTGTTGTTTTCATAAGTATGGAACGAGAGCACAGGCTCAGTTTCGTTCCTGAAAAACTAAGTGTTTCAAATATTGTTTATACAAAAGAAGAGGTATTTGGTTTTGGCCCTGGTGGCAATGAAACAGGAGTCTTGGTATATGAGTTACCGGATAAAATTGCGAGCGATATCGAAAAAATTGGAATTGAATATTTTGTTAATTTGACGCCAAGGCAAGGAAACAATAGCGATTTATATCGAAAATGGCAAAAAACGCCGATAACAGATGTTAACAAGATCGAAGAGCATTTAGATCGCTATGGCTTTGGTATTTCAATCGATCGACACATCGAAAATGAAATCGATGAGGCAATTTCAAAACCTGGTAGTTTTTTTGCTAATGGGCGTGGTGGTCGCATACTCATCGTGAATCCTAAAAATCGTAGAGTTTTCCTTGCATACAGTGGTTGAGTTGAGAATGAATGTTTTTTTGAACATATCATCGCTAACTCGATCGAGTCATTTACAATGAAGAAATTGAATCGATCGATTAACCACTTGCTTTTAATATTAAATATTTATATCTCGAATAATTAGCGTTTGTATCCGATTTTTCCCAGTGCGGATTCGGCACGAGATCTTATCATTCCATCCTCATCCTTAAGCAGTGGAATTAACTGGGGGATGGCCGATTTAGCTGCTTCGCCAATGTTTCCCAGCGCATCGATCGCCCGCCATCGGATCTCTTTATCCTGAAGTAGTAGAATCAGATCGGGTACTGCTGCCTTGGCTGGCTCTCCCATGTTTCCTAGTGCAGCTACAGCACCAATGCGCACATTTTTATCCTCATCCTTGAGCAGTGGGAGCAGATTGGGGATGGCTGCTGTGGTTGATTCTCCTGACATTGCTATCATTGCAAATGCACTTATAGCACCAATCCGCACGCTTGTATTCCGATCTTTTAGTAAGGGAATCAGATCGGGTATTGCTGCTTTAACCGATACTCCCTGGTACACCATCATTGCTAGCGATCCTGCTACCTGCGCTCGAATCTCTGGATCGTTATCTTTGAGTAATGGAATCAGGCTGGGCATTGCCGATGCTCTCATACTCGTCAGTGTTGATAGGGCAGAACGACTTATTTTTTCATCCTTATCCTTGATTAGGGGAAGCAGATCGGGGATGGCTGCTTTGCCCACTTCTCTCATCTGCATTAGTGCGTTCATAGCACCAATTTGCAAGTTTTTGTCTCGATCTTTGAGTAATGGAATCAAGCTAGGTAGGGCGACTGCTCCGAGATCGCCTAATGCGTATTGCGCCTGTACTCGCACATTTGGATTGTTATCTCTCAGCAGTAGGATGAGAGTGGGTATGGCTACTTTGCCACTTTCTCCCACAGATCTTAGTGCGAATGCTGCACTCGATCGAGCGTTTGCATCGTTATCTTTGAGTAGTGGCATCAGTTTTGGGATGGCTACCGCTCCCATCTTGCCTACTGCTCCTGCGGCATAAAGTCGCACGGTTTCATCTTTATCTCTAAATAGTGGGAGCAGATTGGGTATGGCTATTTTGCTAGATGCTCCCATGTATCCGATTGCTTCTGCTGCACTCGATCGCACGTTTGCATTGTTATCTTTAAGCAGTGGTAGCAATTTTGGGATGGCTACTACTCCGATCTTTCCTAGTGCTTTTGTTGCCTTCGATCGCACGTAGAGATCTTTACTCTTAAAGTGTTGGATGAGTCGATCGATTTCTGTTGCTCGATCTGTCTGGCTTTGGGCGATGCTGCTAGCAGCCGCTATGCGAACGCGAGGTAATAATGGTAAGGAGATAGATTCGCTCGAAATTGTGGAAGTTAAGAACAGAATTGGTAGCAATTTGATGAATCTAGAAAGTGCGATCGCTAGCATGAGTGGGGATTAGTGAATAGATGGTTCTACTATATAGTATCCAGATTTATACTGTAGACTACTAGCTATGCTCTAAACCTAGATGAAGACCGCGAATTATTCGAGCCGATCGCAATCGTAAACCTGTTTCAGATAGGGTAATTAATACTCGCTAACTAGCGATCGATCCGTTAACGATGTAAATTGTGCTGGCTGGATTCATCTAATTAATTAGATCGAGACTCATTATATTGCTGTTGCAAACGATCGGGAATGCGGATCGGTTTTTTGGTTTCCAGATTGACAAAAATACCCGTCTGCTGGGCGATCGCCGAGACTTTTCCTGCTAACAAAATTTCTGCGCCAACTACCCAACGCAATGATGCGAGCGATTCCATCCACATTTTCCCGATCGGTCGATCGTGCATTTGAATGGATTGCTTGTAGTCGATCGTCGTTTGCAAGACAATTGGGGCAAATCCATTTGTGACTTGATCCTGAAGCGGGAAAAAGCTACCGAGCATTTCGAGGCGCAGATCTTCTAGCCAGCGCACGTAGACAATGTTGCTGACAATTCCTGCAAAGTCAATATCATAAGTTTTGACAGGTAAGTGTAGTTCGATCTCAAATGGTTTGCGCTGTTCGCTCTGGCTCATATCTAAGTTTTAAAATGCAAGTTAGATTTAACATTACCAGAGATAACTTGTAAAATGCAAAAAATTGCGAGCGAATTAAAAGTTTCATGACACTCTCTAAGCGTTCTCCCTGCCCTGTTGCCTGTACGCTAGATCTCATCGGCGATCGCTGGACGCTGCTGATAATTCGCGACATGATGTTTTTTAACAAGCAACGATTTGAGGAGTTTTTGGAGTCACCAGAAGGCATCTCCACAAACATCCTCGCCAGTCGGCTCAAGTTGCTCGAAGAATTGGGATTGGTGGAAAAGCAGCCCTATAGCAACCATGCGCGGCGGATGAATTATCAATTGACGGATGAGGGCAAGAGCCTACGTCCGGTATTAAAAGTGGTGGCGGCTTGGGGGTTAAAGCATGTGGAGGGGACACAGGTACCATCTTTTCAAAATCCTAATCAATCGTAAATTCAGTCCACAAATTTGCAAATCGATCGACCGTCCAGCCAACTAATCCAGAGACTTGTCCATCGCCAATTTCGACAATTCTAATACGACCATCGCGGCGAGCGATACAATCGATCGAGAAGAATTTACTATCGATCCGGCGCGCGCATTCAGTCACGATCTTGGGAATTTCTAGATCTGGTGACGCAGCAAAAACTCGACCATTAATGACGAAATAACGTCGCTCTGTTTCTGTTATGAAGTCTTCAACTTTTCTGACACAAATACCACCCTCGATCGTGCCTCGGAATTTTTGCATATCAGCTATGAGTGAATTAATTGCTGAGGGTGAATTAATTATCGAGCCAGTTGAGGTTTTGAGAGATTTTACATAGTCTTTGACAAAAAACTGGCTCCAGCCTAGCTCTGTTAATTTAGATTCTAGGCGATCGTCTACATCGAAACAATGAGTTTCTGGAGTCAGATCGCCAAGCAAGGGATACCAATTAGGTAAATAATGTGTCCTGAGATATTCATCGCGATCGATCCACATCTGAGCACCAGTATTTCTAACAGCCTTAACTAATATTGAATAATCATCGGGTGCTAGCATCCAGCCTCGATAAATTAATCGTTCTCCTGGATTCGATCGGGGATAAATTGTGGATGAATCCAAACTTAAGTTTTCCAAAGAAATTACCGAAGTCGCGCAGCCGCGATCGTCAAAAAGAGCGAATTGCTCGGCGTATGTTGGATCTACTCTTTTTGGTTTGAAGTAATCGCTAGGAAAGAGAAATCGCATTGTCTGAATAGTAGCTAGGCGTAATTAAATATCAAATACTTTGTAGAGCTGGAACTGCCCACCATACTACTAATTTGTGTAGATAACGTAGGATAGAGGAGGGCGGGTTTGTTCGATCTCGCTCGGTAAAATCGATATTAAATTCCCTAAACCCGTCCCTACAGATCTATATAGAAGGACAATTATTTACTATCTCGTATCCCCTGTTCCCTACAATTGAGATTCTTGTTGCTGATAGAGACAGTAATAACGTCCTTTTAATTCCATCAATTCCTCGTGAGTACCGAGTTCGGCAACGACACCGCGATCCATCATCAAGATGACATCAGCAGTGCGAATCGTGGTGAGTCGATGGGTGATAAAAAAGACCGTTCTGCCTTGGAATGCGGCGGCGATATTGGTGCAGACTTGACGCTCGGATTCGTAATCGAGCGCGCTGGTGGCTTCATCTAAGATCAGCAGGCGGGGGTTTTGGAGGATCGTCCGCGCGATCGCGATGCGTTGGCGTTGTCCGCCAGATAAGCCGGAGCCGCGTTCGCCGACGGAGGAGTTATAACCATTAGGTAGCTCCATGATAAAGTCATGAGCGTGAGCGATCGTGGCGGCTTGAATGATTTGGTCGGTAGTAGCGTCGGGGAGGTTGAGGGCGATATTTTCTTGGACGCTGCCTTCAAACAATAGGGTATCTTGAGGGACGATGCCGATTTGTTGGCGCAGGGAGTAGAGTTCGACTTTAGAAATATCGTAATCGTCAACCAAAATGCGACCCGATTCGAGGGGATATAGACGCGGTAATAATTTCATCAGCGTACTTTTACCGGAGCCACTTTGCCCGACGATGCCGATAAATTTACCAGCGGCAAATTCGAGGTTGACGTTATCGAGATTGAGTGCGCCTGTGGGGGCAAAGCGGAAGGAGACGTTATCGAATTTAACGTTACCGCGAATCGTGGGCATGGGAATGTTACCGCGATCGATCTCGTTAGATTCCATGGGGGTATCGAGAATATCGGCGATCCGTTCGAGGGAGAGTGCCGTCTCTTGGAAGTTCTGCCACAGTTGTGTCAGTCGCAATAAGGGGCTGGTAACGTAGCCAGAAATAATCCGGAAGGCGATTAGTTGTCCGAGGGTAAGTTTGCCGTCTAGGACTAAATACGCGCCCACCCAGAGGACTAATAAACTAGAGAGCTGATTGAGAAATGTGGTGGCAGAATTGGCGGTGGTAAAGGTGACGACGGTTTTGAATCCAGACATCACGTATTGGGTGTAGCGTTCTTGCCATTTCCAGCGCGATCTCAGTTCGACGTTTTGGGCTTTGACGGTTTGGATGCCAGAAATTACTTCAACTAGGTGCGATTGAGATCGAGCATTGCGTTCGGCTTTGTCGCGTAACTGTTTGCGGGCGATCGGCGAGACAGCCGTAGTTATTAGAATACATAGCGGCAGGGTGGCGAGAGCGACGAGTGTCAGCAACCAGCTATAAATCAACATCACCACGATATACAGCACTGAAAAGACCGAATCGAGGACGACGGTGAGGGCGGTACCTGTCAGGAATTGACGGATATTTTCTAATTCGTTGACGCGGGTGGAAAGTTCCCCGACGGAGCGTTTTTCAAAGTACCGCAACGGTAAGCGCAACAATCGATCGATAATTTGCGAACCTAATGCTAAATCGATCCGATTGGTGGTATCGACAAATAAATACGTCCGCAGACTGGTTAATAAGGCTTCGCCGATGGCAACACCAATCAGCAGCACTCCAAAGACATTTAACGCAGTCGCGCTGTTTTGCATCAAGACTTTATCGATAATTGTCTGAGTAATTAACGGATTTGCCAGCCCGAATAATTGGATAAAGAATGAAGCAATTAAGACCTCAATTAAGACTCCCTTATATTGCACCAAAGACGGCCAAAACCAACTGATACCAAACTTTTGCTCTGGTGTGTAGCGGGTGGCTTGAATTAGGAGAATCGGGATGACATCGGTAGGTTTTTCGGGTGCCGACTCCTGGTTGAGGACTAGCTCTTGAGGAGTGCGCTGAATCAGTCCGCTATCGGGCAGCGCAATCGTCACTGTATCGTTAGAGACAGCACAAATCACCGCTAGGCGGTCTTCCCACTTAATTAGGGCTGGTACCTGAATTCGTTGGATATCGGCGACGGAGATGCCTGCTAGCTGCCCCTGTAGCCCTAAAAAGTCTACTACCGCCCCACAAAATTGGAGGGAAATACCACCACCAGATTGCTCGATATGATGGGCGACGATTTTGCGTACCGAGTCGCGCCGGAAGGGAATTTTGTACTGGTTGGCGAGCATTTCAAAGCACGCGACGCTGCCGTCGATTTGACCTTTACCTCGGACGAGCGCATATTTCCGCTCGGACTTGGTGGCAGGTTTATCGAGCGTAAGAGGGAGATCTGGCGCGTAGGGGATTTCGGATGGTGTAGCGACGACGAGATCTGAAGATCGATCGATTTCGATCGAGTCGTCGATATCAATAATGCGATCGCGATCTTCGGGTGTCGTAAAGCGTAAGATCTCAGGCGAAATTCCCACCAGGCGGAGTTTGTGTTTGGATTGGAAGGAATCGAGATCGATGCGATCGCCGATCGTATAAATCCGCGCCGCAGCACTCGCAGATGCCGCATCTAATTGGCTGGCGACGAACCAATCCCAGTTTTTGAGTGCGCTGGGGATATCCTGGGGCGACGTATAAACTACCGCCGAGTCCACGGCTTTGAGAGCCAATTCTTTGAGCGAATCAACGCCTAATACTCGATGTTCAAGTTTTTAAGCTACAGCTCGACGATTGAGGGAGGGAGTGGGTTCTAAGCGACCTAAATCTCTACCACTCATATGTTTACCAGACGATCTCAAAAGGAAAACTCCTGAACTGATTGACTTAATTGATTCAACTGCTCAACCGGATTAGGTGCTTGTAGCAACTGCTCAAAATATAACAACAAAGCTTCCATCTGAAGATTGCGGAGTAGACTGCCCACAGTATATGCGGGCAGCTTGCTGTCAACGCGGGCTATTTGTCTCGGGTGAAGCAAGAGGCATAAGTCAAGCAACAGACTCAGGGTCAGGCCACGGCTTGTCCCTTCTTTACCTGTTTGCTTGGCCAACTGCGCCCAACCTTCATAAGACTTCCAGTCCTCGATGAAAACCTCTACTAACCATCTCAGTGTATACGCTTGGATGATATCTATGGTGCGCCAAGTCAGATCCGTAGCAACTAAATATCGATAATCTTGCTCACCCGGATACTTCAGCGCAATCACAAATCGCTTTTTTCCGTGAGCACAAACTTCCACTCTGATACTTCCAACATTGGCTGTAATGGCAGGTTGACCTCGAATACTCAACTCTTGAGGAACTCCCGGATAACTTGAAAAATAGTGCTTTAGGCTTTGTTTTCGGCCTCGAAAACGAATATTTTGGTTATAACGCAATTGGCTAATGACTTGGACTCCACCAAATAAGCCTGATGCTGCATCCATGAATTTTGCCTGACCATATAGTGCATCAGCAACGACGGCTTTGATCTTGATTTGACTGTGGTGCTTCCGAAACTGCTCCATTAATCGCAACACTAATTCTGGTTTAGTTGGGTAGTCTGGATTATGGGGTGGAGCCTCTGGGCGGTTTTTTTCGCGATACCTTTCTTTCTCAGACGTTGATCTTCTCTTGTCCATGCTTGTTGTTGAGGGTCAGGTTGATAGACCTCAAATCCAACTGGCAAGCTCACTTTGTCAGTAACTAGTATTAATAACACTATGTTTTGACCATTTATATATCCCCCGCTACCTTTGTCTCTGATTTTATGGGTTTTGAATAACCTTGGTGTCTTCTTACTGCGCTGATGATCTGAGTCGTCAGTCACCAAAGTACCTCCAGAAATACCATACTGCTTGAGCACTATTGCTATACTAACTTGAAGCATCATCTCCCATGGCAGTTTGGATTTGCGAAACATCCATGATAAGGCTCCCAGGCTGTATTTCCCCAGGCTCACCCGTTCAAATCTTGCCCAGCATACGCTGTTCGTCAGTATTATGCCCATCAGACAGAATCCGATCCATCCACGCTGAATTCTGCTCAAGCCCCCATCTGGATTGTAACTTTTCAGTCCCTTGTTCAATTCGTTGATAAAGTCTTCGATGAAGGGCAAAGGCTTATTGAGTAGCATGTCTTTACCTTTCTATACCGATCCTTCATCCCATATCATACACTTCAGCAGTTTTCAAAAACTTGAACATCGAGTAATAGTTGCAGTAATTGTTCTTGATTGGGGTGTTGCTCTAGTTCTAAGCGCAGTAATTCAAAAATTTCGATCGAGGTCGGTCGATCGTAAAAATATTCCTTTAAAATCGGCTCTGTAGCCACAATTTGCATGAATGATTCGGTGGGAATATTCAGGCAAATAGCCTCAGTTGAAGCGATCGCCGACTCGCACGGAACGCCCCTAATCGTACCAATTGCCCCGATCGTGCTGCCAGTTTCTAACCGCTCTAAGGTGACGGGGGAAGTATGCTCGGACGGGTATCCTAGCAGACGCACGGTGCCTTCGACGACAATATTAATCTGCGCCGACATCCGATCGCGCAGGGCGATCGGTTGCCCGACATGATAGCGATAATACTGGGCGACTTTGGCGAGTCTGGACTGAGTACTTGCCGAGAGCTGATTGAAAGGCTCGATTTGAGCGAGAAAGGCTTCGGGGGTGGTGGGAGTATAAGTCATAAAAGGCAGATGGCAGAGGGCAAAAGGTAGAGGGCAGAAGGCAGAAGGCAGAACGGGGCTAGTGTTACAAAGTCCGCTGTCTGTCTTGACGCGCTATATCTGGAGGAAACCTCCTTTGTCGTATGCATCGCTGTCTCGCTTCCATGGCCTTTATTCGATCGAATAACAATTACAATAAATGTTACTTTTTAATCTTTATTAATTGAGCTAACTTTGCTTGCAACCATTGCTCGTACAACTCTTCAACCAATCGCGATCTCATGGTTTTATCTAATTGAGCGGGTAGATATTTTTCTAATCTAACTACGACAAACCAATCAGCAATTTGCACCGGAGTAGACAATTGTCCCGGCTTGAGCGAACTGAGCTTCTGAGCCAAGAGCGGGTGCGGTACCGATAGCTCGTGGGGGCCGACCAAGCCGCCGATTTCGGCTTCTTGTCCGCCGGAGTATTGTTTGACAAGTTCGGTAAAAGTTGCTTCTTTATCTTGAATCCTAAAAAAGAGTTCTTGAGCTAGATGTGGATCTTTTACTCTTAATAATGAATAAGTAGCTCGATCGAGTTGAGCTTTGCGTTGTAAAAAGTAAGAATCAACTTTACCATTAAAATTTAATTGTTTAAAACGATCGAGTTTGAGCGTTCGCATTACTGAATGCTCGAACTGTTCTAGCGTACAATTATTGCGTTCTAACCAAGCAGCGCGATCTTCATCAGAATTAATCTGATATTTTTGATAAAAAGCTTTGTAGGCACTAAAAATTTCCTCCTGGCTACACATAATCGAGGCTAATTCTTCATCGAGAATTAGTTCTCGGTGTAATTGTGGCAGCATCCAATATTTCTGTAAAAGTGCAATAACTTCTTCGCCAGAAATGGCATTTTGATATAGCCGTTTGAGAGGAGTATCTAGTTCGTTACTCTGTTGCTGCTCTGGTCGATCTGGAAACGGAAAGGTTGAAGTCACAATGCTGGGGTCTTGCAGGTTTGCAGTTGTCTTCATGATAATAAATTTATTAAAGGCTGACCGAGCGCACCCTGCTCAAATTATCTCAGTAATTGCTCCTGGGGAGATTATCGAGATATTAACGCCTGGTTAAACTTGCACCCTAGCTGTTGTCGCGCAGGTGGCGACAAGCACGATCGACCTCCATCACATTGAGATCGCCTCAGTCAGTTGGCCATAATCTCCATGAAGTAAGACTATAATACCACTGGCTCGCACTTGGAATTTGATGTCGATCGCCCGTATTGGCAGGCGATCTTGCGAACGCCAGATCCCCAAATCTCCAGAGAAGTCGGGGAGCTGTCTTGAGGTCAAAATACTATAATTCTATAATAATGAATTATCGAGGTTGATGCTGGCTAGGCTATCGTTGAAGTCGCGATCGCGTAGCGTCCCGTTTGGGGAATTGTCGCCACCATCCATATCCTCGATCCCAAATATATTATTCCCAATTAGGCAAAGACAATTGAGCTTGTCAGATTTGGCACCCAGATAATGAAAGTAAGCCTCAATCGTTCCACGATCGCCACTAGTGCGTAAATTCAACCGTCAGCAAGATCGAGATCTCGCTGGCGATCGGGATCGTTAAATTGTTTTGATGTCGATCTTGACGACAATATCGTTGAAGTCGCGATCGCCACTACCATACAGATCTTCGATGCCAAAGGTATTATTACCAAGCAGGCGGAAATGATCTAGTTTATCGGGATTAGCACCGAGATAGTTGAAATAAGCATGAATTGCATTACTACCGCCACTATTAGTCGGATTTAGACTTACAAAGTCAGTTAAATTACCCTGAGAGATCGCTACAGGAGCATAGATTTTACCACCAGTGAGATCTTGGTTGAGTTTACTATCGGTTTTACCTGTTTGTAAAATTGCACTTTTAATTGCTTCGATCGCATAATTAGTATCGCCCGGTTTGAGAATAGTACCATTAGCTAGTTTGATTGTACCTAAAATGGCATCTTCAACTGCGTAGAAAGCGATCGTATTATTGTATCCCGCATCGCTCTTGGTATTGATATCGACTTTGAGTGTTTTACCTGCATAGTCTGACAGATCGATAATGCGTCCTTGAACCAAATTCTGAGATTTAGCACCGATTGGAATATTCGGTGTTGCACCCGCTAGTTTGGAGACATTTAAGCGCACCTCGTCGTTATTAACTGAGATTTGAAAGCCATCATTGGTGCTGTTGGTAGTGACTTTAAATGGACTATTACCATTGGCATCGGGGAGTGCAAATAAGATATTAGTCGGCGTTTTGCCGCTGGCAATCTGTTGTTGCAAATCGGCAATCGAACCATCTTGCACTTGAAAAAATTGATAAATTTTGTTCGGATCTAAGCTAATTTCGCGTTTATTAGTACTGAAGAAACTACCGTCCAAATTAGCGAAGATTGGTTTGGCTGAGTCGGCGAATAGTTTGAGATAACCTGCGGCACCTGGAGCGATTCCGCCAATTTTGCCAGCTGGATCGTCAACAGCAAAAAAGCCAATTTCATTAACTTTGCTATCTGCTCTTTTGCTGACAGCATTGACACCTAAACCTTTCGTTGCGGCATCAGTAACAAATAAGTTGTTGGTTAAAGTAATGCCAGGTGTCGGGTTGGGATTGGGGTTGGGAATTGGGTTGGGGTTGGGATTGGGGTTAGGGTTGGGATTGGGGTTAGGGTTGGGATTTGGGTTTGGGTTAGGATTCGGGTTGGGATTTAAGAGATCGGCGATCGAGTTGGCCTGAATCCCTTTGATTAAGGCTAAATCGACAGTACCTGCTTTGAGCAACGTATCGCTACCTTGAATTGTGGCAGTTAGCTTGGTAATATCGTCGCCGATGCCAGGGATACCCGAAATTTTGAGCGTATCGGTACCAGCTTTGTAGTCGGTAATGATATTAAATTTAGTAGATAATGTTACCGCCGCGAGGATAAAAGTATCCTTCCCATTACCACCTGTCAGGGTACTACCACCTAAGCCTGCAAATAAGGTATCGTCACCATCGCCACCAACTAATCGATCGTTAGTACCTGCAAATAATCGATCGTCCCCAGTACCACCATCCAATTCATTGTCACCTGTACCGTCGGTAGCATCGAGGATATCGTTACCGCCTTCACCGAATAGGCGATCGTTTTGATAAGCATATAGCTCGTCGGCTCCATCGCCAGCATAAATTTGATTTCGACCTCCAGCAATACTAAGATCGATGATATTGTTACGGCTATCGCCGATAATCCTAGTGTTCGATTCTTTGATACCGAGCAATAGATCCGCTGGATCGGTTGCGGTAATGATGATGGTGCTGATAATTCCCGTCACGGGGAGATCTTTGGCTAGTTCTAGCAGCCCTAATTTTTCGGGTACCTTGCTCCCTGGCGCGACGTTAAAATCGTTGTCATTAATTAAGGCAAGCGTATTAGGTGCAACTAATGCCAAACCTTCGAGTTTTTCGACTCCGGTATAACCCAATTTTGCGGCATTCGCGATGAGGCTTTTGCTGACGGGGGCAATCTTGGCTGTAGTTAATTCGGCGGGGGTGAGTTGTTCGATCGTTTTACCCGCAGGTAGAGTAAAGTTGGCAGGGTTATTAATATTAGTCGCCGTGGCGAGATCGATTTGGTAGATGAGCTTATTAGAGGCAGTTGTGGCGAGATCGTCGCGTTCGACAACGGCAAATTTACCGCCACCGAGAGAGACAGCATCGCCGAGTTTGTCGGTTTTGGCGTTACCAGTACCCGTAATATCGTCGAGCAGATAGAGATATTCGCCTGTGACGGTTTTAGTTGCAGTATCGAATTCTAAAATGCGGACTGTACGGGAGGCTCTCGAAACCGTATCGCCAGCATTATCGGGATTGTCGATCGGACTTTGCATGAAGGCATAGAGCTTGGTACCTTCGATCGCGACTGCTTCAAAGCCACGATTGCTGCGGCGTTGGGCGTAAACTTCGGGTAATACTTCGGTGCCAAAATCGATCGCGGCTAGATCGATCCTTGCTGTGCTGGTACCTTTAGGGATAAACCTGTTGAGTAGTTTACCATTGGTGTCGAATTGATAAATCGCGGGACGATATTCGTCTACCAGCCAGTAGTTACCATCAGAGCCGATGACGATGCCTTCGACATCTGCACCGAGCGGATCGTTAGCTAAAACTTTGCCATCGAGATCGACACCAATTTCGTCGGTATAGGCTAAACCATTAGCTCCCGCTTGAAGGTTGGGCAATCCGGTGAGTGGTGTCTTACCATCGGCTCTAAATAAACCCGTGCGCTTGGTAATAATTATCTCGCCCGAAGTGCGATCGAGTTCAAAACTGACGATTTCGGGTTGAAAATTAGGTAAGAGAAAGGGACGATTGGCACCAGTCGGCTCGCCATTTGGCCCGCGATCGGTATGCGCGATCAATTTGAGGTTACCATTGGCGGCGATCCCCTGAAAATATAACCCCGAAAAACCACCGAGGAATAAATCTTGCCCTTTGGAAGTCGTACCTAGTTTGGGCAGGTTGGTAAATTCATAGTTCGTCACGTTGCTACCTGCATTATTGGGTGCGGTAGGCGCGACGGCGACGGTGTTGCTATTGAGGCTGCCTGGGGCAGTATTTTTGAGTAGAGCTAGCTGTTGCGCGCCAAAGCTAATAGTGGCATCAGAGCCAGATTTGGCAATGGTGAGATCGCTAAATTGACTCACGCTAGCAAGGTTAATCCTAATCGTGTCGTTTAATCGATCGAAATCGGTAATGGTATTGGGTGTAGTCGGGACATCGACATTGGCAACCCAAAAGACATCTTTACCTGCGCCGCCTGAGATCGTATTGCCACCCTGTCCGCCATAAATCTTGTCATCGCCTGCATCGCCAGAAACTGTATCGTTGCGATCGGCATAAATAGTATCATCACCATCGCCACCAGAGAGGGCGTTAGAGCCATTGCCATCGGAGGTGAGGCTATCGTTACCTGCCTCGCCTTCTAGTCGATCGTTGGTGTAAGCATACAACTCATCATTGCCATCTCCACCACGGAGAGTATTGTTGCCGTTACCAGCTAAGGCGTCTAGGTAGTCATTTCCGGCTAAACCCAACAAGGTGTCATTGCTTTTGCCAGCGTCAATAAATAATACATCATCGTTGTTAGTCCCATTAACTATGCCCATTAAATTCTCCCTTAATTAATCTGTATAGAACACGGATGATTTTTTGCCGAACTACTGTTGTGTAGCGAAGATTAACTTTCTTGTCAGAACGAGCGATTAAAAGAAGACAGCGCGATTGCCGTCGAGCTAATATACTGTCATAAACTGTCAACTCATAGTCATTTATTCTGTCAAGAGCAGGCGAGCACCTTAGCTGAAATATATCTTTCGATATTGTCAGTGGAATTTTATCACTGGTTTTGTCATTTGAGCATTAAATTAAGCTCGTTTTAAAATTAAGATATGGTTAAGGATAAATAGATTTAACTTTAACTATCGGCGATCGAACGTGGGGATCGATAGTCATTTAATCAATAAAAACGTTCAACACAAAAGGGAATAGGATGCTATCGAAAGATATAGCATCCTATTTTTACTAACTAATTATCTTTGTGGCGATCGAGATTAGATGAAAGCAAAGTTAGACGCGGTGAGAGTTGTAGTATCGACACCAGTTAACGTAGCAATCGTGTTACCACCGATGGCGATATTGTTGCCAGTCCGAGTTAAGTCAGCAAACTTGAGCGACGAACCGCTAATCCCCAAGACATCGGTACCGATTTGGAAATCTAAGACAGTATTAGCTTTAGCAGGAGCTTCACCGTTGTAGATCCAGAATTGGTCGGCACCAGCACCACCAGATAAGAGGTTGTCGCCACCGAGACCAGCAAAGAAGCGATCGTTACCTTCGCCACCTAAAGCGCGACCATTAGTACCGAGGTAGAAAGTATCGTTACCAGCACCACCAGAAGCACGGTAGCCGCTAGCATCGCCAGCTTCAAAGATGTCATCACCAGCTTGACCGAACGCGCGATCGTTATTAGCAACAAAAATAGTATCGACACCGCTACCAGCATCAATGCGGTTGCCACTTGCGAGTACGCCAGCAATTGCGCTGTCAACAGTATCGTTACCAGCACCAGCAAAGACGCTATCGTTGACACCATCAAAACCTTTGGTAACGCCAGCTTCGATCGTATCGGCACCGGATGTGCCACCAAACAAGTTAGACCCTTGAATGAGATTCGCTTTAGGCGCGATTAGGAGAGATAATTGACCGCCT
Source organism: Chamaesiphon minutus PCC 6605 (assembly GCF_000317145.1). GTDB lineage: Bacteria > Cyanobacteriota > Cyanobacteriia > Cyanobacteriales > Chamaesiphonaceae > Chamaesiphon > Chamaesiphon minutus. Next base: position 3,176,275 of record NC_019697.1, on the reverse strand, counting down.
TCAACGAGGTTTTCAGCATCAGTTTTGGTGCCATCGTTATTACCATCGACATTAGTAGCCGTGATAATCGAGCCACCACGGAGACTGTGAGCCTGAACGTCAACCACAAATAGTTCGCCAGCTTTAGCACCAAACAATTTGGAAACATCGAGAATACCCGAAGTCTCCCAGTTGCCAACATCAGTTGGAGCAGTATCGGTCTGACCAGCAGGAACGGCAGAGCGATCGATCTGCGCGATCCGAGTTAGAGTGCTAGCAGGATTGGTTGCACTAGGATCGATGCTGAAAATCGAAGCTTCAATGCTGCCAAAAGCAGAAATCGACCGATCTTCGTTGATGTAGATTTTGCCATCATCAGCCCAATCGAGGTTGTCGGGGCTACGTAAACCTAATGCCTGATTCCCTGCATCATTACCATCATAGAGGATGTCAATTTTGGCGGTGATGTTGCCAGCGGTGATGTTATTAAAATCAACATCAATTTTGTAAGTTGTACCCCAAATATCCGCTGAAGCACTATTACCAGTAGAAGCAAGTACGACCTGAGTACCATCAAATGGGTTGGTAGCAACGTCTTCTGGTCGGGAGAACTTGAAGGCTTTAGCAGCTTCGGCTAGTTCATCTTGTTTAGTTTGGTTGGCAAAACCTTGAGCATCGTAACCAGTGGTATTTGCCTTAGTAGGATCGTAGTAAGGAATTTCGACAAATTTGCCGTTTGTGCTGCCGCCGCTACCCTTAAATTCACTGGGGCTACGCTCGATTGCATCGGTAGCACTATTAACATCATCAGCAACCCAGACAAATAGTTTGCCTTTGGCTAGTCCATTCCGATCTAGGAAACTGCCATCACCTTTGGAATTCTTGTCACCTACATAGAGGATTAAAGGGGCATTGCTACGATCGTCGCCAACGATAAAGGCAACTTTATTAGTGGTTCCGGTGTTGATTTCCGTGACATTTTCCCATGCTGCACGACCGAACCAGGGTACTGCATGTAAGGTGTTAGTTTTGAGATCTAGTGCAAACTGACTACCGCCGTTGGTTTCTTCACCAGAGAAAAAGATCCGATCGGCTAAACCATTACCAGTACCAAACTGATGTGCTTCAACCAAAACCGCCGAACAGAAGCGATTGATCCCACCAAATTCTAAGTCTGTGGCTGCATCTACAACTTCACCAGCACGATTGATGATGGTGTCATAAGCTAAACCAGCGTCAGTGACTTGGAAAGTGCGTTTGTCAACATCAATATAGCTCGCTCTTGCGCCAGGGAGTTGAGTGCCGTTTTTGAGAGCATATCTGTAACCAACTGTGTTGGATAATTCACTTACAACAAGTAAACGCACAGTTGTATCGTTGAGTGAGTAAGCTCCAATCCCATCGGGGATACCAGGGATAGCATAGTTACCGACTTTATCGCCAACGGTTACGAGGGGATCGACAGTCCAACCATTTAGACCTTTGACTTGAGAAGGCTGCGTTGTATCGAAAGAAAGAGTTGCCATAAAGTTTTCCAGTAAGTATCTAGCGAAACAGAATTTTGGTAGCTCAACTGAGCGTAGTTTGGCATGGTTTTTCCATCGATGCGAGTATAATCGATCGCATCGATCTGTTCGGATCGTTAAGATTTTTTATTTAAAATCTAAAAATCTAGTTCTTAACTACTTGTTAATCAAATTATCTTATTTCTTAAATTAAAGATAACCTTTGGGCGATCGGGTCGATCGGTCTGATTTTGGCTTTGACGCGCACCTTTTCTAACGCATAAACTAATCGTTGGGCTTGATGCTGATAGAGTGGAACATTCAAAATTCCTGGTAAATTTTCCATTAAATCTCTAGCGATCCGCAGCGAACAACCGGAGATGCGTCCGATAATATTTGCCCCCTCAAAAGTAGATTCTGCGGTCATCGCTAGCTCGACCTCAACATACCAAAATTTGGGGTGTCGATCGCCGATATCGATTCGGCGCAGACTCTCTGTCGTTGCCAAGACTACCAATCGATCGCCATTTGCTAGCAAAATATCGTCGGTAGGCATTAAGGTTTCGGGATGGGAATTGCGCTGGTGCAGAATGGGCACTACCCCATAACCATAGGCAACTTCAGCTAGCAACAATCGATCGAGTGTGTCGCCTGATTCGATCGCGTATTCAGTGACTAAAATAGTCTGCCGATCGCTGTGGAATAAATTCAGAATATTTTCGCCAAATGCCGCTCCAGCAAACACTTCTGCCGATACTGTGTGCATCCCCAACACGCGAGCAGTTGGCAGCGTTTTTGTCAGATGTTGGCTCAATCTTTGTCCCGATGTCCGAATTATTAGATCGAGCTGCGGATCGATCGATTGCACCATTAAGGCAACTTCCAGATTGAGCATTTCATCATCGGTGACGATAATGACGCTTTTGGCAGTCGGGAGATTGGCTTGTGCTAGGGATTGGGCGATATTGCCCGTAATTATCGGCAGATCTGGCAAGAGCGTACTGTTGATATCTGGCTGCAATGTCACGCCTACGACAGCTTGCTTGAATTGCTGTAGCAACAGGGCTACTTGTTGTCCGACTCGTCCTAAACCCACGATGATGATGTGGTTCTGTTGGGGCACGGGCGGTCGCTGCTTGACAAATTGAAATTTGGATGACAAGAGAGATTCGGTGAGGACTGCATACAACACGCCCACAAAAGCCGTACCAGCCAGACTCAAGACGAGGGCGAATGTTTGCAGCCACCAGGGAATCATCGAAATTTGCTCGAAGTCGCCAAATAAATCGCCATAGCCCCCTAAAAGTAAGATTGCTGAGGCATAAAATGCCGATACCCAAGTCGTGTTGGGATGATATTGATGAAAGAGGACGGTGGCGATCGCCAGTAACACTATGACAATCAGACAACAAATTAGAGCCACGCGGTGGACTTGTTGCTGAAAGTTCGATCGCCAAAACCGCATAAATCGATCGGCAGCTTGGCGCGCCCAGCGAGCGATCTGAGGTTGTTTGGTTTTTTTGCCAGCCGCAATCGGTCGATCTGGGGTGGCGTGCAGTGAAAATCGATCGGCAAGTTCGATATAAGTAACTACATCGCCAGCCGTAACTAGCTCTTCAAACGGCCATTGGTAGAAACCTAAATCGGTTGCAGATCCGTTGTGGGCGAGTAGCTTTTGGCTGCGCGTATTAATTTCGTGTAGCCGACGGGCATTGCACCAAGGATGGTCGGGACTCATGCGTTGTCGCACGACCCGCAACCAGTAACCATCTAAATTAAAAAAGCCCACGGTATCTGTACCCAGTGCGGCAATGGCAAAGGAGTGAGCGGGAAGTTCGATCGGTTCGTAGGCGATAAAATTGCCGAGTTGTTGGCTTAATAATCGATTGAGATTGGTTTTTGCCGATCGCACGACTAGCCGCGTCTGCGGGTTGAGTTGGCGGATGGCTAGGGCAATTTCGGCATTGACTCCCTCATTACTAGTGACAATCAGGGCGGCGCGACAAGCTTGGATTTGGGCTTGGGCTAACACGTTATTTTCCCGACAATCGCCAATGATGAGATCGTCTAATAAATTGACTAAATTTGGAACTTCCCAACTTTGAGGAGCTACCTGTTCGATCGCGACGATCTTCACGCCAAATTGTTGGAGTGCCAGCACGCAGTGTTGACCGAGGCTACCCAAACCACATACCAAAAAACGATTCAATTTCATGCGCTTTGTGCCGATCGAGTATGGGCGTTGCTGGGTTGCGGGACGATCGTTCGCTTCGCGAAACTTTTGATGCCCTGAAGCCTAAAGCCTGCTCATACACTGCTCCAGCAATACCTATTTTTAAGTGTAGTTTGGCAATGTTGCAGGTGAATGAAAATTCTATAACAAAGTTACGTCATCGATCGAGATATTATCCAGTGTGACTCGCACATACAGCTATCCGATTTAAGCTCGGTGCTAACAACACATCGATTTGTAAAAATGGTGCTCGATCCAACCCGATCGGTGTAGTGAGGCCATTGGCGCGATCGATTATCGAACACGCTCATCTGTAAAACAATGAATAAATTCACGATCGCGACAATATTAGGAATTACAACAACAGCTACTCTAGTCACACTAGTTGCGCCTGCTTATGGGGCATCTTTGACCGGATCGCTAGCCAATGCCGATGCGATCGCCTCCTTACCGTTTAATTCAGATGGCTCGGAACTAACCTTTAGATCGTTGAGCTACAATGGCGGCACCAATGCTGCGGGAACGGTAATTCCGGCGGGGGGATTCAGCCCAGTGCTGACGATATTTACTGCAAGTGGTAGCTATTTCAACGAATACACCGATGTTGAAGATTTGAACTTCACAGCGACCTTGTTACCTGGAAACTATCAAGCGGTCATCAGTACATTCGGCAGATTTTTTGACTCTGCAAATAAAACAAACATTTCGCAAGGTTTCGATGGAAGCGGTGATTTTTTCGGTCGAAATGCAAATTATGCAGTGGATATCGTCGCGGTACCAGAACCTTCGAGTTCGATCGGCATTATGTTAGCTGGATTGTCCGCATTTAAATTAAAACGCAAATTAGTCGCAGCTAAAAAAGCTGGTCTGGATAGGCTTTAAGCTCTAGGGAATTAGGGATTTTGCGTAATTGAGACAGTAAGACAGCTCGTATATCGAAATTTTTCAGCGATCTAAATTAAATTTTTTGCAACAATTTTCTCTACAAATAACAGAGGTATCTTCGTGGCTTTAGCAGCAGGAAATATTGCATTTGTGGGCTTTAATGCCGATGGTAATGACAACATTGCATTTGTAGCACTGACCGATATTGGCAGTGGCGAACAAATTATTTTTGAAGATAACGAATGGAATGGTACGGCTTTTACCGATACTAATGAAAGTGCATTTAGTTGGACGGCAACCGCGAGCGTACCCGCAGGGACGATCGTCAGAATCGACAACGTTGGGACTGGGACGATCTCGGCTAATATCGGTACTGCATCTACGCCAGTCGCTGGTCGCGGTACCAATCGCGGTATTGCTGCTGCGGATGAGACGATCTATGCCTATCAGGGCACTGCGGCAGCACCTACTTTTATTGCGGCAATTGCCAATGGTGGTTTTAGTGCGGCGAATGGAGTGCTGACAAATACAGGTTTGACTGTCGGTGTCAATGCGATCGATCTCAGCGGCGTGGATGATGATGCCGATATCGCTGCTTATAATGGCTCTCGTACCGGACAAGCTTCATTTCCTGGCTATCTGGCGGCGATTAATAATCCCGCCAACTGGCAAACGCAGGACGGGACTGGAGACCAGGGGATCGATGGTACTGCCCCAGATGTCCCTTTTAGTGCTACAGCATTTACGATCGCCGGGGGAAATCCGACTGTCAATCTGTCTGCGAGTGCGAATGCGGGTAGCGAAACCGGAACCACCGTTATTACGCTCACTGCGACCGCTGCTAGTGCTGTAGTTGGCGACCAGTCTGTGACTATTGCCGCCACAGGTACCAATATTACTGCTGGCGACTATACGCTCAGTAACTCAACGATCGCAATTCCCAATGGTCAAACTACAGGTTCTGTCACTTTTACAGTGGTAGATGATGCCCTGCTAGAAGGCTCCGAAACCGCTGTGCTCACCATTAGCAATCCATCGGCGGGAATTACATTGGGTAGTACGACGACGCAAAATATCACGATCGCCGATAATGAATCGGGTCCGACGTTAAATCTCTCTGTCAGCAGCAATGCGGGCACCGAAGCCAATACAACCGCGATTACGGTAACAGCCACAGCAGACAGTGCCGTTACGGGCAATCAGACAGTGGCTTTAGACGTTACAGGTACTGGAATTACTGCGGGTGATTACTACCTCACCAGCAATACGATTACCATCCCCACTGGTCAAACAAGCGGCTCGGTAACATTCATTGTGGCCGATGACGCGATCGCCGAAGGGAGTGAAACTGCTACCCTGACGATCGGTACACCTTCGGCAGGAATCACCTTGGGTAGCACGATCGCCCAAAATATCACGATCGCCAACAACGACAGTAGTTTCCTCAAAAAAGTTGGCAGCATTACCAGTGCAAATGGGGCGGAGATTCCGGCATTCGATCCGGTTAGCGATCGGTTATTTGTCGTAGCTGGAACCATCGTAGAAACTTATACTGTCAGTAACTCTGGGGCGTTGACCGCAGCCAGTCCATTAGCGATCGGATTTACGCCACCTGCCGGGACTGTGGCCCTTCCCAATAGTGTCGCGGTGAAGAATGGCATCGTCGCGGTGGCCTATGCGGTTCAGAATACGACGACCAATGCCCAACAAGTCGGTCGGGTGAGTTTTTATAATGCCGCTGATGGTGCATTTTTGAAGGACGTTGCAGTCGGCTTTTTGCCCGATATGCTTACCTTTACCCCCGATGGCACAAAGGTTTTGGTAGCGAATGAGGGCGAACCTAACAGCTACGGGCAATCCAACTCCTTCGATCCTGAAGGTTCGGTGAGCGTCATCAATATTGCGGCTGGTGTTGCAAATGCCACAGTGCAAAATGCGACCTTCACTAGTTTCAATAGTCAGATTACATCGCTCAAAGCGGCTGGCGTGAGGATTACTGGCCCTGGCTCGACGGTAGCGCAGGATCTCGAACCAGAATATATTGCCGTAGCCCCAGATGGTCTGACGGCCCGGATTACCCTGCAAGAAAATAACGCGATCGCGATTCTCGATATTGCCACAGCGACGATTACTAGCATTCAGCCCCTCGGCACCAAGAACCATAACCTTCCTGGCAATGGCTTTGATGCGAGCGATCGGGATTTGACTAGTAGCGCGGGTAAAATCAATATCCAGAACTGGCCCGTTTTTGGTTTGTATCAACCCGACGCGATCGCTAGCTACACCGTCAACGGTCAAACTTACTACATCACCGCCAATGAAGGTGATGCGCGCGACTACACTGGGTTTAGTGAAGAAATTCGGGTCGGTGCGGCAGGATATGTTTTAGATCCGACAGCCTTTCCTAACGCCGCGACATTAAAGCAGAATGCCAATCTAGGCCGATTGCAGCTAACCAACGCCACGGGCGACACCGATGGCGATGGGGACTTCGATCGGATTGAAGCCTTGGGTGCGAGATCCTTTTCGATTTGGAATTCGAGTGGTGGTTTGGTTTTCGATAGCGGCGATCGATTCGAGCAAATTACTGCGACTAAAACCCCAACGTTATTTAACTCCGATGGATCGGCTGCCAGCTTTGATACCCGCAGCGACAATAAAGGCCCAGAACCGGAAGGTGTGGTCGTTGGTGTCATTAACAATCGCACTTACGCCTTTATTGGACTAGAACGAACCGGGGATGTCATGGTTTATGACGTTACCAATCCGATCGCGCCCACTTTTATTCAGTACATCAACACACCGGAAGATGTCGGGGTCGAAGGGCTGACATTTGTCTCTGCCGCTGATAGCCCCACGGGCAAGCCTTTGCTCATCACCGCCAACGAAATCAGTAAAACTGTTGGCCTATTTGAAGTTATCGTGCCACCACGGATTAGCGATATTCAAGGTAGTGGCGCAGCCGCTACGGCGGGAATATTCACGATCGAAGGAATTGTCGTCGGCGACTTCCAAGGCACCGGACAACTCGGCGGCTTTTATCTTCAAGAAGAAGATAGCGATGCCGATGGCAATCCGCTCACATCTGAGGGGATTTTTGTTAACTCCCTCACGGCGGTGAATGTCGGCGACAAAGTGCGCGTCACGGGGACAGTTGCCGAAAATGCTTCTACTCCCTCCTTCAACCAAGCGGTAATTACACCGACAACAGCAGCCGATGTCAGCGTCCTGGCAACCGGACAACAGGCGTTGGTTACGCCCACCGTCCTAGATCTGCCGTTGGCTACTGTGGGCGATTTAGAACGCTATGAAGGGATGTTAATTACCATCCCCGAAACCCTCACCGTTACTGAAGTCTTTAACTTAGGTCGCTTTGGGGAAGTTTCCCTAGCTGCTGACGGTCGCTTATTCAATCCGACCAACATCATCGATCCCAACGATGCGAGCGCATCGGGTACAACTTCGACAGGAACGAGCAACGTTGCGGCGGTAACTGCTCAACAAGATCTCAACAATCGCCGTCGGATTCTCTTAGATGATGGTAGTACCTTGTCTAATCTCAGCGATGTCCCCTATATCGACACCACCGACGCAAATCCGGCTAACGATACCCTCCGCATTGGTAGCACGACTACCGGACTGACTGGCGTGCTGGGATTTGGCTTTAGCAACTACCGAATTCAACCCACTCAAGCACCAGTTTTCAACTACGAACCGCGTCCGGCCTTGCCCGATGTCGGCGGTGGTATTAAAGTTGGTAGTTTCAACGTCCTCAACTATTTCAACGGCGATGGTGCGGGCGGTGGTTTCCCGACTTCGCGGGGTGCGGATAGTCCAGTTGAGTTTAGCCGTCAGCGCGATAAAATCATCTCAGCCATCAAAGATTTGAATGCCGATGTCGTCGGTCTGATCGAGATGGAAAACGATGGCGATGGGACTAATTCGGCGATCGTCGATCTGGTGAATGGCTTGAATGCAGCGATCGGATCTAACACCTACGACTATATCAAACTGGCAAATACCACTGGTAGCCCTGGTACCGATGAAATTAAGGTCGCCTTCATCTACAAGCCTGGTGCGGTTACTCCCGTTGGTAATGCCGTCTATTTCAACGATCCGGCATTTACCTCTCTCGGTCGTCCGCCTCTAGCTCAAACATTCATTAACAATGCCTCTGGCGAAAAGTTTACCCCCATCGTCAACCACTTTAAGTCTAAGAGTGCCACTGGGGCAACTGGAGCCGACTTAGACCAAAATGACGGACAGGGAGCTTATAATGCTACCCGCAAAGTCCAATCTACCGCCCTCCTCAACTTCGTCAGCCAAATGCAAACCGCTTCTGGCGACAGCGATGTGATGGTATTAGGCGATCTCAATGCCTACAACGAAGAAGATCCGATCGATATCCTCCGCGCTGGTGGCTTAACCAAGCTGAATACTACGAGCGATTCCTTCGTCTTTGATGGTCAGACAGGCTCCCTCGACCACGCCCTAGTCACATCTAGCCTGCTGGCTCAAGTCACGGGTGCTGCCAAGTGGAATATCAACTCCTCCGAGCCGATCGTGTTGGACTATAACGATGATATTCTCTCCACGGGTGAAGGTGCCGCCGAGGCTCGCAATGATACTAGCCTGTATCGACTCGATCGATTCCGTTCCTCCGACCACGATCCGGTCTTAGCTGGATTGAATCTCAAGCCGATTGGTGGCAATCCTGGAACTGACAACCAAGTCGGTACCAATGGTAGCGATACCCTCTTTGGTAATGCGGGTAATGACATTATTAATGGTGGCGGCGGTAATGATTTTATTATTGGTGGTGCTGGAGTCGATTTACTCTTTGGCGGTGCGGGTAACGATACTTTTGTTTACTATGCTGCCAATGAAGGTTATGACAAAATCAATGACTTCGTGGTGGGACAAGATCGATTTAGTATCTCCCGTTCCGGTTTTGGTGTTAATGATGCGTTAGGAGTCTTGGCTGCTTCCCGATTCACGATCGGATCGTCTGCATCCACAGCCGACCACCGATTTATCTACAACAATAACTCTGGCGTGTTATCCTTCGATGCTGATGGAGTTGGCGGTGCTGCCCAAGTCCGCATCGCTCAATTAGTCGGTCTCCCTGCTTTGACTAATAATAGTTTCTCGTTGTTCTAATTAGTTGCTATTAACAACAACAGGAGCAACTTATAAATTGCTCCTGTTTTTTATGCGATCGCTTTAATCATCGCTTTAAACTTATTGCGATCTCCTTAGCAATGTTTGCTAATGCAAACTCAGTTACTCATTAAGACGTATTTTAGGAAAGCCAGTTGCTTTGTTAGAATTTATAGCCGTTCTCTAATATGTCCGGCGATCGCGTATGGGCATCTGGCGATCGATTATCTGGGATCGATCGACATATCAATACATAAAAATTTATCTCTCAAGAGCTAACTATTTATTTAAAAAGTGAGAAAAAATCTAGATAACCTCGATCGCTAATCAAAATGCTCGATCTAATTCCCGATCGAACCGCATATTTACCAATACTCCGAGAATAGCGATTCAAGCATGTAATGCCGATTATTAAGAATGCCCAAAGTCCTTCGGCAATCGATTCACTAATAACCCAATTATCAATTATCAATTAACTTAAGGTTCTGGAGCAATCGCCAGAGCGGTTGCGGTAGCCAAAACGGATGACGCCAACTTTTACTCGTTGGCGGTTCTCCTAATACCTGAATCCGCCACTGCTCCCACATAATAATTAACCATAATATCTCCCCAATCCGCCGACCTTGGAGCGTGCCGCCAAACTTGCCGCTGACTAATCTGGCTGCAATATCTAGTTGCCAATATCCCGCTCGTTCCAAGACTCGTGGATTCAACCATGTGCCCAGATCCGACCATAATTCCTGAAATAACCATGCTGTCAGCGGTACGCCCATCCCGCGTTTCGTGCGCCAGACAATTTCGGGTGGGAGCAGATGTTCGACTGCGCGCTTGAGGATGTATTTTTCGCAGGCACCTTGGAGATGGAGGGTGCCAGAGACGCCAAACGTCCATTGGGCTAAAGGTAAATCGCAGAAGATCGATCGCACTTTTAAGCCATGCCAACGCGCCAAATTAGTCGCGCGGGGATGGATATTTTGGGCACCTTTGAGCATCAGGCTGGCACGTCGCAGGCGGTGGAGCAGTTCGGGGGCACGCTGGGAATCTAGCGCGTCACCGAGCCAATTTGCGGGCGATAAGGACTCAATTCGATCGAGGATCTGCGGCTGAAAAGATTGACTCTCGTAGCCGTAGAGCCGATGAAATGTCTGGAGATATGGCTCGATGAGATCGGGACTGCCCCCATACATACTCGCCGCAATCAGGGGTTTATTCGTCCAACCCGCAAATAGTTGATCGCCGCCTTCCCCATTGAAAATTACGGATACTTCTCGGCTGGCGGCTTGACAGAGTAGGTACAGCGGCACTGTGACGCCATCGCCATAGGGCGAGTCTAGCGCGCGAACGGTAGCATCTAACGATCGACGTACTAGTTTGGGGCTGACAGGTACTTTAATTAGGGGAATCTGGAGATAACTCGCTACCTGCTCGGCATAAGGATATTCAGAAATTCCCGCTTCGCCAAAGTCGAGGGAATAAGCACGAACTTTGATGCCATTTTTAACTAAAAGTGCGGTGACGATCGAAGAATCCAATCCGCCAGATAAAAGAACGCCGACGGGTGCATCTGATAAATCTTGAATTTGACATTCGACGGCAGATTGTAATAAACCTTGCAACCGATCGATCGCAGTGGGTTCGTCAGTCAGTTGTTGAGGTGAATGTTGCCAGCAATTTTTAGTAACTGTAACTGGCGTAAAAGTCTCCAAGGATAGCGATATTTCCGTGCCTGCGGCGACTGCCTGAATACCACTAATCGGTGTTAATGGTGTCGGAACATAAGAACAGCAACTATAGCCATAAAAACCTGCTACATCGATTGCCGATCGATCTAATAGTGGTAACAATAATTGCAAGTGAGTACTAAACCAAATTACTCGATCGCTTTCCGTCCAATATAACGGCATCCGCCCGAAAGGTTCTCGACCCAAAATTAGATTTTTATCTTGCAATCTCACCCAGCAGTCTAGATCTAGTCCTGAAGCAGAGCAGCCTAGTGGTAGCTTGCCTAATGGTCGAACGGGTGCCTGAAGTAGACTTGTAAGTAAATGAGATCGATCGATCTGTCCCCAATAACCAACTAGTTGCCCCGATCCAATTACGATACCACTATTGAAATTTTGACCCATTAGTTGACATCAAATGGCGATTGTTCGATAATACGATCGCCGACTTTCATTTGAACTATCCATGCTCCAGTCGCTGCATTAGCAGGTAATTGGTAACGACATTGAGTGTTCCAGACGGGAGTAGTAATATTTTTGGTGTCGTAACGATTGGTGTGGACAACTTTACCAGTAGGATCGAGCCAATTGCAGGTAAGATTCAATGTCTCGCCGACAGGTGCATCATTGAGCGTAACTCGATAGGCGATCGCCGCGCCGCGATCGACTGCTTGCAGATTTTCACCATTATCTTGAACCAAGGTAATCCGATCTTGAGTGGCAGTAATTTTTGCTAGCGAACTCGATCGAGTTTGGAAGAACATACCAGTCCCAATGACGATCGCGACTAACGCCGCAATACTCGCGATCGCAATGCCCCGATTCCGCTGCTGTTGCCGTGCTAAAGCCTCTTTGCGCTGCACTTGCACCATCGCTTCGTCGAGCAGTTCTGGCGGTAAATTCAATTCTTGGAGGATTTTCTGAACTTCCGATCGATCTAATTCTGCTTGCTGTCGATCGGCCAATCGTCCGACTTCGCCCACAATTTGCTCTAGTTGCTGCGCGGTCAATCGTCGTTCCATAATTCATCACCTGCGAGCTATGCTCTTCTATTTTAAATCATAGAGGAAGTAGGGAGTTGGGAGTGAATAGTGAATAGTGAATAGTGAGTAGAAAGTTTGGACGCAAGAGACCCCCATTATCCCACTCTCCCAATATGGTTTTATACAACAGCATAAAAATCTCTTAGTTCACTTAAGTGAACTTTCGTCGTTAGCCCGAAATTCATTTCAGGGCGGTTGAAGACTAAGCACCAAGGTTTTTGCATTTTTGTTTCCGTGTCTGAAACTGCCCATCCACCTATCCTACGGTGTTACAGTCCACCCATCCACCCTCCCGTCCCCTAAAGCTGCTAAAGTAAATGATAAAAATACGTAACAATTGCGAGGGAAGTTAGTTTGAGTCAGCGTTCTGGTATTGCACCTCACGGTGGTGAATTGGTGAATCGCATCGCCACCCCCGCTCAAAAAGCCGAATTTCTAAGTAAAGCCGAACATTTACCTAGAGTCGAATTAGACGAACGGGCATTTTCCGATCTAGTTATGATTGCGATCGGTGCATTTAGTCCACTGACTGGGTTTATGCCAGAAGCAGACTATAACAACGTCGTCCCCAACATGCGGTTGGCGAATGGATTGCCTTGGTCGATTCCGATTACACTTTCAGTTACTGAAGCTGTAGCCGCACCTTTAGAAATCGGCTCGCTCGTGCGTTTGGATGATAACACGGGTCGATTTGTCGGCGTGTTAGAGCTATCGGAAAAATATACTTACGACAAGAAACAAGAGGCGATTAATGTCTACCGCACGGATGACGAAAAGCATCCCGGCGTCAAAGTCGTTTACGACCAAGGTAATGTTAATTTAGCGGGTGCAGTCTGGTTATTAGAACGCGAAGCACATCCGCAATTTCCCACTTATCAAATCGATCCTGCGGCCTCCCGCGCGCAGTTCCAAGCCAAAGGCTGGAATACGATCGTCGGATTTCAAACCCGCAACCCGATTCACCGCGCGCATGAATACATCCAAAAGTGTGCGATGGAAACCGTCGATGGTTTGTTCTTGCATCCCTTAGTCGGCGCGACGAAGGAAGATGACATCCCCGCAGATGTGCGGATGCGTTGCTACGAGATCATCTTAGAACATTACTATCCTAGCGATCGCGTAATTCTGGGTATCAATCCCGCTGCCATGCGTTATGCTGGGCCGCGCGAAGCTATTTTCCACGCTCTAATTCGCAAAAATTACGGTTGTACCCATTTTATCGTCGGTCGCGATCATGCAGGTGTCGGTGACTACTATGGTACCTACGACGCTCAATATATTTTTAGCGAATTTGAACCAGGCGAACTCGGCATTACGCCAATGATGTTCGAGCACGCGTTCTACTGCAAAGTTACCAAATCGATGGCAACTACCAAAACCAGTCCCAGTACTCCCGAACAACGAGTGCATTTGTCAGGAACGAAAGTCCGCGAACTGCTACGCAAAGGCGAACTACCACCACCAGAATTTTCGCGTCCAGAAGTTGCCGCCGAATTGATTCGTGCCATGCAAGGGAACACATAGGTGGGAATGCACGACTAGCAGGCAGCATCTACCAACTTATCAACCCAGTAAAAATTAATAACAATATGTCCACCAAATTCTCAATTTCTGCTGTTGCGATCGCCGCATTACTAGCCATAACTCACGGATCGATCGCTTCTGCTGAAGTTTATAAAACTAGTAAAAACCAAGTGGTAGTAACTGGCTTAACAGCAAAGCAAAAGTATCCGATCCAGGGGACTAATGCCAAAAACAAACCAGTCAAACGCCAAGATGTCGCAGCCAATACTTGTGGCGAAGCTCTAGTCGATGGTGCGGGCAAGTACAAGACATTGGTTGTTGGTACCCAGAAGATCGATCCTACAACTTTACCTGTTAGAGAACACGCTAAATGTAAGGCGAAAAAGACTGCGGCAGCGGCAACTCTTAAGAAAAAGGCTGGTACCGCTACCAAAACAGTATTACCCACAACTGCAATGCCTTCGACAACTGTACCAACAACCACCGTACCCACAACTACAACACCAGCAGCTAAGTAATATTGTTGTAGATTTGAATCGACCCTGACGGGTCGATCGATAATTATAAAATAAAGGTAGGGGCAATTCATGAATTGCCCCTACCTCTGTTTTAAATCTACTTGCCCTCATCTGTTATTTACTAAATAGTAAATATCAAATAATTGTATGGCGAGCGGTACCCGCCATATAGGTCTTAGATAATTCTTATTGACTAAATATTTACATCCAGCTACTTATTTACAGGTATTTTTTCAGTAATAATTCCAACTTCTGCTTGGTCGCATCTGGTACCTTGTCCAGCGGTGTGATAATTGTATACTTAAGCGCAGAATGTGCATCCGAAACAAATAAATTTGCACTCAGTTTTCGCACTGTTTGTTGAATTACCTGTTGAGCATTACTAGCATTTTTGTGGAGATTCGCGATTATCATATCCACAGTGACACTATCATGGTCTGGATGCCAACAATCGTAGTCAGTAGCTAATGCTAAGGTGGCATAAGCAATCTCTGCTTCTCTAGCCAATTTTGCTTCGGGTAAATTAGTCATGCCAATAATCGTACCCCCTAGCATTCGATACATATTAGATTCAGCTTTGGTAGAAAAGGCTGGCCCTTCCATACACACATAAGTTCCACCTTTGTGCAAACTAATATCTGGTAAATTTAACGACTCGATCGAGTCTGCCAAAACGCCCGATAATTGATGACAAATCGGATCGCCAAAGGCAATATGACCGACAATTCCCTTGCCAAAAAAAGTACTCGTTCGGCTTTTAGTGCGATCGATAAATTGGTCTGGTAATACTAAATCTAATGGCTTAACTTCCGCTTGCAACGAGCCGACAGCCGATGCCGAAATCAGGTACTCGACACCGATTTGTTTCATCGCATAAATATTAGCGCGATACGGAACTTCTGTAGGCGTCAGATGATGATTGCGTCCGTGCCGCGCCAAGAAAGCAACTTCGACGCCATCTAGCTCGCCAACGATAAGATTGTCCGAAGGTTTACCAAAAGGTGTTTCGACACTCACCTCACGTACATTAGTTAAAGCGGACATCTGGTAAAGTCCGCTACCACCAATAATTCCAATTTTGATATCGCTCATTTTTATAATTGATAATTGATAATAGTCAACTTGTAGGGGCGGTGCCTCGTGCCCGCCCTCTAGGGACTACGCTTTTCAAACATCCTCTAAAGCCTAAAGCCTAAAACCTAAAACCTAAAACCTAAAGCCTAACTCAAGGTTTTGGTTTGATTTCACTAATTTTGGTATCGATATCGATTAGGGTATCCAAGACAATTCTTTTAGCATACAACTTCCAGCCCCATCTTTGAATGGCAATTGCAGCGGCGGTGCCACCGATCGCAGCAATAAAATCTAGCGGCTGATTGAGCGAAATTCCAAATAATAAACCCAATCCAGCAATGCCCCAAAATGGCAATGCGACAGTTTGACGTTGAGTTTCGACTATTTTGGCGATGCCGCCAGTGGGCAACTCAGCCTCTAATGCTGCTTTGACTGCCTGCTGCTCGGCTCTGTTTACCGATATACCAATTTTGCGGCGCAATTTCTCGATTTTGCGAGCATCACTGCTGTATTGAGTGAGTTCGTCTTCTGCCATCAATACCAGCCGTTCGTACTGTCCCACAGGTTTATTAATTTATGTAAATATTCATCAGTAATTATAGCCGAGGATGTGGATGTGCATCTAGCAGTCTATGACACAAATCTAGTCACTATCTGGGAGGAGAGCGGGGAGCGGGGATGCGGGGTGAGTGTATGCAAGAAATGCGGTCTAATAATAGTCAAACAGCGATCGTCGCTAGGCCAACGCGATCGAATGGTAGATAAGCCCCGATCGATTTGCTTGACCTCGTTTAAGCGTACAAGACATCCGATCTCAATACGTACTTGACGCCAGCAGTTACTGGAGTACCTTCGTGCCGCCGTTCGTGCCGAAATAGCAATGCCATCCCCACGGTGGGTGTGACAATAAATTCTTGCTTGTGGCTGATGCCATCGACAGCATAATATTCTCGAAATGCTGTATCGCCACCCTCACAAGCATCGTTCAAATAAATCAGATATGAGAGTTTGCTAGTTTGTCCTAATGAATTGGTAACAGCACCATCTTTATGTCTTCTAAATTGTTGTCCGGGATGGTATCGATAAAATCGCAATTGTGGATCGACACTGCAAGGCAGCGATGAGTCGATTGTGGGTAGCAGATGCTGAATGCGCTGCCACATCTGACTTGCCAATGCCGGGTCTTCCATCATAACCCGATCGTTATTTCGGATGTTGGTCATCATCATCGGGCCATCTGTCGTTCTGACGGTGGCTGCTTCAAATCCAATCGCTTCAGCTCGATCGATTAATGATTGACATTCGCCGGGTGAAAAAACAGAATCGATCGTAAATATACCATCATCGATTTTGGTTGCAATTAGATCCATATTCAGACGTCCTACTCAGTCGCACTCTCTAATCTTATCTATGAAGAGGCCACGCCAAAAAGATACAATAACAATCGAGTCTCAATGCAGCGATCGAGTTATGGAAGCAAGTCCCGCCCAAATTAGTCAAGCCGTCCAAAATCTGTACGATACCTATCCCTTCCCCCCAGAACCGCTCCTCGACGAGCCGCCCCCAGGGTTTAACTGGCGATGGCAGTGGGACGCGGCTTACAATTTTTGTACCGGACAGATGCCACAGCGGCGGAATGTGCGGATTCTGGATGCGGGTTGCGGTACGGGCGTGAGTACCGATAGCTTGGTGCATCTCAATCCCGAAGCACGAGTTACCGCGATCGATCTCAGTCCTGGCGCGCTCAAAGTCGCCCAAGAACGCTGCGCGCGATCGGGTGCAACCAGAGTAGAGTTTCATCATCTGAGCCTGTTCGATGTCGCCCAGATCCCTGGGGAATTCGACCTGATTAACTCGGTGGGAGTAATTCACCATACCCCCCACCCAATTCGGGCCATTCAAGCCTTGGCGAGCAAATTAGCCCCCGGTGGGTTGATGCACATTTTCGTCTATGGCGAGTTGGGACGGTGGGAGATCGAATTAATGCAAAAAGCGATCGGGATGTTGCAAGGCGACAAGCGCGGCGACTATCAAGATGGCGTCAAAATCGGTCGCGCTGTTTTTGGATCTTTGCCCGAAAATAATCGCATTCTCAAGCGAGAAAAAGAACGCTGGGCGATCGAGAATCACAAGGATGAATGCTTCGCCGATATGTACGTTCACCCGCAAGAAATCGATTATAATATCGAGACATTATTTGAATTAATCGATGCCTCTGGCTTAGATTTTGTCGATTTTTCCAATCCTGAATTTTGGAGTCTGGAGCGACTTTTAGCCAAAGCACCCGAAGCACTAGAACGCGCTCAAAAGTTAGACATTCGCGCCCAATATCGGCTGATCGAACTCCTCGATCCAGATGTGGCTCACTATGAGTTTTTCCTCTCTAAACCACCGCTGCCTAACTCGATCGATTGGTCGCACGACGAAACTTTCTTGGCAGCAATTCCCCATCGTCACCCCTGTATTGAAGGTTGGGAAAGTAAAAATGTCTTTAATTGCGATTGGAAATTGTTCAATCTGACCGATGCTGAGTTTGCTTTTATGCAAGCTTGCGATCGAAATCATCAACAATTAACGGTCGGTGAGTTATTAGAATCGAGCGAGCTTTCGCTGGAAGATGTTCAGTCGTTTCTAGCAAATAAATTGATTATGTTGAAAGTCAAAAATTAAGTAATAAGTAGGTAGATGCAATTATTTATAAGATAGATTATGTCTGGAACCTAGCTGGTGGGCAGTGCCCACCCTACACGATATCTTATATTTAATTACGCCCAGCTACTTAAAAATCCGCGACTTCTCTAATAAGTCGCGGATCTGAAGTACAACCGATCGACAAATTTATGTCATAGCAATTAAAAAAAACGCTCCTGACAGATAAATCGATTCTCGTTCCGAGAGGCTAAGCCAACGCCATAGACAGCAAGATTTTCCCAATCCGCTCTTGTCTCGCTAAACCATCGGGAAACCCGACGTTGGCGTTGGCGGAGCCTGCCGTAGGCATAGCCTCTGCGTTAGCAGATACGAGAGCCGCAAAATCCGTCTTGATTGAAACACATGCGGAGGAAACCTCCGCGTGATTTCAATCGCAAAATCCAAAATCCAAAATCCAAAATCCAAAATGGTATCAGTCACCGTTCATTTTTTACCAGATAAAGTCACCGTTACCGCCGAACCGGGCGAACCATTACTCAACGTTGCCGAGCGCGCGGGAATTACAATTCCGACTGGTTGTTTGATGGGTTCTTGTTATGCCTGCGAAGTGGAAATTGAAGGGCAAGAAAACCCCGTGCGAGCTTGTCTGGCAAGCGTCCCTAACGAATCGGTACTCATCATCCACCGTTATGACGATCCGATTTGGTAAAAATCCCCTGCCAGGAGGGGATTTTTAGAGAACCTTGTCTAGCCTTCCGATCTGCTATGCCTGATAGACTGGTAACTAACGATCGTCAGACACATTCCGCACCATGTCTACAAAATTAGTTAATTGGTTAGAATCGGCTACCGAACTGGGGATGTTGCCGCGCGATGTTTTAGAATCGATCGCTGGCGAACTGGAAGTATTATCAGTACCAGCAGGCTGTCGGGTAACGGTTGAAGATACCCCTGTTACTAAGTTATACATCCTCGAATCGGGACAAGCCGAGCGGTATCGTCGCCAACGGGCGGGGTTGATGTGGGCGACGGGGTTATTGCCCGGTGCGGTGGTAAATTTATCGGCGTTGCAGCGATCTCAACTGACCGATAGCCGGATTGTCACGATTACGGAATGCCAGTTTCAGACGATTGCAGCCGATCGCTGGCTGGCATTAGTTGCCAAATATCCGCAGATTACCGCTGCCTATGCCGAGCGATTGGCAGGTAAATTAGAACAGCTCGAAGGAGAAATTGCTTACGATCGCGACAGGCAAGCGGCGTTGCGGACTTATTTGGTGCCCCAAGCCAAGCGGGGGATTATTGGCGAGAGTCGGTATGCAGTTAAACTCCGCCAACAAATTCGCGCCGCAGCAAGCGACGATCGATCGGTCATTATTTCGGGAGAGCCAGGTTTAGAGAAAGATAATATTGCTGCGCTGATTCATTTTGGTTCTAAGCGTCGTCAACAGCCAGTTATTAGTCTCAAAAGTGCCTTAATTACTGCGAATGGTGCCGAACTCTTTGGGCGCGTGGGTGGCAAACCAGGATTATTAGAATGGTTGGGTGAAGGGACATTAATTTTAAATGACGTTCAGGAATTGCCGCGAGAATTAGTACCGCAAATCGAGCAATTATTAACTACTGGAAACTATACGCCGATCGATCGAGAGGGGCAAGCTTCGCTACCACCACGAGCGAGTAATGCACGCTTGATTCTCATCTCTGAGAGCACGCAACCGACGTTTAATAAGGTTGTCAAGCACCAGATTAAAGTGCCGGGATTGCGGGTGCGGAAGGCCGATTTAGAGGCACATGTTAATTATTATCTCAACATCATTTGTCGGCAAAAAAAGTTACCCAAACCACAAGTTACGCCAGAAGCAATTCGGCGGCTACAAGCTTATGATTTTCCTGGTAATTTAAAAGAATTGCAAGGGATGGTCGATCGAGCTTTATTACAAGCCCAAGGTAGCAAGGTATTGACAGAGGAAGTATTTTGGGCACAGGCAGCTAAAAAGCAATTATTTCGGCTGAATTTACTCAATGCTTATCCTCGGTTGCGACAGTTTTTAAATAGCGATTGGTATCCCGATCGCATTAATTATGGTTTTACGGCGTGGGTATTTCCGATCGTTGTCGCGATTTTGTTTCTGGCTCCTCAAGATCGCCAACACAACTTCGCACTCAATCTATTTTGGGCGTGGTGGTGGCCGTTAATTTTATTATTATTTCCAATTATCGGTCGGTTGTGGTGTGCGTTTTGTCCATTTATGATTTATGGCGAGATCGTTCAGAAGCTTTCGCTGAAGTTTTTTCCCAGAACGCTCAAAAAGTGGCCGCGCGAGACAGCCGAAAAATGGGGCGGTTGGTTTCTATTTGGATTATTTGTCCTAATTTTTCTATGGGAGGAACTGTGGAATCTAGAAAATACGGCTTATTTATCTAGCTGGTTGTTGCTACTGATTACTGGTGGCGCGGTACTGTTTTCGCTAATTTTTGAACGACGCTTTTGGTGTCGTTATTTATGCCCGATCGGGGGTATGAATGGTTTATTTGCCAAGCTGTCGATCGTCGAGTTACGCGCGCAACAAGGCACTTGTGCCGCAGAATGTACTACTTATCACTGTTATAAAGGTGGTGTCGGTTTTGGGGAGGGACAGACGACAAATGGCTGTCCGATTTATTCGCATCCAGCGCAATTAACTGACAATAAAGATTGCGTACTGTGTATGACTTGTCTCAAAGCTTGTCCTCATCGATCGGTAGAATTAAATCTCCGTCCGCCCGGAATCGAACTGTGGACGACGCATATCCCTCATGCTTATGAGGTAGCTTTATTATTTCTATTATTAGGCGGAATTTATCTCCATCGTTTGCCGCAGATTAACTCTCTATTAGGATTGCAAATAGACTTAACTCAATTTTTGCCACATCTAGGACTCTCGATCGCGGCAATCTTACTACCTACGACGATCCCATTTTTAGCTTATATTGCAATGCAAGGATTATATAAGCTAGGCAACTTAGAAATAATTCCTTTTAAATTTCGTAAGCCTTTACCATTTATCGATTTGGCCTATGGCTATTTACCGCTGATATTAGGTGGAAATTTAGCTCATTATTTTAAATTAGGTTTAGCAGAAGGCGGACAAATTATCCCTATTACATTTGCGACATTTGGATTGACTGGCAATAATTTACCAAGCTTTGTCGCGCACCCAGCAGTCATTACCTTTCTCCAAGGCATCACTTTAGTTTTAGCATTACTAACTACCTTTTTCCTCACTCAAAAGATTGCTAAACGACCAATGAGATCGATCGTGCCCCAACATCTCGCAAGTATCTGTCTGGTAGTAACTCTGTGGATCGCGATCGTCGGCAAGTAAGCCAAATTACTTAGAAAAGTATAAATATTTACGGAGATTGAGAACAAGTGAATTCGAGCGAATCCGATCGGGTCGATCGAGATTAGTTACGACGATAATCATGAATAAATATTATTAATTACATTAAGGTTATATAAAAAAGAGTAGTATCGGATCGACACCGTTTGAATGTAGAAAGTTAGCAAACTGGATGTGTTAAATTGAGCTTTTTATCGCTGGCTAATGTAAGGCCAGCGCGAATCGTGATGACGCCAGATTAATTTCTACAGTTACTTAAATACTAAACCACGATCTCGATCGAGGATGGTTTTTTTAGCTATGAATCACCATAAACATCAAATCTACTATAGAAACATTTGTTTCCTAGTGACGCTGGCGAGTACCGCCATTATTTCTAGTAGTGCATTTGCAACTAGCCGTGCGGAAATGGTCGCTCCAAATCACCGGATCGATCGATCCATTGCCCCCAGTTCTAAACTCTATCCCACCCAGCCACAACGTCCTACTGCTCCCCAGCAGCTCGCTCAATCTAGTGATGTGGCTGGCAACTGGGCGGAGCCGTTCATTAAAGTATTGGTCGAAAAAGGGATTATTGCTGGCTACCCAGACGGTACCTTTCGCCCCGACCAACCTGTCACCAGAGCTGAATTTGCCGCCTTATTAACGAAGGCTTTTAGCTTGGAGCCAACCAGAGCAGCGCGCGCATTCTCGGATGTATCGCCACAACTGTGGGCGGCACCAGCGATCGAAAAAGCTTACCGATCTGGCTTTCTAGCAGGCTATCCAAATAATACCTTCGCCCCAAACCAAACGATCGTTCGGATCGAATCTTTAGTCGCGATCGCCAATGGCAGCAAATTACAAGCCAATAGCGCGGCGGCTCCCAAAATTGACGAGCTGTTTACCGATGCCGCACAAGTCCCCAACTATGGTCGCGATGCCCTAATTGCCGCAACCCAGAAATGCGTCACTGTCAGCGTTTCTTATCCAGATGGCAAGACATTCAACCCCACGGGGGCGGCTACTCGTGCCGATGTTGCCGCTTTTATTCACCAAGCATTGGTAGCTTCTGGGCAGATCGCTGCGCTAGCTAGCGACAGTCCCGCCCAAAAATACATCGTCAATTGTGCTGCGGCTCCATCAGTTGCCAACATCACCGAACAAGATGTCCTCAATCGGGTTGGTGTCGGCAATCTGCCCAGCGTCAGCACTACGACGATCGTCCGCAAGGCACCGAATCGACCCGTCAGCGGTCTGACTACGCCGAGTGGATTTGGGGCTAATTGGGGGACTATTTTTATCGGTTCTGGCTATCAAGATAGCCTCGCACCAAACCCTTGGTTGGGATCGCCACTCAGTACGCCGCTGCTGATAAATACTGCTGGTTTTGGCTTGGGTGCTGGTTTTGGGATCGGCAATAGTCGCGATCTGGTCGGCCTAGAAACCTCCTATAGTACTTTCAGTAATGGCGGTGGGCCAGATGGTAGTACACCGCTCGGACTATTCGATCGCGGTGCGGTGAATTTCAAGTTGCACAAACAGTTTGGCGATAATTTGGCGATCGCCGCAGGCTGGGAAAATGCAATTAAACACGGCTATGCTGGCAACGACCAAACGGTTAGGAATACTTTCTATGGGGTGGTGACGGGGGTGCTGCCAGTCAGCGATACCAATAACTTCACCGCTTCTGTAGGCATTGGTAATGGTCGATTTCGGCAAATTGCCGATATTGTTGCCGATCGCGATAAAACAGCTTTTTTTGGCAGTTTGGGCTTCCGGATCTCGGACAATATCGGCATCGTCACCGACTATAACGGGCGCAACTTCAGCGTCGGCTTACCGCTCAATTTCCGGTTGAGCGACAACATCGGCGTGCAGATTACTCCTGCCATTCTGGATGTTGCTGGCGATAAAATCAGTGGTGAAGTTTCCCGATTTGGTCTTGGTGGCGGTGTCGGTATTCGGTTCTAAGTTATCTAAAAATTGAGGATGTCACGAACATGAGAAAGATCTGGTCGTTAGCTGCCATTGCAGCGATCGTTTTGCCCCTAGCTCCCGCCGCTGCTGCACCGATTTCGGGCATCTGCGACGTGCTGGGTAATGCGCCCATCGGCTCTGATGCTGTCAGTAGCGTCGCCACAAGTAATGCCGAATCTAGTGAGGGAAATGATAACGCTGGTTTTACGCCAGAAGTCCAAGCGAAACTCAATGCCATCGGTTCGACGCTAACAGCCAGCAACTTGAGTGGCAGTCAAACGGTAGGCGGTACCACAGTAGAAGTCGATCCAGGCACTGCACAAGCGGCTCTAGATGCGATCGGATCGCCAGTTGGCGCGGATACACCCTCTGTCAAGGTCTTAGCTACTGCTTTAGGCGGTAGCGATGCCGCTCAACAGCTCGCCAAATCCATGCAAGGTTTGAGACGCTCCGACGGTTCGATCGATCCGGTGGTATTGACTAATGCGGTTGACTCCTACAACAACTACGTCAAGTACCTCATCGATAGCAATCAAATTACTCAAAAGCCGACTTCCGAACTTAGTGGCTTTTTGCAAAGCCTCCCCGTCGGCCAAAAAGTTGCCCAGGTTGTGTTGGGTAAGTTGACTGAAGCAGCGAGGGTGAATTAGGCGTTAAGTTTTAGGTTTTAGGTTTTAGATAAAAGGTAGGGGCAATTCATGAATTGTCCCTACCTTTTATGCTGGTAAAAATATAGACTGGGCTATACGTTCAGACGATCGATCGGAGCAGATTGCCATAGTAATAGTTATTGATAACTTCACTGCTTATATCCCAATTTTTTCAGTGCCGATCTAGCTCTATTTACAACAGTTTTATTCGGATCTTGCAATACTGGAATTAATTGGGAAATAGCAGATTTAGCCTAATTTCCGATCTCGCCCAAGGCATCAGCAGCAACATAACGAATCCGTGGATCTGGATCTTTCAGGAGTGGAATCAAATTCGCGATCTCCGATCGAGTGGATTTTCTCAGTTCTAATGATAGTAAACCAGATGATGCAATACGATCCCTCGAATGTACATTTTGTAGAAGCTTTTCTAATCCTGGAATATCAGATTTAGCTGATTCTTCCATCTTTTCGATGACAATAACTGCTCCATAACGGACAGTTGAGTCTGAATCTTGGAGGAGTGGCAGTACTTGTAAAGCGATCGATTTAGTATGCTTTTTCATATCACCTACTGCTAAGACTGCACAAAGGCGAACATAAGAGTCTGAATCCTTTAGCAGTGGCAGTATTTGTGAGATTGTAGATTTAGTTACTCCTCCGATCTCTCCAATCGTCAAGGCTGCATTAGCACGAACGGTTGAATCGGAGTCTTTCAGTAGTGGTAGGATTTGCGGAATTGTAGATTTAGCAGCTTTCCCCATATTTCTTACAGATGCAACTGCATTAGCTCTAACTGTTGCATCTGAATCTTGGAAAAGTGGAATTAATTGTGAAATATTCGATCTTGCCGATCTCTCTTGATTTGATATTGCTAAAGCTGCATTAGCGCGAACGAGAGAATTTAGATCTTTTAGTAGCGGAATTAGTTGTGAGTCTGCGATTCGACCCGAATTTTCTATTTGTTTGACGATCGTGGCTAAATTAGCACGAACTGTTGGGTTTGATTCTTTTTTGTATTTTTCATACACGTCAATTTGGTATATTAAATAAGCATTTGACTTGCCGATATTCCCGATTGCAGCGGCTACATTAGCACGAACGTCTGGATTTAAATGTTTGAGTAGTGGTAGCAATTGTGATATCTCAGATTCAGATGATTCCACGATCTGTCTTATGGATGTAGATGCATTAACACGAATATGTTCTGGCTCTCCAGCGAATATAATGACAAACAGTTGTCTGACAGCGAATCGAGCTGATGCGCCCATTTTCCCTAATGCGATGACTGCCTTGTTACTCTCTGTATCGCTTCGCAATCGTAACTGTTGAGTTAGTCTCTCAATTTCCTCATTTTCATCTCCTGGTTGCTGCGCCATAACCTTTGGTGGTGCGAACTCGCATCGTATCAAATCCATCATCCCCGCACTCTGGGCACAACTCAATATTAAAACAGGCAAGAGCTTGAGCAGAAATTGTTTTAGCATATTGACGATCGATAATCTCGATCGATTTACTACACCAAAAGTTTATCCTCTAATCTCGATCGATTTCGCCTGCACCAAGATCTCAGTCCACGTAGGTGGACTTTGCACCACTAGCCACGACTTCCCGTCGTTGGCACGCCGACTGTAGCAATTGCGGTAAACTATAAGACCGAACTCGGTTCTACTGGGGAGCAGCCAGTAGAGGTAACGGGGAAAGTTTGGTGCAAGGCCAACGCTGCCTGGGCAACTGTAACTCGATTCACCTGCGAATCGACAAGTCAGGATGCCCGCCGAGACGTATATTTACATCCGTGCGCGGCACACAAATTAACTTAACATGGCCAAAAAAATTCCCGTCACCGTCATTACCGGATTCTTAGGTAGTGGCAAAACCACTCTGATTCGACATTTACTCACCCACAATCAAGGACGCAGAATCGCCGTCATCGTCAACGAATTTGGCGATTTAGGCATCGATGGGGAGTTATTGAAATCCTGCCAAGTTTGCCCCGAAGATGAGATCGAAACTCCTAATAATATTGTCGAGTTAACTAACGGGTGCTTGTGCTGTACGGTACAGGAAGAATTTTTACCAACGATGCAAGCTTTAATCGCTCGGCGCGATGACATCGATTGCATTCTGATCGAAACATCTGGTTTGGCACTGCCCAAGCCGCTAATTACTGCCTTCCGCTGGCCAGAAATTCGCACCGCAGCGACGGTAGATGCAGTCATTACAGTGGTCGATTGCGATGCGGTGGCAGATGGCAGGTTTGCCAGCGATCCGGCGGCTGTAGACGCGCTCAGACAGGAGGATGAAAATCTCGATCACGAAACACCATTGCAAGAGTTATTTGAGGATCAGTTAGCTTGTGCGGATCTGGTAATTTTAAATAAAGCCGACTTAGTAACTGCCGAACAATATCAACAAACGATCGATATAATCAACAAAGAATTACCTCGCGCTGTGAAAATTGTTACTAGCGATCGGGGTATCGTAGATGTAGAGACAATATTAGGATTGAACGCCGCAGTGGAAGACCATTTAGAAGATCGTCCCAGCCATCACGATACAGAGGCAGAACACGAGCACGACGACGAGATCGATTCTACACATTTGGTTTTGGACTACGAATTTAACCCCGAACAGTTGCGTAAGCAATTAGAACTCCTCGTCGCCGAACAAGAAATCTATCGCATTAAAGGCTTCGTCGCCGTCCCCAACAAACCGATGCGATTAGTGATTCAAGGTGTAGGCAATCGCTTCGAGCAATTTTACGACAGGCCATGGCGCACCGACGAACGCCGCCAGACTAAACTAGTGTTCATCGGACAATCGATCGATCCTGTGGCAATTGCTACTGCTTTGTCTGTCGATAATGCATCTGGAAAGAAAGAACTCGTTGGCTTAGCCTCTCAGGATGAGAATCGAGTTTGATTTGGTTCGATCGAGTAAATAATTGGACTTTACAGGTTCAAATGTCTGATAGTATCCACCTATCTTTAGTTTAGTTATCCTATGTCGCAAGTTGTCGAAATTCCGATCGGATTAGCTCAATTTCAACTTCCCGCAGCAGTTCACGATCGTTTACAATTTTTACTCGATCGACAAGATGCAGGGACGCAACTTTCCGAAAATGAGCGGCTAGAGGCTGCGGGATTAGTAGAGTTGGCTGAGTTCCTATCATTGCTAAAACTCAGATCCCACCAAGTAACGAAGTAGGCTGCGATGACTATTCCAGCTTCTCTCCGTCGGTTAGCGATCCAGCGAGCAAACGATCGCTGTGAGTATTGTAAAATAGCGCAAGCTGGACAGGTTGCCACTTTTCATATCGACCATATCGTACCACTAGTGGCTAACGGCGAGACAACTGCTGAAAATCTTGCACTGGCTTGTGTATCGTGTTCTCTAAGGAAGGGTGCAAGACAAGAAATTGAAGATGCTCAGAGTGGAATCAAAGTTGTATTTTTTAATCCACGTCAGCAATCGTGGCAAGAACACTTTAGATGGGATGGTGTGCAACTAATTGGATTGACTCCAGTAGGACGAGCGACAATCGCAGCATTAGATTTGAATCGGACAATGATGCTATCTATTCGTGCTGAGGAAGAATTGCTAGGCAGACATCCTCCAGATTAGTTTCGTCAAAGGTTAGACTCTATCGAGTTTGATTTGGTAAAATCGAGTAAATAATTTGATTTTAATTCTTGAAACCTGGATAGTGGAAAATACCCACGCTACATTTACTCCTTTCTTAAGTATACCCAGTCTAATAATTTATATGGATCGAGTGACTTAGGATTATCTATTCGTTTACATTCGACCTCAATTGTGAGCTTGGGAATAGAAGCTATTACTTCAGTGGCGACACATTCCATTGATTCTTGTTCATCTTCAGTAAATTCACCATCAAAATAGAAGTTAATCATAATTTTAGATTCATCCCATCCGCAAGTTATACCTCTAATATTTGGTGTGATTTCCCGCAATAATGCAAATTGCAAAGTTAGTAGCAATGTATTTCTAATGTTGAATTCTTCCATTTTGCTTGATGCTTGCTAGAAAACTAGTAGGTTGGGTAGAGCGATAGCGAAACCCAACAAACACACCAACACCCTAGAAATGTTGGGTTTCATTCTTCAACCCAACCTACAGATCTATTATAAATTATCAACGATCGACTAATTCATGGACATACCCCGCTTACACCCAGATACGATCGAAGAAGTTAAAGCCAAAGTTGATATCATTGAGGTGATCGGCGGACATGTTGTGCTGAAAAAACGGGGGAAAGATTATCTCGGTTCTTGCCCGTTTCATCAAGAAAAATCACCGAGTTTTTCGGTTAGTCCTACCAAGCAGATGTATTACTGTTTTGGTTGTCAGGCTGGTGGAAATGCAATTACTTTCTTGATGGAATTAGGGAAGCAGTCGTTTACAGAAGTTGTGTTAGATTTAGCGCGGCGATATCAGGTTCCCGTTCAAACATTAGAACCGGAGCAGCGTCAGGAGTTGCAGCGGCGATTGTCGCAGCGGGAGCAGTTGTATGAAATCATGGCGATAACGGCTAGTTTTTATCAGCACGCACTCAATCAGCCTCAAGGAGAAAAAGCTCTTACCTATCTAAAAGAAGAACGAACTTTTAGCGATGAAACTATTCAGGGTTTTCAGCTCGGTTATGCGCCTGCTGGTTGGGAAACTTTGTCAAATTATCTGATCGAACAAAAGAACTTTCCACCGCAAGCGATCGTATCGGCAGGACTGGCGATCGCGCGTAAAGATGGTAATAGTTATTATGACAGATTTCGCGATCGATTGATGATTCCAATTTGCGATTTACGAAGTAGAGTTATTGGTTTTGGCGGACGGACTTTGAGCGACGAGCAGCCGAAATATCTCAATTCGCCAGAGACAGAATTATTCGATAAAGGTAACACGTTATATGGACTCGATCGAGCTAAAGATGCAATTAGTAAAACCGATCGAGCTGTTGTAGTTGAAGGTTATTTTGATGTAATTGCACTCCATGCGGCGGGAATCGATAGTGCGGTTGCGGCACTCGGTACGGCGTTAAGCTTGGCGCAAGTTAAGCAGTTAGCTAAGTTTACCGAATCAAAACAAATTATCCTCAATTTTGATGCGGATAAAGCAGGTAATATTGCTACAGAACGTGCTATTGGTGCAGTTTTCGACTTAGCCTACAACAATGAATTACAATTAAGAGTTGTCAATTTATCAGCAGGCAAGAATGCTGACGACTTGCCAATAGGAAAAGATGCTGACGAATTTTTGAAAAAAAATGGTCATGAAAAGTACTTAGAATTGCTAAATCGTGCTCCATTATGGTTAGATTGGCAAATTGAAAAAGCCATAAAAGGAAAAGATCTCACTCAAGCAGAGCAATATCAAGATGCTAACCAAACAATTATTAAAATACTGCAAAATATCACTGATTTAACTACTCGTACTATTTACCTCAAGAAATCGGCACTTTTATTAAGTGCTGATGATGCACGAATGGTTCCGTTATTAATTGAAACTTTGCAGACAGCAATTAAGGGACTCAAACCATTGCCAGAATCAAAAAATGGCGAAACTAATTTACCTGCAAATAGATTCAATTTTATAGAAGAAGGACAACGTCAAAGCAGTAAATATTCCACACTAGAAGTAATCGATTATCCAGAGCAAATTGAAGAAGTTAATTACGGTAACGAGACAGAAGAACGGGATAAAAAACAATTAGAAATTGCACCAGTTGGCATTCATCCCAATCAAAGACTCATCGAAAGAGCTGAGGGTTTATTACTGCGGATTTACCTCCATTATCCCATTCACCGCTTGACAATTATCGATGCACTAGATTCAGCAGATTTGAATTTTACGTTATCTCATCATCGCTTTTTGTGGGAACAGATAATTAATCGATCTTCATCGGGATATCAAGATTCCCAACCGGAAGAAATCGATTATTTAGACGATCGATTGATTTCTAAGTTGCAAGATTCACTCGTTGAAGATCGCGTACGAGCTTCGCGAGTAGAACATTTGTTTAACCTCGACGAACATACCGCTGAGGAAATTCAGCGATCGCCATTGGTACTCCGAGCCGCGATCGCTTGTCTAGAGAAATTCGCCTGCGAACAAAAACGCAAATATTATCTTAACAAGTTACAGAGCAAAGATCCAGAAGATTTAGCTAAAAAAGTCGAATATTATCAATCATTTATCAATATTCAAAAACGTCTTCAAGAATTAGAGAAGCAGCGAAATGTGACTATTACAGATCTAATATCTTTCATGTAAACCGAGAATAACTATCAAAGCTGAATTAAATCTCGATCGCTAACAACTACCGATCGGTTAATCTAAAAAATATTTAGTCCGCATAGGCGGACTTTGCATCACTAGCCACGATTTCAATCGTAGGCACCTTTAGGGGTAGCTAAGTCAAACTAAGGACATTCCAGTGACTCTCTAGTATCTCTCCCCGTCGTCGGATTAGTACCTTTAGCTACCTTGCATAACTTCTTCTGAATATCTTTACGCAGCAATACATCGGTAAAATCTGCACCATCGATGATTGCGCCGTCGAAATTAGTTACCGAAGTAAAAGCACCGACTAAAATCGCATTAGTAAAATTGGTGCGGGTAAACCTTGCCGTATCTAACAAAGCATTTGTCAAATTTGCTCCAGTCATATCTGCCGAGTCAAAGTTGCCCCCAATCAAGCTGACACCCGTGAGATTCGCATTAATAAATTTACCATTGCGCACGCTAGCTTGCGTAAACTCGTATGAAGTCAAATCTTTGCCCGAAAAATCAGCATTTTCCAAAGTTGCTTTCGTAAAATCGTCTGCTAGTGCTGCTGAGGGATAAATGCTCGTCATGAATAGTGACACCACTACCAGCAGCGCAGTTAACAAGTAACCTGCGATCGTCCGACGAAAACTTAACTTCATTATTATTTATTGCTAATTAATTTTAGTACCGCTCGATACTATTTTAGCATTCACTTAGCATTGCTTCCAGTCATGGCAGTAGCGTCGCCATTGCTAAATTGCCAGTGGTAGCGACTACTCGGCGATCGCACCGATGCTCCAGGCGATATGCTACCAATAGTGTGAAGCTATGCCTGGAGACAAATCGAGCGATTGCAATGCAGTCAAATTCCCAACCCCACACAGCCTTACAACCTCTATGGATCTCAGATTCTCAACTTTAGATTTGGTAAGTACTTGGCTCACCTTTTACAATTATGCTCGATGCGATCGAGATTTGGCATCGGGATCGATACGGAACTTTTAGATAGCAGCAATCGAGCTGTGGTGAGGATATTTGGCGATCGATCTGCGTGAAATTACCCAGCAAAACATGACTAGTAGTCTAAGGCGTAAATAAGGTTACTATTTTGCGGGGAGCGGGGAGCGGGGAGCGGGGAAAGAAATGGTTGGTTAATTTCTGCCGCATAGTATTAGCGATCGATCTGCACGGTTATCCGCACTAACTAATAGAGATTCACCGCTTGGCATCCGTGAAATTACCTAATAGCTAGACTTGGAGAAAATGGCTCGAATATAGGCAAATAATCGATAAACGCTTGGCTTTTTTGTCTGGCATAACTTAACTAAAATCGACAGCAATGCTCTTGTTACAACTAGTTTTCTCCAAGCCGAGATCGGATTTAGTCGATCGATTATAGCCACACAGCTTAAACCTAAATCTGCAATGTTTTCAGACAGTGTAGATTCAATAAGGCCGATGGCGGATTCGATCGAAATTAGCTAAGATCGAGAAAGAAGATCGCAGCCAATCTTTGGTAACTTTCCGGAATTGGAACGGTTGCAACTGAATCTATATTATTGTAGTCATTCGCATGGCAGCGAACCCAGAAAATCGATAGTTTGAGAGGTTTAATCTATGTACGTTGTAGCCCAAGAACAGCCTCGCGAACGGGCTGAGTTTATTAGAAAAACTTACGCCCATCTAGCTGGTGCTGTTGGTGCATTTATCGCGATCGAGACATTCCTTGTTCAGTCGGGGATTGCAGAGACTTTAGCTAGAGCTTTGACAGGCGGGATGACATGGCTGGCGGTATTGGCTGGTTTTTCGCTGTTGGGTTGGCTCTCACGGGGATTGGCTAATAGAGCTGATTCCGTCTCGCTGCAATATCTCGGATTGGGGATTTATGTCGTCGCCGAAGCACTGTTATTTGCGCCGCTGATCTTTATTGCCAGTCGCTTATCCGATCCGACAGTGATTCCGACTGCGGGGATTCTCACGGCTTTGATGTTTGTTGGTTTGACAGCAGTCGCTCTGACTACAGGTAAAGATTTCACCTTCTTGGGTGGCGCGCTCAAAATTGGCGGTTTCGTGGCGTTGGGATTGATTATCTGTAGCGTGATTTTTGGCTTTCAACTGGGGTTATTTTTCTCAGTGTTAATGGTGGGATTTGCAATGGCAGCAATTCTCTACGATACGTCCCAAATTATGACCCAGTTTAGCAAAGACCAATATGTGGCAGCGGCTCTATCGCTGTTTGCCTCGGTGGCTTTGTTGTTCTGGTACGTGCTCCGAATCGTGATGTCGATGTCTCGTCGTTAAGCCTAGATATTAAATAGTTTGATACCCTGTCCTCTCCAAAGGCAGGGTTATTTTATTTTAACCTCTACCCAACTGCCAACTGCCTCGATCGGCTGAAATACGCACATCAACCACCATAGTCTGATGTTAGGATTTGCAATAATGACAATTCTGTTTTAGATAATCCAGTCAACCGTCAGCAAAGTGCAGCTCTAATGGCACCGACAGGTTATCGCTGCTATTTTCTGCCTTCTCTCAAAGTTTTGCAAATTCATGATTTGTTGTCTCAACCCTAGTTGCCAAAATCCACCTTGCGAACCGGATCTTAACTCTTGTCCGCAATGTGGCATCGATTTGGTGGTGCTAGAAAATCGCTACAAACCGCTCAAATCGATCGGACGGGGTGGATTTGGCAAAACTTATCTAGCTGAAGATATCAAAAAATTTGGCGAGCAATGTGTCATTAAGCAGTTTGCGCCCTATGCTGGCAACGACACCGAGAGTGAAAAACTCAGGTTTCGCGATGAAGCCAAGCAGCTCCAACGTTTGGGCGAGCATCCACAAATCCCCGCGCTGTTGGCATTTTTTTCAGAGGGGGGTTATTTATACTTCGTCCAGCAGTATGTGGCTGGCGAAAATTTGGCTGAGGAACTGGATCGGTACGGTTTGTATGACGAAGCGCGGATTCGCGATTTTCTTCAAGATTTATTAGGGATATTGCACGTCGTCCACGAACAGGGCGTCATCCATCGCGATATTAAGCCGTACAATATCATGCGGCGACATGCCGATCGCAAGCTTGTCCTCATCGATTTTGGCATCTCTAAGCAAATGGAAGCCAATCCCGCAACGGGGACGAGTATCGGCTCGTTGGGTTATTCGCCATTAGAACAACTTTGGGGCGGGAAAGCTTATTCAGCCAGCGACTTATATAGTCTGGGCGTGACGGCTTTTTATCTGATGAGCGGCATCAGTCCTTACCAGATTGTCTCGCAGTTGATGGAAGAAGGTTCTCCCGCTGAAGCTAACGATTGGACTAAAAACTGGCGTAATTATGTCAACCAATCGATCGGTGACAATCTGGGTGCGATCTTAGATAAATTGATGTGTAGCGATCGCAAACAGCGATATCAGTCCGCCGCAGACGTGCTGCGCGATTTAGCTCCTCACCCCTCGCCAAAACCACCTTACAGCCCATTGTTGCAGTCGCTGGTAGCGAGAATCGATCGCCATTAAAGCGGACGCAGCAACTACCCATCCCCCAAGAACCATCTGGCTGGCGGCACATCAAACTCTATGGCGGCATCAGTCTGGGATTAATCGTGGCTAGCTTGGCAGTCCTGCTGGCAACTCGTCCATCGACAACAGTCAGCAGCAATGTCAGTCAAGATTTGGGCGATGGGGCGTCCAATGCGGTGGCTTACTTAGAGCGCGGCAAAGTTCGCAGTGCGGCAGATAATTTCAAAGATGCTTTAGCCGATTTCAATCGCGCTATCGAGCTACAACCTACGGCAGAAAGCTACAACGAACGCGGGCAAGTTCGCAGCAAGCTTCAAGATCGACAGGGTGCCTTAGCCGACTTTGGTGAGGCTCTCAAACTCAAGCCTAATTGGGCTGAGGCGTATTATCAACGCTCTAGCGTTTGGGAGGAGTTAGGGAATACCCAACAGGCGCTCGCTGACTTGAATGAGTCGATCGGGTTGCAAGGCGATAATACTCTAGCCTGGATTGCCAGAGGGTATTTGCGAATCAAGCAAGGGAATAAAGCCCAAGCCATGCAAGATTTTAATGCCGCCATCAAAATGGACGCGCGGAGTTCTTATGCGTATATGTCTCGCGCTGGCTTGTATGCCAGTATGAACCAGCGCGAACAAGCGATCTCCGATTACGATCGGGCGATCGTGTTAGATCCTAGCAGTTATTATCAGTTTTACGAGCGCGGCATTCTACATCAGGAACTTAACAATCAAGCCAAAGCCAAAGCCGACTTTGAGATGACCCTTCAATTAGCCAAAAAAGCTGGCAAGGAAAAAGAATATGCTGACGCCGCCGTGAGACTTCAGCAGTTGCCGTAATCGACTTTATAGTCTCACATCTTGCACCAATACGGAAAGTCGGGTACCCACAAGGGGCACCCCTACGCAATTAATCTGTAGGGGTGCCCCTTGTGGGTACCCTGGGTCTATACTATTTTGGGAGACTCGGAGACTGGGAGCAAGAAACGGTACCCTCATTTCCGCTGCTTAATACTAGTATATTTAAACTGGTGCAAGATGTGAGTAATTCGATCGTCTCCGTACTTGAAATCCGACTATTTTCGATTATGATGGTATTTAGACACTAGCAATCTACTCAAGCCAATCCACAACCAACATCATTTCAGAGCTAAATGGGCTAGGGGCGAGTATTCTAGCGATCTATCTCAGCATGATTATAAGGTTTTACAAGGAATCGCTTGTAAAATTTTATTCGTTCGTGCTATGCTAATATGTCTGACATTATGTCAATTTTTAAACGCGAGTTTTCCCAGGGCTAACTGTGGCAAATATTAAGTCTGCAATCAAACGTGTCGAAATCGCCGAGCGGAATCGGCTTCGGAATAAATCTCATAAATCAGCAGTACGGACGTTGATGAAGAAATACTTCACAGCCGTCGATAAACATACTGCCGCTCCTACAGCCGAATCGTCGGCTGAAGTGCAAAAATGTATGTCTGAAGCATATCAAAAGATCGATAAAGCCGTCCAAAAAGGCGTCTTGCATCGCAATAACGGTGCTAACAAGAAAGCTCGTCTGGCTAAAGTCCTGAAGCCTGCCTAAACTCAGGTTAGTTCTGCCAAGCGGTAATTACTTACGCTATGTCCCCAGAGGTGAGTCGTCGCCTGTGGGGTTATCGAGTCCGGGTACGCCCACGAAACCAGTTAATCTGTGCTAAATGCAGCTAATTGATACTCACGTTCATATCAACTTTGAGGCTTTCGAGGCGGATCTAGAGGCAGTGCGCGATCGCTGGCGGACGAGTGGAGTCGTACAGCTCGTACATTCTTGCGTCACGCCAGCCGAAGTTACCAAGACCAAGAAATTAGCAGATCGGTTTCCCGAACTGTTCTTTTCTGTCGGCTTGCATCCTTTAGATGCTAGCTTGTGGCAACCAGATCTCGATCGACAAATTCGGGAAGTGGCAACTAGCGACAACCGAGTAGTGGCTATTGGCGAGACGGGTTTGGACTTTTTCAAGGCCGACGATCGTCAGTGGCAGATCGACGTCTTTCGAGCGCAGCTTCAGATCGCCAAAAATTTAGATTTACCTGTAATTATTCACTGTCGGGATGCAGCTAGCCAGATGCGTCAAGTTTGCCAAGAATTCTGGTCGGAATTTGGGCAAGTTAGAGGTGTCATGCATTGCTGGTCTGGAACTCCAATCGAAACCCAATGGTTTTTAGATTTGGGGTTCTATATTAGCTTCAGTGGCGTGGTTACTTTTAAAAATGCGACCCAGATCCAAGCTTC
This sequence comes from Chamaesiphon minutus PCC 6605, assembly GCF_000317145.1. Classification (GTDB taxonomy): domain Bacteria; phylum Cyanobacteriota; class Cyanobacteriia; order Cyanobacteriales; family Chamaesiphonaceae; genus Chamaesiphon; species Chamaesiphon minutus. The sequence continues at coordinate 3,139,905 of NC_019697.1, read as the reverse complement.
GGCACAAATGGTACCGCTCGACAAGCTACTGGTCGAAACTGACTGCCCATTTCTCGCACCCGTACCCAAACGCGGCAAACGCAACGAACCTGCATTTGTCTCTCATGTAGCTAGCTATCTGGCGCAGTTGCGGGGCGAAAGTCTAAATCTACTCGCTGATGCTACGACAGCAAACGCCCGACAATTATTTAGATTACCAGTTTTGTCAGCAATTAACTAGTCATTTGTGTTAGTCAATTATATTTACTATTTTTAATTTACGTTACGCGACCTCTCAACTTAAGCTATTTTGACCACGAAGATGCTATCTATGCCAAGCTCGCGAAACCCGATCGTCTTCGATCGCATACAAACAGGAACATCTTCGCCACAAGGTTATCGATTGCTAGGGGAAAGTTATGAATAATCTCAATTTGCTCGCTCGGTTGACGCTTAGGGATGACCCACGACAGCGGCATCGCTTAGAATACCGAACTTAACATGCCACGACTTGGCACTGAATAACTCAAATAACCGATTGCTGTTGAGAACGCACTTACAAGAGGAATATCATGACTAGTCAGATTACTACTACCGCATCCACTTACATGCTGCCGGATTTAGTAGAAATTCAGCGTTCTAGCTTCCGTTGGTTTTTAGAAGAAGGCTTAATCGAAGAATTAGATAGCTTTTCGCCGATTACTGATTACACTGGCAAACTAGAATTGCGGTTCTTGGCAAAAAATTATAAGCTCAAGCGGCCTAAGTACGATGTCGATGAAGCCAAGCGACGCGATGCCAGCTACGCGGTGCAAATGTACGTGCCGACGCAATTAATTAATAAAGAAGATAAAGGCAAAATCATCGAGCAAGATGTCTTCATTGGCGACTTACCATTGATGACCGATCGCGGTACCTTTATTATCAACGGTGCCGAGCGGGTAATTGTCAATCAGATCGTCCGATCGCCTGGAGTTTATTATAAGTCCGAGTTAGACAAAAACGGTCGTAGAACTTATAGTGCCTCGCTGATTCCCAACCGGGGTGCGTGGTTGAAGTTTGAGACAGATAAAAATGATATCGTCTGGGTGCGGATCGACAAGACGCGCAAACTGTCGGCGCAGGTATTGCTCAAAGCTCTGGGATTGACCGATAACGAGATTTTTGACTCGTTACGTCACCCCGAATTTTATCAAAAGACGATCGATAAAGAAGGCAACTTGTCCGAAGAAGAAGCTTTGATGGAGCTGTACAAAAAGCTCCGTCCGGGCGAGCCACCTACTGTCAGTGGCGGTCAGCAATTACTAGATTCGCGCTTCTTTGACCCCAAGCGGTACGATTTGGGTAAAGTCGGACGGTATAAATTAAATCGCAAGCTGCGCCTAACTACGCCCGATACCGTGCGGGTATTGACACCGCAAGATATCTTGTGCGCGATCGATTATCTGATCAATCTGGAATTTGATATCGGTAGCGTCGATGATATCGACCACTTAGGCAATCGTCGCGTGCGTTCGGTTGGTGAGTTGCTCCAGAACCAAATTCGGGTCGGTTTGAACCGTCTAGAGCGGATCATCCGCGAACGGATGACTGTATCGGAGACTAGCAGCTTGACCCCAGCCAGTTTGGTCAATCCCAAACCGCTAGTTGCCGCAGTTAAGGAATTTTTCGGTTCCTCGCAACTGTCCCAGTTTATGGATCAAACCAATCCCCTGGCGGAATTGACCCACAAACGCCGACTTTCAGCATTAGGACCTGGTGGTTTGACCAGAGAACGGGCGGGTTTTGCGGTTCGCGATATTCACACCTCCCACTATGGGCGGATTTGTCCGATCGAAACACCTGAAGGCCCCAACGCTGGACTGATCGGTTCGCTAGCGACACACGCGCGGGTCAATCAGTATGGATTTATCGAAACTCCCTTCTTACCTGTCGAAAATGGCCGGGTCAAGCGAGAATTAGAAGCCGAATACATGACAGCAGATCAAGAAGACGATCTGCGGGTCGCACCTGGGGATATTACCACCGATGAGGATGGTTATATCTTAGGTTCGACGATTCCCGTCCGGTATCGGCACGAGTTTACCACGACGACACCAGATCAGGTGGATTATGTGGCAATTTCACCCGTACAGATTATCTCGGTCGCAACGTCGTTGATTCCCTTCCTCGAACACGATGACGCCAACCGCGCCCTGATGGGTTCTAACATGCAACGTCAGGCGGTACCTCTACTGCGTCCAGAACGTCCGTTAGTCGGTACTGGGCTAGAAGTCCAAGCCGCTCGCGACTCTGGGATGGTAGTTGTCTCAAAATTCGATGGTGTGGTCAGCTTTATCGAAGCAGAATCGATCGACGTTCGTGGTGATAATGGTCGGACGCAGAAGTATCTGCTCCAAAAATATCACCGTTCTAACCAGGATACTTGCTTAAACCAGCGTCCGTTAGTCAAAATCGGCGATCGCGTAGTTGCAGGTCAAGTCCTAGCCGATGGTTCGGCAACCGAAGGCGGCGAGCTGGCTTTGGGTCAGAATATTCTGGTTGCTTATATGCCGTGGGAGGGCTACAACTATGAGGATGCGATCCTAATTAGCGAACGATTGGTCTCCCAGGATTTCTATACCAGTATCCACATCGAGAAGTTTGAAATCGAGGCACGACAAACTAAACTCGGCCCCGAAGAGATTACCCGCGAAATTCCCAACGTTAGTGAAGAATCATTGCGAAACCTTGACGAAACGGGCATTATTCGCAAGGGTGCTTGGGTGACATCTGGCGACATCCTCGTCGGTAAAGTAACTCCCAAAGGTGAATCCGATCAACCGCCAGAAGAAAAACTATTGCGAGCGATTTTTGGTGAAAAAGCCCGCGATGTCCGCGATAACTCCCTGCGCGTCCCCAATGGTGAAAAAGGTCGCGTCGTCGATGTTCGGGTGTTTACCCGCGAACAAGGCGACGAACTCCCACCTGGAGCAAACATGGTCGTGCGGATCTATGTAGCGCAAAAACGCAAAATTCAAGTCGGCGATAAAATGGCCGGACGTCACGGTAATAAAGGGATCGTCTCTCGGATTATGCCTGTCGAAGATATGCCCTATCTCCCCGACGGTACCGCCGTCGATATCGTCCTCAACCCCTTGGGCGTACCATCGCGGATGAACGTCGGTCAGGTATTTGAATGCTTGCTCGGTTGGGCGGGACACAATTTAAACATGCGGTTTAAGGTCACGCCATTCGATGAAATGTATGCCCCCGAAGCTTCGCGGACGACAGTTCATGGCAAGTTAAAAGCAGCAGCCAAAGCACAGGATAAACCGTGGATTTTCGATAAAAACGAGCCGGGTAAAACAACTGTTTACGACGGACGCACGGGCGAAGCATTCGATCGACCCGTAACGGTCGGCAAAGCGTATATGCTCAAACTAGTCCACTTAGTCGATGATAAGATCCACGCGCGTTCTACAGGCCCTTACTCCTTGGTGACCCAACAACCCCTTGGTGGTAAAGCCCAACAAGGCGGTCAACGGTTTGGAGAAATGGAAGTCTGGGCACTCGAAGCATTCGGTGCGGCGTATACCCTCCAAGAATTGCTCACCGTCAAATCCGACGATATGCAAGGTCGTAACGACGCCCTCAACGCGATCGTTAAAGGTAAATCCATCCCGAGTCCCGGTACTCCCGAATCCTTCAAAGTACTGATGCGCGAGTTGCAATCCCTCGGACTAGATATCGCCGTCCACAAAGTCGAACAGACCCCCGACGGCGACAGCCGCGACGTCGAAGTCGATCTGATGGCCGATGTCAACACCCGCCGCGCCCCATCTCGCCCCACCTACGAATCCTTTGCTCGTGGAGATGATAGCGAAGAAGTCTAAGAAGGTGTTAGGTGTTAGGCTTTAGGCTTTAGGTTCGGAACGCGGCGCGTTCCCCTAAGATCTGCCCTAAAGCCTAAAGCCCAATCCCTAAAGCCTAAAGCCTAATCCCTAAAGCCTAATCCCTAAAGCCTAATTATGCGTCAAAAGCTAGAAACCAAGTTTGATTACGTTAAGATTGGGATCGCTTCACCCGATCGGATTCGAGAGTGGGGTTCGCGGAACTTACCCAACGGACAATTAGTTGGCGAAGTCACCAAACCAGAAACCATCAACTATCGGACATTGAAGCCGGAAATGGATGGTTTGTTCTGCGAACGGATTTTTGGCCCTGCCAAGGATTGGGAATGCCATTGCGGTAAATACAAACGGGTGCGCCATCGTGGCATCGTCTGCGAACGTTGTGGAGTTGAAGTTACCGAATCCCGCGTGCGCCGTCACCGGATGGGCTTTATCAAACTAGCTGCGCCAGTGGCTCACGTTTGGTACCTCAAAGGGATTCCCAGCTACTTGAGCATCCTGCTCGATATGCCCTTGCGCGATGTCGAACAAATCGTCTACTTCAACTCCTATGTTGTTTTGGCCGCAGGTAACGATGATACTCTCGGTTACAAACAACTGCTGACTGAAGAACAGTGGTTAGAAATTGAAGAACGGATCTATAGTGAAGACTCTCAACTCGAAGGAGTCGAAGTCGGCATTGGTGCAGAAGCCGTCCAGCGGCTCCTAGAAGACCTGCAATTGGAAGAAGAGGCTGAAAAGCTCCGCGAGCAGATTAGCGAGTCCAAGGGTCAAAAACGCGCCAAGTTGATCAAACGCCTGCGGGTGATCGATAACTTCATCGCGACAGGTAGTCGTCCCGAATGGATGATTCTCAGTTACGTGCCTGTAATTCCCCCTGATTTGCGCCCAATGGTGCAACTCGATGGCGGTCGATTTGCGACTTCGGACTTAAACGATCTCTATCGCCGTGTCATCAACCGGAATAACCGTCTGGCGAGATTGCAAGAAATCTTAGCACCCGAAATCATCGTCCGCAACGAGAAACGGATGCTTCAAGAAGCCGTCGATGCGCTGATCGATAACGGTAGACGCGGTAGAACCGTAGTCGGTGCCAATAACCGCGCCCTCAAATCCCTATCCGATATTATCGAAGGGAAACAGGGACGCTTCCGGCAGAACTTGCTCGGTAAACGGGTCGATTATTCCGGACGTTCGGTAATTGTCGTCGGGCCAAAACTGAAAATCCACCAGTGTGGATTGCCTAGAGAAATGGCGATCGAATTATTCCAGCCGTTTGTGATCCATCGGTTGATCAAAAACAACTTGGTCAATAATATCAAAGCTGCCAAAAAACTGATCCAACGTGGCGATCCAACCGTGTGGGATGTCCTCGAAGAAGTCATCGCCGGACACCCAGTGATGCTGAATCGGGCACCAACCCTGCACCGTTTGGGGATTCAAGCCTTCGAGCCGATTATCGTCGAAGGTCGCGCGATTCAACTCCATCCGCTAGTTTGCCCAGCATTTAATGCCGACTTCGACGGAGACCAGATGGCGGTTCACGTACCGTTGTCCTTGGAGTCTCAAGCCGAAGCCCGACTGCTAATGTTGGCGAGTAATAACATTCTCTCACCAGCAACGGGTTCGCCGATCGTCGCACCTTCTCAGGATATGGTCTTGGGTTGTTATTATCTGACCGCTCGGAATCCCGAACTCGCCGAAACCGATCGCTATTTTGCCAATCTAGACGATGCCGTTCGTGCATACGATCGCGGCGAGCTGAATATCCACAGCTTTATCTGGGTCAGATACGACGGTTTAATGGAATCCGACGATGAAGAAAAAGACCCATTAGAAACGATCGACAATGGCGACGGTACGACCACCAGACTCTATAAATACCGCCGCATTCGCGAAACCAGCACAGGTGAACTGCTCTCTCAATATATCTATACCACCCCAGGCCGGATTATTTACAACAAGACCATTCAAGAAGTCCTCTCGGTATAGGGAGTAGGGAATAGGGGATAGGGGATAGGGAATAGAAACCGAGTGTTTCGTTCTTACCCTTTACCCCTTACCCCTTAACCTTTACCCCTCCGTACCCTATTCCCTATCCCCTAACCTCTATCCCCTAGATCATGAGCGAAAAAGAGAGAAAGCCGATCGTTTTTAACAACCGGATGGTTGATAAAGGTCAGTTGAAAAAGCTGATTACTTGGTCGTTCCGGCATTATGGTACCGCTCGGACAGCGCAGATGGCGGACAAACTCAAAGAATTGGGTTTCCGATTTGCCACTAGAGCGGGGGTATCGATCAGTATCGATGACCTAAAGATTCCGCCGATCAAGCGGGAAATGCTGGAAGCTGCCGAAAATACGATCGATGAAACCGAAGCTAAATATACTCGCGGCGAGATTACAGAAGTCGAACGGTTCCAAAAAGTAATCGATACTTGGAACATCACTTCTGAAAGCCTCAAAGACCAAGTAGTAGTTAACTTTAGAGAAAATTATCCGCTCAACTCCGTCTATATGATGGCATTCTCTGGGGCGCGGGGCAACCTGTCTCAAGTTCGTCAGCTCGTCGGAATGCGCGGTTTGATGGCCAATCCCCAAGGGGAAATCATCGACTTACCAATTAAGACCAACTTTAAAGAAGGCTTGACGGTAACCGAGTATATTATTTCCTCATACGGTGCGCGTAAGGGTCTGGTCGATACCGCATTGCGGACGGCTGACTCTGGTTACCTGACTCGTCGTTTGGTAGACGTATCCCAAGATGTGATCGTCCGCGAACATGATTGTGGCACGACTCGCGGCTTGGTTGTCGAAGCAATGAAGGATGGAGATCGCGTCTTGATTCCGCTCAAAGATCGGCTGCACGGACGCGTCTTAGCGGCGGATGTCTTGCATCCCGAAACCAAAGCAGTTATCGGCACTCGCAACCAAGAATTAGGTGAAGATCTAATTAAAGAAATTACCAAAGCTGGCGTGACATCGGTCTTCGCGCGATCGGCTCTAACTTGTGAAGCCGCTCGATCGGTCTGTCAACTCTGCTATGGTTGGAGTCTGGCACACGGACACCTGGTCGATTTGGGCGAAGCCGTCGGGATTATCGCCGCACAATCGATCGGCGAACCTGGCACCCAGCTCACAATGCGGACATTCCACACGGGTGGGGTATTTACAGGCGAAGTCGAGCAACAAATTCGTGCTCCACACGATGGTACTGTTAAATTCTCCAATCTCCGCGTGCGTGCCGTCCGCACCCGCCACGGAGAAGACCGCGAACAAGTAGAAGTCAATGGCGATCTGATCGTCGAACCTAAAGGTAAAGGGAAGAAAAAGGTCTTTAATCTCACCCCTGGTTCGCTGTTACTGGTACCCGATGGCGCGGAAGTTAAATCTGGCGATCTGCTCGCAGAAATCGCGCTGAGTCGTGGTGGCCGCTCCACTGAAAAAGCAACAAAAGACGTTGCCTCCGATCTGGCTGGGGAAGTTTTATTTGCCGATATCGTACCGGAAGAAAAAACCGATCGACAAGGTAATATGACGCGGATCGCTCAACGTGGTGGTTTGATCTGGGTACTATCGGGCGAAGTTTATAATTTACCACCTGGTGCCGAACCGATGGTCAAAAACGACGATCGGATCTCTGTCGATGGCGTCTTGGCTGAAACCCGCTTGATTTCGGTCAGCGGTGGTGTCGTCCGACTGCGCGGCGAACGGGAGATCGATATTATCACGGCATCCGTGTCGCTCGATCGCGCTAAAGTCGAAGTCGATGCCACGTCTGGTCGCGAACAATATGCGATCGTCACCGATGACAATCAACGCTTCCAACTGCTGACCGCACCTGGAACCAAAGTCCAAAATAGCACTGCCGTTGCCGAATTGGTAGACGATCGCTATCGCACGCGCACGGGTGGGATTGTCAAATTTGCCGGACTAGATGTCCAGAAAAAAGGTAAAGCCAAACAGGGCTACGAGGTCGTCCAAGGTGGGACAATTCTGTGGATTCCTGAAGAGTCCCATGAAGTCAACAAAGACATCTCCCTGCTCAACGTCGAAGATGGGCAGTATGTCGAAGCAGGCACCGAAGTCATTCGCGATATCTTCTGCGGTATCAGCGGGATTATCGAAGTCGTGCAGAAAAATGACATCTTGCGGGAAATTACGATCAAACCTGGCGATCTGCACCTGCTCGACGATCCCGAAGCCGGACAGTCAGTCAGCGGTACGATCTGTTATCCCGGTCAAAAACCCGTTCCCGAACTCGAAGAACTGACCGAACTGCGGTATCTAGAATACGTCGAAACTCCTGAAGGTTCGGCACTCTTGATCCGCCCCGTCGTAGAATACCAAGTTCCTGACGAACCCAATCTGCCATCCCAAGCATCTGTCAATCAGGCTGGTGCCCAAGGCACGATCGAGTTACGAGCGGTGCAACGCGTACCTTACAAAGATGGCGAACGCGTCAAATCTGTGGATGGGGTCGAACTCCTCCGCACCCAACTGGTGTTGGAAATGGATTCTACCAGCACTCCCCAACTGGCTGCCGATATCGAACTGATTAAAGACGAAGATACTGGCGAACTCCGGCTTCAACTAGTGATTCTCGAATCGCTAACGATCCGGCGCGATACTGCTGGTGATAACTTGGGTGGTAGTACATATACCGAAGCTCTGGTTACCGATGGCCAACAAATCGCACCAGGTGCAGTTGTCGCTCGGACGGAGATTCGTTGTAAACATCATGGGATCGTGCGTGGGATTCGCCAAGGGGCTGAATCTGTGCGGCGAGTACTCGTAGTTCGCGATACCGATCGGACGCTCGTCGAAACTAATGGTGTTAAACCGACTGTCAAAGTCGGCAAACTAGTAGTAGCAGGCGGCCAACTCGCGGAAGGTCTCGCTAGTCCCGAATCCGGTCAAGTTGTGGAAGTTACTGACTCCCAAGTCATCTTACGGATGGCGCGTCCCTATCGCGTCTCGCCAGGAGCAATCCTGCATATTGACAACGGCGATCTCGTCCAACGGGGCGATAACTTGGTACTACTGGTATTCGAGCGATCGAAAACCGGAGATATCATCCAAGGTTTACCTCGGATCGAGGAATTACTCGAAGCCCGCAAACCGAAAGAAGCCTGTATCCTCAACCGTCGCGATGGTACTGCCTCTGTAGTTTATGGTGACGATAACGAGCCGATCGAGATTAAAGTCATCGATGCTAGTGGCGCAGTCGAAGAATACTTCCTCGGCCCCGGTCAAAACTTACTCGTATCGGATGGAAATGAAGTCAAAGCAGGACACCTGCTTACGGATGGACAGTTGAACCCACACGAAATCCTCGAAGTCTACTTCAACCACTTCCGCGAAGATAATGGCGTCTTTGAAGCTGCGTTACTCGCCCTGCAAAAAGCCCAAGCCTTCCTAGTAAATGAAGTTCAATCGGTGTATCAATCTCAAGGGATCGACATCGCCGACAAACACATCGAGGTGATCGTCCGACAGATGACTTCCAAAGTCCGCATCGACGATGGTGGCGATACCACCATGTTACCGGGAGAACTCCAAGAACTCCGCCAAGTCGAACAGGTCAACGAAGCGATGTCGATTACTGGTGCAGCTCCGGCTGAATATACGCCAATGTTGCTCGGGATTACCAAAGCATCGTTGAATACCGATAGCTTCATCTCGGCTGCAAGTTTCCAAGAAACCACTCGCGTCCTGACAGAAGCCGCGATCGAAGGTAAATCAGACTGGTTGCGCGGCTTGAAAGAGAACGTGATCATCGGTCGTCTGATTCCTGCTGGTACTGGCTTCAACGCCTATGAAGACTCCAACTTCTCCAGCCCGATTATGGACAATGATTATGGCTCTCCAGGCATGTATGGTGCCTACGATGGCACCCTCGGCAGCGATGAGGATATGATTCTCGACGATCGCACCGCCCGTAGCTACGATCTCGACGATCCAATGCTCGGTGGCTTATCGATTGTCAAGCCTTCTAGTCCAGAAGAGGAGGACGAATTTGCTGGACTCTACGGCGATACAGTCAAAGCCAGTAGCTCCGATGATGAAGATGATTTCGATTGGGCACCGCCTGGGGACAGCGAGGATGATGATGATTTTGAATAATTATCATTAGCAATCGTTTTACGTTGAAAGAGCATTATTCTTTGGAATAACGCTCTTTCTTTTTTTGCTAACTTCATTGAGCGCACAATGCTTGCAGTTGTAAATGTCCCTGGTGGAAGATATGCCAGCCGTCGCCCACTAGCACCGTTTCAATTCGGTCTAGCTTTGCCAATCTTCGCACCGAAGCCAGTGCTAGCTCGCGATTGGATAACTTAGCATCTGGCAATAACATCAGCGAGCCAGCTCGATGCGCTCTGACGAGATCGCCAGTAATTAAGGTAGTTTCTTGCAACAAAAGACCCAACTCGCCAGGGGTTTTAGAACCGTGTAATGCAATTGCCTCTAGCCCAGGGACGATGGCATCGCCATCAGCCAACCAGAGATCGACAGCAATGGGGAATGTTTCGCGTTCGCCCTGCGGAGCCGCAATTTGGGCACCTGTTTTGGCAGCAAGTTCCTCGCTGGCGCGAATATGGTCGGAATTGGCGATCGCAATCCAGCTAGTACCACCCAACGACTGTAAATGTGCCAGATCGTTTCCAGATAGGGGCGGCGGATCGATGAGAACATTCCCCTCCGCTCGAATCCAGGCAATACTATGAAAATCAATATTGCGTTCGGAATTGAACTCAGACCAACAGAATAAATCGGAACGGTGAAGAAATTTCATCAGCTAACTAAAAGTTGGGATGCGATCGCTACACTCCTAATTATCAATTATCAGCCATCAATTTTTTAAACTTTTTGCGATTCTAGCTGGTATAACGAGTTGAGCGATAAAAATCCAAATCCGACCTTAGAAGCTAAATCTAGCAGCGTGTAGCCCATCGTTTCGTACCCTTGACTGAGCACTCCCAAACCAGTCGCCGCCAAAATCCAGACGACAGGATACAAAGTCCATAGCACGACATGCGCGGTTAACAGCTTCCGAAATACTTGTTTGGCATGGGGGTAGTGCTGTTCGGCTTGGCTGCGGTAGGGCTTTAACAATAGATAAAGCGTAGCAATAAACGCACCACAACTGACCAGATACCAGATTTGATTCATTGGTTTGGGTGTAATTGCACCGACAAAACCAGTTGCAATCATATACGCATTCGCGCCAATCAAACTACAGGTAATGGGTAAATTAGTGCGACCCAGAAACGCTAGATCGAGGATCAGTAAAGGTGTCGAGCAAAACCAGGTTATATATCTGACCCAGAATGTCGGTCGATCGTAAATGACTTGAAAGCCCAACCCTAGAGACATTGCTAGATACAGTCCCGCAGCAATCAGACAGATAAAAAAGTTCAAGGTATATAGAATCTGCCATCGTCGATCTGCGGCCCGACTCGCACCAAAGCCAAATACTAGGCTGCCCAATATCATCCCGACTACACCGATCTGAAGCCAAATTTGCACCATGATTTAATTAGAAATAAACGACTCGGAAAGCGTGCAGTAAGATCCCTATTTGCAGTATTTCAAATTTGGCTGTTGTCGTTATCTGGCGATCGAGAGATTTTAGGTATTAGGCTTTAGGTTTTAGGGGAAAGGACATTACGATCCACCTATCCCTATGATTGTTGAGTCAAAATCGTATGAACGAGTTGGATTTCAGTCAGGCGTTTCGATCGAGTGGTGGGCAATGCCATGATGAACCACCCCAGGCGGACGGAGTAAGCCACTTGCGCGCGTACCTCGGCATCGGTTGGGGAGAAGCCAATTTGTAAGAATAAGTGCTGAAGATATGCTAGTCTCTGTCGATCGACGCGTTCGATCGCGGCGGCGGCTCGGATATCGTGGATCGCCCAGATGCGCATTGCTTTCTCTAATCGATCGTCATCTTCCGCCGCAATTTTAAATAGGTGCAATAACCGCTGACTTGGTATGCCACCTTCGGCTTCGACTTGGTGCATGACAGCTTCGGTATTGACAGCCTGCCACTCCTGGACGATCGCATTCAACAGATCGTCGAGATTTTTGAAATGCCAATAAAAACTACCGCGTGTAATCTGGAGCGATTTGGCGATCGCATCAACTTTGACGGCTTCGATGCCCTTAGCCATAAAGGTGTCTAGTGCCGCATTCAACCAGTCTTGTCGCCCTAATTTGGGATTGGATACTTCCATACACCTATGTATTGACGTTGGCAAATGAGGTTGCTACAGTCTCACCATACACTAATGTATTGTAAGTTGAAGGAGTAATTTGATGATGACTCAAATCGAACAAAACAAATCGATCGCCCTCCGTTTCGCGACAGCAGGGTGGGGCACCAATCCTAATTGGCAACAGGCTTGGGATGAATTAATGAGTAAAGATGTCATTCATCATTTCAACAGTTCCCCAGAACCAATTGTGGGACTAGCAGCAAATAAAGCCTTTAATGCCAGCTTGTTTGAAGGATTTCCAGATATTCAGCAGACGATCGAGGAGACGATCGCCGAAGGCGAAAAAGTGGTCTATCGCACCACAATCCAAGGCACCCATACAGGCGAATTTTTAGGCATTCCACCTACTGGTAAACATGCCAAAATCAATGATTTTACCTTGCTCAAAATTTCTAACAGTAAGATTGTTGAGTGGTGGTATGAGTGCAATTTGCTAGCACTAATGCAGCAATTAGGATTGATGCCAGCCAAGTGAACAACTACACTCATCGCCGAGTGCATTATGTAGCGTCAGGATTATCGCTCGGTCATAACTAGCAACTTATGCGATCGATCCCTAACCCCTGTTAAAATTGTAGAAATTGTTAAAATTTTTACTGAAACTTAACTCTCAGGAGACATATAGTAACTATGAGCCAAAAATCCTTGGTGATTTCCCCGTCCATCCTTTCTGCGGATTTTGGCCGCTTGGGTGAAGAAATTCGGGCTGTGGATGCCGCTGGCGCGGACTGGATTCACGTTGATGTAATGGATGGACGGTTCGTACCAAATATTACTATCGGCCCCCTGATTGTCGAAGCAGTTCGTCCTCATACCAAAAAGCCCCTGGATGTCCACTTGATGATCGTGGAACCAGAAAAATATGTAGCTGATTTTGCCAAAGCTGGCGCAGATATTATCTCCGTCCATGCCGAGCACAATGCTTCTCCTCACTTGCACCGGACTTTGGGACAAATCAAAGAATTGGGCAAACAAGCGGGTGTAGTTCTCAATCCCGGTACGCCATTAGAGCTAATCGAATACGTGCTCGAATTGTGCGATTTGATTCTAATTATGAGCGTCAACCCTGGTTTTGGCGGTCAAAGCTTTATTCCGAGTGCGGTTACCAAAGTTGCCAAGTTACGTCAAATGTGTAACGAGCGCGGTTTAGACCCTTGGATCGAAGTCGATGGCGGACTCAAGGCGAATAATAGCTGGCAAGTTATCGACGCTGGTGCCAATGCGATCGTGGCTGGTTCGGCGGTATTTAATGCGCCTGATTATGCTGAAGCGATTAAAGGCATTCGCAATAGCAAACGTCCAGAGTTAGTAACAGCTTAGGAACTATCTAAAATCGAAAGCGGCAAGGGGTAAAGGGACGAGAGATCGACTTTTATCCCTGTTTGTTTTATCTGGTTAACAGATATTGCAGCTATGTAGAAAGATGACGATCGCGATCGGGAGTTGTAGTAAAATGTCATCCGAAATTGTCGAAATTGTCGAACGGATTCCAACGGTAAGTGAATATCAATTTTTGAGAGCATCTGTAGGTTGGCACAATCATTCAGCGACAATTGTCGAACGCTCTCTTCAAAATTCTTTATATAGTGTGTGCGCGATCGATTGCGATCTGGTAGTTGGATATGGACGTGTCGTTGGAGATGGCTATCTCTATTTTTACCTTCAAGATGTGATGGTTTTACCAGATTATCAAGGTCGGGGGATCGGTTATAGAATCACTAAAAAAATCCATAATTATGTACTCTCGATCGCTCAGCCCGGTACATTTTTTGGTCTAATGGCAGCAGCAGGTGCTGCGAGTATGTATGAAAAATTTGGGTTTCAACGCCGACCTGACACTATGCCTGGTATGTTTATCTGGATCGGCGCATCGTAGTCCCGATAGATTGTCGAGATCTGCTCTCAATGCCTAGCTCCAAGGTTGGCGAAAACTAGAAATCTCGATCTAAGATATTTGTTAGCCGATCGAGGCCAGTACTCGGACATCAAAAAGACTACTAGAAATTGTCTCTAGTAGTCTTTTTGGACAAAATTGAAATTCAATGCTCTAGGAATCAGCACCAGTATTGCGGCTATTGGTTTGAATATAGAGAATGATTAAGAAAATCGTCGGTACGAGCACAAATAAAAGGCTGGCGACAAAACCTAAATCGTTAGTCTGCATTAGAGTAATTCCTATAAAGTATTTTTATCTACACCTATATTAGAATATCATTTCCAGTAGGAGTGTAGGGAAGATCGATCGGATTTTATCGACCCCATTTTCCGAAACTCAGTGTTGAGAAAAGAATCCCACTCTGAACTAGCTCCAGTCTGCCACAACTACGGTTTGGTATTGACGCACGCGATTCCATTCACCAACGTTTGACACGCAAGACGGTAGTTAGCAGGTTTTTTGGCTAATTTACGGTTCTCAAAATCAGTGCGGGGAGAGAGATTCTCCATTCCTTCAGCAATTTCGACCACGCACATGCCACATTGACCATAGCCGCCACAGTTCATCAGTTTACCTTTGAAGGTATAGATGTCAATCTGGTTTTGAACTGCCTTCTCGCGCAGATTTGCCCCCTGTGCGACGATAATCTCCTTGTTCTCTTTGATAAATTTAACCGCACTCATGTCTATATCCTCAAAAATAATTTAGACCCTATTAAGAATTATTAAGAGATTTGGCAGTTTTGCCAAGGGGGTAGGGGTAGGGATTAGGGAATGGGGGGTAGAAGATAGGGGTTGGGCCTTAGTCGGGGAGCGGGGAGAGGGGATTTAGTTAGGAGTTGGGAGAGCAAGATCTCTGAGTAACTACCCATCCACCCATCCTCCGATGGTACAGTCCACCCATCGACCCATCGACCCATCCACTCCTCATACCCCAATCCTACTGAAGAATTAATGTTGCCGTGCGGAGATCGGAGAGCGAACGGTTGTAATTAATAATTGCGTTAATGCGATTGCCGCGTGCGCGTGCGAGTTCGGTTTGGGCTTGAATAACATCAGTTTGAGTGCCTACCCCAGCTTGAAAGCGCAGACGTGCGAGTTTGAGACTTTCTTCGGCTTGGCGGAGAGCTTGAGTGGATGTAGCAATATTTTTTTGGTTGGAGCCGAGCGTAGAAAACGCTTGCTCGACTTCAAACCGAACTTGATTGCGGGTAGTTGTAAACTGATTTTCAAAAATTTGCTGACTGACTCGTTCTCTGTTAGCACTAGATCCCGCCGCCCCACCATCCAAGAAGCTCCAACTTAATTGGACTCCCACACTGTAATTATCTTGAGCCGGGGCAGAAGTTGAGATGCTTTTGTTGACACCATATCTACCAAACAGGTTGACTTGAGCCGAATCTCCTGCTGAAGCAATAATCTGTTGTTGTTCGCTGATGCGACGCAAAGATATCTGCTGTCTGAGTTCGGGGCGATTTTTAAATGCTATTACCACACTATCTTCCAAGGAATACGGCCAAGTACCAGACTCTCGGACGGGATCGGTGGCGGTAAATTCGGTATTGTTATCGACGACGAGAATTTGGGCGATGCGTTTGCGAGCGGTTTGTTGTTGTGCCTGGGCGTTGGTAAGATCTTGATTGGCGGTGGCCAGTTGGACTTGAGCGCGCAGGATATCAAATCTGGTACCGACACCAGCTCGCTCTTGGAGTTGCGCGTCGCTCAAACTGCGGGTGGCATCTGCGACCGCAGCTTGATTGATAATCACGGATGAATCGGCGGCTTGCAGATCGTAATATGCTGTCAGTACCTGCGCGCGCACCAGTTGCTCGATCCGCACCAGATCGAGTCTGTCGAATTGGACTTGTTCTTCGGCAGCTCTGACGCTACTTTCATTCCGACCCGCACTGTAAATACTGTAAGTGGCTTGCAGTGTTCCATCGACATTGCTAGCACTATTGGTGCCAGTTGGCGATGGGTCGCCGATGATTAGTGGCGAACCTTGATTTTGGAGGTTGCCGAGCAATTGAAGTTGTAAGGCTTGGGCGGCTCTGGCTTGAGCGATTCCTGTTTGCGATCGATCGACTGTCAAGCGCGCGGCTTGAATTTGACGATTGTTGCGGAAGGCGATATCGATCGCTTCTTGCAAGGTAATCGATCTGCGCCCGGTAATTTGAACTTCATTACCTGTTCTGGGCAGGTTGAGATTGTTGATGAGATTGGGAATGGGGGCTGAAGAGGCAGGTGCAGGTTGAGGTGTCGGAGCTGGAGCGGGCGGATTTTGGGCGATGAGTGTAGTTGGTTGGCTACTCTGAGAAACTGCTGCCACATCTAAAGATCGAGCTGTTGCTATCTCCATCTGCACCATGCCACCCAAACTCAGCGCGACAATCGTACAAATCGTGCGGAGTCCGACTTTAGTCTGATGACGCTCTCTATGCACGACTCCATCGACAAAATTGCGTTTGGGATAATTGCGGCTGTGCTGTAAGTTCGATGGTGCGATGCGGCTGTTTAACATATGGATCAATTTAATCAGAGTTAGCATATGCGATGATTTTGTAAAAACTGCTTTCTAAAGATCTGGATATTTATACACTACACTTATCTGAAAGAAACTACGCGAACGAATTATTCAGACACCAACCATTAGCATTAACTATGTACCCCCGATCTATTTTCCCCTAATTTTTCTAGAAAATGATAAATTCCGTCAACTGGTACGAGCGGCACCTGTAGTTTTGCGGCTAATTCGTCGAGAGTCACATCATCGAGAAACTTGGCTTCGTCGTGCTTAAGCATTACGCTGGGGATTAAGACTCGATCGCCCAAATCTCTCCCTGGTAAATCATTCATGAGATCGTGACCCGTTAACAGCCCAGTAACTGTCATCTGTTGACCCCAATATTGGCTCGCGATCGCCACTAAGTTGACTGTTAGACCTGGGATAGCATTCAACCGATCGACGATGGGTTGGAAGGCATTTTCGACGGCATTGCCGACCACCCAAGTACAGGTGTGGGGTGGATCGATTTCGGTCACCTCCCATTCGGCTATTTCTTCAGCAAATTCATCGAGAAAGCGACGGATCGAACCGACGCCATTGCCAAGTTGAGGATAGTCTTCGTAATAATCGCTAGGCGGAAGTTCTACCCCAGCAATTAGATACCATTCATCAGCTAACCAGACGAAAGTGGAGCCAAATTGTTGCTGAAATTCTTGTTGTAGGGCTTCAACTTGCGCGATGACAACTTTGGCAATTTCGGGCGTAACGGGAGCGAGTTCGGTAAGGTTGGGACGAAACCGCGTCAAACCTACGGGAACGACGGCGACTGATGCTACTGCTGGCGTATCGCCGTGATGGAAACTAGCTAGATCTCGAATGGTACGATCGAGATGTATGCCGTCGTTGATGCCGGGACATAATACTACTTGAGCGTGAATTTCGAGCCGATGAGACTGAAACCACTCTAATTGTTTCATTATCTCGCCCGCCCGTTGATTTTTGAGCAGTTGCGATCGAATTTCTGGCTCGGTAGCATGAACGGACACATATAGCGGCGAGAGACGCATCTGGGCGATCCGATCCCATTCTTTGGTGGTGAGATTGGTTAAAGTTAGATAGCTGCCATACAAGAAACTCAAGCGATAATCGTCATCTTTGAAATATAAAGATTCGCGCTTACCTGGCGGTTGTTGATCGATAAAGCAGAAGGGGCATTTATTATTGCACTGAATCAACCCATCGAATAAAGCCGTCTCAAATTCTAGTCCCAAATCCTCATCGTAATCTTTCTCGATCTCGATCTGATGAGGCTTACCCTTGGCATCTAATACTTCTAGATCGAGAACTTCATCCGAGCATAAAAATTGATAATCGATTAAATCGCGCGGTTTTTGACCGTTGATTTTTACCAATCGATCGCCTGGTGTAAAGCCAATTTCTGCCGCGATCGAATCGGGAATAACACCAGTAATTATAGCCGGACGGATCGCTGTTTCGCTCATGAGTTGGGAGAGTGGGAGTTGGGAGTTGGGAGAGTGGGAGAGTGGAAGTTGGGAGTTGAGAGTTGGGATGGTGGGTGGGTGGGTGGATAAATCTTTAATTTCCTTTCCCCTTTCCCCTTTTCCCTGAAGCCTAAAGCCTAAAGCCCAAAGCCTAATCTCTGGCTCCACGACCAGAGGGTTTCTTGCGATCGGGTACTACTGGCGGTGGTAAAATTTCGACTAGGACTTGAGTACCAACAATTTTAGCAGGATAGGCCGCTAAAGGCTTGGTGGCTGGGCCGTTTAATACTTCTCCTGTCGCGTCAAAACTCGAACCATGACAGGGACAGACATATTTTTTATCTTCTGCTTTCCATTTGACATCGCAACCTTGATGAGTACATTTGGGATTGACAGCAACTAATTTTTGAGAATAAGTGTAAACCTGTCTGACAACTGCAACTTCTTTGGTTTGTAAATATCCGTTTTTATCTAAATCGCTGACAGAACCCACAACTGTGAAATTTTGAGGTTTTTGCGGGACGATAGGTTTGGGAGTATTTCTGTCGCCTGTTTTGACGCGATCGCTAGTTGGTGTTTGTGCTATCGATTTCTGCGGAGTGCAGGCTGCTAAAACGATCGGGAAATAACTAGCGAACCAGCCAATACCAAAATAAGTGAGAAACGAACGACGTTTAAGCATGATTTTTAAGAGTACGTGAGTTTTAAGTCATGCGCTTTGAAACTAGTAGACTATCGATCTTATTTTAACGATTTTTAATACCCGAATGGGTAGGTATTTAACTTACTTTTTGTAAATCTGGTGCTTTAGCCAATCTGCCATCTTCCATATAAATAATGCGATCCGCAACATCTAAAATGCGATTATCGTGAGTTACTAATAAAATCGTACAGTCTTGTTCTTTGGCTAAGTTGTGCATCAAATCTACCACGTCGCGTCCAGATTGCTTGTCTAGTGCCGCAGTCGGTTCGTCTGCTAAGAGAATTTTCGGCTGACTGACTAGTGCGCGCGCGATCGCAACTCGCTGTTTTTGTCCGCCAGATAAATTGTGTGGATAATAATTTGCCCGTTCGCCCAATCCGACTAGTTCTAACATCTCGATCGATCGATCGGTCATTTCTCGGACTGAATATTCAGAATGCAATTCCAGACCCATTTTCACATTTTGGAGAGCAGTTAGACTCTCATGTAAATTATGCGCTTGAAAGATATAACCATGATGGCGACGTTCGATCGTCAGTTGTCTAGATGAAGCTCCACACATTTCTGTCCCCAATACTTTAAGACTACCAGATTGTGCCGATCTCAATCCACCGCAGAGAGTTAATAATGTAGTTTTGCCCGAACCAGATGGCCCCGTCATGATAATTATTTCACCTGCATTTATTTTCAGGTTGATATCAAATAATACCTGCTTACGAAGTTGTCCTGTACCAAAATAATGGTCGAGATTAGTAATTGAAATAACTGGTTCGATCGTAAGCATAAAATTAAACTGATTTAAAATAACTGGTTCGATCGTAAATACAAAATTAGACTACTTTAATAGAACTGATAATCTTATCTCTAAATTAAACCCGACTCTCTACTCTCCACCCTCTGCCATCTAACTTAAAACATATCAGCAGGATCTGCGGCTTGAACTTTACTCGTTGCAACTGCACCAGAGAGCATACACATAATCAGCGTACCTATGAGTACCTGAGTTGCTCTAACCATCGTCATCGCGATCGGTAAATTGGTAGCACCACCCACAATACTATAAAGTCCGATCGATACAATTAAACCAGGAATAAAGCCGACAATTGCCAGGATTAATGCCTCTTCAAATACGATACCAAGTAAATAAGTATTACCATATCCCATTGCTTTGAAAGTGGCATACTCTTTAAGATGAGCATTCACATCGGTGGATAAAACTTGATAAACAATAATTATCCCTACCACAAATCCCATAATTGCCCCAAGACTAAAAATTGGCCCAATCGGTGTTTGTTGTTGCCAATATCCTTGCTCAAAAGCAATGTATTCCTTTTTGGTTAGTATCCTGATACCTTCTTTGGGTAAATAAGATTTTAATTGTTCGGCTACTTGCTGAGGATCGTAGCCTGGTTTTAGTGTGATTAGCCCGACGTTGATATTACTTTGGGATTGCCGAGAAAATAACCGCAAATAGTTATCTTCACTCGTCATCAGGTGTCCATCGGCTGAAAATGAAGATCCGATCGAGAATAAGCCATTGACAGAGATCGTGCGGCGATCGATTTCAGTAGTGATGGGCTTACCACGAGCGACACTTTCTACTACTTTATCATAAGTACCAATTGTCTTGCGATCGAATAGTAAAGTATCTGACTGTTTAATTTTATCTAATTGACTATTAACTTCAGGCAAATTAAAAATTGGTTGATTTGGATTAAATCCAACAATGAGTAAAGTCTTTTTATCACGAGTTTGGGGATTTTTCCAGGTTACCAAGCTCACATACATTGGTTCTGCCGATTCTACCCCCGTTATATCCATCGCTTGATATAATCTGCGGCGCGGAAATGTAGACATTGCCCCAATATTTAATGCCTGGGGACTGATAATAAAGATATCCGCTTTGAGTTTTGAGTGCAATACTACGGCACTATCAAATAGGGCACCTTGAAATCCCAATTGCATCAGCATTAATAAGTCTGCAAATGCCACGCCAGAGATTGCTACTGCAAATCGACCTTTATGTTGAGTCAATTGTAGCCAGCCGAGCGGAGTTCTCCGAGTCAGATTTTGGATGAATTTTAGATTTAACATAAAATATCAATAGTGTCTGCTTACTCTCTACTCTCTAATTGAATTACTGCTTTAATTTGTAGGTTGGTAAATTTAGCAGCCTTTTGACTAGATTCTGGGTCTAAAAATACATGAACTTCGATTACTCGATCGTCAATATTACTAGTCGGATCGGCATTAATTACATCTTGACGTTTGACTTGAATGCCAATTCGATCGACCGTGCCTTGTAGTTCGCTAGGTAGAGAATTACTAGTAATTTTTACCTTCTGCCCGACGCGAATTTTATTCACATCACTTTGGTAAACTTCTACCACTCCATACATTTGACTAGTTTTACCAATGTCGGCGATCCCATTAGTGCCCACTACTTCGCCAGGACGAGCAAAAATTTCCAAGATCTGACCATCTTGTGGCGATCTAATATAAGCTTGAGCGAGATTTTCTTCGGCCCGTTTTTGAGATGCAATCGCACTTTTGACATCTACTTCAGCGGACATGATATCAACTGGACGCACTTCCGCAATTTTATTGAGCGTAAATTGACTTTCTTTAATCTGTTGCTGTGTCGATGTCTCGAGCTTTCGCAAATTAGCTCGTGCTTCAACGATTTGCTGCTGTCCCGATGTTTGAATTCGGCGCAAATTAGCTTGAGCCTCGGCTAGTTGTTGCTTCCCAGAAGATTGAATGCGTCTTAAATTAGCTTGCGCCTGATTTACTCTCTGTTGCGCTGTTTGTAAAGTCAGCCGCTTACTATCGCCGCTAGATGCCGATACCGCTCCCTGTTTAGCTAAACTAGCATAGCGTTTATCTTCGGCTTGAGCATTAATCAGCCCTGCTTGGGCTTCGGCGATGGCGCCGATTTGAGCTTCGACTTGGGTGGCGGTTTCGGCTTTGACTCTGGCAATTGTGGCTGTTTGGGCTTCAATTTGAGTTGTTGTTTCCGCCACTACTCTGGCGAGTGTCGCTTGCTGGGCTTCGATGCCAGTTCCTCGTTCGGCTTGAAATCTGCCAATCGTGGCTTGCTGGGCATTGATTTCGCCCTGCTTGGCTCCGGCTTTGACTTTTACCAGACTTGCCTGGGCAACGCTGACTTTGGCTCTGGCTTCATTTACAGCCGCCTGTAAGCGTCCCTGACTGTCCAAGATGGCGATTAGCTGCCCCGCTTTGACTGTTGCCCCTTCCTCTACCAACAGCTTCTCAATTTTTACCCCTTCGGTTGATGTCGGCGCAGATAGCTTGATGACTTCTCCTTTGGGTGCCAGTTTCCCCAGTGCTGTCACGGTTGTAGGTGCAACTACGGCTGTTAACTGCTGCTTTGCTTGTTGTTGCTGTTGTGCGGCTTGCTGTTGGTTGAGGTAGATTGGGATACCGATACCCAGCAATGTCATCGCTCCCAATATTAGGCGCACCCGCCAACCAGCCTTCCACCAAGGCAATCCGTCTGATTTTTGCAGCATCTGATTTTGCTCCAGGTTTACTAAAACGTTTAGTAGTTTAGCGAATGTTCTGAGTGTAGCTTGACTAAACGGTTTAGTCAAGTAGGTGAAAAGGTTAGCTGATTAGCATAGAATATAGTGAAGGGTGACTCAAAATAAATAAAGTTGACACAGACGAGAGATTTGGACGCAGAACATCACGGAGAAAAATTCGAGCAAATTCTGCAAGGAGCGATGCAGGAGTTTTTGGTGCGCGGCTATGCGGGTACCAGCATGGAAAAAGTCGCGGCGGCTGCTGGCGTATCTAAGCCTACAGTTTACAGTTATTTTAAAGATAAAGAAGTATTGTTTCAGGTATTAATTAAAAACTTAGCACAGAAAAAATTTAACTCAACTTTCGGAAGCGAACCACTAGTTGGAGAAGCGAAAATTGTGTTGCGAAACTTAGCAGAGACAGCTTTCAAGAGCTTTGAAGACGAAGAGTTTAGTTGCTTCATGCGAACGATAATTGGTGAATCTGGACGCTTTCCCGAATTAGCAAAAGCATGTACGGTGAGTCTATTTGCACCCATATATGAAGTTGTTAAAAAATATATTATTTCACATCCAGAGTTAAAAATATCCGACCCAGAAGCAGCGACTTCACTATTTATTGGGACATTGGTTTATTATCATATATCGCAAAATATGCTGGAAGCCAGAGAAATAATGCCGATCGAGCGATATCGGGTGGTCGATAATTTAATGGAAATGATGTTGAAATCGATCGATTAATCATTAAAGCTCTTAGAAATATGCACCCTTTTTCTTTAGCCACTCCATACTTAATACCGATGCACACTCAGAACAATTATGATGGATGATAACAACTCTTGCGATCGATAGTCTGCGTGCATCAAAATTTAACTCCTACCCATCCGATCTCGACTCCATTAGTAGGCACGGTAATTGCCGTTCAAGCCAATTTCTGCCAGGTGCAGATCGATCCAGAAACCGAGGCGGTAGGGGGAAAACTGATCTTATGTACCCGTCGCGCGCGGCTTCAGAAAATTGGCGTCAGCGCGATTGTTGGCGATCGCGTGACGATCGATGAAGTCGATTGGCAAAGTGCTAAAGGTGTCGTAACTGATGTATTTCCGCGCCATAGTTTACTCGATCGACCGCCTGTAGCCAATGCCGATCGGATCTTACTAGTCTTCGCCCTGGCCGAACCAGCCCTCGATTCGTTTTTGTTGAGCAAATTTCTCGTTAAGGCAGAATCGACAGGCTTACAGGTCAGTCTGTGCCTGAATAAGAGCGATTTAGTCACCGACATGCAGCGACAGGAATGGTGCGACAGGTTGAGTAATTGGGGCTATCAGCCGATCGTCATTAGTGTTGAAACTGGAGTTGGTGTCAAGGAATTGCAAATCGAACTCGATCGCCAAATCACCGTATTTGCCGGACATTCTGGCGTGGGCAAATCTAGCCTCACCAATGCCTTAATTCCCGATTCAAATATCCGTGTGGCGAGGGTCTCTGGCAAACTTAGTCGGGGACGACATACCACTCGCCACGTTCAATTATTCACAATGCCGACTGGTGGTTTAATCGCCGATACGCCTGGTTTCAATCAACCCGATATCGCCTGTACGCCGACAGAATTACCCAGATATTTCCCCGAAATCCGGCAGCGATTGGCGATCGCGCATTGTCAGTTTAGCGACTGTACCCACCGCGACGAACCAAATTGTGTCGTTCGGGGAGATTGGGAGCGATACGCTCATTATCTAGACTTTCTGGCTGACTCGATCGCTTGGGAACAGCAATTACAATCTCAACCCAAACTGGAAAGTAGTTTAAAACAAAAAAGTGGGTCGGGCAAAAAACAATACGAGCCGAAATTAGACTCAAAATATCGTCAGATTTCGCGTCATACTCTCATCCAATCACTCGACGAGCTGGCTGAAGAATTAGATGTTGATTAATTGATAATTGAGAGTCGATATCAAAAAAATATTTAGTCCGCGTAGGCAGACTTTGCATCACTAGCGGCGACTTTAGTCGCTAGCGGTTCTCGAACGAGAAGTATTGACATCGATCCACTGTAAATACTGCGGCAAGCCATCAGTTATAGGTATTTGAACGATCTCTGGTACCTCATAACTATGATTGGCACTAATGCACTCTTGAATATCTGTAAAATCGGCTTGCTTAGACTTAATTAATAGCAACTGCTCGTCATCTACATTCATGCTTTCCTTCCAAGTATAGTAACTCTGAATCTGAGTTACTTGAATACAAGCAGCAAGACGCAGCTCCAATAGTGCGCGGGCGATCTTTTCTGCTTCTGCCTTGCTACTAGTCGTAGTGATGACGATCGAATATATCGCATTCATTGTATTAATAATAAGTTCCCCAAAGCGATCGCTCTTAAAGTATAAAACTCATTTGAGGTCTGGTTATATCCTGGTGGCAGAAGGTGGGTTTTGTCCGATATCGAACAGTAATATCGAACTTAAATTGCCTAAACCCACCCCTACAGATCTAAAAAACGACAGGATGGTGCATTTTGTACATCTCAAAAGGGTTGTATACAGCTTAGATAGTTTCTGCCGTCTGCTCTTGAATTACTGCACTCCAATTATCATCAGTCATCGCCGCTATAAACCGCTCGCTTTTTTGCTCGTTACTCAAAGCGGCGGCATCCAATTCTCGGCTCAATTCGTTATCTGCCATCGCGCGGCGGAGTTTAAGTTTTTTCTCCTCATATGCCGCTTTTTCCACATCGGACATCGCCGCCTTAGCAATTTCACCCACCGTAGTCGCCCAAACACCACCTGCACCAGTATTTCCAGGTGGTACTTCATCTAATTCGGCAATCCAAGTGTCACGCAGACTTTCCATTTCTTCCCGCTTGGGAAACTTAAATATTTGCACCCGCACGCCTGCACAAACATCGCTCCCGTGCTCGGCTAGATGCCCTTTCAGTGCGGTCAACACATTGCGGGAGTATCCCACATATTGAGTGCGATTAGCACTGTCCATAACTGCATATACCCCAGCTACACGCGCATTTTCAGCAAGTGCCTGCCATTCACCGAGCGGTAAAACAACATTGCTCGCCACATTTAACTGAGGCTGAACTGTTGTCACGGCGTGTTCGTCAGCGGCACTATACAAAAAGTCGTGCAAACCCTGATGATTGCTAGGGACATTTTGATGCTCTATCGGTAATTCAGGCGTATTGTTCACGATCGTCAATTCCAGATGAAGAAGCTAAGGATCATTGTAGACCGTCATTCGATCGGGGCGATCGCAACTGTCACCTTTCTTTGTGAGGTCACCAACCCGACTTTGGATTAAGATCGATTCTATTGTTGGCAAGTGTCGATCGGGATGTGGGTACCCTAGACTTGATGAGTATTAGCAAAAATTGCGATCGAGCATTAAGAATTCCTAGTTGAGTAGAATTTAAGACCATGAAACTAGATCGGCACTACCAGGTACTCGAAATTGAAGCGGGAGCATCGCAAGCTGATATCAAGCAGGCTTACCGAAATTTAGCCAAAGTTTGGCATCCAGATCGTTTTGTAGGCGATCCAATCTTACAAAAGCAGGCACAAGAAAAGCTAATCCAAATTAATGCTGCCTATGAAGTTTTAAAATCAGAACTACCTCAAACTAATATCAAAACCACTGAGGATAAATCTGTCGAAACTTCGATCCAGTGCGAGCGATTGGAATACTTACTCAAACTAGGTAACTTGAAGGATGCCGATCTCGAAACTAAACGACTTTTACTAGAAATAGCTGGGCGAGAGCGAGAAGGGTGGTTGTTAGCTGATGACGCTAAAAGTATCTCTCCCCAGGCTCTCGCCGCGATCGATCGACTGTGGATTAGATATAGTAACGGTCGCTTTGGATTTAGCGTTCAAAGAGATATTTGGCATCAGCTTGGCTGCAAGTCAGAAGATAATATGCAGATCCAAACAATTAGCGAAAATAAATTTGGCGAATTTGTCCAGTGGCGTGTCGGTGGTAGATGGTTATCTCAGTGGGATGATTTTAATTGTGATTTACAAGCTCCGTCTGGAAGTTTACCGAGAGCGTATATTTTTGCACTCAATGGTTGGTGGAGCTTCTCTAATGGCTGGACGGGCTACTTTCTTTTAAATTTCGATCGGATTATCTTAAAGATTTAATAAGATTTGGAACTCTATAATCGCTGCGGCTGTCGAGGGTGATTTAGCCAATGCCGAAAATATGAAGATTCGATCGATTGCCATTATTTTGTGCTGTCTTAGCCTTGTCCCTGCAACCGTACAAGCCCAGCCAAAAATTGTTACTAGCACACAAGTTAATGGTACTTGGAAATCAAAATTCGGCACATTCAAAGTTTGGGCACTTGGCAAACAACGGCTCCAAGTCGAGTTTTTGGGTACTTATGAATATAAGTTAGCCGATGGTAGTCCGAT
Organism: Chamaesiphon minutus PCC 6605; assembly: GCF_000317145.1. GTDB lineage: Bacteria > Cyanobacteriota > Cyanobacteriia > Cyanobacteriales > Chamaesiphonaceae > Chamaesiphon > Chamaesiphon minutus. The sequence goes on along the minus strand of NC_019697.1, from coordinate 3,113,137 downwards.
GGCAAATCTGGGCGCGGGTAACGGTATCGCCACCATCGAAAATCGCACGGCTATATTTAAGCCCGAAGGTGCGGAAGCTGAATGTGCGATCGTCATGAATTTTGTGGGTGGTGGGCTAAAGGTACAACAGAAAAGTAACTGTGGATTTGGGCACAATGTCACAGCAGCGGGGCAATATCGCAAGATAAGTACTAGAAAACCGCAGTTCGGTGAGAATCAACCTTAAGATGACGAATGAGTCGCATAGAGCCTGGTAGCCGCAGCTCGAAACATTTATTGGTTGCGGCTGTCATTCAGATTTTGGATGTTACGCATGGGATATTCTCCTGTGTCCAGGGTTAATATCGATTTAAAATTGCAGATTTCCTTACGAAAATTTAGTTGATATGATGCAGCATAATCATGGATTTTCTCATTCGATCGCGAGCCTGTTCATTTTTATTAGTTTAATTGGAACGATAGTAACTGGGTGTACGAACGTTGAGAATGCTAACAAACAGCGATCGACTGAATCTCGAAGTAGCACTAAGATCGACACACCCAGTCAAGATGTTCGAGTCGAAAATAGTCAACAAGTTGAAATCAAAGGTAATAATAATGTTAGACTCAATAGCAAAACTTCTACAACTACTAGTGACGGAGTAGTAACTCGATCGGAATCGATCGAGAAAAATACTGAAGTCGATCGAACAGATAAATCATCAACTAAAATTGTGGATGGTCGTTATTGGGTAGGCGCGACAGACCAAGGTTTGGAAGTAGATGGCGATCGATATCGATACGATACTGAGGGGGGAGAACAACCATGGCAATCTATTTCTAATCTCAAATCTGTCAAGTATGGTGTTGTTTTTGACGGGAAAACTTATTGGTGTTTGTCTACGCTCGCACCCAATCCAGCCACAGGATGTTCGGCAAATGGATGGAGTAGATAATTGATAATCGATCGTCGAGGTCGAGTCTCATCTTTTCAATTACACTAACTCTGTTGAATCTAAGTTAAGCTGTCGAACATCTAAACCACGCATTCAATTTTCAGAATGGGGGGGTAGGTTGTCGGGGGTTTAAAAATATGAATTAAATGATAGATAGCTTACAACTATAGTTATTATAAATGTAATTAACCCGCGACCCCTTTCCGATTAACAATCTTCGATATCGCTAAGATTTTCACAAACTCACTCACTTACTCAGGCAACTTGTAACGATCGACAATTTTCTTCGCAAACTCTGGAACGTGTTGCTCTAACTTTTCAGGATAATTGCGCTTGGTAAATAGATAATTGCGGGTAAAGTGAGAATCGATCGAGAACCGCGCATATTCCAATCCTTTGGGGCCGATTTTATCGATGACTACGCCCATGATTTTCGCTACCCACATCGGTAATGTGACTGCTTTATCGTAGGCGGGAATACTTTGTTGGACTGCGGCTGTACGATCGCCTTTGGACATCACAGCTTGAGTCTCGATCGCGTTATTTACCAAATCTAGCATCTGTTGACCGCGATCGTTTCTAACTACAATCCATTGCCAGCCAAAGGGTGCGCCCATATAACCGACGACTAAATCGGCGAGGGAGTTTACATAGTCGAAACAGCTCAAACAGGATGGTGCGAAAACGTCTTTTAATTCTTTGGTATTCAATCCGAAGAAGGGGACTAATTCTGTCGAACCGTCTTCATGTTTGAAGTGGACATTAAAATCCTGCATGAATTCATAATAAACTACCGTCTCTGGCGATCGACTGGTGGTTTCTAAAAACTTTTGCAAGCCTGCACGGGTGACGTTATCGGTGCAGGGGGTACCGAGGACGTATAGTTGCTCTAAGCCTAATTCTTTCTCGACGGCGCGTAAGGCTTGAATCTGACAGCCGACGCCGATAACTAATAGTTTTTTTAAACCTGATTCGGCGATTTGTTCGAGGATCGATAAGTTAGGTGAGAGGGTAGGTTTGTTTACCTTAGCTGCGAGGATTTCTGCTCTAGTCCTAGCAATTATCGGCATCGGTTGAAAACGATCTTCAGGGGTGTTTTGGACGCAGACAACGCCTTCTACCAGCCCCTGCTCCAACATTTCGATCGCGATGGTGCTGACGATACCCGTCCATTGGGCACCAGGAATCGGCTCGATTTTGCGCGCTGCCATCATCTGCTGATGGACGCCAAAATATAAGTCATCTTCTTTGTCTAAATCCCGGCTGCGCCCGTGGGTTTGAGTCTCCAAGGTGGGAATCTGCTGATTGAGAAAAGCACAAGCTGTTTTGACGTAGTGGATATAGTGGGTATCGCACAACCCACATTCGCTGCATAATTCCTTGGCGGGGCGTTTGCTATTGGGTTTGAGGGCTTTGGCTTTCTGGTGTTTGGGCGCAGCAGTCATGGGGACACTCGATCGATTGTTTTGTTATTTTATACGCAAATTCCAGGTTCTCGATCGGACTTAGTTACATCACTATTTAATTGGTTTTGGCAGGTGCGGCAATGTGCGCTCGTTTTGACGATGGAGGATTGAGACTGCGGAAATAGATGCCCCCGATCGAAATCAGAAATCCGATGTAAGCTATTGCTGGAACTAGGTAAAGTTTGTCGGTATAGCCAAATAACGCGCTCAACAGCAACCCAGGAAACTTATCTTCTGGTAAGACTTTAGTGGCATTCCAGACTAAGCCACCCAAGTTACAAGAATGCACCTTAGTAAATTTTTCATAAAAAACACACATGCCAGCCGACTGTCGATCGCTTTGCGCGAGCGTGGCGATCGCCGTATCAAAATGTCCCAATGACGATACCACTAAACCCGATACGATTAGCAATAATAATACCCCCATCACCTGGAAAAAGCGACGGATATTAATTTTGATTCCCCACTTAAATAACAACGCACCAATCGCAGCCGCGACACTCAATCCTGCTAATGAACCGAGCGACGGAATTAACCCTTGTTGAAATTTGGCAACGATGAATAAGACAGTTTCAAATCCTTCTCTCAAAACCGCGACAAATACGAGCGTAAATACGCCCCAACCCGCATTCGTCGCCATTGCTTGCTCGATGGCACCTTCTACCTGCGTCTTCATAAATCTGGCTTGCTTGGTCATCCAGATTAACATCCAACTGAGCATCACGATCGCGACTAGCCCAAAAATTGCTTCCAGAAATAGTTCTAGTGTCGCTGCATAAGGATTTTGGGATTGAGATAATGCTTGCGCCGCTTGTGATAGCAGCACTCCCACGATGCCACTTGCCGCAATGCCCACGGCGACGGCTGCATACACCCACCAGCTCAAGTAGCTCTGTTTGGCTTTCTTGAGACAAGCAAGCACGATCCCCACTACGAGGGCGGCTTCTACGCCTTCTCTGAGGGTAATGACAAAAGTTGGTAAAGCTGAACTAAAATCCACAATCGATTAGGGGGTAGAGGGTAGAGAGTAGAAGGCTGTGCGAGAAAATCCCCTCCTGGGAGCGGCTCGCGTTCCTTGGCTTTGCCGTTCGCGCAGCGTCAGCGCATCAAGCAGCGAGACAAGACAAGACAAGACAGGGGTGCCCGTAGGGCTGCTGGTCGGGTGACCCAGTGGGGTGGGTAGATCTTCGCAGTAATATTGAAGATTAAAATGCAATTATTTACTAGCAACAGTAGCAATGACTTTCTGAGTACTTTGCTCGATCGCGGTTACTAATTTACCAACTTCTGCTGGCGTTTTCACAGGCGTTGCAGGTGGAATGGCTGCTGGCCAGACAGTGGTTAATTGCTTGAGATTTTCTGAGATTGTTTTATGCACATCGGGATGCTCTTTGGCCATAGTTGCCGAAATCCCTTTGTACAGGATATTTGTATAAGCAATGAAACCTCTAGAGTCTTGATATTCAATTGCTGCTTTGATTTTATCGTCAGCAATTGACGCACCATACTCAGAATTAGCGGTATCTAATAATCCGTTAATTACTTGCAGTACGAATGCAGGAGATTTGCGCTGAACCTCTGGTAATGCGGCAATTGCTCCATCGATCGATTGCATCGACTCTTTAAAATTAGTCGTGACTTTAGTATTGTCTTTAGCTCCAGCTTTAACTAGATCTTCTAGTGTAATTAATGCCGTTTTAAATTCTTTGACTTTGCGCTCATTGAGTCGATCGGCGACGTCGGTATAAATCTCTTCTACCGGATGCCCGATATGGGGTTCGGCCTCTTTTGGTTTATTGAGATCGAGGAGTTCTTTTGCTACAAATAGGTGCCCTTTCATCAATCCTAGTTTGACCATATAGTCAGCATCTTTTTCGACTCCCGCGAGCACGACATCCTCAATCGTCACCATGTCTTTAATTTGGTCGAATTGTTTTTGGTCGATAACTTTCTTAGACACCAAGTCTTCAGGTGTTTTATAAGGGCGTTCGGATTGAATCTTACTTGATAATGCTGGAATACCCAACTTGGCTTCTAGTTTATCTAGTTCTGATAAAATCGCACTATTAATATTAATTTGTTTGCCACTACTATGTTTCATGCCTGCCATTTCTGGTGTGGCCGCTGGTGTAGGTGGTGTTGCCGCATTAGGACTAGTTTCTGTGGTAGAAGTGGTAGTTTTATTGCAAGCACTAATGACAATTGCCGCGACACAGGCAACAATTGCGATTTTAATATACTCTCGATTTTTATTATTCATAAATTTTAAATTATTCTACCTTGGCAATCTCCACATCAGTCGATCGATCTCAAATTAGAACGAAAGTAACTACTCTCGTCTGGAGCAAAGTCAGCTACTGAGTTGATGCTTGCTAAGTTAGTAACAATTGCTGCTGTTTAATCATCCTAATTGTGAACTTAATGAGAACTAATGTCAATTTATTTGCAATAAATTTCTATTAAGTGAAGGGAATCACCTTGAATGCGCCCATACAGCCACTTTCGGCGATCGCATCTTGGTGGGGATGAAACATAAATTCGCCGGGATACTTAAATTCAAACTCCAAAATATGCCGTTCCGCCGTGCCCATCGTAATTACATCGCTGCTGTGAGTGGGTTGTAGCGTCATGCCTGTCGGATATACCCGAAACATATTGGCATGGAGGTGAAAAGTTACCGCCGGATCGATTTCGATCATATTTAGGACATATAGCCGAATTAATTGGTGCTGATAAATCTCGATCGGGTGCATCATATAGTAATCCGGTACCCCATTAAAAGCATATAGCTCGTTTTTGCCATCATCATTGGTATCGTAACCGCCCATCAGCAATACCATTTCATCAGCCACCGGGCGGGGTTCGGGCGGATCGATAATTAACATTCCATACAAACCCTTGCCCACATGGCGCGTCACTGGCGCGACATGACAATGGTAGAGATGTACTCCATAAGGTTCGGCATCGAACTCGTAAATCATCCCAGTACCATTACGAATTGGTTTGATGCCATCCATCGCCGCTGGATGAAAACCATGAAAGTGCAGCGAGTGCGCGTGCCCAGCGCGATTGAGAAAAAATACCCGAATCAGTTCGCCCGCTTTGGCTCTGAGTGTTGGTGCAGGTACTCTCCCATTAAAATTCCAACTATTGAACGACACTGCTTTATTCAACTGAAGCGTTGTATTTCCCGCTACCAATCTAAATTCCCGCACGGTGCGCCCATTTTCCTGCTTGACAGAACCATAGTCAAAATCCCGCAGCGTTTTCATTGGGCTAAAAGTGTTGCCCATCATCGGGTTATTGACTGGGATGACGGGAATTCTAGCAGCAGGCTGAGGCTTGAGAGATTGCCAAGCCACGGTAGCTGTAGTCAAGCCCAATCCTGCCAAGCCGTATTTGAGTAACTGACGCCGATGCAGCAGCGGGTTGTGAAGGAATCTTTGGCGGAGCCTCTCCAAGGAAGAATCGAGATTAGACATCAAAACTGGTAGTAAGTTGCCCTACATATTGAGAAACTATCTTAACTAGCTATTATAACCAGCTATGAAATTAAATAATTAATAATATTATTAGTCAGAACGCAAACACTCATACCAATTCGCTTTAGTAGGGTTACAGATGGCAGACGAGAGGGTAGAAAGTAGAAGGTATAGGGTAGAAGGCATATGTAGTCGAATAGATAACATTTATGCCAGCTCAGATGTGCTGTAAGATTTCCATAATTCGCTGGTTTGAAATACGAGCAATTATTTAATAAAATCTAAAATATATTCAGCCGTAATCTGAGCCATTTCCAGATGGGGAACATGCCCGCAATTATCGATCCATTTGAGTTGAGAATTAGGTAAGCGTTTCTTGAATAACTCTGCTGCTTTAATCCCTAGTATGCGATCTTGCTTACCCCAGAGGATTAGAGTCTCTTGCTCGATCGCTGACAACCGATCGAGTAAATATCCATACCCACCACTGCGAGTAAATGCAATCAAAGCTTCGCTCCAATTCGGCATTTCTAAATGCAGTGCGGCGCATAATTGCGCGTCTTCAGTCACAAAGGAGCGATCGAAATAAGCTTTCTCGCTAACACTTCTACGAACCTTGGGACTTGATAAAAAGTTGGTGGCTAAATTGCCTAATGGTTGGATTAGAAACTTACCCATCGCTGGCGGCTGAGTGAAACCAGCACTATCGATGAGAATCAGTCTATCGACGGCTGTGGGATGATTGAGTGTAAATTCGATCGCGGCGGCACCACCCATCGAGACACCGACTAAGATTATCGGCTGTTGGATCTTTACCTGCCAGAATGCTTCTAAATGAGTGCGGATACTTGTCGAACTAAACGGGCAATCAGGCAATCTTTCGGTAAAGCCAAATCCTAGCAGATCGATCGCCCAAACTTCGCGATGTGCTGCAATAATTGGGATAATTCGCCGAAACTCCAAAATCGAACTGTCGAATCCATGTAAAAAGACGATCGGGATGCCACCTACGCCCTGACGGGTATAACTAGTCGCGATCTGTTCGAGGAGTAAGGATGTGATAATACCTGTGCGTTGGATTTGACTGGCGAACTCGATCGATTCTGGCTGTGTGAGTCGAGCGACACTACTAGGTAAGAAACTTGGAAACATCAGTGGTGAACAGTTCGCGCGGGCGTCAATAAGTGTACCGGATCTACTATTTTAATTGAGACTTACGCTCGTGAATCGGCATAAACAGACTCTGCGTCGTCAATTTCTCCAACAGCGACAGGCTTTAGCCCCAGCAGTGTGGCAAATGCAAAGCGATCGCATCTGCCATCATCTCGCAAATTGCCACCAATTTGTCGAGGCACAGACGATTCTGGCGTATCAAAGCTGTCGCCAAGAGCCAAATCTCCACTCGTTATTTAAAGCTACCGATAAACAATGGGGATTGTCCCGATGTGTTGGCAAAGATCTACGCTGGCACCGCTGGCAGCCTTCAGAACTGCTAGTAACTGGGGAGTATGGAATTTTAGAACCGAGTGCAGAATTACCGACTCTAGCAGCCAGTAACGTCGATCTGATTCTGGTTCCGGCTGTCGCGATCGATTTTAATAATTATCGCTTGGGTTATGGGGGTGGTTATTACGATCGTCTCCGTGCTGATGCCGATTGGCGCAAGATTCCGACGATCGGCATTGTCTTTGATTTTGCCTATGTTGAATCACTACCGATCGAGCCTTGGGATCTGCCACTAGATGCAGTGTGTACCGAATTGGGCTTCGATCGCCCACAGCTAGGTAACTCAATTATCTGGCATTGCTAATTTGAGGTAGGATCGTTGCTCTTTTCCCCGTTCCCCGCTCTAACTTTTCATACTTGAATTCAGCAACACCCTAAACCTTTTTAGCGGCTGTGGTTTCTAGCTCTAGCAGCAGTCCGCTACAAGCATCTAGCAGCAAGTCAATCACATAATCAAAGCCTTCTGCACCGCCATAATAGGGATCGGGAACTTCTTTATCGAGATGCTCGGTGGCAAAGTCGCACATCAGCTTAACTTTGTCGCGATACTGCTCTTGAAGATTCTCCGAAGGAGCAGCGGAGCCAACGAGCGCGAGGATATTATGATAGTTTTCGCGATCCATCGCCAAAATCAGATCGAAGGCGGTAAAGTCGGCTTTGGTAAATTGCCTAGCTTTACCAACCATCGGCAGATCTCGGTTGGCGGCGGCGGCTCGCATCCGACGATCGGGTGGATTGCCAGTATGATAACTAGCAGTTCCGGCTGAGTCACACTCGATCCGATCGCTCATTCCGGCTTGGGCTACTAGGTGATTCATAATATTCTCGGCGGCTGGCGAGCGACAGATATTACCGAGACAGACGAAGAGGAGTTTAGTCATTTTGGATTGCGGATTGCGGATTGCAGATTGTGGATTCTCGTTTCTCCCGAAGAGCATCGATCTCGTCGAGATAATCTGAGATAGGTTCGCCAGTGGCGATACAGGCGGCTCGATCGACAGCAATTGGATCGGTGCCCGCAAATATCTTACCAAACTCGATCGTCCGACCGCGATCGGGTTTCCAGTCGGGGCTAATCATCCGGAGATCGGCATCGACGACTGCGCCGTCGAATAGATGTCCGATGCAAAAATAGACATCTTGGAGAACTAGGGGGACAGAGGGTTTGTGGAGTTGTCCGCGCGAATTGAGGCTGCGAGCGTGATATTTCGATCGCGGGAAGAGTCCGTAGAGATTTTTGAGCGATGCGGAGATCAGGGGTTTATCTTTAAGCATCGTCCGTTTGAAGGTGCCGACGGTAATTCGGCAATCTACTTGCTGGAGGAGTGCGGGTGCCCACATTGTCTGAAATCGGACGGGAGTGGGGGATAAATTGGGGTATTCGACTAGTGGGAGCGTATCGGCGTCGAGTAATTCCATCCGATCGTCTAGCAGCGCGTACAGCCCGTTTTTGCTGGCAATATCGTGAAGGCTCACGGGAGAGCAAACTCCTTCGACGATCGAGATTTGGGCATTGGGGCTAGCTTGGCGGAGGGCTTGGAGTACTTTACCCAAAACGCCTATACTAACGGTAAATGGTGCTCCCAGCGGGTAGCCGAGATTGGGTTTAACTAAAATATGTCTGGCGTCACGAGCGGCTGGCGGCGGTTGATAAATAAACGATCGAGTTGGAGTTGTATGAGTGTCGGAAGTGGGATTATTCACAAAATCGAGATTACAATACTAAAACTAGAGTGCCGATGACAATTAGCAATCCGCCGACGATAACTTTAAACGTGAGCGGTTCTTGGAGAAAGAGTGCTGAAAACAGAATCACCATCACAACGCTAGATTTATCGATCGGCGCGACTTGTGCGGTTTTACCTAACTTTAGTGCTTGAAAGTAAAAAATCCAAGACAAGCCAGTTGCCAGCCCAGAAACTATCAAAAAAATCAGCGATCGAGAGGAGATCGTAGCTAGCAGCGGCAAATTGCCTTGTGCCAAGACGATGCCCCAGGCAAACATCAAGATGACTACAGTTCGCACGGCAGTGGCTAAATTAGCATCGACATTAGCGACCCCAATCTTAGCAAAAATGGTAGTTAATGCCGCAAAAAAAGCTGAAAGCAAAGCATAAATCCACCAGAGATTGAGGTTATTTTCCATGAATTAAGTTGTCAAAATTAAGATAGTAGTCTCATCGTTGAGACTGCAATCGATCGGGCAGAGCATTGAGTTGACACACCCTACCTAGAGTTCGAGATTGAGTATCTCGATCGATCGCTGACATCTACCCACTATTAGTTTAACCATATGTCATTATCTGGACTGAAGCGATTGCTAGTGGGTAAGTCCTTACCGACTAGTGCCCATGCGGAGGAAAGACTCAGTAATGCGGCTGCCTTGGCGGTGCTATCTTCCGATGCACCATCTTCAGTGGCTTATGCTACTGAAGAAATTTTACTAGTCTTAGTCGCAGCGGGTAGTAGTGCGCTGGGCTACTCTATTCCGATCGCGGCTGTCATTATGCTGCTACTGGGAATCGTAATTTTATCCTACAGCCAGACGATTAAAGCTTATCCCAATGGTGGTGGCTCGTATATTGTGGCGCGGGAAAATTTGGGATTGATGGCTGGCTTGGTTGCTGGCGGCTCGTTAACGATCGACTATATCTTGACTGTGACAGTCAGCGTGTCGGCGGGTACTGCGGCATTAACTTCGGCGGTGCCCGTACTTAAAAAACATACCGTGCTTTTGCGATCTCGAATTTATTAATTCTGCTGCTAGCTGCCAATACTAATTATGCGGATTTTCCGCGATATTTGTAAGTTAATACTCATTCACTCAAAAACTATTTATACCGATCGTGTCAAAATTAGATTTCCCCTCTACCTATCGTTCGCCCGAAACATCTCGGTTGGAGTATTTTTACGATCGACCGGGCACGATGCCGGGACAGCTACATCTCAGTGAAGATGCACCCCCAGCAGAGCTAGTCTCGATCGATTACGATCGAGATAGTTTTTCACGCACGATTATTAAAGATCCTGAGACAATTAATGAATATTTAAAGACTCATACTGTCTCCTGGATCGATGTTTTGGGATTGGGGAATAATGCTACCTGGGAAGCTTTAGGTTCGATTTTTAATCTCCATCAAATGTTGGTTGAAGATATCGTCAACGTGCCACAGCGTCCGAAGGTTGAAGACTATCAAGATCAGTTATTAATTATTGCGACTATGGTCATCCTCAATCCAGATCGAAATGGATTTGTTAAGGAGCAAGTTAGCTTAGTTTTAGGTAAAAATTATCTGCTTACGGTTCAAGAAGAACCCGAACAAGACTGCTTTCATGGAGTTAGAAAAAGGATTGAATTAGATCGCGGCATCGTTCGCAAACAAGGTGCAGACTATTTAGCTTATTGTCTGCTCGATGCGATCGTCGATGGCTTTTTTCCGGTCTTAGAATATTATGGTGAATTAATTGAAGAATTAGAAAATGAAGTCATCACTCGTCCCACTCGATCGACATTAGAAAAAATCTACAAAATTCGCCGCGAATTACTGACGATCCGCCGAGCAATTTGGCCACAACGAGATGCTATTAATTCATTGATTCGCGATGGTAGCGATCTAATTAGTAATGATGTCCAAGTATACCTGAGAGATTGCTACGATCATACCGTCCAGGTAATGGATATGGTTGAAACCTATCGAGAACTCGCAACCGGATTGATGGATGTCTATCTATCGGCAGTTAGTAATAAAATGAATGAAATCATGAAATTACTTACCGTTGTCTCAGCAATCTTTATTCCTTTGACATTTATTGCTGGCGTGTACGGCATGAACTTCGATCGATCCAAATCTCCACTAAATATGCCCGAATTAGGCTGGTATTGGGGTTATCCTTTTTGTTTGGCTCTCATGGGAATCACCGCTGGTAGTTTGGTGTTTTTCTTCTGGAAACGTGGTTGGTTTAAGTCAGTCATCTAGATTTTAGGCTTTAGGCTTTAGGTTTTAGGCTTTAGGCTTTAGGCTTTAGGTTTTAGGCTTTAGGCTTTAGGCTTTAGGCTTTAGGTTTTAGAGGATGTCTGAAAAGTCTAATTGCTTCGTTTACGCTGGGTAAATCCCCCTGTCTTGTCGCACACAAACGGGAGGGAACCTCCCGTTCGATGCGCCGCTAAATCCCCCTTAAAAAGGGGGACTTTAAAATCCATTTCCCCCCTTTTTAAGGGGGGCTAGGGGGGATTCTCTAGGGTTTGAGCTTAACAAAATTGAGTTTTCAGACATCCTCTTAGGCTTTAGGCTTTGGGGGAAAGGGTCAATAAACTACACGATCCATCCACCTATCTAGCCATTACCCATTACCCATTACCGTTACCCATGAATCCGCGCGTATTAGACTTACAAGATTTAGCCTGGGCATTTGGTTTAATTGCGATCGCGATTGGTTTATTGCGATGGCAAGGAGTGGGATTGGCAGGACAAACGTTAGTAGCAGCGGCGCGGGCGTGTTTGCAGTTATTGGTGATGGGTTTTGGATTGCAGCTTATTTGGCAATTAAATACTCCACTGGTGACTTTAGGCTGTATCGGCGCGATGGCATTGGCGACGACGATCGCCGCTAGCAATCGGATCGGCGATCGAATGAAGAATTTAGCACCAATTGTCGGTGGAGGTATCGGTACGGGGCTAATTGTGGCAGTAGGATACACGATTTTAGTCGTGATTAAACCAACTAGTTGGCAGCAACCGCAATATTTACTCGCTTGTGCCGGGATAAGTCTGGGATATTTGCTCAATAGTACGGCAATTGCGGGCGAACGCGCGATCGGGGAGATCGAGCGACATCAAGCTGAGATCGAAACGCGGTTGAGTCTGGGTGCAACACCAGCCCAGGCGATCGCGCCTTATCGTCAAACGGCGATAAAATCGACTTTACTACCCACGATCGATACTTTGGCGATCTCTGGGTTAGTGACGATTCCAGGCTTTTTGGCAGGGGGATTGTTAGGTGGGATACAACCTGTGAATGCTGCTGGCTATCAGATTGTCGTACTATTTATGGTAATGGCAAGCAATACGATCGCTGCAACAATTGTCACTGGTGCGATTGCCAATCGTTATTTCAATCAGTACGCACAATTGCAACCCTTAGATTGAAGTTAAGGATGACATCAAGCGGGATCGCTTGGCGGCTACACGCACGAACTCGCGTTACAATTACAATATTAGTAGACTGGACTACGTGATGGTTGGACTGTATAAATCAAAAATATATTCTACGCTCAAGCAATAATATTGTTGTTTTATCAAGCTTTTTAGTTATGAAACTATTTATAAACTTTAGAATTGTAACTGCTCTATCGATCGTATTTGCGGCAGCTATTGTTAGTAACGATCGGGCGATCGCCGATAATTTATTGCCTGTTGGAATTAAAGATAGTTATAACCTGGCTCAAACTCCGCAAAGACAGGCTGAAGAGCTATTCAATTCTGGCAATCAAAAGTTAATCCAGAAAAATTATACTGGTGCGATTGCTGACTTTTCTCAAGCAATTCAGCTCGCGCCTAATTTTGAAAAGGCTATTTATAATCGGGCGATTGCGTACGATCTCTCTGGCGATCGTCAAAAGGCAATCGATAATTACGATCGGGTAATTAAATTAAATCCTCAGAGTGCGAATAGCTATTTTAATCGAGCGGTTGCCAAAGCTAAATTTGGCGATAAGCAAGGAGCTTTAAGCGATTACAAGCGTGTGATTGAAATCGAGCCAAAATCTACCGATGCTTATCTCAATCGGGGCAATCTTCTTCAGGCATCGGGTGATATTACAGGGGCGATCGCCGATTTTTCGCAAATACTCAACCTTCAACCCAATCGTGCTGATGCCTATCTAAATAGAGGTTTGGCAAAATATCAGTCAGGCGATCGACAAGGCGCAATCGCCGATTACGATCTGGCAATTGAAGCAAATCCTACTTACCATCTGGCTTATAATAATCGAGCGTGGGCTAAAGCAGATCTGGGGGATAATCGCGGCGCGATGGCCGATTACGATCGCGCGATTCAGCTCAATTCTAATTATTATCTGAGCTATTACAGTCGTGCAAACTTACGGCGCACTCTAGGTGATGAATCGGGGGCAATCACCGACTACGATAAAAGTATTCAACTCAAACCAGATTATGCTTTTGGATATAACAATCGCGGACTCGCACGCAGAAAAATCCAAGATTTGGCAGGGGCGACGAAAGACTTTACAAAAGCGATCGAACTCGATCCTAATTTCGCCGAAGCATATTACAACAGAGGCACGGCACGTCAGGCTCTCAAAGAGCGCGGCGGTGCTGTTAGCGATCTGAAGACTGCGGCGCAACTATATCAGCAACAAGGTAACAAAAACAAATCTACAAACGCACTCAACTTAGCTCGACAATTTCAGGATCAGAAGTAATTCATCGGTGCATTTTCACAGATATTATAGACTGGTATCGATATCCTTTTGACATTTTAGCGTATGGCACTCGATCGCCCAACTTCTCGCCTGCCCAAGCTACCATGGATTTCTTTAGTATTACTATTTTTAACGTACATGACCTTCGGTTGGTTGCTATACGATTGGACTAGGAATCGAGAAATCTGGTTGATGGTAGCTTTTGCTGTGGTGGCGATGGCTGCGTTTGTTACTTACCCCAGTCGCAGCGTATCGTTTGGTTTTGGGGGCTTTTTTAAAACCGATGTGCGCGCACTAATTCTGGTGATTATTGGGAGTATCGGCTCGGTAATTTTACTAACTTGGGTGCAGTTTTTTGTCGATGCTGTTGTTTTGTGTGCGGCAGGTTTATTAGTTAGCTTAGATCTCAAAACTTTGGGTTGGGGTAAAGTAAAGTCGCTATTATTAATTGTTGTTTGGCAATTATTGGCTGCCGCTGCGGGTTTGTACGCACATTATTTGTATCTATTTCCGCCGAGTAATTTACCTACTTACTTTTATACCGACTACTGGCTGCAATTGCTCGCTCGACTAAATGTGGAGTTTACTAACCGATTAAAGTCATAACAGATCTACATTCCGCTCCTCAATTTCCTCAATCGATCGCAGTTGATGAAATCGACTATAGTCAAAGTAGCGATCTCCGTTTTCGGCTTTGTGAATGATATCCTCAAACTGTCGATCGAAGATAATTTCAGCGGTATTGTAGCTGTGTCGGGCGGTAATTTTATAAGCAACCGTCTCATCGACACCATCAATCAACACGCTAATCGCAGCATGTCGGTGCTGCAAATCGAGAGTAGTGAGACCATATAACGGACTATCGGCATCGATCTGGTGCGCGATCGTCCAAGTTAGGATTAAACTGGGAGTACGGTGGCGTAACAATTTTAGTTCTTGAATCCGTCGCATAAAGTCACCTTCAGCAGTAATTTCATCCATAATCAAATAAACTTGAGCCGTAGATTCCAAAATAAAATTATGACGCTCGTTGGCAACTCGAAACATCAGCGTCTGCTGCCGATTGTGAGTGGTAATAATGATAAACTTACTAAATAATACTTTGGCGATCGGACGCGAAAATCTCGCAAAAGCTAGTCCCGTTACTACCGCCATTAATAACAAACTCGCAATCGCTTCGAGCGTCACCACGCAGTTAGCATAAAAATTCTTGGGATGGATCGCACCATAACCGATTGAAGCTAAAGTCTGGACGCTAAAAAAGAAGGCATCGGTAAAAGAACCCGGACGCGCGCCTTCCAAGCAATCTCCACCAACTAAATATGCCAACGCAAACACAGTATTAAGCAGCAAGTAAGCTACCGAAACAATGCCGATAAATCCAATCCACGGCACAGTTAGTAGTAAATGATAAGGGTCTCGCCATAGGTGATACCAATTTCCCATTCCGTGAATGACAAGTCTACCATCTTGATTGGCAATTCTCACAGTCCGACTGCGGCGAAATCTATTCTTCATAGCACGATAAAAATGAACGTAATAAATACAGTTGGCGTAACTAATTTAGCAATCGAGGAACGATTCTCGGATGAGGAAGTAGCTGAAGTTATCGAATTAACTGTCGCAACTGACGATCTCACCGAACCGCGAATTGACTTGTGGTTAGCCGCACAATTACCCGATTTTTCGAGATCGCGTTGGCAAAAACTCATTTCTCAAGGACACGTTCGAGTTGGCGATCGAGACTGCAATGACAAAAAGTATAAATTAAAATCTGGCGATCGAGTCTGTGTTGTCATCCCACCGCCAGATGCGCTCGATCTAATACCCGAAGCAATTCCACTCGATATCCTTTACGAAGATGAATGCCTATTAGTTGTAAATAAACCCGCAGGCATGGTAGTTCATCCCTCCGCCGGACACAGTACTGGTACCTTGGTTCATGCCCTACTCGCTCATTGTCCGCTCTCTAGTATCGGTGGCATTCAGCGTCCTGGTATCGTCCACCGTTTGGACAAAGATACCACTGGTGCGATCGCGATCGCCAAGACCGATTTTGCCCACCAGCACCTCCAACAACAGCTTCAAGCTAAAACTGCTAGGCGCGAGTATTTAGGGGTAGTCTACGGGGCACCAAAGGTCGATAGTGGGACGATCGATTTACCGATCGGACGCCATCCGGTCGATCGCCAAAAAAATGCGATCGTGCCGCTCGATCGTGGTGGTAGATCTGCTATTACTCATTGGCAGATCGAAGAAAGATTGCGCGGCTTTACCCTAATTAGATTTCGTCTACAAACTGGCAGAACTCATCAGATCCGCGTTCATGCGGCACAAATGGGACATCCGATCGTCGGCGATCCGGTATATGGAACGGGGAGATCGATTGGCATCAATCTGCCAGGACAAGCTCTCCACGCGCGGCAGCTACAGCTAATTCATCCCCATACCGCAGAGCTGATTAGTGCCACAGCACCGATCCCTAGTTATTTCCTTACTTTACTCCAAGTACTGCGCAAACGTTGAGACGTTTACGAATTAACAATTACCCCTTAATTATTTAGGGGTAACCCTTGTAGGTACCCTGAATCTACACTGAGCACTAGTGTATTTAAATTAGTGCAAGATGCGAGCGATTATAATTGGTGCTGCTCGGTCAGATTTTCGAGAGGTAGCTTAAATCGATCTATATGCATTCGATCTGGCTTCTCGATGCCGATCGATGGCAACAACAAGCAATTGGAAGCTTGACGATTTTTGGGATCGACAATTGCTTTGAGAGTGCAGAATAGCTTACTTTTGGTCGGTTGAGCTACAACTTTGTCTGGCTCTGCCCGATCTTCACGATCTGTATCGATCTCGGCTGGATCTACATGGGTGGTTGAAGCCGATCGCCCAGAACTGCGGGAATCAGCTTCTGTATTTGAAGATGATTCGACCGACTTTGTAGTATTTGCTAATTTTAATTGCCGATCTTCTGACGCCGCTTTGTCCGATCCAGAAGGATTGGCGGGTGGAACTGGACTTGGGTAATGATGGTATTGAAAGGGTGCCGACTCTTCGGGATTGAGCAGCTTGGCATCTTGTCGAGAGGGCAAAGCTACCGAAAAATCGGCTTGAACTGGCTCCTCAGCAGACACCTGTACTGGTGAATCTGAAGTCGTAGGTAACTCGACTACGGCTGGTAAATTTTGTAAAATTTCACGCTCGTATTCTGGCGTGAAATTGTAACGCGGTTTGCCGAGTCTTTGCCAGTCTTTAAGAATATTATCGACAGATACGATTTTGTATCTACCTCTGTACAGCGACTCGACGATCGCTTTGATAATCCAGTTATTATCGTATTTTTTTAACCAATTTGCCACGAGAGTATCGACTTGATGGCCATCAAGTTCTAAACCGTACAAATCGATTACTACCGTAATAAAGTTTTGGTGAAAATGGCTCATTGACAAAGGAGATCCTTGATACCCTCGCTCGCAATTAGTCGTGCCATTAGCTTGACTGGTAAATGCGATCGCGGCTGAATTACTAATACTCAAGTACTAATATCTGAAGCAATTTTATAGTTTAGATATTTGGTTAGAGGTATAGCGACTAACTTGTGAGCTATGGGAAAAGGAATTTGACTACCTATTTACATTTAAGATCGAACCTTATTAAGAAAGTTCGTTCTCAATCTATCTTTTGGTACGATTAATTCGGCTAATTGTTTCTGTGTTGTAGTTTACACCAAATTGTTCATTTTGGCACTCTCGATCGAACTTATTACCAATTTGTAATTTTTATTGTATTAGTTCTAATGAACTACTAGAATCGAATTGTCACTTGTTTAATCTTTAAATATTTAGCTAAACCTATCTATGCTTAGCTATTGCGAAGGTTCGGGTATTCCCGCTCGGTCTTTTTTAAATGAAGATCTAGCTAGGATCGATATCAAATAGAGCGAGTCATAATTCAGATTGGATTATATATTTTTTGATAGATATAGGCGATCGCGCGCGTGAATCGAGGGCAGATCTATCATTACAACAAATCCCTACTTTGATGTATCTATAAAACAGATACCAGTCAAAGTAGGGATTTGTTATTGATAATTGAGAAATTAAATCAATTACAATTAGCGGACATTAGCAGTTTCGACAACTTTATCGATTAAACCGTATGCCATTGCTTCGGCTGCGGACATAAAGTTATCTCGATCGGTATCTTTTTCGATCTGTGCTAAGGTTTGGCCAGATCGATCCGCCATCAACTGATTGAGCAGCGTGCGAGTTTCGAGGATATGCTTGGCTTCGATTTGAATATCCGATGCTTGCATCCGTCCGGTACCACCTAAAGGTTGATGGATCATGATTCGTGCGTGGGGTAACGCCAAGCGTTTGCCAGGGCTACCAGCCGCGAGTAAAAAAGCACCCATCGAAGCAGCCAACCCGACGCAAATGGTGACAACTTCTGACTTAATATGCTGGATCGTGTCGTAAATTGCCATCCCGGCAGTAATTTCGCCGCCAGGGGAGTTGATATAGAGATAGATCGGTTTGCTGGAGTCTTCAGAATCTAAATAGAGCATATAAGCCACGATCGCATTTGCCATGCCAGCATCGACTTCTTCAAACATGAAGATAATCCGCTCGCGAAATAATCGATCGTAGATATTAATCCACTGTTCGTTAGTACTACCAGGTAAGCGATATGGAACGCTAGGAACGCCGATTGACATAGAATTTTAGGGGAGGGGGAGAGGGGGAGAGGGGGAGAAGCTTTTGGCTTTAGGCTCTAGGTATGAGTGAGTAGTGCATTAGATAGCCGCAAGCGTCTTTAATCCTCAAGCCTAAAGCCTAAAACCTAAAGCCTAATTACAACTCTTTCGAGCTTTCTAAGACTCGATCGATTAAGCCGTAGGCTTGGGCTTCGTGGGCGGTCATATAAAACATCCGTTCGCTGTCTCGCTCGATTTTTTCGGGCGATTGACCTGTATTTTGAGCGAGTACATCGATGATGTTGGTTTTTTTTGCCAAGACTTCGGCAGCATTAATGACAATATCCGAAGCTTGTCCTCGGCTGCCCGCACGGGCTGGCATTAAGCCGATCGAGGCATGAGGGAGACTGGCACGTTTGCCCGGTGTGCCCGCAGATAGCAAGAGTGTGGCAATACCCATTGCTTGACCGAGACAGATCGTATAAACCTCAGACTTGATGTGCTTGATGGTGTCATAGATTGCCAATCCAGCCATCACAGACATCATCCCGATTTCTTGTCCTGCCATCCCAGCGGCGACAGGATCGCCCAGTGAGTTGATATACAGGTAGATCGGCTTGGTATTATCGACTGACTCTAGATACAGCAGCGATGACACCATGCTATTTGCCAATCCATCGGTAATCGGCTGGTTGAGGAAGATAATCCGTTCCTGACTCATCCGCGTGTAGATGTTAATCCACTGCCAATATTGACTGCCAGGAAGGTTGTAAGGTACGTTTAAAATCCGATCGACAGGCATAAGGATAGGGGATAGGGGATAGGAATTAGGGGGTAGATGGGTGGATGGGTGGCTGAATGGATGGAGTGAATAAAAACGCTTGCGTCTAAATTCACTATCCACTATTGACTATTTTCACTACCCTCTACTCTCTAGACCAAAGCTGGAATCGCTGTAGGTAAATCTTTGGCACTATTGAGAACGATATCGATTAAGCCGTATTCTTTAGCTTCGGTGGGTGTCATGTACAACATCCGATCGGTATCTTTGGCGATTTTCTCGGCGGGTTGACCCGTACTGTGCGAGAAGATGTCCAAGATTGCAGTCTTGTTGTCCAAGACTTCTTTGGCCCTAATCTGAATATCACTGGCTTGTCCTTGCGCGCCACTACGGGGCTGATTGAGGACGATGGTCGCGTGCGGGAGACTGGCGCGACAGCCTTTGGTACCTGCGGCGAGGATCATGGCGGCAGTACCCATGGCTTGCCCGATACAGATCGTATGGACGGGTGGCTTAATGTAGCCGAGGGTGTCGCAAATCGCGAAAGCTTCGGTTTCAAACCCGATCGAGTCGCCTGTATACCAAGATGTCCCAGTGGAGTTGATATAGAAGTAAATCGGTTTTTCGGGATTGTCAAATTGGAGATATAGCAATTGGGCGATCAATAGCTTGGTAGGATCGTAGCCCATTTGCCGCTTGTAGTCATCGGACGATACTAATGGCCCGCCCATGTAGACAATCCGCTCTTTTAGTAGCAGTGAGGGTAAATCTGGTGGCGGTGTCCGGTAATAGCTATCGCCGCCGTAATATTGGGACTGTACCATGTATTTATTCCGCTCTTAGCGCATTGTATTTTTATATGGTAACTCGCGATCGCCTGGTGACGTTGGGTTGATTACCGATTATGCTATGTCGATTTTCGATAACTTTTAGCGATCGCTCCAAATAACTGAGAGATTGTCAGCTCGATCGATGCGGCAAATAGTGGCACTGGTAAAATTGTAGCGGGATCTTCAATCAGCTCGAAGGTGCGCTCAGCTCCGCTCGTGAATACGCATCGCTCGATCGGATCGATGAGCCATCCCATTTGAGTACCATGGGCGAGACAGTAATTAATATTTTTAAGAGCTGTAGTAATGCTGCGGGTGGGTGGCAGAATTTGAACGATCCAATCTGGAGAAATTGCGAATGTATCTTCGATGTTGCCCAGCGCGTCAGTGGCGATATTGACATCTTCAAACACGGCGATGTCAGCTATTATCGATCGATCGCCAAAAGTACAGTGTAGTGACGGGAAGGCTTGGGCGATATCGAGTTCGTTTAACAGCGGATCGATGGCAAATAGTAATTGTCGTTGGATGATACTGCGATGAACTTGCGGTATTGGTAATGGGACGAGCCGACCATTGCTAGACTCGATGGCGTTAGCATCGGGCAGATCTAGTAGTTGTTCGAGCGCGCTTTGTTTGACTGGGGTATGCACCATTTGCCATCTTCTCCAAACGTCTTACCTTCTATTATGTACTTAGGTTTTGGCAATCTTCTAGCGGTTATTTACACAGAGCCAATCGATTTGGATGGTGGGTCGATCGTTAAAACCGATCCTTTAGTCTTATTGCTTGCGGACAAAATCTACAATGTAAGAACGATCGATCCGATGGGAGGGAGTAAATGATTGAATGCCGAAAAATGACGCGCGAGTCGAGTGAGGATGCGTTTAGTCTATTGCGTTCTTTTCTGGGCGAGGACGAATATTATCTCGATAGCAGTGCTGTTTATGGTGGCGGAGGGGAACCGGAGCTAAGGAGAGCGTTGGATCTGTTTTTACGATTGCCCGAACTCGGTTTTGTCTGGTTAGCCTATCTTGAGGGCGAACCCGTCGGCGTGTGTATGGTTTGCTTTGCTATTTCTACTTCGATCGGGGGGATTGTTGCCAAGCTCGATGACGTGTTTGTCATTAGCTCCAAGCAGGGTCGAGGTGTTGGTTCGGCTTTATTACAAGATCTCAAACAAGAGTTACTCGATCTCGGTGTACTGCGGATCGATACCAGCGTCCATCTCCAAAACGATCGTGCTAAAAGATTCTATCAGCAGCAAGGTTTTCGACAGTTAGACGAGGAGAAATTGGCATGCGTTTTGTGAGTTGTTTAGACAGTCTCTTCACTAGTCTGTTATTCTCCAGTCATCACGCGTAAGCGGATGGCATTTTCGCCACTATCATCGAGAGGTACTTCGACGATTTCGCTAGAGAGACGTTCGACACAGGCGATGAGCGATCGTAAGTTGGGCGTACTGGCACCTGTATCGACATACAACCTGTCTACTAAACTGCCCAAACGTTTCCAGGTTAAATAGAATTTGGTCATCGTTTGCTCCAATTGTGCGGCTTGCTTGAGCACATCTGCGGCGACAGGGAGACATCCCACGCGCATTGCTTCTTCGAGCGCGGTAGCTAGATCGACTTTAGAATCATTGAGGACTTGTACCTGCGCGCCAGCATCGAGATATTTGGATAAACTGCGGGCGTTGCTGGTGACGAGCTTGATATTATCGACGTCGGGATTGGCGGCTATTTCGTCCCGGATCGCCAGTTGATGTGCTTCGGGTAGTTTCTCCATTTCTTTGACTAGAGGCGCGATGAAGCGCGGTGGAGTGGCTCCAGCGGCGGCTTGTTCTTTGACTTCATCGGGAATCAGATCGGAACTCATCGCCATCCATTCGTCGGAGAGTTGGCGGACTTCGCGCCGAGTGATCCGATCTCCTCTTTCAGCCGCATCCGTAACTAGTTGTTGGACTTCTGGTGAAGATTTGGCCGTTTCGACGAAGGCGCGTTTGCTAAAATTTTTGAGTGTAGATGCGGAAAGTTCGCCATTTTCGAGGAGTGTATCGGCACTATTAGCAAGTTCGATCCACGCATACGCCTGACTCTTGCTGAGTTCTCGATCTTTGAGCCAGTTGAGAAAACCCTCGCCGCGTCCGTCGCCGCCTTTTTTTTCTCGATCGCGAATCGCCCGTAAAATTCTACCGCGCCAAATCTCAGTTTGCAGATCGAAGCTGTCACAGACTAGCCAAGCGTCATCGTACCGCTGTCGAAAATCAAAATCTCCGACTGCTTCATCTTCGGGATCGGGTAAATCGAAGATGAGATCGGCATTTGCTTCTAAAGCCGCTACAATTTCGAGATCCGTACTAGAGCCAACTGAAACAACCATCGATCGTCCTCAGAATAAATACTGTTGATTAGTCAATCTCCGACTCTAAATCGGCAAGAGTCGAAAAATTATCATAGCATTAACCCAAGTTGCTACCTACAACCCAAGCGGTTGAAAACCGCTCCTCTGCCAATGCAGGCGGACTTTGCCTCACAAGCTCCGATGTTAATCGGCGGCGGTAATCAAACAAGGCGAATATCCTTAACCTAAACTGGCGTTATTAGAGCAATACTGTCTGAGGAACTAATAAATTCTCGCCTTCAATCTGGCGGATTTCGCCTACTCCCAAGCACCGCTGTTCGTCCATGACTTTCACAAAGCCGCTCGGCTCGGAATTTGCAGGTGTCAATTGAAGTTCGGAGATCGGTAACCGTTTCCCCTGACTCCAGAATTTAACTCGATCGGCATCTAATAGGGTTATTGTTGGTAAATGAGCCAATCCACGATCGGGCGCAATGGGGATAAAAGTCCCCGCGCGCTGTTGGGTTTCTAATTCTTCTAAGGTGATGCTCTCCGGCAACTCAAAGCCGCAACTGGCATTGCGTTCTAGAACTGCCAATACGCCTCTAGTACCTAGCTTAACGCCCAAATCGCGGGCGATCGAGCGAATATATGTGCCGCCACCGCAATTAATCTGTACCTCAACTTCGGGAAAATCTCCTGGCGTCCAGTTGAGGATATCTATTACATGGATATTTACTAGGCGAGTAGGTACTTCAATGACTTCGCCAGCGCGCGCTAGCTTATACAATCTTTGCCCATTTACTTGGATGGCACTATACATGGGCGGCGTTTGGACGATCTCGCCGATAAATTCGGGAATTACCGCTCGGATGCGATCGATCGTCACGGCGGATGCTGGCTCCGAATAGATCGTCTCTCCAGCCAAATCGTCTGTTGTTGTCTCGATACCGAGTCGGATAATGGCTCGATATGCTTTGCCTTCAGGTAAATACTGTAGCAATCGAGTTGCTTTGCCGATGGCGATCGGCAATACTCCTACTGCGGCAGGATCTAATGTCCCGCCATGCCCGACTTTTTTTGTCTGCAAGATCCGCCGCACTTTGGCAACACAATCGTGAGAAGTCCAGTCTGGCAATTTTTTTAAGTTAATGAATCCGTCCACGGGTTATTTTAGGAGTTAGGAAGTAGAAATTGAGGAATCGAACGCAAATAATCGATCGGTAATTTAGGCTGACGATCGGTCGGCAACTGTAGTTATGAGTAGATTACAACCCGATTGAGTATAGCCGGATCGTTCTCATATTAATTTTCAAAAGTTAGGCTCTTTACTATGAACAGTCATAAATACAAATCATCGCGTTCTTTTTTTAATCGGTTGGCAATGTTACTCGATCGAGAAGATATTGCCGCAGGAGTCTTTTTATTTCCAGCTTTATCATTGCTGGGCATATTTTTGATTTTTCCAATTATTTATCTGGGTTATTTAAGCTTTACTGGCGGCAGTTTTACGCGATCGGGCGTACAGTGGGTGGGTATTAATAACTACTTAAGATTGCTACTTTCGCCAGATTTTTGGCAAGTTATCGGTAATACTCTTTATTTTACGATCGGGACGGTAATTCCGAGTATTGTAATTCCTTTAGGACTGGCCGTATTATTAAATCAGAATGTGCCCTTTGCGGGTATTTTTCGGACGATTTATTTTATTCCCTCGATCGTCTCGCTAGTAGCGGCTGGACTGGGTTTTCGCTGGCTATTCCAAGCAGATGGCGCGATTAATGCTTTACTGAGTAGCTTCGGCTTTGACAAAATTGCCTGGTTGAGCGATTCTATATGGGCGATGCCTGTCATCATTATTTTGAGTATTTGGAAGCAAATTGGTTTCAATCTAGTTGTCTTTTTAGCTGGTTTACAAGCAATCCCTAGCAATCGCTATGAAGCAGCAGAATTAGATGGTGCAAATAGTTGGCAGCAGTTTCGACATATCACTTTACCTGGAATGCAATCGACGTTAATTCTTACGGCGATTACAACTACAATCTTTACGCTTAAAAGTTTCGAGCAAGTGTATATTATTACGGGCGGCGGGCCATTGAATTCTACTAATTTATTAGTCTATTATATCTACGATCGCGCTTTCGCTCAATTTGATTTTGGTTACGCCGCAGCCGCTGCGATGGTCTTATTAGCTTTTACGTCTGGTTTAGTTTATTTACAGCTACGAACGTGGACTCAGGACTAAAGGTAGATTAGGTAGTTGGCTGGGTTTGTTTGGGCGTGAATTTACGACGATTGCGGACGGCAAAAAATAACACTATGAATGTAAAAATCCCGGCTAGATATAGTGGATACCCATAAGTTGTCGGATTATTTTGGTCTACCATCAATCCAGCAATAACTGGGCCGATGCCATTTGCAGCACTTAAATAAGAAGCATTGAGTCCGGACATTTTTCCTTGTTCTTCTGGAGTCGTATTGAGTGAAATCAGCGTACTAATCATCGGTTGTACGACAGAGTTAAATATAGCAAAGATCGTACTAATAGCTAAGAAAAAATAAATATCTGGGACGATCGGCATTAGCACGAATGATAAACTACGAAAGAATAAGCCTAGAAATAAAATTTTAACAAAACTAATATACCTAGTTAATATTTTTACTCCTTGAAGCTGAACAACTACACCGACTACACCAATAGCAAAAAACAACAATGTCAAAGACCTATTATCTTGATGCAATACTTTCAGGTAGTAAGGTTGAAAAGCAAAAGTAAATAAGGTGAATGTCGTCCCGACACAAAGATTGATAATAAATAAGATTCCTATTCTGGGAAAAGTTAGTCCTCTAATCAAATCTCGTAACCCCAGATCGAAAATATTCGTATTGTTATTCGTGCGTTCGGGTAATGTTTCTGGTAAAAAAAGTATTGTTAAAATTAAGGCGAATGCGGCAATTCCTGAAGAAACCAAAAATGCTGTGCCTAGAGAACGTTGTTGGGCGACTAAACTGAGTACTGGCCCCATGACAAATCCCAATCCCAGTGACGCACCAAAAATCCCATATCCTTTAGCACGATTTTCTGGAGTAGTGACATCCGCGATGACAGCTTGAGCCACTGAGACATTACCACCCGTCACACCATCTAAAAATCTGGCAAAAAATAGGACTGGCGCATTAGTTGCGGTGCCAGCCATAAAGTTACCGATTACGGTGCCGACTAAGCTGATAATCAATAACGGTCGTCTCCCAAACCTGTCCGATAGTTTGCCAATAATTGGCGTAGCAAAGAATTGAGCGATCGAAAATATTGCAAATAAGAGGCTAGTTTCCTTGTCACTTAGGTTAAACTCTCGCCCGTATTGATAAATTGTCGGAATCAGGATCGTAAAACTCAGTGCATTGATGAAATTAATAATAGCAATAATCCAGAAGCTGCGGTTCATTAGGGTTGGGGGTAAAGACTGGAGAAGACATGGCCGATCTAATCGATCTTCAATGTTGACAGATTGCAATCGATCGATAAAATAAGTAGCGCGGGATAAATTAGGCTGCTACCGCTCGATGAATTTAATTCGATTTCTGAGGTCAATGATACTTATCTCCGTGTTTATACCGACAAGCGATCGAAATCAATTTTCATAAGATCGGGGGATTTTCGGATTAATAATCATGTCTGTTTCAATTAGACTTAAGGGAATTCGGTGGGAAGTTCGATTTTTTACCAACCGACTCTCGATTCGGACTTGACATCTACGCTATCGTGTACTTGAATTAGATACCAATTATCTATATTTGCCAACACCTTAGTAACAACGACCTATATCTCAAGTCTAGAGCGAATTAGAGCTAAGAATTAACGGTTCGGTACAGAATAGACGGCTAATTTTGCTTACTGACACAAATTTCCAGCACCATACTCCGACCTGTTGTCGAATCTATGCTTCAACCTCACTCTTCTGGATTATCTCAATTAGTAACAAGTTCTCTAGCTCGCACGAAACTACCTACTGGCAAGAGTTTTGGCAGCTCGACACTGAAGGTGGTTCCCTTATCAGAATTGATGTTACCAATCGCGATCGATTCAGAATCGATGGCCGATCGTACAAGCGAGATCGCCCAACAGCAGCCATCATCATTGGCGATCGAAGTTGGTAAGATCGTTGTTGTGGCACTGTGGTTTTGGTGCTTGGTTGGTGCTAATTTTTGTTTCGATACCATTAACTCGATCTCTAATTTTCGTCCTTCCGAAGTTTAATTGAGTTGGTGCTTGGTTAGTTACTATCGCTAAATTTTCTCGATCGATTTGCTAGTGTGAATTTACTAAAATCGATTGATTTCCACCCTGTTACTACTGGCACTCTCTATTTTTCATCAAAGCAAATTTCGCTCTAGATTGTAGGGTATCTTATCGCGTAGCGTAACGCACCAGACCGGAACCGATCGGGAGGTTAAGTAATAGCAAGTCTCTTAGCTATGTTAGTGTGCGCCTAGAAACAAACCTATGGTAGGTGGTTTCTCGGTCGAATAGCGGTTTAGTTGAAGAAATAGTTTTAGAGATGACATGACATCTCTAAAACTACACCAGTGACTTCGTCGCTCATTCTTGATGCCATTTTGGTCGCCAACCTGGCTTAATCGTTTGACGAGATCGGGCGATCGCCAGACAATCATCTGGGACATCCTCGGAAATTGTCGAGCCTGCGGCGGTAGTTACACCATTGCCTAGATTTAGTGGCGCAATCAGGGTGTTGTTGGAGCCAATCCGTGTAAAGTTACCGATCGTGGTGTGATGTTTGTGTTTGCCATCGTAATTGACCGTAATTGTGCCCGCACCGATGTTGACTTGCTTGCCCACAGTTGCATCGCCAATATATGATAGGTGTGCGACGTTAGTATTGTCGCCAAGAGTACTTTTTTTCAACTCGACAAAGTTGCCGACCCGGCAGGATTCGCCGACGGTAGCTTGTTGGCGGATGTGCGCGAAGGGGCCGATATTCGCTTTATCGCCGATCGAGCTATCGATTACCACCGAATGCAAGATTGTGACGCGATCGCCGATGTCGCTATTCTCGATCGTACTACCAGGCCCAATCCGGCTGCCAACACCAATTGTGGTTTTACCTCGCAAATGAGTTTGCGGCTCGATAATTGCATCCACGCCGATTTGGACGGTATCGTCGATCGTCACGCTGTCGGGATCGATAATCGTGACGCCAGCAGCCATCCACTCATCTTTGATCCGCGATTGCAGGATCTGATAAGCAGTCGCTAACTGACGACGATCGTTAATGCCTAAAATTTCTCGATCGTCAGGCACATCATAAACCATCACTGGCGAGAGGAAATTAACTGCATCGGTAATGTAATATTCTTGTTGGCTGTTATTGCTTTGCAATTTGGGCAATACTGCTTGGAGTTTCGGCCAATTAAAACAATATATTCCGGCATTAACGCGCCGATTTTGACGCTGTGCGTCGGTACAGTCCCGATCTTCGACGATCTCCTTGAGTAAATTATTGCTGTCGCAAAAGACCCGCCCATAGCCTTGTGGATGATGAATTTGGGCTGTGAGTATAGTTGCGGCATTTTGATGGTGTTGGTGCGTCGCTAAGAGTGCTTTGAGCGTCTCAGGACGCAAAAGTGGAACGTCGCCATTTAAGACTAGCAAGTCCCCTTCAAAATCTTCTAAATGGGGGAGTAATTGTTGAACGGCATGTCCCGTACCTAATTGTTGGGCTTGTTCGACAAACTCCAAGTCGGGATAATGCAGCAGTGCTTCTTTGACTCGGTTAGCTTGATAACCGACTATTGCTAATTGCCGCTCGGGTTGTAATTGTTCGCAACCAATCAGCACCCGCTCGACTAGAGATCGACCTCCTAGCGAGTGTAGTACCTTGGGTAAGTCCGATCTCATTCGCGTACCTTTGCCCGCTGCCAAAATTGCTACTGCTACCATAAATATAACTACTACCGAGGGAAACTAAACAAAGCCTATCTTAAAATACCCCATCGATCGAAACATGAATGCAATCCTTGGCAAAGTCGTTCGTCCGATCGAAAATCGATTGTAGTTTGTTGTCAAGAGCATTTTGAACTCGATCTGGCGGTGTATGGCTTGAATAATTGCGATACATTAGTTTTACAGCGATCGTGCTTCTCGTATAATCGTATTACTAACGATCGATAACCTAAAATTGATATGCGCTTGTGGTTTAGGCGGTTTGTGGCAGCCATTTTCTTGGGTGGACAAGTGATTGTTCATATTCTGAGGGGCAAATTTAATTATGCAAATATTGTCGAGCAAATGGCTTTAGTCGGCCCAGAATCACTTTTAATCGCATTAGTGACAGCTACCACGATTGGGATGGTATTTACCATTCAGGTAGCGCGGGAATTTATTAATATCGGTGCGGGACAAATCGTGGGCGGGGTTTTGTCGCTGGCTCTGACTCGCGAACTCGCCCCCGTACTTACCGCCGTCGTATTAGCTGGTAGAGTCGGCTCGGCATTTGCTGCCGAAATTGGCACGATGAAAGTTAGCGAACAAATCGACGCACTCTACATTTTAAAGACAGATCCGGTCGATTATTTAGTAATCCCCCGCTTGGTAGCTTGTTGTGTAATGCTACCATTGTTGACTGTTTTGTCGATCGTCACGGGGATGATTGGCGGCTTAATCGTTGCTACTAGTTTATTTGGAATGCCCGCACGAGTATTCTTAGAATCAGCTCGTAACTTTCTAGAAATTTGGGATGTATGCAGCGCACCGATTAAAGCAGTCTGTTTTGGTGCCTTAATTGCAATTATCGGTTGCAGTTGGGGACTAACGACTACAGGTGGTGCCAAAGGTGTCGGGCAATCGACCACCACAGCAGTAGTAACTTCGCTGTTGGCAATTTTTATTTCTAACTTTTTCCTCTCTTGGCTAATGTTTCAAGGTTCTGGTAGTGCGGGTTCTAAGGCGATTTAGGTAATTAATAATTGATGACTTAGTATCGAATATTTCATACTATCCACTTCCTCTGTCTTGCTCACAAGTATTTCAAAATTGAGTCGATCGAGCGTTCGGCTTGACTGTGGTAACTACCACCAAATAAATTGTAGTGATTGAGAATGTGATAAAGATTGTATAAAGCCTTGCGCTGAGAGTAGCCAGAATCTACGGGATAAACTCGATCGTATCCTTGATAAAAAGCAGTTGGAAAACCACCAAATAATTCAGTTAAGGCTAAATCGACCTCACGATCGCCCCAGTAAGTTGCTGGATCGTAAATAATGGGAATGCCAGTACTTGTAAAGCTGGCATTTCCACCCCACAAATCGCCATGAACTAATGACGGTTTCGGTTGATGACCGTCGAGTAGTTGCGGAATTGCGTTGAGTAATGTTGTTGCTTTGGCAAAATTACCACCCTTGCAGCGGGCGAGTTCTAATTGATAGCCGATTCGGTGGTGCATAAAGAAGTTTGCCCAATCTTCTTGCCAAATATTAATTTGCGGGGTCGATGCGATCGTGTTATTTGTATGCCAACCAAATGCCGCTCGATCGTTAATTTGGTGACGGTGTAGCTTGGCTAAATTACTACCTAATTCATGCCAACTTTGCTCGTTAACTTTATTTGTTAATTCTAAATATTCTAAAACTAAATAGCTGCGATCTCCGCTCGTTCCCCAACAAATTGGGATTGGCACTTTAATAGTTGCAGTTGCGGCTATTTCGATTAATCCTCTAGCTTCCGCTGCAAACATCTCAACCAAATTTGCCTGATTGAGCTTAACAAAATACCGATCGGATCGATCGAGAGTTGAGGATGAAACTAGAGAATTAGCGATCGAATAAACTTGATTGATACAACCACCACCGATCGAGCGTCGATCGCCGAGCGCAAATTGCTGACCCGTAGCTTGAGTAATATTTGCCTCAATATCAGTCCAAATTTGCCGATCGCTCATAATTTTGACTCTTTATTTCCAATGGTGCGAACGCAGATTTCGAGAGGAGCCATAGCAGCGAAGATCTCGCAATACTTCTGGGTTAATCCTAAAGATATTTAGTCCGCGTGGGCGGACTTTGCATCACCAGCGGTGACTTCAGTCGATAGCAGCAATCTAACCTATCTTCCGATCGCGTAACTCCTCAAGCCAATTCATGACATTCCCCGCAAAGGTATGTAGATTCTTTCCAAATCTTTGGGCTTTGGCGGGAATAGTATTCGTAAATTTTCTGATTTTCGCCCTAGCTATTTTTGCTAATTCGAGCGTTTGTGTTTGCCAAGTTTGCTCCGGTTTTGGCTCGATTTGGCTCTGTGGCTGTGGGGATGCTGTAATAGGATTGCTTGGAGGTGTAACGCTCGGCGGTTGAGGAGCTGGACTCGGAGATGGCTTAACAGCCAAAACTGGCTGGGGAGTCGGAGTCTGTTTTGGTGTTGGAATTGGCGGTGGTGTTAGTTGCGGACTCGGTTCTGGACGATTTATGACTATTTCAGGAGCTGGACTGGGCTGAACCACGATCGTCGGTGATGGGGTTGCGGCAGCAGGAGTTGGCGCGATCGCGACTGGTACGGGGATTAATAATGGTGGAGTTGAGGGCTGAACGCTGGGCTTTACAGTTACAGTCGGAGTTGGCGCGATCGTGACTGGTACGGGGATTAATAATGGTGGCATTGAGGGCTGGACGCTAGGTGTCATAGTCGGAGTTGGCGCGATCGGGATTTTATTGAGATTATCTTTCTGAGCCGAATTGTCAATTGGCTCTGAATTGCTAGGTTTGGGTGGCGTTTTGGGATTGCTTTGGCTTGGCGTCTGCGCAGGGGCCTCGATCTGGGGTGACACGCTCGGTACTGGTATGATGACCGGACTCACGCTAGGCTTAGTTATTGGCGCGGGAATGGCGGCAATTGGGCTGGGTACGGGTGCAGGTGCTGGGGTAGTAGTTGGCGCGGGTGTCGGTATCTGGACGGGCGTGATGACTGGCTTAGAGGCGAGATCTGGTGCAGGCGTAGGCGCAGGTGCTGGGTTAATCGCCACCATATAGCTGGGATCGACAAACGCACTAGCGACAATCGGCTCTAGCTTACCCTCAATAAGTTTAGCCAAACTATCTTTGGCTTGAGGGTTATAAGTGACGATTTCAATCGTATCGTTATAGGCATTTGGGATGAGATTGCCGCGATCGTCTACCAATTCTAATCTCACTAAATTTTTGCCCGGTTGGAATCCTTGCAGGTATACTGGCGTCCAGCGTTGCTCTCGATCGGCGGCTTCTATGCTATTTTTTGAAGCTACACCAACGCTATCGAGCATAAATCGCTGCTCGTTAATTGTCACTCGCAATCGCCATCTCGTGACACTGCTTTGACCTTCGGTTCCTACTACCCGTGCTGGAGCGTTAGTAACGTAGTAGTCCAACATAATCGGCTCCGCTCCATAGACACCTAAGGGGCGATTGTACGTCAGTAGCGGCTGTTGGGGATCGGGCTGATTTTCCGCAGTTTTCGTCAAAACGTGAAATGTCACCTGTGCGTAGGCACCATCGTTTTTAAAGCTTTCATGCCAAGGACGTGCCGCGAAGACACGTAAAGTATGGGTTCCAGCCGCTAAATTTTTAAAAACCAAGGGTTGGCTCAGATCGAATACTTCTTGGTAAGTTTGACGATCGAGAATTACCTCTAAATGATTGCCCAGATCCAATTCTCGATTTTTAAATAAGGGCAGAGCGTCTACTTGCAATTTGACACTAACTCGATCGTCTGAGAGCATCTCGTCGAGTTTGGGGCTGAGGATCCGCACTTGAGGCTGAAATTTTTCTAGACTCGGAGCGAGTTTAGAGATACTTGTTGGTGTATTGACTTCTGCTAAGGGACCATCGGTATTATTTAAAACCGGATTGGGTGAGGTTACAGCCACCAAGTTAGTCGTTGTGTCGGGAGCAGATGGCTCGCAGCCAGCGATCCCGATTGCTAGAGTCGCCGCCAAGCACGATCCCAAACATAACCGAGCAACTAATTTCCACTTCAGATTCGCTCTCAACACCCGTACCTCTGCTTCACAAGTTACTAGTTTGCATTGCCTATTTTACTAGGGTTAGCGAATTTTTGAACTATTGACGTTTGGCATCAGAGAACTCAAATAACAGTATTTATGTAGATATGTAAATATAATTGAAAATTTCAATGTTATCCATTAAAGAAGCAAATAGCACCAGACTATTGCGATCGCTGTTAGAGGTGGGCTGATGTATGACTTTGGCGATCGTTAAGATTGTTTAAAATAAATGTATTAAGCTTGACTTTTATCCCAGCTCCATCAAATTAAGATCGACATAATCATTCTGGAGAGCGACTTTGAATTATTGTTAACAAATGGTGAATAAGGCTAGGCCATCAACCTATAATTCATCAACAGCGGTGCCGAAAGGGCAGACTTGTTTTGCTCGATTGTGCGCGGTTCGATACTTTTATTTCTAATAGAATTTAAAAGGGATCGAACGAGGCTTTTGGCTCCATTTCCCTCAGAAACGGGCATTTCAGTTGGGTATCACCTCGTTCCTTGTCTAGAGAGGACAATCCTCATGACAATTAGTCCGCCAGAGCGGGAAGCAAAAGTAAAGGTAGTCGTTGACAAAGATCCAGTTCCTACTTCATTCGAGAAGTGGGGTAAGCCAGGTCATTTCGATCGCACCCTAGCGAAGGGACCAAAAACCACTACGTGGATTTGGAATCTTCATGCTCTCGCCCATGATTTCGATAGTCACACCAGTGACTTGGAAGACGTTTCTCGTAAGATTTTCAGTGCTCACTTCGGTCATCTCGCCGTCATATTTATATGGTTGAGCGGGATGTATTTCCACGGTGCCCGTTTCTCTAACTATGAAGCGTGGCTCACCAACCCTACTGGCATCAAACCCAGTGCCCAAGTCGTCTGGTCGATTGTCGGTCAAGACATTCTCAACGCAGACGTTGGCGGCGGTTTTCACGGGATTCAAATCACCTCTGGTTTGTTTCAACTGTGGAGAGCGTCAGGGTACACCAACTCCACACAGCTTTATGCCACTGCTATTGGCGGCCTCGTCATGGCTGGTTTGATGCTATTTGCTGGTTGGTTTCACTACCACAAGCGCGCTCCAAAATTGGAGTGGTTCCAGAATGTAGAGTCCATGATGAACCACCACTTGGCTGGTTTGTTAGGTCTAGGCTGTCTGTCTTGGGCAGGTCACCAGATCCATGTATCTCTACCAATAAATAAATTACTAGATTCTGGTGTCGCACCAAAAGATATTCCTTTACCACATGAGTTCTTGGATCCTGCCAAGATGGCCGAACTGTATCCCAGTTTTGCTAAGGGCTTAACCCCGTTCTTTACATTGAACTGGGCTGAGTATGCAGACTTCCTCACCTTCAAAGGCGGTCTCAATCCTACTACTGGCGGTCTATGGTTATCCGACACGGCTCACCATCATTTAGCTTTGGCTGTGCTTTTCATCGTTGCTGGTCACATGTACCGCACGAACTGGGGCATCGGTCACAGTATGAAAGAAATTTTAGAAAATCATAAAGGGCCATTCACTGGCGAAGGCCATAAAGGTCTATATGAAATTCTTACCACCTCTTGGCACGCTCAGTTAGCAATTAACTTGGCAATGTTGGGATCGGTCAGCATCATCGTGGCACAACACATGTATGCAATGCCTCCGTATCCTTACTTAGCTACCGACTATGCTACTCAGCTATCGCTATTTACCCACCACATGTGGATTGGCGGTTTCTGTGTCGTCGGTGGTGCCGCTCACGCAGCAATCTTCATGGTTCGGGATTACGATCCTGCTATGAATCAAAACAACTTACTCGATCGGATGCTGCGTCACCGCGATGCAATTATTTCGCACCTGAACTGGGTTTGCTTGTTCCTTGGTTTCCATAGCTTCGGTTTGTACGTTCATAACGACACCATGCAAGCTTTGGGTCGCCCTCAAGACATGTTCTCTGATAAGGCGATTCAGTTGCAACCCGTATTCGCTCAGTGGATTCAAGGACTGCACACGGCTGCACCGGGTAACACTGCACCAAATGCGCTGCAAACTGCCAGCCTTGCTTTCGGTGGCGATACGCTCGCCGTCGGTGGCAAAGTGGCGATGATGCCGATTGTGTTGGGTACGGCGGACTTTATGGTTCACCACATTCATGCTTTCACCATTCACGTCACCGTTCTGATTCTGCTCAAAGGTGTCTTGTTTGCCCGTAGCTCTCGGTTAATCCCCGACAAAGCTAATTTGGGTTTCCGATTCCCTTGCGACGGCCCAGGTCGTGGTGGTACTTGCCAAGTTTCTGGTTGGGATCACGTTTTCCTCGGTCTGTTCTGGATGTACAACGCCATCTCGGTTGTGATTTTCCACTTTAGCTGGAAGATGCAGTCGGATGTATGGGGTACAGTCGCGCCAGATGGAACTGTCTCGCACATTACTGGTGGTAACTTTGCTGCTAGTGCTATTAACATTAATGGTTGGTTGCGTGACTTCCTGTGGGCGCAAGCTTCTCAAGTTATCAACTCCTACGGTACGGCTCTGTCTGCCTACGGTTTGATTTTCTTGGGCGCGCACTTTATCTGGGCGTTTAGCTTAATGTTCCTGTTCAGCGGTCGTGGCTACTGGCAAGAACTAATCGAGTCGATCGTTTGGGCGCACAACAAGCTCAACGTTGGACCCGCAATTCAGCCTCGCGCTCTGAGCATCATTCAGGGTCGGGCTGTTGGTGTCGCTCACTATCTCCTCGGCGGGATTGCGACAACCTGGGCATTCTTCTTAGCTCGATCGATCGCAATCGGCTGATAAGACGATGTCTCTTTATCGGTGTCGATCGATTGTAGATGTAATTTTTCGCAAAGATTGACACCGATCGAATCTAGAACTCTAGATTCGGCACCATCATTAACATGATGCTAATTAATGCCACACGAGATGGTTACAGTTAGCATCATCAACTGTAACCATCTCGTTTGTCCGCGAGGAAACCCGATAAGAAAACTATGGCAACTAAATTCCCCAAATTTAGCCAAGACCTCGCTCAAGATCCGACCACCCGTCGGCTCTGGTACGGGATTGCCACGGCTCATGACTTTGAAAGCCACGATGGCATGACTGAGGAAAATCTTTACCAAAAGATTTTTGCAACTCACTTCGGTCATCTAGGCATCATCTTCTTGTGGGCTTCTGGTAACCAGTTCCACGTAGCTTGGCAAGGCAACTTCGAGCAGTGGATTAAAGATCCGCTGAACGTGAGTCCGATCGCTCATGCGATTTGGGACCCTCACTTTGGGCAACCCGCAGTCGATGCTTTTACTCAAGGCGGTGCATCTAACCCAGTTAACATCACATACTCCGGTTTGTACCAGTGGTGGTACACGATCGGAATGCGATCGAACGAAGACTTGTATGCGGGATCGATCTTCTTGCTCCTCCTCGCTTCGGTCATGTTGTTCGCTGGTTGGTTGCATCTTCAACCTAAATTCCGTCCGAGCTTGTCTTGGTTCAAGAATGCTGAATCTCGCCTGAACCACCATTTATCTGGTTTGTTTGGCGTCAGTTCGCTAGCTTGGACTGGTCACCTAGTTCACGTTGCCATCCCCGAATCTCGCGGTCAGCACGTTGGCTGGGATAACTTCCTCAGTACCTTACCTCACCCCGCTGGGCTAACCCCCTTCTTTACGGGTAACTGGGGTGTATATGCAGAAAATCCAGACACCGCACAGCAAGTATTTGGGACTTCCCAAGGTGCTGGTACGGCGATCTTGACTTTCTTGGGTGGCTTCCATCCTCAGACTCAATCTTTGTGGTTGACTGATATGGCGCACCACCACCTAGCAATCGCGGTAATTTTCATCGTTGCTGGGCACATGTACCGTACTAACTTCGGCATCGGTCACAGCATTAAGGACATCCTCAATGCTCACAAACCACCCGGAGGAAGACTCGGAGACGGTCACAGAGGTCTTTATGACACGATCAACAACTCTCTCCACTTTCAATTAGGTTTGGCACTGGCTTCGTTAGGTGTAGTCACTTCCTTGGTGGCTCAACACATGTACTCCATGCCACCTTATGCGTTCTTGGCGCAGGACTTTACCACCCAAGCCGCACTTTACACCCACCACCAGTATATTGCTGGTTTCTTAATGGTTGGTGCATTCGCTCACGGTGCGATCTTCTGGGTACGGGATTACGACCCAGAGCAAAACCGGAACAACGTGCTCTCGCGGATGTTAGAGCACAAAGAGGCAATCATCTCTCACTTAAGTTGGGTGTCTCTGTTCTTAGGTTTCCATACCTTGGGTCTCTACGTTCACAATGATGTCGTAGTTGCCTTTGGTACCCCTGAGAAGCAAATCTTAATCGAACCAGTATTCGCACAGTGGGTACAAAGTTCCCACGGTAAATTACTCTACGGTTTTGATACCTTGCTCTCAAATTCCGGTAGTTTAGCTTCCACTAGCAGCGCAGCTTATCTGCCCGGTTGGTTAGAGGCCATTAACTCTGGTACTAACTCTTTGTTCTTGACCATCGGCCCTGGTGACTTCTTAGTCCACCATGCGATTGCTCTAGGACTCCACACCACCACCTTGATCTTGGTCAAAGGTGCGTTGGATGCCCGTGGTTCCAAACTAATGCCCGACAAGAAAGACTTCGGCTATGCCTTCCCCTGCGATGGCCCCGGTCGTGGTGGTACTTGTGATATCTCTGGTTGGGATTCCTTCTACCTAGCGATGTTCTGGATGTTAAACACCCTCGGTTGGGTAACATTCTACTGGCACTGGAAACATCTCGGTATCTGGCAAGGTAACGTCGCCCAGTTCAATGAGTCTTCGACTTACTTGATGGGTTGGTTGCGCGATTACCTCTGGCAGAACTCCGCTCAGTTAATTAACGGCTACAACCCTTACGGGATGAATAACCTGTCTGTATGGGCATGGATGTTCCTCTTTGGACACCTCGTCTGGGCAACTGGCTTTATGTTCTTAATTAGCTGGCGTGGTTACTGGCAAGAGTTGATCGAAACCGTCGTCTGGGCACACGAGCGGACTCCGCTTGCTAACCTAGTTCGTTGGAAAGACAAGCCTGTTGCTATGTCGATCGTTCAAGGTCGTGTTGTCGGTCTAGCTCACTTCACAGTCGGCTATATCCTCACATACGCAGCCTTCCTCATCGCCTCTACTGCTGGTAAGTTCGGATAGTTCTGAAGTTATCATCGGCTGAATAAAAGCCCCCGTCACCTAGTGGCGGGGGCTTTTTCAATGAGATCGAGATCGGATGATAAACAAAGCTACAATCGACTTATCAGTGGGAGTTCCAGATTGCCAAATTTTTGAAGCAAAGGAATATAGTTCTATTAAGTTTGGAAAAATTTATCCCAGACATTTTGGTGATGCTTTTCTACTTCCGCCTGAGTTCCTAATTGTTTCGATCTCTTCTATCTCTATGCAACAAATCAAATCCTGCGGTTTTATTTTATTTCGTGGAGATCGCTCCGAGCTGCCAAAATCTTTTTTACTAATGAAGCATCGCGAACGGTACGATTTACCTAAGGGACATGTCGAGCCTGGTGAATCGGATCTGGAGTGCGCGATTAGAGAGACAACCGAAGAAACGGGCATTGCGGCTAGTAAAATCGAGATCGAGCCTGAGTTTCAGTATCGATCGATTTATTATCCACAGTATGCCAGATTTAATAATGAAGTTGTCGAGAAGACTTTAATTATTTTCTTGGGCTGGGTGGCTCCACAAACTTCAATTACGACTACCGAACATTTAGGATATGAATGGATCGATTGGCACCCACCCCATCAAATTCAGGCGCAAACGATCGATCCACTCCTGGCAGAAGTTAGTGCTTACTTTATCAAAAAGCAGCTAGGCTGACTTGGTGCTAGTCTCGAGCGTGTAATTAACACTGCTTTAATCGGGCTAATACCACCATAATTTCGTCGATAACCTTGACCATTTGGGATGTGGGTCGATCGTGTTGATTAGACCTATCCGAAATATAATTCATGGACAAAAAAGGCACTAAAATCGTAAAATAGTATTTTAGCCATAATGAAAAATCCACTAGAATATATTGAAAACTATCCAGAACGAACAAAGCAAATTATCGGAATTAATTACGAGCAGTGGTCGGCATTAGTAGAGATTGCAAAAATTGAGGAAGAAAGATTAAGATTGGCACATGAAAAACAAAAGATTAGGATTAATAAAAAAGGAGGAGGGAGACCTAAAAAACTCACCTTAGAGGAAGAAATATGTTTGTGTGTATTTTATCTAAGGCATTTGCCGACATTTGAAATCCTAGGGTTGCAATTTAGTGTTTCCAAAACAGAAGCGAATGATACATTTAATTACTGGATAAAAATCCTGAGAAAAATACTACCATCTAGCCTAATAGAGGGAGCAAGAAAAGACCGAGAAGAATTGGCAGTGGTGAAAGAAATGCTCGCCGAGTATGAGTTGATTGTAGATAGTTGGGAACAGCCGAGAGAAAGACCTGAAGACAATCAGGTGCAGAAAGAATATTATTCAGGAAAGAAAAAGCAACACACATTTAAAGGGCAGGTAATTACATTACCATCAGGAAAAGATTTAGTCGATGTAGAGGTGGGCAAACAAGGTAAGACTAGTGATATTAGTATATTTAGAGAACAGCAAAAGAAATTTAATATTGAGCAGAAATTTACCGGAGACAAAGGATATCAAGGTGGTATTAATATCAAAATTCCTCAGAAGAAGCCAAGAGGAAAAGAATTAACAGATCTACAAAAAGAGGTGAACAAGGAAATATCTAGTGAAAGAATATATGTAGAACATGTCATTCGCCTAATCAAGATATTTAGGGCGGCCAAAGAAAGATTCCGGATGAAGGGGAATAAATATGAAGAAGTAATACTAACAATATGTGGATTAGTTAGATTGCGACTGGGAACATTGATTTTAGCAGTTTGACGATAGTAAAGAAGCTCGTAAATACAAAAAATACAAAATGGCAATTAATGGGCTAGTTTTTAATAGTAATTAGCTGGACTCCTAGAACTGATTGGGGAAACATATAGAATACACTGTGAAGTGTCTATCGTTCGGAACCTATGCTGAGTCTGCTACACAGGTTTTAGGATAGGTCTATTGAGGATAATACTAAATACTAGTGGGGAATATTGAGGGGGATTGATATAGCCAGAGAGACTAGCCACTCCACTCAAACTTCCCGTTTTTGCTTTGACAATGCCTTGGGCTAAAGTCCCTTTCATCCGATTTTTGAGGCTGCCACTGATGCCTGCAACGGGTAAGGAGTCCCGATAAATTTGGGCGGTGGGGGAGATTGCCATTGCCGATAGGACACGCACGAAAGCAGTCGGTGCAACTAAATTATGTCGAGACAAACCAGAGCCATCACGGAGACTATAGGCTTGCGGATCTACACCCATTGCCGTGAGATTTTGTTTGAATAGGGCAATACCTAGAGTACTGGTATCTTGACTACTGCTAAAATGTTCGGGATGAGTTCTACCGATCGATTTTAGTAAAACTTCAGCATAGACATTATTACTGCGCTGATTTGTTTCGCTAATTAGTTCGGCAATTGGCGGTGAATCGATCGCGGCAATTTCTGGCAAATTAGTACTATTTTGTCCCGATACTACTCGCGTACTGTCGATCGTGATGCTCGATCGAGTTAAACTTTGAGCAAAGGCAGTACTAAAAGACTGGGCTGGATTGACTAGCGGCAGATCGATTTGGGTAGGAGTAGAATTGAGGGCAAGCTTACCCGTCAACCGAATCGTTGATTTACCAAAAACCGCACTTGCATTGACAGTATTTTGCTCGGTAGCTGGAGCTGTCAAACTTTGGTTTTCTATTTGCCAATTATTTAAACTGGGATCTTTCCAGGTATATGTCAGCGGCATTCCAATTTGTTGCGAGCTAACGACGAGTGGATTAGAATTTTGACCGAACATCAAACCATTAATTGGTGGTGCATAATCGGTCGATAAATCGCCCCATTCCCAATCGCCGTTAATTGGTTCGCCGCGAAAATAACCATCATCGAAGCTAATTTGACCGATCCGATCTCTGCCTTGTTGCTTGAGTTGTTGCGCGATCGAGTCTAAACCAGTCACGGTCAAACTCGGATCGCCTCTACCTACCACTAACAGATTAAATTTATTGCCAGTACTCGGTAGCTGATATACAGAAGTCCGCAAGCGCATTGGCGCACCGAGGTGGCGCAGAGCCACTGCTGTGGTAATTAGCTTGACATTAGAAGCGGGAATAAACAGTCGATCGCCATCTCGATTATAAAGCTGACTCGTGCCATTTAATGTCTGGACGACAATTCCCCAGCGATAGCGACGCAATTCCGGTCGCTCGACGATCGCATTAATGGCTGTAGTCAGTTGGCTGGAGCAAACCGCTGGTAGTGCTGGGGGTGGAGCGACTTGTGGCTGCGCCAGCGACGGCATGGCGATCGATAATTGCATCAATAACCACCCGCAGGCTGTGGCCACTTGCTGACGGGACAGAAATAACTGCGGCATATTGTAGACTCACACCCGATTTTTTCATTCCTCAGTCTACATGGAGTCAGCACATTTTGGCGATCGGCTTTTATCCCGACTCGGTTAGCTTAATTTCTTGTCTCAAATTAGTCCGCGTTTGCGTAGCGTGTCGTAGGCAAAGGCGGACTTTGCATCACTAGCGGCGACTTCAGTCGCTGACTAACAAAAAGCGTACTCGATCGGGTTTTATCCCGGCTCGGAAGTCGGTGTGGGGTTTTTGATTCGAGTGACGATCGCGCTCGTAACTAGATGAGATAATAGTCCCAGGGGGCCAAAGAATAGACCCAAAATCAGTGAATGAGTCGTAATAATGCCTTTATTTTGCCCTTCTAAATAGATGTATCGCCCGACAAATAAGTCCATGACGAGGAAATGCACCCAACCGACAGCAGCAGCCCCTTCATCGGCGAAAAAGCGGGCAATGTCGGATAGTTTGGGATTGGCAAGAGCTTGAGCTGATTCGGGATTGACAGCGACAACGAGTAGATAGAGATACAATCCAGCCAGGGCGATGAATGGGAGGGGCGAGGAAATTACTTTGCGGGTAATCTCCCATTTTGGTAAGACGATGATTAATGCCCAGAATGGCAGGACGAATAAATTAGCAACGTCGAATATTTGGCTAAGCATTGGGCGATTTGTAAATGATGAAGTGGGCAAATAAGTATTTAAGCTCCATTGTAGGCGGCCAAAAGTTGGAGCGAGAAGAATCGACCTGCTACCGCGATCGAACCCTCAAATACGGCTATGGAGAAATGTTACTAGCCCTTGGTTTCATTTCCCAGAACGGTAAAATAGATAGCTATAAGTAAAAATACCTTAAATATTAGTCGGGATTTCGTCCCTACCTCTAATCTAGCCATGCCAAGAACCCAGAAGAACGACAACTTCATCGATAAAAGCTTTACCGTGATGGCGGACATTCTCCTGAAGATTATGCCTACCAATAAGCGGGCGAAAGAGGCGTTTGTGTATTATCGCGATGGCATGTCCGCTCAAGCTGATGGTGAATACGCCGAAGCTCTCGATAACTACGAAGAAGCCCTGCGACTAGAGGAAAATGACTACGATCGCAGTTATATTTTGTACAATATGGGCTTGATCTATGCCAGTAATGGCGAACACGAGCGCGCTCTGAATCAATATTTTCAAGCCGTCGAACTCAATTCTCGCCTATGTCAAGCCCTAAATAACATTGCTGTCATCTATCACTATCAAGGCGAAAAAGCCGCCGATGCAGGCGATATGACAGCTAGCGAGGCTCTACTGGGCAAAGCCGCCGAGTACTGGATTCAAGCCATCAAAATCGCTCCCAACAACTACATCGAAGCCCAAAACTGGCTCAAGACTACCGGACGCTCTCAACTAGATATATATTTTTAATAGGCTTTAGGCTTTAGGGGAAAGGGAAAAGGGTAAAGGGTAAAGGAAATATCGACTAGTTTCACTATCCTCCTCTCCCCGTCTCCCCCTCTCCCCGTCTCCCCCTCTCCCCATCCACCAATTCATGCTAAATCGCGAACAAGTCCACAAAGTAGCCCTCCTCGCTCGATTGGAACTTACTCCAGCCGAAGAAGAACAGTATGCCGGACAGATGAGTAGTATTCTTGACTATTTCGAGCAGTTGAGCGAACTAGATACCGATAATGTCGAACCGACAACTAGAGCGATTCTCCAAGGGAGAGGCTCCGCCAACGATATGAGTAATATTACTCGCCGCGATGAGCTGTTATCTTACCAAAATTTGGAAGGAATCTATGCAGCGGCTCCCGATCGCGAGACTGATTTTTTCAAAGTGCCAAAAATCATGAGTTAGCCATCTGTCGATCGATTTGCGTTACCATTAATTATTGTCGATTATTAGTAGAGAAGAACTCGTGTCCCACTCGATCGTTACCAATGTTTGTGAAGGTATAGCTGACTGTGTAGCGGCTTGTCCGGTTGCCTGTATTCATGAAGGCCCAGGGAAAAATACGCTGGGTACAGATTGGTATTGGATTGATTTTTCTACCTGTATTGACTGCGGAATTTGCATCCAAGTTTGTCCGATCGAGGGGGCAATTTTACCTGAAGAAAGACCGGATTTACAAAGTACACCTGCTTAATTTAATCGATAATTGATAATCGATAATCATCGTTAGGTTTTTGAGATCGGAATTTAAACTCCTAATTTTGCTTACCTTTTGTAATGACAAACCCGACTCATCCAATAAGTCGGGTTAATATTGCCAATCAATTACTAACTTTGGCTCTAAATATGAGCTTATCGCCTTGTCGATAGCCGACATATCTAACGGTTACCGATTCCTCAGGTTGGGCAGTTCCTTCGATTAATTGATGCCAGCGAGGATCGTAGGCGACTTCGGAGCCAATTTCGCCAATTACGGTGACATCCCATTGGTGAATGAGTCGATCGATCGATTGCACTAAGGGGAAGATTTTACTAGCTGGGAAATCTGGATTTTTGGTAGCGGCAGATTTAGCGGCAGGAAAGTAAGTCAAAAAAGATTCTAAGGTTTGCAAGCTTTGGTATTGAAATTCGGCTTGGAGCGTCTCTCGCTGCTGTTGTAATTGTTGCTGGAGATGTTGATATTCTTGTTGGAGAGTCGCTAGTTTTTGGCGATCGGAATTAGAGCTAGGTTGCTTACCAAATGTACTAATCAGTTCGTCGATCGAGATCTGTAAAGTGTTACTAATATTAATTAGTGTTTGCCATTGTAGGGTGCCAATTTCGCGCGATCGCAGCTTCCGAATCGTGCGATCGGAAGTTCCAGTCAATTGGTACAATTTTTTAAAGCTACTAATGCCGACTTTGTGCATTAATTCTTGTAGCTGCACGGTACGATCTTCATTCATGCGAGTCTCTGCTAGCGAGAGGATATCTGAAAAGTAAGTATCAAATATTCTGGAGGGTGGG
This sequence comes from Chamaesiphon minutus PCC 6605, assembly GCF_000317145.1. Lineage (GTDB taxonomy): Bacteria > Cyanobacteriota > Cyanobacteriia > Cyanobacteriales > Chamaesiphonaceae > Chamaesiphon > Chamaesiphon minutus. The sequence continues at coordinate 3,069,137 of NC_019697.1, read as the reverse complement.
CACTGCCCACCCTCCTGTGAAATAAATTGATTATTGTTCTAATAAACTTCTCAACATCCAGGCAGTTTTTTCGTGTAATTGTAACCGTTGGGTGAGTAAATCGGCAGTCGGTTCGTCGCTAGCTTTCTCGGCAACAGGAAAGATCGATCGAGCAGTGCGACAGACAGCTTCTTGTCCTTCGACGAGGAGTTTAATCATCTCTGTAGCTTTGGGTACGCTAGTCGTCTCGGGAATCGAACTTAATTTGGCATACTCGGTATAACTTCCAGGGGCGGTAAACCCTAATGCGCGAATCCGTTCGGCAATTAGATCTACGGCTAAAGCTAATTCGGTATACTGAGTTTCAAACATCAGATGGAGCGTTTGAAACATCGGCCCGGTAACATTCCAATGGAAGTAATGAGTTTTGAGATACAAAGTATATGTATCTGCGAGCAACCGCGATAACCCGTCGGCGATTTCCTGGCGAGTATCTGCGTCGATTCCAATATCTACTTGCATCATGGTTGTTAGTAATCCTCAGAATATTTACCAATCCGTACTTAATATTCTACCGATCTCGATCGATAGAACCACAGTCGCGATACATACACTTTACAAATAGACTCAAGTAAATCTAGACGATCGAGTCTGCGCCAATTCCCTCACCCCTAACTTTCATGCCTCAAATTACTGGTACCACAAAATTATTAGGTGTCATCGGCAATCCCATCGCCCATACATTTTCGCCTGTGATGCACAATGCCGCGATCGCAGCCTTGGGTTTGGATTATCGATATGTGGCATTTGATGTCACGCCAGCGAATCTAGCTACCGCACTAGCTGGCTTCGCCGCCATCGGTGTGGTGGGATGCAGCGTGACGATTCCGCATAAGCAAGCAGTGATGCCTCTGCTCAAAGATATTAGTCCGCTAGCAAAGGCGGTAGGGGCAGTAAATACCATCTGGAACGCACCTGAAGGCTGGCATGGTACGAATACAGACATTCCCGGGTTTATCGCCCCCCTGAAGGCAATGACGCGGGACTGGGGCGAGACGACGGCACTAATTTTAGGTAATGGTGGGGCGGCGCGGGCTGTGGTGGCGGGGTGCCATCAGTTGGGCTGTCGCAGCATTCGTGTATTTGGTAGGGATGCAGCGAAATTAGCAGCGTTTGGGGAGAGTTGGCAGGATATTCAGCTTGGTAGGCTTGCTAGCGATGTACCCGTACCTGTAGAGTTGTACGTTCATTTATGGGATGAATTGGGTACTTTTATCGATCGAGAAAATCTGTTATTGGTTAATAGTACGCCGATCGGGATGCACCCACATACGATGGATAGTCCAATTAGTGGGGAGATGATGGCTAAAATAGGAGCTAATTCGATCGCTTACGATTTGATTTATACTCCACGTCCGACTAAGTTTTTACAATTGGCTCAAGGGCATGGTGCGATCGCGATCGATGGGTTGGAGATGTTAATTCAGCAGGGGGCAATTGCGTTTGAATTGTGGTTGCAGCAAGCGGCTCCGAGCGATATTATGCGTCAGGCTTTACTCGAACATTTATCGAAGTGATTGTAATAATATGGGTCTGACTCTATCGCAAATCGATCGACTATTGACAGACTGGCAACAAAAGAGTGATGCTGCCAATCGAAATTTGTTGGAATTGTACGATTTACCTGCTTATCAACGCTTGAGTGGATCGGGTAATCCGCCCAGCAATGTTACAGGAACGACGCAGCAACAGGCAAGTACGGCGTTGACGGCGATCGAGCGGTTATTTGATTATTTGGAATTATTTAATCGACAGATCGATCGGGCGTGTAGATTGAGAAAGGAATTACCGTCCTTGTTTATCAGCGATAGCCAGTTGCAGGAGATCGAACAGTTGTTGTTGGGACTATCGATCGAGTTACCGGAGGCTCAAACACCATTAGCTCAGAGGGATTTAGTCGCTCTCGAACGTCAAACTCGATCGATTTCTCTGGAAGATTTATTGAATCGGATGATGGTGGCATTTGCGATTGCTAGAGATACTTTTGTGGCGGTAGAAATAGCCTGGACAGAATTAGAATCAAAGTTAATCGTCACGCATCGATCGCTTGCAGAGTTGCAACAATTAGCCCAGAACTTACAAGTAGATGTCCCTCCATCATTAGCAACTGCTCAAGCTAATTTTACCGATCTTCAGCTTCAGATCGATCGAGATCCTTTGGGTTTAAATCTAGCGTTTACGCAAGATCTGACCCCGTTAATTGATAATGCGCGCCGCGAACTCGAATCTCTCGCCCAGCAACGCCAACAATTGCAAGCCGATTTTGCCGCTGCTTTGCCATCGCTCCAGTATTTACGACAGCTCGATCGAGACTCGATCGCCGCTTATACCGAAAGTCAGTCTAAGATTAGTCATGGTTTGCCAACGTTCTCGTCCATACCTAGCGAAGAAATTGCCGAACTAGAACGCTGGCTGGAACGGTTGAAAGCCAAATTTGCCGCTGGGACAATTCTCGCCGTGCGCGTTGGTTTGACGAATTGGATGCAGAAGGTGCAGGCGTACACTGTCGCGGCGACAGCAGCACTCACCGCCAATCGCCTCCCGATCGATACCAGACAAGAATTGCGGGGCAGATTGGACGCGCTCTCAGCCAAGGCTCTGGCCAAGGGGAAGGCCGAAGATCCGATTTTGATGGATTTAGCTACTCGGGCGCGCGCGGTACTCTACAGCAGCCCTACAGACCTCAATCTGGCGATCGATTTGGTCGGGCAGTACGAGCGATGCTTGAATCGCAGCTTGACGTGTTAATTTTCTTGGCGATGCACCAATTGGCGAATTGGCGACGTGTTATAGCTAATTAGATATAGAGTGCAGCCCGCTCCTCTCTACCGATCGACAGATCGAGAGTAGTTACGATTCGTTATCTTTTTTGAGTGGAGATTGGCACAACAGTTACGATTGAGTAGCTCTAAGAAGATCGGGCTAAAACTCTAAATTTTATTTTAAATTTTATTTTGATTATGACTACATTTGAGTCGGTCGTTCAACCCAAGTCGAAGTTATGGTTGGCGGCAATCAAGCCACCCATGTATACTGTCGCAATTATTCCCATTACGGTGGGATCTGCTGTGGCTTATGCCCAGACTCAAGCGATCGATCTCAATATTTTAGGGACTTTTTTATTATCGGCGATCGCAATTATTGCATGGCTAAATATTAGTAATGATGTGTATGATAGCGATACTGGGATCGATATCAATAAGGCTGAGTCAGTAGTAAATCTCACTGGCAATCGCAATTTGATGTTCTGGTTGGGAAACTTATTTTTAGGGTTGGGAATAACTGGGATTGCGACGATTTCTTGGTGGCAACAAGATCTTACGGTTGTCGAAATCGTCTTATTGAGTTGCTTTTTGGGCTATAGTTATCAAGGCCCTCCGTTCCGATTGGGCTACCAAGGTTTGGGCGAAATAATTTGTACGATTTGTTTTGGCCCTTTGGCTCTGAGTGCGGCTTATTATAGTCAAACCCAATCGTGGTCCATCGCTAATTTGTTAGCTTCACTAGTTATCGGTATTTCTACTAGCATTATTTTATTCTGTTCCCATTTTCATCAAGTCAAAGACGATCTCGCGGCTGGTAAACTATCGCCGATCGTGCGGATGGGTACGAAAATTGGTGCGGTGGTGTTGAAATGGAGTACTGCTAGTATTTACGCTCTTTCGGCGGTTGGGGTCGCAAGTGGATTGTTTCCAGTTGCCACTTTATTAATCTTTTTGAGCTTACCTTTGGCAATTAAATTAACCAACTTTGTCTCGGAATATCACGATCGACCAGAGCGAGTACGAACCTGTAAATATCTAGCCGTGCGGCTGCATTTTGCCAGTGGGTTGTTATTGGCTGTAGGCTTTTATCTATAACTTTTACTGCTACCAATCCACACGACAAACCCGACTTCTCCAAGAAGTCGGGTTTGTGTCTTTATTAGCTTGTCTAAAAGAAATTGCGTAAATTTTGCTTATAAACACTAGCATTTAAGCCTTCAGTTCGATTCCGATAAGCGGCGGGAATCATATTTTGAAGTCTGGTCGCCCGTTCGCCAGCGGCGGGATGACTGCTCAAAAATTCTGGAGCCGAATTACTATTGGCTAATTTTCGCATAAACTCAGGTAACCCACTAGGCGCATACCCAGTTTGCATCAACATCGTCAAGCCGCGACGATCGGCGTCATATTCATCCTGACGGCTGTTAGGGAGCGTCAGAGCCACTTGGACGCCCATTTGGACGATTCGATCGCGATCGACTCCAGCTACCGAACTGATACCTTGAGCGATAGCTGATTGTCTGACCCGTTGCAGCGAATGTTTTCCGGCAATGTGTCCGATTTCATGACCGATGACGCCAGCTAGCTGTGCTTCATTATCTGCGGCTTTAATCGTCCCAGTATTGATATATACGTAACCACCCATCGTCGCAAAAGCGTTGATGGCATTGTCTTCAACGACTTGAAAAGTGTATCTAATATTTGGTCTGCCACTATTTCTGGCCAATCTTTGACCGATGCTATCGATATAACTACCCACAGCCGGATTGCGATAAAGTTTCACTTGATTGAGAATAGAGCGATTGGTTTCGGCACCCAGACTAGCTTCTTGAGCGTCAGAAACATTCGATAGTTGAATAATTTGGGCACCTTGAATGAGTATTTGCCACCATTCCGCCGCTCGCACGAGCTGGGGTTGTCCCAAGGCAACAATACCGATAGTGAGGATCGAGAGGCTGGCATACAACCACCATCGCTGCAACCAGTGATAGAGTGAAGCTACTCTTACTAACATAAATCTTGTACCAAATTAGCGATCTGAGTAGGAGCGATAACTGCTAAATCGATTTTAACAATTAGTAACGATCGTGACGATATTTCGACCGATTATGTTGCATTCGATCGAGTTAGATAGTCGATCGAATGCGTTTGTAGCGATCTTACCTTCTGTACGCCGATTTCGGCAAGATTTAGCCCTATGGCTTGGCTGTAGATACTGAAGCAGTAGCTTTGAAACTACCAATCATCTGCCTGAAGATCGGCATCGCTTGACGTGAATTTGCGTTGGCATAGACGTATGTTACCTGAAAGATCTCATTACCTTCTCTAAACAATCCGATCGATTCTTTAAACTTGGAGCCTTGAATGTTGGCATCGACAGTCAACAAGACGATCGATCGCGAGCCGACATTGGTAATTTTGCTGTTGACTAGCTTAAACTCTGGCGGCAACATCGAAGGCAACATTTGTGACATCATCTGTTCGATCTCTTTTAATGACACAGTGGCAGGAACTGGTAGCCGCGTAACGATTACGATCTCTGGATTATCGGCTCTAGTGGTATTAATCGCAATCGCTCTGAGGATATTGGGATCGCTCTCTAGTAAATCGCCAAATGTAGCCATCGAGGGAAACATCTTAGTCGCTTCGGTGGTAATCGCTTTTGTCTGAGCATTAGAAGGCACACCACCCTCAAATCCACTCGGAACTGTAAATTCTACGCCATTACCCTGAATGACTGTTTTACCTTGAAGCAGTGCTAGGCTGGGCATCTGCTGTGGGGTGGGTGGCAGCGACTGTGGTGCTGCCACAGCAGCAGTCAATCCTTGAAAGGCAATATAAAAACCAATTCCAGTGTAAAGAAAACGCACGATCGAGACCTCGTAGGGGTAGTGTAGTAATAGCAAAACCTGCCGCCGTTTGAATTGTAAGCCTTACCGATCCGATTGGGTGTGTTTTCGATCGTCATGCACTCTCGGAATGGCTTTTTAAAAACCTGGGGAAATTTTGTTTGTGTAAATCTAAATAAATCGCTCGAATCTACCCAATAGGAAGTTATAGCTCTGACAACGGCAGTTAAATAGCTTTGTCAGCACATATAACTGGAGAATCGATCGATGCCAATAAATAATGTCTATGACAGTAGATTCGATCCGTCTACACATGAGCTTGAGAGAAAACTCGACAATCTAATGCCTCGATCGAATCCTCACTTAAAGCGCACTTTACTAGAAAATAATCAGACTGGGATGATGAGTATCAATATTGCTAGATCGATCCTGCGCGATCGTAACCGCACAGATATCAAGGTTTGCATTAGAGAAGATGAAGTTAATTGCTATAGCTTGTACTTAAATTTGGTTGGTTTATCGGAAAATGTTGCTCACTCTCAAACTGTTGTAGCAGTGACGATTGCTGCACATGAAGTCGGGCACGCTCTTCAGCCACAATTCGAGAAAAAACTTATTAGCTTACTGGGAAAGACTCCGATTCTATATCTCGGTCGTTTTAGTGAATACTTTATTTTATTGTGTAGTTTTCTGGTGCAGATCGGAACATTTGTAAAATCCGACCGAATACCACTATGGAAATCTCAAATTCAAAACAATTATCTTCAATCTCATGGAACAGATTTAAATCGACAATATTTCAATCAGCCTCGATTTTACGATTCTCATTCGGAGAGGCTTCGCCAACGAAATTATCTTGGTAGCTCGATTTGCTCTATTTTAAAGCGAGGAGTTATTTTATTAAAATATTTATTTAGTTATACAATTTTCTTGATTGTTCTCTTCTCGATCTTTATTATAATACCGCCATCGATCTGCTGCATGTTTGTCTGTCGAGCAGTTATTTTGCTAACTGAAATTGATGCGTCTATACGAGCAATGCACCTATTAAAAGATCGTAAGATTTTGAATGAGCGGCAACTGAAGGCAGCACGAAAATTCCTGATTTTTGCTGGATTGAGCTATCTTCGTTTTGGTGCCGTCAAACGATTATTTGATTGAAATGAATCGAGCGATTTCGATCGCTCGATTCATTTCGCATACTAGTATTGAGCGGCGCAAGTTAGGTTACTATTTCACACTCCCCGCTGTCTTGTCTCGCATAATCCGGGAGGAAACCTCCCGGCTGCGAGCCGCTCCCCACCAGAATAGTAACTAGATTTACGCCGTAGACTACTAATTTTACGCTTGCTCCCGCTCGCAGACTTCAGAAGGAATTGTGGTCAGGGCAAATTCAGTTTTTAAAAACGAGAGTGGCTGGCTCATATTAGTGGCAAAACCGAGAATCCCCCGATCGCGATGTTCGTAGACCAACTCTCCATTCTCTTTAAATAAGAAAGTTCCTCCCCGCTGAGTCAGATAAGTAGGATCGGGTACATAAGTGTTCCAATTGCCAATTACCTCCGCCATATTTCGCAGCCTTAAGGTTGCTAATTCAAACGGTCTCTGAAAACCAGTTCCACCCGCTAACTTAAAAAATGAACCCTCGATCGGCGGTAACGGTTTCGCCTTTACAATCTCTCCATCTTGAATTAATTGCGGTGCAGAGCGATCGCCTGTATAACCGCGAAATACCTCGCGCAGCGTACCAGGACTACCGATGCCCGCACACATTAAAATTAGATTGAACCAAGCATTGCCAGCGGCATTAAATCCAGGTAATTTCAGCGACAAGCCTGGATAAAGATCGAGTTGGAGGTGTAATTTGGCATTGGGATCGACAAATAACCATTCAGGGGGAAATCCAGTAAATTCACAGAATTTTAATCCGGCAGATCGATCGCCAACTCCCACCATTCTAATTGTTAAACCTGTCTCTTCGAGTTGTTGACGATCGCGTTGCAGCCACCAAGCATATTCGAGACTGTCGAAATCGCCTAATTGCGGACAGACAATTAATAGCAAGCGTCTGGCTTCACAACCACTCAGTATCGGTACTATTTGACCATCACTAACCCGCTGGCGATCGGTTTGTTGGAAGACTGCGTAAGGCACAATTTCATTAATACTTGGGACAATTTTGAGGGCATTCGCGATGTCGCTGAGAGACTAGCTAAAATTGGCAAGATCGAGCGATTTCGTTATTCAGATAATTAGTGTCAGCGTATCGATCGATTCTTAGTCTTTTGCGCTTCAGCTCTGTAGTAGACCAAACAGCACTCTCGACCGATTTTCTACATTACGGTAGATTTAGGTTATTCTTTCATTCATCAAGAAAAAGCAAAATTAAAAGACTTCACATAGTCGAGCGATTGTCGAAAGATCCCTTATATGTTGTAAAAATTTTATAGCCAGGAAGTACGAGCGCAATCCCGTATTTACTATTTACCGTTCCTGGATAACGATAAGGGGCGTCATCAGGCTCTTGTCCGCCCAATCTGAAAACGAGCGAGCCTACCCAGATATACAGACCGGGAAAAAGCATATCTATGTTATAAGCTACAACACGCAACTCGTCCGATTTGGATTTGCCCCGATCGCTAGTAGATGCATTGGGGGTAATTAAGCTCATGCAACTATTTTTTGTTGGTACTGATTCTAATTTAGCGTATTTGCTAGTCGATCGTCAATTAGTGGTAACACTAGTCGAGACTACACCAGGGAATCGATCTAGTTGCACACTATAGTACCTTACAAAAGACAGACAATGAAAAATTAGTTAGCCTCAATAATTTTGAAAACCATTGAAAAATATGACCTTAGATAAACACCAAATAGATGGATTACCTGAATTTTGTACTAGGACTTTACCCGCAGCAGAATTTGAAAATAGGATGTTTGCGGCTGGCTATAGTCAAGTCGGATCGGCACCAGCACAAGCAGGTAGATCGAAGATTTGGTGGGGACATCCAGACTATCAGCGTGTTGAATCTATCTACAGTTTTGATAGGCAAACTGTAATCACCGCTTATCATGTCGAGTAACTGTTGGTGTACATTTAATCTCAATCTTTTCAATCTTAGCAAAATTTTCAGACTGTCTAGGCTAGAATTTTTACAATATACAGGATTTAGGCGACCAGGTCGTTGTCAATAGTTAAGCAGATGCACCAAGTGTCTGTCCAATAATTATGCACTCATGTCTAACTTTTCAAACTTGACTTTTAAACCATCGCGGGGGTGGAGTGTGGGAATCGGATCGAGAGTGAGGTTTTGGTTGGGTAAAAGTTCCCAACTGTAATGGCGCAGCAGCTTGGCGGCGATAATTTTGAGTTCCATCTGGGCGAATGCCATGCCGATGCAAATTCGGGAACCGCCGCCGTAAGTGGCAAAATTATAGTCTGAAGGTTTGTATTCATATCGCTCCGGCGCAAATCTGTCAGGATCGAAAGTATCTGGTTCGGGATAAATCTCCGCGTCGTAATGCGCTTCGGGAATCCGATACAAAACTTGCCAACCTTTAGGCACTCGATAGCCATTAAATTCAAATTCTTCGGTGACGCCGCGAAATCCACCCCCGACTGGCGGATACATCCGCTCTACTTCCCGCAAGACTCGATCGAGATAAGTCATCTGCTTTAAACTATCGATCGTTATCGGTGCATCTAATCCTATTTGTACCTGTTCGGCTCTGGTTGTAGCTAGAATCTCTGGATGTCGCGCCAGTGCCAAGCATAGCGAGGAAACTAGCGATGTCGTCGTCTCGTGTCCGGCAAATAGCAATAATAATGCTTGCACCTTGAGTTCGGCGACGCTGAGTCGATTGCCCTCTTCATCCTGACTCTGCACCAGCAGTCCCAATGCGTCCTGAGTGGGGGCTTGCTGCCGTTCTAAGACGACTTTTTCGATGTGTGCGAGTAGAACGTCGCGAGCGGCTACAGCGCGCCCATAGGTCGTATAACTCCAATTCAGCGGAATTGTAAATAACCCATTAGTGAGTTCGGTAAACAGGCGGCTCAATTCGATAGTTTCCGCACCAGGTTCGCTGCCAATTAATAACACACTGGCGATTTCAAAGGTAAGATTTTTGAGTTCGGGAAACCAGGTTAAATTACCTGTCTGCGACCATTTTGCGAGATATCGATCGGTAATTTCATTCATGGTAGAGACATAGTTTGTCAATGCTTTGCCATGAAAAGCTGGCATCAACAATCGTCGATTGCGCTGATGTTCTACACCCTCTTGGAGAAATAATGATGCCCCCAATAATTCTTTAAAATTATCCGGCCAACCATCGCGCCAAGAAAACTTGTCGAAATGAGTCGATAAAATAAATTTATTCGCCGCCGCACCACTCATCACAACTGTCGGACGCCCGATAATATGCGTCCGAAAGATCGCTCCATGCTCTTGTCGCCGCTTGGTAGCAAAATCGGGATCGAGCAAAAATGAAAGAGTTTCACCAATCCAGGGTAGTCCGGTTCGACCTGGTGGTAAAGGTAATGTAGCGGCTTGACGAGCGATACTCATTAAATTAATTGATAATTGGGTTGTTAGAGTAGAGTTCGATCGCGATCGATGGTTAAAACTATTGACTGACTGGGAGCAGTTTACGATCGATCTAGCTGCAATCGCAAACTCGATATTTGTTGCACAACTTCAGCCTCAAGATCGGTAGGGATATTTTGCATATTAGCCAAATACCACTGGCAAACCTCGATCGCTCTGCTAATTTGGTGTGAAGATCGCAGCCGACTGATAATCCAGTTTAAACCGTCGAACTGGGCTTGTCCGAATGCTTGGAACGAGACAATTTTTTGAGCTGCCTCAACTTCATTTATTTCGCTAAATCTTGCTACCAGATACATCAATAGATGCGAATCGCAATCGAGCGTTTTGGCGATCGCGACTGCAAGATCGATGTGTTTGCTATCGAGCAGATAGATTACAAACTTTTTGCGACGCGGTTTGTCAGCTAATACTTCACAGGTGTTTTTGACAAAATCTGCTTCTGCGGGAAAATCGACAACTAAGTTACTAAATAACTCTAACAGTCGTACATCTAACAGCCGATTGGAAATTTGCATTTCCAGATCTGTGAAATTATTAGTAATATCGGCGAGATAATTTTCATATAGTTCGATCGCTGCTGTATGTTGTCCTAATTCTGACATCTTATCGGCGATCGCACAGATACATCGACAGTAATCATGGCGATCGAGCACTGGCAGAAGTTGTCGAGCTTCTGTAACTAGATTCATGCGTAGTAATGTCCGAATCGTGCTATTGCCAATCGAACGATTTTGAGTAGATCTGGTAATGGCGATCGCTTCATCGATGCACCCGATATTTAATAGATACTGTACGAACGGCTGACGATCGTCCGAGCGAGCTAATAAAATATGCGCTCGACGCGTGAGTTCGCGTTCGGCTGGTAACTTAGTCGCTAATTCGATATACAGCTCTAAAGCATCGGGATAACCTTTCCGAATTAAGCATAAAATAAAAAATGGATCGCGATCGAGAATTAAATTCCAACCACTCCGCCAAAGCTGATATTCGGCTTTGTGGTTCGCTCGATCTCGATAATATTCAGGACTGACTCTCCCCGCTAGTTCGCCATCTAATGGCATCGCCGTTCTCGGTACGGCAACGCATCGCCCCTGCTTACTATTAGTAACAAATTCTTCAGGATTGGCACTCCAATAAACGCGCTCGTTACACACATTGCAATGACGCACATTGTCGAGATCTGTCGAAGCTAAACTATCCCACTTCTGCGTACAAACAAACTCAAACGCTTCGGGACAATTCCAAATTTCTGGCAATGAATTATTCACGATTTACTATTTACTATCCACTAGTAAGTACATCCCGAAGCTTGCGCGCCGCCTAAACGGCGGTCGCCAAATGCAAACATATAGCAATCTAGATCGATGAAGTGTTAAATTATATTAAGTATATGTCAGATCTAAAAACTTTATGCAACTTACCTGGCTCGACAGTAACTCTTGGCTCATCGAACTGGGCGGTAAAAATATTTTATTAGACCCTTGGCTGGTGGGCAATCTCAGCTTTGGCGATCTACCGTGGCTGTTTCTGGGTAGCAAAACCATCGATCGACCCATACCCGCGAATATCGATCTAATTTTACTCTCCCAAGGACTGCCCGACCACGCCCACATCCCCACTTTAGAAGTCTTGGATCGATCGATCCCCGTCGTCGGTTCGCCCAGCGCGGCTAAAGTAGTCCAGAAACTCGGCTACCAACAAGTTACTGCCCTCGCTCCCGGTGAGAGTTATCGCTTTGCCCAGATCGATATTAAAGCTGTTCCTGGCTCGCCAGTCGGCCCCACTGCGATCGAAAATGGTTATATCTTGCGCGCAGATGGGACCAGTCTTTACTACGAACCCCACGGCTATCACTCGCCGACGCTCTCCCAAGAACCAGAGATCGATATTGTCATTACCCCACTAATCGATCTCAAGCTGCCTCTGCTCGGTCCTGTCATCAAAGGAAAAGCCAGCGCAATAGCACTGTGCGAACTCCTCAAACCTAAATTTATCGTGCCCACAGCCGCTGGTGGCGATATCAAATTCGAGGGGTTACTGATGTCGATTTTGACAGCAGAAGGTACGGTTGCCGAGTTTGCAGACTTACTCACATCTAAGTCTCTAGCCACTAAAACGATCGATCCTCAACCTTGGCAGCCTTTTAGCCTAGAGCTGGCTAAAGTTTAAACTCACAACCCTCGGTAGGGACAATCGAGCGATTGTCTCTACTCATCCTAATCAAATACCACAGTTTTATTCCCATACACCAACACCTGATTTTGAAGATGGTGCCGCACCGCTCGCGCCAGCACGATCCGTTCGAGATCTTTGCCCTTCCTAATCAAATCGTCCACTTCATCGCGGTGGGTAACTCTGACCACATCTTGCTCGATAATCGGCCCAGCATCTAACTCTGAAGTCACATAATGACCCGTCGCCCCAATAATCTTCACCCCGCGCTCGTAAGCCTTGTGATAGGGATTGGCACCGACAAAGGCAGGCAAGAAAGAGTGATGGATATTGATAATATTGTGACTGGGGAATGTGTCGATAAATTCGGGACTGATAATTTGCATGTATTTAGCAAGAATCACCAGATCGATGCGATACTCTTTCAGTAATTCTAGTTGTCGTTGTTGCTGTGCTTCTTTATTATCTTTAGTAATTGGCAAGTAATAATAATCGATCCCAAATTGCTTGGCGATCGGTTCGAGATCGGGATGATTGCTAATAATCAGAGGGATTTCTGCTGAAAATTCTCGTGCCTGCTGTCGCCAAATTAAATCTAATAAACAGTGATTTTGACGGCTGACCCAAATTGCCATCCGAGGAATAGTATCGGAAAATCGAATTTGATAAGTACCACCTAAAGGTTGAGAAATCGCCCCAAAAGCTGGAGCGATTAATTCGCGAGGTAGATTGAATCCTTCAATCTGCCACTCGATTCGAGTCAAAAATAAGCCAGCATTAAAATCGGTATGATGGTCGGCATGAACGATATTACCGCCGTTGGCATAAATAAAATTGGCAACTTTAGCAACCAAGCCCTGACGATCCGGGCAAGAAAATAATAGAGTAGCTGTCGGTTTCATTTAGATATATTTGAATAGGATTGCTATCTGAAAGCAGATGATGACGATCGAGGTTGTAAGTATATCGTTCGATCTGCCTATATTATCTTACCTAAAATCCAAAATCTTCAGATGCTAGCGCAGATTATTCTCAACCTTTAAAACCCAATTTATTAGTCATTCAGATGGGCATTAACGATCTCAAAACTATTGCTTTATTCCCAGAATGCCAACAAGAAATCGTTGCAATCAAACAGTTAGTGCAAACGGAGCAAATGCACGTAAAGCCAGACAGCAATCTGGCCATTCGCCATCGACAGTAACATTGAGACGATCGCAACTGCCGTGTCAATGACCGTCAGGTTGAAAACCCCGACATCGAATTAAATTATGGCCATATATATGAGAAAGCCTGAATTGCTAATTGCCAAATTGTGCCAGCAATACTAGCAAAGAAAATAGTTGTCACCATCGTCATTCCATAGCCAATTAAAATAAATAATCCGTCTGACTCTAATAAGCCGATCGCGAGAAATAATAGTGTGTATGCCGGGACGAGATTAGTCAGGGGAATCGGTAATGGTAGCGACATCAATAGGGCATCCCATGCCAAACACATCCCAATAATACGGTATCCCCACCAACTATTACTAAAGCGAGAAAACCTATTTTTGGACATGCGCTCTAAAGGTTGGAGCAACCGATTGATATTTTTGAGCAATTTTTGCGAAGCAGTAGGTGATAGTTCTATTCGCGCAATGCGCTTGGGTAAATAAGGTTTCGAGTAGCCTAAAACTAGCTGACAACCAACTAAAATAATTCCACTACCCACTAATGTCGAAAATCCTGCCAAGGGAATCGGCAGGGGAATGAGCATCGGGATTGTTAAGATTCCGGCGATCGTCCCAAACCCGTTAGTACCAGAGCGTTCGAGCAAGATCGATAGCGGCAAAGGTCGCTCGGCATATTCGACTAAGAGTTGGGAGAGGATTTGCGATAGTTTCATGTGCGATAAAATTTCGATCTACTATTCTAACGCTCGTCACTAATTCTTATCTAATTAGCGATGAACGATCGAGTCGATCGATTTAGAAAAGGTGTGTCTTACCACATATCCTAACTATCTATTATCCTAAACTCCCAATTTGCTCGATACTTTCTGGGGCACCCCAACCGGAATCGCCGATGCTGGTAAGATCGATTTAACGGGTACTAATTGCACCGCACAAGCTTTGAGTTCTGGTTGCAACGAATCGGGACAGGCGGCATCGTGAGTAAATAGATTTGCTTCGGCGTCTTTTGCCCATAGTTCGCCCCAGTGCATCGGCACGAAAACAGTCCCGCGATTGATGGCGGCAGTAATTAGCGCGGGAAATCTACCCGTACCGCGACGCGATCGAATTTCGACCATTTCGCCATTTTCGATCTGCAATCTGGCAGCGTCGCGGGGATGGATTTCGATGAAGGGATCGGGGTGCATCTGTTGGATTTTGGGGATGCGTCCGGTACGGCTCATCGTGTGCCAGTGGCCGTATAAACGTCCTGTTGTCAGCACGAATGGATAGTCGGGGTCTGGTGGCTCGGCGAGTCCTTTGGAGTGGCAGGCGGCAAATTTGGCGCGTTTGTCGGGATGATTGAATTGGAGGTCGGTGTAGAGGCGTTTCCCATACTGGGTTTTGCAACCTGTGGGGTGCGGCCATTGGGTAGGGCCATTGTCTTTGAGAAATTGATGGCTTAATCCCGTGACATCGCAAGGACGACCCGCGCTGAGTTTGGTAAATTCGGCATAGACATCGGCACTAGTTTGGAACCAAAATTGCTCTTTAAAGCCCAGTCGGCGACCGACTTCGGCAAAGATTTCCCAATCGGCTTTGGCTTCGCCCGGTGGCATTCTAAATGCCGGACAGAGCGTGATCGTTCGCTCGGAATTGGTCATTACACCCGTCTTCTCGCTCCACTGGGAAGCGGGGAGGAGGACGTGGGCGTATTTAGCGGTTTCGGTGGGATAGTAGGCATCCTGATGGATCGTAAACGGCGATCGTAATAAGGCCGCTTTCGTCCGCTCCAAGTCTGGCATACTGACTGCTGGATTGGTAGCTGCAATCCACAGCAAGCCTACCGATCCTGTCTCTAGACCTGTTATCATCTCCCAGGCAGTTTTACCACTGGTAGGGGCGATTCTACCTTCGGGTAGATTCCAGAGTTTCTCGATTTCGGCGCGTTGGGCGGGATTTTTGACTAGGCGATAGCCGGGGAGGATGTGGGCGAGTCCGCCAGCTTCGCGTCCGCCCATAGCGTTGGGTTGTCCGGTGAGTGAAAATGGCCCCGCACCCGGTCTACCAATCTGTCCGGTCATCAGATGGAGGTTGATAATGTGGCGGACTTTGGCGGTACCTTCACTAGATTGGTTGACGCCCATCGACCAGAAAGAAAGGATATTTTGAGATGTGCTCCACCATTTGGCCGTTTGTTCCAGATCTGCTTGAGAAATACCGCATTTCGACGCGACTATTTCGGGGGGATAATGTTGGACGACTTCGGTGAAGGCAGGGAAGTTGCTAGTGCAAGATTCAATAAATTGTTGGTCTATCTTCCCCGCGCGCAGGAGTAGATAAGCAATCCCATTTAATAAATCGATATCCGTACCGGGCGTAATCGCCAGATGGATATCTGCGGCTTCGGCGGTTGCCGTGCGACGCGGATCGACGACGACCATTTTGACACGATCGTGTTTTTTGTGATGTTTCCGCAGACGGTTGAAAATAATCGGGTGACATTCGGCGGTATTAGTGCCGATCAGAAAAGCAAAGTCGGTTTTTTCGATGTCATCATAACAGCATGGCGGCCCATCTGCGCCAAAACTCTGGATGTACCCAGATACCGCCGAAGACATACAGAGTCTGGAGTTGGCGTCAAAATTATTCGTACCCAAGCAACCTTTGAGCAATTTTTGGGCGGCGTAGTAATCTTCAGTCTGAAATTGTCCCGAACCATACATGCAGATGCCTTCGGCACCGTGGGTATCTAAGACTGTTTCAATCCGATCGACAATTCGCGTATAGGCTTCTTCCCACGTTGCCCGTTTGAAAGGTTGGTCGAGATTATCTCGTACCATCGGATACATCAACCGATCTTTATACAACGATTCGCTAATCGTCGCCCCTTTGACACAGACCATGCCCTGACTGGAAGGGTGCGCTTTATCGCCCATGACTTTCCAGATCGGGGTACCGATACTATCCCGATTGATGGATTTCCCTGGTTGGGCGGGAGGAGAAGCTTCTAACCCACAGCCGACACCGCAGTAGGGGCAAAGTGTTTTGGTTGTGTCACTCATGATCGAGGGTCGAGGGTAGGGGATAGGGGATAGGGAATAGGGGTTGTGCGAATTTTGGGTATAGATCTGCAAAGTACCGATTCTACCTGCAATATTCTGTGTTTGAGAATACTAAAAATATCGCAAGGCTGGATAGATAATTATCGATCTACCCAGCCTTATTACGATCCGACTAATTTAGGTCGAACGATTACCCTAATTCTTTACTTGCGCTTCATTAAAATGCAATTCATTGCCGATGACCGAAGTAAACGGGGCAAAGTTGAACCAGCACATGAAGGCGAGAAAAAAAGCAACCCAAGTGAGACGCAAGGTTCGATACTCATTTCTAAAAGAAAGTAATCCCTTTAGATCGGGCTATAGCCACGAAGACAACAACTGAAAATATCGATTCAGTCATTAGTGTCAACTGGCGATCGATTTCAGCACATTTAAGTTATGGTAATGCACATTTAAGTTACGGTAATGCTAGACATGTATTGGTAGTTCTTGTTACAGTTTTTACATTGCCTTGCGATAAATGCATTCGCCAGAGTCTATTTTTGCATAAGCATGGAGCCATTCAGTCATATAAAATACAGCAGAAATACATTATCGATCGAGATATCGTTGTCAAACTGCGACTTTATGGCTAAAACTCCTTTAATTCAGATGTTACGACGTGGCTATCAAATCGCCAGATTTGCCGCTCGCGAGCGGATTTCGCCAGCAACAGCCTTAGAAATCTGGGAAAGGCAAATCAGTCGTCGCCGACTATTACAAGGCTCTCTGGCGGCAGCTAGTGCCGTATCTGCGGTGGTATTGGAGCATCAATTCGATCGCCAAGTCGATGCAGCCACGCCACCTGTATTGATTGTCGGTGCAGGAATTGCCGGATTGACGGCAGCTTATTATCTCGATCGATCTGGCGTACCAATCCGAGTTGTCGAAGCCAGCAATCGCGTCGGGGGGAGAATTCTCAGTCGAGCCAAGGCACTAGGCACACCAACGACGGTAGAATTAGGTGGTGAATTTATCGATTCTGGACATCAATACATTCGGAAATTAGCCAAGGAATTAGGTTTAGTCACAGCCGATTTAGTAACTAGCGATCGCGGTTTAACTACAGATACCTGGTTCTTCGATAATCGAATTGTTAAAGAAAGTGAATTAATTAAAGCATTTATCCCGCTAGCCAAACAAATCGATCGCGATGTTAAAGCAATCGGTGAAGTAAATTATAAGTCTAAAAATCTACGCGCTCGTCAACTCGATCGACTCTCTATTACAGATTATCTCGCTCGTTATTGTCGCGATCCGATTTTGCGTCAATTTATCGAGATAGCCTATACTAATGAATACGGATTAGATGTCGATCGTCAATCAGCCATTAACTTATTATTATTAATTGGCAAAGACACGAATAAAATTGAAATATTTGGCAGTAGCGACCAGCGATATCACGTTCGAGGCGGCAACCAACAGATCGTCGATCGACTAGCTGCTAAATTTAACGATCGCATCGAGAAAAACACTCGTCTAGAATCGATTCGTTCTACGCCTAATAATCGCTATCGCGTCAGCTTACGAGCAGGCGACACTAGCAAAGAATATGTATTCGATCGCGTCATTCTCGCATTACCATTTAACATCCTCAGACAAATCGATATTGGCGTCAAGTTGCCAGCAGCTAAACGAACTGCAATAAAAGAAATAGGCTATGGGACGAATACTAAAGTAATTACGAGTTATAGCGATAAATTATGGCGGACTAAGTATAAATCTAACGGTCAATCTTTTAGCGATCTAGACACTAGAGAAACTTGGGAAGTAAGTAGATATACAGATACTCAAGCAGGACTGATTACCAGCTTTAGCGGTGGCAACTTGGGCGTACAACTCAGTCGTTCCAAACCCATTGCTACCAATAGTCAATTAATAACACAATTCGATCGAATTTTTCCTGGAGTCAAAAATTTAGCTGCCAATACATCGCTAATTACCAACTGGGTCGATAATCCTGATGCTAAAGGATCTTACTCCTGTTACTTAGTCGGACAATGGACGAAGTTTGCTGGTGCGGAAGGCGAAAGAGTCGGCAATCTATTCTTTGTCGGCGAACATTGCTCGATCGAAGCTCAAGGTTATATGGAGGGTGGTTGCGCCACAGGATCGATCGCGGCATTAGCAATTTTAAAGGATTTAAAAATTAAAGCTTAACTTCTTATCTAGAAAGTAAAAAACAATATACAATCGTATATTTTAGTAAATATTTTACTAGCTAACTAAATTACTGCTACAGATATTTACTTTTTCCAGCCTCCCCTTAAGAACCCTATTGAAATCTGCTAATGGGAAGGGCGGGTTTGTTTGAGATCGACTAGTCACATTGATATCAACTAGCTTAAATCCGCCCCTACAGATCCAATACTATCTCGGTTAATCTAAAAATTAGTCAGTCCGCCTACGCGGACTTTGCATCATCACTAGCGGTGACTTCAGTCGCTAGCGGTTCTTAAACGAAAAGCAGTGCTCACAGATCCACATTGATATTAGAACGTGTTTTAGTCTTAATTACTCGATTTGCTGACGGACAAAGTTCGGCTAACTCACATTCAAGACAATTGGGTTTTCTCGCATTGCAAATAGCCCGACCGTGAAAAATAGTCATAATTGAAAAATTTTCCCAATCAACTTTAGGAATCAGCTTCATTAAATCCTGCTCGATTTTAATTGGATCTTGATGGCTAGTCAGTCCCAGCAAATTAGTCAATCGTTTGACATGGGTATCGACAGTAACGCCTTGAATATTCCCAAAAGCATGAGCAGAAACCACATTAGCAGTTTTGCGAGCGACACCTGGTAATGTCAATAAATGCTCCATCAATTGCGGCACTTCTCCGTCGAATTCCTCAACGATCTTACGACAAGCACCCTGAATATTTTTAGCTTTGTTATGATAAAATCCAGTCGATCGGACTAATTCTTCAATTTCGAGAATATCTGCATACGCCATCGATCGAGCATCGGGAAATCTGGCAAATAATGCTGGAGTAACTTTATTCACTCGCTCGTCTGTACACTGAGCCGAGAGAATCGTCGCAACCAAAAGCTGAACCGGAGTTATATAATCTAAGCTACAAGTGGCATTTGGATACAATCGTTTCAGTCTGAGCAATACTTCTAACGCTCTTTTTTTCTTGGATCTCCACTTGCGATCGATAGTCATTTTCTAATGTTTTGGCTTGACTGGGAATTTGACAAATTGCGCAAACTCCACTATATGATTAGTATGGATCTAAAAGGATCGAATGATGACTAAATTTATAATCTTTGCAGGTGTAGCGATCGTGCTAATTGGTTTCGCAGTTGGTGGAATTGGATTTTTTATACCTACACCAGTTAAAGATTTCAATAAATCTACTCCAAAAACTATAGTCAAATAGGATTTTCGGATTGGAGCGATCGCGTCAAAGCGCAGTCAATCTAGAGCTAGCTCTTGACTATAAATTTCCGACAATTCTCGATCGGACAGTTCTCGGACATCAAAATCCATCTGAAAATTGCTTCGAGCAGCAATAGTCAGAGCATTAATAATCGTTTGAGTATTTAATTGGGAAATCGATGCAGGTGGCGCAGATATAGATTCGCCAAACACTTTTTCAAATAACTCTAAATCGGGAGCGAGTCGCATCGAACCATGTTGAAGAATTGCACCAGATTTTATCAGTTGGGCACTACCGATGAGTTTATAACCATCTGCACAAACTAGATCCGCACTGGTAGACGTACCGAAACAATTGGGATTGTGAATATAACCTTTTCCTGCCATACCATATTGTAGATCGATGCCGAGCGATCGCCAACCGTCGATAAGAAACTGACAAATTTGCTGATATATTTCTACTCTTTTACCTGTAAATCCCGAACCGATGAAGGCGTAAGTCAGATCGCCTTGATGTAACACGGCACGTCCGCCTGTGGGACGTTTGACGATTTCGATCGGTCGTTCGTGCCATACTAGAGAGGCCCAATGCTCTGGATAGTGTCGTTGGTGATATCCTAGTGAAATCGTCGGCTGCGACCAGGTATAAAAGCGTAATGTCGGTGGAATTTGGCCTAGAATATGTTGGTGTATCAACCACCGATCGATCGCCATTTGCATCGCTCCGGTAGCATCGTTGGCGTAGCCTCTCCCAGGGAGAATCGGTGGAATAAGTCGCCAAGTTGTCGATATATCAGTCGATCGATCGCGATCCCAATTTAACACTCGATTATCCATAGTTACAATCTAGAGTAGTACCGAGCGAGCTAACATAATATGGTCGCACCCATCCTTAATTCAACTACTACCGAGATTATCTATCCCGACTGCGACGGCAATCCAATGTCTGACAATACCAAGCAATTTCGGTGGATTGTCACCATCAAGGAAAATCTCGAACTCCTATATGCCGAAAATCCCGATGTATTCGTCGCGGGAGATTTATTGTGGTATCCAGTCGAAGGTAATAATACCATTCGCCAAGCACCCGACATCATGGTCGCGAGCGGCAGACCGAAAGGAGATAGAGGTTCTTACCAGCAATGGAAAGAAGCGGGGGTTCCACCACAAGTAGTCTTCGAGATTTTATCGCCAGGAAATCGACTGGCAGAAATGCAGCGAAAGTTAAGTTTTTACGATCGATACGGCGTCACCGAATATTATATCTACGACCCCGACCGAACTGACTTTGCGGGCTGGATGAGGACTGATGGCAGGTTAGAATCGATAGAGGAACCACAGAGTTGGGTGAGTCCGCAATTAGGAATTCGGTTTAGTCTCGAACCCGATACCCTCCAAATTTATCGCCCTGACGGTCAACCATTTTTAAGTTTTGTCGAGCTAGATCTGCTTCGTCAAGCAGCCGAACAACGTGCTAATACTGCCGAACAACGTGCCAATACTGCCGAACAACGCGCTGCCATACTAGCCGCAAAACTACAGGAATTAGGCATCGACCCAACAAATTTATAATTGTTTAACATTAGCATCGCCCAGTCTCCCAGTCTCCCAGTCTCCCCACCCCTGCAATGCGTCTACCCCTTCCCCAATTCAGTATCGGTACCAAAAATCCCCAGCACATTGCTGAGGTAATCGAGACATCTACCTGCGAATTTTTGGCTCAATGTCTAGAACCAGAAGATCTCAAACTCGCAATCATGCCCACTTTTGGCAGTATTGTCAAAGCAGCAGATGAAGAAACAGGCAATCAAATCTTGGCGGTGGTTTATCATGCTACCACTGCCCCGATCGATTCGGTACATCGCGCCCGTGCGTTGGGAATGTCTCTAGACGAACTCAGAGAAGAACAACCCCAGATTTTTGCCATGCTCAAAACCGAATTTAAAGCCGCGATTATCGGCTTTGAGGACGATAACGGGCAAATGTATCAATACTTGCCGCCCCGCCCGCCTCAAATCCACCAGGGGGTGTATCAATGCGATAAAGAAGAGATTATTCGCTTCAGCGAACAGTTAGAATTTCTAAGGACATTATTACAGGTACAAGGCGCGCCAGTCGAAGCTCTCACCGCCGCCACCATTCGGGAAATCCATCAATTACGAGCGCGAGATCGATCGTGGTTAGTCACAGCCGGACGCACTGTCAGCCTCATTCTTAAGGATGATTATGACAGATTGCGATATGTGTTATCTCAAATTCGTTGATAGTGAATCGTGAATCGTGAATAGTTGAACTGCGTTCTAATTTAGCTACTTCCTCATCCTATCCCCCAGTCTCCCAGTCTCCCCCTCTCCCCGCTCCCCACCAAAAATGCCAATCGAAGAATCCAAAAACATTGACATCACCCCATATATCGATCATTCCTTGCTGGGTAATGCCGCTACTCCTGCGATGGTAGAACAGTGGTGTCAAGAAGCAGAGCGATTTGGATTTGCGGCTGTGTGCGTCAATCCTTGCTACGTGCGGCAAGTTACCAGCCTATTGCATAGCAGGAAACCGCAGATTTGCACTGTCATTGGTTTCCCATCAGGTGCCACGACGACAGCTACCAAGCTTTATGAGGCTCAAGAAGCAGCCGAAAATGGTGCCCAAGAGCTAGATGTCGTCATCAACATCGGCTGGTTGAAGGCGGGCAAAGTAGACGACGTACACCGCGAAATTGGGGAAATCTGCGAATCGACAGGGCTAGCGGTAAAAGCAATCCTCGAAATGTCGTTACTAACTCCGTCAGAAAAAGAACTTGCCGCTCAAATATGTATGGAAGCAGGCGCACGGATGCTCAAAACAGGTACGGGTTGGGCGGGAGCCGTGACGGTAGAAGATGTCCGCTTTCTCAAGGATCTCACCAAAGACCAAATCGGCATCAAAGCTGCTGGCGGCATTCGCACCCACACCCAAGCAGTCGAACTCATCCTCGCCGGAGCTACCAGACTCGGTACCTCCTGGGGTATCGATATCTTAAAACAACGCGAACGAGAGTCGAAGGCAGGGAGTTAATGGTAGATGAGTAAATAGGTGGATGGGTGGATGGGTGGATGGGTAGCGATTTAGAGAACTTGTTCTCTAAACTATCAACTATCAACTATCAACTATCAACTATCTCAATATCCACTATAAAAATAACAATATTCAGGTCGCTCGATCGCTTTAAGAATCTTTTGACTGGAAGTAATGGCAAAGAAACTCGCGCCAATAACCAACCCGATCGCGGCGAGATATACGCCGAATAAACTACTGAGTAAGTAGCCAACAATAAAGTCAATAATTGTGGCTGTTGTTAGTATTCCTAGAATATCATACAGTCGATCGAGGCTGAGTAAAATCACGGTATTAAATAAACCGATTGCGAATAGTAAATAGCCTAAGCAGGCAAAAATTGTCAAAGCATTATCTATTTGACTGCGCTGCAAAATAGATAATAAAATGATGACGATCGACATCAGCAAGCCAAAGTATAATAAGATGCGGCTTAATAGTAACCAGTATTTTTTTTGTAATTGCCAAGACAGGCCATCGATCTCGGCCAAAGTCATGTTTTTAGCTCGATCGTACCAAAACATCACCATTTTGTAGCTACAATATTCGACAAAGGGAACGATGAGTAATAGATTTAGTAATGCTAAGTCCATACTGTTTTGGTAATCTAGGTTATTGCCTGCGATCGCTCTCAGGTGACCAGCTACAGCAATGTTAGCAACCAATCGATCTGCAAAGATAAATCCAAAATACACGATTCCATATAAAAAGTAAGGAATCAATAAATAAATAAGAACGCTCAGCCGTGGTAATGGTACTATTTGTCCGAACTTTGGTCTAATCGATCGATGCTCGATCTGGTTGAATATAAACAATACTATTAAAGAGACAAAGGCGATCGATATCATCGCTATTTGTGATTCTAGCGCACTTAACTTAAAGAAAAATCGAAATATAAAAAAGCAACAAGTGACGCCGATTAAAATAGTTGGGGCTGCAAATCGATTTTGGAGTCCGACGATTGCGAATAACATCCAAATTATGCTGAGAACTAAGTAGTAAATTCCGGCAACGATCGTATATCGATCGGTAGCAATCTCTTGGTAAAAGCTAAACAGAACTCCAAACGAGCTGAGTAAAATAGTTGTGAAAATTCCCATCGCTAGAATCGAATTACAAATCCGATTGGCTTGTGCATTAGCTTTTAGTCCGATATAAAATAAACCTCTACGGCTAATCATCTGCACAAAACCGCCGCTAGCGATCAGACTAGCCATCGTCACAAACCCAAATAATGAGTTGAGTTCTGGCGGTAGAAAATCTGACGTCTTATCTACTGGTAAATAATTTAGTATTAATAAAATTATGAATGGAATTGTGTAAATAAAACTGTGAAAGAATTGAGCGAAAAAAATATCTAATTCATCCTTAAATGTGGGCTGTCCTTTGTCGAATCGGGTTGCTGTTTCAGCAAATGGAAATTGCTCTCGCTGTGCATATATAAATTGACCCAAGACCAGGGCATTAGGACAGCCAAAATCACTCTCAATTGTTTTGTCTGTATATCCCAAAGCTTCGACGATTGCAACTATTTCCCAAGGATCGCAAACATTAGGATAATTGGTATAAATTGAATCGATTAAGTTTTGGAGGAGATGATTGGTCATATTTTATTATTCATCTTCAATTCACCAATTCGAGCTTGTCGAATTAATTGCAGATAAGTATCGAGATATGTTTGCACGCATTTTGTTTGAGTGAATAGTTCGATTGCGCGCTGTCGAGATTTGACACCCATTTGTTTTCGCTGCTGATGAGTTAAACTTAGCAATTTAACGATCGCATTAGCTAGCTCGCTCGGTCGATCGGCTGGCACTAATAAACCAGTATCGCCCAAGGCTTCGGGAACGCCACCAACATCGGTAGAGACGATCGCACAGCCACAAAACATGGCTTCGATAACTGCATACGGGAAACCTTCAGAGACACTAGACATCGCCACAACATCACCCTCGCTATAAGCCCGCAATGGCTCGCTCGTAAACCCAGCAAAATTAACAATTTTTTCTAATCCATATTCGCGAACTTTTTGTTGACAGCGGGCAAAGTAATCTAAGTCGGTGGGTTTACCATAAAGTCTAAATTCGACATCGGGAAACGTCTCGCGCACGATTGCCGCAGCTTCAATTAAAGTTAATTGTCCTTTGAGCGCGAAAATCAGTCCCATATTCAAAACGACGGGTCGATCGTTGGGAGGATAGTTTTGAGGTTTAAATTTATCTGGGTTGGCACCATTATAAACAACTTTTATTTTTTCGGGAGGTACATCCCACCACTGTTCCCAGCGGGTATTATAGGTACAGACTGGCAAAATAAGATCCGCAAAATGATAATTTAATTTCACCACTGCACTGACGAGATAATGTAAAAAGCGACGCACGAAAATAGACGGAATCGAAGTGCGAAGATTGAGATATTGCTCGCGAATATTAATACCGTGCTCGGTGAGTAAATAGGGAATTCGATATTCCAGCTTGCCAATTATTCCTGGTAAACCACAGTAACTAGCTGCTGACGAGTGAATTAAATCGACAGCAGGAATCGGAACGTGCAGAGGGATTAGTAGCCGATATAGCAGCTTGAGTGTTTCGGCAATCTCCCCTAGGGTAATGCGATCGGGTTTAACTTGAGATTGCCAAGCTGTAGTAGCCAGTTTTTGAAAACATTCCCATACCTCGATCGACATCATCGTTTTGTGGTAGTCATAGCGCAGAAAATATTTGTGAATCGCGACAAACGTCTGACCTAGCGTATCGATATCCATCAAATCTGGCAATAAAATCCCTTTTAAAAGTTGCTCGAATAGAGGGATAAATCGTTGGTTAATTATCGTCCCAGTGGTGGCAATTTTGCTCTTTAAGGCACGAGAAAACGGAAACCGCCAACCATATTCGATCGGGTCTTCCATGCCCCACAGCGGCACCTTGAGGACTTGCGTGACATTGGCTGAGAGTTGATACTGCTGAGGTAGATAAGGATTCGCCACGATCGCCAGCAGCTTGAAATCTACTTCTGGCATATTATGGGTCAATTCATGACACCACGTACTTACACCCCCACCCAAAAATGGATAGGTACCCTCGGTTGTCAGCAGAATGCAAGGCTTCATCTAGGTTTTAGGTTTTAGGCTTTAGGCTTTAGGCTTTAGGCTTTAGGCTTTAGGCTTTAGGCTTTAGGCTTTAGGTATTAGGTGTTAGGCTTTAGGTGTTAGGTGTTAGGAGCAAGACTTCAGGAATTAGCTATTCAATATTATTCAGAACTAAGATGCTGGCGTCTCAATCATAAAGCCTAAAGCCTATTTCAGAAAATACACCGTCCCAGTTTGACCGATGAGGATGGTAGATTTAGGATTGGTAAATTCAACTTGGATGCGTTGAGTCAATCGATTCTCTGTGGGAGCGGCTCCACCTAGGAATGAGGGCGCGATGTTGGTGACTAGGGCGGTTAATTCTTGGCTTTCGATCGCAGTACCCACTTTGACGATCGCCTTTTGTCCGGGTTTGAGGAGTGCGGCTTGTTGGGATTCTAAATCTACACCGATTTTAAGCTTTTTGGGATCGGTAATACTCATTAATTTACTACCAGCAAAAACCCGATCGCCGATCGCGACGGGAATTTCGATTGCCATCCCCGTCACGGGGGCGAAAATATCGATCGTGGTTGTTTCTAGCACGGGTTTTTGGCTGACTGGCGCACTTGTGGCGATCGGTTTAACTTTTTGTTGTTGCAATTGTTGCAGCTTAGTCCCCAGTTGTTGATAGTCCGATTTTGCAGCTTGGAGTTGTGCCCGAAGTTGTTGGAGTTGTTCGGCTTGTTCTTTGAGTGCTAATTGTTGTTGCAGGCGCGCCGATTGGTTTTGAGCGGCTTGTTTGGTTGTGGCAGTTCGGGCGGCTGTACTCAGCCTGTCATAATCGGCGCGGGCAATATTCAAGTCGGATTTGGCGGCAATTTGCTCTTTTTCGGCTTGTTCGAGCCGTTCTTGAGAGATCGCGCCTTCACTCTGATAGCGCGCCATTCGCTCGTAGGTAGCTACCGCGAGATCGTAGATTGCCTGCGCGCGGACGATCGCTTCGCGCTTTTGAGCCAGAGGTAATGGTTCTGGCTGTGCGGAGATGGCATTGAGTTGGATGTTCGCGTCGGCTACCTGTTGGCGCAGGGGAGCTAAATTGCGTTGATAACTAGAAATCGCCTGTTCGACTGTTTTAATCCGTCCAGCGGCGGCTTGGCGTTCGCCGATGAGGATCTGTTGCTGCTGTAGTAGCTGTTGCTGGAGCGCGGCTGTTTGCTGGAGTGCAGCTTGTTGTCGTTCGGCAGTGATTTGCCGTTGTTGGAGAATTTTGGTTTGATTGGCACGTTCGGCATCGATATTGCGAATAGTGAGCAATCGCTCGCCATAATTGACCGATTGTCCGACTTTAATCGGTAATGTCAACACCAAACCGGGCACCGTCGTATCGATGTTAGTGATATGTAGCGGCTCAATTTTGCCAGTAAATGGCAGATTGTGTAATTGTTGCGATCGATCTTGACGCTCTGGTATCGCGGCGGGTTTATTTAAACTTTGGCGAAGGAGGTAGATCGAAAATGTCAGTCCCAATCCGGCGATTACCAGTGCGGCAGCTTGATACCAGCCGATCGATTTGCGCGATCGAGCTAAAGCCGTGACGTCTAAAATTAATTCTGAAGGTCGATCGAATTCCGAACCTGGTACTAACAATTTGCTCCCAGTAGCTTTATCGAACTTATTAATACCCGTCAGCTCCAAGCTGCCAGGAGCATCAAATTTGCCACTCGATAGTTGCGTGTTGGCAGTTTTGGGCTTCCAATCCAATACTCCATTCCCCTTGTTGGGAATGAATTTTTCAAACAATCCTGGCGCGATCTGCATGTATCCCCGATGGACAAAGCGGACGGCATCGCAAATTTCTTGAGCTGGCGCACCCTTGAGAATATAGCCATTCGCACCAGCATAGATCGAATCAGCAACATACTCGTCGCTATCGTAGCTGCTGAGTACTAGGACTCTAGTTTTGAGGGAACTGTGGGCGATAATTTTGGTAGCCAGTACGCCATCGATGTCTGGCATTTCCATATCCATTAGCACTACATCAGGAAGCAGCAATTTGACTTGCTCGATCGCATCATAGCCATTGTCTACCATTCCCACGATGTCGAAGTCTGGTTCGGTCTCCAGCAAAGACTTCAAGCGTTCCCGAATGCTCTTCTGGTCATCCACCAGGAGAATGCGAATCATGTCCAATTCCTTAGGTTTAAAATACTTACTACTAACCAGCTCTGGCTTACTTATTCGCTCGATCTACCTCGATAACCGGATGAAAATCTTATTTTGGTAACTTAGTATATCGATTTTATGACAGTTTGGGGGAGGGGGGAGCGATGCGCTTGTCGGGTTTCGCGACGGTTACGAGCGATCCAGACAGCGGGGAGCGGGGGTAGGAACGCAGTTCCAAATTAAGATCTACCCATTCATTACCCATTACCCTTACCTATTACTCATCCACCCATCCACCCATCTACCCATTACCCAATTTCTCAAACTCCCTCCAGCACATCAACAAAGCGCGGGGTACGTGGAAACAGCCTTTCCATTTACCGCCTTTGAGATCGAGTAAAACTTCGCCTTGACGATCGAGATAGCCAAACCACTCGCCATGTTCTGTATCTGCAAAATGGCTCCAGGTATACTCATGCACCTTGCAGTACCAGTCCCAACATTCCGCTCTACCAGTGAGCCGATACCCCATTGCCAGCGCGACGAGAGTTTCGACATGTACCCACCACAGCTTTTGATTCCACTCTAATTGTTGGGGCGGATGTCCGTCAGCATCCATGAAATAATAGATGCCGCCATATTTATCATCCCAGGCAACGTTGAGGATGTTTAACACGACATCGACAGCTTGGTTAATAGTGCCAGTATCCTGACGGCGGTTGGCGATATCCATAATAAACCACATTGCTTCGATCCCATGTCCGGGATTGAGCGATCGACCCTCAAAACAATCCACATGGCTGCCATCGGGAGCGACATGCTCGTACATTAAGCCGCGCTCTTTATCGAGAAAGTCTCCCATCACTTCTTTGACAGTCAGATCCAACACTCTGTCGAGTTCTTCCTCTGGCAATAACCAAGCCATTTCTAAGGTGAGATTGGCTAAAATCATCGGGATGGCGAGAGATTTGAGAGATCGAGTACCGGGGTAGGTTTTATTGTAGCGACCCTTGGGATCGTCCTTGCGCCGCAGCACATTTTGATACGCTTGCAGCGCGACATCTTTCGCCCAAGATTCGCCATCGGCGAGGGCGAATTGACTGAAAGCCATTGCCGCAAAACAGTCAGAGAAGATGTTGTAAGGCTGTACGAGGGGCTGTCCCGCTCGATCGAGGGCAAAATACCAATTTCCCTGCAAATCGCGCCCGTGCTCGGCCAAAAAGTTCGCACCGTGTCCGGCAATCTTGAGCCATTCACTGCGCTGCTCCACCCGATTGTACAACATCGAAAACGTCCACACCTGACGGTTTTGAAGCCAGATAAACTTATCGGTATCGTAGACTTTGCCCGATCGATCGAGACAAGTATAGTAGCCGCCACACTCCCAGTCGATCGAGTTTTGCTCCCAAAATGGCACCACGTTATTTAGCAGCGTATCTTTGTAGAGCTGTGCCAGTTCTTTAAAATCGTAATTCATCTTTTAAATCCTCAAATATTTTGGTGCGGGGGATGCCGTACCTTTCAGCTCCGCAGTAGCGGTACGGCATCCCCGATTTTATTAAGAATACTTAGCAACCGATTAATTATATGCTCGCACTACTCCCATAAAGCGATCGGAACGCACTCTCGCCGACAGTGGGATCGCAAGTTTAGCTGTGTTAATACGCTCGACATCGTGAGTTCAGGAAAATTTAACCGCTCGATCGCTTACAAATTGTCGATGAATGCTATCTAGCAGATAATCTGTAATATTTCTTAAAAATAGTTAGATCTGGCTACTACAATTAGCATAATAAGAGCAAATCTATGTTTTAACTATCTACGAGGTATCGCCAATGCAGCTAAAGTCTTGGGTCGCAATTGCAGGGATTATTGTATCTAGTATTGTAGGAGTGGGAAGTGTCGATCGAGTTAATGCTGTGACTACTGTACTTTATGATGGCGCGTCGGGCGTGACGCCAAATCTTTTTAACGCACCAAATCCCTACTTAAATTTTATCAGTCTGGGTAGTGGTGCATCGCAAAGTGCGGGCGGTGGTGTTACCACTCTCAATACAAATACTTCTGAATTCACTTATGCTGGCTATACTAATTACAACAATAATCTGACTGGTTTTACCACTATTGTCAACCCGCAATTTCCAACTTTAGATCGCAATACTGGGTATACACTTAGTTTTACAGTCAAAGTTAATTCCCAGACAAATAATGGTACAAATGGAGACTTCCGTGCTGGTTTTAGCGCGCTCGTCTTGGGTAATGACAATCGAGGAATTGAAATAGGATTTAGAAATCCCAACACTAAAGATGGATCGAACATTCCCGATATTTTTGCTCAGAATGATGCTAGTTTCAATAGCATTGTCGAACGAAACACCACTATCGGTACGCTCCTATCTAGCCTGAACACCTATGATTTAACTGTCTTTGGGGACACTTACACCCTCAAAAATGGTAGCAATACATTACTAGCTGGAGCATTGCGGAACTATACTGCCGCTGTTGGTGTTGGGAATAGTTACACGAATCCTAACTTTATTTTCTTAGGCGACAATACGACTTCTGCGGGTGCGAGTGTGGATATTAGCAGGATCGCTATAACTACCAATACTACCAACGTACCCGAACCGAGCAATCTAATCGGGATCGGACTGGCGATCGGATTTGGGATTAAACTCAAAGCTAGGTTGAGCAAATCCAATCGCGAATTTACAAAGCTATTGAAGTAATCCCCGATCGAAATGAAATAGATCGTCATAAATGTTATAACTATTCACTATCCACTATTCACTATCCACTAACTTGGCCGACGCTTTTTTATTAGTCTCTCATGGCAGTCGCGATCCGCGTCCGCAAATCGCGATCGATCGATTGGTAGCGCAATTACGGTTGCAGTTACCACCAGCTAGCGGAGATAGCTCGCCAACGAGCGTTGCGACAGCACAACTAGAATTGGCTGACAAACCATTACACCTGCAAATTAGCGATTTTGCCCATAAATGTGGCGACGGGATCGATCGAGTGGTTATCCTACCACTCTTTTTAATTCCTGGCGTACATGTAATGGAAGATATCCCCACCGAGGTGGCACTTGCTCAGCACGAAATTGGCGATAAAGTGAAGTTAAAAGTGACATCTTTCCTTGGCTCAGATCCCGATTTTACCAATTTGTTCGCACAGAACCGTTCGAGCCTACCCAGTCAGAGTATTATTTTATCTCATGGTAGCCGCAGATCTGGTAGCAATGAGATCGTCGAACGATTGGCCGAGCGAATGGATTTAGTCGCTGCTTATTGGTCGGTGCCGCCTAGTTTAGCCGATCGAGTTGCAGCCGCGATCGCCGCAGGTGCTACAGAAATTGGGATTCTACCTTACTTTTTGTTCCCAGGAGGCATCACTGACGCCATTGCTGAGTCAGCCGCACAATTACAACAGCAGTATCCACAGGTACGATTAGTGTTCGGCGAGTCGATTGGCAATAGTCCAGCGTTAGTAAACACGATTGGCAAAATTTTAGGATCGATCGATTTCCAGAAAACTATTTAAAACATATATCTGTAAGGGGTGGGTGTAAACAGGCGATCTCCTGATTCAGACTTCCTTACTGCTTAAATACTATAGCTTTTTTGGCTCCCTCTGCGCTGTGTGCGCCTGTGCGGTTAAAAAAGTAATGGTTTTTAACCATGCTCTATAAATCTTAGGGCGGGAAGAGACTAGCAATCGATCGCAGATCCGCCATCCCTTTTAATTACATCAAAAGCCATCTTCTAAAATTAGTGCAAAATCCAGACAGAGGACAGGTGACAGAAATAGTGGGTAAAGTCTATTTAGTCGGTGCAGGGCCTGGAGATCCGGGCTTATTGACAATTAAAGGTAAAGTATTATTAGAATCGGCTGACGTAGTGATTTATGATGCCTTAGTCAGTCCCGAAATTATTGCCATCATCTCGCCCCATGCCGAGAAAATTGATGCTGGCAAACGGATGGGCAGACATTCCCTGCTCCAAAATGAAACCACCGAATTATTAATTGCCAAAGCTCGCGAACAAGCTGTCGTCGTGAGGCTCAAAGGTGGCGATCCATTTATCTTCGGGCGCGGTGGTGAAGAAATGGAAGATATCATCGCAGCAGGAATCCCTGTCGAAGTAGTGCCCGGTGTAACATCAGGAATTGCGGCTCCAGCATACGCTGGCATCCCCCTGACGCACCGCAATTATAGTTCTTCAGTTATTTTTGTCACTGGGCACGAAATGGCTGGTAAATACCGTCCTGGAGTCAACTGGAGCGCGATTGCTCATAGTGCTGAAACGATTGTCGTATATATGGGCGTACACAATCTCGATCGCATTACTCACGAGTTAATTACGGCTGGTTTAGCTGACGATACGCCAATCGCGCTGGTACGCTGGGGCACCACCCCCGCACAGCAAGTCCTGATCGCCAGTTTAGCCACAGTCGTCGATCGAGTCGAAACCGAAAAATTTAGCGCGCCATCGATCGCTGTAATTGGCAATGTCGTTCGGCTACACGAAATCCTAGGCGGCGCATTAACGTAGCAAAACCCAACATACCCTACGATCTGAGGGTACACTGGGTCGAAACTAAGCACTAATCTAGTTAAACTCGTGCGACTGAGCTAGCACACTTGGCGAGATGCCAATTTTTCAAAATGAGCTTGAGTCTGATGTAAAAACAACTCCCGACTGTCAACTGCATTAGTGAGCGTAGGTACGAGATTGCGTGCTTGAAGTGCCATGTGCATTTGTAGATGGGCTACATAGTCACTCATTTCCTCACCTGCTGCTAACTGCATCTCTAGGGCAGTTTGGGCGAAATCGTTCTGCATTGCCACTCGCTCTCAAAAATTAAGGTTGAATTTGTCTGTACTTATAAAGCAATCTATCACACTCGATCGATTTCGATCGGGCGATCGCAACTAAGTTTAACAAAATTGGCATTGCTGGATCGAGGGTGGATGAGTGGATGGGTAATAGGTAATGGGTAAGAAACGATTGGGTTTCGATCTTTTGTCTTCTACCATCTGTATTTTATACCCACACAGGGTAATCCCTTGTTAGAGTGGAAGCGGCAAGATCGTTAAATCTTTAAATATATATAGTTGGCCTTTCGCTCTGATATGAAACGACTCAAACGTTATCTGATTATTGCAACCATTATAGCTGTCGTTATCCTCGGAATTAGGTTTACTCAAGAACTCGAAGATTGGAGTAGGCTTGCTGCCTACCGTCCATCCTCAGAAATCACCAGACTTGCCACCACTACGACGATGACGCCATTAGCACAGCGGTTATTTTACGTCAATAACCCGACGATCGAATCTAAGAGAGCGTCACTCAATCTGTGCAAGAGTTCCGAACACACGATCGTTTTGGGTTGCTATGTCGTTCGCAAAGGCATTTTTCTCCAAGAAGTTACCGATCCTCGATTGAAAGGAGTGATGGAAGTTACTGCGGCGCACGAGATGCTGCATGTTGCATATCAGCGGATGTCGATCTTCGAGCAAAGTAAAATTAACAAACAATTACAACAGGCATTAAGCCAACTTCAAAATCCCCGCATTCTTAAATTAGTCGCAACTTACAATAATCAAGATCCCAAATCGGTAGATAACGAACTACACTCAATTTTAGGGACAGAAGTCAACGCTCTCAGCCCCGAACTAGAAGAATATTATCGCGCTTATTTTACCAATCGATCGACAGTCGTAGCTCTGTCCGAACGTTATGAAGGCGTTTTTACCGCGCTCCGAGCCAAGGCGAAAATCCTCAATCAGCAGTTGATAACGCGCAAATCGGCACTAGAGCAATTATCCGCACAGGTAAAACAAGAGGCGCAAACGATCGAATCAGAACGCTCGACGCTGCAAACCGCGATTGTGGCAAATCCTCAAGGCGATTATGGTTTCCGCATCTCTACTTTTAACGATCGAGTCAGAAATTACAATCAACTCGTCAGCCAACTCACCGCTCAAACAGATACCTACAACCAAATGGTAACCGAGCATAACTCGATCGCCTTAGAAGAAAAATCTTTAGTCGAATCGCTAGAAAACAAATCGATGCAACAAGTTACGCGATAATTTAGGCATGTTATTTCTCAGGTAGAACCTTGGATCGTCTGACTACTATCGCCCAACAATTTGCAGCATCGAAAGAAGTTATTGCCGTTCGCGCCTTTGGGAGTGGCAATATCAATGATACGTTTCTGGTGACGATCGCGGATAAGACGACACCGCACTTCGTACTGCAACGGATCGATACCCACGTCTTCCAACAACCCGCGCTGGTGATGCAGAATATGCAGATCTTTACCCAGCATATATCTGATAAGTTGTCGAAAGAAACCACCACCGAGAGACGTTGGGCGGTACCGCAGGTATTATTTACCTTAGCAGGTGCCGATAGTTGGGTCGAACCCGACGGCTCCTTTTGGCGCGCGATTAGCTTTATCGATGACTCCGAATCGATCGATATCATCCAGGATATCCAACACGGACGCGAAGTTGGCTATGCCTTGGGAAGATTTCACTCTTTAATTAGCGATCTCGATCCAGCACGATTAGCCGATACCCTCGAAGGTTTTCATATCACGCCAAAATATCTCGAACATTACCACCGCGTATTGCCTACTACAAAAGTAGAGCGCGATCCTGACGTAGAATATTGCCTCAAATTTGTCCAGGAGCGTCAGGAATGGGCGCGAGTTTTAGAGGATGCTAAAAACGACGGTCTGCTAACATTGCGACCGATTCACGGCGATCCTAAGGTCAATAACATCATGATTTGCACCACCACCCAACAGGCGATCGGGATCGTCGATCTCGATACGGTTAAACCCGGACTGGTACACTACGATATCGGCGATTGTCTGCGATCGGGTTGCAATCCGCTCGGCGAGGAAACCAAAGACTGGAAGCAGGTGCAATTCGATCCCCACATGTGTCGGGCAATTTTGGAGGGTTATCTGTCGCAAGCGAGCGGCTTTTTGACAGCACAAGATTATCTATATCTATTCGATGGGATTCGGCTAATTGCGCTCGAACTAGGATTGCGTTTCTTTACCGATTATTTAGCCGGAAGTGTATATTTCAAAGTCAAGTATCCACAGCACAATCTCGATCGAGCCTTAGTCCAGTTCCAGCTTACTGCTAGTATTGAAGCCCAAGAAACCACCATTCGATCGATTATCGAGGAATTACGAGCGTGAGCGATTTTACTCTTTATCCTTTTCCAACCGATCGCAGTCTACCACAGGTAAAAATCGGCGGTCGAGTCGAGCGAGTTAATGGCATTCTCTCGATCGAATACCAACTTCAAGGCGATCTCGACTCGGTAGTAATTTTACCTCCTTCCGACTCACCTACCCGCACATTTGCGCTGTGGGAACATACTTGTTTTGAGTTCTTTATTGGATCTCCAGGCGAAGCAAATTATTGGGAATTCAATCTCTCACCTTCTGGAGATTGGAATGTATTTATACTCGACGATTATCGCCAAGGATTGCGAGCCGAAAGTGCATTTACAGAGTTACCATTGCAGATCGATCGACAATTAGATACCCTCTCACTCTCTGGCTCGTGGGATCTGACTAAAATTATCTCCGCCGAACGCCAACTAGAAATCGCGATCTCAACCGTAGTTAAATCCGAGCGAGATGAAATAAGTTATTGGGCATTAGCTCACAAAGGCACGGAACCTAATTTTCATCTCCGCGATAGTTTTATCATCAAAATTTAATCAGTCTAAATAATATTTTGCTCAAACTATTTGGATCGATATTTTTTTATTTAGATAAAGCAAACTTTACTAACAAACATCTGGTGGTAACTGAGACGATCGATCGCGATCGAGTTTTCTGGCGATCGATTCTTCCAAACTATCGCGAGTTATTTCTTGTCCTTTATTTAAATCTTCAGAATCATTCAAAAACACCAATCGATCGATTTCGGGGAAGGCTAACAAATAAAAGATGAGCTGAATTACTGGTACTTCGATGGCCAGCGAACTTGCTAGTAAGCCACTGTTAAATTTTTGCACGTCCTCCACACTTGT
The DNA here is from genome assembly GCF_000317145.1 of Chamaesiphon minutus PCC 6605. Classification (GTDB taxonomy): domain Bacteria; phylum Cyanobacteriota; class Cyanobacteriia; order Cyanobacteriales; family Chamaesiphonaceae; genus Chamaesiphon; species Chamaesiphon minutus. The sequence goes on along the minus strand of NC_019697.1, from coordinate 3,032,659 downwards.
AAACGCATACATCACTTGAATTTCGAGATTGGGTTTGAGCTGGTTGCGTAAGGTGGTGATGACCCATTCACCCTGCGGACTTTGGCAAATATAATATGTGATGTGAGGTAATGTGGCTGCGAACTGTTGTAAAATCGGCGCGATCGCCGTCACACTCAGGCGGCTTTCAACATCTGGCGCACCATCAATTAATGCTTGTACCTGTTGGTCTAGATTCATAGGTGTTAGGCTTTAAGCTCTAAGTACTTTATCGGTATATGGGTTTGAGACGTTAGATAATTACAGAGTGATGCTTCATCCCAAAAGCCTAAAGCCTAAGCCCTAAAGCCTAAAGCCTAAAGCCTAACCCCTAAAGTAGTGCTATCCCCACCCGAACGGTGGATCGATTACCTTACAGGTACGCTACGCGATCGGATAAAATAAAACCAATATTTGTGACAAATTTAGTCATACAAAGGGAAGCAGCGGATGGGTAAAGTAGTAGGCATCGACCTGGGTACCACCAATTCAGTGGTAGCTGTCATGGAAGGCGGAAAACCAGTGGTAATTGCCAATGCAGAAGGTATGCGTACCACTCCCTCCGTAGTTGGTTTCAGCAAAGACGGCGAACGCCTCGTCGGACAGATGGCACGGCGGCAAACAGAATTAAACCCCCAGAATACATTTTATGGGGTCAAACGGTTTATGGGGCGCAAATATGGCGAACTCAGCCCCAAATCTAAGCAAGTGCCTTTTACCATCCGCAAGGATGATGATGGCAATGTCAAAATCAAATGCCCAAAACAAAATCGGGAGTATGCACCAGAAGAGATTTCGGCGATGATTTTGCAGAAACTAGCTGACGAAGCTAGTCGGTATCTGGGCGAAGCTGTGACTGGTGCCGTAATTACCGTACCTGCTTATTTTAACGATTCCCAACGCCAAGCGACTAAAAATGCCGGAAAAATTGCGGGATTGGATGTGTTGCGAATTCTCAATGAGCCGACTGCTGCATCGCTGGCTTATGGGTTGGACAAGCGTCAAAGTGAGATGATTTTGGTCTTTGACTTAGGCGGTGGTACTTTTGATGTGTCGGTGTTAGAAGTCGGCGATGGTGTCTTTCAGGTTAAGTCTACTAGTGGCGACGTTCAGCTCGGCGGCATGGATTTCGATCGCAAGATCGTCGATTGGCTGGCTGAAGAATTTCTCGCTGCCGAAAATATCGATCTCCGGAAGGAACGGCAATCGCTCCAGCGGCTGACAGAAGCGGCTGAGAAGGCCAAGATCGAGCTGTCTGGGGTGATGGTCACCGATATCAATTTACCCTTTATCACGGCCACCGCAGAAGGCCCCAAACATATCGAAACTAGGCTCAGTCGCGCTCAATTTGAGGATTTGTGTGCCGATTTGATCGCGCGGCTGCGCGGGCCTGTCAAACGGGCGATGAGTGACGCTCAATTAAGTGCCTACGATGTCGATGAAGTCGTCTTAGTCGGCGGTTCGACGAGGATTCCAGCGGTGCAGGAGTTGGTACGTAGTTTTATTAACAAACGTCCCAATCAAAATGTCAATCCTGATGAAGTCGTGGCTGTCGGTGCGGCAATTCAAGCGGGAGTATTGGCTGGCGAGGTTAAAGATATCTTGCTGCTCGATGTGACGCCCCTTTCATTGGGGTTGGAAACCATTGGCGGCGTGATGAAAAAGCTCATCCCGCGCAATACGACGATTCCCGTGCGGAAATCGGATATATTTTCCACTTCGGAAAATAACCAAACGATGGTAGAAGTTCATGTCGTTCAAGGCGAACGCGAAATGGCGGCTGATAATAAATCGTTAGGACGGTTTAAACTCACCGGAATTCCACCCGCACCAAAAGGGATTCCCCAAGTCCAGGTATCGCTGGATGTGGATGCCAATGGCATTCTCCAAGTGACGGCGATGGATCGCACCACCGGACGCGAACAAACTGTGACGATTCAAGGTGCCTCGACTTTAGGCGAACTAGAAGTCAAACGGATGATTGACGAAGCCGCACAATATGCCGCTAGCGATAAGCAAAAACGGGAAAAAGTCGATAAACGCAACCGCGCCGAAGCTCTAACTTATCAAGCCGAACGTCAACTGCGCGAAGTCGCCTTAGAATTTGGGATGCAATTTGCCAACGCGCAGCGCAAACAAATCGAAGGACTGATCCGCGAACTGCGGGAGGCTCTAGCCGATAACGACGAACGCTTAGTCGATGAAGTCAAAAGCGAATTAGATGACGCACTTTATGATTTTAGCCGTCAGGTGCGGATGTTGACCGAAGAAGAGGACAAGGGCATTCTCGGCACGCTCAAAGATATCTTTGTGGGCGATGATGAGGAATATAATTATCGCGACAATTATAACAATCGCGATCTCTATAGCAATCCTTACGGCAGTCCTAGAGATCCCTACTACGATAACCGTGGGAACGATTATTCTGGTTATTCCAATCGCGGCGCGCTACCACCCCAAAGCTACGAGCCGCCTAGAGATCCCTACCGCGATCGAGACTATAATAATCCGCGCGATCCCTATGCCGATCCGTCTAGAGATCGGCGCAACGATAGTCGCTCCACGCCTCGGAATAATAATCCCGACAGACAAGATCGATCGACTTATCGGGATAATAATGAAGATCGTTATACTCGCGACGAGCGTTATCCCACTCGTCGGGACGATAATAACTATGCGCCAAACTCGCGCAGAGAAGACGATTATCCTCGCCGGACGCCACCAACGAATAATAATGTCGATCGATCTCGCCAGCGCGATGATGACTATCTAGATGACGCGCCACAGCAACCGCCACAACAGCGGCGAGATGAAGATCGCAATCCACCGCAACCCCGTCAGAACAACGATCCGCGATCGTCAAACCCATCGGGACGTGCAGTAATCCCTCCAGATAGTCGCAGCATGAATTCTCGACCCGCACCCGCCCCAGATCGCAATCCTCGCACCGATGTGCGGCGTTCGTCCCCTCAAAATAACAACCTCAATCCTCGCTCTAATCCCAACAATGTCCAGCCGATTCGCGATGATTGGGATGATGATGATGAATGGTATTAGGGAAGGTGTTAGGTATCAGGCTTTAGGCTTTAGGGTTGAGATTCTGTCTTTTCCGTTCGAGTGGAAACCCTAATTCCGATCCCTTACCTAAAACCTAAAACTTAAAACCCAAAACCTAAAACTTAAAGCCTAAAGCCTTCCATGCAAGACATTCGCAATTACTACGAGCTATTGGGTGTAAAGCGGGATGCTACCGCCGATGAAATCAAACAATCATTTCGGCGACTGGCAAGGAAATATCACCCAGATCTCAATCCTGGCGATAAAGCTGCTGAAGACAAATTTAAAGATATTAGCGAAGCCTACGAAATTTTATCCGATCGCTCCAAGCGATCTCAATACGATAAATTTACGGGGTTTTGGCGCAAAAATCGCGAGCGATCGACTACTTCTAATCCTCCCAGAGAAAGAGCGGATGAGGATGATTTTAGTGATGATTTTAATACCTTTATCGATCGATTATTAGGCCGCAAAAAAGACTCAAATAACGGTAATAATCGAGATCGATATCCTAGTAACGACGCTCAAACCGATCGAGGTACGACCCAAACCGCGCGCAATCCGCGTACTAGCGAACGCCGCACCAGCCGCGAGGGAGATCCAGATCGAATGGGCGAGCGCAATACCTTCGCCGAAGCACCACCCCAAGTACGTCCCAAGAATCTCGAAGCCGAACTGACATTACCGCTCGATAAAGCTTATCAGGGCGGGCGCGAACGTATTACCATTCAAGAAGATGGCCGTTCTCTAGAAGTAGAAATGCCCCCTGGTATGCTCCCCGGACAAAAAATTCGCCTGCGCGGACAGGGGATCGCAGGCGGCGATCTTTATCTCAAAATTAATGTCGCACCCCATCAATACTTTAGACTCGAAGGGATAAATGTCTATTGTCAATTGCCAGTAACGCCAGCCGAAGCCGTCTTGGGTGGATTTGTCGAAGTACCGACTTTGGATGGGTTAGTCAAAATCAGTCTGCCGCAAAGCATCACCTCCGGCCAAAAATTACGGCTGGCGGGCAAAGGATTTCCGGCTGATGATGGTAAGCGCGGCGATCAGTTACTCGAAATCCAAATTGTCGTCCCCAAAAATTTGTCTCCAACCGAACGCGAACTCTACCAAAAGTTACGCGAGATCGAATCATTTAATCCGCGTCTAGATTTGACGATGAATTAACAATGATTTCTGGTTAATGACGGTAAGTGCGGCAAGGGAATGTTTGAAATCCAAATTGTTGTCTCGCCCCAAATTCATCTAAACTAGAACGCAAACCATACTCCAGATTACCTAATGTAAACCATTTAATATCCGTCTGAATTTGACGATAAATTAACAATGCTAGAGCTATTTATCGAGCCTTTGAGCCTGTGGAATCCCCAATTAGTTCGCGAACTTAAATCGCGGTTAAATTGGCTAAATATCGCGATTGTCACAGTAATTTCGATAATAATGCAATGGATAACATTTACCATTTCTGGCCTGATTTGCATCTATAACTCCCCCAAATGGTGGCTGAATTTATCTGAATTACTCGACAAAGAAATCTGGCTGGTGTTGGCAATTGGTGGCATTTTTTCGATCGCCCAAGATTTCGATCGCGAGATGCGGAGTGGCACTCTCAATATTGTCAAACTTTCACCAGCTAAACCACTAGAGATTGTAGTTGGCAAATTAATCGGCGTACCAATTTTAATTTATTGGGCAGTTTTTTTAGCATTACCACTGGATGTTGTTGCCAGCATTCGAGTTGCCGAAATCGCACCCCATGACTGGATAGGCGATCTAGTTTCGGTGATTCAGATTGGCTTATTATATCTCTATGCTTTGGTAGGAACGATGAGATTTCCATTACCATCGATCGTTCTGAGTGTCATCTTATCAGCGATCGGTGGATTGAGTCTTTTTAGTATCGAGCGATTGCTGTTAGTTCGGCAAAATAGTGGCGAGTATGTCAATCTAGGCATACATTCATCTGAATACTGGTGGATGAGCGGCAAAATTGTTCTAATGTTTGTCATTAGCTACTTTGTGTTAGTTTCGCTCATCCGAACTTGGTATCCGCGCTCGCGATTCGATCGACAAAAATCATCTTATACAATGCTATTGCCCTATTTCTCCTCCCTAATTTTCCCCGTGTTAATAGCTGGAGCACAGCCAATCGGAATGTTGGTGTTTATCGTAATTGCCCTGAATGTCATCATCAAAGCACATGAAATAACATAAACTCATCTTATCGATCTGCGATCTAAGCCCACCATTCAATAAAATCCATCATAATCTGTTGATGCACTGCCCCCAGCGGACGTTCTTCACCTGCGATCGCCGAATAGGCAAAACCCGCCTCGATTTGAACCGGACCGATCAGTCCTAGATCCCAGCCTTCACTGAGCACTAACTTATCGATTTCTACCGTCAACGGCGCGTAGAAAACGTGTCTGATAATTCGATCGTCACTATAGCAGCCAAACTTTTTGGGTTCGGCGATCTGATAGCCGATTTCCTCTAATATTTCGCGCTCGACAGCAATTTCGGGAGTTTCATCTGGCTCGATATGTCCGCCAAATAAACCCCACAAACCTGGATAAAGAATCGTCGGAATATTGTCCCGCAATTGCATTAGGAACTTCCCCTCGTGGGGTAGAATCGCGATCGCTACTTCAATCGGTAAATTATTACTCATCCAGAAATTGCATGTTGCTGAAGATCTGCCAAACTTACAAACTTAAGCGCGCTACTATGTGTGGCTGCTAAATCCACAGGTGGTGCGACACCATCATCTAGAGCTTCTTTCCACCGCGACGCACACAGACACCATTTATCTCCAGGCTTTAAACCTGGAAAATTAGCAGATGGAACGGCGGTGCTCAGATCGTTGCCTTGGGCTTTAGTGTATGTCAAAAATTCCGTAGTAACGCGCGCGCACACCACATGAGTACCCCGATCTTGAGGGCCTGTGGCACAGACACCCGTGCGAAAAAATCCAGTCATCGGCGAGGTACAGCAAGTCTCAAGTTCGGTACCCAGAACATTTCGATCGGGATTAACATTCATAATTCAAAATCTATCTTCCTAACTACAAAGACAGCGTATATTGATGAAACTCCTCATTCTTAATATATCCCAACGAACGATAAAGGGATCGAGCGGCAGTGTTAGCAACTTGAGTCGATAAGATGATGCGAATTGCGGCTGTCTCACGCCCAAAATTTTCCATTGCCCCCATCAGCAATCTGGCCACACCCCGATTGCGATAAGCTTTACTAACAAATAAATCATTTAAAATCCAGATGGGTTTCATGGCAACTGATGAAAAGCTGGGGTAAAGTTGCGTGAATCCGACTATTTGGGCATCGATGCGCGCGACAAAGATCCGAGCATCACCTCGATCGAAACGTTGTTGCAAGAAATTGCGTGCAGCTTCAAGATCTGATGGTTGTTGATAAAAAATTCGATAGCAATCGAACAATTTTGCGATCTCGTCTAGATCCTCGATCCCCGCTAGATTGACTTCCATACTAACCACCACCGACGATCGTCACAATTTCTAATCGATCGTGAGGTTTAATTTCTGTCTCATCCCAAAATTGCCGATGCAAAATTTCTCCGTTATATTCTACGGCCAATAGCCTGGGATTGAGACCCATTTGCACTAATAGTTGGGGCAGATTTGTCTTGGGCGCACAGGTATGACTTTCGCCATTGACTTGTAATTCGATTCGATCGAGGATTGGGGATTCGGGATTGGGGATTGAGGATTCGTCTGGACTTGCTAGTGAAGAATTGTCAGCCTGATGTTGTCGATCGTCTACCATAAAATTATCACCAAAATTCCTGAATTTCCTAAACCCTAAACCCTAAAGCCTAAATCCTAAAGCCTAACGCCTAAAGCCTAATACCTAAAGCCTAACGCCTAAAGCCTAAAGCCTAAACCCTACCTGCGGAACTCGATTTAACATCCCCAGACAAAACTGCACGGCATGAGTGGGATTTTCGGCATTCATAATCGCACGTACCATTGCGACCCCAGGCGCGCCAGCTTTGAGCACATCATCTAAATTAGTATTATCGATCCCACCGATCGCAAACCAAGGCACGGTCGCATTTTTAGCAGCATATTGAACGTATTCAATCCCTGCGGCAGCTTTGCCAGCTTTGGTAGGCGTTTCGTATACTGGTCCGACACCAATATAGTCGGCACCTTCTTTGATAGCGCGTTCCATTTCCTCTGGGTTAGTGGTCGAGCGACCGACGATTTTTTGTGCGCCGAGGATTTGTCTGGCTAGTGCGATCGAGATATCTTGTTGCCCCAAATGGACGCCATCGGCATCGACTGCCAGTGCCAGATCTACGCGATCGTTGAGAATAAATAATGCCCCATAATGATGGCAGAGTTGACACATCTGTTTGGCGATCGCCAATCGATCGGTATCGTTACTTTGCTTATCGCGATATTGCACTAAAGTCAATCCCCCTTGCAACGCTGCTTCCACGCGCAGGAGTAAATCTGGGGCGGCTGATGTGACTAAATACAATCGCGAATTAGCTAGCAATTGACGGCGACGATAGTTGAGGAGATTGCTTTCGAGGGCATATACGCGGTAGCGCATCTGCTTGGAGCCACTGCTAATGGCAGGTGAGTAAAGTTTGCCATATTCTTCGATGACGCGTAAGGCTTCTTGCACCCGACAAAGATTTGCTTGCAGGAGTTGTTCGATCCCCGTGCGTTGTTCCTCGCGGGGATGACTCAGCGTGGTACCCACATCTCTGGCGGTATCCCGCGCGGCGCGAATTTCTGGCGTATGCCACATCCCCAACTCCTGACGCATCTGCTTGCACTCGTTTGCCATCGCCTGATGATTGAGGGCAAATCGGCACCATTCTTCAATAATGCGCAATCCCTCCCGCGCTCGATCGAAATTTGCATCTAAAATGCGCCAGACGGCAGGTTGGAGAGATGCTAGAGAGGTGTCGTTCATGAGAATAGGGAGTAGAGGGTAAAGAGTAGGGAATAGGGAATAGGGAATAGGGAATAGGGGCTAAATTCCTAATTTACAGGCACGAGCTAACACTTAATTTCGATAACTACATACAGCTATCCACTATCCACTATTCACCCATCCAACTATTTTTTCGTAACTTGTGCCAAGGCTTTTTCTAAATCTGCTAGTGACGCGGCTCCAGTCACGACTTCCCCATTCAAAATAAATGTTGGAGTACCATCGACCCCCAGTTTGCGCCCGAGCTTAAAATCTTCTACGATCGCATCATCGGCGATTTTGCGATCGGCATTAAATTTCTTGAGATCTAGTTTAAGCGCGTTAGCAGTTTCGACATAAAAACTTTCACCTAATTTAGCTTGATTGGCATATAAAGCATCATGATATTCCCAAAATTTACCTTGTTTATTGGCTGCCCAGGCAGCACGAGCTGCGGGTAAAGCTTCTGGATGAATTTGAGTCAGCGGGAAATACTTATAAACTAGGGTAACTTTATCCTTGTGCTTTGTCATAAATTGTTTGACATTGCGATCGGCTGTGGCACAAAATGGGCATTGAAAATCTGAAAATGCTACCATTACGATTTGTCGCTGGCTCGCGCCAGTTGTTGGAGAATTGCCAATTAAGGCTTTGGTATTGCGCCGCGCTTGCTTGAGTGCTTCAGCCTGAGCTTTTTGCTCTTTTTGTTGTTGCTCTAGGGCATATTTTTGTAAAACTTCGAGCAACACATCTGGATTTCGGCGAATTACTTCGAGAATTTGTTTTTCTAGTTGTGGCGTGACTTTTACCGATTGAGCGAGGCGAGTTTCACTAGTAACAATGCGATCTGTAGCTGAGAAATTACGCTCGACACCAGGCTGGATGAGTTGCTCTGCGGCGATGGACTTTTCAGCAGTGACGATCGGAGCGATGCGTTTGCTCTGGCTGTCTGCTTGAGCGGGCATGGCACCCAAAATCAAAGATGAAAGTACCAATGATAAAATTGGCAATCGCCACAAATTGAGTAAATAATTCATTTTCTGTATTAGATCGGGGTAAGTTGATGGAATTATAATAATGCCAATAGCGATCGAATGAGTCAGCTAAATTAATTCTGAGCTAGTTTACTAAATTACTTAATCCCGATTTAAAAAATAAAGACGAGAGATAGATTGACAGGCTCCAGATCTAGCAAGAATTTCCCAATCTGCTGTCTTTTCTGTTTAAAATGTTGGGAAACAAAGGCGATCGAGAGCCGCAATCTCCGATCCCCAAAAATTAATAAGATTTATTTCTGATACTTAAAATTTGTCGGCCCTCGATAACCTGAAAGTTTTGCCAGTTCTTTGAGATCTTTGGTTCCAGGATAGTATTTCCCGTCAATTTCCCAAGTTGGAAACATTTTGATATTCCGTTCTTTGCACAACTTACGTTGGGAATTGTCACCATCGACAGAACATTCGATGTAGGTTAATTTAGTAGCAGCAGTAGCTCCAAATAGAGATTTTTGCTTCTGACAGTGATCGCACCAATAAGCACCGTAAAATATCACATTCTTAGCTGCTAAATATTCTACTAACGCAGTTTCTGAGGCTCCAGAAGTTGTATCAACTTTAATCGATTTACTCTGGTTATCGCTCGGCTGAGTAGGGTTGTCACCAGTCGGTCGGATATCTAAATTAGGTGCTGGCGTAACAGTCGGTACTGATGGGTTTGGTACCGATGGTTTCGGTAGTGTGGGGTTGGTGGGCTGCGCGCAGACTCCCGCTCCAGCTAGCGCGCACGCCATACCGATCGCCACAGCCTTAACCAGATTTGCGGTGGTATACTCAAGTAGCTGCAATTTTTTTGAAAGCATTCAGTTAAAGTGAGTGATGTTTAGCAATTCTTAAAATATATAAACTATTTATGTCGATCGCACAAGTTGCTAATTGACACAAAGCCAGAGCCACACGCTTTTAGCTAAGGGGATCGCATCTAATCCGCCAGTAAATCCCCGCTCGTAATTAAGGTTATCGGGTAAACAATCGATCGTATTTGAAAGCAGTATCGCCCTTATAGCCAGTTAATTCCGCAAGTTTTGCCAATTTCTTCACTCCAGTATCTAGTTTCCCGTTGATACTCCAAGTGGGGAATCCTTTAATGCCAGCTTGAGTGCAAACTTGTGGCTGTGGGTTCTTTTTGGCATCGGCGGCACATTCAACATTGGGGACTTGTTCCCAAGCTTGCTTGCCAAATAACTGCTTCTGTTCGTAGCAATGTGGGCACCAGTAAGCACTATACATTTTCACGTCTTTGCTGGCGAGATATTTAGCTAGCTCGATCTCCGCCGTTCCTGATGTCGATTTAATTTCCCAACCGATCCCCGGTTCCGGGGCGGTAATCGGTGAGAGCGAGTTGATTTCGCCACCGACTGCCGTATTGTAAAGTATCAATGAGACGATAATCGCCCCTAAACCTGCTGCGGTTCCTGAAAATATCAGTTGACCGATATCGTCCCAATCTCGACCGATAATTGTCAATCCCAAAATTGCCAAGGTAAAAATTGCCGAAGCAATGCAAAACGGACACGCCGCTTTAATAACAAAAGCCAACAGATACATTAGATAGCCGCTAAATACAGCCATCCCGACGCCAGCGAGAAATAGCCCCAACCAGGTGAGGTTATTGAGCTGATTGTGAGCGGCTTTATTGCTTTTGGGATCGATGAGTGTAGGTGCAAATGCCATCACGGCGACAATGACGTAACTCACTAATCCCAAGCCTGTCAGCGGAAAATTACCTACATTGGCAAAGGGGCTAGCTAGCACGATCTGACAGCCTTCCGTCCCACATGCACCGTTGTTAATGAGTTTTACCCATGTCAGATAGGCGGTAACGCAAATACCTAAAATTGCGATCGAGCCAATTAGCAATCGCGAGTATTGATAGATCCAGGGAACTTGACGACGTTTCATCATAGGGATTAGGTATTAGGTGTTAGGGATTAGGTGTTAGGTATTAGGTATTAGTATGAATAATTAGCAAGACGCTTGCGTCTTCACTCCCAAAGCCTAAAGCCTAAAGCCTAAAGCCTAATACCTAAAGCCTACTTATGAATTTTCATCGAGTCGATCGCACGGCGCACGGATTGACTATTTAGATCCTGACGCATTGCTTCGACAAATTGACTGACGCGAATTGGGTCGATTGAGTTCTCGATTTTGCCTTGACGTTTGAGCGAACTCGATACGATCGCTCCATCGGCAAACTGCATCAGGCTATTAATATTATTGCAATCTGCACCGCTACCGACAAGAATGGGGGTGTCGCCAGCAGCAGCTTTGGCAACTTGAAGATCTTCGAGGCTCGGCGGCTTGCCAGTCGCCAAGCCCGAGAGAATGATGGCATCGGCTAGTCCGCGATCGATCGTGTCGCCCACAGCCGTCGTTAGATCGCTCGAACTGAGGGGCTGCGCGTGTTTGACGAGGACGTCGGCCATGATTTTGACATTAGTGCCCAATTCGCGACGATAGCGAAGTAGTTCGTAAGCACAGCCTTCAATTAAACCCTGATCCGTTGCCATTACACCAGAGAGAACATTGACGCGAATAAATGCCGCTTCCGTACAACTGGCGATCGCCATGGCACTAAGACTATCATTTCGCAAGACATTAATCCCGATCGGTGCTGCCACTAAGTGCATCAATCTCGACACCACCGTCGTCATCGCACTGACTACAGCCGGATCGACGCGACTTTTCGGAAAAGGGGCATCAAAAAAGTTCTCGACAATAATTCCATCCACGCCGCCAGAAACCAGTGCGACAGCCTCTTGCTCGGCGCGATCGATAATCGCACTGAGGCTACCGCCCCAACGCGCAGAGGTCGGCAGGGGCAGCAGATGAACTACGCCAATAATCGGCTCAGTAGTGTTAAAAGTTTGCTTTAAATTCACGTTTTGCGTTTAAATTAGGCCGCTGGCGATTACCGCACCAACTCAAGCTTGGGTATGACCAAACTGCCAGACTCCATCTTCATCTATATATTATCCACAAATTGGGCATGAGTAGCTCAACTGTCTGGAGTTAGTAATCCAAGTTACTGATTTGTAATTTTTGGTATCACAGAAGTTTCGCGCTGAGTGCATCGATCGATTCTGCTAATTCTCGCTAACGATCGAAACAACTCAGATTCTGTTGCTGGCAGAAAGTTTGTGTCTGGGTTGCTCACTGTTGTCTGTTCGCTTAGTCTGCAAGAGCGTAATATTCTTGATTTTCTGTTTAAATCTGTCTTGGCTGCTCGTTCTGGTGAAATTCCACCATCTCTTCTGCCTTATCCCTGTGGACTTCTACTAAAAATCGATCGTTTTACATTTCGCAACATTGTGATAAGATATAAAGCGAGGATTTTAAGACAGTTATCAGGTTAAATTTGGGCGGAGTGAAACCAAATGCAAGTTTGAGCTAGTAACTGAAAAAACCACCACGTTACTGCTGGAGACAAATAACTCAAGACTACATGGGCAACAAGCCGACCATTGCAATATCTCATTTAGGTTGCGAAAAAAACCGTATTGATAGCGAACACATGCTGGGGCTGCTCGTAGGAGCGGGCTATGAAGTAGATGCTGACGAAACCGCAGCAGATTATGTTATCGTCAATACTTGTAGCTTTATCGATGCTGCTAGAGCCGAGTCGATTCGCACTTTGGTAGAACTTGCTGAAGCCGATAAAAAAATTGTCATTACTGGCTGCATGGCGCAGCATTTCCAAGCCGAGCTATTAGCAGAAATTCCCGAAGCGGTAGCCGTTGTCGGGAGTGGCGACTATCACAAAATTGTCGATGTCATCGAACGCAGTCAAGGCGGTGAAAGAGTTGTAGAAGTCAGTGCCGAACCGACTTATATCGCCGACGAATTTACGCCGCGCTATCGGACGACGACTGAGGGTGTCGCCTATTTGCGCGTGGCTGAAGGCTGCGACTATGGCTGTGCTTTTTGCATCATCCCGCATTTGCGGGGCAAACAGCGATCGAGAACGATCGAATCGATCGTCGCTGAAGCACAAAGATTGGCAGATGAAGGAGTGCAGGAGCTAATCCTAATTTCCCAAATCACTACTAACTATGGGATCGATATCTATGGCGAACCGAAGTTAGCCGAATTGCTGCGCGCTCTGGGGCAAGTAGACATTCCCTGGATTAGAATGCACTATGCCTACCCCACGGGATTAACACCCAAGGTAGTTGCAGCCATGCAAGAAACGGCTAACGTGCTGCCATATTTAGATCTACCCTTACAGCATTCTCATCCCGAAATCCTCCGTGCCATGAATCGCCCGTGGCAAGGACAGGTAAACGATCGCATCATCGAGCAACTCAAAACTGCTCTCCCCGATGCCGTCATGCGGACGACTCTAATCGTTGGCTTCCCTGGGGAAACTGACGAGCACTACCAACACCTCCAAGCATTCTTGCAACGGCATGAATTCGATCATGTTGGGGTGTTTACCTTCTCCGCAGAGGATGGAACTCCAGCCGCTACCTTGCCCCATCAATTGCCACAAGCACTGATGGACGAGCGACGCGATGGAATCATGGCGATGCAACAACCGATTTCACTTCGCCGCAATCAAGGCGAAGTCGGTAAAACCGTGGATGTCCTGATCGAACAGGAGCATCCAGAGTCGGGGTTGTTAATCGGCAGATCTGCTAGATTTGCCCCAGAAGTGGACGGATTAGTGTATGTTAGTGGGAGTGCCCGCCTTGGGTCGATTGTTCCTGCCATCATCCATGAAGCCGACCACTACGATCTTCACGGCAAGATCGTTTATCCATCAACAGTGAAATAGCGATCGGTTATCCGGCAATGCCAAGCATCAAAGCTTAGTATTAAAATGATAAAAGAGCGATACGAACTAAATGACCGTGAAATCCAAAATTTAAAACAAATTCTGGATTGGAGCGAAGCCTCTAGAATTCAGTAGAAAGACCGATATTATTCGACAACAATTCATCTCAGAATCTGCGTCTCGCAAGCGATGCGAACATTCTGTAACTATTTAGTATTTATTTTATCAGTGTAGAATTGCTATTAAATTCTCACTAACCCCAGACTGAATGGTTCAAATATTGGGTACGATGTTTTCCCCGGTTGATGTACTGATTAATTCCTAAATATTAGCTCCTAAATTTTCGAGACAAAATCATACCGATCCACTCAACAACAAATTATGACCGTTTCTTTCTCTAGCCTTGGACTTTCCGATCGCATTGTTACACAACTGGAAGGTCTGGGGATTACTGAACCCACCAATATTCAAGAGCAAGCCATTCCCTATCTATTAGCTGGCAAAGATGTCGTCGGCCAATCTCAAACTGGGACGGGTAAGACTGCTGCATTTTCCCTGCCAATGATCGAACGGTTGGATTGGCAACGTCCAGTCGTTCAAGCCTTAATCCTGACGCCTACTCGCGAGTTAGCGATGCAGGTATCGGCAGCGATGAAGACCTTCTTGGGCGGCAACGAGCGTCGCTCGCCGATCTTGACTGTCTACGGCGGCCAAGCCATCGACCTACAAATTCGTCGCTTAGAAAGCGGTGTAGCTGCGGTTGTCGGTACTCCCGGACGCGTCATCGACTTGATCGATCGCGGTCATCTCCGCTTGGGACAAGTTGAATGGTTGGTACTCGACGAAGCCGATGAAATGCTCAGTATGGGCTTTATCGACGATATCGAGCTGATCTTGAGCAAATTGCCCACCGAACGTCAAACAGCGTTCTTCTCGGCAACGATGGCACCCCCCATCCGCTCCTTGGTCAACCGCTTCCTCAAATCGCCCGTCACCGTCACCGTCGATCAAGTTAAAGCAGCACCTTCTAAAATTCAGCAACAGGTTTACTTCATCCCTCGCGGCTGGACTAAGGCTCAAGCACTCCAACCCATTCTCGAACTCGAACAGCCAGAGTCTGCGATTATCTTTGTGCGGACTCGTAAAGCCGCAGCAGAACTCACCAACCAACTCCAATCTGCCGGACACAGCGCGGATGAGTACCATGGGGATCTGACTCAAACTCAACGCGAACGCCTCCTGACTCGCTTCCGTAGCGATAAAGTACGTTGGATCGTAGCTACCGACATTGCCGCACGCGGTCTAGATGTCGATCATCTCAGCCATGTCATCAACTACGATCTGCCCGATAGCGTCGAGAACTACATCCACCGCATCGGTCGGACGGGTCGTGCGGGTAAAGAAGGGGTCGCCATCTCCTTGATTCACTCCCTCGATCGTCGCAAGCTGCAAGCGATCGAACGTCGCGTCAAACAGTCCCTCACGGTCTGTCAGATCCCGACTCGCGCCCAAGTCGAAGCAGCTCACGTTCAGAAGATTCAAGGTAAGGTTCAAGAAGCTCTCTCCGGCGAACGGGTAGCATCATTCTTGCCGATTATCGCCAAAATGAGCGAAGAATACGACGTGCATACTGTCGCCGCAGCAGCACTCCAACTCGTATACGACCAAACTCGCCCAGCTTGGTTGGATATGGAAGAACCCCAAATGCAAGAGCGCGACCGCGACCGCGATCGGTCTAACAGCTACAAACCTCGTGGTGGTGGCGATCGTCGCGGCAGTGGCGGTGGTGGTAAACCAGTCCTCCGCAATAGTAACGATGGTGGCGGTCGTTACGATCGGCGCGACAGCAGCCCTCGCAACGAAAGCAGCCGTTACGAACGCGATAACAATCGCGACAACCGCGACTACCGAGGCGGCTACCGCAGCGAAGAACGCGTGTAATTGTTAGCTGTGATGGGGAGATCCCACTGCGGATCTCTCAATCGCTCCTAAAACTTATTTAAATCCTAGTTGGTCATTGGCAACTACATCCAAACGTCGATCGAAGGTGGGCATTGCCCACCTTTTAATTTGACATTTGGCGTACAAAAGCAACGATTGGCATCAAATTTTACTAAATCGATCGAGGAATTGGCGATCGTCAAGACCCAGACGTGATAATTTAAATAGGGGTGTCACAAAGTTTGTGAAAAAACATTAAAATATAGTGTCTAGGACACAAACTTCGCATGGGCGGGTTCATCCCCAGTGTTGACAACTAGCAATTGTTTGACTTTACTGCAATTCGATGCTCCATGGGAGCGGCTCTGCATCCAAAACGATCGACTGGCGATGAATGTAACGACGATCGCACTGCTGCGGCTGCTCTGGCTCCACCTAAAATTGAGTCTCCCTTGGGAGAACTCCTGCAAGCAAGCTAATTTGATTCCACTCTGGAGGAATTTTTTATATGTCTATTCGTTTATATGTAGGTAACTTACCAAAATCTGATGTAGAACGGGAAGAACTTCAAACCGTTTTTGCAGATGCTGGCGAGCTAGTCTCTGTGAAAGTCATTAAAGATCGCAAGACTGGTAAGTGTCGGGGATTTGGCTTTGTCACCGTCGAAACTGACGAGCAAGCCGACCAAATCATCGAAAAGTACAACGGAGCTATGTTCCAAGAGCTACCCATCAAAATCGAAAAAGCTCTACCTAAAGCCAAAGGTCAAGACGATGAAGACGGCGAAGCTAGCGAATCTACCGAGCCTAGAGAGCCTAGCACCGTTCCTAAACCAAATCTCAGCAATAAGGGTAATGCTAGCAGCACTAGCACTCCCCGCCGCAGTAGCGGCGGTGGTGGTAGCAAAAAAGGTGCTCGCAAGGAAGGAGCTAAAAGCACGACCAATAACAATAATAATACCTACACTAGCAGTACCAACACCGAAAGTTTCCAGCCCGATCCTCGCTGGGCTGGCAAATTAGCCGAACTCAAGGACAAATTAGCTCAATCTGGCAATCTCTAAATTTGGCAGATGCCTAAATCGAGATGACAGACTGCAATTGCTTGCAGGTAGATATACTTATTGCTGGGATCGTGAGATTCTGGCAATTTTTTTGTGAAGTTGGGAGTGGATCGGTGGCGGTATGGGTACGATCGGAACAGGATCTAATATTAAGATAAGCTCGTCTCAAATTATGCAGCCACCACAAACTAGCTATTCCGCTTTCCCCAATCGCTTTAGATCCTCGTGCATAATGTTTGAATAGTTTGCCGCAACCAGCAATTTGCATCATCTCGATCGCTCAACTTGCTCCACAACATCGAAACCGTCCATGCGGGTAACTCGATCGGTAGTTCAAAAAATTCAATTTCATCGAGTCTAGAAAAATAACTTGCCATCCGCAACGGGACGCAAGCGATCGCATCGGTCGAGGCAATAATAGCAGGTAAAACCAATACATGAGGCACCGTTAAGACAATCCGCCGCTGGAGATTGCGAACGGCCAATGCTCGATCGATTTCGCCTGTGATATCGCGGCGAATGGTAACTAGAACGTGAGAGAGGCTGACAAATTCGTCTAGAGAAATCGACTCTCGAACGATCGCGGGATGATGTTTCCGCGCGATGCCGACAAAATGCTCGCGAAATAATGGCAGACACGTCGTTTGCCGAGGTGGGTTTGGAAAGACGCCTAATGCTAAATCGATCGCACCTGTTTCGAGCAGATCGCCGACGCGATCTTTTTCAAATTCGATCGTTCTAAAATTCAGATTGGGTGCGGCTCGATCGCAATCTGCAATTAATTTAGGGAGCATAATAAAGCTCGTATAATCTGCGCTCCCGATCGTAAAATCGCGCGAGTCGGATGCTGGGGCAAAGTTTTGGATAGCTCGAACGGTTTGGCGAATTTGGTGCAGTGCGGCAGAAATTCCTGGCGCGAGCGCGACAGCTTTGGCAGTGGGTTGCATCTCTCGTCCCACACGGATAAATAACTCGTCCCCAAACAAAGTTCTCAATCGTCCCAATGCCGCGCTCATGGCTGGTTGCCCTAGATACAGCTTTTGAGCCGCCGCCGTTACGCTGCGTTCCTCAAACAGCGACTCAAAGGCAACTAAGAGATTTAAGTCAATCTGAGCTAGTTCAATCGATTTCATTAATATCTATTATTCATACAATCGATTTGATTAATTTACAAGATCTTGGTAGTGTAAGTCTAGACGAACTACACAAACGTCTTGTTGACTTCAGACAAATATTTTTTACTGACCCATGCTAGGTAGCAGCTTGTTTCCCAGCATCAACAATAACTAACTGGCAAGAGGACAATAATCATGGAACTTAACAACGCAGTTGCACTTGTTACAGGTGCTAATGGTGGTATTGGCGGTCACTTTGTCGATCGATTGCTTCAGTCAGGTGTCGCCAAGATTTATGTCTGCGCTCGGAGCATTAATAAATTGCAAAATCTCGTGGCACTCGATCCCCAAAAGATTATTCCCATCGAACTCGATGTCACTAACCCTCAATCCGTTGCTGCCGCAGCCGCAAAGTGTACCGATGTCTCGCTATTGATTAATAATGCTGGTACCTCTCTCAATCACGGCATCATTTCGGCTCCAGATTTAGATGCAGCTAAAGCGGAGATGGATGTTAACTACTTTGGCATGGCATCTATGTGTCGAGCCTTTGCACCGATCCTCAATCGCCAAGGCGGCGGCGCAATTGTAAATATCTTATCGCTCTTGGGCAAAGTAAATTTACCATTTAGCGGCTCATATAGTGCTTCTAAAGCTGCCGCCATTTCGATGACGCAGAGCGTCCGAGCGGAGCTGGCAGCACAGAATACGCTGGTAGTCGGCGTAATGCCAGGAACCGTCGATACCGATCTAGCTAAGGCATGGCCAGATCCGAAAGTTGCTCCAGCAGAGGTCGCTAGAGCCGCGTTACAAGCTGTGGTAGAGCAGCAGGAAGATGTTTATCCCGGCGAACAGGCTGCTCAGGTTTCAGCACAATTATTGGCCGATCCTAAGGGAGTGGAGAAATACATGGCCACTTTCTTACCTGGCATGGAATTGGCGGGAACTAACGCGTAGAGTGTTGGCGCACGGATACCCACAACATCCGATCGAAATCGATCGCGAGTGCGATCGAGCCTTCAGTTTGTGGGTTTAACGACAGATATCGATACCTTCAATGCTACTCTCGATCGAGTCTAACGATTATATTAAGGCCGATTCAAACTGAATATTACAGCAAATTGAGATCGAATGAACCACAAGTAGAGGAAGATAGAGGAAGGTAGATAAAAATGAAATATGGCAGCAGCATACTCGTTAGATTTGCGAACAAAAATACTAGAAGCGGATCGAAATCAAGAAGGTTCGCAGCGAGTCTTAGCTGCAAGATTTAAAGTAAGCTTATCTTTCATCAGGAACTGATTATGTCAGTACCGGAAAACAGGAGAGATTGCCCCTAAACCGCGAGGCGGAGATCGTCGGTCGAAGCTCAAAGCTAGCGATCGAGAACTTTTGAAGCAAATAATAGCTAAAAAAAATGACATCTACTTGAGAGAAATGCAGGTAGTAATTGAATCAGATTTAGGGATAAAAGTCAGCACTTCTAGTTTATGCCGCACCTTAGAGCGCTGGAAGTTAAGAAGAAAAAAAACTCTAATCGACAGCGAACGCCAGACGCACAGAGTTAAAAATTTACGATATGAGTGGCGACAATGGTTAGATAAAGTTGATGTCAGAAACTTGGTATTTATCGATGAAACAGGTGTCAACCTCTCAATGAATAGGCGTTATGGTCGCGGTGAAGGGGGTGTAAGAGTCTATGATGATTGTCCTGGCAAACGTGGTAAAAATCTGACCTTAATTGGCGCAATGAGTGATGAAGGATTAATTGTCACTATGACATTAACGGGCGAGCTGGATACTGCGAGTTTTTTAGTTGATATCGAACGAGTTTTATTACCTCAATTGTGGGTTGGTGCGATTGTCGTCATGGACAATCTCCCCGGACATCACGCTAAGCTCGCTGAGGAGTTGATTAAATCTGTTGGCGCGAGCGTTAAATTTCTCCCGCCCTATTCGCCAGATTTATCTCCGATTGAGTTATGTTGGTCTAAATTGAAAGAAATTCTTCGTTCTATTGGTGCTCGGACTACCGCTCATCTCGAGCGAGCGATCTCGGTGGCAATCGATAGGATCACTGATGATAATGCTTTGAGTTGGTTCCATCATTGTGGTCTGTACCTGGAAAAAATTCGCTGATTTTGTGGCACGTTCGATCGCAATTTGCTGTATTTTTAATTAGTTAATCCACACATTTGGGACTGTTATCGGACGAATCAATTCAACTTCCGCAGTACCAGGGATGTCCTCCATAAGTGCGATGCCACATGTATCGGCAAAATACCACTGTCCACTGACACGAACCAGGACCCAGTAAGGATCTTGTGGATCTAAAATACCCACAAATGGGTAGTATAGCGGTTCTCAAGTTAGTGAAGTACACCCTAGATATAGGCAGAAATTAAAGCATGAAATTATCTGTACCTCATCAATTTGAGAATGGCTATATATGCTGCAAAAACATTGCAGCCAAAACATTGCTGTATATATTCGGCAACTCGCAGATCGGGATAAGAACCGAGTTCGCATTCATCACCATGATGAATAACCATAACAGAACATGGCCAAGCTGGGTCATTAGTCTCTTGCATCCATGCCCAAATCGCGCCTACTTCTTCAGGTGTATCTGATTCTGGAAATACATCGATCTTTAATCCAGCAGGAATTAATCTAAAAAATGCCGCCGCAATAGCATCTGCGGCAAGCATCGTGGATAAAGTAATTTCAAACATTTCCAGCCATTAACCCGAACTAGCATTATCTATGGCTTTCAATAGTCGATCGATTTCCTCAATGGTGTTGTAATGAACCAAACCCATTCGCAACAAACCACCGCTGGACTCAATGCCTAACGCTTCAGTAACCCCCACAGCATAAAAATTACCATTCCAGGTAAAAATGCCCCGCTCGCCCAACTTTTTCGCTAGCTCGTGGGGGGAATACCCCTCAAGTCGGATGCCTACCGTCGGCGTGCGTTCGCTAACTCGATCGAGATTGGTAATTCCATACACCGTCAAACCAGGAATCTGGGCTAACCCAGAGAGCAAATAGCGGCTGAGTTCTTGCTCGTAGGCATGAATCGCCTTCATCCCAGCAACTAGGGCAGCTCGACGGTTATTAGCCGTCGGAGCGACTTGCTGTCCCAATTGGCGCAGATAATCGATCGTCTCTACCAAACCTGCCATTGCCTCATAACTCTGGGTACCTGTTTCCCACCGCGATGGCACATCATTAGAGGCAGGTGTCACTTTATAAGGCTGTAAACGGCTCAGATGCTCGTGTTTGCCATAGAGGATGCCCAGATGTGGTGCAAAGAATTTATAAGCCGAACAAGCGAGGAAATCGCAATCTAGTTCCTGCACATCGATCGCACCGTGAGGCACATAGTGGACGGCATCGACAAACACCAGCGCACCGACTTGATGGGCGAGTTTGGTGACAGCAGCGACATCGTTAACCGTACCGACAGCATTTGAGGCATAACCGATCGCGACTAATTTGGTACGATCGGTTAGTAATTCCTGTAGTCGATCGAGATCGAGCGTACAATCTTCCACCCGAATATCTAAGCTACGTATTACAACTCCCTTCTCTTCCAAAGCCTGCCAGGGAGAGATATTCGCATAGTGATCGAGCTTAGTAGTAATAATTTCATCGCCCGGTTGTAGTTCGCGCCCGATCGCTCGTGAGAAGGCAAAAGCAAGGGTCGTCATATTCGCCCCAAACACGATTTCATTAGCAGCACAGCCCAGCAAATCAGCCGCCGCACTCCGCGTTTCATTGATTAGCTTATCCGTCCGTTCGCTGGTGATAAAAGCTCCGTGAGCATTTGCATTAGAGTAAATTAAATAATCACTCATCGCCGCGATCGTATTTCTGGGCACCTGAGTCCCCCCAGGGCCATCAAAAAAGGTCACTGGCTGACCATTTAGTTCTTGAGACAACGATGGAAACTGGCTACGAACCCACCCCAAGTCAAAGTCAGGCATGAAATTATCCTCAAGTAATGGTAAATCAGAAAAGATCGGCTTTCAATACGATCGAAAATTAGCTCATAGGCAAAGGTTCGGGCAGAAAATCCCCTCCTTGGAGGGGTGCCCAAAGGGCGGGGTGGGTAGATCTCCGCCGTAGCTCATATACATAACCCCTTTGAGGTTTTCTAGTGGGGGAGGGCGGGTTTGTTGGAGATCGAATAGTAAACTATATCAGCTAGCATAAACCCGCCCCTACAGTCCTATAAAATCGACGATCGATCCCCCCAGCAGCTTCTACTCTTCATCCGGTGGAAATAAACCAGGAGCCGTGCAGACAAAGACATCTCGCGTACCCAATCCATCAGTCGTCGCACTAATCGGCGAAGTGAAATGGAAAAACAGATCGTCCCGAAACACCAAAAATTCACCCGGATCGAGCACCTTGCTGAAAAAGGGACTTCCCTTTTTGTCAACATATAAATGAGTTTGGGCACCAGCAACTGCCGATCGATCGATCGAGAAAATTCCGACTAAATCTACCCCATCCCGATGAATACCTTCAGGGGCGGGATTGCCTATTTCTGATGGGGAAGCTGTCGTTCTAATTTGATGGACGGCAATTTCTTGTTTCTGGGTACAAAGTTGGGAGAATTGGAAAAACTCTCGCACGATATTTTTAAATTCTGCTAGGGCAATTAGTTCGTCTTCTAGTTCTGCATATTCTCTGGCAACATCTCCGACCAAAGGATTAAATTGCTTTGGTTGAAATAAGCGTCGGTGTGGCAATTTGACTAACCGATCGCCAGAAAATTTAAAATGCGATAGGCGTCGGAACCGATAATGACCAGATATGTAAGGATCTGCGGGCAATCGATCGAAGAATGGTCGAATTGAATCGAGCGGTAGATCGGGCAGTGTTTCGAGAATATAACTTGCCAGACAGCTCAACTCTTTTGGCTTAGATATGTTAAACATCTTTTCTAATCTCCTCAGATTAGTTGACACCAATAGCTACAGTTTTATCGCAGATATTTCCAGGATCGATCGTAGAAATCTGCTGCTTTTACACATGTCGAAAATTCTTTATCAGAAAAATACAAAATTCCCGAATTAAGTTAAGAGCTTAGATTTAAGCTCCATCGTAAATGTAAAAGGTCGTTCGGATAGAGAAACAGTTGGTGTTGTTTCAATTACCTCCCATTGTCCTCTATTTGCAATTTCTTGCCATTCGCCAATTAGCGTATGATAGTCTCCTCGCTCCGGTCGGTCGTTTTTGATAATGTTAATTGCTTCTGTCAATAAGAAATTATTGATACAGAGTTTTTTGTCTGTTTCTGAAGCCAGAGACTTAAGGACATCTTTTATAACGAAACCATAATTTTCAGTAACAGAGTATATCAATTCTGGCGTATCTTTTTCGGGTAGATCGTGATTGTAATGAGCGTCGGAAAGTAGGCAGTAGGTGGACAGATTGGCAAGCATTGCCATGGTAGGTACTTTAATTTCTTTTGGCATATGATGCAGTGATAGCGACGCATTAACAAACCAAATGGGTTGCTGCTCCTTAATAATTGCCCATTGGTGAGGCTCGATTTCTTGAATTCGACAGCAAATTGGCGTAAAGGTAATCGGAATTATTAGAGATGCTTGACAGTATTTTTGGGCTGCTGCCAGCATTTCTGGAGATTGTTCGATTAAGATGAGATGAATTGACTCGATCGGATAAAGAGCCAAAAGTTGCTTGATAATCTCGATGAGTAGCGTGCCATTTCCCGGGCCGATATCAATAATTGTTGGGTGATAATTTACAGCAGGTGGTGGAGTTCGTCGCGCAAAATTAGCGATCGCCTTTAAAGTTCCGCTCATTTGCGACTGGTATAAATCTGTTTGAGTCCAGACATCGTAGGGCGTAGTTTCCGCAAATGCTGTAGCTGCGGGGGCAAAAGCTTGAGTCTCGATTAGATAATCTGCTAAAACCTGATTAAATGTCCGATCGACACCAAGTTTTAATACCGAAATCGCCTCAGATATTCTATGCGCAGATGCTAATAAAATTCCGGCATAAGTCAGTGGGAACTGACGATCTTTAACTTGGTGCGATATGGTTTTGCAAAGTTCGATAATTTTATCGAGATCGGCTCTGTCGTTTACAGCCTGTTGGATTTGGTTGAGTTGTTCTGAGTCTGTTCGATCGATAAACATGAGCAAATACCACGATTTTCCTCGAACACTATACATACATTGTGGCATAGGCACAATGAAGTCGCTCGGATTTATGAAGTAGGCGAAATGTTCGGGATTTCAGCCTACCAACGCAAGTTGCTAGTTATAACCTCAGCGGTTAGAAACCGCTGCTCATGTTGCAAAGTCCGCGCAGGCGGACTAGTTAATCACTCCGCGTAGGCGGACTTCGCAACACTAGACCCGATTTTAATCGGTGGCTATTCGTTGGCTCCACCTGTGTCAGCTAACTGGCGATTTCAGTGCAAACCGGGCTTGAAAAAAGCGGAGATATTTTGGTTCGTGAATCATCATCAAACCCTCCAGCCGATCGCGATTGTAATAAACCTCTTCCACTGCTTCAGCCGTTAAATCCATGTGTGCCTGGGTATATACCCGCCGGGGAATTGTCAGACGGACTAGTTCTAAGTTGGGATAATAATGGTCGCCAGTTTCTTTATTGCGGCCAGCAGAAACAATCCCGCGCTCCATCGTGCGAATACCTGCCTCTAGATAGAGTTCTGCGGCCAGACGTTGGGCGGGGAAATAGTCTTGCGGAATGTGGGGTAAAAAGGCTTTAGCATCCAAATAGATGGCATGACCGCCGATTGGCACCACCACCGGAATCTTCCAATCGATTAACTTCTGCCCCAGATACTCTACCTGTCCCACCCGCGCCCGAATATGCTCGTCTTGGACTGATTCTTCGATACCTCTGGCCATCGCTTCCATATCCCGTCCAGCCATGCCGCCATAGGTATGCAAACCCTCATAAATGACGACGAGATTACTGGCTTCTTCGTATAATTCGGGATCGTTGAGAGCCAACCAGCCGCCGATGTTAACTAGGGCATCTTTTTTGCCGCTCATCGTGCAGCCATCGGTGTAGGCGCAGAATTCGCGCAAGATCGCTGCAATTGTTTGGTGATGATAGTCCGCCTCTCGCTGTTGGATAAAGTAAGCATTTTCCACAGCACGGGTCGCATCGAGGATAATCCGAATGCCATAGCGTTGGGCGATCTGATAGACTTCCCGCATATTTGCCATCGACATCGGCTGTCCGCCAGCCATATTCACGGTTCCGGCTACGCTAATATAGGGAATGCGCGCTGCACCGACTCGATCGATCGTATCGGTCAGTTTTTGGAGATCGATATTGCCTTTAAAGGGGTGCAAAGACGCCGGATCGTGAGCTTCGTCGATAATTACATCGACAAACGTACCGCCTGCCAATTCTTGATGCAGCCTGGTGGTGGTGAAATACATATTTCCAGGTACATAGTCGCCTGGTTTTATCAGGATTTGAGACAGAATATTTTCGGCACCACGCCCTTGGTGTGTCGGGATGATATAGGAATAGCCGTAATACTTCTGGATTTTTTCTTCTAAATTATAAAAGTTTTTGCTACCTGCATAGGACTCATCCCCCATCATCATCCCCGCCCACTGGTAATCGCTCATCGCGGCGGTACCGCTGTCCGTGAGTAGGTCGATATAAACATCTTCCGATCGCAACAGAAAGGTATTGTAACCCGCTTCCGCGATCGCGCGTTCCCGTTCGGCGCGAGTAGTAATTTTTAGCGGCTCTACTACCTTAATCTTATATGGCTCGGCCCACGAGCGACGGCGGTGCGGACGCGCTGGTTTGTCATCGGGGGCTGGCTGCGCGACGGGGATGGTTGAAATAGCATCGGGGACTGGGGCAGAGTCAGATCGGCTGTTGCCTAATTCTGTCTCGATAGAATAGCTTGGAAGATTCAGCTCGGTCATCTAGCGCATCCCAAAACTTTACTTAGATACTTGCTAGTGTAACGATTGAAAATTGGCTATTTTGTGACTAAACAGACATAATTAGGTCTTGTTATTGCAAATTAATGGCAAAAGTATCGGCAAACATCAATGATTTTCTGTCGCACGATCGACTTATTTTTTACAAGATCGGTATTTAGTAATTCACGATTATCAATCAGGTTTCATTGACTCCGATCTGGCGATCGCCATTGCAAGTATATACTTTATTCTCAAGTGAATAATATTGCTTTAATTGAGTAGAAGATTTACAATTAAATATACAAAAGCGAATATCTATTATAGATAAAGTGGGAATTATGTGATGGTCAGTGCTTACCCCGATAGAAAGACCAGACTTATAGAATTTACATCCTAAAATCTCACGATGTCTGGTCGATCTAGCTGTAGATAAAGCTCATTTTGTTTATGCAGCAATCTGGCATTGTTTACCTAGCGATAGCCGATCGACTCGATCGAGATCGAAAGGAAAAGGTGCTTTGAGCGGGCGATAATCGGCTGGATGTGCTCGACCGTGACGGATGACTGCATTAATCAACATACATGGTTCGTCGTTGAGATTGATGGCAGAATGGGGAACTAGGGGGGGAATCGTCACCACCTTTGGTTCGACATCATTTAAATGAATATACTGATATTTACCATCGTGTAAGATAACTAAAATAAAGCTCCCCCTAACTACCATCAATTGATCGGTTTGATATTTATGCACGAACATATCATCGATCGTGTTCGCGGGGATTTGCACCAGCATAGTTTCATGACCACGGTTAGCGCATCTCAAAACCTATTGACAAGCGGATGTGCTTGGATGGGAAGTGGGAACAGCCGCAGATAAGACAGCAAGCATATAGCGGTCATTCATCGCGGTTCGCCGGGACTTTTGACGAATACTACGCCGAAAAGATGTCTCACGTTCTAAGGCATTAAGTGCAAGGCGACGTAACACGGCAAAATTCTGCGGACCGTGGAGAGAACGAATGCGAGATTTGTCCTCATCAAAGGTGACATCTAATGTCCAATGGACAGAATTCTCAATCCCCCAGTGCTGGCGAATCGCACTACCAATCCGGTTGGCATCGCTGAGAAGACTGGTTAGGTAAAATTGGACTTCATGAGTGGTCTTGTTCCAATACTGAGACTTGCGTACAACCATCACAACTGTTTGCAGTCCACTCCACTGGTCTTGTTGATACAGCAATGGTAGTTGTGAAACAGGGACAGTGTAAACTTTCCGGTTTTCAATCCGATGATGTCCTTTCTCCACCCGCTGACTAATACTGACATCTACGCCTTTAAACCCCTGTGATTGTGCTGTCTCAAACCAGCTTTTGACTTGTTGGTGTAGTGTTGGATGATTATCCTTAAGGCTTAACACATAATCGGCATTTGCTCCAGTAATCTTCGTCGCCATCGATTTCTGCGTGCCCATTGCATCGATAGTGATGATACAGCCTTGAATGTCTAGCAATTCTAATAATGCGGGAATCGCTGTGATTTCATTAGATTTAGCACTGACTTTTGTTTGTCCCAAGACCAATCGATGCTCACTCGCCCATGCACTCACCATGTGCAACGCTTTGACCCCAGATGCCCTGTCGTATGAACCTCTGTTGGTTTTACCATCAATGGCGACTACTTCCACTCCTAGTTGCTCAATTAGTGATTGCACCCACAGCCGAAAGCATTGCTCTAATTCTTTGGGATTGATTTTTTCAAATACTCTTCTAAATGTGTCGGCGCTGGGGATTCCGCCTGGTAGCTCTAGAAATGTACTTAACCACTCTTGCTTATTCACACCATACTCTTCCATATCCTCCCATCCTTTTGCTCCTGCGATTACTGCCAAGATGGCAATGGTGATAATGTCTTTGAGTAGATGTACTCTCGTCCTCTGGGTTCTGGGATCTTTAATATCTTGAAAGTATTGCCCAAACTTCTTTGTAATTTCTTGGCTGTCTAAATTCGTCGCTCCGACTGTTTCAGTTTTTTGCTTCTTCTTTTCTACTTGTGTCGGCATTACTTTCACTGTAATCGCTAGATGGACGCTCGTACCTACCCTAGCTCAGATCTTTCTCAAATAGAAGCCCTCAGCAGCAATCCCTTTGTCAATAGGGTTTGAGGTGCGCTAGCCGTGGTTTCATGACTAGCTTGGGGAGTATAAAATTGAATCAATCCAGCTTTGGCTGAGGTCAGGGTATGAATTTCTACGCCTTTAGATAATGACATACTGAATCTCCAAAAGTTTGGGATACTTAGCCCGAATAAAGGTAGTACACGTAAGGGTAATAATTCTATTTTTAGTAAATTGAGAACGACTCACAATTTAACGGGGATACATCCCATGTTAACGAGTAAAAATGCTAGAAATTGTTACCAAACAAACAAATTGTATATTTTTATGTCTAATGACGTAGAAGGTGGCCACTTGCAGATATGGACCGCAGAGCTATTTAACGCGATCGCCAATTTAGAAGTTAATTCCCACCCGGACATTCACACCTCGGATTGAGTGGTAGCCCAGTCCGAAGCTCACGCTCTCGCTAGGGCTGTAAACGACGCCACCACCGACAGCCCCAGTTGTGTTGGTAATATTAGTTTGCTTGAATAGCTCGTTAGTCGCTTGAGATTGAGCGATCCGACCGACATTCTGGAAGTACAATCCAACACTACCGTAAGCAGATACGCGCGGAGCCACGTCTACAAATCCCAGCAAATCTAACCCCCATTGCGGGCTGAGTTTCTTGACACCAAGATCGTTGAAGAAGAAATTACTCGGTAGTGCAAAATCATTGACGGCTCCCGGCAGACTATCCTGGTTAAAAAGTGCGCCAACTTCCAAACCGATGTAATTGTAGCGAACGCCGATACTCGGAGCGATACCACCATTGGTGAATCCAGCCGAGCCGAATAGTTGAGTAGAACTAGTACTCTGGGAATTGCGCTCGGCGATGCGATCTTCGGCTGGTACTGTCGGCGGATAAATATACCCAGGACTGAAAATTATTTGACCGGGGGTAGAGTAGTAAGGGTAAAAAGGATCGTAGTAATAGTAAGGAAAGCGATTATTCTGTTGGCGCAGTCTAGTCAACTCACTATCGGCTTCGCGGACTTTTTGCGGATCGCTCCCAGATTCGCGGACTTTATTTATTTGCTCTTGCACTCGCTGTTCGAGATTGCTATCGAAGCCGCGCTCTCTGATTTCTCTGCGCAGATTTTCGCCGTCTTTGAGCACCCGTTCGGCATCGCGTTGTCGATTTAGTTGTTCTGGGGTGGGTACGTTAGGGTTTTGCGCGATCGAAATCGATGACGATCGGGTTATCGTTCGGGATAAAGTTTGGATGGGTGTCTCGACACGACGTTCGTTGGCACAGCCTTTATAACAAAAAAACGTGAGGATCGAGGTAATGGCAATAGTTGCAGAGATCGTTCGAGAGATTTTGGGCGGCATCATAAAGGCGATCTAACTCCTCGATTCAGTGTATTCCTCAATGTAATTGAGCTAAAGAATTAGTTTATGCAGCGTTGCTCATTCTCTATTTTTGCGATCGCTAAGATTATCTCGTTCCCCGTCCCCCGCTCCTCGCCCTTCCTTGTACCACTGATACCAACTTTGCGAACTGCGAATCGCCAGCCACAAAATTAGCAGCGCAATGATACCGCCAGAGTTAGGTGCTTTGAAAGCAAATAGCACCAACAGCACGCACAAGACATCTTCGAGCAATACCGCCCAAGTCGGCAACCCTCCCTTGAGCCGATAAAACCAACCCACTTTTACCAGTTGCAAAACTAAGGCAAATAAGCCTCCGACTACGCCCAAAATCCAGATCGCTTGGGTTGGTTGCTGCAAGATCCGCGCCACTGCCATGGCCATTACCGCACCGACTAAGGGGCTAAATATGAGTTCTACAAATTGCAACAGCCGCTGTCCCCAGAGTTGTTTGGAAATTACCAGTTCCAAGAATGTCCAAGCAGTCAGGACGGCAATCAGTACTGAAGGTTGAATGCGATCGAGTAGGGGTACCTGTTGCCACAAGTCAGTTCTAAGCAGACCGATTACCAGCAGCGGCAAGGCGATTCGCATTCCAGCAGCAGCAGATACTGATAGCACAGCCAAGATTCCGATCATGATTTTTTCTGCTGTTGCAAAGTTATCGTCAAGATATTACTGACAAGGTTAGCAGTTTGAATGTGCCCTGAAATCATCTGCGATCGCCATTTCAAATTCTTTGTCAAAAAACTTGAGCCACAGGCAAAGCTAATGCTTGTTGAAACTCTTGTAATAATGATTCTAAAAACATCAAGTCATTCGTTAGATCGGAAGCTTCATCCTCAGACATAACTTCGGTATCCAGTCGATGCTGATAAGCGGCAATCCGAAATTCTAATGATTCGCCGATCGATCTCATTGCTTTCGGAGATAAATTCATCATCATAATTTTCCTCAACTTACTTTATCAAACTGTGCTCCAACTAACTCAAGCACTCGTCGATATTCATCGAATGGCATTGAATAGCTTGGTTCCTAGAGCCAGTGGTTGCCATAATCGTTCACAACTCGCAGCTCATTGGGAATCTCGGCATCGAGATCGAGTTTCCACCAGTTTTTGCCACTTCCTCGCACTGAGAATGTCGAAATACCGCCAGAATTGGCAGCTACCCATATTTTACCGCCATCCTCATACATGTCGATATCCCGCTCGCGGATGTTTTCTAATCGAGAAGTAATAGCATTGCCCATCCGATATAAGTCGACTGGCGTTCTTCTCACGTCATCTGCTCCAAACTTCCTTCATCATGCACATCGTTGAGAATATCATCCGATCTCATCGATTACCTATGGTACGCTACACGACCGATCGATCGAAGCACCAATTATAAATCGATAATAGCAACTATATTCCCAGATCGAGTCGGCAGGCCATCGTAGCAACTCGTACCGATCGGTAGCGTCAGATAGAGTTATCCTAGTTAAATCGACCTTCATCCCAGATCTACCTATGACCGATCGCGATTCTGTCCTTGATGTTCGTAATTTACGCATCCAATTTGCCGGGGTCAAGCAACCAGCAGTCGATGGGATCTCGTTTACACTCCAACGCGGACAGACATTGGGCATTGTGGGCGAATCTGGTTCTGGTAAATCGGTGACTTCGCTAGCGGTAATGGGATTGCTACCCAATGCGGGGAAGGTAACGCAGGGCGAGGTATTATTTCAGCCATACGAGGACTCGACACCACAGCAATCGATCGATTTATTGACATTATCGCCATCACAATTTTCGAGTTATCGCGGCGAACAAATGGCGATGATTTTTCAAGAGCCAATGAGTTCGCTCAATCCGGTATTTACGATCGGTTATCAACTAATTGAAGCAATCGATCGACATCAGTCGGTATCGAAAGCGGAAGCCCGTCGCCAAGCAATTTATCTGCTGCAAGAAGTCAAATTAATTCCCAGCGACGATCGCTTAAAAGAGCAATATTTAGCCAGTCTCAAATCGATCGATGCTTTAGCCGAGCCAATGATGCATAGATCGACATCGCCGAGCGAGCGGGAACTGAACGATGCTATCAATCAGCAAAAACTTTCGTGGCTAGAACGCTATCCCCATCAACTTTCGGGCGGACAATTACAGCGGGTCACGATCGCGATGGCGATTTCTTGCAATCCGAGTTTATTAATTGCCGATGAGCCGACAACGGCTCTCGATGTGACCGTTCAAGCCACCATTTTAGAACTCCTCCAAGAGTTGCGCGACAGCCGAAATATGGCGATGATTTTTATCACCCACGATCTGGGAATTATCGCCGAAATTGCTGATGTGGTCGCAGTCATGTATAAGGGCAAAATAGTCGAACATCAACCAATTTTAGACCTATTTCAAAATCCCACCCATCCCTACACCAAAAGTTTACTAGCTTGCCGCCCGCGTCCCGATCGCGAAGTCAAAATTCTGCCGACGATTAGGGATTTTATGACAGAAGAGATTTCACCAGACGGTCAAATTAAGATCGTTGAAAAACCACAATCTCTAGCAGTAGTAAACCAAGAAATTCCCATCGATATTCGCACAATTAAACTACCAGAAATAGACGATCGATCCGAACCGATTTTAGCAATCCGTAACTTAAAAGTAGGCTTTCCCGCCCAAGGGATCTTTGGTAAAGATCGTCAACAATATAATTGGGCTGTAAATGATATTTCCTTCGCCGTTTATCCCGGCGAAACACTCGGTTTAGTCGGAGAATCTGGCTGTGGCAAAAGTACCCTAGCGCGCACGATTCTAAGACTGATCGAACCACAACAAGGCTCGATCGAATTTCAGGGTAAAAATATTACTAAACTTCAGGGTGAAGCAATGCAAGTCCTGCGCCGAGATTTGCAAATCATCTTCCAAAACCCCTTTAGCGCGCTCAATCCTCGAATGAATATCTGCAATCTGATTATCGAGCCGCTCGTCATTCACAAAACAGTTAAAAGCAAAGCCCAACGTCAAGAACGTGCCGAATATCTACTCCAACGAGTCGGCTTGAGTACCGACTATCTCACCTCTTATCCCCACCAACTTTCTGGCGGACAACGCCAACGGGTATGTATTGCCCGCGCGCTCGCACTCAATCCTAAATTTATCATCTGCGATGAATCTGTATCTGCCCTCGATGTCTCGGTACAAGCACAAGTATTGAATCTGCTCAAAGAGCTACAAGGCGAATTTAATCTCACCTATATTTTTATCTCTCACGATTTAGGCGTCGTCAAATTCATGAGCGATCGGATTATGGTAATGAATCAAGGTAAGATTGAAGAAATCGATTTCGCTCGGACTATCTACGAATCACCAAAAACCGAATATACCCGCAAACTAATCTCTTCTATTCCTCTAGGTACAATCGATCGGATTATTCATCAACAAAGTACTAGAGGGGTAATTAGTAATTGATAATTGATAATTGATAATTATTAAATCCAAAACGTAGGGTGGGCATTGCCCACCAACATTATTGTCGATTTAATAAGATAAATATTGGGGCATTTAATATCGACTGCCTACGGCACGCTTTGCGATCGATTATTGAAGAGATTATTCGATCGATAAAAGCAGCCTTAAGTTCTTTTTACTACGGCTCTAAATGTGCTGTGGGCAGTGCCCACCCTACGTTTCTACTTTTACCCACAATTTTAGCCTGGTCGCGCCACTACGTTTCTACAAGCCGACTTGGATGATAGTCAGCAATCAAGCACGACCTTCATAAGAGACAACACTACCATCACTCCTAATAGTATCCTCGAACAAAGCTCCACAGTCGTGCCCAAAACAGCCTATAGTATTGAGCAGGTTGGCATTTTTAAATTTGGAACCGCCAACATCGGCTCGATCGATATTAGCCCCTTTCAAATTGGCACGGGTAAAATTGCCTCGCATCCAAGAATACCGGAGATCGCAATTGCTCAAGTTGGCATTGGTGAAGTTGGAATGGGCGAGGTTAGCACCAAGGAAAATAGCTCCAGACAAATCAACTCCGCTCAAATCGGATTCTTCAGGCAGCCGGATCTCAGTAAAATTTCTTTCCCCAACAGCATATCTTTCGACCAATTCCTCAACCGTAATATTTGGCGTGAAGTAAAAACCAGTGAATTCATGCCAAGCGGGAGTGAGGATATCTTCTCTACCCCACGACCCTTCACGTTGAAACCAGAGAGCCAGTCTACGTTCGTGTTCGGCGGGATCGATGCTAATCCAATTCATAACAATGTCTCCAATTTACTAACTAATATCTACTCTACCGCCCGATCGATCTTAACTTTGCCATACTAACGCTGGAGAGTCCGGAATACGATAAACTGACGATCGAGCGTATCCTAAGCAACTTCCAACTCCTCCCTCCCAACTAATCGAATGATTACCGTAGCCTTACCAAAAGGAGCCTTACTTAAAGATTGCATCCGACTATTTCAGTCAGTTGGGTTAGACTTTAGTGCCTTTTTAGACAAAGACAATCGCCAACTCCAAATCACCGATCCTACCAATCGTGCCAAAGCCTTACTCGTGCGGACTCACGATGTCCCCGTGTATGTCGAATACGGACAAGCGCAACTAGGCATTGCTGGCTATGATGTCTTGCGCGAAAAAACGCCTCAAGTCGCGCAATTAGTCGATCTTAAATTCGGGACCTGTCGGCTCTCGGTAGCCGTCAAAGCGGATAGTCCCTACCAGACGACGTTAAATTTACCCGCACACGGTCGCGTCGCTTCTAAGTTCGTTCATTGTGCGCGAGAATACTTCGATAGCATCGACTTACCGATCGAAATCGTACCGCTATATGGTTCGGTAGAATTAGGGCCGATTACTGGCATGTCTGAAGCCATTGTCGATTTAGTTTCGACGGGTAAAACTCTCAAAGAAAATGGTTTAGTCGAGATTGAAACTTTATTTTACAGTAGCGCGCGGTTGATCGCTCATCCACTCAGCTATCGAATCGATCGAGATGAGATTAGCGATCTAGTTGCTCAAATTAGAAACAATGTTTCTTTAGTAACTAGTCAGTAGGATTTTGGATTTTGGCTTGAGAGGATGAATGGATGCGTTTAATTGCTGCGTTTCAAGTGGGAAAATCCCCCTGTCTTGTCGCACACAAACGGGAGGGAACCTCCCGTTCGATGCGCCGCTAAATCCCCCTTAAGAAGGGGGACTTCCGGATCTGGTTCCCCCCTTTTTAAGGGGGTTAGGGGGGATTTTCCAGGGTTTACGAGTGCAATCTCATACTTTCCAAACATCCTCTAAAATATCCTGTAGCGTCCTTTGAAATCGAAAAAGAGCATTATTGCGATCGGGTTATTTTGCATCATTACTACTGTAATTGGGATAGTTTTATTAGGTGGCATCGATCGACCTCAATTGCAGTTATGGCTGCAAAAAATGGGAATTTGGGCACCAATTCTATATATCTTAGTTTACTCGATCGCAACAATTTGTATCCTACCCTCAACCCCACTCAATCTCACTGGTGGCGCAATTTTTGGTTCGGTCTGGGGTACAGTTTGGACGAGTATTGCCGCTGTTTTGGCCGCAGTACTATCTTTCGCATTCAGTCGCACGATCGGACGTAAATTCATCGAGCAAAAGTTAGCCGGAAAATGGCAAAAACTCGATCGCGAAATGGATCGCGGTGGCTTTTTTTATATGTTTGCAATTCGATTGTTACCACTAATTCCATACGGAATTGTTAATTTTGCAGCGGGTTTAACGTCGATTAAATTTCGCGACTACTTCTTCGGGACATTACTAGGGACGGTTCCCGGTATCTTGCCTTTTGTAATGATGGGTGCTGGTCTTACTGCGCTCGAACGTGGCGATGTTTTACCGATTCTCGTTGCTTTAGCTTTAACCGGAATGCTTATCGGTACCGCCACTTGGTACCGTCGTCAGGCCGATCGATCGAGCTAGAATTAGGCGGCATAAGTTAGGTTACCATTCCTCATCAAAAATTTGCTTTACAAAGGCTTATTACGCTCGCGAAACCTGTTGCCCTCATTCCCAACCCCTCTCTCTTGGCGAGCTTTCCTGGTCGCGTTTCCCGACGAGTTAGCCAATCAACAGAGATGGGAGCCAGAAGCACAGGATCTGGCGGTGAGGATCGCAGGTACTCACTAGCGCAATAGGCCTTTGTAAATCGGATGATTTAAAGATTAAATATGTACCCAACCCAAGCACGAGAGGAAGACTAGCAAGCTCAACACAACCACCCCAGCACCACCGCTATAGGTAATGACTTTACCGATAGTAGTGAGTACTGGAGAAGGTTGTTTTTGCCAACTCCAACGAGTTGACGACATGATTGGCCCTGTATAACCCATGTCAGGAATCCCTCGGAAATTTTGTTTGGGCAGTTTGTCCCGATAATCGGTACCGTAACGTGCCATCCGCTCGAATGGCAACTGACCCTGGATTTGTTGAGATAGAATCCGGCGGCGTTGATAAGGCACGGTACTATCGCCAAAGTTTTCTTGATATTCTTCACTATCGAGCAGGTTATCGATGAATGTGTAAAAGCCTTTGGTCGCAATCACAATCGACCAAGCAATTTTTTCACGTTCGTTATACACTTCACGTCCGAGAATGCGCTGAATGCAGATTTGGACAACCCGATAATTGTTATTACTATTAAAAGTTAGATTGCGAAAAGTTTCGGAAGTTGCCAAGCCGCGAATAAACTGACGAACGGTAATCTGACCGCCCCGTAATTGTGATTCTAAAGCAATTTGACGGCTATGAGTGGTCATTTGTTGTTCGTGAAAAATCTGCCGATAGGCAGCATTAATCAATACATCAAAATCTGATTTCGATAATAAATTGTCGATCGTAAAGATTCTGGGTTGTTCTTCCCAAGCTACTTCAAAACCAGCGACACGATGATTTTGAGATGTCGGTGAATATTCTAATAAAGGAATTGACACGATTATTTATGTCCTTATTATATTGGGATCGCGGCTGAGCTTTTTACTCTAAAAAATAGTTCAGAGCGATAATCGATCGGTAGTAATGTTTTTAAAAAGCAGCTAGCCCTAGAACCCCGATCGGAAGCTGCCTCAATATTACAGATCGAGATCGATCTTCAGATTAAGATGTAGGTAAAAATACTCAGCCAATTTTCAGCATAGGCGATCGGCGATCGCCTATTAGATCCTCATTAATAATCTGTAATAGTCAGTAGTACTGGTTAACCATCGGATCTAGCAACAGGAGCTTTGTCGATCGCGACCCAATTATCCGCGTTGGTATCGATCGCGGTAAAATATTAGAGCTTCACAATAGAAATATCAGCGATCGACCCGGGCTTCGATAACCTCGCGGATTTGGGCAGGTACGCTGGTAAAAAATTTGTATCCAGTTAACTTTTCGACATCTTTAACTGAAGTTAGATATTGTTGCCAAGGATCGGATTTAATCCCTTGCTTATTCGGCATTATAACTGCGATGGTGCGGGTATTTTTATCGACCCCAGCCACGCCAGCATTAGGTTTATCTAGTACTAATATAACTTTCCAGGTGACGGCAGGTACTAATACCTTACCTTGTCCTACCGTCGCTCTGAGGCCATTTTTGCCAATGCCACCCTGTCCGTGTCCTCCAGAAATAATAAATAATTCTTTCCCAGATCTGGCGAGTTGACGACAGTAATTTTCTAAACCTACCCATGGTCCCTGATTATTATCGGGCGATTGGGGCAGAATATTCGTCATCAAAAAAGTCTGAATATTATCCTCTGGAGAACGACTGCGATCTTCCGAATTTGTCATGTGACCGCGATCGAATCCGCTCCCAGTATAATCAGAAGGCTTAACGCGCTCCCAACCTGCGGGCAAAGCGTCATCTGGTGCAAATTTACCAACGCGATGCGCGTCTCCCAGCCACGACTCATTTAGCTGCCACGCTACCCAATTAGGTATCCCTTTATTTTTGGAATAAGACAGCGCGTATTGAGGGCGCACGAGTAGGTAGTTTTCGGAGTTACCGGGGGAACTAGTTGCTTGAGAGGGATTCCCCATCAGCAAATTGATATTACCCTGAGTCTCACCTCCTGAAGGAATGTCAGGATTGCGACAGCCGACAATCGCGATCGCGATTGTCAAAATCAGGAGGTATGCTACTTTACGCACGGTGGTCAACACTTCAATTTATGCTAGGAGAAGATCTATTCTTACCCTCAGCCCAGCGCGCGCGAGCTGTTAATTCTCACCCTCAGCCGAACGAGGCAGATCGTTATGATACAACGCATCTAGTCTCGTCCGCGCATCTTCGATACTAATCGACTTCATAATTAATAATGGTTCGGTAGTGACATTGCCCAAATCGTCGAGCAATTCGGGGTGAGGCACGGAACCCGCGCGATAGCGATAACCTTGAGAATTAGGATCGGTCATCGATCTAGGTTGTGACGCATCCATGCTAAACCCAATCAGACTGCGAATCAGATTGCCGATCGCGAGAAATGCCAAAATGGTAAAGGCAATTAGATAAATTATTTGTAACATGTCACTGTCCTACACAAAGATCCAAGAATAGAGGTAGCAAAGGAAAATTGGGGCGATATCTGACAGATCTATGTCAGCAGATCGAAAAAAGCAACATGCAGGGGGAGATGTTTGGACTATCGATTCAGCTTTTATGAGAAATTCAGATAACCTGGGTCACCCTTACTCTTCTATCTTAGACTGTTCCGACTGTCTTAACTGCATCGAAACATGCCAACACTCAGTGACGATTTGATGCCAACCCACCATTTGACTGGCTTCGATCCCTGCTTGTCCGCCCACGGCTTGGAATAACATTTTAGCAACGCTGACCTCTTGTTGGGCGCGTTCTACTCTAGCCAATAGCTCGGATTGGGCACTGGGACTCATAAAAGCAATGCGTTCCCGTTCTAACAATTCTTTCGATCGACCAAACCAGTAATCAAAGTCTACAAGCAAGGGTTGGAGGATACTTTGGAGCAATTCTTGCTCTGACGGTTGCGACTTAGACATTAGGGTGCAAATAGATTGTTTTTATATATCTACTATTATAGGCAATTTTTACAATTCTTAACTAAAAAATTTAAAATTATTGACTTGGGAGCTAACCGCACAATGGCGGGTATCATACGAATGACAGTGCAGCAAACTTTGACTTTTAGACCCCATAGAGAGTATAATAGTACCTATGCACCAAGCTTTTGCTAGTTAAACTAAGGCAAGCTAACATCAACTTTCCCCTTGTTCATAGAGGCATTAATGGCAACCCAAATCACAAATAGCCCAGACAGACAGAAAGCCCTGAATTTAGTCCTCAACCAAATCGAAAAGTCTTTTGGGAAAGGGGCGATTATGCGTCTCGGTGATGCCCAGCGGATGCGGGTAGAAACCATATCGAGCGGGGCGATGACCCTAGATATTGCCTTGGGTGGCGGTTTGCCCAAAGGTAGAGTCATCGAGATTTATGGCCCTGAAAGTTCTGGTAAAACCACCCTCGCGTTGCACGCCATCTCAGAAATCCAAAGATCGGGCGGTGTCGCCGCCTTTGTAGATGCCGAACATGCCCTAGATCCAACCTATTCTGCGGCACTAGGCGTAGATATCAACAATCTGCTGGTTTCACAACCCGACTCTGGCGAAGCCGCCTTAGAAATCGTCGATCAACTAGTCCGCTCTGCTGCTGTCGATATCGTCGTGATTGACTCAGTCGCTGCATTGGTACCGCGTGCGGAAATCGAGGGCGATATGGGCGACTCACACATGGGCTTACAAGCCCGTTTGATGAGCCAAGCTTTGCGCAAAATTACTGGTAGTATTTCCAAGTCTGGCTGTACGGTAATTTTTATCAACCAACTCCGTCAAAAAATCGGCGTCACCTACGGTAGTCCCGAAACCACCACTGGCGGTACCGCACTCAAGTTTTATGCCTCGGTACGACTGGATATCCGTCGCATTCAAACCCTCAAACGTGCCAATGAAGGCGAATATGGTAACCGCGTCAAAGTCAAAGTTGCCAAAAATAAAGTCGCACCTCCATTCCGCATTGCTGAGTTCGATATCATCTTTGGTAAGGGTATCTCTACTGTTGGTTGTTTGGTAGATCTCGCCGAAGAAACTGGCGTGATTACCCGTCGTGGTGCTTGGTACAGCTATGAAGGCGACAATCTCGCTCAGGGACGCGACAATACCGTCAAGTACATGGAAGAAAACGCTGAGTTTGTAACCAAAGTCCAGCAGCAAGTATTGGACAAACTCAATACTGGTGTCGCCGTCTCTGCCAATACGCTCAAACAAGCTGAGGAAGAGAGCGAAGATACTGATGATGACGATGAAGAGTAAATTTACATCTGGTAAACGTGTAGAGACATTAGCAAGAGCCTAGATCCTCGGATTATGCCAGTAACTAGGTTTTGCATGGACATTAGATGACCATCGGAGAATACTCAATAGAAAATGGGTAAGGGTAATTAATTGCTCTTACCCTTTTTGATGTGGATCGACATCGAGTAAACTTGAGCCTATCTTTAACTCTCGATCGTGGATCGATCGAACATTAGATTGACAAATTTGGAATTATTTAAAAGCCAACAGGTTTATCTATAACGCCAATCCAAAATCCAAAATCTCCAACCCGCATGAAATCCCCTCACAACCCAAACTTACCCACCTTCTGGCCGCCTGTAGATGTCTCTGCAGCAGCATTTGTCGCAGCGAACGCCACCGTCATGGGACGAGTCTCGATCGCATCTGGTGCGAGTATCTGGTATGGTGCGGTAGTACGCGGTGATGTCGAGCGGATCGAGATCGGTACTTACACTAACATCCAAGATGGTGCGATCGTGCATGGCGATCCCGGACAACCTACTACTATAGAGAGTTACGTCACAGTCGGACACCGCGCTGTCATTCATTCAGCTTATGTCGAAACAGGCTGCCTAATTGGGATTGGCGCGATTGTTTTAGATGGCGTCCGCGTTGGCAGTGGTAGCATTATTGGTGCGGGTTGTGTGGTGACAAAAGATGTCCCGCCACGTTCGTTAATGGTGGGAGTGCCTGCTAAATGTCTACGCCAAATCGACGATGCCGAAGCAGATGGGTTGATTCTCCACGCGAAGAAGTACGCGCAATTAGCTTTGATCCATGCGGGTAGCGGCACAGATTTAGGCTTTAAGTAAATAATTCCATCCTTGCCATCAGTCTCCCCCTCGCTCCCCCCTCTTTCAGCCCTGTCGCAGAGAGATTCAAAACAAAATATTAAAAAAAAGTATCGTAATTAACCAAATTTCATTTTCCTGTTAGATAATTTGAGTATCTTAAAGATAAGTAAAATTAATCAGTAGTATAACGGGGATCGTAGTAATGATAGAGCGAGCAATCTGGAGCGAAGCGCAAGAAATAGCTGTATATCGTCCCGGACAAAAGGTAGAAGTAAAATCTCGATCGGGGATTGTAGATACCGTTATTGCTTACGACCCCGATATGGTGCCACCAGTAGTGCTGGCCAACGATCCCCAGCCGCGCTATCCAGAGGAGTTGACCTTAATCTCTCAGCCAAGAACTAGCTTTAATTGGTTATTACCATGGTCTAAACCGAATAAGGTTAACAACAGTGCCCAGAAGGTCATCAGCAGCCATTAAACTGACACGAACGATACATCTATCAGCCCAAGCGTTTCCCGCAACGCTTGGGCTGATTTTTATTGAGTTTGAGAGCATAAGATGCCTATTCATCGCTCCCAACTCCCCGCCAACCTAGCAAAATGAATCGAGTCAAATCTTAGAATACAATTGCGAATTGTAACGTAGCTATGCCAGAGAGGGGTGGTTTTCTGCGATACTGATAAACCGATAAAAGAATTATTGTTGGGACGATCTCATGCGGGATGCTGTAACAAATCTCATTAAAACTTACGATATAACAGGTCGTTATTTAGACCGGAATGCCATCGATAGCTTAAAATCCTATTTCGAGACTGGCACGGCGAGAATTGCTGCGGCGGGCGTAATCAACGCCAATGCAGCCTTAATCGTCAAGAAAGCGGCTTCGCAGTTATTTGAAGAATTACCAGAATTGATCCGTGCTGGTGGGAATGCATACACCACTAGACGTTATGCTGCTTGTCTGCGGGATATGGATTACTATCTTCGGTATGCTAGTTACGCGATCGTGGCTGGAGACACCAATGTTTTAGATGAGCGAGTCCTTCAAGGCTTGCGGGAGACTTACAACTCTCTAGGCGTTCCGATCGCTCCGACAGTGCGTGGGGTTCAAATCATGAAGGATTTGGTTAAGGATCTGCTCGCTACCTCTGGTGTCGCCGATACTAGTTGTGTAGATGCACCATTCGACCATATGACTCGTGAGATCAGCGAACGAGATCTCTAATCTCTAAGCACCGAGCCTAGCTATACGGATGCACATTTTTCGAGCGCATAGCTCGTTATTGACGCCAGCCAAACATCTAATAAATATATCAATTAGCGCAGCTCCAGCTTGGAAAGCCAACTGGAGCCATTTGCGATGGGATCGAGATAATCGGTTGGCAATGCCGACCATTTTATTGATGCCCAGTGCGCTAAAATCTATCGAAATATACAAAAAAGCGATCGCTACTCATGGTTAATTAGTAACAGAGTTAGCAATCGCTTTTTTTTGAGAAATTATGTAGAGGTTAACTCTGAATAATTTCGGCTATCCAATCTGAATTGAGAGTAACCGCGATCCTCGGATCGCGGTTAGCGGTTATTAAGCGGTTGGCTCTTGAGCTACGGCAGTTAGACTGTCGAGTGAAAGCGGAATAAAATCGCAGGTACTAGTCAAACCCAATAACATTGGTTCGTTAGGATTGATAATCTTACCCGTAATGCCGCAACGTTCTTCAGCATTGGCTGTTGCCGCAACAGTAGCGCGGATATCTTCAGACGTAAATCGATGACGATAATCGCCAGACTTTTGCTGTACGTATTTCCACAAAACTTCGCGGATCAATGCTTGATAACCTTGATGTCCAGAAATTTCTTTCAGCCGTTCTTTGAGTTCGCGTTCTAGCCGAATGCTAGTAACCTCCATTTCGGTGGTTGGTGTACGCTTGAGTGTATGCATTTGTTGGTTGCTCCGAGCAATTGGATAAACAGGGTGGTGTATTTAGTGTAGTATTTTTTGCAATAAATAGCAAATATTTTCCAA
Source organism: Chamaesiphon minutus PCC 6605 (assembly GCF_000317145.1). Taxonomy (GTDB): domain Bacteria; phylum Cyanobacteriota; class Cyanobacteriia; order Cyanobacteriales; family Chamaesiphonaceae; genus Chamaesiphon; species Chamaesiphon minutus. The sequence goes on along the minus strand of NC_019697.1, from coordinate 2,989,954 downwards.
ACTTTAACTAATTATTCAGCATTGATGCATATTTGTCATATTTTTCTGCATTAAACATTACGGAATTTAGGATAACGTTAGTGTAAGCATTACCTAGAGCAGATCGTCAGTAGAAATGGAAGCCAGTTATTGGGAAGGGCGATCTCCACCAACGCTCGACTTAAAAGTTTTCCGTCAAGCATTATCGAGTTACAGCCGCGATCGCCAATGCGAACGATTTAGCCAAAAAGTACTTGCAGAACAAACTTTAGGCTCTAGCTCGATTTCAGAACTTGACTCCGTCTAGAATAATTATTTCTGCCATCCTCACAATTTCCTCACAATTATTCTTTAAGCTACAGCGAGGAGATAGCAGTCTAACTTCCTCCATCCCGTGAAGATTTATGTTGAAATTGATATATACAGAAACAGATTTACATCTAGAGCTGCTCGATTCTGACATTGAGGATTGGGTAGAGCAACGGCTAATCTTCGCCACTAGTATCGGTCAAACGCTGTACGTTACCTCAGAAAAAGCTGCTTTTCTACTACCAGATCTGGTTTGTGAAGCTACGGCGATCGGTTTTTATCTCGATCAACAACAAGAAAACACTGTAACCGTCAATCGGTGCGATCTCGATCGAGTAGAAATCGGACTCAGTGGCTATTGGCTGGCGACTGATGTAGATAGTTCCGAAGGGATCTTTGTCTCGCAATTGACCGAGCGAGTAGAGTTGTATTTGTGGCAATTGTGGTGCAGTGCCAATAGCCGATCGGTTGCTAGTGATGGAGTGGTCTGGTAGCGACAATCGGGTATAGTCAAAACTATAACAAAAAATAGACAAATCGATCTCGGCCAGTTGCCACTAGCCCATGTTATTTTTAAGATCGATCGTTTCCCCCTGCCCTGTTGCTGACTTGAAAAAACAACGTCTGGATTTACTGCTAATAGAACGAAACCTATGCGAATCTCGTCAATTGGCACAACGCTGGATTCAAGCGGGAGAAGTTCGAGTCAACGGCGAGATTGTAGATAAAGCTGGTGCGGCAATTTTACTTACAGCGACAGTCGAAGTCAAAGCCAGAGCAAGATTTGTCTCGCGTGGTGGTGAAAAACTAGCCAAAGCTCTCAAAACATTTGCAATTGCCACACTCGATCGCATTTGCCTCGATGGCGGTATTTCTACAGGTGGTTTCACCGATTGTTTATTGCAAGCAGGTGCCAAACAAGTCTACGGCATCGATGTTGGCTACGGACAAGTAGACTGGAAACTGCGGACAGACGAGCGAGTAACTTTACGCGAGCGCACGAATATTCGGCATTTGACACCCGCCGAACTTTATGGCGAGCCAGTCGAGGGTGTTTATCCAGTACCTCTCCCTGACTTAGGAGTCGTCGATGTTTCGTTTATTTCGCTAAATAAAATTTTACCAGCATTAGCCTTGTTACTGGCACCGCCAAAAGAACTCGTATTGCTAGTTAAACCGCAATTTGAGGTGGGTAAAGGCTCGATCGGTAAGAATGGAGTAGTCAGAGATTTAGCAGCGCAAGCCGGGGCAATTGCTGGGGTATTAGCAACCGCGCAAGATTTAGGCTGGTACTATCGCGGCTTAACCTGGTCGCCACTAGTCGGCCCCGCCGGAAATATTGAGTATTTATTGTGGTTAAATACAAATGGTGATGAACCAGTCACGGTACCAGATGTAAGCGAAATTCGATCCATGACCGAATCCGCACGACAGGCATTGAATTAGGTAGAGGGTAGTGAATAGTTGATAGTGGATAGTTGATAGTGATTTTGAACTCCCCCACTCCCCCACTCCCCCACTCCCCAACTCCCCCGCTCCCCCACTCCCCCACTCCCCAACTCCCAACCAAATTATGGCAATCCAATTACGCGTCTACGTCCCGCCGCATCCATTAATCAAACACTGGTTAGGAATGGCGCGGAATGTCGAGACTACGCCCAAAATCATGCGTCAAACCTTGGCAGAATTGGGCAAGTGGTTGGCTTATGAAGCGATTAGGGAATGGCTACCGACGATCGATATTCAAATTCCGACACCATTAACTGAAACTACCGCGACATTCGTCCATCCCCAGACTAAACTAGCGATCGTGCCCATTTTGAGAGCGGGACTGACATTAGTTGAAGGGATTCAGTCTGTCTTACCCTTAGAGTCAGCGATTTATCATCTGGGAATGGTACGCAATGAAGAGACATTGCTCCCAAGTTGCTATCTAAATAAATTACCCGATCGCTTCGATCCAGAGACGCGGATTATTATTGCCGAGCCGATGTTAGCAACTGGCGGCACGATAATGCAAGCGATGGCTGAGCTAGTCAGTAGAGGCATCGATCCGGCATACGTGCGGATTATTGCAATTATTGCCGCACCTCCAGCCTTACAAAAGCTGAGTGAGGAGTATCCCACCCTGAGTATTTATGCTGCAATGATTGACGAACATGTCAATGAAGTTGGTTTTATCGTTCCTGGTTTGGGCGATGTTGGCGATCGAGCTTTTGGAACCTAAGTATAGGTGTTAGGCTTTAGGTATTAGGCTTTAGGGAAAATGCCTGGTTGAGTCAAAGCTCCAACAAACAACCATTTACAAGCCTAAAGCCTAAAGCCTAACCCCTAAAGCCTACTATTTTCAACCTAAAGCCTAAAGCCTAAAGCCTAACCCCTAAAGCCTAAAGCCTACTATTTTCAACCTAAAGCCTAAAGCCTACCCCCTCAAGCCTAATTGCACTACCGTCGTTTTGGCAAAACTAATCTTTTACTCTCCGCATTCTCTCTGGGGACGATGCGCTGTTTAGCAGATCCAGAAATAGCTTATCAAACCGTGCGCCAATCTGTAGAATTGGGAATTAACCATCTAGAGACAGCAAGAGGATATGGACAGAGCGAACGATATTTGGGACTAGCCCTTCAACGCCAATTACCAGTCGATCGAGCGCGATTGTATATTACAACGAAACTGCCGCCGACACCCGATCGAGCGTTGATGGCACAGTGGATCGATGAATCTTTAGAACGGTTGCAAGTAGATTACATCGACTGTGTGGGCATCCACGGGATTAACACTCCCGAACATTTAGATTGGGTAGCAAATGGCAGCTATCCGGCGATTGCAGACGCGATCGAGTGTGGTAAGGTCAAACACGTCGGATTCTCGACGCATGGGAGCTTAGAGCTGATTTTAGCGGCGATCGAGACGCAATTATTTGAATTTATCAACCTGCATTACTATTACTTTTACCAACGACTGGCTCCCGCGATCGAGCTAGCGAGTAAATACGACATGGGGATATTTATCATTTCCCCTGCGGATAAAGGTGGCAAACTCTACACCCCGCCGTCAAATCTAGTAGATTTGTGTGCGCCATTAACCCCGTTAGCATTTAATTATCGCTGGCTGTTGGCTGACGATCGCATTACTACGCTCAGTCTGGGCGCGGCTACTCCTGACGAACTCTACCCGTCATTAGATATCGCCGATGCCAACTATCCACTGACGGCTGATGAAAGGGCAATTATCGATCGATTAGGTCGTCAATTACAGACTAGCTTAAATACCGATCTGTGCAGTCAATGTTATGCTTGTTTGCCTTGTCCCGCCCAGATTAATATCCCCGAAGTATTGAGGTTGCGAAATCTCGCAGTTGCTTATGAGATGAGCGATTACGCCAAATATCGCTATCAGATGTTTGAGAATGCCGGACATTGGTTTCCAGGCATGAAAGCCAATCGTTGCAATGAGTGTGGCGATTGCTTGCCCCGGTGTCCGCAAGAGTTGAATATTCCGCAACTATTAGCCGATGCGCACGAGAAGCTGCATACTCGTCAGGGTCGGAGATTGTGGGATTAGTGAATAGTGAATAGTGATACGATTTTGGATTGGAAAACCTTGCTGTATATAGAGTCTGTCGCTCCATTTGTCGGGATCGTTTTTTAAATTGGTATGAATAGTAGATCGTAAACTTAAGTATCCACTTATCCTACGGTGGTACAGTCCACCCTTACCCCTTCATCTATCTCTTCTACCGTACTGATGCGAGTAGAGATTTCATTCTTTAGAGAGAGGGTAGAATTAAAGCGAGCTGCTAAAAATGGATGATGAACCATCGTTGTCGAGCAGTTATATGAAGTTGAGAAGCATTTGGGGCTTATTGAAAGAAACTGTCGCGGAGTGGCAACAGGATAAAGTCGAGCAAATGGCGGCGGCGTTGGCGTACTATACATTGTTCTCGATCGCGCCTTTACTGGTGATTGCGGTGGCTGTGGCGGGGGCTGTATTTGGGCAAGAAGCGGCTAGGGGCGAGATGGTGACCCAAATCCAAGGATTGCTGGGCAAAGCAGGTGCAGAGGTGGTACAGACAGCTCTAGCCAATACTCAAAATCCCCAGGCTGGTAATGGCATCGTGCCATCGATTATTAGTACGGTGGCGTTACTATTTGGTGCGTCAGGAGTTTTCATTCAACTCCAAGACTCTTTGAATGCCGTTTGGAATGTCGAACCATCGCCGCAAGCTGGAGTCAAAGCGATCGTTCGCAAGCGCGTATTCTCGTTTGCAATGGTAATTACGATCGGCTTTATTTTGATGGTTTCATTAGTAGTCAGTGCAGCTTTATCAGCATTGAGCACATTTACCAATCAACTAGTACCAGCATTAGAAAGCTTTTGGAAACTGTTCAATCTGGGAATCTCTTTGGGTGTATTTACACTATTGTTTGCGCTAATTTACAAGTATCTTCCCGATATTACTATTGCCTGGAGAGATGTCCTCGTCGGCGCACTTTTTACTTCGATTCTATTTAGTGTGGGCAAGGAATTACTCGGATTATATCTAGGAAATGGGAGTTTTGGTTCGGCTTACGGTGCAGCCGGATCTGTAGTCACGGTTTTGGCTTGGATTTATTATTCGGTGCAAATTATGTTATTTGGAGCAGAGTTTACGCAGGTATACACTAGAAAATATGGTTCTCATCGAGGTAGAATCAAGCATCAAAGTTAGCGATCGATCCAGCTTTTTATAACGGTTGAGATAGGGTGAAAATATCGGAGAGTTGCGATCGACTCCTACTCACCGGATTGGGAACAAGCTGTTCGTGAAATAAAGTTTCATAGAAAAAGCACGCTAATCCGCTAAATTGTTGGGCATAGACTGCTGCTACTTGCTCTTTGATAATTTGGCTAGAAATCGGTCGCGTTCTCAATCCTGCCAAAATCCCGATCGAAGTAGGAATTTTAGCGCGAGCAGTTTGAACTTCTGGTTTACTCAATTCGAGTTCAAATGCTTCCAACCTGTCGCGATAAACTTGTAATACTAATTCATCCATCAATCCCAATTCTTGCCACCTTTGCCAGTCGGCTAAATAGCGAGAGCGAGAAAACCTAAGTGGATTTGGTGAAATCGATACAATACAATCGCGCCGCACCGATTTCACACTGCTGACAATCTGTTGTAACAATTCTGTTAAACGCTCCGCCCCCCATTCGATCCAGATTTCACTATCGTGCTCGATCGGGGCCATTTCGCCAAGGTTATGTTGTTGAAACGAGAGTTGAGTGAATTTATCGTAACCTAGCTCTTGGGGAAAGCAAAAGTGGTCGTCTAGTTGAATTCCTGCAACTGGATATTTTCTGACAACTTCGGTAATTAAATCTACCATAAATTTACGAACGCGGTAATGACAGGGATTCAACCAAACATTCGGATCTAATTCACCATTTGCCCCTTGAACTCGTTGGGGATTGTCATTGATATCGAGAGTTAATAACTCTTTGTGTCTGCGCGCGATCGTAGAATTTGGCGGCACCATCAATCCATATTCAAACCAGGGAATAACTCGCATTTTTAACGGGCGAGCTAATTCAATAATTTCTGTCAATACATCCCGCCCGACAAATGGACTATTAGGTAATATCGCAGCTCCAGTCCATTGCTTGGCAACTTCACTCGGATGGATAGTATAACCCCGTTGCCAAACTACTGGATAAATTGTATTAAAGCCCAGATCTGCTAATCGCTGCATTCCTTCCGCCAGATTTTTGCGGGAGTTCATCACTTGACTATCGATGTTAGTCAACCAAACAGCTTTTAACATATTATTGCTAGTAGTAGGCGGCAGCAATTAGAATACCATTTATTGTGAAAATAGTACGAAAATTTGTGACGCAGACTATTAATTAATTACTAGCACTAGGCGGCGCATTTTAGGTTCCGATTCCACCCCTCCCAACTCCCCGCTGTCTTGTCTTGACGCACACAACCGGGAGGAAACCTCTGTGCTGCGAGCCGCTCCCCGCTCCCCGCCAAAATAGTAACTAGATTTAAGCCGTAGACTACTAGCATCTATCGATCGTGCCGAATCAGCGTTACACCTAAATTCTGATAAGCGATCGATTGTGCGGTTGTTACCGTTGGTGCGGTAACTAAATAAGTTAGTGCCTGAATCGAACCCACCACATAAGTAGCCGCAGTATCTAATTTGGCGGCAGTTGCCAAGCCAACTACCTCGGCAGATCTAGCAATCATCGCGCGTTTGATATAAGCCTCATCCAAATTTTGCACGCTAATCCCGATCTCTGGATGCAGACTACAAACCCCCAGCAAACATAAATCGGCGCGAATCATTCCCAAAGCTTCGATCGTGGCTGCGCCGATATTTACTAACGCTTTTTTATACAATTGTCCGCCCAGCATCATCACTTCAATATAGGGATGTTCGGCTAGGGCGATCGCAATCGGTGGACTATTTGTGACGATCGTGGCGGCTAAATCTAAGGGTAGCTGACGCGCAACCTGAAGTGTAGTCGTCCCACCATCCAAAATCGCCACTTGTCCGGGTCGAATTAATTGTGCCGCCGCGCGCGCGATCGCTTCTTTTTCTTGCGGGGCTTGCATTTGCCGCTCGGTATAGCTAGCAGTGACTGGAGCGGCCATTAAGGCACCGCCATGGACGCGCTGTAAGAGTCCAGATTCGGCTAGTTCGCGCAAGTCACGTCGAATTGTGTCTTCAGATACCTTGAGCACGGCACTTAGTTCTGAGGACAGCACTTTCTTGTCGCGGCGGAGAATTTCGAGAATGAATTGTCTGCGCTCGGCTGTTAGCATCAGTGGTTTGCCTGGAACTGCTGGTTTAGTCTTGTTAATGCCTGTTTGTTAGTATATACTCTTTTTCATGCTGGTTTTTAAGTGTTTGTTTGCTTTCAAATATAAAATAACGCATTTTCACGCAAAATAACCGATCGAGTTGAGTTGCTGCGGAGATCTACCCACCCTTCGACCTCGCTCAGTGCAAAGCCCCACACTACGGGCATCCCTGTCTTGTCGGTTTTTTTATTCGGAGGGAACCTCCGTTGGCGTTCGCGTTGGCGTTCGCGTTCGCGAAGCGTTCCGAAGGAAAGCGTTCCGAAGGAAAGCGTTCCGAAGGAAAGCCTCTCCGAAAGGAGATATAAAACCGCCGCTCCTCGGAAGGGATTTCCACCCTAGCTCCGTAGAAATTAATAGTATCCACTATTCACTATTCACTAAATTAAACCTATGACTAAATTTCCGATCGATCTCTCAGCCTACAAACGCATCAGCCTAGATGTCAGCAATCCCACGTTGACAAACGAGCAAAAAACTAGCCTCAAAGATAATATCCAACTCTGTCGCGACGCGATCGTGTTTTTCACGGCGACTGGTGCAGCGCGTGGTGTAGGCGGACACACGGGTGGGCCATTCGATACCGTGCCAGAAGTGATGATTCTCGATGCGCTATTTCGTGGTGCGGCTGATAAATACGTGCCGATTTTCTTCGATGAAGCCGGACACCGCGTTGCAACTCAGTACCTGATGTCTACCCTCAATGGTGATTTACCTGCCGAACGGTTGATGGAATACCGTGCAGCGCATTCTCACTTACCCGGACACCCAGAATTAGGCTTTACTCCTGGTGTAAAATTCAGTTCCGGTCGGTTGGGTCACATGTGGCCCTACGTCAACGGTGTGGCGATGGCAAACCCCAATAAAATCGCCTTCTGCTTAGGTTCCGATGGTTCGCAGCAAGAAGGTAACGACGCTGAAGCCGCACGGTTAGCTGTCGCTCAGAATCTCAATGTCAAACTGATTATCGATGATAACGATGTCACAATCGCGGGTCATCCTTCCAAATATCTCGTCGGTACTACCGTTGCCAAAACCTTAGTCGGTCATGGTTTGCAAATCCTCGAAGGCAATGGCGAAGATATCGATGACTTATATGCACGAATCTGCAAAGCTGTCAATACTGCTGGGCCGATCGCGATTATCAACCATCGCCCCATGTGTCCTGGCATCGTCGGCTTAGAAGGCCAAACCCACGGACACGACGTAATTTCGGTCAAACTGGCGATCGAATATCTCGAATCCCACAGTCAACAAGCCGCAGCCGACCACCTCAAAGGCATCGTCGCACCCAAAAATACTTATACCTTTATGGGTTCGAGCGATAAATGGGATGCCAACCGCAACGTCTTCGGCGATGCGGCTGTCGCCATTCTCGGACGGATGAGCGCAGCCGAGCGGCTCGAAAAAGTCAAGGTCATCGATAGCGACCTCGAAGGCTCCTGCGGTCTGAAAAAGATTCACGATGCCTATCCTGAAGTCTTCATCTCCTCCGGCATCATGGAGCGCGGTAACTTCTCCGCCGCTGCTGGATTCGGCATGGAACCAGGCAAACAAGGTATTTTCGGCACTTTCAGCGCGTTCCTAGAAATGTGTATTTCCGAAATCACGATGGCGCGGTTGAACAATTCCAACGTCCTCAGCCACTTCTCCCACTCTGGGATTGACGATATGGCAGACAACACTTGCCACTTCGGTTTGAACAACATGTTCGCCGACAATGGTTTGAGCGATGGCTATGCCACCAATCTCTACTTCCCCGCCGATCCCAATCAAATGCGCGCCTGTTTGGAAACAATTTTCCACAATCCAGGTTTGCGATTTGTATTCTCGACTCGGTCTAAAGTCCCCGCAATTTTAGATACCAACGGCAAGGATTTCTTCGGCGGCGATTACAAGTTTGTCTCTGGTAAAGATGAAGTAATTCGTGAAGGTACTCAAGGATATATCGTCAGTTTTGGTGAAGCCTTATACCGCTCGTTAGATGCAGTCGAACGCCTCAAACAAGAGGGTATCGATATCGGTCTAATTAATAAGCCAACATTAAACTCGATCGATGAAGAAATGATGGCAAAAATTGGTAAGTCACCAATGGTATTAATGGTCGAATCTTTCAACCGTAAAACTGGTTTAGGCAGTCGCTTCGGTTCGCAGTTATTGGAGCGCGGTTATAAGCCTAATTACAATCACCTCGGTACGCATATCGAGGGTTGTGGTGGTCTATGGGAGCAGTTCCCACATCAAGGTATCGATCCGGCTGGAATTATGGCTGCGGTTAAGAAGTTGATCGGTTAGGAGAGTTAGGTTTTGAGACGCACGAGTTGGAAGGTAATTCTGGCTCGTGCATTTTTTGTGTGTAATGTTAGCATGAATATTGATATATCTAATCCACATAGTGAATATCTAAAATATAAAGATGAGATTCCCTGGCACAGAAAGTATAGATAAACAGTTTGCACATGGTGACTATGCAGATTATTGGGGGATGATATTTCATGCCAGATCTGCCGATGGTAAATGGATTGATGCGCTCCATATCAGTGATATCTATATCGATCCGATTTGTTGCGGCATCATGAAACGTTATTTGCGAGAAAATGATGGCACTGGGGAAATGGCATCTACCTTAACAATCAATAGCTATTGTGGAATAGATTTAGATGAAAATATCCCATCAACAACTGAAAACATCAAATTATTTTTAGAAGAACTTTCTCTGTTAACAATTACAGATTTATATCTAGAGGCTTATGGGGATACAGATGAACAAAAATTATCTTGTGTAGAAGATTTTAAGAGGTGTATAAATGTCATTACAGAATATCTAAATAATCGGTTAACTAGAGGTTTACAAATATGGGTTGAAGATGATTGATGAAGATCGTGCGTAGATGATGATGTTCGATCGATTGTGGGGATTTGGAGTGGTGATGTTCGATCGGTTATTGGTGGGCAAGGGCGGGTTTGATTTAGATTTTAGAATTATGCGGAATCGATCGCATAAACCCGCCCCTACGAACCCGTACAGGCGAATATGTGGGTGAAAATTGAGGATTCGATCGTATTTTATCAGATCTGTAGGGGCGGGTTTATGCTAATAAACATCGCCAAACTCCAGAAATATTGAACGAACCCGCCCAACCTCACCAGCCAATATCGATTATGATTCGTTCGCGAAGCGTGGGCTTTGCCCAATCGAGATCGTGGATGATGATATGCGATCGATTGTAGGGATGCGGTGGTGACGATCGATCGATTAAATTCGTGGATGATGACATGCGATCGGTTACTGGTGGGGAGGGCGGGTTCGTTCGAGATTTATAGAATTTTCCGTAAGTTATCCCATAAACCCGCCCCTACAGATCTGTGTGAATGACGGATTGGGTTTGATTATTTTTATCTGTGTCCCAATTGCGGGGATTGTTGATAATATATTGTCTGACACGATCGAGTTCTAATTCATTTCTGATAATGCGATCGTAATAATTTCTTTGCCAGACAGAAACGCCGCGCAAACCGCGTTCTTTATTAATTGCTTTGGCTGAAAATGTTTTGAAACCTCGAATAATTTCGGAAATCGATTTTGTGCTCCCCGTCGATGATTCTAAAACAATAATGCCATGTAAATGATTGGGCATCACGATCGATTCATCCATAATGATATTTGGATGATGCTGCGATAATTGCTGCCAATGAGATCGAGCAATATCGCCTAATGTGTTTAATTCGATCTCTTCGTTGACGATATCGCCAAATAGATATTCTCTTTCATCGGTGCAGATGGTAATAAAATAGGCACCAGATCTCAAATAATCATATCCGTTGAGTCGGATCGATTGCCGATGATGGAAATCAGGATTGTATTTCATCGTACATAGCAATTAAATCTAATCCAGAATTATACATGATTAGATCGATCGTATTTTCTAGGATCTGTAGGGGCGGGTTTATGCAAGTAATCATCCTTATTTATGGTCGATCGATCGAAACTAGCTATCCATTTTGTTTGTAGGGATTGAGTTAGATTTATATAGTAATCTAGCTCGTTGTTGTTCGCGTAAATCTTTTTCGACAAATGCGATCGCTTCATCTAACTGTAAATTAGATAAATCCAATAACCGACTAGCTGCTTTGAGACTAGCGATCGATTTTGCTCTAGTTTCAGGATCGGGAATTCTAAATTGGTCGTTCATAACTAATTCCAATTACGTTGAATCTCTTGCAGACTGGCAATGCTGGCATTTAGCGAAGCTTCGGTTGACTCTATCGACCGATACAACAAAACTAACATATCCTTAGATGCAATGGGCTGAGACTCCGCGATTCTTAATAGCAGATTATAAAGCCTAGAGTATTTCGATCGTAGTTTCTCCTTAATATTCTGAAGTTCTTCAAGTTCTGGCAACGTTTCGGCTGTTTCACCCATCCGCTCAAATAATCGAAATTCTGTCGCAGTAGTAGAATCAAGGCATTCAATTATTCTGCGTTGGATAATAAAAATATTCGAGATAACTGGATCTGGTAATTTAGCCATTGACAGGTAAATTTAGCTACAGGTTGATTTCCTGTTTCACTGTATCAGATTTGGGACGGAGATATTTGAACGATTACCTGCTTCGAGCGCGGCTACGCCAACGCGATTCGATCGTGCGTAGATGATAATGTTCGATCGATTATAGGATTTATAGATGGTGATATTTGATTCGATCTATATAATTCATAGATGGTGGCGATCGATTACCTACGGTAGACTATGCCAACGGTTATCGGTGGGGAGGGCGGGTTTATGCAAATAATCATCGCCAAATTCCAAAAATTGTGAACGAACCCGCCCAACCCCACTAGCAAATGTCGATCGCGATTCGATTTGCAATCGTGGTGATTCGATCGATTTGGTTTCCAAGTCGCTCTGGAGGAAATCTCCAGAGCGCGAGCCGCAACTTTTAACTTTTTAATTTACCTAATCATTTCCTCGCAATTTATCCAATACACTGCGATCTTCTAGTGTCGAAGTATCGCCAGACACCTCTTTCCCTGCGGCTAAATCGCGTAATAGTCGGCGCATAATTTTACCCGATCGAGTCTTGGGGAGCGCGTCGGTAAAGCGGATTTCACCAGGACGGGCGATCGCGCCGATTTCATTACCGACGTGTTTTTTTAACTCTTTAATTAAGTTGTCATCGCCAGCATAATTACTATTTAAAGTTACGAATGCGACGATTTCTTCACCTTTAATCTCATCCGGTTTGCCGACAACGGCTGCTTCGGCGACGGAGGGGTGAGAGACGAGGGCGGATTCGACTTCCATCGTGCCCAGACGGTGCCCAGAGACGTTGAGCACATCGTCGATGCGTCCCATGACCCAGAAGTAACCATCGGCATCTTGACGCGCGCCGTCGCCTGCAAAATACATGTATTTACCATCTTTGGGGGGGATGTGTTCCCAGTAGGTTTTGCGGAAGCGTTCGTCGTCACCGTAGACTGTGCGCATCATTCCTGGCCAGGGGTGTTTGACGGCAAGGTAGCCACCGCTATTGGCGGGAAGGGGTTCGCCATCGAGATCGACGATTTCGGCGATGATGCCAGGGAAGGGGCGGGTGGCGGAGCCTGGTTTGGTAGAGATTGCTCCGGGGAGGGCGGTAATCATGATGCCTCCAGTTTCAGTTTGCCACCAGGTATCGACGATCGGGCATTTTTCTTTGCCGATAACGCGGTGGTACCACATCCAGGCTTCGGGATTGATCGGTTCGCCGACGGTACCCAGGAGGCGGAGGGAGGAGAGGTTGCGAGCGTTGGGCAATTCTTCGCCCATTTTCATGAAGACGCGAATGGCGGTGGGAGCGGTGTAGAAGATGGTGACACCGTATTTTTCGATAATATCCCACATGCAGCCGGGATTGGAGGGACGAGCGACGCCTTCATACATGATTGCGGTCGCGCCGTTGGATAATGGCCCGTAGACGATATAACTATGTCCGGTAATCCAGCCGACGTCGGCGGTACACCAGTAGACATCGGTATCGTTGAGATCGAAGATCCACTTGGTGGTGATGTGGCTGTAGAGGTTATAACCACCAGTAGTGTGAACTACTCCCTTGGGTTTGCCCGTACTACCGGAGGTATACAGGACGAATAGCATATCCTCGGCATCCATTTCCTCGGCGGGACAATCTGCGGAAACGGTGGGTTGAATTTCATGCCACCAGATATCGCGTCCCGCTAGCATCTCGATGTCTTGCTTGGTGCGTTGCACCACTAATACGCTCTCAACTGTAGGGCAAGCATTATTTTCTAAGGCTTTATCCACCTGAATTTTCAGCGGGACGATCGCATCCTTGCGCCAACCACCATCGGCAGTAATTACCGCTTTAGCTTGACCATTTGCCAATCTATCGCGTAAAGCGTCGGCACTAAAGCCACCAAAGACGACGGTATGTACCGCCCCAATTCTCGCACACGCCAACATCGCGATCGCGGCTTCGGGAATCATCGGCATGTAAATCCCGACTAAATCACCTTTGGCTACGCCCATCTGTTTGAGCGCGTTCGCCATCTGACAGACTTCGCGATGCAATTGAGCGTAAGTGAGCGTGCGCGAGTCGCCTGGTTCGCCTTCCCAAATTAATGCAGCTTTGTTCTTACGCCAGGTAGTTAGATGTCGATCGAGACAATTATAGGAGATATTAATCTTGCCACCTGTAAACCATTTAGCAAATGGGGGCTGCCAATCCAATACTTTGTCCCACTTTTTAAACCAATGCAGTTCGCTCTGGGCTAATTCTGCCCAAAACTGTTCTGGGTTGGCTTGGGCGCGGGCGTAAATGCTTTCATATTCTGCCAAGCTCTTAATCTGTGCGGCTTGAGAAAATGCTGCTGGGGGACTAAATAGCCGCTCTTCTTGGAGCGTAGATTCGATGGATATATCTGACATGGTAGGGAGCGGAGATTGGTTATCAATTATTATGTAGTTAATTATCGCCCAGTTAGGTTCAGTTCAGCAGTTTCAACCGCTGCTAGTGATGCAAAGTCCGCCTCATCTTACGGCAAATCGATCGTGTAACAGATCGGAATCGATCGTTAATTGGGGCTAAATGACTGCTCTCCTTAGAAGGTAACTTCGTTCGATGTCTTATTTCAGATACAAGATAACTTTTGTAGAATTTAAGTTAGTGGCAATCTGTCTGTAAATATGGAAATCTAGCCAGATCCTCGATCGAAAACTAAACCATTGCTATTTACCAATGACTACTACCTCCAAACCATCAGCTACGAAACCTCTTTGGGGGCAAGCTCTAGCCGCACCCGCACCCGAATTTGCTAAGACGCAGTTACAGATCCTCGCAGGGGCGATTCCCTCTGGTGTGTCTGGTACCCTTTACCGAAATGGCCCCGGACGGCTCGAACGCGGCGGCAAACGGGTCGGACATTGGTTTGATGGGGATGGAGCGATTTTGGCAGTTAAGTTTGCTGACGGGGCTGCTAGCGGGGTCTATCGCTATGTTCAAACGCAGAAATATCAGGAAGAAAGTCAGGTCGATCGCTGGGTGTATGGTAATTATGGAATGCTACCATCTGGCAATCTGTGGGAACGGTGGAGTAAATCGTTGGGAAATGCAGCCAATACTTCGGTTTTAGCTTTACCCGATCGATTGTTGGCCTTGTGGGAAGGTGGTGCGCCATACGCGTTAGATTTAGATAGTTTAGACACGATCGGTACGGATAATTTAGAGTTAGCTGCTGCTCCGTTAATTTATTCAGCGCACCCTAAAGTCGATCCAGTTTCGGGGCATATTTATAATTTTGGCATCTCGATCGGCGCGCAACCAAAACTAAATCTTTATGAAAGCGATCGCAGTGGCAAAGTTAAGAAATTTACTCAAACTAAACTGCACAGAATGACTACCGTTCATGACTTTTTGCTGGTCGGTAAATATTTAGTATTTTGTATCAATCCGATCGAGATTCAACCACTGCCGATTTTATTTGGATTGGCTAGTTATAGCGAATCGATCCGGTGGCAGCCAGAATTAGGCACTCAGATTATGGTGTTCGATCGCGAGGATTTAAGTCTGGTTAGTAGCTTTACTACTGAGCCGTGGTATCAATGGCATTTCGGTAATGGATATGTCGATCCTAACGGTCAAATTATTTGCGATTTAGTGCGATATCCAGATTTTGGTACCAATGAATTTTTGAGAGAAGTCGCTAGTGGTGAAACTCATACCGAGGCAATCGGTACGCTGTGGCAATTAGTCATCGATCCGGCTGCTGGCAAATTAGTTAGTAGCGATCGATTAGTCGATCGGAGTTGCGAATTTCCGCTGGTGGAAAGCGATCGAGTCGGACGAGAATGGCGATACACATATTTAGCCGTTCACAAGCCAAATGCAGTTCTAAATCGAGAATTAGTAGGCACGATCGGCAGGTTCGATCGCCAGACAAATACTTTAACTACTGCCGATCTTGCCAGTCATTTATATCCAACCGAACCGATTCATGTTGTCGATCGATTCGATCCTAACCGAGGTTGGATTTTGACAGTAATTTATGATGGCGAACATCATCAGAGTGAAGTCTGGATTTTCGATCGAGACAGGCTAGATGACTCTCCAGTCTGTCGTTTGGGTTTACCTAGTGTTGTACCGATGGGTTTTCACGGTACCTGGAAAAGCAACTAATACAGAATAGCTGATATCGATTTTAACGATCGATATTGTTGACGAAGCCTACCGGAGGTAAATCAACTTGCCATCCCCCACTAGAAGATTTCGTGCGATTAGTTGAGTGGGGGTTGGGAGATCGACCTCAATCATAGTCTAACTAATTTACTGCTTAGGTTTAGAACTGTAGTCTTTCTCGGTATCGGTAACGCGCCAACTCAGCTTTAAGTTAAACCAAAAATTCCAGAATGTGACTACAGCGATCGCGATTAATTTAGCGATATATTCATTAATGTGAAATGCATTAAACAGCACATTGACGATTAAGGTATTGATAACTAAGCCGGACAGACAGATCAGATTAAATTTAATAAATCTGCGAAAACGTTTGCGGTTGCCTTGTTGACCGCGACTCATATCGCCAAATGTCCAGACATCATTCCATAAGAAATTATTGAGAATGGCTACTTCTGAAGACAAAATCGTGCTGCGAGTCAAACCAATGCCTAACAGAGTTCTCAATAGATAAAATACACCCAAATCGACAAAGACACCGCTAAATCCGACCACGCCAAAGCGGAGAAAGCGCGTCACAGGCCACAGTGAAAACCGCAATCTGACTAAATGTTGGATATACTCTACATACTGTTTCCAGGTGACCTTGCTCGCGCCTGCAACCCGTTCTCGGAATACATATCCAGTTTCGGCAATCCAGCGAATTTGGCCTCTAGCGGCGACTTCGATTAAAATTTTGTAACCGACAGGACTGAGTGTTTTATTGGCGATCGCACTGCGGCGGACCATAAAGTATCCGCTCATCGGGTCGGAAAGACGACCGATGACTTCTGGTAAAATGGCTAGTCCTAACATTTGTGCGCCGCGCGATAAAAATCGCCGCACGACACTCCATTCGCTGACGCCACCGCCTTCGACGTTGCGGCTAGCGACAGATAATTCAGCTCCTTTGACGATCTCACCCCAGAGTTGCAGCAGAATTTCTGGGGGGTGTTGCAAGTCGGCATCGATAACGCCTAAAACTTCACCGCGTGCGGCTTGCCAACCGCGAATTACCGCTGTGGAAAGTCCGCGCTCGGTAGTGCGGCGCATGACTTGCAGTTGTGGGTAAGTGGGGATGAGTTCGCAGGCTAATTCCCAAGTGAGATCGGGACTATTGTCATCGACGACGATCAGTTCGTATTCGCCAGGGATGATTCGATCGAGCAATCCACTTAAAATAGTAACGATTTCTTTGATATTCTGTCCTTCATTAAAGGTCGGAATTATTAAAGAAAATTTCAGCGGACGATCGAGCGTAGATGTTATATTTACTCGATCGCTAATTACCAATGCGCCAGTGGGAAATGCCAATAAGAGATTTTGGTTACTGTCGCTCATGAGGTTTTTTTACTGGTAGATGTGCTGTTCCCAACTAAATAATCGATCGATCGATCGCCAGGGCTTTGAATTAGATAATTATAGAGATATTTCTTCTCAAATGGTGGTAATCCGGCACGAGTTTGTTGTTTGAGTTTAAATTGTCGATTGCCAATTGTCAGTGGCTCCGTGCGGCGAGTTAATTTATCACTTTTGGTTTCCAGAAAAATTACATTAGTACTTTCAATCTCGCGATTCATTTCATCCTCGTTGATGACAGGTATCGCAGTACTAACGCGGAATAAATTACGATCGGACAAGATTTTATCTTGCCAATCTGATTGTAATCGATATGCTTTCGGTTTTAGTTGCCAACTAGCGGGAAACTGATAGATATTACTGAGTACTTGCGGCAATTCCCACTCCAGTGCTTTAATTTGTTTGGGATCTGAGACACCTCTCGATGGTCGAAACGGAACTGGTTGTCTGGTATCGCGCAACCCACTAGGTTCGACAAAAATTACAGTTCCCTCTGTGAGATCTGGACACAGGCGCACCACATCGCTCCAAAACCCTCTTTGATGCTGCCACATCAACTGGTAGTCTTGCTGAACTCTGAGTCCGAATCCAACTAATAAAGCAAAAAATCCTGCTAATCCCAGTGCTGCTAAACGCCTGCGATTATATCTGCTGGCTGTCACCAAAATAGCCGAACAGATGCAAGCTGATAAGATCGAAGTGCCAATAATTGCTGCGACATGAACTCGCGTAGTTCTACCGCTAATGGCGAATCCATAACTAGTCATTGCCAGCGGATAAGCCAGCATTAAGGCAGCTAATCCAGTTAGCATTGGCTTGGCATATGGCTTGAGTGCGTCTGGCATTTTTAAAAACCTTTTCGATCGAACTAGCCCGCGCAAGCTAAATACTTTGTGCAAAGACTCCGACTTCAAGTAATAAAATAAACATGCCAGACTAATAAAAGCTAGTAAACAGAGTAGCCATTCTGTATTAAATTTAAGCAATGTTTCTAGCGGTCGGTAGACTAACATCGTTAAGCTAGTAATCGATCCAATAATTGGGTTGAGTATTAATAAAACGATCGATTGAATACCGAACTGGGAAACTTGTCCCTCGCCAAGGATTCTACGGACTATTAGTATCAGGATAATAAGGCCGAGTAAAATGACTGCGTTTCTAAATAATATTTTAGGTAATTTTGAATTCCATTCTCGATCGAACAACGGAGCGGCAAAGAAAACCGTAAATACAGGCTCGTAGGTAATTAAAGATAAGAATACAATAGAATAAGCTAGTTTTATTTTACCAGAAGTGTAGCAATGAAGAGCGAGTAGTAGAAAAGTTAATGATGGCTGGATTCCTAATGAATGAGTTAAATAATCTCTAGTAGTATCGGCAGGAAAGAGGCAGAATGTCAATGCTCCAGTAATGGCAAAAACTCGATTACTGTAGATTTTATTTAGTAATGAATAGAAGAGGCAAGCATTGGCAGAAACGATCGCCGCCCCGATCGCATAAGCGTACTGTAATCCACCAATCTTGATACCTAAGAACGAAAATAAAAAAATTAACCCATCGTGAAATGGACGGCCTTGACCGCTGGTTTCAAAAATAACTTTAGTGAAGATTTGCTGCCAACTCAGTCCGATGATATTAGGAATTCTGTTCCAATCATCTTCATACAGTCCGAAACTAGCAGAGTGCCAAAAATGTGCGACCCAAACAATCGCCACTAATAGGGGAAAGATAGCTATTTCCGGTATCTCTATCGCTCTAGCCTTAAGGCGATCTTGTCTTAAACTCATTTAAAAATACCTAATATATATTAATTTTTGCATTCAAAAAAATTTAGAGCGTTAAGCTACCGACTAATTCTAGCTTAACGCTCATATTTTCTCAAATATTTTATTCTAGTACTATTAAATAATGAGCGTAGACATCAATTTTTGATGACGTTTATATTTAGGTAGATTTTGATATTGAAAAACTGTTTTAGTATTATAGCCGATCGATTTTTGATGACGCTCGGCTAATTATCTTAATTTAATTTCAGACAAATAGCGGAGCATGTGAAGTTAATTACACCTAAAGATTCTGTGACAAACTTTTCCTAAAACAAGAGTAATAAATTGTGACTGCGATCGCTGACAATATCTCACAAACACAGGCTGGCGAACCAAGCAGCAAGGGAGGGAAACTCCAGAGCGCAATTATCAATTATCAGTTATTAATTACTGACGCAAACACTCTAGTTTAGTTATGGAAGTTGGTAGACTTGCCGAGCATCGTAGTCACACCCTCTGTATCGATAAATATTGTATCTGACTGAGATCGATCGGCGATGGTTTCGCCAAGCTTAGTCATGTAATCAGTCCAGGGTGCTTCAGTTTCCTCCTCAACGCTAAAGTATTCTTGGCTGGCCGAGAAATAATCTTCGGTTTCATATTTTTGAATGACACCATTAACAATTAAGCCTAATACATTACATTGTGACATTTTAAATTTTTCTTGGACTGCTTTAGCATCTTTGGCATTAATTACCCCAGGTCTGGACACTAACAACACTCCATCAGCGATTTGACCTACAGTCAAAGCATCGCTAGCGACTAAAATTGGCGGTACGTCAATAATTACAAAATCATAGGATTTTGAAACTTCTTGAATTAGCAATTTCATTTGTTTGGATTCGAGAGCTGATAGCGGATTTGAGGGTCTAGCTCCAGCAGTTAATACATCTAAATTTTCCATCACTGTCCAAGAGATTTGCTGAAGCTTAGATTTCCGCTCTATTAGTTCGCTCAAACCTTTTCTGAGTGGCAATTTCCAGAAACGATGCTGATAAGGAACGCGCATATCGGCATCGATTAACAACACTTTTTGTCCCATTCCGGCAATTGCAGCGGCTAAATTGGCTGCTACTTTAGATTTACCTTCATTAGCAACACTACTAGTAATGGCAATTATTTTTAACGGTTTATCGGCACTTAAAAATCGCAAATTGGATTGAATAGTGCGGGACATTTCGCTAGTTATCGATTGGGGGGTATCTCTAACTGCAATTTCTAGGGTTGTTTGTTCTGGTGTCGTTGCACGGGAGCGAATCTTTTTCTTTTGGGTCGCCGGAATCATCCCTAACAAAGTATATCCAAAAATCTTATCGATCTCTTTAACAGTTTTGAGTGAGCTATCTCTGAGTTCTAGGTAAGCAATTGCACTAGTACCGAGTAAAGCACCTACCAGACCGCCTAAAATTCCCAGGATTAATTTTGGCCCTGGCTCTGGTTTTTCAGGAATGGCAGCACTCGAAATAATGCGAGCATTTGACGTACTCTTATTTCTGGCTACCTGAAGTTCCTGAACCTTTTTTAATAAAGATTGATAAGTAGCTTGAGAGACTTCTAGCTGTCTTTCTAGCTGACGTTGAGTCTGTACCAGTTTAGGAATGACGCTCACTCTTTTTTCATAAGCGGCACGAGAACTCTGGAGCGAATTTAGTTTGTTAACTAAGCCAGTCTGCTGTACTTGCGATCGCAGTAACTCAGTAATTAGATTTTGTTTGAGGTCGCCAATTTTTAGCAATCCTTGTGGAATCTGTGCTTGAGAACCGATCGTACTCCGGATTTGTTGTTCCAGAAGTGCTTTTAATTTTGATTGCTTTTCTTTGAGTCCGACAATAATGGGATTATCATCAGAAAAGCGACTACTTTCAGTTGCAAGCTGTCTATCTACGTCTTGGAGCTGAGTGAGAATTCCTTGAATTGCAGGCGACTGACTAATTGCGCTAACTGCTAAAGCATCTTGAGAATTTAAATTAACTTTTTTGTATAATTCTTGACTTTGAGCATTGGCCTGTTCTAATTCCGATCGAACGGCATTAATGTTATTCTCTAAATTACCAATGACACCAACAGCAGATTTAGCTTCTTCTGATAGATCGACAATATTATTTTGCTGTTTGAAGTTTCGTACCGCGCTCTCTGCGCTATTCACCGCAGCTAAAGTTTTTGGCATCTGCTGCTCTATAAATTGTCGAGCATTCTCTGCTTCCAATCTACTAGCTTGAATATCATTTTCTAAATAAACATTCATCAATGTATTAACTATATTGGCAGCATCTTTTGAATTACGACCTTTAAAACCAATTTGTAATATATCCGAACCGCCGATAATTTTGGTTGTCAACCCAGTATGGATGTCGCTTGCTGTAAGTAGTTTACCGCGATCGTTTTTAAGTTTTAATCGATCGGCAGTTCTCTGTAATAATGGTCGCGAAGCAATCACTTCCATCTGAGTGGTGATGGGATTTTGATTAGATACTAAGGACTTGAGATCGCCGGACTCACTTCCTTCCATGTTGCTGGGAATGAGATTTGGCCCAATGACCCTAAATGTAGAATTCTTAAATAACAGCCTTCCTTCTGCTTGATAGGATGGTTTTAATAAAGAAGCTGCCGCAATACTCAGCGCAACTGTCGCAGCAAAAATACTAACAGCAGGAATCCAGTGCCGTTTTACTGCGAATAAATAATGACTCAAGTTTAAGTCAATTGATTCTTGAGATTCCATAAATTATTTGTATAGTAACTTTTTATTATATCAAAATCTCTAGAGATTGAATCCGCCAAAACACTTGCTCCATAGCTTATCAAATCAGAAGAGATCGGGATCGATCGTTTGAATAAGTAATCTAGCTCTTATCATTTTGATATTCAATCATCAGCGATCGCGATCGCACTCCAGGTAAAATTAGGCTATAAGTCTCAATAAAATTGAGTTATCAATTATCTATTCTTGAAGAGAGAATTAATTGCTGTAAGAACAAGAAGATAAAGCGGGGATTTTGCTTTAAATAACGCTTCCACAAACGTCTTGGCTCCATTAGCAACCGAAAAAACCACTCTAGACCGATTTTCTGCATCCAAAGCGGGGCGTGCTTGACACGTCCCGAATAAAAATTAAAAGCAGCACCTACTCCTAGCATGACAGCGGGAATTCGGTCTTGATGCCGTGCCATCCAGATTTCTTGGCGCGGACAACCAATCCCGACAAACAGAATTCGCGCTCCCGATGCCACGATTTGCTCGGTGTAAGCCGTATCTTCTGCGGGAGTTAGCTCGCGAAAAGGCGGTGAAATTTGACAGGCAATTTCGATTTCTGGAAATCGATCGAGTAAAAAACTAGTCAGATCGACTAAACTTTCTGGCGTACCACCATAAAGCGCGATCGGTAACTTGTGGCGTGCAGCGGCTTCGCATACCATTAAAGTTAGACTCGGCCCGCAAACTCTAGTTGCATCTTTAATTCCCAGAGCGCGCAAACCCCAGACTAAAGGCATTCCGTCTGGCGTGACTAAATCAGCATAATTGACTACTTCTGCAAATTTGGGATCGTCATAAGTTTCCATTGCCATGTGGACATTCGCGGCACAAACGCGTTTTGCGGCTCTGAATTGTGCCCACTTAATAATTCTTTCGGTGGCATCTTCATAGCTGGTGGCATCGACACGCATACCGATAATATGACGATGTTGTAGCGGCGATCTCTCGGTCTGTAATTCCATAGCGTACTTTAATGATGCGTTTCCGATCGTTAGTAGCTATTAGCGTACTTGCGAGCGGCTGAGTATCGATCGTTATCGGATTGTCTAAATTTATAAAAAATCTTGGATTGACAAGTTGAGTTTTTTATAATATTACTGTAAATGTTTTTTCAGGTAATCCGCCAAAACACCGATCTAAAAAAAGCCGCTTGTACGGTCAAGATCGATCTTTGACTATTGTATAATCTATATTATGGATCTGATAGGCAAGAGCGGTAAAAGAGCTATAGTAGCTGCCGATTAATTTACGACATTTTGATAAGCAGTAAAGATCGATGACAGCATCTTGAATAGCCTTGGGATTGTTACGATCGAGCGATTGTTTTGGGTAAGTGACGATCCGATCTGGAAACATTAACTTTAAATTATGCTCTTCTAACTCAGAATCTGTAGCTACAAAAAATTTGGTGCGATCGTCTTTTTGAATTTCTGCTTGCATTAATTCAATGAATCCGGCTGTCGAGCTAGCGGCGGAGGATTGTCGATTGTCTGTGCGTCTGATATGAACGCCAACAACCCGATCGAAATTTTGGGAATACTCGTCAATAATTTGTTGTAACCGTTTTACTGGTACAAAATCCCGAAAAGGTCGAGCGGCAGGATAAAAGGAATGCGGGGTAGTAATATAAGCGCGCTTCGCCGCAGTCAGTTCGGGAAAGTTACAATCTCGATAGTGGAGATTGTGATAACGATCCATTCGATCGTATGTTAAGACCAGATCGAAGGACTTGAAGACATCTTTTAAGTAGAAATTTTGAATTAAGCCACCAATTTTGGTACGATACAATTTCTCGACCGCTCGATTGAGTAAATCTGATGTCTGGGGTTGCTCGATCTTATCGATACTAGTAGGCAGCTCGAATAAGTCTTCAAATCTACAGTTTAATTCGGCATTTAAATGCCAAATTACATGTAAATAGCTATGATTCTGCCGTGCCAAAGTGAGTGCCGAATCGATGACCCGAAGTCGATTGCATAAACCGCCGATCGGTTT
This sequence comes from Chamaesiphon minutus PCC 6605, assembly GCF_000317145.1. GTDB lineage: Bacteria > Cyanobacteriota > Cyanobacteriia > Cyanobacteriales > Chamaesiphonaceae > Chamaesiphon > Chamaesiphon minutus. Next base: position 2,966,167 of record NC_019697.1, on the reverse strand, counting down.
AACATATATTATGGAAGATTTTGAATTAACTTGCATGTTTTTAATCCGAACGATCTCTATGTTTGCAGACATTAATGAGTAAATAATGTTTGAAATAATCCCCCAACACCCAACTATCAACGATCGATTATCAATTAATTTAGCGTTTTGGCGCGCGATCGAAAGCCCGCGCGATGGCATTCCAAGCTAATTTGGGTTTTAAGTTGCGATCGAAAGGCAAGGGACGTTTCTCGGCCTTATCGGCGCGAAAATTGTGACCTGCCAGCCAAGTATAGCGATCGCTCAATCCCCAAGTAGTGACCGAAACAACGGCCTTTTGAGCCAAAGCAACGGCCAGATAATCTTCATACGCTGCGGCAACTAACCGATCTCGTTGTGCGATATCTTTTGGTAAGTGACGGTCTTCGACATCTAGTTCGGTAATCATAATTTTTAGACCTAAACTAGCGACATTTTTGAGAAACTCTTGAAATTTACGGGGTTTAAAAGGATGGCGATCGCCAAATAAATGTGACTGAATACCTAGCGCGTAAATTGGCGTTCCATTTGACTTGAGCCGCTGTAATAAATTTAAGATCGCTTCGCGCTTTTCGTCATATCCAGCGGAGTCGTATTCTACGCCAAAATCGTTATAAACTAATTTAGCGCGCGGATCGGCTTTGGCCGCCGTCCGAAAGGCAATATCCAGATAATCAGCTCCTAAAAACTTCATCCACAGACTATTCCTAATGCCGTCAGCACGCCGACCTTTACTAATATCGATGCCTTCATTCACGACATCCCACGAGTGAATTTTTCCGGCATAACGCTTGACAATCGTTTCCACATGATTAGTCAAAATTTGCTTGGCATTGTCTTTAGTCACTGTTGCTGCCACCCAGTCGGGTAAAAACTCGTGCCACACTAGGGGATGTCCGCGCATCAGCAGTTTATTTTCCGTGCCGAATTTCACAAAGTAGTCAGAACTAGTAAAGTCAAAAGTATCCGGCTTAGGTCGATGGGTATACCAGTAAGTACCCACTGGCATCATCTTACATTCGCTGACTAATTTAGATCTAAACTCGGAATCTTTAGCAAATTTTCGATCGTCTGCCTCTGGAAAGGCTCCATAAATTATCCCTTTCGATCGAGCGCGTTGCTGGAGTGACTTTTTACCAACGACTACAAATTTTCGCGACTGAAGATCGGCTAATTTACCCGCCTCGGACTTGAAGGGATAAATTAGATAACTCAGGACTTGGAGTTTAGTTAAAAATAAAGTCGCGATCGCCGTCGCCGTACTAATTCCGCCAATAAAAAATTGTCTTCTAGACAATAAACGTTGCAAATATAATTTAGACATGTTCTTGCTGTTGGTGATACCCGCTCGTCAGATGCAATCGGTTGACTATTCAACCATATTGCCGTCGATCGATTGCAGGCTCACTCGCGCCAAAAAGCGGGCTACTGCCTGGGGTGTATGCTCGCAGAGCGTCGCGGCGGCAGCCTTACCCACCGTCGTGATGAGCGCGGGTCGATCGATCGCCGAGCGCATTTGTGCCGCCATCGCGGTGGGATCGTGGGGATCGCAGAGCCAACCATTTTGACCATCGACGATTAGCTCTGACGATCCCGCCCATTTGGAGGCTAAAACGGGTTTGCCAAAGGCCATTGCTTCTAGTGTCACCATCCCCCAGATATCTTCTAGCGATGGAAATACCAAGATATCAGCTTGCTGGAAATATGCCCCCAGTTGGCGGTAGTCGATCCACCCCAACCACTCGACGCAATCGTCGAGATCGTGGCTGTGACAATAGGCTTGCAGCTCATCCTGTTGCGGCCCGCGTCCGGCGATCGCCAGCGAGAATTGACAGCTCTGTTGGCGTAAAAGATGACACGCTTGGAGGAGCAAATGCACTCCTTTGCGCTCTTCGAGCCGACCCACATACAGAAAAATTGGCGACGGCAACTGGAGATCTACGGTGGCTGTCGCTGTCAATAATCGGCTCGATAAAGTTTGAGGATCTGGCACTAAATAGGGTTTGACGGTAATTTTTTGACCCTCGACACCTAAATACTCGCAAAAATAAGCTTTGCCAGCTTCGCTATTAGTAATAAATCGATCGACAAACCGCGCGATCGTCGCGCGCACCCACAACCGCAGTTTAGAATTACGAAAATCCACATTTGGCGAACTACCATCCCAGGCGAGAATCACGCGCCAGCGACCGATCGGTTTGAAAATAATTGCCAGCATCGTCCAAATCGAAAACCCACAGGCGATGACAACTTGCGGTTTAAAAGCTAAGATGCGCCCGATAATTCGGGGCGATAGCATCATATAGCCGCCACTGTAATCGGTTTTCGATTCAGAATTATTTACTCTGACCGTTTTACCTACAACTTCGACATGGATATTTTCGGGGTCATTGGGGTCGAATCCCGCCCAGGGTCGCCCCGTGTACAACATCACTCGCTCGGAAATATCGGCCAACTCTTTGAGTACTGGTTGCCAATAATTCCCCAATTCTACAGTCGGAAATAGAAGGGCAATTCGTAAAGACTTGCTGAGATCCCGATCTGGCGGTTTGTTAGATATAGTTTGTGCGTCCAGCATAACTCGTCCTGAAATAACTTTATTAATTGAGAAAAATTTTAGGGGCGGGCGATCGATTTTAGTTCGGCAACAACATCATCGATAATTTTGGCACCGAAATAAGACTCTAATAACTGTCGATCGACCAGCGGTACATCCGACTTAGTTGTTAAAAATTCGATCGCGGCATTTGCAAATGCAACCCGATCGTTAGCAATTTTAAAATATTGTTTGATGTCGGTTGGTAAACCAGATACGCCTTCGCTAGTCGAAACTATCGGTTTGCCAAATTGTAACATTTCGATCGATTTGATTTTGACGCCGCTGCCCGTTAAGATCGGGTTGATGAGTACCGCGCCCGATCGATAGGTATCGCTAGCCGAGACAGGGTTAATGCTTAAAGTTACGCCAGCAGTGCATTCGCACATCTCGACAATTCGATCGACAGGCTTGAAGCCAGCGATGAGTACCTTTACCAGCGGCAATCGCTCGCGCACGATCGGGAATACCTGAGTTAAAAACCAGATGACACCTGCGACATTATTTTCGGTATTTAAGTTACCTAAAAACACCAGATCGTAAGCACCCTCGGATTGAGCGACATCGCGATTTTCACTAGTCGATCGATCTGAAAATTCAAAGATCGGCGGTAATAAACGACCGTTAGTGAAGTTAAGATCTTGCCAAAATTTTAAGTCATCGGCGGAAATATCGTAAAACAATGCACTCTTGGCTAGAATGTCTTTTTCATAGCGTTCTAAATGCAGCATCGATAGCGATTGCCTGAGTTTATCTTTAAAGCCAACCGCCGCAGCGAGTAATTTTTTAGCATAAAGATGTTCGATATTATGAGAGCGGGTCACCAGTGGCACATTTAACTCGCGGCTCAAGATCGTCGCGATCGCCCCACCATGCAAACCATCCAAAAAAATTAGATCGGGACTAAATTCTCTTACGGACTGGACGAGCTGTGCTAATTTTTGGCCTTTAACTCGTCGCGAAGAAGTTGCCAGCGGATAAGTCCATAGATCGGTAGCTCGGCGCAGGCGGGAGATCGATGTTTGTTCGATTTCTAATGGATGTACCTGGCTGGCATATTTATGAATTTCGGCAATGTCTTCGGCAGTTGGCGCATTACCAAACCACCAAAAGATCGTTTGTAGTTCGACACCTTGGGCTGCAAAAGCTTTGATGCGCCGCCAGATATCGATCCGACTACCGTGAATGGCTGGATAAGGTATTTCTTGACATACTAAAGTTATTTTCATATCGAGCATTTATATTAAAAAAATTAGCTTTAATTCTGATAACTTCGGTAATTTGGACTCGAAATCAGGGTCAGAGCGATCTTTACAGTTTGTCCGAACGTCCTTCAAAAGGTTGAGACTTTTGTTTCCAATAAAAGAACGCTACTGACAGCCAAAACAAAATCATCAGCAATCCATCTGAAACCAAACTCGCCCACGCCGCTCCGTGCCACGAATACAGCGGAATCAACCACAAATTGAGCGCGATATTCAATCCAGCGATACTGGTTTCTACGCCACTGCGCCAAGTTTGGAAGCCAGAACCACTGAGGATATCGCCACCCAAATGTTGCATGGCTCTAAACAGCGGAATTGGCGATAACCAGCGCAATGCCTCTACCACTGGAATATATTCAGCCCCCAAGACAATCGGCACCAGAGGCGAAAGTAAGAGCATTCCCAGCCCTGCTAGCAGGCTATAAGAGCCACTAATTGCCACTAATGGTTTGGCAAAAGCTAACGCCGCACCAATGCCATCTTTGCCTTTGCGAAAAAAATCGGCATAAGCAGCACCACAAATCGAAATAACTGGGATAAAAGCCACATCGATCAACCGATAAGCAGCGGCGTAGATCCCCGTAGCTGCCAGCGTCGATAGTTTCCCCAGCATGGTTTTGTCAATATCGCTGTAAATGGTAGTGGCAGAATTACTGATCGAAAAAGATAAACCTTCGCCTAGTTCGGATTTAAGGCGACTCAACTCCAAGGTTGGCGATCCCAAGTATCGCTGAACCTGGATGACAGCAAATAGTGCCGACAGCACACTACTAGCAGAATACAACCACACCCACTCTAAACCTGTCGGATTGGGAAAATACTCGAGCAGCGCGATCGCGGCTAGTACTTTGGTAAACATTAAAAAAATACCGATTTGAGCGGAGATATTCAACCGATCGATAGCTTGAAACGATCGACCTGCAATATTTGTAATACTGCCGAAAATCAAATCGCTCACAGCTACTAATAAGATCGCCAGCAGCGAGATCGAGTGCGCCAATAGTGAGGGAGCTAGCAGCATCAATAACAGAATGAATCCCACTCCCGTTACCGCCGTAATTACCAGCGAGTTGCCCCAGTAAGCAGCGAATAAAGTGCGATTTTTGGCGACATTCTTGAGCAGCAAAATTTCAATCCCCATGCCGACAAAGGGTGAGACGATCGCCATTAGTGCGGTAATGGTGACAAATTCACCATATTTGGCTACTCCTAAGGTGCGCGCGATCGTTACAAAGTAAGCAGCTTGTAAGACTAAACTCATGCCACGACCGATCAGCAGCCATACAGTACCCCGAACTAGCGGCTGTTGCATGATGCGATTGATATAATTTTTAATCTGCTGTAACTGCCGCATTATAAATTCTGAATAGACATTTTGTCTGTTGATGAGCTATCGATTGCTAGTGAGAATGAGATGGTGATATAAAGCAGCCAAAAGATATCATTGCGGGCGATCAGCGCGCTTTCGGTGATATTTCCCAAAATTAGATATGTTAAATATACTAATCCCCAAAAACTCGCCCAATATTTATCGACTCGCACCACATTTAAGCTTTTAAGTAATGTTTGAAAAAATCCGATCGCGAATACAATGACACCCACCAGGCCAAAATCCAACCACAGATCCAAAAATCCATTGTGAGAGTTGGGTGGCGTCCACCTAGAGGCATACCACACATAAGCTCCTGGGCTATCCCAATCATTCCAAAACGCGCTATATCCATACCCCAGCCACGGTTGTTTCCAAATCATTTCCATGATATGCGGCCACATTTCCGTCCTCCCAGTGAGGGTAGGATCTTTGCCGATCGATCCCAATAAAAGTGCCGAATTTTGATTCAACCACCAGGATAGCCCTCCACCCAAGATCGAGATTGCAATGATAGCTGGAACCATTAAATGAAACCGCCAGCGAAAAGTGCTGTAAATGGCGAGAGAGCCGATTGCGGTTAGAAAATTAATCGTTGCTGATGAAGATTTGGAGAGTAATAGTAGCGCGAATGACAATCCTAGTCCCAGCCAAGGAAACCACCGTTTCGCTTTGGCATCCATCGCTAAAAGTACAAAAACGATGCCGCTGAGTCCCATGATTTTACCTAACACATTTTTGTGAACGTAAATACCACGCCAAGCTCCCGTATGAATGCCCACTGCCATCGTTCCATAGTAAGGAATGATAATGGCAAATAAGAAGCTCAAAATCACAATTAAGCCGCAACTCCATCCCAACAACTTCAGTTGCTCTCGAATTGAAAATCGCGAAGCAATATACAATCCAAACAAGCTAGTACCGACTAGCGCGATACTTCGAGGTCGAGTTAGCTGCGGACTAAAAGACCACATTACCGAAACGACCGCCAGCAACATCAGCAACCAGATCGTCCGATCTTTACTCAAAGTAAAAATTGCTTTTTTCCAGCGCAGAGTTAATAATACTAAAGAAATCAGATAGTTAACAAAGAAGAAACTTTGTTGTAAAGTGTAATCGACTACAGCCGTAGATTCTTCATCGATGCCTTGTCCGGCTCCGCCCGAAAGAATGAGCGGTAGCGGCCCCGATGAATAAAATATCAGCGATAAAATCACAAACCATCGTTCGGCAGTCCCCAGATATTTACTCATAAACGTGTAAGTTATTACCTTGTTCGGTAACACTCGTCGGTAATTTACGCAAGCAAGCTTCGATCTTTTCGGCGACAGATCTGACGATCGGCTCTCTCAAAATACTATAGTGAGAGCCAGCCACATTGTAAACAGCTAAGTCGCCGCTTACCAGATCGCCCCATCCTAAATCTGGGGACAGATAATAATCTAGAATCTGCATCTCACACCTAAATAAAGTCAGGTCGCCGTGATAAGGTCGAGCGATATACGCTCGATCCACATTAAAATTATTATCGATTAGCTGGAGCAGTTCGGTTGAAGGCGATACGTTTTCAGGGAAAGATCTCAGTAAGAATTCGCGATAATCGACGTTATTAAAGCGATAGTCTATGCGATCTTTGATATATTGAATTTTTTCGCAAAGGTTTAATTTCCATAAATAACTTAAATGAATCTGAATAGATTTTAGGAAGGAGGGTCGGACGCGGGGCAGATGGGGAGCGTTACAATCTACGATCGCGAGTAAATCTACTTTTTTACCCAATTTAGTTAATTGCTGTGCGGCCTCATATACCAACAAGCCACCAAAAGAGTAACCGATCAGTAAATAAGGCCCGTGTGGCTGAACGGTTAAGATCTCTTGGAGATAGTGGCTGGCCATCTCCTCGATACTATTTAATAACGGTTGTTTGCCATCCAACCCTTGACATTGCAACCCATAAATCGGGCGATCTTTGCCTAAATATTCAGCGAGGGGGTAATACTCCATCACGTTACCGCCGATCGGATGAAAACAGAAGATCGGTGTTTTGGAACCGCTCGGCTCAATCGCGACTAATGACGACCAGGGTGCGACCCATTCTTTTTGGCGCAATACTTTGGCGAGTAATTCGATCGTCTGGGCTTGGAACAGAGTCGCTAACGGTAAATTTTGTCCCCACATCTTTTCGACTTCGGCAAACAATCGCACCGCCATCAATGAGTGACCGCCTAGTTCAAAGAAGTTATCTCTAATCCCGATCTCCCGCACGTCTAAAACCCGTTCCCAAATTTCGGCTAATTGCCGTTCGATCTCGTCGCGAGGCACAACTCGCTCCTCGGTGGAAACCTGGAGATCGTCATCTGGCGTTGGTAAGGCGCGACGATCGACTTTGCCATTAGCTGTTAATGGTAGCGCATCGACCGTGACAAATGCCGATGGCACTAGGTACTCTGGCAGTCTAAAGAGCAGAAAAGATCGCCAGTCTTCGGTAGGCGGTTGCGCTCTGTGGGTAACGATATAGGCAACCAAACGTTTATCACCCGGTCGATCTTCACGATCGATAACTCTGACTTCCCGCACCTGGGGGTGCTGGCTGAGTACGGCATCAATTTCGCCCAGTTCGATCCGAAAGCCTCTGATTTTGACTTGATTGTCGATGCGTCCCAAAAATTCTATCTCACCATCTGGCAAGTACCGGACTAAATCGCCCGTCCGATAGAGTTTTCCCGCTCCAGCAAACGGATTGGTAATAAACTTCTCGGCAGTTAAATCGGGTCGATTCAGATAGCCCTGTGCCAAGCCATCGCCACCGATATATAGTTCGCCAGGAACGCCGATCGGGACTGGTTGACGATCGAGATCGAGAATATAAACTTGAGTATTGGCGATCGGTCGCCCGATCGGAATGGAATTGAACCGAGCTAGACTAGTAACCCGATGACAGCAGGTAAATGTTGTGTTCTCAGTCGGCCCGTAACCGTTAATTAACTGGCAATTTGGCAGCATTGACAGCACTTTTTGGACGTGGGGGACAGACAACACGTCACCGCCAGCAATCAATTGGCGCAGCGGTCGCAGATCTTCGATTCGTTCGTCTACCATCACATGAAACAGCCCTGCCGTCAGCCACAAGGTGGTAATTTGATGTCGAGCGATAATTTGCCCCAATTCGCCCAGAGTGGGCTTCTCACCCGGAAATAAGACGAGTTTGGCACCATTGAGCAAGCTACCCCAAATCTCGAAGCTAGAAGCATCAAAGGAGATCGGTGCTAGTTGCAGCCAGACTTGGGCGGGACTAAAATCGAGATAATTTGTCTCCTTAACTAGGCGGACGACACCGCGATGTGGCATCAGCACACCTTTAGGCCGACCCGTCGATCCAGAGGTATACATCACCTGCGCCACATCGCTTGCGCGTACCGACTGCTGAGGGTTAGCACCGCTAGCCGTGGCAATCTTATCCCAGTCAGTATCCACATAAACTATCCGCGCTGAGTGAGGTGGCAATCGATCTATTGAGGTTTGTTTGGTCAGCAATACTGATACATTGGCATCTGCTAACATAAATGCCAGCCGTTCGGCGGGATAGCTCAAATCGAGTGGTAGATACGCGCCACCCGCCTTGAGAATGCCCAAAATTCCCACGATCGTCTCGATCGAGCGATCGAGGGCGATCCCCACTAGTTCGCCCGATTTGACGCCACTGGCGATTAAGTAATTAGCTAACTGATTGGCACGCTCGTTTAACTGACGATAGGTGAGTTGTTGCGCCTCGAATACTAGAGCCACAGCATCGCCAGCGATCGCCACCTGCTGCTCGAATAACTCATGAATAGATCGATCGTGGGGATAATTAGTCTCGGTTTGATTCCATTCGACTAATAATCGATGGGTTTGCGCCGCACTCAGCAGCGATAATTGGCGCAGGGGTCGTTCAGCATCGGCGACAATCTGTGCGAGCAGATTTTCAAATTCTTGTAGCCGATTCTGAATAGTTGCCGCACTAAATAAATGAGTATTATATTGACATTCCAGCTTGACATGACCTTGAGGAGTGGTGACCGCATTCAGGAAAAACTCAAAGGTGGCAAATGAGCCACGATTGAAACTAATCTCTCTACTCAATCCATCGAACGCATCGCGATCGTCTTCTGGATTGAGGTCGATATTAAACACCGCCGAAACTAACGGAATGCGACTGGCATCGCGGGGGATGGGGAGTTTTTGTAATAAACTGCCAAAGGTAAAATTTTGACGCTCGTAATCGTCAAGAATTTCAGTATTTCGCGATCGCAGATACGTACTAAAATTACTTTCGGGAGCGATCCGACTCCGCAATGGTAAAAAATTAACGCAATGCCCGACTAAATTGTATTTCCCCGCAGCAATTTGACCGGATGTCGGTATGCCTACTGTCAAATCTGTTTGCCCGGTTAGCTTAAATAAAAATATTTCATATGCTGCTAGGAGAGTAGTCATCAAGCTACACCTATTTTGGACGCCTAATTTTTCGAGCCGATCGACTAAACTGGCTGATAAAGTATGATGTTCGCAACTAGAATTAAATGTTCGCAGTGGCGGACGGGGATAATCTGTCGGTAGATCTAAAATCGGCGGTAAATCTGCAAATCGATCGAGCCAATATGCTGCGGTTTCGAGTGATTCTGGAGAGCCAAGATCGTCCCGTTCGGCAAAAGCATAGTCGCTAAAATACTCCGCTTGCCCGATCGCTGGCTCGATCCCACGATTGAGAGCAGTATAAAATTTAGCTAAATCTGCGGCAATAACTCCCATCGACCAGCCATCGCAAACAATGTGATGAATGGTAAAAATTAATATATGCTCGCGATCGGTCAATTTAAGAATTGTCGTGCGAAATAATGGGCCGTGTCGCAGATCGAATGGTTCGCTTACTGCTAGCTGTTGCTGGCGATCGATCTCTAGTCCTCTTGCGCTTTCAGTTAAATCGCTGAGATCGATAATCGGCGATTGAAACTTGATGACTTTGGCGATCGAAATCGTCATCCCATCGCTACTAAAAGTCGTCCTCAATGATTCGTGGCGGTTGGCTAATTGTTCGATCGCCCCTTGTAGAGCATCGAGATTCAGCCGCCCTGCCAATCGCAAGGATTGAGATAACATACAGGCCAAATTGGCTTCTTTGCTCAATTGGACGCCCAGCCAAATTTCTTTTTGAGATTCGGTAGCTGGTGCCGTCAGCAATAGTTCGCCATCGGCAAATGGATCGAAATCAATTGCTAATAACTTAGAATCAGTAGCGGAATTTACGACTAAATTTGGCGGCAATACTGCGAACAATAATTCAAGATCGGAAGCTGGAGTAATTTTGATTTCAGCGGCGCGTTCGGAGAGACAATCCATCATAAATAACTATTTTAAATTAAAGATAGATGTAAACTTCTTAAAAAAATTATTGGGATTTTGAATTATTTCAAGCTTAATTATCGATCGCTAAAGAGTTTGTTAACCGCAGAAATGCAAAGGGCGCAGAGAAAGAGATCGGGAGAGCAAGAAGGTAATCGACTCACCCAATCTTTTGGTTTAAATATTATCATCGTTCGATTCTATTACCCATTACCCCTTTTAACGCTGTCCCGATCTGTAAATATTCACCATTTCGCTGGGGATCTGTAACAAACCAAGCTGGATTTCCGTCGCGGTCTTTGCCCAGTTTTGCACCAGGTTGGGGTGGTAAATTGCTGTTAATAGCGATCGCCCGATCGGAACTAGATAAAAATCCTAACGATTGAAGTTCGGCGATACATATTTGGAATGCCCAAATTATCGTTTCGATATCTGCGTCGCTATGGGCGAGTGTCAAAAAGCAAGGCCGATTTTCCCAGATATGAATCCCTCGTTCGCGTAATAGATAAAATAGCAACCCGCCATAATTTTCGGTCGCGTCGAAGATGAGATAGAACCAAGAACTAAAGTGCTCGATTTTAATCTGTGCGCCAACTAATTCAAAATGTGCGGTGAGTCGATCGACTATTTGTTGAGTTTTAGTATTTAAAGATTGCTGAAGTTCGGCACCACCTGCTTCGAGTTGCTGTAAAGTGGCTTCGACGGCGGCTAAGGCGAGGGGATGACGGACGAAGGTACCCGCAAAGAAGGTAACGCCAGTTTCGGGAATCGATCGATCGCCAAATTGCCAGAAACCACCATCTAAGGCATCCATATACTTGGAAGTACCAGTTAAAATCCCGATCGGCATTCCGCCGCCGACGACTTTACCATAGGTGGCGATGTCAGCTTTAACGCCAAAGTGCTCTTGAGCACCGCCAGGAGCGACGCGAAATCCGGTAATTACTTCGTCGATAATTAAAGCGATTTCCGATCGTGCTGTCAGCGATCGCAGCTCGTGGAGAAAGGCGTGGGGTTGGATGTGGGGATGGCGACTTTGGACGGGTTCGACAACTACCGCTGCCAATCGATCGGCATATTCGGCGATGATTTGTAGGGATTTGGGGCTGTCGTAATCTAAAACTAAGATATTTTCTAATGCCGAAGCCATCACCCCAGGTGCAGAGGGGAAGGTTTTGAGATTGGGTCCAGCGCGGAATAAAACTTCATCGAATGTGCCATGATAGGAGCCGGAGAAGATCGCGACGAGATCTTTGCCCGTCACCGTGCGGGCGATTCGCAGTGCTGCCATGACGGCTTCGGAACCTGTATTGCAAAAAGCAACTCGTTCCATTCCGGTCAATCGGGCGATCTTTTTGGCGGCTTTTCCGGCTAGTGGCGTTTGCGGGCCGATCGCCATGCCTTTGTCGAGCTGTGCTTTGATGGCATTTGTGATGAAATCTGGCGACCAACCGAAGAAATTTAGCCCAAAGCCGTTCGTCAGATCGATGTATTCGTTGCCATCTTCATCCCATAAGCGCGAACCTTGGGCGCGATCGGTGACGATCGGATAAACCATTTCTTTGAGTAAGGGCGTAAACCCAGACACGGTGCGCGGATCGGCTAGATAACGGCGATGTTCTTGGGCTTGCTGCTTAGATACTTTAGTTTTGGCGACATAGCGATCGATAATTGTGGCTAGTGCGGTTTGTTGCTGTGGCGAGAGGCTAGTATCGATCGTTTTACTAATTTTCGCACCCGGCGATGGGCCAGCGGCGGCTGGTGTCGCGATCGCAGGCGTCGGCAATGGCGATTTACCGTTATTACTCGTGCCATTGCCATTGCCATTCCCATTACTTGGTGCTGGTGTCGCTGGGACGATCTCGCTAGGAGCTACTGGTGTAGAGACTTGCAACGTTGAAGTCGCTGCATTGCCACCCAGCAATTCTAACTGCCGTGCCATAATTTGGAGTTGCTGCTGTACCACTGCGGCGATCGCCGATGAGCTGGAGTCGGCAGTCGCATTCAATGGGGCGACGATGGTCGTCGCGGGTGTAAAGGCGACCGCATGTGTAGGTGTAGGGGCAGGTAAGATCGGGCTAGGCGCGACGGAAACTGTTGGCACTAGGTCGGGAGTATGAGCGACACTAACTGGTGCTGGAAAGGCATCTGGGGGCAACTGGAGATCGATCGAGTCGGCGAGGGTCGCCAGCGTCGAGCAGTCTTCTAATAGTTGCCGAAAGGTGACTTTAACTTGGAATTTTTTCTTGAGGCTTAGAGCCACCTGAGTTAAGGACAGCGAATCCAAACCTAGCTCTAAGAATGTCGCCTGCCGTTCGTGCGTACCGATTTCTACTCCTGCTGTATCTTTGAAGACTTCAGCGATCGAGGGGATTAATCTGACTGCGCGCGGTTCGGTCATGGAGGCGAGCGATGGCACTAACGACATAGGGGCTGGGGCGAGATAAGGTGCGAGTGGAATAGGAGTGGTGCTAACTGGTGGAGCGAAAGTTTGGGCGCGCGACGGTGGATCGATCCAGTATTTCTGGCGATCGAATGGATAGGTTGGCAATGGTACCCTATGTCTGGTTTCATTGCGATAGAATTGCTGCCAATCGATCTCGACTCCAGCCAACCACAGTTGACCGATCGCGATGAGGAGATCTTGCCAATCGGCGCAATCTGTGGATGTATTGCCGAGGGATGCCAGCGCGATTTGGTGTTGGCGATCTGTTATCTGCTGTCTGGCTAGCACCGTCAACGTTTGGCGCGGCCCGACTTCCAATAAAACATAATTGGGCTGTTGTTGCCACAAGGTGCGGACGCCCTCAGCAAAGCGAACGGGTTGGCGCAGGTGATTTGCCCAATAATGCGGATCGATCGCTTGCTCGGCAGTTATCCAGTCGCCACTAACGCACGAGACAAAAGGCATTTGCGGCGGCGACAGTGGGATTGCGGCTACCAGCTTGGCAAAGGGTGCGACGATCGAGTCCATCATCGGCGAATGAAAGGCATGAGAAGTGTGTAAGAGTTTACAAACTATTTCTTGCGCTTCCAGTTCTTGCTGCAACCGCTCGATCGCTGGCGTAGAGCCGGAAACGACACAGAGATTAGGGCCATTAATGGCAGAAATCGCGATTTCTGCTGGCAGTCGCGGCTCGATTTCGGCAGCGGGCAAGCGCACCGAGAGCATCGATCCGGTGGGTAAATCCCACATCAATTTACCCCGCATCGCCACGAGTTCGAGCGCGTCGGCAAGGGAAAAGACGCCAGCCAAGCAAGCCGCGACAAATTCGCCGATACTATGCCCGATCGCGGCTGCTGGCTTAACTCCCCAACTCTGCCACAGTTGCGCCAATGCGTATTCGATCGCGAATAATGCTGGTTGAGTGTAGCGAGTTTGACCTAACAATTGAGTACTCGCCGCTAACTGTTCCGCTTGTGGATACAAGATTTGACACAGATCCAGACCCAAAATTGGCTGTAAAATTTCCGCACAAGTATCGATCGCTTGCCTAAATACTGGTTCGCAATCGTACAAATTCGCGCCCATGTTTACAGATTGCGCGCCTTGTCCTGGAAATAGAAATACCACTTGGGGGGTGTGGCGGGGACTATGGCGAGTCGCTGTTGCTGGCGACGAAGTTGCTAGCTCTGCGCGGCGTTGCCGATCTGATGTATGGTCTTCTGTTTTTGTATTTCCTCCCCCCGCTCCCATCTCTAGCTTTTCATACTTGAATCTAGCAACCTCATCTGCGCCAGTCTGGCAGACGATAAACCGTCGATGAGCGTAAGTTTTGCGCCCTTGTTGGAGGGTAAAAGCAACATCGGCTAAGTTGAGATTGGGATGTCGATCTAAATGTTGCTGGAGATTGCTAGCGGCAAGCTCTAGTGCGGTTTCGGTTTTGGCGGAGAGTAAGAGTAACTGATACGGACGAGAAGGGCTAGAAGTGGCAGTTTGAGGCGGTTCTTCGAGGACGACGTGAGCATTGGTACCCCCACCGCCAAAGGAACTGACCCCCGCGCGACGCGGCGTATTGCCACTAGAAGGCCAGTCAACTAGCTTGTCGTTGACATAAAAGGGACTATTGGCAAAATTGATGTGCGGATTTGGCCTGTCGTAATTAATGCTGGGCGGGAGTTGGCGATGGTAGAGTGCCAAGGCGGTTTTGATAAATCCGGCAACGCCAGCGGCGGCGGTGAGGTGTCCCAAATTACCTTTGATCGAACCGATCCCACAAAATTGAGTGGCTGCTGTTTGCGTCCGAAATGCCTGAGTGAGGGCTTCAACTTCGATCGGATCGCCTAGAGCCGTTGCCGTACCGTGTGCTTCTATATAAGAAATCGTCTCTGGGTGGACTTCTGCGGCTTGTTGGGCTTGGAGAATGGCTCCCATCTGACCGCTGATGCTGGGTGCCATAAAACTCACCTTATCAGCACCATCGTTATTCATGCCCACACCTTTAATGACGGTATAAATTCGATCGCCATCGGCAATCGCCTCATCCAAGCGTTTGAGGACGACAATTCCCGCCCCGTTATTAAACAATGTGCCCTGAGCATTGGCATCGAACGGACGACAATGGCCGTCGGGCGTAAAAATGCTACCTTCTTGATGTAAATAGCCTTGATTTTGGGGTGTAGTAATCGCCACCCCGCCAGCCAAAGCCAGATCGCACTGACCGTTTAACAACCCCTGATAAGCTTGAATAATTGCTACCAACGAGGTCGAGCAGGCCGTACTAATATTGATACTGGGGCCTTGGAGATTTAACTCATACGAAGCTCGCGTGGTCAGATAATCGCGATCGTTGACTAGATGGGTTTGGAATTCACCAAATCGATCGAGAATTTCTGGCTGGCAACTTAAATGCTTTTCAAAATAAGTGTTATCAGCCGCACCCGCATATACGCCAATCTTATTCCCATCAACTGCCAGATACCCTACATTTTCCAAGGCTTCAGCCGCTAGTTCCAGAAAGATTCGCGTCTGCGGATCCATCATTTGGGCTTCTCGATCGTTGATGCCAAAGAAGTTAGCATCGAATAATTCGGCTCCAGCCAGTATGCCTTTGGCGCGGATGTAATTCGGACTGGCAATCTTGTCAGGATCGATACTCGGATCGATGTCCGCTTCATCAAACCAGGTCATCGACTCAGTTCCCGCACGCAGATTCGCCCACAATTCCTCGATGCTATTGGCACCTGGAAATCTGCCCACCATCCCAATTACCGCCACATCAGTAGTCTTCACCTGCCGTTGTGGCTGACTTACTGTAGTGGAAATGTTTGCCGTAACTGCTGCTGGCGGCTGTCGATCGACTATGGTGGCCAGATATTCAGCCATCAACCGAATATTGAAATACTGATACAGCCTCACTACCGGAACTTTAACCTGGAATCGCTCTTGAATCTGCTCGATCGCCTTTACTCCCAACAGGGAATTTCCACCGATATCGAAAAAATTATCCTCAATGCCTACATGTTCGAGTCTGAGAATTTCTTGCCAAATTCCGGTCAATATTGCCTCTGTCGATGTCCCCGCAGCGACAAAGCTGTCTGCCAAGCCAAAACTAGTCCGATCTGCTGCTGGTAGAGCCTCACGATCTAACTTGCCATTGGGAGTCAAGGGCATTGCCTCTAAGCACACAAAAGCTGAGGGCACCATATAATTGGGTAATTGCTGCCTGAGAGAGTCTCGTAATTCGCTAATTGTTATCGATGCAGGAGTGGTCAGAATCAGATAAGCCACCAGCCGTGGATCTCCTGGTTCATCTTCTCTGATAATAACGACCGCTTCTTGTACGGCCAAATTCTTGGCGATTGTTGCTTCAATTTCGCCCAACTCGATCCGAAACCCCCGGAGTTTAACTTGACGATCCATTCGCCCTAGATACTCAATATCTCCATTTGGTAAATAACTAGCTAAGTCGCCAGTTTTATATAAAACTGGCGCGCTTGGTTCGTCAAAGGGATTGGGAATAAACCTCTGGGCGTTGAGTTCTGGGCGACGCAAATAACCGTCGCGGGCAACTCCCGCACCACCGATGTATAGCTCTCCAGCTACCCCGCTCGGTACGGGTTGGAGATCTCGATCGAGAATATGTAATCTTAAATCGGGAATCGGACGACCAATGACACTACCTCGACACTCTTGCAGATCGAGATCCGCACGGCTAATGGGATGATAGGTAGCATAAACGGTGGTTTCGGTGGGGCCATACATATTCACGAGCTGGGGTACTCGATCTCCATAGCGTTCAAACCAAGGTTTCAAACTCTGGACATCTAGAGCCTCCCCAGCAAAAATCACTGCCCGTAAGCTGAGTTTGAGTGTGGCTGCATCTCCAGTCGCTACCCGCTGTAACTGTCGAAAGGCAGATGGTGTCTGGCATAACACCGTCACTCGCTCTTTATGTAATAGCTCGTAAAATTCTTGGGGCGATCGACTCACGCCAAAGGGCACAATTACTAATCGTCCCCCATGAATTAATGCGCCCCAAAATTCCCATACAGAAACGTCGAAAGCATAAGAATGAAACATTACCCAGACATCTCGCTCGTCAAAATCATACCAATGCTGCGAGGCTGCAAATAGCCGTCCGACATTAGCATGAGAGATCGGCACACCTTTGGGTTGTCCGGTCGAACCCGATGTGTAAATTGTGTAGATGAGGTTGTCTGGCGTAACAGCACTAGTCGGGTTAGTTCGATCGAATTGCGTCTGTGCCATAGCATCCAAGTACACTAGCGTTCCAGCATATTCAGCAAATACGGCCCCTAAATCTTTACTTACGACTAGCACGGAGATATCTGAGTCGGCAACCATGTAAGCCAGCCGCTCTGGCGGATAGGCTGGATCGAGTGGCACATAGGCACCGCCAGCTTTGAGAATCCCCAAGATCCCGATCGCCATCTCTAAAGACCGCTCGACACTAATGCCCACGAGTACTTCTGGCTGGACATTTAGGGTTTGGAGGTGACTTGCTAATTGATTAGCACGATCGTTCAACTCCCGATAGGTGAGGTGCCGTTGGCAAAGCCTCTCGGAACGAGAATCTTCACAAACTACAGCGATGGCGTCAGGTGTGCGTTCGACTTGTGCTTCAAATAACTGATGCAAACATTGAGTTTGGGGATAGCTTTGGGGCTGCGGCTGTCTGTGGGCAATGAGTTGCTGTTGTTGTGGCATTGGCAGCAAATCGATCGCCACATCATAAGTTTCGCGATCGACCCATTGGATCTGTGGGTCGTAAGTTAAGACTAGCTGAAGATTTTCGCGTGCCGAGATCGAGTCGCTGGCCTGTGCGGATCTAATCGCATCATACAGCAATCGATCGCCATAAAATTTAATCCAAGCCGCTCGTCCCTGCTGATAAGCAGCAGTCAGTTCTAGATCGCCAGTTTGTCGAAGGTAGTCCCATTCCAACTCCAGTGTCTGCAACGTGGAAGTCAGCATTTTGGCAGACTTACTGGAAAAATTGTCACCGTGATATCGATATTCTGAGACTGCTCGATCGTGGAAGTAAATCGGCCATGTCCGGGCGATTCCCAGCCATAAATTCAGATCCTCAAGCCCTGGTGCAAACCCGCCCACCGATTCAACCGCCTCACGCCGAAAGATGACTGTGGCACATTGGATATTGTGCTGGGCCGATAAAATAGTGGCATAGCTAGCTGTTGGCGGCGGCTCCGCAAAGAGTTTTTGAGTACTATAGGTGCCATCGGGATTAATTGCCTTAAATATATACCTACCAAACACAAAGCCAGCTTCAGGCCGCTCTTGCAACTGCTTGATGCCAATTTCGATCGCGTCAGGGAAGATGTAGTCATCGCTATCGAGAAAGATCAGATATCTACCCGTGGAGATATCGATCCCCTGATTCCGTGCCACCAGATAACCTTGGTTGCGTTGGTAAATATATTTGACAGTGGGATAGCGATCGCACACTGCTTTGGTATCGTCAGTCGAACCATCATCGACGACCACAATCTCGATCTCGCCGTCCCGATAGGTTTGCGCCAAGACACTTTCGATTGCCGCAGTCAGAAATGCGCTGCTATTGTAGGCGGGAATAACGATCGAGACGCTACTGGCGTTAACTAAAGGCTGATTCATAACTTGCCGATATCCGTGTCATGATTTGTCAATTTTGGTTGGTTAAGTTAGAACTTCGATCTCGATCGAGATTGCGAGCTTATCCTCTGTCGCCGAGCGACAATGATGGTTCATCAACTATAGCCTCTGTGTTTGCCGTTCATCGAGCGAAAACAGCAATTAAGCGTAATTTGGCATTTTACAATCTCCCGATCGACTGCTTCGCGCTCTTGCTTGTCGATCGCCTAAAAACAGCAATTGAGCGTAACTTCGACCGTTGCGCCCTCGAGCTGGCTCGTCAGAGCCGCTCGCTCGGTCTCGATCGCGCCAAGAGCCGATCTACACTCAAAAGATTGCCAATCTCGAAAAAATAGCTTCGGCAAGCTGGTAATACCTGTAAAGTATCGGGCTACATTTGATACTCGATCGCGATATTTATTTTAGTAATAATGGCGATATACATCCGAATGTAAGTTGTGTCAATATTTACAAGCAGTCATTTTCCCTATTCAAATATAACCTAAATTTAGATCTCACTATACAGCACGAAAACTTCTAATTTCTAAAAAATAGAGCGATTGCGAGTAAATGTGATTGTCTAGATTGATAGTTAATTTTATAGCTAATAATACGCTTATAATCTAATGTATGTATCTAATTTTTCTTCAGTATTGAGTAATTTTCAACAGCCAGATGACTGAATTTCCTAGAGGAGGACGGCTCTAAAGTAAATCCAGATCCTTGCATCAAATGAAAAGAGGTAATATACTTTTTGAGATATTGTAGCTACATTAAAGTTGAACGAATAGTGATATCACCCCCTGATTTGTCAAGGTGATGTATAGAAATACTCGCAAACAGAAAACACAAACTAAATATCACTTGTAAAATGTGATCTAGATCACTGATACTTTTATTTAAACTTACATAACCTAAATTTTCGGAGCGATCGTATGACCGATCTCAAAAAATCTGGCATCATCGGAAATCCGTTGCAAGCAGAAGATATTAGAGCGACAAACCTAGCCGTTCGGTGGCAAAATTTATCGATCGTACTGCAATCGGTCGTCTTAATCGGTTTGGATACGATAATGCTGTTTGCCTCGTGGACGATTTCCGATCGGATTGGCACCCCAGTGGTGGGGATACATATTGCTGATTCGATGATTCCAATTTTGGCAATTAGCATCGGCACGTTAGCAGCTTCTGGATTTTATGGTACTGATGACAAACTGCATCGATTTGCAAAATTACTCAAGTCGCTCACACTAGCGCAACTGATTGTCTTAATTGCGGCTTTTTTCTATCAGCCAGGTTTGTGGGTATCCCGCTCGGTCTTTTTAATTGCATGGCTGCTCAATTTTCTGTTTATTGGTGCAGCCAGATTTTTACTCGACCTAACTATCCTCCAGATTCGCAAGCGCAATCCAATTTTTCAGCATCCAGTTGTCTTAATTGGCGATCGACAGGATATCGATAATGTCCGCAAGTTGCTCGAGCGCTCTCAACAATTTAGAATCGATAGCGTCATTGACTTAGCTGTCTGGGATACGCAGACTCAATTAGATCGAATCATTCATCATATTTGCTCGCGCCAAATTAGTGAAGTCTTTATTTGCACCCCAGATTCGATCGACAATCAAATTATTTTATTTTGGAGTTTAAAATCTGCGGGAATTCATCTACGAATGGTTCCGAGTGAAGTTCAGTTGCCACAGCGAGCGGCTGAAACTAAAATGATCGAAGAAATTCCAACTAGTCGCTTTAAATCTTTACCGATTTTTGGCATTAATTTTTGGATGAAGCGAATCTTCGACATGGTTGCTTCGACTGTAATTTCGATCGTCATTTCACCAATATTGTTGGCAATCGCGATCGCGATCGTGAAAACTTCCCCAGGGCCAATTTTTTATCGTCAGTATCGAGTTGGCCTAAAAGGCAATCGCTTTAAGGTATGGAAATTTCGGACGATGGTTGAAAATGCCAGCGAACTGCAAAAGGAGCTAGAAGCTCAAAATGAAGTCAAAGGTGGCGTGCTATTTAAAATTAAAGAAGATCCTCGGATCACCAAAATTGGTAAATTCCTGCGTAAATACAGCCTCGATGAGCTACCGCAATTGATTAACGTTTTGCAAGGTCAGATGAGTTTAGTCGGCCCCCGACCCCTGCCAATCCGCGACTACGAGCGATCTCTAGAAGATATCCAAGATTTTTCTCGCAACCGTTTTCTGCGTTACGAAGTCTTACCTGGAATCACTGGCTTGTGGCAAGTTAAAGGCCGTAGTAGCAGCGATTCTGATGAGATTTTTTATTGGGATATGGTTTATATTCTGCAATGGTCTTTGGCTCTAGACTTAAAAATATTACTACAAACCATTAATGTGGTTTTATTAAAGAAGGGATCTTATTAGTTAATAGTTGATAGTTGATAGTTGATAGGCGATCGAGCTAGCTCGATCGCATTAATTGTATATATAAATTCAAACGTTCGATCTCATTTTGCTAAAATTTTTGGTGACCGATCGATCTCTGTCGATTGAGCTTGTAACTTAGGATAGTTGTAGCAACAGTCGCGATCGAGAAATCTTGATAATTTTTGGTAGATGAATAGAATTAAATATTGGGTTTTAATTATCTTCTGTATAGCAGTACTTGTCTCGCTGGGGATAGATGCGATCGGCGGAAATTATCGCTGGCAACTTTCACCAGCACTAATTTCTAGTCTCGTCGTATTAATATCATCTTTGCTGCTAATGCAGCTAAAAATTCGATCGAACCTAGTGTTTCCGACTGTCGCTGGATTGGGCGTGCTGGGCGTAATCGCTTCGGCTGGATTTACTTATTTATATCCCCTGTTTGCCTTACCCGTTCCTACTGGGAAATACCCTGTCGGTACGACTTCGATCGATCTTGTCGATTCCTCCCGAAGGGAACTATGCGATCCTACTTCCCGTTCTCATCGCGAATTATTCGTGCGTGTCTGGTATCCAGCCAGTAAAAAGACTGGTACTAAAGCACCATATCTCCAAGATCCCCGGTTATTCTCATCTGGTAGGTTCAGTCATTTAAATCTGATTAAAACCGCTGCCATTGTCGATGCGCCGCTAGCGACTGCGGATGCCCCTTATCCAGTGGCGATTTATAGCCCCTCTTGGAGTGGATATAAGACGGACAATACCTTTCAGACTCAAGAGTTAGCCAGTCATGGATTTGTAGTTATCGGGCTAGAACATCCCTGCGCCGTACCGATGGCGATTTATCCTAATGGCAGAGTCATTTACAGTACCTTACCTGCTGCCGACTATACCTCTTCAGATGTGGCAATGGCGAAGTTTCTGCGCGTGGCTGAGGAGCAAATCGCGCTGAGAACCAGAGATGTGAGCTTTGTAATCGATCGAGTGTCACAGATTGACGCTCGTTTGCAACAGTGGGGTGCGAGCGATACCCCCCCTCGCCGCACTCTGGATCTGGCTAAAATCGGCATCTTCGGACATTCTTTTGGCGGTGCAGTTGCCGCTCAATCTTGCGCTGTCGATTCGCGACTCAAAGCTGGAATAAATATGGATGGCTTGTTATTTGGCTCGGCAGCAAAACAGGGTGCCACACAACCATTCTTGTTTATGAATTCCGATTATCCGCGCCCGACAGCCGCAGAGCTGAGATCTCCAGATGGCAGCAAACGCCGATCTCAGCTTACGGATGAGTGGGGGTTTGAGCAGCGAGAGCGATGGTTTCAACAGCATGGTGGTTACAATCTGACTTTATTAAATGCGGCTCACTTCAATTTCTCAGATACGCCACTCAAATCGCACATCGATAATGGCGGTGGCAAAATCTCACCAGAGCGAGCGATGAAGATAATTAATGCGTATACTGTGGCCTTTTTCGATCGCCAATTAAAGGGTAAAGATTCACCATTACTCGTAGGCGTAGCCACACAGTCCCAGCAGCGACAGTCAGGCAGTCCTTTTCCCGAAGCAATTTTTGAAAATCATTTCTCAAACTAGCCTATTGTCTGGGGTAGATTGGGATATTTGGCTCAGATACCCGACTATTTTAGTCGGGTATGTTTGACGCCTCGATCGAGGCGTGGTATCGTTGATTTCAACAAGTTGATGAATCGGCGATCGCCGCGACCTCCCACTATGACCCAAGCAACCTTAAACAGCACTAGAACGACTGCCGCCAAAGGACTAGCCTGCAAAGAGTGCGGTGCTGAGTACGAACTCAAAGCTACCCACATTTGCGAACTTTGCTTTGGGCCATTGGAAGTTCAATACGATTACGATTACCTCCGCACCAAAGTTACTCGCGAAAGCATTAAAGCTGGCCCTCACTCCATTTGGAGATACAAAGATTTGCTTCCCGTACCCGACGAGCATATTGTCGATGTCGGTACCGGAATGACTCCTTTACTCAAAGCCAATCGGTTGGCGCGTCGCCTCGGCCTCAAAAATCTCTACATCAAAAATGACGCCGTGAACATGCCTACCTTGAGCTTCAAGGATCGGGTGGTATCTGTCGCACTTTCTAAAGCTAAAGAATTCGGCTTCTCGACTATTTCTTGCGCTAGTACTGGTAACTTAGCCAACTCCACCGCCGCGATCGCCGCACATGCTGGCTTAGACTGTTGCGTATTCATCCCCGCTGACCTAGAAGCAGGTAAAGTCCTGGGTACGGTAATTTATGGCCCCACTGTAATGGCCGTTCAAGGCAACTACGATCAAGTCAATCGCCTGTGTTGTGAAGTCGCCAATACTTACGGCTGGGGATTTGTCAACATCAATCTGCGTCCTTACTACTCCGAAGGTTCCAAAACTCTCGGTTACGAAGTAGCCGAACAATTAGGTTGGCAATTACCAGATCACATCGTCGCTCCATTGGCTTCTGGTTCCCTATTTACCAAGATTCACAAAGGTTTCCAAGAATTTGTCAAAGTCGGATTGGTCGAAGATAAACCAGTTCGCTTCAGCGGCGCGCAAGCTGAAGGTTGTTCGCCGATCGCTCAAGCATACGCCGAAGGTCGCGATTTTGTCACTCCAGTTAAGCCCAACACGATCGCCAAATCGATCGCCATTGGTAATCCCGCAGACGGCATCTACGCACTCGAACTCGCTCGCAAAACTAACGGTAATATCGAATCAGTTACCGACGAAGAAATCATCGAAGGCATGAAACTCCTCGCTGAAACTGAAGGCATCTTCACCGAAACTGCTGGCGGTACCACCATCGCCGTCCTCAAAAAACTCGTCGAAGCAGGTAAAATTAACCCCGATGAAACTACCGTAGTTTACATCACTGGTAACGGCCTCAAGACCCAAGAATCCGTCCAAGGCTACGTCGGCGAGCCTTTCACCATCGAAGCCAAATTAGACAGCTTCGAGCGCGCCCTCGAACGCTCTCAAACACTCGATCGTCTCGACTGGCAACAAGTCCTAGTTTAGAGCAATTACTTAAAGGTTGTGGGGTATTTCCATAACCTTTTGAGCCTAATTACCAGTTGTTGGAACATCCTGCCAACCGTAAATAGGTCAATCTAAAATCCGAAATCCAAAATCCAAAATCGAATGACTGTCAAAGTTTTAGTCCCCACCGCATTGCAAAAATTCACTAGCGATCGAGCTACCATCGAATGCGATGGCAATAGTATTGCGGAATTACTAGATGCCTTAGAAGCAACCTGTCCCGGCGTCAAAGCGAGATTATGCGATGAAAGCGGTCAATTGCGACGGTTTCTGAACTTCTATGTCAACGATGAAGATATTCGCTTCCTCGATGGTACTAACACGCAGCTCAAAGATGGCGACCAAGTAAGTATCGTTCCGGCTGTTGCTGGCGGCTAATGATTAGTTGATAATTGATAGTTGATGACTGGGTTTTTAGGGTGCATTCCACAGATCGGAACCCACCCTAAAAACAGTCCAACTTACTCTATGTTAATTATTAAATCGTTTAAATATATTGCTGAAAAGGGCGATCGAATATACATTCGATCGCCCTTTTCAAACTCAATCCGAGCGACAACTGGTGAGGGTTAAAAATTTGGATTTGTACCCAAAAATATCGATCGTTATCCCAGTTATCAGTTATCAATTATCAATTAGATTCGCAAACTACCCGAAAGCCAAAGTAAGCACAGCGATAATCGGGAGTGTAATAGATCCGAGCGGCACTGCGACAATAACGCATCTTACTACACCAAGAGCCGCCGCGCAGCACATATGCTGAGTTAGCATCGTTACTCCAGGCACTGCCATCGATTGGGGCACCCGTGTAGTTGCTGTGATATTTATCCGCGCACCATTCCGAAATATTTCCGTGCATGTCATACAACCCATAGTTGTTAGCAGGAAAAACTCCGACAACTGTCGTTTCTTGCTGAAGATAGTTCGCGACATCGGGGCTGAGGGTTTCGCCAAAGCAAAATGCTGTCGTCGTTCCCGCACGAGCGGCATATTCCCATTCCGCTTCGGAAGGCAGTCGGTAGAGTTGGCGAGTGAGTTGGGATAATTTCTGGCAGAATTCTACTGCATCGTTCCAGGAAACGGTCTCGACAGGTCGATCGCCGCCTTGAAAATATGATGGTCGATCGCCCATAATTGCTTCATACTGAGCTTGGGTGACTGGACACTTGCCCATATAGAATGATGGCACATTGACTCGATGTTGGGGTCGCTGATAATCGCTACTCCCTTCTTCCAGTCCAGGCGCACCCATCAAATATGTACCCGCTGGAATACTCACCATTTGAAGTTTGACACCACCACCTAAATCTTGAAAGAAGCGATTGGCTAGTCCCTGAGACTTTTTGACTGTCAATTTAGGGGTGCCCCAAAGAGTTTTGCTATTGACTAATTTAGCTGTCTCGAAGCCAAACGGTTGCAGTGATGGCTGGTTATTGGGCTGAAGCTGTTTGGGCAACTGTCGGGCGATCGATCCTGAAGAAATTACCGATCGATTATTGACTTTTATCGCTAAATCTTCTTTAACTTGTTGGCGTAGCTTCTGCGGTGGAGGATCGATCGAGTGTCGATTATCTGCGAGTGCGGCGATTACCTCAGTGGCCGATTGATATCGTTGCGATAGAGCATTGGCAATCATTTTATCTAACACTTTACCTAACGATTCATCGACAGAATTATTGACTAAATAATCCCGCCATACCCACGCATCTTCACTGACATCAAATAAGTCAAAGGGTGAAACTTGAGTGAGTAGAAAGATACAAGTCACGCCTAGACTATAAATATCGCTGGCAAATGCAGGCTTACCTCTAGCTTGCTCTGGGGCTACATATTCGGGACTACCGATTGTCGTACCAGTTTTGGCTAGCATCGTTTGAGTCGCCTGTTTAGCAGCCCCAAAATCGACTAATACTAACTCGCGATCGCTGCGCCGCCGAATGATATTAGCAGGCTTGATATCGCGATGAATAATTGGCGGCGACTGGTGGTGGAGGAAGTCTAAAACTGGCAGTAATGATGCTAGTAATTTCCGAATTTGCTGCTGGTTAAATTTACCTTCGGTAGCTAGTTCTTTTTCTAAATCTTGCCCATCGATAAACTGCTGAACGAGATAGGGTTGACCTTCGATATCAAAATAGGCAAATAGTTCGGGGATTTGACTGTGTTTTCCCAATTTTTCTAGATGTTTTGCCTCTTCATAAAACAGATTGAGAGCCGTTTGCCGGATCTTCGGATTATTGTTACTAAAAGCAAACTGTTTGATAACGCACGCGGGTTTATTCGACTGATATTCATCTACTGCTTTAAAAGTTTTGCCAAATCCGCCTTGTCCGATGAGGTGATAAGCGCGATAGCGATCCTTGAGGAATAATTGGGAACCACAAGACATGCAAAAGTTGGTGTCAGGGCTATTATTCGCTGGCGCGGGACAGGCAAGATTGATGCAGTAGCTCATGGGTGGCGAAACCAGTGCGGGAATGTAGAGAGGGCATATTTGTTTGGTACTTAAGTTATTATGCCCAGTGAGCTTCAATATACTGTCTGTCTTGAGATTGAGATCTCTGGTCAGACTATTTAACAATAGTCATCGCTCTCGATTCTAAAGTAATTGGATGGTGCTGAATTGGATGATTTATTTAGAGGCAAACCCCGAAATCTAGGGCATTTCATACCCATATTCAGCAACGCCATTAATTGGTTGTTATGGGGATCGATCGAAAGCGATCGATCCTCATTAGCGGAGCCTGTCAGAATGACAATCGAGCAACGCCTTATTAACAGAGATTTGGAACAGCTTTTCTAGAGAAATATCCGCTGCTGTTGCCATCATCGAAATTACACTTTTGCTGGCAAAAGAGCAGTACAGTCCTGCTTCTAAAAACCAAGGTTGCCCGCTGGGATCGATGCGGAAATCAAACAGACTGTAATGGCGGCAACCCAGAGCGATATGGCATTTTTTAGCAGCATCCCAAACCCTGGCTGTAATCGGGTCGTCAGGATCGACGATCCACGATCTAGTGATATCCTTAGCAACCATATATAAGTCACCATTTTTGTTTTGACCGAGCTTATCTTCGTAGCGGCGAATGGGCTGATGCTCTTTGTCCATCCCGTACTCTTCTAAAGGCAAACAGACAAGCTCCCCATCTCGATCGATGATACCACAACGAACTTCTCGACCCAGTTCGATAAATGTCTCGACTAGCACTTCATCGGCATAGTTAAAAGCTGTCTTGAGAGCAGAATCGTATTCAGCGCGATTTCTGACCAAAGTTACCCCTAGAGAATTGTCTGCATCCACAGGTTTGATCGCGGCTGGCGGGTCGATTTTGATTCTGACAGGCTCGGCCCGATTTCCGATGCGAAGTAGTTCCCCTGGCGGCACACTAACACCTGCTGCGGCGACGATCGATCTAGCTTTGGCTTTATTAGCAGTTAGTGCCATCAAATCAGGAGTATTGCCCAGGTAGGGAATATCGAGCAGATCGAATAGAGCGCGGTAGTAGGTCATGCCAGGGATGCAGAACATCTGGGGCACCATTACATCAATTTGGAGTGTGGTTAAAACTCGAACTGCTTCGGCAACAGACATGGGGCTGGCTAATGCGATCGCTTCACGACTTAGATCGGCTGGGAACCGCCATTGACGATCGGGCGTAATATAAGCAATGTGGAATTCATAAAGCTGGACATTTGCGGTAGACTCCAGACAATCTTGAGCATACAAGCGGGATAAATCGCCGTAAAACTCACTAACCGCAGACCCGACCAAGTGTAAAACGCGCAGTCCCATAAATAAATTAATCTCCTGATGGCTCGACGAGTTTACCAATATTAAAATCAATCCGCATCCAGCCCTTAAGCTGCTGCAAATTTTCGAGCAACAGCGAAGGAATCTGGGCGTGATGCACCATCAAAAATGGCAGTGGATCTGCCCAATCAAAAATGGCATCTTTACCGCTCGCAATAGTTTTCAACCGCTGCCCGATCTGCATCGGTTGCGTCACCAATCGCCAAATTTCATGGTAAATCCAGTAAGTCGGACGACTGGATTCGAGAGGTTGAATGAGGGGAAAATCGCTTTCTAGATAAGCCTTAGCGACATCGGGATGGTTGTAAAACATCGTAATCGCTGAATGAGTGCGCGGGTTGCACTCGATCGCATACACATTCCCGTTCTGTGTCTGAATGAAATCAAAGGAAACTTGCCCTGTAAGATTTAGACCTTTAACAAACTTTCTCACCCATGCTTCGATCTCTGGCTTATCCACCATTTCATAATTGATCTGGAAGGCTGATGACTCGCAGCAACAATGTAGTTGCAACTCCCCATTCCGCACGGTGCTGTGGGTGCAATATTCTTGACCAGTTATAAATGCTTGCATAATCCACGGGTTATGCTCGGAAATCGGCAATTCTGCCACAAATGCTGCTGTTGCTAGCGGTGTTTCGCAGGGCAATTGTGTTAGATTCAACCGCCGCACCGAGTCGTAGGGAATGCTTTTGACAATGTATTTGTTTGCTTGTTTAGCAAAATCGAAGTCTAGGATCTGTTGGGGGTCGGTGATGCAATAGGAATCGGGTACGGCTAGACCTAGCGATGTGGCGATCGCCGAAAATTCAGATTTATCATCCAGTTTTTGCACCATGTCTGGCTCGAAATGCATCACTTCGCAATGCTTGGAGAGTACCTGTTTGGCTAGCGCATCGTAATAACTGGCAACTGGACTACAGACGGGGATGTAGACATCTACGCCTTCCTTTTCGACGATCTCTAGCAGTGCATCGAGATAGTCCTTGGCTTGAGGCTTGGGTACTGTATAAAAGCGATCGACTGCCCAAGAGAATCGATGCCCCGTCAGCCAGTATTTATGCGATTCGATCAGGATGACTCGATGACCCGCTCGATCGAACGATCGAGCTAGCTGCAATGCTTTGGTCATTTTGCCGCCACTAATCAGGATCGTTTTTGGGTCTGCGGCGATCGTTCTGGGCGGTTTAATTATGGCCGATCTGAGTAATGCGATCGCGGTTAAAGTCAGGTTTAAAGGTAACACCAACAGCAGCAGCATCAGAGTTGCCACTGTTTTGACGCTCGTTATTATGACCGTCTGTAGCTGTCTGCGATCTACCTGTTCTGAACCCATGGTGGCATCTTAATTTGGGAAAATAATCCGGACTATCTCAAGGCAAATTTTAGCCCGGTCAGACCGCTACTGCGATCTGTCGATCGCGGTAGCAGTGCATGGACAGATATTTGTGGGGGAGAGTGGTCGTCACTTCGACAAGCTTAATGACCACCCTCCCCACTAGCAGATCTCAAATGGGTTTTAGACTCGACGAATCAACGTCAGACCATCTCGTAGCGGCAACAACACCCGATCGATCCTCGGATCGTCCGCGATTGTCTGGTTAAACGTGGCGATCGCCACCCCGTTGGCTGTAGACTCACCGACTAAGTAGGGTTGCCCCTGCATCAGCGTATTATCAACACAGATAAAACCATGCGGTGTCAGCAAGTTATTGTCTAGCAAGAAATTCACATAGTTTACATAGCCCGCCTTATCGGCATCGATAAAGACCAGATCGAACTTCTCATTTGCAGTGGCTAACTGCTGAAGCGTCACCATTGCTGGTGCCACTTCGATCGAGATCTTCTGCCCACTGGGAGACTCGTCAAAGCAGTCCTGAGCAAACTTCGCTACATAAGCATCGACCTCACAGGCAACCACTTCGCCATCATCGGGCAGAGCTTCTGCCATCGCTAGGGCAGAGTAGCCTGTAAACATACCGATTTCTAAGACTCGCCGCGCTTGGGTAACATACACCAAGAATTTGAGAAATTGACCTTCGACATGCCCTGAGAGCATTTCCTGCTCTAGCTGATGCCCGGTTTGTCGCTCGGCAAACCGCTGGCTCCAGTCTTCTGATTGGGTACGACGTACCAATGCTGCTAGTGCTGGAGACTCAGGGGTCGTGCAGTGGCTGATATATGGATCTAACCCACTTGCTAACTCACAAGCTTGCTGCAATTCCAACTTCAATTTGGCATCAATATCTAGAGCTGCTAGCTGCTGACTGAGAGACTCTAGCTTGGTCGCCAGAATGCCCAGCGGCGTCACGGGTCGGGGCGATTTTACCGCAGAGATTGTCATGCTTCTACCCCTACTGAAGCAGGTGCAACCGATGCTAATGACATAAACATATCTTCGCCATCGCCACCGCGAGGATATTCACGACAGATCTCTTTGTGAATCGCTAGGTGCTCGTCTAACTCAGCCCTGGTCAGATCGTTGAGGAAAGAACAGCTTCCGATCGGGTGAGGAACGGCTGCACGTAGCAAGCCATCCCGCGTCCTGCCGATCGATTCTGTGGCTTTCCACAACAATTCGGGCGTCAGATAAGAGCTATCGATCGCCAAACCAATCCGGCTCATCAATCCTAAAATCCGATTGCGCTCGCCGACCGAAATATAACCCCGCTCCTGGGCAATAGTCGCCGAGAATGCCATATCGATATTTACGCCATGACCGTGGAACATTGGAATTGCTGGCGTTAGCTCCAAGGTTGGACTCCAAGTATGACCGTAAGCAATCACTCGATCGAGATCTAGTTCGTGTAAGTTGGGTACTTCTAGACCGAGCATGGTATTAATGGCATCATATGTCACCTTGTGCGCGACCTCGCGTAACTCAGGCGTGCCATTCAAGTAGCCGAAATGGGTATGCAACAGGTCTTCACCGTATTTTTCTAGCATCTCAAAGATGCCGTTGTTCGCGACCACGGCGATTTTAATCAGCTCTGCCATGCCGTTACGCACCTGATCTACAGGTAACGTCTTGAGAAATGAGAAGTCTAGAATCACCTTCTGCGACGCATGATAAGCACCCAGTCGGTTCTTTAACTTACCGTGGTTGACGGCTACTTTGATTGCCACGCTGGCATCGATCAGACCAATCAGCGTTGTCGGCACTCGGATATAGTTGGTGCGACGGCGATAAGTCGCACAAGCAAAGCCCGCTACATCTGTGGTTAAGCCACCACCAACAACTAAAACGGGTTCTTTTCTCACCAATCCAAAATCTGCAAATGCATCGACAATTTTCTCGACAGATTGTAACGTTTTATCTGTCTCCTTAATTGCAACGGGAAAGACCGTCAGGTCGATTTGATAATGCTGGAAATAAGCTTGGATCTGCTCGGCATACAAACCATACACTGCTTCATCTACGACCATCAGACAGCGACCGAATTGACGGTAGCTCTCGGCAATCTCTGCGTTCTCAACTGCAAATGCGCCATCGACATAAAGCAAACTGAAATCAATTTTTTCGTATCCCTCAACATGAAAAGCTGTTTCTGTAGCCTTGAAAGTTGCCTGAACGTTAGTCATTATATTTTCCTAATGTTGCTGATAGGTGCCACTTATATAGCTCTTTGTAAAACTTAACAATCTTTCTAATAATTATCAAGTCGAACGAGCGGATGTTCTCGCTGAATTCACGCTAGCCAGGATATGCGCGTCTAAACAATTGGTTCGTCCAACACCAGTCCCCGATGCAATAATCGATCTCCAATAACCTGTGAGTGGTCGGCACGATGCATCGTGCAACGGTTATCCCAGAGCGCGATATCGCCTGGTTGCCATCTGTGACGGTAAAGTCTGTAGTGGCGAATAGAGTGCTGATAAAGCAACCGCACGATCCGTTGCGCTCGATCGATCGTCATGCCAGAGATGGCCTGACAACGTTCTGGTGTCGATAAAAATAAGGCCAATCGACCGGAAAGAGGATGCCGCAGAAATAAGGGATGCCAACTTTGGTTTTCTTGGTGCTCATCTAGGGATAGTCCAGACATGACATGGAGCACCCGCGCATCGGCAAGCTGCTCTTTGACTGTTGTGGGCAATGTCTCATAGGCACGGTACTGATCCGAAAATAGTGTACCTCCACCCGATACAGGGATAGTTAGAGCGCGCAATGCCGTGAAGGCTGGCGGTCTGGCAATATAGCTAGTATCTGTATGAAAAACGCTCCTAGGTGGCCGCTCTCGTCCGATATTGCTAACCACATTCAGCTCGGGTCGATGTGAGACTGGTATCTCTCCCACTGTAAAAGTCATCGGCCCCAATCGACTCAGGAAAGCTACAAAGTCTGCATCACTGACTGCTTGCTTTCTAAAAATGACTAAGCCATTATTGGCAATGACATGTTTTAAAGAAACTAGAGATTTACGATTTATATCATTGATACTAATCTCACTTACTTCAATTCCAAATGGTGATAGTGGACGAAAATTAATGGTTTCTCTACTCATCATTCTTGACTATATGACTCTATGTTCTCTCTGTTTAATTATAGGCAAGAAATTTTCTAACTCTTCAAAATTCAATCGATCGACCACACGATCTGCTCTTTTAAAGTCATGATGAGCGGTATTTATATTAGGGAAGGCAACGCAATATATACCTGCTGAGATCGCTGCTTCTACTCCGCCTAAATTATCTTCAATTGCAATGCAATCAGCCGAGCTTTCTCCTAGCTTTTCTAGAGCGAAAGTGTAGGCAGCTTTATCTGGCTTGGGGCGAGCTACACTAGAGTCATTTAAAATAAGATCGAAATCAGTAACCTGGATACTTGGCTGCAATGCCGCCATCAGCATCGAAATATTTTCCTGAGAAGTTGTTGTGACAAAAGCAATCTTCAAACCTTTATTTTTTGCACCCTGGATTGTTTCGACTACGCCGAAACGAGGTTTGACCTGAGAGTTGGTTAAGCTATTTTGAAAAAATTCGGACTTCGATCGATGAATTGCCTTGATATCGACTGTCTGTCCGATCGAATCTGCATAATCGGCAATTCTATTTTGACCGCCACTTTTTTCTAGCATTTTCAGATATTCTGCTCGACTCCAATTCCAGTCGAGTCCATGAGCCTGAAAAGCTTGATTGAAAGCCTGTCTTTGTAGTTCGGAGGTGTCGGCAATCGTACTAATAGAGCCAAAGAGAATAGCTGACATAGAATTCCTCAATTATTTATAATTGTCAATTATCTATACTTAAGATACATCACCTGATAATTAGCAACATTACAGCCCAAAAATACCCACAGGTTTTTGTTTGTGTCCGGAGTTGCTCGTGCAGATAATTTGCTTAACTGTCATAAATTCAGCCTGTTGGGTTGCGACACAAAGTATCTGCAAAATGAGTTCGATCCTTTCTATGAGTTGCATTAAGTTGTACCGACATTTTAATATCTTAAAATCATTACAAGTCTCTGACATCTATCAAGAGGACTATTGACAATCACTCATGAAAGCTGTATGTAACTTTTGCAATGAAAAACTGATACATTGTTTTTAAATTGGTCAGCAATAACGCGGTCTTTTAATGATTTTCATTTGCAAAACAATACTTTCAATCTGCTCTTTAGTATAGCTATTCATTAATTAGTGAGGTGCAGATAATTTATCACCTTGATTGCTATATATTCATGGAAAATCTTATTACTTAAAAATGTCTACATTATCTAGAGTCGAAGCAAAGGATCAGATTTGCCGCCGTTCGTTAACGATCGGATCTAATTTAAAACAATATTTTATGGCTGAGCCTTTATTCTGAATACTTTCCTCCATCGAGATCGCGTTAGATAGTAGTCCTAAATAATTGGTGAGATTTATAGCTGCTTGAAATAATCTGCTAGATGAACTTGTTATTGGGTAAACATTAAATATATCCGTTCGCTATCTGCTGTCTCCTTAAGCTAAAATCAGTTTACAGTCATCATGCTCGCGACCACAACAATTAACAGGAACGATTTTCCCGATCGTCACGATCGTCACAGGTATGAAATTAAACATCCCCGAACTTTCCCTAGTCGTCCTCATCGGTGCATCCGGTTCGGGGAAATCTTCCTTTGCGCGCAAGCATTTCTTGGGTACGGAGATTATCTCATCCGATTATTGTCGATCGATCGTTTGTGATGATGAAACCAATCAAGCAGCAACTACCGATGCCTTTGAATTGCTGCATTATATCGTTGCCAAGCGGCTCAAGGCTGGGAGATTGACGGTTGTTGATGCGACGAATGTCAAGCCCGAAGATCGCAAGCCGTTATTGCAATTAGCCAAAGATTATCATTGTTTTGCTGTCGCGATCGTCTTTAATATACCAGCCGAATTGTGTCACGATCGCAATCAACAGCGCGAGAATCGTGACTTTGGCATTCATGTCGTCAAGCGGCATACGGAGAACCTGAAACGCTCTTTGCGGCATCTGGACAGAGAATTTCGGTATGTGCATATTCTCTCCAACGTCGAGCAAATTAATAGCGTCGAAATCCAGCGTCAACCACTGTGGAATAATCGTAAAACCGAAGCAGGGCCATTTGATATCATCGGGGATATTCATGGTTGCTGTGACGAATTAGAAATCTTGCTCCAGCAGTTGGGTTACGAAGCTCATGCCGAACCGCAACAACCTTGCTGGGAGTTTCCCACTTACAAACATCCTAGCGGACGACAAGTGATGTTTGTCGGCGATTTGGTCGATCGAGGCATCCGCAATCTCGATTCGATTAAACTCGCTCGGAATATGGTGGCGGCGGGAAGTGCCTTATGCGTCTGCGGCAATCATGAATTTAAACTGCTGCGCTATTTACGCGGCAAAAATGTCAAACTCAATCACGGTTTAGAGCTAACCGTCGCTGAAATTGAAGCCTTACCCGAACCGCTCCAAACCGAATTTCGTGCCGAATTAGCGAAATTTATCGACTCGCTGATTAGTCACTATATCTTCGACGATGGTAAGCTCGTCATCGCTCATGCTGGCCTCAAGGAGGAGCTACAAGGCCGCACATCCGGTCACGTCCGCTCTTTTGCCATGTATGGCGAAACCACGGGTGAGATCGACGAATATGGCTTACCCGTCCGCGCGAATTGGGCACGGGAGTATCGCGGTGCGGCGACGGTAGTTTACGGACATGTGCCCGTATTAGAAGCGGAATGGCTGAATAATACGATCGATATCGATACTGGTTGCGTGTTTGGCGGTAAATTAACGGCGTTGAAATATCCCGAACGCGAAATCGTTCAAGTCCCGGCGGCGCAGGTATATTATGAACCGCTCAGACCCCTGGATGCGGAAACTAGCATTCGCAGCGTGCAACAAGAAGATGACGATATCTTAGACATCGCCGATGTCTTGGGCAAACGGTTTATTAATACTCGCCTCCAAGCTAATATTGCCATTCAAGCAGATCGATCGATTGCTGCTCTAGAAGTGATGAGTCGATTTGCCGCCAATCCCAAATGGTTGATATATCTACCACCGACCATGTCTCCCGTCGCGACTTCCAAACTGCCAGGATATCTCGAATATCCTACCGAAGCCTTCGACTATTATCGATCGCTCGGCATTAACGAAGTCGTCTGCGAAGAAAAACACATGGGTTCGCGAGCGGTAGTCATTGTCTGTCGCGATGAAGCCGCAGTCGAGAAACGATTTGGAATTACAGGCGAAGGCATCGGTATCTGTTATACCCGCACGGGACGCAGATTTTTCGACAACTCGACACTCGAAACCCCAGTATTAGAGCGCGTTCGAGCCGCATTAACTGCCAGCGACTTCTGGCAACGCCTAGAGACAGACTGGGTGTGCTTAGATTGCGAATTGATGCCCTGGTCTGCCAAGGCGCAAGGCTTGCTCCGCGCCCAATACGCCCCCGTAGGTGCGGCGGCAAATCATAGTTTAGATTATGCGACGCAACTATTTCAACAAGCATTCGATCGCGGGATCGCCGTCGCACCCCAACTCGAAAAATTGCAGACTCGATCGAGCATGGCACAAAAATACGTAGAGGCTTACCGTCGCTACTGTTGGAACGTAGACTCGATCGAGGACTTTAAGCTCGCACCCTTCCATATTATGGCCACCGATGGCGCAGTACATGTAGACAAAGACCATCTGTGGCACATGAACCAAATCGCCCAAATCTGCCAATCAGATCCGATCCTCCTCGCCACCACCCATCGCACCGTCAATCTTCAAGACGAAGCCGCAGTCACAGCCGCAACCCAATGGTGGGAAGAGTTAACCCAAGCTGGTGGCGAAGGCATGGTCGTCAAACCGCTGCAGTTTATCAATTCTGGCAGTAAAGGTCTAATTCAACCCGCAGTTAAAGTCCGAGGTTCTGAATATCTACGGATTATTTATGGCCCTGAATACGATCTACCCGAACATCTAGAGCGGCTGCGCCAGCGGGGTTTGGGTGCCAAGCGCAATCTGGCAGTGCGGGAATTTGCTTTGGGTGTGGAGGCGTTAGAGCGGTTTGTGGCGAAGTTGCCGTTACGTCAAGTACATGAATGTGTATTTGGTGTATTAGCCTTAGAAAGCGAACCGATCGATCCGCGTTTGTAAGATATTATCGATCCGATCGGATCGATAGTTTTTAAGCAGTGAAAGTTAAAATGATTATGGGTAAAAACACGAACCAATCTGATGACTCGATTTCCTCATGATGAATTTGCAAAAGGCTTTTTGGAGTCATTATTATCACCGTTTGGGCAAGTTCAAACCTCTTTTAAAATTAGTTCTGAAGTCAGAGAAGTCGATATCTATTTTCAATCCAACGATTCAACTCGATCGATTCCCGAATTAGGTCTATTAGGTCAAATCGCCCAAACTGATTTTGTCCTCGAACCATTTCGGAATCCACCGACAATTTTTCAGATTCGCGCTTGCATGGGAAAATTGTTCGATCTACATGCCGATCTGATTCGTGAAGCCAAAACCCTATCTTGGTTGGGAAATTTACGAGTTATACTGGAAGCTAGAGAGACTCAGGAGCCAGAGGAGGAAGAGTTGATGATGCAGTTATCGCCATTATTTTTAGAGAAACTTCAAGCCGCCGAGGAGCGGGGTGAGGTCAAAGGTCGTCAGGATGAAGGACAATCATTAATCCTGAGACTATTAAATCGACGGGTGGGTAATGTGCCAGCGGAAGTTGAATTGAAGGTTAAGGCTCTATCTTTGGCTCAATTGGAGGAATTAGGTGATGCATTATTAGATTTTGCTCAGTTTGGAGATTTAGTTGATTGGTTGGATACTCATTAGAAATTAGAATGGGTTAAAGTTTTTCATTTGACATGCTTTTGCTACGATCTTTAGCCACCGATCGAGGCCCAGGGCTAGAGATCGATGACTGGTCTTAATCTGTTCTAGCTCCTGTTTAATTTCTTTCTGCCCCAACTGTTTATCTCTGATTGCGTTACAGTAGTAACCGATAGTTCGTACTCCAATGTCTTATAAAAATTCAGATTGCGATCGCAATGGATATCGTAAATATGTCGATCGTAATAGCGATCGATAATAGGCTTATATTCTTGCATTTATTTATTATTAATCTGCTAGTAGTGGCGATTTCTGGGGTATAGCGTTATTTATCGATCGACAGTAGGAGTTAAAATAGTTATAGATTAATTTCCAGTATCCTCGATCGAACGATAGCTCTAGTAAAATATAGAATGACCGATAAACCTTCACCAGTCGAATTTAAA
Source organism: Chamaesiphon minutus PCC 6605 (assembly GCF_000317145.1). Classification (GTDB taxonomy): domain Bacteria; phylum Cyanobacteriota; class Cyanobacteriia; order Cyanobacteriales; family Chamaesiphonaceae; genus Chamaesiphon; species Chamaesiphon minutus. Next base: position 2,928,441 of record NC_019697.1, on the reverse strand, counting down.
ACCGATCGAATTGTTTGCATAGACAGAGAGAATTTACATCTATTTGCTGAAGTTATAGATATTATTAGTGTCTCATCTAGGTGTTGGGTGAAACCGCTAGCTATCGCCAAATCCACGCCTGAAAGTTTTAAATTAGAATTCCTCCACGATTTGCGCGATGCGGCGCAACTCATTTTACCGACGGAGATATTTCGTGAGGCTTTAGATACCGAAGTTTTACCGCTGATTTCGGAGTTATTTCATCCAGCTACAAACTCGATTCGATCGACGAATGCTCAAAAAGTATTATATCAATTCATCTCCGATCTCTATCGCCTATCTTAAAAAAATAGCGATCGGTTATTAATTAATTACGAGCGGGATTATTAGTAATCATCTCCCACATTTTTATCAGCCAGTTTTCGATCGCTAGAACGATCCGATCGAGCCATGCTAAGAATCTCGCTAATGGCGATCTACTATACCCGATTAGTTCGGAATCTGCTTCGATCCAATCTGGGAAATATTCTGGATCTAAGTTTACTTGTTTGGATATTTTACCTCCAGCCCAATCCTGACTAACTTCTGATTCTAAATCGATTTGTTTAGAGATTTTGCCAGCAGCTTGCTTATTCTCAGAGCCTCGTTTATTGAGGCTGGAGTTCTGTCTTTTGATAATTTCTGTGTACTCGATCTTTTGGGGTTCTGGCTCGATCGGAATTAGCTTAAATTCTGCTGGTTGATGGACTATATAGCTATCTTGCTTCGATGGGATATATAGATAATCTTGATAGTAACTAAACCAGCTTTTGAGCCAATTTGGTTGGAGTTTGGCAAGGGTATCTAGAACCGGACGAGCTTGGTTTGGGGTAGGTTGTGATTCGACAATCGGTGGCAGTTGGGGCAGATCTACGAATCTATTCAGTCGTGGCGATCGGGGTGTAAATGGATAGTTAGACGATGGTAGTTCGAGCTGAGCTTTTGGGGCAACAGGTTGAGATTCAGCTCGATCTTTAGTAGCATTTTGCCACCAATTTTGCAAGCGATCGCGCAAAGTTGTCGATGGTAATGCTGGCTCGATCGGATCTATTTCACTATTCAAAAATAAAGTTGGATTTGTTAAGTGTTCGCGTTCGATCTCCAGCCATCGATCGGTAGTTTCGTCGAGTAATACTTGTTGTCGATCGGTTGAAAATTCGGGTGCAGCCCGATCGGTTGCTATTTTACTCGCGCGCCATTGATGCCAAGCAATTGCAATATCTAGTCCAATCCGTCGCCGAATTTCTTGTTGTTGGGAAACTGTCAGTAGATCTAATAGTTCGTTTTCGGCTGTTACTAAGACTAATTGGCGATCGGTTAATAACGAACTGAGTCCGCGAATAATTGGTTTGTGCGAGCGAACTTGGCTAGATGTGTGGAAATTATAGGTAGCTTCTTGACTTTGATTAGCGATAAGTTCGCCGCCATTATTCCAGATATTTTCATCGATAACCGACCAATCATCCACTATCAATTCAGCACTATCGGCAATCTCAATTGGATATCCAGCTTCGACGATCGATTCAAGAGCCTGTTCGATGTTAATATCGGAAGCTGGCTGTGGTAGCGATTTTTGTGGGGGTGGTGGCGCAAGTCGGGGTTGCAAGTTCTCTAGTTTCTGTGCCAAGAGCTGGAGCGGATAGAGTAAAATTTGACCAGTCCAAACTACCGCTACCTTAAGATGTCGCAAACCTTGAACGCAGGTGTCTTTCAATCGATCGGTGCGCTTGCTGATAAAGGTGAAGACTCGGCTTTGGTAAGTTCCAGACATGGGGGTTTAATGGCAAGTGGATAGTGGAAAGTGAATAGTGGATGGTGGATAGTGAATAGTAGGTTGTTTTTAATATCCAGAAGTAAGTTTTGAGACGGTCGAGACTTGGCTGGTATGTACGGGTCGAGATCTGAATTAATACTTAAATTGTGAAGGTGGGTCTCAAAACTTAGCTCGATGTTGAGTTACTTTTTTAAATATCTAAGATTTTAGCGAAACTATGAATGATTCCGAGCAAAGTTTTGTATCTTCAATCGCGATCCTGGTCGAGCGACTGCGGAATCTCAGTCAGCAGGATCTTATGACTGGCTGGAAAATGTTTCTGGGAGCTGGCTCTGTAGATGCAGATCCGAATGCTTGGGAGCTGGCAAACTTAAATCCGAAGGGACAGATTGCTTGGGAACGGGGGCGACGGGAGATCTGGTTGGCGCAACAGGTGGTAATGCCGATCGATCTCTATGGTTATCCTGTTACTAGTCTATCTTGTCGGCTGGCTTTTACTTGGTGGGCGGAGTTGGCGCAGGTATTTGTCGATGGGGAATTGGTGCAGGAGGGGGATTTATTCGACCATAGTCCGCGTGTATTGCTGATGTCTGCTGTGGTGCCTGGAACGGCTGTAGACGTGCGATTAAGATTAATTAGTCCGGGGCACGATATTGGTGCTTTGATGCGTTCGCGGTTAATTTTTGAATCGGTAGAGCCGACAAATCCCGAACCGGGTTGGTTGGCGGATGAGTTGGCGGTGATGGTAAAGCAGGTGGCGAGCTTCGATCCGGCTCAGTTGGGGGAAGTGGCGGGAATTATAGATCGGATCGATTACGATTTACTCAAGGTCGATAGTCGTCGGTTTATCGAACATATTCTACAGCTCAAACAACAAATTAAGGCGATTTTGGGCTGCGGTGGAGATCTGCCCACCCCGCCCGATGGGCACCCCTCCGAGGAGGGGATGTCTGCTGGGATCTTGGGCTGCGGTGAAGATCTACCCACCCCGCCCGATGGGCACCCCTGTCTTGACGCACACAACCGGGAGGTTCCCTCCCTGTCGATGCATCGCTCCTCGGAGGGGATTTTGCACACTATTCAATTGTTGGGACATGCTCATTTGGATATGGCGTGGTTGTGGGAGGTGGCGGAGACTTGGGAAGCGGCGGAGCGGACGTTTCGATCGAGTCTGAGTTTACAGCAATTATTTCCCGATTTGACTTTTTGTCATTCTACTCCTGCGCTGTATGAGTGGATGGAAATTCACCAACCAGAGATATTTGCTGGGATTTGTCAGCAGGTGCGGGCGGGTAAGTGGGAAATCGTCGGGGGAATGTGGATCGAACCAGATCTCAACGTAATTTCGGGAGAATCGATCGCACGGCAGATTATTTACGGACAAGCATACAACCGATCGAGATTTGGCGCGCATACTCAAGTCGCATGGCTCCCAGATACATTTGGCTTTTGCTGGCAATTACCGCAGTTACTCCAGCAAGGCGGTATCGATTACTTCGTGACGCAGAAATTCTTGTGGAACGATACGACACAATTTCCCCATCAATTATTTTGGTGGGAAGCTCCAGATGGGAGTCGGGTAATGAGTTTGATGTCATCGGCAATTGGTGAGGGCATCGATCCGTTGAAGATGATCGATTATGCCTGCAAGTGGCAAACAGATACGGGCATAAATGAGTCGCTGTATTTATTTGGCATCGGCGATCATGGCGGCGGGCCGACTCGTGATATGTTGGAATTAGCCGATCGATGGTCGCAGTCGGATGTATTTCCCGATCTGGAATTTACGACGGCGATTAAATATCTGGATAAGTTGGCAAGTAGAGCCGACAGTCAACTTTTACCAGTGTGGCGGGACGAACTTTATTTAGAATTCCATCGCGGTTGTTTTACCACCCACGCCGATCAAAAGCGATCGAATCGGCTCTCTGAGGATTTATTATATCAAGCCGAACTCTGGTCTTCGATCGCCTGTATCGTCAGTCACCAGGATTATCCCGCAGATCTCAAATTGCAAATCGAGACAGCCTGGAAGCAGACATTATTCAATCAATTTCACGATATCATCCCTGGCACTGCGATCGAACCCGTATATATAACGGCAAATGAAGGCTGGGCAGATGTTGAACGCGCGATGACGCAGATAATTAGCAATGCTTTGGGTGAAATTTGCGATCGAATTAGCCTCCCGACGCCGCCAATAGAGGGCGCAATTCCGATCGTGATTTTTAATGCTCTCAATTGGCAACGTACCGAAGTAGTTAGTTTATCTTTACCGCCGACAGAATGGGGTCTTGAGTGGTGGCGGGTATATGATGCTGCTGGACGCGCATTAGAAGTAGTTTGCTCTAGACAAACACAATCATCAACGGGGAAAATATTATTCTTAGCAGATTTACCCAGCGTTGGTTGTGAGCTATTCTGGCTTGTACCTTACTTTATGATGGGTATGGACCCGATCGTCGATCCCAAGCCGCGATGGAAAGATCTGAAAATATTGGGTTCTGGCGATTTTATTTTTAAAAACCGATTCGTAAAAGTAGAAATCGACTTTCATACTGGAGATATTGCTAGTATCTGGGATGAAATTAACCAACGGGAAGTTCTTACCTCAATAGGTGCCAATCATCTCGAAGCCTTCCAAGATGAGGGACAATACTGGGATGCCTGGAATATCGACCCTAAATATGCCGAAAAACAATTGCCACCCAGCCAGTTAAAATCGATCGAGTGGATCGAAGCAGGCGAAATCCGCCAAAGCGTGCGAGTCGTGAGGGAATTAGCGGGATGTGAATTTACGCAAGATTATATCTTAGACGCCCATAGCCCGATCGTCCGCATTAAAACCAGCGTCGATTGGCAAGCCGAACATGTCTTAATTAAAGCCAACTTCCCCCTCAATCTTACCGCCGATCGATCTACCGCCGAAACTGCCTGTGGCGCGATCGATCGCACTACCACACCCGAAACCGCCGCCGAAAAGGCTAAATGGGAATTACCCATGCACCGCTGGGTAGATCTCACCGATAATAGTGGCGAATATGGGGTGAGTATTTTAAACGATAGTAAATATGGCTTCGATGCGGGAACGGATTATGTACGACTAACTTTACTCCGCAGTAGCAAATGGCCAGATCCGATCGCCGATCGAGGTTACCATGAATTTACCTATGCAATTTATCCTCATAGTGGCACCTGGCAAGCGGCTCAGACGGTGCGAAAGGGGTTGGAGTTGAATTCTCCGTTGCAGGTAGTGCGAGTAGAGGGAGAGGGGGAGAGGGGGAGAGTGGGAGACGAGGGTACGGGGAGATCGTTAAGAACTAATCATAGTTTTCTAGATTTACATGCAGAGAATCTAGTTTTAATGGCTTTCAAACCTTCAGAAGCTCTAGATCGATCGTGGGTACTGCGGTGTTATGAATGTCATGGAGTTGAGGGGGAAATTGAGTTAAGCGGCGAGCTGGATTTAGGGATCGATCGAGCCATAAATATCCTCGAAGAACGACTTTTAGATCCTGTGGATACGCTCGTCAAACCTTGGCAAATTAAGAGTTTTGGGGTTTCGACTTAATTTTAAGTTTGGACTGCAAACTTGTCGGGAGCAATGCCATGATTTACCCAAGTAATCGCCTCCTCTGCACTCGTCATCTCTAGTGGAACGCGCAGAATATGAATATGCCCAGTCGATGGACAAGTCATCTTGAGTAAAATCATCGGCTCTCGCTCTAATAATTCTAGAATATTGATTTTGAGCAAGGTATATTCTCTCCAAATATCGAGAGTAATCGCATATAATACCTCACAAGTTTTCTCGTACCCTATTTGAGCAATTAATCTCTGTCTAATCGCAGCATTTTCTTCATCCAATAACCACTTAGGATTCCATTCACTCAACTTAGTCCAAATTCAAGTGAAGGGTATCGATCGATGCCCCTTGCAAATAATTTTCAATCCGCTACATATCGCCAACCTTCGGGCGAGTATTCGCGTTGGATGCGGATTTCCCAATCGCCTTGGGGGATAGTTACCTCTGCATGTTCCTCGTGGGTGAGAACGGCAGTTGGGGATAAAACTTTGAGATATAATACGCCATCACGCTCGAATAATTCGGCTTCACCATTGCTAATTCGGTGGCGGTGTCCGGTAACTTCACCTTCAGCTAAAGTCAGGTGCGGAAGCTTGGTACCTGTGGCAGATGTGTCGCTCGGAATAATGAGGACATCGCCTTGTCTGAGAATGGGATTCATAGATTTTTTACCTCTAATTACGTGCTGTATTTATCCTACCCAATTCGATCGATAACATGACAGTAGATTGTATCGATCGATTACTGCAAAATAGATTTGTCGATCGATCTACGAGCGTCCCGAATTTAGATTTATGAGCTTAATTCTCGTCCAATGTCCGAGCGTAATTTCATCGCCAGACGCGATCGAAATATCTGCCATCACGGCAATTTCTTTGCCATTTACCAGCGTCCCATTTGACGAACCGATGTCCCTAAGTATGAGGGTGCCATCGGGATGGAGGGTAAGAATCGCATGGCGAGAAGAAACGGCATCATCCAAATCTAGGGGAATTTCAGGATGAATCGCCCGCGCGATGCTAGTCCTGCCGATGAGATTGGTAGGCTGGGTTAACTCAATGACGATCGGTTCCTGTGCGGGGGCTGGTGGGCTGTCAGGGGTCGCTAAACTGGGATCGATCGAGATAATCACCTGCCATTGACTGACTGCGTTAGGGGCGGGATTTGTGACCTGAGCGGATGGATGGGGTGGCTGTGTCGGTGCGGTAGCTGTAGTATTAATTCCCGATCGAATCGGCGGTGGAAAAATAGATAAAGGATCGCCACCCTTGGCACCAGTCAAGAAGTTAAAACCACAAATCTCACAAAAGTTACCGCTATCTACCTCATGCGGAGTACTACATTCGGGGCAAGACTGGACGGCTACCGATTGGTTAATAGTTGCGGCGGTTTTGTGGGTGGGATTTGAGACGACTTCGGCAATCCCCATTCCAGTAATTTTTGCCCCACATTCAGAACAAAAATCTGATTCCGTTGAATTATGGCCTTTGGGACAAGTGTACATGGTTAGGCTTTAGGCTTTAGGTGTTAGATATTAGGTGTTAGGAAGTGGAGATCGTGTTGCCAAAGGTGATACTTCACTCATGAGCCTTTAAATGGCGTTAAGAGAACTCAATCGATGCAGTATTTAAACCTAAAGCCCAAAGCCTAAAGCCTAATACCTACTTCTGAATTCTAGCCGTTTTGGTCGATCGAGTTTCGAGCATCATTTCGTCTTCTTTGGCGACGGTGCGCTTGATGCGGACGGTACCTGCTGCGGCGTCTTCGACATCGACGACAGAGCGGAGGAGTTTGGCGGTGGCTTCGTTGCCAGAATCGTAGGCGAGTTTGACGGCTTTGCCGAGCTTGACTGTCGCTATTTCGATATTACCTTGCGCTCTGGCTTCTAAGCCTTCTTGGATCGATTGCGCGAGTTCGGCTTGTCCGGTATAGTGAGCAACGCGGCGATCGATTTTAGCGGTTTTGGCTTCATCTTCGGTCCAGGTGGCGAGGATTTTGGCTTCGGTAATTTTGGTTTCGACGCCGTTGGTTTGGGTTATCAGACTCGCTCTACCCGCCAACATTTCGTCGCCGACATTCCCCGCGTTAATTTGGATGCAGAAATGGTAATCGCGCGATTCATTACTTCCCCACGCACCCGTCGGGTATTCGACAATTCGTTCGCTGACGACTTTGGCGCGACTGGTGACATCGACGATTTCGGGACTGACTTGCTTGCAAAATAACACCTTTGCACCCATCGGCGTCCACAACCTTAGACTGACATCGCTGACGGTTTTACCCATCGCTTTAGTCAGAATTGCTTGGAAATCATCGGCAATGCGCTCTGGTGATGAGATAATATCTGTCGTACCTAACAGTCTGGTGGCAATTTTCTGTAATTCAGCGACGCGCCAATCCGTTCCGACGCCGCGACAGTCGCACTGAAATTTACCTTCAGATGCGTCCAAAACTCGCACTAAATCTTGCTCGTCATTAGGATCGTTTTGTCCGTCGGTAAGTAATAAAGCTTGGCAAATTGCTTGGGGCATTTTATTGAATTCACCCAAAGCTGTATGCAACCAAGTAGACATCAATGTCCCGCCGCCAGCAGCAATTTCTTTTACCTGCGCGACGGCGCGGAGTTTATTTTCAGGGACGGCGTTGACGAGCGGTACTAGTAATTTCGATCGACTAGATCCGGTGACGACAAAAAATGCCGCATCTGTAGGGAGAAGATTGATAATTTTGACGATCGCATCTTTAGCTGCAATCATCTTAGCTCCACCCATCGATCCAGATGTATCGCAAATAATCCCAAATAAGCGTTGGCTATTACTCGGTGCGGCGACGGTAGCATCATCATTGCTACTAGTCGCGATTGTCACGATCGCGTTTACTTGTGTGGCACCTTGCGGCAAGTAAGGATTTTGGAAGACTTCTGCGGTGAACATTAGGGGATAGGGGGTAGGGGATAGGTTTTAGGCTTTAGGTTTTAGGTTTTAGGCTTTAGGCTTTAGGCTTTAGGCTTTAGGTTTTAGGCTTTAGGTTTTAGGCTTTAGGTTTTAGGTTTTAGGCTTTAGGAGAAAGGGGATAGGGGATAGGGGATAGGAAATAGAAGACATAGGTTAGCACCGATAAGCTAATCCGGAAAATCCAGTAAATCCTCAAATCCTGATACAGACAAAGGTTAATACCGATAAGCTAATCCTGAAAATCCTGATACATAATTGGGACTAGAACTGACTAATTATGCGAAAGTTTCGCGATCGAGGAAAAGATTTCGACCATTAGCTCAGACCGGAGCGGTGTGTAGATTAGAATTTAATTGAGCGATAGCTTTCATCGACGATCTTACGCCAAACTCAAGTGTATGTCCGATCGAGAATCGACAATTGTAGACTTTACGGTAGCTGGTGAAGCTGGATACCAGCAAATTTTCGACCGACCTCCATTACTGAGTAGCATTTCTGCACAACTAGACGGGTTGCTCGTTGCCTATGACTATTTTCCACCAGGCGCGACACCAAATATTTTAGCCAAACAGCATGGTTTGGGTATTTTTATCGATTTACCAGCTCCAGTTACAGCCGAACGCTGGATCGATGGTAAATTGCGACGCGAAGTAGTCAGGCGCGGCGATGCAGTCATCGTTCCTGCCGATACTTGGCATTATGCCGAGTGGAATCGGGGTGGCGGTGCCATTGTCGTCGGCTTGGAACCGAAAGTCATACGTGATACGCTCAATCTAACTCTAGAGCGCGATCGATTGGAATTGATTCCCCACTTTGCGACTACAGATCCCACGATCGATCGAATTGGAATATCGCTCAAACACGCGCTCGAACATCCCGGTAGTCTGAGTCGGCTTTATGCCGAATCGATGCTCGACGCGCTGATGATGCACCTGTTACAGCATTATTCCGTCCAAAAATATGCACTGCCTACTTATCATAGTGGCTTGGCTCCAACTCAACTCGAACAAATTGTAGACTATATCGATACCTATCTCGATCGCGATCTGAGCCTACACGAACTGGCGCAAATCGTCCAATTGAGTCCGCACTATTTTTCGCAACTGTTCAAACAATCCACCGGATTTTCGCCCCATCAGTATATTTTGAGATGTCGGATCGATCGCGGGAAAAAATTGTTACGCCAAGGTGGATCGAGCATCGCACAAGTGGCTAAAACGATCGGATTTACAGACCAAAGTCATTTTCATCGGCATTTCAAACGGTTGGAAGGCATTACGCCAAAAGCATTTGTCAGACAAGCTTTTTAAAAGCGATGAGCATCAAGCGCGACTCATAATTTTTATCGCTCCAAAATGACATCATTTTGGTGTGATTGTAATTAGCAAAAAAATTAGTGGCCATTACCCACCCATCGGTAACTTGCATTTAACTACGATCGATTACTTACGATCTTAGCATCGCAGAATATCCAAAAAATCGGACGAACGTACAAGACGGGGTTGGCACGATCGCGATATACAGAATGAAGATCGCGATTTTAGGAGATAGCAGCTATGGCACAGCTCGAAACCAAGACAGAGCCGATGGTACTTAATATGGGGCCGCATCACCCCTCCATGCACGGTTGTTTTCGGATTATCGTGACATTAGATGGCGAAGATGTCGTCGATTGCGAACCCGTTATCGGTTATCTACATCGAGGAATGGAAAAGATTGCCGAAAATCGCACCACTCTGATGTACGTCCCCTACGTCAGTCGTTGGGACTATGCCGCTGGAATGTTTAATGAAGCCGTGACTGTCAATGCGGTGGAGAAGTTAGCAAATATCTCGGTACCGAAACGGGCTAGTTATATTCGGATGATAATGCTCGAACTCAACCGGATTGCCAACCATTTGTTGTGGTTGGGGCCATTTATGTTAGATGTCGGTGCGGGGACGCCCTTGTTCTATATTTTCCGCGAACGGGAGATGATTTACGATCTGTGGGAAGCCGCGACGGGCTATCGGATGGTAAATAATAACTACTTCCGCGTGGGTGGGGTAGCGGTAGATTTACCCCACGGCTGGCTGGCTAAATGTGCGGATTTCTGCAATTATTTCGCGCCCAAAGTTGATGAGTACGAACGCTTAATTACTGACAATCCGATCTTTCGCCGTCGCGTGGAAGGGGTGGGGACGATTAGTCGCGAGATGGCGATTAATTGGGGCTTATCGGGGCCGATGTTACGCGCTTCTGGCGTCAAGTGGGATTTACGCAAAGTCGATAACTACGAGCGATACGATGAGTTAGATTGGGATATTCAATCAGAGACGGCGGGCGATTGTCTGGCACGTTATTTCGTGCGAATTCGCGAAATGCGAGAATCGGTGAAGATTCTCCTGCAAGCGATCGATCGCATCCCTGGCGGTGCTTACGAAGATCTCGAAGCCAAACGTCTCGCCGCAGGGCCAAAATCCGAGTGGGACGGGATGGATTACCAGTACATTAGCAAGAAGATTGCCCCCACCTTCAAAATCCCTTCAGGCGAACGTTACGTGCGCGTGGAGAGTGGTAAAGGCGAGTTGGGGATATTTATCATCGGCGACGACAATACCTTCCCCTGGCGGTGGAAAATCCGCTCTGCCGATTTTAATAATCTCTCAATTCTGCCCTATTTACTCAAAGGGGTCAAAGTCGCCGATATCGTGGTGATTCTGGGGAGTATCGATATTATTATGGGTTCGGTCGATCGGTGAATTAGGGGATAGTGGATAGTGGATAGTGGATAGTGGAGATTAATATATTGCAGAAACAGGAGATCTTCCCTCAACCGAGCAACGTCAAAATCCGAAAATAGTTACTCGATCGCCAGAATACCGACGGTAATATTATCCTGACCGCCTTGTTGATTGGCATAGCTGACGAGATGACGGACGATCGAGAGCGGATCGGGTGCTGGCGATTGCGCGAGCGTATGGTAAAGGTAGGCGGGATCTGGCGCATAATTCCACAAGCCATCGGTACACAGGAGCAGATAACCATTGCTAGGGATAGCGAAAGTCGTGAGATTGGGCACCCCATCGTCAGCGGTATCTGCACCCAGCCAGCGGACGATCGCGTGGGCGTAGGGAGATGCTTCGGCTTCGGCGGCGGTATACATACCCGACTCGATCGCATCGCGCATCCAGGAGTCATCTTGCGTGAGCTGGAGCGATTTTTCGGGCACGAGCCAATAGGCGCGACTGTCACCCAACCAGCCAATTGTGGCAATATTATCGCGGACGATCGCGGTAACGATCGTCGTTGAGGAGGGATCGATCGATGATGAAGGATCGATCGGGATTTTGGAAACAGCTTGAAGTGCTGCTTGGACGCCAATTTCGATCGCGTTATCTGGCTGTGCGCGATCGCCATTGAGGGCGATTGCGATTGCTTCAATACAGGCAGTTACAGCAGCTCTAGAGGCGAGTTCGGGATGTTGAGAACTAGATACGCCGTCACAGAGGACAAAAATATATGTGTCGGGATCGAGAATTTTGAGGGCGATCGCATCTTCATTTTGATGGTGTCTGCGTCCGCGATCGCTAGCTCCTGCAAAATTAGCAGCGAAATCGAGTTCGATGCGATCGTTCGAGATTGCCACTTGACGAAATCCACATTCTATGCAATATCTGTCGTTATCGATTTTGCTTGGTGGCGCACCGCATTTCTGACAACCATTGTCGCTCGACTGGAGACTGGGGTTCGTCGTCAGACTTGCCCCGCATTCTTCACAAAAACGATCCGTTAACGCGATCGTGCCCCCACATTGATGACAGTTCATAGCTATTCAGTCGCGAGCTTCACATCAATTTTACAGGAGACTGGAGGACTGGGTGACTGGGTAACTGGAAGCCAGCCTAAAGCCTAAAGCTCACATCTTGCACCAATACGAAAAGACTAGTGCTTAGTATAGACCCAGGGTACCCACAAGCGGCGTTTTTATTCGGGGGTTCCCCCCGAATAAAAAAACGACAAGACAGGGGCACCCCTACAGATTAATTGCGTAGGGGTGCCCCTGTCTTGACGCACACAAACGGGAGGGAACCTCCCGTTCGTTGGCGGAGCCTTCCCGAAGGGAGCTGCGTCGCTTGTGGGTACCCGACTATCTGTACTAAGCACTAGTAGTCTACAGCGTAAATAAGGTTACTATTTCGGGAGACTCGGAGACTGGGAGAAAGAAACGGTACCCTCATTTTCGCTGCTTAATACTAGTATATTTAAACTGGTGCAAGATGTGAGCAAGCCTAAAACCTAAAACCTAAAGCCTAAAGCCTAAAGCCTAAAGCCTAAAGCCTAAAGCCTAAAGCCTAAAGCCTAAAGCCTAAAGCCTAAAGCCTAAAGCCTAAAGCCTAAAGCCTAAAGCCTAAAGCCTAAAGCCTAAAGCCTAAAGCCTAAAGCCTAAAGCCTACTTCCCTTCCCCCGATTTAATACTCCGAGATTCCAGCCAGAGGGGGATAGTAATAAACCCGATCGCGATTAATAGAGCTAAGATGGCGAATTTACTCACCCACTCTAGCAACTGTTCGAGCGAGACTACTTTACCGACAACAAAGGCTAGCGTTGTCATCACACTCGCCCAAGTCACAGCACCAGCTAAGTTCACAGCCATAAATCTACCTAAAGGCATCTCGACTACACCTGCCATCGGACTCGAAAAAATCCGCAAAATGGCAATAAATCGCCCGAAGAAGACGGCTTTAACAGCATTGTCACTAAATTTGGTCTTCATCTCTTCTAGCTGAATCTCTTGAACGCGGAACACTTTCGCGATCGCAACGATTAGTTTCCAACCACCAGATTTACCGATGAAGTAACCGCAGATACCGCCCAAGAAAGCTCCCATCGCCGCACATGCAAGGACGATCCAATAATTTAGTTCGCCACTCCCAGCCAAAAAACCACCCACGATCGTGATGGTTTCACCAGGTAACGGAATCCCCAAATTTTCTAACAGAATGCCTACGAAGACAGCGAGATATCCGTATTGACTTGCCAGTGCTTGGATTGTCTCTAATGATAGGAATTCCATTTATACCTGAAGGGATAAAACTTTACAATTCTATAATAACTGAGGATTCGAGATTAGGAGATGTCAATTCGATCGCAATCTTGGCAGGAGATCTATAGCAGCGAAGCCGCGTCCAAACAGAACTAATTTAGGGATTGCTGTTAGCAAACTGTCGGCTGATGGGCATACTAAATTAGAGCCTATCTAGAATACTACCGATTGTTAGCCGCCCCATGGGCGAGTTCAGGACAGATCTCTGGTGTGAGATTGAGTAGTTTTGCATTTATATCGACAATCCCAACCAATTTATTAAAATGTCAACTCCAATCTCCAGCCGTCCCCAATTAGGGGAATTTATCAGTATTGTTTGCTTCAAATCAGTAATTACTGGCATGGAAGAAGCTCTTGGCGAGAAAGCAACAGCGATCTCGTTGATTGCGGCTGGGCGCACGCGGGGCAAAAACTTAGTTCAATCCCTGGGCTTATCCAACTCTAGTGCAGATTTTAGTACTATTGCCGAGCTGTTAAATCGGGCAGTTGGTAGTGAGGGTACGCGTTTAACTGCTGTCGATAAAATCGTCCAAGTAGGTGATGTCGTGCGGGTATATTGCTCGGAAACCGTCTGTACTGCTAACGAACCGCAAGGTTCCGATCGCAAATGTACTTTTACCATGGGTGCTATTTGGGGTGCCTTGAGTGAAATTACAGGTAAAAAGTTACGCGGCATTCATACCGAATCCATCTTGCGTGGTGGCACTCATGATGTGTTTGAATTCACCACTTTTGAGTAATCGAGATCGCACCCATATATCTGGCTGTGGCTCTATGTTGAAAGGACGCTCTGCTGAAAGTTTCTAGCTGCAATTGCCCTTGTCAACTGGATCGGATCGTTCGAGCGGCTAAATTTGGAGATATCTAAATGTCCCTGACTGGTTATTTATCAGAGTATTCTTTGCCTGAGATTTTTAATTTCGTCCGCGAAGGTAGCAAAACGGGATTGTTATCGATCGAATCAGATCGGTGCTTGAGTCGATCGCTAGACAATTCTTACTACATTTCATTTCAAACCGGACGGATCGTGTCTGTCAGCAATGGGCACGGATTGCAGGATCTCGGCTTGCTCAAGATGATGGAGCAACGACGCTGGCTTACCTCGGAGCAACTTACTGGATTATCAATTAATGCCCATAAACTCGGACAACCATTAGGTACCTATCTCAAATCTTGTAACGTACTCGATGCCGAACAATTGCGATTGCTGTTTGACTCACAAGTAGTTGCTAGGATCTGCAAACTGTTTGGGGAAACTCACTACGGACAGTTTAACTTCGATCCTCTCGCACCGCTCATCTATACTGAAATGACTGGAATTAGTCTGACAGCACAGGATGTCTGCTTGCGGGGACTGAGAATGCTTCGGGATTGGAATGATTTAACAGCCAAATTACCCGCCCCCGAATCTGCACTCCACCGAGTCTGCGAAACACCGACAGATCTACGACTCGATAGTCAAGAGTCCAAAGTTTGGCAATTGGCGGTAGGTGAGATCTCGATCGCGCAGATCGCCCAACGATTGGGGTTAGAAATCGATCGAGTCAGACAGATTAGTTTCCGGCTGTGTGCGATCGGGTTATTACAAGAAGTTTCGCCACCCGAGATTCGGCACAGCCGACCCTACACGAACGAGTTAGCTGGCGGCGATCCATCGCCGTCCGATCCCGTTGACGATCGGCTAGCAACTACACCCGTATCTGCTTCATTTTTGAGTAAACTGATGGGTTTTCTGAAGAAAAAGGAGTAATCGATCGTTTAATTTATCCCGATCGAACGACGATCCGATAGTAATACCTTTTAGCTTAGCACCTTCTCCTTTTCCGGTCCCGAACTGACGTTAGTTAGGGTCTTTTTTGTCAGTTGAAAATGACAAGTAAATAAATAAATTTTATAGCCGATTTCGTTCGTAGACATCTATCTTCGATCGCGATCGGCTATAAAACTTACAGATTGGTGTTAGAAATGGTTTTTTTGCGGGAATACTGAGGTTGAAGCTAGTTTGAAACAACCTAATATTTTTATGCTAACTGGTTATCATCCGGTAAATTTAGTTGTTCGGATTTAGCAAAGTCGATCCATTATCTATCATCTCAAACAGATTTATTTAATATGTCAGACACACTTACCACTCGTCCAACTTTAGGTCAATTCAGTAGCATTGTTTGTTTCAAAGCGGTTATCACTGGCATGGAAGAAGCTCTAGGCGAAAAAGCAACTGCGATCGCCTTAATTGCTGCTGGACGCGAACGCGGTAAAAAATTAGCTAAAGAGTTGGGTTTGTCCGGTGCTACCCAAGATTTAGCGACGATCGCCGCCAAGTTAGATGAAGCAATTGGTGCTAATGGTACCCACCTAACTGCTGTTAATAAAATCGTCGAAGAAGGCGATCTTATTAAAGTTTATTGCTCGGAAACTGTCTGCTCTGCGGGCGAACCTCAAGGTTCCAATCGTAAATGTACTTTCACTATGGGTGCTGTTTGGGGTGCATTAAGCGAAATCACTGGCCGGAAATTACGCGGGATTCATACCGAATCTGTCTTGCGCGGTGGTACTTACGACGTGTTTGAATTCACGTCTCTCTAGTCAATCTCGATCGGTATTAAATTATCAACCTAACTACATTAATTACTTAGAGGATATTATGGGCGCAAGTAAAATCGGTGGAATTTTACAGAATTTTGTTTCGGGTACTGCGGATGTTCAAGGTGCAGCCTTAGTATCCCACGATGGCTTACCGCTAGCATCTAGCCTACCTAGCGCAATGGACGAAGAACGTACTTCGGCAATGTCTGCGGCAATGCTCTCGCTCGGCGAACGAATCGGTAAAGAATTATCCCGTGGTAGCGTCGAAAAAATCATGGTTGAAGGTGCTGATGGTTATGGTATTCTCATCGGCTGCGGTGAAGATGCTGTCTTCTTAGTCTTGGCAAATCAGTCTGCTAAGCAAGGACTTTTGATGCTAGATATCAAACGTGCAGTTACCGAAATTAAAGCTGCACTGAACTAGTTATCGCTACATCGATCGCGACATCATAACAAATCGATTTGAGTTGCCATGTTAGTTGCTAAGTCTCCTGCCATTTGCAGATCTCCTGCATTTTTTGGAGGCGCGATCGGGCGATCGTCTCCACAGCAACTAGCAGCAACCGTTCTTGAGTAAACAACTTATTTAAGTAAGTGAAAGTACTGAGCTTTTCGATCGTAAATTAGTCGCAGTTTAATACTGCGACGATCGCCCAAATTTCAATTAACTTAACTTTACATATTTGATACATAGTGTAATATTACTGGGTATACTTTAATTGGTAGTACTCTGTTTTTTTAAAATAGATCTTTGCCGATTCTTATTTATTATGTTGGAGATATAAATGTCCCTAGCTGGCTATTTATCAGAATATTCATTAGCCGAAATCTTCCATTTCGTGCAAGAGGGTAATAAATCGGGCTTACTCTCGATCGAACCAGAGCGTGGAGCGATTCGATCGCACAGCGATACTTATTACATCTCATTTCAGGGCGGGCGAATTATGTCTGTTGCCAACAGTACTGGAGCCGAACATCTTGGGTTGCTCAAAATGATGGAGCAACGACGGTGGCTGACACCAGAAAAAACTGCTCAATTAGAAGCTCAGTCACACTTACTCCGTCAGCCCTTAGGTACTTATCTCAAATCTACAAGTTTGATAAATACCGAGCAGTTGACATTGGCATTTAACTCGCAAGTCATTGCTACTACCTGCAAGTTATTTGAAATCCATCATGGACGGTTTAAATTCGATCCTCATGCACCTCTAAATTATGTTCAGATGACTGGATTGAGTTTGGATGCCAAAGAAGTCGCGTTGCTAGCCATGAGAATGTTAAAGGACTGGAGCGGCTTAAGTGCCAAATTACCCGACCCAGAATCCGCACTGCAACGACTATTCTCCGAACCAAATGGCTTGCGGCTCGATAGCCAGGAATTTAGAGTCTGGAACTTATGTTTAGGCGAGTTGGCAATTTCCAAAATTGCTAAAAAAGTAGGATTAGAGATCGCTACAGTCCAACAGATCGGCTTTCGCCTAAGTTCGATCGGGTTGGTACAAGAAGTCTCCGCAGAGCCAATTCAACCCGATCGCCAAGAAATGGAAGCTCTAACCCCAGTCTGCGTGGGCGGTGGGAATGCTACCGTTCCTGTCTCGACTTCGTTTCTAAGTAATTTAATGGGCTTTCTGAAGAAAAAGGGTTAGACAAATCATGGAAATTATGAATCTAGTTGTCACAGGTACAGTAGGGGCGGGTAAAACCACCTTTATTCGGTCTGTGAGTGAGATTGAAGTTGTGGATACCGACAGACGCGCTACTGATGAAGTGGCCGCTCTCAAACAAAATACCACCGTTGCCATGGATTTTGGAACTCTTCAATTTGGCGAAGAGATGGCATTACATATTTATGGGACTCCCGGTCAGACTCGGTTTGACTTTATGTGGGAGATTTTGATCGAGCGCGCTCATGCTTATGTGTTATTGATTGCCGCTCACCGACCGAGTGAGTTTCATCACGCACGGCGAATTATGAATTTTATGAATCGGCGGGCGCAGATCCCGATGATTATCGGCATCACCCATAGCGATTGTGAAGGGGCGTGGAGTAGTGAAGATATTGCCCTAGCATTGGGTTACCAAGATATTACCCAACAACCGCCGATCGTACTAGTAAATGCAGTCGATGGCGAATCGGTCGCGATCGCACTGATTTCATTAGTAGAGCATTATATGCAAACCATGGCGGCTGCGGCTACGGTCGGTAACTAAATAAATTCAATCTCACAAATAGTAGAAGATTACTGACTTCCTGAATGGTAATCTTCTACTATTTTTATTAGCTAAATATTTACAGCTTTAAGGTTATGCCATTTCGGACAGATCTATTATATTAAATGTGCGATCGAGCTTACCTTTTCTGGAGATTAGATCGGATTTGCAATAATGATGGGAAGCGACACGCCTCGATCGAGAGATTCCGCAATGTCAGACTCGATCGCTCGTAATTATCAGCCGAGAAATGGGAGGAGAATCAACTAAAGTCAGGGATCGATCTCAACTGCTATAAGATCCGATCTTCGATCGAGAACGATCCACTCTTGCTTGGTAATTCGCATTTTATTTGCTTCTACCCACCTGCCTCTTTTGCGGAATGCGTGAGGAATATAGCCGACAAATCTCATTCCAGCCTTTTCTAACACCCGCTTGCTACTTTTATTCCAGAGTGCATAACTTGCTTCAACTTGAACGGCATCTAATCGATCGAAGCCAAATGATATTATCGCAATTACCGATTCAGTCATATAACCTTTTCCTTGATAAGCGGGATGCATCCAAAAGCCCAGATTCCAAATTCCTTCCCGTTTGTTTCGATTGATACCAATCCGTCCTAATAGATTATCTGAATCGCGATCGGCGATCGTAAAACTATAGAGTTTACCCTCTTGCCAAGCTAGCAAATTCTCTTGCAATGGCTCGTACAGATCTTCAATCCGTAGGGGTGCTTCAGAATCCATGCCAGCATGAAATCTCGGTGAAGTTGTAGCTTCAAAGATCGCGGGCAAATCCTCCATTACAGAACGGCGCAATCGACATCTAACTGTCTCGATCGTGAAATCTAGTGAAATAGTTTGTTCTAGCATTATTTAATCTTGCTATTTGGCTGCGGTGGTTTTTGCGTTGCTACATCCCCCGCTTCTGCTCCACTTTAGCCATTAAAGGCGAAAGCGATCGAGATAAAGCAGGAAAATGGAGTAGAGTCAACCAATTACAGTAGGCTCCACTCTACGATCCCGATTTCTCCTCTCAGCAGTCGGGTTTTTGTTCTGACCAAAATTGTAACCAGAAATCAGTCCCAATCTTCGCTGGCAGCAATCGATCGAATTAATCGATCGAACTACCGAGCGTACTCAGTGGCGCGATCGCTACCGCCAGTTTACTAGCGATCGCCATTTTCTACCCCGCGAACGGCTTGCCGTCTGCGACAGCAATCGCTCAAAATTCACCGCCAACATGCGAAAATCATAATTTATAAGGTACGCGGCTAGACAGCCTTCGATCGACTAAAAATAGACGTAAAAATTGACGAACCAGAGTTAAATCTGCATCCCGAAAATCAACGTCGGATTGCTCGATTATTAGCACGGGTTGTCAATCTGGGTATCAAAGTCTTAATTACAACTTATAGTGACTATATTATTAAAGAGCTAAATATATTAATCATGCTCGATCGAGATGAACCCCATCTCAAACAAATTGCTGAGGAGGAAAAATACCTAGCATCAGAGTTGCTATCGCCTGACAAAGTTAAATGTCATTATCATCAATCGGACTTAATAACCGCCATACCTGCGAACAAGAAACGACCCTTAACGATCGTTCAGATCGAATGTTGAAGATTAATTCTGCCAAATTCATTCAATTCAATTAGCTCATTGGTAGATAATATTTCGTCTTTACTCCTTAAAATGCCCGATCGTCTCATTGAATTTTACCGTACCGGACGCGATCGCTCGATCGATAAAAGCTTTGAGAAATTCATCTTTACGCTCTAATTGAAATTGTTTTTGGACGGCTTCAGCCATCCCGCCATCGCCCCACGATCGATCCTGACGGAAATATTCGATAAAACTGCGTCCGGCAATCCGCGTCAGATATGCGGCGGTAATGCCCTGAATCCCTTTACCCAGTGCGTAGGTAGTCACATTCACCGTCAGAGCTGTCGAGAGCACTTGAATCGCACCTTTGACGATACCTAAGCTAGTCAGCGTTTTGCCCAAGGAAAGTGCCAATTCTTGCGCCGCATCTTTGTTGAGATCGCAGCCGTAAATCTTGCCGATCTCGATAATCATCTGCGTATTAATTGCAGCAGTGGCGAGAAAATCGATGACGGGTAAGGGGGTGACGGTGACGACACCCGCACCGATCCATTGATAGCGATTCACGATTTGCTCGGCTTGACGGCGACGTTGAGCGTCGATTAGCTCCCGTGCTTCGGCTCCTAGCCGCTGGGATTGCAGCAAAATGTTGTCGGCGACCAAATCTTCGCCTTCAGCTCTGAGGACGGCTGCTAGGCGGCGAATCAGGGGGAAAATATCGGGGTCGGGGGTAAACATTTCGCCCGATTCCAGTCGCACTGGCTGGGGGTTAGCGGCGATCGCGATGACATCTTCAGGGGCGATCGCATTCTGGACGCGGCTTTGGAGTCGATCGACGATCTTGTCGCGATCGACTGGTGGATAAAGATCGGTTTTGTTAAAAATTAGCAGCGATCGTTTGCCGATTTCTGCCAGTCCCATTAAGGGAATATATTCTGACGATCGCAAGTCATTATCGACCACAAATAATAACAGATCGGCAGATGTGGCTAGTTCTCTTGCGATGGCTTCGCGGTGAGTACCTTCGATGCCAGCTTCCAAAATCCCAGGCGTATCTGTAAGTAAAATCTGGCGATCTAAACCTTTTAACTCTAGAGTATAAGTCTCGCCTCTAGTTGTCGTCCCCATCGCGGCTCCGACTTTGCCGACAATCCGCCCGATAATGGCGTTAATTAACGAAGTTTTGCCTGCCGAACCCGTGCCAAATACGACGACGCGGATTTGTCCCCGTGCCAAGTTTTCGGCGATTT
Source organism: Chamaesiphon minutus PCC 6605 (assembly GCF_000317145.1). GTDB lineage: Bacteria > Cyanobacteriota > Cyanobacteriia > Cyanobacteriales > Chamaesiphonaceae > Chamaesiphon > Chamaesiphon minutus. The sequence continues at coordinate 2,907,369 of NC_019697.1, read as the reverse complement.
CTCGCGACTTGGCGATCAAAGCTTGACGGGTGACTTCATCTTGGATTTGCTGGAGTTGACGATCGATCGCTTGAAGATTGGCGGTAGCAGCGGCGGTTTTTTCGACGGGAACTGTCGGTAATTGCTGGGGTTTGGTTGTCGATTTTCCCCACCAGCCTTGGAATTTGCCAAAGTAGTAAATTATAGTCACGATCGCGATCGCGATGAGGATTAAAATCCCGATCAGTAGTGGCGTCGCCAACCACGGCGTCGTCCAACTCACTTGAGTGTAGAGAGTATATAGTGAGTTAATCAGCCACAGGGCGAGCACTGCGATCGAAATTGCGCCGATGGCGATCGACCAGGAACGTGGGAAACGCATACTTTAGTGGATAGCGATCTATCTCTTATCATAGCCGAATCACTCGCAGATCTCGTTTGACTCAGTGGCAGTTTGTATGTTTGAAGACAACGATATCTAAGTATGCTACGGAGGTAGATAGTAGCGGGCTGAGGGTAAGCTAAGAAAGTTATCGTAGTGAGAATTTTTTTATGTTAGACAACCGCGACTATACTCTAATTATTGACAAGAGCGGCAGCATGTCAACCAAAGACAAACCTGGTGGTGCGAGTCGCTGGCAAATCATGCAAGAATCGGCATTAGCATTAGCAAATAAATGTGAAGAATTAGATCCAGATGGCATTACAGTTTATCTTTTTTCTGGTAAATTCAAGCGTTATAATAATGTCACTTCTGCTCAAGTTAGCACCATTTTTCAGGAAAACGATCCTTCGGGGAGAACAGACTTAGCAGCGGTATTAACTGATGCGTTTAATAATTATTTTCAGCGCAAAGCAGCCGGACAAGTCCCTGCTAATGGCGAGTTAATTCTAGTTGTCACTGATGGCGAACCAGACGATCGCAAGGCGGTAATGCACGTAATTCTCGATGCAACTCAGAAACTCGATCGAGATGAGGAACTGGCGATTTCGTTCATTCAAGTGGGGATGGATGAGGCTGCTACTAAGTTTTTAAAAATCCTCGATGACGATCTCGGTCGTGCTGGAGCTAAGTTTGATATCGTCGATACAATTACGATGAATGAGATGGAGGATCTCACGCTTAAGGAAGTGTTACTCAGCGCAATTAATGATTGAGAATTAGGGAATAGGGGATAGGGGATAGGGGATAGGGAATAGGGAATAGGGAATAGTTAATCTCAGTGTCTCCCCGTCTCCCCGTCTTCCATCCACCCATTCCTGCCAATCGAACTAAGTAGCAGGAACGCGCCAGACTTGAATTTCACCGTAACTACCAGTGGCGATCGTGCAGTTATCGGCACTAATGGCGACAGATAAAATTGGTCGCTCGCGATCGGGGAGTGTATGTAAGAGCTTACCATCGCTGAGATTCCAGATATTAACAGTGCGATCGTCACCGCCGCTGACAATTGTCTGTCCGTCAGGAGAGATGGCCACACAGCCGATCGGTTTGGAATGTCCAGTTAAGCTATTAATTAAATTTCCCGTCGCAACTTCCCAAATTTTAATCGTGCAATCGTGACTGGCACTGACGACCTTTTTCCCGTCGGGCGTAATAGCAACACCACTAATGCGTCCGCTATGTCCCAAAATAGTTTTGAGCAATCTGCCTTCTTGCAGATGCCACAGTCTCACCGTATAGTCGCTGCTACCACTGGCAATTAGTTGTGCCGCTGAGTGAGTTGCCAAGCAAGCTACATTTTGGAGATGACCTTGACATTGATGGATCAGCAGACCGTTTTGGGGCTGCCAGATTTTGATCGCGGCATCATTGCCGCCTGTGACTAGTCGTTGCCCGTCACTCGCCAGCGAGATGGCATTGACGGCAGATTTATGGTCGAGCAGTTGTGGTAATTTGACCCCAGTGGTCAGTTGCCACCACTGTACCGTTCCATCTAAGCTACCGCTGATAATAGTTTCGTTATCGGCACTCAGACACAGACCGTAAACCCAATGACTGTGGCCGAGTAAATTATGAATCAATTTACCATCCAATAGCCGCCAGACCTTGATGGCATCATCGACATGAGTGATATCCCCATGTCCGCTGACCAACCACTGACCATCGTTACTGAAGGCGAGGCTATATACCTCACTATAGTAGCCAGAGAGTTGATGGATGAGTTCGAGGCGATCGTATGCAATTTGCCGATCGACACTCGGTTCCAACATTACCATCTCTAGATCTGCTTGTCCCATCATCCCAGTGGCTTCTGCTTCAGTCCAATTTTGGGAGAGTCCGAGTAGTTCGAGGGGTTTGTCGAGTGTAATTTGGGCGAGTCGATTCCAGCTCGATGCTGGCGTGGCAATCTGTTGACAAACGATCGGCAGACAGCTAGCCGATGGCACTACTTTTTCGATCGCTTGCAGTCGTTCGCGGGCATCTCGGACTGCTAATTGGAGCGATTTACCGCTCGAAAAAGCTTTGAGGAAGAGTTTGACAAATTCTTGGGCGACCTGATCTTGGACGGCTTCGCGCAAGACGACGAGATTGGGAATTTGGAGATCGACTAGCTCGCCTGCCAGTTCTAAACCTTCACCACAATTGAGGATTAATAATTTTAACCCCCGTTGGACGGCAATCCGGATTCGATATTTAAATTCGGCAATGCTAATCGTATCGTGATGGTTGATATAGATGCGATTGTTGGGTAAGTAGCCAGAAATATAACTGCTAAAGAACAGCACGCTCCAAGATTTTTGCGTGACTAGATTTACAAAATCTTGATGGCTGGGCGCGACGACAAATTCTGACTTGGTGTAGGGTAAGGCATCTAAATATTCCTTACTGCGATCGATTTTGATCCCCTGCGCGCTAGTTAGCACCGAAAGTACCGATACTTTCAATTGCTCGTCGATTGTCGAACTCTCAGAGATGGTCGGAATTAGGGAAATATTGACTTCAGAGAGCGGATATCGATCGAGTAATGGCTGCCAGATCGAGTTCCACGGTAATTTTAGCAATGCTTTAGAACGGCTGCGCACGATCGTCTCGATTTCTAACTCAGGATCGACCGTGGTTGCCAGCCGCTCGCGGATGGTTTGAAATCCCGGCGAACCATACCACTGATGTAGATTGGCTTGCAACATTGCTCCTGCATCCAGACAGTCATTAATCCGCTCTGGTACCAAACTAACGGCCTTATTACTCAGTAAGCGATGATTTTGCGGGTCGAGTCGCCGATATCGAGACTGCCATTCTTGGTATCGCTCGTGCATTTGCACCAAATCGGGTAAAGTTACGACCGTTTGGTTCAGTAGCTGACGATTGGCTGCCAAGACGACCATCTCGACTTGCAACACGGCTCCCGATTGAATCTCTTCGACCGTAAAGATGACTTCCTTGGCCCAGACTGCTGTCGGTGAGCGACCTGTCAGTGTCGAGTTGGCACGATCTTCAGCACCAACTCCCTCGGCAGAATCGACATACAGCGGCTCCATCTCCTGACAGAGCAAATTGGCAACAGTATAGTAATTCGTACTGTGATTGAGTCTAATCACAATCCGATATAGCAAATACTTGAGTTCGACAATTGAAGCATGGCGATCTCGCAACTGTTGAATGCAGCTTTTGAACTTGACCGTACTCAGTTGTTGAGCTTCATTACTCCAATTGTTTGTACATGCACAAAATACCAGCTTTTTGATTCTGGCAATATGATTGCTTTGTTCTAGATTGTGTACGATCGCATCCAGCATCCCCTACTCCCGATTAAGACTTCCTTACCTTACCAAACGGCTTACACCGCTATTCATTTAACTATTCGAGCTACCGAGTTTTACTGCTTGGGAAGATAATGATTTTAGAAGCATTGTAAAGTTTATGTGATTAGTAGTGATTGTAGCTTGGATCTAAAATTGAAGTCTTGCGAAGGTTAGCACGACCTTTTTCCGAGAGCATCGCGGCAATACTACTAAAGTCGATCGCTAAATTATAGCCGATCGATCTAGTTACCTGTCTCGATCCTTATTGTGCCCAAATATTCTCATTCCTTATCATCAAAATATGGTAGCTAATTGCTAATAATTCAATTAGGGGATCGGCGGGGGTTTTGGATCGTGACAACTTCAACCTAGATCCTACATCAGGACGATGGTAAGCTTGAATTAGTGGGCTGTTGCAGAGGGCACCTCGTAGCCAGCTAGCTTTCGGCTCGAACAGACAGTTACGCTTTGAAGCTCGGGAGTAAATTAAACTAGATATTCAGCAGCTAAATTTCTGCAATCCCTACCTGCCACCCTCTACCCCATACCCGCTATGAAGATTGCTAAGGATATTACAGAACTAGTCGGTCGCACCCCCTTAGTCAGGCTCAATCGCATTCCCCAATCCGAAGGCTGTGTCGCAGATATTGTCGTCAAATTAGAAGGCATGAATCCCGCAGCCTCAGTTAAAGATCGCATTGGGGTCAATATGATCGAAGCTGCCGAAAAGGAAGGTTTGATTACGCCACATAAAACAGTTTTAGTCGAACCGACTTCTGGTAATACGGGAATTGCCCTAGCGATGGTGGCCGCAGCCAAAGGCTATAAATTAATTATCGCCATGCCCGAAACCATGAGTCTAGAAAGACGGGCATTATTAAAAGCCTATGGTGCCCAATTGGAACTGACACCAGGGGTTGAAGGCATGAGTGGCTGCATCCGCCGCGCCCAAGAAATTGTCGATAAAACGCCTCATGCATACATGCTCCAACAATTTCGCAATCCCGCTAATCCCCAAATTCACCGCACCACAACTGCTGAAGAAATTTGGGCCGATACCGACGGCCAAGTAGATATAGTGGTGTCAGGAGTTGGTACTGGCGGCACGATTACGGGTATCGCTGACGTCATCAAACCTCGCAAGCCAGGATTTAAAGTGATTGCTGTCGAACCCACCAACAGTCCCGTACTATCGGGCGGGCGACCGGGGCCGCATAAAATTCAAGGCATTGGCGCGGGATTTGTCCCCCAAGTCTTAAAAATAGAGGTCATCGATGAAGTAATTACCGTTACAGACCAACAATCGATCGACTACGGACGGAGATTGGCACGAGAAGAGGGTCTACTATCGGGTATTTCGTCGGGGGCTGCCCTCTGCGCCGCGATCGCCGTCGGTCGTCGTCCCGAAAATAAAGGTAAACTAATTGTCATGATTCAACCGAGTTTTGGCGAACGCTACCTAAGTACACCCCTGTTTCAAGATCTAGAACCTAGTCCGGTGTAGATGAGTAGATGGGTAATCGGTAATCGGTAGTCAACAGCGTCGCTGCCATGTTGATTGGCAAAAGACGATCGTCATCTTATCCTCTTACCCTTTCCCCTTTACTCTTTTGCCTTCTGTCTAGATGGCTCGTTAACCGCTGGGGAGACCGACGTTGGTATGGCCACTCCATTCAGCTTCTCATCTTGCTCCAGAAGGAGTTACGCGAATCTCTGCCTTCTGCCTAAAACCTAATCTTTAAAATCCAAAGCCTAAAACCTAAAACCTAAAGTCTAAAGCCTAATCCCTAGCTGATGTCAGAAACGCACTACCAAGTCCTTCAAATCTCCCCACAAGCTACCGCTGATGAGATCAAACAATCTTATCGACGATTGGCTAAAGAATTTCATCCCGATGTGAATGGCGGTCAAATAAATTCCGATCGCATTGTCAAGCTCAATGCTGCTTATGAGGTATTAGGTGACGAACGCAAGCGCAGAGAATACGATTACCTGTATGGGACAACTAAACCCATACCCCGCCAACAACAATCTACGGCACCCATACCGCGCCGTCCGCGCACGGTAGGACGCGAGTTAGATGAAGAATTAATCCTATGGTTGAATCAGGTTTATCAACCGATAAATCGGACGATCAATTGGATTATTAAACCACTGAAAACCCAAATTCAAGAACTTTCTGCCGATCCATTTGATGATGAATTAATGGCGAATTTTGAAGCATATGTTACTGAATGCCAGCAGCATCTTCAAAAGATTGAAAAAACATTTCATTCGATGCCCAATCCGTCGCTAGTTGCTGAGATTGCCGCTAACTTATATTATACAATAAATCAAGTAGCCGACGGCATTAAAGAGTTGAATTTTTACATCATGAACTATGATGAGAGATATTTATATGATGGGATCGAGATGTTTAAAATTGCCGCTCAACTTCAAAAAGAAACTAATAAGAAAGTAAAAATTTACAAGTAAATCATTACTTGCAAAGGTTGCTAAAATGAGATTTGTATAGCAAGAATTTCTTGTTTTTTGCTCGATCGAGTAGATGTGAATATTTATTAAAGATATGATAACGAGACTTAAATGGTGGGCAGTGCCCACTTTACATCTACGTCGCTAAATAAATTTACTATTGTTATTGATAACAATCGCAGTCAAAATCCAAAATCCAAAATCCAAAATGAATTCAGAATTTATATTTCATTTGGCTTTCCCGATCGAGAATATTCCAGACGCTAAAACATTTTATATCGATGGCTTAGGCTGTAAACTAGGCAGAGAAACACGTAACTCAATGATTCTAGAACTGTACGGACATCAACTAGTCGCTCATGTGACCGATCGACCCGTACCAGTCCAATCCGGAATTTATCCCCGTCATTTTGGAATTGTGTTTCCAACTTTAGCTGATTGGCAAGCGTTACTCGATCGAGCTAACTCTCGACAACTCAAATTTTATCAATCGGCAAAACATCGATTTGTAGGTGAGATTACCGAGCATCGTACCTTCTTTTTAGTCGATCCTTTCGCCAATCTCTTAGAATTCAAGTTTTATACGCATTCCGAATCGATCTTTGGCGCAACTGAATTCGATCGAATTGGTGATTTGGCAGGTTGAGATAATGCCTCCGAAATTGCCAGCAGCACGCGTCGATCGGATACCATTAATGGATGTGCGAGTACGGAAATCGATCGCTGTGTACCGATACCCAATTGCGAACTACTCGGTGGTAAGATAATTAAATCGAATGGCGTCCATAATGAAGTAAAATTCAATTCTTTTAAGCGATCGACATCGCTACTAAGATCTTGCATAAAAGTACTATTCGGACGCATCTGCATACAACCCGATTGCCTCGAAAAATTGGCAGCAATTGTCCCGTTGTGAGGACTAGAAATCGTGATAAATCTCTGCACGCGCCGCAGCCCATCCAACCGTTGCAGATAGTAACGGCTTACCAATCCGCCCATACTAAACCCTAACAGATCGATCGGTCGATCGGGGCCAAAAGTGCGATCGATCTCATCTGCTAGCTGTTGCGCGAGGATTTCGAGCCTCGTCGATCCATCGTTGGTATGCAAATCAATATCGAAAACTTCCCAGCCCAATCCGCGCAGATAGCTGGCAATTTTGCGCATCTTCACGCTGGTATCCATCAACCCATGGACGAGAAAAACTGGATTGCGGTCGCTCGTTGGCGCAATTTGACTGACATTTGAGGGCTGTACTGGCATATTGGCGAGCCGCTTGGCACTTAGGTATCGAATTCGATATTAGAACGGATAGCTAGCGTTACTCCAGAGCCAAGTGACAGTTTATTAAGTGGCTGAAGGGTACTGAATTCTAAGTGATGACACTACAACAACTTGAAGTTGTTGTAGTGTCATCAAGTCTGCCGTCGCGGACTACAAGCTTGCACTAAGGCATTTTCGTATTCCCAATCCTCTAACCCCTATTACCTAACTTACGTTGTGACCAAAATCATCGATGCTTGTTGCAGCGTAACTCTCGTAGTTCTCGGCTGTACGTAAATCTACGTACTTAGCCAAAAGACACCTAAACGTATTTCCGTAGATCGACGCTGTTAGCGATCGGGCTGTGTAGAGAACAATGTAGCAGTGGAGAAAAAACAACTCGGAACAAATCCAAACCGAACCAATCCTTCTCTGACTCGCATTTAGTTTCCACTGTCCGAACCCCTCTGATGTGATTATGCCCATTTATTGGTCGATTGCATCATTTACCCAGCATCTATCTTCAAACAAGGTTGCTCAAAACAATGGCTACTCAGGCTTCTGCTCATTCCGAATCGATGTCTTTACTGATGAATTATTATCAACAGCCCAGCATCAAAGTCCGCAATCAGTTAGTCTTGTTAAATGCTGGTCTCGTCAGACAGATCGCTCACCGGATCGGTCGTCAATGTGCAGAACCATATCAAGATTTGGAACAAATTGGTTACTTAGGCTTGATTCGCGCGATCGAACGTTTTAATCCCCATCAAGGTTGTGCGTTTAGCTCGTTTGCAGTTCCCTATATTAGAGGCGAAGTCTTACACTTCCTTAGAGACAAGAGCAGTGTGTTGAAGATTCCTCGGCGTTGGCAAGAACTTCAGAAAGAGGGTGAAAAGGTTCGTCAGCAATTGACAGCTAAATTAGGTAGAAAAGTTCGGGATGAAGAAATTGCGGCGGTACTGAACGTCTCTGTCAGCGAGTGGCGTGAGACTCAAGCCGCAGAACACAACCGTCAAGCTTTAAGTTTGGATGCGACAGTCGGTCAAATGTTAGATTGCCCTGTGACTTTAGGCGATAGTTTGCCAGACACCCGCGAACAACAACGTCAATATCTCGAAGAAGAACGCCAACAACTCAGCGGTGCGATTTCCGAACTCGAATCCAAAACCAAACAAGCGATCGAATACGTTTATATCAAAGGACTACCCCGCAAGGAAGCTGCTAAAAGAATCGGTGTCAGTCCCATGACTGTCACCCGCCACCTTCAACGCGGTGTCAAGCAATTATCCACCCTCTTACACCCCGAAGAGCCTGTAATGACCTAATAAATTTAAGTCAGTCTGACAGATCGATTCTCATTGCGGAGGAACTTAACAAAAAAGTGAGGAGCAATCCTCGCTTTTTTTATGCTCGACATTGACAAAGGCATTGCTGAATCTCCAGCAACGCCTTAACTATTAGCCGATCGACGATCGATTATCAATTATCGATTCTTGAATCGTTACTCTTTGGTAAGATCCAAAACCGATACACCAGATATAGAATCACCCCAAAGACCGAGAGGGTGATCAGCGAAGTTATCAGTTGAAAGACAGTCTTAATCAGCGTCAGACTCAACAACCCGCCCCCAGCAATCGCCAACAGCTTACCACTAGCTGGAATACCATTAAACCACTCCAGAAACTGTTGATAGCTGCGTTGGAGCGCATCGAGTCCAAAGCTAGGAGCATCGACATCGATTTGATTGAGAGATTCCGATCCGGATGTAGCACGGTCGATCTCGATTTTCAAATCGCGAATCCGGCGTTGCCAATCTTGAGGTTGTGGGGAAGTCATGTCCAGAGGGTAGAGGGTAGGGGGTAAATTGAGGAGGATATACTTACGGAGTAGGCGTTTTAGCAGCAACGAGGGTCTAGTCTTATAGTTCTATCTCATCTGCAACGATCGATTCTGTAAATTGGGCAACTATAATTTCTCGACCGAGATGATATCTTAGAATCGATCGACCTAAAGAAAGATCGAATCAAGAGCGTCGCCGTGCCAATAGATCGTTCTGCGATCGCTTCAACCGCTACAACGCCGCTCCATTAGCTCATTCTGAGATCACTTCAACTGCTACCACATCGATCGTGTCAGGCGGCGTATCCCGCAACATTTTACCTCGATCGATTTTCAGTAACTCACCGCAATTGGTACATTGAATTTCACTGCCGTTAATGCCTTGAAGCGGATAACTGCAAACCGGACATTCAGCTTGGACGATACTGCGGCGCAACCACCAAAAGAATCCCAAAAATCCAACCATGGGGGTAATAATAATTAAGCCCACCACGATCAGTGCCGATTTTACGACCCATCCTAATCCTAGGCTACCCAATAACAGACAAATTGCCACAATTGTCAGCCAGGATTGAAACCGAGGTAAATTGACTTGAAATAGATTAGGGCTGTTGTTGTTCACTCAAAGTAGCTCCATAGAACTGGAAGCCTAGTCATTCTCAATATCTCCATGCGGGTCGAGTATCGTTGGTGCAGCCTCTCCCAATGAGAATCGCCGATCCGTCTGGGTCGAGAAACTTGTTCCACTCTCTATTTTATCAGGAATTTCCGGCTATGTTAGGGTCGGTTTCAACAGTAGGAAATCCGCACTATACACCTGCCGATAGCTAGACTGAGGATCTCGATCGTCTGCTCTGTTTGCAGAAAGTATTTTTGCAGAAAGTCATTTTCGTTGAAAATTGGCCCGATCTATCGATCGAGCCAATTTTAATGATGCTATCGGCTGACTATCTTTCACCCAGCCGATTTGAGGTTCGATGGCGATATCTTTGTTCTGAACAATCTATACTTTGGGTGCTATTTACCTAAGCATTTTGAGTAACTAAGCCCCAGACGAAGATGACAACCATCGAACCTAATACGGCACAAATAAAGGAAAAAAGCGAGCCGCCACCAGCAGCGGCTAAAGCAAACTTTCCTGTCGTTATAAATGTATACAAAAAGCCCCCGACAAACGCGCCAACAACTCCTAACACGCTGGTCGCAATGATGCCGCCGCCCTGAGTTCCAGGATAAATCAATTTAGCGATCGCGCCAGCCACTAAGCCGAGTACGGCCCAACCAATAAGATTCCACATAGCATTAATTCTCCTACTTTAAAGTTTAGATAGATGCTCGATCTTTACCGATTTAAACCGATTTAAATTGAGGATTAGATATATTTTTAATCTCGGTTTTCTTTATTTTAACCGATCGCATCGGTCGAGGTTGGGGCGGTTAATTAATTCTTAATTTTTAGCTCCAAAGCCAGTCTTTTTCGGTGGGGACTTGGGTCTGGCTTTATCTTTGCTCACTTCTGTCACTGCCGATTGAAACAATTCGTGTAAGTGAACGGGAACGCTAGCGATATCTGGCAGATCTGGTTCTAAATATTTGTTAAATTTAGTCAAAATCGAGTCGAGATCGGTATTCAGATTAAAATTGGGCAGTTCGAACATTTGGGCGATTGCTTGTTGTAGCTGCTGCGGATACCGAGCGGCCAATCGTCGCCAGACAAAGGCATTCATCTGTGGGTTGGTCAGACATTTACGGATAAAGTTGAGATCGTTGAGGCTGTAATGCGTCTCGATCGGTGTTAACAAGGTTTGAAGCTGGGGATAATCGGCTAAAAACATCTGACCCCAATAGGGATGGCTCAGTGCGGTAACTGCGGCTGCCGATTTGAGCTGCGCGGGGAGTTCGACCTTTGGTGAAACCATCTTCTCTAAGCTGGTTTTTTGCCCCTTGGCGGCCTCTGAATTATTCGCGCTGAGGGTTTGGGTCACAGCTTGCAAATCTTGGTTGCTGACACCCGCATCGCTGGCAAGATCTGCGAGCGATTTGGACGAATCGAGTCCGGCTGCTGCTAATTGTGTTTGGATCATCCAAGTTTGAAACTCGCCGATCCGCTTTTGTAATTGATGTCCGGTTAAGGTAACTTCGTCACTGCCAAAAAACTCGACAAAGCGATCGTGATAGACTGCTACTGATTCCCAGGCTGCGGCTAGGGCTTCAGGAGCGTCGCAGTAGAGATAATGCGGGTAATTTTGGCGAAAAGTCCCGATGGCTACGGCTAATTTAGGCCGACCCAATCTGCCCAAGGAAACCCAAGGAGTCAAGATCGCCCAATCGATATCGACAATCGGACTGAGTTGAGCGATAATTACCTCGCCAACTTTAAGCCTACTCATGGCAGCTTGGGCAGCTTCGTCGGCAAATTGGATGCGATAATGTCTAGCTGTGAGCCAATTCATGACTTCCAAGCCATTCGGAAAGATTTGGACGATCGCGACTAAACCTACAAAGCTCCGCCGCCAACTACTCACGAGCTGTCGATCTTCGCGGCTCAGATCCGAGCGGCTGGCTAAAAATAAGTCTAGTGGAGTTTTGCCATCCACCTCACCCTCGATCGCAAACCGATGTATCAGCAGTTTGCGTTGACCGGGATCTAGCTGGGGATGGCGAGCTATTTGTTGTGCGGTAAAACTCTCTAGGCTACTAGCCATGTCTGGTGTGGCTTGAATCAGATCGATAATTGCCGACCACAACAAGCCAGCACGAGCGAACAAAGGATCGAACATATCGTGTTTATTAGCAAATGGGGACAAATTCAGGTGTGTGGCTCGCTCTTGGCGGTCGTATTCATCCAAAGAGCAGCCTACGATTGAAATCGTGGCTAGTGTTGCAAAGTCCGCTTACGCGGACTAGCTTATTAGTCCGCGTAAGCGGACTTTGCACTATGAGCAGCGGTTTCTAACCGCTGAGGGATAGGTAGCAACTTGGCCTAAATACTAATTACGAGTCATTAACTCAATGGCTAATGACTCGTAACTGGGGATGATGCTGGTGATTATTCTTCGGTAGTGGTCGGACGAATTTGCTCTAACTCATGACATTCGTCAGAGACAAGCGGATCGGTATTACCGCGATAGACAGAGGCTAATTTCTGACTGATCGAAGCGATACTTTCGAGTCGCACCATTTCTTCCCACGCTGAGACCTCATCTTCTTCATCAGTCTCATAGCGGATCGTAACTAAATCGCCTTCGATATCGGTAATGCGCGCACGTTCGATCCACCGTTGTTGATCTCGCAAGAAAATACACACTTCCCGACCATCTTCACACATTTGATAAATCTTGCGGTGTAACATGGCTTACTCTCCTAAACAAATAAATCTGGCAGTGGAATGAGAATCTAGTCAGATTACTGGCGAGCTTGACTAGAGTAGCGTTCCCAAAATTAACTAGAAGCAATCGGTTTAGTTGAGGAACTTCATGCGGGCATTTAACCAAGATGTGAGGACTGAATTTGTCGATGCTCTGGGTGAGATGAGTCGATATGAACCTGAGACAAAAGTCGAATCTGCCATTACTACTGGTGATAGTTCGCCTGCTTACATAGACTGTGATGACTCGATCGATAATATCGATCGCCGATCGTGTAGCCTATATAACTATAATACCCGTTTGCTTGTCTCTTTGCCTAAAACTTAGCGGCTAGTGGGTGGGAATTTGTAAATCTGGCGTCACAGTGTCTGGATGCCTTGCCTGATGTCAGATTTATACCATATACTTACAAGCAATAATATGTTTACCGTCACTAAACAGTCTCAGAGCGAACCTGTCTACGTCTTAAATGATACCGAAAGTCAGAGTTCTCTAACTATTTTCCCCGATCGCGGGGGGATTGCAACTAGTTGGCGGGTGGGCGATCGGGAGTTAATGTACTTAGATGCCGATCGGTTTACCGATCCGAGTCTGAGCGTGCGGGGTGGATTTCCGATTTTATTTCCGATTTGTGGCAATTTGCCAGATAATGCCTATTCGATTGACGGCAAGCAGTACTCGCTCAAGCAGCATGGTTTCGCACGCGATCTGCCTTGGCAAGTCACTCATCAATCTAGTACTACCGATGCCAGTCTGACGATAACGTTAGAGAGCAATGAGGCTACGCGCCAAGTGTATCCATTTGACTTTAGCGTCAGCTTTACCTATCGAATTCGTGGCAACGAGCTAGTCATCGACCAAACTTACACCAATAAATCGGCAACCCCGATGCCGTTTAGTAGTGGCTTACACCCCTATTTTGCCGCTCCCAACAAAGAACATCTGACATTTGAGATTGGAGCGGATAGTTATCAGGAAAAGCAAACAGGCGAAATTCATTCCTTTGCAGGTAAGTTTGATTTTAGCCAAGCGGAGATCGATGCAGCATTTACAAATGTAAAAGGTAATGTCGCCACGGCATCAGATGCTGGCCAAAAATTAAAGCTGACGATGACATCGAGCCAGCAGTATCGGACGATCGTGTTTTGGACTGTGGCGGGTAAAGACTTTTACTGTCTCGAACCTTGGACTGGCCCTCGCAACAGTTTAAATACAGGAGTAGATTTGCTGCATGTAGCTCCAGGAGAGACTATGAGTACCAATATTACCTTTACTGCCGACTTTACTTAAAATAAAAGTTGCGTAAATTCAGATCTACATGCTATCTTAGTAAAGGTCTGAATTAATTCAGTCGCAAACGGGACGCTAGCTCAGTGGTAGAGCATTCGGCTTTTAACCGACTGGCCCCGAGTTCGACCCTCGGGCGTCCCATATTACAACAATAAAAATCGGTCGAGTCAGCAATTTATCTGACTCGACCGATTTTTTTGCCACTAAACCGCATAAAACCAGACACCGATGATGCGATTTTCCACTAATTTTATCGGCAAGGGAGTATCGATACTCACAGATCTTTGGTAAAGTATCCTTAGTTAAAAATAAAAAATCATTAAATTAACGCTCGTCGAGCGATTTAATCTTAAAGATTTAAATTATAGGAGGAATTTCTAATGGCACTCGTCCCAATGCGGCTTATGCTGGATCACGCTGCTGAAAACGGCTACGGTATCCCAGCATACAACGTTAACAACATGGAGCAGATCCAAGCAATCATGCAGGCTGCTAACGAAACTGATAGCCCTGTGATCTTACAAGCATCTCGCGGTGCGAGAAGCTATGCTGGTGAAGCATTCCTGCGTCACCTAGTTTTAGCCGCAGTGGAAACCTACCCCAATATTCCGATTGCCATGCACCAAGATCATGGCAACAGTGCTGCAACTTGCTACTCAGCAATGAAGCAAGGCTTCACTAGCGTTATGATGGATGGCTCGTTAGAAGCTGATGCCAAAACTCCTGCAAGTTTTGAATATAACGTTGATATTACCCGTAAAGTCGTCGAAGTCGCTCACGCGATCGGCGTCAGCGTAGAAGGCGAACTCGGTTGTTTGGGTTCTTTAGAAACTGGTATGGGCGAAGCTGAAGACGGACACGGTTTTGAAGGTGCTTTGTCTCACGACCAACTCCTCACCGACCCTGATGAAGCAGTACAATTTGTGGAAGCTACTGGCGTAGATGCGCTCGCAGTTGCGATCGGTACCAGCCACGGTGCTTACAAATTCACTCGCAAACCCACTGGTGAAATCCTTGCTATCAGCCGGATTGAAGAAATCCACAACAAACTCCCCAACACTCACCTCGTCATGCACGGTTCTTCTTCGGTACCCGAAGATTTACTCGCACTGATCAACCAGTACGGTGGTAAGATTCCTGAAACCTACGGCGTACCTTTAGAAGAAATCCAAAAAGGCATCAAGTGCGGCGTTCGTAAAGTCAACATCGACACCGACAACCGTTTGGCAATCACCGCAGCAGTTCGCGAAGCTCTCTTCAGCAAGCCTGAAGAATTCGATCCTCGCCACTTCCTGAAACCATCGATCAAGTACATGCAAAAAGTATGTGCCGAGCGTTACACCGCTTTCTGGTGTGCGGGACAAGGTAGCAAAATCAAAACTGCTTCGCTCGAAGAGTTTGCAGCTAAATATGCTAAAGGTGTTTACCCAGCTCCTAAAGTTAAGGTTGGCGTCTAATTCTAATTAGTTAAATTAGGTTAGCAACATAAGCCCGACTTCTGTCTAGAAGTCGGGTTTATTGCGTCGATCGATTAAAAAATAAACCGTAATTGTAAATCTAAATTAGAAGATTGTGGGTCGATGTCGATCGATTTAATAAATTCTCGAAAATAAAAGCGACGCTCGGATTCGGATAAATCCAGCCAAAATTGGGGAATCGAAACAGCTTGAGCTAGAGATTGGAGATTTACAGGCGGAAAGGCGGCTAAACGACTCTGCAATTGAGAGATTTCGGTTTTGAGCTTGTAGGTACGCAACTCGACAGTTTCTCGATCGAGAATGCCCGAATCGATCAGTTCTGGCAAGTTAGCGATCGTTTGTTGCTTGTCGATAATATCTTGAGAAATTTTGGCTTTAAATCCGTCCGTATTAGGCATCCCGAGTTGATTGACAGCAATCGGTAAATCCGTGCAAATGCGATCGATAGTCGCATTCAAAACTCGCTCGTAGCGAATCGATTTACACTGGGGTTGACGCGTGCAACCAGTCGGACGTAGATACAAATATTTCTCCACCCGACGCGGAGCCGAGACGCTAGTAACGGTCATTGTTTGCCTGCACTGCTGGCAATTAACCAAACCAGCCAAAGATCTGGGCGCGCTCGCCGTGCGCGGTGGCATTTGCCGATTGCGCCGCAATAATCGATCGATCTGTGCCGCCTCATCCCGCGATAAAATCGCCGCGTGCGTGTCCGAAATTACCTCACCCTTAAGATACGCTATATCGCCCCGATAGACGGGGTTAGTGAGCCATCTTAGCCCCGTAGAAGCCGCAATTTTCTTATTATATTTTTTCTCTAAATAGCGCACTGCCCCCCGCAACGAACCATAGATTGTAAATCGATCGAAAAAATCTTTGACTACAGGTGCGGCAGACTTATCGATCGTATACTTATCCTTACCCCGACGATAACCATAGGGAGCTTTTCCGGGCGGCGGTAAAGAGTGTAAACGATTGCGAGCGTGTCCTTGCCGCATCCGCCGACTGACGAGATCGGTTTGAATTTTATCGATGAGTTGTAATAGATTTAATTGCGGCGCAATCTCAGTTTCGGTGGTAACTAATTCAACATTTAGCTCTTGCAACTTTAAGAGCACTTCCCGCACATCGCGAACCGACTCACCCAACTCATCCAATCTCCTTACTAATAAATAATCGCACGGTTCTAGGCGCAGATCCTGCAACAATCGATCGAGTTCGTACCGTTGTCCCAAATCCTGATACACTCGATCTATCTCCCATCCCCAAATCTCTATTCCTGGGGACTCTTCAATTAATAGATCGGTGTAAGTATAAGCAACAATTCGCATTTATAAAGTCAGTAAAAACGTAGGGTGGGCAGTGCCCACAGATCGACCATAAATAGAGCAATCATTCATAGTATTTTTATCGAGCGCGATCGCTTCACAAATCTATCGATTATTTAATTAAATTATGGTCGATCGCGAGCGATAATTGTTAAATTAAATTAATAATCTGACTCGATCGATTATTTATAGCAAAATTTCTAAGTTGAGTACTCACCACTATCCCACTCTGGATGAAACATAATATCTCGCGGTTCTAACATCACCCACTCAGACTCTGGCTCTTCTTCATCCTGTTCGTAAAAGAGTCCATGGAGAACATCATCGATCTCAACCGAGAATAGCTTGACATTGATATCGCAAAACACTGGTTCGCCATCCATCGTTAAGCGATCGTACATATCTTCCAATTGTGCCCAAGCTTTTTGTCCAGCAATATCTCGACCTTCGATATCGAACGCACCGAGCCGAGCTTCACTAACTAGGTGGTTGCCATCAGCATCGAATTGATGAACAACAGCTAACCACCTCTTCAGCCGAGCTTGTTCGTCATTCATGGGATACTTCATTCCATCTGGCATAGCACCCGTGACATACGCCATGAATTGGTTCCCATTAGGTAAACGACCAATATTTTCAAACCGTCCTTCATCTAAAGGTATCCGTAGTAGATCGGGTGCAGCCATGTACTAATAGTCTCCTGTTTTGTTCGCATGGAATTTAACTCATTGATTTAAATATGCCCAGATGGATCTACTATTAACTCAACTAAGCTCAATCTATCCCCAAATAAGCCTCAATTACCCGCGAATCATTTTGGACGGTATTCGGCGTACCATCGACGAGATTGGTACCTTCGGCTAACACCCACACTCGATCGCATAAAGTCATAATCACATCCATATTATGTTCGATAATTAGGAACGTTAGACCATGTTTGCGCCAATTGAGAATGTGACCGCAAATATCTTCAATCAAGCGCGGATTGACACCAGCAGCAGGTTCGTCTAATAAAATTAATTGCGGATCTGCCATCAATGCGCGTCCGATTTCGAGTAGTTTTCGCTGTCCCCCCGATAGTCCGCCAGCGTAGTCGTTTGCTTTGGCACTCAATCCGACAGAAGTCAGAATCGACATGGCTTTATCTTTTAATTCGCGCTGCTGCGATTGCACTAGTTTGGGTTTCAGTAATACTTCCCAAATCTTCTCACCCGCAGGATTTTTGGCTCCTAAGAGCATATTTTCTAATACCGACATGCGCGATAGAGCCTTGGCTACTTGAAATGTCCTTACCATTCCCAATCTAGCGATTTGGTGAGGTTGCATGGTATGAATATCGCGTCCATTTAATTGAATTCGACCGGAATCTGGTCGAATAAAATTAGATAAAAGATTGAAAAAAGTCGTCTTCCCGGCTCCATTCGGCCCGATTAAGCCAGTGATACTGCCTGTTGCGACTTCAATTCCGGCGTGCTGAACTGCTTTGACGCCACCAAAAGTTTTGCACAATCCGGTGGCGGAAAGTAATGGTTGGGTAGACATCGGCACGTAATTGTTTTTCATGAGAAATAGATAATATTCGCGATTTTTGATATTGATAAAGTGAACTTAGTCTTTACCCGCCCTCAAATGAATTTGGGGCTAATGGCGAAAGTTCACTGAAGTGAACTAATACATGTTTATATTTAGGCGATCGATCCACCCTTCTAAACCCTTATTAATGAGATATTAAAATCAAATCCCCTCCTCGGAGCGGCTTGCGCTCGTCGGGTTTCCCGACGGTTTAGCAAGACAAGACAGGGGTGCCCGTAGGGCGGGGTGGGTAGATCTCCGCAGTAACTATAATAGACAACTGCCAACGCCCAAACTATCTAACTATCGACCCAACGTTAACTCTTCCTTCTTCCCTAAAATACCTTGCGGACGTAACACCATAATCAACATCAAAACTAACCCGATAATCATCACCCGAAACGCGCCTTGCTGAGTATCATCTAGACCTAAAGTTCTAAAAAACATCTTAAATAACTCATCGCGAGTGATTGTATTATATCCCCAGAAAATAATCGCCCCAATAATCGTGCCGAGATTATTTCCCGAACCGCCGAGCATGACAATAATCCACGCATTGAAGGTAATTAACGGCTCGAAATTATCGGGAAAAACTGTAAATTGCCAAGCATAAAATGCACCCGAAAGTCCAGCGATCGCACCACCTAACATAAAGGCTTGAAGTTTGTACCAGAAGACATTTTTACCCAAGGCTCTTGGGACTTCTTCATCTTCGCGAATGGCTTTTAAGATCCGTCCCCAAGGCGAATTTACCAACTTCTCCATGCCAATATACACGATCGTCAGTGTCGTTAAAGTTAGTAACATCAATCCAGCGCGCGGATCGTATGTGTAGAGGGATAACGCACCACATACGCAGACAGTCAGTACAAAGGCACTGGCGATCGCGCCACCGATATAGCGGGGTGTCTTACCGCGCATCCACAGCCACAATTTCCATAATGCTAAGCCACAAATGGCCGTCAACCAAATAATTAAACCGAGCCTCACGGGATAATCAGGCTGAAAATTAAAAGGGACAGGATAGCCCTGCACGCCGAAGGAACCTTTGGTCAGCCAAGCTTCATTTTTAGCCGCCAATCGGACTAATTCGGATACCCCGATGGTGACAATACCTAGATAGTCTTCTCGCAACCGCAAGGTGGACATCCCGATGAGTAGCCCGAGAAGTGCGGATAGGCAAATACCCACCAAAACCGCGATCGCGATCGGCACGCCCTGCATGGACAACAACACGGTAGAATAGGCACCGATCGCCATAAACGCGACATGCCCGAAATTAATCAGCCCCGTTACACCCCATTGGAGATTTAATCCCAAACTAAACAGCGCGTAAGTAGCAGCAGAAATCGTCAAGAAGACAAAATAAATGACCATCAGGCACCAAATGATGAATTATCGATCGGGAAGGAATACGATCGGCCAAAGATTGCCGCGATCGTTGTAGCTGATGATACTTCTAACCGCTCTCGATCGCTAGTCTCTCAACAATACTCCAGCCTAAACATACTATGCCATACGTGTTGATTATTCATGAAGTTGCCGATTACGATGCCTGGAAGCAGATTTTCGATGATGCTGCCGAGCTACGGCGGGAGGCTGGAGAACGCGATTATCAAGTCTTAAAATATGCTAACAATCCCCACAAGGTAGTACATTTCTCGTCTTGGACGTCGCTAGAGAACGCTCGGCATTTTTTTGAATCGCCCCAGCTTGTGAAAATTAGAGCGAAAGCAGGCGTTCGATCTCCAGAGTTTATTTATTTAGAGCAATTAGAGTCGGGCAGTTTAGGGGATGGGGATTAGGCTTTAGGCTTTAGGCTTTAGGCGGGTAAAGGAGAAAGGGTAAATAATCATGCAGATATGGGGTTTCTATTAACCCAATTCTCAATTCTCAATTCTCAATTAATTTAATATTGCTCGATCGAGGGGAATTTATGGCCGGAATTTGCAGATTCGCCACAAGTGCGGGGAGTGGGGAGAATTTTGCCTGGATTGGCTAATTCTTTGGGATTAAATACCGTGCGTACCCATTGCATTGTTTCTAAATCTGTCTCGGTGAACATTTCCGACATATAGCAGCGTTTGTCCGCACCGATGCCGTGTTCTCCAGAAATACTGCCGCCGACTTTGACGCAGAGCTTGAGAATTTCGCCACCCAAGGCTTCTACCTGCTCTAAGGCACCAGCTTTGGAATTATCATACAAAATTAAGGGGTGTAAATTACCATCGCCAGCATGGAAGACATTGGCAACATAATATCCATACTTTTTGCCCAGTCTGGCAATTTCTTGGAGCACATAAGATAATTGCGTGCGGGGAATGACACCATCTTGCACGTAATAATCGGGACTGATTTTGCCCATCGCTGCAAAGGCGGCTTTACGACCTTTCCACAGCCGCAAGCGTTGTTCTGGCTCGGTGGCTATATCGATCGATCTGGCTCCGTTCTCGCGGCAGATCGCGGCGATACTGGCTTGATTTGTAGCCACTTCTACTGCCGAGCCGTCGATTTCGACGAGCAGAATGGCGGCGGCATCGCGGGGGTAACATTTGGTAGCGACGACATCTTCGACGGCGTTGATGCTGAAGTTGTCCATCATCTCGATGCCAGCAGGGATAATTCCCGCGCTGATGATACCGGAAACTGCGCTACCTGCCGCTTCCACGCTTTCAAAATCAGCCAGGAGGACGCAGATAGATTCGGGCGTTTTCAGGATTTTGAGGGTAACTTCGGTGGCGATGCCGAGGGTACCTTCGGAGCCGACGAATAAGCCTGTGAGATCGTATCCCGGCATTTCGGCGATTTCCCCACCGATATCGATAATTTCGCCGCTGGGGATGACTATTTTTAAGCCGAGGACATGGTTGGTAGTGACGCCATACTTGAGACAGTGAACGCCGCCAGAATTTTCGGCAATATTACCACCGATCGAACAGATAATTTGACTGGAAGGATCGGGGGCATAATAAAAGCCACCGCCGCTGACAGCTTGAGTCACCCAGTTATTAATGACGCCAGGTTGTACCACTACCCGTTGATTCTCAAGATCTACTTTAAGGATCTGATTCATTAATGCCGTGACAATTAGCACGCAATTTTCGACGGGTAACGCGCCACCCGATAAACCCGTTCCTGCACCCCGCGCGATCCAAGCTACATTATTTTCATCACAAATCTTTACTGCTGCCGCTACTTGCTCCGTAGTCTTGGGTAGAATTACTAATGCGGGACGTTGGCGATAACTCGTCAAACCATCGCACTCATAAGTAATTAGTTCGTCTCGCCGCTGAATGATACCTTTTTTACCGATTACTGCTGTTAGTTGTGCAATAATCGATTTCCAGTCACGTTCTGTAGATTTTTCGGCTAATAGCATCTCGATCGGGCTGAGGGCTTAAGGACATCTGTCTTAATTATCAATTATCAATTAGTAATTATCAATTACTAATTAGCCTTAACCTGTCCATTACCTGAATTTTACCTTCACCGAGTAGATTGAATTCAGATTTTGGAGCGTAAATTATGCTGTCGATCGTTCAAAGTACAGACTTAGATTACTCACAACAAGAACAGCAACAGCCTTGTATCCTGAATAAACGGCTGTATTTCCACACCAAAGGCGACGAGATCCCATTGTTTCCAGAAGGTGTCTGGCAAGTTACCCAAGGGTTAGTCCAACTGAGTGCGAACTATGAAGATGGAGAGCAGGTATTATTTGGATGGGCTGCGGCTGGTGCCTGGTTCGGCACTCAAGAATCTGCTACTTTAGATTACCAAGCGATCGCACTGTCCTCTGTTTATTTACGATGGCTGCGACTGGATGAAATTGAGAGTTCGATGCGGTTGTCGCAGATTTTACTCCCGCCACTAGTCAAACGGATGCGCCAAGCTGAATTACTGTTGATTATTAACGGTCGCAGGCACACTGTCGAAAGGTTAAAAGGTCTGTTAGCATTACTCCGAGATGAGTTGGGGGAATCTCTACCTAACAATCAGACGCGGATCGGTTACAAATTTACCCATCAACAGTTAGCTAGCGCGATCGGCACTACCCGAGTAACAGTCAGTCGCATGATGGCTCAGTTTCAAGCTAAAGGGTATATGACACTCGATCGTCATCGTCATCTGATTTTAGACGATCGCTATTTTGACAAGATTGGCAATTAAATGGCGGTGCCGAGATCCTAAAACTCGATCGATAAAATAATCAACTAGCCCACATTCTACCCGAAGCAGTTAGAGTGTGGACTGAGTACTTAAATAGCTATATTAGCTGCATATTTTGCTGCTAATTGCCCAGCAATAAGTGCATCGATCGCATTTAAAGATCGATCGCGATAAGCTCCATAGCGTTCTTGTTTATTCTTAATTTTGGTCGGCAATTCTGGGAAAATGCCGAAGTTGGGGGGCATCGGTTGAAAATGTTTGGGTTCGGCGGTGCTAATAAAGTCAAACAGCGAACCCATCATCGTCACATTGGGCATAAAGATTGCTTCTAAGCCTAATGCCAAACGTGCGGCATTGGTGCCTGCCAACCAGCCGCCAGCAGCGGCGGCGGTGTAGCCTTCGGTACCGATAATTTGTCCAGCGGCGAGTAAGTCCCGACGGCTGTGAAACTGGAGTGAAGATGAGAGTAATTTGGGCGAATTGATAAAGGTGTTGCGGTGCATTACTCCCAAGCGCACGAATTCAGCATTTTCTAAGCCAGGAATCATCGAGAAAATCCGCTTTTGTTCGCCCCACTTCAAGTTAGTCTGAAAGCCAACCATGTTCCACAGTTGTCCGGCTTTGTCTTCTTGCCGCAGTTGGATGACGGCATAGGGGCGGTGAATTTGGTTCTCAGGAGCCTTAAAATCGCCTCTGCGACTGTCGAATAAGCCAACGGGTTTTAAAGGGCCATACCGCATGGTTTCTTCGCCGCGCTGGGCTAATTCTTCGATCGGCAGGCAGGCTTCAAAGAATTTAGCCGTCTCCCGATCGAAATCTTTCAATTCAGCTTGCTCGGCGTTACACAGCTCTTGCCGGAAGTGGAGATATTGCTCCTTATTCATCGGGCAGTTGAGGTAAGCGGCTTCGCCTTTATCGTAACGCGAAGCAAAGAACGCAATATTTTTATCGATCGAATCGCCGACGATAATCGGACTGGCAGCATCAAAAAAGTTGAGATAATCCATCCCCGCAAATCGCTGGATATCCTCGGCTAGCGCAGGACTAGTCAAAGGCCCGGTAGCCAAGACGACAATGCCATCGCGGGGGATTTCGGACACATCATCGCGCCGAAATTCTACTAGGGGATGATTTGCTAAAGTTTGGGTTAAATCGTGGCTGAATTGGCCGCGATCGACGGCCAAAGCTCCCCCCGCCGGAACCGAGTGATGGTCGGCCTTCTGGATGATAATCGAACCCAAGCGGCGTAATTCTTCGTGCAACAATCCAGCGGCCCGATCGGTTGCTTGAGCACCAAAGGAGTTACTACACACCAATTCGGCTAATTCTTCGCTGTGATGCGCGGGACTCAAAGTGTGGGGACGCATCTCATATAAGGTCACGGGTACGCCAGCCTGGGCGATCTGCCAAGCTGCTTCGGTACCTGCTAAACCACCGCCAATCACCCGAACGCGCATATCGATTAGATGTTAATGTCTGCCGTTATATTATAAGCCGCGCCGCTCGTTGGCGTAGCCGCGCCCAAAGGTAATCGAGCCGATTGATGCTTTTACACATACCCCACATTCTCTTGACATAGAAACCATTTGAAATCTTTTGAAGAGGAATCTATCGACAGATATTTGTAGGGATGGGCGGGTTTGTACTTAATTTTGAGGATGGGAGCTAAATTCTCGTCCTCAACGATCGCCGATCCAAAAAACTATCCGCTCCTACTACTAGTTAAGATTCTAAAATCTCAGTGCTAGTAATAGGAGCGGTCTAGGGGGTCTGTTCGCTGGAACCTGGCTGCTGAGAGAAACTCTACAAACAAGACAGGAGTGAATCTAGAACGATTCTATAGACAAACCTACAAGTCTACTAGAGGACAGTCCCAGCACTCAGCCGGCTAACTCCAGTTTCGAGACCCAGACGTGTACTACTCTCGATCATGGGCACCACCTCCTAATATAATAATTGGATAGTTGTCCGGAACAACGGGTAATTTACTACTTAAAGCTAAGTTAACACAGGTGTAAACAATTGACAATCGGGATTAGAGCGGATTTTGAGGTAACTTAATACAGAGTTGCTGGATTTAAGTATGAAAGCTCCCCGCAAAATAGTAACCTTATTTACGCCGTAGACTACTAGCAACTTAGGTTATTACTTCCGACTTTGTTTGACAGCCTTCTTGCGGCTCTTTGCCTGTGATAACAACGACGTAGCAAAAGAGATTGCTTCCTGCGCCGATTGTCCGCCTGCAATTTGAGCGATCTCATCGCGGCGTTGCTGCTGAGAGTGGAGTTCTTCAATGCGGACGATCGTGCGTTCGACTACAGAATTCCCACGATCTAAATTATCCGACTCGATCGTTTGTTTAGCCACTCGAAAATGTCGATCGGCCATTGCGGCAATTAGGGGCTGGTGTGTGACGCAAAGAACTTGCTGGGATTGGCTCAGGTGGTGGAGTTTGCTCGCGATCGATTGGGCGACTTTTCCAGAAACTCCCGCATCGATTTCATCGAAGATCAGGGTACCCGCGCCGCCGTTATTTGAGAAGCAGGCTTTGAGGGCAAGCAGAAAGCGACTCATTTCGCCGCCAGATGCAGTAGCGGCGAGCGGTTGGAGGGGTTCGCCGGGATTGGGGCTGAAGTTGAAAATAATGGTATCTGCGCCTGTAGCAGTAGGTGTTTGGGGTGCGATCTCGACTTGGAATTGAACTTTATCCATTGCCAGGGGTTTGAGTTCGCCAATCAGATGGCGTTCGAGATCGAGTGCGGCTTGTTGGCGCATAGCAGTGAGTTGTTGGCAAGCGTCAATTAATTTGGCATGGAGATCTTGGGCTTGGCGTTCGAGTTCTTCGAGCGACACTACGGCTCCTGTAAGCTGCGTTAATTCAGTTTGGACGGAATGCTCGAACTCGATCGCTTCCGTCAGGCTGGGGCCATATTTGCGGCAAATTAGCTTCAGCGTGCGAATCCGTTCTTCGATTTCGAGCAATCGATCGGGATCGGCTTCGAGGGCGTCTCCATAATAATTGATTTCGCGTCCGGCTTCGGTGACTTGGGCGAGGGCGAGACTGACGAGATCGAGGGTGGGTTGGAGCAGCAATTCCAAATTCAAAAATCTAGGAAGAGTTGGCGACCAGAGTGGAAGCCGAGCCGTAAAGCATGAAATCAATCAAAGAAGGCCAACTCTCAAAGAGTAAATATTTGGTAAGACTGAGGATATCTTGAAAAAAGCCTTTACGAGTAACACGCTTGAGACGAATCTGTCCATATGCAAGATCTGTTAAATGCAAAACAGTGTGAAAAAGGAATGCCAACAGGTTCAGCGTCAATAAACAAGCAGCTAAATGCTGCTGACCATGCCCAAAGTTATGCTCCAGATGATATCCCTTTGTTTTGAGCACATTATGATTTTCATTTTCGGTCTTCCAACGACATCGACCAGCCGCAGCAACCAGAGGTACGCTCTGTTCGTTTAATTCATGGCGGGTAATAAATGAATTTTCATATAATATTTCTCCATCTGATTGGCGGGTATGGATTAGTTTACACCAATTGACCTTCATTGCTGGCTGGGAGTCCCTTAGAGGAATTCCATTCACATATTGATAGCTATATAATTCGCTTGAATTGCTGTTCCACTGTTTCACTTCTAGCTTTTTCACCTCGCCAATACCATCCAAGTATTTCAACCAATCATAAACAGCAGTATGAGACGTTTCTAAACAGGTAAAGATAAAGTTCATTCCCGACGCTATCACCTGTTCACACATTGGTTGGTGACTGTAGAGGTCATCTCCGAGTAGAGTGATTGCTTGTCCTTGGAATTCTGGGGCATGAGTTTTGAGCCATCGTTTAGCTGCTGCCACTTCGCAGTCCTGCTTCTGGTGACCATCTTGAGGTGTGATGAATTCCGGAGCTAAGGAAATTACTTGAGATTGCCCAGGCGCAACTATTACAGGCAAAATGGCACTGTGGAAGTAAGTTACTGTGCCATTTTTGTGGGTACGGCTCGAACAGCATTTACAGTTGAGTTTGTGCGAGTCAAAATACTGAGTTCCATCCAGCGCAACTAGTAATCCACCGAGATATTCAAACGGTTTCAAGTGACCTTCTCGTCTTAAAGACTGATAGACGTGATTGAATACTCCAAATAGTGCTGTGGCTGAAATTTCATCCAGGATATTCCGAATTTGCGGCACTGTTGGGATTTTAATCATGCCAAACAGTGTCTGAGCATTGCTTTTGCCCTGATTGCTATTCATGTGCCGCTGATGTTCTAAAAAGGATTCGCTTTGCATGAAAAACATCGAAAATGCTCCCAACACAGCATCTCTGATGGTGTATTTAGTGCCATTGCTGGCAAGGCGCGGATCTTTCATCTGAAGAATTGCTCGGTTCAGATAGACTATCAATACCCCAAAACTCAGCTTCATTGGCTCCATTCTGCTTCTCTTTTTGAAGTCTCTCTATTCTCCTGCTCACCCTACCAAGTTGTCAAAATCTGAATTTGGAATTGCTGGGGTTGGAGGCTGGAGTCAATTTCTACCATATCGATTAGAGTGGATTCGGCTTTACCCAGCATGTCGGCAACGGCGATCGCTCCGCCCGTATCATTTTGATAGAGTAGCTGGTAAATAGCGTAGCTTTGTTGTTGGAGATCGACGACGTGGCTGAGGCGTTGGCGTTCGCTTTCGAGATCGAGGATTTCGTCAGGTGTTGTCAGGTGCGCTTGGCTGAGTTCTTCGGCTTGATATTGGAGCAAGTCGAGCCGCTGAAGTCGTTGCTGCTCGTTTTGCTGGCGATCGAGCCAAGTTTGGTAAGCTTGTTGGTAGGTGGTATATAAAGTACCAATACGTTCGCGCTGTTGAAAAATAGCTGCGCCGCCATAGAGATCTAGTAATTCTTTTTGGTGGCTGGTATTGGTAAGTTTGACGGTTTGCCCTTGGGCGGTAATTTCGATCGTGAGTTCGCGTAATTCTTGGGCGAGTTGACGATTGCAAATCGCGCCATTGACGCGCATTCGCGATCGCAGATTGGTACCTTGAATGCTGATTTCGCGAGAGCAAATTAGAGTATCATCATCGCTTAAGTCAAATTCTCGCTCGATCGACCATTCCCTAATTCGATCGTTGACTGTAAATGTCCCTTCGATCGTCGCTTTCTCTGTACCCGTGCGAATCATCCGCAGCGACGGTTTACCACCCAGCACGAGATCGATTGCATCCAGGATAATCGATTTCCCGGCACCAGTTTCTCCCGTCAACACATTTAATCCCTCCCCAAATTCGAGTTCTAGCTCATCGATGAGGGTAAAGTTTTGAATGCGTAAAGACAATAGCATCTGGAGAAGTGGGGATAGGGGAGCGGGGGAGCGGGGAGCGGCGGCTCGCGCTCGTCGGGTTTCCCGACGGTTTAGCGAGACAAGACAGGGAGCGGGGAGCGGAGAATTCTAATCCAAAATCCAAAATCCAAAATCTCTATTCCCTACTCCCTATTCCCTAAATTAATTGCGCTGGATGATGGAAGCCGAATCTATACGCGATCGGCTAAAGTTAGAACATCTATCTAGATCGAAGGCTGATAGCCATGAGCGAATTAGACAAGTCTTCCCATAATACTCAATCTGCCGATTCGATCGTCGATAACGATCTGCCCGATTTAACAATCCATGGCTACCAAGTATCTAAGAAATTGTCCGCGCATCCAGATGGGAGCCGCATTACTTATCTAGCCAAACAGAGCGATTCAGAGCGGTTAGTGGTGGTTAAAGAGTGGCGCAAGATCGATCTTGAGGATTCATCTATAGACTATGCTAATTATTTACCAGAAATCGATCGGTTACAACCGATCGAACATCCGCATGTTGCCGCTTATCTAAATTCTTTCCCAACACCCACCGGATTCTGTGCGGTGCGATCGTATGAGCCGGGGGTTTCGCTAGCAGAACTAGAAACACTGCCACCATCGGATATTAAGCTGGTAGCTGATGCGATCTTAAATATTCTTAATTACCTCCATCATTTAACGCCTCCGATCGTTCACCAAAATATCAAACCAGAGAATATCATCGTCGATACCGCCACAGAGTTGACGATCTGTTTGGTAGATTTTGGGCTGCATCTGTCAACTACCACTCTTAAAAATAGCAACAATCCAAGCTTTACCCCTGCTAACCTACCTAATATTTACTCAAATCCGTCTTTCGATCTATATAGTTTGGGCGTCTCGATGATTTGCCTACTTACTGGGACATCCACCTCCCAAGCACAACACTTATGCGATACTAACTATCGCCTAAACTTTCTACACTTATTACCTGCCGATACCGATCCACACTTAATTGCTTGGCTCAAACAAATGGTGGAATCGAACTATCATCCGCAATATCTCCATGCCTTTACAGGGCGTCCCACACCTACTAATTTAACTCTAGAAGATGCCGAGCCGCTAGGATTTAAACTACCGCCTCCCAAACGCAAAATTTCATGGCTATCTTGGGTGATTGGGATCGGTACCTTATGCGGTGGAGGGTTGATTTTACGTCAGGCTGTATTTACAGATGGTGACGAACTCAGTCCCGCTCAAATTGCCAAAAATCAATCGATCGCCAGGGAGGCTGAATTTGCATCTTCCGATCGCGGTAAGCTAATTAGAGAGAAACGTTGCCTGAGTTGCAACCTTACCAATCAGAATTTTGTTAAAGCCAATTTATCGGGTGCAGTTGTCCCACAATCGAGTCTCAACGGTGTAAATTTTGCCGATGCTAATCTGACGTTGGCCATTTTTCAAGATAGCGATTTGAGTGGAGCTAATTTAAGTAGGGCAAACCTCCAACGTGCTGCTTTTTATGGGGCTAAACTACTTGGGGCAAATTTGGCTGGGGCAAATCTCTCACGAGCAAAACTAACTTATGCCAAGCTCAATGGAGCCTCATTGCGCGATGCAAATCTCACAAATGCCGACCTCAAATTTGCTGAATTTCAGCAAGTAGATTTGCGATCTGCCAATCTTACAGGTGCAGATTTAAGTAATGCAGATCTATCAAATAGCAATCTTCGCAATGCAATTTTAACTAATGCGAAACTAGACGGTGTCAATCTCACTGGTGCAACTATGCCCGATGGTTCGCTCCATCCTTAAATTAATTGATAGTTGATAGTTGATATTATTCAGTATTATTTAATTGTTGAATGTAATTAACTTGTGCTTGCCAATATTCAGGTAAAGTATTCCAAGGATTGCGATCGCCAGTATCTGGCCGATCGTTAGTAATATATACATAGCTGAATTTATATTTAACTACTCGATCGAGCGTACTTTTCATCAGCTTACGATTTGCGGTTGTATGGATCAATGCTGCGAATTTTTGAGCTGAATGTTTGCGCTGATAAATCGGTGGACTATATTTAGTCCAAACCGAGCGATAATTTTCAAATGTGACGATCGCATCGGCTACTGGCTGACGGATAAAATCTTCATTTACATCCGTACCAGGATTGATAATTAGCGTGTATTCAATCGCTCTATTATTATTATCGCTGCTTGGAGAGTGAGATTTAAGATACCGATAAATTTGATGATAATAATCTAATTTATCTTGTTTATTAGCAGCCTCGTCGATAAAAATTCCATCGACGTTAAAATACTTGAGATAGAGATCGATGTCAGCTTTAACAGCCTGAAGATCTCGACTGGCATAGTTACTTGGTACGTAACCGATGACTTTAATCCCAGCTTGCCGCAAATCTTTAATTCCCTGCTGGTAATCTACATTTGGTGGTGCATTATCTGGGCCATTATTAGGATTAATAATTGCGACGATCTGAACTTTCTTGGCAGCTGCAAGCACCTGTTTCCATACATAATTATTTTTTGCATACCAATTCGGATAAATATAGAGTGGTAACAAGATCTGGAGCTTGGAATGATGCCCGAACTGATTCGC
Organism: Chamaesiphon minutus PCC 6605; assembly: GCF_000317145.1. Classification (GTDB taxonomy): domain Bacteria; phylum Cyanobacteriota; class Cyanobacteriia; order Cyanobacteriales; family Chamaesiphonaceae; genus Chamaesiphon; species Chamaesiphon minutus. The sequence continues at coordinate 2,876,922 of NC_019697.1, read as the reverse complement.
AATCTGCATTTGATTTGGCTGATTAAAATGAGCATGTTGCGATCGCGAAGCACGCAATTGTTCTACCGAACTATGCCGATTATTGTCTCCCAAAATCATGCAACCGATCGCGCAATTAATCATTACCAATATTGTTACTAACCGAGCTAGATTCACGATTTGCTAGTAATTACTACCCCAATCTTACCGCCACTAAATATCATCTTGGTTAATCGTCACTCAGTTTTTAAAAACGATCGCCAACTATCCACTATCCACTATCCACTGCATCCCGAGGCTTTCACGCCGCTTCAGCAGCGATCGCAGATGTGAGTAAGATAAGATCGGCACACAGACATCTATCATATTCCCAGACAAAGCCCATGGACAGAATTTTAGAGCCAGAAGTCATGGATACCTGGCAAGAGGCAACAGCCTATGACGCCATGGATTTTACAGCAGTAAATACGGCATTTGCGACAGATGCGATCGCGTTAGATCCAGACGCCGTGAAAGTTTTGGATCTCGGTACGGGAACAGCGCGCATTCCAATTCTCATGTGCCAACAACGTCCCCAATATTTATTTACAGCCATAGACTTGGCACAATCGATGCTGATTATCGGTCACAGAAATGTAGAGGAGGCTAAACTAACTCAACGGATTAGATTGGAACGAGTGGATTCTAAACGGATGCCATATCCAGATCTAGAGTTCGATCTGGTAATTTCTAATAGTTTAGTCCATCATCTCCCCGAACCATTATCCTTTTTTCAGGAGATTAAACGCTTAATTAAACCAGATGGTGCAATTTTAATTCGCGATCTGATTAGACCAGAAAACGATCGAATTGTCAACGAGTTAGTTGCTAAATTTGGTGGGGACTATGACGATCGCCAACAGCAATTATTCCAGGATTCGCTCAAGGCAGCTCTGACCCTAACTGAAGTCCAGGAACTGATCGATCGAGCCGGATTGGTACAAGTAAAGTTAGCTCAAACATCCGAGCTACATTGGACGATAACACGTCAGAAAAATATAATCGATCGCATTTGAGGTAATATGATAAATCGCCAGCTATGTTTGGAGGTTGTCGGGCGCGATCATTTTTGAAATGGAGGAAAAAAGAGCCGGAACGAAGCACGGGGAAGATGTCGTACATTAAATGATAATGGCTTAGATCTCAATGTTAAATCGAAAATTTTGGTTTGGATTATTTATTGTTGTCGGACTAATATTGTCCTTAAATATACCGACGATCTCGCTCGCACGATCGGTACCTGCTAAAGGAATTAGAGAAATTCGGGGTGTCTGGATTACAAATGTCGATAGCGACGTATTATTTACACGCGATCGATTAGCCACAGCTATGAAAGATTTACGCCAACTAAACTTTAATACCATCTATCCAGTTGTTTGGAATTGGGGCTATACTATTTATCCCAGTAAGGTGGCCAAGCGCGTAGTTGGGAGTAGCTTCATGCCCAAAAAATCGGCAGGAATATTAATCGGCAGAACACTCACTAAATCCGAAGGATTAGAAGGACGCGACGTACTTAAAGAACTAGTAAATCGCGGACACAAACAAGGATTAGCCGTGATTCCCTGGTTTGAATTTGGATTTATGGCACCAGCGACTAGCGATCCGGCTGGCTCCGATCTCGCTAAACTTCACCCTGATTGGCTGACCCAAAAACAGGATGGCGGCACGATCTGGAAAGAAGGTAAAGATCCGCGCGTCTGGCTCAATCCCTTCAAACCAGAAGTCAAAAAATTCATCATCGATCTAGTCGTCGAAGTAGCTCGGAAATATGACGTCGATGGTATTCAATTTGACGATCACTTTGGCTTACCCTCTGAATTTGGCTACGATAAATTTACGGTCGATTTATATAAAAAAGAACATCAAGGTAAACTACCACCGACAGATCCAAAAAATGAAGAGTGGATTAACTGGCGCGCCGATAAAATCACACTATTGATGAAAGATCTATTTTTAGCAATCAAGGCAGTAAAACCCAAAGCGATCGTTTCAATCTCACCCAACCCTCAAACCTTTGCCAAAAGTTTTTTCTTGCAAGATTGGGCAACCTGGGAACGCAAAGGCTATGTTGAAGAACTCTTAATTCAACTCTATCGAGATAAGTTGGAAACATTTATCGGCGAAATGCAAAAACCCGAAGTCAAACTCGCCAGCCAACATATTCCTGTCGGTATCGGTATTTTAACGGGAGTCAAACCCAAGCCCATCCCGATGAAACAAATCCAAACCCAAATTGCCGCAGTTCGCAAAGAAGGTTTAGCAGGCGTATCCTTCTTCTTCTATGAAACTCTATGGAAATTAACAAACGAACCAGCAGCAGCCCGTAAAGAAGGATTCAAACAAGTATTCACCCAGTCAGTTGCTAGATCTACGATAATAAAGTAAGGGCTGGGGATGAGGTATTAGGCTTTAGGCTTTAGGCTTTAGGCTTTAGGTATTTTTAAATACCACTAGCACCGACAACCTCATCCTGTAAATCCTCATATCCTTAAATCCTGATATGGCTTTAGGTGTTTTTAAATACCACTAGCACCGACAACCTCATCCTGTAAATCCTCATATCCTTAAATCCTGATATGGAATTGCCTGAATTAGACTCCGAAACGATCGATCGAGTCCTCGAAATGGCCTGGGAAGATCGCACTACATTTGAATCGATCGAATTGCAATTTGGCCTCACCGAACCCCAAGTCATTGCCCTGATGCGCCGCGAAATGAAAGCCTCCAGCTTCCGGATGTGGCGCGAACGCGTCACTGGACGCTCTACCAAACACGCCACCCGCCGCGACTTCGTAGCCGGACGATTTAAGTCACAAAATCAGAAAGGGTAGGTTTAGTTGATAGTTGATAGTTGATAGTTGATAGTTGATGGTCGATATCCTCATAGATTTTTAGGGGCAGTGCTTCACTCGTGCCGTTCGCGACGCGTCGCCTTTGGCGATACGTAATCGAGGTATGCCTGCCCTCTATAAGTTAGGCTTCTCATTTAGGATTGCGATAGTCGGGAGTCGATGCTTAAGTTCCTATTAAAATTGGCACAGAGTTTATCTGCTTTCACTTAGAATTACATAGAAGTTATCTATACTAAGAATCTGCTGCCATTATTTAGCAATGAACGATCTCACTCAACAGGTCGAAGATCGTGCCCGTGAAATTGGCTTTCACGCCGTCGGTATTGCCGCCATCGACCCCAACACCACCCAAGCCGCTGCAACCCATCTTCAAGAGTGGTTATCCCTTGGCTATCAAGCAGATATGGCATGGATGTCCGATCCCCGTCGTCAAGACATCTACCGACTCATGCCCTCAGCCCAAACAGTCATCGCTCTCGCCCTCAATTACTATACCCCCCACCAACGTCCAGATGGCCCTACCTATGCCAAAATCGCTCGTTATGCCTGGGGACGCGACTATCACAAAGTATTAGAAAAAAAACTCAAACAACTCACAAATTGGCTGATCGATTCGATCGACAATGTCGAGGCACGTTATTACGTCGATACTGGGCCGATTCAAGATAAATTCTGGGCGCAAGCCGCAGGTATCGGTTGGATTGGCAAAAACGGTAACGTCATCAATCGTCAACATGGTTCGTGGATATTTTTAGGCGAGATTGTCACTAATATCCCACTCATTCCTAGCGATCCCCACACTCAACACTGCGGCACATGTACGCGGTGCATTTCGGCTTGCCCGACAGGGGCAATTACCCAACCTTTTGTTGTCGATGCCAATCGATGTATTGCTTATCATACGATCGAAAATCGTGCCGAAACTTTACCCCCAGAAATCGCGAATAATCTCCAAGGATGGGTGGCAGGTTGTGACATTTGTCAAGATGTTTGTCCGTGGAATCAGAAATTTGCCCAGCCTACAGATGTAGCAGATTTTCAACCTTATCCCCGTAATCTCGATCGCACATTAACCGAACTAGGATCGCTTACAGATGAGTCGTGGGATCGCAGCTTTAGAGCCTCAGCGTTGCGTAGAATTAAACCAGCAATGTGGCGGCGCAATGCAATCGCAAATCTTCATAATTGGGGATCGCAATCGAACGTCAATTAGATTACAATTTTAAAACTGGCATCGGCTTCTCATACATGCGCAACAATTCTAAACTAATCATTTTTGATTTTGATGGTACCTTAGCCGATACGCTAGGTGCGTTGATGCGAATTAGCAATCGACTGGCACCAGAATTTGGCTACGCCCAAATCGATGAAGATCGGTTGGCTAGCCTCAAATATCTTAGCTCTTGGGAAATTATCAAACTTTCCAAAGTTGCCCTGTGGAAACTTCCCTTCCTGTTAAAGCGAGTTAAAGAAGAGTTTCCGGGCGAAGTTAGGAATGTGAGATTATTTCCAGGCGTGATCGAGCTATTAAATACTCTCAAACTTCAAGGCTATCGTTTAGGAATTGTTAGCTCCAATGCTGAGGCAAATATTCGATCGCTATTGAGCCAAAATCACATCGAACATCTCTTTGATTTTGTCAATAGTGCTTCTACTTTTGGCAAAGGCAAAGCAATTAGCAAGCTAATGAAGCAATATCATTGCACCAAATCTGACGTCATCTATATTGGCGACGAGATTCGCGATATTCAAGCAGCTCGATCGATCGAGATCCGCGTTGTCGCTGTTGGCTGGGGCTTTAATGCACCCACTGCTCTGATGGACAGACAGCCAGATTTGCTGATTACCAAACCGCTAGCATTAATCAATGCTCTGGCACGGTTTTATCCTACGCCACCAACTCATTTAGCCTGTTTATAAATTAATCGATCGTTGTGGATGCGCGCACGCCTTTGTTCCCCGACGGGTTAGTTACGATCGTAGAACTTTGGGTACCCACAAGGGGCACCCCTACAGATAACTTGTAGGGGTGCCCCTTGTGGGTACCCTTCTTAACTAGGCACCAGCAGAAGTCCCATGCACCATCGTTAATAATGTTGTGGGTGCCCTTCTTAACTAAGCACCACCAACCCCATGCACCATCGTTAATAATGCGCCCATCTGTTCGCGTCCATCGATCGCCAAATCGCTAGTACAGAGATAGAGTCGATCGGTCACTCGATGGAGTAAATCGCGTAAGATCCGCTCTAGGCGAAGTTCGTTGCTAGATTGAGTGTCGGCTTCCGTCCAGACTTTACCCGATCGAGACTCTAGCAGCAGATTTGCACCGTAGAGCGTCGCTGCGCCACCTTCTGCCCAGAGGGGCGATCCGACATCCAACCAAAAATGATAGGGATGCGATCGCTTGCTAGCGCGGTATTGGAAGATATTTGAAAGTGTGACGGCGCGATCTTGGGGTTGGAGGGGACTGACGGGATAAGGATTGGCACTAATCGTCCCCTGGCGTAGCAGCACGATAAATCGCCCAGTTATCTGATGTGTCGATTCGAGATATTCCGCCGTGCTATGGGTACGTTCGGCGACTTGCCAATAGTGCTGTGCGGTTTCCATTAGTTCCCGCAAGGCTGACAGGCGATCGAATGGTAAATAGCTACCCTGCTGGAAAAAATAACCGATCGCTTCATTTAATAAATGTAGCGGCGATGGTGGGTGCTGTTGCATTCGCTCTACCCACAGCCGAATTCGCTCGTAAGCTTTGGTAGCACTCGCCCCCAGTCGATCCCAACGGGGAAAATTAGTATAGGGTAACAGGCGCGGCTGCGAGAGGGAGGGTGCGTAGCAATAATCAGCGAGTAAGCCCGCCCGCACCGGATCGATTTCGGCGATCATCGGCGTCTGCGGCGGATAAATCGGGCTGAGCGTAACTAACAGATCGGCGACTTCATCGCGACTGGTAAGCTGTCCTAAATTGGGATAAATTAAGGCCATTAACGTCAGTAAGGCGCGCACGCCCGGATCGCTAGTTAATGCTAATTGCGCGTTGAGGGACGCGATCGGTAGCTTCTCCCGTGCGAAGATATCGGTAATCGTCGCTCGCGAAATCGCATCCAAACCGGGTGCGATCAGGGCAATCTCGCCTGGGGCGACTTTACCACTATTAATTAATTCGATCGCCTTTTCTGCCGTCCGTTTGAGCATTTCGCCGCGCGTGCGAGTTTCGATCGACTTAATACTCTTCGGGAGACTAGCTATATTCCCTGGATTCAGGACGGCGCGGACGATCGCATCGATACTAGCAGCATGACGATCGGCGAATAATGGTGTGGGCATGGAATCTAAATAGACGATCGAGTCAATCCCAGTACACCGAGACTTTACACCTAATAAACAGTCCGGATCGGCACTCAATCCTAACCTTACCATCCCGTCAGGATTGTAACTAAACGCTCCCCACACGCCACTATCGAGTAAAAATTCACAAATCTGTCGCCCGACTGCTGGATAATCATCCACATCATCGGCGAGTACCGTCCAATATCGATCGCGTAACTGTCGCTGATACTTGGGATGCGGTAACAAATGCCGCCAATATAACTCCGTCATGATGCCATAAGTCAGCAACCCCCGATCGAGACACCAATCTCGCCACTCGGCAGCTAACGACTCCACACAGGCATATATTTCCCCATCCTCACTAGCTCCAAACCCCTGCGTGAGGATTTCTGGTAAAGATTCTAACGGCGTACAACTATAAGCCGCCAATTGCAGTAAGTCCAAGATTCTCCGCACAAATCGGTACTCCGAAGGAGCAATTTCGCGCCAATTTAGCCGTTCTAGTGCGGGTTGCCACAATTTAGTCGCCAATTCTTGCTCCGTCTCTGGACGCAATCTCAAGGGGAAGTGGGCGGGTAACTTTAATTTCTGAATCAGGAGGGGATAAAATAGTAAGACCTCATCCTGAATGAAGCCGATCGTCGTTTTCGCTGAAATTGGATACTTACCTTGGGTTTTGGCCGCCAATCGTTGGCCAAAGTCTCTTTTGCTGTCATCATTGCCAGCCAATACTAAAATTTTACGCTCTTGGTTTGAATGTTTACCCAGAACAATTCGCTCCTCCAACCACTGACAAAATTGAGAAACCAGTGCCTCTGTCTTGCCGCTGCGCGTTCCACCCTCAATCCAAATTGCTCTACCCAACACCCATTTAGCTCCTTATCAACTTTTCGATTAAAATCCTGACGATTGTGGATTGCGGATTGGGGATTGCGGATTTTGAATTTTGGATTGAAATTCTCCAGTCTCCCCGTCTCCCCGTCCCCCCGTCCCCCAGTCTCCCCGTCCCCCCGTCCCCCAGTCTCCCCGTCCCCCCGTCCCCCCGTCCCCCTCTCTCCCCATGGACAGCTTTCTAGTCAAGAACTTCGGTCAATACTGGGTACGTGCAAATCAGTGGTTTTATCGTACAGCCGATCGAGCATTGGATGAAGCCTACAAAGCCGCTTTGAAAATTAAAGCGATCGAAGACGAACATTTTGGCGGCCAACCGATTGTAATTCCCGCCGAGTATAACAAAAATCAAGTTGCTACTTATTTTCAGAACGACCTTAATAAGTATCTCAACATTGTCCGGATTCGACTAGCCGAGTTTCAAGCCAGCCGGACACTCACTGGAAATAACTATCCCCAATCGCGCGAGCGTCAACAATTCGATCGACGAGAAGGCAACGATCTCAATCCCTATACTCAGGATATCGAATATGAAGCGCGCATCCTCGAAAAACTCAGCTTTATCGATGAAATCTTGAATCGGTATGCGGAGCGTAATATCGATCCACTCAGATCGAGCCTCGGGGAACGCGCGATCGATTTTATCGCCCCACCAGAGCCACCAGAACCACCCAGCTCCCTATCGATCGCAAAAACGGCATCTGGGAGACAGAATCGCAGAGCAGCCAATCTGACTCCACCCAATCCTACACCCAGTCTTCGCCAGTCTAATCGTATGTCCAACCGACTCGAACGATCGAACGAAAACGTCAATAATGACAAAAAAGCGGTGATCGATATCTCGCTGATCAATACCTTTCGGCGCATTCAGCAAGATCTCAATCCCAACGCTGACGTTCAAGTGCTCGAAAACTATCGCTTCAGCCAGAGCAAAACTAGAACGTCACTGCGATTTCTGCTGATGCTGATTTTAGTGCCCCTACTGATGCAATATATCTCCAAGATCGTTGTCGTTGGCCCTGTCGTCGAAGTCTATCGCACCTATCGACATGCAGATGTGTTCTTGAATGTCAACCTCGAAAACGAAGCATATGAAGAGATCGAGACATTTGAAAAGCGCATCAAATTTCAGCAACTGGTCGGATTGGCACCCAAACTCACCACCGAGCAGTTAGAGGAGCAAGTCAAGCAAAAAGCCGAGGAAGTCAAGTTAAGCTTCTACCGCAAAAGTGCCGATGCAGTCAAAAATTGGTTTGCAGACATCCTCGCCGTCATCGCCTTCGCCTGGTTGATTACTCATAGCAAACAACAAATCGAGATCCTCAAATCATTTTTCGGCGATCTGATTTATGGACTTAGCGATACCGCCAAAGCCTTTATCATCATCCTGCTCACCGATACCTTCGTCGGCTTTCACTCGCCACATGGCTGGGAAATCATCCTCGAAGGTACCGCCAGACATCTGGGTATTGCCGAAAACAACGGCTTCAACTCATTATTTATCGCCACCTTCCCCGTATTGATGGATACTGTCTTCAAGTACTGGATCTTCCGCTACCTCACCGGACAGTCGCCGTCTTCGGTCGCTACCTACAAGTCAATGAACGAGTAACAGCGCACTTGACAAGCTATCGATCGTATATCCTCAACCTCATCCAAGAAGTTGGGGATATTACATTTTAAGGCATAATCGTAATTGCGATCGCGATCGCTAAAACTAAGTGATAAATATTCGACTGGCAAGGGGTCAACAGTAGAGCCAGCCAGATATTTATCTTTTTTCTGAATTAATTTAGGTAGCGATTTCCGCACAGCTAAAGGGTTTGAGAGGAGGATAACCGTCACTTGCCAAGATATTTAAAAAAAAGTTGGTTAGGGGTGATAGGTAACTTGAAAGAAGTGGGTAAGCTGAGGACACGAAGCAAAGAAAAAACACCCCCAACCTTACAGGAAACAATTAAAATGAGAACCGAACTAAAAGCTAAATTCATCCAACACCTCAACAACCGCAAACAATCCGAAAAAGGTTTCACTCTCGTTGAATTGTTAGTTGTAATTATCATCATCGGTATTTTGGCTGCGATCGCATTACCTAACTTCCTCAACCAAACTTCCAAAGCGAAGCAATCCGAAGCTAAACAGAACGTCGCTCTGGTTAACAAAACTCAAAACGCTTTCCGCGCTGAAAATCAATCTTTTGCCAGTACTTTTAATATCTTAGCCATCGGTAGCGTTACCGACACTGTAGCTCCTGGTAGTGGTACGAGTGCTAACTATAGTTACACTATGGGTCAGAGTGCTGCTACCGACTCTGCAGTGGCAATTGCTGTTGCTAGAGATGGTGGTCTCAAAGGTTATAACGGTGGCATTACTCGTTTTGTAAATGCTGCTGGTCAAAACGTAACTGGTACTATTCTGTGCGAAGCTACTGGTGCTAGTACTGTCGCTCCCGTTGCCGTCACTTTTGCAGCTGGTGTCGCACCTCTCTGTGGATCGTCTACTGGTGTTGGTGGCGTGACTACTATCAGTATCTAGATTTCCCATCTTAACTTGTGGATCGCCAAGTCTGTCATTGCTTATATTTTACTGCTTACTGATGTAACGATCTCGATGACAACGGTAGGCATAGAGCCTACCGTTTGTTTTTGGTTATTGGTACTGGCTGACATGTCGATCCTGTCGGTGCTATTTTGCCAATGAAAATCACACCAAGATTTAAATCCATCCCCTATCCAAACTATCGCGAGAACGCAGCAGGTTTTAACTCGATCGAACTCTTAGCTGCGCCCTATTTTACTGGCGGACACCCAAAATGAGAACCGAACTCCAAGCTAAATTCATCCAACACCTCAACACTCGCAAAGATAGCGAAAAAGGTTTCACGCTTGTTGAATTACTCGTAGTTATCATCATCATCGGGATCTTGGCAGCAATCGCTTTGCCGCACTTTCTCAATCAGACAGCCAAAGCAAAGCAATCTGAAGCCAAGCAAAATATGGGTGTGGTTAATAAAAGTCAAAATGCTTACCGTCAAGAAAATCAGAGTTTTGCCAGTACCTTCAATATATTAGCGATCGGCAGTGTCACAGATGGTGCGGCGGCTGGGACTGGCACAACCGTTAACTATGCTTACACGATCGTTGCCACCCCTACTAACGATACTGCCAATGTCGTTGCTACAGCTAGAGATGGCGGTCTAAAAGGCTATACGGCAGCGATTACTCGCTATACCAATGCTGCAGGATTCAACGTACACGGTAGTGTCTTGTGCGAGGCAACTGCTGCGGGTACGGTTTCGCCAACCGCGCCAACCGCTCCGGCTGGGAGCATTCCTACTTGCGGCACCAACACCACACAAATTAGTCTCTAAGATCCCCACATATTCAAACATCTTAATCATAACTAGGAACCCAAAATGAGAACCGAACTCCAAGCTAAATTCATCCAACACCTCAACAACCGCAAAAAATCCGATAAAGGTTTCACTCTCGTCGAACTCTTAGTTGTAATCATCATCATCGGTATTTTGGCTGCGATCGCATTACCTAACTTCCTCAACCAAACTTCCAAAGCGAAGCAATCCGAAGCTAAACAGAACGTCGCTCTGGTTAACAAAACTCAAAACGCTTTCCGCGCTGAAAATCAATCTTTTGCCAGTACTTTTAATATCTTAGCCATCGGTAGCGTTACCGACACTGTAGCTCCTGGTAGTGGTACGAGTGCTAACTATAGTTACACTATGGGTCAGAGTGCTGCTACCGACTCTGCAGTGGCAATTGCTGTTGCTAGAGATGGTGGTCTCAAAGCCTATAACGGTGGCATTACTCGTTTTGTGAATGGTGCTGGTCAAAACGTAACTGGTACTATTCTGTGCGAAGCTACTGCTGCTAGTACTGTCGCTCCCGTTGCCGTCACTTTTGCAGCTGGTGTCAGACCTGTCTGTGGCGCGTCTACTGGTGTTGGTGGCGTGACTACTATCAGTATCTAAATTCCCCATCTTAACTTGTGGATCGCCAAGTCTGCCATTGCTTCTATTTTACTGCTTGCTGATGTGACGATCTCGATAGTAACGTTAGGCTCTATGCCTGCTGTTGTTGTCGTGCTAAGGGGCTTGCGTGAAAATAACCTACCACGATCCGGTTTCGACTTCGCTCAACCTCCGAGGGTTGAGCGAAGTCGTTGGCGTAGCCTTTGTCTTATCACAACGCTGGAGGAAACCTCCAGCTCGTGGTCCGCTCCGCAAGGAGAAAACCCGTTTGACTGGTAATTAATTCATTAAATTGCAAGTCTCTAATGATAATCGAACTTAAAAGACTCGGTAAATTTACGGTGCAATGACTAGATTGACAGATAATTGTTGGGTAATTACCTCGATTCGGTCTATGTTGACAACTAGCTATATTTAGGAAGGATCTCTTCTTTAATCTAATGTCGATCTAATGCAGGTAATCGCATCTACACTTTCACCATCATCGATCTCTTCACCCGATCGAGCAATCGAATTTTATGAGACTGAAATCGCTAACGATGAGACAATAGCAAGCAATTATTGGCAGCTAGGAGTTGCTTATTTATTAGCAGGTCGAGAGGATGATGCCCACGTAGCCTGGTTTACACCAATCTCCACAGCAACCGCAGATAGTATTGACGATTTGAATGCCGAGCTGATTGCTGTTTTAGATCGCGAAGCTCGATATCAAGTAGAAATATCTGCACCAGAAAAAGCCTGGTTGCTACGCCAGCACATTCAGATATTAGCACCCAATCTTGTTGAAAATATTTTTGAGGCAATTTATTTAGCCTATCTCACTGAAAATTTAACTCCAGATTTGCTGATTGAATGGCAAGTATTAGAACTAATTAAAAAAGTCGAGCCTGCTAGTATCGATGACGATCTACTTGCCAATGTATTAAAGTCGTTTACGATCGTGCGGACGGATTTAGGTCTAAAGGCGATCGAGGCGTGCTTGCCGCTGACTGGCTCCAAGCGCGAAGCAATAGTGGCAATGTTGGTGGTAATAGGACAGGGGCTTTTCGATCGTCTATATCTCGGTCCTTTTGTAGTTGCATTATTGGAAATATGCAATCGAGTTGTTCCAGATAATTTAATAGTACTGCGACTATCAACCTACGTTCATACTAAAATAGGCAAGTATACTATAGCAATAGCATTTGCTGAAGAATATTGTCGTTTAGCATCGAATACGATCGACAAATTATTTGGTAATTATATAGCTCAAGATGCTTATTTTGGTGCGGGAGATTGGCAAGCTGCTAAAGTTAAATCCGATCTTTATTGTGAATTAATCGAGAGGGCAATTGAATCAGATTCTCTTAATTTAAATCGAGATCGAGCTAGTCATTTAATATTATCATCCTTTTTCTTGCCTTACATAGCAGATAATCCTCGTGATAACAAGAATTTACAAAACAAAATAGCTACTATTTATCAACAAAATATTCAACTAACTCCTAGCAATATCCAAGTTGATAAATCATCAATACCAAAGAAAACCGGATGTCTGAGAATTGGCTATATTGCTTCTACTTTCAGACAACATTCAGTTGGCTGGCTGAGTCGTTGGCTGATGCACCATCACGACCGAGAGTCTTTTCAAGTATTTATTTATTGTGTAAATACCGATCCAGATAATTCTTTCAATCATCAATGGTTTCGACATAAGGGCGATTGTATTTCATACTTTGGCTATGACTATCAAGATATTGTCGCCCAAATTCGAGCAGACGAAATCGATATTCTGATCGAGTTGGATAGTATAACTTTTGATACGACCTGTATGGTAATGACCGAGAAGCCAGCACCAATTCAGGTGTCGTGGTTGGGTTGGGATGCTAGCGGTCTACCAGCGATCGACTATTTTATTGCCGATCCTTATGTATTGCCCGACGAGGCTCAAGAATATTATCAAGAAAAAATTTGGCGGCTACCACAAACATATTTGGCAGTAGATGGATTTGAAATTGGTACTCCCGATTTGCGGCGGCAGGATTTAGATATTCCTGATGATGCAGTGATTTATTTCAGCGGACAATCTGGTTATAAAAGAAATCCTAACTGCATCAGAGCGCAGATGGAGATCGTCAAGTCTGTACCTAATAGTTACTTTTTAATTAAAGGTAGCAGCGATCCAGAAATTATTAAGAATCTGTTCGGTAACCTAGCAGCAGAAGTGGGTATTAGTTTCGATCGCTTGAAATTTATCGATCGAGTGGAGGATGAACCTACCCATCGAGCTAACTTAGCAATTGCCGACATCGTGCTCGATACTTTCCCCTACAATGGTGCCACTACAACACTAGAAACCCTGTGGATGGGTATCCCCATGGTAACTCAGGTCGGCAAACAGTTTTCAGCACGTAATAGTTATACATTTATGCTCAATGCAGGAATTGAGGAAGGTATTGCCTGGAGTCAGCAGGAATATATCGAGTGGGGAATTAAATTAGGACTCGATCCCAAGCTTCGTATGGAAATCCGCGAAAAATTGCGTGCGGGACGACAAACCGCACCAGTTTGGGATGCCCAGCAATTTACCCGCGACATGGAGCAAGCTTATTGCCAAATGTGGGCAAAATATCAAGCAGAAAACAATTCTAAAACTAGCGATCGATCCGAGAATAACTAAATAATCATGCAGGCTCTACATCTACAACCAACACTCCCAGATCGACCATTCGATCGAGACTCTCTAGAACGCACGATCGAGTATTATGAGGCGATAATCGATCGAGGCGACGAATCTAGCCACAATTATTGGCATTTGGGACTAGCTTATTTACTTCAGCAGCGCGAAGTTGATGCTCAAGCTACTTGGTTCGTTCCGTTTGAGAGTGCTGATGACATAGCAGCAGAAACTCTAAATAATGAACTTTGTACCTTGCTCGATCGAGTTGCTAGTGAGAAATTATCAGAAAATTGTCTCGATGATGCTTGGCTGATATGTCAGTATTTACGGGAAATCAACTTTGCACATGTTAATAACTTACTGCGAGCGGTATTACTAGAAATTAAAACCGAGAGATTTACTCCAGAACTCTTGACCGAGCTGCAAGCAGAGGAAATATTAGCTAACTCAGTAGAACCTAATATCGATCGCTCGATTTTAATAAGTTTGCTCGATGTAATATTATCATTCTCTTCACCCTTAGTATCTCAATTAGTTCGTCAATGCTTATCTCTTCGTTCGGATTGTCAAGATGATGCGATTGTCACTATTGTCAACACAGTTTTAAGATTAGATCGTCATTTGCATGGCGATTCATTTTTGATAGAAATATTAGATGTCTGCCTAGAATATGCTCCAAAAAATATTAATATTCTTAACACTCAGTCCAGATTGTATTGTAACTCCCGTCAATATCAGACAGCAATCGAAATCGGTAACACAGCTTACGAATATTGTCAAAATATACGCGATAAAATAGTTACTAACAATCATATCATCAGAGCAATGTTAAGTTCTGGGAACTGGTTGAATGCTGACGCGCTGTTAACAAGATATTACCAACTGCTTGAAGAACTTGCAGCTCAAGAAAATTTAGATTTATCGATAAATAATGACAACCTCTTGATGGTGGCTTCAGTATTTTTAGCATGTATTGCCGATCGACCAGAACATTTCCGGCAGCTCCAAAATAAAATTGCTAGCAAGCATGTACCCTCGCAACCACAAATAATAAGTAGTGCAGCGGAGCCAGTCGAGCTGAAAAAAGAAACAGGAGTTATCAGGATTGGCTATCTAGCCTCTACTTTTAGAAGTCATTCAGTTGGGTGGTTGTGTCGGTGGCTATTTCAGTATCACGATCGACAGAATTTTCAAATTTTTACTTATGGTATCAATCAAGACCCTGATGACTCGTTCTATCAGCAGTGGTTTAGAAAGACATCGCATGTTTCGTATTGCTTTAGCGATAAGCCTGATGAAATTATAGCTCAAATTAAAGCGGATGAGATTGATATTCTCATCGATCTCGATAGTCTGACATTAAGTTTGACAACAAGAATTCTAGCTGCCAAGCCTGCACCAGTTCAAGTAAGTTGGTTGGGTTGGGATGCTACTGGCTTGCCGACTGTCGATTATTTTATTGCGGATAATTATGTGCTACCAGACAATGCACAAGAATATTATCAGGAGAAAATTTGGCGATTGCCCCATAGTTACTTAGCAGTTAAGGGTTTTGAAATAGGCACGCCAACTTTAAAACGCAGGGACTTAAATATTCCCGATGATGCCATAATTTATTGGAGCGGACAAGTCGGTCACAAACGTCATCCCGATACGGTAAGATTGCAGCTAAGGATCTTAAAATCTGTACCGAACAGTTATTTCCTGATTAAAGGCGATACCGATCCTGATATCATTCGCGAATTTTTTGGTAAAATCGCTGCCGAAGAAGGCGTAGAATTCGATCGCCTGAGATTTTTAGGTAACGTTCCTGACGAATATACTCACCGCGCTAATTTAGGAATCGCAGATGTCGCTCTCGATACTTACCCCTATAATGGGGCTACCACCACTTTAGAAATTCTGTGGATGGGCATTCCACTCGTTACTCGTGTAGGTCAGCAATTTATCGCTCGCAATAGTTATACTTTCATGCTCAATGCGGGGATTGAGGAAGGTATTGCTTGGAATGCGGAGGAATATGTCGAGTGGGGGATAAAATTGGGACTCGATCGTGAGTTAAGATTGGAAATCCGCGAAAAGTTACGCGTCGGACGCACTACTGCGCCTGTCTGGAATGCCAAACAATTTACGCTAGATATGGAGCAAGCTTATCGAGACATGTGGGCGAAATATCAATCGCAGCAGCAAGATCGACAGATCGAAGATTACTCGCAAAACTAGCGCATTGACAATAGATAGCAAGTATCAATAATCGCTGTCAGATACACAGATACCCTTACATTTGATGCCATTACTAGCAGTTCGCAGGCAATGAGGACAGAGGATTGGCTCTGCTGGTTGGGGTTCGGTGCGGTTCTCATCCCGATTGCTAACCGAGTCCTGCCGATCCTGGGAAGTAGTTGGGAGATCGGGATCGATGGGCGATGTCATAAAATTAGAGGCTGGGAGGATACGCTATGGTACTAGTTCAACCATAGCGGATCTGACGAAGCTAATCTACTTCAGCGGCAATTACTGCTTTGACGGCATCTTTGGCTGAGGTTTGAAATTCGCGGACATTTACTCTGTCGAGTAGCTTGACGGCGATAATCATGGCTAGAGCTTGGAGGCAAAATACAAAGCCATAGGCCAAGACGATATCTGTAAACAGTGACTTGCCAATATCTAAAGCTGCACCCCCAAAAATTGTCGCAAACCCTTTGGCTAATGCTTGCGATAAGCCCCAAGCACCGATGAATGTGCCTGCTGTCTCTGGGACTGTGAGATCTAACATTAGTGTAATTGCCCCGGTGGTAACCAATCCGGAACAGATCCCAAATAATAATAGAGCCAGTTGTAGAAATACTGGATTATGAGTAAAACCAGAGACAATTACCCACAGCATCGACGCAGCAACTAACATACACCCCAATCGCGCTGTCTTTTGCTTGCCCATTTTCGGCACGAACCAAAATCCGGCGGCAGTTAAGCCGAGTAATGTGCCTGTACCCCAAAAAGCGTTTAGCGTAGCTGTTTTGCCAACGGGGAGCGCGAAGACGTCACCGCCATAAGTTTCGAGGATCGGATCTTGAATGAATAATCCCATCGTCATGACGACGAGGAAGGTAAAAAATACCTGAGTTTGGCGGCTGGCAGTGAGGATACCTAAAGCGCGTCCTAGCGATAAATGAGAGCCTTCGATCGGTTTTTCTACCCGACTGGCAAAGCGCGAATATTTACGTTCGACGCCCCAAGTAGCGAAAAAAGTCAAGAGGACGACGATCGCGGGGATAATGATAAACAAGCGATCGATCTGGGTTTGAACTTGCGCGATCGTGGCATTAATTTCTAAGGATTTGAGTAATACGCCGATCGTAATCGCGCCGACGATCGTACCACCGATTAACATCGACCAGTCTACAGCGACGAGTCGCGATCGATCGTCTTCGTCGGTGATATCGACGAGCAGTGTGGCAAATGGTGTAGAGCACAGGCTCACAGATAGACCATAGAGGGCAAATATGAATCCTAATAACCCCGCCCAGCCATAAGTTGGTAACGCCCAGCCGACAGCCTTGAGACTCGCCCCCAGTTGCCACATTACCTGCACGGCAATCCAAGCATTGGTGACTAATCCAGCCGCTCCCAGCCAAATATAGCCAGTTCGATAATAACCGAATAATGGTTTGGTATCGGAGAGTTGTCCGAAAATAATTCTCGCTGGAGCGACAAACAATGTTAGAGCTAGAATCACCGTGGCGATCGTACTCGGTACGGCTAATTCTCTAATTAGCACCCGATTGAGTACGCCAAATACCATCACAGACATCATCCCCAAACCCATCTGAAAGAATCCCAGACGAATCATCGTCAGTAATCTGACTTTGGGGCGCGCTCGATCGTAACTATAACTTCGATTCAATTCTGGTCTAGATAAGTCGCCAGTAGTCATAAAGTTAAGTTTAAAATAATAGATCTAAGTGTGTCTAATGTAAACCAGATTTTCGATTGCGACCAATCTTCAGTTTATAAAAATTTATGTTCCATGGCTTGACTAGTTGCCCTGATGTCGAGTTCTAATTTCTTGGGCACATATCATGTCTGAGATCTATCCCCGACTTCTGACAGAAGTTGGAGATATCGGTTGCGATTAAGATCGGCAATAGCGATTAGTTATAGTTAGATGCCACGGCTACATTAACTTGCGCCAACCGCAATACGCGATCGCCAAGTGTGTAACCGCGCTTCAATTCATCGATTACTGTGCCTGCTGGATGTTCGTGAGTAATGACTTCTCGGACGACTTCATGCAGATGAGCTTCAAATTTACGACCTTTACTTTCGGTAACGCGGACGCCGATTTCTTTAATACTCGATAGCATTTTATTTTCTAACATTGAGTAGCCTTTTTGGATGGCGGCTTCCCGATCGGTTTGTGGTTTAATCGAAGTCCGGGCGAGTTCGATGACATCGAATATCGATAATAACTGTAGGGCAATTTCTGCGCGAGTGCCCTGTTCTACTTGCGATCGACTTTGTTTGATGCGCTGCTCGAATTCGTCTGTTTCTTGCTGGTAATGTTCGAGTTCGGCTAATAATTGTTCGCACTCAGATTTGGCTTTGAGGGCTTGTTGTTTCCAGTATAAAGCTGCTGCTAAACTTTCGGAATTATCGATCTCGATCGCCTCGGCATCTGGGTATGTTTGGGCATTGGCTAATTGATTTTGTAGTAAGGTTTTGGGTGGCGCGCACCGCTGCACTTCCCCAAAGCCGATCTTGCCCTGGCGAAATAGGTCGATCGCTAGATCGAGAAACGATCGCATCCCAGTTTCTTGGGCGGCGAGATCGATCGATTCGGCATCGCCGAGGAGAATAGTGGGTTTGAGTCGATCGACGATCGTCAGTACTTCATAGATCCCAATCTCGCCCCGATAGCCAGCTCCCTGACATTGAGAGCACAATTTACCCACTTGCTTGGCGCGCTCGACTGCACTGGGTTCGAGAGTATTGGCACGATAATAGCAACTCCGATCGGTCAAGCTGAGAATTGTATTGCCGAGTTGGGCTAATTTGAGGCGATCTAGCTCTTCTGGCAAGCGACAATCTTTGCAGAGCTGTTTTAACGATTTTTGGGTAATGATGCCGATGGTGGCGGTGTAGAGCTGCGCTGCGGGAACGCCCAGAGCGATGAGGTTAGCGATCGCGTCTCCAGCGGTGGCGGCAGAAATGGTGGCGAAGACGAGGCAACCGCGCGCGACGGCTTGGAATGCGGATTGGGCGACAGGGAGGCTATCGAGCGCGCCGATGGCGAGGATGTCGGGTTGTTGGTGCAGGCAGGTGTCGATGGTGTGGGCGATGGTGTGGGGGTCGGCTGCGGTGGGGAGGAGGATGCGATCGATCCCAGGGATGTCGGCTGTTAATTGACGATCGATTGTATAAATCTTGCGATCGGATTGTTGGAGTTCGGCGAGGCTAGCATCGACGATTGCAGATGTGCTACTGTCTCGTGCGCCAACGATGAGGATCAGTCCGCGATGGCTGTGGATGATGCGGGAGATTGGCTCGAAGACTTCGCGATCGGGAATGAGTTGGTGGAGGGCTATTTGTGGGCGTTGGATGTGGGTAATTTCGGCGGTGATGGTGTCGCCAAATTGAGTGGGTAAGGTGGTAATGGCGATCTGGACGCGACCGATCTTACTGGAGCGATCGAATGTGCCTGTTTGGGGGGCGGTGCGTTCTGGGTGGATTTGGGCGAGGGTTTTGAGGCGATCGATGGTGGGTGCGATCGTGTTGTGGGGCATGTTTTGCAGTGCGGTTTGCAGTAGCCCATTGTGGCGAACTCTAATTTGGAGAGATCGATCGCGGGGTTCAAAGTAGAGGTGCGAGGCTCGATCTTCGATCGCTTTGGCGAGGATTCGATCGACTAGGTTGATGATGGGATTATCTTCTGTGGGTGTCGATTGAATCTGGTTCATAACTAATCGATCGATTGCTGGGGGTGTTGCTGTTCGATCTCAATTATGTTTGCTATTTTTGGCGATCGCCATCCGCCATTTTGACGGGTAATCGTTAATGGGAGTAGATATTATATGTGCTTAGTGTTTTGTTGCTGGTGCTAGTGGAACCCGGATCTGGGGGAGGCTTCCCCCAGACCCCCCGTTGAGGGGCGGGACGCCGCCCCTCAAACTCCCCTGCGTATGTAGGTTGTTTGTGCTAGTGTAGTCTGGGTCGGTTTGACTTGGTGGCTGCGGGGTCGGGTTTGGTTTGTGCTTGGTTGGGTGGGTTGGGCACAAAGCCCTCCCCTGGGCATAGCTTTTTGTGGCTGCGGGGTAGGGTTGGTTGGCGATTTGTTGGATGAGTTGGGCACAAAGCCTTCCCCTGGGCATATTTTTTTACGACTGCGGGTAGGGGGGGTTTGTTGGTGATTGGTTGGATGAGTTGGGCACGAAACCCTCCCCTGGGCATAGCTTTTTAATAACTGCTCCCCTCTCCCCCTCTCCCCCTCTCCCCGTCCCATCGTCTCCCAACTACCCTCTACTCCCTAAAATCGCTTCGATGACGCAATTGAGGTCTTCGTCGGAGAGGTTGGAGCCGGAGGGGAGGCAGAGTCCGCGATCGAAGAGGTCTTCGGCGACTTCGCCGCCGAAGCGTTCGCAGTCGCCGAAGATAGGCTGAAGGTGGAGGGGTTTCCATACGGGGCGGGCTTCGATTTGTTGTTCGGCGAGGGCGAGGCGGACGGTTTCGCGATCGATGCCGAAGGCGGTAGGATCGATCGTCAGGCATGTCAGCCAGCGGGTGGCACTACCCCAGGGGGCTTCGGGCATAAATTCGATGCCGGGGAGGTGTGCGAGGGCTTGTTGGTAGATTTCGCAGTTGCGGCGGCGGGCGGCGACACGATCGCTCAATACCATTAGTTGTCCGCGTCCGATTCCGGCGAGGACGTTACTCATCCGATAGTTATAGCCGATTTCGGAGTGCTGATAGTGGGGCGCGGGATCGCGGGCTTGGGTGGCGAGGAATTTGGCTTTGGAGGTGATGCTGGCGTCTTCGGAGACTAACATGCCACCACCGGAGGTGGTGATGATTTTATTGCCGTTAAATGAGAAGATGCCGACGTCGCCAAAGGTACCGGGAGAGCGACCTTTGTAGGTGGCTCCGAGGGCTTCTGCGGCGTCTTCAATCGTCGCTACGCCGTATTGTTTGCAGAGTTTGATAATCGGGTCGAGATCGGCACTTTGGCCGTAGAGATGGACGATAATGACGGCTTTGGGTAATTTACCGATGCTGGCGCGTTGCTCTAGTGCCGCTTGCAGGACGAGGGGGTCCATGTTCCAGGAGATCCTGTCGCTATCGATGAAGACGGGTTTGGCACCTAAATAAACGATCGGATTGGCACTTGCCGAAAATGTCAGGCTCGAACAAAATACTTCATCGCCAGCATCTACGCCGACGAGCTTGAGTGCTAAATGTAGAGCTGCCGTCCCCGAACTGACAGCAGTTGCATGACTAGAACCTACTGTTTGGCAAAACTCGCGCTCGAAGGCGTCAACATGAGGGCCGATGGGGGCAATCCAATTTGTTTCAAAAGCTTCAGTCACGAATTGATGCTCGCGATCGCCCATGTGTGGAGTTGAAAGCAAAATAGGTTTTGTCATTACCAGAAATTATAAATAAACAAAAATTGAGAGCGATGTCGATCGGGCCAGATCGCAAATAGTAGCTAGTCGAGTCGAGCTTCTCCGTTTCGCCAGAGGCGAGGCTATGCCAACGCGTAGCGTTCCGCTCCGAATGGAGAGACTCTGCCAACGATCGGACGATCCGATTGAATGGTTGCGGTTAGATGGACGATCTGCATTACCAATAAATTGAAGATCTGACTATCTTTAAGTTCCCATCTTTCGGATTTGAGATCCAGAGTTTTTGTCACACTTTAACTACCCTGCGCGGCGGTGCGATCGATCGCTAGATAATGGCTAAGAGCTATCTACTCTCCACTGAGAACTTAGTTTCAATTATACCCAGATTAATTTAGATCCAATCCGTATAACGTCGTAATTGGCGATTGGTATTCCAAGCGTAACGATTATTTTTTGACTGCGATATAGAGCATTCCTGCCAGCTCTGGTACGGTCAATTCTCGCTCGTCAGTTACCAACATGTCGGCCTCAATCTGTTTTTCGGTGCCGAGTGCGACGATTTCAAAACCTACAGATCGTAAGAGGTTGCAAATTTCGGTGACTCGATACCAATAGGTATAGGGAGATCGATCGAAGATGGCGTTGGGGTTAAATTTACCGCCTAATTTTAGCCACGGCAGATCTTGGATCGAGCGATCGTCGCCGCGCAATTTTCTAATGAGTTTTAAATACGTCAAATAGCTGGAGTAGATAAGCTGCCACGGCTAGCGCACCTCAAACCCTATTGACAAAGGGATTGCTGCTGAGGGCTTCTATTTGAGAAAGATCTGAGCTAGGGTAGGTACGAGCGTCCATCTAGCGATTACAGTGAAAGTAATGCCGACACAAGTAGAAAAGAAGAAGCAAAAAACTGAAACAGTCGGAGCGACGAATTTAGACAGCCAAGAAATTACAAAGAAGTTTGGGCAATACTTTCAAGATATTAAAGATCCCAGAACCCAGAGGACGAGAGTACATCTACTCAAAGACATTATCACCATTGCCATCTTGGCAGTAATCGCAGGAGCAAAAGGATGGGAGGATATGGAAGAGTATGGTGTGAATAAGCAAGAGTGGTTAAGTACATTTCTAGAGCTACCAGGCGGAATCCCCAGCGCCGACACATTTAGAAGAGTATTTGAAAAAATCAATCCCAAAGAATTAGAGCAATGCTTTCGGCTGTGGGTGCAATCACTAATTGAGCAACTAGGAGTGGAAGTAGTCGCCATTGATGGTAAAACCAACAGAGGTTCATACGACAGGGCATCTGGGGTCAAAGCGTTGCACATGGTGAGTGCATGGGCGAGTGAGCATCGATTGGTCTTGGGACAAACAAAAGTCAGTGCTAAATCTAATGAAATCACAGCGATTCCCGCATTATTAGAATTGCTAGACATTCAAGGCTGTATCATCACTATCGATGCAATGGGCACGCAGAAATCGATGGCGACGAAGATTACTGGAGCAAATGCCGATTATGTGTTAAGCCTTAAGGATAATCATCCAACACTACACCAACAAGTCAAAAGCTGGTTTGAGACAGCACAATCACAGGGGTTTAAAGGCGTAGATGTCAGTATTAGTCAGCGGGTGGAGAAAGGACATCATCGGATTGAAAACCGGAAAGTTTACACTGTCCCTGTTTCACAACTACCATTGCTGTATCAACAAGACCAGTGGAGTGGACTGCAAACAGTTGTGATGGTTGTACGCAAGTCTCAGTATTGGAACAAGACCACTCATGAAGTCCAATTTTACCTAACCAGTCTTCTCAGCGATGCCAACCGGATTGGTAGTGCGATTCGCCAGCACTGGGGGATTGAGAATTCTGTCCATTGGACATTAGATGTCACCTTTGATGAGGACAAATCTCGCATTCGTTCTCTCCACGGTCCGCAGAATTTTGCCGTGTTACGTCGCCTTGCACTTAATGCCTTAGAACGTGAGACATCTTTTCGGCGTAGTATTCGTCAAAAGTCCCGGCGAACCGCGATGAATGACCGCTATATGCTTGCTGTCTTATCTGCGGCTGTTCCCACTTCCCATCCAAGCACATCCGCTTGTCAATAGGTTTTGAGATGCGCTAACCGTGGATAAGCTGCGAACTCCGCGACTCAAAATTGAGAAAGGAAAATAAGCCCGTACCGCCAGGTTTGAGGATGCGATAGGATTCTTGGAGTGCTTGGAGGCGAGCTGTACTAGTTTCGATTAAGCAAATAATCTGTTGTAAGTAAATAATTTGCTCGAAGCTATTATTGGCGTAAGCTAATTCGATTGCATCTCCGACTTGAAAATCGATAGTTCGATGCGGGTCGCGCTCGATGGCTCGATCGATTAGTGCGGGAATACAGTCAAATCCAGATAGATTTGTAAAGCCCATTTCTTGCATTTTTAATAAGATTCTACCGCCATTGGTACCAGCTTCAACTGTCTTCAGTTCTGGCTGGAGGTATTTTTGAATCAGATATTCTTCTTGGGCATCTAGATTTTCTAGTTCGAGCCAGGTTGAAAATTCTACGCCACTGTATAGATCTTTAGTCGTACTTGAAGATGACATTTTTCTAAATTCTAAGATCCTAGAATATTAGGATCGTTTCAAAAGTGATGAGGTGTTAATATATACAGATCTTAACACGATCGATAGACAGGGAAAAAAGATGTGCTCTCAAATTCGGCGATTGTTTTCTGTAAAGCTTCAGCTCTCAACTGTGTTAAATGATGATAGAGATTCTGATTGATAATGCTTTGCATGGTCATAAAAGTGCCAACGCGATCGGAGAAGCCTGATTTGAAATGAAATAATGAATCACTACTGCTACCCAGCCCACCGCCTAGATTTAAGTATTTATTACCTCGCTGCTGTCCCCATTTAATCATATAGTCGAACATCATAGTTGTCGGCGATTGGGGTAAAAATTCGGTTTTAGTGCCGCCCAAGTGATATTGAACTATGTCGCTAGATTCAGTAACTAGACTAGCCGCAGCAACTGTGCCATCTATTTCGACTACGCAGATCTGTAATCGATCGTCTAATGCTTGGCAAAATTTTTCAAAATAGTCGCGTGTGAAGAAATAAGCAGTGTGTGCATTTACTCGACTCATTGTTTCGATGTAAATATCGATAAATACATCTAAATATTTATCTACTGATTCCATTCTGACAACAAATCCAGCCCGCCTAAGCTTATTAATTTTAGTCCGATGATTCGCTCTCATCTGCTTCCAAATTAATTCGTAGTCATTAGTGAGATCGCAAATGACTACATCCCCACGTTCGCAAATTAGAAATCGATCTGGATTAGAAGTTTTCGGGTCGATATAACTATTAATAATTGGATGCAATCTTAGAAATGCCGAGCAGATATTTTTTTCGTACCAACGTTCGTGAATAGCCTTCAAGCATCGATCGATAAAAGTCTGATTTTGTCCGGCTAGATTTACCAACATCCCTGGATAACCATAGGGAGAGATGACATCATAAATTGGTTCGCCGCCGAGCCGACCGATGTCCAGCGTCTGATGACAATTGCGCAGGATGTAAGGCAAAAAAAATACTTGCTCTCCATCGTTGATAATTATTGCTTCGGGATGACCGCAATGCCTTTGGGCTTCTAATTCTAAGTATCCAGGCAGATGATAAAAGTCATGAGGGAGATCGTTCAAGCATTCCTGCCAAGCTGAGTCTGTTGGCGAAAGAACTTGAGTATTCATCGAGTTTAGTGAAAATGTTTTCACGATCGTACTTCAGCTTCCTAATTTTTTCGTGTTAAAAATGCTACATTCAACCAAGATTGAGCGATTGTGCGCACGCGTGGTGACTACAAAGCTAGTTTTCCCGTACCAACTAGTTTGGAGTTTCGCTCTTACTGGTGATTTTTGTAAGATATGATGCAGTGTATCTCTACCTAGCTTGCCCTAATTTTCCGTGAAACCATCATCAACACAAAAATGACCTGCAAACATGTTTGCAGGTCATTTGTCTGGGACGATCTTGGTTGGTAATTTAACGAGCGGCTGCTAGCAGACTGCCTAAGATGGCTTGTGCGGCTTTTTGGCCGGGGGGTAGCGATCGAATGTAAGCATCTATTCCAGAGGTCGATTGTTGCGCTGCGGCAGAGCGAGTGAGTGATGTAATGTAGTTGTTGTAGGCACTGACCGCCGCCGTGAGAATGACCGGATCGATCGAGCCATCGCCGCTTCTAAGACCCACCATCGATTGGGCGAGTTGCTGGGCGGGGATACCACCACCGAGGGCGGCGACGAGGGCATCTCGTTCTGGGGGGTTGGAGTTAAGCGGCGCGTTAATGACGGCTAGGGCAGTTGCAGCGGCACCAGCATCGACTTCGATCGAGTTACCTGCTACTGTTTGCGTACCGCTGACGCTGGCGGCGGTGAGGTTGGCACTGGCTGCATTGATGCGGCTTTGGACGCCCTCGGCAAAGGTAATTTTGGTGGTTCTACCTGGGGTGGCACCGCTACCGACAACTCCGTTGACGGGATCGGAGCCGTAAGGGGGGTTGCCAATAATATCTACGAATCTTTGGGCGCGTACTGGATTGCTGGCAAGCAGCATCAGTCCGAGGGTGGAGATTGTTGCTAGGGATATATTTTTGATATTCATTTATGCGATTGGTTGGGTTTAGTTTCGATTCGCGATCGTGGTTGTTGTTACTGTGGAGATCTTTACCTCACCTCAACCCTCCCCTTTATCAGAGGAGGAAGTAAAGTCCCACCTGCTTACTCTTTTCCATATGTGGAGGGGAAAATCCCTTCCTGGGAGCGGCTCGCGCTCCTCGGCTTTGCCGAGGGTTTAGCGAGACAGCGACGCAGCTCCCTTCGGGAAGGCTCCGCCAACGAACGGGAGGTTGTGTGCGTCAGCGGCTCTCCGCCGGGAGGGAACCTCCCGGATTATGCGGATGCGCTCCGGTCGGGTTTCCCGACCATGGAAGCGCAACCTTGCAGCGAGACAAGACAAGACAAGGGTGCCCATCGGGCGGGGTGGGTAGATCTCCGCAATTACCGAAAGATGTCAATCGAGATCCGGTGTTTAGAAGTTGATGCCGATGCCACCGCCGAGGCCGAAGCGGCTGGTGGGGCCGCTATTTTGGTCACCAGCGATATCGAGCAAAGCGGGAGTGACTTGTAAACCTACGGAGTCGCCGAGTCGGACGCTGATGGGTAAGCCCACGCTAAAGTTGCGACCGTTGTAATCGGCGGCTACGGCCAGATTTTCGGAGAAGCGGAAGCCCAGACTACCAAACACATTGAGATTGCTATTATTGAGGGTCAGATCGTTGAAGGTGCGGAAACGACCGTTACCCGCGCCGACGGAAGCAGTGAGGTTGCTAGTTTCGCCGAACGGTAAAATACCCGTGACGACGCCGTAATAAGTCTGACCCGGATCGTTGGTGGCGTTGTAACCATTGCGGATGGCGTTTTCCCAGCCGCCTGCGATCGCCAGATTTTCGCCGATTTGTTTGTGGAGCTTGAAGTTGAACCCGCCGCGTTCGGCCAAACTGTTACCAGCCGAGGTATAGGAGGCTTCTACGCCGACGAATTGACGTGCGTTACCCACACCGATACCGCCACCGTAAACGGTGCTCGTACCGCCGTTAGGGGCGATCGCGACGGGCAGGTTATTTTGGTAGCCAGCA
Organism: Chamaesiphon minutus PCC 6605; assembly: GCF_000317145.1. Classification (GTDB taxonomy): domain Bacteria; phylum Cyanobacteriota; class Cyanobacteriia; order Cyanobacteriales; family Chamaesiphonaceae; genus Chamaesiphon; species Chamaesiphon minutus. Next base: position 2,849,866 of record NC_019697.1, on the reverse strand, counting down.
CCGACAAAGATGTCGCCCCAGTTCGCGCCAAAGGCGGTGGGGGTGGTGATGCCGCCTGCGGGAGCGTTGGGTGCCTTACGTTGGCTGCCGACGACGATCGCGGGTGGGGTACCAATGCTCGTCCGGTTGATTATTTCTTGCGGGCTGAGGGCGACTGGTGCGGTGGCGCAGTTAACGATATATTGTTGGGCGGGACTATCGCTGGCCAATGCGGGAATTCTGCCTGCGGCAACGAGAATTTGATGGAGAGTAGCAGCGACATCTGCCCGCGTAGCGATCCGATTGGGGTCGTAAGCTTTATTGGTAGGATAGGAGACGCTGACTGCTACGCATTTCTGGGTGGCGGCGACGATCGCGTCGCGACCGTAGCTGGGGATCTGTCCGGCATCTGTAAATAGCTCGTCTACGCGACTGGCAGTACTACCGTCGGGTTGCAAGCGACTACCGTTGACGAACGCTACTAGCGATTCGATCCGGAGGATATTCCGGGTGGGGCCGAAGGTATTGTTGGGGTAGCCAGCGATGAAGCCTGCGCGATAGGCTCTGTCGATGACGGAAGCTGCCCAATAATTGGCGGGTACATCTCGAAAGGCACGAGATCCCCGAATCGGTTGGAGGTCGAAGGCTTTATTGAGTAAAGCGGCAAATTCTGCCCTAGTAATCGGTTGGTCGGGGCGATAGGTACCGTCTGGATAGCCGATGATAATATTTCTGTCGGCTAGTGCCCTAATAAAGGGTTCGGCCCAGCTACTAGAGACGTCGCTCAGTCGCGCTTGTGCGAGCTGAGTTTGGGCCACTTTGGCAGTAGGCGCGTTTGGTTGAGCGGACGAGCTAGTATTAGTTATAACGATCGTGGCACTCATCAAAGCGATCGAAGCAGCAAGATTGCGAATGCTGATTTTAGGCATCGCTTTTTTGAAAGAAAATTGTTTTTTGGAATTCATGGTCGAAAATTTTAGTTACCCATAATAGTGGAATTATCGATCGTCACAGTCGCTGCCGACACTTGAAAATAAGCCGAACTAAATTCGGCTCTCACCCTGAGAAAATACTTTAGTTGGTGTTGCGCGATTGTAAGATCGGAGACAGGCGAAGATCTTCCTGGTAGTTAGGAAAGTATCTGCGAACGGCAACACCATTAATTTATCTATCTCAACCGCCTGTAATGTTGAAGTCTAGCCCAGGTGGGTTAGATAAAGAGTTACTTGTCTAAGAGACTTTTGCTCTTTTCAACCAGGTCTTGAGGAGCGTCTTTAAGTTGTTCGGCTTCCTGCTCGATGACCTCTTTAGCTTTGTCTAAACTTTGTTTGACAGGTTGATTGCCATCTTTAAGGGCTTCTTCTATTTTTTGTTCTTCTGCCTTTTCTTTTCTGATCACTCGATCGATAATGCTAGCTTTACTATCGAGGACGATCGGTGCAGCAACAGCATTATCCATGCTTACGCCGATTCCCTGCCACAGCGAAACGGTCATCAGCAAGCCAATTAGGACTTGTTGAAAACTACGTTTTACAACAGAAGCTAGAGTAGTAACTCTGAGTTTCATATTATTATTTGGTTAAGTGCGTACACTCTATTTGTAACAGTAAAGATTTTAAAAACAATCGTTCGATCGAAGTATTATTTTTCCAATGTTTATCACAAACCACTCTTTCTATCGGTCGAACAGTGGTGAGGGAAAAGTTATTCGATCGCCATCGAATCTCCAGAGATCGAGTCAGGTGCCACCCGAAAATAGTAGCGAATCGATCGAGCGCGCCCATTTTCGATGTTCGATAACGATCGAGTCGAAAATACTCTCCCTCTTTAGATAGATTTAAATTGCAGATTTTATCCTGCAAAAGATAGACTAAATTGGGGAACGATGCTCGATACAGATGCCCCGAATGCCCGATAGACAAGCCTATAGCCGTAAAGAGAAAATTAGGAGCGACAATAATTTTACGGTTGTCGCTTATTAACCTCTCGATCGACTCAATAATATATGTCTGACCCTAACGGTGTAATGATGCAATACTTTCACTGGTACAACCCAGATGACGGTAGCCTGTGGAATCAGGTGGCAGCGAAATCTCAAGAACTAGCGGAGGCAGGCATCACTTCTCTCTGGTTACCGCCTGCTTATAAAGGCACTGGCGGCGGTATGGATGTCGGCTACGGTGTCTACGACTTGTTCGATCTGGGCGAGTTCGACCAAAAAGGCTCGGTGCGGACGAAATACGGTACCAAAGAAGAGTACGTCAACGCCATCAAAGCTGCTAAAGCCGCAGGAATTCGAGTCTATGCCGATGTGGTGTTCAATCACAAAATGGGCGCAGATGAAGCCGAAGAAGTCGAAGCGACGCCGTTTAACATGGAAGATCGTCACGCTCCCATTGGTGAATATCAAACCATCAAAGCTTGGACGCATTTTACCTTCCCCGGACGCCAAGGTAAACATTCAACCATGGAGTGGCACTGGTGGCATTTTGACGCGATCGACTACAACGCCTACAATGAGGGCGAATCGGCAGTTTATCTGCTCAAAGGCAAGTCGTTTGAAGAAAATGTCGATAAAGAGAAGGGTAACTTTGACTATCTAATGGGTTGCGATCTCGATATGGAGAATCCCGAAGTCGTCGGCGAACTCAAATATTGGGGCGAATGGTGTTATGACACTACCGACATCGATGGCTTTAGGTTTGATGCTGTCAAACACGTCTCGGCTGAGTTCTTTCAAGAATGGCTCCAACATGTCCGGCAATACGCCAAGCGCGATTTGTTTGCAGTTGGTGAATATTGGTCTTATGAAGTCGATGCGCTGCATCACTTTATCGAAACTACCGACGGAACCGTTCATTTATTCGACGCCCCACTCCACTACAACTTCCATGTAGCCAGCCAAGCTGGTGAAAACTACGATCTGACCAAAATTTTTGACAACTCGTTGGTACAGCAACAGCCGACACTCGCTGTCACCCTAGTCGAAAATCACGATTCGCAACCGCTCCAGTCTCTCGAATCGATCGTCGAGCCATGGTTCAAACCGCTGGCTTACGCATTGATCTTACTCCGCGAAGCCGGATACCCCTGCATCTTTTATGGCGACTACTATGGCGCGAACTACAAAGATTATGGCAAAGACGGCAACGAGTATGAAATCTGGATGGACTGTCATCGGTTCTTAATCGACAAATTCCTCTACGCCCGCCAAAACTATGCCTACGGCGCACAATACGACTATTTTGACCATCCCAGTACCATCGGGTGGACGAGATTGGGCGATGACGAGCATCCCGGCGGCATGGCTGTAGTCCTCACAAATGGATCGGGTGGCGGCAAATGGATGGAAATCGGTCAGCCTAATACTACCTACGTTGATATTACCGAACATGTTAAGGAGCCAATTACCACCAATGATGATGGCTGGGCTGAGTTTCGCTGTAATGGCGGATCTGTCTCGGTTTGGGTCAAACAATAACTCAGGCAGAGGGCAGAGGGCAGAAGTTACTTGAGTTACTGTGGAGATCTACCCACTCCACTAGGCGGGTCACCCGACTAGCAGCCCTACGGGCACCCCTCCCAGGCTACCGTGTACACACATCTCTGGTGAGAAGCGAAATTGGTGTGAATCCCCCTGCTTGGTGCAACACATGCTCCTCCACTCTCCGCGTGGTTGCATCCGCTAAATCCCCCTTAAAAAGCGGATTCGCTCCGGTCGGGAAACCCGACCATGGGAGCGTACCAAGCAGGGGGACTTCCGCATCTGGTTCCCCCCTTTTTAAGGCTACCGTGTATACACAAGTCTGATTGACTTCGTTTCTAGATCTAAATCCCCCAAACCCCCTTAAAAAGGGGCTAAGATCCGGTCAAAGTCCCCCTTGAAAAGGGGGATTTAGCGGCTCCCGTAACTCCTTTGGAGTGGCTGCGCCAACGTCGGGTTCCCCGACGGATTAGGGAGACAAGACAGGGGGATTTCTAGGGTTTTCGCTTCCCTCCAGACTTGTGTATACACGGTAGCTTTTTAAGGGGGGTTAGGGGGGATTTAGATCTAGAAACGAAGTCTAGCCGAATTATATGTACGCGGTAGCCTCCCCACAGGCATCTGTGACAAGTTAAGGTTTTCGATCGAATGTCAACACCCATATATAGCGTGGCTGTTGGTTCGGTCTCACTATATATCAAAAAACTCGATTGATAGTGCTAATGTATTCGATCTCTGAATATCTGATGTAACGGTCGATCGAAGGATCGCCAAACGTGCTTGACAATTGCGATCGCGCCTTAACTTGTCACGAATGCCCCACAGGGGTTTTCTGACGGTTTACGAGGGGTTCTCTATCACCAGCAGGTCGAAACTAGGCACCAGTCCCACAAAATCTGTAGGTAACAAATAGATTTAAAGGGGGAAAACCCATCACAAACGAAAGTTAATTTCTTTAGTAGAACAACTGCGTACCGATTTACCTAATATCAAAAATTGCCCTGACGCCGAGGCTGAAGAGATACAACAAGCGATCGATCCGCAAGCAATTTTGGCAGTCATTCATAAAAATGCCAACCACCTATTGAGTGAGGAATTAGAAATTAAATCCGATCCTAATTAGGGTGGGAAGCTGGGAGCAGGAAAGAGGGAGTCAATAATAAAAGCTAATCTAAAATCCAAAGTCCAAAATCCCAATGACAAAAAGTTCTAAAAATATCATTATTGATACTAGATCGATCGGGGGTAGATCGTCCTCGGGGGATAATCCCGAAATTGTGACGTCGATTACCCAAAGTGATGTAGATATCGATACGCTGATCCCAGAGCAGATTCTCAAAAATATCGAAACGATCGCCGAGCACCAAGAGCAGTACCAAGCACGATCGACTAAGGCTCAACGTAGTTTAGAAAAAATCGTCAGTGTTTTTGGCACCGCCGAATTTTTGTACTTTCAAATCGTCTTTTTTCTGGTGTGGGAATTCTGCGGTTATTTGGTAGAAATGCATATTTTACCTGCAAATTTTCCCGAATTTAGTCTGCGCGAACAATGGTTAGACTTAGCTTCATTGCTAATATCCACCGGAGTACTAGTCTATGAAAATCGCCAAGAAAAGCTCAATGAAGATCGCACTCAATTGATGCTGCAACTCAACCTGATTACCGAGCAAAAAATTGCCAAATTGATTTCCTTAGTTGAAGAATTGCGGATCGATTTACCTAATGTCAAAAATCGGAACGATGAAGAAGCCGAATTGATGAAACAAGCCACCGATCCGCAGGTAATTTTGGAAGTCATTCAAAAAATTTCTGAACCATCACCAACTACAGATTTAGAGGAATAATCTCATGAAACTTAAAGCCTGTCTCATTTTTAATCCAGTTGCCGGACAAGGCGATCCCGATGTCGATCTAGAGACGATTTTGACGATTCTCAGCGGTTGCGCCGATGAAGCTAATCCGGTAGAAGGGATCGAAATCGAAGTAGTCGTCACGACAGCAGACTGCGAACCTGGCGAACTCGCCAAAGCCGCGATCGAACGTGGTGCCGAGTCGATAATTGCTTCTGGTGGCGATGGCACCCTCTCGGCGGTAGCCGCAGCCCTAATTGGTAGCAGTATCCCATTGGGGATTATTTCGCGCGGTACTGCCAACGCCTTTGCCAATGCTTTGGATCTGCCTACTAGTATCCCCGAAGCCTGCGAGTCGATCTTAGCAGGGGGCACCAAAGTCGTAGATATGGCGCGGTGTAATGGCTTGCCGATGGTGCTACTCGCTGGCATCGGCTTTGAAGCTGAGACGGTAAATTTGGCCGATCGCGAATCCAAAAATCGCTTGGGGATGATGGCATATGTCCTGGCGGGACTCAGCCAACTCCGCAACCTCGAACAGTTTGAAGCCAAAATCGAAACAGACGATAAAATCATCACCGTCTTGGCATCGGCGATCACGATCGCAAATGCCGCTCCAGCGACGTCAATTTTGGCTCAAGGAGGCGCAGAAGTAGTCTTCGACGATGGACTCCTCGATTTGACGATCGTCACCTCTAAGACCGCCCTAGGCGCGATCGCCACCTCTTACGATTTGCTCAGCTCCACCTTACGCGGCGAAGCCTCCCAACGCGAAGACGTCGGCTTCGTTCGATCGAAAAAATTTACAGTCACCACCACCCCACCCCAAAAAGTAGTCCTCGATGGCGAAGTCATCGGCACTACCCCACTAGAAGTCGAGTGCATCCCCAACGGACTCACCGTCTTCGCCCCCAAAATCGAAGAAGTCCAACCGACTGAAAAGTTAGAGGGGTTGCCTAATTTGACGATCGAGGATAAGGGTTAGATGGGTAATGGGTAATGGGTAATGGGTAATGGGTAATGGGTTCCAATTCTGTTAAACTTCTACCCTCTACCCCCTACATCCTAAACCCTAAAGCCCAACCCCTAAAGCCTAACTCCTAAAGCCTAAAGCCTAAAGCCTAAAGCCTAAAGCCTAAAGCCTAAAGCCTAAAGCCTAAAGCCTAAAGCCTAAAGCCTAAAGCCTAAAGCCTAAAGCCTATCCCCTAATTAATAATTCCCGATCGCAACGCCCTAACCGCAGCCTCCGTGCGGTCATCGGCACACATCTTGGCTAAAATATTCCGAACGTGGGTTTTGACTGTACCGACGGTAATAAATAACCGCTCGGCGATTACCACATTCGTACAACCCGCCACCATTAATTCCAAGACTTCACGCTCGCGCTCCGTTACCGGATCTGATGCTAGTACCTGCTCGTATTCTGGTTCGACCGATCGAATCTCGACTGTTTGCTTTTGAGTTGCAGGTTTTGGTATACTCTGTCGCATCTGACGCAATACAATACTCGCGATCGCTGGATCGATCCAGGCATTACCTGCATGTGTCATCCGAATAGCCTCGATCAGTGACTCGATGCCGACATCTTTAATGCAATAAGAGTCCGCTCCAGCCGCAAACGCAGCCAAGACTGTATCTTCATTACTAAGCATCGTCAGCATGATTGCCTTAGTTTTAACTTCTGGGTGCTCTTGCTGGAATTTCCGAAACTGCTGTACCAACTCGATGCCATCCATCACGGGCAAACCAATATCTACTAGGGCTACATCCACATCTGTTGTTTGCAACAAATTCAATCCTTGTTGGCCATTGGTAGCTTCGCCAACAACTTCAACTCCTTCTTGAATCTGTAAGACTGTCCGCAACCCAATTCGCACCACATCGTGATCTTCAATTAGGACTACACGAATATCGCTCATAAAAACCACCTGTGAATAAATTGAAGAAAAGCATAGTTATTAGTCTAGCGTCAACTACACAATATAGACCTTGATGGGTTCTACTCGGATCTGAAGTCTGTCTGCATTTAGAGTAACTTTTCGATTTGCAACGATGCGGTACTGTAGTAGGTAGTAGGTTTATATCGCTGCCACATGAGAATGCTTAGATTTATGGCAATCAAATACATTGTAACGAAGAGCGTCAGGTCGAAAAATAGCGCAATCCCGAACCAGATCTACCAAATAAATCCCCTAGTCAAGAAAGAGATTTACGGCTATCATCAACTTGGAGAGCGGAAACTACAGATAGATTTTTGATGTCGAAAGGGGAATGAGTCAAAAGAGAGAGGGACGCTCGGCTCAGATCGGCGATAGTTGAAGAAGATAGAGACAATCGGGGCGGAAATAATTAACAAAAATCAACACCCTCTCTTTATCTAAAAAAATTAAGGTGTGTAGTGGTTTGACTGTATAGATGAAAGGTTGTTGGCACAGATTTACAACTTATTGGAAACAACTGCCGATCGAAGGTCGGGGGTCTATTGCTGTATGTATTCCGTTAATGTGCCTGATCGGTACGGTCGTCGCCTACACGGTCCTCCGCCAAAGGATGGTCGAATCACAGACTTACGTAGACCATACCAATCAAATTTTGACCCAAAGCAAGGGCAGCTTAATTAGTATCCTCAATGCCGAAACTGGGGTACGCGGCTACTTCATTGGTAAAGACAAAACTTTTCTCGAATCATACAATTTGGCTCTCAAAACCCTCACCCCTACACTGAGCGGCTTAGAGCAGCTCGTTAAAGACAATCCAGCGCAACTCCAGCGAGCGAAGTTGCTCACTCAGGTTGCCAACGAGCGCATGAACTTACTCAAGCAGAGCGTTAGCCGCGTAGATGCAGGCGAGATCGGTACCGCTCAGGTGACACGCGATCGCCTACTTAATGGCAAACAAGCGATGGATCGATTTCGGAAAGTCATTAGCGAATTGGAAGCCGAAGAATATCGCCTATTAGACATCCGCACCCGCGAACTACAACAACAGCAACAACTCAACGCCGATGCCATGTGGTGCGGGATCGCGATCGGGATAATCGGTACGATCTTGGCAATTAGAATCCTTCAGGAATTAGCTAAAGAACTCCGCGAGCGGGACGTTCGCTTACGTGAAAGTCGCAGTCAAGTCGAAGCGATCGTGGGTAATATCGTCGATGGTGTCATCCTTATCGACCCTAAAGGTCGAATAGAGAGCTTCAATCATGCAGCGGTGAAAATGTTTGGTTACCAGCCTAACGAAGTCATCGGCTGGGACTGGAAACAACTACTAAATAGCGAAGCCGAAGATACCCGCAAATTATTGCATTACGAACCGGAACTGCTCGCCAAAGCACCGCCGATCGGTCAAATTTGGCAAGCGATGGGACAGCGCAAAAACGGCGAATTGTTCCCGATCGAAGTGTCAATGAATAGTATTGCCTTCGATGACGATCGGATCGCCATCGTCCGGGATATTACCGATCGTCAACAAGCTGCCGCCAAACTTCAAGCTAAAGCCGTCGAACTAGCACAGCTTAATGCTTCGCTCAATGCTAGCAACTATTCATTACGCCAAACTAATAGCGAACTCGATCGGTTTGCCTATGTCACCGCGCACGATCTCAAAGCACCGCTACGGGCGATCGCCAGCCTATCAGAATGGGTAGAAGAAGATCTGGCCGAAAACATGTCTGAAGAAACTCGATCGCAAATGCAGCTCCTGCGCCGCCGCGTCTACCGAATGCAAGCACTGCTCAATAGCTTGCTCGAATACTCGCGCGCCGGACGTACCCAGTCTCCGATCGTCACTGTCGATGTCCATCGAATGCTCGAAAAAGTCATCCAGATGCTCTCACCCCCAGAGACTTTTAACATCAAGATCGTCACCCCCATGCCAACGTTCGATACCCGTTGGCGACCGCTCGAACAAGTGCTCACGCACCTGATCGATAATGCCATTCGACATCATCCGACTAAAGCGGGTATAGTAGAAATATCGGCGATCGATCTAGGCGATCGCTACGAATTCTCAATTTTTGACAATGGGGACGGGATCGAGCCTCAATTTCAAACTAGAATTTATACCATCTTTCAAACCCTAAAAGCTCGCGACCTCCAAGAAAATATTGGAGCCGGACTAGCAATTGTCAAAAAAATCGTCACTTCTGAAGGCGGGACAATCGAGCTAGAATCTATGCCTGGAGAAGGTGCCATTTTCCGGTTTACGTGGCTCAAACAGCCCATGACCATCGATGCATCTATCACCACCCCCGAACCACGATCGAAAACCTCATGTTAAACATTTTATTAGTCGAAGATGACGAAGTAGACGTCATGACCGTCCGCCGTGCCTTTAAGAAGGGAAATATCGCCAACCCTTTATATGTAGCTGGCAATGGCATTGAAGCTTTGGCCTTGTTACGCGGCAATCCCGGCGAGCCATCATTAATTCCCCCAGAGCGACGATTGATCTTGCTGGACTTAAATATGCCCAAAATGAATGGGTTAGAGTTTTTGCAGCAGTTACGCGCCGATCCCGATATCGGACACACCCCGGTAGTAGTATTGACAACTTCTAATGAAGAACGCGATCGAGTCGAAGCCTACCAGCTCAATGTTGCTGGCTACATGCTCAAGCCTGTGACTTTTAGCACTTTTGTCGATCTAATGATTGCCTTGAATAAGTACTGGACATTGTGCGAGATGACATAGTGATGTGCATATACTGGTGCTTAGTTTCGACCCAGATGTAAAGTAGTAGTAGGGTGGGTATTGTTTAACACATAGGTTTCAGGCTATTTTCGTCTGATAAATATTGCCAATCGAGATGTGAATATTCGGCGTGGCAGTCAAGTAAGCAGTTGCGGAAACCTCCCGACAGTAAGAAGTAGATACCGAACCCCCCGACAACTGACTTAAAGTAAGCTGAAATAAGCGATCGAGATAACTCTAGGTCGATCGCCGCCGAACTCTCATAAACCTGTAGGCGATCGGTAGCCTATGTAGATAAACCGATATGGTAGAAGAGGCGATCTCCCTCACTTAAAACTGTGGCGCGCTGTTGCCATCGGAAATTCAGTTCCCTTGCTCCCTCCCTCACTCCTCCCGCAGAATGGAAGATACACTCAAAATCTTAGTTGTCGATGACGATGAAATCGATCGGATGGCCGTCAGACGCGCTCTGAACCAGTCGGGAATCTCGACCGCCATTACCGAAGCCACCACTTGTGCCGAAGCCCTAGCACGGCTGGCTGTAGATATCTTTGATTGTACGTTTGTGGATTATGGACTGCCCGATCGCAATGGTTTAGATTTAGTCAAATGTGCCTGCGCGCTCAACGTCCAACATCCGTTGGTAGTATTGACCGGACAAGGCGACGAACGCATTGCCGTCGAGCTGATGAAAGCAGGTGCGACCGATTATATGCCCAAATCGCAGATTTCCCCCGCCAATCTCGCTCAAGTCATGCGAAATGCCATGCGGATCGATCGTGCCGAACGGGAAATCATTGAAACCAGCGAACAACTCAAGCGTAATAACGAGTTATTAGTCCGCCAAAACCGCGATCTCGAACAGCAGCGCGACCAGATCGAACTCCAGAATCTCCAACGCGAAGACTTTATCTCTCACCTTACCCATGACTTGCGCACGCCCCTAGTTGCCGCAAACATGATGTACAAACTGTTCGAGCAAGAAGCTTTTTGTCCGCTCTCGCCAGAGATGCACAATGCTCTAGACGCAATGTATCGTAGCAACCAAAATTTGCTAGAGCTAGTCAATACAATGTTAGAAGTCAATCGCTACGAGTCGGGGCACAAACAACTCACAGTGACCCAATGCGACCTGTGGGACATCATGCAAGCCGTCGTCGAAGAACTCCAACCCTTGGCGCGGTATAAATCGATCGACCTCAATCTCACCAGCGAGCATCCCGAACCCCAATCTCTCAAAATCCTGGGTGACTGTCTCGAAATTCGGCGCGCACTCACCAATCTCGTTGGTAATGCCCTCAAGTTTACCGATGTCGGTAGCGTCCAACTCAAACTGGGCCTTTGCCCAGCGTCGGAAGAAGATCGTACTAACATCAATGGCTGGGTAGCAGTTGATGTTGCCGATACGGGATTAGGGATGTCTCCCGAAGAACAAGCAATTATGTTCCAACGTTTCCGCACTGGCAAGCACCGTCAAGCCGGAAGTGGGCTAGGTTTGCACTTAGTCGCCCGCATCATCACCGAACATGCTGGCACGATCTCTGTCACGTCCGAACCCGGTCGCGGCAGTTTGTTCAAAGTTCGGTTGCCAGCAAAGGTGTAGGGGATAGGGGATAGGCTTTAGGCTTTAGGCTTTAGGCTTTAGGGGGAAAGGGCAAAGGCTTTAGGTTTTGAACGAACTGCGTTCTTTTCTCCCCGTCCCTTCTTCTTCCCCGTTCCCGACCCGATGTATCGATCGACTATTAAGTTTTTTTTAGAACTCATCCTTTGGAAGGATATGCACCCGATGTGCAAATGATAAGATTTGTATAGATAGATAAGTCAGGCAACCAAAAGGTGCTCGCGACCCTCACACACGGGAAGAAAGCTTAAGAGCTGACAATCGATCGAATACTCATCACCACAACCAACATCTGGAGTAGCTATCATGACAAGTCCTTCTAAAGTAATCCCTGCTAACAACGACGAGCGCAACGCATGGCGTTGGGGCTTTACCCCTCAGGCTGAAATCTGGAACGGTCGCTTTGCAATGATCGGATTTGTAGCCGCTTTGTTGACTGAGTACTTATCTGGTCAAGGCGTATTGCACTTCTACGGCTTAATGGAAAACTTGACCACAACTGTGGTTCGGTAGGTTGAGTCTAGCCGATGTTAGACATCAGTCTATTTATCAGGATTTAGCAAAGCCAACGCAACGCGATCGAGGAGTGGCTTTAAATATCGAACTATAATTCACTCACTCGATCGACACTGAGTTGGCAGTTAGACACCGCTTTTACAAGTAAGCTTGTGACTAACTGCGAGAGCGAGCCGAGAGACAACTATTCACAAGTCTATCGGCTCGCTTCCACTGCTAACTCACTCACCTTTCGATGTGCTACTTTCAGCCTTCTCCTTCGCGACCTTTCGCGACCTAGTTCGTATCGCCAGCAACGCCCGAGCGTGACGATCTCCAAGAGCTTCGTACCGCAGAAGTTGAAATATTTTCTATTACAGATGGATACCATGCAGCCAAGTTGAAAAATTATACTAGCTGTGTTTGGATCTGGATCTGTCATCTGAGATCTCAAAATTTAGTGCTAATTAGCATCGGATGATATCGATCGTTCCGAGCGTCGGTTTGCAGCGTGTAATATTCTTTGGCAAATTAACGATCCCCCCGTTGTGGATGGTAGATGCGATTACCTACAACAGGCAAGTTTGAAGATCGCAGCATTTTGTCGATCGGATTTAGCCAAGTCAATACCTAGCAAGAATCTTTGGAGTTATCCACAAATGACAACATCTACTTTTGAGATCGATAGCTCCAACGTCAAAAGCATGAGCACGCTTAAGTATTATCAGCTATCTTCTGCTACGCCACCGCACCCAGAATATTTGCGTAGAACAGCAGCTAGAATGCTGCAACTGCAAAAATATCACAAGATTAGCCAAGAATACGTTTTACCAATTCCGTATTTGTGTCAGATCTATCACTTGCTCAATCTTAAGCATTTAGAACAAGTTCACAATCTTAGTCTTAAAGGTCTTAAAGTAGGCGATGTCAGTAAATTCGAGCAAACCAGTAGCGGTGGTAGCGTTAAATTTAAAACTAGCCTGCATCAATCGCTGAATATCCTGAGAATGTGGAGACAGCCAGTCGTCGAGGTGGAGCTAACTCTGCATACACCCTACACGATCGAACTGACAATTCCGATCTACAAGGGTCGCAAGATTACGATTATTTTTAATGTATTGCCTTTGGGCGATAATATCCATAAACTATTTATCGATATCTATAGCGATCTTAAATTTCCCTCGCCAATTATGCAAGTTTTCTTGCATTGTGCCGCTGGCGTAACTTTATTGGAAGATCTACCTTACCTTTATAAGTTAGCCAATGGAAATAATTTACGCCGCCGCGTTAAATCGACCCAAGGCTCCAATCGCAATACGATGCAACTATTTAAGAGATATATCGATCTTTATGGTTCTAGTTTAGAACAACCTCAATCTCTGGGTGCGGTAGAACTCCGTCCGTTGTCCAGTTCATCGTATTAATCAGTTTAGCCGTTCGGTAATCTATTATGTCGCTTTCGACGCTGCTACAAATTATCGCTCCGATATACAAAGTCGCCTTCATGGCGTGTATCACAATCGGTTTAATTCGATTTGCCTGGAGTACTTGGAAGAATCTTAAAAAAGACTGGAACCATCTCCAAAGATTGCATCAAATTCCCTGTCATCGCTGTGGCTTTTTTACGGGGGAGTATAATCTTAAATGCACGGTTCATCCTTACAAAGCTTTGAGCGAGCAAGCGATCGGCTGCATGGACTATCAGCCGAATAAATAAATCTAGCACCTATATGGCGAGCGAATCGCTCGTCTCTATATAGATCTAGAGAATTACAGCAATTTCTCGATTCTATCGCTCAAATTAAAATAGATGTCGATCGTAGAATAGATAAATTAGATGCTAAAATTGATGGCTATAATGACAGATTTGATGTCGATCGAAAGGTAAATCAGTCGGTTGTTAACCTAGCTTTTGGACTAATTGCCTCAGCAACAATTATTACCTTTGCTCAAATGCTTTTTATCCGCAAATAAAACACCAAAACGGCTTCCAGGAATAATGGAAGCCGTTTTGCTTACGCGATCGCCTGTTGTCAATTGTGTCAAAACTAGGGGGCGTTGCTGGTTTTAGGTATGATAATCATTTTTTACATTCTTCTCCCGCGCTGTCTTGTCTTGTCTCGCATAATCCGGGAGGTTCCCTCCCGGCTGCTCCCCGCTGTCTTGATGTGCTAACCCGTCTGGAAACCAGACGAGCGCACATCGCTCCCCGCTCCCAGGCCTATCTTTTCATACCTCGTTGGCGAAGCCTCTCTATCTATTGACTAACACCCCCATCCGAGAGTTCCTCCACTTGGTAGAAACTAGTAGCCGTGCCGGACTGATAAGCTTTTGACAGAAAGATCGGCAAGCTAATGCGAGCAAAGATGCCCCCCAGACATCTTTTTTGACAAAGACAACGTGGAAACTGCCACCGCAGTCTAGAATTGTCGGAGTGAAGAGATCGATCGCTGTTACTACTAGGAGAACTTAAATTGAACCACTACTCATTTGAGTTCTATGGCTTTGCCTTCTTTGGCATCATTCTGGCACGATATCTGATTTTTGCGGGCGGAACCCACTTATTTTTGGATAAAGCCTTCGGTAAAGATACCACCGCCGAGCTACTTCAAGCGCGCTCTGGCGAACGACTTTTGACTAGCGATCGGGGTAGATTGCCCCACACCACAATCGGATCGGATATTAAATTATCGATCTTATCATCGCTGGTCTTTGCCGTGAGCGCGGCGGCCATCGCTTCTGCCTACGATCTGGGCATCACAAAACTGTATACAGACGTCGATCGATATCCGCTGTGGTATCTGGGTGCGAGCTACCTAGTCGCGATCGTCGCTCAAGATGCTTATTTTTACTTTATGCATCGACTGTGCCACCACAAATTCTTGTTCCGCTGGTGTCATCAGGGGCATCATCGATCGAATCCACCGACACCCTGGACATCTTTTGCGTTCGATTTACCCGAAGCGATCGCGCATTCACTGTTCCTAATTGGGCTTGTCTTCATCGTTCCGCTCCATTTTATTACTGTTATGGCCGTGCTTACCACCATGACAGTATGGGCAGTTGTAAATCATCTCGGATTCGATCGGTTGCCCGCTAGTTTTCCCCATCACTGGTGCGGTCGGTGGTTTACAGGCCCTGCCCATCATTCAATCCACCACCGTCACTATGGCTTTCATTACGGGCTGTACTTTACTTTTTGGGACAGACAGCTCGGCACCCAATTACCCACTTACGAACAGGAGTTTGCTAATGTTACTCACTGAACTGAATATCGACGATCTCAATCAACTCATGCACTTGCGCGTCGAACGACTACTGCATTTATTTGCTTCTACTTTGCCTAATTGCCTGATTCAAATCGACGCTGGCGAGCTACTCTCGGTCTACTGTCCCGACTCGACGATCGTTGACGATCTCCTCGATGAATTAGACGATTTGTGCCACCATGCCTGGATCATTTTGGGTGTAAATACCGTGGCATTATATTTTGGTGAAGAAGAAATTTTGCAGGCGAGTACTTATATTCCCGAATAAATCGACCAATTTGGCAACTATTTTAGACTCTCTATCAATGGGCAGAAGTTGAGATCTTTAATGTCATCTTGAGTTACCTCGATCGACATAGGCGTAAATGAATCGTTTAACAGATGATTTTTAGATAGTAAATTCGGTAAGCTTTTGTTAATTGGAAAAAGTATCAATATTTACTGTTTTCAAGTTCCAGCCGAATATTTAAAACAAATCATGACTATTAAAAAACCAGGACAAAATCCCCCCGAAGAAACAACTACAGAAGGGATTGAAAACTACGATCGCCCCACCCCCGACAGTTACGACCCCCACATTATTCCAGCGGAAACTGCCGCTCGTAAAGAGCGTGAAGGTGAAAATTTCAAGCATTTGCCGGAGCATCCTCCCGGATCGGAAAGTCTGGACACGACTGGTGGATTTGTAGTCGATAAAGAAGGACTAGTCGATAACTTAGCGATCGAGCCGGAAATGTACTACGAAACTCCAGGCGATATCCCCGAAGAACAGCAACTCAAACAACATCTTTAAATTAGCGATCCCGGAATGTACTATGAAACTCCGGGCGATGTCCCCCAACAACAGCAGCTCAAACAAAATCTTTAGGAGTGAACAATCATGTTAGAAAAACGGGCGATCGGCATCTTTTCAGATTATCAAATTATGGAAACGGCACTCCATGTCCTTAGAGATAGCGGTTTTGTAATGGAGCAAGTTTCGGTAGCAGGACGCGATCTGGATCGCAACTCCGACACTGCTGGTGCCAAAAGTGGCGAATCTTTATCGAGCATTAGCGATACCAAGCCCAATGACGATCGAGCCGCAGATACAGCCAAAAGTGGTGCAGTTGCAGGTACCGCCGTCGGTGGCTTGACTGGTTTGTTGGTAGGATTGGGCGCGCTGGCAATTCCGGGCGTCGGCCCAGTGATGCTTGCAGGTGCGGCAGCTACAGCAATTGCGACAGCGGCTTCTGGCAGCGCAATCGGTGCGGCGGCTGGCAGTTTGGTAGGCGGATTAGTCGGCTTGGGCATTTCCGACGAGCGCGCTAATGCCTATGGCGAGCGTGTCTCTCAGGGTGATTATTTGGTGATGGTCGAAGGTAGTGCCGCAGAAGTCGAGCGTGCGGGTTCGATTCTCACTAAGAGTGGCATTCACGATTGGTATAGCTACGATTTACCCACCGACCCCTCCCGGATTGCCTCGCCTGTGACTACCCGCCCGCTCGACCACTAGGAAAGAGCTATTTGCTGACGAGCCTGCGTTACCCCAGCCCTGCCCTAATAAAACTGCGGTAGATACACAAGTTGCTTGGACTTCGTTTCGAGATCTAAATCACCCCTAACTCCCTTCAAAAGGCTACCGCGTACACACAAGTCTAGTAACAAGCATAAATGGTTGAAATCCCCCTGTCTTGTCTCCCTTAGAAAGGGGGACTTTGACTAGATCTGAGCAAGCTTTTTAAGGGGGTTGGGGAGATTTAGATCTAAAAACGAAGTCAACCATACTTGCATGTACGCGGTAGCTTCAAAAGGGGGAACCAGATGATTTAAAGTCCCCTGCTTGGTGCATTTTCTAGCGCAAAGCGGCGCAATAACGAAGCTAACTGCGATCGATCCGCAGTCAACCTGAGAGCCAGGTAGAGATCGACAAATATAGTTATAGTTGAGGAGTTGGATATGTCTAGAATTATTACAACCAGTTTCGTGCAGCCTTTAGTGCTGAGCGTATTGCTGACAATGAGTCTTTCTGCTTGCACTACGGCTAGTAAAACGGCATCTGATGCCCCGAGTTCGACGGCTAGCAATGGAACTACACCTACGTCCACATCTGCCAATGACAACAAAGGGGACGCCCAAAGCGATGTCCGCAAAAAACAAATCGAATCGGATATCCGCGCGCGGGAACAGCGGAATGCGATCGGTGGCGATCCTCAAAAACGCGATCCAGAAGATTTGGCTAGCGAAGTACGCGGTAAATTAGAAGCCAATATTCCCAGCAGCAAACTCACAGTTACTGCCAAAGATGCCGAGGTTACAGTCTCTGGCACGGTCGCATCCCAAGACCAACTCGCCAAAATTAAACCTTTAGCACTACAAATCAAAGGTGTTAAAACCGCGATCGTCAAAGCCGTCGTCAAGCCTTAACAACTCTCTGATTACTAGAGCTGAAGCATAAACTATGGATATATTAGCCTTAGATCTTAGCCTCGAACAAGAGTTTTTACTCAAAAACTACGAGCAACAAGTTAAATGTTTAAGCCCAGAGCGAGCGCAAGAATTTTTGCTCGAAGCGTTTCGCCTACTGATGATTAAAGATAATGCGATTCGATCGCTAGTCAAGTCTAGCATCCTTAATATTGATGCGCACGCTCAAGACAGTACGGCGATCGACAGATCGGATCTCCCCAAATACAAAATTCATCGGATCTAAAAGTTAGGCGATTGGATCGCAATCCAGTTCGGTTAAGTCTAATTTCGACTATTTTTAGTCCGCCTGCGCGGATTTTGCATCACTAGCAGCGGTTTCAACCGCTGCTAGTGATGCAAACCGAACTGTACTGGCTCAGATCGGATCGAGTTGGGATCTCTAATATCGTTTGTCACTGAGACGAGCGATATTGCGGTTTTTAAAAATATGTACGCGCAAAAATTCTCGATCGACTAATCCAGTCTTCCACCAGTTACACGATTCGATATCTATCTATTTCTATTGACGCTAACTGGCAATAAACATTTCATCCACTTGAGAGAAAGGAATTCATAGAGGCGACTGCTAAGTTATTAGCATAACCACAGATTGAGGAACGTAGACATGAATTTAATTGCTTGGGTTGTTTTAGGTTTATTAGCTGGCGCGATTGCCAAAGCGATCGTCCCTGGCGATCAAGGCGGCGGTTGGATTTCGACCTTGATTTTAGGTGTAGTTGGTGCGTTTATCGGAGGCAGCCTACACACCTTCATTCAGACGGGGACGCTGGCTTTAACAGCACCTGGATTGAGTATTCCTGGTGTCTTCGTAGCGGTTCTCGGTGCGATTATCGCAATTTACCTCTACGGCTTAGTAGCTCGTAGCAACGTCTAAGCGATCGCCATAACGGCACTTAGCTAATTTACTTTTCACTATTGCTTATCAATTTTTTGGAGGATTAAGAGTATGAAACATCTAGCTACATTACTATCGAACATCCGTCCCTTGCGGATCTTAGTTTCGATTTTCTTTGCTGCTGTTCTCATCTTCAGTAGTAGTTTCCCAGCAGTTGCTGCCAATAGCGACGTCCAAAAAGGGGTAGACAATCTCCCCCAAATCGAAGACAAATCTTTAGAAACACTTGACAAACCACCGTTAACGCTCGAAGAAGTTACCGAACGCTCTCAAGGCGCGCTCAACGAAGTACAGCCTAATGCAGCAGATAGTGACAAAATGTATCGCAATAACGAACGCAGCCCGAAACTGCCAGTAATCAAACAGGCTGAAAAAGCACTCGACAAACTCAAAAACGGTTAGAAATAGCAGTCGCGATTTCTGAGCTGGTTACAGTCAAGTCAGCTCGTTCGGCTCGACTGCAATATCCAAAGATAGCTAAAAACCCTGCCAGTCAAATTTACACTACAACTTTTGGAGAACTCTCATGGCATACGTAGATAGACCTAATGATTATATTGGCGAACGGACGCTCCCAGTCGTCGCCGCCAACTATCACGATCAAGTTCGGTGGGGTCCCATCATTGCTGGGTTGGTACTCGCTTTGAGCACACAGTTGGTATTGAGTGCGCTAGGCGTAGCAATTGGAGCTGGTAGCATTGGCGAATCCGGCGCACCCCGTACCGAAGCACCTGGAGTAGGCACCACCATTGGAATTTGGTCGATTATTAGCTTACTGATTTCGTTATTTGTCGGTGGTTGGGCTGCTGCACGCACAGCCGGACGCATGAGCAAAAATGCAGCTTTGTTAAACGGGGCAATTTTATGGGCATCGACTTTAGCACTGAGTGCTTGGTTGCTATCTAGCGGTGTCTCTGGTGCGTTTGGTGTAGCTGCTTCTAACGCTGATACCGTTGTAAATCAAGCCAGACAGGCCCTGCCGACAACTACCAACCCCACCACCGGGCAGACAACACCCAGAGCACCTAATATCACCGCGCAGCAAACCCGAGAGATCGCTGGCAACACCTCTAAAGTAAGTTGGTCGTTCGTATTAGGTTCGCTGTTAGGCTTAGTGGCATCTTTAATCGGCTCGGCAGTCGGCCATCGCAATCCTCCTAGAAGCGCAACCATAATCGATCGTAGCGAGTAATCGTAAATCCGATTTGGAAAACTTAGATCTGGCCTGCCCTCACACCCAGCCCTCTGTCTTGGTGCGCGCTTGTCGGGAAACAAACGTGGGCGCGCACCGCTCCCAAGCTGGGGGACAGAGGAGCCAGGGTCAGAGGCGAAGGCGGGGTGAGGGTCAAGGTATCTCACTGGCATAGATAACTAGCTTGACTGGAAAATTTCAAATTATTGCATCGCCAAGGAGCAACCCAAATGTTTGTAACTTTTTCGATATTTTCCACACTGCAAGTGCAGTCGGCACGTCTGAAAGCCATTATTGCCGATCTCGATCGCAAGTTGGATGCCCGCTATGGCGATCGTTATCGCCAGCTCAAGCAACAAGTCGAAGGCAAAGTTGATACTACCAAAGTCTGGTACGACAAGACTCGAACTGAAGCTGAGAATAGTGGCACCATTCCCATCGAAGAAAGACAGGCTCAAGCCAGTCGTAAAGTAGCTGATGCTGGTTCATCAGCCGCTCGCAAAGAAGCAGTTATTAAGGAACAGTTGAAAGGGATTTGGCAGAGTATCAAAACTCGCAAATCATCTTAAACTAATCCCGATTTTAATTCACCACCCTGTAAATGTTCGGATTAAATCGAGACACAGCAGATTAATAACTATTAGTCGCCGATCTTTGAATCGAGATAATCTATCAGGGAGCGCAATCTAATTTGGTTTCGCTCCCAAAAACACCCTAGAAACTATAGCAGTTTCTACCGCGAGCTTCAGGAAAAATGTCTGCGGACTAGCTCGTTCTATCTTTGCTGCCGTAGCTCGCAACTTTCAGAAACTGCTAACGATCGGACAATCGAAAAATATCGCAATAACTCTTCCCGATCCGAATGTGAGTTTGCGAACAGTATTCTTTCAAACAGTAGATTAGAAACAATGAGCTTACTAAACCTCGTACTTGCAATCTTAGTTCCCCCCGTTGGTGTTTTTCTTACCTACGGTATCGGTACAACTTTATTTATCAACATTGCCTTGACGTTACTCGGCTGGATTCCCGGCAGCATTCACGCTGTTTGGGCACTGTACAAACGTAGCGAACTGAATAATTAATTCCTAAATAAAACTGGCATTAATTAGCAGCTCTATCGTACCTAAAAAATCTCAAATATATGAACAGCAACATTATTCCCTATCTGGTCACTACATTAGCCACTGCACTGGGCTTATTAATAGACGATGTGATCGTTCCTGGCATCAATATTGCCAACTTTCCAGCAGCATTAATCGCAGCAGCAGTTATCGGATTCTTGAATGCGACCATCCGACCCACACTATCGCTGTTATCGCTACCGATCAACTTTTTAAGCTTGGGACTATTTTCATTCGTAATTAATGGCTTCTGCTTGTGGCTGGCAGCACTTTTAGTGCCCGGTTTTGCGATTCATGGCTTACTCGCATTCATTCTCGGTCCAGTCGTATTGTCATTAGCTAGCACTTTTCTCAACAACTATTTTGCAGAGAAAAAACTCGGCCAAGGTTCTTCGCTTACACCTCAATAAGAGGGGATAGGGGATAGGGAATAGGGGATAGTCAATAGCGGGCAGTGATTTTGTCCCCCAGTCTCCTAGTCTTCCCCAGTCACCCAGTCCCCTGGCTCGATCGAATATCTCTGAAATTTAGCTTTGACGATCGATCTTCACCTGAGAATAATTTTTCAGGTGGTTTTTAGGACGTCTTTGCTATTTTTTTAGTTAGATGAATTGAGGTTGATAAATTGTCGAAATATTAGTAATGGAGCGAGACAATGTTTTCAATTTTAGAATTATTGCCAATGTTTAGCGATCGATCGCCACAACTAGCACAAGTGCCGCTCGATTCGGGTGCTTATGTGGCTCACAGTGTGTACAATACGCATCTAGTCGTCGGCTTGCTAGCTGGCATCATGATGGCTTTTGCTTTCCAATTGTTACTCACCAATCTATCGGTTGCTTTAGTCGCTACTCCAGGTGATGTACCTGTAGATACCGATGGCGATGACGACGACAATAGTTTGATGGATACAGTACGCGGCATCGAAACCAAAGTTGGGCTTGGCGTACTGGTAACGGCATCGATCGCGTTATTTGCCGCTTCCTATCTAGCGGTAAGATTTAGCTTAGTCGATGACGCATTTATCGGCGCGCTGATGGGTGTAACGATTTGGGCGACCTACTTTACAGCTTTGGTCTGGCTCGGATCTAATGCTGTCGGCTCCTTGATGGGTTCGATCGTCAGTACGGCCACTTCTGGCATTCAGGGAATTATGGGCACCGCCACGGGCGCGATCGGGGCGAGTGTGGCCAAAAACCAAGCCATCTCGACTGCCGAAGAGATTACCGCTGCCGTCCGCCGGGAGCTAACCTCCGGTATCGATGCCAGCAGCATTCAGAAGACATTACAAAGTTCGCTCAGTGGCTTGAAAGTGCCCGATCTCGATGTCGATAAAATCGGTTCGCAATTCGAGCAACTAATTAAAGACTCCGATCTTAAAGATTTTGCCAACAGCGATCTGCTCAAAAATATCGATCGCCAAACCTTTGTAGATTTAGCCAGCAGTCGCACCGATTTATCTAAACAAGACATCAACAAAATTGCCGATAAGCTGGAAAGTACCTGGAAACAAGCGTCCAATGGCGGTGGCAAAACCGACGTTCCCAGCCAATTGAAATCGCTGTTCGATACTGTTAGTGCCGAAGATTTCAACCCTGACGAACTCACCACCAAACTCCAATCGATCGTCAAAGGTGGCAGTGGCGGTAGTTTAGCCGAGCGAGCATTAGAAGTCGGATTGAGTACGCTCGTCGGTAAGGTGGTGCAAAATGCCAATCTGTCCGATGTCGATGTCGAAAAGGTTGCCACTCAAGTCAACAAAATCAAATCGGCAGTACTCAGCGGTAAAACATCGGGACAACAATCATCAGGAACTGACACAACTGAAGAAACTCGCCCATTTAGCGTCATTCAGGCAGATTTACAAGACTACCTGCTCTCTGCTCCAGCTTGGAAACTCAGTCAAGCTAACATCAAGCAAGAATTTAAAGACGTAGTATTCGATCCGCAAGCCGATCCGGCAGCGATTCGCCAACAACTAGAGCCGATCGATCGCAATTACTTCGTCCAAACCCTCTCCATGCGCGACGATCTCCAGCCAGATAGCATCGAGGCTCTCGCCAGCTATTTTGATGAAGCCAAATCGGAAGTATTGGATTCTACCCGCGTACCCGATTCCGCCGCAGTCCCAGCTCTAGATCTCCAAGCTCAAGCCCAAGAGCTACGGACTAAAGTCGAAACTTACCTGCGCGATACCAATAAAGCAGAACTCAATCCCGACGAGATCGCGCGCGATTTCCAAGTCTTATTTGAAGATCCCAAAGCGGGTATCGATGCCCTCAAAGATCGCCTATCGCAATTCGATCGCGATACCTTGGTACAGTTATTAAACCAGCGTCAAGACCTCGACGAAGACCAGATAAATAAACTTATCGATCGCGTCGAATCCGTCCGCACCAGTGTTTTAGACGCACCGCGCCAAGCCACCGAGCAAGCGAAAGCTCAGTACGAAAAAACCACTGCGGCGATCGCCGAATACCTCCGTAACACCAGCCTCGAAGAACTCGATCCCGACGGCATCAAGCGCGATCTCCAAACCTTATTAGACGACCCCAAAGCCGGAGCCGACGCGCTGCGCGATCGGTTATCGCAAGTCGATCGGGAGACACTTGTCAAGCTGCTCACCCAGCAAGGCAACCTCACCGAAGAACAGGTCAACCAAACAGTCGATCGACTCCAATCGGCAATTACCTCGATTGTCAAAGCTCCCCGCCGCCTCGCCAACCGCGCCAAAAAACAAGCCGCAGACTTTGAAGCAAATCTGGAAAACTACCTCCGCAATACCAACAAAGAGGAGTTAAATCCCGACAGTATCAAACGCGACTTAGAACTCTTACTTAAAGACCCCAGTGCTGGCTTTAATAGCTTAGGCGATCGCGTCAGCCAATTCGATCGTTCCACCTTCGTCGCGCTCCTTTCCCAGCGCGAAGATGTCAGCGAAGAAGAAGCCAATCGGATTGCCGAGCAAGTCGAATCTTCCTATCGCAATATCGTCGAGCAATTCCAAAAAATCCAAGAAATCGCCAAATCGTCGATCGATAAATTATTTGGCAACGTGCGCGATTATCTCAATGCGCTCGATCGTCCCGAACTCAGCTATGAAGGCATCCAAGCCGACTTTAGCAAGCTGTTTGACGACCCCCAAGCCGGATTTGAAGCTCTTGGCGATCGCTTGGGCGATTTCGATCGGGATACTCTAATTGCGGTACTCAGCTCTCGCGATGATATCTCTCAAGCCGATGCCGAACGCATTGTCTCGAAAATTGAAGAAACCCGCGATGGCGTGCTCCAACGTGCTAAAACTGTTCAGCAAGAGGTCAAAAAACGCTATAAAGCTGTCAAGCGTCAAGCCCAAAAACAAGCGATCGAAACTCAAAAGCTCGCCGCTGGTGCTGCTTGGTGGTTGTTTGGTACCGCTGTAACATCTTTAGCCGCTTCGGCTACTGCTGGTATAATTGCTGTCAATGGCTGGGGTTTCCTCTAAGCAAGCTTCCCACTCTCAACCCGACTTCTGGCCAGAAGTCGGGTTTGTGTTTTAACTGTAGTTACCGTTCTAGCGATCGTCGATTATGACACTGACGAACTTAAGTCCACAGCAATGGCACGCAATCCCAGCAGATGAAGCCGCTCGGATGCTAGATAGCAAGCTCGCTCTGGGTTTAACCGCCGCCGAAGCACAGCAGCGACACGATCGATTTGGGGCCAATCAATTAGTCGGTAAACCAGGAAAAAGTGCTTGGGTGCGGTTTTTGTTGCAATTCAATCAGCCGTTGTTGTATATCTTGCTGGCGGCTGGCGTCGTCACCGCTTTTTTACAGGAATGGATCGACTCTGGCGTAATCTTTGGCGTCACGATTATCAACGCCATCATCGGCTTCATCCAAGAATCTAGAGCCGAAAGTGCGATCGCCGCACTAGCTAAGTCAGTAACTACCGAAACTACTCTAATACGCGACGGGCGCACCCAGCGCGTTCCTGCCGATCGATTGGTACCGGGGGATTTAGTTGAGCTGGCGGCGGGGGATAAAATTCCTGCCGATTTGCGGTTGGTGGCAGTTAGCAATCTCACGGTCGATGAGTCGGGATTGACTGGCGAATCGGTACCGATTCAGAAAGACACGCAGCCGCTAGAGACAGGCGTCGCCCTAGCCGAACGTACATGTATGGCGTATATGGGCAGTTTGGTGAGTTCGGGACAGGGACAAGGTTTGGTCGTCGCGATCGCCAATGCCACCGAGACGGGACGGATCTCGCAGTTGATGGAGCAGAGCACGGATGTCGAAACACCCATTACCCGCAAGCTAGGTAAATTCAGTAAAAAGTTGCTGTATATTGTCTTGGGGCTGGCGGTACTGAATTTTTTGGTAGCTCTGCGGCAAAATGAATCTTGGGTAGAAGTATTTACGACTACGGTAGCTTTTGCCGTAGCAGCTATTCCCGAAGGTTTACCTGCGATCGTCACGATTACGCTCGCCATTGGTGTATCGCGGTTGGCTAAACGCAATGCGATCGTCCGCAAACTGGCAGCAGTAGAAACGCTCGGCAGTACGACTGTGATTTGTTCGGATAAAACCGGAACGCTGACCGAAAACCAGATGACGGTACAGGCGATCTTTGCTGGCGATCGCCTGTATCGGGTGACGGGGGTCGGTTACAACCCCGATGGTGAGATTCTAGCAGCCGATCTAGCTACTACACCAGCCTTATATGAATGTCTCACAGCCGGACTATTGTGCAATGATTCCCATCTCCAACCGCAATCGGACGGACAATATACGATCGTCGGCGACCCCACTGAAGCCGCCTTAATTGTCGTTGCTCACAAAGCAGGGTTGAATCGGGAAGACTCAGCCGCCCAGATGCCGAGGTTAGATGTGATTCCATTTGAGTCACAATTTCAGTACATGGCGACATTACATCAAACCGATCCTAACGAGAAGTCGATTTACGTCAAAGGTTCGACTGAAGCTATTCTCCAGCGATGCGATCGAATGCTCGACGAGCACAAAGAGTCGATCGAGATCGATCGAGTGCAGATCGAACGCCAAGCGGATGAAATGGCGCAGCAGGGATTGCGCGTACTGGCATTTGCTACTAAGTCGGTGACGAGTTTACCCCAGCCACTATCGCATCGAGATCTCGATCGCGGACTAGTTTTTCTGGGTTTGCAAGGGATGCTCGATCCGCCCCGCACCGCCGCAATTGCTGCCGTGCGGGATTGCCAAGCCGCTGGAATTAAAGTCAAGATGATTACTGGCGACCACGTACTCACAGCTACGGCGATCGCTAGGATGATGCAGTTGAGTTCGGGTCAAGAGATCGAGTCCTATTCAGGACGCGACCTGAGCCAGATGAGCGATAGCGAATTTGCTAACGCCGCCGCATCTGGCAACGTCTTCGCACGGGTGGCTCCCGAACAGAAATTGCGCCTAGTTGAAGCCCTGCAAGCTAAGGGCGAAATCGTCGCTATGACGGGAGATGGGGTCAATGATGCCCCCGCCCTCAAACAAGCGGATTTGGGCATCGCCATGGGCATTACAGGCACCGAAGTGGCCAAAGAAGCCGCCGCGATGATTTTAACCGACGATAACTTTGCCTCGATCGCCGCCGCTGTCGAAGAAGGGCGAACGGTCTATCAAAATCTGCTCCGCGCGATCGCCTTCGCCCTGCCAGTCAATGGGGGCGAAGGTTTGACAATTTTGGCAGGGGTACTGATGGGGACGGCTTTACCGATTCTCCCGTTACAAATTCTCTGGATTAATATGGTCAGTGCGACCGCCCTGACTATTCCCCTCGCCTTTGAACCCAAGTCCATCGCGGTGATGAAGTTGCCACCGCGCAACCCCAACGAACCCCTCCTCACGGCGCGGCTGCTGCGCCGGATCGTCATCATTTCACTGTTTAATGTCATCGCTGTCTTTGGTAGCTTTGAATGGGCGCAGCAAACCATCGGCAATATCGCGCTCTCTCGCACGATGGCAGTCAATACACTCATCTCCGCCGAAGCCTTTTATCTGCTGAGTATTACCCAGTTTGTCCCCTCCATCTTTGCCAAATTACGCGATCGTCGCCGCCCGATTGCCTATATACCCGCGATCGGCATTGCGGCAATTCTCGTGTTGCAATGGCTATTTGTAGAGTGGAGCGTGATGAATCAGTTGTTCCAAACAGTGCCCCTGAGCTTCGATCGTGCGGCAATTAGCGTGGCTGTAAGTTTGCCTGTAGTCATTGTCGTCAAGCTCCTCGATCGCTTCGACCCGATCGAGTAAGTAGCTAGGCGTAGTTATCGATCCGACAGAGATTGCCTGAAACTTTAGCCCTCTTTTTTTTATCTCAATAGTCAGGAATATAGCCACAGCATTTTGTAGTCGATCGTATCCTGGAGATTTGGGGACAAATCAGCAATTTATGAGTAGACGATCGAACATTGGGATCTTAGCTTTATTCTCAGCATTATTATTAGTTAGTTGCAGCAAACAATTAGCCCAACTTACCACTCCCACACCCACGCTCGTCCCAATTCAATCCCCCAAAATTCAGCAGATTGTCGCTAATGCGATCGCCCAAACCAAAATTACCCGTAGCTACGATCCGGCTTATGTAAAACTCGCTTATCCCGGCGGCGATGTCCCCATGACGACTGGAGTCTGTACCGATGTCGTCATTCGCGCCTTTCGATCGGTCAAAATCGACCTGCAAGCCGAAGTCCATGGCGATATGCAGCGCAACTTTGCTGCATATCCCCGCAATTGGGGTGCCAAGGCTCCCGACGCTAATATCGACCATCGCCGCGTGCCTAATTTAATGACGTGGCTCCAACGTCGCGGCAAAGCCGTCCCGATTACCAATAACGGTCGCGATTATCAACCAGGCGATATCGTCACTTGGGGTTTTAGCGACGGACAGCAGCACATCGGCATCGTTAGCAACATTCGCGTCGCACCCGATCGACTGGCAATCGTCCACAATGTTGGCAGTGGCACCAAAGTCGAAGATGTCCTCTTTGTGTGGAAACAGATCGGACATTATCGTTATTTTTAAATTCTGTTTTTCGATCGATCTATTATTGCTTTATCAAATTAATTAAGATTATCGAAGATTTTATCGCAACATTGAATTAGAGATCTAAGATCTAAATATTAAAGACATTATAAGTAATTAGAAATCGAGCTTAGTTACGGACGCAAAATAAGAATCAATCCTTAGCAATACACTCTGCATAGTTTTGAGAGAGGGCATTTGTCATGAAAACACATTTAAATAAATTCTACAAACTAGTAGCAAAGAAACCAGCCCTAGCCCAACAATTTGACTCGATCGTCGAAGCCAAAGACTTTCCCAACCTAGCCGTTAAACTTGGTGCTGCCTGGGGCTACACTTTTACCCCCGATGAACTTCAAGCCTCGATCGAAGAAAGTACCGCAGCGGGACAAGGTGACTATTTCTGCTTGCCCATCGGCTGTTGGCAGAAAATCTAATCGGCTTGAAGATATAGCATAAAAGCTCGATCTTTGTCTAATAGGCTAGCGAGCGAAACCTTTCCGATCGAGCAATGTCCAAGCTCGATCGGAAATTTAATATTAGACCTCTTCTAAAAGTGAAATACCATATTTTCACTAAAATCCATACTGTTTTCTTGTCGCGCCAACCGAGCGAGTTTTCCTATCCCCTATTCCCTAACTCGATCGGTTGTGATTTCCACCAAGACAGATCGTCGATCGATGTGTCAAAATAGCTGAGGGTGCATCGGTTAAAAATTCTAGAACTAGTCTATTGTAGAAATCGCGATGCACTTATTTAACGACACATTTCAAGCTTTTGCCGTAGATCTCAACAAACTCGGCAATGAGATCGAAGACTGGCTATTGGGCGATTGGTACTTAACCACCGGATCGGGTTCGGGTTGTAACTTTGGTCCTCTCCGTAGCATTGAAGATTACAATCGTGCCATTCAATCATCACCAGGGGACGCAACTCTCTTTTACAATCGCGGCATCCTCCGTCATCAAGATGGCAACGATATTGGTGCGCTCGCCGATTACAATCTCGCGATTGCACTCGATCCTCGTTTGGCTGAAGCATACGCGGCTAGAGCTGCGATCTATATTCATCTCGATCGCTTCACTGATGCGATCGCCGATTGCGATCGGGCCATTTCCCTACAGGAATGCTCCGCGAACGAACAGCTCCAATTTGCATACCATGTCAGAGCCTTAGCGCGCTCCTTTAGTGGCGATAATGACAACGCGATCGCCGACTTTATCCGTTACAATCAACTCGGACGTACTGCCGTTACTTACTACAACCTCGGCATCACCCAATTGACGATCGGCATCTATGCGCCCGCTCTAACCAATCTCTCCAAATCCATCGATCTCCAACCAAAAATTGCCACCTACTACGCCCGTAGCGTCGCCCTTGCTGGCTTGGGAGATGAATTTGGTGCCAATCGCGATTATAGTGCCGCCCTATCCCTAGAAACCCCCGGTTCTGGCAGCCTTTCCTCCAATGACGAGCACGCCTATTATTTCCGCGCGCTGGCTCGGTTGGCTAGAGGCGGAAGCGAAGAAGCCAAAGCCGATCTCCAAACCACGATCGCTATTTGCGATCGCAAACACAACTCCTATCTCCAACAACTAGCCGCCGCTAAAATTACCGAAATCGATCGAGGAGCGTAATGGTGGACTATGTCGATCTCTCTTGAGTAGATTTAACTGAATCGATATGCGGGTAATGTCTACTATGAAGCATATCGATTAGCTCTTTTTCATCGATGATGTAATCAAGGCTTACATCGAATTCTCATGATGCTGGTAAGACCAGCATCATGACAGGTTCTTGACTCGAATAACCGCAACAGGTCGATCGCGATCTAAAATGAGATACCGATCGCTCACAGCGAATATTCCTGCGGTGGTTAGTTACAGTAACAAAAATTCCCTATGTTAGCCAAAAGAATATTACCCTGCCTAGATGTCAAAGCCGGACGCGTCGTCAAAGGCGTCAACTTTGTCGAACTGCGGGATGCTGGCGATCCGGTAGAACTCGCCCAAGTTTATAACGATGCTGGAGCTGACGAGTTAGTATTTCTTGACATCACCGCCAGCCACGAAGATCGGGATACGATTATCGATGTTGTCTACCGTACTGCCGATCGCGTTTTTATTCCACTCACTGTCGGCGGCGGGATTCAGACGACGGCAAATATCAAAGACTTACTACGTGCGGGTGCGGATAAAGTCAGCCTCAACTCAGCCGCAGTCCGAAATCCCAACTTAATCAACGATGCCAGCGATATGTTTGGCGATCAGTGTATCGTCGTCGCGATCGATGCTAAACGCCGTCACGATCCTGGCAATCCTGGCTGGGATGTTTACGTTAAAGGCGGACGCGAAAATACCGGACTAGATGCGGTCAAATGGGCGCAAGAAGTCACTAAAAGAGGTGCCGGAGAACTTTTAGTCACCAGCATGGATTCAGACGGCACCAAAGCAGGCTACGATCTCGATCTGACTCGCTCGATCGCCACTTCCGTCCAAGTTCCAGTCATTGCTTCCGGTGGTGCTGGCAACTGCGAACATATCTATCAAGCCGTCACCGCAGGACACGCCGAAGCCGCATTATTGGCTTCTCTACTCCACTACGGCGAACTCACAGTCGCTGAAATCAAAGAATATCTCCATAGCAAGCAAGTCACCGTGAGGATTTAGTTAGATACGTGGATGGGTAGATGGGTAGATGTTATTCCCAATCCGCCATCCGCTGTCTTGTCTCTCTAAACCGTCGGGAAACCCGACGTTGGCGTTGGCGGAGCCTGCCGTAGGCATAGCCTCTGCGTTAGCAGATACGAGAGCCGCAAAATCCGTCTTGATTGAAACACATGCGGAGGAAACCTCCGCGTGATTTCAATCGCAAAATCCAAAATCCAAAATCCAAAATCCAAACTACCCCTTCCGATACACATCCCGATCGCGTCCCAAGCAAAAGCCGATCGAATGGCGTAAATTGCGATTGCCCCAGATTAAAAATACCCCGATCGCAGTTGCTGCCATTGCCGTCCCGATCGTAAAAATTCCGGCAAAGCCGACATCATTGGCGATCGAGCCAAATACGGGAGCCGCGATCGCAATTCCTAGATCTAGACCCGTAATACAGATCGATAATACCTGTCCCCGCTGATGCGGTAAAGATCGATCGGATACCAACGCGACTGTCATCGGTAACAAAGTGCCGCTACCCAATCCTTCTAACAATGCTGCGAAGACAAAACTCATCTGACTATTAGCAGTCGCCAAACAAGCAACCCCAGCCGTGTAGCAGCACAAACTCCCCGCGATAAAAATGCCGCGTCCATACCGATCCGATCGACTCCCAATGACCGATCGGGCACTAAAACTAGCGATCGCGGCGATCGTATAAAATAAACCAGGATTGAAACCCACATTGAGGGTTTTAATATATAAAGGTACGAAGGTATGAATCGCCCCAAATGGAAATCCAACTAGCAACAAAACTAAAGCGGGAATTCCCAAAGCGGGATTGGTTAATATTTGCCAAATTGAAATCCGCTTCGACTCATTATGGTCTAACTCGACTTCTATTCGTGGCTGATGTAATTGATTGGCCGCGATAAACGAGATTGCTCCAGTAATTATCGAGATCCAAAAGATTTCTCGATACATTCCATATACTTGCAAAAAACCACCGATCGCGGGGCCTATAGCGATTCCCAATGGATTCGTCAGACTCATCAAACCGATAACTTCACCCCGTTGTTTAGGGGGAGCTAAATCGACAACCAAGGCACTAAAAGCCGTCGTAAAAGCAGCAATACTAATGCCATGAAATGCCCGAATTAGCATCAATAATGGTGTCGAAGTTACACAGAGATAACCCACTGGCGCGATCGCGGCTACCGCCGTACCGATTAATAATACTAACTTGCGCCCTCTCGTATCAACCAATTTACCAACTACCAGTCGAGTCAGCAGCAATCCGATCGCAAATGCACCGATAATTAAACCAATTTGTTGCTGGTTAATCCCGATCGCATCTAGATATGCAGGTAGTGTCGGTAATAAGATCGCAATACTAATCCAAAATAATAAGCCCGTGATAAATAACACGCGCAAACTACGCCGCTGTTGCGGTTCGAGCTGATTCAAAACGTTCATTTAGGAAATTAGGGCTTATTCTCCAGAAGGCTTAGATGAAAAATCCCTCCTCGGAGGCTACCGCGTACCGACAAGTCAGGATAAAATCGAAAACCCTAGAAATCCCCCTGTCTTGTCTCCCTAATCCGTCGGGGAACCCGACGTTGGCGCAGCCACTCCAAAGGAGTTACGGGAGCCGCTAAATCCCCCTCAAAAAGGGGGACTTCCGGATCCGGTTCCCCCCTGCTTGGTGCGCTACACTGTCGGGGAACCCGAACAGTACGCGCATCCGCTTTTTAAGGGGGGTTAGGGGGGATTTAGATCTCGAAACGAAGTCCAACAGACTTGTCGGTACGCGCGGTAACCTGGATAAAGGAAAGGACTAAGGTAAAAAATCCCCTCCTCGGAGCGACTGAAATCACGCGGAGAGTGGAGGAGCATGTGTTTCAGTCAAGACAGGGGTGCCCGTAGGGCGGGGTGGGTAGATCCACGCAGCAACTCAGTCAATGCCAGAATTACCCCCGAAGCTCACAGGAGTTGGATTTATTTAGCGATCGCGCGAATATCCACTACCTACCTCGATCGATATTCGACAACATGAGTCGAACTAATCCATTCTCCTTTGTCATTATAGTTGCGAATCAATCGCTGACGTTCGTCGTCCGCCAATAACCACCCCGCCTCGACAAAAAATGACTGGCGATGACTGACTTGTAACGGCGTATTGCTCGAAGCCCCATCTGGTAATAATAAGATCTTCCGCGCCGCAGCTCCCGATTCAAAATGGAGAATATTGCCATCAATTTTGGCAGCAGAGGCGATTGTGCGATCGCCAAAAGCTAATTGTTGCTCTAGCGAGTCACCCACCTGCTTGACTTCCAAACTCGTCGGGAAAGTCTTAGGATCTTGCCAATCTGCATAGAAAGTACAAGCCTTACCTGCCCACTTACCCACCAACTGTTCTACCGTCAGATCGGGACGCAGCTTGGCATCCGTGCCCTCACGCATCTCGCGAATTAGCGTCAGGCTATTAAACCCGCCCTGCTTATCGAATAATTGTACCAATCTCGATCGACGATTCTCAGCTACAAAGCCATACTCCGCGCCAAATTCTGTAAATGGAGCCACTTGCAGCGAACCTTTAGAAAAAGCCCCCGTATCGAAAAACACCGCCTGTCTGCCCAAGGATCGGTACTCTTGGGCGGTATCGGATGTCGGCTGTTCGCTAGTACCATTTGCAAATCGCCGCAAGCGAAACTTGACGAGCTGGTTATTTTCCAAAGCTTCGAGCGTCAAGATCGAGGGTGTAGAACCAAGCAGCTCCCCATCGGTGGAAACCTGACTAAACGTCCCCACCCATTCTCCAGCATTTTTCAGAAAATTGTCCCAGTTACTTTCCATGCACCCCGCGATCGACTTTGGTAATTGGACTCAGTTTGAGAATCCTCTCAGCTTAACTTATCAGATTTATCAACTTCCCAATCTTCAATTGGCAACCCAGCTACACGACTAAATTCTCGCGTATTGTGTGTTACTAATATTATGTCATTTGCAATAGCGATCGCTGCAATTTGTAGATCGTAAGCTCCAATCGGAGTTCCAGCATTAGCCAGATGTGCCCGAATTTCACCAAACACGATCGCTGCTTCATCATTAAACGGTAGTGAAATAAATCGATCTAAAAATTGCTGTTGTCGTTCTAAAGTTCGAGCTTGGTTATTGCTTCGCATCGCCCCATAAAACAATTCAGCTTTAACAACCGAACATACAGCCAGATCTTGACTTGGTGTAGACAGGATTCGCGACCGTACCGAATCAGAGCGTCCATTCAAATACATTACGCAAACATTGGTGTCCAGCAAATAGCGCATATTCTAGTCAAAGGCTCCAACCAGGTCATCATCCAAAACTTCGGAGATGCCGCGATCGTCAATAATAATCGGATCGTCTGCACAGATCCCATAGAGATCCACTAAATGTCGATCGCTTGACGTCAACAACCGAACAGGCTGATAAATTACCATTACTTCTATTTCCCGACCGATTAAACCCACTGGCAGATCGAGATGAAGAATGCCATCGTCACCGATATGTTGACGTATCTTAATACTTTCCATCCGTGCTACCTCCATATTTTTATTTTAGCTGAGACTAGCTACATCACACAATTTAAATAGCCATTCTGGGAGATGGTAGGCTAAACAGCTAGAATTACGATTCTACATCCTCGATCTTCTGCATCTTCACCATCGAGCCAAGATTGGAGTAAATCGATAGTAGAGAGTTTCATTGGCTCTATAAGTTCATTAGGACAAATTTTTAGTCCACGAAGGTGGACTTTGCATCATCAGCGACGATTTCAATCGTTGTGATGTTCTTAACCCCTGTGCGTACGACTATAATCTGCACGCCCCAAAAAAAGCCCCCCAAGACATTGGGAGGCTCATTCTATTTTAGAAAGCAACGCTGCTACATTTTAGGTTCGCAGCTACTCAATTAGCCTATTTGCGGACGATCCGAACAGTTGGGGAGAACTTCTCAACCATCGGTACAGCGCGTCTTCTCACTGTGATGTCTGCTGCTGACTCTGACTGTTCGTAGCCATATTGCTTGGTAATCGTCGCACTTGCTGTATCAGATGTACGCACCGGATCTGGGTAAACTACATCGGTTTTGGGGCGATATACACCATTTGGTACGCTCGACCCGACGGTAGCTGTGAAATTAACTTCAACAGTAGCACCAGGGGGAATCAAGAAAGTTCCCCAGACTGGATTTGTCGCTCCCGCAACAGGATTGAGAGGAGAAGAGTTGGTGGCTGAAGTAGTTCCACTATTGAGGACGATACTGTCTGTCCGCGTGAATGTAAAGCCTGCTGGCAATAGATTTGACAAGCGTACCTGTGATGCGCCACCACCAGATGCTGAATTTGAGACTCTCATTGTGTAGTTGACAGTCTCGCTCGGTGCGGCAGTTGGAGTACTAGTCGAAACGTTCACTGTCAAATTCGCTGCACAAGCAGTGATGGCATTCAAATCGGCGAAACGATCTTCGCTATTAGCAAATCGAACGACTTGTCCAGCAGATCCGGCTGTAGCTGCATGTGAGTGTTGGGCTTTACCGCCTCTAGGTCTTAAGTTTACATCAGGGGAAGGGTCATCGGTCAGGCCACTCGCGCCGCCATTGACCTGTGCATTAATAGTAGCTGTAGAACCATTGACGTTGTACAGTACGATTCCGCCCGAACCACCACCGCCTGGGCCGTGAGGAGTTTGGCCATAACCATAGTTATCTGGATTGTAACCATTAGAGCCAGTTTGACTAGTATTGGCGTTGGGTTGACTGCCAGGAACAGTTTGAGACCCAGTATAGTTATAAAAAGGATCTCGCTCCGTATTACCACCATTACCGCCGTTTGCTAGGATATTAATCGTCGCTGTGGAGGGGTTGCGCGATTGAATTAACACAGTCCCCCCAGCACCACCACCACCAGCACCATCGGGATTTGACTGATACGCGCCGCGATCTCCATTGGTGCCATTTGCAAAAATAGTTCCAGTCCCAACAATCGTGCCAGCTCGCAGCATGACGATTCCGCCCCCAGCTCCACCAGGAACACCTTGTGGAGCATCATTTGCTTCACCACCACCGCCGCCGCCACCCATGAATACTTTCAAAGGGGTAGGGATACTTGTTAATACAGAAGAACCAGGACGACCGCCAGCATCTTTGCTAGCACTAGGACTGCCCTCATCCCAGGGTAATCCGCCTTGTCCGCCATTACCACCATTACCACCACCACCGCCACCAGCGTTGTGATAGTTACCACCACCACCAGCATTTGCTGGCGCACCTCGGCCTGTATCGCCACCGGGATAACCATTAGTCGTGCCGTTATCGATAAAACTACCAGTCCAGTTTGGAGAACCGTCGATCGGGTCTACAGGAGTTCCACGATCTAGCAACTTCGTCGAAAGAAACCGAGGCGTACCAGCAACGCCTTCTCCTTTACCCGATCCTAGAGTACTAGCTGTCTGAGCCATAAAACCTGTTGTGGCAGCTCGATAAGGGTTTCTGGGACCATATCCACCCCGAAAACCTGCCTCGTTAACCGAGAGCCGCTGACCGTTTAGATCGAAAGTGCCAAAGGTATCGACAGCTAAGATGCCGCCCACATTACCATCCCAAGGCGTTGCGAACAGCGTACCTAGCACCTGAGCACTAGCATACTGCGGTACCCGCACCACCTGAAATCTTTTTTGTCCGCTATTGGCGGTGGCAGCAGCACTTTCATAAGAATTAATCAGTGGGTTTTTGAGGGTGAGAGTAACATTCCCAGTAGTAGCCGAAACCGTAGAATCCGCGATCGCGTACTCATACAGACCGCTACGACCCATGCCATTGTGTCCGCTACCTTGATTGGCATCAACTCCAGATCCATATAAGTTGCTGTTGGCATTATTGATACTTGCATCCTGCATTTGAACGATCAAAACTAGATCGCCTGGATTGATATTCCGAACAGCACCCTTAGCAGCACCCGCAGCAATGGCAATAGTTCTCGTGCCTGTGGCTACAGACTGTAAAGTCGGTCTGTAGTAGGTATTGACGATACCAGTGAGTCCTACACCCAGACCTTGAGAACCTGGCACGGCACAGATCTGGGGTGTCGGAGCAATCGCGGTACGATCGATCGCCAGAGTCGGCATTGGGGGAATGGGCTTGAGGGTGACATCATCTGTTGAACCGCTCACAGAACCCGTAACAGTGGTTGGTGTCATGCTGCTAGCAGAGCCAAAAGAATCAACGCGGAGGCTCGCCATTGAATATGGGGTCGTTGATGGAGTATTTGGTGCGGTCGCTGCAAAAATAAACTCGATACTACCATTCGCTGGAATTGTGATTCGATCCCAGACTAGTGTGTTGGCTCCGGCCACTGGCTTAGTGGTATATGCCGGATCGACAAACCTAGTTGCATTTGTGGTACCAAAAGTTACAGCTTTGTTCTGGAGTGTAGTGATATGTCTATTATATGTAAAGCCTGTAGGTAAAACGCTAGTCACCTTCACTTTGTGCGCTGTATTGGCAGTCGTGTTAGTGACTTTAATCCGGTAGACAACTTCACCAGTAGCCACAACTATAGGTGTGGTGGCCATACTGCTAACATTTAGGGTCGGCCCTACCTGCGCGATCGCTGGTGTTGCCAAAGGCAGCAACGATGTGGCTACGAACGCAATTCCAGTTAAAATGTGCGCGTATTTAGTAATGACAGAATTAGGAATGTTTGAATATTTCATGTTTTTAGGAGTTGTCGGGGTTTAATAAATAAGCATAAAAATATCTTGATTCATCAAAGATATCTCTAGCTACTTTTGGCTGCCTGCGATCTTCATCACACATCTAAAATTTAGTAGATGCGAGTAAAGTTTTTTTGTTGAATGTATGAGGCTTTTGGCGTTAATGGCGGCATTCTTTCGACGCTGTTAAAGTTAGGATCGTAGCCAAAATTCCGCAGCGGAATATTATAATAAGAGGCTGCAATAGTAGGTGGAGCGGCAGCTACGCCACCCGGTCGGTACCGACCGCTATATTCGAGTGGGGTACCCAGACTGACCATCGAACCCGTGTAATTGAGTGCATATGGATTGCCCCCATTATTCCAGTCTTCTAGCAGACGGATGTAGTTATTGACACCCCCGCTGTATCTATTATTTCCCGTGTTGGCAGGAACACTGCCCGTCGCAGGAGTGGTTCTAGGAGTGACTGTAATCGCATTTCCAACACTGACATCAGTATTTGACAAGAATGCCGCATTGATTACCATGGGTTGATTGACAGAATTATTTCCAGTTGGAATGCCACAGTTGATTTGACCAGCAGGTACCCCCCCAATAACTGTCGTCCTACTCACACAGTCATTTGATAAGACTGTAATTGTGTCGCCGACGATCGATGCAGAAAACCGAGTGTTGCTGGGAAGATTGTTCGGGGCATTCTTAGGAATTAAGGTTTGAGATCCATCTGACATTCTGTTGTAATACTCGACTTCTCCAGTTACCACATTTGTAATAGGAATAGTGTTATTGTTAAAATTACCCTGAACGTATACAGCTTGATCGCTGCTCAAAAGTAAGTTGTTTGGTAAGTAATCGCCACCAGTAAAAGCAAATGCAAATGGACTTTGTCTGCGATTGGCAATGCCAGGATATCTGCGTAAGTAATCAACGTTAGTAGTGGTAGTCCTAGTTCTACCCCCACCAATAGGAGTAACGATCGTTTCTTGGATCGGATTGCTGGAGTCTCCTGGAATAATGGCGGTGTCTGCCGTAATATCGTTAGCAGCGTCGATCGCACCATCGCCATTGAGATCGTTATTGACAGAGGCATGAACGATTAAACCACCCTCAGTTGAATCGATCGATCCCAATCCCAGCGGCTGAAGACCTCTAGCGTTTGTGGGTGGAGTTGTGGCTCGCTCGAATGCCAGTCCGTTAGTTGAGAAGTTGGCCGTAGTTGCATCCGCAAAAGCCTCGTTTCGAGCAGTTTCAGTTGAGGCATAAGCTACTGTCATATTTGTGTTGTCCGCATTAACAAACAACCCATCGCGATTCCAAACTGCCAAACTTGCGATATTAGTTTGGAGCATCTGAATCTCTCTCCCCTCGCGCCCATCAGTAAAGCCACTAGCAGGAAGAGCCACAGGAATAGGCGCATTAATTGGACTTTGGATGACTCGTTGAATTGGTGCAGGCAAGAACCAGGCATTCCGCAGTGCCGCAATTTCATTTGGTGAGGAACTTAAAAGTATCCGTTTGTTCTCCTGATCGTCCAGTTCAGCAGCAGTTGGAGTCGGACTTGTAGGGTCAGGGAAGATCTGATTCAGCAGACTACTGAATTGAGATTTAAAAGTATTTAGAGAATCATCGTAAGCTGAATTGGCAGTATCAAGAGCTGGAGCGTTAAAACGAGTATTGAGTCGATCTAGCGAAATTGGAGTTGGGGTAGATACCAGGGCAACTCGGAGCGCGCGCAGAATTTTGGCTTTAGTAGCGTCTGTATTATTTGCACCGCGTAAAGTAGGTGCAGTTGGCAATGGTGGTGCGCCAGGTGTGCCAGGTGCTCCCAGAGCGGTACGTTCTTGAGCTGCTAACGCGGGGGTCTGGTTGATATCTGTCAGCACCATCACAGGTTGACGGAGACTCTGAAGTTGACCTTTGGTGAGCTGATTGCACTTGAGCGCACTCAGTCCTTCCCGATCTGGAGCGACATAATTTGCCCCTGGATCTGTACCTGCTGCTGGTGCGGCAGACGAGCAAGCACCACTTCCAGTAGTTCTCATCGACGTAAAGTTAAACGGAATGACTGCTGTTGAAGTAGTGCTACGATTGGGTACAAAGTCTAGCCGCATGTCCGCTTTGGCAAAGGATTCCCCGATTCCATTCGTGATATATCTACGCTTTCTAGTAAAACCAGCGGTTGGCGTATTCAGCGGAGTGATGCCAGCCTGGATTCTTCTCTGAAATGTGTTAATTTCAGCATCGGTCAGAGGATTTGTATTAGTGGCACTGTATTCCGAGATGTCTCTACAGTTGCTGCCTGCGGGCAGTGGGTCTACAGTATTATCTGGACAAGTACTGCCAGCAGGACCTGTGAGTAAAAACCTGGTAATTCCCGATCGACCGATACCTGGCGTCCAGGCATCAACTCGGTTATAGATACTGCCCGATGCCGACATCGTGGCTAAAAAAGTCGTCAGAGATCTAGGGGTGATGCCGTTTTCTCCGGCTGGTTGGACGTAGATATTGGCATTAGAGTGTACTCGACCTTGGACTTGCATGGGAGATGTCGAGTTAAACTCCAGATCGCCATTATAAAAAATGGCAAATTGAAATAGACTGATGACTCTATTGGTAAAAGTCATGGACAGGTCTATGTTTGCGCTACTTCTATCTACACTTTCTGCTACTGGCTTTTTGGCAGTAGATCGCAATACATACCGATATTCCAACGCATTCAATCCTTCATAATCTTCCAAAGCTGGAATGGTGATATTTTGGGGAGCATTTTGGGTAATTAGTGTATATGCAACATAATTATTCTGAACTGCATCTTCATCTGTTAGAGCACCTGTCACTGGATCTATTTTTTTGCCAGAACTCAATGCAATATTTCCGCCCTCGACAGCACGAGAGATATTATCACTAGACTTAAAACTATAATTTCGACATCCCAGAACATCAGTTCCAGGAGTAGTTGGTGAAATAGCAAAACAATCAGCTAAAGTTTGAGCAGTCGTTGCAGCACTTACCTCTGCAACCCCCGAATAAGTCTCCAGTCTTTGTCTAAACTCAACTGCTCTTTTGTTTAGCCCTGACTCAGCCACATAAAAAATACTATTACTATCTACAAAAGCATCCGTTCGGGATTTGGCGAGATTAGTGAAGGTTGTGGCAGCCGCTAAGAGCGATAACAAGATAATAGTCAAGATCGATATTACGACCATTGCATAGCCTTTGTCTGCTTCACCCTCTTGCTGAGCAATCTGCTGTGCTCTGAGCATGAAGTGGAGCAGGGAACGTTCGGGGTTAGGTTGCTTATTCATTGTCGGTTTATCGAGATTCAGGGATGAAATACTCGCTCGTTTGAGAAAATGAGTCGAGTTTAAAAATTTATATATAGTTGACAAATATTGTGGAAGTGACCCCAGCGATCGGATTGCAGCTTTGGCATCATCTGGGCATAATTACTGAAGATCGATCGATCGTCGGTATCGCCAGCATGAACAGCAATCGGTCAGCTTATTTTTATATTGCCCAAAATCCAGATCGAATCTGTCATCGATCGACATTAAATTACTTCCAGTCAAGATTTTGGAGATGCGGTGTGGCAATATTACTTCACATCTTAATTACGAAAACGCTCGGAAAGTGCGATCGCGATCGCATTCTTCCATCTATTTAAGTTGACTTGTCAAGCTCCAAATGACGTAACTAAAAGGATGCTTGGATCGATTCCGCAAAGCGGACGCTACGCGAACGAGCCGAACTCGCCTTAAAATATCCGCCGTGGTAGGCTAAATAGTTAGAACCCTTACACCACCTGACATGGCAATCGCGATCGATTTTGGGACTAGTAATACCGTCATCAGCCGTTGGAATGCAGCGACACAACAAGCGGAAACGGTGACATTACCAGGATTATCTTTAATAGGTGGCATGAATCCACCGTTGATTCCCAGCTTGGTATATGTCGAAGATGGTAGTACGGAGCGAGTCTTGCTAGGTCAAATGGTACGCGATCGCGGGTTAGATCTTCAGGGCGATAATCGTTATTTTCGCGGTTTCAAGCGAGGTATCGGCGCAGAGATTCAGGGATTTTTGCCCGAATTGGATGGGGTGTCAATGACATTCGAGCGGGTGGGGGAGCTGTTCCTGACTGGCATCCTCAAACAGTTGCAACAGTCGCTAGCTGTGGGCGAATCTTTGGTACTGACGGTACCCGTCGATAGTTTTGAGGTGTATCGCAACTGGTTGAGTGGCGTTTGCGATCTGCTCCCAGTCGAGCGAATTCGCCTGATTGACGAGCCGACGGCGGCGGCGTTGGGATATGGCATGACAGCCGCAGGGACGTTGCTAGTGGTCGATTTTGGTGGCGGAACGTTGGATTTATCGCTGGTGCAGTTAACTAAGCAAGTGCAACAAGGCAAAAAGCCGCTCGGTTTCTTGTTGAAGTGGGGAGATAAATCTCTCGAAGCAGCTACCCAACAGCCGCAGTTGGCGCGAGTAATTGCCAAAGCTGGGCAAAATTTGGGCGGGACGGATATCGATAATTGGGTAGCGCAGGAATTGGCGCAAGTGCAGGGGATAAAAGTAACGCCATTAATTACTCGATTGGCAGAAAAGTTAAAAATTCAACTCTCTTTGCAAACTACAGCATCAGAAGCATATTTTGACGATCGCACGTTTGATAGTTACGAGTTTAGTTTGACACGCGATCGCTTCGAGGAAATTTTAACATCTCATCAATTTTTCGACAGATTAGATGAATCGATGACTCAAGTTCTCCAACAAGCCAGACGTCAAGGCATCGAAACTAACGATATCGATGGGGTATTATTAGTTGGCGGCACCGTTCAAATTCCGGCGGTACAAACTTGGGTGCGTCAGTATTTTGATGAAACTAAATTACGTCAATCGAAACCATTTGAAGCGATCGCTCACGGTGCTTTACAATTACTGCAAGGCATCGAAGTCCAAGATTTTCTCTATCATAGTTATGGCGTTCGCTATTGGGATAAGCGGCGCAACGCCCATGATTGGCATCCAATTATTCAATCGGGACAAGCTTATCCAATGTCCGAATCTGTCGAATTAACCCTCGGGGCATCGCGCGAAAATCAACCCAGTATCGAATTAATTATCGGCGAATTAGGAGCCACGACTGGCGGTACAGAAGTCTATTTCGATGGTGACAGGTTGATTACCCGCTGTCTGACTGGCGGTGTCAAAGATGTCAAATCTTTAAACGATCGCGAGGGTGCTAGAAGTATTGCCAACCTCGAACCAGCAGGCTATCCCGGTACCGATCGAGTCAAGGTAAAGTTCAATGTCGATCGCGATCGACAGTTACGCATTACTGTCGAAGATTTACTCACAAATCAAACACTTTTAACCGATGGAATTGTTGCAGAATTAAGTTGATTGCAATTTAATAAGTAGATCGATCTAAGTAGATATATAAATATTTATTAAATAAATAAAACTTGGAACCTATTTGGTGGGCACTGCCCACCCTACGCTGTTGAATATTTACTGGAACTACTGGAACTCACTTACGGGCATTCAAGCGAGTAGTTTGAATACTGGTAATACCAGCCAGTTTGTGTTTGGTTAATTGTAAATGGGTGGAGAATGCGATCGCATCCTCCACCCATTGTTGG
The DNA here is from genome assembly GCF_000317145.1 of Chamaesiphon minutus PCC 6605. Lineage (GTDB taxonomy): Bacteria > Cyanobacteriota > Cyanobacteriia > Cyanobacteriales > Chamaesiphonaceae > Chamaesiphon > Chamaesiphon minutus. The sequence continues at coordinate 2,806,708 of NC_019697.1, read as the reverse complement.
TATTGACGATCCAACAGATGCACTGCACTGCTTCATGAATCCCACATTCCGCTAGTTCGACCACCCTTGGGGGTGCGCTTGCGCGTTCGGCTAAAAAATAATAAGATCGATAATCCTGTCATATCAACCTTTTGAGCGATTTAGCCTCTTTTTGGCGATCGAGAGTATATTCTCAATAGTCTTAGCTTGTTGAGAATAAAATCGCTACGATCCAATGGCTTCGTTGTAATTATTTTTCGATCGCTTAGACTAGCGGAATGTGGGATGAATCGCCCCTACTCTCCTTGCCGATCCAAATTATGATTTGGACGTAAGTTTTTTTCTCATCCGCAGTGCTGCGGCACCACCGATACAAGTACCAATAATGGTAAACGGTTCGGGAACCTCAGTAGCTGTCACTTCGGGCGCAGAAAAGTTAGAGATCGTGACTTGTGCTGCTCCAAAATTATTATCAGTAGTATTAATGCGCCAACCGATGGTATCTCCAAGATTTACGCTAGTCGAAAACAAACTACTTTGGAATGGTGTACCAGTATTATCACTCAGTTGTGTAGCAACGCCATTGATTAGCACGGAAAAAGGGTCAAATTCCGGCTCGTCTATTGTATCGTACGCCCAATTAAAGCTGAACGTACCACTTGCCGCAGCCGCAATCGTATAATCTGTACTTCCTGGGACACTGCTACCACTATCGCTACCAAACAGGGTAATCGAACCTGGCGCAGATGCCGTATCTACTGAGCCAGTACTACCAATAGTGTTTGACAATGTAAAATTCGCAGGGTCATAAGCTCCAGAAAAGCCCACTGCATGGGCAGGGGTGACACCAAATGCTCCAAGGCTGATGGTGCTAGCAACAGCGGCATATGTTAGCGACGTTGAGAATTTATTCATTGGAAATCTGGGGTGATATTATAAGGGTTGTACTTTAATATGCCCAAGATATTTGAGAGATATCATGATTAACGAAAAAGTTAAATCGAAAATGGTGTTGGTGGGCAGTGCCCACCCTACGTAACTATCCTGGTACCGATCGAGTTAAGGTAAAATTTAATGTCGATCGCGATCGACAGTTACGCATTACTGTCGAAGATCTACTCACAGATCGAATACTTTTAGCCGACGGAATTGTTGCCGAATTAAGTTGAATTAATCGATCGAGATTTTCTCAATCATCAAGCAAAGATAACTGTTCGCTACGATCGTTTCCTCCCTTCAATCCCAAATGCTGCCGCGCCGCAGCAGTCACCACCCGTCCGCGTGGCGTCCGGTGGAGATAACCGATTTGGAGGAGATAAGGTTCGTAGACTTCTTCGATCGTATGACTATCTTCGCCTGTAGAGGCAGCGAGAGCTTCTAACCCTACGGGGCCACCATTAAACTGCTCCGCCATCGTGGTGAGTAATAATCGATCGACCCAATCCAATCCCAACGGATCGACATTATAGATCTCCATGGCGGCACTGGCGATCGCGCCATCGATTTCGGTGTGAGCTTTAACTTGAGGGGTTTCTGCCAATCGACCCCCAGATCTGGGCTTTTGTATCCACCAGAAGCGATCGCAAACACTCCTTATCTCGAACTCACGCTAATTAGAAGGTGAAGCAGGTTTAGGTGCAGCACTAGGAGATTGACTCGGCTTTGGCGAGGGTTTAATTACTTTTGGAGGCGCAGGAAGTTTAGCGGTACCAGGTACTTTTTTAAGCGCGACAAATAGATCGAAACGGTTGCTAGATTCATCTAAAATTGCACTAGTTACCCCCAAACTCCGCATTGCTTGAAAACCAGCTTTAACTTCTGGAGATAAATAGGGTAAGGGTAGATTGCCAGCATTAATCGTGCGATCGATATCGATAAAAAATTGACCGTTGTGCGGGGATAAACTCGATTCTCCAATGGAGAGGTTTCGCCAACGAGTCGATTGTTGAAATAGAGCATTCTCAGAAAGCCGCTGCTGGGGTTGAGGGACGATCGATCCTGCTACGGGCGCGCCCAAAGTGATGAAGGCTAGATTGCCATCGAGCCAGCCATGAGTAGCGGCAATCCCGTTAAGCGGCGATGTCCAATTAATAACATCTTGCCCATTTATTTTGGCTTTGGCAATCTTAAATGCCTGCTTTTGTCCCATCGTATTATCTAGTTTGGCAAAAGCTTTTTCGGCCACAGATCGATCGCTAGCTTGTTGCATTAATACTAAACCCGCCCCGATCTCGGTATCGATTTTAGCTGGTTTGGGCACGATCGCGACCCCAAATGCGCCTTTACTCCAGTTGAGGATCTCCGATTCTAAATCTAGTCCCGTAATGCTGTCGAGATTTTTTACCACATCGGCAGGTTTGACGGGTGCGAGCGGATTATTGGTATCGGTGCTACGCACGTAGTCTTGCCACAACCGCTGCAAATTGCCACCAGAAACCATTACGAGGGTATCGGTGGGGAGATTAGCTGCAAAATCTCGACCTTGATTTTCGACTACCAGCTTTTGCTTAGTATTGGGTTTTAGCCACGAAATCCCTTTCCAGGCAATGCCTTCCGTTTCCAAAGTGGCATTAGCTGCGATACCTTGCTGGATTTGCGCTTGGGCTAATTTATCCGCAGCCAGGGTTTCGGGCGAATTAGCCGCCGCCACAGCCGTAGCTACGGGAATATTCACATATACCTGCGCGAAGGGGCGCGAGATCTCGATCGCGCTGAGTGCTTTGGTATATCCTGGTACCGCCAGTAAGGATTTACCACCTTGCTGGGTATCGATGACGCGTTGGAGACTAGCCCGATCGGTCGCGATCGCCACAAAATTATCGACGATCGAGACTGCCATCGTGCCCGCTTTGCGCTTGAATTCTCTAATGGCAACGCCTTTATAATTACTTTCAATTAAATTGGCATCAATCGGCGTTTGATGCTGTTCTACGGACTTTTGGGCGGCACTGCGATCGGCGATCGGTAAGATGGCGATCGTTTGGCGATTGGGAATGATGCCGTTCTGGGATTTATTGGTATTAGCAGCCGGATTATCTAAATAACCGAGAGTGATTTGTTTGCCCACCCAAGGCTGGATATCGCGACGATAATCATAACCGTAAGGAGTTAAAAAATCGGTCTGAAATTTGGCTAGCTGCTGCTCGAAAACACCACGACTCGTCGGAATTCCAAACTCGGAAAACTGTTGCCACCGCTCTAGATCGGTCGAAATAGAGACAGATAAAAGTGTATCTTGCGGTAGTAAACTTACACCATTACTAGTATCTAGTTTACCAGAGTTCCCCAGCCAAAATTTCCCCACCCCGATCGCCCCTACAGCCAGAATTGCCGCCACCCCAGCTCCCACAACTATCCGTCGGCGTTGCTTGTATTTAGGTGCCACAGTGTTTGACTTAGACTTTGGTTTAGGCTGTCGATTGGGCATTTTATTGGGCATTTCAACAGGGGTTAGGGATTGGGGGTATAGGAAATAAAAATGTCACCAAAAATCCTGAGTCTGATGCTATCACAAGAAGTTGTCGGTTGGGAGAGTGAGAGAGTGGGAGAGTGGGAGAGTGGGTGGGTAGAGCGTATATTTCCTTTGCCCTTTCCCCTAAAACCTAAAGCCTAATACCTAAAACCTAAAACCTAAAACCTAAAACCTAAAACCTAATACCTAATACCTAAAGCCTAAACCCTAAAGCCTAAAGCCTAATACCTAAAGCCTTCCTTCAACGCCACCACATAGCGATCGCCATCGCCACTACAGCACCAATAATGGTATTGATAACATTGACTAGTTCGTTGGTGAGCCAGTCAAGTTTGGATTGCAAAGTTGCACCGATGACACTTTCGAGATTGGTTGCGATAAACGATGCGATCGTACAAATAATCGCGCCGCCGAGTGTAATTAGCCCCAAACTATAAGCCACCAAACAGATCGTTACTCCGCCCACAATTCCCGCCAGCGTACCTTCCAAACTTACCGCACCCTCAGTCCCTCTTGGCACGGGTTGCAAGGTAGTAATCAAAAACGTGCTTTTGCCATATGCCTTACCCACTTCGCTAGCGGTGGTATCTGCCAACTTGGTGCTAAAGCTGGCAACATAACCCAATAATAATAAAGATTCCCAGCTTCGATCGAGCCAACCCAGCCCAATCGCTCCGACTCCCAACGCACAGATCGTAGCAGTAAAAGCCGAACCCCAGACATTTTCTGGCCCTCTGGCACCACCGCGTTTCTCGGCGATACCTTCAGCTTCTTTTTGTGCCATCCCGATCCGCGTTACCGCCGAACCCACCAGAAAGTAAAACATCACCACAGCATAGCCGCGCCATCCCAAAGTCCCCCAGATGACTACCCCCAATCCCCAAGCATTAATTAATCCGGCTGGCGTTAACAGTTTCTTGGGAATCGCGATCGCAACAACTAGTAAAATTGAATTTAACGCGATCGCCACTAGCCACGGATTAGCCGTACTAATCTCTAACCAGCTTGATAATATGCTCGACATAGTTTAATAATTACTTGCTAACGATCTGGTAATTTAAATAAAACTCACTCTCGATGTCTGCCTAAAAACTGATTGCCGTCCCCGTGTCAATTTAAATACGCGCTGTCTAAGTTAAGTTCCCCCTAGATTTTACAGTAGCGATCGGGTGATATTGGCGATTTTAACGAGCGACCGGATCTGAGTAAGTGAAATTACCGAAACTTTTAGCTGTAGCTCTCACCACTCCGATCGTTTGCCAACTAGTACCACCTCCCGCGCCCACAGTGATACTCAGGATTGATACATATGGAGAATTTCAGCATTTACTTTGGCTCTAGTTAATTATTCGGAGTGATAAATCTGATATTTTCCTGTAACCTAAGGAAAGATCTAAGTTTAAATATATTTACAAACTGAATCTATGATAGCAACTGCACTGAAACACGAAGTTAAGGATTTATCGCTAGCACCCCAAGGTAAACAACGGATTGAGTGGGCAGGGCGAGAAATGCCTGTACTGCGCCAGATTCGTGACAGGTTTGCAGCCGAAAAGCCGTTGGCTGGAATTCGCGTCGTCGCTTGTTGCCACATTACTACCGAAACCGCTCACCTGGCGATCGCGATCAAAGCGGCTGGTGCCGATGCAATCCTAATTGCTAGCAACCCCCTCTCCACTCAGGATGACGTTGCAGCTAGTCTAGTTGTCGATTATGGAATTCCGGTATTTGCCTTCCGTGGTGAAGATGAAGCCACCTACAAACGCCACGTTCAAACCGCACTCGATCACCACCCCAATATCATCGTCGATGATGGTTGTGACGTAGTTGCCACCATGGTACAAGAACGCCAAGATCAACTCAGCGAACTAATTGGTACCACCGAAGAAACCACTACGGGTATCGTGCGTCTCCAAGCGATGTTCAAAGCTGGCGTCCTCACCTTCCCAGCCGTCAACGTCAATGACGCCGACACCAAGCACTTCTTCGACAACCGCTATGGTACCGGACAATCCACTCTAGATGGCATCATCCGCGCGACCAATATTTTACTCGCTGGTAAAACGATCGTCGTTGCTGGCTACGGCTGGTGCGGTAAAGGTACCGCCATGCGCGCCCGTGGACTGGGTGCAAACGTCATCGTCACAGAAATCGACCCCACTAAGGCAATCGAAGCCGTTATGGACGGTTTTAGCGTGATGACAATGGAAAAAGCAGCCGCTGTCGGCGACATCTTTATTACCGTTACTGGTAACAAGCATGTTATCCGTGGCGAACACTTCGATGTGATGAAAGATGGCGCGATCGTTTGTAACTCCGGTCACTTCGATATCGAAATCGATCTCAAAGCTCTGGCTAGCAAATCGACTGGGGTCAGCACCGTCCGCAACTTTACCGAAGAGTACAAACTCAATAATGGTAAATCGGTCATCGTCATCGGAGAAGGTCGTCTCGTCAACCTCGCCGCTGCTGAAGGACATCCCAGCGCAGTTATGGATATGAGCTTCGCCAACCAAGCGATGGCGTGCGAATATCTCGTCAAAAACAAAGGCGAACTAACTCCTGGCATTCACTCTATCCCCGTCCATGTGGATAAAGAAATCGCTCGGATGAAGCTCGAAGCTATGGGCATTCAAATCGATAGTCTCAATGCAGACCAAATCGATTATGCCAACTCTTGGACTTCGGGTACATAATCTCGAAGTGACAAGATAGCCTACGACTGCAAGTCGTGGCTTGTGATGCCAAGTCCGCCTACGCGGACTAAGATCTAATGTATGAAACCTGTGGTAGGGGCAATTCATGAATTGCCCCTACCACAGGTTTTTGTTATCGTTTCGATCGCTTATCATACTTGTATTCAGCAAAGCTATTCAGTCAGCGAGGCTGACTTGGCATCACTAGCAGGGGTTTCCAACCCCATGGCACCATTTAATTTTGAAAAAGCATATATAGCCTGTTTACTCGATAGTAAATTTTTAATAGAGTCCCCATTAGACAATAAATTTTTAGCTATATCTGTTGCAGTGTTTAAGTCAAAAGGGATAATATTCGCCGAAGCATTAGCTGGCGAGCTGAGTAGCAAAGAAACTGTGATTAGAACAACAATCAGAAATGACGATATAAGTTGACGAGACTTCTGCAACATAGGTACTGGGGTACATTCTTAGACTTGTAGTTCTATATCCAAAGACTAGTTTTGTAGATCGGGATATTTTTCTAAAATCGATTAAGTAGATGGGCGTAATTAAATATAAGATATCGCGTAGGGTGGGCACTGCCCACCAGCTAGGTTTCAGGCAAAATCTATTTTACAAATAATTGCACCTACCTACTTACTTTATTCCAAACCCCCCCCCACCAGGAGTTTCGATCGAGAAAATATCCCCTTCATTCATCTGCACCTCCGCCTTACTTCCTAATAACTCCACAGAGCCATCTTGACGCTCGATCGAATTTCGCCCCACAGCTCCCGACTCCCCACCTACCAAACCAAACGGTGGAACTAGCCGATGTCCTGATAAAATCCCCATCGTCATCGCTTCCCGACAGCGGATGCGGCGGATGACGCCGTTTCCGCCGGAATATTTACCAACGCCGCCGCTACCAGTGCGGATGCTGAAGCTCTCCAGTAACACGGGAAACCGCTGCTCTAAGACTTCTGGATCTGTCAGGCGCGAATTTGTCATGTGAGTTTGCACGGCATCGGTACCGGGGAAAGTTGCCCCAGCGCCTGAGCCGCCGCAGATCGTTTCATAGTATTGATAGCGATCGGTACCAAAAGTGAAATTATTCATCGTACCTTGAGCCGCCGCCATTACGCCCAGCGAGCCATAGAGGGCATTGGCGATCGCTTGAGAGGTTTCGACATTCCCCGCGACTACCGCAGCCGGATATTGCGGTGCGAGCATCGAGCCGGAGGGAACGATGATGTTCAGAGGTTTGAGGCAACCTGCGTTGAGCGGAATATCATCGTCAACGAGGGTGCGGAAGACATATAATACCACCGCTTTGCAGATAGCTAACGGGGCGTTAAGATTGGTAGGTTGTTGGGGTGAAGTGCCAGTAAAATCAATTGTGGCCGATCGAGTGGCGCGATCGATCTCAATCTGCACCTGAATCTGGCACCCATCGTCCATCGGATAGGTAAAAGTCCCTGGATTGAGCACCGAAATCGCCTGTCGCACGGATGCTTCGGCATTGTCCCGAACGTGCTGCATGTAAGCTTCTACCGTTGCTAAGCCGTATTTATCGATCGTTGCCAACAAAGCTTTGACACCCCGCTCGTTAGCCGCAATTTGCGCTTGCAGATCGGCGATATTTTGCTGAGGATTGCGCGCTGGGTAGTGGCTCTGTGCCAGGAGCGACAACACCTCATTCAGCCGAAAACGACCGCCAGCGACGAGTTGAAAATTATCGATTAAAATGCCCTCCTGCTCGATCGAGGTACTGTGTGGGGGCATAGAGCCAGGAGTAATGCCACCGATATCGGCATGATGTCCGCGCGATGCGACGTAAAATACTGGCGTCGGCTCGTTGGGCAAAAAGATCGGTGTAATCGCCGTGATATCGGGTAGATGAGTACCGCCGTTGTAAGGGTTATTTGATATGTAAACATCGCCTGGTTGCAGGGTGTCGCCACAGGCGCGCATCAGACTGGTGACGCTCTCGCTCATCGAACCGAGATGCACGGGAATATGGGGTGCATTGGCGACTAATTCTCCAGATCGATCGAATATGGCACAACTAAAATCTAAGCGTTCTTTAATATTGACGGAGTAGCTGGTATTTTGCAGGGTAATTCCCATCTCCTCTGCGATCGATTTGAGCAGATTATTAAATATTTCCAAACGAACTGGATCTGGCTGCGATGGTATTATCCCCCCAAGATCCTCTTGCAAAGGAGAAGGCTGTGAAAAATCCCCTCCTCGGAGGGGTGCCCGTAGGGCGGGGTGGGTAGATCTCCGCAACTCTACCGGGTTCGCCACATGAGGTAGGGGCAATGTCTTGTCGCACACAAACGGGAGGTTTCCTCCCGTTCGATGCGCCGCTTCATGAATTGCCCCTACCTCATGTGGCTCACAAGTCAAAATCAAATGATTTTTGTCAGTCAATACCGCCACCCAATCCGGCTCGATAATATTGGTACCAGTCGGTTCGATAATAATCGCAGGGCCGATAATTCGATCGCCAGCACATAAATCCGATCGATCGAATATACCCGCCTCATACCAATTATCCTTGGTGTAGATCGAAACAGTAGTTCGAGGCGTTAACGGCTGAGTTCTCGATCGAGTTAAGGCTGGTTCAGTCGGCATCGGCATCGTACCGATCGCTTCTAGCATCGCCGATTCGACGATAATATCTCGCTCGCTCATGGCGAAACCGTAACGTTGTTGATAAATCGCCTCAAATTGCAATCGCATCACAGCCACATCGCTGACAAAATCTACCAATAATGGCGCATCGGTGCCAGCATATCGTAGGTACACCTGTTGGCGAATTTCTTGCTGGGCAATGGCGACATCTTGACTACTTAGTTTGGATTGCCCGATTTGGGTTAACCTGTCGAGAATACTCTGGACAGTAGCAATATTATCGGTAATTAAAGGTAATTCGATCGCTTCTTCTTTCAATACCCGTAAATCCGCCAACCCAATCCCGTAAGCCGATAATACACCTGCATAAGGATGGAGGAAAATTTGTTTCATCCCTAATGCTTCTGCCAACAAACATGCGTGTTGTCCCCCCGCACCGCCGAAACAACAGAGGGCATATTCGCTGACATCGTAGCCGCGCTGACTAGAGATTTTTTTAATCGCTGAAGCCATTTTATCGATCGCGATTGCCAGAAAACCCGCTGCGACTTCGACAGATGAGCGATTATCGCCCGTAGTTGCCTGAATTTCTGCTGCCATGCGTGCAAATTTTGCACTGACGATCGCGGCATCTAAAGGTAAATTGCCCGTCTCACCAAATACCGCCGGAAAATAATTCGGTTGCAGTTTGCCCAGCATGACATTGGCATCTGTTACGGTCAACGAGCCATTATTTCGATAGCAGGCAGGGCCAGGATACGCTCCAGCGGAGTCGGGGCCGACACGATACCGTCCGGTATCAAAATGCAAAATCGACCCGCCACCAGCCGCTACGGTGTGAATTGCCATCATCGGCGATCGCAACCTGACGCCTGCGATTTCGGTTTCTAGGGTGCGCTCGTACTCGCCATTGTAATGAGAAATGTCGGTAGAGGTACCGCCCATATCGAAGCCGATAATTTTGGTAAATCCCGCCATCGCACTGGTTTTCACCGCACCGACTATTCCCCCTGCGGGGCCGGATAAAATGCTATCTTTCCCCTGAAAATTTTGGGCACTGGTTAAGCCGCCGTTGGATTGCATGAACAGGAGAGCGGGAGAGGGAGAAAGGGGGGAACGGAGTTGTTCGGAAAAGGAATCTACGTAGCGGCGGAGAATGGGTGAGAGATAGGCATCGACGACAGTGGTGTCGCCGCGACTGACGAGTTTGATGAGGGGGCTGATTTGGTGGGAGAGGGAGATTTGAGTGAAGCCGATTTCGCGGGCGAGTTCGGCGATTTGGAGTTCGTGGGTGGGATAGCGATAAGCATGTAAAAAGACGATCGCACAAGCTCGAATGCCATCGTCGTAAGCGGTTTGCAAAGATTTAATTAAAGTATCGTCAACTCGCACGGGGATTAATTCCTCACCTTGTGCTGTGTATCGTTCGTTGACTTCAACTACTCGATCGTAGATCATTTCTGGCCGCACGATCTCGCGGGCAAAAATCTGGGGACGATGTTGGTAGCCAATTCGCAATGCATCGCCGTAGCCTTTGGTAATGATGAGTACAGTCGGATTGCCAGCGCGTTCTAACAGGGCATTGGTGGCGACGGTAGTACCCATTTTAATACTCTCGATCTCCTCTGCCGGAATTGCCTCATCGGCAGTCAATCCCAAGATGTCGCGAATGCCCTGAATCGGTGCATCGGCGTATCGATGCGGATTTTCCGATAGCAGTTTATGCACGAGCAATTCGCCATCGGGACGCTGGGCGACGATATCTGTAAACGTACCACCTCGATCGATCCAAAATTGCCAGCGATGCTTATTGATATCGGTCATGATTGCACTTTTAAATTCAAATAGGGTGTTGCTGATGTTAGATATGATTTTTTTGTTTCGATCGACACATTATATCGCCCGAAACTCCCGACTCATTGCTCCTTACTCAAAACACTATTATCGAATATCCGTTAAAAGTGATACCATCAACGGCATATGGTTGACACCGACTTGATTGAGTTGGTATTGCCCTTTGATGTGTGAAGAGTGAGATTGATATGATAACTAACCCCCGCAGACGCATCCAGCCAAAACTAGCTTTAGCGATGGCATTATTGACCGCCATTACTGGCTTGTTAACTACCAGTTGCACCGACCCCAAAACGCCAGGAACGGGTGGAACGGGTGGAACGACCACCACAGGTAGCACTGACGGTCAAGGTTTAAAAATTGGGACTTTACTATCTAGTACGGGCGACTTAGCTTCGATCGCGCAACCGCTACCGATCGCCGTTAAAATGGCGGTCGATACCGTCAATAGTTGTGGTGGCATCAACGGCGCACCAGTGACGTTAATCTCAGAAGATGACCAAAGCGATCCGAGTGCAGGAGCTGCGGCAATGACCAAGCTTTCCGAAGTGGATAAAGTAGCGGGTGTCGTCGGTGCATTTGGGAGTGGGATTTCTACCGCAGCCGCTAATGTCGCCGTTCAAAAGAAAGTGATGATAGTCTCCCCTGGAAGTACCAGTCCCGTCTTTACCGAGCGAGCCAAAAAAGGCGAATATCAAGGTTATTGGGCGCGAACTGCCCCACCAGATACCTATCAAGCTCAAGCAATGGCGCAACTAGCCATCAAGAGAGGGTTCAAACGAGTCGCCACGATCGCGATAAATAATGATTATGGCGTTGGCTTTGAACAGCAATTCGTTACCTCCTTCAAAAAATTAGGTGGTACCGTCACTAATGAAGCCAAACCCACCCGCTATGACGCTAAAGGGACCACCTTCGATTCAGAAGTAAAAGCCGCCTTTGAGGGCAAACCCCAAGCTGTAGCAGCACTGGTGTATCCCGATACTGGTTCTATCCTCCTCAAAGCCGCTTACGAGCAAGGTTTGAGCAAAAATGTAACGATTATGCTCCCCGATGGTGCCTACTCGCCAAAATTCCCCGATCAAGTCGGAAAATCAACCGATGGCAAATTCATCATCGCGGGGTCGATCGGTACCGTTCCTGGGGCGCACGGCAAGGCTTTAGAGGACTTTAATAAAAAGTGGACGGCAACTGGAAAACCCCTCACTGCTTATCTTCAACACTCTTGGGATGCTGCGGCACTAATCATGCTCGCGGCGCAAGCAGCTAAAACCAATACTGGCGAAGGCATTGCTAGCCAAATTCGGGAGATTGCAGGCGGCTCTGGCGAAGAGGTTTCCGATCTGTGTCAGGCGATTACTCTGCTCAAAGCTGGTAAAAAAATCAACTATCAAGGTGCCAGTGGTAACGTCGATATCGACGCTCAAGGTGACGTCATTGGTACTTACGATATCTGGCAAGTAGAACCCGATGGTACGCTCAAAACCATCGACAAAGTAGATATTGCTGGAGCTGGTTCGGCACCAAAATCTGAAACTAAGCCAAGTGCTAAACCCGCAGCGACAGGGAATTAGTGGATGGGTGGATGGGAATGAATGGGTAATGGGTAATGGGTAACGGGTAACAATGCGATTGTCCTGTACTCATTACCAAGGTAGCGACGATACCTTCTGCCTAAAACCTAAAACCTAAAACCTAAAACCTAAAGCCTAGTAAGAGACGGCAGCAATTAACCTACCATTTCTTGCCAACTCTCCTTGTCTTGACGCACACAACCGGGAGGTTTCCTCCCGGCTGCGAGCCGCAACGCCCCGCTCCCCGCTCCCCGCTCTAGCTTTCCATATAAATATCTGCGATCGGTTTTATCTATCGATCGGTCGATGGCAAAACAATTAAATTATAATTAGTATGTAGCTGAATCTTATTTTTACTGACTACTTCTTTCCAAGTTTCATATTCTCGCGGCTGACAGTAGCGATCTAGTTGTGAATTGTATGTACCCTCAATGCCAGTCATGACTTGCATCACATTAGTTGCCGCCGCTTTGACGCCATCATCTGTCGATCGAGCATTAAGATAAAAATCATTACCAGGCCAGGAAACATGGTCCCAAGCGACAAAACTAAACAGTTCGCAATTGTCAAAATTATCCCCATCTTCTGCATAGGTTTGGGGCAAGCATAATTGAGGTTTATTTGTATTTCCTTTCAACAAAGGTCGGACGAATAAACTAATGCCCTCGATTTCAATGCGATCGTTATCGCATTCGCTATATGGATCGTAATAAACAGCCTGAATCTGCGAAAACTTACTAGCATGAGCCTGTAAGAAATTAATTAATGTCTGTTTCAACTCTGTACCCAATTGTCCTCTAAATATCCCCGCAAATTGCCCGCACCCCATCCCAGGGATAGTAATTAGAGCTTTTTTGCCCTGTTGTGTAGCTAACTCGTTAATATAGAGAAATGCTGGTAGCAATCTGCGTTCGTAGAGTCGATAATACCCTTCCGAGTTCATTTTTCCGTTGGTAGTAACTTCATCCCAGTCTACAGGTGTAATCTGATTATCATTTCGCAGGAGCGCGCCTGGAGTGAAAATCAGCGTCGCTGCAAAGGGCGATTCATGCACGTCGGGATGGCGATGTTTGCCATTATCGTACACAGTAACTGGCGTAACGATACTCAGATCGCCTAAGATCGAAAGTTCGGCTTGATTCCAATCGATTCCATTCCCAAATACTGCCGATTCGGCGAAAATCTGCGGACGCTTAGTTTGCATCAGCAACTCGATAAATTCTGGAATTGTGACTAGATCGAGAGCGATATTTTTTAATTTATGATGTAAATATTCACCAGCTTTTTCGCCAGCTTTTAACCGATCGAGATATGCGATCGCTTTTTGATATGTTTGCGGATTAGCCAGGGTTGTATAATGTTTCATGGATGAGGGGTTACTTAGGTTTTAGGCTTTAGGCTTTAGGCTTTAGGCTTTAGGTAGAAGGTAGAAGGTAGAGAGTAGCGACGCTACCTTGTTAACGACTACAGGACGATCTTATTCTCACCCATCCACCCATCCATCCATCCATCCATCCATCCATCCACCCATCCCCCCAAAGTCCAACTCCCCTAGATGATTAGCTACCTCAAAGGCACTGCCATTCAAATCCAGACACCGACTAACAATCGATCGATCTTGGTGTTAGAGGTAAACCAAATCGGGTATGAATTGCAAGTACCGCAGAGCATGGCCTTAGCAGTCGCGATCGATAGTGACATTCAGGTGTTTACCCATCAGCAAGTGCGCGAGGATGCGATCTCATTATATGGTTTTAGTTCGGCTGCCGAGCGAGATTTATTTCGACAACTAATCAGTGTCAGTGGCGTGGGGGCAAGTTTGGCGATCGCCTTATTAGATAAACTCGGATTGGCCGATACCGTTGCGGCGATCGTTACTAGTAATATTCAACGTCTGTCTACGGCTCCTGGCGTCGGCAAAAAAACCGCCGAACGTTTAGCCCTCGAATTGCGTAGCAAACTCGGACAATGGCGGGTAGACTCAGGTTTGAGCGAGTCGCTACCCCTAACTAGTTTAAATGCAACAATGCAAGCCGAAGTTGAAATGACATTGTTAGCATTAGGCTATACAAATGATGAAATTCGTCAAGCATTACAAGCAATTAGTCAAGATAGTTTAATGGTCAAAAGTCAAAACATCGAAGACTGGCTGCGCCTTGCGATCGCGAGCATTCAATAGAGCCGTTATCAAAGTAAAAATTCGATCTTTTTAAGTGCTATTCTCATCTAGAATATTCTCGATCCCCTTACTGCCATCGGAAGTCCAGTCGATCGATTCAACTAAGCTCAGACTCTGCTGGCGATGACAACCGATCGCCACTGATATGGTATTCTAATGATTGGCTTTCATTGTCTTAGTTAGTATATCTGCCGATCGTGCAGCAAGCGTTAAAATCGAAACTAGACAGTAGCCACCAATTTATAATTTAAAATTCTTGTACATGTCCTCATCACCACAGTCTGAAGATTTCGATGATGCTGAGTTAGTTATCCTCACCGATGAAGGAGGGCGCGAGTTGCCTTGTTACATCGAACGCGAACTCGAACTAGATAGCAAAGTTTATTTGCTATTACTACCAGAAAATGCACCAATTGAAATTTTTGCGTGGGATGAAGAAGATGATGTCACGGAGTTAGTCTCCGTGGAAGAAGAAGAAGAGATCGATCGGATCTTTGCCGATGCTCATGCAGTACTCTCCGAGCAAAATCTGACCCTCAAACGCACTGCCTTTACCCTCAGCGCAGTTGGTGAATTACCACCTCTCGATCCGACAGAAGTAGTGACGATCGAACTCGATGAAGATGACGAAACATTACAGCCAGAGGAATTTCAAATTCTGGCCAGATTTTATAACGAAGAACAAGAGTATGCAATTTGTACCCCAGTAGATCCACTCTTATTCTTTGGCAAATCTGATGACAAGGGTGTCGTTTCTCTGCTGTCTGAAGCGGAAGCCGAACAACTCCAACCTCGACTCGAAGACATGCTCTTGGATGAAATCTAGAACTGGAGAACTACGATTGAAACTAGTCCAAACTACTCCGAAATGGTTATTAATTTCAACCCCCATCGCCTTGCTAGCACTTATAGCTGGTGGTACATTATGGTGGAATAGTGTCACGGCACCCGCTTCTAGCGATCCAAATGCCCAAAGTATCCAAATCCAAGTCAAACCCGGCGCATCGGCGCAAGCAATCGGTCGAGAATTAGAAACTAAAGGTGCGATTAAGTCCCAATTAGCCTGGAAACTTTGGACAAACTGGCAAGCTAGGCAAGGCAAAGGATCGCCCCAAAAGGGTACCTATGAAGTATCGCCGAATCAACCACTAACCGCAGTCGCCGCCCAGATTTTGGAAGGTAAAGTGATCCAATCTGGGTTTACCATCCGTGAGGGTTGGAACATTAAACAGATGGGCGAATACTTTGAAAAGCAAGGCTTATTCAAAGCGGCTGATTTTGTAGCTGCTGCCACAGAAATTCCCAAAGATAAGTTTCCCTGGCTACCCGACGGTTTGCCTCATTTAGAAGGCTTTCTATTTCCCGAAACTTATCAAGTACCTGCTGAGACAATTACCCCCAAAGGTGTCGTCACCCAAATGCTCGAGCAATTCGAGCAGGTAGCTCTACCAGAGTACCAAAAAGCCGCAGCAACGAATAAACTTACGCTCCTGCAATGGGTGAGTTTATCTAGCATTGTCGAAAAAGAAGCCGTAGTTGCCGAAGAACGGTCGAAGATTGCGGGTGTATTTACGACTAGATTGGCCAAAAATATGCGCTTGGAATCCGATCCGACCGTAGAATATGGTTTGGGCATCAAGCAAACTGCCGATCGACCCCTAACTTTTGCCCAAGTCAAACGCCCCAACCCCTATAATACCTACATGAATGCCGGAATTCCCCCTGGCCCGATCGCCAGTCCGGGCATCGGCAGTCTCAAAGCCGTACTCAATCCCGATAGTACCGATTTGTTATTCTTTGTCGCTAAATATGACGGTACGCACGTCTTTAGCAAAACCCTATCGGAGCACGTCGCCGCAACCCAAGCAATCCGTCGGCAACGTCAAGCTGGTAACAAATAACTAATCGGTAGCTAAATCCGCGATCGTGCGCGCACACTCCATAGACAATTATGTCTGTGGAGTATTTTTATGAGGCATTAGGTCGTAAAATAAAGCGTTATTTATCAGGATTTATAGGATTAGAGGATTTACAGGATGAGGTTGTCGGTACTATCCATCCCCCCCCTCCCCGTCTCCTCGTCTCCTCGTCTCCTCGTCTCCCCCTCTCCCCCTCTCCCATGACCCTATTCCCCCTCCTCCAACCTGATTTAGTTCTCGGCGGTTCCGTCTTAGACTTAACCTTAGAGATTCTGGAACGAAATCAGATTAAAGGCTTAGTATTAGATGTCGATGATACCATCGTCCCGATCGGGATCGATTTAGCGCGACCGGAATTGACTAGATGGGTCGAACAGATCAAAAAAATTGGCCCACTCTGGCTAGTGACGAATAATCCCAGCCAGGTCAGGATTGGGGCAATTGCCGAAAGTTTATCCGTACCCTATTTTCATAGTGCCGCCAAACCATCGCGGCGCAAACTCCGTCAAGCAGTAGCAGCCATGAGCATCGATCCCTCCCAGGTGGCGATGGTCGGGGATCGGCTGTTTACAGACGTCTTAGCTGGCAATCGATTGGGGATGTTTACTATTTTGATCGAGCCGATTGTCGATGAAGAATCGGTCATCGGCTTTCAAGCGATCCGCAGCGTCGAGTTCGCGATCGCCAGAGCATTGGGAATTTCTTTGGCCGCGAAGAAATAAATATTTACATTACATAATAATCGCTCAATAAGTTGAAATATAAATAAATCATTAAGAAACTGGGGATGCTCAAAAATATCTGGCATCATAGTTTTATTGCAAATGGAGTCAGCCAAGATAAAGACTCTAAACATAATATAAAACCCAAAAACTCTCAGAGCGTTAGCTGCCACCGATAGGTAGTTGACGCTCTGAAACTTTTTAGACCCTGTTTTTCAATCATTACTAGATATCCTCGCTCCATTAGCGAATGCCTCGATCCCTACTTATTATGCCCCGATCCCCGCTATGTCTGACACCTTAGTAATAAAAGTTGGTACGTCGAGTCTGACTCGTAGTGACGGGAGATTGGCATTAGCAACAATCGCGGCTTTAATCGAGACGATCGTCGATCTCCGCGCCCAAGGATATCAAATTGTTTTAGTATCTTCGGGTGCGGTTGGAGTTGGCGCGGCGCGGCTGGGCATGACCGAACGTCCGAAAACAATCGCCCTCAAACAAGCTGCCGCTGCCGTAGGACAAGGGATTATCATGCGGGTATATGATGATTTGTTTCGCGAGCACCAGCAGCCAGTCGCCCAAATCCTGCTCACGCGGGGAGATCTCGACAGGCGCAGCAGTTATATCAATGCTTACAATACTTTCCAAGAGCTATTCCGCCTCGGCGTAATGCCGATCGTTAATGAAAACGATACCGTCGCCGTAGACGAGTTAAAATTTGGCGATAACGATACCCTCTCGGCGCGGGTAGCCAGCCTCATCGACGCTGACTGGTTATTTTTACTCACGGATGTAGATAGGTTATACTCCGCCGACCCCCGTAAATTTCCCGACGCCCAACCGATTTTCCAGATCGATCGAATCGAGGATTTAACAGCTTTGCAAGTCCAAACAGGGGGAAAGGGTTCGGAATGGGGAACGGGGGGTATGGAGACTAAAATAGCCGCCGCTGCGATTGCAACTGGCGCGGGTGTCAAAACGGCAATCACCCACGGGCAATTTCCGCAGTATATCGAGCGGATTCTCCACGGCGAACCGCTGGGAACTCAATTTACCCCACAATTGCGCGCCGCGAATGCCAGGAAACGCTGGATCGCACATGGGTTAATTGCCGTAGGTAAAATTTATTTGGATGCTGGTGCGGTGGCGGCAATTAGTACTGGTGGTAAATCTCTATTACCCGCTGGGATCGCGCGGATTGAAGGTGAGTTTGAGGCGACAGATGCAGTTCAACTTTGCGATGCATCGGGCAAAGAAATCGCACGGGGGATTGTTAATTACAGTAGCAGCGAACTCGATCGGATTCAGGGACATCGATCGACTGATATTATCGATCTACTCGGCTATCTAGGCGAAGAAACAGTCGTGCATCGCGATAATTTGGTGTTGAGCTAGAAAAAATGATGGGACAACTCCAGCTTTAGCAATGAGCATTGATAGAACAAGAGGAGATCGTTCGATCGCGACTGTCTGATATTTCTATTGCTTAGTTGTAAAAAGTATAAATTTCACAACAATTAAATTCGATCTAACTCAATCTAAATGCCTTCCAACCCTTTACCCCCACGATTGAGAATGGGTGTAAATCATAGTTGTTTTGATATCTTTGTAACATATAAATAGACACAAAATAGCAAGTATTTCAGTTAAGACGAGCAACTCATATCTCTATTTTTCCCCATCGCCATCTTAATCCCGATCTCACTTCGACCGTACCATCATCAAAATTGAACTAGTGTTATATTAAGATTTGTCTCAGTAGCTCAAAATTCTCACACTTATATGCAAAGCCAAAATACAGCTCCAATCTTTAATGCCGAATTTAATCGCTTTCAGAAGATCGGTGCAACTCAAGCATGGTCGCTGTTTTTTTCAGCTAGCAACAAAGATCGACTCTTAGGTTCAGATACCAAAACTGGAAATTACTTCACTTTTGGTCTGTTGGGTGCAGTGATTGCCTCGGCGATCGAGATTGTTGTTACTCACGCCATGTAATCGAAAAAGAGCGAGTTTTACCCAAACTCGCTCTGAATCTAGACTGCGGCTCGATCGCTCAATTTAAAGATGCTCCAAGAGCAGGACTACCTGTAAGACTCAACTCATCCTGCTAGCCTGATGACGGTTATCCGATCTGCCCAGCAGAAGCAGCTATTGTTATTCTGTCAATAGATTGTTACAAAAGTTGATAACAAGCTTTACATTGGTCAATAACAAGAATCGATTCCTGGCAGAACGCTAAGTTCCATTAATAGACAGGATCTAATTCTTGACTTTCTGCGTGTCGATACGAGATTTCAACTGCTCTCGACATTAACTAATACCCAAAACCATCATGTACGACTCCATCGACAAAAATAATCCTTTTGGTGAATCTAGCTCAGCATTGGACATGGGTCTCCTCACCAAGTTAATCAGTCAGCAGACTCAGAATCGTCTGCTGTTCGGGAACATGGCTATTCTGGGCTGTGGCTATGTGGGCAGTGCTGTCGCTGATTATTGGCAAGATCGGGGACATGATGTGACGGGTACGACCACAAGTAGAGAACGGATAGCGGCACTTTCGGAAATCGTCTCCAAAGTAGTTTTAATGAAAGGGGATAACCTCACGGCGGTACAGTCGCTACTTGAAGGTCGAGATACTTTGTTAGTCAGCGTCGCTCCCACAGGTGCTCAAGTAGCATCTGAAGCGGCTTATGCAGATACCTACATCAACACGACCAAAATTTTGGTCGATGCTCTAGACCAAGCTCCAAATGTCAAGCAAATTATCTACTTGAGTAGCTGCTCTGTCTATGGCGATCGGCAGGGAGCATGGGTAGATGAGACTACTCATATCGACCCACTAGAACACAACGGCCATGTGCTACATCAAGCAGAACAAATCATTCTACAGGCAGCTAATCAGCACCAAAAAGTCTGCGTGCTGCGCCTGGGTGGAATTTATGGTCCCGATCGAGAGCTAGTTAGTATGTTTGGCGGTATGGCTGGAATGACGATGCCAGGTAAGGGAGATCGCGTCATTAATTGGATTCACCGCGATGATATCGTCGGTGCAATCGAATTTGCACGGTTAAATGAGCTAGAGGGAATTTATAATCTAGTTGATGATAGCCAGCTCACTGTCAAAGAACAGGTCAAGCGGGTCTGTACTGCTTACGGTCTGCCCCAAGTCCAGTGGGATGCCTCCAAATTAAGTCTTCAGCGTAAAAGCTTGCAAGTCAGCAATCAGAAGATCAAAGCAGCAGGATACGATTTTATTCACCCCCAACTGCTTGTTTAGAAACTACACCATCATCGTTCGATCCGACGGTTCAAAGCTGAATGTTAACACTGGTAATTTTTTTCAGCTTTGAACGTAATTACTCGTAATCTAATTATTAACTATGGACATTCCCATCGGTCTAAGCATTGAGCAAGAATTCAGTTTGAGAGTTTATAAAGAACAGGTCGATCGACTAGACTTATCAACTACGCAAGAACTGTTACTAGAGGTTTTGCGTCAATCGATGGTCAAGGAAAACTTATTAAGAGAATTAATTAAGAATGGTATTTAGCTAATATCAGTTCGGGATCGGAAGTCAACTCATCTTCAGCTTCAGTTATTTAGCTGTTACTCCAAGAACGGAAGAATCCATCGGATACGATTGTCTCGATCGGTTGGAGATCTGTTGGCCATCCAACCACAAGAGCGCAACAGCCAAGCTGTTGCGCTCCGTGCAAACTAGTTAGTCAGCACATCTAATCTCGCGTCATCACTTCATTGTTGCCAATGACAGAGTTAAGTCCCCACACATGTTCTACCTCCAACTGTCGATGGCTGCAGATATCTTCTAAAAGTTTTTGTTGAGACAGAGCTTTGCGAAGAGTAACGATAAGTTGTTGGACTCGCTCTCTGACGATCGGATCGCGATCGGCAATCGTCATAGTTTGGCGTTCGAGTACTTGTAAAGTTAGTTCGTAATGTACTAGCGATGGTAAATTAATGCGATCCATGGATGTGCAGTCACCTTAAAGCCGAATAATTCGGCGGTATTTGAGTGGTTAGATTACAGCAGAAGCTACGTTGATGAGGCAAACATATCGACGATCGCTTGTCCGGGATCGTCCTGCTTTACTAAGGATTCCCCAATTAGTACCGCACTAGCTCCAGCCTCGACTACTATTTTAAGATCTTCAGCCGTATGCAGCCCAGATTCGCTGACAATGAGGATGCCGCGCTCCTCTAGCTCCTGCTGTCGCGATGCCAACAGCATCTGAGTGGTTTGTAAATCGACGCTAAAATCAGCGAGATTGCGGTTATTAATGCCAATCAGTTTGACGCCATTTAATTTCAACACCCGATCGAATTCTTCTTGAGTATGCACCTCAATCAGAGCTGTCATCCCCAACGCATGGACGATCTTCAGAAAATATTGCAAATCGGTATCTTCTAAAATTGTGGCAATCAACAATACCGCATCCGCACCGTGAGCGCGTGCGTAATAGATCTGGTAAGCATAGATAATAAATTCCTTACACAGCAGCGGTAAATCTACAGCTTGACGAACGGCTGCCAAATTTTCAAAACTACCCTGAAAGAAGGTTCGATCGGTCAACACCGACAAACAACTCGCCCCACCCCGCTGATAAGATTTGGCAATCTCGACAGCATCAAAATCGGCTCTAATTACCCCACGACTGGGGGAAGCCTTTTTGACTTCGGCAATTACCGCCGGACTGGTCTTTCCTGACTTGAGAGCACCCAGAAAGTCTAATGGCGGTGGCATTACACTTACTTGTTTTTTTAACTTGTCTAGGGGCATTTTATCCCGCAGCACGGGAACTTCCCGTTCTTTATCCCAGACTATTTCTTCGAGAATATGGTTGGGTTGATTTTCAGGAACTATAATCTGATATTCTAGTGGGCCGACATTTACTGATGAACTGGGGGGACGACGACGAATCTTCATTTAGGCTTTAGGCTTTAGGTTTTAGGTTTTAGGTTTTAGGTTTTAGGCTTTAGGTTTTAGGCTTTAGGCTTTAGGCTTTAGGTTTTAGGAGTTAGTTTTCAGATATAAATCATTTTTGCATGGGGTAACCGCTGAAAACGAAAATAGAGATCTCAGATTATGCTTCTATTCTACCGATCGATTTTCTAAGAGATCCCCTACAGGTGCTTCTCACCTCGCCTCGGACATGACGAGATTTAATCCCAACAAAAGGAGGTTCCCTCCGAGTTGTGTGCGTCAAGAGAGGGAATCTCCAGGCTGCGAGCCGCTATCGCAGACGCTTCGCGTTGGCGTAGCCTCGCCTCTGGCGAAACGTCGGGAAACCCGACGGTTTGCGACCGAAATCGCGCTGAGGAAGCCTCAGCGCGATTTCGGTCAAGACAGCGAGACAAGACAGTCGGGGATTTGAGAAAAGCTAAAAATAAAATCTACAAAAAACTGAAAATATGTCACAACGAGGTGCAATTGTCTGGTTTACAGGTTTGAGCGGTGCGGGCAAAACCACGCTCGCCCAAGCTGTTGCGGAAAGATTACAACTTGCCAATCTCAAAGTAGAAATTCTG
Source organism: Chamaesiphon minutus PCC 6605 (assembly GCF_000317145.1). Taxonomy (GTDB): domain Bacteria; phylum Cyanobacteriota; class Cyanobacteriia; order Cyanobacteriales; family Chamaesiphonaceae; genus Chamaesiphon; species Chamaesiphon minutus. The sequence continues at coordinate 2,784,140 of NC_019697.1, read as the reverse complement.
GATGGCGATGTGATGCGCCAACACTTGTGCAAAGGATTGGGTTTTAACGACGAAGATCGGATCGAAAATATTCGTCGGATTGGATTTGTCGCCAATTTATTGAGTCGAAATGGGGTCATCGTCTTAGTAGCAGCGATCGCACCCCATCGTCATATTCGGGCAGAATTAAAGCAAAATATCGACAATTTTATCGAAGTCTATGTCAATGCACCTCTAGAGATCTGCGAACGGCGGGATGTGAAAGGATTGTATGCAAAGGCTAGAGCCGGACTAATTCCCAATTTTACAGGAATCGATGCAGCTTACGAAATTCCCCTAGCTCCCGATCTCGAATGTCAAACCGATCGCCAAACCATTACCCAGAGCGCGGCTGAGGTTTTACAAAAATTAGTGGCATCAGGTTATATTCCCACCAATTGCCAACTCGATCGGTTTCAAATCCCAACTCGATAAACTCACATCTTGCACTAATACAGAAAGAATAGTGCTGAGTATAGATCTGAGGGTACCCACAAGGGGCACCCCTACACAATTAATCTGTAGGGGTGCCCCTTGTGGGTACCCTGGGTCGAAACTAAGCACTAATATGGTTAAACTGTCTTGACGTTTTTATGCGGGGGTTCTCCCCGCATAAAAACGTCGCTGGTGCAAGATGTGAGTAAACCTAACGCCTACCGCCTAAATCCCTGACATAATTCGATCGCGTGCATTTGTAGCGTAGAGATCGTTTCCGCTCCGCGCTTGAGGTTGAATTCTAAATCGAGTAATTTGGGTAGACTGGCTGCAAGTCGATCGGCAGTGGTAGATTGGAGTTCTTGTTTGATGAAAAATAGGCGTTTGGGGTTGCCGATTCCGGCGGCTGTGGCGATGACTAGATCGTCTTTTTCGCCAGCTTCTACGAGCATTTTCACCCACAACCAGGTGCGAAATTGACCGACGAGGGTGGCAACTATTTTGAGTGCGGGTTCGTTGCGATCGATCAGTTCGGCGATCGATTGTAATGCGGTTCCGGTATCGCCTTGACGAATGGCGGCAGCAAGTTGAAGACTATTCTGAGTATTGGCAACTACCAGGCTGGCGACCATTTTTCGATCGATCTGTTGTCCTTCCCCTCCAGCTAGAAGTTGCAATTTGTCTAGTTCTAAATAGAGTTGTCGAGTATTATTACCAACGGATTCGGCGAGGAGTTGTACCGCATCTGGAGTTAATTTTAGCCCCAATTCTTTGGCAACAATTTGTACTCGCTGGTGGAGTTCTTCGGTTTTCCAGGGTGGAATCAGGCTAAATTCTTGAACGTTGGCAAATTTCTGAATTGTTTTGGTCGATTTGAGCCTGCCATCTGGCTTATTTTTGCTAGTCAACAGCAAAATCGTCGTCGCCGGAACTTGGGGTAACGTCCGTTCTAATTCGGCTAGTAATTGCTCCGAACATTGCTGCATTAGCGTCGTATCGGCCAGCCAGACTACTCTTTTGCCAGTGCCGAAGGGGGGAGTCATGGCAGCATCGAGAGCGGCGATCGCGGCATCCTCGCGCTCTGGTGGAATCTTTTCGTAGTTAAAACTCATCCAAGCCGGATCGAGTGCCGATTGTTGAATCGCACTTATCGCTTTGGCGATCGCGTAGTCATCATCGCCCCAGTAGAGAATAACGGTCATTTGGATTTTGGATTTTGGATTTTGGATTTTGGATTAAATACTATTGAATATCAATATTAACGAGCGTGATTCCCAATTATCAACTCTCAACTCTCAACTCTCAACTCTCAACTATCCACTACATATAATCATCATCAAACGCTTGCGCTGAGGAAGAGTAATCGATCGAGAGTAGGCGATTGGGAATGCCTTTGCAGCCGCCAGGGATAGTTCTACGAGAGGCTTCGCCGCACCAAGCACAACAGTAATAACGTTGTTCTTCAGACATCCGGCGCACATTGGTAAAATCGACATCTTCGACAACTGCACCGCTAAATTCGCCTGTAATATAATCGGGGGTTCGATCGCGCGCGCGGGGAGTAGCAGATTCGAGATCGCCATAAAAAAAGCGCGCCCCAAAAATATCAGCATTAGTTAATTTAGCTTGATACAAAATCGCTCTGGCTAAATTAGCTTTAAATAAAACGCACCCACTTAAATTAGTCCGAATTAAATTTGCATCGCTGAGATCCGTCCAGGGTAAATCGGTTTTTGATAGATCGGTACCTGCTAAAATTACCCCCAAATTAATGACGCGGACGCCAGCAATCCGATCTTCATCATAGCGTCCATCGCCATTAAGCACCACCCGACCTAACCTGAGATCGCGTTCGAGTGGCGTTAGCAATTTAGAGCGGGAAAGAAAGCGTAGTACTCGTGCTTTACCTTCCGCATTGACACTACCTAATAATGCCGCAGTTCGACCCACTGCAAAAGCTCTTTCTTGCGGCCAATCTTCCAAAAAGCCATTATCATCGAGCACCAAATCGCAAATTCCTTGAAAGTAATTATCGATCGTTTGTTGTTGCGTAATAACATTTTGTTGGTGATTGAGTCGATTTTGTTCGAGCGTCAAATCGCGAGACACTATATATTGTCGCCACGATACCAATGCGGCAATAGTTGCAACGATCGTCTGTCCGATCGCCCCACCCCACAATCCTAAAGCACCCACTGCACTCCAATCTGTCCCCGCCGAAAGATTGCCAATATATGTAAAAAAACCACCAAATTTGAGTAGATTGATGATGACAACTAACATGGTAATTGTCGTTACTATTTGCAATTGCTGCCTTGACGATAGAGTTCTTGGAATTTTAGGACGAATTCCACGATAAATAATCGGTACTGACAATCCAAACGAGATCGCGCAACCTGCTACTGTCAAACCAGTATTCTTAAATAAGATGCCGCACCCGATCGCGATCGCTCCCAGTACATTAAACCAAATCATCTTTAGTTAGGGGATAGGGGATAGAGGTTGGTTTTTATTCATGACGAGCGATTGTTTTGAGATCTATTAATCTGCGATAACTTTTCGATAAATCGATCGAGTTTGCGATCGTCATCGGGATAGGGATATTCATAACCAGAAATATTCAGCCACCGCTCTTTTTGGTCTGGATGGATATATTCTACACGATCGTCGATTAAGATCGTGCGATCGATTATCCCTTGAGGTATGAATGATAAATCTTTGTACATACCATGCCAGTTAATATATTCTAAATCTAACAACCAATCTGGAACATCTTGACGATCGGCTAGCGTTCGGGCTATTACCTCCGGTTGGCGTAGCCAACGACCGAAAATGCACCTCATCAACAGCCGTAAAGATCACCAATCGAGCGGAATTTCGGTAGCAATATTCTAAAAAAGCAAATAATCGCCCTCTAAGGATCGACTGCATCTAGCACTTCCAATACCGATTTAGGTAATAGTTTATCCTTAAACCAAATCACCTCGCAAGGTAGATCTCTGGCATTCAATCCCGCCTTCTCTAGATTCAACCGTTCCGAGATTGCTAAAATTAAATTACTACAGCCAGATTTCCGAACTTGGGCGAATTTTTTCTGTAAATATTCCGGTCGCCAATAACCGACGATCTCTAAAATATAACTGCGTCCGTCGGGATGGACCAATCGAAAATCAGGAATCATCACACTCCCCGGAATTGGTAATAATTCGACTTCTCGCTCTAACACCCATTCGGTTTTGAGCTTATCCCACCGATCGGCAAAACCAGATTCGAGCATACTATCATAAGACTTTCCAGGCGGATAGTGCGTTTCTAAGCCACATTTATCGGTGAGGCTATAACGTCCGACTTTAAGATTTCCGGTGTAAAAATCTTTAGTTTGTAAAGTTGCACTCAGGCTCCATTTAGTAACGTGAATAATTGCCGGAATTAACTTGGCAATCGCGAGTCCATATCGAGTACTAGCTTTAAATAAACTCGTTGGGCCATCGACTTTAATGGTAAACCCATGGTCGGCATCGCCTTCAATATATGTCATCAATTGAAACAATTTCAGATACCGAAATAACAGTTTGTATTGTCCGGGGACATTGCGATGTGCGTTAATTGTCAGCTCGCTGGCGCGGTAAAATACGCCCTGAACTTGCGATAGATTGTAACGGTGAATTAGAGCGACTGGATCGGGTGCGGTAAACTCAGTCAAAATCCGATTTTCTGGCAAATCGGCATACAATCCTTGAGTAATTTGAGCGGGAATAATTTCGCGGCTCAACTCCTGAGAAAGATTGCTAGCAAGTGTGGCTAATGTGGCTTTACTGTGCTCTACACTGGGGCTAGAAGTCGCCGAGAGTGCATAGACTCGTTCGCGCAGTTCCGAGGGGTGGAGTGGGCTGACAACCTCAAATTGACTGAAGGTTTGACTCTTAAGCAGATGGGCAAATCCCCGCTTGACGCGAAAGTCGGGGCTATCGCCTTCTAGCTCTAGCAGCATCTCGTCGAGTTGTCCCTGTGTCCCGCCTGTGACAGAGGTAAAACAATCGATAATCTCGATCGCCATCTGAATATGATGCGCGTCGATTTCAATTCGCTTGGGGACGATCGATTCGCCATTGTATCGGTAGATTAGTAAGTCGCCAGGTAGCATTTTGGGGGGTGGGGAGAGGGGGACTTTTGTCGAGCTTCTCGGTCGGTAGTGCTTAGTAATATGGTCAACGCGATACTTGTGCTAGTGAGGTTTTCTGGTGGGGAAAGAACCCGGATCTGGGGGTTCCGACCCCCAGACCCCCCGTTGAGGGGCGGGACGCCGCCCCTCAAACTCCCCTGCGTATATAGGTTGTTTGCGCTAGTGTCATCTGGGTCGGTTTGACTTATTCGCTACGGGGTAGGGTTTGGTTGGTACTTAGTATAATGGATTGGGCACGAAACCCTCCCCTACACATAGATTTATATCTATTTACATCTTCTCGTCCCCTCGTCTCCTCGTCCCCTCGTCTCCTCGTCCCCTCGTCTCCTCGTCTCTCTCAAAACCCATACTTAATCGACACACTCACGGTATTATCTTTATAAACATTTGATGTCGGGCCGAGGGTGCGGCGGAAATCGATCTCAGCAGCATTCCAACCTAGATAAATTGCCGAATTGGAATTAGGATCTAGATCGTAACTGATATTTGCGCCGAAAGGATTGGTGGAAATATTATTATCGAATGCAGTGAAAAATCCACCTATTTTCAATCGGTCGGTAACTTTCCAATTCAGATTAAAGACTGTTTTACGATCGATCGATTCTGGCAGTACATTACCAAAAAATTGCGTACCGCCGATCGAGATATCGCCAAAGTTAAATGCTAATCCGGCATTGATAAAGCTTTGGGTAGTGCGGATCGGTAGCGACTGAAGGGTGATCGCACCATCGATGATATAGTTAGCATTAAACCCGATGACTAGATTATTGCGCGGATTGTTACCCAGCCCGATCGATTGCGTGGCATTGGCAAATAGTTGAGTATAGTATTCTGGATCGGGATTGAGATAACCGACGCCGCCGATGCTATAACTCAATCCACGGGGATTGACGCTCGAATAATCACTGCCGACATATGCTTTGATATTTGATGTCGTTTTGGCATCGAATCCAGGATTGACGATCGCGCCAGTATAATATCGCCACAGTGTATTTTCAGTTAATGTCGTTCCAGTCAGACTAATATGGGGATAATAATCTGTCCGTTGTCGAATCGTATCGGTATCCACGCGGGAGACATCCCGATTGAATACCGTCACATATCCTTGCCCGTAAGCATTTTGCAAGCCGCCAGAGTTAAACCCAAACCCATTAAGATTGACATCTATCGGGACGCCGCCGCCTTCGCCACCACCACTAGCGACGATCCGAGGCTCGCGCAGGGTGATGTAACGATAATCCCGAAGAAACTCACGCTCGACAACTGGAGACATCCCCACCCAAATCGCCTGATGGTTCGCTCCTGGCGGCACTCGCGGATCGCTGCCAAAACTGGGCGCATAACCCGTACCTGCTTGATAAACAGTCAGACTATTGTCGGGAATGCGGAGGGCATTTGCCGCTCGATAGAGGTTGGGATTGACGACAATCCGCGCTCCAGGCTTGCCTGGGGCGATACTGGGCTGAAAGTCTGGTAAAACTTGCCCCAACGCATTGACGATACCATTGGCGAGTTGATTGCGATCGCCATTGACATAATTTAAAGCTCGAATCGTCCGCCCGACTGTCGATTCGACGCCATTAGTGGCAAAACTCTGATTCAGTCGGGCGTAATTAACCGCCACATTATTCTTAAATGTCTCTTGGCGTTCGCCTGTCAATACTGGCGGCGGCGAGCCTTCTGGCGGTGGCACTAAACCTACCGCCGGAACTGTAATATCAATGCCAAACTCTTGCCCATTCGCACCGCCTTGGAATCCTGGTTCCCTAATCGCGGCAACAGATGCAGGAGAAATAACATCGCCAAATTGCGAGGTAATTCTCGCTCCAGTGGGTTGCAATTTACGCGGATCGATAACAGGATCGTCGATCTTGATGCCTGGTAGATAGGTGCAAATTTGGCCTGGATTATTCAGACAGTTAGCATCTAAACTAATTTGTTGGCGAAATCCCAACAAGGTTTGGGGTTTGGCGACAGAGACGGCAATATCCTGATTTTGGACGACATTGCGAATTCCAACCGTTTCTAGTTGCGTATTTACCCGCACTACCCGATCGGCAGTGACACTCTGGATGCTCCTGGCTCCAATTAGCTTATAGACATCAAAATTCAGATCCGTATTGCGAAAATTCCCCGCTTCAAATCCGGCAATTGCGACTGTGCTAGTAAAGTGCGAAACTTTATTGCCATTAAGTACGAATTGCGTGGAAAAGGGATCGACTATTTTGGGATCTAAAACTTGCGGCGCGATGATAAAGCGCGGATCTTTTGCTGGTTGGGGAGCGACGGGCACATTTGGGGACGGAACGGCGGGGGTGTTATTTGGTGGTGGCAGTAGATCCGGCGTTAGTACCGAATTAATCGGCACGATGGGAATGCTCGGCGGAATTAAATTCGGGAGAATCAGGGGCGCGAGCAGCGTGGGCAGAGGCAGAGTTACTTGAGCAACTTGGATTGGCGCAGGCGGATCTGTGGCTGGATGTTCGACACTTTCCGCCCCATCTTCGCCAGCGTCATCGGGACTGGATTTGGTGCTACTCGCTAGGCGGGGAGTCACCAAAGTATTGGGATCTAGCCGATTTAAGTGCGGCTCTGGATCTGGTATTTGGGCGTTGGCATTGCTACTAGCGATCGTCAAGTACCAAACCGCGATCGCCATGCCAGAATAAGCCAATTTAGATTTGGTCTTGAAGTAGGCTAATGACGGTGAATACATAAAGATCGACGGTGCTCCAACATATAATCGACTCTTTTGCGTTGGTTGTGTTGTCAATAAGTTGGGAAAAAAATATCCATCCCAGTAGTTCGTCGAGCGTGGAGACCTGCGTCGAACTAAACTAGAGATGGATAAATTTTCTGGTTGAGTAAGTTCGAGTGGATTCGATTCGATCTCTAGGAACTAAATCGAATCGAACTCGCACATCTACTTGATAATTGGGATATAAGATAAACCAGCCGCAGAACCAGTGTATTCATAACTAGTTTTAGTTTTGGTGGTATCCAAGACATTAACCGTGTTCTCAGTTTTACCTTTTGTTTCCCCGTTCTGGCTATTGCTGCTTTCGTTCTTGGTACTTTCACGGTAGCTATTTTCACTAGTCTCTTTGCTACCACCACTGCTATTACTGCTAGTGCTGTAACTGCTGCTATTTTTACCTTTGCTAGCGGTTTCGCTCTCACTGCTACCATCGCTAACTTTACCGCTACCACTGTTGGCAGTTTCGTTCTCGCTGCGCCCCGTACCTTTAGTGCCGTTACTCGCTTCACCGCTAGTGCTATTGGTAGCATTATAAGTTTCGGAATGAGACTTTTTCTTGCTGCTAGCATATTCGCTGGCTTCGTTCACCTGGGAGCTATAGTTGTATGTATAGTCGCGAGTATCTTTCTTATTACTAACATCACTAGTATTAAGGTATTTGAAAGTTACAGGTTGGCTAAAACCATAAGCACTTGCAGTAGTACCGGATTTAGTGCTCTCAGCACTAGCCTTTGCCTTAGTTTCGGCAGTAGAAACCGCAGCGGAGAGTTCTTGCACGCCAGAGCCACTACCGTTGGTATTCCCACCAGGATTAATCGAAAAGTTGCCACTAGTAGGGCCGCATTTACAGTCCTGAAATTTGATCGATACGGCGGCTGCTGTCGAACCAGTAGTAGGCCCAGCATAAGCAGCGAGCGGACAGAAAACGGAAGCAGTAGCAACAGCTAGCGTAAATTTAGACGAGAAATTCATAATTTCGCCCTTCCTTATTTGCAGTAATTAATGTACAATTCTAGGAACAAGTTTTATAAAATCTGGCTCGTCAATAAAAGCATTCAAGAACGATGTCTACAAAGTTCCAAACTTTAGACCATTTAATCGATCTTCAAGATTGGCGGGCTTCTTTATTTAGGTACCAACATAGAACATTCTAAAACCACCGCATTTGCAGTCGATCGAGTCGGTTCTATTCGTACTATTTAAATATCCTAAAACCTGCTCCTATCAACGAATAGACTTGATAGTCATATACCATCGATAGTTTAATTTTTAGAGCGGGTATTTATTCAAGAAGCTTCTTCTATCTACTCTAAATTCTTGAATTTCTCATTTGCATGACAATTATTATATTGGCAATCAAAATGAGTTATTTATTGAGAAACGTGCGTTAAGATTTCATTGACTTCATCCTACGACGCCAAAATGCATTTAGCAATACTTTTTTGAATATTTCAGCAAATATGCCGATCTATATTCGCAATATTTACGTTTAATTGCTGAGTTAATTGTTGTGTATTTGTGTGGGCAGATTAAATTTTATAGTCTATCCTAAGTCATGAAGTTTAACTTCATGGATTCTTAAGTCACTCAGTTGCAACTTTTGACCGAGCGTTGTGCTGATTAGATCGAGAGTTATTCTGTTGCTGTTAAATTGGCTCTGGCTCGATCTTCATGATGACGAACGCGAGCAGTCGCTCGACTGCTCGGTTTCTATTTCGGAAATGTCCGAACCGGAGATCGCTTGACGATCGCTAAAGTAAGACTATAAATTTAATGGTTTCTGCGGTTGATAATCATGACAATCGATCGCTGCTTCCGAGCAAGCAAAATAAGGATTGACAGTACATTTGAGGTAGCGACTATTTGTAAAATATTTACATTTGTAACAAGGAACTTGGTGTAGTCGTTTGACATTCCCCAAGCCGATTTGACATTGACTAACAAACAGCCAGCAGGTGCTCAATACCAAACACCAAGCTAAAATAGCATAAATTAAAATCATTTGTTAATTAAACTCCATCCGAGCGTGTCGATCGATCTACTGAGTCCACAAATAGTAACATAACTATCCAAAATTGACCTTGAGAGATTTAAGGAAGATTTACGCGCTGTTGCGCTTTCCCAAAATAGAGGTAGGGGTAATCGAACGATTACCCCTACCTCTATTTTGATATTAATTTATGCTTTAATTCAGCAATGCCTAAAAATTAGTGCCATCGCCTTAGAAACTCTCCGGCTCAATCTTCTGCCCTGACACCTGTAAAGTATTCAGGTTCGTTACCGGGAATCCACTTGATATTACAACCGATACTCGGACGTTGATTGGGATCTACCTCTTTACCTGCCAATAGTAACTCGATCGCTTGACGCAAATCTTGTCCCGTGACTGGTTTGCCATTAGAAGGACGACTATCATCTAATTGACCGCGATAAGCCAAGTATCGCTCGCTGTCAAACAAGAAAAAATCAGGCGTACAAGCCGCTGTATAAGCCTTTGCCACCACTTGATCGAGATCGGCACAGACGGGGAAATTAAACCCTTCAGAGTGGGCTAAACCTTGCAAATGTTCGGGAGCATCATCGGGATATTTCTCGATATCATTAGAGCCGATCGCGACTACACCCAAACCTTGCGCGGCATAATCCTTGCCGATCTGGGCGAGCTGAGCTTGAACGTGTTTGACAAACGGGCAGTGAACGGAGATAAACATTACTAACAATGCTGGTTTGCCAGCAAATGTCGCTAGCGAAATGGGCTTCTCACTCACGACGTCGGTAAGATTGAAGTCTGGCGCACTCACGCCCAAAGGTAGCATCGTCGATGCAGTTCTAACCATAATTAATATTTTCTCCTTGCGTAGCAGCCGATGGTTCTCAATAGCAGTTGCTTGAAGGCCATCGGCACCGCACAGTTAACGCTTACTAGCGTAGCTTAATTAGAACGCTCGATTATCAAAACCCTCAGCAAAACACAGGAGCGAGAATTGCCACTTCGGTTCTCCGCCTTCTGTCTTGTCTGATTGCTTGATGTGCTGCCTTCTGTTGTTTGCCTGCCGCTATACTCGCGATTTAACTGTATACAGCGGTATCAACGATTGCAGTAACCCATTAGCTGCCTTGCCATACTCTTCTAGTTCGACTAGTTGCTCCACGGCATAGGTCATGCTTTCTTCGAGTTGAGCCATTGTGGGGTATGTTTTCAATACTTCCGAGAGCAGATCGTCGAGCTGGTGTTCGCGCATCTGAACCACTGATTGGCTGCCAAAATTAAAATTAGGACGCAGCATGACTAGCAAAATTATTTTTGCTCGCAGTGGATTGGTATAGCTCATGACGTTTTGTCGCAAGCTAAATGGGTCGTATTCAGGTACGCTCCAAGAATCAGCTTGTCCACCATCTTCATACTGTGAAGATAAGTCACCATTCTCAAATTGACCTTCCTCGGACAACTCTGGATTGTAATAGGTTTCGTAGGCAGATTCATCTACATCGTCGTCGATCGGGGTTTGGGTTTCAAATTGTTGAGTGGCTAGTGGCGCATAGGCACGCTGTAGCGCAGAAGGAACGACCTGGCTGGTAAAGGCTTGAGTCGGCATGGGTGCATAAGCTCGTTGCAGTGCTGATGGGACGCCACCAGGCTGGCTGACAGCTTGGGTTGGTTCTGGTGTGTAAGCCCGCTGGATGGCCGATGGCACTGGGCTGAGCGACGAGTCGATCGGTTCTGACTGCGGTATAGGTGCTGCTGGCGGTGGCGTCTGCTGCGGTCTACCGCCATGTTCCTGGCGAAATTCAGGGTATAGTTGCCCGATCGACAGATAGATTACTTTAGCAATGTCAATATACTGCTTGGGCTTATTTACTGTTTTAATCAGATTTTGTAATAAGATTCTGAATCGCTCTAAAGTAGTATTTTCTCTAACTAACTGTTCGATTAAATATTGAAAATTAATCGAATTTAAATAATCGATATCCTTTTCCCACCTACTGGTACACAAACAATACAGCATCTTTTTGATCCGCACTGCCTCTTGATGTCTATCTAGGTAGTTAACGACTTGTTTAAGTAAATTTGGGTCATTAATCCTCATGAAGTTAACCAGCTTTTATCTAAGTTTGAGTCAAACGATACGATCTAAAAATATTTCCCCTAACTAAAGTTATGTGGGAACATCATTATGAATTGGGGGTTGTGTCGGGAAATCTATCCCAGAGATCGTTCGGTGTGGGTTCGCAAAGCCTTTGAGAAAAAAGCACCGCTAGCATCCAGCTCGTCGAGGGAGTCCCTCGTCTAAGTATCGATTCCGCATGATGGCGGCAATCCGAACGGTGATGGGGACAACTTCCATCGTCACAACTTCCCCTATTATTCCCACCAATCGGGCATCGCTAACTAATCTAGAGAATTTGGCGGGTTCGCTTGAGGTTAGATTTTGGCTGGAGCTACTTTAGTCAGATTAGCTCGATCGATTCTTACGTTTAATTGACTATCTTCGCCGCCACCGAGCGAGCGCGTGACTTCTCCCAATACTAGCGGTTCGGAAACGCCGGGACGCGGATGAACGACCGTCCGCGCGCGCACTTTGAGCTGGCGATCGCTCGCACCGGAGCGTCCATAAGAATACAAATCACCTGCGGCTTGACGTAAGGTCGCATCTAGCCCGGCTTCGCTAATGGGGGTTTTAACGGCAATAGTGGCGCGATCGCTGCCGTTATCATAAATCAATGAGTAGTGCAGCGCGCCCGGGACATTGCTATGTACGATCGGGACTAAACTAAGGGCAAATAAACCAGCAGTCAGTACGCCCATAAATCCAGTCGCGCCGACGAGTCGAAATTTGAAGCCCCATTTTAAGACCAAAGCTAAGATCGTCAGCACTGCCAAAGCCAGCGTGACGATTCCCGACCATTGACAGTATTTGAAAAAGTCAGCAGTTGAAATCATCTAATTAGTGAATAGTGAATAGTGGATAGTGGATAGTTAAGGACGCAAGCGTCCAAAATCCGGCTTGGTGCGCTTCCATGGTCGGGTTCCCCGACCGGAGCGCATCCGCAAAATTTAAAATCTAAACTCTTATAACTCTGCTTCATTACTGACAAAATCAGCAAGCTTGGCTTCTCCAGTCATTTGGAGTGCAGCTTTGAGCGTGTGCCAGCCGAGATTGGCGCATTTAATCCGGACGGGAAATTGAGCCACACCTTTCATGACGTTGAGTTTGCGTTGCTCTTTGGGAAATTCACCTTCCCCTTTCATCATCTGTTGAAAAGTGCCGATTGCGTCTAAAGCTTCATCGATCGTTTTACCCACCAACGCTCCAGCCATGAGATCGACCGAAGCTAGTGCGATCGCACAACCTTCGCCTTCAAATTTAATATCAGTGACGCGCTCGCCATCGGGATCTAGTTGTAGTGTCAGTTCGATGGTATCGCCACAAGATGGATTGTGCCCTTTCTGATACCGATCGACAGGATTAGTTTTACCTCGATGCTTGGGCTTTTTATAATGTTCGAGGATGACCTGTTGGTACAGATCGCGCAAATTAGTCGTATTCATAGCAAGTTAAGCAGATCGATCGATAATCAGATCTCTATTATCGTCGATCGCTACTTTACTAGCTAGTTATTTGCTTAGGGTGATATTTGAGCAAAACAGCAGCGGTAAACAGGATTGTTACCGCTGCCAACTCTATCCTGTGTTCGAGCGTTAGAACCTGAGGATATTCAGTAGACCATTAAATGGTGTCAGAATCGTACTGAAACCATCCCCAATTCGGGTTAGGCCGTTGCGTCCGATCGCCATCGTGTCATTGTTTTGCAAGCGTGGGTTAGTCTCTGGATCGATGCCTCTGGTAAAGTCGATCTCGATCGACCGCTCAGTGACAGTTGTTCGAGCGTTAAAATCTGAGGATATTCAATATACCATTAAATGGTGTCAGAATCGTACTGAAACCATCCCCAATTCGGGTCAGACCGTTGCGTCCGATTACAATCGTGTCATTGTTTTGCAAGCGTGGGTTAGTCTCTGGATCGATGCCTCTGGTAAAGTTGAGCTTGATCAACCGCTTAGTGACAGTCCCATTGGGATTGAGGCGGATGAAGTCAACTTCATTTTTGTTAGCACGCACATTGTCGAAACCACCAGCAATTAGCAGTGCTTGGTTGAGAGTGGTGTTGGGTGGCATTTCGATCGTCCCACCGCGTCCGGCTTTATTGGCGATTTCACCGATTACATTGACGCGGATCGTGGCTGGCGAAAGTGTGGAAGATGCGACTAGATCCACGTCCTGCGGGCTACTATTTTGCGCGACGGGAATAAAAATTCGATCGCCTTCTTGGAGGATGATATCTTGGCTGGTATCCCCTTGCTGAAGCAATTTGAATAAGTTCAGCGCGATGCGTTGTTCGCCAGTGCGGGTCGTCCGAATCAATTGAATTTGGCGAATATCTGCTGTTGGCTTAATTCCAGCAGCGGACTGAATGGCATTGGTGACGGTGGGGAGAGCCACAGTTCCAGTTAACTGAGTATTGTTATTGGTGGTGTTACCTGCGCCAGTGACGGTATAGGTACCCGGACGGTTGACTTCGCCGACAACTACTACTTTGGGCGGATTGATGGCTTGAGGGCCAAGGTTAGATGCCGATATTAATATGCTGTTGGCACTATTGATTTCAGTTGCCGTCGGTAGCAAGATTGTATCGCCATCCTGAAGGATAATATCTTGGCCGAAGTCGCCAGCTTTGAGCAGATTGAGTAAGTTAATCGGTACGACTTGACCGACGCCCGTCCGTGTATTGCGGCGGACTCTGATCCGGCTCAGGTCGGCGGAAGCCGTACTACCACCAGCAATTTTGATCGCTTCGGTGAGCGTGGGTGGGGTGACACGTCCGGCAGTACCAGCAGTCTCACCTTTGAGCGTGTAGGTACCTGGCTTGCCAACTTCACCAAGGATCGCTACTTTGACAGTTGCATCTTGGTTGGCGAGGTTAGAACCTGCTAGTCTGAGTCGATCTGCGGCATTGACACCTTCAGAGCGAGCGATAAAAATGGTATCGCCATCGCGCAAGGTAATATCTTGGGATGTGTTGCCTCTTTGGAGTACATCGAAGATGTTCACCGAGATGATTCTGCCTGTCGCCGCACGGCGGACTTGGACTTGACGGAGGTTAGCAGTTTGAGTCGTACCACCAGCGAGTTGGATCGCTTGGCTGACTGTCGGAAACTTACGATTTTCGCCAGTAAATGGGACGGTATAGGAACCAGAACGCGTCACTTCACCTGCGATCGCAAATTGGACGGGACGCGGAGCTGTGACGCTAATCGTGACGATCGGGCGTTTGACGTAGCGCGAGAAATAAGCTGTTAATAATGCAGAGGCTCTTTGGACTGTCAGTCCTTGGACGGGAACTGCTCCGATGACGGGTAGATTGATCGCACCATCGCCCAAGACATTGAATTCACCGCTATATTCTGGCACGTTGAAGATATCTACTCGCAATCTATCTCCAGGGCCGAGGGTGTAGGAGTCTGCAAAGTTATTTTGAGGTGCTACTACTCTTTGTGCGGGGGGTTTAGCTTTGACGGCCTTTTTGGCGGGCGCAGATACCCCGATCTTGGCGGTGAGTGTTCGATCTGGAGTCTTTGACTTACTTTCTTTCTTTGGAACTGCTAGCGCACCCGACTGGAGATTGACGATCGCCAGTACTGGCACTAGACCAACGATTACACTTTTGTATAGATAAGTCCGCAAACTAGCAGTTTTCATAAAGAATTTGTATATTATTTGCAATCTAAATTAATATTGGATAACCTAGTCGTCTACGGCATAAATAAGGTTACTATTGTGCTGGGCGCGGGGCATGGGGAAAGAAATGGTCGGTTAATTTCTGCCGCATAGTACTAGTTTAGAGCTAAGGGATCGGTTTTATCCTCAGTGTTTTATCTTACCTCTAACAGATTCTAGTCTTAAACATGTCGATCGGATAAGGTTTGAGTCAGAGATTAGGTTAAATATGGCAATATGGACTGAGCTAGATGGCTGGGTGTCAATTTGGCAATGGAGTTGCAGGTTGTCGAGCTGATACCGGATCGACGACGTTTGGGTGGAATTTGATGTTCCCCAGCCGATTGCACCCAACCTGAGTCTAGGGTGTCGATCGAGAACGCCTGGACTAACGCAACAATCTTTGCTTATTATGCCCACTCGATCGGCCAAGATTAACGATAAAACCCACGTTGCTCATTAAAGGTAGTTTCTCCTAACATTGAAATATCAAGCGCGATCGATGGAGAGTTGGACGAACGATAGATTATATCAATAGGCTAATCTCGTTGATGTAGCCCACGTTGTGTATAACTTACCCAAATCCTAAAGCCTAAAACCTAAAGCCTAAAACCTAAAGCCTAAAACTTAAAGCCTAAAACTTAAAGCCCAAGCGATCGCACTCAAAGGCGGTCGGAAGTGTTAACTTAAGAGTGGGCAAGTTATAGCAAAAATCTGATGTTGCCATCTACGAAAAAAGTTGTTGTGGGACTCTCTGGTGGAGTCGATAGTTCGGTGGCTGCGGCCATTCTCTGCGAGCGAGGTGATGATGTAATTGGTCTGACCCTGTGGTTGATGCGCGGTAAGGGTCAATGCTGCTCGGAAGGAATGGTCGATGCGGCAAAAATTTGCGAGCAGTTGGGCATAGAGCACAAAATCGTCGATAGTCGCGATACGTTCGAGCAATATATTATCGATTATTTGGTGGCTGGCTATGAAGCTGGGATCACGCCATTGCCGTGTTCGCAGTGCAATAAGGCGGTCAAATTTGGCCCGATGGTAAAATATGCTAAAGCTGAGTTAGGGGCAGATTATATTGCCACTGGGCACTATGCGCGGATAACTTACGATGAGACTTTGCAACGGTATCAGTTGCGGCGGGCGATCGATCGATCGAAAGATCAGACTTATTTTCTCTACGATTTAGAGCAAGATATCCTAGCGGCGACGATTTTTCCGTTGGGAGATACGCTCAAAACCGAAACGCGCACGATTGCAGCGGGGTTGAATTTATCCACTGCGGATAAACCCGAAAGTCAGGATTTATGTCTGGTCGAAAAACACGGTTCGATGAAAACCTTCCTCGATAAGTATCTCAATGAGCGTCCCGGCGAAATTGTCAATACTCAAGGAGCTGTCTTAGGCAAACATTTAGGCATTCACCATTATACAATCGGCCAACGTCGCGGGATTGGAGTTGCTGCTCCAGAACCGCTTTATGTCGTCGCTCTGGATGCGAGCAAAAATCGGGTGGTCGTCGGTTCCCGCGAGGAAACTCACGGCGGCGAATGTAGCGTCGATCGTGTCAACTGGGTGTCGATTCCCCAACCGAGCGCACCAATCCGCGCCCAAGTCCAAGTCCGCTACCGTTCTGAAGCCGTTCCGGTCAGTGTAATTCCGTTGGAAAATGGTAAGGTCAAATTGGTATTTGACGAACCCCAATTTGGAATTACTCCCGGTCAAGCTGCGGTCTGGTATGACGAGGATATAGTCCTTGGGGGCGGGATTATCGATCCGATTAGTTAGTGGATAGTGGATAGTGGATAGTGAATTGCCTAAATAGGCAATCTCCTAATAAAATTACCAATTGTATTGGTAATTTTATTAGGAGAAACCTCGTCAAAACGGGTACTTTTCGAGTGTAAATCGTTTGTTTAAAAAAGCAACTATCCACTATCCACTATCCACTATCCCCTATCCACTATTCACCATCCCCCGATCGAATCACAATTTCTGTTTCTAACTGCGGATCTGGATATGAGTCGGCTAGTTTGTCGCGATCGCTAGCTCGCTTTATCCGACTCTGTGGGGCTTTCCAACGATCGAGAATATCCTCAATTAAGACGGCATTAATCCAAATTTTGGCAACTACAGTTAAAGGGATGGCGAGTAATAATCCTAAAAAGCCAAAAAAGGTCGTAAAAAAGACTTGTGAGATTAACGTTAGGGCGGGAAGTAACGATACTTGCTGCGCCATAATATATGGCGTGAGCAAGTTACTTTCAAATTGTTGAATCAGAAAATAAACAATAAAGATTGCAACTGCTTTCCACGGTTCGTCGAGTAACGCGATCGACATCGGCAAAACCACACTTATCGTCGGCCCGACATTGGGAATCAAATTAAATAGTCCAGCCACAATACCTTGTGCCAAGGCTAAGGGAATCCCCAATATTAATAACCCGACGGTACTGAGTCCACCTACTACGATCGTACTCAATAGTGCGCCGCCAAACCACTTGCCTAAAGACACCTCGCACTCCGATAAAATGCCGTCGATTCGCTGGCGATAAAAACTGGGAAATAGCACCACAAATGCTTGACGGTAAGCCATGGGTTGCGCCAAGAGCATAATCGTCAGCACGACCAAGAATAACAGATTGAGAATGACAGCCAGCGAACTAGAAAATATACTCAGCGATTGTCCAGCTACCGATTTTACTAGCGGTTGCACTTGTCGATCGAGATCGTTGAGATCTGGTAAGTACGGAACGAGTGGAGCTGGAATGTATGACGGGAGATTCGTCCGCCACTGCGTCGCCGATTGAAGAATTTGGGGAAACTTAGTCGTAGTTAACTCTTGAAATTGACTGATAAATGGGGGGACAATCAGAATAAAAAAGCCCACTAACACAGCAATAAAAATCCCGATCGCTACTAGGACGCCTGCTGGACGTTTGAGCTTAAGTTTGTGCTGAAGTTTTCGAGCTAGCTTATTAAGAGCTGTGGCTAAGAGTATTGCTGCAAAAACAATTAAAAGTACTTGACGAATTTGCCACAATATGTATGCAGACAAAACTAAAGCCAAAAATCCCAGCCATTGACCTAGTAGCATAGTTGACGATCGAGAAGATATCATTAATATCATATCCCCGACTTCTGAAAGAAATCGGGGATATTTACGTAGTTTAGCAGTTATGCGTTAGGCGTAGGTGTTAGGGGAAGCTCTGTGTTGCTCATGTTCCCTAAAGCCTAAAACCTAAAACCTAAAACCTAAAGCCTAAAACCTAACTAGCCAAATCGACCCGATACATAATCATTGGTACGACTATCGACTGGAGATGAGAAAATTTGCTTGGTTTCGCCAAATTCTACCATCCGTCCGATCCGACTCTCATCGGTACTAAAAAAGGCTGTATAGTCAGAAATTCTTGCTGCTTGTTGCATATTGTGGGTGACGATCGCGATCGTCAGCTCGTTGCGTAAGCTGTGCATCAGATCTTCGATTTTTGTCGTCGCGATTGGATCTAGTGCCGAGCAAGGTTCGTCCATCAGCAATACTTTTGGTTTGACGGCTAGAGCGCGAGCGATACACAATCTTTGCTGCTGTCCTCCCGACAATCCCAATGCCGATTTATGCAGTTTATCTTTGACTTCATTCCAGATTGCGGCACCTTTTAATGAGGATTCGACAATACTGTCTAGATCTCCTCGCTGAACTTTTTCTTCCCCAATTTTGACGCCATAAGCCACATTTTCATAAATACTCATTGGGAAAGGATTTGGCTTTTGAAACACCATTCCCACTTGTCTGCGTAATTGATTGAGGTTGACTTGAGGGTGATATATATTTTGGCCGTAGAGCTGAACTTCGCCTTCAGTTTTAACTTTGCCTTCTAGCTCGCCGATCCGATTGAGTGCTTTAATAAAAGTAGACTTACCGCAGCCGGAAGGCCCGATAATAGCAGTCACATGATTTTCAAAAATAGTCATGTTGATGCTTTCTAATGCTCTTACCACGCCATAGAAGAAGCTGAGATTATTAACTTGAATTGCTGTTTCCAATTGATTTGATTTCGGATATGCTTCTTTCATAAAAAATAAATATATAATTTTGTAAGTTACTGCCTATTAGCCTTGTTTACCTCGATTAGATAATAGTCTTGTTGGCAGATTGATTGCTAAAACTATTCCTAATAAGAATAAAGATGCCGTCCAAACCAATTGATTTTTGACTGGGTCGGGATCGTTGTATAAATTAAAAATCAATACTGGTAACGAAGCCGTAGGACTCAGAAGATTTTCGGCCCAATATTGAGCGTACAAAGCAGTAAATAACAATGGAGCTGTCTCGCCGCAGGCACGAGCGATCGCCAATAATACCCCAGTGGAAATTGCTGGTAGTGCGGTAGGTAAAACGATCCGGGTAATAGTTTGAAACTTATTACCACCTAGTCCAGAGGACGCCAATCGGAATGTAATCGGGACTAACTTGAGTACTTCCTCAGTTGTCAGTGCAATAATTGGTAGCATGATGATTGCTAAAGCAATGCCCCCCGCAACTGCGCTATAACTAAAATTAAAATCAAATAGTTGGCGACCAAAAAAGAATGGCGCATCTAATTGTTTGGTAGTTAAAACGATGACATCATAGGTAAAAATCCCGACCACGATCGAGGGCACGCCAGTCAAAATTGTTGTCAAAAATCTAATCGTCCGATTGAGCTTACTATGGGGTGTGTATTCGGATAGATAGATGCCAGTTGCAATCCCGATCGGAATGCTCAACAGCGAGGCAATTCCCACCATGGTCAGAGTACCGACAATGGCGTTAGCAAATCCATCATCGATGATTTCTTTGGTAAACATGGTGGCTGTCAAACCCGGAAATCCTTTGACGATAATATTCCACAATACGGAGATTAGTGGCAGTATCCCGACTATAGTTAAGCAAAACGCTAATACCGTCATCCCCCGATCGAATAAACTTCGAGCTGGAGATAAAGGTGTCGTTAAATTAGTAGTTCTTGGTGACTCGTTCATAATTAAGATTTCCCTTTACGTTCGACCAATCTCACTAACCCGATCGCGCCAACATTTACACCCAGAGTAATTGCAAATAAAATCAATACTAAATAAGTCAGCGCGGCAGAATGCATACCATCAGCTTCAGCGAACTTAGTTGCTAAAATAGCGGGAATTGAGTTAGCTGGTTCAAATAGTGAAGAACTGATGTTTTCGGCATTACCGATGACCATCGTCACCGCCATCGTCTCGCCCAGAGCGCGGCCTAATGCCAACATTACCGCACCGATAATTCCTGAAAAAGCTTTGGGTAAAACAACTTTAAAAATTGTTTCCCAGCGTGTCGCACCCAATGCCATGGAGCCAGTACGTAAATAAGTAGGCACCACCAAGAGGACTTCGCGACTGACAGCAGCCATCGTCGGCAAAATCATGATGCCCAATAAAATGCCAGCAGTCATCAATCCAGAGCCAGTAGGTTCTTTGCCAAACCAGGGAATAAAACCCAACTTGGCATGGAGAAATTGTTGGAATGGTAACAGCAGTGGAATGAAGGTGTAGAATCCCCATAAGCCAAAAATGACGCTGGGAATAGCCGCAATTAATTCGATCGTGAAAGCAATAAAAGTTCGCAACCGTTGTGGGAGGAGATCTTCACTCGTTACGAGTGCTACTGACAACCCGATCGGTACGGCGAGGATCAGCGAGATCGTGCTACTGCCCAGCGTACCGTAAATCAACGGAAGGGCACCAAATTTATTATCAGTGACATTCCATTCCTGACTTACCAAGAAACCCACCCCAAACTGCTGTACTGCTGGGAATGAATGTTTGAGGATCGTCCAGACCATCAGAAAGAGAATAGCCGCCGATATCCCGCTAGCTGCATACATCAGATAGCGGAATAATCGATCGGCTAGATCGGTTTTAGGCGGTCGATTGCGCCTACCTAAGATACTTTCGGTAGGCACAGGCGCAGATAGGTGTTGTGGGGAAGACATTGTTAAATTTAGATTATTTCACGCCGGATTCGACAGCTTCGATCGCGCGAGCAGCAACACTGCTCGGAATGGAAGTGTAACCGAGATCGTCGTTAAATTGCTGTCCGCTGGTCAGCATCCATCTGACCATTGTCTTGATGGCTTGAGCTTTAGCTGGAGTTTTTTGATTTTTAGGAATCAACAACCATGTTAGGCCGACAATGGGGTAGCCTTGATTGGAATTGACATCAAATGCGCGAAAATTTGCTGGAAATTGGACATCGGCTAGTGCTTGATTGGCAGCTTTTAGTGATGGAGCTACATACCTGCCGCTACCATTTTGAACGGCAGCCGAGTTGAGTCCATTTCTGAGCGCAAAGCTATACTCCATGAAGCCAATTGCGCCAGGAGTTTGCTTAACTAAAGCAGAGACGCCAGGATTTCCTTTACCTTTCAAAAAGCCTGACGACCATTTGGGTTCTGTGCTAGCACCAACTGCTGACTTAAATTCTGGGCTAATTGCGCTGACGTGATTGGTGAAAATGAAGGCAGTACCGCTACCATCAGCTCTGACGACAGGCTTAAGCGCGGTATTGGGGAGGCTAAGACCTTTGTTGTCTTGCGCGATTTGGGGGTCGTTCCAAGTCGTAATTTTGCCTAAGAAAATTCCGCTTAACGCTTTGTTAGATAGTTTGAGACCTTTGACAGGAAGATTGTACGCTACAGACACAGGCCCGCCCGCAGTCGGTATCAACAATACCCCACCTTTGACCTGTGACATTTGGCTATCGGTCATCGCGGCATCGCTCGCGCCAAAGTCTACTGTGCCAGCGATCGTTTGTTTGATTCCACCACCACTACCGATTGCTTGATAGTTAACCTTTATATCTGGGTGAGCCTTCCGCATCTCCCGAGTATATCTCTCATACAAAGGTTGAGGAAAAGTCGCTCCGGCACCACTAAGAGTCACTTGTTGCGCCACCGCTGCAAATTGAGTCCCGAAAAATGCTACTGCTACTGCGGTGAGAGTGGTAAAGCGACCGAAATTTTTGGATAACATACCTATATTTGTCAAGTTGATTGCAAAGAGAGTGATTTCAAAATTTTAAGTTTTGACGATAGCAGTGATGCTTATGTTAACTTTTTTGATACCAGCAGCATCTTAGCGCAACCACACTTATATATCGATTATGTTTAGGTTAACACTTGTTTAAGGATTCTATAAGATTACTTTATATAGTAATTATAATTATGTTAACAGTTAGGAGCAGGGGGATTTGTAGGCTATATTTGCCGCTCGGTTTTTGAGATAGCAAAAAGCTACAGACCGGATGCGGCGATCTCCAGATTATGCTAGTTTCAATTAACCGATCCCGTCAATTACGGGATGGAAATAGAAAGCAAAACCCAATACCACATAAGCCGCTAATAGTAGAGAACCTTCGAGCCAATTCGATCGACCGTCGGAACTAATCGAGTTGGCGATTAATACCGAAACACCGACAGCTACCAATTCAAACGGATTGAAGTTTAGGTTCATCGGTTTACCCATAATATATCCTGCTAATACTAATACTGGCGCAACAAATAGGGCAATTTGCAAACTCGAACCCAGTGCAACAGATACAGATAAATCCATTTTATCTTTCATCGCAACTGTTACCGCCGTCGCATGTTCGGCAGCATTACCCACGATCGGCACTAAAATTACCCCAGTAAATAATGCCGTCAAACCTAACTGTTCGGTCGCAACTTCTAGCGTCGAAACCAGAAATTCCGACTCGACAGCAACTAATAACGTACAGCCTAACAGCACCGTAATCCACAACGGTAAATTGACGTCTCCATGTTCGGTCTCGCCGTCTAGATTTGAGTCAGCGAGTTCTTCTAAGTCCATATCGGCATCGATGTCGTATAAATAAGTGTGAGTTTTCATTGAAAATAATAACGTCAAACCATATACGCCAATTAACACGATCGATACCGCGATCGAGAGTTTCTGAATCGCATCTGTACTGATCCCAGTAGATGTATAATCTACCGCAGTCGGTAATAACATCGCAATCACAGCTAGATTCATACTAGAGGCATTCACTCTCGCCACGATCGGTTGAAATGTCTGTTCTTTGTATTTCAAACCACCGAGCAACATCGAAAAGCCCATTACCAATAACAAGTTACCGATAATCGAGCCAGTAATACTTGCTTTGACAACATCAATCAAGCCAGCATTGAGCGCGACGAGGGCGATAATTAATTCGGTAGCATTGCCAAAAGTGGCATTTAACAGCCCACCCAAGGCTGGCCCCATCACCACAGCGATTTCTTCGGTCGCGGTGCCCATCCATGCCGCCAAGGGGATAATTGCCAGCGCAGAAGTGATAAATACAACTGGATCGCTCCAATGTAGAAAGTGTCCCGCGATCGACACTGGGATAAATATCAGGAAAACGGACAAAATATTCTGGAGATTCAGCATGAATGTGGTTGGATCGATACACTGTTTCTCTAGGGTACCCGAATTCTGCAAGTCACCAACTTCTATTCTCATGCTTGCCAAACTCCCAGGCTGGCTCGATCGACATGGTATATTTGTTCTGATTTTCGAGTTCGGGCCTAGACAATATGGCTTACAACAACTTTAAACTCTCAGCAGTTGTCGATCGTTTGGAACTAAAATTATCTCGTTCGCCTTTTATCGATCGCAAATCCTTGGTTACATAATACCAGTTAAAATCTGTTGGGCAGTTAATTTGAATCGATCGAATTGCGGCGATTCGATAACTTCTTCGCCCGTATAAACTTTTTCTTCATACAATCCTTCGACCAATTCTAAGATTGTCACCTTAGCTAAGATCGGATCGACAATCCAATATTCAGGAATTTGTCTGGCGGCATATTCCGACCTTTTATAGCGATAATCTCGTTTATCTTGGTTGGGACTTACTACTTCAACAACCAACGTAGGTGGTGGCATATCTGCTAAAATTGTCGATCGATTAGTTTCTCTTAATTCCAGTGCTAAATCTTCAGAAAGAACTGTCAGATCTGGTATTCTTGCCGTCGCTCTGCCACCAGTGACAGCGATTGCAACTTGAATTCTTAATAATTGTGGCGGTAGTCCTATTTGTAAAAAGTAAGCTAACAAAGAAATAGATACTTGCTGATTTCGATCGCTTTCTGGGGGCATAGGAATTAATTTTCCATTCACAAGTTCGTAGAGGTTATCCGTACCATCATCATAGTTGAGGTACTCCTCAAGACTCATAAATTTAGTTGCAACAGTCATAGCTTCTCACCTATATATATTTAGGATCGACCTAATGATACTAGATTCGATCGGTCGATGATGAATGCCTTGTTACTTAATGTCTCGATCGCTATTTAAATTTAGTAAAATCATTCTATCTTCGTCACCCTATCGCCAGTGAGACTAAATGCCCGCGCTTCTGTAATTTTGACAGGGACGACTTTACCGCGCAATTCTTCAATATCGCCATTAAAAAACGTCAACCGATTGCCTCTAGTCCTGCCCAAAACTTGGTCGGTATTTTTAGCATTGCGTTCTTCCACTAACACCGATTCTACCCGATCGAAATACCGCCCAGATCGCTCGATCGCCGTTTGGGAAACCAGATGATTGATCCGCTGCAACCTGTCGAGTTTGATCTCTTCACTTAATTGATTAGCCCACAATGCCGCAGGTGTATTCGGACGCGGTGAATAAGCCGCCGTGTTTACCATATCGAAACCGACATCGGCAATTAATTCTAACGTCCGCTCGAATTGTTCCTCTGTTTCGCCCGGAAATCCGACGATCGCATCGGCACTAATCGACGCATCGGGCATATACTTACGAATCGTATCGACAATTCGCCGATATTTTTCATGCGTATAACCCCGCGACATTGCCTTGAGAATATCGTTATCGCCCGACTGAAATGGTACGTGAAAATGTTCGCACACCTTGGGCAATTCGGTACAAGCTTTAATCAATCGCTCGGTAAAATAACGCGGATGACTGGTTGCAAACCGAATCCGTTCGATCCCTTCAATATCGTGAATATAGTAGAGTAAGTCAGTGAGTGTATGTGAATGGCGACCTTCGACAGTAGAGCCGGGTAAATCGCGTCCGTAAGCATCGATATTTTGACCCAGCAAGGTTACTTCCTTATATCCCTGACGCGCTAATTCTTTAATTTCTGCCCGAATTGCTTCTGGCGTGCGCGACTGCTCGACACCCCGCACGTTAGGCACCACGCAATAAGTGCAGCGTTCGTTGCAACCATAGATAACATTTACCCACGCTGTGACGCTACTATCGCGACGCGGTTTGGTAATATCTTCGATAATATGGATCGGCTCGGTAGCGACGACCTGAGCACCGCTAAATACCTGCTGTAATAGGTCTTCGAGCCGATTGGCGTGTTGTGGCCCCATAATCAAATCTAGTTCGGGGATGCGGCGCAAAAGGGCTTCTCCTTCTTGCTGGGCAACGCAGCCAGCCATAATCAACACCAAGTCGGGATTATCTTTTTTGCGGCGGGTTTGTTTGCCCAAGTAGGAATAAACTTTCTGTTCGGCTAAATCGCGGATCGTACAAGTATTATAGAGAACGAGATCTGCTGTAAATGGGTCGTCCGACCATTGAAATCCCATATCTTCTAGTATCCCACCCATCCGCTCGGAATCAGCCTTATTCATCTGACAGCCAAAGGTGGTGATGTGATAGCTACGATCGATCGGAGTCATGGTAGAACAGGGTGAATGGGTGGATGGGTGGATGAGCGGATGGGTGGATGAGTGGACGTGTAGATAGTACCGACAATCTAATCCTGTCAATCCTTCAATCCTGATGGGGTTTGTAAATAGTACCAACAACCTAAATCATGTTAATCATGCTAATCATGTGAATCCCAGTCGTTGTTGTGGATTGTCAGGTTGGGCACATTTCGATCGCTGGTGACAGTATATTATAATCGATCTGATGTATGGCGTTTGTCAGAGCGAGAAACATCTTCTTTTGACATACACTGATGTCCATGGTAGGATTGTAGATTGTGTTAACTTTATTCAGATAGACAAGCAATAACCCTTGGCTAACGTAGTCGTAATTGGTGCCCAATGGGGCGATGAAGGAAAAGGAAAAATCACTGACTTATTAAGTAAGTCAGCAGATGTGGTCGTGCGTTACCAAGGGGGTGTCAACGCTGGTCACACTGTAGTCGTAAAAGGTCAAACCTTTAAACTGCACTTAATTCCTTCGGGGATTCTATATCCCGAAACTAAATGTATCATTGGCTGTGGGACAGTCATTGACCCCAAAGTATTGATCGAAGAACTGGATCGACTTGTCGCGCTAAATATCCCTACTGACAAGCTCTTGATTTCCCAGACAGCGCATGTAACGATGCCATATCATCGATCGATCGATCTGGCATCGGAAGAAGTCAGGGGCACTCACAAAATTGGTACGACCGGACGCGGCATCGGGCCGACTTATATGGATAAGTCCGACCGAGTTGGCATTCGGGTACAAGATTTGATGGATGCCGAATCATTCCGCGAACAGGTTGCCTGGACGATCGTTCAAAAAAATGAGATCCTCGAAAAGCTATATAACTTGCCACCGCTCGATCCAGAACAGGTAGCGACCGAATATTTGGGCTATGCCGAACGGTTGCGCCCACATGTAGTCAATACCTCAGTGGAAATATACGAGGCGGTACGCCGTCGTCGCAATATTTTATTTGAAGGTGCCCAAGGGACGCTGCTCGATCTCGATCATGGTACCTACCCTTATGTTACATCATCCAACCCGATCGCGGGTGGAGCTTGTATCGGTACTGGCATTGGCCCGACGACGATCGATCGAGTCATTGGTGTCGCCAAAGCTTATACTACTCGCGTCGGCGAAGGCCCATTCCCCACCGAACTAGAAGATGCTAGCGGCGATATGTTAGGCGAGCGCGGTGCCGAATTTGGCACCACAACTGGCCGCAAACGTCGCTGTGGCTGGTTTGATGGCGTGATCGGTCGGTATGCCGTGCGGATCAATGGTATGGACTGTATGGCCATCACCAAGCTGGATGTTTTGGACGAATTTGACGAGATTCAAGTCTGTGTTGCTTACGAAATTAATGGCGAACGCACTACAGATTTCCCTAACTCCGGACGAGATTTCGCTAAATGCGTCCCCATCTACAAAACCCTCCCCGGTTGGAAGCAGAATACCGCCGACTGTCGATCGCTTGAAGACCTTCCCAAAGCAGCATTAGACTATCTTAAGTTCTTAGCTGACCTAATGGAAGTACCGATTTCGATCGTGTCGCTTGGCCCCAGCCGCGACCAAACCATCATCGTCGAAGACCCGATTCACGGCCCCAAACGGGGACTATTATCGGCTGATGGGACTCCCGTCTAAACCGATAAATCGAATCTAAACTTTAATTAATCTGAAGTTTTAGATTCGATTTATCGCGAACATTTAACCAAATTACTACAACTAAAAACTATGGAAATCTCAGTCGAATTGAAACAACGCGCCGCTGGTACCAAACCTAATGCCTTACGCCGGAGCGGACACATCCCTGTCAATCTTTACGGACACGACGGCGACAAATCTCTACTGCTGACTCTCGATGCCAAGAGCGTTGAGAATTTAATTAAAAAAGCCAGAATTAACAAAACTCCAGTGGAAGTCAGTATCCCCGAATTATCCTGGAAAGGTACGACTGTAATTAAGGAAATTCAAACCCATCCTTGGAAAAATTTTCCGTATCACTTAAGCTTTCACGCAGTTCAGAATTAGGTTTTAGGCTTTAGGTCTTAGTAGTTTTAACTGTAGGGTGGGGAGTTCCCACCATTTAGGTTTCAGACATTATAAATCTGATAATTAATTGTTCTGATAATTAATTGTACCGACATACTTACTATTCTATTGCTGACCCGAATTTCGCAATAAAAAAGGACGATCGAATCGATTGTCCTTTTTTATTATATGTACTAAATCTGAAGTCCAGATGGTGGGGACTGCCGACCCTACTTTCTAATTTCTAAAACTTAAAACCTAATACCTAAAAAGGAACCGCCCAAGACACGGTTAAGTGTCTCAGGCGGGATGTGGTGTGAGGAGTGAACGGAAACATCAGCTTCCGTCGATCTTAATTGTAACAGCACCACCAAAAATCGGGGAGGAAGATCTGGCTCAGATCGGCTGAATTTCGATAGTATTTACAGGTAAATATTTATTACAGCTACAACCTGAATTCTCATTGCTACAGCTCGTTTTGATTCCTCACCTACCAATTGTCCAAACCTACCTCAAAAAGGCCAGTTATTTACCCATACCTAGCTGTTGAGCTTTCTGATATACTTTACCTTCAGTTAAGAGCGAAGGCGCGATCACGACTTCTACTTGCTGCATTTCCTTAATGGTTTTTGCACCAAGAGTACCCATACTAGTTTGTAATGCACCCAGGAGGTTGTGAGTACCGTCGTCTAATTTAGCTGGCCCTCTGAGAATCTGCTCGAGGGAGCCAGTCGTACCGACTTTAATCCGCGTACCTCTGGGTAGAACTGGGCTAGGAGTGGCCATACCCCAGTGAAAACCGCGTCCGGGAGCTTCTGCCGCGCGCGCGAACGGCGAACCAATCATCACACCATCGGCACCACAGGCGATACATTTACAGATATCGCCACCAGTTACCAATCCGCCATCAGCTATCACAGGAATGTACTTACCCGTCTGCTTGAAGAACTCATCTCTGGCCGCTGCACAGTCCGCTACGGCAGTTGCTTGAGGTATGCCGACACCCAACACCCCACGCGAGGTACAAGCCGCTCCAGGGCCGATACCGACGAGGACAGCGGCTGCCCCTGCTTGCATCAATTCGAGCGTAATGTCATAAGTAACGCAGTTGCCCAGTACTACAGGCATTGGCATTTCTGCACAAAATTTAGCCAGATTGAGCGGTTGAATGCCATCTGGAGCCAAAAATTCTGTCGAGACGACAGTCGCTTGAATGAAGAACAGATTCGCGCCTGCTTTAGCCACCGCATCGCCAAATCTCGCCGCTCCCGCAGGAGTCGCACTTACTGCGGCAATCCCACCGCCAGCTTTAATTTCCGCAATGCGGCGTTCGATCAATTCTGGTTTGATGGGTTCGGCATAGAGTTCCTGCATCAGGGTCACAAAACCATCATTCCCAATAGCCGCAATTCGATCGAGAATGGGATTGGGATCTTCATACCGAGTTTGAAGCCCCTCTAAATTGAGTACGCCGAGCGCGCCGAGTTTTGATAACTCAATCGCCATGCGCACGTCAACTACCCCATCCATTGCGCTAGCAATAATCGGAATATCGCGCTTGACGCCACCAATTTGCCAGCTAGTATCTGCCAAACTGGGATCTAGTGTTTTGCCGCTAGGCACTAAGGCTATTTCATCAAAGCCGTATGCTCTCCGAGCTGTTTTCCCTTTCCCAATTTGAATATCCACGATCGCTCCGACCTTCTTCCAAAAAACGTCTTTAAGTAAGCCTAACAAATAGACTGCAACATTTGTTTACTTTTTTACAGTTTTTTCGGTAAATATGAGTATACTCACAGATTGTGTTAGCACAAATATATTAGTGCGAGTGTAGATAGTCGGGTACCCACAAGCGACGCATCGACCTGGAGGTTGTTGGCGTCAAGACAGGGGCACCCCTACAAATTAATGGTGTAGGGGTGCCCCTTGTGGGTGCCCTCATAAATTTACGCCAATTACTAAAACCTAAAACCTAACGCCTAGCGAAACCGCTCTGGATTGAGTTTTTTGGCATCGTTAGTTGACTGTTGACTAGCCGTTGGCGAGCGGAGTTGTGTAGCAGTACCGCCATCTGTAGTCGATAGGAACGGACGCAGATCGATACTATCGCGATTTTGGGTTGGTAGTGAAGTGGAATTATTACCACCCAACACGCCTAAAATATCACCAAATCCACTGTTGCCACCATCGGCAAAGGTACTTACACCTGTAGTTCTTTGACCGCTATCGGCCATGGTTAAGTTCCGAAAAACTGAATCTCTAGTAGAGATGGCGTCTTGTCCTTTGGGTACGGTAAAGACAATCCGACACTCGTCATTGCGTTCGGTAGTGACGCAGACGGTATCGTAGTTATTTTTGAACTCAGTCCGTAGTTCTTTGAGTCCATCGCGACGATATTCTTCCAATCTCCGCGAGATTTCGGTACAGCGTTTGCTGGCATTCCAATTATTACCCATCGTGCTGGGAACTGCCCAAGGATAGCGATCGCCAGGACGATCGATCGGATAATAAGTGACGGTAGACTGATTATTCACCGATTCACATCTAAAGCGAGTCTGATTTCCACCCGATGGCACGCTTGTCTGCGGCGTAGGCGGGCCATATTGCGCCCCAGCACTACTTGCTGTCAATACAGCACCTAAGATGGCCCAGCTCCAAATTTTGAGGGATATTTTCATAGGTTTGATTTCACACTGGGTGAGGATTTAACAGGTGTATCTTGTTAGATTAGGACAGTAGATCGATCGAGAAAGTTCCACCCGATACTTTCGGTAATCACTATCCTAGAGTTCGCGATTTTGCCACTCTAATGCAAACCTATCGATCGCTTGAATGAAGTCATGCTTCCCCTCCATATATGCCTGAATATCAGTTGGATGTTGTCGGGCTAGTTGTTGCTTAAGTTCGCTATATTTACTTGCATCTTCAGGATGAGCGCGCAGGTAATCTCGAAAGGCTAAATGACGATCGATTTGAGCAGAACCAACTTCAAATGTATGAATATGATGCGTTCTAATTCCCTCACTACGATCTTTCCGAAAAAAACGGCGACCCGCTATGCCAAATTCGCCCATTGCAGTATATCCTAATGATTCGATCTCTGGATTTCGATCGTCAACTTGATGAATATCTTCGACTTCAACTAGGATATCGATTATCGGTTTGGCATAAATAGTCTCAATTGACGTACTACCGATATGATGGATCGAGATCGCATTATCGCCAAAGGCGATCGATAATTGTTGTGCTTCATCTGCAAATGCACTCTGCCAATTGCGATCGTGTGGAACGACTTCTACTTTCCTAGTCATAGCTCAAGATTTGCATACACGATGACACCTCTTGCCACCACTTAGAGGATGTCTGAAAACTCAATTCCGTTAAGCTTAAACCCTAGAAAATCCCCCCTAGCCCCCCTTAAAAAGGGGGGAACCGACTCTTAGTCCCCCTTTTTAAGGGGGACTAAGAGTCGCATCGAACGGGAGGTTCCCTCCCGTTTGTGTGCGACAAGACAGGGGGATTTACCCACTGCAAACGAAGCAATTAGACTTTTCAGACATCCTCTAAGGTGGGCGTGATGAGTCCATTCATTTTTGGGTAGCGTACATAACAAAAATGAATCGACAAGCCGATCTGTAGCAGATTGTTGTTTGCTCACAACATCTATCCTCTAAACTGTAGCTATAAACATTGCCATTTGAGTTGGCGAACCTACCACAGGATCTACATCTCCGATCGAGCTAAATTCCAAGCTATATTTATAACGGTCGCCAACCGATTGCGCCCAAGTTTTAAATTCGACCCTTGTCCATTCAAAGCGATGATCGGGATGGCGTAACTTGCCTGTGGGGAGATTCTCAAATTTGACATTATATTCGACATTTGGCGTCGTCACGATCGCAATTTTTGGTTTAGCAAATTCAAATAGTACCCGCTCGAAAGCTATCAATCGATCGAGTTCCATGTGTTCGATAACTTCGATAACTGTCGCTGCGTCGTAACCTGTAATTCTAGCATCGCGATAATTGAGAGAACCTTGAATTAATTGCAGCCTGCCTTTTTGATGCGTGGGTAATTTGTCGAGAACTCGTTCTTGGGCAAATTCTAAAGACTTATAAGTGACATCCATTCCCAAAATTTCTTGGAAAGTTGGCTCTTTAAGTAATAATTTGAGCAGCTTTCCTTCACCGCATCCCAAATCGACAATTTTTTGAACGCCGTTAGCTTTCAAAGCTGCAACGACAGTTTCCATCCGTTGCTGATTGAGACTAATCGGCTTTTCGATGATTTCTTCTTGCGTTTCTAGATCTGATGTTTCTTCAATTACTTCCTCAACTGCAATCTGCGCCAAAGCATCGCGAGTTAAACCGCGCTGACGTTTGAGATAGCGGCTGGTAATTTCCTCTTTGAGCGGATGAGTGCTCAACCAGCCTTCGCCATGACGGAGGAGCTTTTCGATCTCATCTTCGTTGACATAATAGTGCTTGTCATCATCCAAAACGGGAATCATCACATGGAGATGACTGAGCAAATCGCAGAGCTTAATCGTATGACTTAGCTCCACATCAAAATACGAACTGTTACCCCAATCAGGAAACGTTTCATCGAGTGCCAATCGGCGCACGCTAACATCGTAACCTAACGGCTCGAATAAGCCCCGTAAAAAGCCTTCTCGCCCCCGACTGGGTAGCACGGGAATCTTGACAACCAGGGGAATCGGCGTATCGGCGACAGCCTGCTTTTGTTCGCACCTACCCGTCATCGCCGTGCGAAACACTTGAGAAATTGCCACACTTAAGAAAGATGATGCGGCATAGGGTCGATCGCTGACATATGCTTCTAATGTCTGCCTTTTGGCTCCAGCCTTACCTCTGGCGAGATCTACCGGATTGATGTCCAATACCAACGCCGCAGTACATTTAGTATCGCTAGCTTCGGGATAAAAGACTCGCGCGGTACCAAAGGAGAGATTAAATTCCTGACATTTATCGGGATGTTTGAATAACAAATATCCCAAATCTGTAGCAGGTTGATGAGTAGTAGAAATAGTGAGGAGCATGGCAATAATTCTTGTCTAGCCGAATCTATCTCTAATGTAGTCTCGAACCTGCTACAGTAGTCGCTCTAGACGCTGGCGCATGGCATCGAGATCGATTTCGTCATCTTCTGGTTGAGATTGCTTGCGCCCTTCTGGTTGCCAATCTGTCTCTTCAATATGCTGAGAAGGTGGCGTTACCAACATTTCCGCAGTTACCAGGATGCAGTCATAGTCGGAATCTTGACAAAATTCTTCAATTTCTTCAGGATCGATGCCTTCGACTGTCGGCTTAGGGAAATCTTCCGCTTCCAACTGATCGGCATAACGCACGGCATCATCCTCTTGCTCGAACATTAAAATGACATTACGCTCGCCAACCTGAGTTGAATAGATCCCCTCGTTATCAGTTCGCGCATTAAATAATAAGACAAAAACACTCATGGAATTTGTGGTTTGTTATTTGTTACTTAGTCTACGACTATTCACTGAATAATCTCTAGCTTATCCCATCATAAGCTGGAATGGGGTATCGGGGATCGCGACGATCGATTCACCGCCAGCACCAATTGCGGTTAGATCGAACGTCTATCATGCCCTACCATAGTAAGCTAAGGTCTTTGACTCAGAGCGATCGCGATCGCGCAACCACGCCCAAAGCTGATCGCCGATCGAAAAATGCCACCATTCGTCTGGATGACGCGCAAATCCCACATCAGTCATAATTTGACATAAGAGTTGGCGGTGATGGTGATATTGTCGATCGACTGGATCTTGACAGTTAGCAAAATATTCGGGACGCGATCGATCGGACATTTCATCGATTGGGGAACCCATATCTACTAGATTACCACGCTCATCGACGAGGGTAATATCGATCGCCGCTCCGGTGCTGTGTGGTGGGGGTGTCTTGAGATCGAAGCTAGGAATCGCCCAAATTGTATATACATCCTGCCAAATGCGATCGATCTGCACATTAGAAAGTTCTGCTAAATCTAACTTTCGCTGCGCCACTGTTTGATTGAAAGTATAATCCACCATATACTGCTGTACCTCCACCGGACGATAAGCATCAAAAATTTGGATTTGCCAACCGGGATGTATTTGCTGCAATCCGATTTGGGCTTGAATAACTCGATCGAGTACCCCTTGTCGGAGATAATAAGGCGATCGACCCTGATAATCTGCCCCACATTTTAGATATGGATGCGGTGTTTCGATCGCAAATAATTCTAAAGGAATTGCGACTAATGGTTCGTGACATTCTTGAATGGGGACTTGGCGGTAAGGTTTCATGATTAGGCATTAGGCGTTAGACTTTAGATTCTAGCTCTGTGGCTCTGTCGGGTGGGCAGTGCTAGCCTTTTTAATGTGACAAAACAGGATAATAAGTGGACAACTGATGAAAGTTAGTCGATCGACGATCGAGATATCTCTAGAGTAGCTAACTAAGCTGGAAACAGATAGTTACCCCATCTGGTAGAGCGCGAGATTTAGTGCTAACTGTTACGCTGATGCGGGAGCAGTCGCCCAGAAGTTGCTCATTTATTCCCAATCGTGGTCGGTAGACTACTTATCATCTCAAAATTAAACCATGACTCCGAAAGAGAAATTAGAACACATTGTCGAAACCTCATTGTGGACGGTTAGATTTTTGGCAATCGTCCCAGTCATTTTCGGAATCATTAGCGTTTTCTCTTTATTTATCTTAGGTAGTCTGGAAATCTTGACGGTGTTAGGAGAATATCAAAATATTTTTATCGGTAACAAGCTCTCCAGCGATGCTGTCAATAAAATTATGAGTGGAGTTATCGGTGGGATCGACCTTTATCTCATCGGCATCGTTCTGATGATTTTTAGCTTTGGGGTGTACGAATTATTTATCTCAAAAATTGATGTAGCGCGAGAGTCTGATGAGTTAAATATCCTAGAAGTGAGATCGCTCGATCAGCTCAAAGACAAAATTCTTAAAGTTATTGTAGTAGTTCTCGTTGTGAGTTTTTTCAAGCGGGTGATGGAGATCGATGTTAAATCGGTGACAGACATACTATATTTGGCGGTTGCAATTCTATTGATATCAGCTAGCGGTTATTTACTGCGATCGAGCCACGAAAGTTAGCGAGTAAGTAGTTTGACATTATTTATCTAGAACCTCTGGAACTGGATCGTAGCCGCCGGGATGGAAGGGGTGACAGCGACAAATTCGCATTGTGGCTAGATAGCTACCGCGCAGCGCGCCGAAACGATCGATCGCCTCGATTGCGTATTGCGAGCAAGTGGGAGTAAAGCGACAGCTAGGGGGAAATAGAGGTGAGATAAATCGCCGATAAATGCGGATCGATCGAACTAAACTAGTCTTCATCAGAGCGGATTGATGGGGGAAAGCGGTTAATTTCTGCAAATGGCAGTCTGGTCTGGGCTAATCTAGAAGGACGCTGGCGATCGCTAGCCCTTGTCAACTGTCAACCGAGCGATATGCCCACACTTTTTGCAGATTCCAATCTTTGGTGGCGTATTGCCACAGTTCCAGTATATGTTGGCTCGATCGTGCTAACTGCCGAACTCTTGCATCGCTATACAGATACCGCACCCGAACAAGTTCGTAAAGTCGTGCATATCGGTACGGGTAATGTAATTATACTGGCGTGGTTGCTCGATCTACCTGCTTGGGTGGGCATAACTTCTGGAATTTTAGCGGCGATAATTACCTTAATTTCTTATCGCTTACCTATTTTACCCGGTGTAAATAGTGTCGGACGCAAGAGTTTGGGAACATTTTTTTATGCTGTGAGTATTGGCATTGTTACAGCCGTATTTTGGACTTTGGATCTGCCTTACTTTGGTGTAATTGGCATTCTAATTATGGCTTGGGGTGACGGTTTAGCAGCAATTATCGGCCAAAGATTTGGCAAACATCCCTATACGATCTTAGGCAATACTAAAAGCTGGGAAGGAACATTGACAATGCTAATAGTGAGTTATGCGATCGTGTCACTGGTACTACTAACAGTCCATGGTAATACTTGGCAAACCTGGGTAGTCGGAATCCCGGTGGCAATTGTAGCTACAGGTGTCGAATCGATCGCGCAATGGGGTCTAGATAATCTGACTGTACCTCTAAGTAGTGCGGGTTTGGCATTTTTAGTCGATCGATTTCTAGCTGGTTCCTCTCATTTATAGAACGCATTTGAGATCTTTTTAGATCCTGGTGGTGGAGGGTGGGTTTTGTCCGATGTCGAACAGTAATATCGACATTAAATTGCATAAACCCACCCCTACAGATCCAAAAAACGAACAGACTATTATTCAGATCGATCGAAATGAAAGAGCGGCGCGCGGGTATCGAAAGGCAATCGTCCGCCTACTGGCAACAAGAATGCATGAGCGCGGCGGATAGTGAGTGAATCGCACTCACCATCGGTAATAACTAAAATCGGCGCATCCTTGGGGAAATTCTCAGCCGCCTCTAATCGCGCGATCGCAGGCATCAATACCGTACCGCCTCTACCTTTAACCTCCACCGTTTCCAGCAAGCGTTCTGGCTCCACATAACCCATATCGTGAATCCCCGCATCGCATTGGATGACTCGCACCTGCGGTACCTCTCGACTCAAAGCATAACTAGCGATCGCACCCAACCCCCTCGCCAACGTGCCACTATCCATCGAGCCAGAAGTATCTAGAACCACCCCAAAAGTCCGCGCCGCCATTAGCTCCAACGGTTTGATATAAACAGCACGCGGAATATCGGGAGTCGATGATTGACGGCGACTAGCCCGCGCAAAACTCCGCCGCGCCGCAATCGGTGGAAAATAATTATCCAACCATTGTCCCAGCTTGACATCCCACGGAATCGGCGGTTGCGAAATCGACTTAATTTCCTCCACCAGATCCCCAGGCAAAAAACCGCGCTTAACCTGCGCCATTTGCAAATCTAACCCATCTGCCAGCGCGCGACGATAAAAAGTATCCAAATCGCAACCAGCACCCGTCCACCACGAAGGAGGACGCTCTGAGAGCAGATCGCTTTTCCCAGTCCCCCGCAAAGTGCGCTCCTTCTTCAAACGGCGCATCAGGCGCAGATCTTTGACAATCCGATCGTACAAAGCCTCCGCCGATTCATGCTCGAAACCCAAACCCAGATCCAGCATTAAAGATGGCGTGGGAAGCTCCCCGATCCCCATTTCCACCAGCCAAGCATTAATCACATAATCGCAAGCAATATTCCACAAAAATCGATCGCGTCCCTGTTGCCGTTCCTCATGGCGCAAACCCACATGCAGCAACTCGTGCGCCACCACAAACTGAAGCTGCGGATAAGTCCAGGGAAACTTAGGATTGATATAAATCCGCTGAATTTCGGTATTCACAGCAGCTAAAGAGATATCCATCTGCTGACATAAATCTGCATCCTCAACAATCTCAAACGTCGCCGCCAAAGACGCCAACAGCGGATAATTTGCCACAAACCACCGCCGCGCTCTTTCCGCCAGCGAATTAGCATTGCGCGTCGTCTGGCGCGATCGATCGCCCGCAGTTTCCACCGCCTTAATTACCGCATTCCGAATGCCATTAGCAAACGCATCACTATGTTTTTGCCGGAATGCGGCGGTAAAAGGTTGCACCTCTGGAGCGATGCTCCAACTGGGTTCGCTACCAGCAGTGCTGAGATTGCCATACTTCGCCCGTGCAGCCACCAAATCGCGCCCCAATAACTCCGCCAGATCTGCCAGATTTTGGGCGGGTAGCGGCAACCCTAGCGAATGAATCGGTTCGCCCACCGCGATTTGCTTGAGCCAATCTACCACAATCAGTTCGCAAGCCAACCGCCACCCCTCATCCACCCGCACCGGATCGACATGATTGAAAGCAATATGTAAATGACACTGCGCGATCGCATACGCCCATTCACCCCCACTCGCCCGCTGCCAAGGATTCAACTCGATCGACATCATCGGCTCTTTATCGTAACCATTCTTCACCAAAATCCGCGCATACCCATCGCGATCGAAATTCTGTCCCATCGTCGTACTCGCAAAACGATCGATAAACGCAAAAATCGGATGGTTGTGCAAGATTCCCAATCCATCCTGAATTGCAGCAAGGTTCTGTTGTGGCGGACGTTTTGCACTCATCGTGGGGTTGGGAGTTGGGAGTTGGGAGCGGGGAGCGGGGAGCAGGTAGCGGGGAGCGGGGAGTGGGGAGAGGGGGAGAGTGGGAGAGGGGGAGAGGGGGAGAGTGGGGAGAGTGGGGAGCGCACAGCGCGGAACGGAGAAGATGGAAACCAATACAGATCTATGTGTAGGGGAGGGCTTCGTGCTCAACCCATTTAACAAAGCACTAGTCCAACCCTACCCCGTAGCAACTAAGTCAAACCGACCCAGATTAAACTAAGACAGACAACCTACATACGCAGGGGAGTTTGAGGGGCGGCGACCGAAATCGCGCTGAGGTCTCCTCAGCGTGCGTTTCGGTCAAGACGCGTCCCGCCCCTCAACGGGGGGTCTGGGGGTCGGCACCCCCAGATCCGGGTTCTCCCAGCACCAGCAACCAAAGACTAAGCACATATATAACCAATAACCTACCGTTGCATCGCCAACCTCGGCAACGCCCGCGCCAACTCGATCGTATACCAAGCAGGCAAAGTCGCACCTCCTTCAGTCTCCGTCACCACCAACTGCGCCAACTCCGTCGAAACCCTCGCCAGCAATACAATTAACTCCTTACACCGATTAGCCAACTCACGCGTCTCCCGCCGTACCTTCGACTCATCCTCCGGTAACTCCTTAATCAATCGATCGCGTAACTGTTGCGTCAGAAAATAGAGAATATCCCGCTCCTCCGGCTTCTCCGGCCAACTAGCATCCCCCTTAATTATCGCCGATAGATCGTGCGCCCGCTCACGCAACTTTACAAACGCCACAAACTGCTGCGCGTGGCTCGGAGTCAACAACCCAGTCGAGATCGTCCTAATTTCCTCCACCGTCGCCGAACTCCCATACGAATGCAGTGCCCGCGAGAGCATTTCCCAAGCACGCGGCGTCGAAAAAGTCTCCTCATGCTTGGGTGGCTTCGACCACAAATGGTCGGAACGATTGCCGATATAAGAGACTACCAACTCATGAATATCGGCACTTCCAGCCCAATTTAGCCAGTCCTTAGCCGATACCCGCAATTGAACGTGCAGCAATCGATTGATTAACGCCGAAGATAGAGGGCGCGTAATTGCCGCATCTTCGGCACGATTTCCCGCCCCAATCACGATCGTACCTGGTGGTAATTCATACTCCCCAATTCGGCGATCGAGAATCAGCGAGTAAAATGCCTTTTGAACCTCTTGCGAACAGGCATTGAGTTCGTCTAAAAACAAGCAATAGGGCTTATCTTGCGCGATCGTCGTCGGCGGACAAAACCTCGATTTACCATCCACAATCTGCGGTACGCCAATAATATCTTCCGGCGCGAGTTGAGAACCGAGTAACGAAATACACGACAACCCCACCGATTCAGCAAACTCCCTCACCAGTGCCGATTTCCCAATTCCTGGTGGACCCCAAATGAACACGGGTAACACTGGCGCGACATTGAGTAAAAAGGGCGCGAGTTGAGATGGAGTCAGACTGGGAGCAGATTGCATAACGGGAGACGAGGGGACGGGGAGACGGGGGGACGGGGAGACGGGGAGGCGAGAGGACGGGGGGACGGGGAGACTGGGAGACTAGGCGGATTTTCTTCTCAATCCAAAATCCAAAATCCTGTCTTGTCTCGCATAATCCGGGAGGGAACCTCCCGGCTGCGAGCCGCAAAATCCAAAATCCAAAATCCAAAATCCATTACCCATTACCTTCTACCCATCCCCTACCCCTATTTCCTAAAAAGAGCCAATCCCTCGTAAAATAGTTGAGACAAGAGCTGTATAGATTGTCCCTCCATCCTCTAGCACTAATGACTACCCACCAGGAAATTTCTCACCCCGCTACCTTCGATTTGGTAGCTTATCTCACCGAGCGTCAGCCGCAGATCGAAGCAGCCTTAGACGCGGCGATTCGTCCTGGCTACCCAGACACGATCTATGATGCGATGAGGTACTCACTACTAGCTGGTGGTAAGCGGCTGCGCCCGATGTTATGCCTTGCTAGTTGCGAACTGATTGGGGGTAGTCTGGATTCCGTGATGCCAATGGCTTGCGCGCTCGAAATGGTGCATACCATGTCACTGATCCACGACGATCTACCAGCAATGGATGATGATGATTATCGGCGGGGTAAGCTGACAAATCATAAAGTCTATGGTGAAGATATTGCAATCCTTGCGGGGGATGGCTTGCTGGCTTATTCATTCGAGTATATCGCGACTCAGACTCAGGGCGTCAGTGCCGATCGAGTACTCAAAGCGATCGCGCATTTAGCCAAAGCTGTCGGTGCTAACGGTTTAGTCGGCGGACAAGTAGTCGATCTCGAATCCGAAGGCAAACCGGATATATCTGTCGAAACACTCACCTATATTCATAACCACAAAACAGGTGCCCTGCTCAAAGCTTGCGTCGTCTGCGGGGCAATCCTCGCTGGAGCCACCGAAGCACAGCTCGAAAAACTGTCTAAATTCGCCCACAATATCGGTTTGGCATTCCAAATTATCGATGATATTCTCGATATCACCGCCACCCAAGCCGAACTTGGCAAAACCGCAGGCAAAGACATTCAAGCTCAAAAAGCGACCTATCCCAAACTCTGGGGATTAGAAGAATCCAAACGCCAAGCTGATAAACTAGTGGCAGAGGCTAAAGCTATTTTGGCCGAATTTGGCGATCGAGCGCGTCCGCTCCAGGCTCTTGCCGACTACATTACCGATCGCAAAAATTAACTTAGTTATTGAAACGAGCTTTTCGATTCTAATTCTGACTCTTAACCAGCTCTTTTCTGTGGTACTTATTAGATATTGCTTCAGTTGTTTACTTATTCTAGGTTATTTACGTGGTTAGTCAGACAACCTCTGCGATCGATGACATCAGTCAGATTCTCGACAACCGGATTTTATTAGTGGCGGTTGCTGCTTGTCTAATCGCTCAGGTTCTCAAACTGATTATCGATACAATTCAAAATGGTAAATTTAGCGTCAAAGTTTTGACAACTACAGGTGGAATGCCGAGCGCGCATTCTGCACTAGTTACCGCGTTAGCTGCTGGCGTCGGTGAAGTTTTGGGCTGGAAAAGTCCAGAATTTGCGATCGCGACAATTTTTGCGATCGTGGTGATGTACGATGCGGCTGGAGTTCGTCAGGCGGCAGGCAAACAAGCGCGCATCCTCAATCAAATGATGGACGAATTGTTCTCAGAGGATCATAAGTTTAATGAAGAAAAACTCAAGGAATTACTCGGACACACGCCAGTACAAGTAATCGCTGGCTCGATCTTAGGCATAGTCGTAAGTTGGCTATTTTTAGGAATTCAGCAAATACCCTAAAATAATTTGCTCGATAACTACCTCAGCAGGGACAATAAGATAGATATCCTGCCGCAATCCTTGCAATGATTTTCCCCAGTTTCGATCGATTCAGTCAGCTAGCTAGCCAAGGCAACTTTATCCCCCTGTATCAAGAATGGGTTGCCGATCTCGATACGCCCGTCTCGGCATGGCATAAAGTCTGTGCGGGTCAGCCCTATAGCTTCTTGCTCGAATCCGTCGAAGGTGGGGAGACTGTAGGACGCTATAGTTTTCTGGGGTGCAATCCCTTATGGGTGTTAGAAAATCGTGGCGATGTCACCACGCAAACGCACCGCGATGGCACCGTCACGACATTTACAGGCGATCCGTTTCAGACATTGGCCGACTGCTTAGAACCTTACAAACCCGTCAAACTCCCGCAACTTCCCGGCGGGATTGGGGGTTTATTTGGCTTCTGGGGTTACGAATTGATGAAATGGATCGAATCTAGAGTTCCGATCCATCCAGCTACCGCTGAAGACCTGCCAGATGGCTTGTGGATGCAAGTCGATCATCTGATCGTCTTCGATCGAGTCAAGCGCAAAATTTGGGCGATCGCGTATGCCGATTTGCAAGGTTGTAATGGCGATCTGGAACTTGCTTATACTCAGGCGTGCGATCGAATTAATACCTTAGTTGCCAAACTCCAACAACCGCTGACACCCAAATTCCTAGAGTGGACGCCACCCCAACCCAGCCCCGCACTCACCGAACTTCCCGCTGCCTATACCAGCAATACTTCCAAGGCGGAATTCTGCGCGAATGTGGAAAAAGCTAAGGCACATATTACCGCAGGCGATATTTTCCAAGTCGTCGTCTCCCAACGCTTATCCACAGGTTATACAGGCGATCCGTTCGATTTATATCGATCGTTAAGCTTAGTCAATCCATCGCCCTATATGGCTTATTTTAACTTTGGGGATTGGCAAATTATCGGTTCTAGTCCCGAAGTAATGGTGAGAGCCGATCGCAATTATGATGGCACGCTCAAAGCCACCCTGCGCCCCCTTGCTGGTACCCGACGGCGCGGACAAACCCCCCAAGAGGATGAAGCTCTAGGACTCGAATTGCTGGCAGATACCAAAGAAGTCGCCGAACATGTAATGTTGGTAGACTTGGGACGCAACGATTTGGGGCGCGTCTGTGCCAGTGGTACAGTAGTAGTCGATAAATTAATGACAGTCGAGCGATATTCCCATGTGATGCACATCGTTAGCAATGCTATCGGACAACTCGCACCAGGTAAAACCGCCTGGGATTTGCTCAAAGCCTGTTTCCCCGCAGGGACAGTCAGCGGCGCACCCAAAATCCGCGCGCTAGAAATCATCCACAATTTAGAAGGCTGTCGGCGGGGTGCTTATTCGGGCGTTTATGGCTACTATGATTTTGAAGGGCAACTCAATACAGCAATTACCCTCCGCACGATGGTGGTGCGTCCCGACGGACAGGGAAATCATACCGTGTCCGTGCAAGCTGGTGCAGGATTGGTTGCCGATTCCGATCCGGTGACAGAATACGAGGAAACTTTAAATAAAGCCAGAGGATTGCTCGAAGCAATTCGCTGTTTGGTGACGCGGTAATAGTCGCTCTCGATCGATCGCATCTTGAATCAGTTTAACTATATTAGTGCTTAGTGTAGATCCAGGGTACCCACAAGGGGTACCCCTACAGGTTAATTGTGTG
Source organism: Chamaesiphon minutus PCC 6605 (assembly GCF_000317145.1). Classification (GTDB taxonomy): domain Bacteria; phylum Cyanobacteriota; class Cyanobacteriia; order Cyanobacteriales; family Chamaesiphonaceae; genus Chamaesiphon; species Chamaesiphon minutus. The sequence continues at coordinate 2,740,972 of NC_019697.1, read as the reverse complement.
GGTGTCCCGATCTCGATCGCGCTGAAGGTACGGATAACTACCAACCGATTCGCGAAATTATCGGTTCTAATGGTAGTACGAGCCTATTGTTGTAGCCGATCGCGTTGTGTGAGTGAGTCAGATCGTCGATCGAGCGGATGAGATTGCACTACTATCCAAATTCGCTCGATCGATTATTAATGAGAACAACTGGCAAAATTCATCAGATCTAGTGAGGTTGTAAAAGATGTCCTCGATCGCGCCAATTTTAGAACGTAACACGGGTAAAATCCGATTTGGAGTCGATGATGTCAAACCTGCTGTCGATCGATTACCGACGATATTTGCCCGCTCTCAATTCGAGCAAATTCTGACGACGCCGTTGCTAGCATTCAGTCACGAAGATACATTTGAGACGATCGCCGCTCGTGAGATTCATCCATTAGCATTAGCAGTACATACTGCCTTTAGCGAACATCGTCCGTTAGTACTGACACCCGATATTATTTGGTTGACGATCGCCCAGGGATTGGCTCAACATATTAATAATCATGCGGCAGAATTACGCGCTAATTTTGTCAGCCATCAGGGTAAAGAGAAACTGGTAGCCGAAATTGATAATCTACCCACTTTACCGACACAATGGGCAGAAATTATCGAACAGTGGACATTGCAGTTACGCGATCGAGTCGGTGCAGATGTCTATCGATTGATGGAGTGCAATTTTAGTACCACTACGTCAATTACGCGCATTGCCAGCCATGTGGTGATGATGGATGCTTTTCAGAAATACTTTGACTTTGTGGTGATGTGCGTGTGTGGGATTCCAGAGATTTCGCTACTCGGAACGGTAGCAGATTGGCAGAGTATTTACGATCGCGTGGCGAGTTTAGAACGGTACAATTTGGGCTGGTGGACGGCTCGATTGCTGCCAATTTGTCAGGAATTTATTAATACAGCGGTGGGTAAACCCGATCGAGATTTTTGGCAATGTATTTATAAACCGCAGCCAGTTTATGGAGCTGAATATATGACGGGTTGGCTGGCGGATCTATTTCCATATCTTCGCCATGGAGTTACCAAATCTCCCACCCTTCGCAATCACATATTAGCTCTCGATCGCTGTGAATTACCACCTAAAGAGGGTGATGAAGATCGACTCGCATTTTTGTTTGGACGACCGAATAATGGAGTCGCGCTGACAGCTTTACCACTGGGAATATCTCAAGTTGATTTTAAACTTACAGATCGCAGTACCACTTTAGAACTAGAATTAATCGGCGGATTTATCGGTATCCATCAAGATTCACAGGGAATATTACAGCCGGAAATTGGTTGGGGCGTGAGAGAACAAACTGACGGTTTCAGTCAATTACTCGATCGCATTCAACAAGAACATCAGACCGAACCGCCGCTCGATTGGTCGAGTACGCGGTTTGATTCGATCCCACGCGAATTGGTGCAAATGCTGGAGCGATTTGATGGAGCAAATCTTTATGTCGATCGCGATCGGGCTTGGCGCATTTTACCAGCTCATTTGTGGGTGGAGTATTGCAAATACGACGACAAATTACCAGCCAATTTTTGTTACTTTGTCATCAATCCGGTTATAGATCTTAGCGACGGTCGCTCGATCGCCTATAACTTTAATTTTCGTTCTCAAAAATGTTGGTTTCTAGTTGGTAACAAAGAGGACGAATTTGCCAGTTCTAAGCTCATTGCCACTAGCGCGATCGAATTATTCGAGCGAATTCTAGCAGCAGATGGAGCTTACTATTTTGACGATCCTAATTTTCAACATTCGATCGATATCTAAATGGTATTTACATTGATATCGCTAGAATTTTGCCCAGATCCAACCGAAATCAACCCCAAAGTAATGCTAAAAAATACGCATGATATCGCGATCGTTGTATTGACTAATTCGTTGTATCTTCCATCATTATTAGGAATGCGCTTGACCCACCTACGAGTTAATTGTTGACCGATTAAACCGATCGAACCAACAAATCCGATGACGATCGCCGCAAATACAGTATTTGGAAGCTCGTAAAGCCAGAATAAATTCATTATAAAATTACCGATTGAGATTGGCAATTTTATGTACAAAGGCATTATTTTACCATCCTCCCAGACCTAGCACCATAATTGCCAATTCCACTATGATTAATGTAGCGATCGTCGATCGAGAATGCCCGCCAAAGATCGCATTCGATCGTCTCATAGCAGCATTTAAAACTCATGGCAAATTATGAATCAGCAACAAATTTCCAGCCACGCAGCTTCAATTGGTGGTGTCTATGAGGTATGTATTGGCGTGCCAGAACCGCTGGCAGCGATTCAATATTGGCAGCAATTTGGCTATCGGATCGATCGAATTGGCGAGCTATCGGCACCAGCAGCCCAGCAATTATATGGCGTAAATTCTGGCTTGCGATCGATTCGCCTCGCTCATCAACATGCCGATTGTGGCTTAATTCGGTTGATGGTGTGGGATGCACCTACCAACGATGGTTTGGGGCTAGAGTCGATGAAAGTTAAGGGCAATCGCTGGGCAACCACCCTTACAGCAGATGTCTTAAATATCGCCAATCATGCCGCCGAAGCCGCTAAAGCAGATTTGCCGATTAAATCTACCATTCCGCACTGGGAAATTATCTATCACAAAGAGCGCGCCAGCCGCCCATTTCTCGATCCTGCCATTGGCGTGCGCGAAATGTTATTAATCCAACCATTAGCCAGACAAGTTTTATTTCAACGGTTTGGTTATACCATGCCGCATTACGGACAAATTAACCAAACCGCAGCATTTCAAACCAGTCAATTTACCCACATGGGGATGGTAATTCAGGACGATAGCAAACAAACACTGAAATTTTATGAAGAAGTTTTGGGTTTATTGCGAGTGCGAGATGATATCGAAACTAGTTATGAATCATCATTAGCCGGACGCGAGATTTTCGATCTAGCACCGGGCGAAAAGTTTTTTGTCACTGCTTTTGACGAGCCGAGGTCTTCTCCAACCGACTTTTTGGCAGCACGTCCGGGGCGATTGTATATTATTAGATTTCCCGATTCTTTAGTATTAAAGGAGCGGTTCGATCGAGCTAAACCAGGTTGTTTGGGAATGTGTTTGTACACTTACCAGGTGAATGGATTGAACGAATATCTCGATCGACTTAAAGCGAGTCAAGCTAAAAATATTACTGAGATAGTTACTAATGAATTTGGCGAAAGTAGTTTATCTTTTATAGCTCCAGATGGCTATGTTTGGACATTGCTGTCATCTTAATAACCTCCTCCAAACACAGCTTCAAGCTGATGATGTTATCATTAGCTTAGTTGCCGCGCCACAAATCGCGACTGCTTATAGAAATAAGCGACCTGCTAATATCATGAAGAGGAAGCAGCATGAGTCTATCTACAAATGTCTCAGAAAATGGTAGGACTGATGGAGCAATTCAGTATCTTTATGCCCCTGCCACAGCAAATGAAACAACTAACCGCATCCAATTACTGATTCTGCTATAAATTGAAAAATCGGTTGAGGTTTTGGCAGTTTTAGATACAGGCGCACCTTATCCGATTTTAGATCCTGCCATTGCTAAAGCGATCGGATTTAGTTCGGAGCTAGCGATCGAAAGAATCTCGATATTGGTTCGAGGTAAAAAGTTAGAGGGAAGTTTGATTAGATTGAATATTACATTGGTAGCCGTTCGGGGACAAAATCTCACAGTCGATGCAACAACATTTGTGCCTGATTCTGAATTTGCATGGGATAACTTCCCCTGCTTTATTGGTTTAGCGGGATTTTTAGAAAGAATCCGCTTTGCGATCGACCCCAATACTGATACCTTTTACTTTGCTTCCCTCTGAAACTTTGAATCTCTTTAAACCTAAATTCAGCACTACTAAACTGTTAAACTTCCGCTGGTTGTGGCAAGGGAAAAGTCGCTCCAGCGAGATAATCATTAAAGTGCTGCTGAAAATATACCCACGAGGTAATCCCTTCTACATCTAAATAAGATTTAGGTGCATTTTGATATAAAGGCACGCGCGTATTAATTTCATCTTGCAGCAGTTGCGGCAATTCATCTACGCCGCTAACTTTGCCACCATAAGCACTATAGATCAATTGACCCGCTCGATCGCCCATCTTCATCCACGGTACCCAGGGGCCAATTCGATCCCAGCTCAATTGGAGCTTAGACACCGAGAGGATTTCGGGATTCAAAAGTTCTGCCGTCGGCACGGTAAGTTTGAATAACTCGGCAGCTTGGTAAGTATGATTTGGGCTGTAATCGGCAAACTTAGAATCCGTAGCCAGTGGATTGGGGTAAGTCGAAAATAAGTCGAAGACGAAGGTGGTATCGTCGCCATTTACCTGAGCGGGAAACTTGCCCTTAAAGAACCCCTGAACGGGATTGTTGGCAACGTGCATCACTGTCAGTAATTCCCCCGTCCATGGATTTTCCCACTTATGCAAGATTTCACCAGTTTCGGGGTGCAGATAGTAAGTCAATTCCCTAGATGTAAAATCCCAACTTCCTTCTTCTCCGGTTGGAACACAGCGGCTGACACTGACACCGACCATTTTAAATAGACGATTGCGCTTGCCACCTGGCACCATGGCATAAATCGCCCCCGTCCAGCTCAGGAAGCTCGATTGATTTGGATCTAGCGACGAGCGCGCCTTTACCCAGCAGCTAGCGTCAAAGTCTTGGCTTTTAGCAACCATCTCCAGATTCCTCAGTATTTAACTACACATGCCTGACGATCGACTTTGCAAGTATTTTCGGTTCTTGCTTTGGTGCCGATTGTCCTCGAACCTACTTTAAATTGTAAAGTTATTTAACCTGTTATGCCCCGATCGTATACTGGAAAGACAGCCGATCTCGATCGATCGAACCACCAATAGCACCAAGTATTTAATGTCCTTACTACTGTCTGCTAGCGATTTTCATCGCCGACAATACCATAAAGCGATCGCCAACATGACGCTCAGATTAGTCTGCACCGCGACGTTCTTGACACTGGGTAATATCGCACCTGGATTCGCTCAAGAACGAATAGTGCCAACCGGAATTGCCACTGGCGACTGCGTTGCACCAATTATATCGACATCAAAAACAACCGCTCATCAGAGATTCGATCGACAATACTGCACTAAAAACAATCCTGGAAATAGTCAGAAAGTTCGGGCATGTCAACAAAACCTTGCCGAACAAAAACAAGTCACGTTCTTTACCGATAGATGTGGTAGTAAAGGCATCTATTTTATCGGTATTAATGGCATCGAATATCAGCTCAAACGGACAGGAGGAAGCTTAAATCGTCCGCCATATCTCACCGGATCGTTCGTGGGTAAAGGCATTCGAGTTAATGTCAAAGAAATTCGATCGATTAAAAAAACGAATGCAGATGGAATCGAGGGTGGTGAATTAGAAGTATTAGTGACAATTATTCAAGGTAAGAATACCGAGCAAATTACAGGTATTTTATCCTATGGGCCTTAATTTAAGGAGCGTTATAGTCCGATAATACTATCTCCGATCGCCGAAAACCATGTTAGAGCTAGGCAAATATCTCGCGCCCAAATTCAGATAGCCCAGTAGACTTGTACTAAAAAATCGAATACAGTTGAAGTGTACGGGCTGGGTACTCTAGGTATGTCAGTCATGGCTTAGGGAGAAGGTTTATGGAGTGGAGATCGCTACGATACACGGATGATAAGTCGGATAAGTTTTGGTCGATCCTACTTTCAGGATGCAGCCACACAGTCGAATACGGGCGTTATGGTACGGACGGACAAGACCAAACAAAGGAGTTTCCTACCGAAGCCGCCGCACGGAAGTCCTATGAGAAGCTGGTCGCGGAAAAGCTGAAGAAGGGATATGTAGATGATGTCAAGATTTCACCAGTAACACAGGCTGCATACGAACAGTTAGGGGAGCAGTTGAACAGGGGATACGTGCAGGATATTAGACTCCCTAAGTTTTTGCTGAATAAGTGTTATGAGAAGTTTGCAAGGCAACTAGAACGAGAAATTGCGGCGGGTAGAATATCCGATCCGAGAACTAGTTATCTCGAAGCCGTCGCAGCCCAATTACCTGTATTTATGGAATCTTACAGGACTTTATTGGTGGAAGAATTACAAAAAATCATCGACACTCGTACTTTCTCGACCCCTGTTTCGGTAGTTAATTCGACTCCATCGATCGATCCTCCAGCATCAACTTTAACCTCATCATCGATAGAACCTACTCCAGAATTAGCATCAGTTCCAGTTATCGAACAAAAACAAATTGAGTTGAATACAGAACGCTCGATCAATCTCGATCCCGAAGATTGGTATTGGGCAACCTGGCGCAATCTCCCCCCACTCCCACGACCCGAACCCAAACCGTTCGATCTGCAAGATTGTTTGAAACGCCTACTCAAAGTCACGGAAAATTGGGATTGGTCGAAAGCTAAAATTGCGCCATCATTATCACGCGCCGAAGCTCATTTTTGGTGCTGTGCGATGGCAGAGCCTAAAACAATTACCAATGAGAACAATTGTACTGTTTGGTTAAAACCAAAAGATATAGCTGAGAGAATTTCTAATCGAGTTTTTGACAGTAATATATCACACGAACAAGCAAAGAGAGCTTGTCCGCCTCATTCCTCCTTTTCCAGAAATTATCATCTTTCCGAAATTTCTCCTCTAATTAATATTTTAACAACTGAAGAGTTTGTTAAATTTGTAGATAATATTGAACAGAAATCTTTACTAATTATAGTTGAGGGATTTCGACACTATATCTTACCATATTTAACGCAGTCACAACTTGAAAGCCTGCGTTCGTACTTTAGCTCGCGATTAGATATGACTAAGTGGCCTACTTCAGGAACTTATAGAGAAGTAGCCGTAGATTTTCAACTTGCTGCTGGACTGAGATTGTATGATGAGTTACTTTCTTTAGTAGAAAGTTGGAATGACGATATCTTTAGCGATCCTTACTCTTACCATCATGAGCCACAAGAAATTATTTTTGGGTTGAAAGATGCGGCTCTAGTTGAGAAGCATTTCAGAAGGCTGGGTTTAAATCTTAATTCCACAGATCGAATCCGAGCTTGGCTAGCTCATACTGAATATTCAGCACTAGATATAATTCAAGACACAATTTTAGATGTATGGCAAAAGGAACGAGCCGAGCAATTATTGAAAACATTCGCTTTAGTTAGAGCACCTGAAGCAGCCCCATTTATGCTGGAATTGATGCTAGATTCTTGTGTTCCTCAAGTGGCGCGGAAATGGCTGCAAGATAATCCAGCCCAGCGATCGCGGGTTTAATTCCAGTTGCCACAGAACGCGGAAAACTAGCCGATGCTGCGATCGAGTTCTTGCGATCGATGAAACGCAAAGGCTACACGGACTTTATTCAAACCTGTCTCGAACGTGAATCGGCTGAAATTGCTGAGAAGATTCGATCGCCCGTCTTGGATTTCGAGGAAAAATCCTATATTCCATTTGATGAGAACACCACCCCAAAATGGTTGCAGGAATCGCTAGCAACACTGGAAATCGCAGCGAATAAAAAGGTAACTTGGCAGATCGAACCTGTGGATTTACCGCCGATCGTTTGTGGCGATTATTGTTTGAACGATCGACAGATAGAAGCCGTCTTAAATGCCTTGAGACAAAGCGAATTGCACAAAACCCATCCGCTAGCGATCGCGATTAAAACCCATGCCGCTCTCCCCGAATTAGATACATTTGCGTGGAAATTATTTGAACGCTGGCGAGCAGATGGATCGCCGACTCAGGAATATTGGGCATTGAGAACGATCGGCATATTTGGTGGCGATGTCTGCGTACTAAAACTAGCTCCGTTAATTCGGATTTGGCCGGGAGTCAGTCAGCATTCGCGGGCTGTATCGGGATTATTATGTTTGCGATCGATCGGGACAGATATCGCCCTGATGCAAATTCATGGCATCGCTCAAAAAGTCAAATTTAAGGGTATCAAACAACAAGCCCAAGAATGTATGGAAGCGATCGCTAAAGAACGCAAGATGAGCCGCGAACAATTGGAAGATCGAATTATACCCGATTGCGATTTAGACGACAACGGTACGCGGATATTTGACTTTGGAGCGCGACAATTTCAGTTTGTTTTGAGCGAAAATCTCAAACCGATGGTGAAAGATGCTGCGGGTAAAATTAAAACTGATTTACCCAAACCTAATGCTAAAGATGATAAGGAAAAATCAGAAAATGCGATCGCTGAGTGGAAATTATTAAAGAAACAAGTTAACGAACTCCTCAAGCTTCAACCAGCCAGATTAGAACGGGCAATGGTGACAGGGCGACGCTGGCAAGTGGATGAATTTGTCACCCTGCTGGTGCGACACCCATTGATGACGCATTTGGTACGTCGGATCGTTTGGGGTGGTTACGATGGATCTGGTAAGTTAATTAGCACGTTTCGCGTTACCGAAGATCGCACCTATGCAAACGATCGCGATGAAACTTACGAACTAACTGGACTCGATCGCATTGGCATCGTTCATCCGTTATATTTATCGGCAGCACAACTGGCTAATTGGGGTGAAATCTTGAGTGATTATGAGATTATGCCGCCATTTCAACAGATCGGTCGATCGATTTACGCACTCGAATCTGGGGAAGAACTGCAAACAGAAATTACTCGCTTTAAGGATGCCAAAGTTTCGGCACTCGCTCTAGTGGGCATGTTAGAGAAATCTGGTTGGGTACGGGGAACGCCGCAAGATGCGGGCATTTTTTCCGAGCATTTCAAATCATTTCCGAGTGCGAATGTGACGGCAATCGTTGAATACGAAGGCGTGCCTATCGGTTATATGGATGGTTGGGACGACCAATCGATCGAGCGTTGTTATTTGATGTCAGGTATTTCTACAAATATATACGGCAATCGAGACAAGGCGATCGGGTTAGGGAATGTCGATCCTTTGGTTATTAGCGAAGTACTCAGGGATTTAACCTCGATCGCGGCGAAAGCTAACTAACTGGGCATATATATAAAATTGATGAATGAAGTATAAAGATATCCACTTAATACTTCCTAGCTGCGCTCTAGCACCGCCCTCTGCGAAGGCAGACGCTACGCGAACGAATGAATTCGGGGCTAATAGCTCAAGTTCTCTGAAGAGAACTGATAGATAACGTGAGCTTGGGAGTAAGAGTATAAATGTTATTTAACCCTCATCCCTTAGTTCGTTTTAACGAACTTTCGCTATTAGCCCGAAATTCATTTCAGGGCGGTGTCAGAACGAAGCCAGTCACACAATTTCACCCCTTCACCAGCCACATCAAATAGCTTAAATCATGCCCCCCAAAACAAAAAAAAGCCCCACCCTCTCCCAAATCCAACGTCCTCCTGCCGAAATCCTCCACGCCGCAGAACTGCAACAACTGCGCGATCGCGATGGGATCGCGCCTCGCCCCCAAAACTGGCAACTCACCCCCAGATCCGTCCTCGACTTTATCCTCGGCAATGCCGACTTGAAGATCGCCCCCAAATTCGTCGGTACTCGCAGCCTGCTCGAACGCTGTATCGTCGCCCTCGCCACCAATCGCGGCTTGATGCTCATCGGCGAACCAGGTACGGCTAAAAGCTACCTGAGCGAACTGCTAGCCGCTGCTATTAGTAACGATTCTACCCTGACGATTCAAGGTAGCGCGGGCACCACCGAAGATGCGATGAAATACTCGTGGAACTATGCCCTATTATTAGCCGAAGGTGCAACCGATCGAGCCTTAGTCCCCGCCCCACTCCATCGGGGAATGCAACAGGGTAAAATCGTCCGGTTTGAAGAAATTACCCGCTGTCCCTTGGAAATGCAGGATACCTTGCTTTCGATTTTGAGCGATCGCGTGATGGCAATTCCCGAAATGGAAGATGAGGGGCGCAATCTGTACGCCCAGATGGGTTTTAATGTAATTGCGACGGCGAGTACCCGCGATCGGGGAGTGAATGAAATGAGTGCCGCTCTCAAACGCCGCTTTAATTTTGAAACGATTCCACCGATTAATAATCTCCGCCAAGAACTCGAACTCGTCCAAACTCAAACCGACAAACTCCTCGCCCAAGCTAATATTCCCCTGACATTGCCCCCAGAACTGACAGAAATCCTCGTTACCACCTTCCACGAACTGCGGACGAGTAAAACCAGCGATGGCAAGGCTTTGGAGCCACTCAGTACCGTCATGAGTACTGCCGAAGCCGTCTCTGTGGGCTATGCCGCTGGGATGCATGGTTTTTACTATAACGACGCGCAGGTGACAGCGGAGCATTTAGTTCAAAGTTTGTTGGGGAGTGCGATTAAGGATTCGGTTGAAGATGTGAAAAAACTTCAGCACTATTTCAATCTCGTGGTGAAGGGCCGTAAGGGAGAGAGGTGGCATCAATATTATGAAGCGGGTAAACATTTAGTCTAAAAGAAGCTTAATATGCCACTATCGGAAACCGAATTAAGAGAACTTATTACCCGCAACGATGTCGATTGTCGATCGCTAAAATTACTATGGGGGATAGATTCTAGCCAAGTCTATAGATTGACATTTAACAGATCGGCAGCAATCGATCGATGGACTTATCTTCGCCAACTAACTGATAAATCTAAAGCATCGAGATCCGCAGGCTCCTCAAATTAAACGACCTATTAACTTGCATCCAAAAATAATTACGCTATCAGAGCGATCGATCTCCTAAATTGAGAATTGTATGCAAATAATAGCTCCCCTATTTACAAAAACTGGGGTTGGATACTAGCGACGATCGCCGAGCGATGTCGCAGAGCGAGCCTAATTTCAAATGGTCATCTAAAGTATGGGATCGGGTTGAAAACACTAGCTGCAAGCAATTAGAGCTACTTCTATCGGTTATTTGGCAATTATGGCTGCGGAATTAAGCGATCGAACATACTTGCCAAAAATCAAGAAAATGTACTAGACTCTTTCTAGTTATCAAAAATAATTCTCAATAGTTGAGAGCGCGCTCTTTAGTTCGATTGCAAAAACTATTGGCGTTACCGCTCCAATCCGGGATTTTCCAGTACTTCCCCATGTTCGTGCTCTCATCTGCCGTTCGCGTAGCGTTGGCTTTGCCAAATCGATGCCAGCATTTTGGCAGTCCGAGCGTCGGATTATCTTACTCTGCTTAGTGAGAGTAAGAGTCAATACTACTTCACAGCCATAATTTACAATTCAAAATTTAAACTCATCATGCGCTATGACAGGAACGAACGACTTAACGGTAATGGATACGCTCAAAGCGATTTTGGTCGGTTTGGGCATTCCTGAAAACACGATCGCCCAAGACACTCTCATCCACGCACATCTGGGGCTAGATTCGGTCGAGACAGTCAAACTATCTCTCGAATTGAAACGCCAATTAGATCTCGATCTCAAGCTAGGAACGCGTCAAGATCTCACATTGGCGGAAATTTGTCAGATGGTAGTCGCACCTTCGCCAGCTCGATCTTCATAATTCCCGCTCGCCAGAAATTTTCAGATGAAAACTATATCTACCAGCTTGCCCGATATCTTTAACGTGGCAGCTTATTTTCTTGAAGCCAACTTAGCACCAGATCGGCGAGATCGCGTGGCTATTTACTACCGCGATGATACTTACACTTACGCTCAGGTGCATAGTTGGGTGCGGCGGATGGCTAAATTTTTAGCCGAATTGGGCGTGGATCGCGAACGGCGGATCGCAATTTTATTACCAGATACGCCAGAATTTGTGTTTGCCTTCTGGGGGGCGATTTGGTTGGGAGTAGTACCAGTCCCGATCAATACAGCTTGTACGTTGGAAGATGTGCGGTATATTCTCCAAGACTGTCGCGCTCAAGTGTTGGTAACAGATCGATCGTGGTTGGAACGGTTGGGGGCGGTCGAGTCGCCATTTCTGCAACATGTTGTGCAAACCGATGGCGATCGATCGTTAATTTCTCTACTGAAGCAACAGGATGAATCCGTCGATTGGGTGCAAACCGATCGCGAAGAACCTGCATTCTGGCTGTATACCTCTGGCAGTACCGGACGACCAAAAGGTGTAATTCATCTGCATCAAAGTATGGTGGTTTGTGCCGAAAATTATGGCAAGGAGTTGGTCGGTTTACAGGCAGATGACATTATCTACTCCGTTGCCAAAATCCCCTTTGCCTATGGATTGGGGAATACCTTGTACATGCCGATGTCGGTAGGTGCGGCGGCTATTCTCTCCGATGCGGCGAATGCGTTTGATATTATTGCGGATATTCAAACTTACCAACCGACGGTGTTATTTGGCATTCCAGGTATTTATGCTGGCATCCTGTCACTAGCTGAGATTGCGCCTTTGGATACCAGTTCATTACGGTTGTGCCTGTCGGCTGCCGAACAGCTACCCACTACCATCTGGCTCAAGTGGCGAGAAATGTATGGGTTGGAGATTTGCGAGGGGATTGGGACGACGGAGTTACTGCATATATTTCTCTCTAATCAACCGGGGGCATGTCGTCCGGGTACTTCAGGTCTTCCGGTACCAGGCTATGATGTGCGCGTTGTAGACGATCGCGGAGTCACCGCCCCAGATGGTGAAATTGGCGCATTAGAAGTATCGGGCGAGAGCCTGATGTTGGGTTACTGGAACCGTTTGTCGGCAACGCGATCGGCTTTATATGGGACGACGATGCGGACGGGAGATAAATATGTGCGCGATGCCGATGGTTATTTTCGGTTCATGGGGCGAAATGATGACTTCTTTAAGGTGAATGGGATGTGGGTATCTCCGTTTGAAGTGGAGGATGTATTGCTCCAGCATCAAAGTATCCTCGATGCGGCGGTTGTGCCTAGTGCTGAGCTAGATGGAGATTTAACGCAGGTAATTGCCTATGTGAGTCTCAAATCTGAATTTGCACCCTCGATCGAGTTAGAGCGCAGTATCCGCCAAGCGGTGAAGGCGCAATTGTCCCCATTTAAGGTTCCCAAAAGCATCCAGTTTTTGGACGCGCTGCCACGCACACCGACTGGCAAAGTACATCGTCAAGCATTGTTGAAAATTTAGCGATGCGGTTACGAACCGTTGCGGTTTTTAACCGCGCGGTTTCCAGTCGTTGACAACCACTATTTACTATCCACTAAATAATTACTTATGTTTTCCACCGACACTCAGCCGCTCGTTTACCATGAATTATTCGTCCCAGAAACCAAAGATCCGCAATCTTTATTACAAAATTTGTTAGATATTGGTTTATTTTCCAGTTATATGCTCTACGAGGGCGATGGGCAGACGCGGATTGCGGGGAATACCTTAGCCAGTATTGCGGTGAGTACTGATACTGTAACCTTAGATTATTTAGGTGAAATCGAGTCGCGATCGTTGGCGGAGCCTCTCGGAACGAGAATTGTTGGCGATCCGCTCCAGCAGGTAGAGAAGATGCTGGCATCATTACCGATCGAAAATTGGACGGCGTATGGCTATGTGGGTTTCGATATGGCGCGGTTTTATTCGAGTTATAGTAAGGCGATCGAGCAACCCTTATTATATTTTTCGATTCCTGAAACCGAACTCCAGATTACCGATAAAGGGATTCGGATTAAAAGTGTCAAATCTCTAACTAAAATTATCGAAGCTCTAGCGATCGAGTCTCCATTGCGGAATTATACCGCCACCCCACCCACTCTGGATTTTGCCGATCGCGAAGATTATCAAACCAAAGTGAGCGAAATGGTAGAGGCAATTCAAGCCGGACATTTGCACAAAGCTATTATCGCTCGATCGGTCAAAGTTAAGGGACAGATGGATCTGTTGGGTACCTATCGTCTGGGGACTGAGAGTAATAATTCAGCGCGATCGTATTGTTTCCAATTCGATGATGTCAGCGCGGTGGGTTTCAGCCCTGAGATTTTGATGACGGTGGATGCGGATCGATTTGCAATTACCAACCCACTCGCGGGAACTCGTCCCCGATCTGAAAATCTGGAGCGAGACGAGCAGTTAAATCGCGAGTTATTTACCGATGCCAAAGAGGTAAAAGAACATGCCCTCTCGATCTGGCTGGCTCAAGATGAAATAACTTCGCTCTGTGTGCCGGAAACCGTGCGGGTGTTTGATTTTATGGAGGTCAAGCAATACCGCTGCGTCCAACATCTGTCTTCTCGCGTTGGTGGGGAACTGCAACCCGATAAGACACTTTGGGATGCGTTGAAGGTGTTATTCCCTGGGATTACGGTTTCGGGCATTAATAAACGATCGGCATTGGAGTGGATCGATCGCTTGGAAACGGAACCACGGGGGCTATATGCGGGCGGGATTGGCTGGATCGATAGTCGCGGTACGGCGGATCTGGCGATCGCGATTCGATCGGCTTATCAGTACGGTGACACGATTCATTTCAATGCTGGTGCGGGGATTGTGGCTGAGTCGGTACCAGAAAATGAGTATGTGGAGTCGGTGAATAAGATGAATACGATGTTGACAAATTTGGTGTTGAAATCGGAGTAGCTGCGGAGATCTACCCACCCCGCCCTACGGGCACCCCTCCGTTGGCGTAGCCTCTCCCTAAGGAGAGGGCTACGGTGTGTACACAAGTATGGTTGACTTCGTTTTTAGATCTAAATCCCCCAAACCCCCTTAAAAAGGGGGCTAAGATCCAGCCAAAGTCCCCCTTTTTAAGGGGGATTTAGCGGCTCCCGTAACTCCTTTGGAGTGGCTGCGCCAACGTCGGGTTCCCCGACGGATTAGGGAGACAAGACAGGGGGATTTCGACCATTTGCGCTTGTTACTGGACTTGTGTATACACGGTAGAAGGAGAGGAGGGGATTTTCCACCCCAGCCTTCCTCATATGAAGCAGGGCTGATTCATTCCCTAGCAAGTAGACACAGTTATAGATTAAGTTCGCCACTGTCGGGGTTAGGTCGATCGCAGTCTGGTAGCAGGGCTTCAGCATTGCGGAGGTTGGGAAAGGCATTACCGCCGATGCCGATCGATACCATTGCAATGGCGGAGATTGTCACGAGTAAGGCGATGCCCGATCCTTTACCCGTACCGAATAGCGGTGATAAGGCTAGAGCGATCGAGTTGCCTGAATTCATTAGTGGTTCAAAAACGCGATCGGCTAATACTCCGGCGATGAGGCTGGCTAAGGCACCGACGATCGACCCGATCGTGTGGGCGGCGGCTAATACTCGCCCTTGCACTGCTGGCTCGACTTTGGTGTACCAGATCGCATCGGTGGAACTGTAGGCGAGGGGGATACAACAGGCGGCGAAGAATTGGGCTAACATCCACACCGCTTGGGTTTGCCCCAAACCTAACGCTAGACTGCCCAAGCCGACTCCGATAAAGGCGATTAACATCCCCTGAATTTGGCGCGGTACGCCGCCGACGATGCTCAGAACTACTGCACCGACGACACCGCCGATTCCGGCGGAGATGGCGACGGTACTGAGGATTTGGGCATTGCTACCCGTCCGTGCCAAAATCATTGGCGGGTATAGGGTTTCGCTGGTTTGATAGGCAAATAGGAACAGGCAAAAGATGGTGGTAATGGCGACTAGGCTGGGTCTGGCGCGGATGTAGTCGATCCCCCAGAACAGTTGTTGCCAGATGGTTTTACCGTCGTTTCGATCGCTAGGCGAACTTTTGACTTGCGGAATCCGCACTATCAGCACGGTGCTAATCCCGATGATAAAGGTTGCCAGATCGATCGCGATGATGCCCATTAACCCGATGCTTGGATACAAGCTACCCACCAGGGCGGGGGCAATAATTGTCCCGCCGTACATAATCAGTGTTCTCATGCTGCTGACGCGGCTGTAGTGTTTTCTGTCCACGATCGACGAAATCGATGCGGAAAAAGCTAGCCCTTGGAGTTGTCCGCAACAGCCATAGATGACGGCTAAACCATACAGGTGCCAGATCTGGAGCGAGCCGATCGAGTGTAGCAACCCGATCGTTATCGTACATGCGCCCACGCAGACATCGCTAAAAATCATCAATTTCTGACGATTGAAGCGATCGATAATTATCCCTGCCAATAGGGAGATCGAAATCTGTGGGAGTAGAAAGAAGAAACTCAGTAGCGCGATCGCCGTTGTGGTTTGAGTCTGTTGCCAAATCCAGATCGTGAGGGCAAATTGGGTCATTTCTGTCCCAATCGCCGATGCCATCTGCCCGCTCCAGAGAATTGTAAAGATACGCACGGCAAAAATTTTGAGGATTAACAAGGATGTCACAACATATCGATAATCGATCGCCATGCTATTGCAATTGTATTTTAGATCGTGATATAGATATTAATATAAATTCTCAATAATGCTTTTGCCGATCCAGACTAGAGATCGATCGAGAGCGCATGAGATCGACGTTGTTCCCCGATCGATCTGAAGAGGATGTTTGGACATTATTTTTCTTCATCCCTAAAGCATCGTTCCTTCCCAAGAATATAAAATGCTTGCAGAGCAACTGCTTTAAGCGATTTATGGCGATCTTCGGCCATTGAAGTAGGGCAATGTCTTGACGCGCTAAACCCGGAGGTTTCCTCCGGAGCGCGCGTCGCTTCATGAATTGCCCTACTTCAATACCCTCCGTCCTTACTCAGGCTTTCAAGCCCCTAACTCAAGATAACTTTTAAATATCGAGCCATCTTCTCTAAAATTAATGAGAATAATATGCAAAAATCTAAATTAAAAATCGGCATTTACCATGCAGCCAGTTAGTATTCGATCGCTTGCCATCAACTTTCCCCAGACTATTCGCACCAACGATTATTGGCTAGAAAAATTCCCCGATTTATTTGCCCAAACCCGACAGCGAGAAGTCAGGCACACTCCAGCTACAGACTTAATTCCTACTCCCAGTGGGATCGATCTGTGGTTGCAAGAAGTTACGCCTTTTTTAGCCGATCCGTTCCGAGGTAGCATCCAACGGCGCGTATTGGCGGGTGATGAGTCATCTCTGCTGTTGGAATGTCAAGCGGCGCGATCGGCTCTGACAGCCGCAAACCTGACAACGGCAGATGTGGATTTGGCGATCGTCTCTTCCCTGTTTCCTAGTGATGTCGGCCCTGGTTTGGCGACTCATCTCGCCCAGCAATTGGGTTTGCGCTGTCCGGCATGGAATCTAGAATCTACTTGTGCCAGTGCATTAATCGCGCTCCAAACCGCCCAGGCGTTCATTCAAACTGGCACCTATCGCCAAATTTTAATTGTGGTGTCCCACATTGGCTCTCAGGCGGTAAATGATGCCGATACCCTTTCTTGGTCGATGGGTGATGGTGCGGCAGCGATGGTGGTTGGTGCCGAGCGAGCGAATCGCGGCATTCTCAGTACGCAGATCGTCCCAACGATCGAGACTTGCGGGGCATATACCCACGAACTGACGATCGATGCCCACGGCAATCCCCGCATTCAAACGGGAACGGGGGAAAATGTCAGCAGCCTTGCAGTAACAGCAGCCGATACGGTGCGCGAATGCTGTCAGTCAGCGGTAGCAGCGGCGGGAATTAGTCTCGATCGGATCGATTATTTTGCGTTTAATACCCCGACAGCTTGGTATGCCAGCGTTTGTGCCAAAGCACTGGGAATCGATCCAGAGCGGGTTATCGATCTTTACCCGACATACGCCAATATCGGGCCAGTTTTTCCCCTTGCCAATCTCTATCATGCGGCGGCTAGTGGCAAAATTCGTCCAGACGATTTGGTGCTGGTGTATGCCAATGGTGCGGGTGCGACGGCGGCGGCGATGGTTATCCGCTGGGGTGATGTGGCGTTGGGTACTAGTAATACTGAAGTGGTGCCGATTCGATCGACGAACGCGAAGCGCGCCACCAAGGCGATCGAGAGTTTCGTAGCACCAGTTAGTAATCCGGTGGCGATTACTGAGATTGGGATTAAAGAACGGCTACTGGCGGTGCCTGCGGGCGATCGTCATGCCATTCTCGAACCTTATTTAGTGGAATCCTTAGCCAATTTACGCCAAGTTTCGCCAGCGGATCTCGATCCGCAAGTGGTGCTGACGACGTTGTTAGATTCTTTGGTGGCGACGATCTTTCGGAGTCAACTCGAAGCTAGTTTGGGGATTCGGGTACCGATGGAGCAGTTTGTGGGGGAGCGGAATATTCGCGATCTGACGGAGTTTTTGCTCGATCGAATGGCGATGGCGGAAACGATTTCAGGGGTGGTGAGGGATGAGGGCGATGTGGATCGATCGGGGCGAGAGGTGTTTAGCTTGTAAGGGTTTGGGGTATTGGATTGATGGGCGAAACTCAAGTTACAGATCTTGAAACTATTGCTTAGTCATCAACCGCCCTGAAATGAATTTCGGGCTAATAGCATAAGTTCTCTTCAGAGAACTAAGTAGGTAGACATAATTAATTACACAATATTTTGCTTGGACATCTTTTCTGTAGTGGATAAAAATTATCTATTTGTCAATTCTGTCTAGGTATTTACAGCAATTCCAATTAGTCCATTTCAATGGACTTTTGCTCTTAGCCCCAAATTCATTTGAGGGTGGTGCTGAAACGGAGCTAGTTATTACTTACAAGTTGGTAACTTAGGATGTCTGACGTTATTTAATTATCAATTATCAATTATTAATTCTCAATTTATGAATCTACATTTACTAATTGATTCACTAGCCGATCGCGGTATTAAATTATCCATCGAGGGAGATGCGCTGATTGTGGATGCGCCCAAGGGGACATTAACGAGTGAAGTGCGTGAGGCTCTGACAGAGCAGAAAGCCGAGATTATCGAGTTGTTGCATCAACATCGCGATCGCCAGCCTGTGAATGATTTACCTGCGATCGATCCCGATCCAGCATCGCGTTATGAGCCGTTTCCGCTGACGGATATGCAGCACGCTTTTTGGATTGGGCGAAGTGGAATTTTGGAATTGGGTGGTGTTTCCAATCATGGTTATTACGAAATTGAAGGCGACGATCTGGATGTCGATCGATTGAATATCGCGCTACAACGATTAATCGATCGACATGATATGTTACGGGCGGTGGTAATGCCGGATGGACAGCAGCAGATTCTGCGGAAGGTGCCGCTTTACCAGATGCCTGTTGTGGATTTAAGGGGTAAGACTGAGACTGAAATCGAGACTGGATTGGCGGCGATTCGGGAGGAGATGTCTCATCAGGTATTACCAGCCGATCGCTTTCCGTTGTTTGATTTTCGGGCGACGCGGTTGGATGGTGCGCGATTACGGTTGCATATTAGTTACGATTTGCTGGTATTTGATGCTTGGAGCTTGTTTCGGCTGTTTGAGGAATGGTTTCAAGTTTATCAGCAGCCAGATTGCGTGTTGCCCGCATTAGATATCTCGTTTCGGGACTATGCGATCGCCGAACAAAATCTCTGTCAAACCCAACTATATAAGCGATCGCGGGCATATTGGATCGAGCGGATCGATAAGCTACCACCCGCGCCCGATTTACCCTTGGCGAAAAGTCCCAAGGAACTCAAACAGCATCGCTGTCGGCGTTATAACGCGCAAATGGAGACGGCAGACTGGCAACGGCTGAAGCAGAAAGCCAAAAATATCGGGCTGACTCCTTCAGGGATGTTGCTGGCTGCTTTTGCGGAAATTCTCGCGCTGTGGAGCCAGAATCCCCAATTCACGCTCAATTTGGCACTATTCAATCGATTGCCGATGCACCCTCAAGTCAATAACTTGTTGGGAGATTTCACTTCGGTAACGCTGCTAGGGGTAGATAATTCTGCTGGTGAATCATTTCGCGATTGCCAAGGAGTTGGCACGCTTCGCGATCGAGCGATGCGGATTCAAACCCAACTCTGGCAAGATTTGGAACACCGCTACTATAGTGGGGTGCGAGTGACGCGGGAACTCACCCGCCGTCAAGGGAATGTCCCGAATGCGATGCCTGTCATCTTTACCAGTACGCTGGGATTTGCGGGAATCGGTCAAGAAACCTTGACATTCAGCCATTTTGGGGAGTTAGTGTATGGAATCAGTCAAGCCTCGCAAGCTTGGATGGATATTCAAGTGTGGGAGGAGCAAGAAACCCTGACATTCAATTGGGATGTTGTGGAA
Source organism: Chamaesiphon minutus PCC 6605 (assembly GCF_000317145.1). Taxonomy (GTDB): domain Bacteria; phylum Cyanobacteriota; class Cyanobacteriia; order Cyanobacteriales; family Chamaesiphonaceae; genus Chamaesiphon; species Chamaesiphon minutus. The sequence goes on along the minus strand of NC_019697.1, from coordinate 2,720,914 downwards.
GAATTATTTCCCGCAGGTGCGATCGCCGAGATGTTTGCTGCTTACTGCGATTTACTCCAACAGCTAGCAAATGATGATGCCATCTGGCACGAGCAAAATCCCCAACTGCTACCCCCAGCGCAATTACTAGCACGGGAGGCAGTTAACGCGACAGATGCACCGATTTCTGAGGCATTATTACACGAACTGTTTGCCGATCGCGTGTTCCAAGCACCCAATAATATCGCCGTTATCGCTGCGGGTAAATCCCTAACTTATGGAGAATTGAGCGATCGCGCCAATAGCATCGCTCATCGCTTGCGACAGCTTGGCGCACAGCCGAACCGATTAATCGGCGTGGTGATGGAAAAAGGTTGGGAACAGATCGTCGCCGCGATCGGGATTTTAGCATCTGGGGCGGCTTATGTGCCGATCGCACCCGATTTACCACCGGAACGCCTTCAGTATTTACTCAAACATAGTGAGATTGAGACTGTACTAACTCAATCTTGGTTGGAGGACAAATTACAGTGGGATGAATCGATTCAGCGAATATCGATCGATACTGAAGATTTAACAACAAAAAGTAATGCACCGCTCGAATCCATCCAAACTCCCGACGATTTGGCTTATGTAATCTACACCTCCGGTTCCACTGGCTTACCGAAAGGGGTAATGGTGACACATCGGAATGTGGCTAACGTGGTAGTGTATACCAACCAACGGTTTCAAGTCGGATCTGCCGATCGCATGTTAGCTCTCACCGCCCTCAATCACGACTTATCCGTGTATGACATCTTCGGACTGTTGGCGGCGGGTGGATCGATCGTTATCCCCGATGCGCGGCTGATTAAAGATCCCAACCATTGGGCAGAATTAATCCAGCGCGAACAGGTGACATTGTGGAACTCAGTACCGCCGATGATGGAAATGTTGGTAAATGCCGTCGGCGATACGCCATTTACAACTAACTTACGCTTGGCGATTTTAGGTGGGGATTGGCTGCCATTAACTCTGCCAGAGCGGATTCGCTTTGTAGCACCAGACATCGAATTATTGAGTATTGGCGGCCCCACCGAAACTACAATTTGGAATATCGGCTATTCGATCGGCGCAGTCGATCCTACTTGGAACAGCATTCCCTATGGGCAACCGATGGCAAATGCTAAATATTACATCTTAAATCCAGCTTTAAATAACTGTCCCACCTGGGTTGCGGGAGAAATGTATTGCGCTGGGGTACAGGTAGCCAAAGGTTATTGGCGCGACGAGGAACGAACGCAGGCTAACTTTATCATTCATCCGCGCACAGGGGAAAGGCTCTATCGTACAGGCGATCGCGGTCGTTATTTACCAGATGGCACGATCGAAATTTTGGGACGGGTAGACTTCCAAATCAAGCTACGCGGCTATCGGATCGAAGCTGGAGAAGTGGAAGCGGCTCTGATGCAGCATCCCGCCGTACAAACCGCGATCGTCAAAGCGATCGGCGATAGCCAGCAAGCGCGGTTGGTGGCTTATATCGTATCTGGACACCCAGATTTACCCACCGTCGAGGAACTAAGCGACTCTCTGGGGCGCAAACTCCCCGATTATATGGTGCCATCGAGTTTCATGTTTTTGGATGCTTTGCCGCTATCAGTTAATGGCAAAGTTGACAGGCAAGCATTACCCACCCAATTGGATCTATTTCGATCGCGGGAGGTAGTTTATGCAGCTCCGCAGAATGAAATCGAACGATCGATCACGTCCATTTTTCAATCAGTATTAGAAATCGAGGAGATTGGAGTTACTAATAATTTCTTCGATCTCGGTGCTAATTCACTATTAATTACTACTGTTTATCGTAAGTTGGCAGAAGTTTTACCAGCACAAATTGGATCTATTTCGTTGGTAGATTTGTTTAATTATCCGACGGTGAGGGCTTTGACGCAGCGGTTGATGCAGGCTAAGGATGTTAATAATTTGGGTCAGCAAAGTGTTGAGAATCGGCAGAAGTTAAGTCAGGGTAAAGATCGGTTGAAGCAACGGTTGGAACGATCGAAATTGGCTAGTAAATAGAGTGAGAATCAGATCCCCGACTTCTTTGAGAAGTCGGGGATCTAGATAACCTGTAGGGGCAGGTTTATGCAATTAGTTCAAACGTGCAATTAACTTTCGTACAAACCTGCCCAACCCCACTATTAACATCGATCGGGTTGCTGGTGTGAAGCGTAGATCTGACCCACCCCGCCCTACGGGCACCCCTCCTAGGAGGGGATTTTCTAAGCGATCGATTATCAAAAACAATAGACATATAGTGATATGAATTCAAATTTTAACGGTTTAGAAATAGCAGTAATTGGACTTGCTGGCAAATTTGCGGGCGGGGAGACGATCGAGGACTTTTGGCGAAATTTAGAAAATGGAGTCGAATTAATTACCCCACTTACTGATGGTGAGACGCGCTCTAATGGGATCGAGCGGTTTGGGGCGGTGCTAAAGGATGTCGATCGATTTGATGCTGCTTTTTTCGGTTTCAATCCCAAGGAAGCTGAAACAATGGACCCTCAACATCGGTTGTTTTTGGAATCTGCTTGGGAAGCTCTCGAAAATGCGGGTTATAGCTCGGAAAATGAGGAGCGCGCGATCGGGGTATTTGCAGGTGTGGGGATGGGAACTTACCTGTTATATAACCTCAGCCCGAATCCAGGATTGATTGAATCGCGGGGATTTTTGCCCACATTAGTGGGAGTTGATAAAGATTATTTACCCACTCGCGTCTCTTATAAATTGAACCTCAAGGGGCCGAGTATCAGCATGGGGACGGCTTGTTCTAGTTCCTTAGTTGCGGTGCATTTAGCCTGTCAAAGTCTGCTCAGTGGCGAGTGTGACATGGCTCTGGCTGCTGGGGTGGCGGTGAAAGTACCGCAGAGTGAAACTACCCTCTCACCTGATGAAATCGTGTCTCCCGATGGGCATTGTCGCGCCTTCGACTGTAACGCTAATGGCACTGTGGGCGGTAACGGGCTGGGAATTGTAGTATTGAAACGGCTGGAAGATGCGATCGCCGATCGAGATCGGATTTATGCGGTAGTCAAAGGTTCGGCGATTAATAATGATGGGGCGATGAAAGTCGGCTACACCGCACCCAGTCAGGAAGGACAAGCTAAAGTGATTCGCGCCGCGCAATTGATGGCGGAAGTCGAGCCGGAAACCATTAGCTATATGGAAACTCACGGTACGGGTACGGCATTGGGCGATCCGATCGAAGTTGCCGCAATGACGCAAGCTTTTCGCGCATCGACAGATCTCAAGCAGTTTTGCGCGATCGGATCTGTCAAAACTAATATCGGACATTTAGATGCGGCGGCGGGGATTACCGGATTCATCAAAACGGTGTTGGCACTGCATCACAAACGGATTCCCCCCAGTCTTCATTTTGAAACTCCCAATCCGCAAATTGATTTTGCTAGTAGTCCCTTTTATGTCAATACTAAGTTAACTGAATGGGAAACTAACGGTACTCCACGTCGAGCGGGGGTGAGTTCCTTCGGTTTTGGCGGTACGAATGTTCATGCCATTTTAGAAGAAGCTCCGCCCCTCGATCCGGCAACTTCACAACCGAGAGCTTATCAACTGTTGGCACTGTCAGCGAAAACAGCGACAGCATTAGATCGATCGACGGTTAATTTAAGCGATCGACTCAAACAGTCACCCGAACTGAATTTAGCCGATGTTGCTTATACATTACAAATGGGGCGGTGGGCATTCGATCGACGGCGATTTGCGATCGTTTCTAGCTTAGATAATGCCGTGCAAGCCTTATCAGCGGAAGATTCGCCGCAGGTATTTACAGGGCAGACAACAGCTAGCAATCCGCCGATAATGTTGATGTTTTCCGGTCAAGGTTCCCAATATGTCAATATGGGACGAGAACTGTATGAAAGCGAAGCTACCTTTCGATCGGATGTCGATCGCTGTTTGACGTTCCTGCAATCCCAGCACGATATCGATCTCCGATCGGTATTATTTGCTGATTCAGCCGATCTCGCCACAGCTACCCACCAACTCACCCAAACCGCGATCGCCCAACCTGCCTTATTTACGATCGAATATGCCCTCGCCCAACTCTGGATGTCTTGGGGCGTAACCCCGCAAGGCGCGATCGGACATAGTATCGGTGAATATGTCGCCGCCTGTTTAGCGGGTGTCTTCTCGCTGGAGGATGCGCTGACGGTAGTTGTCACGCGCGGAATATTAATGCAGCAGCAGCCGACGGGCACGATGCTAGCCGTCCATTTAGCCGCCGCAGATCTCCAGCCCTTACTCGATGACACCCTTTACCTCGCGGCTCATAATAGTCCCACTCTGAATGTAGTTTCGGGGACAGTTGAAGCGATCGCGGGATTAGAGAGCCTACTGGCAACGCGAGGGATTACTTGCCGTCCGTTGCATACTTCCCATGCCTTCCATTCGCCCCTGATGGAGGGCGCGATCGAGCCATTCGTCGAATGTTTGCGCCAGATTACGCTCCATCCGCCCCAACTTCCGTTTATTTCCAATGTTACGGGAACTTGGATAACACCCGCAGCCGCCACCGATCCGTGCTACTGGGTGCAGCATTTGCGTCAGCCCGTGCAATTTGCAGCAGGGATGGCAGAGTTATTAACCAATACCGAGGCGATCTTCCTAGAAGTCGGGGCAGGGCGAACTCTGGGCACCTTAACCAAACAACAGGCACCAGATCGGACTATTCTTTATTCCCTCCCCCATCCCCAGGATAAATCTTCGGATCTAGAATTGATGCTGAAAACCTTGGGGCAACTGTGGTTGAGTGGCGTGGAAGTTGATTGGACTAGCTTTTATGCCGATCGGGAATGCCAGCGCGTACCCCTGCCTACCTATCCCTTCGATCGACAGCGGTACTGGATCGACGCACCTGCACTAAACGAGCTAAATCGCGCTCTAGTTACGCCAGTTAAAAAAGCGGATATCGGCGACTGGTTCTATGTCCCCTCTTGGAAGCGGGCGGTTTCACCCGCGATCGTGCCGACAGATCGATCGCGTTGTTGGGTAATATTTAGTGCCCGATTGGGATTCGCAGACTCGATGGCACAACGCTTGCAGCAACAGGGCGATCGAGTAATTGAGGTCGAAATTGGTACTCAATTTAGCCACAATAACGATATTTATACGATCGATCCTAGCGATCTCAGCCACTATGAGACACTGATGCAATCAGTGTTATCTGTAGATCGAGCACCCATTATTACTCATCTCTGGACGCTGGGCGCGGATCTGTGCTTTGAAGAGTCGCAAACCTTGGGCTTCTATAGTTTGCTCTATCTAGCTCAAGCGATCGGGCATCAAAATAGCAACGATCCGATCCACATTGGCGTAGTGACTAGCAATAGTCAAGATGTCACGGGCACCGAAACGATTCAACCGGAAACAGCGACTATTTTGGGAGCTTGTCGAGTCATTCCTCAAGAATATCCACATATTAGCTGCTGTGCGATCGATATGGCACAACGACTGGAAGTCGTTGCTGGTGGTGCAAAGTCCGCCTGTCTTGAAAAGGTGCTTCACTTGGGGAAACCCCAAGAACGCACTTTTCGCTACGCGGACTGGGATATAGATCGGACGATCGCTGAGATTCTGACTCAGGCTAAGACATCGAGCGATCCAATCGTCGCTTATCGGGGCAATTATCGCTGGTTGCCGATCGCCGAACCCCTGTATTTAAACCCCGTCGAGTCGCCAACATCATTACGAAATCGGGGCGTATATCTGATTACAGGCGGGATGGGTGGAATCGGACTGACGATCGCCACACATCTAGCCCAGACGATAATACAGCCAAAACTTATTCTAATCGGTCGTTCGCCATTTCCAGATCGAGCTAAATGGGAAAGCTGGTTGACAACTCATGATGAAGCGGATAAAACAAGTATCAAAATCCGCCAACTCCAATCCCTCCAAGCGATCGGGGCAGAAATACTCGTACTAAATGCCGACGTTGCCGATCTAGCCCAAATGGCAGCCATTCAGGGGCAAATCCAGCAAACCTACGGGCAAATTAACGGCATCTTCCACACAGCGGGTATCCCAGGCGACGGCATCATCCAACTTAAAACCCCCGAAACCGCAGCCAACGTCATGCGCCCCAAAGTCCAAGGCACACTAGTACTCGAGCGCATCTACCGCGACAAACACCTCGATTTCTTAGTCTTATTCTCCTCACACAGTGCCTTGCTCGGCGGGATGGGACAAATTGACTATTGCGCCGCCAACAATTTTCTCGATGCCTTCGCCCTCGCCCAAAACCGCAACCCCAACTATCGCACCATCTCGATCGACTGGGATATCTGGCAAGAAGTCGGTATGGGAGCCGATCTCACCGGACTACCCACCCATCTCAAACAGGAACGATTAGCAGCCCTCGCCACAGGCATCGCCCCCGCCGCCGGATGGGAAGCCCTCCAGCGTATCCTTCACAGCGATCTCGATCGGGCGATCGTCTCTACTCAAGACTGGCAAACAGTCCTGAAACAACAACAGCAGCGCACTGTATCAACTGCCGCAACTCCCCAACCTAGCCCCGAACAGACAACAGCAGCGGAACACACTCGATCGATTCAAACCGCCTACATCGCACCCAGCACCGAGATCGAGCAACGAATCGCCCAACTATGGCAAAACCAACTCGGTATCGCCCAAATCGGTGCAAATGATAACTTCTTCGAGCTTGGCGGACATTCCCTCCTCGCCGTGCGGATTGTCTCCCAACTCCGCGAAATCTACCCCGTCGATCTATCCCTGCGAACCCTCCTATCCGAAGCCCCAACCGTAGCCGGATTGGCAGCCATCATCGCCGATCTCCTCTGTGAGCCAGACGATCCTGATGAAATGATTCGCCTGTTAGCCGAGATTGAAAATTTGTCGATCGATGAAGTACGCGATCGATTAGATCGGGAACAGGCAATAAGTTAGTCAGCTCCGTTCTAACACCGCCGTGGGGTTGGAAACCCCCGCTCATGATACAAAGTCCGCCTACGCGGACTAATATCCCAGTCCGCGTAGGCGGACTTTGCATCACTAGGCACGATTTCAATCGCTGGCGGTGCTAGAACGAAGCAAATATCCTTAACCCGTTGGCATAGTCTCTCCGCAAGAAGAAACTCGCGTTAAATATAGTTTTGAAATAGAGGATTTAAAGCATGGAATTCAGTTTGTTTTACTTTTCTGGAGACGGCTCCACCACCAGCCGCGACAAATATCGCCTACTGATCGAAGGCGCGAAATTCGCCGATCGACATGGGTTTGCCGCAGTTTGGATTCCCGAACGTCATTTTGATGCTTTTGGTGGCTTGTACCCTAATCCAGCCGTCGCTGGAGCCGCGATCGCCGCCCTTACCGATAACATTCAAATCCGCTCTGGTAGCGTCGTCATGCCCTTGCAAGATCCCTTGCGCGTCGCCGAAGAATGGGCAATGGTAGACAACTTCTCTCAAGGACGAGTCGGACTCTCATTTGCCCCTGGTTGGCATCCCAATGATTTTGTGCTCGCACCCGAAAAATACGCCGACAAAAAAGCCATTATGTGGCGCGATATTCAAGTAGTTCAACAACTTTGGCAGGGCGAATCGATCGAACTAATCGGCGGGCATGGTAAACCTGTGAGCATCAATACATTCCCCAAACCATTGCAGCCACAAGTACCAATTTGGATTACTTCGCTATCCGATGAATCATTTATTGAAGCAGGTAAAATCGGCGCGAATATTCTCACATCCCCCCTATATCAAAGCTTAGATGAAATCCTCTGCAAAATTACTTTATATCGTCAAGCCCTAGCCCAAAGTGGTCGCGATCCGCAGAGTGGAAAAGTATCCATGATGATTCATACCTTCATCGGTGACGATCTAGAATCTGTCAAAATTAAAGTCAAACAACCATTCAAAAACTACCTAAAAACTCACTTCGATCTAGTCGTCAAATCTGCTGGCGATCTACGATTCTCGATCGATCCAAAAACTATGACCGCCCGCGATCTCGATGATTTGTTAGAATTTAGCTTCGAGACTTATTTTAATGGCAAAGTACTGATGGGAACGCCGACACAGTGCCGAACAATTATTGATAGTTTACAGCAAGCCGGAGTCGATGAAGTTGCTGCATTAATTGATTTTGGCGTGGAATTTGAGTGGGTAATGGAAAGCTTGGATTTTCTCAAGGATATCAAACATAGTTATACGTCAATCGATCGAGTCAAAACTTTAGTGAGTTAAATAAACTAGATGATAGACATTAACTGGAACATTCTCATCGCCGCCATCGGTGGTGCTGCGATCGATTTTTTGGAGATTGCCGTAATTGCCTATGCGATCGCGCGATCGGGTTATCAAAAAGAAGCGATTGCGGGTAGTATTTTTGGCATATTACTAGTTGGAATAATTGCCATTCCCTTTGGCGGTATCTTGCGATCGATTCCCCTCAACTGGCTGGAAATTCTCGTCGGCGTAACCTTACTTTGGTTTGGTTCGCGATGGGTAAATAAATCTATTAAACGGCTGGCAAAAGGCAAACGAGCAGGGTGGATGTCTGAAGATCCTCTTGCTGCTGAGGAAATAGTATTAGATGGGCAGAATTTGGGATTCAATCAATTGAATTTCTGGGTGATGGCAAAAAGTGCAATCCTCGAAACTTTTGAGGTTGCCATTTTAGTTGTGACATTAGGATTAGCTTCAGGTGCTTGGTATGAATCTTTAGCTGGTACGGCGATCGCGCTGGTATTTTCAGTACTGATTGTCACGGTTTTACACCAGTATTTATTAAATGTACCGGAGTTATTAATTAAGTTAGGATCGGGTATTTTATTAGGTAGTTTGGGGACATTTTGGTTGGGCGAGGGGTTGGGTTTTGATTGGTTATTTGGGGATTTAGCGATTGCCGCGATCGTGCTGGCTTATAGCGGGATTGCGGCGATTGTTTTGTGGTGGTTGAAACGCAATATCTTAACGGTTGAAATTGTCGATCGGGTAGAACAGTAGTGGGTTATTCAAATTAATAATATTAGTCCGCCTACGCGGACTTTGCATCACTAGTGGCGGTTTTAACCGCTGGCTAACCTATCGATCGAGGATAATTTGAGTTATTGGAGATGTGGCGGAGATCTACCCACCCCGCCCTACGGGCACCCCTCCGAGGAGGGGATTTTTCCGACTAGTAAATATCAAACTATATTTCAAATATTTATTTAAAACATTATTTAATAGGTTAATTTAATGACCAACGATTTATCAAAAAGAATTGCCGCATTGTCGCCAGAACAACAGGCATTATTAAAACAACGATTAAGCCAACAAAAGACGAGCCAGCCAACTCAGGTTTGGGCAATACCTAAACGAGATAAAACAACTGGGCAAGATCGATTCGCTGTCTCCTTTGGGCAACAACGGATGTGGTTTCAAGACCAATTAGGAACTCAAAGTGCAGTTTCTAATAATGTTTCTATTTCTCTAAAAATATCTGGTAATCTCGATGTCAATGCCCTCGAACGTAGCCTTGTTGAAATCCTCGATCGCCATGAAGTTTTACGGACGAATTTTCAAACTATTGCGGGCGAACTGATTCAAATTATTCATCCTGTCGGTAATTGGTATGTTCCTTTTATCGATTTGCGATCGTTAGATCCATTAGAGCGCGATCGAGAAATAGAACGCATCGCCCAAGCCCAAGCCTGCCAAATATTTAACTTAGCAACCGATGTATTGTTACGATCGAGTCTATTAATTTGCGCTCCTACCGAACATATTTTGCTATTAACCTTGCATCATATTAGCGTCGATGCCTGGTCGATCGGGGTCTTTTTTCGCGAACTGAGTGCAATTTATGCCGCTTTTGCTAGTGGTAAACCTTCCCCTTTGTCGGCGTTACCAGTTCAATATGCCGACTTTGCAATCTGGCAACGGCAATATTTACAAGGGCAAATGTTAGCAGAAGATTTGGCTTATTGGCAACAGAAATTACATCAAGCTCCTGATTTATTGCCATTACCGAGCGATCGATCTCGTCCTTCGGTACAATCTTTTACAGGTAAAACCTTATCTTTTACTATTCCTAAGCCGCTGACTAAATCGATCTCGGCATTATCGCAGCAAACAGGTTGTACGACTTTTGTTACTCTGTTAGCTGCTCTGCAAACGTTGCTATTTCGGTATAGTGGGCAAGAAGATATCCTCGTCGGCGCGCCGATTGCCAATCGTCAGCAACCGGAATTAGAAAATTTAATCGGCTGTTTTATCAATACTTTGGTATTCCGCAGCGATTTGTCAGGTAATCCCAGTTTTCGGATTTTACTCGATCGCGTGCGAGAAACTGTATTAGGCTCGTTGGCGCATCAAACTTTGCCGTTTGAAAAATTGGTAGAGGAATTACAATTAGCTCGAAATTTAACTTATGCACCGTTATTTCAGGTGATGTTGGTATTTCAAAATGCCTTTTCGATCGAGAATATCGAACTACCAAATTTAGCTGTCGAACACGATCGCATCGACAATCATACATCTCAATTTGACTTTACCATCCACCTGGTAGAATCTGAGATCGGGCTGATTGGAAAACTAGAATATAACACCGATCTATTCGACGAATCGACAATCGAGCGGCTGTTGGCACATTTCCAGACTTTACTTGCGGGAATCGTCGCCAATCCCGACTGCTGTTTGGCAGAACTTCCGCTGCTCGCGCCGAGCGAATTGCAGCAGTTACAATCGTGGAATCAGAGTGCTGTTAACGATCTTCCCATCATTGGGATCGATCGAGCTTTTGCCGCACAGGTATCGCGCACCCCCGATGCGCTGGCGGTAATCTGTGGTGACGAACAACTTACCTATCGCGAACTCGATCGACGTACCAATCAATTAGCCCATTATCTCCAGAATTTGGGCGTTAAAGCAGACAGTTTAGTTGGTATCTGTGTGGATCGATCGATCGAGACGATCGTGGGTTTATGGGGGATTATCAAAGCTGGCGGCGCATATGTACCGATCGATCCTAATTATCCCGCCGAGCGGTTGGAGTTTATCCTCGCCGATGCCCAAGTGTCGGTATTATTAACTAAAAAATCACTGCTTCAGCGGTTGAAACCGCTGCTGGTGTTGCAAAGTACGCGCAGGCGGACTAATAATTTTGATGCTCCTGTGGTGTTACTCGATGGGGATTGGGAACGGATTAACTTAGAAAGTGACGCAGATTTAGCGGTTTCCCCACCGATCGAGCGGCTTGCTTATATTATCTACACATCTGGTTCGACTGGACAACCGAAAGGCGTGATGGTGCAGCATGATTCCTTGGCAAATTATACCGCCGCAGCGATTGAGGAATATACAATTAGCGATCGCGATCGCGTGCTGCAATTTGCCTCACTGAGTTTTGATGCGGCGGCGGAAGAAATCTTTCCCTGTTTGACGTGTGGGGCGACATTGGTATTGCGAACCGAAGCCATGCTCAGTTCGATCGAGATTTTTCTCCATACCTGCGATGAGTGGCAAATTACCGTTTTAGACTTACCCACCGCCTTCTGGCATCAGATGGTAACGGAAATGTCAACCCAGAAATTAAGTCTACCGGACTCCGTGCGGTTGGTAATTTTAGGCGGTGAAAAAGCCGCGCGAGATCGCTTTATAACCTGGCAAAAACTGGTTAAACCTCACGTCCGCCTCGTTAACAGCTATGGGCCGACTGAAGCGACAATTGTGACCACTACGATCGATTTATCTGCGCTCACAGAGGCACAATTAACCGGACGCGAACTACCGATCGGCACACCAGTTACCAATGCCAGTACCTACATCCTCGACTCATCGCTCCAACCGACTCCCAGCGGCATTCCTGGGGAATTGTATATCGGTGGGGCAGGTGTGGCGCGAGGCTACCTCAATCGTCCCGATCTCACCGCACTAGCGTTTATTCCCGATCCCTTTAAACCCAATGCCCGTCTGTATAAAACAGGCGATCGGGTGCGTTATTGGGCGGATGGAAATATCGAATTTCTGGGGCGGATCGATCGACAGGTAAAAATACGCGGATTTCGGATCGAATTGGGTGAGATTGAAGCCTTGTTGACTCAACATCCTCAAGTGCGCGAAAGTCTGGTTATCGATCGCCCAGATGCCAACGGGGACATAGAGATCGTCGCCTATATCGTGCCTGAATCTGACTCTGAACTAACCATCCGCAGTCTCCGCCGTCTGCTGGAAACCAGATTGCCTAAGTATATGATGCCAGCGGGATTCGTACTGTTAGCCGCCTTCCCGCTCAATGGTAACGGCAAGATCGATCGTCAAATGTTACCCGCTCCAGAACTCGATCGATCGGATTTAGATAACGTATTTATCGCCCCACGCACTCCAATCGAGACGGAAATCGCCCGCATTTTTGGTGAGGTATTAAATCTCGTTGGCGGTAGCGGAGCGTTTGCCCCAGCAATAGCCTCTATGCAAGAGAATCGAGTCGGTGTCGATGATGACTTTTTTGAGTTGGGCGGACATTCTTTACTCGCTACCAAATTAATCGCCCGATTGCTGTCGAGTTTTGAAGTACCACTATCGATCGTCGATCTGTTTCAATCGCCGACGGTTGCTGGTTTAGCAGAACGGATCGATCGACTCTCGATCGATCGTAAATCATCCCTACGCCCAATCGAGCGCACCTTTTCAGTATCTGCACCCCTTTCCTTCTCCCAAGAGTCGATTTGGGCTTGGCATCATGCCGGGAGTAAAAGTTCCGCCCTCAATAGCTCGATCGTGTTGCGAATTACAGGCGATCTCAATCGAGCCGTCGTCGAGCGCAGCTTTAATGAAATCGTCCGCCGCCATGAGATTTTGCGGACGGTATTTCGCGAGATTGACGAACGACCGATCCAGTCTATCTTACCCACACTACACCTCCCATTAGGTTATCAAGATTTACAACCCTTACCCCCAGACGAGCGGGAATTAGCCGCATTTAACCTCGCGATCGATCTTGCCACTCCTGAATTCGATCTCGCCGTCGCACCCCTACTGCGAACCAACTTATTACAACTCGCCCCCCAGGAGCATTGGTTATTACTGACGATGCACCACATTATTACCGATGGCTCTTCCTTTAGTTTGCTAATTGACGAATTGCATCAACTCATCCAAGCTTACGAACGGGGTTTGCCCTCACCATTGTCCCTTGTCCCGCTGCAATATGCCGATTTTGTGGCTTGGCAACAGCAGCCAGAGCATCAAGTTGAAATCGATCGCCAGTTAGCCTACTGGTCACAAAAATTAGTTGATGGTAATGGGAATGCTGACTCCACCGTCTCAACTAAAACATTGACTTCTCAGTCTAAATATGGATTTACTGCGTTCCCCGATGCTCTAGCTGAGGCGATCGCCGCCTTGAGTCAAACCCTCGGCGTTACCAGTTTTGCGATTCTCTCTACTGGCTTACAACTGGCTCTAGCGGCTGAAAGTGGACGAGAAGAGATTGCGATTGTCACCACGATCGGCAATCGAACGGTACCCCAAACCGAAACTATGCTGGGCTGCTTTATCAATGAAACGATCTTAAAATCACAACTTTGCCCCGATCTGACTGGCAAGATGTTACTCGATCGACTCCAACTGGATATCTACGAGGCGATCGCTCATAAAGATGTGCCGTTTGAGTCGGTACTCAGCCAAATCGAGCGTCACGCGCCGATCGATCTGATGGCGAGTCTGACTGTAACTAACTCCACTCAGGGTTTAGCTGCCATCCCCAATTGGGAACTAGTTGTCATGCAAACCCGCACCCAACAATGGGATGATATTTCTGCTGAACTCGACGATATTGGCACGCCCCTAGAATTTTATATAGAAATGTCCAAACCGATGCGGGTAATGGTTAATTATGGGATCGAAAGGTATACGGAGGAGTCGATCGATCGACTCCTCGCTAGCTACGAGTCGATTCTGAGAAAACTCATAACCGCACCAGCAGCCACGGTAGCACACCTACTGGAGGAGGCTCGAACCTGATGTTGTTAATAGTTGTTTTTTTAACTCCTCAAGATAGAGCTGAGTCCCAATTGGGCCAGGTAATGCCAGACAGAGATAGCTAGGGATGAAATAGACCTTACCTGCTTTGCTAGCTTTGAGCGATCGGGCGATCGGGTTACTCGTCCAAGTTTGTTGGAGTTTAGTCAGTTGAGATTCTTCAAACCCATTGGAAATCGAACGTTCTGAGACATTGCGGAAGTTATGCCCTAGCAACACGATCGCATCAGCCGCATCGAGATCGGGGAATGTTTCGAGTGAAATCGGCGCGAAAGTCTTAGGCTGTGCTTGTCCAAATTGTTGCGGGTAGACCAATTGAAAGCCTAAATCTTGGGGTAAAGAGCTACAGCGATTGTGAATTTTGGTGACTAGTCCCACCTCGCGTAAGTCAGGTGAAATCAGCATTAGCAACTTGGGCGCGGTGGCAACTAGGGGGGCAAACGCTTGGCGGGCGGTGGCAATTTGTTGTTTTGTCTCCCGCAATAAATCTGCGGCGCGTTCGGTGCGATTCACGGCTTGGGCGATCGTCTGGAGATTGCCATCGGGATCGCCCCATTTGAGAATTAGTGTGGGCGCGATCTTCGACAGGGTTTGATAGTGCTGGGTATTGGCAATATCTATTCCCAAAATTAAGTCCGGTTTTGCTTTGACAATTGCCTCGATCGAGGGGGTACCAGCCATGCCCACATTGGCGACAGATCCGGCGATCCGCTTTCCTAAATAGGGAATCTGTTGGCTGGGTTTGGTATATTCGCCTCGGTGCAAAGCAGCATAGTCGCCAAAGGCTACTGGTTGAACACCGAGAGCCAGTAATGGTTCTAATATATATGGGCCTAATACGACAATCCGTTGCGGTCGATCGCACACTTGAGTCGTTCCGGCGGTATGCTCGATTTGCTGGCAGTTAGCGCGGTTTGCAGTTGGCGCGATCGATCGAATCGAATGCTCTAATTTGCCCGCACAGGCAGCGATCGTCAGCAGCAAGCCGATCGCCACAACCAGCTTATAAAAATAATTCGTAAATTTCATCGTTATTCTATGGAACCTATCTCAACTTAAAGTCAGTATTCCAAGTGATGGGTTTTGGGAAAATTCATGAATATCCTGAGTTGACGATCTGAGAATGACTTCAATCTCTTTGGTGGAGCAATTCCCCCGACGAATCCAGATAACTTTTGGTGGGAAACCTCGGACAATACTCAGATCGTTATAATCTGAGTCGCGGGTAACAATTGTATATTCATTTTGAGCCGCATAGTCCCAAATGAGGCGATCTTCATCCCGATCCATTTGTAATGGAAAAACATGTTGAGAATTAGGATAGAGATCGGCAAGAATCAGAACTAAGCGAGGTGAAAGATTATGGTCGAAAAGTAATTTCATGCCGCGATCGTGAGGGTAATCTGTTCCCGATCGGCGGCGTAGCTAAGGCAAGCAAGAATGTCAGTGGCGGTGAGGTACGGAAAGTCTTGTAAAATTTCATCTTGGGTCATACCAGACGCTAAATATGACAAGACATCGTAGACGGTAATTCGCATCCCTCGGATACAAGGTTTTCCGCTACGTTTTCCAGGTTCTATTGTGAGAATATCTTGGTATTTCATTAGTATATAGATCGTAGTAATAGATTCATTTTAGCCTAACGCCTTCTCTCAATTTGTGAGATTTCGATCTGTTTTCTAAGATTCATATTTCTTGTATGTCATTTGCACTATCTTGCTTCTCCAATGAAAACCACGAGTGTCATCATATAAATACTCAAATTTTTGCCCATCGCGATATGATAACGTTGTCTTCGCCTTTTGAATGTCGGTTCCATCTTCCATTCTGATTCTGTTAGGGTGTTCGCAGACAATACAACCTCTCCTAAAAGGATAGACTCTGCCACAATGTTGAAGCATTAACTGAAGGGCATTCCAGCGTGTTTGATGAAGATCGCACTGAAGAACTGACACACAGAAATCTAGTAACGCAACTGTTGGAATCCACCCGTAACTAGAGGGAATTATGCAATTCTCAACCCGACTTTGTTTGTCTTTGGATAATACCTTTGTTACTGGATTCAAAATTCCTCCATTAGTATCTTCAATGGAACTAATTTTTGCATTTAGTAAAAAGCAGAACCTCTTATTTAGATTGTGAAGCAAAGACTGATGAATGTGGCTTGGCAACTTATCTAACTGCTCTTGTACAAACTGTGTGGCTATCATCTCTGATAACGGATTACCAAAATCTTGAGACGTAATAATCTCTACAGCAGCTTTAGGGCTGGGTACGAAGAAGACATCTGGTGTCGATAAACTCAACGCAGAATAAACAAGTCCAATAGCTTTCTCTGCGCTAGAACGATCGAATATTTCCGTAAGTGCTATCTCTTCCCACTTACTACGGTACTGAGGCACTTGACTGTTTTGCTCTTGGGTCAATTGTTCGATCTGCATTTGATGATTGACAAGCCATATCATTTTCGATCCCAATCTTATCGCACGCCTCAAAGATCTCAACTGGTTTCTATAGTTCTGTTCTCAACACCTTTTCAGCTTCCAACGGTTTGAGGCTGCCGAGCAGATTGGGTCGAACTGGATGGTTGCCATCGGTAGCTTCTGGATTGAAGGTTTTGGTACCGATCGGAATACACATCGGCGTTCCGGCGATCGGATCGGGATAGATCTGACATTTGAGGTTAAATACCGCCTCGACCAGTTCTGCTGTGACGATCTCGGCTGGGGTGCCTGCGGCAAATACACGTCCGGCTTTAATGGCAACTAAATAATCGGCATAACGACAGGCTCGATCGAGATCGTGCAATACCATCACGATCGTCCGTCCTTGGTGCTGATTGAGTCGGTAGAGCAGATCCAAAACTTCCATTTGATGGGCGAGATCGAGAAATGTGGTCGGCTCGTCTAGTAACAAAATTTTGGTATTTTGAGCCAGGGACATGGCAATCCAGGCGCGCTGTCTTTGACCGCCAGAGAGGGTATCGAGGGGGCGATCGCTCAGGGCTGTTAAGTCGGTCATTTCCAAGGCTTCGCGGACGATTTGACGGTCTTGGATCGACCATTGTTGCCGCCAATCTTGATAGGGATAACGACCTTGGGACACCAAATCTTTGACGGTTAAACCTTCAGGGGAGATCGGACTTTGCGGTAATAATCCCAATTGGCGGGCGACGCTTTTGGTCGATCCGGCGAGGATCGATTTACCATCGAGATATACCCCGCCGCTAGTCGGTTTGAGCAATCTTGCCAACCCTTTGAGTAAGGTCGATTTGCCGCAGCCATTCGACCCCACTAATACAGTAATTTTTTCGGCAGGAATCGTTAAGGATAAATCGTGAATAATCGCGTTCCCTTGGTAAGCCAGGGATAGATCTTGAGCGACGAGTTCTAGCATTGGCGGTAGCGATTTTGAATCAGTAAATAGAGGAAAAACGGCGCGCCGATCGCGGCGATGACGACACCACAGGGCAACTCGATCGGGGCAAAGATCGTGCGCCCGATCGTATCGGCGATCGTTACTAAAATGCCCCCGATGAGGGCGGTGACTGGTAAAATCTGGCGATAATTGCCCCCGACGAGTTGGCGGGCGATGTGGGGGGCAATCAGTCCGACAAACCCGATCGATCCAGCGGTAGCCACTGCCGAGCCAGCTAACGCCACGGCGACGATAACGAGCTGGGCGCGTTGCCAGCTTACGCGACTCCCCAATCCAGCGGCGATCTCATCGCCCAAGTTGAGGACATTTAACTCTCGCGTTAGTCCCAATGCCAGGGCAGTACCAACCAGCGTCCACGGCAACAAGGCGAATAAATCCGACCAGGTGCGAGCGTAGACGCTGCCAGCCAGCCAGACTAAAGCTTGGCTGACTTGGTAAATAGAACCCAAGGAAATCATTAAACTCGTGCAGGCACTAGCGATCGCCGATAAGCCAATGCCCAGCAAAATTAATAACATCGGTGAATTTTTCCCGGTTCCTGCCAAACTATAGATCGAGGCTGCCATCAATAATGCCCCGAAAAATGCGGCGATCGGTAGGACAACAACTGGGGCATCGGGCAATAACACGATCGTCGTAACTGCTGCCAAACTCGCGCCTGCATTGATGCCGATGATGCTCGGATCGGCAAGGGGATTGCGGGTTAAGCCTTGAAAAATCGCCCCCGAAATCGCCAATGCGACACCGACTAAAAAGGCGACTAAGGTACGGGGCAATCTCAAGGTTTGAATCACAAATGGTAGATCGGGATTGCCTGTATCGATTCCCAGCAGAGTTGCGACAAGATTGCCGATCGCGATCGGGTACTCACCTTGCCCGACACTGACGACGATCGCTACCAAGCTCAATCCCCCTAAGATGGGGACGATTGGCAATTGCTGCCGATCGGGGCGTGACTCTGGTAACGGCGGGCGAATGGCTAACCAGTTTTTCATGCGCGGATTTTCGTTTTGGCGAGATAGACAAATACTGGCGCGCCGACAAGTGCCGTCATTACGCCGACTGGTAGTTCTTGGGGCTGAATTAATAGTCTGGCAGCGATATCGGCAACTAACAGGAGAATCGCACCGTAGACTGCCGAGTAGGGCAAAATCCAACGGTAATCGGTTTTGATAAAAAATCGCACGCCGTGGGGGACGACTAGCCCCACAAACCCGATCGGCCCAGCGATCGCCACGGCACTACCTGCGAGTAACACCACACTCGTTACCGTTAACAGCTTAATCGTTAGGGTGTTCTGTCCCAAACTGGTGGCAACGTCTTCGCCTAAGCTCAGGGTGGCGATTTGGCTACTGAGGGCAAACGCCAGGATTAACCCCACGATCAGCAGTGGTAATACCTGTAAAAATAGGTTGAAATCTCGCCCTACCAAGGAACCTGCCAGCCAGAAGCGAAGTTCTTCTAAGCTACTCTGGCTGACGATCAGGATGCTGGTAGTGACGGCGGCGATAAATGCGGCGATCGCGGCTCCAGCGATCGTCAGGTTGAGCGGGGTGACTCCCCCAGGGCCGAGGGATGCGAAGATGTAGACGAAGATCGCCGCGATGCCTGCACCCACAAAAGCTGCCCCGGCATAGTCTGAAGGGGTACTACCGAACAGGTAGGATGTACCGACTACCGCCAGGGCACCCCCAGCTTCGATGCCTAAGATGCCAGTTTCGGCAAGGGGGTTTCGGGTTAAGCCTTGAATCGCCGCCCCCGATACAGCCAGCGCGGCACCGACAGCCATTGCCATCAGCGATCTGGGCAATCTGACTGTTTGAATAATCAGATGCTCGAAGGAATTATCGAACTGGGTAAAGGAGTCGAAGATAACTGCTAGCGAAATGTCTCTAGTGCCTAAAGTAATGCTGTAAAGCGCACAACCGATCGCCACCAACACACCTAGCCCTAGCCCGAATAGTGGTGAGGGTTTCAGATATTTAGACAACCTCGCAACAGTGGGGTCGAGCATAAATACTTGCTAAAGTTAATCATTTAATCTTACTAACTATTAGTAATAATTTGCAATGGTATTTTCGGCGGATCTAGCTCTTATTGCTAGTTCTCAACAGTTAATCTCTCCGATCTGGCCTTTGAAAGTCGATGTTTGAACGCTAACTGCTGCCGTCACAGCAAAAAAGACACGGTCTAAGTATGTGATAAAAGTCTGGCAGGGGATAGACAATACAGATATCGCTCGTGTACAATCTAGACTTTGTTGATAATAGTTCTTATTTGAAATGTGCGATCGTACTCCCAGTGGTAAGTATCGTTTCTGTCAACAGCTATGCCTACAGCAGATCTGTCTGGCGTTTGCTGCCGTAATGGGGACTCTAGATTTGCAGGTCGATCGAGTGTTATAGAGACGTTAATTATGTCTGAGATCCATACTGTCCGGGCAATTCATGAATTGTCCCTACTCAAAAATTGTACTAAAAGTTTTTGGAGCATTGTCATAATCTTCACAATTTAGTTGCAAGTAAATATCAATAAATGTAAGATTTTACTTAGTATTTTAAAAATATAACTACTACATTCTTCGAGCGATACATATCGGTTTCGGGGAGCGGTTTCGCGCGTTTGCATATCGATCGGGCTGGCCTGCAATGGGTTTGCGTGTTGGCATACTTCGACTTCGCCGATCGCAAGTAGCCTCTAGCCAGAAAATCGTTTGCGGAAATAGATAAATCGAAATCATTGAAGTATCTAAAAAAATATTACATCCGATGTCTAATCAAAAAACCATGAATCTCGCTCTATCGCGCCAAAAAATCTTCACCACTGGTGCATTTTTGCCACTGTGCTTTGTAATTAACATTTTGGCGATCGCGATTTCCATTCCCGCTCATGCGCGCTCAGTTATTGAGAATAATTCTGATTCAGGGCAGCCTTCTGTATCGGCAGCAAATCGCCCCGCGACGCGCAAGTTATTGGCACAAGCCGCTACAGTCAAAATTACGGGCATAACAGTCAGTACCACCGCCAAAGGGATCGAAATTCGCTTAGAATCGCCTACAGCAACTATCCCCCAACCAGCCAGCCAAAACTCGAATGTCACAGTTTCCTACGACATTCCCAACGCCACCCTTGCTTTACCCAATGCGATCGAATATCGGGCGGTTAATCCCGATCGCGGCATTGCCGAAATCTCTGTCGTCCAAGTTACCCCCACATCCGTCCGGGTCAGCATTACCGGGAAGGAAGCATTGCCAGAGATTACCGTCGCCACAGGTACCGATAGCTTAGTATTTAGTGCGGTACCCACGAATGTCTCGGCGGCTAGCGAGGAGATCGAGATTATTGTCAAAGGCAAACGCAAAGTTGGATATTTTATCCCCAATGCGTCGAGTGCCACGGGGACGAATACACCAATTTTAGAAACACCATTTTCGGTACAGATTATCCCACCCGAATTAATTCGCGACAGGCAGGCGACTCAAGTTAAAGAAACCCTCGCCAATGTCAGTGGCGTAATTTTTAATGGTGACGGTCAATCGCGCGGTGGCGAACAGTTAATCATTCGTGGGTTTTCGGGTGGTGCGATCGTGCGGAATGGCTTCAGGCGGGGAGATATTGATGGCGTCACGCCACCGACGACCGATATTGCTACCGCAGAACGGATCGAAGTCCTCAAAGGTCCAGCGTCCATTCTCTCTGGAGCGATCGAACCTGGCGGCTTGATTAACCTAATTACGAAAAAACCCCTCAAAGATCCATTTCGGGAAGTAGAAATACTGCTTGGCAGTCGCAATTCTACTCGCGCTCGATTCGATCTTTCCGATCGCCTCACTCCCGATGGCAGTATTCTCGGTCGCATCAATGGGGTATTTGAAACTGGCAACAGCGTGCGCGATCTGACTACCAGCAATCGTAAGATTGTGTTTGCACCTACCGTCACCGGAAAAATTGGCGAGAATACCGATTTAAATGTATCGCTCGAATACATCAATGGTAGACGTGGAGCAGATTTTGGGTTGCCCGCAGTCGGGAATAAAGTCGCTGATGTGCCGATTAATCGCATCATTAGCGAACCAGACGATACCGTTACCAATACTGCCATCCAGATCGGATATAACCTCGAACATCGCTTCACTCCGCAACTCAAGCTCAAAAATAGCTTTCAGTATTCATCCTATCAATTTGACTTTGGCGTAGTTGCCTTACCGACATTTAACGATACCCTCAATGCTGTCGTTCGCTTCCCCGCCAACCAAACCGCCTTACTCAAAGACTATACCTTTCAAACTAACTTAATTAGCGAATTTAAAACGGGTTCTGTCAGCCATACGCTGCTAGCTGGGGTCGATTATATCCGCCGAGATAGTCGCACTAGCAATAGCCTCGATCCCACCCCTAGTATTCTGGATTTATTCAATCCCACCTATGGATTGGTCAAACCCAGCCAAGCCGCCCTCGCGCCCTTTACCGACAATCTCGTCCTTTCCGATAGTTATGGAGCCTATATCCAAGACCAAATCGGTCTAACCGATAGCCTCAAACTCCTCGCCAGCCTTCGCTACGATACCATTTCCCAAAATAATAACGATTTACTCGCAGCTACCAACACTGCCAGTACCGCTAGCGCATTAACTCCCCGCGTGGGTTTGGTATACAAAATCATTCCTAACGTCTCGCTCTACGGTAGCTACTCTCAATCCTTTAAACCCAACACCGACCTCAACGCCGCCGGACAAGTGCTAGAACCCCAACGCGGTCAAGGTTATGAGTTTGGGGTCAAATCCGAACTATTCGATGGCAAAGTATTAGCGACACTAGCGTACTTCGATATTACCAAGAATAATGTTGCCGTCCCCGATCCTAACAGTAGCTTCGGTTCGATCGCCTCCGGTCAGCAGCGCAGCCAAGGAATCGAAGTCGATATCTCTGGCGAGATCTCTCCTGGCTGGAAACTAATCGCCACCTATGCCAATACTAATGGGCGAATCACTGCCGATAGCGATCCCGCGCTCATCGGCAATAAGCTCTATGGCGTACCCGAAAATGCGGCGAGTTTATGGACTACCTATGAGTTTCTGCAAGGCGGCTTGAAAGGATTCGGTCTCGGTGCGGGGTTAAATTTTGTCGGCGAACGTCAAGGCGATTTGGCTAATAGTTATACTGCGGATAGTTATGTAACTCTCAATGCCGCACTCTTTTATAAGTCAGAAGATTGGCGATTTGGGTTGGCATTCAAAAATATCGGCGATGTCAAGTACGTCGAAACTCTAGGCAACCGTCGCGGTTCTGCCAATTTTTACGGCGATCCCTTTACTATTCAAGCAACAGCTTCTTGGCAGTTTTAAAAATTAGCTCCCAGCAGTCAAAGTTTGAGCGTAAACCGAGACTGGCTGTTGGCAATTTGTATTTTTGGAATGAGTCTAGAGAAATAGAGATTACAACTAGAAAAGTAATAAATATGATAGCTAGTAATTTTCAGCGGCGAGTAACACCATTAAATAAAATCGATCTAGAGCGGATCGATGCAGACAATTCACGCGAGTATGAAGACTTCCCAGCAACTTTTGATGTATTGGGGCCGATGCTACATTCTTTATTTCAAGAACATTGGCAAGAATTGGGATTAGGTCATATCGTTAATGGTAGCGTCTTAGAGTTAGAATTTGAGACTGCGCCCAAGGCTTGCTGGATGTATGATGGCTATCTGACGGTAATTGCCCCAGGCTGGCACATGCACCTGTGCATCGGCGAAAATCAAGGCGGCCCAGAGCGCACCAATTCTCCAGCAATACGTCAAGCCAGACAAGTCAGTCGAGCGGCATTATATCGACAATTAAACGATCGAGGAAAGCCCCAAAGTTGGGGCATTCAGTTCTGGAATGGAGACGGCGAAAAGATGATGACTATCTTCTTGCCCAATCCTTTTTTGGGTGAAGGTGAAGACTTTTTGCCGGAGCATCAACCCGATCTCACTAAACTAGCAGTGTACGAAAATCTACGCCAGATTTATGTATTGGGGACGATGGATATCCCCTATGAAACCAATCCTTTAACTCGTCCTTATATTTCTGTCTGTCGATCGAGTCGGTGTAATAATGGGCGCGATTGGCAATCGGTTTATGATGCGATCGCCTTAGAATTAAAAGCTGCTAATCTGAGTGTAGATTTAACTGCTGCTGGCTGTCTGCAAGTCTGTAAAATGGGGCCGATTGTCTTCTATTCTGGTGACGATCGCGATCGCGAGCATACTTGGTATACACGAGTAACTCCAGATGTTGCCAAAGAAATTGTCACTCAACACTTAGGCAAAAATCAGAAAATAACCAAGCATTTATATCCCCAAGCTTCGCAGGGTTAAAATTCGATTACCTCCGGTACGCTTAATCAAGAGTTTAAGTAAAAGTCCATGTGCAGGATGAGGATAAAATATAGATGTCGCTACATTTTATCCTATTTAGTAAAGAGAACCGATCGCACCAACCGAGCCTAAATATCTAAATCCATCAGCCCTAATTTCGGCCCATAGGTTTCGATAAATTCGCGGCGCGGTGCCACGCGATCGCCCATTAAAATGGTAAAGATCCGATCGGCTTCAGCAGCATCTTGAATCTCTACACGTTTGAGTGTACGAGTTTCTCGATCCATTGTAGTTTCCCACAACTGTTGGGGCATCATTTCTCCCAAACCTTTGAATCGCTGAATTGTATAGTTGGCGTTGGCCGGAAATTCAGCAATTTTCTGTTGCAATTCGCGTTCGCTATAGCAATAGTAGTGATTGCGTCCGCGCTCTAATTTATAGAGCGGCGGACAAGCGATATAGACGTACCCTTCATCGATCAGCGATCGCTGGTAACGATAAAAGAATGTCAACAACAGCGTCCGAATGTGGGCACCATCGACGTCGGCATCTGTCATCAAACAAATCCGGTGATAACGCAATTGTTCTGATTTAAAATCTTCACCTTTGACACCCAAACCTAATGCCGTAATTAGAGCTTGAATTTCAGTATTTTTATAAATCTTCGCGTCGTCGGTTTTTTCGATGTTTAAAATCTTACCGCGCAGGGGTAAAATTGCCTGAAAACGCCTGTCTCTGCCTTGTTTTGCAGAACCACCTGCCGAATCTCCTTCTACGATAAAAATCTCGGATTCACTAGGATCTTTTGAGCTGCAATCTGCTAATTTACCAGGCAAAGTTGAAGACTCTAATACCGATTTCCGGCGAACTAATTCCTTCGCACGTCTGGCTGCTTCTGCGGCATTAAAAGCTTGAATTGCTTTGTCTAAAATAGCGTCGGCAATATTCGGACGAAACTCTAAATATTCAGTCAGAGCTTCAGAGACGATCGAGTCTACAATTTTGCGGACTTCGGTATTTCCGAGCTTAGTTTTAGTCTGCCCTTCAAACTCTGGATTGGGAACTTTAACAGATACGATCGCGGTTAAACCTTCGCGAATATTTTCACCGCCGAGATTGGCATCTCCTTCTTTAAGTTTATTCCGTTTGCGCGCGATCGAGTTCATGGTACGGGTCAATACCACTTTCAATCCATCTAAATGCGTCCCCCCATCGATCGTCCGAATATTATTAGCAAATCCCAAAATATTATCCGAATAAGCATCAACACACCACTGAAGTGCGACTTCAACTTGGACTTTATCTTGCTCTTGGCTGATGTAAATTATTTCTTCATGCAGCGGCTGCTTATTTTCGTTTAGATAGGAAACATATTCCCGAATCCCACCCTCAAAATAATAATTTTCGACCTTGGGTTCGTCAGTACCTAATAGTTCCAATCGGTAGTCACTAAAACTAATCCGAATGCCAGCATTGAGATAGGCTAACTCTTTAAATCGACTGGCTAATGTTGCAAAGTCAAATTCAGTCGATTCTTTGAAGATCTCTGGATCTGGTTGAAAAGTTACCGTCGTCCCCGTCCGATTTTCTGGACTTGGCATTACTTCCAATCCAGAGACGGCAAAACCCTTCTCAAACCGCTGGGTATGAATTTTCTGATTCCGCCAGACCTTAACTTCTACATGCGACGAGAGCGCGTTTACCACCGAGATCCCGACTCCATGCAAACCACCAGAGACGGTATAACCCCCATCCCCAAATTTCCCCCCAGCGTGGAGTACTGTTAATACTGTCTCGATGGTCGATTTACCAGTCTGCGGGTTGATCCCAGCGGGAATCCCCCGTCCGTCATCGATGACAGTCACCGAACCATTGGCGTTAATCGAGATATCGATATTCTTGCAATGACCAGCCAGTGCTTCATCGATCGAGTTATCCGCAACCTCATATACTAAATGATGGAGTCCTTTTGGCCCTGTCGAACCGATATACATCCCCGGTCGGACGCGGACTGCTTCTAGTCCCTCCAATACCCGAATGTTGTCGTCACCATAATCACTGGTCATAAACGATACTCCAATAATGAGTCACAAGCCGCTTTTGGCTCTATTGATGAGAAATCACTCCAAAATTATAACACAAATAGGCTATAGACGAATCTAGATAGTTTTGGGAATATTTTTGAGAGTCAGACGATCTATATTTATTCTGCTGTTTTCGATCGATTCGGTCGGTTACGAGGAGCTACCTTGTAAACATGAGTCGGCTGGGCTGCGTTTTTGATGGGTTTATCCCTTGGTGCTTAGTCGGCAATCGCCCTGAAATAAATTGTTTCGTTCCGAAAGGCTACGCCAACGGGCTAAGAGCAAAAGTTCACTGAAGTGAACTAAGGAATTTTCATTCCGCCCTCCCTTTTCCATGTAAGAGCTAGGGTGAAAATCCCCTCCTCGGAGCGACGCATCGAACGGGAGGTTCCCTCCCGTTTGTGTGCGTCAAGACAGGGGTGCCCGTAGGGCTGCTGGTCGGGTGACCCGCCCAGTGGGGTGGGTAGATCTCCGCAACACCCCCAACACACTCATATATATATGCCATAGCAACTAAGAAGGATGAAGGTCGTTTTCCTGAGATTTACGACGTAATAAATCCCGCTACAGTAATCGAACCATTGGTATTAATCGCAATATCGATATTCTTGCAATGACCCGCTAGTGCTTCCTCGATCGAGTTGTCTACAACCTCATATACTAAGTGATGCAGACCTCTCAATCCTGTCGAACCGATATACAATACATCCCCCATGCTGATAGTTATTTGTGGTGCGACAGCCACGGGAAAATCAGGACTCGCGATCGCGATCGCCCAACGGCTCAATGCTGAGATAATTAGTGCAGACTCGCGCCAAATTTATCGAGAATTCGATATCGCCACGGCGAAGGTATCTAGTAGCGAGTTGGCGTTGGTGCCGCATCACCTAGTTAGTACATACGATCCTAATTGTACCGTAACGGCTGCCCAATATCAAACACAGGCGCAGGCACTAATTGACAAATTTCAGGTGCGGGGAATGACACCGCTGCTGGTGGGGGGTACGGGACTATATATTAAGTCGGTGGTGAAGGGGATGAAAATTCCGCGCGTACCGCCGCAGATGGATTTACGATCGCAATTAACTAATCTAGGACAGGGGCAATGTTACCAGATTTTGCAACATCTCGATCGCGAGGCGACGATGAAAATCCATGCTAATGATGCAATTCGGACGATTCGCGCGTTAGAAGTTTATTATGTGACGGGACAGACGATTTCTAGCCAGCAGGGTGAATATCCGCCGAGCTATCCGATTCTTCAGATTGGTTTGGATTGTGAAAGTTTGGATGTTTTGACGCACCGCATCAAACAGCGTACTCAACAGATGCTCGAATTGGGTTGGGAAGATGAGGTGAAATATTTGGGGACAAAATATGGGTGGGATTTACCGTTGTTGGATACATTGGGGTATGCGGAGATGCGCCAATATATTCAAGGTGAGATTAGTTTAGCAGAGGCGATCGATCTGACGATCGTGCATACGCGTCAATTTGCCAAACGCCAGCGGACTTGGTTTGCTTCGATTCCCGAAATTGAGTGGTTCGACAGTAACGATCCGATTTTACTCGATCGAGTGTGGGCGCGAGTACAACAGTTTTGCAAAACAGTTTAACTGCGAGTTTATTTTAAAATAATTATCCCCACGATTGGACTGGTAATGATAATTATCAGCATTATATAAAAAGCTACCTCTTTCGGATCGTTTTCATCGATCGTGAGGATATTTTTGTATATAAGATACCAAGGTTTAGTAGTTTTTTTGATAATCTGATATTTGCCCAAATAATTATCGATCGCAATTACTTCGCCATGCGAATACTGTTTGGCAACATAAGCATCATTCCATTTTAAAGATTCTTTAATCGCATACAGCGGCGGAAAATCTAGTTTTTTGGAAACAGAAGCCCGATTGATTCTAAAGCCTGGATATTCAGCTTTGAGACGTTCTTGAAGGTATCGATCGTTACATTCGTAGCCAAAACTTCTCACCTGTTGCAACTTAGACGAGCCATAAGTATAAATCCACGTATCTTTATCTATGTTGAGAGCGAGTAGATTATCGGTAGAAGATCGATCGAGTGAATTTTCATTCATGATTAATTTCTTACTGGCGATGTTCGCGATCTTAACTGAATGCAACATCTTGTGTTCTTAGAGCCAAATTGAGAGCTAGAATAGAGATCTCCCCGCTAGCGTCAACTAACGAGGAGATTCGGTGGTTTGAGAACCACCGATAGACAAAAACATCTATTATCATTATGACTCAATCTAACGAACCAAACGATAGACGGATCGATCGTCAACTACGAACCATCAACCGTCGAGTTAATCGCCTAGAGGATACTCAAGTGACTTGGGGCGAACTAAATGTCGAATTCGATCGCCTCTATGATGAGATAGATGAGGTGAAGATCGAAATGACTCAACTGAAAACGGAGATGAATCAACGATTTGACAGCCTCAGTACTGAGTTGAATGGCAAGATAGACATCATCTTGCGTCACATTACCGCATCAGGTAATTCGTAAAGTCGAATTCATATTTGTTGCAATCTGCATTCAGCTTTCGGGCTGAATGCTAATTTCCGGTGCTTTCTCAGAGCTAGGTACAAACAGAAGATCGAACGTGAGTTTTTGCTTGGAAGTAGCTAGAATTAACTTGCCAAGCGAATGCCACTAAATTGCCAACGTGCTGAAGGTGGAAAAAAGTTGCGATAAGTGGGGCGAATATGATCGGCAGAAGTTACACAAGAACCGCCGCGTAAGACCATTTGATTGCACATAAATTTACCATTATATTCACCGATCGCGCCTTCGGCAATTTGAAAACCAGGATAAGGTAAATAGGCACTTTGCGTCCATTCCCAGACATCGCCAAAGAATTGATAATTGCGATTAGTTGTAGGAGTTGGGTGTAAAAGATCGCTATCTAAAAAGTTGCCAGCTTGGGGCATACTTACAGTGGCAATTTCCCATTCTGCTTCGGTAGGCAGTCGTTTACCTCGCCAAGTTGCATAGGCATCGGCTTCGTAGAAACTTACATGACAAACTGGCTCATTTAGATCCAATTGTTTCAAGCCGCCGAGTGTCATCACCCACCACTCACCATCGATTTGTTCCCAATAGAGGGGACATCGCCATTGCTGAGATTGGACGGTCATCCAGCCTTCAGCCAGCCAATATTTTGATTCTAGATAACCACCTGCTTGCATAAATTCTAGATATTCACCATTGGTAACCAAACGATTGGCTAATTGATAATCTTGCAGATATGTTTGGTGGCGGGGGGATTCATTATCGAAGGCGAAATCATCACCTAAATGTCCGATACCATACACACCACCAGGATATTTTAGCCACTCCAAAGGTTGCAAATCTGCTGCGGGATGTGATGGTAAATCGTCACGATAGACAGGGTGGAGAGGATTGAGGGCGAGGATATGTTTGATATCGGTGAGTAGTAGTTCTTGATGCTGTTGCTCGTGATGTAGCCCTAAGATAACCAGATTTGCGAAGTCGGTATCTACAGCGGTGGATGACAATAGCTTGCTCATCGATCGATCGACATGCGCCCGATACCGATAGACTTCGGATACTGTCGGACGAGAGAGCAGTCCGCGTTGGTTGCGGGGATGGCGCGCGCCGACGGCTTCATAGTAAGAGTTAAATAGATAACCAAATTGCGGATCGAAGACGGTATATCCTGGCAAATGCGGTGATAGCAAGAAGGTTTCAAAGAACCAGGTGGTGTGTGCTAGATGCCATTTGGGCGGACTCACATCCGGCATACTTTGGATCGTATAATCTTCTATGGCTAACGGGCGACAAATTTTTTCGCTAATTTGTCGAACTTGGCGATAGCGATTGTCTAGATCGGAGGCTGGATCGATGTGGCAAAAGTTGGGCGAGGTAGTAACAATAGACAGCATAATTTGTTGATAAAGTAAAAGTGTTATTAATTTATATATTTGAGACGATCGTCATTAATTTGACAGAGCGTAGCCCCAACGGGTTGGCTAGCACACCAATGAGAATGGCTCAATAGCGAATATCTGCACTCGAACATCGGCTAGATTTGAGTATTCAACCACGATCCGAGATTTAATTTTTCACAGCAAACACTGCACAAATCTCCGACCCTGAGATAGTAACAACGACGTGCGTCTGTAAAATAGCAACTACCATATGCCGAAATTTAAGTTTATTTCTTCTCGTATTTTTACACTTTCGATCTTGTTTTTGGTACCGATTATCGCCACAATCGCGATTAACTTGCGATCGGTAGCAACTCCAGATCCGTTGGCGCAGCCTCCCGAAACGGAAATCGCCCAAAGAATTACCTCTCCAGGTTTGACCACACCCATCGGCGTGCCTTCGCCAACGCCAATCCCCATCCCGATATCAACGCCAACGCCAAACCCCAGCGAATCTCCCCTGCCGATTCCCGTCCCCCCGCCCAAAAATCCACTACCTAGCGGGACCCAACCGACGGCGACACCTCTCCCTACGCCAACAACCACTCCCCAGCCCACGCCTGGTAGTGTGCCCCAAACCCCAATTAACCACACCAATAGGGCACTTACACCTGGAGAAAGAGATAAAATTGCCGCTTATCTGAGCAGTCGCAGTCTCAGTCCGAGTTCGCCCGTCAATCCCGTTATTGACACTCGCTTCATTCTCCACGACACTTCCGTCATCATGGCTGCGAGTACGCTCGAACGCGAACGTTACCTAGGACGCGGCCCCTTGGGATTGGGCGTTAATGCCTTTTTTCCACGCGAAAAAGCCGTAGTTTTGACGCGTCCCAATTTTTACGAACCCCGCCGCCCGACGACGACTGAATTTGAAAAAGCTAGCGATATTCTGCCCAAACCCGAACGCGAGCGGCTGCTCCGACAGGTCTGGCGCGCGACTAATGAAAATGCCCGTCGCCAAGCTCTCGATACCGCGCTGGCCAATCTAAACCTGAGTTCGGGTGAAATTGCCTCAGAGCAAAAAGAAGCGCGCGGCAAATTAGCCGCAGCCAGCGGACGGATCTATACCACCGCCACCTGGTCGGTAGAATCGATTTGTACCCGCTTTAATAGCGGCGATCGATCTGTAACTACTCCCAGCCAAGAAGCCAGCCTCAGCAGTGCCTGTGCGCCACTGACAAACTATTTTAATATTCGCAATACCCGTGTCAAATCGAGTGTAGCTGCCGAAATCGTCCAGGTTGGTGCTCGTTCCGAACGCGGCAATCAAAATACCTGTAGTGCGAGAAATCCCAATATTGCCACCCTTCCCAATCCCCCCTACTCCGAAAATCAGTATAACTCCACCGCCGCGATCTATCTGCGATCGACTCTCGCCGCTGGCAAATTCCCCCAACTGACGACTCACTTTATTCTCGATACCTTCGATCCAGAGGGGCATTGCGATCCGCGCTGTTTCAATCTCAACAAGCTCTACGATTCGATCTCATCAACCATGGGACACGCCAAAGGTAGCAGTTATGGAATTACCCCCAGTTATGGGACACGATCGGGTACTAATAATATCTGGTGGAACGATCGCATCTGTCATGGTTCGGCACCTTAACGAGTGTCGCTAGAGTAACGAGTGGACAAATCAAATCCCAAATTGTAGGGTGTGCGATCCCGCAGGGTAACGCACCAAGCAGCGAGACTACTGTAAAATCTTTCCAGCGATATTAGAGAGAATATGGACCCCCAATTAATTGTAAATGGCATTGCCCTGGGTAGTATTATCGCCCTGGGTGCAGTCGGTTTGACCTTGACGTATGGAATTTTGCGCCTGTCAAACTTTGCCCATGGTGACTATATGACTTTTGGGGCATTTATTGCCTGGATGCTCAACAAGAGTCCGATCCCGGTATTGAATAATATCTGGGTATCGATGGTTGTCGGGATCTTCGCAACTGTCGGGGTCGCATTGCTCGCCGAAGCTCTCTTGTGGAAACGAATGCGCCGCGTTCGCGCTACTGCTACTACATTGGTAATTATTTCGATCGGGTTGGCGTTATTCCTCCGCAATGGTATCCTCCTCTTTTTCGGTGGCGATGCCAAACGCTACAACTTACCAGTAAGTGAAGCGATCGATCTATTTGGAATTAAAATTAAGTTCTATAATTTGGTCGTATTAGGATTAGCAATCGTTGCGATCGCTGGCTTGCATTTCCTATTACAAAATACCAAAATTGGTAAAGCCATGCGTGCTGTAGCCGACGATATCGATCTGGCGCGCGTGACAGGAATTAATGTCGAAGAAGTCGTCCTGTGGACGTGGATTATCGCTGCTAGTTTGACTGGATTGGGCGGTCAAATGTATGGATTAGTTACCAATGTGCGTCCGGATATGGGTTGGTTTCTAATTATGCCGATGTTTGCTGCTGTTACATTAGGCGGAATTGGCAACCCTTACGGCGCGATCGCAGGTGCCTTTATTATCGGCATCGCTCAAGAAGTTTCGGTTCCAATTGTCGGATCTCAATACAAACTCGCGATCGCGCTAATTTTAATGGTATTAACCTTACTATTCCGTCCCCAAGGCTTATTTAAAGGTACCGCTTAAATTAATTGATAATTTATAATCGATAATTATCAATTAATTTACAGCCTTAGCAAAATACCGTGCGATTTGCAATCGCTAGCTAAAAACTGGGATGCTCCGGATAACGACTAAATTAAGTAAGTTGGAACGATCTTTTCAACTACTAGAATTACCTGAGATCCTGATGGTGGGCAGTGCCCACCCTACTTTATTCCCAAAACCTAAATCTAGGGTTCGTTGCCAGACGTACCCCGCATTCTTCACAAAAACGATCGGTTACAGCGATCTTGTCCCCATATTGATGACAGTTCATAGATATTCAGTTGCGATCTTCTTGTCAATTTTACAGGAGGCGGGGAGCGGGGAGCGGGGAGCGAGGAAGAGAGATAATTATGTTGCACGAGCAAAGATCGTGCATCAAACCAGCAACACCCAATCCCCAATCCAAAATCCTTATCTACTCGCCTTCTCCTGACTTAATACTCCGAGATTCTAGCCAGAGCGGAATAGTAATAAACCCAATCGCGATTAACAGAGCTAAGATGGCGAACTTACTCACCCACTCTAGCAACTGTTCGAGCGAGACTACCTTGCCTACAAAAAAGGCCAGTGTCGTCATCACACTCGCCCAAGTCACAGCACCAGCAAAATTAACAGCCAAAAACTTACCTAAAGGCATCTCAACTACACCTGCCATCGGACTCGAAAAGATCCGCAGGATGGCAATAAATCGCCCGAAGAAGACGGCTTTAACAGCATTGTCACTAAATTTGGTCTTCATCTCTTCCAACTGGATTTTTTGGATGCGGAAGAGTTTTGCGCCAGCAACGATCGGTTTCCAGCCGCCAGACTTACCGACGAAGTAGCCGCAGAAATAACTGAGGATTTGAGATTAGGATATGTCAATTCGATCGCAATCTGGGCATGAGATCTACCGGATCGACGTCATATCTCAATAGATCTAATTTTGAGGATTGCTGTTAGCAAATTGTCTGCCAGTGGAAATACTAGCACAAGGCGTTACTCACGATGTGTTTGAATTCACCACTGTTGAGTAATCGAGATCGCACTCATACATCGGGATCTGGCTCTATGTTGAAAGGACGATCTGCTGAAAGTTGCTAGCTGCAATTGCCCTCGCCAACTGGAGCGGATCGTTCGATCGGATAAATTTGGAGATATTGGAGATATCTAAATGTCCCTAGCTGGCTATTTATCAGAGTGTTCTTTGCCTGAAATTTTTAATTTCGTCCGCGAAGGTAGCAAAACGGGATTGTTATCGATCGAGTCAGATCGGCGATCGAGTTGCTGCTGCTAATTACAATTAATTTATCCAGTAATTATAATTTCACGCGATCGCCTAATATTTAGTGTCTTTTCTATCAGTTGAGGATGACAGGTAAATAAATTTTATTTCGATCTCGATCGAAATAAAATTTGCCCAGCGGTGTTAGAAATTGTTTTTCGGCGGGAATAATGAGATTGTAGCTAGTTTGAAGTAACCGAATATTTTCCCACTAACTGGTTGCCTTGCGGTAAATCTAGGTACTCAGATCTAGCAAATTCGATCGATTATCTATCATCTCAAACGGATTTATTGAATATGTCAGATACACTTACTAGTCGCCCAACTTTAGGTCAGTTCAGTAGCATTGTTTGTTTCAAGTCAGTCATTACTGGCATGGAAGAAGCCCTCGGCGAAAAAGCGACAGCAATCGCCTTGATTGCTGCTGGCCGAGATCGCGGCAAAAATCTAGTTAAAGAATTGGGTTTATCTGGTTCAACTCAAGATTTAAGTGTCATTGCAGCTAAGTTAAATGAAGCAATCGGTGCTAATGGTACCCACCTGACTGCTGTCGATAAAATCGTCGAAGAAGGCGATGTTATCAAAGTTTATTGCTCGGAAACTCTCTGCTCTGCGGGCGAACCTCAAGGTTCCGATCGCAAATGTACCTTCACGATGGGTGCAATTTGGGGTGCCTTGAGCGAAATCACTGGCAGGAAATTACGCGGTATTCATACCGAATCCGTCTTGCGCAGTGGTACTCACGACGTGTTTGAATTCACGTCTCTCTAGTCAATATCGATCGATCGGGATTGAACTATCAACCTAACTACATTAATTACTTAGAGGATATTATGGGCGCAAGTAAAATCGGTGGCATTTTACAGAATTTTGTTTCGGGTACTGCGGATGTTCAAGGTGCAGCCTTGGTATCCCACGATGGTTTACCACTAGCTTCTAGCCTGCCTACTGCGATGGATGAAGAACGGACTTCGGCGATGTCTGCGGCGATGCTCTCCCTCGGCGAACGCATCGGTAAAGAATTAGCCCGTGGTAACGTCGAAAAAATCATGGTTGAAGGTGCCGATGGTTATGGCATCCTCATCGGTTGCGGTGAAGATGCTGTCTTCCTAGTGTTGGCAAATCAATCTGCCAAGCAAGGACTCTTGATGCTAGATATCAAACGTGCAGTTACCGAAATCAAAGCTGCACTGAACTAGTTATCGCTAAATATCCCCATTACGACAAGTCGATTTGAGTTGTCGTATTGGTGTTTATGCCACTCTGCCCAGATCGCAGATCCCCCACATTTTGCGGGGGTTTGAGGGGATGGAGCTAAATTATTATCAATAAATCGATTGTTTGGGTCGGTAAAAATACGTGGCCTTTATAGCAGAGATGAAGACCGCCATCGCGTTGTGACATTCGTCTAATTTAAATTTAATTAATTATTATAAAATCGATAGATAAGAGAACATAAACGGGCATACTTCTTGTAGTAGTGTTCTATATTTTAAAATCATAGATATTTGCTATTATTAATTATATGTTGGAGATATAAATGTCCTTAGCTGGCTATTTATCAGAATATTCCTTAGCCGAAATCTTCCATTTCGTGCAAGAGGGTAACAAATCGGGCTTACTCTCGATCGAACCAGAGCGAGGAGCGATCCGATCGCTCAGCGATACTTATTACCTCTCATTTCAAGGCGGACGGATTATGTCTGTCGCCAACAGCACTGGAGCAGAGCATCAAGGTTTGCTCAAAATGATGGAGCAACGACGGTGGCTGACACGAGAAAAAGCTGCTGAATTAGAAACTCAGATGCCTCTACTTCGTCAACCATTGGGCACATATCTCAAATCTGTCAATGTGATTAATACCGAGCAGTTGACATTAATATTTAACTCGCGAGTTGCCGATTTCCAAAATTGCAGAAAAACTCGGATTAGAGAGCACCAAAGTTCAACAGATCGGTTTTCGCTTAAGTTCGATTGGTTTAGTACAGGAAGTCTCCGCCGAGCCAATTCAACCCGCTCGCAACAAAGACCTGGAAACTCTAACCCCCGTCTGCGTGGGTGGTGGCAATGCTACCGTTCCGGTCTCGGCTTCGTTTCTGAGTAATTTAATGGGCTTTCTGAAGAAAAAGGGTTAGACAAATCATGGAAATTATGAATCTAGTTGTCACGGGTACGGTAGGGGCGGGTAAAACCACCTTTATTCGGTCTGTGAGTGAGATCGAAGTTGTAGATACCGACCGACGTGCTACTGATGAAGTAGCCGATCTCAAACAAAATACCACTGTTGCTATGGATTTTGGAACTCTTCAATTTGGCGAAGAGATGGCATTACATATTTATGGAACTCCCGGTCAGACTCGGTTTGACTTTATGTGGGAGATCTTGATCGAGCGCGCTCATGCTTATGTCTTGTTAATTGCCGCTCACCGACCGAGTGAGTTTCATCACGCACGGCGGATTATGAATTTTATGAATCGGCGGGCGCAGATTCCGATGATTATCGGCATCACCCATAGTGATTGTGAAGGGGCTTGGAGTAGTGAAGATATCGCCCTAGCGTTGGGTTATCAAGATGTTACCCAACAACCGCCGCTCGTGCTAGTAAATGCCGCTGAGGGCGAATCAGTCGTGATGGCATTGGTTTCTTTGGTAGAGCATTATATGCAAACTATGGCGGCTGCTACGGCGATGGTTGGTAGCTAAATAAATTCGATTCGATCGTAAAACATTACCACTCGTCGGGCGAATCGTAATGTTTTACTATTTTGCAAGCTAAATATTTACCGATTTAAAAGTATTTTGGAGCTATAAATGTCTCTAACTGGTTATTTGTCAGAATATTCATTAGGCGAAATTTTTAATTTCGTCCAAGAAGGCAACCACACAGGTGTGCTATCGATCGAGTCAGATTGCGATTTGAATCGCGGGCATAGCCACTCGGATAGCAAATCAATCTGCGATTTTTATGAGATCGTTTTCCAAGGCGGACGAATTATGTCTGTGGCGACTCGCGGATTAGATCGGCAAACTTTACTCCAGACGATCGAGAGCAGACAATGGTTATCTACCGCAGATATTACTAAGCTAAAAATGCAGTTAAGTTCGCTAAAACAACCATTAGGTACCTATCTCAAATCTCTAAATGTTATCAATACAGAACAACTGATATTTATATTTAATTCTCAAGTAATTGCCAACTTGTGCAAAATGTTTGTGGAAGTCCATCGTGGACGGTTTAAATTCGACACTCACGCACCATTAGCTTATCGCGAAATGACCGGATTGAGTTTAACAGCCAAACAGGCCACTTTAATGGGATTGAGGCTAATGAAGGATTGGAGTGACTTAACGGCCAAATTACCTGCGGCAGAATCCACACTGCAAAGATTATCTGTCGAACCTGTAGGGGTAAGCCTAGAGCGTACAGAATCGGAGGTTTGGAAACTAGCTGTAGGCGAAATGTCGATCTCAAAAATCGCTAAAAACTTAGGTTTAGAAACCAGCAGAGTCCAACAAATTGGATTTAGACTGAGTATCATTGGTTTAGTTCATGAAGTAGCAGCACCACGATCGATTGATGGTGCAATTAGCAATTTTCACGATCTATCTATCTCCCCAAAACTAACTTTGGCTGGCGATCGTCATGCGGCTGTATCTACTTCATTCTTAAGTAATTTGATGAGCTTTCTCAAGAAAAAAGGTTAAATTCAATCTGTCCTCAAAAAACTGGGTGGGGGCAATTCATGAATTGCCCCCACCCAGTTTTTTGAGGGAACTTTACGCCCTATATTGCTCGGGATCCGGTCAAATCTGGTCTAATTTCTCCCCTAGAGAATTAGCTGTTTGTGCTGGAAAATGAGCTGGAGCGGGTAAATTGAGCTGACGATCGGGATTAGTGCCTGCTGTAAGTTGCGGCTCTACTAGAGCGGCTGTAGTCGCAATTTGGGGTGCTGGTGGCGATGGATTAGCTGAAACTGCCAGATTGTTATTATGAGCGGCGATCGACCATTCCTTGGCTAAACTGATAAGATCCGAAGGAATCATCACCAAGGTGGTGGTGTTATTTTCGGCACCGATTTCGGTCAGCATTTGCAACCGTCGCAATTCTAGTGCGGCGGGATTTTGCATCATTTGTTGAGCGGCCTCGCTCAATAACAATGATGCTTCTTGTTCGGCTTCAGCTTTGATTAGTCGCGCTCGTTTTTCCCGTGCGGCTTCGGCTTCTTTGGCCATCGCACGTTGCATCGAGATCGGAATTTCGACATCTTTTAGTTCCACACGTTCGATCGCGACGCCCCAGGGTTCGGTGATTTCATCGACGATTTCTTGCACTTTGGCGTTGATTTTATCGCGACTTTGGAGCATGTCATCGAGGTTGTGTTGGCCGACAATATTCCGCAAGGTGGTCATCGAAGCTTGATATACCGCCATCTGATAATTTTCTACTTTACTGATGGCTTTCATCGGATCGATAATTCGATAGTAAAGTACCGCATTTATTTTGATAGTGACACTATCGGCAGTAACCGCTTCTTGGGGAGCAATATCGACAGTTTTAGTCCGAATATCGACTTGGACTTTTTGGTCGAGAATCGGCACAATAAAATACAATCCAGGGCCTTTAATTTGTTGAAAGCGTCCCAAGTGAAAGATTACTCCCCGCTCATATTCTCGATCGACTCTAATACCTGACTTGACGATCGCCGCTGCGATCGCTGCTGCAATAATTATGCCAACTTCGCCCATAACATTTATTTAGTGGATAGTTGATAGTTAATAATCGAGTACGAAATATATGCTTACCATAAATTGAGTGTTATTATCTATTTGTTGGGTGAAAATAGATGTTGCTTAAACAAATAAATTAAGTAGGTTGGAACGATCTTTTCAACTACTAGAATTACCTGAGATCCTGATGGTGGGCAGTGCCCACCCTACTTTATTCCCAAAACCTAAATCCTAAAACCTAACTCCCAATTCCCAATTTACCAGCCAATTCTGGACTAAACGGAATAATTGTTGCTGCCATCAAAAAGAGTGCGATCAAACCCCAGGCAGCTCGTGTATCGTTGGGTTCGGTAATTTCATCCAAACTCGGACGCTCCAATCCGCGTTGCAAAAACCCAACTAAAATCAACCAATAGAAAATCACCAGATTAGCTGGATTGAAAAATGCCACGAAGCCTAAAATTACTAAGGTGATCAAAGTGCTGCGTTGAGCTGTTTTGCGTCCGTAGATTGCCTGAACGATTCTGCCACCATCTAGTTGTCCGGCTGGCATCAGATTGAGAGCATTAATTACCAACCCCAACCAACCGATAATTACCAGGGGATGAATCGAGAGGGTGGCTTGATGTGCGGTAGAACCTAAGACAATTTTAGCGATCGCACCGACTAAAATCGAACCTTGCAAAAATTGGGATGGAATTTCTAAACCACTCCCAGCATGAGATAAAAGCAATCCGACAATCAACATCGCCAGTGAGAGTAAGCCGCCAATGGCGGGACCTGCCAAAGCGATATCAAACAGTGTACTGCGATCGGGTACCAGCGATTCAAAGCGGGTAATCGACCCAAACGAGCCAATTTGTCCGGTTGGCAGAAAGAATGGTAATCCGATTTTGACTTGTCGCATTCTAGCGAGGATCTGGTGTCCTAGTTCGTGAGAAATTAGAATCGTCCACACCCCCAACACCAAGGGCAAAATTTCGCGCACGCGATCGGGATGTTCGTAAAAGTCAAAGCCTAAAAACACGCCCATTGCTTCTAAACTAGTAGCAATAGTCGCGATAAACATTACTACAGCGAGAATTTGCTGCGGGACGGTTGCCCCTTGCGGATCGTTGCTGCTGGGTAAGACGACCACTACCGGACGCTCTTCCGGATCGGGAACCATGAACAGACGATACTTATCACCGAGTTTAGTTTGCAACTTTTCTGTCAATCGCCGATGGACGACAGCGGCTTCACCCCGTAAATTACCTTTGAAAATCGCGCCCTGTTGATAGGCGAGAGTTTCGGTGGCATAAAAAGTATCGATGCCGAAAATGCCTTTGATACTGCTCAAATCTGCTTCGGGGATCGTCAGCATGTCCATCGCGATTGACAGGGCTTGGGTGCCCATATCGGCCGGAATTACAGCTTGTTTGCTCTGAGCTTTAGCTTGTTTCTCGGCTATTTTGACTGCTACTTCCGGATCTTGCGCGGCGATGCGGACTCGATTGCCCAACCAGATATACAAACCACTGGAAATCACTAACAAGAACAGAATTCCGGCAAGATTGATATAGAAACCAGCAGCTAACGCCCCAAAGCTTAACAGCCATGGAATCATGAGCACGGCTGACTGCAACCATGATAGAATCCCAAATTTACCCAAGTCTCGATTCCGATAATAACCCCACCCTAGAATACCGAGTGTGATGACTAAAAGAGCGATTGTGGTTGTATTTCCTGCTGTACTCATTTGTGATAATTAGATACTGAAGATCGATCGCGTTGTCTGCGCCACCTCTCTATAGCATGACAGCAATATTCTGTAGCCGCTAGTACGGATTGGAGAACTAGCTATTTAGGCTTTAGGCTTTAGGCTTTAGGCTTTAGGCACTGGAGTAAGGGGTTATCCATTCACCTGTCTCCCCGTCCGATCGCGAGTTTACTTAGTAAGATAGCGGATATCGATGACGGTACCGTTGAAGTTGTAATTGAGTTGATCGATTTCTACCGGAGTACCGATTTTCATTTTGGTATTACCCAACACCAGTCCTTCTTTTGTTTTCTGACCGCTACCCGTCACGGTAATAATCATATCGACACTATAAGAATCGGGTCTGGGATCTTTCATGGCTTTAACCGTACCATCGGCTTGGGGCACGGCCAAATTACGATCGAGCTGACGGACTGATTTAATATCTACTTGTCCGGCTGGCTGGTTGCGGATCACAAAGCTCAACTTGCTCCCCTGACTGAATTGCTGCATCAGAGAGTCGGGATTGAGCACATTTAATCCTCGGACGATGACATCGGCTTCTACTGCTTGAGCTTTATCTTGACCGTTTATTCGTCCGGTATTTCCAGGCGAAAGAAAAATCCCCACGACCACAAATAACATTACTAGGACAGCACCAATGTCGAGGAGGCTGAGTTTACCAAATAATCTTCCTTGTCGATCGAGAATAGGCATAACAATTTTAGAGGAATTTCAAGCTAGACGAACATCGATCGTCAATTCAATGCCAGTATACAGCGATCGGTTGTCGTTTAAATAGCTTAAGCTTCCCAGCGCGCCCCTGGCTACTTAAACTCGATTCTCTCCTCTGCTGTGATGTTCTCGATCGATTAAAGCATTTTATGTTTGACGATCGCCCAGCCACAGAGCGTACCAGCAACCGCAACTGCACTCAGCAAACAGAAAATATGTTTGGTTTTGAAGGATCTTCTCAACCCCCAAGCGGCTGCGCTTAAAATCGTGCCCAAACTGCCACTCCAAGCTACACCTACCAGCGCACCCATCCCTGTAAATCCGCCCCAGATTATGGCTGTAGGCATTAATAACGATTGACTGAGAATGGAAGTAGTTTGGAATAAAGACATCCACTGTAGGGGATTTTGGAAGATCTTGACGATCGCCAGAGCGAGAGCAAATAGCCAAGTAAACGCCCAAGCTTTGAGCCAATCCCAACCCCAGTCAACGGGGATCGAGATTTGACCGATCGCCTCGATCGCTCCTACGATAAACCCACCCACACCGCACACGATCGCCCAATAGATTGCACTGCTTAATAATAACGGTATTAATACGAGCGGGATACAAAAGAGAAACTGCGCTTTGAGTTGAGGCGATTTTGCCCACTCATCTAGTGAAAAATTGGAAAATTGAGAGCGATTGTCGTTACGTTCGGGGCGATCGGCTATGGGTGTTTCTGGGGTAAGATCGGGCAGATTTGCACTAGGCTGGATGGGGTTGCCATCAGCATCGATGAAATTGGGTAGTTGTTTTAGAAACCGATCGATCCCATCGATAAACAGACTCGGTAGCAAGGAATAAGCCAGGAAGAAATAAATGCCTAAAGGTAAAGCCATCGCCAAACCGATCGTGAGGACCGCGATCGATTTACCCCATCCTGCCGTCATGCTCCACCAAAAGCCCAGTATGGCGATCCCGATACTAGTTAACAATACTAGTGGCAAACTTTTAAGTAATTTAGAGTCCGAACCTTCGCCCGATCGAGATTGCGACCAGATAATTAGGCTAGCAGTGCCTCGAAAAGCTCCGGTAATCGGCAATATCCCGATTAAGAGCCAACTCCCATCAGTCGTAGCGCGAGGATCGAGAAATGTGGTTACTGACACACCAATCCCAGCACCGACGATACCGACTAGTACCATCAGCCAGTCAGCAGCAGTTTGTTGTGCGTCTCCCACCCAGCTATAGGTTGCCAGCCAGACGATCGCTATGATGGCAATTGCGCCTAATGCTAGTACGCTTGTAGGTACTACCCCGATCGCACCAGCCGCCCCCGCACATCCGCAAGCCAGAAATAGTCCGATTAACCACACAAATGCGAATAACTGTGGTGGTCGATCGGTCTGAATATGTTGGATGCTAGGGTGAGTCAGGCGTAGATTCCACTGCATAGTTGAGCTGTAAAGATCGATAGCCTTAGTTTGCCCATATTTTGAATAGTTATCGATCTTGTCAATCTCTACGCTCTGATAAGTTGAGCTGTAAAACTGTAAAACTATGCCCATCGATAGTTAGATCGGTAAATTCACACTAAAAAAACTGATATTCAGATGTCTGAGCGGGAATCCATTTCACCAGATATGGTTCCCCCTCCGCTACGGCTAGAGCTTCTACCAAATCCCAATCCCTTCCAGCAGCTAATAGCCGAGTGGCACTGTAGGCAACAAATTGGCGACGATGTTGATGTCCCCAGCGGATAATCTCTCTCGTCTGTTCGGGAGTCGTTTTCATCAGGATCTGAACGTTGGTGCGATCGAATCTACTATTTATCAATTATCAATATCAATTATTGAACTGCTGCTCGATTTGGCGCACGACAGTTAACGCCGAATAACTCACCCCAGCCGTACCTTCCCCTGGATGAGTAGAATCGCCTACCATCCATAATCCGTCTACTGGAATCCGCGTGGCAAAGCCAAATGGCCCAAATGTCGATACTCTTTGCCCGATGCCGCCGACGATACCGCGATCGCGTCCGGTATAATGCTCGAAAGTTCGGGGCGTGCCTGCTTCGGTGACGATAATATTTTCGGGTGCGAGATCGAAATATTCGCCCAATTTAGCGATCGCAGTTGCCGTATATTCAGCCTTCATCGCATCATAATCGACACCCTCGCGGTACCATTTATTGGGATCGACGAATGAAGATGCAATAATCGTCGCTTTGCCGTCGGGTGCGCGTCCGTCACCAGGATGACTGACGGAGACAAATAGGGAATTATTCTCGCCGATGATGCCGTCGTAGTCGTAGAGAAATTGCAGATGTGGCGGACATCCCGCTGGAATTGCCGAATTTTTGACGCCTAAATACACTACAAATGCCCCCGAAGCTTGGGGTAGCGTTTTAACGCGCGATCGATAGCCGTCGATGGATAATAAGGGGATAGGATTGGACTTGGGAGCCGCATCGCCAAGCAATCTAACTAAATCCTGTGCCGTGACATTTGCCACCACTTCGGCGGCAGATTCCGTGCGAGTTTCGCCTGTCTTTTGGTTGCGGATGGTTACCCCTGTGACGCCAGCTTCGTCGCATTCGATCGATTCGACTGTATGCCGCATCAATAACTTGCCCCCATCGCGTTCTAATGAGGCCACCAATCGATCGCTCAAAACTTGCATACTCCCCTGAAGGTGGTAAAGTCCTTGGGGGGTCTGAGACACGCCTAGAGCGGTTGCAGCATATAACAGGGCTGTGTCAGCGGCGGTGACTTGAGAGTAAAGTTTGAGTTGCAAATCGAGAAATGTCCGCAACCGTTTGTCACCACCCAATCCAAACCATTCGAGCGCGTCGCCGACGGTGGAAAGGGTAAATGGGACGGTAATAAGTGTACCCAGTCGCAGTGCGCCCACTAATTGGGTAACATCCCAAAGATTGCGGGGTGGGAGGATCGGATCGCGGCTTTGAAATTCCCAGCTAGCGGTAAATAATTGCTGTAAGAATTTCCAGAATGGTTCGCTACCAGGAAATTGCTGCTGACGTTCGGCTTGCCAACGCTGTGGATCTCGCCAGACATTGATTGGCGTGGTTTCTCCCGGTAAAAATACCGCACAAGCCGGATCGCAGGGTGTGGCTGGCGGTAAGTCGATTTCTAATTCGCTAAAGATTCGATGGTGGATGCCCCCTGGTTCTAATCCAGCTACTTGTGTCGCACCGACATCAAAGGTAAAGCCTTGACGCTTGAATGTAGACGCACAGCCGCCAGGAACGATCGCACTGTCGAATATCGTTACTTCATATCCGCGTTTGGCTAGCAATGCACCTGCTGTCAATCCACCGATGCCAGCACCAATAACTACAACTTTGGGAAGAGACGATTTCGACATTTGCACCAGCGAGGAAATGATTAATAATTGCTGTCTTTATCTTAACATTTCTACACGATCGAGCCAAGGGCGAGGGCTGACAGTTAGCTATGGAATCTCGAATTTAGATCGAACGGCTCATATCGAGATAGGCAAATAGTTTCAACGATCGAGAATCGAGATCGAGAGCCAGTGGAATGTTGATTTCCCAAAATGCGACGTTAGAATGTGGGTATTGAAGTATTTAACTTCTACTTAATCAAGTGTCATCGAGACGCGATCGCCACTAGTGCTATCTTCGCTAGGTGTGAGCGATCGAGTCAACTGCTCATTGTACATATCGACAGAAATTAGGAGAAAAAACATGACTTTTGCCTCAATTTCATCTAACGTCAACCAGCCAGTAAATTCCGCTCTGACAGCTCTGCAAACTATCAAACTATCCAAAACTTCGATCGCTGCTCTAGTGCTAGCGATCTTGGGGCTGACAACCATCCCAAATCTATTGTGGATGGATGCCTCCCATCCCGCCGAACTTACCCCATGCCAAAAACAAGTAGTTGCTGGAGAACTACCAGTAACCAAGTAGCTCATCG
This sequence comes from Chamaesiphon minutus PCC 6605, assembly GCF_000317145.1. Taxonomy (GTDB): domain Bacteria; phylum Cyanobacteriota; class Cyanobacteriia; order Cyanobacteriales; family Chamaesiphonaceae; genus Chamaesiphon; species Chamaesiphon minutus. The sequence continues at coordinate 2,675,995 of NC_019697.1, read as the reverse complement.
AAACGAATTCAATTGCGGCTATTCCTTGCAAACCTAGCTCTACTGAGTCAAATCTACAGCACCAATCGATCGACAATCTTAAATTGTCACGATCGATCGGTGCTTTTTTTGACGATCGATTACAAAATGACTAAATGCAACAGCGATCGTCGCGTCAAAATTCCCAGACTAAAACCACATTTACAACGCATTGATGGTAAGTTTGTGCTATGACTATTAAAAATAACATCCCAACCGAAAAATTTTCAGCGGTGAGGGTTTGGGCGCATCAGCATTGACGTATCTACCATTATATGAATAAACCCCTCGGCTCAGTAATTGAAGGTTCGCTCACTGGTGGCTTGGAAGTAAGGCTGCATCCAGATATCTCTGTGGAAGATATGCGGGTGGGCAAATTTTTGGTGGTGCGAGGGCGACAATATGACTTCTTTTGTCTGTTAACAGATGTCTGTCTGGGGACATCTAGCGATCGGATTTTAGTCAATCCACCCCATCCCGAAGATGACTTTTTGCTCGATGTTTTGTCGGGAAGTGGTACTTACGGCACGGTAAATCTTTCGCCGATGTTGATGCTCAATAAATTTAGCCAAATCCCACCCTCGCTAAATGGTGGTGCGAGTCTCAATGGCAATGGCAAAGGTAAAAAAGCTAAAGGCGAAAATGGCAAAGCTCCCTTAGCGTCCTTTGAAGCCCAAACAAATATGGAATGGGAGCTTTTACCTGTCAAGACAGTTCCCAGCCACTTCAGCCAAGTATTTGATGCCAATGAGAACGACTTTCGATCGGTATTCGGCTGGGAAGACGATCCGACACGCAAGAATTTTTCGATCGGGCAACCATTAGATATGGATGTACCCGTCTGTCTGGATTTAAAGAAGTTTGTCGAGCGCAGTAACGGCGTATTTGGTAAATCGGGGACGGGTAAATCATTTCTGACACGACTATTACTCGCGGGTGTCATCCGCAAAAAAGTTGCTGTCAATCTGATCTTTGACATGCACTCGGAATATGGCTGGGAAGCAGTACAAGAAGGCAAAAATGTCCGCACGGTTAAGGGTTTGCGGCAATTGTTTCCCAATGAGGTAGTCGTCTATACTCTCGATCCCGAATCCAGTCGCGCCCGGGGCATTCGCGATGCGCAGGATCTCTATCTCACTTATGAGATGATCGATATTGAAGATTTACAGTTAGTATCGCGGGAGTTGGGTTTATCAGATGCAGCCTTGGATAATGCGAATATTTTAGCGGCTGAATATGGAAGTAGTTGGATTAGTCGGCTACTGGAGATGACGAATGAAGATATTACGATCTTCTGCGAATCGGGAAAGGGACATAAAGGATCGATCTCCTCTTTACAGCGTAAATTAATGCGACTGGAAAAGCTGAAATATCTACGTCCGATTAGCCGTCAAGATAATCTCAAAAGCTTGATTCAATCGCTCAGTGCTGGCAAAAATGTCGTGATCGAATTTGGCAATCAGTCAGATTTATTATCTTATATGCTGGTGACAAATATGCTCACCCGCCGGATTCATAAGTTATACGTAAATAAAGCCGAACAATATCTCCAAAGTAAACAAGAATCCGATCGACCATATCCCTTAATTATCACGATCGAAGAAGCACACAGATTCTTAGATCCAGCCATTGCCAAGAGTACCATCTTCGGCACGATCGCCCGCGAAATGCGGAAGTTTTTCGTGACATTACTAATCGTCGATCAACGTCCATCGGGTATCGATAACGAAATTATGTCCCAAATCGGTACGCGAATTACGGCGTTAATTAACGATGAAAAAGATATCGACGCGATCTTTACAGGCGTATCCGGCGCACAGGGATTGAAGTCTGTCTTGGCAAAGTTAGATTCCAAGCAACAAGCCTTAGTCTTAGGACATGCCGTACCGATGCCAGTAGTCGTTCGCACTCGTCCCTACGACCAAAAATTCTACGAAGAAATCGGCGATCCTGATTGGGGCACTAAGTCGGATGAGGAAATTTTGGTGGCAGCGAAAGCAGCTCAAATGGATTTAGGATTTTAGGGCTGCTAAATACAACAGGTCAAATGCTCTTGACATCGATTAAAATATAGTTATCAACTTAGTGGCATTGGAGAAAGCCCAGATGGTTGCAGTTACATTCTCTATACCTGAAGATCTACAAACTTTCATTGAAAGTCAGACTGTAAAAAATGGATTTCCGTCTACAGATCATTATCTACGTAACCTTCTCGATCGAGAAAGAGAAAGAGAACGACTCGAAGGAATGCTAATTGAAGGACTCGAAAGTGGCGAACCTATCGAAGTTAATGATGACTGGTGGGAGCAGAAACGCTCTAGTCTCATCAAACCATGAGCTTGCGTCTTCAGATATCGCCTCTTGCTAGTCAAGATTTTGACGAGATTTATACATATATTTCTCAGAACAATCCTGATGCTGCTTTACGATTTTTTGATGCTGCTCGTAAAACCTTTGCCAAGATAGCCACTACACCAAGCTTAGGACGTATTTATCCAACTCAAAATCAAAGTCTGATAGGACTACGACAGTGGGGTGTCAAAGGATTTAAGAAATATATAATTTTCTATCTCACTAGAGAAGATGTGTTAATTATCATTCGGATTATTCATGGTTCGCGCGACTTTTCTACGTTGCTATAATATAGTGAATTAGGATGTGTGAATGGGAAATCATTACGCAAACGTTACTGTTTATAACGTTACTCAAGAAAAAATAGTCGATTATTTGTCAAGCCTAAAGAGAACTGCTTTTATATCTCCTACTATAAATAAATTCACGGTAATTTACGATCGAGATATCTCCGCTGATTGTAATGAGAAGCTATTTCCGGTAAGTCAGATCTCTAATTTTTTCAACTGTGCGGTAATGGCTGCATATCTACATGATAGTAGTGAATTTGGATATAAACTTTACTTGAATGGTGAGTCGATCGATACTTATAATAGCGATTGTGTCGAAAATGAAGCAGTTAGTAAATATGACAAAGCTAAGAAAATAACTGAAATCTTTGAATGCTCCGATAGATTACTAGCGATCGATAATATTTTGAGTAAATCTAGCGCATTATCCACCGAAACGCTAATTAATTATCTTGATAACTATGATAAATTTGGAGTCGATATTTAATAAATTATACTTCATTTCCATTGGAGGAATTAAGGCATGAAGCATTAATAATAAAGATTGGTGCTCATCCATGCTGGGCAGTAGGAATAGACTATAACAACATCATTTATGGTGACTTAGAATGTCATTTTAGCGAGCGCGACATGGATTTTAACGAAGCGATCTCCATGTTAATATCGACGGTCGTTAACTGACAAGAAATATCAAATCTTATTTTATCTTAAGTAATTTAGTGTAGATCTGGGGGCACCCCTACCGATTAATTATGTAGGGGTGCCCCTTGTGGGTACCCTGGATTGAAACTAAGCACTAGTAGATCTAAACGTCAAACTGATGCAAGATGTCTGAAATTCTATTTTCCCTTATTCAGTTTACGACGTCGAACTCTAGCCGCAATTGTAGCTCGATCGACAGGGAAACCAGCCATCGGAATTACTTGATATTGACGTTCTGCTTCTAGTTTCTTTAACTCTGTATAATCGACCCACTGAATGCAGTTTACTGGACAAGTATCGATCGCTTCTTGGATCGTATCTTCGAGATCGCCATCTTGACGAACTACCCTCGCTCTGCCGTGCTCCGGCTCGATATAAAACGTATTGCGAGCTGTATGAGCGCAATGCAAACACCCGATACAAGTCAGCTCATCAACATAGACACCTTTCTGTCGCCATACCCCACCGAGTTCCGGCTCAAAACCCGATCGATCTTCTGCGTCGCGCAAAAAGCCGCCTAGTTCTGGCTCGAAACCAGATTGGTTACCATCTAATGGTGGGGTAAAATCAGACATGAGTTATGCACTCCAGCGTTGAACTACTAGCTTAATCGAACCGTCTTGTTGATTGCGTTCTTCAGCGACTTGAAAACCTTGCTTGGTCGCTTCAGTTACAACTGTATGATAAGCGTATCGCTGAGTCACTTGACTCAAAAAGCGATCGACCGACCAATTTTGCTGCCAGAATTGGAGATCGGCAATGAGTTCGTACTCGTTATTGCCATTGCTGCTAAAGCCGATATCGTAGCCATTTTCTTGCTCGATGACGACTGCGGCGGTGCGAGTATCGCCTTGGTAACCGCGCACGGCTTGAGGGCCAGTTTTCCAATCGATACCGAGATCTGTCAATGCAGCCGTGAGTGATTCTACATTGCGGATCTTGGTCTTGATATTGCTAAAGTGGGACATATAAATTTAGTTGATAGTTGAAAGTTGACAGTCGATCGCTGGGTGCTGGTAACAGGCAATTAAATCCTCTACTCATAAAGACCGATCGACAGGTGTTGACGATCGATATACATCTTTAGCATTGCTACCAAGAGGCTCTCAAGTTACCAAGTAGCTTGAGTCGTGGCAGTGGCTGTTAGTTCGATATTTTGAGCAAAATATTCCGCAGTTTGTTCTTGGCTGACTACATGACCTAGTTCAGATTCGATCGCTGCTGTTACTACGGTGCAAGACTGACCCACTACACCAGTGACTTTTTCCTGCACTCTGCCATCTGGATAGATGATAAACTCTAGCGTCTCCATGCTCATCGGTTCTGTAAATCCTCCAAAATTACGCACTCGATCGTCATTATATTTAGTCTGAGCAAAATAGTTTAGACCCGATCGGTAGATGATTTTTATGAATATCTTTCGATGGCGATCGATATTCTTCACCAAGGCAGATCGAATCGAGGCTAGCTAAAACTTGGTAAAAGTTATTATTTAGTTAAGTTGTTACTTGCATTATAAGTAAGTTTCCCTTAACTGAAGAGCGGCGTCAAGTTTTGTGAAGTTTTATCATTATCGATCCCCAGATAGTGGTCTAGGGCGTAAATCTAGTTGGTAGTTTGGTGGGGGATCTGGGAGTTGGGAGTGATTAGGTGTACCAAATTGTCTCGACTTGTCGTGCCAAAGCTGCTGCTTGGATGCGGTAATCTTGTCGATCTAGTGTGGCATCCGCACCGACTAAAATCGTTACATGACCGAGTTTGCGCCCTATTCGCGACTGCTTCCCGTACCAATGGACGTAAGCATTGGGAATCGCTGAGATCTGCTGGCGGTGGCTGAGATAGTCGCTTTGACTATCTTCATAACCCAGCAAATTAACCATCACCGCAGCCCCACAGGTAAGTTCTGTGCTGCCCAAGGGTAAGCCAGCAACAGCCCGAATCAGTTGGCTAAATTGCGAAGTAGCGCAAGCTTCGATCGTTAAATGTCCCGAATTGTGCGTGCGCGGGGCAATTTCATTGACCGAAACTTTCCCGTCAGCAGTGGCAAATAATTCAATCCCAAAGATACCAACTGCGCCTAGACTAGTGAGTAGTTTGGATGCGATCGAGTTACAAGTATCGATCGTCGCAGCGGGTAAATCTTCGATCGTAAATACCCGCCGACATACTTGGTTTTCTTGTTGAGTCTCCAGGATTGGATAGGTAACTACGTCCCCATTGACACCTCTAGCGGCAATGACGGCCAACTCGCGATCGAAGTTGACAAATTCTTCCACCAAAAATGGCGTGTCTGGATAACGATGGTAGAGGCTTTCTAGCGCAGATTTATCTTTGATGATAAATGTCCCCTGTCCGTCATAACCATTGCGTCTGGCTTTGACAACGACCGGAAATTCAAATCCTGGGGGTAATTCCGCTTGCTCTAGTAGCGCAAACTTCGGCACTGGCAAACCCAAATCTCGCAAGTAGCAACGCTGGGTATATTTATCTAGTAACGGAGCTAAAGCTGATAACGGTGGCAGAAAACAAGCATCACCCGTTGCGGCGAGTTTGCCCAATCCATCGAGATCGACAAACTCATTCTCAAACGTAATGACGTCGCATTTTGTCGCTAGCTTGGCTGTCGCTGCGACATCTGCTACATCTGCCAAGACTGTCTCTGCCGCCAAGCTAACAGCGACGTCATCAGAGTGGGGCGTCTGTACGACTAGTTCTATTCCCAATTCCTGGGCAGCACTAGCCATCATCCACGCTAATTGTCCGCCACCAATTACACCAATTCGTTTCATTTCACTTCTTGCCAACTGAACCTTTATTTTGGGGATTTACTCTATACCCCAACCCCCCTTATTGAAACCATTTGAGATCTTTCAAGCGATTCTGGTGGGGGACGGCAGGTTTTGTTCGATATCTAATTGTCCGATCGACATTAAATAGCATAAACCCGCATCTACAGACCCATATCAGGATAACATCATCTCCGCAGCGTCTATTTATTTACAGCCGAGAGAATCGCGGGTGGCTACGCCAGTTTTGGAATTCACCCCAGTGGCGATTTGACAAAGTTCTTTCTGTTGGAGCTTCCCTAAAATCGCATCGGTAAAGTCTGCGCCAGCGATATTAACATCTGTAAATGTCGATCGCAGCATCATCGCTTCCACAAAAACAGCATCGCTCAAATCTGCACCGACAAACCTAACTTGATCCAGCAAACCTTGAGTGAGATTTGCACCATGGAGATTGGTACGGTTTAAGGTTGAGGAACTGATTACTACACCTGTCAGGTCTGCACCAGCAAAGTTGGTATCATCTAACTTTGCGGTCGTAAATACCGCTGTCTGTAAATTTTTCCCTGAAAAATCTTCACCGTTGAGTACGGCATTATCATAGGAAAGTGATGGCTTGTATTGAGATGTTCCTCCCGCTGCGTAAGCGTTGCCACCTCCTGGTAGCATTACCTGGCCGGGAAAGAATACTAAAATGGAAGCAAGGATAAGAGCGATAATAGTAGGCATATATTCTAGTAAACAGTTGTGTTGCGACTCGACAAAGCCGACGCTATGCGATCGCAAAATAGTGAAGCTCGAATCTGGACAAGTTAGATATAGCCAGATTTTTACATTCCTTAACATTCACAGTTTATCGCAAAAATAGGGTTGACGATCTAGGCTGGATACTTCAGAATATTTGCTCCAACTCAAATCCGATCGCGACCTGTCCGTATCTACAGCAGATAAGATTAAGGTATGCGCTCGATCGAGGTAAAATCGGTCAATTACAATCCGCTGTGCCGATGTCCGACACCATCCCGAGTCTCGACAAATCCTAGATGCTTTCGTATCGATGTCAACCACTCAGCCGTGACTTTGACACCATCGAATCAAGAACTATGACTCAAACTCTTGCTAACCAACATCTTCCGCCAGCAGCAATCGATCGAATTGTCAATTAGTTACCTGACTACATCAAAACGGCTCTGCTCGAAAAGTCCAGCGAACTAGAGGCTTCAACTGAAATGGCGATTTCTAGTTTTCTAGATGAAGAAGGATTAAGTTTTGAGGATTGTTTGCTAGATAAACGTCTAAAAGATTCTGCTACGAATACTCACTAGCCTCTATGTTCAAAATACTCATCAACTGGGTTCTCAATGCGATCGCGTTCCTAATTACGCAACGGATTATCGACCATTTTTTACCAGGACAGTTTCGGCTGCGCGATTTTGTCACAGCAATGATTGCGGCTTTAGTGCTGGGTTTGATTAATAGTACCGTGAGTCCGATTCTAAAGTTTCTCACATTTCCCTTAACGATTCTCACATTGGGACTGTCTTCGCTGGCAATTAATGTCCTGTGTTTGATGTTTGTCTCGTGGTATGTGCCTGGATTTCAAATTGCTGGCATCGTTCCGGCAATTGCTGGCTCGTTCGTGCTATCGATCGTGTCAACCTTGCTAAATTGGTTTGTGAAGTAGAGATATCTCAAGTTTGCACGGCAAATTTGTCGGGATGAATACCATGATTTACCCAAGTAATCGCGGCTTCGGCACTCGTCATCTCTGGCGGTACTCGGAGGATATGAATATGCCCCGTCGATGGGCAAGTCATCTTGAGTAATACTATCGGTTCTCGATCGATAAATCTACGAGTGTGTCGATTGTATATGGCTTCAACTCCATCAATTTTCAATAAAGTATATTCTCTCCAATTATTGAGAGTACTTGCATCTAACTCTTCGCATATTTTCTCATATCCTACTTGCTCGACTAAAACACGTCTAATCTCGGCGTTATCTTCATCTAATAACCACTCGGATTTCCAATCACTAAAATTCATCCAGTATCGACGAGGTAAATCCAAGTTTAGAAATCTAACTGTTTCCAAGTTTGGTAAATCTTTCAATACTGATATATCTATCAAAGGATTATGGTTTAGATTGATGTAGATTAAATTAACAAGTCTGCGGGTATTTCTGGGTAAATTAGTAATACTGTTTCCATCCAAATGAAGATATTCTAAATCACTCATGTTAACAATATTTTCTGGAAAAGTATCTAGTACCGAGCGGCGTAAATCCTAGTACTATTCTGAGAAGAGTTGGGAGGAAAGGAGAGTATAGGCAATGGTTGCTTTACTTATGCCGTCGAGTACTAGTAAGTTATTACTAAGATGCAGCTCTCTTAAGCTAGTCAAATTTTTGATTGTTTCTGGTAAGCTAGTGACGACTGACATCAAGATAAATTTGATTAAAATTCAGGGTTAGTTTGTAGATTGGGTAAAACGAATGTTAAGCCAAACATCTGCACGCGATTTCGTTGTGGTTGTTGGGTTTCGCTTTGCTTTACCCAACCTACAAAATTTTTGCACTGTGCCGAACAGGTGCAGGTTTGGCTCTCACCCCCTAAACACCAACGCACAAAATCCCCTCCTCGGAGCGACGCATCGAACGGGAGGTTCCCTCCCGTTTGTGTGCGTCAAGACAGGGGTGCCCGTAGGTCGGGGTGGGTAGATCTCCGCTTTTACCCACCCCATCAACTCCGATTGTGAAGTAGCTCTTGGGTAATCGGGTCAATTCCACTAAAATTACTATAGTCTCGATCGCCTATAAGTACGAAAATACTTAAAATTTAGCTTTATAACCGTTGGGAGAAAAAATTGGTTTCTACATCTAATTTGAAAACTACAAAATCTGAAGAAATATTCGCAGCCGCTCAGAAGCTGATGCCAGGTGGGGTAAACTCCCCCGTGCGGGCGTTTAAATCTGTTGGCGGACAACCAATTGTATTCGATCGCGTCAAAGATGCTTATGTCTGGGACGTAGATGGCAATCAGTATATAGATTATGTGGGCAGTTGGGGGCCAGCAATCTGCGGACACGCTAACCCAGAAGTGATCGCAGCTTTACACGACGCACTTGCCAAAGGCACGAGCTTTGGTGCGCCCTGCTACCTCGAAAACGTCCTTGCAGAGATGGTGATCGCAGCCGTTCCGAGCGTGGAAATGGTGCGGTTTGTCAATTCCGGCACGGAAGCTTGTATGGCTGTCCTGCGGCTGATGCGTGCCTTTACCGGACGCGATAAGATCGTCAAGTTTGAAGGCTGCTATCACGGACATGCGGACATGTTCTTGGTCAAAGCTGGGTCGGGTGTGGCTACGCTCGGTTTGCCCGATTCCCCTGGCGTACCAAAATCGACGACCGCCGATACCCTGACGGCACCTTATAACGATTTAGAAGCTGTCAAAGCTCTATTTGCTGCCAATCCCGACAGCATTGCTGGCGTGATTTTGGAGCCTGTGGTGGGGAATGCTGGTTTTATCGTTCCCGATGCTGGTTTTCTCGAAGGCTTGCGGTTGATTACTCAAGAATACGGCGCGTTGCTGGTATTCGATGAAGTGATGACTGGCTTCCGCATCTCTTACGGCGGCGCACAACAGAGATTTGGCGTGACGCCAGATCTGACGACGATGGGTAAAGTCATCGGCGGTGGGTTACCTGTCGGAGCCTATGGCGGACGCAAGGATATCATGTCGATGGTCGCACCTGCGGGGCCGATGTATCAAGCCGGGACGCTATCGGGCAACCCATTGGCAATGACGGCAGGGATTAAAACGCTGGAATTGTTGCAAAAACCTGGTGCTTATGAGTACTTGGATAAAATCACCAAACGGTTGGCGGATGGATTAGTTCAAATCGCCAAAGAAACCGGACATGCGGCTTGTGGTGGCAATATCAGTGGGATGTTTGGGTTATTCTTCTGTGAAGGGCCAGTTCACAATTTTGAAGATGCCAAGCATTCGGATGTCACTAAATTCGGTCGCTTCCATCGCGGAATGTTAGAGCATGGCATTTATTTAGCACCATCGCAGTTTGAGGCTGGTTTTACTTCGCTAGCACATACCGAAGAAGATATCGATCGCACTTTGGCTGCTGCTAAAATGGTCATGTCTCAAATGTAACTAGTGGTTACATTTGAGACCTGGGGGGTACCCACAAGGGGCACCCCTACACGATTAACCTGTAGGGGTGCCCCTTGTGGGTACCCTGAGATTGTCGCAGTAACGATTGTCTTCGCATTGGCACAAATTTAGGCTGGCGAGGATATTGGGTTTCGTGCCTATACCCAACCAACACACCTCAACATCCCTCCATAACATCTACTGATAGAAGATTTCGCGAAAGGCCAGATCTCGATCTGATGCCCATTCATCGAATAAATAAATCGGACGATCTTTGAGAAAGGCAGTAAGTAATGCCATACTTTTTACATTTATTACTCAACGCGACCATAATTAAGTTTCAAAATTCGATCGGCCAGATGGAAATAGCGATCGTCGTGAGTAATGACAATTACTAATTTACCTCGCTCTTTTAACTGAATTAACATTTGCTGATAAAAGATTTCGCGGAAGGCCGGATCTTGGTCTGATGCCCATTCATCGAATAGATAAATCGGACGATCTTCGAGAAAGGCGGTGAGTAATGCCAGCCGCTTGCGTTGTCCTTGCGAGAGGCTGGTTGTTGACAGTACGCCATCGCTGACGCTAACCTTGCGATCGAGTTGAAATTCTTTAAGATATTTTTGCACTTCGCGATCGAGCTGCGGATCGTCAATACCTAAGTAGCGATCGAATAAATAAGCATCGGCAAAAGTGGTTGCAAAATGTTGGCGATACCATTCGATATTTGCTTCGGTAATCGGCGTATCGTTTAGTAATATTTGACCCGATCGCGGTGTATATAATCCCGTAATTAATTTGGCAAGCGTCGATTTTCCGCTCCCATTACTACCGACAATAAAGATTAATTCTCCCGATGTGACTGTCAGATCGATCGGCCCTAGTAAAAATCCGGCATCGAGATTATCGTTGGGTGATAAATGGCGATCGTGAGGCGGCTCGTGGGGGTGTGGCGGATGGGGATGTTTGCCATTAGGTGGATGCGGTGGCGGAAATCTTCGATCGTGTGGGTGTGGCGGATGGGGGTGCTGTCCCTGTGGCGGATGCGGCGGGCGAGTGCCAGCGGCGGCAGGATCGCCTTGAGGACGCTCGTGAGGGTGGCGGGGTGGATGGGATGGAAAATCTGCTCCTAGTGCCTCTGGGTGCGAAAATGGCGGGGTGTCGGGGTGATATCGATAGCTGATGCCTTGCAGTCGGAGCTGGCAATGGGCAGAAGTGGCAGTGGGAATTTGTTCTGGTTCTGCCAGATCGACTAGCGACATATTCATGCGTTCGATTTTCCGCAATGCCACATTCCCACGCACTAATTCGGGGATGCGATTGAGGAGATTTTGCATCGGTAAGGCGATAAAGGTGCTAATCAAGACATAGCTGGCTAAGGTTGGTAGCGGTAGCTGAATTAAGGATGGTAAAACGAATAGAATAAAGCCCAAACAGGCAAATTGGATTGTTTGCCCAAATCCATTGGTGATGATAAAACTGCCTGCGGCACTAGTATGTTTTTGACGCAGTTTCGCGGCACTACCTTTGAGATTTTTTTCGAGAAACTCCGAGCGTTTCGATCGATTGAGTTTGAGTTCTTTGATGCCATTAATAATTCCCTGAAAATATTTGAGAAGAGTATCTTCTTCTTCTCGCGCTTCAAAGAATAATTTCTGCGCTTTATTTAATTTAGTTTGGACGAACCAAATCGCGAGGACGGTGGAGATAATCGCGATCGAGAAAATTGGCGTGGATACCCAAGCTAGATAAGTAAAGGAACCAACCACCGTCGCAAAATCGATAAATATATTAGGAATCGCCGAAACCGATCGTGTCAGTGTATTGATATCATCTGTCAACATCGCGATCAGACGATTCTCTTGAAGTTTTTCTAAATGCTCTAATGGTGAAGCTAAAATATTTTTGCTTAATTGGAGTCTTAATTCATAGATAGCATTTTGTGACAGTAAGACCAATAAATACTGCGCCAGCACGCTAGTAATGACAATAAAGATCGCGAGCATTCCAAAAAACAATAAGGCATTGTCAATCCGCCCTTGATGTACCTCGCGATTGATAATCGAAATCATCAGTGCATTACTACAACCGCTGACTAAACCCGCACTAGAGGCAATGACGATTTGTTTCCAAGATATTTGCCAGAGAAATTTGATAAATTCCATGAAATTTGTTTACCCAGCAGTAATCTATACAGTCGATCGAAACAAATGGCTGAAGACGTACCTCGATCGGTTTGATATATTAGATTGCCAAGGAATAGCTAATGGCGATTCCTTGGCTTCGATCGATTATTTAAACCAAGTTGCTACCTATAGAATGCCTACGACTTCCAGTCGTAGCTAGTGATGCAAAGTCCGCCTGTCTTGTCGCACGTCCATGGTCGGGAAACCCGACCGGAGTGCGCCGCTACGCGGACTGGAATATTAGTCCGCGTAGGCGGACTTTGCAACATGAGCAGCGGTTTCTAACCGCTGAGGTTATCGGTAGCAACTTAGATTATTTAATATCCGCTAGCGAAAAGGAGACTGGTTTACCTTTTAAAGTTTCGAGTGTTTTGAGCTGATCTGGTGTTAAAACAGCTTTAGCTTGTTGGTTGCTTTCTTTCATAATTGCTTCCATCCGCTTGCGGTTATCAATGAGGGTTTTATTCCGTTTGGCAGCATCCTCCCTGTCGGGGATTTCCCAAGCACCAATAACTTTGGTACGCATCTGACCGACGATATCATTAAGCTGTTTTTTCTGAGCGTCAGTAAGTTTGAGATCGGTGGCAAAATCATCTTTAGTTACTATGCCAAAATCAAACTTTTGCAACAAAATCTCTTTGGCTCTTTTCTCTTGCTCTGGCTTGAGAATTTTGCTCATTTTACTCTGAGAGTCTTTGGTTAAAACCAGCGCACCTTCTTCGATTTTAGTAGCTAGTTTCTTTTTCTCGCCCTCTTGTTGATCTTTGGGTAAGGCTTCGATCTTTTTATTTTCTTCCTTAATCGACTTAGATGCGGTCGTCACTTGCGCTAGTAAATCGGTCTCTACCGCCTTAATTTTGGCGACTTGATCGTCAGTCAATTGGAGTTCGGATTTGATTTTGGGGTTCTGCAACAACTGGATTGGGTTAGCACCAGCGCGTTCTGGTCTGGCGAGGTCAGAATTGGACTCAGCTCCACTGGGTGGATTGCGATCGCCACCAGTGCTAGCCGCAGGACTGCTAGGAGAATTTGCCCCAGGTGTTTCGGGAGTTTTTGGATCTTGCTTGCAACTAGTCAACATCACAGAAGCAGTGCAAATTACCAAGCAGGATGTCACAGTTAGGCGGTTAATTAAACTTAATGAAGTCATGTTTTTTAGGGATGTTTACTGAGAATAGATAAAGTCTGAACTATTCTAACTCCTGGTAGTAATTAAGCAAAATACAACTTAACAATCGCACCCATCCGTGCTAATAGAATAACTGTGTTGGTAGCTCAATTTACTCCAGATGTTAAAAAATGTGTGGGAATTTGACCGATCTAGATAATTATGAATCTATATTATTGGGTGTGACAGCAAAGATACGATCGCGATAATAATTACGAGCGAAATGGTGCGATGGATATAATCCATAGCAGATGGGATAGATGAGTGGATGTGTGACATTTAGCAGCGGCTGCTATCGATTTAAAGGACCGATTTTTCAAAGTTTGACATTCGCTGCTATGGCTGTTATCGATTCGCACCCAGTTTAAAATGCAGTATTATCGGCTTAATTTCTAAACATTATGGTTGCTGTTAGGACTGTTTTTGATACCACCCCTCGGATTGAAATGCATTGGCAGGACAGCTTTGTGTCTTTCGATCTGACTCAGGAAGAACACGATCTCGGACGCGAGCCAGCACAGCCGCAGCCGATCGGGTTGGTAGTCCCGATCGAGTGGGAATTGGTGAGTCGTCGTCAAGCAATTATTCGCAAGATCGATAGCGACTACTATATCTACGATGGCGACGGGCAAAATTCCAGCAGCAATCGCTTATTTCTTAACAATCGGCTGATTACGCCCCAAGAGGGCTATTGCCTCCAGTCTTACGATGAGTTGCGGATCGGCCAAGATCCGCAAAATTATGCAACGCTGACTTATATCGATCCCACCGATGTGCGGATCGGTTCGGCACCAGTCAAAACGTCAATGTCGCTAGCCCCACAGCAAACAATCACGATCGGGCGGAGCGAGGATAATAATTTTGTATTAGATGCGCCGACGATTTCGCGACATCATGCCGCCGTGCAACGCACCTCGTCCGGTAGGTATCTGTTGCACAACTACAGCCCCAACGGGGTATTTGTCGATCGCCAGCAAGTAGACAAAACCATACCGTTGGAGATTGGCTCGGTGATTCAGATCGGCCCTTATACGTTCGTGTTGCGGACTGACGCTCTGATAATCGCCGATCGCGGGGAGAATATTCGCCTGGATGTCGATGGAATTACCAAAGTCGTCAAGCTCAAAGATCGCCAGAGTTTATGTCTGCTCAATAACGTCAATTTGGCGATCGAACCCGGTCAATTTGTCGCGCTCGTAGGGGGAAGTGGTGCGGGTAAATCGACGCTGATGCAGACACTCCTGGGCATTCAGCAGCCGACTTCGGGGCAGGTTTATCTCAATGGCGACAACCTCGTTAATAACTTTAATATCTATCGCAATTCGATCGGCTATGTCCCCCAAAGCGATATCGTCCACAAAAATCTCACCGTTAGGGAAGTGCTCTACTATGCCGCACGGATGCGGCTCCCGCCCGATATCGACATCGAAAGTATCCTCGCCAACACGCTGGGACATATCGAACTCACCCAACGCCAACACAATCTCGTCAAAAATCTCAGTGGCGGTCAACTCAAGCGCGTGAGTATCGGCGTCGAACTGTTGGCAGACCCCAATTTATTCTTTTTAGACGAACCAACTTCCGGGCTAGATCCGGGCTTGGACAAAAAAATGATGCAACTACTCCGTCGCCTTGCCGATGAAGGGCGGACGGTGGTACTAGTCACTCATGCCACCAGCAATATCAATCTATGCGATCGGGTGGCATTTATGGGGTTGGGCGGCAATCTCTGTTATTTTGGCCCCCCAACCGCAGCTAACGAATTCTTTGAAGTACCCGACGATTTTGCGGATATTTATATCAAGCTCGAAACTGCCGAAAACTGTTTGGATGCGGCGGCGAAGTTCCAAGATTCCGACTACTATCGCACCTATATTCAAGAAAGATTGAGTTTGCCCACCCATGGGGGAGGGCGCAAATCCAATCGCTCGCTCCTACCGCCACCAGAGCGGGGCAAGCAGTCTTTTTTCCAACAGATCCAACTGTTGATTAGACGTTATATCCAGTTATTGCGCCGCGATCCGGTGTACTTGGGTTTATCTTTACTCACGGCTCCGATCGGGATTTTATTAGTATGGTTGGCGACCAAAGATACCTTGCAAGATACCAGCAAAGTGTTTGACGCTGCACTCAATCCTTGGCTGACGCCATTTGTGGGTTCGCCCAATGTCAGTCGGGCGGGAATGGCACTCAAAATCTTGTTCGTCTTCACCTGTGCTAACGTTTGGGTAGGACTGGCAAGTTCGCTCCAAGAGATCATTAAAGAATCTGCCATTTATCTGCGCGAACGCTTAGTCAATCTAGGCTTGTTTGCTTATGTCGGCTCCAAATTATTGACATTAGGCGGACTCGCGATCGCCCAAACGATCCTGATTAGCGCGATCGTCTTGCTATGCTTCCAACAACCCGAACCAGTTGCCGAACTAGCCCCAATTAACTGGTGGTTGGGAATGCCAATTACGACTTTCTTGAGCATTTTAGACGCTGTTTGTCTGGGCTTAATGGTATCGGCAAGTGTCAAAAACAGTGCCCAAGCAAATAGTGCGTTACCTTTGTTACTGTTACCTCAAATCATTTTTGCGGGGGTGTTATTCGGTCTAGATAAAGTGCCGATCGGTCGATTCGTATCCTGGTTGACGATCTCGCGCTGGTCGATCGGTGCCTACGGGACATTAATCGACCTAAATATCTTAATTCCGACAAGTAAAAATGACGCGGGTATTGATTTCTCACAAATGATGACGACTTCCTCTGTTTATGACACAAATTGGCAAAATTTGGGTCTAAATTGGGGAATGTTGCTCTTTCAAAGTGTTTTTTATCTCGGAGTCACAATTTGGCTCCAAAAACGCAAAGACCTCCTCAAATCCCCCAAACGTCAACCTGCTAGCAGCAAGAAGGGTAAATAAGCCTTTGTAAACTGGAGTTGGGATCGGATAGCTTAAACCACCCTCATCCCCAACCGCATAAACCCGCCCCATCACTCCAAGCTAGTCTTAACATCTAACTTACCCCGTCCCCTCGTCGCCCCCTCTCCCCCTCCCACAGTCCCCATCTCTCTTCCCCCATGGACATCTACTGCACTCGCCCTCAATGCGAACAACCGCTAAACTCGTTTGTCGATTTAGACGATAGCAACCTTTTGAAAACCGTCCACCAGCGGCATTGTGCTAACTGTGGGATGCCGCTAATTTTAGATGGCCGCTATTTGCCCAACAAATTGCTGCAACAGGGTGGATTTGGGATGGCCTTTTTGGGTTTCGATCGCCGCACGCCGGGACTCAGACAGTGTGTCATCAAACAATTGCAGATTAACCCCAGTTTTAACACCGAGCAACTAGAAACCGCAACTAAACTGTTTCATCGTGAAGCTGAAGTGCTCGAAAAATTGGGCGAACATCCACGCATCCCACGCCTATTTGCCTTTTTAGAACTCACTGCTTCAGCGTCGCCGCCTTACAACCAACAAAAGTTTTTTTATTTAGTCCAAGAGTATATCGATGGGCGCAATTTACAACAGGAATTGCGCGAAAAAGGGAAATTTACCGAGACAGAAGTAATTTTTGTCTTACGGGAAGTTGCCAAAATCTTAGAATTTATTCACTTTCAAGGCTCGATTCATCGCGATATCAAACCATCGAATATCATGCGCGATGCCCAAGGCCAAATTCATGCGATCGACTTTGGTGCAGTCAAGCAAGTAGTCGCAGAAACGGCCAAGGGCACGGGGGCAGCCCGCAATCTCACTTGTGTCTTTACACCAGAATACGCACCATGGGAACAACGTCAAGGCAGTGCGATTTATCCGTCATCAGATTTGTATGCCTTGGCAGTCACTTGTCTGAATTTACTTACGGGTAAACCGCCGCAAGAATTACTCGATGCCGATACTAACGATTGGAAATGGAGATCGCCATATCTTGCCGTTAGCGACGGGTTGGCAGAGGTGCTCGACAAAATGCTGCGGAGCAATCCCACCGAGCGATATCAGTCAGCCAGAGATGTCTTAGATGCTCTCGACGATATTTATGGGATGCCAGTCGTAAGTATTGCGGCTGCGAACATTCCGCCGGAGAGTAGTGCGCCAGTCCCGCAGACACTGCTCCTGGGCACCTTCGAGCCAGAAGAACCTCTCCTGGTAGGACATGTAGCCGCGCATAATGGCATGAATGGCAATAATGGTGCGAATGGCACGATCGAGATAACACAGCCGCCCCAAAATGTGCCACTGCGGCTAGAGGAGGCACCGATGCAAGTTTATACTCCACCTCCGGTAGTGGAAGAAAAATCTGCTCCTCTGCCAACTAAGAAACCGCTACCGCTAGTCAAAATTGGGGTGGTGGCACTGCTGGGTGTCGGCGCGATCGCACTGATTTCTAAGTTGATACCGCCGCCGGGAGGCTCGAACTTCAGCGAGTCACTCGCCCAGCGTAGCAGTACGGGCGATCGAATTTTACTCAGCGTCGAAGGCCCTCGCGATACCGATCGATTCAAAAATCTCAAACGGATGGGCATTGAAGCGATCGCCAATAAAAAATATGGCGAAGCTGTCACCAATTTGCAAGCAGCCTTAGTCGAAAATCCCAACTCGCCCGAAACCCGGATTTATCTAAATAACGCCTTAATTGGCGATAAAAAAAGTTACACCATCGCCGTATCGGCACCAATTTCGCGCTCGCTCGATCGCGCGTCAGAAATGCTCAGAGGCTTTGCCCAGGCACAATCGGAGCTAAATCAAGCTGGCGGTGTCGACGATCCCAAAATTAAACTCCGCGTCATTGACGATAGTGACGATCCCAAAACGATCGAAAATCTGGCGGCGGATATTGCCAAACAGCCGGAAGTACTGGGAATCGTCGGACATAACCGCAACGATGTGACATTCAAAGCTGCTAATATCTACAATCGCGAGAAGTTAGCTTTTATCGCGCCAATTAGTACGGCTAATAACCTCACTAGTGCCGATAAGCCCTATGTATTTAGAACCAATGGCAAAGCCGACACGATCGTCCAAAAATTAGTCGATCGGTTAGTGGATACCGATCGCAAGCTAAAAGTAGCGGTTTTTTCGGTGCCGACGATTACCTATAATGACGAGTTCAAAAATCAATTTATCAATAAATTAACCGCTAAAGGCGGGCAAATTGTCGGAACTTTCCAATTTTCGACTGTATCCTCTTCTGTGTCCCCCAGTCCGGCGGCTACACCAACCCCCACTTTTGATGCCGAAGCCTATCTGCAACAAGCCAAAGCCGCAGGTGCCGAAGCGATCCTCCTACTCCCCGTCGGACGTTCTAGTCGCGAGGCTTTGAGGCTTTTAAAAATCAAAGCGGCGAAGTATCCCGAACTCGTCGTCCTTAGCGATACCGCCTTATATAGCGTTAACACGCTCAGATCTGGGAAAGCAGCCGAAGGGTTGATGATGGCCGTACCTTGGCAAGAATCCGAAAGCACGCCGCAGTTTTCGACAGGGGCGCAACAACTGTGGAACGATCGAGTCAATTGGGTGACAGCTACCTCTTACAATGCGGTTAAAGCGGTAGGAACGGCAATAAAAGCCGACTCTTCTCCCTCTAGAGACAGCGTGATGAATGCTCTGACCAAAAACGACTTTATGGGTGCATCGGGACGCTCCCAGTTTACCAAAGGCGAACCACCCGATCGCTATGTCTTAGTCAAAGTTGCCCCCACACCAATCAATTATAAATATTCTTCTAGAACTGGGTATGACTTTGTGCCGATCGAATAAACCTCCGATAGAATCAAGCTAATTATCTGACGTGTCATGTCTAATCAATTTTTGCCGATCGTTGAAAGTATTGCCACTGGCACGCCCCAGCATACCGTGTATCAAGCAGATGCCGCTAGATTCGTGTCCGAACTCTATGGTGTGGGACAGCATCAAGAGCGGATCGAAAAAATCTACAAAAATACGCGGATCGAGAATAGGCATCTAGCACTTGACTTGCTAACGGACGAGGTGGTGGACTTTTGTCGCCAACCGAGCAATATCAAGCAGCGGATGGATTTGTACGCCGAACATGCCGTACCGCTAGCCACCAAAGTCGCTAGCAAAGCACTCGCGATTGCGACAGCTCGGAATAGGCAAGAGCGACCTAATGACACGACTAAAATTGAAGACGAAATCGGACTGATTGTGTTTGTCACCAGCACGGGTTTCCTCGCTCCAGGCGTCGATACCAAAGTCATCGAACATTTAGGCTTGCGCCGCAATATCGCCCGAATCCCGGTCAATTTCATGGGGTGTGCGGCAGCGATTACCGGGTTGCGCGTGGCTTGCGACTATCTCCGCGCCTATCCCCACAGCAAGGCTTTAATGGTTTGTCTGGAATTAAGTTCGGTTAACTCCAGCTTTGGCGATAATCTCAACGACATTATCATTCATAGTATTTTCGGCGACGGCTGTGCGGCAGTAGTTTTAGGCGCGCGCGACATCGCTAATTTAGCCGCTGCAAATCGGTTGGTGATTAGGGACAACTTCAGCTACCTCGTCGAAGATACCGCCGATGGCATCGTCCTAGATGTCCAAGCTAACGGGATTACTTGCCAATTGTCGCCGCAATTACCTGGCTATATCGAAGCTGGTGTCGATCCGATTATTACCAACTTTCTGAGCGAGCATCAGCTCGCCAAAGCAGACATCGATCTGTGGGTCGTACATCCCGGCGGTACCCGCATTATCGAAAAAGTCCAACGTTCCCTGGGACTCACCGACGAGCAAGTCGATGATAGCTGGGAAATCCTCCGTGAGTATGGCAATGTGTTGAGCTGTGCCGTGCTATTTACGCTCGAACGAATGCTGATTAGACTCGATTCGAGCAGCCATTTCGATCGCACCGAGCCATTAACGGGAGTAGCCTTCTCCTTCTCACCCGGAGTTGGCATTGAAGGCATTTTGTTTGAAAAATATTAAATCCTTTTGTAGCGTTAGCAGGCTACTCCCCGCTCTACCAATACTAAATAATATTTAACTTTATAACAACTATGTCTTCCGAACAACAGATTGAATTAATATCACCGAGCGAGCCACCCTCGATCGAAAGAGAATTACCACGCCATCCGCCCACAGGAGAACCAATCAATCGAGAATTACCTCCATATCCTCCCGCGCGAGAACTACCGCCCCATCCACCTGCCGCACCACCGTCGCCAGTTGGCTCAACTGCTGCTGTCGATCGATCGCAATCGCCCGAAACGGGAAATAGACGACTTCTACCAGCGCGCGAAGCACCGCCCCATCCCGCCGACGGCACACCATTACCCAATGTCTGGATCTATGACGGCTATGCTTACGATTTAACAGAATTTATTCTCCAACATCCCGGCGGTCAATTCTTTATCGGGCGCACCAAAAATCGGGATATTACCACGATCGTCAATATCTTTCATCCCAACCCCGAAAAAGTCAAAAGACGGATTCAAAAATACGCACTCGATCGCGAAGCTAGACCCGAAGATATCCATCCTAAATATAACGCACCACCATTCTTATTTAAAGAAGATTTCAACGGTTGGACGGACACCCCAAAATATAGCTTCGAGAACAAAGAGCAACTACTCTATAAAATCAAAGCTAGAATTAATAAGCCAGATTTTCAACAGCAAATCGCCCGCCAAGATTCGCTATTCGATGCGATCGGTATTCTGCTATTCTGTGCTTATCTAGCAACTCAATGGGCGTTCCTCGATGCGAACGCACAGCTCCCAGCCTATCTATTTATTCCCGCGATCGTCATCCTCAGAATCGCGCTATCTGGCGTCGGACATTACCTAATCCATCGCCCGCAAATCGGCATCAATAAAGTACTTGCAAACATTTTCGATATCAACTATGTACCGCTCGCCTTAGTCGTTACCGACGGTCACACGCTCTTACATCATCCCTACACTCAGAGCGAAGTAGACATCAAAAAAAGTGTCTTCACTGCCATCTTAGAGCTACCCCGTTACTATCGAATTCCCGTACATAGTTTTCATAAAATCGGGCACCTTGTCGCTGGAATGTTCATCCGCATTGCTGATTTATTTTTGCTGACATTCAAGATTGGCGCAAAAGATCTCTACGGTTCTTGGCAATTTGGCGTCCCTCACTTTCTGGGTAGCTTGGGAATTCATTTATTACTCCTAACCGAGTTAGTTTTATTTACACTTAATGGTGCATTTGGTGTTTGGCTGATCCAATTTATCATTACGCTATGGATTAGCACCTTTATGATTGTTGCCAGTCACGATTTCGAGCATAGAGACGCAGATGATGAAGCCGATATCGAGATCGATTGGAGCAAGAAAGACTGGGCGGCAGAACAAATTCGCAATGCTTACGATCTAACGATGATCGGCAATAAATATCTCGATTGTTTCCTCTCTGCTGGCTTGAGTCCCCACCGCGTGCATCACGTTTTACCCCAACAACGCAGCGGTTTTGCCAATATTCTCAGCGAAAGCATCGTCCGCGAGGAAGCCGAAAAATTTGGCATTAAATGGGTAGAGCCAAAAAATTTCTTTATCGAACGTCTCCCGCGTTTATTTAATAATTATTTAGCCGTTCCGTCTCGTTTAGCCAAAGAAAATAAGTTTGGCATCATCAAAGAACACATACATCCTCAAGCATTAGCTAAAACGCTAGAGTATGCCATTAAAGGATGGACTGGCGTCGGATCGATTTAGTTGAACTCAGAGTATGGTGGTGGGCAATGCCCACCCAGCCCTTTCAATGTAGAAAATAGCTAGATCTGAAACCCTGATGTCATCAGGGTTTAGGAGGTTGACAACAATCGAGCCGTGGAAACATGTCGATGGTTGGAATTAACAATTAGAGGCGGTCGCTTCTTCTTTTCCCCCCTGGTAGCCTTGAGAAAACGTTTCAGATGAACATGGTGGGCAAGGTGCTGTAACATTTCCCCCATTTGTCTAATTGAAAACGTCTCAAAGACTTGCCAATGAGGAGCTGGAATCGAAATCATCATCCCCCGATAAATACCTTGAACTTCATCCACCAGATAGTAATCAGATAAGCCAGCCTCGATTTTACCAACTCCATGAACACTGCCCAAAGCAGCTCGAATGGTTGCCAAAATGTTATAAGTAGCAAATGCCATTGCTAGCCATGTTGCCGAATCACAAAGAATGCTGAACGTTCAGCAATTGTGGTGAGAAATTCCGCTGTACAAAAATTGCGGTCTCCCGTCCAAATTTGATTTGGTTTCACTACTGCTAATACTTCCTTAAATCGGCTGCGTTCTTGTGCATGTCCATCTTCGATGGGAAATATATCTACTACCAATTTGGAGATGGGGTCTAATACCACGAGCATCTTGCCTGGTAGTGCTGTTGCTGCAAATAACCGGATGGCATCTAATCGATGGTCTGTTCCGGCTAAACAGTTCCCATCCACTATTCTCATTTCATATCCTGGACATGGATGTGGCTGTTCTCCTCCAATGGTTTGAACGATCTGTTGTCAGTCCTGCGCGGTTTCTCTGAGTAGTGCTTGACTTACTTCGATTTCCACTCCATTGAGCTTGTTGTATAGGGGTGAAATGAGCAACGGTACAGAAACTTGCGCTAAGGAGTCAATCGCACAAATTTTAGACCCCGATCGTTGAAAGGAAAACTGTACCAATTGAAGCCTCTGAAATTGATAAGCCTCAACCCCTTATTGTGCCGTGCTAAATTCCTGTACCAAATAACCTAAGATTAAATGGTATGCTTCATCGGACATTAGACAGAACAAAAATTCCTGTACATAGAAAGCTTATACAGCAAAGGTTTCAGCCTTAGCGTAAGTTTCTGTACGATTGCTCATTTGACCCCAATATCGACAGTAAGATATTCGCGGATTTTATTCCCCACATTAGACCTATCCGAAATATAATTCATGGACAAAAAAGGCACTAAAATCGTAAAATAGTATTTTAGCCATAATGAAAAATCCACTAGAATATATTGAAAACTATCCAGAACGAACAAAGCAAATTATCGGAATTAATTACGAGCAGTGGTCGGCATTAGTAGAGATTGCAAAAATTGAGGAAGAAAGATTAAGATTGGCACATGAAAAACAAAAGATTAGGATTAATAAAAAGGGAGGAGGGAGACCTAAAAAACTCACCTTAGAGGAAGAAATATGTTTGTGTGTATTTTATCTAAGGCATTTGCCGACATTTGAAATCCTAGGGTTGCAATTTAGTGTTTCCAAAACAGAAGCGAATGATACATTTAATTACTGGATAAAAATCCTGAGAAAAATACTACCATCTAGCCTAATAGAGGGAGCAAGAAAAGACCGAGAAGAATTGGCAGTGGTGAAAGAAATGCTCGCCGAGTATGAGTTGATTGTAGATAGTTGGGAACAGCCGAGAGAAAGACCTGAAGACAATCAGGTGCAGAAAGAATATTATTCAGGAAAGAAAAAGCAACACACATTTAAAGGGCAGGTAATTACATTACCATCAGGAAAAGATTTAGTCGATGTAGAGGTGGGCAAACAAGGTAAGACTAGTGATATTAGTATATTTAGAGAACAGCAAAAGAAATTTAATATTGAGCAGAAATTTACCGGAGACAAAGGATATCAAGGTGGTATTAATATCAAAATTCCTCAGAAGAAGCCAAGAGGAAAAGAATTAACAGATCTACAAAAAGAGGTGAACAAGGAAATATCTAGTGAAAGAATATATGTAGAACATGTCATTCGCCTAATCAAGATATTTAGGGCGGCCAAAGAAAGATTCCGGATGAAGGGGAATAAATATGAAGAAGTAATACTAACAATATGTGGATTAGTTAGATTGCGACTGGGAACATTGATTTTAGCAGTTTGACGATAGTAAAGAAGCTCGTAAATACAAAAAATACAAAATGGCAATTAATGGGCTAGTTTTTAATAGTAATTAGCTGGACTCCTAGAACTGATTGGGGAAACATATAGAATACACTGTGAAGTGTCTATCGTTCGGAACCTATGCTGAGTCTGCTACACAGGTTTTAGGATAGGTCTATTATCGTAAACAATTCTGGAAATTTGATCGATACTGTCTTTGATATTAGTCCGACGATTTAGCGGGTCATATTCATATTTTGTGACGTGGCTGCGTCGGTGGTACCAAAGGCATTAGTTAATAGTTGCGAATCGACACCATCGACTTTGCTATCGCCATTGAGATCTCCAATAACTCGTAATAGGGGATTGGAAATATCTAAGAGATTAATTCCGGCTTTATCGACTGCGAAAATTCGATAGTTTCCTTTGGTATAAACAGGCGCGATGCCATTAATTTGACTGGTGCCATCACCCTCTACACCAATCAGCAGCGTCTGACTAGCGATGGCATTGAGTTCGGATTGTTGGAGGTTAAAGGAGTAGGTTTGAGTGGCTGCGGTGGTAGTAGTAATCGGATTACCATTCAGGTTGGCAATTCCTAGTAGATTAGCGGCGATCGATCGGGTGATACCTGTAGTAGAATCGATAACCACACTAGTATCGCCGACGATCGCTCGGTAGAGCGCGCGTCAAGATAGACAGTGGACAGTTGACAACGAATTGCCCCAGTTACAGTTGATAATCGATCGCGAGCTGCACCTACTACACTTGACAGCGATCTGCTCCTGTGTCAACTGTCTATTGTCAATTGCGGTCGAATCGATGATAGTGGCGAACTGATTCCTGCATCTGCTTAGTCCGATAGTTGAATTGTATTAGTGCGATCGCCCACGAACTCCCAAGTGTTCTAGATCTGTTGTTAGGCTCGAAATTTGCTTGAATAGAGTGGTCGATCTTTCAAACTTTCAATGTCATGGTATTAATGCCAGCTAAGTGATTGGTCTATTTATGGATAGGGTTACTTTTGATTTCAACTATTTATTGAACAACACGTTTAGAACACTACCGGCGAGGACGGTACTAACCGTAGTTGTCGATAATGATTTAGAGGATGATAATTTGCTATGATGTCTACATAAATGCTCAAAAACTAAAGATGTAATGACAACACTTTATTTTCGAGCAATGGTGGGAGAAGACGATCGACCAAAAATCGGACGGAGTGGCAGGTTATTAGGGATTAGACCTGGAATTGATATCGATACGATCGAAGTTCCAGATTCATGGATCGATCCTAATGGTTATTTACGGCTAGAATCAGAGCGTGGCGAGAGCAAGAATTTGGTAACGGTAGCGGTGCGGAATACTAAAGGAATGTCAGCATCGATTTCAATTGAAAGTTTGCCTTCACATCGCAAACCAATTGCTTGGGGTGGAACGGGTAGAGATCTAATTTGGCAAATCGATAGTAGTTATATCGATTCGGCAGAGCCGACGCTACGCGAACGAGATCTCGAAGCGGTCAGAGATAGCCCTACCCACGTTAGTATTATGCCAAGAGTAACGATGTTATTGGCTAAGTATGAATTAGCTTTAGCAAATACACAGAAGTATTGGCAAAGAGTCGAAAATTAAATCTAATCGCGAGGTATATACTATGGCTTGGTCGTTTGGTTTGGCAGCGGAATGTGGAGAATCAGAAGCTGATGCAGCCAGATTTTGCCAGTATTTCCAAGGTAGTGTTTTAAATCTGAATGATGGTTCGAGTTTTGAATGCCGTGGGGATATTTTTCAGGATTTAGAAGATAATTGGTGGTGTCGAGTATGTCCGCAAGGGGTAAGTTTGACGGGAATAAATACACCAGAAACTGCTTATGTGATGACGGAAATTGGGATTTTACTATATCGACTGTTGCAATCGGCTCCAGCTTTTCGGTTTGCGTTAGTGGGGGTAGAGGTTGATGAGTTTAGAACTTATGATGAGTTAATTGAAGATCGCGAGATATTAGCGATGTTATTTCCTGGGTTGGTGTTGGCTAATCCGGTATGGCAATCGCTCGGTTCGCCTGGAAGTTTTCGGAAGTTTGCTGGGGATTATGTTTGGTTATCTTATGCGGGTGAGGTGTATCATCCGTTAAGAGCTTCATCGGATTTAACCGAGCGACTCGATCGATTATCTGTGGTTTAGTATTTCGATCTCGTTTACCAAAATTGAGCGATCGTAAAATAAATTTAAATCCTTGCTCTGTCTTGATTTGAATCTGTGGGCAGTGCCCACCCTACTGGCTCTATACTTCTGCTTGATTTGAAGCTTTGGGTGCTCACCCTACAGCTCAATCTTGCCAAACCATTACATCGGTATCGGAAGTTCAAGAAAACTCGCACTCAGGAACGAGCCGACCGCATTGCTACTTTGGCGAAACAGTTGGATCTTCCTCGTGCATCCCTCGCCGGAAATACCGATATTCAGTTTGTTGAGGAGCGAGATCCCAGTCCAGCATTGCCCTTGAACCCGTTTCAAGACCCCGATCCTTATCGAGAATTTACTTATCCGACGACTTTAATGGCAAAGCTGGCGATTGCCGATTATTTAGGTCAACCATTAGCCAAACTTGCGGTCGAACACCGAGAATTTATCGCCGCTTTAGTTGAGGAAACTTTGACTAAGAAAGTGATTTTAGAGCGAGTTAGAGCGTACTTTCAATTACAAATCAGAGGTGAAGCAAATGCTGACTGTGGAATTCTCTCAGTTCTGCTGGCGGGTCATCCCAAGTTAAAAAATGATTTACGTCGTCCGACGATGGAAGAGATCGGCTCTCGGTCTACGATTTTGAATTTGGAGGGGATGGTCGGAAGTCAAAGAGAATATATCACTTGGTTGATTGATGCTTGTGGATCTGAGGGGACTAAGCTATCAGATGTGTTGACGGTTGAGGCAGTTGATATCCTCAGTGAGCGATTAAGAACTCCACTTCAAATCCAGCAGCATTTGATGCTGGCAATGGAGGCTGCTTATCAGGCTGGGGAAAAGCCTGTAACTGGGGCGATTGTGGAATCGGTACTATCGAAACAGATTGATGAGTTGGAGCCGAAACTGACGCGACATGGTTACGATCTGCGGGGCTTGGCAGAACAGTTTCACGCGAAACCAGCGGAGATTAAGTTGTTTTTTCGGGGTCAACTCGTTCGCGAAGCGTCGGCTCTGCCGAATCCAGCTCGGACGAAGGAGTTAACTGACCAAATGTTGATAGCTGGGTTGCCAATTTAGCTCTGTGAGTGAGTTTCAGTCGCTAAATTTATAGTTGCAGTTAATTCGGGTTGGAACGGATGATTGTGGGTTGGTTGCAATTAATCTGGGTTCAGTTGCAGTTAATTCGGGTTTGAGCTACCGGATAGTTGCAGTTAATGTGGGTTCAATTTTGCGATGATTGCGGGTTTGATGATTTATAATTGCGGGTCGCTACATCTACCAGCAACACATCAGCTCGTGTGTGGTCACACTGCCAAACTTGATTGCTATGCTCGATCGTTAAATCCAGCCCATCACGAGTTTTAACTGATAACCGATCACCCCGCCACCCAGGACTACGAATACTCTTTGCCTTCTCTTGTCGCTTAATCTGTTAATTTCATCAGAAGCATATTGGTAGATCGACGCAGCTTGTAAAAAGGCTCTAAACCTTGCAGACTGAAGGTTAGAACCTACTTGAATTCAGTTTGACACCAGTGTGTTAATTTGACAGATAATTAGTTAATGTACACATGGGCATAACTTGCGTTTCGATCTCGAAGCGCACCGAGGCAGTCGAAGGGAAGAGATGACTCTGCGTTAAAGCTCGCAAGTTAGTCGCTCAACTCAGCGAAGATGCGATCGAGCCTGTCGTTAGCATCTTTGGCTAATTTGAAGCAGTAGACAGTCGGTACTGCGCCCGATGCAGCGGTGAGAGCACCTTCGGAGAGATTACCACTGAGTAGCAATCCGGCACCGACGAGGCTGACGGTAGCAAAAGCCGCAGTAGCGATCGAGGTAAGTTTAAAGCTGACGCTGGCTTGAAACAGGCGTTCTTCAGCGATGCGTTGTTTCATCTCGTCGTCGCGATCTTCAGGTTGATGGGTTGGGAGGTTTTGGTTAGACATGGGATGGAAATGTACTCCATAGTGGTGGGTTTAGGAGTTGGGCGCGCTTTCTTCTTCCTGTCTTTATTAAAGCTTGAAATCGCTGAAAGCCTGTCAGTATAAGATGTTGGACTTATGTTAGACTTGTGTAATGTCAGTTACCTAGAGACTAAAGTCTCTGCTCGGAGTGCAAAGTCCGCCTTCGCGGACTGATTAGCTAGTCCGCGAAGGCGGACTTCGTATCATTAGCCCCGATTTTAATCGAGGGCGGTGCTGAAACGAAGCTAATATCCTTTTATGTAAGAGTTCTGTGGGTAGAGTATGGCGCGATCGCTAAAGGCTTCTGTTGAGGGACTAAAAAAAGCAGAACTTGCATTTAATACCAAAGGCAAGACGCAAGAATATCTAGCTGGAAGTGTTGATTGTACGCGCCAAGTTGTCATCAATTTTTTTGCTAGAAGAACCGTAGCAACTAGATTTTTTCAAGCGATCTGCACCGAATTAGGTTTGGATTGGAGGGAGATTGCCGAATTAGACGCGGATATTCAGGCACCTATTCAAGATGTCGATCTCGATGCACTCGTTTTGGAAGTTCGCGAAAAGATTCATGCCAGTATTCAGAAACGCTGTGGCACGATGCGGGTGCTGGATATGGAGCAACCAATTACCATCGATTCCATCTACACCAGCGTTAATATTCTGGAGAAAATTTCTCGCAATCAACGGCGCAGCATTGAGGAATTGCTGGATGGGTGCGAGATTGAGAACTTCGATCGATTTATATTAGGCACAGTTCGACAAGAACGCATCCCCGCCCTAAAAGCTGTCGAACGTCATGACAAGTTGATGATTTTAGGGAAGCCCGGAGCGGGAAAAACGACGTTTCTCAAGTGGTTGGCATTGCAATGTAATGGGGGTAAATTCAACCAAAATCGAGTACCTTTGTTTGTCACTCTCAAGGAATTTGCAGAGACAGAAGGACAACCCGATCTGCTGAGTTTTATTGGCAAACAATTGACAGAATGGGGGATTGAGAATGCCGATGTGGTGGGGGCGAAAATTTTGCAGGCTGGTAGATTGATCGTGTTGCTGGATGGATTGGATGAAGTTAAAGCACAAGACCACGATCGAGTTTTAAATACGATTCGCCAGACTGCCGAGAAATTTGATGCCAGTCAATTTGTGATTACTTGTCGGATTGCGGCGAAGGAATATATCTTCGAGCAGTTTACCGAAGTAGAAGTTGCCGATTTTGATGATGAGCAGATTGCTGACTTTGCTCACAAATGGTTTCAACTGAAAGATCCCGTCAAAGCCAAAGAATTTCCCCAGGAGTTAAAAGCCAATCCTGGATTGAAAGAATTAGCTACCAATCCGCTGTTACTGACACTCCTGTGTTTGGTATTTGAATCAGGTGGTAGATTTCCTGTCAATCGTGCCGAACTCTACAAGGAAGGCTTGGATGTATTGCTAAAAAAATGGGATGCCAAGCGGAATATTAGACGAGAAGAGGTTTACAAACAACTATCGCTCCAACGCAAAGAAGATCTCCTCAGTCAAGTTGCTTACAATGCCTTTGAACGCAGTGACTATTTTTTTAAACAAGGATTTGTCGAGGAGCAAATTCGGGAGTATATTCGGAATTTACCGAATGCTAGTAATGACTCCGAAACGCTGCAACTCGATAGTGAAGCGGTGCTGAATTCAATTGCGGCTCAACATGGATTACTGGTAGAAAGAGCGCGGGGAATTTATTCTTTTTCTCATTTAACTTTTCAGGAATACTTTACCGCTCGGTGGTTCAAGGAAAAAGCTGATGGGGATTTTGGTGCCCTGATTAGCCATCTTACCGATAAGCAGTGGCGGGAGGTATTTTTGCTGACGGTGGGGATGTTGCAGAGTGCGGATAAGTTGGTGCTAGGGATGAAGCGGGAAATCGATCGTCTTCTGGCTCAGGACGAGAAATTGCAAGAATTTCTGTGTTGGGTAGAGGAAAAATCTCGATCAACAAAGAGTCGCTATAAACTTCTTGCTGTTCGAGCATATTATTTGATTCTTGCTAGTCCTCGTGCTTTTATTCTGATTATGACTGCTCTAGGTGTTGTAGATCGTTTTTTGAATAACACTTTTGCTCTTGCTCGTGCTCTCGATTTTAATCACGATCTTGGTCATTTTGATCTTGATCCGGAGTGTATTGTAGGCCCTGATGTTGCATTCAATCAAGAGCACGACCACGATCATGCTCTTGATTATGCGGTTACGGTCTCGATTGCTTTTGCTCTTGATTGCGATCGCAATTATGCTCGCGCTCTTTCTGGTGCTCAAGATATTGAGCGTAAGCATGATTATGCCTGTGCTCTTGCTCGTGCTCTTGCTTATGCTCTTGCTCGTGCGATTGAATCCACCGAGTTACAAGAATCGCTGCAACAACTAAAAGATCGATTGCCAGATACATCCTCAGAAAATCATGAGAATTTTGAGCGTTGGTGGCAGGCTAATGGTCGAGACTGGGCGGAGGAATTGAGAGCAATTATGATTCAGCATCGAAACATCGGTCACGATTGGCAATTTAGCGAAGCTCAGAAAGAGTTACTCCAGCAATACTATGATGCCAATAAGCTGCTGGTAGACTGTCTCAATAGTGATTGCTATGTGAGTCGGGAAGTGAGAGCGGAGATTGAGGCTAGTTTGTTGTTACCGATTAAGTCTCGATCGTAACTATTGGAGATTCGATAAAACCCATTCGATATCTTCTGGTGGGGGCGGGCGGGTTCGTTTGATATCCAACAGTAAATCGATATTGGCTAGCATAAACCCGCCCCTACAGATCCATCAGATCCATAAATTCATACATTCATCCATATACATTTTCATCGATAACTCGTAGGGGCGGGTTTATGCTAGAAATCCTCGCCTAGCACTACCAACTCCGAACAAACCCGCCCACCCCCACCATTATCTGTCGATCGATTTCAATCGATCGCGGTGCCCACGCTAAAATGGAAAATTAAATCTCAGAAAGATGAAATCACATGGCAAAAGTCAAACGACGACAATTTGGTGGTTTGCCACCCAAATACAGTTTCATGGTCAATCCTTACCCAGAGGAACGAGTCTCCCGCTGTCCGTTATGCGATCGCAAGACTGGACAACGCAAAATACCGATCTTGATTCATGTCAATCCCCATCACTTAATTGCGCTGAACTATACTTGTCGTTACTGTCGAGATTGCGATCTCCTCGTCGCCCATAAACATGAAATCGAGTACTATCTGACTGCATTGTTTATTCAGCAAGCTCCTGATACGATCGGTAATGACTATCTAGCTATTGGCACAGTCGAGAAAAGTGTGTGGAAAGAAGGGTTAAAACAGAATCAAACCACCAATGAATTTTTGCCGCACGCCAGTGATTTTGCCACCTATTATGAGGAATTACAGCTAACTAGAGCAGGTTACTACAAGGCAGACCAAGAGCCACCGATCGCAGTACCCCCGCCATCTCAAGATTGGGTCAAGACGATTCCTAACCCAGTCAAAATCAACCAACGAAAGACTTTTAATCAACTTTAATCAACACCGATCGCATCCTGCGCCTCTTTAGCCAGTTCTAGCTCCAATTCATCTGGATCGATTAAATTGGTTTCTACCATCAACCGCTCCAGAGCCAAGAGCCACCGCTGATAATAATCCCAGCTTGGATCGTCTAGAGCGTGTGCGGATTCCCACTCACCGATCGACGTAATCAACTGTTGTCGGAAGTCTTCCCATTCATAGTGTCCCTGCTTGGCTAGCGCGATCGCCATCCCAAACGCCCGACCTTCCCAGGAATCCTCAAAAAATAGATCGCCGTCACAGCGCGGTGGGGACTCTTTAGATCCTAACATACTGGTGGCGGCGAAATGCTCGAATTGAGTTTGCATTGTTTTATTTTTGTAGTTTAAGCAACCTTAATTTTGCCGACACCCATCATCGATTCTGGGGTGACGATCGCCGCCAATTGGGCTTCAGTCATCTTGGACGTGCCCTGTGGCCGTTCTGGCAATACCGACCAACGAATTTGGGCACTACTATCCCACACATTAATTTCCACGGCTGGATCGATCGTCAAGCCAAATTCTTTCAGCACGGCGCGGGGTTCCCTAACTGCGCGGGCGCGGAAGGTGGGATCTTTGAACCAGTAAGGCGGCAAGCCCAAGGTCGGCCAGGGGTAACAGGAACAGAGGGTGCAGACAATCAAGTTATGCACCTTAGCGGTATTTTCGACTATTTTCAGGTGTTCCCCTTCAGCACCAGACATCCCTGGGGGAAACTTCATCTCCGCGATCGCGGCATTGGCATCTTGCAACAACCGCGCCTTAAAAGCCGGATCGACCCAAGCACGAGCCACGATTTTTGCCCCATTGAACGGACCCATTTCTGTCTTGAAATACTTCAAGACTTTATCCACTGTCGCCCCCGTAATCACACCTTTCTTAACCAGCAGAGCCTCTAAAGCACGCACTCTAGCCGCACTGTAGGTTTCTCGATCGGTATCATACTTAAAATGCTCGTATCCACTCATAAAATTTCCTCCTCAAACCGCTTCCAAATATGCTTCAAATAGATCGTCGTAGTAAGTCGAATTGGGTTCGCTCATGTCTTTGCCCCAAATATCGGCAGGCTTAAAGGACACCAGATAGACAGGCATGGGCGCACCGATACCATCAGGTCCCGTCGAAAAGAAGTAGTTGTAAGCGTCTGGATAGACTAAATAAACAATGCCTATTTTGCCCCGGAGATGACCTGGGAGCCGCGTATGATCCACGACCATCGGGTCTTTGACCTTCACCTTCATCCCTGTCGTAAACTTGGGCTTGGTGGAGATCGATCGCTTCGGTGAATCGCCTTCGCGGAGATATTTCACAACTTGGGTATCGATCGCTGGATTCCCGCCTGCTGGTGGCTTAAAACTCTTCGACTTGGGGCGAGTGAGGTAGGTGGCAGTGGCTGCATCCAGTTCGGCTTTGGTGATATATCCTTTCTCAATAAAGAAGCCCGAAATACCGCCCAACCATTTTTCGTAATAGCGCAACCGGAAGTAGTCAAATGGTTGCATCCCTTCGGCTCCGGTGCGCAGGTGTCCCCACGTCCAAAAATCTTTGAATTTGGTGGGCACTTTCTTAATCTGGTACTTGGGTAAGGCGGTATCGAGATGATTGCTCAGGGCCATCATCGCCACATGAATCCCAAAAATGCGTTCTTCCCAAGGCTGGACAAATACCTTTTTTTCAGTGCTGACGGGGCCGAGATTTTCAACGCCGCCCAAATAATGCTGTAGCTTCATCTCTAGTTTTCCTCTCCAATTGGTGATGTTAGTCTGGATCTAAAATCAGCCACCGACTTCAACGGGTGTTTCCAGTCGGCAAGCATCAAACTCAGCCTTTAACTGCTGTTCATCTAAATTGCGCCCAATGAACACTAGTTCGGTACGGCGGATTTCGCTTGGCTGCCAGGGTTTACCCGGTCTACCATCTAGGGTCATGTGTACCCCTTGAAAGACAAACCGCCGCGCTTCGTCATCCAAATTGACGATTCCCTTCATCCGAAAAATATCGGCACCGCGATCTTGCGCCAGTTGATATAGCCAGCGGTTGACCTTGACACTACTGAAACTGCCCGTAGTGCTGATACCGACGGAAGCGATCGACAGATCGTGCTCGTGGGCATCCTCGGTCAAAAATTGGGGGTCGATGCTCAGAGCCTGTTTCAGGTCAAAGGCTTTTAAACCCAATAATTTATCTAGACCGATTTGACAATTCTGGGTGCGGTACAATTTAGCGATCGCATTCATGCTGCGGATTCGCTGTTCTAGCTCATCCAGAATTGTGGGCGAAACCAAATCGCTCTTGTTCAAGATCACGACATCGGCAAAAGCAATTTGCTCTTGAGCTTCGCTGCTATCCCAGTGCTCCCAAATATGCTTGGCATCGACGACTGTCACGATCGCATCCAATTCGGTTTGGGCATGAAGTAATTCATCGACAAAGAAAGACTGGATCACCGGAGCCGGATCGGCAAGTCCGGTAGTTTCAATCAATAAGGCATCAAACTGTTCGCGCCGTACTAGTAACTTGCCGATCGTCCGAATCAGATCGCCTCTGACAGTACAGCAGATGCAGCCATTATTCATCTCCACGATTTCTTCATCGGTACCAATCACGAGCTGGCGATCGATCCCAACTTCGCCAAATTCATTCACAATCACGGCGATTTTTTGACCGTGATTAGCTGTCAAAATATGATTGAGCAGGGTGGTTTTGCCAGCCCCTAGATAGCCCGTCAACACGGTCACAGGAATTTTATTAAACATGGACATCCCAGCCTTCCTTACTAAGCACAGACAACTCGAAAGCCAATCATCCGATTGAGGGAATCAGCTTCATAGGCCGATCGACTGGCGGAACGCAACTGACTCGGATGGTCAGCCCAACTACCACCACGTAAAGATCGCAGGTCTGAATCTCCATTTTTAATCCAGGCTTGACTATCCCTGGGCGCACCTTGGTAAGTTTCATGCCAGCAATCGGCACACCATTCCCACACGTTGCCGTGCATGTCATTTAAACCAAAGGCATTGGGAGCGAACCGATCGACATTTGTAGTTGTCGGTAGATACTCACTGGGAGATTCCCCCCCATAGGTAAATTCAGTGCCGTAGTTAGCAAACTCCGGGGTGAGGGTTGCACCAGTACTAAAGGGCGTGGTCGTCCCCGCACGAGCTGCATATTCCCACTCGGCTTCACTGGGCAACCGATAGTTCCGCTGCGTGTGTTGCGAGAGCCGATCGCAAAACTCGACCGCATCCAACCAGGACACCGATTCCACTGGTCGATCGGCACCAACAAAATGGGCAGGATCGGGAATTAACGCTCGATTGACTTGGGGGAGTTGACTCACCGCCAGCCATTGAGCTTGGGCGATCGGATATTTGGACATGAAGAAAGGCTGGACTGTCACCCGATGCCCTGGTGTTTCGCTAGTCGATCGATCTATTTCGAGATGGGCGGATCCCATCTCAAATTCACCTGCTGCAATTGCGACCATTGTTAAGGGAATACTATCGCCTAGCTCGGTCGTAAAAAACTGAGCTTGTCGCGATCGACGATCGATCTCTCGACCATTTAGATCGATCGTCGCAACATCAAAACTAACGGATTTTAGATCGCTCGCTAATCTCCTAAGTCGATTTTCTTGATGATGATTGAAAGTCGCCGCCAATGAATTAGTACCAATGCCACTGAATAAGGCAATACTGCTCAAACTGGCATATTGAATTAACTGTCGCCTTTTCACTATAAATTGTCTCCAAGCCCCGTGAATAATAACGAAATAGCTGGACAAAGAAATGGTTACTTGGTTTTATTTCACACTAATCGTAGTGCTTCGATCGCCACAAATTCGATCTCTGTCGATCTCATAATACAGCTTACAAAGCTGTTGAAATAGTTGCGTTTTAATTTTCACGAAATTAATTTATCACGGAGATTTAGATAATTATGTTTTGCAAGATACTATTTTTTTGAATTTCGTAAAATCGCGATTGACTTACTAGATCTATATTTTAGTTACATACCAAATTGGCAATAATATCGATCGATCGAACCAGAAGCAGCAAATTTATTGTAACTTTCACTACTTATTACTGAGACAAGAAGCAACATAATTCGAGTGTTATTAGACCATTTGCAGAGTTGATATGTACTTAACTCCCAGAGAGGTTGAACGGCTAACTGTGTTTACAGCCGCTGAAATCGCCCGTCGTAGGAAGGAAAAAGGTCTCAAACTGAATGTGCCAGAAGCGATCGCCTATATTATTGATGCCACGATCGAAGGCGCACGCGAAGATAAATCCGTAGCACAGTTGATGTCTGAAGGAGCGACGTTACTAACAACCGAGGATGTCTTACCAGGCGTAACTGAGCTGATCCCGATGATTCAGGTGGAAGCGCACTTTGCCGATGGGACTAAGTTAGTCAGTATTCACAATCCAATCCGTAGCCCTGGATGAACATGCGATGACAAATATCCCCACCTCAAATGCCCCAACTTCCTTTCCTGGTGAAGTGCTCTGTGAATCTGGTTCATTGCAGCTAAATGCTGGTCGAGAGACTAAAACTCTTACAGTGGCGAATTTAGGCGATCGCCCGATCCAAGTTGGCTCACATTATCACTTTCTAGAAGTGAATCGGGCTTTGCAATTCGATCGCTCCCAAGCTTATGGATTTCGGTTGGACATTCCGGCTGGCACGGCGATTAGATTTGAGCCTGGAGATACCAAAACTGTCTCATTAGTAGCGATCGGCGGTACAAGACATATTCAAGGACTGAATGGCTTGGTAAATCAGGCGTTAGATGCTCCCAATGCCAAGGAAATGGCGATGGAGCGGGTGCAAAGATTGGGCTACAGCACAATAGTAGAGGAGAGTCATGGAAATTAGTCGGGAGCGTTATGCAGAGCTGTTTGGCCCCACCACAGGCGATCGGATTCGGTTAGGGGATACATCTTTAATTGCGGAAGTTCAGAGAGATACCACTGTCTATGGTGATGAGTGCGTATTTGGTGGTGGTAAAACCCTGCGGGATGGTTTGGGCTTGGCTTCTGGAGTCACAGCAGCAGAGGGAGCATTAGATCTTGTGATTACCAATGTGGTGTTGATCGATCCGGTGCAGGGGATTGTCAAGACAGACATTGGCATCAAAGATGGCAAGATTGTAGGAATTGGTAAAGCAGGCAATCCTGGTGTGATGGATGGAGTACAGCCAAATCTAATGATTAGTGCCAATACAGATGTGCGATCGGCTGAAGGTTTGATTGCTACCCCCGGGGGAATTGATTGTCACGTTCATTTTGATAGTGCGGGTCTCTGTGCCGAGGCACTTTCTAGCGGATTAACGACGATGATTGGGGGTGGGTTGGGGCCAGTCACCGTGGGCATTTGTTCGGGTGGAGCCTATAATATGGGCTTAATGCTCCAAGCTTCCGAAGGATTTGCGATTAATTTTGGCTTTTTGGGTAAAGGGAGTTCGAGTCTCCCAGCAAGTCTCGTCGAACAAATAGAAGGCGGTGCGATCGGACTAAAAATCCATGAAGATTGGGGCGCAATGCCTGCGCTGATTGATACCTGTCTTTCTGTTGCCGATCTGCACGACTTTCAAGTCCAAATTCACACTGATACGCTCAATGAGTCTGGCTATGTAGAAGATACGCTTGCAGCAATTCGTGGTCGCACGATCCACATGTACCATACGGAAGGTGCTGGCGGTGGACACGCTCCAGACATCATCAAGGTGGCTTCCTATTCTCACTGTCTACCTTCTTCCACTAATCCCACCAATCCCTATACAGTTAACACCTTTGATGAACATTTAGATATGGTGATGGTCTGCCATCACCTCAATCCCAGAGTTCCCGAAGATGTCGCCTTTGCCGAATCGCGGATTCGTGCCGAAACTATTGCGGCGGAAGATATTTTGCACGATCTGGGTGCCATCAGCATGATGGGATCTGATAGTCAGGGCATGGGCAGGATTGGCGAAGTAATTTGTCGCACTTGGCAATTGGCTTCCAAAATGAAAGACCAACGTGGCGCACTTCCTGAAGATAGCGATCGCCATGATAATCAACGAATTTTGAGATACATCGCAAAATACACAATTAATCCTGCCAAAACCTGTGGAATTGATTCCCATGTAGGTTCGATCGAACCCGGTAAAATCGCGGACATTGTGCTTTGGCATCCTGGTTATTTTGGAGTTAAACCAGAGCTAGTAATTAAGGGAGGCTTTATCGCTTGGTCGCCTATGGGTGAATCAAACGCCTCGCTGATGACTTGCGAACCAATTCTGTATCGTCCGCAATGGGGCAGCTATGGCAGTGCCAAGCAGTCTACTTCTTTTTGCTTTGTGACTCAGACTGCTCTAGATTGCGGCTTAGCCGATAAGCTGAAACTTCGCAAACAACTTTTGCCAGTCAAAAACACCAGATCCCTGAGTAAAGCAGATATGTTGCATAACACCGTCTGTCCTGAAATTGAAGTCGATCCCGACACTTTTCAGGTGCGGGTGAATGGTGAAATCGCTACCTGCGAACCTGTCTCGCGAGTGCCGCTCGGTCGGCTGTATATCTTCAGGTAAACATGAAAAAATCAGTGGCGCGTTTGGGTGTCGGTGGGCCAGTCGGCAGTGGCAAAACGGCTCTCCTAGAAAGGTTGTTACCCTTACTCATGCAGCAAGGGATCGAAGTAGCTGTAGTAACAAACGATCTGTTGACGCAAGAAGATGCCGATCGCCTCAAGCGTCAAGGAGTCTTACCTGCCAATCGAATTGTGGGTGTGGAAACAGGTAGTTGTCCGCATACAGCGATTCGCGAAGATCCGACAATGAATTTGTTGGCAATCCGCAATCTAGAGAGAGCTTTTCCTGAACTCGATCTGGTGTTTGTCGAAAGCGGTGGCGACAATTTGGCCTCGACATTTAGCTATGACTTAATTGATGCCTATATTTTTGTCTTGGATGTGGGCGCAGGCGATGATATTCCCCGCAAAAATGGGCCAGGGTTTATGCAAGCCGATCTGGTGGTAATTAACAAAATTGATATTGCGCCTTATGTGGGAGCCGACCTGAACATCATCGATCGCGATGCTACGGAACGACGAAAAGGGAAACCGATCGCCTATACCAACTGTAAAACTGGTGAAGGATTAGATCGAGTGATGCAGTTCATCTTTGACAAATTACTATTTCAGTCCGTGCGATAACTAGCTCGATTCTCCAAGGAGCGGCTACGTATCGAATTAAAACGATCGAGCCTTTATTGAGGGGCGATCTTCCAGGCATGGTTAAGTTTGGTGGATCGATTCTCCGTTGGAGAGGCTACGCCAACGAATGTATAGGCGTGAATACCGATGTGATTTCGATCGAACAGTTGCACTAGATCGATTGCATCATTAAGTGGCCATTTCGGGATAGTATTTCATTCCTAAACTAGATAATTGCCAAAGTTGTTAATGCAAAATACTTCGGATAAATTTTGTATGAATTGTCGATCTGGATTCATGCTATTCGCTACAGAGCGTAATAGCAATTAGCATTGTATCTCAGCTATATAACGTTCCCGTTCACCCGCCGCTAATAGTCTCTTGGACTTAACCAACTTGCTACGGTCGGTGTGCAACGGGTTTGTTATACAGTCCATACATTTAATCTGATTCTGCTCGTGGAGGTTGTGGATTAAACAGTTCAATTACAGGCTTCAGATCGAAGTACATCGTGCGGTAGGGCACTTCTGGAGGAAGGCTTTCATGAGGATCTGCAAAGTCGAAGCCCAGTTTGGTATAAAATCCTGACGCATCATAAGCTGGTTCAACATCTCGATCGTATAACGCATCTACCGTCACAAAGCGCACTCCAACAACGGGAACAATCTCAGACACCACATATTCGATCGCCCACTCCACCAAATGACGACCTGCTCCTTTTGCACGTCGATCGACAGCTAGTAAGCCAATTTTGACAGCAGGAAAAGTTTGATACTTTACGCCTTCTTCTGCCAAGATGGGATTTTCAACTTGCAATTTGTCAGCCAGAAGGGTGATGTAACCTGCTAGAGATTCCGTGCTTCGGATCGCCCAGCAGTGGCAAATATGAGCATCTGCTTCCCGCTTAATCCTGCCTTGTTTCCAATAAGTGACAAATTCTCCTCGAAGACAACGAAACCCCTGTCCTAAGTTGAGGATGTCAGGGGTGAGGCGTTCGACCGGAATCTGGGAAAAGTCTATCCCTTCAAACTTACTTTGACTGGGCATTAGCTTGAGCTTGGTTACGACGATCGGCAATACGTTTGGCTAATGCAAGAGCGCGTTCGTTGGTGACGGATTGACCTGCTTCGATCGCTTCGATCAGCTTTCGCGCTTCTTCACCAACAACTGGCTTCGATTGGGTATGAAAAGGGTACTTCATGGTAAACAATTGACCTAGGTACAATCCAAGTATAGCAAGCCTTCATACCTTCTGTGTCTTAAATGTCTGTAAGCAAGGATCGAACATGCTGTTGAAAGGCAGAAAACCCACCTTTAGAATCCCAAGCTTTTTTGAAAGTGGGCAAATCCTCTAGCCTCATGGCATCAGATCCCTGACTTGAAGACTGAACCCCTTGTGAATGTGTTGCTATTTTCAATTCATGAAGGAGATCTACTATGCAACCATCTAAATGTTTCACCACCATACCCATTGAGGGTATCAAAGTGAGTTACACCGTTTTTGCAAAATCGCTGTAATAATTTAACTTCTCCATCAGGCGTTTCCAAGCTCCATGGAGATGCTGCAAATAATGCTTCAGATTCCAGCCGATAGCCATTTTCATCCATATACCATTCTTCGTCGCGATCTCGATCGTCCTCACCCAACTCCTCAAATTCTTCTTCGGTTTCGTCGTCAAGGACTAGACACTTTACGGTGCAATCATCATACTCTATTAATTCAAATGGAAGTTCTTTACCGTAATATTTCAGTTTCATCAGACTCTCCAATCTGCATAACGGTGAAGTTGAGTCGCTGTCAATAATATTAAACTTTTGAAGATCGTTTAGATGTCGGCTCCAACGCATTGTTAGACGGTTTATATTTGTGACTGAGTTCGAGTGCGTTACAAAAACTATTAAGGCGATTCAGCAAAGCATTATAGTGGG
Source organism: Chamaesiphon minutus PCC 6605 (assembly GCF_000317145.1). Classification (GTDB taxonomy): domain Bacteria; phylum Cyanobacteriota; class Cyanobacteriia; order Cyanobacteriales; family Chamaesiphonaceae; genus Chamaesiphon; species Chamaesiphon minutus. Next base: position 2,634,641 of record NC_019697.1, on the reverse strand, counting down.
GATAAGCATCTTCTCGTTCCTTTTGAAGAAGAGCATACAAAGTTAATTCTGGCTCTGGGGCTAAGTGATAATTGTGAATATCCAAACCTGCTTCGGTTAAACGTGTTGCGGCGATCGCAATTAGTAAAGCCCCAATTGTATTGCGATTACCACTGTGAAGATCGCTTAATCCAGGTAATATTATCTCGGCTCCTGGCAAATCATGGAGACTCATTATCGATCCTCCAATCCTCGATCTTCAAAACGATCGATGAAATTCTCGACTCTGCTTTTGAGTACATCAGCATTAAGAGAGGGAAATCGAATTATTTCAGGCGCAATCGCCTCAAAGCAATCGTTTAGCTCGCTCAGAGAGAATAATTTCCGATCGTACATAGCTTCAACATCTTTAATATCCCGATCGAATCCTCTAGATAGTTTAGCAAGAGCTTGGGCTGTAAAATCATAGTGATAGAAAGAAATTTGACCTCGTTTACCAATGAACACACTTCGATCGCGCCAGCCTGGAAGAGACGGTAAGAAGTCCTGTGGGGAGGCAAGTTCGATATTGATATTCAATTCTTGCTTTAGCTTTGCAATCGCTTGAAAAATGCCTGATGGTTCTGGATCTAGCCGAATATCTACATCTACTGTAGAACCGCGCCAACCAATAAGTAAAGCACTCGTACCACCTGTAAAGTAGATACAGCCTGGACCACGAGCCTCTTTGCCCAATGCTTCCATCAGTTGTTCGATTTTCTGAGGATCGACGCTCGATCTCATAGTTTCACATCAGTGCATGTCAGTACTTTCAATTTAACAGATCCCGCGTGGGTCATACCCGTTTGGGATTAACGATCGCTGACTTTGACTGTTGTGCCATCCCCGATGAACACGAATTCCTCATCATCCAGAAAGAAACAACAATTCACCTTAATCGTTGACTCAAACCAAAAGCATTGCTGCTCATCTTGCTGAAGCTGCTAGAGCAGGTTAAAGACGCAATCCTCATCAAACATGACTCCTGCTTCACCGTTCGCGTAGCGTGTCTGTAGGACAATCGCAGCAAAAATAAAGAAAACACTCGCACTAATCAGCAAATCGCTCGCCCAAGCAGTCGCAATCTGATTCGCAAACGATAGTTGCAGAAATAAGGCGGGAGACATTAGCACCCCTGGATCTTGCAGCAACCAAAACCAAGGCGCAATTGAACCCGCGATCGTCAACCCGATTCATTCGTTAGAAGGTTTAAAGTTTGGTGGGTACATGCAGCTTTTAAGAAAGTGGCATCGCTCCACACAGATTAAAAGCAGTATCGAGCGGGAAGATGGTCAGGAAGGATTGGACAACACAAGTAAAATGATGGAGAAAACGCGATCGATATGTTAGCTGAACTCATTTCTTCGCCTCTAACTACGCTAAATCCTCCAGTTTCCCCGCAACAACTCACTCTAGAGATGGGACTCGATCGATTAGGGCGATCGTTTGTGTATCGTCAGTATGCCACCTATCCGTTTCGGCTGTCGCGACCGTTAAGGCTCGACCCCACCGATGCCCATCGCGCTTATCTATACATTATGAATTCCTCCCCTGGGCTGTTGGCAGGCGATCGCTTTCAGATTGGGGTGAAATTAGGAGATCGCACGAGCCTCTACCTCACCGATCAGTCAGCCTCAAAAGTCCATCTGATGCCATTGGGTCAGATGGCTCGGATCTGTTATGACTTGGAGATTGGTACAGGGTCGTGTTTAGAGTTTGTCCCTGAACCACTTATTCTCTATCGCGATGCAAATTTAGAGCAGACTATCCAAGTAGCGCTCGCTCCCAATGCCAGCCTATTTCTGAGTGAAATCATGATTCCTGGTCGGTTAGCACGGGGAGAATACTTCCATTTCAGTCAGTACTTCAGTCGCCTCAAAGTTTCTACTACCGACGGAGATTTAGTCTTTACCGATGCGATGCGGTTGATAGGGAAAGCTGAACGTCTTACTAACAATCCAATTTTTACATCTCAACCAATTCTTGCCAGCATAATTGTGGTTATGCCAGCCGGAGATTTGCAATCTCTGGAACAGGATTTAGAAGGGTTTGTCCAAAATTATCCAGAGTTAACTGCCGCCTGTTCGTCTTTGCCTAACTGTAATGGCTTGCTAGTGCGCGCGATGTCATCAAACGTACCGATCCTTAAAGCCTATATCAACTATGCTTTGACCAGAATGCGACATCTCAACGGTCAACCACCCTTACCGGAGATCCCCAAATGACAGTTCTAACCGAAACCTACTTAGGTAATCAAGCAATCGATCCATCTCTACAGCAGCAAGTATCGCAAGCGCAACAATCAGGCACATTGCTAGAGGTCTATTTACAACCAGCAGATAGTAGCAAAGGGCGGATTCATGCTTTTTCGACAACGGGTATCGAGCTAGGTATCATCAAAAGCCGCGAGCAGTCTCTCGGTACGGGGGATTTATTCGCAATGCAATCTGGACAATTGCTGTTAGTCAATCTCACTGAGCAAACTGTGATGACGCTGAGTGTTAGTGGTGATATATCCAAACATGCGATCGATCTCATCTATCTGGGACATGTCCTGGGTAATCATCACTGGCCGATTCTAGTCCAAGGCGATCGCATTTATGTAGAAATGGTAGCCGATCGCGCCGTCATGGAAGCCACTGTCCGAAACGTCAACATTCCAAATTTACGTATCGACTATGAGGTGCGCTCTGCCGCTAATCAGATTCAATTTTCGGCTCATGCTCATCACTAATTATCCCCGATCGATGGTTATGATTGATTCCCGTCTGGCTCTGATGCAATTGTCTGATTCTTTTTTCCCATCGGGTTCCTTCACACTTTCCCACGGTTTGGAAGCAATGGTGCAAACTAACCAGATTCATAATCCTCAGGATATAGAAACATTTCTCTATTTGTTGCTACACAACAAAGTGGGTTGTTCGGATTTAATCGCCCTCATTCATGCCTACCGCGCCAGCACCAACAACGATCTAACGGAAGTACGGCGAGCCGATGCATGTTTGTATGCTCAGATGTTAATTCAGACGACTCGTGAAGCTCAGCAACGTAGCGGACAGGCGTTATTAATGGTAGCGCGCTCGACTTGGAACGATCCGCAACTGGCAGCTTTACAGGAGGATATTGATGTCCACAAAACGCCTGGGTTACATCCGATCGTGTTTGCAATGGTTGGGCGTGCAATACATCTGAGTGAAATCGATACGAGTTTTGCGTTCCTCCACAATTTTGTGACGGGAATTGTCAGTGCGGCAATCCGCTTGGGCGTTCTGGGACATTTGGGCGCACAGCAGATTCTGAGCGAGATGGCTCAAGAGATCGACGCGATTGTCTCTCGATCGCGATCTCTCTCTTTGGATGATATGTGGTCTGGTACTCCGGCGATCGATATTGCGCAGATGTCCCACCATCGACTGACTAGTAAGCAGTTCTCAACGTAATTTATAGGTATTAGTTCCGATCGAAAAGCTAGTAGCGATCGATCTCCTACTCTCAGAGAATGGCGCGATTGGCTGGGTGACTACGGTCGATCGATTACTCGCAGTAGATGCTGGTGCAGATCGACACATCAAAAAAACTTGAGATAACGCTGAATTTCCCAATCTGAGACATGACTGTGATATTCCTGCCACTCCTGAGTTTTGAAATCTATATAACTCTTGTACATCAAAGATCCCATTACTTTTTCACTGAGTGGATCGGCTGCAAAAGCGGCGATCGCTTCACCCAAGGTTCGGGGCAGAAACGAGATTTTCATCTCCGCCAACTCTGCCATGGAATAGTTGTACATATTTTCAGTATGTGGCTCGCCCGGATCGAGTCCTTCCCGAATCCCTTCCAGTCCGGCAGCCAAAATCATCGCCGCTCCCAAATAAGGATTACAAGAAATGTCTGCGGCTCGACATTCGACTCGTCCCCCTGCCATTGGAATTCGCAACATGTTGGTGCGGTTATTATTACCGTAGCAAACATAAACAGGTGCCCAGGTAAATCCTGACATACTGCCCCTGGCGATCAACCGCTTATAACTATTCACCGTCGGTGCGATCGTCGCACAGATCGCGGGTGCGTGTTTTAATACCCCAGCAATAAACTGGTAGCCTAGGGTGGAGAGCTTACATCCCCTGATATCGCTAGGATCGTAAAACAGATTTTCTCCGGTCTGGATATCTGCTAAAGACATATTGAAATGGGCACCACTACCCGTCATGTTAGCAAACGGCTTCGGCATGAACGTTGCGAAGAAACCGTGCTTACGGGCAATTTCCTTGGCCATTAACCGAAAAAATACCAATCGATCGGCCATTTTTAACGCATCACAATAACCAAAATCTGTCTCAAACTGGCCATTGCCATCTTCATGGTCGAAGGAATACACATCCCAGCCCAGTTGGTTCATGGCTTCGACAATTTCAGTAACCCACTCGTAGTTATCTAATAATGTCTGGACATCGTATGCAGGTTTTGCCAGGATATCGCGATCGCTTACAGCCGTTACTTTGCCATCTGCCGCTTCTTTTAAGATAAAAAATTCTGTTTCAATCCCCAGATTCAAGGTAAAGCCCATCGCCGCCGCTTCAGCTAAAACCTGTTTTAGAATGCCCCGACTGCAAGCTGCAAAAGGCTTGTCCCCCAGATACAAATCACTGGCAAACCAGGCTACTGTCGGATTCCAGGGCAAAATTGTGGCAGAATCTGGATCGGGATGGGCAGCGACTTCATCATCGCTCACCTCCTGCGGCACTCCATCCAGAGCCGCGCCAGTAAATAGTTCAGATCCGGCCATCATCTGTCCCAAATGAGCCAACGGGACGGATTTGGCTTTACACATCCCATGAATATCCGCAAAGCTCGCCAAGGCATACTTAACGCCTTGGGATGCTAAGGATGTTTGCAAAGCTTGAATTTCTGGCGGTAAGGTTTCAGACATCGATCTTCACTGGTTGAGGTTGTTGGTTAATAAAAATAATGGCAGTAGCAAATAGCCCACCCCCAATACGGTTCGGTCAGACAAATATTGCTTCTAGTTTTAGTCCGCGCAGGCGGACTTAGCAACACTAGCAGCGACTTTAGTCGCTGACTAACCCTGCCATTCTCAATTCAAATAAGTCGTTTAGATCGTTGAATCGTACACTAGATTGATTTGACGATCGAATCGTCGTACAATGATTCGACTTTGATTGGTTGAGTCACAATCTTAAACTCTTCAGCAGCCTTGGCTGTTAGTTCTAGATTCCCAATCAAACTCTTGGGATCGGCTTTGTTGAACGCGATCGCTTTGTTGCCAGCTACATCAAACAACTTAACCCCAGACAACTGTTCTTTGACTTCCGCCGCAGTTACGCCCATTTTGTCACCAGCAATTTTCAGAGCCGCTGGATCGCCAGCCATCACTAATTTTACTGCTTTATCCACCGCGCGGAAATAAGCCTGGAGATCTTTCGATCGCGTTTTGATGAGCTTGTCTCTTACTACCACTACATCGGCAATTAGGTTGGTATCTTTGCTGGAAAAGATGATTTGACCCCCGCCTAACTTGGCATTTTTGGTCAGGAAAGGCTCATAAGTCACCGCCAGATCGACTTGCTTGGCGGCAAAAGCAGCAGCGGCTGCGCCAGCTTCCATATCCCTAATCTTCAAGTCGGCTTCAGTTAAGCCCCCCTGTTTTAAATAGGCTTGGAGCAACACCTTCTCAAACAGCACATTTTCACGGGCAGCATTTTTGCCTTTGGCATCCTTTGGGGTGGCAATGTTGCGACCGAGGATCCCATCAGCACCATTAGAATAATCGACCAAATAGACGATCTTAAGGGATGGATCCTTCGCCGCTGTCTGAATGGCATCGCCCGAAGTCAACCAAGCGATATCCACTTTACCTGCTAGTACCGCAGTAATTTCTTCACTAGCACTCTGAAAAAATAAGTCCTGAACATTCAAGCCTTCCTTTGCAAATAGTTCCTGTTTCACGGCCACATAATGACTGGAATAACCGACCCAGTTGTAAGCTGCGGAGACTAGGGGCGAGGATGCAGTTGTCGGTGCGGGACTCGCTCCAGGTGCAGTAGGATTTGGTTTTTGGCTACAAGCAATAGTCAATGTGAAAGCAATCAGAACTAATAAAACAGAGCGAAACCAAGCCGATATTTTGAACATGAAAACTTAGAAGTAATAGATCGATTAAATAAATGAACTTGAATTAAAAATAGGCAACATCGATCGTCTCGGTGGGAATGAACTTGACCGCATCAGCCACCCTAATCATGTTGTACCGCACCACGCCCAAGGTAACGATCGAAATTTTCAAGGCTTAGAAAATCCTTGCCGAATACTCCAAAATACAGTTGTGTGGCAAACTAGCGTTGGCAAAGCCTCTCGGAACGAGAATCGCCGACTTGTTTGGTTGCCATCTCCCTACTCCTGGCGCATGAGTTGAAGCACCTGCCGCTTAATGGCGACAAATTCAGGCGCGAGCTTAATATCGAGTTCGCGATGTTCGGGTAGATCGATGGTAATCTCACTTTTAACTCGACCCGGACGACAACTCAATACATATATCCGCTGGGACAGATAGATCGCCTCTTCGACATCGTGAGTAATCATCAATACCGTGACATGGGTTTTCGACCACAGTTCGAGTAAAAATTCTTGCATTTGCTCTTTAGTTTGAGCGTCCAAGGCACCAAACGGCTCATCCATCAATAGCACGGCAGGTTCGTTCGCTAACGCTCTGGCGATCGCCACCCGCTGTTTCATTCCCCCCGATAACTGTTTGGGATAACTATTGGCAAATTTTTCTAGCCCCACCACATTCAGGAAGTAACTAACCTTGTCCCGCTGTTCTGATTTGGACATGTGCTGGAATTGCAACCCAAAAGCGATATTTTGGGCGACTGTCAACCACGGATAAAGGGTATAACCTTGAAATACCATCCCGCGATCGGAACCTGGTTTACCTGTGACCGAGCGACCGTCTACCAATACCTTTCCGGTAGAAGGTGGGGTGAGTCCGGCGATAATATTGAGCAGAGTTGACTTGCCACAACCAGATGCTCCCACCAGACAAGTAAATTCTCTGGGGAAAATTTCAAGATTGATATTTTCTAGTACTGTTAAGTGTCGATCTCCTCGGACGGGGTAAGATTTGGAAAGATTTTCAACCGATAGTTTTGGGGCTTGGCGATCGGCTAATTTGACAGGAGTAAATTCTTGAAGTGTGCGACTGTTCATGTATGTCAAAATGTACGAGTTGCTAGCAATTTAGAAAATAAATATAATTCTTGATAAAATATCGACCGAGCTAAACTTTTAATTTCGGCAAGTTGCACTCTTGTTCTCGATCGATCTACAAATTTATACCTAATTAAATAGCACAATGGGTACCGCAAAATGTTCGTCAGGAACAATGTTACTGCTACCCTAGATTTTTGGTGATTAGGATATATTCTTAGATCTAGACCGACGATCCCTGATTAGTCATTATATGCACCCAAAAATGTTTAGCTGGGGCGCGATCGCCCTTTTATTCATGTTTTCCACTGCTTGTGCTAGGCTTTCCTCTAAGCCGCCGACAGCCCCTGGGCAAGCGGAAACCTTAGCAAAGGGACGACTGGCGACGGTATTGAGTAGGGGCAAACTGGTTTGTGGGGTCAGTGGCGAACTGCCAGGATTTAGCTTTTTGGGCAAAGATGGGAAGTATCAGGGACTCGATGTCGATATTTGTCGAGCGGTGGCTAGTGCGATCTTTGATAATCCTCAAGCCGTAGAATTTCGTAATCTCAATGCCAAGGAACGTTTCACTGCCCTGCAATCAGGGGAGGTGGATATTCTCAGTCGGAATACGACTTATACCATGAGCCGCGATACCTCTGTGGGGTTAGAGTTTGCGCCGACGGTATTTTACGATGGGCAGGGAATTATGGTCAAAAAGGCTAGCGGCATTAAATCTTTAGCCGATCTCAAAGGCAAGGCAATTTGTATTCAAACGGGTACGACTACAGAGCAGAATTTGACCGATCGAATGCGTCAGCGGGGGCTAACCTATACGCCTGTGGTGTTTGAAGATGTAAATACGACTTTTGCGACTTACTCCGAAGGGCGGTGTGAAGGGGTGACAGCCGATCGATCTCAACTGGTTTCCCGTCGCAGTACTTTACCAAAACCTGACGATCATATTATTTTACCGGAAGTCTTATCGAAGGAGCCGCTTGCTCCCGCGATCGCCAGTGGCGATTCGAGCTGGGGTGATGTGGTGCGCTGGACGATTTACGCCCTGATTGAGGCGGAAGAGATGAAGCTGACTGCCCAAACGGTGACACAGCAGAGTACTAATCCAGATCCAACTGTGCGGCGGCTGTTGGGCTTGGAAGGGGATTTGGGAAAGGGGATGGGATTACCAAATGACTTTGCGCTGCGGATTATTAGGCATGTCGGTAATTATGGCGAAATCTACGATCGCAACCTGGGGGAGCAAACGCTGCTGAAGTTGCCGAGGGGTCAAAATCAATTGTGGAATCAGGGTGGGTTGCTATATTCGCCGCCGTTTAGGTAGTTATGCGGCTGCGTTCCATCTGGTGAGAATTCGAGATTGCTCGTGCAGCGATTGCGAAATCAAACTATTTCAACATCTTCCTGCCCTGTGAAAGCTTATGAATCGTATTGTCCGGTTTGCAATAATTGTTTTTGTTACATTCTGCTGCATTGTTTCCATTCTATTTCAAGCCCAGCAATCCAATGCGACAATCCAAAAATTAGCCTTTGAACCGCCCGCTCGCGTAAGCATCGATCGTAATATTAACTTTTCAAGACACTTTCGAGATCTCGGAGTTAAAGGTTCAATTCTGATTTATGACTCGAACAATAATCTTGTTCTTCAACACAATCCACAACGGAATAAAACCGCTTTCCCCGCTGCATCAACATTCAAAATTCTCAACTCTCTAATTTCATTGGAAACAAAGGTCATTACCAATGAAATTGCTGTGCTTACGTGGGATGGAATTCAAAGAGAGCTTCCTGGATGGAATCGAGACTTGAATATGAGAGAAGCATTCAAAATTTCCGCAGTCTGGTTTTACCAGGTTCTAGCCCGTCGAGTCGGATATGAGCGAATGCAACAATGGGTAACTCAGATAAAATATGGAAACCAAAATATTGGGAGGAAGGAGGATATCGATCGATTTTGGTTAAATGGATTACTAAAAATTACCCCTCAACAGCAAATTCAATTTCTCCGCCGTCTCTATAATAACGATTTACCATTTTCTGAGCAGTCACTGTCTATCGTTAAGGATATAATGATTAATGAAAGAACTCCACAATACACGATCGGAGGCAAGACCGGATGGTATGGTTTTGGAAGTAAAGTGACACAAAATATTGGATGGTATATCGGTTATTTGGAGAAAGGAAATAAGACTTACTTCTTTGCCACTAATATCGATATTCGGAATGAGAAAGATCCAGCCCTTCGGATGGAGTTAACACGTCGTTGCTTTAAAGATATGGCAGTGTTATAAGCTCGGATATCTATTGCTTAATACGGCATCACAATCCCATTTCCCGGCAAACATATAAAGTTGGCTGGTTAAAGTCGGGGGAATTATTTAACGCCAAGGAAAAGGGAGCTATGCGCGATCGAGTGAAGGGAAGATTAGATGGTTCGATTCCGGTGTGGCGGAGTCGGCGATTTTGGCAGAGCGCGGGACAATTTGGCGCAGCGTTGGGGATTGCGATCGCGTTGGGAGTGTTAGGGGATAATTTGCTGTTCAATCTGGAGCAAATTGGGATTCGGCTGGGTTTTGATTTTCTTGGCTCTCAGGCAGGTTTTACGATTAGCGATACGATTTTGCCTTATACTCCGGCTGATTCCTATCTTCGCGCTTTATTCGTTGGCGTGATAAATTCGCTGCGAGTAATTGGACTGGCTTTGGTATTGGCGACGGCGATCGGCATAACTGCTGGAATGGCGCGGTTGTCAACTAATTGGTTGGTGCGGACGATCGCCCAGATCTATGTGGAAACGCTCCGCAATACGCCGCTGCTGTTGCAACTCTTTTTCTGGTACTTTGCAGTGTTTTTGACTCTACCCAATGCGGCAAATCCACTGCAAATACTGGGCTGGACGCTGAGTAGCAGTGGGGTGATGGGTTGGGGACTCCAGATGTCCTCAGAGTTTGCCTCCTTGTTAGCAGGATTGAGTCTCTATACGGGGACTTTCATTGCCGAAATCATTCGCGGTGGGATTCAGTCGGTACCCCGTGGACAAACAGAAGCAGCGCGATCGCTGGGACTTAAACCATTATCTACATTATGGTTGGTCGTCTTCCCTCAAGCTCTGCGGGCGATTTTACCGCCGTTAGCCAATCAATATTTAAACCTAGCCAAAAACTCTAGTCTCGCAGTGGCGATCGGTTATCCCGATCTCTATGCTATTTCTTCAACTACTTTCAACCAAACTGGGCGCGCCGTCGAAGTAATGGCGATCGTCATGGTTTCCTACTTAATCTTGAGTTTATCAATTTCACTGCTGATTAATATTTATAATCGATCGATTCAATTAGTCGAAAGGTAAACAGTTGACAACGAAGTTTTTAAAAAGGCGATTTAAACCCTTTCCCCTTTCCCCTTTCCCCTTTCCCCTTTCCCCTTTCCCCCTCCTCAACATGACAAATCCACCCTCTCCCCGCCCACCAGCTATCGATCGATCTCCACTGCGGTGGTTACGCCAAAATCTATTTAACACTTGGTACAACGGCATTTTAACCCTAATCTTGGGTGGTTTCATCCTCCAAGTATTAGCGGCGGCAGTAACTTGGATTGCCACGAAAGCTAAATGGGCGGTAATTAGCGAAAATTTACCCCTGTTGCTAGTCGGTAGATATCCAGCCGAACAGTCCTGGCGGCTGTGGTTGGTGCTGCTGCTGGCGATCGGGTTGCCAGTGAGTATCTGGGTCGGGCAACGGCGGCGATCGCCTCGGATGGGCTGGATTTACGCCTTCTGTGCGGCGATTGGCATCAGTTGGTTGTTGGGTGGGGGGTTTGGTTTAGTCCCCGTTGAAAATAGTTTGTGGAATGGGTTATTACTCACCCTATTGGCGGCGAGTATCAGTACTGTACTGGCTTTTCCGCTGGGCGTATTGTTGGCGTTAGGGCGACAAAGTTCCTTACCAATTTTGCGGATCGCTTGTACGATTTATATCGAACTGGTGCGTGGACTTCCACTGATTGGGATTTTATTCATGGCACAATTTTTATTGCCATTGCTATTACCTGGAGATTGGCGGTTAGATCGACTGGCGCGGGCGATTGCGGGCTTAATTCTATTCAACGCGGCATATCTAGCAGAAACAGTGCGCGGTGGTTTACAATCCTTACCACGCGGACAAATTGAAGCCGCCAAGGTATTAGGATTGAGCGCGCCATTGCGGTTGTGGCTGATTGTCTTACCCCAAGCCATCCGCATGGTAATTCCGGCGATCGTCGGTCAGTTTATTGCCATGTTTAAAGACACTTCCCTGCTGGCACTGTTCGCCCTAGCGGAGTTAACCGGAATTGCTCGATCGGTTTTAGCCCAACCAGATTTTATCGGTCGCTATGCAGAAGTATATCTATTTATCGGCTTAATTTACTGGATCGTCTGTTTCACCCTCTCCCAAATCAGTCGTCAGCTAGAGGTTAAGGGTTAGGGAAAAGGAAGCTGAGTAGCCCTGTTTTTATCAGCTCAAGTGTTTGTTATGACAGGATTCGATCTTGCTGGTTTGCCTCATTCCTAATCGAAATGACTATATCAATTCAGCAATGTCCTCATTCCATTCTCGTAGCCATTTCTGTGGGCGGTGCGAAAGTTTTGTAATATCATCATAAAAGTTTGCTTCTTCTAAATTTGGGCAATATCTAGAATCGCCGATTGGAGTAATTATGATTGCTTTATCTTCAAATTGGTCAGCCGTAATATCCACTATTAGATTGGAGGATTGCACCCAACAGTGGTCGAAGAAAAGACCATCGGATCTACGAAATCCAAAACAACCTTTTTGTGTACCTTCATATTCTCTAGCAATCGGTCTTCCTGCCACTAATCGCCATGATGGGCAATTACCCACATTTAAGATTGCTTTTAGAAAAATTGACGTGTAGCGGCACATATATTCTGAAGTCGTCTTTGGTTGAGGATCTCCCCACGACTGATGTAATAAAAGCCATCGCGGTTCCAAAAATTGTCTAGCTTGCGAACATAAATTAAGAAGGTCTGATTGCATACAACTCCGATAATTACGCTTGCCGATCGTTCCAATCGATATATGAAAAAATCTCAAATGGGTTCTATAAGTTCGGTAGAACTATTTTTTGGTAAAAAGCCAAAAATCACAATTGGCAATACAAAAAGGTTCAACCCTACTCCCTTCCCACCAAAAGAATATAGATAATAGACCTGTTGGGAAATAACCCCGAAAAGCCCCAAACCTGGTTTAGTCTATTGTTTTAGTTGGTGGTGTAGATTTATCCTTGTTACTTCCACATTCGACTATCAAACTGAAACTCTAGTACCTGTTCCGTCTGTAATTGTAGGTCTGGATGTTCAGGATTGATTAAATAATTGTACTCAACTGGGATGATTGCAGAAGGCACTTTCAATACTGGATATTCCATTGTTCTGAGCCATTTACGCCCGATTTCTTGGAGAATTGGGTAAGCGGCGACATCTTGCCAGTTGACTGGTAGATCGGTAATTTCTAAAATTGGTGTGGTATCTGGAATAATGGCACTGACACAAGCGAGTGGGATATCTGTTGTTTCGCTGTGTACAAATACTTCGAGGCTAGCTAGTGCCAGACTTTCTGATGTGTAGGAAATCTTGTAGCCTTGGGGATGCCAACGACCACTGGTGTAAAGTCCACCGACTCCAGAAAAGACTGTTTCAATATGTTTATGAGCAGTGATCCGCCAAACTCTCACTAGCCGTAAATCCCATATTCAACGCGATAGAGAATTTCTTCTACTTGTTTGGCACCTTCGTCGGTAGAGAGAGCCGCAAGAGGGGTGATACCTGCCAAGCTATTTTTAGGGGTATGCAACCATTTTAATGCTCGATCGGTATCTTCAAATAGATTAATGGCTTGTTGAGTGATGCGATTAAATCTGTTGAATCGATCGACCACGAGAGGATTTAAAATCGCGTTATCTTTCCGCAGACGAGCTTGATTTCTGGGCGAGATGCCAAAAATCTGTTGTCTGAGATTGCTATCTAGTTGGAAGCGTTCGGCAGTTTCTTCGATGGTATCGTATCGGAGCGGAGTTGGATCGAGAGACTTGGTTATCAAATTTGCGATCGACATAAGCTTTGCGACTTTTTTGCCAGATGTCTTAATTATACCTGCCAATAAGTCGATCGAGTATCTAGCCGATCGACTTATTGGCTCAGAGAGATCGTGCTGGGAAGATTATCGTTTGACAGCGAGTAAACTCGCGATCGAGGTGTTCCGCGCTGATATATCTCGTAAAATTCAGTGGGGAGTCGATAGGGATAGCCGGAGAGAATGACGTTTATTTCGTCAACACTCAATCTAGGTGGGTGTAATTGACCCTTCGCGTATAGTTCTTGATTGAGTTCATAAATGCGTTGTGATGAGAGTTCTGTTCTTTCTTCCTCTGGTTAATAAATTATCTCCATATCTTCCACAGTAGCCTATGAGTACGTTGTTGCGAGGATTTTTCTCTGCGGCAATCGCAATTCGATCGATTACATCATTCATTGACATGGGAGATACTTAAGTTTGTGAGATTGTCTTATTTTTACAGAGTTCTATAGGGTTATCAATATTGACAAGCCAAAGTCTAGCAAATATTCTGACGACTCGATCGCGTAGCCTGTCATTCGAGAATCTTTGTTAATCCGGTGGATGATAGCCTATAATTGCCAGAACTCGACGCATATTAACCACACCATCACGATTGATTTGCAGCAGCGCGATCGTGCTGGCGATCGCTGGCTTAGGGTAACTAGGGCGATCTCTAATATTCTGACAACTTGTGGCTAATCTTCTGTCGTAAATAGTTGAGTGAGATCTTGTCTGCCATCTACAACACGAACAATCTCAACTTGAATCTCGGTGACACGATAAAAAATGATGTACTTCTCAACCAGCAAGCCTCGGATATTGGGATCGAGGTGAGGATATGGCTTGCCAAGATTTGGGAACTGAGTCAGGTTATAAAACTTTTGGTTGAGTTTCTTGAATAACCGTTCTCCTGCTTCAACATTGGTGTCAAGAAAGTATTGAGATCACCGATCTAGGTCGCAGGTATTACTGGGCGCGAGGATAAAATTCATGAGAGCCGCGTTTGCCGTGCCGTCTGAAATTGCTGAAGATATCCCGCCATCACTGTTTCACCATCAACGCCCTCGCCGCGTTCGCGTAGCGTCGGCTTTGCCGAATCGAGTTCGGCGATCCCAATGGCGATTTGTTGACGAGTTTCTTCAATCCAGGCTTGATGCTCGGTATCGAGACGAGCGAGCAATTGCAGAGCGATCGCTAGGACTTCCTCCGCATTACTATACCGTCCAGTATCCAGATGATTTTGAATAAGTTTTTCGTGCTCAGGGGTGATTGTCACCATAGATTATGACGATCGGGCAAAGCCCACACTTCGTGAATGAAGAGGACATCTCTATTGTAACCACTCTGACATAGCTACACGTCAAAATAGATCGATCCAGATCGCATTTTTACCCAAATATGCAACAAGATAGCATGACCACCAAAACGATTTTTTCGATGCACTCGTGGGGGGTACCCGCAGTTAAGGAATCCAACTTTTTCCATTCTTAGCCGCTCCGGTGGAGGATCGATATCTGAGATGATGGCGATCGACTTAGAATACAAAGAATATATCGCTCTCAATAGTTCTCGGTTAACAACTGCGATCGACCTCTCATTACTCCCCCTCTCCCCATCCCCTCATGCAAAACACCTCCCCTCCTACTCCGGCTCCAATTATCGTCGCTGAATCCGTTCATAAGTGGTACGGTCAATTTAACGTGCTGCGGGGCGTGAGCCTGTCTGTCTACCCTGGCGAAGTGGTGGTGATTATGGGGCCATCTGGATCGGGAAAATCGACCTTTATTCGGACATTTAATGCCTTAGAAGACTATCAACAGGGGACGATTACGATCGATGGGATCGCAATTTCCGACGATATCAAACATATCGATCGGATTCGCCAAGAGGTGGGGATGGTGTTTCAGCAGTTTAATTTATTTCCTCACCTCACCGTCCTCGAAAACGTTACCCTCGCGCCGATGTGGGTGCGAAAACATCCCAAGGCACAGGCGGAAGCAGCAGCCATGCAGTTATTAGAACGGGTAGGGATTTTAGCCCAAGCACGGAAGTATCCAGGACAATTATCTGGCGGACAGCAACAACGGGTAGCGATCGCCCGTGCGTTAGCGATGCAGCCGAAGATCATGTTATTTGACGAACCCACGTCGGCTCTAGATCCAGAAATGGTGCGGGAGGTATTGGAGGTGATGAAGTCCTTGGCGGGATCGGGGATGACGATGGTAGTCGTCACCCACGAGGTGGGATTTGCCAGGGAAGTAGCCGATCGAATTGTGTTAATGGATAGTGGTTTGCTAGTAGAAGAAGCTAATCCGATCGACTTTTTTCAACATCCCAAAGAAGAACGGACTCGCCAATTTTTAGCCCAGATTCTCTAGCTAGAGAACTCTGATTGACCGAATGGCGGGGCGCAAGCCCCCGCTTGAAAGCGTGGGATCTAGCCTAAATTTCAGGACAATTCGATCGATGATTTCTACCGCGCCCCGATCCCACAAATGAGCATTGGTCAGATCGATCGTCACCCGTTCGACTACTTCCCCAAAATCAAACGCTCCCAAAAAATTCCTCCTTCGATAAAAAGAAAATTTGACCGCTAACTTTGTAGATCCGCTGACTGCCATCCTCACTTAATTCTCAATCGACAAACACTAACTTAGCTATTTTCCGGCTAAAGGATACCGTACTCAAGATAATCCCTGTCGCCTATATTAATTATCTAGAGCAATTTATTCGATCGCGGCAATGGCAAATGCTATGTTTTGCCAAAACCTTCTCAGTTACCCTCTGGAACGGCCAAGATCCAGTTCGAGCGTTAGTAGGATTAATTCCCTAATTTATTTTAATTAATTTGCAATACTTGCATTGCAGTTTTAATCAATTTAAAATAATAAGGCTTAGTAATATCGATCGACTTAATTTCCTGCGCCCCAATTAACTCCGCAACCTTGTGACCCTTATTTATTACTAAAGCTTGGCCTTGAGCATTGACAATCGTCAGTCGCTCTTTGTCAGGAGACATACTGCAATTATAATCTCGCTCTTGATAATTAAACTGATAAGTTTTACTGGCAACTGGTAAGCGCACGCTGACAATTTCTAACTCGATCGCGCGTGAATCTTTCCAGTTATTTTCTTTGAGTTTGTAAGCAATATCTAAATAGCGCGGTAATGGAAAATAATCGCCAAATCGCCACGCGATCGCTTTAATTCCCTGGGGAAATTCTGGCGTATTGACGGTAAATTTGAGATGTCCTTTGCCGACAATTTTTTGCTCGATGACGCGGACATTTGCCGTCCAAAATACCGGATCGGGATTCTCCATTCCACAGGGATGAATCGCGTCGATCTGTTCGTACAGCGACATGTTAATGGCTGCTAGATCGGCCTCGGCATCAATTTTGACTAAATGCTTGAGATGTTCGATTTCTAAGCATTTATGGGCAAATTCGCTCAATCTATGTTGAAATTTCTCTAGATTCTCAGTTGGCATCGAAAAGCCCCCTGCTGCGCGATGTCCGCCGTATTTACCCAACAGATCGTGACAGTATTCTAGAGCGTTAAACACATTAAACTCTGGAATGCTGCGCGCCGAACCGCGAATGTGCGGATGAAATCGCGCTGAGGTTTCCGTCTGGCGACACGTCTCGCTTCGTATCTCCTTCGGAGAGGCTTCGCCAACGCCTACAGCGTGCGTTTCACCAAGCGGATGCTCGTCCTCATTGGTTCCAATAAATACCGGAACGCCATAGCGTTCGACTAATCGCGAGGCGACGATGCCAATGACGCCGTGATGCCAGCCAGGATGGACGATAACCAGCACGCGATTTTGTTTGAGATTATAATTGCCAGTTGCAATCAGATCGATCGCTTCTTGTTCGATCCGCGCGCACATATCTTGGCGTTGTTTATTAACTTGTTCGCATTGAATCGCCCTAGCAAGAGCGACACCCATATCTTCAGTAGTGAGTAAATTAATAATAATCTGCGGATCGTCAATTCTCCCGATCGCATTAATCCTCGGCCCCAATCTAAACCCGATATCTTCTGGCTTCATCGCCATACTTTTTGCCGTCGTGCCCCCTTGAGTTCCAGACATTTCAATTAAGGCTTGAATGCCAACAACTTGCGACTTTGGCAATAGTTGTAAACCCTGTTTGACCAACCGCCGATTGATTCCTGTCAGTGGTGCTAAATCGGCGATCGTACCTAATGTAAATAACTCTAATAGCTCATCGCTTAAAGATGGTTTTGCTAGCCGCTGAGCTAATTCTAAAGCCAATAGATAAGCAACTCCCACACCCGCGATCGCACGATAAACCGATGACTCGGCAATTAGTTTCGGATTGAGAATCGCCTGTGCTGGCGGTAATTCTTGGGGTAGATCGTGGTGATCCGTGATAATCACCTGTAAGCCCAATTCTACCGCTCTAGCGATCGCGGCAACTGCCGAGATGCCATTATCCACCGTGATAATCAGTTTCACCCCTTCAGCATGAAACTCCTCCACAATCCGCTTATTAATCCCATACCCATCCGACATCCGACTGGGAATTGCATAATCTACATCCGCACCCAAAGCCGAGAGTGCGCGCAAAAGTAGGGCGGTACTAGTCATGCCATCCGCATCGTAGTCCCCACAAATCGCAATCTTAGACTTATTTTCGATCGCGTCCACCAAGATATCCAGACTAATTTCCAAATCGGGAAATTCCGTCAATGGCGAAGGTAGTACCGCCGTCTCTGGATCGATAAACAACTCGGCTTGCTCGACTGTCTCAATCCCGCGATTTATCAATACCTGCGCCAGCAATGGCGATGTCGCTTCTCCATCTGTAAGCGTAATTCCCGCAGCTAATTTGGCAGCCTGGGAACGATTGCTTGGTGCTATTTGCCAGCGATGTTGGGGCAGCATAATAATTTTGGCAGTTGCAAGTTGAATTTTAGCGATCGACTCATACTCATGGCCGATCGGACTTATCTTCTAATTATGCAACGTCCGCTCCCACCGCGTTTCAATATTTTGAGCATATATTCAGCTTAATATTAGATCGCGACCCAAGTTTCTCGTAAAAATCGGGTCGATCTCGATCGCTAATTTAGGCCGCTAAGTAGGGATAATCTGTATAACCTTCAGCACCTGAAGAATAGAATTTAGAAGGGTCTGGCGCATTCAGTGGCGCATTTTTGGCAAACCGTGTCGGCAGATCTGGATTAGCCAAGAACGATGTCCCAAAAGCCACTGCATCTAGCTTCCCATCCGCGATCGCCGCTTCGGCTTCCTCGGCACTATAGCCCATATTGCCGATAATCGTACCGCGATAGATCGATCGCATTGGCGTCATCACATCGCCCTGTTGTTCGCCCAAGAAATCGGCGCGCATGACGTGGAGATAGGCAAGATTGTAGTCATTGAGTCGATTCGCCAACCAACTGTAAGTGGCGATCGGATCGCTGTCTTTCATACTATTGTAGCTATTGAGCGGCGAAACTCTGACGCCTACTCGATCGCTACCCCAAACATCACTCGTCGCCGCTAGTACTTCTAGCAACAACCGAGCGCGATTTTCGACAGCACCACCATAAGCACCGCTGCGGTGGTTCGAGCCATCGCGCAAAAATTCGTCTAATAAATAACCATTCGCGCCGTGGATTTCTACACCGTCGAATCCTGCTGCTTTAGCATTTACCGCCGCTGCTTTAAAGGCAGCAATAATCGTCGGAATTTCGGCATCTTCCAACGCGCGGGGCGTTACGTGTGCGACTTTGCCGTTGGGTGTATGAATTTCATCATTGGTAATCGGAATCGCACTCGGAGCCACTGGAATTGCGCCATCATTCATTAGCGGATGGCAAGATCGCCCGCCATGCCAGATTTGGAGCACGATCTGACCGCCTTTGGCGTGAACTGCGTCGGTGACTTGTTTCCAGCCAGCTACTTGCGCGTCATTATAAATCCCTGGCTCCGTCCAAAATGACGAGCAACCCGCCATCGCCGCAGTGGCTTCGGCAATTACTAATCCCGCACTCGCCCGTTGGCTGTAGTGTTCGGCCATTAGAGCTGTCGGTACGTGGTCTTTGTCTGCCCGACAGCGAGTCAATGGTGCCATCAGAATGCGATTGGGGAGAGTCAAAGCTCCCATTTTCAGCGGTGTAAATAGATGGGTCAATGTCATAAGCTAACTAAATTAATGAAGAGCTGGATTAGTCTGCTGTAGTAAATTCGGTAGTTCGATATTCCCGAATTAACAAACTATATCAACTTACATGGCATAATGCAAGTAGGGCAGTGTCGATGTTAGTTTTGAACCAAAAGGAGACATCATCCTGAAGGTCTCTTTTGGAGAATTTCTTGAATATCGGACAAATCATCTCTTCCCCCCGCTCCCCGCTCCCCGCTCTATCTCCATACCATGCGACCCTTCTATCATCCCCAAGCTGAAGATATTACTCTTGTCGGCGTGCTATACGCATTAGGCGATCCCGTGCGATTGCAGATCGTCCACCGACTAGCCCAGACGGGGGAATTAACTTGCTCGGATCTAGACTGCGCTGTTGCTAAATCCACCATGTCCCATCATTTCAAGATTTTGCGCGAATCGGGACTGGTATTCACCCGCAAAGAAGGTACTCAACATATCAACACCCTCCGCTCTGACGATCTCAACAGACTATTTCCAGGATTATTAGCAGTAGTTTTGCACGCGCCAATTAATACTCTGGCATAGATATCGATCGAGCTTGCAATAATCGATCGTCTCCATCCTCGACCAAATTTGCGACAAGTCAGTAGTAGGGTGGGCACTGCCCACCACATAGGTTTCTGGCAATCTCCATCTAATAAATATTTGCGCCCAGCTACTTATCGAAAAATTATCGATCGCTTTCAATCTAAGTTACTTAAAGGTAAGATATCTCAGCTAGACCCCTTTTTCACTAGGCTCGAACTTGCATGAATGATGTCGATCGCCAACGAGTTGCAGACTTCCTAAATAAATGGTTGGGTTCGGAAGGGAACGAGCGGGCAAATTATCAAACCTTTTTTGGCGATTTGTGTGTGGCTCTAAATGTGCCAGCACCACCCCCAAAAGGCAGTGAGGAAGGCGATCGATACTGTTTTGACAAAAACATCAAATTTTTCAGTGAGAAGGCTGAGACGACGCGATTTGCGGACTTCTACAAGGAATCTCACTTTCTGATTGAGGCGAAGCAGGGGAGTACTAATTCGAGCAAAGGGCACGGCAAACGGGGGACGAAGGGCTATCGGGATGAGATGCAAAAGGCATTCAACCAGGCGAAATCTTACGCCTATAATCGGATGTTGCCGTCGTTACCGCCGTTTTTGCTGACTTGCGATATTGGTTCGCATTTTGAGGTATGGCAAGGGTTTAGCGGGGAGTATGGGAGTTATGGGGCGCGTCAGACGATTAATCTCAAGGATCTGGCGCAACCGGAAATATTTGACAGGTTTGTGGCAATTTTCACAGATCCGCAATCGCTCAACCCTGAGAAATATCGGGCGCGGGTGACGCGGGAAGTAGCGGCGGAATTGGCGAAGTTGTCGCGGTGGTTGGAGGAGCAGGGTTATGAAGCTCATGCGACGGCGAACTTTTTGATGCGGTGCATTTTTACGATGTTTGCCGAGGATGTCGAATTACTCAAGGGGGAGGTATTTACCAAGGCATTGCGCGATCGATGGATACCCAATCCGCACACATTTAAGCCCGAAATCGAACAGCTCTGGCAAACGATGAATACGGGTGGTACCTTCGGCTTCGAGCGGATTTTGCGGTTTAATGGGAGCTTCTTTGAGGATGCGACGGCGTTTGAGTTGCCCAAGGAGCAGTTGGAAGTCTTATACGCAGCGGCGGCGAAGGATTGGAGTCAGGTAGAGCCAGCGATTTTTGGGACGTTATTAGAACGGGCGTTGGAGAAGAAGGAACGCAGCCGTTTAGGGGCACATTATACACCGCGATCGTATGTCGAGCGGTTGGTGCGTCCGGTGGTAATGGAACCATTGCGCCAACAGTGGGATGAGGTGGAGTTGGAGTTACGGCGGATTTTAGTCACTCCAGAGGGGAAGGAACCGACGGGGTTGCAGCAGAAGAAGGCAGAGCAGGAAATCGCCCAATTTTTGACGCAATTACGTCAGGTGCGAATTTTAGATCCGGCTTGCGGTACCGGGAATTTCTTGTACGTGACGCTGGATTTATTGAAGGGGTTGGAGCAAGAAGCGATCGCGCGGCTGGTAGATGTGGCGGGAAATGTCCAATTAAATGTGTTGGAACAGGTGAATCCAGCGCAATTTTTGGGCATCGAAATCAATCCTAGAGCAGCCGCGATCGCAGAGCTGGTAATCTGGATCGGGTATCTCCAATGGTATTTCAAACGCTATGGCAATGCCGCACCGCCAGAACCCGTACTCCAAGCCTTCGGGAATATCGAATGTCGGGATGCGGTGTTGGCTTATGACGGGCGGGAGCCAGATCTAGATCCGAAAACGGGTGAGGTGCGATCGCGTTGGGGTGGGAAGATGATGAAGCATCCAGTGACGGGTGAGGATGTGCCAGATCCACTCGATCGAGTTGTTATTTACAAGTATCTTAATGCGCGGGCTGCGGAATGGCCAGAGGCAGATTATATCGTCTCAAATCCGCCGTTTATTGGAAAAATAAACATGCGTGAATCACTAGGAGATGGGTATACTGAAACATTAAGACGTATTAATAAAAGTATTCCTGATTCTGTAGATTTAGTTATGTATTGGTGGAATCAAGCTGCTGAATTAACCCACCAGAGTAAAGTCAAGCGTTTTGGTTTTATATCTACAAACTCCATAAGTCAAACATATAACCGTCGAGTGATTGAATCTTATTTAGAAGCAAAGAAAAATCCGCTTAAATTATTTTTTGCTGTACCAGATCATCCTTGGATCGATGCTCAAGATGGAGCATCTATTCGTATAGCGATAACTGCCGCTACTACGATGATTCAACCTGGTACATTAGCTGAAGTAATAGCTGAAGCTAAGAATTCTAACGAGGAAGCATCTTTATTATTTAGCTTTAATTACGGTTGTATAACGCCGAGCTTAACTGTTAATGTGGATTTAGCTTCTGTCAAATCCCTGAAATCTAATTCAGGAATGGCTTGTGTTGGCTATCAGCCAACAGGTCAAGGTTTTATAGTCGATCGAGAATCGGCTAATAAACTTAATATAGAATTAGGTTCAAAAGATAGTGTGATTTTGCCTCTTTTATCAGGCAGAGATATTACTCAAAAACATCGAAATCTGTACGCAATTGACTTGTTTGGATTAGAGATCGAAAAAGTCCAAGAAGAGTATCCACTGATTTTTCAGTGGTTAATCGATAGAGTCAAGCCAGAAAGAGAACAAAACAATAATCCAACTTTACGTAAACACTGGTGGACTTTTGAAAAGAGCCGTAATACTTTTCGGCCAGCCATCAAAATAATCAATAGATTTATCGTTACATCTTTAACGTCTAAGCATCGGTTTTTTACTTTTGAGATGTCGCGGACTATTGCAGATAGTACCACTGTTATTTTTGCTTTGGATAACGGATTTCATTTTGGAGTTATATCGAGCCAAATCCACGTATTATGGGCTACAGAGGCAGGAAGTAGACTAGGTATCGGAAACGATCCTCGATATATAAAAACGGTTTGCTTCGACCCCTTCCCATTTCCAGATCCTACCCCAGAACAAAAGCAAAAGATTCGAGAATTGGGCGATCGATTAGATAGCCATCGCAAACAAGTTCAAGCCGCCCATCCCGACATTACCATCACCGGAATGTACAACCTGCTCGAAAAACTCCGCGCTGGCGAACCATTTACCGATGCCGATCGAGCTTACAACAATCGCGCCCTCGTCTCCACTCTCAAACAAATCCACGACGACTTAGACACCGCCGTATTCGCCGCCTACGGTTGGCAAGACTTAGCCGGAAAACCCACCACCGAAATCACCGAAACCATCCTCGAACGTCTCGTCGCCCTCAACGCCGAACGCGCCGCCGAAGAACGCAACGGACACATCCGCTGGCTCCGCCCCGAATACCAAGCCCCCGAACAGGTGCAATCCACCCAAACCACTCTGGCAGGTATTGGGGATGAAGCAGAAACCATTACAACCCCCGTCGAACAGCAAAAATGGCCTAGTCAACCAAAAGACCAACTCGCCGCCATCCGCGACCTGTTACGCAGCAGCAGCGGCGCATGGACGGTGGTGCAGATTGCCAACCAATTTACAGGCAAAAATACCCAGAAGAAACTGGAGGCGGTGGGCGAAAATCTCGATCGACTAGAATGGTTTGGGCTGCTGGTTAAACGTGAGGATACAGGCATCACCTACTGGCAATATGCCGAGCTACAACAAACCGCTTAGATAGATCGACTACATGACTGTCAAAATCGAAATCCCCGTCATCTATCACACATCGAAGCATTGCCACTCCTTGTTAGAGATCTGGCACACGGTAAACCAAAAACTTGATACCTCCTCAGACTTGACCCTTGATTTTCAAAAGTGCAGCTTTCTGAGTCACCTTGGGGTAGCGTTTCTTGGTGGACTCAGTCATCACGTTCGCTCGAAAGGCGGACAGTTAAACTTCGACTGGGAGACATTACAGCCCAAAGTTCACACTAATCTCGCTCAAAATGGATTTTTGTTCGGTTTCAATCGAGGGATAGAGCCTTGGAGTGGCAATTCTATTCCTTATCGCCAAGATCTAGACCAGAACAAATGTGCTATAATGGAATACCTGCTAAATAATTGGTTAGGAAAAAGCTGGGTCAATATCAGCTCTGGCTTACAGGGTGCGATCGCTGGTAGTGTGTGGGAAATCTATGCTAATGCCTTTGAACATAGCAACTCCTCGCTTGGTGTGTTCAGTTGCGGGCAAAACTACCCCAACAAGAAAGAGCTACACCTAACGATTGTTGATTTTGGTCAGGGCATAGCCAACAACGTTCGATCTCTATCCCAAAATCAATCGTTAGATTCAGCCCAAGCCCTAGAATGGGCATTTCAACCTGGAAACAGTACCGCCATCAAAACCTTCAAAAGAGGGATAGGGCTGAGTACATTACAGAACTTCGTTTCGACCAATCGAGGTAATCTGAAAATATTTAGCAATGACGGATACGTCAACATCAAAGATAATAAAGTTATATATGAAAAAAGAACGCTCGATTTTCAGGGAACACTGATAAACATAGCCTTCAAATGCGATGAGTCATATTACTGCCTAGCATCAGAGGTTACTAGCGGGGTGAAGAAACGATTTTAGAAACAGGGGAGAAAAAAGCAATGCGTTACATCGTTTATGAAATTACCGGACAATATGCAATTTCGTTTGACGACGGACAACAACTCTTCGATCTGATTCACCCCCAACTCCAGACGGGACAAACTGTAGAGCTTGACTTTGAAAGAGTCACAGTTTTTGCATCAGCATTTTTCAACGTAGCTATCGGACAGCTTTTGCAAGATATCCCCTCTGATACTCTCAACGAGAAACTTATCATTGAGAATCTATCCCCTCACGGTGAAACCGTTCTGTCACAAGTCATTGAGAACGCCAAGCCTTACTACTCAGATCCCGCTCATCGTCAAGCTGTCGATACAGTTATGGAAGAATATGCCGCCAGCTTCTAGATTATGACGATCGATCTCAAGGTTGAAGCTCAGGTAATTGATATTTTATCCGATCGCCCACAGCAATCGGATATATTTTTAGTAGATACTAACGTCTGGATTTGGCAAACTTACCCTAATGCCAAAAATTCATCAAAAATTCGAGAATATGGAGCTTATCTCAAAGCCGCTCGGCAAAATGGTTCAACCTTGTCCTATTGTGGGCTACTGCTGGAAGAATTAGCCCACGTCATTGAAAGAACTGAGTGTGAGATTTACAACAAAAGAAATAACCTGTCTCTGACAGCCAAAGAATTTCGCCATAATCACCCCAACGAACGTTCTAAAGTTGTCAACTTACTCCAAACAGCCTGGATGCAGATTCAATCTTTGGCAGTACCTATTAATGAACTGATAGTTGATGAAGATACTACAAATGCAGCACTAGCTCGCTTTCAAACCCAAGCTCTGGATGGCTACGATCTATTTATTCTAGAAGCCATCCATAAAGCTAATCCTGGACAAGTCAAAGTCCTCACTGACGACATGGATTACTCTACTGTCCCAAATATTCAGTTATTCACTAGTAATTATCAGGCAATTCGATCGGCAAAAGCAAAAGGCAAATTATTACGCCGTTAGCTATTTAACCTCGACCCAACAAAGATCGCCAGTTATGGCAGTCGATCGAGCTATAATCTCATCAGATCTGAACCGATCTCGATCCCATTACAGAAAATTAACATCCAGGCGATTCCTAGCTATGCGCCTGTAAATCTAGATATAATTCATACATCAGCACGCTGACAAACTTAGGACAGAGAGGGTGAATGTCATGAATGTTTTTACTCGGTATATCTAAAAATTTCCACTAGCAATAGTGTCAGAAAAAATTCATCCAAGTCCTAGTGCTATATCCTTCACCCTTAAATTCATTAACTAGGGGTACATGGTTTAAACTCATCTGTGGTGCTAGCTTTGGGCACTTACCAGCCATCCGCAATCTCGCGATTGCCTATACATTAGCTGGAGCTGATTGTATCGATGTTGCTGCCGACTTAGCGGTAATTACCGCCGCTAAAGATGGCATCCACACCGCTCGCAAATTAGCCCAGGCACATCGAGATTCGGGAGATCCAATAGTAGATATCCCGTGGCTGATGGTGAGTTTAAATGATGGCATAGACCCACATTTTCGGAAAGCAGAATTCAACCCATCCCAATGTCCGATCGATTGCCCGCGTCCGTGCGTGCGGATTTGTCCGGCTGATGCGATCGCCTTTACTAGCACTCAGCAGGGGGTCATCGATAGTCGGTGTTATGGTTGCGGTCGCTGTTTGCCAATTTGTCCGTTAGGACTGATTGTAACCCACGATCGCACGGCAACTCCCAGTAGTATCCTTCCCTATCTCACGGCGGAGGACGGTATCGACGCGATCGAAATTCATACTCAGCCGGGTCATTTAGATGACTTTCGGCAGTTGTGGAGCGTCTTGGCACCAGCCGCACACCATCTTAAATTGCTGGCGATTAGTTGTCCCGATAGCGACGAATTAATCTCGTATCTGCGATCGCTCCACGCGACGATCTCCGCCACTTACGATCCTCACCCACTCCCCTTTACACTCCTTTGGCAAACCGATGGTAGGCCGATGAGCGGGGATATCGGCGCGGGGACGACTCATGCCGCAATTAAATTGGGTGAAAAAGTCTTAGCCGCCAATCTCCCAGGTTACGTGCAACTAGCAGGTGGTACCAACCATTACACCGTCCCCAAGCTACGGGAACGCGCACTTTTGCCGCCAACTGACAACAAACACATTCATGGTGTGGCTTACGGCAGTTACGCACGGGTCTTATTGTCGCCCCTGCTGGACAAGTTGGACGCACGCACCGATAATCCAGGGAGATTGGAAGCGCATTCAGACTTAATGGTTGCGGCTGTGACGATCGCGACAGAGCTAGTCGGGCAATTGAAGGGAGAATCTGCCCATAATTTTAGTTAATGATGCAGTTAGGCAAGGATAAAACGATGCCAGGATCTCGGAGTGAATCGGCGAGCCAGAAACAAGCAAAAAATCACCAATAACAACCCGTAATGGACGAAAATTTAAGTTTGGGTAGAATGCAAATTACCGATGACCTCAGCCAATTATTGGCGGTGTTGCCGGAATCGATTCGGATCGCTTTAGAAAACCATCCTAAACTCAGCGTACTAATTGAAGTAGTGATGGATCTGGGGCGTTATCCTGAGGCGAGATTTGCCGATGGAGCAGAATATCTCAGCGATGTTGCAGTAACCAGAGCCGACATTCAGCATTGTGTCGATCGACTGGGCTTATTTAGCGGCGACAATCGGGCGGGTATCGAGCGCACCTTGCACCGAATTAGCTGTATGCGCAACCGCACAGACGAAATTATCGGGTTGACCTGTCGCGTGGGTCGCGCCGTCTATGGCACGATTAATATGATTCGCGATCTCGTCGAAACGGGCAAATCGATCCTGATGTTGGGTCGTCCTGGGGTGGGCAAAACTACCGCCCTACGGGAAATCGCGCGGGTATTAGCCGACGAATTGGGCAAACGGGTTGTCATTATCGATACGAGTAACGAGATTGCAGGCGATGGTGATATTCCCCACTCGGCAATCGGTCGAGCCAGACGGATGCAAGTCGCACGTCCCGAGCTTCAGCACCAAGTGATGATCGAAGCCGTCGAAAACCACATGCCCGAAGTCATCGTCATCGACGAAATCGGTACGGAGCTTGAAGCTTTAGCCGCTCGCACGATCGCCGAACGCGGCGTCCAATTAGTCGGTACCGCTCACGGCAATCGCCTCGAAAACCTGCTCAAAAACCCCACTCTCTCCGATTTGATCGGCGGGATTCAAGCCGTCACCCTCGGTGACGAAGAAGCGCGCCGCCGCTCCTCCCAAAAAACCGTCCTCGAACGCAAAGCACCGCCCACCTTTGAAATCGCTGTCGAAATGCACGAACGCCATCGCTGGGTCGTCCACGATAGCGTCTCCGAAATGGTGGATACCTTATTGCGCGGTCGTCAACCGACGACTCAAGTCCGCACGGTAAATGAAGCTGGCAAAGTCTCGATCGTCCGCGAACTGCCCGAACCAGCCAAAAACGGCCTGATGCCCGCGCCAAATATCCCCGCAACGAACGGTGGCTGGCGATCGAGCGGGCGGATGTCACCCATGCCTAGTACTTTAGCCACCAACGCCTCTCAAACCACTCTAGAGGCCGATCTGGGCTTTTCGCAACTCTTAGACCAAAACTGGGACAGCGATGAAGCCATGATGTCTGCGGGAATGGCGACAGGGATTACCGTTGGTGCCAATGGCGAAGAATTACCGCTGCATGTCTACCCCTATGGCATCGGTCGCGACGAATTGGAGCAGGTAATTGAAGTCCTCAATCTACCTGTCGTCCTCACCAAAGATATGGGTAGTGCCGATGCCGTCCTCGCACTGCGAACCCACATCAAAAATCACGCCAAACTACGCCAAATTAGCAAAGTACGCCAAGTACCGATCTATAGCGTCAAATCTGGCACGATTCCGCAAATCACCCGCACCTTACGGCGAATGCTGCATATGGACGATCCGGGCATCCCCGAAGAAGCCGATCTGCGGTTATTCACCCAGAATGCCAGCGAGGATGAGGTGGAAGCATTAGAAGAAGCCCGATTGGCAGTCGAACAAATTGTCATCCCCAAAGGTCAACCCGTCGAATTGTTGCCTCGATCGAATGCCGTCCGCAAGATGCAACACGAACTAGTCGAGCACTATCACCTTAAATCTACTAGCTTCGGCGAAGAACCCAATCGCCGTCTGCGGATTTTCCCAGCTTAGATTTAGGCATTAGGTTTTAGGTCTGAACATAAAGGCTTTAGGCTTTAGGTATTAAGAGTTCTCTTTGAAGAAAGAGACGATTCATATCTATAATTTCTCTTCTAAAGCCTAATCCCTAAAACCTAAAACCTAAAGCCTAAAACCTAAAACCTAAAGCCTAAAGCCTAAAACCTAAAGCCTAAAGCCTAATCCCTAAAACCTAAAGCCTAAAACCTAAAGCCTAAAGCCTAAAGCCTAAAACCTAATCCCTTGACAAGCACAAACCCGATCGAGTAGATTAGAAAATAGTATGGGGCCATAGCTCAGTTGGTAGAGCACTACAATGGCATTGTAGGGGTCAGGAGTTCGAGCCTCCTTGGCTCCATTGAAATTTAACAATAGAATAGTTATGAATTGGCTGGGATGACTTACAGTAAGTAACAGCAAACACGCTTATAAGTCATCTAGATTCAGCTAATGAACGTCCAATCCATTCGGTTTAGCGAGCGCAGTGCAGATATCGACCTCGATCGACTCCAAACGCTTCTAAATAGAAGTGCATTTTGGGCGGTCGATCGACGAGTTGAAGATCTTAAAATTGCCATCGATCGTAGCGAACCCGTGGTTTCAGCGTGGGATGAAGACAAACTAATTGGGTTTGCCAGAGCCACATCTGACGGTATATATCGGGCGACAATCTGGGATGTGGTCATCGACCCCGATTATCAACGGTTGGGCTTAGGACGTAAGTTAGTCACAACGGTGCTCTCGCATCCTTGCATGGAGCGAGTCGAACGCGTTTATCTATTTACCACCCACCATCAAAGTTTTTACGAGCGGCTCGGTTTTATCACTAACAGCAGCACTACCATGGTGCTCCATGCCTCACAGTCGAGTGCAACAAACGCAGCCGCAAATTTAGATGGGATTGAAGCTTAGAAAATATCCCGATCGGACTTAAGAAACATTACACAAATATTTATTTAACGGTACTACTGTTGTTACCCTAATTTTAAAGTGGGTCATCGATCGTTATCTTAAGGACAACATTACCGACTCCATCGAAAGTATACGCTCCTAGACTTCTCTCCCAACTCCCCGCTCCCTGCTCCCCGCCCCCTGCTCTCACACCCCAACTATTAACATTTGTAAACATTCTGAGGACAAATCTTAATTAAATTAGCTTTGTCGAAAGAGCTAGAACCACTATGCGTCTAGTCGTGTGGCGGTTTGAGCCGATTTATGAATGCGAAATGAATCTAGTGGGATCGCCTTGCCTCGGAGGTTGTAAGCGGATAACATAATGCATGAGATTATTTAAAAAATAAGAATTTTCGTAGACACCTATTTTAAGGAGGATCGTAGTCGATGGGACTACCCTGGTATCGCGTGCATACAGTCGTCCTGAATGACCCAGGTCGGCTGATATCCGTACATTTAATGCACACAGCTTTAGTTGCTGGTTGGGCTGGTTCGATGGCTTTGTTTGAATTATCAAACTTCGATCCTAGCGACCCAGTTTTCAACCCAATGTGGCGACAAGGCATGTTTGTCATGCCCTTCATGGCACGTCTTGGGATTACCAAATCTTGGGGTGGTTGGAGTATTGTTCCAGGTGAATCGGCAGCAGATGCTGGCTTCTGGTCTTTTGAAGGTGTTGCTACCGCTCACATTATCCTTTCAGGGATGCTGATTTTGGCATCGATCTGGCACTGGGTTTATTGGGACTTGGAACTGTTTACAGATCCTCGCACTGGCGAGCCTGCACTAGATTTACCCAAAATGTTTGGGATTCACTTGTTCTTATCTGGCTTACTCTGCTTCGGCTTCGGAGCGTTCCACCTGACTGGTCTATTCGGGCCAGGAATGTGGGTATCCGACCCATTTGGTATCACGGGGCATGTCGCGCCTGTCGCGCCAGAATGGGGGCCGTCTGGGTTCAATCCGTTCAATCCTGGTGGCGTAGTCGCTCACCATATTGCCGCAGGTACAGTCGGGATTATTGCTGGATTATTCCACCTCACAGTGCGTCCGCCCGAACGGCTTTACAAAGCTTTGCGGATGGGGAATATCGAAACCGTACTTTCTTCTAGTATCGCCGCAGTATTCTTTGCAGCTTTTATCGTTGCTGGTACCATGTGGTACGGTAACGCAACTACACCGATCGAATTATTCGGCCCGACTCGTTATCAGTGGGATAGCGGTTATTTCCAACAAGAAATCCAACGTCGCGTTCAGTCTAGCGTCGAAGATGGTAAAACTGAAGCCGAAGCTTGGCAGGCAATTCCTGACAAACTCGCTTTCTATGACTATGTAGGTAACAGCCCTGCTAAAGGCGGTCTATTCCGGACTGGCCCGATGAACAAAGGTGATGGTATCGTTCAAGGTTGGCAAGGACACCCAGTATTTAAAGACTCTGAAGGTCGCGTACTGAGCGTGCGTCGTCTACCTAACTTCTTTGAAAGTTTCCCTGTAGTCTTGACTGACTCTGAAGGTGTGGTTCGTGCAGACGTACCGTTCCGTCGGGCAGAATCGAGATACAGCTTCGAGCAAGCTGGAATCACTGCTAGCTTCTACGGTGGTGCTCTAAATGGTCAAACATTTACAGACGCTACTCAAGTCAAGCAGTTTGCCCGCAAAGCTCAAGGTGGCGAAATCTTTGAATTCGATCGTGAAAAACTTGGATCTGACGGTGTATTCCGTACCAGTCCTCGCGGTTGGTTCACTTTCGGTCATGCTGTATTCGCTTTATTCTTCTTCTTCGGTCACCTCTGGCATGGTTCGCGGACGATCTACCGCGACGTATTTGCTGGTGTAGAAGCCGATATGGAAGAGCAGGTCGAATTCGGTCTGTTCCAGAAATTGGGAGACCCAACTACTCGGAAAAAAGAAGCTTAAGCATCTGAAGTTGTGAGGATAAGGGGTTTGAGATTTGGTTGCTCCGATCGCTAACCCTTATCCTCCGACCCTTGTTACACTAAAAGTAATCTCATAGGACTCTGACAATGGAAGCAACTATTTATATTTTGGTAACGGCACTAGCATTGGGTACAGTCTTTTTTGCAATTACGTTTCGCGAACCTGCGAAAATCCCCCGCAAAAAATAAACAACAATTCAGTTTAGTCACAATCTGAGCTAATCTAGAGAAATCTCTAAGCAGCTCAGATTTTGCTTTTTAGGGGGTTTTAGGCTTTAGGCTTTGGGCTTTAGGTAGAAGTCAGAAGGCAGAAGGCAAGGGATAGGAAACACTCGCATCTACCCATCCACCCATCCTACGGTGGTACAGTCCACCCATCCACCCATCCACTCCGCGTCCCCCAGTCCCAAATGCAATGTTCGTACTGCCAATATACAGATAGTCGGGTCTTGGAATCTCGATCGACAGAAGCCGGACAGAGTATTCGCAGACGGCGGGAGTGCTTGCGCTGCAAACATCGCTTTACTACTTACGAACGATTGGAATTCGTTCCGGTTACCGTCATTAAACAAGATGCGCGGCGAGAATATTTTGACAGATCTAAACTGCTACGGGGGATAATCCACGCCTGTCAGAAAACCGGACTCACCCCCGATACACTAGAATCGATCGTCGATGATATCGAATCTCAACTCCAAGCGCGTGCTGTCAGAGAGGTGACAACCGCTGAAATCGGCGAGCTAGTATTGAGAGAGTTACGCCCGTTGAGCGAAGTAGCCTATGTTCGATTTGCATCTGTCTACCGCCAATTTCAAGGCATTCGCGACTTTGTAGACACGTTGCATCAGTTGAATGAAGTTAGGGATCGGGAGCGTTGTGAAGAGTCTGAAGTTACTAGAACTGCTGTGGGGTTGGAAACCCCCGCTAGTGTTGCAAAGTCCGCCTTCGCAGACTAGGAAATTCAGTATTCTGAAATGGGTTTAATCAGGTAAGAAAGTAATAAATTAGAGACTTCGCGTTCAAACTGACTATTACTGACAAAATTGGGATGTTCGATGACAGCAGCATGACATAAAGAGTCAACAGTTTGACTCAAAATGAACACCGTCAGATCGATATTTTGCGGCTGGATCGCATCGCGCCATCGTTCGAGATATGTCCGCAACAGTTCGGCAATCCGTTCGTCTGCTTGCATTTGCTCGGATCTGCCAGAACGCGGAATTTCCTCGCTCAATACTTGATGTAACCGAGGATTAATGGCATGAGCCGCCACTACTGCTGAGATGATTTCGGGAATTACTATTTCTAATGGCGAGTCGATCGATCGATTGAGCTTTGTTGCTACTAATTCGGCCATTTCCTGTGAATGTTGCTCAATCAGAGCCGTCATTAGCGATTCTTTGTTCGGGAAATACTGATAGAGCGAGCCGATACTAATCCCCGCGCGTTCGGCAATGCGATTGGTGTTGGCTTTATCATAGCCTTCCTCTACCAAAATGCGAGCAGTTGCCTCTAAAATCGCTTCGAATGTAACTCTCGAGCGATCTTGCTGTGGCAGTTTACGAGGCGTTGTCGTAGGTTTACGCGGCATGAGAGCACCTAAATAGAACGCGAGTTGTCAATACGAGTATTAGCTCATATTATATAATTATTCGGAGATTGAAACAGTATGAACTTACCTAAATACCGTGTGTTTGTGTGTACCAAACAGCGCGCCGCCGATGGTACTGGCGGCTGTTGTTGTAGTGCGGGTGCCCTAGAGATTTACGATCGATTTCAATCGGAAATAGCAATGCGCCAATTGGAGGAGCGTGTAGAAGTGCGAAAGTCAGGATGTCTGGATCGGTGCGAAGCGGGCGCAGTGGCTCTAGTTTATCGCACTAACTGGCGTGAATTTGCATGGTTGCCGCGTAAAATCCGCATGAAATTACAGCGATTGTTATTTCCCAATCGGACGTTCTACGGTCATCTGACGAGTGAAAATATCCCCGATATCGTCGAAAGCCATTTAATCGCCGGAAGACCGTTAAAACGCTGCGAGATTGCTGGCGATCGCTAAATTAGGAGGCTATTATGACCGCAACAACAGAGCTAAATCATGTGTATTTTATGTTATTGAAAACAACTGCAAGTTGGCTTCAAATTCCGACGCTACAAAGATTTGAGTTTATCGACGAGATAATTAAGCCAATTCTCGATCGACACCCTGCCGTCAAAATGCGGTTCTTTGATTCTGAGGCATTTTTGGGGCGATTTACAGATGTAATGAGGTGGGAAACAGCGGATATAAAGGAGTATCAAGCCTTAGTCGAACAGCTCAGAGAGACACTATTTTGGGGCACGTATTTTGAAATTGTCGAGATCGTACCTGCGAGCGAAAATGCTTATGCTATTTTTAATGAAGTCTCCTCTATATCTGAATTAGTAAAATGAAAACAACTTGTAGCTGCTGCTACTTGGCAAGAAACTGTTATCTAAAGGATTGCAATCGATGGGGAAATGGGGAGTCGATTTAGATTAGATTGCACGATCGAATACCGCACGATTGAAATCGTCGCTCGTGTTGCAAAGTCCGCCTACGCGGACTAATATCCCTAACCCGCGTAGGCGGGTTTTGCATCACAAGCAGCGGTTTCAACCGCACGCCTAATCAACTCAAACCCGCCTCCAACTCCGCCTTGGCCACTGCCAAAGCCTCCTTCACCTTACTGGCATCCCGTCCCCCAGCCTGAGCCAAATTCGGTCGCCCACCGCCGCCACCGCCGCAGATTTTGGCGATATTGCCGATAAACTTCCCAGCCTGTAAACCCTTTGCATTTACACCCTTACTAAAAGCGGCTACCAAACTAACCTTATCCGGTTCGGGAATCGATGCTAGCACGATCGCGCCTTCGCCGAGCTTATTTAATAACCGTTCCGCCGCAGTTTGGAGTGAATTAGCATCCACGTCGCCGAGTTCGGCGATAATGATTTTAAACTCACCGATCGATATCGCTTGCGATAGTAACTGTTCGGATTTAGCGATTGCGAGTTCGCCCTTAATCGTCTCTAATTGCTTTTGGTTGGCTTTGAGTTCGCTTTGCATTGTCGAGATTCGATCGAGGATTTCTTCGGGTTTGGCTTTAAACCGATCGCTCAATTCTTTGACTACTTTATCGCGAACATTGAGATAGTCTAAAATTGCATTACCCGCTACCGCTTCGATCCGCCGTACTCCCGCAGCAACTCCCGCTTCGCTGATGATTTTAAATGCACCAATTTCGGCAGTATTATTCACATGGATACCCCCACACAATTCCATCGATACGCCAGGAAAATCGATCACACGGACTTCATCGCCGTATTTTTCACCAAACATGGCAACGGCACCTTTAGCCTTAGCTTGAGCGATCGGTATTACTTCAATTTCGGCTGAATGTGCTTCGGTAATCCAGGTATTTACCAACTCTTCTACCTGTTGAACTCGATCGGGTGTGAGCGCGCGAGGAGAGTTAAAATCGAACCGCAATCTGTCGAATGAAACTAACGAACCTGCTTGCGAAATTTCAGGATCGACGAGTTGTTTTAAAGCTGCTTGTAATAGATGCGTTGCTGTATGATTTGCCTGAGCGCGACGACGACAAGCGGTATCGATTTGGGCGGTAATTGTATCGCCAACTCGCAAATTTCCCCGTTCGATCGTGCCGAAGTGAACGAAGAAATCTGATTCTTTCTTGACATCATCGATGCGGACTAATAAATTATCGCCTGACAAGTACCCGCGATCGCCAATTTGTCCGCCAGATTCGGCATAGAAGGGACTTTTATCTAAGACAATTTGGACATTCATTCCCGCATCTGCTTCCTCGCAAACTTCACCAGCTAATAACAATGCCACAACTTCGGCAGTACTATGATGTTGGTGATAGCCGATAAAATCAGTCGCATGAATTGTATCTGCGAGTTTATCTAACGAACCTTGAACTGTTAGATCGATACCTCCATGGGTATCAGGAGTATTTTTGATATCGTCCTCCTTCGCCCGATCGTAACCCTCAACATCCACCGTCAAACCTTGTTCTTCAGCAATTTCCTGAGTTAATTCTAATGGGAAACCATAAGTACCATATAACTTAAAGGCATCTGCACCATTAATTTGGGTAATTCCTTTTGCTTTGACATCTATAATTAAATCGGCTAAGAGCTTCTCACCGCGTTCTAAGGTTTTGAGGAATTGGGTTTCTTCTCTTTGTAATTCGGCTTTGATACTATCAGCTTTCGATCGAACATTTGGATATGCCGATTCCGATAACACGATCGCTGTCTCGGCTACTTTAGTTGTAAAGTGGTCATTAATTCCGATCGATCGACCGTGACGCACTACCCGTCTTAATAAGCGACGTAAAATATAACCGCGTCCGACATTAGATGCGCGAATTCCATCGGCATTCATATGGACGATCGCGCGAATATGATCGCCGATTACTTTCAAGGAAGTTTTGGTCTTCTCATCGCTAGAATTGTAATCAATTCCGGCAATTTCTGCCGCTGTTTGGACGATCGGAAAAATCAGATCCGTCTCATAATTGTTCGGTACATCCTGAAGGATTTGTGCCATCCGCTCCAAACCCATCCCCGTATCGATGTTCTTGTTCGCTAACGGTGTGAGATTGCCATCGACATCGCGGTTGTACTGCATGAACACCAGATTATAAAACTCGATAAATCTGCTGTCATCCTCCAAATCGATGTTGTCATTCCCCAATTCGGGATGGAAATCATAATAAATCTCCGAACACGGCCCACAAGGACCCGTAGGCCCCGATACCCAGAAATTATCATCCGCTCCCATCCGCTTAATTCGCAGGGGATTCACGCCAATTTTGTCGCGCCACAGGGCAAAAGCTTCATCATCATCCTCAAACACGCTGACAACCAACCGCTCCGGCGGCAGATTGAACACCTTTGTCGAGATTTCCCAACCCCATTCGATCGCTTGTTCCTTAAAATAGTCCCCAAAGCTAAAATTGCCCAACATCTCAAAAAACGTATGATGCCGCGCCGTCCGCCCCACATTCTCGATATCATTGGTACGGATACATTTCTGGGAAGTCGTCGCACGCGGAAAATCGGGGCTACGTTGACCCAAGAAGATCGGCTTAAATGGTAACATCCCCGCGATCGTCAATAACACCGTCGGATCTTCCGGCACCAAGGAACCGCTCGGTAACGGCTGATGCCCCCGCTGGCTATAGAAATCGAGGAAGGCTTGACGTATCTCGGCACCGCTGAGTTTGAGAGCAGACATAGGACTTTAAATATAGGGATGGCAGTATAGTTGCTATCTCTCTATTGTGCCATTTTTGGCTTCGGCAATAACAACCTGCTAAAATGCCAAAGTTGTCAGTTATGAAAGCTTCTGCATGGAATTTGAGTGGAACCCGAATAAAGCTGCTATCAATTTGAGCAAGCATGGTATCTCTTTCCAGGAAGCCGCAACCGTATTCGATGACTCATTATCTATGA
The DNA here is from genome assembly GCF_000317145.1 of Chamaesiphon minutus PCC 6605. Lineage (GTDB taxonomy): Bacteria > Cyanobacteriota > Cyanobacteriia > Cyanobacteriales > Chamaesiphonaceae > Chamaesiphon > Chamaesiphon minutus. The sequence goes on along the minus strand of NC_019697.1, from coordinate 2,597,360 downwards.
CATTTCCGGACTCCGACCATTCCGTTGGCGAAAACCGCTACATTATAATTGGGATGTCTAGTTTGGGGCAATTATTGGTTGTCTCCCATACTGAAAGAGAAGAGCGGATTCGCATCATCAGTGCTAGAACAGCTACTCGCGCAGAAAAGAGGTTTTATGAAGAAGGAAGTTGACGAACTAGAAGATGAATTACGCCCTGAATATGATTTTGCTGCGATGCAGGGGGGTGTAAGAGGTAAATACGTTCAGCGATATCGATCTGGTACCAACTTGGTTCTCTTAGATCCCGATATTGCTAAAGCTTTTCCAACTGACGCATCTGTAAATGAAGCGTTGCGATTGTTAGTCAAAATTGCCGATCGACAGCAGTAGTTAAACAGCACAGTTGGAGTCGATTTAGTTGTGACAAAATAAAGGATGAAGTGAATCATCTCGACACTTATGACAGTAACAGAGCTATTTCCAACGCTAAGAAATTTGCCTCGTGCAGATAAGTTAAAGGTCATGCAGTTTTTAGTGACAGAACTAGCTAAAGATGAGGAACCAGCCTTACAACCTGGTGCAACTTACGAAATTTGGTCGCCATTTGATTCTCATGCAGCGGCTCACAAGTTAGCCCAACTATTAGAATCAGAACCACCACAGGCATAATGCGCGACAGTCAAAGATTTAACTTTATTGAAGGATTTGATGCTTCGAGGTTTATTAGTGTCAGCACAAATTAGCGATCTAGATCCAGTTCGTCTGGTATTTGCTTGGAATTGAAATGTTCTCTAGGCTCCTATAAAGTCGGCGATCCATGATAAAAACACAGCATAATAAGCTAGTGAAAAATCGAGATAGCGATTGCTACAAATATTTTTGCTTATCGATTTGCAACGTCAGTTATTCGATCGAGTTTCTAGATCCTTGAGATTCGCTCGCATAGCAACAACCTAAGCAAATCAAGGATAATAGACGAAAACCCCAGAGGAGAACACAATCATGGACTGGAAAACATATATTCATTCAGATCCCAAAATCCTGCTCGGAAAGCCTGTAATCAAAGGAACGCGGCTATCGGTTGAATTTATTCTCGGACTATTTTCAGAAGGATGGACAGAACAGCAGGTTTTAGAAAACTATCCAACTCTGAATACTCGATCGATCCAAGCAGTCTTCGCTTTTGCGGCGGAATGCCTCAAGGACGATGTATATTACACATCTTTATTATCTGAGGTAGGTTAATGCAGCTTCTGGCTAATGAAAACTTCCCATTAGTTAGCGTTCAACTGCTGCGACAAGCAGGCTATGAAGTCGCGTCCATAACTGAAGACTCACCAGGAATTGAAGATACTGAAGTATTGGCTCGTGCGGTTGATGAGCAACGGATAATTTTGACGTTCGACCGTGATTATGGCGAACTCATCTATCGTTTTCGATTACCCCCACCAAAAGGTGTCATCTATTTACGATTTCGTCCTCATACACCAGAAGAACCAGCAGCGATCTTATTGAATTTGTTTCAGACTCAGGAATTGCAGATTGAGGGATGGTTTACGATCTTAGAACGGGATAGAATTCGACAACGCCCTTTACCTTAGTCGATCGATTGGCAAGGTCAATTATTCTTTAGTGTAGCCTCTCCTGAGAGAATCGAGTCGCTTCACATTCACAGTAATACATACGGCTACTGTCTGGACTCTGAATCATAGTCGATCGCGACTGTCGATCTTTATATCGCTGTGCCAAGTCGCAGATGTTAAGAGTATGTTACTTAAATTAACTATTAATTTAAGATTACTTGACCAATATTTATCCCTTTCAGGACTAAATTGAATTAATTTAGAAGTCGGCTCTTGGAAATGTTCTGATTACCACACCCATTAAACAAGGTAGATAGAACATTTTCTGTTACACAGAACACAATTATGCTGAATGTTTACCAAAGCTAGATCGTTAAATCGATCGGTCTTTAAAATAAACATTAAGCAAGTAGCATCGATCGAGATCTCGAAAATTTTGGATTTGAGATTTAAGTCAAAATCATCCCCGCCGCAAAATTTACGGAGTTTGGCATGAAAATTGCAGTTATCAAAGAGACTAATCCTGGCGAGCAGCGTGTCGCCCTGATTCCCGATCTGGTTGCCAGGTTGGTGAAACAGGGTTTGGAAATTTGGGTGGAAGCTGGAGCTGGCGAAAAATCGTTTTGGAGTAATGAGGCATATACTCAAGCTGGTGCAGAAATTATTACCGATACTGAAAGGCTTTGGGGCGAACCTGATGTGGTGCTAAAAGTTGCGCCGCCAAATCCAGCGGAGGCTGGTAAATTGAGATCGGGTGCGACGTTGATTAGTTGCTTGACACCTTTGGCAAACGAGCAATTGATGAGTCAGCTTGCCCGTCAGAGTGTGACGAGTCTGGCGATGGAATTGATTCCCCGCAGTACTCGCGCTCAGAGTATGGACGCGCTCTCTTCTCAGGCTTCGATCGCGGGCTACAAGGCGGTGTTATTGGCGGCTGCGGCTCTGCCCAAGTACTTTCCGATGTTGACTACGGCAGCCGGGACGATCGCGCCTGCAAAGGTATTTGTAATTGGGGCTGGGGTGGCTGGCTTACAAGCGATCGCAACTGCCAGACGTTTGGGGGCAATTGTCGAGGCGTTTGATATTCGTCCAGCGGTGCGCGAGGAAGTCCAGAGTTTGGGTGCTAAGTTTATCGAGGTGCCTTTGACTGAGGATACTGTCGGCGAAAATGGCTATGCGAAAGAGGTTTCGCAGTCGGCACAGGAGTTGACGCAACAAACGATCGCTCAACACGTTCGATCGGCTGATGTGGTGATTACCACAGCGCAGGTGCCAGGGAAGAAGGCTCCATTATTAGTTACTGCCGAAATGGTGTCCCAAATGCGTCCCGGTTCGGTAATAGTCGATCTGGCTGCCGAACAGGGTGGGAATTGTGCTTATACGGAGGCTGGTAAGTCGATCGACAGGCATCAGGTAATGGTGATTGGGACGATAAATTTACCCGCGTCTGTGCCCGTTCATGCAAGTCAATTGTATGCCAAAAATATTAGTACTTTGTTGCAATATTTGATTAAGGATGGTGTATTAAATTTAGATTTTGCCGACGATATTGTCAGCAGTACTTGTGTGACTCACGAGGGCAAGATTTGTCACGATCGAGTTCGGAATTTTGTCGAAAGTACCAGTCAACCTTCGGTTGTTGCTTAATCGAGTTCTAAAATTATGCCAACGATTGAAATCGTGGCTAATGATGCAAAGTCCGCTGTCTTGTCACGCTAAACCCTCGGCAAAGCTGAGGAGCGCGTGCCTACGCGGACTGAATTTCTTAGTCCGCGTAGGCGGACTTCTCACCACGAGCGGCGGTTTCCAACCGCACGGATTTCTTAATACTCTCTAGTGGGTTGGGCGGGTTTGTTCTTGAATGGCTTGCTTCGTTTGGAAAAACTAGCATTGTCTTGTCGCGCTGTCTTGACTGAAACACATGCTCCTCCACTCTCCGCGTGATTTCAGTCGCAAACCGTCGGGAAACAAAGGCGTGCGCGCGCCGCAAACCCGCCCCTACAGATCTTACACTTCATAAAATCTATGTCTTCAACATTAATTGCTGCTCTATTTGTCTTTTTGTTGGCAACCCTTGCAGGTGCTGAGGTTATTAATAAAGTCCCGCCAACCCTTCATACGCCGTTGATGTCTGGTTCTAATGCGATCTCTGGCATTGCGGTAATTGGTGCTTTATTAGTTGCTGGCAATCCTGGCGATAATTTAATTACCATCTTGGGTGCGATCGCGATCGTGTTGGCAACTATTAACGTTGTCGGTGGCTTCTTAGTTACCGATCGAATGTTGCAAATGTTCAAGAAAAAAGAAACAAAGGTTAGTTGATAGTTGGTAGTTGGTAGTTGGTAGTTGGTAGTTGGTAGTTCACCGATTATAAGTGGTGTTTTTTGTTAATTATGGATATTACTGGATTTATCCCCACGGGGATTGAGATTAGTTATTTGGTAGCGACTGCGCTATTTTTTATCGGGTTAAAGTATTTGGGTTCGCCAGCAACGGCAAGACAGGGAAATACGATCGCGGCTGTCGGGATGTTATTGGCGGTTGTGGGGACGTTACTAAATGCTGGCGTTGTCAATTATTCAGTCATCTTTTTAAGCATTGCCATCGGTTCGGCGATTGGGGCGATTGGTGCTTATAAAGTTGCCATGACAGAGATGCCGCAGATGGTGGGGTTGCTCAATGGTTTGGGTGGTGGAGCTTCGACGCTGATTGCGGTGGCGGAGTTTCTGCGCGGATTGCCTGCGGCGGAGGTACCCTCGATCGATAGTCGGATTACTTTAATTTTAAGTATTCTCATCGGGGGAATTACGCTCACTGGGAGTTTAATTGCCTTTGCTAAGTTGCAAGAATTGATGTCGGGTTCGCCGATTACTTTCCCGTTGCAACAGCCTGTAAATATCTTACTATTTGCGAGTTTTGTCGTCGGTAGTGGCTATTTTCTAACCGTACCGAAGGATGAATTGGTATTTTTAGGATTGACTGCGATCGCTTTAATTTTAGGTGTATTATTCGTCTTACCGATCGGTGGTGCGGATATGCCTGTAGTTGTCTCGTTGCTGAACTCGTTTTCGGGAATTGCGGCGGCGGCGGCGGGTTTCGTGTTGATGAATAATATCTTAATTATCGCTGGTGCATTGGTTGGTGCGTCGGGGATTATTTTGACACAGATTATGTGTAAAGGGATGAATCGATCGCTTAGTAGCGTGTTATTCGGTGCCTTTGGTGGCGTGAAATCTGGTAAAGGTGGTGCTGGTGGAGCGGTAGAAGATCGCACGGCGCGCAGTGTCGATGCCGAAGAATGTGCGATGATGCTGGGTTACGCTCAATCAGTTGTCATCGTTCCAGGGTATGGAATGGCAGTCGCTCAAGCTCAACACTCCGTGCGCGAATTGGCCGACCAACTCGATCGATTGGGCGTGGAGGTCAAATATGCAATTCATCCAGTTGCAGGGCGGATGCCGGGGCATATGAACGTGCTGTTGGCTGAGGCGAATGTGCCCTATCCCCAACTTTACGATATGGATGATATCAATACCCAATTCGATCGAGTGGATGTGGCATTAGTCATCGGTGCGAATGATGTCGTCAATCCAGCGGCGCGCAGCGATAGCAATAGTCCAATCTTTGGGATGCCGATTCTGGATGTAGATAAAGCCAAACACACGATCGTAATTAAGCGCGGGATGAGTACTGGTTTTGCTGGTGTCGAAAATGAGTTATTCTATCTCGACAAAACTATGATGTTATTTGGTAGTGCCAAAGATGTCGTCGGTAAGTTAGTTTCGGAGATTAAACAATTGTAAGTTAGTGGATATTGGATAGTGGATAGTGGATAGTGAAAATAGTGGACGCAAGCGTCCTTTTGCTCTCCATTACCCATTAACCGTTACTCATTACCCGCTGCCTTCTACTAAGTAGGTAGGCGCAATTATTTTTAAAATAGATTATAGATTAATAGATTTTGCCTGAAACCTAGCTGGTGGGCAGTGCCCACCCTACGCAATATCTTATATTTAATTATGCCCATCTACTTATATCAAAAACTTCGCAAACTTAATACCGCAAACTGCACTGATTAATCCACAAACCAAACCATTAATAAGGATAGATATGCCCCAAGTTATTTGAGCGAAACTTGTGAAACAGCCACCATTAGATCTAAACAAACCATTTGCTAGCTCTAGTCCTTTCAATCCCAGCCAAGATAGCAAAAGAATCGAAAATACACCCAATACACCGCCAATTGTCGCACTTCCCAAGCCAGCCGTCCAAGCATAATACGGCTCGAATTTTCCACCTTCACGCAGTAACCGATATCTTACTACCATTAGCATTCCAGCTAAGGTAGCACCAGCAACAGTCCCGATCGGGGCTACTAGTGAATAGCGCAAGTATGATAAGAGATAATAATGAAAATATCCATACCACCAGCTAAATTGAGAGTTGGTTGGTGTTTGAGAAAAGTCGATGAGGGTCGTCCAGGTGCCGAGCCACGGTAATAAATATGGTGCGACTAATTTACCCAATAGCATCGTGCTAATGGCAATAATTACCGAACCTAGTAGGGAATAACCAATGGTGGCAAATAAAGACCAAGGCGATCGAGTTTTCCAGGTGACGATCGCGCCAGATATGACTCCAGGTGCCAAGATTATGCCTAAATAAAGTAAGTGAATTAGTTGAAGTTGCAGCATATAACCGAAAGCGCAGATCTAGATTGCTACTAGTAGTTATAGTCATCTATCTAACTACTGCCATCAGTATATTCCACAAACAAAAATAGTCTCTTACTCGATGCGATCGTCGTCACAGTCAATTGGGTTAATAGTTAGGAAATTTAGGCGATCGAGTTCACAAGTTTTCCAGAGTTCGATCGAGATTCTATTTGTTAGGATTTATAATTTGCAATATATAGTCAAGTTCGTTAAGAAATTTTATAATTAGTCTGCGTAGGCAGACTTTGCATCACCAGCGGCGATTTTAATCGCTGTAGTTTATAAATAGCGATCTTCTCTACAAAGCCTCGATACTCAAAATACTACCATCGCTAAAATCGATATTTAGATTGCAATTATTGAGTAGTAAAGTGCCGACTTGCGGACGACGACCCATGGCTAATACGGGTACTTCTAATTCTACTCCATCCCAAACAACTGTTGCGCGGTGAACTGGTGTCGGCAAATTTTCATCATTAGCAAGGTTGGAGTTAATAGTTGCCACATAAGGCAGTTGCAACTTGGCAATTGCGGCAACTGGCAAAGTCAAAGCTCCTTCAAAGCCTGTATTAATTACACAACCAATTTCTAGATCTGGATAGCCAGAGATCCGCACGAGGACTTTTACTTGTGGTTGCCGTCCGATGACAATGCCATTAATCACGATATATCTACCTTTGTCAAAGAACCACCAACTGCATAAACAGCATTAAATCCAATTCGTTCTGCCCAAATAATAGCATTGGGAAATTGAGATTGCAGTCGATCGGTCGCTTCTAATAAATTATCATCAATTTCATAGTTGCCCGTATTAAGATCGATCGCGATAATTTTACCGAGATTTTCGCGGGTTTCTACCTGCGCTCGGATCGATCGATTATAAAGATCCTGTCCGCGTCTGGCAATTTTGGCAGGGTTGGGTGCAATGGATGCGTCGTTACTATTTAGCTGAGTCATAACCCGATCGACTGCGCTGTATATTATTCTTTTCTGATTATACCAAACTCGGCGTTGCCAGATTCAGGTATGAACAGCTAGAGATGAGAGCGGGGAGCGAGGAGCGCAAAAAAGTAACTCACTCCCAACACTACTAGCTACACCCCTTCCCAAATCAGAAGTTGTCTAGATGCAGCCACAAAGCAGTTGAGAAACTTTGGTGGATAGATAAAATTGTCGTAAGCTAACGCCATTTGTCTGGCAGCTTCCGCAGGCAAAATCCGTCCGATGCCCGTGCCCAAGCCAGGACAGGCAACAGTCGCGATCTTTTGTGACTGATGGCGATTGTGATGTTCGACAGCCAATAGCATTGCCCACATGGCGATATAGGGGATATCTGTGCCCACGATTTGCATCGGGACGCGCATGGTGGGCGTATGGGCTAAAAAAGGATGCTGCGGATGTCCGGTGGCGATGATAAATGAGGTGCCAACTGATTGCTCGCCGAGATAATCATCGAGGATCTTTTGTTGAACTCGCTCCATTAGGGATATCCCAAAAAACTCGGTAATTGCGGCATCCATACCCCCATCCATCATGCCAAATGAGTTGGCGGGACTGACGAGACAGTCGTAAGTATTTAATCGCTCGAAGCCGCAATTAGCGACTTCTACATTCGGGAAATAAGCGAAACGTTCTTGAAATGCTTGGAATAGTGCGTAGTTTGGGGCTACTAAAATTAATTTGATTTTCGATCGATTCATATGCGATCGAAGATATCAAGCTCGATCGAGTTTGTCAATCCTAAGCGAGATGTCGAGTCACAATGTTGTCATCCCATTTTGAACTTTGCAGTGCGCGGTGGAGGTTCTCTCCAGAGCGCGCCCGACAACGATCGATGATTGGAAATGCTTAGAGGATGTCTGAAAACTCAATTTTGTTAAGCTCAAACCCTAGAGAATCCCCCCTAGCCCCCCTTAAAAAGGGGGGAAACGGATTTTAAAGTCCCCCTTTTTAAGGGGGATTTAGCGGCGCATCGAACGGGAGGTTCCCTCCCGTTTGTGTGCGACAAGACAGGGGGATTTACCCAGCGTAAACGAAGCAATTAGACTTTTCAGACATCCTCTTAATGTCGATCGGTATTCATCCTTGCTAGTTCAATATTCATCTTTGTTAGATATTTCCTTCTCCATATTATCAGCAACTAATCCGATCGAGTTAATTATTTTAGCCAGACTGTTTTCATCTAACTTTGCATCGACTTTAGCTGTGAATATCGCTAAATTATTATTGCTGCTCGTCCGAATTACCTCCCAAGAACCAATTTTTTTCTCATGAGATTGCCTCATCATTTTATCGCTGAGTTCTGCCGATAAGAGTCCAGAACTTTTGTAAGCAAGTGCATAAACTTCTCTTAGCTCTACAGTCGTGCCATTAATTTTATTGGTATTAGAATCGATTAACACTACTTGTGTCCGATCGTTCGGGCAAGTTACGAGTACTTTAAAATCGCCATCACTGGTTATTTCGTATTTTATCCCTGCTTTTTCTAAAGCAGCTTTTACTCTGGCATCCGTTTCGCCAGCATTAGCAATAGGGGAGAAGGAGCAGAGCAAAATAGATGATGTAGCGACGACTAAAGATAGATTTTTGAGACTGAATGGACGATTCATAAGATCGATGGTGAAGGGATAACCGAATACAGTGTAATTCAATTTGTCAACAAATAGCTAAATAAGTTGCAACTTAAATAGCGATCGCTGAAAAATATCTCCACTAAATTATCTAGACAGTCTCAGTTGACTCGATTGCGGAAACAATTGGTGCTAATCGTCAATAGTTTGAGTCATAGTGAATTGGATGGCGCGCACGAGGAGATCCCATCTCTCTCCAAATGTCTACACATCAACAATCGCAGTCAGGATGTGGGTATGAGTAGTCGTGTTGGTTCACACATAAGTTGTTGAAATCTTGTAATGCCTTTTACCATTATTCTTTAGTTACAGCCATCAAAGACCAAGCTCGATCGGTTGCCAGCTCCAAAATTGACTGGTGATAATCGCTCAAACTTTCGCGATGTCCGACACTCAAATATGTCATTCCCGAATCGCGAAGCTGTTGATATAACTGTTTTTCATTTTGCGTATCTAGCGCGCTAGTTGCCTCATCTAAAATTGCATAGCGAGGTTTGTTAATTAGCAAGCGGGCAAAAATCAACCGCTGTTGTTCGCCTAATGATAATACCTGCGCCCAATTTTGTTCGGTATGAAAGCCGCCGTGTTGTTGTTCTAAGTTGGGTAGATTAACCTGAATTAAAATCTTGCTCAGATAACTATCTTCCACTTCGGCATCCATATGTGGATACAACATTTGATCGCGTAATGTGCCCAATACCATATAAGGTCGTTGGGGTAAAAATAGCATTTCTGTTAATGGCGGACGGATAATTTTGCCCGTACCAGCATCCCACAATCCAACGATCGCGCGGAGTAATGAACTTTTACCACAACCGCTCGGCCCTCGGACGAGTAGACCTTCACTGGGCGATAATTCGATCGACAAATCCTCGATTAAAGTGCGTTCGCGGTTGGGGGTTTGGAGTGTCACCCGATCGAGTTCTAGTCGCTCGACTACTGGCGCATTGGTGGCACAGATAACTTCTGTTTCGATCGTCGGTTGCGCCGAATCTTCAGATTGTGAATCGGTGGCGACTGTACCATCCAAGGATTGCATGAAAGTATATAAACGCTCGACACCAGCCCCAAAAGTGGTCAGAGCTTGAAAGCGCGAGACGATTAAATTGAGCGAGAAAAAGACCCGAATGAAAGCTCCTTGAGCTTCGGTGACTTTACCAACTTCTAACTCGCCTGCAAAAATCCCAGGTGCAACCACAATTGCAGGGAGAATGAAGGGAATAAATTCGTAGGCATTGGTGAGAATATTTAGATTTAGTTCCCAAAAAATCAACCGTTTAAAGTTGTCGAATACTTCTGCGAATCGACTTTGAATTCGATCGGCTTCGTAGCCTTCGCCCTGATAAAACGCGATCGCTTCGGCATTTTCGCGCACTCGGACTAAACTAAAGCGAAAATCAGCTTCTTTTTTGAGTCGCTCGAAATTGAGTCGCATCAATGGCTGTCCGAAGATGCCTACCGTCGCCAGAGTACCCACGAGCGCATAGACGACCAAAAATAAGATCAGCGGCGGCGAAATGCCCCACAGGACGCTCGTAAATGCGGCGATCGCTAGTAATGAATCAACCAAGGCTAGTAGAAGTGTCAGTGACTCCTGGGTGAAGCTTTTGACATCTTCGGCAATCCGTTGATCGGGGTTGTCGATATTAGCTTCGGCATAGTTGAGGTTGTAAAACGATCGATTCTGGAAGTAGCGATCGAGAAACGAATTTGTCAACCATTTGCGCCATTCAACACCCAACCTGTCGCGCAAATAGACATAGCCAGCAAACAGCGGTGCGTAGACAACTAATGTTCCGGTAAATACCAAAATTGTCTGCCAAAATCTCGCCTCATCGCGCGCCGATAGAGCCGAAATCAGCACGCCGCGTTTGTTATTGAGCAGGACGCTCAATCCGGTATAGCCCAATGACAACACGATGACGGCAAGCAATAACCCCCGCGCGCGCCACTTATCATCGCTCGACCAATAAGATTTGGCGATCGCCCAAAACTGTCTGAATACGGTGAGATTGAATCTTTGCATGATTTTTGTGATGTGTCGCCAACGATCGACTATTAACGCAAGTTGCTAGTTACTGGAGCCTACGACTGGAAGTCGTGGCTGGTGGTGCAAAGTCCGCCTACGCGGACTAGGATTTTAGTCCGCGTAGGCGGACTTTGCACTATGAGCAGCGGTTTCTAACCGCTGAGGTGAGAACTAGGAACTTGGGTTACTAATTAATTGTAAAGATTTCTAATGACGCGACAAGGATTGCCGACCGCGACAACATTAGGGGGAAGATCTCTGATGACGACACTACCCGCACCAATAGTCGTACCCGCGCCAATGGTGACGCCGGGACAGATAATTGCGCCACCGCCAATCCAGACATCATCCTCGATCGTAATCGGTGCCGCCATTTCCAAACCGGATCTTCTAATTTCTGGATCGAGGGGATGATATGCGGTATAAATTTGCACCTTGGGCGCGAACATGACATTATTGCCAATGAAAACTTCGTTGCAATCTAAAATGACGCAATCGTAGTTAATAAATAGGTTGTCTTTTGCATGGATATGGCAACCAAAGTCACACATAAAAGGTGGCTTAATTGTGAAGTTTCTGCCGATCGATCCAAATAGCTTGCTAATAATTTTCGCACGTTTTTCGTGTTCTTCAGGGCGCGAATGATTGAAGGGATACAGCAGCTCTTGTGCTGCGGCCATCATCATTTGCAGTTCTGGATCGGAGAGCGAAAAGTATGGCTCGTTTGCCAGCATTTTTTCCCGTTCTGTCTGACTCATTTGATGCCCTCAATTACCATCTGGCGATCGATTGTAGCTAATTATCGACTCAGTTACTCAGCTTTAGGAGAGTTTGGAGACAATCGTGACAATTAGCACGAATACTCCGAGCGATCGCCGAAAGTAATTAACGCCTTGAAATATTTCTGCCAAAGACCAAATAAAAATCGCAATTAAGGAAATCGTCTCCAATCCGGTATGAATTATTCCAGTTTTAAAAATGACCTGGAGAAAGCTGGAGATCGCCCACACCATAATCGGTAGATTTGGCGGTTGAATGATGACGATATTGCCATTTTTGTCTCGAAAGAATCGATCGAGCCAGGTATCTCTCATTAGATTTGGGGTTGGTTGTGTAATGATTTGATTTTGCCGAGCGCGAACTGTCCGATCGAAAGCTTATTAACTAGCGATCGTCCGAGTTTATATTGGTGCCGAATCCACTCCATCATTAAACGATTCCACAAAAATACCAATGCCGTTATACCACCGTAAGGAAGCATCTTCTTGGTAACTATCTTGACGTTCTTTTGGGCGTTTACTTTGCAATCGGATAAGTAGACACCTAATAGAGCGCGATTAATCAGTCGATGAAAGTCTCGATCCGGTAATCGATCGACAGCTCGATCTGCTGCTTTGAAAAAGTAAACAAATCGATCGCTTTATTTTCCTACTTTGTACGAGTCTTTAATCGAGCTTCACAACCATCTTGCCAATATTTTTGCCGTCAAATAGGCCGAGAAAGGCTTCTACGGCTCGATCGATCCCAGTGGCTACTGTTTCTCTATTTTTCAATTTACCTGCCTGAAAATAGCCACCTACTTCCTTGTGGAACTCATCAATGAGGTTGAGCGAATCGCTGACAATTAGTCCTTTCATCGTCAAACGTTTGGTGGTAATGTTAAACAAATTACTCGGCCCAGGAGCAGGTTTTTCGGCGTTGTAGCCAGAGATACCCCCACAGGCAATAATCCGACCGTAAGTTCGCAACACTGCGAGTGCAGCTTCGAGACTTGCGCCGCCGACATTATCGAAATAGACATCGATCCCATCTGGTGCGACCCGATTTAGTTGTTCTAAAACTGGCGCATCTTTGTAATTAAATACTCGATCGAATCCACACTCATTTTTGAGGAAGTCGATTTTTTCACCCGAACCCGCCGCGCCGATAACTTCGCATCCGCGCAATTTTGCCAATTGTCCGGCGACATTACCGACTGCGCCAGCAGCACCAGAAATAAAGACGATATCGCCAGCTTTGACATCGACCAAATTTAACCCCGCCCAAGCCGTTAAACCCGTCGCACCCAGGGTACCCAGATAAACCGACAGCGGTTGAATTTCACGGTTGACTGGATGCAATGCCTGGGCTTCAGCGATAAAGTATTCGCGCCAGCCCAACATGGAGGTGACGATATCGCCAGCTTTGAACCCTTCGGCGCGAGATTCCACAACTTCGCCAACTGCGCTACCTTCCATCGGTTGACCCAGTTGAAACGGTGGTACGTAAGATTTGGTATCGTTCATCCGACCCCGCATGTATGGATCTACCGACATGTAGAGGTTGCGAACGAGGATGCTTTCGTCTGGTAGCGGTTCTAGCTTGTTTTCGACGGTGGCGAAGTTGGCGGCGGTGGGCATTCCGTGGGGGCGGGAGATGAGATGAATTTCGCGACTGACGATTTGGGTCATGGGGATTGGGGAGTAGGGGGTTTGGCAGCTTACAGCGAACTATTAACGATCGATATCGTGGAACCTCTAAGCCAGAACAGCGGTTTTGATTGCGGATTGGGCGGTGGCGATCGCTTTATCGCGGGCTTCGTCACCCATGCTGAGACTATCGGCGTGAATAAACTCCACATCGGTGATGCCCATGAAGCCAAAAATGAGCTGGAGATAGGGTGTTTGCATGTCATAACTATGACCGGGGCTACCGTCGGGATATGCACCGCTACTGGCGGTAATAATGGTCATTTTCTTGTTATGAACTAGTCCTTTGTACCCGTTAGCATCGACGGCAAATGTCCGCCCGACGCGGGTAATTTGGTCGATATATGCCTTGAAGCTGGCAGGGATACTAAAGTTGTACATCGGAATCCCGAAGACATAGCGATCGGCAGCTATAAATTCATCGACTAGCTCGTTAGAGAGTTGAATGGCTTGTTTTTGAGCGGGGGTGTGCTGTTCGGGTGCAGAATAAGCAGCGGCAATCCAGTCTTCGTCAACAAAGGGAATGGCATGATGTCCGAGATCGCGGTAGGTGACGGTATCGTCGGGATGAGCGGTTTGCCAATTAGTGATAAATTCTTTGGTAAGGGTGCGAGAGACAGACCTCTCTTGGCGGGGACTGGCGTCGATGTGGAGGATGTGGGTCATGGGGAGTGAGGAGTTGGGACTGTGGGTTGTCTGGATGTTCGCGAACTAGCGGCGATCGATTGGGTGATTTAGATTAGAAGGGAATTTGTTTTCGATCTCGGAAAAATTTTCCGCTCAAATTCAGGTCGGCATCTGTTGCTAGCCAGATGGCAGTGTCTGCGCCTTGTGCTGGAGAGCGGGAGGCGTTGGAGCCGCCCATATCGGTTCTTACCCAACCGGGACACATGGAGTAGACGGCAATTTTTTGGAATTTGAGAGCGGTGGCTAGCAAGATGGTTGCACCGTTGAGCGCGAGTTTGGAGAGGGAATAGCTAGGCGTCTCGGTAGATATGCCATCTAAGGCACCTAAGTCGCTGGACAGATTAATTACTCGCGCCGCTGTAGCTTTGGATAAATGCGGTAAAAAGGCTTGGGTGGTGCGAATTGCGCCAAAGGCATTGGTATTCATCGCTCGATCTAGCAATTCTCGATCGACTGTGAGGATGTTTACGTCCTCATCTGGATAAATGCCTGCGTTGTTAATTAAGACATCGAGATGGGTGAATTTTTCGCCATATTCTTTGGCGGCGCGCTCGATTGAATCATCGTTAGATACGTCTAGCACCAACGCATGGATGTTATCGGATTGCAGCTTTTCGATGGCGGTTGTGGCATTCTCGATCGATCTGGCTGCTAAAATCACATCAAACTCAGCAGCGAGTAAGCCTTGGCAAATTGCGAAGCCGATCCCTTTGTTTCCACCTGTAACTAGGGCATATTTGCGCCGCTCGGCAGGATTTGTATTCATCTTGGGTTAATTATCGGGATCGACTAATCGATTGAGATGTAAATATGCTTCTTCTGGCGTCAGTCTATTGCCAGTCTCGTCAGGAATATAAAACTCCCAACTATCGGGAAAATGCCGAACGACAAAACTAGGAATCAGTCCCATCATCATCGCCATTCTGCCTAGATTTTCAGCTTGTTCGGCAAGGCTAATTTCGTCAACGAAATCGGTATAACTCATGCGGATTGTCTCCTTACAATCTGGTGTATTTTACTAATTTGCTATCAATTTTAGGCGATCGATTCTCGATCTCCCAATTTTTGCCTATACCAGCAACTAAACGTGCCGTATTTTAAGTTATCACCTTTCAATTATCAATTAATCGAACGATCGCCTGCAAATAATCTTTGATATGTATCTCGATTGCGATTGTTTTTAAGGGAGATTTCAATCCTAACTGTTTCGCAATCTTCCTCAGCCATCCGCACAATCTCTGCCAATATATCGATCGCAGATTGGGGCGAAGTAACAGTACCACCCACTGTTGTGCTGTGATTATTGTCGATCGGTAAAGATTTAGAGTTGCCATTAATGACGATCGAATCATCATGATTTACATACGAAATCGCCCCTCGATCGAGCTGTTCTGAGCCGAGATCGATTTGAGCGATGAGCTTGTATTCAGGACTGACTTGTTCGACAATCAGCTTTTCACGCCTTACTGGTACTTCAACATGCAAAACCTGGGTGTCAATCTCTTTACGAACGACAATCTCCCCAGTCTTGTGTCTCGTCAGATCTACCATCAAGCGTTCTTCTAACAAATAGATAGTTTCTTCTGTAAGAATTCTGGTTGAATCGGTAGCATTTTTTTGAAGCTGAACTAGATCTGGCTGTTGCTGACTATCTTTAGATCGATCGTAAATCATGATTTTGTCTTTAAGGGTGTTGCGCTCTCAATATCCAATAAAAATTATCGCTGTCGTTGGCGGAGCCTCTATGAAAGAGAATCATAGATAGAGTGGATTTTGCTCTATCTACAATTGTTAGCGATCTCGATTTCGTACTGGGCAACTCAGATAAAGTTGCCCCACATGAGCGTCTATTTGTTATCGACGATCGGTCGATCGCCAGCATTTTTAATATCTAGTTCTTCACGTCGTATCTGCTCTTGAGTTGTAGCAGTTTCCTGTTCTACAACTTTGCTGACTTTGACTTCTTCACGGACGAAGGCTTCTTTATGAAATTCCGGTACTTCTTCGTACACTTCTACACGGGAGACTTCGCCGTCTTTGAAGGCAACTTCCCCAGGTGCGACAGCAGTACCACCAGTGCTGGGCACGCGCTCGATGACTACACGCTCTTTTTCAACGGGTACCGACGCGGTGGCTGTTTCTGTCTCTACATGCTTGCGAATCACGGCTTCCCCAGTCTTCTGACGGGTTTTGCTAGCTACTAGCCGCTCTTGATAGAGTTTAAAGCTAGGATGATTGCGATCGTCGATCGCATACATATCGTCATCGCGATCGGCTACGGGCGCGGGAGTAGGTACGGGCATTGGAGCGGGTACGGGAGTAGGTACTGGCGCAGCTTGACGATCGTACTCGATCTGACCATCGACGTAGGGGGTGTCGAGATCGAGCATCGGTTCGCTGTGCGTGCTGGCTGGATAACTCTCGGCTCCCGTATAACCAACCCCAATTGTATGTGGCGTTTGTTGCTGGAACTCTGGCGTCGAGGAGCGATAGACACCACGCACCCGTTCTTCGTGGTCGTCATCGACGTTAGTTTCTTCGGTCAATTCAGGGAGAGCTTCGACTTGGCTCTTGGTGAGAGTTCCGGCATAGACTCTTTTTTGGCCGTAGTCGATGCGCGCGCGTCCGATCGGTAACAATACTCGTTTGCCTGCAACCCACATGCCAGTGTTAATCAGCAGGTAGCGAATATTCCCGTTATCATCGACCATAATGTCATCTACCGAACCAATCTTGTCATTTTCGGCGTAGAGATCTAGGCCGATGACATCGCCATCGTCAAAGTGTTTGCTGTACTCTGGATCGAAGTCTTTAATCTTGTAAAGAGACATCTAATTTACTCCTAGTTCTAAACTTTGTTTAGACTGATGTACTCGTAAATGATACAAAATTGACTATTTTTAGTTATCTTTCGATCTGCCGATCTCGATCGCACCAATAGAGAGAGAGCGAAACAGCCGCTCGATTTTTTTGCTCTGTTCAATAATTTAAAAACTTCTTCATCGCCTATTTCGGAATTAAGGATTTCATTGGCAGAGCCTATCAGCATCAGAATCGAAATCTGTCTGCCGCGATTACCAAAGCTACAGTGCATGTATAAATATTTAGCTGGAGTTTGCTACGATTCGATCGATTTCTACCCAAATATCAGCAGAGCGCACAAACTAAGGGGCAACTTATAAATTGCCCCCAATCGTAGAATCAAAAAATGTTAATTACAATTTTTAAGCAAACACAAACTGACTGGAATTACCAGGAGTCAAGCTACTAGCTTGAATACCTGTAAGTAAGGCTAGAGATTTACCGCCAAAGACAATCGAAGTATCGGCACCAACTTGATTTAATTTAATCGTGCTGGCACTAATACCCAAACTCGCAGCACCTTGAATGCCAATAACATCGGTACCGATTTGGAAATCGACGATCGTATTAGCCGCACTCGGCAGCTCGGCATTAGCAATCCAAAATTGGTCGGCACCCGCGCCGCCAGAGAGGATGTTACCGCCGCCAGCACCGACAAAGAACTTATCGGCACCATCGCCACCTAAAGCGCGACCACTAGCACCCAGGTAGAAAGTATCGTTGCCGTCGCCACCAGAGAGCCGATAGTTTTTGGCATCATTTGCCTCGAAGATATCGTCACCTGTGCTGCCGAAGGATCGATCGTTGTCTGTGACGATCGATACATCATTGCCACTGCCCGTCAAAATGCGGTTGTGTCCTTTAATCGCTAGAGAACGCGATAAGGTTGTGTCTACTTCATCGTTGCCTGCTCCAGTGAAGATCGTGTCATTGATGCCGTCTGCTTTACTACCGGGGGCATTGGCAATTACCAGATCGTTGCCTGGTGTGGCAGCAACCAGATTCTCTTTAAATAAGGCCACCGTTGCATCGGGACCCAAGGAACTGTTAATTACTCTCCCTGTATCGGTCACGAGCAGGATCGTCTCGTCATTGTAGACACGGCGTTCGGTGGTCACGAGGTTATAGTTTGCATCCAGAATCGGGAAGCTATAGACTGGCGTAAACTGAATTTTGGCGACAATACCTGGTACGGGACTGAAGGGTTCGATGTTGACCTCCAAGTGACCGTAGTGTTTGCCTCCGTCGATTAATTGGGGTACACCGTTTACTACTTTCCATACTTCCGCTGCATTTTGGTCGGCTGTCCACTGACTGTACTGGTTATAGTTGAGTAAAGGAGTGTCAAACCCAGATCCGGTGCGCTTTTCGCCCCGCAGTCCATCGCCAGATACCCCTACATCGTAGTAATTCACCCCGATCCCGTCGCGATTTTCATCCACAAAGCTCCGCTCGAACATTTCACTATGCCCAGAGAGGACTGCCGCAACGCCATACTCCTCGAACATGCTCTGATACTGGCGGAGGGGTGTTCCCCCTTGACCAGAGGATTGGGTATGGTTCATGGGTTGGCCGTGTTCGCCATCGCTGTAGGGGGCATGGTGATACTGGATAAAGATGATTTGTCCTTTGTTGCGGGCATCCTGAAGTTGACTTTTTACCCAGTTCCATTGAATGCTACCAGGGTTAAAGTCTGCTAGGTCTGTGCCGCCAAAGCTTTCGTACTGTGCGCGGGTATAGTTCTCCTGGGTGTCGGTACCTGGGCCTGTAAAGTCTGTGCCACTTACCTTGGGGGGTTGCCCCGCACCACCATAGTTACTCCGGCGATCGTCTGGTTCGCCGTTGGAGCTGTCTAAAGTCAGGACGGTAACGGGGCCGTAGTCAACGCGGTAGTAATTATCCCTGTGAGCCGGAGTTCCATTTTCTGGAGCATCGAAGTAAGTATGATACTTATCTCGACCGAACTTGGGGCCAAAGCGACCATCCGCATCGGTACCATAGCCGCCATTGAGTGCGCCAAAATTTTCCCAGTTCCCCAGAGCAGGCAAAATCGGATATTTAGAAAGACCGCTGGCATACTCCCCAGCGTTGTGGCGGAAAAATTCATCCCAACCTGGTTGATAGCCGCCCCCCTGCACTAAGTCCCCTGGCATTAGCAAGAAGTCGGGAGTGCGACTATTAACGATCTCTAAGTTCTCTTGATAGCCCACAGTTTCTGTTAGGGCATAGCGCAGGGTTTGGGCAGTGCCAGTACCGTTGGTGCCAAACTTTTTCGCCCAATTACTATCGGTTGAATTGGGGCGCGTAGAACCCTCTGCGATTAAACCTGGTTGCCACTCCCGATAGGTGACTCGCCCCAGGGGTTCTGTCTCACTATCAGACATGGCAATAAAGCGAATGCTAGACCAGTCTGTAGCACTGGGGGCAGTTTCAAATGTGGAATTAAAGGTGGAACTCCCCTGGGTGACGGTATAGTTATAGGTTTTCCCAGGCTGCAAACCGTCTACTGCAACTGTATGCTTGTAGTTATTATTATCGAGCAACCAACTGTCCTTGATACCAGCGATCGACTGTTTCTGTTCTGCGGTGGTATAAGCCAACACTGGTGCTAAGGTAGCGTCACTCTGGAACACTAAGGGTTTACTCAGACCTGGCCCAGTGACAGTGAGGGTGGCATCTACGTCTTTAGTGGTGAACCAGGTGACATTGATACCCTTGGAAGATGGATTTTGGAGGTAGGGATTGACGCGGAATTCAGTCATTGCAGTTAAGGATAAGAGTACACGAACATCAGCTTAGTACCTTGGTGTATTAGTATTTAATCCACGATGAATACACGAAAAAGCTTAATCGAAGAGCGATCGTTTTTTCTCAAGACATACCTAAAAGCTCATCGTCCCATTCCAACGTTAAAAGCAGGGAGTCGTCAGGTTAACAGTCGTCCCGATTATTGTGTTAAGTAGGTAGGCGCAATTATTTGTAAAATAGATTTTGCCTGAAACCTAGCTGGTGGGCAGTGCCCACCCTACGCGATATCTAGAGCAATATGTTCGAGCAAAGCACTTGCTCGTCACGCTGACAGGAGAACCCACAGGTTTTATTGATTTGATTTTATTAGAACAGGGGCTAAAACGGCGGATTATGCTTACAGTTAATCAGTTTGCTGTTGCCCCTCAACTGGTTGCGGGTTCGGACTTACTCGCTGTTTTGCCCACTCGAATTGTAGAAATGAGCGGTGTCCTCGATCGGTTGCACCTGACTCCACCGCCACTTGAAATTCTCCCCTCTAACTTGAAGATGATGTGGCACGAACGAAATCATTCTGATTCATCCCAGGCGTGGCTGCGATCGCAACTCGTCAATTTATGTGGGAAATGCTGAATCTGTTCAAATAAACCTGAAATACCGCCTAATCCACATCTCAAGCCGGATAACGTTCCCGCTCACCGGACGCAGATGAACTCTGCATCTTACCGATAACTTGACTTCGTTCCAGTGCAGCGGAATTGTTATGCGTTGCTCTGCTGCTCAACCTATCACTTTGCAACTTCGCCTGCCTGCAACACATTGAATGAGGTGATTCGGCAGCGTTCTAGACCTGTGGAAGACATCATACCGCTCAACCAAATTCGTAGCGGTTGGTGAACAATCCGGTAATGCTCTAGACTTCTCAGCCTAATCGAACCTGCATATCTTAGCGTATGCATCAAGCTCAGGAATGCCAAGGAGACGCGGCTTGAGCGGACAAGTTTTGTCAGAAAGAGGGTTGTTACGCACATGAAGTTGTCCTAAATGACGTAGGACTCGCAGCGAACTTAAATCAGTAATCTGGTTGTTATCGAGAATTAGGTCTCTCATCTCGCTCAAAGCAGCTAGGGGAGTGACATCGCTGATCCGGTTGTTTCTGAGATCAAGTCTAGTCAATTGACTCATCCTAGCCAGCGGTCGTAAATCGCTAATCTGATTGTTACCGAGTTCGGCAGTGGACACATTGCTCAAGGTTGTCAGCGGCTGTAAATCACGAATCTGATTATTATCGAGAAAGATAGCCGTGATTTCAGTGAATCCTGAGATTGGCTTGAGATCGCTAATCTTTCTGCCCCTAAGATAGAGAAAGCTGCCATTTTTAAGGATATGTCTTCTAATTCTACTATCTGCTAATTTGCAGTCATTTGTTTTAGCGATTTCCAGCAGGACATTAATTGTATGTCGAGTGTCTGAAGGAACAGACGCTTTGCGCTGGCACCAGTCGGCGAAACTTTGAGTTTGTATGGACTCTACAACCGTCGGTGTAGCTGTGATAGGTGAGTTTTCGATCTTAAGTTCAGGCTGAAGAGCTGTACAGCTAGCAGTGAGAGCAAGTAAGGTAACAAGGCTGTAAAACGACAGCTTTAAGCGGAATATTCTATTGAGTAACCCATCTTTTTTCATACCTTTACCGTTTCTAACTGGCAACTTGGGTTACTAAACGATCCACCTCAAAGACCGTTTCGATCAACTATCGGGCAGGCGGCATAACTATATATTATGCGGCACTTTGCCGAATAACATCCCTACGAGGATACTTTGTCGCAGATCTGCGGTATAACTCCAGGGAATGGGGGTCTTATCGAGCACTTTTGCGGTATAACTACCCTAATTAGTAGATTTATCCAGTAAAAATACTGTATGAAGCAACTAAAAATTATGATCTGATATTTGATACAGCTAGATCCGATCCTTTATCATGAATCAATCACCTCGATTACTCGATCGAGTTCGTCAAACAATCAGGCTCAAACACTTTAGCCTCTAAACTGAGAAATCTGGCGTTGCTGATTTCTATGTATGATTAACCGATTATGCAACCCATGAAACCATCGGTAGGGGTAATTCATTAATGACCCCTACCGATGGTTTCATACATCAATTCAGCAACGCCAAATAAATAATATCGATCGCTTACTTCTCCTGACAAATCTATATAGAAAAGCTATTTTTCAGTTTTAAGCAAACACGAATTGTCCAGCATTGCTTGGAGTCAAACTATTAGCTTGAATACCAGTTAGTACTGCCAAAGTTTGACTGCCAAAGTTAATCGAAGTATCGGCTCCAACTTGATTTAAAACCAAAGTTGTCGCGCTAATACCCAGACTCTTAGCTCCTTGAATGCCGATAACATCGGTACCGATTTGGAAGTCCAAGATGGTATTCGCGGCTGATGGAATCTCAGCATTGGCGATCCAGAATTGGTCGGCACCAGCACCACCAGAAATCAGGTTACTGCCACCAGTTCCGACAAAGAATTTGTCGTTACCTTCGCCACCTAAAGCGCGACCGTTAGTACCGAGGAAGATGGTATCGTTACCAGCACCAGCAGAGATCCGATAGTCTTTGACATCATTTGCCTCGAAGATATCATCACCTGTGCTACCGAAGGATCGATCGCCATTAGCCACGTAAATAACATCATTACCGCTACCGAGATCGATCCGGTTGTTACCAGCATTGGCACCAGAAATCGGGATATCCACAGTATCGTTACCAGCACCCGTGAAGACGTTATCGTTGAAACCGTCGAAGCCGGGGGTGATGCCAGCGATGAAATTATCGGCTCCCGCAGTTCCCGCAACTAGAGTCGGGGCGACATTATTGGGAGTGACTTCAAATTGACTGACGACTTTGGGCTGACGATCGATAATTGCTGTGGGGTTGGCTTCGATTTCGGCGCGGGTGTAAGGATCGATGCTGTAGGTGGTGACGGTGAGTTTTTGAGTCTGTTTGTCGATATTAAACTCAGTCCAGCCGTAGACGTGGGTGGCAACATAATCGCCTTGCAGCAGTTTGGCGTTAATTAAGCCGTTGGCTTGGGACAGGTTTTTATCTAAACCGAGCGGATCGTAACCTAATGGTTGCAGTCCGTTATCGACGACTCCTTTGATGAAGGTGTCTTTTCCGGCGGTAGGAAGCGAGTCGTACAACGCTTTCTGTTGGGGTGTAATTATGCCCAGAGTCGCGCCTAATTGCGCTACAGTCTGACCGAAAGGTTGGGAGTAGCCGACAGAACCCGTGGTGATTTCAAAGGCACTGGTGGCGATTTGCGCTTGACCTGGGGCAGTTTGATAAGTCAGGTTGTTGACTAAGGTGCCGTGGATATCAGCGGCGACAAAGACGACGTTCTCAATTTTGTTGTCGTTGACATATTTGAGAATTTCTGTGCGCTCGGCGGCATAACCTTCAAATCGATCGCCAGCAGCCAGAACGCCGATATTTGCAATCGGTTGGCTGATATTGACAAACTTCCAGGTCACACCGTCTTTTTGAGATTGGAGTAAGTCTCGCTTGAGATCGGCAACTTGGACCTTACCTAACATCGTCCGGCTGGGGTCGAAGGATTGGGTCAGGAATGCCGCGACTTGTGCGGTATCGTTGGTATTGGTAACGCCTGCTAGCTCGCGATCGCGAAAAGAACGGGCATCGAGGACAATGGTGGCAGCATCGCTACCATAGGTGTTGTAACGATAGAGCTTGCGTTCGCCATCAGTCCGGGTATCGCCGGGGGTATTGTAAGTGAGATCGCGGAGTGGGTTGTATTCCCAGAAGGCTTGCAACCCGTTTTCAAATAAGGGCGCATCGTTGACCAGACCTGTTTTCGCACCGTAGAGAGCTTGTTGGGCGGCAGTAGACGTTGCCAAATCTTGACCACCAGCAAAGTCGTTGGTGACTTCATGATCGTCAATGGAGGCGAGGATCGAGGTCGAGGCGCGCAGATCTCCCCAAGTATTTTGACCGTAGCGACTACCATAGACTTCAGCATGTTTGGCGCGGTATTCTGCCAAGGTGGTAACTTGGGATTTTTCGGTACCATCGGCATTTTTGACGGCAGGAGAACGTACGTCGGCGTAGACGGTATCGCCCAACTCGATAAAGAATTTGAGATTCGCATCGTCGGCATTGTTAATGGCTGGATAGGGTGCTAGTTCCCCTCGCCAGTCGCCGGATACGCCAAATTTCAAGCCTGTCTGTTGACCCAATGCCGCTGCCGTACTAAATTTACCAGCAGTTTTGGTGCCATTGGCATCGGTGACGCGGTAGAAGTAGTTGGTATTAGCGTTTAAGCCAGTTACATCAACTTTGACGGGTTGCAAGGGGTTGGTGACGGTGGCGGTTTGGGTGCCTGCGATCGAGCTAAAATCAGCCTTGGTGGAGTATTCAAAGGTGACTTTACCAGGGACATTAGCGCGCGTCCATAGAACGGTGGATGTCTGGGTGGTGTCGCCACTGGCTACGCCATTAGGGAAGGCTGACTCGACTACACCCAATCGCGCGACGGGGTTGCGGGGGTTGTAGCTGGTAGTATCGATCTTTAGCGGTGTGGCGAAGGTATTGGCGATATTTTCAAACGGTACGAATTTGAAGTTGGAACTAATATTTTCGCTATCGACGATTTTGGCAGGATCGTTACTGCCATCTTGGGTGACAAATAAACCATTCGGGAAATTCGCACCCAGTGGTAAGTTGATGACTTCTGCACCGTCAGATTCTTGGACGCTATCGATCGAGCCGTTACTCCCAACGCCAAACCGTCCGATAAAATCGTTATTACCTTCGCGGGTATAAGCGGCAAAAGTATTGTCGCCTTGGCTGGAAGCCAGTAAATAACCCGTGCCATTTTTACCGTAGTAAATGGTTAAACCTTCGACATCATTGGTGAGGTTTTGACCGCCTTCGGCTTTGACTTTCTCAATCAAGGTGCCAAATTTACCGCCTGTGGGTTCGGCGTTATATTTCCAGATGCCGACATCTTCTTGCCCGATATATAATAATCCGGTTTCTTGGTCGGCGACGATGCCTTCGGTTTGAGCGGAAGCTCCGGCGGTGGTGGAAGAAGGCACAGTGAAGTTGCGAACTAGTTCGTAACCGATTTTGCCGTTACCTTTATCGACCAATTTGAGTTGAGCGACATCGCCAGTCTGACGACGGGTGGCGAAGGCGTAGTAATCGTTGCTAA
This sequence comes from Chamaesiphon minutus PCC 6605, assembly GCF_000317145.1. GTDB lineage: Bacteria > Cyanobacteriota > Cyanobacteriia > Cyanobacteriales > Chamaesiphonaceae > Chamaesiphon > Chamaesiphon minutus. The sequence goes on along the minus strand of NC_019697.1, from coordinate 2,572,414 downwards.
CGGGGCTGCGGTAAAGTGCCAAGCCATAAGCACTCGTCGCCGATGCCGAGAATGGCGCGGTAAAAGGTGCGGCTTGGAAAATGGTCGCCGCGCTGGAGTCGGTAATATTTTCGAGATAATTACCACCCGTACCCGCCGGATTAATCTTGAAGATCGCTAGTTTATCGTTATTGCGATCGCTGGCGACGGCGATATCGATTTTTTGACCGCCTAGTGTAAAGCCATATTGCAGATCCACATTGTTGTAACGAATGTCGGGATTGCTGGGATTGATGGTTTGAATCAGATTGCCGGATAAGTCATACACCCGCAAACCACCATTTTTAACACTCGTAACTACCAAGCTTTTCGCCGAGTCAGTGGCATTGACATACACCGCCGGATCGTCAGCATCTGCCCGCTGACTGAAGGGTAGCGAACCATCGTCTAAGAGTGCGGGACGAGTTTCGACAGTCGGTGTGGCAGTCGGTACTAAATCCGCGCCCAAGGTAATAATTTGGGTAAACTGGGTCGCACTGAAGTTATTATCGCTGACCAACACGATCGATTGGCGACCGTCAGCGAGTTTGGGGCCAAACGCCAAGCCTTCGATATTATCCGTTCCCGTGGGTAATTTCAGATCGTCTAAGTTCAACACTAACCGTTTTTGAACGGGTTGGAGAGCGGCTAATTGAGCTGGAGTCAGACTTGCTAAACTATCGATCGCACTAATATCCGACGCACCTTGCAAGGATATTTCGTAAATCTTAATCGTGTTGCCCGTTCCTGGTACGCCTGTTGAGAAGGATCGTTCGAGGGCTAACATGGTACCGCGATCGTCGATCGCTAGTAAATCGACCAAACCATTGGTAGCAAAGGCAGTTGCGGGAATCGGTGCTAGGGCAACTCGATCGGTTTGATAAATGTATTCTTTTTCCGGTTGACCCGTAATCGAGTTGTACTGGACGATCCGCGAATTAGTACCTGTTGTCGGCGTAGCCACCGTGCCATCCTGAAATAAGGAATTTTCGGTAGCTGTATACAACGTTTTTTTGTCAGGCGAGATTGTCAGACTCTCAAATGCGGCATTGTTCCGAACTCCAGCGGTTTGGGTATCGGGTGCATCGACGATGCCATTAGCATTGGTATCGGTGACTTTGGGCAAGAATTTAGTCGATACGGGGAGAGAGCGAATTTCTTGTCCGGTAGTCAGGGAAAACTCTTTAATAAATGGGTTGGAAACGCGCCCGACAGCGGGGTTGGCTTCACCTTCAGAGGAGATAAATACGGTACCATTTTGCGTTAAAGCGATGCCTTCAGGGTCGAGACTATTAGCAGCGAAGGGATTGCCATTGAGATCCTTGAGTTGGACGACATTAGTAAAAGTTACGTCGCTAGTAACCGGATTGAGGGTAAAAGTATAGAACCGGGCATTGGAGGATCGATCGTCAGAAATCGCATAATACTGGTTTTTGGCAGCATCGTAAGTCACGCCAGACAAACCACCCAGCGGCACATCCACACCATTGATTTTCCCTGCGGCACCAGCCGGAATCACTCCAGTTGCGAACGTCTTTTGACCGATAAAACCCGCACTCGCAACGGATTTACCGCTCGGCGTGACCCCGACTTGGACATCAGCAAATACCAAACGGTGATCCGAAGTCGCGAAACCACCAGGTAACGTCGCATTAAATACACCCACAGGGGCAAAAGTCGGATCGGTATTTAACGGCCAAAATACCCCACTATTAGAAATGGTCAGATCGGCTGAAGGCAGTACATAATCCGTCCGCAAGTTACCAGGATTGGTACCACTATCGGCAAAATCCGCTGTATCGAAAGCCGGATTTCCAGTTTGGGTGTTATTAATTAAACCTTGAAGTGCCGACTGTTGCGGCCCACCCGCACTGGTTGGGATCGAATTGGTATTGATATTGGGGTTGCCTAACAACTGACTAATCGCGTTTTTATAACTATCGCCATCGCGCGGATCGGCATTTTGGTCGCCCATAATTACAAAACTCGAACCGCCAGTGATGCTGCCTTTACCACCCTTATCATCATAAATATAGCCACCTTGCCCTGGCGAAACATAATCCGCCCAAAAGCGAATTTCATCAGAATTTCGTTTCCCATTCCGGTCTTCAGTGCCATCAAAAACAGGCGGCGTAGGGTGACTGACGAGGGCGTGAATGATTTCTCCATTGACTTTGATTGGCACGTCCCAATAGCTCTTAGAAGATAACCGCAACTTGTCGATTTCTGCCGCCGAGTAGAAACCATTCAGGTTCTCGTTAACTGGCGTAGCCGGATTATCGATCGTCGGATCGTTGGTGAGCAAACCACCTGGCATATCTTTCCAGAGAAAATTCTGAAAGGTTCTTACATTCGCCGTATCGATTTCATATTTCGATAACACCACCATCCCAAATTGACCGGGGAAGTTACCAAACCCAAATGAGTCGTCACCGTAACCATTATCACCGATACCATTCGTCAGCGTTGTAACGGTACTGCCATTATTATTTAGATCGAAACCCGATGGAATGCCTGTATTACTGGGCGCGATATAAAAATATTTATAATCTACCGGACTAGCACCATTTTGTCCGACTTTGAGGAAGTTATTAATAAATAATTCGACAGCTTTACTTGGATTCGCTGCATTAACATCGAATTCATTAATCAACAATACATCGGGATTATTGCGTTGAATGATTTCGGCAGCATTTTTGGCTTGCTGAACCCGTAATGCCTGATTACGATTGGGACTATCAGCCGCACCAATCGCTCTAGTATCGGGAATTATGGGGGTGGACAGATCGTTAATCAGTTGACCGTCAGCGTTACGGTTGAGAGATGCATTAAACTGAGCGAAGCGAATATTGGTGCCATTAGCAGTATTCATAGCTTATTGTCAGAATGAAGAATTAAAATAAAAGCAGACTCGGTGGATCGATCCTGCTATTGCTGTGAATATCGATCGGTTCAGTCTCTAGTAAACTGTTAATCTCAAATTAGTGCTGTATAAAAACGATCGCGTTTATTGAAGATGTTTGGCAATCATTGTTTTTTGTTTTCCTTAATAACTACTTAATCTCTTGATAATATTGTTACGCTGAATTTATTGCATATATTTCAATCGAAATGGGATCGATATCGATCGACAATTTCAGATGTATATGCACCTTATAGGCTAATGGTTGAATAGCACATCCTCTCCGATTAAGTCTTCTCCTCGATCGAATATAAAAAACCAGGAGAATAAATAATATCGATTACTTATTTCCCCTGGCGAGTTTACACAGGAAAGCTAATTTGCAGTTTTAACCAAACACAAACTGACTAGAATTACCTGGAGTCAAGCTATTAGCTTGAATACCCGTCAGGATTGCCAAGGTTTGAGAGCCAAAGTTAATCGAAGTATCCGCACCAACTTGATTTAGAACTAAAGTTGTCGCACTAATCCCCAAACTTTTTGCCCCTTGAATCCCGATAACATCGGTACCGATTTGGAAATCGACGATCGTATTCGAGCCAGAAGGTAGTTCGGCATTAGCAATCCAGAATTGGTCGGCACCCGCTCCGCCAGACAGGATGTTACCGCCGCCAGCACCAACAAACAACTTATCGTTACCGTCGCCACCGAGCGCGCGTCCATTGGTACCGAGGAACAGAGTATCGTTACCAGCACCCGCAGAAATCCGGTAATCTTTGGCATCATTTGCTTCAAAGATGTCGTCGCCAGCACTGCCAAAGGCTCGATCGCCATTACCTACGAAGAGCGTGTCGGCACCGCTCCCCGTGTCGATCCTGTTTTCGCCAGTCGCCGCACCCCCAATCGGCACATCGACAGTATCGTTACCAGCACCAGTAAAAACACTATCGTTAAACCCATCGAATCCTGGTGTTACCTTGGCGATGATGTTATCGTTACCCGTCGTACCCGATACTTGAGTAACGGTCGATAGGGGTTTGGCTAGTTCCAAAATAATCGATTCGTTATTGTCGGGTGCAGTCGCCGAGCGACCTGTCGAGAAGGGATAATTGTTATCGTTAGCAACCAAAATCGTATTGTTATCGAGTACGATAACATTCTCGATCGTGACGAAGGGGAAGGTAAATTTGGTGCTACCATCTTTATTCAAGTCGTTGGGGTCTTGAATATTGAGTAAATCGACAACTTCTTCTTTAAAGACATTACCGTTGGCATCTTTTTTGGAAAGGTCAACTTTGTAGATCTTCTTAAATAGAGCCGTCGCACCTTGACCACCATCGCGTTCGATGACGAGGTACTCATTTTTGTTGATGACTGCAAAATCGCCGATCGCATTTCCAGCAGCTTCCATTTTGTAGAAACCGAGTTGACCTTTGTATTGCTGGGTCGCAACATCAAATTCATAAATGCGGAGCGAACCAGCCGGATCGCCAAATACCGTACCTTCGAGCAAGGGATACAGAGTTTTTTTGTCGGGTGAAATTGCCATGCCTTCAAAGCCGCGAGAACCGCCCAAGTTAGCTACCGCAGGCGTGCCGACAAATTTGTCGCGTACCAAGTCGCCAGTACCAGGGAAGTCGGTGAAGAAGGCATCGACACCCAAATTGATGAACTGTTCTAATTCTTTTTTCGGGTCGCCTTTATAGTCGGAAGCCAGGAAGACACCTTCGTTGCGGAAGGTATAAGGATGTACCTGTAAACCAGCCTTGTGAGCGTCTGTTACTAACGTGGTAGGCGTACCCAAAACGCGATCGGCTTCGTTAATTTGACCGTCGCCATTGAGGTCGTCTGGTTTGCCGTCTTTATCATTGTCTACCGTACTAGATGGCACGATGAGGCGTTTGTTGGGGCCGATACCCGCTGCATATTTCGCAATATTGGCGAGTTCAGCAGGTTTGGTCAGATCGCCATAAGTCCGCGCATCGCCGCTGACGATAAAGTCATAAGGTTTGCCAGTAGCACCGCCATATAACTGCACTAGGGGCAGATCGACTTTGGCCGCAGGCATGATTTTATCGTTAATTTCTTTGAGATTGCCCACCTCAAAGGATTGGATAAATACCCGCTTGGGATCGGTAAAGTTGCTTGAAACTAAGGTATCGATTAGCTTTTGACCGAGATTGACATTAATCTTGGTGCCGTCAAGCTTGGTACCTTCCGATGCAAAATAAGTCGGGTGCTTGGTTTCGGGATAGATGCCGATTTTGCGTCCGGTATCTTTCTCTACTTGTTTTACCAAGTCGATAATCTCTTGCAATGTCGGTACTTTTAAGCCGTCGTTATCGTACTTAGTCCCGCGCAAAGCTGGGAGCCGTTCGATCGCGTTTAACTCTTTGACTTCTGCGAGGGTGAAGTCTTCGGCAAACCAACCACCAACTTTGACTCCATCGACAGTTTTGACTGTCAATCGATCGGCAAATTTGGCAATCTGGGCGACATTCGTACTGGTGTCGGTAGTGTTGAGTTCAAACTTGCCACTAGCATCGCGTTTGATGGTACCATCGGCATTTAATAACACCACACCCAACAACGGCTCGTGCCGAGCGATTAAGATCCCATCTTTAGTCGTTACTAAGTCTGGCTCGATAAAATCCGCACCATCGGCGATCGCGAGTTTATAGGCTGCGAGGGTATGTTCGGGACGATCGCCACTTGCGCCGCGATGTCCGAGAACTAGGGGGGCATTGCCATCGAGGGTTTGAAATTTGGTTTTGGCTAAAACATCGGGATTTTGGGGCGATCGCACCAATGGACTAGTAATTTGGTCGCGCGCCGAATCCGCAGTACCAGGGAAATCGGAGAAGAAGCCATCAACACCAGCGTTGATAAAGGCTTTGTATTCTTCGAGCGGATTGCCGTTGTAGTTTGAAGCTAACCGTCGCGCTTCGTTGCGGAAGGTATAAGCATGAACGAGCAAACCATTGGCATGAGCGTCGGCAACCAATGATGAAGGTGGGAGTAAAGTTCGATCGCGTTCGTCTACCAAACCATCTTTATTGACATCATCCGCTTTACCATCACCATTGGCATCCACACCCTTGCTAGCAATAATCATCGGCTTCCAGGGGCCAATCCCATCGGCGTAGGTGGCAATTTCTGCCAAGCCTGCTTTGGTCTGTAAGTCAGCGTAGGTGCGTTTGTCACCCTTAACAGTGAAGTCATAGGGTTGCTTATTGACATCTTGGTAAATCAGCGAACCATCGAGCGCGACATCATAGGCATCCAACAACTGCACCAATGGTAGATTGGTTTTGCCATTGAGTTCTTTGAGGTTGGACACTTCAAAGGATTGAATAAAGACGCGGCTGGGGTCGGTGAATCCAGTTTTTTGGAGGGTCGCTAGTAGGGGTTCTTCCAACGATAATTTGAGATTGTCGTGGAAAGTCGGATGCTTGGTTTCGGGATAGATGCCGATCTTCTTGCCAGTATCGGCCTCTACTTGCTGGAGAAGGTTGATGATTTCTTCAAAAGTCGGAATTTCATACAAGTTATTAAATACTTGCGTCCGCTCGCTCTGCGGCATAATCGCCCGTAAGGTCTTAATTTCTGCCAAGGTGAAGTCCGAAGCAAAAAATCCTTCTTCGGCTACGCCATCGACCATTTTAGTGGTCTTCCGACTGGCAAATTCGGGTTTATCTTTAACGTTAGTAGTCGCGATTAAATTCGGTTCGTGTCTGGCAATTAGTACGCCATCTTTGGTCGAAACTAAGTCCGGTTCGATGAAGTCGGCACCACGTTCGATGGCGAGTTTATATGCGCCCAGAGTGTGTTCTGGTAACTCACCGCTAGCACCGCGATGTCCGATGACGATCGGGGTTTTGCCACCCAAAGTTTTGAGCATAGTCGCCGCCGGATTGGGCGTGGGAATCGGCGCATCCAATAATTTACCAGTCGCATCGAAATGGAGTAAATAGGGGCCAAATTCTTCACCAACCCAGAATGTACCGTCTTTAGCGATCGTGAATGATTCTAAGTCAAAATCTGCGCCTGTGAGGAGTCGATCGCTAGTAGCTTGATTGGTAATATTAAACGGAACTTTCTTGTCAGGATCGGAAAATTGAACGAAGTTTAAGACTTTAACATTGCCATCGCCGCCTGCTTCGTAGCCTCGAAAATTTGGATCTAAACGATACAAACGCAAGAGAAAATCAGCACTATTATCCTTTGCACCGAAACCGTTATCGGCTAAATACCAAAAAGAATTACCATCGGCAACTTGAACGCCACTGAATCCTTGAACTGGTTGTGAGCCAAATGGTACGGTTCTGCCATTGGTATTGCCTGTAATAGCTTTGCCTGACTGGGGGCCAGCCGCGAAAGTATCGGCGGGAAGAGAGGCAAAACCTTTAAGTGTAACTATCGGTGTATTTTCCACGATCGCTTACCTATTTATTATTCGGTGAGTAGATGTAGCTTTGAGTAGTTGAGTTGCTAGTTCGATCGATCGTCTGTAAAACTATCGATCGCCTCGATCGAGTTTTTAAGTTATTAGTATTTGTATCGACAAGAGAAATCTGCCAAAATCAGGATATCAGTCGCAGGTTAAGGATTAGTTATTTCATGCTTATATTCAGCATCTTGTTTGTGTTTTTCAATCACGAAAATGTTGTGTTTTATACGTTGCCAAGCATTGATTCTTGAAAAGATGCTTTTGCGGTTTGCGAGTATTTAACGTAAGTTGCTAGTTACTAGTAGAATCGTTAGCGACTCTAGACAGGCCGCCCAATGGCACATCCATGCCATTAATGTTACCCGCAGCACCCGCAGGCACTAGCCCCGTGTCATGGGCAATTGACGCGATATCGATCCATTATCGTGGTGGCGGAGAGAAAGTGATGTCGGTTAAAATTCAAGCAGCGTGCGAATAACGCCAACGTAGGTGGTATCATTTGCGGCATTATGGTCGGGATTGGTAATTACTAATATGCCTGCGGTGGTGGCGATATTTTCAGCGATCGGCCAGCGATAAAATGCTTCAATGTGCAAGGAGGTATCGGGGTCGGAAAATGATGCGCCATTGGTGGTAAATTGATTGTGCGTTACTTTGGGTGGCTGACCGATAATAATCCCCGCCAAGCTATTCTTACCGCCAATATCTACCAGCGATAATGTAGCCGCCCAGTTGAAAATATTTGCAGTTGGAGTTCTAGGTAAATCCATAGCTTGGGCGTGGGTAAATCCCGCCCAGCCGCCGAGATAAACGTTTGGGGAAATCTGCACAGAAGATTGCACCCCGAAGGAATCAGCAACGATCGCGTTACTGCGATCGTCGAACGGATCGTTGGCGCGATCGCTGCCTGTATTTGTGTCGAGCCGATTGAAGGATTTAATATAGTTGACACCGATGCCAAATTGTGGGCTGGGTTTATAGGTGATTTGAGCGATCGCACCATAAGAGCCGCTAAATAGTCCTGTGTCGATCTCGTTGGCATCATCGGCAAGATAGCCCAACCCGATAGTGACAGACGATCCTAACTTGTGGGTGATGCCAAAACCAGCTCCTCGCCCCTGACGGTAGATCGGATTTCGCACGCCGAATCGTGAAATAGTACCTTCACTACCACTGTCTAAATGGGGATTTAACGCATCGCCGAAATGGGAAAGATTGCCACCCTTAGCTGTTGCAAATAATTCGGTTTTGTTGTCGATCGGGAAGCGATATTCTAAGCGATTGAGAACAATTTGACCCCGCGTATTGCCTTGATAAGAGAGTCGGCTCATATCGCTGCCTGTGACTCTATTTACTGCGGGGAGAGCGCTCTTTTGAAATCTAATTCTGAGTCGATCGAATCCTGTGAAACTGGTATTAATATTCAATCTAGTTCGGTAGCCAGCACCGATGCGGCGATCGTTATTGTCTTCATCTTCGATCGGCGGCAAGCCGATGGCAACTCCGCTGAGTAATATTTCTCCCGATAGTTTGGTGCCGATAGGAAATTTTGTTTTTCCGATTGGAGTGGTTGGCTCGGCTGGTTGGGTGTGAGAAATTTTGGCTGGTACCGATCGAATTGTGTGAAGGTTATTAGGCAAACAGTTCGATATGCAGGATCGTCCCGATACATAGATCTGGGAATTGGCAAATCGATCGGCAGGTCTTTTTCTGGTTTCTCGATTCCGCAAAGCGGACGCTGCTTGGTGAAACGCACGCTGTAGGCGAGCGAAGCGAGACGTGTCGCCAGACGGAGACCTCAGCGCGATTTCATCCGCTACGCGATCGGGTAAGGTGGATAATTCTGGAGCAAAGGCTATTTTTAATTCTTCGATCGCGGCTAAATCGGGTGGTGAAACTGCTACTTGGGAATTGAGTATTCGCTCGATGAGAGATTGGAGAGCGATCGTAAAGTCATGGCGGTTATTTGGTGGTTTAGCAGTGAAATTAGGAATTGAATTATATCGCTGTTGTAATTTTAGTAAGAGTGAATATTGCTGAGTTGAGATTGGTTGATTTGGCGATCGTGGAGCGGTTTTGGTGCTGACGAGTGGCGGGGGAGTCGAGGTAAACAGCACCGTATCCGCAGCGGTAGGATGGTTGAAAGTCATGTGGGATAATTTCTAGAGCAGGGCAAGATCCCCGACTTCTCCAAAAAGTCGGGGATCTGACGGGGCTACTACACAGCTTCGGGTTCCTTCATACTCTGGAGTAGTGCATCTCGCTCGGTAGCGGATAAAAGGCGATCGCCTGCTTGGGCATTCAGAGCTGCTTGCTCTGGCGATTTTGCGCCTGGAATGGCGACAGGTTGGGCGGGATGGGAAATAACGTAGCGGAGGGCGGTAGTTGCCATCGTGGTATCGGCTGGTAAGTTCGCGCTGAGTGCTTTGACTGCGGCGATATCTCGATCGAGTTTGGATTGTTTGGCTTCATTCTTATGCCATTTGGCGCGAATGGTATCGGTGAAGACTGTATCGGTGGTATATTTGCCAGAGAGCAAGCCTTGGGCGAGTGGCCCCCGCACGAGGACGGCGATGTTATGCTCGATACAGTAGGGCAATATTTTGGCTTCGGCTTTGGGGTTGAGCAGTGAGTAGTCGAGTTCGACGATGCTACAGTTACCAGCGATATTAAACTGCTTGATTACTTCAAATTTATTGGTAGAGATGCCATAAGCACGGAGATATCCCTGTTGTTTTAGTCCCTCGAAGGCTTCGAGATAGACAGTGGGATCTTCGATATCGCCTTCATGACACAATACGGCATCCGCCCAGTCAGTCTTCATCCGAAATAGTGAGGCTTGCAGACAGAGGCGGATGGTATCGACATTTTTGGGTAGTCCTTCATTAGTGCGTCGTCCCCAACTGCCGATTTTAGTGACGATATAGGATCGATCGCGAATGCCCTGCAAGGCTTTACCCAAGCGTTCTTCAGATAATCCTTGGGGGATACCGTAAGCTTCGGCGGTATCGAAGAGATTTACACCGTTATCGAAGGCACTGCGAACGGTGGTGAGCGCAGTATCTTCATCAATCTCACCCCATTGATTGCCGATATTCCAGGTGCCCATACCAATGGTAGAAACGTTCCAACCTGTGTTGCCAAATTCACGATATAACATTGATTTTTTCCTAGTAAATATTAAGTTCGGTTGTAGGGTGTGCCACTGCAAAGCATGATGCACCAGGATCTTTGCTAAAGACGCTACCGTTTACATATAAGTCGGCTGGGCTTCGTTTTGAGATCTGAATCCCCCCAACCCCCTTAAAAAGGGGGCTAAGATCCGGTCAAAGTCCCCCTGCTTGGTACGCTTCCATGGTCGGGAGCGGTGCAGTGTGGGCGGGTTTCCCGCCCATACAACTGCACCAAGAGAAACCCGACCGGAGCGAATCCGCTTTTTAAGGGGGATTTAGCGGCTCCCGTAACTCCTTTGGAGTGACTGCGCCAACGTCGGGTTCCCCGACGGATTAGGGAGACAAGACAGGGGGATTCCCACCAATTTCGCTGGGCATAAATTCGGCTGTTAGATGTCCCGTGTAATTGAGGACTTCCAATTGAGGCTCATTTCCTTGTGAAAATTTCAGTACGCTAATTCCACAATTAGATTGCCGGAGCGAGTGATAGTCAGCAGGTGAGAGATTAAAAGCAGTGCTAATTAACGATCGAATCGTGCCAGCATGACTGATGAGCATTACCGTTTCACCGCCATGATGAGGTAATGTAGCTTGCCAAAATTGTCGCGATCGAGCGTAGAGATCTCGGACGGGGTAAGATGGCTGGTTGGTACGCGGATCGACCATCACAAATCGATCGGGATGTTGCTTCCAACAGTGATAATCTTCGGCAAATTTTTCCCACACGTCCTGATGGTAAAGTCCGTGCCAAGCAGGTAGATCGATTTCCCTAAGTTGCTGCGTGACGCGAATATTCACAGGATCTATCGAGGGATTCATCTGCGCTAATATTTCGCTGGCGGTTGCTTGCGCCCGCCTCAGCGAACTGACATACACTGAATCAATAGTTAATCCACTCAAAAATTCTCCTGTCTGTCGTGCTGTCTGACGACCGAATTCAGTCAGCACTGATTCATCGCTACTCCCTTGATACCTACCTTCGGCATTAAAGCTACTTTGCCCGTGGCGCACCAAGATAACCCGTGTTTCCTGCGGTGTGAGTTTTTCCCGATCGCATTCAAGCTTCCAAGACATGTTTTACTCCTTCTATTTCATTGGTATCGTTTTGGAGGCGGTATAAGTGTGCATAGCGTCCAGCTTGCGCCATCAATTCGGGATGGGTACCGCGCTCTAAAATTTCGCCTTTTTCGATATAGAGGATGCGATCGCAGCCCTCGACAGCACGGAGGTTGTGCGAAATCAAAAATGTCGTACTGCCCCGTGTCAGGCGATTGAGAGCCTCATTGACGGCATGTTCGCTGGCTCCATCTAGTCCGGTAGTCGGCTCGTCGAGAATGACGATCGGCGAGTGGCGGATGGCTGCTCTCGCGATCGCAATCCGTTGGCGTTGTCCCCCTGATAGAGTGCCACCACGTTCGCCAACGATCGTGTCATAGCCTTGGGGTAAGTCCATAATAAAATCATGGGCATTTGCCAGCCGCGCCGCATGTTCGACTTCGGCATCGGTGGCTCCCAAGCGTCCGTAGGTGATGTTTTCCCGAATGCTGACGGCGAATAAGACGCTATCTTGCATGACGACACTAATCTGTTGGCGGAGTGAGTCTAATTTATAGCTACGAATATCTCTCCCATCGATGAGGATGCCACCGACAGTCGGATCGTAGAGTCGTAGTAATAGACTCGCGAGGGTGGATTTACCGCTCCCAGATGGCCCAACTAAGGCGATTTGTTGTCCGGGTTCGACATCAAAATTAACCTCATGCAAAATTTGCCGACTGGGATCGTAGCTGAAAGATACTTTTTCAAAACTGACAGAACCATAGAAGGGATGCGCCTTTGTCGCTCCAGGCAAATCGCGAACGTGGGGTTCGTAGTCGAGAATATCGATCGCCCGTTCTCCAGAGGCGATCGCTTTGGCAATCTGACCGATTTGTTTGCTAATCTGGCGCATGGGGTCGAAGGCAGTTTTGAGATAGTTGACAAAAATCAACACATCTCCTGGTGTGAGGGTTTTTTGTAAGACGAGCAGGGAACTGCGCCAAACTACCAACGCTAATACCAGAGCCATCAGCACCTTAACTAAGCCTTCCAAAAAAGTCGCCAGCTTGAGCGATCGCACGCCTTCTTGGAGACTTTTGGTATTTTGGATCAGGAAATTTTCCTCCAACATATCGTGCAAGGAGAGAGCCTGCACGACTCGAATCGCGCCGATTGTTTCGCTAGTAGTATCGGCGATCGCCCCTTCGGAGGTACGATGTTTATTGGTTTCCTTGCGAATTTTACCGACAATGTTGGTGGTAGTAATTGCAAATAGAGGGAAAATCCCGATCGAAATTAGGGCTAGCTCCCAATTGAGCCAGAACATCACTACCACCATCCCCACGATCGTGACTACATTTGCCAGAAACGGCAGTGCAGTTTTGATCGTCACCAGCCGCAATCGCTCGATATCATAGGTAACTCGCGCAATCAGATCGCCACTTTTGAACCGTTGATGGAACGATAGGGATAGCCGCTGAATATGGCTATATAAGTTGCTGCGGACTTCCGATAGTACCTGAATTGCCGCCAGTGCCATTCCATAAGTGCTTAAATAGGCTGTGATACTGCGTAATGCGGCGATCGCGACGATCGATACCGCCAGCAACGAGAGCAACCACATTGGCGACAACCCGCGTGCAAAGCCCAAAATATCGGGATAGATATCTGTCCTGGAGAGCAGTACGCCGTCGAAAATGAATTTCAGCGGCCAAGGTTCGAGCAATCCTAGTGCGGTTTCTAGTAACAGCGCGAATAATGAGCTACCGATGAGCAGTTTCCGCTGGCGGATTTGCGGCCAGAATTTGACCAGGATGTGCCAACTGCCGGGGATAATTCCTTTAAGTTCTTTCTCTCCTGTCTGAATCATTGGGATTTTGGATTATGTCAACGGGTTGAGGATATTTGCTTCGTTCTGTTACCGCCACCGATTAAAATCGGGGCTAATGGTGCAAAGTCCGCCTGCGCGGACTAGGAAATTAGTCCGTGCAGGCGGACTTTGCATCACGAGCAGAGACTTCAGTCTCTAGGCTCATTTCAAACCGACTCTAGTTCCGACTCGGCCTTTTCCTTCGATGGCTTCTCGAATTTCATCCCATCTTTCAAGCGTTGCGATCGACGCAAGCCCAAGCTGTGACTGGCGTATTCATGCAGACGGGCATATCGATCGCTGATAAAGTTATTAATCGGACGCTCGACAACTTGCAACCAATCGGCAAAATCATTCCGTTTGTCTTTGAGCGGGAATCGACTGATAATTGGACGCATCAAAGCGCGATAGCGACGACGACCGAGGCGATTGTAGCGACGGTGGAAGTACCAATCTTCTTCGACACCCCATTTGGCGCGAAAATGGTCGAAACTCGCCAAATCCCAAGCATCGCTCCAGCGCAGGCTGAAGTAAGTATAGTCATACCAATCGAATTCCGCTCCAGTCATGTAAGTGACGATACTTTGGCGTTCGCAATAGACTGTACCGCCCGCTTTGGCCGCACATAAGCACAGATCGATATGCTCCCGCGTACTGAGTAAGCCTTCATCGAGCAAGCCGTGTTCGTCAAAAAAGGATTTGCGGACTAAGGCGGTGTGGAACTCGACAAATTCGCACTTAAACCGAGTCAATTCCTCAGCAATCTTTGAGACACGCTTTCCTTCCAAATAACTTTTTTGAACGGCATAGCGACCAGTTTTGTTGCCTTCGGTGCGAACTTCGATATAGGTTGTCCCGCCGCCATTATGGACGACTTCATGCAGGGGGTTATCGATACAGGTAAGGGTGCCTACTACTGTCGCGTCAGTTTCTTCGGCGCACTCTACCAGCTTTTGCAACCAGCCTTTTTGGACGAGGACATCATTATCGACAAAGACAATGTATTTACCGCGTGCGGCTTGGATGCCGAGATTGCGGGCGCGATTGGGTGAGAGAAAATGTTCGGTGCGAATCAGTTTAAATTGTTTCTCGCGCGATTGTGCTTCTAAATAAGCCTTGAGTTGGGGCGAAGATCCACCGTCTACATATACCAATTCAAAGGGGTAATCTGTTTCGGCATAAACGCTTTCTAAGGATTGTTGGGAATAGCTAAACCGTTCGCGTGGTACGACAACGATCGTTACCATTGGTTGTTCGATCGAGTCTGCAATGTTAGCGGTTTCTAAAGTTAGAGTTGTAGTCATGGCTAGATTTTAGTGAGTGAAGATTAATGATGTTTTGAGAGGATGTTTGGAAAATCTAATTGCTACGTTTCTAGCGGGTAAATCACCCTGTCTTGTCTCCCTAATCCGTCGGGGAACCCGACGTTGGCGCAGCCACTCCAAAGGAGTTACGGGAGCCGCTAAATCCCCCTTAAAAAGGGGGACTTTCGATCCGGTTCCCCCCTTAAAAAGGGGGGCTAGGGGGGATTTTCTAAGATTTACGAGGCTAACCTAGAATAAATTCTCCGCTAGTGGTGTAAATCTTTGATTTCAATCCGCCGCGATCTCAGCGGTGTCAGAAGATTATCGATCGTAACTTTTGTTTTCTCCGCACCGTAGAGATCGAATGGTTTGTGCAGTTTAGGAATCTGCCGCGCTTCAATCGATCGCACGATTTTGTCTGCGAATTGTTGGGGCTGAAGATCGGCTGGCTCTAGAAGTTCTAAGATGCCCATCTGTGCTAACTTTTCAGCCCTAACCGTCTGCTCCCAGTCTTTATTTGATGGTAAAATCATCGAATTAGCACCAGTCCGTAAAATATTCATCGTGGTGTTATATCCACCCAAACTAATTGAAAGGTTTGCTTTTTGCATATAGTTCAGAAATTGAGATGTAAACTTTCTGAGCGTGAGATTCGTCTGTTCCGCTGCCGCTATTGATAACGATTTAAATCGATCGATCGAGATAAACGGCCCTGTAAATACTTGGAGATGATACTCCGGCAATCGTGCGGCTAAAATTGGACTAACCGCCACTGCTGCATCGAGTAAATCGTGACCTAGTTGTCCGCCACCGACACTTATTAAGATCGTCGGATTAGTGCGGGATAAATCGATCGCATCTTCTTTCGTGCCAGCAGATGTTTCCGTCAGAGCTTGAGCGACAAATCCGGTATACTGAATCGGACACTTAATATCCGCTACGGCTGGGAAGCTTTCTTCTAACCGATGAAATTGTGGATCTGAATGAATCAATAACAGATCGAAATATCGATTCAGCCTGTCGCAAGTTGTGGCAATTACTTCATCTCGATCGAGATATGGTTGCGCCATCACGACATCGCGCAGACTACAGACAACTTTAATATCTTTCTTTGCAGTCTTGACTCTTTCTAATAACGGAATCGATTCAAATTCAAATTGATATTTTTTGAATGGATAGCCTTCAATTATCAAGCAATCTGGTTGAAACTCATCGAAAATGTTTAATAAAGTGATAACTCGTTGTTGCTTGACTGTCTCTAAATCCTGACTCAGATCGGCAACTTTAAGCTGACGACGTTCGGATAGTAAAGTTGGTAATGTTACTACTTGAATATTTGCAGGTAGATCTAAACCTTCAACTTCCGTACCTCCTTTGACAAAACAAATCTCAAATTCTGTCGCCAGACTCCGCAATATTTGGACACTGCGGACGAGATGACCCATCCCTAAATGATATTGACAGTAAAATAGAATTTTTTTCATAGATTAGCTCCTAATATTAGGCAGAGAGAAGGAGAGCCTGGAGACTGGAAGTCTCCGCTCATGATGCAAAGTCCGCCTACGCGGACTAATAATAATTCAGTCCGCGTAGGGGGACTTTGCACCACTAGCCACGATTTCAATCGTAGGCGTTACCGACTTTGCGTTAAATTCGAGTAAATTTTGGAGAATTATTGATGCTTTTTCTGCGCCATCGAGCTGAATCAAATGTTCAAAATTTAAGGTTGCATCATCAGCTAAATAATTGACGATCGATCTTGCCAATAGTTCTGGATCTAACTCAGATTTATCTAAAATCTTGAGTAAGCCTAACCTTTCTAATTTCTCTGCCCTAATTGCTTGTTCTCGATCTTTATCAGAGGGATAAATCATCGACTTGACACCAGTTTTTAAGATATTCATGGTAGTGTTATAGCCACCCAAACTAATCGATAAATCTGCTCGATCGAGATAAGCAATCAAGCTAGGTGTAAACCGTCGCAGATTAACATTTGTTTTCCCTTGGGCTAATTTTTCGAGCTGCCGATATTTAGCTTCATCCATTAACGGCCCAGCAAAAATAACAATTTGATGGTAAATTTGTTGATGAATTAGTGGTGCTGCTTGAATGATGCTCTCTAATAGATCGTGTCCGAGTTTGCCGCCACCGACGCTGACAACTATCTTGGGAATTGGATCTTTGAGAAGTTCGCTATCGGTGAGATCGAATTCGACTCGATCGGGTTCGGATTGCACCACATAGCCAGTATAATAAACGGGACAAGTTAAACTGCCAGCGGTAGAAATATTATCTTCTAAGCGATGAATTGCTGGATCTGAATGGAGAAGAATTGCATCATAATACTGGTTGACAAATTCACAGCGTCTCTTCTCTTCTGCATCACGATCGGCAAATTCTTTGACCATGATAATATCGCGTAGACTGCAAATTGCCTGAGTCGTTCGATCGGATTTTCTAACATGTTCTAATAAGGGAACCATTTCAAAGGCTAATGCCTTATTTTTACTAAACGGATAGCCCTCAGTAATCAGCACGTCGGGTTGAAATCGATCGAATACCTCGATTAGTTTCTGTTGTCTAAACTCCTTCACCTCCTCCAGACTCATCGTACTGCCGACAACCTGAAGTTGCTTACCCACTTGGAGCGAATCAAATACCTCAACTTGAATCGTCGGTAATTGAATGACTTCAACTTCTGGCAGCATTTCAAATCCAGCAACCTTTTGTCCGCCCTCAATTAGACAAACTTCAAACGTCTTGACGAGTTCTCTCATCAATTCCGTCGTGCGGACTAAATGCCCCATCCCTAATAAATTTTGACAATAAAATAAAATCTTTTTCATGAAGTTGCGAGATCGAATAAATACGACTAAGCTGGAATACAGGCAATCCACTGCTCTGGAAATCTTTGAAATTCTCCCTTGAATAAGTTGTGCGGCATCGCTGTAGCAATACCCTGGGTAATCCGAGGCAGCGCATCCAAATCTACTTTTTTAATATTGCTAGTGTAATAACCAGGATTGTTTAATTGATGGACTAATTTATCGATTAAAACTGCTGGAGTTAATTCATTGGGGTGAATCATTTCAAGTAATCCCATTTGAGCCATTTTGGTGGCGCGAATAACTTGTTCTTCAGTCGGCTTAACGCGCGGGATGATAATCGATGGCTTTTGAGCGGTTAAAATTTCACAGAAAGTGTTGTAGCCACCCATCGCCACCACCGCATCGGCGACTTCGATATAACTCATCAAATCGTCGGTAAACTCACTAATGGTCACTTGCGGATGCTGTGTTGCCATCTGGAAAAGTTTCGCTCGCTCCGCTGTGGACATTTCCGGGCCGCAAACTACCAAACTTTTGAGTGCGTAATCTGTTGGTAGTGTTGCTAAACCCTCTAGATAGGCGTGAATCAGCGGATACCCATCCTCGCCACCCCCTGCGGTGACGAGTACGCACCGTTCGCCGGGGGCTAACTTCAATTCCCGCCGCAGCACCTCTGGGTGTTTGGATGCCTGTTGACGGCGGATATAGCCGCAAAAGAGCGACTTTGAGAGCATCTCTGGGGAAAATTGGTACTCGGCACAGGTATGGTTCTCCAGTACCTAATGTGCTAATTAAATGAGAATCGAGGCAGTACAAGAGAAAGAAAATAAAATAAATATGTCAAAACTGCTGACGAGGAGAGGAAAAGCAAGATAATGAAGAGAGGAAGAAATAGTAAGAAGAGCGGCGGGCAGGGCAAGTGGCAACAAAAAGGAACTCAAGCTACTAACGGAGCTATTAGGAATAGAAGGAATGCGAGTAGAGTCGCAGCGACAATATGAAGGAATAGGCATCATCTTACAGGTAGAAGCAATAAAGAAAGAAAGCAAATGCCATAGATGCGGAACGAAGAGTAGTAGCTTACATCAGAATAATAGATACATAGTAAAAGATTTGCCGTGGGGAGAGCAGCAAGTTCACCTAGAAATAAACAGAAGACAATTTAAATGTAAAAAATGTCAAAAACCATTTAGCGAACAACTAGAATTTGTTAAAGGCAGAAGAACATATACTTCAAGACTAGCTAAAAAAATCCTAGCAGAAGCACTAGAAGGAGATATTCAGAGCGTAGCTAGAACAGGAGTAATGACGACAGCAGAAATAGAGAGAATAATTGAAGACGCAGCAGCAGAGCTAAACGGAGAAAAGCCAACGGATTTAAGAAAACTGGGAATAGATGAAATAGCAATGGTAAAAGGACAAGGAAAATATTGTGCAGTATTAGTAGATATAGAGCGAGGAAAATTATTAGCAATAATCGAAAGCAGAAAGAGTGAAGAAATAGAGAAAATCCTGAAAGGATGGGGGACAGAGGTACTGGAAAGGATCGAAGAAGTCAGCATAGACTTATGGAAAGGGTATAAAAGCTTAGCGATAGAAGTGATGCCTAATGCTCAAGTAGTAGCAGACAGATTTCATGTAACAGCGCAAATAAATAGTGAGTTAGATAAGCTGAGAAAACAAGAAAAAAGAGCGATAGAGGCTAAACTTAAATCCGCAAAGACATTAGAGCAAAAGAATGAATACACTCGGCAATTGGCAGTAATAAAATCGAGTAAGTATGCGCTGCTAAAAAATGAAAAAGAGTTAAGAGAGGAGAAAGAACAAGAGAAGCTCAAGCAGGTTAGAGAAGAATTTGCCAACATTAGGGCAGCACATCTACTCAAAGAAAAATGGAGAGAGATAATGGAAAAAACAACATCGTGGATGAGAGGACTATTGAAAATTAGACATTGGCTGGTAAGAGCCAAGCAGCATTTGCCAAATAGTTGTGGCACAATCTCGCGATGGTTAACAGAGATAGTTGCTTACTTTGATGAGCGAACTACTAGTGGTGTAGTTGAGGGAATTAATAATAAGATTAAGCTCATCAAGCGTACTGCTTATGGCTTCACTAATTTCAACAACTTCCGAAACAGATGCTTGCTAACTTGGAGATTCAATTATTGATTTAGCACATTAGGTACTGGAGAACCACAGGTATTAAATACTTCCGGCGTACCCACCACCAAAACGCGATGATAAAACTGCTCGATGGCGCGATAACTATCGAGTCGCTGCCACTCGGCAATCGTTTGTTTGGGAGCATCCAAAATATCTCGTAACAGTAATACCCACTTAGTTTCTGGGGAAACAATGCGAAGAGTTTCGATCGTTTTTTTGAGTTCGTCTTGCAGTCCGAACGGCTTTTTATCGACTAGTACTACATCTGGTCGAAAATTTAGAGCCGCAATCCGAATCAGATTGCACCGCAGCTTTACCGTCTGCTTCATATCGAGTTTGAGATATTTTGCCGATAAATCGCCATTTTCATCTCGGTGCAGACAGGGGAGTTTGAGATAGTCGAGTCCGGCTGGCAACCGAAAGCTATGCAGCATCGGCGAACCCGATAATACTAAGATTGATAAGTTGGGAATCGTATCGAGGAGGTGACGACAAATAGCCAACATTCGACAGATATTACCCAACCCATAGGCATCGTGAGAATAAACTAGTAGTTTCATAACATGCTCTGGATAAAGGTAAATCGGTGAAAGCAGTTCGGATGTTTACCTTGTTGATACAATCCCAAACTCCAATGAATCCTCTATGAATATTTGATGAGATAATTCTCATTAAAATTTCCTTGAAAATGAGAGTTAAATAATTTAATGTCCCTCCTGCTTCACGGTCGAATCGACAAGGCATCGTCCCTATATTTATTATTTTTTGAATTAAAATGTGATGGCGATCTTGACTTAACGGAATGAGTCGATTTCAAGAGCCAGAGCATACGCGATCGAGATTTGAGGCGAAGATGCGGAAATAGACTTCGGCTGATTGTAGTTTGCTAGATATAGCAACATCGATCGACTTTTGTTAGCAGCAATCTCATTCACTCCCGCAAATGGCCATATCAATTTCTCGATTTATTTCGATTCGATCGGCAACAATTTTGACAACACTGTTGGGGATACTTACCTCAAATTCGCTCGCAGCAGAGATGTCTAGCTTCCAACTAAATAAACCCGTGCGAATAGAGTTAGGGTCTAAAGCCGTACTCGATCCCGATCGATTAGAAATTAGAGTAGTTGGGATTAACGATCTTCGCTGTCCTAAAAGTAATAGTAGCGATTGGGTTGTTAGCTGTTATTGGGGTGGTGAAGCGCAAGTCAAACTCAATCTGTCACAAGCAGGCAAAAATCTTGGCGATCTCGATCTCACACTCGGAACGATTAACCCCGAATACTTGTATCCCAATAACATCAAGCAGGTGGGGAAATATTATATTAGGGTGCTAGAGATCTCGCCTCACCGCGTCGCATTTCCACCCAACGAACGCAACAAAGTCGAACCTAATAAAGTTACGCAGACTGTAACTTTACAAGTGCAAAAAACACCCTTTAAACTCAAGGATGCCAATCTAGATCCGCGTCTGCAACCGCGACCCTTGAATGCTACTCCATTCGGTAAGCGTTTTCCGCTCTTGAATAATCAAAGTCACTATCTTTCTACTCAATATCCCGATCGTAATCGCAATTATTACATCCAAGCACAAATTTACTTTGACTATGCACGTCCGACTTCAGATCGATCGGATCTCGTCGAAATTTCGGTAGGAATTCAACCAACTGGATCTCCAACCCGACTGAATACCATCAAAAAAATCGTCAAATTGGGAACTCCAATCCGAATTGAGAATAGAGAAGGCGGCTTTAATTTGCGATTGCTCAAGGTAGAATCTTTTGCTGAAGATACTCGATCTAATCTCAATTATCCCAGTCCGGTTGGCTATCGCGCTTGGCTACAAGTAGAACAATTAGATCGCCAAGATAAAGAAGATTGAATATCTTCGGCGATTAGACCGGAATCCTCAATTATGCAGCAGATTTCAACGGCAGATCGTCGATTTGGGTGAGACGATTTGGCAGAACCGACTCTACTAGATCGACCCTCGGACGACCGATGCCGATATAATCAAAGCCAGCATTGGTTAAGGCTACAGCATCTAAATAGTTGCGTCCATCGACGATCGTCGGTCGCTCCATTAGACTAGCTAAATGAGTATAATCTAATAACTGAAACTCTTGCCACTCAGTTATTAATACCAGCGCATCACACCCCATTGCCAGATCTTCAGCATTAGTAGTTAAGGTAATTTTGGTTAGATCGGGATGCGATCGAGCCGAACTAATTAACGGATCGAAAGCTTTAACCTTCGCACCTAAATGTGTCAATCGATCGATTAAATCTAGGGCAGGTGCATCGCGCAGATCGTCGGTATCTGGCTTGAATGTCAGTCCTAATAAACCGATCGTTTTACCTTTAAGAATTTTGAGTACTTGTTGGAGTTTTTCCACGGCAATTAATCGCTGCTGTCGATTTGTCTCGATCGTCGATTTGAGCAGTTGGGCATCATAACCATAGTCAGTTGCGGTATGTACCAGCGCAGAAACATCCTTAGGAAAACAAGAGCCACCCCAACCAATCCCCGCTTGCAGAAATTTATGCCCGATCCGTGTATCTAATCCAATCCCCTGCGCCACCAACGTGACATCGGCACCCACGCGATCGCAAATATTGCTAACTTCATTAATAAAGCTAATTTTGGTAGCTAAAAACGCATTAGCGGCATATTTAATCGTTTCCGCAGAAGTCAAATCTGTCACTAATACGGGCACAGGCGGTAAATCGGGATATTGAGCGAATTGTCTCGTCACAATCGGCGCGTAGAGCTGCTGCATTAAATCGATCGCCCGTTCGCTGCTACTGCCAATGACAATGCGATCGGGATTGAAAGTATCATAAATTGCCGATCCTTCTCGCAAAAATTCTGGATTGCTAACCACATCAAAATTAGTATGCTCGGAGTTGCCCTCAGCCACCCCATCCAGGACGATCCGGCGTACCCAGTCCCCAGAACCGATCGGTACTGTAGACTTATTCACAATGACCTTGTAGCCCCCATTCAGATGCTGTCCGATCCCGCGTGCCACCGCTTCGACATAGCGAGTGTCGCTGGCACCAGAAGGGAGTGCCGGAGTACCGACAGCGATAAATAATATCTCCCCTCGCTCTACTCCAACTCGCAGATCGGCAGTAAATTCCAGTCTTCCCGCCTCCATATTGGCTGCCATCATCTGCGCCAAACCAGGTTCAAAAATTGGCGATTGCCCCGACTGCATCAACTTGACTTTCTGGGCATCATTATCGACACAAATTACCTGATGCCCGATTTGGGCTAGACATACCCCGGTAACTAACCCCACATAGCCCGTTCCAATTACACAAACTTGCATGAGATTCACGCTCCTGAATTTTAGTTATTACTCAGGTTCTCAAGTTCTGATGAAACAGGGATGAAGCTTTGATGAGATAACTCTCATCTGGGGCGAAAGCGAACGACTTTTTTGAGACTACGCGCACCGAAGCGATTACCTCTCGGCGCGGCTGTACCTCTCGGCGCGGCTACGCCAACGCCAACGACAGCTCGATGCCCAATACGGATATCCATGGTTGGGCATCTAGAAGACGCTCAAATAGTCTAAACATCATCCAAATACAATTTAACTTTGGCCAGCAGATCGCTAAACTTAAACGGTTTGGATAAATAATCATTCGCCCCCAACTGTAACACCCGTTGGCGATCGCGTTCGTCTGTCATCGCCGTCACCACAATAATCGGCAGATCGGGATGCTGTGCGCGGGCTTCCTGCAATACCGCCCAACCATCCTTAATCGGTAAACCCAGATCTAACAGCAGCAAATCTACTGGCTGTCGATCGTTGGCGGAGCCTCTCCTTTGGAGAATCGCCTCTAAGGCTTGGACACCATCCGCAGCGACGATCGTCTCAAACCCATTGTTCTTCAACCCCTTCTCTATAAAAGCAGCCAGACGATCTTCATCTTCAGCAATCAAAATTAAGACGTTACTCATTTGGATCTCAACACGAGGCATAACTGGTACAAACTAGATACAGCCTCTGGACTCTCCACTACAGCGAGGAAATGCACGCACATTTATCGATTTCGATCGATAGAATACAGACTTATCTTCAATCTACCCCGATCTGAGGCTTTTAATTTAACTTCTTTGATGAGAAAATTCTCATGTTATGTCGATCGAGAGCGCGATCTCGTTGTCAATCTCCGATCTTCACCGTTACGAGCTGAATAGATTGCGTCAAGCTGGCGAACACAACAATCTTCCGATCGATTTAGGTACTCGTTAGTGATACATAAAAGCTGACATAGGAACTCGGTACCCTAGTTAACACGATCGATTTATTAAATTGTGATGAGATAGGCTCGAATGCTGGTTACCCGCGAAATTCGATCGACAGATCCAACCACAGTTACCGAACGAGTTATTTGAACAGTGGCTGGAGCAGCAAGTTGCCGATCGCATTGGACTGGTAGTTTGGGCGTAAATAAAATTCAGAATTACAGTCATCGCAGCGATCGACGATCCTAACTTTTCAAGCGATAGCCCATCCCGCGCACCGTTTCAAACAACTCACTGCCCAATTTTTTCCGCAAATAACCGACATAAACATCGACGATATTAGAACCCGGATCGTAGTCATAGCCCCAGACGCGATCGAGTAATACTTCTCGACTCATTACTTGTCCTGGATGGCGAAAAAATGTTTCGGCGAGGATAAATTCACGGGCTGGTAAATCGATCCAGCGATTGCCAATTTTAGCCTTGCGCGTGCGTAAATCTAGCACGATCTCGCCGATTTGCAACTCCATTACCTCTGGCTCCGCACTACCTACCCCATTACCCCGCAACCGCGCTTTAATCCGCAGCAGCAGTTCTTCAAACCGAAATGGTTTGGTCACATAATCATCAGCTCCACCTTCAAATCCTGCGACCTTATCGCGGAGATCGTCCCGTGCTGATAGGATGATAATCGGCAACTGTATTCCCTGTCCGCGCAGTTCTGAGAGCACTTCTAGCCCATCTTTTCCAGGCAACCCCAAATCTAAAATTAGCAGATCGAAGTTCCCCCCCAATGCCAAAGAGATTGTCTCATTTGCCTCAGCAGCGAGGGTCGGCGTGAAGCCATGAGATTTCAAACCTTTTTCGACAAATGCAGCTATCCGAGCTTCATCTTCCGCGACGAGAATTCTGTACATGAGGAACTGGAGTATAGGACAGATCGACAGCGGGGTTGGTTGGCAAGACGAGCGTAAAGGTAGATCCGGTTCCCAAATTGCTCTGCAAATTGACCGAGCCATGATGAGCTTCGACGATCGCCTTGACAATCGCTAAACCCAATCCCGATCCATCCGATCTCCGTCGATTGGTAGTGACTCTTGCAAATCGTTCAAAAATTCGTTTCTGTTCTGCGGCTGGGATACCTTCTCCAGCATCTCGTACCCAAAATAATACTTTGTCCCGATCGAGATCGGAGCCTAGCGTAATTATAGTTCCCGCAACTGTGTGTTGAACGGCATTTTCCGCCAAATTCATCATTGCTTCGGTAATCCGCTGCCGATCGACTAATATCGATCGCACTGCTTGATTTTCTAATCGCCAATCGCGATCGCTAGATAGTGCCGTGGCTTTGAGATACATTTCCTGCATCAAAACAGCCGCATCAACCCTTTCCAGTCGCAAAAAATCTACCCGTTCGCTTTTGGAAAGTAGCACCAGATCTTCTACTAGTCGCGTCATCCGGGCTAATTCATCCATCACTAGGGCGATCGTTTCTTCGCGCTCCTGGGGATCGTCTCCCATCAATTCCAAGTGTCCTTGAATAATCGTAATTGGCGTCCGCAGTTCGTGTCCGGCATCATTAATAAAATTGCGCTGCGTTTCAAATGCCAACTCTAGTCGATCCATCATCTCATTGAACGTCGCTGAGAGTTTAGCAATTTCGCCATTACCTTGTGTCGGCAAGCGTTTAGACAGATCTGATTCGGAAATAGCATGAGCCGTCGCACTCAAGCCGCGTAACGGAGCCAACACCCGCCCCGCCGCCCACCAAATCATCACTAGTGCCAAGCCAAAGGAGATCGCCTTGACCTGGATGATGACGTTAAAGATGCTCAGAGCCTCAGCTTGTTCGCCTTGAGTAGTATGGGCGACGACATACACACCCAAGACTTTACCCTTAATTTTGACTGGCTCAGATTTGTACAAGAGTTCACCCGATCCAGTTAGTTCTAGTTCTCCTTGTTCGGCACGATTCACCTTAGCCAACCGTTTTATCAGTGGAGAGTTACGGCTCAACTCTGGCGGTAATGCTCTCGGACTCGATCGATCGAACTCGCCATTGACAAAGCCAATCAAAAAAGTATCATCTTCTGGAATCCGCCGCTTGAGATGAAGTTCTAGCAATGAAGCTAACTCCTGAGTCGTAGTCGGATATCCATCGGGAATAACTTTGCCATCTGCCTGCAATGCCTTGACGATATCCAGATCCTCCAGCCTCGGACCAGTCGAGAGTAATTCGATAAATTCTTGCATTTCCTCATTTAAGTCGGCTCTGACCCTAGCGTCCACTTGCGCCAACATCTGTTGTCGCATCAGCGGTATGGCTCCGCCGATCGCGATCGAAACAATTAAGATATACCAAATGACGATCCGCGTTCTCGCTTCGCCCCAGAAGTACAGCCAATTTGGTAATAAATTAACGATCGGTTTCATTGCGCTTGACCCTCGATCGAGTTATTTGATGTTTACAAGTGGATCTCGTCTCATTTTACACATCATGCGATCGATTGTAGTCAGCAGGGTAGGCACTGCTCACTATTCAGGTTTGAGGAATTATCTAGCCAAATCTATATTTGGATCTTGTAAATTTTATGATTAGCGATCGAGGTCGATCCCGATCGTTACCAAATGATACTCATCCTCAGTATAAAACCTGGCATGACTTCAATACAATCGATTGATTCAGGCGATGCTAGTATTTCTAATTCTCTTCCGATCGAATTGTGCTGATGTCACAGTTAGAGTGGTATTGCTGACATCTAGCAGCAATGGCTGAGTATTGACAGCAGGTGAGCTAGCAATTCTCATAAAACCTCCAAACGTTTGTGGCAGCTAGGTTTTAGCACTTAAACGATCGCATTTGGCTCGGTGGCTGGCGAGTTTAGCCAAAAAAAGATAGGAGCGAGGAATTAGCTCAATTCCGCACTCCTAAACTATTAACTCTAAATCGAGAGCGATCTCTTAGTAGAGTTGTTCTTCTTGGTGAGTCATGATGGTGCAGTTAGACTTAGGATAAGCCACGCAAGTCAGGACGTAACCTGCTTCGATTTGGTCGTCATCTAAGAAAGACTGATCGGATTGGTCGATTTCTCCAGCAGTGATTTTACCAGCACAGGTAGAACAAGCACCCGCACGGCAAGAATAAGGCAAATCGATTCCTTGCTCTTCGGCTGCGTCTAAAATATAGGTGTCATCAGCTACGTCGATGGTAGTGTTGAGACCTTCGGCTTCGTTGATTAAAGTAACTTTATAGGTTGCCATGTTAGATTGATTCCTCTCTATTTCGCTTAAAAATGGCGGATACGGACGGATGTATCTTAGTTAGGCCATCGGTAGGATTGCCTAGCTAATCGCAGTCGTTTTCATCTCTATCTGAATACTAAGGGAAAACCTTACCATCTGTATCTATAAGTCCTACTAAAGTCGAATGGTATTCGTAATCAAATCGCGCTAATTCATCCTAATTACTTATATCTCGGCGACTGATAGGAGATTGGAGCACGACCGTAAGCCACCGGAACTAACATTTAGCAGCCCCAAAAAAACACGGCCCAGGGGATTGAATGGTAGGCTGGGACAGGAGTTATAATATTTTCGGGCATTCAGTTTGGGTGTTGGTTCGATCTCCAGGTAATATTAAAAAATCTTATGTCTAAAATCGCTACTTACGGAGAAATTAATCTCCCAATCCGAGTTGGAATTGTAGGCACGGGATTTGCCGCTAAGATCCGCGCCCAGAGCTTCGATGCCGAAAGTCGGACTCAATTAGTCGCCGTGTCGGGGCGCAATCCCGAACGCACGGCAGAATTTGCCCACAGCTTCAATATCGTTGCCGTAGCTGATTGGCAGAAATTAGTGCAGATGCCAGATATCGATCTGGTATTGGTGGCGACGATTAATGCACATCATGGCGCGATCGTCCGTGCCGCGATCGCCGCAGGCAAGCATACAATTGTCGAGTATCCTCTCTCACTCGACTTGGGCGAAGCTAGAGAAATTGTCGCCTTAGCTGAAGCCAAAAAAGTCTTGCTGCATGTCGAACATATCGAACTCTTGGGCGGGCTGCATCAGACGATGCGCGAATGGTTGGATCGCGTTGGCGAGGTCTATTACGCCCGCTACAGCACGATCGTTCCCCAGCGTCCCGTCCCTGAAAAATGGACATTTCATCGTTCTGAGTTCGGATTTCCCCTGACTGCGGCTCTGTCTCGACTGCATCGGTTTACCGATTTATTTGGCTCGATCGAGAGTATCAGTTGTAACAACCAGTATTGGGGCGGTGTGGGCGATTATTACAAAACTTGTTTGTGTACCGCCCAGTTTCGATTCAAGAATAATAGTGCGATCGGCGAAATTGCCTATGGCAAAGGGGAAGGCTTATGGCAAGGCTCCCGCAAGTTTGAAGTCCATGGCGACAAAGGCGCGCTAATATTCGATGGCGACGAAGGGGTATTCATTCAGGACGGAACTTCTACCCCGCTAGATCTTGGCGCGCGCAAAGGCTTATTTGCTAAAGATCTAGAAATAGTGCTCGACTATCTCATCGATGGTAAACCAAATTACGTCACGCCTGCGGCCAGTCTCGCTACACTTCGCGTCGCCGATGCTGCTCGGATCGCCGCCGAAACCCGCCGCACGGTGGTTATCGATAGCTTGTAATCCCAGATCTCGTCCTAATGCCTAAATACTAGTACTGCCACAATCGGAGGGTACCCACAAGGGGCACCCCTACAGATCGATTGTGTAGGGGTGCCCCTTGTGGGTACCCTCGGATCTCCACTAAATACTAATGTTTCTGTATTGGTGCAAGATATTTGAAAATAATTACCAAAATTGACTCGATTAGTTAGGAACAGCAGGTGTATTATTGCCGCCCAATCGCCGACGGGCAGTTTCTTTTTTACCAACCGCAGGCATGTGTGTAGTTGCGGCTGCCAAACCAAATATGGGCATATTCGCGTAAATAGATTCTGACTGTCCTGCTGGGACTAAATAGGTTTCGTGCCAAATCCCGACGCTGCCATCATTACCGATCGATCGATTGAATTCTCGCCACGGTTGCAAGTGCGGATCGTCAGCATTACGGGCAAAATATTCTAAATGCTCGAATGATTTCCAGTAAGTAATCATCACGGTTGTTATCGGGAACAAGCGGAAAAATGACTCTTGTCCCAAAAAACCTTTTTCTGGATATTGATGTAGGACATTTAACATCGGCCCCATTGCTTGGGCGGTAGGCAGCCATTTATTGACAGCCCAAATGTTATTTACACGCATTCCAATTAAAAAAACGACGAAAGATTCATCGATCTGGGCACTAAATCTACCAGGAACTACTTTTGACATATGCTCATTCTCTTGCTTTCATTCTGTGGCTTTACAAACATGCAGCAGCAGTATCGATCGAGATATTGCGACACTAAGTCAAGGCAACTCAGGTCGCCAATTGCCCAATTTCGCTCGCATGTATTAAACTAGTTGCATATCAAAATCATATATCAACTTTATTGAATATGCAACTAATTTACCAAGATAAAACCAATCGCAATACGGTTCGGTTAGCTTCGCTTGAGATCTGAATCCCCCAACCCCCTTAAAAAGGGGGCTTTAAAAGTCCCCCTTTTTAAGGGGGATTTAGGGGGATTTCAACCTAAACCGGAGCAACTAACTCACGATTGGTTTTTAACCGAACCGTATTGAAACCAATCGAGTACCTCAGATCGCCGATCGCCTTTGCCAGCAACGCTTTCGAGCGAATGAGATCTGGAGATAGACTCGATCGCAACCGTAATTTAAACTCCTATCCTCTTTTCCCTATTCCCTATTCCCTATATCCCCTATTCCCATGGCTTTATCTCATGCAATTTTGGCAGCACTAAACGATCGTGCTTGCAGTGGCTACGATCTAGCCAAAAGATTCGATGGATCTGTCGGTTTTTTCTGGAATGCCACTCACCAACAGATCTACCGCGAACTTACCAAACTAGAAGAACAAAGCCAAATCGAGGCACAATTAATCGAGCAAGAGCATCGCCCAGACAAAAAGATCTATACCCTAACTGAAAAAGGTGAGGAATCATTGCGATTGTGGATCGAGACACCAAGTACTGTCAGTCCGATTAAAGACGACTTACTAGTGAAAATATTTGCAGGCACGATCGTTTCTCCACAGACGATCGTGTCAGAATTAAAACATCATCGGAGTCAACATTTAGCAACATTACAGACATATCAATCGATCGCCGATCGATATTTTCCAGATCGATCGCAGTTTAGCGATGTCGGGCGTTATCAATATATAACCTTACGTCAGGGTATCAGAATCGAGACTGAATGGTTAGCTTGGTGTGAAGAAGCGATCGAGCTATTGGAATCTTAGAGGATATCTGGGTGTTGCGGAATTGATATCTTAAATTTCAGGGTTTATCTCAAAGGTAGATCTTACCTAAATTCAGCAACACCGATATCTGAATAGTCGCAAACCCTAGAAACCGCCCTATCCCCCTTAAAAAAGGGAATTTAGATCTACGATCGAGTACAAAAAACCTTTTCAGACATTCTCTTCTGTGTATTGGCGTTCGTGTCGATCGAGCATCAGGATATATTCTGGATCTGTCTTGGCTTGTTGCCAGATTTCGTAGAAGATTTTGGCAGATTCCGCTTTAACGGGATCTTCTATATACGGCAGAATTGTTTTAGATTCTTTGGCGTATTTACGTCCCGATTTGTGATTGGCGTAGCGTCGCGATCGAGTGTAACCCATTTGTAAAAACTTCCGTGCCATATCCATCCCTACAAAATCTCCCCGCTCTTTATAATTAAGAAACAGGGTGTAAATTTCGCTGGCAGATTTGCAAGCAATATCTGGTGTTTTAAATCTCCAGTAGGGTAAAATTTCGCTTTTATAAGGCTCTACGAGTAAGACACCTTGCTCGCCTTTACCGACGCGATAAAGTTCGGGATGTTGTCGAAAATCGATCGCTTTAAAATCGAGTGTGTAATCAAATTTTCTCATTTGCTAATGCGATTAGAAACCCGACTTCTCTAAGAAGTCGGGGATCTGTCTGATGCAGTATTTTTAATTAGGGTTCTTGACGAGGACTAGCACCGATGACCGAAATTTTGTGACGATAGATCAGTTCGGCTCCAAACCAGCCAGTGATGCCCAACAAAGAGGCAACGACGATCGAAATAATGATACCTGCGGGGAAGATGGCACCTTCGACATTATCCCAGCGGATGTACCAGTTGACTAATGTCAACGCCAGGGCTGTGACATTACCAACCATGTGAATCCAGCCTGCGCTGTGCTTTTTGACGCGATCGATCCGTAAGAAATCGAGCATTCCAGTTAAAGCTGCTACCAGTCCAGAAATAAAGCCCGCACCGATCAGCCAGATTGCCGCCCGCGCCCAGAAGTTATCGCCAGTAAGCCAATAGCCAACATCGGCTCCGGCTGCACCCGTAAGGAAAGCGATCGGAAATGTCACGATCAGGGGGTGGAGGGGATGTTTGGCGATCGCGACAGTACTGGGTATACCGCTATCGAGAAACTCGCGTTCGTCACTTTCGATAAATGGAGGAACGCTAGGAGTAGGAGTTTGAGTCATAGTAATTGTGGATTTTGGATTTTGGATTTTGGATTGTGTGCTCGGCAACTCTAGTAGTAACTAATAGCTAGTGCAGAGTGAATTAATTGTCATGTGTTTTACTCTTCTGCCTTCTGCCTTCTCTCTACATCGAGGGCATTTTTTCGATTTGACTGTTGGCATGAATTACCAATCTGCCTGCTTGAGCTTCTAGTTGACGCAATTTGAGTGATACACCTGGAATGTTAAAGTTGCGTAAATCTAGTAAAGCGGTAAGTTGCTCGAAAATTACCATGACTAGTTTAAGTGTTAAACCTTCGCCTTCAGCAGCCAGAATTTCTAATGAAATTTGATTTCCATCATCATGAATTAGCGGAATAGCAGTAGCCGACATTTTTTTGACTTCATTTGACTCTCTCATCAAAAAAGTTGCTGCGATCGCAAATTTATTTTCACCAGGCAGAGCTAAATTTGCTTCTTGAATATCGATCGTCACTGGTTGCCCGTCTACATCCATTTTCAAACCATGTAACTTACCGTACATATAATCAGAGCTAAAAGCGCGATTGATATCGGTTTCGGTCAAAACGATGCGGGCTTCAGCATCGGTGGGGTGGGTGAGTTCGATATTACCAAACAGAGCACTAAGCGGATCGATCGATACTTGGTTGGTATTTATTTGAATTGTTTCCATGCGCAGGTCTTGCTTGACAACTAAGCCCTTGCCAGAAATCTCGATCGAATCTACTTTTCCTCGAACGAGATTACCAGGATTGGTACGTAAATCGACATCTATTTCTTCGACTACATCCAACTGACTAGTAATGCCGATTTCTACAACTTTACTTAATGCTTGGTTACCCAAATCGGGGCTATTCGCTCCCATATTTTCTATCTCCACTTGGTTTGCAAAATGATTCGGCGACCATTTTGCCGCGTAAACATAGTGATAACAAATATGCTTATTATTTCAATCTCTCTAAAGAGATACCAGCGATCTCCCTCTTGAGAGAGAAGAAACTTAGGATGGGCCTTGTTAGCATACTGAAGTCTCAATAATCTAACTGCAATGAAACTAAAACCGATCGAACAACAAGTTGTTGCTGTGGTTGGGGCTTCCAGTGGCATCGGTCGCGAAACCGCTCTTCAACTTGCCAAACGTGGAGCCAAACTAGTGGTTTCGGCTCGCAGTGAGTCAGGATTGGCGTCATTAGTCAAGGAAATCGGCCAATTTGGAGCCGAAGCGATCGCGGTTCCTGCCGATGTAGCCGACTATGCCCAAGTCCAGAAGATTGCGGATGCGACTATCGAACGCTTTGGGCGATTGGATACGTGGGTACATGCAGCCGCAACTGCGGTGATTTCGCCATTCGAGCAAGTCACGATGGAAGAATTCAAACGCGTTATTGATGTCAATCTGATGGGGCCAGTCTATGCGGCAAAGGTGGCACTACCCCTGCTCAGACAAACGGGAAGAGGCGCATTTGTAGCTGTATCCTCGGTAGAAGCACGTCGATCGATGCCGCTGCAAACTTCTTATTCTGCCTCCAAACACGGTCTGGAAGGCTTTCTCGATGGGTTGCGGGCCGAACTCAGACACGAGGGCGTGCCGATTAGCATTACCAACGTAATGCCCTCAGTCATTAATACCCCGTTTTATAACAAGGCGCGGACGAAACTGGGTGTCAAACCGACGGGAGTCCCACCTTATTACCAACCCAGCCTGGTTGCTGAAGCAATTCTGCACGTTGCCGAACATCCCACCCGCGACATGATTGTTGGCGATGTCGGACGGGCGGTCGATTTCTTGCAAAAGTTCGCGCCAGATTTAGTCGATACCTTAGTTGGCGCGATCGCAATTCCCGGACAGCGTACCGATACGATTAAAGCCACCGACGACCCCAATAACCTGTTTGAACCGATCGAAGGTTACGACACCGTAACTGGTGATTTCTCCGACAAGATTATTCCCAGTTTCTTGGATTGGTTCGATATCCATCCGGCAGCTAAATGGACTACGGCAGCAGGTTTGGGTGCAGTAGCTCTCATCGCAGCCAATTTGTTGAAAGACATGGAATAAGAGGGAATAGACTTTAGGCTTTAGGTTTTAGGCTTTAGGAACTAGAGATTCGAGCTTAGATTGCGGCATTAATCGTGTAGCTAAAGGCATAGCAAGCTCAAACACATCATGCGCCCTAAGAAATATCTCAACCTAGACACCTAAAACCTAAACTCTAAACCTCTAAACCCCTAAATTCTAGAAGACCTAAAGCCTAAAGCCTAAAACCTAACACCTAATTTATATGGAAATTCAAAAATCTAGCGATAAGTCTACCCCTCCGATTAGTGATACCGAGCGTTGGGGGACGTTAATTACAGGCGGTGCGATGGTGTTGGCGGGTTTGAGCCAGCGATCGTTACGTGGCGCGCTGATGGCGGTTGCGGGTGGCACATTAGCCTATCACGGTGCCACATCAGATAAAAGTTTGCAGGAGAAAGTCACCGAAGCAACTGGGATCGATAAAGGGTTGCGGGTCGAAAAGACAGTGACGATTCAGAATAAATCGATCGAGGAGCTATATCAGTACTGGCATAACTTCGAGAACTTGCCCACATTCATGAAGCACCTCAAATCGGTCACTGTCCTGAATGAAACCCGATCGCACTGGATCGCTAATGCACCCTTGGGGAATAGCGTTGAGTGGGATGCCGATATTATTACCGATACTCCCAATCGGTTAATTAGCTGGGCATCTATCCCCGGTGCAAATGTCGAAAATTCTGGTTTCGTCCGGTTTACCCCCGCACCTCCCGGACGTGGCGTTGAGGTCAAAGTCGTCTTGGAGTATAGCGTACCGGGCGGCGCACTCACAGCAGCGATCGCGTCTGTATTTGGCGAGAATCCCGAACAACAAATCGGTGACGATTTACGCCGTTTCAAGATGCTGATGGAGACTGGCGAACTGGCAATTAGCGAAGGCCAATCTTCAGGACGCGAGAAGTAGATTCGATCGATGGTTTATTGGCGGGAAGTGAAGATCTACCCACCCCGCCCTACGGGCACCCCTCCGAGGAGGGGAGTTTTTCACTAGCCCTGACGTAATTATTATTTTCCAGTCCCCCCCTCCCCCTCTCCCTCTCCCCACACTCCACCCACCACCAAGGACTATTAACGATGAAAGCAGTTTGCTGGCAAGGTACGACCAAAGTACAAGTGGACAACGTTCCAGATCCCAAAATTCTCAACCCTCGCGATGCGATTATTAGAATCACGACGACGGCGATTTGTGGTTCCGATCTGCACTTGTATAACGGCTTCAACCCCACGATGCAAAAAGGGGATATTCTCGGCCATGAATTTATGGGCGAGGTGGTCGAGCTAGGTAGTAAAGTTACTAATGTCAAAATTGGCGATCGAGTAGTAGTGCCGTTTACCATCTCCTGCGGCTCGTGTTTCTTCTGCAATCGGGATTTGTGGTCGTTGTGCGATAACTCCAATCCGAATGCTTGGATGGCCGAAAAAGTCATGGGTCATTCTCCAGCAGGTTTGTTTGGTTACTCGCACCTGTTGGGTGGATATGCTGGCGGTCAAGCAGAATACGCCCGCGTGCCCTTTGCAGACGTAGGTTTATTTAAGATTCCCGACGGATTGAGCGATGAGAAGGTCGTATTTTTCACCGATATCTTCCCTACTGGCTACATGGCAGCCGAAAACTGCAATATTCAGCCAGGGGACACCGTGGCAGTGTGGGGTTGTGGGCCAGTCGGCCAATTTGGGATTCGGAGTGCATTTATGCTCGGTGCCGAACGTGTCATTGCGATCGATCGCGTCCCCGAACGTCTCCAGATGGCCAAGGATGGCGGCGCAGAAGTCCTTAACTATGAAGAGATAGAGGTCGGCGAAGCCCTTAAAGAGATGACAGGCGGACGCGGCCCTGACTCGGTAATGGATGCCGTGGGGATGGAAGCCCACGGCATGGGTTTAGAAGGGTTTTACGATACTGTTATGCAATCAGTCAAGCTGGAAACCGATCGACCCACCGCGCTCCGTCAGGCAATCTTGGCAGTCCGTAAAGGCGGTAGCGTCTCGGTACCTGGTGGTTACACTGGCTTTGTTGACAAAATCCCGATGGGTGCGTTTATGAATAAAGGCTTGACGATGAAATCCGGTCAGACCCACGTTCATAAGTATCTGCAACCATTACTCGATCGCGTTCAGCACGGCGATATCGACCCCTCATTTATCATCACTCACAGTCTGCCACTAGAGCAAGCTCCCCACGCCTACGAAATCTTCAAACATAAGAAGGATAGCTGTATTAAGGTCGTGCTCAAGCCGGGGACGTTGAATTAGGCTTTAGGTTTTAGGCTTTAGGCTTTAGGCTTTAGGCTTTAGGCTTTAGGCTTTAGGCTTTAGGCTTTGGGCTTTAGGTTTTGCGGATGAAATCACGCGGAGGTCTGTCTTGTCTTGACGCACACAACCGGGAGGGAACCTCCCGGTCGATGCGTCGCTGTCTCGCTTCCATGGTCGGGAGACAAAGGCGGGAGCGAGCCGCTCCTCCGCATGTGTTTCACCAAGCAAGGCTTTAGGTAGAAGGTAGAGGGTAAAGGGTAGAAGGTAGAGGCTCGATCGTTTTGGAGCGCAGTTCCAATTTCACCCATTACCCATTACCCATTACCCATTACTCATCCACCCATCTACCCATCCACCCTTATGAACTACCTCGTCGCAGTTTTGCCCGATCGATCGCAAGCTGAAGCTGCTTATTCTGCTTTAGAAAAAGAAGGTTTACCCAATGATGGCATCAATATTTTAGGTGAAGGATATCAAAGTGCCGATGAATTTGGACTTATCGATCCGAATGTAGCAGCTAGTAAAGAAATCAAACGGGAATTATTCTGGCTGGTCGGCTTTGGATTTGTTGCTGGTTTCGCCTTTAATTGGTTGACAGGGATCGAGATTTTCTCCACGTTACCGCCGATTGGCAACCACATTTTGGGTGGGATTTTTGGTGCTGGGGCTGGTGCTTTAGGTGCGTATTTTTCTGGCGGGGTGGCTGGTTTGACGATCGGGAGCGGCGATGCGTTGCCCTATCGCAATCGCCTCAATGCAGGGAAATATCTCGTAATCGTCAAAGGTACGGGCGAACTCATCGATCGAGCGACTCGCGTTCTGCGTCAGTTTGAGCCAGAAAATATTCAGGGATATAGCGAACCGATCGGCACTTAATTTAATTGAGAATTGAGCATTGAGAATTGAGAAATACATCAACCGATCTCTGTCCTTTGAGGGAGAAGTTTTGAGCGCGATCGTAGCTAATCTTAATGTTGTAATAAATCAGATATCACTAAAAAGAGATATCAAAATCTTTCAAAAAAGGAGCTAAATATGCTAGACACAATCGGTGCAGTAATCGTTAAAATTAGTGACTGGTTTAAGAATATCCAAGTGCAGCAGTTTTTATCTGTTGTCGCGATCGGTTTTATCTTATTAACAACTGATGTCGCTCCAGATCGCGCAAGCAAAGCCACGATCGACAAACTCGATCGGATGGTACATCAAGAAGATCCCCAACGTCCTAAAACGACTAAAGAATGGCAAGATCAGGCTCGTGAAGTTAAAGGTAAACCTGGAGAAAGACTCGAACGCATTGGCGAACAATCGGCAGATGCAGTCAAAGAGTTCGGTCAGATGTATCCCGACGTCGCCAAACGCAGCGCAAACGAACTGGAAAAAAATATCGATAATAACTAATCGCTATTAAGTTAAAAATGTACCAGGTTGTGGGTGCTATGCACTATTAACGACTTGGGCATTTTTAATGAGAGTTTTACAGATCTAGCGATCGACTTCTAACTAAAATTCCTGCAATTTTATCAAACTAAAAATAATAGAGATCGATATCGATCGTCGATCGAAGTATTTGGCATTTATAACCGATAGAAAATCAGTACGATTTTCTCGCCCAATCCGAAATCCACTGTCTTGTCTCTCTAAACCGTCGGGAAACCCGACGAGCGAGAGCCGCAATCTACAATCCACAATCCAAATGACCAATTATTCCGCAACCGATGATTCGACTCGACCACTGGCGGTAGTAACGGGGGCCTCTAGTGGCATCGGCTACGAACTTGCCAAACAGTTTGCCAAAAACGGCTTCGATCTCCTCGTCACATCTACTGGCGAGCGCATCGAAGCGGTAGCTGAAGCCTTCGAGCAGCTAGGAGCTAAAGTCGAAACCGTCCAAGCAGATCTAGCTACCTACGATGGCGTCGAAACTCTATATAAACAGATTCAGGCTGCCGGGAAACCCGTCGAGGCGATCGCGATTAATGCTGGCATCGGCGTCGGTGGAGCCTTCATCGAAACCGACCTCCAAGAAGAACTCAACATTATCGAACTCAACATCGCTTCCACCGTCCACCTCGCCAAACGCGTCGTACCCGATATGGTCGCACGTCGCCAAGGACGAGTGCTATTTACATCCTCGATCGCGTCTCAAATGCCAGGGCCATATCAGGCTGTCTACGCTGCCTCCAAATCCTTCGTCCACTCCTTCTCGCAGGCACTCCGCAACGAACTCAAAGATAGCGGCGTTAGCGTTACCGCACTGATGCCCGGAGCTACCGACACCAACTTCTTCGATCGCGCCGGATTGGACGGTACCAAAGTTGGCGAACAAGAGAAAAAGGACGACCCCGCAGAGGTCGCCAGAATGGGCTTCGAGGCACTCATGGATGGTAAGGATAGTGTTTTGGCAGAATCTCTGTTAACTAAGGTTGCAGGCGTCGTCAGCAAGGTCTTACCAGATCCCCTTAAAGCCGAATTGTACAGCAAAATGAGCGAACCAGGTTCGGCTAGTAAATAAGATTACTCGCTTCTAAAATTGCCGCGATCGCCACAAAGGGTAACCTCATATCTTGCCTCAGTGAAGCGCGCCCGCAGTTTTTTCCTGACGGTTTAGCACCTCAGCAACGCGAGCTTTGGCGGTTTCCTTCAGGTTGTTGTGCGTCACCGTTTCGCATCGACGCCGAGCCAGTGTTGTTGAGGGTTTAGAGGGTAGAGAGTAGAGGGCAGGCTTTAGGCTTTAGGCTTTAGGCTTTAGGCTTTAGGCTTTAGGCTTTAGGCTCTAGGTTTAAGGCTTTAGACTTTAGACTTTAGACTTTAGGATTTAGGCTTTAGGCTCTAGGTTTAAGGCTTTAGGATTTAGGCTTTAGGTTTTAGGTTTTAGGCAGAGGATAGAGGGTAGAGGGTAGGGAGAAGACAGAAAAACTAGGCGATCGAAACTAATAGAAAGCCATTAAAAAGCCATTAAAAAGCCATTAAAAAGCTATGTCCAGGGGAGGGTTTCGTGCCCAACCCACCCAACCAAGCACCAGCAAACCCCTACCCCGCAGCCACTAAGTAAGAGCGACCCAGACTACACTAGCACAGACAACCTACATACGCAGGGGAGTTTGAGGGGCGGCGTCCCGCCCCTCAACGGGGGGTCTGGGGGAAGCCTCCCCCAGATCCGGGTTCTCTAACACCAGAAATATTCGCACTCTACAACTTATAGATCGTCAAACCATCAGGGAACCAGACTGAAATCATGCCCCAACTCAAAGCAGTTATTTTTGGCACACCCCTCCACCACACAGACCCAGACTACCCCAACAGCCCAATCTCCGAAACATCCGACATTCAGCGACAAGCATTCAACGAAGCATTTGCAGCCGCTGGACTCGACTGGCACTGGACAGCTCAAACCTACAACGACCTGCTCAAAATTAAAAGCGATCCACAACGAATGCGCGCCTATCGCGACGCCGATCTCGCCCGCATCAACGTTACAGACAGCACGATTGCCGCCCTCCACAAAGCCAAAACCGGACTGTATATGGCCATGCTGGCAGATCTGCACCTCCGTCCGCGTCCCGGCGTAGCCGAAACAATCGAACTGTGCGCTAACAACGGCATTCACCTCGCACTGTGTACCGCGACAACTCTAGAAAATATCGACGGATTACGCACCGCTTTAGCCGATTTACTCCCATTTGACAGATTTGCCACCATCGTCACGATCGAGTCGATCGAGCGCGCCAAACCCGCTCCCGACGCCTATATTTATTGCCTCAAACAGCTCCAAATCGCCGCTAATGAAGCCATCGCCATCGAAGATACACCAGTCGGCATCGCCGCAGCTAAAGCCGCCGGAATTATTACGATCGGTACTCCTGACGCTAGTAATACCGATCGAGATTTTGCTGCTGCCAATTTAATCATCCACGATTTGAATGACATCAGCCTCGATCTATTGATGTCATTACTCGATCGTCAACCTGCACCACTTGGTTTCTCTTAAATCAGCCCAAGTTGCTTTAGGCTTTAGGTTTTAGAGAATATGCGCGACGCAGAGGTTCTTCTAAGACCTAAGACCTAAGAGGATGTCTGAAAAGTCTAATTGCTTCGTTTGCAGTGGGTAAATCCCCCTGTCTTGTCGCACACAAACGGGAGGGAACCTCCCGTTCGATGCGCCGCTAAA
Source organism: Chamaesiphon minutus PCC 6605 (assembly GCF_000317145.1). GTDB lineage: Bacteria > Cyanobacteriota > Cyanobacteriia > Cyanobacteriales > Chamaesiphonaceae > Chamaesiphon > Chamaesiphon minutus. Next base: position 2,532,293 of record NC_019697.1, on the reverse strand, counting down.
TCCCCCTTAAAAAGGGGGACTAAGAGTCTGGTTCCCCCCTTTTTAAGGGGGTCTAGGGGGGATTTTCTAGGGTTTAAGCTTAACGGAATTGAGTTTTCAGACATCCTCTAAGACCTAACTTCTCACTGGCAAGGCGGTAGCTTTCCGTGGTACCGTCCAATAATAGATAGTTTGACCGCCGACATTTACGACTTTTTGGGGCTTCCAGTCACCCATATCAAAAGCGTGAGAGACGATCCGCGTTCCAGGCTTGAGTTGGCTGAGCAATTTGGGTCTGAGCTTCAAGTTGATTTCTGGCAACAGATACAGCGTCACGACCGTAGCATTGCTAAAATCTGTTTCAAATAAATTTTGCTGGCGGAACTGAACGCGATCGGTTACTCTAGCTTTGCGAGCATTTTGATTTGCCTCTTTAATCCGCTGAGGGTCGATGTCAATACCGACGCCACGAGTCCCAAATTTTTGGGCGGCGGTTATCACGATCCGACCATCGCCACTACCAAGATCGTAGAGCACATCATTCTTATTGACATTGGCAATTCGGAGCATTTCGTTAACAACAGGTGTCGGCGTGGGGACATAAGGCACATCTTTTTGAACTGGTTGCGCTGGTGAGGGAGAATTGCCATCGGTAGGAGCTGTTTGTGCCACAGCTCGATCGATTTCTGTGGTTGCGATAATTGATGATTGCGTGCAGCCAGTGATGCTCGCTCCGACAATGCAGACTCCGGTAATTAATAGCTCGAACAGATAGGGTCGTTTCACGATCTTTTCCTCGTTATTAGTATTGATGTGTTTATTGAGGGGAAAGGGGTAAAGGCTGATGAAATTATGTCCCTTTACCCTTTCCCCTCTCATTGAATCTGTTGTTGGCGATGCCAGTAGACGAATGGAATGCCCAGTGCCACCACGATGACACCGACGATCGCTCCAGTTCCGGTAAAGACTAAGCTAGAGTAAAGTAAATAGCCACAAGCAGCACAAAATAGGAGCGGTAAAATCGGGTATAGCGGTACCCGAAACGGTCGGATGCGATCGGGATCGCGCACTCGCAGCACCAACAACGACAGGCTGCTAAGCAAAAAGAAAAACCAGAAAATGGGCGCGGTATAATCGACCATCGTTTTAAACCCATCGCGGGTGATGGTGCCGAGTCCGACAAGAGCTAGGGAGATTGCCCCCTGGAGTAAATAGGCGGTAGCAGGCGTATTCGGACGATCTTGCCAGACACCCAAAAATCGGAATACAGCCACATCTTGACCCAGTGCAAAGGTAGTACGCGCGCCCGTAAAAATGGTGGCGTTAATCGAGTCGAGCGTGCAAACTACCACCAACAGGCTAATTAGCACGGCTCCTGGCTCGCCTAGCGCACGCCTGAGCAAATCTGCGGCTACCGCTTGGGACTGTGCCATTCCAGCCAAGCCCAATCCGTTAAGATATGCTAGATTGATGAGCACATATAAAGCGGTAATAATGCCGATCCCCCAGAGGAGCGATCGCACGATGTTACGCTGATAATTCTTAATCTCCGCCGCGATGTAAGCAGCTTCGTTCCAACCACCATAAGACAACAGCACGAACACCATTGCCGATCCCCAAGATTTGGTAGGCTCGCTAGATGCAGGCGCAGTCGTCATTAGAGCTGGAGCTGGAGCTACAGTCAAACCGATGATAATGACAGCCAACAACCCCAAGATCGTGGTAATTGTCAGCCAGTTTTGCAACCGTTTACTGTGCTTGATGCCCAACAGATTGAGAGCCGTGAGCAGCGCGATCGCCAGTGCAGCATAAATCGATGACGAAAAGCTGCCCAATCGCCATAACTGGGAAGCATAATCTCCACATACAAATGCGAGTAGCGCGATCGATCCAGTCTGAATTACACTCATTCGCGCCCACGCAAACAAGATTGCAATTGATTGACCGAAGGCGCGTTTTAAGTAATCGTAACTACCACCAACATAGGGATATGTAGTCGCTAATTCGGCATAACATAATGCTCCGATAATTGAAATTACTCCGCCGAGTATCCAAGCTTGCAAAACGGCACTTTGACTATTGGTGTTGGCAGCAACTATAGCTGGAGTCTCAAAGATTCCGGCACCAATTACTAGCCCGACAATTAACGCGATCGCGTCTGTCAATCTGAGCGAAGGTCTAGGTGCAGCCGTATTAACATCTGCGGTTTCGAGTTGATGAGAGCGATCGATTATACTCACATTTTTACCTTTTTTGCTAAGTTAATAGCGAACTTCGACTTGGAAACGATTCAGCTAGATTCATCACCCCAAATTCTTCGAGAAGTCGGGAACATGACAATTTTAATTGTTGTGGCAAATTGGCAGCGAAATTTATATTTTGCTACCACTCTAATAATTCGCTCTATTTATAAAAAAATAAATGTGCAGGTAATACTCGATCGCTCCATCTACCTACCGGGAGAGCTTTCGAGCTGAGATCCAATCTGAGAGTTAGATCTAAAGAGATCGACATCCCTCAAAATCCGCGTGTTACCCATCATACTCTAAAATCTAAACTAAGGTACTAATCTCGATCGAGCATCATCCAAAAGAGAGAGATGTACGCAACTTGCTACGTCGATCGCCACAACAAGAGCGATGTAAATAGATTGCATAGACTAGCATCTATTTTTCGCAAATATGTCTATACCTCGATCGATAGATGTAATTAGACCAGTATAAATATTTATAATAGCAACAATATCCAGTTAGCAAATCTCCAGCAAAGTAGAACGATCGCAACTGGATTTTTTAACGCTCAATTGCAGTGTCGATCGAAAATTTCTGCTCGTTCTAGATTTTGCTCGCATAATTGGAGACTTTATCGCATGGCAAGTTCGTACCAGGTCAGACTATATAACCAAGCCGAAGGCATCGATAAAACTTTTGAAGTACCAGATGCAACCTCTATCCTCGAAACTGCCGAGGAACAAGGTATGGAATTACCATATTCCTGTCGGCAAGGCATTTGCTCGACATGCACTGTCAAGACGATTCTCCAGGGGAGAGGCTACGCCAACGAAGGTGAAGTAGACCAGTCAGAAGGATCGGCTCTGAGTGAAGAACAAATCGCTCAGGGATACGTATTAATTTGCATCGCTCACCCGCTATCGAATTGTGTATTTGAGACTCACAAAGAGGTAGAAGTACTGAATTAATCTGGCAACAGCCTAGATTCGCGCTCAGAGTCAGCAGATGATTCCGATCGAGTTCGACCGCAAGTTAATTTTAGGAGAAATCGATGATTTCAGTTCGACACCCGATCGCTTTGCTGCTATGTGGGATCGGTCTCATTAGCGTGGGATGCAGCCAAACTCCTGTTGCTAACGAGTCTACCCAAGTCCAAACCCCAGCGGCTACTACCCAATCTCAGCCATTACGCCAGCCCGATGTCGTCTATGTACCCACGCCGCCGGAAGTAGTCGATCGCATGTTAGCGATCGCTAAAGTCAATCGCAATGATGTGTTGTACGACTTGGGTAGTGGCGACGGGCGCATTCCCGTCACCGCTGCCCAAAAATTTGGCATTCGCGCTACTGGCATTGACATTAACCCACAACGCATTAAAGAAGCCAATGCCAATGCCAAACAAGCAGGCGTGAGCGATCGAGTGCGGTTTCTCAACCAAGACTTGTTTCAGAGCAAGTTTAGCGACGCTACGGTGGTCACGCTGTATTTGCTACCCGAACTCAATGTCAAACTCAGACCGCAGTTGCTCAGCCAACTCAAACCCGGTACGCGGATTGTTTCTCACGATTTTGGGATGGGTGAATGGAAGCCAGAACAGACCGCACAAGTGCAAGTCAACGGACGGACGCATAATATTTACTTCTGGACTGTGCCTGCAAAACCGCCTACCAGTATACTCTCAACGGTGGTTGCAGATGGCAGTGCTGGCGATCGGATTGCAAATTAATCACTCTACATAGTAGCTCAAACAATGGAAAATTCAAATCGGATCGTTCTCGTTATGGGAGCAACGGGCAATCCAGACGGTGACGAACGAAGCTGACAATCACGCACATAACCACCATATCCAAATTAAAGAATCAACCCAATGGCAAACGCAACCGAAAACCAGACTCAATCCATCGAAAAAATCCGCGACCTCATTAAAGACATCGACTTGTGTATGTTGACGACCCTAGATGACGATGGCTGCCTGCGGAGCCGTCCGATGTCTGTCAATGGCCAAGTCGAAGCAAATGGCGACCTGTGGTTTTTTACCTACGGTAGTTCCCATAAAGTGACCGAAGTCGATCGCAATAATCATGTCAATGTCAGCTTCTCAGCTCCCGATAAGCAGTGCTATGTCTCGCTGTGCGGCACCGCCGAACTGGTAACAGATCGCGCCAAAATTCAAGAACTCTGGAAGCCAGAACTCAAAGCCTGGTTTCCCAAAGAACTCGACGAACCCGATATCGCCCTGCTCAAAATCACCACCACCAAAGGCGAGTATTGGGATTCTCCCGCAACTTGGTTGGCCAAAGCCGTCGGGTTCGTCCAAGCCACTACCACTGGCGAGCGCGAAAATATGACGGAAAATGTCAAAGTCGATTTGCAATAGCCCAGTTTATCGATCGCCAAGTTGCTAGTTAAATTGCTCTGGTGTGGATGGGGTCGTGGGTAAAGGTTTTAAACCCGATCGATATATCCAACCCCAACCAAATCAGTTTTTTCCTTACCCATTACCCATTACCCCTCACATATGACTAACGTTGCTACGACCAAAAACCAATTTGCCATGCAAGATCCGCTCGAGCAGTACCCGCAGCCAGAGTTTGACAAACAGCCTCAGTCAGAGCCAGGATTAGCGCAGGAAATGTCGCCAAAGCCAGACCATGGTGAAGAAAGTTATCAAGGCTTTGGCCGTTTAGCTGGACGCAAAGCACTAATCACTGGAGCCGATTCGGGGATTGGACGTGCCACCGCGATCGCCTTTGCTCGCGAAGGGGCAGATATCGTGCTCAACTACTTAGAAAGCGAAGAAAAAGATGCTCAAGAAGTAGTCGAACTAATCGAAGCTGCCGGACAGAAAGCCGTGACGCTACCTGGCGATATCAGCGAGGAAAGCTTTTGCAAAACGTTGGTAGAGCAAGGACATAAAGCTCTGGGCGGACTCGATATCCTGGTGAATGTCGCCGGGAAACAGCAGGCTGTCGAAGACATTGAAGACCTGACGACAGAGCAGTTCGACCAGACCTTTAAGACAAATGTTTATGCTTTGTTCTGGATCTGCAAAGCAGCAGTGCCCCTGTTGCCGCCTGGAGCCACAATTATCAACACGTCATCCATTCAGGCATATCAGCCTTCACCAAACTTGCTCGATTACGCATCCACCAAGTCTACTATTGTTGCTTTTACCAAGTCGCTGGCCAAGCAGGTAGCAGCTAAAGGTATCCGCGCCAATGTAGTGGCACCAGGGCCAGTTTGGACGCCTCTACAAATCAGCGGTGGTCAACCAACGGAAAAAATTCCTAACCTCGGCGCGAAACTGCCACTAAAACGACCGGGGCAACCTGCCGAGCTAGCTCCGATTTACGTGCTCTTGGCTTCGCAAGAGTCCAGTTATGTGACTGGCGAGGTGTACGGGGTCACTGGCGGAAATCCTCTTCCGTAGGACATTCTGGTATAGAAATGGCTCTTTAGGGGCGGGTACTTGTCTTGTCTCGCTGCTTGGTTGCGCTTCCATGGTCGGGAAACCCGACCGGAGCGCATCCGCATAATCCGGGAGGAAGCGATGCAATGTGGGCGGGTTTCCCGCCCATACAATTGCATCAAGACAACCTCCCGGCTGCGAGCCGCTGACGCACACTACTTGGAAGGATCGCTGCGTCGCTAGTGCGTTTTCACGATCGGGTTTTCCGACCAGAACGCATCCGCTTTTTGCTAACCGAATCTCGATCGTACCGTTCGATCTCAAACAAACCCGCCCTTCCGGCTAATTTCTGCTGCTATTTAGAGCGATCGATATTCTGTGGAATCTTTTTAATTGCGCTACAAGGAAAATCGATCGACAATTAAAACTGAAGCAGCGATGAGGGGTGTTGCTGATTCGAGGGATGATTCTCGATCGCCATAAGCAGATCGCGTCTGTTTCCCCGCTCCCCCTTTCAAAACATCTCATACACGATCTAAATACTCGACAGCTTAATGATGCAAAAATTTCCTATTGCGATCGTGGGAGCTGGATTTGGTGGATTGCAAGCCGCTCAGTCATTGGCGCATTGTGGGAAAGAGATCCTGCTCATCGATCGAGTTAATTATCACACCTTCGTGCCTTTGCTGTATCAAGTTGCGACCGCCCAACTAGAACCAGAGCAGATCGTTTATCCCGTTCGCACGATTCTTCGCCGTTCTCGTCGATGTCATTTTCTAATGGCTGAAGTCGAAAAAATTGACCTATCCGCGCGAATTATTACAACCGATCGCATCGAAATTAACTACGATTTTTTGGTATTAGCAACAGGTAGTAAGTCGCAATATTTAGGCGTTCCTGGCGCGAAGGAATATGCTTTTTCAGTTAACTCTTTGCCAGATGCAGTTGCCCTGCGCGATCGACTTCTGGAATGTTTGGAAGCTGCCAGTATCGAAGCCGATCCCCTGCGCCGCGAACAGTTGCTCACATTTGTTATTATCGGCGGCGGTGCCACTGGAACGGAAGTATCTGGGGCTTTGGTCGAACTATTCCGCAGTCGCATTCGACATGAATATCCAACTTTAAATTTGCACCATGTCAAACTAATTTTGGTACAATCTGGCGATCGATTACTCAGCGAACTATCACCAAAATTAGGAATTTACACTCAAAAATATCTGCATAAATTAGGAGTAGACATACGGTTCTCAACTCAAGTCGCTCGCATTACCACAGAAGCAGTTTATCTCCACGATCGTCAAATTATTCCCACCAAAACAGCAATTTGGACGGCAGGCGTCGAAGCAACGATGCCCGAATTATCCGAAGATTGGTCGAGAGGCCAAAAAAATAAATTGCGCGTGCGTCCGACTTTACAATCGATCGAGTACGATAATGTGTATGCCATTGGCGATGTTGCTTATATCGATCGAGATGGTAAAGGTTCGAGCGGCGTGGCACCAGAAGCACTCCAACAAGGTGTCACCGTCGCTCGCAATATTACCAGTCAACTACAAAATCGCCAAACCCAACCATTTCGTTATTTTAATAAAGGCAGATTGGCAATTATTGGGTGTCGATCGGGGGTTGGCGATATTCAAGGCTGGACTTTTACGGGATTGCTTGCTTGGTTAATCTGGCTGGGCGTTCATCTGGTTTATTTACCAGGATTTCGCAATCGTTTGTTGGTTTTATTAACTTGGTTGCAAACTTATTTAGGCAACGATCGCGTTGTTCGATCGATCTTGCCACTGCAACCTCGAACGGATTTTCAGCATAAATCTATTTTAAAACAGAAATTACCTGTAGGCGCGACTGGAAACAATGCAGATTTTTCTTAATTAATTGGAGGATCTAAATATGCACGATACTAGAACCGATATTAGTCTCAAACCACGAGATTTAGCCGTCGCACATTTACTACTGAGATTGCTGATTGGTGTCAATTTCTTCAATCATGGCTTCACCAGAATCGGCAATATTCCCGGTTTCGTCGAAGAGACAGTCAAAACTTTGCAAGGGTCTTATTTTCCCGAACCGCTGGTGCGCCTCAATGCCTATCTCGTGCCGATTATCGAACTCGTAGTCGGGATTTTAATTATTTTAGGATTGTCAACTCGGATCGCTTTAATTGTCACATCTGCTTTAATGATAATGCTGATGATGGGAGTTACATCGGTTCAAAAATGGGAAATCGCCACCAGTCAACTTATCTATGGCATCGTACTGTTTGCGCTCCTGGCTACTTGTCGATTCAATTGGTTTTCGATCGATAATTGGCTTGGGCGCAAACACAGACGGGACACTGTATCCGAGCGTTCGGACGAAGTGCTAAGTTACCGAGATCGATCGTAGGTCTGGCACTTTAATCTTGCCAAGCACCAGGGAAGATCGGCCAGTTATTAATAATTTAAGTGGATTTTACGGAAGCTGGCTACAAGTTAACTCTCCTAAAAAATATGTTGCTGGCAACGACATATTTGAAGTATGCAAAATATCGCTAAAGTTACTCTTTGAACGTTCGCATTCTTCAATAAATTTTTGCACCCAGAGCCGTAGACCCTGAATATCTGCATCTGTCAATTTCCGTTCTAATAGATCTCGATCGCAACCGATTTTGCCAAAGTGATCGACTGAAAAATAGCGGATTGAGGGATATTTATCGATAATTAGAGCGCGTGATTTTTGCCAGTAATTGCCTTGGGCTAGCTTACCAAAATGGTTATTACTAATAGCAACGATCTCTTGTAAGATGACCAGGATTGTTTCTCCAGTAAAGCTCGGTAAGTCGATCGGTCGCTCTACTGTCTTAAGAATTTGATTCAACCGAGCGTACTCTTTAACTGAGATCGCGGTAATATTATTATTTTTTAGAGTTTGCCAAAAGGAATCAGTAACTACTTCTTGTTTGCACAGCAGTACGATCTGTAAACTATCCTGAATTTTGTGCAGTTCTGCGCCGATCTCAAAGTAATTGAATTTATCAAACATTCCTAAAATCACTAATTGAGGTGGCTCTTGAGTAATTACTTCTAGCAGTTCTCGGTAATTATTAATAGTCTTAATTAAATCCTGAAACTCATTGTCTATATTAGATCTAACTTTAGCTATCTCTGCTGGACTTGATTCTACTAATAGCACTGGAGTTTTTGACATACATATTTGGCGATCTTATTAGATCGATCGATTATTAATTAATAGCTACTTAACCTTAATGTTTGGCAACCAAACAATTAGAGGATGTTTGAAAAGCATAAATTAATGCACAGATCCTCTGCTCCGAGCGATTAGAGCATAAATGCCACCACTCTCGATCGTGGAAATGAGACAAGACAAGGCAACAGCCAGGGGATGGGGGCAGAGCGGGCCTCAGATCGGCAACGCTCATAGTCGCAGTCCGCTCTATAGTTACTCTAGATATAATCTATTATATTGCTATTCTCAATGTACCCTATTCAGTTTGGATTAGTTGTTATTTGTAAACAAAATAATAAATAATATTGTGGCAATCGATCGGCAGAAATACTGGCTTGTGATATAGATTACAAATTTCGATCTACTTCACAACGATCGAATCGATAAATCATTGACACTAATCTAAGTTTGATGTATATAATGCTATTTTGCTGGATCTGTTGATAACAATATTAAAAAATTAATCTCGATGCTGTGAAATTCGACATATCAAATAAAACCAATATTTTCAGTTAGATCTAATTATTTGTACCCCTAATATAAACTTATATTTAAACAAACTTAATATCATTCAAATCTTCATTTTTGATTCGATTACCCATTATCAAACGACTATGGCGTTGAAACATAATAACTGTAAAAACCTGCAAAATGGGGTTATAAACTTTACTCTGAGCTAATTCCAAAATCTGGTATTAACGATTTCTATATCCATGTTCGCGAGCGGATTTCCTCTAGTTAACTAGGTTTGCAGGTCTAAAGCCGTCCTATCTGTCTGAGGTCGGATCGTATGGCACAACCTTTTCTATTTCGTCTGGATCGTTGCGAGCCGTTACGATATGAACGGGTTCTGTATCGCTGAGATTGCGCGGTTGATGGGGAACTCCAGGCAGCGTAAATACAAAATCTCCGGCTTCGCAAACTTGAGATTGCTTCAGTCCCTTGCCATAACAGACCTCGACCCGACCCTTGAGTAGATAGAGGACAGTTCATGTTCTGGTTGAAAATGGGGCTTGGCAATGGCACCAGGCGGCATAATGACCAGTTCCATTGCTATTCCCTTGGCACCTGCTGTATTAGCCGAAAGTCCGACAAAATAGGATAATCGTCGATCGGTCAGCAGGCGTGGATCGGGGCGAACGACAATTAACTCGGTAGCCGTTCGATCGATCGCGGTTCATCGATTGGGGGAATTGAATTATGTATTTTCCATCATAATAGACCATCCTTCAAAATTAGTTAAACCCCATCTTTTGCGGCACGAACTCAGCCTAAAAACCATCGGCAATGCAGTTTCCGCTCAATCGATTGCCATTGTGCCAGTAAGCGAGGATTTTTGGGTTTTCGATCGATTCTCGACGGGAGCGGCTTTGCCAACGAACTAACAGAACTCGATCGTGCTTTTTTTTGCTCTTCAATTGTGAGTTTCATGGTGATTTTTTGTCGATAGATAGTGAATGAATGCGATTAAAGCCACTGTATTAACCGAGATTGCCACCGCCAATTAATCGAACGGTGCCGTCGATTTCGCAAGGCGAACGCTACGCGAACGAGTTGAGATTTTTGAGAGTTACGATCCGAAGTATTTCCGCGATCGCTAAGAGTTAAATTCGCATCATCTGGTTTTAGTTCGGTAACTATTGGCCGACGAGGCGTGTGGGTAAAAACGATCCCGCGAATACCGATCTTGGGTAGATCGATTCTCCCGATGGAGCGACCCAAATCACGCGGAGGTTCCCGACCCATTGGTTTGGGTCAAGACAGAGGCTACGCGCCAACGAATCAAAATGAAGTTGGATGCGATCGAGAATGTTGGTGAGTTTGATGAATGAGCTGGCTTTCATGACTGAGATACCTCTCAAAGTGTTTGAAATAATGGGAATGGTTAGTTAAGATTTGGGTGAAAATCGATTCGCAAAGATTGCAGCCAAATTGAGAAAGATTGAGATCGAGTCTCCACAGGAGAGGCTACGCCAACGTAGAGTTCGGCATCCGATCGATTTTCCAAACAAAAGTGACGATCCGATCTGGCGTAGTAGTCGGCGGTATCGGGGTCGGCAGGATTCCAGGGGTAATCGATCGTGGGCGATCTCAACAGACAATTGATTAATTCGGTTTCGATATCAGAGATCGAGCTGTTTTTACGTATGGGTGACATGAGTTTTTTCCTGATATAACGATTGGTTGATTTGTGGAAATAGCTGACTGGATTTAAAAAAAGACGATCGCCACCTCTGACCGCTCTGATGCAGGGTTTAGCCTGCCTTTGGTGGCAATAAAGTGAAGGAAGCGATAAAAACTTCACACCGTCAACCATCGACACTATTTGGTAGTTGGAAATCGAAATTGGGGCTGTCTGCATCGATGACATCGCTCTCCTTCGAGATGCAGCAAGGGGACACAACGGTAAAACTCCCCGCCAGCGAACTGTTAATTCGTTCGATCGATTATTTAGGAATTGGTAAACTATCGATCGCCGATTTAATTACTCCACCCAATTGTTTTAGTAGCGGAATATCTTGGTTGATTTTTGACTCGATTCCTCGGCTGAAATCTCCGCCTGTAAAGAAGTCACCCAATGCTTTAACAACCGATCCAATTAAATTCGACCCGCGCACATCAGCATTGCTAACTTGAACGTTTAACCGAGCGACTTTAATCGGTTCGCTAGAATTATCAATTGTCAGAATCAAATTCATTGTCAGGTCATGAAATACTCGAAAAGATGGATCGGGGATTAATGGAACCGAAACGTGAAATTCTTCGTTATTGTTAGGAATCACTACTCGGACACTAATTTGGTTAGCAGCAGGTCCAGGCTTGACTTCTTTGACTGTAATGTTTCTCAGGTTGACATTGACATCCTTAATCCGCATTCCTGTACCGACGCGTTTACCATTGAGTTCGTCTTTGATTTTTTGAGCGACAACCCCTTTACCGAAGTTATTCCAAACCTTATCGATGGCTTGTTCGATTAAATTGGAATTTTTGAGCACGAAAGCGATCGCGGCTGGATAGTTTGTAGGGGCGGGAGCTGGCTTAGGGGTTGTGGGCTGTGGTTTTGGTCTTGGTCTTGGTCTCGGTTCGCCACTACAGAGCGGCGCGTCGGGAGTTTTATCGCAGTCGATAACGGCACTCGCGGGATTAAAAGTCCCAAATCCTGTTGCCAAAATTAAGCCAGTCAGCGTCGTCGCTATAAAAGTTTTCATTGGTAAATGCACGATGGTTTTTTCCTGGGTCATCTGTGAGTTGTCAGTTGGGTTGATGTCGGTATCAACTTCCTCCATGTCTTTTAGAATATGCGCCCCCAGCTAGTTTGACAGCCAGAAAAGATCGGTAAAAGTCCGCTGTTCGCGATCGGAAAAGATCGGATCTCTACATGTAATTTTTGAAAGATTGGGGCTAGAATAAAGATAGATTCTGGCAGGGTCTTCGCCGATGACAGCAGATGAAGCATTAGCATTACTCGATCGACTGCTTCAAGCTCAAAGTCTCCGCGATCTTCAAGAGCAAGTGTTTCGTCACGCTTGGGAAGGTTGCACCTACCCCAAAATGGCCGAGCTAATCGGTTATGACACTGGATACATCCGCGATGTCGGCTACGAACTATGGCGACAATTGACTCAGGTATTGGGCGAACCCGTCACCAAAAATAATTTGCAAGCAGTACTACGCCGCCGGAGCAACATTGCACCAGAACTAGTGGATCGAGCGGTGTCGGCAGTTGTCGAACCGTCGAATCCCGTCAGCTCAGCTTCGCCCCCAGATCGAGATTGCTATTGGGGCGAGCAGATCGATGTTTCTAGCGTCATTGGGCGCGAAAATGAACTCCAGCAGTTGGCACGATGGCTGGATGACAATTCTAAAGTTAATCCCCTTGAGCCACGTTGTCGGCTGATTTCGATCGTCGGTATGGGTGGCATGGGCAAAACATCATTAGCCGCTAAACTCACTCAAAAGTTAGCAGCCGATCGCAAATTCGAGCGCATTGTCTGGCAATCCTTACGTAATGCCCCACCACTGGATAAAATTCTCTTTCAGCTCATTGCCTTTGTCTCTCACCAACAGCAAACCGCACCTGCGGATACGGTGGATGCTCAGATCTCGCAATTGATAGCATATTTACGCACTACTCGCTGTCTAATTGTCTTCGATAATTTTGAATCGATTCTCGCGGATGGCGGTTATCGTGACGGTTATGCTGGCTATAGCGAACTCCTCCGCCGGATCGCGACCGAACATCATGCTAGTTGTTTATTATTAACCAGTCGGGAAAAACCCCGAACTTTGATTCATTTAGAAGGGGAATCTGGAGCAGTTTGCACGTTAGATTTACTTGGTTTGAGCGATCGAGAAGTGGAAGCGATTGTCTTGCAGACAGGCTACGCCAACGGTACTGCTAATGGTTGTCATACAGCCGATGCCAGCGATTGGCAGCAGTTACAGCAATCTTACTCCGGCAACCCGTTAGCAATTAAAATTGCAGCGACAACAATTCGGGATTTATTTGACGGTAGCGTGAGCACGTTTTTAGAACAGGGGGTAATTCTCTGCAATGGGATTGAGGCTTTACTGGCACAGCAATTCGCTCGATTGTCCCAGATCGAGCGACAGGTAATGTACTGGCTAGCGATCGGGCGCGAAGCTATTTCGATTTCTCAACTATTAGCAGACTTCATTCCTAGCGGATTTCGCTCTCAAGTTTTAGCCGCATTACAATCGTTAGATCGTCAAAGTCTGATTGAAAAAAGTTCGAGCTGCTTTACTTTACAACCCGTGGTGATGGAGTATGTCACTGACATATTTATCGAGCAGATTTGCGAAGAAATTACCACATCTAATGTGGTGATTTTCAATAGTCATGCACTGATTCAGGCTCAGACCAAAGACTATGTACGCGAAAGCCAAGTGCGAATGATTTTAGTGCCGCTGGTCGATCGACTGATGGGTAAATTGCGATCGAAACTAGAAATTAAAAATCAATTAGATCGATTATTAGTGAAACTGCGATCGGAATTTGCGGGGACTAGTGGCTATGCTGGGGGCAATCTAATTAACCTCTACCGTCACTTGCAAATTGACTTGAGTGGGCACGATTTTTCTGGTCTGTGTATTTGGCAAGCTTATCTGCTCGGAATCGATTTACATGACATTAATTTTGCCGATACCGATGTAGCCAAGTCAGTTTTTACTGAAACCTTTGGTAGCATTAACTCACTAGCTTTAAGTCCAGATGGCAACTATCTTGCTAGTGGTGGTTTTAACGGCGATATTTACTTGTGGGATACGCACACTCATCAACTTCAGTCGATCTTGAAAGGTCACATCAGTTTAGTTCATTCCCTGACTTACGCCCCTGTTCGCCTAGCGTCTTCAGCGGAGGATCGCCACATACTGGCAAGCGGCAGTTTCGATGGCACCGTCAGAATCTGGGATTTAGACACTGGTGAGTGCTTGAAGACACTTACCGACCATACCCAGGCGGTATACTCAGTATCATTTAGTCCAGATGGCAAAATCTTGGCAAGCGGTAGCGATGATGGCTCCATCAAAATTTGGGATGTCAACAGTGGGGAGTGTCTGACTAGCCTCCAGTATGAAGATGGGATCGAACCCCAAGATGTCAAGTGTATTGCATTTTGTGTAGATGGTCGCACCATTGCCAGCGGCTGTTCTAAGGGCACTATTCACCTCTGGCAAATCCAGAACGGTAGGCATGGAAAATACTGGAAAATGCTGGCGGGTCATCAAGGCTGGGTTTGGTCTGTAGTATTTAGTCCAGATGGCAAGTTTCTAGCCAGCGGCAGCGATGATACTACAGTCAAAATCTGGGAGATCGATACTGGTGAGTGTTTGGGAACTTTAGTAGGGCACAAAAATGAAGTGAAATCGGTAGCCTTCGATCGCGATGGTCGAAGGCTCATCAGCAGTGGCAAGGATCGTACCATCAAAATTTGGGACATTCAAACTCAAGAGTGCGAGCAGACGCTCATCGGTCATGAGAACGGGCTATGGTCGATTGCCGTCGATCTGAATCGTCAGCTCTTTGCCAGCGGCGGCCAAGACCGCATGATTAGATTTTGGAGTCTAGAGACTGGTCAATGTCTCAAGGTTTTACAGGGGTACTCAAATGCGCTCTTTGCGATCGTCTTTGTCCCGACATTTCATTTACCAGAATCGATCGACCCAAATATTGCGAACCCACCCATATTAATCGCTGGCGGATACTTCGATAAGATGCTCAGACTTTGGAATATTCAAAATAGTGAATATAGGAGTTTTCGAGGTCACACTGACGCGATTAGAGCAGTGGCAGTGAGTCCAGATGGTCGATTCCTAGCTGGTGGCGGTAGCAATGGAGATCCGAAGATTAAACTCTGGAGCGTGCAGGATGGCCAGTGCCTCAGAAATTTATCCGGTCATAGCTACGAAATCCGCTCGATGGCTTTCAGTTCGGACGGTCGAATTCTTGCCAGTGGCAGTACCGATCGCACCATTAGACTTTGGAGTACCCAAACGGGTGAGTGCCTCCAGATTTTGACAGGACACACGCATTGGGTGATGTCATTAGCGTTTGGCTTCCAGCCAGATATCCTGGTTAGTGCTAGTGGCGATCGCACGATTAACTTTTGGAATATCCACACGGGTGAATGTCTGCGGACTTGGCAGGTGGGCAGAGGGATTTGCACGATCGCGTTTAGCCCCAGCGGCGATATTTTGGCTAGTGGTAGTAGCGATCGCACGATTGGACTTTGGAGCATAGCTACGGGTGAATGTTTCCAGGTTTTGCGGGGTCATACGGACATTGTGATGTCTGTGGCTTTTAGTCCAGATGGACGATTGCTAGCCAGCGGCAGTTTCGATCGCACCGTCAGACTTTGGGATCTCCATACGGGTGAATGTCTGCAAGTATTAGAGGGACACGAAAGTGGAGTATTCTCGGTAGCTTTCATCCCTCAACATGGCACCGCTCGAAAGTTGCTAGCTAGTTCTAGTGCTGATGCCACCATTCGCATTTGGGATATCGCTACGGGTGAATGCGTCAAAATCCTTCGCGCTCCTCGACCCTATGAGGGGATGAATATTCGGGGCATCCAAGGATTGACTGCTGCCCAGCAGGAGAATTTAACAGCTTTAGGAGCGATCCTATAGAATCCATTGGCGATCTTTGAGGGCGATCTTCATCTAGAAACGTTTATGTTACATCCGTGCTAAAGGAATCAATCGATCGTAATTCTGTTTAAGGTTCCCAATCGCCCGCAGCACATAACATCGAACGCTTAACAGACAACCTGGCTCGGCGTAGATTGGGGTTGTGATGCTGTATTCTACAGGAGCTTTTCCATTGCGTAGTTGATGAATGTTTCCCCCCGATGAGTCACCTCTTGCTCTTTAACCACTGAAAAACCCATGCGCTGGAAAAACGACTTTGCAGTAATGCTTGCCTCCGTAAATAATCGGCTCACTGACAACTCCACTGCTTTGGCTTCAATTGCCCGATAGATTTGTCTGCCTACGCCGCAACGTTGATAGTTTTTGTGGCAGTAAAAGCAGTCGATATGACCATTTGGTTCTAGCTCTCCAAACCCAGCGATCGCACCCTCATCGTCAGCAACATAGGTAAATCGGCTCGAACACACCTCTACCCAGTTTCTAAAGTAGATATCATCAGGTGCCCACGCCCTAACCTGTTTGCTTGAGTAATCGTGGACATTAATTTCACGAACTGTTTCATGGAACAGTTGCGCTATTTGTGCGGCATCCTGTGCTTCAAACAACCGGATCTCAATCATCATCGTACTCCTTTTCTAGATCGCAATTCACATCGCATCACAAGTTCGCCGTCCTCTTCTTGTCCGGTATAGACAAAACCCATCTTTTCGTAGAACGAACCGGGGCCACCTGTGGTTGGCACACAACTTGTTTCGACCACATCCCCTCCAGGGCGCGTCTTGACGTGTGCGAAGAACAACTCTAACGCCTTTCGCCCGTAACCACGACCTTGGTATCGATCGTCTATCATAAAACGCCAAAGAAAGTACTCTTGCCGAACTACGTCGTCTTCCAACATCAAAAAACCGACTGGCACATCACCAGCGTAGATTGCGCGGAACCAAGCAACCTCTGGATTAAAATGTGCTTCTGCAATAGACATGGCGTTGGATGCTACAAATTGCTCTTGGTACGGGGCTACCTTTAAGCGGACGATATCGCGCCAGTTGTCTTTAGCTATCTCGCGCAGTGTTACTTCAATGCTGGACTCGGACATACAAAGTATCCTCACGAATATCGATCGATTCCTCCTAAAAAGATCTTAAATGGGTTTTATAAAATCCGCTGGCGATCTTTTAGGACGACGATCGGTGTATATGAGCATTGTTAAGCAGATCGATCGAGCTAAAACTTCGATAACTTTAACGCGATCTTTTTGAAAATTTTAGCTCGTAATTTTTCTCCCATTTTTTAGGCAAATAGTTACGATTGAGGTTGCAAATTATATTTCTCGCACAGCTCTTGCACGACGATCGGATCGGGTGGGAAACTGGTAATTCGGGCACCAGCTTCTCGATAGAATGCTTCAGCAATAGTAGGTGAGACGACGATTAGCACGCGCGCTACGGGAGAAACTATTTTAAAAGCGTGAACCATATTGGCTGGAAAATGGGCAACTGCGCCAGCACCGATTGTTTCGTAACGATCGCCGATTTGGATGTCTAATTCGCCCTCCAGGATGTAGAACGTTTCTTCCCAAGGATGTTTGTGGGCGGGTGCCGAACCCCCAACGGTATCGGTCATTTCAAACATCGCATAACGACTGTTGGTATCTTCAGTTGTGATTTTCCACACTACTGTGTGAGTTAGCAATTGGTGCGATTCACCTTCGCCAGATGCAAGGATTTTGGGGTTGGTATGAGTTAATTTAGGTGTCATAATTTTGCTCCAGGGATTGACTTTTGGCGATCTTTTAGGGCGGATCGGTGTGCATGGGTGTTGTTAGGCAACTTCATTGAGACTACAGACCATCAGACAAAGCTGTCCGTTTGGTAATGTACTACTGTAAATATTAGTCAATGCAGAAGCTAGCGATCGAAAGATCTCAAATGGGTTCGATCGGCCAACGGGTGAAATTTGTCGATCGAGAATTGAAGTGTGAGTTGGTGCGCTAGACGGGTTGAAGCTGTTACATGTCTTTTAGAATAAGCTGCCACAAATAGTTTGACAGCCAGAAAAGATCGGAAAAGATCGGATCTGCGATTGTAATTTACGAATTATTCTGACTAGAATAAAGATAGATCCTGGCAGGTTCTTTGCCAATGACAGCAGATGAAGCATTAGCATTACTCGATCGACTGCTCCAAGAACAGAGTCTCCGAGATATTCAAGAGCAGGTATTTCGTCACGCTTGGGAAGGTCGCACATATCCCGTTATGGCAGAGCAGATCGGCTATGATACTGGCTATATCCGCGATGTCGGCTACGAACTGTGGCGACAATTGACTCAGGTATTGGGCGAACCCGTCACCAAAAATAATTTGCAAGCGGTACTGCGCCGCCGGAGCAACATTGCGCCAGAACTAGTGGATCGAGCGATGTCGGCAGTTGTCGAACCGTCGAATCCCGTCAGCTCAGTTAGTCAGAATGAAAATCGAGATTGCTATTGGGGCGATCGGATCGATGTTTCTACTTTCAGAGGCCGCGAAACCGAACTCCAGCAGTTGGAATGGTGGCTGGGTGTAAATGGTGAAGGCGATAGAATCGGGATGTCTTGTCGGCTGATTTCGATCGTGGGAATGGGCGGCATGGGTAAAACCTCATTAGCTGCCAAACTCACTCAAAAGTTAGCCACTTTGACTCAAGCTTTCGAGTGGATTATCTGGCAATCCCTTCGCAATGCCCCGCCTATAGATAAAATTCTCTTTCAACTGATGGCGATTCTCTCCCGCCAACAACAGACCGAACCTGCGGATACTGTGGATGCTCAGATCTCCCAATTAATGGCATATCTGCGCTCTACACGCTGTTTGCTCGTTTTCGATAATTTTGAATCAATTCTCGCCCAGCATCCAGCTAATTCGGCGGCTAGCCATCAGCATGGCAACTATCGGGAGGGTTATGTTGGCTATAGTGAACTGCTCAGACGGATTGCCACCGAACATCATCTGAGTTGTTTATTATTAACTAGTCGGGAAAAGCCCAGTACCTTAATGCCATTAGAAGGCGAATCTACAGCAGTTTGCACGCTGGATTTACATGGTTTGGGTGCGATCGAAGTAGCCGCAATCGGGACTAGCAATGATTGTCATACAGACAATTCCATCGATTGGCAGCACTTCCAGCAATTTTACTCCGGCAACCCGTTAGCGATTAAGATTGCGGCAACCACGATTCGGGATTTATTTGACGGTAGTGTAAGCGCGTTTTTAGCACAGGGCATAATTCTTGGCGATGAGATCGAGGCTTTATTAAGCCAGCACTTCGATCGATTGTCCCAGATCGAGCAGCAAGTATTATACTGGCTAGCGATCGGTCGCGAAGCTGTATCGATCGCGCAATTGTTAGCAGACTTCATCCCCAGCGGCTTTCGTTCTCAAATATTAGGCGCATTACAATCATTAGATCGGCAAAGTCTGATTGAAAAAAGTTCGGGATGCTTTACCCTCCAACCCGCTGTAATGGAGTATGTCACGGCTAAATTTATCGATCTGGTATGTGCGGAAATTAATAATTTAGATGTAGGCATCTTGAATAGCCACACGCTGATTCAGGCTCAGACTAAAGATTATATTCGCGAGAGCCAAATCCGAATGATTTTAGCCCCGCTAATCGATCGACTCATGGGTAAATGGCGATCGAAACTAGAGATTAAACACCAACTCGATCGATTACTGGTGAAATTGCGGTCGGAATTTACTGACACTTGCGGTTATGCAGGCGGCAATCTCATTAACCTTTACCATCATCTGGCGGCTGACTTGAGTGGCTATGACTTTTCCGGTTTGTGTATTTGGCAAGCCGATCTGCTGAATGTGGATTTACACGACATTAATTTTGCCAATACCGATGTGGCCAAGTCAGTCTTCACCGAAACCTTCGGCACCATTCACGCACTAGCTTTTAGTCCAGATGGCAACTGTCTGGCTTGTGGAGATTTCAACGGCGATATTCGCTTGTGGGATACGCGGACTCACCAACTCCAGTCGATCTTGACAGGTCATACCAATTGGGTGCAAGCGGTTACATATAGTCCCGTCGGTCAACTGTTGGCTAGCAGCAGTTTTGACTGCACTGTTAAACTCTGGGATCTGAGTACTGGTGAATGCCTAAAGACGCTAACCGAACATACCCAGGGGGTCTATTCAGTAGCATTTAGTCCAGATGGTACGATCTTGGCTAGCGGCAGCGACGATTGCACTGTCAAACTGTGGGATGTCAATAGCGGACAGTGTGTGACTAGTCTTCAGCATGAAGCCAACCCCGCCCATGACATTAAGTCGGTAACATTTAGTCCTGACGGGCGCATTATTGCTAGTGGTGGTGCCGACTGCTCGATTCAACTCTGGCACATCCAAGATGGCCGCAATGTTACTTACTGGCAAACCCTGACGGGTCATCAAAGCTGGATTTGGTCTGTGGCTTTTAGTCCCGATGGCAAGTTTCTAGCTAGCGGCAGCGACGATACTACCGCCAAACTCTGGGATCTAGCTACTGGTGAGTGCTTGCACACTTTTGTCGGACACAATGATGAATTACGATCGGTCGCCTTTAGTCACGACGGTCGAATGCTCATCAGCGGCAGCAAAGATCGTACCATCCGGTTGTGGGATATCCAATCTGGGCAGCGGGTCAAAACACTAATCGGTCATGAGAATTGGATCTGGGCGATGGCTTTAGATCCCAATCGCCCGATCGTTGCCAGCGGCAGTGAAGACCGGACGATCCGACTTTGGAGCCTAGAATCCGGTCAGTGTCTCAAAGTTATTCAGGGGTACTCAAATACCTTGTTTTCGATCGCTTTAGTGCCCGCGCCCGCGCTCAATCTTGCTAATTCACCCGTATTTGTGGCTGGTGGCTACTTCGATCGACTCGTGAGACTTTGGCAAATCGACACTGGCAAATTTACCAGCTTTAAAGGTCATACCGATGCAATTAGAGCCATCGCAGTCAGTCCAGATGGCAGATGCTTGGCTGGTGGCGGTGGCAGTACCGAGCCGACGATTAAACTTTGGAGCATCCAGGATGGTCGATGTTACCGCAATTTATCCGGTCACACCAACGAAGTCTGGTCGGTTGCCTTCAGTGCGGACGGTCGAATGCTTGCCAGTGGGAGTACAGACCACACGATTAGAATTTGGAGTACCCAAACGGGTGAATGCCTTCAGATTTTGACAGGGCACATGCACTGGGTGATGTCTGTCGTCTTTAATTCCCCAGATCTCCTGGTTAGTGCTGGTTTCGATCGGACGATTAACTTTTGGGATCTTCAGACAGGTGCCTGCGTGCGAACTTGGCAGATAGGGCAATCGATTTGCTCGATCGCGTTTAGTCCCAGCGGCGATCTTTTAGCTAGTGGTAGTATCGAGCGCACGGTTGGGCTGTGGGACGTAGCTACAGGTGCATGTTTGCAAACTTTACTCGGTCATAGCCACTTTGTTTGGTCTGTAGCCTTCAGTCCAGATGGAGGGTTTCTAGCCAGTGGTAGTTTCGATCGTACCATCCGACTTTGGGATCTCCACACGGGTCAATGTCTGCAAGTATTAAAGGGTCACGAAAGTGGGGTATTCTCAGTCGCTTTCATCCCCCAACATGGCACCAATAGCCCCGATCGGCAGTTGCTAGCCAGTTCTAGTGCCGATGCCACCATTCGCATTTGGGATATTACTACAGGGGAATGCGTCAAAATCCTGCGCTCGCCACGACCTTATGAAGGGACGAACATTGCTGGCGTTACAGGTATTACAGATGCACAAAAGGCAACATTGAAAGCATTAGGCGCAGTCGATTCTCCACTGGATCGGTGAAGCTGACGCTAGCTATTCCAATTAAGACATTCGCGAATGCCCCAAATCTCCATTTAATCTACCACTCTGACAGGCTTAATTAGTATCCGATCGAGTAATTGCCAATGATGACTGTACTAATTTTTCTGCATTATATTAGTTTGTTGCGGTGGCTGCACGAGCTGCGTAGCTGCGCCAGTATTAGCCAATTGCAAAAAGGCATTGAGGGGGCCAAAATTGGTAGCATGAACGATCGCGGGAACATCGTAACCTTTGAGATCTACCGAACACTCTTTAAACACCCGATGTTTGCCCAATAACGGTGCTAAGTAACGATAAGTAGAAGCACCAATGGCAATTTCTGCATTGAGATCTTTGGTAATCGCTTCGAGCCGAAATGCTGCATTGACGGTATCGCCCAACGCAGTATAATCAGGTTGGTCGCCACTGCCAGCATTACCGATCATGGCATGACCCGTATTAATCCCCGCGCCAATTTTCAATTCAAAAGGTAACGGATATTGCTGGCTCAACTCTCTAGTCATCTGATTGAGATCGTCTAATGCCAAGAGAATATTCATCATCTCTTGCTTGGTGACGGTTTCCCCATTGTGAAACCACAACGCCATCAAGGCATCGCCGATATATTTATCTACCCAGCTCCCGCGATTGCGAATGATCGCGCCAGCATTGCGGAACCACGCACTCATCACTTCCGATAATAAGTTTTCGTTGGTTTGGCGGGTGAGGATCGTAAAGTTTCGCATATCGACCACCATCACAGACATCAGCTTCCGCAGATGTAAAATAGAAGTGACAGTCCCGTCGAGAGTGCCTTCGGCATCCATTCCCAACGTACCATCAGCTTTGGGATAGTGAAATTCAAATTCAGTTTGGCCGAACGTAATCGTGTCGCCATCGTGGATGGTGACGGGGATACTGACTCTACGACCATTGACAAAGGTGCCGTTACTACTACCTAAATCGATCAGGTAATGATCGCCAGCATCAGTGTATTGAATCATCGCATGGTTGCGAGAAATACAACGATCTTTGACTACAAATTGATTGTCATCCCCCCGACCGACAGTCCAGCAGTTGCCATCAGTTAATGATAGCTGGCGTTGACCGTTGTCAGTGTTAAGGATCAGATAAGGTGAGATGCCCTGGTTCACGGTTGGGTATAGATATGACGGTGAACTAGTAATGGATTGATGGCTGAGGAACTGCGTGCTGCGCTAAATCGATCGGGACGATAATCTAGGCATAGCTGGCAATCCACAGAAACAAACTATCAACGACGATGGTGGTTAAAACTGCGCCACTGAAAGCGTACCAATGCCACTGTTTTGTTCCTAAAGGTATTATACCCACACCTAATAGTAAATTCACGAGTACCACTGCCCAGGCGGTACCCCAAGGCGTGCGAACTTGGGCGATCGCTTGCTGTAAAATGGGCATTGCTAGGCTCGGCTCTACTTGCATCAGTTGTCGCCAATGGTCGATCAGGCCGACTTGATAAAAATATAGATCGGTAATTGCCGTTCCGAGTAAAGAACCGAGGTAGAATAAATTGCCAATCTTACCAAATCCTTTCCACAATCCCCAGATTGCAAACGGTACGCCGATCGATTCGATCGGTAAATGAATGGCTGGGTCCCATCGAAACCAGCCCCAGTAAATCGCTCCAGCCAACCAACTCCAACTAAATCCTAGTATTAAATCCCCCCAAATTTGGCTTTTGGGACGTTGAAACAAGATCGCGCCCAGACAAACCCACGGGATGGTGAGAACAACGCTCAGAACTGGGTAGTGCCGCACTAGCGGAGCTTCGATAAAGACGGGAATGGAGACCAAAAATGCTGCTGCTGCGAGTATGCTCCAAGTTCCCTGAAGTTGCCATCGCCACGTACCTTTATTCTCACCGGAGTTATAGCTGGAGTTAAGCAAAATATTAACGAACGTGTTTACTTAATGTTTATTTATATAAAGTCATTATATGAGCGATCGAGTCGTGGATCAAGGCAATAAACCATGTCCGGCCTCGATTTTGCCCGGTATTCGCCCGATCGAACCCCCGATCTGATTATGAGAGATGACTCGCAGAGGCATTAATTTTTGTGACACAGAGCGGCGATCGGTAGGAAAATACCTATAGAAACATTCACAATCTCAGCAGCTCGATCGCAATTGCGATCGAAATCTATAGCTTTATCATGATTTAAGGATTTACAAGATTTGCTGGATGAGGTTAGCACCGATAACCTACGTCCACTCTTGGCATCAGGATTTTCAGGATTTACAAGATTTGCTGGATGAGGTTATCGGTGCTAACCTGTGTCCCCGCTCCCCTCCACCCTCTACCCTCTACCCTCTCAATGCTACTACCCTTTCGCGATCGAATTAATCAGAGCCAGCTATTCAAGATCGGCATCGTACTAGGTAGTGGTGTCTTGATGGGGATGACATTTGCGCCTGTTGAAGCTTGGTATTTGGCTTGGGTGGCTATTGCGCCATTGTGGTACTTACTGTGCCAACGCGATGGATCGCTAGTTTATGGCTTAGGTTGGGGCGTTGGTTGTTATGGGTTGGCATTGAGTTGGATCTTTGGCATCCATCCGATGACTTGGATGGGGGTTCCTTATTTGGCGAGCTTGGGAATTGCTACTTTTTGCTTAACTTTTATTACTTTATGGGGTGCGAGTTTAGTAACTTTATGGTCGTTAGGTTTGCGGTTTATTTATACCTCAAAACAGCAACTAAATCCCTTTGTGCGTGTAATTTTAGGGACGTCTTTATGGTGTGGATTGGAAGAATTATATAGTCTGACAGATTTATGGTGGTCGCCAATCGCCATGACTCAAAGTCCGCATAATTTAGCCATTCTCCATCTGGGACAATTATCGGGGCCGACTACTATTACTGGCGCGATCGTGTTTATTAATGGTTTAATTGCTGAAGGATGTTTGATAATCAATCGCGATTCTCATGCCGAGAGGCTCTGCCAACGATCGAATCGAAAACTTCGATTGGCATGGCCTTATTTTGGGACGGCGATCGCATCTATTATTATTTTTCATTCGTTCGGGTCGAATTTAGCCGCTCGCCCATTATTGCAGCAAGCTGAATCTGCCATAAAGATCGGCATCATTCAGGGGAATGTCGGTAATGAAGTCAGACATTATCGCTCTGGATACGATCTCGCCATGGAAAATTATACTAAAGGTTATATAGACCTGGCGGAGCAGGGAGTAGCAGCAGTTGTTACGCCAGAAACTGCTTTTCCATATCGCGAAAGTCAGATTCAAAATACACCTTTTTATCGCACGATTTTAGATAAAAAAGTTATTGCCTTCCTCGGTGGATTTGGCGAAGTGGGTAATAAAATAACGAATAGCATCTTAACGATCGATGGTGCGGGACAGATCGTCAGTCGTTATGATAAGTGGAAATTAGTGCCATTAGGTGAATATATTCCGTTCGAGCAATATCTGGGCAAACTTATCGATACAATCTCGCCTTTGGAAGCTCATTTATTAGCTGGCAAATTTGCCCCGATCGTCAATACACCGCTCGGTAATTTTATTTTTGGCATCTGTTATGACTCGGCCTATCCAGAGCATTTTCGCCGTCAAGCGCAGACGGGAGAATTGATTATTACCGCTTCTAATGATGCTCATTATGGTGCGGGAATGCCAGCTCAACACCACGCTCTAGATTTGATGCGAGCGATCGAAACCGATCGGTGGACGGTGCGTGCTAGCAATACTGGTTATTCGGCAGTTATCGATCCGCACGGACGCACCCAATGGATCTCTAAACTCAATGAATTTGCCGCTCACACTCATCGAGTTTATCGTCAAAATACCCAAACTTTATACGTTCGGTATGGTAACTGGTTGACACCGCTATTATTCGCGATCGGATCGATCTTATTCTTCAAATCTACTTCGTCTGCAAAAAGTTCAAATAGTTGAGAGCAGAAATTTTGGTGTTAGCCCAACTCTCAACTATTCGTCGGCGATCGATCGCATATTTGCATCTCCAAGTACGATCGATTGGTGGGTGATACACCGCCAATGACAAGCGAATAGATCTAGTTGCTGCCCGATACTGCCTATCGCGGGTACCGCTGGAAAGGGAAACAATCGATCGAATATCATCCCCGCTCGATCCCGATCGAACTGCACTAAATAAGTGGCGGGTGGCGCGCTCAGTTCTGTCAGCAATCGTTCGCCAAACCGCTGTATCGGTTGCCGATCTCGATCCTCTTCAATCCCACCGATAACCTCCCCATAAATTGGGTCTTGAGCCGTCCAAATTACAGGCAACCACAGATTTCCTCCATCGCCGACTTTGACATCGGTTGTAGTGGCGACTAGGTCGCGGAGTCGCTCGATTTCTTGGCAAGATCTACCGATCGCTCGACCCCAAAATTCAAAAGTCGGCGGGACATCCAATGTTAACGGACAATAAATCGTCTTGGGATCGGCAACTGCTGGTAATTCCGCCACAGCTACAAACTGCACCGAATCAACTAGTTCGCCGATGGCTCCCAACATCGCTACACCCAACCTTTGACTATCTGGCGTCTCATCCAGAATCACCACAGTTCTAGGCATGACTGAGGACTGTCAATGGCTGCTGTGACTGCTGAAGAGTGATATTGGGTAAATCCAACTTAAGATTGGGCACCGACGGGTCGAGATTTATTCCTCTGGCGGCGATCCGATCTGTGACGGCGACTAATTCAGCTTGAAGCTGGCGATTTTCGATCTGCAATGACATAATCTTGTTCTTAATCGGTGCCAACCGCTCGGCAAATTTGCGCGTATAAACCTTGGGTAGCTCCCGAATCACTTGCTCCAACATTTGGCCGCGTTCTGTTAGTTCGCGGATCGTTTGACGCAGTTGTTGGATCTCTAAATCCCTGCGTTGGAGCTGTTCTTGATAAAAGTGAACTTGTTGTTCGACGCCTTGCAATTGTTCGCGCAGCAACCGCACTTCCGCACGATAATCGCCAGCTACTTCTGGTCTGGGCGCATATGGAGTGTTATCTTTGACTAGTCGAAACAGCTCTTGAGACAGTTGCTGGACGAGTTTGTCGCGAGTATTGAGTTCTTCCCGAAACCGAGCGACTTCGGCTTTGAGTGTCGAGATATTGGTAGATTGATTTTTATTCACGGGGGTTCACCATTGTGGTTGAAGTTGACGGATGCTCAAAATCTTGCGCTCTCAAGCATTCGTTGGCAAAGCCTATCCTACGGATAATCGATACTTAACGTTTTTAGCCTTGCGATGCGATACTCGATCGACAAGCCGATGTTGTCAGCCAACATGTCGATCGGGGAAATACCATGACTGTATCAGTTTGTTCGTGTTGTAGCAACAGCAATAGGTAATAGTATGCCTGCCCGATCGGGACTCCGGCGTAGAGATGAAGTAATCTGGATTGTGTGACTATTAATTGAGATAATTAAGATAAATCGCTCATCTCCGATCTGATATGGCAATTATCTCTTCCAAACAGCCAGCCGCCGATGCCGAACAGCCAGCCAAGCAGAGGAAGAACGCTACTCCCAAACCAACTGCTACCCCTACCCAACAAGCTGCTGCCGACACTGAGATCCTGCAAGCCGATATTACCAATCCTGAAGAAAAAATCCAGGAAGAAAGCCTCAGACCTAGTAGCCTCAAAGAATATATCGGTCAAAAAGATCTCAAAGGCGTTCTCGATATTGCCATCCAAGCAGCCAAAGTCCGTCAAGAATCGCTCGATCACTTGTTATTGTACGGGCCGCCAGGACTGGGCAAAACTACCATGTCCCTAATTCTCGCGTCCGAAATGGGCGTAAATTGTAAGATTACCGCAGCTCCAGCCTTAGAACGTCCGCGCGATATCGTGGGGATTCTCATGGCATTGCAGCCGGGAGATATTCTCTTTATCGACGAGATTCATCGCTTACCCCGAATGACGGAAGAAATTCTCTATCCTGCGATGGAAGATTTTCGGTTAGATATTACGGTGGGTAAAGGTAATACTGCCAAAATTCGGAGTATTCCCCTACCTAAATTTACGCTCGTCGGCGCGACCACCAAAGTTGGTTCGCTGACATCGCCACTGCGCGACAGATTTGGACTGGTGCAGAAGTTACGCTTTTATGAAGTGGACGAACTAACGCTCATCGTCCAACGCACGGCAGATATCCTTCAGACAGTGGTAACTGAAGAAGGTGCAGCAGAAATTGCCAGACGCTCGCGCGGTACGCCACGAATTGCCAATCGCTTGCTCAAACGGGTGCGCGATTACGCTCAAGTCAAAGCTCACACCGAAATTGATGGCGCGATCGCCAGTGCCGCCATGGAGATTTATAATGTCGATCCGTTGGGCTTAGATTGGGTCGATCGATTATTACTCACCACGATGGCCGAGCAGTTTAATGGTGGCCCCGTAGGATTGGAAGCTCTAGCCGCATCTACAGGCGAAGATAGTCATACGATCGAAGAAGTCTACGAACCTTATCTACTCCAAATTGGCTATCTCCACCGCACGCCACGCGGACGGGTGGTGACAGCAGCAGCGCGGAAGCATTTGGGTTTGAAAGGGGGAAACGATAACAGCGAGCAGTTATCTTTGCTCGAAGATTGAGAACATCTCGATCGCATTTGGATGCGATGCAAAGATTGTGTTGAATACGAGCGTCAAATATTTAAAAGAGCCAAATTAGTCCGACTTCAACTCAATCTGCCCAGCTTTATGACTCGATTTCCCCACGACCAATTCGCCAAAGATTTTCTAGAGTCATTGCTATCGCCTTTAGGTCAAGTGCAAACCTCTCTAAAAATTAGTGGCGAAGTCCGGGAAGTCGATGTCTATTTCATCCCCGACCCCCAACTTTCACCCATCCAAGAATTAGGAATACTCGCAGAATGCGCGAAAACCACCGTCATCTTTGAACCCTTTCGCAATTCCGTCAAAGTACCGCAAATTCGCGCCTGCATGTCCAAACTATACGACTTGCATAGCTACCTGCTCAGGGATGCCAAAAGACAATCCCAACCAGAACTAGGCGACGATCTTTTACCCAATCTCTGGATTTTAACACCCACCCTATCCGCCCAAATTCTAGAAGGACTCGGTGCTAAATTAGAGCTAGAAAAGTGGGACGAAGGTATCTATCTACTGAGTCCAACTCTCAAGACAGGCATCATCGTTATTCATCAACTACCCCAGACACCAACAACTCTGTGGGTTAGACTATTGGGTAAGGGCAAAGTGCAAGAACGAGCCGTTCGAGAAGTAGCGGCACTACCAGCCGAGCATCCCTATCGAAATAATGCTTTAGATTTACTGGGTAATCTGAAAGTTATCCTAGAAGCCAGAGAAACTATCGAACCAGAAGAGCAGGAGTTAATTATGCAGTTATCACCTTTGTATTTAGAAAAGATTCAGGAAGCGCAACAAATTGGCGAACAAAGAGGCGAACAGAGAGGCGAAATTAAGGGTCGGCAAGATTTCGTGCTGCGCTTGTTAAAGAAACGAGTAGGTGCTGTCTCCGCAGAGGTATTAGTAAGGGTGATGGAATTATCTTTAGAGCAGCTAGAAACTTTATATGATGCAGCTTTAGACTTTACCACAGTTAACGATCTGACAGCTTGGTTAGATCTAAATGGGTGAAAATAGAGATAGAGTAGATGGCTGATAAATCGATCGATTACAAACGTGATGATGAGTACGAAGATCCTTACGAATCGTCAGAATCTGAGACTCCATTGGTTGCGGCAGTTTTAAGTGGAGATGCCAATGCAGTACAGAATCTCATCGATCGAGGTATCGATGTCGATCGATTTGATGCGTGTATTGAGGGATGGGCACTGGGGGTCGCGATCGAACAAAATCGTAGCGATTTAGTTAAGATCTTACTCGATGCTGGAGCCTCTCCAGATGCTGGCGATATCAGTTATAACAGCCTAGAATTAGCCGCTAGACAAAATGATATTGATATTTTTCAGCTATTATTAGCTGCTGGAGCTGATATCAATCAAGAAGGTGAAAACGATCGGCGCATAATTATGACCGTGGCTAAATATGGTAATTTAGCAATGGTAAAGCTATTAGTTGAAGCTGGTGCGGAAGTCAATTTAAGTTATGGTGGCGCACTCTCGATCGCGGCTGAGATCGGAAATCGAGATATTTATGACTATCTCTATCCCTTAGTCAATCGAGAAACGCGTGAATATGCAGATAAATATTGCCAGCCAGAGTTAGAGCAACAAATTAAGAAAGTCGAAAGAGAACAAAGAAAAGATATCGAGCAATTTATTGAAAATGCAAAGTTGGGAGATTTGACAGCAGTTCGACAAGCAATAGCCAGCGGTATCAATATTGATGAGATCGGATCTAAAGGTCAAACAGCTCTGATGTTTGCAGCTTACTATGGGCGAGATAGCGTTATTGAAACGCTAATCGATGCTGGTGCTAATCTCGATCTAACGAGCGATGCTATAAGTGACGAAGAAGGAAGATTAGGTGTGGGGATGACTGCGCTGATGCACGCAGTTAATAGTATTATTGCAAATCGAGATCGCACGATTCAGTTATTAATCGATCGCGGCGCAAATATCGATCTTCAAGGAGAATACGGTAAAACAGCGTTAATGTTCAATAATAACTATCGCCCAGCCCTAAAAGTTTTGATTAGAGCTGGTGCTAATCTCGATCTCAAAGATAGTGAAGGAAATACAGCACTAATGTTAGCAACGTTAGCAGGATACGGCAAAGCAATCGAATTACTCAAAGCTGCGGGTGCGTCGCTGGCTGGATTAAAATAGACTGCACTCTAAAGCACTATTTAACCACTCCATCGGCGACCGTTCGATCTTATTATCGATCTGCGAGCATGTTGGGTTTCGCTTTGCTCTACCCAACCTACGAGGTTATTGTTCCTGTCATCGGCGAACTGGCGATCGCAACTTTGGCAACAGGTATTCTCCCTGCCAGGTATCCCAACCGTCCCGCAACGGCTGCTAAACCCATCGCTTCGGCCATCAGCGGAGCATTCTCGGCACAGGCGATCGCGGTATTGATTAAGAGGGCATCTGCGCCGATTTCCATGGCTTGGGCGGCTTCGCTGGGGGTGCCGATGCCCGCATCGACGACAACGGGGACTTTGGCATTTTCGATGATGATTTGGATATTGGCGAGATTTCTAATCCCTTGTCCCGATCCGATCGGGGAACCCAAGGGCATAACTGTCGCACATCCGGCTTCTTCTAGCCGCTTGGCAAGCAGTGGATCGGCATTAATATAGGGGAGTACGGCGAAGCCTTCTTTGACGAGTTGTTCGGCTGCCTGGAGGGTACCGATCGGATCTGGTAAGAGATATTTACCGTCAGGAATTACTTCGAGTTTGACGAAGTTATTATCTTCCTGTCCCAATAATTTGGCCATCTCTCGACCCAATCTCGCTACCCGCACGGCATCTTCGGCAGTCTGACAGCCAGCGGTATTGGGCAGCATCCAGATTTTAGTCCAATCGATCGCTTCTGCCAAGCCTTCATGTCCGGCGGCTTTGGTTTGGACTCTGCGCACGGCGACGGTGACAATCTCGCAACCGCTGGCGAGAATACTGTGCTGCATCTGTTCGATGCTGCGATATTTGCCCGTACCCGTCATCAGCCGCGAGTTAAAGGTTTTGCCTGCAATAATTAGGGGTCGATCCATGGGAGTGGGGGAGTGGGGGA
This sequence comes from Chamaesiphon minutus PCC 6605, assembly GCF_000317145.1. Classification (GTDB taxonomy): domain Bacteria; phylum Cyanobacteriota; class Cyanobacteriia; order Cyanobacteriales; family Chamaesiphonaceae; genus Chamaesiphon; species Chamaesiphon minutus. The sequence goes on along the minus strand of NC_019697.1, from coordinate 2,500,698 downwards.
GTGGGGAGTGGGGGAGTGGGGAGGAGATTTTGGATTGCAGATTGCAGATTGCGGATTGAAACGCAGCTCCAAAACCTAAAGCCTAAAGCCTAAAGCCTAAAGCCTAAAACCTAGCCTCTACCTGCTTCAAATGCTGGACAAAAGCCATCTGGGGTGACTTTAAAGTTGTGGAGTGGCGATCGATTATTATAACAGCGTGAGCCGCGTTGAAAACGACAGTTACCGCAGCAGGGGGTGCCAGGATCGAGATTTAGTTCTTGCTGTCGGGCGAGAATTTCTCGCGGTGAAATGCCTCTGAGGACGATTTCTTCGCCTTGCCATCTGGCTTCGATCGATCCGGTATCGGCGAAATTGTGCCAGCGGGGATCGCTGGCGATCGCATTTGGTAGGGTAATATTAATTTCGCGCTCTAGTTCGATTAATTCGCCCTCGTAATTGGGATCTGTCGGCGGTGCGGGTTGGATGAATGTTTCGCCAATCGGCAGCGAGACTAAAGTTCCGGCGGATGGGGAGTGAAGATGATAGCGGTTTTGTAACTCTTCTAAGCCTGTCAGATCTGCTAAATAAGGAGCCGAACCGTGAACGAACATGACATGTTTGGGGCGGATATTATGGATGAGCTGTGCGGTACCTGCTCCATCGGAGTGTTCGCTCAACAGGTAGGTTTCAACTGCCATTTCTGGAGTTGTGGGGGGGTATATTGTCATCCCGTGTGGCGAGGAAGGCAACAATACCAGCCAAGGCAAGGGATGTCCCTTGGTATAAGTATCGAGATCCGTGTATTTTTCGGTGATGATAATACACTGCCGTTGATGGATATTTGGTAAAGTTTCTGGGGTAAGCTGGCGGACGTGCGGGCGAACTTTTTCATCCCAAAATAGGGACTGATGACGGGCAAAGTTTTGCACCGACGGCGGAAAATGATCCAGCAGTGGTAAATAAGCATCATAAGCTGCGGCGATCGTGCTATCTACCCAAATATCGATATCGCGTCCGGTAAATAGATGGTGAGAGCGCAGGAGAATTAGTAATTCTTGTGCCAGACCGAGCTGAGTTACTGGTAGTATAATCGATTGCTGTTGGCCGATCGCCCGATCGATCCGTGCCATCAGGGTATTTTCTTGTTTGCGGCGATGGGGATGGCGCGCGGTGCCATAACTACCCTCGATAATTAAGACATCGGGGTTGAGATTCCGAATCGCGTCTAGGTGCAAACCTTCTACCAAGCGGGAATTGGATAAGAAAAAGTCGCCCGTGTAGAAGATACTATAGGACTGATAAAATCCGGTATAAGTTAATAACACTGCCGCCGCACCGGGCAAATGTCCGGCGGGAAATAGTTCCGCCGATAAACCATCTGCAAACTCGATCGAGCGTCGCCAGGGCAAAGCTTGGCTCAGATGTGGGACGTCAGCTTTGTCATCCAACCAATTTAGCGGTAGCAAATGGCTGGTGACTTCACTGGTATAAATTGGTAACTGAGGAAAAGCACGATGTAGATCTAGCAAGCCTCTAGCATGATCCGCGTGAGCGTGGCTACAGATGACTAAATCGCAAATCGGCTGTCCATCGACGCCGATCAGGGGCGTAATGTCTCTCAAGCCACAATCGAGTAAGATCCGATACGGCCCCATTTTGACGAGCAAACACACGCCCTCATCACTATGGCCGACGCCATAGGGCAAGCAAACTAGATCTTCATTACCAGAATGGGACAGGGTAGACAAGGGAAAAGTCCAGAATAAAGCCGACGCCGCTATGTCAAGATCCGAAGCGATTACCTACAGCGAGCGCGGATGCGCCAACTGTAGGTCGAGATCTAGTGAGCCGAGCCGTTACCATGATATTTGTCGGAATCATAGAAGCCGTTGCGGGTACCGAAGAATAGGGCACCAAGAATGAAGGGAATGGTCAGGATTGGTAAGATGATTTGAACGCTCATGTTAGGTTAGGGGATAGGGATTAGGGATTAGGCTTGAGGCTTGAGGTTTTAGGGGGATGCCTAAGATCGAAAAGTTTGCTGTAGCAAGCTGTCTAGCGACACTGCTGCTGATGCCTAGTGTGCCTAGAAGGTAAAATTTCAAGGTGAGCAGAGTCGATTCTAATTAACTACTCACTTGCTATTATCAAACGATCGCTCCTATGCGTGCAACGATAGTTAACCATTCTTGACGAGTAGAGCCGAGCGTAGAGCGAAAACTTGCCCTGACTAACTTAAATTTAATAGTGGTTTGGCGAGAAAATAAGCAGCGATCGATTTAGCATCGATCGGTTCGCCACTATAAATCGCCGCTTCAAATTCGCTAGGAGTCATAAGCATGATACTAATATCTTCATCGGCATCGCCCGCAGGTTGGACGGCTAATTTTTCTAAATCTTGCGCTAGATAAGCATAAATAATTTCATCGCAATAACCAGGCGCGAGAAAAAATTCACCTAAATTGTGCCATTTGCTGGCGCGATATCCCGTTTCTTCTTCAATTTCGCGCGCGATTGTCGTTGCGGCATCTTCGCCTACTTCTAATGTCCCGGCGGGGAATTCTAAAATTCTGCCTTGAGTCGGGTAGCGATATTGTTTGACTACTACTAATTTTCCGTCATCAGTAATTGGTACTGCTAATGCGCCGCCGGGATGGTGAATGCATTCCCATTCGCCAGTGACACCATTCGGTAGTTCGATCTTATCGACACTAAATGTAAATTTACGGCCTTGATAATGTAGCTTATTTTGAATGAGTTTGGCTGGTTCTTTTCCTAATGGCATGTGTTTTAATTTTAGGGATTAGGCTTTAGGCTTTAGGTATTAAGGAGTCTTGATGCAATATTGCAATCGCTTGCTATTCTGGTAGCAATTTAACACCCGCACATTCTAACTTGTTGCAGAGGGTGGCGATCGAGTCGCCCGATTTGGGTTCGTGCCAATCGGGGGCAATTTCGGCTAGCGGGATGAGTACGAAGGCGCGTTCGAGCATTCGGGGGTGGGGAATTTGCAAGGTGGGGAGATCGATAATCAGATTGTCATACAGCAACAGATCTAAATCTAACGTCCGCGCGCCCCAAACTTCCTGTCGCACGCGCCCAAAATCAGTCTCGATCGATTGTAAAATACTCAATAAATCTAATGGCGTCAGACTAGTCTTCACGGTCGCACAACCGTTGAGATAATCTGGCTGAGGGGGGCCGATTGGGGCGGTCTGATACCAGCTAGAAACGGCGATTAGCTCGATCTGAGGCTGAATTTGCAATCGCTCGATCGCTCCAATTAAAGTCGCTCTCGAATTTCCCAAATTACTCCCCAATCCGATCGCGCATAGGCTATTATTCAAACTTAAATCTGTCATTAATTAAATGATTAACTGTCGATCGAGCATAGCGGTGGTGCGTTACGCACGGACACGATAACACACCCTACGAGCGATCGACTATCGACTATCAACTATCAACTATCAACTGATTTTAATGCTTGACTAAAACCGATCGCGATCGTGATATTAGAGAGCGTCAAAAAGAACTCAGCTCCACCATGTAATAGATCCACATCTGCCAACGATTTATGTAAAGTAAGTTGAGCGTATGCGCCTATGGGAATTGTCACTGCTACAAATACCAGAGTTAGATAGAAACCAATCAGAGCAGTTTTGGGAGTTTCGACTCTTTTGGTCATCAACCAGAGAAACCCTAAATAAGGAAATAAAGAGAGCGCAAATAATGATTCTTTAGAAAATACTGAGGCAATTATCGATGACATATATCTGAGATTCAGCAAATAATAGAGACTTAAATTATTCAACTAAAAGGTGAGTTATTATTAAGTTAGAGATTTAAACCCTAGCCTAGCAACCCAGCTATCAATTATCAATTATTGACTACTGACTGCTTACTAATATGCCAAGCAGCCAGACACATCGTCGCATTACCTACTACCGTCATCGCTGCTTGTAGAGTTACCAACCACTCTAGCGTGGGAGTATTATCGAAGAAATGCCAAGTACACGCACACATGGCACTTACCAGTGCGGGTAACATCCCAAATGAAAGACTCCGCCAAGCTAGATTACCACTAGTTTCGGCATACAGCCAAATCAGCCAGATGGCAGTCATCCACTCAATGACGCTAGAAATATGAATGACCCAAGTCGGTATCGAGAGTACGTGCATCGAGTTAATTAGCGATCGATCTACTTTATTATTGACTATGTGCTGCGATCTACGCATCTAAAGTGTAACGAATCGATCGTTGACCGAGCCTCTACTGTATAGAATCGACTCAATCGACACTCGATCGAGCTAAAATTTACAACTGATGACATGTAGGCATTACTGCACTCGGGTATTTTCCTGAGCTAAAGTATGCCAGCCATAACGCCAGAAACCGCCCGATTAGTCGTTCCAAAAGTTGTCTGCTAGTTGCTTGCCGAGTTATCAAGCTGTCTGTGGCAAACTCAATTGCCTCGTCTGCAACCATCATCTCTGTCATAAGTCGATTGGACTCGAACTTGCGGAAAATATCTTGTCAAAAGTGAAGTTACAACTAAGATACCGCTTGCTTAAGGATAATCATCATTGAAAAAGTACAAAAAGATCGGGCGGTTTTTAGTGCGGATTGGCTTAGGATTTTTGGCCGTTGCAATAATTGGTGCTTTTACACCTACAAAATGGTTTTACTCACAACAATCAGACTGTAATTTTCCAATTTATGTGAGCAATGTTAACAATTTTCATACTGAAATTATGGTGCCAGTAACCAATCGGGTATTTGATTGGCAACAGCATTTGAACTTAGAACAATTAGGTCGATCGGCAGAGCGGTATGAATATCTAAGTTTTGGTTGGGGCGATCGACAATTTTTTATGAATGCGGCTTTCGATCCGATCTCGATTTTTGATGTGCTGTTTATCCCTGGCCCAAGTGTGATGCATGTTTGGGGTCGAGTGCAACCAAAGTTAAATTCAGAATCCGATATTGAAATACGCAAAGTTAATTTGAGCGAATCTCAATATGCAAAACTCGCCCAATTTATTAATAATAGCTTCGATCGATCTGTTGATAATAAAGTCACTTATTTACGTCAAGGCTTATACTCTGACAGCGGTTTTTACAATGCGAAAGGGACTTATTCAGCACTGAGAACTTGCAATGCCTGGACTGCCGAAGCATTACGCATTGCCGATGTCAATACGCCAGTATGGACGGCTCTGGCTCCAGCAGTGATGAAGCAAATCGACTGCAATTGCAATCGATCGAGCATCAACTCACATCTTGCATCAAAATAAAGTTAATAGTGTTTTAGTGGATAGTAGGTAGTGGATTTGAGTCGCGAAATCCAAAATGGTATTCGTCATTCGTTAATTTAGGATTGAGACAATCGTTTGACTTCCATACCACCCAGCAGTGAATCGGTTTCCTTTAATAGATCGGGGATTTTGGCGGCGTGGGGACTAGCAGCCAGACAGGTAGAAAAATCGAGTGCGTCGATGTTGGTGGCTTTGGCTCCAGGGAACCAGTGTCCGCCATTTTCGAGTAAGTTGTAGCGCATTTGGCCGTACTCGATCATGTCATAGGCGATCGCTAAATTGCGCAGCCAGAGGATGGTGTGGATATTAATATTCCCAGGGGTGTCTGCGGGGGCTGGCAAGCCTTGTTTCCAGGTGCGTACCCATTCTGTACCCAGTTTACTCGCTGCGGCCTGTTCTAGGCGATCGATAATCGGTGGCAGCAATTCGGCAGCGCGGTCTAAAAGTGGTAAGGTTTTGAGCTGTTCGTCAAAATCGCTGGGTTTGGCAGCACCCACGCTGAGGGTATGGATTTGAGGATGGCTCAGACAAAAGAGATTGTTAAAGACGATCGGACTTAAGGGTTGACAGAGTTCGACTAATTTTGCCGATGGCTGGTTGAGCAAGCCACCTTTATTAGTCGGACTGATAATAAATACACCTAAATCGTGACGAGTTGCTGCTGCGATCGCCGCCCAATTAGTTTGATTGATATAATACCAATGCAGGTTGACATAATCAAATTTATCAGTCTCTATCGCCCGAACGATCGTGTCGGTAGTACCATGTGTCGAGAATCCAATAAACCTAACTTTACCTTCCGATCGCAGTTGGTTTGCTACTTCCCAACAGCCGCCATCTCGCAATGTATAATCGGCTAGTTCTTCATTATTCAGGCCATGAATACCTAACAAATCGACATACTCTAAATTGAGCCGAGATAAGGATAACTCGAAAGTTTTCCTAAATTCTTTCGGATTGGCAACCGGAGCAACTTTAGTCTGGAAAATAAAATCTTGACGGTTTAATTTAGGTAAGATTTGACCGAGTTGAACTTCCGAAGATCCATAAAATCTGGCCGTTTCAATATGATTGATGCCGACTTCTAACGATCGACGGATCGTCGCTTCTAGGTTGCGTTGATTTTCATCGGGAACTTCAGTTAGCGGAATATCTTGCCATTTATGTTGATATCGCATTCCGCCACAAGAAAAAACGGGCATCTGTAACTCTGTACGGCCAAAACGACGGTATTTCATGAGGATTTTAGATTTTGGATTTTGGATTGAGTTTACATTAACCTTTTTGCTAACGCCTAAAACCTAACGCCTAAATCCTAAAGTAGTGTCAATTGTCCGTCAGCTTTTTTGGACTTGGATTTGGGGATAGATTTGTTGCTATCGGTGGTTTCTAAGTCAGATGATATCTCGATCGAGGATTCGGGAGTAGGGGTGTCTGTAGAGGATTCGATGTCTAGTAAAACACTATCTCTTGGCAATGAGCCGAGATCGTCTCCAGATAATAACTCATTGGCAGCCGCAATCATGGCGGTGGCAATGTCTTTGAGATCCGGGCGATTGTCGAGATAGGTAGAGAGTGCTACCATCGGATCGCCAACGCTACAGCCGAGTTCGGGCAATCGCGGCTGGCTCAATTGACTGACGAGTTCGGCTTGAATTGTATAGTGATGAGCCGCACTCAAAGCTTCGTGAATTACCGCACTACTAATTTGGTCTACTCGATCGGGACTGAGTTGATAAATCAATCGTACTACGACATCGGTAATATCAACCTTGGCGATCGCGGCTAAAATATCTGCTTGAGGTTGTTCGCTTTTGGAAACATCGACTTTAATCGTCCGAAATGTCCGCACGGGTAGGGGGCAAAATTCCCATGTAGTCTCGAAACTTTTGCTCGCGGGTTGCACAGTCGGCTCAATCGTGACTAATACATAGCCCTTTTCTTCCTTTTCCTCGCTAAAATCTACCCGCTCGATACTACCGGGGTAAACGACGGCGGGGTCGTTGGTTTTATTAAGATTTTGGTGGCGATGGACGTGTCCGAGTGCCACGTAGTCAAAGCAAGAACGCGTCAGAAAGGACAGGGGAATCGTAAAACCTCTACCGACAGCTAAAAATTTTTCGGCTCCTAGGGTGGCATTATCGGCCATTAGGTGAGCTAATACGACGGTGGGGATGTCTGGATTTAATTTCCGAATTTCGCCTTCGAGAGCTGGCTGGAGTCTATCGAGCAATAATTGGTTAACTTCCAACATCGAGAGATTTTCGGCAATCTCGCGCGTGAGTAGGGTGGAGCGATTGATCCACGGCAATGTCAAAATTTGGATCGCACCACTGCGAGTATTAATTATATGCGTATCGATCGAGTCACCGACGATCGTTCCTGGCACGCCTAACGAGCGATAAATCGACAAGCTGGCTCCACCTTGTCCCTGCGAATGTTGATCGTGATTGCCAACCAGCAGCACGGCAGGAATATTAGCATCTACCAGCCGATAAAATTGTAAGGCAAAAGCTTGCTGGATATAAGGGGCGGGCGTGGCATCTGGAAAGGCGTCGCCACCAAATAATACCAGATCGACTGGTTCGGCTAGAGCTTTGTCGATCGCGGTAGATAGGGATTTGACAAAATCTTGGAATCGCGTATTCAGTCCCGTTTCTGGGTCGATCTTACCATGGGCGAAACCACCGCCCATGTGGATATCCGATAGATGTAGAATTTTCATCAGATGAGGGTTTGAGGCTGTAGGGATTGGATGCCGATCGATGGTCGAAGTATCTCAGTAACTATATACTAGCCGAAGTCGATCGGTCTAGCGATCGCCTTTTGTATAGATAGAAGTTCGGAGTTGGAAGTTGGGAGTTATGATGCAGATACAAAGTTTCGATCGATCTGAGTCACGCTCGAAAATATCGCTACATGGGATAATAGCCCGATCGCTTTACGATCTATACTTCTACCAAAGTCCTGACCTTTGATGAATGGCACTGTCCCGTTAAGGAGTGAAGTCCTCAAAGCTTGTGGAACTAAGAATTTCTGAGATCGTAACTGGACGAGCTATTGATTATGACGAACGATCTGTCAAAACATCACACTCGATCGATAGAATAAAAAGATCGAGTGTGATAAATAGCGATCGATGTGACTAGCCATCGAATCACGATCGATCCGATCTCGATCGATTCTAGTTTTAGCTCGATATCTATAGAAATAAATCCGATCGCTTAACTCGTTGGCTTTGCCTACCGAAGGTAATCGCGCTCGATTAGAGACGATCGAGTGACTTCAATAATTACGTTCGCGTAGCGTCGGCTCTGCCGAATCGAACTCATAGCAATTCTCCAAAGGGGAGGCTACGCGATCGAGTTAGACTTTGAGAAATATCGAGTAATATCGATAGTATCGATCGACGAGAGCGAATATTTTGGCAAATCGTATTTATATTGGGTTTTCCTGATGTTGAGTGCGGCAAAGTTGTCGTTCGGTGGTGAGATCTAACAAAAGATAGCTCATGCCACAATTGAGCAATATCGATTAAGAGTTATTGTGCGATCGACGATAATTGCTGGTGAATATGTAATACTGTCAGAGTATTTTGGTATGGCTGTGCATGACGATCTTCCCCCATGATGAATTTGCTAAGAGTTTTTTAGAAAACTTGCTTTCACCCTTTGGTAAGGTCGAGCCATCTTATAAAATTGCTGCTGAAGTTAGGGAAGTTGATGTCTATTTCATTCCGTTAGTGACAACTCTCGATTGTACCGATTTGGGATTACTGGCTCAATGTGTAACTTCGCTAGTTGTCTTCGAGCCATTTCGGAATTCGGTTTCTGTGCCCGACATTCGTGCTTGTATGTCTAAACTCTACGATTTACATGCCAAGATCTATCGAGAGGAAAAGCGCAAGAAGCAACCAGAACCCAAGGATGACGAATTACCCATGCTGTGGATTCTGACACCGACTTTATCGGATAACATTTTAATTAGTCTGGGGGCTAACTTAGATGCCGAACGAGGTGAGGGTGTATATTTTTGCTACCATCGGCACAGAAGACGGGAATTATTGTGATTCATCGCTTACCCAGGACACCAAAGACGCGGTGGTTTAGAATATTAGGTAAGGAAGGGGTGCAAAGGCGAGCGATTGAGGAAGTAACCGAACTACCCCAGGGGCATCCTTATCGTCAGAGTACGCTAGAGTTATTAGGTAATTTAAAGGTTACGTTAGAAAGTCAGGCAAATATTCAACCAGAGGATCGGGATTTAATTATGCAGTTATCACCTTTGTATTTGGAAAAGATTCAAGCTGCCAAGCAGGAAGGAAAACAAGAAGGCAAACAGGAGGATCGACAAGAGATTGCCTTGAGAATGCTGCGTAAAAATATGCCTTTAGAAACAATTGCCGAGCTGACTGAATTAAATACCGAGCAGTTACAAGCTCTACAATCGCAATTATAAAACAGCTAACCGACCGCCGCTAGGCGGCGCGCAAGCTTCGAGAGCGCATGGCAAATTTTAACACGCTCGAATCCGATCGAGCGATCGATACTCTAACGCTCGATCGCGCAAGCGCACCCCCAAGGGTGGTCGAATGAATCCAAAAACGATCGATCGAAAGCATAAATCGTTGGCGTAGCCGCGTGCAAGGTAATCGAGTCTCCCAAATCGATATCGCTCTAAATAATTACGCTCGATTGTTATTATAAGCATTTAACTTTACAACGCGATCGAATCGTTCAACATTAGCGATCGATTATTACCATTGCTCGATCGCTCCAAACTTTTGACGATCGAGTTAAAGCCGATCGGGTTTTATATTCCAAAAGAAACGATCGAGCAATTACAAATCCTCCGCTCTCAACCAGGAAATAACTAACCGATCGAATATAATAGTAAGAGCGAATACCATCAGCCGCGATCGCTTGGATCGATCGCGATTGAGTGAATAAATAACGATCTGTCCAAACATCACGCTCGATCGATAGAATAAAAAGATCGAGTGTGATAAATAGCGATCGATCTGACTAGCCATCGATCGAGTAAAATAATTACGATCGATCCAATCGCGATCGATTCTAGTATTAGCTCGATATCTATAAAAATAAATCCGATTGCTTGACTCGTTGGCTTTGCCTACCGAAGGTAATCGCGATCGATTAGAGACGATCGATCGACTTCAACAATTACGTTCGCGTAGCGTCGGCTTTGCCGAATCGAACTCATAGCAATTACCCAAATGGGAGGCTACGCGATCGAGTTAGACTTTGAGAAATATCGAGTAATATCGATAGTGTCGATCGGCGAGAGTGAATATTCTGGAAAATAGATCGCGAAGACAAGCCAGAGTTATTGCTCCGCACAAATTTGTCTATGGGCATCTGCTTGTCACTGATGATCTTAATGCGATCAGTCTAAAGTTTCAGCAATCGAGTCAATAAATAGCGATCTAATTATTCCGATGTACCGAGTAGTTGAGTTTTAAAGATAGAGCAAAATTAATCAAGTCTAACGCCCAAAGTGCTACACATTTTTGCATACAAAGGAACTCCCTGTGTTGTATCAAGCTTCCACTTTGCACCGTAGGAAGAGGCAATCTTATGAGATTCAGATAGGAATTTATTGAGGCGAGGGGTATGATAGCTTACAAGCTCCCTGTTGTCATATACCATGCCGAAAGTTGGGTGATTGACAGGCTGCAAATAGGTTTCTTCACCATGCGGACGATAAGCGTGTATGGCACCATCGATCCAGGGAAACCAAATGTCTGTAGTTAGTTCTATTCTCACTTCAACTACCTTATTTTCTGTAAACTTATGATTCTTTTTATCAAATTCAAGATTGGGAGAACTATCAAGAGTAATTGCAGTAGTTGGATCGGCACAATCCTTATTGATTTCAATGTCATAAATTTCTGCTATTAGGCTTCCCATGTTTCCAATATATTGTTCTATAATCTCATTATTTGAGTTAAAATAAGCTAGCTTTGTCGTAAAATCTGGTGGTTCTATACAAGGAAGCCCGTTAGAATCTAGTGGTTCATAAATATTTTGGCTGCGTAAAAAATCTTTTTCTATGTAATCGACATAACTTTTTACTTCCAATAAACCATAAGTTTCAGTTGTGGAAATGCAGCAAATATCTTGTTCTTCTGCGATCGCTGCAATCGATTTAAAGAGATCGAGCATATTTTGTACTTCCTTTTCACTTTTTGGATATGGCAGAAAAAATAACCAATCAGCAATAGTACGGCCTCTACGTGTTGTACGCCAGTGATTTTTAGAATAAGATATGCTTGTTGTAGAATCCATTAGAAATCTTTGCCTCTAATAAAAATATGTCTATGTCTCCATACTATATACAGCAGCTTCAATCATAGGATATAGTAATAAATTGGGAAATTTTATTTCTAGCCGTTTAAGACATTTTATAAATTTATTGCTTTGAAGATTTGAAGAGATATTATCAAAAATAGAAGAAATATTATTTATAATATTCTCATCATTACAAGAATCAAGAAAGTCAATTGTTTCCTGCTCATCTTCAGATAATAGCTGAGTCAATTGATTCCAAAATATAGGATATCGAGTATCTTCGATAAATAAACTATCAATCTCGTTAATTATTTTAACTATCTTTTCTTTGTCTAGCATTTGTTTAAAATAGCAAGATATCGCGTAGGGTGGGCACTGCCCACCAGCTAGGTTTCAGGCAAAATCTATTTTACAAAAAATTGCGCCTACCTACTTAGTCGGTAATTAGATGTTTTGGATCTTTCGCACTCTTTCTGTCGATCTTGCTAAGTTGATTCAACCTGTCAAGTTTGGTAATTTAACTAGGGATGAGGTAGATCTGATGTTAGGAATTGAGTTGCAACAGACACGAGTTTATCAAGATGCTAAGGCTGATGGCGAACAAATATTAGTGCTAAAACAGCTTACGCGAAAGCTGGGGAATATTACTACTGAAATTCGATCGAGAGTAAATAGTCTAACGATCGATCGACTCGAATCTTTAGGTGAGGATTTATTAGATTTCACTCAAATGAGCGATCTGTTGGCTTGGTTGGATGCTCATTAGCTCATTAGATCGATCGAGTCATGCTGAAGCGATCGATCGTCCAAACATCACGATCGAGCAATTACAAATCCTCCGCTCTCAACCAGGAAATAACTAACCGATCGAATATAATAGTAAGATAGAATACCATCAGCCGCGATCGCTTGGATCGATCGCGATTGAGTGCATAAATAACGATCTGTCCAAATATCACACTCGATCGATAGAATAAAAAGATCGAGTGTGATAAATAGCGATCGCTCGATTTAAATAATTACGATCGATCCGAGCGCGATCGATTCTAGTATGGTTCTACCGAACTTGTATAGCAAGTTCGGTAGAACCAGGAAGTTTTATCAGTCTACACAATTCGGCGGCAATTTTTTCAGACCAATCCTCATCTGCTGTATTCGATCGAGATTTTTTGGATAAGCACAAACCTAATCGATCGTGTCTAAACCAAAACTTCTCCTTCGTTCCCAGTAATTTGGGTGCTTAGACATCTGCTGGCGAAACTTCAATTATTTGGAATTTCTCACTCACACCGATTTTCGTTGGTCAGTTAAACATATTATACCGATCGCTCGCATACTGCTGGTAAAGAAGCAATGTAAAATATCCTGTGAGGTATCGATCGAGTATACGACCAAATGACTGAGATCCAGGCTGTACTGTGTGGTTATTATGGCAAAGGTAACGGTGGCGACGAAGCATTGCTGGTGTCGATGTTAGAGATGTTACCGCCACATGTAAAACCCCTAGTATTGTCTGCCGAGCCGCGCGCTACTTCCAAAAATTATGGCGTCAAAAGTTACGATCGGATGAATAGTGGCTCGGTAGTCCGCGCGCTCAAAGAATCGCAAGTTTTAATCTTGGGTGGCGGCAGTCTGATTCAAGATGCCACAAGTATGCGCAATTCGATCTATTATGGGGGGCTAATAGGATTAGCCCGACAATTCGGACTGCAAACACTCGCGATCGCACAAGGCATCGGCCCTGTAGATAAACCCCTGACTCGCTGGATTGCCAAACGCGCCTTTGGTAACTGTACGGCTCTGAGCGTCAGAGATCCAGCCTCAGCCGCCTTGCTCGAAAGTTGGGGACTCTCGTGCATCATCGCTCCCGATCCCGTGTGGAGTCTTGCCGCCACCCCAGTGCCGGAAATTGCCAGCATCCCCAGCCCCAAAATCGCCGTCACCTTGCGATCGCACCCCAAACTCACAGCCGAACGTTTAGCTACCGTCACCACAGCCTTGGTGGACTTACAAGCCGCCACTGGCAGTCATATTTTACTCGTGCCCTTCCAACCGACTACAGATATGGATATCGCCCAACAGATTCGCGCCAAACTGACAGATAATAGTCAAGTAGTAACACTCTCAGATCCCAAACAACTCAAAGGTTTATTTCAAGGAGTAGATCTGGCGATCGGGATGCGCTTGCACAGTCTAATTATGGCAGCAGCAGAAGGATGTAAATGTTGGGCGATTAGTTACGATCCAAAAGTTAGTAAACTAATGACAGAAATTAATATCCCTGGCTGGGAACTAGGCGATATCCCCACAGATCCAGTTACAATTACTCAAGCTTGGCAACAACATCTCCAAACCGGAACGGCTCAAAGCCAAGATTTTCTCCAAAATATCGCCCAAAAATCGCTCGCTCATAAAGACTTATTGACTGCGGCAATTAATAACATCAACTGAAAGGTTAAATAGGGGATAGGCTTTAGGCTTTAAGGAAAAGGGTAAAGGGTAAAGGGTAAAGGGTAAAAGAACAATTCTATCTCCCCCCGTCTCCCAGTCTCCCAGTCTCCCAGTCCCCCCGTCCCCCAGTCCCCCCCGTCCCCTTGTCCCCTTGTCCCCCTTGTCCCCCTTGTCCCCCCGTCTTTCCACCCCCATCCATCCTGCCATGACCCCAGCAGAACAGCCCCACAACCCCGGTAGCGCGAATTCTGGCGATAGTCGAGCCAAAACAGACCAAGCGATCGAGACGATCTATACCACGGTTGAAGCACAACCCGATCGTACCGACTGGTTGACAGTAGTCAGCAATCTCCGCCAAATCAACCGCCATTTAGTCGAAGAAATCGCCAGATTAGAACAAGCTTTGGCATCTGCCAAGCAGACATTACATACTCACAAAGAAGCCAATCAGAGCCACGAAATTACCATCTTGCAACAACAAGATGAGCTGAGAACCGCACACGATCGCGTTAGCGCACTCTTTTTACAACTAGAAACTTCGCACCAAATCGGCCAACGTCAACAGACGCTGATCGAAACCCTCTCGCAGCAACTAGAAATCGTCCAAACGATCGTGCCTCAAATTGAAGCCGAACATGAAGAACTGCGGCAACAATACGATTTACAATCGCAAAAACTGCTCAAAACCGAGCGCGTCGCGATCGAACTCCATCGGCGGCTGAAGCTGCTCCAAGCTAATGGCACCAGCCAATCGACACCTGGTAGCACTGCGACGCCCCCACAGTCAGATGCGACCGATCCGACCCCATTCAGCGGCGAACTATCTGGCGAAATCGCCACTTACAAATCGACTGCCGATCGATCGGCTCCTAAGCGTACAGACATCTCCACCGCTAAAATCGACCCAGCACCCCCCTCGGCACCACTAGCGGCTCCCCAAATTGAGATGCCAGACTGGACGCCATCGGCTCCCAACCGAGCCAAAAACACCATCCTGCCGCCACCTCAACCATCCTCACCAGGAGGCTGGCGCGAAGTAATTCGCCAGGATAGAGAGACACATCCTTATCGCGATCTTTACCAGCCTGCGCCAGCTCCCGTAGCTGCTGACACATCGCTATCGACAGAAACCAGCGATAAAGAAAGTACTGCCTTCAACGACCTCAAAATTGCCGAATCATCTCCCAATTGGCCAGCACCCACCGTCAATCGCGGCACCGTTGCCAAAGCCACCAAAATCGATCTGCCTAAATTCCCCAAACGAGCGGAAAATTAAGCTTTCGGGTGTTGTTAATTTGAGATAGGATTTTCTGTTTCTTCACCCAAAAATTATCTCATCCCCCGATCCCCGCTCTCTTTGAATATGTCCAAATTCTTGTCCGAGATTGTCATGGCTGCCATGCTCGTAAGCTTGACTGGCAACGTCCACGCCCAAATACCATCAACCCCAACCGCCACCCCATCAACACTACCGACAGCAACGACCCCAGATCTCAAATTATTGGGTAAAGCGATGGGAGTTTTTTGGCAAGGCAATCGCGCTCAAACCGACTCGCAGATCGTGATGACGCTACAGCGCAAGGGGACAAAAGCAAATCCCATTCAAATTAATGCCACTGTTAAAACGATCGCCCAAACTGGCGAACAATTTCGATCGGAATTAACGGTATCTCGATCGGGATCTCCTTTAAAAATCACCTACTCGATCGTTTGTGACGGTAAAAACGTGTGGATGTATCGTCCCGACAAACGCCAATACGCTCAAACTACTTTCGCAGAATTCAAACCGCAATTTCATTCACTATTAGTCGGACTTTCGACAGTTTTCTTTGTCAGTATGCCCGAATCCGGTCGCAAATCGATCGTCGCCGAGATCGCTGCTGGTGTCAATCCTGTCAAATCGCTGCCACCAGACCAAACCGCCAGTTTACAAGGCAACATGCGTCAAGTCGAGGGGCAAAATTTGTATGTATATACCTTCGACAATAAAGACGAAGGATCTAGTTTTAGTGGATACGTTCAACCAGAAACCGGAATTCTCAAACAAATTGAATTAATTAACAATACTGCGGAAGGAGAAATCAAAGTAGTCGAAAAAATTAGCAGTCATACGACTACCACCAATCTCAGCACCAAAACTTTTAAATTCTCCCCACCGCCAAGAACTAAAAAAGTTCAGTCCCTATCCAACGATTTACTTCAATTAATTCAGTAGCTGTTGAGTGTAATGTTCGCGATCTACACATGGTTGTTATCCAATAGTTACTACTATAACTAATGTTACACAGATCGAAAAAATGGTTCTGTCTATGACAGAACCATTAACTCATCGGAAGTTATAATTTAATTCAAAATGCCTAGTGAACTATACCAGCTTGTTTGGTCATATCGATCGGTTTAATCAGATATAAGCGGAGTAAGTTGAAACCCATCGACGCGATCGTGGGGAGATTTTGAATCTTTTTCAAGAATGTAGGAGTGGGAGATTCTGCCGATGCTAATATTTTGAGATAGCCTGCGGCACACTTGTCTAAAAGTGGGAAGAACTTGGGATGATCGACATCCAAAATTATTGGGAATATACGTCCCGAAGTTTTATTGGTTTCTTGGATAACTTCGATATCGAAGTCGCGGCTATTCATACCCAAAATACCGTAGAATTTGCTTGCTCGATCGCGGAGATACATCGTCGCAAATACAGCTAACAGGAAGAACCGACACCAGAGTTTTGCTCTAAAATCATTCAGGAGCTGGGGTTGCGATCGCATCAGAGCATCGAAGAAGTCACCGTGACGGTTCTCGTCTTGGCACCAGTTATCGAAGAAATGGAAGATCGGGTAGATCCGATGTTCGGGATTTGCTTCTAAGTGACGGAAAATTTTGATGTATCGCCAGTACCCAATCTTCTCGGATAGGTAGACTGAGTAGAAGATAAATTTGGGTTTAAAGAAGGTGTAATTATGATTTTGAGTCAGAAAGCCCAAGTCTAGCGAGAGTCCAAAGTCAGCCATCGCTTTATTCAGGAAGCCAGCATGACGAGCTTCGTCGCGCGATAGGAGGTTAAAACCTTCAGCGAGGAGGGGATTTTTGTCCTTAAGCTTACGACTGAGTTCTTTGTAGAGCAGGAACCCAGAAAATTCAGAAGTGCAAGAGCTTTCGAGAAACTCGATAAAGATCTGACGAGTTTCGGCGGGGAGATCGTCCCAAGAGCGATCGAATCTTTCGTCCCTGACGAAATGGGTGCGGTTATAATCAACCCGAAATTCTTCAATAATCGCTCGTAACTCATCTTCATTGCCTGAGAGATCCATTTTCGCCATCTCTTCAAAGTCGGTGGTATAGAACCGAGGCGTGAGGAGAGTTTCTTTGGCGGGGCGTTTGACACCCGGTCTGATTTCATCGAATGATGATGGTTTTTTAAGGGAATCTACCATAATAATTTGTTTTATAACTAAATTCGATCGCGCTCGATTCAGGCAACAGCCCAGACATCTGCTTGGCGCAGCATCTCCAGTGAAGAATCTGCTATTTGTGCATTTTACCAAGTCTAGACTGGCTCGGCAGTGGTTTTGTGTTAAGAGTTACAACGTTCAAAAATTATGCAGAAGTAGCGATCGATTTAATAAAGAACACAGTTCGCTCGGCTTCTCTAAATCCAGTCTTGGTATGAAACTCATGGCTTGCCGTGTTTTCAACTAAGGCATCCGATGCAAGTTCGATACATCCCTGCGCCAATGCCCATTGCTCGGCATACTCAACCATTGCCCTACCCACACCTCGATCGCGGTATTCATCTTTAACATAGATGCCTTCAATATAGCCGACAGGACTCTGTGTTGCCTCTGGAACGTATTCATATCGCAGCGAAAGATTCATAAACGCGATCGCTTTTCCATTATCGTCCCGAACGATAAATGCTGTCTCGCGATCGGAATCCAAGATTTCAGTTAAAATCTCTTGCATTTCGATCGATGAATAATCCGGCCAAAGTTTTAACGCCAGGTCTAGCCACTCGTTAAAATCATTTTGGGTAACATTGACAATTTTCATATCTATATTTTACTGTTTGAAAAGTGATTTCTGTCTCACTAATTCGATCGATCGATATTCATTTTTGACAAGTACGTAATTACAATTATTTGTAAAGCAGACTATGCCCGCTACCTATCCTTCAGCAAGAGGTAGTTATCAATCCTCAATTATCGATCGACTTTGATGAGCGGCAATCTCACTGGCGATGAAATTTTGCCAGACTTCGTTTGGTTGCCAAACGCTTTCCATTGACTTGCGAGCTTCTGTTTGAGATATGCCTAAAATCAGGTGACGATAGAGAAAGACAAATGCAGATACGCGCATATTCATGGCGCAGTGTACAAAAATTGGTCGTTCCGATCGCGATGCCAAGACATCACAAAATCGATCGAAATCCTCATGAGTCGGGTTGTCCCAGACGACGGGAATATTTAGATAATTCATTCCCAATGCTGTGACGATCTTCTCTTCTTCTGGGATGGCGTTTGCAGCATTTGGGGGAGCTAAATTGAGAACTGTTCGATAACCAGCACGAGCAATATATGAAAACTCTGGGACGATAGGTTGTCCGCTAGTTGCCAATCGATCGGATATATATCGATAGTTGAGAATATCCTCAATGCCGTTTTTTGGGCGCAGGCGCGAGGCGATCGTCTGCCAGATCGAACGCCCATACAAGCTAATATTTGCAGAGATGTTTTGTTTGTTCATCATATGTAAATCTAGTAGTTGCTAAATATTTCGATCGCTCTGCACTCAATTACATGTTAGCCGCTGATGGGAGCGACTAGCACGAAAAATTTAGCAGGGACATTTAAGTAGAGTCTGTTGTAGACTAGTCCCAAGCCTATGAAATCAGGAGGTATTTCTCGACTATGGAAGAGAACTCAATTGTCGATCGAATCGCATCCCAAATGGCAAATCCACAGCCAAACGAGATTGTCACCGTCCGCCCCGAAACTGACACGATGACTCGTCAACGTCTGCCATATTTTGTAGGCATCTCCGCCACCACGGCAGGATCGCAGGGAATTTCGATGAATCTGGTCGTTATCCCTCCAGCTAGCTCCGCCGAGCCACATTTTCATCGCGATTATGAAACCGCAATTTATTTAATTGAAGGTCGGGTCGAAACCCGCTATGGCGAAGGGCTGAAGCAATCGGTTATCCATGAAGCTGGGGATTTTATTTTTATTCCACCCGGAGTACCACATCAACCATTCAATCTCAGTGCCACCATACCCGCTCGCGCCCTAGTTGCACGTAACGATCCTAACGAGCAAGAAAACGTCGTGCTCTACGATCCCACTGCGGCAAGTTAAGGCATTCCAACATCGCTTCGCTCGAACGATTTAACGGACAGGCGGGAAGTCCCGCGCTCTATCCGTTTCGGATGAGCGTCGGGATGAAAGCCGAGCGAAGCGACGATTGCCCGCTCGACAAACCCGACAAGCGACGCTGCTTCGAGAAGGAGAGCGGGTATGAGGAGATGAGCAACTTCCTTGCCTTTTCTTTGTATATTCATTACAATATTATCAGCAACCTTAGTTAATGATAATGTACCAAGCTTACAAATTCCGACTATACCCAACAGCCGAACAGCAGCAATATTTTGCTGGTGCTTTTGGTTGTTCGCGTTGGTTCTGGAATTACAGCCTAAATCTTTGTCAGGAAACATACAAGGCTACTGGTAAGGGGCTAAGTCGAGGTGCGATCCAAGGTCTGTTGCCTCAGCTAAAGATAGAATATCCTTGGCTAAAGAAAGGTGCTTACTCGCAGTCTTTGCAAGTTGTAGCTCTAAACCTATCTGTTGCTTATCAAAACTTCTTTGAGAAAAAAGCTGGTTTTCCTAGCTTCAAATCAAAGCATGGACGGCAATCTGTCAGTTATCCTCAGAATGTCAAAGTCGGCGACAAGTCTATCAAGCTACCTATCATTGGTGAAGTGAATTGTAAAATTCATCGTACTTTTGATGGCACGGTAAAGACTGTCACCGTATCTAAAAACCCAGATGGAAAATATTTTGTTTCTATCTTGGTTGATGACGGCATTCCCAGTGTAGATACTAATACAGACGGCAAGGCAATTGGTGTAGATGTAGGCTTGATTGACTTCTGTGTAACTAGTGATGGCAGTAAGTATAAAAACCCTCGTCACCTCAAGAAACATAGTAAAAATCTCAAGCGCAAACAGCAAAAACTCAGTCGTAAACAGAAGGGGAGTAGCACCAGACATAAAGCCAGAAGATTAGTGGCAAAAGTCCACTCTAAAATCAAGCGCGTTCGTGAAGATTTTCTGCACAAACTATCCCGCAAGATAGTAGACGAAAACCAAGTTATTGCAGTAGAAGATCTAAATGTCAAAGGTATGGTACGCAACCACTGTCTAGCCAAAGCAATTAGCGATGCTGGGTGGGGGATGCTCGGAACAATGCTCAAGTACAAAGCCGAGAAAGATGGGAAAACCTATATTGAGGTTGACCGATTTTTCCCTAGCTCTAAGACTTGCAATAATTGTCTGTACAAAGTATCTGAGATGCCATTGGATGTTCGTCATTGGGATTGCCCTAAATGTAAATCTCGAAACGATCGCGACGTAAATGCGGCAAAAAACATCAGAGATGAAGCCTTGCGGTTTTTGGCATTAGGAACTAGTGCTGCTGCCAGTGGAGGGGATGTAAGTCGTGGTGGCAAGATTTCGGTCTTGTCGGACGCTGTTCCCCGCGAAGCTGGAAGCCCGCTCTCTACCCGATAGGGTGAGAGTCGGGTAGTTCACATCGCTCGATAATCATAAAGAACATTTAATATCCCCCTAGTTAATTTCGCTCGACCTTAATTTAATATCGATCGATACTTAACCTTACTAATGACTTTGACAGGGTTTGAAATTTATGCCGCTAGTCAATCCAGCCCAAATAGACAAATCGCTAGACTTAGAGCTTCCGTAGCCAGAAATACAAACTTCGCTCGATCGAGATCCTAAGATCTTAATGTGAGTGGATAGCCTCACACTATTATCGGCAAAGTTTTATGAGCGATCGATATCCGGTCATTATTATTGGCGGCGGACAAGCGGGATTATCCGTGAGTTATTGTCTCAAACAACGCGGCATCGACCACATTATCTTTGAAAAGCATAGCATCGGGCATGAATGGCGATCGCGGCGGTGGGATAGCTTTTGTTTGGTGACTCCCAATTGGCAATGTCAACTGCCTGGGTATCCCTATCCCGGCAACGATTCCGATGGTTTTATGGCGAAAGATGAGATCGTCACATATCTCGAAGGCTATGCGGCGAGCTTCAATCCACCAATTAAAGAAGGGGTGACGGTAAATAAAGTCAGTCAGACGGAAACGGGCTTATTTGGCGTTAGTACCTCGATCGGCGAGTATACTGGCGATCGAGTGGTTATCGCGGTTAGCGGCTATCATACGCCCAAAATTCCTCGACTGGCGGAACGTTTGCCTGCTTCTATTCATCAACTGCATTCCTCAGCGTACAAGAATCCCGAATCTTTAGCAGCAGGGAGTGTCTTAGTAGTCGGGACGGGACAATCTGGCTGTCAGATTGCCGAAGATTTGCACCTGGCGGGGCGACAAGTACATTTATGCGTCGGGGGTGCGCCGCGATCGCCACGTTTGTATCGAGGTAAAGATGCGGTAGAATGGCTCGATCGAATGGGTTATTACGATTTGTCGATCGACGAACATCCCAAGAAAGAAACTGCACGTAGTAATACCAATCATTATCTCACCGGACGCGATGGCGGACGCGAAATTGACTTACGAAAATTCGCGCTGCAAGGAATGAAATTACACGGCAGATTGCGATCGATTAACGATGGTAAACTAGAGTTTCAAGATGACTTACGCCAAAATCTCGATCGAGCCGATGCCGTTGCTGCAAATATCAAACAAAATATCGATCGATATATCGAACAAGCACAAATTGATGCACCGAGCGAACCACCATATCTTCCAGTTTGGCAACCAGAAAATCCCGAATTAAATTTAGATTTAGCAGCGGCGAATATTCAGACAGTAATTTGGTCTACAGGTTTTCAAACCGACTTTAGTTGGATCGATTTGCCCGTATTTAATGGTAGTGGCTATCCCCATTACGATCGCGGTATTACCAACTTACCCGGCTGCTATTTTATCGGCTTACCGTGGCTGTATACCTGGGGTTCTGGGCGATTTTCGGGCGTGGCTCGCGATGCGAATTATATTGTCGAACATATCGCCATTAAAGAAAAGGTCGCGACTGCTAGTAATTGGAGTATCGTCAACGAATATTTGCTCGGTTCGTAGTCAAAGATACAATCTATGACAAAACCTAACGATTTAGATATGTAAAAAGAGCCACTGGTAGTATTTTAGCTGCCGCTCGATCGCCGACTACCCATAAGGATAGATATCCATACTTAGTATTTATCGATACAAAACACCCAATCGATCTAACGCTAGTCTGGGATCGACCTTGACAAGCACAACGGAGCGGAACGTCATGCCAGAAGTTACTATTCCCCCTCATAAAACTGGTGATTTTCTAGTTGATTACGAAGAAAAAGTCTTCCCCGACGTCCAAGCCGAACCTGGTGAGAAAGCTTTAGTGACATTTCACACGGTAGCTTTTGAAGGATCGATCGGTTTGGTCAACTTATTACAAGCTACCCGCTTGAAAAAAAAGGGTTTTGATACTTCGATTTTACTCTATGGCCCTGGTGTAACCTTGGGCTTGCAAAGGGGTTTCCCCAAGCTGGGCGACGAAGCATTTCCAGGGCATCAAAACTTTACGGTGCGGATCTCTAAATTTATTAGTGAAGGTGGCAAAGTTTATTGTTGTCGGTTTGCTTTGCAGGCTCTCTACGGTCATGGTGAAGCTTCATTAATTCCGGGAATTATTCCCATCAACCCGTTGGATGTTTTGGATATCGTCTTGATGCACCGCAAAGAAGGGGCATTTATTTTAGATACCTGGACGTTGTAATCGCTCGATCGATCGATAATTTAATATCTTTCTTTGTCGATCGCCAACACAGATCTGTCGGGCGGGTTTATGCCCTCGATCGCGCGTGTAACGATAACTGTCGTAAAAACCAGCCCTCCCCACGATTAACATTCAGATCGTTTTTCATTACATTCGTAAATAAAGAAATATGGAGGTTGTTGGTGGGGTTGGTCAGGTTTGTGTACCTACGGTAGGCTACGCCAACTAGATCGATTGCGATCGTCGATATTTATTTGCATAAACCCGCCCCTACACATTGGGATAGATTTGAAATGGAAAAAAGAGGAAACATTTGTGAATTTTACGCGCAAAGTTCGAGCCGCCGCCGTCCAAATTAGTCCAGTACTATTTAGTCGGCAAGGAACGACTGAAAAAGTGTTGGAATCGATCGACAAAGCTGCCCAAATGGGTGCAGAACTCGTTGTTTTTCCCGAAACGTTCATTCCCTACTATCCTTACTTTTCCTTCGTGCAACCGCCCGTATTAATGGGCAAAGAGCATCTGCGACTGTATGAAGAAGCCGTCGAAGTGCCTAGTCCCGTCACAGAGGCAGTAAGTCAGGCAGCTCGATCGCATCAAATCGTCGTGGTACTAGGAATTAACGAACGCGAGGGCGGTTCGCTCTACAATACTCAACTGATTTTTGATGCCGATGGTACGCTCGCGCTCAAACGGCGCAAAATCACGCCCACTTATCACGAGCGGATGGTGTGGGGGCAAGGCGACGGTGCGGGATTGAAGGTCGTGGATACGGCGGTAGGCAAACTCGGCGCACTCGCTTGTTGGGAGCATTACAACCCCCTGGCGCGCTTTGCGCTGATGGCACAGCACGAGCAAATCCACTGCGCTCAATTCCCCGGCTCGATGGTCGGTCAGATTTTCGCCGATCAGATGGAAGTCACGATCCGCCATCATGCTCTCGAAGCTGGCTGCTTTGTAGTGAATGCGACGGGCTGGCTCTCCCCCGAACAGGTCGCGGAAATTACTACCGATGAGAAGCTCCAAAAAGCCTTAAGCGGCGGTTGTTGTACCACCATTATTAGTCCCGAAGGCAACATTCTACATCCTCCAATTACCGATGGTGAAGGAATCGCGATCGCAGATCTGGATTTCGCGCTGATAACTAAGCGCAAACGGATGATGGATAGCGTCGGGCATTATTCGCGTCCCGATCTGTTGCAATTGCAGGTGAATTCGAGTCAGTGGGCGGTGGTGAGTGGAGGCGGAGATCTACCCACCCCGCCCTACGGGCACCCTTCCGAGGAGGGGATTTTTAGCCCCCTTTATAAGCCAGGGTAGTGTCATACATCAGCAGAAAAATCTTTCAGTTCACTTCAGTGAACTTTGGCTATTAGCCCCAAATTCATTTGAGGGCGGTTGATGACTAAGCACTTTTTGTGTCCCCAGAACCCACCCCCTCCGAGGAGGGGAGTAAGAGCGACAATGAATAAACAAAAATTAATGACCGAACTGCAATCACAAGGACTGCAATTAGTAGAAACTGGTGCGGGTGTGTCGGGTAGAAAAGGCGGTGCAGGGCCATCCGACCATAAAGCAGTGACGATCGACGGTACGACGATTATGGTGCCCATTTACACCGAAACCGCCGCCCAATCGCCCTATACCGCCACCCTCGATCCCACGTCTACCCAAGCCAGCATCCACCGAGAAGGACGAGAAATCGCCCCGATCGAATTCCCCAAAACGCCCCAATTCTATAACCTCAGCACCGCTGAAGGCATCCCCTACTGGAAAATCGCCCTCCTCCACAGCCACGATGTCCTCGCCACCACCGTCTTGCAAACTTGTATGCGCTACCGGAATAGCGATACTGTCTGCCAGTTTTGCGCGATCGAACAATCCCTAGCAGCCGATCGGACGATCGCCCGCAAAACCCCCACCCAGCTTGCCGAAGTCGCCGCCGCCGCCGTGCAACTAGATGGTGTCAAACACATGGTGATGACTAGCGGTACTCCCAATACACCCGATCGCGGTGCCGCTTATCTCGCCGAATGCGCTCAAGCCATCAAACAGCGCGTCGATTTGCCAATTCAAGCCCAGTGCGAACCGCCCGACGACTTTAGGTGGTTCCAGAAACTCAAGGATGCGGGCGTAGATAGCCTGGGTATGCACCTCGAAGCGATTACCCCCGCAGTCCGCGCTCAAATTATGCCAGGGAAGGCTGATGTGCCCGTCGAGTATTATTTCCAAGCATTTGCGGCTGCGGTAGAAGTATTTGGGCGGGGACAAGTTAGCACCTATTTGTTGGCAGGATTGGGCGACACGGTAGAGGCATTAGTAGACGGTTGCGATCGACTCATTCAAATCGGTGTTTATCCGTTCGTCGTGCCCTTCGTCCCGATTTCTGGCACGCCTTTAGCACATCACCCCGCACCTAGTAGTGAGATGATGTTTGCCCTCTATCAGCAGGTGGGCGAGCTGTTGAATCGATCGGGTATGTCTGCCAAAGATATTAAAGCTGGCTGCGGCAAATGCGGTGCATGTTCGGCTCTGTCTAGCTTTGAAGCTTAAAAATTCGCCCTCCTGTCACAGTGTCAAGTCTAGAGCAAAATCCTTGACTAATCATCAATTATCCCTGTATGTTCCCCACCTATCTTTTTAAACTCGCCCGCACCCACTCCGAAATCGACGAATATTATGCCCTTCGTCGCAAAATCTTCGTCGAAGAACAAGGCTTATTCCCCAATGACGACGTAGATACTCTCGATGCGCTCGCGCATCCGATTATAGCCGTCGCCGCCGATGCCCCATCCTTAGCTGTCCTCGGCGTAGTGCGAATCTACGAACCCGAACCCCGCCTGTGGTATGGCGGTAGATTGGGCACCCATCCCGACTATCGCCGAGGCTGGCACATCGGCAAAGGACTGATAAATAAAGCCGTCACTACCGCCAATGCCTGGGGCTGCGATCGCTTCCTCGCCACCGTCCAGATCCAAAATGTCCGCTTCTTTCAACGGTTGCATTGGGATTCGATCGAAGAAATCGAAATTTGTGGCATCGCGCATCACCTGATGCAAGCAGATCTAGACTACTATCCCGCCAATAACGAGATCCGCCCGATCGTTCAGTACAGCCAAGCATCTTAGTATGGATCTCGATCTCCTCACTCGCACGATCGAGCGATCGCTGGGTATCGTCCACAAACAAGATATTCAAGCCGTTGCGCGATTTCTCGCGACAGAAAATGCCGCAACAGATGTATTGATCGGCGACGATTGCGCCGCAATTCCCGATGGCGATAGCTATCTACTCCTCGCCGCCGAAGGCATGATGCCCGATTTTGTCGCCACCGATCCGTGGTTTGCAGGCTGGAGTGCCGTGATGGTAAATGTCAGCGACATTTATGCAATGGGTGGTAGACCGATCGCGGTTGTAGATACGATCTGGAGTCAGGATACCGCAATTAGTCAGCCACTATTAGCTGGTATGAGTGCCGCCGCACGAGCTTATCAGGTGCCGATCGTCGGCGGACATACCAACAGTAGGAGCGCGTATAATGCCCTCTCAGTGGCGATTTTAGGACGCGCCCGCAATCTAATTTCCAGCTTCCAAGCTCGAACTGGCGATCGATTATTAATGGCGATCGATTTACGGGGCAAACTGCACCCCAAGTATCCATTCTGGAATGCTGCCACCGAAACCGATCCAAATCGCCTGCGCGCCGACCTAGAATTGTTACCCAAACTCGCCGAAAATGGACTGTGCGCAGCGGGAAAAGACATCAGCATGGGCGGAGTCATCGGTACGACTTTGATGCTGCTAGAAACCTCTCAATGCGGTGCCATCTTAAATCTCGATGCCATACCCAGACCAGCAGGCATATCCTTCGATCGTTGGCTGGTCAGTTTTCCCAGCTACGGATTTTTACTCAGCGTCCGTCCCGATCGAGTTTCAGCCGTCCAGCAAGTATTTGGAGATCGCCATATTACCTGCACGGATATCGGTGAAGTCATCAAAAATCCCCAACTTATTCTCAAATCTCAACAACAATCGACTATCTTCTGGGATTTCACCTGCCAACACCTTACTGGATTCCGGTAAGGCATCTAGAGTTGGGAGTTGGGAGTGGGGGAGTGGGGACGAGAATGTATCAGAACGAAGATCGTACCTTAATCCAGCAACTATCAACTATCAACTATCAACTATCAACTATCAACTAATAACCATGCCCGAAACTCGCTTTAAAATTCAATGGCCAGATGGTTCTCAAGCAACCTGTTATTCACCATCTTCGATCGTCAAAAAATATTTCGAGCTAGAGCGAGATTACGATCTGGGTGATTTTGTCGATCGAGCGCAAACTGCTTTAAATATTGCTAGCGATCGAGTTCGTGCTAAGTATGGTAGACCCTGCGGTTTAGCGATCGGACAATTAGCAGAAATTCAAGCCAAAGCCGCAGAATTTAAGTCGCAATCGCGACCGATCGTCCGAGTAATTGACTTTATTGAATAAGCTGTGTCAGGCTGGCAATCTTCAGACAGCGGCACAATGGTATGGTCGAGTACACCCGTGCGGGGATTGCGGACTGAGATCGTCGGATTCGTTATTGTATTTCGATCCCCACGAACTATTTGTTATCGAACAGATGCAGTAAGCTAACAATATTCCGCGCCCCGTCTCCTTATGAGGTTGCTCGATCGACTTAGTATCAAATCTAAACTGATTGCCATGCTGCTGACAGTCAGCAGTTGTTCCGTACTCGTCACCGCCTATATCGGCTACCGGAGCGGTCAGTCAAACTTGACCGATCGAGTTTTCAACCAATTGACGAGCCTGCGCACCACCAAATCTTATCAAATCGAATCCTATTTCCAAACCCTTCAGAATCACATTCATACCCTCAGCGAAGATCCCACAGTGGTGAGCGCGCTCCAGGACTTTGATGGTGCCTACCGCCAGCTCGAAACTGTACCCATCCCTACCGAATTCGATCGCCAGCTAGCTAAATACTACCAAACTGAGTTTCTGCCCAAGCTCGCCAAAACCAAGCAAGGTGCGCCCGTCCTCCTGTCGGGGCGACTTGTCGCCTATAACGCTGATAGGATAAGTCTCATAGCTCTCAAGCCTTGTTGATAATTAGGTAGTTTATGTGGGGACAAAGACATTAATTCAACAACAACCTGCCAATTACTAGATGTTGAATCGACCCATGATTCACCCCAGAGTCCAATATAGAAAGTGCTATGTCTAGCATATTTTCGGTGATGTTCTGTTTTTCTGCCGAGATATTCTTGAACTTGCTTTGATTTGATATCTATCCCTTGGATGATACTCTTCAAGTATGCTAGTGATAGCAAAATCAATAATTTGCTCAATCGTTCGCCCGTTAAATTAGTCTTTTCTAAGTTATATCCTCCGCCCTTAAAGTCTCGAAACATCTCCTCAATTCCAAATCTTTTAGCATAGGTATCAACTGCTGCTTGTAGATCTGCCAAGCTGGTCAGAATATACCAAGGCTCTTTTGTGGTAATATTTCGATATTTACCTAGCCATTTACCTGCTAGGTTAAATCCTTCAACTGGTGCAGTTTTTCTAATTGTTACTTCTTGATTAAAAAAGCTATTTCCTGGCTCTAATCCTAGCCTTTTCAGTTCAGTCCACAATTCCTCTTCAGTCTTGATACAAACATTCTTTTTCAGTCGTAAACAGAAATCTATTTTCTGCTCTCTAAGCCAGTTCGCAAGAGTAACACTACAAAATTCACGATCTCCCAGTACCAACAAGCTATAATCTGATAGGGCAGCGAATACTGGGGTTAATACTAATTGTTGGTTTTCCAATGTACTGTTCCCTTGTTTATCAAGCATTTGCCAATAAATAGGAATTGCTCTCTTTCGCCAAATCATACTGACCATCAAAATATTGTTTGATTGCCATTTGGTTCGATCTATTGCTAAATATATAATATTATTCTGTTTGACATTGCCTTTAATCCAAGCAATCACTAGTGATAACCAAACATTATCTAAATCCCATTCATCATTTGATAAAAATCTCTGGACTTTTTTTCTTCTGCTTTCAAATTTAATTGGCATCGCTAGTTTTGTTGCGATGCTTTCTAGCGTGACTTCTTTAATAGATTGCACTACTTGAATCAATAAAATTGTCAATAAGTAGTTACCGCGTGTGAATTTTTCTGACAAATGGGCATGATACAATTCTGGTAACATTTAATTGTTTTTTGGGTAAGAAGCTCTCTTACCCTATCTTTTTTGATACTATTTGTCTAGAGTTGTCTCTCTGCCGAGTTTTCAGGCGACCTGTCGCCCCGTCAGCCCGTCCTCAATTCCTATCTCCCTACCACTCCAGCCGCACGCAACCTCCAATATCACTATATCGCCAACAACCCCAACCCCGTTGGCAAAAAACATTTGCTCGATACCGCCGCAGATGGCAGTGCCTATAGTAGCCGCCACGCCCGCTATCATCCCATTTTTCGGAACATCATTAAGAAGTTCGGCTACTATGATATGTTCTTGATTAATCCTCAAGGAACGGTCGTTTACACGGTGTATAAAGAGACCGATTTTACTACCAACTTTACTACTGGGGCTTATAACGAGAGCAATTTGGCTCGACTCGTCGCATCGGTAAGACGCGCAAAGGAACGAGACTTTGTGAAACTGATTGACTTTGAAGGTTATATTCCTTCCTATGGCGCACCAGCCGCCTTTATTGCCGCACCAGTTTACGATCGATCGACATTTGTGGGTGTATTGGCGGTGCAACTACCCGTCGATGAAATCAATAATGTGATGACCGGAAATCGCAACTGGGAGCGAGATGGGTTGGGCAAATCTGGCGAAACTTATCTAGTCGGGCGGGATTATTTAATGCGCTCGGTTTCCCGTTTTTTGGTC
Organism: Chamaesiphon minutus PCC 6605; assembly: GCF_000317145.1. Taxonomy (GTDB): domain Bacteria; phylum Cyanobacteriota; class Cyanobacteriia; order Cyanobacteriales; family Chamaesiphonaceae; genus Chamaesiphon; species Chamaesiphon minutus. Next base: position 2,470,717 of record NC_019697.1, on the reverse strand, counting down.
GATGCGCCAGCCGATTATTTTAAATCCTTGCAAGATATCGGCGTGGATGCAGCCACAATTAATCGGATTCGGCAATACAATACTTCGATTTTAGAACAAAAGGTGATGACCAAAGCGGCGACTGAAGCTCTCGCCAGCAGACAGGGTACCCAAATCATCCAAGACTACCGCGATGTCCCCGTCCTGAGTTCATACGCCCCAATCAAAATCGATGGCTTGAATTGGGCAATCGTGGCGGAGATCGACCTGGCTGAGGCGTATGCGCCGATTTATGATTTTGGCAACCAAGTGGCGATCTCGGCAACTTTATTATTGCTATTAGTAACGCTATTAGCGATGGCATTGGCTAATTTATTTGTCAAACCAATCGATCGATTGATTGCCAGTGCCCGCAAAGTCGAGGCTGGACAATTGGATACTGCAATTGTCTTAGATGCTCGCGATGAATTTGGCGAACTAGCTCAATCCTTTAATGCCATGGTCAAAAGCTTGCAGGCTCAAACAAATCTAGTCGCCCAAAAGAATTTTGAAAACGAACAATTGTTACTGAGTTTGTTTCCATCAGCGATCGCCAAACGCCTCAAACGCGGGGAGAAAGAAATTGCCGATACTGTTTCTAATGTAACTGTCTTATTTTCAGATCTGACTGGTTTTCACAAACTGGCGATCGATCTCACCGCCCAAGAATTAGTGACAATTCTAAGCGATCTCGTCACGAGTTTTGATGATGCTGCCGAACGCTATGGCATCGAGAAAATCAAAACTATTGGCGATAGTTATATGGCAATTTGTGGGTTGTCAGTACCTTATTTAGACCACGATAAACGAGCTGTAGATTTTGCCTTGGAAATGATTTCGATCGTGCGTCGCTTCAACCACGAGCGCGGATTTGAATTAAATATCTCCGTCGGCATTCATTCCGGCGATGTCACCGCCGGAATTATCGGCAGACATCGATCGATCTATGATGTCTGGGGTAACACTGTCAATCTGGCTAACGCCTTGCGGGTGGCTTGTCCCTCTGGGGCAATTTTTGTGTCAGCAGCAGTCTATCAACGTTTGGATGACCTATATGAATTTGAACCAGCAGAAGTCCCCGAAGGAAATGGTACGGCAGCCTTAAAAGTTTGGAAGTTTAAAAGTATCCAAAAAAACACTCGATCGGAGGTTTAAATTAATATCATTTTCTTCTGTTCTTGAGGCTACACCAACGGAATAACGATCGCCATTTAAGGATTCCTAGCTCCGCTCTAACATTGCCCTCAAATGAATTTGGGGCTAAGAGCGCAAGTCCACTGAAGTGGACTGCAAGATTCTTTAGTCCACTGAAGTGGACTTTTGCTCTTAGCCCGAACTTATAGTTCAGGGCGGAGTTTGAACGGAGCAGATCCACTTTTCGCGCATCCGCAAAATCCAAAATCCAAAATCCAAAATGTTATTAATCTGGGCACTCACACTGATTGTCGGCTTCCCCCTCCTAATTATCGGACTAGGAGAGCTAATCTATCGCTTGCAGCGGCAACAACAGCCATTAGCTGATACCTTCCAACTCATTCGCAACTTATTACTCCCCGTGCTGGTATTCTTGCTGTTTTTACGGCATGTGCTCCAGCTTCCCGCCAGCGGACAGCTTGTGAAAAGTGTTGAAACGCTGTTGTGGCTATCGGCAATTCATGCGGCATTATCATTACTAAATGCAATTTTATTCGAGCAAGCTAACGCCGATACTTGGCGCGCTAGAGTGCCCAAATTACTCATCGATCTGTTGCGGCTATTTTTAGTTTCCCTCGGTGGTGCGATCGTCTTAGCAACAGTTTGGGGTGCAGATTTAGCGGGATTGGTAACGGCTTTGGGCGTGAGTTCGATCGTAATTGGTTTAGCCCTGCAAGATACATTGGGTAATGTGGTGCTAGGTATTGCCCTATTATTCGAGCGTCCTTTTTCCGTGGGCGATTGGTTGCGGGTGGATGGATTAGTAGGGCAGGTAATCGATATTAACTGGCGTGCAGTAAGATTGCAAACATTAGAACGAGAGATGATTGTTATCCCTCACAAACTGATTGGCGCGCAAATGATTCGGAACTATAGTCAACCCCAACGCCTCCATGCCGAACGCATTAAAATCGGGTTTTCTTATAAAGATCCACCCAATCTTGCTAAATATGTCCTGCACAGCACAGCAGTAGAAACTCAAGGTATATTAGCCGAGCCAGCACCACAAATCTTCACGCTCTCTTACGATGATTCGGCAATTACTTATGAGGTCAAATTTTTTATTGAAAACTACGGAGATCTCGAAGAAATTCGCGATCGATTTGTGACCCGTGTATGGTATGCCGCTCAACGCAATAATTTAAATATTCCCTTTCCGATTCGCACGCTCTATCATTTTAATGGCCCAAATACCGCAGCCCAAAGTAATTCCCAAAAGATGGCAGAAAGTTTACAGTCAATCCCCTCATTTGTCCCGCTCGTTCGTGAAGCGTCTCCGAAAGAGAATCGACCCACCAATTTACATACTAACTCAGTAGGAATTAGCCTCCAACATTTTGGTTCTGGAGAAAAAGTAATCCGTCAGGGTTATCATAGTAACGAGTTGTACATTATTATATCTGGACAAGCAACAATGACGGTGACTGACAATCTCGATCGAGAACATGAAGTCCTATCGCTCCAAACTGGCGAATTTTTTGGCGAAATGACGCTGTTTGCTAGTGAAGTTAGTCCGGTATCGATCATCGCCAGCCAGGATTTGGAAGTAATGACTCTTTCTGCCACAGTTGTCAACCAGGCAATCGAACGTCAACCCAGCTTTGTGCGAGAAATCAGTCAAATTTTAGAGATTCGACGCGCGGCTGTACTCTCGACATTACCGCCAACTATTTCCCGCTCTTGAGTTTTTAGGCGTTGCTAATTTTAGGTGAGAATCGATCGATAGTAGTTTATGCTAGAACGTGGTAAAAACCTCCACTATGCGCTCCTAAATCAGAAACTATTACTCTTTTCTTCCCTCTGTCTTGATGTCCTTTTGACGTCGGGGAACTCGACGAGCGGACATCACTGCGATCTTTGCGCCTCTGCGGTTAAAACGATCGGCATTTAAGTGCTAGTAAGTTTAAAAATCAAATAAGATTGCTATATGCGATCGACAACTTTATGCGAAAACTCCTGTTTCTCCTGCCTGGAACCACCCAGAAATTTCACTGCGGGGGCTTATTTGCCGAACTAAAAACGATCGAACTAGTCAAACAAATCTGCCCCGTCGAAATTGTTACCTACCGCCAACGAGAGCCAGACAAGGCATATTTAGACGACATCTTAGCCAGCAAACCGCAAGATGCGATCTTCGTCGTTAGTTGGGGCTTTGATGTCCCCAAATTAGTCACGCGTTTGCGCGGCTACCCAACAATATATCACGCCCACAGTGCCGAATACGGCTTTCGACTCCCACCCCAAATTCCGATCGTCTGTGTCAGTCGGAATACACTAGGATACTGGGGACAAAGATCTCCCCACGCGCTGTTATACTATTTGCCAAATCAAATTTCGGATGAATTTGTCAATCGCCACACAGACAGATCGATCGATGTATTAGTCCACTCGCGCAAATCTTCGGACTATTTATTAAAACAATTAATTCCCACACTTCAGTCCCATTGTAAAGTCGAAATTATCGAAGGATTCGTTAATAGTTTATCAGAATTATTCAATCGATCGCGCGTATATTTATATGACTCCGCCGAGTATTGGGCAACTCAAGGCGTCACCGAAGGATTTGGCTTGCAGCCTTTAGAAGCGATGGCTTGCGGCTGTCAAGTATTTTCGAGCGTCAATCATGGGTTATCGGATTATTTAGATCCAGGCTTTAATTGTCATAAAATCGCAGGTTTTAGCACCGACTATGATGTCGAACGGATTTTAGAAGTAGTTAAATCGTCAGCACCAGTCAACAATCTAGAATCCCTACTCGCCGAATATCGAACTGCGAATATCATGTCCCGCATCCAGGTAATTTTGAGCGATATCGATCGATTTTTCGATCGTGTCAATCTGGATCGTTCTGATATGTTAGATCTTAGCGATCGACGTGTTTCGCAGTTAAGACTATCGAAAGCTCTTAAGAGTATTCAGAAAAAGCTCAAACGATGAGAACAAAGTAATAGATCGCGAACCTTTCACAACTCAATCGAGAAGAACATGGCTTGTATGCCTAACTTAATTGCAAATAATAATACCTAAATACTCGATCTAATCGCGATCGATAACTTATCAGATTAAGTTGAGAATATGTTGTTAGACACTGTGACTCAGATAGATTTAATCGTTAAAATTTGGATATGTTTGCCAATTCTAAAACTTAGATGCTAGGCAATTATAACCCTACAGGGGATTATTCTACTCAAGCTGTAATTATGGAACGAGTAATTCCCACTGAATGGTTCGATCGATCGGCTGTGAGCGTCGCACCAGATTTAATCGGCTGTACCTTAGTGCGCCAACTTCCCGACGGCACCCAATTACGCGGAATGATTGTCGAAACCGAAGCATATCAAGAAGGCGATCCGGCTTGTCATGCCTATCGCAAACAAACCAAGCGCAATCAGATTATGTTTGGTGGGCCAGGATATGTGTACGTGTATTTGATTTATGGGATGTATCACTGCGTCAATGTCGTAACCGATCGAATTGGCGCGCCCAGTGCGGTGCTAATTCGGGCACTAGAACTCGCACCAGCGACTTTAAGTGCAATTTCGCTAAAACCCAAGGAGAAGCCCATCCGCGCCGCCGCAGGGCCAGGGAAACTTTGTCTGGCGATGCAAATTAGCTTGGATCTCTACGGTACGAAACTAGAATCCGGACAAGCCATGTGGATCGAACATCGATCGATCGATTGGCAAGCCAAACTAGATATCGGTACCATCGAACTCACCCAAACCACCCGCATCGGGCTGACACAGGGAGTAGATTTACCATGGCGGTGGTATGTCAAAGGTTGTAAGGCAGTATCGGTGTTTGAGAAATTACCGCTCGTTGGCAGTTGAATTGCCCTTACTCTAAATTTCGGAGATTGCTTCTAAAGTGATACTAATTTAAAAAACAATCCCGACAGATGGATCTGTATACAGCAAAGTTTTCCCAATCCATAATGTTATGAATTATACCTGGGTTTTGCAATTCCCTATTCTAGATATTTCTCGAACTGAATAAACGATCGATCTAGCGATGATTTTGGGCAATTTAATTGTAGGAGTGCGACAGTTTTAGGCTCATTCCCTGAAACGATCTAAAGGAACGGTAACTGTACTATTCGCGTCGCAGCCTGTAAGTATTAGGTCTCGAAAATCATTTACTATTTCAGCATCGAGATATTTATGTACCAAAAAATTCTAGTCTGTGCGTTGCTAATCTCCGCCTCAATCTTGCCTGCAAATGCCAATAGCGAAGAGCGCGATGAAATCTTCACCTCCGAAGATCTCTATACCGTCGCGGCAGAAGCAAAATCTTGGCAAGGCACTCGCTATCGATATGGCGGTAAAGACAAAAATGGTATTGACTGCTCCCACTTTGTCTATGCAGTCTATAACCGGATCTTTGAAGGCTACGATTACCGGATGGCTGATGAGTACTTGCACGATTCGGACTTTTCCCCAACTAAGTCCCCACTAGTGGGTGACGTGATTATTTTCCCAGCAGTTGGTAGTTCATCCGCACATATGGGCATTATCACCGACGTACAGGGCAAAAAATTCATCGGCGCGCAAACTAGTACTGGCGTAAAAGAAGCCAGCTTTGCCTCTGGAAGCTACTGGGGTAAACGTCCTTATCGGATTTTGTCTTTGTTGCCTTCGGATTAAAAGCGGGGAGCGGGGGAGCAGCTCGCTCCGGTCGAGTTTCCCGACCATGGAAGCGAGACAGCGACGCATCGACCGGGAGGGAACTTCCCGGTTGTGTGCGTCAAGACAAGACAGAGGGGGAGAGGGGGAGATTTTTGATTCATAATCCACAATCCACAATCCAAAAAGCTGTACCCTAGTAAAGATAGCGTCAGTTCCCACGGTTCCATGCCACAACTACCAACCACTCTCGAAGAATCGATCGCGTTAGCTCAGGCTGCGACTTTAGCGGCGATCGCTGATGGACACAAACGGATTACAGTCGAGATTGTCATCCCCGAACTCAAGTCGATGGGTTTGGCGCGGCAATTTCTCGAATCATTTAGCGATCGTGGGAATACGCTCAAGGTATTATTTACCGATACTGGCGCAGCCGCTTTAGCCAAACGTGATTGGCAAGGTGTTAATTTTAAGATCGAAGATCTGGGCAATAGTCGATCGCCGATAACCGATAAAATTCAAGCTGAAGACGAGTTATATATCGCCATCGATCCTTCGGCTGTCGAAGTCGAGCAGGTAGAAAAGTTATGCAATGCCGCAGGCGATCGTCCGGTAATATTATTCTTACCCAAACTCGAAGATGCCGCGATCGTGGGGATTGGCTATGCTGCCAGACAACTGCGCGATCGGTTTCTCACGACTCTCACCTGCGCCTACTATATCAAACCCCTCGAAGCATCTGCGCTCTACCGCTGCTATCCGGCTCAATGGCAGGTGTGGCAAGAGCAGGATGATGATTATATCCTCTTGGCGGAATGCCCCCAGAAACCCGTCGGCGACGAGCTAGATGAGATCCTCAATCCCTCCACTTTAGGAGATAATGCCACTCCCGCCAAATCTCCTGGTGTATTCGCTAGTTTGGGTCGATTTTTACGGACTTTGAGTAGATAAGCCATGATTGCCCCTTGTATCCGAGAAGAACAGATCCTAATCAGAATCAGATCGATCTCTAGCACCACCGGAAGTGGGAAATTCGGATTGCCCCCAGAGTCACCAAGCTCGCAAGTGTAGATTGAATCCCCGAAATCCAATATCGTAGCAAACATTAACACTGGACAATATCAGAGGTCATCTCTCGACCACGCTTGCGCGATCGAGTGAGTTAAAGCTGATTCATGCGCTCGAAACTTACACAAAACTGCGATAAGATGTCAGAAACATGTTCCAATGAGTAATATCAATGTGGAGTCTAGCTTAATTATGTAAGTCTAAAGAGGTAACTATGCAGAATTTTTTCCAAAAGTTGTTCGATCGCTCCAGCGAAACCAATCAAGTTCAACGAGAGGCACTTGTGGATTTGTGTTTATTGGGAATGTACTCAGATACACTAGTTTCACTTGCCGAACAAGATTTTCTTGACGCTCAGTCCGCACGGCTCCCGTGGGAATCTGGCATGTCATTCGATCTCTACTTGCAAACAACTATTCCCAAGGTAAGAGCACTCAAGAACGATCCGCTCAAAATCAAAGAGCTAATTCAAGATATCGATCGACGATTGGGAAGTGATGAGTTTAAACGCAACGCGATCGATGAACTCGAAAATCTCCTATCTACGGATGGAATCATCAAGATTGAAGGAGAGTTTTTGACTCAAGTTAAGGCAGTGATAGGCATCTAACCAGCGGCGAGCGCATTATTCTTACCCACTACGATCTCGATTTTGTCTTGGATAATCGGCACCGTTACAAGCCTTGCGCTTTTTCAGCCGCAGTCAGTTCGCGCGAAACTCCCGTAATATCGATTGTTATATGCAGCATACGCTAAGCCAGCCATAAGTAGCGTATGCTAAGCCAATTTATAAACATTTATAAACACGAAGAAGCCCTAGTATTACTACTAGAGCATCTGAGTTGAGTATTAAGCTTGGCATCGAGCTATTTTTGCGGGGGGCAACCCCCCAACTATCGTGGCCGCGCGAGCGTTTCACCTCCGAGTTCGGGAAGGGATCGGTGTGGTTCCACTCGGCCATAGACACCAAGCAGGTGTACATTGCTGCACACCTTGAAGACTGCATAATCATCAACAGATTCAAATCATAGCGTTAGAGGTCAAGCCCTCGGTCTGTTAGTACTCCTCGACTGCATCCATTACTGGACTTCCATCTAGAGCCTATTAACGGGTGTTCTGCCCGTGACCTTACCTACTTATGTAGTGAGAGTACTCATCTTGAGGTGGGCTTCCCACTTAGATGCTTTCAGCGGTTATCCACTCCGCACATAGCTACCCTGCGTTTACCGTTGGCACGATAACAGGTACACCAGCGGTGCGTTCCTCCCGGTCCTCTCGTACTAAGGAGGAATCCTCTCAATACTCTTGCGCCTGCACCGGATATGGACCGAACTGTCTCACGACGTTCTGAACCCAGCTCACGTACCGCTTTAATGGGCGAACAGCCCAACCCTTGGGACGTACTTCCGCCCCAGGTTGCGACGAGCCGACATCGAGGTGCCAAACCTCCCCGTCGATGTGAACTCTTGGGGGAGATCAGCCTGTTATCCCTAGAGTAACTTTTATCCGTTGAGCGACGGCCCTTCCATTCAGTACCGTCGGATCACTAAGGCCTACTTTCGTACCTGCTCCACTTGTTGGTGTTGCAGTCAAGCTCTCTTCTGCCTTTACACTTAACGATTGATTTCCAACCAATCTAAGAGAACCTTTGCGCGCCTCCGTTACAATTTAGGAGGCGACCGCCCCAGTCAAACTACCCACCTGAAACTGTCCGGTTCCCGGGTAACGGGCAACCGTTAGAATTCTAGCCTCGCCAGAGTGGTATCTCACTGATGACTCCACAATCCCCACAAGGACTGCTTCAACGTCTCCCACCTATCCTGCGCAAGCGAAGCCCGAACACAATGCCAGGCTATAGTAAAGCTTCATAGGGTCTTTCTGTCCAGGTGCAGGCAGTCCGTATCTTCACAGACAATCCTATTTCGCCGAGTCTCTCTCCGAGACAGCTCCCAGATCGTTACGCCTTTCGTGCGGGTCAGAACTTACCTGACAAGGAATTTCGCTACCTTAGGACCGTTATAGTTACGGCCGCCGTTCACCGGGGCTTCAGTCGCCAGCTTCAAAATTGCTTTCTGACCGACTTCCTTAACCTTCCGGCACTGGGCAGGCGTCAGCCCCCATATTTCCTCTTACGAGTTAGCGGAGACCTGTGTTTTTGGTAAACAGTCGCCTGGGACTCTTCACTGCGACCCATATTGCTATGGGCACCCCTTCTCCCGAAGTTACGGGGCTATTTTGCCGAGTTCCTTAGAGAGAGTTATCTCGCGGCCCTTGGTATTCTCAACCATCCCACCTGTGTCGGTTTCCGGTACGGGCGTTAATTGCTTATGGTAGTTAGAGCTTTTCTTGGAAGCGGGATCTCGACCACTAACGAGCCGTAGCTCGCCGGACTCCTGTCTTAGCTCGAGTCGTTTTCACCGACTCTCAACACCTCGAACAGTTGCACCAGAACAACCAATCTCTGGCTGGTGACGACCTTCTCCGTCCCTCTGTACCAACAATTAACGGTACGGTAATATTAAACCGTTGTCCATCGACTACGCCTTTCGGCCTCGCCTTAGGTCCCGACTAACCCTTCGCGGACGAGCCTGCCGAAGGAATCCTGAGGATTTCGGGCTGTGAGATTCTCACTCACATTTGCGCTACTCAAGCCGACATTCTCACTTCCATTTCGTCCACCGCTGCTTGCCGCTACGGCTTCAACCTAACATGGAACGCTCCCCTACCACTTGTATAAATACAAGTCCATAGCTTCGGTGTATTGCTTAGCCCCGTTCATTTTCGGCGCAGGATCGCTTGACCAGTGAGCTATTACGCACTCTTTCAAGGGTGGCTGCTTCTAGGCAAACCTCCTGGTTGTCTGTGCAACCCCACCTCCTTAATCACTTAGCAATAACTTGGGGACCTTAGCTGATGGTCTGGGCTGTTTCCCTCTTGACGATGAAGCTTATCCCCCACCGTCTGACTGGCAATGTGTGCATCTGGTATTCAGAGTTTATCTCGATTTGGTACAGATTTCTCCGCCCGCACCGAAATAGTGCTTTACCCCCAGACTATAATCATTACCGCTATGCCTCAACATATTTCGGGGAGAACCAGCTAGCTCCTAGTTCGATTGGCATTTCACCGCTAACCACAATTCATCCGCTGATTTTTCAACATCAGTCGGTTCGGACCTCCACTTGGTGTTACCCAAGCTTCATCCTGACCATGGTTAGATCACCAGGGTTCGGGTCTATAAATACTGACAATTAACGCCCTATTCAGACTCGCTTTCGCTTTGGCTACAGTTTGTAAACTTTAACCTGCCAGTACCTATAAGTCGCCGGCTCATTCTTCAACAGGCACACGGTCAACCGTTAAATCGGTCTCCCATTGCTTGTAGGCTTACGGTTTCATGTTCTATTTCACTCCCCTTCCGGGGTTCTTTTCACCTTTCCCTCGCGGTACTGGTTCACTATCGGTCATACAGGAGTATTTAGCCTTACGAGATGGTCCTCGCTGATTCAACCGGAATTCCACGTGCTCCGGCCTACTCGGGATTCAGTTAGCTCGCTTCGATTTTTGACTACGGGATTATCACCCTCTGTGATGCACTGTTCGGGTGCTTCGTCTAATCTTGTCGATACACGTTACTGTCCCACAACCCCAGAGTGCATGCACTCTGGTTTAGGCTGTTCCCGTTTCGCTCGCCGCTACTTGGGGAATCGCTTTTGCTTTCTCTTCCTCCAGCTACTAAGATGTTTCAATTCGCTGGGTTAGCTCTTTCTACCCTATAGATTCAGGTAGCAGTATTTAGGGTTGCCCCATTCGGAGATTCTCGGATCTAAGCCTGCTGCCAGCTCCCCGAGACGTTTCGTCGGTAACTACGTCCTTCATCGCCTCTGTATGCCTAGGTATCCACCGTAAGCCCTTTGTAGCTTGACCACTTTGTTGACCAGCCTTCAGTTCGACTAATAAATTAGTCTTACCTAAAACTTAAGTCACAAGTTTCTATGATTTGTTTTGGATTGTCTGTAATGTTTAATTACGACTACCTGACTGTTGATTATTATGCAGTTGTCAAGGTGCGAACTGGACTTGTGAGTCCAGCAGACTACTCTTGATTAGTAGGTGCTGAAATCAGTTCCGATGTTTGCAGATATATTCTAGATAAGCTGGCGTTCTGTCTTGTAACAGATGGAGGTTAGCGGACTCGAACCGCTGACATCCTGCTTGCAAAGCAGGCGCTCTACCAACTGAGCTAAACCCCCTAGTTCATTTAATTAATACCCACACTTAAGGTCTGGTGTTTAATTATCTGCTAGATGATAAGTGGGCTATCCCGGACTTGAACTGGGGACCTCACCCTTATCAGGGGTGCGCTCTAACCAACTGAGCTAATAGCCCAAGAGCTAGCTGAACTAGAATATAAAGTTTGAAAGCCCTCTCGCTAAAAACGCTCGACCTTGGGATGACATCTATCGTACTTAATCCGTTGTGTTTCGGTATCGATAGTGTGAGGTCTCCCTAAAAGGAGGTGATCCAGCCACACCTTCCGGTACGGCTACCTTGTTACGACTTCACCCCAGTCATCAGCCCTACCTTCGGCGTCCTCTTCCTTGCGGTTAGAGTAACGACTTCGGGCGTGACCAACTCCCATGGTGTGACGGGCGGTGTGTACAAGGCCCGGGAACGGATTCACCGCAGTATGCTGACCTGCGATTACTAGCGATTCCGCCTTCATGCAGGCGAGTTGCAGCCTGCAATCTGAACTGAGCCATGGTTTATGAGATTAGCGCACTGTCGCCAGTTGGCTGCTCTTTGTCCATAGCATTGTAGTACGTGTGTAGCCCAGGGCGTAAGGGGCATGCTGACTTGACGTCATCCCCACCTTCCTCCGGTTTGTCACCGGCAGTCTTTCTAGAGTGCCCAACTTAATGATGGCAACTAAAAACGAGGGTTGCGCTCGTTGCGGGACTTAACCCAACATCTCACGACACGAGCTGACGACAGCCATGCACCACCTGTGTTCTGGTTCCCGAAGGCACTTTCTACTTTCGCAGAAATTCCAGACATGTCAAGCCCTGGTAAGGTTCTTCGCGTTGCATCGAATTAAACCACATACTCCACCGCTTGTGCGGGCCCCCGTCAATTCCTTTGAGTTTCACACTTGCGTGCGTACTCCCCAGGCGGGATACTTAACGCGTTAGCTACGGCACTGCCCGGGTCGATACGGGCAACACCTAGTATCCATCGTTTACGGCTAGGACTACAGGGGTATCTAATCCCTTTCGCTCCCCTAGCTTTCGTCCCTCAGTGTCAGTTTAAGTCCAGTAGAGCGCTTTCGCCACCGGTGTTCTTCCCAATCTCTACGCATTTCACCGCTACACTGGGAATTCCCTCTACCCCTACTTTACTCAAGTCTTGTAGTTTCCATGGCCCTTACGAAGTTAAGCTTCGCGCTTTAACCACGGACTTACAAAACCACCTACGGACGCTTTACGCCCAATCATTCCGGATAACGCTTGCATCCTCCGTATTACCGCGGCTGCTGGCACGGAGTTAGCCGATGCTGATTCCTTAGGTACCGTCATTTTGTTCTTCCCTAAGAAAAGAGGTTTACGACCCAAGAGCCTTCCTCCCTCACGCGGTATTGCTCCGTCAGGCTTGCGCCCATTGCGGAAAATTCCCCACTGCTGCCTCCCGTAGGAGTCTGGGCCGTGTCTCAGTCCCAGTGTGGCTGCTCATCCTCTCAGACCAGCTACAGATCGTCGCCATGGTGCGCCTTTACCACACCATCTAGCTAATCTGACGCGAGCTCATCTTCAGGCGATAAATCTTTCAACTTTCGTCACATCGGGTATTAGCAGTCGTTTCCAACTGTTGTCCCCGTCCTGAAGGCAGATTCTCACGCGTTACTCACCCGTCCGCCACTATGTCCGAAGACACCGTTCGACTTGCATGTGTTAGGCATACCGCCAGCGTTCATCCTGAGCCAGGATCAAACTCTCCATAATATTATGTGAGAGCCATCTAAGATCGGCTCGGTTGTAATCTTTTTAAGACTTATTACTCGTCTGGCCTTTCCGTTTCCAGAAAGACCTGTTATAATCGTGTTAACGAAATTAACGAGGTTGAATAGGCTTTCAAACTATATAGTTGTCTAGGTTCAGGGTCGAAATATTCGGCTACCAGAGCGGCTTTCACCGCCTCGGCGTCGCTGTTTCCCTCGACCGCTTTACTAATATATCCCACCCATCTTGGTTTGTCAACACTTTTGTCTGAATTGGCTCTAGTTCTTGCTGATTCTAGATTAGGGGTACATTTTCTGGCTAATGCCGCTATGATTTTTCTAAAAATATGTTCGGCTTGAGTGTTATTCGTTGGGTCTCAATCGTTAGAATCTAGGCTGTGCATTGGTTGGGATAGTTTAAAGAATTTTGAAAAGATTGTCTTGTCCGCTCGTGTTTGATGCTGACCATCGAGGTATCCATATTTTTTAGAGCGACTCTATCTATATAGATGATGTTGAAGAGACTGGTGCTGGGTGGGTAGGCGATTCAATCGATGTATATTGGCAGCACCAGCGACATCAAACGGGAATTATATTAAAAATAATGTTATGATTTGGGTAAATTTACCGATCGCTCCCCAGCGATAACTGGCGAGGGTTGGGAACTGCAACCACTATTTTTGTTGTTCACACCACATGGTTTTTTGGAAGAGTTTATTTAGTGGTGGCGATACGGCTACTGACGCTAAAGCAGGTGCCTCTGTCGGTACGGCTGTAAAAGTAACTGGACTTAATCTACCCCCAAATAGTCAAATTTTTTTTAGTACCGATCGAGATCTCGATTTATACGAGCTGGAGGAGCTGTGCGACATTGTGGGTTGGTCGCGGCGTCCGCTTCGCAAGGTCAAGAAGGCACTTCAGAATAGTTTTATTGTGGTTTCGATGTGGGAAGTTAGAGGTGCGACGAAGAGAATGATTGGGTTTGCACGTGCTACCTCTGATGGTGCCTTTAATGCAACTGTTTGGGATGTGGTGGTACATCCTGATTTTCAGGGACAACGGTTGGGTAAGGCGATGATGAAATATACGATCGATAAGATCCGTGCTGAGGATATTAGTAACATTACGCTATTCGCCGATGCTCATGTGGTGGGTTTTTATAGTGGGATGGGTTTTGTCGAAGACCCGGAAGGAATCAAGGGAATGTTTTGGTATCCCGATTAGTCTGTGGTCATTTTTTGTATTGTCGATCGATCTGAATTTTTATATGCTATGATGATTGAGACAAGCAGCGGGGTGTAGCGCAGCTTGGTAGCGCGCCTGCTTTGGGAGCAGGATGTCGCAGGTTCGAATCCTGTCACCCCGACTTAAATGAAAGCCGCAACTTCTATAGAGTTGCGGCGTTTTAATAAATTATTAGTGCATTAGAATTGAATTATTCGTCAGAGGTGACGGGTAGTTATTAATGCAATGAATTACTATTTATGAGTTGTGGCAACCGTCATAGCTATTAAGGACAGAACAGCGATTGAAATCGCCGCTTGCGTCAAGACAAGCAGACTAATTAGAAAACGTCCTAACAACTTTGGCTACTCTACGTAATGTTTAAGAGATCGATCTAAGAGGGTGAAATCGTCACTAATGCTAGTAGGGCGATCGCAGCTTTGGTGCTGGGTGAGGATGGTCAACAGCTTAACCTGTAGATGATGAGCGAGGGATCGTTCTAAAGGCTCATTTTTAACCTAAAAAAAATGTGTACAGTAGTAAAAGTGGGGATGAGGGCAAAAATGCTCTTTGCTGCGCTCGGAAGTATTGTGCGATCTCCCTTCGATTGTAATGCGATCGCGGAGCAAAATGAGGTGCAGATAACGCTTCGATCTGCAAACCGATGGAGACAGCAATCGTTGTTTTTTACTGGTTGAGTTTTAAATAGTCATCGATTTAAATCTATCCTGAGCCAATTTTATGTCGATCTTTGCTCTTAAACGTCTGTGGCTCAACGCCTTAACGATCGCTACATTTGCCACGATTGCGATGCCGATGTCGGGACGTGCTGCCGAGCGGATTACTGGCTATTTTCCACCCTTTAAGGACTTTTCTGTTTCTGTTAAAGAATTGGAAACTTTTGCTAAAGATGGGACGATTCCTGCTGATTATGTAGGTTTAGCCAAACAAACTCCACCAGAACAGTTGTTACAGTTGCGAGAGTTTTTGCAGCAGCGATTTGAGGTGAGTCCGAGCTATGTCTCGCAATTTACTAACTCTCCGCTAGTCGAAAGACTTCTGGAGCGATTGGGGGATTCGATTCAAGCTGATTTGCGTCGCAATGGGATGAAGTCGATTAGAACTGGACTGATTAGTGCGGCGGCGGATCGGAAACAAGGTTTAACTGTCATCAATTTCGTCAAGCAGTTTCCCGGTCGTGAAGTCAATCTGAATCTGGCTGAGGTATTTACTATTTATGATAATTTGGCGGAGTTATTCAAACGTCGCGATAAAACGATCGTTGCGCTCGATCGAATTGCGGCTGATGAAGCGGCAACTGCTCCGCAGATCGACTTGTCAAAGCAAGTGGATTTGCGGCGAGCGGGGACATTTCGGTGGCAGAAACGGCAATTTGATTGGCTGGATCGAGCGCGCAATCGACGGGTACCAGGGGATATTTATTTACCACAAACAACTGCTACCAATCCGGTACCAATTATTGTGATTTCTCATGGTGTGGCTGGAGATCGGACTACGTTTGGTTATTTAGCCGAACATCTAGCATCTTACGGGTTTGCAGTTGCGGCGATCGAACATGTGGGTGGAGATGCGAATCGGTTTCGGCAGTATTTTTCTGGGTTGGCTCCAGCTCCAAAGGCAACGGAATTACTGGAACGTCCGCGCGACGTGTCGTTTGTATTGGACGAGATCCAGCGTCAGGGCAAATCAGATCCGACATTGGGACGAGTTGATGTCGAACGTGTGGGACTAGTCGGATATTCGCTGGGGGGCTATACGGTATTGGCTTTGGCTGGGGCAGAGATCGATTTCGATCGAGTCAAGCGGGACTGCAATCCCAATCGATCTTTAAATCTATCTGTTTTGCTGCAATGTCGGGCGAATGAGTTGAAGCCGCAACGCTACGCGCTTAAAGATCCGCGAGTTAAGGCGATCTTTGCGATTAGTCCTCTGAATAGTACGATTTTTGGCAAGCGAGGGATGGGTCAGATTCGACTGCCTGTGTTTATGATGGGCGGTAGCGACGATCTGGTCACGCCTGCGGTACCGGAGCAAATTTATCCGTTTACGTGGTTACAGACACCTGATAAGTATTTGGCGATTTTGGAGAAGGGGACGCACTTTTCGACTCAATCGATTCCGACTGGTGACGGGATTTTCCCGGTTTCGGATAGTTTAATCGGCCCAGATCCGGCGCGAGCGCGGGTGTATACTAGAGCACTGAGTTCGGCATTTTTTCAAAAATACTTGCTTAACCGCAGTGATTTTCACGGTTATTTGACTGCGGGTTATGCTCGATCGCTGGAACGGAATCGCATTGGTACGAGTAATTTAGCAGTTACTTCGGGGAATAGCGATCTGGGGCTGAATTTAGTGCGCTCGGATGCTGCGGAGCCGCTCGTGCAGGCGTTACAGCAGGAGGACGATCGCGCTCCTCAATTGGTACCGTAGGAGCGATTTAGACGATCTCACTTCAATCTAGCAAAGCTGAATCATTTGAGGAATCGAGTGAGGAGGGCGGGTTTGTTTGAATCTACTGGTGTTAGGCGTAGATTGTTAGCATAAACCCGCCCCTACAGACCTATTGTGAAGATGTAGGATTACGCGGGTGTGGAAACTCCGACGGTGCCGATTGCTGCGTCGATTTGGTCGCGGAGGGTGGCGTTGAGTTGGGGGATGATGTCGATCGCTTTCATGTTCTCGATGACTTGGGTTTTGTTGCTGGCACCTGTGATGACGGTGCTAACCTGGGGATTGCTGGCGCACCAGGCGATCGCGAGTTGGGAGAGGGTGCAGTCGAGTTTATCGCTAATCGATCGCAGGCGTTCGGTGGCGGCGAGCCAGTCGGGGTTGGTGACTAGTTTTTGCAGCCATTCGTAGCCCGGTAGGGTGGAGCGACTGCCTGCGGGGATGCCGTTGGCATATTTGCCTGTGAGGACGCCAGAAGCGAGGGGACTCCAGGTGGTTAAGCCTAAGCCGAGATCTTCGTAGAGTCTGGCGTATTCTGTTTCTACGCGATCGCGGTGGAACAAGTTGTATTGGGGTTGTTCCATGACGGGTTTGTGGAGATGGTGCCGTTCGGCGATTTGCCATGCACTGACGATCTCGGCTGCCGACCATTCTGATGTGCCCCAGTATAAAGCTTGGCCGCGTTGAATCATGTCATGCATCGCCCAGACGGTTTCTTCGATCGGGGTGTTGGGGTCGGGACGATGGCAAAATATGAGGTCTACATAGTCCATTTGCAGGCGTTGGAGGGAACCTTCGATCGCTTGACGGAGGTATTTACGGTTGAGGGTATTCTTGCGGTTGGGGCCTTGGGCGAGTCCCCAGTAGAATTTGGTGGAAATGATATAGTCGGCACGATCCCACCCTAGTTTCTTGATGGCGTTGCCCATGAGGGTTTCAGATTTGCCACCTGCATATACTTCGGCGTTGTCAAAGAAGTTGACGCCTGCATCTCTAGCTACTGAGAGGGTTTCGAGCGCGGAATCTTCATCTACTTGATTGCCATAAGTCACCCACGATCCTAGCGATAGTTCGCTTACTTGTAAGCCGGATCGTCCTAGTCTGCGGTATTTCATTTTCGATCGTCCTTGAATAAATTTACTTTTTGGTTGAATGCACAACGATTGAAATCGTTGCTAATGATGCAAAGTCTGCCTGTCTTGTCGCGCTAAACCTGGAGGAAACCTCCAGAGCGCGCGCCGCTATGCGGACTAGATCTCTATTCACTATTTTCACTATTTACTATTGACTATTCACTATCCCTTACGCCGATCGGTTGTTTGCACTCTGGGGTGTCATTTTTGGGACTGTTGACGGTAGTGCTGACCGGATATGCCTTCATCTGGGCGGCTGGATAGGGATCGAGTAACGATTGCAGCTTGCTCCAGGCGGCGGGGTCTTTGGTGTTACCAAAGTCGGGGTCGAGCCAGAGAGCGTAGTCTTCGGGAGCCAGAATTACGGGCATTCGCTCGTGAATCGGATCGAGGAGTTCGTTGGCTGTGGTGGTAATAATGGTGCAGGTTTCGAGTGTTTCGCCTTCTGGGCTTTGCCATCGATCGTATAAACCTGCGAAGGCAAAGGGTCGATCGTCTTGCAAGCTCATAAAATACGGTTGTTTTTTGCGGCTGCCTTCAATTTGCTGCCATTCGTAGAAACCATCGGCCAAAATCAAACAACGTCGATGCCGGAATGGCGATCGAAATGAGGGTTTTTCGTTGACCGTCTCTGCTCTGGCATTGATTAGTTTGGAACCGATCGCGGGATCTTTTGCCCAGGATGGAATCAGCCCCCACTGCAAGGATTGGAGTTGAGGTGGGGCGGATGGCGATTGCAAGATGGTGGCTACTGTCTGTGTGGGGGCAATATTAAATCGTGGTGTTAATTGGCTGGTTGCGACACCAAAGACTGAAGCGATCGTTTCTGCTGAAGTCGAGCGAGTAAATCGTCCGCACATAATTTTTCTCCGCAGCTCGGATACATATTAATATGCTAGCGAGTTACTTGGGGCATTGCGAGGATAAGGTCAGTTTGGGATCGGGATGGACGATCGATCGCCACCCTCAAAGGAATTTTTGGGACTAGTGCTTAGTTTTAAGTTGCTGGTGCTGTGGAACCCGGATCTGGGGGGAGGCTTCCCCCCAGATCCCCCCCCGTTGGGGGACGCCCGCTGTCTTGTCTCGCTTCCATGGTCGGGGAACCCGACCGGAGCGAGCCGCTTCCCCCAAAACCCCTCCGAAGGGTCGATTTGTGGGGATCGGATCGCGCTTCGCATTAGTGCTGAAAGTCATCGATCTGTGGGTAAGCTGTCGAACATCTAAATCACACATTCGATTTTCTTAACCCATTTGGTTGAGTGGAGTCGTTGGCGTAGCCTGCCGTAGGCACAACTAATGGTGCATATACTTTAAATGTCGAACAGCTCAATGGATAGTTCACCAAACGAGCGGATGAATTGTTTCCCAGATGGAGGTAGGGACAATTCTTGAATTGCCCTTACCCTAAAAACTATCACCAAGATTTTCGAGTAATAAATCGACTTGCGATCGCTGTTTGGTCAGAAAATCTTCGCACTGCTGTAGGGATTCAACGGCTACGGCGAATTTATCGAATACTTCGGTAAATTCTAATTCGCCGCTTTCAATTTCATCGAGGATTTCTTCGACTCGTGCGACTGTTGCTTCGTATTTCCACTCACTTTTCTTGGCCATTATCGATTTCAACTATGCTAACTTTGGCACTACTGTTACTAAATTGGAGGGATAATTCGGCTCCTACGACTAACCGATCGCTAGTGCGGACGATCGCGCCGTTATTATCCCGTACTAGTGCGTAACCTCGTTGCAAGACTAAGATCGGATCGAGAGCTTGGCATCGCTCTTTTAATCTTAGCTGTTCTTGATGTGCGGTTTGCAAGTGTCTGGCGATCGCGAGTTTGAGTCTTTGCGCGAGGTTATCGATCCGCTCGCGTTCTCGATCTAATTGGCGATCGGGTTTGATGCGTTCGCAGCGGATGCGCAGGCGATCTAGCTCGGACTGACGATCGATGATGACTCTTTGCATGGCTTGGCGCAACCGTTCGACTCTGGCTAGATGCTCGTCTGCGACATCTTCGAGATTGGGAACGACTAGCATCGCGGCGGCTGTGGGGG
Source organism: Chamaesiphon minutus PCC 6605 (assembly GCF_000317145.1). Taxonomy (GTDB): domain Bacteria; phylum Cyanobacteriota; class Cyanobacteriia; order Cyanobacteriales; family Chamaesiphonaceae; genus Chamaesiphon; species Chamaesiphon minutus. Next base: position 2,450,939 of record NC_019697.1, on the reverse strand, counting down.
TGGCGGCGGCGACGTCGGCGGCTAAATCGGCGAGAGATTCGTCTCGCTGGTGTCCGATACCAGTGACGATCGGAATCGGACATTCGGCGATCGATCGCACGACGATTTCGCTATTAAAACAGCTTAAATCTTCGGTCGCGCCGCCACCTCTAGCCAGGATGATGACTTCGGCACGATCGTCGATAATGAGTCGATCGATCGCCCGTTCGATCGACTGTGGGGCGGTTTCTCCCTGCACTGTGGCGGGTGAAAATAGCACTATTACCCCCGGATAACGAGATAGCAATGTGCGGCGGATATCGCCCCAGGCGGCGGCTGTAGGCGATGTAACCACGGCGATAATTTGCGGTTGAGCGGGTAAAAGTTGTTTGCGCTCTAGATCGAATAAACCTTCGGCTTGTAGCCGCTGTTTGAGTTTTTGCAGTCGTAGAGCTTGGAGTCCTTCACCCATAGGGAGGACTTGCTGCACCTGGAACTGATATTTGCCATGGGGTGCATAGACGGCGATCTTACCCAGCGCGAGTACTTCCATCCCAACTTCGGGTTTGGTTTCTAGCTCGGGAATCTGGGATTTCCACACCACGGCTGGGAGCGCGGATTTGCCCACTTTATCTTTGAGATTGAAGTAAATTCCCGATGGATGATGACTCGCGCTGGAAACTTCGCCACACACCCAGACTTGTCGCAGTTGGGGAGTTTGCAGCAGGGCGCGTTCGATATAACCAGTCAATCGATCGATCGAGATGGGATCGATATCTGGGTAAAATGTTTCGTTGGACATCGATCGACAAGTAGCACCACGATAAGCTGGATAGTTGCTTATTATTACCGATTTGACTGTCGATCGGGTGGGATGGGTGGATGGGTATGGGTAAAAACTGACGATGCGATCCATTATTTTCACTATTCGCAATCCGCAATCCGCAATCCAAAATCCCTATCAAAGATTCGTCTCCTCATAAATACTCATGCCAATTTCCCAGGCTTGGGTGAGGAGGGTTTCGTACTCGGCTAATTGTGGTTGTTGGGATAGGTTTTGAAGATTAATTAAATTGTGCGCGATCGAGATTGTGAGTTCGGATGAATCGGGATATTCGCGTAAGTAGCGATCGATCTTCAAGGCGGCGAGTAAGTTTTGTTGGGTTTGACTGAGAATTTCAATTATTGCTGATGTTGGGACTGATTTGGTTTGGCGATTGGTAAGATTGGCTACTTTTTCTAAGGTGGCGATCGAATTAACAATCTGATTATATCGATCGATTTGCTCGACTAATTTTAGTAATTTTTGCAATCGCTTTCCACGACGAAGTATCCACCAATTAAAGCCAACGATAGCAGCCAGGGTAATTGTACTGTCAACTACCAGTAATCTTGTTAAGCGTTCTTGTTGAGTTTGTGGCGATCGATAGAGATTCAATCCACGATCGATTGGCAACATTAATGCTGCAAATACAATGCCCGCACCGATAATTTGAATCGAGCAAATTTGGATTAATTTATACGGCTGTCTCCAGACATTTGCTCTCCAAGTAAAGCCTACCATCAGATGTCCGATCTCCTGCTGGCCGATCGATTCTACTGTCGATCGCGGAATCATTAATTCCTCAAATCTATCCACCATACATCCAATTTTTATGCTGGGCAATCTAAAATCCTACGCGCCCAATTTAGAGGAAACCTCTAGATCGCGAGTCGCTCGCTGTCTTGTAGCAATTGAATGGGCTGGTTTCTCGCCCATTCAATTGCGCTGCTGCTTGGTACATTTTCACGATCGGGAAACCCAACGCAATGCTTCACATCCCCAATCTATGTATAGATTCCCATACGGCAGTAAAAAAGCTGCCCTCTCTAGGCCGAAAAATTTCAAAACTACTACCAGTTCCAAAAAATGGTCTCAATGTCCAACCTAATTGAGTACCGACAAATCCATATAATCCCAGCCAAAATTTGAGAATATTTTTCCTAATTTTGACATTGCCAGCTTGCTCTTCGGCTTCGCTGGGTTTCATCGTGCGATATAGGAAAGATATGCCTAAGATCCCCGTAATGGCAAAGATGAAGACATTTAATAATAAAAAGAAAAATTTATCGTTAACAGTTAGTAAGAAAAATAAGGTAATTGGTGCAAAACCGCATAACAAAACCGAAATAACTGTAATTGCTGATAGTAAATAAGCCCAATGTTGGCGAATCGTGCTGCGGGAGCCAAAAAAAGCATTAAAAATATACAAAGTCGGTAAGCAAACAATTAAGGTAATTAGATATAATGCTGGCAGCTTGATTGCCGAAGAGAGAATTTGGAGCGGCATGGCACTATTAGTCGCTCCGATGATGGCTCCATAAATAGCAAAGCAACTGAAACTGGTAAATAACAGCGAGATAATTTTACTGTTGAGTTTCTCACTATTATGAATTTCATCGATGAAGCTAAATCGATCTTTGAGTAAGTAAATTAGCGTGTTGGTATTTTCCATAAGGCTTGGTGCTGATAACTGGTGAGCAGACAATGACGGATCTAGTGCGAGTAGTTTCGGCAATTAAAGATATAGTTACTACAATCGGACTAAGAAAGATTCCTGTAATATCAGTCTAAGCCAATCCAGCATTAGCTTTGGGCGGAAAAAATCGGCAATTAAAGTCGGTAAAAGTGGGGTCGGCGATCGAATTCAGTAAGCCACCCATCCACAATTCTCCGATCGAAGAGGCTACGCCAACAACTTGGCTCAGTACGAGTCATGCAAGCCGATTCACACTTCTGCTCGTGGAGATGCTACGCTACCACTTCTGTGTTGGCGACAACCTGCCGTAGGCCATTCGTGACAAGTTAAGAAAATCAGAGATTTGTCAAAAGGGTAATAAAAAGATGCCAAACTGTTTCTAGTCAAGAGTTTGAGGGAATAGAGGCCTGATGACCAGCCGCCGAAGAAGTAACCGCGACCACGCCAAAAAGAACCACCAACCAGGTGTGGAAGATGAGATCATCGCCGCTCAAGTAGAGGCTTTATTGACACCAGCAATTTTCAATCAAAGTCATTACTACCGACAATTAGGGCTGAGAAATCGGCTGTTAAATTTACCCTTGATGATGGCAGCAGTGCTGACGCTACTGTGGCGGAATGTGCCAGGAGTCAGAGAACTAAGCCGAATGTTAGGGCGAGAAGGATTTTTGTGGTGTGAGCCAACACAAGTAAGTCAACAGGCGATTGCACAAAGATTTCTGACCTTTCCATCTGAGTTATTTGAGAGAGTGTTTAAGGAATTACTGCCAGAATTTAGAGTGAAGTGGCACCAGAGAAAACAGCGATTGTTGCCACAAAGCATTGAATTTGCTCAAGCAAAATTTGAGCGGATTTGGGCATGTGATGGCTCCACATTGGAAGCGATATTCAAGAAATTAGATAGCTTATCTGATGTGCCAATCGGACAACTAGCGGGAAAAATGGGAGTAGTCATAGATTTGGTGACGAGATTGCCGATTGAAATCTGGTTTAGAGAAAATCCCAAAGCTTCAGATGTTAATTTTGAGAAAGATATCCTGAATTTAGTAACATCGGGCACTTTATTGCTCTTGGATCGAGGCTTCTATCATTTCCAATTTTGGCAAGAATTAATTAACAGAGATATTCATTTTATTACTCGATTAAAAAAAGGTGCATCGCTACAGATAGAGCGAGTATTTAGCAATAGTTATAGTATCCGTGACCGAATAGTGCGGATGGGGTCTGGCACCAAAAAGACTCCATATATAACTGTAAGATTAGTCGAAATTAAAGTGGGTAAAGTCTGGTATTCTTATCTAACTAGTGTACTCGACCCATTGAATCTTCCTCCCTATGTAGTCGCCGATTTGTACGGAAGACGGTGGCGAATTGAAGAGGCTTTTAATACTGTTAAACGATTGCTCGGGTTGAGTTATTTATGGACTGGTTCAGTTAATGGAATTAAATTACAGATGTGGGGGACTTGGCTGTTTTATGCAGTTCTAGTCGATTTAGGTGATGCTGTAGCTGATGAATTATCTCTCCCATTCGACCGCATTTCTTTAGAGATGATTTATCGAGGTCTTTATCACTTTCATGTAGCTCATCATAAAGGTTTAGCTGCCAATCCAGTCACCTATTTTGCTGCCCCAGAGAATCAAGATTTAGGTATTGTTAAAACTGTTCGTAAACCTAATGTTAAGTTAATTATTGCACCTTTTCCTGATTCTATGAGTCGAACAGACAATTTTTCTTCGACTCATCGCCTCAAGCCCGCTTGACAAGTGCGATCGCTTCTTAACTTGTCACTAATGGCCGTAGGCAGGCAGATGCTACGCGAACGCGATAGTAACAAGCCCATCTACCCATCTACTTTCTACCCCCTGTGGTTTTCAAATAAGAATTAATACTAAAATTAGACGGATCTGACTTCTTGTGGTAGCTTAGCTTCAACTAAGCCTAAACCCGAATCCTGACGCATTTCAATGCTGAAAATTAAACGTGCGGTTAGTTTAGTCTGGAAGAGTGCTCCAGGCTGGACTGCCGCTCATGTGGTGGTAACGACCATTCAGAGTACGTTACCCTTCGCATTACTCTACATTATTAAATCGATCGTCGATAATATTGCCCTGAGTCTGAAGCTCCCCGATAAAACCCAGATTTTTAGTCACATTCTATTTTTGCTAATCGATGCTGGAATAGTGATGTTGTTGACTCATTTCTCGGCAGTAATCGCGCAGATCTGCTCGGAAACGCGATCGCAACGAGTGACTGATTATATGCAGATACTCCTGTATAAAAAGGCAATCGAAATCGATCTAGAGGCTTACGAAAGTCCGCATTATCAAGATATTTTGGAACGTGCTAAGTGGGAAGCACCGCACCGTCCCACGCGAATGCTCAATAACTTGACTGCTGGCGGACAAGGTGCGGTGACACTACTGGCGATCGCGGGATTGTTGATTTCGCTGCATTGGGGACTCATTTGTGTGTTGATAGTTGCGGCTGTGCCAACAATGGTCGTGCGGTTGCGCCAATCGAAAGTTATGTATAATTGGCATCGCCACCAGACTGAGGTAGAGCGCAAAGCCAACTATTTGGGGCATTTATTACTAGGTTCTCAACCAGCCAAGGAGATTCGTTTATTCAATTTAGGTAATATGTCGATCGAGCGGTTCGCTCGCATCCGAGGGCAACCGTTTCGCGAAAAACTTGCTATTCTCACTCGGCAAGCCAGCTTTCAACTGCTCGCTCAGGGCTGTAGTGGCATGGTAATGTTGGCAGCATATGGTTTTATCATTCATCAAACGATTTATGGGCGGTTTCAGTTAGGCGATTTAGTGTTATACAGTCAAGCATTTCAACGGGGGCAAGGTGCGGTTCAAAGCTTGCTCGCCAGCTTAAGCGGTTTGCACGAAAACAACCTCTTTTTAGCCGATGTCTTTGAGTTCCTCGAACTCCAGCCCACGATCGTTACACCCGCCGATCCTAAATTAGTACCGCGACCGATCCAACAGGGCATTGTCTTTGAAGATGTTAGCTTTCGATATCAAAATTCTACTCGCCAAGCGATCGAGCGAGTGAATCTGAGCATTGCACCGGGCGAAATCGTTGCCCTAGTGGGGGAAAATGGTTCTGGCAAAACAACCTTAGCCAAACTGCTCTGTCGTCTCTACGATCCAACCGATGGCCGGATTACGATCGATGGGATAGATTTGAAACAATTTTCAGTAACGGATTTACATCGTCAGATTGGGGCGATTTTTCAGGACTTTACCCGTTACCAGTTCACGGTGGCAGACAATATTTGGATGGGCAATATCGAGCTGCCGATAGACTCCGCACGAATTGCCCAAGCTGCTCGCCAGTCTGGTGCCGATCGCACGATCGAGCAGCTACCACAAGGCTACGAAACTCTCTTGGGTAAGTGGTTTAAGGGTGGGGAAGAACTCAGTGGCGGACAATGGCAAAAGGCGGTACCTGCGCCCATTTATTTGAAACTCAAGCAAAGAATTATCAATAATGTCTTCTATTTCTCCATTGCTAGCAACGTCAGAAGCAGTAGTTTTACTCAACTGTCTGCGATTGTACTTTAATACAACATCTGCGCGTGAGGTGATTAGTCTGCTCACACCAGATCTAAATTGGCAAGTTCTGGTGCAAACAGCGATCGATCGAGGTGTGATGCCGTTGTTGTATCAGAGTCTCAAACAGATTGCCATTGCAGAACACGGTGCTAATGATGGCAAATTGGTACCACGATCGGTCATGGTGCAACTGCAAAATTTGCACCGGATGAATGGACTCAATAATATCGCTCAGAGCAAAGAATTATTGCAGGTTCTGGCACTACTTGAGTCTGCGGGAATTAAAGCGATCGCTTTTAAAGGGCCAAGTCTGGCCGCGTCTGTCTATGGGAATGTCGCACTCCGTCAATTTAATGACTTAGATATCCTCGTCCGGCTCCAAGATTTTTGGCAGGCAAAAGCAGTTTTGGTCGATCGCGGCTATCGATCGCCGCTCTCCAAACAAAGCGAAATTGACTTGTTTAACGAGCAGCTTCAAATTCCTTTGGTTTATCGAGATCCTGAGACAACTATGTTTAATCAGCGGTTTCAATTCTCTTTACTACATAGCAATCCAGAACGTGGGATTGACTTGCACTGGGGAATTCCACCCAGAAGAATTTTAAATCTCGATCGGTTCGATCGCCAATGGGAAAATCTGATGCAGATTGATTTGATGGGTAAGCAAATTAACACTTTCTCACCTGAGTTAACCTTAGTGATTCAAGCCCTCAATATTGCTAAGGACTCTTATTCTGATATATCTTTTAAGCAAGTCTGCGATGTCGCCCAAGTTATTCAAGCTTATCCCGATCTAAATTGGCACTTGGCCTGGAAAATAGCCGCTGAGTTACGTACTCAACGACTATTCCTGATGGGACTTGGCATCAGTCACGATCTTTTGGATTTACCATTACCTCCGTTTATGCTAGAAAAATGTAGTAAAAGTAAACTAATTGACTGGCAGATTTTAGAGGATGTTTGGAAATACGGGGAGTATAAAATGTTTAAGCAAGTCTCCGTAGCATAAGTCGAATCATGGCAATGTGGATGAAAGCCTCTGAAGAAGCAGGTAAACGTTGATAATCAACATTGAGACGACGACACCAATGCAACCAGCCATAAGTTCGTTCAACTGTCCAGCGTTTAGGTAAAAGAACAAAACCTTTACTCCCATTAGGTCGTAAGACCACATCAACTGCTTGGTGCGCTTCCATGGTCGGGGAACCCCATCTGTGACAAGTTAAGGTTTTCGATCGAATGTCAACACCCATATATAGCGTGGCTGTTGGTTCGGTCTCACTATATATCAAAAAACTCGATTGATAGTGCTAATGTATTCGATCTCTGAATATCTGATGTAACGGTCGATCGAAGGATCGCCAAACGTGCTTGACAATTGCGATCGCGCCTTAACTTGTCACGAATGGGGGAACCCGACCGGAGCGCATCCGCAATCCAGTGACAAATATCCATCACCCAGTGGAGGAAATCTGGACCAGAGAAACCACCATCAAACCAGATCCGAGCTAGTCGAGGAACTCTGTGACGTTCTTCGTTCATCTTCGTAAGCAATTGTTTTGCACCATCTCGTTCCTGAACGTCTGCGGCAACTACTTTTACCATTAGCAGCAGCCCTAATGTATCCACCATCGTGAAGCGTTTTCGCCCTTTAGTTTTCTTCCCAGCATCATAGCCAACTGAATCATGAACCATCACTGCTGTGGGTACTGTTTGTGAATCGATGCTGGCAACACTGGGGCTAGGATCTCGGTCTTGTGCTACTCTCACCCATCCTACTAAATAGTCGTGAACTCACTTCCAAGTGCCATCTTTGCGCCATTTGCTAAAGTAGTAGTAGACAGTTGACGAGGGCGGATACTCCTTTGGCATTAACCGCCAAGCGCAACTAGTAACCAAGACATATAGAATCCCCTGAATGACCGACATCATAATTTGGCATGAACAAAAACTCGCCCTGCAATTAGATATTTTGGCTAAAAATCCGTCAGTTGAAGTTGTCTTAGGCCATCATCAAAAAATTCATTCGATCGATTTAATAAATGGAGCGACTCAATCTCCCTGCAATATTGCACCCGAACGAGTACTTTCATTAGGTACATCATTGTTCAGAAAATCGGCATTCGATAAAGTTGGCAATTTCGATCGAGATCTGAAATATTCTGATGATTGGGATTGGTTTATGCGGGCGAGAGAATTGGGCATCGAGATCGCTACTTGTCCGAACACAGTTTTGTTTTATCGCCGTCACGATCGGAATATTACCAATCAAATAGAGCTAGGTAATCGCTACACTTTAAGAATGCTCAAACAGTCACTAGATAGTCGCCGTCACCAAAATCATGGCTTGGCAAACTCTTTGCCAGAAATATCCAATTGCTAACTACAACCTATCGAATATCTCCGCTCGGCTGTGGCATTAGGATTATCACTCGTTCATCGGTTGGTACGTTCCTCAACTTCCGATCTCCAGTGAAGCTAAGTTCAGATCCCGCAACTACCAAGCCGCTCTCGTTTGAATTAAAGTCACTCTTGACATCGGTAACCGTCAAAATCTATTCGCAGATGATGTTTGGCGGCTACTGAGCGCGATCTTTGCGAGCTAGCTATTGCGAACAAAAAGGTTAGCAGCCCAGAATTTTGCGCCCGTACTGGTTTCGATCGAGTAGAAAATCGTGTTAATATGAATTACTTACACTTGGAAAGGTGGCAGAGTGGTCGATTGCGTCCGACTTGAAATCGGATGAAGCGCAAGTTTCCGTGAGTTCGAATCTCACCCTTTCCGTTGCAATAATCTTAGCTGAGTCACAAAGTAATCGATCGGTCTCGATCTTGACACTAGTGCGAAGAAAATCGAACGTGATAGTATAAAAAAGAACATTGTTCGGTGACTGGTGGTGTCGATCGACTCTAACAATATTTATCGAGTGACGAAGGTAGCTGCCGATCGCAAATTAACGATGGTGGCGGAATTGAATAGTATCAACCGTTTGGTAGCCGTCGCCGAAGCGCAGATCCGCTATCAAATCGAGCCAGTTCCGCCAGGATGTCCGCAGTTACCCGTAGGATTAAAACTGCGCTCGTACCAACAGCAAGCTATTTCTAATTGGTTTAAAAATCAAGGTCGCGGCACGCTCAAAATGGCGACAGGTAGCGGTAAGACCATTACGGCACTAGCGATCGCGCATCAATTGTACCAACAAATCGGACTGCAAGTCCTCATCGTCATCTGCCCATTTCGACACCTTGTCAATCAATGGGGGCGAGAGTGTGAAAAGTTCAATCTCGATCCGGTTCTTGCCTGCGAAAGCATCCACAAATGGCAGGGCAAATTCTCCTATCAACTCGCCAGAATCCATACCGGACAACAAAAATTTCTGACGATCGTCACTACCAATGAAACTTTAATTACCGCTGGATTTCAATCTCAGCTTAAGTATTTACCCGATCGCACCTTAATTATCGGCGATGAAGTGCATAACCTCGGTGCAAAAAAGCGCGAATCCAGTCTGCCCCGCAATGTTGGCTTGCGGCTCGCTCTCTCAGCCACTCCAGAACGCCACTATGACGAGAGCGGTACCCAAAATCTCCTCGAATACTTTGGAGACATCTTACAGCCCGAATTTACCCTCAAAGACGCGATCGAACAAGGTGCGCTCGTTCATTATTTATACTACCCGATCCTTGTCGAACTGACTCCAGATGAAAGCGATCGATATCTCCAACTCAGTCGCGCGATCGCCCGCAAACTCATTTACAATAGCCAAAATCGCGTTCCTAGCTACAATGAATTCGACACGCCAGATCTGACGCCTTTACTAATGCAACGCGCGCGCCTGATTGGTGCGGCGGCGAACAAACTCGTCGCGCTCAAAACCTTGATGCAAGATCGCCTCGACACCAGTCACACCCTGTTCTATTGTGGCGATGGTAGCAGCGACATGTCGGCTCCGCTCAGTGCAAGCAGCACCCAACAACTCGCAGCAGTTACCCAGCTACTCGGCAAAGAACTCGGCTATCGCGTCAATACTTACACCGCCGCCACATCTCTCCCCGACAGAGAACAACTCCGCCAGCAGTTTGAATCTGGCGCACTCCAGGGACTAGTCGCGATTCGGTGCTTGGATGAAGGCATCGACATCCCCGCCATCAAACATGCCGTCATTCTCGCCAGCAGCACTAATCCCCGTCAATTTATCCAACGCCGAGGACGAATTCTGCGACCGGATGTCGGCAAGGATCGGGCTACCCTATATGATATGGTCGTTTTGCCACCAGAATTAGATCGGGATACTCTCGCGATCGAACGTAATTTACTCAAGAAAGAACTCCTGCGCCTGATTGAATTTGCCGATCTCGCCGACAACTCTGCGGCTGCTAGAACCCAACTGCTCGCACTTCAGAAACGTTACGGATTACTAGATATTTAAATTAATTGATAATCGATCCTAGTACTAGAACTTAATATCTTGCCAGTTAGCAGCTTCACAATATCTCGAAATATGCTTAATATTCGTAGTAGCCATAACAACTGACTGTCCTGGATTATCTTGTTGTAATATTAGACATTGAGCAGAGATAATTACGTCAATATCGATCTTTTTCTTGTCGCTAGTAGGTCGCCCATCTGCTTGTGCATCAACCCACATTTGAGCGGCTAAAATTGCATCTTTTCTAGAGACAGGAATGAATTCTAATATTCCTGTTTCGGCCAGAATATCTAATTCTATGACCCCTGGTGCAAGCTGGTTAGCGTTGCCCGATCGCTCTAGTAAGCCTCTCCGAAATTCATAGTCGCAAAGTGTGGAAGTTATGACGCGAACTCCACGCGATTGCAAGCCATAGAACCACTGTTGCACTCGATAAGATTCATTTGATGACTCCTCAAAAGATTTAATTGGTTTAGCAAGTAAGCCAAGCACATTAGTATCTAGAAAAACAATCATTGACGATCTTAATTCCTAGACTCTTCAAGCTGCTCAAAGGCACGATCGAACTGCTTGTTAGACTTGTCGAGTTCTTCTGGAGTAAGGCGATCGATATTTGATTGCCTGATATTTTGGTAATGTTCGATCGCCAGATCTCGCTGGGCTTGAGTCATCTTTGAAAAGTTCAATACTCGATTTTGTTGGATTTTAGACTTTTCAAAAATTGTTTCCATGCGATCGGCATTATCTACCACTTTCTTACGATTCTCTAGGCATTCCAAAAACAACCGATTGAAATCAACCTTAAAAAGGAAAGAACGTTTAAATAAGTCAAGGCGAGTTTGTAAGTTTAGCTGGCTGAATTTAGATAAATCGTCACGTAACTGGCTGGCATAAGAGAAAAGAACTTCACGCTGACTGGAATTTAGGTTGAGCCAAAAAGAAAAATCTGAAGATTTTTCAGCTAACCAGGCTAGATTATGGATAGCTTCAGCAAATATCAGCGTCCTCGCAATCGAATCTAGACCATCAAAGCTCGAATCCTGGTAAAATTTACATAGCAAGTCTTCAATTTTACTATCGCTCCATCCATATCTGGATTTAGCCACGCGAAAAATCTTTCTGACGGTAGCTAAAACTCTGGCAGCACCTTTCAGATTATGGACATCGGTATCAGCCGAAAGGTTCGATTCATCGGCAACTAGTGCGCTCGGACGATTGGGAAAAGTCCACATTTCGCGATTGGGTAAAGCCCACGCTTCTCGATCGAATCTCAGTTCGGAAATAGCGAATAATTCTTTAGGAAAAGTAGCGATTGTCATGTAGTTAGCGGCATCGATACAGATCTCAACTTTACTAATTAGTAAACTGTCTGTCAATTGACGATTGCCGTCGAGCAGCCCCAAATTTACAACAGTTTCAATAACTCCGCAGCAGTAAAAGGTTTGGCTAAAAACGCGCGCACGCCCTCACCCATCGTTTTGCGCACCGATTCGTTGGTTGCCAACCCGCTCATGGCAATAATCTGGACTTGTGGATTGAGCTGAGACAGAGTGCGAATAATCGTCTCGGAATCTAATAATGGCATCATCATATCTAATAATACAAACGCGATTTCCTGCTTGTGCTCGGCATATAATGCGATCGCCTCAATCCCATCGCTAGCAGTTATCGCGCGGTAACCATACGTCTCCAGAGTTACCTTGGTAATCTCCTGAATTGCCACCTCATCATCCACCACCAAAATTAATTCACCCTGTCCCGATGGCGGTGCAGTTTTGACCGCAGGTGCGGCGGTACTCGTCGCCGTCGCGGGTAAGTAGACCTTAAACCGACTACCTTTGCCAACCTCACTATCAACATTAATAAAGCCATGATGGCCCTTGACGATGCCAATGACGGTGGATAGTCCTAGTCCCGTACCCTTGCCGATTTCTTTGGTCGTAAAAAAGGGATCGAAAATTCGATCGAGTATTTCTGGTCGGATACCAGTACCCGTATCGGCAATCTCGATCGTGATATAAGCCCCAACCTGAGCCTCTAAGTGCATCAGCGCGTAACTTTCATCGATCGGGAAATTTTTAGCCACGATCGCTAATTTTCCCCCATTAGGCATGGCATCGCGGGCATTAACGCACAGATTCATAAATACTTGATGTAACATGGTGCTATCAGCTTCGATCGTCCATAAATCTGGAGCCAGATCGATCGACAATTCGATATTTTTAGGAAATGCCTGCTGGATGATTTTTTGAAGTTCTAATAGTAGCTCGCGGACTTGCGTGTCGGTCGGCTTGCTCTCAATCCCGCGCGTAAACGAGAGAATTTGCTTGACCAAATCGGCCCCCCGCTGCGTGCTGTCATGGAGAATTTGCAGCAATCCCTGCGTCGATTCATCCATGTTGGCAATTTTGAGCGGCAGCAGTTGGACAATGCCCAGAATCGGCGTCAAAACGTTGTTGAGATCGTGGGCGATGCCACTAGTTAGTGTCCCCAAGCTTTCGAGGCGTTCGGTGCGCCGGAGGGCTGCTTCTGTCAATTTGTGCTCGGTGATATCTTCGGCAATGCCCACTACCCGGTAAGGTACGCCCGCACGATCTTTAATTGGGAAGCCGCGAGCGCGAATCCAGCGGATCGAACCATCGGGCCGCACGATCCGATACTCTCGATCTGAGTTGCCTGCTAGCGAATGCTCGAAAAAGCTGGTATGAATGCGTTGCCGATCTTCTGGATGGATAGCCTCGATCCATTCCATAAAATTAGTCGCCAAACTCGCGCAAGAACGTCCCCAGATTCGCTCGTAAGCAGGGCTGACATAAAGCATTTGCGGTGCGGTGGGGTCGGATATCCAAAACACACTTTCCGTAATGTTCTCGGCCAATTGCCGGAAGCGTTCTTCACTCTCCCGCAAGGCTTGTTCGGCATCCAGTCGTTTTTGTCGCTCTCGCGCCTCCCGCAATTCCCGTTCGATCGCCGGAACTAGCCGCGCGAGGTTATCTTTGAGTAGGTAGTCATGAGCACCCGCTCGCATGGCAGCAACCGCAGTTTCTTCGCCAATCGTCCCAGAGACAATAATAAATGGTAGATCCTGGTGCTGGTGCTGAAGCAATTGTAATGCTTCGGGCGCACTGAACCGAGGTAATGTGTAATCGGCAATGACGATATCCCAAGTCTGATGCTCTAGTGCCGCCTGCATTTGGTCGGCAGTCTCCACCCGCATATAGTCTAAGACATAACCACTACGCCGCAATTCTCTCAGCAGCAACAGCAAATCGTCCTCTGAATCCTCGACAATGAGTATTTTTAATTGGGGATTCATGGTAGTTGATAGTTGATAGTTGATAGTTGATAGTTGGGAGCGATTGGGCTTTAGGGTTGGGTAATGAGTAAAGAAAACATCAACTAGTTCTCTTCTCTGTGAGTCCCCTTGTCTCCCAGTTCCCCAGTCTCCCCCTTTTGCTAAACTGGTGGTGGTTCGTTCATCAACAACCAGTACATTCCCAATTGCCTAATTGCTTCGGAGAACTGGATAAAATCGACGGGTTTGCGAATATAACTATTGCAACCAAGACTATAACTATCTAGCACGTCTCCTTCTTCGCTGGAGGTCGTCAAAACTACCACTGGTAAAAATCTCGTGCGGGGATCGTCCCGCAGGCGACGTAAGACTTCCAAGCCATCGATGCGCGGTAGTTTTAAGTCGAGCAAGACCACAGATGGCTTGTTATTTGTATCTCGCCCCAGATACACGCCCGTGCCAAACAGGTAGTCTAGAGCTTCGACGCCATCGTGAGCGACGACTATTTCATTACCAATGTGATGGCGTTTGAGCGCGCGAATTGCGAGTGCTTCGTCGTCGGGATTGTCCTCGACGAGTAATATTACCTTCCGATCGGCGCGCTCGCTCATGTCGCCATTTCCTCTGTGGTAAGTGTGAAATAAAACGTAGCACCCTGTCCGATAGTTCCTTCAGCCCAGACGCGCCCGCCATGGCGATGCACGATGCGCTGTACGGTTGCTAAGCCGATGCCATTGCCAGGAAATTCACTGACACTGTGCAATCGCTGAAAGGGAGAAAATAATTTACCCACATATGTCATATCGAACCCTACACCATTATCGCGCACGAAGTAGGTTGAGGGCGTAGTTGCTTTATCTTCCTTTATAGATTGCGACCCAATTGCGCCAAATTCAATTATAGATCGATCGGTTTTGGCCGTAAATTTCCAGGCATTATTTAATAAATTTTCGAGCATCGCAGACAGCAAGCGACTGTCCCCGCGATCGACTAAATCAGGTTGGATGACATACTCTACCTGCCGTTCGGGATGGGCTAGTTGTAAATCGGTGCAGATCTGAGTGGCAATTTGGCTCAAGTTGACAACTTCTCGGTGCATATCGCTCCGAATCACCCGTGAGAGGGTTAGCAAATCGTCGATTAATTGTCCCATCCGTTGGGTTGCCGCTCGAATCCGGCGCAAATAATCATGCCCTGTTTCATCCAATTGCGCGACACAATCTTCGAGTAATGCCTGACTGAAGCCATCGATACTGCGTAAAGGTGCCCGCAAATCGTGAGAAACTGAATAACTGAAGGTTTCGAGTTCTTTATTGACCGATCTGAGTTCGACGATCGCTTGCTGCAAGCCTTGATTGAGTTCTTGAGCTTGGTGCTGGGCTTGTTGTCGATCGACGATTTCGGCTTGGAGTTTGGCTAATAGTTCGGCGTGTTTGAGGGCGACTCCCAAATGATGGGCAATCTGTGTGGCAAACTCGATTTCGGTGGGGTCCCATTCACGCGGGGCGCGACACTGATGGATACACAGCAATCCCCACAGGTTTTCGCCTTGCAATAGGGGTACGACCAAATTCGCTCGAACTTGAAACTGGGACAGGATCTTGATATGGCAGTCGCTCAAGCCCGCGCTATGAATATCCGTCACCGCCTGAACTCGCCCATGCTGATAATCAATCGCAAACCTGTCGCCAAAACAATCGTCGTGGATTTTGGTAGCCATGGCTGAATTAAAATCTGGATCGACATCTTCAGATACAAATTCACCATCATTCCAATGGGCATCGGGATCGAAGCGAAACATGCCCACGCGATCGGCTGCTAGGAGTTGGCGCACTTCAGCAGCAGTAGATTGAAAAATGACTTCTAGTTCCAAAGGACTCCGCAGGCGCGTAATAACTTCAAACAGGGCTTTCTGACGGTTTAATTTGAACTGTGCCTCAGTTAAATCCCGTTCTAAAGGTTGGAGGCGATCGGCTAAAATCGCTTGCAGCCGATCGAAAGCTGCTTCATCTCGACACAGAGCGCGTAATTGTGCCAATACTTCTGGAGTCATAACTCGAACATATGTAGCTCCTTAATTTTAGCTGAGACCTCGATCGCCAATTGCGCCCCGATTTGCTCCAGATCTAGCGATTGCTCGCGCACAAATTAGCTAGCAATTTCAACAATTTTAGGGCGGTAAAAGGTTTAGCTACAAAGGCTTTGACACATTCATCAGTCGCGTTCGTCACCGCCCGATCGGTTGCCAACCCACTCATCATCATAATCTGTACCTGAGGATCGAGCCTATACAAAGTTTTAATAATCGTCTTAAAGTCTTCGCGGACTAAAATGTCCCAATCGAACTCGCCCATAGCAGCGATCGTCAATTTGAAAAACCGCTGCTACGGACAACCGCCACTAGCAGTGTGGAATCCTCATCCTCAACCGATCTAACTCACACTGGGTATAATTGTAGAATCAACTCAGATTGTATCCCGAAAATCCCTTGTCCCTGTTCCAACTGTGGCTCTATTTGACACCACCTCTAGCTGGTGCCGTTGTCGGATATTTTACCAATGACGTTGCAATCAAAATGTTATTTCGGCCCTATACAGCCAAATACATTGGTAAATATCAACTTCCGTTTACCCCTGGATTGATCCCCAGCAATCAGGAGCGACTGGCGACGCGGATTTCTGATACGATTATGGGTTCGTTGCTCACCCCAGTAGAACTGCAAAAGATCGCCAAGCGATTGCTAGAGGTAGAGCGGGTACAAGCCGCAATTACCTGGCTACTGCAATTATCGCTAGAACAGATTCAAGCCGACAAAGAGCAAAAAACCGTTAAATTGCTCGCCAATATTCTCAAAGATTTACTCGGCGAATCCTTTCCGCGCTGGCTGCGAGTGCTAGCGCGCAAACCCGACTTTTTAGAGCCACAAATCAACCAGATTTTCGATCGCTTGATCCTCGAATTCGAGCTAACCGACGGACAAGCCGCACAACTAGCCGACTGGTTAATTAATGTTATTTTACCGCCAGAAGTATTGCGGGTTGCCCTGATCGATTTTTTGACCGATCGCAATATTCAAGTCATCGATGAAGGCTTGCGCGAAAAAAGTAGCGGTACTTATTGGGTAGTTGCCAATCTTTTTGGCGTCAAAAATGCCCTCAATCGGTTTCGGACATTCTGTTTAGACGATCGCGAAAAAGCCAACCAGATTATTTCTCAACTCATTGTCGCGCTCAATATCCGCAATCGCGTTCAGGAATTATTACGCGATCTTTCGCTCCAAAATTTACCCGTCTCTACCGTCAAAGAACTCCGCAAAACGATTAGCACCAATGTCCGCAGCTACATGCAAACCAAAGGTGTCGAACTGATCCAAGGCTTGACAGATTCTGTCGATTGGGACGGCATTGCCAATGTGGTCATCGGTCGGTTGCGTAACTCCACGATTTTGACATCATCTTTAGATGTCGTCAGTGCCGAACTTGCCATCATTATCGATCGCTATCTCGAACGCGATCTCGAACAAATCATCACCCAAGTTATTCCGATCCTGAATATCGACCAAGTGATAATCGATCGCGTCAAAGCAACTTCCCCCGCCGAGTTAGAAGCAGGCATTCAAGGCATCGTCAAAAGCGAACTCCAAGGCATTGTCAATCTCGGTGGCGTCTTAGGTTTTCTCGTCGGTTTAATGCAGACAGGCTTTTTGTGGTTTCAACGTTGAGCTATTCGAGCTTTATTGAAGGGGGAAAGTGCTTTGGATTTTGCTTGCTATACTTCCTGAAAATCTACAAAATAGAGATCGGGATTGACTCTAAAAAATTTCCAAACACTATTCTATCTCCTCGCTTCCCTCTCTCCTCCAACCTAAAACCTAAAGCGATCGAGCCTAAAGCGATCGAGCCTAATTTAATGATTAATTAAGTTTTCCAGAACGGAAAAACTGCTATGTTTTTAGATACTGGAGAACTTTAATCTACTAATTTACGTCTAGATAATTAACAGCCTCAAGGCCAATCCCAGCTTAAACTTCATCGCAAACCACAGCCAGATCGATGCGCATGATTTCTATTCTTTACGATCTTTTTTGCAGCTTTTGCGGAAAGTGCGAATCGGGAAGTGTAGATTAACTAGCGTAGTGTGGGAAAAGTTTCGTCAGCCACTTGTAAAAGGAGTTAAATAGAAACTCATGCCTAGTGTAAAAACTCGAACGGTCGCTCAACCAAGATCTACAGGGGATATGGTACGCACCTATCTTCACGAAATCGGTCGCGTTCCTCTGCTCAGCCACGAGCAAGAGCTTTGCTATGGTAAGCAAGTGCAACAAATGATGCTCTTAAAAGGCATCGAGGAAAGCTTAGAGCAGACCCTCAATCGTCCGCCGACCAAAACTGAATGGGCGCAAGCAGCCACGATCTCAGAAGCGGAACTCGATCGAGTATTACGCCAAGGTCGTCAAGCCAAGCAAAAAATGATCGAAGCCAACCTGCGACTGGTAGTTGCGATCGCCAAAAAATACCAAAAGCGCAACCTCGAATTTCTCGATCTGATTCAAGAAGGTTCGCTCGGATTGGAGCGCGGTGTCGAGAAATTCGATCCCAGCCGAGGTTATAAGTTCTCAACTTATGCCTACTGGTGGATTCGCCAAGCGATTACCCGCGCGATCGCCCAACAAGGTCGATCGATCCGCTTACCCATTCATATTACCGAAAAACTCAACAAAATCAAAAAAACCCAACGCGAGTTGTCCCAACAACTCGGACGCAGCGCGACATCAGCAGAAATTGCCGTCGCGCTAGAACTCGAACCCGCACAGATTCGCGATTATTTGACGCTCTCTCGCCAACCAATCTCGCTCGATGCGAAAGTTGGAGATCGTCAGGATACCGAACTCTCGGAGCTACTCGAAGATGGCGGGATCTCGCCCGAGAAATACACCGTCCAACAATCCCTGCGTCAAGAACTCCAATCCACTCTCGACGAACTCACCCGCCAACAACGAGAAGTCATCAATCTCCGCTTTGGTTTAGAAGGTGGTACGGAACTATCGCTCGCTAAGGTAGGGGAAATCCTCAATCTCAGCCGCGAACGGGTACGGCAATTGGAGCATCAAGCTCTCTCTCATTTCCGCCGCCGTCATAGCAGTTTCCGCGACTATGTAGCCAGTTAACCACAGCCGATGGCTAATAGTGGGGTAGAGCTTTGCGCTCTACCCCATCTTTTTATGTCTGCATTATTGTAATTAATTATTGAAAAATTCGATAGATTTAGCTAATATCTCGATCGGTATTAGCTAAATCTATCGGTTGGCAGTTACAGCCCTCAATAAATATTAGATAATAGTATTAGAGCCATAATGAATGATGTATTTCAGACAAAGTGTCATCTATTTATTAGCGATTTTTGAACTATTTAATTAGATGTGAGTCGAGCGATTAACTAGAAAATATTCGATCGCCATCGACAGCCAAAAACTAGCTTAAAACACCGTGTCATTTCTGATTATACTCTGTGATATGACGATCGATTGCCGTTCGCGAAAGGGTTGGTGTTTACGCTCGCTCTCACGCGATTGCGATCGCTTTGCCGCAGCCAAAACAAGCTGGTTGGCAACACTGACGATCGCGGCATTAACTGTAGTTGCTAGTTTTACTACACTGCAAGTACTGTCTCAGCCGCTCGCTCGTTCGATTTCCAATCCCACTGCCAATGGCATCTACCTGTATGGTGAATCCCTCCAACCTAATGTGGTAGGTAAAGAATATATTATTTTTGAAACGTTCGGCAAAAAAACGATCGGTGCTTTTTATCTACCTCGATCGGAGTTTAGTTGCTTTTACGGGCAATTTAAAGGCTCCCGCCTGTATGGGACACTCATCGATCCCTTCAATAGTCAACGTTCTAATTTTACCCTCGCGCTCGATCGCCATCATGGTTTGAATGCTAGTACAAAGCCAATCCTTGGTAAGCCTGCCTATGAGCAACTACGCCAAATTAGTAATAACGATCGCCGCATCCTCGCTGCTTGCAAACAACAATTGCCAAAGCGATAGTAATGTATGGGATAGGTAATAGGGGATCGGCAATAGCACCGATAACCTAATCCTGCAAATCCTCTGTCTTGTCTCGCTCAATCTGGAGGTTTCATCCAGAGCGCGAGCCGCAAATCCTGTAAATCCTGATAACAAAAGGGTGAAGGTAGCAGTAACCTTCACCCTTCCTATCTTGCTGACAAATTGCCACAACTAGGTTTATGACGGCGATCGACGCAGATGTCGATCGCCGTCTTTACCGCGATTGGGTAATAGGAGATTTTAGTAGCTAGGCTTGCGGAAATCACCGCCGCGACCGCCACCTTCTTCGCGAGGACGTGCCTTGTTAACTTTGAGAGAACGACCCATCCATTCTGCACCATCGAGATTGGTAATTGCGTTATCTTCGTTGGCGTCGTCGGACATCTCAACAAAGGCAAAGCCGCGCATTCTGCCAGTCTCACGATCTGTGGGGAGTACAACTCGTTTGACTGTGCCATAATCCTCAAAAACTGTTTTTAAGTCTTCTTCGGTGGCTTGGTAGGAAAGGTTTCCGATATAAATGGTCATGTGAGAAACTGTAAAGCTGGACGAGAAACTATACTGTGCAGTTAGCAGAACTTTAGTCGAACGTTAGCAACAAGGCGACGGAACTAAGTCTGATAGATTACTGAGGGTAGATCGATGATTTGGGATCGACTAACTTGGATAGGTAGCTATCTAATCTCGAAAATTACCTACTGTAGAACTGAACTAGTAATTAATAATTTTATCATACCCGATTTACTCAATTTTTATGAGTTATCTACATTACAAGTTGGGTAAGTTTTCCTAATATTTGGCGATCCCCAACAACGGCGGTAAAGCTAAATGAGTAAAGTTACTTATCAAGACTCTAGTCAATGTCGATCGATTGTGGCCCAGAGCGGCGAACGCTACTCCCAGTTTGGGTATTTGTCGGTGTAAATCCTGCTTGCTTTTCGAGCCATGTTTTGACGGGATCGTCAGTCAGATTGAGCCGCAGTGCCCCAGAGATGAAACCACTGCAAAAAGCGACTGGTTCGGCGACCAATTCTTTGATAATAGGTGTCAGTTCGTTCAAAAGCATAAGATCGATCGGGCTAGTAGGTCTGTTGGTTTAATTTTAGCTCAAAGGTTAGGGACTGGGGGACGTGGAGAGGGGGAGAGCGGGAGATATAAGCGTTCACTATCCACTATCCACTATCCACTATCCACTATCCTCTACCCTCTACCCTCTACCCCCCAATCCTCACAGCCGCTCTGTCCAAAAGTGGTGGAATCGGGCAATCTAATAAAATGGCGATCGATCGCGTCAGATCGTTAGCTGTTGGGAGAATCTGCCGTTGGTTGGTGAGGATTTCTAGACATGCCGCGATCAGGGTTTGTTTGACCTTGGTGGTGGCGGTGGCTATTTTTGACAAATCGGTCTGAAATTCGCGCCAAGTGAGTTCTGGGGGCAATTCTACCTTGGTGTGGTGGCTAGATGGCAGGCGGAGTAAGCTGGCTTCAAAGCGGTAATCGATATCTTGGGGTCGATCGCTACTCAAGCGGGCGAGGGTGCCTAAAATATTGACTATTTCAGCCCAGACGTCTTCGATCGAGTGATATAGTTCTGGGTGCAGTCCGGTGGTGGGTGCGAGTCGGTGGGCGAGAATTAGATAGACGATCGCGGTGTGCCAATTTTCGGCGGGGAGGATATTTACCATCCCATAGGCACACTTGAGCAAGCGAGGAACGTGTGGGGTGTCACGCAGTTTGGTAACCTGTCGATCGAGTGTAGATAGGCGTTGGTGCTGCGGAATATTTGCGACAGTCTCACGTAGGTTCTCGATTTGTTCGATAACTGCGGGTTCTTCGAGTTGAGCGAGATATGCTAATTGCTCGATCGATCGTTGTGAATCTAAAAGTAAGGCGTAGATATAAGCCAGTGTCCCATACTCGCCCACAGGAGCAGACTCGGCTGTTGTTTGGGATTCATACTCATAGAGATTTTCGGCTCCCGTGCTGGCAAAACCAGCTACGGCGGGGGTACTGACGATCGGATTAAAAGTTGGTACGGTTTGGCCATTAATCACAATTCTATTCCCTAATCTCTGACCCGTACCGTGAATAATTTGCAGGCGCAGGGCGAGGGGTGGATGGGTGGCAAATAATCCCTCCAACCAACTAAAGTTGAGTGCCGAACTAAAAAACATGTGACTGGTAGTTTCGGCGTAGGGTGAGTCGATCTGAGAACCCATACCGCCAACTTTGGCTAGAGCACTGCCAATGCCATCGGCATTGCGGGTAAATTGTACCGCCGAGGCATCTGCTAACAATTCCCGCTGTCTGGAAATCGCACTCTGTATCAATCTTCCAGAGATAAACCCCGAAAACCCGATCGCTCTGAGCAACAGTCCAAATATCCACAGCGGATTGTCGCGACTCCAAGTTGTATAACTCAGCAATCGCCCTGTCAAATGCAAGCACAAGATCCCATGCAACACCCCCATCAGCCGGATATTCATCGCCATATCCCCATTGAGAATATGACTGAACTCGTGAGCGATGACCCCTTGCAATTCATCGCGAGTCAATTGCTCCAAACTGCCCTGAGTGACGCCAATTACCGCATCATTAACCGTAAACCCCGCAGCAAAAGCATTAATCCCCGCTTCATTATCTAAAAGATAGACTGGCGGGACGGCAATTGTCGCCGCGATCGCCATTTCTTCGACAATATTTAGTAACTGTCGCTCGGCTGGTGTCGCCTGTTCGGCACAGATCCTGCGCCCGCCCAACTCAGCGGCAATTACCGCCCCACCAGCCCGCAACTGTTGGATCTTCCACCATGCTGGTATTCCCATTAGCATCGCCGTTCCTAGCAAAGTCCAGCACAATACCCGCCCATCCCACCAAATAGCTGGCTGACGACAATTGGGCATGGGCGAGCCAGAGCGAGTGGTTGAGTTGTAATAAATGTTGCGATTGGAGCTATAGTTAGGGCGAGATGTCCCGCTAAAACTGCGCCGAGCAGCATTTCCAGCCCGCGAAAAACCGCTAAATCTACCTACTTGGTAATCTCGTTGGCGTAGCCTCTGTGCAAGAGAATCGGGTGCTGGGGGTAAAAATGGAATCGTGACTTGAGCTGAGATCGCGCGTGGGCTGGTTGTTAAGCTTGTCGGTACGATCGGCTGACAACTCAATCGATCGCCAAACACCGCCCATTTTAAGGAAGTTGTATTAATCGACAGCATCGCTGCAAAGTAAATACAGATACCTGTAAACATGACTGCTGCTACAAATATCCCCACCAAAGTCCGCGTTGCACGTCTCGATCGATCCTGTTGCTCAAAAAAACTCATATCCAGCCACTTATGTCAATTGTTTTCTTTAATGCCGTGGATAGGGATGATAGTGAATAGTTGATAGTTGATAGTTGATATCAGTGTCTCCCAGTCTCCCCGTCTCCTCGTCCCCCCTCTCTCCCTCTCCCCTAAAACGACACCTGCGGAGCCACTCGCACTTCGTGTTCGACTGCAACTTCGCGCAAGAGTTCTGCCGAACTGAATCCAAACTGGTTTGCAATGAGATTGCTGGGGAAAGCTTCTCTAGTGGTGTTGTAGAGCGTCACGGCATCATTAAAAGCTTGACGGGCAAAGCCTACCCGATTTTCGGTAGATGTGAGTTCTTCCATGAGCTGCATCATCGTACCGTCAGCTTTGAGATTGGGATAAGACTCACTGACTGCAAACAATCGCCCTAAAGCACCTGTCAGTTCGCCTTCCGCCTGAGAGAGATTTTCCATTGCTCTAGGAGCACCAGGATCGCTAGCAGCTCTATTACTGGCAGTAATGGCGATATTTCGGCACGAAATTACCGCTTCTAGAGTCTCTCGCTCGTGAGTGAGGTACCCTCTGGCAGTATTTACCAGATTGGGAATCAGATCGTAACGACGTTGCAATTGGACATCGATTTGGGCGTAGGCATTTTTGTAGCGATTGCGTTGCGCGACAAGTCGATTGTAACCATCGACGCTAATATACGCGATCGTTGCTCCTAATACGATGATAAAGATAAGAATTCCCATAGGATCTGAATAGATAACTACCAGATTTAGGGTACCCACTTAGAATTACCGAATCTCGATCGTCAAATATATTACATGCAAACCAAAACTGATACTGGCGATCGACACAGTGCAGGAGTTTGAATCGCTAACCATGGGGCTTAGTCTTTAACCGCCCGCAAATGAATTCCTTGCTCATAGCCAAAGTTCACTAACTCACATCTTGCACCAATACGGAAAGACTAGTGCTTAGTAGAGATAGTCGGGTACCCACAAGGGGCACCCCTACAGATTAATTGCGTAGGGGTGCCCCTGTCTTGTCTTGTCTCGCATAATCCGGGAGGAAACCTCCCGGATTATGCGAGCCGCTGACGCACACAAACGGGAGGGAACCTCCCGTTCGATGCGTCGCTTGTGGGTACCCTGGATCTACACTTGACACTAGTATATTTGGACTAGTGCAAGATGTGAGTTAATTTAATTATTTCGATTCTCAACCTGCGGTCTTATTCTCACTCTTCTAGCTCTGACTCTAGGCTGGACTGGTTTGGGAGCCTGTGTTTGAACTTCGTTCGCTGCCGCTGCTGCTTTATCGATATTACCAGCTTTTACCCAGCCTTCGGCATTATCTGCTTGCGATCGAATCAATACCCACTGCTTATCATCGCTAGTTTTGACGATCGCCACTTTGGCATTAAATGCTACACTCCCAACTTTTTCAGCACCAGGGATGGGTTCTTTCTTCAGCGATAACCCATCTTTCCAGACCACTTTAGCATCGTAGGCTTCCGGTGGGAGCTGTTCTGGTGCCTTGGGATCTTTGGCTGGATTTGGCTTAGTAGCTACAGCCGCTTTGGGCTTAGCTTTGGCTTTAGCTATCGATTTACCCCCATCGCGTTCTTCTGCAAACATGGGTTTCGGCGGACGCATACTCATCTGAGTCACAAAGAAGTAATAGCCCGCTGCACCCACAACCCCAATCGTTGCTAGTAATCCAGCCAGAATACCAATGAATAGTTGCAGAGATTTTAGTGCAGGATTCATGTTAGGGAGTGGGGGAGTAGGGGAGTGGGAGAGTGGGGGAGTGGGGGAGTAGGGGGCGAGGAGACTGGGTGAGAGGGGAAACCTGAGTTCAAAATAACTATTCACTATCCTCTACCTAAAGCCTAAAGCCTAAAGCCTAAAACCTAAAGCCTAAAACCTAAAACCTAAAGCCTAAAGCCTAAAGCCTAAAGCCTAATCCCTACCTTCCACTACCTTGCCCAAGCTACCTTGCCTAGAAGCTAATCTTGCTTTGCCGGAGTTTGCCCAGTCTTGGAGAAATTGGATTTGGGCTTGGGCGGTGACGGCGAGGGGGATCATTTGACTGGCTGATTCTAGAATATCATCAGTGGTGAAATCGCGGTTTTGACTAAAGCCGATATGCATGGCTTCGATTAGGGTTTGTTCGATTTCGGCACCTGAAAAATCGGGTGTTTCATACGCCAATCGATCGATGTCATATTGTGCCAGATTATGGGGGCGAAGTTTAGTTAGATGGACGTTAAAAATCGCCCGACGTTCCGCTCTAGTGGGTAAACCGACGAAGAAAATTTCATCGAATCTTCCCTTGCGCAGCATTTCAGCAGGGAGTGAGTCGATATTATTAGCCGTCGCTACAACAAATACGGGCGAGGTTTTTTCAGTCAGCCAGGTAATGAAGGTACCAAATACTCGGCTCGACGTCCCCGCGTCACCTTTGCCATCTACACCCGCAAAAGCTTTATCGATTTCATCGATCCACAATACGCAAGGAGAAAGAGCTTCGGCAAGTTGAATCATTTGTCTAGTTCGCGACTCCGATTCACCTACCAATCCTCCGAATAATCGCCCGACATCCAGCCGTAATAAAGGTAAATACCAGTGATGGGAAATAGCTTTAGCCGTCAGCGACTTACCAGTGCCCTGAATTCCGACCAGGAGTAGCCCTCTAGGGTACGGCAGACCATATTGCCGCGCTCGATCGGAGAAGGAGCCGCCACGGCGCAGCAACCAGTCTTTGAGGTTATCCAATCCGCCAATATCGGTAATCTGTTCTTTAGCGGGATAGAAATCTAAGATTTGAGTCTGGCGGATTGTTTGACGTTTTTCAGCCAAGACTAATTCGACATCATCGGGACGAATTTGGCCGTGAGTGGCAATCGCGCGCGCCAACACCCGTCGAATTCTGTCTACCGACAATCCCTGACAAGCACGGATCAGATCGTCTAGTTGTTGGCTGCTGAGGTGATTTCCCGTCGCATTCGTCAATCGCTCGATCTCGACTTTGATTTCGCTAGCTGTTGGGAGCGGAAATTCTAAGATAACTACAGCTTCGCTCAAATCGCTAGGAATAGTAATCTGGGGCGAGAGGAAGACAATATTTTTCGGCTCAGATTTGAGCTTACGCGAGAGATTCCGCAGCTTTCTGGCGACAGATATATCTTCAAGAAAGCGGTGATAATCTCGGAGGATAAAGATCCCAGACACATCCGCACTAAGATTGTCGATAAATTCTAACGCCTGCAATGGGTTCCGTTTACCATAGCCTTTATCATTAGGATTGCCCTGATAGCCATCCACAAAATCCCAGATATAAATCGGGCGATTGCCTTGCTGCTGGGCAACTTTGGCGATCGCACTTTCCACCCGTTCTTCTTCGGTGGTAGGAATATAGATTAGGGGATATCGCGCCCGTAAGAGGAGTTCAAATTCGGTACTAAAGGTCATATGCGGTAGCGATGTGCTTCGGCGGGATTTCCCAGATGCGGCTCGATCTATCTCTTTATAGCTTAGTGCAAACTACAGCCGTTGGCGCAGCCGCTCGCTTGGCAGAACTGGGAAAAATGTCGACCGATCGTTTCGGGAATTGTGTAACCTGTGATTGTAGGTGGGAATAGCCGAAAACTCGTTTGGATACTGCCTTTTGCATCTAGTTTATTTCGGGCAGTTGCCAATTAGGTAGTCGCGACTCACACTCAAGTCCACTACTTATTTGCACCAATTTATCATGTCTTTTTATCGATCGATACTCAATACCAGTCTCGTCATCTTACTCGCCAGCCTTACCGCGTGCGGTTCTGACACGAATAAGGCATCAGCTCCTGCAAGTAGCCCTACAAAGCCAGCAGCCACAGAGACAAAGACAAGTCCAACTGCATCAGTGCAGGGGTTAAATAGTGGAGCCAAGATGGATTCATCTGCGCCACTCCAATCAGAAGCTCCACCGATAGAAGCACCTACTGAGGAGAGCTATAAGTCGATCGAGGATAATCAATTTTACACTGCCGATCGACAGCCGCTCTCGACTTTCTCGATCGATGTGGATGCGGCTAGTTATAGTAATATTCGGCGATTTATTAATGGCGGGCAATTACCGCCTAAAGATGCCGTGCGAATCGAGGAAATGGTCAATTATTTCCCTTATGATTATCCCCAACCGACGGGAGATAAACCATTTTCGATTAATACTGAAGTTGCTACCGCCCCGTGGAATCCCCAGCACAAACTCGTGCAAATTGGATTGCAAGGCAAGAAAATTAGCATGGAGAAATTACCGCCAAATAATTTAGTCTTCTTGCTCGATGTTTCTGGCTCGATGAACGAACCGAATAAACTGCCCCTGCTCAAATCTTCGCTCAAACTATTAGTAAATGAACTCCGCCCGACCGATCGAGTCGCGATCGTCGTTTATGCTGGTAGTGCTGGCTTAGTTTTACCTTCAACGCCTGGAAATCAGAAAGATAAAATTATCGCCGCTCTCGATAAGTTAGAAGCTGGTGGTTCTACTGCTGGTGGGGAAGGCATCATTCAAGCTTATAAAGTAGCGCGAGAGAACTTTCTCAAAAATGGTAATAATCGAGTCGTGCTAGCAACGGATGGCGACTTTAATGTCGGTGTTAGTAGCGATGATGGTTTGGTTAAACTCATCGAAAAAGAACGGAAGAGTAATGTATTTCTCACAGTACTCGGCTTGGGCATGGGCAATCTTAAGGATTCTAAAATGGAACAGTTAGCCAACAAAGGTAATGGTAACTATGCCTATATAGACAATTTAATGGAAGCCAAAAAGGTTTTAGTCAAAGAATTTGGCTCGACCTTATTGACGATCGCCAAAGATGTCAAAATTCAAGTTGAATTCAATCCCAAACTCGTCCAAGCATATCGCCTGATTGGCTATGAAAATCGCGTCCTAGCTAACAAAGACTTCAAAGATGATAAAAAAGATGCTGGCGAACTTGGAGCCGGACACGCGGTTACAGCATTATATGAGGTGATTCCCGTCGGCGTGAAAGCCGATCTCAAGTTTGCGACACCTGTGGCTCAAACTGCGGCGGATAAGGAGACTCAAATTGCTGCTAATAGTACCGAATTGATGCAAGTCAGATTGCGGTATAAGGCTCCTAAATCCGATATTTCCAAACTCTTAACTGGGAAGGTGGAGAACTCGATCGCCAAACCGATTAGTACGGCTTCTAATAATCTCAAGTTTGCGGCGGCGGTTGCAGCTTATGGGATGAATTTGCGCAATTCTCCTTTTAAGGGGAGTAGCAATTTCGGGAGTGTACTGGAGTTGGCAAATCAGTCAAAAGGTGCGGATCTCGACGGCTATCGGGCGGAGTTTATTCGCTTGGTGGAGAAGAGTCAGAAACTCACCAAATCCTAGAGATTTTCATCGCAAAAAGATTATTGACGGG
Organism: Chamaesiphon minutus PCC 6605; assembly: GCF_000317145.1. Classification (GTDB taxonomy): domain Bacteria; phylum Cyanobacteriota; class Cyanobacteriia; order Cyanobacteriales; family Chamaesiphonaceae; genus Chamaesiphon; species Chamaesiphon minutus. The sequence continues at coordinate 2,422,334 of NC_019697.1, read as the reverse complement.
GGGAGGGCGGGTTTGTTGAAATTTGATATTAATAAGCGGAAATGTCTAGCATAAACCCACCTCTACAGATCCATATATATAAACATTTTACACACCAACCCTAGGGGCGGGTTTGTGCTAGTTGATATCGAGCCTACCGGAGGTACACGAACCCGCCCTCCCCCACGATAAGATCTCAAATGGGTTCTATAAGGGGTAACACCATTTAAACCGAAGTCATTAAATTGTAAGGATTTTTCCCTGATGAATCAGCACAACCAAAATTTACTAGACTTATCACCCCAAGGTTATCAGATCGATCGAGTGTTGGGGCAGAATATTCATGGTGGTAGAGTTACCTATTTAGCACAGGAGATCGATCGCGATCTGCCAGTAGTTATCAAACAATTCCAGTTTGCCACTACTGGCAATACTTGGGGAGATTATGACGCATATCAACGCGAAGTCGATATCCTGCGACAGTTAAATCATCCCCACATTCCTAAATATTTAACCTCTTGGGAAACACCGACGGGATTTTGTTTGGTGCAAGAATATAAGTCGGGAATTACCCTAGCTAATTCAGGACGAGAATTCACATTAGATAAGGTCAAACAAATCGCGATCGAGATTTTAGAAGTATTAATTTATTTACAACAACAGCATCCACCAATCATTCATCGCGATCTCAAGCCTGAGAATATTCTGATTGACGATCGCGATGTATATATTATCGATTTTGGTTTTGCTCGTAGCAATAATACCGATCTAACTGCTAGCAGCACGATTAAAGGGACGCTGGGTTTTATGCCACCCGAACAGTTATTCAATCGCCCTCTAACTAAAGCCGCAGATTTATATAGTTTGGGCGTCACATTAGTCTGTCTATTAACAGGAATGAAATCAACAGAAATCGATCGACTCATCGACCATAATTATCGCTTAGATTTACCCAAACATTTAAGTCATCTTCCACTAAAATTCTTAGCTTGGCTGATGAAAATGACCGATCCCAATCCTGAATCTCGCTATCCTGACGCACAGACGGCTTTAACTGCGCTGCAAACACTCGATAGTTCGATCGAATCCCCCATGTCTAAACCAAAATTAATCGGGTTGGGGCTAATCGTGTTGATTGGATTGTCAGTAATTCATAAATATATCCCGACTGGACATCGATCGATACCATCGTCAGGAAATACCATCTCGATCTCGCAATTACAAGCCGAAAAAGGTTGCCCTGGGTGTAATTTAGTAGGCATCAATTTACGAGGTCAAAATTTGCAAAGTTATGACTTTACAGGTGCTAATTTGTCTGGTGCAGATCTGCGCGATACCGATTTACGCGGTGCGAGTTTGCGGGGTGCCAATCTGACTGGAGCGATGTGGGTTGGGGCTAATTTATCCAGTACGGATTTAAGGGATGCTAATTTGCCAGCAGGTAAGGTTCACAAGTCGGATAGACTTCGTTTTGAGAGCTAAATCCCCCAAACCTCCTTAAAAAGCTTGCTCAGAGCGGGTCAAAGTCCCCCTTAAAAAGGGGGATTTAGCGGATGCGATGCTCTGCGCGGGTTTCTAGTGCGTAGAAGTCTAATGCTGCCGATTGCGACGTTCTTGAAGTTGTAAGAGAATCTGCTGGTGCATCTGGCGGGTAATTGGATAAAAATAGGCGCAAATTAAACCACAAATCAGCGATAACGTCGGCACTGGGCCGATCGACAGACGAATCGCGTCTAATACCGCCACAGGTTGCTCTGGGATCGGGATCTCAGCAGTAGGGAGCCGATAACCCGTCCACTCCAAACTTTGCAGTACTCCTGCTACTGCTAGTCCCAAGCAGATTTTTTGCAAGAACACCATAAAACTATAGAAAATACCCTCGCGGCGTTGTCCCGTGCGGAGTTCGTCTAGCTCGATGACATCGGGTAACATCGACCACGGTACTAGATAAGCCGTAGACACCCCCAAACCAGCCATGACGGCAAATACATACATCAGCGTAGTTTGACCGGGTTGGAGCGAATATAAACCCAGTTGGGCGACGATCCAGATACTAGTCCCCACAAAATAAACGACTTTTTTGCCTACTTTTTGACTGATGGCATTCCACACCGATAGCATCCCCAACGCCGTCCCCTGCACGGCTAAAATCACCAATGGCGAATCTGCTTGTTTCAAGCCCATGTAACTGACGACAAAATAGGGAATAATCGCCGCCGTCAGTTGGAGGCTAAACCAGGAGCAGAGATAAATTCCGACTACGAGCAAGAAGGGACGATTGGTAAATACCAAGCGTAATTGCTCCCGCATGGGTATTGTCACTGGTTCCATTTCTGCTGGCTGTTGGGCCGCGACGGCTTTGGCGCGGCGAACGGTACCGAATACGCACCAGAACAACGGAAATACCGACAGCACGGCGCAAATTATGCCGATCGTGAGATATTGGGTAGCAGGATCGGCAAGTTGTTGAAAGATCGTGCGGGCAATTAGGAGGGCGATAATACTACCCCCGATCGAAAATGTAAATCGAAACGTACTCAAACTGGTGCGTTCGTTATAGTCTGCCGTAAGTTCGGCAGTCAGAGCGGTATATGGTAAATTGACGACTGTAAAAAAGGTATTGAATAAGATCGAAATTAATGTATAAAAGACAAATAAGCCTAATTGATTGGTTTCGGGAAATGGGACGATCCATTGCAATGCAAAAAACAGCCCAAATGGAATCGCCCCCCACAACATCCATGGATAACGTCTTCCCCATCGTTTGCGGATCTTATCGCTAAAAATCTGCCCGCGATCGCTCAATACGCCCACCATCGGATCGTTAACCGCATCCCAAAACTTGCCGACTAGTTGACTTTGCCCTGCCAATCCTGGCGATAAATGCGCGACATCGGTAAGAAAGGGCGACAGATAAGATAACAGTAAAATCGCCGTAATTGCCGCCCCCATATCCCCCGCTCCATAGGCGAGTTTGGTAGCAAAATTCATTTTACCGATCGTGGGTGATGGCGGTAGTTTTTCTGAGGACGAGTCGCCAGCTTCGGATGGAGAATCAGTCATATTGAGAAGAGGGAATGGGAAAATCTGACATCATCATATCCCCTCTCTTACCATCCTCACCTCTTGCCCCAGTATTGAAATATTAGTAATTAGTAGATCTTCGGGTACCCACAAGGGGCACCCCTACAGACAATTTGTAAGGGTGCCCCTTGTGGGTACCCAGTGGTTGTGTCTAATTACTAATTAATCCCAAATCGAACTCTAAATTGAGATCGAGACTTCATCGCCTTGGGTAGTCACTGGATACGTTTTAATACTTTGGGCAGATTTACCGATGCTCAGAGCCTGATGCGACCATTCTGGTAAAGGGATTCCTACAAACGAATCTACCCACTTGACATTTTCACCAGTAGTTAGATCGAAACTCGCACCATGCCACCGACATGTGACCGCACGATCGCAAACTTTGCCTTTGGCTAGGGGCATTCCCAAGTGAGGGCATTTATTTTCGACTGCATAAATTCGATCGTCAATTTTGGTCAAGAGAACTTTTTGATTCTCAACTTTAACAGCTAGTAATTCACCTTCTTTAATCTGGCTGGTGGTAGCTACAGAGACAGTTTTCATGGGGCAATAATTAAATATGCGATTTTTAAGCTAGATATTATTAGCCTAGCAGGATGTCAACCGCAAGTTACGAAATATCACCGCGATCGAGCATTTCTACACAATTGTCAGAAGATGGATGCCTTCGATAATCAGGATCGCCATCCACACAAAGATCCCAACCCCCGCAGCCGCAGCAGCGATATCTTTAATCGCGCCAATTTGGGGATTTTGTTGCTGTTCGACAAAATCACACAAGATTTCGATCGCACTGTTTAATAATTCGCCCAGTAACATCAGTCCGGTTGCGATTAGAATCAACGACAGATCGACCCATTTATGAAACGCGATCGCCCCGATCGCGATCGGGATCGATAATACTAGTTTGTAGGCAACACTAAAATCGGTGATGACGGCAATGTGCAGGCCTTTAAAGATAACTTTAATTTTTTTAATCGGATGATAGCCAGGAGTACTATACTTTCTCGACATGGATCGATACTCCCAAAAAATAATCATCTAAATAGTTGCTGGCTGGCCAACAACTATTTAAATTTAGTTATACTTCGATGCTAGCAAAGATCGGTGAGTCATGCTTAGATAGTTTGCAGCGATCGCATAAATCTTTGCAACTGACGACTTTCTAGTTCTAATACGCGCCTTGCAAAATCCCGATCGCGATCGAGCAAATCGTCAAAGGCATTGACTGGTACTGCTAAAATACGGGTAAAATCGCCTTTAGCCACGATCGTATTCTTGGAGTCGCTATGCGCCAAAACTTCTAATTCATCGAGTGTTTGGCCTAATTTGAGTCGCTCGATCCGGACTTCTTGGTTTGGTAAATGATACAAAATATTTGCCGAGCCTTCAATTAATAGCAGGAGTTCGCGACAGGTATCGCCAGCTTCGGTAATAGCTTCATCATTACCAAAGGTTCTGACTTCGGCACGCTCGGATAGTGAGATTAATGTTTCACTATGCATCCGATGAAAGAAGTCACTATTAAATAGATGCACCACTTTTTCTAATAGCGAAAATGTAGTTAGAGGCGGACACTCTTTAGATGCAGACAAGATAATTTTGACAGTTTCTTGTAGTAATGGTGAGGTTTGAATGTGTGTATAATTGCGCGCGATGGCTTGACTTTGGGTAAGATCGAGTTGTGCGGTAATATATAGACAAGCTGTTTGAATGAGGGGATTGCGATCGTCGAGCAGCGGTGCTAACGTTTTTAAGGTTTCTTCGCTCGAATAATCGATCGCGCAAGAACTTGTGCCTCCTGATAATGGTGCTAGCTTCTCAATTATTTCTGGATGCAGTCGCTCGTGCCAATTTTCTGATTCTAATAGTTCTAGTAAAACTACTGGAGCCAAATCGCCTAATTGTTGAGCCAGAGAGATCGCCGCTCGCTCGTTATTCAGGCTGGCAAGTGTTTCCAAAATAGTGCGAACTATTAGTTCTTTCTTGTGATGAATGCTACTTTTGAGCAGTGTCAAAACTGCTTGTTGTTTGTGCAAAATTGGTTGATTGAGTCCGCGAAAGCAGGTAATCAGATCGGGTAATTGAGCGAGTAAGAATTCCGCTCGGCGCAAACTACCAGATTCTGGCGAAATTCCACTCAAAATCCAATCTTCATCTTGAGAACTAATCGAATATTGACGTCGCAGCGCATCGATTTCGACAGAGTTTGGATCGAGACTGCGATCGGCATTCGTCAGATCTTGTTGTCGTTGCAATAGCATCAGTCGTTCTAACGATTTGCGATAGCCAGTCAAGCGAATTTGATTCTCCAAACTGCGTTTACGAGCGGGATTTAGCAACTCTGGATCTTCAATTCCTAATTCTTCTAATACCTCGCGGTGTTCGTCATCGGTAATGCCTAATTCTTGACGCAATTGTTGCAATACTTCTAAACTACTCGAATAATTAGCATATCCTTCTTCCAATGCTTCGCGCACGACCCCTTTATAAGCAGCATGTCGCTTTTCTCTGGTAAAGCCAGGTAAAACTTTAGCTAAAATATAAACTTCATGAGTATTCAGCTCGCTCAAAGAACGACCTTCTACATATTGAGAAATATTCAGTTGTAACTTCTCCAACTGCTTGCGGAACCGACTTGCCAAATTCTCACGCGAATACAGATCGGGGCTGAGTCGCCACGTTTTATACACCCACAGCGTACTCAATAATACTAGAGTGAGTTCGTAAACATATTGACCCCAAATTGGCATTAATTGTACTAATGGACGACCGCCAAAGATAAAGAAAAAGGGTTCTCCAGTACCTAATGTGCTAATTAAATGAGAATCGAGGCAGTACAAGAGAAAGAAAATAAAATAAATATGTCAAAACTGCTGACGAGGAGAGGAAAAGCAAGATAATGAAGAGAGGAAGAAATAGTAAGAAGAGCGGCGGGCAGGGCAAGTGGCAACAAAAAGGAACTCAAGCTACTAACGGAGCTATTAGGAATAGAAGGAATGCGAGTAGAGTCGCAGCGACAATATGAAGGAATAGGCATCATCTTACAGGTAGAAGCAATAAAGAAAGAAAGCAAATGCCATAGATGCGGAACGAAGAGTAGTAGCTTACATCAGAATAATAGATACATAGTAAAAGATTTGCCGTGGGGAGAGCAGCAAGTTCACCTAGAAATAAACAGAAGACAATTTAAATGTAAAAAATGTCAAAAACCATTTAGCGAACAACTAGAATTTGTTAAAGGCAGAAGAACATATACTTCAAGACTAGCTAAAAAATCCTAGCAGAAGCACTAGAAGGAGATATTCAGAGCGTAGCTAGAACAGGAGTAATGACGACAGCAGAAATAGAGAGAATAATTGAAGACGCAGCAGCAGAGCTAAACGGAGAAAAGCCAACGGATTTAAGAAAACTGGGAATAGATGAAATAGCAATGGTAAAAGGACAAGGAAAATATTGTGCAGTATTAGTAGATATAGAGCGAGGAAAATTATTAGCAATAATCGAAAGCAGAAAGAGTGAAGAAATAGAGAAAATCCTGAAAGGATGGGGGACAGAGGTACTGGAAAGGATCGAAGAAGTCAGCATAGACTTATGGAAAGGGTATAAAAGCTTAGCGATAGAAGTGATGCCTAATGCTCAAGTAGTAGCAGACAGATTTCATGTAACAGCGCAAATAAATAGTGAGTTAGATAAGCTGAGAAAACAAGAAAAAAGAGCGATAGAGGCTAAACTTAAATCCGCAAAGACATTAGAGCAAAAGAATGAATACACTCGGCAATTGGCAGTAATAAAATCGAGTAAATATGCGCTGCTAAAAAAGAAAAAAGAGTTAAGAGAGGAGAAAGAACAAGAGAAGCTCAAGCAGGTTAGAGAAGAATTTGCCAACATTAGGGCAGCACATCTACTCAAAGAAAAATGGAGAGAGATAATGGAAAAAACAACATCGTGGATGAGAGGACTATTGAAATTAGACATTGGCTGGTAAGAGCCAAGCAGCATTTGCCAAATAGTTGTGGCACAATCTCGCGATGGTTAACAGAGATAGTTGCTTACTTTGATGAGCGAACTACTAGTGGTGTAGTTGAGGGAATTAATAATAAGATTAAGCTCATCAAGCGTACTGCTTATGGCTTCACTAATTTCAACAACTTCCGAAACAGATGCTTGCTAACTTGGAGATTCAATTATTGATTTAGCACATTAGGTACTGGAGAACCAGAAAAAGTTGAAAATAAAAAACGTACATAGCGTAAAAACGCGATGCCGAATTAGATCTGGAGATACCTTGAGATCGCGCTTGCGACTGTAAGCTTTTGCCGATTGTTCGATCGATCTGCCTACCCGATAGCCAATGAAAGTAGAAGCACCTAATGTCAATGGTACGGCAACTATTTTAGGAATATTTATCGCCTGTCCGAAGATATAAAATCCTGGACTTAATAGCGTTGATAATTGGTCTGTTTGTCTCGCCCATGCGCCCGAAATATAATAATCCCAACTACCTGCATAGAGATAATAATAGACGAAATAACCGATAACTAAGCCCACATAACCATACCGCAGCCACGATACTTCTGGTTTATTTAAGCTATCCCAATAAACGCGTTCGGAGTCGATATCGATACAAGGGTTTTGACAGGCAACGCAAGCACTTTGCTCTTTGCCATCAGGCAATACAGTCCGACACATCGATTGCGTAATTGAAGTATCGCTAATATGTGCCTTACTGCTAAATAAACCACCAGGTTCGCTATAAATCTGCTGCACTGGAGCCATCGGGCAAAAATAATTACACCACGATTTACCGCCATACAAATAGCCGACGGTAATTGCAGCCGCGATCGTAAATAATATCCATAATGCTAATACCAATCGATCGGCATTAAAGAATAAAATCCGCCCGCACAATCCGACAAATAGCCAGCCAAATTGCACATACGGATAATTCTTTCCCAACCAGGAATCGGACTTGACTTTTGCCAACTCGTACCGAACTTTTCCCGTATTGGGATTTTCGCGTTTGAATTGCCTCTGCTTGCCTAATGCGCGCGGAATTTGCGACAGAAATGATAAGGGACAAATCCTTCGCCAAACTTCATGTCCAAAAACTAGTAAAATAAAAATTGATGCAGGGACGATCGCACCCCAAAATAATGTCGTAGCCAACGGATAAGGCTGCTCTACCAGACACTTTCCCTGCACCAAAATACAGCTATCCGATAACCTTAATGGACTCCAAGGATGATTTGGCTCTGTCAATACTGAAGTCCAAGGATCGTAAAACAATGATGCGACAATTAGCAACCATGCGATCGTGAGTATCCACCGCACCACATGCATTTGCCGTTCTGGAATCTGTGAAAACATATAACTCAGAAGTTGACTATTATTAAAAAGTGTTATTTGTATATTCTCTCGATCGAGAGCTATCTGGATGCGCCGATATTTTAATGATGGGCATTGCCCACCTTACTTTTCTATATTTATATGATAGCCGATATTTAACTAGTAAGTGCTGCATATCATGTTTCTTAATTTAAAGGATCGATTACCGAGTAATTGAATTATTCATCATCATGAGCAAAGCGATGATAGAGAAAATCGAGAGCATAATTGCGTAAATTATAGTACTCTGGATCTTCCATAATTCGATCGCGATCTCGCGGACGATCGAACGGAATACTCAGAATTTCACCAATTTTTGCAGCGGGGCCATTAGTCATCATTACTAATCGATCGGCCAAAAATAATGCCTCATCGATATCGTGAGTAATCATTAAAACGGTACAATTTTGTTCGCCGCAGATTTTCATCAGTTCTTCTTGTAATTCTTCTTTAGTAATTTGGTCTAAAGCTCCAAAAGGTTCGTCTAAAATTAAGATTTCGGGACGAATCGAAAGCGCGCGGGCGATCGCTACCCGTTGACGCATCCCGCCGGATAATTGTTTGGGCTTTTTATCGGCAGCTTCTGACAATCCTACCATGGCTAAATGCTCGTGGACGATCGAGACTTTTTCTGCTTTAGATTTGTGTGGAAAGACGGAATTAACTGCTAAATAAATATTTTCAAACGCAGTTTTCCAAGGTAGAAGTGCATAACCTTGAAACACCATCATTCGATCGGGGCCAGGTTTGAGAATTGGTTCGCCTTTTAGTTCTACCCTGCCAACGCTAGGTTGGCTGAATCCACCAACCATATTAAGTAGGGTTGATTTACCACAACCAGAGTGCCCAATAACGCAAATAAATTCACCTTTATTGACAGATAAATCGACATTTTCTAAAACTGTATAATTCCCTTTAGCCGTAGGATAGATTTTGGCAACATTTTCAATTAGCAGAAACGGAGCTTTAGTCTCCAATTTTTGAAAACTCTGAGGACTTGCTTGAAATGCTTTCATAATCTTCTGTGTTTTTTTAATGTCGATTGGTTAATGGTGAGAATGGGCGGGTTGATTTAAAATTATCTATAAATACAATTTTTTGAGCATGAACCCGCCCCTACAGATGGTTGAATCGGGCGTATTATAAAATAACTTCTGCAACTGAAATCGGACGTTTGATTTTCAAACTATTGAGATAACCGATCGGATCTTTAGCATTGAATGGTACACCATCGAATAACTCGATTGCATTCAGACCATAATCGACATCAAAACCCAATTCTCGCGACCCGGTACTAAAAGTACTCGTCCGACAAACGCGCTCCAAAATCTCGACCCAATTACGAGGGAATGGGGTAATTCCCCAGCGCGCCATTTGAGTGATAATCCATAATTGTTCGGTACGACTGGGACGATTTAAACCAGCACCAAAAAACTGCGGATGAGCGTATTCTTTGTGCGGATCGTGGATGCCAGTGTCCTTGAGCGGATCGGCAATTGTAATGTACTCTGCCTTCATACCGAGATATTCTTTTTGAGATAGCAGGTGCCGAATTTTATTAACATTATTCGGATCGGCACAATATTTACATGCTTCGAGTAATGCTTTGACTAAGGCAATATGCGTATTTGGATAAGCATTTGCCCAATCTTCCCTGACACCCAATACCTTACCGGGATGACCGTTCCAAATGCCTAAATCGGAGGCAATTGTAAAGCCTTTACCTTCACTGGCTGCCCGATAATTCCAGGGTTCGCCGACACAATAACCATCAATCGTCCCCGCTTTGAGATCCACGACCATTTGCGCGGGTGGAATCGTCATCAAATTGACATCATTATCGGGATCGATACCACCAGCCGCCAACCAATACCGCAACAATAAATTGTGCATCGAAGATGGATGTACCATTCCAAAGTTGTGACGTTTATTTGGGGTGTTGAGGATAAAGGTGTGGAAGTCATCGAGAGTTCTAATATTCTGTTGATAGAACTCTTCTTTTAAGGTAATTGCATTACCATTACGCGCCATTGTCAGGGCAGTGACTACTGGTAACGGCACATCATTATTACCACCCAAACTCAACCATGCAGGCATCCCAGAAGGCATTTGAGCGGCATCGATGTAACCACCGCTAATTCCATCCACAATCCCCCGCCAGCTCGATTCCCGCGCCAATGTGACCTCATCTAGACCATGTTTGACAAAAAAGCCTTTTTCTTTAGCGATCGCTAGCGGCGCGCAAGCAGTTAACGGCACAAATCCGAGTTGAATATTAACTTTTTCTAAACCATGGCGGGCAACAACAGTTTGCTTTTGGGCGCGAATTTTTTTAACCCGTTTTTGTTGATTGAGAAAGTAGATCATCTCACTTCGCAAACTATAATAGCTGGGATGTTCGACTACTTCCAATCGTTTGCGCGGACGCGGAATATCAACTTCTAAAATCTGCCCGATTTTGGATTCGGGGCCATTTGTGAGCATGATAATTCGATCGGACAACAATAATGCCTCATCGATATCGTGAGTCACCATTACCGCCGTGACGTGATTTTCCTCGCAAATCTGCATCAACCGTTCTTGCAAACCACCGCGAGTCAGCGCATCTAACGCCCCAAATGGCTCATCTAACAGTAATACTTTTGGACGAATCGAAAATGCCCTGGCGATCGAAACTCGCTGTTTCATCCCCCCAGAAAGTTGCCCTGGTTTCTTATCTACAGCAGCCCGCAAACCCACCATATCGATACTTTCTTCGATGATATGTTCGCGCTCGGCTTTGGGTAAACCTTGCAGTACTTTATTCACCGCCATCGCAATATTTTCGCGGACAGTCAACCACGGTAGTAGCGAATAATTCTGAAATACTACCATGCGATCGGGGCCTGGTTTGGTTACGGGCGTATCATCAACCACCACCACACCATCAGTCGCCCCATCTAAGCCAGCAATAATATTTAAGAGCGTCGATTTACCACAACCGGAGTGTCCGATTAAGGAAATAAATTCACCCTTACGCATGTTTAAATCGATACCTTTTAAGGCAATATAACTACCGCCATTCGCGAGATCGAATGTCTTTCCAACTTGGTCAACTGCAACAAAAGTACTCATCTTTATGTGCCTAGAATATTTGTAAGGTGGGCAATGCTTAGACTCGTAGACTTGTAGGGTGGGCAATGCCCACCATTATTACTATGCTGAAACTTATTTGGTGGGCAGTGCCCACCCTACCGAGCTGCTATTTGGTGTATTGATGCGTTACGCTACGCAATAACACATCCTACAAATATGAATCTATTGATATAGATTTGTAGGGGCGGGTGCTTGGTGCAACGCTCGCTGAGGAAACCTCAGCGCGATTGCATCCGCTTTATGCTAGCGATATTGTCAGTAATAAAAATGTATGAACAAACCCGCCCTCTCCTCTAGCAATGCAAACATGTTTTTCTATAGCTATTTCTGCTCATCAGGAACAACCTTCGTTGCAATAAATGCGATCGATTTATCTAACAACAATCCAACTACTCCGACATAAATGAGAGCGATAATAATTTGACTGATATTTGCTGCATTCCAAGCATCCCAGATAAAGAAGCCAATCCCGACACCACCGATTAACATTTCAGCAGCCACGATCGCCAACCAAGATAAACCAACACCAATTCTCAAACCAGTAAAAATATAAGGAACAGTAGCGGGAAAAACTACATCCAAAAAGTATTCCTTCCTAGATAATTGCAATACTTTAGAAACGTTGACATAATCTTGTGGAATCTGTTGGACGCCTGCGATCGTATTGAGAATAATCGGCCAGATCGAAGTAATAAAGATAACAAAGATAGCCGAAGGATTGGATTGTTGAAAAGTAGCTAGCGCGATCGGCAACCAAGCCAAAGGTGGAATCGTTCGTAAAATCTGAAAGATCGGGTCGAAAGCATCGAATAAGAATTCATTAGTACCGATAATAATCCCGATCGAGACTCCCACGATCGCGGCTAGAGTAAATCCTTGCAATACCCGCTGGACGCTTGCCCAAATCTGCCAAAAGAGTCCTTTATTAGTCGCTCCTTTATCAAAGAACGGATTGACAATCAATTCCCAAGTTTGCTCGACTACTTTAAGGGGACTGGGTAAATTGGCATCGGGACTTAACGTTAATAACTGCCAAATAATTAAAATTACTGAGATCGCAATGAGTGGAGCGACTACTTTGCGGGTTTTTCGGTTGCTCAATAGTCGATCTAAAGTGCTAGCTTGGGGACGAGCGATCGTTCTTGCCATGACTGAGTTCTCCTAGATTACAAGTAAAGATTGAATAATGTAATGCTAAGGCGTGAGAATTAGGCTTGTTTGATTTGTAGGCTATTTAAATAAGCCGTAGGATTATTTGGATCGAACTTCACGCCATCAAAGAATTTTTCTACCCCTCGCGAAGTATCAGCGGGAATCTGTGCTGCTGGTAGATTTAATTCCTTCGCCGCCGCGCGCCAGATATCTTCTCGATTGACTCGATCGATTACTTGTTTCATATCGATAGTTGTCGAAATTTGTCCCCACCGCATGTTTTCAGTCAAGAACCACAAATCGTGACTCTTGAAGGGATAGCTGGCAAAGTTATCCCAATAGCGCATAATATTCGGACTATTTTCGACAACTGGGCGATTATTACCATAATAAATTCTGCCAGTCAGCCGATCTTTGACATCTTTAACTGGTACTTTTGCCCATTCCGAATCGGAGATAATAGTTGCCATTTGGATGCGATTTTCTGGCTTGTCACACCATTGCTGCGCCTCCATCAAAGCTTTGGCGATCGATTTAGTTGCATTCGGATAACGATCTACCCAATCGCTCCGAAAACTCAAAGCTTTTTCGGGATGATCTTGCCAAAACTCATTTGTTACTAATGCGGTATAACCCAGTTTTTGATCGATCAATCGAACGTGCCAAGGGTCGCCGACGCAAAAACCATCGATATTATTGACCTTAATATTAGGGACTAATTGCGAGCCGGGTACCACCAAACTAATTACATCTTTATTCGGATCGATACCCCCCGCAGCCAACCAATAGCGCAATATTAAATCGCTATTGCCACCTTTAAAAGTATGGGCAAATCTTAGATAGTTTCCAGCCGCTCGTTCGCGATCGACTCTTTCCTTAATTTTAGAAGCGTCTAAGGCAACATTAGCATCTTGATAACGGTTGCTTACAGATATGCCTTGTCCGCCAGTATTCAACCGCGCCACCAAATACATCGGCAGCTTTTTATTATTAACAGTAATCGTGCCCATGCTGATGTGATAAGGCATCGGACTCAACACCATTGCCCCATCTAAACCGCCCCCAGCCGAGCCAATTTGGAGATTATCTCTAGTTACACCCCAAGAAGGTTGTTTGACTAGTTCTACGTCCGGTACGCCATGTTTGGCAAACAATTCTTTGACCTTAGCAATTACTAATGGAGCGGCATCGGTTTGACCGATAAACCCAATTCTGGCCTTGGTAGTTTCGTTTCCACTACTACCAGCATTCACATTTGCCATTTGAATTGTTGAAGATTGGTTTTGAGCAGTGCTACATCCCTTTAATCCCAATCCTAGCATTGCAGTTGCGCCAGCGGTCAGGATGAATTTACGGCGAGAAATTTGGCTGACTAGGTGTTCCATATAATTCCTTGTTGAATGTATATTTAATGGTTCGTCGCCCGTGCTTTGAGAGTTACTGAAGTCGATAGAGTTAGATATTTACAAACGATAGAATTTTTCCTATGAAATCATTTCGATCGATGGCTTATTAACTGATTCCATTAATCGATATATAGATTTGTTCCATTAATAACTAAGCTTATCTCATCTATTTCTCTATGTATAGAGGATGGCAATGAATTTTTCAACAGAATATCGAATAAAATCTATAAGTATTCTTATTAGTTGTCCTTTGTAATCAGCAGCACATGGGATTACAGCATCGTCCTCGCCACGAATCGATCGACTAAAACCTTTGCGCGCAGAGCGTTTAATACCAATTCGCTTTAGTAGGGCTACAGATGGCAGAGTAGAGGGTAGAGGGTAGATCGAAACTCCACGAGCGTACCGACAAAAAAAGAGTAGCAATTGCTACTCCATGTATAGATATATTTAAGTGGTTGGTTCGATTCTGATTCTTAGAGGCTACGCCAACCGGAGCGTGCGGGCTGAGGACGATCCTCAGCTATGAGATAGTCGATCGAGCGCAAATGCATGTAATGATTTCATCATGTCTGTGAAAAAAGGATTGTGCGGCTCCAACGGTGAATTATTAAGGGATCGCACGGGACTTTTGAGTACAGTGCTGGCGTGAGGGACGTTGAAGTTTTTGCCAATTCTAAACATTTGAGCGTGTGGAGATGTTTTGACTAGTCTGGCGACGAGATCGATATCCGCTGTGGTATCGGCTTCGGAATGCACTGCAAATAACGGCTGCACGATAGATCGAGGATTCGCTGTCAAAATATCCAATTTTGCGATGAGCGTAGAGAGTTCTTTCGCTCCACCGATATCCATCTTGGCATATCGAAAGGGATTACCACTGGGTGAATCATCAATTAGATCTGCATTATCAAAAAAATCGAGCATATCTGCTAAAGGGGTTCTGAGCAAAATCTCACCCAGATTGCCAGCCTGAGAAGCTAAACCTAAAGCCGCAGAAAAGAGGAAAACTCCGCCATCGATCGATCCATCGGTTAGAGCCATCTCGACGCTTAATGTCCCGCCAGTTGACAATCCGCCGATCGATATTTTGCCACCGCTGGTTTTAGCTGCGGCGATCGCAAATTGGACATCTTTTTTCCATTCGATCGCCGATGCATTTCGCATATCTTGAGGATCTTTCAAACCATGAGCGCGTAAGAGGGGAATATACACATCAAAACCCATCTCCGTACAGAAATATTCGCCGATATCTCTCATAAAATGGGGAGAATCTGTCAATCCATGTACTAACACGATCGCATTGCGATTCGCAGCTCCAGATCTAAATATCAGCGGATGACAACCATCGCGCACATCAAATTTTTGCTTGCCATTCATGCGAGCTAGATAATACTCATCCCAATCTTTTAACATGACTGAATTACCTGTCCGATCTTTTGGCTGACTAGTTCGTTAGTCCAATAACTATTATGAGCTTCGCCACCTTGAATTATCGATATGATATTTTGGTTGAAAAATTGCAACCAAGAATTAGTCGGCGCGATGATATCTTCGAGCGTCACAAATTTATTAGCATCGCCGAGCGATAAATCCATCACACCTTTTAATGGATAGGCGAGCGGATCGCCGGGATGAGTATAATTAAACCACGGCAAAGGTTTTCCAGTTATTTGATACAAAGAACTCAGAAAATTCTTGAGTTCGGGTGTAAGATTGAAACTCTTCGCTCCAGAAGCATTGAGTAGATTAAATAATGAAATTGGCGATCCCATCGTATGAATACTGGCGATCGGCATCCCTAGATCGTTAATCTCTGGGTTACCAACTCCAAAAAAGCAACTGCGAAGAGTATTGACAAATTCAATAATCTCAGGATCGAGGCTGACATCTTCCCACCGAGTTGCAAACATAATATCGAATAAAATCACCGTACCCCAACTATGGGTAACTAGATGCAATCGATCGCCATCTGGTTTTGACTTCTGCTGGATTTCCTCTAGATCGAGTCCCATTTGTTCTATGGCTTGAGCCGTCATCTGCTTAATAATCTGAACGCTAACATGACGGCTCAAATAGAGAGCAGCATCGCCGACAAATGGAATTACCTGTTCTGTCCGAAATTTTTGAAACCAAAACTGGCTCCAGGTAGGCGAATCCTTGAGTGCATTCAGAATTAGATTGGTAGAATCCTCGGCGATATCTCCCCAAAATAAAGTAATTGGCTTAAAAGTTCTTGATGAATCGGATTGTAAATATGGTTTCATTCGTGCAAACATCTCGCTCGCCGTTCGCTCGAATAGATCTCGTTCTCTAGTTTTTACGCCGTGAACGAAGATAATATAATCTGTTGCCATCTTCGATTAGCTCCAATTAATATTTTTGTCAAAGCTTGGGATCTGGTGCAAGGCTTGATGAAGTAGTATTTGATGGCAACGATCCGGACAGACGATCGCGCTCTTTTGGAGGCGATGCGGTGGCTGAAGATACAAAGAAATATCCCGTAATAGCGGAGGCGATCGGAATTAACAATGCATATAGAGAACTAGCAGTTTTATTAACTGTTTCATTAGCATCTTTAATCAGTGCGATCCGATCTTTGTCAGTAGATGTAGTGGCAGCAAGTTGAAGAGCAAACGATTCGCTAGCTTTAAATTGTGAATAAGCCAGCCATCCTAGTAAGCTCCACGAGCTAATAGCCAGGAACGTAGCTGTAATTAATTTTGTACTTTCTCTCCACTCTGAGGGAGTATTGTACTCTACAACCTTTTTGAGAAAATCAGTTACTATTGTCATGACTGTTTGGTTACGTTTACAAGTAGGATAAATAGTTTATACTAAAATTCTAGTGATAGTGCCGATTAATGTGCCGATTTGGTTGAGAGTTTCTATCGCGTTTTTCAACTCTTTGATTGTGGCCGATAGCTTTTTAATCCCATCACTCAATTCTTCTTGATTAGCTGCAAATTTATTTGCTATCTTCTTGATTCGGATCGTGTCTAACGCCGCAATCTTAGTTGATAGCTCGACTCGTTTGTTTTTAAAATCTGTTTGTTCGTCTAGATCTGCGTTGTCCTCAAACCATTTTTGCTTGGCAGAGGAATATAGCTCTACTTCTAAAGCTAATAATTTCTCAATATCCTCATCTCGTAGTTTGTCTAAATCTGTTAGTGATGTACTCATGGTTTTGATGTATGTTTAAATTAACGATGTGTGATAAAGCTTCTTATTTACGCTCAGATATTAATTTCGTAAATGATTCTACTTCTACCAAGAAATTATTAATGGCAGCAAGATCCGATTTGCCTTCTAAGAAAGACTCGAAAATCTTTCTAAAATCACTTAATGCCAAACTAGCATTATTAAACTTCTCGGACATGACATTGGTTTTGATAACTTTTTGTCTGATTGCTATCCAGCCATCTTCATTACCGATTGGAATAGATGCTGTAATCGACCTAACTACTAATCGGTTCTCTTGTAATTGCGATAATAGTCTTTTTTGTTGCAGTAATCTGCTATTAATTTTTTGCAAAGCCTCTTCCTGAATCTTTAATTCATTACTAATTAATTTACCTCGTTTTTCTAGCTCCTGTTTGAGAGCAGCACGAATTTGTAGTTTGACAATAAAATTAACTCCAGATCCTAAAGTACTACTAGCTGTTGTTGTGGTACCATCTCCATCTATCACCTTACCAAGTTGAATTAAATTTTCAGCAACTCGTTCGATTTCGGCCTCAGCTTTTTGTGGGGCATCTGAATTTGCCAGCTCCTGAAGCAAACTAAAATATCTTTTTAGGAGAAGATTATGTTCGATAATTCTATTAATCTCTTTGAGTCCCTCTCTATCTGAATTTGAAAATTTGTTATATTCTGCGTCATTAATACTTACTGTGCCTCGATCGTTAGCTAAAATCTGCTCCGAACTTAAATTAATTCTAGTATCGGCAGCTTCCTCTAATAGCAAATTGACAGCATCAATATACTTAGATCCCGCCATTCCTAATTTATTATAATCATCATTAGAGCGGCAACCACTAACTAATGCAATCAGGACAGTTGAGAGAATAATACCACGAGTACTAATTTTATCTTTTTTCATTATTTTAATACTGCTAGTTACAGTAAAAAATGATTGATAATTACAAACGAGTTATAGACTTCAAGCCTAAGCTTGATGCCAGCATCATACTTTCAAATAGCATGTATTGTCAGTGAGAAAAAGTGAGTTATTTTGCATAAGTTTTGCAAAGTTTTGTAAAGGAATAGCGAACATAATGACGGATGTAAAGATGTAAATCGATGATTCTAAAACATTAATCTATATCAAAAAAGAGTAGCGATCGCTACTCTTGATAATGATTAGACATTGACTTTATTCGATCCGAACAACTTCGGATCGAACAAAGTTAAACCAAATAGTCTTGTTACTTAAATTAATTTATTTGAAAGCTTCAGCAACTTTGATAGCGATCGCCTTACCGACTTCCTCGCCACCAGTAGCATCAAACTGCCAGTGTACGCCCAAGTAAATCCGACTTTGATTATTATCCATAATCGCCTTGCGCAGGGAGAAATTTGCTTCATATTTGGGACGGACGGCTCCAGTATTGTCAGTAGTTACACCGTCGAATTCATCGGAAACAAACTTCACATTTATTTCTTCCGGTGTCTTCCCCATTAAGGCCGCAGCCGTCTCAAAGCAAGCCGCTCCAAAAGTTGCATGACCAGAAGGATAGGCCGGAAAATTTGGTGTGCCATTGCTTGCAGGTTGATTAATCGGGTTGCTATTAGGCGCACCTAAAGGCAACCAGAATGGATCTCCTGTTGTCGCCGGATTTTTATCACCCTGACCTTTTGGACCCCAGCCAGCATCAGCTTCGCGAATGCCGACAACTGGCCGCCAAACATCATATAGATATTTCCAATACCAAGATGCAATTCCAGCATCTGCCATCGCCACGTTAATTGCAGTCAATATCTTAATTTGACGATCGTGTTCGAGTTTTTGAAAATCCTCGATCGCTCGAATAACTTGGTTGTAAAGACGTGGTGGTACGCCAATTTTATTGGCACCATCATAACCCCAGAAAATACCGATAACTGCTTTGTCTGGAGCTTTCTGGGGCAGATCGTTCTTGCCATCTCTCTTTACTTCATTAAAAGCTGTTGCATACTCAGGGCAATCTAAAGGTGGTGGGGCTTTCAAAAAGGCATCTGTAAAGACACTAGATAGCACAAACGGATTTACCAATCCCCAATTGCGTCCAAGTGTCTGTTGCTGTGGTCGCAGGGGATCGGGGCGATGTCGTCCGGCTGCTTGGTTATATAAAGTGTCAAGTTGTGGTGCTGAGGAGCCATCATTCATTCTGTGGGCAATCCAGGCATCGGCGATCTGTTCGCCATATTTACAGGCTAAGTTGCTACAACAATCTCCATCATTAGGATTGAAAAAATTTGCTGCTGTTGTGTCGATGAATTCTTTAAAGTCGGGATAAAGTAGTGTTGCGGCACGGAAACCAGCACAGAGTAGCGCAGTAGAGCCTGTAGCTTCGCTAGTATCTAGAGTTGATGGACGGGCAGGGATGTCTTCAAGTCTGGGCTTAAACTTTTTGGTTACTTGTGCATAGGCATCATGGGCAGCCAGGTGAATGATGGCTAAAGCGCGAGAAGTTTTTGTTGGTCCGACATTGTTCGGTGAATGCTCATCGCTAAAATCGAGGGCTACTAGTTGCAGGGCTAGATCGTTGATATTTAGAATACTCATCGACTGCTGGGGTATAGACTGATGACTATCATCCTATACCCAGTAGATCGAGTTGTCGGTGAGTAAAAGTGAGTTATTAATCTACTAATATGTGAATTTTTGTATTATGAACGACACGCAGTAATAAATACTGCTGATATACTCTGGATACATAAATAAAAAATTCGCTGTGTAGAGCCTGTCGGCGCGATCGATGCTGTGACACAGAAAAATCAACAGATCGAGATCGATCGGAACGGATTAAAAATTTCTTTACAACTGAATATCATGATGACTGGACAGCAAGCAATTAGATCGATCGATCGTCTGCTGGATCGATCGCAACACCGCAAACTCAACGATCTAGAATCAACGATCGTTTTGCATATATGGAAAGGTAGTACTTATAAATCGATCGCTAGTCGCTATTCATACGATCTGGATTACATCAAACAAATTGCTGCCAGATTATGGAAAGTGCTCTCTAAATTGTTGGGCGAAAATATTTGTAAAAGTAATATTAGATCGGTGCTAGAACGTTGTCATGAGTCTCAGCCATCGGCAACTCCAGTCCTGTCGTTAGTCGCCGAGAAAGAAAACCCGCTACTATTTGCGGGTGGCTCTGCGAACATTCTCGATCGCGACAGCGCAGCGGAAACAGGTTTAGATAATATCCAGACATGGATGATTAGCGATCGTCGTGCGACGATCGCTTTTGTGAGTTCTACAGCACCAAACGAAACATCTAGGATAAAGTTTGACGCTCCAGTGGCCAGCATCTGCCAGCAACAAATCCAATCTCAAATCCAATCTTTAATTTGTCAAAATTCGTCCGACTCAGCTAACTCGACCGTACTAATAGATGAAATTTTTTCGGTTTTGAAAGTTGGAAATCCAGCAGAAAATGTGATTAATTGTCTGATTGTTAATTGTTATTTCTAATCCAAACATGCCGTTAGAGTAGTGATAACCAGAGCAAATTAACTATCGCTGACAGTGAGGACGTCATTTTGCGCCAGACAACCATCTTCGAGATGGACGATGCGATCGGCTACGTCCAAAATCCGGTTATCATGAGTCACCATCAAGATTGTCGTCCCCTGCTCCTTGGCCAATTTCTGCATGATCTCGACGATTTCGCGTCCCGATTTACTGTCTAGAGCAGCAGTTGGTTCGTCAGCTAATACCAGCTTAGGATGGCTCATTAGGGCACGCGCGATCGCCACACGCTGTTTTTGACCCCCAGACAGGTTATCGGGGTAATATGACTTCCGCTCGCTCAAGCCTACCGCATCGAGCATTTGGGTAGCACGCTCTTTAATTTCTTTACTACTCATCTGTGGGTGCAGTTGTCCCGCCATCTGGACATTTTGCTGTGCCGTTAGCGATTTGAGCAGGTTATGAGCTTGGAAAATATAACCGATATTTCGCCGCACTTCGATGACTTTGCGTTTGCTCGCACCCACCATTTCCACGCCCAATACTTTCATACTACCCTCTTGAGGCGATCGCAATCCACCCGATAGCGTTAGCAGAGTAGTTTTACCAGAACCAGATGGCCCCGTCATCAACACGATTTCACCTTTACCGATTTGGAGGTTGATATCGAACAAGACTTGCTTTTTAAGATTACCTTTGCCGAAATAGTGATTGAGATGTTGCACATCAACGACGATATCGTTAAGGTTACCACTGTCGATATTTACTAAATCTTGTGCTTTCGGTTTAAATGTTAGCATTTGATTAGGGGATAGGGGATAGGGGATAGGGACTAGTAGCTGTAAGTTTAAGTAGTTTAAGTAGTGGCTCGACACGCTTAAAATTGTGGGCATTCAGAACCGTAAAAAATACAACCAGTAATACTTTAAGCGATCGCTTTACCCACATTTTTAAGCTTGTCGTCCCAGTAGGGTGGGCACTGCCCACCATCTAAGATTCATACATTTTCCACCTGATAAATATTTGACCCAGCTTACTTAAGTCAACAGTCCGAATTCTTTGATTGCTGGTAAAAAGTTGTTATTTTCGTGTTGAGAGCGAGTTAATTTAATTAATGCAAATCTTTGAATCGTTGTCAGACTTGCCCACTGAGATCGATCGATCTTTACACCTTCCTCCATGGCTTTAGTTGTGACGCTTTCTGGAATTTCGAGATCGTTAGACCACGGCGGCTGCGGATCGATCGGGAGTAAACTAGCCGCATGTCCGGTATGTTGAGCAATTAATCGACTCACATACTCTCGATAAGCCGTAACTTCCGGTTCTCGATCGCATGGTAGCTCGACTAATTGTTGACACTCAGGTTGCGTAAATCGATTCCATTCCGCCAACTTTAACTTCACCCCACAAGTATCCAATTTCAACCGCACGATCATCGGAATACAGCGCAAAGAATCAACAAAATCAGCTTCAAACTTAAAATATGTCATTAACTTTGGATCGGGAGACGGTTAGCATTTGTCAACTATCAACTATCAACTATCAACTATCAACTATCAACTATCAACTATCAACTAATTTCTCACTCCTGCCATAATCAGATCGATCGATTCTTGACTATGGCATTGGAGTAGATCTTTGCCAAGCAAACGTTTACCCGGCCACATATACTTGAGATTTTCTTGAGCGATGAAATAAAAAGCGCAGGTACCGACAATATTTACCGCTGTATGTCTGGGTTCGAGTGGGCGGAATTCGCCCGTCATCATTCCCCGTTCCAAAATCTCGATAATAGTGCCATAGAGCAAATTACCCAATTGTTTCGGGTAATATTTACCCTTATTTTGAATCGCTTCGAGCGAGAGAATACTGCCGATGCGGGGGTTTTCCGACATGCAGCAGAGTATTTGCTCCAGCAATGTAACTAAGGCAGCATCGGGGGGCAAGCAATCGAGTTGGAGTTGCTCCATGATTTCTAAAGCCTCGGTCAAACATCGCCCTAACACCGCCCGATACAATTCTTCCTTACTTGGAAAATAATAGTAGATCGTAGCCTTCGTGACACCTGTCTTTGCCGCGATCGTTTCCAATCGGGCGGCAATCAAACCAGTTACGGCAAACTCCGCTTCGGCGGCATCCAAGAGTTGGGTTTTTGTCGCTTCGGCATTGCGGGTGAGGGTGGCTGTCTTTGTAGTCTTTTGCTTGTTGATTACGGGCATTATCTAAAATGATGCAATAGATGAGCTGACTAAATGGTAAGTATAAAACGGTATCTACAATCCCATTATGGCATAGGGTCTAGCAATTGTAACTGAATTGACATATATTTTATTTATGGGTTAAACTAACTAACGAGTAAGTAAATTACTACGGGACACAACAGAGGCAACTCGCAAGCTATGGGACAAGATAACTTTGTAGTCGATAAATTCAAGAGCCTAGATCCTGTTACCCGCTGGGTTGCCATTGGTGCAACCGCCGCCGCGCTCTTGCTGTTGCCAGCCGGACTGCACTTGGCTGGCACGTTTACCCAGCCACCAGCCGCCAAGCAAGCTGTCAAACCTGCTCCCAAACCAGTAGAAGCCACCGCCGTTACCTCACTAGGACGGTTGGAACCTTTGGGCGAAGTCATCAAAGTCTCCGCACCTAGTGCCCAGATGGGACAGGGCATCATCTCGCAATTATTAGTCAAAGAAGGAGATCGAGTTAGCAAAGGACAAGTAATCGCCGTCCTTAATAATCGGCAACGCTTAGAAGCAGCCTTATTAAAAGCGCAAGAAGATGTCAGAGTCTCGCAAAGCAATCTCGATAAAGTCAAAGCGGGAGCCAAACAAGGAGAAATCGGTGCCCAAAGAGCCGAAATCGATCGACTCAAAAGCCAACTTCAAGGCTATCGCGATACTTACGTGGCTACCAAAGCACGCCTCGAAGCCCAGCTCAAATGGGAACCTGCCGCCCAAGCTGGCAGAATTGCCTCCCTCAAGGCACAATTAGCGGGCGAAAAACCCACTCAAGAGGCAACACTCCGGCGACTGCGATCGCAATTGAGAAATACCGAAGTAGACTATAAACGCTTTCAACAACTGTACGCCGAGCGGGCGATCGAAGCCACTAGACTCGATGCCAAACGGCTCGAAGTCGAAACCATCCGCCAACAAATCGCCGAAGCTCAGTCCAAATACAACCAGACTGTCGCCACCCTCAACCAACAGATAATCGAAAATCAAGCCACCCAACAGAAACTTACCAGCACCGCCCAACAACAACTCGCTGAAGCCAAAGCCAACTACGATACTAGCGTAGCCACTACCAACCAACAAATCGCCGCCGCTCAAGCCACCCTCAATAAAATCGCCGAAGTCCGCCCCGTAGACGTCGCAGGTGCCCAAGCCGAACTCGCCCGCGCCCAAGCCACCGTCCGCCAAGCCCAAGCCGAACTCACCGATGCCTTCGTCCGCTCCCCCGTCGCTGGCGAAATCCTCAAAGTTCATGCCCGTGCGGGTGAAGCTCCCGGTACTAATGGCATTGTCGAAATGGGACAAACCAGTCAAATGGTAGCCGTAGCCGAAGTTTATGAAAGCGACGTCCGCAAACTTAGAGTCGGACAATCCGCCACCATCAAGAGTGAATCGGGCGCATTCACTCAAAATCTCAAAGGCACAGTCAAAGAGATCGGTCTCCAAATCGGCAAACAAGATGTCCTCAATACCGATCCTGCCGCCGATTCTGACTCCCGCGTCGTCGAAGTCAAAATCGCGATCGATCCTAGTGACAGCACTGTTGTGAAGGGGCTAACCAATTCTAAAATTGCGGTCACGATTAACACTAAGTAGGGGATAGGGAATAGGGGATAGTTCAGTTAGTTTGAGTTACTGCGGAGATCTTTACCCCCCCCGCCCTACGGGCACCCCTCCCAGGAGGGGATTTTACCCCAACTCGCCCTTTAACGGGAGGAAGAATCTAGTACTAAGATATAGAGTTTTTCTAAGCTACGGCTTCACATGAGGGATCGGCTCCTCCCCTTTATAAGGCTACCGTGTATACACAAGTCTGATTGACTTCGTTTCTAGATCTAAATCCCCCAAACCCCCTTAAAAAGGGGGCTAAGATCCGCCCTTGAAAAGGGGGATTTAGCGGCTCCCGTAACTCCTTTGGAGTGGCTGCGCCAACGTCGGGTTCCCCGACGGATTAGGGAGACAAGACAGGGGGATTTCTAGGGTTTTCGCTTCCCTCCAGACTTGTGTATACACGGTAGCTTTATAAGGGGAGGTTGGGAGGGGTAAAGATCTCAACGTTAATTCTAGAAATTGCGATCGCTCCGATCTCATAACCCCCAACTAAACCCCAGGATGGAGTGAATGCACTACACTTGGTACAGATTCTCCTAACGGAGACGCTACGCGAACGACCCTTATGCAGGGGAGTTTGAGGGGCGGCATCCTGCCCCTCAACGGGGGGTCTGGGGGGAGCCGTCTTGTCTTGTCTCGCTGCTTGGTGCGCTTCCATGGTCGGGAAACCCGACCGGAGCGCATCCGCATAATCCGGGAGGAAACCTCCCGGCTGCGAGCCGCTGACGCACACAACCTCCAGGTCGTTGGCGGAGCCTTCCCGAAGGGAGCTGCGTCGCTGATGTGCTAAACCGTCGGGAGACCCGACGTTGGCGTTGGCGTTCGCGAAGCGTTCTCGAAGAGTAGCCTGCCGTAGGCACAGCCACTCCGTAGGAGTTACGCGCATCGCTCCCCCAGATCCGGGTTCTCCTAGCACCAGAAATCTTCACAAAGCACCACTGTTAAAGCTAAGACAGAGCACCTAATATAATGTTTAAAAAAATCCCCCTCGCCTGGTTGCAACTCAGCCACGAAAAAATCCGCCTCCTCGTCGCCATCGCAGGCATCAGCTTCGCTGACATCCTCATGTTCATGCAACTCGGATTTCGCGACGCCCTCTTCGATAGTGCCGTCAAATTCCATACCAACGTCACAGGCGACGTCTTCCTCGTCAGCCCCCAATCCACGGCATTAATTGCCATGAAATCCTTCCCTAGACGCCGACTCTATCAATCTCTCGCCTTCAAAGACGTCGAATCAGTCACACCCATCTACCTCGGCTTTGGCATCTGGAAAAATCCCGTCGAAAAGAATACCCGCCAGATCATGATTATTGGTTTCAATCCAGCCGATAAACAACTATTCCAACTCCCAGGCGTTGCTGAAAACATTGCTAAAATGCAATTGCCAGACACCTATCTATTCGACGAAAAATCGCGCGAACAATTTGGCCCCATTCCCAAAATATTTAACTCAGGACAACGCGTACAAACCGAAATAGACGGACGAAAAGTAGACGTTGGCGGTTTATTTACCCTCGGTGCCTCCTTTGGTGCCGATGGCAACCTGATGACTAGCGATACCAACTTCGCTCGGATGTTCAAAAATCGCGATCGAGGATTGATTGACGTCGGTGTGATTAAATTAAAACCAGGTGCTGATGTCCAAGCGACAGTAACCGCGATCGATGCATATTTACCTAAAGATGTCAAGGTAATGACCAAAGAACAATTCATCGACTTCGAGAAAAGTTACTGGCAAAGTGGTACCTCGATCGGGTTTATTTTTACCCTCGGTACGATCATGGGATTTATCGTTGGGATTGTAATTGTTTATCAGATTCTCTATACCGATGTCGCCGATCACTTATCTGAATATGCCACCCTCAAAGCGATGGGTTATACAGATTTTTATCTGCTGACTGTCGTCTTTCAAGAAGCAATTATTCTCTCGATCGTTGGGTTTTTCCCTGGCATGTTAGCAGCAACCGGACTATATACCCTGACTCGCAATGCGACTAGTCTGCCGCTATTAATGACCGTCGGTCGTGCTACTACCGTCTTAATCTTAACAATGATTATGTGTACCATCTCTGGCGCGATCGCCGTTCGTAAATTGCGGGCAGCAGATCCAGCAGATATGTTTTAATTAGTAGATTTATTGTGAGTTAACATACATTATGACTGGTTATACTGACACGCAACTCCATGTTTGGCTCAGAGGTTTACTCGCAATTGCTTGGGCTGATGGCGACTTTACGGCTGCCGAACGCACAACTATTATCGACCTGACTCAAACCGAACTAGCTCCAGGCATCGATGTTAACTCTCTCGAACCGATTAGTACCGCTGAGTTAGTTGCCAGTTTTGGGAACGACCCCCAAACTGCCGAAAATTTCTTGCGGACGGCGATGATGGTAGCTGTAGCCGATGGTATGTATTCACCTTTAGAGGCAACTTTATTGCGCGAATTTCACCAAGCTCTTAATGTAGATGCCCAAGTTTTGACAGCTTTGGAAAGTACGCTGCTGAGTGCGAATACCGCAGAATTAGATCTCGCCAATACCTCCACAAGTGATGTTTTATTGCCAGTGCGAGCATGGCTGGATGGCTTAGAAATCCAAGACCCCAAATTAGCGCGGTTGCTGTGCAAATTTATTCCCTCTCAATGCCCGTTCGAGCGAGATATTACGCTATTCGGGCACAAAATCGTGCATATTCCGCCCTTATGTAAACTCAATCCACTCTACGACCAAACTGTCGGTTTGCGCTTCCGCGCCCTTTCCTATCTCGCTGATGAATGCGGCGAAGATGTCTCAGCGTATTGCGTGTAACTACGAGAGCTAACTGAAGTATTGGCAATTCACTAACGATCCAAACCTGAGAATTTGGATCTTTTTTTAAATCCTCACGATTTCCTCACAAAATAATACTAATCTAACAATTGAGGAATTTAGTCGCCCCCAACGGCTAGGTTACGAATAAATATAAAAACAGTTGAGACTTACCGCTTAGCCTTTAAAGAGTAACCTTCAACAACACATGTAAATACATTTTTAAAATTTAGCCAGAGATACAGCAATGATTTTATCTACAAATTTACCAAAATTAATTCAATTTTTACAAGAGGATTTAGCTATTTCAGCTTCGTCGATGTCTGTCGCACTCAAGCACGTAGAACACAATCCTGGCCCGCTACCAATGATTTTGTGGCAACATGGCCTAGTGACGATAGAACAACTCGATCGAATCTACGATTGGATGGAAGGCACTTGAAAAATTACCCGATCGGTGCGATCGCCCTATCGGTAAGAGTTAATCTCTAACTAGTACTATGCGGCAGAACTGAAGCTACCATTTCTTGCTAACTCTCCCTATCTTTTTATCAATTCTTCCTCCACCGTTTCTTCCACTGCGAAGTAGTTTCTAATCCACAATCATCCTGTTCCAATTCGCGCCGAATAATTATTTTAGCCATCGAATCAGACAACGTAGGATCGCGATAAGGAATTGCAGCACGCGTCTGGAGATGTTCGCGTTCTTGTTGCGATAATGGGGTAATTTGGGCCGCATTAAAACTTGCGATCGTGCCGGGTGATTTTCTCCCAACGGGACTAGTATCGCCAACAAATAAGCCAGCTTCTACCATCGCAGTCCGGACGGCGGATGCGCATGAGTATGTCGCAATTATGCCATCTGAAGCACAACATTTAGCCACTCGATCGATAAATTCGATCGTCCATAATTGCGGACAAGCAGTTGGTGAAAATGGATCGAGAAAAATTGCATCGGCTTGAAATCCTCGATCGAGCGGATCGACGATCGTCTGTCGCGCATCGCCTAAAATCAACCGGGCATTCAATCGCGCTGTCTCGTTGGCGGAGCCTCTCGGAACGAGAATCGATTCCATCTGGATTAATTGAGTTAATAATGAGGGAATTGGCTCTTCCCAATCGTTTAATAGATGATGTTCGATCGCCGAAATGGGGACAGATCGATCGATTTCCAAGGCAATAATTTCTACCGTGCAATTAGGATTCGATCGCCAAATCGTGGCTAACGCAGCGGCACTATTATATCCCAGTCCATAACAAATATCTAAGATCCGCAGATGACCGCGACTGGCTTTTTCGGATAATAAAGTCGGAATCGCATATTTATAGATCGACTCTTCCTTTGCACCATATTTACTATGAAAAGTCTGCCCGAACTCCTCGGAAAAAAAGGTGTACGAACCATCATCGGTGATGCAAGGGTTAAACTGCTGGGACATATCAAGAGTTGTGCGCGTTTGAATATAAAAGAAGCGGGCATCCTGCGGATTTCGATCGCATAATGATTGCCTACACTCTACAGCAGGGCGTCGCTGGATCGGGGTCTGAAATAATGGGGATGCGGGGAGAAAAAAGTCCAAAAATGGGCAATGGCAGCTCCAATCAGCAATGCTGATTAATGGTTTATACTCGATCGAGTTAGAAGCTCGATCTCCAGTTCTAATTGGATGAGCGTAAACTGCGAACATGGCTGACAGCTATGGCTCCTGGCTTGGCACTTAGTGGCAAAGTTACATACCCATACGTTTTGAGGTAACCTTTGTCCACAGCGGAAATGCGCTCCGTGGCAATATATTATTAGATGATAGCTATTTAGGAGAGGCAACGCCTTAATTGTCAATCGCTCGGTTTGGCGGGACTGGAGCTAATGACTTATAATCGAGTCGTGGAAGTTGTCATCACCTAAGACTAAAAATGCTAAGAGCCGGAATCGTTGGACTGCCAAATGTGGGCAAATCGACATTATTTAATGCCCTAGTTGCCAATGCCAAAGCTGAAGCTGCTAACTATCCGTTTTGCACGATCGAGCCGAATGTCGGTAGTGTTTCCGTTCCTGACGAACGGCTGCAAGTCCTCGCTAACATGGTTAATTCTGAGAGCATCGTCCCGACGCGGGTAGAATTTGTCGATATCGCTGGATTAGTCAAAGGAGCCAGTCAGGGTGAAGGTTTGGGAAGTAAATTTCTCTCCCACATTCGCGAAGTAGATACCCTCGTGCAAGTCGTCCGTTGTTTTGAAGACGACGATATCATCCATGTCTCAGGCGTCGTCAATCCCCAACAAGATATTGAAGTCATCAATCTCGAACTGATTTTAGCCGACATCGACCAAATCGAGAAACGGATCGATCGCGCCAGAAAAACAGCTAGAACTAGTAAAGAAGCCCAAGTCGAAGTCGTAGCTCTAGAAAAACTGCTCGTCGATTTAAATGCAGGCAAACCAGCTCGCAAAGTCGCACTCAGCGACGAAGAAAGCGACAGTATTAAAGGTTTGGGTTTGCTCACCCGCAAACCAATGATTTATGCTGCAAATGTATCGGAAGAAGACTTAGCCACGGGTAATGCTTTCGTCGAACAGGTGCGCGCAGTTGCAGCCAAAGAAGATGCCCAAGTCACGCTCGTATCCGCTCAAGTCGAAGCCGAACTTTTGGAACTACCAGAAGAGGAGAAAGCCGAATTCCTCGAATCATTGGG
Organism: Chamaesiphon minutus PCC 6605; assembly: GCF_000317145.1. Lineage (GTDB taxonomy): Bacteria > Cyanobacteriota > Cyanobacteriia > Cyanobacteriales > Chamaesiphonaceae > Chamaesiphon > Chamaesiphon minutus. The sequence continues at coordinate 2,392,149 of NC_019697.1, read as the reverse complement.
CGTAGCTGAAGGCGGTTTAAAATCCCTGATTCGCGCTACTTACCACCTGCTCGGACTCCGTACCTATTTTACCATGGGGCCAAAAGAAACCCGCGCCTGGACGATTAAAGCAGGGATGTTTGCACCGCAAGCTGCGGGAGTAATTCACTCCGACTTCGAGAAGGGCTTCATTCGTGCCAAAACAATCTCCTATGCCGATATGGTAGCAACTGGCTCGATGCAAGCTGCCAAGGATAAAGGATTACTGCGGAGTGAAGGGAAGGAATATCTCGTTCAAGAAGGGGATATCATGGAGTTTCTGCACTCCTAGCGATGGCATCGCTCGATCGAGATCGCCCATCCACTCATCCAGATTGCATAACTTAACTTCGTCTACCCAATAAAACATCCAGATGCGGACGCAATAACTATAAGTTGTCCCAGGCTTGCCCTGTTGCCGACTCAGCCACCGCCGCATCCTTGACAACCTTGTCAATGGATATTTACACGAGGTCATAAACAGATGTTATTCAAGCAATTATTGGCGATCGCGGTAGGCTTAATATTAGCGACTGGAGTAATCGAGCAACCCGCTCGCGCTCAAACCAGCAATAACTTGCCTACGATCGAAAGAGTCGATCGTACTAGCCAAGAATCCGGTTTACCAGGGTGGATTTGGCTTATAGGTAGCGGGGTATTATTAATTATTTTCTTACCCAAAATCGGATGGATTGTGGGCTTAATTTCTGTCGGCGAATCGGAAGTCGGCATCGTGACTAAGAAGTTTTCTACTAAAAATCTGCCACCAGGACGGCTAGTCGCCATCAATGGGGAAGCGGGACTGCAAGCCGATACGCTTGCTCCTGGTTGGTATTTTGGTTACTTTCCCTGGCAATTTAGCGTCAAAAAGGAACCCGTAGTTACCATCCCGCAAGATGAAATCGGTTTGATCGTCGCTAATGATGGTGCCCAAATTCCTGCCGAGCGAATTTTGGGTAAAAGATTAGATTGCGACAGATTTCAAGATGCCCGCAGCTTCCTGTTAAATGGTGGCGAAAAAGGTCGTCAAATCGATATTCTGACTACGGGTAATTATCGGATTAATACTGCTTTATTTCAAGTAATTACCTCGGTCAATTGTGCCAAATATGGGATGACACCAGCCCAAATGCGACTCCAACAAATTGAATCCGAACGGGTGGGGATAGTTACAACGCTAGATGGTAAACCGATCGAAGCTGGCGAAATTGCAGGCGAACCGATTCCCAAACACGATAACTATCAAGACGCTCAAAAATTTATCGCCGCTGGCGGGCGGCGCGGGTTGCAGGAGCAAGTAATTTTATCTGGCTCTTGGAATCTCAATCCCTGGTTCGTCCATGTCGAACAGATTGCTATGACAACAGTGCCGATCGGACATGTCGGCGTGGTAATTTCCTATGTAGGTTCGTCGCATTCTGATGTCAGTGGGGATGCCTTTACCCACGGGAATATCGTCCGCAAGGGCGACAAAGGGGTGTGGGTGGAGCCGATTTATCCAGGGAAACATCCCCTAAATAAACAGGTGATGGAAGTCCAACTCGTCCCCACCACAAATGTTGTGCTCAATTTTACCGCCCGGTTCACAGGCAAACATGGTTACGATGCCGAACTCCAAGCCCTGAAACTGCTCTCCCACGATGGTTTTACCTTCGAGATCGAGGTCTTCCAAATCATCCACATCGGTGCCCTAGATGCCCCTAAAGTCATCTCGCGCCTCGGTTCGATGCAAAACCTCATCGACCAAGTTTTACGCCCGATCGTGGCCAATTATTTCCGCAATGCCGCGCAGGAATACACGATTCTCGACTTCCTCACCGCGCGCAGCGAACGCCAAGCCGAAGCCGCCGAACACATCCGTCAAGCTCTCAAACAGTATGACGTCCAAGCGGTAGATACTTTAATCGGGATGATTACACCACCGCCCGAATTGATGCAAACCTTAACCGATCGCAAAATCGCCCAAGAGCAGGAAAAAACCTACGAAGTCCAACGCATCGCCCAAGTGCAACGTCAGGAATTAGTTCGCGCCACCGCTCTGGCTGAGATTCAAAATCAAGTCGTCACCGCCGAGCAAGGAGTGCAAATCGCCGAACTCGAAGCCGCCGCCAAAGTCAAAGCCGCCGAAGGGGAAGCCGAAGGGATTCGATCGATCGGGCAAGCCAAAGCGGATGCTTATAAGGCTGGGGTAGACGCACTGGGCGAACAGGCTTATGCTTCGCTCCAAGTGATGCAAATTGTCGGCGAACGTCAAGTCCGCATCGTGCCCAATGTATCGGTGACAAATACCGCCGCAGGGGGCAATGGTTTAGTCGATGCGCTCTTGGGGATGTGGGCACAAAATCCCAGTACCATACCGACTGGATTGCCTCGGATTGCTGAGGATGCTGGGGGATCTCCCATTGCCAATGGTGTCAAACTTCCATCGATCGTGTCTGTAGTTAAGCCTAAACCACACAGCGAGAGTTAACTTGACTTCGTTTTCGATGGGCTTACCCCCAACCCCCCCCTTCATAAAGGGGCTATTCATTATCCACAGATTTCGGACTGGTACTTTTTTAAGTTACTGGTGTGGTAGAACCCGGACTTGGGGGGTCTCCCCCCAACCCCCCCGTTGAGGGGCGGGGTGCCGCCCCTCAAACTCCCCTGCACAAGGGTCGATCTGCGGGAGGTTGAGCGCGCTTCGCATTAGTACTTAGTACGTTGAGTTATTAATCTGTGGGTAATGGATAGCCTTTATAGAACCCATTTGAGATCTCTACGGTTGGTGTGCAAAATGCGTCATCGTGTCGTTTTTGGGATCTGTAGGGGTGGGTTTATGCAAGCAAATATCGATGTTACTGTTCGATATCAAACAAAACCCACCCTTCTCCACCAGAATTTAAAAAGATCTCAAATGGGTTCTATAAAGAGAGGGCTGATGAAAAATCCCCTCCTCGGAGGGGTGCCCGTAGGGCGGGGTGGGTAAGATCTACGCCACAAATCCAGCAGATCCCGATCGAGATTTAATGCCAAATTCAAACGAGAACACATCTTATCTGATACCAAAATAATGCCCGATCTCGTCACAGCAACTTTGCCCGATCGCACTCTTGCCCAAATCGTTCAAAGCGATCGAATTATCCCCGTCGAACGGACGATCGAGATCTTAGTAGCCTTATTACAATCGCGCCTAAATACTCCCAAAATTCACGGTCAAATTACACCCGATCGCGTAGTCATTGTTGCCGAACATCCGGTGCGGGTGCAGATATTACCCGCTGCCGATTTGCGTGCCGATCCTGAATTTAGTGCGCCCGAAATTCTCGACGGAAAAATTAGCGATCGATCCGATCTTTATAGTATCGGGCTGATTGCTATTTATCTACTTACTGGCACTAGACCATTTCAACTTTTTGATACTGCCAATCGCTGTTGGGTATGGCAAGATTATTGGCAAATAGATCGGACGACTTCGAGAATCGATCTTCGTCAATTAGTCGCGATTCTCGATCGAGCGATTGAGTTAGATGCCGATTTACGATTTAGTTCGGCGCGAGAAATGATGGCGGCTGTCCGCGATTGTTATCCCGCACTTTTACCTGCAACATCGAGTTGGGAATGCTGTCATATTTTAACCGGACATGCTGGTTTATTTGCCGCCATTAAAACGATCGCGATTAGTCCCGATCTACTAATGGTGGCTACAGGTAGCGAAGATACGACGATTCGGTTGTGGGATATCGATACGGGTGCAGGATTGGGGATTTTAACCGGACATCAACAATCGATCGACACGATTGTCTTTCATCCCCATAAATCGGGATTATTATATAGTAGTGGTAAAGATGGTCTCATTAAATTATGGAACGTTAAAACAGCAGCAGAAGTAATCTCAATCGATAGTCAGCAATCTAAGATTAATTGTTTAGCAATTAGTCCCGATGGTAAACTACTGATCTCGGCAAGTCGCGATCGGGCGATTAAAATTTGGTATTTAGGTCTAACTGATGAGCAGTCGATCGATAATTTAATTACGCTCAAAACTCATCAATTAAGTGTCAATGCGATCGCCTTTAATCCGATCGCGAGTGATGTGAAATTTGCGAGCGTGAGTAGCGATCGGCGGGTGATGTTATGGGGGCTGGAGAGCAAAACACCTGTGTGTATTTTGACCGCACATACTCAAGCTGTCAAAGCTCTTGCCTTTAGTCCCAATGGTAAATTACTCGCTACTGCTGGCGATGATGGTTCGATTCATATTTGGGATCTAGAGCATCGCCAACTCACCAAAACTTTATCGGCTCATCGCTGGACGATTTCTGGGTTAGCTTTTTGTAAAGATGGTGATTCTTTAATTAGTACTAGTTGGGATGGCAATATCAAATTTTGGCAAATCGATACCGGACGAGAAATTGAATGTTTAACTGCTCATGAAGCTGAAGTTTTAGCTATAGATATTTGTCGATCTCCAGGGTGTCTCGTTACGGCCAGTCGCGATCGAACTGCTAAGATCTGGAAAAAAAGTTTATAATTGAGATTAAATTTAGAAACATTATTTAATTTACAAAAACACCGTAGCAGGTTTCAATAATAGATGAATCATCTTATTTTTGAAGAATATTTCCAAGATAATCGACATAATTGGTCGATATGTACTTCGGCAGAATATGCCACAGAATTGAGCGATAACGCTTATGTATTCGAGCACAAGCGAGATCGCAGTTCGTGGCTGGCGTGGAACTATCTCGATAGTAACTATTTTCATCCAAATCTAGATTTCCACATGCATGTGGTGCTAGAAAAACTCGAAGGCGTAGATGGCGAACATGGGATTGTCTGGGGGCTTTCGGATGTTAATAACTTTATTGATTTTGCGATTTCAGATCGATTTTTTAAGATTAGGCGAAATCAAGACGGTAATTGGACGACATATGCTAGCGGCCAAATAGTCTGTCAAGTTCACCAGCCAAATAGGATCGATGTCTTAGAAATTCGCCGCACCAACGATCTTGTCGAATTTTATCTTAATAGTCTGTGCGTCTCACAACTATCGGCGGAGATATTATTACCAGGACTGGCATTTGGATTAGTTATCTACAATCGGCTCAAAATCAAAGTCCATAGTATCGTCATTGCTACCGCCAAGACTAAATCGGATTCGACTAACACCGAGCCGACGATATTGAATACTGGCTCCAGCCAAACCGACAAAAAATTGCAAGCCAGTTGCATCGAGCACTATCCCCCCGAAAACGACACTCTCGATCGCGTCTTCGCCGATCTCCACGCACTAATCGGACACGATCGCACCAAGCAGCAATTTCTGACTTTTTCTAACTTCCTCAAAGTCCAAACCGAACGCCAAATACGCGGACTGGGGCGCGTCAACACGTCATTACACATGTGCTTGTGCGGCCCTCCCGGTACTGGTAAAACGATGGTATCGCGGCTGGTAGGGCGGTTATACAAGCAACTCGGCTGTCTCAAGAGCGGTCACACGATCGAAGTCGATCGTGCGGGTTTGATTGGCGGCTATATCGGTCAAACCGCGCTGCGGGTGGAAGATGCGATCGAGCGCGCTCTCGATGGCGTCCTGTTTATCGATGAAGCGCATATTTTGGTTGGCGATTACGATAATGATTTCGGACACGAAGCGATCCAAATTTTGCTCAAACGCATGGAAGATAGTCGCGATCGGTTGGCGGTAATTATGGCTGGCTATAGTAGCGAAATGGTGGAGCTGCTCAAATCCAATCCCGGTCTAAAATCGCGGTTCCATCGTCAGTTTCATCTCGATCGCTATACACCGACAGAACTAACTCAGATTTTTGCCAAATTCTGCCGCGAACACGATTATATGCTCGATCTATCTGCACGTCTGGCTCTAGAAGCCATCTTTGAGGATGCTTACAGCCATCAGCTCGATCGCACCTTCGGTAACGGACGCTTCGTCCGCACGATCTTCGAGCGCAGCATCGAACGACACGCCAACCGAGTCGTCCATTCGCTCCCAAATATCGACGATCGGACTATTTCATTAATTACGGCTGAAGATCTGGAGCATGTTAGTAATTGATATTTAGATTGGCTAAATCGATCGCTTACCGCAATCGGGGGATACCAAGCAAGTTAATTCATGTTATTGTTTAGATCGATTGGCGATAATCATTCTCATAATTAATCTTTCATGCTAGAGATTCAGCAATTAGCTGTCAATTACCGTGGCGTGCGCGCTTTAGAGCAAATTGACTTCCGGATCGAACCAGGCGAACTGGTGGGGCTAATTGGGCCGAATGGAGCGGGTAAGAGTACACTCCTCAAAGCAATGTTGGGACTGATTCCGACCGCTAGGGGTACGATAAAATATTGTACTTGTCCCTTGTGTCAGAATTTGGAACGGGTGGCCTATGTGCCCCAAAGATCTCAGGTGGACTGGGATTATCCAATTACCGCCCAGAATGTGGTGATGATGGCCCGCACCCGTCAGCTAGGCTGGCTGCGGCGTCCGGGTGCGGCAGCTAAGGCGATCGTCAATGGGGCACTCGATCGAGTCGGGATGCTAGATTTCAAAGATCGGCGGATTGGGGAGCTGTCTGGCGGGCAACAACAGCGTGTATTTCTAGCTCGCGCCCTCGCTCAACAAGCAGATTTATTCTTATTTGACGAGCCATTTACTGGCATCGATAAAAAAACCGAAGCCGTGATGCTGGAAGTTTTTGCCGAACTCCGAACTGCGGGTAAAATTTTGCTAGTTAGTACCCATGAATGGGGAAAATCATTAAGTCAACTCGATCGAATTTTACTGCTCAATCAAAGTCTGATTGCCGATGGTTCGCCCGCACAGGTAATGACTCCAGCTAATCTGCAACAAGCTTATGGTGTCTCATTTCATCAGCGTGGCAGTCGCGATCCTGGCGCAGATTTATTCTGTTAACAGATAGCTATTCAAATTATCAATCATAATATGCTAAATTTTCTCATCGAGCCTTGGCAGTACGAATTCATGCGAAATGCGATCGCCATTGGGGTTCTCGTCGGTATTTTATGTCCGGTTGTGGGTAGTTATCTCATCGTGCAACGCATGGCATTGTATGGAGATGTAATCGCTCATGCTGTATTGCCAGGACTATCGCTTTCATTTTTCTTGGGCATCGATATTGCGATCGGGGCATTTATCTCTGGCATCATGGGTGCGGGGACTATTTCTTGGATTCGATCGCAATCGAGAGTCAAGGTTGATGCCGCGATGGCTTTAACCTTTTCTAGTTTTTTTTCGGTTGGAATTATTCTGATTTCTGTACTCAGAAATAATATCGATCTAGATAGTTTTCTCTTTGGGGATATTCTGGGGACGACGACAACTGATATCTATCGAACGGCAAGTGTCACCGCGTTAATTATCACAGCAGTTTGGTTATCTTATAAAGAATTGCTATTCTACACATTCGATCGAACTGGGGCTGAAGCGATGGGCTTACCAGTTAACATTATTCACCTCGGATTTATGTCCGCAATTACGCTAACAATTATTGCTAGTATGCAGGCAGTCGGCGTAATTCTCGTGATTTCGCTCTTGGTTGGGCCAGCTTTAACAGCATATCTACTAGTAAAAGAGTTACATCAAATGATGATTGTAGGTGCAATTATTGGTGCATTTGCCAGTTTAAGTGGAGTATATATTAGTTTTCATCTCAAATATGTACCATCTGGCCCAGCAATCGTCATTGTATCTTCGTTTTTATTTATTTTGGCATTATTATTTAGCCCCTCTCAAGGTATTATCACCCAGCGATTTCAATTCCATCTTAATCGCTAATTAATAAAAAGTTCTAATTAATCCATAGCTTAATCCAGAGATAAATAACCAAGATAATGCGCCTAAATATAGTGGCTTTAGTCCAACTTGCTGGAGGTGAGTAATTTTTGTTTCCAGCCCCATGGCTGCCATAGCAATTGTGAGTAAGAATTTATCGATCTGCGCGAATGCACTTTTAAAGTCCGGCGGGAAAAGATTGAGACTGTTGAGGATAATCAGCAACATGAAATAAAATATGAACCAAGGAATGACGATCGCTGCCGATCGCATTTTGCTCGATGGTAATTGACGATGAGAGTAGGTGTAACCGATCGACAGAATTACTGGGGCCAGAAATAACACCCGCGCTAATTTGGTAATGCTCGCTATTTCACCACCGATCGGACTAACTTGATAGGCTGCCGCCAATACTTGTGCTACTTCGTGGATAGAAGCTCCACACCAAATCCCAAAGGTTTCAGGTGTCAATCCCAATAAGGTGGGCAGGAGTGGATACAGGAACATCGATAGAGTTCCAAAAATGGTCACGATCGCCACCGCATAAGTAGTATCCCGATCGTCACCTTGGATTGCGGTACTAGTGGCAATGACAGCCGAAGCCCCACAAATCGAAGTTCCGGCGGCAATCAGATAGGTTAAACTCTTACTCACACCTAACTTTCGCCCTAACCAAGAGGTAAAACCAAAGGTGCTAACCAAAGTAACGATAATTAGGCCGATCCCTCTGATGCCGATCGCCAATACTTGTGTGAGACTGAGCTGCATCCCCAGTAAGACGATCGCCAAGCGTAACAGCCGCTTCATCGCAAAACTTACACCGGGCTGGCAATAGGCTGGCATCCCTAGAGTATTGCGCAAGATGATGCCGAGTAGAATCGCGATAATCAGTGGACTAAAAACCTGAAATATTGATAGATTCCGCAATAAATAGGCAGCGATCGCTAAGGCGATCGTCAACAAAATGCCATAACTCTTGTGAGCAAGCCAGCCCCAAACTTGAGCCAGTAAAGATATATCCATCTTGGAGGCTCCCTATTAATATGATGTTTAGCCCAGGCCGATCGCGATGGATTAAGCAACTAGAGCACTGGCGGCCAGTGGGGTAAGCGGATTAGGTGTAGCAAACGTAGTATTGAGGGCGATCGCAATGGTGGTGAAGACTTGGCCGACGGCTGAGTCTGGATCGCTCAGGGTGAGGGGTGTGCCGATATCTCCCCCCGCGCAGATTTTGGCATCAATGGGCACTTGACCTAATAGTGGAGCTTGGAGTTCGTCGGCAAGTTGTTGCCCACCGCCACTGCCAAAAATCGGGTTGGGCGTTCCACAATGGCCGCAGAGTAAGTAACTCATATTTTCAACAATGCCCAGAACTGGAATACCCACCTGCCGGAACATATGAATGCTGCGTCGCACATCGGCAACGGCTACCTGCTGCGGCGTGGTGACTAAAATAACGCCACAGATCGGACTTTCTTGGACGATCGTAATCTGAGCATCACCCGTGCCGGGGGGTAAATCGATCAGGAGGTAATCTAAATCACCCCAGGCCACTTCCTGAATAAACTGGGTGATAATTTTGTGGAGAACGGGGCCGCGCCATGCGAGGGGATGGTCGGGGGCGGCCAGTAGCCCGACTGACATCACCTTAATACCGTGGGCTTCGAGGGGGACAAACCGTTGTCCAGTGGGCGTATCTACGATCTGCACTGCCGATTGAGCTAGCCCTAACATTTGGGGCACATTCGGCCCATAGACATCGGCATCGAGTAAGCCCACTTTGTTACCCTGGGCTTGTAAAGCCGCTGCCAAGTTGACAGCCGTTGTGGATTTACCCACACCACCCTTCCCACTAGAAACCGCGATCGTCGTACGGACACCAGCGATCGTACATAGCTCTACATAAGATTTTTTGCACCACTCCAAGGAAGATAACAGCGTCAGGATTTCTGCTTTTAACGCCTGCTGATGTTTGCCCACATAGAGCCGCAGGTAGATATAGTCCTCGACAATCCGCAGATTGCGCACCATCCCCAGACTGACAATATCGGTATTGAGAATTGGTTCTAAAACTGTTTTGAGCAGAGCTTTAACCTGTAGTTCCCTCGCTTCAGACTGCGGATCGGGCGGCGGTGGGACAGCATGTTCGGCTTTATGAAATGGCGAGGAATGACTAGGCATTAGAAGTTTCTTGGAGGCTATGTTGAATACTTTGGATGGCGCGCTGGGCAAAGATACACACATCCCGATCGGGGTCGTCGAGAGCTTGTTGGAGCGGTGTCAGTGCTGCCGGATCGTTTAAGATATTGAGCGCGATCGCCCCTTCGCGCCGGACATCCGAATATTCATCGGTTAAGGCTTGGATGAATAGTGGCAGAGTGTGGGCAGCGGGAATCTTTTGCAGTGCTTGGAGGCTAAACTTGCGGACTTGCCAATGGTCGTCGATCGCGGCTGTTTCCAAAGCTTCGATCGCGTCTGGATTGGCGTGGGTAGTCAAGGATTTCGCTGCATTGCGCCGTACTTCCCAATCTGGATCGTCAGTCACTGCTTGGCAGAGCAGCGGGACGACTTCAGGATCGGCTAAATGACCGAGCGTCAAGGCTGTTGTCTGGCGCACCGCTGCATCCGGATCGGACATCAGTGCTAGAGCTGGTTGACAACGTTCTACTTGATTGAGATACCTTAATGTCGTAATTGCCGCTTCCCGCAATTCTGGCAGAGGAGATTCAAAAAACGGCATCACATAGGGGAGACACTGGGCATCATGAATCTTCCGCAACAGGAATAAGATATTCAGTTGGAGATTGATGTCGTCACGCAATAAAGCATCGAGTAGGAGTAACAAATGATCGGGGACGATTAGTTCGCTTAAGGCCGATCGAGCTTCGTTGCGTACCTCTTCTACTGGTGAAGCCAGACATTCTAGCAAGGCTGGGACTGCGGCGGGATTCGCTAATTCCCAGAGGGTGGTGACGGCTAATTTCTGCACCAACGGACTTTCATCCTGTACCGCTACCAATAATGGGGCGAGGATTTCTTCATCGCCAATCAGTTGCAAGGTTTTCACCGCCACTAAGCGATCGTCTACATTGGGCGATTGCAACATTTCTACCCATTGTGCCAATTCACTATCCATGATGCTGGCCTCCCTTAGCGTAGTAAAAATGGAATTTTGACAGTGATAGCATTGGTGGGGCACTCCTTTTCACAGGGCAGGCAAAACCAGCACTCATCGTATTTCATGTAGGCTTTCCCGGTTTCTGGGTTTTTTGCCAATACATCCAGGGGACAAACTTCAATACAAGCGACACATTTGTCCAAGCACTTAGACTCATCGACGATCACGGGTACGTCAACTCGTTGTGTAGTTAAAGCCATAATAATTTTTTGGTACTCCCGATCGTGAATAATTTCTAGTTAGCGAACTGCAACATCATAGACTTCTGTTTCGACATTGACATCGACGATGTAAGGTTCGATCGGGCGTTTGAATAACACCATTTGCTCGGCTTCATCTTTTTTGAGGTGGACGTGGCAGAACCATTCTTCGTTGTTTTTCTCTGGGTAATCAACACGATAGTGATACAGACCCCAGCGGCTTTCTTTGCGATACAGTGACGCTCTGGCGGCCATTTCCGCACAATCGCGGATAAAATGAACTTCCATGCAGCGCATCAGTTCGTGGGGGTCTTGTGCGCCCATTTCGTCGAGACTGGCGTGGTATTTGACGAAGTTACTCAAGCCGATTTCCATCCGGTTAGCCGATTTGGGTGGTTGGAGATAATCATTGACCAAGCGGCGCAATTTGTACTCAACTTGGGTATGGGGAATCCCATTCGGTCGATCGAGTGGCGCGTAGATGCGAGCTTTCTCGGTTGCTACAAATTCCGGATCGGGATCGAGATGCTCTAAACCTTGGACGTATTCCACTGCATTTTCACCAGCAATCCGACCAAATACAAATGCTCCAATCATATAGTTGTGGGGGACACTGGCCATGTCGCCTGCTGCATACAGTCCTTGGACAGAAGTTTCAGCCTTTTCATTGACCCACACCCCAGAAGCACTATGACCACTACAGAGTCCGATTTCGGAAATATTCATTTCCACGCCCTTAGTGCGATAGTTTTCACCCCGACCTTCATGGAATCGACCTCGGCTCGGACGTTCATTTGCCCACAAAATCGATTCGATTTCGGCGATCGTGTTCTCGTCCAAGTGGGTCATTTTAAGCTGAATTGGCCCTTTACCAGAGTTCAATTCTTTCCATACTTCTAGCATCATTTGTCCGCTCCAGTAGTCGCAGCTAATAAAGCGATTCCCTTCAGCGTTTGCAGTATAGGCTCCAAATGGGCTAGCGACATAGGCACAGGCGGGGCCATTGTAATCCTTCATCAACGGATTGATTTGGAAGCATTCAATATTGCTCAGTTCGGCACCAGCATGGTAAGCCATCGAGTAGCCATCACCTGCATTAGTTGGGTTCTCATAGGTGCCATACAGATAGCCTGAAGCAGGTAATCCCAGACGACCACAGGCTCCCGTGCAGAGAATTACCGCCTTAGCCTGAATAATTACCAAGTCACCACTGCGGACATCGAACCCAATTGCCCCGATCGCCCGACCATCTTGTACCAGTACGCGGGTGGCCATGACGCGATTAGTTACCCTCGCTTTGTGGCGTTTGACTTGACGTGCCAAAATTGTCTTGAGATCCTTGCCCTCTGGCATGGGCAATACATATTTACCGACTCGATGCACTTGCTTGAGATCGTAGTCACCCTGGGTGTCTTTCTGGAATTTCACCCCCCATTCTTCTAGCTCTTGAATGACTGAAAAACCCAACTTGCCAGTTTGGTAAACCGCATTTTGATTGAGAATCCCATCATTAGCGATCGTAATTTCGCGGACATACTGCTCTGGCGTGGAATTGCCAGGAATGACCGCCGTATTGACACCATCCATACCCATGGCGATCGCCCCACTCCGGCGGATGTTAGCCTTTTCTAGCACCAAAACATCGCCATCTGGATTAGCTTGTTTGGCTTTGATGGCGGCCATCGTTCCGGCTGTACCACCGCCAATCACCAAAACATCTGTCTTGAGCCATTGTGTTTCCAATTTGAAATCCTCCTAGTTGTGCAAAGAAAGTCGCATCCGATCGGTGGAAAACTTATCCGTTAAAAGTTGCTAATAATACAGAAAAAATGATGGAATCCAGATCTGGCGAAGATAATGTTTGTATAGAGACATTTAATCTCTGCTAAATCTGCGATTATGCATTTCATACCCTCATTATGCAACAAGTTCGAGAAATCATTCATCGATCTATTTGATAGATCGATAAAATCATTGAATCAATCCAATCCGTCATTAAATGAAACGATTACAAATAAATTATTACTGCTGTAAACATTATGGAAGTTTATCAGATTCGGGTCTTTTTGGAAGTAGCTCGCCACTTGAGTTTTACGGAAGCTGCTGATGTGCTCAATCTCACCCAGCCAGCAGTTAGTGCCAAAATTAAATCGTTAGAGACAGAGCTGGGGACTCCATTATTTCACCGACTAGGCCGCAAAATTCAATTAACAAGCGTGGGAGAATTTTTGCTCAAACATGGACCCAAATTAATTGAAGTTGAGAACGATCTATTGCAAGAAATAGAGCGGATTGGCAAAGGTAAATCTGGTACACTTAAAATTGGCTGTACTGCCGATATCGGCAATGGTTGGTTGCCCGCAAAATTATTTGCCTATCGCCAAAAATACCCAAATTTACAAACCCAGTGTCATATTTTTGATTCGCCCGAATTGTTATATCGGAGCATGACAAATAACGAGATCGATCTGGGCTGCTCCGATCTGAGTTTTGCCGATGTTGCCGAAATTTCATCGATCGCGATCGCACCGATTCACTATGCGCTGTTTGTTTCCCCCAGTCATCCCCTCGTCACCAAAAAGTGGGTGAGTCTGAACGATCTAAAACAGCATCGTTGGGCGATCTCCAGTCCAGAATCCCCTAGTCGCCAAGTATTGGAGGCTCGCTTAGCCGAAATTGGTCTTTCTTGGGCAGACTTTCCCCATGTGGAAACGGTGGATACCACGAGCCTGATGCGCGTCTATCTCACTCAAGGTGCCTATTTAGGCTTTGCTTCTAATTTTGAATTTCAGTTGGATTGTCAAACTGGCAACTTGGTAGCGATTTCGCTCCAGGAATTTGCTTTATCAGGCAATATATTTTTGCTGACCCCCAAGGGCATTGGTGATGTCCATAATTTACACCACCATAAGTCACCTAAATCATTGCGGGGAGCAGCCGACTTAACACCCGCTCAGAAATTCATAGAATTGTTACAAAGCGATCGAAAATCCTCCGCTCCATCGAAAGATCGGCCAATCCAGATGCGATCGCCCAGCTTTGCCCTGCGATCGAGTAGTCACCACCGTCCAGAAACAATTACCCTCTCGATTGGGATTCAAAATGGCACAATCCCAGCCGTCACCGCCGGGTTGATCGTCCAACGCTTGCAGCTACTATCGCATTTTTTACCGCAAGACGGTCGTTACAGCGGTACCAAATTTCAGATTGAATGGCAGGATTTTGCTACGGGCGCACCAATTGTGACTGGGCTGGATTCAGGGAAGTTAAATATTGGGATCTTAGGCGACTATCCACTCCTGCTCAGTGCTTTACCCGATCCCGATTCAGATCGATACAACACTCGTCTAGTTAGTTTTGTTTCTAGTAATCCCGATGGTTCTGGCAATGCCTTCATCGTTCCCCACCAATCAAAAGTGGAAACGATCGCCGATCTACGCGGGCAAACGATCGCCGTACCGTTGAGATCTTCCGCCCATGGAATGGTAATGCGATCGCTACAAGCAGCCCACCTGCTAGATGAGGTGGACTTGATTTCCCTCGATAGCATCCAAGCCGTCAAAGGCTTTAACTTTCCCCTGCATTTAGCCGATAGCTATGCGCATTTTGCCCCGTTTCACGATGTGGCTTGCCGTCAGGGTAAATTTCGTCATCTCATCGATGACAATCTCGATCGCCTCCCTTCATTTTATGGCGTGGTGGTTAATCACGATTTAGCCGATCGCTATCCAGAAGTTGTCGTTGCCTATCTCCAAGCTCTCAAAGCGGCTCAATATTGGTATCACCATACCCCATCTGCTCCCGCTCAGGTGGCGCAATGGACGCGGTTGGAACTAGATTTAGTGACAGAAATCCTCACTGGTGCCTACCAATCAACCCCAACCGCCCGCTTCTTTTCCGAAACCGTCATTCGTCCAGACTGGATCGCACTCCATATCGATCGACTGAGCAAGATTCCCAATAACCAAAATTTAACGCAGATCGATCTCGAACGCTGGATTCAGCCGGAATTTCTCCACCAGACTTAGTGCGTCGTTCAAATTTCATGCGCCATACTTTTGAGCGTTTCTTCCCGAATCAGCGCAAAAACCTGGTGATTTAATTGCATAAATTCTGGTGTTAACATCAGATCCACATGCCGGGGACGTTCTAGCACAATATCTACCGTTGTTTTAATGTGTCCGGGGTTAACTCCCATCACAAAAATGCGATCGCTTAAAAATACCGCCTCTTCAATATCGTGGGTCACAAAAACGACCGTTGATTTCAAATCTTGCCAAATATCTAACAATAGCTCTTGCATCATGTGCCGCGTTTGGGCATCAAGTGCCGCAAACGGCTCATCCATCAACAACACCGATGGCGAATTTACCAAAGCGCGAATAATACTCGCCCGCTGTTGCATTCCCCCAGACATTTGATAGGGAAAAGCATGACGATATTTAGACAACCCCACCCGATTGAGATAGTAATCAACCAATTCTCGCCGTTCTGGCTTGGGGACACCGCGCACCTTCAGCCCAAATTCCACATTTTGAAATGTTGTTTTCCAAGGTAGTAAAGAGTATTGCTGAAAGACAAAGCCGCGATCGGCTCCAGGCTTAGTAATTGTTTGTCGATCGACGGAGACATTACCCATTGAAGGTTTAATAAATCCAGCGATCGTATTTAAGATCGTCGATTTACCACAGCCAGAAGGCCCTAACAGACAGACAAACTCACCTGGTTCGATCGTGAAATTAACAGAGTCCAAAACTGATGTAAATACTCCATCGCGATGAAAACCTACCGATAAATTATCAACTTCTACTAAGCCTTTGACCTGCGATTGGAGATTATTATCAACCAACTTCATAAATCCTCACTAGTCAAAATTCGACCCCCACGAAATATATATTTGAACTCAAGCAGTCTTCTTTTTAGTCACCCGCCAAGGCATCAGCAGTTGAACTACGTGCTCGACTAAATAGGAGCTAAGCGAACCCATTAAGCCAATTAGTAACATGCCCATCACGATCGGTGGATAGTTAGAAGTCACATAAGATTCCCAAGTGATATAGCCAATCCCATAACGTCCCGCCAAAATTTCCGCAGTCACTAAGCAAAACCAACAGTTACCCATCCCAATCACTAAACCACTGGCAATACTCGGCATCGCCCCTGGTACCACAATGTCCTTAAATACATCCCACTGTCTGGCACCCAGGCATTGCCCAACCCGTAGCAGTAACATATCCACACCTTCGACACCTTTAATCGTGCTAATCAAGATCGGAAAAAATGCCCCAATAAACGTAATATAAATCATCCCCGATTCAGCATCGGGAAACATCAGAATAGCTAAGGGAATCCAAGCAACAGCCGGAATCGGGCGCAGTAACTCTAATGGCAGAAACACCAGATCTTCTAATTTTTGAAACCAGCCAATTAAGATCCCTAAACTTACACCCAAAATAGTGGCAAAGAAATATCCAGCTAATACCCGACCCGCACTCGATTGAATGTGAATCATGGCATTGCTAGAAAAAAACTTAACCGTCGCCCCAAATACTTCGATCGGCGAAGGCAAGAAGGAAAAATTAATCCACAAGTTAAACTTCACCAGGCACAGGATTTGCCAAATCCCAAAGAATAATACCAGCGAGAGCATCCGTCTCAATAGCTGATTGCGCTGCCGTGCCGAAAAAGGTTCTTTAACTGCACCCGCAGATTTTCTAAAGGGGTTCTTGAGGGTCAAGCTATCCCAAGGTCCGATCGGCCGCACTTGGCCAGAAGGTATGTTAGACATCGATCGTCTCCACAATACAGATTAAATAAGAACTTGAATCTAGTAATGATGCTTATAGTGATTTGTCGGTAAGTATGAACTCCTGGCAAATCTTAGTATAAACATCATCTTTTTTCTGCTCCACAGGAACAGAATCCTAAAGTGATTTAAAAGCTAAGACCTTAGAACCTGCCTGACTATTAGCATAAGACTTCGCAGCTTTCTCGGTCAAAAATGCTGATATGTTGTTACCCTTCCGCACAAAGAAAGAATTGTCAGCAACCAACTTCCAGCCTCGATTGCGATCGTGGACAAATACCGTACTGCCAGTTTGCTTCCCCTCGGCTTTAAGCTTCTTCAGATCGGCAATCATATTCTCGATCGAAGCAAAGTTTCTAACTTTATCTTCACCTTTGACCCAAATCTGAGCTGCTAGTTTGGGATCGCCAATTGCTTGCTTAGTTGCCGCATCTGCGCCTGTAATCGCGGATTTTTCATCCTTGTTAGCCATCTTGTCATAATCCATTCCTAGTTCTTTTGCTGCCAGCTTCAAGTAACTATCATCAGCCAATTTAGTTAACTCTTCTGCATTGACTTTGGCATCTAATTTACCCAGTTGTTTGAGCATCGCCACACTATTAGTTAAGGCTTGACGATGAACGGGCAAAATAGCTGGACTAACCTGTTGAAGACCATTAGGACCTAGAAACATATAAACTGCTTCTTTTTCTACACTCGTCCACTTCTCCATTTTGGTGGCCATTGCTTCTGGCTGTTCGCGCACCATTTTGTTGGCTTCTAACAGAGCTTTCAGATAAGCCACTACTATTTCAGGATTCTCCTTGGCAAAATCCGAACGCACCACCACACCATGAAATGTGGGCACACCTAGCTCTGCACCATCAAAAATCTTGCGGGCAAATCCGCGCAAGGGAAATAGCTCACCAAACGGTACAAAGTTGGCATGGGCATCAATCTTATTAGTCTTGAGGCTAGTTCCCCCAACTTCAGGAGCTTGGCTGACTAGTTTGATTTCGGTTTCAGGATCGATACCTTCTTTCTTTAATGCCCCCAATAACATGCCATGGGCAGCCGAACCAAAGGGTACAGACACTTGCTTACCTTTTAGATCGGCAATGCTTTGGATCGGACTATCTTTGGGCACCATGATGGCATTTCCCGCTCCAGTTGCACCCGTAGATAGCGTAGCAATATAAAGACTATTTACCCCAGCCCCTTTTTCTTTAAAAGTATTCATATTGATGGTTAAGGGGAAATCTCCCATCATGCCAATATCAACTTGATTTGCCAACATTTTGTTGTTAATTGGGGGGCCAGAGGTATGACTCGACCATTCAATTTTGTATTCGACGTTCTGATACTTACCTGTCTTAGGTAAATACTTTTCCAGAAGTTTTTCCTCGCGAATAATAGGGCCGCCCGTTGCTGTATTAATAGTCTGATCTTGAGTGGCGATCGCAATCCGAATTACTTTTTTTCCACTCGAAGAACTCCCTGTGTCAACAGGATTGCTGGCAACGCCAGTAGAGCAAGCAGTAATTAAACTTAAAGAAAACAACGAGATGGAAAATAAAAACTTTCTCCGAGGCGATCTTTTTATATTCATGACAAGCTCTCCGATACTTTTTCCTGTCTCTATTAATTCAGTATCGCACTCGTTCATCTGTCAACTTAGATACCGATCGATTCCTAGAGAGCTTTTAACTCATCAGAGATTTTAGTTAACTCATAAAATAAATTTGTGAGTTCAGAAAAAGATCGAGACTATCAATATTTTTCGGCTAGTAATTTCTCTACTTGAGAAGAGCCGATATTCGCTACTAAGGATGGCTATCCATGCTGATAATAGTCTACGAAGTAAATAAGGCTACTATTTTGCGGGGAGCGGGGAGTGGGGAGCGGCGGCTCGCGTATCTGCTAACGCAGAGGCTATGCCTACGGCAGGCTCCGCCAACGCCAACGTCGGGAAACCCGACGGGAAAGCGGATGCAATCACGCGGAGATTGGAGGAGCATGTGTTGCACCAAGCAAGCGAGACAAGACTCCCCGCTGTCTTGATGTGCTAACCCGTCTGGAAACCAGACGAGCGCACATCGCTCCCCGCTTTCAAAAAATCTCATATGTGATTTAAATGTTCGACAGCTTAGTACTTATCTATCGTCTTTAACCAAAGCCCTTTTTAGCTCCATATCGAACCGTTTTAAATTCTAACTTATTACTACCTGGATGATAGATCGTGTAGCTAGCTTTACCTTCAATCTTTCCTACAGAACCCACCCCAACAATTCGCTGTGGACTTAATATCGTCGGAGTTGGATCGGTTAGTTTATCTAATGTTTGAACTTGACTATTCAGACTGCCAGATTCAATTTGATATTCAAAAGCCAAACCCGATCAACCACAGAATAATTGATTCGCATCCATCCGCGATAACCGATCGATCGCATGAATCGGATCGATCGTCGGTGTCAATTCATCGCTAACTGAGAGCGAACTACCATGAATTAAAAAGCAATCTAGTTCGACAAATCCAAACTCTAACGATCGCACCCATTCTAGAGTAGTTGCATCGATCGCATCCCAGAGTGTTTTTGTCATCTCGATCCCATATTGATCGATTAATTCTGTCGGTTCTCCCGTCCGCCCCAAGGCATGAAGAATCAATATTTGTTCTTCCCACCAACCCTGACAAACTAGCGGTGTTGGCTCCCCATTACGCGGCTGCTGAATTCTTTTAATCAGCCGATTACTCTCGGCGGTTGGGCCGATAATATCGCCTAATAAATAGAAATTCTCCACTTCCTGGCGCGACTTCCGCAAGTCTGCCACTACTGCCTCATATGCAGCTAAATTACCTTCAATTCCACTCGCGATCGCCCACATCTGGATTATATTTATTATTTACTTGTACCGATCTTCGATCGCCGCACGATTGAAATCGTCGCTCAGAGGGTGTCTGAAAAGTCTTATTGGCTCCGATCGTCGGTTGTTAATCCCCCTAAATCCCCCTGAAAAAGGGGGACTAAGACTCTTACTCCCCCTTTTTCAGGGGGTTGGGGGGATTTAGATCTATGCTTTTCAGACACCTTCTCATGGTGCAAAGTCCGCATAGGCGGACTTCGCATCACTAGCGGCGGTTTCAACCGCTGACTATTTCGCGAGACGAAACCCTATCGTTCGCACACATGAGTCGGATCTTCGGCGCGTTCGGCATATTCCAAACCCTGCGCCAACCGCCATGCAAAAATAGCGGGTAGCCCGTTATCGATAATCGCCTGACAGGTAAGCTGATAATCATACTCTACCTCCCGCAACGTCGTTAATTTATCGTCCGTGTCGTAAATTACATAAGTCGCGTTCGGACGACCGTGACGTGGTTCGCCCACAGAACCAGCATTGATAATCTGTTTCAGCGGTGCGGTAAACTGCTTGGTGCTATTCCCCTCTGGCTGCTTCACCTTAACCGCCAACTGCCCAGCATCGAGCGTCCGCACGTAGGGAACATGAGTATGTCCGCAAAATAGCACATCGGCACCCGTCGCCATTACCCGTTCTAATGCGGTAAAAGCATTCACTTCTGGCATCAAATACTCGTGTTGATTGTGAGGGCTTCCATGTACGAAGCAAAGATTCTCCTCGCGCAAGCTTAACGGTAATTGCGCCAGATATTCTCGCACTTCAGGATGAATTTGGTCGTTCGTCCATTCATGTGCTTTCTTGCCCCGTTTTTCCGCCAAAATTGATGGATAACTGCATTCGCAAGCATTCAAACCTTCGACGATATCTTCATCCCAACAACCTTGGACTGTGGGAATATCTAGCGATCGAATCATCTCGACAACTGCATTCGGATGTGGGCCATAACCGACGAGATCGCCCAAACAAAAAATTTTTTCTGCCCGCTGTTTATCGATGTCTGATAACACCGCATTCAAAGCTTCATAGTTACCGTGAATACAAGACATCACTGCTATTTTCATACTGCTACTTCTTCTGGTGATTCGTTTTCTAATTGGGATCTAATTTGTGCTTGGTAATAATCCAGGGCACGATCGTCTAAACCGCACTCTTCCAACGTTTCTGTAATTAATTGCGGTTGGAAGTTATTTCCCACAACTTCCAATCCACTAAATCGTGTCGGCCTGCCTGTCAAGACTGGCGGTAATGGCAATTCAAAGTAAGTTGCATCGGGATAACCCACCCCAAAACTAAAATAAAACGATCGACCATCGACGATCTCAAAAATACCTTTAGCTCTGGCAACTTCGCCATAAGCTCCTTGAATTAATTCATCCCAAAATACGTTTAAACTTGCGGGATCTAGGACTTCTCCTGTCAATCCCCATCTTGGCGATGCAGTCAGCACAATATTTTTCTCAGTGACTTCACTGATGAGGGTTTGACTCGCCCAATCGTGATATTCGCTCTCGACTAAACATTTAGGGACGATCGCAATTCGCTGACAAGATTCGATCGCAACAGGTAACTGTAGTTTAGCTAAATCTAATTGGGGGGCAATCTCCACATACAACGGTTGAATTTCGGCTAGCTGCGTCCAAGATGCACCCGCCGAAATCGGCTTGACATGGGGGCAAGTTGCTGTAATGTAGGTGAGATCGATCGGGGTAGCATCGGCTCCCAGACAGAGATAAGCACTAGGTTTGGTGCTGGTGGTGAGCTGCTGGTGAATCCAGGTAGTTTTGCCAGAACCGCATGGCCCTGTCACTAGAT
This sequence comes from Chamaesiphon minutus PCC 6605, assembly GCF_000317145.1. Lineage (GTDB taxonomy): Bacteria > Cyanobacteriota > Cyanobacteriia > Cyanobacteriales > Chamaesiphonaceae > Chamaesiphon > Chamaesiphon minutus. The sequence continues at coordinate 2,370,439 of NC_019697.1, read as the reverse complement.
AGATGGGATGCCGATCCATAGACTGTGAATATATATGGAAACTTTACCAGCATATCACAAACAGAAGGAATGATAATCATTCTCGCTAGATCGATTTAATTTGATAATAATTATCATTAACTATCAACAGATTTGACAACTTATGTTACTGTGTTGAGAGTAGATTCGGTTTCGATCGAGATTGTCGATCGAAAGTAATGGGGAAAGTTTGGTGCAAACCCAACGCTGTCCCGCAACTGTGTTTCGAGGTACGAACTCGATTAGTCAGAACACCCGCCGATTCGATAAATCCCAATTTATATTCTGCGAGGCACAGAGGGGAAAAATATTATGAACGACAAACACACAATTTTCGTGTGTCAATCTTGCGCTGGTAATTGGCAAAATGGCCGAGAAGTCGGCAATAGCGGCGGTTATTTACTGCACCAAGAATTAACGACCCAATTAGCCACAAACCCATTAGCTGAAGACTTTGAGGTCAAACCAGTTAAATGTATGGGCGCGTGCAATCGTCCCTGCGTCGTCGCTTTTGCTGCGGCTGGTAAATCGACTTATCTATTTGGCGATCTAGATCGTACTGCTTTAGCTGAGGTATCTCAGTCAATTTTGGAGTGTGCTAGTCTCTACCACAGCAAGCCAGACGGCACGATGAAATGGTCGGAGCGTCCCGAACGACTCAGAAAAAGCGTAATTGGGATCGTTCCTAGCATTGAGATACCTATAAGCATCTAGGCAAAATTCATCATTACAGTACTTGTCTTTAGGATGTTAGCTCAAGCTAATTAACCTCAGTTCGGGATAAGAAGAGCCTAGAGACTGGAAGTCTCTGCTCATGATGCGAAGTCCGCCTGCGCGGACTAGGATATTAGTCCGCGCAGGCGGACTTTGCACTATTAGCCCCGATTTTAATCGGCGGTGGGTCAAGAACGAAGCCAATATCCTTAACCCGAACTGACGTTAATTACTAGAAGTTTTTCTTTACTTTTAGTGATAATTTTTAGCAACTATTTTTTTAGGATCGATCGACTCTCAGTTTTGATGATATATTGTGGGAATGATAACCATTCTCATAATATCAAGCTCGATCGACTCACCCAGCTACCGAAATTAAGCCGTAATCCTTCCAGATAAACAGATCCATGTCCGCTAAAACTATTCCTTATCTCCGTCTGGTTGAAAGCCTCATTATTACTGTGTTGCTGAGGTTCAGTTTTGATATCCAGCAATCTAGCCTTGCTCAAGAACCCCCGCCACCACCACCGCCAGCAGCAGCCCCAGAAAAAGTCGAAGAGCTAGAAATCAACATCTATGGCGAGCGTTTATTAAATAAACCCATCTACTCACCCTTCCGTAAAGAAGGTACGCTCAAAGATTCTACCCGCCCAGCTTACGTTATCAATAAAGACGAAATTAAAGCGCAAGGAGCGCGCACGGTGCGCGAAGCACTTCAATCTTTACCAGGGATTTTGGGCGCGGGAACGGTGGGAACCGAAGTAAATGTCCTGAGCAATCAATTTATTCGAGGCAGTAACGGGACACAGGTATTGATATTATTGGATGGTCGCCCGATTAATAACTTGGGTTCTGGGGGTTTCGATCTGAGTGAATTTTCGACGAGTATCGTCGATCGAATTGAAGTGTTACCTGGCGGTGGATCTACCCTCTATGGTTCGGACGCGATCGGCGGTATTATTAATATCGTGACTAGTCGCCCAACTAGCGACAAACTGACCTTTAGCACTCAAGCCGAAGTCGGGAATCTCGGCTATACCAAGTTCGGTGTCAATGCCAGTAAAAGAGATGGCAATATTGGCTGGCTGATTGGTTACGATCTGATTCAGGCGAATAATAACTATGCTTATTCGATTCCTGCTGCCAACTTTTCAGGTACGCGCGTCAATAATGATGTTAAATATGATAACTTACGAGTACGAGCAGATGTCGATCTGAGCGATCGCACAAAATTAAGTTTCAACAGTATACTCCTGTTCAAAAATCAAGGATCGCCAGGTGGCGTACCGATTCCTACTCCCCAATTCGGACAGGGATTTTTTAATACGCTCACCGATGCTAATCGGAAGTATACCGACCAAATTTTATTCGATGTGGGGATAGACCAAAAACTCGGTAATGGTAATGATTCTACCCTGACCGGGCGAGTTTATTATGATAATTTGAGTACCCGCTTTGATAACCGTACTGCTTTTGCCGAATCACTATCTGTTACCAACGGACAAGTTGTCAAGACAGTAACGCCCCAAGTTCTGCGCCAATTTGATAATAAACAAAAAACGTTAGGCATTCAAACTCAGCACAATTGGCAGATTACGCCAACTCAAAATATTACTTACGGCTTTGATTATCGCAATACTAATAATCGAAATACTACTAATAATATTGCGCTTGGAACTCAGACAGTTGGTTATGATGGCACTATTTCTCAGGGTGCATTATTCGCTCAGTACAATGTCGATCTCAATCCGCAGATACGAGCGACAGCAGGGCTACGGCAAGATTTTAGTAGCTTGACAAATGGTAGCGCGACTTCTCCCGCACTGGGCATTAAATGGGATCTGAATTCGGCGACAACTCTTCGTGCCAATTATATTCGGAATTTTCGGACTCCGACTTTATCAAATCTGTTTTCTGTCGATACTACATTCATTGGCAACCCTAATTTATTACCCGAAATTGGGAATAGTTTCGATGTCGGTGTAGACCAAAAGTTGGGTGACTTTGGACTATTACGGTTGACGGCATTTCAGAACAATATTAGTAATGTCATTGCATTCCAAAGTATTCAACCACCTGTCAATGGCATATCGGGAACTTTTACTAATATTGGTGAGGTACAGACGCAGGGGATCGAAGCATCATTAAATGCAAGGCTGGCTCCAAATTTCTATGGATTTGTTAATTATACTCTCAACAATCCTCAGATTAAAAAAGATACGAACTTAGCAGTAGTGGGAAAAGAGCTGCGGTTTGCAGGTGCGGATAAATTGAGTATGGGGGTATCTTATGAAAATACTTTTGGTTGGTATAGTTCGCTAGCTTTAAATTCGCTCAGTGGTTATCCTACCAATAATACAAACACAGAGTTTTTATCTGGATTTACTAGTTTTGATTTTAATTTTGTCGCACCAATGAATAGCGATCGCAGTGTAACCCTCAATGCTAGCGTCCAGAATATTTTTGACCAGAGGTACGAACTGTTTGCTGGCTTTCCTGATGCCGGGAGGACATTTCGGACTGGGATCGATTGGAAATTTTAAAGAGGATAATTTGATGACAGCTACAACTTTTGAACGTCGGGTGACACCATTACAGAAAGTAGAACGAGAAGATACCTATAATGGTAATTCGATCGAGTATGAAGATTTTTCAACTAATCTAGATGTATTGGGGCCACTTTTACACTCACTATTCCAAGAACATTGGCAAGAAGTGGGCTTGGGACACATGGTAGATGGGAGTGTTTTAGAATTAGAATTCACTGCTCCACCGAAAATTTGTCGGATTTATGATGGCTATCTAACGGTAGTTACCGAAAGCTGGCACATGCACTTATGTGTGGCGGAAAATCAGGGCGGTGCAACTGGGCGTACTCCCGAATCTTTGCGTCAAGTACGGCGGGTGAGTCGAGCCGCTTTGTATCGGCGATTGAATGCAGAAGGTGAAGCGCGAAGCTGGGGAATTCAATTCTGGAATGGAGCGGGAGTAAAAATGATGACATTATTTTTACCTAATGCTTTTATTGGCGAAGCGGAAGATTTATTACCAGAGCATAAGCCCAATCTAGCCAAGTTAGGATTGTACGACAAGTTACGGCAGATTTATGTATTGGGCACGATGGATATTCCCTATGAATCTAATCCTTTAAATTGTCCATATATATCGGTATGTCGCTCTACTCGTTGCAATGCCGGACGTGACTGGAAATCGGTGCATGAGGCTCTAGAACGGCAGTTAGCAGAGTCAGGATTAGAAAACATTGAATTAATAACTTCTGGCTGTCTAGAGGTCTGTAAAATGGGGCCAATCGTATTTTATTCGGGTGACGTTGGCGTAGCCTCTCAGAATGAGAATCGCGCTCCAGAACATACTTGGTATGCGCGGGTGACTCCAGATGTAGCGAAGGAAATTATTACCGAACATGTCGTCGAAAATCGCAAGGTAGAACGTAATTTATATCCACAACCGGATTAAGTAATAAGTGAACCAATTTGATATCTACAGAATGCCTACGATTGAAAGTCGTGGCTAATGTTGCAAAGTCCGGATGGTGCGCGGACTAATCTTTCAGTCTGTTTCGGTAGATATCATTTTTTTGAGGTAGATATGTCGCGTGAAGGAGTCAAACACAAAATTAAAAGTATGCGAGGTGTACTGTTATTCAGCTTGCTAATATGGGTATCTATATCAGCCTGTAATTATCCTCAAACTAAATCATCTAAATCTAGCTCAGTTGCTAAATGCTCCACTGTTTACGATCGAGAAGTAGATTATTTTCCCAATAAAGTCAAAGTAACCCAAGCCAAAGGTTTTACCGTTGAATATCATCGTAACTATAAGGTGGTATCGGTTAAGAATCCCTGGCGAAATGCCGACACCACCTTTCAATATGTATTGGTACAATGCAATACCCCAATTCCATCGGGGTTTGATAAATCTCAAATCGTCCAGGTGCCAGTCAATTCGGTGGTATCGATGTCTACAACTCATTTACCATTATTAGATAAATTGGGCTTAGTCGATCGATTAATCGGTGTTAGCGACTTTAACCAAGTTAATACACCTAGTGTAGTGGCAAAAATTAAAACAGGGAAATTGCAAGAAGTAGGCAGGAGTAATAATACTAATGTCGAGAAAGTCTTAGAAATTAAACCCGAACTAGTCACGACTTATGGTGTGGGCAATCCTAAATCGGATAGTCATCCCAAATTAATCGAAGCAGGTTTACCCGTTGCGATTATTGCCGAATATATGGAGTCTTCACCTTTGGGCAAGGCGGAATGGTTGAAATTTATGGCACTATTTTTTAATCGAGAGACTGAAGCAGAGCAGGTATTTAGTCAGATGGAAAGTAGATATAACTCGATCGCTAAAATTGCCAGCCAAGCCAAAAACAAGCCCACCGTTTTCTCTGGCTTTGATAGTCGGGGGACTTGGTATATTCCTGGTGGTGATAGTTACTCAGCAAAATTTATTGCTGATGCTGGTGGAAATTATATCTGGAAAGAAGATCGATCGACAGGGAGTTTAAAGCTGAGTTTCGAGCAGGTATTAGATCGAGCGCAGACAGCGGAAGTTTGGATTAATAGTAGTCAAGCTTGGCGCAGTGTTGATGATGTAATTAATAGCGATCGACGTTATGCCAAATTTAGCGCAGTAAAAAATGCCAAATTATTTAATCCCACTGCAAGAATGAATCCAACTGGCGGTAATGATTTCTGGGAAGGCGGAACCGCAAATCCCGATTTGGTATTGGCAGATTTAGTTAAAGCCTTGCATCCAGAATTACTACCAAAACATCAATTTGTTTATTATCGACCTTTGAATTAAATAACAACCCATAGGTTGGGTTGAATGAACATGAAACCCAACGATCTCAACCACCAATTACCTATGTTCTCTAAAAAAGGCAATCCCCGAGAACCGCCACTCAGCGGCTGGTGTCGCTCACTGGCTTCTTGGTACGCCAGCTATCACGGTGCAAGCGGCAATACCAGTCGCCCATGGTGTCACGGAAGCACAGGCCAGCACTCATCGAATGAAAGGATGTCGTGCATGAGGGTCCCGGCTCGTAGCCATGGCTGTGGCAGATTGTCTCTCGGTAGCTAGCCTTTATGTCGTAGACTGGCGATTCGCGGCTGATTTCAATGTGACCCTTGAGACCCGATTGATAGCCAATGATATCGTTTGCCCTCACAGTTCGCGGCTTGTTCGCCAGCCGCATGTCGAGATCCCCGACCAGAAACAAAATCGACCGCTCAGCAGCCAACGTCACTTCGCCTTCATTGGTGCAGCGAAAGTGAGCCTTCGCTTGTTCCAGTCTCAGTGGTCCGGCAGTCGGCGCGGTGCGATCCTTTGGGCAAGGTGCTGGCCGTTGCCGCGTGCCGTAGCCCGATGCCGCCGCCGCAATGGTGCCTTGCAAGCCGATAGCAATGGCGATGCCGATGCCGAGTGCAACAGACTGTAACTTAAATGTTGTTTGTCCAGTTTCAAAATGCTGCCGAGCATTAGAGGCTTGACATGTTAACAGCATTACGATCTGGCTGCTGCGGCCAGAAAGCGGGAGACAAGCAAGCATTGGCACCAAGTAACGTTGAATCAGGATCGTCACATACTCCTTGTTAATGGGAAAAAACAACTAATCAACCGATCGAAGATCGAGAATTCATGCCAATTAATCCAGCACCACCACAACAGATCGACCGACAGCCAGCGACATTAAAAAGGCCGAGAATAAAGCGTCATCAGATTGTTTTAGGACTGTTATTCATCCTACCAATTCCGATCTTATTGACTAGTTTAGCAATGGGTTCGGTATCTATTCCTCTAAGTGATGTCGTCACTATTTTACTCGGTGGCATTCCCCAAAAAGAGTCTTGGAGCGATATTATCATCCAATTTCGATTGCCTAAAGCAATTACCGCCATATTAGCTGGAGCCGCTTTATCGACAAGTGGATTGCAACTACAAACCTTATTTAATAACCCTTTGGCAGGGCCATCTGTACTAGGGATTAGTGCGGGTGCTAGTTTGGGCGTAGCTTTAGTAATATTAGGGACGCAACTATTTGGTATCAGTTTAGCTAGTTTGGGCGCGATCGGGCGTTATAGTACGATCGTTGCTGCTTGTTTGGGCGCGGGCATCGTGACAGGGTTAGTAATTATCGTCGCGCGGCGAGTGCAGAGTTCGACAAGTTTACTCGTGCTGGGGCTGTTGTTTGGCTATGGTACTGGGGCGATGGTGGAGCTGTTGCTCTATTTTAGTACCGCCGAGCCTGTCAAATCCTATCTCAATTGGACGACGGGTAGTTTTGGCGGGGTGACTTGGGAGCAGTTACCGCTGATGAGTATCGGCATTTTGAGTGGTTTAATCCTGGCAATTCTCGTCGCGCCGTCGCTGAATCCGTTGCTATTGGGGGAAACCCAAGCGCAAAGTCTAGGAATTTCGATCGAGCGGTTACGCCTACTGGTACTAGTTAGTTCTTCACTCTTAGCTGGCATCGTAACCGCTTTTTGTGGCCCGATCGCCTTTATTGGCATTTCCGTGCCCCATTTGTGTCGAGGATTATTGCGAACCGCCGATTTGCGCTGGTTATTCCCGGCGGCGAGTCTCGTGGGGGGAAGTTTTGCACTGGTAGCAGATATTATCGCTCAAATGCCTGGAGGTCGATCTGTGTTACCGATTAATTCAGTAACGGCACTAATTGGCACACCGATTATTGCTTGGATTATTCTTAAACAATCGCAGCAAAAGACTTTTTAGAAACAGCGTCCGATGGCTAGTGGTTCACGGTGGTAGCTCGAAGATCGATTGTTTATAAAACTTAACCTCTAATTAATGATACTAATTCTCAATAGTTGTGATACTATTTTGAAAAGCTTATTGAAATAAATAATCAATAAGTTAATTCGATTGAGGTATAGCGATGACAGCAACAGCAGTAAATCCAGCCCCGTTGGCGTTGGCGATAGCCTGCCGTTAGGCACAGCCTCTCCTCTGGAGAATCGCTCCTTGGTGGGCGGGGAATGCCAGACTGACAAATTTGTCGGGGCGACTCTTAGGAGCGCATATCGCCCACGCAGGGCTAATCTTACTGTGGGCGGAATCGATGACCATCTTTGAGCTTTCCCACTACGACCCCAGCCGATGTTCCAACAAGGGCTAATTTTGCTCCCACACTTGGCAACAGTAGGTTTTGGAGTCGGGGCTGGCGGACAGGATAAAACTCCTAACTTGACTAGTCCATTATTGCAAAATATTCCTTTTTTAGTGACAGGATTTAGCCCTCATTGAGTCAGGAATTGGGAAAAGACTGAGAAATTTGGTGGAAATCACTTTCTCCCGATTTCTCATGGGTAGTTTGGCATTTATGGCGTTAGTAAGCTGTGCTTTTGTGGGGTTGAATACTACTGCTTTTCCGGTGAAATTTTATGGGATCGATCTTTTGCCGCTGCAAGTCAATTTTTCTTAGCTATTACTGCTTTAGTCGGACATCTCTGGCACGCTTATCGCGCTCGGTTGGTTAATTAGACTTTAGGCTTTAGGAAGATTTGCTGGGAATACATTCATTATCTTGGAATTAAATACATGTCAAAAATCGGACTTTTTTTTGGTACTCAAACTGGCAAAACTGAAAGTATTGCCGAAATGATTCGAGATGAATTTGGGGATGGTGAGATCGAGCTTCATGATATGTCTCAAGTAAGTGTCAGTGATTTCGATGGATACACCAAATTAATTATCGCTTCACCGACTTGGGACATTGGCGAACTACAGAGTGATTGGGAAGGTTTCTTCCCAGAACTAGATAGCATGGATTTTAGTGGTAAAACTGTTGCTTATTTCGGTACTGGAGATCAGTTGGGATATGCAGATAATTTCATGGATGCCGTGGGAATTTTGGAAGCCAAGATCTCAGATCGTGGTGGTAAGACGATCGGGTATTGGCCGACAGATGGATATGATTTTAGTGAATCCAAAGCAGTAAAAAATGGTAAATTTGTCGGTTTGGCGATCGATGAAGATAATCAATCCGAACTCACTGACGATCGAATTAAAGTTTGGGTCGCTCAAATTAAAAAAGAATTTGCATAAGTGACTCTAAGAGGATGTCTGAAAACTCAATTCCGTTAAGCTTAAACCCTAGAAAATCCCCCCTAGCCCCCCTTAAAAAGGGGGGAACCAGACTCGTAGTCCCCCTTAAAAAGGGGGATTTAGCGGCGCATCGAACGGGAGGTTCCCTCCCGTTTGTGTGCGACAAGACAGGGGGATTTACCCACTGCAAACGAAGCAATTAGACTTTTTAGACATCCTCTAAATAAATTGAATTAGAGTGTATGTAATGGTGGGATTTTATCACCATTTTTTAGACATCATAAATTTGATTAGCGATCGCCTTTACCAACTCTCAATCCTCAACTCCCAACTCTAACATGTCTAAATTTATCTGGGTTAGTGCTAGCCCCAGCCTCAAATATTTTCATCGTCGCTTACTCAACAATTTATCTAAAGTAGTCAAAATTGAGTTTTGGGAATACTATCAAACATTAGATGAAGGTAGTTCGATCGATAAAGCAGTTAACTTGCTGCATGAATACTTAGCAAATTCTCCAGATCCCGTTCATCTGCTCGGTCATGGCATTGGTGGTGTAGTTGCTTTAAATTATGCTAGGTTGTATCCAGATCGAGTGACCTCATTAGTATTGCTAAGTGTTGCAGTTAAACCAGGAATAAATTGGCATTCTTACTATTATGCTCAGTTACAATCTTTACCATCCAATCGTCACTGTGTTTTGAAGTTAGTTTCTAGTAATTTATTTCCCGATGCTTGCGCCCGACATGTTAGCGATTTGGTCGATCGACTCGATCGAGATTTAGTCGAAGCACCATCGAATCACTCTTTATTCAAATTGGATATCTTAGATGAAAGTGGCGTAGAAATGCCGTTGCTCGTTTGTGGTAGTCAAGACGATCCAGCGATCGCTTCACCAGCTCTATATGGTTGGACTACTTACTTCAAATCCACAGATGAAATTTGGCGCAGTTCGACTGGAGGACACTTTTTTCATCACATTCATTTTGAACTACTAAGTTATCGAATTCAATGTTTTTGGCAGAAAGTTGAACCAACTATGGCACTCGATCGCTTTGTACAGATGGAGTTAAATTAATATGCTGATTTTAATATGTTTGCTGCTGGTCTGGGGCACAATTTTTACAGCTTGTTGGAAGATTGCCCATCATTGGAAGACAGGATTTATTTATGTCAAACGGCTCCATCAAGTCCCTTGCCATAAGTGTAAGTACTTTACAAATAGTTGCTATCTCAAATGTACTGTCAATCCCCATCTAGCTTGCTCGGAAGAGGCAATCGATTGTCGAGATTATCAACCTCAGTAGGAATGAATGATTGGATGCAAACTAGTAAGTTTAGCCACTCGATCGTGCTTCAAGCTAGATAACAAGCACGAAAAATTCTAATTAACTCGAACGAATGTCAAAGCTAATTCACGTACCACCGCGATCGAGTCGTCAAAAGCTCGATGCTAAACCCGCAATTACCCTCGGATTATCGATAGTACTAATTATCGGAATGCTATTCTCACTCTGTCAAGGCTCTGTACCTTTGACCCTACATGAAGTCTGGCAAGCTTTAGGCGATCGAGGTTTAGCTCAGAATCAGACAATTATCTGGGATTTGCGATTACCGCGTATTTTAGCAGCAACGATCGTCGGAGCCGCTTTAGGGATGTCGGGCGGTTTATTACAAGGGATGCTCCGCAATAGTTTAGCCGATCCGTTCGTGCTGGGGATTTCGGCAGGTGCGGGGTTAGTGGCGATCGCCTGTATTACCTTCTCGGTTGCCTCGGTGTATCTACCTTTAGGCGCATGGTTGGGGGCGATGGGGACAGCCGCGATCGTTTATATTTTAGGCTATCGGGCGGGGACGATTACCGCCGAGCGGTTGGTACTCGCGGGGATTGCCGTTAGTTCGCTATTTGGGGCGATGCAGACGATGATGCTGCTCTTAAACGATGAAAGTCGGCTCCAGTCGGCGTTAAATTGGTTGGTAGGCAGTCTGAATGGGCGCGGTTGGTGGATCGTTCAAGTGGCGAGTCCTTACGTGGTGGTAGGCTTATTAGCGGGGTGTTTATTAGGTCGATCGATTAATCTCCTCAGTCTGGGGGATGAGTTGGCGATGAGTTTGGGTGTATCTTTGGTACGCACTCGACTCGCGATCGGACTGGTAGCTAGTTTACTCGCGGGGAGCGCGGTAAGTGTGGCGGGTTTGATTGGGTTTATCGGGTTAATTGTTCCCCACGGGATTCGGATGTTGGTTGGTAACGATTATCGCTGGTTATTACCACTATCGGCGATCGGTGGGGCGTTGGTACTGACGTTGGCAGATCTGTTGGCGCGGATGGGATCGGTTGAGTTGCCTGTCGGCGTGGTGACGGCTCTATGCGGTTCGCCAGTATTTATTTGGTTATTATATCAACGTCAAGCTAGTCGGCTTTGATGATGAGTTACCGCTCGATCTTAGTAGATTTCAAGGAATTATAAAATGCCGGATTTCATGGCGATCGATCCGTCGCACACATTATGGTAAATCGCTAAAATAATTGACATGAATCAATCTCTATTAATTGCCGAAAATTTGACTGGTGGGTATCAAACAAAATCGATTATTCATCAATTAAATTTGCAACTCGATCGCGGTGAATGGTTGAGTTTATTGGGTGGTAATGGATCTGGTAAATCTACCCTACTCAAACTCCTCAGTCGTTTACTCTCACCCCAACAAGGGATTGTCTGGCTCGATGGTAAGGCAATTCATACCGAAGCCCCGAATATTGTCGCCCAGAAGATGGCTCTATTGCCCCAGCAACAAACGGTACCGAGTGGCTTAACCGTCAGGCAATTAGTTAGTTTGGGGCGAACTCCGCATCAACCTTGGTATCAGTGGGAATTGAGTGGAGTAGATCGAGCGCAAGTCGATCGAGCCATGATATTAACACAGGTAGTGGAGTTTTCGGATCGATCGGTTGAAGATCTCTCTGGTGGCGAACGTCAACGGGCATTTCTGGCTTTAGCTCTGGCTCAAAACCCCAAAGTGTTATTACTCGACGAACCCACTACTTATTTAGATCTGCGCTATCAGTTAGAATTGTTGACGCTCCTCAAAGACTTGCAACAGCAACAAGAATTAACGATCGTTACCGTCCTCCACGAACTGAACCTCGCAATTCGATATAGCGACAGGTTGGCGATGCTTAAAGATGGCTCTCTCATCGCCGTGGGCACTCCTGCAATGGTAATTACCCCCGAAACGATCGCGGAGGTATTTGGGGTAGATGTGGCGATTATCGATACTCCCGTAGGTTTGCAGATTTGTCCGTTAGCCGGAATTCAGTAGGATGATGTCCCACCAAAATCTAGATTGGGCAAAGCCCACGCGCCGCGAACGATTTGAGCCGGATCGAGGGTTGCGGCAGCGTCAACTGTGCGAACTGATGGGTTGGGATTATCGGCAAGTCGCTCGAACGGCGAAGCAGCAAGGCATGAGTACCCACGCTTACGTGCAGCAACAAACAGGCTGGGTTTTGAGAGCGGAATTGTATTATCCGCCTGAAGATCGCTCTATTGAATAATACTTTCAATAATTAGCTTAGAGATCTCCTAAATATTCTTGGTTTAGATCTGGCTCTATGCGATCGTTGGCGTAGCCTCTCCTGTGGAGAATCTGATTCGCTCTTTCGCCTCCTGCAACTGAGGAGCTGGGCAAGGATCGATCGGTAGCCAATAACTCTAGCGTTCAAAGGGACTGAAATATTTTTAGCTGGCGATCGATTCAAATATTTACAACAGGCTTCTTGATAATAATTAGCAACTACTGTAAACTAATTACAAAAATGGATACAGTGCAATCGCTTACCTCGACTCAATGAGCAAAGATTTGCTATTGGGGAAGCTTTGGCAACGCACTCTACCCAGCACTAAAAAACAACATCTCCATCATGAAACGTTATTTACTCCTTGGCAATAGCCTCTGGCTATTATTTGGCGTGCCAAGCGGTTTGAGCCAGACAGCCATTCAGCCTCAGTTGTTACCCCAACTAGTCTCGCAAGTCAATATCCCCAACGCCACCGTCGAGCCACAAGCAGACACAGAACTAGAAATCACCGTCATCGGCACTCGTACCCGCCGCGCGCTCAAGGATTCCCCCAGTACGGTATCGGTACAGGATCGGCAAGATTTGGATCGAAATTTCGTTCGCAATTTGGGCGATACAATCCGGTACGAGCCAGGAGTATCGGTAGATAATCGTCCGGCTAGAGCTGGCAATGGCAGCGTGAATATTCGGGGGATTGAGGGCAATCGGGTATTGATGTTAGTCGATGGGATTAGATTGCCAGATATTCTGGGGATGACGAATACCAATCGCAATTTAGTCGATTTTGACTGTATCAAACGAATCGAAATTTTACGCGGTTCGGCATCGAGTTTGTATGGCAGCGATGCGCTCGGCGGTGTGGTAGCTTATACCACCAAAGATCCTGAAGATTATTTGCAGGGCAGAAATATTAGCCAGCAGGTAAAGGCGACATATATCGGCGCGAGTCGCAACCTGAGTCAAAATATCGTCCTCGCCGATAAACGCGGCGATATTAGCACATCTATTTGTTATACCCGCCAAGATGGACGCGAGACGAGCAATCTGGGCAATATTGCGGCAAATCCTCAAACTGTGACGGGTAATAATCTGGTGGGGAAGGTTGCTTATCAACTCAATCCCCAAAATCAGCTCATTTTGACAGGCGAATTATTCGACAGGCGGACGTTGACAACGGTTAATAGTAGCCTGGGAGCTTTACCGGGTGCGCCGGGGCAAACAGTCAACCGCACGAGTCAGACGGCTGACGATAATAACACTCGCGGGCGCGTGAGTTTGGGCTATGTATATAGTAATCCGACTGGGAGCGGCGTTCAGAAGATTAGATCGAATATCTATTATCAAAATGCCAATACTACCGAAGAGTCTACCGAATTGCGGACGGTTAGTAGTGCCGCCGGAACTTCACTGCGGCGACGCACGCCATTTAATACCTTCCGTCAGGGCATTGTGGGTGGAGATATTCAGTTAGAAACTAATCTCGGTGGTAACGATATTCGTCAAAAGTTGGTGTATGGAATAGAAGTAAATGTCACAGATACGATTAGATCCCGCGACAATACTGAATTTAACCTCACTACAGCTACCCAAACCAAAAATGTCGGCGGCGAAGCCTTTCCAAATCGGACTTTCCCACCAACTAAGACTACCCGCTTGGGGATCTATCTCCAAGATGAAATCGAGTTAGCTAACGGTCGATTGAGTATCATTCCTTCTGTTCGTTATGATTATTACAACCTCAATCCCAACTCGAACGATGCTGATTTTCGGCGGGTTGGCGTTCTGAGTGGGCGTGTCGATGAGGTTAGAGAGTTAACGGCTTCGGCGATTTCTCCAAAAATTGGTGTTGTCTATAAACTCAGTCCTGAAACATCAATTACCGCTCAATATGCGCGAGGATTTCGGAGTCCACCTTATGATGATGCGGCAATTTCATTCACTAACTTTGCTCAACAATATACTGCGATTCCTAATGCCAATCTCAAACCAGAAACTGGGGACGGATTTGAAATTGGTTTGAAGACAAATGGGGTCAGTTTCAAAGGTAGTGTGGTTGGCTTTTATAATCGTTACGATAATTTTATCGATACCGTGCAAATTGGGACTGCATCGATTGGCGGACAAACCCTCAATCAGTTTCAAGCTCAAAATATTAAAGGGGCGGAAATTTCTGGAGTAGAAGCCAGAGGAGAGTATAAATTTAGTCCCCAACCAGGCGGATTTAGTTTACTGGCGAGTGCGGCTTTAATTAAAGGAACTAATCTCGAAACCAATCAGCCATTAGACTCGATCGATCCATTTAAAGCCGTGTTAGGATTGCGCTATCGATCGAGCGACGAGCGATGGGGGACTGAATTAGTGACGACGCTAGTTAGTGCTAAAGATCGCAATACTACGCCCACCGGATTCAAAACACCTGGCTATACCAATTTCGACCTATTAAGCTATTATAACTTTTCACCCGATACCACCCTCAATCTTGGGCTATTTAATATTTTCAATACTAAATATTATCAAGCATCCGACGTGCGCGGGGTAGCGGCAAATAGTTCGATCTTAGATTTGTATACTCAGCCAGGGTTTAGCGTTGCAGCTAGTTTGGGAATTAGATTTTGAGAAATATAGTCGGAAAATTTTCATCAGATCGCGATATTATCTATCTCCTTATCACTCATGAATACGATCGTGTCAAAAATAACTTCCTTATCTGTCTATGGAATGGGTGGACTGCTAATTTTAAGCAGCTTATTGTGGCTGACTGGTTGCCAAAATACCTCAAATCGCTCGTCGATAAAAGAGGTTAAAGCCACTGTTGCCACTGCAATTCCTACTCCCGCAACCACAGTTCCACCGCCGCAGCTCATTACCAAAGTCAATAACGCTCGACGAGTAGTCGCACTTACCTCTTTGAGTGCTGATATTACCAATCGCCTGAGTCCGACTAGACTAGTGGGGATTACGGGTAGTACGTTGCTCGAAAAAAATCCGGCTTTTAGTAAATTACCCCGCGTCGCGGAAGGACGCACCCCACCCAATCTCGAAAAAATCGTCGCCCTCAAACCAGATTTAGTCATTGGTGCCGCTGGAATGCACGATGGCGTTTTAGCACAACTCCAAAATAGTGGCATTCCCACCTTAGCAACTAAAGTCGATCGCTGGGAAGCTCTATCAGAGTTAACGAAAACATTAGCTAGCTCTTTGCAAGCCGACTCTGCACCACTACTAAAATCTTATCAAGGTTATTTTAAACCAAAACCGACTAAAACAGCCTCTACATTGATTTTAGCTAGCGACCAGCCGCTACTCGCCCCAAATAGTAAAAGTTGGGCGGGAGACTTATTAACTCAATTTGGGGTAAAAAATGTCATTGCCGATCTTCAGGGAAAAAGTCAATTTGCAGGTTATTTAACCCTTTCGCCAGAAAAAGTAGTCACGATCGATCCTGATGTGATTATTTTAATTAATGCGCCTGGTACCGATATTGCTAAGGTGAAAGCCAATCCACTTTTTAAAAACCTCAAAGCTACTAAAAATAATCGGGTGTACGTATTTGATTATTACGGATTAGTCAATCCTGGTAGTGTTACCGCGATCGATCGCGCCACCAAACAATTACGTCAAATCTATCGCTAAATTCAGCTCGGTTAATCGATGTATGCTAGATGGTGGAAATTTCCACCATCTAAATTTCAGCTCTTAATTTAACCCAAGTTGCTACCTACAACCTAAGCGGTTATAAACCGCTCCTCTGCGAAGGCAGACGCTCCGCGAACGGAATGCAAAGTCCGCCTTCACGGACTAGTTTATTAGTCCGCAAAGGCGGACTTTGCAACATTAGCCACGATTTCAATCGTAGGCGTTCTATAGGTAGCAACTTGGGTTAATTTAGAGATCTTACCAAGGTATCGGGAGCCAAAAAGTGACCGATATGATAAGCTCTTTCTTCAGTTTTGAGCAGAATTTGTTCGTATAGATACCGCGTTGCCCGATCTCCCAAACTTTCAGCTTGACTGGCTTGACTGCGGAGCAGTGCGATAATTGCTTGTTCGGCAACCAAGTCATTTTCTAACATTATCCGACAGTTAAACGCACCATCAGCTTCAGAGGTGAAACAGCAAAGTTCCGCCAGCTTAGTAAAACTCGCCGCCGGAACTCCGCCTAAGCCGTCTAAACGTTCGGCAACGTCATGAGCGTGACTTTTGAGTTGCCCATAGCTATCTTCAAAAAACTCGTGCAGCGAGTAAAATTCTGCGCCTTCTACAACAAAGTGATGTTTTTGATATTGCAAATACAAAGCCTGAAAACTTGCCAAAGCGACGTTTAAGCCCTCACAGACTGGTTCAGTTACCGTGAGATCTAAGCCCACGACATTAGCTCCTACTTCACCAAATCCACGCATTAAGCTCTGTGTTGTTGTCATAAATTTCTCGCTCTCTATTTTTTAAAAGTTAATTTTTAACTAGACTATTCGATACTTTTACAGCCAATCACTATCGATCGATTTAGAACAGCAGTCAATAACCCAAGATCTTAACACGATCGATTTGGGTCGAGGAGTGCTCTGTAAACCTTATTGCAACTAATATTCAGGATGCGATTGAGCCTTGGTGTCGCCGCTCCGGTGGGGAATCGAGTAAGTCCGCTATTGATAAATTTTAGTAACAGGATTGCAGGGATCGAGCGGTCTAAAATCGGGTGCCTTAGCTTCTTTCAGGGAGTTATCGCTCGAACTAACCCCGATCGATCTGAGTATAAATACCAGCTTGTTGCTTCTAATTATCATTTAGGGTATTCTAAATTTAAGCAAATCGTTCTCTGTTAAGAATGAAAAAAGTAAATTACTCAGACTGGATCGCCACCATTGATACAGCCTGGGGCGATCGCTGGCAGATCTATCATCGTCTTCAAGAGTTAGAAATTTCTTGTAACTGTTCCACAGGTAAGCCTTTGACAGTATCTGTAGAAACGCCTACAGCGGCTATTCAAGTGTGGAACGTGGCACGACAACCATCACTCGATCGCTGCCAACTGGTGGATTGGTTGGATCGCTGTTTGATTTTACAAGCCGCTCGTCATGGCAGTGAGCTACTTTATGACTAATGAAATTTGTTTTCAGTTAGAAGGTGAATTTTTAGGAGTTTGGGCGATCGATGGTTACAAGCTCAAATATCTGCGCCTCAGAACCGCCGATCGAGATGTCATCATCAAGGTGCCCAAGCAGCTCAGAATGGATCTGGTGTATAAATTAGCCATTGGCGATCGCCTCCGCTGTGAAGGCAGCCAAAAAGATGGGAAATTTAAGGCATCTACAATTGAAAAAGTAGAGCGCGTAGCGTCTTGTGCCGCTCAATGCTCCGCAGGAGAGGATCTGCCGACGATCGCAGCTCCTGTCACCGAGCCAAAAGTTAAGATCCTCATTTGTCAAAAGTCCCATTGTCACAACAATGGTGGCAAAGAAATATACTCGGCTTTGGCAGAACAATTAAATAGCCATGACTTAAATGACAGTGTGACTTTAAAATCCACTGGCTGTCTTAAATGCTGCAAGCAAGCTCCTAATTTAGTAGTTTTACCTGTAGGCAAAACCTCTTTAGCAGCAGCCTCCGAGCTGGAAAATCGTTGGCAAAGCCGCTCCTATGGAGAATCTAGCTATCGGAATGTGAGAATTTCTCAAATTCCAGCAATTATTTCTCAAGTTACTTCGTACCTTTCGATCGAGCCAAACTGAATGCTCGGTTATCAAGCATTTCAACTGAAGTGGGGAAATTAGGTATCGATTGACACTTCCTATGCTAAGTAAATTCTCTCGCGCTCTACCGAGCTAGCTAGATTGATAATCAGCATAGCAAGTAAGATATAATTTATTGATAATTTATTGCAATTATTTATTCGGCATTATTGCTGAGTTATGACAAATCATAGAGATAAAACAATCGATAAAATACCGTCTGGGCAAGCATTTTAGCTATTCTAGTGTGGAATCGAAACTAAGTGACAGTGCTTGACCCAAGCCAAAATTATTTATGATAATATCTCAAGAGTTGTATTCCTGCTGTGTAAATCCCTAAAAATTATGGAACAATTGAGTTTCAGTGCTACATCCAGACAGAATGCCGACAAAAATCTGCTAAATATCTTACTGGCTGGGGTAGGTGGCTCGCTAGTGTTCCACATTGTGGCGATCGCGGGAGTCGCTCAGTGGTGGAAACCTGTCGCCGCGATCGACGAGCCGATGGAAATTACGATGGTGGATACCGATACTGAAAAACCACCAGCAAAGCCCACACCACAGCCAAAAGTAGCTCCGATCGTCAAGACTCCCGCTAAGGTAGAGCCAAAACCAGAGGTGGCAAAACCAGTCCCAATCGTCAAGGTACCTGCGACACTAGAGCCAAAACCAGCTCCAGCCAAGCCAGTCCCGATCGTCAAGACAGCATCAGCACTCAATAATTTCGTCAAACGAGTCCCCACCAAAACTGCCAGTAAACCTGCACCCAAGTCTGTCGAACCACCGTTAAAAGCGGTAACTCCACCAGCATTTCCGGACAAACTATTCAAGCCAGAGCAACCACCAGCGACAACGCCAGTAACACCCAAACCAAAAGTAGCAAAATCGCCTACTTTTACGACTCCCCAACCAAAACAGCCGAAAATAGCCACAGAGCCTCAACCAGAAACGCCCGTCAGTGAAACTCGATCGAGGTTAGCAACTGACTCACCCAATCGCAAGCTGGCTACTCGATCGACAGATACACCGACACCGAATCAGGAGCAAGATTTTGGGCAGGTGACACCGAGCAAAGTTAATGCGCCGACTGAAGAAATTACCCCCAGCAATAACAACCAGTCGGGCTTGGCTGGCACACCCACTAATAGCAGTAAATTAGCTAGTAAATTGGCGGCAAATAATCCTAGCTCTCCCACCGAAGACAACTTTGGTGAAGTTGCACCGAGCAAAATTAAAACACCCACCACCGATGACTTTGCAGGTTCTAATAACAACCAGTCAGGATTGGCAGGTAAACCTACTAGCGGCAAAAAGCTAGGCACTAGACTCGCTGGGAATACTCCTAGTCCTAATACTGCCAGTGATGATAACTTTGGTAACATCGCACCTAGCAAAGTTAATGCCCCCACCAATAACGATTTTGCCAGGGCAAATAACAACCAGTCAGGATTGGCAGGTAAACCTACTAGCGGCGGAAAACTAGGCACTAGACTAGCTGGGAATACTTCTAGTCCTAATAATGCTAATAATGGTGCGCCTAGCGGCGTGGCTCAAGGCAATAGTTGGCGTGCTACTAGAGCAGAACCAGGTGCTGGCTTAAAACCTAATTCTGGCAATGGCAGCGGCGATGCTGGTGGAAAAGCATTTGGACTGCAATGTATTAACAGATGCGAAATTAGCGGATTGACAGATTTAGAAGATCGCGATGGGGGCAAAGATAAATTACGAATTAAGATCGCCATCGATCCCCAAGGCAATGTCACCAGTGCGAGTATCGTCAAATCTAGTGGCAATTCAACGATCGATCGAGTCACGATCGATGGAGTCAAACAAATGCAATTTAGCCCTCCAGGGAAGGTATTAGAACGAGTCGTCAAGGCAAATATTTTACTATGATTCAGTCGAGCGCGATAATTGGAGCAACAAAATTCGATCGATCTAAATTTTTTTGATAAGATTTTTCGAGATTATATGAATTATTTGAGAATATTAACCACGGGTGCAATTGGAGTTGCAGCAGCAATTTGTCAAACCCATCTGGCGATCGCTGCTAGTATCACCTTACCCGATGGGAGTAAATGTGAGGGCGAAGTTAGCAAAGGAGTTTTAAACGGTCAGGCTACTTGCCAATATGCTAGTAAAGACACCTATACTGGCACATTTAAAGATGGTAAATTCTCTGGAACTGGTAAGTATACATTTGCCGCTGGCGGCAGTTATCAAGGCGCATTTAAAGACGGTCAAATTGAGGGTAAAGGAGTAAGAATCTATCCAGATGGCGATCGCTATGAAGGCGAATTTTCCAAAGGCGAACCCAATGGTATCGGGAATTATATTGCTGCTGGTGGTGGCGGTTATCAAGGCGAATTCAAAAATGGGTCTCCCGCAGGCAAAGGTACATTTACCTTTAAAAATGGCGATCGCTGTACCGGGATAGTTACGAATACTCAACTCAATGGGGCTGGTACTTGCGAATACAAAAATGGCAATAGCTATCAAGGTAATTTGGCGAATGATAAGCCAGATGGTAAAGGTACGATGACTTTTGCCGACAAGAGTACCTATACTGGCGAATTTAAAGCCGGACAATTTGCAGGTACAGGGACTCGGAAGTACAAAAATGGTAATGTTTATACTGGTACCTTTGTTAATGGTTCTCCCAGTGGCAAAGGATCATTAACTCTAGCCAGTGGCGATAATTATACCGGTGATTTCGCGGCGGGAAAATTTAATGGTACTGGTACCTATAAATTCAAAAATGGCGATAGTTATACCGGAGAATTTAAAGATAGCAAATTTGCAGGTACAGGTATAATTGTCACGGAGGGAAATCGTTGTGAAGGAGAATTTAGTAATGGCGAACTAAATGGTAAAGCTACCTGTAAATATAAAGGCGGCGAACAATTTACTGGCGAATTTAAAAATGGCGATCGAGAAGGCAAAGGAGTATTAACTTCTGCCAACGGTAGTAAAATAGAAGGAACTTGGAAAGCAGGGAAAATGCAATAATTATGGATAATTTAATTAAAATTTTTAATGCAGGTGGGTTTGTGATGTACCCACTACTATTAGGATCGATTTTAGTCATTGCGCTGGCGATCGAAAGACTAAATTTTTGGATTAAAATCGGGCGCAGACAAACACCGATGATTAGGACAATATTAGATTTATATCAGAACAGATCGCCGTTAGTCTTCGACAAACTCGAACGCGAACGCGATTTACCGATCGCCAGAATCTTTATGGCAGGAATTGGATTAAAAGATGCTACCCCTGACGAATTTCGGTTAGCATTAGAAAGTGAATCTCATGCCGAAATTCCGATTTTGCGGCGATTTATTAGTGTGTTTGATGCCATTATCGGGTTAGCTCCACTTTTAGGACTTTTAGGTACTGTTACGGGTTTAATTGCTTCATTTGATTCCCTGAAAATTGGTCAAAGCGTCGGTGCTGGCTCTAATAACGTCGTCGGTGGTATTTCTGAAGCATTAATTAGTACGGCAACAGGCGTAATCGTCGCAGTAATTGCGTCGCTATGTGCAAATTTATTTCGGGCATTATACCAACGGCAATTGTCTCAAATTCAAGAATCCACAGGTCAGTTAGAACTAATTCACCGTCGCAATTGGCAACAACCAGGCTAGTAATTAAAGATACTTTTCAAATAGCAGTAGTCAAATAGTAGTGGCAATTTACAAATTGTCACTACTATTTTGAAAAGTGTAGGTTTGATTTTATTTTTATCAACCATAAATTTATCGAAGAGCAGGATTTAATCTCGATCTCAAAATAAACTTATTACTCATTAATTATTACTTAATAAGAAATTATGCGCTTACTAACTGATGCAGAAGACCGTGCCCCCGAAGTCAATATCGTGCCTCTGATGGATGTAATTTTCGCGATTTTAACCTTTTTTGTGATGACATCTTTACTCCTCAGCCGGACTGAAGGATTGCCAGTCAATCTCCCTGGTGCGAGTTCTGGCAAAAGTCAAGACCAAACTAAAATAGTCGTGACAATCGATCCACAAGGTGCGATCTCCCTCAACCGTCAACCGACAGATTTAGCCACCTTAACGCCCAAAATTGAGGCACTGGGGGCTAAAAATGAGGGGGCACTGGTAGTGATTAATGCGGATGAAAAAGTCGGTCACGGACAAGTAGTTGCAGTGATGGATCGAGTTCGTCAAATTCCAGGGGTGAAGATGGGAATTGCGACTAAAAGGAAGTAATAAGTCAGCCCAATCGTTACTCGATCGATAGCTTCTAACCACATACTTTTTGTATTAACCCTCGATTGATGTGCTGTAGCGACCAGGTAGAAAGTTGTTTATTGGATACTGATCGCCAAAACTGCAATCAGCACGATCTCTATTTAAAAAATAAATTTAGGTGAGACTCGATCGGCAACAAGATGGTATAATTATGGATTGTGTGCCAAACTAGTCAGCAAATATGACCGAAACCGAAACATTACCAGTAACAACATCCAAATTTATCCTCAAAGTGCTGTGGTTGGATGAGAACGTTGCTTTAGCCGTAGACCAAGTAGTTGGAAAAGGGTTGAGTCCGCTCACCGCTTATTTTTTCTGGCCTCGCAACGATGCGTGGGAACAACTCAAAGCCGAATTAGAAGCCAAGCACTGGATCGCAGAAGTCGATCGAGTGGGTATTCTCAACCAGGCTACTGAAGTGATCAATTACTGGCAAGAAGAAGGTAAAGGTCGTCCCTTACCTGAAGCTCAAGCCAAGTTTCCTGAAGTTATCTTTACTGGCAGCAACTAGATTTATCTGTTGGGTATTGGGTGATGTCCTGAGTTTGTCACAGGAGATCTGGTATTTAACATCTGTGACAAGTTAAGGTTTTCGATCGAATGTCAACACCCATATATAGCGTGGCTGTTGGTTCGGTCTCACTATATATCAAAAAACTCGATTGATAGTGCTAATGTATTCGATCTCTGAATATCTGATGTAACGGTCGATCGAAGGATCGCCAAACGTGCTTGACAATTGCGATCGCGCCTTAACTTGTCACGAATGGGTATTTAAAGCATTTACCCCATTACCCGACTATCTCGATCTAAAGCTCGACACAAATGTGGCGATCGAATCGAGTGCGAGCGATCTACTAAGCTAGCGGAGATCGACTTAAAAATATGTTTGGCAATTTCGGCGATAGTTGGCAGTGTCAGTTACGGGTTCTAGAACGTTTTGCTAGTCGAGCTAACACTATATATCCAACCGTGAAGCCAATTAGATTCATTGGGGTTGAAAGCAAGACAATTAACCAGCCATATTGTAATCCCCAACTCATCCCTTGCAAGATTTTACCTAAATAATTCTCTGGAATAAAGCCATGCTGCATATCGTGGATTTGCCATAGGACCCCGCCGAAAGGACTAGATATAACGATCGTCAGCAGCATGACCATCGCGACCTCCCGCCACTGCTGGATGCTTGTGGTGCTACCGTAGCGATCGATCCAGCCCAAACCCACAATCCCGAACGCGACTGAGACGATCGCGATGTATTGAAATGGATGCTGGTTATGGTATGCAAACATTCGATATAAAGTTGCGATCGGATAATGCCAGTTAAAGATGTACTTGAGTACGAGAAATGCCGCCGAAAGAGAGCTAAATAAGGTCGTAAATAATACTAAGAAATTTATAGCGCGCTCGATTCTGAGCTTACTCATATTGAATTTGATATCTTCAGATCGATCTGGCGTTCCAAATCTGTTATATTTGTTGAGTTATCTAGATTAACATCTGCTAGGGCCATTTTTTCGGCAAGCGGCATCTGACTCTCGATGCGCTTGATGGCGGCTGTTTTGTCGATGAGATCGCGCTGCATCACCCGCTCGATCTGGGTAGACAGATCGCAACTAACTACCCAAATCTCTGTGACTAGATCGGTGATTTTGGCTTCAAATAGCAATGGAATTGCGAGTACGGCGGTGGCATCTGGCTGGAGGCGACTAATTTCTCGATCGAAGCAATGGCGGACATAGGGATGAATTTGTGATTCTAACCATTGCCGCTCGACTGGATTGTTAAAGATAATTTCGCCCAATTGGGGACGATCGAGTGTTCCATCCGATCTCAAGATATCGTCACCATAACGTTGACCGATCGCTGTTAAAATGGGCGAACCAACTGCGACAGCCGCTCGCGCATAGATATCTGCATCCAAAATTGGCAAGTGATATCTTGAGTGCAAGTAGTTGGTAACTGTACTTTTGCCTGTGCCAATGCCGCCAGTAATTCCAATTAGACGCATAAGCTAGTGAATAGTTAGTAGTGGATAGTTGATAGTTGATATTTTGAGTTATTTTTGATAATTAGATTGAGAATATTTTTATCATGGACGATCGTTTAGATAATAGTAAATCTAGAGATGTTTGGGGATTAATTCGAGAGTTTAATGCAGGGCGCGATCCGATGATGCTGGAGCGCAAGTATAATAAAATGCGTAAAAATGCTTTGTCATTTTTTAGAGGGACGTGCCATCTATTTTATCGAGATTTACCTGTAACGTCTAGTCTAAATTTAGCTCCACATGCATGGATTTGTGGGGATTTACATTTAGAAAATTTTGGAGCTTATAAAGGCGACGACCGTCAAATTTATTTTGGTATTAACGATTTTGATGAAGGGATGCTGGCTCCTTGTACTTGGGATGTCGCGCGATTGGTAACAAGTATATTTTTAGCAGCAGAAAGTTTATCATTGGATTGTGCCGAGGGCGAGCGATTGGCAGAGGTTTATTTGAATAGATATGCGGCGACACTTCGCTCTGGCAGTATTCGTGCGATCGTCGCAGACAATGCCTTTGGCATTGTTGCAGAATTACTCAAAAAGATCGGTCGTCGCAAACGCCAAGAGTTATTAGACGAACGGACTGAGTTAATTGGCGATCGGCGTCAGCTAAAATTTGATGATGATAAAATCTTAAAGATCGATCGAGATAAATACGAGCTAGTCCGTCAGGTAATTTTTGATTGGGCACAAACTCAAGATAGAGCGGATTTTTTTGAAGTTTTAGATATCGGATTTCGCGTTGCAGGTAACGGGAGTTTAGGACTCGATCGGTACTTAATTTTAGTCGCAGGTAAGGGTTCGCCAGAGCGCAACTATCTACTCGATTTCAAACAGCAGCCGCTCTATGTCTTGCCAACATTTTTAAGTGACGTTCAACCCCAGTGGGAAAATTCGGCAACCAGAGTCATGAAGGTACAACAATTAGTGCAATCGGCACCGCCAGCGTTACTCGCTGCAATTGATTTTAATAATAGTAGCTATTTATTAAGGGAACTCCAACCCACGCAAGATAAAATTGAATTAAAAGATGCTAACATCGGGATCGATCGACTCGAAACATTAGTCGCGACCATGGCTGAAGTCACGGCGTTTGCACAGCTTCATAGTAGTGGTAAATTAGGCGCGGCGATCGCTCAAGAGCTACTCGATTTTGGCGAAAATCTAGATTGGCAACAAGATGTGCTAATTTATGCTAATAATTATGCTAGGCAAGTTCACAGCGATTATCAGGATTTTTGTCAGGTAACTTTAGAGCAATAATCGATCGAACTCCGACTGGAGATGCTTGCATCTTGCACCACGATATCTTTACTATTGGTTGTGTGAGGGTAAAGGGAACGTGGGAAGGGGCAAAAGGCTAACTGTTAATATTTTTTACCCTTTACCCCTTAACCTTTTTCCTTTACCCTACTTAACTAGAGATCTCGATTGATGGCGCAAGATGTGGAGATGTACATCTTGCCGCAAGTAACCTCCCTAACCCTTTAATTTAAGTCCAGCGTGAGATATTTTAGATTACTAATTGGGATTGGCACGATCGCGTTAACTGCTTGTACCCGCACTCTACCCACATCATCGGTACCGCAGTCTCCCGCCCCAGTTATTACTCCCACACCAACAGTTTCTACCTCGCCAGGTGTTACTGCCACAGCAACAAGTTTGCCTAATTCCGTTATTGCCACCACTCCATCAGCAGCCACTGTACCGACGACAGCAATTCCCTCCATTGCACCATTACCATCTGCGGGTATGCTGCCGCAAATTGGCGATTATCAAGTCATTGATGAGTTTAAGCAGCCTCAATTTATGGCTCAGAGTCGAGATATTTTGAAAGCGGCAAGTCTACCGAGTAGTAAAGTCAAATTTAATCCCCCCGACTTATTAGTAGTCTTAAAAAGTACTCGTAAATATTTTAAAAATAGCTTAGATAGCGATCCAGATCTCCAGCGCGAGGGTATTTTGGGCAAGCAAGGAGTAACTGTTGCCGATATTGTCAAAACCTTAGACTTTATGGTGCTGACATTACAGCAAGATATCAAAGCCAAAAGAGCGATCCGCCTGCAAGATCCTAAGTTTTTAAATACCAATTTTCGCACGATCCAATGGACGGCATTCAATCCTACTGCAACAGAGCAAAAACGGGTACGAATGACTAAATATGCGGTATTTACACATCCAGGTTCGCGAACTCCAACTAAAGAATTTAATACCGGAATTTATGCACTCAAACCAGGTACCGATATCGATGCCATTCGGCTGAAATATACCAAACAAGATGTCTTAAAAAATATCTATGAGCCGGAAGGGCAAGAATTTGGAGCCGTAGAACCGCTAGCTTATCTCGATCGCGAGGGTTTGGAATCAGCCTTAATGGAAGGTACGATCTTAATTAAATTCACCGACGGTAAATCGGCATTCTTTAACGTCGATCGCAATAATAATATCCCTTATGTTAAAGGTCTAGCTCCAACAGAACAAAAGAGATATTGGTATTTTAAACCTGTCAAGGCAATTAAAGGCTACGGTCAAACGATCGAGACTAAAATTTCGCTCAGACCGGGGGTAACTTTTGCCGGGGATGTGCTAAATATCGGCTTGGGTAGAATTGTCGTAACGGAGAATTCGATCGATGGTAAACCACAGTTGCGAATGGGAATTATTGCCGATACGGGTGGGGCATTTTTACCCAATTTACATCAGCTAGATTTCTTGGCGGGAGTGTTCGATAGTAAGGATGATTTTACAACATATATTCGCAAGCTACCGGAATATACCAAGGCATATATTCTCGTCAAAAGGTAATAATTAAGTCGGTATGTGTAATTATTTACTCGATAGAAAATGATAATGCCTGAAACCTAGTAGGCTACGGCAGAAATTCACCCACTATTTGATTTTGGATTTTGGATTTTGGATTTTGGATTTTGGATTGAAATTCGTGAATAGCTATTTGAGAATACTGGTTCTATTTCCGCCGCCTAGTACTAGTTGGTGGGTAGTGCCTTCTGCCAACTATCAACTATCAATTATCAACTATCACTCGATGTTCAAGTTTTTAAGCTACAGCTCGACGATTGAGGGAGGGAGTGGGTTCTAAGCGACCTAAATCTCTACCACTCATATGTTTACCAGACGATCTCAAAAGGAAAAACTCCTGAACTGATTGACTTAATTGATTCAACTGCTCAACCGGATTAGGTGCTTGTAGCAACTGCTCAAAATATAACAACAAAGCTTCCATCTGAAGATTGCGGAGTAGACTGCCCACAGTATATGCGGGCAGCTTGCTGTCAACGCGGGCTATTTGTCTCGGGTGAAGCAAGAGGCATAAGTCAAGCAACAGACTCAGGGTCAGGCCACGGCTTGTCCCTTCTTTACCTGTTTGCTTGGCCAACTGCGCCCAACCTTCATAAGACTTCCAGTCCTCGATGAAAACCTCTACTAACCATCTCAGTGTATACGCTTGGATGATATCTATGGTGCGCCAAGTCAGATCCGTAGCAACTAAATATCGATAATCTTGCTCACCCGGATACTTCAGCGCAATCACAAATCGCTTTTTTCCGTGAGCACAAACTTCCACTCTGATACTTCCAACATTGGCTGTAATGGCAGGTTGACCTCGAATACTCAACTCTTGAGGAACTCCCGGATAACTTGAAAAATAGTGCTTTAGGCTTTGTTTTCGGCCTCGAAAACGAATATTTTGGTTATAACGCAATTGGCTAATGACTTGGACTCCACCAAATAAGCCTGATGCTGCATCCATGAATTTTGCCTGACCATATAGTGCATCAGCAACGACGGCTTTGATCTTGATTTGACTGTGGTGCTTCCGAAACTGCTCCATTAATCGCAACACTAATTCTGGTTTAGTTGGGTAGTCTGGATTATGGGGTGGAGCCTCTGGGCGGTTTTTTTTCGCGATACCTTTCTTTCTCAGACGTTGATCTTCTCTTGTCCATGCTTGTTGTTGAGGGTCAGGTTGATAGACCTCAAATCCAACTGGCAAGCTCACTTTGTCAGTAACTAGTATTAATAACACTATGTTTTGACCATTTATATATCCCCCGCTACCTTTGTCTCTGATTTTATGGGTTTTGAATAACCTTGGTGTCTTCTTACTGCGCTGATGATCTGAGTCGTCAGTCACCAAAGTACCTCCAGAAATACCATACTGCTTGAGCACTATTGCTATACTAACTTGAAGCATCATCTCCCATGGCAGTTTGGATTTGCGAAACATCCATGATAAGGCTCCCAGGCTGTATTTCCCCAGGCTCACCCGTTCAAATCTTGCCCAGCATACGCTGTTCGTCAGTATTATGCCCATCAGACAGAATCCGATCCATCCACGCTGAATTCTGCTCAAGCCCCCATCTGGATTGTAACTTTTCAGTCCCTTGTTCAATTCGTTGATAAAGTCTTCGATGAAGGGCAAAGGCTTATTGAGTAGCATGTCTTTACCTTTCTATACCGATCCTTCATCCCATATCATACACTTCAGCAGTTTTCAAAAACTTGAACATCGAGTATCAACTATCAACTAATTTAACGTCGTTTGCAAAATCGCCAAACTGATAGAGCCAAAGAGAAAAAATAAGATAATCCGATCGCTAATTGCCATGGACTCCACCATTTAAACCGGGGATTAGCTACGAGCAGTTTCTGGAGTTCTGGGGTGGCAGCAAGGTGAGAGTCGGATAGATCTATTTTGTTATGAAATGCGGCCTGTAGCTTTGGCCCTAACTGTTCGAGAATATTAGGTGGTGGTAGTACGATATTTTGGTTTGCACAACAAGGCAGAAAACTTAGCATCAGTACTGTCTGCGACCTTCTGGAATCAGCCTGCAAACGACCGTGCCAAACAGTGCGCGTGAATAACCAAGCATCTCCTTTCTTGCCAGTTAACGATCTCAGCCACGGAGCGAGATATTTCGGATCGATAAATGGCATTGAGTTGATAATCCTCGGCCATACATCTGAGCCAGGGAGGAGCACGGTGCTACCCGCTGGAGAAGGGATATCATCTAAAAGAATTTGTAAACATGTCTCCCCCGGACGATCTTGATGGATTCGCAAGCAATCCGAGCCAGGATTTGCCCTGCGGATCTGGAGCAGCCACATTTTATAATCTGTCCCCAGCACATCAAGCAAAAGTCGATCGATAATTGGGTGCGCGAGAATAGATTCTAGAGCTGCATCTAGTTGAGGTGACTGACCTAAAATATCATATAAAATCGTGACATTTTGGGGCGTTGTCCACAACAAGGTTTGCCATTCTTTACGCTCGAAGAAGTTTATAGCGAGCGAGAGCTGCTCCGATTCTCCTACCAATAATTTTTGCGATTCTTGTGCTAGCAATCGAACTGTATCATCATCAAGTAGCTTTGGAATCCGGACACATCCATACTTTACATATTCTGAGGTCAGATCTGCGACATTTAAAATTTTGACTATTCGATCCCGATCGGCTGCCCTCAAAATTTACCTCTACAGCGTAAGTTTTTGCAAAAACTACAAAACTACTATAATTATACATGAGCTAATTTTAAAATACAAGTTACTACACAACCAGATAAAAGAATGATGGCGATGGTGATGGTCGAGCTGCGTATTTTTGGTGGAATTAAGTAATGGCGATCGATCCTGAAATTTATACCGATATTAATGCCCCAATTTTATTCTTTCCCGTGCGGCACCACAGCCCCGCCGCGGCCAGATTAGTAAGGCAATTAATCATCGATCGCGCAGCGTCGGCTCTGCCGAATCGACCCCCCACCGCAGTGTTAATTGAAGGGCCGAGCGATTTTAACGATCGCCTGGATGAGCTATTATTGCCCCATCAATTACCGATCGCGATTTATAGTTACGTCCACACCGCCGATAATCTGCGGCGTGGTGCATTTTATCCATTTTGTATCTATTCTCCCGAATGGCAAGCTCTCCAAACTGCTAGCGAATTAGATATTCCGGTTAAATTTATCGATTTACCTTGGAGCGAGCGAACGACGGCTAGAACGATCGAGAATTGCTACAGCGATGAAGCCCTCAAACGTAGCGATTATATTCATACCCTGTGCGAGAAATTGGGTGTTGCCGATTTTGACGCGCTCTGGGATACGCTGTGCGAAATCGATCCAGCTTTAACCCTCGCCCAATATTTGGAACGCTGTCATCAATTTTGTTGGCATCTACGTCAAACCGATGCGGGCATTTCCACCTCGGATTTAGAGCGCGAAGCATTTATGGTGGAGCAGATTCAGGCGGCACAAGCTCTTTACTCCGGTCAAATTCTAGTCATTACTGGTGGCTTCCATAGTTCTGCACTCCATGCAGCCTTGAAAGATCCTCGATCGATCGCCAATCCACCCACACGAGGCTTGTTACCACAAATGCTGGCTGGTAGCAAAGAGATCGTCAACCAAGGCATCGCCCTTACACCTTATAACTACGATCGACTGGACAATCTGACTGGTTACAATTCAGGAATGCCCAATCCTGGCTTCTATCATGCTGTCTGGGCGCATCGCCAAACCGGATCGACAAACATCGCTGCTACCCTGCTCCAACAAGTTGTCAAATCCCTCCGCAAGCAAAAACAAATCGCCAGTACCGCCGATCTAATTGCCGTCCAAACCCTCGCCCAAGGTTTATCAGACTTGCGCGGACATGCCGAAATCTGGAGATCGGATCTGATCGATGGGGTCATCGGTGGATTAGTCAAAGAAGACATGGGACAGACGGGGACTCATCCCTTTCTAGCAGCAGTTTACCAAGTATTCCGAGGGCGCGATCGCGGTAGACTCGCACCCGGTACGCCGCTCCCCCCATTAGTTACCGACTTACATCAACGCCTGCAAGCCTTAGAGCTATTTCCCACTGCAACTAAAAGATCGATCGATCTCGATTTGACTCCCGATCTGCAAGCAGAATCGCCGCCAGAGCGCACTAAATCCGCCTTACTCCATTCCCTCCGCCTGCTTCAAATCCACGGCATTGGGCGCACCGACGGTACCGATTTTACTACCCACACCGATCTCACCAAAATCTGGGAACGCTGGCAACTTCATTGGACTCCTGATTTTGACTCTAGCAGCATCGAAGCCTCAATCTATGGCGCAACCGTCATCGAAGCCACGATCGCCAAACTCCAAGAACGCGCCAATTCAATCGAACGCAATGCCGAAACAGCCACTCTCTTGCTTCTAGATGCCGCTCTAGCAGGCGTTGATGAATGTTTGGAGTTTTCCGATAAACTGATCGAACTCATCCGCCAAGAGGGAAATTTCCTCTCGTTAGCTCGATCGCTCCATCACTTACTCTATTTCTATCGTTACGATGAAGTTCTCGGCACTGCCAAGCAAGAACACATCGCCGAACTTCTAGTCGAAGCTTTTGGACGGGGATTGTGGCTGTTAGCTAGTTTGGGCACCCCGACGGGAGAGGAAGATTTACTACTCAAAGGATTGGGAAATCTGCTCGAAGCTTACGAAAGAGCGGGACATTTACTCACGCCCTATCGATCGCAATTTATTCAGATCCTAGATCGAGTCAGCCAAGACGTGCAACAATTACCCAGCATACGCGGCGGGGCAATTGGTGCCTTATGGATACTCGGCGAAACACCGATGGCACGCATTCTCGCAACCCTCCGCTACTACGCCCAACCCGAAAAATTAGGCGACTTTCTCACGGGTCTTTTTCAGCTAGCCAGAGAGACAACCCAACGAGATTCGCATCTAGTTCTGAGCATCGACGAATTGCTCCTTGCCTATAGCGACGATGAATTCCTCGAAGCATTACCCGCCTTGCGATTAGCCTTTTCTTACTTCGCCCCCCGCGAGAAAAATAACATCGCCCAAACCTTGGTGCAATCGACCGAAGCGGGGGAATTATCTACCGCCGATCTGTTAAATATCCCGCTGGGTGCCGATGTCGCGGTGGATGCGATCGCGTTTGAATCGCGGTTGTTTGGATTACTCGATCGTTATGGCATTCGGGGTGGTAATGCTAGAAACAGGTAACAACGATTTAAATCGTTGCTGGTGATGCAAAGTCCGCTGTCTTGACGCGCTAAACCCTCGGGAAACCCGAGGAGCGCGCGTCGCCTGCGCGGACTAAGGGATGTAACACTCGCTCGAATTGCCCTCGATTCTGGGACTTATTCAGCGGCTCGATGATTTTCACGAATAAATACACGATGTTTCTCGATAGCAGCTAAAATTTGCTGGTTTGGTGCAGGCGGATTTTTGAGTAGATCGAAGACTTTCAGAGCATCCCGTTTGGATAAAACGATCGTCCGTTCTGTTTCCAGCATTTGCTTAGCTGCTTCGAGTGCTGCTTGTCTAATTTTCATAAATTTGCTCGAAATCTTCTCTTGTCGGTAAATCTAGTGCTAACGCTAAGGCTGTGGAAATCTGTTCCATAATCTCGATGGACAGACTACCCCGATAGTCACCAAACCGCGATTTTGATAAAATTCGCACCTGTTCTGCTAATGCAATAGAATCCGCACTCAAACCACCTTCTGGCGCAGCAATTAGTACTTGGGTCGCATAAATTCGTTTGCCAGGGCGATAGGTGGTACAAGGAATTGCTAATACTGTCGGGCTATTAGCATTAATCGCGTTACGACTGACCACAATTACCGGACGAGATCCGCCTTGTTCCGAACCTTCTACCGGATCTAGTCTCACATTATAAACATCGCCGCGTTTCATGTTTGTGTCTCAACAGTCTGTAGAGCTTCCCATTGGGCGACAGCAAACTCCGCTTCCATTTGGAGTACTTCAGCTTGATATTCAGGATCTCTCCCCATCTGGGCGAGATCGGCATCGATTTCTGCCCGTCGTATCAGTGCGAGTTCTCGTTGAATCGCTCTAGCGATTAAGTCATTGCGGCTCTTTGCTTTACCCTCTGTAACGGCTCGATCTGTTGCCACCAGTAACGCCGTAGGTAAAGCGATCGTCGTGCGGGTAGTTGTATTACTCATATTTTGATGCCAATATACAACTATTAAATGATGACTAATTATACATCACTTATGATGCTAAATCTGAAATACTCGATCGAATCTCGTTCGCTTTGACATTTGGCGTTAAAATAAAGACAAATGCTTAATGCGGGTTAAATCATGACCTCATCAACACAACTATTAGATATTCTGGGGATTTCTGGTTCTCAAGGTTCATCCTTAGCGACCACCAAACTGAGCGATGCTAGTACTCGCTCTGAATCCGATCTGATCCGACAAGGATTATCGATCGAGTCGTTCAGACAAGTGGCTAATTACTACCAACTATCAGACGCTCAGTTGTCTAAGGTATTGGGAACCTCGCTGCGAACCATTGTCAGACTTCAGAAAGAACGAAAACCGCTTAATGCCACTTGGTCGGATCGATTGTACCGACTGGCGAGAGTTGCGGCTCAAGCACAGGAAGTATTTGAGAGTCCGCAGACGGCGACTAGCTGGCTGAGAAGACCCAATCGTGGATTAAATGGTAGTTCGCCGATCGATTTACTCGATACGGATGCAGGGACGCAACAGGTGACAGAATTACTCGATCGGATTGAGTATGGAGTGTACAGTTGAGCCTCACTCTGTGGCGGATTTCCAAGCGCAAGTATGCCGATACCGCTTTTAGCGGCGAAGGCGCAAGACGAGTCGGCGGACGCTGGAATTCTCGCGGACAGGGGATGGTTTACACTTCTGGAACGCTGTCACTGGCAGCATTAGAAGTTTTTGTTCACATGGAAGTAGAAGATGTGGCGACGATGCTGGCAGGGATTCGGGTAGACGTACCGATAGAGGTTGAGATTGACTATCTCGAAGTGGCGCAATTACCCCTAAATTGGCGCAATATTCCCGCTCCATCGGCTTTAGCGCAAATGGGCGATCTCTGGTTTAGATCGGGGAGAACGGCAATTTTAGCAGTGCCTTCGGTGGTAATTCCGATCGAATATAACTATTTAGTCAATCCGTCGCATCCAGATTTCGCCAAGTTAACGATCGAATCGCCGCAACCATTTGAATTAGATCCGAGGCTGTGGAAGGTATGACCGATTCTCAAAAACGCCGATTGCGCTGGCGGTTAGTACTAGGCGAAACTACTGAAAATACTCTCGGCGGCTTACCCGATGAATGGCAAGATCGAGAAACCGCGATCGGGTTTTTGTACGATCGAGAATTACAAGGTCAGAATATTCGCAGTCGCGGCAATAGTGGTGGGAATAATCGCGATTCTCCGATGGAGAGGCTACGCCAACGCCAAGGTAGTCTCGATCCCTCCAATTTGACCGTTCCCGACTGGATAAATGCCATTCACGAACTTTTCCCCCAAAAGACGATTTTCCTTCGGAAAGGCTTCGCCAACGAACGGCTGGAGAAGGACGCGCTCGAACGCTATCACCTCGAAGAAATGGTGACGAATCCCAACTTACTCAGCCGCGCACAACCTAGCGAAACTCTGCTCAAAGCCGTCTTGCGGACTAAGCATTTGATGAACCAGCAGGTGCTAGCAATGGCGCGGGATTTGGTGCGAAAGGTGGTCGAAGAATTGATTGAAAAACTCGCCCAGAAGGTGCAATCGCCGTTTACTGGCAGTCTCAATCGCCAACAGCGATCGTATATCAAAATTGCCAAAAACTTCGACGCGCCGACGACTATTCGCCGCAATCTCAAGCACTATAGCCAAGAACGCCAACAACTCGTCATCCAAACGCCCTATTTTAACTCACGCATCCGCCGTCAGGTCGAGCGATGGCAGTCGATCATTCTCGTCGATGAGTCGGGGAGTATGTTGGATAGCGTGATTCATTCCGCAGTCACCGCAGCCATTTTTTTTGGAATTAAAAGTTTGAAAACCCACCTATGTTTGTTCGATACATCGGTTGTCGATGTGACGGCGGATTGTACAGATCCGGTAGAAACGTTGATGAAGGTACAATTGGGTGGCGGTACGGATATCGGACAGGCGATGGCTTACGCTCAAACCCTAGTCGAAAATCCCCGCAGGACGATCGTGATTTTAATTACCGATTTTTATGAAGGTGCCCCAGTCGATCGTCTATTATCCGTTACCAAACAACTAATTGAAAGCGGGGTGAAAATTCTCGGTTTGGCGGCATTAGACGAGCAAGCAAATCCTAATTTCGATCGAGATATTGCCCAACGAATGGTCAATCTGGGCGCACAGGTGGGGGCGATGACACCAGGAGAATTGGCTACTTGGGTGGCGGAAAAAGTTCGATGATTTAGAATATTAAAGTTGGCAATAGAAGATAAACATCGAGCTTCTTTTGATTTACCAAACGCACCCTGGTTTATAATTTTTATTGCTGGGAAAAGCTTCGCTAGCAGCAATGAGAATAGACAATAATATTCATGCGCCCAGATTTACTCGCCCTAACGATCGACGATCTCATTACCCTCAGCAATCGGGGGTTAGTCAAACGCGCCCAGCAAGAATTACAATCGCCAGATTTAACAGGTGAAATCGTCGAAGATGATGCGGGTAATATCACTGCAAATTGGTCGGATGAAATTTGTTGCAAACTTCCAGCCAAAACGACTCTTGCTCAGAGTCAATGTAGCTGTCCTGCAACCAATTTGTGTCGGCATTTATTGCGATCGGTCTTATTTTATCAATCGCAATCCGCTGTCATCCCAGCTCCAACGAGTACTATTATCAGTCGAATCGAACCGTCGCTACCGCAAATAGTCGAGTGGAATCCGGCGACAATCGGGGATGAGACATTGCAGAAGCATTATTCCAAAGCCACATTAACTAAATTGCGATCGCAGTTCGACGCGGGACAAGTCATCGGGGTACATTGCGGCACCAAACCCACCGCACATCTGCACAGCCTTTCCCTCAACTTGCGATTTCTGGTACCCGATGACATCAGGTATATTCACTGTGATTGCGATGAGGGTGCTCCCTGTAGCCATGTGCCGCTAGCGGTTTGGGCATTTCGTCAACTGCCAGCCGACCGCCGTCACGGGCTGATTTCGACCGAATTACAGCCGCTCTCTGTTCCCACCGCCTTACTCGATGAGCTAGAAATACACCTGCTAGAACTCGCGGATGTCGGTCTTATCGGTATAAATCAGGTATTGCGCGATCGCTTGGCGCGGTTAGAACAAAGGTGTCGGAGTGATGGACTCATCTGGATTGCCGAAATTGTAGTAGATTTATTGCAAGCGCACGATTATTATCAACAACACGATGCCCAATTTGACATCGATCGAGTAATTAATTATCTAGCAGAAATCTTCATTCGCAGCGATGCGATCCGCCATCACGATCGCGTCCAGAATCCCGTGCCTTTATTATTCGTGCGCGGTAGTGCCCAAGATACCATTGTTGCGCTCGGTTCCTCTCGACTCGTCGGTTTGGGGTGTGGGGCAATGCTGCAATCTGCTGGAGCGACATTAACCGCCTATCTCCAAGATGTAGATTCTGGAACGGTGGTGGCAATGTCTCGCTACTTTGCCAATCCCGATGACAATCTAGATCCGAAACCCTGCTGGCAATTGGCGCAGCATTCGATGAGTAAAGGGATTCAGTTAGGGGAGATCGGATCGGGACAGATATTAATTAAAGGCGGCAAACGCACGCCCAGTTACCAACTCATTCCTGGGCGCAGTCCGATGAGTCTCAATCCTCAATCTTACCAGTGGGAAAAGCTGCGATCGCCGCTATTGGTAGATGATTTTGGGGAGTTAATCGACAGATTGCAAGAATTACCGCCGCGCGAACTTCGTCCCCGCCGCATTACAGAGCAATTGCAAGTATTGGCAATTAGTGAGGTGCGCTCGATCGACTTCGATCCGGTCACTCAGACGGTAAGATCGATCGTGGCAGATAAATTAGGACGCCAAGCGGAGATCGTCCATCCTTACACCCATCGCAGTCGGTTTGGAGTAGAATCTATGCTGAGTCAATTGCAGCAGCCAGACACCCTCAAATTTATCTCGGCGCAGGTTTCGTTAGATGCACGCAGTTTAGTCTTGGCACCGATGGCTCTGGTGTTTGAAACTGGTGGGGCGCGCCAGATGCTCCAACCTTGGATCGCATCGCCTCAGACGATCCATGAGACACAAATAATCGGCGATCTCGCAGGTGCCGATCCGATCGTGGATAACTCGCCGATTGCTAACTATCGGCGAGAACTTACCACCGCTTTGCAAGAACTGTGGCTGGTGGGTTTAGATCGGGCTGACAGCCGCCATCTTCAGCAATGGCAACGATTGGCACAACAGGGAACACAGATCGGCTTCGATCGCTTTGTCCGACCGATCGATCGATTCGCCCAAGCTCTAGCGCAGAAATTTAATACCCTAGATTGGGATAAACGAGTGGCGCGGGAAGCTCTGGCGATCGCGACCGTGCTAAGTCAGTTAGCGCGATGACGCAGACTAAGATTTTTGCAGTTGTTGTTTGCAAGTGTTGAGAATTTGTAAGTCATTATCGCTAACTGTACCGAGGGGTTGGTAGGAAGGTTCGCCCATCATTGGCTGTTTGCTGGCGGTCAAACCATTGGCATTGAGGGCCAGAGTTAATTTGTACTTTTGCAGATCGTAGGCATCAATTAAGGTCACATACATGCGAGACCCTCTAAATTTCCCATAAAAGCAACTAAACTCCGAGTTCGGTAGATAAAAAGCACCGATAGTTTTAGTGCCAATGGTTTCAAATACCATATACTCTTTGCCCACAACATTTGGTCGATCGGATTCACCATAGAGGTAGATTCCATTTGCAGTTGGTGGGACACTCACTCGACTGGAACTAGCCGCGATCTCCAGGAGATTTGCCACCGCCGTCCTCTGACTGCTAAAGGTACATAAAATTGCTACTACAATACTAACAAACCAAAGATTTTTGTTACTGCGAATAGACTGCCATAGTGTATTAACTATCATAAGTGCCAATCCCTTATCGCATGATGATTGATGGTAATGGCAGCAACAAAGATAGGGGAGGACTTTGTAGTTTAAGCTAGCTGTTCTGAAGTTAAATAGAAGTGGCGTTCGGGGCTGTTTTAAATCTTCGGGATCGATCCCGATCGTTTCATCAGCTAAACCCCAACTTGCTTCGTATCATCTAAGATTTACTATCTTAAATTTAGAGGTTCGATTGCCGATATCATTTATGCTGCACTGTCGATCGCTCTGACGTGTCTCCTTCGGTCGTTTCTCTAGTCGTGGCTCGCTCTGTTATCGATCTTTATCTAGTCAACTAAATATCGATCTGTGGTAGATATTCTCTATCCAATCGCTCGGTTTAAATCGATAAATTAGGTAGAGATTGGGAGTTTTTGAAGATAGCAACTTTGGTGTAAAAACATGCAGAGGATGTCTATGAATTAGTATCCAATACTTGTTTGGTATCGCCGACTACTTTGCAACAAAATTAGACATTGCTTATTACTACTTTAACAATTGGGTAGTGCTTACCCCACCTCGATCTGGCGATCGCCGCTAACTCGATACCAAGCGTTAACAGATACGCGAGCCGCCGCTCCCCGTTCCCCGCTTTCAAAAAATCTCATATGTGATTTAAATGTTCGACAGCTTACTCAACGCATTTAGATGCCTTCCCTCTTGACTCTCACGTTAGGTGAGGGTTTTAAGATAGGAGAGTTCCTATTTCCCAATCATGAGAATACACAAAGGAGTTGCACCTATGGAAGCCATCACCTTTAAAATCGGCGATCTGTCGAAACGAACTGGTTTGTCGATCCGGACGCTACACTACTACGATGAAATTGGATTATTATCTCCATCCCATCGGACAGAATCTGGCTATCGCGTTTATGGCAAACAAGATATCATCCGTCTACAGCAGATCGTAACCCTCAAGCAGATTGGGTTTTCGTTAGAAGATGTGCGAAGTTGCTTAAGTAGATGGGCGTAATTAAATATAAGATATTGCGTAGGGTGGGCACTGCCCACCAGCTAGGTTTCAGGCAAAATATATTAATCTATTTTACAAATAATTGCGCCTACCTACTTAGATAATAATGGCGATTGCGCCTTTGCCGAAATGGTGCAATTGCATATTGCCAAAGTTCGCAAACAGATCGAGCTGTCTCAACAGCTTCTAAAACGCTTAGAAAGCGTCGAACAAACTACCGCAAAACTTGATGCGGTTCCTGTTGAAGAAGTTCTCCAGATTATCCAAGTTATGGACATGCTAGAAAACTACTATAGTCCCGAACAACTTGAAACCCTCAAGCAACGTCAAGAACTATTGGGAGAAGAGAAAATGCAACAAGCACAAGTCGATTGGGAAGAACTGATTGCCCAAGTTCGGGCAGAAATGGAGAGAGGAGCAGACCCCGCTAGCGAAATAGTGCAAGCATTAGTGCGCCGTCGGCAAGCTTTAATTCAGGAGTTCACGGGGGGAGATTCCGAAATCGAAGCGGCCTTGAATCAGATGTATGAAGAAGGGGGAGATACAGTTAGCAATTGGGGAGAAAACGATGCTGCCTTAGCATCATATATGGAGCGGGCATTGCAATCCCAACCAAGATCGGTTGATTCGGTTTAAGCTTTTGCCCTTATTCATTTCTGTCGATCGCATTAGACCTTCTGCGAAAATCTGGCATCGATCGTTAGAACCGATACCTGCCATCCCATCTAGGTAATCATTTGTTATTACTTAATTTTGATTGAAACGCGATCTCGATCTTAACTTTTGATAATTTTTCTAACAATCGTGCTAATTAGGAATTGCGAGATTGGTGGACACATGATTCGATTAGACCGTTAATTGTCGCTTCACAAATGACTATTCAATTGTATTCTTAATAAGTACTTCATAATTAAAGCTTGTAAGAAAATTAATACTTTACTTGATAGTAGAGCACCATAAGTTCATTGTTGTAGATTTGACTATTTGTGAGTTTTAACACAGTTTTTTCAAAAAACTTGCAAATAAGGGAATACCCGATCCGAGCAGAAAGGGATTTACTTTTATAATTAATTCATCGATTTCCGAAAACAGCGTTGTTGCTAGATTGCCACCGTCACACAACCAAATATCCTTGCCCTATTGTTGCTTTAAGTCTTGGACAACTGCCACAGGATCGGTCGAAATTAGCTCGATGTTTTGGTCTAGACTTGCTGTGAGAGTTCGAGAAAAAAACATACTGTTGCATCTGTGGATAAGGGTTTGTGACACCGACCTTTAGCCCCACTTCATAAGTCCTACGTTCCATCAACACTGTATCAAAGCACTTGTTTTCACCACTGATGCCAAGTACATCGCGAAACTGTGCTGGAACGGTTTCGGGAAATGTCGCAATTAAATCGGCAAAATGCTCTCCTTCGGTCAGAAACCCATCATGCGTACCATCTGGGTGAGCGATGAATCGATTCTCCAGGGGGAGAGGCTACGCCAACGACAGTACAAGCGACGTAATATTTGAGCTGACGCATATTGAATCTCCTGAAAAAGACTCTACTAATTTATTGTATCAAAGCTGTTAAATCTTGCTTTGGGACTTGTGGCATGGCGATTTAGCCTAAATGGGACTGTCCTCCCCTAATCCTAATTATCTAACAATTACGATCGACGATCCGATCTTTTCCGATCGCGAACAGCAGACTTTTCCCGATCTTTTCTGGCTGTCAATCAGCTTGGGGGAGCATATTCTGGGGATATGGGAGAAGTTAAACCTTCCATAGCAATCTTCTACCAGATCGGAGTAAGGACAAGTTGATGAGTTAGTAGCTCACTAATTTTGTCAGATCTCCACAAATTAACCCATCATTTACCAGGAAAAAACATCATGACTTTCTCTAAATCTAACCTCAATCTTCTCCCAGAATCGCTGTTTACGGAATTGACAGCAGACCAAGCTCAAATGCTCGAAGGCGGCAAGCGGGTTACGATTCTGTCCGCTCGCTGTATTAAGGCTGGCAATGGTTCTGACAAACTGTTTTTTACCGTTAATGGCCAGAATGTTATGTTCGGTCGCACGATAAGTATGCAGGCTGGTAGTGTTGCCAATGTTGGTGTGGGTGGGAACTTCGACGGAGATGGGGAAGTTCGCTTATTTGATACGAAGGTCTCTAATAATACCCTTATGGGCATTATTAATGCCTCTAGCAATGGCACACAAACCCGACTTGTTGGTGGTAGTGGCTCACTCTACGAAGTGACGTTCCGGACTACTAATTAACGTGCGATCGTCACGCTGGAGATCGATTGAGGATCGATCGTTCGCGAAGCGTCTCGGAACGAGAATCGGTCGAAAATATCTACTGGCGGGGAGTTTTACCGTTGTGTCCCCTTGCTGCATCTCGAAGGAGAGCGATGTCACAGATGCAGACAGTCTCAAACCCGATCGATCGCTATTTACGACAAGATGTGGAGTTTCTATCGCTTCCTCCACTTTATTGCTACCAAAGGCAGGCTAAACCCTGCATCAGAGCGGACAGAGGTAGCAATCTTCCGATCGATTCGGAGTAACGACAAGTTGATGAGTTAGTAACTCCCTAATTTTGTCCGATCTCCACAAATTAACCCATCATTTACCAAGAAAAAACATCATGACTTTCTCTAAATCTAACCTCAATCTTCTCCCCGAATCTCTATTTACAGAATTGACCGCAGACCAAGCTCAAATGCTCGAAGGCGGCAAGCGGATTAATATTCTGCTAGTTCGCTGTATTCAGGCTGGTGGTGGTTCTGACAACCTGTCTTTCGACATTAATCGTGAACGTCAGAATTTCCGTCGCTTTATGCGGACTGACAGTGTTGCCAATGTTGGTATTGGTGTGAACTTCAATGGGACAGCGAACGTTGTCTTGTTCGACAATCATAGTCTTGTTCGCCGCCCTGTTGGCAGTTTTAGTGCCTCTAGCAACGGTCAACAGACCCAGCGTGTTAGCGCTGGTGGCTCTACCTACGATGTGACGTACCAAGTTACCAATTAACGTGCGATCGTCACGCTGGCAATCTTCTAAAACAAGTGGGAACTAGAGATGACTTAGAGTTCCCCTTTCCGTGGCAATCTTCTGCTCGATTCGGCAAAGCCGAAGCTGTGCCTAACGGCAGGCTATCGCCAACGCGAACGGCGTAATGACAAGTTGATGAGTTAATAACTCGATAATTTTGTCCGATCTCCACAAAATAACTCCTCATTTACCAGGAAAAACATCATGACTTTCTCTAAATATAATCTCAACGTTCTCTCAGAATCTCTGTTTACAGAATTGACAACAGACCAGGCTCAAATGCTCGAAGGCGGCAAGCGGATCGATATTTTGACCGTTCGCTGTATTAAAGCTGGTGCCGATTCTGATGGCACTGACGAATTGTTTTTTACCATCAACGGTCAAAACTTCCGCCTCGGCAATCCTATCTCGATCCGGACGGGCGGTGTAGCGAATGCTGGTGCTGGCACGACCTTTAGTGGCAACACTGCTAACGTTGGCTTGTTTGAAAAAGACGGCAATAGTGCTATTGGTGCTAATTTTATCGGTGGTTTTATTGATTCTGTTAATGGCACGAGAACCCGCAGAGTTAGTGGTGCTGGCTCGGTGTATGAAGTGACGTACAAAGTCACTAATTAGTACACGATCGTCACGCTAGCAATCCGTCCTAGCCCTTAAAAGGGGGAACCAGAGATGGCTCAAAGTTCCCCTTTTTATGGCAATCTTCCGCTCGATTTGGCACAGCCGATGCTGTGCCTGTCTTGTCGCGCTGTCTTGTCGCACACAAACGGGAGGGAACCTCCCGTTCGATGCGCCGCTTTTTACGGCGGGACACCCGCCGTTGGCGTTGGCGTAGCCTGCCGTAGGCACAGCCTCTGCGTTAGCAGATACGCGCGCCGCTACGGCAGGCTAAACGCCAACGCGATCGGAGTAATGACAAGTTTACGAGTTAGTCGCTCGTTAATTTTGTCCGATCTCCACAAATAAACCCATCATTTACCAAGAAAAAACATCATGACTTTCTCTAAATCCAACCTCAACCTGCTCCCAGAATCTCTGTTTACAGAATTGACAGCAGACCAGGCTCAAATGCTCGAAGGCGGCAAGCGGGTTACTATTTTGGAGATTAAATGTAATAAAACACTCGATCCCGATCTCGCTGATGAATTGTTTCTCGTCATTGGTGGCCAGTCATTTAATCAGAACAAAACTTTTAGTATGCGGGCTGGCACTGTTTTGTCGCAGCCTGGTATAAGTAAAGTATTCAACGGCGGAACGGTAGTTACCTTGGTTAGTCCGAATGGCTCAACTGGTACTAAGTCGCTTAGTTTTGTGGTAGCTACCAATAATATCAATCAAACCGTTTCTCTTAGACGTGGTGGTGGTGACTACACTGTGAAGTTCAAAGTTACTGATAATTGATGCCCGATCGTAACGCTGGCAATTCCCCCTAACTCTCTTAAAAACATAGATTTGGGGGGATCGCAACTTTATCTTTATTCCCTTCATCTTCCCCCAGTCCCATGCGTTATCCACTCATTCTCCAACAATCCGAAGAAGACTGCGGTGCTGCCTGCCTTGCCACCGTTGCTAAATTCCACGGTCGCAACTTCAGCATCGGTCGCATCCGCGAACTGGCAGGCACTCGATCGCG
The DNA here is from genome assembly GCF_000317145.1 of Chamaesiphon minutus PCC 6605. Lineage (GTDB taxonomy): Bacteria > Cyanobacteriota > Cyanobacteriia > Cyanobacteriales > Chamaesiphonaceae > Chamaesiphon > Chamaesiphon minutus. The sequence goes on along the minus strand of NC_019697.1, from coordinate 2,326,366 downwards.
CGGCACCACTCTGCTCGGACTCGGACGAGGTGCCCAATCTCTCGGTTTCCAAGTGCGGCAAGTCAAAGCTTCTCCCCAACTTTTAGCTAATCTGGCGCAAGCACCGTTGCCCGCGATCGTCCATTGGAAAGGCTATCACTGGGTCGTTCTCTACGGCAAAAATCGCCGCAATCGATATATTGTCGCCGATCCTAGTATTGGCTTGCGCTATCTCAGTGAGGCGGAATTGATGGCGGGTTGGACGAATGGGGCGATGCTGTTGCTCTCGCCGACGGAGACGTTTTACCAACAGACTGAGGACAAAGTGACGGGGTTTGGCAAGTTTGTCAAACGGGTGTGGCCCGATCGGGGTTTGTTGATACAAGCGATCGGTTTAAACGTCGTCATTGGCTTACTGGCATTGGCTTCGCCGTTAATGATGCAATTGTTGACGGATGATGTGTTGGTGCGGGGCGATACGGAATTGCTGCTGATAGTAGCTTTGGGTGTGGTGGCGATGACGCTGATTCGGAGTGTCATTAATCTGATTCAGGCGCAGTTAATTGGCTATTTTGGGCAACGGTTGCAGATGGGATTGGTACTCGAATATGGACAGAAGCTATTACATTTACCGCTATCTTATTTTGAAGGGCGACGCAGTGGTGAGGTAGTCAGCCGGATTGCAGATGTGTCGGCGGTGCATTCATTAGTGGCGCAGATAGTGTTAGGTTTGCCGAGCCAGTTTTTTATTGCCGTGGTTTCGCTAGCATTAATGCTGTTTTATAGTTGGGAGTTAACTATTGCCTCGACAGTGATGTTTGCCGTGCTGGTGGGAGTTAATTTTCTCTTCTTACCAGCGATTCGCCAGAAAACTCGCGATCTAATTATTCAAGGTACCGAGAATCAAGGCTTTCTCGTCGAAACCGTGCAAGGCGTTCAGGTACTCAAAACCACTCAAGCGACAACTCAAGCTTGGCAGGAATATCAAGCGAATTTCAGTCGGTTGGCGCATTTGGGGTGGGGGACGATGAAGTTGGAACTGTATAGCGGCACAGTAACGGGCATTTTATCGAGTTTGGTGAGTATCGGGCTGTTGTGGTTGGGCAGTTATTTGGTGATTAGTCAGCGGTTGAGTGTGGGGCAATTGTTGGCTTATAGCGGCATGAGTGGGAATTTCTTTGGGTTCTTGTTAGCCGCGATCGGGATTGTGGATGAATTCATTCGCGCTCAGGTGATTTTGCAACGCTTGGGTGAGGTGATGGATGCGACTCCAGAAGACGCGCCAGATGCCCACAAGCCTTGGGTGGAGCTATCCGCGACGGCGGATATTTATTGTGAGAAATTGCGATTTCATCATTCGGGACGAGTGGATTTGTTAGAGGATTTAGATGTGACGATTCCAGGTGGTCGGATGACGGCGTTAATCGGTCGATCGGGTTGCGGCAAAAGTACGTTAGCAAAATTGCTATCGGGCTTGTATCAAGCGCAGTCCGGCAATATTCGTTATGGGATGTACGTTCGCGAAGCGTCTCGGCACGAGAATCGCGGCGATCTGGCATTAGATTGTTTGCGGCAGCAGGTGGTATTGGTGCCCCAAGATGCCCATTTTTGGAGTCGATCGATCGTCGATAATTTCCGCTTTAGCTATCCCCAGGTGAGTTTCGAGCAAATCGTGCGGGCTTGTGAGATTGTGGGGGCGGATGAGTTTATTGAGCAATTGCCAGACAAGTATCAAACGGTGTTGGGTGAGTTTGGGGCGAATCTATCGGGGGGGCAACGGCAACGGTTAGCGATCGCGCGGGCATTGTTAGCCAATCCAGCAATTTTGATTTTGGATGAATCCACGTCAGCACTCGATCCCGTGAGTGAGGCAATGTTATTAGAACGGTTGCAACAGCATCGGCGGGGGCAGACGACAATATTAATCAGCCATAGACCCCAGGTAATTGGGGCTTGCGATTGGGTGGTGATGCTGGAGCAGGGGCAGGTGGTGAGTCAAGGGACACCGGAAGAACTGCGGCGACGGGAAGGATTACATCGATCGTTTTTGACCCCAGAATTGGCGTTGATGCCGTAGGGGCGATCGATCCAGTTATACCAAATCCTGTTTACATACCCAGCTTATTCGCCCTCACCCCCAACCCCTCTCCCAAGCTTGGGAGCGGCTCGCGCACGCCTTTGTTTCCCGACGGTATAGCGAGACAAGACAGAGGGGAGCAGGAGCCGGAGGCGACTGCGGGGTGAGGGCAACGGGTTTGTGCTAGCAACAAAAAGTGTTTGTAAACCGGATTTACTATTAGAGGTTAATTCTATGACATCCAATTCATTACCCAATTTAAAGGATCTGCTACCACCACTCAGTCCGTGGGCGCGGTTTGGCAGCCTTGGTGTAGTGGCTTTGCTCGGAGGCACGATCGCCCTCACGACCAAAATCCCCCATCGCAGCACCACCCAGGCGAGCGCGATCGTTACTCCCAATCGCACCATTCAAGCACTCGTTCCTGCTGACGAGATCGATCGAATCGCACCGCAGCAAATCGCTCAAATGCGCGTGACAGCTTGTCCTGCTGGTGAGTATGGGACATTAAAAGGGCAAGTAACCACGATCGCCACCCAACCTGCGATGGTGACTGATTCGATTCCGCACGGCGGACGCTACGCGAACGTGACACAGTTGAGCCAACCGACGTTATATGCAGTGACGATTCAACCCCAAACTTTAGCCTTAAAGCAAGCAGCAAAATCCTGTTCCGTGAGGGTGGGGATGCAGGGTCAGCTCGATATTGTCCTGCGGGAGGAGTCGCTCGCGCGCTCGTTGTTACGTCGGATGCGGATAGGTGGGTAAGTAATGAAAGTTAGAATTGCTAATCCTGATGATGTATCTCTCATTTTCTCATTCATCTACAAGAAAGCAGAATTCGATTGCAATATTGGCGCATTTTCTGGAATTTTGCAGACAACTGAAGAAAAAACACGCAAAACACTTTTCGGTAAAATCCCCTTTTCTTACGTTTTGCTTGCAGAAGATTCAGAACGTGCGATCGGGTTCGCGTTGTATGGATTTAGGTGTTCGTCATTTGTCGGTCAGCCAAGTATTTGGCTCGACGATCTTTATGTAGATGAGGATCGCCGAAGTCAAGGCGCAGGAGCGGCATTAATGGAGCAGCTCGCTGGAATTGCCAGAGAAAATGATTGCACCCATCTTGCCTGGAATGCCGATGCTCGTAATCTTCGCGGACTTGCTTTCTATCATCGCTTGGGCGCAGAAATTACCGAGCAGCACGAAAATCGATGTTTTTTAAGATGGATACCTCAATCGTTGGCGTAGCCTCTGGAGCAAGAGAATCGCTCCTCAAGAACACTCCGATCGCAACAACCGATCGCATTCCGATCGGAACTAAATTCTTATAGCGACTTTAGCACACTCAACCGTGTCAGTTTTTATTAAGAAAAAAATCTAAAGTAGGTACTAACATGATTCATCATATTTCAATCGCTGTTAACCATCCACAGCATGTGGCTGATGTGATTGCCGAGTTGTGGCAAGGACGGGCTGTGCCCTTTCCGGCTCATGAGGGCAGCTATATTGCCTTTCGTTTTGATGCGTATGGCACAGCTATTGAGGTGATGCCGAAAAGCCTGATTTTGAAGCCAGGGTTAGAAACATCCGCCGTGCGGTTTGCTGACTTTGAGCCAGCTACGGGCTATACGGCTACTCATGCAAATATTGCAGTGGCCGTGAGCGAAGAAAAAGTCTGGGAGATTGCCGAACGTGAAGGTTGGCGGGCTGTGAGGTGTAGACGAGGCGGAGCGGTCGATTTAATCGAACTGTGGGTTGAAAACCAGGTGATGCTGGAGTTATTGCCGCCAAATCTGATGCCAGAATACCTTGCAGCAGTGGAACCCAATAGCTTGAGTGCGCTTTTGAAAAACTTAGCTGCCGCCCAATAGCGACAATCGAAGAAAACCCGATGAATCCCCAATCCCTTGCTGAGGACATTGCCAACCCGATCCAGCAGACAGCAGCAGCGAACGCAGCACTCATGCGCGGTGACATCGATGGATATCTCGCACTGACACAACACGCAGAGGACTACACGCTGATGTCGCCGTTCGGCGGAGAGCCGACCCACGGTTTCGATCTGTCGAGACGGTTCGAGATGGGACGGTTCTTCAATTCCGGCACATTCGACCAAGAGGTAGTCACAACTTACACCACGTCAGATTGCGCCGTACTCGTGACAATTCGGCAAAGCCGACGCTACGCGAACGAGCGGGTGTGTGCCGAGGTTGGAGGTTTACCCAAGCAAGACTGGTCGCTGCGGGTCACACAAGTCTTTCGCCGTGCAGAGGATCGATGGCAGCTCGTGAATCGCCGCCGATCCGCTGGCGAACGGGATCGGTTTGCAGCAGGCTGCTGCGCTCGCACTGGGCGGTGCTGACGATCGCCATGCGGCACAGTAAACATCAGTTGCAAAGATGTGGAGGGATGGTGCGGAAAACTATGTTCAAAATGTTGCCTTTGATTGCAATCGGAGTAATTCACGCTATGGCACAAGCTCAATTTCTCAGTCCTCAACAGATCGATCGACTCCCATCATTACCAGCCGATCGTCGAATCCACTATGGGAGCGAACCTTTTCAATTTGGCGACCTGCGACTACCGCAGGCTCCAGGGAGTCACTTCTTGTTTAAAGAGCCGTTGCGGGTCGTCGGGGTCGTTAATTTGGCAGGAGTAGTAGATCTTGAAGCATTTCTGCCGATGCAGAACCAAGCTTGCGGCGAACCTGTGATTACAAAGCTCATTGGTGGCTCACCCACCGAAGTGCCCGATTCCCCAAAGGGGACGCTGCGCGAACGGTATCGACTGGCATCGCCATCTAATCTATTGCCCCTGGGCGTGAAGCAGGTATTAATTTATGGCGCACAGGATAAACTTGTCCCTCCAGAGTTTGGACAAAAATATGCGGAGGCAGCCAGGAAGATGGGTGATGATGTCACCTTTGCAGCGATCGAAAACACATCCCATTTTGAACTCATCGCGCCTGGATCTGAAGCTGGCGATCGGGTTGAGAATGCTGTGCTTTCGATGCTGAAGTTAAAGAACAAAGAATCAGAGAAGATTGGCGTTCAAAAATAAATATAGCACTTCCGATCGATTGACTATATTCGATGGCATTTCACGAGTATATTTTTTTAAAGGGTGGCTACATGACACCATCAGGCACCGATAGTGCTATCACTCCAGTCTTTAACGAGCCGTCTGATGTAACTGAAGAGCATTTCGACCTAAAGCTTTATGTAGAAAGCATATTTACAAAAAATCACTTCACTGACTCTGCTTGGGTACGGTGGCACGCAACATCAAGCACCGGAAAAATTGCCAATGGATTCTATCGGATCGCGCCTAAAGCTGTTAAATTTTCCTGCTGGGCCGCAGTCAATCCTTGGATACCCCGAATATTCATCCCTTCATAGGGTCGCGGAGATCGAATGATTTTGACGCATTCCCCTGTAGCAACATCCCAGAATCTAATCGTGGCATCAGTACCCGTGCTAGCTAACAACTGACGCTCGGCAAAATCCTTGTTGTAGTGCGGTAGGAAAGCCACTGCGAACACGCCATCTCTATGCCCTTGCAATACCTTCAAACATTTCCCGCTCTGCACATCCCAGAGCCGAACGGTACTGTCATAGCTGCCACTGGCAAGGATTTTACCATCAGGGCTAAATGCCACCGATCGCACAAAATGTGTATGACCGGGTAAAACTTGGAAACATTCACCTGTATTAACGTGCCAAAGTGCCACGGTATGGTCGATACTGCCACTTGCTAAAATATCGCCACTAGGATTTACCGCGATCGAGACCAGCCCTAGCTGGTACTCCTCCCAAGTATGGATACATTCACCCGTCTGGATCTGCCAAAACGAGATCGTGCGACGACTCGCACTAGCCAAAATCTCTGGAGAAATAAAGGCGACCGATGTAAGCCAATCTATTTGCTCTGCCAAAATCTGGAGACATTCACCCGTCAGGGGATTCCAAAGCCTAGCTGTATGGTCTGAGCTACTACTGGCGAGAATTCGACCGTCGGGACTGAATTTCACATCCCAAAGGCCATCGGTATGTCCGGATAGAATGTGGCAGCACTGCCCATCGCGGACGCGCCAAAGTTTGATAATCGGGTCGTCACCGCTACCCCCACTAGCAAGGATTCGACCGTCTGGGCTGAATGCAACTGTTCTGATGGAACTATTGTGACCGCTCAAACTCGTAGATCGATTCCCCGAAGGGGAGGCTACGACAACGTCCTCAATATTCCACAGTCGTAACCCGCCACCAAAGTATCCAGCAGCTAGCATCGGTCGAGCATCAGCAGATGGGGGGACAAAAGCCATCGCATAGATCGTATTTGCATAGCCTTGGAAAATTCTCAAACATTTGCCAGTACTCACGCTCCACAGCCTGACCGTGCGATCTTCACTGCCACTAACCAAGATCTGATGAGTCGCATTCTCGTTCCGAGAGGCTACGCCAACGTAAGCGATCGACCAAATCCAATCCTCATGCCCGACCAGTGTTTTCAAACACCGTCCCGTCCGCACATCCCAGAGCTTGATGTTGCGATCCTTGCCGCTACTAATGAGCGTTTGACCATCTTGACTGAAGATGACCGACTTCAACTCATTACTATGTCCCACATAAGTTCTCAAACACTCGCCCGTGTTGACATCATAGAGTTTGACGGTGGCATCCTCTCCGCCACTGGCGATGGTCGAACCATCTGGACTAGAGGCGACTGCAAAGATCTTGCCTTGATGGGTTGGTATTGTTTTAAAGCATCGTCCGTCGCGAACATGCCACAGTTTAATATTTGCATCGGCACCGCCACTGGCGATCGATCGACCGTCGGGACTGAATGTCACTGAAAAAACTGCCTCGGTATAGTCGGCGAATGTTTTCAAGCATTCGCCAGTGTTGACATCCCAGATCCCGATCGTCCAATTGTTGCTACCACTGACGAAGAAGTTATCGCAACCACTGACTAATAAGTTGCTGTCGGGACTGAATGCCACTGAATTGACTGGCTGGTTGCTGTTGGCGAAGGTCTGCAAGCATTCACCAGTAGCGACATCCCACAGCCGGATGGGGCAGCCAAAGCTGCCGCTAGCTAGCGTTCGACCGTCGGGGCTGGCAGCCATCGCTCGTACCCAATTGCTGTGACCTTTGAAGATCGATTGCAGTTGCTGAGTGCGGGTATCCCACAACCGAATATCACCGTTAAAATCGCCGCTAGCCAACCAGCAACCGTCTGGACTAAAGGCGACAGAGTGAATACTACTGAAGGTTTCGGTAAAAACTGAGTTGACCCAATCGGTGTTTGCAAAATTAGTATCGTGTAAATTCATGCCTAGTAAATAAGCTTGTCGAATACACAAACCGGAAAAATCATAGCCACTAGAGTCGATCTGTAAGTGCCGCAACAGGTTAATTAAATTGCCACCTGCATAACCGTCAGTATCAGCAAATTCCGTTCGCAATTTCACTAATAATCGATCGAGTTGGTGTTTAATTTCTGGTTTCGATCGCAATTTACCCATAAGTCGATCGACCAGCGGCACTAATATCATCCGCACTTGGCTTTCGCGTACATAGTCTTTAGTCTGAGCCTGAATCAGTGCATGACTATTAAAAATTGCTACATCTAATGTCGTAATCTCCTCGCAAATCTGCTCGATAAATACAGCAGTGACATATTCCATCACCACGGGTTGCAGGGTAAAACATCCCGAACTTTTTTCAATCAAACTTTGCCGATCTAACGATTGTAATGCGGCTAAAACTTGCGTTCGATAACCGCTAGGAATGAAGTCAGCTAACAATTCGGCGATCGATACAGCTTCACGCCCGATCGCCAACCAGTACAGTGCCTGTTGCTCGATCTCGGACAATCGAGCGAATTGCTGTGCCAGTAAAGCCTCAATCCCATTGCAGAGAATTACCCCCTGTTCTAAAAACGCGCTCACGCTACCGTCGAATAAATCCCGAATGGTCGTCGCCGCAATTTTAATTGCTAATGGGTTGCCAGAATAAGATTGCTGTAATTGATGCCAATCGCTGGAATCGTCTGTATGACAACCATTCACAGAACCGATCTCGGCTACTTCTATTTCGCTCAAACCAAGTAAATCCAACGTGCAAACTGTCCCAGATTCTCCTTCTAAATGAATCAAAGTTTTGGGCTTTTCCCGACTGGTTAATAATAAACAACTAGCATGATGTTCGGTCGCAATCCGGCGGAGAAGTTCGCTATATCCAGCATAACCTTCCCGATAACCGCCATGGGAGAGAATCGATTCAAAATTATCGAAGACAATCAGACAGCGAGTAGTGCGTAAATATGCCATCAATTGCGAGATATGAGCATCCACAGTATCCGCAGGTTCCGTCTGCTGTTGGTGGGAGACAAAGGCAATAAGTTGAAAGAGAATTTTATCTAGCGGTGGGGCATTGCGGAGAGACAGCCAGACAATGCGCTCGAATTTGCGATCGGCTGCTAACTTTTGAGTGAGTTTGGCGGCAATTGATGTTTTACCCATGCCACCCATGCCGACGATCGAAATCAGCCGACAACGTGGCTCAAGGGGATTAACTTCAGAATTGTTATCCAGCCATCGTTCCAACTGCTGGAGTTCATTTCCACGCCCAATGACGCTAGAAACATCGATCTGCTCGCCCCAATAGCAATCTCGATCTGGGGGTGAAGTTTGGGTAACTTCTGGCACAGCTAATTTAGGCGAACGATCTCGCTGGCGACGCAATACCGCTTGCAAATTATTTTTGGTGACGGGTTCGCCCAATACCTGAGTCAATTGTCGCCACAGTTCGTAGCCGATATCGCGGATATAACCAGTATCATAGCCGATTAGCTCTGCCATATCGGGGTAGGTGCGACCTTCCCAAGCGTGACGAAACACCTGCTCTTGAATATCGCGGAGACTTTGAGATTGAAGCAGTCGATCGAGTAACGCTAAGGCTTCATCTGCTGTCATCGGCAAAGATCCTGCCAGAATGTCTAGTCTTATTCTAGTCCTGATAATTCGTAAATTACAATCGAAGATCCGATCTTTTCCGATCGTCAATAGCAGTTTTTCTCCGATCTTTTCTGGCTGTCAAACTATGTGGGGGCGCATATTCTGAGGATATGGAGCAAGTCGATCCCGACATCAATCCAACTCACTATCGACAGAGGAGAAAACCAGATTGCATTTACAAGCAAAAAGTTTTACCACCATTCAATTACAACGGAGCAGCTCGTCATGAAACCCATATTGGGAAAAATCGCAGAACATAAGCAAGCCTATGCCAATCTGCCATTGTTTTATATATGCGCGATGCCAGCCTGACTGAAGAGGCGCGGCTTGCTTTCTATCCTTGCATGGCACACTTCATTCTCAGCTTTGGCGACATCAACAAGTATCTGCTCCGCGAGGAACCCACTACCGATCGATACCAACAGCGAGTCAATATCCATACCTATGAGGACGATCGACACTGGCCTTGGTACCTTGAAGACTTCGCTAAGTTGGGTTTCGATCGTCTCTGCACCCCATCCGCATGGATGCGGTTTCTCTGGAGTGAGGAGACCCGCCAAAACCGCATCCTAACCTACCGACTAGCTGCTCTAATCGATCGGGCAAGTGCAATCGAACGGATTGCCATCATTGAAGCAATTGAAGAGACCGGAAACGTACTCTTTGGTACCATGCTCGATCTGGCAACGGCAATCGAACGCCGACGCGGAATCGAACTTCGTTATTGTGGAGAATTCCATTTTGCGCTGGAGTCTGGACATTCGGCAGGAAGCAATCGCCTTGAGATTGCTGAAATTTCGCTGGATGAAACAACCCAAGCACATAGCCTATTGCTTGTTGATGAAGTCTTCGCATTATTTGAAGCTTGGACGCACGAGCTGCTCTCCTATGCAACAAAAAAACACGCTCGCGATCTAGACGATCGATACGATCGTCTAGCGATCTCCGACCATGACATTTTAATCAGTAATTTAATTACACGAGCGATTTTCAACTAAATCTTAACTAACCATTTTCACTATTCCAAACACCATGAAAAACTATTCATTCATCATTCTAGTCGCAGTCGTCTGTTTGTCGGCTCTCCCCAGTTACGCTCAAGATTCATCTAGCACAGATCGGACTGTAACGCCACCCGTTGAAAATCTCGAAGCAAAAGAACCAACAATTGACAAACAGCAACCCGCTCCAGAGCCAGCTAAATGTGAAAGTGTAGATCGCTAAATTTTGGCAATCGATCGATTTCCACAAACTCAACTTCTACAAATCCGCACAGATTACAAACAGGAGAATTACCAATGTTAAATCAACTTACTCAAAGCACTAAGCTATCTCAACTCATCCTAACAGCAGGACTCTGCTTGGCTACAGTTTTAGCGATCCAGATCGTTGGCGAGCCTACCGGAGGTAATCGCCCTGCTACCACAGCCACGGAGAAAAATCTCAACGAAAATGGTCTTATCCTAAATGGAACGAGCTTGAATGGAGCAAGCTTGAATGGAACGAGCTTTAATGGAACGAGCTTGAATGGAGCAAACTTGAATGGGACTGGTCTTAGTGCGAACGGAGTCCACTTTAAAAGGTTTGGATCGACCTCACCGACCTCGGTAACGGCTATTCTTAACCAAAAGCCCATGTCAAAACTCCATCTAGAAGGCGGCCAACTTGCGCTCAAGATTAAAAGAAGCGATTGACGGATTTCGATCGGCCATAACCTCCATACCACAATCTGAAACTAATTGGCGGCTTCTGGCTCCAGGAGGGCGGAGGGTCTGGAGGTGGTGGTATTCACGATCGATTGAAGAGAGCCATCTCCCATAACTGTCATGAAGTTTGCCATGAGATTTACACAAAAAATGTCTGCTTCCTGGCTTTTGGCAATGGGCTGTCTCCTGACGATCGTTGCATCCATTCAAGTCCAGAGAAACCTGAATTGGCGCGCGGTGGAGGATCTGACGATCGAGGGACAGGATGTAGCCGGAACCGAACTAACGGTTGTTGAAGGTGGGCGAGATCTCCAACTCAAAATCGCTCATGTTGACTTAGATCCTCAAGATCCCGAACGGGAGATTTATCTCTACACCATTCTTTACCGCGATCTAGTCTCCGAACAGTGGCAAAATTACTGCCAACCAGATCGCCACAATGTGGCTAAAGCAATTCCCCTTTCGGGATCTTGGGATCGAACGGGTAAACACCATGAGAATGGCCGCATTACCTTTGCTTGTACCAATGGGGTTTTAGCCAAATGCGTTCGGTTTGGTTATAAACCCTGGAAAACAGTTCGGGGGCGATCGCTGCGAGATTTCCATCAAGCTTGTACTCGCATGGTTCGGGCTGATTATTGCGGAAATGGTCGCGCTCACACTAGAGATGGGACAGCCATTGACATCTATGACCGACTGAGCATTCAAACCCGTACTCCTCACAGTGGCATGATTTTGGAAGCGGCTTGGAGTCCTGATGGTGCAGTATTTATCGATCGGACTCGGTGGCCAGAGTCCTTAGCCCAGATTAAAAAGGAATGTCCCGATCGACTCAAAAGCACCGTCCACAAATCGTTGGCGCAGCCTCTCCTTTGGAGAATCGCGCCCAAGGCTAGCCAACAGCAACTGCCTGAAGTGCTGCTTGTCAATGATTCATTCGATCGAATTCGGTCGCGCCGCTAATCACCAAAGGGGACACCACGCGATCGAGAGCATCACCAAACTTTTTGAAAGATCGATCTTATCTAACGGAGTTAATCTCATGATTCATCATATTTCGTTGGCGAAGCCTCTCGGAACGAGAATCGACGCTCGCGATCCATTGCGAGTAGCTAGTGTCTTAGCAAAAATCTTGAATGGGAAGGCATACAAATTCCTAGTTTCCAATAGTTATAGTTATATCGTTATACCTTTCGACGACTATGGCACTCATGTTGTGGTATTTAAAGAAGGAAATGTATTGAGTCCGAGTACTGATGCCGATCCAGTGAAAGTAATTCAAGCTACTCCCACCAATTTGGTGGCTATCCATGCTGCTGTTTCAGTTCCTACTAGTCAGCAGCAGATCGAGCAGATCGGGCAACAGGAAGGGTGGAGAGTATTAACTCGCAAACAGGGAGATGCTCGATTCAGTCTAGTTGAGTTTTGGGTCGAGAATCGGATTCTATTTGAATTTCTGCCACCGGAATTCACACCCCAATATCTAGAAGTCATGAAACTAGAATCGATCGAGCGACCTACCAGTTGCTCGATCGAACCGATAACAGTTTAATCAAATTAGTAATGGAGCAGAAGTGTTAAAAGATAAAAATACTTGATAAAAATGGATAAGCGATCGCTTGTCAATAAATTGTTTCAAAAATCGGCGATCGACATTTAATGCCAAAAGCAATCTAAATCAATTGCCGATTATGAAATTTGAATCGAGAAATTATTTCACTCATGTCAACTAAGTTCGTATAAGGAAAAATTCATGTCACCCACACATAAAAACAGATCTATCTCCGATATCGAAGCCGACTTAATAAATTGTCTGCTGGCAGCACCCACGATCGATTACCCCTGGAATCCCGCAGACCCCGATACTGCTGACTACTATGCCAGATCCGATCGTCACTTTTGCTTGGAAAATTTGTCGGATACCGAACTCTACGTTGGCGTAGCCTCTCCTGTGGAGACTCGATCTCAATCTTTCTCAATTTGGGAGCAATCTTTGTGAATCGATTTTCACCCAAATCTTAACTAACCATTCCCATTATTTCAAACACTTTGAGAGGTATCTCAGTCATGAAAGCTAAGTCCTACATCAAATTTACCAATATTCTCGATCGCATTCAACTTTATTTTGACTCGTTGGCGCGTAGCCTCTCCATCGGGAGAATCGATCTATCCAAAATCGGTATTCATCGGAATATCTTTACCCACACGTCTCATCCGCCAGTAGTTGCCGAACTAAAACCAGATGCTGCGACTCTAACTCCTAGCGAGCGGGAAAATACTGGCAACCGCCAACTTCAAAAACATCAATTCGATCGCATAGCGTTCGCCTTGCGAAATCGTCGGCACCATTCGCTTAACTGGCGTTGGCAATCTCAACTAATCCAGTGGCTTTAATCGCGATCGCTTACTATCTCTTGACTAAAAAATATATTGATTATGTATGATGACATTGCCAGTCTTTATCACCTTATTTATCCCAACTGGGACGAAGCCATTAAACAGCAGGCAGACGCACTGAACGATGTCGTCACTACTTTAATGGGTTCGGCACCCCGATCGATTCTGGATGTTTCTTGCGGTATTGGCACGCAAGCACTGGGCCTCGCAGCCCTGGGACATACCGTGACGGCATCCGATCTATCGGCAGCAGCAGTCGATCGAGCACGCACAGAAGCGATCTCACGCGGACTCGACATGACATTCAAAGTGGCAGATATGCGACAGTGTACCGAAGTTCATGGTTCCGGCTTTGATGTGGTGTTAAGTGCCGACAACTCGCTGCCACACCTCCCTGGAGAAGATGAAGTCCGGATCGCACTCCAAGGTTTCTACAACTGCTTGCGGACGGATGGGATCGCGATCGTCAATCTGCGCGACTACCGTGAGGATGAGGATCGATCGTCCCCACAGATGTTGTCCTATGGATTCCGCGTTCGCGGCAGCGATCGTTACTTCGTGTTTCAAACTCGCGATTGGAACGATGATGTTTATGATGTTGCCATGTATTTTGTGCGTGAGGCGAGGGTAGGAACTCCTGCTAGCGTTACTGCTGGCTTAGATCGCTACTATGCGATTACAGTCGAGCGGTTGATGTTTCTGTTCCAAGAGGTCGGCTTCACTCATGTCCAACGGTTAGACGGAATCCTCCACCAACCAATTGTTGTCGGTCGTCGTGGAGCCGCATAACAATCTTTCACTCCCAGATCGTTATGGAGAAGCCCCTAATAAATCCCCAATCTCTTGCTGAGGATATTCGATGCTGAAGTTAAAGAACAAAGAATCAGAGAAGATTGGCGTTCAAAAATAAATATCGTACATCAGTAAAGCGTGAGGTAAATTATGACGATCGATCTCGGACTAACTCACATTGCACTCCCCGTTACAGATCTCGATTGCAGTATTCAGTTTTACGCTGTCTATGCCCAAATGCAAGTAATTCATCATCGCATCGATGCAGAAACAGGTGTTGCCGTGGTATGGCTTTCTGACCGCACTCGTCCGTTTGTCATCGTGCTGATTCAGACAAGTTCGGTGCAGTCGGTTCTTTCTCCCCTCGCGCATCTCGGAGTCGGGTGTCAGAGTCGGGAAGTTATCGATGCTCTATGCGACAAAGCCAAACAGGAAGGTTTTCTGCTACAAGCACCCAAAGATTCTGGATATCCAATTGGCTACTGGGCTTTTTTAAGAGATCCAGACGGTCATACGCTCGAACTATCTTACGGACAAGAAATCGGATTGACCGTAGAACAGACTCCATAAAGTAGGATGGGAGATAGATAAAATGTCTAGTACAAATCTAATTCGATTGGGCGGACTTGCCGCGATCGTTGCTGGAATCTTACGTGGCATAAATTCGTTTTTACCCAGTAGTAATCCTAATATAACGACCTCTATCCTTTATCTGTTGACCGATATTTTCCTCTTATTTGGCATCATGGGTATTTATGGTTTTCAGCATCAGGAATCTCGATTGTGGGGTTTGTTTGGATTTCTACTAGCTATCGTCGGTATTGCAATTATCCGCACCGGATCGATCTCTGGAATTAATCTATATCCGATCGGCGCATCGACATTTACAGTAGGTATGAGCTTGTTTGCAGTTGGCTCTTGGATCGCCAACAAGCTTCCCCGTTGGGTATCGGTCTTGTGGGTACTTTCGACGATCGTTGGATTCATGGGTTATTTTATCCCAGGTCTTAACCTGTTATTTGTCATATCTGGGGTAATCTTTGGCATTGGTTTTGCTGGAGCAGGTATGAAGATTTGGTCATCAACAAGCAAATAAATTGAATGCCGATCCGATCGATCTCAATCTTTCTCAATTTGATGGTAATTATAAATCGATTTATAGTTAACGTCAGTTCGGGATAAGAAGAGCCTAGAGACTGGAAGTCTCTGCTCATGATGCAAAGTCCGCCTTCGCGGACTGAATTATTAGTCCGCGAAGGCGGACTTTGTAATGTTAGCCCCGATTTCAATCGGCGGCGGTGCTGGAACGAAGCTAATATTCTTAACCCGAACTCAGGTTAGTTACTAATTTCAACTAGCTATTCCCATTATTCCAAACACTATGAAAACCCGTTCATTTATGGAATCCAATGTCACCCTAACTCCCTTCTCCAGCACTGATGTCGAGCTACTGAGACATTGGATGACTGCTCCTCATGTCGCTATGTGGTATCCCGAACCTGAAGACCACATTGCCTGGGCAGCCAATCCACCGCCAAGTGGAAATCGATCGCTAGTCGCCGTTGACGGTCGATCGGTTGGCTATATTCGATGGCAGTCTGTGTCGCGTGAAGTTCTAGATTCAGTCGGTCTGTACGAGATCCCCGCCGGATCGGTTGATGTCGATCTGTTGATTGGCGATCTGGCATTTGTGGGTCGAGGAATTGGCCCAAAAGCACTGCTGCTATTGGTGTCACAGCTTCGCCACAGAGGAAATGTGCCGTTGGTGGGCTTAAGTTCTAGCGTCCAGAATCTATTTGCACAGCGAGCCTATGCCAAGGCTGGGTTTCACGTATTACGTGATTATCACGTACCAGTATACGGACAGCTTTGTCTGATGGTCTGTAATCTCAATGAAGCTGCCTAACAACACCCATCCACACAGCCTACACAGAAACCTTGAGACAATCGATCTGAATCATACTGGTTGCCAGACAAGGTACGATCGCTTTGCCAATAAACCTGCGAAACGTTCCGCCTCGGCTAAGTCATCTTCTCGACATGGCAAACCCACAATATTGGCATGATTCACAGCATCTTGTTCCACATCCAAGCCAATCTCTCGGACATCCCCAACCTGAAGACTGGCTACGCCATAACATTTACGAAACATCTCAGCGCACTGTTGCGGAGAACATTTAGTGGCTAAATTTACAGAAAGTCCAAGCTCATTCGCTCGGAGAAAATAAGCATCTGCTTTTACTCGTCCCGTGTCCTCATCAATCCATTGCTTGCGTAACATCGAACGATATACAATCGCGTCGTCTGTTAATGACTCAAACTGTCTCATGCTCGACCGAACCATTCCAACCACGACAAAAGGATGGATACTGTCACTTCTCGTTCTACAGCATAATCGTTACCTAGTTCGTGGTACAGGTAGGCGATCTGGTCATTCTGAGCAGGACAGATTAGCCGAACTTCGCAGTCGGACTCAAGTTTACTCCATGTCAGTCGAATGCTCCCTTGCTCATCCGTTGAAGCCGATGCCTTCGGAAAGCGATCGCCCATTGCATCGTAAGCTTCTAGAACAAATCCCATTGCCAACTTAAATGCAGCTTGACTCGGTTGCAGAACTCCATACTCGTCTGTCTCGTCTTCTTCCAACAGCGCGACAAGGCGTTTCAACGTCACTGTAATCGGGCTACTAGATGGTCTTGTTGTTTGAGCAACAGTCATAAACTTCAGAGGCGTTTGGGAGAAAAACTACTATCTAGCCTAACACAAGCAACGTATTCGGCAGTTTTAGTTGACCCTATAGAACCCATTTGAAATCTCTTTAGTAGAAATCGATCGATATTAGTGAGGATACTCTGTATGTCCGAGACCAACATTGAAGTAACACTGCGCGAGATAACTAAGGACAACTGGCGCGATATCCTCCGCTTAAAGGTAGCCCCATCCCAAGAGCAATTCGTAGCATCCAACGCCATGTCGATTGCAGAAGCACATTTTAATCCAGAGGTTGCTTGGTTCCGCGCAATCTACGCTGGTGATGTGCCAGTCGGTTTTTTGATGTTGGAAGACGACGTAGTTCGGCAAGAGTACTTTCTTTGGCGTTTGATGATAGACGAACAATACCAGGGGCGTGGTTACGGGCGAAAGGCGTTGGAGTTGTTCTTTGCACACGTCAAGACGCGCCCTGGAGCAGATGCGGTTGAAACAAGTTGTGTGCCAGCCAAAGGTGGTCCTGGTTCGTTCTACGAAAAGATGGGTTTTGTTTATACCGGACAAGAAGAGAACGGCGAACTTGTGATGCGACGTGAATTGCGATCTAGAAAAGGAGTAGGATTATGATTGAGATCCGGTTGTTTGGTTCTCCAGTACCTAATGTGCTAAATCAATAATTGAATCTCCAAGTTAGCAAGCATCTGTTTCGGAAGTTGTTGAAATTAGTGAAGCCATAAGCAGTACGCTTGATGAGCTTAATCTTATTATTAATTCCCTCAACTACACCACTAGTAGTTCGCTCATCAAAGTAAGCAACTATCTCTGTTAACCATCGCGAGATTGTGCCACAACTATTTGGCAAATGCTGCTTGGCTCTTACCAGCCAATGTCTAATTTTCAATAGTCCTCTCATCCACGATGTTGTTTTTTCCATTATCTCTCTCCATTTTTCTTTGAGTAGATGTGCTGCCCTAATGTTGGCAAATTCTTCTCTAACCTGCTTGAGCTTCTCTTGTTCTTTCTCCTCTCTTAACTCTTTTTCATTTTTTAGCAGCGCATATTTACTCGATTTTATTACTGCCAATTGCCGAGTGTATTCATTCTTTTGCTCTAATGTCTTTGCGGATTTAAGTTTAGCCTCTATCGCTCTTTTTTCTTGTTTTCTCAGCTTATCTAACTCACTATTTATTTGCGCTGTTACATGAAATCTGTCTGCTACTACTTGAGCATTAGGCATCACTTCTATCGCTAAGCTTTTATACCCTTTCCATAAGTCTATGCTGACTTCTTCGATCCTTTCCAGTACCTCTGTCCCCCATCCTTTCAGGATTTTCTCTATTTCTTCACTCTTTCTGCTTTCGATTATTGCTAATAATTTTCCTCGCTCTATATCTACTAATACTGCACAATATTTTCCTTGTCCTTTTACCATTGCTATTTCATCTATTCCCAGTTTTCTTAAATCCGTTGGCTTTTCTCCGTTTAGCTCTGCTGCTGCGTCTTCAATTATTCTCTCTATTTCTGCTGTCGTCATTACTCCTGTTCTAGCTACGCTCTGAATATCTCCTTCTAGTGCTTCTGCTAGGATTTTTTTAGCTAGTCTTGAAGTATATGTTCTTCTGCCTTTAACAAATTCTAGTTGTTCGCTAAATGGTTTTTGACATTTTTTACATTTAAATTGTCTTCTGTTTATTTCTAGGTGAACTTGCTGCTCTCCCCACGGCAAATCTTTTACTATGTATCTATTATTCTGATGTAAGCTACTACTCTTCGTTCCGCATCTATGGCATTTGCTTTCTTTCTTTATTGCTTCTACCTGTAAGATGATGCCTATTCCTTCATATTGTCGCTGCGACTCTACTCGCATTCCTTCTATTCCTAATAGCTCCGTTAGTAGCTTGAGTTCCTTTTTTGTTGCCACTTGCCCTGCCCGCCGCTCTTCTTACTATTTCTTCCTCTCTTCATTATCTTGCTTTTCCTCTCCTCGTCAGCAGTTTTGACATATTTATTTTATTTTCTTTCTCTTGTACTGCCTCGATTCTCATTTAATTAGCACATTAGGTACTGGAGAACCGGTTGTTTGAAGCACAGGATGCCGAACAAATAGCGCAACTGTTCCATGAAACAGTTCGTGAAATTAATGTCCGCGATTACTCAAGCAAACAGGTTAAGGCGTGGGCACCTGATAATATCTACTTTAGAAACTGGGTAGAGGTGTGTTCGAGCCGATTCACCTATGTTGCTGATGATGAGGGTGTAATTGCTGGGTTTGGAGAGCTAGAACCAAATGGTCATATCGACTGCTTTTACTGCCACAAAAACTATCAACGTTGCGGCGTAGGCAGACAAATCTATCAAGCAATTGAAGCAAAAGCAGTTGAGTTGTCATTAAATAGATTGTTTGTTGAGGTTAGTATTACCGCAAAATCGTTTTTCCAACGCATGGGGTTTTCAGTTGTTCAAAAGCAGGAGGTAACTTGTCGGGGTGAAAGTTTTGTTAATTACGTAATGGAAAAGTCTCTTTAAATTTATAATTAAATAACCCTAAAGGGTACTGTTAAAATTCTTAAGATTTCCAATTGTAATTTCAACGCTCAATACTCAATTGAGGTAAAGCTAATTATGAATCAGCAATTACCTGACTTTATTCATGATGTAGTCGAACATTTGCAGTCAATTGAGGGGATTGCATCTGTAGCACTCGGAGGTTCTCGCGCAAGAGGGAATCACACCCCGAAGTCAGATGTGGATTTAGGAATTTATTACCTACCAGACAATCCCATCGATGTAATTGCTCTCAATCAACTTGCTTGCGAACTTGACGATAATCATCGTCCCAATCTGATTACACCAATTGGTGGATGGGGAAAATGGATTAATGGTGGTGGTTGGCTCAAGATTAAAGATATGCCCGTGGATTTTCTCTTTCGTGATGTCGATCGGGTTAGCTGTGTCATTGACGAATGCCATGCTGGACAAATCACGATTGATTACCAACCCGGTCATCCCCACGGCTTTGTATCCTCTATTTATATGGGTGAAGTCGCCATTTGTCTGCCACTTCACGATCCGTGTAGTGTTTTAGACGGTTTAAAAGTTAGGACAACTCCCTATCCAAGTCAGCTTAAACAAGCAACAATTAATAAGTTTGCCTGGGAAATTAGTTTTTCGCTGTTCGTTGCGGGAAAGGCTGTTGCACGCGGTGATGTTGCCTATGCAGCAGGTTGTTGTTTCCGCAGTGTGGCTTGTATGAATCAGGTATTATTTGCACTCAATGAAGAGTACTTATTGAATGAGAAAGGTGCGGTCGCAGTTGCCAACAGTTTTGCGCTGTGTCCACGAGACTATCAACAGCGGGTTGAGTTGGTGTTTGCTTCGTTGGCAAGTGAGGCAAAATCAATGACGGATGCGATCGCCATCCTGGATGCATTAGTGACAAGTTAAGAAGCGATCGCACTTGTCAAGCGGGCTTGAGGCGATGAGTCGAAGAAAAAATTGTCTGTTCGACTCATAGAATCAGGAAAAGGTGCAATAATTAACTTAACATTAGGTTTACGAACAGTTTTAACAATACCTAAATCTTGATTCTCTGGGGCAGCAAAATAGGTGACTGGATTGGCAGCTAAACCTTTATGATGAGCTACATGAAAGTGATAAAGACCTCGATAAATCATCTCTAAAGAAATGCGGTCGAATGGGAGAGATAATTCATCAGCTACAGCATCACCTAAATCGACTAGAACTGCATAAAACAGCCAAGTCCCCCACATCTGTAATTTAATTCCATTAACTGAACCAGTCCATAAATAACTCAACCCGAGCAATCGTTTAACAGTATTAAAAGCCTCTTCAATTCGCCACCGTCTTCCGTACAAATCGGCGACTACATAGGGAGGAAGATTCAATGGGTCGAGTACACTAGTTAGATAAGAATACCAGACTTTACCCACTTTAATTTCGACTAATCTTACAGTTATATATGGAGTCTTTTTGGTGCCAGACCCCATCCGCACTATTCGGTCACGGATACTATAACTATTGCTAAATACTCGCTCTATCTGTAGCGATGCACCTTTTTTTAATCGAGTAATAAAATGAATATCTCTGTTAATTAATTCTTGCCAAAATTGGAAATGATAGAAGCCTCGATCCAAGAGCAATAAAGTGCCCGATGTTACTAAATTCAGGATATCTTTCTCAAAATTAACATCTGAAGCTTTGGGATTTTCTCTAAACCAGATTTCAATCGGCAATCTCGTCACCAAATCTATGACTACTCCCATTTTTCCCGCTAGTTGTCCGATTGGCACATCAGATAAGCTATCTAATTTCTTGAATATCGCTTCCAATGTGGAGCCATCACATGCCCAAATCCGCTCAAATTTTGCTTGAGCAAATTCAATGCTTTGTGGCAACAATCGCTGTTTTCTCTGGTGCCACTTCACTCTAAATTCTGGCAGTAATTCCTTAAACACTCTCTCAAATAACTCAGATGGAAAGGTCAGAAATCTTTGTGCAATCGCCTGTTGACTTACTTGTGTTGGCTCACACCACAAAAATCCTTCTCGCCCTAACATTCGGCTTAGTTCTCTGACTCCTGGCACATTCCGCCACAGTAGCGTCAGCACTGCTGCCATCATCAAGGGTAAATTTAACAGCCGATTTCTCAGCCCTAATTGTCGGTAGTAATGACTTTGATTGAAAATTGCTGGTGTCAATAAAGCCTCTACTTGAGCGGCGATGATCTCATCTTCCACACCTGGTTGGTGGTTCTTTTTGGCGTGGTCGCGGTTACTTCTTCGGCGGCTGGTCATCAGGCCTCTATTCCCTCAAACTCTTGACTAGAAACAGTTTGGCATCTTTTTATTACCCTTTTGACAAATCTCTGATTTTCTTAACTTGTCACGAATGTCCTGGATGGAATCGAACAGGAATTGAGTCAATGGTATGGCGATCGTCGGTTGGTTATGTAAAGTCTAATAACAGAGATGTAGCATAAACGTTTCTAGCTGAAGATCGCCCTCAAAGATTGCCAATGGATTCTATATAATTGCTCCTAAAGCTGTTAAATTTTCCTGCTGGGCAGCAGTCAATCCTTGGATGCCCCGAATATTCATTCCTTCATAGGGTCGCGGCGATCGAATGATTTTGACGCATTCACCCGTAGCAACATCCCAGAATCTAATAGTGGCATCAGTACCAGTACTAGCAAGCAACTGCCGATTGGCAAAATCCGCGCTGTAGTGTGGCACAAACGCCACTGCGAAAACACCATGCGTATGCCCCTGTAAGATCCTTAGACATTTCCCGCTATGCACATCCCAAAGCCTGACGGTACCGTCATAGCTACCACTGGCTAACCATCGTCCATCGGTGCTCAAAGCCACAGACCAAACGAACGCTTGATGACCGGGCAAAACTTGGAAACATTCACCAGTATTAATATTCCAAAGAGCCACGGTACGATCGACACTACCGCTAGCCAAAATATCGCCATTAGGACTCACCGCGATCGACACAAGCGCTAGCTGCTGCCCCTGTAAAGTCCGCATACATTCACCCGTCTGGATATCCCAAATTCTAATCGTGCGATCGCGACTAGCACTCACCAGCATCGGTGGTGAGGCAATAAAGGCGACCGATGTGACCCAATCTGTATGCCCTGCTAAAATCTGGAGACACTCACCAGTCAAAGTACTCCACAGTCTAATTGTATGGTCTGGGCTACTACTGGCCAGGATTCGACCGTCGGGGCTAAATGCCACCGACCACAAGCCATCGGTATGTCCAGTTAAAATGTGACAGCACTGGCCATCCCGGACGCGCCAAAGTTTGATAATTGGGTTGTCACTGTTCCCCCCACTAGCAAGGAGTTGACCATCTGGACTGAAGGCTACCGTTCTGATGGAACTATTATGACCGCTCAAACTCGTAGATCGATTCCCCGAAGGGGAGGCTACGCCAACGTCTTGGATATTCCAGAGTCGTAATGCTCCGCCAAAGTATCCAGTGGCTAGCACCGCTTGAGGAGCGGCAATATCTGGTAGAGGTGGGGGGACAAAAGCCATCGCATAGATCGTATTTGCGTAGCCCTGAAAAACTCTCAGACACTTGCCAGTACTCAGACTCCAGAGTCTCACCGTGCGATCTTCACTACCACTAGCCACGATCTGATGAGCCGAATTGCAAGCGATCGACCAGATCCAATCCTCATGCCCAACCAGCGTTTTCAAACACCGTCCAGTCCCAACATCCCACAGCTTGATGTTGCGATCCTTGCCACCGCTGATGAGCGTTTGGCCATCTTGACTAAAGATTACCGACTTCAATCCGTCGCTATGTCCCAAACAAGTTCTCAAACACTCGCCATTACTGGTATTATAGAGTTTGACGGTAGCATCATCCCCCCCGCTGGCAATGGTTCGACCATCTGGACTAAATGCTACTGCAAAGACTTTGCCTTGATGAGTCTCCCATGTTCCAACGCATCGTTCTTTGTGGATATTCCAAAGCCGAATGTTTGAATCGGTATCACCACTGGCAATGGTTCGACCGTCAGGACTGAATGCTACTGAGTAGATTGCTTCGGTAGAGTCGGCGAATTTCTGTAAGCACTCACCAGTATTAACATCCCAGAGTCTCACGGTGCAGTTATCGCTACCGCTGGCTAACATATCGTCACTGCCACTGACTAAGATGTTGCCGTCGGGACTGAATGCCAGCGATCGGATCGCCTGTGTCCGATCGGCAAATGTCCGCAAGCACTCACTAGTATTAACATCCCAGAGACGGATGGTGCAGTCAAAACCACCGCTGGCTAGCGTTCGACTATCGGGGCTGAAAGTTAACGCTCGTAACCAATTGGTGTGACCGCGCAAGATCGATCGCAGTTGATGTGTGCGGGCATCCCACAACCGAATATCGCCGTTAAAATCACCGCTAGCCAACCAGCGACCGTCTGGACTAAAGGCGACAGAGTGAATACTGCCGAAGGTTTCGGTAAAAACTGAGTTGGCCCAATCGGTGTTTGCAAAATTAGTATCGTGTAAATTCATGCCGAGCAGATAGGCTTGCCGAATACACAACTCGGAAAAATCGTAGCCAGTCGAGTCGATGTGCAAGTGCCGCAACAGGTTAATTAAATTGCCACCTGCATAGCCGTCGGTACCAGCAAATTCCGATCGCAGTTTCACTAATAATCGATCGAGTTGGTGTTTAATCTCTAATTTCGATCTCAATTTACCCATGAGTCTTTCGACCAGCGGCACTAAAATCATCCGCACTTGGCTCTCGCGCACATAGTCTTGAGCCTGAGCCTGGAGCAACGCATGGCTATTAAAAATCGCTACATCTAACGTGGTGATTTCTTCGCATATTCGCTCGATGAATTGTGCAGTGACATACTCCATCACTACGGGTTGCAAAGTAAAGCAGCCCGAACTTTTTTCGATTAGACTTTGCCGATCTAACGATTGTAATGCGGCTAAAACTTGAGATCTAAATCCGCTGAGAATAAAGTCTGCTAATAGTTGCGAAATCGATACAGCTTCGCGACCGATCGCCAACCAGTACAGTGCCTGTTGCTCGATCTCGGACAATCGAGCGAATTGCTGTGCCAGTAAAGCCTCAATCCCATTGCAGAGAATTACCCCCTGTTCTAAAAACGCGCTCACGCTACCGTCAAATAAATCCCGAATGGTCGTCGCCGCAATTTTAATCGCTAGCGGGTTGCCAGAGTAAGATTGCTGTAACTGATGCCAATCGCTGGAATCGTCTGTATGACAACCATTCACAGAACCGATCTCGGCTACTTCTATTTCGCTCAAACCAAGTAAATCCAACGTGCAAACTGCCCCAGATTCTCCTTCTAAATGAATCAAAGTTCGGGGTTTTTCCCGACTGGTTAATATCAAACAACTAGCATGATGTTCGGTCGCAATCCGGCGGAGGAGTTCGCTATACCCAGCATAACCTTCCCGATAACCGCCATGGGAGAGAATCGATTCAAAATTATCGAAGACAATCAGACAGCGAGTAGTGCGTAAATATGCCATCAATTGCGAGATCTGCGCATCCACAGTATCCGCAGATTCGGTTTGTTGTTGGTGGGAGACAAAGGCAATAAGTTGAAAGAGAATTTTATCCAACGGTGGGGCATTACGTAAGGATTGCCAGACAATGCGCTCGAATTTGCGCTCGGCTGCTAACTTTTGAGTGAGTTTAGCGGCAATTGATGTTTTGCCCATGCCACCCATACCGACGATCGAAATCAGCCGACAACGTGGCTCAAGGGGATTAACATCAGAATTATCATCCAGCCATCGTGCCAACTGCTGGAGTTCATTTTCGCGCCCAATGACGCTAGAAACATCGATCTGCTCGCCCCAATAGCAATCTCGATCTGGGGGCGAAGCTGGGGTAACTTCTGGCATAGCTAATTTAGGCGAACGATCTCGCTGGCGACGCAGTACCGCTTGCAAATTATTTTTGGTGACGGGTTCGCCCAATACCTGAGTTAATTGTCGCCACAGTTCGTAACCGATATCGCGGATGTATCCAGTGTCATAACCGATTAGCTCGGCCATTTTGGGGTAGGTGCAACCTTCCCAAGCGTGACGAAACACTTGCTCTTGAAGATCTCGGAGACTCTGTTCTTGGAGTAGTCGATCGAGTAATGCTAGGGCTTCATCTGCTGTCATTGGCAAAGATCCTGCCAGAATCTATCTTTATTCTAGTCAGAATAATTCGTAAATTACGATCGACTTTTCCGATCTTTTCCGATCGCCAACAGCAGACTTTTACCGATCTTTTCTGGCTGTCAAACTAGCTAGGGGAGCCTATTCTAGAGATATTAGGTGGCAACTCCTGCCGAGATTGTCAACAAGCGTTGTTCCGAGCGTTGATGATAAAACTCGTGCTTAGAGTCTAAGTAGGAGTGATTCATCCATCTATCGAGAATAGAAATTATCCACTGGAAAAATAGAGGTAGAGAACTAATGCATCCACTAGATCGGCACCGATCTCAATTTAGAAGATTAGAAGTAATAGATGACTCGATCGCGCAGGAAAGTATCCAATCCTTATCAAGATCTTATGATTTCCAGAAGCGACTAATGGAGTTCATGAAAGAAGGAGTCGTCGTCGTTTCTACTCAACTGAATCTAATCTATCTAAATCATCAGGCTAAACAAATCTACAAAATGCTTGGGGAAAGTCTCGATCGCTCAGAAAAATTAACTAGTGCGATCGTCGATCTATCGCGTCGGTTCAGACAGATTCACGAACAGAAGATCTCGATCGTCGAGTGTCAACTTACACCAGAGCAGAAGATTCGGATTCGAGCTTGTAGATTACCAGATGAATTAAAAGGTTTCTTAGAGGAAACAGAGAGCGATTGCCCTTATCTGCTCATTTTTCTGGAAGATCGATCGGCTAGTTTTCAAGAAGACTTAAAGATCGAACAACTAAAATACAATCTAACCGATCGGGAAGTTGAAATATGGCAGTTATTACTCCAAACTTATTCCTATCAAGAGATTGCCAATTCGCTCCAAATTAGCCTTAATACTGTCAAGTTTCATGCCAAAAATATCTATAACAAGAAGCGTTGCACTTTTGAAGAAAAACAAATTATGTATTTCGAGCATCAAAATTAACACTCAGAGGTGAGCTTTCGCTCACCTCTGGCTGAATTTTGTCTAAATTAACGGCACTCCCGGTTATAGCTACAGGCGCGTGAAGGGATTGGCGGAGCACCACCAGCAACAGTGTTTAGATCGGCATCAGCCAGTTCGACTAAACCAGCAGGATGTTCTGGTAGTAACGCACGTTCCTTTTCGCTCAAGCAGCAATTCCAAATTCAAAAATCTAGGAAGAGTTGGCGACCAGAGTGGAAGCCGAGCCGTAAAGCATGAAATCAATCAAAGAAGGCCAACTCTCAAAGAGTAAATATTTGGTAAGACTGAGGATATCTTGAAAAAAGCCTTTACGAGTAACACGCTTGAGACGAATCTGTCCATATGCAAGATCTGTTAAATGCAAAACAGTGTGAAAAAGGAATGCCAACAGGTTCAGCGTCAATAAACAAGCAGCTAAATGCTGCTGACCATGCCCAAAGTTATGCTCCAGATGATATCCCTTTGTTTTGAGCACATTATGATTTTCATTTTCGGTCTTCCAACGACATCGACCAGCCGCAGCAACCAGAGGTACGCTCTGTTCGTTTAATTCATGGCGGGTAATAAATGAATTTTCATATAATATTTCTCCATCTGATTGGCGGGTATGGATTAGTTTACACCAATTGACCTTCATTGCTGGCTGGGAGTCCCTTAGAGGAATTCCATTCACATATTGATAGCTATATAATTCGCTTGAATTGCTGTTCCACTGTTTCACTTCTAGCTTTTTCACCTCGCCAATACCATCCAAGTATTTCAACCAATCATAAACAGCAGTATGAGACGTTTCTAAACAGGTAAAGATAAAGTTCATTCCCGACGCTATCACCTGTTCACACATTGGTTGGTGACTGTAGAGGTCATCTCCGAGTAGAGTGATTGCTTGTCCTTGGAATTCTGGGGCATGAGTTTTGAGCCATCGTTTAGCTGCTGCCACTTCGCAGTCCTGCTTCTGGTGACCATCTTGAGGTGTGATGAATTCTGGAGCTAAGGAAATTACTTGAGATTGCCCAGGCGCAACTATTACAGGCAAAATGGCACTGTGGAAGTAAGTTACTGTGCCATTTTTGTGGGTACGGCTCGAACAGCATTTACAGTTGAGTTTGTGCGAGTCAAAATACTGAGTTCCATCCAGCGCAACTAGTAATCCACCGAGATATTCAAACGGTTTCAAGTGACCTTCTCGTCTTAAAGACTGATAGACGTGATTGAATACTCCAAATAGTGCTGTGGCTGAAATTTCATCCAGGATATTCCGAATTTGCGGCACTGTTGGGATTTTAATCATGCCAAACAGTGTCTGAGCATTGCTTTTGCCCTGATTGCTATTCATGTGCCGCTGATGTTCTAAAAAGGATTCGCTTTGCATGAAAAACATCGAAAATGCTCCCAACACAGCATCTCTGATGGTGTATTTAGTGCCATTGCTGGCAAGGCGCGGATCTTTCATCTGAAGAATTGCTCGGTTCAGATAGACTATCAATACCCCAAAACTCAGCTTCATTGGCTCCATTCTGCTTCTCTTTTTGAAGTCTCTCTATTCTCCTGCTCACCCTACCAAGTTGTCAAAATCTGAATTTGGAATTGCTGTCGCTCAAGCTTTGGCGAAAGCCTTCATTTTTCCAAGCGCGGATAATGTTTTCGTGAGACATATTTTTCTCCTGTTATTGTTAAATTTTCTCTCGGAAACTTACTTAGTAAATAACTTTCCGATCCTATTTTAATTAATATCTAGTAGATGCACGCTACACCTTTGAGTAATTTTGTAATTATTCTATCGATCGCAGAACGATCTAATTTCGCTCTTCAGCAGTAACAGGCGAGCTACTACTGAAGAGCGGAGACTTACAAATAACTATTAGCTGCCGTACAGCGCATAACTACTTTGTGGCATGCGTGCAACAAGGACTTGTGCTTTTAGGTTTAGCACCACCAGCAACAGCATTTAAATCGGCATCAGACAGTTCGACTAAACCAGCAGGATTTGCTGGCAGTAGCGCACGTTCCTTTTTGCTTAAGCTATTACGAAAGTTTTCATCTTTCCAAGTCCGAATTATATTCTCGTGAGACATGATTTTCTCCTATGATTGTTGTGTTTTTAGATAAAGAGATCGAAATTGCTCTCTTTGCTCTATTCTAATTAATGACGAATTGAATATACTCACACTTTTGGGTAGTCTTCCAATTGTTTGTCAATTCTAAGCCAACCGAATTAATTCAAACAACAATCAACAAAATCGCCCTCTATCAGAAGGCGATGCGTTGTAAGAAATGAATTTTCAAAAAGAACTTATTACTTATTATTTATTACTTAATCCAAGCAATTTACTCCCACAACAACACTGAAGGTAATCGATCGGGCTGTGCTAGACGCAGGAGCTGATAACCAATTCCGGCAGTACCTCGGAAAAAGCCAGGATTAAAGACAGAATTAGGTAAGTTAGAAAACAGTTGATATGCGCCAGTATGCTTGGCTTTAGCCACAACATTGGTAGCATTGTGCAAAGCAACTCGATGCCAATCCGCACGGGAGCAGCGTTGAGCGCCGACTAACAGCACCTCAACTCGACCCATATTGCCGCAGCAGAGATGATCGATCGATTGCAAACCATAGTGCTGAGTTGTTTGCAGCGCAATTTCAATTTCGCTTTCAAGCTCTGGCGTTTTTGCAATGTTGAAACAGCCCAAGCGTCCCAAACCAATTCCCGCTGCACCATGACACCAATGAACCAGAAAGTTAGGTTGTCCGGTGTGTTCTAGTTCGCGGAAGTCTGGCCAGTTGGCATGGGAGGCCGAAAAAACGTTGCGCTCATACTCAATTCCGGCTTGGGCAGCTTCTAAGTAGTTGCGCTCCTGGGTAACAGCGTAAAGTCGCAGCAGCGCGTAGGAGATGCCTGCGGCTCCATGAGAGAAACCCGTTAACGGAATTTCACCAGCGGTTCGCCAAGCTTTAGGAGCACCTTTATGGCTGACTTGGTGGGCGAGTAAATGCTCTCCACTGGCAATCGCCCGATCTAATACCGTTGTTTCTCTGGTTACTTCATAGAGAGACAACAGCCCTAACATGGCTCCAGCAGCTCCATGAATGATATCCAAATATCGATCGGCAGCGATCGATTCTGGTGAGATCCAAGCGGATAAGGCTAGCGCATCTTGCAAGAGTGTTCGATCGCCTAGAAATTGGCTCACCTTGACGAAGGTATAGATTGTGGCACCTAAACCTGCTGCCCCGCCAATTCCAGTGAGGCGAGCCGTGCGCTGCTGAGATTCAAGATCGAGAGTGTGGATCTGCCGCCGCAGGGATTGTAACGCCTGCAATGCCAGATTGCCCAAACGCGGATCGCGATCGACTTGAGATAGTGCCGCCAGAAACAGAGCAACCCCACAACGTCCGTCATAAAGGCTATCAGTTAACACTTGGAGTTGGAATCTTTCTGCCCTGAGTTCATAGCCTAAGCCAATCCAGTTGACGCTATCGTTGGGGTCTGGAATAGCTTTAATTGCGATTTCTGAGGCGATTTCCCGTGCTGCCTCAATCAGTTCTGTCGAATTTAGCAACGGTAACGATTCCGCATCCCATCGATCGCGATCTTGGCTGGAGGTTTGCGCCAGTTTAGCGCAGAAGGAGCCTTGAATTATCGCGATTTGTCGAGACAGATCGGTTTCATCGAGGGCTTGCAATTGGCTCAGCACCTGCTGGTAACTGGGTTGCTTAAAGTAGTGCCGAATCGATGGATGTCCGCTCACAGTGAGTTCGTCACTGGAGGCACTAGCTGCGAACAAAGGAATGTCTAACTGCTCCATAGCTTGTAGCTCCGCACTCAGGATCGACCACGCAGGTGGTTTCTCCCGTGCAATGAGAAAGGCACAACAGAGGCGATCGAGTTCGATACTATAGTCTACGCCGTGTTTGAGGCGATCGGGTACCCAGGTGTCTTGCAAAATGGTACCGTAGATTTGGGTAGCGCGGAAAATAAAGCGAATCTGTCGATTTTGCATCGCGGCAAGTGGACTATCTGGAGCCAGTAATTTATCCTGATTTGCCATCAGGAAACGATACATCTGCTCGAATCCAGCCACAATTTGGCTCTGATAATCATTGGCAGACAGCGCAATTTCACCCAAGCGCGGCACATTCTGCTCTAGTGGTAATGTCACAAATTCGTACCGCAGGTGCATATTGTCAGTATTAATTGCTTGCCAGCGCGGCACTTTTCTAGCAATCTGTCGATCGTTGCCACTGCCTAAACCGCTGATATCATAAGCACTGCGACGATCGCTGCTAAAATCCCACCGAGGTAACATTCCAGTGCGGAGTACCGAGTCCCAAAATTGTTGGATTGCGGTGGTTTCAAACTCTTGGCTAAAGGGTGAATTTTCGATCGGATTTGCTTCGTGGTGCATTAGGGTTTCCAGATCGATCGGCACTAGATATTCGCCACTGGCAATTAAGTTTTCGTCGTGGCAATCGTTGGCTCTGAGCGTGTAAAGCAGACACAACAGCATTCCGGCTCGCTGATAAAAGCGTTCCGCCGCCGCTCCATCCACACAAGGTTGATATTCTACATATTCCACCCAACCGTAATCGTTCCGGTTCAGCACTTGGATAATTTTGAAATCCAAGAGCTGTCTGTGTTGGTTGCACCAGTCCAACAATTGGTTAAATGCCACCTCTAATCCTAAATCTTTGGGCTTATAGACGAGTTTTAGCCCAGACTCAAAGGTGAGCAAAATAACGGTTCGTCCGCGATTGTGGGGATCGGAAAGAGATGTTTGGA
Source organism: Chamaesiphon minutus PCC 6605 (assembly GCF_000317145.1). GTDB lineage: Bacteria > Cyanobacteriota > Cyanobacteriia > Cyanobacteriales > Chamaesiphonaceae > Chamaesiphon > Chamaesiphon minutus. Next base: position 2,295,227 of record NC_019697.1, on the reverse strand, counting down.
TATCAGTAACTTTGTTTGGGGCAGATCGAACGGTTGTCGAGCCAAAAACTCTTTGAATGTCTCGTTTATCTCGATCTAATCGGTGGAGGAACTCTACCGCGAACTCGACCCAAAAATTGACTGCCGTAGCCACTAATCGACCCATGACTGCATATTTTTGAAATAAAGTCAATAGTCCATCTTGCCGCAGTCGATCGACAAACTGAGTATAGTGAGTTTTGTTATTGCTTGTTTCCGGTTCTAGCCCTAGCAAATTGAGTAAGTTCTCACCAAAAGGACGAACCTGCGAAAATTCAAAGTTTAGTGTCTTGGCGCAAAGTTCTGATAGTCGTTGCAATAAGCTGCGCTCTAAAGCACGATAAGCATCTGCACAGAGCATCGATAAAGGCAGGCTATCTGTTGTGAGTTGTCGATCGCCAAGCCGAGTCAAAAGTTGCTGTCTGGCAACAATAATGGCAGGTAAGAGAACGTCCTCGAACACAATTGGATTGTCTGCTTCAATTGGCAAAAATGATGCGGATGCAGATGTAAAATCTGTCGCTGTTTCGATGATTTGTTGTAAAGTTTCTGCCCATTCTGGCAACGGCTCAGCGATCGTCAATCGGACAGTTCCCAGCAACGGACGAACCGTATCGAGGTTCGATCCTGCCCACTCTAACCGCTTCTGCAAGGTGTCCCAATTGTCCTGTGCGACAACGTGACACCAACGCTCGAGGCGACGATCGATTTCTGGTTCGCTTTTGGGTTGGTTATCTGGAGTAAAACGCGCTGAATCGAGGCGTTCCCAGAGGAAGCTGGCGTTAGCAACAATCGAGGCTAGCTCTGGAGTGCAGTTGATTTGAGGCGCGATCGATCTGTGAGACATCATCATAAGTAATATTCTCGCCTAAATTGTTTTTTAGCCCTCACTAGTACTGAGCGGCGTAAATCCAGGTACCATTTTATTTTGGATTTTGGATTTTGGATTTTGGATTTTGCGGATGAAATCGCGCTGAGGTTCCCGCCTAGCGGCACGTCTCGCTTCGCTCGCCTACAGCGTGCGTTTCACCAAGCAGGATTGGCACTCGTAAAGAGCTATCTAGAAATAGTCTCTAAACTTGTGCCTCTCAGTACTAGTCTGGCTTAGTGCTCCGTGTCCCCCCAATGGCACAGCACATACCCATCGCCCCACCAGCGACTGAGAGCAAGTCAGCTTCCGAGAGTTCGCGATCGCCGAGCATTAGTCCACCGATCGCCCCAGCGACGCTTTCTGGGGTGAAAAAGTAACCTTTTTGGGCAGCAGCAGTTGTAATTAATTCGCTCGCTGTTGATAAGTTAGTAGCGGCTTTGACTTGCTGTTGCAATTGAGTATTTTGCAACAGTTCTTTGATGTTCTCAAGCATGTGTTTATTTTCCAATTTTGAAGTTAGTACGAGGTATGTGGAAAGCCACCCACCTAATTAGTTTGATGCCAGGTATTGAAATTGCTCCAAATCGGAGCGAGTCACCTCAGAGCAAGTTCATTCCTGTCAAGTCAGAATTTCTGCAAGCCGCCGCAGCCGAGTTAACCACGTAGCAACTTGCTAGAAATACCCCGACTATTTAGCCGCCACAACCCCGTTTGCTGTCAGCAGTTCTTACAACGGGACAGCAAGCTGGCATCGCCCCACCAGCAACTGAGAGCAAGTCAGCTTCTGAGAGTTCGCGATCGCCGAGCATTAGTTTACCGATCGCCCCAGCGACGCTTTCTGGGGTGAAAGAGTAGCCTTTTTGGGCACCAGCAGTTGTAATTAATTCGCTCGCTGCTGCTAAGTTAGCAGCGGCTTTGACTTGCTGTTGCAATTGAGTATTTTGCAACAGTGCTTTGATATTCTCAAGCATCAGATTTGTTTCCTTTTATAGTTTGGTGAGTTCGGAAAACAATTTGTCTAGGATTGATTTTCTAATTCTGTTTTAACTAATAAAATAGAGGTAGAAGCCACACTTTTGAGTAGTGTTGTTGATTTTTATTTTAAATTCATCTGTTGGTTGCATCTCAATAATTCTCGATCGAGAACTACCCTGAAGTGTAGGGTGAGTTATCTACTGTTTTGTTAAAACAAGATTAGCAAATAGCATTCAATCGACTATCTTACTAACTTATTAACAAAGAATGATGGATGAACTTACATGAATCACCCTTGTTTTCAAACAGCGGACTGGGATCGGGCAGTCACTTTATCCGAGCGGATTGCGTCCTTAATGGCGATTGAGGATGGCAATTTAAACCTAGAGATAGATGCTGACTTGGCTCGACAATCGATCGATCGGTGGCGAGCGCAACCACCATTTGACAAAGATACATATTTCGCTCGACGGCTGGCGGCTGCAAACATCAGTGAAGCACAATTCCGGCGCATTCTCGGCGAACCGATCGAGGCAGTGCGCGATCGCCGATCTCATCCACCAGACTGGTTAATCGAATTGGAACGAGCCTTCGCTGATGAGACTGAATTTGAACCAATAAACATGCCTGACGAACTGAAAGAAATTCCCACGATTGATTTTTTGAATCTCATCGAACCAATCGTTCAGCAAGGATGCGCTCGCCTGCAAGCGGGAATTCAGACCCTTATCGCCACCGCCTCGGATCTCCCATTTGACCCCAACACGATCGAAACCCTGTTATTTGCAAATCTCCCCCAGCGGTTACTGTCGATCGTCAGTCGCACTCTGGTTTTGGAGTTAAATGTAGCTCGGTTGCAAGAACTACTGCAAGGCGATACTCCAGAGCTACGATTTCAAAGTTTTACGCAGCGATTGCGGCAACGGGATGTTGCCCTCGGTATTTTGCAAGAATATCCGGTGATGGCTCGACAAGCTGCGCTTTGCATCAACCATTGGGTGACTACTAGCCTGGAATTTCTCCAGCATCTGTGTCGGGATTGGGACGAGCTGCGATCGCAGTTCTGCCCCAGTCACCAGCCTGGGGTGTTGGTAGAAGTGAGTGCTGGCCAAGGAGACAGCCATCGCGAAGGTCGGAGTGTGATAGTTGCGAAATTCAGTGCCGATCTTCGCGTTGTATATAAACCCAGATCGCTGTCGCTCGATGTGCATTTCCAAGAACTCCTCCACTGGATTAACGAACGTGGCAACCATCCGCCTTTGCGCTTGCTGAAAATTCTCGATCGTCAGGACTATGGCTGGGTCGAATTTATTGAGGCTCAACCCTGCTCCTCAGCAGACCAGATTCAGCGATTTTACGAACGTCAGGGTGCTTACTTAGCAATTCTCTATGCGCTAGAAGCCATTGATTTTCATCACGAGAATTTAATTGCGGCTGGAGAATGCCCGATTTTGATTGACTTAGAAGCACTGTTTCATCCCCGCATTGGGGGTATCGATCTCGATCGAGCCAGCCAACTGGCGATCGGGACTCTGAATCACTCAGTTTATGGAACTGGGTTGCTGCCCCAACGGATTTGGTCGAACGATGAGTCTGAAGGGATTGACATCAGTGGCTTGGGGGCACCATCAGGACAATTGACTCCCCACCAGATCCCCCGCTGGGAAGGGATGGGCACCGATGAGATGAAACTAATCCGTCAGCAGATGGAGATGCCAGAAACGCAGAATCAACCGACACTCAATGGCGAAAAAGTAAATGTGCTCGATTACACTGAAGCCATCGCCAACGGGTTTACTAATCTGTATCACATGCTGTTGCAGCACCGCGATGAATTATTGGCTCCAAGTGGGCCAATTGCCAGCTTTGCTGAAGATACCGTGCGCGTCATCGTGCGGGCGACGCGGACTTACGCGATCCTGCTCAATGAAAGCTTCCATCCAGATGTGTTACGCAACGCCCTCGATCGCGATCGGCTGTTGGATCGGCTCTGGCTAGCAGTTGAAAATCTGCCCTATCTAGCTCGACTCATCGCCTTTGAGCGTGAAGACTTGCTCGACGGTGACATTCCCATGTTTACCACCCGTCCTGACTCACAGCATCTGTGGACGAGTTCCGGGCGGATTAGCAATTTCCTCGACAAGCCTGGTTTAGCATCGGTACGCGATCGCGTGCAGCTAATGGGTGAAGCCGATTTAGCTCGACAACTTTGGATTATTCGGGCATCGCTGACAGCACTTTATCCGATCGCTGACGAGCCAGAGCATAAGGGACATTCAGGCTACCCACTGACTGAATCGCCACCTATTGCCAATCGCGATCGGCTATTAGCCGCAGCGCGGTCTGTCGGAGATCGCTTAGAGGCGTTAGCTTTACGAGGTGAGTCCGATGTGACCTGGATTGGCTTGGCACTAGTCAACGATCGCCACTGGACTTTGACACCACTGGGGTACGATCTCTACGATGGTTTGCCAGGGGTAATTCTATTTCTGGCTTATCTCGGTGAGATCGATCGAGCGGATCGCTACACTGAGTTAGCTCGTTCGGCAATGAAAACGCTTCAACATCAATTAGCGCAAAGTCGATCGTCGATCTCGCAGATTGGTGGTTTCAGTGGCTGGGGTGGGATTATCTATACCCTCACTCATCTAGGAATCCTCTGGGATGAGCCACAACTAATTGCTGAAGCAGAAGCGATCGTCGCGTTGCTCCCGCCACAGATCGAACAAGATACGCAATTAGATATAGTTCGCGGTAGCGCGGGCTGCATCGGCAGTTTACTCGCCCTTTATCGATACGTTCCCACCGCACAGATCCTCGACGCGGCGATGCTGTGTGGCGATCGATTGCTGGCACTTGCGACCCCAATGGCGCGAGGGATTGGTTGGAGGATCGAAGGGCTGGCTAATAAACCATTAACTGGATTCTCTCATGGTGCGGCGGGTATTGCTTGGGCACTACTGAAATTAGCGGCAATTACAGGCAAGCAGCGGTTTCGCAAGGCGGCACTAGGCGCGATCGCTTACGAACGCAGTTTATTTTCGGTTGAGGCGATGAACTGGCCAGATTTGCGAGAATTTGCGGCCACCATTCGCTCGGGTAAACAGGATCGATCGAACTGCGTTACAGCCTGGTGTCATGGCGCACCTGGCATCGGTTTAGGTCGATTGCAGTGCCTTGCCGATCTCCATGACTCACAGATGCGGGATGAGATTGATGTAGCCCTCAAAACGACGATCGAGCAAGGATTTGGGCACAATCATTCCCTCTGTCATGGCGATTTGGGTAATCTAGAACTCCTGCTCCAAGCGAGTGAAATTCTGGGGGAACCGCAGTGGCAAGTACACTGCGATCGCCTTGCAGCAACGATCCTGGGCAGCATCGATCGAGACGGATGGCTCTGTGGGATTCCACTGGCGGTAGAATCCCCTGGACTGATGACTGGATTGGCAGGGATTGGTTACGGGCTACTGCGTCTGGCAGCACCCGATCGAGTACCTTCGGTATTAGTTCTGGCACCTCCAATCGATCGCTCCAAGACTGCCAAGACTGAGCCATTAGTAAACATATTTCGGTAGGAAAGCATGATGGATCGACCCAACCGCTCTATTTTTCGAGAAGATGCGATTCGTCGTTATGTTGCTAGCCGTGAGGAGATCGTGCTGCCGCGATGGATCTCCCCCAGCAGTTTTCTCTATCTGTGGGTACTCCTGGGATTACTGTTTGGGGGGATTTTCATGGCCTGGTTCGCGAAGGTGCCCGTGTCTGCCGCTGGGAAAGCAATGGTTGTACGTTCGCGAGATCGAACTCAGGGAGTTCGTGAAAAAGTTGTCATTGCTGCATTCTTTCCCACTCAAACGCGATCGCATTTGCAGGCTCATCAGCCACTCCGACTCCACTTCGAGGGGCTATCCAGCCTCGATCGAAGTCGCTTGAGCCGACTGAAGCTCAAAGATAAACCTGTGATTCGCAGCCCTGAAGACATCCGCGATCGATTTGGACTGACTGCTAGTACAGCTTTGCAAATTAACCAACCCGTTGCCGTAGCGATCGTCCCCCTAGATCCCGCCGATCTACACCTCCCAACCTCAGCTTATATCGGTAGTACGGGCAAAGCCGAAATAGTAGTTGGATCGCAGCGGCTGCTTTCACTCTTGCCCTGGATCGGTTCTCACTTTCAGACACCTTGACGATGAATATCTTTAAAACAGCACGCAAGATCCACGATCGGGAATCGAGTCCCCAGAGATATGACCTCCTCAAGGATAGTCATGCCAGAATTTTGCGTCTTTTTCGTCGTCATCGCGTCCCGGTGCGGCTGCAACTCAGTGCCCTAGAATGTGGTGCAGCCTGCTTGGCAATGATCCTCAGCTACTTCGGTCGTCCTACTCAAGTCGCAGAATGCCGAAATCTGATGGGGATTGGGCGAGATGGTGCGACCGCTGAAACGATCGCCATTACGGCGCGGACGTTGGGACTGCGGGTCAAAGCCTATGCCATTGAAGACCTCGCCGAGTTTCGGTATGTGCCGCTACCAGCGATCGCCCATTGGAATTTTGAACACTTTGTAGTCATCGAGCGATGGTCGCCCCAGCAGATCGAAATCATCGATCCAGGCAGCGGACGACGGCGGTTAACACCGATTCAATTTGAGGCGGCTTTCACGGGAGTGGTGTTGACCTTCGAGCCAGGAGTTAACTTCGATCGCCAATCCACTCGCGAGCAATTTTCCTGGCACACCTATTTGTCGAGCTATTTCTTCCAAACCCCCGGTATCCTCCTGCAAATTCTGGGTGCCTCCTTCCTGCTCCAAATTTTGGGATTGGCTTTGCCCATTCTGACACAAGTGCTAGTCGATCGAATTTTACCTGCCCAAAATCTGGACATGATGCCGATGCTTGGAATTGGGATAGTCATCCTGGTGCTTGCCCAAGTCGTGACTCATTATCTGCGAGCTACTTTACTCATCTTCCTGCAAGCCCGTCTGGATTCTCAGCTAATGCTCAGTTTCTTCGAGCATCTGCTCACCTTACCCTTCCGTTTCTTCGAGCAGCGCACGACGGGCGATCTCTTGATGCGCCTGAGTAGCAACACCACGATCCGAGAGACCTTCACCAGTCAAACACTTTCAATACTTCTGGACGGAGCGTTTGTGTTGGGGTATCTGGTACTGTTGTTGAACCAGGCAACCTGGTTTGGACTGACAGTGCTGGGAATTGGCATCCTGCAAGTTGCCATCTTGTTCGTGACAACCGATCGGATGCACGATCTGATGCAGCAGGATTTGTGGGCGCAGGCAGAATCTCAAAGCTATTTAGTCGAAGCCCTCAAAGGCATCGAAACAATCAAAGCATCTGGAGCGGAAGATCGCACCCTCGATCGGTGGTCGAACTTATTTTTCAAGCAACTAAATGTATCGCTAAAACGAAACTATCTCATGGCGATCTTAGACACCACAATGCTCTCTGTGCGCATTTTTTCACCGCTGCTGCTGCTGTGGCTGGGGACACTATTTGTACTCAATGACACGATGACCCTCGGGAGTATGTTGGCCTTCAATGCGATCGCGATTGCTGTCCTTACACCGCTTTCTTCGCTGGTGTCCAATAGTCAACGTTTGCAATTGGTGGGTGCTCATCTCGAACGGCTGACGGATGTGCTAGCGGCAGATCCAGAGCAGGATGTCTGTTTGGTACATGCTGCTCCCAAGTTGACGGGATGTATCGAACTCCAACAGCTAAACTTTCGCTACGATCCAAATGCCCCCTGGGTATTGCGGGATATTTCCCTCAAGATCGCCCCTGGGCAAAAAATCGCACTGGTGGGTCGCTCCGGTTCTGGCAAAAGTACATTGGCAAAACTGCTGTTAGGTTTATATCTACCGACGGAAGGAGAGATCCGGTACGATAATTTACCGCTGCAAACCCTCAACTGGCGTACCCTCCGCAGTCAGTTTGGTGTCGTCCTCCAGGACGCTGCGATTTTTAGTGGATCTATCCGCCAAAATATTACATTAAATCATCCGCAACTTTCCTTAGAGCAAGTCATTCAAGCTGCCAAACTGGCAAACATCCATGATGACATTATCCGCTTGCCGATGGGGTATGAAACTCGCATAGCCGAAGGCGGCTCTGGGCTATCGGGAGGCCAACTTCAGCGTTTGGCGATCGCGCGATCGATCGTGAATCAGCCTGCCATTCTGGTGCTGGATGAAGCTACCAGTCATCTCGATGTTCAAACAGAACACCAGGTACAGCAGAACTTAAATAACTTATCCTGTACCCGCATTGCGATCGCGCATCGTCTCAGTACAGTCCAGAATGCGGATTGTATTTTAGTGCTGGATGCAGGCCGGATTGTCGAACGGGGAACGCACGCTACGCTCCTGGCACAACAAGGCATCTATGCCGCTCTCGTTCACAGCCAACTTAAGGCATAAGAGATCGACAATTTAGAGCAAAAAGATCTATCTACCCCGCCTTGAAAGGCGGGGTTTTTGATGGAGATTAATCTGATATCTTTTGGCAACGATCCGATCTTTTCCGATCGTCAACACCAGACTTTTCCCGATCTTTTCTGGCTGTCAATCGGTCTGGTGGCGCATATTCTGGGGATATGGAAGAAATTAAACCTTCCATTCGTTGGCGTAGCCTCTTCTAAGAAACTTAGCTGAAACTGGCTCACAGCAAGAATCTGCAAATTGGGTTGGAGCATAAAATCCAGCACACCCAAACAGAGTTTCTTTCACCGATTAGACGACATTTATGTCGGCTCAGTTACTCAGAATGAGAATCGACTCACGATCGATTCGGCAAAGCCGACGCTGTGCCTGTCTTGTCGCGCTGCTTGGTGCAACACATGCGGAGGAAACCTCCGCGTGGTTGCATCCGCTTTTTACGGCGGGACACCCGCCGTTGGCGTTGGCGTAGCCTGCCGTAGGCACAGCCTCTGCGTCAGCAGATACGCGCGCCGCTACGGCAGGCTAAACGCCAACGCGAACGGAGTAATGACAAGTTTATGAGTTAGTAGCTTGGTAATTTTGTCCGATCTCCACAAATTAACTCATCATTTACCAGGAAAAAACATCATGACTTTCTCTAAATCTAACCTCAACCTTCTCTCAGAATCTCTGTTTGCGGAATTGACCGCCGACCAATCTCAAATGCTCGAAGGCGGCAAGCGGATCGATATTTTGAGCGTTCGCTGTATCAGGGCATGTGCCGATCCTGATGGCACTGACGAATTGTTCTTAGTTATTAACGGTCAAATCTTGATGCGCGATCGCCCGATCGTTATGCAGAATGGCGGTGGTGCGAGTGTTGGTGTGGGTGCAAACTTCGACGGTACTGCGGACGTTCGCTTGTTCGATAAGGACGGTGATACCAAAGCTGATGCCGATCTTTTGGGCAGTTTTAGTGTCTCTGCTAGCGGTCAAAAGACCGTGCGCGTTAGCGGTAGTGGTTCGATGTACGACGTGACATACCGAGTTACTGATTGACGCGCGATCGACCAAACATTGAGTCACGAAAAGTAGCCCAAAGACTGGGAATGAGAAAGATGGAGGAAAGAGTTGTGAATGGGAGTCAAGATGTTGCTAACCTAACACAGCAGACAGCAGCAGCAAACGCGGCACTAATGCGTGGTGACATCGATAGATACCTCGCACTGACAGAACATGCACATGACTACACGCTGATGTCGCCATTCGGTGGAGAGCCGACCCACGGCTTCGATCTGTCGAGACGGGTCGAGATGGGCAGGTTTTTTAGTTCTGGCACATTCGACCAAGAGGTAGTCGCAACCTACGCCACAGAAGATTTAGCCGTACTCGTGACGATCGAGCGGGTGTGTGGTGAAGTCGGAGGCTTGCCCAAGCAAGACTGGTCGCTGCGAGTCACCCAAGTCTTTCGTCATGAAGCGAACGCATGGCAACTCGTGCATCGGCACGCAGATCCGCTGGCGAACGGCATTAGTTTAAAGCTGGCGGCTGTACTCGCACTAGGCGTAGCCGACGATCGCCCTTCGATCGAGTAATGTTTACTCGTGCAGACATGAGAAACAGCACTGCGAACGACGATATTCAAACTCGTACCTTTCATTGCGATCGGAGTAATTCATACTATGGCAGCCGCTCAATTTCTCAATCCTCAACAGATCGATCGACTCCCATCATCACCAGCCGATCGGCGCATCCACTACGGGAGCGAACCTTTTCAATTTGGCGACTTGCGACTACCACAGGCTCCAGGGAGTCACCCCGTTGCCGTTGTGATTCATGGCGGCTGCTGGAAGTACAGGCATGGCGATCTCACTGCCGATCTTCAGAACACGGCGGCTCTTTCCTCCGCTCTCACCAGCCACGGGATCGCCACCTGGAATATTGAATATCGTCAAATCGATCTCCCAGGCGGTGGATGGACGGGGACATTTGAGGATGTCGCCAATGCGATCGATTACTTACGGGTGCTGGCTAAACCATACACACTTGACCTAGACCGTGTGGCGATCGTCGGTCATTCGGCGGGCGGGCATCTTGGCACTTGGGCTGCCGCTCGGCATCGGCTGCCCCAACAGAGTCACTTCTTGTTTAAAGAGCCGTTGCGGGTCGTCGGGGTCGTTAATTTGGCAGGAGTAGTAGATCTAGAAACGTTTCTACCAATGCAGAACCAGGCTTGTGGCGAACCTGCGATTACAACACTAATCGGTGGCTCACCCACCGAAGTGCCCGATTCCCCAAAGGGGACGCTGGGCATCAATGCGGATCTTAGCCGTATTACCTCAGTACCGGAGTCAGGGCATCGGAGGGCAACTGAGTTTGGAATGCATCGATCGAGCACAGCAAGACAAAGCAGAGACGATCGGACTGCATACGAGCGAGGTAATGGTAGCTGCACGAAAAATGTACGAACGACTGGGCTTTAAACGGGATATTGAGTTGCCTAGCAACTTTGAAATCCGATACTGGCGGTATGTATTAAGATTGGATGCTTTGGCGGCAAACTCATGAAAGTAATGGTAATGATAGGTCATGGGGAAGTCGAAGTTTTTTCTCTTCAAGATCGCCAAGATCGCAACGATCGAGATCTCCAAGGGATTCTATCCGATCGCTCCTAAGGCTATTAAATTCTCCTGCTGGGCAGCAGTCAATCCTTGGATGCCCCGAATATTCATCCCCTCATAGGGTCGTGGCGATTGGATGATTTTGACGCATTCACCCGTAGCAACATCCCAGAATCGAATGCTGGCATCAGTACCAGTACTAGCTAGCAACTGTCGATCGGCAAATTCCTGACTGTAGTGGGGCACAAACGCCACTGCAAACACACCATGCGTATGCCCCTGTAAGCTCTTCAAACATTCACCACTGCGAACATCCCAGAGCCTAATCGTGTTGTCACCACCGCCACTGGCTAGCAGTTGCCCATCTGGACTGAAAGCTAACGACCGAACGAAGGCATTATGACCGTGCAAAACCTGGAGACACTCACCAGTATCGATGCGCCACAGGGCAATGCTCCGATCGACACTACTGCCAGCCAAAATATCGCCATCGGGATTCATTGCGAGCGCGAGCTTCCCGATCCGATCGCCCTGCAAGGTCTGAATACACTCTCCCGTCTGGATATTCCAAAATGCGATCGTCCGACTAGCACAAGCCAGTATCGTTGGGGAGGTCAAAAATAATACTGATGTCACCCAATCTGTATCTTCTGGTAGCATTCGGACGCATTCCCCAGTCAGCGTACTCCACAGTCTCACCGTCCGATCGGAGCTACTACTGGCAAGGATGTCACCATCGGGGCTAAATGCCACCGACCAAATGCCATTGGTATGTCCAGATAAAATGTGGCAGCACCGACCATCGCAGACGCTCCAAAGTTTGACGATCGGGTCGTCGCCGCTACCGCCACTAGCGAGAAATCGACCATCTGGACTGAAGGCTACCGTTCTAATGGAGCTACTATGACCGCTCAAACTCGTAGAGCGATTCCCCGAAGGGGAGGCTACGCCAACGTCCTGAATATTCCACAGTCGTAACGCGCCACCAAAATATCCAGCAGCTAGCATCGGTGACGCATCGATCGAATGTGCTGGGGCGCAAGCCATCCCATAAATCGTATTGGCGTAACCCTGAAAAACTCTCAGACAATTACCAGTATCCAGATTCCAAAGCCTGACCGTGCGGTCTTCACCACCGCTAGCTACGATCTGATGAGTCGGATTAGCAGCGATCGACCAAATCCAATTCTCATGACCTACCAGTGTCTTCAAACAGTTCCCCGTCCGCACATCCCAGAGCTTGATAGTGCGATCCTTGCCACCGCTAATCAACATTCGACCATCCCGACTGAAAATAACAGACCTTAATTCATCGCGATGTCCTAAATAAGTGCTCAAACATTCACCAGTACTCGCATCATAGAGTTTGAGGGTGGCATCTTCACCGCCACTAGCGATGGTTCGACCATCGGGGCTAAATGCCACTGAATAGACCTTGCCTTGATGCGTCGTCCATGTTTTCAGGCATCGTCCGGTGTTAATATCCCACAGCCCGATCTTTGCATCAGCACCGCCACTGACAATAGTTCGACCGTCAGGATTGACTGCTACTGAATAGACCGTCTCACGATAGTCGGTCTTCAAACATTCACCAGTGCTGACATCCCAGATCCCGATCGTGCAATCGTCGCTACTATTGACAAAAGTATCAAGGCTACCGCTGACTAGTAGTTTGCCATCAGGACTGAATGCCACTGACTGGATTGCTTGGGCACGATCTGCGAATGTTTGCAAGCACTCACCTGTACTGACATCCCAGAGCCACACGGTACGATCGAAACTCCCACTGGCTAGCGTTCGACCATCGGGACTAAAAGCCATCGCCCTGACCCAATTAGTGTGACCGCGCAGGATCGATCGCAGTTGGAAAGTGCGGGCATCCCACAATCGAATATCGCCGTAAAAATCGCCGCTAGCCAGATAGCCGCCATCTGGACTAAAGGCAACTGCTTCAATACTGCCGAAGGTTTCGGTAAAAACTGAGTCTGCCCAATCGGTGTTCGTAAAATTAGTATCGTGTAAATTTATGCCCGATAAATAGGCTTGGCGAATGCACAGACCAGAAAAATCATAGCCAGTCGAGTCGATGTGTAAGTGCCGAAACAAGTTAATTAAATTGCCACCTGCATAGCCTTTGGTATCAACAAATTCGATTCGCAGCTTAACTAATACTCGATCTAATTGATTTCTAATTTCTAGTTTCGATCGCAATTTACCCATGAGTCTTTCGACCAGCGGAACTAAAATCATCCGCACTTGGCTCTCGCGCACATAGTCTTTTGCCTGAGCCTGAATCAGTGCATGACTATTGAAGATTGTCACATCTAAAGTCGTAATTTCTGCACAGATTTTATCGATAAATTGTGCAGTGACATATTCCATCACTACGGGTTGCAAAGTAAAGCAGCCCGAACTTTTTTCGATTAGACTTTGCCGATCTAACGATTGTAATGCGGCTAAAACTTGAGATCTAAATCCGCTGAGAATAAAGTCTGCTAATAGTTGCGAAATCGATACAGCTTCGCGACCGATCGCCAACCAGTACAGTGCCTGTTGCTCGATCTCGGACAATCGAGCGAATTGCTGTGCCAGTAAAGCCTCAATCCCATTACAGAGAATTACCCCCTGTTCTAAAAACGCGCTCACGCTACCGTCAAATAGATCCCGAATGGTCGTCGCCGCAATTTTAATTGCTAATGGGTTGCCAGAATAAGATTGCTGTAATTGATGCCAATCGCTGGAATCGTCTGTATGACAACCATTCACAGAACCGATCTCGGCTACTTCTATTTCGCTCAAACCAAGTAAATCTAACGTGCAAACTGCCCCAGATTCCCCTTCTAAATGAATCAAAGTTCGGGGTTTTTCCCGACTGGTTAAGATTAAACAACTAGCATGATGTTCGGTTGCGATCCGGCGCAGGAGTTCGCTATACCCAGCATAACCTTCCCGATAACCGCCATGGGAGAGAATCGATTCAAAATTATCGAAGACAATCAGACAGCGAGTAGTGCGTAAATATGCCATCAATTGCGAGATCTGCGCATCCACAGTATCCGCAGATTCGGTTTGCTGTTGGTGGGAGACAAAGGCAATAAGTTGAAAGAGAATTTTATCCAACGGTGGGGCATTACGTAAGGATTGCCAGACAATGCGCTCGAATTTGCGCTCGGCTGCTAACTTTTGAGTGAGTTTAGCGGCAATTGATGTTTTGCCCATGCCACCCATACCGACGATCGAAATCAGCCGACAACGTGGCTCAAGGGGATTAACTTCAGAATTGTTATCCAGCCATCGTTCCAACTGCTGGAGTTCATTTTCACGCCCAATGACGCTAGAAACATCGATCTGCTCGCCCCAATAGCAATCTCGATCTGGGGGTGAAGTTTGGGTAACTTCTGGCACCGCTAGTTTAGGCGAACGATCTCGCTGGCGACGCAATACCGCTTGCAAATTATTTTTGGTGACGGGTTCGCCCAATACCTGAGTTAATTGTCGCCACAGTTCGTAACCGATATCGCGGATGTATCCAGTGTCATAACCGATTAGCTCGGCCATTTTGGGGTAGGTGCAACCTTCCCAAGCGTGACGAAACACTTGCTCTTGAAGATCTCGGAGACTCTGTTCTTGGAGTAGTCGATCGAGTAATGCTAGGGCTTCATCTGCTGTCATTGGCAAAGATCCTGCCAGAATGTCTAGTCTTATTCTAGTCCGAATAATTCAACAATTACTTTGATGTAATTGTCATCCGATCGATCTCGATCGAGATCGATCGTCGCAGAAAATTAGGTGAAAAAATTGCACGGCGACAATCGAGGGGCAAATGGTTTAGTTAGATTCCACTTCGGTGGTGTCTGGTTCGAGCTGGCTCTTCTCCCAGCCATCGGTCTGACTCAGAAAGATGAAAATGACATAGCAATCGATCCACACCGGAAGAAAGGAGGAGATATTTGGTCTAAGTTGTATGCAGGCTATCTGGAGCTAAAAAAAGCACTGAATCAATCTAGATCGAAACTTATAAATGATGTGATAAATTTAGAATATACTCATGACAATCCAGATCGTATTAACTTTGATGATGCTCTATTCGACGGGTATAAAAAATTTGTTTATCCCAACAGAAAAGTTACTGATATTACCATTCATTTAGTAGCGGCGACTTTAGCAGTCACAGGACATGAACGGCACCCTGAAGATCGATCGACAATACTCAAAATTATTTAAAATCATACTGCTTTATCAGCACAATTAAGCGATTATTAGCAAAAGAAATCTAATTTTAGATCGAATGTTAACAGCAATACCGAACAGAGAAACTTAAAACAATGAATCACCCACTCCGTTGTAATTGTGGCAAATTAACAAGCACACTCAATCGCACTAAAGACATCAATTGAATCAGATATCAAACACCAGCATATATCTACTCTTGCCTACGATTTTGGATTTGTCCAAAATAAGTATCGTGTTGTGAAACAGGGATAACTCTAGTGAAATTGTCAGCACCAACCCCAAAAACGATCGATTACCGTCAAGCAAATGCTTCAGATCCATTCGTACCCAATCCGGCTGTTCTAGCTAGTTCAGGCTGGGATAGTCTCCATGTCGAACTCCATCAACAGCCCAAGTTCGAGGTTGCCGAGCATCAACATACGATGCATGTCATCGCTTTTGGGTTGCCAAATACACCGGAAGATCGGTTTGCCATCGGCGAACGTTGGTTGGCTGGTACGCGGGAAACAGAAAGACGACAATTGGGTGATATTGCCATCATTCCTGCCGGAATCGCCCATCGCTGCAATTGGAGTACTACCGCTCGATTCGGCATTTTAGCCATCGAACACACACTACTTCAACAAGTCGGACAAGACTGGATAAATCCCGAACGAATCGAACTGATGCCTCAGTTTATGAGTAAACGAGACGATCTAATTCAAAGTATTTTTGCCACTTTGAGTGCGGAATTAGCAACGGGTGGCATCGGCAGCAACTTACTCGTAGATAGCCTAAAAACGGCGTTAGCCATTCATTTACTTCGCAACTATTGCACGACATCACCGAGGCTTTCTAGCTATGCTGATGGGCTATCTGATGCCAAATTGACGCTGATAACTAACTATATAAACAGCCATCTCGATCTAGATTTGAAGCTGACTGAGTTAAGTTCGATCGCCCAAATTAGTCCCTATCATTTCTTACGGTTGTTTAAGAAAAGTGTCGGAATTACACCGCATCAATACATTTTGCAGCAGCGGATCGATCGAGCAAAATACCTGTTGGAATCCAGCAATCTAGATATTTCTGAGATTGCTTTCAGGGTCGGCTTTTGCGATTCCAGCCACCTAACTCGATGTTTCAAAAGCATCTTGGGCAAGACACCCAGGCAATGGCGACAACTCTAAGCGCAAGAATATCCCAAAACTGAGCAACTTTTTTCTAGCGTGCTGACTGGCGATTTTTTTAAACTATCGATAGTAGTTTCGCCTTACAACAGATGCCACATATTCAAGCAATGAGTATCCCGCTCTGGGGATTAGTAGTATTTATCGGATGGACGATCGCGATCGTTTGTCTTCTACTCACCGTTAGAATTCGGCATCTAGCGGCGGGTGGTGCGGGGCAAGATTTTGGCACTCCTCAAGATGACAAAAATTTGTTTTGGCGACTTTATCGAGTTCAAGCTAATTTGGTTGAGAATTTGCCACTGTATCTAGGTGTGGTGTTCTTGTTGACAGTGCGAGGAATTTCTGGAACGACAATCGATTTTCTGGTTGCCACATATATTGCATTTCGGTTAATCCATTCTGCGATCCATATTGCGGGATTGAATCCGATGTTGAGAGTGTGGTGTTTAGCAGCTCAGTTCGGTTGTCTGATTGCATTAGTAAGCTTGGCAATTATCTAGTGTAGAGCGCGATGATGAGTTAAACCTAAGCACACTTACAAGGAGCTTTAATATGAATCGCTTACAAGGAAAACGGCTACTAATTACGGGTGGTACAACAGGGATTGGACTGGAGACAGCCAAGCAATTTAGGTTAGAAGGTGCGCGGGTGGTCGTTACTGGACAGAACCCAGACACATTGGCTCAAGCCCAGCAGGAACTAGGCGAAGAGGTTATCGTTATTAAGAGCGATGCAGGTCGAGTTGACGAGCAACAGCGATTGGTAGCAGAAATCGAGCGAGTTTTCGGTCGGCTCGATGGGGTATTTCTAAATGCTGGAATTGCCATTTTTCAACCGCTTGAGGCTTGGTATGAAGCAACGTTCGATAATCTAATTGCAGTCAACTTTAAAGGCCCCTTTTTTCTCATTCAGAATTTGTTGCCAATTTTGGCAAATCCTGCGTCGATCGTGCTGAATACCTCAATTAATGCTCATATTGGGATGCCAAACTCTAGTGTCTATAGTGCGAGTAAGGCGGCAATGATTTCACTTGCCAAAACTCTATCTGGCGAACTAATCGAGCGCGGGATTCGGGTCAACGCAGTTAGTCCAGGGCCGATAGCTACACCAATACTCGGAAAGTCCGGCTTGCCAGCAGAGGCTCTCCATCAGGTAACCGAGATGCTTCGCTCTCAGATACCATTAAAACGGTTTGGCAATCCGATTGAAATAGCCAAGGCAGTGGTGTTCCTTGCCTCTGATGAATCATCTTTTATGCTGGGTAGTGAGATGATTATTGATGGTGGCACGAGCACTTTATAGAGACAAAGCTCGATCGCATCAACCTGGCTTTAAGTCAGGTTTAGATGAGTACGAGTCTCGATGTGCATGACGACCCTTGCCTTTTTTAACTGCCGATCGCATCGACTCTAATTGAAGACGAGCGGCTGTCGTGAGATGGTCGCTTAGTTTAACATTCTGTCGCTATGCCGTTTTGAATAGCGATCGCGACTGCTTGTTTGCGATCGCTTGCGCCTAATTTGTGCAAGATCGTATGGACGTGAACGCGCACGGTACCAGGGGCGATGTAAAGAATTTCGGCAATTTCGCGATCGGTCTTGCGATCGGCGATGAGGTGGAGAATCTCTTGCTCGCGCCTAGTTAAAGATTCGATCGTCGTTGCATTAGTTCGATCTTCTGTGGGATTATTTTGAAACAGATTGTGGATTTCGGCGGTGGCAGTAGCGTCCCACCAAGATGCGCCTGCAATGACCGAGCGCATGGCCAAAATCAGTGTTTCGGCTCCCACACCCTTGAGACAATAACCTTGCGCGCCAGCAGCCACCAAGCGGGCAATTAGAGATCGATCGCTCCGCGAAGTTAGTGCCAAAATCGACAGTTTGGGGTGATTTTGCTTGAGTTGGCGACAGGTTTCGATCCCTCCCAATCCAGGTAAACCGATATCTAGAAGTACTAGATCGAATAACTGCTGTTTGGCAAGATCGATCGCGGTTTCGCCGTCGTTTGCTTCGGTTAAAATCTCGATACTTGGCTCCCGTTGCAATCGCACTAGTAGACCCAGGCGAAATAGCTCGTCATCTTCAACTAACAGAATTTTTAAGCGATCGAGTGACATGTTAGGAATTTAGAGCGTGGGTAATCGCCGGGATGCGAAATCCAAAAACTGCGCCTTGGGGAGAGCGATTTTCGGCCCAAATCGTCCCGTCATGCGCCTCGACAATTTGACGAGCTAGATATAGCCCCAAACCAGAGCCGCTGGCTTGGCGATCGCTTTCGCCTTGATAAAACCTGCCGAATAAATGTGGCATTTCATCAGGCTGAATTCCCGCGCCTGTATCCATCACTTTTACTACTTGCTGCGCACCCTGGGTGCCTAAAATGACTTCTACTTTTGCGCCGCGTGGCGAGTGATTGATGGCATTCGTCAGCAGATTGGCGAATACGCGCTCTAGTTGAAAAGCATCCCCATTGACCCAGAGAAATTGCCGAAACTCAGATTCACCATAATTTAATGATAGGTGAACGCGACGGCTGGTAGCAAGATCGAATAAAGCGGTGGTGGCGGATTCGGCTAGCTTGCTCAGGTCGATCGGGATTTGGCACAGGTGCAAGCCTTCGATATCATTTCGATAGACATCGAGCAGGGTTTCTACCAATTGTAAGGTTGTTTGATGAGAGCGGATCGTCACGCCCAAGACATGTTTTTGCTTGGGTTGCACCTCACCAAATTGCTCGCGATCGAAGGCTTTGAGCGTCTCTAGGGCACCCAAAATCGGCGTTTTGAGATCGTGCGCCAATGTCGAGGTAAAATCCTCCCGCAGGCTCGCTAGTTGTTCTTGGACTTGGAGTTTGGCTTGCTGTTGTGCCAAAGCTTGCTGAATCTGAAGATTGCGATCGCTCAAAAGTCCCGTGACGATTAGCGCGACGACAGTAATCAGTCGATTTGCCACCATTGCAGGTTGAATTGTTTCTCTACCTGGAATCCAGATATTTAGCAAAGTTAAAAATACCGCGATCGTCGTAATCAGTAGGGTACTACTACGGTTGAGTCGCGGTTTGACAAACAAAATCGGACTGATGTAGAGGTATCCCATCACATACTCGGCGGGAGTGAGCATCTCTAAAGTAAATACGATGCCGAATAAACCGATTGTCACCCACAACAGCGAGTATCTTTTCAGACTGAGTAAAGACAACGTTTGCGATGGGTGAGTTGGCGATCCTGAAGAGGTACTTGGTGAATGAGTCCGCAGTGGCATAAGGCATTATTAACAACTCTTAATTTATTTAGTGTAACGACAAAAATTGTCTGTCTAGATCGGTCGTTATATCGACAATTTTACTTCGATTGAAACTATTCTCGATCGATATCTATCTTTTGATAGATGCTCTGTTGATATCAACATCAATAGCTCTTTAAATCGAACTTTTTCGATCGATTACAGTTTGCAAATCTAGATACAAACAGAGGATGTTGAGAAGGGTAATAAACAAAAACTAAACGCGACCTAAACAACTAGAGCAAGAGCAAGCCTGGAATGCAGCTCTAGCAAGAGAATTGACTTAAACAAAAAATATATCTTTTCAAACTATTCAAATAGCGTCATCATTAGCATAAATGAATCGGCAGATGGCAAAGTAAAAGTATCCTACAGATCCATCGATCGAATTCGATCGCCTCATGCAAATCAGGAATATCGAACCATGCTACAGGGATGGCTTCAAATTGGATTAACGTTAGTTCTAATCGTGGCAATTACGCCGATATTTGGTGGGTATATCGCCCGCGTTTATTTGGGTCAAAGAACGCTACTCGATCGAGTATTGCATCCGGTCGAACGGCTGATTTTTGGCCTCAGCGGGGTCAAGCCGGAAGTTCAGATGACAGGCTGGCAATATGCGAGGGCAATTTTATATAGCAATTTGGCAATGGCGATATTGCTGTTTGCGATCTTGATGTTGCAGGGAGTGCTGCCGCTCAACCCCACTGGTTTAGGCGCGCCCACTTGGGACACCGCACTACATACGACTATTTCATTTATTACCAATACCAATCAGCAACATTATTCTGGCGAAACAACGATTAGTTACTTGACGCAGACAGTCGGGTTGGGTTTTATGTTCTTCACCTCAGCGGCGACGGGAATTGCGGTCGCGATCGCCTTTATTCGCGGCCTAACAGGGAGATCGTTAGGCAATTTTTATGTCGATCTGACGCTGGCAATTACGCGGATTTTGCTGCCGATTAGTGTCGTGGGTGCGATTTTATTAGTGGCTGCGGGCGTTCCCGAAACGCTATCTGGGCCGATCGTCGTGCCCACCTTAGAAGACCCGAATCTGCGTCAAGCGATCGCCCTCGGCCCCGTCGCCCACTTTGAAATCATCAAACAATTAGGTGAAAACGGCGGTGGTTTTTTTGCAATTAACTCAGCACACCCATTTGAGAATCCCAATGGATTTTCCAATCTAATTCAGATCTTGACGATGATTTCGATTCCCACGGCGATGATTTATGCCTACGGTGTCATTGCCAACAATCGCAAGCAAGCCTGGTTAGTTTTCGGGATGGTGTTTATTATTTACGTTGCATTTATCATCGTCACCGCGATCGGCGAGTACCAAGGCAATCCCCTCGTCAACTCCATCCTCGGCAGTACACAGCCCAATTTAGAAGGCAAAGAAGTCCGCTTCGGCTGGGCGCAATCGGCTTTATTTGCCGTCACCACCACCGGGACGATGACTGGTGCAGTCAATTCCATGCACGACTCCTTCATGCCTGCGGGTGGATTTGTGCTGTTGTCTAACCTGTTTCTCCAAATCATCTGGGGCGGACAAGGTACGGGCACTGCTTATCTATTTTCTTATCTGATTCTGGCAGTATTTGTGACCGGATTGATGGTCGGACGCACCCCCGAATTCTTGGGACGCAAGATCGAGAAAAACGAGGTGGTCTTAACCAGCTTCTTACTCTTACTCGTACATCCCATTTTCGTATTGCTTCCAGGCGCGATCGCCCTAGCATTGCCCGAACAACTCGCAGGTATCAGCAATCCAGGCTTTCACGGACTTGCCCAAGTCCTGTACGAATATGCCTCCGCCACTGCCAATAATGGTTCTGGCTTTGAAGGATTAGCCGATAGCCAACCCGCGCCCACAGCCCTTTGGTGGAACCTGAGTACATCTTTGAGTTTGCTCGGCGGACGTTATATCCCGATCGTGGCTCTACTGATCCTCGCCGATGGCATGTCCCGCAAACAACCAGTTCCCTTTACCACAGGTACGCTCCGCACCGATACCGTTCTATTTACCAGCGTCACCGCAGGCGTCATCCTCATCATGGGTGCCTTAACCTTCTTCCCCGTCCTGGCTTTGGGGCCGATCGCAGAAGCCTTCCAACTGGCTAAGGGAGCTTGAAAGTAGTTGAGAGTTGAAAGTTTTGAAAACTGGGAATTTAGATCCACGATCGCGATAAATATATGAAAGCCACTACTTCTCGCCCGCCACAACCAACCGAAACTAGCCGCCAACGGCGATCTCCTACAGCCGACACATCGGGACTTTATCAACGTGCTATTCGCGATGCCTTTGTCAAACTCGACCCCCGCATTGCCGTCGGGAACCCCGTGATGTTCCTCGTCTGGGTTGGGACGATCGTCACCTTCCTCGTCACCCTCGACCCCAATCTGTTCGGGACGGTAGCCGCCGAGCCGAACCGCCAGCGGGTCTTAAATGGGTTGATTACCATCATTTTATTTTTGACAGTAATTTTCGCCAACTTTGCCGAAGCAATCGCCGAAGGACGCGGTAAAGCCCAAGCCGATACCCTCAGATCGAGCAGATCGGATACGATCGCTCGCAAGGTCTTACCGGATGGATCGATCGGCCAAGTTAGCTCCACCGAACTCCGCAAAGGCGATCGTGTCAAAGTTGCACTCGGCGAAACTATCCCCGCCGATGGCGAAGTTGTCGCTGGTGTCGCTTCCGTCGATGAGTCGGCCATTACAGGCGAATCCGCACCAGTCCTCAAACAACCTGGAACCGACATCGCCAGTTCCGTCACGGGTGGGACGCGGGTAGTATCCGATGAACTAACCATCCAGATTACCGCCGATCCGGGACAGGGCTTTATCGATCGCATGATCGCCCTCGTTGAAGGTGCCAAACGTACCAAAACCCCCAACGAAATTGCCCTGACAGTCTTCCTCGCTGTCCTCACGCAGGTATTTTTAATCGTCGTCGCCACCCTCTCACCACTGGCTAACTACGTCAACACCCCAATTTCGATCGCCATTCTCGTCGCTCTATTAGTAGCCCTCATTCCCACCACCATTGGCGGACTACTCAGCGCGATCGGGATTGCTGGGATGAATCGCGTGTCCCAATTTAACGTCATCGCCACCTCTGGCCGCGCCGTCGAAGCCTGTGGCGATGTAAATACCTTAATTCTCGACAAAACGGGCACCATCACCCTGGGCAACCGCCTAGCCGATGAATTTATCCCCGTCAACGGTCACTCACTCCAAGAAGTTGCTGCCGTCGCTCTAGCAGGTAGCCTCTTCGATGAAACGCCCGAAGGTAAATCGATCGTCCAACTCGCCGAAAAATTGGGTGCCAAGCTCGACTTTCTGGGTGGTGGCTCGATCGAACAGATTCGCGATCGCGCCGAAGGCATCGACTTCTCCGCCCGCACCCGTATGAGCGGTACCGATCTCCCCAACGATATCGAAATTCGCAAAGGCGCGATCGATGCCATTCGTGGCTTCGTCCGATCGCGTGGCGGCAACATTCCCGATGAATTTGATGCCGCCTACGAGCGCGTCTCCCGACTCGGCGGCACCCCCCTCGGCATTTGTAAAAACGGCGATTTATATGGTGTCATCTACCTCAAAGATATCGTCAAACCCGGACTCAAAGAACGCTTCGACCAACTTCGGCGCATGGGCGTGCGTACCATCATGCTCACAGGCGACAACCGGATCACCGCCTCCGTCATCGCTCAAGAAGCAGGCGTCGATGACTTCATCGCCGAAGCCACCCCCGAAGACAAAATCGACGTAATTAAACGCGAACAGTCCGCAGGCAAACTCGTCGCCATGACTGGAGACGGCACCAATGACGCTCCCGCCCTCGCCCAAGCCAACGTCGGCGTAGCCATGAACTCCGGCACCCAAGCCGCCAAAGAAGCTGCCAACATGGTCGATCTCGACTCCGATCCTACAAAGTTAATCGATCTCGTCGCGATCGGCAAACAACTCCTGATTACCCGTGGGGCGTTGACAACTTTCTCGATCGCCAATGACATTGCCAAATACTTCGCCATCATCCCCACCATCTTCGCCGCCGCAGGCATCGGCGCATTAAACATCATGGGACTAAAAAATCCCCAATCCGCCATCCTTGCCGCCCTGATCTACAACGCCCTCATTATCCCCGCCCTCATCCCCCTCGCCCTCAACGGTGTCAAATTCCGTCCCCTCACCGCCGACCAACTCCTCCAGCGCAACATCCTGATCTACGGCTTAGGCGGCGTCATCGCCCCCTTCATTGCTATCAAAATCATCGATGTGCTCATCCCTATCTCTTAATATGATTTTGGATTTTGGATTACGCGGCTTGTGCTCTGGAGGGAACCTCCCAATTGAGCCAAACAAACAAGACAAGATTAGGAAAACCTTGCTGTCAAAGGAGTCTGACAAACCATCTGTCGCCATTATTTTTAAATCGATCTAACCATCATGAAATGCTTCCCCACTGACGATCTCGCCCTACTCTGGCAAACCTGGAGCCGCCGCAAATACCCCACATACATCTTCCTCGCCCTCTGCCTCAACGTCATCCTCGCCTCAGCCGCCTTCGCCGCCACAGGTGACACTTTCACCCGCCCCCAAATCTACGCCCTCGGCATTCTCGGACTCGGCACCGTGGCTCTGTCTGGTTATCTATTCGTCGTCATGTTTCAACCCGAACGATTTTAGGTTAGGTGAGATCCGGAACCCACCCCCAGCCCCTCCTCGGAGGGGAGTATGAGTATGAAAAACAAATCCAAGAAAATTTTCAGCTCATAACCTACAACTAAAACCTAAAGGGGAGTGAATGCACTACGCTTTCCACAGATTCTCCTAACGGAGACGCTACGCGAACGACCCTTTGGAGGGGGTTTGGGGGGAGACCCCCCAAGTCCGGGTTCTACAACACCAGTAACTAAAAACTAAGCACTAATCCAAATCCCACCCCACCAACAACCCAAAACCAAGCACCACTCCACCCACCATTAAACCCATGAATCCCATCCGCGAAATCGCCAAAGCCATCCGCGCCACCCTCACCCTCTGGCTCCTTGTCGCCATCATCTACCCCCTCACCATCCTTACCATCTCCCAAATCGCCCTCCCCTACCAAGCCAACGGCAGTCCCATTAAAAACCCCCAAGGTCAAATCCTCGGCTCTGCCCTCATCGGTCAACCCTTCACCACAGATCGCTACTTCAACAGCCGCCCCAGCAGCACCAGCTACAGCACCGCCGATCCCAAAAAAGACGAAGCAGGTATCCTCAAAACCGGAGTATCCGGAGCCACCAACCTCGCCCCCACCAACCCCGCATTACTCGATCGCATCAACGGCAAAACCGACCCCGACCTCAAAAAAGCCCTCCCTGGCGACCTACCCAGACTCCAACAAGCAGGCATCAAACCCACAGCAGACCTCCTCTACACCTCCGGCTCCAGCCTCGACCCCCACATCACCCCAGCAGCCGCCAGAGCGCAAGTTCAGCGCATCTCCGCCGCCCGCAATCTTCCAACCAATCGAGTCGAACTATTAATCGGGCAAAATACCGACGATCGCTTCCTCGGCATCTTCGGCGAACCTGGTGTCAACGTCCTCAAATTAAACTTAGCTCTAGATGCGCTACGTTAATTCCCCACCTATCCCCTATCCCCTATCCCCTATCCCCTATCCCCTAATTCATGCAAACCTACCGTCGCGGTAAACATAAAATCTTCATCGGCATGAGTCCCGGTGTCGGCAAAACCTACCGAATGCTCGAAGAAGGACATCGCCTGCGCGCCGAAGGCATCGATGTCGTCATCGGCTTGCTCGAAACCCACAATCGTGCCGAAACGATCGCCAAAGCCATCGGACTAGAGCAAGTCCCCCGCCAGCAAATTACCTGGCAAGATGTTACCCTCTCCGAGATGGATGTCCCCGCCATCCTTCGCCGCCAACCGCAACTGGTATTAATAGACGAGCTAGCACATACCAATATCCCTGGTTCCGATCGCGAAAAACGCTATCAGGATGTCGAACAGATTCTCCAGGCGGGCATCGACGTATATTCCACCGTGAATATCCAACACATTGAAAGCCTCAACGATACCGTCGCACAGCTTACAGGCATCGTCGTCCGCGAACGTATACCCGATCGCGTCCTCGAAGCTGCCGATGAAGTCGTCGTCGTCGATGTCACGCCTGAAACCCTCCAAGAACGCCTCCGCGATGGCAAGATCTACGCTCCCGACAAGATCGATCGCTCGTTGAATAATTTCTTTCAGCGACGTAATTTGGCCGCACTCCGCGAGTTGGCATTGCGAGAAGTCGCCGATAATATCGAGGAAGGCACCGAACAGGCAAACGGTGATGCACTCGTCACCGCCTCTTGCAACATTCACGAACGCGTATTGGTATGTATTTCTACATACTCCAATACGATCCAATTACTCAGACGCGGCGCGCGAGTTGCTAACTACATGCACGCTCGTTTTTATGTCTTATTTGTCAACGAACCCGATCGATTTTTGACTAAAGCTGAGAGCTTGCATATCGCCACCTGCGAACGGCTCTGTCAAGAATTTGGCGGAGAATTTCTGCAAGTACGTGCATACAAAGTACTGGAGGCGATCGTCCAAACCGCCCAACAATATCGGATTACCCAGATCGTCATGGGTGAAAGTCAAAAATCGCGCTGGCAAATCTTCTGGAAAGGTTCGTTAACTCAACAGATTCTCCGACTGCTCAAAAACGTCGATATACATATCATCTCTACGAGTAAATCAACTACACAATAAATAGTTAGGTTACTTGAGTTACTGACTGCCCTGTCGGGGCGACTTGTCGCCTATAACGCTGATAGGATAAGTCTCATAGCTCTCAAGCCTTGTTGATAATTAGGTAGTTTATGTGGGGACAAAGACATTAATTCAACAACAACCTGCCAATTACTAGATGTTGAATCGACCCATGATTCACCCCAGAGTCCAATATAGAAAGTGCTATGTCTAGCATATTTTCGGTGATGTTCTGTTTTTCTGCCGAGATATTCTTGAACTTGCTTTGATTTGATATCTATCCCTTGGATGATACTCTTCAAGTATGCTAGTGATAGCAAAATCAATAATTTGCTCAATCGTTCGCCCGTTAAATTAGTCTTTTCTAAGTTATATCCTCCGCCCTTAAAGTCTCGAAACATCTCCTCAATTCCAAATCTTTTAGCATAGGTATCAACTGCTGCTTGTAGATCTGCCAAGCTGGTCAGAATATACCAAGGCTCTTTTGTGGTAATATTTCGATATTTACCTAGCCATTTACCTGCTAGGTTAAATCCTTCAACTGGTGCAGTTTTTCTAATTGTTACTTCTTGATTAAAAAAGCTATTTCCTGGCTCTAATCCTAGCCTTTTCAGTTCAGTCCACAATTCCTCTTCAGTCTTGATACAAACATTCTTTTTCAGTCGTAAACAGAAATCTATTTTCTGCTCTCTAAGCCAGTTCGCAAGAGTAACACTACAAAATTCACGATCTCCCAGTACCAACAAGCTATAATCTGATAGGGCAGCGAATACTGGGGTTAATACTAATTGTTGGTTTTCCAATGTACTGTTCCCTTGTTTATCAAGCATTTGCCAATAAATAGGAATTGCTCTCTTTCGCCAAATCATACTGACCATCAAAATATTGTTTGATTGCCATTTGGTTCGATCTATTGCTAAATATATAATATTATTCTGTTTGACATTGCCTTTAATCCAAGCAATCACTAGTGATAACCAAACATTATCTAAATCCCATTCATCATTTGATAAAAATCTCTGGACTTTTTTTCTTCTGCTTTCAAATTTAATTGGCATCGCTAGTTTTGTTGCGATGCTTTCTAGCGTGACTTCTTTAATAGATTGCACTACTTGAATCAATAAAATTGTCAATAAGTAGTTACCGCGTGTGAATTTTTCTGACAAATGGGCATGATACAATTCTGGTAACATTTAATTGTTTTTTGGGTAAGAAGCTCTCTTACCCTATCTTTTTTGATACTATTTGTCTAGAGTTGTCTCTCTGCCGAGTTTTCAGGCGACCTGTCGCCCCGTCAGCTGACTGCCTGACACAAATGCCTCAAATTTAGCTTTAGATTTGCCGACCAGAGCAGATTTTGATTTACAGCTTTAAGCTTGCTTAATTTTACCGAGATTGGTACTCAATTGTCGTACCCAATTAATTACCGTGTTATGAGAAACTCCAGTTTGGCGTTCGATCTCGCGAAAACTCATGCCTTGCTGATGTAATGCCAAGCAATGCTGCTTAATTTGCGGAGGATAGCCACGAGTACTATATTCTTGGGCAAACTGCTTGCCACAATTTTTACATAGATACCGCTGCTTGTCATTTCGATGTCCATTTTTTGCTATTCGATCGCTACCGCATTTCACGCATATCATTACTTCGCTGTGCGGTACGAGCAGATCGTCGCCGATATACGGATTGAGATAGGCACAAAGTAAATTTTTTAGCTCTGAATATAGTTTATGTCGATGTTCGAGATCGCTTTTGAGGGCAGTGAGAAATAAGCCATTATAGGTACGATGGAATACTTCCGCGATTAACTCGCTTTTTTCGCGACTGAGATTGGGGTTGCGCTGTTGACAAAGATCGGCGAATTGATTGACGATCGTTCGATCGAACTTATCGTCAAATAGAATAAATAATCCTGGTATTGGAGCAAGAAAGTACTGTAAATAGACAATTTTGTGGATCGGATGCTCGAAATACTCTGCGTGAGCATCGACCATTTCTCCGATCGTTTGGACGAGGGGACGACGGATATCTTTGGCGATTAGTCTGGTATTGACGATTTCAACTTGCGCCATATGCTCCGCTTCTAAGGCATGGAAGATCGCCAATTTGTCAGGGAAGAATTGATAAATTGAGCCAACGGCTGTATTGGCTCGATCGGCTATTTGCTGCGTTGTCGCGGTGGCATAACCCACTTCGGCAAAGACTTCGGCTGCTGCTGTCAGGATTTTTACAACCCGTTGTTGTCCGCGTTGTTGTTTGGGTTGACGACGCAAAGAATTAGGACTTGACATTTGCGAGGATTTATTCATAAAATTGCGATATCGATTTACCAAACTATTCACTCACCCATGAATATGCTCCAAGGCGCACCCTGGCTCTTAGCTCACAAATCTATGCTAGCAGTCAACAAACCCTTCAAAGTATCTCTTTACGGCAATGATTATGTGCTTTGGAAGGATCTACAGGGAAATTTTAATGCCCTTGAAAATATGTGTCCCCACATGGGGGCGATGCTATCCGAAGGTTGGTGCGAAGCGAAACCAGATGGAACGAGTCGAATAGTTTGTCCATTTCACGCACTAGAATTTGATGGTAAAGGTTGTACGATTTTGCCTGGTTCCGGCAAACAAACTCTACCACAATTAGCCCAGCTAGAATTAATTATCCAGGGTGACTTTATTTGGTCGTATGGTGGATATGAACCTAAAATCCCGATTCCTAATATTCTTAATGAAATAGCAGCTAATTACGAATTTGTTGGACATACGGGGGATTGTAGCGTTAAGACTGACTTGCGATCGATGTTATTAAATATGCACGATTATAATCATCAAAATGGCACCCATCGCGAGTTGTTTAAAATCACTGAAGTGCAGTTTGAGAAATTTATTGATGATGGGCATCATTCTCATGCCTATTATCAGATGCCGATCGCATCGAGTAATCTGTGGGAAAAACTCAAAAATCCGCCGCTATTTATGATGCCGAAATTAATGTCAGCACATCTGGAAAATCATTTCCCCCATGCGATCGTTTTTCACAGTGAGATGCCAGCCGGAACTGTCGCTCAATGTCATTTCTTCGTCCCAGAATCTGAAGGTAGAACCCGCACCTATGTTTTACTATTTGCTCAACCCAAACACCCAGCATTTTACCTGATGAAGCAACAGTTTTTAGCGGTGGTAAAAGTTGTTGTCGATCAAGATGCCGCAATTTTGAGTAACATTTATCCGAATGCTCCGCAGAAGATTAAGTTGAATAATGAGGTGGGTATGGATTGGGTTCATCGCAATTTTGACAGCTTTCCAGAGCATCTTCCCGCGAACAGACGATCGGTCAAAGTATGAAGCAATCTGGGCAAAGATTCCCGATATCGAGCCAGAACCATAGTACGGATGGCACGATGACTCTCAATTTCATTTTCCTAAAATCTGAAACTGTTGAGGGGTGGATTGGGTTAAAATTGAACCATCGCGATCGAGAGCTTGGACTTGCCAAGTCAACGACTTATTTGTCTTCTGTTTGAGCCAAGGTGGAGCGGTATAAGTAGTGCGTTCTGCTGATAATAAAGCTGATAAAATTACGCGCTCTTTATCCTTAATTTCTAACTTATAGCCTCGTGCATTACTAATTCCCTGCCAACTAAATCGAAGAGTTTGCCCAACAGCAATTTTACGATCGGTTAAGGGTTGGATCGGGATAAGTTTATCGGCACTAGCAGTCATAAAATAACGAAATACAGGCATCGGGAAACCAGCGACACCACCACTATTTACGATTCCAGTACCGATACTAGAATCGCCTTCTTTATCATCTGTCGCTTCGATGCGTAATAAAATCTGATAAGCACCAGTCGAACCTTTAGGAAATTTCGTCGGATCGGGTCCTGGTAATAAGACTTGCCCAGTCGGTTGCAAGAAGACATCGAACCTTTCTAACTGGGTATAACGTCTTTGCAAACCCCGTTCTTCGAGCGGTAAACTGGCTTCGGTTAATAAATCTCGCCCAGTTGGGGGCGGATCTCCAGGTAATACTACTTCCCATCTGCCTTTTAATCTGCCCGTGCCGTTGTAGCTAATTTGGGCACCGAACTGAGGTAAAGTTGACCCAGTAAAAACCGCAGGTGCGGGTTTGCCCCCAGTAACTAGTTTGACACTAGTAATACTAAATGGCACACGCGCCCCACCACTAGACAACCGACAGGTGACGGCTACATATTCATCAGGGCCGCCGTTATTACTCCTCCAGCGGCGCACGTAGAAGAAATCGGAATTATTGCCCCGCGCTGCATCTTGATAGGCTTTACGCGCCACAGAAGCGGGAATGGTCATGATATCGGTATAGTTGTTTTGACCGCTGGTTCGACCGATATTGTACCGACGCGGCAATCTCCCAAATACAGTACCAGAAACGCACGATCCATCGGCATTAATTTCGCCACACCACAATGCTTCGACAGGAGTTTGGTTATTCAATCCAAAGTAGGTGAGAAATACCGTAGTCGTACCGAAACTTTTGACATTTACGCCTCTAGGACTAACATCGATAGCTTGGGCAGGTTGCGCTCCTAATAAAGTTACACTTAAAGCTAAAATTGCGAGTGAGTTGGTGAGAATTTGATGAGTTTTCATGGTTTAAGGAATAGGGAAGTAAGGGGGAATGGGGAAAGGGGAAAGGGAAAAGGGAAAAGGGGTTTAAAAACTTAGGCTCATGCCTGTGCTGATGGTATTAATTGTTGAATTGGTGTTAATATTGCCGATCGAACTACTGTTAAGATTCGATTGACCACTGTAGCGGAGGAAAACACTGCCAGGATTTTCGCGACCGAAAGTATTTGTTTTGAAATTCCAAGTTAGGAGTAAATCTAGCGCATTCGATCGAGTCAAAGATTCGCCGATCGAATCAGAATCATTATTAAAATTGTAATTAAGGGCTAATGTGACATCAGGGACGAATTCCCAACTCACTCCAAAGGTCGGACTTTGGGTAAATCGCGTAATTTGGCGTTCGATATTTTGGGCATTAGTGAAGTTGTAGCCAAGATTGAATCTTAATTGTTGGCTAGGTTGCCAACCGACTGAAAATTGATGACTGGTATTATTAAAATCGGCATTTTCGCGTCCCGGTTGGCGATTGTCTTGAAAAGTGGTGCTAAATTTATAATCGAATGATAATGCTTCAGAAAATTTCCATTCTAGTCCGATTTCTTGAGTATTAGTAAGTTGATTAGGAATTTCGGATGGTTCGTCAAAACCACCATTGAGGGCAGCCAAGATCGAACCGTTTTGAGCTGTTTTTTGATAACTGTAGGAAATAGTGGGTAATAGGGGACTATTATTCTGTAAAACTGACTGCAATGGTATATTCAAGCTAATAGTATCGCTGTTATTTCTAGTCTTCAAAAGATTTGGAAGATTGGCGATATTATCTTCAGAATTAGTATGCTGAAATTGAATATTCGCACCCGCGATCGTGGCATTGATGCCATACTGAGCTTGCAACCTGTCGGCATTGACAGTTGCACCGAGTGTGCCAAATTGAGGATCTGTCTGCTCCAGTTTGATATTGGCGGAAAGAGCTATATTGCGCTTATCGTCTAGTTTGACATCCTTGAGAATATCGTAGCTAGTTTCGGCATACCAGGCATTTTTAGTCACGGGTTGGAGGGCGATAGCGTTGGTACCCTCAGTGAGTTGCGGATCGTTATTTCCACCCGCAGTGAAGGTACTGCGAGCAAAACCAGCATCGGCTTTCCAGCGTCCGTCATCGTTAGCAGCGGTGACTCGGAAGCCGATCCCATCGCTGGTTTCGGCATCGACGACTTCACCGACGTTAAAATTGGCAACGGGTAAGCGCGAACCATTCATCACGGTAGTTTCCAGCCGCACGCCACCAGAGTTATTATTCGCCACTTGCATTCCGAGGGTGGCTCCCGTGAGATTGTTGTTACTCTCGCCAATCCCCAATATATTATCGAAACCGACGATCGCGGTGGTGCTGAGATGTCCGATACTGAGATCGGCGAAATTATTGAGTTTGAGATTGGCTGTCACGCCTCTGGTACAGACATTGCTGACGAGTAAGGGATTGTTGCCAAAGCACACATTACCGATTGCCACCTTATTTTCGCCATCGGTAAAATCGATCGAGTAGGCACTGAGATCGACAAGGGGTGAGCGTTCTTGGAGTTCGTTAAAGCGGAGAGCTTCCGGTTGGAAGGTGGTACCGACGAGGTTGACTTTGCCTTGCAATTTGCCCGTCCCGATGGGATATAGGGCGGATAGTTCGCCTGTGAAGTCGGCATCTAAGAATGTGGGGCGAGGTGAAACACCCGCATCGGGGCTGCGAGATTCGGCGAGTTGAGATTTGATGTTGACGTTGAGTTTGGTGCTGAAACCGATGGGGCTAGTGGGATCGGTAGCAGTGGCTGAAGTTGTTGCAGGTGCCGCTCCGGCTGGCGGGGGTGTAGTAGCAGTTGGGGATTGAGAATCGCTGGGATTTGCAGGGATCGAGTCAGGTTGAGATGAGGGATCGGGGCTGGGTGCTGGGGTTGTTGTTGAAGTTGGGGATTTACCAGATTCTTCGGTTTGGGTGGCGATTTGGCTGGAATTTGGTGTGATTTTAACAGGGAAAGTCGCGACAGGTTCCCACCGATCGGGTGTGGTAGTGCGATAAACTGTAAGTGTTTGCTCCCCAACAGGTAGGGGTAAAAAAGTCGATTTATATACTAATTCTTGTCCTTCTCGTTGCATTTGAGAAGTGATATCGAGATCGCCCAAAAATACAGCAATTTCTGTTTGAGGTGGCAATCGCTCGACTTTGACGCGCAATATTTCCCCTGATTTAAGGGTAATAACTGGCGATAGAATTGGGGTTGTTAAAGTTAAATTAATTTTGGAGATAGGCAGTAATTGTGCGCGGGTGGGTAGCGCGCATAGCGCGATCGAGCAGCACAAAACTACCGTACCCTGAATCCAGCGGTACATAATAGTTGTATTCTCCTGTATTTAGATTAGAAAATAGCTATTTATTTCGGTAAAAAAGCTCGATCGAGAATCTCGATCGAGCCACTCAGTCCGAAGATGGCAGATCGCGATTTGAAATTAGCAAGAACCTGGGCGAGAACTACCTTTGGGGTTGAAGACGGTTTGGTCGTTGAAGAAGCACGTATTATTGTCGAGGCGGAAGGATTTTTGGATAAAGACCTGGCGATTATGGCTCATGCGGCCTGTGACGGTGACGAATCGAGCCGCCCCCTGCCGGATCTCTTGGGTAGTCAGCGGGAAGGAGACCGCTCGTTTTTGACCCAGTAGCATGTTTTGGCTATGAAATGTGGATAGGTTGCGGAGGACGCGCCCATCAAAGCTTTTAATCTGCCCCGAGACAAAGTATTCTGCGTTATAGCCGCCTTGATTAGAGAAAGAGATAGTTGCGTTGGGTGCTACTTGTGCCATAGCTGGAGCAACAGTTGCGGTCATCATGCTAGCAGCACTTGCAATAGCAAAACCGAGAGCTTTAGCGGATTTGAGCGAGTGTAGAAGTTTCATAATTCCTTGTTTCCAATGGTGTATGTTTGCTTGTGAAAAGATACACGTTCGGAATTTTGGGTTTATGCACAGTCGGTGAAAAAAAGTTTGTTTTGTTCTTCGACAGTAATCGATCGATCGCTCTAAACGATCGGCTCTCTCGTACCTAAAGCCCTGTATCTGAGCGTACCCACAAGCGATTTGCGCCCATCGGGTTTCCCGACGCGAAAAGCAAATCAAGACAGGGGCACCCCTAATACTGGAGCAGCCAATCCAGTGCAAGTTAATAAACTTAGTAATGTGAGGTTGAGACAAGATTTGAAGAATTTCATCACGATCGTTCCTGTTGTAATTGTGGGTTAGATAAGGAGGAAAGTGTTAACCTGCTCCATGTCTTTTAGAATAAGCTCACACAAATGGTTTGACAGCCAGAAAAGATCGGTAAAAACCTGCTGTTAACGATCGGAAAAGATCGGAAAAGATCGGAAAAGATCTGCTGTTGACGATTCTCATTCTAAAATGCTATGCCAACGGAAAAGATTGGCCTTTCCGATCTTAATTGTTAGATTATTCCGATTGAAAAAGTAATTTACAAGCGAGGATTGGTTTCAACCACTTCAGATACTGATTAGGGTGGGCAATGCCAACCATCTATGTTTCAGGCGATTTAGATCTAATAAATGTTTGTGCCTAGCTACTTAGTCAGTCTGAAATAGCGAGTGACAAGATTGGCGATCGATCTATGAGTATTCATTAAGAATACTTAATCATAATTTACTAATCTAATAGCAAAGATAGAAGCTCGTTTTATCATCCTTTCTTTGCTATTATCTATAGTACGGAGGTAGCAGCGAATTGGATTTAGCAAAATCTAAAAAATCGATAATTTTCTCACATGCTGCTTAAAAAAGCCTGTAAATGTGAGTTATGATTTAGTTAAATGGTGCCTTGAATTACTCTTTGCCCTATTGGTTCGAGTGGATCGATAGTTCGATCGATCGTCACAAACACACCCTTAGCTTTGACACCTGCTGGTGGCTTTTGTTTAGCATTTAACTTAATAAATATGCTGCCGCTATTGTCGGTTTTGAATTCACCGCAAGGAATAACTTGTCCATTAGCTAATTCCAACCACATCCGATAGACTCGATCGACAGGTAATGGTGGGAGATTTTTGGCTGATACAATTACCTGCTGCCAGTTTCCAGGTGTAAATAACACTTTTCCCACTACTCGATCCGATCGATCGCTCAAGGAAAGTAGCCGACTTTTAGGTTGGCTTAATACACTTGCTAATTCCTCTCGATCTACCTGTTGGGCAAATTGTAATTGTTGCCGCAAATTAAAATTATCAAATGATAAAAATCCAGCAAGACACAATCCAATTCCTGCTAATGCTCTGCTCCATGTCAACACTTTTTTAGGGATTGGAGTTACTTCGTTTACCGTCGGCTGGGGGAGATTGACAGTTAGACTGGAGTTTGACAAATTAGGATCGAAAGACTCGATAATTTTGGCTTTTAATGCCAGTGGTGGATCGATTTGGGGCAAGCATTCAGGCACTTTGTTAAAGGCAGCTTGGAGCGCATATACTTCAGCCCACAAAGCGGGGTTGTTATTCAGCGCAGATTCAAATTCTCTAGTTTCTAAAGTGTCTAAATCTCCTAATACATAGCCAGCCGCTAACATTTTTTCTTCTTCCGAAATTGGGACACTCATAGGTTTCTCCTTTAACCAATCTGCGATTGCAACAGTTGACGTAATTTAATTAGTCCTTGCCGTGCATGAGTTTTGACAGTACCTATTGGTAGATCGAGTTGTGTGGCAATCGCTGATTGGCTGAGGTTTTGATAATAACTTAATTCGAGAATTTGTCTTTGACGATCGCTTAATGAAGCTAGAGACTCCCGAACGATAGCTCGTTCCTCAGCAAGACTTACTGAATCTAATGGAGTCGGTAGATCGGTTTCGGGAATGATATTTTGTTGGAATCTTTGCAGCGATTTCTGTTCGCTCTGCCGAGTTCGCAACTTATCGATCGCTCTCGATCGAGTCAGTAAGCACAGATAGCTACTTAACTTAGCACGACTGGGATCGAATTTATCCTGTTTCCAAAAGCTCAAGAATATG
This sequence comes from Chamaesiphon minutus PCC 6605, assembly GCF_000317145.1. GTDB lineage: Bacteria > Cyanobacteriota > Cyanobacteriia > Cyanobacteriales > Chamaesiphonaceae > Chamaesiphon > Chamaesiphon minutus. The sequence goes on along the minus strand of NC_019697.1, from coordinate 2,259,178 downwards.
TCTTGGGTGAGATCTTCGGCTTCATCAGGACGATCGAGTAATTTTAGGGCTAAAGTGTACACTAAACCCCCATAGCGATCGTATAAAACACTTAAAGCATTTTTGTTCCCTTGATGCAAACTAGCAATTAAGTCAGCATCGGGAGGATCGAAATGAATTTTGCTCATCCGATTAGTCCTAAATAAATAATAATTTAGCTAGGTTCTAGCTGGTTCTTATATTACTCAAGCACCTGAGATTGCACAGTAAGAAAAAGTCAGTAAAAGTGTTGTATTTTGGAAACCATCGAGACTAGATGTCACAGCAAAGCCGAGCGATCGACTCACAGCAAAGCCGAGCAATGTTTTCAGTCAATCTTCTTAGCAAAATCTGATTTCTGAAAATCTTGACTTGTACCCACAAGTGAGATCGGATGGAGCTGAAATAACTCACTTTTTATGACTTTTTCCCACCTTTCCAAATTGTTTTCAGAATTCAAATTCAGTTTTAGGGCAACCAAATAACTGACTTTATCTAACTTTTTCTTACTGTTAATACTTTAAGGAAATATTAGACTTAATCTCTATACACCCCGAATCACAGCAAGATGCGCTTCACCTTTATAGATCGCTATGGAAAACCATCCAGATCGAAACATCAGATTGGATCTCGATCGACATCATCTTGCCGATCGGATTTATACTTGCATGGAGAATGGCGATATTTTTGGGGCGATCGATTGGATCGATCGAGAAATTGCCACCGATCCAAATTGTGCTTATTTGTATGCAGAGCGGGCAAACTTTCGGCAGCAGATCGGAGATCTGTCAGGCGCGATCGTCGATTACGATCGGGCGATCGATCTCCAACCCCACAATCAATTATTCAAACAGTGGCGCGATCTCTTGGGATAAAAGTGTTCCCCTGGATTTTTTTCAGATTAGATCTGAAAGATTAGTTTACATTTATTCGATCCTATTGGTAAGTTTTTAGGGTTTTGTACGAGGATCTTCGCCATTTGGAAAACCAGGAGTAGTACTGCTAGGGACAATTTTTACTTTCAGTAAAACTCGCTTAATTATTAACTTTTTCTCGGTTAAAATCGTAACAACTTTTTGATGTGCTCCAGCACTTAATCCGCTTGAATTTAGGCTTGCCTCTATTTCACCGCGACGATTTGTGTCGATCTGACCATTGTGAGTGTTCAGATTAAACGGCTGCGGTGGCGTAACGACAAATTTGGTATGACCGAGTGGAACTTGAACGTCGATTTTGAATGCTTTTTGATTTACTTGTTCATTAACACTGCGGGTGCCAAAATCGACAACTTCATCAACTTGCTGTGGGTTGATGTTGATGTTGATGTTGGGGATAAGCGACGGTTCGGATTTGGCAGGAAGTGATATCGAGAGAATGGGAACCGCTAGTAGCGGTAAAAGTAGGGAATGAAGTTTCATGGTTTTAGTGTGGTGAAGGATTAGTGTCTTTTATGCGCTGTTATCCTTAGTACGGATCTGACATCAGATTGGATTTGAAAATCTGATGTCAGAAAATGGCGTTGCTAAATCTGGAGATGATTTATTTTTTAAGCAGCACATGAAATTCAAGGTAGGGGCAATTCGTGAATTGCCCCTACCCTAAATTGCCTGTGGATTTTATATATCAATTCAGCAACGCCCAGAAAATTTATATCTCAAAAGCTTGATTTTTCGTGAAAGTAGGGTGTGTTATCTCAGAGGGTGTCTGAAAAGTTTTATTTGCACGATCCTAGGTTGTAAATCCCCCTTTTCAAGGGGGACTAAGACTCTTCCTCCCCCTTTTTAAGGGGGCTGGGGGATTGGATCTGTGCTTTTCAGCCACCCTCTCATAAGGTTTTTTGCTTGGTAACTTGCAAAGTTGTGAAATCCAATTTACTGTGTCCTCCGTACTAAAGGTAACTGTCAAAGATTTACCTTCAAAATGTCAGATTTTTGACACGAGGATTTAACTTACCATCATTGAGAAAAATCACAATGAAACCTATTGCTAATTTTGTTGTTAGAGTTAACGTTCAACAACAGTCCAGATTGTTGAGCCGGAAAAATGTCTTGTTGTCTTGCTTGTTGCTAATTGGGATCTTCCTGGGTGCAACGGATGCGGCATTTGCTGGCTCGACATCAGTGGCTAATCCCGCTACCAAAGTGAACGATTTGCTACGACCTGGGATCGAGAAAAAACCTCCCGTTGTCAAAGAACCTCCCGTTATCAATACGAGTAATATACTTGCTGACGAATGCTCATTTTTAGGCGGAAAAATACTTGAAGGTGGCAATGCCAATTTGTGTGCTACAAAACAGATGTGCGTTATAAACGGCAATGCCGTGTGTATTACCAAGTAAATTGATGTTGCATTGACTACGGAAGCTAGACTTATCCGATCTAGCAGTCGCCAACGCGGTTAGGACATACCACAATACGGTTCGGTTAGATACTAAGGCGGCGGTTTCAATCGCTGTCCTAATCTGTCCTAATTGCCTTGGCGGTTGCGGCGGCGATCGACTACCCGATCGCCCCTAAAAGTTCCAAAGCCATTTTCTGAGCGGTAGTTAAACCCTTTGCGCCACTAATTTTCATCCCTTCATACAGTCGATCGGGTCGCAAAGTTTGGAGACAATCGCCAGTGCGAATATCCCAAATTTTCATCGTTTCATCGTAACTACCACTGGCTAATAAATAAGGAGTAGCCGGATTGGGACAAAATGCGATCGATGAAACAATATCGGTGTGTGCAGTTAGAGTCATAGTGCAATTACCCGTAGCCACATTCCATAGTTTAATCGTGCTGTCACCGCTACCAGTAGCCAAGATCGCGCCGCCTGCGTCATTAAAATCGGGTGCAAAAGCAACTCCATAAACGCAATCGCGATGTCCGCGAAAAGTCATCAAACATGCACCCGTATCTACGCACCATACCTTCGCCGTACCATCCGCGCTCCCACTAGCGATCGATCTACCGTCGGCACTAAAGGCTACTGACTCGATTCTCCGATCGTGTCCTAATAATTTGCGACAAGCTTGGGTCTGAAAATCCCAGAGATGGACGTAATTCTCCATACCACCCGTGGCTAATAAAGGTGCCTGGGGATGGAACGCGATCGCCCAAATTATCCCACTATGTAGTCCCTCAATCGTCTGTAATAATCGATCGGTCTTGAGATCCCACAGTCGCACTTTGCCAGTGTAGCCACCGATCGCGATTAGTTGGTAAGCTCGATCGACTGTGACGACCGTATTCCACCGATCGTCTGTTATCGCTGCTTTCAGAGTGCCCGTTTCAGTATTCCACAACCGAATATCTTCCTCAAAACTGGCAGCAGCTAAGATTTCTGAAGTTGCATTATCGGTGTGCCGTAAAAATGCTAACGACCAAATCCAGATCTTCGACCCCCAGAAGGTTTGCAAACAGGTGGCAGTGGCTAGATCCCAAATGCCGATTGTATGACCGCTTCCACCCCCGGCCACCTTGTCTCCAGCGGTATTCCAGGCAATTGCTCTCACCATATTGCCATGTCCCTGAATCGTCCGAATACATTGCCCTGTGGAGATCTGCCACACCCTGATGGTCCGATCCATACTACCGCTGACGATCGTTTGTCCGTCACTAGTCCAGGCGATCGATGTTACCCAGGCAGTATGTCCAGTCAATGTTTTCAGACAAGTTCCCGTCGCCAGATCCCAGAGCTTAATTGTACTGTCTGTAGCTCCACTGATTAATAGTGTGCCTGCGGGATCGATCGCACAAGTAAGGATGCGATCGCGATGTCCGCTGCAAGTTTGCAGACAGTTTCCCGTTGCTAGATCCCAAATTTTGAGGGTGCGATCGGAACTTGCTGTAACAATTGAACGATCGTGAGGATGAGTGGCGATCGAGTTAATTTCCTCTAGGTGTGCCGCTTGCGTCCACAAACACACTCCCGTCTCTAGCTCCCACAGTTTGAGCGTTCCATCCACCCCCCCAGTAATCAGGCGATCGGTACCGACGATCTCGATCGATTTAATTTGCGCTGGATGTCCGACAAAGGTTCGCAAACATTCACCCGTAGCTAGATCCCACAATTTTGCAGTCCGATCGTCACTCCCAGTGACTAGATGCCGATTGTTGGGATGGATGGCGATCTGAAAAAAAGCGGTATGTTCCATCAATATGTGCCGACATTCACCCGTGGCGACATCCCATAATTTGACGATCGATTCCTCACTAGAAGTCGCCAAGCTGCTACCATCGGGACTAAATATCGACGACCACACTAAGTTGTTGTGTGCTTTAATCTGCCGTAACAGTTGTCCGGTGGCTAATTGCCACAGATTGACATTACCATTGGTATCACCTGTTGCCAGCACTCGATCGTCGGGACTCAAGCCAATGGACAATAAACTCCCCAAGCGATCGGCAAAGACAGATCGATCGAGATCGGTATTGGTAAAATTAACGCGGTGCAAATTGGTTTCTTTTAAATATGCCTGCCACACACACAAATCGGACAGATCTAACTCACTCAGATCGGCACCCAAACGCACGAGCAGATTCAATAGATTTCCGGCAACATAATCTCTCTGTTGGCGGGGTAAAGTAACGATAATTGCTCTTAATCTGGCTGCGAGTTGGGTTTTGGATAAAGAGACACGATTGATAATTTCATCGACAATCGATCGAGCTTGAGTTTGCCGAATATAATCTTTAGCAGTCGCTTTTAGTAGCGCGTAATTTTGCAGGTATTTACCGATCTTATCTTCCCTAATTTCCTGACATACATTATTAATTAACCGCTCGGTAACGTATTCCATCACCACAGGCTGTTGAGAAAAATTCATCCCTTGAGTAGATGTTGCAGTTTCAATTAAACTGCGTCTGCTTAAAGAGCGGAGAATATCTGGTAAGTGTTGCCGATCGCGAGCAGAAGTTAGATCCTGCTGAATTTCGGTGAGTGGGACAAATTCTCGCTCGATTGCCAGCCAATACATTACCTGTCGCTCCAACTCCGACAATCGATTGAATTGTTGCTGCAATAAGTCCCGAATATCATCGAATAATAGGCTACTATTCTCCGTTTCAATTTGAGCCAGAAACTGTTCTAAACTACCCCCAAATAGCTCGATCGTCATCGCCGAGACCATTTTTAAGGCAAGGGGATTTCCGGCGTAGTTTCGGGATAAATCTTGCCATCGATTTGGGTTTGTCGCTGATATGCCTCGTTGTTCCATAATCGTTTGTGCCGATCGATCGTCGATCCCTGTCAGCGCGAGCGATCTGACAACGTTATTTTCCCCTTCTAATAAAGCAATATCCCTGGGCTTTTCCCGACTGGTTAAGATGACACAACTCTGATGACGAATCTCTCCTAACTGTCGCAATAATTCCCCATACTCCTCATAACCCGTTTCTCCACTGGAGACGCTACGCGAACGATAAATTCCCGCCCGCTCTTTGCCCTGTAAAATCGATTCCGCGTTGTCTAATACCACCACACAGCGGGACTGACGTAGATATTGGATCAGTTCGGCGATCTGCGCTGAGACACCCTTTGCACCACGATCTGATTGCTGCTGCCGATCGCGGAAAAATTGGAGTAAATCTGCGAGTATGTTAGTTAAAGGTGGCGCATTGCGAAGCGATCGCCAGATAATATGTTCGTAGCCATTATGCTGCAACCGTTCGACTAGTTTTACTGTCAGGGCAGTTTTGCCAATTCCTCCCATCCCCAAGATCGCTACTAATCTCGAAGGTACATCATCATTAATCGGCACAATCCAATCCTGAAGTTGTTGGAGTTCCAGTTCCCGCCCCTGAAAGCCGAACACTTCCATTGCTTCGCCCCAGTCGATCTGTGTCGCTGGTTGTTGCTGGTTTGGCGAAATAGATCGATTGACGACAATCGGGGTTGCTGTTGGTTCTGCTAATCCGCGTCCATATTGCCCAAAGGCAGAGGTTAAAGTGTTTTTAGTTACCTTTACCCCCAACACCTGACTCAACAGCTTCCACAGCCGCGAACCGACCTCTTTGATGTAGTCTTCATCATAGCCCGATCGATCTGCCATCGCCGCATAGCTATCTCCCGCCCAAGTTTGCCGCAAGACAAACTCTTGGATCTGCGTCAAAATTTTGGGTTTGAGCAACCCATCCAAGATTTCCAGAGCTTCATCGGGAGTCATAAGCACAGGCGATCGACACAAGTAACGTCAACTGTTGCGATCGATCCGATCGTATCAGATCGGGATCGAGGTTGCCGATCCGATCTCCTGTTACCATTAGTTTTTTTTCACTTCCAGTTAGCACAATGTTGTTTTCTCTCACCACTGAATCAGATCGATCGCACAACCACAACACGTTCGGAAGTTTGGGTTTATGCAGGGGTAATTGACTTGAAACTTTAAGCTATCGTGGCGTTCCGACGAGATCGAATTGACAGCAATCTCGAACTAAATTGCTCCCTCTGACACTAGCGGCTTTGAGTAAATCCGCCCAAGCTGTTGTTAGTTGACGATCTTTGTTTTGGCGGAGCTGAGTACCGAGGGTGGAAATCGCATCGTACCAAATGCCATTTTCGGCGAGGATTTGGACGCGATCGAGGGTAGATGTGGCAGTTTCTAGTTTGGCGGGTGGGGTAATCCGGTTAATTTTGCCCTGGATGACAAAGGGACGATCGATCCGCTCGTCGGTATCGCAGTAGAAGGCGACTTCCCACCGATAGGTGCGATCGACTTCTAGGGTGGCATCTGGGGGGAATGTGATGCTGACTGCACCAGCAGAGATGTTATTGGCGATCGTCAATAATTGTTTGGCGATGGGATTGCCATTTGCCGAGCGCACGGAAATCTCGATCGGTAAGTCTTTTGTCAGTCCTTGGGGAGCATTTAACCAGATGGTAGGTCGATCGCTTATGGTTTGTCCCCAGTGGATTTTTTGGGGTGAGAGGGGGACGAGGGCGGTAATGCCGCGATAGGAGTGGCAACCACTACGGGTGCCGCCACCTTGAGCGCGATTGCCAGGAATGCCGAGGGTGCTGGGGGGAATGGGGGGTTTCCAGCGGATTTTGAGGGTGGGTTTGGGTTTAGGGGTTTGGGTGGGGGTGATGGTGGGAAAGGTGAGAGTGGTGGCGATCGCCAGGAGGAGGGCGATGGTTAAGCGGTGATGGTTAGGTTTCATTGTGGAATAGTGGTGTTTTTAAGTTGTTAGTTACGATCTCAGCGGTTAAAACCGCTGCTCATGATGCAAAGTCCGCCTACGCGGACTGACTTTCCTAGTCCGCGTAGGCGGACTTTGCATCACTAGCCACGACTTCTAGTCGTTGGCACTCCCATAACGAGCGACTTGTATTTTTGTGGGCAGGGCAATCGATCGAGTGCCAAAAACTAATAGTGATGTGCTAGCAAGGGAGAGCATTTGAACGCCAACGGGGAGCCAGATACCGTGATTTAGGGTTAGACTTGCGGTGGTGTAGATGGCGATCGAGGTACCACCTAATAACAGCCAACGGATCGATCGCTGGTTGACTAAACCGATCGATCCACCAACGATCGCGCTGCCGATCGACAGGAGAATTAATTGTGGTAATTTAACTGGATATAGTAGTGGGCGATCGTTTTGGACTCCACTGAGGAGTTGGCTGACCATTTGGGCGTGGATGAAGACACCAGGCTGTTGTTGGGAGAAGCCCGCACCAAATGGTGTCGTCCAAAAATCGTTGCTGCTGGGATTTACCGAACCAATGAGAATGATGCGATCTTTGATGGCGGTGGCGGGGAGATCTCCAGACAGAGCTTGCTCTAAGGTGACGGTTTGGGCAATACCCTGGGCGGTACGGCGATAATTGAGCATGATTTGCAGTCCTTGAGCATCTTGGGCGTGATACCCGCCTGCATTCTCTTCTAGGGGGGCAATCTGGAGTTTGCCCAGGTGTAGGCTTTGGGGCGAGAATTCGATCGGAATTTGGCGATCTGCTAAATATCGCATGACGAGCAGGGTACTCAAGGCATTCCCCGATTGACATTGGGAGGTAGATTGGGCATCCATTGCAATTAGGTGTCGTCGCACTGCGCTGTCGTAATCTCGCACGAAATCGCTAAAGCCGACGGCTTGGGAGGGTGCTTCTGGGGCTGGAGCCACGCCAGCAGGATCGTCTCGGACATCGGGACGTTTGCAGATGGTAATGAGTCGATCGTTGTTTGATAACTGATATTTGAGCGATGGTAATTCGCTGGTAAAGTCTCGATAAATATCTAGCCCGATCGCACTGGGTTTGGCGCGATCGAGGATTTGCAGCAGTTTGTCTAGAGATCGATCGGATATCGATCCCGATGCGGTTTGACGGCGTTGCGATCGGACATCTGCATCGGTGAGGGTAATGACTAATAAGCGCGGATCGGTGGGTTCGATCGGGCGGGATTGGATCAGGCGATCGTAAATCGCTAGTTCTAATGGTTGCAGCCAACCGAGGTATTTGGCTCCTAGTGTCAGTCCGCTGCCGATCGCACTCCCAATGGCGATCGCGAGTAACGAGCGAGATAGCGATCGTTGCCAAGGGCGAGTGGATGGCGGTAACGCGGCGATCTCTGGCTGACACCAATCCGCCCACCGCACGGCAGGTTCGGCGGGATTTTGACAGATGACTGGCAGCCAAGTGGCACAGGGAAATTCACTTTCTAATAGTTGTAATTTTTCTCGCGCCTCCCGCACGGAGGCATATAGAGAGCTTCCAGCGGCAAAGGTTTGCAGAAATGTCTTCAGAAATGCTTGTGCCACGCGATCGGGTACGGGTTCGCGCATGACGATTGTTTGGGGAATGCGTAAGTCAGCGAGATCTCGCGCCAGTCCCAAACCGTCGCAGGAGTTGAAGATCGCTAGTTTCAAACCGTTGGCGATCGACCGTTGTAAGCCATACTTGAGCCGCTCGATCGTCAGCGTTTCTGTGGCATTAATTTGGATGCAACCGCGCTCCTGACTGGAACTATGTCCGGCAAAAAATAACACATCCCATTGCCGCTCCCAAAGCTGTGCTTGCAACCGTTCGCTAGTAGGTTCGATCGACCATTCGATTTCGGCTTGGGGCAGTTGGGAGAGGATCTGACGATCGGCCGCAACATCGATTCCTTGACTGTTACCTAAAATCGCCAATACTTTAACCCGTGCCGATTTTACCTCCAGACTAGCCGGACGCGAACGGGCGTATTCCGCCGGACTTAGGGCGATTTCTGCCGTCGGATAATCTTCCAAAAGTTGCCATAAATGCCACGGTAACTGTAATAAACTCGACTCGTTAGCGGCGATCGCGATCCGAATCCGATCGGCGGGACTCAGATGCGTCCTAATCCGCCGCTGGATCTGCCCGAACCCATCAGAATTCAACCACTGATTCAAGCTCGATCGTAATTGCTGACAAACTGCATCAAATTCGGCCTGAGAGATATGTGAAACTTCCTCGACCTCATCGAATTCAAAGTTACGCAGATCGCCCGCTCTTCGCCACCCTAGATGGGTATAGAGCGCGAAATATAAAGTTTGCCACTGCCCCCTCAATCGCCCTAATTCCGGCATCGCGGGCAAACTCCCCGCAATCTGCATCGGCTGCGCCGTCCCCTCATCCCAAAGCTGCGCGATGATACTCGGCACCCCCGTCTGAAGATCCCCACTGCCCAAATTCAGTACTAGCAACCTTTCCATCGTTCGATTGCCTCTCCCCTACACCACAAAAGATTCGCACAAAGTCACCTCCCCCGATCGCACTTGCAGCTTAAACTCCATCCCTAATGTCGAGCGAAATCGTGGCAACACAATCGCATTATCCAGATCGCGAGTCGTCACCGATCGCATCACCTCATCCTCACTAGACAACAGCTCCAACGTCAAACCCGCAGGTAGGGTAGCATTGAGATTGTCAGAGCGCAGTTGTACCTGAATCTCCAAGCGTTGGCGTAGCCGCTCTGAAAGAGAATCGTCCGCTGCTGGTGCCACCGATAACAGCAGAAATAACACGCGATCGGGCAACTGCAACGCTTTAACACGGCGCATGGTTGACGTGGGTGCCTCCGATTGCCGAAATGCCAATCCGAGTTGGGCATCCTCACCCCAGAAATCTTCAACCGCTTGCCAACCCGACGCAAACACATTTTGCAGCCAACCGCTGAGTCGATTGACGGCGGTAGTGACATTAGTTTGGGGGTCAACTTCACCCTGACGGAGTGCGACTAATTGCTGTCGCCACGCGCGATTGCTAATTAATGCGCCCCACAATTCAAACGGGATTTCTAGGCGAGGATTGGGGACAGATGCCAAGCGTTGCAGTAGATTCTCCGCCCGAACGGCCTCTACAGTAGGCAGTGGGGCGATTTCCGTTTGGGTAACTTCTTGCGGATTGAGTTGTTGGATCACCCACAATCCAGAGACATCGGCAATTAAATGATATGCGTCGAGATGGTAAGTGCGATCGATCGGGTCGTATCGCGCTTTCGATTTGAGCATCTGGTGGGTTGTATAGCCCCAACAATGCAGCAGTTCGGCATCGGGATCGATTTGTACCGCCAGGAAATAATCGCCAGCCAGAGCGGGAATATCGACCCATTCCTGGGGAATTTCGAGTTCGCTATGATCGATCGCTTTAGATGGCAAGAGCATCAGTCGTTTGCCATTGAGTTCCAATCCGCTACCATTAACAAATTGCCACAGATTATCCGCCGATCGATCGCGCAGATCGGGAAAGTCTGCTCTGACATATTCAGTCAGTAATTCGGTGGCGATGCGGTTGAGATAAACATTCCAGGTCGCGGAGATCGATCGATCTGCCTGAGCCTGTTCCCAAGCCAGCTCACTCAACGATGCGGGAATAGGTAATGCGAGTTGGGAAATGGGGATAAGCTGGCTCATGACGATTCTCCTAGACGTTCTAGCGGTTAAAAACTGATTCCAGCCACTCTTCCAGGAGTGCGCTGATAGAATTAATCACGTCTGAAGTTGGCGAAATATGCAAAGTGGCTTGTCCCCAGACGAGGATCGCTTTGAGTAAAGTTTCCCGCGTTTTGGAGAGTTTTCGGGAGACAGTGTATTGTGGCATGTCTAGCTGTTGGGCGATCTGTTGTTGGGTCGCCCGATCGCGATAATACAGGTTCAGCAGTTGGCGAGAAGGTGCGTCGAGCCGATCGATCGCCGTCTGCAAGACCTCAACCATTTGCTGCTGTTGGGTTTGACGTTCGGCTCTAGTTTCTTGCTCTTCTAGATGTGCCATCGGTTCGAGATCGTTCCCAACTAAATCGCTTTCCCATTCAGCATCGTTATCCTCACCCTTCTTCACATTCAACGAATTAACGGTGGGATACAGATAGCTGCGGACTTTTTTTGCTGCATCGAGCAACCATTTTTCGATGTCTTTGGCAGTTGCGGCGGTTAAGTGGGGAAAGTCTCGGCGAGAGCGGTTGTATGACTGCTCGATCGCTTGCCAGATTTCAGGCGTGGGAGCCGCCAGCGTGCGGAGTTTGGGCGATTTGTCTGGGCTATAATTTGTCGTCAAAGCTTGCCATGCGAGATAATACCGATCGCGCGTCAACCGATCGAAATTATTGGCGGCGAGGACATCTAATAGGCGTTTGCGACTGATTTTCTGCAACAGTCCCCACTCGCTACAAAAATCCACCTCTCGCCGTTGGCGCAGATAGTCCCGCAAAGTATTGCCAAAGACTGTATTGGCATAAGTCTTCAATCCCGATGGTTTGGAGGCATCGAAGGCGGCTAAGAGCTTGGGTACGTCAGCGATCGCCACCTGAAAGCCATCGGATAACTGCATCTGCGTCGAACCCATCCGGGGCATTACTCGACTCACCGACCAAAAACAAGTTTCCTGTAAATAAGCCGACAAATGGTCGATTGGCTGTCGCCGTGCGGGATTAGTTGCGTCTAAATGTTGGGTATATTGCCGCAACCAATAAGTCGCCCAAAAATCCTCACTACCGCGCGGCTCAATCGCGATCGATTTTGTCATACTGCGATTCAAACGCGGATCGATCGCCCATAGCGTCGGTCGATCGCCCTCAAATTGCAAAAATGCGGAAAATATCTCGATTAAATCTTTGCGTTGACGCACGATTTTAACCCAGCAGAAAGTATAGATTTAAGATATTAATCTCATCATAGCCGATCCTCGGCCAGAACTAATAGTAAATATGTGTTAGTGTAAGATGTGAGTATTACCAGGGATTGCCGATCGTGGTAAATGCCGCCCAATAGTAAGGATGAGACAAATCTCGATCGACTGATGGTTGTAATTCTGATGGTAAACTGCCGCGCGATCGACTAGAAATCGGACTATTTTTAAATGTTAAATCCCCTTTGAGCATTTTTTTGAGCTTTTAAGTCTGCGGCAACGGGTTGAATCAACCAGCGATCGAGTTGCCAGCCCAATTCTACCTGTCAGATGACATCAACCACATCATTTCGATCGAGCGATCGTTGCAAATTTTGCCCGTTTAAAGGTTGGGGTTTCGGTCTGGTATTGAGTGCCAACCTAACGACAGGCTCAGTTCTAGTGGCGGCGGCTAGGTCGCTCCAAAATCCACTAGAAGTTGCCAGTGTGATGCAAATACAGGCGCTCGCCAGCACACGCCAGATCGAGATCTTCAGCTTCATGGAAATTTTTAGATTTGGGACAAAACATTAATCGATCGAGCTTGGCTAACGGGGATTTCACGATAATAGCCCAAGTTGCTAGCGATGAGTTATCAGTGAAAAGAGCGGCTAGGGACAAGCACCCGACGCAATCTGGCCTCTGGGGTTGAAGAAGGTTTTGTCGTTCACGAAACACATATCATTGATAAGGGGGAAGGATTGTTGGATAAAGACCTGGCGATTGAGACTCATGCGACCTGTGACGGTGACGATTCGCCGCCCTCCCTGCCGCATCTCTTCCTTACTTATCGGGATGGAAACCGATCGTTTTTGAAAGAGTAGCATGTTTTGAGTATGAAAGGTGGGGATGTTCCGGAGAACTCGCCCGTTAACGGTTTTAATCTGCCCTGTGACAAAGTATTCTGCGTCATAGCCGCCTTGATTAGAAAACGAGATCGTTGCGTTGGGTGCGAATACTTGTGCCATAGCTGGAGCCAGATTTGCACTCATCATGGTGGCAGCACTTACAACAGCCAGCGCGAGAGCTTTAACGGATTTGAGCGAGTGTAGAAGTTTCATAATTCCTTGTTTCCAATGGTGTATGTTTGCTTGTGAGGAGATACACGTTTGGAATTTTTGGTTTATGCAGGTGTGTGTGACCCGACACGAAGCCAAGATATGGTTGACGATGAGCAAATTGAAGTAGAGGCAATCGATCGATTACCTCTACCTTGGCGTGAGAATTGAGATATTTTTTGGCAGTTTGTATAAAATTATTGTGCTGTTGAAAGTGAAACTTTAGAAGAGCCGGGAGGGAGCGATTTGAGCAGTTGTGCCCCTTGTGCTTGGGTCAGTTGTCGGGGAGAAATTCCCAATGCGGTAAAGAAACTATCGTTACTAACAACGTGGGAACGAATGCCATCAACCACAATCAATCGTCCAAAGGCGGGAGAAATAAAGCCTTTAACTCGGTTGGGAGAGTTACAAGGTAGATCTCCACTGCCATTGAAGGTAAAAGGACCCCGTTCGAGTCGATCGTATTCTGGGGCGGTAACGAGTTTGTGAGGAATGCGGCTCCAGAGTCGATCGAGTGCCGGACAACCGATCTTATAGGATTGTAATTCCGCTTCAAAAATCGCGATCGACGGACGACCTGGTAAAAAAACAACTCGTGCTGGGGTAGCTGCCAAGCTAGCAGCCGCAAACCCAGAGATTACGCTAACAATCGTGGTAGCAGCGAGAGTAAATGCTTTGGCAGAGTTAAAAAATTTCATGGTGGGTGTTTCCTGTGGTAAATGAGGTGTTTTGAACTTGTGATGATATCCACGTTCGGAATTTTTGGTTTATGCACAGTCGGTGAAAAAAAGTTTGTTTTGTTGTTCGACAGTAATCGCTCGGTCGCTCTAAACGAAATGCTGAATCAAAAACTGTGCTAAATCGGGTGGGAATGGTTGTTTATGCACGAGCTGACCTGTTGCCAGATATTCCAGTTCGGCAGGGGTCGAATGCCGTCCCAGAATTTCGTTGCGATGGGGTTGCCGACCGAATCGATCGATAACAGCTCGATGACGGCGAGCTTGGGCGGCGGAAAATGCTAACAAGGGGCGATATTCTGCTGGTGAATCACTCACCAGTCGATCTGCTAACTCGATCGCCATGTCGAGGTAATGCAGATCTTCGGTATGTCCCAATGGCAGGAAGAAAAATGTTTGCTCCCACGGTGTTTCAAGCGTTGCATAATCACCGTTCGCAATTCCTTCGATCGCTAGCGCGCAAGCTGTTTCATCCTGAGCATACGATCGGGCATGACCCCGATAAATCGTGCGCGAGAACTGGTCGAGAACGAGAATGAGGGCGAGTCGAGATCGCGGTTGCTGCGACCAATCATCGAGTTCGCCTCGAATCGCACGTTCTAATAGCGGCGTAAACCGATCGCTTATTTCGGCATCGCCACCCCCGCGAAACCACCACTCCCATTGCCTTACCCGCGCCGCTGGATCGTGACTGGGTAAGCTGGGAAACCAGAACTGCAACACATCTTCAAATTCTTCAGTGTTCATATCATGCTTCTGTGATTTGGGCTAATTTTGAATTGGCAGGTCTTTAGCGATCGAACATCATTTGAGCCAGTTGCCCATAGTGTTCGAGATAGAATTCTGGGGGATTGGCGATCGATCGGCAGTAACTGTGGGTCGATCGGCTACTATTAGATTCTGTCAAAGAGCTGAGAGTGCCAATGCCGTCATCGAAATGGCATTCGCAGATCGAGCCAGTGGCGGGCTTCATCGTCAGAGCCAAATTCGAGAGAGCGATTGCTAACCGGGTCGTAGGCTTGCCAGTAGACATTGCCATTGCGATCTCGTTTTTTGTAGAAAATGGGTTCCTCCTGTGGCTCGAAGGCTGTAACGATCGCCTGACGAAGTTTGCCAAACCAAGATTTATGCTGGGTTCGATCGGCTGTTGGTTGTTCGATAGAATGAGTTTCCCCATCGATCTCGCTGCTAGTTTTAGCATTCATGATATTTGTGACCTGTGTTTACTTAGAAAGGGGTGTGCGGGAGACTAGAACTTAGCTTGAACCAGCCGCCCGTAGCGTTCGAGATAAAATTCTGGCGAATTGGCGATCGATCGGACTGATTCCCGTTGAGCTACTGCTGCTTGCCATTCCTGAAGTCGATCCAGTCCAGATGGCAACCCAAAGCCTCGGAAGTGCTCCAACACGGCTAATTGCTCGAACCAAGGGTAAAAAGTCAGATCGACGAGACTCAGCTCTGTCCCCATCCAGTAGGGCGCACTGGTGGAATTTTTACACAAACCCTCATGTTCCATGAAGCGCAAATGCTCGATCAGCTCTGTTAATAACGCCGTTGGGTGTGAGTCGCGACCGTGTAACAGTTTTCCGGTAGTAGCGAACAAGCGGGTATCGGCAAAATTAATCCAAATGCGTGCCTGTGCCCGCTGCATCGGCTCTGTGGGTAACAGTGGCGGATTGGGGAAGGTTTCCTCTAAATACTCATTGACGATCGCCGATTCCCAGATGCGGTTATCGCCATGTTTGAGGACGGGGACTTTGCCATAAGGCGAAATTTCGAGAAAGTTAGCAGGCTTATTTTGGGGGTCGATTTCGATCGACTCAAAGGGAACACCTTTTTCTTTTAAGGTTAATCGTACTCGGTGGGCAAAAGGACACAGAATTGCACTGTAAAGTTGAATTGTAGGCATGGTAGAACTCCTAGATCTGGTTGCTAGAGGTAGGGGCAATTTATGAATTGCCCCTACCTGTGGCAACCAAATTACCCAAACCCTTTTGAATGGTTATATTTCATGCTGCTGTCGGTTGTTGCGCCGCTGCTGCTTGCGCTGCCGCAACCAAAGATTCTGGTGACATAAAAGCGAGATATCGATCGACCAGCTCTGGCGGTAACAATTCGATGAGTAATTGATTTTCCACCCAGAATTCAATTACATCGAAGTAATTATCGCCGCGACGACAATGCGCCATCCGCCAACCTTCTCGTTCGGCGATCGATTGAATTTGAGCGGTGCTGACTGGCACCGAAATAGCCGTATGATTGGCGGTGTAAATCGATGCGGCTGGATTTGGTAGCAGGTGACTTGGTTCATTAGCCGCATCGCCTGGGAATAAGGCAGTACCAAATGGATGAACTTCAACCATCGTTCCCTGCGGATCGAAAGCTAGTGCGACGTGGCTGCCAGGATGACCGGGGAAAGGTACAGATTGTCCTTGCAGTATTTCTGCTAGCACTTGGCTAACGTGCAGTGGATGGTGTGCGGCGATCGAAAAGTGGTGAATCATAAAATTAACTCCATTAAATTTTGGCGATCGGTCATACAGCCATTTCTGGTTGCGGAATCAAGCCGAGCTGTTGCATCATCGTCAGATCGTCTCGGATGACCCAATGCTCGGCTACCTTGCTATCCTGGACTCGTAAAATATGAATCTGTCGCTGGCAAATTGACTTACCAGTAGGCGGCATTTCCAAAAAACCTGGAAACCGACCTTGATGAGTGGCAGTGAGGGTACAGCGCATCACGACCTTATCTCCTTCGGCAATGAGATCTTCAATCGCGTGATGATGGTCGGGGAATGCTTGAGTGATGGTGTGAATGAATTGCTTCATCGACTCCGGATCTCGCGATGCCACAGGGGTGGGATCGTGATTGGTAAACTCTGAATGGACTAATTCATCGATCGCATTGACGTTGCGTTGATTGAAAACTTCTTCGTAAAAACGGCGGACGATATCTTTATTTGCGGTGGTAGACATTTTAGAATTCTCCTTGAAAAATTTATTAAGCTGGTACAGATTCAAGATGCTGTCCTAACATTTGCTCGATCGATTCTAGTTCCATAATTTCTAGATATTGAGGTGTAAATTCTGGTGGCATAAATTCAAATAGAATTCGATTTTCAACCCAAAACTCAATTAAACTGAATGGAGCATCTCCCTGTTTGCGGGTCAATACTCGCCATCCTTCCTGTTGCCCGATCTGCTCGATTTGCTGCTGGGTAGTAGGAACTGAAACAGCGGCATGGATAGCCACCAATTTGGTGGGAGTAGCTTGAATTACTTTCGCTGGTTCGATTTCAGTACTTGGACTCCATACATCTCCTTCTTTAAACACTACAACATGAGTGCCATATTCATCGAAAGGTATGACGATATAACTATCAGAAACTAGGAATTTATATACCTTCCCATTCCAAATTTTTGCTAGAACACCAGCTACCCGCAATGGATCGCGAGCATCGATTCTCGTTCCGAGAGGCTTCGCCAACGAAATGTGATGAATCATGAGATTAACTCCGTTAAATTAATTGAACGTCAGCCTGCGATTGACATCGCGGCTAATGATGCAAAGTCCGCGAAGGCGGACTAATATTTCATGCTGAGGAATGGTTTCTAACCGCTTGGCTGATTTGAGTCGATTGCTTAAAAAGTGGCGCAAGATAGATTGTCGGCACGAAGTACAGATTGTTGTTGAAAAGCCGTGGTATAAGCTGTGCGAATTTGTTCGATCTGCTGGTTACTATTCGTTCCGACGGGATAGAGCAATATCAATAAATTCGATCGCTCTTTAATAACCGCACCGCGAGCATTTTTGAATTGACCGTTACCAGTTAACAAAGTGAAGCCATCGGGGAATCTGGGTGTAACTTCGCGATCGAGAAACCGTTGGAATTCAGTACTATTTACTTCGGTTCCATTTGGTTTACGCAATCCAAAAAATAGTTCGGTACGAGCAACAGATTTACCTGCTGGAATATTGCTACAGAGCTGCTGAGGATTTTTAGCGATCGATCGTTGTTCGATCTCATCTGTACTAGAATAATTTTGAGAGACAGAAAAGGTGGAAATACCAATCGTTGTCAATAATCCCGCACAAATTAAACTCTGAGTGATATAGTTGCTCCATTCAATTTTTCTCATTGCTGACAATAATTTTGGTAGCATTGCCCGAATTTATCGATGCCAAAAACTGCTCGATCTGCTGAGAAGATCTCAGATGATAGACATTTTTATTGTTTTTAGCCTTTTGGATATACTCGCGATATTTTGGAGTTAAGTATCGATCGCACAACCACAAATTACGATAACTATTTATCGAACTCTTCAAGATTGGGCTATTTTCCGGCCAGCCTGCTGGTGGATTAAAACTACCCGTTAACATCCTTTTAGTCACCCACCAAAAATGTAAATACAGTGGCAAATCGACAAATACCAAGCTATCGGCTGCATCCAGTCTCGGCCAGAGCGTTTCCATACAACCAAAGCCATCAATAATCCAGCGATCGGTAGCCAGAATTTGGGCGTGAATGCGCTGATATTCTGCGACTGGAACGGCAACACCATTCTGTCTAAATTGGATTTTATCCAAGCTGTGTAGTGGGGAACCCAGGATTTCTGATAATTTCTGGCTTAAAGTTGATTTCCCGCCACCAGCATTGCCAAACACTGCTACTTTTTTCATGTTTCCTCTTCTCTCTATATAGTGCGATCGATTAACTCGCTCTAGATTGCAAGATCTATTTTTAAATTAAGATCGGAGTGGATTAGATTAGGGTAAAGATCGCCAATTTTTGAAATAATTCATTGACAGGCGATCGCCGATCTATTCGCTATTGCCAGAAATTTAATCGTTGATGCAGCCTCTGTGCAAGAGAATTGATTCAACTATCCTCATGCTTTAACAGTGACGTTGAAAGGAACGATGTCTGCGCTAAATTTTCGACTCCGAATAACAACGACATATTTTCCAGATGCTAGATTTCTGGTAAATGAATGCGAAAAAGAACCCGAACTTTTAGCAATTATTTCCCCCGGATCGAGTACACGATTATTATTAAAGTCCCGCACTAATAACAAATCGGTTGCTCCTCCGTTAGATGTACCGCTAAAGCGTACGGTAGAGTTACGAACGAGGGTAAATTGCCGGAAATCTTGGGCATCGTCGGTAGTGGTCACATCGCCTTTAATCGTCCGAGATTGCCCGTTATCCACATTCCCCTCATCATCTGCTGCACTGAGGCTATTGTCAAAATCGGGTGTAGCAAGGGCTGGGGTAGCCAATCCAGCACAAGTTAATAGACCGATTAATGTTAATGTGAGACTAGATTTGAAAAAATTCATGACGATCGTTCCTGTTTTAGTTGTGGGTTGGGATGAAGGTGTTAACCTGCTCCATGTCTCCACAATAAGCTCTCACAAATAGTTTGACAGCCAGAAAAGATCGGTAAAAGTCTGCCGTTCGCGATCGGAAAAGATCGGATCGTCGATCGTAATTATTAGATGATTAGAATTAGCACACGACAGTGCCATATGGTTAAATTCTGGCAGCAATTGATGAAAGAGCCTCCGACATGAAGTCTATAAATACTTGAAGTTTTCCAGAGTGTTGGCGATGTTTTGGGTAAATCGCATACAGGGTCAGAGGTTCCGTAGACCATTCTTTCAAGACAGTTTTTAGCATCCCACCTTCTAATCCATCTAAGACTGTGAACAGGGGCAAAAAAATCAAACCTAGTCCCGCGACAGCAGCTTGACTCGCCGCAAGGCTATTGTTCACTTTTAAAGATCCATCAACATGCACTGATACTGTTTCATGACCTCGCCCAAAACTCCACTCATGGGGCGATCGCGCCAGCGTGTAAATCACACAATGGTGCTGCTTTAGATCCTCTGGGGATTTTGGTTCGCCATACTGCTTCAGATATGTCGGTGACGCACAAACGACCCGTTGAATATCGCCGATTTGATGCGCGACCAGACTATTATCGTTGACCAATCCGCCCCCTCTGATCCCCACATCAAATCCCTCCTCAATGAGATCCACATAGCGATCGTTGAGGATGAGTTCGATCTGTATATCTGGATAAATTGATTGAAATTGATAAATGGCTGTTGCGACATGGGTTAAACCCAGAGACATTGGTGCTGTCACGCGAAGCAGTCCGTGAGGTTTGACCGAGAGATCGGCAACACATTCTTCAACACTTTCCAGTTCATCCAGAATCGAGGAAACCCGCTGAAAATAGACTTTTCCGGCTTCAGTCAAGTTCAAACGTCGGGTGGTCCGATGGATCAACTGGGTTCTCAGTTCTTTTTCCAGTTCCTGGACATTTTTACTAACAGCCGCATTCGATAAGTTTAGAGCCTCTGCTGCTCGGCTAAAACTCTCCAACTCAACGACCCGTCTAAAAACTTGCAGAGCAGTTAATTTGTCCATAGAAAATCACTCCCAAAAGGCTCCATATCGCCACTTATATTATTCACCATAGGTGAAAAGTTATTCAACTAAATCGATCTTTGTCTTTTCTGAGTGAAGAGTTATGGTTAACCTATGCGCTTCAAGATGTGATAGCCCAAAGCGGAGGAACTATGAATCAAGCACAAGTCTATACGGTGGATAAACAGGTTGACGGCATTGAATATTTCGCGATTGTCGATCTACTCAAGCGATATTATGACGCTTTATATCGTTGTGATACAGCTCTTTTGGCAACTGTTTTTCATGCCAGTGCTCGATACTTTACGGCATCTAGTGGAGAACTCTTCCACCTGGATATGCATTCCTATTTCCCAATCGTCGAGCAACGAATTTCTCCTGAATCATCCGGTGAACCCTATGTATTTTCAATCGATTCGATCGAGTTGGCAGGGGCTGTCACCGCGATCGCCCGAATGCGTTGTTCCATGCTAGGTAAAGATTTTATCGATCTCCTTACCCTCATTCAGCTTGAGGGCGAATGGAAAATCATTGCCAAAGTCTTTCACTACACAATCCATCCAGACACGGCGATAGTGCCAACAAGCCGAAATTAGCAGGAGGTCAAACCATGCCCTATATAAACATCAAAATCACTCGCGAAGGCGCAACAGCGAAGCAAAAAGCTGAACTCATCAAAGGTGTAACAGAACTTTTGGTGCGTGTTCTAAATAAGACACCCGCAACAACATTTGTTGTCATTGATGAAGTTGCGACTGAAGATTGGGGAATTGCTGGCGTGTCTGTGAAAGAACTTCGGCAAGGCATTCAGCCACAATCACAGTAAAAATGTCGATCTAGACAGTCAAATCTTTGAACTAAATTGGAGGTAGATAACATGACAACTCAGACTGTAATTATCACGGGCGGTGCAACTGGCTTAGGTTATGCCATTGCTGAAGCATTTTTGCACGATTCGGCTGCGCCGACGCTACGCGAACGGGCGAATGTAGTACTGAACGGGAGAACGTTCTCAAAACTTGAAACGGCGGCTCAAAAACTCGATCGACCCGTTCGCGTAGTGTCGCCCTTGGCGAATCGTATCCATCTTGTAGCAGGTGACATTACCGATCCGACATTTGCCCCAAAACTAGTTGACGAAGCTGTTTCCAGGTTTGGTCGAGTGAATGTGCTCATTAATAATGCTGGCATCTTTGCGGTCAAACCGTTCACTGAATATAGCATTGGTGAGTTAGACCAATATCTAAACTATGTTCGCGGTACCTTTGCGCTCACTCAAGAAGCTGTCAAGCAAATGCGCTTGCAAGGAGATGGCGGCGCAATTATCAACATTGGGACGATTCTCACATTCCACGCTAGCCAGTCAATTCCTTCATCAGCACCGATTATGGCGAAAGCCGCAATTACAGCGATGGCGAAAAACCTAGCCTTTGAGTTGGCCAAGGATCGGATTCGGATCAACACGATCGCGCCTGGAATTGTCCCCACACCCCTTCATGGTGAACTGACCCCAGAAACATTAAATTCTTTAGATTGGCAGCATCCTCTGGGTCGGGTTGGCACGCCCAAAGACATCGCCGATGCTGTTCTCTATTTAGCAAATGCAAGCTGGGTAACGGGCACGATCCTCCCAGTGGATGGTGGTATTGCGGCTGGAGGAGATGGCCTTAACAGGAGTTGAAATGCAACAGAGCAAAACAATTCAGAATCTATGGGCAATGGCCTCATTCGGCGTGGCTGCGGCTTACCTTGGAGCAGCAGTTGTGACACTCTTGATGCCACCGAAACTTCAGGGACGAACTGATGTCTCACCCCACGAATTTTGGATGGCACTCTCTCAGGAGCCTACGGCACACCTGTGCTTCCACTGGGCCTGGATCGTCGCAGGGTTATGCGGTCTCGCGGCAGTGCCAGCCATCTCCCGCATGGTTTACGGGCTGAATCAAGAAGCTGTCTTGTGGTCTGGCCTTGCGGCTCTGTTCGGATTTGCGACTCATGCCCGCAGCCATCTCATGGAACAGGCTTGGGATCGTAAGATTATTCCGCTGTATGCAACTGCCGATCCTGCTTTCCAACAGGCAGTTCATGTCGTTGCCGGACTCGCCCTAGACATTGGCGATGGTGTGCTTACCTTTGGTGCGATCGGGATCTGGATTTTAATAGTTAGCAAGCTTGCCCTGCATTCCAATTACCTGCCACGCTTTTTCGGCTATCTGGGTTTTGCGGCAGCATTATCGCTAGTTGCTGGGATGGCGGGCTACGGTTTATCCATCCGCCCGCTGATTGTATTCTCGATCGGTGCTGGTGCTGGGCTGCTAGTTCCAGTATGGTTCGTATGGGCAGGTATTCTGCTCCGTCGTAACACCACCAAACATCCACATTTTACCAGAATGTTTTAGCCAATTCAGTCAAGGCAAACATAACAATCCAACCGGACAATGTTATTCCATGTGGCATCAACTAGGAGGCTAATAATATGAACCAATTACCGATTTCAGCCCAATCTGTTCCTGCAACGATGGGCAAAACTATTTATCCCGAACCTTATGCCGAGCAAGTCAAAGGAAGGTTAAAACAAAAACTAGGCGAGTGTTTTGGATTGACTCAGTTTGGGGTCAATCTCACCCATCTTTCACCTGGTGCCCTGTCTGCCCTTGCTCATAGTCACTCCAAGCAGGATGAATTTATTTTTATTCTGGAGGGAACCCCAACGCTAGTATTGGGAGAACAGGAATTCTCGATGGTGGCGGGAGATTGCTATGGATTCAAAGCGGGGACAGGTATCGCTCATCAATTAGCGAATCGATCGTCAGAAATTGTGACCTATTTGGAGATCGGCGATCGCACCGCAGGCGATGAAGTTGATTATCCAAATAACGATCTACAAGCAACTCAAATGACTGATGGAACTTGGAAAATAGCACATAAAGATGGCAGTCCATATTAGCAATACAAAGCTTCGATACAATGAAGTAGTGGAGTCTTTTACAGGAGATTCAACATGCGTCAGCTCAAATATTATGTCGCTTGTATTGTAATAACAGTTGTGTATTCTTAAATTAGAAGCCTCCCCCTCTTGACCCTCACGTTAGGTGAGGGTTTTAAGATAGAAGTGTTCCTGTTTTTTAAGAATGAGAGTAAACAAAGGAGTTACACAAATGGAAGCCATAACCTTTAAAGTCGGCGATCTATCGAAACGAACGGGCTTGTCGATCCGGACGCTACACTACTACGATGAAATTGGATTGTTATCTCCATCCCATCGGACAGAATCTGGATATCGCGTTTATGCCAAGCAAGATATCATCCGTCTACAGCAAATCATAACTCTAAAGCAAATTGGGTTTTCGTTAGAAGATATGCGAAGTTGCTTGGATAATGGCGATCGTGCCTTTGCCGAAATGGTTCAATTGCATGTTGCCAAAGTTCGCAAACAGATCGAGCTGTCTCAACAGCTTTTAGAACGATTAGAAAGCGTCGAACAAACTGCCGCAAAACTTGATGCAGTTCCCGTTGAAGAAGTTCTCCAGATTATCCAAGTTATGGACATGCTAGAAAATTACTATAGTCCCGAGCAGCTTGAAACCCTGAAGCAACGTCAAGAACTATTGGGAGAAGAAAGAATGCAACAGGCACAAGTCGATTGGGAAGACTTGATTGCCCAAGTTCAGGCGGAAATGGAGAAGGGAACAGACCCAGCTAGCGAAGTGGTGCAAGCTTTAGTGCATCGTCGGCAAGCTTTAATTCAGGAGTTCACGGGTGGCGATCCTGAAATCGAAGCGGCTTTAAATCAGATGTATGAAGAAGGAGGAGAGACAGTTAGCCATTGGGGAGAAAACGATGCTGCCTTAGCGTCCTATATGGAGCGGGCGTTGCAATGCCAGGTCAGTTGAAGATATAGCAGTTAGGACACAACGATTGTTCGCGGAGCGTTCCCGTAGGGTAATCGTCGCTAATAATGCAAAGTCTGCCTACACAGACTGAGATTGAAAGTGTCTTAATAGTCATAGCGATTGCCATAACACCCAATGATGGCTTTTTTCTAAATTGCTTGCAGAATATAGAACGTATAACCGTAGGAGTCGCTAAATCGTTCAAACATTCGCATCTCTGCTTCAGTTTCATCAATAACCGATTGTCTTGCAGACAGGCTCCGCCAACGAGTAATTGGGGTAATTTCGATTTGCTGCATCCGTTCGCGCAGCGGTTCGTAATAATTGACCCACCAAGCCTGACTCGGCAGCCGATGGGTAGAAAGTACGCTAAAGCCAGACCGATTTGCCCGAACGATATTCTCAGCCTCAGTCCCCATCATTGGATAGGCATTTTGCCAATATGCGATCGCAGCCTCTGGCGGACGATCGATAAACCAACTTAGCTCAGATATAACGGCAATACCACTCTCCGCAAGCAGCGGTCGCCAGAGTTTAAGACCCTGCTCGAACCCAAGATGATAAATCGCGCCCTCAGACCACAGCAAGTCAAACATACCCACTGACCGATCGAGCTTACCCATATCACCTTGAATCGGCACGATTAAATGCTCAAGATCGAGCTGTTTTGCCCGCGCTTTGAGTTCGTCGATAAAAACCGCAGAGGAATCGACTGCCACGACCGTACTTTGGTAGTATTGTGCCAGCAGCAATGCACCAGCACCGCTGCCACATCCGAGATCGGCAATTCGCGGATTGAGGGGCAAAGTAGGAAGATGGTTCAAAATATGGCGCGAGAAGTCAGAGTCACCTGGCCCTTGCCGATCGTGTCCACGGTGTAAATTGATTAAAGCAGCAATGTACTCAGTTTGAGTGTCTGTACTCATAGGGATTTTTAGTAACCTTTAATATCGAAAGGATCTTGCCGTCTAACGTTAACGATCGCCAACAGGAGAATTATGCTCGAACTTAGACCAACCTGCGAACATTGTAATAAAGCATTGCCACCAGACTCACTTGAGGCTCGCATTTGTACTTATGAATGTACCTTTTGCGCTACTTGTGTGGATAGTATTTTAGGCAATAATATTTGCCCAAATTGTGGTGGTGGCTTTGTTTCCAGACCGATTCGACCATCGAAAAACTGGAAAGATAACAATTATCTTAGCAACGATCCTGCCAGCATCAAAGTCAAACATAAGCCAGTAGATCTAGCTGCTTATGCCAAGCTGGTAGCTGCAATTAATAACTTGCCTCCAGAACAACGGTAGTGTAGAAAATACCTAATTAAAGCAGATTAAAGGTAGGGTTAAAATGCTGTTATCGTGTTTCTAGAATTTTCTTAATGGTTGGTAATGCCGCCTGAACCCCCTCTGGAGTTGGTGCCGTTTGTCGAAAACTCTCGCGCTGCGACAATCGCTCGATCCAGGCATTTAAACCAGGATAAGAATCTAATGAAATACCAAACATAGCGACAGATGGAACCAGCGTACCCGCGACAATATCGGCTATCGTAAATGTATTTCCAGTGAAGTAGGGGCGATCTCCGAACAGCTTGCTGTCTGCGCCAGCAATCGTATCCTCAAAAAATTGTAAAATTGCGTTCGCGCGTTGTCGTGCCTTTTCAACGCTCGTTGGATCGATCTCTACTCCTATCAGTTGCTTGCTTAATGTAATGGCAGCAGGCTGTAACTCAGTTAGGGAAATTATCGAAATCATCCGCGCAATTGCCAATTTATCCAATTCTTTTGGCATTAACTCCGGCACGGGATATTTCGCTTCGAGGTAGTCTAAAATCGCTAATGATTCAAATATCCGCAATCCGTCATCGACGATCGCTGGAACTTGTTGCAGTGGGTTGATAGCAGTAAATTCGGATTGAAATTGTTCGCCATCCAGGTTGACGATAATTGGTTCAAAGGGAATTTGTTTCTCTAGTAAAGTAATCCAAACTCGTTGCGAATTGGCCGAAATCGTCGCGTAGTAAAACTTCAACATAGATTTTACCTCGATTTAATCCGATCGTCTAGATCGATGATAGCGCGTTGGCAGAGCCTCCGTAGGAGAATCGTCGTCAAATTTTCGTGCAGCACGAGGCGATAGCGGTGGATTTAGTCGATCGAATACCCTTATGCTTACTCACCACCGCGCTGCATTATAAGCAAAAACCAGACGATCCGAGAGTGTGGATGGAACTATCGATCGAGGAGCGTAAGATATTGCAACAAGCTTTGGGTATAGATTCAGTTGCATCGCGCGATTGAAATCGCCGCTCATGGTGCAAAGTCCGCCTACGCGGACTAATCTCCCAGTCCGCGTAGCGAAAAGTGCGGTCTTGGGGTTTCCCCAAGTAGAGCACCTTTTCAAGACAGGCGGACTTTGCATCACTAGCAACGACTTCTAGTCGTTGAAAATTCTGAGATCGATCGAAATGTTAAAATGTTAACTTTTGCCCAGAGAACCCGACTCGCAATTTAACAATCGATCGAGAATGGCAATTTTTTGGATATTCTTGCTAGTCCGAAGCTGCTGTTCGATCGCAATATTAGTTAGCTCCATTTTCAGTCGGGCTAGATAGGTAGATTTTAGTTCATCTTCCGTATCAGATGCCTCGATCCGATCGTAGTTATCCCTATAGCTTTTACCCAGATCGAAATTAATCTGTTTAGCCAGAGATTGCACCACAAACCGTTGTTCGGGGCGAGCGGTGGCTAGCAATTTGGAGAACGACTGCTTATCGAGTAAATTCGCAGTGGCTGCTTCTGAAAGCTGAGATTGTAGCCAGGATTCGGAGGTGGAGATCGGTAAATCGGCAGCTTGTTCGTCAACTTTAGCAAAAGCATGGGCTTCAAGATAAGATACCCGCCCATCTCGGTTATAGTCAGCAGAGGCTACGCGCTGCCCGATGCGATTGGTGCCGCTCAAACCAGCAAAAAAGCTCGAACTATAGTCTCGATAGTCGGCTTCATTGACTTCAGGAGTACAGCCCACCGACGGTAAATACTTAGTGGTAGCAAAAAAACCACAACGATGTCGTTCGGCAATTTTAGCCTGCGGATCGCCATTTTCATAAACGAGCGAGTTAGTAAACGCACCTGCATAACATTGCACCATGACAGTGATGACGGGCTTTGTGGGCGGCAACCGATCCAAAAATGTTGCAAACTCTCGCACACTCAAGCTTTGCTCGTTCCACAGCAGCATCGTGTTGTTATCTTCGTCTTCTCGGTTGCGGGAACCGTGCCCGGTAAAGTAAAAAAACAGCGGACGGCGATCCGATCCGGATGCGTTGGCAATCTGCTGGAGCGATTGCTGTAAATTGTCAACTGTTGCCGCAGCTTGTAGATAGGGGATATTGGGTGCTTTGAATCGTTCTGAGCGATTTGCGTCTAAATAGCGTACCGTTTCGCGTCCATCGTTACCATTGGCAAATAAAATTGTCGCTTGGCTGGGATCGAAACCCAATGTCTTCATCGTGCGTTGAAAATAAAGCACATTTTTTTCGATCGCAATTTCGTTATAGGATGGTGCGCCACCACCGCCCAAAACTAAAAAATCGGGTACAGTTGCCGATTTTCGGCTGGTAAGATTTTGACCAGCATTACTTGTCGATCCTAATGGCGAAGAAGACTGAAGATTTGCACCCTTGAGTGACGGCTGAGTGGCAATAGCTACTGTTACTAAACCACAGATCGACACGATCGGTAAAATCGATAAAAAACGCATCATCCTTAGCCATCACAAATTAGTTCCTATTGTACTCAGCATGTTAAAAAAGATCGCTCAGTAGTTTCCACATAAAATCCCTGAAATTTAGAGTAGGGGCAATTGTCAATTAAGCAGCGATCCAACGGACGACAATTACATCAAAGTAATTGTTGAATTATTCGGACTAGAATAAGACTAGACATTCTGGCAGGATCTTTGCCAATGACAGCAGATGAAGCCTTAGCATTACTCGATCGACTGCTCCAAGAACAGAGTCTCCGCGATCTTCAAGAGCAAGTGTTTCGTCACGCTTGGGAAGGTTGCACCTACCCCAAAATGGCCGAGCTAATCGGTTATGACACTGGATACATCCGCGATATCGGTTACGAACTGTGGCGACAATTAACTCAGGTATTGGGCGAACCCGTCACCAAAAATAATTTACAAGCGGTACTACGCCGCCGGAGCAACATTGCACCAGAACTAGTGGATCGAGCGGTGTCGGCAGTTGTCGAACCGTCGAATCCCGTCAGCTCAGCTTCACCCCCAGATCGAGATTGCTATTGGGGCGAGCAGATCGATGTTTCTAGCGTCATTGGGCGTGAAAATGAACTCCAGCAGTTGGAAATATGGCTGGATGACAATTCTGAAGTTAATCCCTTCGAACCACGTTGTCGGCTGATTTCGATCGTCGGCATGGGTGGCATGGGTAAAACATCAATTGCCGCCAAACTCACTCAAAAGTTAGCAGCCGAGCGC
Source organism: Chamaesiphon minutus PCC 6605 (assembly GCF_000317145.1). Taxonomy (GTDB): domain Bacteria; phylum Cyanobacteriota; class Cyanobacteriia; order Cyanobacteriales; family Chamaesiphonaceae; genus Chamaesiphon; species Chamaesiphon minutus. The sequence goes on along the minus strand of NC_019697.1, from coordinate 2,230,423 downwards.
AAATTCGAGCGCATTGTCTGGCAATCCTTACGTAATGCCCCACCGTTGGATAAAATTCTCTTTCAACTTATTGCCTTTGTCTCCCACCAACAGCAAACCGAATCTGCGGATACCGTGGATGCCCAGATCTCGCAATTGATGGCATATCTACGCACTACTCGCTGTCTGATTGTCTTCGATAATTTTGAATCGATTCTCTCCCATGGCGGTTATCGCGATGGTTATGCTGGGTATAGCGAACTCCTGCGCCGGATCGCAACCGAACATCATGCTAGTTGTTTATTATTAACCAGTCGGGAAAAGCCCAAAACTTTGATTCATTTAGAAGGAGAATCTGGGGCAGTTTGCACGTTGGATTTACTTGGTTTGAGCGAAATAGAAGTGGCCGAGATCGGTTCTGTGAATGGTTGTCATACAGCCGATTTCAGCGATTGGCATCAATTACAGCAATCTTACTCCGGCAACCCGTTAGCAATTAAAATTGCAGCGACGACAATTCGAGATTTATTTGATGGTAGCGTGAGCGCGTTTTTAGAACAGGGGGTAATTCTCTGCAATGGGATTGAGGCTTTACTGGCACAGCAATTCGCTCGATTGTCCGAGATCGAGCGACAGGTAATGTACTGGCTAGCGATCGGGCGCGAAGCTATTTCGATTTCTCAACTATTAGCAGACTTCATTCCTAGCGGATTTCGCTCTCAAGTTTTAGCCGCATTACAATCGTTAGATCGTCAAAGTCTGATTGAAAAAAGTTCGAGCTGCTTTACTTTACAACCCGTGGTGATGGAGTATGTCACTGACATATTTATCGAGCAGATTTGCGAAGAAATTACCACATCTAATGTGGTGATTTTCAATAGTCATGCACTGATTCAGGCTCAGACCAAAGACTATGTACGCGAAAGCCAAGTGCGAATGATTTTAGTCCCGCTGGTCGATCGACTCATGGGTAAATTGCGATCGAAACCAGAAATTAAGCAGCAACTCGATCGATTATTAGTTAAGTTGCGAACTGAATTTGCTGGCACAAAAGGCTATGCAGGTGGCAATCTTATTAACCTTTACCGTCATTTGGCAGTCGATCTGAGTGGTTATGATTTTTCGGGTTTGTGTATTTGGCAAGCCTATCTGCTGAATGTAGATTTACATAACATTAACTTTGCCGATACCGATGTGGCCAAGTCAGTCTTCACTGAAATCTTTAGCACCATTCACTCACTAGCCTTTAGTCCCGATGGCAACTATCTTGCTAGTGGAGATTTTAACGGCGATATTCGCTTGTGGGATGCGCGGACTCACCAACTTCAGTCAATCTTAAAAGGTCATGCCAACTGGGTACAAGCGATTACATATAATCCTGTTCGTTCGCTGTTGGCTAGCAGCAGTTATGACTGCACCATCAAGCTGTGGGATCTCAATACGGGTGAGTGCTGGCGGACGTTGACCGAACATACCCAGGGAGTCTATTCAGTGGCATTTAGTCCAGATGGCCAGATCTTGGCTAGTGGCGGCGACGATTATACTATCAAACTGTGGGATGTCAATAATGGGGAATGTTTGACTAGTCTTCAGTATGAAGCTAATCCAACTCATGATATCAAGTCGCTAGCCTTCAGTCCTGACGGTCGGATCGTTGCTAGTAGTAGTACCGATTGCACGATTCAACTCTGGCACATCCAGGATGGCAGCAATGGTACCTACTGGCAAACCCTGGCGGGTCATCAAAGCTGGATTTTGTCTGTAGTCTTTAGTCCAGATAGCAAGTTTCTAGCTAGCGGCAGCGATGATACTACCGTCAAGCTCTGGGATCTTGCTACTGGCGAGTGTTTACACACTTTTGTCGGGCACAATGATGAAGTGCGAGCGGTCGCCTTCAGTCACGATGGTCGAATGCTCATTAGCAGCAGCAAAGATCGGACGATCGGATTGTGGGATGTCCAATCTGGGGAACGTGTCAAGACACTAATCGGTCATACGAAGTGGATCTGGAAGATGGCTTTCAATCCCCACGATCGAGTTATTGCCAGTAGCAGTGAAGACCGGACGATCCGACTCTGGAGTCTAGATTCCGGTCAGTGTCTCAAAGTTTTGCAGGGGTATACCAATACCCTATTTTCGATCGCTCCAGTGCCCGCGCCTGCATCAAATCTCGCTAATTCGCCCATATTGGTGGCTGGGAGCTACTTCGATCGACTCGTGCGACTCTGGCAGATCGATACTGGCGAATTTACCAGCTTCAAAGGTCATACTGATGCGATTAGAACCATTGCAATTAGTCCAGATGGCAAATTTTTAGCTAGCGGCGGTGGTAGTGCCGATCCGACGATTAAACTTTGGAGCATCCAGGATGGTCGATGTTACTGTAGCTTATCCGGTCACACCAACGAAGTCTGGTCGGTGGCCTTCAGCACGGATGGTCGAATGCTTGCCAGCGGGAGTACCGACCGCACGATTAGAATTTGGAGTACTCTGACGGGTGAATGTCTTCAGATTTTGACAGGGCACATGCACTGGGTGATGTCTGTCGTCTTTAGTTCCCCAGAGATCCTGGTTAGTGGTGGTTTAGATCGGACGATTAACTTTTGGGATCTTCAGACGGGTGAATGTGTGCGGACTTGGCAGGTGGACAGATCGACTTGTGCGATCGCGTTTAATCCCAGCAGCAAGACGATCGCCAGTGGGGGGGAGCGCATAGTGGAAGTGTGGGATGCGTCTACAGGTGCCTGTTTGCAAACTTTGTTCGGTCATACGCATTTTGTGTGGTCGGTGGCTTTTAGTCCAGATGGAGGGTTTCTAGCCAGTGGCAGTTTCGATCGCACCATCAGACTTTGGGATCTCCATACGGGTGAATGTCTGCAAGTATTAGCGGGACACGAAAGTGGAGTATTCTCGGTAGCTTTCATCCCTCAACATGGCACCGCTCGACAGTTGCTAGCCAGTTCTAGTGCTGATGCCACCATTCGCATTTGGGATATCGCTACGGGTGAATGCGTCAAAATCCTCCGCGTTCCTCGACCCTATGAAGGGATGAATATTTGGGGCATCCAAGGATTGACTGCTGCCCAGCAGGAGAATTTAATAGCTTTAGGAGCGATTCTATAGAATCTATTAGCGATCTTTTCGATCGTTGGTACCAACTCGATCGAGGGTTTTCGATCGAGCAAAAGAGACGCACGATCCGTGTATTTATCAATATCTAGCCAATCGAGCGCGACACTAAATAGTTTGAGTGCGATCGATCGAGCTAAGACTTCGATAATTTTAATGCGATCTTTTGGAAAATTCTCAATCGTAATTTTTCTCCCATTTTTTATTCAAATAGTTACTATTGAGGTTGCAAATTATATTTCTCGCAGATCTCCTGCACGACGATCGGATCGGGTGGGAAACTGGTAATTCGCGCACCAGCTTCTCGATAGAATGCTTCGGCAATAGTAGGTGAGACAATTATCAGCACGCGCGCTACGGGAGAAACTATTTTAAAAGCGTGAACGGCATTGGCTGGAAAATGGGCGACTGCGCCAGCACCGATCGTTTCGTAACGATCGCCGATTTGGATGTCTAATTCGCCCTCCAGGATGTAGAACGTTTCTTCCCAAGGATGTTTGTGGGCGGGTGCCGAACCCCCAACGGTATCGGTCATTTCAAACATCGCATAACGACTGTTGGTATCTTCAGTTGTGATTTTCCACACTACTGTGTGAGTTAGCAATTGGTGCGATTCACCTTCGCCAGATGCAAGGATTTTGGGGTTGGTATGAGTTAATTTAGGTGTCATAATTTTGCTCCAGGGATTGACTTTTGGCGATCTTTTAGGGCGGATCGTTGTGCATGGGTGTTGTTAGGCAACTTCATTGAGACTACAGACCATCAGACAAAGCTGTCCGTTTGGTAATGTACTACTGTAAATATTAGTCAATGCAGAAGCTAGCGATCGAAAGATCTCAAATGGGTTCGATCGGCCAACGGGTGAAATTTGGCAATCGAGAATTGAAGTGTGAGTTGGTGCGCTAGACGGGTTGAAGCTGTTACATGTCTTTTAGAATAAGCTGCCACAAATAGTTTGACAGCCAGAAAAGATCGGAAAAGATCGGATCTGCGATTGTAATTTACGAATTATTCTGACTAGAATAAAGATAGATTCTGGCAGGGTCTTTGCCAATGACAGCAGATGAAGCTTTAGCATTACTCGATCGACTGCTCCAAGAACAGAGTCTCCGCGATATTCAAGAGCAGGTATTTCGTCACGCTTGGGAAGGTCGCACATATCCCGTTATGGCAGAGCAGATCGGCTATGACACTGGCTATATCCGCGATGTCGGCTACGAACTGTGGCGACAATTGACTCAGGTATTGGGCGAACCAGTCACCAAAAATAATTTGCAAGCAGTACTGCGCCGCCGGAGCAACATTTCGCCAGAACTAGTGGATCGAGCGATGTCGGCAGTTGTCGAACCGTCGAATCCCGTCAGCTCAGTTAGTCAGAATGAAAATCGAGATTGCTATTGGGGCGAACAAATCGATGTTTCTACTTTTAGAGGACGCGAAAATGAACTCCAGCAGTTGGCACGATGGCTGGATGATAATTCTGATGTTAATCCCCTTGAGCCACGTTGTCGGCTGATTTCGATCGTTGGCATGGGTGGCATGGGCAAAACATCATTAGCCGCCAAACTCACTCAAAAGTTAGCAGCCGATCGCAAATTCGAGCGCATTGTCTGGCAATCCTTACGTAATGCCTCACCGCTGGATAAAATTCTCTTTCAACTTATTGCCTTTGTCTCCCACCAGCAGCAAACCGAATCTGCGGATACTGTGGATGCTCAGATCTCCCAATTGATGGCATATTTACGCACTACTCGCTGTCTGATTGTCTTCGATAATTTTGAATCGATTCTCTCCCATGGCGGTTATCGGGAAGGTTATGCTGGGTATAGCGAACTCCTGCGCCGGATTGCTACCGAACATCATGCTAGTTGTTTAATCTTAACCAGTCGGGAAAAGCCCAAAACTTTGATTCATTTAGAAGGAGAATCTGGGGCAGTTTGCACGTTGGATTTACTTGGTTTGAGCGATCGCGAAGTGCAAAAGATCGGCACTACAAATGGGTGTCATACAGATAATTCCAGCGAATGGCAGCAGTTACAGCAATCTTACGCTGGCAACCCGTTAGCAATTAAAATTGCGGCGACGACGATTCGGGATTTATTCGACGGTAGCGTGAGCGCGTTTTTGGAACAGGGGGTAATTCTCTGTAATGGGATTGAGGCTTTGTTAGGTCAACAATTTAATCGATTGTCCCAGATCGAGCAACAGGTAATGTACTGGTTGGCAATCGGGCGCGAAGCTGTATCGATTTCGCAACTATTAGCAGACTTCATTCCTAACGGATTCCGATCGCAACTATTAGCCGCGTTACAATCGTTAGATCGGCAAAGTTTAATCGAAAAAAGTTCTGGATGTTTTACCTTGCAACCTGTGGTGATGGAATATGTCACCGCCATATTTATCGATCGAGTATGTGCAGAAATTACGACTTTAGATGTAGCGATTTTTAATAGTCATGCACTGATTCAGGCTCAGGCTCAAGACTACGTGCGGGAAAGTCAAGTGCGGATGATTTTAGTGCCGCTGGTCGATCGACTTATGGGTAAATTGCGATCGAAACTCCCACTGGCTAGCGGCGATTTTTATGGCGATATTCGATTGTGGGATGCCCGCACTTTCCAACTGCGATCGATCCTGCGCGGTCACACTAATTGGGTCAGGGCGATGGCTTTTAGTCCCGATGGTCGAACGCTAGCCAGTGGGAGTTTCGATCGTACCGTGTGGCTCTGGGATGTCAGTACAGGTGAGTGCTTGCAAACATTCGCAGATCGTGCCCAAGCAATCCAGTCAGTGGCATTCAGTCCTGATGGCAAACTACTAGTCAGCGGTAGCCTTGATACTTTTGTCAATAGTAGCGACGATTGCACGATCGGGATCTGGGATGTCAGCACTGGTGAATGTTTGAAGACCGACTATCGTGAGACGGTCTATTCAGTAGCAGTCAATCCTGACGGTCGAACTATTGTCAGTGGCGGTGCTGATGCAAAGATCGGGCTGTGGGATATTAACACCGGACGATGCCTGAAAACATGGACGACGCATCAAGGCAAGGTCTATTCAGTGGCATTTAGCCCCGATGGTCGAACCATCGCTAGTGGCGGTGAAGATGCCACCCTCAAACTCTATGATGCGAGTACTGGTGAATGTTTGAGCACTTATTTAGGACATCGCGATGAATTAAGGTCTGTTATTTTCAGTCGGGATGGTCGAATGTTGATTAGCGGTGGCAAGGATCGCACTATCAAGCTCTGGGATGTGCGGACGGGGAACTGTTTGAAGACACTGGTAGGTCATGAGAATTGGATTTGGTCGATCGCTGCTAATCCGACTCATCAGATCGTAGCTAGCGGTGGTGAAGACCGCACGGTCAGGCTTTGGAATCTGGATACTGGTAATTGTCTGAGAGTTTTTCAGGGTTACGCCAATACGATTTATGGGATGGCTTGCGCCCCAGCACATTCGATCGATGCGTCACCGATGCTAGCTGCTGGATATTTTGGTGGCGCGTTACGACTGTGGAATATTCAGGACGTTGGCGTAGCCTCCCCTTCGGGGAATCGCTCTACGAGTTTGAGCGGTCATAGTAGCTCCATTAGAACGGTAGCCTTCAGTCCAGATGGTCGATTTCTCGCTAGTGGCGGTAGCGGCGACGACCCGATCGTCAAACTTTGGAGCGTCTGCGATGGTCGGTGCTGCCACATTTTATCTGGACATACCAATGGCATTTGGTCGGTGGCATTTAGCCCCGATGGTGACATCCTTGCCAGTAGTAGCTCCGATCGGACGGTGAGACTTTGGAATACTCTGACTGGGGAATGCATCCGAGTGCTACCAGAAGATACAGATTGGGTGACATCAGTATTATTTTTGACCTCGCCAACGATACTGGCTTGTGCTAGTCGGACGATCGCGTTTTGGAATATCCAGACGGGTGAGTGTATCCGCACTTTACAAGGTCAGCAGCAATCGGTTTGCTCGATCGCAGTTAGTCCTACTGGCGAGCTTTTGGCTAGTGGTAGTGTCGAGTGTAGTGTTGCTCTTTGGAATATTAATACTGGTGAATGTTTCCAAATTTTACTCGGTCATCAAGCCTTTGTCTGGTCGGTGGCTTTTAGTCCAGATGGACGACTGTTAGCCAGCGGCAGCTATGACGGTACCGTTCGGCTCTGGGATGTGCGGAGCGGGAAATGTCTAAAGATCTTGCAGGGGCATACGCATTGTGTTTTCGCAGTAGCTTTTGTGCCCCACTACAGCGCGGATTTTGCCAATCGGCAGTTGCTAGCTAGTACTGGCACTGATGCCACCATTAGATTCTGGGATGTTGCCACGGGTGAATGTGTCAAAATCATTCGATCGCCCCGACCCTATGAAGGGATGAATATTCGGGGCATCCAAGGATTGACTGCCCAGCAGGAGAATTTAACAGCTTTGGGAGCGACCCTATAGAATCCATTTGAAGTCTCTGTAGATTTAAAATTATGATTACTCCAATTTTTTTAGAAACAATGGCTCTATATAACAAGTGGCAGAACGAGAACCTTTTTGCAATTTGTGATGAGTTGGACGATTACCAACTCCATTTATCTAGAGGAATGTTTTTTGACTCAATTCTTAAAACACTGAATCATATCATTAGTGTGGATGAAGCTATTCACTCTTTTATTCATACGAAAAATCCCCCTAAGTTAGATCTGACTTTTGTTCCATATCCTAGCTATGGCGAACTAAAATCTGCACGCTCTGAGTTTGATGAAAATCTTGTTGTCGAGTCTCAGGTATATCTTCAAAATTGGCTTGATGAAGTCTTTGAGTTTTGGAGTGCAAAATTGAATAGAAATAGGAAAGTGCCTAGATCTTTTTATTATGTGCAGATGTTTAATCATCAAACCCACCATAGAAGCCAAATAACTACAGAGCTGCACAAAATGGGGATTGACTATGGAAATACCGATCTTCCATACAATCCTTACTATGAATTTTAGTTTGAGCGGGTTGACAGGCTAACAACCGCAATGCACCGAAACTTTAAAGTACAATGGCTAAATGACAATCCGATCGCGAATATCTAGTGGCGATCGATCGCCACTAGATATTCGATCGTGGTGTTGTAATTCCTGAAGTTCCCGCTCGGCTACTTCGACGATCGTATGTCCAGAAATTCCCATCCAATCTAGTAATTCTTCATTCAACACTTCAAATCCACCAGCGGCGACCGCTACTCCGTTTTCTCCGCAGCCATACCTTCTTCCGCCCCCAACAGCAATGGCGGACAGACTAACACATAGATAGAGCTACAATAAATAACTGTCGATCGATTTAAGTTTAAATCGTGTGTCAATATTGATAGTATTGGGTTTACGCACACCTCGGCGATGTACCATCAAAGGCTAGACTATGCCAATAGAGGAATTTTTGCTACCCAATCTACAGGGATGAACGAAGGAATAATGAACGAGTCTGCGCCAGAAAGATCGATTTTACCGATCGTTCGCGATCGAGATCGCGCTCAATTAATTGAAACTGCGCTGCAATCTTTCCAGCATCGCGTAATTACGCTGGCTGATGGGATTGAAGCGATCGATTTTCTCTACCGTCGTGGCGATTATGTGGATGCACCGCGTCCAGATCTAATTTTACTAGAGTTGAATTTACCAGATCGTGACGGGCTAGATCTACTCGCTAAAATTAAGACAGATCCCCAATTGCGGCGCATTCCGATCGTGGTATTGACAACGGCAGCAAGTGAGGCAGATATTTTCAGTACTTATCTACTGCAAGGTAATTGCCATGTCGTCCAATCTACCGATCTCGATCGATTGTGCCAAATTGTCCAACGGATTGAAAAATTTTGGTTCGGAATTGTGACATTACCAGTAGCGTGATTTTCGCTCAAATGACTCTTTTAATTAAAGAATTATAAGTTTTGCTGAGTAAATCAGATTATTGTATTGTTTTGAAAATGTCGGTAATGGTTGAGTTATGCTGTGAGGTCTAGAGCGACGATCTCCACCCACATCAGGTCGAAGGTGCTTCACTAGATCTGCGCCAGCTTCTGCCTCGGCCAAGAGGCTATACCAACGAGGTAATATTTATGACAGGCATTAGTCTCGACACTCCAGATCTCAATCTCACCAGCTTAAAACAGCCGTCGATTAATCTCTTGACAAAAATCCAGTCTCATGGCGTGTTGCTAGTTTTGCAAGAGCCGGATTTGACAGTAATTCAGGTTAGTAATAATACGTTAATGGCATTTGGCATGGCACCAGATCGGGTGTTAGGACAGCCATTAGAGCAGATTTTAGATGCTTTTCAGGTAGACCAATTTCGAGAAGGATTGGCAGCGCGAAATCTCGATGCGATCAATCCGAGTAAGGTCTGGGTGCGGAAATCTGGGGATGATTATTTGGTATTTGATGCGGTCTTCCATCGCAGTCCTGACGGATTTCTGGTGCTAGAATTGGAGCCTGCCCAGACGAATGAAAATATTCCGTTTTTGAGTTTTTATCATTTAGCTAAAGCCTCGATCGGTAAATTAGCGGCAACGGCTGATTTACACGCCTTCGGTCGAATTGTCGTCGGTGAAGTCCGCAAGGTGACTGGATTCGATCGCGTCATGCTCTACAAGTTCGACGATGATGGACATGGCGAAGTAATTGCCGAGGATAAACTGGTGGAGATGGAGTCCTATTTGGGCTTACATTTTCCGGAGTCGGATATTCCGCAACCAGCACGGAAGATGTTTCTCTCCAACTGGATTCGGGTGATTCCCGATGCGGGGGATACAGCGGTGGAGATGATTCCATCCCAAAATCCGCTGACAGATCGACCAACAGATCTCACTCTCTCGATTCTGCGGAGTGCCTTTCCCTGTCATACTGAGTACCTGCATAATATGGGAGTCGGGGCATCGTTGACGATTTCCCTGATCAAAGATGGCAAGCTATGGGGAATTATTGCTTGTCACCATCGGACACCCAAACTCGTCCCCTATGAACTGCGGAAGGCGTGCGAATTTCTGGGACAGGTAATTTTTGCCGAGATTTCGACTAGTGAAGATGTCGCTGACTACAATTATCGGGCGAAATTAGCCCACGTTCAATCGGTGGCGATCGAGCGGATGTCCCGCTCTGAAAGTTTTATCGATGGTTTAATGGGTGCAGAACCCAATCTGCTGGATCTCGTCGATGCTCATGGTGCAGCCATTTGTTTTGGTGGTCATTGGACGACAATCGGTCAAACTCCACCAGAAGCCGAACTCAACTATTTGGTGCAGTGGTTAACCAAAAATGTCGAAGAGGAAGTATTCTTGACCGACTCACTCCCCTTAATCTATGCCGACGCACAGCGATTTAAAGATGTGGCGAGTGGATTGTTAGCAATTTCGCTCTCCCGCCGCAGTTATGTATTGTGCTTCCGCCCTGAAGTAGTTCAAACGGTGAATTGGGGTGGAGATCCCAATAACGCCTATCATCTCGCCGACACCGATGGGATTCCTCGGTTATGTCCGCGCATATCTTTTGAATTGTGGAAAGAAACCGTCCGCTTACATTCGCTCCCCTGGAAACCAGTAGAAGCCGAAGCAGCGACAGAGCTGCGCAAGGCAATTGTCAATATCGTACTGCGTCAAGCTGAAGAATTAGCATTATTAACGACAGATTTGGAGCGATCGAACGCCGAACTCAAAAAGTTTGCCTATGTCGCTTCCCACGATTTACAAGAACCGCTCAATCAGGTGGCAAATTACGTCCAACTGCTGGAGATGCGGTACAGCGAGCAACTTGATACCGATGCTAAAGATTTTATTGGCTTTGCCGTTGAGGGTGTCAGTTTGATGCAAACCCTGATTGACGATGTATTAGTCTACTCGAAAGTAGACCTCCTCGGCATCGAGTGGGGGCTGACCGAAGTATCAACCGCTTTCGATCGCGCTCTGAGCCACTTGCGCGGACGAATCACTGAAACAGGTGCGATCGTCACTTTCGACCCGATGCCGACGATTGTAGCCGACAGTACGCAACTAACCCAGCTCTTCCAAAACCTGCTCGGGAATGCGATTAAATTCCGCAAACCCGACACAGTTCCCCAGATTCACATCTCGATCGAACGACAGGAAGACGACTGGTTATTCTCCGTCCGTGACAATGGGATTGGCATCGATCCGCGCTTTTTCGAGCGGATCTTCGTGATCTTCCAACGTCTCCACACCCGCGATGAGTATTCAGGATCGGGAATGGGACTAACCATCTGTAAAAAAATCGTTGAATGTCATCGCGGGAAGATCTGGGTCACATCAGAGCCGGAACAGGGCAGCACTTTTTCGTTTACAATTCCTGTCAACGGAGGAGATCGAGATCGTGTCAACGGACGTAAAAATTATTCTACTAGTCGAAGATAATCGCGGCGATATCCGCCTAATTCAGGAAGCATTGAAAAGCACCGCTGCCAAATGTGAGGTAGTGGTGACACGGGATGGGATGGACGCGATGTCCTATCTCCATCAGGAGGGGGAATACACCAACGTTCCCCTCCCCGATTTGGTGCTCCTGGATCTCAATCTTCCCAAAAAAGATGGGCGCGAAGTCTTAGCTGAAATCAAAGCCGATCCCAAGCTCAAGCATTTACCCGTGGTGGTATTGACGACTTCCCTCAATGAGGAAGATATCGCTAATAGCTACGATCTACATGTAAATTGCTACATTGCCAAATCTCGAAATCTCCCGCAGCTTTTAAAAATCGTGCGGGGGATTGAAGAGTTTTGGCTAGAGACAGCTACTTTGCCAGTTAAGATTTAGCAACTCTACTCAGCCGCTAATTCGACCTAGACTTTTGATGCGATCTGGGTTTAATCTGAGTGTGGAAAGTGTGCTACTGGGGTGATGGATCTAGCTCAAGCTGTCACTGGAGCGCATTTCGATCGAAACCGATCGCCACAACTACGTAGAGAGCCATACAACAAATCCCCATCACAGCTAATTCTGTAATGTCTGCTAGCGCACCATCACCCCAACATCCAGATATTCACGTCTTGCTACTTGAGGATAACTTAGCAGAGGCCAGGTTGCTGCAAGAAATCTTCAAAGGTACGGTGAATAGTCAGTTTAGTCTCACTCATGTCAAACGATTGGGCGATGCAATTACCCAACTCAAATCGAATAGCTTTGATGTTGCATTGCTGGACTTAACACTACCAGATAGCGACGGGTTGGGGTCTTTAGATGCGCTGATCCACAATGCGCCCGATTTACCAATCGTCGTCTTAACTAGCACCAACGATGACGAATTGGCTCTGGATGCTGTCAGACATGGTGCCCAAGATTATCTCGTCAAACGCCAAGTCAATCTAGATATTTTAGTGCGATCGGTCCGGTATGCGATCGAGCGCAAACAAGCAGCCGTCGCGCTGCGAGAAGTTAATGAAACCCTAGAATTGCGCGTCGAAGAACGGACTGCGGCTCTGGCTGCGGCTAATGAATCCCTCCGTCAAGAAATCGAATCGCGAGAAAGTATTCAAAATCGGTTGGGATTGGCACAACAAGCTGGTAAGATTGGCACATTTGAATGGAATCTCATCACCGATCGAGTTACTTGGTCGATCGAGTTAGAAGCTTTGTATGGGTTAGCACCAGGTAGTTTTGACTACAGCCACGCTCAATGGCTGGAGACTATTTATCCCGAAGATCGCCCCAAAGTCGAAGCAGAACTGAGTAAAACCCGCCAACTCAGACAGGGACTAGATTTAGAATTTCGGATCGTCGCTCCAGACACCAAGATCCAGTGGATTGCGATTAAAAGTAATATCTTTTTAGATCGTACTGGCAATCCAACTCTGACGATCGGGATTCACATGGATATTACCGAGAAAAAGCAACTAGAGCAACAATTCCTGAGAGCGCAACGCCTCGAAAGTCTCGGTACCCTGGCTAGTGGCATCGCCCACGACTTAAATAATATCCTCACACCGATTTTATCAGTCGCCCAACTATTACCGCTGCGATTGACAAATATCGACGATCGATCCCAAAATCTGCTCAAAATCCTCGAATCTAGTGCCCGCAGAGGGGCAGATTTAATTAAACAAATTTTATCATTTGCCAGAGGGATCGAAGGCAATCGCGTCTGTCTCCAACCCCATCACCTGCTGGTCGATATCCAAAAAATCGTCCAGCAAACCCTGCCCAAATCGATCGAAATTGACACAGATATTGCCGCCGATTTGTGGACAGTATTGGGTGACATGACGCAACTCCATCAGGTATTGATGAATCTCTGCGTCAATGCCCGCGATGCCATGCCCCAAGGTGGTACACTCAGCATCCAAGCTACTAATCGCTCGATCGATGAAACTTTTGCCCGCAACCATCTAGATGCCACAGTGGGCAATTATGTCGCCATTACGGTGGCTGATACCGGAACGGGGATTCAACCCCAACTCCTCCACCGCATTTTCGATCCATTCTTTACCACCAAAGAAATCGGCAAAGGTACAGGCTTGGGTTTATCAGCCGTTATGGGCATTGTCAAAAGTCATGATGGATTTCTCGATGTCCAGAGTCAAGTGAATCAGGGTACCCAATTTCAGATCTATATCCCCGCCTGTAATACTCCGATTCAGCTCGACGAGAATGAACCAGAACTCCCATCCGGTCGGCAACAGTTAATTTTAGTCATCGATGATGAAATCGCGATTAGCACGCTGATTAAAGCCACCCTGGAGACATATAATTATCGGGTCTTAACTGCTAATGATGGTGCCCAAGCGATCGAACTTTATGCCCAGCATCGAGACGCGAGAGCGGAGCGATGCCTCGAGCAGGTCGATTGTGTTTTAATCGATATGATGATGCCCGTCATGGACGGACTCAGCACCGTCACGGCCCTGCACCAAATCAATCCCGATTTACCTGCGATCGCCATGAGTGGACTTAATTCCCTCGAAGCAGTTGCTCAAGCAGAACGCTTTGGCTGCCGTTACTTCGTCGCCAAGCCCTTTACTACCAAAGATCTGCTCCAAACTCTCGCCGATTGTCTCACGTAGTCAATCAGCCGCTTAGACGTTGAGAGTGAAGAGTTGGGAGTTAGGCGCGAAGGCGTTGCTGAATCGAGGTCGCGATCTAGATCGATCGAGGACTGAAGATACTTAAATTAAATGTTTGAGCCAATCGTTCGAGGATAAATAAGCTGGCAATAGAGTTACCAGCTAGATTTAATGGTGGACTATAGACAGCGATCGCTCCTTCACCTGGAACGATCGCCAATACACAGCCGCTGACACTGGATTTCAATGGCAGCCCAATCGAGACGGCATACATGCCAGATTCTTCATACATGCCACAAGTTAACATCAGGGCATTTACTATTTGTAAATCGCTGGCGAGAAGATTATTCTGAGGGCTGGCAAGTAATAATCCCAGTTTGCCAAGATCTTTAATCGTTCCTGAGAAACAACAAATTTGTTCGTAAACGTCTAAAGTTTTGGCGATTGCTAGTGTAGGCAGTAAACCATGCGAATCGAGATATCCCCCGCGATGTAATAAATGAGCGATCGCTTGATTGATGGGGTTGGGAGACGATCTCACTGATGCGAGCATATCTAGATCCAAGCTAAGTTGGCTACCTGCAACTTGGTTCAACCAGTCGCAGAAATTTTGACAACAGTTCGATGCCGGATCGCCAGGTAACAGAGCCGTAAGCGCAATCGCACCACTATTAATCATGGAATTGCGCGGTTTATATCGATCGATTTCTAACTGAGCTATGCTGTTGTAGGGGCGATCGCTCGGCTTTTTACCCACACGCTCGAATACCAAATCGCGATTGGACTGCTGTAATAAATAAAGCAATACGAATGGTTTGATTAAACTCATTAATGGAAAGCGAAATGTCTCGGCTTCAACAGATGAGAGAATTTCTCCATTAATTTGATGTACTTGAATTGCTAGGTCGAAACGACGATTGGGATCGGCTAGTAAAGGAATATATGCTGGCAACTCGCCTGCTGTTTCTATTATCGACCGAGATTCAGTTAGCAATTCATTAAGTTGTGCCCGATCGAGTGCTGCTAATCTTTTAGACATTGAGGCTATAAAAAGGTTGAGATGAGTCAGGGATAATCATGCAGTTTCCAAGATCGACTGTTTTTTTGGTGAATGTCATCGCAATCCCTTTCTCTAGATATGCTGCCTCATTTATCAAGATTGGGCAAACCGTCTCTTCACCTCGATAGAGAATCGAATCGCCAGTAAATGTCAAAAACATCGGATCGCCCGATCGCAATGCTAGATAATCTTGAGACTGGAGTTGTGGATGAATTATCGCTTGTAGATCGCCTGATGAATTGCGGGGATAATCGATCGAGAAAATTGACCGATAAACTGTCAAGTAAGGTCTTATGGGCAGCGGTTTTTCGAGATTTTGCACGTCGATATAATCCAAAATTGATGATTTATGATGATAATCTTCAAGAATTGCAGGGCGAGGCTTCGGATTTTTGGCTGATCTGGTTTAATTAATTCAACGAGGATGATAGTTAAGGGACGATCGCTTAATTTAGTTGTTGTCGGTATCTAGGGAACTCAGCCGGATGGCTTCAAAGTTCATGCTTTCGATCGAACGTAATTTTTTGGACACATTCAGTTTTTCGGTTTTAACCAATTCTGATTTGCCAATTCCACTGCGTGGATTCCCCCGGTAGCGTTGGACAATCCGTTTACCAGTGAGAAAGTTACGACTATCTGTAATGGAGTTACCATTGGCCCGATCGTATGGATTGA
Source organism: Chamaesiphon minutus PCC 6605 (assembly GCF_000317145.1). Classification (GTDB taxonomy): domain Bacteria; phylum Cyanobacteriota; class Cyanobacteriia; order Cyanobacteriales; family Chamaesiphonaceae; genus Chamaesiphon; species Chamaesiphon minutus. Next base: position 2,214,545 of record NC_019697.1, on the reverse strand, counting down.
GATCCTCACCGATACAGACTAGTTTGCCTGATTTTCGATCGATCCAGAAACTGTGCGAGATGTCGATCGCATTGCGGCTGCCCACTAACTGATTTGTGATAAGCACCTGTTTCCGAATTTGCATTCTGATATTGCCCAACATTCCGCCACAACTGTCACAGAAAAGGAGATTGTCGGCCACCGCCAATCGTTGCCAGCCCCTTTTCGTATTGAGTAGCACAATCAACGAGCGCGGACGATCTCCAGGTTTGCCAGATTTAATTACGCGCAATGCCAAATCATCCTTCCCATCGCCATTCAAATCACCAGCAGTTCGATCTTCTAGTATCCAGCCAGCCGGAATGAAGTCTTCAATGACTTTATCCTTGGCAGGAACATTCAGCATATAGGCGATCGATGATGAACCTAAGCAGGTAGTCGCAACAATCAGGCCGCCGATAAATAGTGATAATTTCCAGGATTTCATAGTGCAATGGTTGGGGAAGGCAAGTTATCTGGTGTTGCTGGATTAAAAGATGATTTGGCAAGCTAGAGGTAGTATAGACCATCGATCTCCACTGGTTCAACACTGGTATCAGTTGGTATGAGTCTAGACTCAGTATTGTCCGTGATGCTGTGCGCTCTTGTCTATCTGCTCCTTGGTTTGTTCTTTCTCCAACTGCGTAACTCCTGATTCTGTGCCATCTAGGAACGATCGATCGAATTAGTTCATCGCGCCACCGGAGCGGCGGTGGTCATGATTCGGGTTCGGCTCTGGGACTTCCAATGTTGATATCGGAGCAAGGGGAAGGAGGCAACATGTTTCGACAATGCCCAGAACAATACATAGCTAGCCAGTAACCGCTCGAACGAGCCAAACCGCGATTCGCGTAATTCCGCCACTACGCTACTGTCGCTGTCAGCAGCAGTCGGTGGACTAGGGAGGACGATCTTGGGGGTTGGCACCATGTACATCTAGGGAGGCGATGCCATAACTGAGGGAGAATAGTTTGCTGACATAGACTTTTAACAATTGATGCACCCACGGCACATCGCCGATGACGAGGGTGCGTTTACCCATACGGGCGAGGAGGGGTCTACCCTGGAAATACCACAGACAGCTTCATAGGGTGGGCATCTGCTCACGGACAACTCTGTGCGGAGAAATAACATTGGCTTGTTCTCATCGATTTGTCAACATACTTCGATCTCTGTTAATTACGATATTCGATCGAACTTTATGACTCAACGATCGTAACAATTGACTTGCTATATATTACTCGATCGATATTATTTACAGTCGATCGCGATCGATTTAGGTCGATCGTCATATTACACTCGACTTAAATTTCTGAGACTCGGTTGATTCGGGCGTTCGATCGTTTTAACAAAGATGATCTCCTTGGAGAATCGATCTCATTGCAGAGATTCGATCGCGTAGCGTGAGGCAATTGTTGCCAGATAAATTGCAATCGATCGCCATCTATCAAACAAGCAACATAAATTCTTAACTCAACCCACTCATCATCAGTTCCTTTCCTTGATGGTGAAGAACTAATAATTGAGAGGAATTTAAGGTAAAATCTTCACCTATACCTACGATAAGAATAGTAGCGGTGGGGGATGCCCACTCTACTGGCTCTTGTATTTATAGCGATCGGTGTCTGGAATTTCGGCGATCGAGATTTCGGTTAGGTGGATAACTCGTTGAGGATTGGACATGCTAGGGAGGGAGATGCAACAACAGATTTCACTTATTGATAGTAAGAGTATGCTGAAAGCCCCAGAACCTCATTCCAAGTGTCAGTGGTAATTCAACATTAAGATGAACAGCTATAGTGCGACACGCCACCAGCGTCGAAAAACACCTGAGGTTTTAGACGATAGTATTTATCTGCTATTTCCGGTGATTGCTCATCGTACGGATGGCTAAACACTTCCTGCAACTCTTTGACTAAGGTGTAGTCACCCTGCATGGCTTGTTGGTAAGCGGGAACAACCAACCATTCTCGCCATGTATATTTTGGGTTAGTCTGTTTCATCTTGTTTGAGATCTCAGCCAGATTGCCGTCGTTCCTAACCAGGTTGCGCCAGCTTTGGAGCCAAGATTGCCATTGCTCATCGAGTTGTTGTGAAGTCTCGGCGTAGAAGCTCTTTTTCAATGCTGAGACATCGTCTGGTATCTGAGATAACTCGCGAAAGAAAATGGTGTAATCTACCTTTGAGGAGAGCATCAACTCCAATAATTCCTTAATTAATGTCGAGTTATATTCAGTCATGCCAAGTTTGGCAGCCCACATTGTTTGGAGTTGTTGTTCCATAGCTTTTGCAAAGCCATGGCTTAATTGGTCGAAGTGTTCTAAAGCTTCAGCATCTGCTACGAGTAGCGGCCTCAAAGCTGTCAAAAACATATGATAATTCACTTCTGCTGCGATCGGCTGATTGAAGAATGAAAAGTGTTTACCACCACCAGTCCAAGGTTGAAACCCAGGGTCAAAAATTTCACAAAACCCAAATGGTCCATAGTCGAGGGTAAAGCCACCAGCGGCGCAGTTGTCACTATTAAAATTACCCTGGCAGTAACCAACACGTTGCCAATTGGCCACCAGTGAAGTGAGACGCTGGCGAAATAGCTTAGCCAACTCAACTACTCGATCTGCAAAAACAAGGTTTCGATCGATGTCGCTTTTGTATTCTCGCTCAATTAAATGCGACACGATCGTGCTTAACTCTTCTAATGCTCTTGGATGAGCATTGCTGCGAGCGCGGCGGGCAAATAACTCTAGCTGACCAACGCGCAAAAAGGATGGTGCAACACGAGTTGAAATCGCCACGGGATTGGCCACTAAAGTATCAGGGTCAATGGAGTGGGAGTCTTGAGAATACCAAGGTCGTGTAACGGTCTCAGATTTAGAGACATACAATGTTAAAGAACGCGCTGTTGGAACACCTAAAGCCTGCATATATTCTTGCGCCAGAAACTCACGCACACTCGAACGTAGGACTGCGCGCCCATCGGCACCACGGCAATAAGGCGTTGGGCCACCACCTTTTAATTGCATTTCCCAGCGCTGGCCATTGATTATTCCTTCAAATACAGATATCGCCCGACCATCGCCATAACCATTACCAGTACCAAATGGACATTGTCTGATATATTCGGTGCCATAAATGGACAGTGCATAGCCAGTCGCCCAGCCAACCTGTCGCATCGGCTCACGCGCAACAGAAAGATCGCCAGAAAATACCTGGCGAAATTGTTCGTTAAAAGCCAGCTCGTCGCTCAACCCAAGTTCTTTAAAAAAAGTGCTGCTATGGGTTACATATTCTGGTTCTGCAAGCGGCGTAGGTGTTACAGGTACGAAATGACCAGAGAAAACCTGTCGGGCACGGCGATCGTCACCATCGACCGTGGCATCAGGATCGGCATTTAAGGTATCCATTAGAGAATAATTCGCCAATCGTATAAACTCATCAAAGGTAGTTACGCAGGGGCTAGCAGATGGTTTAGATTGATACGACATTGTTGTTAACGTTCGCGATTACCGGACTCAGTCAATTTCGGCTACAAACTAGTATACTTCAAAGTTTCGGTGCATCGCGATTGTTATGCATTGTCATCGCTGACCGCAACAGCAATATCGAAATGAAGCACATCTTCGCGTACCCCAAGCTTCGTGTAAAGTGCAATCGCAGGGTCATCCCCGATGTCTGCCTGTACGAAAATAACATAGGCTGCTCGCGCTACAGCAATCTTCTTTAATTCCTGGATTAATGTGGTTGCAATGCCTTCGCGTCGATGCGCTGCTGCAACAGCCAGATCGTAAATATAAATTTCACTCCGCTCCTGCTCGAACTTCTGGAGTTCGTAAGCGGCGATACCTCCGACTACCGATCCATTCTTTAACGCTGCAAGCGCGATGAAATAATCGCTGCTTAGCAACCGCTTGAGATAGGCATTACTTGGGCGAGACGAACTATAGGTATCAACTTCGTCGAAAGCCTCACCGAAGGTAGCCAATAAACTCTCCATAAGTGTCAGGTCGTTGGCGGAAAGCTGACGAATGCTAATTGGCTCGGAGGATGACATCTTCTACCTATTAATTAGATCCATAGAAGTAGGGTGGGCAGATGCCCACGGACAAATCTGTACGGAGCAATAACGTTGGCTTGTTCTCATCGATTTGTCAGCATACTTCGATTTCGATCTCTGTTAATTATGATATTCGATCGAACTTTATGACTCAATTATAGTAACAATTGACACGCTCGATATTGCTCGATCGAGATTATTTACAGTCGATCGAGATCGATTTAGGTCGATCGTAATATTACACTCGACTTAAATTTCTGAGACTCGGTTGATTCGGGCGTTCGATCGTTTTAACAAAGACGATCTCCTTGGAGAATCGATCTCATTGCAGAGATTCGATCGCGTAGAGTGCCGTAGGCAATCGCTGCCAGATAAATTGCAATCGATCGCCATCTATAAAATAAGCAACATAAATTCTCAACTCAGCCTACTTATCATCAGTTCCATTCCTTGATGGTGAAGAACTAATAATTGAGAGGAATTTAAGGTAAAATCTTCACCTATACCTACGATAAGAATAGTAGTGGTGAGCGATGCTTAGCATGTTCATTTTGTCACCCCAGACAGGGTAAGGGTTCATGCAGGTTTTATCCCTGCAAATATCGATCGATCCTTACAGTGCCTAGCTTGGCTAGAAAATTGTCTGCATGAACAAAATCAACGGTTTTACCGCTATAATGAACACGCTAGGCGATGCCCGCCCTACTGGCTCTAACGCCCCAAATCAGCAGCGGATAGTTTCTTTGGCTCTCGATCGATCGTTTTCATTCCGTCGGCTGCATTTGGATTGTTATGCAACGCGATATGACGATCGCGATTTAAGTGACATGTGCTGATGCATCGATCGCTTTCACAATCTCTTGGAATGATACAGATTCTAGAACAGACAGAAGATTGACTGCTTTAGCTATTAAATAGGGCGTGTCTTCATAATCATCCTTACTTGGCAGAACAATCTGAATGGGCTTGCCTCGATCGTCAACTCCTTTCTCAAACACCAGTAACCGTGGACTGGGATGACTAACCGACACCCAGTGATTCTGCTGGAGATAACTCACCACTTCGGCAACGTGAAGCTCCTGGATTTGGGGGTAACTTGACAAAACTTCAGGTGTCATTACCATTCTCCTGTTTTGACGTTCTCTATTAAGGTTAGCAAAGATTCGGGGGTGAGGCGTTGCGATCGCGGAATTCTAATTCTTACAGATTGGCGATTCTCACTCAGGCTACCACTGAGATATTCCCAGTAGCAGGTTCCTTGCAACCGGAGTTGTGTTTCTTCACAAATGAGCCATCGATCGGCATTTGTGGGCAAAGCCAACAAAATTAGGATACAAGGTGTTGCGGCTCTCATGCTGCGCCTGAGAATTAAATCGTTGTAGGTTTTTACTTCTAGGTCATAGACGACCTGACTATCATCGAGTTGCCATTGGGTCGAGGCTTTAAGTTGAAAACTGAGGGAAAAACCAGATTCAACTCGACGACTCTGACGCACTACCACCTCATCAAAACTGCCATCTACACCGTAGTCATACTCTCGAATCGCTAAGTTGAGTCCAGCGCGTCCAGCAATCGCGCGGACATAGGCGCGGCTCAATGATTCAGCAATATGTTGGTCAGTTAGCACGGGTGCTTGCATCAAACGGAATGATTGGCTGAATCATAGCATGAGTAGTCATAAGATTCCTTCTAACAAAATGACTTGTCATGGCTCTTTCTCATATCGCAGAATGTCATTCCCAAACTTCTTCAAACTACGTTTGAGAGAATTAATCTTTGAAACCGATAGTCGTGGATCGAAAAGACCTTCCTCAACGCGATAATCATTATCCATTTCTTCGATAAGTGCTTCGCATAGCTGAGCCGCAACGCCGTCTTGCGCCGCCGTGCGGCTCAGCTCAAGTTATCCCGCAGCGTTCTATAGATTTTAACATATACTAAAAAATTATATGTTACGCTGTCGGCGATAACGACTAAGTTGAGCGGACGGCGACACACTTTGCATCATAACCGATCGCATATCGCCCCGTTCCGCTCCAACGATTTGTTGTACTGCTGGCGCTAGTACCCAAGGACTTGCAACCGCTGTTTGAATGCAGCATCCAAGGTGAGATTATCACTGGAGGAAAAAGAACCAGGAATCTCCATTAAACTGGCATTTCGCAGTGAGCCAAGATCGAATGGGCGACCGCCGCTGTCTTCTGCCAGTTGAGCCACTAGTGTTTTTGCTGCTTCGTCATCAGATGCGATCGCGATCGCCAATCGTCGATCTAAGGAACGTTCAGCAGAGCGTCGCAAAGCGTTAGGTTGAAAACTGCTATAGGCTTTGACCAATCTGGCTCCTGGCATTAGCTTCTGGATAGTTTCTGCACCAGAGACGTTCTCTCCAACCATGCGAACGATGCTACCGTTCTCGCCCCAGCGATAAGGGTTAGTCGCGTCAATGACTATTTTTCCTGCAATAGAGCCAGCTTGGGCGATCGCCTCCTGAGCTAGCCAAAAGTTAGGAGCAAACAGCACAACATCTGCAAAATTTACAGCTTCTGCTGGTGTTCCACTCATTGCGTTAGAGCCAATCTGGGTTGCGAGTGTTTGTAGGCGTTCTGGATAGCGCGAGAAGCTAAACATGACTTGATGTCCAGCTTTTGCCCAGATTTCGCCTAAAGTGCTACCCACATTGCCCGAACCAATAATTCCAATATTCATGATGACCTCCTAAAGCCATTAAATCTTGAGCAGGATTTTGCCCATGTTGTTACGATCTTCGATGAGTTGATGAGCCGCGATCGCATCTTCTAGCGCGAACACTTGAGAGATTTGCGGTTTGAGCCACCCCGCTGCGATCCCTTCCCAAACAGCATTAGCTCTCATGATTCGCTCTTCGCGATTATTGATGTAGTCAAACAAATCTGCACCATGTACGGTTCTCGATCGAGAAAGTAGTGCAAATGGGTTGATATCGTCTGGCATTCCGCCTGTGATGCCGTAAGTCACGATATGCCCGCGTGTGGCAACCGCTTCGAGATCCCCTGCAAAGGTAGTTTTGCCAACCCCGTCGATGATGAGATCTGCGCCTTTGCCATCCGTCAGTTCTTTAACCCGTTGCACAAAGTCTTCCTGTGTATAATCGATCGCGGCATCTGCACCCAACTCCAAAACTCGCTGCGCTTTGGTTTCATTAGAAGTCGTCCCCATGACGAATGCACCGAGATGCTTTGCCCACTGCACCAAGTTCAACCCCATTCCGCCCGCAGCCGCATGAATGAGAATGCTTTTACCAGGCTGAAGTGTGACAAATTCGTGCATCATATATTGTGTGGTCAAGCCTTGAGCAGTCATTGCCGCCGCTGTTTCAAACGAGATGGAATCGGGCAACGGGATCAGCTTCCAAGCTGCTATCGGAATGTATTCCGCATAGGCGCGATCCAATCCTGGCTCTTCTTCTTGCATAAAGCTAACGTGATCGCCAACCTTAACTTCAGTAACGCCTGTGCCGATCTCAATCACTTCTCCTGCACCTTCTACACCAGGCGTGAAGGGTGTTGGAATTGCAGGGTTCGGATACCAACCGCGCCGCATGGCAACATCAATGAAGTTTACACCTGCATAATGAATTTTGATTAAGGCTTGTCCAGATTGAGGCTTGGGAGTCTCAAGCTCAGTGAGTTTGAGGACATCAGCGTTACCATGTCGATCGACTTGAATCGTTTTCATCTGCTTCTCCAAATAAATACCAAGGTGAATTTTTTGCGAATATTGGCAAAAATCAAACTGTGTTGGGGCGACGTTCAATGCCCTTCGCCAGCACTTCTGGATGAACGTTATGGGGGATTGCCCAACCTCGTTCCCAGAAATAGATATTGATCTCAACCGTATTATCGGCAACATCCCACCGCACAACTTTTCCATCCTTCACAGTCAGTAACATGGTTTCAATGGAGGTTCCTTCCCGTCCAGTGGGTTGCATCCCCATGAATACTTCAGCGTGTTTCCAGTCCAGGCATACGGTAAAGAAGGCGCGACCATTGCCAGCGGCATCGATCGCTTCAAATTCGTCCACGAGATCGACCCGCGATTGCAGCGCATTGACAAATTGTGAAGCCCATCCTTTCAGGGATTCTCGCCCTTGAATGTCTCGACCCATCGTTGAATTGACCAACACATTTTCTGCCACAAGTGCGTCCCAACGCTTAAATTCGCCCTGTTGAAATGCATCGTATAGTTCACGAACAAACGGATATTGAGTAGTCATTGTTAATTCCTCAAAAAGGGTGCTTGGAGGGTGCTTAAGTCTTTGCTGCTCTCCTTGATTTCTAAGATATTTTGTTTATAATCTTTTGAGAAGAGGTTGCTTTTCACTTCTTTGTCCACCTTTTATCAACAATCACGATGAAGAGTTTGTCCAATATGCTGGCATTCGTGCGAGTGGCAGAAGTTCAAAGCTTTGTCCAGGCATCCAATGTGCTGGGATTATCGACTTCTGCCGTCAGCAAAGCAGTCGCTCGCTTAGAAGCGGACTTGGGCGTTAAACTGTTTCATCGAACAACCCGCAGCATCAGCCTGACCACAGATGGTGTTCGTTTTTATGAAGGATGTCAGCAATTACTGGGGGAACTAAATGCGCTCGAAGCAGAAATCCAGGGAAATCGTGTGGCTCCTAGAGGGCGATTAACTGTGAGTGTTCCGACTGCATTTGGGCGCATTTGTTTAGTGCCAGTTCTCAAGGCATTCACCCAAGCGTTTCCAGAGATCGCCCTTGATATTTCAATGGACGATCGCCCCGTGGATTTAGCCGAGCAAGGTATTGATATAGCGATTCGCACAGGGCAATTGAGCGACAGTGCAAACCTGATTATCCGTCAACTTCTTACTTACCCCTTGATGGTTTGTGGTTCGCCCACCTATTTTGAACAATATGAGCAACCCCAGCACCCAGAGCAGCTTCAGCAGCACACTTGTCTAAACTTTCGTAATCGATCTACTGGGCGTTTTTACCCCTGGTCTTTTACTGTTGAAGGGAAAGCTGAGCGATACGCGGTAAGTGGTTCGGTTGTGTTTGATAATGCCGACGCGATTGTGAGATCGGCGATCGCTGGATTAGGCTTAAGCCAGATGCCCGCATTCTTAGCAGCGGAAGCAATTTCTACTGGCAATTTGGTAGAAGTCCTCAACCCCTATCGACCACCAGAAGTTCCGGTCTGGATTTGCTATCTAGATCGTCGCTTTGTTGCTCCGCGAATTCGAGCATTTGTCGATTTTATGGCAACGCAGAAAGAAGCTTTTACGACAACGTGTAAGCCAACTTAATTTTTCACGCCAAAATTTAAGCTACTACCCCTACTGAAATATGAAGCGGTACAACTATTTATTAGACGGAAAGTTATCCGGATAACACACCAAATTGGGTGTTTAGCCCGACAACTATCCGCATATCCCCTAGCAAATAGGGGTATTATCCCGACAATTATCCGTATAACACCCCAAATTGGGTATTTAGGCGGACAAGATTCAGTCTAAATCATTTAGTTAGTATTCTTGGCGAACTAGGAACGATCGATCGAAATAAGTCATCGCGCCACCGGAGCGGCGGTGGTCATGATTCGAGTTCGGCTCTGGGACTTCCAATGTTGATATCGGAGCAAGGGGAAGGAGGCAACCTGTTTCGACAATGCCCAGAACAATACATAGCTGGCCAGTAATCGCTCGAACGAGCCAAACCGCGATTCGCGTAATTCCTCCAGGATGCTACCGTCGCTAGCGACAATTGGGGCACTTGGGAGGACGATCGTATCTTGAAAGCCTTGCTGGGCGTTGGCGGAGCCTTTCGGAACGAAAATCGCCGGATTGTGTCCCAGGGCAATAATTTCCGCTCCTGCATTGATATTTCGCACCCCATTGGCTTGTTTGCCCGTCATAATTACGGCACTTTCATACTCTTTGTGCAGCTTGTCGCGTCGCCCATCAGGTATGCCTAAGAAGATTAAAGATCCTCTCACCACCCGATGTCCGAAGTGGTGGAGCATGTGATCTTGGGGGTTGGCACCATGTACATCGAGGGAGGCGATCCCATAACTGAGCGAGAATAGTTTGCTGACATAGACTTTTAATAATTGATGCACCCACGGCACATCACCGATGACCAGGGTGCGTTTGCCCATGCGGGCGAGGAGGGGTCTACCCTGGAAATACCGCAGTCCCAATGTCCAAAACCAGGGGCCAAAGATGTAAATCAGCACATCGGCTAAGACGATCGCCGGCAGCAATAATCCGGGGATGGGGACATGCGCCAGCGCAAACATTGAGTTTGCGATCGTTTGCACCAATGGTACTTTAAATCCAGCGGAAATCGCGATGTAGAGGGCATGAATGCCCCAGACGAGGGGAGTTTCGGTGACATGCAATGCCCAGTTTCGACCAGATCGCAGGAGCTGACGATGGACTGATGAATTGCTGGTTTCACCGCTGGCTGTCGTGCCGACGATCGGTACTACGCTCAGATCGACAAATTCAGCTTTGATTCGATCGAGAGTCTCTAAATTTGCGGCGGTTAAGGTCATCTCAAACGCCCCATTTTGGCCAGGGAAGCTTTGTCGGAGCCGTTTGGCGAGGTATAGCAATAATTCCGTTAACGTGGCTTGAGCGGCAGCTACGGCGACGGTGGTGGGTTCAGCCGTGCGGCGACCGCTGCCATTGATAAAAATCCGGCGAGTAAAACTAGATGCGGGGTAATAATACTGCTCGATCGCGGTACCCATCAGGCTACAGATTTCGCCAGTCATCACAAATATCTCGCCGATCGATCCTTGGCGGCGAAGTTCCTCGAAGGCGTGGGTAGCTTGCAGGGTGGGAAATGTTTGTCCAGATTGACTGATGGCTAGGACGATCGAGTTTTGACCTAAATGCAGTCGGTTGGAGTCAGATGGCAATTTCCGTAACACCTGATTGGCTGAAATTGTGGCAACTTTTAGCGCGGGGCAGATGGTAATTAAATCTTGGGCAAATCGCTCGCCCAACCAGAGGCTGCTCTCAACACCCGTAATAAGTAGATCTACAGATCGATCTGTTGCCACTCGGTCGAGTTTAATATCGATCGTGGCCCGTTGTCGCCGATCCCAGCTCTTAGCTTTGGCAATCAATAGTTCGGCTAAATAGTCTGCGCTTTGACGATTGAATGAAGCTGGATCGCCCCAGGATGTGGCGATCGATTGCAGCACCTGGGGAATTTCCTGAATGTCATGCTCGACCGGATCTTCAGCATTTGTGGTGGGCGGCAGAATATAGGCATTTCCCTGTAATGGAATCCACCGTTGTGCTAATTCCACACCCAGTAATTCGCGATCTGCTGGCATCGAATAAATCGTAATTCGATCGACCCCCACCCAGGCAATTTCACCCCCTTTCTGCTCCAAATCCAAGCGATAGGAACGGGGAATATCGGATAAAACAGCATCGACAGCGGCTGGTTCTGAAGCATAAACCATATAATCATCGCGAACGTTGAATCCAGTCGCGATCGGTTGTCCCCAAGCACTCAATACCAGACTATCGGGATTCAATGTCGAAGCAGTTACCAGCCCAAAACTACCCTTGGCTCTGGACATAAATAATTTCGTCGCCTGATAGGGATTGTGATGGAAAAAAACATCGACGGCAGTCTTGACAAAAGCCGATCGATCCGAGTCATTCCATGTACCGATCGAGTGATGCTGACTCAAAGCTGCGAGCAGATCTCGTTCGAGCTGATGAACTTGTGGCGGAGATAACTCCAACATCGATTTAGCGGACGGGAGCAAAATCGCCTCCTGATGTCTGACAAAGATCCCTTCAGCGATCGCCGCCCAATCGCCGATCTCCAACTCCGATGGGGCGTTATTCGGTGCCGCTTTAGCCGGACTTTTTCCCCCAAATGCCTCCTCGATCGACTTAGCCACCGTCAGTTGGTAAGCCAGTCGCAACGAAGCACCCCACATCCCCTGGGTAATTAATAAATCCATCATCCCCGCAATCTTCGGCGAGTCGCCCAGCGTCGAATTCGGCGTATGTAACACCCGTTCGAGCCATAAACCCAGATCGGCATTCTCGATCGGATCGCCAAACAGCACCCAAGCATCAAAATCCCCATTATGGGTAATCCGGTGGTTTACCGTTTGGCGATCGCCCACCCATTTTCCCCGATCGAATCTCCACACAGCAGCAGTTCTAGCGGGCATCCACTCATGCCAATGAGTCTCGACAATTGCCGGGAGACTACTCGTAGCATAACGATAGTGCCAAACCCCAACGATCGCCGCATCCACAGCCTGGGCACCAGCCCGCATCGCTTGATTTCGCACCGGAGCAAACGCCGCTTCTAGAGATTGGGTTAAATTTTGTCGCTTGCGATTGACTACCTTTGTCCCGACAAATACCACTCGATCGGCTCGATCCTGGGCAAACACCACCCCGCCACCAGCTTGTTCGCCCCGAATTTCAGTTTCGCAGCCCATTGTTTTGAAAATATCGATAACTCTTGCTGGTAGCAACGATCGATCGTCACTCACCAATCGTTTGCCAACAAACCCAAAATTGCCGCAGTTAAAACAAGTCGCCTCACCCGTCACCACCGCCACCAGATCCGACAGCGAACTAAAAATAACTAAAAGATTGGCACCTACAAAAGTGTTAATTACAAACCCAACGATAAATTCATCTGGATGGCGATCGATACTCATAATTAAAGAATTTGCTAACGGTACCAATCCCACCGCAATTCCATTAAATAAGATGCCACCCAATGCCTTGAATCGAATCGAAGTAGAAGTCGATCGACCAACATCAACCCAAGGGTAATCTGAGTTCTCGATCGATGGTACAAATATCGGTGCAAAGGGAATTAAGGATCTAAATATAGCTGATAGAGTTCGATGTTCGAGGATGTTAGTAGTGTTGATGAAAGATGGATCTCGGTCGATAATAACGATCGACAAGACATGACCCAAGCCATGAATTAAGATTGAAATATGCCAAATAACTCTGAGTAGGAATGTGCAAACGATCGAGTAGGAGCAAATCAAAGCAGGATTCGATCCGATGCCGCCGCAAATCATCATCACGGTGGTGATGAATTCTGGAATTAAGTTTTGATAAATTACCAACCAAATAGTCATGATGTCTAACTGCTAGTGGTGTTGAAAAGAAAATGCCTACGATTGAAATCGTGGCTCATGATGCAAAGTCCGCCTACGCGGACTGACATTAATTAGTCCGCGTAGGCGGACTTTGTACTACTAGCACCGATTTCAATCGAGTGCGGTACTGGAACGGAGCACAGATCCCAATACGGTTTGGTTAGCTTCGCTTGAGATCTAAATCCCCCCTAACCCCCCTTTCAAAGGGGGGAACCAGATCCGGAAGTCCCCCTTTTTAAGGGGGATTTAGCGGCTCCCGTAACTCCTTTGGAGTGGCTGCGCCAACGTCGGGTTCCCCGACGGATTAGGGAGACAAGACAGGGGGATTTCAACCTAAACCGAAGTAATTAACTCACGATTGGTTCTTAACCGAACCGTATTGGCACAGATCCCGAACTCACCTTAATTAGAGATCGATCGCTTCAAACAACCTTCAATTTTGCCCAACAACCGAGGTAACTCCACTGGCTTAGTATCATAATCATTACAACCCGCCGCCAACGCCTTCTCTCGATCGCCAGCCATCGCATGTGCCGTCAAAGCAATAATCGGAATCCGCGCAGTCTGGGCGTTCGCCTTGATCTGTTGAGTTGCCTCCCACCCATCTAGAATCGGCAAACTGATATCCATCAGAATCAGATCTGGTAGTTCCGAGATCGCCTTCGCCACACCCTCAGCACCATCGCTGGCAACCACCACAGCATAGCCAGCACGTTGCAGCCGCCGCGAGAGCATATCAGAATTCAATTCATTATCTTCAACCAACAGCACCTTGAGCGGTAGAGACGATTGCAAGCTAGAATCTCGATCCTCCATCGGCGTGGCTCCGCCAGCGATCGAGGCTTCACCATTGGGCTGTAACTGCTGAAAATAATCAGTTTGGACGATCTCCGCCACCTGTTGGGTGAGCTTAATATTGGCGAGTTCGAGTTGCAACGCCGCTAATTGTGGCTGGAGCGCGGCTTCAGCTAACTTGCGTTGGGAGATTTCCTCGACAATGCCTTCATAAGCCACTAACTTCCCCTCCCGATCGCGGACAGCGCGAGCGTGCTCCGCAATCCAGATGGGGTCGCCATCATAGCGATATGCTTGATACTCAAATCCAGTCACCCGATCGTGTTCTGCTAACATCGTTTTGAAATCCGCATAGCGATTGCGATCGACATAAATGCGGTCGGCAATATCTGTCACCATCGCCATCAGTGTCTCTGCATCGGGGTATCCCAGCAGTTCGACTAAAGCCGGATTCACCCGCCGATAGCACCCTGTAACCGTCGCTTGATAAACGCCGACTGGCGCATTTTCAAACAGACTATCGAAGCTCTCATCCTGTCCCTGCCGCCGCTGTAGCTCCAGACAAGCCGCGATCTTAGTCTGAAGTAACACCGACTGAAACGGCTTAGTCAGATAGTCTGCTGCGCCGATCTCAATCCCTCGCAGCACCAGATCCATGCGATCGGGTGCTGCCAAGATTAGGACGGGAAGGTGTCGCCACTCGCCCTGTTTGAGCTGCGCCAACAGTTGCAATCCACTACCCGTTCGACCGATCTCCAGCAAAATTAGATCGCAGGGGATGGCTGCGAGGGTATCAAAGACTCGATCGATCGTCGAGATCGTCACCTGCGATCCCTGCCGCTCTACCTGTCTCGACAACAACTGGGAGGTAGATTCGTTGTCGTCTGCGATTAAAATTCGACGATCTGTGGCAATTGGCGATTCGGCAGAGCCGACGCTAAACGATCGCGTCCAATCCTTTGCTAGACTCAAATTGTCAAGATCGATAGATTGTAGCGAGATTGTTTGAAGATCGATTCTCCAGGGGAGAGGCTCCGCCAACGGGCTATCTAGACTATTCGCCACACTGAGCAAATCCTGTGCCGAAGTGTAGATCTGCTCCAGGTCTGGGATTAGGTCGGTAGAGGCTTCCTCCAATAACATCTCACAGTAGCCAATAATCGTACTCAGCGGCGTGAGAATTTCCAATCGTAAGGTGGGAGTGAAAATGTTGATTTCCTGCTGTTGTAGCTCCAATAGTACTGGGTTGAGCATTGCCTGTACCAGTTGCAAAATTCGCAGCCCAGAGGCGTGAATCTTCTGAATATCGCTGCATAGATCTGGCTGCTGTCCATCGCCCAGAAGATCCAATAGCAAATCGCTATAGCCAATAATCCGATCGATCGGCGGATCGAGTTGGTGCCGCAACCGATTTAGTAAGATCTGCTGTAAGCGGGGATCTGGCGGCGAGTTCGGGGGTGCTGGGGCTGTTACGATGACTGGCTCTAACAGCTTGGTAATTTTTTGGAGCAATCTAGGCAGATCCACTGGTTTGGTATCATACTCATCGCAACCCGCAGCTAGTGCTTTTTCGCGTTCGCCAGCATTCCCATCCGCCGTCAACGCAATAATGGGAATGACTCGCGTTTGAAGATTGGCTTTAATCTGTCGGGTAGCTGCCCAACCATCGAGAATGGGGAGGTGCAGATCCATCAACACGATATCCGGTCGATCTGACAGAGTTTTGGCGACAGCTTCGGTGCCATTGACAGCAACAATTACCTGATATCCATTACGCTCTAGACGGCGGGATAGCATATCTCGGTTGATATCGTTATCTTCAACTAACAGAATTGTAGGCATCGATCTGGCTCCGGTATGTATAAATTCTGCTGGACTTTGCGATGAGAGGTCGATCGGTTAATTGCTTCGGTTTAGGTTGAAATCTCCCTGTCTTGTCTCCCTAATCCGTCGGGGAACCCGACGTTGGCGCAGCCACTCCAAAGGAGTTACGGGAGCTGCTAAATCCCCCTTAAAAAGCTACCGTGTACACACATCTCTGGTGAGAAGCGAAATTGGTGTGAATCCCCCTAAATCCCCCTTTTTAAGCTACCGTGTATACACAAGTCGGCTGGGCTTCGTTTCTAGATCTGAATCCCCCAAACCCCCTTAAAAAGGGGGCTAAGATCCGCTCAAAGTCCCCCTTTTTAAGGGGGATTTAGGGGGATTTCTACCAATTTCGCTTCTAACTAGAGATGTGTATACACGGTAGCCTTTTTAAGGGGGACTTCCGGATCTGGTTCCCCCCTTAAAAAGGGGGACTTTTAAAGCCCCCTTTTTAAGGGGGTTGGGGGATTCAGATCTCAAGCGAAGCTAACCAAACAGTATTGCGAGTCATATCGTCCAAACCCCCAATGATTAAGGCGATCGTCCGATCTGTATCGCTGTCTTGTATTCGTTGGCGGAGCCTCTCCCCTGAAGCATCATCAGATCGCCCAGTCGATCGATTGCCTGAGTCAGCGGATGAGTGGGATAGCGCACTGCAAAGACTTGACTACTGGCGAGATTCAGCATTTCCTCGGCAAAGGGCAAAACTGCGGCGACGGGGACACCGTAGGCGGTTTGTACCTGCTGTTGATAGGTTTCGATCTCAAAATTGGGTGGTACCCGATTGACAACTAGTAACAGCTCCGCAGCCGACAACATCCTCGCCAGCTCGACGATCGCGGCAGTGCCTTGATAGTCCTGATAGTCTGGACGCAGCATCACAATTAGCTGACTACAAATCGCGATTGCCTGAAGGGTTTCGCGATCGATGCCGGGATGGGTATCAAGTAACAGAACATTTAGTTGGAGATCGCGGATCGTCTGAGCGCAACCATCGAGAAGCAGATCTGGGGGATAGCCTTCACGCACGATCTGGTTAATGTCGTTGGCGTTGGCACTGGCGGGAATCAGATAAATCGCCCCAGCAGGATTACCAGCAGGTTGAGGCAACAGATGGCTCAGATCGTAGGCGGCTTCATACAAAGCGCAACGATGCCAGAGATAGTCATTGAGGGTGAGGTCGATCGTCTCATCATCCAGCCCAAACAGCACATGAATGCCCGGAGATTGTAAGTCTGTATCGATAATGCCCACCCGTTTACCCTGCTTGGCGAGACTCACCGCCAGGTTACTAATGAGATTTGACTTACCCGTACCACCGCGAAAGGAGTGGACAGCGATAACTTTGGCGGTGCTAACCTGCTGGGCATCGATCGCTGGTTGCTCTACCCGCCTGACAACTGCCAACGGCGATCGCGTCACTGGTGAGGATGCAGCGCGATCGCCAACGGGGGGAGCGGGATGGAGCGCAGGGTACAGGGAAGAGCGATAGAGATTCTCGATATCGCTACTGCGCTTCGTGCGCTGCTGGAGCTGTTGAAAATGTTCTGCGGCGGTAATCTCAGCCACCACTCGCTGTGGCTGTCCCAGATCGATGCCATTCTGTAAGAGCTGAATCTGTTGTGCTAGCTCCTGTTCGCGGGAATTAACCGATCGCGCCATCTGTTGGAAAGCGCGAGCTAGTTGCCCTAATTGGTGCGACTGCTGGCTCAGATCGTCCAAACTATTGGGGTTGAAGGTTTTAGTCTCGATCGCGGCTGCTGCGGCACTCAGGCATTGTACTTGCTGGCGGTAGAGGATTTCCCGATCGCGCAGTCGCTTTTTCTCTAAACAGGCGGTAATCCTCGCTTGGAGCAAGATCGGATCGTAGGGCTTTTGTAAATAGTCTTCGGCACCAAGTTCGATACATTTAACCGCAACATCGATCGTTTCTAGAGCCGAAATGGCGATCGCCGGAATGTGCTGGAATCGATCGTCCTGTTTGAGCTGCTGGAGTAATTCCAGCCCATCGACCTCCGGCATGATGACATCTAGTAAAATTAGGTCGTAAGGGACGGCTTTGAGCAGGCGTAAGGCTTGACGGGCATTAGTCGCCGTTGTGACTGTGTAGCCTTGCCGTTTTAATTGGCGCGAGAGTAAGTCACAATTAGTCGGGTTGTCATCAACTACTAAAATCATCCCTCCCTGTGCCTGCGGTACGCCAGACAATCGATCGAGCATCTTCAGTGTAGTGGTTGCACTCCGCACCAAGCTAGCCGTAGCTGGGTGTTCGATCGACAGGGGGGAACTAGTATCCGGTACCGTCAACTGCTGTAACTGTTGCTGGGCAAGATGCACGATATCATTTACTAAGCTCAATAACTGGTGCGCTGCCGTATGAATTTTGTCTAGATCGGGAATCAATTCTGCTGGAGCTTCCTCTAACAGCATCTCGCAGTAACCGATAATCGTGCTCAAAGGCGTGAGCAATTCCATCCTTAGCTCCGCACCAAACCGACTCAGTTCGCCATCGATCTGGCTCATTTCCAGTTGCACTGGATCGAGGATGGTATTTACCAGGATCGATAGTTGTTGACTACAGGTGTGAATCTTGTCCAGATCGGCGACGAAGATCGAGTCTGGTTGTGTTTTTAGCTCTTCGAGCAGCATGGCACTATAACCGATCGTGGCATTAATCGGCGTACAGAGTTCGTGGCGTAAGTATGCCATTAGTGTGTGCTGCACTTGGCTAGTCTTCATGTTTGGAATACCTTTGGTTGTGGCGTTGGGAGTTGAGCAATGCCATAGCTCTAGTAAACTCCACCACTAACTAAGTTAAAACCTAACTTGTGACTGACTTGTTCTGACTTTGACTACCGATCGAGTAAAACTGAGAGGACAAAAACCCGACTTTTTCAAAAAAGTCGGGTTTTTAGCAGTACTAGATTCGATCGATCGTACTTATCGATCGAACCTCACTATCATTTATTCAACAACAATCGACCATAAACAATCGATCGCACTACCAATTTGATCGTCATTCGGATGTTGTTCCACCCATTGCACCACGTTGGTGCGAATTGTATCTGAGGTTTTAGCTAATCGACCTAATACTTCCGCCGCAGGAAATCTCACAAACGAGCTTTCATCTTGGAGTAAAGATAGCAAAACATTTACTACTTCTGAATCAACAGTTCCTAATCTAATCAACGCTTCCGCAGCACTAGAGCGAACAGATGAGCTTTGATCGATAAGCAAGGGACGTAAACGATTTACCACTTCCGAACTAGCGTTTCCTAATCTACCTAATGCTTCCGCAACACTAGAACGTAAGGAAGAATTTGTATCAACAAGTAAGGGAAGTAAATGATTTACCACTTCCGGATCAGCATTTCCTAATCTACCTAATGCTTCTGCTGTAATAAAGCGTACAGTGGAGTTTTCATCATTCAGTAAGTCAACTAAACGGCTTATCACCTGCTTACCAGTACTCCCTAATTGACCCAATTCTGATACGGCATTGGAGCGCACATGGAAGTTTTCATCTCCCAGTAAGGAGACTAAACTACTTATAACCTGCTCACCAGTATTTCCTAGTTGAACTAGGATCTGTGCGGCTCCAATACGGGTAACGGAATCTTCATTGTCCAACATCAAGAGAAAACGCTGAACCACCTTATCTTTAGAGTTGCCTGACTGATACAATATTTTTGCAGCGTGAACGAAAATAAAACGTTGCTCACTCTCTAATAAACCTAATAAACAACTTACCACTTTCTCATTTTTACATTCTAATTCTACTAATATTTGTACAGCAAGAAGGCTTGTAACACCATGTTGATTTTCCAATAAATTGACCAATATATTGATCGCTTCTGTTTCTTTTCCCAAAGCAGCCTGAAATTTTAGCGTTGAAAACGATCGATCCGATCTCCTTTCGCTTGCAACTTCTCCCACACATCAACTTCTGAATTTGTTTCACCAAAGCAATATAGAATCTTTTCTACTTCGCTTCTAATTCTGCTACCAATCCGATCGGAATTTTCAACCTCTAAATCAACCAATCGATCGAGTATTTCCCCCACCCAATCCGCCGCTACCATTGTCAATCTAGATGGATCTTCTGTCAGACACCAACCTGCAAAAAGTAAATCTCGATGTAACCACTGTTCATACTTGCTATTAGCATCCAAAACAGTCTGAATCGCATTTTGTGCTTTCTTACCTTTCAGCTTCGACACCAGTAATAACAAAACTTCTCGCCAATGTTGATCGTGTACATACTCCCGAAAATGTCTCCCGATAATCTCTGTATCCTCTCCCGATTCATCTGCCTCATAGATCTCCTCTGCTGTTAGATATTCCTGAAACGTCTTATGTACGAAAGCATAGCAATCTATGCCTTGTTCATTTAATAAACCTGTCCGTTCTCTTATAAAATCGATAAACCTTTTTGCTTCTGCCGTTGCTTCATGCGATTCGCATTTTTTTAGCATCTTAATTTCTGTTCGTAACTGCCGCATTAACTCATCCTTGTCAATGAGTGTGCCACCTTCTGTTTCCCCTATACTGCCCTGAGTATGAATCCAGTAAGCTATTTTTTTTAAGACATACAATAAATCTTCTGACTTGAAAAGAATATTCTTAGGATCGAGCTTGATATCTCTCGCACAATCCCACTGGATCAGCAACATTTCCACCGCTCTCTCGTAGAGCTTGTAACGCTGTTTAGGTAACTCACCTCCATCACGATGAATTAATGTAATAAGTGTCAATAACAATGGATTTCTAGCCAGCAGTCGAATCCGATCATTTCTGGCAAATGCCTTCTGCAAATCAACCTTCCGCCGTTCTGCTTGCGCCTTATCATCCTTGAGCCGACTGTCATACCAATGGTCGATAAATGTCGCCACTTGCTTGTCATCGAAGGATTCCAGCGTATAGTGGGGAAATTCATCGAGATTGAAAGCTTCTCGATACCCTGCTGGACGTGACGTAATTACCGCCGGATTGTTCTGGTATTGATGCAAAAATGTCTCAATCTTTTCCACCACTTTACTTTGTTGGGCTTCATTTACAACCTCATCTAGCCCATCAAGTAAAATTAATGCTTGCCCTCTCTCCAGCCAATGCTCAAAAAATCCCAAAGGTAAATTGTTGATGGATAAATTCGCTTCCGCATCCCAACGTAAATAACTCAACAATCCTTGTTCAGGTTTTGAAATCCAATCTCGAATTCTTATAAAAATAGGCAACTCGACCTTTACATCCAAGCTAATCTCAGTTGGAGTACTTTGACACAGCATTAAGGCAAAATAGCTAGACAACATGGTTTTTCCAGAACCTGGTGCGCCTAGTAACACTACTTTTTTCTGAGCCAAATTCAGAACTTTTGGAGCTGAAACTCGCGCAGCAGATCGATCTCGCAGTGCCCATTGTTTTTGTTCTTGGAGTAAATTTTTCTGTTGAACAAAACCCTTTAATTCTTGATATTCCTGGCTCGACAAATCTTTGGGCGCAGAGTCAAGAATACAGCCATAATCAATATCTATGTCATTTATTACTCCACTGCGTTTTTCCCGCACATCTGGCATGACAAATATCTGTACTAAACCCTTCTGCGTTTCAACCTCTCCTGCTGGCACAGCCATTCCAACAAACTTTACTTTATTTACCCGCCGCGCCAATTGCTTCAGATATTGCTCCTTTGCCACCTGAAAGCAAATTCCTACGCGATCGAAATAGCTTTCAACAAACGCATCCATCCACAACGGCATCAAATCGGATAGGTAATTCTCTGATTCGGGATGCTCGAATGCAGATCGTTTAAACACCTCCACTAGAATCTTTACATTAGGCTTACCACCATTCTGAAAAGGTCTCTGCAACTCATTCTGTACCAAACGTGACTGAAAAAACTTTAGGAACTTTTGATATCCATTCGCGCCATCACGATCGATCCGCCGAAATAATCCACCAAGTTCTGGTTGTGCTTCATCTGCCGCTATTTCTGCTTGCTGTAACAGCACTATCATCTCATCTGGATTCAGGTGACTATTCACCTCAGCCAAACCTGCCTTGAAAACTTCCGTTATTGTCAATCTAGCGACAGTATCAAAGAATCCCATAAAATTACAACACCGAAGTTCTGATTACTTCGATCGCAGTTCCAATTAGACTCATAACAATTACAGCACAGCTAACTCTCTCCACTATAGTAACTGCTACACTAATGAGACACCAGCCCAATTTCTTGAAGAAATCGCGTTTGTCGTAGAAAGCTAAAACGAATTAGCAAAAATAGCCAGTTGCGATCGATTGCTAAGTGCCAAACGGTTGAGCAGATGAGTCACATAGGTTTTGACAGTGCCTTCAGCGAGGTTCAATTGAGTGGCGATTTGGCGATTTGTGCAGCCTTGCCCGATCAGCCGCAAGACATCGCGTTCTCTGGCTGGTATTTGTTTTAAGGCTGCTGGCTCGGCTGGAGGAATGCTATCGGCGGGATCGGCAACATTTGTGACTAGCTTTTCCATCAGTCCTGGTGCCATTTGGGTATAGCCACGATGAACTAACCGAATCGCCCCAACTAGTTCTGGCGCAGGCATGTCTTTGAGCAAATATCCGTTGGCACCTGCTCGCATCGATAGCGCAATATCACGATCGTCATCAAATGTACTCAGAACTAATACCTTGACGGTGGGAAATCGATCGACAATCAGCCGCGTCGCTTCAATCCCCGTCATTATGGGCATTCGGATATCCATCAAGACTACATCTGGCTGCAAAGATTCGACCTGAGAAATCGCCGCTCGTCCATTTTCTGCACATCCAAGTACTTGCAGATCGTCTTCTCGATCGAGAATTGCTGCCAAGCCTTGGCAAATCAAACTTTGGTCGTCTACTAGTAGTAAGCCAATCATAGGGGTAGGAGGTAGGGGGAAAGGGGAAAGGGGAAAGGAATGGGATATTAGACTTTAATTGAGCGACAGGGGAAGTTCGACTTGGATTTGGCAGCCAGATCCTGGTGAGGTTGTTAGGTGAAACTTGCCGTTGAGTGCGGCGACTCGTTCTTGCATTCCTTGTAGTCCAAATCCGGTTGTTTGTTGGTGAGCATTAAATCCGCGACCGTTATCGGTAATCTTGAGGTCGATCCGATGCTCGGTGGCGATCGAGTGAATTTGCACCTGAGTCGCCTCTGCATATTTGGAGATATTTGTCAATGTTTCTTGCACGATCCGATAGAGGGTTTTAGATACGGAAAAAGACAAAGGTTGGGTCAGTCGAAGACAAATGTTCGGGGTAATCCCTGTAACTTGCCGAAACTCTTCTGCCAAAGCCGCGATCGTTTCGGCGAAGGGCTGTTCGGTGCGTTCGTCTGTTCGCAGTGCTCTGACCGATTCTCGGACTTCTTGCATGGCAGTTTTACCCAACCGCTGGGCTTGAGTCAGAAACGAGTGGGCTTGAGTCGGATCGGTGAGCAACAAGGTTGCCGCAGCTTGCATCTGCACGTTTAAAGCCGTCAGCGAATGTCCTAAGGAGTCGTGAATCTCACGGGCGATCCGGTTGCGTTCTTCGATCGCGGCGGCGGTTGCGGTCAGATGTTCTACTTGTTGGCGGTAGAGGATTTCCCGATCGCGCAGTCGCTTTTTCTCTAAACTGGTAGCAATCCTGGCTTGGAGTAAGATCGGATTGCAGGGCTTTTGCAAGTAGTCTTCGGCACCGAGTTCGATACATTTAACTGCAACATCGATCGTTTCTAGAGCCGAAATGACGATCGCCGGAATGTGCTTGAATCGATCGTCCTGTTTGAGCTGCTGGAGTAACTCCAGCCCATCAATTTCTGGCATGATCGCATCTAACAAAATCAAGTCATAAGAGATCGCTTTGAGCAGGCGTAAGGCTTGACGGGCATTAGTCGCCGTTGTGACTGTATAACCTTGCCGTTTTAATTGGCGCGAGAGTAAGTCACAATTGGTCGGGTTGTCATCGACTACTAAAATCATCCCTCCCTGTGATTGCGTTACGGTAGACTCTCGATCGAGCGTTTCTAGTGTAGTGGTTGCGCTCCGCAGCAGGATCGCCGTGGCTGGGTGTTCCAGAAGTAGTGGAGAATTAGTATCTGGGGTTGTCAACCGCTGTAACTGTTGCTGGGCCAGATGGACGATATCATTTACCAGGCTCAATAACTGGTGAGCCGCAGTATGAATTTTGTCTAGATCGGGAATCAATTCGGCTGGAGCTTCCTCTAACAGCATCTCGCAGTAGCCGATAATCGTGCTTAGGGGCGTGAGTAGTTCCATCCTTAGCTCGGCACCAAACCGACTCAGTTCGCCGTCAATCTGGCTCATTTCCAGTTGCACTGGATCGAGAATTGTCGTTACGAGTGTCAATAGTTGTTGACTACAGGCATGAATCTTTTGGAGATCGGCAACGAAGATTGAGTCTGGCTGTGTTTGTAGCTCTTCGAGCAGCATGGCACTGTAACCGATCGTGGCATCGATCGGGGTACAGAGTTCGTGGCGGAGGTAAGCCATTAGTGTGTGCTGCACTTGGCGAGTTTGGAGCATTTTTAGAACATTATTTTAGAGTTTGGCAATGAATTTATCCCCGATCTCGATCGTCTAAGAAGAGCCTAGAGCCTAGAGCCTAGAGACTAAAGTCTCTGCTCATGATGCGAAGTCCGCCTACGCGGACTGGATTTCGGCGTTGCTGAATACAAGTACGATAAGCGATCGTTTCTATCTCTAGAACCTCTGGTAGGGGCAATTCATGAATTGCCCCTACCAGAGGTTTCATACATTAAATTCAGCAATACCTGGATTTCTTAGTCCGCGTAGGCGGACTTTGCATCACTAGCCACGATTTCAATCGTTGGCGGAACTGGAACGGAGCGAATATCTCATGCTCGTATTCAACACCGCTGGGAAGAATGCGAAGCGATTAACGTGCGGATTTCGTCGAGGATTTGTTTGTTTCCGGCACCTTTTTGGTAAATGCGTTGAGTTTGACTGTCTAACCACTGACGTTCCTCGGTAGTCAAGTCTTTGGCGGTGAGGACGATGACGGGGAGCGATCGCCATTGCGGATGTTGGCGAAGTTGACGCAGAAACTCAAATCCATCCATTTCTGGCATCATCAGATCTAGCAAAATAACTCCAGGTTCTTCTGTCTGCATCAGTGCTAGTGCCTCGATCCCGTGTTGGGCTGCCAAGACTCGCCATCCGGCTTTGGTTAGTTGGCGGCAGATCATCTCCCGATTTTCGGAGTTATCTTCTACTACCATCACGGATGTGGGGGCTGAGTTGGTCTGATATGGCTCCAACAGCGTCATCAACCGATCGTAATCCACGGGTTTGACCAGATAGTCAACCGCTCCCAAGGCACTGCTCAAGGCGCGATCGCCCTCAATTGTGACCATCATCACGGGAATATCGGCGAGATCGGGATCGGACTTGAGCCGACTCAAGACTCCCCACCCATCTAGATCGGGCATTTTCACATCTAGCAGAATGGCTGCGGGTAAATGTTCTTTGGCAAGGCGGAGTCCTTCCGCGCCGCTGGCTGCGGCGATCGCGTTATATCCCGATCGAATCAAAAAGCGTTGCATCAGATCCCGGGCATTAGCGTCATCATCGATCGTCAGAATGGTGCTGGCACCAGCGACTGAGGTACTTAGAGTGGTAATAATATTTGGCTGTTGATGTCCATTTTGACTAGCTGGTTCGGGCGAGAGTGGCTCGACTGGATCTGGCAAGCGAATCGTAAAGGTTGTCCCCGTGCCTGCGGTGCTAGCCACCTGGATCTCGCCCCCCATAATTTGACAGAATTGCTGCGTGATGACCAATCCCAAGCCCGTGCCACCATACTTGCGGGTGGTGGAGGCATCGGCTTGAGTAAAGGACTGAAATAGCTTTGCCTGTTGATCTGGATTCATCCCAATTCCGGTATCGGCGACCGAAAAAGCGAGCCAACCCGTTGCTTCTCGCTTTGCGCCTAATGTAATCGTGCCATGTTCGGTAAACTTGCTCGCATTACCCAACAGGTTGAACAGGCTCTGCCGCAGCTTAGTGATGTCCGCGTGCATGGAGCCAAGATCGGGCGGACAGTTGATGACTAAGGTATTGTGGTTTTTCATCACTAGGGGGCGCATTGTCGCCGCGATCTCGGTTAGCAATGGCGCGATCTCGAAGGTTTCGAGGAAGAGTTCGACCTTTCCTGCTTCGACTTTAGACAGATCGAGAATATTATTAATCAGCCCCAGCAGATGCTGCCCCGCACCGTGGATCTTTTGGATGTCTGGCACCAAACTGGGGATGCCCAGATCGGTAATTTCTTCGATCGACATCTCGCTATAGCCGATGATCGCATTCAACGGCGTGCGTAATTCGTGGCTCATATTCGCCAAGAACTGGCTCTTGGCAAGGTTGGTAACTTCCGCTGCGAGTTTAGCTTCTTGGAGTGCTGCTTCGGCTTGTTTGCGGGCGTTAATGTCGGTGACGGTGCCTTCGTAGTAGCGGAGATTCCCCCTGGCATCGCGCACGCACCTGATATTTTCGACAGTCCAGATCGTCGTGCCATCCTGGCGGTAAACTTGCGCCTCAAAATCCGCTACCGCTCCTTGGGTTTGCAGCAATCGCAGCAACTCTGCCCGTCGCTCTGGGAATACAAAAATCTGTCGATCGATATCTGTTACGTGTGCCATTAAAGCGGCGACGGATTCATAGCCATAGATCTGTGCCAGTCCGGGATTGGCACTGAGAAATCGACCGTCAGGAGTCGTCTGACAGATCCCCGTGACGGAATTTTCAAAGATA
Organism: Chamaesiphon minutus PCC 6605; assembly: GCF_000317145.1. Classification (GTDB taxonomy): domain Bacteria; phylum Cyanobacteriota; class Cyanobacteriia; order Cyanobacteriales; family Chamaesiphonaceae; genus Chamaesiphon; species Chamaesiphon minutus. The sequence goes on along the minus strand of NC_019697.1, from coordinate 2,187,852 downwards.
CTGCGATATTTTTCCTCAGCTTGTGCGGTGGCTGCGGCATAGGCTCTAATTTTGAGCAAGATCCAAGTCGCAATTCCCCCCAGCAGCACGATCGATAGCAGATAAAACCAGAGTCGATAGTTGTTAGTTGTGTCGATCGCGGCTTGATAGCGTTGATTGTAGGCGATCGCCAGCTTTTCACTGCTGGCGGCGGTGGGCAATTCCATCATCAGCTTGACTGAATCATTGATTCGATCGCGTTTGTTGAGAATAATCTGGGCATGACTCAACACCGTTTTAATCGTCGTCCCTTCAGTTGTCGAGATCTGGGCAATTTCTCGTTGGATTTGCGGAATTAAGGTTTTCTCAGTAGAGAGATTAAATAACAAAATATCTCGCAGCAGGGTATTCAACCGTTCCTTCAGGGCGGGGGCTGTGGTACTTTTAGTGATATCAGCGATCGCGATCGGGAAATAGGTCAACGAGTTAATTAAAACCGCATTTTGCGATTGAAACTTGAAGATCGACTCTTCTTTCTGCTGCCAAAGATCGCGCTGTGTTTGCAACAACCGATCGAGTTCTTGGCGACTATCTGCATCCACAAAACTGGGCGCACGCTGGAGATCGGTCTGTAATCGGTTAATCTGGGCTAAATCGTTGACAATTGGGTCGTAATAAGTTAAGAGTCCATCCCGTACCTGCAAGACATTGCGATCGATCCGCGCATCTAAGGTTTGGATTTGGCGCAAGTGGGCAAGATATTGATTATGACGATCGACATCGATCGCTAATGACTTCACCCAGAGCAGGACTAATACCACCAACACCAGGGGCAATAGATAACCGCCCCGTGCTAAAAACAGTTGCGAATAGCGATCGCGGTTGGCGCGGGAAGTAGATTCCAGCGGTGCTAAGATTTTGTGGTAAAAAACCGATCTCATAAGGGTTTGCCTCGATACTCACCAGTGAGGGTACGTAAAAACTTGGCGATCGAAGCAATCTGCTCTGTAGGCAAAGTGCGACCGAGTTGATATTTGGTCATCGTGGCGATCGCCTCCTCCAAAGTTTTGGCTGAACCATCATGAAAGTAAGGCGCAGTCAGCGCGACATTCCGTAGACTCGGCACCCGAAATAGATGGCGATCGGCCTCATTTTTGGTAACATTGAAACGACCTAAATCGGCTGGAGTCATCCGACCCCGAGCGGCAAAATAGTCACTCATAATCCCAAAGGGTTGAAACATATTGCCCCCGACATTCACCCCTTGATGACAACTGATGCAACCATTGGCTTTAAACAACCGATATCCCTCTATTTCGGCGGCTGTCAATGCCTGTTTATCGCCGAGCAAAAAGCGATCGAACCGCGCATTTGGCGTATTGAGCGACAATTCATAAGCGACGAGCGCATCTTTAATATTGGTGGGAGTCAGTCCATCTGGATAAACCCGATCGAATAGCTGCCTGTATTCTGGCACCTGCTCCAACGATCGAATCGCGGCTGGCCATTGAACGCCCATCACCTTCGGATTGCTCATCAGCGCATCGAGATGATCGCTAAGATTGGTATATTTTCCGTTCCAATTGAGTCGAAAGTTGAACCGCGCATTAAACACCGTTGGGGTATTAACTTCAGTCGGGATGCCATTGATGCCGATCGAATGGGAACGACCATCAGCCCCACCCAAGCTAAAACTGTGACAACTGAGGCAAGATTTCTGATTATTTGTAGACAAGCGCACGTCTTGAAATAATTTCTCACCCAACGTTACTTTAGGTAGATTAATTGCGATTTCTTGCGGAATCGCTTGGATCGGTTCGCCAGTCAGAGCTATTTCGATCTGTTTGGGTATTGTCACAGACGGCTGGAACGAAGATCTGTGCTGCAAGAAAAGTACGAGCAGACTCGCGCCGAAAATTAAAGCCGCAAAGTAAATCCAGCGTTGAATTCGCCGATCGATATTCAGTAATTGCATCCTAGTTCTCGACTGTGCGCTTGTTTGGATCTCATTTATTGATTTAACTCCACTACTAACTAAGTTCGAGACTGAGAATGACCAACTTTTGAGTGACTTACCCTCAATTCGGGATAAGAGATGCCTGGAGACTGGAAGTCTCGGCTTGTGATGCAAAGTCCGCCTGCGCGGACTGAGAGAAGAGTCCGCGCAGGCGGACTTTGTAACGTTAGCCCCGATTTCAATCGGCGGCGGTGCTGAAGCGGAGCAAATATTCTTAACCCGAACTGGCGTTGACTTACTCCTTTCCCAGTGTTAAATTATCCAAATCTATGCCCAAAAGCTGTCTGAGGCGATCGACAGTTTTGTGTGTATGGAGGCGAAAGTTGATGGAGTTGAGATTCTTAATCGCACTCAACTTGCCAAATTTGTATCCCAATTCAAAGGATTCGATCTGTTCCCAAGTAAACCGATACTTGGGAGGATAGAAGTACAGCGAAATCAGCTTAAAAATGATGACATGATACCAATGAGTCTGCCGATCGGTGCCCATCGAAAAGCCAACCACAAAAGCTTCCTCGGCATTGGATAAACCACGATCCAGCAGTACATGAAGGCAATCGTGATTATACAGACTGATTTTTCCAGGCAGTGCGATCGGGCTATCGGGGTTTTCGATGAGCCAGATTTGCCAGGGCACGTCCGATTGCTCAAATCCGCCCAATGCTGCTACTGCCGATCCCAACGTCATGGCAGCCGACGGGGAAAACATCTCTACATGATTAGCCATCGAAATACTCCCAAACAATCTACAAATATAAACAGCGCACCAGAATAAACAACCATTGTTTTATCTGCCAGCAAGCAGCTAGCCAATAACATCTGAAACGAACTCGTAGCCAAACCGATAAACCCAAATCCACTGATCGGGATATTTGATGCCAGCAAAACGCCCCCAGCGATCGCACAAGCACTGCTCGACCATTTCAGGATCTTGGCAAGCCGCTCTTGCTGACGCGATCGTTTTTGTTGCCGATCAGAGGGTTGTTTGAGTTCAGTGATATCGATGATTCGACTCAGATCTGGGAGTCCAGAAAAGAAGACGATCGGCATTTGTGTTGTGGGGGAAAACGATCTCAATTTCTGCACCACTTCATAACATTCGATGCTAGAAAGCTGCGAGCCGATCGAAACCGCGTCTGGCATGATTTCTTTCACCAACGTCATTCCAGCTCGGCTATTACAAGCGATCGTCACTTCAATGAGATTGCCATAAGTATCGTCGAGTAACGTTTTTGCCAATGACGCATCTGGATCGATAATTAAAATCTGCTTTCGAGTTGAGATGCCATGCATTAGTACTGAATTCCTATTTAGATCTGATGGTTGAATCGATCGATTCATGCTAATTGACATAATAGGTATTACCCTGATAAGTCAACTTATAACCGATCGATTTAACAGCAGAGGTGTTTGAGCCGAACTGATAAGTGTTACCTCTGTACATCAACTTATGAACTGATTTGATTTGATTTTGAGCTGAAAAAAGAGATTTTAGTTTGGCTGAATTGGAATTATAGTTATTGCCACGATAGGTGAGATTCATAATTTTGCCTGTATTTATCACAATGTATTTGTCAATTCAATTATTTATATCTTAGAGATATCTATTAAAATAAACATCTAAAAAATGTCTCGATCTACCTTTAACAAAAGAGAGTAATCCTGGTTGACTTTTGGGGGTGCTAAGTATACTTAGTTAGGTCTTTTGGGAACTTCATTGCTGAGTTACTAATTGAAAAAATACCAAAACTGCCACCACTCGCCCGTTCTCGATAATTGGCACGCCAAGCCCAGCACTCAGATCGAATGCTTTAGCAAGTTGATTTCGCAACCAATAAGACTCTGAGTCAGCGGTAGCATCGGCAATCGACTCGGATTGCCCCGATGACCAAACCCGCCCTGGTAATCCCTCTCCAGGTGAGACAACAAACCCTTCACTACATAGGCGAAATTGCTCTAAAGACTGCAAATCGGTGGTGTTCGATGCAATATGAAAAACGTCGGTCAGTTCTAAAATTATGGAGTTAGCTGAAGGAATCCATATTTCTCCATAATCCCACCCCGCTGCTTCACAGATCTGCATGACAATCGGTGCAATTGTATCTTCAACGTTGGGTGCTTCATTTATACCTTGAATCGAATTTAGCAACGGCATGATGCCAGCGTCTTCCCGATCGTCTACCAGTGGCGTTAAAGATTGTGGTGAAGAGAGGGAAGAGGTTTGAATGAACTGAGTACCCATATCTACAACTCCGTCGATCGAGGCCAATCTAGAGTCTTGGAGGATCGGTCTTTCTTGTTGCTTGACTGAATCGATCTGTTTGAAATTAATCACTGCGGTTACTCCATTAAAGTGTAAACACTCACGGGGATTTAAATACTTGCCGTGGTATGTTCTCATCTTAGAGATTTCAAAACAGGAAAAAATCTGAAAAACGTCTCGATCGAAAGTTGTCAAAAGAGGGCAACTTTAATCAACTTTTGTCAATACCTAAAGTTAAGTTATTTCCGGCATTCTGATCTCACAAATTTCCTATCTCAATTAAATACCGTTGAGGTATTAACTCTAGTGGTGGCTCTATCGATGCCGATTCTCTTCCAGAGCATCTGAGCCGACATAAATGTCGTCTAATGGATGAAAGAAACTCTGTTTGGGTGCGTTGGGTTTCATTCTTCAACCCAACCTACAGATCCTTGTACAGAGCCAATTTCAGGTTAAGTTTCTTGAAAGAGGCTCCGCCAACGAATGCCGCTAGTTCCAGTAATAATGTTGGGGAATGAGATCTTCAGGGGCGAGTAGCTGGGAACCGATCGGCATAGAGGCTCGATCGTAATAAGATTGGATCGAATCTTGAATCTCTTGCCGTTCGCTAACTGAGAGATTGCTCGGCGTGGCGATGCCGATTCGTCGATCGGGAATTGCCACATAATAACCAGCGGGAAAATGCTGTTGGAGATAGCCAGACAGGAGAATGCGGGACGAACCAAACCCATCATCGTGCATCATTAGTGCCATCAGCAGGCTGCCATCCGGGCGCAGTTGGCGATGCGTCCACAGCTCTCTAGATGCCACTTTAAGATTGATGACTGCCCGCTGCTGCCAATTAATTCCCGCTGCTTCCCAGGCTGTCACCATTTCAGCACTCACCTCCTGACTACATTGAGATAGATCGCACTCTAGAATCGACCAAGTGAGGTCGTAGTCTGATATGAGTAGTTTTTGATGGGGAAAATCCCCACGACTGGCGCACAGGCAATTAGTGTGTTTGCTTAGTGTCTCGTCTGTCGGTACGATGCTCCTCGGCAGCGGCTGTACCAACGATGGGATGACTCGATCTAGCGCGTCGATGATGGTGTGTGACATAGCTCAAATTCTGCTGGTTTGCATCTCATACATCCATCTAACTCGACTCCTATCTAAGTTCGAGACGAAGAATGACTAACTTGTCGATCGCTTTTGGATATCGGTACGATCTCCCCAGCCACTACGGCAGATTCGAGAAGTGTCCGAAGTTGGGACTTTGACTGATGACACTCACATTGGGATCGAGAGCGTCACCAGTGTTGTAAATATAGTCAAAAGCACCTGAGCTACCTTGCAGATGTGCCTGTAAAAATAGCCCACTCCAGCGCGCGATCGTCTCTGTAGTAGTAGATTGCGCTAATGTCGGTCGATTGGGTTCGCGGATCGGATTGTCTAGATTGGTAATACCATAGTGATTGGCACCCTCGACTGTAATTAACGCCTTGGGAGGATTGAGAATCAGATCGTAGGTTTCGGTTGTAGATCCAGGTTTAATTACGCCATCCCGATCGCCGACAATTAAGCCAGTGGCAATATCCTGGTTATTTAATGGTAAAACGGCATCGGTAACGGGATTTCTGAAACTAGTGCCATAAAAGATCCCGGCTTTTAGTTCGGGCGGTTGGACATAATTTGGAGAACTAATTCCAGGGACAAAGATGTCTTCTTGACTGGCACCCAATCCGACGCTCCCCCCAAAGGAATGTCCTAGCAATCCCAATTTATCTGGATCGATAATGTTAACGATCGGCGAATCAGGATTGACATCTTCTGCCTCCATCCAATCCAAAACCTCATTAATCTGTTGCGGTTCGGGAAACAATCCGGTAATTGTTTGTCCGGTTGGCGCACTCAAGGTTCGTTCGTTATTGGGAACCACCACGATAAAGCCATAACTGGCTACTTGAGCCGCAAAATTGGCGTAATCTGCTTTATCAACTAACGCTCCTTGCAGCAGCAGTGCAATCGGAAATTCCACCGGACATTTGTTTGACTTGGCAATCGGGTAATAAATATCAGCAGGATCTCCACTTGTGGCGATCGTCGTGGTGTAGCTTTTCGTCTCCTTGTATAAAGGTTCGGGACTAAATGAAGTTTTTTGTTTCCCAGGTAAATCTTTACAGATGCCAGAATGAGGAATATTAACACCAGACGATCCCGATCGGATCGGAGACAAATAGTTTTTTTGCCGAGCGAGCGAGGTTTCTAATTGAGGAGTAGCCGCACACAGTTTTTCCATTAACACGGTCGCACCTTCCTTTTAAGTAAATGCTCATCGAATGTAAGTTAACAAAATCGAGAATTTTGTGACCTATCGCCAAGCGGAAGGGTAGATGAGATCTTTAGTTATTAATCGCGAACATTCTTTCCATAAAACAGTCAAGCCAACCATAGTAGAACTAATAATAATCAGTACACTAAGAGATAATAAGAGGATCTCTTTGGTGGATCGTCTGGAGTTATTAGGCATAATTTTTCAGATTGAAAATTTAGTTGACTTCAGTTTGCTATATCGATTAGACTCTACCGCTAACTAAGTTTGAATCTGAGAACGATCGAGTTGTGACTAACTTGTGAGTAACTTATGAATAACTTTTAACTAATTTTTGAGTGAAAAAATTCTTCAGCGACTGTGACCGATGAGAAAGTGGTGGGAACGATCGCGGTCGCACCGATAAAAACGTCATTCATGGTTGTGAGGAGTTGCAGCGTTTGCTAAGTTTCGTCGAAGATCGCCAAGCAGGGAGAGTCGATTTCGCTAGGCGAACGCTCCGCGATCGATCGCCTGGGCTGGGTGGAGATCGCTCGCAGATCGCTGGCTTTTGACCAGTAGTTGAATTGGGCGTTCGGGAGCCGTAACCAAACCTCGGCGTTTGGGATGGATATCCCGCTTATCTACCAATTCCAGTTCCCACCGCGAGAGGATCTTGGCGAGGGCGAGTTTCAGTTCCATCATTGCAAACGCACTACCGATGCAGCGTCTGGCACCACTACCAAAAGGCAAAAACTCAAAGGTCGAAAACTTTCGCTCTAGGAAGCGTTCTGGGCGAAATTCCTGGGGTTGGGGATATAAATCTGCTCGCTGATGGGTTGAATAAATCGATCCCAATATGGTTGTCTCTGGTGGTATTTCTCGTCCGGCAAGCGTCACAGATTTGAGACTAACTCTAGGCAAAGTCAGCATCCCGACTGGATAAATCCGCAGGGTTTCATTACAAACGGCTTCGAGATAGGGTGCTTTGATAATGGCGTTAACATCTGGCTCTGCGCCTAAGCCATCGAGTTCCGCGACTAGTTTATCCCTGACGGCTGGCAATTTATGCAGCCAATATAATGCCCAAGCTAAAGCTGTCGCCGTCGTCTCATGTCCGGCAACCAGCAGCGTCATCAATTCATCCCGCAATTCAACATCGGTCATCGATTCACCCGCTTCATCCTGCGCCGCCATCAATAGGCTGAGGATATCGGTACGGGAGGAATCGGGGTGAGTCCGACGTTCTGCGATCTCGGCGTAGATTAAGGCATCTACCGCTCGCTGAACGCGCATTTGGATCGCCCAGGGGCTGATACCACCCCATTCCTGTTGGAGGATCGGAAAATATAACATTGAGACACTCAGGGGAGAGCCGCTGCGATCGAGCAGTTGGCTTAATAAATGTGCGAGTCGTTCGGCACGCTCGCCCCGATTTAATCCAAACACAGCTTGCATAATCACCCGCAGCGTAATTGCTTGGGTGGTCTTTCGCACGTCGAAAGTTTGACCGATCTGGACTCGGGCTAGCGTTTCGGTAGTAACTTGGTTAATAACCTGACTATAGGTACGCATTCGATCGCTATGAAATGGTGGCATCATCAACTGTCGTTGGCGTTGATGTTGCGATCCACTCAAGCAAATGACCGAGTTGTCACCGAGCAAGGTTTTTAGTAAACCGTTCCGATCGCCTGGAGCATGAAAATCTGCTCTAGTATCTTGAGTTAGCATTTGCTGCAAAGCTTGAGGATTGCTGACAAAGACTAGATTTGGATTATTTTTGCCCAGATTGACGGTATACATGTCTCCAAAGCGGCGAACGCATTCGTCCATGAACGACATTGGGCTAAAAATCCAGCGCGTGAGTTGGACAAAAGCGGGAGTTTGGGGGCCTAGAGGTAGTTGCATAATCGATTCCCAATACATCTTAATTAGATTTGGTTCGAGCGCATTCGATACATTTATCGTATTTGACTCCTATCTGAGTTCGAGACTACGAATGACTAACTTGTTTATAACTTATGTATATTGAATAACTACTTTTTTTGAATTATCTTGTAAGATTGAAACATATACCATGAGAGGTTCTATGCCCAGATCCCTCAGAGTTCAAGAAAATTGCATCGAGCGAGTCAAGCTGGCACTCAACCGCAATGGCTTTCCCAGCCAACGCTCCTTGGCTGAGGATGTCGGCTTCGCACTGGCGACAGTTAATAAATTTCTGACTGGCAAAGCTGTTGACTACACGACTTTTGAAGAACTTTGTCGGAAACTAGAATTAGACTGGCGAGAAATTTCGACGCTAGATGTAGCGGTGAGATCGCCGCAGATTTTCCAGCCTGAATCGGTTTGGGTAAGTCAGAACACAGGCTCCGCCAAAGATTTTCTACCGCCAGACACATCACCCCGCTACCCCAATGGTGCCGTCCCGCTCGGCTCCCCATTTTATTTGGAGCGCATCCCATTTGAGGCGCAGATCGATCGCGAAATCAGCAAGCCAGGGGCACTGGTGCGGATCAAAGCACCGAGAGAAATGGGTAAGACATCCCTGCTCCTGAGAGTACTGGCATCGGCACAAAGTTTGGGATACCACACCGTCAGCCTCAATCTCGCCCAAGTTGACGAATCAATCTTGAGCGATCTCGATCGATTTTTGCGCTGTATTTGTACGAATGTGGCGCGTCAGCTCCAGCTCAAACCGAGGATCGACGAGTATTGGGATGAGGATCTTGGCAGTAAAATTAGCTGCACTGACTACTTTCAACACTATCTATTAGCGAAAATTTCTACTCCGCTGGTATTGGTATTCGATGAGCTGAATCATATTTTCGAGCATCCGCAGATCGCCCATGATTTTTTACCGTTGCTGCGCTCTTGGTATGAAGAAGCCAAAATCCTCCCAATTTGGCAAAAGCTGCGCCTGATTGTAGTTCACTCGACGGAGATTTACATTCCCCTTCAGCTCAACCAATCCCCGTTTAATGTCGGCTTGCCGATTCAGTTAGATACTTTCTCGCTAGCAGAGGTGCAGCAGTTAGCTCGATGCTACGGACTGGACTGGGACGATGGGACGGAAGCTGGGCAACTAATGGAGCTGGTGGGGGGACATCCCGCACTGGTGAATATTGCCTTCTATCATCTGAGTCGTGGCGACATCACTTTAGGAGAATTGCTACAAACTGCCGCCACAGCTACCGGAATTTATCATCATCATTTGCAGCGTCATTGGGTAACGCTAACAGAACAGCCAGAATTAGCACAAGCACTCGATCGAGTCATGAGTGCAACTAGTCCGCTCGTCCTAGCTCCGATCCTAGCTTATAAGTTGAGCAGTCTGGGACTGATCGATCGAGTGGGAGACACAGCGATTCCAGGTTGTGAGTTGTATCAGCAGGCGTTTAAGAGCTAATTTGTAAAATTCTAAAGTTTGGAGTTTGAAATGAAACAAAAAGTCGTTATCTTAGGTGGTGGTGTCGCTGGGATGAGCGCGGCTCACGAGTTGGCAGAACGCGGTTTTGAGGTGGTTGTTTACGAACTGCGCGATATTCCTGGCGGCAAAGCGCGCAGTATGCCTGTCCCCGAAAGTAGTACCAATGGCAGAAAACCTTTACCTGGAGAGCATGGATTTAGATTTTTCCCAGGATTTTATCAGCATATTACCGATACGATGAAACGCATCCCTTACCAGGATAATCGGCAAGGGGTGTTCGATAATCTGGTCGATGCCACTCGCATTTCCATACCGCGTTTCGATAAAAAGGGGCTAACGATACCAGCAAAAGCTCCGACTACCAGCAGCGAAATTAGACTATTAGTTAATGCCTTCTTGCAATTAATCTCAGCGCAATCCGAATTAGAAGTCGGAGAATTAGAATTATTCGCTCAAAAGCTCTGGCAATTAATTACCAGTTGTCAAGAACGTCGGATTGGCGAATATGAAAAAGTTGATTGGTGGACTTTTGTAGAAGCAGAAAGTCGCTCCGCTGAATATCAGAGCTTGTTAGCCAAAGGAATGACCGAATCGCTAGTTGCTTCCAAAGCAAAACTTGCTAGCACCAAAACTGTTGGCGATATTTTATTACAACTATTACTCGATCTGCTAAATCCTACGATTAGTACCGATCGGTTGTTAAATGGCCCGACAAATGAAGTTTGGATCGAACCGTGGTTGACTTATTTGAAAAGTTTGGGCGTGAGCTATCACTTCAATAGTGATGTGGTTTCGATCGACTATGCAGATGGCAAAATCCAAAGTGCGACGATCGAAGATGTGATTAGCAAGGAAAAATATCTCGTCAAGGGCGACTATTATATTGCGGCTGTGCCTGTCGAGGTGATGGATCGAGTGATTATCGAGAGCAAGCTCGAACGCTACGATCCCACTTTTGAAAATATTCGCAAACTCGCTCCGAATACTGCCTGGATGAATGGCATTCAATTTTATCTCAAAGAAGATGTGCCGATTACTCACGGACACATTTTACTCGTCGATACTCCCTGGGCGTTGACTGCCATTTCTCAACCACAATTCTGGCCAGATATCGATCTCAATGAATATGGAGATGGTAAAGTTAAAGGAATTCTATCAGTGGATATCTCAGACTGGGGATTAGAAGGGAATAAATCGGAAAGTCAGGGAATTAAGATTGAAAAGTTTGCCAAAGATTGTACTAATGATGAGATTGCCGAAGAAGTCTGGGCGCAACTCCAAAGAAGTTTAAACGTCGATGGTAAAGAAGTCCTCAAAGATGAAAATATACATAGCTGGTTTCTCGACCCAGCTATTGTCGATCGAGCAAAGAAACTCCTGAATAAAATTAATTCGCAACCCGATGCACGAGTAACGCTCTATGAGGGAAATTTCGATCGACTAGCATCAGATCTGGACGAAAATCAGGGAGATACCAAAACATTACTTCAGTCACTCGTTGACTTAGGAGCTGTAGAAAAAAGTGTCTGGGATGGCAAAGTGGTTTATCAGTCTGTCTTGAATCTGCGTAATAATCTAGAACCGTTATTAGTCAACCACGTCAATACCTGGCAACTCCGCCCAGATGCTTTTACCAGAATTCCTAACCTCTTTCTCGCCTCTGACTACGTGCGTACCAATACAGATTTAGCGACGATGGAAGGCGCAAATGAAGCCGCTCGCCGAGCTGTTAACGCAATTTTAGATGCGGCACGACATCCTGCCATTCCCTGCAAAATTTGGGAACTCCACGAGCCAGAAATCTTTGCGCCGCTGCGCTGGCACGACAAGATGCGCTATCAACAAGGTTTGCCTTGGGAAGATATCCTAGGCGCGAACCGAATTTTGGCGTGATTGAGCTACCTGTTTGAGTTTACCCCGCCCCAGCCCTCCCCTTGTAAAGCTACCCTGTATACATAAGTCTAGAGAGAAGCGAAAACTCTAGAAATCCCCCTAAATCCCCCTTAAAAAGGGGGACTTAGGGGGATTGAGGTGGATCTTCTAGGAGTTAATGCTTTAGTTTCGAGCGTTTACATCTATAAATAACCAGTAATGATGACAATTCTCGATCGCCAAATCGTATCGCAAATTTATCAAAGTGCCAATTCAATTGTATATCGATCGATCTCGCTAATCGATCGACAATCTACGATTCTCAAACTGCTCAAACCGGGCTATCCTACGCCAGCAGAACTAACCCGATACAAGCAAGAATATGAAATAGTTCGCTCATTGCAAATAGAGGGCGTTGTCAAGGCGTATGGCTTGCAAAAATATCAAAATACATTGGTGATGTGTTTGGAAGATTTTGGGGGTGAATCTTTAGATATCCTGATGAATTCCAGCAATTTTACCCTATCAGCATTTCTCGATGTAGCGATTAAAATAGCGGAGATTTTAAGCCAGATTCATGACGCTAAGATCGTTCACAAAGATCTCAATCCCAGTAACATCGTTTTCAACCCAACCACTGGGCAGCTCAAAATAATTGACTTTGGGATCTCAACCGTATTTACGCGCGAAAATCCCGCGATTAAACATCCCACTTTACTCGAAGGCACCCTCGCCTATATGTCGCCAGAACAAACTGGCAGAATGAATCGAAGCCTAGATTATCGCACTGACTTGTACTCTCTGGGTGCGACATTTTATCAACTCTTGACTCAACGAGTGCCGTTTGAAACAACCGACGCACTAGAGCTAGTGCATTGTCATCTTGCCAGACAACCGATACCCCCTCACCAATTAGTTCCCGAAATTCCGCAAACTGTTTCCAATCTGGTGATGAAACTGTTAGCAAAAACGGCTGAGGAGCGATATCAAAGTGCCTGGGGATTAAAAGTAGATTTAGAGATCTGCCAGCGGCAATTACAGCATACTGGTGAGATTTATAACTTTCCCCTCGCCGAGCGAGATGTGTCGGGAAATTTCCAAATTCCGCAGAAACTCTATGGTAGGGAGCGAGAAATTGACACCTTATTAGCAGCTTTCGCTCGCGTAGCGTCTCCGGCACAGGAGCGCGTACCAGCAGGAGAGCATGTTCGGCAATCCACGATCGAAATGATGCTGGTTTCCGGTTATTCCGGGATCGGTAAATCAGCCTTGGTACAAGAAATTTATAAACCAATCGCTCAACAGCGCGGCTACTTTATCGCGGGAAAATTCGACCAATTGCAGCGCAATATTCCCTACTCAGCGATTGCCCAAGCATTTAAGTCATTAGTGCGGCAACTATTAAGTGAAAGTGCCGCACGACTAGCTCAGTGGCGATCGAAAATCTTGGCTGCGGTGGGTAATAATGGACAAATGATTATCGATGTCATTCCCGATGTGGAGATGATTATCGGTGCTCAACCAGTCGGACAACCATTAGAGTTAACGGAGCAGCATCGCTTTAATCTAGTATTTAAAAACTTCGTTCGGGTATTTTGTCAAGCAGAGCATCCGTTAGTTATCTTTCTCGACGATCTCCAATGGGCAGACTTAGCCAGTCTAAAATGGATCGAGTCGATCGTTAGTGACGATCTCATTCAATATCTATTCCCGATCGGAGCTTATCGCGATAATGAAGTCAGTCCGATCCATCCCTTATCGATCGCCATTGAGTCATTAATAAATGAAGGTGCTAACATTAACAAGATTACTTTAGCACCTTTGAATCTGGAGGAGATCGGCCATCTGATTGCCGATACTTTAGTTCGGGATCTGAATGTAGTTAAACCGTTAGCTGAATTAGTCATTGCTAAAACTCTGGGCAATCCCTTTTTTGTTAATGAATTTTTGAAAGCTTTGCATCGAGATAACTTATTACTTTTTGATTATCAGCAAGGTTGTTGGCAGTGGGATATTAAGACGATCGAACAAAGAGATATTGCCGATAATGTCGTCAACTCAACCATCGATAACTTAAAGAAATTACCAGAATCAACCCAGCATAGTTTGCGGTTGGCGGCTTGCGTGGGGAATAGTTTCGATTTAAATACGCTCGCAATTATCGGCGAAAAATCCCTCTCTGAAACCTTTTCAACACTTTTACCCGCGCTCGATCGAGGTGTGATTTTACCGACTTCCGAGTTAGCTGCGGTAGGGCTGGAAGCGATCGATGCGCGACTGCTAATTCTCAATTTTAAATTCCGACACGATCGAGTTCAACAAGCAGCTTATACTTTAATTGACGATCGACACAAACAGGGCGTTCATCTTCAAATTGGTCGGCTATTACTCATCGATACACCACTTGAAAAAAGAGCAGAAAAAGTTTTCGATATTGTCGTTCATCTGAATCAATCGCAAGATCTGATTGTAGATGAGAGCGAAAGAAGATCATTGGTTAAACTAAATCTGGAAGCAGGGCAAAGAGCAAGAGATTCTGCTGCTTATATGTCAGCAAGATCCTATTTTCAAGTTGGTATTAATTGCCTGCCAACACTTTGGCAGATCGACGATCCACTTTCATTTTTATTGTACAAAAAGTTGGCAGAAGTCGAATATTTAACTGGCAATTTAGATAGAGCGGAAGAGTTGATGATTTCAAATTTAGCCAAGGCTAGATCTATCTTAGAAAAGGCAGATATATATAAATCACTCGTTATATTATATGCGATGTCTGCTAAGTTCCAATCAGCGATTGTTGCTGGAAGTGAGGGATTAAAACTCTTAGACATTCAAGTACCTCGATCGAATTTAAAAGCAGCAATCGATCTGGAATTTTCGTCAATTCAGCAGTATTTAAGAGATCGAGATATTTCATCATCGATCGATCTACCGCTCATGAACATTCCTGATAAAATAGCTGCTGTTAAAATATTAGGAGCGATGGATTCGGCGGCATACTTGCTCGATGATAGTTTATATCATTGGGTTGCGTCTAAACAGGTAAATATATTTTTTCAATATGGTAATATCGCTGAGTCAGTCAAAGGATATTCCGATTTTGGGGTCGCAACGATTTCTATCCTCGGAGATTATCAAGCCGCCTACCAATTTGGGTTGCTCGCACTGAAGCTAAGCGATCGATTTAACGATCGTGCTCAAAAATGCAAAATTTCCATTCATAATTATTGGCTGGCTTGTTGGATAAAACCTTTGGCAAGTTTAGATACTTTTTACTGGGATGGATATAACGCAGGCTTAATATCTGGAGAGTTATTATATGCCGGATATAATTTAGTTTATGCGATCTTGAGTCAATTTCATCAAGGTATAAACCTTCAAAAAATTGATGAAAAAATTGCCAATACATTACCATTTTTAAGAAAAACTAAAAATCAACTTAGCTTAGACTTAATTTTTGTATTTAGAATAACTGTCTCCAACTTGCTGGGAATCAGTCAAGACAAATTGGATTTTCAATCGGAGAGAATCATCGAACTCCAAAATTCAGAGGTTTACAACCAAACGATAAATCTAGCATCTATTTGTTATTATTATATCTTCAAAAGTCAGGCTTTGTATCTTTATCACGAACATAGTCTGGCACTCGATTGTAGTTTAGCGGCAGAGCAAATCAGCTCGTCGATTGTCGGTCAATATTTGGTTTCGGAACATAATTTTTACTACTCATTAATTCTCATAGCTTTATTTACGGATTCAGCAGCACAACAGCAGCAATATTGGCATAAAGTAGAACAAAATCAACAGCAGATGAAAATCTGGGCGGATAACTGCCCAGAAAATTTCCTGCATAAATATCTGTTGGTAGCAGCCGAAATGGCGCGAATCTCTGGTAAATGGCCAGAAGCAATGGACTTATACGATCGAGCCATTGCTGCTGCGAGAGAACATGAATTTGTCCAGAATGAAGCTCTGGCAAATGAGCTAGCAGGCAAGTTTTGGGTGGAACGAGGTAAATCAGAATTTGCACAACTTTATCTAAAAAAAGCTCGTCAAGGCTATCAAATTTGGGGTGCTAAACGTAAAGTAGCCGATTTAGACGAGCGATATCCCCAGTGGCTGAGTGCCACCGCACCTGAAGTTCAAACCAATGCCACCAGAATTTCTAACAGCACTAGCGAATCGATCGATTTAGCCGCAGTCATCAAAGCATCGCAAGCAATTTCGAGCGAAATCGCCCTCGACAAGTTGCTCGAAAAGCTGATGAAAACTGTCATCGAGAATGCTGGGGCGCAAACAGGTTTCCTGCTCTCGCCTATTGGCGTAGATGCAGATCTGCGCTGGGTTATCGAAGCCGAAGGCGTCGCCGATGAGGATGATCTTACCATCGGGCGACAGGTGCCAGTAGATGCGGCTCAGATCTCCATGTTGTCAACTACGATCGTCAATTATGTCGCGCGCACTCAGGAAAGTGTCGTCCTCAATGATGCGACTAATGCGGGACAATTTACTCGCGATCCATATATCATCTCCACTCAACCAAAATCCATTCTCTGTACGCCATTGCTCGTGGGCGGAGCGGCTGGCAACGAGCAACGCGGCAAACTGCGCGGGATCTTATATCTGGAAAACAATTCGACTACTAATGCCTTTACACCCGATCGCTTAGAAGTCCTCAAACTCCTATCTGCTCAAGCAGCAATTTCGATCCAAAATGCCCAACTTTACGTCGCATTACGTGAGAACGAAAGCAGACTGAATAAATTCTTAGAAGCAGTGCCCGTGGGCATTGGTATCCTTGATGCTGATGGCAAACCTTTCTATGCCAATCAGATCGCCCAGCAGCTCTTGGGCAAAGGGATTGTCGCCGAAGCCACAGCCGATGGACTGACGGAGACTTATCAACTTTATCAAGCCGGAACCGATCGATTATACCCGTCGCCAGATGTGCCCCTGCTCCGAGCATTAAGTGGGGAACGGAGTACTGTTGACGACATGGAAATTCGCCATGCTGACAAAATTATTCCGATCGAATCTGCTGGTACGCCAGTCTTTGACGACAATGGTCGAGTTGCCTATGCGATGGTTGCCTTTACCGATATATCCCTTCGCAAACGAGCCGAAGCCGAGCGGATTCAGTTTGCCCAAGAGCTAGCACTCAAAAATCTTGCCCTCGAACAAGCCAGAGATGAATTAACCGAATACAGCCGCACCCTAGAACACAAAGTCCTCGAACGCACCCAAGAACTCTCTCACACCCTCGGTATCCTCAAAGCCACCCAATCCGAACTCCTGTTTGAAAACGAGCTACTCCGCAGTGCCGCACCACCCGCCACCTTTGACTATCAAGTCGGTGGTAGCCTACCGATGGACGCATCCACCTATGTCGTCCGTGCCGCCGACAGGCACCTCTACAAAGCACTCAAACGCGGCGAGTTTTGCTACGTCCTCAATCCCCGCCAGATGGGTAAATCCAGCCTGATGGTACGGATGATAAATCACCTCCAACACGAAGGGATGTGGTGTGCCTCGATCGATATGACCCGCATTGGCAGTGAAACCATTACCCCAGAACAATGGTACAAGGGCATCGCCTCCGAACTATCCCGACATTTCGAGCTACGGGGTAAAGTCAACCTCAAAACTTGGTGGCAAGATCGAGCCGATCTCTCGCCAGTCCAGCGATTGAGTGAGTTTATCGAATTAGTCCTATTAGTAGAAGTCGGCACCCCCTCAAACCAACTCGTCATTTTCATCGATGAAATCGATTGCGTCTTAGGCTTAAAATTCCCCGTCAATGATTTCTTCGCCCTGATTCGTTCCTGCTACAACCAGCGCAGCCTCAAACCCAACTATCAACGCTTAACTTTCGCCATCTTCGGTGTCGCCACCCCTGCCGATTTAATTACCAATACCCAGATTACCCCCTTCAATATCGGCGAATCCATTCAACTCGAAGGCTTCAAAGAACACGAAGCCCAACCCTTACTACAAGGATTAGCCGAGAAAGTTACCAACCCCCAAACCGTACTCAAAGCAGTCCTAGCCTGGACGAACGGACAACCTTTCCTCACCCAAAAACTCTGTAAGCTAATTCGCAATACAGCCACACCCATTCCCCCCAACGGCGAAGCCGAGTGGATCGAGCAGCTAGTCCAAACGCAGATCGTCGATAATTGGGAATCCCAGGACGAACCAGAACACCTGAGAACGATCCGCGATCGCCTTACCAAAAGTCAACAAGCTCCGCAACTGCTCGCACTCTATCAACAAGTCTGGGCACACTCAGCAGTGGCGATCGCCAATACTCCCATCGAACGGGAACTGCTGTTGTCAGGAATTATCATCAAACGTCAGAGTACGCTCGTGGTTCAAAATCGAATTTATGCCTCGATATTTAATCGTGATTGGATCGAGGAGCACCTACCTACTTAACTCGCCCAAAGCGAAAAACGGCGTTGCTGATTTCAGGTATGATTTCTTACTTTGGCAATCTCTTCTCCCTGCTGTCTTGTCTTGTCTTGTCTTGTCTTGTCTTGTCTTGTCTTGTCTTGTCTTGTCTCGCATAATCCGGGAGGGAACCTCCCGGCTGCGAGCCGCTACCCGCTTTCCTGCCTAGCCTTTCATACATCAATCCAGCAACGCCCGAAAAACTCTATCCTCACCTTGCTGTTCGGCAAGACGTGCTGCTACAACTAGACTGACGATCGCTTTGATGACTGCTTCGGAGTTGAATGCTATTCCCCTGAATTTGGACGCTCGATTCGCCGCTGGCGGTGATAATTTTCACGAGTCCGCCAGTTGGCGTGAGAGTCATTTCTGGGGGTACGCTCCAGGTGCCCGTGGTAAAACTACTGCTAGTGTGTTGTTGTTGCCCGACGCTACTTTGCAAGACAGTGATAACAGTTTGCGCTCCTTGGTTATCGATCGAGATCTGATGTCCGCTGTCTAGTTCCCAGTGATATCTCATCAGCTACTCGCTCCTGTTATTACTAACTGTTGGACGTACCAGATCCGTATATATTGATTGTAGATCCAGATCTGGCGATCGACACTTACTACCACTACAGCATCACCGATCGATCTGATGCGTGTGGACTTGCCTTCTGCCTTATGAAGATCCAATGCGATCGATTGTCGATAGATATTGCTAATTGGTAAAATGAGATACAGAAATTTGGGAGAAGTTTATGAATCTAATTACTGCCTGTTGGCAAGATCGATCTGCTGTAGAGCTGGTATCGATCGATAGTTTTCAGCCCCAAAACGATACTTGGGTAAAATTGCGCGATCGACCGAATGATTATAGCGATGATGAAGCGTTACTGCTGTGCGAGACAGTTGGGGGTGCGTGGCTGGCTTGGGTGTCTGGTTTCGGTCAAATTGATTTACAACCAGGTGAATTTTATCGCATCGTTTGAAACATATTTTACCATGCTTCATTTTCCGCGAAGAATGCAGGTTAGACAGATTCAGACGGCTAGATCGTAACGAATATTGATAGCGAGGGGGCGCGATCGAGCTTTATTTCAGCGATCGTGCGCTTTTTTTATAAGTTCTAAATGGTGTATAGTACTTTGGGCAAATTTAGTACCATAGATATCTTACGTCCTTCTATTTTATCGTTCGTCAGCTAAAAATATTGCCCAATTTTATTATCATCGCGAGTGTTAATTGTAATGTATGAAAACTCAAAATCTTGCGCTAATTAGCATTTCGGTCGGGATGTTATCTTCGATTTTACACCCCACGATCTCGATCGCCCAACCAAAGTACAAAACATTTTTAGAGTGGTGTAACAACCAGCAAAATATTTCTGACGATGCCAAGCGCACCGTCCAAAAGTTACTAAAAACAGCAAGTACCAATGATTGTCAGCAAGCTAGTACGAGCTTACTGAAGCTGACCCAACTCGATCTTGTCGATCGAGAGATTAAGAATATCGAACCAATTGCTGATTTTGTCAATCTTCAGTCGATCGATCTTTCCGAGAGTGCGGTTGTCGATTTACAACCACTAGCAGAATTGGTTAACTTGCAGAGTATTAGCATCTCACGAACTTCAGTCAGCGATCTCCAACCTTTAGCAAAACTGACTAAATTGAAACAAGTTAGTGCCGCTGAAACTCCACTTAGTAATATTCAGCCACTAGCCAATCTTACCAATATTGAATTTCTGAATTTATCAAAAAGCAAAGTAGTAAATATCGAGCCATTAGCGAAGCTTACTAAGTTAAGAATTATTTTTCTCGAACAAACAGGAGTAGAAAATCTTCAGCCTTTAGCCAATCTCACCAATCTTAGTTCGCTGTACTTGAAAAAAAATAAGATCGGCAATCTCACTGGGCTAAATAATCTTACTAATCTCAAGGAATTATATTTATCGGAAAATCGGATTGATAATATTCAACCGTTAGCTAATCTCACGAATCTGCAACTGCTCTGGCTGGACTCGAATCAGATCGACGATCTACTGCCATTAACCAATCTCAAAAAGATAAACTTTCTGATTCTAGATAAAAATAAGATTAGCAACCTCGAACCATTAGTCGATTTGAATAATTTAGAAACGCTATATTTATCAAACAATAAAATTAGCAATGTGAAACCTTTATCTAAACTGGTGAATTTAAAAACGCTCTTAATTCGTAACAATCAAATTAGTGATATTAGCTCTTTAGTCAATCTGCCTAAGCTAGAAGGAATCGAATTGAATGGGAATCGTTTCGATAAAACAGAGAGTTGCCCGCTAGCGAAACCAAAAATTAGTTGCATTTATTAAAAAATTGCCACTGAAGATTTAATTATCATAAAATATTGTGGTAATTGCCAGCCACCACCAGATCGATCGCCACATCGCTAATAAATTGAATATTAAATTTCGTAGTATTTTAATACTTTGGTGACATTGATGTAGGGGCAATTTATGAATTGCCCCTACCCAAATGTCACTCGCATTCCACCTAATAAGATTTCTGTGCTATTAAGTTATTCACAACCAATCTAATGGAAAGATGGACGATGACGAATTAAATCCATGAATTCCTGCCGAGTTTTGGCATCATCAGCAAAAACACCCTGCATCGAACTCGTCACAGTCCACGAACCAGGCTTCTGCACCCCGCGCATTACCATACACATGTGCGTCGCCTCAATTACCACCGCCACTCCTTGGGGCTTCAGCAACCCTTGAATCGCATCAGCAATCTGAGCAGTCAGTCGCTCTTGCACCTGTAAACGGCGGGCATACATTTCACAAATGCGGGCAATTTTAGACAACCCAATTACCTTTCCATTGGGGATATAAGCAACATGAGCGCGTCCGATAATCGGTAAAATATGGTGTTCGCAAGAGCTAAATAAATCGATATCCCGAACTAACACCATTTCGCTCGCATCCTCATGAAACACTGCTCCATTGAGCAATTCATCTAAAGATTGGTTGTAGCCAGAAGTTAGGTATTTAAGAGCTTTAACGACTCGTTTCGGGGTATCTAAGAGTCCTTCGCGATCGGGATCTTCACCCAGCCCGATTAGCAATGTCCGCACTGCTTGTTGCATTTCTGCTTCCGAAACGGGAGATTTAGATTCAGTGCTGATGAGTTGCTTGCGGATATCGTCAGGTGAAATAGATAATGTCATGAGTAAACTGAGATTGAGTGATTAACGATCGATTATTGAATTAGAGCGTGAAACTAGGCAAAACAGTCTGTTAACTGCTGTCGAAGATTATCGGCATCCAGATTTCGTCCGATGAACACAAGTTGATTTTTGGGTGAAGATTGCCACGGCTCACCATTTAGGTTAAAACGAGCACCACTGAGTTGGAAAATATGCCGATCTTCACTATTTGTAAACCATAGAATTCCTTTTGCTCGAAAAACTTCTGAAGGCAAGTGTAATTGCAAGAATGTCTCAAATTTCTTGACATCAAAGGGGCGATCTCCTTCAAATGAGATCGATACAAATCCATCATTATCTAAGTGACTAGAATGATGATGATGATGTTCGTGAGCATGGTGTTCGTGGTTGTGATGATGTTCGTCATGTTCGTGGGGATGCTCGTGTTGATGAGATTCATGAGATTCATGAGCATGATGTTCGTGTTGATGAGCATCATGAGATTCATGAGATTCATGAGCATGATGTTCGTGTTGATGAGCATCATGAGATCCATGAGGTTCATGAGCATGATGTTTGTGGCTATGAATATCCTGCTCTGTTTGTTCTATCTCTTCCTCAACTAATCCCGCATAATTATTCGGGTTATTGTATTCCACATCTAGAATCAAATCTAGGGGTACCTGCCCATGTTCGCTATGTAAAATTCTGGCACCTTCTTTGACAGATTTAATATAAGATTCTAAATCTAGAATTTGCTCTTTTCTTGCCAGATCGGTCTTATTTAAGATCGTGATATCAGCATAGGTGATTTGCTTAAATGCAGCCTCACTATCAAAGTGTTCGGGCGTAAATGTCTCAGAATCAACCATCGTGACGATCGAATCCAATCTTGTCATATCCCGCAATTCTGTCCCCAGAAATGTCAAGATAATCGGTAATGGATCGGCGACTCCAGTGGTTTCAATCACCATATAATCTACCTTCTCCTCCCGCTCCAACACACGATAAACCGCTTCTACTAGATCTTCATTAATAGTGCAGCAGATACAACCATTACTGAGTTCTAACATGCCATCTTCCATCGACACCAACAGTTGACTGTCGATATTAATATCACCAAATTCATTGACTAATACAGCAATCTTTAAACCTTTTCGATCGCTTAAAATATGATTTAGTAAGGTAGTTTTACCACTGCCCAAAAAGCCAGTAATAATCGTGACAGGCATTCCCCGCTTAGGAATTTCGAGCGTAGCTGTGGTTGGATGCGTTATTGTTTGAGTCATGCAGATTTATTAAATTAAATAACAAGGCATTTAGTTAGTTGTGTTCTAATTGCCTCCGCGTTCAAATTGCGTCCGATAAATACTAGTTGATTAGCATGAGGTGGTGGCGAACGACTGGCGATCGATGATTCTGCCTGCATACTCTTCATCTCATACCGCTTACCGCTCATTTGCAGAACGTGACGCAATTTACTACCCTGAAATTTGAGGATACCTTTAGCCCGATAAACATCTGAAGACAATCGATCGAGAAAGTCCTGAAACTGAGCTAAAATCAGCGGAGAATTGCTTTCAAATGAAACTGCAACAAATCCATCATTTTCTAAGTGATGAGAATGTTCGTGACTCGAGTTGAACGATTTGAGAGTAGTATTAATTCCCACATCTAAAATTAATGGTAATGGTGCTTGTCCATATTCGGTATTAATAATTCTGGCATTTGGGGCGATCGATCGAATATAATTCTCCAACTCAGTTACAACTTCAGGAGCCACTAAATCGGTCTTATTTACCAGAATAATATCTCCAAAAATCAGTTGATTTAATGCCGCTTCACTACCATAATGTTCGGATGTAAATGATTCTGCATCTATTAATGTTAGTACAGAATCAACCCTAGTTACCTGCTGGAGATCGGTAGTTGTAAAGCTCTGCACGATCGGCAACGGATCGGCTATTCCTGTCGTTTCAATCACCAAGTAATCGATCGATTCCGCACGATTCACAATTGCCCAAACTGCATCGACTAAGCTTTGATTAATCGTGCAGCAAATACAACCATTGGCTAATTGCACCATGTTTTCATCCACAGCTACCAACAACTGTGAATCGATATCGATGTCCCCAAATTCATTCACAATTACGGCAACTTTTAAACCTTGCCGATTGTTGAGAATGTGATTGAGCAATGTTGTTTTACCACTCCCCAGAAAGCCTGTGACGATCGTTACAGGTATTCCAGTCAGAGGTTCCCACACTGAATCTAGACAACTCTGTGCGACTGAATTAGCCATAATCGTCTCCTTAACTTTGCGAATAAGTCTCCGTCAAGTGACAAACTAACGCTCTCTTTTGCATCATCTGAAAAATGTTATAAAACCCATTGGCACGAGAAGGAGTCAGGCTCACATCCAATCCAGTTTGTTGAATAAAATGCGGCGTTAACTGCATAATTTCTGCGGGAGTCAACCCATCC
Organism: Chamaesiphon minutus PCC 6605; assembly: GCF_000317145.1. Classification (GTDB taxonomy): domain Bacteria; phylum Cyanobacteriota; class Cyanobacteriia; order Cyanobacteriales; family Chamaesiphonaceae; genus Chamaesiphon; species Chamaesiphon minutus. The sequence goes on along the minus strand of NC_019697.1, from coordinate 2,163,894 downwards.
AATCCTTCCACCAATAAACCCACTAATCCCTTCGTAATTTGGGCATCAGAATCAGCCTCAAATCTGACCTTTCCCTCCTCAACTGTCGCAATTACATAAACTTGCGATGCACAGCCAGGGACGCGATTCTCAGGGATTTTCTGGTCTTCAGGGAACGCCGGAAGACGTTTGGCAAAGTGAAGCAGGTACTCATACCGCCGTTTTGGTTCCGATATCTGTTGGAAACGTTGGATGATTCGATCCAGTGCGGGTGGTAGTGGCTGGGAGACTGGCGACATATCAATCTGAGGCGAACCATTATTACAATAACGATAATCATTATCATCATATCGGATCTTTAGATAATTTGACAGATAATCATTCCGATCCAAATAACAATATCGTTCTTCTGCGCCATCGATTACCCGTAGATCCTTCGCTGTCGCTTGCCAGATCGAGAGCTAGCTAGGCTAGCTCACTCGGCACATATAGAATGATAATCATTATCAAAATGTAATCCCCACAACAGATTTCAACGTTGGGTTGTCATAAATTGAAACTGCTAAATCCAATTTGAAAGGAAGAGCAGCCAAAATGGGTAGTACTGGTAGCGTTAGTTCTTGGAGTGAATCACTCCTAGTTGCAATGATTCAATATCCCGTACCCGTCATTCGCGGGCCAGAGGATATCCAAACCCAGGTCAAACAGATTTGCCGAACAGTTGACAATACAAAAGCAGGTTATCCCGGTTTAGATTTGATTGTGATGCCAGAGTATTCAACTCAGGGATTGAACACAAAAATCTGGACATACGATGAGATGTTATTGACGGTTGATAGTCCTGAAATTGGCGAATTTCGGGCAGCTTGCGTCCGCAATAAAGTATGGGGCGTATTCTCATTGATGGAAAAAAACGATGTTGAAGGTTTACCCCCCTTTAACACCGCCATTATTATTAATGACAAAGGTGAAATCGCCCTTCATTACCGTAAATTGCAACCGTGGGTGCCCATTGAGCCTTGGTATCCAGGGAACTATGGAATGCCCGTCTGTGATGGCCCAAAAGGGTCGAAATTAGCAGTTTGTATCTGCCACGATGGGATGTTCCCTGAGTTAGCGCGAGAGGCTGCTTACAAGGGCTGTAACGTGTATATCCGCATCTCTGGTTATTCCACCCAAGTAAACGACCAATGGATTTGGACTAATCGCACCAATGCATGGCAAAACCTGATGTATACAATTTCCGTCAACCTTGCTGGTTATGATGAGGTGTTCTACTACTTCGGTGAAGGCACTGTTTGTAACTATGATGGCAATGTTATTCAGCAAGGACATCGCAATCCTTGGGAAATTGTTACCGCCGAATTATTCCCTCGCCTTGTAGATGAAGCACGCAAAAACTGGGCGTTAGAAAATAATGTTTTCAACCTTGGTTGTCGCGGGTATGTTGGCAAACCTGGTGGCGAACGCGAGAATTATCTCACCTGGGTTCGCGATCTCGCCGAGGGCAAATATAAACTACCTTGGGATGCTGATATTAAGATCAAAGATGGTTGGGAGTACTACCCAGATGGTGTGAAATTGGGCAAAATGCCGATCGCCCAACCAGCCGGAACCCCTGTTCTGACTTCATAGGATCGTTTTCACGCTGGAGTTTTTTGAGCTGTTGTAGAGGGGGAAAGGGTGAATTAATATTTACCTTCCCCCTCTTTCAATACTTCTCGGTTAAGAACTGCTAGCGACTGAAGTCGCCGCTAGTGATGCAAAGTCCGCCGACGCGGACTAACTAATTTTTAGCTTAACCGAGAAGTATTGCCCCCTCCTTTAGCGATCGAAAAAAACTCTACCAAATAAATAACCGAAAAGTCTCTTCGCTAGTTTAATAGATAGAATGATAATCATTCTTGTCAATTAGCGAACGATTCATCCATGCTCGATCCATTAGTGACTCTCCCCGAATTCATCGATCTGGCAATTGTTGGAGCTGGTCTTCATGCTCTGACGCTAGCGACACATCTATTACAGAAAAAGAAATCCATGCGCGGACGGTTCCTCGCCTTCGATCCTAGTGGTACCTGGATGAGTCAATGGGAGCGTCAGTTTGCCGCCTTCGAGATCCCCCATTTGCGATCGCCCGCCGTCCATCAACCAGATCCCGATCCTCATGCCCTGCGTACCTTTGCCGCTCCCCGTCCAGACGAATTATTTGCACCCTACGACCTACCTGGAACCCAACTATTTCGGGATTTCTGCCAAGAAACAATCCGGCGGTGGCAATTAGCTGATTGTGTCTATCCTGCTAGAGTTATCCGCGTCGAACCATGCCAAAATCGTGGTCGTGCGCGATTCTGTTTGCACCTATCTAATGGGCAAAGCATTATCTCCCGTAGAGTAGTAATCGCCAACGGTGGAGCCGTGCCGAATCTCCCTGAATGGGTGGGGGAAATTTCGACAAGTTATCCCCAGGATCGGCTGTTGCATTCTCATCAAATAGACCTGCGAGGATCGCGGCTCCAGGGTGAACGAGTCCTAATTGTCGGGGGAGGTCTAACGAGCGGACATCTGGCTTTGGGGGCAGTCGAACGTGGCGCACAGGTGCTATTAATGTCTCGCCGCAATGTATATGACAAGCTATTCGATGCCGATCCTGGTTGGATTGGGCCAAAATATCTCAAAGGTTTCTGGGCGGAGCCGGATTTACATACACGCTGGCAGATGATTCAACAAGCGCGAAATGGTGGCTCGATGACTCCAACGGTGTTGTCTCAACTGCGGCGACTGGAGCGAGAGGGCAAAGTTGTATTTTACGAACAATGTGGGGTATCTCAAGCCGAATGGAGCGACAATGGCTGGCAGATACATTGCGATAATTCCACTGTTCATGAGTGTATTCATCATCAAAGTATCGATTCTCTTTCAGAGAGGCTATGCCAACGAATTTGGGTTGCTACTGGCAGTCAGTTAGATGCCCGCAATCATCCATTATTACAAGATGTTTTAGCTGCTCATCCGATCGAATGTGTCAATGGTTTACCTGTAATTGACGAACATCTGCGCTGGCAAGGTTGTGAGCTATTTATTATGGGTGGTTTGGCAGCATTACGAGTTGGCCCAGCAGCGCGAAATCTTTCAGGTGCGAGGGCTGCTAGCGATCGGATCGTACCAGCTTTGACGAAATCTAGCTTGGCATTAATGGGTTAGAACTTTCGATCTAACACCCCGCTTCATCTGCCGCTAGTAACTTTTTGAATTCAACCGATCGACTCGATCCGAGCGGCGTGCGAGCGGATTGTTAGCAATGGTTATACACAAACTGTTCGCGCTAAGGAACTCGCTATATGGTGACTTAGTTCTACGGGTACAGCATTGCCAATCTGCCTCATTGCTCCTGTCCATGAACCCCAAATTTTATAATCATCTGGGAAAGTCTGGATTCGTTTAGCTTCAAAGGTTGTGTAGTAGCCATTCGTGACAAGTTAAGAAAATCAGAGATTTGTCAAAAGGGTAATAAAAAGATGCCAAACTGTTTCTAGTCAAGAGTTTGAGGGAATAGAGGCCTGATGACCAGCCGCCGAAGAAGTAACCGCGACCACGCCAAAAAGAACCACCAACCAGGTGTGGAAGATGAGATCATCGCCGCTCAAGTAGAGGCTTTATTGACACCAGCAATTTTCAATCAAAGTCATTACTACCGACAATTAGGGCTGAGAAATCGGCTGTTAAATTTACCCTTGATGATGGCAGCAGTGCTGACGCTACTGTGGCGGAATGTGCCAGGAGTCAGAGAACTAAGCCGAATGTTAGGGCGAGAAGGATTTTTGTGGTGTGAGCCAACACAAGTAAGTCAACAGGCGATTGCACAAAGATTTCTGACCTTTCCATCTGAGTTATTTGAGAGAGTGTTTAAGGAATTACTGCCAGAATTTAGAGTGAAGTGGCACCAGAGAAAACAGCGATTGTTGCCACAAAGCATTGAATTTGCTCAAGCAAAATTTGAGCGGATTTGGGCATGTGATGGCTCCACATTGGAAGCGATATTCAAGAAATTAGATAGCTTATCTGATGTGCCAATCGGACAACTAGCGGGAAAAATGGGAGTAGTCATAGATTTGGTGACGAGATTGCCGATTGAAATCTGGTTTAGAGAAAATCCCAAAGCTTCAGATGTTAATTTTGAGAAAGATATCCTGAATTTAGTAACATCGGGCACTTTATTGCTCTTGGATCGAGGCTTCTATCATTTCCAATTTTGGCAAGAATTAATTAACAGAGATATTCATTTTATTACTCGATTAAAAAAAGGTGCATCGCTACAGATAGAGCGAGTATTTAGCAATAGTTATAGTATCCGTGACCGAATAGTGCGGATGGGGTCTGGCACCAAAAAGACTCCATATATAACTGTAAGATTAGTCGAAATTAAAGTGGGTAAAGTCTGGTATTCTTATCTAACTAGTGTACTCGACCCATTGAATCTTCCTCCCTATGTAGTCGCCGATTTGTACGGAAGACGGTGGCGAATTGAAGAGGCTTTTAATACTGTTAAACGATTGCTCGGGTTGAGTTATTTATGGACTGGTTCAGTTAATGGAATTAAATTACAGATGTGGGGGACTTGGCTGTTTTATGCAGTTCTAGTCGATTTAGGTGATGCTGTAGCTGATGAATTATCTCTCCCATTCGACCGCATTTCTTTAGAGATGATTTATCGAGGTCTTTATCACTTTCATGTAGCTCATCATAAAGGTTTAGCTGCCAATCCAGTCACCTATTTTGCTGCCCCAGAGAATCAAGATTTAGGTATTGTTAAAACTGTTCGTAAACCTAATGTTAAGTTAATTATTGCACCTTTTCCTGATTCTATGAGTCGAACAGACAATTTTTTCTTCGACTCATCGCCTCAAGCCCGCTTGACAAGTGCGATCGCTTCTTAACTTGTCACTAATGTGTAGTAGCGAACTTGACCGTCTGGATATCGAATCATATTTTCTCCTCCAGGAACTCCGCGATCTCCTGCTTTCAGTGCTTTAGAAGGCATGTCAATATAACTGCCAGTGTGTCCAGGATATGCTTTTGCACCCTCTCTGAGAACATGCTCACTGTCAAAACTACCTTCAAAATCAGGTTCTGGGAGATCCCCAATTCGATCTCTCACTGTTTTCCAAGGCTCTAAAGATGGCGCAAATAAAGTAGGTTGTTGAATCAGTTGATGAACTCTGGTTCTTCCGAGCTTTTGGTGAAAGTGGGCGATCGAGCTACGCCAACGATCGGAGGCGGTGAGTAACATGAGAATATGACCCAATTTCTTAAATGCCTACTCCCAGGTTTCCAACTACTGCGGTTGGAACACGAGGAAATCGACACAGATGAGTATCACATTACCGCAAACGTCTCCTCAACCCAAGCATCAGTCCAGTGCCCAGTGTGTGCGAATCCAACCACACGCATTCATAGCCGTTACGAACGAACATTAGCAGACCTGCCCTGTGTCAACTACAGTTTGACTCTGGTGATGCAAGTGTGTAAGTTCTTCTGCGATAATACCGATTGCATTCGGCGAATCTTCACCGAGCGGATACCGGAAGTGACCGCTCCGTGGGCAAGAAAGACCAGTAGATTAAGCCAAAAAATTCAGACGATCGGATTAGCACTGGGCGGTGCAGCAGGTGCTAGCCTGTGTGGTCACATCGGTATTGTAGCTTGCGGAAGTACGCTATTGAATCACCTCAAGAAGTTATCTCTACCAGCAGTTAAGATTCCTAGAATTATGGGTGTGGATGATTTTGCTTTTCGCAAAGGCGAGCGATACGGTACGATCTTAGTTGATTTAGAACTTAACCAACCGATCGCTCTATTAGCAGACCGCAAAGCAGAAACCTTAACAAATTGGTTGATAGAACATCCTGGGGTCGAAATACTTTCGCGAGATCGCTCGAAAACTTACAAAAGTGCAATGGACAAAGGGGCACCAGCAGCCATTCAAGTAGCCGATAGATTTCATCTGGTGCAAAACCTGGAAGAAACGCTAGAAAAAGTCTTCAGCAGCTATAGCAACGAACTCAAAGCAATCGAACAACAGCAACGGCAGACTTTTGTTCCTAACGAAACCGTCGTGGTTGTAACCGCTCGACCGACTACCACAGCCAAGCTCCAAGTCCAAAAGCTAACGAACTATCAACAGCGCGTGCAACAACAACAAAAAATCAAGCGGCTGAGCGAACAGCAATGGTCACAGATTGCCATTGCTCAGGCGGTTGGGGTCAGCGTGCGAACCGTCCAACGCCATCTAGCCGCACCTGACTTGCCGGAAATAGCTGCGACGAACGACCGATCGGGTCGAAGCTTACTGGAACCCTACAAGCAGTCACTGCTAGAGTGGTGGAATGCAGAAATTCGCCAGCCAAAAGTCCTGATGGTCTTATTAAAACAGCAAGGATACACTGGTAGCGAACGCACTCTAACTCGTTATCTGGGTTCGGTCAGAGCTGCTCAAGGCTTACCACCGAGCCGAGTGAAACCTACCCTCGGTTTACCGATAGCGATCGATCCTCAACTTGAGCCATTAACTAAAAGTCGAGCTGCCTTTTTAATTTTGAAGCGGGTGGAGCATCGAGACGCAGAGGATACCAAACTCATCGCTAGGATCGTCTCGCAGCATCCAACCTTAGCCTTAGCCGTTGAGCTAGCAGATGAGTTTTTACGACTGCTGCGAGAGCAACGAGCAGATGCTTTTGATGATTGGTTGCTTAAGGCTGTTAAAAGTTCGCTCAAACCCATTGTCCAGTTTGCTGAAGGTTTGTTTGAGGACTATGCTGCTGTTAAAGCCAGTATGATGACAACCGTGAGCAATGGTCCAGTCGAAGGTTTGAATAATCGCTTGAAAATGTTAAAGCGACAGATGTATGGACGTGCTGGACTAGATTTACTCACCAAACGGTTTCTTCTGAATCTGTAACAATGCTTCTTTTCCCGATCGTTGGCGTAGCTCGATCGCCCACTTTCACCAAAAGCTCGGAAGAACCCAAAACACTTGACATTTAACACATCGAATTGGAGGCTTCATTTGTCCTAAATGCCAAGCTGAAGATATTTATCTAACTGGCATCAGGTTTGGTAAAAAGAGATTTCAATGTAAAAGCTGCAAGCATCGTCAACTTGACTCACTGATTTTGAGTAATGTGAATGTTAGTCATTATAGCGACAACACTAGTTCAGCAATAAAATCATTTGACTGGAAAGATGAGCAATGGGATTTGAGAACGATTAACCCTAATTTTGATGACCGAGATCGAGGAATACATCTAGCCAACTTTGCTAATATTCATCTAGTTTGGTTTAAAGTTGAAGTCAAAAAATATGTTAAACATCTTTGTAAGACTGGCAGATCTTTAAGCACAATTCAACAAGATCTGTCTACACTCAGACGTTTCTCTCGCTACTTAGTTAGAGAAAACATATCTAGTTTTGATGAAATCAATCGTAGCCTCATCCTTGATTATTTAGTTCAAGGACAGAAGGTTAATAAACTTAAACTAAGTGGATTGCGAAAATTATTCACCATCGGAACGACTAAAGGTTGGTTTGATATCGACCAAGACATCATCCGCGATGCCGACTATCCAAAACAGTATCAATATAATCCCGACCCGATATCAGACCAGGTAAGGGAGCAAATCGAACAGAATTTACATTTATTACCAGATTCGATTGCTCGAATGTGGTTGATAGGTTACTTTTCTGCTATGCGTCCCTCAGAACTAGCCTTGCTCAAACGAGATTGTCTAGTTCGAGAAGGACAACATTGGAAATTAATCTGGCATCGAAAAAAGACCAACGATCATCATGAAATACCAATTAGTAGAACTATTGCTAAAGTAGTCCAAGATCAACAGGAGTATATTCAAAACCTTTGGAGCGATGAATGGGACTATCTATTTTGTCACTATCACAACTTATCAAAGACTGACGTATCCCAACCTCAACTAGAACCAGTTATGAAAGTTCTACCAATTCATGCAAATCATCCCTTATCAGTTGGTATTCGCACTCTAATTACAATCCTCGATATCCGCGATGAAAATGGCCTGTTAGCCAAATTTCAATCAAAATTACTCAGATCCACTCGCTTAACCGAACTATTCGCACAAGGGCACGATTTAGCAGTAGTTAGTGCCTGGGCAGGTCATAAACAATTTGCTACTACTGCTACCCACTATACCGAAGTCAGTTGCAACCTGATGGAGAAGGAAGCTGGACATATCCAGAAAGCACTTGTCAACAGTAACGGTCATCGTATTCTCTATGAATCATTTCCTAAGTCTTTTTGGGAAACCCCCATTTCCCACAAACTCGAACTAACCCAAACCCATGTTAATACACCTATCTATGGTTATTGTGGTCTACCGCTTAACCAAGACTGTCATAAATCTAGAGCTTGTTATACCTGTGAGTGCTTTGTCGCTACTATTGAAAAACTCCCCCAATACATCAACACACTTAACGAGCTTCGAGCAAAATTAATTAAAGCTATGTCAGCAGGGCAGGAAGTACTGGTCGAGCAATTCGGCAGACAAGCAGAACAACTTGACAAAATCATTGCTAGTTTGCAACAGGGGGCAGCATGAGCAATTCAGATACCAAACAAGCTAGAGTCGATAATCTTCAACAAGTTCAAGCAGCCCGTAAGGAGGATTCAGCAGGTCGAGTTTTTAAAGCTATCGAACGTTTACAAAAGATTGATGGCAAGATTAACTTTACCACCGTCGCAAAGGAAGCTAATGTCAGTGTATCTTATCTCTACAAATATCCAGAGATCAAGCAACGCATAGCCGAAGTTAGAAATAAACAACGGTCATTCCCGACTTCACCAGTTGCTCAACCTAACTCATCTTCTACAGGTAAAATCATTACCCGTCTCAAGGAAAAAAGTCAACAACTAGAGAACGAAAATAAAGAACTCAAGCGTAAGAATGAAGCACTTGCTGGTCAAGTCTACCGAGTCCATTACCTCCAGGAGCAAGTCGAAAGGCAGCAGCAGATTATCGAAGATCTCCAAGGCAAATTAAAAGGCGAACAACTAGATAGCAAGGTAACACCAATATCAAGCAAGAGAAAAACTACGATTGACGAACAGATTCAATCCGAACTAGATTCTCTAGATATCGGTTTAAATCCGACTCTAACTAAGACAATTAAAGCTGCTACTGAATCGACTGTCTTAGCTGCAATAGCAGCACTCAAAGAGCAACTTAGTAAGAAGGATATTCCTAATCCTGGTGGCTGGTTAAACAAAGCTATTAGAGAAGGTTGGACTAAACCAGAACTAATCCCACAACAGTCAGCTAAACCGGAGTATCAAATAGTTACAACTAGCGAAAGACCAACTAAAGAATTAATCAGCTTCGACAAACTTCAAGAACTCAGTACTATTTTCAAACAGAAAGATGAATGATCCCATTCTACCCAACAATATCGAAGTAGAAGAGAATATCTTAGGTGGTATTCTGCTAGATCCGTCAGCTATGGGTCGAGTTATTGACTTGCTAACTCCTGAAGTTTTCTATATTACTGCTCACTCTACTATTTACCGAGCAGCTTTAGATCTTTACCATCAAGACAAACCCACCGACTTATTGAGCATAAAGACATGGTTATCTAACCACAAACTACTCAAACAGGTAGGCGGTGAAGCTAAATTAATCCAGCTATTAGAGCGGACAGTTTCAGCCGTTAATATCGACCACCTTGCATCATTGGTGGTTGATAAGTACAAACGGCGCGAACTAATCGCAGCAGGTCACGATCTGGTGAAGTTAGGACATGATACAACGACAGAACTAGAATCAGTATTCGACCAATCAGAACAGAAGATATTTAACCTAACCACAAACAAACAAGACCAGTTTAAACCCAAAATTATTGGTGATTGTCTGGCTGCTGTAGTCACCAAAATCTCACAAGGAAGCGAACCTGCATATCCTACTGGATTGGGTAATTTAGATACTTTGATTGGTGGGTTAATCAAGCAGGATCTAATCATTGTTGCTGCTAGAGCGAGTATGGGTAAAACTTGGTTAGCTTGTCATTTGACGAATCATATTGCAACTACTCAACATAAGCCAGTAGTCTTCTTCAGTGCGGAGATGTCGAGCGAACAGTTAACAAAACGGTTGCTATCGATGCACTCTGGGATTGACTCACATCGATTGATCCACAATACAATCTATGCGGATGAGTATGAAACCCTGAAACAAGCTTTGGGTACATTGGGCGAACTTCCTATCATCATTGATGATACTCCTGCTTCTGCTCTGACACCCGCCAAAATCCGCTCGGTACTGCGAAAAATCCGCCATGAGCGAGGTGAATTGGGATTGGTTGTCCTCGACTATATTCAAAAGTTGGGAGACAGGTCAGCGGGGAATAGAGCGCAGGCTGTGGGTAAGTTCTCTGGGGCGTTTAAGGATATAGCGAAGGAGTTTGATGTCCCCTTTGTGGCGTTAGCTCAGATCAACCGTGGAGTAGAGAGTCAGAGTAATAAGCGTCCTGGAATGGCGGACATTAAGGATTCGGGGGATATCGAGCAAGATATGGAGTGCGATTCGTTCGCTCTAAACTGAACAATCAGGGGATGAGCGACATTGGTTTGGGTAATCCTTCGGATTGAGTTCGCACTTTAATCCCCAACCGATGATAACTATACAACCTTATAGGTGAGTGAAAGTACCCTAGAACCCACAAATCCTATCCTTCAGACGCAGAAGTGAAAACCTATCCCTTATAGCAGAGACTAGCCATCAATCTATAAAGCAGGGGTAAAAGCAAAAAGATACTAATAGCCTAAATTAGTATCCTGTGAGTAGGTGACTATGGATAACAATTGCTAAGACACTATCTGAATCATCGTTACCTGTAACCAGCGAAATAAGGCTGTATGCGCTGGGAGTCCCAAAAGGGCGTAGAACAGGGTGGTATAAAGGTTCCATCTTATATACCATGCGTTACCCTAAAACTCGATGAAAAGGTGTCATCCTACAGGTCACAAAACAATGGTTGTATGGAACGAAGTAATCCATCAGATTACTCTTGGAGAGGTCGAATACTCCAAGCAGTCAGCTAAGACGTAAACTCTGCAATTTTGTAGGTATCTGGTGGGAGAGATTGTGTAAGAAGCTAACGCCTGTCGTAATTGACAGGATATGCAGACGTACACACGGTATCACGGAAGGAAAAGCTACAAGTAGTAATAAATATGCTATGAACACGGCAATTAGTCCGATGTATAGATGGAACGAAATCAACTGGCGCAAGCTAGAACGTAGAGTTTTCAAGTTACAAAAGCGGATTTTCCAAGCGTCTAATCGTGGCAATGTCAAGTTAGTTCGCAGACTTCAGAAACTTTTGATAAGTTCACGGTCGGCAAGATTGTTAGCGGTTCGTCGTGTAACTCAGGATAACCAAGGCCGGAAGACGGCGGGTGTAGATGGGGTCAAATCCCTAACTCCAAAGCAACGTCTCATCTTGGTAGATAAAATCAAACTGGGTACTAAAGCAAAACCTACGCGCCGTGTTTGGATTCCCAAACCTGGAACCAGCGAAGAAAGACCTTTAGGCATACCGACAATGGAAGACCGCGCCTTGCAAGCAGTAGTAAAAATGGTTCTCGAACCTGAATGGGAATCGAAATTTGAACCAAATAGCTATGGCTTTCGCCCTGGACGTTCGTGTCACGATGCAATTGAAGCAATCTTTTCGTCAATTTCTAAAAAATCAAAGTATGTTTTAGATGCTGACATCAGTAAATGTTTTGACCGCATTAACCACAATAAACTTCTATCAAAACTAAATACCTTCCCGACCTTACGGAAACAAATCCGAGCTTGGCTAAAAGCTGGTGTCATGGATGGAAAGAAGCTGTTCCCTACAAATGAAGGTACCCCCCAAGGTGGAGTTCTTAGCCCACTTTTGGCAAATATAGCCTTACATGGACTTGAGGAATTGATAATGGGATTAGCCCCAAAATTCGATATGAAGCGTCCCAATGGTAATCAATTGCCTGTCAGGGATAAATTAAAATCGATTTGCTGTGTAAGATATGCTGATGACTGTGTGCCACGAAGGCGCATAGGAGGACGAAGTCCTCCTGGCAGCTATGCTGCATAAGAGATGAGGGAAGGCCCCTCGGAGCCGCCATTCAGGTGGAGGCTTCAAACCACCGTAAGCTGCATCGGTAAAGAGCCGAGGTGGTGAGCGTTACGGAAAAGGCAGAGCAAGACTCTGTCAGGTAAGGATCGAGGAGACGAACGCGAGTGAACCGTTGATGAAGTGTCGAAAGCATAGGAATGAGGTCAAAACCGAGGGGTAGTCGTTACTTCGGGATTAGTCTGGCAGCAACCTGATTACTGGCCAGATGGCCTCCGGCATGAAGACGGCGTGAACTCGATCTAGGCTCTGATGTGGAACGTGGGAACCTGCCATCCTGATGATAAGGGAGAAACACAAGTGGAAGCCCCATAAGTGTGAGAGTACCGATGCAGGTGGCAGGGGCGGAGCGACCCGTAGTAGCGAAGAACATCCTGTAATGGGATGGGAGCGAAGGGGAAGCATTGTCCAGCTTGGAAAAATCGAACAACCGGAAATCGGGAGGATTCAAATGGAACAAGCAAAGCCGTTGAGTATCACCAAACGCCAAGTTTGGGAAGCATATAAACGGGTCAAAGCCAACAAGGGAGCGGCTGGAGTAGATGGACAGACGATCGAAAAGTTTGAAGAGAATCTGTCGGATAACCTCTACAAATTATGGAATCGGATGACATCTGGCAGCTACTTTCCATCCCCGGTTCTACGGGTAGAAATACCAAAAGGAGACGGCAGGATGAGGCCATTGGGAATTCCGACTGTGTCAGATCGGGTAGCCCAGATGGTAGCCAAAGATTTATTGGAACCGGAATTGGAAAAACACTTCCATCCAGATTCATATGGCTATCGACCGGGAAAATCGGCATTAGATGCGGTGGGAATGGCGCGAAAACGTTGCTGGAAAAGCAACTGGGTGCTAGAGCTAGACATCAAAGGCTTTTTCGATAACATCGACCATGAGCTGATGATGCGGGCGGTGCGCGTACATACGGAAGAGAAATGGGTAATTCTGTACATCGAACGCTGGCTAAAGTCACCGATTCAGATGCCAGATGGCACCAAACAACTTCCAGACAAAGGGCTACCGCAAGGCGGAGTTGCCAGTCCATTGCTGGCGAATCTGTTTTTGCATTACGCATTCGACAAGTGGATGGAGCGGAAAAATCCGGACATTCAATTTGAGCGGTATGCGGATGATGCGGTGTGTCACTGTAAGAGCGAAGCCCAGGCGCAAAAGCTGAAGCAAGACCTAAATGAGCGCATGAAGGAAGTTGGGTTGGAACTTCATCCAGAAAAGACGAATATAGTCTATTGCAAGGATGATGACCGACGGGAAGAATATCCCCTCACCAGCTTTGACTTTTTGGGGTATACATTTAGACCTCGCAGGTCAAAGAATCGATGGGGAAAACACTTCATCAACTTTACTCCAGCGATTAGTAATCAGGCAGCTAAGGCGATTCGGAAGACATCGCGCCAGTGGGACTGGCAATTAAGGAGCGATAAAAAGTTAGAAGACCTGGCCAGGATGTTTAATCCAGTCATTAGAGGTTGGATTAACTACTATGGTCGCTACTACAAGTCAGCCCTATACCCGACCCTAAAATGCTTGGAACGTCGCCTAGTCATGTGGGCGACGCGGAAATACAAACGTCTACGGAATCATCGGCGGCAGGCAGCACAATGGTTGAGACGCATAGCGCGAAAACAGCCGAACCTGTTTGCTCACTGGGGATTGCTGTATATGGCGGCTGGATAATAGGAGCCGGATGAGCGGAGACGTTCACGTCCGGTTCTGCGAGCGCCTGGAGGGGTGGTTCCTCTGGGCGACTCTACTTGTTATTCTTCACGAAGATTTGAAAGTTATTAATCAGTGTAAAAAAGAAGTAGAAGAATGGTTAAGTGACATTGGATTGGAATTAAAACCCAGTAAAACTAGAATTGCCCACTGTCTAAGTGATTTAGATGGAGAAAAAGCAGGGTTTAATTTCCTTGGCTTTAACATCCGACAATTTTCTGTTGGAAAATATTCATCTGGAAAAAGCTCTAATGGTAAGTTATTGGGATATAAAACTATTATCAGACCCAGTATAGAAAGTCAAAAAAGACACTATAAAAAGCTAAAAGAAGAAATAAATAAGCGAAGAGGATTAAGCCAATCTCGGCTAATCAATAGTCTCAATCCGATCGTGAGAGGTTGGTGTAATTACTTCTGCACAGTCAACAGTAAGGAAGTCTTCGGTAAAATTTATTCTTTGGTCTTTCTTAAACTTTTTAAATGGGGTAGTCACCGTCATCCAAATAAAGGTAAGAAATGGATTCGCCATAAATACTTTAAAAGTATTAACAATAATAATTGGTTATTTGCGACCCTAGAAGGAAACAACCTAATCAAGTTAGTGCGGCATGATTCGATTGAAATCAAACGACATGTCAAAGTTAAAGGCAATTCCTCACCTTATGACGGAGATTGGGTTTATTGGAGTTCAAGAATGGGTAAACATCCTGAAGTGTCTACTAAAGTGGGAAATCTACTGAAAACACAAAAGGGAAAGTGTGCTCATTGCAAGAACTACTTCAAAGATGGAGATTCGCTAGAAGTTGACCACATCATCCCTAAATCGAAAGGTGGAAAGGATAAATATGAAAATTGGCAATTACTTCATCGGCATTGTCACGACACAAAAACTGTCAATGATGGCAGTTCTGGCACAAAATCCAACTGTAATAGTGTTGAGCCTAAGCCACCAGTTAAACCTGAATCTTGGTTCTGGCAAGACGATATGTTGGTAATGACGCATTGATGACAACAACCGTTTTACTGAGGAGCCGTGTGCGTTAAAAGGCGCAAGCACGGTTTTGGAGAGCAGTGGGGGTGGTGACACCTTCACTGACTTTAATTTTGGGACTGTTGTTATATCGGGATGAATATTACAATTCAGATAGTTTGGAACCAGGGGTGATGGAGATTATCGTCAGTAAGAATCGGAATGGAAGTGTGGGCACTTGCAAGGTTAAATTCGACCCCAGCATTGGTAGATTTTCTAATGTTGCGGATTGAAGGCAAAACTCGTTGTGGAATACATAGACAATGACAAAGTTATCATGCAAATAGTCATGCAGCTTTTCAGTATCTGATAATGCCAGAACCAATGCAAGACGTTGTGAGCGTCACGTTCGACACTTACCAACGGATATTCCTGGATCTGTCCGTTCTGTAGCTTTTTCTTCTTGGTGCGTTGGCAAAGAGTACCGCTCCGACCTGGTACTCGATCTCCACGTAGCTTCATTTACAATGATTAGTGAAATACTTTTGTTTTGGGTAATAACTAAATTAGTTATTACTCTTTTTATTATAAATGAAACATGATAGGCTTCGGACAACGATCGATCCAAAGAGAAGCTAATCTTCCTACTCTTGAAGTCGGCACAAGCTTATCGATTTTTATTTAATTTAGCATAATACTATTGAAACTTATCAAGCGCGATCGACAATATTAATTTAAATCTCTTAAATCGATCGGTCAGAAAAACTACTTATATTTGCTATATAGTTCCTTCATCGATATACCAAACTCATTGCTGATTTAACATTTAGATTTTTTACTTTCGATTCAGAAAACAAATCTGTACCGACCCCATAAAGTTACGCTACTAGCTGGTTTTAGCGCAAGCGGTGACTGTATGAGGCGGACACTAGTGATTTCCATCGGAGCTAAGGCAGTAGTCCGCGTCATCAGTCAAAAACCAGCCGCCCCGCAGGGCCACAGGGTCAGCGACCGCGACATTTCAATTATAGATATTAACAAAGCTATACTGATAAGTAATGACATACAAAACCGTATGTTCGTACAAGAGCGTAGCGATCGATTGGGGAAGTTCGGGGGGGAGGCAAGAAATCACTACAAGTTCAGTTTCGGGATCGTAATTTGCTAAAATTTCACCGATTTCAGCGGTTGCCGTCGTAGATAAGTCAGGAATTTTGGGGATAATTTTGGCAATCAGATCGGAGGGAGGAATAATAGTGTGAGCGTCGATTAAATTCACGCACACGCCCCCACCACTATCTTTAACAACATCGATAAGCTTATGCAATCGTTTTGAGGGAATGGGGTCTAATGTTGCCCAGTATTTTTGAAGTTCGCCGGAAATTCGGAGCTTGGAGGCTTCAGGAAGTCCAACAACTTCAATCGTTTGTTTGGAACAGTGCGGTTCTAAGCGGTAACTATCGCACAGCAACTTCCGTCTTTTAGCATCACCCATACTTACCTTGCGAATTAAGATCGATCTCTACTTATTTTAACGCGGCGAGTTCGATCGTACATAAGAGAGCTGTGGGAAATATGCCAGACAAGAGTTTGAGCGATGTAATTAGTTTCAAGTTACTTGAAACTAACTTAACCAACAGCGCATCGACTTACCACCTAAACCAGTGCCCCTATTCGGGGAGGCTGCGGTTTTTGCCAGCCGAAACCTCTAATGTTAATCGGTTTCGTTTTCGAGCAACTGGAGATTGCCGAAGGCAGACTAAGAGTCAACGGATTCGGGCTGCTTTAAAATCCGCTTGTGGGTTAGTCTGGGGTCGAACAAGCATAAATCAAGTAGATTCTAGATCGATTGACAATTTTAACTGTTTGCACGAGCAATCATAGTAATAATCTCTAGATATCCAGCGATAGGCATTAGACAAACAGTTAATAATTTCGCTCCAAAGCGGAGCATTTTCATCAAGAATACCAACCGTGTCTACATATCGATTGAGAAGTTTTCCGGCGTTAAGTACCCCAGTTAGAGCATCGAAAGCCAATCCCTCTAGTTTAGCTTGAATACTGCGTTTAGTTGCTGCATTACTGCGCTTCCAATAGATCGAATTCCAGATTTGCCAGCGGCTCTCAAGGAGATTTCGAGCGGTTATCAGCTCAGATCGGGCTTCAATTAATAATGTATAGTCCATACTTCCTGGAAACTGCTCGATCTTTTCGATCGCCACACAGATTTATGCTGTTGCTGCATACATGGTGCAATCTCAATTAATGTACGAATAAAGCCAACCTGTAAATTTTTGGTGTACGGATTGGCTTTGTTTTTTGAATTTCCAGGTGCTAATAAATTAATGCTTTATCTCATTCGATCGAGTCAGGTCATCCAACGTTGCAGGTTTATAAACTAGTTCTCTTAATTGCACAGAGAAATCGGGAAAATCTCTGTCACAATGAAAAAGAGCTTGCTGAAGCCACCATGCTCTTTTAGTTGTCGATAGCTCGTCCATCGCGCGAATAGTTGCTTGATACAAGCCAAATCTGGTTTTGTACTGGAAAGGGTTTCGCATGAGATCTCAACGACAAAGGTGAATTAGGTGCGTCTCGATTGCACAATATCGATAGCGTAAGCGCTGCCTTGGCAGGTCGCCTTTGGTGAAGGCTTTTGAAGGATTGGGGTAACGAATGGCTTCAAGTGAATCGAGCCATTCTGAAAACTGGCGACGTTTTTTGATGCGACTGGGATGTTCGATCGGCAGCACCGCAACCAGCTCCCCGCCAGGAGCCAACCAATCATAAGCATGGCGAACGTGTTGGATGTAGGCATCCTCGCCAAAAGGCGGGTTCATCAAGATCCGGTCGTAGATCGGGCGGGGGGTGGCGGTTAGAAAGTCTCGTCCCAGCGGCACAAAGCCGAGTAGGGTCAGAGCTTCAGCCAAACCCGCATTCAACTCGAAGCAGTCGATGTTTTCGACTCCTAAGTCTCGCAGTGCAACACAAATATCGCCAGCTCCACCCTCTGGGTCGAGGCAGGGGTGTTGAGGTTGGACGTTGGCTAGTTGCAGCATTCGACTGATAATTTCGCCTGGGGTCGGGTAGAAGTCGGGTACCTGTTGATAGATCGCTTTGCGTCGCAATGCCTCTACCCGTTCGCCAATCGGATCGATCTGTCGATCGGCGGGATTGCCCAAACTTTCTAATAGTTCGACCGCCGCTAGAGCATCGTTAGCACTATGGATGCCGATAGATCCCAACCTTTGAGCGATTTCATCACCGCGATCGAACCCCGTGTAGAGATATTCGAGCGATTTGGCTCCTTCTTTTTGCCAATGGAAAATTGAGGCAAAGGAGTCGAGATGACTGCGGTTGCTAATTTTGGAAAGCTGGGTAGGGCAAGTACCGTCGCGATGTCGAACGGCAAGTCCCATCAACCAACTCTGGATAAGTTGCAGCCGTCGTCCGTCCTCCCGCATACTGGCAGCAATACGAGAACGACGGGCGGTAATGTTTTGGTGGGAAATTGAAGGACTTAGCTTGGATGAAATCGCTGTGTCCATCGCCGCAGCCAACTTTTGTAACTTATCGGCTAAGTTGGGATTAGGTGGGGGACAGTTGGCAGGAACGGAGAAATCTAGAGTTAATTGTCCATCGATATTAGTAACGGTCATAAATTTGATGAGTATGATAATAAATGGGCATAAAAAAGCCAGCAATTAGTGATAATTGCTGGCAAGATTCATACAGCAGGATAATTGGCAGAGATTAAACACCTGTCAAAGTGCCTCGTACCGCTATTACCAGCATTAGTTTGATGCTAGCCAATCCAAAATTCGTACATATAATCGATTAAAATAGTGATAACTGAGGTTGTCGAACATCAGTCGTACAAAGCACCTGATTGTCGATTACAACAATTAGATCTGCCGCAATAATGGGAGTTCCTGTCTCTTTCCATGAGAAATAGGATTGAGAGTAGGGACAATAATGTATTTCCTTCAAAGGTGGGAGAACAGGCAAGCTGACACTAGCTAAGACACCTTCGCAGTAGGCATGAACATTTTTACGCTTATCCTTTAAAACCCGTTGTCGTCCGCGCTCGGAGACATAAAAGTGTGGATAGTTAATAACTAAATTATCAGCGTGCCCGACGAGTATCCATGACTTATTAATTTGCTGAGTTAACGACATATGCCCTGTGTTAAGATTGCGATAGCACCGAGTCAGTAATCCAGTACAAACTTGCCAGTCAATATCTTTAGTCATAACTTTTAATCGATAGTGGGGACTAATTAGTAATAGGCGAACAAAACAAGCACCAACGGCAGTTAAGAGCTGGTGCTTGCTTGGTGGTAATTTGAACTAATAATCTACTAAACTGAGGCTGATGATGCTGGAGACGTAATGGTTTCCGGCAGATAATCCAGACATTCTGCGGCAAGATCTTCATCATCAATATTCCAATCGGTTCGCAGATTTCGAGCTAACTTCGATCCAAGAGCTGGATAGCTACAGTCAAAGCCAAACTCTTCAGGAGCGTCGTAATTATCTGGCTCGTGCCAGTAATTCCCGTAAAGACAATTGGCACAACTTACTTTTTGTCGATCGCACATAATTTAGATCCTAATTAATTCCAAAATACTGCTGCTACAGCAGCTCTATTATTAATTGCCCTAATTGACATTAAATTCAAAATTTCATTACTACCACAGCCTTAATTTTTCAATAGCAATTCATCATCTATAGCCGTACATATGATGAATTGCTACTCATATAAATCCACAAGTTTTCATGAGTAAAGGCAAAAAAAGCCAGCGACTATTCATCACTGGCTACCACCCAAGAAGATCTCAAATAGTTTTTATTCAACCAATCCGTAGGTGTGTCCCCCTTGGTTGTAGACAAGCAATTTGTTCGCCATCTACTACCAAATTATCTTCTCCAGATTCAGCTAACTTTTTAAGTACGGCTTGACGATCGACTTTATAAGTCGTGGTAATCGCGACCAAATCGGGAGGAAAGTTTCGCTCCTCGATATCTGGATTGAGCCAAATGGGTTGAACTCCGCCATTTTTGACAATCTTAATTGTCGCATCCTTACCTTTAAGCTGGGCATTGGGTCGCTCGGCAATAATCAACTTTAGATAGTTCTCAAATTTTTCAAGTGCCTTAATTTTGAGATCGATCGCACGATTAAATTCGTCGCGGCGCGATTTTAGGTAGGCAATGTCGCCTTTTTGGGCGGCAATCGTCGCCACAATCGCATCGACTTTATCCGCAATGGCAGCTTCCAATTCATTAAATTTGACGATTAGTTCGTCAGCCCCGTCTGAGTCCGTCGCACCTGCAATTTCTTCAGCAGAGGTCGATTCGGCAAGCTCCATAATTTCCTCGACGAGTCGATCGCGTTGGGATTCCAAGTTAATTAGTGATGGCATAGTTTTATGGTGGTAAATTTCTGTCGATTAAAACTTCGATCGCTAATCTAAATTCATAAGTATCAATCGATATTTAAAGATCTCGAATTTAACACAACTAAAAGCCAGTAGCTATTGTAACTACTGGCTTTTAGTGAGATTGCAAGAATAATTTCCAGATCTAGCTTCTAGATACTATTTCCAGATTAGATGTATCCATCATGAATGGATACGACACACTTTCATTTTCCTCACAATATACTTTAGTGACGTTAAATCGCCAACGTTCAAATTCAAAGGTTAAGAAAAATCTATCTCCAGTTAGATAGTACTGAGCATTCTCCTCTGTCGGAACTATCAGTCCACTCATATCTAAGTAATAGTAAACTTTACCATTAGAGTTATGAATCAATTTAACTTTAACAGTAATGCTTTCGCGCTGCTCGGATGTCATATGCTGGAAGTCAAACTTGATGATATCATCAACATTAAGCGCAACATCACCAATTCTATTAACCACTCTAAAATTCTTCCTTTGTCAATTAGTTACACATCAATCTCTGATTGTAACAAAGTAACTTTTTGTAAAGAGTGATGAAGATCGAGTTGTTAAGAGAGCGAGATCGCGCCACTCTGCTTGAAGTAGTGTTAATAGGGTGGCACGATCCCATCGGCGGATTAATTAGCAGTAGCAACCTCGCGCCAAGTAGTCGAGGGTAAATAAAGCACATCAGAGCCGAGTCGCTCGATTTCGGTCGCGCGGTCGTAGCTTTCCACATCCTCAGCCGATCGCGTGACCGCATTGAGCATTCCAAACTTGCTCAAGTCGCCAGAACGCAGCAGATGGCTCAGTACGAACTCAGATTCGCTCTGGTTGAGTCCGATTGCCTTAGCTGTCAATTCGACCGCTTTAGCAGGCTTACCAGTAATGATGCCAGTTTTAGCGACTTGCAGGTCTTCGACTGCTTCGCGAAAAGTTGTGATACTTATCGCATTCCGCACTAGATCGCGCAGTTGCAGCTTAAAGGCATCATCGATCGCTTGGAGAGTATCGATCGCATAGAGATCGTTATTTTCGCTGACACGACCGACGTGATTTTTGCGTTGGCGACGGTCTTTCAAAATTAAACCGTTAAGGCAAGCTAGGCGTAGTATAAAAGGTTCGATTGAAATCGAGCCAAGACCAACTTCAGAATTAGATAAGATAAATCCCGCTTGGACTGGATCGTTAAGTGAGATTGCGTCCTCAATGTTGGTATTGACGACTTTGATATACATCCGCGCATCGGTGACTTGACAGCTCGCGATGGTCATCCCGTCGCCCATCTCTTGAAGTTCTGTTACGACCATCGCTAAAATATCGTGGTGATCGACGATCCGATAGCGATTGCTCAAAACCGCCCGCATTTGTCCCCGAAGTGTGCGAATCAAGCTGGTATCCTCAGATCGACTCAACCAGTGATTGATGTTTTGGGCTAACAGATCGGGACATTGCCGCAGCATCCGATCGTAATCATCTGTGACAAGTTAAGGTTTTCGATCGAATGTCAACACCCATATATAGCGTGGCTGTTGGTTCGGTCTCACTATATATCAAAAAACTCGATTGATAGTGCTAATGTATTCGATCTCTGAATATCTGATGTAACGGTCGATCGAAGGATCGCCAAACGTGCTTGACAATTGCGATCGCGCCTTAACTTGTCACGAATGGATCGTAATAGACTTTAGGTAGATTGAGTTTACTCGCCATCTGTGCGTGAGCGTGTGCCGTTGCTGGCATGAAGATCTCTTCATCCTTAGTTTCCAGGCGGAATTGAGCGGTCGGCAGCATGTTCAAAGTTTTAGTCCGAGCGTGGAAGTCGCGTTTATGTTCTTGTCGGTCTAATAACTCGCGAGCTAATTCTTCTAGGGTACATCCAGTTTTCATAGTTTAAAGATAATGGTAGTTGCTCATTGAGAAAAGCCGCCAATCTTGCTTGAGATTGGCGGCAGTAACGTATTAACGAGTAATTAGTTACTTGTTAATATTCAAATAAGTGGTGCGATCGTTCGTGTTTCGAGCTAATAGCTGTAACCGAGTTGATAGTAATCCTCGCGGTCGAGCATCAATCGCTCAAGATGTTCTATTTCGTCAGCTTCAGCCGAGTCGATTTGGGCTAAATCGAATTTTTCAGGGGAGAGATTAGGTATAATGTTTGGAGACATATTCTGTAAAAAGTGGGTGGTTGTTAACAATTGACTCGATCGAAATCGACAAGTAAAGGGGGATACTTTGCCTGTCGATTTCTCATTAATGCGATTGGGGTTTTATACCACCCAAGTCGCGACAGTCAGAATCTAGAACGGAATTTTATCGATGTCGTCGGTATCGATTTCGGAAGTGATATTTACAGTCGTGCCAATCTCATTAGAACCAGACCCATCGGGTGCAACGGTTGACGACTGCACATCGATGGCAGGATGGGGATCGAGAGCTGGAATCCCCACATTTGGATGAGCGGATTGAGCCTCTAGTTGGGGTTGTGGCTCGGCAGCAGGAGTAAGGGAAATCGACCCAGCAGTAGGATCGGCAAGTAGCAAACGGGGACGTGGATTCATTAAGCCCACCACCATATCGGTGAGATCTGCATCGGTGCCGAGAAAGAAATCTTGCCAATTATCGACTGTCGGCTCCACATACCCATCCACATACAGGGCAGGGGACTTGGTTTTCTCCCCGACACTTTTGCGGATCAGGTGGGGTTGGAACAAGCACAAGGCATTAAAGACTTCATTGCGAGGGCTAAAGAAGACTTTATGTGCCTGAGCCTGACACCGCGCTACGGCTACGCAGAATTGCTGCCACCGTTCTGATAAAGTGGCTTGTTGTGCGCCTTTTGCCACTAGCTTCAAGGGAATGTCGTGGAGTGGCTGCTTGCGTTCGTCGAAGAACATTACCAAGTAGATTTGGAAGTTCCCAATATTCTCGTCGCCCCGATACTGGCGATCCCATTTGCCGATGACTACCAGAGTCTCGTCTTCAAGAGATGCTTTGCGATCGAACATTCCCAGTTGGCAAACCGGAGTGATGCTCATACGCGGCTGTTGAAGTAAGATCCCAACTTCGGTTTTGCCAGTGTTGTAGGCATACTCGGTAAGTTTGTCGGAAGCTAAATCGCGCCAGCCAGCTTTGTTAGCTTGGGAGAGGGGCACGAAATAGCCGTACTGTTTGGGATCTTCGCCGCGCAGTCCTTGAACGTAAGGAAACGAGAAATCTGTGGCTGCATATTGGCGAGTTAAGTACTTGTTTTCTGGGTTAGTGGTCATGATTTTCCTGTGATAAAGTGAGTAATGAAAGCACTAAAAAAGCACCAGTCGATTAGACTGATGCCAAGATTAATGCTTGAAAATAACTACAACTAGAGCAATTTTGCCACTGCAAAATTGGTAATTAAAGCGGAGCAAATATGGTCGAATATGGCGAGTACTTTTCGGTAAGCGTCACCAAATTCGCCCTAATTCTTTTTGGAGCTTAAAGCGATTAACCTTCTTCTGTCGATTCTCGTTCCGAGAGGCTACGCCAACGCGCCTTCAAGAAACCTACCTGTAACCCCGAACGATCGATTTTCGATCGAAACCGTGAGATCAACTCGATCGCGGTCATCGATCGGGCATCATTTCCCTGCTGCTGATATAGAAATCGAGCGATCTGCATATCCTCAATCGCTCCGACTAAATCCTCTAGCTCTAGGTACTTGAGCATCGCTCGATTGTTATA
Source organism: Chamaesiphon minutus PCC 6605 (assembly GCF_000317145.1). Lineage (GTDB taxonomy): Bacteria > Cyanobacteriota > Cyanobacteriia > Cyanobacteriales > Chamaesiphonaceae > Chamaesiphon > Chamaesiphon minutus. The sequence goes on along the minus strand of NC_019697.1, from coordinate 2,139,844 downwards.
GCTATCGGCATCATCAAGATTGAGTTCGATCGCGCGATCGTAGTCGGCAAGCGACCCTTGGTAATCCTGCTTGATATTCTTCAGCAGGGCGCGGTTGTAGTAAGTAACAGCATCGTGCGGATTGAGAGAAAGTGCGCGATCGTAATCAGCAAGCGACCCTTGGTAATCTTGGAGATTATCTTTTTTCAGGTTGCCGCGATTGCTGTAAGCGAGGGCATGGTTGGGGTCTAATTCAATGGCACGATCGTAATCGGACAATCCACCCTGAATATCTTGAAGCTCGTAATATTTGACATTAGCGTTGCGATAATAATCTTCAGCAGTACTCGCAGTGATTTGAACGGTAGAATTAGAGCTTTCTAGGTCAAGAATAGTTGCTTCTTCTAACATGATTCTCACCAATATTTTCGCTAGTGGAGATACCGCATTGAGTAATACGGTATCTTTAGTCTAACTAGTTAATATTCGAGTGTCGATCGCATCTTCATAAGCATCAAACTCTTGTTTCATCTGCAACAACTGAGTGAGAAAGTCCAAACCATAATATTGAGATTCGCTCAGGTAATCGAGATCGAACACATTCGGGTCGGAGTATCGCTTCATTCCCCGAATCTTGATTTCATGCCAGTAGCCTTTGACTCGTTGGCTGGGACGGTCGAGTATTTCGCTCTCAATTTTCCAAACCAGACGCAGCTTGGTAATCCATTCATCGCGTTCTGAGGGGACGTTATAGCCTAAATACACCAAGAATGCGGGAGTATTTGCCGTGGCATTATTCCAACCGTGAATATCTGGCGTTGCTTCGCAAATAACTAAGCCTGGGAGTAGGTCTGCGAACTTGAAATGTTGAGCTTGAGTAGATGTTTGAGTTAGCATAAAGGTTCGTTAATTATAGATAGGTCGGGCAATCGACCTTTTTTACTGAGACAAAAACGAATCGCCCATCAGCAGTGCTAACAGGCGATCGATCTATCCGTCTAAGAAAATAGTGAAAACTAGCTCGATACCGCAGCGGTAACAGCTTTGGCTTTCTTGGCCGCACGAGTACTCGCAGCTTTTTGGGTGCGAGTTTGCGATTCCCCAAGGGGGACGCTACGCGAACGTGCAGGTTGAGTTGAGGGTGCGCTATCTTCAACCTCAATAGCGAAAATCTCAGGCTCTACAAGCACTTCAACATCGGCAGAGGATTCGGGAGTAGCGATTGGTGCTGTAGCTGCAACATCGGTAGATGCGGGTGTAGGAATCGAAATAATCGCCACCACGTTAGAAATCAAAATGCCGATGGTGGTAGGCTCTTTACCCAAGCGGAACTTACCAGTAACGACTAATTGCGCGGAGGGCACGAATAAGCGTCGATCGACCTCAGTATTGGCAAGTGCAAAGTCGATACTAATATCACCATCGATCGCAGTGCCAGTGATATTAGTACCAACTTCAACGGTAAGGATAACGAGATTGGAAGTAGCTGTACGCATCGGTTTTGTCCTCGTGAAGTGAGTTTGAGAATACAAAGCGCAACCAAATTAACCCCTAATGGATCGAGGGTTAATTTGGCAGATCCAGGTTGGAGGAAGCAGTTAAGACTAAGCGGATTTGGGCAATCTTTCTAACTGCCAATCCGAAATAGTAACGACGGGCTTGGAACGAAGAACTTGGTTAGGGTCGATCCAATCCTCGAATGCCAAGTCGCCAACTACGGCAACCTGGGCATTTTTGACGATGAATTGAGCGGCACGAAGCCCCGCCTCATTGGTAAACTTGAGCAGGTACCAATCAGTGACACCTTCAGCGATGCGAACGCCAAGCGGTACTTCGGAAACTGGCGCAAAGCCGGAACCATCGGGCAGCGGAGTATTAGAGGTAGAAACGGCGCGACCAATATAGCCAGAGAGGGTAACTAGCATTAGAAATTCCTCAAAAAGAAACACTAAAGCAATCCGGCTCATGCCGGATTGTCCACGCTTAGTAACGATCGATCTAGAATGCAAAAATACAGACTCTACAGCGATTAGTGATAGCAAACGTTTAGCCCAGCCAAACGACCAAAAATTTTCTCTTGCACCCGATCCGAGCGGGTTTTCGATCGCCACTACGCCACCGTCCTCGATCCCGTTAATCTCCAGGTCAGTGCCAATAGTAATCTTTCTCAATCAACTGCTCGGTCAGTCCAGCACCCTGAAAATGTGCGGTGGCGGCAACGATTGCGTCATAGAAATCAGGCGATTCAAACAGTTTCATTTTGCTTGCCATGCCTTGGCATAACGAAGGGTGTGCAGCTTGCCAAAGTCAAAGCGGGAGATGGGATTTAGAGATTGGCGGAGCTTGGCGATGGCTCGGGTACTTTTCTTGAGTTCTTGTCCTAGGGCACCCAACATCGCCCTCACTCGCGGCGGTTCGGTGTTGGCAATCTCCAGTAAGCGATTAGCCAGAGGCTAGGCTTCGCCAACGAAACAATCGTCTTGGCGCAGATAATCTAGTAACCGTTGCTAGGTTTGTGCGTCGGATAGTTCGCTAAATTTACCCCTGGATCTGAGTAAGTCGAGCAGGGCGGCGTTGGTGGGAGATAGGGAGTTCCAGTCTGCTGGGCGGCTGGTATGGATGCGGGCGCGGGTACCGAGAATTTTGCGGGGGACGCTGGCAGCGGTGGTGGCAAATTCGCCGCGCACGGCATTTTGGGTACTCAAGCCTAAGAGGTTTGCCGCGCTAATCCCCGCAGGCAGGACGATTTGAGGGATTGGTAGGGATTGAATCTCGCTCTGGGTGGGATGAGAGCGACCGAAGCGAGTGATGCGGGGGCGGTAGTACAAACCTTTACTGACGCGCTCTAATACTCCGGCTTTGACCAGTCGGGATAAGGTTTGGCTGACGGAAAATGTGGGCAAGTCGGCGAAGTCGTTGTGTCACCAGTATGAATTAGTCGATCGATCCTTCCTCATGTTTTGGAAGTAGAAGCCCAACCAAATAACTTCCGCAATCGTTGAGAAGGGTTAAACTTAAACACCCAACATTTCGGCTCGACCCTGACGTAAAAAGTCCCAAAGTTCCGCAACGAGACACTATCGCCATGTTGGAGTGATTCATAAATTTCTTCGAGCGTCGCATCGATGACCGTTTCCACCATGCCAGTTTCTCGCTCGACTCGTTGGGACACGCGGCGGACTAGTTCCTGTTTATCAATAGACATCTCGCTTTAGATTTAATTTTTCGATAGTTGAGTTGTAATTGACGATCGCCAATTTAGGAAACTTCTCAGCGAGATTTTGTCCGAAGTAATACTGACACCAAAACTCGGCAATTTCCAACAGCTTGGGTACAGATTCGGGAATCAAACCCGTGCCATACCGAGGTTCGTAGGATTCTGTAAATTCTCTAGCTAATTTATAAGCATAGTAAGGAAAATCTCGATTCTCCAACGGAGAGGCTACGCCAACGGTAAAACAGCGAATTGCATATTCTAGTTTGAGTAAGTTACCACTCTTAACAAAATGCACGGTAGTCCAGTGAACGTTGCGAAAATCATTGCCCTGCAACTCATCGATCTGCTTTAGTAATTGCGAGAGAGATTGCTTGCCTTCAGAGAGAGGGTTTTCGATGTAGCGTTCCATCTCTGTTATCGCATTAGCAACGACAGTCGTGTGAATCTCCCATTCAGATGGACTCAGATGACTGGGATATGACTCTGCTTGCATTTGCGCTTGTAATATTTTGGCTAAATAAAGCGCAAAGTGTGCGGCGGCAACTTCGTCCTGACACAGGCTTTTGATACTGGTCAGTCGCGTGATGGGGATGGCAAATCTAAACTGCTCGTTGCTGAGTTCTTGAGCTGTTTCCACCCACTTTTTAATTTTATTAGCGACTGCTGTTTGGGTATTTTGCTGTTTCAATATCTTCAATCTTCCTTAGATACGATCGGGTCTACGATTTAGCTAACTGTCACGTTTGGAATTGATGCAGACAGAGCATTCCAAACTTCTGTTAATCGTTGGAAGCCGATCGATTCATAGCTGCTAGCTTCATATCTTTGCACCATTTGTTCTTTGATGCCTAATTTGATGGCTAGCTCTTTTTGTGTCATGCCCAAACCGATCCGTTTTTGAATTAAGACTTTAGGTAAATCTTCGATCGATCCCATAGTAATTTCGACCTTCCCCGCTTTGAGATCGTCATATTCTTGAATTTCAAGTTGCATTCGATCGATCTGTGTCTGAAAGCTGTTTTGCATCGCTGCTAGTTGGCTGGGCGGGATATTTTGTTGCTCTAGCAATTTATCGATAACTTGTTGCAGCTTATCGATCTCGCCTTTGGTAACTTTATATTGGTGTTCGTTTTGGATCATGACTAATTACCTCGTGATATCAAAATTTCCAAGATCGATTTCTACAATCCCGATTGGCTCTCCATCGCGATTTTTTTGCAAAAAGCTCTGAAATGCTGACATAAAATCCACTCGTAACTCACAGCCAAAGCGGGCATGTTGTTCGTCGATATCTTGAAAAACTGGATCTAGCATCCCGATATCGATTCCCATCCCGTCAAAACAGCCGTCGATGTCGTTGGGTCGTTCTTTATTGGTGATAAAACTACCGCCGATGTAGATGGTCTGACAATTAGAGCGAACTAGTAGTTTGAGGGCAAACGTCAAGCCAGACAGGAGGTTAGCTCGTCGAGAGTTGTACCCGTATCGCTCCCAAAAATCTACCCAACTCATTGCCCAAATTCCAGGTGGTAGATAGCCGCTCTCTGTAAATGGGGGCATTCAGTTAGTTCTCCATCGAACATGACAACAAAGCTGCGCTCTCTACCAGATTAACACAACTTTTTAGTTGGCGTGAAGTCAGCACAGCTTTTTCGTATTTAAATCCCGATCGCACCCACGCCGCCTACCGTCACGTTATTTTATTGCTCACAGGTTAACCACTAAACGCACCGCTTTCGCTACCTTTCAGCCCTGCTACTCCGCTTGTTCCTACCACTGAGCTTTCAGCAGCTATTCTCATCTAAATCTACCTCTTGTTGATGTAAAAGCTAAAATAAAGGGGACAAGCCAGAAGACTGAAAATCAATGCCTAAGCCAGCAAAGCAGCAAAGCAACCCTTATTCTACGGGCGGTGGTGGGTCGAATTTTGAAACGCGGGTTCAAGCAGCCTTCGCTGTTCTGATGCTGACAGGACGGATAGCACCTTGCTTACCACCTTTCCCGATTACAAAAATCAAGCTTCAAGCGCGTTATACTGGCGTTCAAACTGATGACTTTATTGTATTTGCCAAACAACCAGAAACAGAGCAAGAGGCAAAACTACTAGTTCAAGTCAAACACGATCTTAGTATCACGGAAGGAGATACAACGTTTGCAGAAGTAATTCAAAGTAACTGGAATGACTTTAATAGTGAAAGTTTTGATTCCAGCGTTGATGCCATTGCTCTGGTCACAGGCCCTTTGAGCGCAACTGATATAGATGATGTGCGACCTATTCTAGAATGGGCAAGACATTCTGAAGATGAAACAGAGTTTTTCACTAAAATTAAGACTGCTAATTTTAGTAGTGATGCAAAAAGAAAAAAGCTAGCAGCATTCAAGATACATTTAAAAAATGCAAATGAGGGGATTGATGTTACCGATCGACAAGTATGGGAGTTTCTAAAAGTTTTTCATCTCATTGGCTACGATCTAGATACAGAATCAGGAAGCACATTATCCTTACTTCATTCTTTAATCGCTCAATATTCAAATGAAGCTGCGCCATCTGTATGGGCGAGAGTTGTTGATGCAGTTCAAATTTCTAATCAAAATGCGGGTACGATCGCTTTAGAAACTTTGCCGGAAGACATTCGGACTAAATTTAGTACCGCTATTTTTTCTAGTTGGTTATCAGATTTGAATAAACTGAGGGATCATGGAAATTTTATCTTAGGTGGCATAAGAACTACTATTGGTAGAACTCATATTAAGCAATCAGAGGCATTCGATCGATTACTCGATTTAGCTGAAACATCCAGTTTTATTTTTGTATCTGGCGAACGTGGTGCTGGAAAGTCTAGCCTCGTAAGAAAATTCTCGGACTATATGGGCGAACGTGCTCCTATCTTTTGTTTACGCACGGAAGATTTAGATCGCTCTCATCTCGATAATGTGTTTTCAGCAATGGGCTTGAAGGGTTCACTTCGCGAGTTAGAAGCAGGTTTCGCTTTAATGCCCAAAAAATATCTGCTGATCGAATCTTTGGAAAAGCTTCTTGAGTTAGAAAAAACGACAGCATTTATAGATTTACTTCATTTACTAAATAAACAGCAAGGTTGGACTATAATCGCTACTGGTCGTGACTATGCATATCAACAAATTACTTTTACATATCTTCAGCCTCATGGCATCAAATTTACACCGCTGACACTAAATGGTTTTAGTAACGAGCAAGTTCGGGATCTATGCGAACAAATTGAAGCATTACAAAAATTTTCTAACAATCCAAATCTGAGAATTTTGCTGAAGTCACCCTTCTTTGCAGATTTAGCATGTAGAGTTCTTGAGACTGGAACAGAATTTACACATGAAGATGGCGAAAAGGAGTTTCGTGATGCTGTCTGGCGAGATGCGATCGCAAAAGAACAAGAACGAGCAAATGGAATGCCCACTAAGCGCAGACAGACATTTATCGATATTGCCGTCCGCCGAGCAAAACAGATGGTATATGGAGTTCCAGAGACTCTTTTTGATGAGAATGCGGTATTCAAGCTTGAAGAAGATAATTTAGTTCGTCGCGATTCTAAGAATGGACTCGTTAGCCCTGCACATGATGTTCTAGAGGATTGGGCACTCGATCGATATATTGAAGAAATATACCAACAACACTCAGGCAACATCCAGAATTTTCTTAATGCAATTGGCAATGAACCTGCAATCAACCGTGCATTTCGCTTGTGGCTTCACCAAAAGTTAAGATATGGCGACAATGTTGATAATTTCGTGCTTGCTATTCTGACCGATCGAGATATTCAGAGATACTGGCAAGACGAAACTATCGCTGCAATACTTCAAGGCGATAATCCAAGTGAATTTCTCAACCTGTTAAAGAGCAAACTTTTTTTGGAGGATGGCGAGCTTCTGAAACGTTTCTGCTTCATTCTCCGGTTAGTCTGTCAGATGCCAGACTTGAAGCTAATTCCCAAGCTAGAAGAAAATGATGGAATGAATTTAGTTGATGCTTTATATCTAAAACCATATGGTAAAGCTTGGGAAACAATAATTTGCTTTCTATTTGAAAATAGGAAGTCTTTGTCAAAGGATTTGACACCACATATAACAGCCATCTTAAATGATTGGTCTTCCTTATTAAACCTAAATGAGGAATTACCAGTCCCAGCCCGTGAAGTAGGATTATTATCCCTTCATCTGTTAACTCCTCTTAAAGAATTATATCAAGATGATGGTAATAGAAAGAAGTTACTTAGTATCATCATCAAAACCATTCCGGCAATTCATCAAGAATTTACAGAACTTTTGGAAACAGATGTCCTTGTCTATCGTAGTGAAAGTCATAGATTGTCGTATGTTAAACAATTTTGTAAAATGTCTTTAGGGTGTGTAGAATCAGCTTTTTTCAGCAAATATGCACCGAATCAGCTAATGAAATTAGCCTATTTTGAATGGTTTGAGGAGACGGTTCGAGATAGAGACAATGGAGTATATCGCCGCACTAGTCCTGGTGCGCTAGATAAAGATCGGCATTTCGGCCTTAAAAACGATGGAAATATGTTTTTTCCTGCGAGTGGTGCCAAGGGGTTATTCAATCATCTTCTTCGCTTTCATCCACACAAAGGATTAAAGTTTATCTTAGAACTACTAAACAAAACTGTCGAAATATTCACTCATCCTGATTTATACTTGCCAGGGAGTTATTCATCGAGAGTGCAAGAATTATCAGAGTCAGTCTTTGAACCCTTGACTATCCAGTTAAATAATGGGGGAAAAGTATACCAATATTATTCTGGAGATTTTTGGTCGGCATACCGTGGATTTTCTAATATTCCTTACTTGTTACAGTGCGCTTTAATGGCACTTGAGAACTCGCTTATCGCACATGTCGAATCGTGTGAACCAGGGCAATTAGAGTGGCTATTTGACTATATTTTGCGAAACAGCAACTCTGTAATGACTACAGCAGTATTAGCTTCTATCGCAATGGGTTTTCCTGCAAAGGTTGGGAAATCTGCTTTGCCACTTCTCCGAACCCGCGAACTCTATCGTATGGATTTAGCTCGAACTATTCATGAGCGGGGCGGCAGCGAAATAAATTGGCATTATTCTGGTTTTCAGCGAGATGCGCTATCTAAAGTTTATGCAGAAGAAAGACGTACCGCTGCCCTGCGTCCGTGGCGCAAAGAGTCTCTAGAAACACTAGTTACACGTCTTCAATTTTCGGAATGGAGAGATGAAACACTTACTGCTATCAATCTGCTACGTGCATCTGAACCACAAGATGAAACGATACGCTTCCTTTTGCATAGGATTGATAGTCGCGGTTGGAACCCTGTCGAAGATCGAGAAAATAACAGAATCATATTTGAGCCTGAAAACTTGGAAGCTGACTTAAAAGATAGTCAGCAACAAACCCAAGAACGGATGCGAGAACAAAATCGCTTTATTAAACTCGATCTATGGTCACGTAGCACCTTTGCACGAGAGCCATTAGAAACTGAATACTATGCGACGTGGATTGAAGCTCTGGCTGAGGCAAAAGAGCTTTTTGAAAAACTCAATGCTGGTACAGTCAGCGATTTGGCAGCAATGTCATTTGGAGGTATTGTTACTGCTGCGGCGATCTTTGTACGTGACTATTCAGGCGAATTGACAGATGAAGATGTTGCGTGGAGTTTCGCTCTAATCGGTCAAACAGTTCTGATAAATGCAGATGTAGACGATTCAATTGGGAGCTTAAGCTATGCTGATACAGCATCTTCGGCATCTGTTCTCCCAATTTTCTTGGACTTATTTTCTGAAGAAAACGATCGGTATATTGTTAAAAGTTTGATTATTACTGCGTTAACACATACGAATAAAGAGGTTAGGCACAAAGCAGCAGATGGGATTAGAAACTATCTCTGGCAAAGAGATCCAGAGTTTGCACAAGAATGTATAACTGGGTCACTTGAATATGCCCGTTTCGATCGTGATAAAGATAATCAATGTATAAAAAGACAAATATATAATCTATCTGATGACGCTAGGGAAATTGAAATATCTAAGCTGCAAGCAAAAAAAGATGAATTCCGAGAGCGATTCAAACGAGGTGAACTTTCGAGCGATCTCAATCTAATTACTCTTAGATCTCATAGTTCGCGGCATATTTTAAGCCCTTGCCTAATGATTCCAAATGCCTCTAAGGAATCGAGCAACATCAAGTTATGGTCGAAGATGCTATCGCTCTTGTTTGAAGCGGAGCAACAAGAAGATAGACAAGACTCTAAAAAAGAAGAGCGGGTCGAGATCGATGTTGACATCTCTTTGAACTTCACCAATCGGTTTGCTGAGTACCTATTTCAGTTACACGATTCAAATTTTGAAGATTATATCGAGCAATTACGGATGGGGTGTGAAATAGCACCTGATTTTATGAGTTATTTCATATCATGTATTGCATTAGAAGCTGAAAAACGAAATAAAAATGAAGTATATTGGCAACTGTGGAAAGAATTATCGCCGAAGGTTCAAGAAATAGCTATTGCAGTTGCCAGAAACAACTCCGAATACAGACAGCGAGATAACAGACAAAAGTTAATTCGTAGTATGCTACATGCTGATACCCCTTGGCAGAAACTAGATTACGAAAATCAAGATATTGGACTTGGAAAAGACTCGATCCTTGAATTCGTTACGAATACTGGCAAGAATCCAGATGTGTTTGAATCATTAGCTTCCCTCATGCATCATTTTCCTTCAATTTTCTTTGAATCAGGAGTACGTATTCTTGCAAAACATCAAAGAGAGGAAGGCACAATTCGTTTGCTCTCAGGAGTAAACACTTCATTCTACTTAGAAAGAGCAATTCAGCATTTTTTACTGATCGATCGAACTGGATCTTTGACAAAAACTATGCATGAGTCTTGTTTTATATTGCTTGATGCAATTGTTGAGACTGCCTCATCAAGAGCATATTATCTGCGAGAGCATCTCATTCGTTCTCGCAGAATTGTGTAATTTTATGAAAAATCTGGATTGTCGAGACGATCGCTTGAATGGCTGGCTGTCGATGCTTCTCAAACCAGTCTACCTAACTCCCGAAGCTTGCGCGCCGCAAGAGCGACGATCGACTGGTTCATCATTAAGCTAAACTGAGCAGTAATCTACCGATCTTTGCGGTGTCGATGACCTATTGGACACATAATCAGGATGGTTGTAAACTAGTGTCACCAATCGCTAAAACTGTTTCTAGGAGAGCATTTAAGCTAACACTGGTTAGAATCGATTTTTGAGCCTAATTTGACGAGAGATCGAGCTATTCAGCGATCGAATCGATCTTCTCCTTCAAAACCTTAAAAGAATTACCCAGTCTACTTTTTGAGGTTTCATATCACTAAAACCCACATTCCGCTAGTCCAAGCTTCGCAACAAAGAGGCTAAATCGCTAAAAAGGTTGCTAGCAAAGGATTATAGATCTTATTATTTTTTAGCCGATCGAACTAGCGGAATGTGGGCTAAAAACCACGTATCCTGACTATGTTCCCACGGTATATCCTAGCGACCTCGCGATGTGCGATCTATTTGCTGCGATGGTTCGTTGGCACGAATGCTCATCGAGTCGAGCCGTTGCTTATCCTCCATTGACACCGATACCGCAGAATTCTGATATTCATCGGGCAATCGCTCCACCGTCGAATAACCTTGCATCCAAGGCTCGTTCGAGTATGCCGTCTTGAGTTGCGTACCCAAATCCATCAGGTATTGAGTATCTGGAGCATTGACTTTCACCGCTGCTTTGTACCACTTCACCACATCGGCTCTGGTGGGATAATAAGACGGTGACGGACGATCGCGCATTGAGTCTAGGCGTTGCTTATCTGTCATCGACATCGATACTGTGGCACTGTGGTAATCATCAGGTAAAGTCTCCACTGGCGATCGATCTTGCATGAATAGCTCATCCATGTAAGCTGTCTTGAGTTGTTGCCCGATCTGGATTAAATATTGAGTGTCATCCGCATTGTTAGTTGCGACTGCGGCTTTGTACCAACCAACAATTTCCGCCCGATTTGGCAGATATCGCTCTGGAGGAGAAGATTCGGGTCGATGTAATGGGGGTAAATTAGAATTAGTTTCGCGTGGTAGTACGATCGGCTCACCGCTTAAAATATCACTCACTGACTGATGAGCGACAAATTCCCGTACATGTACCTCGATTTGATGGGTGTGGAGCGTCCGCTCAAAGCTACCCTCATTCGCTATGGGGATAGTGTCAGTGCCATCGCGAGCCTTCGGTACGAGCGTTCCGAGTACTGTCGTGCTGTCTCCATGAATGGCTCTCACCTCAACGCCACGATCTCGCACTTCAAAAGCGAATGTAGCACTCGTCGGCTCGATTAAACCGACATGGGCGAGTTCGGCAGTGGGAACCACCTTACGTTTCTCGCCTCCCACCACAATATCGATATCGCGTACTTTCCGAGTCACTGTCCCCGCAATAATGCTTCCTGGCGGCGGTGGCGGCGCACTTTTGAGGATACCACCCAGCTCGACCGTGGAGCCATCGGGGAGAATTGCTGAAACCATCGGGATCGCTCCAGCTCCTTCCTTTTTGATGAGGTTATCAATCCTGAGATCGAGCGTGGTATTAGAGTCAGCAAGGATGCCGCCATACTCGGTAACGTGACCTAAATCCAACGTGCGCTTGACACCCAAGTAAGCCCCCAAGCGATCGGGTAAGATCTTAGTGGCGATCGACATCCCCGCGCTACTGTTACGGACGCGGCGGTCGGTCGATTGATTGCCGTACCAAATGGCAGATAGAGCCGCATCCTCGCGCTCTGGGGGGATAGCTGCTTTTAAGTTCGCGAGTACCTGCGTCATCACGGCTTTATGACGGTCGGTATCGTTAATCATCATGCGGGGTGGATGTAGTTCGACTCTTCCTTGGAGCTTCACCGAGCCGCGCTGCTCCATAGCTGCATCTAATTTTGCTATCTCGAAGTTACCTTGCTCTAGCATCTCATAAGTTGTAGAGCCGAGAATGGCGATTTTATTATCTTGGGCATCAATGAGATTTACCAGATAAGGATCTGCCCCAGCGGTCGGAGTTGCCCTAACGGTCGGGTTTGCCTCGATCGAGAATTGATAAACCCGACTTGGTTCTAACTCCCAGACGCGATTTTTATTAACAGTATTCTTATTTTGGGCTTGAATCGTCCGATGAACCTCGAACGTTTTCCCACTGTTGGCAGAGGTAATTGTTAAGGTGGGCTGTTTATCTTCAAATCGTCGTTCGTTTTGTCGGGCAGCGGCAACACTGAGGTTATCTCGTGCCGCCCGATATTGGCTTACATAACCATCCACTAAGGCTGACTCTTGAGAATCATGAGTTAACGGTACGATTTGACGAAAGGCAGCATTGAGGTCTTCTCTACCGATCTTAATATCCCGCTGGGCTTGCAGAACGCTCTCAAAAATGTCATTAACCGCCCGGACATGGTCGCCAATCGGTTCGTAGGTATTTGCAGGTAAAACCGTACTCAAACCTTGTGAATGGGATTTGTCCGTACTGTAGACCCAATCGGCTTTTAACTCCGATCTAACTTCATTCTTTTGGTAACACAGAGCTTGTCCGAACTTAAATAAATCCTCATTGATTCCGTTACTGCTTTTAAGTGAATCGACGGCGACCTGAAGTTGACTGGCAACAGGGTATTCAGCATAATCTTTGAGGATTGTGGCAACTTGGGCAAGTCCAGTCGTGGCAATCTCGATCTGAGGTTGGGAGGTGATTCGCTCTAGCGGGGAAATCGAGCGATTTATTGCTGTGACCCGATCGATTCTAGCCTGAAGATCTAAGGCGGGAAGCCCTGCGTTAATTAAGACATCATTGCTGGGAATAGCCTTTAGTTTCTCGAACGCCGTCCCAATTTTGTGAAGTAAAGCGGCTTTTTCATTAGCTGGTATATTCATCGCATTGGCAGCCAACATTTGCAGGTTCATCCCCAAATTTGCCACCTTGGAAATGGGGTTGGCAGCAACTTTAGTCCAGGCGGTAAAAATCGCCTCAGAAATTGGTTGATTTTGGGATCTTTCCCAACGATGCGGCTTTTTTGTAGCTTTCTTAATCTGTTGGGGTCGATGTTCCAAACTAGTCGCGACCGCTAATTCATTAACCGATAAAGGGAATGTGCCACGCTCAAAATCCGTACCCAACTCAATCGATTGCGCCATCGCAGCATGAAAAGCTTCATAACGCCTAGATGGAGAATGGTAAGCAGATACCACCTCTCGCATTTGACCGATGAACGCAGGGGGATCTTTAGCGACGTAGCCGACAAACTGACCGAATCTATCGCCGTCAAAGTCGGAGATGGCTATTTCTTTTGCAGTCCAGGGGTTTACATAAACCACTCCCCGCTTATCGAAAGATTCGGGGTCTACGTCTTTAAAATCGAGGTTATTGATGCCAAAGGCAAAAGCAGACACGTTGGGCACTGGAGAGCGATAAAAAGCCACTACCGCCCCATGTGGAAGCTGGCGGTTGCAGATTTCCCAGACATCCAATTTGCCATGATGTTGAGCCACAGCAGAGGGAACTTCGACCCCGCTAGTCGCTGCATCGATCCAGCTCGTCCGCAGGGCTTCGGTCAATCGCCGCTGGATCGTCGGCATTTGGGTGAGTTCGCCATTGACATCGAGGGCTAATAAGTCGGCAAGGGCATCTTTTTGTTTGACTTGTCCGCTAACTTCGCCATTGTCATCGATGACGATCGCCAAATTAGATTTCTTGCGGCGGTCATCCGCGATATACTTTTGACCGAGCAAATATGGATCGACGGCAATTTCTGTCAGTTGACCCGCTTTAGCTAACGCCAGCGGGTTTAGTTCTCGCTCGGTGGCAGAGGGGATACAGATTTTTACCTGCATCCCTATCGATTGTTCGCCCCAGGCGGCGACTTCTTTACGCCCGATCCACAGAGTCGAGCCTTTGTTCAGCTCCAAAATACCGACAGTATCGAGATCTACGCCATTACCTTTGATGCAATTCTTACTAACGATCGCGGCGACACCCAGGCGTTCGCACCACGAACTTGTCTTCATCATCCCCTTAAACATCCCAGGGGTATCGGTTATCGCCGCTCTAAACTGGATGACACTCTCGTCTGCGGCTCGATCTAACAGTTTATTTGGCGTTGCTGAATTGATGTATGATATAACGATCGAGTGTAAAGTTGACTAAAAACAATGAACAGTAAATTAGAGTCGATCGAATGTCCAGAGTGTAAGTCAACTCGTGTTAATAAAAATGGGCATAAAGCAGGCAAACAGAATCATATCTGTGTTGATTGCGGCAGACAATTCATAGATTGTTATCAAACTGATCAAGGTTATGGAGAAGAAATTAAAAAAGAATGTCTCCTCATGTATGTAAATGGGATGGGTTTCAGAGCAATTGAGCGAATTAAGGGAGTACATCATACAAGTATTATTAATTGGGTTAAGCAAGTCGGTGAATTACTCCCAAATGCTTATGCACCAGAAATAATTCCACAAGTAGGAGAGCTGGATGAACTAGAAACATTTGTTGGCTCAAAAAAAACAAAATCTGGCTCTGGACGGCAGTAAATCACTTTCACCCAGGAATTTTAGGATGGGTACTGGGCGACCACAGTGCAAAAACTTTTCAGCCATTATGGGAACTAGTCAGTAGCTGGAAATGCTACTTTTACATCACGGATGGATGGCCAGTCTACCCGATATTTATTCCAGATGGAGACCAGATTATTTGTAAAACTTATATGACTAGAGTAGAGGGAGAAAATACAAGGCTTAGACACTATTTAGCCAGACTTCATCGCAAGACGCTTTGCTATTCTAAGTCGAAAGAAATGCTGGCACATTCAGTTAGATTACTAATTCACTATCTCAAGTTCTGGGATGTTCCCATCCCATATTCAGCTAACTATTAAATGTAGCTAAAGATTTCATCCTATTTTGAATATTTTTTTGGTCTCGAAGCTTGCGCGCCGCCTAAGCGGCGGTCGCCATATCATACATCAATTCAGCAACGCCGTTTATTTATCGTTCTGGCAGTATCTAAGTGAACGTGGGATGTGCCGATTCTGCCGTTGGCGCGATATTCGGCAGCGATGAGGGCGACTAGTTCATCCTCAACTTTATCGCCCGTAACTTCATCCAGCCATTCGCCCACTACCCCCAATTCTTCGTTCAAATCGCGGTCTGTGCGAGCGATCCCCCGCCGAATTATGGTGTGGACTTCTTTTTCTAACAGCAGCTCCCGCATCAATCCAGTGGGCAAGAGCATCGTCCCATCGCCCATCTTAGAGAGCAGATCGCTCAAGTCTCTAACTGGCTTGCCATCTCGATCGATTATCGGTTCGCTACCGACCGATTGAGCCTCATCATCGACAATTAAGATCGAACGTCCATTACCACCTTTGACAATCGCGTCCTTGTAGCAGTCAGAAATGGGCAAGGAACCGTAGGCAACGGCATAGTGGGCACTTTTATCACCCAGTTCGTAGAGGGGTGGCTCTCGCTCGTTACCGATGAGAATTGCCTGGGCGGTCGCCGCGTCGGTAAAATAAGCAGAAACATATTTACCGCTGGTACCACCCGTGAAGACAACGTGCTTACCTTGCTTGAGCAGGCGTTCGTTGTCCGATGGGTTGATACCTTCATAGAAATCGGCGGTGTAGAGCGGAGCGCGTTCTAATTTCCTGGTTTTAAGCCAGTGTTGTAGATACGCAATGTCCACCGCCTTATAGCTTTGAGTTTGAGCGTCACTGACCGGATCGTATTGGAGAATCGGTCTACCTGTCTTGATGTCAAACTCAGCAAACTTTAGCATGAGCGATTACCAACTAGTCGAGGTTGTCAAAGAGCATTAGGGTTGTGCGCGAGGTCAGGCAGTCCTTGTTCTATTCGCTCTTTTGCGCGTCGATCTGCTCTCCGACCTGCTTGGAGGCTAACTTGCACGCTAATCCGATCTTCGTACCGAGCTTCTGTTTCCCCGTCCTCGTAACTTACCGTCCTTCTCAGTTCTGCTTCAATTTCCCGATTGTCACTACGACACAGACGCGCCTCTTCAAGTTCTGCTTCAGTTGGCTCATAGTCGTCACCATAGTCGAGAAACTCGACCGACATCTGCCCACTAGCGAGTAGATCGCCAATGTCATCACAGCCATACTGTGAAAAACCAGGGGGATCGAACTCCCAGTCCAGCCATTCTTGACGCGCGACAACCATACTTTCTTTCAATCTCAATCTTTATTCGTACCATGTTAGCAACTCCAATCGCAGATGAGAGCGGGGATCGACCTTAGAAGTTTTAATTGCTGAAAAAGGCACGGTTAGAAATGGTTTTAAGTTAGAAGACAGTTCCAAGTAATTACTTGGAACTGTCTTCTAACTGTCAATTGTTGCTATGTAAGAGTTTTAGCCTTTAATAGCAAGATCGAACCTGATGTTATTTACGAGAGAGTGTTTGCTCAAAGCCATGCTGGACAAAGCTTTGAGTGCAATTATGAGTTCCAAGTAATTACTTGGAACTGAAAGCAGAGATCGTCCGCTCCGATTTGTCGTTTTTGAAAATTATCGATCGCAAAGAGCGAGTGCGGCAATCGTCGCCATTTCATCCGCTACGCGAACGTCTCCTGCGATATTACGAAGGATCTGCCGCAATCTGGGGATCGATGTCGCGTGCGCGTGCAAAGTCGCTCGCGGCATCAAGCAGATCGTCGAGAAAATCCCGCTTGAGCAAACCGCGCACGAAATAAGCAGCAGCCAGATTGGGATCGAGATCGATCGCTTTGTCGTAATCGGCCAATGCCCCGATCGGATCGCCCAGTTCTCTATGCTTGAGCGTACCGCGATTGTAGAAAGCCTCCGATTGAGTAGGATCGAGATCGATCGCTTTGTCGTAATCGGCGAGGGCACCCTCAATATCCATCAGCTTGACATTTTTTAGCAGTCCGCGACAGTTATAGGCCGCAGCGAAAGTAGGGTCGATCGAGATTGCCAAATCGTAATCCGCTAGAGCATATTCAACATCACCCAGCTCGCCGTATTTAATCAAACCGCGAGTGGTATAGACCGAAGCATCGCGAGGATCGAGGAGGATCGCCAAATTGAGATCCGCTAAGGCACCCTGAATATCGTCCAACTGCTGATACCTAAGTAGGCCCCGATTGGCATAAGCAACAGCATAATCGGGATCGCGATCGATGGCCGAGTCAAAATCAGCGATCGCGCCTTGAATATCTCCCAAGCGGGCATACTTAAACGAACCGCGATAGTTATAGGCTAAAGCATAGTTAGGAGCAAGTTCGACGGCAAGATCGTAAGCAACTAGAGCACTAGAATAGTTTCCAGTTTGGGATTGTCGATTACCGATGGCAATGTAGCGATCTGGAGTAATAACATCATCATCTCGTTTGGACGATTTTCCCAAGGAACCGCGATGCGAACGCTTTGGCATAGTATGACGTGAAAATAGTGTAAATCCAAAAACTCTAGAGAGATCGGGTAGTTCGCTTGTCTGTGTTTGGCTAAACCACCCACACACCATTCGTGACAAGTTAAGAAAATTAGGGATTTGTCAAGGGGATAAAGAAAAGGTGTAAAACTTAGGCTAGGCAACAGATTGAGAAAAGGGGGGAGCATCGAATGAGCCGCCGCAAGACAAATCGCGACCATGCCAAGAAACAAAACCAACCAGCCGTAGAAGATGAGATCGTAGCAGCGCAACTAGAGCAATTACTGACCCCAGCAATCTTCGCCCAATCGAATTACTATCGCCAACTAGGATTGAGAAATCGAATCTTAAATCTACCATTGATGCTAGCAGCGGTACTGACATTACTATGGCGAAACGTGCCAGGAGTAAGAGAACTGACCAGAATGCTGGAGCGAGAAGGATGCTTGTGGTGTCAGCCAGTGAAGGTAAGTAACCAAGCAATGTCCGAAAGATTTTTGACATTTCCTGCCGAAATATTCGAGCGAGTATTCAAAGAAATGTTAGGAGAATTTAGAGAAAAATGGCATAGTAGAAAACAAAGAGAGTTACCACAGAGTATTGAATTTACCAGAGGAAAATTCGATAGAATTTGGGCATGTGATGGATCGACAATGGAAGGGATATTTAAAAAATTAGATAGTTTAGCAGATGTCCCAATCGGGCAATTAGCCGGAAAGATGGGTGTGGTCATCGATTTAATTACTAGACTGCCAGTAGAGATCTGGTTTCTAGAAAATGCAAAAGCATCAGACACTAAATTAGAGGTAGATATTCTTAATTTAGCAACATCAGGAACTCTATTACTGTTAGATCGAGGATTCTATCACTTTAAATTTTGGCAGCAGTTAATCGAACAGAAAGTACATTTTATCACTAGACTCAAAAAGGGTGCTGCCTTAAAAGTCGAACAAGTATTCACAAATAGCTACAGCATTCGTGACCGAGTGGTGAGAATGGGTGCAGGCAAAGACAAAATGCCTTATGTCACGTTAAGGTTGGTGGAAATCAAATCGGGTAAAACGTGGCATTCATATCTGACAAGTGTCCTCGATCCACTAATTTTACCACCTTATGTAGTAGCTGATTTATATGGTAGAAGATGGCGAATTGAAGAGGCATTCAATACTGTCAAAAGATTGTTAGGGTTAAGTTACATCTGGACGGGTTCAATTAATGGTATTAAATTACAGCTATGGGGAACTTGGTTATTTTATGCTGTATTAGTTGATTTGGGTGATGCGATAGCTGATGAATTAGCATTACCTTTTGACCGGATTTCTTTAGAGATGGTATATCGTGGTTTATATCATTTTTATGTCGCACATCACAAAGGTTTAACCATTGACCCGATTCAATATTTTGCTGCCCCTGAGAATCAAGATCTTGGTGTTGTCAAAACTATCCGCAAGCCCAATGTTAAGTTGATTATTGCCCCTTTTCCTGAACACAGGCATCCTGACGACCCGTTTTTCTTCCAACCAGCGTCTAAAACTCTCTTGACAGTTAGCTTACAGGCTTAACTTGTCACGAATGCCCACACACAAGTGACGTTATTCTACAATAGTCTTTGCCGTTCCGAGCGTTCCAAACTATTGGCAATTGTTTTCAAGAGCGCACTCCCTAAACAATGGCTCTAAATCCCTACTAACAAATAGTCACAGTGATGCTCGTTCGGATAGTTTTAGTTCGTCTGAGGCTTTTTAATCGGGAGTAAGTTTAATCCCTAAATTCAAAGCCGGATTATTCAACCACCTGTCGCCGACATGGGTATAGATCGCCGTCGTCCGAGGGTCGGCATGTCCCAGTAAATCCTGAACCTGCCGCAACGAGGCACCGCTTTGAATCGCTAAGGTTCCTGCTGTATGCCGCAATGAGTGAGCCGATAAAGTTCGACCCTCGCCATACTTGAGATCGAGGGCATTGAGATAACCATCGACGATCTTTCTCACCCCCCGCCGCGACAACCGAAAATCTTGCTCGCTTGCCTTTAAATTGCGAGGACGATAGTAAAGGTTGATAAATAGCGGTGTCATCCCCGCAATACTATACCCTGCCTTTCTTCTAGAGAGTAAATACCGATCGAGTAAATCCACCAATTCGGGAATTAACGGCACGATCCGCTGCTGTTGTTTGCTAGTAACCGTAATCCCCACACCCATCACCCCGCGCACGATGTCTTTGACGTTAGCTCGATGGACTTCCATCGTCCGCGCGCCCTCTAAAGTCATAATTCCCAACAACAGTTGGTCGCGCAACGTCTTGAGCGATGCAGGCTTATTTAGGGGAGCCTGGAGGAAGGCTTGGGCTTCATCAGCAGTTAAATAAGTAATCCGTTCGGCAGGATCGCTGCGCTGTTTGGGCGGTTTAACTCCCCAGACGGGGTTAGAAATTAGCAATCCATACTCCATCGCCGCATCGTACATCCGACTGATGGCGACTAGTTTGAGACTGATGGTGGTAGGTTTATACTTCTTTTGAACGAGATGGTGACGATAGATCTTAATCTGATCTCTGGTTACAGTTAGGGGCTGAAGCTGATTTGTCTGGCACCAGAGCAGATAATAGCGGACTTCACACCAATAAGTGCGGATCGTTTCGGCACTAGCTCCGCCAGCACCAACATCGAATTGAAGGAAATTGGTAAACGCGGCAATTAATTCATCGGCATTGAGATTAAAGGGGGTTGCCGATGGGAGGTTTGAAACTGGGGTTTTTTGTATAAACCCTCGAAAAGGGGGATTCTGGAAATTAACGAGACGGGGCTTGGGTTAGCTGCTCAACGATCGCATCGAGATCGATCGAATCAGCAAACTTGCGAAACTCATAACGACCATACAAATTAATGTGCTGCCAAGCAACAGGAGAAATCTGTCTCAAGTCTTCAACCCCTTGAAGATCTCCAAGCTGCTCTCGATGTTCGAGAACACTAGACAAAATCCTGGCATTGTAATAAAGAATGCAATTAGCAATCAAACGTCCGCACTCGCTCCATAGTTGTTGCTCTAACTCAGACTTAAAGCGGAGCTTCCCAAAATTAGCATGTGAGATAGCTCGGCGTAACTGATGATAACTTTCGCCTCGATTCAATGCCCGCTGAACATTTTGACGCAACGGTAAAGAGTCAATATAATCAAGCAAATATAAACTTTTTAAAATATTGTCATATTCCCACAAAGCCCGTCTAGTCTTATTCTTCCGCGCATAAGCACTGAGTTTACCTACAATTATGCTTTGAGTAGTTTCCTTCACTGCTAGTGAAACCATAATGCGTTGAATATTCTCCCATTCCTCCACAATTAATTCAGTATTAATTTTACGAATTGGCTTGATGACGCAATCCTTATCATAGTTACTGGGATGTTGAAATCCGTATAGAGATTTGCTAACCTTGTCATATATATCTTTATAGCGAGGAGCAAATTGATAACCAAACGAATGCAGTACCGCAAAATTAATCTCATTCGTACCGTGAGTATCAGTGGAATGGATATTCGGCTGAATATCAGTCGTATTGTTAAATAAGATATCAAACACAAAGTGGCTCTCATGCTCATTAGCCCCAATAATCCTGGCATTAACCGGAATATGATTAGCAACGAGCGTGTACGAGACAACACCCTTATTCAGTCCAAAATACTTAGGAGAGTGACGTGAATTAATTGTATTAATTCGAGCTTCAAATTTCTGTCCGTCACTACTAGAATGAAGGAGATTCCCGATATCATAATGATGAAATATCGATAACTCAGCAATCGCATTACTAATCAGGTCGTTTGCATCTTTGAGCGTTTCTAATCGAATAAAATTCTCCGAGGTAGTGCTAAGAAGTTGATAGCTAATATCAGAGATTTGACCCATCCTACCCATACCCATATTATTACCCCAAGCAATCAAACAAGCAATAATCACATGCTCATCCACAGCTTGTCGATGATAACGACCTAATACATGCTCGAAAGCTTTGATAAAATGGCAATGTCGATCTACAAAGTGAAGAATACTCGCAATATCAACTTGTTTTAAACTATCAAAGAGCGGTGCATTGATGAGATCGATACCTTGAGGATATAAGAGATTCCAACTAACTTTATTGCGACGCTTCTTAATCTGAAAGTGTTCGTTCTCTCCGTCAGCAATGCGACGATTAACTTCACCAATCCGCTTTTCAAGATTTTGCTCAAGTAGGGCTAAATGTTCGATAATTGGCTGGGCTAAAATAGTGAGATTATTGCTAATCATTAATTCCTGCTTGTCTTGCCAGCGCAGATCGTCAATTAAGTCATCCTCAAGACTCCGAAAATGAATACTGTTTCGACAAGAGATATCACCCGATTCTAATCCGTTACGGAGTAGTCGATAGATTAAAAATTCATAGCGATCGGGAATTAACTGCTGTTCTTGTTCGCGGTCGCTCGTGTAGAGATAACTTGTAACAGAAGCTGGGACACACTCGACTGGAAATAAGTCACTCTGGAATTCCTTGAGTGGCTTACCCTTCTTAAATGCTACTCTCAAGAAATCGATCGCTTCGATTAATGTATCCTGAGCTAGTGTTGTGGTAAACTCAACTGTTAATATTATCTGTCGCAAGTGCAACTTAAACTGATGAGCTAATTTATCAATGTGTTCCCATTGAAAGGCAGTTTCATCAAAACTGACTATCTTCGCCATTCGATCGGCAACAACCATCAACTTTGGACGTGGTAGAATCCCAAAGATCTTAGATTGAACCGTCTTAAAAGGTGTATTTGCTTCAATACTTTCATCTGTTAACAGTTTGAGCACCTGCCCTGCTTTTTGAAAATTCTCATTAATCTCAAGATGACATTCATATAAACGTTCTTTGGCAACACTTTTAGCTTCATCATTATAATGCCTCACTCTAGAGATTAAACAGTTAATTAAATTGTCCGAGCGTTGCTGATATCGATGATGAGCAAAACAGATAATATAAATATATGCTGTCCATTTGTTCAGTTGTTTCAATCTGGCAACAGAGTAATAACCGACTAACGCAGCATAATATTTAATACTCTCATTAGAGATCTCCATCTCTGGCAATAAGCTTTCAGCGATCGTGTAGAGTAAATATAATCGCTCGCCTCTTTGAATCTCATACTTAGTTTCTTTGAGACTAAAATTTCTCGGCTCTTGTTTGAGGTGTGTAATTTCGTATAAGCCGGGTGATTCTTCTAATAGTTTTTCAAAGGCTTCTAGCTCAGATGCTTGCAACCGATCGCTTACAATTTTTATTAATCTATTGTGCTCGTTAGTCAAAGCTTGACTAACGATGTCTTGCATTAAGGTATAACCTGGAACCGCAATCTTTCGATCTGTGAGATAATTGACAAGTTCGCGAAACACATAAACAGGTTTACTGTAAACCTTTGCCGATTGTTGTGCTTTCTGTTCGAGTTCTTGACGTTCTTCTTTCCCACATAGATGATAGCGATGGAGTTCGAGGATTAACCGCTGTTGTTTGAGCCGCGTCTGTTTGTCAATTACTTTGATTCCACCGAGCTGTTTGGAATTAAAATATTGTTCGATAATATATTGAAAATCGTTTTTAACCTCATCAAATGTAAATATGAAGAATAGATGCTTTGCTCTGAAGTATCCTAATTGAAGAATGAAATATACTTGAGATTTAATTGAGCCAAATACTTCAAGAATCTCTAAATCCGATTGTGATAGTGTGAAGTATTCAATTTGTTCTTCACGGTTAAATTTAGGTCGAGCGTAAATACTCTCAATTTCATCAGTAGCCAGAATCTTCAACCGCTTGTCCTTGCGGGTGATTTCAGTACCTCGATCTTTCATTTTGGCTACTCATTATTCAATTTTATGAGTCTCAGAAAGTACACTTTCTGGGACGTTCTTTAATTATGTCTCTTTCCATGTCTCAAAATACCTTTCTCTTATCCTTTAAGGCATAATGAGACGTAAATACATCTACAGGTGTTTGTATGGCTTTGGTTGGGTACGCAAGAGTTAGCTCGTCTGGGCAGAGTCTTGACGTTCAGTTACAGAAACTCAAACATTGCGACAAGATCTATCAAGAAACACAAAGTGGTACTAACCATCAGCGTTCTCAGCTTGCTGCTTGTTTGGAATATGTCCGAGACGGCGATACGTTGATTGTGTCGCGGTTAGATCGGTTAGCTCGCTCTACTCTTCACCTTTGCACGATCGCTGATGCACTCCAGCGCAAAAATGTCGCTTTGCAGGTTCTCGACCAAAATATTGATACTTCTGATGCTACGGGTCGTCTACTTTTTAATATGCTGGCGGCGATCGCTGAATTTGAAACTGAACTCCGCTCTGAGCGTCAGCTAGATGGCATTAATAAGGCAAAAGAGTTGGGTGTCAAGTTTGGGAGGAGTAAACGATTATCTCCCCAACAGGTGGTGGAGCTTCAGCTTCAACGCCAACAGGGTGTTCTGATTAAAATCTTGATGAAAGACTTCGATCTTTCTAAGGCGAGTGTCTATCGTTATCTTGGAAAATCTAGTTCGGAAGTACCATAAAACTCAGAATCCCCCTTTTCGAGGGTTTATACAAAAAACCCCTACGAAGGCGATCGAATCTACCAGCTCAGTAAATCCCGATCGACCTCCCGATATAGATCGCTACAAATCCGCTCGAAAAAAGGTCTCCACTCTTGACTAGCCGTGGTGCGATCGATCGTCTCGACAATACCTACCCTATGACAGCGGTAGAATTTAGAGCTTGTGGGCAGAACGATCTCGATTAATACGATCCGAGTCTCGATCGCGCCTTCGGGATTGATGTCCCTTCTGATGCCAAATGCGCGTGATGGTGGCAAATAAGTAATAACGATGACATCCCGATAGTAGCGGGGATTGCTCTTAAACTCTGTTAGATACCTTGTTTTGTTGCGCTGCCCGAACATCGAGGCTTGCATATCGCCTTACGACGATCGCTAACTGAATTGCTCTCATCAGTTTAGAAGGGATTAGGATGGCTGAGATCGGCTAAAGATCTGAACTTTGTGTCATTTCAGGTATATCTGGGAAAGCTAATAAGTAGCTAAAATTTCAACCCCCAGCTCAAACATGGCAAAACTCATCCCGACTTTCAATAGCTGCGCTTCCGATATGACAGGCGGAGAAAAGCGGCTGGGGCAAAGCTTAGAAGATAATTTAGAGGATGACTATACCATTTGGTATGACGTACCCGTTGGTAAGAAAAACCTCCGCCCCGATTTTACACTCCTCCATCCCCAGCGAGGATTGCTGGTGTTGGAAGTCAAGGACTGGAAAATCGGTACGATTCAGGATGCTAATCGGAAATCCTTCACGATCGTTACCAATGATGGGGTCAAATCGGTTATTAATCCTCTCGAACAGGCTCGAAAATATGTCTTGGCAATCAAACAGTTGCTCTGCCAGGATCGAGATTTAGTGCAACCTGATGGTCTGTACGCAGGGCAGCTAATCTGTCCCTACGGGTATGGATTAGTGCTGGCAAATATTACCCGCAAAGCGTTCGTTCAAAGCGAATTAGACTCGATCCTCGACGAGTACTTGGTCATTTGTCAGGATGAAATCAAGCCCAAAGATTCGGTCGAGTTACAAGAAAAATTGTGGGGGATGTACCCTTACACCTTCGAGTGGGCGGTCACGCCTCAACAAGTCGATCGGATTCGGTGGCTGATGTTCCCCGAATGTCGCTTACCTTCAAAACAGCTCGCGTTATTCCTCGCCGAACATCCAATCGCCGACCCCGACCCCGATGTTGAGCTAGACATTCCCGTTGCTCCTAGAGAAATTCCCTCTGACCTAATCCAAATCTTCGACCTCCAGCAAGAGACATTAGCGCGGAGCCTGGGCGATGGACATCGAGTAATTCATGGGGTAGCAGGATCTGGAAAGACGATGATTTTGCTGTACCGTTGCAACTATCTAGCGTCACTCGCTCCCGAACGCCCAATTCTGATAGTTTGCTATAACGTTGCGCTAGCCTCCAGACTCAGAGAAGCGATTGCCTCATCAAACCTCGATGGATTAGTCCACGTTCGCCATTTTCATGGTTGGTGTACAGACCAACTCCGCCGCCACCGCGTACCGTTCCCAACACAATCGGATAATTACATTGCCGACCTCGAACGCACGGTCAGAGAAGCGATCGCGGATGGTCGAATTCCCGCTGGACAATACAGTAGCATCCTGATCGATGAGGGACACGACTTCGAGCCAGAGTGGTTTACTATGCTCGTCCATGTCCTCGACGAGCAAAATTCACTGTTACTGCTCTACGATGACGCTCAAAACTTATATGGTGGGCAGCAAAAACGTAAAAAGTTCTCATTCAAAAGCGTCGGTATTGAAGCACGGGGGCGGACATCCATCCTTAAAACAAACTACCGCAACACGATCGAAGTACTAAACCTAGCCTATGAGTTCGCTAAGGACATCATGCAGCCTATCAATGCTAGCGACGACGAGCAGCCATTGGTTCAACCTTTGAGCGCGGGACGACGAGGCATTCCCCCTCAACTAACTCGCTGTGACAGCTTTCAAGCAGAAGTCAAATTGGCGATCGCCACAGTCAAGCAGTTTCAGACCGAAGGTGTGCCTCTAAATGAAATTGGTATTTTCCACGGATTGAGATTCATAGGAGAGCAAATTTATACTCAATTTCAAGCTGCCGATCTCCCAATTGAATGGCTGAATAAAGACTCAGACAGTCGCTTTTATAAACCCAAGGTCGAAAGCGTCAAACTGATGACGCTACACTCCTGCAAGGGCTTAGAGTTTGCCAATGTCATCATTCCAGGGTTGGGTTATCTACCACGCCAAAACAGCATCCCAGCGGATGATGCGCGACTACTGTATGTTGCCATGACTCGATCGACTCACCGCTTGATGATGAGTTACGATCGGGAGTCGGATTTTGTGGAACGGTTGCGATCGTTGGTGTAGCCACGCTCGCTGTAGGTAGTCGCTTCTTAGAAAATAATCCCTAGCACTAAATCTGTGGGCATCGGATTAAATTTCAACGACATCGACAAAATCACATTCATCGCAGCAAATCTGCCCCATTTCATCTTCACCGAGATTGATGCAACCACACACAGGGCAACAAATCTCGATCGATTCAGGAAGAAATTGTTCTTTAATCGTTGAATCTGGGAATGATGTAGATTCTTGAGCGGGTTGTTGTGAAGTGAACCGACGAAAATTGCGTGGAGACATTTTACTTGGGAGTTTTGCGATTCCCTCCGAGACACTGTACCGAAGGCAGGCTTACACCAACGCAAACGGGGCATCAGAAGATTTACATTGTTTATGATAACAACATAGATCTAGATGCTCATGGCTACTACCGGAAAACTCGAACTTACCATCAAGATTAGCGAATTACCTGAATTTAAGATTGTTTAAAACAGCTTGCAGTATGTGGGTTATAGATTCCTAACGAACAGGGCAGCTCCTTTTCATTTGTAAATGTAAATACTTCGACATTTTGAAGATGTCGTCTCGCATAAATAGCCGCATAATCGATAGCTTGCTGTTTAACTTCCTGTCGCTTTGCTGTTCTTTTTCTTGATGCAGTACGACCTGTACTTTTACGGTCTATATATTTAATCTCAACAACAGCAAAACGTAAATATTCGCTGGCAAATACCAAATCTCCCTTTCCTTTGTCTGATTGACTAGTTTCCACTTCCCATTCATCTTCTATTAAATATGGGTATTCAGGCAATAATATAGTGCTGCATTTAACAAGTTGTTGCTTTAGAAGATATTCATCATTTTTATCCCAGTTACGATCTCTAATATAGTCACGAAGAACTCGATTGCGATACTCAATCTGATACTTATCCATAACTCATCCGAAAACACTAATATCTATTTTCTAGATATTGCGTGACAGATCGGGACAAAAATATACGATCGTGCCCATAAAATGTTGACTTTTCACACCCGCAAACATCAGAATCCCTTACCATCAATGGTTAGGAGGTTCTGATTCTCCAGAGCGATCGTCGTTACATTACACAAATAAAGAGTGCTACCGATCGTAAGGATGCCCGCTCCAATCCAGTAACGCTTCTCAAGATGATGTCAATTTACTTTTAAGCTATGAATTCTATCGATAAAAAAATTTGTTACTTAGCAGAGAGCTTACTAGTAAAAGGTGAGTTTATGAGCTGGCGACGGTTCAACCTCCCAGCGTTCTCTATTCCAGACTTTAAAATTTCTTCTATTTGTAATCAGCAGAGCGATCGCATTGTTGTCGAGAAAATCATTACTACTGGGATTGTAGATTCACGCTTAGGAAAAGATGCTAGTACGACATATCTTGTGGAAGTTTTAGCCGCAGTATCTATCGTTTCTTATCTCGAAGGAAATGACCTT
Source organism: Chamaesiphon minutus PCC 6605 (assembly GCF_000317145.1). GTDB lineage: Bacteria > Cyanobacteriota > Cyanobacteriia > Cyanobacteriales > Chamaesiphonaceae > Chamaesiphon > Chamaesiphon minutus. The sequence goes on along the minus strand of NC_019697.1, from coordinate 2,111,739 downwards.
GCGATTGTAGCTAGTGACAGTCTCAATAGCTACGAACAGCCCTTTACATTTACTATTTGTCACCACTCTGACGACTCATTTATACTGCTAGATGTTGCATTCTAACCAAGGACTAGCGCGGCATGACCAAAGAGAAGGCGGCGCGGTCTGTTGGCTCTAAGCACAAGAAGATAGCGCGGCGTTTCGCGGCGCGGCAACTTTTCCCTGCTCTTGATTTCGTTCCTTACCAACTGAATGATTTTGATGCTTTTTTGTATTTAGATGATAGGTATAGTTAACAGAAACAACTATATCATTGCAATCAAAATGCTTGACAATTCCATTTTCATTTAGAGCAACTACCCAACAAGTATTTTGGTGCATTCCATAATCGATTAGAAATAGAGCTTGTCCCTGCCCTAAAGGTGTTTCCACTAGAATAGTTGGATTGAGTTGTAAAATCATAATAATTACTCTATTTCAATTCTATCTTTCAGCTAAAATACTAATCCCGATCGCTTTCATCTAGATTTGATAACTTCCGTCCCTGTCCAAATACTAATATGAGTCCCAGTGTATAAGCGTAGCCAAAATAAATTATTAGTGCGGTAGTCATTTCTATGCTAATTAAGTAAGTAATTTAAAATATCTTCCTTCAACAGTCGATCGATCGCCGATAAGTTTTCTTCCTCAACGATCGCTTGGATGTCTGGTCTGCACCATTCACAGGTAATCTTAGTCTGGGGATTATATACATTCACGAGTATCAAATTTTGCCCTATCCCACCATCACGGCTAGCTGTGTGGCGGCTAAACCATCTGTTTAGGTATGGAGCATAATCGATTTTGAATACTCCCTGAGAGTCATTTATGATTCCACTATGTTGTTTTAAGTTGGGGGGCTGTTCTCTAAAGATCGCTCTCTCAGTGGGAATGCTTTGTGAACTCATAAAGTTTAGTTAAATGTGGGAATTAAATACTTGAGAATGTCTTCTTTCAATAGTCGATCGATTACCTCTTTACGTCCCCCGCTAATAATTACATCTAAATCTGGTCGGCACCACTCAAAAGTAGATTCACCTTCACAACTGTGAATGCAGACGATAACAAACTGCTGGCAAACTTTACCATCGCGATTGAAAATTAGATGGCTCTCCCAGCGATTGAGGCTGGGGTAATAGTCAATCTTGAGGATGTTACGAAAACTTTTTAAACTCGTGCAAGAGCGAATGTGCGGAGGCTGACGAGTAAAGATAGGTGTAGTTATCATCGAAAGGTTTAAATGCTTGAAAGAATATCTTGCTTGAAAAAGTGGTGCATTAAATCGAAATTACGTTCTTCGACGATCGCATCAATACCATAGCGCAGCCATCGGTAACTAGGGTTCTCCCAACCTCCATAGATGGTTACAATAACAACTGGTTTAATCGAACGATCTAGAGATTCACTAAAGGGATAAGCTGCCCAATGTTTAGTAGTGATATCATAATCAATTCGGTAAATCCGTTCAAATAGAAAAGGTACAGACCACTCAATATCTTTGAGAATTGGGTAGAGATATTGAGGTTTGGTTCTGAATGTCATGCTTCTATCCCTGCCCCAATCAGCCACACCCCAATCATCATCAAACCAACCATCATCCATTTAATCGGTAGCTTCCGCTTTGTCTCTGCGTCGATCTTATGGTGCAGCATGGCGATCGATAAGGATATTCCAAACGCGAAAGCGGGGATAGAAGCCTCGATCGCACTTACTAAAGAGGGAACACCCATCTTCACCGCAGTTTGCCCCGTGTATAAGGCTACCCAGTTAATTAATTCGATGATGATAAATACGGGTAGAGCCTTCTTAATCTTGGGCAGGTCTTTCACCAGCGAAACCCTAACTTCTCGCATTCCCAAGCTAAGTAGACCAGTTATGACAATCGCCATGCTAATAGATAAAAAAGCCCCAAAAAATTGAGATCGATCGAAGATATATTTTTCTAGCAGTACCACTCCTGTCTGAAGCGAGGCGGCAATAGACATCAAATAGAGAGTATCCCACTTGCTCTCGAACTTATCGATTACACACAGTCCGATCGAAGCAATTAATAGTAGACCGATACCGATATAGTTATTACCTGTAATGATGTAACCAAATAGCCAATAACTAATAACTGGTAAAAATGTTGGCGTAAGGTTCCAGTAGGCTGCGACAGTCCCCGAATCACTGAAATCTAAGGCACGAAAATAATAGACCTGACTGAGCTGAATGATTGCCCCAGTGAACATACAAATTAACAGCACATCCCAACTGGGGATGATTATCGGCTGATTTAGGAATGGTACTAGTAGGAAAATTCCGGCAGAGATACCGGAGCTGGTGATAACTCCCAACCAAGGCTTACTAAAAATACTGTCTACACAATGCTCGTCAAGAATATGTACGATTGCCCAAAGGAAAGAAGAAAATAAAGCGTATTGAATCCACATAAGAGCAAGGGACGAAATATTTCAAGCCCTATTCTAATGAATTGATAAGCTCTCCATAACCGCAATTACTATTAATTTAAACTGCAAATAAAGCTCTAAACGTTTGAATATTATCCAAACGTTTTAGCAATTTAAATTCGACTTTTGATAGATGAATATTTGTAAGGTTTATGATTAAATTAGTTCACTACGGTTCCATTTTTACCAGAACTGACGTTTGCTAGCCTGTCCGATCGACCAGAATCTATGAATATGCAAGAAGTGACTAAAGCCCAAATAGATGAAGCGCGAACATGGATTCGCGATTGTAGTTGGCTAGATGAAGCTGCGGACTTGGAAGATTTGACCGATGAGGAAGTGCGGCGGGGGATCGAGCGACATTACGATGGCGGCTGGATTCAATTTATAGCCAATTGTTAATTTACCTGCCCTCGAACAGTACATCGATATTACCTACCGTTTTGAAAAAAGCGTTTTTTCAAAATTAAATTCAGAAAGTCGATTTTTGCGAGTGAACAGGGTGAACAGGGTGAACATCCCTCTTAAACCCATTACTGGACGAGGTTTTGTTCTCACCCCCCCTGTTCACTCTCCAAAAAAGCCGAGTGAACAGGGTGAACATGCGACAATGAAATAGTTGTTTCCTGTTCACCCTGTTCACTCTAAAAAAAAGCCGAGTGAACAGGGGGTAGCCATAAATTTATGACTCTGACAAAGGGTTTGAGGGGGGGTGTTCACCCTGTTCACCCTGTTCACTCACGATTTGGCGTTTTTGGAAAACATAAAGATAAATGCGTTTTCCACATACCGAACGAGTATGAATAGCTTTACCATCTGGACGAGGTGGTAACAACCAGCCAAGTCGCTGTAATTCCTTCACCAGCTCCGCCTTGTTGACCCCAACAACGAACTCTTTATCGAATACTGTTGGCGGTACCCAAAACTCTTCTGTGTCCCCTTCCACGCCAACCTTGCGGTAAGCCAAAAGATTGCGAATGGTCTTGGTATCCCCGTCGCGGAGGTCATAAACCCTGTCGCTAAACTCGTTGGTGACGAGTAGATGTTCGATCCGTTCGATCGCTTGTTTGATTTCGATCGAACCATCCCCACCCCTGGCGACTAACCAAGCTTGGAAACAGGTAGAAATAGCCAGTTCTACTTGTTCGACATCGAAGGGTAGTAACCCATACTTGTGCGCTAATCCTAGCGATACTTGCACCAGGGCAAACCGTTTAGCTACCCGCCCAATGGCATTATCTTTCGTCCCCTCAGCTAGTTTCGCCGCGACTAAATGAACCTGTTTCGAGAGATTACCCGCAAATGTCGGCTCGGCTGTATCCACGACTAATCGAGAGAGGAAAGCATCTAACGCCGTACCGTGATGTTCTTTCACCGCCGCCTCTAAACCTAAAACAAACTGTTCTGGCGTATCTGCTCCGTGAATCGTCTCGAAACATCCATAGATTGAGTTGTCAGGCACCGCAGGGAGATCGGGTAATCGGACTTCCTGACCGCCTTTTAGGGTGATGCCAGCTTGCGCCATATAGCTACCTAATCCCACCTCACCAGAAGATAAAACCATTAATCGCCATGTCTTTGGTTTGCGGTTGGTGAGGTTCTTATTCATCCGTGCCTTACCTTGCCCGTTAGCCAACATATAGGCGATATTCCCCACATCACGCGCCTCAGCTTGATTGATTTCGTCGAGGGGAAGGCAGAGGTGATTAAAGGCAGTAGCCGTACTCTCTAACCCATTGGTGGTGGTTCTCCAGTGGGGCAGCTCCTTAACTCCCGTCACAGAAGCGGCTACAGATAAAATAGTCGTCTTGCCTTGGGACGTAGCCCCAACCAAATGAAAACCACCCGATTCGATTTCAATAATGGGTAAGAGCGGAGCCGCAAAGCTGGTACCTAATCCCAAAATTAAGCGAGAATTCCCCGCACATCTGGCAGCGACGGTATCTTTCCAACCCTCTAATGTCCCAACGATCTCGGTAATCGCATCTGGACTGGGATCTACATCGCGAAATTTTAGGTTCTCATCCCCGTATGTCTGATGGGGGAGAACGAAAGACTTTCCCACCCAACCACTAGAATCTGTAACAGTATAGGTTTGAGAAATATCTGCACCCAAACCATAGAGGTAGTCGAGTAACAAACCTTTTTGCTCCCGCTTGAAGCTGTAACCTCGACTGAGTAACCCTTCAACGATCGAGCTAGCGTCACCTGCAAGAAACGCCCTTAACATCGTCCAGCGGCGAATCGTGCCTTTAAACGTTTTGAATTCTAATAACAGTGCCGCGCCGTCTTCATCAGGGTTATCGATACAGGCGATCGCAGTAAGATGATTGCCGATATATTCACTCGACATACTCGTGACTTTGAGTAAACCATCCTCGATCGAGCTGATGAAGTGGGCATTTTTAGGGACTGATAATGCCATCTCCGCTCGTTTGGCATAAGCTTTATCTAAAGCTTTGACCCCTTTGGCAGCGATCAAGTCATCGACTCCTTTATGACCTTTCCATTTGAGTTCGGTTACTCCAACCACCCGATCTTCAATCTCTTGGCGGAACCGTTGCTTGGCGGCTTCAACCTTCTTCACAGTCAAGGGATTATCGTCGCGATCGAAGGCTAAGACTACTTCTCGATCGTTTAGAAATGGCTCTAGTTCTAAGTTCAATATCTTGAGACTTTCCCCAAAGTCGCCACGCTCGACTTCCCCAAACATGTCCTTCTCGTTTGTGCCCCAGCCCCACACTCCATTAAGTGCGATCGCTGGATATCCGGCAGAAATCAGGCTACAGGCTTTCTTTGCCCCTTCAGTAATAATGATGAATCCGTCGTGTTCTAGATACCAATCCCAGAAGCCAAGATCTGCCATGTCTGGGGCTAGTAACTCGACCCGCTGGCGATATTCCTGCTCTATTACTGCTCCCAGTTTGGATGCGATCGCTAGTCCCGCCCGTACCGATAAACGAGGGACGAATAGCTGTTGATTCCCCGCTCCCCTTGGGGACTCATATTTAATGACCTTACCTTCAGCATTCCGACGCGGTGAATCGGGCTTGATCGATACTCCCCGATAGCCCTCGAAAATCCACCCCCCAGCTCGGAGGACATTTGCCAGATCGTTAGCCGAGCGACCCGCCAGTGACCCATTATTCCGGTGTTGTGGTTCGGCAATTAACAGCACGAACACATCATCTAAATCGTTTTCGTCGAGCGGATTCCACGAACGGAAATTTAACGCCGCGATGTCGGGCGCGATCGCGCTATCTTTGAACTCTTGGGCATGATGCTCTTCAATAAAATTGCAAGTAATAGTCATTAGTGGTTCCTTGGTGTCGGAAGCCACACAACCTAGCTGAAGTTAAGATTGGATGATAAATGTAATCAGAAGGGTATATTGGCGATACGTCAAATTTACGCTAAGATTTAGCTATCACCTGCTTCCTAATTCCTGTTAGGTTGCGTGGTTTCCCATAAAATTTGTATTGTTTTGTCGGACTTAGTTTCTGACTCCAATCAGAAACTCAATCAAAACCCCTGGTCGTGCATTCCTGCGCTGCTGGGGGTTTTCGATTAAGGCTTCATTATAAGCACGGTCAGGGTGGTTTTTAAAAGAGATTCACCAATCTTGGTGTTTCTTTTTGTATTTTTAATATAATTTTAAGCTTATGAGAGTAAAATGTCACCAAATATACAGTTTCTAAGCAATTTCACTGAAATCGAGCTATTTTCCGATACTGGCTCTGGTCTTAATTGAGAAGTGAAAGTGTTTAGCTACGGTTTCGAGAAGATATTAGATCTATATTATTAATGTTCTCGCTTTAATGTTGTTGGTAAACTGCCTAACACATACTAGTAGTAACCTGAGTTGCTAATTAAGAATTTTTAGTGCGGAAGGGGTAAATGGTAAAGGGGAGCATCCCACTTTTTATTTGCTCCAAGGAGATAAACCTTCTGTACTAGTATGAAGATTGAGAAATTTGACAAAAATAGCAGCAAAGTGACTACAATCTTGAGATAATGAGATTAAGTAAATTAAGGTAGTGTAATGAGTCCAGAAGAACAAAAAGAACTCGATCGACACACGGAAGCTATTGCCAGGATTTTATATAAGAATACACCAAAAGAAGAACTAACTAGCTTAGGGAAAATCGAAGAAGCTGTGAGAGCGAGAATGCAAAAGTATGTGATGCCAGAAGTCGGTATTTTTTTATCGAAAATGTCACAGTCGAAACTGGAGGATATAAAAGACAGATCCAAAGCATAATTGGAGAACTAGTAATCACAAGTAAACAAGCAGCCAAGCTAAATATCAAAAGTCATACTCAAATCCGTCCATATTTAGAAGCATGTTGCCTACGAATAAGTGCATCAGTTTCTTATGAAAGGACAACGGAAGAAATCGAATATTTGACTGGAGTGAAAATATCGAAAAGTGCCCAGCAGAGGTTAATCCATCGACAAGAATTTGAATTGCCTCAAGCAGAAACACCAGTGGCAGAATTGAGTGTGGATGGAGGGAATATTCGAGTGAGAACACCGAAGGGAGAGATATGTAGCTGGAAAGGATACAAAGCAACAGTACTGCATCAACAGCAAAAAATTGCTTCATCATTTCAAGAAAATGAGGTGATTGTTAATTGGGTAAATAGTCAAAAATTAGCACCAGTTGTTACCTGCTTAGGTGATGGTCACGACGGGGTATGGAATATTATCAAGGAATTTGTACCTGTTGGTGAAAGAAGAGAAATTCTCGACTGGTTTCATCTCATGGAAAATCTCCATAAAATTGGAGGATCTAATCAAAGACTATTTGCTGCTAGAAAACTGCTCTGGTACGGAAAAGTTGATGAGACTATTAAATTGTTCGGTGATTGTACTCTCAAGCAAGCTGAAAACTTTCGTATTTATCTAGAGAAACATCGTCATCGTATAATTAATTATTATTATTTTCAAGCTGAACAAATTTGTTCAATTGGTTCTGGTGCCATTGAGTCTACAATTAAGCAGATCGATCGTCGGACTAAAATCTCTGGAGCGCAGTGGAAATTTGAAAATGTTCCTCAAGTATTAGCGCATCGCTGCGCTTATCTTAACGGTTTAATTTGCGATCGCTAAATAAAAAGTGGGATGCTCCCATGGTAAAGGTGGAGTGTTTTCCTTTACCCTCTGCCTAGATTTAGGCTATAGCTAGCAACTTACGTTAGTACTGACTATCGATTTGAAGCATTAATCAAAACTCCAAACGTTTGCAAAATATTCAAACGTTTTGTCAATTATATTTTGGTATTTAGCGGATAAATTCATCAAAACTCTGTGTTTAAATTAATCGATATATTGTATTTGTCACTGATTATTGAGGTTTCGCTAGCAATGTTTAAATCCGAGAAAACAGAAACAAGTCCGCTGTCGCTGCTGACAGCAAGATTTAAAAGAGTCAAAATGAGTCCGCCACTGTTCTTGCTGTTGCTATTTTTGACTTTCCTCGCGCCTACCGTGGCGATATCATCTTCAGGTAACAAGATCGCCCCCCCACAGCTCCCCGAACACAATTTCCCGATCCTGCGAAGATAATCGCCGTTCCTGTCCTGCCGATGTACTTTGTGATTCTCATTCTGAGAGGCTACGCCAACGACAGGTCGAAAACCTCTACGTCTTTTGACTGAGTATTCGTATCTTTCGATCTCGATCGATTTCCGTACTAAGACAAAAGGCGTAGATGAATCCCAGCTTTCGTAAAACTTTCTTAAAATAAATAGTTTTCTACAGGTATTAGTTGATACTACTTACAATACCTTTACTTTGAGAATTACTTTTAATTCTGTCGAATAAAGTCGGAGAGAAAGGGCAAATTATTTGCCCTAGCTTTGCTGTGAATAGACAACTATTACCCTATTGAATATGACTGCTAAAACAACTAGAGTAAAAACTTCCGATTTAGATGAAAAATTTAAGATTGGAAAGAATACGAGAGTGAATCGATTGGCTATGCTGGGTTTCACGCCCGATCGATTGGTGAAAGAGGGCAGGTTTTACTACCTCAGTCCAGAGCAACTAGAGGTATTTACAGATTTCGATCGATATATTTCACAGACTGGTAGCCCCGATGGATTTCCCAAGCTATTAGCTAACTATTCCGATCGTCCTGTCTCATCGATAAAAGAGCCTGAAATTCCCGCTCGAATCTCTAATCAAGATTCACCAGCCGGAGAATTAATTACTACTCCAGAAGGAGATGAATTAGCCGATCTGCTAGGACATCCCGATATTCTGTCTAGTGTTACGGGTGAATTTACAGGAATGTTTGACAACTCCTCACCAGATCTAGTTGAAAATGTTCTGGCTCAACATTTAGTAATCAAGGCTCAACGCAAAGCTACAGCAATGTTACTTGCTGAAAATGCCTTGGCAGACCAGTACATTAACAATCCTCATTTGCTAGACCCCACATTACGGGCGCAGTTAGATAGCTTTCAGTTCACACAGACCGACCCAAAAGGGTTAGCCGCATCGTTAATCGCCGCCGCACAGCGACTACCGAAAGCGGCTTAAACTTTAATCTGCGAACCATAGCTGAAGAATGTCTCAACGCCCTGTTGTTAGGTATTTTGCTACTGTTGAGCGACTTTTGGACGTTGCCATTAATTCTCGGATTGTTCGTCGTGGTTAACGTTACCAACCCCAGCTCGCCGACTCAGCGTCCTCTAAATAACCCGATCTCACGCAATGTTTAAAATTTATCGCCTGGAGGAGAAAGCTCGAATCCTAGCGGCTCTGAAGGCTAATGGATCGATTCTCCTCTGTGGCGATGAAGGCAGTGGGAAAACAATATTGTTGGATGCGGTCAGAGAAGAACTAATCGCCGACGGTTACGCACTGGCAGCGATTCTCGCCCCTGCTACACAGCGGCAAATGCTCATATCCATCTGCGAACAGCTCGCGATCGACACGATCGAGCTGGAAGGTAAAGCTTTGACTGTTGAAAAGCTGCGGTGGGCGGTGAGCGATTACATGCGATCGAACCCCGCCACCTTCCTAGTCTTTGATGATGCCCACCAGCTCGATCCAAAGTTTCGGACTTGGCTAAAAAATATCCAGAGACAAGGCTGCTCGTTACTTCTAGCAGCTACCAAACCGCCGAGAACAGACATATTTTTGAATACTCCACCCCTAATCCTTCGACCGCTACCCGACTATTTCATCCGTGATTTGATGGAAGCGGCGGCGGTTTTGCGGGGACTAAACTTGAGCCAATCCCAACTGGCAGACCTACAACAAAGAGCTGGTGGTAATCCAGCTTTAGCAATTCGATCGATCGATGAAGAGTACTTGGGTCTGGAAGTCGAAGCAGGGGACAGAGGCGATTACTTCGACATTACCCCGCTGCTGATTCTCGCCGCGACCGGATTTGTGATGCTGCGGTTCTTTGCTATCGGGACGGATAGCAGACTTCTGTATGTCATCGCGGGTATGGGTGGAGCCTTACTGATCGGAATCACCTACATGCTGCGGACTCTGCCGAAAGACTCAAAGAAGATTAGTTAATAGTTAATACTCGATGTTCAAGTTTTTGAAAACTGCTGAAGTGTATGATATGGGATGAAGGATCGGTATAGAAAGGTAAAGACATGCTACTCAATAAGCCTTTGCCCTTCATCGAAGACTTTATCAACGAATTGAACAAGGGACTGAAAAGTTACAATCCAGATGGGGGCTTGAGCAGAATTCAGCGTGGATGGATCGGATTCTGTCTGATGGGCATAATACTGACGAACAGCGTATGCTGGGCAAGATTTGAACGGGTGAGCCTGGGGAAATACAGCCTGGGAGCCTTATCATGGATGTTTCGCAAATCCAAACTGCCATGGGAGATGATGCTTCAAGTTAGTATAGCAATAGTGCTCAAGCAGTATGGTATTTCTGGAGGTACTTTGGTGACTGACGACTCAGATCATCAGCGCAGTAAGAAGACACCAAGGTTATTCAAAACCCATAAAATCAGAGACAAAGGTAGCGGGGGATATATAAATGGTCAAAACATAGTGTTATTAATACTAGTTACTGACAAAGTGAGCTTGCCAGTTGGATTTGAGGTCTATCAACCTGACCCTCAACAACAAGCATGGACAAGAGAAGATCAACGTCTGAGAAAGAAAGGTATCGCGAAAAAAAACCGCCCAGAGGCTCCACCCCATAATCCAGACTACCCAACTAAACCAGAATTAGTGTTGCGATTAATGGAGCAGTTTCGGAAGCACCACAGTCAAATCAAGATCAAAGCCGTCGTTGCTGATGCACTATATGGTCAGGCAAAATTCATGGATGCAGCATCAGGCTTATTTGGTGGAGTCCAAGTCATTAGCCAATTGCGTTATAACCAAAATATTCGTTTTCGAGGCCGAAAACAAAGCCTAAAGCACTATTTTTCAAGTTATCCGGGAGTTCCTCAAGAGTTGAGTATTCGAGGTCAACCTGCCATTACAGCCAATGTTGGAAGTATCAGAGTGGAAGTTTGTGCTCACGGAAAAAAGCGATTTGTGATTGCGCTGAAGTATCCGGGTGAGCAAGATTATCGATATTTAGTTGCTACGGATCTGACTTGGCGCACCATAGATATCATCCAAGCGTATACACTGAGATGGTTAGTAGAGGTTTTCATCGAGGACTGGAAGTCTTATGAAGGTTGGGCGCAGTTGGCCAAGCAAACAGGTAAAGAAGGGACAAGCCGTGGCCTGACCCTGAGTCTGTTGCTTGACTTATGCCTCTTGCTTCACCCGAGACAAATAGCCCGCGTTGACAGCAAGCTGCCCGCATATACTGTGGGCAGTCTACTCCGCAATCTTCAGATGGAAGCTTTGTTGTTATATTTTGAGCAGTTGCTACAAGCACCTAATCCGGTTGAGCAGTTGAATCAATTAAGTCAATCAGTTCAGGAGTTTTTCCTTTTGAGATCGTCTGGTAAACATATGAGTGGTAGAGATTTAGGTCGCTTAGAACCCACTCCCTCCCTCAATCGTCGAGCTGTAGCTTAAAAACTTGAACATCGAGTAATAGTTAATAGTTAATAGTTGATGGTTGATAATGAATAGTCCGGTTAGGGATAAGTCTTTTCGGTTTGCATTGAGGATTGTGAAACTGTATCGATATTTGAAGGAAGAGAAGAAAGAGTATGTTCTTAGCAAACAGGTTTTGAGAAGTGGTACTGCGATTGGTGCGTTGGTACGGGAATCTCAGTATGCAGAAACAATAGTCCGGACAGATTTATGGAGCTAGAGAGCCATAGTGGAGAAGACTATCGTAGTTAGGATGGGATTTAATCAAAGTCGGGTCAAGTTCTAACATGGAAATAAACCGCTCAAGTAGATGTCCATTGAGAGCTAGCCGCTTGTAAGTTGCCATTGAAAAAGATTGCGGCTGTGAATCTTCCCCAGTATCCGACTGAGTTTTTTGCTGTTCAAGCTTGGCAATATTGAGAGCTGCCAAGGATGCATTGAAATGAAAATCCAGGGATTGTTGGTGGCGGGATTGACAGTCGCAAAGCCCAGTAAATTGTTTGGCATCACGAAAGATGAATTCGATTTGAAACCGAGATTTGTAGTACTCGTACAGACTGATGGGATTAATCATCGTGTCGGTAGAAAAGAGCAAAGCTACTCGCTGCTTCTCGGGATGACGTTGGTCAACCAAGTAAACGATGCGAATTTTACGTTTAAGTGAAACATGCCAAACCACTTGGCTATACAATTTAGTGCCATTAGCTAACTCACCACCGAATTCCAGTCGGGACAAATCACTCAAATTCACCTTGCCATCATACTTACGCGGCGCACCTTTGGGCTTTTGCTTGCCAGTGTAGCAGTATCGTAGATCCGCATCAATCCGCAATTTGCTAATCAAATGAAGGTCTAGCTCAATCACCCCATCAACAACAGATTTCTTACTGTAAAAGCTGTCTGCGGTTAAATATTTTACTACCGCAGGCAAATGGGAGCGAGCTATTTTCAGTTGTTTCAGATAGCCTTTGACTCGCTCAGAAATCACTGGTTCTGTTTTCGCTTTCGATTTAGATTTAGATTTCGACTTCGATTTCGACTTCGATTTCGACTTCGATTTACGCTTCTTCTTCGCCGTTGGTTTCGCGTCGGGGATGGGTTGACGCTCGGTTTTTGCAGTTTGTTGTACTGAGAGAGTGTAACCTTGATGGGCTAATACATCCACCACTGCAATCACCGAAATTTCTAACCCTTTTTGAGACTTGCTGATACTACCGTTATAGAAATTATCTACTCCCCATGTCTGTTTTCCACTCTTGCTGATAAATGAGCAATCAATCGCTGCGATCTGCTCTCGATTTGGTTCAATTGCTGCTGCAATTGTCTGCGCGTGGAAGGGAATGAAATCGAATGTTTTTTTGTACTGACGACGGTATGTTCGTTCGCTATACTGCCCATAACGACTGAGATTAGTAAAGTTTGCCTTGCCGCATACCACAAACAACGTCACAAATATACTGGCTAAGAACTGGCGTTGCGGTTTGCTAAATTACCCACTTTGGCAAGTAGGTTCTGTACAATATCCATAGGGCAATTCATCTGGTACTTGGGTTCTACTTGTACTTTAAGCGATGAATTGCTTTTTTTGGATCGATCGATCATTTTTCTTTTCAAAAGGTGTCCGGACTATTGAGAAAGTAAAGCAGACTTTATTCACAAACTAGCGATCGCTCTCAAGGAAGCAAACGAGACTGAGTACTGGATAGAGTTACTACACCAGTCAGGCTATATAGAAGAAAAAAGCTATCAATCTATTCACTTAGATGTAGAAGAGCTATTAAAGCTCCTAACCTCAATCATCAAAACAACCAAAGAAAACAAATAGTTATTAACTATTAACTATTAACTATTAACTATTAACTATTAACTATTAACTATTAACTATTAACTAAATTCATGATGACATTGACCCATCTAGCTATTAGTGGTCTGATGACTGGCTTGGTTTTGGGGACTGCCGATCCGATGCTGATTAGTTCTGGTGCGATCGCTGGACTGTTACCCGACGTAGATCTGAGTAAGTCGCCAGCCGGACGAGTATTGTTTCCGATCTCTCGACTGCTAGAGAAGAGGTTTCCCCATCGCAGTTGTACGCATTCGATCCTGGCTTCAGTCGCGATCGCTTCATTGGTCTACGGGCTGGCTTATAGCTCGGTTATCTCCTGGCGGCTGGCACATGCGATCGAGATTGGGTACACGTTTGGCTATCTCGTGGATGCGATTACTAAGTCGGGAATTCAACTATTCTTTCCCGCGAACTTGCGCTGTGTCGTGCCTGGGAACCGAAACCTACGGCTATCGACTGGCTCCAACTGGGAATACGCGATTTTAGTCCTGGTGGTAGCGGTGTTTTTGCTAGTGATGAATATCAATACTAACGGGGGGATGAGTGCTTCCCTCAATGAGATTCTAGCCACTCCGCGCGGGGTTCAGGAGCTACTAAATCAGAAAGGGAATACGCATCAGATCGTCGTCCGCATTGACGGGGTACGAACATTCGATCGCGCTCGGATTAAGGATGATTATGTAGTCATCGAACAACGAGATGCCAGTACATTTTTAGTTCATCCTCTCTCCACTGCTGACGAGCTGTATCAAGTTAGCAATCGTCCAGATTTAGAACATCAAATCGTCAGCGAACGCATTACAGGCAAGGTGGGGCGAAAGGTCGTCACTACGATTGAATCGATGGCTTGGGCTGATGAAGAAGTTACACCCAAGCTAGATAAGCTGCTCGATCGATATCCTAGTGCAGTGATGTATTTGACCGGATCGATCGAGGTTGACGACCCAGATGAGATTACGATTCGTACCGATCCGCAACAGTTAACAACCGTTGCCAAGCAGGGACGTAAATTAGCTTTTAATAGTTGTCCGCTGACAAACGCGATCGGGTTGCTTCGCGACCAGTGGGGCAGTGGTCAGGTACGGGTTAGGGTGATAGTAAATAGTGGATAAATAAGCTTGAATAGTAATAATGTATTGTAACATGAATAGTATTGTCGCGTTCAATAACTCTTCAGATGCTATTACCACTAAATTTTGTAGCGCATACGCCTCCACCTAACGATTCTCAAAAGTGGCACGACTTAAAAAAGCATTTGACTGATGTTGCCAATGGTACGGCTGGATTTGCGGATAAGTTGGGTGCCCAACGCTTGGGCTACTATGCGGGGTTATGGCATGACTTGGGTAAGTATAATCCAGAGTTTAAGAAATATTTGATAGCTTGTGCCCAAGGTGATAAGAATGCTAGAAGCATTCCGCACGCCGTTCATGGGGCAATCTTAGCCGCAGAATTAATTCCGCCGCTCGCACTCCTGATTTATGGACATCATGGTGGGTTACCACAGAAAGCGCAAGGAATCGATCGGATCGGTAATCCCGAACATCAACCCACATACCGATTGATTTTGGAGCAGGCAAAGACTGCGGGGATCGACCTCAGTCCTAAATCTGATTGGGAATCTGAGATATCTAATTTCAAAAATCCCTTTCACTATGAGCTATTTCTACGATTGCTATTTTCTTGTTTGGTGGATGCTGATTTCTTAGATACAGAAGAGCATTTTTCACCAGAATTGACCGCACAACGCCAACAGCCAGAGACAGTTCAACGATTATGGACTGTATTAGAAAAGCATCAAACTGACTTAATTGCTAAGGCACCCGATAAATTAGTCAATCGAGTACGTGCAGAAGTCTATCAGGCTTGTAGCGACAAAGCAAAGTTACCTCCAGGCGTATTTAGCCTCGCTGTACCGACAGGAGGTGGTAAAACTCTCAGTGGGTTAGCTTTTGCCCTCAAACATGCAGCTAAACACGGGCAAGATCGCGTAATTGTAGCGGTACCTTACACCAGCATTATCGAGCAAACGGTGAATGTGTATCGGAAGATTTTTGGCGAAGCTGCGGTGCTAGAGCATCACAGCGCAGCTAAAACAACCGTGGATGATGAAGATGCTCGATCGCAAGCAGCTCAAGCTAGATTAGCTACTCAGAATTGGGATGCACCGCTAATTGTGACGACGACAGTACAGCTCTTTGAGAGTTTGTTTCACAACCGGACGAGCCGATGTCGCAAGCTCCATAACATTATCAATAGCGTAATTATTCTCGATGAAGTACAGACGCTACCGATCGGATTACTGGCTCCGATCTTGAATGTACTCCAAGAACTAGCAGCCCGATATAATGTAACAGTCGTGCTTTGTACAGCTACCCAACCCGCACTAGAGGGCAATAGCCGATATCTAGAGGGCTTTGAACGTGTGGAAGATATTATCGAGCCAGAACAAGCTCAGGAACACTTCAGACAACTAAGCCGCGTGAATTATGAGCTTCCCGATGAGCCTTGGTCTTGGGCGCAGGTAGTGGAAGATGTTCAGATACATCAACACGAGCAAGCTCTGCTGATTTTGAATACGCGCAAGGATGCCCTTGAACTCTTGGCAGCATTGCCTCAAGACGAACCCGAACAACTGTTTCATCTATCTACGTTGCTATGTGGTGCCCATCGGCGCAAGGTTTTGGAAGCAGTGAGATCGCGTCTCAAACAGAATCTTCCTTGTTGGCTGGTTTCTACTCAAGTTGTCGAGGCAGGTGTAGATTTAGATTTCCCATCCGTGTATCGAGCCTTGGGGCCACTCGATCGCATCGTGCAAGCCGCAGGACGTTGTAATCGTGAAGGCAATTCTACTACAGGACGAGTCGTGGTGTTTCAGCCAGAAAATGGGCGGACACCTCCAGGTGATTACGCAACAGCAGTAGCTGAAACCGCTAATTTGTTAAGAAAGCAGCCTAATTTTGACGATCCTGAAATTTTCCGTCCTTACTTTGGGCACCTTTATCAAGGGACTAATACAGATAAATACAAAGTTCAGGAGGCTCGCGAACGTTTCGATTATCCAGAAACCGCTCAACGGTTCAAGCTAATTCCTGATGATACTCAACCAGTTGTCATCGAGTATGACGAAACTGCTCGAAAGCTGATCCGCCAAATTGAGCGGCAGGGTTTGAAATCTCGACATCACCGCGCTCTTCAGCCTTATTTGGTCAATTTACGCGATCGAGAGTTTAAACAAGGCTTGGAAGTACGTCGGGAGATTGCCCCAGGGATCTGGGTTTGGGAAGGGGGTTATGACGAAGTAAGGGGGATTAGTCTTGGCGGATCGGCGATCGTTCGCGATCCATACGATTTAATTGTGTAGTGTTGGAAAGAAAAACAATTATGAATGAATTTGACTCACCTTTGCAGGTGAAAGTCTGGAGCGAGCAAGGGGCACTATTTACTCGCCCTGAGTTTGGTGCAGAGCGAGTGAGTTATCCGGTAATGACTCCTAGCGCAGCACGGGGGGTGCTGGAAGCGATTTTCTGGAAACCAGAGTTTGTTTGGAAAGTGCGAGAAATTAAAGTCCTCAAACCGATCCGGCATTTTTCGATTCTGCGGAATGAGATGAATAGTTGGCAAAGCTCCAGTTCTGCCAAAAATCCCGAATATCGCTACTTTGCCGATGACGATCGCGCTCAACGCCATTCGCTTTGTCTCAAGGATGTGGCCTATATTATCACTGCCGATATCTGCTTAAAGCCTCATGCTAATGCTCCTGAAGCTAAATATCGTGCTCAATTCCGGCGACGGGTGGCTAAAGGGCAATGTCAACATCAGCCTTATTTGGGAACGCGAGAATTCAGTGCATATTTCGCCGAACCAGATGGCACCGAACAGGCGATCGAACATAGTGACGAATTGGGTTTAATGCTGTGGGATATGGATTTTGTTAGCGATCCTGAAGCCAAGCAGCTTGAGTTTATGAGCCACGATGCAGAAGGCGGAAAAGTCACCAAGGGAACAGCCAAACCTAAATTCTTTCGAGCTAGTTTGAAAGCAGGTATCCTGCGAGTACCAGAGGTGGCAGGATGATTCTGACGCAGCTTAAAGAGTTTGCTGATACGCAAATGACACTGCCACCAGTGATGTACAGCGAACAAAAAATTCGTTGGTCGATCGATCTCAACTTAGATGGCACTCTTGTTGGGAAATTCGTTCCTTGGGGTGGCGATACTAAAGCGAATAAACGTGGCGAGCCGATTGTTGTTCCCTTTGTGGGGCGAACTGTGGGTGTAAAGCCCAAATTATTAGCCGATAGCATCGAATATGTTCTGGGGGTCGGTCGTCCAGATTCTAAGCCAGAAAGAGTAGCAGACTGCCACCAGCAATTTAAAACACTAATTCAAAAATGCTTTGAAATCACCCAGGAGCCAATGCTCGATGCCGTTCGGGTATTTCTCACCAAATGGCATCCCAACCAACTCGGCGAGTGTCTACCTACTGGTTTCAAACTTGATAAATTCGATCCCAGTGAAAACATCACCTTTCGAGTTGATGGGGTAGTAATTGCTGATGCTAGGGCACAGATTAAATCGATCGAGCAATTCTGGGCAGATTATACATCTGGTAGTGATGATGCCGACAAAGAACCAGCCCCAATTATGACTTGTTTGATTACAGGAGAAATGTCTGAGGTCGCTCAGAGGATGCCCGTGCTAATCAAAGGATTGATCGGTGGACAGCCATCGGGTACCGCTTTAGTTTCGGCTAATTCCGATCCCTTCACATCTTATGGACTTAAGAATTCGCTCTCCTCGCCGATTTCTCGCGATGCGGCAGAGAAATTTGCTAAGGCACTGAATCACTTATTGGCAGACGATAGCTCGCGCCTTTATGTGGGTTCGACTGCTTATGTGTTCTGGACTCGCAAGAAAACTGATTTCGATCCGATCAGTTTCCTGAAAGCTCCCGATCCCCAAGCAGTCAAAAATCTAATCGAATCACCACTATCTGGGAGCCAAGTTCATACCGATACTGACGACCGATTTTATGCTCTATCACTGAGTGCTAGCATGGCGCGATCGGTCGTCCGCGATTGGCTGGAAACCACAATACCCAATGTGCGAGAGCACCTCAAGCGGTGGTTTATCAATCAAAAAATGGTGGATGGCTATGGGATTGAGATGCGGTCGTTTAGTGTATATACCCTCGCCGCTAGTGTCTATCGCGATCCTAGTAAGGAAATGCAGCCCACCGTGCCAACTGCATTAATTCGCCACGCGCTTAGTGGTGCGCCTTTAGCTGACGATCTGTTAGTCAAACTGGTGCGACGCAACCGCGCCGAGCAAGATATAACCTACCCTCGCGCAGTGCTGATTAAGCTGATACTCATTAGCCAAGGAAAACTCAATATGACAGATATGGACACTCTAAATCCCAATCCCGAACTAGAAGGTGTTGACAACGCAGCTTATCACTGTGGGCGACTACTTGCCGAACTCGAAGCAATTCAGAGAGCAGCCCAAGGAAACACTAATGCTACCTTAGTCGATCGCTATTATGGTTCAGCTTCTAGTACACCAGCCAAGGCTTTTGCACCACTGATGCGTGGGGTACAAAATCATCTAGGAAAGTTGCGGAAAAATTCACCAGGAATTTATAAATTGTGCGACCAAAGACTTGAAGAAATTATGCTGAACTTCCCTGAAAAGAGATTTCCTAACACCCTGAAGATGGGTCATCAAGCAATTTTCTCGCTGGGATATTACCACCAACGAGCGGCTAATCGGGCAGCGATTGCTCAAGCCAAAGCGGATAAAGAAGCAGCCAAGTTAAAGGCATAAAATGCCCTGCTGCTCAATTTTCTAAGCCATTCAGATTTTATCTCATTACTAATTCTTAAGGAAATAACCCATGACTGTTCATTTAGATTGTCAGCGTCGTCATGATTTTGTATTGTTATTTGATGTCACCGATGGCAACCCGAATGGCGATCCTGACGGCGGTAATATGCCTCGAACTGATGCCGAAACTTCCCACGGTTTGGTGACAGATGTTTGTCTAAAACGGAAGATTCGTAACTACGTTTCGACTTATGCTGAATATGAAGCTACTGAGGAACAAGCGAAACACTTAAACATCTTTGTCGAGCATCATGGCGTATTAAACAATCAAATCCGTCGCGCCTATACCGAGCAAGGAATTCCTACAGGTAAACCCGCCAGTGAAGTTATTAAAGAAAACAATGTACTGGAAACTTTACGAGAGTATAAGCATCTATTACCTGCTGCTTTTACTTTCACTGATAGTGAAGGTGATACCGAAGAAGATGTAATCGCAACATTAGCTTATTCAGGTGAATTGACTGATGCCGAACTCAAGGAAGAGCTAGAAAAAACTGAAGAAATTTATCAAAATAAAGCAGTAAAAAAATTCATTGATGCTCTGGTGAAAAAAGCTGGTAAACCAGATAAAAGCCGAGCCAACGCTGAAAAAGCTCGTAAATGGATGTGCGAGAATTTTTATGATGTGCGGATGTTTGGGGCGGTAATGAGTACGGGTTTGAATGCGGGACAAGTGCGTGGCCCCGTTCAACTAACCTTTGCTAGGTCGTTCGATCCTGTATTACCGCAAGATTTGGCAGTTACCCGCGTTGCTGTTACTGATGTTAAGGACGCTGAGAAACTACAGACGATCGGACGTAAAACGCTGATTCCGTATGGTTTATACATGATGCGCGGTTTCTATTCCCCATCGTTGGCAGCCCAAACAGGCGTTAACGATCGAGATTTAGAACTGTTCTGGGAATCGTTGGTTAAAATGTGGGATTTCGATCGCTCGGCTTCGCGGGGGTTAATGGCTCCCCGTGGCTTGTATGTCTTTTCCCATGAGAGCAAACTTGGTAATGCGCCAGCGCATAAGTTATTCGATCGCATTACTGCCCAGCTCGACAATCCTAGCGAACCACCACGCAAATTTGGTGACTATCAAGTCTCGATCGATGATGCCGAACTACCCAGTGGTGTGACGTTGACTCGTTTGACTGAGGGATAGATAGGATAGCCCCCAATAAGTTGGGGGCTTTGTTTTGTTGTTTACGATCGAGTGCTGTGGAAAAGACTGATGACTATGTGATGGTGAGTGCGCTTCAGCACTTTGTTTATTGTCCGCGCCAGTTTGCGCTGATTCATTTGGAGCAGGTGTGGCAGGAAAATATTTATACCCTGCGGGGTTTGCGGGTACACGAACGGGTGGATGTGCCCGGTCACGAACTAATTGAGGGGGTACGGGTGGAGCGATCGCTTGCTCTAATTAGCCATCGCCATCAACTGCGGGGGATTGCTGATGTGGTGGAGTTTTTGGTAGACGGTACGCCCTATCCAGTGGAGTATAAATCTGGCTCGCGGAAGGCAAAGGATGCTGATGCCGTGCAGCTTTGCGCTCAGGCGATGTGTTTAGAAGAGATGTTCGATCGACCCGTAATGACTGGGGCGTTGTTTTATAGTGCATCAAAGCGACGACGGGTGGTGGAATTCGATCCTCGATTGCGATCGCTGGTGACGGAGACTGTGCGAGCGGTGCAGGAGACTTTTGCAAACCAAGTGATGCCTAGACCCGTGGCGGATGTTCGCTGTGAGGATTGTTCTTTGATAGAGGCTTGTCTGCCGCAACCACTGAAGAAATTCGATCGAGTCTGGGATGCTCAAGCTGTTTTTAGGATTGATGAGATATGAAACAAATTTTGAATACGTTGTACGTCCAGACTCAAGGGACGTATCTCCAGTTAGATCATGAAACGTTGAAAATCAATATTGATGAGGAAACTAAGCAGGTGCCTTTGCACCATTTAGGATCGATCGTAGCGTTTGGAAATGTTTTGTTCAGTCCATTTTTGATTCATCGCTGTGGGTTAGATGGTCGATCGATCGTGTGGTTGTCACAAAGCGGTCGGTTTCAGGGACGTTTGGCGGGGCCAACGACGGGGAATGTCTTGCTTCGACGGGCGCAACATGAAGCGATCGGGAATTCCGATCTGACGTTAAATATCGCGCGGTATGTGATGGCGGGTAAGTTGCAAAATACACGCAATGTATTGATGCGGGCGGCGCGAGAGGCTAAAGATAGTGGAGATGAAGCGAAACTACGAGCGGCGGCGCAGGTGCAAGCAGAAGCAATTGGAACGGTCGAAAAATCAGCGGATATAGATAAACTTCGTGGCGTAGAGGGATATGCTGCCAAGGCTTATTTTGGGGCGTTTAGCGCAATGATTCGGATGAATCGGGAGGGGTTTGAGTTTAGGGAGCGATCGAAGCGACCGCCGAAGGATGCGATTAATGCGCTGTTGTCTTTTGCCTATGCGCTGTTGGCGAATGAGTGTGTAGCGGCTTGTGAGGGTGTGGGACTAGATCCGCAAATGGGTTTTTCCCATGTGTTGCGGCCAGGAAGACCTTCGTTAGCGTTGGATCTGATGGAGGAGTTGCGATCGGTGGTGGCCGATCGATTGGTGTTGAATTTGGTGAATCGGGGACAGATTAATCCAGGAGATTTTGTCGATCGTCCAGGCGGTGGCGTAAATCTAACGGAGGACGGACGAAAAGAATTTCTGGCAGCTTATCAAAAGCGGAAGCAGGAGGAGGTGCTGCATCCGATTTTAGAGGCAAAGGTGCCGTTGGGTTTGGTGTGTCATGTGCAGGCGCGATTGTTGGCGCGGCATTTGCGGGGGGATATTCCGCAGTATCCACCGTTTATTTTGCGGGGTTAATAATGAATATTTTGGTGACGTATGATATTGCAGATACAGAGTCAAAAGCGGGGGCGAAGCGGTTGCGCAAGGTGGCGATCGTCTGTAAGGATTATGGTCAGCGAGTACAGTTTTCGGTGTTTGAATGCGAGATTGACCAGATGCAGTTTGAGGTGTTTCGATCAAAGTTGTTGAAGACGATCGATGTGCGGGTGGATAGTTTGCGGTTTTATAAGTTGATGGGGGGACGCGATCGAGCGGTGGAGGCTTATGGGGTGGATAAGTATGTTGATTTTAATGAGCCTTTAATTTTGTGACGCGAACCTCTAATGGTGTCTGTTTTCCTGGGAGGTTCGCGTTGCCTTACTGGGTAAGGGTTTAACTTGGTTGGCTTGATGTTTTGGAGGGTTGAGATGTTGTTAGTTTTTAGGGGTTCGCGTTGGAGAACGTTGAAACATTTGCTGTATATGGGTTTAAAATAGAAGCCGTAGCGATCGGCTTTCGGGTTGATCGAGGATTGGAACTGCCGTGGGTGGGTTGGTACTTGGCGTTACATCCTGTAGCGATCGGCTTTCGGGTTGATCGAGGATTGGAACATCTTCAGCAGAAGGACGGACAGAAACCGTCAACGGTAGCGATCGGCTTTCGGGTTGATCGAGGATTGGAACTATCTCGCGTTGGTGCTTGACCTGCTGCCTTGCGTAGCGATCGGCTTTCGGGTTGATCGAGGATTGGAACTACTTGCTCGCTCGCGTACCCAAATCGGCAAAGTAGCGATCGGCTTTCGGGTTGATCGAGGATTGGAACAGTAGATGGCTCCATCGGGCAGCGGTGGCTGTTGGTAGCGATCGGCTTTCGGGTTGATCGAGGATTGGAACTTGATTGTCGGTAACTCGGAGGTGCCGACCCAGCACACGTAGCGATCGGCTTTCGGGTTGATCGAGGATTGGAACAACACCCAAGGACAGATCCGATTCTGGGTACGATGTAGCGATCGGCTTTCGGGTTGATCGAGGATTGGAACTAATATACTAGCCGATTTTGTTGACAATCAGATAATATGTAGCGATCGGCTTTCGGGTTGATCGAGGATTGGAACAGCGAACGCCAGACACGAGCAAGTGTGGGTTATGTAGCGATCGGCTTTCGGGTTGATCGAGGATTGGAACAGTCGCGAGGTCGAGATGGAAAAATTGACCGATTTTGTCGTAGCGATCGGCTTTCGGGTTGATCGAGGATTGGAACCACCGATGGGAGGATTTAGAGACATAGGTTAAAATCAAGTAGCGATCGGCTTTCGGGTTGATCGAGGATTGGAACTGGAAAGTCAGCAGTCTCGATAAATTTCCCGCTCGTAGCGATCGGCTTTCGGGTTGATCGAGGATTGGAACTGCCTGTGTCGATGCTATTTGCCCCAAGTGCGGATCGTAGCGATCGGCTTTCGGGTTGATCGAGGATTGGAACCCCAGCTCCGAGTTGCACGAGGTTTTACCCGTGGTGGTAGCGATCGGCTTTCGGGTTGATCGAGGATTGGAACTAGCGCAATACCGCTAGTGCTACCCCCAGGTGTACCCCGGTAGCGATCGGCTTTCGGGTTGATCGAGGATTGGAACTAGCTGCTTCTCGATTAGTGGGATTGGCTTTTTGTAGCGATCGGCTTTCGGGTTGATCGAGGATTGGAACCCCAGCTCTAAAAGATACTCGATAGTAGGCTCGGTAGCGATCGGCTTTCGGGTTGATCGAGGATTGGAACGATCGAATGAGTTAGGAATTGCTCAATTTCGTCGATGTAGCGATCGGCTTTCGGGTTGATCGAGGATTGGAACCCTTATCGCAATCCTTTATTAAGCAGACAGTAAAGCGTAGCGATCGGCTTTCGGGTTGATCGAGGATTGGAACAGCACTTACAAACTCGCCTTGGGGCTGTTGTGGTGTAGCGATCGGCTTTCGGGTTGATCGAGGATTGGAACTTCCATATCCTGACTTGGGATTTTTACCATCGTGCGTAGCGATCGGCTTTCGGGTTGATCGAGGATTGGAACCAGGATTCGCCTGTTAGGGTGACGTAGACGTCACGTAGCGATCGGCTTTCGGGTTGATCGAGGATTGGAACAAGTTAGCACTACTGATTTTAGTTTGTCTATCCGTGGTAGCGATCGGCTTTCGGGTTGATCGAGGATTGGAACCATCAGTTGATGTTTCTGTTTTGTTAACCGCAGGTAGCGATCGGCTTTCGGGTTGATCGAGGATTGGAACTGGTCAATGCGTAAATTACTTGTGAGTCTTCCAGGTAGCGATCGGCTTTCGGGTTGATCGAGGATTGGAACATTGTTGGTAGTATCATCGGTAGCAATTTCTGAGTCGTAGCGATCGGCTTTCGGGTTGATCGAGGATTGGAACGTATCGATCGCCACATTGTAACCGCTACGTACCGAGGTAGCGATCGGCTTTCGGGTTGATCGAGGATTGGAACATCGGTCTGACCGCCGCAAATTAAAGCTTTGGTGCGTAGCGATCGGCTTTCGGGTTGATCGAGGATTGGAACCCCAACTGGCATCGGAAATCGATCGATTCAATCGTAGCGATCGGCTTTCGGGTCGATCGAGGATTGGAACCTGGAGATACAGCGGTCACACCCGTGGCTTGGAAGTAGCGATCGGCTTTCGGGTCGATCGAGGATTGGAACATCAACAATCCTAACCCATCTGGTGAAGGGACATACATCGTAGCGATCGGCTTTCGGGTCGATCGAGGATTGGAACACCATACTGGGGCTTGCGATTTTTATATGGCTGGAGTAGCGATCGGCTTTCGGGTCGATCGAGGATTGGAACGCCGTAACCGTACCGCCAAAATCGCCACCTTTGTAGCGATCGGCTTTCGGGTCGATCGAGGATTGGAACGTAGACATAGACAGCAACCGTCAGAAGTCCCTTGTAGCGATCGGCTTTCGGGTCGATCGAGGATTGGAACCATGGTGAATCTGGCGGTATTAAACCCCCTTCGTAGCGATCGGCTTTCGGGTCGATCGAGGATTGGAACATCGACTCCGATCCATCGCTGATAGATCTTTGTAGCGATCGGCTTTCGGGTCGATCGAGGATTGGAACCATTTACCGGATGAGTCGGCGTAGCGAATATTCGTGTAGCGATCGGCTTTCGGGTCGATCGAGGATTGGAACTCCAGAATATTGTCGATAAGGTTGACAATGAGAACGCGTAGCGATCGGCTTTCGGGTCGATCGAGGATTGGAACTCCCCCAGCGGCAACAATCTCCGATCGTTCGCCCGTGTAGCGATCGGCTTTCGGGTCGATCGAGGATTGGAACACTCGATTGGCGGTAAAGTTCGTTTTGGCTGGTGGTAGCGATCGGCTTTCGGGTCGATCGAGGATTGGAACTGTGTCTGCGTCGTGTCGTCGGTGTGTCTGGATAAAGTAGCGATCGGCTTTCGGGTCGATCGAGGATTGGAACGAGATTAGACGACAACAAGACTTCAGCTTGGCACCGACGTAGCGATCGGCTTTCGGGTCGATCGAGGATTGGAACACCGCCCCCGACGACGGTGGTATGGATAAGCTATGTAGCGATCGGCTTTCGGGTCGATCGAGGATTGGAACAGTGGTTGGTTTAGTAGGCTTTGAATCAAATAATTGTAGCGATCGGCTTTCGGGTCGATCGAGGATTGGAACCCTATCAACGATACCTAGATGCTAAATATTTTGTAGCGATCGGCTTTCGGGTCGATCGAGGATTGGAACTGGGATGAGATTTCTACACCCAAGCTTAAACCGCTGTAGCGATCGGCTTTCGGGTCGATCGAGGATTGGAACTGGCTATCAGTTCGCGCGGGGGGTGGAAAATGCCGTTGTAGCGATCGGCTTTCGGGTCGATCGAGGATTGGAACTAGACCATCCCCGCTCTAAATCCGAGGTAGTGCTAGTAGCGATCGGCCTTCGGGTCGATCGAGGATTGGAACCAAAAATAGCGTATTGAGTTCGAGGTAATCCTGGGCAGTGAACAAGCCGCACTAACGGCTCTCCTCGCATCCTGGGGTAAAATGTAGCCTAGGCTACATTTTACCCCAGGATGCTCACTATGGACTTTCATCTCAACTCTCTTCTGGCTTTAGAAAATGCCACAGTTTTTACATGTTATAAAGAAACAGATTTTATTTGTCTACACCTTCAGTTAAATAACGAAGGGATTAATTGCCCTAATTGTCAAGAATATACGGATTGCTTACACAATACAAGTTATCGACTGGTCAGAGATCTATCAATTTTTGGTAATTTGGTTTATTTAAAAGTGCCACGTCGAAAATACTATTGTAAATCTTGTGGTAGATATCCAACAGAAGTATTAGAGTGGGTAGAAAAAGGAAGAGGTTTTACTTGCCGATATGAAAATTATATCTATGCCCAAGTAAAAACTTTAACTGTCGAACAAGTTAGCAAGCAAGAGGAATTAGGCCGCGAACAAGTTCAAGGAATATTCACTAGAATTGCTGCAAGAGAATTGGCAAAAAGCGGATGCGCGCTCGTCGGGTTCCCCGACGGTTAAGCGCACCAAGCAAGACTGGGGAGATGCACGACGAATCAGCTTAGATGAATTTAGTCGCCGTAAAGGAAAAGGTCAGTTTGCAACAGTCGTTACTAATTTGGATAATAGCTCACTGTTAGAAGTAGTTGACTCCCATAAAAGTGATGACATTATTGAGGTGCTCAAGCGGCAACCAGAACAAATGCACGCCTCTGTCGAAGAAGTTTGTGTTGATATGTGGGGAGGATTTCCCAAAGTTATTAAAGAAGTATTTATCAACGCTGAGATTGTAATAGATCGATTTCATGTGATGAAGCTAGTTAATAAATCATTAAATAAAATCAGGCTTAAATTAGGATTAACTGGCTTGAAAAACAAATCATTACTGACGACAAACAATCGAGACTTGAACGATGTGGAGCGAGTCGAATTGAGCGAATTATTTCAACAGTCAACCGTTCTAGAGATTGCCTATGAATTCAAGGAGGAACTTAGACACATATATGAAAGCAACTCTACTGTTAAATCTGGATTGGCTAAAATGAGAAGATGGTTAAAATATGCAGGTTTATTTTTTGCCGATATCGCCAATACACTTGAAAGTCACTTGCCAGAAATTGCTAATTTTTTTGCTAACAGAACCACAAGTGCAGTCACGGAAGGGATTAATACTAAAATCAAGTTAATTCTGAGACAAAGCTATGGTTTTGCAACTTTTGAATTGATGAGAGAAAAACTATTAGCTTGCTCGATGAGAATGAACTCCGCTCCGCTGCGTCCATTTGAATAAGTTTAGCTTATAACTTTAACTACGAGAGAGCCAATCAGTCTTTCCAAACAAATTCAATAATTGAATCAAACGTTTATTGTCGATCGAAAATCATCTACCAGACGTTTTCGATCGACAATAAACGTTTGACTCATTTTGCCTAAACGTTTGCATAACGAATGAGAATGCCACCTAAATTTAAAAAAATTACTAGTTATATGCACTGCAAATTTTTCTATGACGCAAACGTTTGGATATAAACGTTTAAAACAAATGATTACTGCAAACGTTTTTATCGATTAAATACATGTTTTGGCTCGGTTACTTAAATCTAAGATCGATTACGATGATCTGAAACCAGAGGCGATTTCCCAAAGGGAACGCGATGCGAACGAATGGCGAAACCACTACCCAAAACTATATTGAAACCCCAATCCGATCGGGGGAAAGTATTGCAGCCAAACACACCATCTCGATCGAGATCGCTCGTGCATTTGGGCGATGAGGTGTACTGGGATTTGAATAAAGCCGCTAACCCGCACATGGTCATCATGGGGACATCGGGTAGTGGGAAGACTCAAACCTTAAAGGCGATCGTCTGGGAACTGTACCGAGGATTCCCGTCTCGATCGATCGTCCTGGATTTTCACGGCGACCAAGAGTTACCAGGGGAGATCTGCTACCCGATTCACATGGCATCTGCCTATGGCATCAACCCACTGGTCATCAACCTCGATCCTGAAGGTGGCGGCTCTAAGCTGCAAGCTATCTCGGTCGCGGCAACTTTAAGACGCGCTCTAATCATGGGGACAAACCAAGAAGGGTTGCTGATTCTGATGATTGGAGAACTTTACGAACAGTTCGGCATCACCCAGGAAAATCGCCAGACCTGGACGATACCCCCTCCAGATCTAGGAGATTTAGAAATAGCGATTATTCACCGCGCCCAAGGTGGCTGCAAGGACGCACAAGCCCTACAAATCAAATTGGCGGCGACTTTTCAATATGAGGTGTTTTCACGCCCTCAAATCGATTTAAGCGCAGGGAAACTGATTCGAGTCGATTTATCGAAGCTGCCACCAGAACTAGGCGCGATCGCGGCTGAAGCGATTCTCAAACAAGTTATGGACGCTCACCGCCTCGCAGGAGAATCGCCCGAACTCAAAACATTTGTGTTTGTCGATGAAGCTAAAGAGTTGAAGGGATCGAAGACACTCGATCGCATTACCGCAGACGGTCGGAAATATGGATTAGGAATAGTCCTAGCAACTCAAAGGGAAACTCACATTAGCCCTGATGTTTTAGCTAACACCGCTACCAAAATTCTGTTACCTGTCGATGTGGCAGATATCCGCAAAGTAGCTAGCCGCTTCCGGTTCGACGCTGGACGAATCGCTAACTTGGGGACATTTCAGGCTTTAGTCCGCACTGGCGGTACGGCGGTCGCTTGCACCATCAAACCGTTTTTTGGAAGAATTAATAGTTAATAATTAATAATTAATAATTGGGGTTTAGTTCGATGGTTACGGATAATCCAGTTCGGGATAAATCTTTTGGGTTTGCATTGAGGATAGTTAAACTCTACAAGTATCTTCAAGAAGAGAAGAGAGAGTATGTACTTAGAAAAATTAATAATTAATAATTAATAATTGGGGGTTGTTTGATGGTTATGGATAATCCAGTTCGGGATAAATCTTTTGGGTTTGCATTAACTATTAATTATTAATTATTAATTATTAACTATTAATTATGAACAAGAGTTTGGTTGTTGGCTTATCTTATCTAACGGTCGTGGCTTGGGGCTTTCTACCGACGCTATCGAGCCACATGAGTAAAGCGGTTGCTTCGGTCAATCGCGATTCCCTAAACGGGACGCTTCTGCTGAGGCAGAGGCTCCGCCAACGCGATCGCAGTGCGCCCGAAAATGTGGAGCAGAGGTTCGCTCAACAACCCAAACGCCTGAAAATTCAGCTCGAACTGACCACGCCCAAAGACCTAAAGGTCGAAGAGGGTCAGCACGTCATTAAGGGTCAACTCATCGCCAACTACCAGCAACAACCAATCGCCGCCCCCTACGCCGGATCGATTCTACGAGTAAAACTACTATCTCGCCATAGCGGTCTACTTAAATACGAGGTAGTGCTACTCACCTCCCATCAAGCCCAAAAACCATCCACCATTAATTATTAATTCTCAACCGTGGACAGAATCTTCGTTACTACTGTGTCTTGCCTGAGCATCGGTGCTTGGTGGTGTCTAGTCACTACCGACAAACAGACCAATGGTGCGGTTGCTTCGGGAACTTTTACACCTTCAGCGGTGGCAGTCGATCGATTTAACGACCGACCAGACACCTCGACAATCGCCAATCTGCGGGGCGTGGACAACCAGGTAACTGTAACCCAGCGCAAGAGTACCAAGAGATTAAAGATCGAGGTCGATGTTGCCAAACCCCAAGACTTAAAAGTAAAGGAGGGGCAACATGTAGCCACCAACCAACTCATCGCCGACTATCGCCAGTCAGAGCGTGTCGCTCTCCAAGCCGAACTCGATCGGGTCAAGCTGTCGATCGCCAAGCTCAAATCGACCCCAAAAGTTAAACCCTTACCAGTAGTTAAGGTCAAGCAGCTCAAGAGTACGATCGCTCCCAATTACGATCGAGAGAATGCGGAGATTGCCACGGCGAAGACGAAGATAGTAGACCTCCAGCGCAAACTTCAACTCGCTCGGAAGCAAGCGAACGCCGCATTACCAGAGAGTGCAAAGGTTAGATCCCTGACCCTGAGCGCGGAAGATCTTCAAAAGACGATCGCCAGACAACAGCAGAAAATCGATGCACTGGCAACGATGGATGATGTGGATAAGGCGATCCAAGACCACGAAGCGGCACAATTAACGAAGCTCAAACAATCTCTCCCTGAAGCCCTCGCACAGGTTCAGGAGGCTAAGGCTAAGGAGGAAACCACCCTCGCCAGCCGTCAGAGCAAGATCCAAGAGATCGAACTCGAACTTGCCAACGCCGAGCGGGATCTCCAACTCGCCAACGCTCAACTAAGTTCGGCGGTAGAAAAGAACTCCCAGGCGGCACTCGATCGACAAATCGCCGAAAACGAACGGCAGGAGAAAGTTTGGAGAGCGCAGCTAGAGAGCATTAAGCAATCGGAAGTAGCTAACCTCGAAGCCCACGAACGAGATTTCCAACTCGCGCAACTCCAACTTAAAAAGCAGCAGTTAGAGCGACAGATCGCCAGCCTGACGGGAATAACCGCTCCATTCGCTGGAACGGTTAGACGAGTAAAGCTGTTATCTCAGCAAGGGACTATGCTTAGGTACGAAGTGGGACTAATGTATGCACAAGGGACAGTGCAGAACAGATCCGATGCGATTCCGGTGTGGCAGGAGGATTAGTTAATAATTAATAATTAATAATTAATAATTAATAATTAATAATTAACTAATAATTAGTTAATTATTAGTAGTTAGTAGTTAGTAGTTAGTAGTTAACGAGAAGCAGGGGTTTAAATCCCCATCCTAACAACCCAATTCTCAATTCTCAATTCTCAATTCTCAATTCTCAATTAATTTAATAGTGGATAGTTTTTGGCTTCGATGGAGGGTTGTAATGACTGTGGCGATTGCGCTGGGCGCAGGCTTCGCCAACGCAGTTGCTTGTTTACCGCTGCCTGTAATGGCGCGAAAACCTAAATCTACACCTGCACCCCAGCCCTTGAGGACTGTAGACTATCGCTTCACGCCTAAAGCTTCTGGATCGTCGTCGAAGACAACTTCAACTTCTAATCGATCGCTCGTGCCTGCTTCAATGCCGTCATCGACAACAACATCTTCAACAACTACCCCAACACCAGCACCCAGCTCAACCCCAAGCTCTACACCCACAGTAGCAACACCAACCCCTACGCCCACACCAGCACCAACCGCTAGCCCTGCACCTGTAACCCCAACTTCTCCAGCATCGACACTAAAGCCAACCGCTACACCCGCTTCAACAACCAGCCCTACCAAAGGTTCTAACGTGGTGCCACCGCCACCTCCACCACCTCCACCACCTCAGTCAGCGGAAACCCCAAACAACCCCCTGAGCGAACCGCAGGATATCAATAAGATCCTGAACACCACGATGAGTAACGACCAATGGGTGTTGATGTATCAACCGCTCGACTGTCTGGACACCTCCCTCGAATGCGTCCAGAAACTTCAACAGCAGTCGATCGAGAATAGTCCAGTCATTCGCGAACTTAATGTCAAGATTCAGGAAGTGAACGCCAGGATCGAGGAAGCTAAGGTCAATAACAAGAAGTCGATCGAATTGGCGATTTTCGAGCCAGCATTACAGGCGTTTTTACGGAAGGATACGGTTTTTGAAAACGGGCAAACGCGCACGATCGGATTCTTCGAGCGAATCGGACAACTATTTACCAATCCTGGGGCGGTACTTAACGATCTATTCGCCGCGTCGGGGGTGCAAGTGTTACGTGGGGCGTATGGGGGGAATGATGCCCAACAGAGTCGAGCAATCCAGATCTCAGATCTGACGGTGAAAGTAGCGGAGATGGAGCGGGGAAAAGTAGAGATCGCCAATAAGATTCGGGAAAAAATTCAGGATTTAGTGTTGGCCTTTGATGTAGCAGCGCGCGAGTTTCAGGCAGAACAGCAGATCGTCAGGATGGAGGTGAAGTCGTTCAAGATTTACTCGGTAACTTATGCGGCGGGGGACGGAAACACCGATACATACCTTCGCCGGAAGGAACAGCTAGAGCGATCGAAGCTGAAAGTATTTAAGGATTGGGCAAAGTTGAGGGCGCAGATCGTTAATTTGAAAAATATGGTAATACCAAAAGAAGTATAAAGAATGATGGATATCTAATGTAGTTTTTACGTAGCTTAATTACAATATTCAGAGTCCGACAATAGCAATTTACGGACTCTCAACTCGGCTAGGAGCAAGATGATGGGTGAGATCGTTAATTCTGAAGTTTTGTCAATTTCATTTGACAATTGCACTATAGAGCGAGATTTTTTAAGTGAGTTTTTGCGAGTGCAAAATTCGCCCCAAACTAAGCGATTGTATGCGGCTTCGATCGAGCATTTCTTTCAATCCGTCGCGGGGCTATCGGCAAGCCCTCAGACGATCGCGGCTTTTCTCCAGTTAGAGCAAGGGCAAGCGATCGAAGTGGTGTTGCGGTATAAGGCAGATCTCCAACAGACGGATCTCAAACCAGCGACGATTAATAACAGGCTGGCAGCGATCAAGTCGTTAGTGAATCACGCCCAGAAATTGGGTCGGTGCGATTTCGATCTCAAACACGTTAAGGGTTTGAAGAGTCAAGCCTATCGGGATACGACGGGTGTGGAGCCTGGGGTCTACCGTGACGCAATTAATACGATCGATCGCACTACGCCCAAGGGCAAAAGAGATTACGCGATCGCGCGGCTGCTGTGGGATAACGCCCTGCGGCGGGTGGAGATCGAACGGTTGGATTTGGGTGATTACCAGCGTCCGAAGCTGTGGATTCGCGGCAAAGGGCGCGGCGAGAAGGAGGTAATCGATTTGTCTGCGAAGTCGATCCAGGCACTAGATGAGTGGTTGGCGGCGCGGGATAGCTGTAAGAATGACGAGCCGCTGTTTATTGCTCTAGATAATCATGCTTATGGCAGTCGGTTATCGGGCCGATCGATCGATCGCAATGTAGTCAAGAAATTTGGGGTAGAGACTAAGGTATTGAGTCCTCATAAGGTACGCCACTCGACGATAACTGCGGCTCTCGATCGAACTAATGGAGATGTACGGAAGGTACAGAAATTTAGTCGGCACCGGAAGATCGATACTCTGTTGATTTACGATGATAATCGTTTGGGGGTGCAGGGGGAGATTACCGATACGGTCGCGGATTTGGTTTAGTCAATCAACTTTCAACAGCACCTAAGTTTTTTAAGTTTTCCCTTTGAGTTCCTCTCAAATTTCTGACATCTCTAATATTTAGTCCATCATATGGACTATAAGCCCGCTGAGATTTTATCAGAAAGGGTTGTTCTAGATTTTCAATATTCCAAAGAACGATTGTGTTATCGCCAGAACCAGAGATAAGTCTCGTTCCAGTAGCATTAAACGCCACTGAATGTACCCAGCTAGAATGACCTTCTAATGGTTTACCTATTGGTTTTATATTATCCTTATCTCTAACATCCCATAGCTTTATCAGTGCATCACCACCGCCAGTGGCTAAGATACTAGAGTCATGGTTGAAAACTACGGAATATACAATTCCATCATGAGCTTTAAATTCACGAATAAGCTCGTAGTTATTTTCAATATTCCAAAGTCTAATATATCGACTATCTCCGTGCCCTGATACAAGAAGCTTTCCATCATTACTAAATGAGAGTCCCGTTATAAATGAGCTTCCTTCCATTAAATGAATACGGACAAAACTATTAGAATCCCAAATACATATAGTTCCATTACTACCACCACTGGCTAAATGATTATATTTAGAATGGGGATTAAATGCTAATGCATATATTCTTGCTTTTTGTTCAGTCTTAGTTTCAATACATTCCAAACTTTCCAAACTCCAGATCTTGAAGCTTCGATCGTAACTACCAGTTGCAAGTATTTTTTGATGTGTGGCAAAGGCGATAGAGCAAACTCTATTATTATGACCAGTTAATTTACGGATACTTGTAAAGTTTGATGCTTTTCTGAAAATAACGTCGTTATCATCACTACCACTAGCAAAAAATTCGCCATCATTACTAAAAATAATCGGAATAACTTCTCTTAGATGACCAGAGATAGATTCTGATTCATCAAAATATGGCTCGTCAGAATCTACTCTCCATCGTCTAATATCATTTTCATTACTAGAACTAAGAATGTAATTATTGTTGTTTGGATCGAAAACTACTCGATTGATATATCCTGAGTAGCCATAAATGCTATGTATACATTTAGAATTCTCTACATCATTAATATCCCACAGTTGCACAACACAATCTCTACGAACGCTCGAAAGAAGTTTCATTTCACTACTTATACAAAGAGCATTGATCGTCGATCTTTCTGCATTAAATGAATTTATTTGATTGATTGATAGGCTATTATTGTCCTCGCCTTCAATCTT
Organism: Chamaesiphon minutus PCC 6605; assembly: GCF_000317145.1. Lineage (GTDB taxonomy): Bacteria > Cyanobacteriota > Cyanobacteriia > Cyanobacteriales > Chamaesiphonaceae > Chamaesiphon > Chamaesiphon minutus. The sequence continues at coordinate 2,077,198 of NC_019697.1, read as the reverse complement.
GAAAGTATACATTTTACTTGTCGTATCTTGTCCGATAGAGCTAGAGGCAAATATATATAGTGCGCCACCAGCATCGTAATAAATATTTAAATTTTCTAAGGGTACTTTATTTCGAGTAACATTAGGTTGATGATGGAGTATTGTTAATGATTTATCTTGAATCGCAGCAATAGACAAACTTCCTTTCGTAGATGTTGCAATTAATCTATTTTCTCGATCGAATTTAAGGCAAGAATAGATTTCGCCAGTAAAATCTGATGAATGACATTGGCGATCGACTAGATTGAGTATTTTTATCTCCTTGTCATTTCTAGAGATGAGAAGCAGATCGCTACTGTTATCAAAAGCCAATGCCGATAATGATACTCCCGAATTTACATTTTCCCTGAATATACAGTTTATATCTTGAAAATCTTGGATACTCCATACTTCCAACAAACCTGTCGCAAAACCAATAGCTAGCAGTTTGCTATCATTGCTAACTGCCGAACTATGGATTTCAGTATTTTCGATATTTGAAATAGTTTTAATCGAAGAGAGAGCTAAATTATTGTCTTGAGTGGTAATCATCCAAAGCTTTACTTTACCCTCATTTCCAGTGGTTATCAAGTGACAAATACACGATTCATCTGAGCTATTTGAGTATATTGGAATAATTGAGTTAACACCATGATTATGCTCTCTAGATTTACATATTCTGGCCTTATCATTGATATCCCAGACACTAATTACTCCAGCATCGTCTCCTGTTATCAGTAGTGGATTCTTGATGTTATCTATGAAGGTAACAGATGTTAATGGAAATATTGATTCCTTAAATGTACAACGATCCAAGTAGCTGTTGCTCATATTTACTTTTTGCAAATCAGCACTAGAAAAATCAACTTCTTTTATATTTAGTCCAGATAGATCGATCGAGTTCTCAATTTTTTGTTTTTCTTGAATGAGTATATTGACAACATTACCAACCGCATATCCACGATTTGTTATATTTATTCGTTGTGCCTGAATTATAGATTTTGCCCATGATTCGAGCGTATGATATCCGTATTTAAAACACGAACCTTTAATTCGTTGAAGTATCAGTCTAATTTGAATTTTTTTAATGTACTCACTGGCAGTTGCTTGAAAAAGTGGGAATTTATTAAAGATACCCAGATCGTCAAAATTATCTAAGTTATTCGATGCTATAAGTTCGATAGTTCTCAGAATATCAGCCATCAATAATCGAACGAGTTTTTCTGTAGCAAACTCCATAATTACGTTTTCTAGAGTCCACCTTGGCAACAAGTTATCCTTTTTTATCAGCGACCTGTCGTTAAGCTTTAATAAGCCAGAGCGGATATTGCTATGTCGTTCTTCTGGATAAATAAATTCAGATAATTTATCATCTGGAATGAAATCTCTTGCGATTGCCAGCCAATAAATAATCGTTGATTCGACGCTAGATAAACGCTCAAAATGTTGCTCAAGAATTTCGTTTGAGTCAGAAAAATTAATTGTTTGATTATCTAATAATTGTTGAATATTTGTGTAAATACCTGGAATAAATCCACAAGCTAATTTGAGGATTAACGGATGATAGCTGCAAGCTTTTACTAGTTTTTCGATAACATCCTCGCTATCTTGTAAACCCTTAGACTTCACAAAATGTACAGCACTATCTCTATCTAAGCCAGTCAGAGCAATATTAAGATAGGTCGATCTATCTAAATTTTCAACAATATTAGGGCATTCTCTACTCGTAACTAGGAGACAACTATTGTGATTTGAAGTGACTACTCGATCGATAAAATACTGATACTCTTTATAAGACTCTTGAAATTCACCTAATCCTTCACCAATATCCATAATTGATTCCATGTTGTCTAGAATCAGCAAGCATGGACTTTCTGAAATATAAAAAATAATTTTATCAACTATCAACTCTAGTGATAGATTATCCATACCCTCATTTTTATCAGACAAAAAATCAAAAAAATTTGATAACACATCAATTGCTGGCGGCATCTCCCTTAGCGATCTACAAATTATGTATTTACTATCGGATGACTCACAGATCTGATTTGCTAATGCAGTTTTACCGATTCCGCCCATACCTGACAAGACAATTAGTTTACAAGTATTGCCTTGTACTGAGTTTTTAAGCTGATCTATTTGTTCTGCTCTTCCAAAAAATATATCCTTAGAATTAATGCCTAGTTCTCTTATGTCAGTTTTTTTAGATTTATTTTGAGTCTCGACAGAAGATATCTGATTCTTGTTCTTGTGAGATAAATATGAAGAACTAGACACTATTATTTTTAGATATTCATTACTTAGTAATGTCAACAACTCCTGCTTGTATTTGTTTCTTTGTTCCTTACTATCAGGAATACAACACTTGATTCTTATACGGTCAACATGTATTTTTAATGCCCTCTCTGAACAAAAGCCTATACAAGCCTTTTTATAAGGCTCATTATCATTAACTTTTGGGAAAATTTTAAGAAGCGCAATTGTTTCATTTAGATCTAATAATTCATCCAGGACATTAGATTTTATTTTGTATTCGCCCCTAGCCCAGTCTATTAAAAAAAGATTAAAGTCACTCGTGTAGATTCTTAACTCTATAGCATCTTTATTCCAGCTTGCAGTTTTATTCATGACGGTTTGAGTGTATTAGTGTTTAAGGTTATGCACTCGAAGTGCAATTTATCTTGTTTTTATTTGCACTCAAGGTATATATGAATTCGATTAACTTAATGTCATTGTTAGTTACAACAGCACAAATAAAGAAATCGGTAAATTTTGAGGCTGTGATAATTGTCTAGCAATGGCAAGTAAAATGATGTCTTTCTACTCGAACTTAACTAGTAAACTGCCCAATTTTTTGAAAAAACTTGGTACATCAGCAGTAGCAGCACTGACGATTGCCGAGATCTCGCTCATTAGTAGTATTCCCCGCGCTCAAGCGGCTTATTACTGTCAGTGTGTAGATTATGTCAAACAAGTCTCAGGCATTGCCAATAACATAGTGGTGGGCATCGCCGCTATGTTATTGGCAATGCTGGAACCAACCAATGGGTAGCATCTACTGTTATCAATGGCAATGCACCTGGCAGTATACCTTAACAGTTGTCAGTCAATATCCCCCGATTTCCCAAAAGAAATCGGGGATATCTTCGATCCAAGCCTGCGATCGACTCAAGCGAAGAAGATATCCTATGTGGCGCAATGGCTAGAGCCATCAAAAACATGAAAAGCACCTACATTTGCCTTATCATTGCCGTAGTAATTCCATTCTCGATCGAAGCGGCTCAAGCTGGTGGTGATAATAACTCAGTGACAGCGACGACCCCTGCACCCAGTGGGATCTCTTCCGAAACTCTTACCCCAACCGGAACTATTTTTATACTTAGCAAGATTGCATTTAACTATTAGCTGTTTTTAAAATACTTGATCGGAGAATTAAATCATTGGATATCAATTGTCAATGTACCTTGAGTGCAAACTTTTTTGATATTTCTTGCACTCAAGGTACATAGCAATTTCAACTCGATAGCTCTAGGATAATTTACATCAGCACAGACGGAGGAAGTAGGGAGCCTAGCTAACACAAGGCAATTCATAACTTTTATCTATGTGCAGGATCAAATCACCTTCATTCAAAACTAGCTATGTTTAATAAAATAGGGTTCTCCAGTACCTAATGTGCTAATTAAATGAGAATCGAGGCAGTACAAGAGAAAGAAAATAAAATAAATATGTCAAAACTGCTGACGAGGAGAGGAAAAGCAAGATAATGAAGAGAGGAAGAAATAGTAAGAAGAGCGGCGGGCAGGGCAAGTGGCAACAAAAAGGAACTCAAGCTACTAACGGAGCTATTAGGAATAGAAGGAATGCGAGTAGAGTCGCAGCGACAATATGAAGGAATAGGCATCATCTTACAGGTAGAAGCAATAAAGAAAGAAAGCAAATGCCATAGATGCGGAACGAAGAGTAGTAGCTTACATCAGAATAATAGATACATAGTAAAAGATTTGCCGTGGGGAGAGCAGCAAGTTCACCTAGAAATAAACAGAAGACAATTTAAATGTAAAAAATGTCAAAAACCATTTAGCGAACAACTAGAATTTGTTAAAGGCAGAAGAACATATACTTCAAGACTAGCTAAAAAAATCCTAGCAGAAGCACTAGAAGGAGATATTCAGAGCGTAGCTAGAACAGGAGTAATGACGACAGCAGAAATAGAGAGAATAATTGAAGACGCAGCAAGCAGAGCTAAACGGAGAAAAGCCAACGGATTTAAGAAAACTGGGAATAGATGAAATAGACAATGGTAAAAGGACAAGGAAAATATTGTGCAGTATTAGTAGATATAGAGCGAGGAAAATTATTAGCAATAATCGAAAGCAGAAAGAGTGAAGAAATAGAGAAAATCCTGAAAGGATGGGGGACAGAGGTACTGGAAAGGATCGAAGAAGTCAGCATAGACTTATGGAAAGGGTATAAAAGCTTAGCGATAGAAGTGATGCCTAATGCTCAAGTAGTAGCAGACAGATTTCATGTAACAGCGCAAATAAATAGTGAGTTAGATAAGCTGAGAAAACAAGAAAAAAGAGCGATAGAGGCTAAACTTAAATCCGCAAAGACATTAGAGCAAAAGAATGAATACACTCGGCAATTGGCAGTAATAAAATCGAGTAAATATGCGCTGCTAAAAAATGAAAAAGAGTTAAGAGAGGAGAAAGAACAAGAGAAGCTCAAGCAGGTTAGAGAAGAATTTGCCAACATTAGGGCAGCACATCTACTCAAAGAAAAATGGAGAGAGATAATGGAAAAAACAACATCGTGGATGAGAGGACTATTGAAAATTAGACATTGGCTGGTAAGAGCCAAGCAGCATTTGCCAAATAGTTGTGGCACAATCTCGCGATGGTTAACAGAGATAGTTGCTTACTTTGATGAGCGAACTACTAGTGGTGTAGTTGAGGGAATTAATAATAAGATTAAGCTCATCAAGCGTACTGCTTATGGCTTCACTAATTTCAACAACTTCCGAAACAGATGCTTGCTAACTTGGAGATTCAATTATTGATTTAGCACATTAGGTACTGGAGAACCAAAAATAGTTATAGCTTCTGGTTTGGTAGCAGCTTTAAGCGCAGCACCAGTCATTGCTTCAACACCATTGTCTAACACAAATTCGCCCACACAAGCTACGCTCGAACAAATCAAGCCTACCAAATTACCTGCCACTATTAAACTCGCTCAATGGCAAGGAGTTGTGCCTGCGGCAAGATATGGTATTCAGCGGGGGGCACAGTGGTGTGCAACTAATGTCCGTTGCTCAGTCGGAGCAGCAGGTCTTTCAAGACCATCTTGGGGAGAAATTAACGGTGCTGCTGAAGCCTATCGACGGGATCGATGGAACAATCCAAACAATGCCCCAGGTAAAGGTCGAAATACAATTGGAGGTTATAGTGAACCACGAGGAAATTGGTACAACCCAAGATCTTGGTAGGTTTGCTAGGCATTGACTCATACCCAAGTCCGTTTTTAAAATGAGCGACTCCTTCACAGGGGTCGCTTAGTCTAACAATAGACCTTTGCGAAAGTACTTGCCTGAGTCATGAGTCTTAACAAAAACAGCATTATTAATAAAATAGCAAGAGCAGTGCTTGAATTGCCTGACACTTAAGCCCCCGACAGTCAAACAAATGAAAAACGCAACATTAATCCCCTAAGCCCTTACAGAGCGGGGCGAGAGAACTTGAGGGTTAATGTTTGGCTGCTTGAAGCTTCGCTCTCAGTCGGTCGATCGTCTCAGTAGTTAATTCTGGGTCGCAAGTTACCACTTTTCGATCAGCTAAGATCAGCGCGTACACGATATATTGATTCAGGGATACGCCCTCTTGCTCGGCTACTTGCGCTAATTGCTGGTGTAGGGTTTCCGGTAGTCTCAGTGTCAATCTGCGTATGGTTATGGATCGGTGGCTAATTTAATAACTAATTCTGCGGGAGTTAAAACTAATAATCCCAGTGATGTTTGCGCGATTTTCAGATCCTTCAAATTCGACGTGACAATCGCCGCGTCAGCATTCATCCCACAATCTACCAAAAAATCATCGCCAGGATCTGGTGAAGTGGGTCGCCAAGAATAATAAATCGGCGTGAATTGAGAAATACTCAGTAGTTTTCCTAAGGCAAACAGATTCAGTTTTGATAATTCGCTCTCTCCAAAAACGTTTAATCTTCAACCACAAACATTTTATTTGAACATATAAACGTTTGTTAAAAAATCAAAACGTTTGCTACTAAAATTAGACCGTTTGTCTATTGTCACCCAATAATTTTAATCTTACGATCTCTTTATTTACTACCTAAAAATAGCAGAATGAAGAATTATAGATTACTGACTATTATCGGAGCTAGTATTGCTAGTCTCTTTTCTAGCTGGCTCCCAGCAATTGCCCAACCCGTTCTCACTTATAACGGCGTGAGTACTTACAAAGACAGTAAAGACAATATTTACATAGTGAGTTCTGGGGGCGTAGAAATCACCTATACGGGAGTGAATGCCACCAGAACTATTACTAGCGATGCTTGCGGTTATGCCAGGATTTCTTTCAATGAGGCTAGCTCTAGCACGCCGACCGAGATCGTAGCAGGGGGTACCACGAATACCATCTCTTCCTTACCGAGTGTCTTGGCGAAAACAGGATATAAATGTGTCGCTGGGGTCGCTCAATGGGGTAATGGGGCGCAGACTGGAGCATTCAAACAAACCGTTTCTGGCAATACGATTACGACTAATGTTTACTTTCCCCCTGCTCAAACTGGGGGAGCTAATAAGCAATTATCCCTGGCTTATACTGTAGATCTAACTTCGATTTTTAGAGATAACACCTGCGGGTTTACAGTCTTTCCAGGCTACGCTACTCGCCGATCGAGCGCGACCCCTTTCAGAGGCAGCACAGCGATTAATGTTGTTACCTTACCGCTCAACCCCGCTCCACCTAAATGTGCAAATAATCGCGCGATTACTTCTGGGGGAAATGGTTCCCAAGGTGGCGCGACGATGTATCGTACTAAGTCAGCAATTTATCTAACGGGGCTGACTGCTGGCAGTATCAATAACGTCGATTACAACGCCTTAGAGAGCAAATTTTTTCCAAATCTAAGTCCTTGTGGAGCTATTTCGATCGATTTGAAAACGCTCCAGCCAGTAACACTTAAAGCTGGCAGCACTACCTATACTTCGGCATCAATGACGGTTACTCCCTTTGCCGATCTTCAATGTAATTCGCCTAGTTTTGCCTCAGCTCTAGCCGACAGGCTTTACAAGATCGATAATGCTAGGTTTGTCTACAAAACATCAGATCCGACTACTAAAAGATTTGCGGTTGAGATTCCTACAGTAGTCAATAGAAAAATCCCCGTCAATCAATGTGGATTTTCAACGATTCCCGCGCTCAATCGGTCGTCAGGCTTTACTACTGGTGACAGGGTAACGATTAATGGCTCGACCCCATACGATCCGCTGACATTGCCACTAGTGGCTAATGCACCACAATGTATGAACGGTACGATCTATACACCGCAGTAGATAATTAATAGTTAATAGTTATCAACTATTAACTATTAACTATTAACTAAAAAGGGAGACTAGCCCCCCACAAACTAACTACGAACTAACAACCACCCGACTACCACGAGAAGCTACGCCCAGCGACAAGACCTGCCCAGGCACCGCACAAGGCACCGAACAAGACCAACAGCCTGACCAAGTGACCCAACCGACAGACACGGGCACCCACCGCCGCGACACCACGCCCACACCAACGACAGCACTAGCCCGCCGCGCAAAATCAGCCGCCGACTCAGCAGAGCTAAACACAGCCTCGACCACCCACCCAGTGAATGACCGCGAACTGACCCGAACCGCACAATCAACCGCGCCAGCACGAGCCGCCAACGACAACCACAAATCCGCAGCAACAGATAAACGAGACATAAAACAAAAACCTCAGCGAGATAACGACAACCCAACACACGGGCTGCCCCCACCAATTTCTGTAGGCTGTCAAGGGTGGCGATCGAAGCTAGTCAGTGTCACTAAGCACTAGAAATACCGCCACTTGCATTGCCCTTGACCGCCGAAATTATAATAAAACAGCCCGTGTGTGGCAACTAAGCACTAGGAAGCTCACAGGCTGCCCTCACTAGGGTCTAGCGCGGTCGGGACAACAGGGAGGCGAGATCGATAATGTAGGGTCTGGAATTGGTGTCCCGATGGCGCGGCGGCATGTTCTCTAAAGTTCTAGAAATTAGCACGGTCGAAGACGGTGCGTTCGACGGAGCTATGACCATTAGTTACGGATTCGCCCAACCATTGCTCGAAGATACTCAGCATCAATTCCCCACCCGCGACGGCTTTCGCGTTCGAGAAGATCGTTATCTTCAGCGATCTGGGCGATTTCAAGTATGACCGCTGCCAATCCTTTTGCCCGAACACGTTCGGCTAGAGCAATTTTGAAATCTTCATCAGTTATATTCATATATCTTCTGACATTAAAGATTTACCAATAAGGTTCGCCATCCCAAAAATCAGACAACTCGACCTCAAAATCTTCAAGAATTTTCTTATAAAAAAGCTCGTCGTTGTCTGCTTCGAGCCAGTAGGTAGCATTTGGTTTATTTCGCTCATAAGGTAGTAAGTAAGCGGTTTCACAAGGCATTAGAAACGCAACACATTTATTCTTTTCTACTATTTGAGATTTGGGATAATCGCATCTCGCTATAATCGACTCTGCGTAGAAACGTTGTCCGGTTTTTCGCTCGATTCCCCACAGGGGACGCTACGCGAACGCAGCACGAAATCTTGCCCAAAAGTCTTGCCTGGGATTGTCTATCCAAATTTGCTCTATTTTCATCTACGATTGTCTGCGATAAATAATTCTTGGGACTATGGTAGTGACTGGTGTTTTAAGTTTACGAGCGGTCGATTTGTATGGGATACTCAGATCTTTTGAGATAAATTTGTTCGTATTTGCACCAATACCACTGTCCACTTAAACCGCGCTCTCTTAGTCCATTTAATACTCGAATCGCTAGTTCCGTCCCTAAACTACTTCTGCGAACTTCAGGATCGATTCCTAGCAATTCAGACATTTCTTCGCCTGTTAATCTTGTTGCTGTCTCAAGTTTTGTCACCGCGAAAGTATTGTGTTCTCGCTCTCGGCTGTGCAATTTCTCTCCTGGGGAATAGTTCTCAACCAAATCGGTAGGTGGCATATTCAACCAGTCACACAAAGCTTGAAAAGTTGCCATGTCTGGAACCTTGCAATTTTCTACTCTATAAATTGCGCTAGGGCTACTAATGCCAGCTTCTCTAGCCACCTCCTTCAATCCTCTTTTACCTCGCTTGCTGCGAGTGAGACTCGCTAGTTGCTCGATGTCCAAATAATTTGTCATTTAAATCAATCCTTAATGTGCTTGAGTTTATCGACCGAAAGATCTTCAGCGAAAGTTACTTTGTATAAGTGATATATTTGCAATATTTTAAGTGGTATATCATCGCCTGGAGCCGAATTGTTACCTCGGATCGTATCCCGCATCACTCAATGCTTTGCGAACCTCTGAGGCTGCATTTTGCATGAGATAAGCGTCATCTTCATTAATGGCGCGGCGGCGGAAATCATCAAACTGGACGCGCTTGAGATATTGAGCCAGAGCGTAAGCTTGCTCGTCAGTTAGCTCGATCTCAAGCAAGAGGATCGCAAGGGCGGAGAAGCGCACTGCTGGTATTCAGTCGCAGTTAGGGCATTCGATCGCAGTTAAGGCATTCGATCGCAGTTAGGGCATTCGATCGTAAAAGTACTTGAGGTACTTAGACTTGTGAAGCATAACCTGGCTTTTTACGCCATTTTATGGGTAAAGTGACAAATGTTTACATAAAGGAATATATTCTTCAATCATCATTTTATCGATCGTAAGGGTACTGATTTGAGTTACTACCCCAAAAATCTAAATTTCTGGGGTAGTAACTGGTGTTTTAGGGTTCTGAATTACCCATTCCGGTGACGCTTCTCAAGATCGTGTCAATTTTCCCGTTTAATTCGTTGAAGCCCTCATCAATGCGCGAGTTTAAATTATCTTCCACATCATCGATGCGGTTGACTACTCGCTCGAAGGCATCGGTTACATAACCGCCAGGAGCAATCGTCGCTCTTAGTTGGGCTTGAGTATTTTGAATTTCAGTAAGCTGATATTCGAGTGCAGCAACGCGAGTGTAAAGGTCGCGGTCGTTCGGTTCTTGTGATTGTGTCATAGTAGTAAGTAGTTATTGTTGATTTGTGCGGCTCCTAGCCGCTGGTATCCCCGTTAGTTTGGTCGCTGGCGGGGATATCCCTATTTTAGCGGTCAACCCCGCTTTAAAAGCGGAGGATTGAGGGCTAGAATTCTGCTCTAGGCTTTGGAGAGTTTGTAGCCATCGAACGATAACTGTGTGCCGTCGTTCTTCTCAATCGTCTCCCAACTGCTAATCGTCGGATCTTCAACATATATTGTTAAGTCGGATACTTTACAACGCTTGAAATCAGACTCAAAACTATTTTGAATATCGACATCAATGTATTTGTGAACATCGATCTTTCCATCGACGATTAAAGACTTTAACTTTGAATCGGGAAGCTCGATCGTTAGTTCGATTGTTGCTGGAAGAATTAATTGAACTTGTGCCATAAATTTTAGGGTTTGGAATGCACCAGCCCCGATGTAGGGCTGGATAGTGGTTAGGTATTAGAGGTCAAAATGGCGGACGGTTTGAATAAAGATTGTGGTAGCAATATCCTTAATCTCTGGTGCCTCTAAGATGCCTGTAGCTGGAATGGTCTTAGCGGTGGTGAGGCAACACCCATAGAGTTTTCCTAGCCGCTGGATATAGTCGGCGATTTCAGCCGCTCGGCTGGGCTGTGGTTCTGGTTCAGTTTGAAAGCCCATTTGTTGCTTCAGCTTCATCTCAGCTTCAAAGGGGAGTGTGACGGCTGGCCCAGTTGTTGCCAACCCAACAGCGGAAGAGTTTGAAGCATGTTCGACTAGAGAGGCTTTCCCCTTACTATCGATCGCAATGCTGACCCGTTCCCCATTCACCCGACCCATTACTTCTCGATCGCCAGCAGGTCGCCAGATAGCGATTTCCTGCCCATCAGCGGTTACAACGTCCATAACCGACTTTTCACCGAATTTAGTGCTTACTTGGCGGGGATTGCCATTTACACGCGCTTCAATTAGCTTCATAATTTAAGTATCCTTAATTTCGTGATTTGGGATAACTCAATAACTCGGCGATCGCTCTACTTTGCACGGAAGGCGATCGCTTTGTTTTTGAGGTTAGTATTATTTTACCATTAAATCATCATTTCATAGTCGATTTAATGATGAGTAATTAATGATTAAAATAAGCTTAATTTACAATCTTATTAACTCATTCATTTTCTTAGATAGATAACTTTCAGCCGCTTCAGCACTGGCGAATATATCGACTCCTCCTGCTTCATAGCTTTTATCCTTCCAGCGTTGCACCATTCCAAATTGCTTGAGAAAGCGATGCTTTGAGCTTGCAAAAGTGATGTATTTGATACCAATTTTATCGACTACTAATCTTTCAGTTTCAATGGCACCATTGATATAAACCACTTGACCGATCGTTAATTCTTTAACGTTCATTCTGTTTACCTCTAGTATTTCTGTCTTCTGTTGTGCATGATTTATCTGACTAGCGCGGCGTTTCGCGGCGCGGCGAGTGTGGTCTAATCGCACGGCGTTTCGCGGTGCGATTTCTTCGCTCGACCACCTTGGGGTGCGCTTGCGCGATCGAGACTGAGCTATTGGTTGTCGTAGGCTTCCGTCAGCTCATCTTGAGATACGGGGTACATTTTCAATGCTCGACCGCCGAAGACGGCGCGCAAGCTTCGATCGCTTCGGGAAACTCTACACCTTTGTCTATTTGTCCGTTAACAATGTCTAAAGCCATTTCTAATTCAAAAGTCATGATGATTTTATGTTTGATGTTGTGTGTAAGAATTTAGCAATTGATGGGGAGAGTCGAACCCTGCCCCATCAATGCGAGGGTTTATCGATCTGCTTTTAAGATCGTCTCAATCGCGTCGAGCGTATACCGACAGCCGAAACCATTTAAGTGCCGCTGCCAAGCTGATTCGGATGGTGCCCACCGGAAACCGTGAGACTTTAGTAGATTCCGAATCTGTACGCTCGGCTTTCCACTAAAAATCAACTGAACACGATTGATAGTTCTGGCATGTCGAACAATCAGATCTAGATCGGGGTATTCTTCCTCTGTATCACCAACCTCAACCGCATTAACCAAAGCTTTTTCTAATTGCGCTAGTCTTTGCTTCATCCGGCGGATGTTAGCGTTATTGTTTGTTAACTCATAGTCTGCATAACCAACTCGTCCGCAGAAATCGGGCTGTAAAATCATGGGACTGTGCCCCGCTGCTTTCAACTGCTCGGTCTTCTGTTCGATCGTCAGTTTCTTACTTTTAACGATCTTATTTCCTGCTTTCATGAAGTCCTGACGATCGATCGCTGCTGCAATCTTTTCCTTTAGCTTCTCGATCGCGTCGGGGTCATCGCTGAAAATCGATTGATTACTTTCGATCGCCTCGGCTTTCTGTTCGTAATACTCAGCCTTATCGGATGCTGCAACAGATTTACCCATCACATCCCACATCCGACGACGGAACCGTCGATCGCGTTTTTCCGAATGGTGCCCGACTAAAATCGGCTGACCCATTGGAATACATCGCGCCATACTAGTCGATCTTTCATAGAACGACTTAGACAGCTTACGATTTTTCAACCCCAGGCGGTGTGCGTTATCTAGCCGCCGCTCTCGGCGAGATTCAAAGCGATCGCGGCGATTGTCTAATATTTCTTGTGCCTTCTCCTCTAGTTCAGTTGATGCGGGAGTATTAACACTGTCGTCGAACAAATTTAATTGCATTGTTGTTGTTGCTCTAATAGATAAAAGGTATTGAAGAGAGCGAGATAAATCTCGCCCTATTTTGCTTAATTAGCCATTACGAAAAACATATAAAGCTTCATACCCTTCTCGAACCCCTGTAAATTCGCTGATGAATAAGTCTCTCGCCCACACTTCAAAATCGATATACATTGGATTTAAACCAGCTTGCTCGACCTTATCGATTAGCTCTGAATAATGTTCCTCGGTGAATGCTTGCTCGTTGTCGTAGCTGCCCTGATACCGATCCTCAAAATCTTTAATATCTTCAAAGTTATAATGATCCAAATATGCCGCGAATGCTTCGCCGTGTTCTTGAAGTTTTTGGGCTAGTTCTACCACTCGATCGATCGATTCATACTCCTCAATCGTTATGCCTTTAAACCCTTCATAAGAATGGATCGCCCAGTCTTCACAGGCTTCGATTTTAGCCATTGGCGATCGGGATAGCATCGCCTTGATATCCTTGCGAATCTCATCACTGTCGCGGTCTACGTCGATCCACTCTCCATGTAGATGTGCATTTGTGTAGGCAGACAAGCAAGCAACATATATCCTGGGCGTTTCTGTATCGTTCATTGTTCTATCGCGGTGTGGGTCTGTAGCGGCGTGGGGGGCGGCGCAGCCGCCCCATGAAATTACATGTAATCTAAGCTTGTCTTTCTCGGCTCAACTGTCCAAATCTCTGGATCTGCGATCTTCTGCTCTACCAGCCAGCCAGCAAACAACCGCCCGATCGCTTCTGCTTGGGTCGCACACTGCCCGTAAGGGTGGCACTGGTAGACGTGCGAGGGGTTTCCTTCAAAAGTCTCATCGAATAGCCATGAAGGGACTTTCTCGACCGCGCCGATTTTCTTGTCTGCGATCGATAACTCCCACCGAGTAGCATCGTAATTAGCCTTTAAAGCTACTAACTGAACTGTGTCCAACCAATCAAGCATAGGTAAAATGCTCGAACCTGCTGCCACCTCTGGGCAACGATCTAAGGAATATGTCATAATCGTGAATAGATTTATTTTTGTTTTTTGCTGAAATGAGATTGTTTTAAATCTCATTTCAACACTTTTATTATAACATTAATTAGCTTGAATAATACACTTTCAATTAATACTAATTAATAAAAAAATCAACATTAAAACTATCTAAAAAATAGATAACTGGCTACTAGAAACACCCAACCACCAGCCATCGACAGCAGACCACGCCACACCCGCCCACGCTGGAGGAGCATAGCCAACAGGCAACCACAGCAGCACCCGCCGACCACTACCAAGAGCCAACGCAGCAGATCCCCAAGAACCAGAGCCGCCGCCACGGAAGGAGCGGGAAGGAGTAACGCCAGGAGGAGGGGACACAGAACCAGGGATAACCACTAGCAAGCCACCAAGGGGAATAGCCTCGACTATAGCCGCCGACCGCCGCGCAAATGCCGCGCGACCAGTGCCCCACCGCCCTGAAGCCACAGCAAATAAGCATAAACGACCATCACCATTACCACTACCAAACGCCGAGCGAACCGCTAAATCTGCACCAGCAGCGCAGCCAACAACAACGTGACAGCCAGCAGGGACAAGCGGAAAAAGAGAAGCAAGCACGGCTAAACCTGCACCAGATAAAGACCGAGAACCACTAAAACCAATAGTATCTAACTCAGAAAATAAAGATTCAAGCAACATAAACTATCAGATATAATTGACATAATTATATCATTTTAAGTATCATATTTACTTAATTTTTACTAATATAAATTAGCCAATTAATTAGACATTTAATATTTATTTTAGCCTTTCAGATAAGCTCAAAACACGCGGAGCGAACACCCGTAGGTAGTGGCGATCGGAGTGGAGCGAGTGGAGCGACTGACGAAGGAGGGAGACGGAACGAACGCAACGGAGGAGCCGCGCCGGAGTGGTGTGAGAGGGAGGGGAGCCGGAGCAGACCGCCTATGCCGTAGCCAGCTCCTCCCCGACCGTCGGAGCGTGTCTGGGGGCGGGTGGAGGGACGTGAGTGAGGAGCGGGAGGGATTTGGTGGGGATAATATTCGATCGTGCAGATATCACCCCTCCCCGACGAGCGAACAACATCTCCCCTCTAAGCTATGAGTTATTTTGCCAATCGGTTGAGTTCAGCGACCATTTTTCATCTAACCGAAAAGATATAGCTGCTTCTTTTCTCATCGCCGTTCTTGCCGCTTGGCTAAAGACTTAATTACTCGATCGCGTGACTTCTCGCTCCGTTCCAACCAAAGAGACTATCGCTTCTTCCACAATCGTCTCTTTAGCGTTCAATTCGGGTAAAGATACTCTCGATCTGAAGAAAATATGGTGTTTATTCTTCCTATGCTGGTAGAACCAGATATTCAAAAAGCATTTAATTATACTCTCCAGGAAGAACGGTTTTTATAACAGTAACTCCGCCAAATTTCTTTCCTGACATTCTCAGTAATTCATCACCTGAAAATTCAAAGCCAAGCTTTAGTGCTATCTCTGCAACCTCATCTGCGGTTGATGCTGTGGACACTTCGTTTTTAAGTGCAGGTTCAGACTGCATTTTCTTTAAAAACGCCTCAAGTCGATCTAAAGCCATATTTAAAACTCCTATTTTTTGTTAGCCGCCTATAATAAACAAGGAAACCATTACATACTTCAAGCAAATCCTATCATTCTTTTAAGATATAGCTTTTTTACCCACAAGAGCGACTTTTCAAACATCCTCTAAGCTCAGATCTTTATCTCGATCGTCTCAATAACGATTGCCGATGGCGATGTAGCAATCTGGGCTGACGGTGGGAGGGAATCGATCGAATTTGTCTGACATTGGATGTCGGGGTAGGTGGAATGATTACTCTAGGGGGAAACGCAGAATTGTTAAACTAAGCGACCATCTCACGACAGCCGCTCGTCTACAAAACCGGACTTGAAACTTTCGCCTCATCCGGCTCCTCAATAACTTGACCCTTTTTATGGGCACGTCCCAAACTTCCATCGGAGGATGTTTTAGTGTCATGGCAATGACGGTGGAGAAGTTGGAGATTCGAGTAACCACATTCCCCGCCGATTGAGCGAGGAATAATGTGGTCAACCTCCCATAAGTCGCCTTCTCTAAACGTTAATCCGCAGTGCTTACATTTGCCCTTCTGGACTTTGAGCAGCTTGGCTACTGTTGTAGATAGCTGAGGATGTTTCCCCAGCCTTCCTGCCCAGTATGGCAAATCCCCATCATAAGGAGATTTACCCCCTCTGACCCTTACATGTCTGACAATAGGGGTTTGGGCATGGGTGATGAGGTGATAGATTCCATCACTAAATACCCAATTCCTGTCACCGACAGTCTGAAAGTATTTGTCATTAACCCATTTAGCCGATTTGCTTGGATGACGACGCTGACACCATCGCTCAATACGTTGCCAGATTAGATGGTCTAATTTGGAGAAGGTTTCCTTACTGACTCCAGTGGAGTAGTAATTAGCCCATCCGCGTATGATTGGATTGAGTCTTAACACCAATGCTCATACCTGACAAACGTTAGACTGGTGCGGTTTTTGCGTTTATCCCCTTTCAAGGAGTTCGCTAGCTGCGTCATCCTGTTTTCCATGCCGTGAAGTGCTACGTTAGCTAAAAGAGGGGAGATAACAGAGCCTTGCGGTGTGCCATAGTCCGATTCTTCTCTTTTGCCTTCAAACACCCATCCTGCCTTGAGCCAAGCCTTAATGACTCGCTCTAGCGTTGGGGATGTGTGAAGTTTGCGTAGCAGATACTCGTGATCGATCTTGTCAAAGCATTTGGAAATGTCAGCATCCAGAACCCATTTGGCTTTCCGATTGATGCTGTCAAATATTGCTTCGATAGCGTCATGAGTTGAGCGTCCGGGTCTGAAGCCAAAACTGTTCGGCTCAAATTTAGCCTCCCATTCTGGCTCCAGTACCAGTTTTACTAGTGCTTGACAGGCTCTATCCTTCAGTACCGGGATTGAGAGCGGACGCTTTTCGCCATTAGCCTTGGGAATGTAAATTCTTCTGGCTGGTAGTGGTTTGTGCTTGAGGGAAAGATTATGGGCTAAAATCAGCCTCTGATTAGGTGTGAGAGATTTAACTCCATCTACCCCAGCGGTGTTCTTTCCCACATTGTCCTGTGTCACCTTTCTAGTAGCTAGTAAACGAGCATAGTACGAGCGCGTCAGCGTTCTTTGTAGCTTGCGGACCAGGTGAAAGTTGCCATTGCTAGACGCTTGGAAAATCCGCTGTTGGAGCTTTAAAACATACCGTTCGACTTTGCGCCAGTTGATATCTTTCCATTCCACATTATTCAGTTTTTCAACCAGATATGTATTAGACATTTGCACTCTACTTAGTAGCTTTTCCGTTCAAATTATCGTCTGGAAGTGGGCGTATCCAGACCATTATAGTTTGGCATTTGCTTGCTCCAGAATCCTGTCATACATAGCTTATAGTTAGCACCTACTGAAGTTGATAGGTTCAGAGCATATGTATAATTATTTCGTTCCTGATTTTGATTGGTTGTGCCTTTAGATGTCCCAAATAAACCGAGTCAAAGTGTGGGAGTGTTGTTGAATACTTTCCGATTATTCAACCTCTGACTTTTGCCTTTTGGCTCCAGTGTGTCAGCCTGATTTCACTGGTTACTATTTACGGTCTTTTTATGAGATTTCTGTTCGTCATCATGGGCACTTGCTTGCCCGCCACTGATTTAGGCTACCAGTTTAGGGGCTTTGATCCCCGCTTTACGGATTGAGGACTAGTCGCTACCGTAGGGGATCTGCTTTCACCAGAACACTCTCTGGGGAAGGGCTTACAATTCAAGGGAATTATTCACCTTCATCAACATCAAGTTGTCATAGCTCTTGGGAGGAACTATGCTAGCCATCCTTCAAGCTCCCATTAGAAGCTGATTTCGGCTAAACGACTCGCACCGGACAAAATAGCACGCTAAGGCTGAAAGCCTCTTCCTGAGAGACTTTTAAAGAAATACCCTGAGAACAAGAAAAAAGTCTACTTTTGGGTTAGGTTGACAATACCTGCAAATCTCTGTCTTAAGACCGAGAGAATTGCTCGATGTTGCTCCCGTAAGATGAAAGTAATCCCAATCTCAAGCTTCTATGGATGCCTACATTCTTGGTCTCCTGATCGTCGGAGTTCTGTTGTTACTCGTCACTCTAGGATCGGGGCTAATCTCGCGATTACCTTTGTCTTATGCACTAATTTACTTAGTTGTGGGCATCTGTTTGAGTCCCTACGGCTTTAGTGTAGTTCAAATTCGCCCAGGAACTGAGTTTCTCCAACGAGCTTCCGAACTGGTCGTGCTAATTTCGCTGTTTAGCTGCGGACTCAAAATGAGCCGTCCGCTGCGCTTTCGGGCATGGAATTCGACCATTCGCTTGATTGGTTTTTTAATGCCGATTTCCATCGGTGCGGTCGCAGTTCTGGCTCACTTTGTGCTGGCGATGGATTGGTCGATCGCGATTCTGTTAGGCGCGATTCTTGCGCCAACCGATCCCGTGCTGGCTTCGGAAGTGCAGTTATACGACCCCCGCGATCGGGACGAACTCAGATTTGGATTGACCTCAGAAGGCGGATTAAACGACGCACTCGCTTTTCCATTTGTCTACTTTGGGCTGTATCTACTCAAAGATAGTAATTGGCGAAACTGGTTGCACCAATGGATTATGGTCGATCTAGTTTGGGCGATCGCGATGGGAATAGTTGGGGGCTTTGTTGTTGCCAGAATCGTGCGTTGGATCGATCGGCGGCTGCAAAAATTTCATGCGGTCGATGGATTGATGGAAGATTTCATTGCCCTCAGTACGATCTTAATTGCTTATGCCTTCACTGAAATTCTTAATGGCTATGGTTTTCTGGCTGTGTTTGTGGCCGGAATGGCCATGCGACGACGCGCAGACCCAGAAAAAACGATGTCTCAACTCCACTTTGTCGAACGGCTAGAAAAGCTGTCAGAGATCGGGATTATTTTGGTAGTGGGGTCGATGTTGCGTAAAGAACCAATGTTCGCTTATGCCGGAGAAGGGTTGCTGGTTGCTGGATTTCTATTATTTCTAATTCGTCCTATTGGTGCCTGGATAAGTACGATCGGGTTGCCCGTCGATGCGGCGACTCGCTGGTTGTATGGCTGGTTTGGAGTTCGGGGTGTGGGTTCGGTCTATTATCTCAGCTATGCCCTAAGTTCTGGGTTAAAAGAGACAGCAGGCGAACGGGTTGCATGGATCTCGCTGTGGACAATTGTGATTTCGGTTGTCTTACATGGCGTAACGACAACACCAATCATGAAATGGTACGAACGGAATATCGAGCACAATCCCAACCCAGCCAACCGGGAAGAAGCCGAATCTGGATAATCATCATAGGCTTTAGGGATTAGTCGGTCGATGACGGTGGGCGAGGTGCGTCATTTCCGCGACGGGGACGATTGTTCCCAAGGAGTTGGAAACTTGGGTAATCGAGACACTGTATTTCGATGGGCAAACCGTATGCCAACGAGCTACCAAATGCCATCATTACTGACAAACTGCGCCGACGAGTTCATGCTGGTTTGAATAAAGGAGAGGCGCGTAATGCGTTGGCTCGTGCGGTTTTCTTTAATCGTTTGGGTGAAATCCGCGACCGCAGTTTCAACCAACAAAGCTACCGAGCTAGTGGTCTAAATCTAGTCACGGCGGCGATGGAGTGCCTCCCGCAAACGGATTATGAGATCGGGCTTTACCGTGCCAAAATGGTTGAATCTACCGATAAGTCTGAAATGATTGCCAGATAAACATTTCAGATTTAGTCACATTCAAGCGATCGCGTTTCATTTCATTAAAGTCAGCATTTACTTACTGATTTATATCAGTAAGTAAATGCTGATATAAGTACTGACATAATTACTGATAAATATATTAAAAGTAAGTATTTACTCAAACTTCGATCGCATTCCGCACTAGAATAGGCTCAACTCCATATATTCGGTGCTGCTGGCATCTACAACTTATGCCCGTAATTGGAATTTGTAACCAGAAGGGCGGTAGCGGTAAAAGCTCCACCGCCGTACACTTAGCTCGATGGCTTCAGTCACAATCTGATTCGATCTTGGTAGTCGATAGCGATGGGCAGCGCACATCTTCCCTGTGGTTGAACGCCCTCTCATCTCCCATCCCCTACGAAATTATCCCCGAACCCGATCGACTGCTCGAACGTCTCCCAGATCTGGCGGGTCGATACCAATGGACGATCGTGGATGCTCCTGGCACATTAGCCGAAGCCAGCCGCGCGATCGTGTTGTGGAGCGATTTTGTGTTAATCCCCTGTCAACCTACTGGAGTCGATCTAGCTAGTACCTCCGATACGATTCGTCTGATCGGCCAAGCGCGAGCGATTCGCAAAGGCGAACCCCGTGCGGCGATCTTTCTCAATCGCGCAATTAAAGGCACCCGCCTGAAACAAGAGGCTTTTAGCGTCCTCAAAGCTATTCCCAATATCGATGTCCTCAGCGAAGTGATTCACCAACGTCAGATTATTGCCGATGCTTTCGGTCAGAGTGCCACAGTCTTCGACCTGGCGGGTGATGCCGCTCAAGATGCCCAAAAAGAGTACGGCAGACTCTTTAACAGCATGGTTGGGCTTTTAGGCTAGAAACCGTTCGATTTTAAAACTTACCCCCTTTTTTCTGATGAGCAAGCGCAAGTCTTTGAGTTTGGATGTGATGCAACAGTTCGTGAAAGATCCCAGTACGATCGCTCGACCATCAAATACTGAAGTAGATGCTGATATAAGTACTGAAATAAATGCTGAAGCAGGTAATGACTTACTTGCTGATATCAGTACTGAAGCAGGTGATGACTTACTTACTGATATTAGTACTGATGTAGATGATGAGTTGATTGCTGATGTCAGCACTGATGTAGATAAAGACAATCTAGTTGCATTAGTCAGCACCGAAGTAAATGATGAACTACTTGCTGATGTCAGTACTGAAAAAATTACTGATATCAGTACTGAAGCAGATCGGACTGAAAAAAGCGACAATCCGCGCCCACAGCAGCAAACAAAGGCTAAAAGTGACAATCCCAAGCCAGAGAAAACAAAGCCAAAAGTAGGCTCGACAGTGACTAAAGCTGAAGAATCGAGTCTGAGCGTTGATGTAATTGAGGCGTTTAAGAGAACGCAGAAAGAGGCGACAACTCGCTTTACTGTCGATTTGCCTCAGTCTCAACATCAGCAGTTCGCGATCGTGTCTAAGAAGCTCAATACCAATATGAGTAACCTAGCGCGGGTGTTAATCGAGAAATTCTTGACCGAGATCGAGCGCGATGGACTACTGTAGATCGATTGGGAGTTGATAATTCTCAACTCCCAATTAGAATGCTGACTTCAAATAATCGGCCAGCCGATAGCCAGCTAACACGAGCCGTCGTTGGGCGATCGTCTTGGCTGTATCGGCATATCCATCTGGTAGTGCCTTCCCATTAGTTTTAGTTCCACTTTGGACATTTTCATAAACAGAGGGAGCGAGTTTGTAGCTCTCCTTGCCCCATTTGTCGAAGGATGTCTCGGTAATTTCGGGGAAGTTAGTACGCTGATAATCGGTATTCTGCCGCAGAGAAATTGCCTGATTGCGTACCGATTGGAAGCGATCGGAACCCAAAATCAGATCGTCCCAGTACTTATGTAAGCTAATCGTGCTGCTGCCCTCCTTGGCGCGGATGTAGAAGCGCGTACCGCCTCGATCGCCTTCGGGCAGGGGAAACTGAGTCGAGACAGCTTTGGTGGTGTGGAGGGGCTGGTGGATATCGCCCGTGAGGTGAAAGATCCACGTCAGCGCGATCGCTTTTGTGGGTGTAGTGCCAGGAGCAGCTAATAGAGTGCGATTTTGGGCTAAGGCAGTGAGAATGTTTTCTTCACCAGTGGGACTAGCGGGGATCGTAGTGACGGTAGCACCGAGCTTGAAGGGGAGGTTTACATAGTGCCAGCTCGGACGATCTTCGGTAGTTTTGCGAGCGTCATCAGACCACCGCGCCGCCAGCATGAATAGATAGAGATCGCGATCGGCTTGGGGGACGTTACTAAGCTGGGTTTGCCACTCGATCGCGTAGTCGGGGTGTTTTTTGAGCAGGGCGATAACTTTGGGTAAGGATTGGGGGGCTTTGTTTTTCAATTCGGTATAGGCAATCGCCCCAGATACCATGTGTCCGGCTTTGTTCCAGGCTAGGGCGGGGGTGCAGAGGGAGATCGAGGCAATGAGAGTCGATAGGACGATGAGTTTGTTCATGAATGTAGTTTCGTTAAATAGCGATTACCCAAAGGGAACGCTGCGCGAACGATCGAGCCAAAATAGAGCAACGATGGGAACCGATTTTTTACCAGATCGATCGGGATATGCGGCGGGAAATAGATAAAAAATAATTAAATGGACGATTTAATTCTCTAATCTCGACCCAGACGCATCTTCAACGATTCGAGCGTGCCCTTGTAAAGCCTGTTGATAGGTGGCATGGCGTTGTACCTCACCAGAGGGAGATACTAGCGTTTCAAACAAAATCGGCAACCCATCGACTTCACCCATTGCGATCCCAATAAAGGCAGTGGAAACGGAAATATTGCCAATTCGATCGCTAGCAATCTGATGGCTGCTGCTGCCATACCACATCGCCCATTTCTCTAAATCTTCACAAAGCTGCGGCTGGGTATCCTTTAAAATGTATCGATGACTCACTATCGCTTACCTCGTATGAAAGAACGCAGAGAGTACCGCTGCACTAGAAACGCTCTCTATATGCACGATTGTACCGGACACGACGACACCCGCGAACGTCAGGGCTATTACGTGTGGGCAAGTTCTGAGGAAGAAGCATGGGAACAGATGGCTACACGCTATCCCAATGAGACGGTTGATGGTTTTACAACCCAAGAGTGGGAAGGGTT
Organism: Chamaesiphon minutus PCC 6605; assembly: GCF_000317145.1. Taxonomy (GTDB): domain Bacteria; phylum Cyanobacteriota; class Cyanobacteriia; order Cyanobacteriales; family Chamaesiphonaceae; genus Chamaesiphon; species Chamaesiphon minutus. The sequence goes on along the minus strand of NC_019697.1, from coordinate 2,054,237 downwards.
TAATGTCATCATCCGCGAAATTAAACCTAGCGATTGACTTTAATTTACCTGGGGTGGAATTGGGGGCATAAGTCCTCTGGTGCCAAGCCCAACCGTTTAATTTGGAAATCTCGAAATCGATCGTTTTCCAGAATGCCATAGATCCCAGTTTCTACCGCAACAATCTGCACAAACTCGCGCTCGAATGCGACTCCAATATAGGCTGGTTCGATGAACGATGCTTGCTTGTGCCAAGTCGGATCGATGATTTCACCCCGCTCGTTAACCAACCAAGCATGGTAGACGGGCATTATTGCTTCCGCGTAAGTAGCAAACCCCTCGCAGTAATAGAGTTCTGGCTTGGGATATTCCATCAACACATCAAAAGCATTCTTATGGCATTCTCGCGGTTCGCCAATATATGATGATTTGATTTTGCGATCGAATCCAATTCCCAGCTCAACAATTAATTTCTGAGTGCTGCTATATTTCCCAGGAAAGTTAGCATAAATCCGATCCATTGCAGCGGCATACTCTTGGAGATTGGAGCGCAACCGTTCTAATTTACTCGTCATAACTGGGTTTCAACCGCGAACGGATATCAGATAGCAGGCTTTCATCTTGCCAATTACGAATGAGCGACACCCGCAGCACGGAAGCATCGAGATTGAAGATCGTATCACTTAAATAAGGATTGGATTTGAGAGAATCGTAGGTATTTCCTTCTAGTTCTCTCCAGAACTCCAATCCCGTCAGGATAAGATCGCTGCTATAAAATTGGGAGAGGGCGAGTAGTCTTTGCTTGCCATCGATAACAATAAATTTATTGCGCTCTGTCGAACTACTTGCTAGAACGAGTTGCGGTATAGGAAGCCCCAAAATTAGCGATTCGATAAAGCGCGATTTAGAGACATCATCCCACTCACGCGATAATCGGTCAATTTGAGGACTGAAGCTGACAATATCATTGTCAAAATACCTACAAAGGTTTTCGACGAGCCAGTCGTGATTGGAGATGGTAACTTCCGAAAGTTTGATAGAATTCATAGTTGTAAAAAATAGAATTTTATTGAACAGTAACTAATAAACTTCTAACTCGATCGATACTCACGCCGCCACTGCAAACTTTGATTATTTAACGATACGACGTGCGCGGTTGGCAGCTCGACTAAACTTTGAGCTATATTTACTGCTTGCTGTAGCTGAGTTAAATCTAGTTGTTTATAAGCAGCAACGCGACCGACAGTTAAGTAATTATACCAACAGCCTTGAAATAGATTATCTAGAACAACTCGACCGAAGCAATGATTTGAAATAATAGGGAAACCGCGCGCACGGGCAATAGACGGTAAAATGTCGTTAATTAATTCTAAATACCTCGCTCGAAGCTTATTGATATCAGTTTCACCGTTCATTTTATTTAGATCGAATCACTTGATACTTAATAATTTTAACGCTTTCATTGTCAGAGGCTTGGTAATTATTGAATATTTCTAGAGCAATATCTAGAAATGGTTCGGACGTACAAATATTTTTTTGACACTCTTTTTCAGGGTCGCTCTTATCCCAGTACATGACGATGACATCATAGTAATATTTATCATCTATTTCTGAAAGTTGGATAGAATTCATGATTTTTAAAATTAACGTCTTATGCAGCAGCGGATGAAATCGCGCCGTGTGGCAAACGGCTTCTTCAGCATACATTAATTGGCAATTTTAAAGCATAGCGATGATTTGGGCTAAGGTCGTAATCGGCAAATCCGCGCGATCTTGCCACGGGAATTCTCCAGTTGGATCGAGATAGACAGTAGCACTGCCTGCCCTTCGCCCAGCTTCGAGATCGAATAGATAGTCTCCCACCATCACCGATCGCTCGGGAGATGCGCTCCAACTCGACAGTAATTGCCAAATTCCGTCTGGACTTGGCTTAGGCGGACAACAATGGCGACTGAGTATCGATTCTGCTGGAAAGAATTCAGCCAATCCGCAAGCGGCTAGAGTTGCCTGAGCATTGGGTTTGCTGTTGCGAGTTAGGATACCGATGCGATCGCCCCGCGATCGCAATTTAGTCAGGAGTTCTCTGGCACCGACCTGTGCCGTGGCTTGGTGGGCGATATCTAGTTCCAAAGCGTCAAGCTGTTGGTGTAACTGGGCAGCTTGGGCGGCAGGCAGCTCGTTAAGAGCTTCGAGGATGGGTCGATCGATTGGTAGCCCCAAAATGCGCTTAATCCCATCGAAGTCGTGAATACTGACGGTCAGCGTCCCGTCCATATCAAAAATCCAACAGTCACGTAGATCGAAGGAAATAGACATCAGGCACAAAGATCGAGACAATGTTTTAAGTTTATACCAATAATTAATGACTGACTCAATCCCGATACCGATCGCATGATGTCGCAGAGTGCGATCGACTCCTATTCGTTATCAAATAAACAACTTTCACTTAGTGAAGATAGGTATTTAATTCCAACGCTACCTGGAATTGATGTTAGTAATGTCAAAACAGATTTCATTTTGCAGAATTTCTTACTGTTGAATCTTGACGCAAGCAATTTTCTAATGTCCAAATTGTATACAGTTTTTTGAATTTGAGGGGATTGATAACCAGAGTAGCAGTAGGATGTCCGATCGGCTGACTGATATATGCTACCCACGGGAATCTAACTTTAACTAAATCTCGATTAGACATAAATAACCTAATTCATAGAAAGATGCTTTAGCAGCTTAATTCTATGCTCTATGTAAGTTAGATTACTTCCGCTATTCGACCGAGTTGAAATCACACTATGCTGAGATCGCGGACGATTTGTGAGTGTCCCGCCAACGCTTGTTGATGAAGGGTGTAACGTCGAACCAAGTTGGATGGAAATACCATCGTCTCGAACAGAACGGGCACTCCGTCAATATCAGCAGAAGCAACCCCTAGAAATACAGTCGAGACAGAGACATTACCGATCTCATCACTGGCGATTCGGCAATTAGATTCGTCCATCCACATTGCCCATTCCTCTAAATTGTCGCAAGGTTGAGGTTCGTTATCCTTGAGGATGTATCGCTGATTTTTCATTAAACACCCCGCTTGTCATGAGGAGTGTTCTGAGGCAACCAGACGAGCAACCATTGTTGGTAATTCTGCTCAATCGAGCCTTGCGATTCATCAGGGAATCGTCCGTCTTGTCTGGCAATCCAGTAACCCCCTAATGGTCTAAAAGCAGCAGGTACCCATCGAAAAGGAAATTGCTTATTAGTCATGCTATGTCGTTCCTGAATCTTGTTGGATAGTGTGAAATTTAGGATGAAGGGCATTTGAGGGCAACCCTAGCCGTTTGAACTCGTACTCGGTCGCGCGATCGTTATCCAAAACTCCATACACTTCCGTCTTAGCTGCTGCTGCCATCACAAACTCCCAATCGAACACAACGCCAAAGTAAATAGGGTTGACAAAAGATTGAGGGTCGCGCCAAGTGGGATCGATAACTTCACCTCGATCGTTTACCAACCAAGCATGAGCGATAATTAACCCCAATCCTTCATGTGTAGCGAATCCTTCACAGTAGTAGAGATTAGAATTGAAAGCACGAGATAGAATCTGAAAACAATTTTTGTAGCATTCTCCTCTCGTGCCTGAAAGTGGCGAATCAACTTTATGTCTGAAGATAATTCCAGTATCTAAAATTAACCTTTGACTACTGCGATATTTAAGTTCATCGCGATTATAGAGCCGATCGAAGGTATCAGCAAATTGTTCCAGGTCTTTTACAAATGATTCTAACGCGATAGACATTCTAATCCTCTTTCCTCAATAAATCTCGAACGCGATCGCTCTCTTCTCTTATATGGGGTGTACCGTCAGCATTTATTTCAAGGTATCACCGAATTACCGCCTTGCGAGTCAGTAACTTATTAATAAGTCTTTCGATCTGACTGGCTTTCATATCAATACCCCTGATTTTCCATTTTCATTAACTTCTCTAGCTTCCGCTTGATTAGGGCGGCATCAGTTTCGGGCTTCTCATCATCTGCCCATCGTTCCTCCTCTAACCACTGAACTAGTTCAGGGGTGGGGCGAAAAGACATAACAGGGTTTTTGCGGTCATACTCAGCTTTAGACTGTCTGATCGCCTCTGGGTTTTCGGCATCCCATTTTTTTCGCTTTAGAGCAGTACGAGTTAGGGGTATTTTAAACTCAGGCATTGGTTCGATCTTTAACCAGCCTCCTTTACTAACAACTCGCCATCTACTATTTTCACCATCAAAAAGTCTTTCTGCACCTTTGATAGTTCTCCACTTTTTAGCCCAATGCAAATCTGTAGGATTATTAGTGTATTCACATGCTCTACCTGAGTTGGTAGTGTAAAACCAACCTAGAGCTGTGCCATTGGAGTCATAACATCGATATCCATAGAATTGAGTCATAGTCGTCGATTGCGATATTAGTTACTCTTAGAATGGTTCATTTCCTGTTTGTCAATTACTTTGTCCCCAATATCTACCAACTTCGTTGCAGAGTCGAGGTCAAGGACGGGAAGCCCGCCTGAACCCGACTCCTCAACTTAGGTTATTCGCCAATCATTAAGACGCTCGTAAGTAGTTTGCTTGATAATTTCAGGATCGAATTCACAAATTGAATTTATTAATACTGTTGTTGTCTGCAAACGGTTAGTAGTTATATGTTCTTTGATTTTATTTGGTAAATCCTCATAAGCCATCCCATTCAGTTCGTGCCATAGTTTCAGACCTTCTAATTTAAAGTTATTAGTCAAAAAATCAACAATTGACTTAACTCGTTGTTCACCATCAATAATTTCATCTATTTCATCATCTACCTGGTAAAGAACTAAAGGAGGACTCTGGATACCGAGTAAGAATGATTCAATTAATCTTGATTTTTTAGTTGTATTCCAAGGGGTAAAATTTCTATAAGGTGCTGAGTTATAAACTAGTTTGCCAGATTCAACTGAACGTAGTAAATAAAGTGAGCTTATAGTGTCTACCGCATCTAATTTATCTTTAAGACGAAACTCATATAAATTATTTAAGTCTCCCTCTATTAACCGATCTTGAACTAGTAATGAATCATTTTCCATTAATTTTTATACCTCTAATTAACTCAAATAAACGATTGATACAAACCGATCTTCTCTTTGAGTCTGTTCGCTAGAGCAAGATTAGCTGGGTGCAGAGCATCATAAATAGAGATCGCCTCCTGACGGTAACTCTCGATTTTTTCTGGCTTCCAGTAGTAAGGAGGATGGTGTAAATTAATAATCCGGTCTGCCATCTTCACCATCCAGACCTCTAGGGGCTGCTGCTGAATTCTCTTGAGACTGTCTGCCATTTGCTCGGCTTTGGAAGGCAGGGTACTATCCTTAGTAAGTGCCATCACTCCATCTGCAACTGCCCGACTGAAGTTTTCAGCTACTAGATCGTAAGTAGCTTCAGTATCTTCAATCGTGTCGTGGAGCAAGGCGCACTGAATCGCCAAGCCTCCATCTAATTCTGGTGCAGTGGACAAAGCCCAAATCACCTCGACCCCCACACTACCAATATGGTTGATATAAGGGATTTTCTGCCCCTTCTGGGCACCACCATAGGTTTGCCCTTGATGGTATAAAGTGGCAAAGTTCCAGGCTTTTGAAAAACTGTCAGGGTTCCAATTACTCATACATTTATAGGTTCTAGCAACTGGTCTAGATCCTTCTCAAATTGGTCAAAGAAACCATCAGGCCACCGATCGATCCTGCCGTTTCGATCGATACGCGGTGATGCTACGTCAATTACCCGTCGTCCTTGCCGCTCTACAGCTTTAAAATAAAACATGCCAACAGCTTCAGGTTTAATTTGACCGCCATGAACGGCTACTCTAATCCCATTAAAAAGATGGTCATTGTGAGTTTCGACAATAATCTGTACCCCACGAGCTGCGGCTCTGGCAATCTGCCTACCCAATTCAGAGGCGAGATCGGGATGAAGTCGATGTTCGGGATGCTCAAGTAGAACTGAGCTGCCAGGAGCGAGCCGATCGAGAAGGTCGAAGTCTAGTGGCTTCGATTGGGCACAAGAACTCAAGTAGTGAATCTCAGTAGGAAAGTCGATTACTGGGGAAGAGAGCAAAGCTAAGACATCGGCATCCCGCTCGGACTGAAACCGCCAGATTCCTTTTGTCCCATTATCTCCAATAACTTCAAACCCGATGATATCCGAATCCGCTGACTCATTGAGTGCATCTCGACCAGTCCCAATCGAGACTAGATCGCCATTGAGAGCTAAACCAGTATCAGGCAGTAGCCGCTGTTGATAGGACTGTTGCAACAGCAAGAGCGACTGCAACAGACAGGATTTACCAGTACTATTCAAACCAGAGAGTAAAGTCAGCGGTTTGAGATCGAAGGTGCGATCGGTAAAAGCTTTAAAATTAACGATTCGTAGAGATTTCATTTTCCTCCTAATTTTCAAAAATGACGATCGATCCGTGATGAAATTACAGGTTCTAATTTACATTTTCCCTGCGTCTTGGATTTCGTATTTCGGCAAGCTCTGAGTCAAACATCGATTGCTCTGATAGGGTATTAATCGCAAACTTATCCCAGATCTCTTCCTTGATTTCCAGTTCCCACGTAGGGCGCACATAATCGTCGATGCTAGCCAATTTAGCCAAAAATTCGCCGATCGCTGCATCAACATTTTTAGGAATATTTTGAGATAATGAATCAGACATTTGTTTATTCTCTTCTTTGGCGGACATCAATATTAAACCTGTTCTTTAGCGATAGCAGGATAAGCAGCTTCTGTAATTACCTGTGCTGTGATAATTTCACCGTTAACTGATAAATAAGCTTTAGAGCCTTCCTTGATGCTTCTAACAATCGTTTCAGTCGTGCCGTCGCTGTTGACAATCTCTAAAGTTACAACCATTTAACTATTTACTCGTTTAAAAATAATCAATTTGTTTTTTCAAACATCGAGCGATCGGCTTTAATGCCATCGATGACTAGAGATTCAAACTCAGCTTCCATCCAAATTGTCGCACCAGAGCAGCGGGCATTAGTGGCATTTTGGACTAGCTTACAGCCTTGGGTAAAGTCGATCTCTTTCCCGTACACTACTCCTAAATAAGTGTTCACACTGATTGCCGCCTCATCGATCGGCACACCACGATCTTTGGTTGCTTTCTTATTTGCTGTCATCACATGACGATTTACATACACTTGTGCTTTCATAGACTTATCCAAGCCGATTTCTTAATTTAATTATACTTCGTTTACGAAGTAAAAACAAGTGGGTACACTAAACTTTATCAGCCCAGAGCCAACCTTGGATGAGTACTGGCGGTCGATCGTTCTATTTGGCGCGAACGCTGCTTCGTACAAATTTGCCTTAGCCAAGTCCCTACTAGAAATCGCCCCGACGGGAAAAACGTTCGTTACCCTAGAGGAGCTATCTCAACCATTTACTCGCCACTTGTGCGAACACCTAAAGCTTCAGCCCAAACAAACCACCTCACCAAGCAGTATATTTCTCAAGGCATGTGGTGATTTTAACGCTGGGGAAATTGGTGAAGATAAACTGATCTCGGTCGCTACCAAAAGGGGGTTTGATGTGACTTCTGGCATAACTTGGCGGAAAATGACAACTTATGCTTGACAAGCACAAGTACCTGCCTTTGAAAATCTTAGTAGCAGTAGTCCACCCCCCAATCATCTCAGCCAACTGGATCTCGCTGTGGATTGCGCTGTCCGACACGCCTTGAGTTTTTTTTCTTAGCTGGTTCGGCTACAGGAAGCGGAATTTCAGCCCCAAGCAGATCTACTGCCAGATCGTTGGTTGTGACATTCAAAGTTTCTGGGACTGGATCTGGGACTGGCGCTGGCGTAGTGACAGCCTTTTTACTCCTTCTTTTCTTAGGCGGGACAGGTTCAACGATAGTCTCGAAAGTCTCGACAGATGCAGTCACTGACTCAGTAGTTGACGAAGTGGAACGCTTTTTCCTTGGCTTTTTGGCAGGTGGCGGAGCATCCTCGACAGCCACTGTTGTGGAGACAACAGTGGTAGGCACAGTCGTTGAGGTCATCCCAGATTGCAACAACCGCCATAAATGGTCGCGCCGACTTTCCGCATAGCCCAGCTTTTGTTCGCCCTCAATCGCATCCAGAGCCATCCGTTCGCATTGAGACAAAGACAACGCATGTTCCTCTAATCGCCCTTGAGTCAAAGTGTCACTCCCCTCGCGGATAGCTGCCGCCACCGCCCGAATCAGCCAGTCCTTGAGTACACCAATACAACCAATCGACCGTTCGTAAAAATAGAACCAATGCTGCATCAAAGCAGGGATATCAGTCGTGAGTGGAACTTGCTTGAGCAGTGCCAATAACACCCCTTGAAAATCCTGACGGTCTTGCTCGTGTTGAAACAGATAACGCGGAAAATGCAGATCCAGCCCCCGCCGCGATGCCTGCCCGCTTAAATTGCGAAAGTTCAACAGCTCGTAAGTGCCAATCAGAATGTGCAGCACCCCAGTCACATTCGTCATCGACTTAATCCAGTCCAATTGGTCGAGTAACTTACCACCACTCGCGCCACTGCCAACCTTCATCAGATGTTGGGCTTCATCGAGAATCACAGCTCTTACGCCCCGTTTCGCCATCGCTGCTTCGAGCGCATGACGCAGTTCGGGAGAATCATTAAACTGGGTAGCTTTACTCCGTCCACGGCCTTTCTTCTCAATCGTTTGTTCGGTATCGATATCGACCAACAGACGGCGTTCGTAGAAGGGTTCACCCAACAGTTTTAGAGCAGTGCGGTAGTAATCTGCTCGGTTGAAGGCTCCACCATCCGGTGGACGTGTTTCCAGCAGCAATAAGGGTACTGGCGCAACCCCACCATTACTATAGCTGGAGCGGTCTGTAACAACCGCTGGTGGGATCTCATTTGAGATCTCATTTAACCGTCGGGAAATTTGACGAATCATCGTCGTTTTACCCACCCCAGAAGGCCCATAAATCAGCACATGAGCAAATCCAGCGGGTTCTTGAATGGCTTGCATCAATACCTTATCTACCTGGAGTAGTTGAGGATGTGACACAGCATACTCTTTAAAGTGATTCAGCTTGGATGTTAATTCCAGCGTCAGATCGACAGTCACAACATCCTTCATTAACGGTACTCCTCAAACAACGGGATTTGGGACAGATCTAAGACTAAGGCTGGACTAGGTTGAGTGGGAGCAAGGGTTTGAAGACTATTAGGAGCGAGTGGTTCTGTTTGTGGCTGGGGCTGGCTCTGTGGAGCAGACGACGCTCTTTGTCCGAGTGTATTGAGGACATTTTGCCCCTCCAAATCCCGCAAGCGTTGCAGCATCAAAGCCTCATGAGCGGTGACATTACTAAGGAAATCAGCTAGACGTTTAGCCGAAATAGTAGTGTTCGTCTGAGTGAGTTTGGCTTGTTGCTTGATTTCGAGCGAAGCTAACAGCAGTTCTCGTTCGCTGCGTCCTGAGAAAATGCTGTAATACTGAGAAATGCACTTAACCCATCGCCCTTGAACGTAAGCATAAGCCACGCCTAAATCGAAGGGGTCGTAACGCACTGAGACTTTCGTGCGTTCGACTTCAGGATGGCGGAACGCATCGCTCCAATAGTAGAGGTAATTCAATTTAATCCCCTTTCCAGGTTGAACTAAAGCCTGTCCCGAACGCGGACTGGGGTGAGTGGCGAGGATAAAATCTTCATCATAAGCAATCCGCCGATGCAGTCGTTCCCCTGCGTTCATTTCTCCCTGCTCGTAAGCACTCTGGGGTGACATCGATAAGGCTGGGTGTTCGTTTTGGTCGTAAACAACATAGGCATACTCAACCAAATAGGCGTACAAATCGCCCAATGTCCACAGGGCATGTTGTTTGGGGTTAACTGCCTTGGTAATTTCTCGCACTTGTTTGGTCGCTTGGGTGTTGCCTGACAAGTTGAAGATTAACTGGGTATTGGTAGTCCCAAACAGTCGCTCGATTACACTACCAAAGCGGGGTTTGGCTCCAGGACGAGTCTTTTTGGTACAGTGATAACGCGCGAGTAAGGTGTCAAAATAGACGCTGTGAAACTCTTTCCCACCATCGACCACGATGGCTTGCGGGAAGCGACCGAAGCGTTGAACGCAGATGCGAATCGCCATCATGCAGGAACGGTAACTGGGTGGGTCGAAGGTCAGATAAATGGTGAGGATGCGGCGTGAATAGGCATCTACCATTAAGGTCAGCCAAGGTCTTCCCAGCAATCTTCCTGTTGTCGCAGAACGCAATTCTAGATCGAGTTGAGTGTGGTCGATATGAACGATACCCAGGGGGCGGTCGCCGTGGCGAGGGGTACTGTAAGTTAGTTCCCAATACCAAGGTTGGTGGCGATAGGCAGCTTTAGAGCCTTTGCGCTTTTCAGTCTGCTCGTGAATCGGTCGTTGTTGGAGACGAGCGTAAAAAGTACACCGCGACAGTGAGGGAATGCCCTGCTGTTCGCAAGCTCGTTGGTATGCTCGATAGACTGAAGCGGCGGGTGCTTGGGTGGGGGTTTCAAACTGCCCGGTAATAAAGGTGTTGAGTAATTCACTCGATACGTTTGGGGCTTTGGTTGTCCGGTTCCCCCGTGCTTGCGTTTTGGGTAGCAATCCGACATAGCCGCAACCGTATTTAAGTTCTGCCTCTTTCAACTGCTTCAACCATCGGTACAGAGTCCGTTTGGAGACATCGCTCTGCCCTGCGGCTCCTTGCTCTCGCTCTGCCATGACTGCCCCAAACCGTTGGTTAGCTGTTCTCAGATCGCTTGGGGATGCTCCCTCCATCAATGCTATTACTGCTGGATTCGTCGCTCCTTCTGTTTCAGGAAAGTTAATTGCTCCGCCGTCGAGAAGTTGGTAAAAGAATGCGGAAGATATTTGCAGTGGCTGTCCGATTTCTGGTAGTAGGGTAGTGGTTGTCTCTCCCAGATTAACTAATGTCCAGAGTCTGCCATCCCAGCGCAGACGAGTGTTGGCAACTAATGTCGGTGGTGCAGTGTCAGCAATAGTTAGATCTTTTTGGTGTTGAGAACTTTCTCGATAAGTGTCATAAGTCTGGCGGTCTGGATATAGCCGTACTCGTTCGTGCTGTACGAGCGGCACATCTAAGAGTGCGATGTAGAGTTGGTCGAGGACTATCATCACATAGACATCATTGGCACTGATTTGGGGTGAGGATGCCAACAGAGCGGCTAAAGTGATGCCTGGTGCTGTTTTAACTCTCTCTTTGACCAGTGCTTGAATCGACGGATTACTGTCTGTCTTAAATCCGAGGTAATCCTCTAGGAAGATTAAGTTCTGGATATAGATGGGGTCTAATGAGGCATCAGTGCGAACGTGATATTCAAGACCCAATGGAGAAGCATAAGCCTCTCCAGGCGGGCATCGCCACGAGCCATCTGCGGCTTGGAGATAACGAGTGGGATATTTTTCACTCAGTTTCTCCAGTTCGGCTTCGGTTTTCCATTCCACCCAGGCGGCTGATTTGGTGCCCAGGACAAAGAAGTCTGGCGTGTGATAGTGACCGATCTTGCGTCCAGATTTGTTGGTGTATTGAATTTTAAAGCAGGATGGTTGGTCGTAAAACTCTAGAACAGTTGGGTCGTGTTCCATCAAGTAGATCGCCCACAATTCTACCTTGTGGCTTTCAAATTGGATGGTCAACCCCATTTTTTGGGAAGGGTAGGTACCGCTGACATTAGAGGCTCGTCCTTGGACGCGACGGCTTGGGGGAGCCGACCGGATCTTAGCGATCGCTTCGATGGCTGCTGGTGGCAAGTTCAGTGTCTGACACCATCGTTCAAATTCTCTTGGGTTCAAGTTGAATACTCCTTGGAGTCAACCATATCTTGGCTGAGAGTTCTTGAAAATTGCCATTTTTAGCGATGTTAGCACACAATTCTCAAAAAGAACTCATTGCCTTATTATGATTGAATTTAGGTACTTACTGCCAAGTTATGGTTTACAACTTATCGCGAGCGATCGCCTGAAACGACGTGTTTTCGTTATTAAAAAGCCAATTTATGGTTGACGACTGTGCCAAGTTATCCCATAAGTCACATTTGAGGATGTCATTGATGCTTTCCACGTTGTTAATAGAACAGAACTGCCCCAGCGGTTCTTTACCGACGAGCGCAAGAGCAAACAGCGGGGAATCGCTATTACCGACGAGCTGTTCAAACTATTCGAGAGTGAGGGATTTGGCAACCTAGAGCCAGAGGTAGAAGCCCGATGGCGACTGGTAGAGACTGCCTGGGGGGAGGGGATATCGCGAAACTTGCTGCGAGTCGAGGTAGACGATCGAGAGCAAATGCTATTTATAGTTAAGGATCGAGTCCGACGGATCGATATTACTTCCAGCAGAACCGCGCTCGACGGCTATCAGAAAGGAAAATGCTTCTACTGCTTCGGGGCGATCTCGATCGAGCCTGGGGCGGAAAATCTTGCCGACGTAGACCATTTTTTTCCACACAGACTGCACGATCTAATTAAATCGATCGATGGGGTGTGGAATCTAGTACTAGCTTGTCAGGAGTGCAATCGCGGGGTCGGAGGGAAGTTCGATCGGCTGCCATCTCAACGGTTCGTCAAACGCCTCTACAATCGCAATGAGTTTTTAATTTCCAGCTTTCTCCCACTCCAAAAAACCCTAATCTGTCAAACTGGCTCGTCAGATCTTCATCGAACAAAGTTCTTAGACCGGAATTATCAAGTTGCTAGGGCACCGCTGGGTTATGGGGAGTGGGAGCCAATGCTGCTGAGGGGAGTGCCTAGCTTCTAGAATTTAAGCTTGGCGATTGTGAAGCCTTCGCTGTGTGGAATCGGTATGAAGATACCAGTCTTGGCTGACTGAATAGAGAACGTTGATTGCGGTAGTGTTAGGAAATCTAAACCTACCATTCAAGATCGCTTTCCCTATAATCAATCCGAGCAAACAACTCCATCTGAATTCGATCTGGTTGCAGAGGTCGATCTTGAATCGATTGTGCTACCCCAGCTCGTACCGATCGAGATCCTACTTTACGGCGCGCAATTTCAAAAATATTGGGTTTCGCGCTTATTAGTGGGCGAAGCTCATCAAAAGTGTGCCATCGCTCGGAACCTTCCCAATTCACTAAAACGCGCTCCTCGGCAATTGTGAGGATCGTTCCTTTCCACTTAAACCGCTTGTCTGTTTTTTCGACCCGAACACCAGGCAAGAGGCACTCTTCTATATGTATAGCCACGTTTGCCAAACGATCGAACTGAAGCTCTACTCCGATCGCATCTGAAATTTGACACTCGCAGCGACTATATTCCTCTAAAATATCAGTGCGTTGTAGGAAAGCTGGTCGTTGTAAGGTTATTTGTTCGATTCCAGATTGATACAGACGCGCATCTAGACCTTCACTAGCTGCTTGTATAGATAAATTGGAGACTTCCAACTGAGCCAAACATCGAACGCAGCCAGGTTCGATTTTCAAGTGTATCTGCATCTTTGCCAAGGAACCAGAGGACATCGGCTCCGATCGCATAGTAGTCACGGGTTCGTTGTTCGAGTTCATCAAGTGTTATTTTTGCAAGTTGGCATTCACAAATCAACAGATTACCGTTTTGGTAGACAAGTGCCACGTCCGCCACTCGCCCATTTTCGCCGCACTTAGACAGACGATACTCTACTTCGATCTTGGCACTTTCGTTCGGATGGTCTTTAATCTGCTGGCTCAAGAATCTGGCAAGCTCGAATTTGCCCTGTTCGTGTTCTGGCGATTCAGGATGGCGAGCGATATTACTGGTGCAAGGGTGTTGATGCACAAAATGCAACACAAACCCCTGTCGCTCGCGTGGAAATACTATTTCATCACAAAAAGGACACACTAGCTCCCCCAACGGAAATTTGGAACGAATAGCATGAGCCGTTTTATAGCCAACTGCTTTAATCCGCTCCGCTGATTTTTTGTCGATCGCAACTAACATCTAAAAGTTCTAATAGTTAGGTAACTCTTAATGTTAGTAATCCCTCAACGGCAACTATTCGAGCAGAATGCAAACCTAATTTCATTCTAGAATTTGAGTTTGGCGATTGCCCGTTTCTCGACCCGATCGGCATGAAGATCCCAGTTGTCGAAATTGATGTGGGAGCTATCGGGCAATTGAATCCCCCGAATCGGCACCCCATCGCCAGGGTGGAAGTAATTAAATAGTAATTGTCCATATTTAACCTGGACGCTGAATTTTTGGGTTGCCAGCGAGTCACCGACGCGCAGCTCGGAACTCCAGATAACATCGCAACCAACTAGCGGCTCTGGAGGGGTAGCACCAGGAAACGAAGCCATCATCGCTAGCACCTTAAATACTTCCTCTGCTTGGGCTTTGGTAACTCCAGCGAAGTAATCTGCTAGTGCTGCGGCGACGGCACGGGCGGTAATCGCTTGCTTGTCCTTTTTAGTCAGTCTAGATATGGTTTCAGTCATCTTATTGAGAATAGTAGCAATAGTGGGTAAGGTGGAGGCGATCGAGGTGGCATCCAAACGACTTAAATCTTGACTGAGTATAGGATACAGGCTTTTAGCTCAAGTTCCGATAAAAGTATTTATAGGAACCTCAATCTGGGTTCGCAGCCAGCCTACAAAAACAGACTTGTATTGCAAGACATCGATCCAACCATCGGCTTTCGTGTTGAAGAATTACTTAGCGAGCGAGTCGATCGTAGCTTGCTTAATAATTTATCGAGCCAGCTTTTTTGAAAGGTTGAGAATATATATGCCAATTCTCTTTATTAAAAGGCGATCGCCATTTATCGATTAAAGCTAATTCCATTGCTTGTCTAGCCTTTCTATTTGTGGGAGTATTCCACCAAAACCCAATATTGACAGCTACTTCTAGCTTGTAATGGTGATTGAGTGCTAGGTAGTTGTCCGTATAATCTCGACAATAATGGTTCATCCATCGTTTCTTGGGTGTTTGCTGAGTTTCCCCAACATATAGTAGTAAAGGCTGCATCAAATCTACAACAAAATAGAGACAGTTCTCCTGACCATCTTCAGGTAAACGATAAAACTCGAATGGCTGATATAGTAAGCCAAATGGATCGACACTATCGGGGTCGAATTGGTTCGATGATGATTCAAATAAACTCGTTTGTTGAGAGGGGGGATTGTTCCAAATTTGTTGCTGATAAGTGACGATCCGAGATTTCCAGTCTATTAGAAAATCTTTAGACATTAAAACTGGACGATTGGGTGTAGCTCTATTAATTTCATTCGCTGAAAACAGCGATAGCTGATTCTGAGTCATTATCAAAAGAGACGGTAGCAGCAAGGTATTCGCATCGTGACTTCGACACGAGCAAATAGCATTCTATAGTATTTAAGCTTCATCTCCCCCAGAACGATCGCTCTTCAAAGTGCTGGCGTTGGCGTAGCCGCGCCGCGAGGTAATCGTGAGGGCACTGGGAGGTTCCTACGAGGGGTTTTTTGTATAAACCCTCGAAAAGGGGGATTCTGGAAATTAACGAGACGGGGCTTGGGTTAGCTGCTCAACGATCGCATCGAGATCGATCGAATCAGCAAACTTGCGAAACTCATAACGACCATACAAATTAATGTGCTGCCAAGCAACAGGAGAAATCTGTCTCAAGTCTTCAACCCCTTGAAGATCTCCAAGCTGCTCTCGATGTTCGAGAACACTAGACAAAATCCTGGCATTGTAATAAAGAATGCAATTAGCAATCAAACGTCCGCACTCGCTCCATAGTTGTTGCTCTAACTCAGACTTAAAGCGGAGCTTCCCAAAATTAGCATGTGAGATAGCTCGGCGTAACTGATGATAACTTTCGCCTCGATTCAATGCCCGCTGAACATTTTGACGCAACGGTAAAGAGTCAATATAATCAAGCAAATATAAACTTTTTAAAATATTGTCATATTCCCACAAAGCCCGTCTAGTCTTATTCTTCCGCGCATAAGCACTGAGTTTACCTACAATTATGCTTTGAGTAGTTTCCTTCACTGCTAGTGAAACCATAATGCGTTGAATATTCTCCCATTCCTCCACAATTAATTCAGTATTAATTTTACGAATTGGCTTGATGACGCAATCCTTATCATAGTTACTGGGATGTTGAAATCCGTATAGAGATTTGCTAACCTTGTCATATATATCTTTATAGCGAGGAGCAAATTGATAACCAAACGAATGCAGTACCGCAAAATTAATCTCATTCGTACCGTGAGTATCAGTGGAATGGATATTCGGCTGAATATCAGTCGTATTGTTAAATAAGATATCAAACACAAAGTGGCTCTCATGCTCATTAGCCCCAATAATCCTGGCATTAACCGGAATATGATTAGCAACGAGCGTGTACGAGACAACACCCTTATTCAGTCCAAAATACTTAGGAGAGTGACGTGAATTAATTGTATTAATTCGAGCTTCAAATTTCTGTCCGTCACTACTAGAATGAAGGAGATTCCCGATATCATAATGATGAAATATCGATAACTCAGCAATCGCATTACTAATCAGGTCGTTTGCATCTTTGAGCGTTTCTAATCGAATAAAATTCTCCGAGGTAGTGCTAAGAAGTTGATAGCTAATATCAGAGATTTGACCCATCCTACCCATACCCATATTATTACCCCAAGCAATCAAACAAGCAATAATCACATGCTCATCCACAGCTTGTCGATGATAACGACCTAATACATGCTCGAAAGCTTTGATAAAATGGCAATGTCGATCTACAAAGTGAAGAATACTCGCAATATCAACTTGTTTTAAACTATCAAAGAGCGGTGCATTGATGAGATCGATACCTTGAGGATATAAGAGATTCCAACTAACTTTATTGCGACGCTTCTTAATCTGAAAGTGTTCGTTCTCTCCGTCAGCAATGCGACGATTAACTTCACCAATCCGCTTTTCAAGATTTTGCTCAAGTAGGGCTAAATGTTCGATAATTGGCTGGGCTAAAATAGTGAGATTATTGCTAATCATTAATTCCTGCTTGTCTTGCCAGCGCAGATCGTCAATTAAGTCATCCTCAAGACTCCGAAAATGAATACTGTTTCGACAAGAGATATCACCCGATTCTAATCCGTTACGGAGTAGTCGATAGATTAAAAATTCATAGCGATCGGGAATTAACTGCTGTTCTTGTTCGCGGTCGCTCGTGTAGAGATAACTTGTAACAGAAGCTGGGACACACTCGACTGGAAATAAGTCACTCTGGAATTCCTTGAGTGGCTTACCCTTCTTAAATGCTACTCTCAAGAAATCGATCGCTTCGATTAATGTATCCTGAGCTAGTGTTGTGGTAAACTCAACTGTTAATATTATCTGTCGCAAGTGCAACTTAAACTGATGAGCTAATTTATCAATGTGTTCCCATTGAAAGGCAGTTTCATCAAAACTGACTATCTTCGCCATTCGATCGGCAACAACCATCAACTTTGGACGTGGTAGAATCCCAAAGATCTTAGATTGAACCGTCTTAAAAGGTGTATTTGCTTCAATACTTTCATCTGTTAACAGTTTGAGCACCTGCCCTGCTTTTTGAAAATTCTCATTAATCTCAAGATGACATTCATATAAACGTTCTTTGGCAACACTTTTAGCTTCATCATTATAATGCCTCACTCTAGAGATTAAACAGTTAATTAAATTGTCCGAGCGTTGCTGATATCGATGATGAGCAAAACAGATAATATAAATATATGCTGTCCATTTGTTCAGTTGTTTCAATCTGGCAACAGAGTAATAACCGACTAACGCAGCATAATATTTAATACTCTCATTAGAGATCTCCATCTCTGGCAATAAGCTTTCAGCGATCGTGTAGAGTAAATATAATCGCTCGCCTCTTTGAATCTCATACTTAGTTTCTTTGAGACTAAAATTTCTCGGCTCTTGTTTGAGGTGTGTAATTTCGTATAAGCCGGGTGATTCTTCTAATAGTTTTTCAAAGGCTTCTAGCTCAGATGCTTGCAACCGATCGCTTACAATTTTTATTAATCTATTGTGCTCGTTAGTCAAAGCTTGACTAACGATGTCTTGCATTAAGGTATAACCTGGAACCGCAATCTTTCGATCTGTGAGATAATTGACAAGTTCGCGAAACACATAAACAGGTTTACTGTAAACCTTTGCCGATTGTTGTGCTTTCTGTTCGAGTTCTTGACGTTCTTCTTTCCCACATAGATGATAGCGATGGAGTTCGAGGATTAACCGCTGTTGTTTGAGCCGCGTCTGTTTGTCAATTACTTTGATTCCACCGAGCTGTTTGGAATTAAAATATTGTTCGATAATATATTGAAAATCGTTTTTAACCTCATCAAATGTAAATATGAAGAATAGATGCTTTGCTCTGAAGTATCCTAATTGAAGAATGAAATATACTTGAGATTTAATTGAGCCAAATACTTCAAGAATCTCTAAATCCGATTGTGATAGTGTGAAGTATTCAATTTGTTCTTCACGGTTAAATTTAGGTCGAGCGTAAATACTCTCAATTTCATCAGTAGCCAGAATCTTCAACCGCTTGTCCTTGCGGGTGATTTCAGTACCTCGATCTTTCATTTTGGCTACTCATTATTCAATTTTATGAGTCTCAGAAAGTACACTTTCTGGGACGTTCTTTAATTATGTCTCTTTCCATGTCTCAAAATACCTTTCTCTTATCCTTTAAGGCATAATGAGACGTAAATACATCTACAGGTGTTTGTATGGCTTTGGTTGGGTACGCTAAGAGTTAGCTCGTCTGGGCAGAGTCTTGACGTTCAGTTACAGAAACTCAAACATTGCGACAAGATCTATCAAGAAACACAAAGTGGTACTAACCATCAGCGTTCTCAGCTTGCTGCTTGTTTGGAATATGTCCGAGACGGCGATACGTTGATTGTGTCGCGGTTAGATCGGTTAGCTCGCTCTACTCTTCACCTTTGCACGATCGCTGATGCACTCCAGCGCAAAAATGTCGCTTTGCAGGTTCTCGACCAAAATATTGATACTTCTGATGCTACGGGTCGTCTACTTTTTAATATGCTGGCGGCGATCGCTGAATTTGAAACTGAACTCCGCTCTGAGCGTCAGCTAGATGGCATTAATAAGGCAAAAGAGTTGGGTGTCAAGTTTGGGAGGAGTAAACGATTATCTCCCCAACAGGTGGTGGAGCTTCAGCTTCAACGCCAACAGGGTGTTCTGATTAAAATCTTGATGAAAGACTTCGATCTTTCTAAGGCGAGTGTCTATCGTTATCTTGGAAAATCTAGTTCGGAAGTACCATAAAACTCAGAATCCCCCTTTTCGAGGGTTTATACAAAAAACCCCAAACTGAGGTGGTAGATGTCGAATTAAGGTCATTCAATGGAGCACTCGTAAGCGATCGCGATAGTAAAATTCTACTCGAATCCACTTGACGTTTGCTCACAAATTTTGGTGCGATCGGATGAGGAGTCCGCCCATCTTGTCTACTTTAGCAATCCAATCGTACTTCACATGCCCCTAAAAACAACGGGCCGCTAATGCACTTTAGCGGAACGTCTTGAGACCATAGTTACTACGGGGAAAGGTTTTCAGGCACTAGCTACGTTTTGGAGATTTCCAACAAATTCACACCAAATCGGCTAGTGTATTAGTAGCTTGGGCTTGATATTTATGGCGGTTATCATCGTAGCGATTTAGGGTGTTCAAATTTGCATGACGGCTTAGTCCTTGAGCGGCTCGAATATTTCCATCGCTGGCATCGAGGTAGGCAGTGATGGCACTGTGTCTGATCCGATGGGGAGAGACGATCTTATCGATTCCGGCTGATTCACTAAACTTCCGAACCAGGCGATAAATAGTACTGCCGTCGAGTCGATGTCCCTTACTGCGTCTATCCAGACTGATAAACAGAGGATCTGACGATCGATATTTGTCTCTAGCTGCTAACCATTGTGAGAGCGCGATTGTGGTTGCTGGGGACAGGTCGATCTGACTTTTTTGGATCTTGCCTTTACCTAAAATCGATAGTCGCCCCGATTTGTCAAAATCGCCCACGTCCAGGCTACAGATTTCATTCCGACGCAAAGCATTGTCCCAAAGCAATCGCAGGATGGCGTAATCCCTGATCCCTTTGATGGTGCTACGATCTGGAATTTGAAGCATTTCCCTAAATCCAGCTACCTCAATCCCTGTTGTGTCGCCATAACTCTCGACCTTTAAGCAAGTAACGTCGGCCAGATTAAAGTGACACTGCTCTGCTTGACGGGCATAGTCTACGAAGGATTTTAAGGCACTGAGCCGGACGTTAATCGTACTGGGGGCTAATTTAGCATCGATAAGTAGTTGTCGATATTGGAGAACTTGATAAACAGCTTCTGGCTGCTGTAGGGAGAGAAACTGAGTTAGAAGCCACTCTGATATTTCACTATTGTAGGTGCGACGACAAAAATCGACGATCGCCTTGCTATAGTTTCGCTTAGTATTGGCAGAAATTTTCAGTCGGAGAAAGTCAGCAAGAAGATCTGAAGAAGAACGAATGGCTTCAGGTAAGTTGGGTACTGGAATGGGTTTAGATACTGGCGACCGCATGGCATCGATCGGCAAGCGAGAGAGGGACTGTACTTGCCACAAGTACTAAAATTTTAGCGCAAACTAAGAACACGACAATGAATTTTATCTTACTCATATTGTCTCAAGTACGCGCCTAAAGACACTTTCACGTTATGAAAGATTCTTCAACGTGAAAGTACTCGATCGAGCGTACATGGTCTACCCCTTATCACTAAACCCACCCTAGAGTGAGAATTGACAAATCTGACCATCAGCGATCGATCTAAATCTCTCAGTTCCAGGCATTAGTGTTGCCGATCGGGAAGAGCGAAAACAATCTAGTACAGAAAGATTTATCCGGTCTGGTTCTAGTCAGAAAAATTCGGCGACTGGCGAACATCCGCGAAAAATCAAGTCTGCATCCAGACAGAAAACAGTAGTGGTGCCAAGCGATCGGCGTAAAACCATCGTTGCAATGAATGTCAGCAATCAGACATCGATCGAAGGCAACGACAGTAGTAAAGTCAGATTGATTCCCAAACGTAAACTAGCTGATGTTTCTCCTCCACCATTGAAGTCAAGGATTCTGGCGGCGCGGAGACACCAATGAGTCATTAAATTTAGAGGTGCATGTGTGTTAATCTGAAGATTATGAGAAGAATATGAAAATCAACCCATGTCACAGATCGACAAAATTCCTTCACTACCAGAAGTACATCGGACAGTAAGCGTCCCAACCAACGGCAGCTTCTGGAAAAAGATGTTGGCGTATGCGGGGCCAGGATATCTCGTTTCGGTTGGATATATGGATCCAGGTAACTGGGCAACGGATCTAGCTGGCGGTGCTAAATTCGGCTACAGTCTGTTGAGCATCATTTTGTTATCAAATTTGATGGCAATTTTGTTACAGGCACTTTGTGTCAAATTGGGGGTGGCAACTGGACGAGATTTAGCGCAAGCATGTCGGGACAATTTTAGTAAGCCTGTTAGCTTTGGTCTGTGGGTATTGTGTGAAATTGCCATTTCAGCTTGCGATCTAGCCGAATTGGTCGGTAGTGCGATCGCATTACAATTATTGTTTAATATTCCATTAGCCGTAGGCGTGTGCATTACGGCGTTAGATGTGTTTGCGATCCTGTTTCTTCAAAATAAGGGCTTCCGTTATATTGAAGCATTAGTGATAACAATTATCGCTGTGGTTGGAGGCTGTTTTGTCGCTGAATTAATCTTTGCCAAACCCGATTTGGGTGGAATTCTGGGCGGTTTTATTCCACAGGTAGAAGTAGTCAGAAATCCAGAAGCACTGTATATTGCGATCGGCATTCTAGGGGCGACAGTGATGCCACATAATCTATATCTACACTCCTCGATCGTCCAAACTCGTAATTGGGAAGATACCCCAGAACAGAAGCGGGAAGCGATTAAATTTGGGACGATCGATTCAACTATTGCTTTATCTTTAGCGTTATTTATCAACTCGGCAATTTTGATTTTAGCAGCGGCGGTATTTCATTTTTCCGGCAAGCAAGATGTCGCCGAAATTCAGGATGCTTACAAGTTATTATCACCGATGTTGGGTGTTGCTCCGGCTAGTGCCATTTTTGCGATCGCGTTATTAGCCTCTGGGCAAAATTCAACTTTAACGGCAACGATGGCGGGGCAAATTGTGATGGAGGGATTTCTCCACCTCCGAGTGAAACCCTGGCTGCGTCGCTTGTTGACTCGGCTGGTAGCGATCGTACCAGCACTACTGACAATTATCTTTTTTGGTGAAGGTAGTACGACGAGTTTGCTGATTTTGAGTCAGGTGATTCTGAGTTTACAGCTTTCGTTTGCCGTTATTCCACTGATTATGTTCACTAGCGATCGCAAGTTGATGGGTGAGTTTGTCAATCCTACTTGGCTCAAGGTGCTGGCTTGTACAGTGGCAACAATCATTGTCGGGTTGAATGGCTGGTTATTATTTCAGACATTCTCAGGATGGCTTAATCCTAGCTGATAAAAGATAAGAGTTAGGTGTAATTATTAATTTAATAGAATAAGCTGCCGATCTTAGCTACTATTTTAAATAAACTCTTTATGCTTATGAATATTTATTCCCGACTAATTTTCCCCACATTAATCGATTCTCCGTAGGAGAGGCTACGCCAACGAGTAATGTCTGGGGAAGATTTTGCCAACTATCGGCAGATAGTCCTCGCCGATGCAGTAGGCTCGGTATTAGAAATTGGTTTTGGTACTGGCTTGAATTTAGCTTATTATCCGCAAGGTCGAGTAGAGAAAATTACGACTGTTGATGTCAATCCAGGGATGAATAAACTCGCGCAAAAGCGGATAGCAGCTAGTTCAATCAAGGTAGATTATCAGGTGCTCAATGGCGAAAAATTACCAATGGCAGATGATACATTCGATACAGTAGTTAGTACTTGGACGCTGTGCAGTATCAAACAGGTAGAAACAGCGATCGCTGAAATTCACCGCGTACTGAAACCAGGTGGTAAATTCCTATTTATCGAACACGGATTGAGCAATGAGCCAAATATCCAAACTTGGCAACATCGAATTACTCCCATTCAGAAAGTAATCGGTGATGGCTGTCATCTCAATCGACAGATCCGCCTACTAATTGCTAAACAGTTTAATAATTTAGATGTTCGGGAATTTTATAGCCCTAACACACCTAAAATTGGCGGATATTTTTATCAAGGAATTGCAATTAAGTAATGGCAATATAAAAATTGTTGAGTCGTGTCAAATGGAGTTTTATGTAATTCCATACTAGTTTCTAATAACTGGAATCGATCGCCAAATTCTGCTTGTAGCGATCCGGCATTGTAACGCACAATTTTCAATCCACTGCACTTTTCTAGCCCATCTAAACCAAAAGTCGCAATAATTACATGACCACCAGGTTTAACTGCATCCAAAACTTGTCGAACATAGGCTGCTCGTTGTGCTGGTAGAGTGAGAAAATGAAATACCGCTCGATCGTGCCAAACATCATACTGTTGCGATGGGAGGTCTGCTGTTACAATGTGGGTGACTAGCCAGTTGATTCGCTCTGCTACTGTGCTCAATCGTTGTCTGGTAGTATCGTTGGCGAAGCCTTCCCTTTGGGAAATCGCTGCTTGCGAAATATCCAAAACATTCAGGTGCTGGTATCCTCTCTCGATTAAGTCATCAACTAATGTTGCTTCGCCACCACCAATATCAATTATCGTAGCATTAAGATCTGGGGCAGCACGTTCGATTAGTGCTAGCGACTTGTCGAGGTGCGCTCGATACCAACTTACCTCATTAGCAGCTTTTGTTTGGTAAACTTTCTCCCAATGCGTTTTTGAATCTATGATAATTAGACTGATAAAAGTTAGTTGAGATTTTAACGTAGGGGCGAAGAAAACAACTGTGCAGAAATCGAGTTGTACAAGTCGATCGCTTGACTATCTGCCAAACTATAGTAGACATTTCGCCCTTCCTTACGGTAATTGACCATTCGCATCGATTTCAATACTCGCAACTGGTGAGATACCGCCGATTCCCCCATTTTCAAACCTGCTGCCAGATCGCAGACGCACAATTCTTGTTTCGCCAATGCTGAGAGCAGTCGCAACCGATTGGGATCTGCCAATACATTGAATAGCTCGGCTCGACGTTGCGCTTGCTCCATCGGCAGAATTTCTAGTTGCAGTTGACGGACATTATCTAAATGTACCAATCGCTCTTCACAACTAGGTACCTGAGTATCCTCGATCGATTTACTTGAATATTCCTGCTCGGTCATGAAATGTCTAGTTGAGTGAAGATGAACGCTCTCTAAATTATAAACCTAAGAATGAAAATCATTCTATCTCTGAATATACTTTCAGATATTGTGATTTTGGTCTACAATCTAAGATATTAGTTCCATACTCTTCACAACAGATATGACTCAAGTACCCGCACTCAAAACCCAACGGCTGCAAGTTGGTGGCATGGACTGCACGAGTTGTGCAGTGAAGATTGAAGGCAGTTTAGAGAAGCTAGCAGGGGTAGCTGAGATCTCTGTGGTGGTGGCAACTGGGCGGCTAATTGTCACTTACGACCCAGCACGGGTAAGTGAAGCAGATATTAAAGAGCGAGTGACAGCTTTGGGATATACGATCGAAACAGAAAAGTCTAAGTCTCCAGCTACACAGATCGGCAATGACCATAGCAGTCATGACCACAGTAGTCAAAATGATGGAGACGAAGATGACCATGCTCATAATCATGGTGGGGGAGAAGTTAACTTAAAGCGTGAAGGTGTATTAGTTGGGGTTGTAATTGCCTTATTTGTGTTGGGTTCAGTCTTTGAGGAAACACTGCACAATACACCATTATCGATCGGGGAGTATGCAGTATTTATCCCAGCTTATTTATTAAGTGGTTGGACTGTATTAACTACAGCCGGACGGAATATTTTACGCGGACAAGTATTTGATGAAAACTTTCTGATGACGATCGCCACTGTGGGAGCGATCGCAATTCATAAGCTACCTGAAGCTGTGGGCGTGATGTTATTCTTTAAAGTTGGTGAATTGTTTCAGGAATCAGCCGTCAGTCGCTCGCGGCGATCGATTTCGGCATTACTTGAAATTCGTCCCGATGCTGCCAATCTCAAAACGGCTAATGGGATTGAAGTCGTTTCACCAGAACGGGTAAAAGTAGGCGATACAATTATTATTAAGCCAGGGGAAAAGGTGCCCTTAGATGGTGAAATCGTCGAAGGTAACTCTCAAGTCGATACATCGGCATTAACAGGCGAATCAGTACCGCGCACGGTGAATGTGGGTGAAACTGTATTAGCCGGAATGATTAATCAAAGTGGCGTATTAACTGTCACCGTTACCAAATTATTTGGAGAATCATCGATCGCGCGAATTCTAGATTTGGTCGAAAATGCAACTGCTAAGAAAGCCGCAACTGAGAAGTTGATGACTAGAATCGCCCGTCGGTATACGCCGATTGTAGTGATTTCATCGTTACTAGTTGCCTTAATTCCACCGCTGGTAATTCCAGGTGCCACCCGCGCTGAATGGGTGTATCGCGCTCTAATACTCTTGGTAATTTCTTGTCCGTGTGGATTGGTAATTAGTATTCCACTCAGTTATTTTGGAGGTCTTGGTGGGGCGGCTAAACGGGGAATTTTGGTGAAGGGAGCGACTTTTTTAGATACTTTAGCTGGAGTTAAAGCGATCGCATTTGATAAGACGGGAACGCTGACTAAGGGCGTATTTAAAGTTACTGAAATCGTCCCTTATAATGGGTTTAAACAAGATGGGTTGTTAAGGATTGCAGCGGCAGCAGAAACAAATTCTAATCACCCGATCGCTAAATCAATTGTAGTAGCTTATGAGCGACCGATTGATGAATCTACGGTTTCTAATTATACCGAAATTGCCGCTCATGGCATTCAGGCGACAATTGAAGGAAAGCTAGTTCTAGCAGGTAACGATCGATTGATGCACCGTGAAAATATTACTCATGATACCTGTAATGTTGAGGGTACTGTCGTGCATTTGGCAATCGATGGAATTTATGCTGGTTACATTATTATTGCCGATGAAATCAAAGAAGATGCAGTTCGAGCAATTCGCGATCTCAAAGCCGCAGGTGTCGAGCGAATTATGATGCTGACTGGGGATTCACAAGCTGTAGCAGCACGGATCGCGAAGACTTTGGGTGTCGATACTTTTGCGGCGGAGCTATTGCCAGAAGACAAGGTAGCGGCAATTGAAAAACTGCTCGGAGAATTCCACAAAAAAGGTAAAGTTGCCTTTGTTGGGGACGGAATTAACGACGCGCCTGTAATTGCCAGAGCCGATGTGGGAATTGCGATGGGTGGATTGGGTTCGGATGCGGCGATCGAAACTGCGGATGTCGTATTGATGACAGATGCGCCTTCAAAGGTGGCGGAAGCAATTCAGGTGGGCAAGAAGACTCATGCGATCGTGTTGCAGAATATTATATTTGCTTTAACTATTAAAGTGATTTTTATCGGATTGGGGTTACTGGGATTAGCAACAATGTGGGAAGCTGTTTTTGCTGATGTCGGTGTGGCATTAGCCGCGATTTTTAATGCAACTAGAGTCATGAAGTAATCATTGTCTTCACTTAAAGTGAATAATAAAATATTGAACCAGCTAGACATCGATTGTATTCAGCCTAAAACATCTTTACTGTGGATGATTTTAGGCTTGCGAATTGCGTTGTTCTCGATCGAATTGGGCACGGCGATCTGGAGTCATAGTCTATCGCTATTAGCCGGAGCGGGACATCTATTTGCAGATCTATTGACACTGGGACTAACTTTTATCGCTGCTTGGGCGATCCAACGTCAGCCATTAAATCGCACTATCCAAACCGAGCAGCGGTTGAAGGCTTGGATTGGATTAATTAACGGGATTAGCTTGGGCGCGATCGCGCTTTTAATTGCCCAGGAAGCGGTGAAACATCTACAAACGATCGAATCGGTAGCTTCTTTACCCATGTTGCTGATAGCCGGATTAAGCCTAGCTACGAACGGTTTCGCGGTCTACTTACTATATCGACATCGCGACCGAGATTTGAATCTGCGGGGCGTTTTTCTACATGGGGTTGCGGATGCCACTGGTGCGTTGAGTGCGCTTGTAGCGGCTAGCGTAATGTATTGGTTTGATTGGTTGTGGGCAGATGCAGCGGCTAGTTTACTAGTGGTGTTAATAATTAGCGTTAGTGCGCTGTCGCTGATTAGATCGGCATGGCAAATGCTCCGAGAAGATTCAATCTATCCGCCTTCAAACACTACGGTTATCTAACCTGAGATCGAACGTAGCAATTTGATTTTCACTGTACCTAGCTTTTCTGGATTGACAACTGCAAAAATAGATCGAATGCGATCTCCTGTAAATTCAAAACTAAAAATACTATGGGTGTGCTCATCAACAATATTAATAATTCCCGACTGACCATTGACTGTTATCACCTGTGAAACTAGCGTCGGTGTCAAGCGGCTGCGGCGAATTGCCACCAAAAACCGAGCGACTTTTTGACAGCCCTGCAATGGTTTTTGCGCTGCGACAACTTTACCACCGCCATCCGACCAGAGGGTCACATCTGCTGCCATTAGTGTCATCAATTCTGGTAAATCACCACGATCCCAACAGTCAAGAAATCGCTCGACAAGGAGATCTCGATCGTCAAAATTGGAAAGTGTCGGTCGGCGTAACACGAGATGCTGTCGGGCGCGACGCACGATCTGGCGACAGTTGGGAATACTTTTGTGGACGGTTTGCGAGATCGCTGCATATTCATAATCGAAAACTTCACGCAACAGGAAAACGGCTCTTTCAGTTGGGGATAAGCATTCCAGCAGCATTAGAAATGCGAAGGAAAGAGATTCCGCTAATTCCGCACGATCTTCGACATCGGGACGTTCGGTTATCAGTGGCTCTGGCAGCCACGTTCCGGTATATCGTTCGCGGTGGACGCGGGCAGAGCGGAGATAGTCGATACACAACCGCGTCACAATCTTCGATAGAAACGCTTTGGGCGACTGAACGATACTTTCGGTATGTTGCCACCGAATCCAGGCTTCCTGGACGATATCTTCGGCTTCTGTGAAGCTGCCCAGCATTCGATAGGCAATCGCAAATAGCAGGGAGCGATATCGATCGAACAATTCCAATCGGTTCATATTACCAGGACGCAGCTAGATTCATCAAATTGAGCCGTGCGGTTGCTACTTCCTGTTGGCGAATTTCCTCATCCATAAACTGGTTGGGAATCGGCACGATTTCGACCTCTTCAATCCCAATAAAGCCCAAGATCGATCGTAAATAAGGATCGCAAAAATTCATCTCTCCAAGTGGCGTACCGACGACAAAATTTCCAGCACTGGGGACGATCGCAATCGCTTTTTTACCTGTTGCTAGTCCTTGGAAAGTATGGGTTTGGGGATCGAATGTAAAAGTGCGATTCACCCGCACGATATTATCTAGATACGCTTTTAAAGTCGATGGCACACTAAAATTATACATAGGTACGCCGAGTACTAAGCGATCTGCCCAGAGTAATTCGGCAATCAATCGATCGGATTCAGTCAGTATTGTTGCCATTTCTAGTGTGCGGCTTTCTGGCGGCAGGTAATTTGCCGTCGTCCACAGTTCGGTAGGATGAGCGGGAGGATTAGTACCGACATCCTGCTGCTGGTGATGAAAATCGGGATGTGAATTTTGCAATGCTTCGATAAATTCGTGGCTGAGTGCGCGAGAAATCGATTTTTCTAGCCGGACGCTAGATTGAATTTCAAGTAGTTTCATGAAAATTGTAATATAAGTTCTCGATCGATAATTTAACGGCGGTATTGTTGGTAAATTTTCTCGAACTGTATCGAGTCGAGTTCGCAATCTAATGGATTATTTTCGTCAATTGCAATCGAGTGAATTCGCTCCTGAAAAACTGCGGTCAAAAATGCAATTAGATCGCTCGATCGATTAAATTGTGGCTGAGTTGCTAAAAATGATTCAGTTACACCCAGCGGCGGTAGTTTTGTCCCGTTGGCACAATAGACGATCGGATTTTCTGGATCTAAACGCATCATGCAGTAAATCGTATTGTTGCCATCATTTAAAATCGCAAATGGCAGTAAATCGAGCGGGCATCTACCCAATTTGAGATGGCGATGTCCGGCTAAGGCATAATCTAATGGTAAGAATTTAGCAATAATTAATCGCTCACCTAATTGTAGATGGATTTCGGTTTCTCGTCCTGATAATTCTCCATGCCATTTGCCTTTAATCCTCAGTAATTTCTCCACCAAATTTAACCTGCCTGGCTGACCGGAAAGCCCGTTATGCGATCGATAGAGGTCGAAAGCAGCTTGGGGAAACGTCCATGAGTATCCAGCAATTTGATCCTCGATTTGCTCGTTGGCGTAGCCTACCGGAGGTAATCGTTAATCCAGGCTGGAGGCGGCTGGAAATTTTAGGTGCGACTTGGCTTAATACGGTATCAAAACTGTCGAATAGTTCGGTCATGGCGATCGCAGCTAGAGAGAGGCTAACTTAATTAAGACGAGATAGTTATCCGATTTGTGACAAGCTAATGATTTAGGGAATCACACCCCGACACAACAATGTAATTGCATCGGCAATAGCCAGATTATCGTTCCGTTCGCGAAGCGTCTGCCTGCGCAGAGAGGCTCCGCCAACGAGATCGATTGAGTGATGCGAACCGATCGTTTCCGACAACGCGAGATGATGCAAGTGTGAAATTAAAATGGCTGCCATCGTCTCGGCACTACCAGGACGAATGCGCCCCAAATCTGCTTCAGCATTGAGATAGGCACAGAGTCGATCGCTAATTTGCATCGCTGGCAGCGTGTGACGTTGCAAAAAAGTTGGCAGATCGAAAGCTGGATGTGCGATCGAAGATAGAAAAATGGGCATTACTTCACGAAAATAAGCCACAATCTGCACACAAATCGATTGCAGGTTAGTTTCAACCCGTTCCGCCCCGATTCGCACTGCAAATATAGTCTCAAGCTGCGCTGTCGGCGGCACCATTGCGGCAAAGAATAGATTTTCTTTGGTGCCAAATCTTTGAAAAATCACTGCTTCAGAGATGCCAACCAGTTTCGCCAGCGTTCGCGTCGAAGCCTTTGCCCCTACCTGGAGAAAGAGCGTTCGTGCCACAGCCAGAATTTCGTCATCGGTAATAGTTTTCTGTCGGGGCATTCAGTTTAGCTGGAGTTGCGATGTGTTGTGGGTTTTTAGTGCGTGGTGAGACACATTTACAGCACAATACCGTGTTCTTGGCGAATTACCAAAATAGATTGTTCTTTGAGCGCAGACAGATCTTCTACGGCGATTTTCCGTTTCATCCGCCAGCTTTTGAAAAAGATCCCGATAATGCGCGGTAGGCTCACACACCAGATTCCCAGCAACTGGAAATGTCCGATTCCCGCTAAAACACTGCGATGTTCTTGAGTGGCAACAGCGCGGTGCATTTGGCTCACATTCGCGGTTGTGGCTAACATCATCCAGATGTGTGCAGCAATCTCATCCTGAATGGAGGTACCCAGATCGAACAAGATATGGACGGCATCATGTTGTTCTAATGACTGCATGATATCTGCTGACGCTTGGGTTGCAAAGTCTTCCGGCTCCGATGCCCGCATGTTCTGGATTGCTTCACCCAGCGTCATTGAAGGGTCAGAACCTAAGTATTTATTCATGGCTGAATCCGCTCAAAATATAAGTAAGCACTTGCTCATATATTATTAATTTATTCTACAATGCCCCGATTATTTAAGCAAGCCTTCAAGATAAAATGAAGAGGTGAAAAGCTTAAATGTCTTACAGAGGCTGAGTCAAGCGATCGATTTATATTCTGGACAGAGCTATTAATGTAGTCAAAAATTATTATAGTGAACGCTGCATTCAAACGATTCTTGCTGAAAACGATCGCGACTTTGCTAGCGATCTTGCTGTTCCTTCCTTCAGTAGTAGCACAGTCCGAACGGGTAACGGTGCGTCTGGACGGACGAGCCGTATTTCGGGTTGGGGTAGTTGGGGGACTAGATGCGACGGCACGCGCCCGACAAATCGAGCAGCGGATGAATCGCTTGCTAGAAAATCCCGATGCGATTGCCACGCCTCGGATCGAGTCAACAAATGCGAATACAACCGATCGGACGATCGCGATCGCAGGTGTTCCAGTAGTAACAGTGACACAGACGGATGCTCAAGATAACCTAACGACAGTGAATGTCTTGGCAACGCAATGGTCGCAAGCGATCGACACAGCCTTAGAACGAGCGAGTAAACGCCGACTTTCTCCAGGTGGTCGATTTGCCGCAGAAGTCCAATCCTCAATTGAAACTGCTTTCGGACGATCGATCGAATCTGCTATTGTCATTATTCCCCGCGCCCTTGCCGCCTTGTTGACGCTCGGATTATTTTGGGCGATTGCCACCTTCGTTCGCTGGTTGATGCGGTTCATCTTCCGACGGATTGTCGAAGACCTGACGGTTGAAAATCTGATTAAACAGGTCGCTTATTATGCGATTTGGATCTTAGGGTTCATCGTCGCGATCGATGCCTTTGGCTTCGATCCGCAAGCCGTTGCTACAGGCTTAGGATTAACCAGTTTGGCACTCGGTTTTGCCCTCAAAGACATTCTCTCTAATTTTATCAGCGGCATCTCGATTTTGGTGTTGCGTCCGTTTGAGTTAGGCGACCAAATTATTGTGGGGGAAACAGAAGGTAATGTCGAACGGATCGATCTCAGAGCGACGCAACTCCGTACCTATGATGGTCGAGTGGTGCTGGTTCCTAATGCCGAAGTGTTCACCTCGCGGATCGTCAACAACACAGCCGCATCCACTCGTCGGGGCAGTGTGACTCTATTCATTGGCTATGATACCGATCTGCCACAGGCGATCGATGTTGTTCGAGCAGCGGTTCAGGCAACCGATGGTGTGCTGACAGAACCCGCTGCTTCGATCCGCGTTCGGGACTTGGGACAAGACGATATTGTCATTGAAGCTCGGTTCTGGACGGACTCGCAGCGATCGGATTTTGTCGCCACCACTTCTCAAGTTAGACAGGCGATCGTTGCTGCTTTGAAGGCGGCTGAAATTGGACTACCTAATCCTGATGTAAGAATGTTGATACCTTTTCAGACAGACCAATGGCAAGCCGCATTGAAGAATACAAATTCAAATTTAAACCATCGCGATTAGATCGATTATTCCTTATTTCAGAGATCTAATGGATTCTACAAAAGATATAGTAAAAGTAAGACTGTAGCGACAACATTCTGTAAATCCGACTCAAGCATCAACGATTACCTAACGGTAGGCTGCGCCAACGATCGACATGAAACAACTTCCTCACTGGCTGCAAGGATTGAACAATCCGATCTTTGCCAGATTGTATCTGGCTCAAACCATCAATCTCGTTGGCGACGCGCTGACTTGGTTAGGTTTGGCATTGTTGGCGTTTGAGTTAGCCGGAGCACAAGCTGGAACGGTTTTAGCTGGGGCACTCACATTGCGGGTGACGGCGTTTGTCATATTGTCGCCGATTGCTGGGGCGATCGCCGATCGAGTCGATCGTAAATGGTTGATGGTAACAACTCACTTGGCACGAATGGCGATCGTCTGTCTGTTGCCGTTTGTCACTCAGATCTGGCAAATTTACGCGATCGTGCTGTCGCTCAATGTGTTTTATGCGTTCTTCGCACCGACTTACACTGCCACCATTCCACTGGTAACGACCGAAGCAGAGCGATCTGGGGCGATCGCCTTATCCAGTGCCACTTATCAGCTTTTGGGCGTGTTAGGGCCTGGTTTAGCTGGCAGTATCGCGGCATTTATCGGTACCAGACAAGTGTTTTTTCTCGATGGCATCACCTTTTTAATCGCGACAATCCTTATCGTGACACTGCCCGGACAACTAATGGTGAATCAGCACCAACAGACGGCTAGAACCGTCAACCGAACTTTAGAAGATATTCGGCTGGGTACGGTTTGCCTATTCCTCGATCCGCCGATTCGCTATGCACTGGTACTGCAATTAGTGGCGGCGATCGCGGGGGCAGAAATTCTCGTTAATACAGTCGGTTACGTCCAAGGGGTACTCCAGTTTGGCAAGATTGAATATGGCTGGGTGATGGCGGCATTTGGGATCGGGGCAACGATCGCATCGATCGGTTTGGGTAATTTCTCGCAAAAGTTCAGTCCCATCTTATTGACGAGTATGGGCACCGTGCTGATTACGCTGGCGTTATTACCTGCCAATCTCGTGAATTTGGGCGGATTATTGGTGCTGTGGGCGATCGCGGGTATCGGACAAACGCTGGTGAATGTGCCCACTCAAACGTTAATAGCCGATCGAGTTGCAGTTGAAGTGCAGGGAAGGGTTTATGGTGCCCATTTTGCCTGGAGTCATTTATGGTGGGCGTTAGCTTATCCACTAGCGGGTTGGATGGGTAGCAATTCGCCAACGCATAATTTTTTCTACACTAGTTTAATCGGTGCTGGATTATTAGTGTTGGTATATCTAGCTTTCAAGCCGTGGAAACTCACCGATTTACCAGGTGGGCTGTGGCACGAACACGAGCATCTTCACGATGAGGAACAACATTCACACGCACATTCACCCAATCTAACTACCCAAAGTCCGCACCATCACTTACATTTTCATCCCGAAGGTTGATTGGCAAGTCATCCTTATAAATTAGGAGCTGTGAATGTTCTAGTTGTATTCACATCAGGGAGTGGACGCTGATGCCCTCCAGTAATTGCGGATTGTCAATATTATTGTTTGGTACCATCTAAAAGATCGCTCGATGCTCGACCGCTTGCTTAGATCGGTGTTTTCGCGGCTGGGTTCAGATTGGTCTGCGACCCTTGAAACGGCATACTATGGTTTATCCGATCGCAACTTGTAACCGCTCGGAGTCTTTATGATTTTGTCACGTCGATCGAGTCTAATCTAGACTCGATCGACGCGAACTGGCAGAGATTGAGCTGCTTAAAAATTTATGTAAGCAAGTAGTTTCAAGAAGATTATTTAACGGTGGTAAGCAAACTGAGCTGTTCGAGTAGTTCCTTGGCGGCTGGCTCGGAAGATGCGGGGTTTTGTCCGGTAATCAGCAAACCATCTTTGAGGACATAGGGCTGCCAGTCGGCTACTTTGGAATAATGCCCACCGTTTTGCACGAGCATATCCTCGACCAGGAAGGGAACGATTTCGGTCAATCCGGCTGCCTGCTCCTCGGTATTGGTAAAACCTGTGACTGCCTTACCTTGGACGATGGGAGAGCCGTCAAGGGTCTTGACATCACGGAGTACGCCTGGAGCATGACAAACTAGGGCGACTGGTTTACCTGCGGCTAGCATGAACTCGATGAGATCGATTGAGACTGGATCTTCAGCTAAGTCCCACAGCGGGCCATGTCCGCCAGGGTAAAACACTGCATCGAAATCAGCAGCAGCAACCTCGCTTAATTTGAGTGTGTGCGCGAGCGCAGCTTGAGCAGTGGGATCTGCCTTAAAGCGTTGCGTGTCCTTAGTTTGAGCATCTGGGGTATCGCTCTTGGGGTCGAGCGGTGGCTGCCCACCACGCGGTGAAGCTAGCGTAATCGTCGCACCTGCGTCTTTAAATGCGTAGTAGGGAGCGGTAAATTCTTCGAGCCAGAAACCCGTTTTTTTGCCCGTATTACCAAGCCTGTCGTGTGAGGTTAATACCATTAGTATGTTCATTATGACTCCTTTCATTACTGATATTTACGAACTGACGATCGATCGTTACGTAGCGATCGGCAGTACAGGTCGTTTATCTAAGCGAAGATTATATTTACCCGATCTAAATTTGCGATCGTAATCTGTTTGTGAACGGTTCGAGTCAGATCGCAGCGATACAACATTATTATCGATGACTTAGATCGTTATGAAAACTCAAGCAATCGTTCAATCGTGCAAATCGACTACTTTCTATTTTAGATTAAAAATACGTATGACTTATGAAATTAATTTATTTCTAATAACTCATTTTAAAAAAGTTATGACTAATCCTTTTGAAATTTACTTTCAACTAAATCTATCAAATGAACTAAGAATTATACCATCGACAGAGGAAGAATTTTCATTTTCCGTGTAACGCCGATCGAGATGATTTCATCATGATTTCATTTATTAATGCTATTACACAGATCGAAATAGATGGGTTCATATTTATAAGATAGACTGATGGCTTTCATCTCAATTTCATTCAGGGCTGTCAGACTCATAGTAATATCAACAAAAATTGATATTAACGATTCAAATAAGAACTTATTTTATTTAATCATTATGAAATTTGATTACGATCTGTTTGTGATTGGGGCGGGGCCTGGAGGCATTAGTGCTGCCAGACGAGCTGCTGAATATGGGTTTCATGTAGCAATTGCCGAACGAGATCGGGTAGGTGGTACCTGTGTCGTTCATGGCTGTATTCCTGAAAAACTACTGTCCTATGCGGCTAGTTTTTCCCACGTTTTGGAAGATGCTGACGAGTATGGCTGGAATAAAGTTAACGAGCGATTTGACTGGCATAAATTTATGGCAGCCAAAGACCGCGCCATCGAACATCTGAGCCAATTGCATATTCAGCACCTTCAAACAGCAGGAGTCGAATTAGTCAAAGGACACAGCAAATTCTTAGATGCTCATACTTTAGATGTTGGGGGACGACGCATTACTGCTGACAAAATTCTGATTGCAGTCGGTGGGGAAGCTACCAAGCCAAACATTCCAGGGATCGAGTATGCCATCACGTCGCGCCAAATGTTTGAACTCAAGCAGCAACCCGAACATCTGCTCATCGTCGGCAGCGACCAAATTGCCATAAAGTTTGCTGGAAGTATGAATGGTTCGCTCTCCAAAGTCACTCTTATAGTGGCGGAAGACTGTGTTTTACCAGGCTATGACGAAGATCTGCGTACTACCGTTCGCGATGGCTTGATAAAGAATGGAGTTCGAGTTCTTTGCAATACCAGCGTCGAAAAAATCGAACGAGTAGAAGCTAGTTTAAATGTCAGTTTGTCAGGAGACAGCCAAGATACTTTAACTGTAGATACCGTTCTATGTGTTACGGGTCGCGTTCCGAATGTGAGTAGCCTCGGTTTGGAGAATGCAGGCGTGGAAGTCACGCAAGGAGCGGTTGGAGTAGATGAATCTAGTTGCACCAACCAACCGCACATTTTTGCGGTTGGCGATTGTACTAATCGACCTCATTGGACTCCAGTAGCCATTGCCACAGGTCGTGCTTTTGCCGATACAGTGTTTGGAAATAAATCCAGAACTATAAGTTATGAATTTATTCCTAAAGCAGTTTCATCCCAACCTGAAGCCGCGACTATCGGTTTAACTGAAGCTCAAGCACGGGAAAAATTTGGTGAAGCTGTCCGCTGCTATTCCTCCAAGTTTCAACCACTTTTCGACAGCATCGCCGTACCAGAACAGAAAACCCTGATGAAGTTAGTGGTTGATGGCAATTCAGATCGGGTGCTGGGCGCACATATGGTGGGTGAATACGCTGCTGAGATTATTCAGTGTCTGGCTCTTGCCATTAAAAAGGGTGTAACAAAAGCAGATTTCAATGAAACGATCGGTATTCATCCAACGGCTGCGGAAGAGTTTTTCAGCTTATGAGTGTTGAAATTGGGCATGATTATCGACTTATAGAATTATGGAGACAAGCTAAATGCTAAATAATGGCTTGTTAATCATTTGGTTTCACTTTTTATTAGATCGATTCCGCAAAGCAATCGGTATTAAAGAATACTTTTTAAATCCAGAAAAATCTGTAGGTTATAGCAAATCAAAACAATTCAAGCGAAAAGTGATATTTGGCGGATTATTTATTCTATTCTTACTAATCACTATCTGGTCTGGGTTTGATAAACAAAAAACATCCCAACTCAAAGATACTAACTCTATTCCGCCGTTAGTGATGACAGGTGGGAACCCTTATGTTAGAGCATTAATGCGAACTATTTCCACAAGCGAAGCTAAAGATACCAATCCTTACACTCTTCTGTATGGTGGTAAGCATTTCACCGATCTGAGTCGTCATCCGAACCAATGTATCACAATTGTTTCTGGCCCTCATCAAGGCGAATGTAGTACAGCAGCAGGTCGCTATCAAGTTCTTACTTCTACCTGGCTGGAAAAGGTGAAGCAGTATCGCTCCAAACAATCAAAATCTTTAACTGGAAATCCTGACAATTTTGAGCCACAGTCACAAGATGAAGTGGTCTATGCTTGGCTGATAGATCGTCATGCTTGGGGAGCAGATATCGCAGATCTGCTGAAGCAGGGGAAATTGAATCGGGTTTTACAGCTTTTGTCTGGTACTTGGACGAGCCTCGGCTACGGCACGGAAAATAATTCAATCACACCCATGCTCTCCAAGGTTTATCAAAAAGCGTTATCTGAAGAATTGGATCGAGTCAATATGTCTTCTCACGATTAGTCTCTGTGTACGTTCTAAGTCATAATGAGTAGTAGGAATGGAACGAACATTATAATTTTTCATGTAAGGTTGCCGTGTAGATGACTGATTTACTAAGTATTGTGCGTCAATATAAACAAGACTCTGAATCTGTCTACAATACTTGGTTTATCAACAATGAAGATCGCTTGAAAGCATTTCGATCGATCCGTCGCGGTGTACTGAATGTAACTCAAGATATCAAAAATGGCAGGTTCGGTAATGACTTTAAAGGCTCGTCCTTGGAATTTGTGCTAACCTGCATCACCGAGCAAAAGCAAGTTTTTGAGGGTGCAGCGCATCCATTTTATTGGAAACCTAAACTCCGCATTCCCGATATTTATGAGACTGAAGTAAACAAAGTTGCCTTTGGTCAATTTTTGGAAAGTTGTTTGAATACAACTAAAGAAGAGCAACTTATCAAAGAAATCATCAAACTATCATCAAGAAACATTAAGGGATTAGGGCCTTCAGTTGCTAATATTCTCTATTTCCTACATCCAACGATACTCCCGCCATTTAATACAGCAATCGTCAATGGATTTAACCTCCTATTCAATGAGAAGATAAAACTAGGCTCTTGGGAAAGTTATCTAAGAATGCGAGAAGTGATGCTGCAAGTTAATACTCAATATCGCAATGAGTTATCCACCGATTTAGGGGCAATCGCTGGATTATTATTCGAGATCGGTGCAAATAAACTGCTAATTGAAGGATCTTCAGCACTAGATGAAACCCAACAAAGTAAAGTTGAAAAATTACTCAAAAAACGCCATGCCGAGGTTATGTCAGAGCAACAAGAGATAGATGTGCATACAGAAATGCAATATCATTTGCTCAAAATCGGTCGTGCTTTAGGCTATGACGTTGTGGTTGCCAGTAACGATCGATCTAAGGCGTATCAGGATGATAAATTTTCATTTATCTGCATTCCCTGTTTACCAAAAATGGAGATCGATCGAGATACATTTAATACGATTAGCTTAATTGATGTATTGTGGCTAGCCAAAGGAACCAACCAAGTTATCGGCGCATTTGAAGTTGAAAAAAGCACCTCAATTTATTCTGGAATCTTGAGATTGAGCGATCTGGCTGTCTCATGCCCACACGATCTCAGAACGCTTTTTTTAGTTGTGCCCGATCGAAGAGAACAGGAGGTTATTCGTCAGCTTAAACGCCCATCGATCGAACAGCAAAATGTCTCAATGCAATACATTCTCTTTGCAGATCTGCGTCAACATTGTGATGCAATTTGTAAGTTTGGTGCAGACCATCGTGCGATGACTAAGATCGCCAAGACAGCTCTCCTAGACTAGCTATTTTTTTAGAGCATTTCAACCGCCCTGAAAGCTTTAGATGCCTAAGTTCCGGTGTTGGCGAATTAGCTACGAAACGCCATCATAGAGATATAGTAACAGCAAGATTTCAGTGACAACATTCTGTAAATCCTACTCAAACATCAACGATCGAAAGGTCAAACTACATTTTCTGGAGCCAGAGCGCAAGCTTGTCCTGAATCTCCAAGTTCGATCTGGATTGTAGCGTGTTCGATGCCAAAATTTTCGTGGAGATCGCGGTAAATCTGTGCGAGAAACGCATCTCCAGGATGACCAGTAGGTACGAGCAAATGAACCATCAGCGCAGCTTCTGTGGTGCTCATACTCCAAATATGTAAATCGTGAACTTCCGCAACGCCCGGACGTTCTGCTAAGTAGGTACGGACGGCTAAAGGTTCGATGCCTGCTGGGACTGCATCCGTAATCAGGTTGAGCGCATCGCGCAACAATTGCCAAGTACCGACCACAATAACGACTGTCACTAGTAAACTCACTGCGGGATCGAACCAAAGCTCTCCAGTAAAGACAATCGCCAAGCCTGCGAAGACAACTCCTGCCGACACTGCCGCATCTGCCATCAAATGTAAAAATGCGCCGCGAATATTTAAATCCCGCTTCCGTCCGGCTAGAAACATCAAGGCACTAAGGGTATTGATGACAATCCCGATCGCTGCCACTACAATTAGCGTTCTGCCAGAGACAGGCGCGGGGTCGCGAAACCGCAGAATCGCCTCCCAACCCACGCCACCAGAGATGACTAATAGAAACATGGCATTAAACAAGGCGGCAAGAATCGACGATCGAAGCAATCCAAAGGTGCGTCGTTCGGTAGCTTGTCGTTGCGACAATAAACTCGCTCCCCAAGCTAATAGTAACCCCAGCACATCACTTAAATTATGTCCTGCATCTGCAAGTAAAGCTAATGAATTCGCCGCAATCCCATAAAATGCTTCGATCGCGACAAATAAAGTATTTAGAGTGACACTTATGATAAAGGCGCGATTGTAATTTCCGGTACCGTGCGTATGTTCGCTGCCGTGGTTGTGTGTCATACCTTATGCTGTTGAGAAACGATAAAACCAGAGTGCCGTTATGACAATAGAGAACGTAAATTATGTTCTCCTCGATTGAGTAACTGCGACATTACGTTGCGGTGACTTCAATTACTCCTCGAAACATTCTCATTCCACAAGTAAAGGCATATTCACCTACTTTAGTTGGCGTGAATTCGACAGTTGTTGTTTGCCCGACAGGTAAACGAGTGCTAATTCCAAAGTCAGGAATTAACACTTCATCCAGACAAGAATTACTGTCTAATCGATGAAACGACAACCGCACGGGTTCACCATTATTCACAACAACTCGATCGGGACGATAGCCACCATCAACTGTTACTAATACCTCTTGCACCCCATTACTTTGAGTCGCTTGTTGTTTCTGTTGTTTGCGTCCCAGAAACCACCAGAGTTCGGCACCAATCAGCGTCATTCCGCCGAGAACTACGCCAACTTTGATGGGTAAGGGCTGTTCGATCTGACGAAACGAGCGGTCTGAGGCCGAAGGCTGCATTTGCATTGGAGATCCTTCACCCATTTGAGCGTTGACGGGCTTGTACTGAGCGTAGCCGAAGTAGCCGCTTATTGGAAGGATCGAGAGCATTGCCCCAATCGAGATTGCTGCCAGTTTCATATTTTCACTCCTTGTAATCTCAAAGCATTGAGGACGACTGAAATCGAACTAAATGCCATCGCCGCGCCTGCAATCGCCGGATTGAGCAACCAGCCAGTAAATGGGAACAAGATTCCCGCAGCCAACGGGATGCCCAGCACATTGTAACCGAATGCCCAAAATAGATTCTGCTGAATATTTTGCATCGTGGCACGACTGAGCCGAATTGCCGTCACAATCCCCTGTAAGTCTCCCGAAATCAGCGTAATATCACTTGCGGCGATCGCGACATCCGTGCCAGTGCCGATCGCCATCCCGACATCAGCCTGAGCCAAAGCTGGGGCATCATTAATGCCGTCTCCCACCATTGCTACAATTTTTTTCTCTTGCACTTGCAAAGTCTGAATCATTTGCGCTTTTTGGTCGGGGCGGACTTCAGCGAGGACACGTTTAATCCCGACTCGATCGGCGATCGCTTTGGCGGTACGCTGATTATCGCCAGTGAGCATGATTACTTCGATGCCCATTTTCTGCAAGGTTTGAACTGCTTTAGCAGAGTTGGGTTTGACAGTATCGGCAACCGCGATCGCGGATTGTAAATGCCCATCAACAGCCGCAAAAACCACAGTTTTCCCAGCATTTTCTAAGGCTTGTTGCTCGGCTTGGAATGCCGACGAATCGAGTCCCATTTCATCGAACCAGCGTTGGGTGCCGATCGAAACTTCCCGCCCTTCGACGCTTCCTTTAACGCCGCTACCCGCGATCGCTTCAAATCGATCGACAGTAGGTAATTGGGCATCTTTACTGCGTTCGCGGGCATATTGCAACAAGGCTTCAGCTAGAGGATGTTCGGAGTTGCTTTCTAAAGCACCGATCGATCGCCATAAAGTCAGTGGATCTACAACACCTGGACTATTGGGAATCAGATCCAGGATCGAGGTAGTGTCGGTGACAACTGGCTTACCCTGAGTAATCGTACCCGTCTTATCCAGCACGATCGTTTGGATTTTGCGAGCGAGTTCTAGACTTTCTGCCCCTTTAATCAGGATGCCATGTTCTGCCCCTTTGCCGATGCCGACAGTCACTGATGTGGGCGTTGCTAGACCTAAAGCGCAGGGACAGGCGATAATTAATACGCCAACCATCGTAACGATCGAAAGCGTAAAATTACCGATCGCTAGAAACCAGATGACAAAAGTGCTAATGGCGATCGCGATAATTACTGGTACGAACCAGCTAGTAATATTATCGGCAAGCTTTTGGATCGGAGCTTTAGAATTCTGGGCTTGCTGAACTAGTTTGACGATCTGCGCCAACGCGGTATCTTTACCGATTTTGGTCGCCCGAAATTGAAA
Organism: Chamaesiphon minutus PCC 6605; assembly: GCF_000317145.1. Taxonomy (GTDB): domain Bacteria; phylum Cyanobacteriota; class Cyanobacteriia; order Cyanobacteriales; family Chamaesiphonaceae; genus Chamaesiphon; species Chamaesiphon minutus. The sequence goes on along the minus strand of NC_019697.1, from coordinate 2,012,300 downwards.
GCTGCCCATCTTATTGAGCGTTGCGCCGACAACTTCATCGCCGACTTGTTTGGCAACTGGCAAACTCTCACCAGTCAGCATCGATTCATCGACAGTAGAATATCCCGATAAAACTCGCCCATCGACGGGGATTTTTTCACCAGGGCGCACGATGACAATATCAGCCAGTGCGACTTCGCCGATCGGAATGTCCATTTCGACATTATCTCTTACCACCCGCGCTGTTTTGGCTTGTAGCCCCATTAGAGCTTGAATTGCGGTTGAAGTTGCGCCCTTAGCGCGATTTTCTAACCACCGTCCTAATAGTGTCAAAGTGACGATCGCCGCCGACACTTCATAATAGACTTGGGCTAACAAGCCTCGATCTGTGAAATAATTAGGATTTATCGTTATCCATAACGAATAGAAAAAAGCGATATTCGTACCGAGCGAAATCAGGGTATTCATATCAGCAGTGCGATGGCGAAATGCCTTCCACGCCGACTGGTGAAATTCTTTGCCTACCCAAAACTGAACGGGTGTTGCCAGAACTAGCTGCACCCAAGGGTTTTCTAGCTCGGCTAACGCACCAGGCAGTCTGAGATTAAAATGACCCAATGTGCCCAGCATCAGGAGTAAAGTGAGCGTTGCCCCGATTATGACTCGACGCTGAAGATCTCGCTCTTGCCGTCTTTGTCTGATATTTTCCGAATCATCTTCAGGTGCGAGATCCGACGGGATAATTTCGGCTTCATAGCCGATATCGGCAACTGCTTTAGCGATCGTGTCGATCCTAGTCTGTTTGGGATCGTAGCGCACGGTTGCTCGATCGCTACTAAAATTGACGTTGCCTTCGACCACTCCTGGTACGGCGAGAATTGCTTGCTCAATGCTGTTGGCACAGGAGACGCAACTCATCCCTCTGAGTTTGAGATTTAGATCTTCCATATTTGTTTGCCTCAGTTATTCAATTTGTCTGAGATCGTGATTAATCTTCTTCCGTCCGCCGTCTTGGAGTTCGCCGCGTTTGTAATAACATCGAAGTTCCAGTAGCCAGCAACGCGAGTAACCCTAGTGCATTGAGAAATGGGTAAATTGTTTCTAACTTTAGCGAGCCGATGTTACCCTTGTGTAACTCCAATATCCACTTCACATCATTTCCAGACAGGTCTGTGATTTGATAAATCGAACCTGTAATTGCTGTAAGTAGTAATGGTAGTAACATAATTAGCGCGATCGCCCGATGAAATTTGCGAAACTGAAAAGACTTACTGCTGGTCATGTGGATTACCTGTTCAAATAAGATTAACTTCAAAGTTTTTAAGAACTCGCGTTTTCAATAACTTCATTCTTATTTAAAGCAGCTTGTAATTTTGCTTCGTCTTCTTTTGATAATGAAGTTCGTAAAACTTTGCCTTCAAATCTACTTAGATCTGCCAAAACTTTATCTGGTGTTGATTTTCTTATCAACACAAAGATGGCAGAAGTTCCAGGCTCGATCGTGCTACCAATATCGCGAATAAAATTATCATCAATCCCGACATCGGTTAATGCTCCTGAAATTGCTCCAGCGGCTACACCTAAAACAGCCAAGATTGGATGGAAGAATATGATGCCAAGTAGCAATCCCCAATAGCCTCCACTCACAGCACCATCAGTAATAAGTTCCTGAACTTGCTTAATTTTAACTTTACCTTTTTGATTTCTGACTACAACAGCCGCATCTTCCAAGTCGATTAAATACTCTAGTTCGAGTCTCTTCAGCTCGATTAAAACCTCGTCTGCTTTGAACTCATCTTTGAAGCCAACAACAATTAGATCGCTCATGATTTTTTGGTAAATAAACTTTGGTAGTTGAGATGGATATAATACTTAGGTATTAATTCGATAATTTCGCATCATGCCAGCATCTTCATGTTCTAAGTTATGGCAATGATAGGTAAATAAGCCGCTATATTTATCGAACTTCATCAGCAGCTTGACTCGCTCACCTGGCATCACCATTACAGTATCCTTGAAGCCCTCATCCACATAGCCATCCTTGACTGTTTGCCATCCGGCGGCAAGTTCTGGCAACACTTGGCGACTAATGACTTGAAACTGCACACCGTGTAGATGGATGGGATGCGCCATCCCCTTTGCATCCATCATCGCTCCAGGGTTGAGTTTATTAATAATCTCCCACTGCTCGATCGAATTTAACTTGACAGTTTCTTGCGGTGTTGCCACATTCATTTCAAATGGTTTACCATTCATTACCCATTTCATCCCTTGGAGCGAAAGCTCAACGGGACGCGGCTGGGCGGCATTAGTAGCATCTTCTGGACGCAATAAGGGTAGAGTAGCTAGTTTGCTGGGAAGCTGCAAAGTTTCTGTTTCTGCCCTCCCGATCTTGACATTAAATAGGGTCATCGCCGCACCAAGTTCTGGAGCATTACTAGAACTCATCCCGCCCATATTATTCTCATCGACATTCTCTGCTCCAGAAAAAGCCAGACTATTGAGAGCTAATTGAGTCCCAACTTTCAGCTTGCTAAAATCTGCCCAGACATCGAGCCGTTCGCCTGGAGCCAGCATCACATACTTGCGGATGACGGGCTGAGTCAGTAAGCTCCCATCGGTGCCAATAACTGTCAAAGGATCGCCATTACTCCATGCTAGCTTGTAGATGCGGGCGTTAGAACCATTAAGAATGCGGAGGCGGTAGACTCGCGTTGCCGCAGCCAGGGTAAAGTCGGGCTGACCATTGACGAAGAGCTGTTTGCCCAGGAAGCCCATCATACCGCCCATGTCATCCATGCCTCCACTCGACTGACTGGAGTTACCCTGTGACATGCCGCCCATACCGCCCATACCGCCCATACCGCCCATACCGCCCATACCAGTATTACGAGGCGTACCGATTTTGCTATTCAGATAGAGAAGTTGATTATTGGCATCTAAGGTACGATCTTGCAACACGATCGGAAGATCGTAAGTACCTGAAGGTAGTTTGAGAGTGGCTTCTTCTGGATCTGTGACGATAAACACTCCTGCCAAGCCAGCGTATGCTTGCTGCCCTGTAAGCTGGTCTGGATGAGGGTGAAACCAGTTCGTACCCGCCCGATTGATGACCTCAAACTCATAGACGTAGGTTTGTCCGGGATCGATCGCAAATCGAGGATGTCCATCCATGTCTTCTGGCAATATCAAGCCATGCCAATGGACGATACTGGGCTGTCCTTGGGGAAGATTGTTTTGGAAGTTGACTCGAACGCGCTGACCTTGCCGAACGCGAATAATCGGGCCTAAATAACTATCGGGAATAGCTTGTAAGCTGTTTGGGTCGCCTTTAACCAGCTCTGCTGCATAAGACCAAACTTGGGTTGGTTGTCCCGATAATAGTTGAACCGTTTTCGGTGCAGCCTTGAGGTTAATTTCCAGATCGGGAATGAATTTCGGATTCGGGGTGCGGGCTACGGTGTTCTGTGCGGGTGTCTTCGTCGGAGTAGAAGGTTGGGGGGAACAACTCGATAGCAGGCTGTGAATACCACTACTGAGGAGCAGTCCGCTGGCAATACCACCTCCTCGAATGAAACTGCGACGGGTTAGAGGATATTGATGACTGCCTGTAGGGGGCAGCTCGTTCTTATTCATGAATGTGATAATAGAAACCTATTTTCTAGCTTGGCAGCCGCAGATGAAATTCCAATGAAGTCAGCTAAAACTGTCAAGTTTTTTCTGTAAATAAAGAGGAGATCGGTGAGCGATCGGAATGGTTATATTGTTGGCATAGCCTCTCTGAAACAGAATCGCATTTATACATCAGTGCGTGAGGTCTTGAATCTGTAAATTTTAGGGTATTCATTTTTAATTGATGATGCTTAGATCCCAAAGGCTTGTTTAATCTGGCTCGACCAAGTTGTGATGCGCGACTCGGTTAAATCTCCTTGGTTATCTTCATCGAGTGCTAAACCGATAAATTTACCGTCACGTACACCCCGTGACTCATTGAAGTCATAGCCATCAGTCGGCCAAGCACCAACAGTCTTACCACCTAGCGCGCTAATTTTCTCTTCGAGAATTCCGATCGCGTCCATAAAGCTATCGGGGTAGCCAGTTTGGTCGCCAACCCCAAAGTAAGCTACTGTTTTACCCTTAAAATCAATTTCATCTAGGTTTGGAAAGAAATCTTCCCAGTCACTCGACAACTCACCAACGTTCCATGTCGGTGCGCCAATAATTAGATTTTGGTAGTCAGCAAAATCATCAACTGTGACATCTAGTATTTCATGAATATCTACGACATCTTTACCTAATTGTTCTTGAATCATCGAGGCAATCGCTTCTGTTTTGCCTGTTTGGGTACCATAAAAAAGACCGATTTTAGACATATATATAGCTCCAGTTTGCGTTTATCGATCGTCGATCCAAAGTGAAGATATTAAGGAGGTGGCGAGGGTTCGTTGGGAACTCTAGCTGCTACTAACTTACTTGGTAGCCAGCCGCTGTAATGGCACTTTCGATCGCTGTTTGAGCAGCTTGAGTTTCGATCTTGACTTGCTTAGTTTTGGGGTTGGCTTGGACGGTTGCTGTCGGATCGATCTTCATCACCGCTTTAGTAATGGTTTCGCAGCAGGCAGCGCAAGCCATGTTAGGAATATTTAGTTCGATAGTCATATGTTGTTGGCAAAGCCTCTCCCCTGGAGAAGTGCAGTTGAAGAACTTTGTTCGATGATGTACTTAATCTTATTCTCAACTCTCTAGTCAACTAGAGAGTCAAGGGGTGAATAAACTTTAATTTAGAAATGTTAGCTACAGGTTAGATTTAAACCCCGCCTATGTTGATTACTGCACTGCTTCTCTAATCTGACGCTCCATATCAGGGGTGACTTCGGTCGAGCGAGCAGGAAGCTTCGCCCCTGTCCCCCGTTCTCCGTTTTGTGCAATATCATTAAGGAGCAACCGCATAATAGCTGTTTCACGAACCTGCGACTCAATAATCTCATCCGCCAGCTTGCGAACGCGCGGATCGCTAATGCTTGCCTTCCGCGAACTGTTAATGGCGATTGAGTGGTGGGGAATCATCGACTTCATAAAAGTGACATCTTCGACCACCGCCTGACTTCTATTCACGAACAGCAAAATCAAGCCGAGCGCGACAGCCGAACCGAGAACTGCGATCTTGGTTCCTGTTCCTCGGTACATCGACCACATAGAGGAAAGCATCACAGCGGTCATCACGCACCCCATCACCAGTGAAGAGATCAGTCGGTTGATGCTAAACGTGGCGTAATCGAGGGAGTATATGAGCTGATACATCAAGAAGAACATGATGAATGTTGAGGTTGCGATCGTCGCCGCAAATCGGTTCCAGCCCATTCCCGACATTTGTTTGTGTTGAGTCATATTGCTTCTTGCGTTAATTGACGAATTTCTGGTCTGCTAGCTTGACTCTCTAGTCAACTAAAGAGTCAAGGGGTGAATAAACTTTAATTTGAAGTGCTATTTGGCAGGTCAGATTTATACCAACTTTGATACCATTTCCGCATCTGAGCGACCTCGGCGGTTTGCTCCTTAACGATCGATTGAGCTAATGTCCGAATTTGTGGTGATTTGGTTGTCTTTAGCACCATCTGACTCATCTGGGTTGCTGTCGGGTGATGGACACTCATCTGCTGCAAAAATTCTTTGTCAAAATCAGCGGCATTTTTGAGAGCATTCATATCCATTTTCATGCCATTCATGCCATTCATGCCATTCATGCCATTCATCGAATTGCTATCCTTGCCCATCATGCCGCCACCCATTGTCATGGACGGAATTGCTGTGCCATACGCTGCTTTATACAAAGTTGCCATTGTTTGAATCTCTTCCTTTTGGTCTTTGCTAATCGATCGAGCGAGTTGTTTGACTTCAGGACGCTTCGCACGGGATGGGGCTAAATCCGCCATCTCAATTGCTTGCTTGTGATGGGCCGTCATCATCGTCAGAAAATCTCTATCTGAGATGGTTTGACTAGATGAGCTGGGAGATGAACTCATGGCTGGACTAGTCGTGGGTGTAGCCTCTGTTGTTGACGGCGATGGCGATGAGTTGGGGGATGAACTTACGGCGGGAGTGGTTGTGGTTGTGGTCGTAGTTTCTGTTGTTGACGGCGATTGCGCTGTGCGAGTGGAACACGATACCAATCCGCCACTCAAAAAGAGGGCAGCGATCGCGAATCCTGCCCATATTTTCGGTGGAACTGATACTGGATTTGCCATTCTTCTTCGACTGACGAATGATTTAACTCGATCGTTATGCTCGGTCATATTCTTTGGATGTTTTGGGTCGATATTGGTGGATGGATCGCGATCGATTCGATTGAAGATCGAGCGTACTATTTTGGATTTGCTTACGTCCGATGCTTGACTCTCTAGCTAACTAGAGAGTCAAGGAAGATCGCCGAACGTCAGATTAGTGATTTGTTACTAATGTGCCATCGACATTTGACGGCAAGACTCAGCACACCGACGACAAGATTCAGCGCAGCGACGGCAATGGTCGTGGTCGTGCTTTTCACATTCAGCAGCACAACGATCGCAAGCATCCGCACAAACACCACACAGTTGCGCGTGTAGCTCGGAATTACGACTCATGAAACGGGCGCAAAGAGTACAAAGATCGGCGCAATCGATACAGGTTTTGATGCAAGTTGCCATCATTTGCACCATATCACTGTTGAGACAAGCAGTGGTGCAATTTTCACAGTCTTGGAGACATTGAAGGCAGGCTTCGATGCAAGCCTCAAGTTGAGAATTACGAGATTGAGTAGTAGTCATAAGCTTACTCCTGAATAACATTTACAAACATTTTGATGTTTGCTGCTTTAATATTCACAAACAATCTGTTGCTAATCAATCAGTCGATCGACATAGATTATTTAGTTTATTTATTATTTTTAAGACCTTTAATTTATGTCAATTTTGTTCTACCATGTCTAGATGAAATTAAGATGAAATCAGATATTTAATTTTATAAACTTTAGTAGATACATTCGTTACATTTCGCTAAAAACCACTGCCAGTAAGACCTTATACCTCTCTTACTTCTGTTCTAAACATTATTTCAAATTAGCTCTTGACTCTACAGTCTAGTAGAGACTTTATAATGAAAGTAACAGCTTGGAAAGTTATCAGAGGTAATTATGTCAAAACAAATTAAGCTAGCAATCGGATCGGTCTTGGCATTAGCCACTTTAGGATTAATAACAACTGGGGCGGTTTCTGCTCAAGAGCGTAGTAGCGGTAGTTGCTGTAAGAAAATGCAGCAGTCAGAAAAAATGCAGCTACCAGTTAATTCGCAATCTTCATCTTATTCACCAGGCTGTCGGGGCGACTTGTCGCCTATAACGCTGATAGGATAAGTCTCATAGCTCTCAAGCCTTGTTGATAATTAGGTAGTTTATGTGGGGACAAAGACATTAATTCAACAACAACCTGCCAATTACTAGATGTTGAATCGACCCATGATTCACCCCAGAGTCCAATATAGAAAGTGCTATGTCTAGCATATTTTCGGTGATGTTCTGTTTTTCTGCCGAGATATTCTTGAACTTGCTTTGATTTGATATCTATCCCTTGGATGATACTCTTCAAGTATGCTAGTGATAGCAAAATCAATAATTTGCTCAATCGTTCGCCCGTTAAATTAGTCTTTTCTAAGTTATATCCTCCGCCCTTAAAGTCTCGAAACATCTCCTCAATTCCAAATCTTTTAGCATAGGTATCAACTGCTGCTTGTAGATCTGCCAAGCTGGTCAGAATATACCAAGGCTCTTTTGTGGTAATATTTCGATATTTACCTAGCCATTTACCTGCTAGGTTAAATCCTTCAACTGGTGCAGTTTTTCTAATTGTTACTTCTTGATTAAAAAAGCTATTTCCTGGCTCTAATCCTAGCCTTTTCAGTTCAGTCCACAATTCCTCTTCAGTCTTGATACAAACATTCTTTTTCAGTCGTAAACAGAAATCTATTTTCTGCTCTCTAAGCCAGTTCGCAAGAGTAACACTACAAAATTCACGATCTCCCAGTACCAACAAGCTATAATCTGATAGGGCAGCGAATACTGGGGTTAATACTAATTGTTGGTTTTCCAATGTACTGTTCCCTTGTTTATCAAGCATTTGCCAATAAATAGGAATTGCTCTCTTTCGCCAAATCATACTGACCATCAAAATATTGTTTGATTGCCATTTGGTTCGATCTATTGCTAAATATATAATATTATTCTGTTTGACATTGCCTTTAATCCAAGCAATCACTAGTGATAACCAAACATTATCTAAATCCCATTCATCATTTGATAAAAATCTCTGGACTTTTTTTCTTCTGCTTTCAAATTTAATTGGCATCGCTAGTTTTGTTGCGATGCTTTCTAGCGTGACTTCTTTAATAGATTGCACTACTTGAATCAATAAAATTGTCAATAAGTAGTTACCGCGTGTGAATTTTTCTGACAAATGGGCATGATACAATTCTGGTAACATTTAATTGTTTTTTGGGTAAGAAGCTCTCTTACCCTATCTTTTTTGATACTATTTGTCTAGAGTTGTCTCTCTGCCGAGTTTTCAGGCGACCTGTCGCCCCGTCAGTTCACCAGGTTATATCCGAGGTAAATAAATAACGATTTTAGTGTTTCAATGAGAGTATAAATACTTTTATTGAAACACTAAGCTCGTTAGCAGAGTAAATGATGATGAACGCTCGGAATTGATAGTTTTTCTCTACAAAATTAATCGACAATATTAGCTTCCAATGCTATCAATTCTTCAATTAGAGTACAGATAGTTTCACTATTAGGAAGATCTTCAGGGTAGGTAGCCCATCGTTCGCGGTGACTTTCCAATCTTTGCTTAGATGCGAGCAGCTTTTGAATCTCGATATCTAAATGACTAATTTTGCGATCGATTAAGTCTTTGACGATCGAGCAAACGGCTGTACCTCGATTGTGAGAATTGAAGATTTCCTGAATCTCAGTTAGAGAAAAATTGAGAGTTTGAGCTTTCTTGATGAACAATACTCGTTGCACTGCATTGTCATTGAAGTAGCGATAGCCGCTATCACTCCTGAGTGCTGGTTGCAGTAAGCCTAGGTTTTCATAGTAACGTAGGGTGCTAACTGTCACTCCCGTTCGCTCTTTTAGATCGCCAATTTTCAGCATTGGTTCTACCGCAGATAATTTGTCTATCTCTCTTGACTCTCAAGCCAACTAGAGGGTTTATGATTGGGGGGTACTCAAGGATAATAAAAATATGACTGCTAAAAATATTTTAAAAGCAACAGTAGCTGCTGTAACTATTGCCGTTGTAACTGCTGGAGCTGCTTTTGCCGCTGACTGTGGTTGCGGTAAATGTGCTAGTGGTTGCGATTGTGGCGAGGGTTGTAGTGTTCCTAAAGTTGCACCTCGCCAGTAAATCTCACAAGCAGGAGGAATCAATCGTCGATTCCTCCAAAATATCCTTTAATTATCGATCGAAATTAAACCGACCATCCGCTTGTTCGCTACCAATTGTGGCAGTAACTTTTACTTGATACTGACCAGCAGTTTTATCACTTACTACTCCAGCATAGTGCTTCCCACTGGCATCATAACTAAGTGGAATAGTTTTTAGCTTACCATCTGGTGATTGCACATCAGCAGTGACTTTTGCATTAGTAATAGCCTCATGAGTATCACCTTTTTGAAGATATAAATCTAAATGAGTTTCCTTACTACCCTTCTCTGGTACGAACTCGAAATGATACTTACCCGATTCTACTACCTGTCCACCTTTACTCTTACCGCCCTCACTCTTCTCGGCTTTAGCCGTAGTCATCGCTGGAGATGTAGTTGCTGCTGGAGTTGCAGTTTCAGTTGTAGGTGTAGCAGCATCGGGGCTAGCCGAATCGCTGGTTTTGGCTTCTTTACTACAGGCTCCCAGTAATAATAGTCCAGTACTAGCTAAACCAATAATTGCTGAAGTTACTAATTTCATTTTTGCACTCCTAATTGAATATTTTTAATGATAATTTTGCTATTTTAAAACTCAAGATTTTGAGAAACCTTCAGCCGTAACAGCATCAAAGATTGACTGTTTTGGCTGACAGTTGCCCACCTACTATTAGGAAACTCAAATTTACTATCTACATGAGGTGGTAATTTTAATAGAGATTTCATAAAATTACACTTGCGTTATTAAAAATCAAACCTGGGATACACTCAAATTAGATATCTACAAGATACCTATCTTGGCAAATATCTACTGTTAAGAAACAGATGCGGCTGCCCTGTTGCTCTAATAACCATCCTTCCGTCTGCTCGCGCACGTAGCGGTAGAAATCAGTCCGCCGATCTTGCAATACTTCATCTCGGTACTCTTTGGCTTTGTCGAGATTTCGAGCGGACATTGTAGCCATCCGTTCGGGATCGGTGACGATTTCCCGAATTTTACGTGCAAGTGCATCCACGTCTCCAGGTGGTACCAGATCTTCTGGCGGCAATAGCTCCGGTATACCCCCCACCGTCGAACCGATACAGGGTAAAGCCCTAGCCATCGCTTCGACCATTGCTCTAGGCAAGCCTTCTTGATAGGATGGCAGCACAAATAAGTCAGCTAGATCGAGCTGATTTTGAACGGCAGATCCAGAAGCCAATTGTCCGAGAAAACTTACTCGTTCGCTCACATTTTCAGCTTTGGCTAAATCTTCTAGTTGTCCCCGATATTGTCCATCACCCAGCATTAGCAGTTGGATATTTAATCCTGCTTTGACACATACGGCAACTGCTTTTATCAGGATATCTGGAGCTTTGTACAACTGAGACATCGTACCGATAAATACCAATGTCACCACATCTAACTCCTGAGCTTGCGGACGTGGTGCCGCAACGATGCTGTGTGCTGGTAAAACGACATCCGATATCCCCATCGACAAATTTGGGCAAGGATATCGTTGCTGAAGTGCCGATTTGGTAACGTACATTGCCGTAATCGCTTTTACACAACTATGTCGTAGATTTCGTGGCAATAACCATCGAAAAAACAGTCGCAACGGATGATCTATCGAACCAGGAGCAAAGACATCATAAGGATCGGCAACAACTTCGACCGCAAACGGATGATTGTCCCACTGCAACAGCGGTATTAGCAATCGAGATAGTGGGGAGGGAACGCGAACGATTACTGCATCGCTGTGGCCAACTGCATTTTGAACGGCTTGTTTGACTTGACGTGCCTTGCGTAGGTACTGCAACGGGCCGAGATAGTTTGGTACGGCTGCAAACGACACTAGATCTCCGTCGGCAAGTTGCCAGTCCGCAGCAACAGTGGGCACATCCCGAATGCGAGCGACTACACACACGCGATCGAATACTTTGAGATACTGCAACCAGAAGGAATAAGCAAAAGTTGTTTGCGTCCACACTCGCCCATCAGGTGTTCGATCGAAGCGATGTTCGAGGATAATAACTACTTTCATGTTTGACTTCAACTACAATTTAAATTTTTGGATATAGATATATTAATGTAGACATAAAGTTAATCGAGTCGTGCTTAAGAGTCGTAATTAAATATGTCTATTAATAAAGTAGACTTCTTATATAGAATTAGTCGATCGATTTATAAATTTGTCATCACTAAAATATTCAGGCGATCGCGTCTGCATATTTCGTTCCACACTAAGGCCGATTTGACAGAGGCAAATAGCCTCTACCTAAAAAACTGCTTTGCCCGTTTACAGATTTGCCATAGACAAAATATTCAGGCAATCGCACCAGCATATTGCGATTTTGACGATCGAAATCAATCCGCAACTGTGTATCGGGAACGATCGACTGCTGCAATTTGATTTGCAGCCACTGACCTCGACGGGAAATTACAGCAGGAATCATTCGCGTATTTAGCATCGGCTCTGCCGAATCGGTAATTTGAATTTTGGCAGTTTGGGGCTTGAAATTATCGGGGATATGAATCCATAATTTTGTCAAGACTTGACTATGACAGGGCACATGAACTTGAATAGATGGGCGAACCATTGTCCATTCATTGTCGGGATCGAATTTACCATCGACATGCGGTGAAAGGCGATCGGTATTATTGACGTTTAGGTACTTGCCAGTACTAGAGGTGGTGGTCGAGCGACCTAAAGAATTGATAAATTGGTAGATTTTTTCCATTACCTTAACTCTTAACCCTGTAACAAGCATAAATGCCCAAGATGAAATCCAGATGAAATCACTGGCAGGAGCTACTTTTTAATTTGCACTCACCTCAAAATATAGTGTTAGACCTAAAAATGGCTGGCTAACCTTAGCAGTCGCTGTCAAGCTAACAGTTACAGCTAGAGCTAACTGGAGGTTTTGCATATGTGCGTATTTGAGCAGTATCAGATGTGGTAGCTCACGACTCACAATCGTTAAAATAGTTGAAAAAAGTCGATCCCCGCTCTTTTAGCGTCTTACTTTCAAACAAGTGGTCAGCCATAGGATACCTACCCCATATCCGGCAATAATATCAGTGGGATAGTGTACGCCCAAATACAAGCGACTAAAGCCGATCGCGATAATCAAAATACTAGCAGCAGTATAAATATATCTTTGATAAATAGGGAACTCTCTAGCTAAGATATAACCAATAAAACCATACACAACCATCGAACCAACAGCGTGGCCGCTCGGAAAAGAAAAGGAAGTTTCACTAATTAATCGCGTCCATAGTTCGGGGCGAGGTTTGGCAAAAAATAACTTCATTACATAATTGAATGATACTCCACCCGCACAAATAATCAAAAATCTGATGCCATCAGAGTATCGCCTTTTCATCCCCAGCCAAGCGATCGTACTAATAAAGACTGTTACTACCATACCTGGATTACCTAGTGCGGTAATAAATAGCATCACACCATCTAATTGAGGATTAGCAAATTGATGAATCCAGAGCAGTAAAGATCGATCGAAGCTAAATGCTTCTCTCTCCCACACTTCGGTACACAGCCAAGCAACAATACTGAGGATAAGCAGATAGCCAATCAGCAATACTCCTTGCTGGCGCAAGCTATTAATTAAATTCTGGCGATGAGAGCGAAGATCGTGCATGACAGGATTAGCTTAATTAGATTTATCTATTAGAACGAACGGGAGCGTGCATATTGAGGCAGCTTAAAATTGAATCGACCTTACTTACTCATCGATCTTAGTTGCCAATCTACATTACTAAGATAATTACGATCGGCAATTGCTTGTGAGGGCAAAATCTTAGCATTAATTGCAGCTTTGACTAAATCTTTAGCGGTGATTTCGCCAGTTTTAACATCATAAATTAATGAACCGAATCCAGGAATAGACTGCATCCGATATTGACCTTGATAAGCATTAGCAACTAATTCAAACGGAGTTATATATTCTGAGGGATTATTATTTACTTGCACTACTGGTTTTCTAATAACCTCCGGTTTGCCCTTTGCTTCTACAGAGGTGTTTATAGCTAGTGAAATGGCGATAACTACCAAGCCGCTTGAAAGAAAGCGTTTCATAAAAATATACCTTTTACAATCGATCGAATAAATCGATTGTAAGAACAAATTGTCAAGAACTAGAAAAGTCATCAGATTTGTTTATTTCTAAAATATTTTAGATCTTTCCGAGTTCTTGACTTTTACTACCTAATGTAGATGGTGTTGAGTCCAAATTCAGAATTTTAACCCATGAAACCCTCAGTAAAAGTCAGTCTCATTGCCGCAGTAGTCGCTACTATGGGTATCGGTGGTATTACCAAAATGGTATCGGCATCGTCACCGAGTACATCATTAATGGCAGTTGCCCAAGAGAAAGTAGCCTTGAGCGAATCATCTACTGATGAAGCGAGCGAAATAGCTAAACTTCAGCCCCTGGCTAAAATCTCAGCCAGCCAAGCACGACAAACAGCAGAAGTAGCACAAGGAAATAAAGCCAGTAACGTTCAGCTAGAAAATGAAGACGGTAACTTAGTTTATGCTGTAAATATCGGACAAAATGAAGTTAAAGTTGATGCGGGAAATGGAAAGATTCTCTATACGGATAATACAGCCAAAGAGGGATCGGAATCAGAAGGTTCTCGCCCGCGTAGCAGCATTCAAGTAGCTGAAGTGGAAAAGGGTGAAACTAATGATGATGGTAAATAACTTATAATCTGCGAATTTTACCCTATCTAATGACAGTCGATCGATAGTTTTCATCCTTGCAAGGTGGTGGTATCTACTATCGATAGATTTATTATCGATCTCGATAGATCGAGATCGATCCAAACTAAATTATTCAATTAATCGCTCGTATCCGCTTAAAAATTCATTGAAGCTAGAAATATTCATGAATATTTTACTAACAAGTGTAGGTAGAAGAGTCGAACTACTCAAAGCTTTTCTCCAGTCAATGTATCGACTCTCTTCACGAGAGGCTGCGCCAACGAAAATCACTGGCAAGATAATTACTGCCGATTTTAAAAGAAGTGCTCCAGCTTCTTTCCTTGCAGATACAGCCGAGCTTGTCCCTAAAATTAACGACCCTACCTATATAGACAGTTTACTAGATATCTGCGATCGACACTCGATCGATCTACTCATTCCATTAATCGACACAGAACTTCAACTCCTGTCACTCCATCAGCAGCGGTTTCGAGATCGTGGAGTCACTCTAGTCACATCATCAGCAGCAACAAATGAAATCTGTTATAGCAAGAAGAAAACAAGTACCTTTTTCAAAGAAATTGGTGTCAAGACACCGATAATCTATGAATTAGATCGAGTTACAGAGCTAGATTTACCACTGATAATCAAACCCGACACTGGTAGTTCTAGTATCGGACTACATTATGTTCAGAATCAGGTCGAGCTAGAATTCTTCTCAAATTATGTCGAAGATGCGATCGTCCAACAGCTCATTACTGGTGAAGAATATACAATCGATGTTTTAGTCGATTTTCACGGTAACGTAATATCGATCGTTCCGAGATTGAGACTTGAAACTAGAGCAGGGGAAATCAGCAAAGGGATTACTGTCAAAAATCCAGCTTTAATTGCTGCGGCAAAACAAGTAGTCGAATCTTTGCCTGGAGCGATCGGTTGTATTACCGTTCAGTGCTTTTTACAGCCTGATGGTGAAATTGTATTTATCGAAATTAATCCCCGTTTTGGTGGGGGTTATCCTCTATCTTATCAAGCTGGAGCAAATTTTCCTGGTTGGCTGATGCAGTTATATCTGGGCGAACGTCCTAAAGTAGCGATCGATGAATGGGAAGATGGTTTGGCAATGCTCCGTTATGATGATGCTCTCTTTGTTAAGACTAATGAGATTTCATTTTCACTTAAAGATTGAGATTAATTAACAACTATATGGATAAGTTAAAAGCACTTATCTTTGATTTAAATGAAGGCAACAACAAATACCAACGAGCAAGATATTCTCAGTAAAGTTCCAGCAGTAACTTTGAGCTTCTGGATCGTCAAGATCCTGGCTACAACCCTGGGCGAGACAGGTGGGGATGCCTTGTCGATGTCGATGAATTTCGGCTATCTCGTCAGTACTGGCATCTTTGCAGGCATATTTTTGATTGCAGTATTAGCTCAGATTGCTGCAAAGAAATTTCATCCGCTCCTGTACTGGACGACAATTATTGCCACGACAACAGTGGGAACCACGTTGGCAGATTTTGTCGATCGTTCGCTGGGCATCGGCTATGCGGGTGGAACGGCAATATTAATCTGCTTACTGTTAGCGTCACTAGTCTTGTGGTACCGGACTCTGGGTTCGATCGCCGTGCATACGGTGAAATCGCCCAAAGCTGAAATGTTTTATTGGGTGACGATTATGTTTTCGCAAACCTTGGGTACTGCGCTCGGCGATTGGACAGCCGATACAGCAGGTCTGGGGTATACAGGTGGTGCGATCGTGTTTGGCACGATGTTAGTGGCAGTTGCAGTTGCCTACTACCAAACCAACATCTCCCAAACCGTACTATTTTGGGCGGCTTTTATCCTGACTCGTCCACTTGGCGCGGTTGTCGGCGACTTTCTAGATAAACCCATCGCTAAAGGGGGGCTGAATTTGAGCCGTTACACAGCATCGGCGATCCTTCTAGTATTAATCCTGGCGTGCATCTTTATTTTTCCGCAAAAACCAGCCAAAAAAGGACATTGAGCGGTAGCACAATTCACAATATCGAACCAATTTCAAGGCGACATTAAAAAGCGAGCGATCGACTAAATTTTGCGGTACTCATACTAATTTAGTGCGAGTACTTCATCGCGCATATATTAGTCGATAAAAGTTAAAAATTAATCGAAACCGAAAATTATATTCTTGACGGGTTCTTGACTTTTAAGATCTACTGTAAAGACAGTTTCTAAAACATTAAACGATATCGAAGGAATTTAATGACAACTCTCACACTGTTAAGTGTTATTTACCATACCACCAAAGATGCACACGCCGATAACGAACGCTTCGATGACAGAACGACAGAGTAACAAACTAGCCAAGGAATTTTAAATAATGCAAGTTTCACAAAAAATATTTTTTCTAGCAGCTCTGATCGGGATCTTAGGAATTAGTAGCTGCGCTCGAACAAGCACACCTAATCAAGCTCAAGTCGATAAATCTACGCCTACCCAACAACCTCAAGCAAATAAGCAGATTGACGTGACGACTCCTGTTGAAGCTACGGATGAAGCTAAGGAGCGCGAACGAGAAGTTCAAGACGAGCAAGTACCGACTTCACTTACTAATGTCGGTAACTATGGAGAAGCCCTCTACGACACGGCAAAAGCGGGGGACTGGACTAAAGCTTCTGCAAACCTGAAATTACTTCAGCAAGTAACTGGCAAATTACCCGCTGAAATCGCTCAAAAAGATGTAGCTCGGTTAAAGTTAACCACAACCAACCTCAATCGGTCTATTACTGCCAAAAATAAATCTACTACTTTGCAGGAGGCGAATCAAGTCACGTTGATTGCGGCTCGGATGACCACAGAGTTTAAGCCTAAAGTGCCTGTAGAAGTCACATTGCTTGACTACTATGGTCGTGAGTTTGAGATTTTATCAGCTAGTGGAAATAAAGCTCAGTTAACCAAGACAGCAGCAGAATTCCAACAGACTTGGAACACCCTCCGTCCAGCAACTCAGGCTCGCAATAGTTCGGAGGCAAAAACCTTTGATGCGATCGCTGCCAGAATTCAAGCCGCAAAGTCACCCGCAGAATATGGTCGTCTGGCTACACCTGTTTTAGATGCAGTAGATAAGCTCGAAAAAGTTTTTCTGTAGATGAGGCATCACCATTCCGATTAACCCCGATGTCTATTTAGTCGATAAAAGTTAAAAATTAATCGAGACAAATGCAATGAATATAACTAGTAGATCGAATCGGGTTCCAGAAGTCATCGGCTCGTTCTGGATAATTAAGGTGTTAGCAACAACAGTAGGTGAAACTGGGGCAGATTATCTGTCCACAAATCTCAAACTTGGTTTGAGCGGAACATCTTATATTATGAGTGGTATATTGTTACTCGCTCTCTTCAATCAATTCAGATTAAAACGTTACGTACCTGTCAGTTACTGGGTTGTTGTCGTGCTAATGAGTATCACGGGAACACTCATCACCGATCGATTGGTAGATGAGCTTAAAGTTAGTTTAGTTACCATTATTATAGTTTTTAGTATTATCTTGGCAGTTGTTTTTGCAGTTTGGTATGCCAATGAAAAAACATTAGCAATGCACTCCATTAATACACCTAAAAGGGAACTATTTTATTGGGCAGCTATTTTAGTAACATTTGCATTGGGCACGGCGACAGGAGATTATCTCGCCGAAGCTTTGAAGTTAGGGTATTTACAAGCTGCACTGTTATTTGGGGCTGCAATTGCTGCAATAGCGATCGGTCATTTTTACTTTAGAATGAATGCAGTCTTAGCATTTTGGCTAGCTTATATCCTGACTCGTCCGCTCGGTGCATCGATCGGCGATCTCCTATCTCAACCTGCAAAAAATGGTGGCTATGGTTTGGGGACAGTAGGTACTAGTATTATTTTTCTTTGTATTATTACCAGTCTGATTATTTATCTGAGCCTAAAACAAAAGAGAGTTGACCACTCATCGATCGACTGGTAGAACCGATCCGATCTAAAGCCACAGTCTATTTTTAAGGCAAAGTATAAACACGCTAATTAATTAGTGTATTTATGTATTTTACTTATTAATTAATATTTCCAAGATTTATTGGAAAAAATCATCCTCTTGACGAGTTCTTGACTTTTGAGATCTATATTAAAGTTAGTTTCCAAAACTTACTAAATTGAAGCCATGAACATTTCTCCTAAATATTTGGCAATCGCGGCTGTTGGAATTCTCGGTTTGGCTGGCTTTAGCAGTCTAGCTTATGCTAACCAAGGACAATCGAATACGATCGTCGCCCCTCAAAAAATTGCCGAAGCCAGCGATGGCGACGGCGAAACAAATGATGATGCTCAAGACAAACAAGAGTCAGCTAAACTGCAAACTCTAGCCAAAATTACTCCCGAACAAGCACGGCAATTTGCCGAAGCTAATCAAGGTGGTAAAGCTAGCAACGTGAAGCTCGAAAATGAAGATGGTAATGTAGTTTATGCTGTAGCCATCGGTCAAAAAGAGGTCAAAGTAGATGCGGGTAACGGTCAAGTACTCTATACCGAGTCTGCTAACAGTGAAGGAAGCGAAGTAAAACATCCCAATAGCAGCATCCGCGTCGCTGAAGTTAGCGATGGCGATGGTGAAACTAATGATGATGCTACATAACAGCTAATTTGCTGCCTAATTAAAACATCTGTCCGCTCAACTTTTGAGCGGACAGACAATAGACCGCCAAAATATTTTAAATAAGTCATCACAGCAGTAATTAAAGATAAAATGAAGGCTGTTGGCATTGACTTAAATACTCATTTTCTTGATAACGATCTATTAATCAAATAAGTTTTTTACGAACCTATCAACCATGAGGTCTAACTTTGCTCATCGCTCTTCGGCGACTGCCACCTAATGTTTGGCTGATTGGTGCAATCAGCTTGCTCAACGATACAGCTAGCGATCTGGTGTATCCCCTAATTCCCCTGTATCTATCTTCCGTCTTAATGGCTGGGCCAAAAGCTTTGGGGATAATTGAGGGGATTGCTGAAGCCACTAGCAGTATTTTAAAGTTGATATCGGGGGTATTGGTCGATAAAACTAGCCATATCAAGCCTTGGATCGTCTGGGGCTATGGTTTAGCAGGTTTTAGTCGTCCGCTGATATCGATCGCCAATAGCTGGGTAGGCGTATTAGGGATTCGGATGCTCGACAGGGTTGGTAAAGGCTTGCGGAGTTCGCCTCGCGACGCGCTGCTAGCTGCTAGCGTCCCCCCAGAGCGTCGTGGTTTGGCTTTTGGATTACATCGATCGATGGACAATGCTGGTGCGGTGTTAGGGCCGATTTTAGCGGCTCTACTGCTGAGTTATGGATTTAAAGTTCGGGATCTATTTGTCATTTCGATCGTTCCAGCCGTCTTGTGCCTGGGGATGTCACTACTAATTCGAGAGCCAAAAAATGCGCTAGCTGAGGTTCGTCGTGGTAAATTTAGCTGGAATTTACAAAATTTACCGATCGAGTTTAAGCGTTATCTATTAGCGGTAGTGGTGTTTACCCTGGGTAATTCTTCCAATATGTTCTTATTACTCCGCGCTAGGGAATTGGGATTACCAGAAGCGCAAGTGCCGTTAGCCTGGGCAACTATTTCTGCAATCGCCACGATCTTTGGCACGCCATTATCAGCATTATCCGACAAATTTGGCAGAACTCGTTCGATCGCCGCTGGCTGGTTAGCCTATGGATTATTTTATTTATGCTTGGGATTTTTATCGCCTGGAAACTCAGTTTTACTGTTTGGCTTATTTGCTTTCTATGGTTTGTTTCTAGCAGCTACAGAGGGCGTAGAAAAAGCTCTAGTCGCAGATTTAGCTCCATCGGCAATGTTAGGTACAGCTTATGGATGGTTTAATCTGGCAAGCGGGATTATGTTACTACCTGCGTCAATTATTTTTGGTTGGCTTTATGAAAATGCAGGGGCTACAATCACTTTTGAATTTTCAGCAAGCTGTGCTGCGGTGTCAACAGTACTGTTATTTAGAGTTAAGCTAAGATCGGATTAAATTAAAAAGTCTGATGTCATAAACTATTATTGCAACTTTGATATGTCAAACTTAGGATTATATTCGCCTGACTCTCTGTTAGCTTTTCTGTTTACTTCTCCAGGATCGATTATTTTTCAGGTAGGCTTCCTCACATTTAGATGGTATGGATTGCTGATTGCCTCTGCTGTAATTATCGGTGTTAATTTATCTCAATATTTAGCCAAACAAAGAGATATCGATCCATTACTAATTCAAAAGTTAACGATCTGGCTGGTAGTTGCAGCACTTCCCTGTGCCCGTCTTTATTATGTCATTTTTCAATGGTCGGAATATGCTGGGCATCCTAGCGATATCTTCGCTATTTGGAAAGGAGGAATTGCGATTCATGGGGCTATTATTGGCGGTTTAGTCGCCATTTTACTTTTTTCTCGCTGGCACCGAATATCATTTTGGAAGTTAGTCGATGTCGTGGCTCCTTCATTAATTTTAGGGCAAGCGATCGGGCGATGGGGCAACTTTTTTAACTCTGAAGCATTTGGCTCCCCAACTAATTTACCGTGGAAGTTGTATATCCCCATCCAACAGCGACCGCCAGGATTTGAAGGTTTTGAATATTTCCACCCCACATTTTTGTATGAATCACTTTGGAATTTTTCAGTTCTATATCTACTCCTAACTCTATTCGCTCGTGCTGCCAAACCGAACTCTCAAATTAAAGATGGTACTATTTTTTTAGTGTATTTAGTAACTTATAGCATCGGTAGATTCTGGATTGAAGGACTACGCACTGATAGTCTGATGCTGTTAAACTTGCTGCGGATTGCTCAAGTAATTAGCCTTACAGGTATTCTGGTAGGCGGAATTGGCTTGATTTGGCTGTATTGGCTCAAACGTCCGCTGCCTGATGTGGATATAACCAGAAGATGCACATCAGATAACAATTTGTAATGGCAACTCTCCATAGCCATTCTCAAGCTAGATCGATAATTTATCTGTACCTCACTCATTAAAATGGCTCTAGTTTACTTGCCCCATGTTGCAAATAGACTGCCAGCCGCTATTAACATCACCGCAGTTGCTAGCCAACCTGTTAGTCTCAAGCGGCGAGAAAGGGTAAATTGCCCCATCACTGCCGGATTAGTCGCCATCAGCATGATGACTACCATCACTGGGCCAGCCAAAACACCATTAATCACTGCCGCCCAAAATAAAGCCTTAATCGGATCGATCGGTGTGAAGTCCAAACTCAGTCCCAGCAATGTTGCCACTGCCAGCACGCCATAAAACCGCTTAGCTTGCAGTGCTTTGTACTCCAAACTAGCAGGCCAACCAAACACACCGCTGACGGCGTATGCCGCCGAACCTGCTAGTACGGGCACTGCCAGTAATCCCGTGCCAATAATTCCGGCAGTAAATAGCGCGTAGGCAAACTCCCCAGCAACCGGACGTAAGGCTTCCGCCGCTTGAGCGGAGCTTTGAATATCCGTTTTGCCATGCGCGTGGAGTGTGACTGCTGCGGTCAGGATGATGAAGAACGCAATCAGGTTAGAGATACCCATGCCGATATATGTATCCGCTTTAATGCGCCCAAGCTGTTTGGGTGCTTGTTGAGGAGCGTCTCTCAGTGCATTTTCATTAGGAGCGCGTTCGATGTTTTCTACTTCCTCAGAAGCTTGCCAGAAGAATAAGTAGGGACTAATCGTGGTGCCGAACACTGCGATTATCCCAGCTAAGTATTGTGCTTTGAATTCGATCGATGGTACGAAGGTCGCATGGAGAGCTTCACGCCAAGGCACATGCACGACAAATACTGTCGCTACATAAGCAAATAGCACCAGCGTGAGCCACTTGAGAAAATTCACATATTTTGCATAGGGGACAAAAATCTGCAACAGCAAGCAGGTTATCGCAAAAATTGTTTCGTATAGAGCAGCAGACCCACCAATTAGCAGCTTGAGAGCTGCACCCATCGCGCTAATATCGGCACCAAGATTGATAACATTGGCAATTACCAATAATCCGGCAATGATATAGGTCAGCCAGCGCGGATAGTAGCGGTGCATGTTGCCAGCGATGCCATGTCCAGTTACCCGACCGATCCGTGCGCTGATTTCTTGAATTGCGGCCATCAACGGATATGAAAATAGCATTGTCCAGAGCATTGCATAGCCAAACTGGGCACCGACTTGAGAATAAGTACCGATACCACTAGGGTCGTCATCTGATGCTCCCGTAATCAACCCTGGCCCAAGCTGCTGGAGAAAGCTTTTTGGCATATTGCTAGTTTTTGGCTGTTTTTGGGTAGAAGGTATCATAAATCGATTTGTTATTAGCTCAACCTATTCGAGCATACAAAACGATTGTCAAGAACTAGGAAATATCGTAAGGTTTTATTTCTCAAATATTTTAGACTTGGCTACTTATTGACTTTTATCGCCTAATCTAAATAGTGTAGAATCTAAATTTGCTAACCTAATTTCTATACTAGTACGATAACCTTTGCCATCATCATGGTGCCTTTCAATTCATACGGGTGACGGGAAGTGCAAATAGTTTCTTCATCGGTTTGACACCTTTATCGAGATCTCCTGCTTCATTCAAATATTCATAAATCCCCAACGCATCTTCAGTCGTGCGAAGTAAAGAATAGTGATTGTAGGGAGTAGGATCGACGATCCCCCGTGCGCCGTGGTTGGTGATGACAATAGTAGCAATATGTCCGCCCCCAAAGTTAGTTGAACCTTTAGGGTCAAAACCACAACAGCCTTGAGGATCTGTTTTTTGAGCGGGATTATTATCTTCATCCCAAGTCAAAACGATCGCACTATTGTCTGGTAAAGACCAAATCGTGGACTTCATAATTTGGTCTACCACCTTACCAATTTGAGCATCACCAGTTTGAATTAATCGGTCTTGATTGGGACATTCTGCCAGACCGTGCATTTCATGGCATTGATTGAGAATAATCTGACTATAGTTAGGTACTTTGCCACTTTTAAGATCTGTTGATAGCCGATCTAAACCTACAATTTTTTGCGTCAAGTCTGGAGCGTCTTGCACGGACTTAAAGTTCATGAATCCATTGTGTTTGACAGCATAGAGAGCACGAATCCCACTCGGAAAAACGACCGCCTTCGAGCCAGGAGCAGGCAGATTTTCAAAGTATCCTTTCCAGGTCAATCCTTTCTGTTTGAGTTGGTCGAGAAGACTTTTAGCTGTAATGGTGTGATTTGCATAGTCAGGTTTGTGGGCATGGGGACAAAAAGCATCGGAGCTAGCAGATTGACAATAAAAAGCATCATCATCATGAATGCCAAAGTTACTGCCACCAAGCATGGCAACATAGTTAGCTTCGCTGGGATGAACTTCGCCGTAAAAATTACTCGCTAGCCCATAGGTTTTAGCAAATTGGTTGATTCTGGGTGCGTTAGGACTGCCGATAATTTGGGCATAGCCTTTATTCTCAGCAACGATCGTAAAAATGTGTTTGTAGTGGGGAATTGCTCGATCTGCTGGCGTGATATTTTTTGAGATGTTGGAGTTAGGGCTATTACTAGCACTGGTCGGTACCCCAATTTGAGGAGATGTATTCGCTAGAGGGGGACGTAAGAAAGAACATCCACTCATCCATGAACCTAGACTCAAAGTACAAAGAGTCATTACGAGGGTGCGCTCGACAGTCATTTAGTGTCATCTCCTATTTATCGATCGATTTAGGACTGAAAATTTAGTGTAAAAAACCTTGCAGCGAGCCGAAAATCAAAAATAAGCCAATCGCTAATCGATACCACACAAAAATCCAGGTGCTCTGACTCTCCAGATAACGCAATAGCCCATAAATAGCCAAAAAAGCCGAGATACTCGCCGAAGTCAATCCTACCATCAGCACAAACCAGCCATTGGCATCGAGTCCAGCTTTGAATAGCGCATGTAACTCTACCGCACCAGCTAAGGTAACTGCGGGCAATCCTAGTAAAAACGAAAACTTGGCAGCAGTTTCGCGTTCCATCCCCAGAAACAACCCCGCCGTGAGTGTCGAACCCGATCGAGATACTCCAGGAATTAGAGCTAGAGCTTGGGCAACCCCAACCAACAAGCCATCATTAAGAGTCAGCTTGCCAAATCCTCGTTCTCTGGTGCCTCGAAGTTCTGCTAAAGCGAGTAATAATGACATGACGATACAAGCAACCCCGATGACGACTAAACCCCGCATGGGCGAATTAGGCGCGTTGAGTGTTTTTTTGAGCAGTAGACCTAAGATACCAAGTGGTAGCGTCCCGATGATGAGTCCTAGAGTCAGTTGGAAATCTCTCGATCGATAATTGCCATCGGCGATCGATCTTATCGTGCCCCCAACTAAGCTCTCAATCTCCTTCCAGAAGTAAGAAAAAACTGCTCCCAGACTTGCCATCTGCATTGCCGCCGAAAAAGCTGTCCCTGGATCTTGCCACCCCAATAGGCTGGGCACGATCCGCATGTGAGCGGTGCTGCTAATGGGCAATAGCTCGGTAATGCCTTGGACGATGCCCAGAATCAAAACCTTAAACCAACCTAACTTGACAAATCCCAGATCGATTGTTTCTGGTGAATTTACAGCTAAAAAATACGCCATCGAAGTTTTTCCTAGTCGAATAATAATGAGATAGCTACAATAAGTATATTTGTAATTAGCTCGGCATATTCGATCGTATAGAATGATTGTCAAGAACTAGGAAAGAGCGTCATATTTTATTTTTCAAATATTTTAGACTTGACGAGTTATTTACTTTTCTCATCTAATCTAGATATGTAAAATCTAAATTGGCTCAAAAGCGATCGCATTAATTATGGAAGAAAATTTGGGCAGAGAACCTGTTGAGATGCAGGACGATACGATCGAAGCATTAAAAGAAATGAAGGAGGAGTTAGCCGAAGAAAGATCCGAGCAACGCCAGGAGCGTCAATCGCTAAACTTAATCGGTTTATCTACAGCTATTTTTTCAACCCTAGCCGCGATTGCGGCGATGCAAGGTGGTTACTTTGCCAATGAAGGGATGTTGTCCCAAATCAAATCGAGCAATAGTTGGGCGCAGTTTCAGGCGAAATCTACCAAGCGGCATATTGAAGAATCCAATATCACGATCTTGCAAGCTCTCCAGAAACCAGTTCCTGCTAAAACAACCACTGAGATCGACAAACTCAATCGGGAGCAAGAGGAGATTGGGCGGGAAGCACAGAAGATCCAAGCTGAATCACAACAGAATTTAGCGCGTCACGAGCTATTTGCGCGGAGTGTTGCAGCATTACAAGTGGGGATTTCGATGGGAGCAATAGCTGCTTTAACTCGGAAACAGGCAATTTGGTATGTGGGCTTGGGGATCGCCACAATTGGAATTGGATTTATGGTGGCGGGAACTTTACCCAGTCAGCAGCAGGCTATTTCTGCTAACTCAGATAAAGTTAGCTTAATTCAGAAGTATTAGTGTAGCTTTAGTAACTAGATTACTTTCCTCATCTACTGTTTATAGCAATATTTAGGCTGCTAAAAGATACTCCTATTCTTGCCCGTAACCCTTAATAAAAAATAGCTAATGCCTCTTCTAAATGGTTGAAAAATCGATCTGTACCGATTAAATCTGTCAGTCCATCTCGATCGAATTGTCTGCGTGGTTCTGGGGGCAAACCAGATATAACAAAAGTGACGTTCTGAGCGGCTAATTCCTTTGCAACATCGCGAATCGTCAGGGATGCCGAGTAGTCAATATCGGTAATCGCTCTGGCTTCTAGAATCAACCACCGCACTGGTGGGTTAGCACTTTTGACTAGTCCCTCAATCTCCTCCGAAAAGAAGGTAGCATTAGCATAAAATAAGTCGCGACTAAACCGATAGATAATCAAACCTGGTGCCGAGACACTGCCCATTTGGACGGGAATCGTTTGCCACAGACGATGTTCATCGGGGATGACGATCGCCGAATGCGGTCGATAGCTATGGCGAACATGTAAGATTAGGGACAACATTACTGCTACGATAATCCCTTCTTTCACACCGATAAACACTACCGTCGCCGCAGTGACGATCGCTAAATAAAATTCTTCACGGTGGGTTTTAAAGATCGATCGCAGTCCTTTGGTATCCACCAATCTCAGTCCGATCGAGAACACAATTGCGGCTAAAACTGGATTGGGTAAGTAGCTAATCGGCTGAGTCAAAAATAAGATGACAACTAGCACGACGGCGACTGTAGCTAGTTGCGCCACTTGGCTGCGTCCGCCTGCGGTATCCACAATTTCAGTTTTCGTCGGGCTACCATTGACGACAAAGGTGCCAGTCAATCCCGCCGCGAGATTTGCTGCGGCTAAACCTTCGAGATCGACATTTTCATTAAAACCCTCGCTATATCTAAAAGCGTAAGCGCGAGAGGTAGCAGCACTTTGGGCGACAATCACGATACAGCAGGATAGGGCAATCCCCAAGATTTGGGGTAGTTCGCTCGCAGAGATCGCGGGTAAACCAATGGCAGGTAAACCACTCGGTACGGCACCCACCACGTTGACACCATGACTGGCAAAGTTAAATTGCCAACTGGCAAAGATCGCGACTACTACAGCCAGCAATGCGCCAGGAAATTTGGGGATAAATCGCTCGAATAACTGAATTGTGATGAGGACGGCCAGAGAAATACCGATCGCGAGATGGTTAGCATGGGGTAAACCCTCGATCGCGGTGAGAATTTGTTGGAGTGGCTGATTTCCGCCCCCCTTGAGATCTAGTAACCCAGTTAATTGACCGATCGCAACTTGAATTCCTACCCCAGTCAAGAAACCGATTAAAACGGTGCGCGAGAGAAAGTCTGCCAGGAACCCCAGCCGAAATACCCGTGCGAGGAACAATATTCCTGCCACCAGGATGGCGACTGCTTCGGCTAAAGCTAAATAATGAGGGTTTCCAACAGGTGCCAATCCAGACAGCCCAGCAGCCAGAATTGCCGCTGTTGCAGAGTCGGCAGCGACGACGAGATGGCGAGAAGAACCCAAGATCGCAAAAATAATCGCTGGAAGTAGGAGCGTATACAGTCCGGTGGCGATCGGGGTGCCGGAAATTTTGGTATATCCCATCACTTCAGGGATACCGATGGCAGCGAGAACGATGCCGCCAATGATGTCATTGCCGATGTTCGCTCGGTTTAAAGGTAAAATTCCTTGAAACAGCCGAGGGCGATGTCTGGCTGGCGGCGGGGGAATATTCATGGTTAGTTTATTTAGATCCGTTGCTATATTTATTCGTCGATCGCCTGAATCTGCCCCGATTTGACTGCATCAACTAATTGTTGATAATCTCGGTCGTTTTGGTCGGCATAAATAACGGCAAAATCGGCGATCGCCCGCTCGAATGTATCGTTTCGACCGAGATAACCACTGATGGCGAATCGATCTCCGGATCGAGCATGACTCCGCGCCAGTGCCCAACCACATAGATGGGCATAGCCACTCAAATCCGCCTCGGACATGCCTTCAATCTCGATCGAAAATTTCATGTCTCGGAGTTGTCGCAGATAGAAGTCATGCCCACTATCGCCCTTCGTCCAACCAAGGAAGAGATCGCTGGCTGCTTGCATCAAGTGTTGCCCTGCTACTACCCGTTGTGCTTGGTTCTGGTAAGTACTTTTCCCGACATAAGGCTCCAGTACCGAGGCACGAGCTTCCTTAATTTGCAAAAATAAGGGGTCGTTATCTGCCGTCACCAATAGGGCAACACCACAGCGGGTACCGATACTGCCCACCCCCACTACTTTCATCGCCACATCAACAATGTGATAGTGGTCTAGTAAAGTGCGCGAATCATCGCGGAGAGTTTGGCGATATTTATGAAAAACCGATAACATTTCTGCGGTCAAGGGATCTTCAGGCGATGGATGGAAAACTAAGGGCGGATTGTCGATAAAACGGCGTTTTCCGGCGATCGTTTCCGTCAATTTGTCCAGTTCCAGCATTGGCTTTAATGCTCGTGCTTTCTCCACTGCTGTTTTGAGTTTCTTCAGCTCTTTGGCACGATCGGTAAATGTCAGCAGAGATTCAACCCCAATATGGGCATACCAGACATCTAGCGCAGTCATTTGGGCATACTCATTCAGGCGATCGCGATAGGATCGTACCGCTGCGAGTACCGCTGTCCGACTGATTTTATCTGAAAATTTGAGCGATCTACCCGCGACCACAATACTGGCGGCTAAACGCTTTACATCCCATTCCCAGGGTGCTGGCAGAGTTTCGTCAAAGTCATTGACATCAAAAACGAGATTTCGTTCTGGAGTGCCATAGCCGCCAAAATTAGACAAATGGCAGTCGCCACAAGTCTGAACTTTGATACCAGTCTGAGGAGTTTCACTCAGATCGAATGCCATGAGACTGGCTGCCCCTCTCAGAAACGTAAACGGAGACACCAGCATCCGCCCATACCGAATCGGCACTAATTCTGGTAATCTGCCCTGGTTGGATTTCTCTAGCATGGCGATCGGATCGGGGCGATGGGGGGCAGGTTGCCACTCTCCATGACTCGATCTCGATACTTGACCTCGAAGTGTTTTGCCCCAAGCAGTGCCTTCTGCACGAGAGAGGGGCGGTAAGCTGTTTGACATTTAGATCGAGTTATAACTGAGGGTTTTAGTGATTATTGAGTTGAGAGCTGAAGTTCGGGTTAACGATCTATTGCCGATCCTGTCTCGCTTTCCAGAGATGGAACATAGATGGAGACAGAGAAATAAACATAATCGACAAAGTAATCGGAATCAAATAACGATCGAGTTGTTCGGGCGGGATAGCTCCGCCGATAAAGTAGCCAAGGAAACTTAACCCTACCGCCCACACAAATCCGCCCAATACATTGTATTGAATGAATGTTACATAACGCATCGCAGCAATTCCAGCAACAATCGGCGCAAATGTACGAACGAAGGGCATAAATCTAGCCAGAATAAGGGCGACTTTACCCTGACGATCGAAAAACTCTTCAGCCGCGAGTAGATGCTTCTTCTTGAATATCTTAGAATCAGGCTTGTCGAATAATTTACGACCCCATTTTTTGCCAAAATAGTAGCCGAAACTATCACCTAAAAATGCTGCAACAAAGCACCCAAATGTCATCACCCAAATATTTAGCGGCGTATTGGGTACAGAACATAAAAATCCCGCCACAAACAGTAGGCTATCACCAGGTAATAACACACCGACTAATAAACCTGATTCAGCAAAAACAATCGACCAAACTAATGGATAACCAAAGGTCTGAATTAGGGTCGGTAAACTAGGCAAATGTGTGAAGTTTAGTTGCATATCAATCTAGGTTTTTACTCAAAATCTATCGAATCAATAATTTACTAAACGAAAGAAAATCGCTCGTAAAATGGGAGCAAAATTCAAAGGATAAAGGCAACTCAGTTAATGTGGTTTAGATGTTTTACAGCTTAGTAAATTTTGATTTTGCATGTATAGTTTGCCTAAGATCTAATCGTAACTACGAGTCACTGGGATACCTTGCCAAGTAGTGGCAGGAGGCAATTTTTCACCTTTCATCACTAATGACATCGGTTGAATGAGTACGTCCTGTTCTAAAACGGTATCATAGAGAATCATCCCCCAACTACCCACTTGAGCGCGGGGATAGAGATGGAGTTTGCCCAATTTCATCACCCGATCTTCAAATAGATGAGTTTGCAGCGTAGAATCCCGATCGAGAATCACGTTATCGTCGATCGTAATCAGATCGAATTCGGTAAAATCGGTGGTTTCGATATAAACATTGCGCCCAATTTTCATCCCCAGCAACCGCAACAGCATCGGTGCGAAGGGCGTACCGAGCAGAAAGAACAAGAATCCAGGCACAATAATCGCTTCGTACAGCCCCGTAATCAACTCTGTACGCCAGATAAAGCTGTTCCATAAGGGAATAGTACCGGAACGATAGCGACCGACGATCGACCATTTTAAGCCGATGACGAAGAAGGTAGAAAGTGCGGTAAATAGGAAATAACAGAACGGAAACCAGAGAAAAACTGCCGCCCAGATCGCTAAATCCCACTCCCAACTTGAATTGGCATCGGCGATTACCGTCAATCCGACTTCTAAGGTAAAGAGAACGATAAAATGGATGCTCCCTGGGAGTGTAACGCGCAAAAACTCGATCGCCAGTCGGATGGCATATAAATAGCGGGGTGGCTTATAAGTTTGTGCCTCTTCATAGCTATCGATAACTTCACGGTGGGGAATATAGATCGCTGGAGAACCCAGCCACGCGGTATCTGGTTGCATGGGTGTATCGCCCACAGGCGGAATCGAAAGGCAACCAATCAGAGAATTATCGGCGATCGTACTGTGTGCGGGAATGAGCGCACCATTACCCACGAAGGTTTGAGAGCCGATTCTCGTTGGGGCTAATTCCATCCATCCTCGATCGACTTTAGCCGCACCTAAAGATACCGTATCGGCGATAAAACTCTCCGATCCGATCGATAGTAAATCGGGTGTAATATTAGTCGCCGTAGATATTTCTGTCCGCGCGCCAATTTTCGCCCCTAACATTCGCAGCCAGGGCAGCAGGTAGAGCGTAGAATAGAGCGTTGGCATCATATCTAAACTCATACTCATCAATCGATCGATCCACCATTTTCGCAATCCAAAACTACTATAAACTGGATAATTACCAGGTTTAATTCGACCCAGCAGAATCCATTTGTAAAGTAAAATTTGAAGGCAAAATATGCCTACAAAGGAGAAGCTACCTAAAATTGCTGCTGGAAGTAATAATTCATCAATTTCGAGTTCCTTGAGTAATTCTTGCCACAATAAAAAGCCTGGAATTGCTGAAATAAAGGGAACTAACCAGACAGCGATTGAGCCGATTAAATAACCCAGTTTTAATAAATTTCCGCACTTAGGTACAGGAGTTAACAGCTCGTCAATCTGACTGCTAGTATTGGGATCTAACTTGGCTGGCGAACCAATCCATGCCTCTCCAGCCGGAATATTCAGACCATTACCTAGATAAGATAAATCGTCAATTCGCGATCGATCTACTAGTTGGGTATGCAGTCCTAACATCGTATTCGAGCCGACAAAACAATCGCGCCCGATCGTAATATTACCAATATTCAGCCTGCCATCGACTATTTCATATCCGACCAAACTAGCACCATCATTGATACTCGTATTTTCACCAATGGTAATTAGATCGGCTGCTACTAGTTCGATTCCCCCCAGATAAACATTTTGACCGAGTTTCACACCCAGTAAGCAGTAATAAGTATTTAATAACGGAGAGCCAGCTAGATATTCGGTAGATACCAGTTTATGTACTTGCTGCATAAACCAAAATCGCCAATAATAGTTGCCCCACAGCGGATAACTACCAGCCTTGTATTTACCGATCGTCAACCATTTCAAGCCAATACTAATCAGGAGTAAACTTGGCTGGATCGATAAAAGTACGATCCCGGATAGAGCTAATGCAGCATATTTGTTCCAGCCATCATCATACAAAATATCAAAGACAGAAAAAGGTAAGACGATCGGAGTGCTATAGATAAAGTAAAGCACATAAATTCCTAAAATCGTCCAAACATGTCCGCTAGGATGTGCTTTGGCGGTCGGGCGTTCGCGCGTTTCTCCATGCTGGGTTGAGGTTGGATGTTGCTGGCGATCTGCCAATGCTGTGGCAAGTTTAGCAACAGTTGGATGTTGATAGATATCTAGTACGGCTAAATCTTGAAATTGAGGATTTTCTCGCAGCTTGGAAATAACGATCGCCGCTAGTAATGAATGTCCGCCCAATTCCTGAAAGAAATCAGCATCGATCGATATGTCACTAATACCTAATATTTCCGACCAGATAAAAGCGATCTTACTTTCAGTTTCATTCGTTGCTTGGCGACCGTTACTGCTCTGGAAATTAACGCCGATATTTTGGGGGTCGGGTAGAGATTTGCGATCTACTTTCCCACTCGGCAAAGTAGGCAGAGATGCTAATATCTCCAGACTTGTCGGTACCATATAGGCAGGCAGCCGCGAGCGCATTGTCTCATAAATTCCGCCTAAGTCTAATTCTGCTAAACTCTGCTTGGGGACTAGATAGGCAATCAACCTGTCGATGTTTGCGACCTTTTTCACGGCAACTACCGCCGCACTCACTCCCGCACATTGCATGATGACCGATTCGATTTCTGAGAGTTCGATCCGAAAGCCGCGCAATTTGACCTGTCCGTCAATCCGACCTAAAAATTGGATCTCACCATCATCATTCCAACTCCCTAAATCTCCGGTTTTATATAAGCGATTTGGGATAATTCTCATCGATTTAGATTCATCTAAATTGATAAATTTCTCGGCGGTTAAATCGGGACGACCGACATAACCTCGCGCTAAACAGATCCCACCAATATAAATTTCCCCCTCGACTCCAGGCGGACATAATTGGAAATCTTCATCTAAAATATACACATAGTAAGTTGGTAAAGCTTTGCCAATGGTGATGACTCGATCGGGATGACATTCTTGATAAGTACTGACTACCGTTGCTTCCGTCGGCCCGTAAGTGTTTAATACTCGTCGCTGGGGATTGCACCAGCGAGATATCAATTCCTGGGGACATTGTTCGCCGCCCAAAATTAGTAACCGAATCGTGGGTACTTCTACCTCCATCATCGCTAGTAAGGTAGGAACGCAAGATAGCACCGTGACCTGCTGCTGTGTCAAAAACTGGGCTAAATCGACCCCCGAACGGGTTTGTTCTACCGAGCCGACAACTAAGGTCGCACCAGCGGCAAAGGTACACCAGACCTCTTCTACCGACGCATCAAAGGCGATCGAGAATCCCTGATAGACGCGATCGTGAGGCTGAATCTGATAAACAGACTCATTTACCACCTGAATATAATTGGTACTGCTACGATGTTCGATCTCGACACCCTTGGGTCTGCCCGTCGAACCTGATGTATAAATGACATAGCTCAAATCGCGCTCGGTCGTACATACAAGGTGGCGATCTAGTCTCTGGGTAGATTCTAGGGCTATTTCCCCCGCCTGAAGATCGACACAAATAACATTGACTACCCCAATTGCTTTTTCTTGAGCTAAATCCTCGATCGTGAGGATTGTTTCAATTCCACCATCACTCAAAATATAATCGATTCGATCGGCTGGATATTCAGGATCTAACCTGAGTTCGATGAGGCTGTGCCTCATCATCAAATCAAGTCTCTGACTGTGCTTGAGTCATAAACATCAATTATTAAAATGAGATATTTCCAAGTCATTATCAATAAGCTTTGATTATTGATAATGACTTGGAAGTAAAACGTCGATCGATAATTACAAATAATTAACAATTAATAAGTTATTAAAAGTTCTGAGGAGCGGTCGGCAAATAAAAGTACAAATAGCATTGCAACCCTTATGTATAATCTCTGATTCTGGTTAAATTAATATATATATTAGAAAACCACACTTAGATGATGGACTTAACCGAACTATTTTGTGAAATAGATGATTTCTGCCAAGATTGGCTAGCAACTTTTTCATCAATATCTTTCCCTGCCAACGGTAATAGCTTACCAAAACGCTGCGGCCTATCACTGAGCGAGGTCATGACTATTTCTATTCATTTCCATCAGTCAAGCTATCGAACATTTAAGGATTATTACCTCAAAAATGTTTGTCAAAACTTAACTGATTATTTTCCAAAGTTGGTTAGTTACAATAGAATGGTGGAGTTGATGCCAAATGTTTTAATAGCTTGCCTTTATTATCTCAACTCTCGTCAAGGTAAGGTGACTGGAATTAGTTTCGTGGATAGCACGGCTATTCCAGTTTGTCACCCAAAAAGAATTAAAAGAAATAAGGTTTTCAAAGAAACTGCCAAGCTGAGTAAGAGTTCTATGGGATGGTACTTTGGATTCAAGCTTCATTTAATTATTAATGATTGCGGAGAGATATTAAGCTGCAAAATCACACCTGGCAATGTCGATGACCGCACACATTTGCCATCAATGACACAGGGAATATCAGGAAAAATATTTGGAGACAAAGGATATATTAAGAAAGAACTATTTGAAGAATTATTAAATAAAGGATTGCAGCTAATTACGCCACTAAAATCTAATATGAAAAACAAGCTCATCTTGATGGATGACAAAATATCACTTCGGAAACGCTCGCTGATTGAAACGGTAAATGACCAGTTAAAAAATATTTGTTATTTAGTCCATTCTCGCCATCGGAGCTTGCATAATTTCATGCTAAATCTGATTACAGCATTAATTGCTTATACTCATCAACCTAAAAAGCCGAGTTTGAAGCTAGATGAGCCTGCTCAAAACTTCTTTAGTATTGTTCCTATTTAGCCGATTATTTATTTATTAACTTAACTCAATATTTTCAATCATTAATCATCTTAATGATGGGTTTTATCGTGCCAAAATTTACATAAAATTTGCTATTAAGCTGAACATGTTGTCACATCTGAGTTCGATGAGGCTATGCCTCATCGAACTCAGGTATCTAGGGGCACGTATGCTCCGCCAGCCTTGAGAATCGCTAAAATGGCGATGTATAATTCTGGCGATCGAGGTATTAATAATCCTACCCGCGCGCCGCACTCCACACCGCGACGGCGCAAATAATGGGCGAGTTGATTCGATTTCGCTTCCACTTCTCCATAGGTGAAGATGCCACCACATTCAAGCTGCATCGCCCCTAGCGAATTGTCAATAGCTGGGGCAAAGGGACATCTATCCGCTTGAGCTTCAAATAACTGGTGCAAGTAGCGGACAATATCGTTCTGTGAGATCTGGTCTTTAATTTTCAGATCTCCTACTCGTTTGCTCAAAGTCATGCGTTATTGTTATCTTTTTGCAGTTTATTGCAGGGGCAAAACTTATCGAGTCAATTCTAACTACTTAACTAAGTAGCCGATCGAGTTTATCAGTTACTGCCAGAGGCTGTCGTTGGCGAAGCCTCTCCTCTGGAGAATCGAACGATCGGGGTCAGAGCAAAGAGCCGACACGATCGGATTGTCTCGATCGAATCGGTCGCTCGACTGGCTTATCCTCTGCTTGCAAGCAGTATATAGATCGATTGTCAAGAACTAGAAAAGATAGAACATTCTTTGGTTTCAAAATATTTTAGACTTGATGAGTTCTTAACTTTTAGTGACTACTCTTAAATTAATAATTATTTTGGTTTAGTTGTTACCGATCTATAGATTATTAATTGTAAGTGCTTCAAAATATTTTTCGACTATTTTTTGACTGACTGAGGAATAGCAAGAATCGGAGCAGCTATACTCGTTGAGGCTGCGGCAAAGATCATAAAAGCAATACCAACTGTACCTAACCCCATGCCCAAGTACCAAATCCGACGGTTGCGGGCAATTACCGCGATCGCACTTAACGAAACTCCCACTTGCAGGGCTGTTATCGCGTAAGAAAAATAATTGTGCTGGCGTAAGTCGTATTGAGATATTGCCTGTAATGTAGTTGCATCGGCTTTAATTTTCACCCGATCGCGTGCTAATTTATTTAGATCTTGCTTGATGGTATTGGGAACAGGTTTTTGTTGAGCTGTAAGCATAATAATCACAGACTCATCTACATGGCGTTTCATCGAGTTAGCCTGAAATTGAGTCAATCTGTCGCTTGCTTGCGACTGGGATACTGATGACGCGTTAGCATAGTATCCGCCCAACATTGCGGCAACGGCTGCCGTACTCGATAAAATAGCTGTAGATACACCAAGCCATTTGAGCCATTTATGTTCTAAATTTTCATTAGCTACTTCAGTATCAAGTTCGGTCTTAACTTCTGCGATCGCCTCTAAAACTTGCTCTTGAAATTCATGGGGTTCCGGCCCTAATCTTTCAGACATAAGCTGCTCCTAATCTATAGGGTAATGAAAAATATCTCACCAACAAAGTTAACTTTATGAAGAAACAACGTCCGACTGCTTTACGACTAATCGTACTTTATAAATGCTTTGTAGCTACTTTGCTTTTCATCACTGCGATCGCGGCGATATTTG
This sequence comes from Chamaesiphon minutus PCC 6605, assembly GCF_000317145.1. Classification (GTDB taxonomy): domain Bacteria; phylum Cyanobacteriota; class Cyanobacteriia; order Cyanobacteriales; family Chamaesiphonaceae; genus Chamaesiphon; species Chamaesiphon minutus. Next base: position 1,976,110 of record NC_019697.1, on the reverse strand, counting down.
TCATGAAGAATCATGAGGAGCTGGCAGAGTTTTCTAGCTCCTACCTACTCAGCACTAAATTATTCATCGTTAAATGGTTGGTAAATAAACTTTTAACCATCGCGCCAAACAGCTTAAAATTGAGCGGAATTGTGGCTGGAGTATATGCTTTAGTAACAGCAATCGAGGCGATCGGATTGTGGTACGAAAAAGAGTGGGCAATGTTACTAGTATTAGGATTAGTCGGGATTAGCATCCCTCCAGAAATATTTGAGTTAATTAGAGGTATTACAGTCCTCAAGTTGCTAGTTTTCTCGATTAACATGGCGATGTTTCTATATTTACTTCGCCATGTTATTGCCACAAAATCTAGAAATTGACCTAATTAAATTAATATAAAGGGTCATCATAAGGAGGAACATCATCAATTTCTTCAACAGTCGAGTAGTGGTTCGCTAGTTGGTGACGATCGTGAGCTGACATACTAGATTTGAATTTAGACCATACCCGCAATCCTGGAATTTTAGCAATTCGATCGGTTAAAAGTGTAAGTTTTGTTGCAAACATATTATTGACAATTATCATAGTGTTGTTAGGGATCGAAACTCGATTGACTTTCCCACAGCTATGGGTAACGATGAGGATTAGCGATCCTGTTATTACTACTAATACTGATGTGAAACTAATAAAAAAGTTCCGCAAATTAGGTAATTAGTCGATCGCCATGACATCAACAGAGTTATTCACTACCAAGCATAGATTGTAAATGTCAAGAACTAGTCAAGTTTGGCAAGTTTATATTTTCTTAACAAATTGAAGATCTCAATGTTGAGATTTAGCTAGTATTATACAAGTAATTTAACGACAAGCACTGTGATGAGATTCATTAGATACAAGTGGCTACAAATATTCATAATTGGGCTATTACTGCTTTATGCAATGCAGCGGGTACTATCAATTACTAATAATCTCAATCTTATCCCTACTATTATCTTACTGGGATCTTTTTTAATACCGATTACTTTTATCACTTATCTCTACGAAACTCTGCCAAATTGGGAAGCAGCTATTCCCGAAATGTTTATTTGTTTTCTTTGGGGCGGAGCCGTCGGTGTTGTAGTTGCAGGTTTTTTAGAATTTAATGTTTTAGAAACACTAGGGTTTTTGCCGATGCTGGCGGTGGGGTTAATTGAGGAAGGTGCTAAATTAATTTTGCCACTAGGATTCTATTTTAGAGGTCGATTGCGTTCTGAAGCCACAGGAATTTTACTAGGTACATCTTCGGCAATGGGTTTTGCGGCAATGGAGACGATGGGATATGCCTTCGTGACGCTGTTACAATCGCGGGGAAATTTATTGGTACTCGATAGCGTCCTATTCGCTCGTGGTGTGTTCTCTCCCGCCGGACATGCAGCTTGGACGGGGCTTGTCTGTGCCGTGTTGTGGAAGCAAAGGTTAAGAAGTGGACACACGGGATTAAATTGGCAAGTGATGGTAGCTTTTTCGACCGCAGTATCACTTCATGCTCTGTGGGATATCTTCAATAGTTTTCGAGGGAATACATTTATTGGCGCACTTAAAATAGAGTTACTAAGTTTACTGATTGCTGGTATTAGCTTAGGGTTACTCAACAAACGTATTGATGAGGCTAAGTCTAGTTAATTTAAGGGGGCAATAATGCCCCATTATTAATCAATTATTCAGGTGTTTTTCTAGATTTCAGTAGCTCCTTAATTTCATCTAAAGCAAGCTGATGATTTTCTAAGTGTTGTAATATTGTCTCGATTTCCTGCTCGGCTTTGATATTAACTTCGTAGTCTGCTTGAGATTTGATGCCATCAAATTTACTCTGGACATTTTGACCGACCATAATTAGTGGCATTAGCATGATTTGAATGAGATTGGATAGGAATAACCAGAGAACAAAAGCCGGAAAAGGATCGAATCTGAGTGAAACTGGTGCGATCGTATTCCAGCCGATCCACACAACCGTCCAAATTAGGATAATAAAGAAAAATCCGATCGTCCCAACTCTTTGAGTGATAACTAATGCTAACTTTTCTGAGGCATTTAAGCCTTGGCTGTGTTCTCGATGGGGTTGGCGAATACTCAATAGCTTGGCTTTGAGCTGGGCGATTGTCAGAGGATGGTGCTGGATCATAGATCTACCTAAAGATAGTATTCAACAGTGGTAATAATTCGGCTGCGGTTTTCTCGCAAGGCAGATTTGAGAAACCAGATGGTTTGATTGTGAAGCAGGTTTTCCCACCAATGACGAGTAACAAAGACTGGAATGACGATCGTACAAAAAGTATGGGGATGGGCGATCTCAAAATTGTGTACGAATTCACTCAATGGTTGGACGATCGAGCGATAAGGCGAATCGAGAATGATTAACGGAATGTCTGGTTCTACACTTTCCCACTGCTGCTGAATTGAGGATCGATCGGTATTATTAACATCGATATGAACGGCAACAATTTCATCGGCAATACTGCGGGTATAGTCTAAGGCTTCGATCGTACCGCGATGCACTCCTCCTACTAATAAAACGGCAGGATGGGAGATTGTATCGATCTGCGGGCGGAGGGGATAGCGATCGTGGTTTAGTTCGGTAATTTGCAACCGTTCGCTCATCCTGTGGTAATGTCGCCTAATTATCAGAAATATCCAAACCACTAAGGGAATTAAAATCGTTACTAGCCAAGCTCCTTCGACAAACTTGGTACTAACAATAATAGTAAACACGATCGTCGTCACTATTGCGCCCAAACCATTAATTACCGCACTGGTGCGCCAGCCCCGTTCCTTAGTTCTAAACCAGTGTCTTACCATTCCCGCTTGCGAGAGGGTAAACGACGTAAATACCCCAACGGCATATAGGGGAATAATCGCATTTACATTACCGCGAAATACAACAATCAACACAGCAGCTAGTAAACTCAGTAGCAAAATTCCATTAGAAAAAACCAATCGATCGCCTTGCAGCATCAACTGTCGCGGTAAAAACCGATCGCGAGCTAACAGCGAAGCCAAGCGCGGAAAATCCGCATAGCTGGTGTTGGCAGCTAAAACCAGAATCAGTAATGTAGCAATTTGCAGGAAGTAGTAAAAAAAACCGTTCCCGAAAATCTGTCGCCCTAGCTGGGAAACCACGGTTTGTCCATCTACAGGCACGATCTGACGAACGTTGGCGAGATAGGTAATGCCCAAGAACATACTACCTAGCAACCCACTCATAATTAGCAATGTCGAACGGGCATTTTTCCACTCCGGCGGATGGAATGCTAATACTCCATTAGAAATTGCCTCTACCCCAGTCATCGCAGTACAACCTGCGGCAAATGCCCGTAAAATCAAAAAGACACTCAGAGATTCTTTTACTGGCATGTTAGGTGCGATCGTTGTCGGGCTGTTCCCTTGCACTAAACCCACTAAAATCAAGACAAAGATGCTGACGATAAAAACATAAGTTGGCACGACGAACAATCGACCAGATTCGCGCAAACCCCGCAGATTAGCCAGGGCGATAAAAACGATCGCCAGCAGACAAAGCTCGACAGTGAAAGGATACAGGCTGGGAACCGCCGAGGTGAGCGCGGCAATACCTGCGGCGATGCTGACGGTAACAGTCAAGATGTAATCGATCGTTAAAGCTGCTGCTGCCAATAAACCTGGATAAAGTCCTAAATTTTCCCGTGCGACGGTGTAAGCACCACCCCCTGATGGATAGGCACGAATCGTCTGACGGTAGGAAAGGGTTACAACTACCAACAGCCCGATAATTCCTAGAGCAATGGGTAGTGACAGCCCCAATACGCCGCTACCTGCTAAGACGAGGACGTGTAAAATCTCTTCGGTAGCATAGGCAACTGAGGAAAGTGCATCGGAAGACAACACAGCTAAGGCAGTCGGGATACTCAGCCGCTCTTGACTAGCAGCACTAGTAGGGAGAGATGGCCCGATCGCATACCGTTTGAGACGCGAATAAAAAGACATAGAGTAGGAAGTAGACGATCGACTTATTAATTCTACTCTTACATTTGCAAGATCGATATAAATAAATTCAGCTAACTTGATAAGTAGCCAAATTTGAGCGAACTATTTCAAAATCTTTTCGACTTCTTTACTTTCTATTCATACACTGAAATTAAGAAATTAAACATTCGATCGCTATTGGGGTTTAGTCCTCCGTTACGACATCATCGATCGGTTTTATATTTCTGGCTTTTCAATCGACTGGGTGAAACAACCCAAGATGCTGTTGCGATTATGTTGCAAATAACCTCATTCAAACAAACTCAACCACTAAATACCGATCTCAAACCCCGACTGATTATTTTTGACTTTGATGGTACCTTGGCAGATAGTCTCGTCATCATGATAGACATTACCAATCGGCTTGCGTCGGAGTTTGGTTACAAACAGTTGAGCGACGATTTCATTGCTACTCTCAAATATCTCAGTCCTTGGGAAATAGTCCGCGCCATCGATGTGGCGTTGTGGAAAATCCCGTGGATCGTGCAGCGCGTCAGACAAGAATTTTACACTGAAGCCAAACGGGTAGAACTGTTTTCAGGCATTGTCGAGTTAGTCGAACGACTCAAAGCCGAACACTATCGGTTGGGGATCGTCAGTTCCAATTCCGAAGCTAATATTCACGCCGTACTACGTCAGTATGGCATCGAGCATCGATTCGATTTTGTCACGAGTGCTAGTACTTTCGGCAAAGGTAGAGCGATCTCCAAAGTGATAAAACAAAGCAACATCGAGCGAGCTAATGCAGTTTATGTAGGCGACGAAATTCGCGATATCCGCGCCGCTCGGTCGGTTGGGATAAAGATCGTTGCTGTAAGCTGGGGTTTCAACGATCCCACCGCCCTACTCCAGCAGAAACCAGATCTGCTAATTGCCGAGCCTGCTGACTTACTCTCAGCGATCGATCGCCTGTATTCTCCAGCAATTCTTTCGTTCCCTGCATCATAGCCATCCAATCGATCGATCTTAGCGTTTGCACAACTTTTCTTGGCGCAATTTGACTGTACGGTTGCTTCATTTTGGTAGCAAGCTAGTAATCTCTATGTAGCCAAAATATAGTGCTAGGGCAATTAAAAATAGGCTATAAAGACGAGTCAAAATTGGAGTGGGTAAATGTAGAGCCAGTTGACTTCCTAAATAAGTAAACGGAAAAACTCCGATCGCCAACCATCCCGTCAAGACCCAATCGATGTGTCCTAAAGCAGTATGAACGATCGTCGAAGGCAGTGCCATCAGAGCTACAGTTGCCAGAGAAGTTGCCAAGGCAGCTCTCAGCTCTAGCCCGATTCCGAGTTGATAGAACGGGACGAGCAGCAATCCGCCACCATTAGCCAGCAATCCATTAATTAACCCCACTAGCGGCGACCAGTAGGGCACGATCCGCTCGTTTAATTTCGCCCTCGGTTCGGGCGTAGCTCGATTTCGGAGTCCACTTAACCCATACATCCCCACGCCGAGAATAAACAATGCCGTGAATAGCATCAGCACAGTTCCATGCAGAAATTTTGTCAGCAAAGATCCCGCAATTACTCCAGGACTACCCCACAAGCTGGTTGATACAGCAATTCGCCAGTGAATCAGGTGAGTATTTCGATACGCGATCGCACCGCCAATCGCACTGGGTAAGGTTAGTGGCAGCGGACTCGCTAGCGCAATCAACGCAGGTAGCCCCAGTAACCGCAGAATCGGCGTACCGATGGAACTACCGCCCAAACCAAACAGCCCCGAACAAAAGCCCATCCCCGATCCAACCACCACTTCGATCGACCAAGGCAGTGAAGTCATAAGTCTCACCTTTACGTCTTAATTTCGATGCTAGCCCGAACTTTTATAACTTCAGGCTTGGACTAGCATCATCATAGTCGAATAAATCAAAGTGTGCCAAACCAATCGAAAGTAAGCAAAATTGTACTCACAATTATCTCCGATAGGCTACGCCAACGACAAATCTTTTCGAGTTCTTGACATTTGTTATTTACTATTGAATTAAAGGCTAATTCTAGCAATCTCTTCAAGTATTTTTACTGGTTTAGGCTCGATCTCTAGAGCAAAATCCTATGCAAACCGAAAATCGTGAATCTCACAATAGATTTGAAGTCAGTCCGCTCGATCTCGATCCAAATATCCGACAGCATCGTAGCAACAGAGATTTTGTTCGAGCAAAATTATTGACTCCGCTCGGTCTAATTTTATTGGGAGCTGGAGGTGCCATCGCTATAAATTATGGATTTACAAAAAGCATGATGTTTTTCACGCCACAGCATCCAGCCTCGATTTCTACTCCCATCGCTTCAGTGCCTGCCGATCGATTGGCATCGGTGCCAACACCCTCAAACTTCATCACTCAAGTTGTCGATAAAGCAGGAGCCGCAGTCGTTCGCATCGACTCGAAGCAGACAGTTACCAAGCAACCTCCGGCTGAATTTAACGACCCTTTTTTCCAAAAGTTCTTCGGCTCCCAAGTGCCAAGCTCACCATCAAAGGAAATTGTCAGAGGAATTGGTTCGGGCTTTATCATCAGCTCCAATGGCGAAATTCTCACAAATGCTCATGTGGTGAATGGAGTTAATACCGTGAAGGTGACGCTCAAAGATGGACGCACATTTCAAGGCAAAGTGATGGGCACCGATCCGGTTACTGATGTAGCGGTTGTTAAAATCCCCTCGAACAATTTACCCGTGGTCGAACTGGGCGATTCCGCTCGCTTGAAGCCAGGAGAATGGGCGATTGCAATTGGGAATCCTCTCGGTTTAGATAATACGGTCACATCCGGGATTATTAGTGCTACAGGTCGCTCCAGCAGTGATATCGGTGCCCCAAACGAGCGAGTTAACTTTATTCAGACGGATGCGTCAATCAATCCTGGTAACTCAGGTGGCCCCCTCCTCAATGCACGGGGACAAGTGATTGGCATGAATACAGCGATTATTCAGGATGCTCGCGGACTGGGCTTTGCAATTCCCATTAATACTGCCAAAACGATCGCCAACCAGTTGATTGCTACAGGCATCGTCAAGCATCCCTATTTGGGGATTGAAATGGTGACGTTAACTCCCGATCTCCAAAAGCAAATTAATGACGATCCCAACAGCAACCTGACGATCTACCTGTGACTTCTGGCATAACTTGGCGGAAAATGACAACTTATGCTTGACAAGCACAAGTACCTGCCTTTGAAAATCTTAGTAGCAGTAGTCCACCCCCCAATCATCTCAGCCAACTGGATCTCGCTGTGGATTGCGCTGTCCGACACGCCTTGAGTTTTTTTTCTTAGCTGGTTCGGCTACAGGAAGCGGAATTTCAGCCCCAAGCAGATCTACTGCCAGATCGTTGGTTGTGACATTCAAAGTTTCTGGGACTGGATCTGGGACTGGCGCTGGCGTAGTGACAGCCTTTTTACTCCTTCTTTTCTTAGGCGGGACAGGTTCAACGATAGTCTCGAAAGTCTCGACAGATGCAGTCACTGACTCAGTAGTTGACGAAGTGGAACGCTTTTTCCTTGGCTTTTTGGCAGGTGGCGGAGCATCCTCGACAGCCACTGTTGTGGAGACAACAGTGGTAGGCACAGTCGTTGAGGTCATCCCAGATTGCAACAACCGCCATAAATGGTCGCGCCGACTTTCCGCATAGCCCAGCTTTTGTTCGCCCTCAATCGCATCCAGAGCCATCCGTTCGCATTGAGACAAAGACAACGCATGTTCCTCTAATCGCCCTTGAGTCAAAGTGTCACTCCCCTCGCGGATAGCTGCCGCCACCGCCCGAATCAGCCAGTCCTTGAGTACACCAATACAACCAATCGACCGTTCGTAAAAATAGAACCAATGCTGCATCAAAGCAGGGATATCAGTCGTGAGTGGAACTTGCTTGAGCAGTGCCAATAACACCCCTTGAAAATCCTGACGGTCTTGCTCGTGTTGAAACAGATAACGCGGAAAATGCAGATCCAGCCCCCGCCGCGATGCCTGCCCGCTTAAATTGCGAAAGTTCAACAGCTCGTAAGTGCCAATCAGAATGTGCAGCACCCCAGTCACATTCGTCATCGACTTAATCCAGTCCAATTGGTCGAGTAACTTACCACCACTCGCGCCACTGCCAACCTTCATCAGATGTTGGGCTTCATCGAGAATCACAGCTCTTACGCCCCGTTTCGCCATCGCTGCTTCGAGCGCATGACGCAGTTCGGGAGAATCATTAAACTGGGTAGCTTTACTCCGTCCACGGCCTTTCTTCTCAATCGTTTGTTCGGTATCGATATCGACCAACAGACGGCGTTCGTAGAAGGGTTCACCCAACAGTTTTAGAGCAGTGCGGTAGTAATCTGCTCGGTTGAAGGCTCCACCATCCGGTGGACGTGTTTCCAGCAGCAATAAGGGTACTGGCGCAACCCCACCATTACTATAGCTGGAGCGGTCTGTAACAACCGCTGGTGGGATCTCATTTGAGATCTCATTTAACCGTCGGGAAATTTGACGAATCATCGTCGTTTTACCCACCCCAGAAGGCCCATAAATCAGCACATGAGCAAATCCAGCGGGTTCTTGAATGGCTTGCATCAATACCTTATCTACCTGGAGTAGTTGAGGATGTGACACAGCATACTCTTTAAAGTGATTCAGCTTGGATGTTAATTCCAGCGTCAGATCGACAGTCACAACATCCTTCATTAACGGTACTCCTCAAACAACGGGATTTGGGACAGATCTAAGACTAAGGCTGGACTAGGTTGAGTGGGAGCAAGGGTTTGAAGACTATTAGGAGCGAGTGGTTCTGTTTGTGGCTGGGGCTGGCTCTGTGGAGCAGACGACGCTCTTTGTCCGAGTGTATTGAGGACATTTTGCCCCTCCAAATCCCGCAAGCGTTGCAGCATCAAAGCCTCATGAGCGGTGACATTACTAAGGAAATCAGCTAGACGTTTAGCCGAAATAGTAGTGTTCGTCTGAGTGAGTTTGGCTTGTTGCTTGATTTCGAGCGAAGCTAACAGCAGTTCTCGTTCGCTGCGTCCTGAGAAAATGCTGTAATACTGAGAAATGCACTTAACCCATCGCCCTTGAACGTAAGCATAAGCCACGCCTAAATCGAAGGGGTCGTAACGCACTGAGACTTTCGTGCGTTCGACTTCAGGATGGCGGAACGCATCGCTCCAATAGTAGAGGTAATTCAATTTAATCCCCTTTCCAGGTTGAACTAAAGCCTGTCCCGAACGCGGACTGGGGTGAGTGGCGAGGATAAAATCTTCATCATAAGCAATCCGCCGATGCAGTCGTTCCCCTGCGTTCATTTCTCCCTGCTCGTAAGCACTCTGGGGTGACATCGATAAGGCTGGGTGTTCGTTTTGGTCGTAAACAACATAGGCATACTCAACCAAATAGGCGTACAAATCGCCCAATGTCCACAGGGCATGTTGTTTGGGGTTAACTGCCTTGGTAATTTCTCGCACTTGTTTGGTCGCTTGGGTGTTGCCTGACAAGTTGAAGATTAACTGGGTATTGGTAGTCCCAAACAGTCGCTCGATTACACTACCAAAGCGGGGTTTGGCTCCAGGACGAGTCTTTTTGGTACAGTGATAACGCGCGAGTAAGGTGTCAAAATAGACGCTGTGAAACTCTTTCCCACCATCGACCACGATGGCTTGCGGGAAGCGACCGAAGCGTTGAACGCAGATGCGAATCGCCATCATGCAGGAACGGTAACTGGGTGGGTCGAAGGTCAGATAAATGGTGAGGATGCGGCGTGAATAGGCATCTACCATTAAGGTCAGCCAAGGTCTTCCCAGCAATCTTCCTGTTGTCGCAGAACGCAATTCTAGATCGAGTTGAGTGTGGTCGATATGAACGATACCCAGGGGGCGGTCGCCGTGGCGAGGGGTACTGTAAGTTAGTTCCCAATACCAAGGTTGGTGGCGATAGGCAGCTTTAGAGCCTTTGCGCTTTTCAGTCTGCTCGTGAATCGGTCGTTGTTGGAGACGAGCGTAAAAAGTACACCGCGACAGTGAGGGAATGCCCTGCTGTTCGCAAGCTCGTTGGTATGCTCGATAGACTGAAGCGGCGGGTGCTTGGGTGGGGGTTTCAAACTGCCCGGTAATAAAGGTGTTGAGTAATTCACTCGATACGTTTGGGGCTTTGGTTGTCCGGTTCCCCCGTGCTTGCGTTTTGGGTAGCAATCCGACATAGCCGCAACCGTATTTAAGTTCTGCCTCTTTCAACTGCTTCAACCATCGGTACAGAGTCCGTTTGGAGACATCGCTCTGCCCTGCGGCTCCTTGCTCTCGCTCTGCCATGACTGCCCCAAACCGTTGGTTAGCTGTTCTCAGATCGCTTGGGGATGCTCCCTCCATCAATGCTATTACTGCTGGATTCGTCGCTCCTTCTGTTTCAGGAAAGTTAATTGCTCCGCCGTCGAGAAGTTGGTAAAAGAATGCGGAAGATATTTGCAGTGGCTGTCCGATTTCTGGTAGTAGGGTAGTGGTTGTCTCTCCCAGATTAACTAATGTCCAGAGTCTGCCATCCCAGCGCAGACGAGTGTTGGCAACTAATGTCGGTGGTGCAGTGTCAGCAATAGTTAGATCTTTTTGGTGTTGAGAACTTTCTCGATAAGTGTCATAAGTCTGGCGGTCTGGATATAGCCGTACTCGTTCGTGCTGTACGAGCGGCACATCTAAGAGTGCGATGTAGAGTTGGTCGAGGACTATCATCACATAGACATCATTGGCACTGATTTGGGGTGAGGATGCCAACAGAGCGGCTAAAGTGATGCCTGGTGCTGTTTTAACTCTCTCTTTGACCAGTGCTTGAATCGACGGATTACTGTCTGTCTTAAATCCGAGGTAATCCTCTAGGAAGATTAAGTTCTGGATATAGATGGGGTCTAATGAGGCATCAGTGCGAACGTGATATTCAAGACCCAATGGAGAAGCATAAGCCTCTCCAGGCGGGCATCGCCACGAGCCATCTGCGGCTTGGAGATAACGAGTGGGATATTTTTCACTCAGTTTCTCCAGTTCGGCTTCGGTTTTCCATTCCACCCAGGCGGCTGATTTGGTGCCCAGGACAAAGAAGTCTGGCGTGTGATAGTGACCGATCTTGCGTCCAGATTTGTTGGTGTATTGAATTTTAAAGCAGGATGGTTGGTCGTAAAACTCTAGAACAGTTGGGTCGTGTTCCATCAAGTAGATCGCCCACAATTCTACCTTGTGGCTTTCAAATTGGATGGTCAACCCCATTTTTTGGGAAGGGTAGGTACCGCTGACATTAGAGGCTCGTCCTTGGACGCGACGGCTTGGGGGAGCCGACCGGATCTTAGCGATCGCTTCGATGGCTGCTGGTGGCAAGTTCAGTGTCTGACACCATCGTTCAAATTCTCTTGGGTTCAAGTTGAATACTCCTTGGAGTCAACCATATCTTGGCTGAGAGTTCTTGAAAATTGCCATTTTTAGCGATGTTAGCACACAATTCTCAAAAAGAACTCATTGCCTTATTATGATTGAATTTAGGTACTTACTGCCAAGTTATGGTTTACAACTTATCGCGAGCGATCGCCTGAAACGACGTGTTTTCGTTATTAAAAAGCCAATTTATGGTTGACGACTGTGCCAAGTTATCCCATAAGTCACACTACCACAGTCAGGGTGTGTTAGTGACCAAAGTAACCCTCGATTCCCCAGCCGCCAAAGCCGGATTGCGGTCTGGAGATGCAATCGAGCAAATTGATGGACAACAGATTAAAGATGCCAACTCGGTGCAGCAAATTGTGGAACAGAAGCGAGTTGGTAGCAACTTGCAAATCGGTCTTTATCGTGGAGATCGACCCAGATCGTTGAGTGTTACAACGGTTGCAATGCCCGCACCTAAGCAACAACTCAGTCAATCTCAATCGACCCCCTAACAGCTCGACACAATTCGATCGGCTCTTTGCTTGATGTGCCGCACATTGCCCATCGATTCGATCGAAGCTGGAAAGCCGCCAGTGTTAACACCTATAGATTAATTTCTCATCCACCAATCTTCACTAAACCTTCAATCGATGTCTAATCCAATCATCCACAATCCCGCTCGTGGAAACATGTGGCGGGAGAACTTGAAAGTCTTGGGACTGAGTGCAATCTTTGCCTTGGGCATTCGGACATTTGTTGCCGAAGCCCGTTATATTCCCTCTGGTTCGATGGAGCCAACGCTCCAGATTAACGATCGGCTGATTATCGATAAAATCAGCTACGATTTCTCATCCCCCAGACGCGGCGATATGGTGGTTTTCAACCCGACTCGCACATTGAGACAAGAAAAATTTCACGATGCCTTTATCAAGCGGGTAATTGGATTGCCAGGAGAAACCGTTGCGGTTCGTAATGGCAGAGTCTATGTCAATGACTCTGCTTTAACGGAAACTTATATTGCCGCCAAACCCGATTATCGATTTGGGCCAGTGGTGGTGCCTGCCAATTCCTACCTCGTCCTGGGGGACAATCGTAACAATAGCTACGACAGCCACTATTGGGGCTTTGTCCCACGACATGACATTATCGGTCGAGCCGTCTTGCGGTTTTGGCCGCTGAATCGGCTTGCAGACTTCGATCGGATTGTTTATCTGGGATCTGCTCCAGGACAAAGCCAAAATCGAGAAACACTCTCCAGAATCAAATAATATTTACCGATTAGACTTGAGACTTTTAGAAGGTAAAGCAGGAGGAATTATTTCTCGATCGCGAACTATTAGTAAGGGAAGGCTCAGGATTCCTAAAATGATGACGATTCCAGTCATGACAAATACGGTAATGCGGCTCGGTTGATAATCTCCGCGTTCGATTTGCCAGAATACTTGGCTGTATCGCCAAGCAGCCAGAGCGATGAGTGCGATCCCAAAAACAACCATACCAAGACCGAGGTTTTGGGAGTTAAAGATCGGGTTTGTAGGACTTGCTTGACGGGTGATTACTAATCCAAGCTGACGCAAAAATAAGCCAAAGCGGGCGATCGCAAATCCAAAGCTAATTAGGGCAATCGAGGTGCGGAGCCAAGCGAGGAAAGTACGTTCGTTTGCTTGATGTTCCCGCTGGCGATCGATCGGTGGTCGCGACATGATGTGCCTCTTTGTCTAAATCGAGTACGAAAGAAGCATCTCAATCTTATCTTTACTTCCCATTAAATACTAAACTTGTCGTGACTCAACTAAAATCTCAACCTACTCGATCGTGTTCGGAAACGTAATGTTCGAGGAACTGCTTCATTTGGGGGTTGGAATCATAATCGAACCCATTTTGTTTGCCCATTGCTGTTGCTTTCTCAGCATTAAGTCCCTGTTCGGTAGCGACATACATCAATGTCATCAAACCCGAACGCATTCCACTTTTGCAGTGAATCAGAGCGGGTTTGGGCAGTCGCTCGATTTCTTGAAGTACCCGATCCGTGAGTTCGTCGCTCATCCCGTCCGGCTTAACTGGGATATTGACATATTTGAGTCCTGCGGCTTCTGCCTGTTGTTGCTCGTCACTGACAAAACCCTCTTCTTGGGGCGATTACCTCCGGTAGGCTATGCCAACGCAAGTTTAGTACGGACTTAAATCCTTCTGTGGCTGCCTGTTGTAGTTGCTCGATAGTCGGCTGACCCATCGCCACACTTAGCTCATCATCGATTGGCTTCGTATTTTCCATAGTTAAGGCTGCCTGAAAATCTACACCCTCATATTGTCAGTTGGTAATATAAATGCGTCTATATCCCTTTAGATGGATTTCTGAGCAAGACAGGTAACATTACAGGCAATCTGGTCAATTACTACCCGCCGCTTCGCTGAGCGGGTAGCTTGTATCTGCGCTCCACCTCAATTCTGAAAACCTCGAAAGGATCTCAGCTTTAGTTTCATCACGCGACACATCAGGGCGCACTGACAAGGCACCCGTACTCATCCAATCTTGTCGGACGAGCAACGTTCTCATTGCAATATTTCTAGCACCTGCAAGATCCGCATGGATCTCATGAGCGCAGCACTCACAGCGGAATAACAATCCTTTGTCTGGTCGATTACCCTTCGATGTATGCCCACATTTAGGACAGCTTTGCGAAGTGTAATGAGCCGGAATTTTGGTTGCTAAACTGCCAATCAAATTAGCTTTATAGTCGATATAGCTGTGCAATTCAGCAAATGACCATTTAGCTTTATTCCGATTAGCTCTGCGCTGTTTCTTGCTTGCCCTTTTGCCTGACTTGGTTTTAGTTCTATCGCGGATTCCGGTCAAGTTCTCCAAACCAATTAGACTATTAGGTTTCGCAATGTCTTTACTCATTTGGTGATTTACATCAGCGATAAACCGTCTCTCTCTCCCAGCCAAAGCAATTAGTCTCCGCTTTGCCGATCGAGTGTCTTTGCGCTGTAAGGTTTGTCTAGCTTTATAGTATCGGTTAGCCTTGTGCCTAGCTTCTTTGCCAGAATAGAATGCAGTCCGATTGTTCAGATCTGTCTCTACTGCTAGATATCGCATTCTGTCACTTGCAGCATAAAATGGCGGATTTGTGAATCATAACTTGGCGGTCTAGAAACGAAAACAGGTCATTCTAGGCGATCGATTCGATCGAGTTTTGTATCATAAATTGGCGTTGAGTTCTAAAAATGAAGCATAACAAGGCGATGAGTTCTTTTAGCGAATTGGGTACAAAATCTCACTAAAAAGCAGCTATTTCTGAGAACTCTCAGACAATATATGATTCATTTTATCAAGATAAAATTAAATCGTTCTGATGCAAAATAACTCAAACCCTTGCTGTGCAAGATTTTTTAAAGATAAACAGTTATTGAACTGATTACATCTATTTGTTGTGCTCATCCCAACTTTTGCTTTTAGCAGGGCTGGTTTATTTAAGCGATCGATCGCCTGAAAGTCTCAATCAGGAAGATGAAGAACACAATCCATTTGGCTAAAATTCTTTCTGTGAACTACTTCCACTTCTATCTTTACTCCCCAAGGTACTTCGCTCTGTGAAGCATAACCTGGCTTTTTCCGCCATTTTATGCTGCAAGTGACACTTAGCCCCATTACTAGCCTTGCCATTATCAAAAGCAACTTTAGAGGCGTGGTTCAAAGCGTCGCGGTAAGCCAAAGCAGTATCACGCACCGCCGATTTCTGTTCGATGGTGAGATTAAGCTTTAGTTTTGCGGTGATGACTTGATTCATAGCTTCAACAGATTTTGTAATTATTATAACTGTTGAAGATAATAATACTCAAGGGTTTAGGCGAGGGATTTTGTTCGTTCGCTCATACACCCGCCCATCTCCCACTGGCTACGCCTTTGCGTCTTGTGGGCGGGTGCAATCGTTCACTCACTCGCATTCCTCCCCACCCCGCTTCGCTGAGGGTGGGGACTCCTGCTGTTCCCGTTGAATTTGGGCGATCGCCATCTAGCACGAGCAGCCTACGTCCCTAATTCAGCTAGGAAAAATTGCAGGTAATCGTACTATAAACTGACTACCTTGACCTAATTTACTTTGAACGCTAATCGAGCCATGATGCTGCTCGACGATCGATTTAGCAATTGCCAATCCTAAGCCCGAACCACCTGCCCAACGGGTGCGCGATCGATCTCCTCGCCAAAATCGATCGAAGATTCGCTCTAGCTCATCAGCAGCAATTCCCACCCCAGTATCGCTAATCCTAATCTCAACCTGTCGATCGATCTGATGAGCTAAAATACTAATTTTGCCGCCCGATGGCGTATAGTGAATGGCATTTTCAATGAGATTGATAAACACTCGACCGATTAAAGGCATTGCTTGACGATCGGGGCTACTAATATATCCCCGAACTGACAAATTCGATTGAATATTGAGATCGAATTCTAGAGATTTCGCGTCGAGTTGAGATCGATATGTTGCGGCTATTTGCTGTAGGAGTAACGTCAGATCGATCTGTTCTATCGTGCGATCGATCTGGTGCAGCTTGTCGGAACGACAATCTTTTTCGGCTCTAGCCAATAGTAATAAATCTTCAGTTAGAGTAATGATTTGCTCCGTTGCACTGGCGATCGCTGTAAACTTTTTTAGATCTCCAGAGCGGATGCCATCGGGATATTTAAGAGCGGTACTAGCATTAGTTTTGACTGCCATTAGGGGGCTGCGTAGCTCGTGAGCGGCATCAGCGGTGAATTGTTGCAATTGTTGATAACTGCTAATAGCGGGCTTCATCGCCCTGCGCGTCAGCCAAATTCCCGCACCACTACTAATTGCCAGCGAAATTATCATCCCACTAATTAAGCCGATATCTAGTTGGTGGAAGGTTCGATCGAGTGCATCTAGAGATTGGGTAATCCGCACATAACCGATTTGTTGTCGATTATCTCGCTCGATAATTGGCACGACTGCCGATATTGTTTCATCTGGCTTTTGACCTGGATATTTATTAAATTGAACTGAATCTTTAGTATTTAGTGGCAGGTTGACATTGAGATCGCCAACTTTATCTACTAATCGTTGTTGGAGATCGAACCACTCAAATTTTCGATCTGGGAGAGCTAAACTGCGATCTGTAAACTCATCACCAACAGTCAGTCGATTATTCTGAATTTCGGCATGAGTAGCAGCAACTTCAGCTAAGATCACTAATTCTTGACTCAAGCTCTGACGTAAACTATAGCCAAACACCAGTCTAACTGCAATCGCAAATACTCCCAAGATTGCGGTAAATACAGCTAGATACGAAAGTAGTAATTGCCAACGTAAGCGATCGAACATAGCTATATTAGTTAAAATCTAAAAATTAGAAGCCAAATTGACATCAATGGAGAGCGTAGCAGTTAAAATTGAGAAGTTCTAAAAATGCAAATAATTTATCTCGATTGTGAAACATCCCTCAGCCGATATCCGACCCCATAAACTGTCTCAATTAGGTCGTATTGACAACCTGCTTGTTTGAACTTGCGTCGGAGATTGGTGAGGTGAGTTTTAATCGTTTGTTCTCCAGAGATGCGATCGAATTCCCAGAGCTTATCGAGTAATGATGTCCGCGAAATAACTTGTGTGGGATGTTGGAGAAAGTATTCCAGCAGCATATACTCTTTGGCAGTCAATTCTAATGGTATCCCCGCATAAGTACTACTATGAGTAGTCGGATTTAGCTCGATCTCGCCGTGGGTTAATACTACCGATTGATAGATCGGCTGACGACGAGATAAAGCTCTCAGTCTTGCGGTTAATTCGTCAACTTCAAATGGTTTGACTAAATAATCATCCGCGCCAGCATCCAATCCTAAAACTTTATCGCCCGTTGCATCTTTAGCAGTTAATAATAAGATATAAGCTTGACAACCACTTTGGCGCAGTCGTTGACAAAGTTGGATACCATCGAGCTTGGGTAGCATCCAATCGAGTAAAATTACATCATAACTGGCTGCTTGCGAAAATTCCCAACCAGCTACACCATCATAAGCAATATCGACCGCATGACTTTGATGGCGTAAATCCTCAGCTAACGGGTCGGCAATTCGATCGTCATCTTCGACTAATAAAATTCTCATAATTAGAGTAGGATACTATTGAGAATAGTTTCTAAAAGTTAGCATAAATTCTAAATATCAAGAAGTCGTCAAGTCCATTGGAACAAAAGAATTTCAACCTCTCAATTAATCTTTGAGCAACCGTAGACCACTTAAAATCACCAGTACGGTAGATCCTTCATGACCGAGAACGCCCAAGGGTAGGGTCATATTCCCAGTAAAATTGGCAATCAGCAAGATCGCAATGAAGCTAAGGGCAAAAACAATGTTTTGTTTGACAATCCGCCCAGAGCGACGACCGAGGCGGATGGCATACTCTAATTTTTCCAAACGATCGGCCATTAATACCACATCTGCTGTTTCTAGTGCCACATCACTCCCCGCCGTTCCCATCGCAATTCCTACAGATGCTTGAGCTAAAGCGGGAGCATCATTGATACCATCGCCAACCATCGCCACCGAGGGGTATTGTTGCTGGAGCTGACGAATTACCCCAAGTTTATCTTCAGGTAGTAGTTGGGCATAGACTTTATCGATCCCAATTTCCCAGGCAATACTGTCGGCTGTCCGCTGGTTATCTCCCGTTAACATCACAATTTGCTCGATCCCCAACTTTTTTAAATGAACGATCGATCGAGCTGCTGCGGGTCTGACGGTATCGGCAACTGCGATAATTCCCAGAATCCGATCGGCATAAACAACCCAAACCACAGTTTTTCCCTCCTGTTCCCACTTTTGGCTCTGTTCAGTCAAAGCATCTGGACAAGGTGCTGCTTGCACTTGAGCAAATGCGGCTTTACCGACTATAGCTATTTGCCCCTCAACTTCGCCAATAATGCCCCGCCCAGGCTCAGACTGAACATTAATCGCTTCAGTCCATTCCCAACCCTGTTTTTGAGCCGCATGGACGATCGCAGCACCAATGGGATGCTCGGACAAACTTTCTAAAGCCGCCGCTACTTGGAGTAATTTGTCTGTCGATCGATCGACCGCCATCACTCGAACGACTTGAGGTTTGCCCGTCGTCAGGGTTCCCGTCTTATCAAAAGCGATCGCTTTAATTTGTCCGATCGCTTCTAACTGTGCGGCATTCTTAAATAAAATCCCATGTCGCGCCCCGTTAGCAATACCCGATAACAGTGCTGGCATCGTCGCTGCCATCAAAGCACAGGGCGAAGCCACTACCAAAAAAATTAGGGCGCGATAGACCGTATTTTCCCAAGTCCAACCGAGCAGAAATGGTGGTAAAGTACCTAGCAGAATGCCAATTAGGACGATCGCTTTGGCATAGCCGCGCTCGAACCGTTCGATGAATTGTTGAGAAGGTGGCGTTTCAGTCTGTGCCTGCTCTACCAAGCGAATTACCCGCTGAATCAGACTACTCTCTGGCGGTTGGTGAATCTGGAGTTTCAACGCGCCAGTACCATTAATCGTCCCTGCAAATACCTCATCGCCGACGGTTTTTTCAACAGGCATCGATTCGCCCGTAATCGGAGCTTGATCGATCGCGCTAAACCCCTCCGTGACAATCCCATCCGTCGGTACCAACTCTCCTGGCTTCACCAGAACGCGATCGCCGATCTGTAACTCAGCCACAGCTACCATTTGCTCTTGCCCATCGACAAGCTTGCGGGCGGTATCGGAAGTCAGACTCATCAACCCCTGGATACTCCGCTCGGTACGACTCATCGCGTAGCCCTCCAATACGCCGCTGATGGCAAAAATCAGAATTAACATCGCCCCATCGACAATAAAGTAGTACTCTTTGCGCCACAGCCCTAAAATGGCGGCTCCTAATGCTGCCACAATCATCAATAGGTCTACATCAAGTTCTTGCTCCCGCCATAGGGTAGTCAGCCCTTCACGGGTGCTTTCGTAGCCACCAATGACATAAGCAGCGGTCAGAATCAGCAAACTCACTCCCAGCCACCCACGATCGAGAGTGAACCAACCAAGTAACACCAGCAAGGCACAAACTCCCGCCGCGATCGCATCTGGGTGTTCTTTTAATAGTGTTTGCCAACGGGAGCTAGACACAGCAGGGAAAGACATGACCACATAAATAGATTGCCTTCATACCCTACACCTTGACATTAATGTTAATGTCAAGGTACAAATTGAGATTCAGAAAATATGGAAGCTGAATATTTAACAATCAAAGAACTCACCGCCGCAGTGGGCGGGAATATCACGCCGCGTATGGTAAGGCATTATCACACTCTAGGTTTATTGCCACCAGCCCAGCGATCGCATGGCAATTACCGACTTTATACTTCTCAAAATATTCAACAGCTACAGCGGATTGTCGCTCTCAAACAGCAAGGGTTTCAGCTATCCCACATCCAACAGCTACTCACCAGCGATTCAGGTATCGATCTCAGTCCCAGCTTGATGGCTCAGTTGCAGCAGCAATATCAGTCCGTCATTCAACAATTGGCGAGGTTGCGACATACAGCATCAGCGTTAGAGGGAATATTAGGGCGGGATGGGGATTGTCAGATCGTCCAAGCCGAAGCAATCGCGCAGTTGAAACTCCTCGAAGTAGAAAGTCAAGATCGACTGGGGGAACTCGAAGGACTTTGGCATCACTTAGATGGCGCAATTGATTCTCACCCAGAAGCCTTCAAGGAATCCCTACAACACTTGTTACCAGATCTTTCTAGCCGATCGGAGATTGAAATAGACTTGCTCTCTCAATTGGTGCTGGCTTGTGGAGATGTGAGCTTGGTTAATTTTGTTCGACTGAGTGGAGATGCGATCGCCGCAGCAAGGGAGGCTCTCAGCAGTGGCTGTCAGATTGTGGGGGATATACCCGCTGTGACTGCTACACTCGATCGTACCCGTTTGGCTCATTTAGGCTGTCAAGTTGAGACGCTGATCGACGATCCTCACATCACGGGTGTAGTAGAAGCGGAACAAGCATTCTGGCAAGATAAAGAGTGGCTAAATCGTCTCGACCGAATTCCTGCTCATTCCATCCTGATTATCGGCTATGCGCCTTCTGTGCTAATGGCTGTGTGTAACGCGATCGAACAAAACCAGATTCAACCTGCTCTAGTAATTGGAATGCCGATCGGGTTCAGTCACGCTCCGGCTGCTAAACGGCGACTGATTGCTGCTGGCATACCCCATATCACCATTCAAGGCACGATGGGCGGTGGATTATTAGCAGCAGTGGCGGCAAATGCTTTGATTGCATCTCTATTAGAGAAACCAGATTGTCACTGTTATCTCAACATAGTTTAAAGTCAATTCTGTTGGGAATCTCTTGCTATTTTGGGAAAAATAACAAGGATCGAATGTTTACTCTTACCCTTTACCCCTTCCCCCTTTCGATAAGATTAGATTATTACCACAAGTACGGGAAAGCCGATTGCGAGTGGAGCTAGTTTTTCAATCGCTCCGGTAGCTTTTGGGTGTCATGCCTGTAAGCTGTCGAAACTGTTTACTCAAATGGCTGTGACTATTGAATCCACACTCAAAAGCAATATCAACAATCGATCGATCTGTTTGTTTTAACAACTCCTTCGCCCGTTCGATCCGCTGCTGGAGAAGATATTGGTAAGGAGATGTGCCGATCGATTGCTTGAACAAATGGCTGAAGTGAAATTGACTCATCCCAATCGATCTAGCCAAATCTGCCAGTTTGATATCTCGCTCTAAATGTGCGTGGATATAGTCCAATATTTGTTGCAGTTGACGGTGTGGCAATCCGCCTTCATAGACCGAAAGCTGCGGTTTCGACGCTGAATATTGTCTGAGCAATTGCACCGCCAACACATTTACTAGGGAGTCAATATACAACCGACTACTTAGATTTTCTTGTTTGAGTTCGGTAAGTAGTAACATTGCGATCGCCTCAACTTGCGGATCGCGAGTCCGAAACGTGGGGATTACTTCCAGCCGATCTGAATTCATCCCCAGGGCTTCGGTAGCAACCTGTGCCATGAATCGAGCAGTAATCCGGATCTGTAATAGGCGATCGTCACTATCCCACCGAGCAAAAAAGGGTGCAGCAGCAGGCGCGATCGCCAAGTCCCCTTTTCCATAAAGTCCGGTATAAGACTTATCTCCCTGAATTTGCAGTAACCGTACCGGACGGGGAGCGAGCGACAAACAAATGACATGTTCGTTGGGGTAGAGTATTTTTCCCTCCCCAGCAGGATGATGGAATTCTTCGACGAGGATCTGCTCCCAGCCCTGACTTTGACTCGAAAACAGGGGCTGGCTGGTACAGACAAGCTGATGGCTGGCAATCGGTTTCATGGGATCGACTCCATACGTCTAGATCTGATTATCTTCATTTTCGCATTTCACCAAATATTCTGAGAATTGCCCGCAAGATTTTGTTAGTTTCACAAGAATCAGATAGCTCGATAGTAGTCGTTTCCCTAGGCTGGAATGGTAATCGATTCAGCAAAGCTGACGCTGCGCGATCGACAGAAATTGAATCGCCGATTACGCATTCTCGATCTGTAAATGGAGCCAAAAAAGATGACAAATGAACATTGGATTAAGGGTATCACTCTCGTTATCGGCGGTACTGGGAAGACAGGTCGCAGAGTAGCCGATCGACTGCTCAAGGCGGGTCGCCAAGTGCGAATCGGATCGAGATCGGCAGAAATACCCTTCGATTGGGAGCAACAGGATACTTGGGATCGGGCACTACAAAATGTGAAGGCTGTCTACGTTGCTTATCAACCCGATCTAGCAGTGCCTGGTGCCCTTGAAACCGTTGAGGCATTATTCGATCGAGCGATCGCCAGCGGTGTTGAGAAGCTGGTACTACTTTCGGGTCGGGGAGAAGTGGAGGCAGAAGAGGCGGAACGGGCACTTCAGAAAACTAGCGCGGATTGGACGATCTTGCGATCGAGCTGGTTTTTTCAGAATTTCAGCGAGAGTTTTTTCCTCGATCCGATTCTGGCTGGGCAGGTCGCTTTGCCAGTGATGGGGTCAGTCGCAGAGCCATTTGTCGATGTCGATGATATTGCGGATATTGCTTACGCCGCACTCACCGATGTGCAACACTCGCGCCAGCTTTACGAGATTACTGGCTCAAAAGCCTTAACTTTCCCAGAAGCGATCGACGAGATCGCCCGCGCGACGGGACAGAAGATTACGTTCGTTCCTATTCCAGCAGATGATTACCGCGCAGAGCTTGTCCGGCAAGGTGTGCCGGATGATTATATCGAACTAGTTTTATATCTGTTCTCCACCGTGCTCGACGGACGGAATACACCACTAGCTGACGGCGTGCAACGTGCCCTCGGACGACCGCCCCGCAACTTCGCCGACTATGTACGCCAAACGGCGGCAAGTGGCATCTGGGGAGGGAAATAACTATGTTAGATCGTTATCTGTTCTGGGTGACGTTCGCAGCAGCGATCGGCTGTGGACTCAATGCTGGAGTCTTCTTCGCCTTCTCGACTTTTGTGATGCCTGCCCTGGCGCGACTCAAGCCAGATCGGGGAATTGCCGCCATGCAATCGATGAATATTACGGCGATTAATCCATTGTTCATGTTGGCGTTGTTGGGAACGGCTGTAGCTTGTTTATTTATATTTATTTCTACCCTGATACATTGGCATCAATCTGGTACGATCTACTTAGCGATCGGTAGCCTGCTCTATCTAGTGGGCGCGATTTTGGTAACGATGTTGGGGAATGTACCGCTCAACAATGCGTTGGCGAATGTCGATCCCAACAGCACTGAAGGTACGGTCTTGTGGGCAAAATACCTGACAGATTGGACATTCTGGAATCACGTTCGGACATTAGCCGCTTTAGCTGCATCGGCAACGTTCATTTTCTCTTTAACTAAATAAAGAATTTCATCTTTTTGCCAGCTTCACTACCAAATTCCGCTTGTGGCTGTAGGATTTGACATTCAGAGCTTTTTATAATACTATAGTACTATTAACTTTGACTCGTCGCCCTATTACATGCGGTAATTTCGACTGATGAATCAACAAACAGCCGAACCAATTCGTTCGCAAGTGGACACGATCTACCGGACTGAATCGCGTCGCGTTTTCGCTACCTTGATTCGATTAATCGGCGACTTCGACCTTGCGGAAGAGGCACTACATGAAGCCTTTGCTGCTGCGGTGACGCAATGGCATCGCGATGGGGTACCTGCAAATCCAAGATCGTGGTTGGTTTCGGCGGGACGCTTCAAAGCTATCGATACCATCCGCCGTCGTGCCCGCTTTGACTCATTTTTGCCAGAAATCGACACGAACGATCCTAACTTGCTAGATGAAGAGGATGTTGAAGACGACCGATTGCGCCTAATTTTCACATGCTGTCATCCCGCACTATCGCCAGAAGCCCAAGTAGCCTTGACATTGCGGGAAGTCTGCGGACTCACGACTGAAGAAATTGCTAGTGCCTTTTTGATTGCTCCTGCTACATTGGCACAGCGGATCGTGCGGGCAAAGACAAAGATCCACACCGCAAATATTCCCTATCAAGTGCCGTCGCTGCCCGATTTACCCGATCGTTTAGATACAGTACTTCAAACTATCTATTTAGTATTTAATGAGGGTTACGCGGCTTCCTCTGGTGCATCGCTAACCCGATCGGATCTCGCTGATGAAGCGATTCGATTGGGACGGTTGGTAGTAGAACTATTACCAGATGACGAAGCAATTGGACTGCTTGCCCTGATGCTATTGCAAGCATCGCGACGCACTGCCCGAACTTCATCCACAGGCGATATTATTCTGCTGGAAGACCAAGAGCGATCGTGCTGGAATCGATCCCAGATCGCTGAAGGTAGGATGCTCGTACAGCGGTCGCTATCAGCTTCACAGGTTGGGTCGTATACACTTCAAGCCGCGATCGCCGCAGTGCATTCAGAGGTTGCAATTGCTGCTGAAACTGACTGGGCGCAGATTGTAGCTCTATACGATCTACTAATTCAAGCCGAGCCATCGCCGATCGTGGAATTGAATCGAGCAGTGGCTGTGGCGATGCGAGATGGCTTTGTAGTAGGGTTAGAGCAAATCGACAACATTTTAGTGCGGGGCGATTTGGCTAACTATCATCTGGCGCATGCAGCCAGAGCCGATTTCTGTAGAAAATTGGGCAGGGTTGATGAGGCTAGAGCAGCTTATCAACAAGCTCTAGCTCTGGCGAAGCAAGAACCAGAACGGCGATTTCTTCAGAAACGGTTGCGAGAGTTGGGCTAAAAGAATTTTTGAGGAGCTGTCGATCGAGAGGATTGCCAAACGATTATTTAATGAAAGCAACACAGAAGAGGCAGGAAAACATGAAATATATGCTGCTCATTTACGGCAATGAAAATGCCTGGACGGTGAACGAGCGAGAGAGCTGTTATGAGGAATCTTCGCAGCTAGTCCAACAGCTCAGAGCCAGCGGGCAATGTGTGAGTTCTGCGCCGCTCCATTCTGTGACAACAGCAACTAGCGTAAAAGTGCGCGAAGGGAAAAAGCTAGTGACCGATGGGTCATTTGCAGAAACCCACGAACAACTCGGCGGCTACTATTTGATTGAAGCACAGGATCTGGATGAAGCGATCGCGATCGCCGAACGGATTCCTGCTGCCCGTAAAGGTACCGTCGAAATTCGTCCGATCGTAGAACTTTCTGGCTTGCCGCCTGAGAAGTAGTGGCGATCTAAATCGTTTACAGAATTTCTCAAAAAATTTGTTAGATGTGTCGATCGCATGAATCCCAGTTCGACTAGATATTAAAGGAGTTAAACTTTCATGACTTATGTAGATGGATTTGTGATAGCAGTACCCACAGCTAATCGTGCCGCTTATCAAAAAATAGCTGAGGATGCAGCTATTGTGTTCAAAGAATACGGTGCGCTCAAAGTGGTTGAATGCTGGGGAGATGATATTCCTGATGGGAAGCTAACCTCTTTCCCAATGGCGGTTAAATGTGAGGAAAACGAGACAGTGGTTTTTGCCTGGATCGTTTGGCCTTCCCGTGAAGTGCGCGATGTGGGGAATCAGAAGGTAATGGCCGATCCGCGAATGCAACAACCAGAGACGATGCCCTTTGATAGCAAGCGCATGATCTACGGTGGTTTTGAGACGATCGTTGAAAGCTAAAGCAATACGGCTATCCGTGTGTTCTAGGTGTATTCAATTTTAAAGGAGAAAACAATGAGTACTCAAATTTTCGTGAATCTACCCGTCAAAGATCTAAATAAATCCGTTGATTTCTTTACTAAGCTCGGCTACAAGTTTAATCCGCAATTTACAGACGAAAATGCTACCTGTATGCTTGTGGGTGAAAATATTTTTGTGATGCTCCTCGTTGAGAAATATTTCAAGACCTTTACTCCCAAAGAGATTTGCGACACATCCAAAAGCGCAGAAGTACTCGTAGCTTTATCGTTTGAGAGTCGAGCGGCAGTTGATGAAATGGTTCGCAAGGCGATCGCGGCAGGTGGCAGCACTTATAAAGAACCGATCGATATGGGTTTTATGTACCAACATGGATTTCAAGATTTAGACGGCCACATTTGGGAAATCTTTTTCATGGAAGAAAGTGAGGTCGAACCAGCTTAGGAATAAATCGATTCATTCAATTAACCAACAGGAGTTCATTATGCAATCCAATACTTATCTGAATTTCAATGGCGACTGCCAAGCCGCGTTTAAGTTCTACGAGCAATGTCTAGGGGGCAAAATCATCGCAATGATGAGCTACGGCGAATCACCGATGGCAGAACAAGCACCTCCCGAACAACGCGATCGAATCATGCATGTTCACCTAACTGTGGGCGACATGGTATTGATGGGTGCTGACTTCCCACCTGAGTTCTTTGAAAAACCCCAAGGTTTCAATGTAAACCTCCAATTTGACAATGTGGAAGAAGGAGAGCGGATATTTAACGCATTGGCAGGAAATGGCACAGTCAAGATGCCTTTCCAGGAAACCTTTTGGGCTACTCGTTGGGGAATGCTGGTCGATAAATTTGGTACCCCGTGGATGATTAATTGCAATCCACCTGCATAGGGATTCACTTTGTTTCCAGGGGTTGTATCAATCGCTATGCTACTCGTTGAGAAATATTTTAACCCACATTCCGCACTTCAATTTTTGGCTTGCGTAGTAAAGCAAGGATTTGACCACAAACCAATACCATCACTGCAAAATTAAACAGGAGTTACATTATGAAACCCAATCCCATTGTTTGGTGCGAAATTTACGTCCAAGACATGGATCTGGCTTTGGTAGTCGATACCGAAGGAAATACGATCGGTCTTCACATGCCCCCAACAGCGATGGAATGAGGGCGGATCTAATTGCACGAAGCACAATTAAGCAATGCCGTAATGGTAGGTACGCATCTGGCCGCACATTGACGCGGAAATATTGTTCGAGCAAATGCCCCTTGACTGAGATCGCATTGTTGACTCCAGTTTTGGGTGGCTCATCATAATGGAGAATTAAAATGACTAAGCAAGCAAAGAATACGATTTGCCTGGATCGTTACTGGAATGAGATTGTTGGTAACGGCGGCGAAGAGAGTGCGTGCGGCTGGTGCAAGGATAAATGGGGACTGTCCTGGCAGATTACTCCGCTGGCTTTGACAAAAGCGATAACCGATCCTGACCGCGCTGCCGCCAAGCGCGCGTTCGATGCGATGATGCAGATGAAAAAGATCGACATCGCTGCAATCGAGGCGGCTGCCTTGCGGATGAGGTAGAACAAAGATATCGGAGACGGCATATATAACAAAGCCAACGCTGACTCAGAAGCAATTGAATGGGTGAAACGCTGTCCCATGCAAGAATCGGAACTAGAGATTCGATCGATCTTTGCCGCTGAGGATTTTGGAGCAGCTTTCACCCCCGAACTTCAAGCGCAGGAAGAACGTCTTCGCAAGGCAGCCGAACAACTTCAGAACATGTAGAGGTCGATCGCCGCACCTCAAGTTCACCCACCTGAGCCAGATTAAAAATTACTGAATATTATCTTCCGGTAGCTGGGCGATCGCTATTTCTAGTCGATAACGAAAGTCCTCCAGCATAACTTTCATTGTGTCAAAATTATCTGTCTGTCCTAGCTTTTTGTATTCTTTTATCCCATTCTGACAAGCGATGGCCGCAGCACCAAGACGAATTACTTTTTGTTCAGTTAGAGTTAAATAGTCATATCTTTCTTGCTCTAATTTGCGATAGATTTCTAAACCTGTCACCGTTGAACCGTCCATTTCAATAAAGTCGATTTATCTAAAACTATTTCTTCATTTAACTCGCTCCCTGGATGAGGGGGTGCTGGTACCACCCTGCCCGTATATAAAATAAAGACACCCCCCTCATTGACGAAGCCGTCAAACTCAATTAAACATCTTTAGTCAAATCGAGCCATCTTGCATGTAAATTTTACGCTCAGTTTGAGCGAAGACTTTCGGTATGCGATCGGTGTAGAGAGGATTGAATAAATCTATCTATTTCAAGAAGAGCGCACCCAATTGATAGATAAAACTTCAATCTATCAATATAAAGGATCGTCATAGGGAGGAATAGGATCGGTTTCTTCAACTGTGCGATCGATGACCAATCGCTGACCATCTAATTTCTTCCACAAACGCAATCCTAAAATTTTAGCGGTTCGATCGATGGGAAACGCATTAATCAACGTTGTTTTAGTAAGATTTTTTATCATTATTACGATCTTCTAACTCGGATACTAATCACTATAATTGTTTATTATGAAATTTAGATGAAATTTCGATCGATAAATAATAATTACAAAATACATAATCAGTCCAGTTCTGCGATCGCACTTAGATTGTGATTCTGTTCGCTATTCTTCTTCACAATAAATCGACCAAATAGTGAATAGAGCGCAGGTAAGACTAGCAGCGTGAGCGCAGTCGAAGTAAATAATCCCCCCAACACCACCACCGCCAATGGTTGTAAAATCTCTTTACCAGCACCAGAACCAATTACTAGCGGTACCATCCCCAGGGCGGAAGCTAGCGCAGTCAGCAGAATTGCTACCAACCTTTCCATCGAACCTTCGACAATTACTTCTCTTAATGGAAGTCCTTCAGCCAGTCGATGATTATAGTTATCGACGAGTAGCAATCCGTTACGGGTGGCGACTCCAAACAAAGTAATAAAGCCCACCATTGACGCAACTGAGATAATCCCTCCACTACTAGCAACAGCAATTACGCCACCGATGAGGGCGAGTGGGAGATTAATCATAATCATCAGCGTGGCAGGAATGGAATTGACAGCAAAATAGATCAGAATTGCGATCGCGACCAGAGAAAACGATCCAGCGATAATTAGAGTTTGAGTTGCTTGCTCTTGGGCTTGAAATTGTCCGCCGAATTGGATGTAATAGCCGCTGGGGAGGGTAATTTCTTTGACTTTCGATCGCACGTCGGCAATTACCGAGCCTAAGTCTCTACCGCTCACGTTGGCGGAAACAATAATTAGTCTCGATACATTCTCCCGATTAATCGTACTGGGGCCATTACCATACTCTACTTTGGCAACTTGCGCGAGTGGGATTTTTTGACCGCCAGGAATATCGATGAGTAAATTACCTAATACGTCCAAATTATTGCGATATTTCTCATCCAGCCACACCACTAGATTAAATGTTTGTTGCTTTTCCAATACTTGCGATACAGTGCGTCCATTTAGCCCAGTTTCGATCGTTTCGGCTAAGTCGCCGATACTCAAACCATACCGTGCAGCGGCGGCTCGATCGAATTTAATTTCGACTTGTTTAACAGGGATCTGCGGTTCCAATTGAAGATCGACTATTCCTGAAACTCCGCCCATCGCAGCTTGGATTTGTTGCCCAATCTTGCGAAGTTCGGGTAATTCTGGGCCATATATCTTCACCGCGATCGCACTTCTGACACCCGATAAAATCTCATCCATCCGGTGCGAAATAAAGCCGCCAATATTGGTAGCCACTCCAGGTAATTTGTTGAGTTCCGTTCTGAGACTAGCGATCGTTTTTTCGCGATCTTTGTCGCCCTCTTCACTAATTTGGACATCTAATTCACCAGAATTCACACCAGCCACATCCGCATCACCTTGAGCAAAACCCGCTCGAAACTGGATGGTATCAAATCGTTTATCATCTTTAAATGCAGACATTACCGCGATTGCCGCTTGGTCGGTAGATTCCAAGGATTGCCCAGGATAAAGTGTGAGTGCATTGACTAGCGATCGATCTTGGAACTCTGGTAAAAATACCTTTCCTAAGCCAGGTAGAATGACCATTGCAGCCACAAATCCGGCTAGGGATATCCCCAAGACTATCTTAGGAAATTTCATCGCTAGGAGCAGCAGTGGTCGATAGAAACGGTGTGCCATTTTCTCGACAAAAGTTTCGGAACTAGGTAGTCTGCGATTGGCTAAAAGTAGCGCACAAAGGGCAGGTGTGAGCGTCAAGGCAACTAATGTAGATGCCAAAATTGAGAGTAGATAAGCCATCCCCATTGGAGTAAAGATCCGTCCTTCTACGCCTGATAAAACAAATATCGGAGCGAAGACGACAGCAATAATTACTGTCGAAAATAACACGCTGACTCTAACTTCCACCGAGCCGTCAAATACGACTTGCAAAGGTGGTTTTGGATTAGTAGCAACTTGATTTTCTCGCAACCGTCGATAGACATTTTCCATATCGACGATCGCATCATCAACTACCGAGCCAATTGCTACTACCAAACCACCCAGAGTCATGGTATTTAAACCCTGTCCCGTCCAATTTAGAATAATTAATCCTAGCAATAGGGATAGTGGTAAAGCACTTAAACTAATTAGCACTGTCCGCCAGTTCATCAGGAAGATAATCAGAATTGCAGAGACAATAATCGTCCCATCTCGTAAAGCCTCTTCAACGTTTTTAATTGAGGCTTCAATAAATAGATCTTGGTCGAAAGTTTTTGTAAATGTGACATCTTGAGGTAATCCTGCTTTTAGCTCCGCCATTGCTGCTTCGACAGCTTTAACTACCGTCGGCGTGTCGGCTACTGGCTGCTTAGTTACGGTCAAAATTAACGCCCGTTTACCGCGAAATAATCCATCACCACGGCGCAGGGCTGGGGCAATTTTAACATCGGCAACTTGTTCGAGTAATACTGGTGCGCCATTAATGGCTTTAATTGCCGATTTTTGGAGTTGTTCGATCGATTGAATTCTACCAATCCCCCGCACTAACATCTCTCGATCGGGACTAATCAAAAATCCCCCAGGCACGTTAGCATTAGAATTCTGGACAGCCTTGGTAACGTCAGCAACAGAGACGTTAAATGCCTTCAACTTATCTGGATCGATGAGCACCTGATATTGACGCTCATCGCCACCGTAAAGGAAGACATTACTTACCCCTGGGACGGCTAATAGTCGGTTGCGGACATCCCAATTCACAGCCCGCCAGACTTCCATCATATCGTTACCCGAAAAAGCATATTTCACCGTCCAACCCAACGGCGAACTAACGGGCAAAATCTCTGGTTGTCCGACACCTTTGGGTAAAACACTTTGTACCCGTTGAAGCCGTTCGGTGACTAGTTGACGAGCGCGATAAATATCTGTTTGTAAGCTAAATACAGCCTTGACTGAAGCAATCCCGACGGCAGAGGAAGAGCGCAGGGATTCTAAACCAGGAGTACCATTGATAGCACTCTCGATCGGGCGTGTTACCAGTGATTCTACTTCTTCGGGTGCTAATCCAGGCGCATCGGCTTGAATTTCTACCTGCGGCGGCGCAAAGCTGGGGAACACATCTAAGGGCATTTGTCCGAGTACCCGCCAACCCCAGAGACTAATTAGGAGGGATGCGATGACTATTAACCAACGTTGGGCGATCGACCATTTAACAATTGTATTAAGCATCAGATAGTATTTAGCGATTTGATAAAAAAACGTACCTGTGGATATGGATTACAATACTTGTAATATTAATTTGTAACTTCGACAGAAATTTGTGCTGGGTTATAGTTAAATAAAAAGCCATCAGCCTTGACAAAAATGGCATCATCATAACGCAACATTGCCAAACCATCTTCCCATTCATCGATCGCTACTTGAGGATATTTACCCGTGCATAACTGCATCAGCCAGCCAGGGAAATCCGCTCCAGCTCGATAAGATAGAGGATAGCCCCCACCAAAACGCGGGTTAATTTCGATAAATACAATTTCACCATCGGGCTGTAAAAAGCACTGTACTGTAATACAACCGATCGCTCCAGGTAAAGACTCGACTACCTGTTTTGCTGCGGCAATTAAAGCCGGATTTTTGACAGTAATTCCTTTACTAATTTCACCTGCTCTAGTTTCTATTCTTAATCTGGGGACGATCGATATTACCCGACCTTGAAAATCAACTAAGACATCGATTGTATATTCTTCACCAGCGATTAGCTCCTGAACGATCGCATCTTCGACATAATTTGAGAAGAATTCTAGCTCTAATTGATTCCGAACCTCATATACGCCAACACTAGAACTACCAGTGTCGGGTTTGATTATCAGTGGTAAATCTAGCTCGGTAACTTCATCTAATTTATAAATCTTAGGTGTTTTAACACCAATTTTCTCAAAGAAGATACTTGTCTTATTTTTGCTATAGCAAATCTCATTTGTTGCTACCGATGAAACGAGTAGAGTTACACGCCGATCTCGAAACTGCTGTTGATGGAGTGATAGGAGATGCAGTTCGGTGTCAATTAACGGAATCAGTAGATCGATCGAATAGAAAGTGCAAATATCTAGTAAACTGTCGATATAAGTAGGATCGTTAATTTTAGGTACGAGTTCGGCTGCATCGGCAATAAAACAAGCCGGAGCATTTTGCTTTGAATCGGCAGCAATTATCTTACCATTGATGTTAAATTGGCTCATCGATCTCCGAAAAGCTTTGAGTAGTTCGACTCTTCTGCCAACACTTGTTAGTAAAATATTCATCAATATATTTCCTCTCGATTAAGTTTCGATCTGCTGTCGGTACTTAATTTGAATGATTTAGTTGGGATTATTCTCAATCTTTATAAATAAATCGATCGATCGTAATTATCACCACCCTATGAAGATAAAAACTATCGATCGACTGTAATTAGATGGCTTTAACTTCCAATGTCTAAGAGTGTTTTCCCCTATCATTATTGGTTCGACCATCTTCAAATTCAGTCACTTTAAGGTGACTGTGCGGGGCAACACAGGTAAATAGCGAACGAGATTGTTTTCTACTAAGGGTTTCATCGGGTAAGTTCCTAAATGTATGTCCAATGCTACTGATGTTAGGTAATAAAAGTTAAGAACTCGGAAAGATCTAAAATATTTTAAAAATAAACAAATATTTGATTTTGAGTGCAGCCAGTCCAATCATCTACTGAAAACTGAATATTTAGTTGAAAAGAACCTCGAACCTGAGAGTAGGGCAAGTTGCATCGGATCTTACGGCAAATGCGGTTGTCGATCGCCAATTTTAAAAAGCCAAATTATCGATCGAGTTCTAGATCCGTCCAGGATTTGGGATCTTCGAGCGGCTCCATGTGCGAAACTACATTAGTACCTGGTAATGCCTCGACGATCGCTGCTTCGACATCTTCACAGAGATCGTGCCCTTGTTGTACCGTCCAATTTCCTGGTACCAATACGTGAAACGTCACAAATCGTCGCGAACCAGATACTCGCGTGCGGAGAGCGTGAAAGCGGATACCTTGCGGTTCGTGCCTACTAAAAATATGCGTAATTCGACTGCGTTCCTTTACTGGTAACGATGTATCCAACAACCCCGCGCCTGTTTCTTGGAGCATTTTTACTCCCGACACGAGGATACTTACCGCCACACATAGGGCAATTATCGGATCGAGAATCAGCCAACCCGTCAGTTTGACGAGAAAAATCCCCAGAATGACACCGCCAGAAGTCCAGACATCGGTAAATAAATGGTGGGCATCAGCACGCAGCGTAATCGATCGCAATCGCCGCCCCGCCCGCAATAGAATCCACGCTACCCCACCATTAATCGCAGTGGCAACTAATGTCAGGAACAACCCCACACCAAGCTGTTCGAGCGGTTGGGGCGAAGACAATCGTCCCACCGCTACTACAGCAATCCCGATTGCGGCAATGAAAATCAGAATACTTTCCAAGCCACTCGAAAAATATTCCGCCTTATTATGCCCGAAGGGATGATCTTCGTCGGCGGGAGTTGCAGCGAAGGACAGTGCCCAAAATGCGGCTAGTGCAGCCACTAAATTGATCCCAGATTCCAAAGCATCAGATAATAGTCCCACCGAGCCAGTCAAAAAATAGGCTCCAGTTTTTAACGCGATCGTCATCAGCGCAGCCCCGATCGACAAAAATGTATACGGTCGCGCAGTTTGAAAGCTCATCAGTTTACTAGTCTATATAATTTTTCTTGCGATTGAATAAACCAGTCATGGTAATCCCTGTAATTAACAGTCCAAGTGTCCCGACCCCATTAAGCACAGGATAAATTGCTTTGAGATGAAAAATTTCACCCGTGTGAATTTCCATTAAAAGACTCCGTGAAACCCCTAAATTTAATTGCCATTCTGTCACAATAGTTGCAATCGTCCCTGTAACAACAGTCAAAATCAAGGGGATAAAAATAATCGAAGCCAAGCCACGGTGATATTTGCGAAATAAACGTTTTAAATTAGATGAAAAAAACATCGCTAGTAACCCTGCTCGATTGTCAAATTATATAGTGCTTTAGCACTGATATTCTAATAAGCTTCTGATATTAAAACCACTCTATGGGCACTCTAGACCCATTGTTGTAAGCAATTGAGTCAAAAAAATAGATATATAACAGCTTATTTGAAATTAGTAGCTAGATAAGATTACTAACTTTAAAATTGCTAGCACTTTGCTGTTGACTAGCTTTGATGATGCTTTGCTTAAGTTTTTGCAAGTTAGCTAGTAATATATTCTTGCTTTGTTTGCTGGCGATGCCACTATTTACTAATCCCACTTCATTCTCAATCGCTTTATATGTATCAGCAGATTTAGACTTAACTCCATCTTCTACCGTTTTCCATGAGTTTTCAAATTTAGCAAATTCAATTTTTGCTCCATCTAATTTACCTGCTTCGATCGCTT
The DNA here is from genome assembly GCF_000317145.1 of Chamaesiphon minutus PCC 6605. GTDB lineage: Bacteria > Cyanobacteriota > Cyanobacteriia > Cyanobacteriales > Chamaesiphonaceae > Chamaesiphon > Chamaesiphon minutus. Next base: position 1,941,521 of record NC_019697.1, on the reverse strand, counting down.
TTTCAGTCGATCCAATTACTTCTAGCAAAGCAGTAAAACCAGATGCTTTATTTTGCGGTGCTGAAGTGACTGCTTTTGTTGTCGCGATCGAATTTTCGACTGAGGCTGGTTTGTTCGTACAGCTAGTGATGCTAAAAGCCATTAGGCTACCACAGAAAAGTTGTAAAATTTTCATATCCATTAATGAATGTTATTGTAAATCGAGAGTGGGTTGGGTTGGAGTGGTTCTATGTGCGATCCTCCAAAGTATAGTTTTAGAAACCTTGGTCGATCTAATTTGAAGATAATACATCACTTGCTAGATCGATACTCTCTCTAAGTTTTAGTAATTTGGCTAATAAAATTTCATTACTTTGCTGGTTAGCAATGCCGTTCGCTATCGACCGTGTTACATCTTCAATGGCGTGATAAGCATCCATATTACCAGCCTTTACCAAATCTGCTGTCTGTCGCCAATATGCCTCAAACTCAGCAAATTCAGTTTTTGCTGCATCTAAGTTATCTGCTTCGATCGCAATTTTAGTCAATTCAACAATTAATTTTAAAACCATCAAATCAGATTTTTGAGCTGTAGAGTATCGATCTATTAAAGCAACAAAAGTTTCTGGTGCGTCAGTGGAATTTGATGCTGAAGTAGCAACCATCTGATAAATATTGGTCATCATTAGCAATAACCGATCGCGCAACAATTGCCAAATTCGCACCATAACTATTGTTGGGGGTGTATATCGGGGTAAGTATCGATCCAGCCTGTTTTGACGATCGAGTACCCACAGTATATAGAAAAAAAGGAAGGAAGTCGGGAGGAAGAATAATTCTAAGCTAATGGCAGTTTTACGTGGAAACAACTACCCCGATCTAACTGACTATCAACTCGAATCTCACCTTGGTGCGATCGGGCAATCGACTGAGCAATCGCTAATCCCAAACCTAAGCCGCCGCGATCGTCTGCGCCATCAATATCTGCTTGCCAAAATCGATCGAACACCAGTGGCAAGTGTTCCTCAGCGATCCCCACTCCCGTATCGATAATTTTGACATTAACAGCACCTTTTACCCGATCCATCGTTACCGTTATGTTTCCACCACTAGGTGTATACTTCAAGGCATTATCTAGCAAATTCCGAAACAGGCGTGGTAGCTGAGTGCGATCTCCATTGACATGAGCATGAGATAACAGCTTGGAATTGAGGGTGATTTGTCTATTTTGTGCCTGAGATTCAAGTAATTCCAACAGATCTTCTAAGATTTCGTCGATCGCGATTAGTTGCCGCTCTTGGGAACCGAGATTCACATCCAGCCGAGTTAATAGCAACAAATCTTCAACCAGATAGCGGATTTGTTCGATACCTTTGGAGATTACTTCAACTCGATGTCGATTGACGGGCAGCAAATCTGCTAGATCGCTCCGCAGCCCATCAACCTCAATTTTTACAGCGGTTAGTGGGCTGCGTAATTCATGGGAGGCATCAACAGTAAACTGTTGCAGTTGCTGTAAATTCCGTTGAATTGGCTGAAGCGACTGCTGAGTTAACCAGATGCTCCCCAGCCCCGTTAGCCCCAATCCCACAATTCCCCCTAATCCCAATACCCATCGTAAGTAGCTTAATTCGCCTTCTAATACTTCTACCGATTCACTAACTCGGATATAGCCCTGAAGCATCTTTTGCCCGTTAATATTTTTATAAATCGATCGGGTGAGCGAGTAGAGTTGATTGTTGTGAGCAGAAGGTCGATCGGGTTGTAAGGGAACGAAATCAAAGGTTCGCCCACTGGTTGCTAATAACTGAGAACGCTTATCAAACCATTCAATTCTCTGTCTGGGGGATCGCATATTTTGCCAAGAAATATCTAGATCTCCATCGTTATCGATTGGGAGTGTCGGTGCTAGCTGAGTCGGATCGACTCTCTTCCGCATCACCTGTGTCAACCATTGTTTCTGCACATCTGTCAGACTATGCGCCGCTCCATCGGCTAGTACGCTCAATCGATCGTCCATGCCACGATGCAAACTTTTTAAAAACAACCCATAAGTTGCTAGCCCAGAAATGCCAAATGTTGCTAGCATGACCGCTAAATAAGATAGTAATAACCGCCACCGCAGTCTAGAATACCGATCGCCATTGCCGTTGGCGTAGCCTTGCAGAATGCGAATCGACTGTTTGGCTGGCTGGGAATATCTGCTCATCGGTGTTTTAAATTGGCTTCAGTCGGTACCCTAAACCATATACGGTTTCAATCAAATCGACAGGTGCGCCTGCAAGTTTTAGCTTTTTACGTAATTCCTTGACATGAAACTTAATTGCATCTTCTTGTGGCAGATTGTCCATTGTCCACAATCGATCGATTATGGCACTGCGGCTTAGTGTTCGATTTCCAGTCCGCAGCAGTAGTTCTAAAATAGCGTATTCTTTAGAAGTTAACTTCAGTATATTCCCTTGATAACGGACGATCTCATTACTAGGATCGAGTTCCAAGTGTTCCCACGCGAGCAAAGGGGATGCACCAATATTACCGCGCCGCAACAATGCTCGAATTCTGGCAAATAATTCTGGGAGATCGAATGGTTTTACAACATAATCATCTGCTCCAACATCTAAACCCAATACCCTGTCCATGCTGGTATCCTTTGCAGTCAGCATTAATACTGGCGTTGTAATGCCAATCGATCTCAACTGCCGACACAGAGTAATTCCATCAATCTTGGGTAGCATGAGATCCAGCAAGATTAGATCGTAGGTCAGACCTTCAATATATTGCCACCCAATTTTCCCGTCCATTGCCAGATCGACGGTATAGTTGTGTTTTACTAGTACCTCTGTTAGCGATCTGGCAATTTGTTGGTTATCTTCAACTAGTAAAATTCTCATCCCAATCTTATTCCCAAATTATGCCGATCTTTAGTAAAATACTCGATCGGAAAAACGCTTAAAGGCTCTAGTACTGGGCGGCGTAAATAAAGCCAGTATTTTAATCACATAATGGTTTGCCTTTGTAAGTCCACTTAAACGGCTTTGCCATTGTGCGATTGAAGTACTCTACAAATTCTAAAATCCGTGTTTTCAGAATATCGGTACTGCTAAAATTTCCTCTTCGTAACAACTTCCGCACCAAAATACTAAACCAAATTTCAATTTGATTCATCCAGGAGCAATGCTTGGGAGTGAAATGTACCACTAAACGATGAGTAGGATCTGCCAAAAACTCAGATCTGGTAATCATCGAATGGAGAATACCAGATTTGCCCTTACAACCTAATTCAATCGGAATGGGTTCGAGTTGAGCGGTAAGGCGAACTAAGGCTTCGGATTGATGAGTATTGAGACAATCCATAACGAGATGGTATTTAATCGCATTAGGGGATTGTTCAATCAAGCTACGCACATGAACCTCCAAGTCTTGCTCAGTTCGTGTATCTCCTACTGTTGCAAGAGCGATTGCGCCTGTGGCGACATTAAAACTAGCAATTAACGTTTGAGTGCCATGCCGAATGTATTCAAATTCTTGTTTGACACAACTTCCTGGCTTCATGGGGATATCTGGCATCAGCCGTTCTAGGGCTTGAATTCCAGTCATCTCATCCAGGCTGAAAGTTAATTCTCCGGCCATCGCTCTGACCAGAGCTAGTTCATAGACAGAGCAGATATCTTCAACTTTCGGTTTAAATTGATGGTCGGGGGGGGATTCAACCAGTAGTTACTCTGGTGCGGTTTTAAATCTGCTTCTTTGAGTAATCGCCCAACGTGTCGTTCGCTAATCGATTCGACGATACATTGTTCGACCATCACCAGGGCTAGCTCTCGCGCACTCCAGTGACTTATCGGGCGGTCATATTGCGCGGGTGGCGAACAGGCGATGGCATATAGTTGCGTAATCTGCTCCATCGTAAAAGTACCTGGATTACCAGGTCGAAGTGCATCTTTGAGTCTTTCGCCTACTGCTACTTCTCTGGCAGACAATTCCCTCCACCTGCGCCGCCACAGACGACTCATTTCGACGCTAATCCCTAATTCTTGAGCAATCTTTCCATTGCTTAAACCCGACGCTGCCCGCAGAATAATTTTGACCCGCAGGGCTACCTGTTGCGGTGTACTTGTTCTTCTGAGTAATTTTGCTAACTCTTGACGTTCTGATTCACTCAATTCGATCTGGGCGGCTTCCAGTTTTGGCATCTGCTATATTACTTTTTCTAAAAAAGCTCTCCTCTAATCATATGGTTATTTGTGCCGCTCAGTACTAGTTGTCTACGAAATTCTATCATTTATTGAAACTGTGCCAATGCACCGAGAAGACTGGGCGGCGATTGGTGCAGAGTGTAACCTAGCAATCGCCTTTGCCATTGCGGCTGGAATAGGATCGATCGACGAGAACACCGTGGTTTTGGGCTATCTGCTCAACATATCGACAACCTCATTCTATAAGCTTCTAGCGAGAAGTGAGTAAGCTTGATGCAATTTTTTTTAGCTACAGAAGTAAATAGTCGATCGAATATGAAAATCACTGGTGATGAATCGAGCGAGAACATAATTGATAAAAATCAACTGAGCTTGCTATAGCTTACATGTGCATAAAAAATTGTTCGGCTTTGGGTTCTTCCTCTTTTTTCGGGAATAAATGCTTACCAAACTTGGCATAGAGAGCGGGCAGTACCAATAACGTAATCGCCGTAGAAGTAAACAAACCACCAAAGACCACGATCGATAACGGCTGTAATAATTCCTGTCCCGATCCACCTTGGAATACCATTGGTGCTAAACCCAAGCCAGAAGTTAAAGCTGTCATCAAAATCGCATTTAGTCGCTCCATCGAACCTTTGACAATAATTTCCTTCATCGGCATTCCTTCGACATATTTAGTATTGTAATTATCTACCAGTAATAACCCGTTCCGAGTTGCTACGCCAAATAAGGATACAAATCCGACTAAAGACGCGATCGAAATCACACCACCTGTGAGAGCTACTGCAATTACCCCACCTACCAAAGCAATTGGCAGGTTAATCATAATCATTAGTGTTGACGGGATAGATTTAACGGAAAGATACATCAGGACAGTAATTGCTACAAACGCGATCGCGCCAAAAACTAAAATATTTTTAGTGGCACGTTCTTCCGCTTCAAATTGACCTGCGTATTGAATAAAATATCCCGTTGGTAATTGGACGTTGCTTTTAACTTTAGTTTCGATCTCCGTAACAACCGATCGGATATCGCGACCTTTGGCATTAGCTGAGACGACAATTAAGCGCGATACATTTTCCCGATTGATGGTATTTGGCCCTTTGCCTCGCTCGATCTTAGCGATACTAGCTAACGGGATTTTTTGATTATTGGGGGTATCGATTAAAAGATTGCGAATGGTTTCTAAATTTTGTCGGGCTTCGGGTTTCAACCAGACAAGTAGATCGAAAGATTGTTGGTTTTCGAGAATTTTAGAAACAACTTTACCATTAAGAGCAGTTTCGATCGTCTCAGATAGATCGCCTACTGTATGCCCGTAACGACTCGCTGCATCCCGATCGAATTTAATTTGAATCTGCGGTACTGGTAATTGCGGTTCGAGTTGTAAATCGACGACACCATTAACTGTTGCCATTTGTTTCTCTACTTCTTGCCCAATTTTCCGCAACTCGGCTAAGTCAGAACCGAAAATTTTCACGGCAATCGAACTTCTTACCCCTGATAAAACTTCATCCATTCGATGTTGCAAAAACCCCCCAATATTTGCGGCTGCACCTGGGATTTTCTCGAAGGCTGTTCGCATGACTTTGAGTGATTCTTCCCGATTTTCCATCCCTAGTTTACTGATTTCGACATCAACGTGAGCCAGATTCACACCTGCGGCATCAGAGTCACCAGCAGCGCGTCCGGCGCGGGTTTGGATGAATGTAAACCGCTTATCATTTTTCAATGACTCCTCGACGACATGACCCGCTTTGGTGCTAACTTCGAGAGAAACAGTCGGGTAGGACAATAGCGTGTTTACCATTGTCTGTTCTTGAAACTCTGGTAAAAATGCTCTACCAAATGAAGGAATAACTATCATTGATGCGACGGTCAAAACTGTGGCAGTCCCCATAATTAAGAGCGGATTTTTCATCGAAAAATTCAAACATGCGTTATAAATCGCCTTGCAAAATCTCGCCAGCCACGGTTCCCGCTGTGACACCTTAGTGGCGGGTAATAAAATCGCACACAACGCCGGAGAAACGAGTAAAGATTCTAAACTAGAAACGACAACTACGGCTAAATAAGCAATTCCCATTGGGGTGAAAATCTTCCCTTCAATTCCTGGTAATGTGAAAATTGGTGAGAAGACAATAATCCCAATAATCGTCGCGCCGATGAGTGAATCGCGAACCTCTTGAGAACCTTCAAAGATGATTTCTAGCGGGGTGAGGGGATTGCCCTCAGCTTCATTTTCGCGCAAGCGACGATAGGTATTTTCACCATAGACAATCGCATCATCGATCGCGGTTCCAATTGCGACAGCCAAACCGCCTAATGTCATGGTATTCAAACCAACTCCCAACCATGAGAGTACTAACATCCCAAATAGTAATGTTAAGAAAAAATCTAACAGACATACCGCCAAAATTCGCCAGTTTAGCAGAAATGGAATTAAGATAATTGCAGCAATAATACTCCCTTGAATCAACGAAGAACGCACATTATCGACGGAAGATTCGATATAACTATCTTGACGAAAAGTGGTCTTAACTTGAATATCCTTGGGCAAGCCAACTTTGATTTCGGCGATCGCTTTTTCCACCGCGCGGCTGACAGTTGGCGTATCGTAGCTGGGCTGCTTATTCACCATCACGATAATTGCTGGCTTACCATTAAAACTGCCATCGCCACGTTTTAGTGCCGCACCAATTTGAATATCGGCGACATCTTGCAGTCTGACGGGGGTGCCATTTCGAGATACGATCGTCGATTTCTGGAGATCTTCGATCGATTCGATCCTACCGATGCCCCGAATTAAGCTCTCAGTATCGGGGGTAATATAAAAACCACCTGCGGCATTGACATTTGCTTTTCTAGTCGCTTGGGTAACTTGGTCTAAGGTAATATTAAAAGCTGCTAATTTGACCGGATCGACTAATACTTGAAACTGTCGCTCATCGCCACCAAACACCAAAACTTGACTGACTCCTGGCACGGCTAAAAGGCGATTTGTCACTTGCCAATCGACAATCCGCCGTGCTGCCATCAGGGAATTTGGAGTAGCAGCTTTCGCGTCATCGGCGACAGTAAAAGCATACTGCACCACCAAACCGACGGGCGAAGTGGTGGGAGACATTTGGGGCGGTTCGACTCCTGGCGGTAGTTTACTAACGGCTTGTTGCAGTCGCTCGGTAATCAATTGACGCGCTTGGTAGATGTCAGTTGACCAACTAAAAACCGTCCGTACCACCGAAATTCCCGCCGCACTGGAAGAACGCACCGCAGTGACTCCAGGCGTACCATTGATAGCACTCTCGATCGGTAATGTTACTAGGGATTCTACTTCCTCTGGTGCGAGTCCGGGTGCTTCGGTTTGGATTTCCACCTGTGGCGGCGCAAAAGCTGGCAACACATCCAGCGGCATCTGGGGAATGACATAAACTGTCCACAATGAGACGATCGCAGCGGCTAGTACGACCAGCCAGCGACGGTTAATTACCCACTGAACGATATTTCCGAGCATTTTTAGTGTTAGATATGAGGATAAGTATCAGCGGATTAATTAGCGAACCGAGCATAATAATTAATAGTCATCGATTTCAATAAAACCAGCCGATATAGGGAGGTTCGGCATCATCATCATCTTCTGTCTCCTTGATAACGATCGGCAGATATCGATTGGGATCTAACTCTGACATTGGTAATTCGTCAGTGGAAATAGTTTGCACTTTTTTCGCCAGATCGAGCGAATGGATTGAAGCATTTGCGATTCGATCGCGTCTGTTATGCAACCAAAAGGCACCACCAATAATCATGCCTAAAAATGGGATTATGCCCCAAATTAGATTGACAGTAAATGTTTGATTCATAACAACAGGAGTAGTTGCACTAGGTTACTTTTAGCTAGTAGAGGGAACAGCCATCATCTATACTTCAGACAATATCGATTCTCCAATGGAGACGCTACGCGAACGAACTTGTCGAGATAGCACTGTGCCCGATGTTAATGATGTTGTTATGTCAATGCTATCGATAGAGATTCTCGTTCCGAGAGGCTCCGCCAACGTCCCGCGAGGTAGCACCAATCTGTGGATATTGACTGGAGTTTGGGGAATTATGCTGTTTAGAATCTTCCTCAATTGTGTGTATTTCCTCAACGGGCAGATAATTCAGTTCGTCCTCTGGCTCGATAAGATCGGTTGAACTGTTGGCGTTCCGTTCGCTTCTTTTCTTCAGCCACCAAGCACTACCGCCGAGAATACCCGCAACAGGTACTAATCCCCAGATGAGATAAGTTGGTATTTGGTTTTGACTGACAGCATTGTCAGGTTTAGCTTCTGTTGTTGCTTTATCTTCGCTAGCTGGCTTCTTTTTTAAAGATTGGGCATAGAGTTGAGGCGCGCGTTTATTGACAACCAGATCGCCAGCAAACAGTCCCGTCTTGACTTCAACTAGATCGCCAACGGTTTGTCCGAGAGTAACGGTTGTGGGCTGATAGCTGTCGCCACTTTTGACATATACTAATTTTTCTTGGTCTGCTTCTACTACCGCACCAGCCGGAATTACGACTACTGGGCTAGTAATTTGACCTGTCGCCAGCTTGATTTCGGCGAACGTTCCGGCTTTGAGTAGCCCCTGGCTATTATCCAAGGTTGCCTGAACGGGAACTACACGGCTCTGGGAGTCCACTGCCGTTCCAATTCGAGAGATTTGACCAGAAAATACTTTATCCGCCATTCCAGGCACTTTAACACTAACTTGCTGACCGATTTTTAATCGTCCTAAATCGCGCTCATAGATATTCGCCGTTGCCAATACTTGGCGATCGTCGGTAATCGTCATTAATCTCGCACCAGCATCGGCGACAGACTGCCCGATCGTAATTTCTCTGTCGGCAATTGTGCCATCGATCGGGGCGGTAACGGTGACGATCCCCTGAGCATTAGCCCGATTTCCCAATTGTGCCAGTCGCCCCTGGTAACTAGCATCGCTGAGTCTGAGCTGAGTTTGGGCGGCGGTTACGGCTGAGTTGGCTCTTTGGAATTGCGCTTGGGCTTCGACTACCGATTTTTGGTTCATCGCTCTAGCTAGTTCTGCTCTGGCATCAGCTACCTGCTTTTCGGCATCCCGCAATTCTCGCAGGGGCAGATCGGTTTCAGCCTTACGCAAGTCGGTGGCAGCTTGGGCTACTCCTGCCTGACTTTGCGCTCTGACTAATGCAGTTCGGGCTGCGGCTAGTTTAGCCTGAGATTCCAACATCTGACGGCGTGCTAGTGCCCCACTCTTGACTAGTTCTAGATCCTTTTGATAACGCTCTTGGGCTAACTCTAGTTCGGTTTGAGCAGAGCTGATTTCCGCAGTGGCAATTTGTTGTTGCCGCTGATAGCTAGTTTTTGCCGCCTGGACGATCGAGCCACTTTTGACTAGTTGTTGCTCTCGCGCTAGTCGAGATTGCGCCGCCGCTAATTGACTGTTGGCTCGATCGGTTTCAGCAGCAGCGATTTGGACGATTTTTTGGTAGCTCTGTTGGGCGAGATTGCGATCGGTTTGAGCTTGTTGGAGTAGGGCGAGGGCTGTCGATCGTTTTTCCAGGGAACTCGTTCGCAAATCGTTGAGTTCGGGGCTAGAGAGCGTCGCGAGGATTTGTCCTGCTTTGACTCTTGCTCCAGGCTGTACGAGTAGCTGTACGAGCTTGCCCTTAATCGGTGCGGTAACTTCTACTTTTTTGCTAGGTAATAATTCGATTTGCCCAGTAGCAGCAATTTCGACATTTAAGCTTTGTTTTTTGGCAGCGACTGTTTGCACTCCAATCTGTTGAGCCGTTGCTCCATCGACCACCTGCACTTTGGTACTTTTCGTTCCCTCTTGAGAGCCAAATTCGTTGCCATGCCCACCATGAGCGAATGCTGATGGGGATACTAGCGAGATCCAGATGGGTAGTAATAGCCAGCTTAACCGCCCCACTGCGCGAACGGCTGGAGTGATTGAGGATGAAGTTGTGTATGAGTTGGTATTTATAGCCATAGTTGCTCAACTAAACGCCGATAGTTCCTAGTTTTGCAGTGCTAGATGAAATTGAGGTGAATTCATCTAAATTTCACTAACGGGTTTTAAACTGAGTGCTTGACCGATCCAATTGCGAGTTGTTAATAGTGTCTAATGTTGGGAGTAATTCTTTAACACAGCCGTTGGAGCAAGAGCAGCTCGCGATCTAAATACCCGATCTCTTAGACAATTGAAAATGCCAACTCTAATCAAATTGATTCATATATTAAATAGAAAGAGCGAACCTTCACAAAATATTTTGCACCAACAGACAGATTTACAAACTAGTTGCCTGCCAATTAAAGCTGGAGCATCTTCACCGAACGATTCTCCGCAGGAGAGACTACGCCAACGCCAAATAGCGATCGGATTGCAAACAATTGGGGCAATTATTGTGCTGGGATTGGGCGGATTAGGCAAGATCGAACCCACTCAGGCAAAATCTCTGAATTTAGCAGGTATCGATCGGGGCTTACTATCTGTAGCTAGTCATAAAATCGCGCCAAACTCAACAAGACAAACAGCAATCGAGAGATTGCCACAGATCCTCGCCCAAACGACTCCGACAACCCCAACACCTAACAATAATACCAAGCTTCAAAATAATCTCAATCTTCCCAAAACAGGTAATGAGGTTCAGATTACTGGCAACAAATCCATTACTCTGCAACAGGCGATAGACATCGCATTTGGTAACAATCGGGAAGTTCAAGCCGCTCGGCTGACTGTAAATCGCTCTCAAGTCGGAATTAGAGAAGCACAAGCCGCTCAAGCAGTGCAAGTAGGATTGACAAGTACCGTCCAAAATCAAGGATCGCCATTAATTATCGGTACTCAATCTCAATTTGGCAACAGCACTAGTACGAACATCCAAGGCAGCCTCCAAGCTACTTATAATATCCTGAGCGCAGGTCGAAATCAGAGTAGCGTTCGCGCCGCCGAAGAGCAAGTTAACTTCGACAGGCTCGATCTGGTGCGAATCGAACAATTGGTACGCGGTCAGGTCATCACGGCATACTACGACCTTCAAGCCGCCGATTCATCTGTCATCATCAATCAAGCCGCCGTCGCGGATGCAACCCGTAGTTTGAGCGATGCTCAACTCCAAGAAAAAGCTGGTGTAGGTACGAAATTTGACATCCTCCGTGCCCAAGTCCAACTGGCTACTGCCAATCAAGATCTCACCAACGCTCAAGGTCAACAGCAAACCGCCCGTAAAAGGATCGCCCAGCGACTGAGTGTCGATAACAATACTGAATTTAAAGCCGCCGATACCGTGCGTGAGTTAGGAGCTTGGGGCTATTCTTTGGAAGAGAGTGTGGTTTTAGCATACAAAAATCGCCCCGAAGTCAAGCAACAACTAACCCGCCGCACTATCAGCCAACAACAACAAATTGTCGCTGCTGCGGCTGACTCCGCTCAGGTCGATCTTTTTGCTAACTATACTTTGGGCAAAAGTCTAACAGCTTCTACTTCTGCCCAAGATAACTATAGTATCGGCGCACAGTTGAGGTGGAACTTCCTTGATGGTGGTTTTGCCAGAGCTGGCTCAAACAGAGAACGAGTCAATCAAGAGATTTTTGAAAACCAGTTCACAACCACCCGCAATCAAATCCGATTTGAAGTCGAACAAGCTTACAACAGTCTCGGCTCCAATCAAAAAAATATCGCGACTTCTGCTCAAGCTCTCCAACAAGCTGAGGAAAGTCTCAAACTAGCTCGTCTGCGCTTTCAGGCGGGAGTGGGTACGCAAACTGATGTCATTCAAGCCCAGACCGCTCTGGCTCGCGCTCGTGGCAATCGCATCACGGCGATTATCGATTACAATCGCGCTCTATCTAGTCTGCGTGTCGCAACACTTACAGGTGGATAAATCGATCGAGCAGAGCGTTAGCGTTTTATAAATCAATAAGGGAAGTGCGGCAGTTGCCGCACTTCCCTTAAGATTCAACTAAGTTTTCGATCTTAGGCTTTCGATGCTTTCGATACTTTCTTTGGTTTATTTACTTTCTTGCCAGGATGTTTGTGAGGTTTTCCTTGTTTGTTGAACATCGCTACTTCATGAGTTTGGGTGCGAACCGATAGTGGACTGGATTTAGAAGCATTATTGCTAGATTCATTGGCATAGCTAGCTTGACTCAAGACTAGAGTAGCCATCATGCTAGCAATAGCACCCATTAAAATGTTTTGTTTTTTCATTTAGAGTAACTCTCGATCGATTTATAGAGGTGAAGCCGTTTACAGCATTTATTAAAATCGCGATCTTCACGATCTGTGGAGATCGAATATCGTGCGATCGTTTAATTGCGATTGACATATTTTACTGCAATGCAGAATGCTGTATCTAGCTATATATAGCTTACGCGCTTAATATGAAATTTAAGTGAAATTTTAGCTTCAATATTCATCTAATTTAGTTAATACAACTTTAGCATCTAATTATTTCAGACCAAAATTTTAATGAGCGTTCGCTACGACGATCGCCATGAAAAATCACCTCAAAGCTTGAGGTGATGAGAATACTCAATTGTTACGTAGGATCTGGGTTTTCCAAGTATTCGTTAGATAGCTCTCTGACATTGGGATCTAATTATACCCGTCTAGTTTAAAACTTCATCGATTTTAATTGGAGATCGACATAACCAAGATAACTGCGATCGGCGATCGCTTGTGGTGGTAATAGTTTAGAATCAATTGCGGCTTTGACTAGATCTTTAGCCGTAATTTCCCCACTTCTGACACCCGCCGATAAAGAGCCATATCCAGGACATTCGTGACAAGTTAAGAAAATCAGAGATTTGTCAAAAAGGTAATAAAAAGATGCCAAACTGTTTCTAGTCAAGAGTTTGAGGGAATAGAGGCCTGATGACCAGCCGCCGAAGAAGTAACCGCGACCACGCCAAAAAGAACCACCAACCAGGTGTGGAAGATGAGATCATCGCCGCTCAAGTAGAGGCTTTATTGACACCAGCAATTTTCAATCAAAGTCATTACTACCGACAATTAGGGCTGAGAAATCGGCTGTTAAATTTACCCTTGATGATGGCAGCAGTGCTGACGCTACTGTGGCGGAATGTGCCAGGAGTCAGAGAACTAAGCCGAATGTTAGGGCGAGAAGGATTTTTGTGGTGTGAGCCAACACAAGTAAGTCAACAGGCGATTGCACAAAGATTTCTGACCTTTCCATCTGAGTTATTTGAGAGAGTGTTTAAGGAATTACTGCCAGAATTTAGAGTGAAGTGGCACCAGAGAAAACAGCGATTGTTGCCACAAAGCATTGAATTTGCTCAAGCAAAATTTGAGCGGATTTGGGCATGTGATGGCTCCACATTGGAAGCGATATTCAAGAAATTAGATAGCTTATCTGATGTGCCAATCGGACAACTAGCGGGAAAAATGGGAGTAGTCATAGATTTGGTGACGAGATTGCCGATTGAAATCTGGTTTAGAGAAAATCCCAAAGCTTCAGATGTTAATTTTGAGAAAGATATCCTGAATTTAGTAACATCGGGCACTTTATTGCTCTTGGATCGAGGCTTCTATCATTTCCAATTTTGGCAAGAATTAATTAACAGAGATATTCATTTTATTACTCGATTAAAAAAAAGGTGCATCGCTACAGATAGAGCGAGTATTTAGCAATAGTTATAGTATCCGTGACCGAATAGTGCGGATGGGGTCTGGCACCAAAAAGACTCCATATATAACTGTAAGATTAGTCGAAATTAAAGTGGGTAAAGTCTGGTATTCTTATCTAACTAGTGTACTCGACCCATTGAATCTTCCTCCCTATGTAGTCGCCGATTTGTACGGAAGACGGTGGCGAATTGAAGAGGCTTTTAATACTGTTAAACGATTGCTCGGGTTGAGTTATTTATGGACTGGTTCAGTTAATGGAATTAAATTACAGATGTGGGGGACTTGGCTGTTTTATGCAGTTCTAGTCGATTTAGGTGATGCTGTAGCTGATGAATTATCTCTCCCATTCGACCGCATTTCTTTAGAGATGATTTATCGAGGTCTTTATCATTTTCATGTAGCTCATCATAAAGGTTTAGCTGCCAATCCAGTCACCTATTTTGCTGCCCCAGAGAATCAAGATTTAGGTATTGTTAAAACTGTTCGTAAACCTAATGTTAAGTTAATTATTGCACCTTTTCCTGATTCTATGAGTCGAACAGACAATTTTTTCTTCGACTCATCGCCTCAAGCCCGCTTGACAAGTGCGATCGCTTCTTAACTTGTCACTAATGTATCCAGGAATAGAATGCGCTCGATATTGACCTTGATAAGCCCCACTAACCAATTCAAATGGAGTAATATATCCTAAAGAAGGACGATCGGCTGCTAGTATTAATGGTTTGATAGATACTTCTGATTTTGTAAGTACTTCAGTTTTACCTCGTGCTTGTACAGATGTGTTTGCAGCTAATGAAATGGCAACAACTGCCAAACCGATCGACAGATAACGTTTCATAAAAATATACCTTTGACAATGAATTAAATAACCTCTCTATTTACAGATTAACAATATGGGATGAAATTTCGGTGAAAATACTATGAATTTAAGATGAAATTTCGATATGATTCCAATTAATTTAAGCTGACGGTAGCCATGAAAAATCACCTCAAGCCTTGAGGTGATAAGAATACTCAATTGTTACAGAATCTGGGTTTTCCGAGTATTCGTTAGATAGCTATATGACATTGGGGTCGAACTATACGCGGCTAGTTTAAAACCGGATCGGTTTTAATTGAAGATCGACATAGCCCAGATAACTGCGATCTTCGATAGCTTGTGGTGGTAATCTTTTAGAATCAATTGCAGCTTTGACTAGATCTTTAGCAGTAATTTTCCCCCTTCTGACCCCATCAGAAAACGCTCCAAATCCAGGAATAGAATAAGCTCGATATTGACCCTGATAAGCACCACTCACCAATTCACATGGGGTAATAGAGCGGTCGCTCGGTAGCACTATTGGTTTAGTACGTACTTCTGGTTTTGTAATTACTTCTGGTTTTGTAAGCATTTCAGTTTTACCTCGTGCTTGTACAGATGTGTTTGCAGCTAATGAAATGGCAACAACTGCCAAACCGATCGACAGATAACGTTTCATAAAAATATACCTTTTACTTTAGATCGAATAACCTCTCTATTTACAAATTAACAATGTGAAGTGAAATTTTAATGAAAATATGATGAAATTAAGGTGAAATTTTGATTTAATGTCGATCGAGTTAAGTTGTTGTCATCTCGACTCGCGATCGAATGTTGATACTCAAAGCTTATTGAAAACTTACCTACAGGGGTAGCATCTATTTTAGCGATTTTAATTGTATTAATTAATCTTCAAACTGCTAATAAACTTCACCGTAAAAATACTCCCCTTATCTACCTGACTCCAAACTGTTAATTGTCCGCCATGAACATCGACGATCGATTTAACGATCGCTAGCCCCAATCCCGTACTATGCTGAGGTGGTGAGGATTTAGATTCAATGCGATGAAATCTGTTAAATATTAGCACTTTATTTGCATCGGAAATACCGATACCGTTATCTTTAACTTGCAATGAGATATCGTTAAGATTCTGAGTCAGCGAGATCGCTACTTTCCCACCTGCGGGGGTATATTTAATCGCATTATCGACTAAGTTTGCGCCCATTCGGTAGAGTTGCTCGGAATTACCGTCGATCCAAATTTGAGCATCGAGATCGAGATCGCTACAAATATCGATCGACTTAGCGGTGGCAGGAATAGCAAATTCTTCGACTAAATCTAGGACGATTTCTGTCAGACAACATGGCTCTAAGTTTGGCTTATTATCTGGGCGATCGAGACTAGATAGAAATAATAGATCGTTGACTAAACTAGAGATCCGAATATTTTGTCGCTCGATCTGATCGAGCCAACTAGTTAACTCTGGAGCCAGATGTTGATATTCCGCACGACCATTTTCAATAATTACTTGTAATGTAGCTAAGGGCGTGCGTAACTCGTGAGCGGCATCAGCAGTAAATTTTTGCATTTGCTGGTAAGATTGAGACAGTGGGCGCATTGCTAATCCAGCTAGATACCAACTAACGACAACGACAATAAACTCGCTGGCGATAATGCCAATTGTTAGAAATAAATGGATATTGTTCAGATATTCATGGATATCTGTCAAATCTCGTCCTACTTGTAAATAGCCCCAAACTTGGTTATCGGGGGTATGAATTTCTAAAGTAAGTTGCTGATAACCTTTCCCCATTCGATCGTGAAAATGATCCCAGCGCGAGTTTTCTAAAGAACTCAATGAGGGTTTTGGAACATTTGGGTGAATACCTAATGTCGCTCTAGTTTTACCCCAAGTATCGATAAAGCTAGCATAATGTCGGTCGATATTAACTAATGTATGACGATGCTGTTGTTGCCATTGAGTTTGACAGTTTAAGTAAATCGGACAAAGTTCGGGGATTCTAGCGTATAGATCTGCTGGTATTTTTCCAGGTGTGGCTAATTTATATTCGACGTTATCGTGGATATTACTAGCGAGTGATGCTATCTCTTTTTCTACCGATCGATAACTGAGATTAGTGACAATTCGATCGAACGCATAGCCGACTAATCCTAAAGTACAGCCCATCACGCTAGCATATGTTAAAGTCAACAGCCAGCGTTTGCGTTTGAATAATCGATCGACATTTCTACCAGTTTCCACAATCTTATACTCACATAGAAGTTGGCGAATTTAAGCGATAACCAATGCCATGAATATTTTCGATTTCTAAGCAGATTGGTAATTGGGATAACTTTTTTCTCAATAGTCTAATTTGAGCGGGTAAAACATTACTAGCTCGATCTGTTGCTAAATCCCACGCTCGATCGCGAAGTCGATCGGCTGGTACTATTTGTCCGTGATTAGTCATCAAACATTCAAGAATTTGATATTCTTTACGAGTCAGAGTTACTGCGGAAATTTTGGCAGATTTACTATGTTTTAAAGTATGTGTTTCTACTTCGAGGCTAAAGTTTCCCAGCTTAATTTGTGCGGATTGAAATTGGGCGGGACGACGACTGAGGGCGCGGATGCGAGCGAGTAATTCGATGGTGCTAAATGGTTTGGCTAAATAGTCATCAGCCCCAGCATCTAAGCCTGTGACGCGATCGTGAATATCGTTTCGAGCGGTTAGCATCAGTACGGGTAATTGCTGCTGTTGTTGGCGCAAGCGACGGCATAAATCGATCCCTGAAATACCAGGCAACATCCAATCGATAATCGCCACATCGTAAATCAGATCTGGTGAAGATAGAAATGCCCAACCGAGATCGCCATCTGTTGCTCGATCGATTTCATAGCCTTCACGTTGCAGCAATCGTTCGATCTCGGCTCCTAAATCTAGTTCATCTTCGATTAATAAAATGCGTACCATCTTAGATTTATGACATTATTTATCAAGCCGATGACCTGGATCGAATCGAGCCACAGTCGATCTTATTGCTTAAAACTAAAGCGACTATTGAATTTTTCCCCTTTGACATCGACTTGGAGGACAACTTTGTAATCGCCCTTCGTCGCACTTGCAGGTAGCTTGGCGGTGTATTGCTTTTCTTCGGCGTTATAGAGAACTGGTAGGGTTTTATTACTACCATCTGGTAGCTGGACTTGAGCGAGCAGTTTGGCATCAGTAATCTCTTTATCTTGTTCGCCATGTAACTTTGTATCTAGATGAATAGAATCTTTGTCGAGATCTGGCTTTAACTCGATATGATATTTACCCAATTGTACGACTTGTCCACTATGACCATCTTTATCCCCTGAATGCTTATGGTTAGAGCTTTCATCATGCTTTTCACCCTCTTTTACCACCTGCGGTTCAGTTGTAGCTGCCGTTGCTGGAGTTGAACTAGTAGTAGTAGTTTCAGTTGTAGTAGCTTTATCTCCACTACTACAAGCACCTAAGAAGAGTACGCTGACACTACCCAAAGCAATTAAGCTGATGTTGAAAAATTTCATCGATAATCCTCAATATTTGGTAAATGGTAATTTCACACGATCGCGATCGTGTCATCATATTCGTTGGCGTAGCCTCTCCAAAGGAGAATCGAACCGAGTATTTACAGACATGCCCTTTCATTCTGGCAAATATGTGTGAAATTTTAGTGAAATTTTGACTAGTTCCATTAAAATAGGCTGGCTGCTTTGATTCTATATCTAGGTTATATATGATGATATCCTTAATTTCCACCAAAACTTGGCTATGTAACTAGATCGTTTCCTCGATCGAACAATATTTATATAACAGTTATTTTAAGACTCTAATCGAATATCTTACGATCCAGCCAGAGTATTCATTTCGATTATTTTAATCGAGTATTCAAAAAATTAATAATATCTATAGCCCTTTTATATTCGACCATCTGATTTTCCCGATCGAATAATTCCGTAGCTTTAATAAAATCTGGAATAGCTGCTTGACTTTGCCCTAAATTATACTTACTAAGACCGCGATTATAGTAAGCAACCGCATATTGAGGATTAAGAGTAATGGCGAAATTGTAGTCATCGATCGCCTCTCGATCCCGTCCTAAACTACATTTTGCAAGACCGCGATTATTGTAAGCATCAGTAGCTTGAGGATTAAGAGTAATGGCAAAATTGCAGTCATCAATCGCTGCTTGATGCTGACCTAAGTTATACTTTGCCGTACCTCGACCAACATAAGCTTCAGCAGCTTGAGGATTAATCATGATGACGAAATTGTAGTCATCAATCGCTGCTTGATGCTGTCCTAAACTATGTCTAGCAGCACCCCGACGAAAATAAGCATCAATATCTTGAGGATTTATCATGATGACGCAATTATAATCATCAATAGCTGCTTGATATTGTCCTAAGCTATGTTTAGCAAAGCCCCGATTATAGTAAGCAAAAGCATCTTGGGGATTAAGAGTAATGGCATGACTGTAGTCCTCAATTGCCTCTCGATGCTGCCCTAAGTTATACTTTGCTGTACCTCGCCCAAAATAAGCCTCAGCAGCTTGAGGATTAAGAGTAATGGCACGACTATAGTCATCAATTGCCTCTCGATGCTGCCCTAAATTATACTTAGCAGCACCCCGCCCAACATAGACACCAACATACTGAGGATCGATTGTAATGGCACGACTGTAGTCATCAATAGCTTCTGCATTCTGTCCTAAGCGGTACTTTTCTGTGCCCCGATCGAAGTAAGCTTTAGCATCTTGAGGATCGATCTCGATTACGCGCTCGGAATCGTAGTCATTAATAGCCTCTATATTCTGACCCGATCGATCCTCAATAGCAACACAATTATTTATCGACGATCGCAATAAACATCGATTCCGACCATCTTCATCACCTAGTTTACCCCATATTTCTACGGCTTTATCCCAGCATTCCGCAGCTTCTAGTAGCTCGGCGGCCTCTCCATATCTTTCAATCTCAATCAGTTTATCAGCCGCAGATTCTAGCTGATTTTTATCTTTTAGACTTTTTACTTCACACTCTAAAGATCTGACTCTATTTCCAGCCCAACCCCAAGCTTGTGCGGCTTCTTGCCAATCGCCTAAATCTTCCAAAATTTCGGCTGCTTCGGAATATTTTTCGATCTCTAGCAGTAATTGAGCCGCTTCATAATATTTGAGATCGAGTAGTAAAGACTCTACTTCGATTTCTTGTTTGAGAGTTTCATCTCCAGATTTAGTGGCACATTCTAATGCCTGCGGTAATAGTCTGGCATCTCGATAGTAGATAGCTTTCAGATACCAATCTTGAGGGGCGATCGCTTGAGCTGGACTAAAAGCTTCAGCGATACTCATCGATATTAAACTCTCTGCTAATTCAGTACGTTTCCACAGATCTGATATTTTTGGTTCACAGATGTTGAGAATATAACGAGCGCGGGTAATAGCTACATATAAAAGGTTAAACTCCAACCGCAACTGTGGCTGTTGTCGTGTCAACTGTTTAGTTGAACTGGCGATCGTAGACTCTAAGCTGTTAGTATATTCAAAAAAGTTAACTAAGTAAACAGTATCAAATTCTAAGCCTTTAGATTCCTCAATTGTAAAAATTAATTTAGTGGTTAAATCTGTAAGAAGTTCGGCTTTTTGTTCTTCGGTTCTTACTAAAATAGCATCCCCCGATCCGAGCTTAATTTGCTTGAGGTCATTTCTGGAAGCTGCTACTAACCGAGCTAGTTCTCCACTGGTGTTAATTGGAGCTTCTGATTGGGATTGTGATTCGGAGAGTAGTTTGAATTTTAGGTTCAGCAGCTCGACAGCAAAAGCTCCTAATTTACCAGTACTACGAAAGTTAAAATCTAATCTTTTTTCAGTCCATTGACGATTTTGCTGATATAGTCTGGTTGTTAAATCTTCCCATCGAAAGCCACTCGGACTAATCATTTGATTCATATCTCCAGCACCCAAAATTTGTCCATTTTGGACTAGTAATCTAATTAATAGCTCGATCTGAATCTCGGTTAAGTCTTGAATCTCATCGCAGACAATTAATGTATAAGGTTGATATCGAGCAGTTTTACTCAGCCGTAAAGCTGTTCTTGTTAGATCGATTTCATCAGCTAATTGTTCGCGATCTATACGGTTTTGATACCATTGTGCTAATTTATAAATCTTATGACGTTCTCCAGCCCGAATCGCTCCAGACCTTTTTTTTCCTAAATTTTCATATTCTTTTTGACTTAGCAAATAACATCCAGATTGCGCTTTTAAGTTCGCACCTTTGATAATACTTCTGATTTCATCCCACACTAAAGCTGGTGGATATTGCTTACTTTCTGGCTTTTTGATATAACGCTGGTAAAAATATTGATAGCCGACAAGATGATGCTTGAATTCTTCCCCAAGATCTTTCGTGATTTTTAGACACAAATCTCTAATCGTCAAGAATTCGGGTTTGAGTGGCAGACCTTCAAATGTCTCCCCCCATAGCTGCTTAAATTGTTCTTTTGACTCCTTCACTAATATTGGATTGTAACCAACATAAAGACACTTAGCAGTTGGATTCATTTGCAGAGTTCGAGCCAGTCGATACAATCCAACTGTAGTTTTGCCAGTCCCAGCACTACCAGACAGCAGCATATTACCATAGGTATCGATCGCTTTACTTTCATCTGGTGTCAATCGCAGCCGTAAATCTGCTGCACTGGCGATCGCCATTTGCCATGCTTGCTCTGATTCAATAATTTCTGGTTCGAGAATTAACCACTTGGTATTATCTAGCAGCTCATCTGTCGATTCTGCTTGAATCTCTATTTCTGCTGCTTGCCATAAGTGGATTTCCGCCTGGTCTTCACTACTCAATTCCTGAAATTTTTGGTCTAAGTTCCCTAATACTCTAACTTCTTCTGCTTCCCACCAATTTCGATCGATAATCTGGGCATGATGGTTGACTTCATCATGCTCTCTACACACTGCTTCGATGGCGATGAATTTCCAAGTTTGACCGTTGCGATGGTTGGACTGTTTATAGGTAAACAGCAAGCGGCTATCTCGATTTATTCTGGCTTCCCAGACAATTTTGCTCGTACCTTTGAGCTTTTTTACTCTCAAACCAACGTCAAATTGTCTTTTTTCAATTTTGTTGATACATTGCCGAACTTCTTCAATAAAGCTTGGATCTGTGGATTTAAGACTTTTCCACACTTTCTCTCTAACTACAGTATCTAGATTCACAAAAAATCAGCCCAATGCGGGAAACTTAGTTTTTTAGATCTGAAAATAGTCAATCAAACGTCCATCTAAAATTGCATTGTCCATTTGATATTGTTTGCTACATGTGCATGAAAAACTGCTCTGTCTTGGGTTCTTCCTCTTTTTTCGGAAATAAATGCTTGCCAAACTTGGCATATAAAGCGGGTAATACTAGTAAAGTAATCGCCGTAGAAGTAAATAAACCACCAAAGACCACGATCGATAACGGCTGTAATAATTCCTGTCCCGATCCACCTTGAAATACCATTGGTGCTAAACCCAAGCCCGAAGTTAACGCCGTCATCAAGATCGCATTCAATCGCTCCATCGAACCTTTAGTAATGATTTCCTTCATCGGCATTCCTTCGGCATATTTAGTATTGTAGTTATCGACTAATAACAATCCGTTCCGAGTTGCGACTCCAAATAAGGATACAAATCCGACTAAAGATGCGACTGAAATTACCCCACCTGTGAGAGCCACAGCAATGACCCCACCGACTAAGGCAATTGGTAAGTTAATCATAATCATTGCCGTAGATGCGATCGACTTAACGGAAAGATACATCAGAACGGTAATTGCCACAAAAGCGATCGCACTGAAAACTAGAATGTTTTGGGTAGCACGTTCTTCAGCTTCAAATTGACCTGCATATTGAATGAAATAGCCCGTCGGCAATTGGACGTTGCTTTTAACTTTAGCTTCGATCTCAGTCACGATCGAGCGGATATCGCGACCTTTAGCATTAGCTGAGACGACGATTAAGCGCGATACATTTTCCCGACCGATCGTATTCGGCCCCGTCCCTTCTTCAATCTTGGCAATGCTACCCAACGGAATTTTTTGATTGTTGGGGGTATCAATTAAGAGATTGCGGATGGTATCTAGATTTTGTCGGGCTTCGGGTTTTAGCCAGACAAGTAGATCGAAAGATTGTTGATTTTCTAGTACTTTAGAAACGACTCTACCATTGAGAGCAGTTTCGATCGTCTCAGATAAATCGCCTACTGTATGACCATAACGACTAGCTGCATCGCGATCGAATTTAATTTGAATCTGCGGTACTGGTAATTGAGGTTCGAGTTGCAAATCGACGACACCATCAACTGTTTTCATCTGTTGTTCTACTTGTTGCCCAACTTTCCGCAACTCCGCTAAGTCAGAACCGAAAATTTTCACCGCAATCGAACTGCGTACCCCCGATAAAACTTCATCCATCCGATGTTGTAAAAAGCCGCCAATATTTGCGGCTGCACCTGGAATTTGCTCGAAGGCTTTCCGCATGACTTTGAGCGATTCTTCCCGATTTTGCATCCCTAGTTTACTGAGTTCGATATCGACGTGGGCAACATTCACGCCTGCGGCTTCAGAGTCACCAGCAGCGCGTCCGGCACGAGTTTGGATAAATTCAAACCGCTTATCGTTTTTCAAGGATTCCTCAACCACATAACCCGCTTTGGTGCTGCCTTCGAGGGAAACAGTTGGATAAGAAATCAAGGTATTGACCATCGTTTGCTCTTGAAACTCTGGTAAAAATGCTCTACCAAATGAAGGAATAACAACAATTGATGCGACGGTCAAAACTGTGGCAGTCCCCATAATTAACAAGGGGTTTCTCATCGAGAAATTTAAGCATAAGCTATAAATCCCCTTACAAAATCTCGCCAGCCACGGTTCTCGTTGTGTCACTTTAGTAGCAGGGAGCAAAATCGCACACAGAGCCGGAGAAACGAATAAAGATTCTAAGCTAGAAACAACAACTACGGCTAAGTAAGCAATCCCCATCGGGGTGAATATCTTCCCTTCAATCCCTGGTAATGTAAAGATCGGTGAGAAGACAATAATCCCAATAATCGTCGCGCCTAAAAGTGAATCGCGCACTTCTTGAGAACCTTCAAAAATGATTTCTAGCGGCGTGAGTGGATCGCCCTCAGCTTTATTTTCACGCAAGCGACGATAGGTATTTTCACCATAGACGATCGCATCATCGATCGCGGTTCCAATTGCTACCGCTAAACCACCCAGTGTCATGGTATTCAAACCAACTCCCAACCATGACAGTACTAACATTCCAAATAGCAATGTCAAGAAAAAGTCTAATAAACATACTGCCAGAATTCGCCAATTCAATAGAAATGGAATCAAGATAATCGCGGCAATGATACTACCTTGAATCAAAGAAGAACGCACGTTATCGACGGAAGATTCGATATAGCTATCTTGACGAAAAGTAGTAGTAACTTTGATATCTTTGGGCAAACCAACTTTAAGTTCGGCGACTGCTTTTTCCACCGCGCGGGTGACAGTCGGCGTATCGATACTAGGCTGCTTATTCACCATCACGATAATCGCTCGCTGACCGTTAAAACCACCATCGCCCCGTTGTAGTGCCGCACCAATTTTCACCTCGGCCACATCTTGCAATCTAACGGGGGTGCCATTACGGGATACAATTGTCGATTTTTGGAGATCTTCGATCGATTCGATCCTACCAACACCCCTAATCAATCTCTCGGTATCAGGAGTAATAAAAAAGCCACCTGCGGCATTGACATTTGCTTTTCTAGTCGCTTGGGTAACTTGGTCTAAAGTAATATTAAAAGCTGCTAATTTAACCGGATCTACCAATACTTGAAACTGTCGATCGTCGCCACCAAACACCAAAACTTGACTGACTCCTGGCACGGCTAAGAGGCGATTTGTCACTTGCCAATCGACAATCCGCCGCGCTACCATCAGGGAGTTTGGTGCAGCTTTCACGCCATCGGCGACGGTAAAAGCATACTGTACCACCAAACCGACGGGCGAAGTGGTGGGGGATAATTGGGGTGTTTCGACTCCTGGGGGTAGCTTACCAACGGCTTGTTGCAGTCGCTCGGTAATCAGTTGCCGCGCCTGATAAGTATCGGTTGATGAAGTAAAGATCGCCCGTACCACCGAAATTCCCGCCGCACTCGACGAACGCACCGCAGTGACTCCAGGCGTACCATTAATCGCACTTTCGATCGGTAACGTTACTAGCGATTCTACTTCCTCTGGTGCGAGTCCAGGTGCTTCGGCTTGGATTTCCACTTGCGGCGGCGCGAAAGCTGGCAACACATCCAAGGGCATCTGGGGAATCACATAAACTGTCCACAATGAGACGATAACTGTCGCTAGTACGACTAGCCACCGACGGTTAATTACCCACTGGACGATATTTCCGAGCATTTTTTAATTTGAATAATAAGATGGGCTGCGGGTAGAAAGCGATAAATTTTAGAATTTTATCTGCACTTAACAAATAAATCGATAATTTTTTTCAACTAGTCCATTCCTTCAAAATCTCCCAGAAAAGTAGGTCGGGGACGAGTAACATGAACTTCTAATAAAGCTTTGACATTGGCCAACATTTCTCGCCTTAAATCTGGCATCATCCCCCGCCATCCATACAATTCCAGATCGGGAATGCCCAAACCCACTGTCTTAATACCCAAGCGATCGCAGGTATAAACAGTACGCGGTAGATGATAATTTTGGGTAATCACGATCGCCTGATGTACGCCAAAAACTTTATGAGCGCGATAACAACTCTCATAAGTACTAAATCCGGCATAGTCTAAAGTAATATCTTGCATCGGTACGCCCAAATTGTGAGCGTATTCCTGCATCGATCGCACCTCATTATAATCAGTTCGGCTATTATCACCAGTCATCAGTAATTTCTGCACTCGATCGAGATGATAGAGCTTGGCTGCTGCGGTAATTCTGCTGGCTAAAAAAGGTGTCGGCTGCCCATTTTGCAGCAGTCCTGCACCAAAAACAATCCCTACCCGCTCTTGGGGAACTTGTACGGGTTCCAGATAGCGGCGATCGTGAGTACTAATATTGATATAAGCTGTGGCGACCAGCGGCTTTGCCAAGACACTAACGATTACACCCAACATCAATAATTGAAATAACCGCAAAGTCTTAGTAGATCTTATAGAGATTCTTGGCCTCAATATCCATTTGTAGATGTTCACTCTTGCGCCCCTTCCTTACTCTTTCCTCCCATCAATACTGGTGACGAAGGTACGGAGTGATGATTATTTGTGTAAGGTTCGGGTTCGGTGAGTTCAGCCGCAGGTAACGAGTCACGATAGTTGTCGGCGTAAGCGTCCTCCTCGCCATCTTCTAAATCATCTGCTGGAGCCGAACGAAACCGTTTCCACAGCAGCACACCCCCAGTTACTAGAATCGCGCCCCCACCGACTGGTAATAACCAAGGCGGTACGACTAAACCATTACTTTTAGCTGGAGCCGCTTCATCTTGATGTTCGTCAGCAGCAGGCTTTTCGCCACCGCCACGCAAGGACTGGGCGAATAGTTGCGTCCCCCGTTGAGTCACCACCATGTCACCTGCAAATAAACCCGTCTTTACCTCTACCATGTCTCCAGAAGTGCGCCCGAAGGTGACTTCTGCCGCTTGGAAAGCGTTCCCATTCTGGACGTAGACTACTTTTTTACCATTGGCATCGACTACCGCCGAAGTGGGAATCGCCAGTAGCGACTCAGTTGTTTTATCGGTGATTACCTCTAGTTCGGCGAACATTCCTGGCTTGAGGACACCGCCAGCATTAGCTATTTCGGCTTGAACGGGAACGACTCTGGTTTCTCCCTGTACTGATGTGCCAATTTGAGTAATTCGACCTTCAAAACTTTGGTTAGGTAAGGAGGCGACTTTGACGCGGATTTTTTGTCCAGTTTTCACCAGCCCCAAATCTTTCTCATAGATATTTGCCGTCGCAAAAATCCGACTGTCATTAACGATCGTCATTAGTTTACCACCCGCATCTTGGAGCGATTGACCGATACTGACATCTCGGCTGGCAACAGTCCCAGCAATCGGCGCGGTTATCGTTACCAATCCTTGCGCGTTGGCGGTGCTGCCCAATTGTTGGAGTCGAGTCTGATAATTAGTGGTACTAAGATTGAGTTGCGATTGGGCGATAACTACATCCGACTGGGCGCGTTTGAGTTGCGCTTGGGCTTCTAGAACATCGCGACGAGTTTCAGCGCGTTGTAATAGCGATTGTGCCTCAGCGACACTGGCTTGCGAAGCACGTAATTCGCGGTAGGGCAAGTCTACCTCTGCCTTTTTAACATCACTTTGAGCTTGCACTACTTGGGGTAAACTTTTAGCTCTAGCCGCTTCAGCTTTGGCGCGTTCGAGTTTACCTTTAGACTCCAACATTTGCCGTCTGGCAAGGGCACCTGTTTTGACTAATTCGCTATCTCGATCGAATTGTTCTTGCGCGATCGCCACTTCAGTATTTGCGCGGGTAATTTCGGCATTAGCGATTTGCCGCTGAAGTTTGAGATTTTCCTGAGCTACTTTCAAAACTCCACTCTGATTGACGATCGATTTATCTCGATCGAATTGAGCTTGAGCAGCACTTAATTTAGTCCGAGCCTGAGCAACGTCGGCGTTACTAATTGTTTGCTGCTTGACTAAATTATCTTGAGCTAGTTGCAAATTAACCCGTGCTTTCTGCAATGCACCTTGTGCGTCGGCTTGTTTGCCTTGGGCATCTACACGCAAGTTAGCTAACTCTGGGGAGGCAATCGTAGCCAGAGGTTGACCCTTAGTAACTTTACTCCCAGGCTTAACTAGTAGCTGCACTACCTTACTAGTTAGCGGTGCAGTTACCTCAACTTTTTGGTCTGGTAAAGTTTCAATCTGTCCGGTAGTTTTTAAGCCAATATCTAACGGTTGGTTTTTAACTGGTTCGACTTTAATCCCCAATCGTTTGACCGTATCGGCATCAACCGTTACCGCCCCAGTAGCCTCACCACCAGACTTAAACGAACTCGCCCCACTATGGTCATGTCCGGCACCTGCGATCGCGATTTTAGGACTAGATACTGTTGTTAATATAACTAAAGATAATAGTAATTTTAGTTTAATCGATCGCATGATAATTAAGGGGTGAAAGTTAGCTGTATGCAGTCGAGAAGATGGGGAAATCTTGCTATCGATTTAAGTCTCGATCGCTCTAAGAAAGACGTAAACCCGTTCTGCCAATATTGACATATCGATCGTTAGATGCTCGCATTTTGCCATCATTAACATTTAGATTATCGCTAGCAAATTTCACAGCCAGATCGTAATACCGAGCTGTGCCCCACACGCTGACATTATTCAGTTCGATATCGATTGCCACACCAGGTGCGATTGCTCGATCGAAGCTCAGTTCTACAGTCTGTCCAGCGATACTGACATTTACAGGTAAGCTTTTACCTGTTTTATGGTCTAAAACTGACACTTTTTGGTTGAGCGTAAATCCGGCTGGAGCGGTGAGCTTCAGGGCAGATACAGGTTTTGAGTTGGTAGGAATCGCCAACCGGAGTGTATGACGAGCGATGCTAGCCCGTGCGGAGGGAAAAGTATAGTTGCTATAGATGTAGGGAAGAGTACTCTCAGTTTGGCTCTGTGCTCTAGCACTAGTTGCAATAGTAGTCAGTGCTAGACATAGAGTAGCGAAGGGTAATAAGCGATGAAAACGCATGTGCTTGACTTTTCGTGAATTAGCTTGCTGCACATATCATTGCAATGATATGTGAAATTTTAGTGAAATTTAGACATATTTGGTAAATTATTTCAGAATATGCGTTAGGTGCTGAGATCGCAAGATCTCAACACTTGATAAATTTAGCTGTCAAACCCAGGTTGTGCAGAGATCTGTCAGGCAACTAAGTTTATTGTTTTGAAGTCTTATCGATCGAACTTACTTTGAGGTAACTTAACGTGCGAGCGACCTTAACCGTATTTCAACACGACACAGATAATCGCGATCGTTATTGGCTGGGCATAACAGACTTTTATCAAAATTTAAATAAGGGATATAAACGATCGCTTATATCCCCAGCCATTACCTTAATTCAGATAAATTTCCACTAACTATTTACTTGCCGACCATTGTTTCTGCCATTGAGTCATCTGAGCGATCTCTGCTTGTTGAGATGTAATGATATTTTGAGCGAGTTTTTTCATCTCTGGGCGTTGAGATTTTTTCAATAAATCTTGTCCCATTGTCACGGCACCTTGATGATGGGGAATCATTGCATCGATAAATCTGCGATCGAATCCCGCATCGGCTTTACCCAAAGACATACTCATCATCATTGACTGTTTATGTTCGGCAGTCATTGCCATTTCATGATTCATAGCAGCGTGCCACATGATGGGTGTTGCCGATGCTTTGGGATACCATTGTTTGCGCCACTGCTGCATCTGGGCGATTTCTTTTTTCTGCTCGGTAATAATACCTTTAGCTAGTTTAATTAGTTCCGGTCGTTTGGATTTTTGGAGAACTTCTTGCGCCATTACCAATGCACCCTGATGATGGGGAATCATACTATCGATAAAGCGCAGATCGTAGTTAGCATCAGCGGGGCCGACATCCATATTATGATTCATCATGCCCCCCTTCTTCATAGAACCATGATTCATCCCACCGTGATTCATCCCACCAGAGTTTTGGGCAATTGTTGAATTCGACCTCTGGTTTGTTAAATTAGCAATTGCCAAGGAGCCGAAACCAATCCCGCCTAAGAGCAGAGCAATCGGAGCGAGTAATTTAACTTTGAAATTCATAAGTGCTAGAAATAATTGTAATGTTGACCTTATTACAATCCTATTGGGATGAGATGAAATTAAGATGAAATCATGAGTCAAGCCGAGATTTCATCTCAATTTCATCTGGTTAAGCGACGATCGTAGTTAGGAAAATTCTGTCGATCGAAGACAACTCAGACTCAAGTGCCCTTAACTAGGGGACAATTACGGTATAGTTATGAAAATTTTACTCATCGAAGACGAGCCAGACTTAGGTGCCATCATTCAGAAAATCCTCTCTCGCCATCAATATGTAGTAGATTGGGCAGAAGATGGCAAAACTGGCTGGGAATATTTAACCAACGATCGTTTGTGTAGCATCTCCGCTGGCGAAACAACCTATGCGTTGGCAATTATCGATTGGATGTTGCCCAAAATGTCTGGAATCGAAATTTGTCAGCGGTTACGAGCAGAAAAATATACTCTACCCATCCTGATGTTGACTGCCAAAGATCGGATGGAGAATAAAATTGCGGGATTGGATGCTGGAGCCGATGACTATCTAGTCAAACCCTTTGGAATGGAAGAACTCCTCGCTAGACTTCGCGCTCTGCAACGTCGCACCCAAGTCTTTCAAGCAGAGCGATTGCAATTGGGAAATCTGCGGCTAGACTATGGTAATAATGCGATCGTGACGATCGATCTCCAGGGACGCGAACAGTCTGGGAATCTGACAGCCAAAGAATTTCAACTCTTAGAATACCTGATGCAACATCCCGATCGCACCCTCACCCACGACCAAATTCGCAATCGGATTTGGCCGCTCGATTCAGAGTCGGCGAGTAATGTTGTCGCCGCCCAAATTCGGCTATTGCGGAAGAAGTTAGCTGAATTTGGCTGTGATAGTTCGATCGAAACTATGCGTGGATTTGGATATCGCCTCAATTCTATTCATAAATAGATAATTATCAATCATTAAAAGTGCATCAAAATCGACTATTCAATCGCACCCGTATTCAACTAACTATCACCTATGCGCTCGTCATTGGTTCGATCGCATTGCTGTGTGGATTATCAATTCATTTAGTGATGATTAGAGCATTCGCTCGAACTGTCGATCGAGAATTAAACACTTTAGCTGGCACCGTACATGATACGCTGGAAGCTGTTTTACAACAGCCGGGAATAGTAAATCCCGTTGTGATGAATGTACTTCCTGGACTATGTGTAGTCGGCCAGGAATGTTCGCCAGTTAAACCTCATTCCAAAATTGCCGAACTGACAAAAAAACAAGGCTACTGTCTGCGATTATTGAACTTAAAAGGTCAAACGATTGCAACTTTGGGATCGAAACAACACAAGTTTACCGGAAGCTTCGCTTTGCCAAGGGAGAATAAAATCCCAACTCTGGATTGGGAAACTATTACTGACGATCGTGGCGAACGCTATCACTTTCATACACTACCACTCAAAACGATTGACAATCGCGACTGGGGTTATCTTCAAGTTGCCCAATCCTTCGATCGATTAGATGAGTATATGAGTAGTCTGCATTTGATGCTGATGTTTGGGATTCCACTAGCAATGTTACTAATTGGCGGGGCTAGTTGGTGGCTCTCAGGTTTGGCAATCGAACCAATTTACCAGTCGTACCAACAAATTCAGCAGTTTACCGCCGATGCCGCCCACGAACTCCGCACACCGCTAGCTGTCACCAGCATAGCCGTAGAAAATGCTTTAGATGTCGAAGTAATCGAGCCGGAAACTCGCAATAATTGGGAAATTGCCCAGCGTCAAATTCGCCACCTCACTCGTCTCGCTGAGGATTTACTCTGGCTATCGCGGTTGGAAGCCAAACAATTACCCATACAGTTTCAGCCCTGCTGTTTGAACGATTTAGTCAGCGATTTAGAGGAAGAATTAGCTCCAATAGCGATCGCGAGTTCGTTGGCAGAGCCTCTCCAAAGGAGAATCGATCTCCGCTTAGAAATCCTCACTAAACAGCCAATCTATGTCATGGGTGATAGCGACAGGCTGTATCGAGCGATCGCCAATCTGATTAATAATGCCATTCAATACACTCCTACCGACGGAGTAGTCACGATTCGCTTAGAATCTTCAGAGCGTCACGCGATCGTCACCATCCAAGATAATGGGATTGGGATTGCTGAGGCAGATTTACCGCATATTTTCGATCGCTTTTATCGAGTGCAAGCAGATCGCTCGCGCAATACAGGCGGAACAGGATTGGGTTTAGCGATCGTCCGCGCGATCGTCCAGGCGCATCATGGCAGTATCCAAGTTGATAGTCAACTAGATGTAGGTAGTACATTTACAGTGAGTCTCCCGACTAAAGCTACTCCGAGCAAGATATCTAACCAGAATTAGATTATCTAATTTCGCGCCCAATGGCTAAATTTCATCTAAATTTCATTATGGCTCTGTATCCTTGGAAAGATGCCTTCAAACCCTTTACCTACGCGAACATCAACCGATGGATTTTAGTTCAGCCTTACCTACTTTTATTATCACTTTCCGCGAAGGTGTCGAAGCCGCTCTGGTCATCGGCATTGTCTTCGCCTATCTCAAAAAAGCCGGACAAACTCACCTCAAAAACTGGATTTACTTTGGGATCGGCGCGGGAATTGCCGTTAGTGCGATGGCTGGGGTTGCCTTTGAGTGGGTAATTAAAGGCTTAGGTGATGCCAATCAGCAATACGCAGGCGCAATCGAACCACTGATGGAAGGTGTGTTTGGGCTACTGGCGATCGGACTGCTCAGTTGGATGCTAATCTGGATGGCACGACACGCTAAAGGTCTAAAGCAAGAGGTCGAAAGTGCGGTAGGTAGCGCACTCAAAACCGATGCTCAGGCGGGTTGGGGGATATTTGGACTAGTCTTTTTTGCCATTCTTCGCGAAGGCTTTGAGACGGTACTCTTCATTGCTAGCAAATTCCAGCAAGGGATCGTCCCAGTAGTGGGCGCGATCGCTGGAGTCGTTACAGCTAGCCTGATGGGGATGCTATTATTCAAGTGGGGAATGCGCCTGAATATCCGCAAATTCTTTGCGGTGATGGGAGTGTTGTTACTCTTAATTATTGCGGGTTTGGTAGTCACTTCCCTGGGTAAGTTCGACCAGGCAATTAATGCTGTCGCTCAGATGAGCCGCGAGTCTCAAGGAATGTGCTTTTTCTACGAGCGGTTTGCCAAACCAGCCGATAAAGACTGTATTCTCGGCCCAATGGTCTGGAATTTAAGTAAGACGCTACCAGAAGATCGATTTCCAGGCATGGTATTTGCCGCACTGTTTGGCTATGCCCAGCGACTATATTTGGTGCAAGCAGTTTGCTACTTCTTCTTTTTAGTCGGTGTGGGTAGTATTTATTTACAGCCCAAGACTTGGCGGTTAAGTTGGTTTCGCAACAGTCACAAAGGAACCGATTTACCACAGACATCTAAGCGTTAAGCCTTAATTAGTTAACTATACCAAATTCCTCAAATCTAACTTTAGTTAACGCTCTGGAAATTTTGTAGTCTTAGCCGTTCGATCGCAAAGTAGGGGGCGATGAGGTATTCTTTAGCTTCCGATCGTTCTGAGCTTTAAACCACTTCAATTCTTCTCCTTCTGGATCTTGAATACGGTAAACGAATATCGCAATCATTCTGACAATCTCAACCGTTTACCAGGATAAAGCTGCTTAGAATTACCACCTTTCTCAAGATACTCTAAATCCTGAAGACGGTTGATTAAATTTGAGATCGTTACACCTAATTCATCCCCAATCGCGCCCAGATGCTGTCGATTAGTTAAATTACGTCCACGCCGTACCTCTTCCAGTTTATCCAGTGGCATCAACAAACAACTAGCAAAGTACTGAGCTTGCCACTCCCGCCAATCTTCGGGAGTTCTTTGATTCACCACCTTATTTTTATTTTCATCCAAACTCCGGCATAAAAACACCTCTCCAGGCAAGGCGGTCGAGATGAGATCGTCGTTCACAGTCTCTGGTAAATTCAGATCTATATGCAACAGCCAATGACCGATTTCATGAGCTAACGTAGATTGATAAAATCCATAATTATCTCGAATAGCTGGAAAAGCATTATTGAAATATATTTCTTTCTTGGTTGGATAAATCTTGGCAGCTATTATCCCATCCTCACCAACATCAAAGTCCTCATAATCGATCGACAAATCCAGAAAATCAGCAGCTAAATCCGCTAATTGTGGCCATTTAGGAGTCCAATTAGCATCTCGCATCTCAACCAACAATCGATCGGCGATAGCAGTAATCTCTGAC
The DNA here is from genome assembly GCF_000317145.1 of Chamaesiphon minutus PCC 6605. Taxonomy (GTDB): domain Bacteria; phylum Cyanobacteriota; class Cyanobacteriia; order Cyanobacteriales; family Chamaesiphonaceae; genus Chamaesiphon; species Chamaesiphon minutus. The sequence goes on along the minus strand of NC_019697.1, from coordinate 1,907,704 downwards.
TTATTAATAAATCTAGCAGGCTTAATTGAAGTCATCCATCACTCTCCAACAACCGCCGCATCACTTCTGGATCTTGCATCTTGCGTAATAGTACAGGCATTTTATCCTGATAGGTTTTAGCCAACTGTTGAATTACTTTTGAATCCTCTGGTGTAATCCGTCCAGCTAAATAACTGAGCGTAGCCAGATCCACATCCAAATCTAGATGTTCGATCAACGCTTGGATCACATCGTCTTTGGGTGGATATTCCGCTCGATCGTTTTCCAATTTCGACAGGTAGGTATAGTCAACTTTCACCAGAGCAGCTAGATCTCTCTGGCTATAGCCTTTGCTACGACGAGCATCTTTAATCCACTTCCCGAATGTCTGACTCACGGTTGCTCCAACTTAGACACCTTCAATGATAATCGATGTTGACGAAAAAAATCAACATATGCTATCTTTCTACAGAGGTGGTTGATTTCAGAAATCAACCATTTAACACGCTAGATGTGGTCAAACCGAACCGTTGGTGTAGCCGAGCTAGAAAATTACCAGCACTCATTCCTAACTCAACCTCCTCACACCGTTAGAATGCTCAGTCCAACTAGATATCGTCCGTATTTTAGCTACAAACTCTGGGCAGATTCCGAGCCAGCCTTCAATCTAGAAGCCTTTCATTGTCCGATGCAGCGGGGATTTAGGCGAGTACGCAATCGAGAGCCGATCGTTAAAGCTTTAATCGCTACAGATAGTACCGCTCAAGCCATCGGACACCTCGCCCAACGAGGAGTGTATGAATTTCATGCCGATCCCCAATTACTCGATCGATCTGATGGCGCAAGGCTCGTAGCCGATCTCCTTCAGGTGCAGCAGTTAGAGCCAGAGATCGCCGCAAGAGTCACTCGAATTCTGGAACGATACCACGATCGACCGATCCTTAAAGGCAAGCAAATTCTCCAATTAGAACGAGGCGATGAAGAGTTACCCAAACCATTACCCCTCAAATTACAACGAAAGGAATTTGATTTTTATGCAGTGATGGACTGTGTATATATCGAGCCAGATGGCACGATCCATATCCTAGACTTCAAAACTGGAACATCCAAATTCGATCGCCGCCAAGCTTACACCTATCTATTAGCAGCTAAATATCTGTACCCAGAACAGCCCGCTGTCGCATCTTTCTACAATTTAGAGTCGCAACAGAGTTCGAGCATCATTACGGCGAGTCCAGCCCGACTCCAAGGATTGGAAATGCTAGTTGTCAAGATTGCCCAACGGCTAGCGGATGACTCAAATCATTACCACCACAATAGATCGGCATTTAACCTAATTTTTAGACCCAATCCTGGCACTCAATGCCAACACTGTTCCTTTTCCCCGATTTGCGATTATACAGAGCATCTAGAGCATGACAGCATCCACTGAGCAGACGACGAATACTCAATACTTCATCGCTGAAGTTTCCGAGATTGAATATAGTGCCTCTCTCAATTTCGCTAGCTATTGTTTACCACCAAATCTCGATCTACAAGTTGCTAGAAAACTCAGCTATCGGCTATCGCGCTATTTCCCAAAAGTAGTGGTGATTTGGCACGAAAAAATCTTTCATGCTCTCACAGGTAGCGAGGGGAAAATACCTAGTTTAGATGAGTGGAATTGTGCCCTGAAAAGCATCCAGCAAGATCTAAGTATCGAAAGTTTAGGCAAATTGTCTCCAGTTAAACAGATAAAACTCACGCCGATTGTTATCGCTTTGTTAACCAGAGAAATTTTGAGTGTCGAACGACCGTTTAGTACTAAAGAGGAATACAAAGATAAAAATGCCAAAGTCATCCGACAGGCTGAAGTCAGTCATGAAATAATTCAGATTGAAAATCGAGAGCTGCCAGCTTTAACTATTACTAATCGCAGTCCGATTATTTCCAGAGAAGATCTAGCAGATTTTATAAAAAATCATCCCTATCGCCAAGATTTACACAAGCTCCTGATTAATCTTGAAGTCCAAACTTTAGATAATAATAGTACAGCTACCATAGTGGAAATAGTCGGTACTATCTCCGAACATCGTGATGACTTAATTGCTAAAGCTACTGGTGCTATTAGTAAAGAAAAATTAAGAATTGCCCCAAATGAACAACCAGTAGTAGCAGTACAATTTGGCAATCGTGGAAATAAATTTTGCTATGCTTTAGCTGCTCTACGTCCGCATGTTACAGCTAAGACAGCCGACCAACTAGAATTAGATTGGGATAAATTGATTGCAGCTACTAAGATCGGCTATCCAGAGCGACAAAAGCTGTTAAATACTTATAAAGCTGAAGCCAATCAAAGTCTCAAACCTTATGGAATCCAAATCAAGAAGTCCATTGTTGGTAGCAACCGTGAAGATGATTCCTTGTTTTGGCAACTAGCAGAACCATTGGAACAAACGAAACTTTTGTTTGGGCAAGGTCAGATTTATCGTCATAACGACATTATTAATGGATTAATGAAAGGAGGTATATATCGTCGCTCCAAAGAATTCTCATCAGAAATACCGATTCGTATTGCCGAAGTCGATCTGATTACATCCAACGTATCGAGCGATCGATTCATGTCAGAAGTAGAAAAGTATCTCGATAAATTTTGGTGTAAATACTTAAGACTCAATCCTAATGAATCGAAAATGAACATTGAGAATCTCGATAATCCTAGCGGACGAGCGGAGCTGGATGAAAAGCTAGAGGAATTATTGATGATTACTCCAGATTTAGTATTTATATTTCTGCCTCAAAGCGATCGAAACCGCGATGATGACGATGGTGGGAGTCTGTACCATCGGATCTATGGCAAGCTACTTAAAAGAGGTATCGCCACCCAATTTGTCTATGAAGAAAAACTGCGAAAGGTAGAACCTAGATTTATGCTCAATCAGGTGATTCCAGGAGTCTTGGGTAAATTGGGGCACATTCCGTTTATTTTAGCCGAACCATTAACTATTGCTGATGTCTTCGTCGGATTGGATGTCGGACGGAGAAACAAGCGCAAGTTGTCAGGGACTAGGAGTGCTTGTGCGGGAGTCTGTTTTTATGGCAAGCAGGGTGAATTCCTCCGAGCGAAATCTGAGGATGCCATGATTGAAGGTGAGGAAATTCCTTGCCATTTTTTAGAGTCTTTATTACCTGCGGGGGAATTAAGGGGTAAAACGGTGGCGATCTTTCGAGATGGTAGGTTTTGTGGCAATGAGGCTCAATGTTTAGCTGATTGGGCAGCAGCGATTAAAGCCAAGTTCATCTTAATTGAATGTTGTAAATCTGGATGCCCGCGCCTGTATAACATCTCTAGTAGGGCACCATACCCAATTCAAGCTCCAGATCGAGGAATAGCTTTGAAATTATCCGATCGAGAAGCGATTTTAGTGGCTACGAAAGTAGCTCCCAGAATCGGCGTACCAAAACCAATGCGCGTAAATATTCGTCCTGAAGGTCATCAAGTATCGATCGATGATGTTTTAGAGACATATCTCAAGCTGACATTGCTACATTACGGTTCTCTAAATCCTCCAAAATTACCAGCGATGTTAGCTGGGGCACATCGACTTGCCGATTTGAAGTTGAGAGGAGTTTGTCTGCCTGAAATGCGTCGCCAGCATTGGTTGTGATGTTTTTCTAAACTAACACAGTGAAGTTAGACTCGATAAATGTTTAGAAACTCAAGCCAGCGAGGAGGATAATAGTAAATAAGAACATAAATCATTTGCACATTGCTCGAAAGGCAGGTGAAACTAGAGATGAGAATGTGGCAGTGGCTAGAATACGGCATCGACCCAGATGGCAACCTCGTACCTGTCGATCGAGTGCGTCGAGGTAAAACCGATCTAAAATGCCCATATTGCCAAGGAGGTTTAACTTCCAAAAAGGGTGAAATCAAAGCCCACCACTTCGCCCATACTGACACAACTTGTCGAGCGGTATCGTCAGGTAGAGATGTCGAACTTCCCTTATTTGACAGATTTAATTTACATTTAACACCCAGAGAATATGCAGCCTTACTTCAATTTGAGAAGAAAGGTGTAGATTCAAAATATAGATTTACACTCGAAGCCAAAGACACGATCGTCTACAATCCTCACAAAGGTAGTTATGGAGGGTGGGAACTAACTAAATTAGGGAAAGTTATTTGTCGTAAACTCTCGATGAATTTATTTGCCCAAGTCCAAGAGCCGCTAATGTATGGCAAACTTTGCGATCTTGAAGAGCGCGTCCGATTGGCTTATGAGGAAGAATCGGTCGATTATCCCGATGTCCTCATCGATCTCAAAATTTATCGCGATCGAGTTAGATCGGCATTAGCCAACCATCTTTATTATTTAAAAATTATTGCAGATGGCGAAGAATTCTATAAAATTGGCGTGACTGGGCGCACGGTATCAGAGCGGACGATCGAAATAAATGCAGATCTCAAAGGTCACTTTGAAACAGTAGCAATCGAAATATTAGGTACTTGGCTGCATCGTGGTAATTTGGAGAGATACTTTATTTATAAATACGAACGATATCTTTATCGCATCGGTTCGCATAGTGAATATTTTAAGTTAGATGAAAAGCTGAGTAAATCGGTATTGCGCGAACTCAGACGGATCGAAGCAAAGGAGATATCCAACGTCGAACGCGATCTATTAAATAGATTACCATCTCAGGTCGAGTGCGAAATTGAAGCAGTAGAACGATCGCAGCAGCGACGAGCGGCTATTAAAGTTGGCATGGCACGAGCCAAACAATGGGGCACTCATGTTGGTAGACCGAGTGGTAGTATGACAACAGATGATGATTTTCTAGCCAAGCCGTCGTCTGTTGAGATTCTGGATGCCTTAGCGCGAGGTTTGTCGATTCGAGCTACTGCTAAAGAAGTTGGGGTATCGCCTGCTACCGTGCAAAAAGTGAAGGCAGCATCGAGTGAAAAGTATATCCAAAGTGCTTTTTGAGCTAACCTTTTTTTAGTACGGTAGCAAATAGCATTTTTACCCCAAACTTGCCCCAAATCGATTGAGATTGGTGTGCTAAAAAAAGGGATCGACAAGAAGTAACCCTAGCTTGATTTATAGAAATATAATCCCCATCCTCTAATCCATCTCTCGCTCCGAAATCGCGTCAGCCAGTGTCTTCGCAGCCTTACCCTGCAATTGCTGTCGCCCATCATCATAGCGAATCAGCGTCGATAAATTCTTATGCCGACTGTGAGCCTGAGCCGAGCGCACATCCCCACCATTAAGATCTAGTAATGCCGTAATACTAGAATGTCGAATCTTGTGCGGACTCACCACCCGCTCGTTGGCTTGCCTACCGGAGGTAATCCCCGCCGCTGCCGCCAATCCCCCGACGATCTGATAGAGACGATCGACACTTATCCGTGTATCTCGACTAGAGACAAATAAAGCCGGACTTCTACTCTCACCCATACTCGCCAACCAATCAGAGATCGCTTCAACCGTAGCAGGTGCCAGATCGATCGGTTCTTTATCGATTCTCCCCTTCCCCTTGAGATAAAGCCGAGCTTCACCAGGGTGAAAATCAGCTCGATCGAGTCCACACACCTCAGCGCGCCTCAGAGCATTGTCCCAGAGCAACCGCAGCATCGCATAATCGCGCTTACCCATGACAGTGGATCGATCGATCCCATCGATTAACAACTGAAATTGGTCGATCGAGATTCCCCTAGTATCCTTATAGCTCTGCGCCTTCACCGATTTAATATCATCCAACCGAAAATTGCACAGTTTCCGCTTGTAAGCATGGACGACAAAAGAGCGCAGTGCCGCCAACCGAGCATTCACCGTCGCCGCAGCTAAACCCGCCGTCAGTAGTTGTCCGCGATAGTTTAAGACATGACCGATTGCTTCCCGTTCGGGGAGTTGTAAGAACAACTCGATCGCCCCTACAGACACCTCAGTTTCTAACTCTCGCCCAAAAAAGTCCTTCAACGCCGCTGCATACGAGCGTCTGGTAGCAGGTGAAATTTGCAGTTGGAGAAACTCGTCCCAGACCCCTGGAGCAACTGGTTTGACAGTCAACCGCTCATCTACAGCAGAGGCACCCACGAGATTTGGGGGAGTGGTGCGAACGATCTTAATTGCTGGTAGGTCGCGCGCCATCTTTATTTAAGAGTGAACTAAAATCGGGACAATTGAGCATTAGGCATCGATTGAGACGGACTATAATTAGTGTGGAGCGGGTTGCGACTGGGTAAGTTTTTGAGGTACCAAACAATAACCCATTGCTTTAACGATTGATGTGACGTTACTAAGTCGTGGATTGCCATCATCAGACAAGGCTTTTTGCAATCCCTGTCTGGTCATCCCAATTTGTGCCGCCATATCACCAATACCCCGCACACGAGCCAGGACACGCAATGAGGCAAGCAATACTCCAGTGTCATTATCTTCGGCAAAGTCTTGGAAAATTTCTGTTAGATAATCATCGATTTCTTCAGGATGGTTGCGGAAATAGCCTTCTGTCACTTCATCAAGGGTTCTCAGTTTTCGCATTAGTTTGGTACTCCTGCCAATAAGCTTTAGCATTTTCTATGTCGCGGTCTTGGCTATCTTTGTCTCCACCACACAGGATAATGACAATGTTGCCTGAATCTTCACCGAAATACACCCGATATCCAGGGCCGAAGAACAGACGTAATTCGGACAACCCCTCCCCGATTGGCTCGACATCTCCATAGTTACCCTGCTGAACTCGAAACAGGCGTTTGATAATTCGCCGCCTACCTTGAGTATCGCGCAGAGCGTCGAGCCAGACTTGAAACGGTTCGTTTCCGTCGGCATCTGCGTAAAAGATAATTTGTTTAGGTTCTACGATCCGTGTCACAGTCCGAACCTTCCTTAATTATAAATCATAGCCAACTATAGTTGGCATCAACATAAAGGTCAAGATAATTTCCGCCCCCGCCGGAATAGGTAAACCCTTACGGGTTTTCCCCTCCACAGTACCGAGCTTGCAAATTTCTAAGCACTCGGCTCCTGCTGTATCATCTACTTTCTTCAAGTTATACTTCTCTTACATAATGGGTCGAATCACTATGTCCAATGCGGGCTTTCAGGATTTTATAATTGGGCTTCCATCCTTAGATTCCCGCCCTCCGCCGTTGACGAATACCCTTCGTCTCTAACATGTGGAGGGGTGAAGATTTTCTGGTTGAAGATTTCAATAACGTTTCAGCCTCTTCTACGTCTGCTCCCCTTTCGGGTACGGGATGCCCCTTATCCTGTGAGTTATGAATTCCTCTGAGCTTTCGCTCTACAGGCTTTAGCTTTTTAGAAGAGTCCCTTCTCTCCAAGGAATTGGTACGTCTCACGACTTCCCTACAGTAATTAATACTGACCTTGTAGAGGTTTACACGTTCCGCAGTATTTAGATGTGTCTGGGTTAGGTTCCTGATGTCATCCGGTGGCGAACGGTATCATCACACTGACGGGAAAAAGTCAGTTGTCGTAAATGCCACTTACCTTTTGGTTTGAGCCTATCAGCCTGATTTGGCTCATCGGGAAATGACGGACGTTACTCAGATTCGCTTTCGCTAACCTTACCAGACTTAGACTTGCCTTCGTACCAGTTTAGGCTACCAGTGCGATTAGGCTTTCCCCTCTAGCTGTGAAACATCCCCATTGCTGTTGATGCTCCTTCAGGGTGTCCATACCTTTTGATACTAAGGTAGAAGCTTTACGCTTCACTAAATATCTTCGACCTCGTGTCGCAATTTCCCCTTTCCCCTTTAACCCTTCCCCCACACCCCACCAGTTACTCAAGATTACATTACTACAAATTCATGATAAGGGACATTATCGTGCATCCGATACACATCCGACAAAATTGGCCACTCGATCGGGTCGTGATATAATATTACAGATGCAGTGCATCGATTGCCACGACCATTCGGAGGTTTTATGACCATCGCTCAAAATCATCCTCAGCCGTTACTCATCGATCTAAATAATACCGATCTCCAGCTTTCGCCCGAACAGTTCGAGCGGTTGCGAATGAGTAATCCCGATCTCCACCTAGAATTAACTGAGGACGGAAAACTGATTGCTTTCCCCTCTTCAAGTGTCGCCGAGCAAGTTGAAGCATCTGAGGTGGAAGAAGTCCCATCACCAGAGCGAGATCCAATTTCTCAGTCAACATCGTCAGGAAAATATCGGTTTCCCGAACTAACCCCAACGGAAATTGCTCGACGAGTTGCTGCTTTTGAACGTTTCCAAGAACGTCAGCGTCAACGATGGGAGAGTTTGACTCCAGAAGAACGAGTGGAACACGACCGACAATTCGAGGCGTTGTATAAATCTCTCGAAGAATCGCGGAGATAATTCAAGTAATGATTGTGTTCCTAGATACTAATATTCTTGGATTAATTTCCAATGAAAATATTAATTTTAATGAAGGGCAACAATGTCAGAAATGGTTTAGTAAGTTATTAACGAGAAGTGTTTATTTTATTACTTCAGATGTTTGCGATTATGAAGTGAGGAGGGGATTGATAAGTTCATCGATGATCGAGGGGGAGATTGCTCCAGGTATCGGCTCATTAGATGCTCTCAAGAGCGATGGGTTGCTAGAATTTTTACCCGTTTCTACCAAAGCTTTCGAGTTAGCAGCCGATCTTTGGGCGAGAGCATCTACCAGTGGGCAAACTACTAGAGATCGGAAGGATATTGACTTTGATATTATTATTTCCGCTCAATACCAACTACTCAAGGATGAGTATCCAGGACAACAAGTTATTGTGGCGACAACAAATTTAAAGCATCTATCTCTATTTTGTGAGGCGGCACAGTGGCGAGATATTAATTTATAGTTTTGGATCTGTGTGAATCGAAGACCAGCAAGCAATGTGTTTTTGTGGAGGAGTAAATAATGAGCGAACAAGATATCCTAGAGCAACTTGAAGTTTGTTGCCCAGTGTGTGGTAGCAACAGTTTTAGTCATGATGAAACAAATGGCATCAGTTGCGATGAGTGCGATTATATGGAGCTAGAAAATGACAATATTTAAATGTGAAATCAGAGCGTAGCCAGAGCTAGGTGTGAGTTAAGATGCCGAAAAAAGTCGGTCATAACTGTTTTCAATGCTCGAAATTGAGTACCACCGAGGCTGGGGCTAAACCTTGTTGGGATGCGATACGATGTCCAAATCGACGGCATTATCAACGCAATAAGGCGCGGATTAGCCAGCAACGCAAGCAAAGTCGTCCGGTAGAGTCGGCTGGTAATGTACTTCGGACGATCGCCATCGAGCCACCGATCGGTACGTCTGTTAGCATTATCTTCTATCGAGAGCGGCAGGATGCGCCAGTTCATGCGATCGCGGCTGAGGTTTGGCAGGGGACGGAGAAAGTGTTGAAGGTGGAGCCGATGCACTGCATGGGTTTATCTCCGGCTCAAGTAGTTGGGGTGATGACTGAGATCTTACAGGCTTGTTCGAGTGAGTTGGGGGTGGAGTTGACTAAGTTCGCGTCGAAAGTAGAGTTGCATCCCAGCCAATGTCCCATTAGTTCTTGTCCGCAATGCCACCACAACAATTAGAGTTAGATTTGTGGCAAATCCTGGCGGTCGCTCAAGCAGAACCAGCGACGGTCGGTTTTATCGAGCTGTGCGGTCGTTTAGATGGGTTGAATCTGGTTGATGGGGCGCGGGCGGTTGGGGAAATTGCAGAGATTTATCGATCGCGTGCGGAGACGATTCTCGCGGAGATTGCAACGGCTTATTTACCAGCGAAGGAGCCAGTTCTACCAGATGAATTATGGGCACATCTGTATCGCCAGACTTTCATTTTACGGGACGAGCATCTGTATCTGGAGGTGGAACAAGATTATCCGCATGAGCGGCAGTCGGTAATTAAGTTGGGGGTGGAGGCGGATGAGGTGGCGACTGAGGCGATGATGAGAGCGGCGGTGATAGGAAATGCTCATGAAGAGGAGATCGAGCTGTGGGCGAGTCGGATTCGAGGGGTGATGGTGGAATGTGGGGAGATGTTGTTAGTGGAGTTGCAGCAGAAGTCAGGTTTGAATCTGGTAGATTTATGGTTGGGGTTGTTATTAGGGAATACTGGCTGTTCGATTCACCGCCAGTTGAGTAGTGAGATAGAATTTAGTATTGATTTCTACGATCAAGCAGGGATTTGGATCGTGGAGTATCGAGCGAATGTTTAGCGATCAATTTTCATCTCAACTTTAAATCGAGCGGGTTTAAAGGCAGCGTGCGGTAGACACAGATGCGTCGTCTAACTTTAGCCCTAGCTGGTTGGCATTATCGATTTACATCTAAAATTCGGGAATTATAAGTGTAACTATGACAATATTTTCTCCTTCGAGATTTTGTGATGATGCCAGAAAATAAACGTGTTGTTGCAGATCGAGCGAGATCGGTCATTTGCACGAAAAGACCCATAATCTCAATGCCAATTGCAGATGTTCTAGAGTAATTTCAAACAATGGTATTGACTTCAGATTACCCAGACAATTGGGCGCAAATTGCAACGGCGATTAAACAAGCAGCGGGGTATCGTTGCGATCGTTGTGGGTTGAAGTGTTTGCCGCCTGCTCGCAGTTATCGTCATTTGGATCGCTCTTTGCGGCGGAGACTTTCGGCTCAAGTCCATCACGTCGATCGCAATCCGGCTCACAATGACAGAGCTAATTTGGTATGCGTGTGTGCGGGTTGTCATCTGCGGTTGCATCGTCACCACCCCAAACCGACTCCGGGGCAGTTAGCGTTGAAGTTGAAGCTACCAAAGGTTCGTCGTTCGCGCCAAAAGGATAGAAATTTTCAATTGACGCTAGCCGATTTAATCGATCGATTGCCACAATTACCGAGCGGATTATCTCGGCAACTGGAATTGGATTTGGACGACCGCTTTCTTGGGGATGTTTTGGCTTCAGATGTTAGTGGAGCATTAGAGTATAGCGATCTTCAAGGCGATCCGGGTGCTCCAATTGCAACGGATTAGACGCAGATGAAGATTCGTGGAGATCGCGTACCCGGTCGGAGCGGTACTCTTTGCCAACGCACCAAGAAGAAAAAGCTACAGAACGGACAGATTCAGGAATATCCATTGGTAAGTGTCGAACGTGACGTTCACAACATATTGCATTGGTTGTGGCATTATCAGCCACTAAAAGGCTGAAAAGCTTTTATTGTAATGACTTTATCATTGTTTATGTATTCCACAATGAGCCTTGATTTCAATCCGCAACATTAGAAAATCTACCAATGCTAGGGTCGAATTTAACCTTGCAAGTGCCCACACTTCCATTCCGATTCTTACTGACGATAATCTCCATCACCCCTAGTTCCAAACTATCTGAATTGTAATATTCATCCCGATATAGCAATAATCCCAAAATTAAAGTCAGTGAAGGTGTCACCACCCCCACTGCTCTCCAAAACCGTGCTTGCGCCTTTTAACGCACACGGCTCCTCAGTAAAACGGTTGTTGTCATCAATGCGTCATTACCAACATATCGTCTTGCCAGAACCAAGATTCAGGTTTAACTGGTGGCTTAGGCTCAACACTATTACAGTTGGATTTTGTGCCAGAACTGCCATCATTGACAGTTTTTGTGTCGTGACAATGCCGATGAAGTAATTGCCAATTTTCATATTTATCCTTTCCACCTTTCGATTTAGGGATGATGTGGTCAACTTCTAGCGAATCTCCATCTTTGAAGTAGTTCTTGCAATGAGCACACTTTCCCTTTTGTGTTTTCAGTAGATTTCCCACTTTAGTAGACACTTCAGGATGTTTACCCATTCTTGAACTCCAATAAACCCAATCTCCGTCATAAGGTGAGGAATTGCCTTTAACTTTGACATGTCGTTTGATTTCAATCGAATCATGCCGCACTAACTTGATTAGGTTGTTTCCTTCTAGGGTCGCAAATAACCAATTATTATTGTTAATACTTTTAAAGTATTTATGGCGAATCCATTTCTTACCTTTATTTGGATGACGGTGACTACCCCATTTAAAAAGTTTAAGAAAGACCAAAGAATAAATTTTACCGAAGACTTCCTTACTGTTGACTGTGCAGAAGTAATTACACCAACCTCTCACGATCGGATTGAGACTATTGATTAGCCGAGATTGGCTTAATCCTCTTCGCTTATTTATTTCTTCTTTTAGCTTTTTATAGTGTCTTTTTTGACTTTCTATACTGGGTCTGATAATAGTTTTATATCCCAATAACTTACCATTAGAGCTTTTTCCAGATGAATATTTTCCAACAGAAAATTGTCGGATGTTAAAGCCAAGGAAATTAAACCCTGCTTTTTCTCCATCTAAATCACTTAGACAGTGGGCAATTCTAGTTTTACTGGGTTTTAATTCCAATCCAATGTCACTTAACCATTCTTCTACTTCTTTTTTACACTGATTAATAACTTTCAAATCTTCGTGAAGAATAACAAGTAGAGTCGCCCAGAGGAACCACCCCTCCAGGCGCTCGCAGAACCGGACGTGAACGTCTCCGCTCATCCGGCTCCTATTATCCAGCCGCCATATACAGCAATCCCCAGTGAGCAAACAGGTTCGGCTGTTTTCGCGCTATGCGTCTCAACCATTGTGCTGCCTGCCGCCGATGATTCCGTAGACGTTTGTATTTCCGCGTCGCCCACATGACTAGGCGACGTTCCAAGCATTTTAGGGTCGGGTATAGGGCTGACTTGTAGTAGCGACCATAGTAGTTAATCCAACCTCTAATGACTGGATTAAACATCCTGGCCAGGTCTTCTAACTTTTTATCGCTCCTTAATTGCCAGTCCCACTGGCGCGATGTCTTCCGAATCGCCTTAGCTGCCTGATTACTAATCGCTGGAGTAAAGTTGATGAAGTGTTTTCCCCATCGATTCTTTGACCTGCGAGGTCTAAATGTATACCCCAAAAAGTCAAAGCTGGTGAGGGGATATTCTTCCCGTCGGTCATCATCCTTGCAATAGACTATATTCGTCTTTTCTGGATGAAGTTCCAACCCAACTTCCTTCATGCGCTCATTTAGGTCTTGCTTCAGCTTTTGCGCCTGGGCTTCGCTCTTACAGTGACACACCGCATCATCCGCATACCGCTCAAATTGAATGTCCGGATTTTTCCGCTCCATCCACTTGTCGAATGCGTAATGCAAAAACAGATTCGCCAGCAATGGACTGGCAACTCCGCCTTGCGGTAGCCCTTTGTCTGGAAGTTGTTTGGTGCCATCTGGCATCTGAATCGGTGACTTTAGCCAGCGTTCGATGTACAGAATTACCCATTTCTCTTCCGTATGTACGCGCACCGCCCGCATCATCAGCTCATGGTCGATGTTATCGAAAAAGCCTTTGATGTCTAGCTCTAGCACCCAGTTGCTTTTCCAGCAACGTTTTCGCGCCATTCCCACCGCATCTAATGCCGATTTTCCCGGTCGATAGCCATATGAATCTGGATGGAAGTGTTTTTCCAATTCCGGTTCCAATAAATCTTTGGCTACCATCTGGGCTACCCGATCTGACACAGTCGGAATTCCCAATGGCCTCATCCTGCCGTCTCCTTTTGGTATTTCTACCCGTAGAACCGGGGATGGAAAGTAGCTGCCAGATGTCATCCGATTCCATAATTTGTAGAGGTTATCCGACAGATTCTCTTCAAACTTTTCGATCGTCTGTCCATCTACTCCAGCCGCTCCCTTGTTGGCTTTGACCCGTTTATATGCTTCCCAAACTTGGCGTTTGGTGATACTCAACGGCTTTGCTTGTTCCATTTGAATCCTCCCGATTTCCGGTTGTTCGATTTTTCCAAGCTGGACAATGCTTCCCCTTCGCTCCCATCCCATTACAGGATGTTCTTCGCTACTACGGGTCGCTCCGCCCCTGCCACCTGCATCGGTACTCTCACACTTATGGGGCTTCCACTTGTGTTTCTCCCTTATCATCAGGATGGCAGGTTCCCACGTTCCACATCAGAGCCTAGATCGAGTTCACGCCGTCTTCATGCCGGAGGCCATCTGGCCAGTAATCAGGTTGCTGCCAGACTAATCCCGAAGTAACGACTACCCCTCGGTTTTGACCTCATTCCTATGCTTTCGACACTTCATCAACGGTTCACTCGCGTTCGTCTCCTCGATCCTTACCTGACAGAGTCTTGCTCTGCCTTTTCCGTAACGCTCACCACCTCGGCTCTTTACCGATGCAGCTTACGGTGGTTTGAAGCCTCCACCTGAATGGCGGCTCCGAGGGGCCTTCCCTCATCTCTTATGCAGCATAGCTGCCAGGAGGACTTCGTCCTCCTATGCGCCTTCGTGGCACACAGTCATCAGCATATCTTACACAGCAAATCGATTTTAATTTATCCCTGACAGGCAATTGATTACCATTGGGACGCTTCATATCGAATTTTGGGGCTAATCCCATTATCAATTCCTCAAGTCCATGTAAGGCTATATTTGCCAAAAGTGGGCTAAGAACTCCACCTTGGGGGGTACCTTCATTTGTAGGGAACAGCTTCTTTCCATCCATGACACCAGCTTTTAGCCAAGCTCGGATTTGTTTCCGTAAGGTCGGGAAGGTATTTAGTTTTGATAGAAGTTTATTGTGGTTAATGCGGTCAAAACATTTACTGATGTCAGCATCTAAAACATACTTTGATTTTTTAGAAATTGACGAAAAGATTGCTTCAATTGCATCGTGACACGAACGTCCAGGGCGAAAGCCATAGCTATTTGGTTCAAATTTCGATTCCCATTCAGGTTCGAGAACCATTTTTACTACTGCTTGCAAGGCGCGGTCTTCCATTGTCGGTATGCCTAAAGGTCTTTCTTCGCTGGTTCCAGGTTTGGGAATCCAAACACGGCGCGTAGGTTTTGCTTTAGTACCCAGTTTGATTTTATCTACCAAGATGAGACGTTGCTTTGGAGTTAGGGATTTGACCCCATCTACACCCGCCGTCTTCCGGCCTTGGTTATCCTGAGTTACACGACGAACCGCTAACAATCTTGCCGACCGTGAACTTATCAAAAGTTTCTGAAGTCTGCGAACTAACTTGACATTGCCACGATTAGACGCTTGGAAAATCCGCTTTTGTAACTTGAAAACTCTACGTTCTAGCTTGCGCCAGTTGATTTCGTTCCATCTATACATCGGACTAATTGCCGTGTTCATAGCATATTTATTACTACTTGTAGCTTTTCCTTCCGTGATACCGTGTGTACGTCTGCATATCCTGTCAATTACGACAGGCGTTAGCTTCTTACACAATCTCTCCCACCAGATACCTACAAAATTGCAGAGTTTACGTCTTAGCTGACTGCTTGGAGTATTCGACCTCTCCAAGAGTAATCTGATGGATTACTTCGTTCCATACAACCATTGTTTTGTGACCTGTAGGATGACACCTTTTCATCGAGTTTTAGGGTAACGCATGGTATATAAGATGGAACCTTTATACCACCCTGTTCTACGCCCTTTTGGGACTCCCAGCGCATACAGCCTTATTTCGCTGGTTACAGGTAACGATGATTCAGATAGTGTCTTAGCAATTGTTATCCATAGTCACCTACTCACAGGATACTAATTTAGGCTATTAGTATCTTTTTGCTTTTACCCCTGCTTTATAGATTGATGGCTAGTCTCTGCTATAAGGGATAGGTTTTCACTTCTGCGTCTGAAGGATAGGATTTGTGGGTTCTAGGGTACTTTCACTCACCTATAAGGTTGTATAGTTATCATCGGTTGGGGATTAAAGTGCGAACTCAATCCGAAGGATTACCCAAACCAATGTCGCTCATCCCCTGATTGTTCAGTTTAGAGCGAACGAATCGCACTCCATATCCTGCTCGATGTCCCCCGAATCTTTAATATCAGCTATTCCAGGACGCTTATTACTCTGACTCTCCACTCCACGGTTGATCTGAGCCAACGCCACAAAGGGGACATCAAACTCCTTCGCTATATCCTTGAACGCCCCAGAGAACTTGCCCACAGCTTGCGCTCTATTCCCCGCAGCTCTGTCACCCAGCTTTTGAATATAATCTAGCACCACCAACCCCAATTCGCCCCGCTCGTGGCGGATTTTCCGCAGTACAGAGCGAATCTTTGTGGGGGTCAAAGCATAAGCTGGAGTATCGTCAATGATGATGGGAAGTTCACCCAATGTACCCAAAGCTTGCTTTAGAGTTTCATACTCATCTGCATAGATTGTATTGTGAATCAACCGATGAGAATCAATGCCAGAGTGCATCGATAACAGCCGCTTCGTTAACTGTTCGCTAGACATCTCCGCACTGAAGAAAACGACTGGCTTGTTTTGAGTAGTCGCAATATGATTCGTCAAATGACAAGCCAACCAAGTTTTACCCATACTCGCTCTAGCAGCAACAATGATTAGATCCTGCTTAATCAAACCGCCAATCAAAGTGTCTAAATTATCCAATCCAGTAGGATATGCAGGTTCGCTTCCCTGTGAGATTTTGGTGAAGACAGCAGCCAGACAATCACCAATAACTTTGGGTTTAAACTGGTCTTGTTTATTGGTGGTCAGGTTAAATATCTTCTGTTCTGACTGGTCGAACACCGATTCTAGTTCGATAGTCGTATCGTGTCCTAGCTTCACCAGCTCGTGACCCGCTGCAATTAATTCGCGCCGCTTGTACTTATCAACTACCAATGATGCAAGATGGTCGATATTAACGGC
Organism: Chamaesiphon minutus PCC 6605; assembly: GCF_000317145.1. Classification (GTDB taxonomy): domain Bacteria; phylum Cyanobacteriota; class Cyanobacteriia; order Cyanobacteriales; family Chamaesiphonaceae; genus Chamaesiphon; species Chamaesiphon minutus. Next base: position 1,891,021 of record NC_019697.1, on the reverse strand, counting down.
TGAAACTGTCCGTTCTAATAGCTGAATTAATTTTGCCTCACCGCCTACCTGTTTGAGTAGTTTCTGGTTAGATAACCATGTCTTTATGCTCAATAAGTCGGTGGGTTTGTCTTGATGATAAAGATCTAAAGCTGCTCGGTAAATAGTAGAGTGAGCAGTAATATAGAAAACTTCAGGAGTTAGCAAGTCAATAACTCGACCCATAGCTGACGGATCTAGCAGAATACCACCTAAGATATTCTCTTCTACTTCGATATTGTTGGGTGGAATGGGATCATTCATCTTTCTGTTTGAAAATAGTACTGAGTTCTTGAAGTTTGTCGAAGCTGATTAATTCTTTAGTTGGTCTTTCGCTAGTTGTAACTATTTGATACTCCGGTTTAGCTGACTGTTGTGGGATTAGTTCTGGTTTAGTCCAACCTTCTCTAATAGCTTTGTTTAACCAGCCACCAGGATTAGGAATATCCTTTTTGCTGAGTTGATCTTTGAGTGCTGCTATTGCAGCTAAGACAGTCGATTCAGTAGCAGCTTTAATTGTCTTATTTAGAGTCGGATTTAAACCGATGTCTAGAGAATCTAGTTCGGATTGAATCTGTTCGTCAATCGTAGATTTTCTCTTGCTTGATATTGGTGTGACTTTGCTATCTGTTTGTTCGCCTTTTAATTTACCGTGTAGATCTTCGATAATCTGCTGCTGCCTTTCGACTTGCTCCTGGAGGTAATGGACTCGGTAGACTTGACCAGCAAGTGCTTCATTCTTACGCTTGAGTTCTTTATTTTCGTTCTCTAGTTGTTGAATTTTCTCCTTCAGACGGGCAATGATTTTACCCGTAGAAGATGAGTTCGGTTGTGCAACTGGTGAAGTCGGGAATGACCGTTGTTTATTTCTAACTTCGGCGATGCGTTGCTTAATCTCTGGATATTTATAGAGATAAGATACACTGACATTAGCCTCCTTTGCGACGGTGGTAAAGTTAATCTTGCCATCAATCTTTTGTAAACGTTCGATAGCTTTAAAAACTCGACCTGCTGAATCCTCCTTACGGGCTGCTTGAACTTGTTGAAGATTATCGACTCTAGCTTGTTTGGTATCTGAATTGCTCATGCTGCCCCCTGTTGCAAACTAGCAATGATTTTGTCAAGTTGTTCTGCTTGTCTGCCGAATTGCTCGACCAGTACTTCCTGCCCTACTGACATAGCTTTAATTAATTTTGCTCGAAGCTCGTTAAGTGTGTTGATGTATTGGGGGAGTTTTTCAATAGTAGCGACAAAGCACTCACAGGTATAACAAGCTCTAGATTTATGACAGTCTTGGTTAAGCGGTAGACCACAATAACCATAGATAGGTGTATTAACATGGGTTTGGGTTAGTTCGAGTTTGTGGGAAATGGGGGTTTCCCAAAAAGACTTAGGAAATGATTCATAGAGAATACGATGACCGTTACTGTTAACAAGTGCTTTCTGGATATGTCCAGTTTCCTTCTCTATCAGGTTGCAACTGACTTCGGTATAGTGGGTAGCGGTAGTAGCAAATTGTTTATGACCTGCCCAGGCACTAACTACTGCTAAATCGTGCCCTTGTGCGAATAGTTCGGTTAAGCGAGTGGATCTGAGTAATTTTGATTGAAACTTGGCTAATAGACCATTTTCATCGCGGATATCGAGGACTGTAATTAGAGTGCGAATACCAACTGATAAGGGATGATTTGCATGAATTGGTAAAACTTTCGTAACTGGTTCTAGTTGAGGTTGGGATACGTCAGTCTTTGATAAATTGTGATAGTGACAAAATAGGTAATCCCATTTATCGCCCCAAAGATTTTGAATATACTCCTGTTGATCTTGGACTACTTTAGCAACAGTTCTACTAATCGGTATTTCATGATAGTCATCAGTCTTTTTTCGATGCCAGATTAATTTCCAATGTTGTCCTTCTCGAACTAGACAATCTCGTTTGAGCAAGGCTAGTTCTGAAGGACGCATAGCAGAAAAGTAACCTATCAACCACATTCGAGCAATCGGATCTGGTAATAAATGTAAATTCTGTTCTACTTGCTCCCTTACCTGGTCTGATATCGGGTCGGGATTGGATTGATACTGTTTTGGATAGTCGGCATCGCGGATGATGTCTTGGTCGATATCAAACCAACCTTTAGTCGTTCCGATGGTGAATAGTTTTCGCAATCCACTTAGTTTAAGTTTATTAACCTTCTGTTCTCGAACTAGATAATCAAGGATAAGGCTACGATTGATTTCATCAAAACTAGATATGTTTTCTCTAACTAAATAGCGAGAGAACCGTCTGAGTGTAGACAGATCTTGCTGGATTGTGCTTAGAGATCTACCAGTCTTACAAAGATGCTTAACATATTTTTTAACTTCAACTTTAAACCAAACTGGATGAATATTAGCAAAGTTGGCTAGATGTATTCCTCGATCTCGGTCATCAAAATTAGGGTTAATCGTTCTCAAATCCCATTGCTCATCTTTCCAGTCAAATGATTTTATTGCTGAACTAGTGTTGTCGCTATAATGACTAACATTCACATTACTCAAAATCAGTGAGTCAAGTTGACGATGCTTGCAGCTTTTACATTGAAATCTCTTTTTACCAAACCTGATGCCAGTTAGATAAATATCTTCAGCTTGGCATTTAGGACAAATGAAGCCTCCAATTCGATGATTGGTGTACCAATTAACTCCGGGATTGAGAGGATCTTCTATTTTAATTATGCTGATTTCACATGACTCTTCTTGTTTCTTTTTACAAGTAGGACAACCAAAGTGCCTTTTACCAGATTTTTTACGTATTCCTCTAGCTGAAATACCTGGAGCATCACATTCTGGACAAATAAATTCACCGTGGTAATCCCGCTCCCAATCGATATATTCATCCTTCATTCGAGATTCCAAGTATCTCGAACGGCTACTTAATTGGACTGAACTAATGATTGTATTTCGACATTGCGAACAAAAAAGCTTTTTACTGCCTCTGTAATTTCCTTTTAACTTTAGTGGCAAGTAAGAGCATCTTGGACATGTAAACTCACCATGATAATCTCGCTGCCAATTAATCTCTATCATCAATCGTCTCCAAAACTTCAATCCGAATCATTAAGTTATTGCGGTCTGTAGTTAAAATTTGCTGCTGCCTGACCATTCCTAGATTAGCCGCGATATCTAACTCAGTTTTTACTCGTTGAAAATCTTCTTGAAGAGTCGATAAATCATCAATAGATGTCAACCAATGTTCGCATTGCCAACAAGCATTGATTGTTTGACAAGGAGATTTTAATACTGGACGATGGCACTCTCCATGCTGAGTAGTAATCTGATACATCTTCCGCCTTACTAGTTCGGTGATTGGGTTTTGGGGTTGATGTTGTAATATAATTTTACCAGTGCTATTAACATAGCTACTTCCCTTCATTAACTCTTGATATTCTGCGCCTAATACCTCTTTGAGTAGATGCTTGTAATGATTTTGCATATCTGGCGAACGGTGTCTGAGGTATTTTTGAATGATTAAGTCCCTGACTCCAGCATTCGTCATTACAGTAGCTAGCGTTCGTCTAAATTGATGGGAACTAAAGTGCCAAACTCGACCATCATTGGTACAAATATTTTGCTGTTTAGCTAGTGTGTTAAGCTGCTGATTGAAAGTTTGTCCACTCATTACCCTTGGGGTTGGAGTATACCGATAGCCACTTGTATTGCTAGCAAATAAGTTATGATAACTGTCACTAAAGTATTTGTTGATATATTTCTGCTGCTCTTTAATAACTGCTACTAGTTCTTCACAGATAGGTATTTCGTCTACAATTTGATATTTCTCTGTCAAAAATCTCAACCGCCATTGTCGATCTCTTTGGCGCAGGCAATCTATAGAGAGATTGAGTAGTTCTCCAATTCTCAATCCAGTTGCTCTAATAACCAATACCATACGTTGTAATGATTCAGGCAAGTGACATAAATTTTCGTCTAGCTGTTGCCATACTTCTTCAGGGATATACTCAATCTCGTCATTTTTCGGTTTGGTTCTTTTCTGCCTGCCTTTAAACCAATAGGTATCAACTTCCAGCCAGCCCTCTTCTCGACAGATCTTGAAGAAGTTATTTAATGCTATGTAGTTACCAGATATGGTTGCTGGAGACAATTTCAAGGATTTCAGGTAGAAATCAAATTCATCAAATAAATCTCCATTGATTTGTTCGGATCTAAAAATAGATTTCTGTTCGATGAAACGAGAAAACCTATTAATGTGGCAAAGATCTTGCCTAATGGCTGCTGCTGCAATTCGTCGTTCGACTCTGACTAGGCAGTATAGTTTAATTAATAATTTCAGCCAATCTTGTTCGACCTGGTTGAAACTAATCGTCATAACTCTACTGTGCTGGTTGACGTTTAATCCTAAGTCATCAATCGTATGCCAGATGTCCTGATGAATCAATGGATTATCGAGTAACTTTCTAGCTGAATTATTGCCATCAATTGGTGAATCATTTAAAAATGTATAATTATTAAGCGGTCTACTCATTCTCCAGAGTTCTCTCGTTCGATTACTTCTATTAAATTTGCCTCGTCAATTACATGAGAATAAACATCCAAGGTTGTTTGAATCGATGTATGTCCCAATAGATGTTTCACCCGTTCTGGGGAGTAATTAGACCTGAGTAGTCTGGTGGCATAGGTGTGTCTAAAAAGGTGAGGATAAACATGGATTCCTGTCTTTTTACCCAGTCGAGAAAACATGGTATTCAAAACATCTGGTTTCATCGGCATTCCGACATTTCCTTCCCAGATGTTCACAAACACATAATTAGATTTTTGTGCTGGATACTCGTAGATCAAATAGTCGTTATACATTTTCAGTAGTTCTGGTACTACCGGAATAGTTCGCTCTTGTCCCTTTACCCTCGCTCCATTGGGATTATTGCGACTAACCACTCGAATATAGTTGTCACCACAATCCCCAACATCCTCAATCCACAGTCCCAGCAACTCGCCCTTTCTCATTCCAGTACCGTTGAGCATGAGGACGATAAGTTTGTCTCTCAGGCGATGACAGGCATCCACTAGCGTTGCTACTTGCTCGTCAGTCAAGCAACCTGGAAAGCTCTTCGGCTCCTTGAGCTTGACTAGCTTCTGTCTGGTGGGTTTGCTCTTGGCGATACCCGTGAGCAATCCTCTGGTGCCAATCCCATAAGGCATGTGAAATCTATCAAACTGATTGAAGTCTACTCGACCGTTAGCGATGTGATATTCGTAAAAGCCTGTAATGGCAGTAATCGCTCGATTGACGGTCTTCTCAGACCGGATTGCCTGCACTGGTTGCATGGATACGACTTTGGTTGTATCCCCAACTCTCAACCAGTACGCAAAATCTTCCACGTCAGTTAGGTTGATATTGCGCCAGTCTAGAGTTTTAAGTTCGAGAAATTTCCACCAGAATTTGAGATCGTAAGCGTATGCCTCGACGGTATTAGGAGATTTACCAGTGCTGAGGTATGTGAGATAACGTTGGATGGGTTCGACTACCTCGTAGCGATCGTCGAGCATCAGCCAGACGATTTCATTGGTATGGGGGTCGATTCCTTTCTGAATGTTTAACTTCATGGTGTAATCGTACCATGAAACACGTTGTAGAAATAAAACTTTGTAACTATCTATCTTTGACTTCTGTATAAGAAGAGGGTCGTTGTTGTTGTTGTCTAATTAATAATTCTTGTATGAGATAATTGGCATCTCAGTTACAAGCAAAAGGAACCAGATGGCAAGTACAAATCTCACACTGTCTCCGTTCGACCCGAACAAGTAGCTGCCGTACAAGTACTAATTGCCGGAAACGTACAACTAGAGGTGGTTTTGAGCTATATCCGCAGTTCCAAGTAATTACTTGGAACTATACTAGGTCGATCGAGTTGTTGCTAGTAAACAGTTTTAGCTGTTAGTTATGACTGAATGCGTTCTCTATTTGTAATCGACTATCGAGCAAAAGCCTGGTTGGGTATGGACTTAGTTCCATTTGACTTTGATTAGTTCCAAGTAATTACTTGGAACTAATCGAGAGATGCTAATCGTTATCCAGCAAGCATTTGAGCTTTAGTAGAGCTAATATACCGATAATGAATATTGGGCGTGACTGCTGCTACATAAGGTTTCTGAGTGGATCGAATAGTTCCAAGTAATTACTTGGAACTAAGCCAAAGTAGAAAGCAATCGGTATATCTATGAGATAGCAGTGTCAAACTGTATTTTATATCAACAGAGCGAAAATTAACTAACGACAATATTTCCTAGTTTTAGTCTTATGTGTAGCTTAAAACTCCCATAGTTCAGTAGCTTAAAACTCCCATAGTTCAATAGGAGAGTTCATTCCATTGAACTGCCAACATAAGATAAATCGACTGAGAACAAAATTACTATTTTTCAATCAGAAATTACACTCGATTAGATCGCTTGATTAATATTTGACAAACTAGTTTATTGAATATAAACTCTGTCGAGGAGGTATTATGGGCAGACCTGCGACAGGCCAAGGAACGAATCGTTATATTCCCGCAAAACTACTGCCAACTGTAAACGCGCTCTTAGGCGGTCATTCAATTGGTGGTATTTTTGCAATCAAAAATACCTGGAATCATCAAATTTATATAGCCAGTACGATAGATATCACCACAGTATGGCAGCAACATCAATCTTGGCTCAAACAAGGACAGCATCCAGATCCGGATCTCCAAAGGGTTTGGAACATAGCTGGAGCTGAAGTGTTTACGTTTGTGGTGCTAGATATCGTAGAAGATCCGAAGAATCTATCAGATCGAGAACTGGCTTGGATCGAATCTTGTGCGAAATTAAAGCGGTCTAAAAACGAACGATGAAACAAACAACCATTGCCGTATTATCTAACTCTGGTGGAGCTGGCAAAAGTACGCTAGTACGCAATTTAGCCTACGAATTAGATCGATCTGGGCTACAGGTCGCGCTACTAGATCTCGATCCCCAACATAATCTCGATTTGTTTTGTGGGTTAGATGTTGAAATCCCAATGATCGATACTATTGTCGGAATGCTGGGCGAAAAATACGATCGAGACTGGCACTTAGTTCCCGTACCCAACGAGAAAAATATTCATGTCTGTCGCGGTCATCTGGGGATGGCGGAACTACAAAACGAGTTTGTAGCTAGACGTGGCAGCGAGCATATTTTAGCCAACAAACTTAAAAAAAAGCCGCTCGGTCACGATGTAATTTTGATCGATTGTCCCGCAACATTGGGGAAGATTTGTGAGAATGCGGTCGTGGCAGCCGACTACGTGCTCATCCCATTGATCCTCCAAGACAAAGCATTAACGGGGCTAGACGGATTGCTCAACTGGCTCAAATATCTAAGTGACGATTTAAACTTACAACCTGCCCCCCAGGTGCTAGGGATCGTACCCTATGCTTATAACGAGAAATCACAAACTCATCGACAGTGTATGGAACAATTAAAATTTGTAGCCGCACGCGCTCGATTACGGATGTTTGAAACAATCGACAATTCACTCGAAATTATGAATGCCAATGGCAACGGCTTGGCAATCGGCAAATTTCGGCCAGTACACAAAACGGTCGAGCAATTCAGAAATGTCTGTCAGCAACTACTACAAACAATTGGATAAACCTATGTCTAACAGATTGGCTCGTTTTGCCGCTACTCGTGAGGCTTCGCCAGAAGTCTCAATCGACATTGCCCAGCTCCAGTCACGAATCGCTGAGTTGGAAAAAGCGGAGATTACTCAACTAGTCGATCCGCAGTTACTAGATCGAAGTCCTTATCAACCGCGCAAGCATTTCGATCCAATTAAAATGGCCCAACTGACAGCTAGTGTCGATGCCTGGGGCGTACTTGAAAATGTTATCGTGCGCTTAGTCGTAGCAGGTCGTTATGAATTAGTTGCGGGCGAACGGCGACAACTTGCAGCAATAGCCGCCAAGCGGCAAGTACCGATTAAGGTGATGGACTTATCCGATCGCGATGCGCGGCGGATTGCCCTAGCGGAGAATCTCAATCGTGTTAACCTAAATCCGATCGAAGAAACTTGGGCGATCCTTAATTTATTAGCAGTGGATTTAGAAATTGACTCTACAGACGAAGTAAAGTCCGTACTTTATAGTTTGGCGAATGTTGCCAAGGGGGTCAAATCTAGGGAAAACGTTTCCCCTAAATTTAACGACCAGCAAACGATCGTCGAGCGGATCTTGAGCGAGTACGGCATCAAATTATTGTCTTTTGTCAAAACCAAATTACCTTTAATTAAGCTTCCAGACAATGTTAGCGATGCAATCGCCGCAGGATTAGATCATACCAAAGCTTTAGCAATTGCCAAAGTTAGCGACACTGCTGCTAGAGACGATCTCCTTAGAGCGGCAATCGAGGGAGGAATGCCCTTAACGGAAATTAAGAAGCAAATTAAAAGCTTACAACCACAAATAGAGCCACAGCTACCTTCTCCTCAGCTTCGGGTCAAAAATACAATTACCAGGGTAGTAGCAGCTAAGGTATGGGAACATCCCGATAAATGGTTGGAGGTTCAAAGCTTACTAGAGCGGCTCGAAGCGTTATGTGGTGAAAAGTAGTAACTCTAGAAAATTCAGCCGCTTGAGGTTCGATAGATTCATTCGCTCAAACTACCACAATATGCACAACTAAATAACTGGAACTAGCTCGTTCTTCAAAGCCTCAGATTCGATCTCGTAAACATTCTGATAGTTCGAGCTATTAACTTAGATCTAGTCGCAGATCCTCACGACCATAGAGGATGGTGCGACCGAGGCTTTCATGGTAAACAACAAACGGCTTCACGACCGACGTAAATACGTGCTTAACAACCCCAATCAGCCCTGTTAAGGTAAGAACAGTCGCACCAACGAAGACATCAATTGAGCCGATCGGCTTACTCTGATGGTCGATTTGCTCGAAGTTTGGCGAATGTTGAGACATCAATTGCTCGATATCGATGCGCTCCCGATCTGATAAAGTCTTCCATAAATCTAACTTCTGGCAAGGAGATAAATCGGCAACTAACTCTTCCACCAGTTTGCAAGTTGAAGCAGTAACCAGTCGGTCGGCTAACTCGATTGTGAACTGAATTGTCTCCATCGCTGGATGGTGTAGAAATTCTAAGAGCAGATCGTCTGGGACGGACGAAAGATTTAGCCGCATCTGTCGAGCGATATCGATTGCAGATCGTTGCTGGGGAATTGAGATTCCAACATCCGTCAAGTCGGCTTCAATTTCCCAGACCCCACTAGCGAGTGCGTGGTGAGACACATTCCACGAATAACCCTCTCGATCCCGTACAACCCAATCCAATCCATTAGCAGATACCACCTGGCAATTAGCCAATGCCGGATAGGTCTTATGTCCGATTTGCTGCACGTTTCGTCGTAGCTTAGTCCCAATCTCGATCGGGGAAACTGGATCTGATTCTGGCTCGCTCTCGATTTGAGATTCAATATCGTTGTTACTTTTACTCCCATTACTAATCTTGGCAACCTCCTCAGACTGGAGATTGTTATTATTGAAGTTTTCAGTATTATGAATGTTCTGAATTGGCGAATTTTGACTCTCTAGTGTGACGGATGTGAATTGAAGGTTGGAATCGAGATTGGGAAGATTGGAGTGGTTGGGAAGATCTGATACTAATTCTAATTCGACGCTTGGAGATTGTAGATCGAGGATAGATTGACACCATAGATTGATGCAGTATAACCGTAACTGGTGATGTAGCCAGCTACTCTGGATTCGTCCCACATAAGTTTCATATAGGGGGGGGGTGTGGGACAAACTAGTCTCAGACTGAGTTTGAGCGGCTGAAATTGAAGTGTTATTTTCGATGGCAATTGGCTGAAATTGTTGGTCGGTATTGGTTAAAGGGGAATTAGAAAGGGGTGTGGGATCTTTTTCTAAATTGCTATCTAATTTGGCTATTTCAGCCTCAAACCAGAGCGGCTTGTATTCCGGTTTATACAATGTATTGCGACTGATGGCTTCTCCAAATAGTTCGATGGACTTGGTTCGGATTGCCGCGATCTTAGCTTTAGCTTGTTTGGGGATTTCGGTTAATGCGGCGAGGATGGCGTTTAGTCTTTGTTCGGTACGTTTGGCTAGGTTATTGTTATGTTGGTTACGGCTAGCTTTAATCCGTTTGGCGGTGATGTGGGGGTTTAAGCCGCTTCTGGCTGGAAATCCACAGTATTCGACGTAGTAACCCTGGCGTTCGGTATTTTCGACCCAATCTTTAATTACATTTTTAATTTCGTGTTGGTGGCGACAGTAGTCATGGTAGCCTGGGGCGGCTTGGATAAGGTCGTAGAGACAATTTTCTAGTTCTTCTCCTTTGAACCCTAGAAAGACGACCCCGTAAGCGATAAAATTAGGTAGGAGAGTGTTGGTTTGACCGTGAGCCGTCCAGCCGATCATTTGGATCGTCAATTCGAGGTTTTCTTTCCACTCACGGGCGACTTCGGTATAGTCTTTGTGATGATGTTGATATTTGGCGATGCCTGCATTGCTGGTGTATTTGGCATAGCATGTGTCCATCATGCGACGCAATAGATCCATATCTTGAGCTTGTGCCGATTGCTCTACTCTGGTTAAGAACCCTGCCAACATATTTTCATGAGTCAGGTTCTCGGCACTGAGGAGAATGTTGCCATCTTCATCAAGCAAGAAACCGCCACTATTGGGCTGTAAGAGTACTCGATGTGGGTTATAGTAGGTAAAGTGTCCTTTTTCTCCATAGGGTTTGGGGTTGGGGAAGCATTCGAGTTGTCCTTTAGCAATCTCGAAACCCGCGTCGATTAGGGTGACGTGGAGCAAGGTGGCGAGGCGAATTGTCGAGACATTTTTGGGGAAGAATCCATAGAGGTGGATGCCTCCGCTGTGGGAGCTACGGATGAGGTCTGTTCTGACTATACCGACTTGTTCGAGGAGCTGACGAATTTTTGGTAGTGCAGTGGGGTCGTTGTCTGGGTGATATTTACTGCCACAGTCGATGTCGAGCATGAAGTATTTTGTGGTAGTACCGAAGCTGACTCCCAGGAGAGTGAGTTCGTCGCTGTAGCGTTTGACGAATTCACCACGGGTAAGTCGATATTTGCGGTTGGTACGCCACTTCGGTTTGGGGGTATTTTCGGCAGTGATGAAGTTAAAGCCGATGTGGAACAGGTTGGATAGTTTGGTATGGAGTTCTAATTTAGTTATCATGGCGGCTAGTTAGGGTGAGTAACTAGGGCGGTCACGATATCATTTGCCAAAACAGACGAGTTTACTTTATTTTTTATTCACAGTTAAATTGCGCCTAACAACAACAAGTGTCGCCAATAGCTTGCAGCACAGAAAGACGTTATCTACAGCCTTAGACGGCAGAGATCGCTTACTCGTACAGCGAATTTCGTCGAAAATGATACAACTTAACTATTTTTCATTCAGTTGAGATCTTGGATCGGGATGAAGTTATTTATTTGAGATTGATCGTCAAAATACTAGTACACACGTATTAAGCGCGAGACAATTGATGATTTTCCTCAATACATATAAATTCATGGTAACGAACAACTGAAGTACATGCGTACCTAGATCGGCTATTTAGCGATTATTTTAAAATACTAGATAAATAGCACACTGCATGATAAAGTAGAACTAAGCGCGATTTTTAAGATTTAACGTCGGCAAAAACATCAATCTTAGAAAAAGCAAATAGTCTGCTGGGCTAAATAATAACGGTTTAAAGCTCTCGAACTTCGGTTCGGGGGCTTTTGCCCTATTTAGCGGTCTTGGGAGTGAAACAACGGCAATCCGATAGGATTATTTATTGGTTATTTTTGGTTTAAATAAAGATATTTCCCTATATTATCGTAAATTGGACACAAAAATTGTAGATAATTGTCAAACACTTCTTTATTAGCTTTTTAGTACCTCATGGTTAAGGGCAAAAGAGGCAGACCCAGGCAAGATCCTAGCAAGATAGTTACTCCATCAAAAGTCGAACAGTCTGAGAACCCTTTAGATAGAAGAAAGCAAAGATCGAAGTATAAAAAGCTACAGCTTTATTATTACTTTACAGTTGGGCGCAATTATATCAATTCAAACCTCTCCAATGATTATGAGCGAGAGAGTATGCTCAAAAAGGTAGAGACTTTAGACAAATTAAATATTCCTCAACTAATGGGTCAGGAAAGACTTCTTACCGTACAAGACTTGACCGATTGGTTTGAAAATTTGTATCAATATCGATTTGAGCTAATCAAGTTCCGCATAGACATTACGCGTAAAACTCGGTTAGCATGTGCCGCACAACGGGTAGTTAGGTTGTTCGGACTCGATATAGTTCGGTTCGATCGAGTAATGGAAAATGGGCGATTAGAATATCGCTATAGAGGAGCCAATTCTCATTCGGATGCAGACAGGCGCATCCTCAATGAATGGCTAGAGCGAGATCGACAAGCGGCACAAGCCGATGAAATCGATCGCGATTGAAACTTGCTCGAATGCGCTGCGGATACTAGACAGTGCGGAGATTTTTATTACATCCGACTAAATTGTGGGTACGATTTTTGTAAAAAACCCTACCGATCGAGCACAGCAATATTAAGCTTGACATTTATACTACCTGCTTTAACCCTATCACATAGGTAGGGGGGAGAGCAATGGAAATAAAAGTTTTGGAGATTTAGCTGATTTGTATACGTGTTTAATGCAAGATTTGTCAAATATCTTTCTCCACACATCGTCTGCACTGAGGCGTTAGTGTGGAGGTTTTTAAGTATTTTGTATCTAAAGACACATATTTTCAAGCAATTTATTAAGTGTTCGGGCGGATTGGATACCGATCCCTACCGATTCATCGGCACTTAGAGATCGGTAATCATTGGACTCATCGGTAACAACGTTGACTTCAACAGTTAGGTTTTCGATGAACTATGCAGCGGTAGGTGAGGCAAACCCTGTCGAGGATAGGATTGAAAACTGATAATTATTCTCCTCAAATTTTAATACCCTCGCGGTAATCACGGCTTTTTTTACTTAACTCGATAGCAAATCCGATTCACCTTATTATCGTAGCGATCGATCGCTACTTATTTAGAGGAGGTATCTTCATGCTTATTTGCGCCACTCCAGCAAAAAAGCGTAAAGCGATTCAGCGACGGCATATTTTTGTTACTGCGGTCATCGCTAACACTACGGCATTAGTACTAGGCGGCGATTTCAATCGACCTGCAAATGCGGCTTTGTTTGCGAATATGACGACTTATATCAAAACCCAAGCCACAGCATTTTTGACAGCAGTGCCATCGTTATCAGTGGTTCAACCGCTGCTACTGGCATTTCTCGATTTGATTCCCTGGTCGATTATCTTGTTAGTCGGTGCGATTGTAGCTTGGCAAGCGTATACGGGCTATCAATCCTACGAAAGAGAAGATCTTTCAGGAGCGGGTAAGTGTATCTTGAATGTTTTGGTACTGGTAGCATTACTGTTCACTTCATCCGCAATTACCGACGCAATGGTAGCGGGTGGGGCGGGTTAGCGGCTCGATCGGTAGTCAAGATTATTAATGAATAACAATCTGCCACAGAGAGATCGATTAGTTGTCAATCGGGCACTAAGACGGCGTTCCGGCTTTTTTGGGATTAACTCGGGCTTGGCAATAATGAGCCTAAGCGTAATCGTACTCGGAATTGTCTTAACGCAATTTCTACCCATCGATATGGTGGTACCGCTAACGGTTTCGATGCTTGTTGCCACAATTTATATCTTTCGCGATGGTACGGACACGGTATTGAGTCGGGCACGTAAGACCAGACACTATACCAGAGGGGGTTTAGAACATATTCCGGTACTCAAACATGGCAAAACCACAGTCCAAAAGTAAGCCGCAAAAGACCCAGCCGCAAGGACGCAAGTTCATCAAGCACAAAACGATCGATGGCAAGAAACACAAGCTGTACTTACTCGAAACCAACACTCACCTGAGATCGTTTGTCGAGTATCAACAGCTTGGAGAACGACCCATCGGAGCAATCCTGCTCAACACTGGCACCGTGGACGACCCAGCTTATCGGCTGCGATTTATCCTCAAGTGCAATGGCATCCACGATTACCAGGATGCCATTCAAGCAGAAGCGGCGGTGTCTGGGATTGCGGCTTTAATTCGAGAGGTGCCCCAAGGTGAAAGTCTGCGGGTGCATTGGCAATGTTTTCCCGATCCGATCGATCGCGAGTTAGAGCTAGCCCAAACCTTTCGCTCGACTTACGATCGTCCTGAATTTCAATCCGAACCCGCGCTTAAAATGTTGGTCGAAGAGATTAAAATCCTTCGCGATGCACATCAAGGCGGACATCGCCGCCAACAAGATCTGTATCTAGCTGTGACTTACACGGCAAAAAGCGAACACTTAGAAAAGGAGTGGCTAGAAAGTGCGATTGAGTTTTGCTCGTCGATATTCCCTAAATTCCTAGGAAAAGTCTCTGGAGCAGATAAACTGATTGCCGAAGAAGATCTCGACAGATTTTTACTCAAAGGCTATCAATCGGGATACCTGTATTGGACGACGTTGATTCGCGAACGGTTGCAGATGGCATTTACACCGCTAGATGCCGAGGGGGTGTGGCAGTTTTGCCGCGCCGAATCCAATCGCTTTCACGATCGAAAAGTTAGAATCGCCGAGATTCAAGCGGGTCGTCAAATGCAGTCTCAAAGCATTCCACATTTAATTACTTACGATCTAACGCGGAATGAGATTACTGAAGTTGCCAATAGTCGGCTGCATCCCACGGCTCTGATTCATGAGGAGTTAAGCAGCATCCCATCGACGGGTCGAGATTATGTCTTTGTCGATGATAAATACGTCGGCTGCATGTATTTAAAGACCCAACCCACATCATTCGATGCGGTAGGACGCAGAACGCTGGATTTGGTGCAGCTTCAGTATATGTGGGACATTTTATCGAAGCGGTTTTGCCACGATATTCGGGTCGTACTGGAAATGTCGATTGTCGATCGCACGGCAGTCAATATTAACAACCAAGATCTGATCCAACAAGCTGCCCAACAAATCAACACGGCTAAAAGCAAGGGCAAAATCGACGTTCGCGCCGAAATGCACCTGGAAGAAGCAGTTGCCAGTCAGCGGGATATCACCGCTGGCGATCCGACTTTGGATCTGGCACTGACAGTCTATTTTTACCGCGACACTTTAAAAGAGTTGCGGGAAGTGATGGATGCGTTTCGCCAGAGCTTTCGCGCCCCAGCTAGGATGCTCGCCGATACGGATACTTGCGATGCGATCTGGCTGCAATCGTTACCCTACTATGGGAAAACGCTACTAGTCGATACTCGCGACAGGCGCGACCGGACGACGGCAGTGGTAATGGCATCCTATATGCCCCTGCTAGTACCCCAATCGCCGCACCGCAAAGGGATCGAGTTTATTGCCAATAAGGGTGGAACTCCCATCTATTTTGACGCTTTCGATCCTAAAAATCAAGGTCACATTTCCTTGTGGGGACAGACGCGATCCGGTAAAACCTTACTGGCAGCATGGATAATTTACCGCGCTCTAGTCGAAGGAGTCAAATCGACGATCGTCGATCAACCGCCATCGGGGGAGGCATCTTCGTTCAAGGATTTTGTCATCAATATGGGTGGGGGTTATGTCGATATTCTCAAAGACAGTATCAACCCGTTTGAACTGCCCAATCTGCCAATAACAGCCAGCAAGGGACAACAGGACGACTTGAAACAAGAGTCACAAATTCACCTGTTGCGGGTCATCAAGGCAATGGTATTGGGGGATATCCAAGATAGCAGCCCACACACCAAGCGCGTCGAGGGGTTCTTGCCCGTCATCCTACAACACTTTCTCGATAATAACTCGATCGTCCTGCGCTACATTCGCGCTAGAGAAGGGGGCATCGGCTCTGATGCGTGGAAGCAACACCCAATCTTAGACGATTTCGTCCAATTTTGTGAAGTTTCGCTGATCGGTTTAACCGATGCCACATTGGAGGATCTAGAAACAATGGGTTTCATCCGCAATCAACTTCGCAAGTGGACATCGGGACAACACGCCCAAGTCTTGAACTCACCTTCAACTGTGGAAATCGATCGGGTGCCACTGCTGGCAATTGCGATGCGGGGGGTGACGGGTAACGATGAAGCGGCGGTGTTTGGCAGTCTGATTTATTTAGTTGCCATGCGTCGCGCGATTGCCGCTTCAGCCAGTCCCAAGGGATCTTTCCTGTTTGTGGATGAAGCGGCTAGAACGATTCCGATTCGGGCGATTGGGGATGCGATCGCTGCCACGATGGTTAACGGTTTAAAAGCGGGGATGCGGGTGATGCTGGCAAGCCAAGAGCCAGGATCGATCGCTAATTCAGCCAATGGCGACCAAATTATGGACGCGCTGACATACCAGTTCATCGGCAGAATCGGGAGCGACAGTATCGATGCTTACCAAAAGTATCTACATCTACCGTATGAATTAGCGGTGTTAAATGCAGGGATCGACTTTGCTCCAGACCCCACTACCAATTCCTCACGGTGGCTGATTAAATTCAACGACAGATTTACCGCCGTCACCGCTTACTTACCACCGAGTCTAGTCGCGCTGACTGCCAACAACGTAGACGAGCGACTGGAACGTCAAGCACGTCAAGCACTGTTAACTCAAACTTAGATTGGAGATATTCATGCAAAAGTTTACTATTTTAGCCACAATCTCGGCACTAGTCACACTTTGCGCTAGCCCATCCGAAGCTGCAACTCTGGGCGGTACAGCCGATGCCAGTACCGTATTTACTACAGGTGGCGATGTCACCGTCCCAATGAATCCGACATTCGATCCGATGACCCCCACCACAGGGGTAACAGTCCCAGGGGCGGACATGGGCGTAACTGTGCCAGCAATAACGGTAGACCCAGCGATTACCAACGCACTCGGTACGTTAAACACGATCTCAGGAATTGTCAATAATCCCAGCAGTGCGTGGGGCTTACTGTTAGGTCAAGCTAATGCCCCATCTGCTTTTACCACCGATACTCTGACAACGGCAATTTTAGGTAGCAACGTCTTCAATCTAGATCCGAAAACCCAAGGTATCGCCGTTACCGCTACCAATCTCATTGATGGCAAAAATAACTTTACGCCAGTGAGTGCGACAGCAGAGTTTAGTAAATTAGTGCAAGCGATTTCGCAAAATGGTCGTAATTCTGCCACCACAGCAGATCGCGAAGCTAGAGGCACCATCAATGAAGCCGTAATCGCTGGTCAAGGGAAGGTCGTCAAAGACACGATGAAGGTGGATGCCCAACAAATCAAACAGTCGAGCAGTGTCTATAGTAGTGTCGTCGCACCGGAAAGTACGCTGGTGGGGGTAACTCAAATTGGCAACCTTCAAGCGACGATGGGGCAGGGCATCAACACGTTACTCGCTCATTCTAATGGTGCGGCAGAGCAACTACAAACCCTCAATGAAGCCCAAATTCAATCAGCACGGCAAGCATTAGACGAAAGTAAGGATAAAGATCTGACAATCCGACAAGCAATGGATGTTTACGCCAATAGTACTAAATAAATAGCGATATCAGTCTAACTTTTAACCGTCTGCGTTCGATCTTTTAAAGAGGTTTGACAACATGGATATTTACTTGACATCATTGCTAGCGGCGACTCCGGCGATCGCAGATAGTTTGGTTACAGATTGGCTCAGTGATTCTAATGCTCTATTTGGAGCAATTATGGCACCTTGTACAATATTTGCTGTCTTTGGGCTGGCATTTCAACTATACTTTATCGTTCCCAGTTTTGCCGAACTCGACCAGTTCCCCGCTAATGCGAGTAAGTTATTTTGGGCGGCGGTTTTAGTATCTTTCATTGTGGGCAGAGGCACATTAGCTAGGGATTTTGCCCTGTTCAATTGGGCGGCAATTAGCTCGATTAATACTGCCATCGACACTAATATCGAACAAGTTAGCAATCTAGTCCAGCTCAAGAAAGACTTCACTGGCGAGACGGCAGCATTAAACGGGATCGAGACAAAAACCAAACAATGTTTAAAGATCGCACCGACTTTAACCAATGGTAGTCCCAATCCAGCCTTTACTGCTTGCCAAGGCGAATTATCCGCTCAAATTAACGCTGATACCAGTGCAGGGAGAATCAAGAATCCGACGACTCTAGACAGCATGGGCGCGGCTGTGGGCAATCTCGCTTCGGGTAATTTTGGCGAGGCAACCTCCGATATCTTTAAGGGCATCGGCGGTCAATTAACCAATTTAATCGATGCCTCACTTAAAGGAATTTTTGGGGGTTGGCGGATGGTAATTAGTAACTTTGCCCAAGTATCGATATTTGCTGCCATTCTCGCATTACCGATTCCTTTGTGTCTGAGTGTAATTAATATCTCACCGTTAATGGTTTGGTTTTCAAGTTTCTGGGCAGTGGGTATCTTTCAATTTATGTTAACGGTACTTACCAGAACATTTGAATATTTGAACGTCAAAATGGGTGCCAATATTTCAGTCTACTTTATCGATATTGCCATCTGTTTATTCGCCCCTGCAATCGCCGGACTCCTCGCCAGAGGAGGTGGGATTGCCATCTTTAATGCCACTTTAAACTTAGCTGGGGAGGCAGTCAAGTTAGTACCACAAGTTGCGGGGATTGCTTTGAAATTTACCCCTGTCGGTCGATTCTTATAGATAGCCGCTAGTTCTTAAAAATTATTAAAAACTACTGTTATGACAATCCTCAACAGCAAAAGAAAAGCACCAATAATCGTCGAGCCAGCAGGTGACGATTTAGAGATTATTGATATCGATGCCGTTACGGGAATTAACTCGGATTACGAAGAGTCAGATCGGATGCGCCGCGCCAAGGATGCCATGACCGTTGGCGGCTGGAGAATGGCAACTCTAGGCTTTATGGGCATCAACGGAATGTTGCTAATCGTCATTCTAGCGATGCAATTTGCCGCTGCAACTAAGCCGATGACCCCATTCGTGACGCGTGGTAACGGCGAAATCGAATCTCTAGAGTACATGGCAGGGAACGATCGCAATCCGGCATTAATCGCCGACTTTGCGCGGACGCAGATGATTGGCATCTTCACTTGGCGGAACACCTTACCTGTTGAGGGCAACCCGCCAGATCCAGGCATCGCCGTCGGGCAGGGGAGGATTTCCACCACATCTTACCGCTATACGTTCGGGCTATCGACAGAGTTTGCCGAAGTCTTTCGTACTAAACTAGCAACCGTCATGGCAAAGCTCACCACTAATGGCGCGCAGGAAACAGTATATATCCCTGCCAATATTTCTAAACCAGTGCTGGTATCGCCTGGGACTTGGACGGTAGATGTAGTGGGGAGTCTGTTTTATAGCAAGGACTTAAAAGTGGGCAGCAGTATCCCCATCAACCGACGACTCACCATTCGCGCCGTACCACCGCTGACGCTCTCGGAAGCTTCCCTTTTATATAAAGACAAAGGACTCGCCGTGGCGGTAGCGCGGATCAGAAGTCAGGGATTAGAAACGACTAGCATGGCACCAATCGCCCGTAATTTCACCGTTCCCAATGGGTCTGTGCCCAACCCCAAAACATCGATTATCAATGAAAAGAAGCCGACTTCGCCCAATCCTGCCGCTACTACTCCCTCTAGTTTTACTACTCCTAGTAAGAATTCGCCACCTACGACCCCCAAATAATTATCATGAGCGACAATAACATCCCTGAAAGCGAACGCCGACTCCAAGAAATCGGCAACCAACTCGGTACGCCAATTCTATCCCCAACGACCAAGATTCAAGCGGACGACGGCAGCGTCATATCATCTTCACAGAGCAATACCGACATCCAAGGAACGCTCGACTTACAGCCCAGTAGCAAAAACCCGCTCCTACAATATATCGTAGCTGGAGCGATCGGACTCGGTGCAGTTGGCGTACCATTAACCGTACTGTTTGGACTCGGCGGTACGCCCACGGCAACAAAACCCACTGCTCCTGAAGTAGAGGACACTACTTCTTCGCTGGCAGATCGCGAACTTGAAAATCTCAAGACTCAAAGCGCACTCGATATTCAAGCCAAAGGCAAACCCCAGACTGTCGCGCAGACACCAAAGCCAGCATCAACACCAACACCATCACCGACGGTTGCCGCACAACCGCCCAAACTTCAGCCAGTAGTTAAGACTCCAGCACCACAACCTAGAACTATTGCCGTCCCACCACCGACAGTTGTTGCCGCCACACCCGCAACTGTCGCTCGACCCGTACCGATTCCGGTAACAAGACCCGTCGCGCGTCCGATTCCAAGACCAACACCCGCACCAGTCATCCAACAGCCGCGTCCGACCCCGATTCCCGTCGCGACCCAGCCCACTCAGCCCGTTCGAGTCAAACCAGTCGAACCAGAGCAGCCACCATTGAGCTTTGAACAAGCGTCAGCGTTGGGCATGTTTGGTGGCGATAATGACAAGTCCGACAATGGAGCAATGACTTTAGCTAGTGATGATAGTTCAGCACTAACACTAAGTTTACCTGTCGGCGCAAATGTAGCGGCACACACGGTTACGCCGTATACCTCGCTCAGTCGCAACAGTGCCACCAACGGCACGGAAACACCATTATCCGTCCAACTCGACCAACCGATCCAACTGTCGCAGGGATTCAATTTACCCGCAGGCACGATCGTTCAATTTGGGGCGACAGTTAATGATAACGGCGCGGTCACAGCTACTTCTAGAGGCGTTTTTATCGACGGTACTGAAATCAAAGTGCCTGTCGGAGCCTTTGCATTGACAGCGAGTAATAGCGCGGCTCTAGTTGCCAACCAACGCTCATTGCTCGAAGGCGAATTATCAGGTGCCGATACTACCGCTGCTATGTGGGGAGCTGCGGGAAGTGTAGGGAAAGCTTTGGTGGACTCTGGAAATACCTCTGTAGTGAACACTTCGGGATTGGGTACTTCGGTCGTCCAAACCAATAATGGGGGTGTGAATATCCCTGGAGCCTTACTTAACGGTGCATTTAGCCCGTTAGCCAAAGCCAAAGAAGCCAGAGCAAACGCTCTAGCACAAGAACTGCAACAGTCGAGCAAGCTCAATGAAATTCCAGTACGGAGTCCGGTGCGAGTGTTTGTCGCAGCGGCGGCTACCGTTACTGTTCCAGTTTCTTCGGATGTGACCGCAGCCAATACAGGAACGCCAGCACAGGGTCAAGTTCTGAGTGGTGGGGATGTCGAGCAGCCACCAACAATGATTCCGACTAAGCCGATTAGTGCGGTCAATGTTCAGCCTGTCGTCGCACCATCACCACCCACACCTGCGAATACTCAGCCTGTTTCATCTACGGCAACACCAGTAACCGCGACGACTCAGCCTGTCGTTTCGCCATTACCGACAACGGCAAATATTCAGCCTGTTGTTGCACCCTCACCTGTAACGGCAACAACTCAACCTGCGACTCCACCAACGACCCAAGTGAATCAGGGAATAAATACACTATCCCCGATTGCGCCGACTAAACCCAATAACGTCGTTAATACTCAACCGACTATCGCCCCCATTCAAACCAGCAGTCCGGCAGTTACGCAACCGACTAGCGTAGTTCCTACTCCTGTCACGACAGCCACACAGCCGCTCAGATCCAGACCGTCTACTCCTACTCAACTCTCAACGCCAACGCCAACAGTAACTACCGATCGACCAATCGTTACAGCTCCATCACCTACAACACCGAATCCTACCACAGCCATTACACAGCCATCCGTCGTACCTCAATCTAGTAACGGAGTAATCGCCCAACCAATAGCTACACCCACCACGATCGATCGGTCATTTACTAACCAATCAACACTCGTACCCCAGCAACCACTTCGTACCCCTGCCACTACCACCCACCCAACATTTATACCGAGTGAACCAACAGCGGTAAGTCCGCTGGTGACAACACCGCAAGTAATCCAATCCACAACTACTCGATCGACATTTATACCACCACAATCGACAACAACTAACCAACCTACCCCAACACCGACTCAGCCCATAGTCGTACAGCAGCAACCAGCACTGACGACTCAACCCGTCATTGTTCCATCGCAGTCAACTAGCACGACGAGAACATCTCCCATCGCGCCAACCAAGCCAAATAACATCGTCAACACCCAACCTCAATCGACCGCGCCCAGTCAAGCAGTAGAAACCAGCACAACACCAGCATTCGCACCGATTCCAGCCAATAGTGGCATCGACGCACAATCGCCGCCAATTATCACATCCACTCAATTAATTGAGGCACAAAACACTCAAAATCTCACACCAATAGTTACTCAACCTACTACTGGTGGAACCCCATCGGGACTCATCCCCATCCAATTCGATAACGGAGGCAGCATTCAACCTGTAACCACACAAAACCCCGCAATGGCACCGCTACCGTAGTTGAGTCGTTGGCAGTCCACAGCTCTATTTCGATCGTCGCTCTTACGACGCGCTTTTCTTCGAGGTTTCAAGTAATGCTAAGACAAATCGAAGTTAGCAAGTTGAGATCTTGGTTACTGGGATTAGCTGGGTGTATTTCAATGCTCGTTGTAGCTCCCGCTCACCCTAAAGATCTCAATTCTGAAAACAGAAATATCGAGATAAATATCACTCAAGGCACCGGACATTTATTTAATTGGTCGCGCACGGATCGTCGCATCAAATCGATCATGGTTGATAACCCAGAAGTGCTAACCAAAAGCCTCCTGTTTAATGCCAACGGTTGCAATCGCACGGCATGTAATAACTCGTCAATCCTGTTAATTAGTGCGCGTTCGGCAGCAAGAATCGGCTACAGAGGCACGATTCGAGTGATTACCAAAGACAGGCGCAATCAATTACATCCTTATACTATCACCATCAAAGTTAGTAAAATCCCTCAGCCAGAACATGAGACGAGTTTTGTTACCGATCGGGTGGCGAACCCTAAAGCTAACACTGTATTTAGTCCTCGCCGTAATTTTAACAATCCTTTTTTACGAACTCTACCAGTCAACAACCGAAACTTTTAGGTTCATTAAAGACAATCTGTTACCGACATATTCACTATTTAAAGAGGCAGCAAAAGCGAGATGAACATCATCAAAATTGGAAGTTTAGCCTTACTCGCGATCGGGTCTACGGCAACGATCGTGAAATCGCAAGAAGCGTCCGCATTGAGCCAAGCGGAAAACGCCAAGACCATCGCGATGATTAAAGACGCATTTGGGAGCGTGACTCTTAAAAATATCGCACCACCAACTCAAAACATTCAAATCCAATTTCCCGCCACCACACCCCAAACTCAACCCACTACCACGACGATCGCTAAAGGTGGATCGTGGTCGCAACTGCCCATCGGTGCTTTTACGGGTGTCGGCAGTGGCGGGAATGAGTCGATGGTGACTTTAGCTCAAAAAATCTATCCCACGACCCCAGAAGTTCAAACAGCAGTTCAAGGAGCATTAAGCAATTTCAAGTTTCTAGATAAAGTGCCCGTCAAACAACTCGTCACGGCGTTCCCGCAACTGGCCAATGTTGCCATCAATACCGAGCAAGTCGGTTCTTGGGGAGCTTGTGGGGCGGGTGCGGTGCCAACTTTTGGAAGTGTTGCGGCGACAAGTTGCGGTGCGAATCCAATTCCAGCGGATGTCCGTGCCGCCATCCCCATCGCCCAAACCGGAATGCACAACATTCCCTATGGCGACTTTGCCAATAAGCTCAACATCCAAAACTTACCGACGACGAGCTTTCCACTGGCAGCAGATGTCTCCTTTGCCAAGATCTTATTGATGCCATCAACTAGTCTCACCACTGCCAATCTGATGAAGGTCGATCATCTAGAGACAGAGGTGCCAGGGAAAAATGGGCAGAAAATTACCGGGATCAATTTAATTTCGGGCAGTAATCGCGTCCCTAATTCCACCTGTAAAGAGCCTCATTGCGACTATACGGTCTTACAAAACATGGTCGCGGGTAGATCGAATCCCCTCAATCGCAATTTGGCAATCCAAATACATAAGCCAGGGCAAACCAAATGGATCGATGGTGGGGTCGGGTCGATTGGCAAGACGCTGTGGAACTTTAAAGAACCGCCTGGGGTAGCACCAGCATTCGATTCAGACCAGATGAAGCTCGTGCTAGAACGCGGCAACGCCAAAACTGGCACCGTCGAACAACGGCTGTACTTGGCTTTTTGTACCAATATCGCCTTCGAGCGCAACTGTAGCTCGAAATTTATCGGGCCGATCGCCTTACCACTACCGCAAGTGAGCGAGAAGAATAAACTGGCACTGTTCCCGATGAAAGTGGAAATGCCAGACATTACCGCTACTCCCACTACCCCAACGCCTACAGCTCCAGCGGCAGCAACATTACCGACCATTATTCCCACTAAACAGAGTAATGGAGCAACAGAGAGCAACGGAGAGATAGCACCCACAGTAGCAGCGGCACCAGCAACAACCGACACGTCGATCGCTTACCAGAAATTATTTGGTTCGCACACGATCGGCTCTTATAGTCCACTGTCGAATATTACTAATATCAGTTAGGAGAAAATCATGCAGGTACGAGTCGTCACAGCACATCGTTTACTGGAGAGATTTAAGTGGATTTAACGCCGAGCGAACCCAATCAAATTAAAGCTAGCACTACCGAATTGCCAACAGTAGATTCAGATTCCGGCGCAACGGCAGAACAGCAACAGCCAAAAAGTATCCTACTTAAAATCACCCAGTCAGACGTAACAACACCACTTACCGAGGCACCAGAGAGTAAACCCGCTAAAAGTAAACCACCCAAAGGTGAACTTCCCAAAAGTGATGTAGTTAAAACTAAACCTGTTAAGGACGAGCCAGTAGAAAGTGAAGTAACAAGCAAGAAACCAGCCAAGGATGAGTCAACTAAAAGCGATGGTAAGAATAAGAATTGGAAGTTTTTATTGACGACAACTGTAATTCTTGCCATCCTCACCCTGGCATTTGGAGCTAGTCGCCTGATTTTTCAACAGAAGACAGAAATCTTCAAATCTCCAGATAAAATACCTAATCTCACTAGCGAACAAATCGATAAAGTTGTCGAGTCAGGAGTGAGGCTAGATTCCAAGGTAACGCTTGCTTATCTGCGGAGCAAGCTTAGTGTTACTCAGTTTAAATCTCAAGACCAAAAATACACTGTGTTTAGAATTATTGCCCCCGAAACCTGCGGCAAACTCGGCTGTTTGTACATCGTTACACCCGAAGAGGGAATACCGATCTCATTGCAATTAGAAGATATTGGCGTGGGCAAAGAGATGTTTAAGTCATCCCCTAAATTTCACTGCTTTAATGTCGTCCAACGGCAAGAAGGTGAAGATCGAAACTTTGAAATTTGCGAGCAAGGATATTGAAAAACACAACT
Source organism: Chamaesiphon minutus PCC 6605 (assembly GCF_000317145.1). GTDB lineage: Bacteria > Cyanobacteriota > Cyanobacteriia > Cyanobacteriales > Chamaesiphonaceae > Chamaesiphon > Chamaesiphon minutus. The sequence goes on along the minus strand of NC_019697.1, from coordinate 1,865,553 downwards.
TCGATAGATTTAAAGCCATTAAATATCGTTATTGCCAAACTCAAAGCCGATCCGCAAGTCGCAGTCATTGGCTTGATGCTAGTCGGGATTGCCATTATGACTATCTTGCGAAGCAGAATCCCCAAAAAAGGGAAGACGGCTAGAGCGCGGTGGGCAAATGCCGACGATCTGAAAAACTCGAAAGCAGCGGGGTTAGCTTGTGTCGGGAAGAACTCTCAATTTAACGACGCAACCTATTACATCCAAGAACCAATTGGGATGCCACCCCAGCAATGGAAATCACCGCATCGAGCCAAGAACATCCTCTTTTTTCCCCAAATCAATTGCGGCACATTGGTTATCGGCGGAGCGGGGTGGGGGAAGACGCTTAACTTCATCGAACCTGCGGCGATCTCAGCCATCAAAGAGGCATGTTCGATCGTGCTATTCGATTATAAGTTCGATAATAATGGCTTGGCTGAATCGTTGATGCCCATTGCGATCGATTATGGCTATCAAGTCCGCACTCTCGCGCCTGGGAGCCTATTGTCGGGGACGTTTAATATCTTCGATCTGATTAAGAATTCTGCGGATTTAGCGGGAGTCAGAGAAGCGATCGGCTGTTTGGTGCGAAATAATGCCAGCAAAGATGCCAAAACCGATGGCTTTTTCGATCCTGGGGGTAAAACAATCCTAGAAGGTGCGTTCTTGATGGCAAGATGGGTCGCTGAATATCTCAACGTGCCCAGCTATGCAAATATCTTGATGGCGAGTCAAATTCTCTCCCTGCCAAATCTTTCCAAACGGCTGGAACTGCACCGCGATAAGATTCCGCCGTGGTGCTACAGCGCATTTTCAATCCTGACTAGCAGCAGTGGGGAGGGTGAAAAAAACAATACCGAGGGCGGATTACTGGCGACGGCGGCAAAGTTTCTCTCGCCGATGATTCTGCCTAACTTCCTTGACAATTTCTGCGGTACGAGTACTTTCCCCCGCTTCAACCCAGACGAGCCACTGAAGGTAGACGGCAAGCAGATGTTAGTATTCGGGGTCAACCAAGCCAACGAACAATCGACATTACCGCTAATTGCTACGGCGTTAGAACAGATCGTCAGCTACAACCTCAAATATCAACGAGATCGTCCGCTGGTGATTATTCTCGATGAGTTCGACACCTTAAACATGCCAGTGGTTCTCGATTGGCTCAACCGCTATCGGTCTTCTGGATGCAGTCTCATCTTGGGAATTCAGTATTTAGGTCAACTGGAAAAATACGGGAAGGCAAGGGCAGAGGGTTTCCTCGCTAGTTGTGCGACAACAATCTGGTTCAATCCTGGGAATCCAGAGACAGCCAAAGTCCTGTCAGATTTACTCTGCAAGCAAGAGATGGAACTACCGACTGTTTCCAAATCGACCAATTCGGGCAAGGGTAGCGGCACCAGTCGGACGACAGGTACTCAACTCCATCAAGTGTCCCTATTAGAGCCACACGAACCACAGAATTTCCCGAAAGGTACTTGTGTCATTCAAGCTCCTACTGTTGGGAATAAAGAAGAAGTAGGTTTGCCTTACAAACACAGCTTCAAGTTCAGCAAAAAACTCAACACCAAATTCAGGGCAGAATCCAAGCGCAAATATCGATTACTCTGCGATGTCGCCAAACGTGGCAAGCCAACACAGCAACAGGATTATGCCCAACTAATGCGGGAATATTACCAAATCTTAAACGACATCTTACCGCTAAGTTCACAGACCGAAGAAGTCACTGAAGATATGGCAGAACCGCCGCATTCAATGATGACTACCTTGAATATTTAACAGTCGAATTATTGATATGTCACAACCAGAAATCGCGGTTATCAACGATTTTCAAACACTAGTTCTGATCCAAAATGGGGCGATCGTTTTAGAACGAGAGGAAGATTTTGAGCTACCGATTACCTATCGAGCGATCGCGGTCGATAGTAAATTAGCCTACATGCGCTCTACCGAAACGGGTCGCGTACTGATTGAAAATATCCCGTTAATGGTGACGGCTAATTCAGTCATAGCAATGTGCGTATAAATTTTAATTCAATACTAGAGGCAAGCGAAAGTATGTCAGCCCAAGTTAGTTTGGATGAATTGATTAGAAATCTTAGAGAGACTTCAGCTATCGGCGACGAGCAGCTTAAAAATACCACCCGAAATACTGTTAACTTCATTGTGATGATGGCAAATAACGCCTACGAACGTCGTAAGCCGAAAATTCAAGTAACTGATAAATCGAATGGTAAGGCTCCACTAGACAATCCCGATCTGAAGGCAAGCAAAGAATCGCCACAGCCTAAATCCGAATTAGAGTATGCAGATCTTGAGGTAATCTGTAAAACAGCGACCCCTCAATCGGAAGTTGAAGCAGAGCGCAATCGCGTAAGCGCGCCGCAAGGCGGTCGGGGGGATGAAGAAGAAACAACTACTCCTACTATCGAAGAGAAGTTGCCAAATTCAACCCAAGATGAAGAAGAGTTTTCGCCATCCAGAGCATCTGGCGAAACGCTCTACAAATTTAGCGATTTTTGGGAGACGAAAACTTCATTCAAACCAGGAATTACTGGAGTTGAAGCGCAAGCGATCGTCGATTTAATTTCTAGCTCCGAAGGGTCGAGGATCAACAATGGCGAGAACTTACTGATTAAGTCTGGTAATAAAACACTGTTTGAGACAGATGCCCAGGGCAAGGTCATTTATTCAGCAAACGATCGCGATAGGCGGTTTAAAGCCAACCGCAATATTCCGATCGTCAACTCGATTAATGACTTACAACAACGGGCAACATCGATCGTTCGTAACGAGCAGTCGCTCCGAGATGAATTAGATGTGACACGGGCGACGGGCATCGAACCACCAGATCGCCAATTTGAACGGATGACAAAGAGTTCGTCGATGGCACGGTCTTCAGGGGAAGCACCGGACGCGACCGCTAACAAGCAGAAGGTAGATGCTCTCATTGAAATTAAAGACAGCCTCGACCGCGATGGTGAAGTTAGACTCGATAATGGCTCGACCATTAAAGCCGAGCCAATTCCAGGGCGAGAGGGCGATGGGATCGTCCAAATAAAAATGTACGAGGTGGACGCGCCAGAGCCAGTCGTCCTCGGCAATATGGACGAGAGAGGGAATGTCATTCTCAGCAAGGAATACACGGCTCCCCGCTATGCAGCCGTCAGCCAATTCGTAAAAAACGAGGGGCTGGCAAACGAAGTTCCAGGCAAAGCCCCGATTGTCGCTCCTACGGCAGCAGTCAATAACCAGCCCGATTCAGTGCCAAATGTCCCGCCTGGGCAGTCACTTCCTGCGGCAGGGGTGAAAGCTCTAACTACAGGACAATCGCCGAATGGCTCTAAGCCTGGGGTAAGTCTCAAAGATTTGATTAACCTCAAAAACTTTTATACCAAGTCTCCTGAAGGCAAAGCCAGACCAGAAAGCCTTGAAGCCCAGGCAAACTTCGATCGCTATAAATTCCAACTATCGCAGCACGGTAAGGCAGTTAGCAATAATCCCGATCTCAAAATGACTAACGGATTTTTCAAGACCTTCCAATCGGATGCGGTCGAGTTAGCACCCGCAGATCGAGCCAACTTAGAGGCGGCTAATACGTTGGCTGCCGAACAATCGCGGATTGCCGCACAGCAAAAACAGAACAAGCCAGAATCACCCACGCAACAACGGAGTCAAACCAAAAGTGTTGGCATGTGAAACACATCAACTTGAAATTATCGTCCTGCGCTGCGACCCCATCGACGAGCCAGCGGTGCCGCTCCGGTTAGGAATTGGCAAGTTGCCCACTTGGACAGTTGCCAGTAGTTTGGAGCCACTGAGCAATCTAGACAGGCTAATTCAACCTATAGATTCGGCGAGTACAAATAGTAGTATGCAAGTTTGGGTAGATTATCTGAGTGCCCTAGCTTGTTTAGAGCAGATGGAGCAACAGATCGTCTACGACCGATTGAGATCGCTCTACTTCAAAGAATTCGAGCGACCCACACGTATATACATACTTCAAACCGATTTAACCCCGATTCCCTCCGCTTTAGGGTTTTTAGTCTCCGAACGAATCGTCGAGTTGCCCAGTGGGTCAGAGATATACGCGTTACTAGGGAAGTATGCCTTACCCCAAGACGATCGCTTAATCCGGTTGTCGATGGGTTTATCCCACGCGGATTTAGAAGGCTGCTTGCGGAAGATCGACCCCCTCCGCGATCCTTACGCTCAAGTCGAACAATTTCGATCGAAACGTTTGGCACTCAAGGGTATCCGCTACGAACCACCACCCCAGCACATCGAAATTGGCGGCTTAGACCTGTTAGTGAGGTGGATCGAAGATTTACAGTACAGGCTCAGTTCCGCCGCCGAAGCCATCGGTTTACCCTACCCGAAAGGGGTAATGCTGGCGGGAGTACCAGGAACGGGAAAGACCTTTTCAGCTCGCGCGATCTCAGCCATCTTAGGTTATCCACTGTTCGCCTTGAGCATCGATTACGTTATCGAAGGTGGAGGATTGGCTTTACCCAAACTACTAACTACCATTGAAAGCTGCGCCCCCTGCATTCTGTTTGTCGATGAGATCGAGAAATTATTTGGAGCGGGAATCGATCGACGGATTCTGGCAACATTCTTGACTTGGCTCAACGACAAACTCGCCAAAGTATTCGTCATTGGTACCCTCAATCGGATGGCAGAAGTGCCGATTGAAATGACCCGTTCGGGGAGATTCGATCGAATATTCTTTATCGATTCGCCCGATGAGGGACAGCGCATAGAGCTATTTAGACTATTTCTCAAACGTTACGATAAACGGTTTGCCAATGAAGACGATTCGGTCTTCTCTCCGCAAGAGTGGCAACACCTCGCCGATAGCTCCATTGAATTTATCGGCGCAGAAATTCAGCAAGTCGCTCAAGATACGATCGCCAGAGTTCACCGCGAACGTAAGAGTTTAACGGTGACGATCGACGATCTGATTAAGACGACATTAGCGTTTAATTCAATGTATAAACGCGACAAGAAGAAAATCCATGAAATTCGTAACATGCTCGTCGATAAAGCCGATCCAGCGAGTTCCGGCAGTCGTAAATTCTTACCAGACCGTCACCTCGATGCCTACGCCCCAATTCCCAATAGTAATTAATCATTATGCACTGTATGTATTGTGGTCATTCCAAAATTTACAAACGAGGTAAAACTAAAAGAGGAAAGCAGAAATACCAACGTTATATTTGTGAGAAATGTCAAAAATCTTTTTCGGAATTAGCTGGGACTATATATGAAGATCGTCGGCTGACACCACCAGAGATCGATCGAATCATAGAATGTCAAAATCAAGGGATGAATTTCGCCCAGGCTGCCAAAAAAGTCGGAGTCACCCCAAAAGCAGTAGCCAATCTACTCAAGAATACTTGTCCTAAAAACTCCGCTCAGTCAACCGATTGCTTCGATCCAGTTGATTCACCACCAGATACTAACACTAATAATGATTAACATTTATATTTCCCTATAGGAGTTTATGCTCCGTTGATGAAAGAGGCAAAAGCAAGTGTAAAGGCTGGCAATATTAAGATTGTTTCAGTCAAAAAATTGAGTCCAGCAGAGGCAGATTACTACATAAAACAAGCCAATAATCCTCCAAACCTGGCAACGATTGGAGTAATTGAAGCATCAGTGTATATAGAAATCCAAAAGTAGCAGCTTATTACGAGTTTTACAAAGATAAACCCGATATTAAGCCGCAACAAGTAGAGAAAATTAGCGAACAAGTTAACGTAATACCTCAAGTTATTCAAGTTAAAAATGGTAAAGGTAAACCGAACCGAAAATAACGACCAGCCACAAGCGATCGAGAAGTTAAGAGCGCAAGTTAAGCCGGATGAGTTTCAGACTGTCGCCCACAAACTTGCTGCTCTGCGCGGGATGGGGCTAAACGATGAAGCCTTGGAGGTTGCGGGGACTTACGCTCACGCAGCTAGAATCGCGGGATCGCTCGACAGTATTGCAGTTGCCATGCCCAAGCTGCTTGATGATACGGTCGAACAAATTCAGTTAAAACAGGACAAGCGGGATGAGGCAATGATTAAAATCCTCTACCAGCAGCAAGACCAAGGGCAAGCGCGATCTGCCGAAGCCGCCAAAACGATCGATACTGCCACCAAACGCTTGATCGGGCAATCGGGAGTGAGTCGATTACATAAATGGGTGTTTGGAGCGATCGGAGGCTCGATCGGAGTCTCTGTCGGGCTGACAATAGGTGTCCTAATTGCCTTCTTCGTATTGTTTCCCAACCAATTAAGACAAGCTAGAGCGGGGGACGGGGCGATCCTCGAATGGCTGGCGACTCCCGATGGCAAATTGCTGTATCAAACTTTTAAATCGGGCAATCGCTCGGTACGGGCTTGCGTCAAAAAAGCCGCAGTGCAGACGAAAGGCACCAAAAACCTCGTTTGCCAAATTACCCTAAATTAATTAGAACCGATGATTAATAAATTTTCCGAGCAACAGATCGACAGGTTTCGTAAAGTTCTCGCGATCGGCTGGTCGCTGCTGATTCTATTAAGTTTTTACGATCCGGTTTCGCGGTGGTTGACTCATCCAGACAATTTAGATAGCCCCTTACACATCGATCCGAGCGTTTGCGTACTAGTCCAGGGCGAGTGTTTGCAGCAAGTCTCTTACGTTCTAGCTCCACGGATTTTCTGGGGGATAGTCGTACCATCAAGTATCATCATCCTTACAGTAGGCGGACACGACACTTGGCGGCGGATTTGTCCGTTATCTTTTTTCTCCCAGATTGCTCGTTCGTTGGGACGCGGACGCAAAGTTAAGAAAGTCAATCCGGTTAGTGGCAGCGTCAAGTACGAACCAGCAGCGGTGACGAAGGATTCCTGGCTGGGGCGCAACTATCTCTACCTACAATTACTCCTGTTTTATCTGGGTCTAAATGTTCGGTTGCTATTTGCCAATGGTAGCGGCTTGGGAATGGGGATCTTTCTAGTGGCGACAATTACCGCAGCGGTTGTCGTTGGCTATCTATTCAAAGGAAAGTCATGGTGTCAGTATTTCTGTCCGATGGCTCCAGTGCAAGTATTTTTTACGGGTACGCGCGGATTGGTTAGCACTGATGCTCATTTAGATTCGGCAAAGCTGACTCAATCGATGTGTCGGACGATCGATCCTAAAGTGGGTGAAAAGAGCGGCTGTGTCGGCTGTCAGATCGCCTGTATCGATATCGACGTGCAACTCAATTACTGGCAACATGCCAAAAAATCGGATCGGGAGCTACTATTTTATGGTTACTTTGGCTTGATGGTTGGATTCTTCGTCTATCAATACCTGTATGCGGGTAATTGGGACTATTATTTTTCTGGAGCGTGGAGTCACGACCCCAACCAACTCAGTAGCCTATTCAGTCCAGGCTTCTACATCGCAAGTCACACGATCGATATTCCGAAAATAGTGGCAGCTCCCTTGACGCTGATTATCTGTGCGTCGATTAGTTACTATGCCGGACAAATGACCGAACGAGTTTACCAGTCGTATTTAATTAATCGCGGCAAAGAAATCGATATCACCGAGATTCGCCACCATTGTTATAGTGTCTGGGTCTTTTTATCTTTCAATACCTTCTTTGCTTTCATCTTGCGTCCCAGCCTCAAAATTCTCCCAGAGTCAATGAGATTCATGCCCACACTAATTTTACTCGGATTGAGTTTTGTCTGGCTGTTACAGAGCCTCAAGCGCAGCGAAGATCGGTATGCACAAGAGAATGTTACGGTTGGTCTGCTCAAACAGCTTAAAAAATTAAAGGTGAATTGGCAAAAATCATTAAAAGGGCGTTCGCTTGAAGACCTGAATGACAAAGAAGTGGAAACATTAATTAAATCCTTACCACCTCGTTACAGTCAGAAAATCAAACGCTAAGTCCAAGTCTCAATTTACCTTCAGAACATGAAGTACCTGCAATTAAATCTAGATTACGTGATGTTGGCTCGTAGACATATCGAACTATATCCAGCACAAAGAGAAAGCTATTTCGCTGCTTTAAATGAGACAGAAGAGTCACCGCAAGAGATTTCGATGCACTGGCTTAGAGCTGAATATATTCGGTATTGCTTAGTAGATCTACCAAATTATTAAAATGGGAGAAGGTAATCGATGAAACCAATATATATCATCGGCAGTAACAAAGGTGGGGTCGGTAAAAGCCTATTAACAATGGCAATTTTAGACTACTTTAGCAAGAACGAGCAAAGCTGTTTTCTAGTTGAAACAGAGTCACGGTTAATGGATGTCCACAGGTCGTATCGTCATTTACCTTTTGCCGTTTTAGATTTAAGTTCCGAGTCAGGAGCGAGTGGCTTAATCGATCTAGGTTTTGGGCATCCCAATGAAATCATCATAGTTAATGCCACAGCCGTTAGCATTGAGGGGATTGAAAAATACAGCCAGCATTTGATTACGGAGCTATCAGCATTAGACCGACCATTAATTACGCTGTGGGTAATCGATCGGCTAACAAGTAGTTTAGATTCGCTATCAGCATACATCAAGGTCATGGGTGGAAGTACCGTACATGTGGCGATAAATAATTATTTTGGGGATGAGAATTACTTTCATGCTTACCAAAATTCGTCACTCAAGGTAAGCATAGAAGCACAAGGCAAGTCTCTAGTATTCCCAACATTAAACTCATACATTTGCGATAAGTTTTTTAACAACAGTTCAACAATTGAAGATGCCGCAACCGGAATGTTACTCGGATATCGCTCGTTACTTAATGGCTGGCGCAAAAAATGTCACGCTATATTCGACTCGATTGCGTTCGTAAACTCATCCCAACATGTTCGCTCTCGCCAAGAAATATTGGCAACAGGTATCTCGATATCCAGGCTACAGGCTGTTGATGCCATTGAATTTCCTAATAGCTAATTTCGTCTCACTTTTCCACAGGCATATTCAATCATAGTGGCTATATTTTATTATCGAGCTAACGTCATCGCTCGGAGTGCTGGACAATCCGCCTGTGCCTGTGCCGCTTACTTTGCCGCAGCTCGAATTGAGTGTCAACGATTGAGAGTAACTTATGACTATACCGATCGAACGGGAGTAGACTATTCGGAAATTATCGTACCTGTCATTGCAGATCGCCAGTTACATATTAGCCGTTCTCAGTTGTGGAATACGATCGAAGCAATTGAAAAGCGACCGGATTCTCAGCTAGCCCGTTCGCGTTGGCGTAAGCCTGCCTTTGGCACAGCGTCTCCTTCGGAGAATCGATTATTCTTGCTTTACCGACTGAAATTAACGATCGCGCCAAAATCCAACTGAGCAAAAGCAGCATTGGGCAGCAACGGTTAATAAATACTTAGCACTTGTCGGAGCCGAGCCAATCGACCATCGCCGCTCCGACGAACGAGACATCGAAGATCCCAATCCAATCATTGAAACGTAAAAGGCGATTGCCATGAAAATTCCTTTCTTTTCCCAATATCTAGACCGAATTAACACTCAAAGGACGATCGAATTGGAGCAAAAACAGCAGAAGCTAGCAGCCGAGCGCAATCGTCTGAAAAAGCTAGAACATCAGCAACAATGGCGGGAAGTCATTACGTCCCACTTAGCGAAGGATAATTCGGATCTTAGTCTCTACTGTTGTCCGCCAGGGAACATCCCTTCAGATATTGAATTTCCAGCAACACTCAAGAGTCTGACCTGACTGCCTGACACAAGTACCTCAAAGCCTTGTTCTGCAACGATCCTGCTTACCCCACGATCTAACGAATTATCGGCTCAAAGCCTTAATTTACCGTGCTGGATCGATTCCGATTTCACGAGAAATCAGGGTTTCAGATAGATGTGTCAGGCAACCAGGAGTCTGACATTAAATCGTTCATCTTTAACAACTTTACCTCAGTCAATTTGCAACTTACCAGAACTAGTTAAGCTCAATGTATTTGACAGTCACTTAACCACATTGCCAGCAGCTATCGGTAACTTGAGTCAGCTAACTAGTTTAGTGGTGAGAAATTCCTATCTTGAACGGTTGCCTGAAAGCATCGGTCAGCTTACCAATTTAGCCTACTTAGATCTTCAAGTCAATCGACTAACGGTACTACCCCAAAGCATCGCCAATCTCCAAAATCTCATTGAAATAGATTTGTGGAATAATCCCATTGACGATCTATCCATCGTCGAGCGATTACCAAATCTAGATCGATACTGCCGTCAGTCGCTCTATTTTAACACCTTGACAAGTTACATCGACAAACCTCTTATTAAGTACGTTCATCTATGAAGTTTGGAATTATGTACCCAACCAGATTTATCTTCAGATCCATAGATTCTCCTCAGCTAATATTGCAGCAGCATTACTGGTTAAAGTCGAGTGGTCGATCGATACTCGATTGGGTTTTCCCTAAACTTGTTAAGCTGTATCGGTCTATGGCTATACCTATTCATTCATGGCTAAATATCCAGAAAATCTCCGAAGCAATTTCACAAGCTGAGATGACAGGAGAGCTTCATTTAGTAGGTATTCACCTAGATCAAATCCCTGAAAAGATTGCGAAACTGACCGATCTCAAGGTATTAAATTTAAGCAACAACTACATCGATACAATCCCAGAGTGGGTCGGCAGCTTAACCAATTTAGAACGGCTAGGTTTAGGAGACAATAACATTCGTTCGATTCCGACATCGATATGTCAACTCACCCATCTCAGGACTTTGAGTTTATCTTGGAATCAAATCGAGGTGGTGCCTAACGAGATCGTTCGTCTAACTCATTTACAAGAGTTAAATTTATCAGGAAATAAACTTAAATCTTTACCATCTAAAATAGCCAAAATGAATTACATACATATTTTGCGATTAGGATTTAACAAACTTGAATTCATTCCTCTAGAAATATGCTTGATGCCTAATATTAAGCATTTAACTATTAAAGGAAATCCAGGCGAACATTCTATCAATCGTGTCGCAATCGACCGCTCTGTTAAGATATTCTGATCTGGCAATTAGATCTGATTTAAAATTTAGATTTAATTGGAAAAATAGCCAAGTTAAATCGAAAATATTTATGTAACAATAGAGCTAAGTAGTGTTTCATCAAGAAATATCGTCGCTCTATGATTTTCAAGAAGTATGCTTCGACTATGTAAACCAATCAGTAACAAACATCGCAATCATGTTTAAACGCCGTTCGTTTCTTGCCTACTTCAGTATTGCTTCAATTGCCAGTATTTTTCCCGCAATTATCACGATCTTTAAGCCACGTCAGGCAGTTGCGAACATAGCTGAAGATGACACTTCAGATTTACAAAGTAAAGGTATTAGCTCATCAGGACAGAAAAAACCCGAAGGTTTCACAGTCATTGGTTCGGTAAGCGATCTAGATAAAAATGGCTACTTGCAAACCAAAGAAGTCGCACTCGTCCGCAATCCCACCAATCCCAAACAATTGATTGCAGTCAATCCTAAATGTACGCATCAAGGTTGCGATGTTAAGTGGGCGGCAGGGGAAAAGAAATACGCTTGTCCCTGTCATGGCGCGAGTTTTGATGCTAATGGAGCGGTATTAAATGGGCCAGCAACCAAACCCCTCACTGCCTACCAAGCCAAGATCGTCGGTACTCAAGTCTTAGTTAAAGTCTCCACTCCAGCCGCTAAGTCCAGCCAAAGTAGTCCATCGGGGCGAGGTGGACGCAAGGACTAGAGCAGACATTGTTAGATCGATCGCAAGAGAGTGTGTGGCGATCGATCTAACATTAGCCAGCCAAACAAACAGGGGCTTGGGAATATTTTAGATCGTACTATCGACAGCTAAGTTGTAGGAGAAAGTTGAAAGTGTTAAAGAAAAATGGTGAAGCAGCAAAACAGTCAAACAAGTACATCGAGATTGGCAACTGGCTTTTTTACAAGATTTACGAGGACAAGTATAGATCCATAGACTGCTATGGTCATATTGAGAGAATAACTCCAGAATTTAAAAGTAAAATTCCTGAATGCGATCTACTCAAAAGGGGCGAAGAAAATCAGGATTTTTGGGCATTTTGTATTTTTGATTCTATCGAAGCTACAGGTTCATTTGAATTTGTGTCTGATTATATCAAGAATAGGAATTAAGGATTACTTAGTTCAACCTAGAAAAGATTAAGTTATCTAGAAAATATTTCATGACAGGTATTAAAGTTTGACGATCGATATAAAATTTTAAAAGACATGAGCGCAGCTACTCATTCTGTCAGTGAATTAGCATCGAGCATTGGATATCGTTCTGTTAGGGATTGCGCTCGAAATATGGGTCGTGCCGCAAATTATGCTAGAGATAAGTATCCTTTCTTGGCATTCAATACAAGATATTATTATGTTACCCATAATTACATGGAAGAATGGGTCTGCGTAGATGGTATGATGTGCCAAAAATCGCTTTGGTTGACAGCGATCTTCTGTGCAAACAACTCATCAAAACTTGCTTCAGTTCATGAATTCTTAACTCAAGAATTTATGAATGTGCCGATCGAGGATTTAGTTCGTTTTTTTATAGTGCAGGAATATTGTGATGCTCAGATTTTGCAAGTGTTACTGGGGCTACCTGCAAGATCGGAATTTATTAATCTTGTCGAAGCTATGCTGTCCGTGCATCAAATCGAGCCTCAAGCAATTTGGTGGGAGTATTATAGACAACCAAAGTCTTATAACTATAATTTACCATTGCCAGTGGTAAAGTCGATCGTTCGTCATGTCAAAGCCAGTGAAGATTTTGCAAATAATCCGATGCGGGAATTTGTGACTAGACTAGATAATTATTTTACGACCCTCAATGCTCGATCTCAAAGACTTTATCAACGAGTCGAGGACGATGCCGCGATTGCATTAGAATCTGTTCCCGATTCGATGACTATTGACATTGAAAGTGAGGCCAAGCAATCGCTCGACCTGACGATACCACTGCTGTTATTTGTAGGGCTACTTGCTTGGCTAGGGTGGATTCATCCAAATGGATGTTGGTGACGATTAGCTTTCGACGCGGCGATGCCAACGGCAAATCAAGTCGGGAGCAATCTAGTCACATGTTGAAGACTACAAGCGGATTTAAAGGCAGCGCGAATCCGACCGCCTTGGTGGCACGCTTTTGTCCGATCTCCATCCGCTTAAAATCACTTTCAAATAAATTGTTGTAACCGGAGCGAATTGTAATCGATGAATACTTTCGCAAATGCAATTCTTTTTGGACTTGCTGAATTTGGAGGAAAACGATCGAAGATCATATCTAATCGTTCTTGCCCCACTTGGGCGATTCGTCCACTCCAATATTTCGTAGCATCTGGATTTGTTTTGGTCAGTATTTTAACCATTTCATCCATTTTAATTTTATCTCCACCATTATTGACAAAGGCACAAGTCCTCACTTCGCAGAGTCGTTCGGCAAAGATTTCAAATCGATTATTTGTTAGTGGAAAATCAACTAAAGCGCGTCCGTAATCATAGTTTAGCAAGAGTTCTTTATTCCCATTTAGATCGACTTGAATCCCCCAATTACGGTCGTGGCGGTCGGGATTATCAATCCAGTAGTCATGTAATAAATATCCGATGAATAAATCTTTTGCCGTGCTAATTTCTGGAGGCGGTTTATATCCAGAAGGCAATCCGATATCGATGCGGTCGAATACAGCCATCACATTCTCGATCGTGTAGATTCGCTCGCGATCGGTAAGAACTTCTTGCATTAGCATCATCCCCGAACGTTCTTGCCCTTCCAGCTTCATATAACTGGGAGAGAGAATCGCTCGAAGATCTCGCTCCGTTTGGCACATCTTATAAGTAGCCGTAGGTAATCCCATCGCAATTGCGAGTTCGGCTCCGAGCTTTTCGATCCACACCCGACTTAATTCGCTGGGTTCGTTATCGATCTTGAAGATAGCTATTTGTTCGCGAGTTAGATCTGTCTGTCTCCAAGGTATTTTATATTTTCTTCAGCTCCACCTTGAAATCTCTCACTCTCACTAAGAGTCCTTTTAGTAACAGTAATAATCTGATATTTTTCTGACATTCAAAGTAATCTAAATGGGCGAGAAAAGTTCTTGACAATAGGCATTTTCACTATTAATAATAACTTTCAGTAGTATCAGTAGATCGCAAAGAGTGGAAAAAGGGTAGAGTCTGGCTAGACAAAAACAAAAACAGCCATGACGACTACCCCAAATTTATTATCCCCGACTCCAGCATTAACCGACGAAGGCACATTGGAATCAGCCATCGATTGTTTGACCAGTAACCTGGAAATAGACATGTCTGGAGGCTACACAGTCAGGGACTTGTTTGAAATTTTGGTGCGGACAGCTAGTCGAGGAGAGAGCATCGAACAAACAGTCAAGGGATTAGAGGGAACACCGAGTAGTAATGGCATTCGCTACCATCTGGAGAAGTTGGATGACATCAAGAGGCTAGAACAACAATTAAATGCCGCATTGCAGAGTCGGATTCCGCCTAAGCTCCGCAACAGGAGTCATCGGTTGGCGATTGATTTACACCTAATTCCATACTACGGAAAACCCACGGACATCGAAGCCAATTACGTGTATCGTTCTCAAGCCAAAGCGGGTACCACACGTTTCTTTGCCTACGCTACTGTCTATGCCATCTGTCGCAACAAGCGGGTGACACTGGCGATTCATGCCGTTCCTTGTACTGAAACCCTGGTGGCGACAGTAACTTACCTGTTGGCAATCATTCACCCGTTGCGGATGAGCATCAAACTGTTGTGTCTCGACCGAGGATTCTACAGTGTACCGATTATTCGTTGGCTCAAAGCACTCAATTTTCCGTTCTTAATGCCTGCGGTGATTCGGGGTAAAACAGGCGGTACCCGTGCTTTGCTGACTGGACGGAAGAGTTATGCCACAGATTACACTATCAATAGCCCTAAATATGGTAGTATCACCTGTCAAATGCGGGTGGTTTGTGGCTATCACAAAGGCTTTAAGGGACAACATGGGATTCGCTATCTTATTTACGCTGTGCATCGGGTCAAGATTGCCTTAAATCAGCTTCACCATTACTATCGTCAACGGTTTGGGATTGAGACTAGCTATCGGCTCAAGAATCATTGCCGAATTCGCACAACTACTAAAAATCCAGTCCTACGACTTTTATTTGTCGCTTTGGCTTTTATTTTGGTTAACCTTTGGGTCTATTTGCTTTGGCATTTCATCAGTCGCTCCAGACAAGGCGGACAGCTTGTTTTCCATGCTTTTTTCCCTTTGAATATCATGTTGCAGTTCCTCTCTACTGCCGTCGAGCGACGTTTTCCCGTCGTTACAGCTATTTATTTGCCCGTTTTAGATTGACTTTGCGATCTACTGAGTATTCCATATCCCTGCCAGTTGTCAGGATCGGAAAAGTTGACAATTTCAATCTTGGCTATTTCACCTTCAATGAGTCCGAAATAGCTTTCAAGATGTCCGAGGATCGTACCTTCAAATTCTATGTAAAATTCATCTCTATTTTTAAATAGCTGAAATTTTCCCAATCGATCTTTGATTTGTCGCCAAATTTGTTTGGGTTCTTCTCTTTGCTCTACACCATTTAAAGTGCAGTAGAAAGTATAGTTATCATCTGCATCGGGTTCGATCGACGGACAAATACTGAACTGGTCGCCACAAATTCTTCCTCCGTATCGACTAGCATAGGCAATTTTATCGATCTGGGGATAATCTATTTTCAGAAATTCACAATGCTTTTTTACGTCATTTCGCAATAGGGGCATTCTATTCCGAAAAATATGTGGAAAATCTCTATTTACAACATTTAGCTCCGACCAGATCAAGAGATCCTTATATCCGGGATACAGGGCTGATATTTCCTCATGGTTGCTAGTATAGTGAGCTGTATATCCGCCTTCAACAATCGTTAATTTAGCTAGAGGCTCCCATCTGTGAGTGTCTTTGCGTATCCAACCTAAGTACAATCCATTTATTTTCGGACTTTCAATAACATTGGCTGAGAACTCTTCTTCGTTAATTCCAACTTCACAAATATTCGACTTAGAAACGATACCATGAGCCGCCGATTTTACATTCATATTACTCAATGTTGACGATCGCTTGTGTACACTAATTATATCATTTTCAACAAATCACCTCGAAAATCCACGGCTGCGCTGTTTGGTTTCGAGCAATGATGCTTGGGCGATTTCAAGAGCGATCTGTGCCTGTTCGTTCGCAAACGCCGAAGCCGCACCTAAGTTAGCTCGATCTGTGGTTGAGAGCATCACCCGATCGGACTCGAAGGTCTTAAAAAACTTATTTGTCAGCTTGAGATTCGGATCGCCCGTTACCGCTTTACCATGCTGAGATATTTGAAACTTATAGATGTCAAACTTTTCTTGGGCATCGACGCTCTCCGTCTTGGCGCGTCCTTCGTGGGACTTTTTATAGTAGTTCTTCAGGTCGATGATTTGCTTCAAAGTTACGGGGGTACTGTTTGACTGTGCTAGCTCTGGCAGTCGCTCGATCCCATTGTCCACAAATTGCTGGGTGTCATTCACAGTCTCGACTCGTCCTTGGGGTTGGGGCGGTTCGCCAGACATTAACGTTCCAAAAGTCCGATCGAGCCTTTGTGAATAGTTGCTCCCACTTTGCCGTATCCGCTCTTGGGTATCGGCAAAGTTTTGATGGATAGTCTTGGTAATTGCCTCAATATCGAACTTAATCTCCGCATGGAAAATCGAAGGTCGCTGTACTGGCAATGCCGTCGATGTCTGGTCTGATTGCTCCTGGCGTTCGACTATCGATGGGTAAAGGTCGATTTCCGCCTCAATCCGGTCGCGCTTCGGTACAGCAGCGGCGGTCGGGGACACTTCAATTGTTGGGGGTTTACGGTCGATTGTCAGATCCTTCTCTTCTGATATGTAGACTGACGCGTCTCGATCGCCAGATAGTTTCGTCAATAAATTGAGATCTACACGATCGATATTTGGAAAACCCACAGGTTCCCATCCCCCTTGTGTCTCGATCGCTTTCAAGATTTGGCGATGTGGACGCATCCGGTAAGCCGTCAGAGTGTCACCATCGCGTTTGATGTCGAGTCGTCCGGTTTTGACCCGTTCGCGCCCCTTTAAGGTTGCATTTGCCATCACCGCTGCCCGATTGAAGTTCTGTCGGTCGATCTCGCCTAAATCGATCCGATGCTCCTGGCTTTTGGCATTAGCCGCCCTGATGAGGGGAAGGTTGTCGGGGACTATGGGAACTCGTTGCTCGATCGCACTCCAACTTGCCCCAATGTCGCTGCCCTTATAGGCTTTACCATCTTGAAGATAAGTAATGCCATTGATCTTATTATCTTTTCTCAGGGCAAATCGGACATCGATTTGGGACTCCTGCAAGCGCATCAGCCAAGTCTCTAGATTGGGGCAGTCCTCTAAGGATCGATCGACTTGTTGCTTCAAGTCGGTCGAGACTTGTGGCTTGGCTTGAGCAGATCTATCCCGATCTAGTTCCCAAGAGTTTTTGACGGGCTGCAAGCCAAAGTCGCGCTCGATCTCCCGCAGAATCGGTTGAATCCTGAACCTGTCCCAACTATCAGAAACTCTCTCCCCATGAACATTGACGGCATTCACAACGATATGTAGATGTTCGTGGTCGTGTGGTAAGTCATGTCCTGGGTCGTCGCGGTGGTGGGCGATACCGATAAATTGACAATCTTCGTACCCCATTTCGGCAACTACCCGCACGACGATCGCTTCTTTATCTGAATCCGATACCTTGCCATCATCGGCGGGTGCAAAGGACAGCGAGATATGCCGGACGGGTAATTGAGTCGTGGGCCGCAGACTGGCAATTCGATCGAACTCGATCGCCAAATCGCTCGCGTTATCAGCCAACATATAGGGCGCGACGATCTGGGGTTGCTTTGATTCGTGTAGTAAATAGCGCAGCAACCCGCCAAAATTCGACCCTTTGGTAATGTTGCTAATCAAAGCGATTGCTCCAATTTAGCAATGGCGGCAGCAATTTCCTGATTGGCTTTAGCGATGCTCGATAACACTCGCAAACAATTGGTAGGATCGACCATTCGATCGTCTAGATTTGCCGCATGAATCGCTTTGGTAATCTGATTGAGGTTGTTACCTTGAGATCGTAACTCTTGGTGCCACAGTAAGTAGGCGCGATAGAGTTCCAAATCGCGGTCGCGGTGAGTTACTAGAGTTAGTGGAGTAGGAGTAGAGCGCAGGACACGATCGATTAAGTTCTGAAGGTATACCGTGGCGGTTGAGTTACAAGCTTCTGCCTGTACAGCGATCTCGTCAAATAGATCGTTAATAAATCGTAGAGTAATCCGGTTGTTCTTAATTTGCTTGCTCTTACCCATATAGCACAATTCGTAGTTAAGAATCGAGTTAGCAGATACCCACGCAATACACGCAAGTTTCAATCGTCAACATAGAAGTTACAGTAATAAAACACAAAAATACAGAATTTAAAAAGCTAATGTTTGTGCTAGAAAATATTAAGTAATGATAGAACTAGGGATGAGGGTCTGGGGAACTCCCCAGCCATGCTGTGTGTTGTTAAGTCGATAGACTTAACGAGTCGTCAGACGATACACATAGCTGGCTAGGTGTGAGATTAGCCAAAATAGCTGCGCTATTGGCGGGTAAGTAATGTGCTTTGATATCGATACTAATCCAAATCCTTATATTAATACTAGAAATATCGAGCATGGGACATCAATTTGAGCAGTAACTATTTATCTATCATTTTTGACCCAGGTTGAACCCAGGTCTGACCCAGGTTGAACCCAGGTTGAACCCAGGTTTGACTCATGTTTAATTTAGGTTCGACTCGTGTTCGACTCGTGTTCGACTCGTGTTCGACTCGTGTTCGACTCGTGTTCGACCCAGGTTTGACCCAGGTTTAACCCAGGTTTGACCCAGGTTTAACTCATGTTTAAATGCCAGGAAATTCAACACATAATGCAGGAATAGATCCCCGACGATCGCAATACAAGTTAGAAACTGTTAGACTGAAATGAATGCTTGAACGGGTAGCGATCGATAAAGTATGACGATCAAAAAGATTAAGAAGCTATTAACGATAGATCTGCTAGACAACGATCCTGACGAACTGCTACTGGCAAACTATCTCAAGTCAAATAAGAACGTTAAGGGACAATTACTCGCAGCCGCTAAAGCCCACTTTCGGGCGAACGCTTTGTCTGAAGATCCAAATAATACAGATGAAGATGTCGAGCTAGCCATTTTAGAGGCTCTACAATCATTGTGGAGACAGATGAACTACATAGTGGACTATCATCGCATCAAACGAAAAATTCATTTGACACCACAGTCTCTGATGAGATTTGGATTGGGAACGATGACATTTGAAAGCATAGTAAGTCCTCCACAACCAAGAACACAGCCGTTATCACGGATGAGGGTAATACATGAACCCGAAGGAAATGAAGATGAGGAGATTAGCCGTAATACCTCAAAAGATGACATCCCTGAAGATTTCAGTGACGATCCTGACTCTTTGCCCCTAA
The DNA here is from genome assembly GCF_000317145.1 of Chamaesiphon minutus PCC 6605. GTDB lineage: Bacteria > Cyanobacteriota > Cyanobacteriia > Cyanobacteriales > Chamaesiphonaceae > Chamaesiphon > Chamaesiphon minutus. The sequence goes on along the minus strand of NC_019697.1, from coordinate 1,845,999 downwards.
ATTTCTAGCATTCACTAGCCCTGCCCTCAAGGGTCGGGGGACGAGCAAAGCATACCATGAAGCAAAAAGTACCCCATTTGTTGTTGGCAGTCGATTTTGGTGCCTCTGCAACTAAAGCGATCGGTAGTCTCGTCGGTACGCCATCAGATTGCATCACTTTATCGATGTCACCTCATTGTGTGGAAGTTGAGAATGATTCGTTGTTGACTTGCGATCCAGACTTTAGCGAACATCAAAGTTGGGTGACAATTGAGGGGAAATCTTATGCGCTGGGCAACTTAGCAACAACAAAATTTAATAGCTCTTTAAAGGTGAAGCCGTTAAAGTTTACTAGTGCCGTCCAGAAAGCCTGTGCGGTAATTAGTATCTTCGCCCAAAAGTTTCAACTACCAGAGCGGTTTGAGTTGTCGCTAACATTTGTCTTACCTCCGGCAGAGTGGGAGCATAAGCAGACGATCGCCGCTCGGATTAATGCTGCGGTGAAGGATTTAGTTACTCCCAGGGGTAGAATTAAGCCCAAGCTCAAGAGCTTATCTCCTTTTCCAGAAGGGATGGGATTATTGCTAGGGCAAGAGTTAAATTTAAAAGAGATTGCCACGATTACGGTGGTAATGGTGGGATTTCGGAACACTAGTATCTTCATGGCAAACTACGGGTCGGTCAATGGCTCTCAAACTTCAGACTTAGGTTTCCATAATTTGCTCAAAGAGATTGCAGGTAAGACCGGATATCGGATTGAAGATCTCATCGAGCCAGTATTTAACTACACTTACTTTAAACAGCAAATAGCAAAATATACTCGCCAGATCGACGATCGCGAACGGGGTCTTCGAGATTTTAGCGGTTTCGATTACTCTCATCGGGATCGATTAAAGCGAGAACTAGAGCTATTCGATTGCCAACTCACCGAATGTCAGGTCGAGTCAGAGTTAGTATTTAATCCCTTACTCAAAAACTCAGGTGAAGATCGAGTAGCTGAAGTAGACATGCTGATTGCAGTAATTGAAAAGGAAAATATTGCCTACTCAGTTAGAGTCAAAGATTGGTTGAATGAAATGATGCCATCAAGATCCGATCTAATTTTGTTGGGTGGTGGCACGGTAGAGTACTTAAACGAAGATTTTAAATCCTTTTTAGAAAAAAAGATAATTAAAAATGGTCTAACAAAACTACACACTCATCTAGCAATAGATATTCCTGAAAGTATTAGATTTAGTAGTGTCAGCAAAGAGAGATTTGCTGACATTTACAGTTTATGGTATTGGGTGAATTCACGGTTAAAGTCAGACTTAGAAACTGCTTAACAGGAGAAAGTAAATGAGCGAAACAAATGCACAATCCACGGTACAGCCAGAAATGGAAGCATCCGCAATTACAGAATCTAACGGACATTTAGAGGCACATGTCGATCTCAATACAAATATCCTCAAACATCTATTCATTGTGGGTGGGGAGAAGGGGGGCGTAGGCAAAACTTGGTTTACATACATTCTGATCGAGCTGTTATTACAGTTAGATCGCGACCCGACTATCCTCGACTTAGATAAAACCACTCCCAACGTTGCTAAAGCATATCTCAAGGATATATACCAACAGTGGTCGTCTAGCAATGTTCGAGCGGAGCAACTATTTGAGACAATAGAAGGAAGTGAAGGTAGACAATTAGATGCACTAGTTCGACTCAAGAAATTGCTCTCGGAACAGATAGTACTAAGTAATAATCCCGACGATACTAAAAGTCGAGACAGGCTTTCTGAAGTAGTTGAGTTAAGCGACAATACAATAATTTCGCTGCCATCTCAATCCCAGTCAGGGCTTTGTTATTGGTTGGATGAAACCGATCTTGCTTTAATGGCAACCACCATCCAAATTGTGCTGTTCTGGGTATCCGACGGGTCTTATGAATCATTGAGTTTACTAGAAAACTTCATGTATAAATATCCAGAGCTACAATACTGTCTGGTCGTCAATAAAGGGATTGGTAGCAGTAGTGAGTGGGAGAACTACAGGCTAGGTTTAGTCAATCCAGATCTCAATGAAATGATTGCCAAGAAAGAACTAAAAGCAGTAGTCATCGATAAAGTAGTGCTTTCAGAAGAGTTATCGATCCGGCTCCAGAGAGAAAACCTCACATTCAGTGAAATTCTCACCGCTCCAGATATCAATCAGCGAGTAGCCTACCGCCTGAAAACTTGGTTAGAGCGCAGTTTCGCGACCGTTAAAAATACTGGATATTTTTGATGCTACATCTAATCCCCTGTAACAGATACACGGATTTATGTGTCAAGGCGATCGAGAGTTTGATGAAGTCATACGATATCAAGCTGATTACCGCCGATTTTGAACTGTGCGGTACCGCCGATCTTGACGAGCTATTGGAGGATGAGACAGGTGCGGTAGTCATCTCGGATTTAGTGCCAGAGAAGTTCAACGATTATCTCGTTTCATCAGGAGTACGATCGCTTGAAGATACCTATTACTGGCAAACGCTTCCTACCGATGCTTGGGAAGCGGATCGAGTGGTCGAAGAATTAGAGCCATTGCTGGCAAAGAACATCAAGGTGCAGTTTTTGATGCCGATGAGTGTTTCTCAGCAGCAATGGTACGATCTGCTTGCCACGGGCATGACAACTAAAACGATGCGGACGTTGTACCAGTATGGGACGCGGATTGATGTCCTCGAACCGTTAGAGATGTCCACCCTTGTCTATACCTTGCCAGACCAGAGCAAACATCGCTCGTTAATGGTGGCTTTTACGCGGTTGACTCCAAAGACGCGCAGCACTGTCCAAGAGATAATCAAAGTGTTTATCGAGCCGTTGGATAAAGTTCTGGCAGAATATCGGAAGCTGCCAGAATTGTTTTGAGATTGAAGCTATCCATACAGCTTTCAAGAAAGATGCATACCGAGTTGAATGTTGAACAATTGGCAGCTTAAAGTCACTTGATATTTGTCGTCTGATGTTAGATAACTTTCAAATTAGGGCATATTAACTTTAGCCCATGCACCTTATTTGTATGGGGGTCACTGTTTATCACGAAAGCCACTCCAGTGTCAAGTAGATGTCCAAACAGACTCATAACATAGTTTATAGAGGGGGCGTATCGAAAGGTACGGAACACTCTTTTGTCATTTAAGAACTAGACACTTAATTAAAAGCAAAGTAATAAAAAACTTGGTTTTTCCTGGGTCTATTATTATGTTGAAAAGGGAGTAAGCGTGCGCTGAGAGGATATTTAAGGATGCCCCTATTCTTCCTCTCTAGCTCTGCTAAATTATTATGAAAATACGTGCAAAAAAGTGTAAATAATTCCGATCCTCTTAACAAGTGGTACAAACCACGAGGTTATCCACATTTTGATTTTAGAGTTTCTAAAGATTATGCTAAAAGTAAGGTAGAAACTCCTGAAAATATTATCAATCATTCTTTTTGGCCGTTTTTAAGAAAAATTCAGTGTACGCCGAAATACAAACGCGAGCTAAAAAAAGTTAGTAGTAAAGATCGTCCCATCATGTATGCTAGTCACATCGACTCTCATATTTACTCTTGGTACACACATTTACTGAACAAGAGGTATGAAGAAAGGATTAAAGAAACACATCTAAATTCTTCAGTTTTAGCATATCGTGCTTTAGGGAAATCAAACATTGATTTTGCCAAAGATGTATTCGATGAAGTAGAAAAGAGAGAGCACTGCATTGTCTTAACTTTTGACATTTCAAAATTTTTCGATTGCATAGATCATAAGAAACTAAAGCTCTCATGGTGTCGATTACTAGATTTAAATAACTCAAAGTTGCCAAAAGATCACTACAAAGTATATAAATCGATTACCAAATACTCATATATCAATATGAGTGATGTGTGCCAAGAGTTAAATATTAAAGATTTTAGAGAGTTACAGAGTAGAAGACGTATTTGCTCATCACAAGAATTTAGAAGTAAGCTTAAAAGCAGCATTAAAATTAATACAACTGAGCATGGAATCCCTCAAGGCTCTCCAATTAGTGCATTATTATCTAATATTTTTCTCTGGGAATTTGACATTTTAATGTCAAATCATGCCTTAGAAACTGGTGGTATTTATAGAAGGTATTGTGATGACATTCTATGGATTTGTCACCCAGAACAATCTGACAAAACGATGCGTAAAGTTCATCAAGAGATTCAAAATAGTGGGAGTAACCTGACAATCAATGAAGACAAGAGCGAGAAGTCTGAATTTATCAGAGAAAATGGACTTTTATATTATCATCCAGAAACACAGCCATTACAGTATTTAGGTTTTATTTTTGATGGTCAAAAACGTTTAATAAGATCTCAAACAGTTTCGAGATACTATCGCAGAATGAAAAGAGCAATTTATTTCACAAAAAAAGCTGCTAAAGAGAGCGATCGGGGGGAGATAATTTATCGCAGAAGTTTGTACGAAAGATTCACCCATTTGGGCAAACGTAATTTTATAAAGTATGCTTATCGAGCCAGTAAAATTATGAATTCTGCTGAGATCAAGGGTCAAACTAGTAGGCATTGGAAAAAAATCAATGCCGCAATACAGCAGGATAATTAATGGATAGGTTTGGAATGCTCGATCGAAAGCCTCAACCGCCGAACAAAATCAGACTCTTGATGATAGCTCATCACCAATCGATCGGTAGATCGAGTCATTGCCACATAGAGCAACCGAGCATCATCCTCTGGAGTACCGTACTTACTAGGTAAATAGCCCATGCCTGGAATGATGACAGTAGAGAACTCTAACCCTTTGCATGAGTGCATCGTCATCACTTTCACACTATCGAGTTTGGGTTGATACGCTCGACTGGCTGCATCTTTATTTAACCACTCGATCGGGATATCGGCGGCTTGAAATTGAGTATAAATTTCTTCACCAATGAATCTCAGTGCATGAAAAATGCCAATTTCATTCCAAGGTTGACCTTCAGCATGAAGCTCTTTCGCCATTGCGATTGCCTGTTGCACCTCGTCTTGAAAGCTAAAACATTTTAGTAATTGCGGTGGGTGCCCGTGTCGTCCCGCACTCAAAGGCTTGATGAGAATTGGAGTATCGTCATCGGCAGACTCGCTAGGTTGCATGACATCTTTGGCGAATTCGGAAGCTAGAGTCAGCACCTCAATCGTATTACGATAATTTGTCTTGAGGATCGAAGTTCGCCCCTGGGCTTCGATCCCTACACTTTTGAAGGAGAACTTCTTACGATTCTGCTGGCGACCATATAAATTTTGAGCATCATCATAGAGTAGGAGTAACGACTTCCGTTCGTCGAGAGTATGGGTTAGCATTCCGAACCACTCTGGTTCAAAGTCGTGTCCCTCATCAATAAGGATACTACTGTACATTGACGCTGGAATCTGACCTTTCTCGATCGCATCCCGCACCGCTCGTTCGAGATCTTGGATGTAATTATCTGACTGTTTGGGTAGGTCTAGACGGTAGCGTTTGAGCAGATCGCCACACCAATGATGAAAGTGGCGAACGTGAACGATATTATCGAGATCTTCACTAGCGATTGCCTGTCTAAGGCGGGAGGCTAGTGCGACATTGAAACAGAGGACTAGAATAGGTTTTTGGGGATTGAGAGCAGCCAAATAGCTACAACGATACATCAAAATCATGGTTTTCCCAGATCCCGCAACCCCATGAATCACTCGATGTCCATCACCCAGGCTCCGAGCCAATGTCTCTTGCTGGAGGTCGAAGATTTGGATTAAGTCTGCGGGGATTGCTTGAGCGGTGACAGGCACATCTAGATCGGCATCGGGATCGGCATCAGAAAGCGGATGCTCTGTCAAGAATAGCGAAAGCTGTACAGATGGTAAGCGGCAAGTGGGAAACATCAGCCAGCGGATACGATCTACTTGGTGGTGCGTTACCGATTGACCGAAGGAATATGGGCACATATCCCATAGTCTTTGTTGCAGCTCAATTGACTCCTGGGGCTTAATTTCGTCTTGGCAAATGACTAAATGCTCATCAAGGATGGTGTTCAGATCGCTCCTTTGAAATGATTTACGAGTAATGTTAGCTAGCACGACTCCATAACTATAAGGACAGATTAATTGTCCGTGATATTTACCTGTTTGGACTAAATCTTTGTCTTGGCAAAGTAAATTATTAATCGCTAGAGCATAACGCCGCGCTTGTTCGAGCGGATTCTTAGTTTTCTTAATCCTACCTTCTGTCAATAGCTCAAATGATTGCCGATCTGCCGACTGGATCGTGTTGAGTTTCCAATCTTTAACTTCCAGTACGAGTAATCCGCGCTGGGGATGGAAAATAGTGAAATCGGGACGAAGCTGTTTTTTACCAATGGTTACATCGTACCAAATCGTATAATCATCATCTAAATTATCTTCTAGGCTCTGTGCCACTCTCTTTTCACCACCAGTCATGCTTGATAGACTGCTATTGAGAGTCGGAATTAGTTTCGCCATTGAAAGACACAGATAACTATGGAAGCCAATATATATTAACCCATTGACACAAAATAATCTCTATGGTGGAGTAGATCGACGAGCAGAATATATTGTTGTCTATTGTTGCCGCAAGCAGTTTTCTAACATCCAAACTGTGTACAGTTTCTTAAATTTGAAAGGATTAAGAATTAGGGTAGCGGTAGGATGTCCGATCGTCGTTAGACGACGCGCAAGCTTCGGTTGCCACAAAAATGCTACCCACGGAAATCTAATTTTAGGTTAATCTCGCTCGGACATAAAGAATCTAATCTATAATAAGATGCTTGAGGAACTTAATTTTAAGATCGATACAAGTTAGATTGCTTCGGCTATTCGACCGATTTTCACAAGTTAATTTTTTTCCACATCCGACTGTCAAATTGGAACGTTAACACCTGTTCTGTTTGAAGTTTTAGATCTGGGTGTTCGGGATTAATTAAGTAGTTATACTCTACAGGTATTATCGCTGAAGGCACCTTCAATACCGGATACTTCATCGCTTTGAGCCAGTTAAGACCGATTTTTTGCAAAGCTGGATAAGCTGAAACATCTTGCCAGTTAACGGGCAGATCGGTAACTTCCAATATGGGGGTGCGATCGGGGATAATCGCACTGACGCAAGCAAGTGGAATATCTGTAGTTTCGCTATGCACAAACACCTCTAAGCTAGCCAATGCCAAACTCTCGGACGTGTAAGATATTTTATAGCCTTGCGGGTGCCACCGACCGCTAGCATAAAGTCCGCCGACTCCAGAAAAGACAGTATCGATATGCTTGGTTGCGGTGATGCGCCAGATTCGCACTAGCCGTAAATCCCATATTCGGTACGGTAGAGAATTTCCTCGACTAGTTTTGCACCTTCGTCTGTAGATAGAGCTGCCAGGGGTGTCATCCCTGAGAGACTATTTTTAGGAGTTTGCAGCCAAATAGTCGCTCTGTGAGTGTCTTCAAATAAGTTAATTGCTTGCTGGGTTATCCGGTTAAATCTATTTAATCGATCGACTATTAACGGATTTAAGACCCCATTGTCCTTCCGCAGACGGGCTTGATTTCGAGGCGATATCCCAAAAATCTGCTGTCTGAGATTGCTGTCTAGCCCAAAGCGTTCGGCGGTTTGTTCTAGGGTCTGATATCGGAGCGGGTTGGGATCGAGGATTTTAGATGCTGCGGATGCAATTGTCATCGGTTTTTCAACTTTTTTGCCATCTGTCTTAATTATATATGCCAAATGGCATTCAGCTCGACCCACTAGACTTAACTCGATCGTCGCTAGACGACGCGCTTTTCTTCGAGCCGCGAGGTAATCGATCGTGAGACAATAGCAAAGGCGACATCACAATTGAAAACCTATGCCTACTGTAGGAAAGCTCGAACTCACCATCAAAATCAGCGAACTACCCGAAGTCAAAACTGTCGAAAACGGTTTACAGCATTTTGAATTAGATTGCAATGGACGGATCTTTTCAGTAACGGTCAAGCCAAAGATGTGGAAGAAGCTGACCGATGCCCAGGCGAATTGGACGATGTGGGTGGCGGCGATTGCGGGTCAACTGGGGACGATGACACCAAACGGCTTTGTCCTCGAACAACCAAATATCCAAGTATTCGAGAAGAAACCAAGGGCTGAAGTGGCTTCTGCGGAATAATGGTTCGACGATCTTGCCTCACAGATCTAACTGAACAATGTCCACAACAGAATATTAGATATCTAAGGTTCGTGCTTGAACTGTCGAAATCCATACTTCGTGTAACTTTATGTCCCTCGAAACTACCAACCTCGACCGATCGAATGCTGCCAAAAATCGGATCGACCAAGCCGATCGAGCAATCTTACCGCTCCTGACTTCCGAAACTACTCTGCTCGAACGCAGAAAAATGATGCGCGAACAGAGTGGGGCGACAGACAACTCTCTCAAGAAATGGGAAAAATCTGGCATCCAGATTACAACAATGAAAGCGAGATTTTAGCAGATCTTCAGATAGTATCGGCTACTCTTACAGACTCAATTAGCTTGCTGGCGACAGTCAACACATAAGCTGGCTGAATAAGAGGCTATGCCAACATTCGCGATGGCGATCTGTTGCTGATTGGAGCAGGTAGATTTATTGCTAGAAAATTTGAGAGATACTTAGAGACGATTTCTGCTTTAGTAGATAGGTAAAACAATATCGAAATGTCAAAATATAACACTTACTAAGTAAATGACACAGAATCAGCTATCTCTATTTGCAGAAAACGAAGTTGGAAGAAGAATAACCAATTATCCAGTTTTAATGTCTAAAGATTTTCTGATAGAATGGAAATCGCGGCTCGTCACCTACCAGCAACAAACTTGGAATAATCCTACATCTCAACAAACAAGTTTATTTGAAGTATCACCAAATTTGTTCGACCCAGATCGGGTAGATCCATTTGGCTTATTATATCAGCCGTTTGAATTTTATCGATTATCTGAGGATGGTCAAGCAAATTGCATCTATTTTGTTGTGGATTTAATGCAGCCTTTGCTATTATATGTTGGTGAAACTCAGCAAACACCAAAGAAATGATGGATGAATCATTATTGTCGAGATTATACGGCTAACTATCTAGCTCTCCATCATCATTATCAACTAGAAGTAGCAGTCAATATTGGATTCTGGTGGGATACTCCTACTAACAGAAAAGCAAGACAGGCAATGGAATTAGCTTTAATCGACAAGTGGCGATCCCCATTTAATAAAGAAAATTGGCATTTATATTCTCAGCCTTTTAAGAAGGCTGGCTCGGCAAATTATTAAATTATAACAAATATTAAATTAAATGCATAATTTAAGTCGTTCAGGAAATTGATTATACGACTTTTGATAGAAGAACTTTATATCTCGAACATACAATATCTTCCCTATTTTCAATAGTGATTATGATAGCGTGGTTAACATACTCAAATCTTCCAGTTTAGAAGTTTTCGATCGAGTTCTGTTTTCATATCTCTAAAAACCTGTGCTAAGATTGGTTCCCACTGCCGTCTTGTATCGGCAAGTTTAGCTTGCTCTACAATACCCGATCTCCGCCATCGATAAAGTCTGGAGGATGATTGCAAAATTACCTCTAGCAGCACGATTGGATCGGCGATCGCTCCTTGGGGATTTATCTCTTCTCTAACTTCAAAACAATCAGAGGGCGGGAGATAAGAGATAATATAAATGTGAGCGTAGAAACCAGTGTTAGTCTTAAATTCTTGCAAGACTTGCGGCTTGCGTTTCCCAAACATGACATTATATTGATTTATCTTCTAGACTAGATGGTCTAGATCTCTATGCAATCGGCTAAAGAGCTGGTTTTATCAAGATCCTTAAAGCAATGACCAGAGAATGAGCCTTTGAGGACTGTTTTGCAGGTTTTCGAGCCTATCCTGTATGTATCCCAACTTGTTTCTGAACAGGAGTTTTAGGCACAAGCAAAAGTTCCATGTAATTACATGGAACCGCAAAAGTGAACTAGAATTGTCTCTAGTCATACATTTCCAGCGATCGAATTACACAAGATCGAGCGAGACAATCTCAGATCGAGGCTCACATTGCCGAAATTTGGAGTAAGAATACATAAAAATACTCGTCGAGACATAAACCAGAGCTTCAGGTTAGCAAGATAATTGAGGTACGATCGGAAAAATCAGTACTCAAATTAAAAATGACGATCCAAAGCTCGATTGCCCCTGGAGCCAGAATATTGTGTCGCGATGCGGAGTGGTTGGTGAAGTCTACCAGCCGCTCTACTGATGGTGGCAGGGTAATTGAAGCGATCGGAGTATCGGAGTTTATTCGGGGTAGATCTGTGCAGTTCATTGAAGAACTCGAAACCGATTTAGAAGTACTTCAGCCAGAACATACTAATCTAGTCGCCGATCGCTCTCACGGTTACGTCCATAGTCTACTGTTCATCGAGTCCCACCTGCGGCAAACGGTGCCGGAAGACGGCAAAATCTATGTGGGGCAACAGGCGGCGATGGATGTGATGGATTATCAACTCTATCCTGCTTATAAGTCTCTGGCGGCACCTCGACAGCGGATTTTGATTGCTGATGCCGTGGGGTTGGGGAAGACACTGGAATGCGGGATTTTGGTGTCGGAGCTAATTCGCCGCGATCGAGGCAAGCGGATTTTGGTTGTCACCAACAAATCGATGATGGTGCAGTTTCAGAAGGAATTCTGGGTGCGGTTCACCATTCCGCTGGTGAAATTGGACTCTGGCACGATTCAACGGATTCGACTCCAAATTCCTGGCAATCATAATCCCTTTCACTACTACGATCGGACGATTATCTCGATCGATACGCTCAAGCAAGATCGGGAGTATCGGGTGTACTTAGAACAGGCACATTGGGATATTATCGTCATCGATGAGGCGCATAATGTCGCGAAACGGGGTCAAGGAGCCTCCCAACGGGCGAAGTTAGCCGAACGGTTGGCAAACAGATCGGATACGCTGATTCTGCTGTCTGCTACGCCCCATGATGGTCGTCCAGAGAGTTTTGCTAGTTTGATGAATATGCTCGATCCGACGGCGATCGCCGATGAGTCAGATTATACGAAGGAAGACATTCGCGATCTTTACGTCCGGCGGTTTAAGAAGGATGTGTTGCGAGATTTGCGACTAAGTATTCCCGAACGGCAAGTAGCATCGGTAGAAGCTCAAGCCTCAGAGATAGAAGAACGGGTATTTAGGGCGTTAGAAAATCTCCAATTGGGCGGAATCGATGGCAATCGCAAGGGTAAGCAGTTATTTAAAACTACTCTGCTCAAGTCTTTTCTTTCTAGTCCGGCAGCTTGTTTGGAAACTGTTAATAATCGATTAAAACTGCTGCGGGGTAATGTAAATAGTGCCGAACCCGATCTACATGAATTAACGGAATTAGGGCAGATATTAGAGCAAGTATCAATCGAGCAATTCAGTAAATATCAGCGATTGTTGCAATTAGTTCAAACAGATTTTAAGTGGAACGGCAAAGATCCCCAAGACCGTTTGGTGATTTTTACTAGTAGATTAGAAAGCTTGAGATTGCTCAAACAGCGGTTGCCGATCGATCTCCAACTCAAACCAGAAGCGATCGAGGTGTTAGACGGCAGTATGCCAGATACCGACCAGAATCGGGTGGTCGAAGCGTTCGGGCAAGAAAATTCTAAGGTGCGGATTTTACTCGCCACGGAAGTAGCTTCGGAAGGTTTAAATTTACATTATCTCAGTCATAAATTGATTCACTTTGATATTCCGTGGTCGTTGATGACACTCCAGCAAAGGAATGGCAGAATCGATCGCTATGGGCAAACCAGACCGCCTCAAATTCGTTATTTGCTTACGCGATCGCAATTAGAGCGGATGGATGAGGTCGAACGGATTATCAAAGTGTTGTTAAATAAAGACGAGCAAGCGATTAAAAATATTGGCGATCCTTCGGTATTTATGGGCGTATTTGACGCTCAAGCAGAGGAGGAATATACCGCTCGATCGATCGAGTCGGGGCTATCTGCGGCAGAGTTTTCGGCGCAGTTAGAAACAAATGCAGCCAAAGGGGGAGATTTCGATATCTTTGCTTGGTTTGAAAATCCCGATGACGGTAGCCTGAATGCCGCCCAAGAGACGGTAGCCTCGCCAAAGGTCGAACAGGGCAAAAGCTTGAGTTTGTATCCTTCTACCTATGATTATGCGGCGACTGCGCTTGGAGCCTTCGAGACACCCATCCCCAATTTGAATATTCAACCAGCCGAAAGATCGATCGAGTTACAAATACCCGCAGAATTGGAGCGACGTTATCAACGGCTACCGCCGGAAATCCGTCCGTCAGATAAACAACTATTACAACTCAACGATCGACCGAACGCAATCATGCAAGCATGGGAAGAAGCGCGTCGCCTGGAAACTAGCTTTCCCCAGCAGCAATATTTGTGGGATTTACATCCGCTCGTCGAATGGCTCAAGGATCGGGGGTTGTTTCGATTCGGACGACATCAGGCTCCAGCGATCGAGTTGAATAGTGGTTTGGCTGAGGGAGAATCGGTATTTATCCTGTGGGGAAGCTTTGCCAATCAGCGGGGTAAAACCTTGATGAATCGCTGGTTGGGGGTGGTATTCAATGGGAGTAAATTCGATCGGATCGAAACTCTCGATACAACCGTGCAACGTACCCGACTGGGTAAAACGGAAATTCCCAACCCAGGAGAAATAGATCCTCTGCTAGTCAAGGAATTGGAAGGATTGAGGGCGGAGGCTGTCAGGAAATCGATCGCCCATCTCACCCAAGCACGAGCTGAATTCTTGCAGCAACTCACACCCCAATTAGAGGAACAACGCGATCGATTGTCGCGACTCAAGGGAAATCATAGCCGCCAGCTTCAACTCAAATTCGACCAGGATACGCCCACGACAGCCACAGAGCAACGTCGTCACCAGGAAGAACAACGACTCGATCGCTTATTCCAAGATTATGAGAACTGGGTCGATCTTTCGATGACCATTGAGGAATATCCTTATCTAAAGCTGGTAGCTGTATTGCGAGGGGTTGGATCGTGCCATTAGTCGGAATTGCGAACGAAAATGAATTTTATTCAGATTACTATTTAGATGCGGTATTGACTCAAGACTTAAAAACCTTGAGTAAAAATTGGGGTAGCGACACTGAGAAAACACCCGATCGGTTATTGGCTGGTTTGAGAGCGGAATATTTCCGCCTTCAGGATAAACTAGAACGCATTTCTACTGACAGTGAAAAGCTCGAACTTCAGCACGGTTTTTGTCAAAAGTTACTGGAGATTTTGGGCTATAGTTACCAGCCTCAAGTTAAAGTTTTAGATGAAGATTACTTACTGCCGATCGCGGTAGAAGTCACCCGCAGTAATGGTACGCCCCTATTATGGGTAGTAGAAGGCGTAAATTCAGGGGACAATCTGGGTATCCTGGCTAATTCTGTCCAGTTTCCAGATGGAGAAATCGGGACAGATACATTAGAAGATATCCTCAACGATCGGATCTTTACCATTACCGAACCGCCGCGTTGGGTAATTTTGATCAGTGTAAATAGTATTGCTTTAATCGATCGAGCCAAGTGGAATTCATCGCGATTATTGCGGTTTGATTTAGGTGAATTATTCCGTGAAAATGACCCGAATGCCCTGTTAGCGGCGGCGACTTTATTGCATCGAGAACATACTTGTCCGAGTGAGGGGACGGCTTTACTCGACAGGTTGGATGAAAATAGTCATAAACATACCTATAGTGTTTCTGCCGATCTGAAATTTGCCCTGCGGGAAGCGATCGAGTTATTGGGAAATGAGGTGTTACACTATCGCCGTTATGTCAAAAAAGAGCGGGTATTTACCAGCGACGCACAACAAGCAGCGGGGGAACAAACCACCGATCCCAACCAGCTAAAAATTGAGTGTCTGCGCTGGGTGTATCGATTACTATTTATTTTCTACATCGAGGCGCGTCCCGAATTGGGCTACGCGCCGCTGAATGCGGATGTCTATCGCGAGGGCTATAGTCTAGAGAGCTTGCGCGATTTGGAGCAGAGTCAGTTACTCACCCCAGAGGATGAGGGCGGTTATTACATCGATAACTGTATTCGCCAACTATTCAAACTGCTCTGGGAAGGTTATCCAGTTCGACACGCGCAGTTGAGTCTAGCAACGCCTACCGCACTAGCTAAAGGTGGTGTGGATACTTTTCGGCTCCCCGAACTCAAAAGTCATCTATTCGACCCCGATCGCACGTCGTTGTTAAATGGGGTGAAGCTGCGAAATTCTGTCCTGCGCGAGATTTTAGAATTGATGTCTTTGTCCCAAACAGCGGGCAAACGGCGGCGCGGGCGGATTAGTTACGCTCAATTGGGAGTAAACCAACTTGGGGAGGTTTATGAGGGCTTACTGAGCCTATCAGCCTTCTTTGCGGAGGAGGATCTGTATGAGGTACAGCCAGCTAAAAAGGATAAGAAGAAAAGTGCAGAGGATGAAGATGAAGAAGAGGATGAAAGCACGAATTCCGCACCGACGGGAGAAGGAAACGATCTAGAAGTTGGTTATTTTGTGAGTGTCGATCGATTGGCGGAATTTACCAAAGCCGAATTAGTCATCGATCCAAAAACGGGTAGACATCGCCAACATCCCAAGGGCAAGTTTTTATTCCGATTAGCCGGACGCGATCGCACTAAAAGTGCTAGTTATTATACGCCCCAATCTTTGACTCAATGTTTGGTTAAATACGCGCTCAAAGAACTCCTGCAAGACAAAAAAGCCGATGATATACTCCAGCTTACAATCTGCGAACCAGCGATGGGCAGTGCGGCATTTTTGAATGAAGTGGTAGATCAATTAGCCGAGGCTTATTTAGAACGGAAACAGCAGGAACTTGGCGAGAAAATTCCCCACGAGGATATTATCATCGAGAAGCAGAAGGTGAAAATGCTGCTAGCCGATCGCAATGTCTATGGCATCGATAAAAACCCGATCGCGATGGAGTTAGCCGAGGTTTCATTATGGCTCAACTGCATTTATGGCGATAAAGATAAACAGATATTTATCCCGTGGTTTGGAACGCAGCTTCACTGTGGTAACTCTCTCATCGGCGCACGGCGACAGGTATATACTAAACAGCAGATTCTCGCAGATAAAAAAGGTTTAGGAAAATGGCATGAATCTTCACCCATCGCACAAAAGTCTGGGGAAGGGATATTTCACTTCTTACTAGGCGATCCGGCGATGGCAAATTACACCGATAAAGTAATTAAATCCCTCGAACCAACAGCAATCGGACAAATTACTACTTGGCAAAAAGAGTTCGCCAAAACTGGATTTACGCCAGAGCAGGCTGACTATGCAGTAATTTTGAGTAAAAAGATCGCCGAGATCTGGGATGAATATGCCCAAGAACTCGCCAAAATCAAGGAACGCACCACCGACGATCTCCAAGTTTGGGGACAACCGAACAACTCGTTACGGGGCGGCGTGCCCCTGGCGATGAAAGATAAAATCTACGAGCAAGAAAAGCTCTCTCAAGGTGTCAGTAATGCCAGTAAATATCGCCGACTGAAACTGGTGATGGATTACTGGTGTGCTTTGTGGTTTTGGCCGATCGATCGAGCAGAGGAATTACCCAGCCGCGAACAATTTCTTCAAGAAGTGGGGGCAATCTTGGGGGAAACCGAAATGTTAGTTCCTAGCTCTCAACAATTAGCCCTATTTCCCGAAACCCAATCCGCCGAGCAGGGACAATTAGCTCTCAAAACTTACGGCTTTGTCGATTTAGATAAGCTAAAACGCTTTTATCCTCGGTTGGGAATTGTGGCAGAAGTTACTGACAGACAACACTTTTTTCATTGGGAGTTAGAGTTTGCTGATATTTTCCAAGAGCGGGGCGGTTTTGACTTAATGGTGGGAAATCCCCCGTGGTTGAAAATAGAGTGGGAAGAAGGCGGAATTTTGGGCGATTACGATCCGCTGGTGGTATTGCGGAAACTTTCGGCTAGTGACTTGGCAAACCAGCGAGAGGTAGTGTTTACTAAATTTCTGCGTCTATACACTGCTTATTTGCGAGAGTATGAGGAAGCGGCGGGAACTCAGAACTTTTTAAATGCGGTACAAAATTACCCCTTACTCAAGGGAATGCAGACTAATGTATTTAAGTGCTTTTTACCTCAAGCTTGGCAATTTTGTAAGCCAGAAGGGGTGATTGGGTTTCTACATCCTGAAGGAGTTTATGACGACCCTAAAGGTGGGGTGCTTCGAGAAACACTCTATCAATATCTAAAAGCTCATTTCCAGTTTGCTAATGAGTTCACTCTATTTTCAGATGTAGACCATCATGCGAAATTTAGCATCAATATCTATCAAAAAATACTTATTCAAGAACCTGATATTATTCGTCTTGTGCATATGGCCAATCTCTACAGCACCAGCACAATTTATGAATCCTTTGAAGCAGAAAATACTCTCACAGTCCCAGGGATTAAAAATGCTGAAGGTAAATGGGAAACCACTGGACATCCTAGCAGAATTATTAGTGTCGATCGAGATACGCTTGCCCTCTTTGCCCAACTCTACGACGAATCAGGTACAGCACCAGAATCTGCTCGACTTCCCGCCATTCATACCCAAAACTTAGTCAGCGTATTAGAAAAATTTGCTCGACAACCACAACACCTCGGCGACTTACAAGGTGAATATTATGCAACTGTGATGTTTGACGAAACCAATGCTGTTAAAAAAGACCACACCATTCGCCGTCAAACTACTTTTCCATCTTCAATTGCGGAAGAACAGAGTAATGAAATAAAAAGTCTAATTCTCTCTGGCCCACACTTCTTTGTTGGTAATCCACTGAACAAAACCCCGCGCTATATTTGTGTTCAAAATAGTCAATATGATGTCATAGATCTCAACACCATCGCCGATGACTATCTTCCCCGAACCAACTATGTCTCCGACTGCGACCCCGCAGAGTACCGCCGTCGTACTCCTAAAGTCCCCTGGGGTGACAAAAATCCCGTAACTGATTTTTATCGATTTGTTGCTCGTCGGCAATTAAGTCAATCAGGAGAAAGAACTTTTATTGGAGCGATAACGCCCAAAGGATCTGCCCATGTTCATCCAGTTATTTCAACAACTTTTAAAAATTCAGAGCAGCTAATTAAATTCACTGGTTTATCTAGCTCAATTGTCTATGACTTTTACATCAAGACTACTGGTAAATCTGACTTATACGAATCAATATTAAGATTATTACCATTACCAGAAACCGATCGCAATCTTACGATCCGCACCCTCACCCTAAATTGCCTCACCACTCACTACACCGAACTCTGGCAAGACTGCTGGCAACCCGAATTCGCTCACACCCAATGGAGCAAACCAGATCCGCGCCTACCCAACACATTTTGGTCGCACCTCACCCCCAACTGGCAGCGTAACTGCGCCCTCCGCAGCGACTACAGCCGCCGTCAGGCATTAGTCGAAATCGACGTATTAGTGGCAATGGCACTCGGTTTAACCCTAGAAGAACTGATTACCATCTACCGCGTCCAATTTCCCGTCATGCAACAATACGAACGGGAAACCTACTTCGACCAAAACGGGCGAATAGTCTTCACCACCAGTAAAGGCTTAGTCGGTGTCGGCTTACCCCGCAAAGGCAACAAAAAAACCCAAACCATCGGCTGGGAATGTGTCCAAAATATGACCGAGGGGACGGTAGAAATTACCACCACCGACGATACCCTTCCCACAGGCGCGTATCAACGGACGATTAGCTACCAAGCACCCTTTGACAAATGCGACAGAGTAGCAGACTACCGCACCGCCTGGGAGTTCTTCAGCAGTTGAAAATGTCAACACATCGATTCTAATCAGGGTCGATACCCAGATCGCGTAATTTAGCAGCAAGGCGATCGGCGCGTTGGCGTTCTTGTTCGATTAAGCGATCGGCATCATTGGCACGTTGGCGTTCGAGTTCGATTTGTTCGTATGGGGTAGGATAGCGGTTGTCGTTCTCGTCGTACCAATACAGCCACTCTCGCATTAAGTCGTCATATTCAGCGCGTTCGCTGCCAATTCCCAAGCCAATTTCAGGCATCCATAGGGGATTGGCATTTTGCAATTCATAATTACCTTGAATGAGTTTATGAATCTCTAATTTAGATTTGCGGCGACGTTTGGGGTTATAGATAACGTAGTAAAGCACGCCGAGTTCGGCATACTTATCGAGCTTGGTAGTGTATTCACCGCCTGGTTTAGCAGACACCACTTCTAATACTAAAGTCGGCGAGATCTCCTCCTCCCAGAGCAAGTAACTCAAGCGTAAATTTTCGTCGAAGGAGCGTTCGACATTCAGACTCAAGAAGCCATCGGGGACGATTGGGGGTTGTTCTGGATGGGTATAGATCCCCATGTCGATGCCAAAAAACCAATCCATCCGACCTTTCCAGAGCATTCGTAAGATCGATTTGAGCAGGTTGGGGATGATTTCTTGGAGTTCGTTATCCACTGGAGTATCATCGGAATTTGGCAGTTCGTCGGCGGTAGGTAGGTATCTGGGTAACTCGTACTGATACATGGCAGAAGAGAGGTTAGCGAAGGACTTATTTATTCGATGATTTGTGAATTGTTAAAACTGATGCCTCGATAGACTCGATCGATTGCAAAGGTGAGGTCGATACTTTCTAGTTCTACATTATCTCCAGCGGCGTAATTGGTCACTTCCCACTTACCCCGCTCGTTCTTGCGGAATACTTCAATTTCGATTTCTTCAACACTGACTAGGACGTATTCAATTAAGCTAGTCGATCGCTGATAGAGTTTGAATTTTTTCCCTCGATCGTAAGCTTCGGTGCTTGGCGATAGTACTTCGATTATCAGGCGCGGGTAAGCAACATATTGAGGTGTGTCTCGATCTCGCTCATCGCATGTCACACTTGCATCGGGGTAAACATACTTTTCTGCTGCTTGAATCTTCACCCTGACATCTGAATTAAGCACGGCACAATTGCCATCGTCCAGATGATTATCGAGCAAAGAGACGAGCCGAACGGCAATACGCCCATGATTTTGAGTTCCACCACTCATCGCAAAGACTTCACCGTCAAAGTACTCATGCTTGACTTCTTGCTGCTGTTCCCAAGCAAAGTATTCTTCGGGGGTAAATCGAGGCGAATGTTCTTTTGCTGCAACCATATACGACCTCAATTGCAAGGAAATTAGTAAAATTATACCACACGCTAAAGCATGAAAATCTTCATCCCAAGCGGCTAGTCTCGATCGATCAGATCCGTTCGCCTTATAACCCGCATCAGCAGGCTGTGCAACATTAGCAGCGGTTTCAACCTCAGACTGTATTAAATGTTAGAATTTTTCAAAGTTTTTTTATTATCAGATTTTGCTTTATCAATATTTCCCTCTAAATCTGATTCTCCAATATGATTATCTCCTGTCTTATCAAAAACTTCTAAATGGGTAGCTTTTCCGTAATGTAGATTATCCACATACCAGAGGTACCCGGTTTCTTTCTCTTTATAAATTGCCCTACCATCATATTGACATTGAGTACGCTCAAATTTATTATTATCTCTCAATATAGTTTGAGTATCTGTAGGTGGATTTACAGCAGATTCATAGTTGTACTTATATTTACTCAATCGACAGCTTTTCTCTAGCCATTTCTCTAACCCAATTCTCTTGTCAGCACTATCTAACTTAATTGGAATTGTTATTTCATTATTTTTAGCAACAGAGATATAGCTGCATTCTAGAATCTCAGGATGTAAATCTTGGAAAGAAGAATCTATAAAATTAATTAATAAATACTTTGAATCTGAATTAATTAGCTGTCTTTCCGTAGCTTCTGCTAGAGATGTATTTTTTGCATCTTTGTAATCTTTGCCATCGAAATAATCAAAATGGTCTTGTTCCAAATGAATTTTTTCTGCTTGCCAGTCTTTTGGATTAACTTTGTTAAACATAATATTTCTAATTGCTATTTTGAAATCTTTTTGCTTGATTTTATTAAAGCTTTCTTTAAAAAGAATATTTTTAATGACAGTGCAATCCCAAAGTACATTAGTGTAATAGATTTTTCGATTTATGTTTTCTTTTTGAATAGAATTGATTGATTCAAAAATATCTTTAATTATTTTTAGAGCATTCTCGAATTCCTCCTGGGTTTTGTATTGTTCATTCAAAGAAATTTCATTAATAAATATTTCAACTTTAATCATTTGTTTTAAATTTCAAAAAGACGCTCAAAATCCTTATCCATTTGATCGAAGAATCCATCAGGCCATTCTTCAATCTTCCCATCTGGATGAAGAGGTATTTGAATCACAGATTGGTCGATGTGTTGAGAAAAATATAAGATACTCAATTCTTCATGAATTAAAATCTTATCAAGAACAGCAATTCGCAATGCGTTCAAAATATGATCGCTATGAGATTCTATAAATACTTGTATTCCACAAGCACTAATTTTAGCTAAAAATTTAGCGAGTTCTGATTGAGCTTTAGGATGTAAATGTGCTTCAGGATTTTCTACTATTAAAATTTCTCCCTCTTTAGCAATAAGTCCAGAAACAATAATAGGCAAGATACAATGGTATCCAAAACCAATATTAGCAGGGCGGAAACGATCCTTTGACAAACTACTATTAAACATTAATTCTAATACGTTTGTTTGCGAACCAAAAACTTCAACTTTTGCCCCATCAAATATTTTATTAAGCCATTCTTGTGTTTGGATGATTAAAGTTTTCGCATCCGCACCTAAACATAAATTATCGTCGATTAATTCATCTTTCATTCTGTAAAGTAAATTAACTGTTAGTTCTCCTTTTAAACCAACATTAGGAAATTTAGGAATAGTCGATCTAAAATAAAAATCTTGAGGCCCTAATCTATCAGCAGAAATATAATGAATCGCCGAAAAATTTAATAATTTTTGATACTCAATTTTTTTCTCTAGAATTTGAATATAGGTAGGGACAAAGTGTAAGAGTTGGTCATCTTGCTCGTCTTGGTCGAATTCAAACTTTTCGTGAAAAGCTCTAGAATCGTTTGTTAATAGCCAACTACTATTCGCTTCAATTTCAACTGATTTAAGTGTCGCAACCATATCATCTTTCATATCTTCGACAAAAGAGTAGTCAGCACTCCCTTGTGTTGTAATTATTTCACCGTCATCTGAATTTACTACGTTGTTATGAAAATACTTAAAAACAATTGGTTTTTCTCTTGATGTATGTGTATTTCTAATTTCATTAAATCTGCCTAAATTAAGACAGTTTCCATTTAAAATTAACTTAATAGTACGATCGTTATATTCAATTGATTGTCTCATTAACAACAAAGACTGAATCAAACTAGATTTTCCTTGCCCATTAATACCTGTGAGCAAGGTTAACCGACCCAATGGAAAAACAGTTTTCTCTTGAAAACACTTAAAATTTTGTAATTCTATCTTAGTTAACATCCTTAAACATCTCCCAAAATTTCTTGTGCTAAATCAAATCTTCTAGTAACCATATCTCGATCGTTTCTAACTCGTTTAATTGAATTAACATATTCTTCATTTTGTCTCAAGTTTACAAAATTCAGTTTTATTGCTTCTTTGTTTTGCTCTAAAAATTGATTTCTGTGTGTTGAAAAAAAATAAGAAATAGATTCAAACATAATCATATTAACTTTTCCTCTGTTGTGATCTTGGGGTAATCGAAAATTTTCTTTCTCAAAAAAATCATAAGTTAATCTCATCACTCGTTCAAAGTCCTTTGTCAATTCATCTATTTTCTCGTCTGACATCAAGTTAATTTTTTGCATAGCTTCTTCAAGAAAATTATTCATGTTTCCTTGGTAATTCTCATGATAATCATCACATATTCTAAAAGCAAGATAACGTAGTATCAGCTCTCTATCTTTCATTCTTTTTGGAGAAAAGCCACTATCAATTGCTTGCTTAAAATATTCTTGTTCTGATATATTTTTCAATAATCTTGTTGATTTTCCTGTAAAAATACAGTTTCTAATCTCCTGCCTTTCTAATTTTGTACCTCCAGTATTTACCCGGTTAAAAATATCATATATAACTTTTGAAGATGCAGAATGTTGAATTACATACAAAGAAATTTTTTTATCTTCAATTCTAGTTTCATAATCTCCCTGTAATTTTTTCAAGTCTTCAAAATTGAGATTATTTAAGTGTGACAAAGCTTCTAGCCCAGTTAATTTGAATTCGTTATTCATGAAATCACGGATGGCTAAAGTTCGCTGCAATCCATCTACAACTATGTATTCTCCATTTCTAGTTTGCGTTACATACCAATAAGGCAAAGGAAAATTAAGAATAATTGATTCGATAAATTTACTTTTTTGCTTTAAATTCCATACATTTGGATTTCTTTGAAACTCAGGATCGAGAATTATCTTTTTCTGATCGCATCTTCTCTTTAACTCAAAGACAGTATATGGACTCTCCCTAATATCAATATCTATTTTTGTTGGGTCATAAGGATATAAGCCAGCATTTTCAGTATTGTATTCTTGAGGTGTATCGTCGTCAGTTTCAACAACATCATTAAATTTTTCAGGCTTCAAATTTTCGACCATATTTTTTAAAATTGTTAATTGGATATTTTACCCCTGACTCACAAATCGATGGTTGAAATTGAACGAATACCCCTGATGTTTTCAGTACATGAGATCTAACTCTATAGTTGTTTTGCCTATCCTTCAGGCGATGTATCTCCACTTCTATGGAAAATTTTTATATATAATACTAAGGCACTAGTCTCAACCGCTTAATCCAACATACACCCCAGGTAGTATTATGATTGAAAATTGCATCGAACATCGAGCCGCGATCGTCGAGTAAAATCTATACCCTCGATGAAGCTCACCACCTCCGCCACATCTACCGAGCGATCACTATGATTCCCTCCATCGTCGCTCACCAATTGCGGGACTGCGTTTCAGATTATT
This sequence comes from Chamaesiphon minutus PCC 6605, assembly GCF_000317145.1. Lineage (GTDB taxonomy): Bacteria > Cyanobacteriota > Cyanobacteriia > Cyanobacteriales > Chamaesiphonaceae > Chamaesiphon > Chamaesiphon minutus. The sequence continues at coordinate 1,823,029 of NC_019697.1, read as the reverse complement.
TCCTCACTACCTTTCGCGGCACCAGTCCTGGGTTTGACACCCTGATGGAGCGGTTTATCGCCCAATCGGATAACGTCGGACGCGGGCCGTATGTCTCCGTCGGCTTACCCTTTCGCTCCGGTGCCAAAGGTGCCAATTATTTCCCCGAAATCCCCCTCCAATTTAGTCCCCACCTCCACCAGGAACGCGCCTTCAATCGGCTCAGTCCCCCCTACTACCAATCGACGATCGTGGCGACAGGGACGGGTTCGGGTAAAACTGAATGTTTTCTACTCCCCCTACTCGAACATTGCCGTCAAGAAGCTGGCAAGCAGGGGATTAAAGCGATCTTGCTCTATCCGATGAATGCCTTGGCGACAGATCAAGCTAAACGGATCGCCCAATTAATAGATCGCACTCCCAGCCTCAAAGGTCGCGTGACAGCGGGTTTATATATCGGCGGCGAGGAAGATAGTCCCACCGCAATGATGTCCCCAGAGCAGGTAATTACCGATAAATCCATCCTCCGCCGCAGTCCCCCCGACATCCTGCTCACCAACTATAAAATGCTGGATTATCTCTTAATCCAGCCCGAAACCCAAGGATTGTGGGCATTCAATCAACCCGAAACTTTCCGGTATCTCGTCGTAGACGAATTTCACACCTTTGATGGTGCCCAAGGTACCGATCTCGCCTGCTTGGTACGACGGCTCAAATACCGCTTGCAGACACCAAAACAACATCTCGCCTGTGTAGGTACGTCCGCCACCTTGGGCGGGAGCGAGAGCCAAACCCAGATGTTGGCATATGCTGGGCAAATTTTCCAAGAAAGCTTCGATGACCTAGCGATCGTTCAAGAAGATCGCCTGAGTGCGGCAGAATTCCTCACTGATGCTCTGTTAAATGTCCTCCCCTTACCCGCACCCAATTCCCCGCTGTTACCGAGCGAAGGGATGGGGGTGAGAGCTTACCTCCGCCAACAAGCACACCTCTGGCTAGATGACGAAGAACCAACAATCGAGCTAGAATGCGCTGATGATGCGCCCCTGAGCGAAGAATGGTGTATCGAACTGGGCGAGAAAATTTCCACCCTGCCGATCGTCCAAATCATCCTCAAAACCGTCGGAGAGAAAACTTACTCCTACACAGAACTCCTCACCGATGTCCTCCAAAAACGCCTCGCACTCCCCAGTAAGGATTTAATTTATCAACAGCAGCTATTAGATAGCTTACTGAGCCTGGTAGCCACCGCTCGGCGCAGAATTAACTTAGCCGACGGTAGCTCAATCGTCGTGCCGTGGGTGACATTGCGGGTACAATTTTGGTTGCGCGAACTACGGCGGATGGTTGGTTCGATTTCTACCCAGCCAGAATTGTTATTTTCGAGCGATCTCACACCCCCACATCTGAAAAAAACCTTACCGATCGTCCATTGTCGCGATTGTGGAGCTACAGGCTGGGCGGGTTTGCGTCCCAGACAAGGCGATCGCCAGTTAGCATCAAATGACCTTCAAAGTTTCTATCGTGCCTTCTTTAGCAGCAGTCCCCTCGTTACCTATTTATTTCCCACTACCCCAGGCAGATCGGCTCTACTGGATGCAGCCAAATTTTGCCCAGACTGTTTTCGGATTAATCTACCCACTGCTACCAAATGCCTGTCCTGCAATAGCGAAGGTTTAATCGCCGTCGAAATTCCCGACAATACCAAAAATGATACTCACCAAGGACAGAAACAACTGGTTTCGACCAATGACTGTCCCTACTGTCAGAGTAGTAGCGGTCTGTCAATTTTAGGGGCACAGGCGGCCAGTCTCACCAGCGCGATGATTGGGGTATTGTACACGACCCCCTTCAATCACGATAAAAAACTGCTCACCTTCTCCGATTCCGTCCAGGATGCCGCCCATCGTGCGGGTTTCTATGGAGCGCGTACCTATCGGACGACCCTCCGTACCGCGATCGCCCACACGATTAGAAATGCGTCCACGCTTCCGACTTTGAAGACTTTAGTAGATGATTTTCCCAACTATTGGCAGTCAAAATTTACCACCACTGCCGATTATATTGCCACCTTTTTACCCGCCGATCTAGTCTGGCTGCGAGAATGGGATGACTATATTAAAGGGGATAAACTCGAACTAGATCGATCGACGACCCTCCCCAAATTACTCGCAGAACGCCTGACTTGGGAAATCGTCCAACAATTCGGACATCGATCGGCTGTCGGCCCCTCCCTGGAGCGCAGTGCTAGTTGTAGCGTCTCTTTCGACCCCGCCACGATCGATCGAGGAGTAGCCGCACTGCATCTGCGCTTGACCAATGAAATTGAAATATTGAGATCGGTCGATGGCGATCGCATTCGCCAATTTATCCTCGGCATTCTCCATCACCTCCGCCAGCGCGGGGGCATTTTGCAACCCGCCACCGAAAATTACATCACCTCTGGAGGCAATACCTTCCTCTGGAAGAAGTATACCTATATGCCGCCGATCGGCCCCCGAATTCCGGCACCGATTTTTTATGTCAATGCGACCGCCAAATCCGATCGGTTCGAGCAGGTAATGAAGCCTGGGAAGCAGTTTAGTTGGTGCGAAGACTGGACGGAGCGGGTATTTAGAGATATCTCGCTGCTAATTCTCAAAGAAGTCTCGATCGACATCTTGCATACCACCCTCACCATCCTGAGTGAAGTTGGCTTGCTTCAAGAGAAAAACCTCCAAGAGGGTGGCAAAGCTTGGGGAATTCCGCTGACGGGTTTACACTTACACAGTGATGGACAAGTATTGGTATGCGATCGCTGTCGGCATCAACTTACCGCCAGTAGTGTGGAGTTGAACTCGCTCCAGCAGATGACTTGCATGACCAAAGGCTGCGATGGTCGCTATCAGATCGATCCCAATAATGGACTGGCATACTACCGCCAACTCTATCACAGCGGCGAAGTGCTGCGGATTGTTGCCGCCGACCATACCGGACTCCTAGCTAGAGATAACCGCGAGTTATTAGAAGAACGGTTTATCAATGGTCAACGTCGGTGCGATCCCAACTTACTATCGGCGACTTCCACGCTCGAAATGGGGATTAATATCGGCGATTTATCCACCGTGTTACTTTGCTCCGTCCCCCCTAGTACCGCCAACTTCCAACAGCGGGTCGGGCGGGCGGGACGACGGGATGGGAATGCCTTAGTTAGTACCATTGCCAATGTGCGCCCCCACGATCTCTATTTCTATGCCGAACCGGAGGAAATGATCGCCGGAAATGTCACCCCAGCAGGCTGTTATCTAGATGCTTCAGCTATTTTAGAACGACAACTGACAGCATTTTGTCTCGATCGCTGGGTCGCGACAGGGATTACCGTCGGGGACTTTCCCAAAGCTTTGCGCGATGCCTTGAGCAATCTCGAAAAAGCCAATACCCAACGATTCCCCTACAACTGGCTGGAATATATTCACACCCGTCAAGCGCAACTAGTCGCCGATTTTGAGGGACTATTTGATACCGAATTGGCCGAAAATAGCCGCCGTCATCTGCGACAATTTATGGAGCAAGGCGAACGAGATTGTGGCGGTTTACGCTGGCGCATAATCGATCGCTTACAAAGTATCCAAAACGAACGCAAGCGATTGGTGAATCAATCAAAAGCCATTACCGCTAGAATCAAAGCATTCAAAGAATTGCCGGATGCCCTCCAACAGCAAGATCCAGACAAACTCCGCGAGCTGGAAATTGAAAAAGCTAGCTTCCGCCAACTAATTAAGGAGATCGACAACAAACAGATCTTAAACTTTCTCACCGACGAGGGTTTACTCCCTAACTACGCCTTTCCCGAAGCTGGAGTCACCCTCAGATCGATTATTTGGCGCAAGACTAACACAGAGCAAGATCCCAGTGGCAAACGATATGAAACCTCCACCCTCACTTACGAACGCCCTGGCGCGTTAGCCATTCGGGAATTAGTCCCCAATAGCACTTTTTATGCCGAGGGGCGGCAAGTCCGCATCGACCAAATTGACTTACAGCTTTCAGGGATCGAAGAGTGGCGGATGTGTCGTAATTGCAGTTGTGCCTTACAGCGAACCCGTCCCGAATTTCAAGCTAAATCCTGCCCCCGCTGTAGCGACGGGATGTGGTCGGATAGCGGACGCTTGCGATCGATGCTCCGATTGCGCCAAGTTGTCGCGACTACAGCCGATCGAGATAGTCGGTTTGGCGATGATAGTGAAGAGCGCAACGCCGCTTTCTTTCAGCGTTCCCTGCTGGTAGATTCCGAACCAGAGTACCGCGAACAGACTTATTTAGTCGCAGATCCAGAATTTCCCTTTGGTTTCGAGTACATCTCCCGCTGTAACTTTCGGGAAATCAACCTCGGTGAACCCAGTCCCATTGGGGAAAAAGTCACTTTAGGCGGGCGAAACTTTAACACCAGAGGGTTTAAGATCTGCACGGGTTGTGGCAAGGTACTCAAGCGCAATCCTACCAACCAGAGCCAGGAACACAGCATTGCCTGTAAATATCGCGATAAACCCGATCTGGCAAAAATTCAAGATGTCCTCTATCTCTATCGGGAGTTTGAATCCGAAGCGATGCGCTTTCTCTTACCCGATGAAACTTTTTGGACGACCAAAGGACAAAGCTCGTTTATTGCCGCGCTCCAACTGGGCTTAAAACTCAAGTTTGGTGGTCAGATCGACCATCTCAAAGTCACGATCTCCGAGGAACCCCAAACCAACTCCAACCAGCGCAAATCTTTCCTCTACCTCTATGACAGCGTACCTGGTGGGACTGGCTACCTCAAACAACTACTGCGAGATCCCCAAAAACTCCGCGATGTCTTCCAACAAGCCTTAGCACACATCCGCATTTGTCCCTGCGAAGATGGCTGCTATCGCTGTCTGTTCGCCTACCGTAACAGCTTCGATTTAGATGAAACCAGCCGCCAAACAGCGATTTCCGAGTTAGCTGCCATCCTCAAACACTGGCCGCAACTAAAGGAAAATTCCCAAGGATTATCGGCAATTCGAGTAAATAGCAATTTTGAAAGCGAATTAGAACGCCGTTTTATCGAAGCAATTCGTCGCTATCGCGGCATCGATCGACAGCAAGAACCGCCCTTGCTCAAACAAGACATCATCAACGGCAAAGCAGGTTACTATCTCAAGCTCGGCGAAGCAGCATGGATAATCGAACTGCAAGTCTCCTTGGGCAAAAATGAAGGGGTAAATTATCCCTCCAGAGCTGATTTCGTCTTTCGCCCTGCATCCAGTCGTTCTGGGAGTAAACCGATCGCGATTTTTACCGACGGTTGGGAATATCACCGCGATCGATTAGAGAAAGATATTCAACAAAGATTGGCGATCGTCCGCACCAATAACTACTGGTGTTGGTCAATTACTTGGGATGATGTCGAAGCTCAGATCGATCCAGATCGTATTCGCCAAGGTGAAAGTAGGGATGGTTTAAACTGTGCCCTCAATCCTGGTTTTAAAGCTAATGCAGAAGCTGTTTATCAGCAATATAAATGTCTAGATCTACGTCCGCTAGAATCCCTGAGTAGCTTTGATTGGCTGATGGCTTACCTCGCCCATCCCGAAGCATCACAGTGGGGGCAATGGGCATTAATGCGGACGGCAGCACAAGCAAATCCGCAGCAAAATTTACCACATTGGCAACAACAGATCGCCAACTATCTGGGCACTCAAGCGGTCGAGAGTTGGTCTAGCGAATCCAAATATATCGCCAATGCGATCGAGGTTTCAACGCTATTAAAAGTTTGGATTGGTGTCGATATTCAGCGTCATCGACAACTCGATTTATCAGCCAGTTTAGTTACGCTAATTTTGACAGATGAAAACCTCGATCCAGATGGTGAAATAGTCCATACTAACTGGGTAGAAATGTTGAGATTAGCCAATCTGTATCAATTTCTCCCCCATTTCTACTGGCTGACAGCCAGTATGTACCAATCTGGGATAGTGCCACCATTAGTAGTCGATTTTACTTCGGCAGATTTACCCCCAGAAACTTCAACTTGGGCGGAAATTAAGAGCTTAATGGTAGCCGATGAATTAATCGACGCGATCGATCGAATGGAAGCCGAACGATGGCTATTACCAGAAGCTGGCTACGAACTCCTCAGCGAACGGCAACTAGTCATCGGCATGGCAGAATTAGCTTGGCTCGATGCCAAAATCGCGATCGTCCTCACCGTAGAAGATCGAGCGGCGTTCGAGCGATCTGGTTGGATTGTCTATGAAACAAACGATCTCAACCAAGAACTATTGACAGATATTTACAGCAAACTATCTCAGCCAAGATAACAGATGACGATGCTAGAAAATCAACTCCGATTAGCAATTTCAGACGAATTTTTTGATGCTTACAGTCGTCTACCCAAGAAAGCTCAGGGTAAAATGTCAGAGGTCATCAATCGCTTTAAACAAGCTCCAGCGCGATCGGGATTAAACTATGAAACGATCCACAATAGTCGCGACAAACGAATGAGATCGATCCGCATCGATGAAGCCCATCGCGCAATTATTCTCAAACCAGATACGGGCAATACTTACATTCTCCTCTGGGCGGATAAACACGATGAAGCTTATCAGTGGGCAACTCGCAAGCGATGTATCATCAATGAAGTTTCTGGTGCCCTCCAGATCGTGGATGTCGAAGCAGTAGAGGCGGCAACCGATCGACTTCAGGAAAAGTACGTCACCCAAACTATCGGTAAATTCAACGCGCTCAAAGATCGAGATTTGATGCGGCTAGGAGTCCCCAATATTCTCTTACCAGCACTGCGTCAAGTAGTCACCGATGAAGATGTAGACCAAATTTTACCCCACCTACCTACCGAAGCCAGTGATGCCCTAATTATGTTGGCAGCGGGCTACGCGATTGGCGAAGTATTTGCCCAACTAGAAAAAACCAAGGAACAACCCCCAATCGATCCCGAAGATTTAGAAGCCGCGCTCGCTCGTGTCGATAGTCGCAGTCGGTTTATCGTCATTACCGACGATGCCGAACTTGAAGAGATGCTGGCAGCTCCACTAGACAAATGGCGAGTATTCCTCCATCCCTCCCAACGAAACCTCGTCGAAAGAGATGCCAGTGGCTCCGTGCGCGTCCTGGGCGGTGCGGGAACGGGCAAAACCGTAGTTGCTATCCATCGAGCTAAATGGCTGGCTCAACACCGCTTTAATCGTCCAAGCGATCGGATTTTACTCACTACATTTACCAAAAACTTAGCCGTCGATATCGAAGCTAACCTCCGCTCGATCTGCTCGAAAGAGATTATGCAGCGAATTCGCGTCATCAATATCCATGCTTGGGTAGAAGAATTTCTCAAGCAAGAAGGAGTAGAAACCACAGTTATTTACGATGAAGCCGCTACAGAGCAAATCTGGGAGGAAGCCTATCAAATCGCACCTACGGAGCTAGGACTACCCCTGAGTTTCTACCAAGAAGAGTGGCGAGATGTTGTCGTAGCCCAAGGATGTCAAGTCGCCAAAGATTATCTAGTTGCCAAGCGCAATGGCAGAGGCACTAGATTGAGTCGTCAACAACGACAAGCGATTTGGGTTGTCTTTGAAGAATATCGCAACTTGTTAAAAGAACGGGGCAAACGCGAACCAGAGGATGCGATGCACGATGCTAGGCAAATTTTGGCAACTAAAGGCGCAGAAGCTCTACCGTATCAAGCAATAATTGTCGATGAAGCTCAAGATTTAAGTGATGCGGCATTCTCCCTGTTGCGATCGATTGTCGGCGAAAGTAAGCCCAACGACTTATTTATTGTCGGCGATGCCCATCAGCGGATTTACGGCAAAGTTGCCACACTCAGCCGTTGCGGTATCGATATTCGAGGTAGATCGAAAAAACTCCGCCTCAACTATCGCACTACTGACGAAATCAGAGCTTGGGCGATCGCGATCTTAACAGGCGTAACTGCCGACGATCTAGATGGCGGGTTGGACTCTACCAAAGATTATCGCTCTTTAATGTATGGAGAAGTCCCGATCGTTCGAGGTTTCAATCGACTGGAAGAGGAAATTATTTATCTTCAAGAACTTTTAGGTAAGATCGAGGCACAACAGGGGCTATCATCTATTTGTCTGGCTGTCAGAACGAATAAATTATTAGATACATACGAACAAGCCCTTAAAAACTTAAATATTCGCACTAAACGCATTCACAGACATCAAGCCGATAACCCAGCAGAAGCAGGATTGAGGTTAGCAACAATGCACCGGATTAAAGGCTTGCAGTTCGACTATACAATTTTACCTGGACTCAACGAGCGGACGATGCCGCTTCAGAACTTAATCGATCGAGCTTCCGAACCATCTGCGAAAGAAAAGCTCCTTGCTGGCGAACGTTGCCTACTACACGTCGCCGCGACTAGAGCGAAAAAACAAGTTTTTGTCAGCTACTTCGGCAATCCCAGTAATTTTTTAGACCTGACTAGCCACCATTAAAAAGTAAGTAAATTAGCAACGTCAGCCGCACCCTTAGTATTTTTCCGATTTATTTGGTTCCATGTAATTACATGGAACCAGATATAAAGCCTGAAACTATTACTGAAAGCTAACTTAGCCCCTTAATGTCATCCAATAGATCGGAACCAATCGACATCGATCGAATAAGCTCAAATTGTTTCTCCATCTAAGTTAAGACATTAACCAAAGTTCCATGTAATTACATGGAACCGCGCAAATAAGCTAGAATCGTCTCTATTTCTACATTTCCAGCGATTAATACCTTGACTTGCTCTACCTGCGCTGGCTTCACCGAAGCAATCTGAGTTCGATATTTGCCATCATCTCCTCTGTCCTTCCAAGTCAGTTGCCAGTTATCTCATACAAGAATTATTAATTAGACAACAACAACAACGACCCTCTTCTTATACAGAAGTCAAAGATAGATAGTTACATGGTTTTATTTCTACAACGTGTTTTGTGGTACGATTACACCATGAAGTTAAACATTCAGAAAGGAATCGACCCCCATACCAATGAAATCGTCTGGCTGATGCTCGACGATCGCTACGAGGTAGTCGAACCCATCCAACGCTATCTCACATACCTCAGTACTGGTAAGTCTCCTAATACCGTCGAGGCATACGCTTACGATCTCAAATTCTGGTGGAAATTTCTCGAACTTAAAACTCTAGACTGGCGCAATATCAACCTAACTGACGTGGAAGATTTTGCGTACTGGTTGAGAGTTGGGGATACAACCAAAGTCGTATCCATGCAACCAGTGCAGGCAATCCGGTCTGAAAAGACCGTCAATCGAGCGATTACTGCCATTACAGGCTTTTACGAATATCACATCGCTAACGGTCGAGTAGACTTCAAACAGTTCGATAGATTTCACATGCCTTATGGGATTGGCACCAGAGGATTGCTCACGGGTATCGCCAAGAGCAAACCCACCAGACAGAAGCTAGTCAAGCTCAAGGAGCCGAAGAGCTTTCCAGGTTGCTTGACTGACGAGCAAGTAGCAACGCTAGTGGATGCCTGTCATCGCCTCAGAGACAAACTTATCGTCCTCATGCTCAACGGTACTGGCATGAGAAAGGGTATTAGACGACACTGTTAATGGCGGGTCGTGACAGGGTATTGGCGGGTAGGTGACAAAAAGAAGTAATCCGGTATGACAAGTAAGACCGAACCAAAAATAGAGTCAAAGCCAGCCAAAAAGAAAGACACTAGAAAATCTCCCCAGGAAGAGAGAAAGTCAAGTGTCTGGAAAAACTATCCATTTATATCAGAAAAGAGCGTATATGAACGCAAGAGAAATCGGCTTGAAGCAAGTCGAAGCAGCTTATGTAGCTGAAATATCCGAGCGAACGGGGCAACGCATCGAAGCAGGAGAACATCAACCAAATCGGGGCAAAGTAGCAGAGCGTAAAAATACCCAAGATCCATTGGGAGATGTATGGGACAAAGAACTAGAGCCAATGCTCAAACAAGAACCCAAGCTCAAACCGATGACATTGTTCGAGCATCTTCAGGATAAATATCCAGGACAATACCCCCAGGTATTAAGAACGATTCAAAGACGAGTCCAAACCTGGAAAGTGCTGCATGGTCCGAGTCCAGAAGTGATGTTTGAACTACGTCACGAACCAGGCATGATGGGACTCTCCGATTTTACCCAACTCAAAGGGATGGAGATAACGATCGCTGGCAAGTCATTCGAGCATTTGATTTATCACTATCGACTTGCTTACAGCGGCTGGCAATATGCCCAAATCATCCAAGGTGGGGAAAGCTTCATTGCCCTAGCTGAAGGACTTCAGAATGCCCTAGCCGCCTGTGGTGGCGTACCCAAACAACACCGTACCGACAGCCTGAGTGCAGCCTATCGGAACCTGGGCGGAAATAAATCCCTAACCCGCTTGTACGATGAACTGTGCGACCACTATCGGATGCAGCCGACCCGCAACAATACAGGTGTTGCTCATGAAAATGGTGCGATTGAATCGCCCCACGGTCATCTCAAAAATCGGATTAAACAAGCGATTTACCTGCGTGGTAGCAATGATTTCGACACTCTGGAAGAATATCAGTTGTTGATTGAAGCCGCAGTGGCCAAACTCAACCAGCAGTGCCAACAGAAATACGAACAGGAGAAACTTCATCTTCAATCCTTACCAAAATATCGTATCCCTGACTATGAAATCCTTACTGCTTGCGTCAGCACCAGAAGCACGGTTGAGGTTCGGTGCGTCCTTTACACAGTGCCATCGCGATTGATTGGACGGCAATTAGAGTTACATCTTTATCACGACCGAATTTTAGGCTATTTGGGCACCCAACTAGTAGTCGAGCTGCCCCGAATTCGAGTCACACAAACTGATAAGCGACGGGGACGGTGCATTAACTACCGACACGTAATTGAAGGTTTGCGGCGCAAACCAAGAGCCTTTATTTACTGCACCTGGCAACAGGAGTTATTACCCACTCCAGCGTTTCGAGAACGGTGGTTAGAACTAACCGCTCAGTTCGACTTAGACACAGCAGCGGTGTTGATAGTCGAAGCTTTGTACATTGCCGCCACCCAAAATCAGGAAGCGGCTGTCTGCGACTATCTCGAACGAGAACTCAAGGCTCAAACCCTGACGCTCAAGCAACTTCAACAGCACTTTCGTCAGGATTGTCCTGAAAGTTTTCCTCAAGTGACTGTCACACAACACGATCTCTCCAGCTATGACCAGCTCATTGATGCCAATGCCTCCGACCACAGCTCTAAGTTCGAGTCCCCCTACAGCCCCCAGTCCCCACCAGCACCTCATTCTCCACCTCAAGCAGCTCCGATTAACTCACATGCTCGCCCACTGGGAATCTCTGGAACACCAAGCTATACAAGAGCAATGGTCTTATGCCAAATTCTTGTTGGCATTATGCGAACAAGAAACACACCGCCGCAACGCTCTCCGGTTGCAACGGGCACTCACCGAGGCTCAACTTCCCAGCGCAAAAAGTTTTTCCAACTTTGATTTTACTCACTGTCCCAACTTCAATCCTGCTCCCTTGATGCAGTTGGCTGAAGATGTCACCTGGCTGGAACGAGCTGGAAATTGTCTGATTTTCGGTCCTTCTGGAGTGGGTAAAACTCATCTGGCTGCTGGATTGACTCGCAAGATGGTGGAGTTGGGTAAGCGAGCTAAGTTCTTTGCTGCTAATGCTTTGGTTCAGGAGTTGCAACATGCCAAGCTGCAATTACAATTGCCCGCTTTACTCAGGAAACTCGACCGCTACGATCTGCTGGTGCTTGACGATCTGGGCTATGTCAAAAAATCTGAGGCCGAAACTTCAGTACTGTTTGAATTAATCGCTCATCGTTATGAGCGTAAAAGTTTACTAATTACTGCCAATCAGCCTTTCAGCCAATGGGATTCAATCTTTGTGGATTCGATGATGACGGTTGCTGCTGTCGATCGATTAGTGCATCATGGCACGATTTTTGAAATCAAGTCTGATAGCTATCGTCGTCAGGCTGCTAACGATCGCCTGAACAACTCTCAATCTTCCTAACGACTATATTTTTTGTGCCCCTGTTGCCACCGATCGTTACTTGTCATTTCGATCTGAGGACAGCTTTCGCGACACCTACCTGACAATAACCTGTCGCGACACGTCAAAACACGGTTCTTCCGAGCTTTTGGTGAAAGTGGGCGATCGAGCTACGCCAACGATCGGAGGCGGTGAGTAACATGAGAATATGACCCAATTTCTTAAATGCCTACTCCCAGGTTTCCAACTACTGCGGTTGGAACACGAGGAAATCGACACAGATGAGTATCACATTACCGCAAACGTCTCCTCAACCCAAGCATCAGTCCAGTGCCCAGTGTGTGCGAATCCAACCACACGCATTCATAGCCGTTACGAACGAACATTAGCAGACCTGCCCTGTGTCAACTACAGTTTGACTCTGGTGATGCAAGTGTGTAAGTTCTTCTGCGATAATACCGATTGCATTCGGCGAATCTTCACCGAGCGGATACCGGAAGTGACCGCTCCGTGGGCAAGAAAGACCAGTAGATTAAGCCAAAAAATTCAGACGATCGGATTAGCACTGGGCGGTGCAGCAGGTGCTAGCCTGTGTGGTCACATCGGTATTGTAGCTTGCGGAAGTACGCTATTGAATCACCTCAAGAAGTTATCTCTACCAGCAGTTAAGATTCCTAGAATTATGGGTGTGGATGATTTTGCTTTTCGCAAAGGCGAGCGATACGGTACGATCTTAGTTGATTTAGAACTTAACCAACCGATCGCTCTATTAGCAGACCGCAAAGCAGAAACCTTAACAAATTGGTTGATAGAACATCCTGGGGTCGAAATACTTTCGCGAGATCGCTCGAAAACTTACAAAAGTGCAATGGACAAAGGGGCACCAGCAGCCATTCAAGTAGCCGATAGATTTCATCTGGTGCAAAACCTGGAAGAAACGCTAGAAAAAGTCTTCAGCAGCTATAGCAACGAACTCAAAGCAATCGAACAACAGCAACGGCAGACTTTTGTTCCTAACGAAACCGTCGTGGTTGTAACCGCTCGACCGACTACCACAGCCAAGCTCCAAGTCCAAAAGCTAACGAACTATCAACAGCGCGTGCAACAACAACAAAAAATCAAGCGGCTGAGCGAACAGCAATGGTCACAGATTGCCATTGCTCAGGCGGTTGGGGTCAGCGTGCGAACCGTCCAACGCCATCTAGCCGCACCTGACTTGCCGGAAATAGCTGCGACGAACGACCGATCGGGTCGAAGCTTACTGGAACCCTACAAGCAGTCACTGCTAGAGTGGTGGAATGCAGAAATTCGCCAGCCAAAAGTCCTGATGGTCTTATTAAAACAGCAAGGATACACTGGTAGCGAACGCACTCTAACTCGTTATCTGGGTTCGGTCAGAGCTGCTCAAGGCTTACCACCGAGCCGAGTGAAACCTACCCTCGGTTTACCGATAGCGATCGATCCTCAACTTGAGCCATTAACTAAAAGTCGAGCTGCCTTTTTAATTTTGAAGCGGGTGGAGCATCGAGACGCAGAGGATACCAAACTCATCGCTAGGATCGTCTCGCAGCATCCAACCTTAGCCTTAGCCGTTGAGCTAGCAGATGAGTTTTTACGACTGCTGCGAGAGCAACGAGCAGATGCTTTTGATGATTGGTTGCTTAAGGCTGTTAAAAGTTCGCTCAAACCCATTGTCCAGTTTGCTGAAGGTTTGTTTGAGGACTATGCTGCTGTTAAAGCCAGTATGATGACAACCGTGAGCAATGGTCCAGTCGAAGGTTTGAATAATCGCTTGAAAATGTTAAAGCGACAGATGTATGGACGTGCTGGACTAGATTTACTCACCAAACGGTTTCTTCTGAATCTGTAACAATGCTTCTTTTCCCGATCGTTGGCGTAGCTCGATCGCCCACTTTCACCAAAAGCTCGGAAGAACCCAAAACACTTGACATTTAACACATCGAATTGGAGGCTTCATTTGTCCTAAATGCCAAGCTGAAGATATTTATCTAACTGGCATCAGGTTTGGTAAAAAGAGATTTCAATGTAAAAGCTGCAAGCATCGTCAACTTGACTCACTGATTTTGAGTAATGTGAATGTTAGTCATTATAGCGACAACACTAGTTCAGCAATAAAATCATTTGACTGGAAAGATGAGCAATGGGATTTGAGAACGATTAACCCTAATTTTGATGACCGAGATCGAGGAATACATCTAGCCAACTTTGCTAATATTCATCTAGTTTGGTTTAAAGTTGAAGTCAAAAAATATGTTAAACATCTTTGTAAGACTGGCAGATCTTTAAGCACAATTCAACAAGATCTGTCTACACTCAGACGTTTCTCTCGCTACTTAGTTAGAGAAAACATATCTAGTTTTGATGAAATCAATCGTAGCCTCATCCTTGATTATTTAGTTCAAGGACAGAAGGTTAATAAACTTAAACTAAGTGGATTGCGAAAATTATTCACCATCGGAACGACTAAAGGTTGGTTTGATATCGACCAAGACATCATCCGCGATGCCGACTATCCAAAACAGTATCAATATAATCCCGACCCGATATCAGACCAGGTAAGGGAGCAAATCGAACAGAATTTACATTTATTACCAGATTCGATTGCTCGAATGTGGTTGATAGGTTACTTTTCTGCTATGCGTCCCTCAGAACTAGCCTTGCTCAAACGAGATTGTCTAGTTCGAGAAGGACAACATTGGAAATTAATCTGGCATCGAAAAAAGACCAACGATCATCATGAAATACCAATTAGTAGAACTATTGCTAAAGTAGTCCAAGATCAACAGGAGTATATTCAAAACCTTTGGAGCGATGAATGGGACTATCTATTTTGTCACTATCACAACTTATCAAAGACTGACGTATCCCAACCTCAACTAGAACCAGTTATGAAAGTTCTACCAATTCATGCAAATCATCCCTTATCAGTTGGTATTCGCACTCTAATTACAATCCTCGATATCCGCGATGAAAATGGCCTGTTAGCCAAATTTCAATCAAAATTACTCAGATCCACTCGCTTAACCGAACTATTCGCACAAGGGCACGATTTAGCAGTAGTTAGTGCCTGGGCAGGTCATAAACAATTTGCTACTACTGCTACCCACTATACCGAAGTCAGTTGCAACCTGATGGAGAAGGAAGCTGGACATATCCAGAAAGCACTTGTCAACAGTAACGGTCATCGTATTCTCTATGAATCATTTCCTAAGTCTTTTTGGGAAACCCCCATTTCCCACAAACTCGAACTAACCCAAACCCATGTTAATACACCTATCTATGGTTATTGTGGTCTACCGCTTAACCAAGACTGTCATAAATCTAGAGCTTGTTATACCTGTGAGTGCTTTGTCGCTACTATTGAAAAACTCCCCCAATACATCAACACACTTAACGAGCTTCGAGCAAAATTAATTAAAGCTATGTCAGCAGGGCAGGAAGTACTGGTCGAGCAATTCGGCAGACAAGCAGAACAACTTGACAAAATCATTGCTAGTTTGCAACAGGGGGCAGCATGAGCAATTCAGATACCAAACAAGCTAGAGTCGATAATCTTCAACAAGTTCAAGCAGCCCGTAAGGAGGATTCAGCAGGTCGAGTTTTTAAAGCTATCGAACGTTTACAAAAGATTGATGGCAAGATTAACTTTACCACCGTCGCAAAGGAAGCTAATGTCAGTGTATCTTATCTCTACAAATATCCAGAGATCAAGCAACGCATAGCCGAAGTTAGAAATAAACAACGGTCATTCCCGACTTCACCAGTTGCTCAACCTAACTCATCTTCTACAGGTAAAATCATTACCCGTCTCAAGGAAAAAAGTCAACAACTAGAGAACGAAAATAAAGAACTCAAGCGTAAGAATGAAGCACTTGCTGGTCAAGTCTACCGAGTCCATTACCTCCAGGAGCAAGTCGAAAGGCAGCAGCAGATTATCGAAGATCTCCAAGGCAAATTAAAAGGCGAACAACTAGATAGCAAGGTAACACCAATATCAAGCAAGAGAAAAACTACGATTGACGAACAGATTCAATCCGAACTAGATTCTCTAGATATCGGTTTAAATCCGACTCTAACTAAGACAATTAAAGCTGCTACTGAATCGACTGTCTTAGCTGCAATAGCAGCACTCAAAGAGCAACTTAGTAAGAAGGATATTCCTAATCCTGGTGGCTGGTTAAACAAAGCTATTAGAGAAGGTTGGACTAAACCAGAACTAATCCCACAACAGTCAGCTAAACCGGAGTATCAAATAGTTACAACTAGCGAAAGACCAACTAAAGAATTAATCAGCTTCGACAAACTTCAAGAACTCAGTACTATTTTCAAACAGAAAGATGAATGATCCCATTCTACCCAACAATATCGAAGTAGAAGAGAATATCTTAGGTGGTATTCTGCTAGATCCGTCAGCTATGGGTCGAGTTATTGACTTGCTAACTCCTGAAGTTTTCTATATTACTGCTCACTCTACTATTTACCGAGCAGCTTTAGATCTTTACCATCAAGACAAACCCACCGACTTATTGAGCATAAAGACATGGTTATCTAACCACAAACTACTCAAACAGGTAGGCGGTGAAGCTAAATTAATCCAGCTATTAGAGCGGACAGTTTCAGCCGTTAATATCGACCACCTTGCATCATTGGTGGTTGATAAGTACAAACGGCGCGAACTAATCGCAGCAGGTCACGATCTGGTGAAGTTAGGACATGATACAACGACAGAACTAGAATCAGTATTCGACCAATCAGAACAGAAGATATTTAACCTAACCACAAACAAACAAGACCAGTTTAAACCCAAAATTATTGGTGATTGTCTGGCTGCTGTAGTCACCAAAATCTCACAAGGAAGCGAACCTGCATATCCTACTGGATTGGGTAATTTAGATACTTTGATTGGTGGGTTAATCAAGCAGGATCTAATCATTGTTGCTGCTAGAGCGAGTATGGGTAAAACTTGGTTAGCTTGTCATTTGACGAATCATATTGCAACTACTCAACATAAGCCAGTAGTCTTCTTCAGTGCGGAGATGTCGAGCGAACAGTTAACAAAACGGTTGCTATCGATGCACTCTGGGATTGACTCACATCGATTGATCCACAATACAATCTATGC
The DNA here is from genome assembly GCF_000317145.1 of Chamaesiphon minutus PCC 6605. GTDB lineage: Bacteria > Cyanobacteriota > Cyanobacteriia > Cyanobacteriales > Chamaesiphonaceae > Chamaesiphon > Chamaesiphon minutus. The sequence continues at coordinate 1,805,884 of NC_019697.1, read as the reverse complement.
GGATGAGTATGAAACCCTGAAACAAGCTTTGGGTACATTGGGCGAACTTCCTATCATCATTGATGATACTCCTGCTTCTGCTCTGACACCCGCCAAAATCCGCTCGGTACTGCGAAAAATCCGCCATGAGCGAGGTGAATTGGGATTGGTTGTCCTCGACTATATTCAAAAGTTGGGAGACAGGTCAGCGGGGAATAGAGCGCAGGCTGTGGGTAAGTTCTCTGGGGCGTTTAAGGATATAGCGAAGGAGTTTGATGTCCCCTTTGTGGCGTTAGCTCAGATCAACCGTGGAGTAGAGAGTCAGAGTAATAAGCGTCCTGGAATGGCGGACATTAAGGATTCGGGGGATATCGAGCAAGATATGGAGTGCGATTCGTTCGCTCTAAACTGAACAATCAGGGGATGAGCGACATTGGTTTGGGTAATCCTTCGGATTGAGTTCGCACTTTAATCCCCAACCGATGATAACTATACAACCTTATAGGTGAGTGAAAGTACCCTAGAACCCACAAATCCTATCCTTCAGACGCAGAAGTGAAAACCTATCCCTTATAGCAGAGACTAGCCATCAATCTATAAAGCAGGGGTAAAAGCAAAAAGATACTAATAGCCTAAATTAGTATCCTGTGAGTAGGTGACTATGGATAACAATTGCTAAGACACTATCTGAATCATCGTTACCTGTAACCAGCGAAATAAGGCTGTATGCGCTGGGAGTCCCAAAAGGGCGTAGAACAGGGTGGTATAAAGGTTCCATCTTATATACCATGCGTTACCCTAAAACTCGATGAAAAGGTGTCATCCTACAGGTCACAAAACAATGGTTGTATGGAACGAAGTAATCCATCAGATTACTCTTGGAGAGGTCGAATACTCCAAGCAGTCAGCTAAGACGTAAACTCTGCAATTTTGTAGGTATCTGGTGGGAGAGATTGTGTAAGAAGCTAACGCCTGTCGTAATTGACAGGATATGCAGACGTACACACGGTATCACGGAAGGAAAAGCTACAAGTAGTAATAAATATGCTATGAACACGGCAATTAGTCCGATGTATAGATGGAACGAAATCAACTGGCGCAAGCTAGAACGTAGAGTTTTCAAGTTACAAAAGCGGATTTTCCAAGCGTCTAATCGTGGCAATGTCAAGTTAGTTCGCAGACTTCAGAAACTTTTGATAAGTTCACGGTCGGCAAGATTGTTAGCGGTTCGTCGTGTAACTCAGGATAACCAAGGCCGGAAGACGGCGGGTGTAGATGGGGTCAAATCCCTAACTCCAAAGCAACGTCTCATCTTGGTAGATAAAATCAAACTGGGTACTAAAGCAAAACCTACGCGCCGTGTTTGGATTCCCAAACCTGGAACCAGCGAAGAAAGACCTTTAGGCATACCGACAATGGAAGACCGCGCCTTGCAAGCAGTAGTAAAAATGGTTCTCGAACCTGAATGGGAATCGAAATTTGAACCAAATAGCTATGGCTTTCGCCCTGGACGTTCGTGTCACGATGCAATTGAAGCAATCTTTTCGTCAATTTCTAAAAAATCAAAGTATGTTTTAGATGCTGACATCAGTAAATGTTTTGACCGCATTAACCACAATAAACTTCTATCAAAACTAAATACCTTCCCGACCTTACGGAAACAAATCCGAGCTTGGCTAAAAGCTGGTGTCATGGATGGAAAGAAGCTGTTCCCTACAAATGAAGGTACCCCCCAAGGTGGAGTTCTTAGCCCACTTTTGGCAAATATAGCCTTACATGGACTTGAGGAATTGATAATGGGATTAGCCCCAAAATTCGATATGAAGCGTCCCAATGGTAATCAATTGCCTGTCAGGGATAAATTAAAATCGATTTGCTGTGTAAGATATGCTGATGACTTTGTTATTCTTCACGAAGATTTGAAAGTTATTAATCAGTGTAAAAAAGAAGTAGAAGAATGGTTAAGTGACATTGGATTGGAATTAAAACCCAGTAAAACTAGAATTGCCCACTGTCTAAGTGATTTAGATGGAGAAAAAGCAGGGTTTAATTTCCTTGGCTTTAACATCCGACAATTTTCTGTTGGAAAATATTCATCTGGAAAAAGCTCTAATGGTAAGTTATTGGGATATAAAACTATTATCAGACCCAGTATAGAAAGTCAAAAAAGACACTATAAAAAGCTAAAAGAAGAAATAAATAAGCGAAGAGGATTAAGCCAATCTCGGCTAATCAATAGTCTCAATCCGATCGTGAGAGGTTGGTGTAATTACTTCTGCACAGTCAACAGTAAGGAAGTCTTCGGTAAAATTTATTCTTTGGTCTTTCTTAAACTTTTTAAATGGGGTAGTCACCGTCATCCAAATAAAGGTAAGAAATGGATTCGCCATAAATACTTTAAAAGTATTAACAATAATAATTGGTTATTTGCGACCCTAGAAGGAAACAACCTAATCAAGTTAGTGCGGCATGATTCGATTGAAATCAAACGACATGTCAAAGTTAAAGGCAATTCCTCACCTTATGACGGAGATTGGGTTTATTGGAGTTCAAGAATGGGTAAACATCCTGAAGTGTCTACTAAAGTGGGAAATCTACTGAAAACACAAAAGGGAAAGTGTGCTCATTGCAAGAACTACTTCAAAGATGGAGATTCGCTAGAAGTTGACCACATCATCCCTAAATCGAAAGGTGGAAAGGATAAATATGAAAATTGGCAATTACTTCATCGGCATTGTCACGACACAAAAACTGTCAATGATGGCAGTTCTGGCACAAAATCCAACTGTAATAGTGTTGAGCCTAAGCCACCAGTTAAACCTGAATCTTGGTTCTGGCAAGACGATATGTTGGTAATGACGCATTGATGACAACAACCGTTTTACTGAGGAGCCGTGTGCGTTAAAAGGCGCAAGCACGGTTTTGGAGAGCAGTGGGGGTGGTGACACCTTCACTGACTTTAATTTTGGGACTGTTGTTATATCGGGATGAATATTACAATTCAGATAGTTTGGAACCAGGGGTGATGGAGATTATCGTCAGTAAGAATCGGAATGGAAGTGTGGGCACTTGCAAGGTTAAATTCGACCCCAGCATTGGTAGATTTTCTAATGTTGCGGATTGAAGGCAAAACTCGTTGTGGAATACATAGACAATGACAAAGTTATCATGCAAATAGTCATGCAGCTTTTCAGTATCTGATAATGCCAAAACCAATGCGAAATGTTATCTAAATCGCGCTTTCCTTCAACTAGAGGATATTCAACTGTCTTGCCATTTTTCAATCGCTTTTTCTTGGTGCGTTGATAGAGAGTACCACTCCTACCAGGTACGCGATCGCCACGTAATTTCATCTATAATAGTCATTGAAAATACTTTTTTGGTGTGATGGCTAATTCAGTCATCACTCTTTTCGATTATAAGATTACTAATCAATTAATTGTAGTATTTTTAAATTCAAGTCTCGATCTTTGATTTAGATTAAAACAAGTAGAGAGCGATAAATAGAATCGTTTATCGATGTAATGATAACTAGTTTCAAATCAAGAGAAACCGAGCTAATCTTTCAGGGTAAGATATCATTGCCGTGGAAGTTCACCAAGACCGTTGAGCGATTTTAATGTTGTCGAAGTAGATGGGAAATTATCGATTTCACACGGGCGAGCTGATAGCTGCGGAGATTATTTTCAATGACAAGCTTTAATTTTGAATAATTAAAATGGAAGACAATTCGCCAAAAGACGAATTCAAAATATCAGAAGATAAACTTAGAGAATACTTAGAGTCGAGTCAAAAAGATCCTGACTACGATGTATCAAATGAGAAAAATCGCAGGTTTAGTTCTAACCCGACAAGGGATGAACTAGTCGAGATGATCTCGATCGTTCATCAGGCAGTATCGAAGTTAGATGAAAGTAAGGAATCTCAAACCGAAAGATGTATCGATCTACTCGAAAGATTATCAGAGGCTTGTGTTACACAAACTAAGGTGATTGCCGAACATGAGCAAGCGATCGAGCAATTACAAAAGGTCGTCAAAAGCAATAATAAAACTATTATTGTTTTGACGGGGTTGACGTTATTGTCAATGTCTTGGTCGCTGACGATTCTAGCGGCTATGTTTAATGTATCGCATCAGTAAGCGTCAATTTAGACACCTTAGTGAGAATGCTTAATTGAGATTGAAATTGTTTTTTTTGATGTCCGATCTAAAAAAATCTGTACCGACCCCATAAAGCTACACTACTAGCTGGTTTTAGCGCAAGCGGTGACTGGTTGAGGCGGACACTAGCGATTTCCTTCGTAGTTAGGGCAGTCGTCCGCGTCAACAGTCAAAAACCAGCCGCCCCGCAGGGACATGGGTTCAGCAATCTCAACTATTCAATTAAAATCTGTAGAATTAGGATTAACGGAGGCAATCGCAGCGTTGAGCTTATCGACATCTTTTCGATCCCACGGCTCGTTATCTTTTTCGGATAACGGCTTATAAATAATATGCCAACCACCACCTTCAAGGATGCCAAATTCTCCGCAATGCTTCCGCATTTGTTCTCTTTGTTCTAGGTGAAGAGTAGGAATTTCTTTACGGGCAGCATCAATACAGGAATCGAGACTGCCTTGATGAATAAGTTTGGCATTTGAATCAAAGGGGATGCCATAGCGAAATAGCCAATTATTATCATTCACATCGACAGTGATAATATTCAGATCTTTTGCCCAATCATTAGTACTAGAATTACTTTGCTTTTGTCGCTTCAGTTGTTTCAGCTTTGATTTATAACCCATTTCATTTCTCCTTACATCAATTAATTACTATCAAGTTTTGAAGCAATGATTATATCAATTATAGCATTACGAAATATAAGTTTATGGAGATCAGGACAACTAAACCCGTGCCCCTGTCCGGGGAGGCTGCGGTTTTTGCCAGCCGAAACCTCCGATGCGGATCGGCTCCGTTTTCAAGTTACTGGCGATCGCGAAGCGCGCCACCAAGGCGGTCGGATTCGCGCTACCTTTAAATCCGCTTATGGATTAGTTACAGCTCGAACAAATACTAACTAATTAGACTCTAGAGCTATCGACAATTTTAGCTGTTTGCACAAACAATCGTAGTAATAACTTTCAGAAATCCAGCGATAAGCATTATGCAAGCAGTGAATAATCTCGCTCCAAAGTGATATCTTCTCATCAAGAACGCCAACGGTATCTACATATCGATTGAGAAGTCTTCCCGCGTTAGTTACCCCAGCCAGAGCATCAAAAGCTAACCCTTCTAGTTTAGCTTTAACGCTGCGTTTAGTGGCGGCATTAGCTCTCCGCCAATAGATAGAGTTCCAAATTTGCCAGCGGCTTTCAAGGAGGTTTCGAGCAATCTCTAGCTCGGAGCGGGCTTCAATTAATAACGGATCGTCCATACTTCCTGGAAACTGCTTGAGCTTTTCTATCGCCACACAAATCGTTGCTGTTGCTGCATACATGGTGCAATCTTAATTAATATACGAATGAAGCCAACCAGTAAACTTGCGGTGTACGGGTTGGCTTTATCTGAATAGATCTATTTGTTCGCGGATTAATTTTTTATTTCATTCGAGCGAGTCAAATCTTCCAAGGTTGCAGGTCTGTAAATCAATTCTCTTAACTGCTCCGAGAAGTCGGGAAACTCTCGATCGCAATGAAACAAAGCCTGACGAATCCACCACGCTCTTTTCGTTGTAGATAGTTCATCCATCGCGCGGATAGTTGCTCGATATAAGCCAAATCTGGTTTTGTACTGGAAAGGATTTTGCATAATATCTCAACGACAAATGTGGATTAGCTGCGTCTCTACCGCACAATAACGATCGCCTTTGGTAAAGGCTTTTGGAGGATTGGAGTAACGATCGGCTCCTAATTCATTAAGCCACTCCGAAAACTGGCGACGTTTTTTGATACGACTGGGATGTTCCAATGGCAGCACCGCCACTAGCTCCCCATCAGGAGCCAACCAATCGTAAGCATGACGAATATGGTCGATGTGGGCATCTTCGCCAAAAGGCGGATTCATTATTATCCGCTCGTAGATCGGGCGAGGGGTAGCGGAAAGAAAGTCTCGCCCCAGCAGGGGGAATTCAAGCAGGGTCAGAGCTTCAGCCAAAACCGCGTTCAGCTCGAAGCAATCGATGTTTTCGACTCCCAAGTCCCGCAGCGCAACGCAAAGATCGCCAGCTCCGCCCTCCGGGTCGAGGCAGCGGTGATGGGGCTGGACGTTAGCGAGTTGCAGCATTCGAGCGACGATCTCGCCTGGGGTCGGGTAGAAGTCGGGCACCTGTTGATAGATCGCTTTTCGTCGCAGTGCATCGACCCGTTCGCCAATCGGATCGGGTTGTCGAGCAGTAGGATTACCCAAACCTTCTAGTAGTTCGACCGCTGCTAGAGCCGCGCTAGCACTATGGATACCGACAGCTCCCAGCTTTTGAGCGATTTCATGACCGCGATCGAATCCTGTATAGAGATATTCGAGCGATTTTGCTCCTTCTTTTTGCCAATGAAAAATAGAAGCAAAGGAGTCGAGATGCCTGCGATTGCTAATTTGGGAGAGCTGGCTAGGGCAGGTACCATCGCGATGTCGAATGGCAAGTCCCATCAACCAACTCTGAATGAGTTGGAGCCGTCGTCCATCTTCGCGCATAAGTGCAGCAATGCGCGAGCGACGGGCGGTAATGTTTTGGTGGGAGATCGAAGGACTTAGCTTGGACGAAATCGTTGTGTCCATCGCCTCCGCCAACCTTTGTAACTTATCGGCTAAGTTGGAATTGGGTGGGGGACAGTTGGCAGGAACGGAGAAATCTAGAGTTAATTGTCCATCGATATTGGAAATAGTCATAAATTTGATGAGTATGATAATAAATGGGCACAAAAAGCCAGCAATTAGCGATAATTACTGGCAATATTTATACAGCAGGATAATTGGCAGAGATTAAACACCTGTCGAAGTGCTTCGTACTGCTATTGCCAGCATTAATTTGATGCCAACCGATGTAAAATTTGTACATATATTCGGTTAAAATAGTGATAGCTGAGGTTGTCGAACATCGGTCGTACAAAGCACCTGATTGTCGATTACAATAATCAAATCTGCTCTAACAATTGGAGTCCCTGTCTCTTTCCACGAAAAGTAGGATTGAGAGTAGGGACAGTAATGTATTTCCTTTAGAGGTGGAAGAGTGGGCAAGCTGGGGCTACTTAAAACACCTTCACAATATGCGTGTACGTTTTTACATTTATCCTTTAAAACCCGTTGCCGTCCGCGTTCGGAAACGTAGAATCGTGGATATTTAATCACTAAATTATCGGTGTGCCCGATGAGTATCCATGACTTGTTAATTTGTTGGGTTAACGACATATTTCCTGTGTTGAGATTGCGGTAACAACGAGTCAGCAATCCGATACACACTTGCCAATCAATATCTTTAGTCATAATTATTAAATTGATATTAGGGACTAAAAAGCCTTGTCTACTTAGTTAGACAAGGCTTTATCAAAGTAGTTCAAGCTAGAAGCTCAGATAAAGTCCAGTTACCTCTTCAAACACACTGCGGACATTTGCGAGTGGAAGATTTTGGTAGTTACCTCGCTCGAAAAACTGTGAATCTTTAACATCTAGAAATACAAGGCAGTACTCATCAGTTTGCCGATTTAGAACTATCTGACAACAGTTAATTTGATTGCTCCGAGGAAAATTGAATTGTACGCCTGGACGATCTGTGTCATAAAAATATCCTTTAACAAAGCTAGAAGCTCCGAACATTACTTTCAACTTTCGATGATTACCGATTAACCGGAAAATACTAACAACGACCTCATCCAAACAAGCTAAATCTCGTGCTGTTACTGTCCGCATGATTTTGAGTAATAATAGGTGAACAAAAAAGCACCAACGGCAGTTAAGAGCTGGTGCTATATTAGTGAATTTAGATAGCGATTCTTATTCGCCAGAGGCTTCTCTTCTCTTCGAGAGGCTACGCCAACGAGAGGCTTCGCCAACGCCAACGATTAAGCTGAAGTTTCTAAGACTGAAGATGCAATGGTTTCCGGTAGATAATCCAGACATTCTGCGACTAACTCCTCGTCTTCGTCGATATGCCAGTTAGTTCGAGATTTGCGAACTAGCTTTGAGCCAAGGACGGGATAGCTACAGTCAAAGCCAAACTCTTCGGGAGAGTCGCAATTGTCCGGCTCATGCCAGTAGTCCCCGTACAGGCAATTGGCACAACTTACTTTTTGTTTGCACATGATTTTGCTCCTAATTGATTCCAAAACACTGCGGCTACAGCCGCAATATCCTTCGCTCAAAGTTAGTTATTTTGAAGGTGATGGGCTATTGAAAACCTGAGCTAAGATTGATTCGTGGTAGACGTTGACTGCTCCGTAGCGCGAATCTTCGAGTTTGTCGATCGTTACTCCCCGTTGGCGAGACATTTTGGTGGCGGCACGTCCAAGATCGCTGGCTTCCTTCTTGGATAACTTTCGCGATCGCTTATTGGCATAACCGCGAATCGAAAAATAGGTACCGTCTGGGTGAAAGATGCGATGCTCCAAGGGAGCGGCTACGCCAACGACTTCCCCGTCGTGTTGATGGACGAGTTCTTCGAGGTTCGTGGTACGAACTTCAAGTTGTTGATGTTGTTCTAGAGCATTTTGAGCGAGTAGAAGGATATGTTGAAGGTTAGACAAGGTTGAGTCCCAGCCAGTCTGTTGTTGAATCCACTTGTCGATTCCCATCCCTGCAAACTTCATCAGTGAAAATTGAGCCGTTTTATTCCCAGCAAAGGCATAGTGTTGGATGACTGCCGCACAAAACTCGGATTTTAAAACTTGAACTGATCCACCTTGTTTAATCGTGTTGCTTGACAGGCTCAAATCCTTATCAGTCCAAGCTTGTAATGATTCAGAAAGCCTTTGATTTGACGGCTTTAAACCCTTGAGTAACGTACTGATGGCTTGCTTCGTAACACCTGACAAAATAGCTAGTCCAGTTTGAGACATTCCCGACTCGCCAGTAGTTTGGATGGTGAATAATTCGATGCCGTTTTCTTCAGATCTGATAATTGAAGACATATTTTTCGCGATCGTAATAATAAGCAAATCAAAGCCCTACTGCTACCGCAGTCTTAAATGTGGTAGCAGTATGTCGTCGTCCTAGCAGTAATAAATTGACGGCTGGTGCGGTCGGACGAAAGCGCGCCACCAAGGCGGTCGGATCGGATTGTAAAATATAAGGAATAAAGGCACAAAAAAGCCAGCGATTAATAGTCGCTGGCTAGATGAAGATAAAGAGGTTGACAGTTCAACCAATTCGTAAATGTGTCCCCCTTGGTTGCACGGTGGCAATCGGTTTACCATCAACAATCAAACTATCTTGTCCAGACTCAGCCAACTTTTTCACTACGGCTTGACGATCGACCTTATAGGTCGTGGCAATCGTGACCAAATCGGGAGGAAAGTTTCGCTCCTCGATATCTGGATTGAGCCAAATGGGTTGAACGCCACCATTTTTGACAACCTTAATGGTTGCGTCAAGACCTTTAAGCTGGGCATCGGGTCGGTTAGTAACAATCGCTTTGAGGTAGTTCTCGAATTTTTCTAGTGCTTTGACCTTACGATCGATGATGCGAGTAAATTCGTCGCGGCGCGATTTAAGATAGGCAATATCGCCTTTTTGAGCGGCAACAACCGCTGCAATCGCATCGACTTTATCGGTAATGGCAGCTTCTAACTCTTCAAACTTGGCAACTAGTTCTTCGGGATCGGTTGCGTCTGGAATACCTTCATTAGAAGTTGACTCAGTAAGCTCCATAATTTCTTCGACAAGTCGATCGCGTTGTGATTCGAGATTAATTAGTGATGGCATAATTTGATGAGATTAGTGATTATTAGAGTATAATTAGATCGAAAAAAGCCAGCAACTATTCATAGCTGCTGGCAAAACAAAGATGATCAAGATAATTTTGGTACTTAGCTCCTGCGGATAATTTCTAAGTCAAATATATTAATCCTAAATGGATACGATACCGGAGCGTTATCTTCACAATAAACTTTAGTCACATTAAATTGCCAACGTTCTAGCTCTAAACTTAGATAAAATCTATCTCCAGTTAGATAATATTCAGCATTATCTTCGGTCGGAACTATCAGTCCATTCAGATCTAGATAATAATAAACTTTACCACCGGAGTTATGAATTAGTCTAACTTGGACAGTTAGACTTTCAGACCGCTCAGAATTAAGATTATCAAAGGTAAACTTAATAATGTCGCCAACATTAAGATTGAGGTGAGAATTGTCGTCGCTACGCACGACAGATTGGGTTGAGTCTTCCACTTTGCCTAGTACTTAAATATTACTCCTTCATTGTAACGAAATGTTTTTTTGTATTGTGTGATACAGATCGAGCGATCGAGAGATAGATGTCGCGCCACTGTGCTCAAATTCGTGTTAGCACAGTGGCGCGATCTCGTCGGCTAATTAGCTGGCAGTAGCAACCTCGCGCCAAATGGTTGAGGGCAGGTACAACACATCGGAGCCAAGCCGCTCGATCTCGGTCGCACGGTCGTAATGCTCAACGTCTTCGGCAGAACGGGTTACAGCATTGAGCATCCCAAATTTGCTCAAGTCGCCAGAGCGGATTAGATGGCTTAACACCGACCCAGATTCGCGCTCATTAAGTCCGATTACCTTAGCTGTCACTTCGACCGCTTTGACCGGATTACCAGTGATGAGGCTAGTTTGCGAGAGTTGTAAGTCTTCGACTGCTTCGCGAAAAGTTGTAATACTTACCGCATTCCGTACCAAGTCACGTAGTTGCAGCTTGAAGGCATCATCAATCGCTTGAAGAGTGTCGATGGCATATAGGTCGTTATTTTCGCTGACACGACCAACGTGATTTTTGCGTTGGCGACGGTCTTTCAAAATTAAACCATTGAGGCAAGCCAGACGTAGCACAAATGGTTCAATTGAAATCGCTCCAAGACCAACCTCAGAATTTGATAAAACGAATCCGGCTTGACAAAGATCGCCGACGGAGATTGCTTCCTCAATGTTGGTGTTGATGACCTTCAAGTACATCCGCGAATCGGTGACTTGACAACTGGCGATTTTCATCCCGTCACCCATTTCTTGAAGTTCTTGCAGTACGATCGCTAAAATATCGTGGTGATCGACGATCCGATAGCGATTGCTCAAAACAGCGCGCATCTGTCCTCGCAAGCTGCGAATCAAGCTAGTGTCTTCGGATTGACCCAACCAGTGATTGACGTTTTGGGACAGCAATTGGGGCGAATTCTTGAGCATTCGGTCGTAATAAACTTTGGGGATGTTAAATTTGCTTGCCATCTGTGCATGAGCATGTGCCGTCGCTGGCATCAAGATCTCTTCGTCTTTAGTTTCCAGGCGAAATTGACCAGTTGGCAGCATGTTCAAAGTTTTAGTTTGAGCGTGAAAGTCGCGTTTAGACTCTTGTTGGTCTAGTAACTCACGAGCTAATTCTTCCAGGGTTCGTCCAGTTTTCATGAGTTTGAAATTGTGATAGTGGTTAACAAAAAACCGCCAAGTCGAGATAGCTTGGCGGTAGCAGTAGAATAGGTAACTTAGCCAGTCGTGAGGATTCTGGTGGGTAGGTCGCTACACTCGTCCCTTGCTAGTAGCTGTAACCCAGTTGATAGTAGTCCTCGCGGTCGAGCATCAGTTGCTCAAGCCGTGCGATTTCCTCAGCTTCAGCCGAGTCGATTTGGGCGAAATCAAATTTTCCAAGCGAGAGATTAGGTATAATGTTTGGAGACATATTTAGTCAAGAAGTTGAGTAGTTGTTAACAATTGACTCGTCAAAATCGACAAGCAAAGGGAGATACTTTGCTTGTCGATTTCTGTCACTACGGTCGCAGCAAGAATTAAACAATCGCACCCAGACAGCAGCAATTGGGGCTTTACGTTACCCCAATCACGACGGCAAGAATCTAGAACGGAATTTTATCGATGTCGTCGGTATCGATTTGGGAAGTGCGACCCCCATTGGTACCGTCCCCTTGAGTGGGTGCAACGGTCGATGACTGCACATCGATGGCGGGATGAGAATCAAGAGCTGGACTCCCCACAGTTGGATGAGCGGGTTGAGCCTCGATTTGGGGCTGTGGGTCGGCAGCGGGAATAAGGGAAATTGCCCCAACAGTAGGATCGGCAAGTAGCAGACGGGAACGCGGATTCATCAAGCCCACCACCATATCGGCGAGATCTTCATCGGTGCCGAGAAAGAAATCTTGCCAGTTATCAACTGTTGGCTCGACGTAACCATCGACATATAGGGCAGGAGATTTGATGGTTTCCCCGACACTTTTGCGGATCAGGTGAGGTTGAAACAAGCACAAAGCATTAAAGACTTCGTTGCGAGGGCTAAAGAAGACCTTGTTCGCCTGTGCCTGACACCGCGCTACGGCTACACAAAATTGCTGCCACTGCTCTGATAAAGTCGCTTGTTGTGCGCCTTTAGCCACTAACTTCAAGGGAATGTCGTGGAGTGGCTGCTTGTGTTCGTCGAAGAACATTACCAAGTAGATTTGGAAGTTCCCGATATTTGCGTCATCCTGATGCTGGCGATCCCACTTGCCAATGACGACTAGGGTTTCGTCTTCGAGAGATGCCTTGCGGTCGAACATCCCCAAACTAGAGACGGGAGTTACCACCATGCGCGGCTGTTGAAATAAGATCCCGACTTCAGTTTTGCCGTTGTTGTAGGCATACTGGGTAAGTTTGTCGGCATCTAAATCGCGCCAACCTGCTTTACTGGCTTGGGATACGGGCACGAAATAGCCGTACTGCTTGGGGTCTTCCCCGCGCAGCCCTTGGACGTAGGGAAACGAGAAGTCTGTGGCAGCATATTGGCGGCTGAGATACTTGTTTTCTGGGTTAGAGGTCATAAATTTCTGGGGATAAAGTGAGTAATGAAAGCACCAAAAAAGCACCAGTTGTTAAGACTGATGCCAGGGTTGAAGCTTGAAAAATAACAACTAGAGCAATTTTGCCACTGCAAAATTGGTAGGAATAAAGCATCGCCAAGAAGGCTCGAATATAGCGATTACTAATGAGTTAGCAGCACAAAAAAAAGCCCCAATAAGCATCGGGGCTTGAAGTGATGAACCAAAACAGTTTTGCAGTAGCAAAATTATCAATCCTAACGTTAACGAAAGCTGAATAACTATGATTGAAAGTATTTAATCATCGTTCTCTTTACGCTCCAGACGAGAAACCCGACGACTCAAACGACGAGTTTTCCGCTCGTTGACTGAAAGATCGTAATTAAGATCGTTTATCGAGTCTTCCTGGCGGCGGAAACCATCGCGGATGGCGACAAGCACGACTCCTTCGCTGCTCTCGACACGACGACGCAGCACCATAACATCCTCGCGGACAGCATCAAGATTATTAGCTAGAGCGGTTACTTTCTGCTCGATACCAGATACCTTTTGCTCAACAGCGGCTAAATCTTGCTTGGTCGCCATATTCTGCTGCATGGTAGCAATAGATTGGATCACCTGTGCTAATTGACTTTCAAGGCGGTCAAAACGTTCATCAGACATAATACAATTCCTATTGATATGATGGCTAAAACCTAAAACAATTTGGCGTTAGCCAAACATCCAACTAGTTATTTACAATTAACTTATGTAGTGACTTTAAAAGCAAGATGTTGAGGGTTTTGAGATAGCGGATTAGCACTAACTAATCTGCTATCTCTATTGTAAGCTATCGATCTTCTTCGATCGATCCCGTCTTCAAGAAATCTACCTGCAAACCCGAACTATCGATCTTCGATTGAAACCGTGCGATTAACTCGACAGCTTGAGTCGCTCTGGCATCATTGCCTTGCTGCTGATAGAGAGATCGAGCGATCTGCATATCTTCGATTGCCCCGACTAAATCCTCAATTTCCAGATATTTGAGCATCGCCCGATTGTTATAGCTATCGGCATCATCGTCCGCCAGTTCGATCGCGCGATCGTAGTCGGCAAGTGACCCTTGGTAATCCTGCTTGATATTTTTCAGTAGGGCGCGGTTGTAGTAAGTAACAGCATCATTGGGATCGAGCGAGAGTGCGCGATCGTAATCAGCTAATGCCCCCCGATAATCTTGAAGATTATCTTTTTTGATGTTGCCACGATTACTGTAAGCTAAGGCATGGTTGGGGTCTAATTCAATGGCACGCTCGTAATCGGACAATCCACCGTGGAAATCTTGAAGTTCGTAATAGTTTACGTTGGCGCGATGATAGTAATCTTCAGCATTACCCGCAGCAATTTGGATTGTGGAATCAGAGTTTTGCAGGTCTAGCATGGTTGATTCTTCCAACATAAATTTGACCGATAATTTCAAAGTTGAAGATGCCGTGTTGATTAACGCGGCATCTCTATTTTAACTATTTAATAGTCGGGTGTCGATCGCATCTTCATAAACAGCAAGCTCTAGTTTCATCTGCCATAATTGGGTGAGGAAGTCCAAGCCATAATCTTGAGATTCGCTCAGGTAATCCAACTCGAACACATCAGGGTCGGAGTATCTTTTCATTCCCCGAATCTTAATTTCATGCCAGTAGCCTTTAACTCGCTGACTGGGACGGTCGAGAATTTCACCCTCAATCTTCCAAACTAGGCGCAGCTTGGTAATCCACTCATCGCGTTCGGTGGGGACGTTGTAGCCCAAATAAACCAAGAATGCGGGAGTATTTGCCGTAGCGTTGTCCCAACCGTGAAGATCTCGCGAGGATTCACAGATGACTAAGCCTGGGAGCAATTCGTTAAATTCAAAATGTTGGAATTGAGTAGATGTTTGGGTTAGCATAAGAAATAATTAATTAAAGTTTTGGTCGGTTTCACGACCTTTTTTATGGGCACAAAACAATCGCCTACAAGCGCAGGGCTAAGAGGCGATCGATGTTAATGCAGCATACTTAGCACGGCACAGATTCAGCCTTGGTTTTGGCTTTCTTGGCGGCACGAGTAGCAGCGGCTTTTTGGGCGCGAGTTTGCGATTGTGCAGGTTGAGTGGTTGAGGGTGCGCTAGACTCAACATCAACAGCGGCAATCTCAGGCTCTACAACCGATTTAACATCGGTAGAGGATTCAGCACCAGTCGCTACCGCCGAATCTGCAATCTCAGCAGAAGCGGGTGCGGGAATCGAGACGATTACTACTACACTGGAAATTAAAATACCGATAGTGGCAAGCTGTTTACCTAAGCGGAATTTGCCAGTTACCACCAGTTGCGCTTCAGGCACGAATAGGCGTTGATTGACTTCGGTATTGGCAACTGCAAAATTGACGAGGATATCGGCATCGATCGCAGTGCCAGTAATATTGTTGGTGTCAGTTTGAACGGTAAGAATCAACAGATTGGGAGTAGCAGTACGCATGAGTTTTATCCTGGTAAAGTGTGTTTGAAAATGCAGAGTGCAACAAAATTAACCCCTAACGAATTAGGGGTTAATTTGGTAGATAGAGATGAGAGAAAACAACTACAACGAGTCCGCTTTAACGAGCCGTTCTAGCTGTAAATCCGAGACGGTCACAACAGGTTTAGAGCGACGAACTTGGTCGGAGTCGAGAAAATCCTCGAATACCATATCGCCAACAACCGAAACCTGAGCATTCTTGACAACAAATTGAGCGGCTTTGACGAGGGCAGCCTCGGTGAACTTGAGCAGGTACCAATCGGTAACACCTTCAGCAACGGTAATGCCAAGCGGGACTTCGGCAACTAGGGTGTGACCGGAACCATCGGGCAGTAGGTTATCAATAGTGGAAACAGCGCGACCGATCCGACCAGAGAGAGCAACTAGCATAAAAGATTCCAGAGAAAGAAACACTAAAACAATCCGGTAGCTACCGGATTGTCCTCGCTTATTACTAATCTTCAAAGCTAGAGGTCATCTACAAGACCTCTCTAGTAAGCTTTTCAAAATGGGACATTATCGGCTGAATCTACTGTTTGTGAATGTTTGCTATTGTTTGTAAACATCGAAACAGTTATCTTGTTTGAATCAACCGATTGTAAATGTTTATTGTTCTCTATAAATAGCAAAACAGCTATCTTAAAGCGGTTTTTGCAACTAATTATCATGCCGAAATATCTGTCACATTGAGTAATTTTAAACATACAAAATTCTAGAAGAAGAAACACCAAAACAATCCGGTTACAACCGGATTGTCCTCGCTGGGCAATGATTAATGTCGAATGCCGAAATTGCAGAATTTTTGGACATCAGAACCGTTAAAAAAAGTCTGTACCGACCCCAGAGAACTACACAACTAGCTAGTTTTAGCGCAAGCGGTGACAGCAAGAGGCGGACACTAGAAACCCAGATGCGAAGCCGATCGCAGTCGTCCGCGTCTGCTGTCAAAAACTAGCCGCCCTCCGCAGGAGTCTTGGGTCTATGCCTATAATATTTTAGCGACTTCGCGATGAACGTTGGATCTGGGGTTGGGGTTCGTTGGCGCGTTCGCTCATTGCATCAAGCCGTTGCTTATCTGCCATCGATATCGATACCGCAGAGTTTTGGTATTCATCCGGTAACTGCTCTACAGTCGCTCGACCTTGCATGAACGGCTCATTCAGATATGCAGTCTTGAGTTGCGTTCCCAGATCCATCAAATATTGAGTATTTGGGGCATCAGCTACTTTCACCGCTGCTTTGTACCACTGCACCACATCGGCTCTGGTGGGGCAATAAGAAGGAGACGGACGTTCGTGCATCGAGTCCAGGCGTTGTTTATCTTCAATTGAAATTGCAACTGTCGCATGGTGGTAATCATCGGGTAGAATCTCGACGCGCGGTTGACCCTGCATAAACGGCTCACCCATGTAAGCTGCCTTGAGTTGTTGTCCGATCTGGGTTAGATAGCGAGTGTCGTCCGCATTGTCAATTGCGATCGCGGCTTTGTACCAACCGACAATTTCCGCCCGATTGGGCACATATCTTTCTGGGGGAGGAGGTTGGTGTCGTGGCGTTTGTAAGGGGGGTAGATTGGGATTAATTTCGCGTTGCAGTACGATCGGTTCACCGCTTAAAATATCACTCACTGGCTGATGGGCGACAAATTCACGGACGTGTACCTCGATTTGGTGACTGTGGAACGTCCGCTCGTAGGTACCCTCATTCGAGCTGGGGATGGTGTCGGTGCGGTCGCGAGATTTCGGTACGAGCGTTCCCAATACTGTCATGCTGTCTCCATGAATGGTACTTACTTCCACCCCCCCAACGTTCACTCTAAACGCAAACTTAGCAGCAGTCCGATCGATTAAACCAGCATCAGTGAGTTCGGCGGTGGGAATTACCTTGCGCTTCTCATTTCCTACCACAATATCGATATCCCGTACCTTCCGAGTCACCGTTCCCGCAATAATGCTTCCTGGCGGCGGTGGCGGCGCACTCTTGAGGATGCTGCCTAGTTCGACCGTGGAGCCATCGGGGAGGATTGCCGAAACCATTGGCACCGCTCCAGCTCCTTCCTTTTTGATGAGGTTATCAATCCTGAGATCGAGCGTGGTATTGGCATCGGCGAGGATGCCACCATACTCGGTAACATGACCCAAATCCAACGTGCGCTTGGCTCCCAGGTAATCGCCCAATCGATCGGGTAAGATTTTAGTGGCGATTGACATCCCCGCGCTACTGTTGCGGACGCGGCGGTCGGTCGATTGATTGCCATACCAAATGGCAGACAGAGCCGCATCCTCGCGCTCTGGGGAAATGGCGGCTTTGAGGTTGGCGAGTACCTGAGTCATCACGGCTTTGTGACGGTCGGTATCGTTAATCATCATCCGAGGAGGATGTAGTTCGACTCGTCCCTGGAGCTTCACCGCGCCGCGCTGCTCCATAGCGGCATCTAATTTTTCTAGCTCGAAGTTACCCTGTTCTAGCATTTCATGGGCGGTAGAACCGAGAATGGCTATTTTATTGTCATTCGCATCAATGAGATTCACCAGATAAGGATCTGCCCTCGCGGTTAGATTTTTCTCGATCGAGAATCGATAGACCTGACTTGGTTCTAACTCCCAAACGCGATTTTTGTTGAGGGTATTCTTATTCTGGGCTTGAATCGTCCGGTGAACCTCGAATGTTTTGCCACTGTTAGCAGAGGTAATCGTGAGAGTGGGCTGTTTATCTTCAAATCGTTGTTCGTTTTGTCGGGCAGTAGCAACACCCAGGATATCTCGCGCCGCCCGATATTGGCTCACATAACCGTCAACCATTAATGAATCTTGGGGATTGTGAATCAATGGCACGATCTGACGAAAGGCAGCATTAAGATCTTCCCTGCCGATCTTGATGTCCCGCTGGGCTTGAAGAACGCTTTCAAAGATGTCATTAACCGCTCTTACATGTTCGCCAATCGGTTCGTAAGTATTTGCAGGTAAAACCGTACTCAATCCGCGTGGCGGCGATTTATCGATACTGTAGACCCAATCGGCTTTTAACTCCGCTCTAACTTCATTCTTTTGATAACACAGAGCTAGTCCGAACTTAAATAGATCTTCATTGATTCCGTTACTGCTTTTAAGTGAATCGACGGCGACTTGAAGTTGACTGGCAACAGGATATTCAGCGTAGTCTTTGAGGATCTTCGCAACTTGGGCAAGCCCAGTCGTGGCAACCTCGATCTGACGTTCGGGGGTGGTTCGCTCTAGCGGAGAAATCGAGTGATTTAGTGCTGTGACGCGATCGATTCCAGCCTGAAGATCTAAGGCGGGAAGCCCTGCATTAATTAAGACATCATTGCTGGGAATAGCCTTTAGTTTCTCGAACGCCGTCCCAATTTTATTAAGTAAAACGGCTTTTTCATTAGCTGGGGTATTAATGGCATTTTGCGCCAACATTTGCAGGTTCATCCCTAAATTTGCCACCTTGGAGATGGGATTGGCAGCCACATTAGTCCAGGCGGTAAAGATTGCTTCTGAGATTGGTTGATTCTGGGATTGTTCCCAACGATGCGGCTTTTTTGTAGCTTTCTTAATCTGTTGGGGTCGATGCTCTAAACTAGTCGCGACCGCTAATTCATCAACCGATAAAGGGAATGTGCCAAGCTCAAAATCCGTACCCAACTCAATCGATTGCGCCAGAGCAGCATGGAAAGCTTCATAACGCCTGGAGGGAGATTGGGAAGCTGACACCACCTCGCGCAGAGCAGCGATGAAAGCATTGGGATCTTTAGCAATGTAGCCGACAAACTGACCGAACCTATCGCCATCAAAGTCAGAGATGGCAATTTCTTTAGCAGTCCAAGGGTTGACATAAACCACTCCCCGCTTGTTGTAGGATTCAGGATCTACATCTTTAAGATCGAGGTTATTTACCCCCAAGGCAAAAGCCGACACATTAGGCACTGGGGAGCGGTAAAAAGCTACTACCGCTCCATGCGGGAGCTTGCGGTTGCAGATTTCCCAGACATCCAACTTACCATGATGTTGAGCTACAGCAGAAGGGACTTCGACCCCACTAGTGGCTGCATCGATCCAGCTAGTCCGTAAGGCTTCGGTCAACCGCCGCTGAATCGTCGGCATTTGCGTGAGTTCGCCATTGACATCGAGGACTAGCAAGTCGGCAAGGGCATCTTTTTGGCGTACCTGTCCGCTCACCTCGCCATTGTCATCGATGACGATCACCAGATTCGACTTTTTGCGGCGATCGTCTTCAATATACTTTTGACCCAGTAAATACGGATCGACGGCAATTTCTGTCAGTTGACCCGCTCTAGCCAGTGCCAACGGATTTAGCTCTCGCTCTGTCGCAGTGGGAATACAGATTTTCACCTGCATCCCTACCGATTGTTCGCCCCATGTGGCAACTTCTTTACGCCCAATCCACAGAGTCGAGCCTTTATTCAGCTCCAAAATACCGACAGTATCGAGATCTACACCATTACCTTTGATGCAATTCTTACTGACGATCGCGGCGACACCCAAGCGTTCGCACCACTTACTCGTTTTCATCATCCCCTTAAACATACCTGGGGTATCGGTTATAGCTGCTCTAAACTGGATGACGCTTTCATCTGCTGCTCGATCTAGCAGTTTATTTATCGTTTTAGCCGTGTTCAGATGGACGTGGGATGTGCCGATTCTGCCGTTGGCGCGATATTCAGCCGCGATGAGGGCGACTAATTCATCCTCAACTTTATCGCCAGTAACTTCATCTAGCCACTCACCGACGACTCCCAATTCTGCGTTTAAGTCGTGGTCTGTGCGATTCGCGGACGCTACGCGAACGATCCCTCGCCGAATTATCGCGCTCACTTCCTTCTCTAGCAGCAGCTCCCGCATCAATCCAGTGGGCAAGAGCATCGTCCCGTCGCCCATAAGTCCGAGCAGATCGCCAACATCCTTAACGGGCTTGCCATCCCGATCTGTAAGCGGTACGCTGCCGACCGATTGTGCCTCGTCATCGATAATTAAGATCTTCCTTCCATTACCACCTTTGACGATCGCGTCTTTGTAGCAGTCAGAAATGGGTAAGGAGCCGTAGGCAACGGCATAATGGGCACTTTTATCCCCCAGTTCGTACAGGGGTGGCTCTCGCTCGTTGCCGATGAGAATTGCCTGGGCGGTCGCCGAGTCGGTAAAATAGGCAGAAACATATTTACCGCTGGTGCCACCCGTGAAGATGACGTGCTTACCTTGTTTGAGCAGCCGTTCATTATCTGATGGATTGATGCCCTCATAGAAATCGGCGGTATATAGTGGGGCGCGTTCTAAACCTCTGGCTCTGAGCCAGTGTTGCAGATACGCAATGTCCACTTCCTTGTAACTTTGAATTTGACCGTCAGTAATTGGATCGTATTGGAGAATCGGTCTACCTGTCTTGATATCAAACTCAGCAAATTTCAGCATGAGCGATTACCAACTAGTCGAGGTTGTTAGAGAGCATTGGGATTATGCGCGAGGTCAGGCAGTCCTTGTTCTATTCGCTCTTTTGCGCGTTGGTCTGCTCTCCTACCTGATTGGAGGCTAACTTGTACGCTAATTCGATCTTCGTACCGAGCTTCTGTTTCCCCGTCCTCGTAACTTACCGTCCTTCTCAGTTCTGCTTCAATTTCCCGATCGTCACTACGACACAGACGAGCCTCTTCGAGTTCTGCTTCTGTCGGTTCATAGTAGTCACCATAGTCTAGAAATTCAACTGACATCTGCCCACTAGCAAGTAAATCGCCAATGTCATCACACCCATACTTTGAAAATCCAGGGGGATCGAACTCCCAGTCCAGCCATTCTTGACGTGCGACAACCATGTTTCCTCCAGTGCTGGTAATTATGAGATCGATCGTGCCGTAACCAAATTTAATTCGCGATGTAGATCGCAGCAGATCGCTCTTGATTTTTACTATGTTAGCAATTACGATCCCGTTATCCCACTTCAATCAAAGCATTACATCTAGCAATACAAATGTATTGTCGGGCTGATGACCGATTGTAAATGTTACGGAATGCTCATAGCTATTATTACTACCGCCATTAACAACCATGAAGTTATTTTCTTCGACAGAGGAAACATTACAAATAGCCGCTAGCACTTCGACGATATAAGTAGTACTACCATCTTCTTCAGCATTAGAATCTACGATACTACTGGCAATAATTTTCTCGACAACAATCCGCTCACTTTGTTGATTACAGATCGGAGCAATCTCAATATCTAGAGTAGATAAGGAACCGAGCGAAAATCGTCGCCAAATTATTAACTCCCCTTTAATCAGTAAGTTTTCGGCTAATTGACAAATCTTGCTACTTAAACGATCCATGATTAAAAATTAATACTCTAGATAATTATCCTGCATCAACCCATAATTACTTGGAACTGTAAGAAAAGATTGGGAGAGCGGATTTATCCATTGTGAAACGGCAAAGTTATCACTCGATCGCTCGCACATAGCAAGTACGTCAATCGTCGCCTGCACGTACTGGTGGCAAAGCTGACCCCTTCACGGCAATCGACGAACGATCGTCAATTTCAAGCTTACTGGTTTGACAACAACGAGGCACGAATCGTGCAGAGCCGACTCTGATTGTCTTGTCTTGACGCGCTGCTTGATGCGCTTCCTTGCGCCGTCGCACGGCGCGGAGCGCATCCGCTTTTTACGGCGGGACACCCGCTGAGCGCGCGTCGCTGACCGAAACACATGCACCAGGGTTCCTCCGCGTGATTTCGGTCGCTGGTGAAACGCCGGATCGCAAATTTACTAAGGATCTGCCGCAATCTGAGGATCGAGATCGCGCGCGTGCATAAAGTCGCGGGAGGCACCAAGCAGGTCGTCGAGTTTGTCGCGTTTGAGCAGACCCCGCACCAAATAGGCAGCAGCCAGACGGGGAGCTAGCAGTATCGCTTTGTCGTAATCGGCTAATGCACCTACCGAATCGCCAAGCTCTTTATGCTTGAGCGTACCGCGATTGTAGAACGCCTCGGATAGAAGAGGATCGAGCGCGATCGCTTTGTCGTAATCGGCTAATGCACCATCAATATCCATCAGCTTTACATTTTTTAGCAGCCCACGACAGTTGTAAGCCGCAGCGAAGGTAGGGTCGATCGAGATCGCCAAATCGTAGTCGGCAAAAGCGTATTCGATATCTCCGAGTTCGTATTTAATCAACCCGCGAGTGGTATAAACAGAAGCATCGCGAGGATTGAGGAGGATCGCCACATTGAGGTCGGCTAAGGCTCCCGGAATGTCACCTAATTGCTGATACCGAACCAGGCCGCGATTGGCATAAGCGACAGCATAATTGGGGTCGTAGCCAATGGCTGAGTCGAAATCGGCGATCGCCCCCTGGATATCTCTACAGTATGCAAACTTAAATGAACCGCGATAGTTATAAGCTCTGGCATAGTTAGGGGCAAGACAAACTGCCCGATCGTAAGCAGCTAAAGCACCTCGCTTGTTGCCGATTTGGGATTGTCGATTGCCAAGTGCAATATAGTCATCTGAGGCAATGATGAGATCGTGCTGTTCGGGTAACTTATCTAACATCATCAGTTGGGGTATTTCAGAAGATTATTGTACCGTAATCGGTTAGTGTGATGACTCGTTGGCGTAGCCTCTGTGCAAGAGAATCGGTTTGTTTGGCTAGAGAACGTGAGGATCGTGCCAGACGATCCTCTTTACAAGCCGAACCTTCTAATTGGGATTGAGTCGAATCCCCAATTTCAGAGCCGGATTATTAACCCACCGATCCCCCACATGGGTGTAAATCGCCGTGGTCTTCGGATTGACATGACCCAATAAGTCCTGAACTTGACGCAAGGATGCTCCATTCTGAATCGCTAAAGTCCCCGCAGTATGCCGCAAAGAATGAGCCGATAAAATCCGTCCATCCCCATGTTTGAGATTGAGGGCTTCGAGATAACTATCAACAATAAATCTAATCCCACGTCTTGATAAGCGACGATCCTCACGGTCGGGGTCGATGTGATGGCGCGGATGATGGACGTTGATAAATAAAGGAGTAGCAGCCGCCGTACTAAATTTAGCCTGTCTTCTGGCGAGTAAATAACGATCGAGTACATCCACCAAATCGGGAATCAGCGGCACAACTCGTTGTTGTCGCTTACTCATGACCGTAATCCCCACCCCAGTTGGATCGCGGCGAATATCCCCCACATTCGCCCGATGCGCTTCCATCGACCTGACCCCTTCGAGGGTCATCAACCCCAACAGGAAACGGTCGCGGAGGACTTTTATTGGTGTAGATTTAGCCAGTGGAGCCTGGAGGAATGTCTCTGCTTCACTAGCAGTCAAATAAGTGATTGAGTCAGCCGGATCGCCGCGTTGCTTTGGTGCTTTTACGCCCCAGACGGGGTTATGCGAAAGTAGACCATATTCCATCGCTGCATCGTACATGCGACTCACAGCGACTAATTTGAGGGCAATGGTGGCAGGTTTGTATTGCTGTTGAACTAAGTTATGGCGGTAGATTTTAATCGCATCCCGCGTCACTTCTAGTGGTTGGAGTTGATTGACCTCACACCAGAGCAAGTACTGTTTCGCTTCGCACCAATAGGTACGGATGGTTTCGCCACTAGCACCGCCGGATGCCACATCGAATTGGAGGAAGCTGGTAAATGCGGCAATTAGGGGATTGGCATCGAGGACAAAAGTGGGTGTACTGGTGGTAGTACTAGTGGGTTGCTCCATTGAATTTAGCCTGATGCACGCAGGTATTTAGGTCATCATCAATTCCATCAGTTTTAATAATTCCAGGGTGGCAATAAATTGCTGGGAAATTTGGGGGGATTAGATCTGTTCTTTAAATATACCGCTAAGTGCTATTAGCGGTATATGCTTTTTCTGTAGTTTATACCAGACAATGATTAGAGCTAATTCTCAAATTTTGAGGTGTTCGATCGAAAAGCCAACAGATCCACTCCGATTTGAAGAGGTGGAAAAGTCAGAGAATATTCACAGAGCGGGATAAATCTAAACTAGATCTGCCAAAATATTAATACCGCTCGCCTGATGTTTATGGCGATAATCGTCGCAGCGATTTAGGGTGTTGAGATTAGTGGTGTTGATAGAAATTTTCAGGAACAGCCACTCAGCAGGAAGATCCGAAGAAGAACGAGTGAATTCAGGTGAGTTGGTTACTAGAGTAGGTTTAAATACAGGAATTCGCATGGAATTCACGAGGTAGGCAAGAGAGCGACTTTATTTACCACAAAGATGAGCATTCTAGCGCAAATTAAGAGCGCGACAATGAATTTTATCTTGCCCATAGTTTCTCAAGCACTTGTCCAGAGGCACTTTCACGTTATACATGAGAGATTCTCCAACGCAAAAGGACTTTAACTAGTACCATTCTCATTACTGGTTCTGGCAAGCTATCTCAGTGTTGATTAAGTTCATAAATCACTTCAGATGAGATGTTGCCCGATGCCAGGTAATTTGTTTAGCAACCTTATTGATGTCTAGCATGGGGAAGGCTTTAGGCTTTAGGGGATGAATGTTTCAAAGAGTTTTGAGCTAACTCACAGCTTGCACTGCTGGTGCAAGCTGTGAGTTAATTCATCATCAAGCTCCGCACCCGATTTTGGAGCTGAAGACTGGAATGTACCGCCTGAGTAATGTAATTGAACCTGTCGATACTCAATCCTTTCTTAGCCGCAATCGTCTCAGATTGATTGCAATATCTGACAAACAGCGATTTTGCTTCGCTATTGAGACTCTCCATCGTAGTAGGCTGACTGCAAATTAGATTAGGTAAGGGTGCCTTACCATTGGCGCGGCTCACTTGCGCGAGTGCTGATTGGCGGATTGATTCTATTTCTAATATAGTCGCAGCATAATTGCGAAGCTCAGGATCTTTGAATTCATCTGCCCGCGCTACTGTAGCAAACAGCAAACTGGGTTGTGAGGCAGCAAGATCGGGGATTGTACCACTTAAAATACCGAGTAAACCAGTGAGAATGCCCAGCAATAGTGGGCGAGTCGAACGATAAAATTGACTAGCGGAGCGGGGGGTTGTCATATCACCAAGTGTGAAACCAATCGATCGAACTTTGGTTTGAGGTACACTCTCTTTGAAGTGCTTGATAG
Organism: Chamaesiphon minutus PCC 6605; assembly: GCF_000317145.1. Classification (GTDB taxonomy): domain Bacteria; phylum Cyanobacteriota; class Cyanobacteriia; order Cyanobacteriales; family Chamaesiphonaceae; genus Chamaesiphon; species Chamaesiphon minutus. The sequence continues at coordinate 1,780,301 of NC_019697.1, read as the reverse complement.
TTGATAAGTTCCTGGGTGTCTCAATACAGTAAGACTATCTATCTATAGATAGATAGATCTTAACGAATATTTGCTGGGTTGTACAGTGGCAACGATTATTGTCGGGTTGAATGGCTGGTTATGAATCCAGACATTCTCAGGATGGCTGAACCCTAGCTGATAAAAGAGAAGAGTTAGGTGTGACAATTAATTTAATAGAATAAGCTGCCGATCTTAGATATTATTTTCAATAAACTCTTTGTTATTATGAATATTTATTCCCGACTAATTTTCCCCACATTAATCGATCTAGTGATGTCTGGGGAGGATTTTGCCAACTATCGACGGATAGTCCTCGCCGATGCAGTAGGATCGGTATTAGAAATTGGCTTTGGTACTGGTTTGAATTTAGCTTATTACCCGACAGGTCGAGTACAGAAAATTACGACTGTTGATGTCAATCCAGGGATGAATAAACTCGCACAAAAGCGGATAACCGCTAGTTCAATCGAGGTAGATTATCGGGTGCTAAATGGAGAAAAATTACCGATGGCAGACGATATATTCGATACAGTAGTTAGTACCTGGACACTATGTAGTATTAAACAGGTAGAAATAGAGATCGCTGAAATTCATCGCGTACTGAAACCAAGTGGTAAATTCCTATTTATCGAACACGGATTGAGTAATGAGCCAAATATCCAAACTTGGCAACATCGAATTACTCCCATTCAGAAAGTAATTGGTGATGGCTGTCATCTCGATCGCCCGATTCGCCTATTAATTGCTAAACAGTTTAATAATTTAGATATTCGAGAATTTTATAGCCCTAACACACCTAAAATTGGCGGATATTTTTATCAAGGAATTGCAATTAAGTAATAGTAAATACAAGAGCTGCTAAATAGAAATAATTTAGATCGATAAAAGTTAGTTGAGATTTTAAAGTAGGGGAAAAAACAACAGACTAATCGATCGATAGGCAGATTTGGATAGAAAAAATAATCATCGAAGCAATTCATGCTAGATGGGATATAGAAATAAAAGATAGTCGCATTTATGATATCTTAAAAGAGATAGTTCGCTGTTTGGCTGAAGAAATTGGGTTTCGCTGCGATCGCCTCTACAGAAACTGGCTTACATTTACGATGAACTTTATCCGCCCGACGAATCCATGACTGCACCTAAGCCCCTGAAGCTGAATCTCAAGAAACGACTTTGGCAGCATCAGCCTCTGATCATTGTTTTAGCGAGTGGCATTTTAATGGGGTTAGCACCTGCTCCCCTTAATTTCTGGGTTCTGGCATGGGTTGCATTGGTGCCGCTATGGGTTTTAGCAGTAAAATTTAAGAGCAGCTTCAAAACGTTGCTCCTACAAGGATTGGTTTGGGGCATTGGGTATCATGGACTGGCATTATCCTGGATTACTGGCATTCACCCCATGACCTGGATGGGAGTCAACTGGTGGGCAAGTCTAGCAATCGCCCTCTTCTGCTGGTTCTTCATCACGCTGTGGGGGGCTATCCTGGTTGCGCTGTGGGCAGGGATATTTGGACTTATTTGTCGCTCTCTACCTCAAACATCCAACTTGAGAATTGCTCTCAGTCGTGTCCTGATTGGAACAGCCCTTTGGTGTAGCCTGGAATCCCTCTGGAGCCAAGGACCGCTTTACTGGAGTGCTCTGTCCTACACGCAAAGTCCTTTCAACTTGTCACTCCTGCATCTAGGGCAAATTTCAGGTCCTCTCACCGTAACCGCCGCCATTATTACTGTAAATGCCTGGATTGGCGAAGCATGGATTAACCGCAAAACTGTAACTCGCCCTATCTATTTCAACCGTAAGTATTTGTGTATCGCTGCTGGAACATTCATCACTCTGCATCTAATCGGCTTTACCTTGTACAATCGTCCGCTCGCTCGACCTTCAGCATCAGCACTGAAAGTCGGCATCATTCAGGGCAATATTCCAAACGAAATCAAGCTTTACGAAGAAGGCTGGCAACGCGCTCTTAAAAACTACACTGAGGGCTACCAGATACTGGCAAATCGGGGGGTTGATGCCGTCCTCACTCCAGAGGTTGCTTTACCTTTTCGATGGACTGAGCCAAACCGCATTCAAAATACCTTCGATCGAACCATTTTGGCAGAAAAAGTTGTGGCGTGGGTTGGAGCCTTGGGTACGCAGGGGAATCACTCGACTAATAGCCTGTTTACCGTTATGGGTAATGGGCAGACCCTCAGTGAATACCGGAAAGTCAAGCTAGTGCCATTGGGCGAGTACATTCCCTTTGAGCGATGGTTGGGTAAATTCATGAATCGCCTCTCACCCCTCAAAACAAATTTAATTGCAGGTCAATCCAACCAAACCTTCAATACTCCCTTCGGTCGAGCGATCGTGGGTATCTGCTATGAGTCTGCCTTTGCCGAGCATTTTCGCGCTCAAGCAGCGGCAGGAGGGCAGTTCATTCTCACCGCTTCTAACAATGCCCATTACAGCCCAGCCATGCCTGCTCAACATCATGCTCAGGATGTCATGCGAGCGATTGAAACCGATCGCTGGGCAGTGCGTGCTACTAACACAGGTTACTCCGGCATCGTAGACCCGCATGGACGAACCCGATGGCGTTCCAACTTAAATACCTATGAGCTTCACAGCGATACAATTTATCGCCGCTCAACTCAAACCCTTTACGTCCGGTGGGGAGACTGGCTTACCCCCTTGTGGGTAGTAGCAGGATTGACAGCCTGGTTGTTCAACAGTTTTAAACGAAACCGTAACCTGCTGTCACAAAATTAAGGACATGAATAGGCGATGACCCAGAGGTGCTTCCTAGTCCATTGAATAGCTAAAGCAGATTGTTGTTCCAAATGTTTTTTATAAAATAGGTCTAAATCGAGTGAGGATAAGAGTCAAAAATCAAACCTTCTGGTATGCAGCTTTGCTCAGTTTAATAATTGACCAAGCCAGCAAATTTTTGACCGTTCAATTTTTCGATCTGGGTCAGACTTTGCCGCTTCTTCCAGGTGTATTTCACCTGACCTACTTCACCAACAAAGGTGCTGCATTCAGCTTGTTCTCCAATAGTGGTGGATGGCTGAAATGGATTTCTCTAGGAGTCAGTCTGGGTCTCGTTGTACTCGCGCTCCGCGCTAACCTCAGCCGTTGGGAGCGAGTGGGTTATGGTTGCATCTTAGGAGGAGCTTTAGGAAACGGGGTCGATCGCTTTGTCAAAGCGGAAGTCGTCGATCTTCTAGACTTTCGCCTCATTAATTTTCCAGTTTTTAACTTGGCAGATGTAGCAATCAACATTGGGATTGGTTGCTTGCTGGTTGCAGCGTTTCAAGAAAGGCAGCGTAGCGATCGAGCGCAAAGAAACAAACGTTAGAGCTTCAGCTAAATTTTCCTTAAATGCATAAACATCAAAAATCATCCCGTTCCCTGATTAATATTGCTGGAATTGTGGCGTTTGCAACCCTAATCAGCAAACTATTTGGGCTGCTGCGATCGCTTGCTGACGCAGCATTCGGTGTTGGAGTAGTCGTTGATGCCTATAACTATACTTATGTGATTCCAGGTTTTCTACTGGTATTGTTAGGTGGCATTAATGGACCCTTTCACAGTGCAATTGCAAGCGTTCTATCCAGGCGCGAGAAAGCGGAAGCAGAAACCATCACAACCTTGGTGGGTGGAGCACTGCTCTTGGTCACGGTTGGGCTAATCCTCTTTGCTGATCCATTAATTGACTTGGTGGCTCCAGGGTTAAGCCAAAATTCGGCGTTGCTGAATCCAAGTATGATGAACGATCTTTTCGATCGCTGAAACCATAGGTAGGGGTAATTCATGAATTACCCCTACCTATGGTTTCATACATTAATTCAGCAACGCCCAAAATTCTTATGGATTAGAGGTGCGGGCGATCGCCGTTCAGCAGTTCCGCATTACGGCACCAATGGCATTGCTTGCTGGATTGATTGGTATTGGGTTTGGTGCGCTCAATGCCGCACATCAATATTGGATCCCTTCACTCAGTCCCCTATTTTCCAGTGTTACGGTACTACTGGGTTTGGGATTTCTGACGCTTTTTTCAGGAAGCAAAGTCATAAATTCTCAATATGCCCTGTTGGGCGAATTGGTGCTTGCTTACGCAACCCTGGCAGGCGCGTTACTGCAATGGATCGTGCAAATTCCTTCTCAGTGGCAAACTGGAATGGGTACGTTACGGCTCTGGTTCAATTTCCGCCATCCAGCCGTGTAAGTAGTTATTCGGGTCATGGGCCGCAACTTTCTCTTCCGATATGTTGCACATTAATGTTTACACAGGGTGCCTCAAATCGCTACCTCTGACTTGACTAATACCCCTATTTCTAAATATGTTTCAAAAAATCTACTATCGATTGCTTTTTTCATACCTGGGAGTTCTTACCTTCACTCTAGGAACATTTGCGATCGCGATTCGAGTTGCTTTTATCTACAACATGAAGCAGCAAATTACAGACAAACTAACATTACTAGGAAGGAGTGCTGCTGTGAATGCAAGGCTTGAGGGAGATCGTCTCAAGCTTGAGAATTTACAGTCTGTACAGAATTTGATGAGGCAAGATCAAGCTTTACAATGGTTCAATTCGCGAAGAGAGTTAATCACCCAACAAGGTAAAGCTACAATCGCGTCGCCACTGTTGGACAATGCACCTGTGCAAATTCAGGAGAATAATGACAGTTATATTCAAGTAGTAACATTACCGATTATCAGCGGCAGTAATAGCCAGGTGATTGGCTATGTGAGAGCAAGTCAGTCTCTAGAGGAGCGCGATAGTATTCTCGGTGAACTGGATTGGGGTTTGGGAAGTGGAATGGTAATCGCTTTAGTGCTCAGTGGCATAGGTGGATTTGTTCTGACTCGTCAGGCGATGCAGCCTGTTGAAAAGAGCTATCAGCGCTTAAAGCAATTCACAGCACATGCGTCACATGAACTTCGTAGTCCTTTGATGGCGATTAAAGCGAGTGCACAGGTTGCGATGCGTCATCCAGAGGCGATGCGCCCTGATGATGCTGAGGAATTTCAGACAATTCTACTAGCGGCCGATCAAATGACCCGCCTTACAGAAGATTTGTTACTATTGGCTCGTGATACTATCCCTTGTCAGAGTTGGAACACAGTTGATTTAGCAGCACTTTTAGAGAGTTTGGTAAAACAGTACCAGTCTCAAGCGATCGCTCAAAGCATTCACTTGAGCACTCAAATTACTCACCCTTTACACGTAGTTGGTAACAGCAGCGAGTTGACCCGATTGTTTAGGAATTTGCTAGATAACGCGCTGTACTACACCTCCTCATCCGGATCTGTGGAAATCAGGGCGAGCCGAATTGCTTCTCAAATCTCTGCCAACATTCAAGATACAGGTGTAGGAATTGCACCAGAACATCTTGAACATATTTTTGAACGGTTTTGGCGTGCCGATCAATCGCGTTCTCACAAAAACGGAAAATCAGGCTTGGGCTTAGCAATCTCTAAAATAATTGCTGAACAGCACAATGGCTCTATTACAGTCACAAGTCAGCTTGGAGATGGCAGTTGTTTTACTGTTCGCTTAGCCAGTGCAATTCCTGAAACACAATGAACAAACAGAGTCACTGAGATAATTGCCTCGATCTAAAAGAGTGTTTGAGCAGTGTCGTTCGTGGCAGCATTCTGCCTTGAAATAGCAGATCCGGCCGATCGACGAAAGTCCATTTCTAATGGACTGAGAATTTGAAACTCGCGCTGAATCTACTTCAGTAGGCTTTCTATCATCAGCCCAAAATTCTATTTCAGGGCGAGAACGCAACGCAACGAAGAAACAATCTATACGTTTCAAACATCCTCTTAGCGGTTCGATCGCGTAAACATCCGAAAATATAACGATTGCATTGCCTCTTTAATCGGGAACAGCACATAGGTAACCGGGTTGATCGTCACGATGATGTCCCGAAAATTGCGTTTTGCCAGAGCCACAATCGCCCAAGCGACATCCGATGCTGACATCACCCCGTAAGGATTTAATTGGCTCTTAAACGGACCGAGAATCAGCTTGCGAATAATACAAGGCGCATCGAGTCGCCGCATCGTAATCAAATCGCCCAACGCCCGCTTCGAGAGCTCGTATAAAGGACTGAATGCCGGATTGACTTCCGCCTCTGAAGTGTTAATCCAAAGCTCTTTGAGGACTTTATGCGAGGATTCAGTCACGGTGTCTAAGAACAATTCCGCCAGCTTCCAAGTCGAGAAAGTGTTGATTTCATAAGACTTCTGGATCGCTTCCGGGGAACGATCGCCGTGGACATTCACGCCATGATTGAGGATAAAAATATCGACTTTCTGAAGGCGAGATCGCAGTTCTTCTTCGGCTCCAATCCGCCACTGCAACACCTCGACTTTAGAATCGAATCGAGCCGTATCGTTCGTGGTCAGCGCCACCACTTTCGCCCCATGTTTCGTTAACTCTGTTACCAATGCCTGTCCGAGCGTCCCGGATGCGCCCGTTACCGCCACAACCTTATCTTTTAGAAACAAACTAGCTCCTAGCATTTTACCTATGATTGTAAAGTGACCACAGAAATAAGCATTCGGTCGATCGAAATGATGTTACCAGTGATAGGTACGATTCACAATCCACGGCTTGGGCAGATTCAATCAAATCGCCGGGTTTGTGGGTGATATCGGTTTGTAAAAGCAGTCCTTGCAATCGCGCTAATGCAGGAATTAAAACACCAACGGATATAGCAATCGGAGCCAGCATTCTGACATCTGGGTGAGTCCTGCGGGGAGCGTAGTCGCACTAAACATCGCCATCGCTGCTGAAACTCTCCAACTTCCATCAGCTTGGAAGTTGGAGAGCATAGATTGAGCGTGAGGGTAATGACGACTGATTACTTTGCCGATCTAATCACTATTCGCCTCTTCTAGACAGAGAATCAGCTATCGGAAAGCGTTATGCAGCAAAATAGTTCAATGCATTCCAAGCATAATGGCGCTTCAATCGAGTGCTCCACTCTAGTCGAGCCATCAACTCCTTGTGCCGAGCTTCAGAAACGCCGCCGATCTTGTACCAGTGCCACTCAACATACAGCTTGTTGATATAGTAGATCGAGCCATCCTCAATCATCTTCTCAAGAACAGGATATTCAGCGCCTTCAATATCCATTTTGATAACAATGTGATCGGATAGATCAAAATTGTTCAAAATCCATTGACTGAAGTCGATGCTCTCTACGTGCTGAGGATTTGCGTAATCAAGCTGTTTGCCATAGATAAATGGAACACGATGGCCAGGCATGACACTAGAGGTTTCAGGATGACCAACAAAGAAACTCAGCCCATTGTTTTGAGTCCAAACCGCTTTGTTGTACACTTCAACCCTTGCATCAGGATACTTTTCAATCCGGGTAGAAATTGTAGGAATCAAATCAGCGTTGGGTTCAAAAGCAAAGAACTCAAATTCAGAACGTGTCCTGATTGCTCGTTCTAACACTTTGCCGATATTGCTTCCACAATCAATGAAAATCTTTCTCATAGAATACCTCTTGTCTGTTCTGTTCGAGTGTGACTACAAAATGCAGGATGCGTATGTCTCGATCACTTGACCGCTGGTTGCATCGATCGCAGCCTGCTGCTTATCAACCTCCACTTCATACACAAACGTATTCCCTTCCTCGATCAATTCAGCGCGAGTGGCTTTGCCTTTTAGAGTGGCTTCTGCGGTTTGAACCGCTTGCTGAATTGGGACTTGAGGAGCAATTGTCACCGTCTGATTGTTAGAGGGTTTAATTCTAAAGGCAAATTATAGTATTGGCTTGGATGGGTAAGCTGCAAAAGCGCAACACCCATCATCACGCTAGAGTCAGGCTCACTACCCAAGATTGCTCATTTAACGACATCAACTAAAACAAAGCTTGCTAAGATAGTCTGGAAAAGGCCACTTAGAAAAGCCGCACGAATTTTTTTCGCCTGTGATTTACCAATTACATAAAGTGAGATTCCAAAAACTGCTGCGTCAGTAAGCATATCGAGGGAGTCAGCAACAAGAGCCGTCGAACGAGCTAAAGTTCCAGCAGTAATGCCGACGATAAACATTGCTGCATTGGCGGCGAAAAGTATCCTTAGAACTTTTCGCTGCGCTTTGTTTTTTGCCTCAAACTGACAACCGCAATCTGACATTGAGCCTCCTCGTCAATAGATGACTTGCCTAAAGTGTAGAAATGGTAAATTTTTCTTATAGCGGATCGTTATATCCAAATCTTCCACCATCGCTAACGGGGTATGTGATGATAACTTAGTGCAAACGCAATATGCGACGGCAAAAAAGACGGTAACTTCTACGAACCATATCTAAGAAAAAGTAGGGAACTTGGAGTTTAAGTGGAGCAAGAATAGGGCGATACAGCCAATAATAGGCTCGCTTTAGATGGGTCCACTTTAAACAAGTGCCTTGATGCAGAAAATCTGATACATCCACCACTAATCCTCTGCCCTCGTACATCATCACATTCCGTCCGTGTACATCATACGGATTTAGCCCTTGGCTTCAACGGGATTATGGGGAGTTATGCTATTGATTTGAATCGTAGGCAGTAACTCTTGGTCAACCCGCTGAACCAGCAATCGAAGAATTCGATCTGGCTCAATCATATTCTCAACCCTCTGTAATCCTTGTTACCAAGATGACTGCTCTTGCTGAGTTGTTTCGGCTTCCATTGTGGAGCCACAGATAGCCGCATAACCTGCCGACACTCCTAGACCAAGCACAACCCCAAAACTAATCAACCCTACCTTCAATGATTGTTGCCATCGGCGAGTTTGGCTTTGCTTGACTTGAGTCGCTTGAATTTGTTGTACCGCCTGATGAATAAACTCTGGCTGAATATTTGCTTCCGCGCCAATTTGGGTTAGCTCTGACAAAGAATAATGCTCCTGTTGCTCCTGTAACCGGGCTGCCAAAGCAAACACTTCTGGAAGTTGTTCGGAAGAGATTTGAGGTTTTGAGTCGTTCATGAGAGGATTCCAATAAGAAATTTTTCCTTTACACTTTAGCAATTTTTTAACGGATTGTTGTTCCCTGTTGCTTATTCGATTAGGGTTCATCGCGATCGCACTCCTGAAATGCAGTAAGTTGCAAGGTTAGCTCATAAATACCAAATTCTTGATTCAGATAAGTTTGTAGTTGATTCAGCAACTGGTCACGCTCCTCGATAGTCATCAATTTCACCGCCAAATGAGCATTGAGCGCAATTCGATCGGACGTGATTGTCCAAACATTGAGCTTCTCCACTTGGCACACTCCCGGAAAGGAATGCAAGGCAACTTCAATCGCAGTTACATCAAGTGAGTGAGGGGCAAATTCCAGCAAAATCCTTAGACTATCCATTACTAGAGGAACTGCACTAATGCACAAAAATGCAGCAACTAGCAAACTTGCCCCAGCGTCTGCCCATAGCCAGTTGAAGTAGTAAATGCCTAAAGCCGCTAAAATTACACTGATAGAACCAGCGGTGTCGGCAAGGATACGGAGGAAAGCCCCCTTCAAGTTCAGGTCATGACTGCTCTCATCATGCAGAAGACGAATAATAATGCTGTTAAAAACCAGGCTCACACCTGCTGTAACTAGCATGGGTAGCCCTCGAATGGGATCTGGCTCTTGAAATTGACCGATCGCTTCCCACGTTGTTAGGGCAGAAATTGCAATAATTCCCAGCCCGTTGAGCAATGCCACCAAAATTTCAATTCGTCGATACCCAAATGTTGCCGTCTTCGTAGCAGGACGTTGTGCCAATGCCGTTGCACCTAGCGTCAGGCTGATGGCAACCATGTCGGAAAACATATCGCCAGAGCTAGCCAATAACGATAGGCTATGAGTCCAAAACCCGATCGTCAAGACAAAGAGAAATAGGCTACTCCGCAGCCCCAAAACGATCCAAAGGAGCCGCATCTTTAGTTGACTTGATATGACCTTTGAATCGTCTGAAGCGGAATTAGCGAGGTTTTCCTCGGCAATTGAGTGATAGCTTTCAGTAGCCTTACCAGAAGAAATCATAATATTCACGCTCTAGTAAAAAATGAATCATTAGCCCTGTTTGCTGGATGAGAAGTCTATGGCACTTGGGTGATGCAGATGGTAAGCAAACTGGTGCGTTCAATTGACCTTCGCCAATTTTTCTTTGGCTGCTGAAGCTGCTACTTAGCCAGAGGGGCAATCCACGCCATCACAGTACTCACCAAAAGCACTATTTCCAGGACGATCGTCCCCGTTATCGGCTGGAACCATCTCGCCCAGGCTCCCTGTCGAACAGCCGACCACCAGAGAGAGAGATGGACTGGCCAGCGGGCAGGGCTATCCTTATCACGAAACTGCCAGGTCAGCATGGAGAGCAGTAGTGAAGCGCCACCTACTTTGGCATTTATCAGCAGGTGTAGGGCGATCGCACCTACCATTACCACCCACGAAATCAGATGAGCGTAGTACCAAGCCTGAGTTAACTCCCCCTTAGGCAACCAGGTTTCATCCATCATCTTGCCGCTAAACAGGGCAAAGGCTAACGCTAAGAGGGTCAGGGTGTTGGTCACGCGATTTAGGGTGTACCACCAGGGTTTGCCCACCTGAGCCAGTTTCCCAAACGAGTCAGGCTGAATCAACCGCTTTTGCCCCCGATGGAAGGCGTAGATTACAAATGCCGGAAATATTAGCAATGTCCACAGCCCAAAGGTGCCGTGGATGTCTTGAATTTCTCGGTAAGTGGGCAGAGGAACGCGACCCCAGCGCCCATCATAGGTGTCGTAGATCCAATAGGCGGTCAGAATAGCGACGATGAGGCATAGCCCTGTGAGACCATGCAACACACGCAGAAGGAAAGGTTGATAGGGGCGGGATGGCGAGATCTTCTTAGTCATCGGTGCAGCGAATTTAGTTTAAAGGTGAGAAACTTGTTTCGGGATGGCAAAGTGCAGAAGTTTTACCACACCGCTCGTTAGCTGGAACCGCTTCCATCATCTTTGCAGGCATCGGCAAGCCCAGATTCGCCATGAACTCAATGAACTGGTCGCGATCGCGTTCGGCAAATCGGGAATTCCATCGTTTCTCTTCGCCAATAGTAGATACGGTGTGACCTCGATAGTCATGTGCTGGGTAAACGAGCGTGTTGTCTGGTAACGTGAACAGCCGCTGCATGACTGAATCAAATAATGTTCCCGCATCGCCGCTCTGAAAGTCGGTTCTTCCACAACCTCGAATGAGTAAAGCATCTCCGGTCAAAATCTAGAGCAACCTTACTTAACGTTTTCATAGTGTAATCTCTCCTTAATCTGGGTTTGTGACTTTACTATACGAAGCAGAAGTCAAGATTTTGGAAAGATTTGCAATCAAATTTCTAGAGGAACATTGAACGCTTCGTTGAGTACGATCTCTTTACTTTTCTACTGCCCTTCAATCGTAAAACGGTATCCAATACCGTGTGGCTGTCGGTATGACCCGGTGTGGCAATCGCTTCAATCGCAATGCCATCTAACTGCAACGTCTCACCATACGCAACTTGGAAGTCCCTGTGATGTGGTCAGCTAGACAAGCAACCCCAAGCAGGCTCGATCTGGGCGGAGTCAGCAACGCATGTCAACCGGGTTGCTAATTTCGCCCAGAGACCTAGAATCAGACTACTTATTCGGTTGAGGAGTCATTCGCAGATAGGGCTTCACCGCTTCGTAGCCCTTGGGAAATTTCTGCTTCAGTTCTTCCGGATCTTGAATCGAAGGAACAATCACACAGTCTTCACCATCCTTCCAGTTAGCGGGAGTCGCCACGCTGTAATGGTCTGTTAGCTGCAATGAATCGATCACCCGCAGTAACTCATCAAAATTGCGCCCCGTGCTAGCCGGATAGGTCAAGGTCAGACGCAGTTTCTTGCTAGGGTCAATAATAAACACCGAACGAACGGTTAAAGTATTGTTGGCGTTGGGGTGGATCATGTCGTAAAGGTCGGAAACCTTTCTATCTGAATCTGCCAAAATCGGGTAGTTGAGGTTTGTATGCTGGGTTTCTTCAATATCTCCCACCCATGCTTGATGAGATTCAACATTATCAACGCTAAGTGCTAATGCCTTCACACCGCGTTTGTCAAATTCCGGCTTAAGCTTGGCAACTTCCCCTAACTCTGTGGTACAAACCGGAGTAAAGTCAGCGGGGTGGGAAAACAACACAACCCAGCTATCTCCTGCCCACTCGTAGAAATCAATTTCACCAGCAGTCGAAGCTTGAGTAAAGTTTGGCACGGTATCGCCTAATCGAAGAGACATAGAAAAACTCCTGTGATATGAGAACAAATGCAAATTCAGACTAAATTTTTAGTCACGCTTGCCAATACACTGCCTCTGCTTAACCAATTGGGGGCACTGGCAATTTGGCTACTTTCCAAGCATTCAAAGATCCAGAGGCGTTTTTTATTCCTTAACTCGCAGACCAGTGAAATACTTTTACATCATCATATCATTATCTGATGATGTGATGCAACATCACTGCTGCGGTTGCTAATGGATCGCGGCGAACGGCAAAAGTGAGTGCTGCCACCCCTAACACTACTGGAAGGTAATAAGCCGAGAATTTGTCTGCGATCCTTTGCACGTCAGCTCGACGGGCTTCGGCTTCCTCTACCAGTTCGATCGCCCGTCCGAATGTCGTATCTGCTCCAATTGCAGTGACCCGAATCCGTAAACTGCCCAACGATGCCAGAGTCGCTGCAAAAACGTTTGTTCTAGATCTGGCTTCGATCGGCATTGACTCGCCTGTAATCGCCGCTTGATTGAGCGTTGCTTGATCACTGAGGACTTCTCCATCTACTGGGATTTGTTCACCCGGACGTACAACAACAATCTCACCGACCGCAACCTGCGCGATCGGCACTTCAACCTCTTGTTCACCACGCTCGACCCGTGCCATGCGAGAGGCAATAGATTCCAATACTATTCGGTTAAGTCGATCGTCTTCGAGCTTGTCAGTCCGCGTTCGCGAAGCGTCTCGCAGAGAAGGCGGACTTTGCACCACTAGCGGCGGTTTCAACCGCCAGTGGTGCTAACTAACCGAACAGTATTGCAATGGATTCCAGATCGGTGACCGCACGCCGCGCCTGTTCTGTTGTAAAGCGTTCAACGTACTCTTCAAGATACATGAAGAACACAACTACCGCATCTCGATCGTTGTTTGCTGGGGTCACGGCTATTCTTCCTCCGATACGTTATATCGAGTACACTCGTAGATTCCTTTCATCACATCGGCTAGAAACTCATCAGCCAGGTACAGTAGTCGTGCTACTCGCTCATCGCTCAAGCCATAGTAAACATAGGAGCCTTTCTGCTCCCGATAGACAAGATTGCAATCGCGTAGACAACTAAGATGATTGGAGACATTGGACTGACTCAGCCCTGTGACTTCCACAATCTCAGTCACTGTCAAAGATCCCTTGTGAAGAGCTTCCAGAATGGAGAGGCGCGAGGGGTCAGAAAAACCTCGAAATAATTTGGCTTTCAGGTTCAGTCCAGTGGCGCGGGCGTTTTGATTCATGATTTGGAAAGAGTTTCTTATATCAGAGTATCACTTACTACTGATATGGCAAACTTCTCACTTCTTGCAAAAACTGGTTGTGTTGCAAAAATAAGGGTGTTCTGGTTTGATATACAAGCCCTTTCTCGGAGCAACCCCCCCAATGAAACGCCATCAGCCGTTCAAATGGTGTCACTTTTTACCGGATGTCATTCTGCTCAATGTCCGCTGGTATTGTCGCTATGCATTGAGCTACTGGGATTTAGAGGAAATGATGCTTGAACGAGGGGTAGAGGTAGACCATACGACCCTTTTCATATCAATAAATTTCTTAACGAGAATACATCATTTCACCCGACGCGCCTTGATCGTTCACTGAAATTAACATATCATGATTTAGTGATGTGCTGCTTGTGAACTTTCAAGGGTGATGCCATGTCTTCAGACGAAGAACGGAAAGCACTCCAGTTACGGCGGTCTGATAACCGTAATCACGATACCGACCATGACGTTGATGATGACGACGTAAAAGGGTTTGAGGGTCTTTGGTATGCGTTTCCTCCCATTCGGAATGCGTTGATTGCGGGTGCGTTACTGGTCACAGGCTGGGTAGTCAGCCAGTTTCAGATTCCAGTTTACGTCCCCTCTAGCATTTTCGGGCTAGCTATTTTGATTGGAGCTTATTACTGGGCACAAGAAGGTTGGGAAGAATTTATGGAAGAACGGGAGATTGGCATTGAAGCATCAATGGCGTTTACCACTCTGGGATCTGTCATTTTAGGGCAATGGTTTGAAGCCGCCCGGACTAATTGGAACCCTATTGATATTGCTAATCGTTGTTCTACGGGTTCCCGAAGAAGAAGCAATGATGATTGAAACGTTCGGCGATCGGTACCATGAGTACATGAAACACACAGGTAGTTTGATTCCGCGCTTTACACACAGGCAAACATCCTTACATCCAGAATCATTATGAGCAAAGTAACTAACGACTCAAACAAAGACAAAACTGTTGATGCGACGACACGCCGAAAGCGTCGCGTTCTATTTCAGGTTCTGGGATTGAATCTGCTACTGTCGATTTCACTATTCATAACTGGCTTACTGGGTAACTCTAGTGGTTTGATCGCTAATGCCCTGGACAACCTATCTGACAGTGCTGTCTACGCAATCAGCCTTTTCGCGATCGGGCGATCGCCCAAGCTGAAAGTTTTCGCAGCGCGTGTATCGGGTGTACTTCTAATCATCTTTGCAATTGGCGTTTTAGGCGATGCAATCCGTCGTGTCATGACAGGCAGTGAGCCTACTGGAATCGTCATGATTGGAATGAGCGTGATTTCGACGGCAATCAATCTGCTTAGCCTCAAACTGCTGAAGCCCCTAAAAAATGCCGATGTCAACCTCCGTGCAGCCCAGACCTTCAGCATCAACGACTTTGTCTCTAACTTGGGCATTCTGGTCGCTGGTGGTTTAGTTGCCTGGATCGAGCAACCGTGGCCCGATCTGGTCGTCGGTGTTGCAATCGCCGCGATCGCCGTGAAAGGTGGAATTGATATTCTGCGAGATGCTGCACGAGAGTCGCGCTCCGGAGCAAGGCAATGAGCTACATCAGACAAAAGAGCGCAAAGAAACAAACGTTAGAGCTTCAGCTAAATTTTCCTTTGTGTCTTCACGACAAATAAAAAGTCACTGTACACATTCTCAGGATGGCTCAACCGCTAAGATAGTCTGGGTGAGATTTTAGAGCAGTTGAGAACTTGATAACTGCGCGCAAATCGACTTGTGCAAGTCGATCGCCTGACTATCTGCCAAACTATAGTAGACATTCCGCCCTTCCTTGCGGTAATTGACCATTCGCATCGATTTCAATACTCGTAACTGATGAGATACCGCCGACTCGCCCATTTTCAAACCCGCAGCCAAATCGCAGACACACAGTTCTCGATCGGCTAATGCTGAGAGCAACCGCAACCGATTGGGATCTGCCAAGACATTAAATAATTCTGCCCTGCGTTGCGCTTGAGCCATTGGCAGAATTTCTAATTGCAGTTGACGGACATTATCTAAGTGTATCAATCGAGCGTCACAACTGGGTGCCTGAGCATTGTCGATCGATTTACTGGAATATTCCTGCTCGGTCATGAAAAGTTTAGGTGAAGATGATTGACTCTCTTTAAATTATAGCGGCAATAGTGAAAATCATTATACATTTGAATATACTTTCAGGTATTATGATTTTGGTCTACAATTTAAGATACTAGTTCTACATTCGCCACAACAGATATGAATCAAGAACCCGCGCTCACAACCCAACGGCTGCAAGTTGGTGGCATGGACTGCACGAGCTGTGCGATGAAGATTGAAGGCAGTCTAGAAAAGCTAGCAGGGGTATCCGAGATATCTGTGGTGGTGGCAACTGGGCGGCTAATTGTCACTTACGACCCCAAACGGGTAAGTGAAGCAGATATTAAGCAACGAGTGACAGCGTTAGGTTATAAGATCGAAACAGAAAAGTCTGAGTCTTCAGCTATACAGAGCAGCCACGATCGTAGTATTCAGGATGATGGCGACGAAGACGACGGGCACGATCGTGGTGGGGAAGGGTTTAGCCTCAAACGTGAAGGTATATTAGTTGGGGTTGTAATTGCCCTATTTGTGTTGGGTTCAGTCTTTGAGGAAACACTGCACAATACACCCTATTCGATCGGGGAATATTTAGTATTTATCCCAGCTTATTTATTAAGTGGCTGGACGGTATTGACTACAGCCGGACGAAATATTTTACGCGGACAAGTGTTTGATGAAAACTTCCTGATGACGATCGCGACTGTGGGAGCGATCGCGATTCATAAGCTACCTGAAGCTGTAGGCGTAATGCTATTTTTCAAAGTCGGGGAATTGTTTCAGGAATCAGCCATCAGCCGTTCGCGGCGATCGATTTCAGCCCTGCTAGAAATTCGTCCCGATGCTGCCAATCTCAAAACAGCTAATGGGATTGAAGTCGTTTCACCAAAACGGGTAAAAGTCGGCGATACAATTATTATTAAGCCAGGGGAGAAAGTGCCCTTGGACGGTGAGATCGTCGAAGGTAACTCTCAAGTCGATACATCGGCATTAACGGGCGAATCAGTGCCGCGCACGGTGAATGTGGGTGAAACTGTATTAGCTGGAACGATTAATCAAACTGGGTTATTAACTGTCACCGTTACTAAATTATTTGGGGAGTCGTCAATCTCGCGAATTCTCGATTTGGTTGAAAACGCGAGTGCGAAAAAAGCCGAAACTGAGAAATTCATTACTAAATTCGCCCGTCGTTATACGCCGATTGTGGTAATTTCGTCGCTACTAGTAGCCTTAATTCCACCGTTGGTAATTCCAGGTGCAACGCACGCTGAATGGGTATATCGCGCTCTGGTGATACTAGTAATTTCTTGTCCGTGTGGATTGGTAATTAGTATTCCATTGGGTTATTTTGGGGGCATTGGTGGAGCGGCTAAACGGGGAATTTTGGTGAAGGGATCGACTTTCTTAGATACTTTAGCTGGAGTTAAAGCGATCGCGTTTGATAAGACAGGGACGCTGACTAAGGGCGTATTTAAAGTAACAGAAATCGTCCCCTACAATGGGTTTAAGCAAGATCGGTTGTTACGCATTGCAGCCGAGGCGGAAGCAAATTCTAACCATCCGATCGCCAAATCGATTTGCACAGCTTACGGGCAACCCATTAATGAATCGAATATCTCAAATTATACTGAAATTGCCGCTCATGGGATTCAGGCGACGATTGAAGGAAAGCTCGTTCTAGCGGGTAACGATCGATTGATGCACCGCGAAAACATTACTCATGATACCTGTAATGTTGAGGGTACAGTAGTGCATTTAGCAGTCGATCGGATCTATGCTGGGTACATTATTATTGCTGATGAAATTAAAGAAGATGCGGTTCAGGCGATTCGCGATCTCAAAGCCGCAGGTGTCGAACGAGTGATGATGCTGACGGGGGATTCCCAGGCTGTAGCGAAACGGATCGCGAAAACTTTGGGAGTCGATACTTTTGCGGCGGAGTTATTGCCAGAAGATAAGGTAGAGGAGATCGAAAAACTTCTCGGAGAATTTTCTAAGAAAGGTAAGGTGGCATTCGTTGGAGACGGAATTAATGACGCGCCTGTAATTGCCAGAGCGGATGTGGGGATTGCAATGGGTGGATTGGGTTCGGATGCAGCGATTGAAACTGCGGATATCGTATTGATGACAGATGCACCTTCAAAGGTGGCCGAAGCAATTCAAGTGGGTAAGAAAACTCACGCGATCGTCATGCAGAATATTATCCTTGCTTTAACTATTAAAGCGATTTTCATCGGACTGGGTTTACTGGGATTGGCAACAATGTGGGAAGCTGTTTTTGCTGATGTCGGTGTGGCATTAGCCGCGATTTTTAATGCAACTAGAGTGATGAAATAATCGTCATTAACTTAGCATCTTCAATGGAGATTCATCATAACTTTATTTAGCTAAATTAGCCAATCTTATGCGTAAAAAATCGACTCCTTTAATCTACCGTTGGTCGCGCCCACTTATGGCAGGAATTGCCTCAATTGGGGCTAGTGTGACTGCTTATCTAACCTATACCAAGCTAACTGGAAATCAAGCCGCTTGTCCGACGGGAGGATGCGACCTCGTCCTCTCTAGCCCTTATGCCACAGTTTTTGGCTTGCCTTTACCGTTATTTGGTTTTCTTGCCTATGCCAGTGTTATTGTCTTAGCGATCGCGCCATTACTGATCAATTCTACTGAGCAGAAGAAACTCCGCAATAAACTAGAAGGCTGGACGGGTTTATTGCTATTTATGGTTGCAACTGCCATGTTAGTTTTCAGTGGCTATTTGATGTACTTACTAGCTTTTCAAATTAAAGCTGTTTGTATTTATTGCGTGGCTTCTGCCCTGTTTGCCACGACGCTATTTATCCTATCGATCGTCGGTAGAGAGTGGCAAGATATCGGACAGCTAGTTTTTAACGGCGGCGTTGTTGCCATCATCGTTCTAGTCGGGACATTAGGGGTTTATGCCAATGTGAATAAACCAATCGCTAATGCTGGATTGATGGGAATGCCAATTACCACCACTGCTGGTACTGCCGAAATCGAACTTGCCAAACATCTCGATCGGGCAGGTGCAAAATTTTATGGATCGTTTTTGTGCGATCATTGCCACCGTCAGAAACAGCTTTTTGGGAAGGAAGCAATTGATTCCATTCCTTATATTGAATGCACTAAACCCGATAAAAGAAGTCAAACTAATATCTGTATAGAGCAGAAAATTCAAAGCTATCCAACTTGGAAAATTGGCGATAAATCATTCTTAGGAGTTCAAACCCTCGCTAAATTAGCTGAGTTATCCGGCTATCGAGGCGCAACTAATTTTAAAAATATTTTAGACAAAGATGAACACTAAAGTTCAAAGCGTTCTCGTTGTCGATTTGGAATAAATAATACACTAGTGAATCACCTAGACATCAATTGTATCCAGCCTAAAAAATCTTTAATGTGGATTATTTTAGGCTTGCGGATTGCGTTGTTCTCGATCGAATTAGTAACGGCGATCTGGAGTCATAGCCTATCGCTATTAGCCGGAGCGGGACATTTATTTGCAGATCTATTGACGTTAGGACTAACTTTCATTGCTGCATGGGTAGTACAACGTCAGCCATTAGATCGTACCACCCGTACCGAGCGGCGATTAAAGGCTTGGATTGGGTTAATTCATGGGATTGCCTTAGGCGCAATCGCGCTCTTAATTGCCCAGGAAGCAGTGAAACACCTACAAACTACCGAATCGGTAGCTTCTTTACCAATGTTGCTGGTAGCTGGATTAAGCCTAGCTACGAACGGTTTCGCAGTCTACTTATTGTATCGACATCGCCATCGAGATTTGAACCTGCGGGGAGTTTTCTTACATGGTTTTGTAGATGCGACTAGTGCTTTGAGTACGCTTGTGGCGGCTAGCGTGATATATTTGTTCGATTGGCTGTGGGCGGATGCAGCCGCTAGTTTACTAATGGTACTAATCATTAGCTTGAGTGCGCTGTCGCTGATTAAATCGGCATGGCAGATGCTCCGATAAGATTCAAGTTATCCACCCCCAAAAAATATGGTTTGACGATCGCAAATCGAGTAAATTCATTTTACTTTAATTTCAACTACTCTCTAAAACAACACTTTTGGGTATAATTATCACATGAACAAACTTAAACTTTTACTACTTACAGCTCCTAGCGTTTTAACGATCGTCTTACCGTTAATTAAGATCGAAACGGCTTTAGCTGGTGGAGTCTCTTACCAAGAACCAGGCGGTAAGTTTTGCGTCTCTGCACATGCAAAACTGGTATGTGTCAGAGCTAGCGAATTAAAACCCGATCGCACGATTAAACCCGAACTTCTCGCCAAGGCAAATGCTATTGCTAGCAATCCCGATGGCTTTATGAATTTCTCGGATGAAGAAAGCGATGGTGCGATCAAGCTATTTGGTTGCGATTGTCCCGCTTGTATTCGTTCCTTACGTCAGTTACGCATGTTGGCACCAATAGGTTGATGAAAGATGTTTCTCAACTCGCCCTCTGTGGCGATCGCACTAATTTTAACAGCAGCGGCGATCGGTTGATTGGTTTGAGCGTCTGTAACTTGTAACTGGAGTCTCGCCGATTTATCTACCGCTGAATCAGCGTCGCCACTCAGAGCCACTTTAATCCCCGCTTGAGTTACTGTTGGCTTAGTTGCAATTAGTTCTCTCGTTCGACTCATGATTCATCCCGCTCATCGCCCCTGACATCCCTTCGTGAGAAACAGACTGAGCCATTTCTGCACTGACATTAATATAAAGTAGACTAGCGATCGCGGCTAGAGTCGCACCTCTGAGTAATAATCTGACGGTAGAGGGATTAGTGACAAGTTAAGCTTCAATTACAATTGTCAAGCAGGTTTGACAATCTAACGATCGACAGTTTCATCGGACATTCAGCGATCGGATATATTAGCACTATCGATCGAGATTTTCGACATATAGTGCGATCGAACCAACAACTACGCTATATATCGATGTTGACATTCGATCGAAAACCTTAACTTGTTATAGATGCGTAGAGGGGGAGATTTCTCCTAGTTGAGTAGGTTGACAAGAGCCAATTACTCAACCACCTGTTGCACCCACCACGAGCAGGATGCCAGCGAGAATGGCAAAGTTTTGATATTTAACCCCATTCTCCGCTACAGGTAGAGTCAGGGTTTGTTGGTAGGAAGCGATATTGGCATCGGTTGGGGTAACATTTTTTACCAGGATTTGATAGTTACCCCGAATTGGGAGCATTTGGGTGAATTGGAGCGTACCGTCGGGTGCTGGGGCGGTTAATTCGAGTAGTTGCTTGCCCTCAACGATCGGAAAATCTGTAGTAAACCAGGGATTGTTAGGCGTAGAGAGAGCGATCGAAGCCGCTTTTTTGGGTAAAGAGATTTGATTATTTTGGATCGTGGGATCTGTTCCTCGCAGAATGGGTGTAGCTAATATTAACAGGTGTTCTGACTTAGTAAGGATCGCCGATCCTTACCTTATAGATTTTTAGATAGTAAATTAGATCGGACAAAATACATTGAAAAGATCCGGATCGTAGATTAAATCTTTGAATATACAAGTATCCACCATTCTGACTTAGCTGATTCTAGAAAATACTAGAAACCAAATAGCTTTATAAAATTATCGTCATATTTGTACATTTTCAAGATGAAGCCATCAACTTTAAAATGCTTATTGACAGCGATCGCGCTGCCATTATTTACTTCGACTTTGAGCCTCGTTGCACCTGTTAGTGCCGAACAAATAGCTCGATCTCGAAGTATCACTG
Source organism: Chamaesiphon minutus PCC 6605 (assembly GCF_000317145.1). Taxonomy (GTDB): domain Bacteria; phylum Cyanobacteriota; class Cyanobacteriia; order Cyanobacteriales; family Chamaesiphonaceae; genus Chamaesiphon; species Chamaesiphon minutus. The sequence goes on along the minus strand of NC_019697.1, from coordinate 1,758,873 downwards.
CTAGAGAATCCAACAGTGAAGATCCCGTTCCCTCTGTGACAGATCTCAATCTTTCAGTGCCAATTGACCGTCAAGATTCAAGTGCGGAAATTCCAATTCGCTCTGATTCTAGTCCAAATCGTTCGACGACATCATCAAATAGTAAGCGTTCTCAAAGCTCTATTTCGATCCAGAATGCGGTAACAACAGCACCATCTCTTAAAGTTAAATCTAGCTCTAGCCGCAACAGTACAGTAGCTGCGGAGCTAGCAACAGTTAATGCAAAGATAACTGGTGCTAGTAACAAACTACAGTCTAACTCTAACCGCAGAATTGCCGCAGTATCTCCATCACCTTTCCGTGGTAACTATCTACGATTAGTCAAAGATCCGAGTAATAGAACTAACGATCTCGGTAATCCAATTCATATCTTAGAAGTTTATCGAAATGGGATAATCTATCAAAGATTTAAGGCAACATCTGGTACAGCAGGTAGTCAAAATAGAGATCGATCTCTCCCCGACATTGCTGCACCGCTTCAGGATGGTTTGTATACAGTTAACGGTCAAATTGTGCCTGGGACTATTCCTGAAGTTGGCAAGACTTTTATTGCAGTTTTCCCGCGATTTGAAACTGCGCGGACAGATTTAGGTATCCATTTCGATCCGAGTTTTAATAAGCGGAATTGTGACTTCCGGCATAAATTGGCGCAGTCGTCAACCATAAATTGGCTTCGTAATAACGAAAACACGTCGTTTCAGGCGATCGATCGAATCGAGTTTTCAATCATAACTTGGCATTAAGTACCAAATTTCAATCATAATAAGGCAATGAGTTCTTTTTGAGAATTGTGTGCTAACATCGCTAAAAATGACAATTTTCAAGAACTCTCAGCCAAGATATGGTTGACTCCAAGGAGTATTCAACTTGAACCCAAGAGAATTTGAACGATGGTGTCAAACACTCAAACTGCCAGCAGCGACTGTCGAATCGATTTCTTCGATCCGGTCGGCTCCGCCAAGCCGTCGCGTCCAAGGACGAGCCTCTAACGTCAGTGGCACCTACCCTTCGCAAAAAATGGGGCTGACCATCCAATTTGAAAGCCACAAAGTGGAATTGTGGGCGATCTACTTAATGGAACACGACCCCCATGTTCTAGAGTATTACGACCAACCCTCCAGCTTTAAAATTCAATACACCAACAAGTCTGGGCGCAAGATCGGTCACTATCACACGCCAGACTTCTTTGTTCTGAGCGCGGATAATGCCGCCTGGGTGGAATGGAAAACCGAAGCCGAACTGGAGAAACTGAGTGAAAAATACCCCACCCGCTATCAGATAGCCGCCGATGGCTCGTGGCGATGCCCGCCAGGATCGGCTTATGCTTCTCCATTGGGTCTTGAGTATCACGTTCGCACTGATGCCTCATTAGATGCCATCTACATCCAGAACTTAATCTTTTTAGAAGACTACCTCAGCTTTACAGCAGACAGAAATCCGTTGATGCTGGCACGGGTGAAAGAGATAGTAAAAACCTCACCAGGCATCACTTTAGCCAATCTATTAGCATCAGAATCGCAGCTCTGTGCTAACGATGTCTATGTAATGCTTGTCCTCGACCACCTTTACGTCCCGCTGTCCAAGGTTCCGCTCGTGCAGCACGAACGAGTAAGGCTATATCCAGACCGCCCAACTTACGACACTTATAGCCAGAGTGGACAGCATCAAACAGCTACATCTATCGCCGCTACTGCACTGCCACCACTAGTTGCCAACACTCGCCTGCGCTGGGATGGCAGACTTTGGACATTAGTGAATCTGGGAGAGACAACCACAACCTTGCTCCCAGAAATCGGTCAGCCACTGCAAATATCTTCCGCCTTCTTTTACCAACTCCTCGATGGCGGAGCGATTAGCTTTCCTGAAGCAGCAGGAGCAACGAATCCAGAGGTGATGGCACTGATGGCGGAAGCATCTCCGAGCGATCTCCGAGCCGCTAACCAACGGTTTGAAGCAGTCATGGCTGGAACTGTAGCAGATGATATCTCCAAGCGCACTCTGGGCCGATGGTTGAAGCAGTTTCGAGCAGCAGAACTTAAATACGGTTGCGGCTATGTCGGACTGCTCCCCAGAACCCAAGCAAGGGGGAACCGCACAGCCAAAGCCCCAACCGCAGCCAGTGAATTACTCAACACCTTTATTACCGAGCGGTTTGAAACCCCAACTCAAGCACCCGCCGCTTCAGTCTATCGAGCATACCAACGAGCTTGCGAACAGCAGGGCATTCCCTCACTGTCGCGGTGTACTTTTTACGCTCGGCTTCAACAACGACCGATTCACGAGCAGACTGAAAAGCGCAAAGGCTCTAAAGCTGCCTATCGCCACCAACCTTGGTATTGGGAACTAACTTATAGCACCCCTCGCCACGGCGACCGCCCCTTGGGAATCGTTCATATCGACCATACTCAACTCGATCTAGAATTGCGTTCGGCGACAACAGGAAGATTGTTGGGTCGCCCGTGGCTGACGCTGATGGTAGATGCCTATTCCCGCCGCATCCTCGCCATCTATCTAACCTTCGACCCACCCAGCTATCGCTCCTGCATGATGGCAATTCGCATCTGCGTCCAACGGTTCGGTCGCTTCCCGCAAGCCATCGTGGTCGATGGAGGGAAAGAGTTTCACAGCGTCTATTTCGACACCTTGCTCGCACGGTACCACTGTACCAAGAAGACTCGTCCGGGAGCCAAGCCCCGCTTTGGTAGCGTGATTGAGCGACTGTTTGGGACTACCAATACCCAGTTAATCTTCAACTTGTTAGGAAATACCCAAGCGACCAAACAAGTGCGAGAAATTACCAAAGCAGTTAACCCCAAACAACATGCCCTATGGACATTAGGCGATTTATACACCTATTTAGTCGAGTATGCCTATGTTGTTTACGACCAAAACGAACACCCAGCCTTATCGATGTCACCCCAGAGTGCCTACGAGCAAGGAGAGATGAACGCAGGAGAGCGACTACATCGGCGGATTGCCTATGACGAAGACTTTATCCTCGCCACTCACCCCAGTCCGCGTTCGGGACAAGCTTTAGTCCAGCCAGGAAAGGGGATTAAACTCAATTACCTCTACTATTGGAGCGATGCTTTCCGCCATCCTGAAGTCGAACGAACGAAAGTGTCTGTGCGCTATGACCCTTTTGATTTGGGTGTGGCTTATGCTTACGTTCAAGGGCGGTGGGTCAAGTGCATCTCGCAATATTACAGCGTTTTCTCAGGACGCAGCGAACGAGAACTGCTGTTGGCTTCGCTCGAAATCAAACAGCAAGCCAAACTTACCCAGACTCCCACTACTATTTCGGCTAAACGGTTGGCTGATTTCCTCAGTAATGTCACCGCTCATGAGGCTCTGCTGCTGCAACGTTTGCGAGATTTAGAGGGGCAAAACGTTCTCAATTCACTCGGACAAAAATCGTCGTCTGCTCCACAGATCCAAATCCAGGCACAGACACAAACACAACCGTGCGCTCCCAGTCTTCAAACCCTTGCTCCCATTCAACCTAATCCAGCTTTGGTCTTAGATCTATCCCAAATCCCGTTGTTCGAGGAGTACCGTTAATGAAGGATGTTGTGACTGTCGATCTGACGCTGGAATTAACATCCAAGCTGAATCACTTTAAAGAATATGCTGTTTCACATCCTCAACTACTCCAAGTAGATAAGGTGTTGATGCAAGCCATTCAAGAACCCGCTGGATTTGCTCATGTGCTGATCTATGGCCCTTCTGGTGTGGGTAAAACGACGATGATTCGTCAAATTTCGCGACGGTTAAATGAGATTTTACCAGCAGCGACGACAGATCGATCTAGCTATCGTCATGGTAGTTCTGAGCCAGTGCCTTTATTGCTGCTAGAAACACGTCCACCGGATGGCGGAGCTTTCAACCGAGCGGATTACTATCGCACTGCTCTAAAGCTGTTAGGAGAACCTTTCTACGAACGCCGTCTGTTGGTTGATATCGATACCGAACAAACGATTGAGAAGAAAGGACGGGGACGGAGCAAAGCTACCCAATTTAATGATTCTCCCGAACTGCGTCATGCGCTTGAAGCAGCAATGTCCAAGCGGGGAGTAAGAGCCGTTATTCTCGACGAAGCCCAACATCTGATGAAAATAGGTAGTGGAGCCAGTGGCGGTAAACTGCTCGACCAATTGGACTGGATTAAATCGATGACGAATGTGACTGGGGTGCTGCACATTCTGATTGGGACTTACGAACTGTTGAATTTTCGCAATTTAAGTGGTCAAGCATCGCGGCGGGGTTTGGATCTGCATTTTCCGCGTTATCTGTTTCAACACGAGCAAGACCGTCAGGATTTTCAGGGGGTGTTATTGGCACTGCTCAAGCAAGTTCCACTCACGACTGATATCCCTGCTTTAATGCAGCATTGGTTCTATTTTTACGAACGTTCGATTGGCTGTATTGGTGTGCTCAAGGACTGGTTGATTCGGGCGGTGGCGGCAGCTATCCGCGATGGGAGTGACACTTTGACGGCTGGGCGACTAGAAGAACATGCTCTATCTTTGTCTCAATGCGAACGGATGGCTCTGGATGCGATTGAGGGCGAACAAAAATTGGGATACTCTGAAAGTCGGCGCGACCATTTATGGCGGTTGCTACAATCTGGGATGACATCAACGACTGTGCCTACGTCTGTTGTCTCCACAACCACTGTTGTGGAGGATGTCCCACCACCTACCAAAAAGCCGAGGAAGAAGCGTTCTGCTCCGTCAACTCCGTCAACTACTGAATCAGTGATGGCATCTGTCGAGACTGTCGAGACTGTCGAGACTGTCATTGAACCTGTCCCGCCTAAGAAAAGAAGGAGTAAAAAGGCTGTTACTGCACCAAAGCCAGTCCCAGAGACAGTCCCAGTCTCAGAGACAGTCCCAGAAACTTTGAATGTCACTACCAGCGATCTGGCAGTAGATCTGCTTGGGGCTGAAATTCCGCTACCTGTAGTCGAACCAGTTAAGAAAAAAACCTCAAGGCGTGTCGGACAGCGCAATCCACAGCGAGATCCAGTTGGCTGAGATGATTGGGGGGTGGACTACTGCTACTGAGATTTTCTGGACAGGTACTTGTGTTTGTCAAGCATAAGTTGTCATTTTCCGCCAAGTTATGCCAGAAGTCACAGGAATGGCTTTGATGGGACGGCTGGCTGTATTGCAATGACTAATTTAGCCGATCGAGATGCTATCAATGATTTTGTGCTGAAATATCAACCCCGTAATTTATTTGTGAAGATTATGCCCGAATAAAGCTAAAAATAATATGGTTGTGCTTCCGCAGTTATCAATTTACAGTGAGGTAATAAACTTCACTGTAAAAACACTCCCTTTACCTATCTGACTCCGAACTGTTAATTGTCCGCCGTGAAGATCGACAATCGACTTAACGATTGCCAGTCCCAATCCCGTACTATGTTGAGGTAATGCAGATTTAGATTCGGCTCGATAAAAGCGATCGAATATCCGCTCTTTATCGGAATTAGAAATACCGATTCCCGTATCTTTGACTTGGAATGAGATGACATTCACATTGCTGTGTAGAGAAACGGTTACTCGTCCACCCGTAGGTGTATATTTAATTGCATTATCAATTAAATTTGCACCCATTCGATATAATTGTTCGGAATTACCATCGATATAGATTGGCAAATCGGGATCGATATCGCTGATAATCTCGATCGATTTAGCTGTCGCAGGTACAGCAAATTCTTCGATTAAATCTAGCACAATTTCCGTCAGATAGCATGGCTCTAAAATTGGCTTACTATTTGGTCGATCGAGACTAGATAAAAACAATAAATCGTTGACTAAATTGGCAATCCGAATATTCTGTCGCTCGATTTTTTCGAGCCAACTATCTAAGGACGGATCGAGATGTTGATAATCTGCTCTACCATTTTCGATCGTGATTTGGAGAGTAGCTAAAGGTGTGCGTAATTCATGAGCGGCATCAGCAGTAAACTGTTGCATTTGCTGATAGGATTGAGACAGTGGGTGCATTGCTAGACCTGCTAAATACCAACTAGCAAATGCGACAATACAGCCGATGATTGCGATGCTGATAATTAGGAATAAACGTACTTTATCTAAATATTCTTCGACATCAGTTAAATTATGTCCGACTCGTAAATAACCCCAAACTCGATCTTGGGGTGTATGAATTTCTACAGTGATTTGCAGATAGTTTTTATCAGATAGATCGCGTAAATAATCCCATTGCAATTTTGTTGACAATCGCAATTCTATCTTGGGCAAATCTGGATATAAGCCGAGCGTTGCTCTGGGATTTCCCAAGACATCTACAAAACTCACATAATAGTCTTGACTATTTAATGTTGCAAGGCGATGTGTTTGGTTCCTTTTAGTTTGACAATCAAGATCGATTGGACAAAGATCGGGAATTTGATTATATAAATTTTTTGGTAACTCTCCAGGAATAGTTAATTGATATTCAATGCTATCGTGGAGATTGGTTGCTAGAGATGATACCTCTTTTCTAACTGCTTGGTAGCTAAGATTAGTAATAATTTGCTCGAATGTATAACCAACTAATCCCAATGTACAGCCCATGACACTGGCATAGATCGAAGTCAACCACCAGCGTTTGCGTTTGAATAGTCGATCGACATTTATAGCAGTTTCCACAATCTCATACTCAAATAGAAGTTGGCGGATTTAAGCGATAACCAATGCCATGAGTATTCTCGATCTCTACGCCGATTGGTAATTGCGCTATCTTTTTTCTCAATAGTCTAACTTGAGCAGTTAAAACATTACTAGCTCAATCTGTTTCTAAATCCCATACTCGACCGAACACGGCATTAAATAGAGCGGCAAGAATTGATGAACGACGCAATTGGCGCGTCGTTCGGTAGCTTGTCATTGCGAAAAGAAACTCTCACCCCAAGCTAATAGTACCCCACACACATTACTCAAATTATGTCCCGCATCTGCGAGTAAAGCTAATGAATTCGCCGCAATTCCATAAAATGCTTCGATCGCGACAAATAAAGTATTTAGAGTGACACTTATAATAAAAGCGCGATTGTAATTTCCGGTACCGTGCGTATGTTCACTGCCGTGGTTGTGTGTCATACCTTATGCTTTTGAGAAACGATGAAACCAGAGTGCAGTTATGACAATAGAGAATGTAAATTATGTTCTTCCCGATAGAGTAACAGCGACATTAAGTTGCTGTTACTTCAATAACGCCACGAAACATTCTCATGCCACAAGTAAAAGTATATTCCCCTATCTTCGTTGGTGTAAATTCAACAGTTGTTGTTTGCCCGACGGGTAGACGGGTGCTAATCCCAAAGTCGGGAATTAGCACTTCATCGAGACAAGAATTACCATCTAATCTACGAAAAGATAACCGCACGGGTTCACCACTATTAACAATAACTCGATCGGGACGATAGCCACCATCAACTGTTACTAATACCGATTGTACCCCATTACTTTGAGTCGCTTGTTGCTTTTGTTGTTTGCGTCCCAAAAACCACCACAGTTCGGCACCAACTAGGGTCAGTCCACCGAGAACTACGCCGACTTTCACGGGTAAAGGCTGCTCGATGGGTTGAAACGATCGATCTGTAGGTGAGTGTTGCATTTGAGAGTCACTCATCTCCATCGGAAAAATCGAAAGTAGTGCTGTCCTGACTAAAATTGCTGCTAGTTTCATATTTTCACTCCTTTTAATCTCAAAGCATTGAGGACAACTGAAATCGAGCTAAATGCCATTGCTGCTCCGGCAATCGCCGGATTGAGCAACCAGCCCGTAATTGGGAACAGAATTCCCGCAGCCAACGGAATGCCCAGGACATTGTAACCGAATGCCCAAAATAAATTCTGTTGAATATTTTGCATCGTGGCGCGACTGAGCCGAATGGCGGTCACAATCCCCTGTAAGTCTCCTGAAATCAGCGTAATGTCAGAAGCCGCGATCGCGACATCCGTGCCCGTGCCGATCGCCATCCCGACATCAGCCTGAGCGAGTGCCGGAGCGTCATTAATCCCATCTCCCACCATTGCCACAACTTTTTTCTCTTGAACCTGCAATGTCTGAATCGTCTGGGCTTTTTGGTCGGGGCGGACTTCGGCTAAGACGCGAGTAATCCCGACTCGATCGGCGATCGCTTTGGCGGTACGCTGATTATCACCAGTGAGCATTACGACTTCAATCCCCATTCTCTGTAAGGTTTGAATCGCTTTAGCAGAGTTGGGTTTGACAGTATCGGCAACTGCGATCGCTGCTTGTAAATGCCCATCAACAGCCGCAAAAACCACCGTTTTTCCGGCATTTTCCAAGGCTTGTTGCTCGGATTGGAATGCCGACGAATCAAGCCCCATTTCATCGAACCAGCGTTGGGTGCCGATCCAAACTTCCCGCCCTTCGACGATCCCTTTAACGCCACTACCCGCGATCGCTTCAAAATGTTCGACAGTTGGTAATGGGGCATCTTTACTGCGTTCGCGGGCGTATTGCAACAAGGCTTCAGCTAGAGGATGTTCGGAGTTGCTTTCTAAAGCACCGATCGATCGCCATAAAGTCAGTGGGGCTAACACGCCAGGACTATTGGGAATTAAATCGAGGGTTGAGGTAGTATCTGTCACCACGGGCTTACCTTGAGTAATCGTACCTGTTTTATCCAACACGATCGTTTGAATTTTGCGGGCGATTTCCAAACTCTCTGCCCCTTTAATCAAAATGCCATGTTCCGCCCCTTTGCCGATGCCGACGGTAACTGATGTCGGCGTGGCTAGACCTAGAGCACAAGGACAAGCGATAATTAATACTCCGACCATTGTGACGATCGAGAGCGTGAAATTACCGATCGCCAGAAACCAGATGACAAAGGTCATTATCGCGATCGCGATAATTACTGGGACGAACCAACTGGTGATATTATCGGCGAGCTTTTGGATCGGAGCTTTAGAATTTTGGGCTTGTTGGACTAGTTTGACAATCTGCGCCAACGCGGTATCTTTACCGATTTTCGTCGCCCGAAACTGAAAGCTGCCCATCTTATTGAGCGTTGCGCCGACAACTTCATCGCCGACTTGTTTAGTGACGGGAAAACTCTCACCAGTAAGCATCGACTCATCGACAGTAGAGTATCCCGCTACAACTCGCCCATCGACGGGGATTTTTTCACCAGGGCGCACAATGACAATATCAGCCAGTGCGACTTCCCCAATTGGGATGTCCATTTCGACATTATCTCTTACCACCCGCGCTGTTTTCGCCTGTAGCCCCATCAAAGCCTGAATTGCCGTTGAAGTTGCGCCCTTAGCGCGATTTTCCAACCACCGCCCCAACAGCGTCAAAGTGACGATCGCCGCAGACACTTCATAATAAACTTGGGCTAACAAGCCTCGATCGGTAAAATAATTAGGAGTTATCGTTATCCACAGGGAATAGAAGAAAGCAATATTCGTACCGATCGAAATCAGCGTATTCATATCCGCCGTGCGATGGCGAAATGCCTTCCACGCCGATTGATGAAATTCTTTCCCTACCCAAAACTGAACGGGTGTTGCCAGAACTAGCTGCACCCACGGGTTTTCTAGCTCTGCTAGCGCACCAGGCAGTCTGAGATTGAAATGACCCAATGTGCCCAGCATCAGGAGGACACTAAGCGTTGCCCCTATTATGACTCTAAGCTGAAGATCTCGCTCTTGCCGTTTTTGTCTAGTATTTTCCGTATCGTCATCAGGTGCGAGATCGGAGGGGATAATTTGAGCCTCATAGCCAATATCAACAACTGCCTGAGTGATAATGTTGATATTAGTCTGCTTGGGATCGTAACGGACGCTGGCGCGATCGCTACTAAAATTGACGTTGCCTTCGACTACCCCTGGCACGCTCAGGATTGCTTGCTCGATGCTATTGGCGCAGGAGGCGCAACTCATCCCCCTAAGTTTGAGATTTAGGTCTTCCATGATTCTATTATTTTCAATTTTCACCGACTGCTAATGCCATCAGTCGTGCGTCCGCTCATCTCGCCTGATTCAATTCGGTAGATAGCAATTACTTCCGCACGTCCCCACGAATCAATCCAAGTTCGATTAATTGCGGGAGAAAGTGTAGCATCGCGCTGTTTGACGAGTGTCATCACGCGCTCGATTTCCGGCTGCTCGGTGACGTGGATAGCTTTTCCCATCACGATTACACTCCGCCAATGCGAGGAGCCATGTATTTCTTCAACCTGTAAGCAAATATCTGGATCTGCGTCCATGTCATGAGTCTTCATACCGACAGTGGTAAATAGATATATGTCCGAATCTTCGAGATAATAATGCATTGGCATCACACAGGGTTTACCTTCGTGGATAAAGCCAAGATGACCGTAGCCTAATTTGTGGAGCAATTCATGGATCTCGTCTTGTCCCATTTCATCGATATCTAACATAATTATTCTCCTAAAAATTCAGTCGTTGGTATAGTCTCTAAAGCAAGCAAATTGTTAACAAGGAGCGGGTGTATTGCTGTGACTCATGATAAATTTTTTGATTAACTCTGCAACATGGCAATACCACCTCCTAAAATGAAATTGCGACGGGTTAAAGGATATAGACCGTTGCCTGTAGAGGGTAGCTCGTTCTTATTCATAAATAGGATAATGAAAACCTAATTTCTATTTTGACAGTTTTCGACGATTTCATCGAAAACTGTCAAACTTTTTTTATGAATAAAGAGGATATTTATGGTCAACTATAATAGACGCATAGATCGCATTTATACATGTGTCTATAAAGTTGTTTTGTCTGGTTACAAATCAATCTTTATGAGGCTACTTGGTAGCCAGCGGCTGTAATACAGCACTTTCCTTGTTCATGAAGTACAGCTAACCTTTGCTAAGTCAGTCTTCCAACAATGTTTGTGTACTCCATATAGCTGGAAAGTGCTGTAACACTTTCAATTTCTGACTGAGAGGCTTGAGTCTCAATCGTGACTTGCTTAGTTTTGGGATCGGCTTGCACGGTTGCTGCCTTTCTCAATCGCGATTACTGCCTTGGAGATCGTTTCACCACAGGCAGAGCAAGCCATGTTAGGAATGTTTAGTTGGATATTCATTGTTCGTTGGCACTTCGATGAGCGCGTTTTAGATGTACTTATACTTATTCTCAACTCTCTAGCTGACTAGAGAGTCAAGAGAGTGAATAAACTTGAATTTGAAGTGTTATTTTACAGGTTAGATGTATACCAACTTTGGTACCATTTTTGCATCTGCCCGATCTCGGCGGTTTGAGCTTTAACAATCGACTCAGCTAATGTCCGAATTTCTGGTGATTTGGTCGTCTGTAACACCATCTGACTCATTTGGGCTGCCATCCGGTGATGGACACTCATCTGCTGCAAAAATTCTCGATCGAAATCGGCAGCATTTTTGAGAGTATTCATGCCATTCATGCCATTCATCGAATTGCCATCCTTGCCCATCATGCCACCACCCATCGTCATTGATGGAATTTCTGTGCCATAAGCGGTTTTATACAAAGTTGCCATTGTTTGAATCTCGCTCTTTTGGTCTTTGATAATGTTTTGAGCCAGTTGTTTGATTTCAGGACGCTTCGCACGAGTTGGGGCTAGATTCGCCATCTCAATTGCTTGGTTATGATGGGCAGTCATCATCGTCAGAAAATCTCGATCGGAGATAGTTTGACTAGATGAGTTGGGAGATGAACTCATGGCTGGACTGGTCGTGGGTGTAGTCTCTGTTGTTGATGGCGATGAGCTGGGAGATAAACTTACGGGTGGACTGGTCGTGGTCGTGGTCGTAGTTTCTGTTGTTGACGGCGATTGCGCTGTAGGATTGGAACATGCCACCAGTCCACCACTTAAAAAGAGGGCAGCGATCGTGAATCCTCCCCATATTCTTGGTGGAAATGTTGCTGGATTTACTATTTTTCTATGATTGACGAATGCTTTATTTTGGTTGTGATGCTCGGTCATAATTTTTAGGTATTTTGTTGAAGTTCAACTCTCTAGTTCACTAGAGAGTTGAACGGGATGAATAGACTTTAGATAAGTAAGTCTTGACTAAGCCATTGCCATCGACATTTGACGGCAAGATTCGGCACAGCGACGACAAGACTCGGCACAGCGACGGCAATGCTCGTGGTCGTGCTTGGCACATTCAGTAGCGCAGAGGTCGCAAGCATCGGCACAAACCACGCACAATTGCATATGTAAGTCGGAAGTGCGACTCATAAATCGGGCACAAAGAGCGCAAAGAGCGGACGATCGCGGCAGGCTGTGATGCAAGCAGCCATCATCTGCACCATGTCACTGTCTTGACCCAAACACATGCGGAGGGAACCTCCGCGTGATTTGGGTCGCTATCCAGACATGCCGTGGCGCAAAATTTACAGTCTTGGATGCATTTAAGGCAGGCTTCGATACAAGCTTAGAGTTGAGAGTTACGAGATTGAGTAGTCGTCATAAATTTACTCCTAAAAAACGTCTACAAACATTTTGAGGTTTGCTGTTCTAATCTTTACCTATCGTCTAGAGTGAATAGATCGGTATATAGACATAGATCGTTTAGTTTATTTAATGCTTTCAACGTATTTAAAGCATTAATTTTTCCTTACCATGCCTAGATGAAATTAAGATGAAATCAGGGATTTAGTTTGATAAATATTAGTAGCTGTGTTTGTTGGATTTGGCTAAGAACTACTGCCAGCACTACCTTGTGTCTCTCTTACTTCTGTTCTAAACACGCTCTCAAATTAGCTCTTGACTCTACAGTCCAGTAAAGACTTTATAATAGAAGTAACAACTTAGAAAGTTATTGGAGATAATTATGTCAAAACAAATTAAGCTAGCAATCGGATCGGTCTTGGCATTAGCCACTTTAGTATTAACAACAACTGGAGCGGCTTCTGCTCAAGAAAGCAGTTGCGGTAGTTGCTGTAAGAAAATGCAGCAGTCAGAGAAAATGCAGCTACCAGTTAGTTCGCCATCTTCATCTTATTCACCAGGTTATATTCGAGGCAAATAACTAACGATATTAGTCTTTTAATCAGAGTGCAAATACTTTCACTATTGGGGACATTGATATGGCGATCGAGACTATTATTTACAATGGTTTAGATCGTCTCTTTTTTGATTTTATAATTTTGTAGTTAGCACGTAAATTAAATGTATTTATTGACTCTCAAGTTAACTAGAGGGTTTAAGATAGAAGCAAGTTAAGAATTGGGAGTACTAATGATGAGTAATTCAGACAAGCACGATAACTCAATGAAATGGATGGGCATTGCGATGGTGGCGTGTTGTACGTTACCAATTGCTGCTTTTCTATTGCTCGGTGGCGGCTTGGGGGTATTTTTCAGTCGTGGTACTCAATCGATTTCTCCAACCCAATCAACTAATCAAACGGTAAATTCAGCTCCAAACCCTACTGATTTGGCAGCAAAGGTGACTATGTATCCTGCTGTTAAATGGCAAACGAAGAACCACACCCACGGGCTGTCAGTCAATCCCACCAATCCCCAGATGATTTATCTGGCGACTCATCATGGGCTATTGCAACGCGCCGAAACAGGTAAATGGTTCTGGATGGAGCCAAAGCAAAAACGGGCCGATTATATGGGATTTACGGCAGATCCTACCAATCCTAATCGGTTTTACGCCAGTGGACACCCACAAACTGGGGGTAATCTTGGTTTTCAAGTAACTGAGGATTTAGCGCAGAACTGGCGGCAAATTTCGCTACCAGGGGTTGATTTTCATGCCCTGGCGATCGCACCCAGTAACCCAAAAATGTTCTATGGTTTTCCAGCTTCTGGTGCGGAGGGCTTACATGTTTCAACAGATACAGGCAAGACTTGGACAAAACCAAGTGCAAAAGGGCTAAAAGTGGCACCATTTAACCTCGTTGTCGATCCGGTAAATGCCGATCGAGTATTTGCCGTGACTCAATCGGGATTGTATGAAAGTATCGACCGAGCCAACACTTGGCGCGTGATTCCCAGCACTCAAACCGCCCCTGTCATCGGCTTGGCAGTGCAACAAGAGGGCGCACAGACGGTCATGTATGGCTTTCAAGCTGCCTCGACAGCGAATCTCGATCGGAGTGTGGATGGTGGCAAAACCTGGCAACAGTGGGGCACTGGTACTAAAGGGGTGATTCTATATCTGGCGATCGCACCGAGTAATCCTAAGGTGTTCTATGCAGTAAATCAAAAGAATGCCGTTTTTCAATCTCAAGATGGCGGTAAAACTTGGAAAGAATTAGGGTAATTTAAAAGTTTATGTCCAAGCGAAACATCCAAATTCTAGCAATACCAGAAACAAACCTGTTTCTGTTTGCCTTTTTGCTCAATTTTATTTACGAAGTTTGGCAAGCTCCCTATTACGAGTTCTACAACCGTCCCTCTTTAGCCGACAAGATCTATGATTTGACTCACTGCACCTTTGGCGATGGAGTCATTATTCTGGTCAGTGGTTGGGTTGTGAGTGCGCTAGTTCGTTCGCGGGATTGGGTGCTTCATCCGACTCCTAAGCTGACGTTCTTATTTACCAGTATCGGGTTGGTAATCACCCTCGTTATCGAAACCTATCGAGTCAATATTTCTAAAACCTATGGGGTGCCTGTACTGGCAGTACCCATACTAGGGATGAGTGCTTTGGCTGTAATTCAGTGGATCGTTTTGCCACCATTTATCCTTTATCTAGCTCGTCGTCACATGCTGGGCTACCCTAACAACCGAGATTGAAATAATCTGTGTTGTCTGTGGTCAACTGAAAGTAAGAATTGGCTCACTTATTTAGTTGACTCTACAGTTGACTTGAGGGTTTAAGATTGAGCTAGTTGAATGAGTTAACCATTTCAACAAAGGAAATGAATGGCATGGATGGAATGGGAGCAGGTACTGCCAAAACCCAAGTTCAACCAGAATTTAAACCTGGGAACAATATAGTAGTAAAAGTTAATAACTATGATTACTCTAGCAACAGAAATCGATCGACAGAAATCATCCTCAAAAAAACTGCTTAAAATTGGTGAAGTAGCCAAGCAAACCGATGTGGAAGTAGGCACGATTCGGTATTACGAAAGTTTGGGATTGCTAATACCAATTGAAAGAAGTGACAATGGCTACCGTTATTACGATGACGAAGCGATCGAGCGACTAAAATTCATCAAAAAAGCCCAATCTTTACGGTTTTCCCTCGCCGAAATTCACCAAGTACTTGGTGTTCGCTCTTCTGGTAGCCCTGCTTGCCCAATCGTCAAAGGTTTACTGAAACAGAAAATAGCTGGGCTTGAGCAGCAGATCGAGCTAATGAAGGAGATGAAGCAGGAATTAGAAGCATATCAATCGCGCTGGGAAAGCCGCCCCTTAGATAACCCATCTGGCAAAGATCTTTGTAGCATGATTGGGGAGGTGATCGATCGAGATCTACCTACTCATCAGAGCCGATCAGTAGGATAGGATCTAAATAATTATGTAATTTTTAAGTATCTTGATTAGACCTCTTGCGTGAATCAGAAAGGAGAGGAAAGTTCAAAATTGAGGATAGCGGAAATAAGGTTAAATCTTAAACCAAAACGTCTGCGTCGATTGCGATAGCGTTCAGCCAAAATCCGAAATATTTTAAGTTTGCGGTTAACATGCTCAACGACGATTCGCAGTCTTGCTAACGAGCGATTATGTTGACGTTCAGAATTGTCTAGCTTGCCCTGGCGAGGCTTCTTCGTCGGAAGGCAACTATCAGGATGCAGTTTCGCAAGTCCCTGATAGCCTTTATCTGCTAAACATAGTTGATTTGGTAACATCGGCAATCGATCGAGCTTAAACAACCGGAAGTCATGAACTTTTCCTTTCCCAAAAGCAGTACAAATTATTTGTCCTGTTTCTTGGTTGACGACTACTTGCGCTTTTAGCGTGTGGTGCTTTTTCTTGCCGCTGTAGTAATCTCTTTGCTTTTTTTTGGACGCTCAATTGGACTCTCGGTCACATCAACTACGATTACTTGCCAATTATCAGCTTGTTGATAAAGTTGCTTTTTTCCTGGTAATCGGAATTTGCCAGAATTCATTAGCAGCGTTTCTACTTTCCGAATTAATCGGCAAACCGCTGATTCACTTAGATTCCAACTTGTACTAATATGAAATTGCGTTCGATATTCTCGCCAATATTCTAGTACCAATAGTAACTGGTCTTCGACGCTGAGTTTGCATTGCCCACCTTTTTTACCCCGACGATCCAGATCTGGTTTAAGTATTTCAACCATCAGGTTAAAGGTGTTTGGCTGTACTCCACATCTTCGCTTGAAGGCTTTGGGGTGTAGGTACTTGAGTTGTTGGTAGGTCATGCTAACTTTCTCTTTTCCCTACTTTTACCTCAACTACTCCTATTCACGCAAGAGGTCTATTGTACATCTTGACCCTACAGTCAACTAGAGGGTTTACAGTAGTAGCAGGTTCAAAATATTCTCAAGGTAATTAATCATGTCTAAACAAATCAAAACTGCAATCGGAGCGATGTTAGCGGTCGCCACTGTATTAGTAGCAATAACTGGATCTGCTTTTGCCGCAGAAGAGGCTGGCGGTTGTGCGTGCTGTAAGAAAATGGGTTCGATGTCTATGCCAATGCCGATGCCAATGCCTAACAAGAAATAAGCATAATTATTACAGTACGGTGATGTGAAAGGTTTCGGATCGGTTTGGAGCCTTTCACATCACAATAAAATTAGTTTAATATCATCAGATCGCTAACTATTTAAGGAGCAATCAAATGTCTGTTAGCCAACTTCAGCAAATGCCAATTACTATTTCCTCTGATAGTTGTTCAATTCCCGCTACAGTCAATCGAGTTGTCCTCTCGAATGGAAATTTTCGAGTTGAACTTACATTAGATAATGGTCAAGTCGCAATTGTTGATTTGAATTGCAGCCAATTTAAAGAGTTAAAATTACAGCCGCAGCAACAAGTATTTATTCGGCAGAACGATTTGAACATACTACCTTTTTGCTACTCTATCTAAAATTAACTTCTAATAATCCATAAATTTATTCAGAAATTAGCAATAACTATTTTATCTCATCAAAGCTTGTAGATCGAGATATCCAAAGTTTCACCAAATCGGTTTTATTCATCAGACTAGATCTGTTAAACACAACTAATTAGTGTTTTCTATTGATATTAATTTTTCAAGTCAGAGTACAAATATTCTCACTATTAGGAATAGGTAAATGTGCAAGTGGTTGCAATTGTGGCGATGGTTGTAGTGTTTCCAAAGTTGCACCTCGCCAGTAAATCTCACAAGTAGGAGGAATTGACGATCGATTCCTCCTCCAAAATGTCCTTGGAGAGCGATTATTTTGGGGAGACAGACAAAATAATTTATAATACTACAGTCACCCATCCCACAGCCCTTGAAACTTGGTAGAAGCAAGTTCGGTATAGCGCACTGTATGTTGACAATTGTTATGCCCCTTCACAACATCACAACCTAAAATTCAAAGGCAAGATTTGGATAGATTTCTGCGCTCATCCAGCTTATCTTTAACTGGAAGGGACAATGACTAGAGGAGATATCAGCAGGTGCATCAAGAACGTGATATTTATCAGTCGATGACACTAAAGGAGGAAGATTGTTGGCAAGCTGTGCTAAGTAGAGATACTAGCCTCAATGGCGTTTTCGTATACGCTGTGCGATCTACAGGTGTTTACTGCCGACCGGGATGTGCTGCTAGACAGCCTCGACGGGAACAGGTCGTCTTTTTTGTGCTGCCTGAAGTGGCTGAACAGGCTGGGTTTCGTTCTTGTCAGCGATGTTGTCCTCGTAACCCTGCGCCTCCCGATCCCCAGTTCGATTTGGTTTTACAGGTATGTCGATACATAGAGGCAAATGTTCGAGATCCACTACCCTTAAAGGTTCTCAGTGAACGGATTAATAAAAGCCCGTCCTACCTGCAACGCACCTTCAAGCAAATTATGGGCACCACTCCACGCGCATTTACAGAAGCACACCGCTTACGCCAGTTGAAGACGCTACTTAAACAGAGACAATCCGTGGCAACAGCCCTCTATCAAGCGGGCTATGGTTCTAGCAGTTGCTTGTATGGACGAGCCGTTCCTCATCTCGGCATGACCCCGTTGACTTATCAACGAGGCAGGGTGGTTTCATACAAGGAAAGAAAAATCATGGGAGGAAAATGAGGATAGACTAAATTACCTAGCAAAGGAAATTAGTCTAAATGCTCCTCATAGAACAATTAAAGCAAATACCAGACCATCGTGACAACAAAGGCAAAAAGTATTCATTATGGACTGTGTTGTTTATGAGTTTAATGGGTAGCTTATGCGGATACATCGGATATAGACCACTAGCTGATTTTGCCAACTTACACCAAGCGCAATTAGAAGAATTATTAGAGCTACCAGTAGCAAAATCAACGCCATCATACTCGACATTTCGACGGTATTAAATGACACGAGAATTGGCGGGGCGACATCGATCGACTCTGGGGTTAAATAGGGTGTCGTTTGCCAAATGACAGCCCTTAGTGACGCAGCTAGACCCCTATCTGGCTATAGATTTGACGATCGATCGGTACCTGTCGCGACAAGTACCGATCGGTAAAAATGTCAGAGTCGATCGCTGTCGCCACCCGCCAATGTCGCTGTCGTCTAATAACTGTAGGCAATCCGGTTATGAATGGATTGTTCAATGTTGCTGCCCAATGTTTACAGCATATTTATTGCTCTCTTCAAATATTTCATGGAGATCTCCCAACATGAGTTTAACTGAAAAACTTCAATCTGTATTTGTCATCATTTCCATCTTAATTGGGCTGATGTTAGGACAAATCAAATGGGTTGAGGAAAATGCTGTATCTTTGATTGTTCCATCATTGATGGTCATGCTCTATGGAGTGTTTCTAAATATTCCACTTAATCATTTAGGTCAGGCATTTCAAAATTACAAGATGACCGGACTCGTTTTAGGGATAAACTTTATTTGGACACCTGTTTTAGTTTGGGGATTGGGAGCTATTTTCCTACGGAACTCTCCCGATCTTTGGGTTGGGCTAATTATGCTGATGGTCACACCTTGTACTGACTGGTATCTCATTTTTACAGGGATTGCTAAAGGAAATGTTACTTTAGCTACAGCCTTCCTTCCTTGGAATATGATTTTGCAAGTAGTTCTCTTGCCCATCTATCTGCTAGTTTTTGTCGGAAAATTGGTGCAGCTTGATACAGCGATTTTTCTCAAAAGCATTGTGCTAGTTTTAGCTGTTCCTATGCTTTTAGCGTTTATCGCTAAGTGGCTAATACCAAAGGTAAACGGGCTTTGGCGTGAAATCCCCCTGAAAATAGCAGCAGGGCAAACGCTATTTCTGTGCTTGGCAATTACAGCGGTATTTGCCTCGCAGGGGCAGACCTTAATTCAAAATCCAGATGTGCTGCTGAAAATGTTGCCACCTATCCTTATTTTCTATGTAGTTACCTTTTTGCTGACTCAAGTGATTGCACGACTCGGCAATTTTAGTTATGAGGACTTTGCTTGCTTCAGTTGTACAACACTTGCTCGCAATTCACCTCTTGCATTGGCGATCGCTACAACTGTTTTTCCCGATCGTCCGTTGATTACCCTTGTTTTGGCTATTGAACCACTTGTCGAACTGCCTGTCATGGTGCTAATCTCCCAATTGTTGCTGTTTCTGCGTCGTAAAGGACGGTATTCTCAGATGGAGAAATAGCTGAGTTGGCATTACAATATATAACCTTTGTACCCAAGTACAAGGTCAAGTGTGATTGTAAGGACACAATTTCAAGTTGCAATATTCTTACAATCGCAGACGTGGCATGAAACTTTTAGCATCCATTTAATTTTTAGGGAATACTTTGGAGCATAATTGTTCAAAGTATTTCCTAAAATAAAGCTTTATGGCACAACCAGAATCCGACAACGAGCACGGGTTCTTCCGAGCTTTTGATACTGGTGGCGAAACTGTTAGACGACAATGAGGTTGGGTTCTTCCGAAAAAGTTCGGAAGAACCCAAAACACTTGACATTTAACAATCGTTACATGGACTAGATTTAAGGCGACTGGTCAATCCTTATCCCTGTTTTTGGTTCCATTGCTACTCAACCCCCATGTTAAGTTCACTCGTGCAGGTTTTTAAGTTCCTCTAACTGTTGAGCTTTTTCTTCTAGTCGAATCGCCAAGCGCTCGCACACTATTTCACACAAATCAAAAATAATCGGATCGGCAATTTCATAAAAAACAGTGATTCCTTGTGGCTGACGAGTCACCATTCCTGCTTGGGTCAGCACTTTTAGATGTTTGGAAACATTCGCTTGTCCCAATCCCGTTGCTTGGATAATTTCCGTGACATTTTTAGATCCTGATTTCAAACAACACAAAACTTGCAGCCGACTCACTTCAGATATCACTTTGAAAAACTCGGCAACGGGAGCTAGGGCTTGAGGAGACGGCTTTAGCATACAAACCTAAAAATTACATCTTACCATATGTACTTATTTACTATATTACCATATACTAATATGGTAATCAAATCTAATGTCTGAGATACCAATGGAAAACGTAAAAAAGATCGATTCGGAGCTAACCGTAGCGGGACAGGTGAAACCAGAGCAGTTACAACAAGCTGCTACAGAGGGATACAAGTCGGTACTGAACTTGCGATCGCCTGAAGAGGAAGGCTTCATGCACGATGAGCAGCAACACGCAGAGTCCGCAGGGTTAGAGTATGTCAACATTCCAGTTAAGTCAGACGGGATGACTGACGAGTTGACAGATAAAGTTTTAGCGCAAATCGATCGACTACCAAAACCCGCTCTGATTCATTGCGCGAGTTCGATGCGTGCAGGTGCAATGGCATTTATGAACGTGGCAACGCGACAAGGTATGACACCAGAGCAAATGTTTGAGAAAGCAACTGAAGCTGGCTTTGACTGTGATTCTCAACCACAGATGAAGCAATTTTTAGAGAGTTACGTCTCTAAGCACTCAAAAAAAGTTTAAGTTTTTTCGACTACTTAATAAAGTCAGGTTCGGACATAAATATTTTTGACGATCGCCTGACTTTCCTGGGATAGATTACTGTTGTATGGAGGAATCACGATGGCATTAGTTTTAGAGCAAATAAATGTTGAAGGATTAGCCCACTTATCCTATCTGATTGGTGACGATAAAGCAGGCGTAGTAGCAGTGCTTGACCCCCGCCGCGATGTAGATATTTATATCCAAAGAGCCAGAGAAATAGGTGTAAGAATTACCCACATTATCGAGACTCACATTCATGCGGATTTTGTTTCGGGTTCACACGAACTACAAGCGAGAACAAATGCGCCGATATATGGTGGTAAAAGTGATGACTATCAATTTGATTTACATCAGCTAAATGAGGGCGATGAATTAAAAATTGGTAACGTTACCCTTCGCGCACTACATACCCCTGGGCATACCCCAGAACACATCTCGCTGCTAATTTTTGACGCGAAACAAGGTAAGGAACCATTTGCCATATTTACTGGTGATTTTTTGTTTAACTTGGATGTGGGAAGACCGGATTTACTAGGCGGGGGAACGGAAAAGAAACTAGCGGCACAACTCTATCATTCATTGTTCGATAAACTCGTACCGTTGGGCGATCGCCTAGAAATTTATCCTTGTCACGGTGCAGGTTCATCATGTGGTAAATCAATCGGAGATCGCCGACAAAGTACCATTGGTAATGAAAGAATTTTTAGCCCAGTATTTAAACAGCGTACCGAAGCAGAATTTGTCGAATGGGTATTAGGTGGAATGCCAGAACCACCTACACACTACCCACGTCTAAAAAAGGTCAATGCTAAAGGGGCAAAAGTATTAGGTGATGTACCGATTTTACCGCCATTGTCACCTCAAGAATTTCAACAGTTGATGCAAGATGAAAATACAGTAGTTATTGATACCCGCTCTATTCTTGCCTTTGGTGGCGGACATATACCAGGCGCAATTAACATCGCTTTGCGTCCAGAATTTCCTAACTGGATAGGTTGGATGATTGACCCAGAAAAGAAAATTTTAATGGTGCTAGAAAGTGAACGCGGTGTGAGTTTAGCTTCCCAGCAGTTATTCCGAATTGGCTATGACAATATTGTGGGGTATCTTCACGATGGCATGACAAGTTGGCAGGATGCAGGCAAGCCTTTGAAGCATCTTGGTGAATGGACTGTGCAGGAGTTAAACCAGCAGAAAGATAATCCTGATGTGACGGTGCTAGATGTACGTGGGGAAGATGAGTTTAAAAACGGTAACGTGCCTGGTGCTAAACACATCTACGTCCCGCATTTAGAAGAACATCTAGATGAGTTAGACAAAAATCAAACTATTGCAACTTACTGTGGCAGTGGTTATCGCGCTTCAATTGCTGCCAGTTTGTTACAAAAACATGGCTTTGAGAAAGTAGTCAATGTTCCTGGTTCTTGGAATGCTTGGACGGCGGCTAAATTACTGGTAGAAAAAAATCCCTAAAACATTTGCAAGATTCACTGTTTTCATTTGGAGAAAAACTAAAATGCTATTCCGTCAATTGCTCGATCTCGAAACAAGCACCTACACGTACCTCATCGCCGATTTAGATAGCAAAGAAGCAATCTTAATCGACCCAGTACTAGAACGAGTGGAACGAGATCTACAACAACTAAAAGAATTGGGTTTCACTCTCAAGTATTGCTTAGAAACCCATATTCATGCCGACCATATTACTGGAACTGCCAAGTTGCGGGAACTCACCAACTGTCAGGGGGTCGTTCCTGCTGGATCTGGCGCGAGTTGTGCAGATTTATTTATTCAAGATGGTGAAAACTTAAAAATCGGAGCAGTACAAATTCAGGCGATTGCCACACCCGGACACACAGACAATCACATGGCATATCTAGTGGATCGAACTCACTTGTTAAGTGGCGATTCACTGCTAATTCGCGGCTGCGGACGCACTGATTTTCAAGGTGGCGATGCGAGTCGCCTATTTGACTCAGTAACCGAGCGACTGTTTACTTTGCCCGATGGCACTCTAGTTTATCCTGCCCATGACTATCGAGGGCTAGGTGTCTCTACTATCGGCGAAGAAAAGCTGTTTAATCCGCGATTTGCCAGACGCAGCCGTCAACAGTTCATTGAGTTGATGGCAAATTTAAACTTGCCCGATCCGCAACGGATGGCAGCAGCGATACCTGCTAACGAACATTGCGGCAAGTTGACGAGTGTTAATGAATCGATCGAGCTTTAATATTTAGAAATTAACGATGATATCTCCCGAAAAACCGAAAATACAGACAATCGATCCTGCTACTCTCGATCGATTGCTTTCCAACCAGCAAGCAATTTTGTTCGATGTGCGCGAAGCTGGCGAACACGCCGCAGAGCGGATTGCTGACTCGGTATCGCTGCCGCTGTCAACGATCGATCTCGTGGAAATCGATCTGCAACCAGATCGACAGCTCGTGCTGTACTGTAAATCTGGTAGACGCTCGGCTCAGGCTGCCCGAAAACTTTTTGAAGCAGGAGGGATTGAAGTCATTCATCTTGAAGGTGGCTTAAATGCTTGGAAAGCCGCTGCATATCCCACTCAAATCGATAAAAAGGCACCAATTAGTCTCTTTCGGCAGGTGCAAATTGTGGCGGGTTCTTTGGTGGCAATCGCTACTGTATGCGGTGTATTAGTATCACCTTGGTTTTTACTCTTGAGTGGTTTTGTTGGTTGTGGGTTGGTATATGCAGGGATCTCAGATACTTGTGCGATGGGAATGCTGCTTGCCAAGCTTCCTTACAATCAAAGGGCGAAAGCGTCATGATTTGGCTAGTGGGACATCTCCTCGCGATTGGAGTTGGCATTAGCTTGGCTTTGCTCGGTGGTGGTGGTTCGGTACTGACTTTACCAATCTTGGTATATGCGATGGGGGTCGCCCCTAAATCGGCGATCGCGATGACTTCAATCGTGGTTGGGGTTGTTAGTTTATTCGGGCTAGTGCCACACTCGCGGCGCAAGCAGATCGATCTCAAGACAGTACTCATTTTTGGCTCGGCAACGACAATTGGAGCTTTTTTGGGTGCAAAGTTAGCTGGATTTTCGTTTGTCACTGCAACTTTGCAAATGGTGCTATTTGCAGTAGCGATGTTGGTAGCTGCTGGGTTTATGATTGTTCGCCAACCTCAATCGGACAATTCAATCGGAGATCGAGAGCATCAAGACTCCCTCAGTAGCTATCCTCGACCTCTATGTAAGTATTGTTGGCTATGGCTGTTGACGGAGGGAATCGGAGTCGGTATGCTGACTGGATTAGTGGGAGTAGGCGGAGGCTTTGCGATTGTGCCAGCGTTGGTGCTGTTGAGAAATCTGACGATGCCAGTGGCAATTTCAACCTCTTTGGTAATTATTGCCTTGAACTCTGGAGCTGGGTTAATCGGTTATTTGGGACAGGTATCGATCGATTGGTACCTGACTGGCTCTTTTACGCTTGCGGCTGCGCTAGGGAGCATAATCGGCACATATCTATCTAAGTTTGTCTCCGCTGATAAATTGCAGAAGTGGTTTGGTTATTTCTTGCTAGCGGTAGCTACTTTTGTTTTAATTCAAGTCTTACTTAACTAGCAGAGAAAATTGCAGGCAATCTGACGATAAATTGACTACCTTCACCTAATTTACTTTGAACATCGATCGAATCATGATGACGATCGACGATCTATTTAGCAACTGCCGATCGATAGCCCGAACCACCTGCCCAACGGGTGCGCGATTACCTCCGGTAGGCTTCGCCAACGATCTCCTCGCCAAAATCTATCGAGGATTCGCTCTAGCTCATCAGTAGCAATTCCCACCCCAGTATCGATAATCCTAATCTCAACCTGTCTCTCAATCTGATGAACTAACATAATAATTTTGCCGCCCGATGGAGTATGGTGAATGGCATTTTCAATGAGATTGACAAACACTCGACCGATCGAAGGCATTGCTTGACGTTCGGGCTACTAATATATCCCCGAACTGACAAATTAGATTGAATATTGAGATCGAATTCTAGAAAGTTTGCATCGAGTTGGGATCGATATGTTGCTGCTATTTGCTCTAGGAGTAGTGTCAGATCGATCGGTTCGCTCGCGCGATCGCTTCGGTGCATCTTGTCAGAACGACAATCTTTTTCAGCTCTATCTAATATTAATAAATCCTGTCGGGGCGACTTGTCGCCTATAACGCTGATAGGATAAGTCTCATAGCTCTCAAGCCTTGTTGATAATTAGGTAGTTTATGTGGGGACAAAGACATTAATTCAACAACAACCTGCCAATTACTAGATGTTGAATCGACCCATGATTCACCCCAGAGTCCAATATAGAAAGTGCTATGTCTAGCATATTTTCGGTGATGTTCTGTTTTTCTGCCGAGATATTCTTGAACTTGCTTTGATTTGATATCTATCCCTTGGATGATACTCTTCAAGTATGCTAGTGATAGCAAAATCAATAATTTGCTCAATCGTTCGCCCGTTAAATTAGTCTTTTCTAAGTTATATCCTCCGCCCTTAAAGTCTCGAAACATCTCCTCAATTCCAAATCTTTTAGCATAGGTATCAACTGCTGCTTGTAGATCTGCCAAGCTGGTCAGAATATACCAAGGCTCTTTTGTGGTAATATTTCGATATTTACCTAGCCATTTACCTGCTAGGTTAAATCCTTCAACTGGTGCAGTTTTTCTAATTGTTACTTCTTGATTAAAAAAGCTATTTCCTGGCTCTAATCCTAGCCTTTTCAGTTCAGTCCACAATTCCTCTTCAGTCTTGATACAAACATTCTTTTTCAGTCGTAAACAGAAATCTATTTTCTGCTCTCTAAGCCAGTTCGCAAGAGTAACACTACAAAATTCACGATCTCCCAGTACCAACAAGCTATAATCTGATAGGGCAGCGAATACTGGGGTTAATACTAATTGTTGGTTTTCCAATGTACTGTTCCCTTGTTTATCAAGCATTTGCCAATAAATAGGAATTGCTCTCTTTCGCCAAATCATACTGACCATCAAAATATTGTTTGATTGCCATTTGGTTCGATCTATTGCTAAATATATAATATTATTCTGTTTGACATTGCCTTTAATCCAAGCAATCACTAGTGATAACCAAACATTATCTAAATCCCATTCATCATTTGATAAAAATCTCTGGACTTTTTTTCTTCTGCTTTCAAATTTAATTGGCATCGCTAGTTTTGTTGCGATGCTTTCTAGCGTGACTTCTTTAATAGATTGCACTACTTGAATCAATAAAATTGTCAATAAGTAGTTACCGCGTGTGAATTTTTCTGACAAATGGGCATGATACAATTCTGGTAACATTTAATTGTTTTTTGGGTAAGAAGCTCTCTTACCCTATCTTTTTTGATACTATTTGTCTAGAGTTGTCTCTCTGCCGAGTTTTCAGGCGACCTGTCGCCCCGTCAGTAATAAATCTTCAGTTAGATTAATAATTCGATCTGTAGCACTAGCGATCGCCGTAAACTTTTTTAGATCTCCAGCGCGGATGCCATCGGGATGTTTGAGAGTGTTACTAGCATTAGTTTTGACTGCCATCAACGGACTGCGTAGCTCGTGAGCGGGATCGGCGGTAAATTGTTGTAATTGTTGATAACTGCGAGTAGCAGGCTTCATCGCCCTGCGCGTCAGCCAAATTCCCACACCACTACTAATTACCAGCGAAATTATCATCCACTAATTAAGCCGATATCTAGTTGGTGGAATGTTCGATTCTCCGTGGGAGAGGCTCCGCCACCGAGTAATTCTAAAGATTGGGTAATCCGCACGTAACCAATTTGCCGTTGATTATCGCGATCGATAATTGGTACGACTGCCGCTATTGTTTCATCTTCAAGCGATGCCGGACGATCTCGCGCCCACAGTGTTGCCAGGTCTTGCCGATCGAAAACAAGATGAGCAGCACACCGACGAGCGGCACCAATGGCAAAACGGCAAATCCGATCCGTGCCGATTGCCACGCCGATTGTAATTGCGGATTGGGATGCTGCCAATTCGATCCGGGCATCAGGGACATCAAGTTAGGCATCGGTTGCATATCGGCTGAGAGTGTCAGCAGTTGGGGACATACCTCGATCGATCTGCTCGACGCCGGGATAAAAGCTGGCAATGATACCTACGATCGACCACCACAGGGTTTGAATCTGGGGGCGATACCACTCAGTATCAGTAGTACCTTGACCGAGGAGGGCGACCATCGAGACGATCGCGGCGATCAGCCACACAGCCTGCATGTCTCTAGCTTGCCGCAATTTTGCCAAGCCCTGAAGACCGCAATTGAAAGTTACCACGATCGACCATAGGAGAGCCGCAACACCGACATAGCCAATTTCGACGATCGTTTCCAGAAAGATCGAGTAAGCACTCAGCGCACTGAAGCGGGGGCTGGTTTGATAAATTGGATAAATCTTCTTGAACACCCGATCGCCCGGCCCAAAGCCAAATAGCGGTCGATCGTGAATCATCTTACCCACTGCCTTCCAGACTTCTAGTCGCACATTATTACTACTATCTTTGCTACCGCTAAAAATACTCAAGACGCGATCGCGCAAGCTCGGCACCAGTAGCAGTGAGATCCCCACAATAGCGATAATCCCCCCTAGCGCGATCGGCAACGCCCACGATCTCCAAAACCTGGGTAGTCTCGGACGCAGCCAATAGTAGATGAGTCCCGCCGCGACGAGGATGCCCAAAAATGCGCCTACCCAAGCACCGCGAGAGTATGTTACCTGAAGACAATAAGTATTCACGACTACCATCACGATCGCCAATGTTTTGGGCAACCAACCGCGCCAAATAAAACAGGCGGCAACGCTAAAAACGATCGCTGGTAACAGATATCCAGCAAGTAGATTGGGATTATTGAGATAACTATAGACCCGAGTTGTCTTCGCCAATGTGGACTCAGCATCGACCCAAGTCGCCAACTGTTTGGCACCATAAATCGATTGATGGACGCCGTAAACACTGACAATCAACGCCATATGTAAATAGATTCCGATCAGCCAATTGCGAATCCGAGGCGAGCGATACAACCGCGCCAACATCACAAAAAATACCAAATAAAGGCTGACCAAATTCAGTCCTCTCAACGCGGCATCTTTGGCTGGCGACAATCCCGTCGAGACTGCCGAAATCCCCCAGAATACTAGCAGGGTGATATGAATGGGCGTAATGCCACCACCACGATTGTCAGCTAGCGTCAATAAGATCCAAAAAGCCGCCACCCCAACGAGCAATAACGCGATCGTCTCTGTCGATAATCCGGGTGTGGAGGGGATAAAGGGCGAGATTACAAACACGAGCGATGTCAAGATCGCACCAATCTCATCGCCCCACTGCATTAACCAACTCTGCTGTCGCCAAGATTGGAGACTCCCCACCCATCGATGCACATAACTAGCATCAACCCATCTATCTGGTGATAAGTCCGATAATGTCAGGCGTTGCCACAAAGAATTCATCAAAATAAAATATGCTGTAGTGGGACGACACGCTTGAAAATGTGGGCATTCAGAATCGTAAAAAATATAATCAGCAATACTTTAAGCGATCGCTTTACCCACAGAATTAAGTGTGTCGTACCAGTAGGGTGGGCACTGTCTTGATGCACTAGACCGTCGGGTTCCCCGACGAGCGTGCATCGCTGCCCACCATCTATAAATTACTGGTAAAATTCAGATATTTTGAATAGATTGATAGGCAGTTACAATTATTTAAAGATATACTTTACCTAAAATCCAGTAGTGGGCACTGCCCACCCTACTAGCTCGGCAAGCTTAAAATTGTGTATAAGAGCTAGCGATCGCGACTATGAGTAACCCCAATATCAAGTATAGAGTAGAACTCACATTAGAACAGCGGGAAGATTTTCCCGCCAGCAGCAACGTCTTTAAACACTTTATGCCGATAGATCCGGCGATTGTGACTGCTAGGCGGGTTCCTCGCCCAGCAAACTTTCAGGCAAATAGAATCCATAAAACTGATACATGTACAAGTACCGAAGCAAGAGCGGAGATAGCCACACAAGGGGATTAAGGTATCAGGTATCCATTCAATGAAGCGGTTGTAACTAACCAATTTGGGAAAATGACTCTGCCACTGAGTTTGAACTTTTTCGAGATAATAACTTTTGAAATTCCGATCGTAAGATTGATGAAAACCAATCAGAATGGTCATTACTTCTCTCAAATATAAGCTGCGCTTACGTTTTCGCGTTTGCAAATCATGACTAATCAATTGACTTTGCCACTGCTGTTCAAAAAATTGGCAGAAATCATCGACGGAGAAAAATAGTTCTTCTACACTAGGCATAAGGCAATTCAGGTTGGTTAGTTGGTACTTCCAGACTACCTTTTTTGTCCCTTCTTTGCTTTTTCCTTATCCAGAACTCACGTTATTTACTTTGTCGTAATGTTCTTGATAAGTTTCTATATGGCGTGGCGAATTAAGACAGATTACGCTAGAGCCGCTAGTGTGACGTTTACCTCTGCGGGTAACAATTTTGAATTAGCGATCGCCGTCGCTATTGCCGTGTTTGGGATTAACTCTGGTGTAGCATTTGCCGCTGTTGTCGGCCCGCTGGTGGAAGTGCCAGTGTTAATCGGTCTTGTAAATGTCTCCTTTTGGTTGCAGCGCAGATTCTTTACTGTGCGGACAGGATAGAGTTTTAGATCCCACATTTCGCTAGTTTATGCGCTCGAAAAATAATTAAAACGAAGCCATAGGGTCTTAGCGATCCTATTATCAATAAGCTAAGACTATTGAGAATGTACTCTCGATCGTCAGAAACAATTTAAATCGGTAAAAGCATTGCTAGAAGAGAATTATAGATCTTATAATTTTTTAGCCGAACGCGTAAGCGCACCCCCAAGGGTGGTCGAACTAGCGGAATGTGGGTTAGATTCAGATCATCCATAATTCTATTATGTTTCAATAGATTTTATTACGATCCTTACTCCTGCATTAGCAACTCGAAAAAAGCTCTCATCATGGGGTTCATTAAACTAAGTGATTCCCGCGCGGGAATCACTTAGTTTAACAAACCCCATAAATAAATTCAGATCTCAAAAGTCACTTTGAAACAGTAGCGATCGAAATATTCGGTACTTAGTTGCATCGTGGTAATCTGGAGAGATATATTGACTTATAAAAATACAAGCCCTATCCTCTAATCCACCTCCCGCTCCGAAATCGCATCTGCCAGTGTTTTAGCTGCCTTACCCTGCAACTGCTGTCGCCCATCGTCATACCGAATCAGCGTGGACAAATTCTTATGCCGACTATGAGCCTGAGCCGAGCGCACATCCCCACCATTGAGATCCAGTAATGCCGTAATACTAGAGTGTCGAATCTTATGCGGACTCACCACCCGATCGATCCCTGCTGACTCAGCCAATCCCCCAACGATCTGATACAGCCTGTCTACACTCAATCGTGTATCCCGACTAGAGACAAATAGAGCCGGACTTCTACTCTCACCCATACTCGCCAACCAATCAGAAATCGCCCCAACCGTAGCCGCAGCCAGATCGATCGGTTCTTTATCAATTCTCCCCTTCCCCTTGAGCATCAATCTCGCCTCCTTGGGGTAAAAATCAGATCGATCGAGTCCACACACCTCAGCACGTCTGAGCGCATTGTCCCACAGCAACCGCAGCATGGCATAATCGCGCTTACCCATGACGGTCGTTCGATCGATCCTATCGATTAATAACTGAAATTGGTCGATCGAGATTCCCCTAGTATCTTTGTAAGTCTGAGCCTTCACCGACTTAATATCATCCAATCTAAATGCACACAGTTTACGCTTGGCAGCATGAGTCACAAACGACTTTAACGCAGCCAGCCGCGCATTCACCGTTCCGGCTGACAATTGAGCTGCGAGCAAATGTCCCCGATAGGCAATCACATGACCGATCGCCGAACGTTCGGGGAGTTGCAAAAAAGCTAAAATCGTCTCTGGAGAAACCGCTACTTGAAACTCACGCCGAAAAAAATCTCTAATCCCCGCTGAATACGAGCGTCTGGTAGCAGGTGAAATTTGAAGTTGAAGAAACTCATCCCAAACCCCCGATTCAACTGGTTTGACTCTCAACTGAGTCTCAATCGAAGGGTCTATGACAGTAGAACTGGTGTGGACGATCTTAATTGCTGGAAGATTAATCAACTGCACTCACCATCCACTGGAGAATTCCCAGAATTCGGTCGATTGGATCGAGTGGATACTCAGTAACATCGATCGTCAGAACTTGCCCTGTCAGTTTGAGAAATTGCCACATCGTTCCAGTGGTAACACTACCATAGATATTGGATATTTCTTGTCCGTTAGCTTGATTGAATTTCACAGCAGCAATCATTTCCGCTGCACATTGCCCCCAGCCAGCGTTCAACTCCCCTTTCTTAGCTTCAATGATGATAATCGCTGGAGCTTCGATACTAACTTCAGAAGTAGATCGGGTAAGCAAAAAATCACAGACCCCATTCAAGCCTGACTCTAAATCGATGCTGAAATCCGTGCCTGAGAAAAAACTGACCTGACGATCGAGCAGTTCGCGAAATTCAAATAACAATGGAGCGATGATTAACTCTGAACGTACCTTCTCAGTCCCCAAAGTCACCGCCAGAGGGGCTGACTTTGCCAATAGAGTAGTCAACCACTCACCAGGGGTAAGTGTCGGTAGATCGCGAAAGAACGGCTCTGTGACCACCTCGATTTGAAATTGCCGCTTAACTTGAGCGATCGTGAAGCTGCTGTAGGGCATAAATTGCGATCTCGACTTTTTCTAATGTTTAATCACTCGATCTATTCATTGGAATCGACTTAACCATTAAGTTTCTAGATTAAGTTTATCCAGGCGATCTATTTCACCTTTTACCGCTGCCAGTAATTCATTCCAATCATCAGGCGGATGACCGCGATTGAGCATCTTCTTAAAAACTAAATAAGCATCCGTATTACTATCATAAGCCCGTTTGGTATCCTCATCATTAACCCAGGCATAGACGATAATTTTACTGTCTTGATGATATCGAAAAAACAATCGGTACTGTTGAAAAAACTTAGCCCTAAACCAATGTTTATAATCATCCCCCAGCGTCGCACCCTGTCGATATACTGATAAAGTAGGATCTTGAGGAATAATATCAAATGCTAACTTGGCGATCGCAGCTAACCGCTTAGTAACATTTTTCTTATGATAATCCTGCGGATACTTTAGCCGCAGATTTTCGACTTGGATTAAAAGTTCTTCAACCTGTGATAGAAACAGATCGTGAGCAAATATAGTCCATTCATTAATTACTAGCGGCTGAGGTTCGGATTCGTTCATTCATCTTCAGCCGCCAGTGGTGCGTCAAGATCGAGATCGACATTGCCGACTAACGATCGAATCCGATTTGCTAAATCGGAGCTGACCTGTCGCACATGCTGGGGATTGACTTGGATATCTGTAGCTAGAAAATCGAGAAACTGTCCCAACAGCGGATCGTTATTTGCATCCCCAGCACGCGAGATCGTCACCCGACCATCAGATTCGATGGTGTAGGCAATTCGATCGCGCTTATTCAAGCCCAATACTTTCCGAACAGGATCGGGAACTGTCGTTTGATAACGATCGGTCAAAGTAGATTCCGAGCAGGGGGTTGATGGTGTAGCCATAGCAACTTCTCAACTGATAGGGTAAACTCTATTCCTAAAGTAATGCAATTGCATTGTCTTGTCAATCACGATCTTCCTTTCCCCTTTACCCTTTCCCCTTTACCCCCTGGAGTTTAGACTAAAAAAGAGAGAACGGCAGCCAAAGAAGAACTGAGGCTACCGTTGGGGAGAGAATGAGGGTGAAACAGAAAACCCATTCACGCCCTAAATGAACAGTGAACGATTAAAGGAATTTCGTCAAGCAGCATACGAATTACTAGTCAAAGCCAAAGATGCGACATTTGAGTTGATGGATGCCGTGATGACCACCAGAAATGCGGCATGTCTGGCGGAATTTGCACTCAGTCCATTATTCAATCGCCAATGGTCGAGTATCTATGAGGCATTACAAGATAGCCGACCAGACCGGAAACAACTAATGGTGCTATACATCAAACAGTTAGAGCGGCAAGTCGTCTCCAGCCAAGAGTATGTGTTGATGGCAATCGACCATACCGCATGGGGAAGACCAGATGCCCAAACATTGAAAGACCGAACACACGAATATCAACAAGGAGTAGTAATCGGACAAGGATATAGCACGATTGCCTGGATACCTGAATTAGAAGGGAGTTGGGCATTACCGTTGTTACACGAGCGAATTAGTAGTAGTGAATCACCGTTGCCCAAAGCGGCTGCCCAACTTAAACAAGTGTGCAAACAGCTCGCCAATCCAGTGCTGGCAGTCTTAGATCGCGAATATGGCAATGCAACATGGGTACTTGCCAGCGCAGACATTCAAGCTGATTGTCTGATGCGAGTCAGAAAGAATGCCTGTTTTTGGTCGGCACCACCAGCTTATAGCGGTCGGGGCAGACCACGCAAACATGGACAGAAAATGAAGCTTAACGACCCCGACACCTGGCTAGAAACAAATGAAATAGTTGAAATCGACCATCATCCACGACTAGGACAAGTCAGAGTTCGTCAGTGGAAAAACTTACATTTCTATCGTGCCGCTGGGCATCCCCTAAATTTGATTCTGGTTGAAAGAATCAACCCCATGTCTAACGGTCGGCCTTTTCCACCATTGTGGTTAGCTTGGGTCGGTGCCAGAACTCTGCCGCTAGAACAGGTTTGGTTTAAATATTTACGTCGCTTTGGAGTAGACCACTGGTATCGGTTTGCCAAGCAGCGATTGCATTGGACATTGCCGAACTTGAGAACTCCCGAACAATGTGAGCGGTGGAGCGATCTGATGCCGTTAATGAGTTGGCAACTGTGGTTGGCTAGAGATGTTGTGGTTGAAACTAGACTACCTTGGCAATCTGCTACTCTTAATTTAACTCCTGGACGTGTTGCTCAATCGATGTTTTCCGTTTTGGTGGAGATTGGAACTCCCACTCAAGTACCTAAACCCAGGGGTAAATCTCCTGGCTGGGCTAAAGGAAACACACGTACTAAACCACCTCGTTATCCGACTGTTAAAAAACGGTGTTCTCGACCTAAAAAGTCTAAAAAAGTAGCCGCCTAATTTCACTACTCTAACAATTTTTTGGCATCGGCTTGTCTTTTTACAAGGCGGTTATTTTAGCTGCGATTATTTTTTAGTCTAAACTCCAGTTACCCCACATCCCATCAGTTACACAGCATTATAACACTACAGACTAATGATAAGTCACATTATCGTGACTCAGATATCTCTCAGACAAGATTTGGATTAAATCTCGATCGTGATATAATTGAATGGTCAAAAAACCCTTCACTACGTGGCACTGAAGATGAAGACAGTTCAAACGATCGCTGTCGGGTAAGAGAGAGCAGGTCGCCCTGTCTCCCTCCCCTCAGAACGGCTCGTGATACTTTCACATCAAGCCGCTCAAGCCTCTTGCATCATAGGACTCCACCTGCATGAAGATATTTGTGGCACGCGACGTGCAGATGCACAAGGTTGTCGATTGAGTCCGTGCCGCCAAGTTTTACGCTTTCGAGATGGTGGATATGCAGTTTTTCACCGTTGAGCAGATGCTCTCCACAGATTGGGCATTTCCAATGTTGGTTTTCTGCCACCGTAGAGATCGAAATAGATCGAGATCCGAAACTAAATCGATCTTTAATTTCTGAAACCTATATACCAAAGCAATTTCATAAGACACAGTTGTGATAAAGTTATCCGATCGATTGGCTGAGTTTTAGATACTGCAACTGTTTGACCAGATGAGATCGAAATGGGTTTGGATCTCGATCTATATCGATCTAACTCTATCCCTGTAAATGTTCAGATAGACTTGGGGTTGTGAGAATCGATAGCTTCGCTGTCCTGTCGGATCGTCTGATAAAAAGCTGCCTCAGCCGCCGCCTGGTCAGCCGCCTTCGTATACCGCCGAAAACTAGCCGAAGAACGATGGCGCGTCATCGTCATCACATGATAAGGATTCATGCCTTGTACCATCATATTAGTGGCAAATGTATGTCTAAATTGATGGGGATGGATGGAGGTATTAGTGGCTTTTTCAAACTCTTTGACGACCTTATAAATACCGTCATAACTCAAACGCTTACCCCGATTGCGATTAGATTCAGAGATGAAGATCGGACTGCCATTTTCGATCGAATGCCCCTGACGTTCGCGCCATTCTAAATACCGATCGAGCCTGGATCGTGTTTGCACGGTTAGTGGTACCTTGCCCTTACTATCAGCCTTAGCTTGACGGATATTCAAACGCTGCCCGTCGTAATCCTCCAAGTTGAGATTGACAACTTCACTAGCTCTAAGTCCGTGCAATAATACCGAGACGATCGTGATATTGCGTTCGGGGAGCGAACTGTTCGTAGCTGCGTGGAGAATCTGCTCGACAGTAATGTCATCAAGATTTTGAGCTTCGGGTTCGACTAACTTAGGTAACTCGATCGCGATGGTGGGATCGAGACTAATATACTGACTTTTGAGCAACCAACCATAAAAGTTTTTTAGCGTGCCTAAAATTCGACACACGGAACTATCTTTCAATACTCGCTCTTTTGTATCTGAATCGATACGGAGTAGGTGCGCTTTAAATTGAGCCACTTGACGTGGTGTAACTGCCGCCCAACCGATGGTAATCCAGCGTAAAAAGTGGTTGAGATCGCGACGATATGCAATCTTGCTATTAGGAGATAACGATCGCGCCTGTAAAAACTCATCAATCCGCGCCTCTCGCAGCTCGACAACCGGACTTGGAGCGGGTAATGGTGCAGGTAGAATAGTCAGTAAGGTTGGTTCGGGGATAGATTTAAGTGGCATTTAGTACTATAGATTGAGATTAATTTACGTCGTGCGATCGAGTTTAACTTCAACACGAGATACAATGTTTTCAGGATCTAATGGAGAATCATATAGGGAATGGTAAAAGCGAACTGAAAAATAGTCCTGATGCTCTGAGCCAAGCCAGTAGCTCGTACTCAAACTATCACCAGAATTAAATCCGCCACCATAAATCAAACCTGTTTTAGCTACCATTTTCAGAGCAACACTCAGAGGCTGTTGTTCTAAAGCTTTCCAATCTAGGCTTTGCATTTCGTCGATACTTAATTGTTTTTTGACAGTACGGCTTGGCTCGATGTCAAACCTAGACCCTAATTCTTGACGAATCCGCTCGTCACCGATTTGCTCGATTAAAATCTGTTCGATCGTAGGATTGCTTTCATCTAACAACCACTCTGGCTTCCACTCATTGATTTCAATCCAATATCTAGGGGGAAGGCTAACATCAAAAAAGACAACTTCCTTTAGCTTAGGTAAAGATTGTAGAATCGAAAGATCGGTCAAGGGATTATTACTTAATTCGAGTCGTTCGAGTTTTTCAAGCTTGGTAAACCAGAGTGGCAAACTTGTTAAGTGATTATCTTGTATTTTCAGACGTTTAAGATTAGAAAACTCGCCGATAAATTCTGGTAAGTTTGTTAATTGATTTCCGTCGAGATCTAACCACTTGAGGTTAGTTAGTTCCCCGATTGATTCGGGTACGCTGGTGAATTGATTATCACTGAGCTGGAGCGACTGAAGATCGATCAGATTCTTAAAAGAGTCTGGCAAACTGGTAAGCTGGTTGTTGCCGAGTTCGATGTAATTAAGACTAGTCAGTTGTCCGACCGATTCGGGTAAAGTGGTAAGTTGGTTTTGTTGGAGATCCAGCAACGTGAGATTAGTCAGTCTTCCGATGGATTCTGGTAAATTTATCAGTCGATTATTCCAGAGTTCGAGTGATTCAAGATTAGTAAGTAGTTCGATCGACTCTGGTAAAGTTGTTAATCGATTATCTCTGATTTCTAGGCTTTTTAGGTTGGTAAGTTGGCCGATAGATTCGGGTAGAGTTTTTAACATATTATTAACAAGAGTAAGCCTCAACAGACTAGTAACTTGCCCGATCGAACTTGGTAAAGCTCCCAAATTCCCATGCTCGATACTAATTCTTTGGAGGTTTTTATCTTTAGCAGTTGAGATTAAGTCTTCTACTTCTTTTAAATTCATATCACTAATAATACATAGCTACTATTATCGCTCGGATCTTGAATATCGATCGTAAGTCTGTTCCTTTCGCCCTTCCCTGACTTCACAGATGTGAGATTACCGAGAAATTTGAGGAGAGTGGCTGCCAACGTTGGCTGTACGGCGCAATTTCAATTTTACCATCATTTCTCAATTCCAGATAATTATTCTTATCTGGAATTAGACGGGTATCAGACGAAATCTCAGATTAAATCGCGATCGTGGTATGATAGTAGGCGTGCTTCGTAGAAGGGAGTTATCGGATGAAGAGCGGTTCGATCGTCGTAACTTGGATGGAACTTCGGGCTAGTACTTATTTTGATGCTTGTACTGTCAAAGGTCATTTTCTGGAGCGGTTTGAGAGCTACTGCGAACTCAACGTTATCTTGTTTGGGGATGGCGACGAGCATCTTGTTAGGGTTATAGCTCGCGATGGTAAAGACCGAACGGGTGATTTTCGCAAAGAGCATGACTATTTGCTGGGGTACGGAAAATGCTTGCCATCGATCGAATTCTGTCATTCAGGTGCGGATGATGTCTGAAATTTGTCTTCCTTTGCCAACACGCATCTGGGAGTTGTTGTTACCCCTATTCCTGTCTGTAGCTACAGTGGCTAAGGCCATGCAGTTCGAGCGGTGAGTTACCGATGACCAAAACTCCATCCGAATCAGCCTCAAAATCGACCTCCCCACGATCGATTCCCCTCAAATGTAAAAAGTGTGCCATGCTCTCGGCTGCTCAGGCTCAAGCTTTACATGGAAAAGACGGCGATGGATGTTGGAATCCCAAGGTTTGTTACAGTCGCAGATCCTATGCCCGTCATCGAGATCGTAAGAATCAGCAGCGCAATCGGCACCGTCAAGAAACAGTCATTGAATTACCACCTGCCGATCTAGCCGCATTTGCGGATTTGCAATACGCTGTTTTGATTGTATACCGTGAGGCGGGAGCCGAATCGATCGTTCATGCCGTTTCCGCCCAAGTGTGGCAGGGGCAAGAACGGGTAGCGATCGTTCAGCCGATTCATTGTATCGGGATGGTGCCAAGTCAAATCCATTTATATATAAAAAAGCTGTTGGCTTTGTTGGAGGATAAGTACGGCGTTCGTAAGTTTGCGGCTTTAGAACGACTCGATCCTTATCTGTGCCCGATTCGTCCTTGCATTCATTATGGTGAGGTCGAGAATGCCACAGTTTGAATGGATTGACCTGCCAGTATGGACGAAAATTAAAGTTGCCGCGAGTGAGCCAGAAGAGGCCGATTTAGCTAGGTTGTGGCAGGAGGTGGAAGACGCAATTGTTAATTTGGGCTGTCTGGGACGGTTACAGGTGGCAGGGGAGGCGATTTCGCAGATTACAGATTTGTATGAGTTGCGTTCGCAGTTGGCATTTGAGTCGATTCAAGCGGTTGGGAGTGATGATGGCCCAGTGATGTCTGAGGATGCTTTCGATCGATATGTGCGCCAATCGATGCAAATTGACTTCGATGTCTATATCGAGCCATTGTCTAGTTTGCCGCGTAAGGTATCTGAATTTTCAGAAAGTGAAATTGATGAAGTTCGCTCGGTTGTGGCTGAGATCGATCGAAAAGTTTTACTTGAGGCGATTTTACCCGAACCAGTAGATCCGGAAATAGCTTATAAAGAAGCAATTGGATTAGCACACGATGAAGATGTGTCGGCGTGGGGTGCGGCGATCTCGGCGCGGCTAGAGGAGTGGGGTGAGCCTGTGTCGTTATTGGCATTACAAGGATCGATCGAGATGCCACTGGTGCAGGTT
Organism: Chamaesiphon minutus PCC 6605; assembly: GCF_000317145.1. Lineage (GTDB taxonomy): Bacteria > Cyanobacteriota > Cyanobacteriia > Cyanobacteriales > Chamaesiphonaceae > Chamaesiphon > Chamaesiphon minutus. The sequence continues at coordinate 1,719,814 of NC_019697.1, read as the reverse complement.
TGGCTGGCGTTGCTGCTCAATGGGATACCACTAGAACAACGTGGTGATTTTTATCAAACCGAGCAGGTTTGGGTATTGCGCTGAGAGGATTTCAATCGTCTGTGATAATTCTAAAGTGGAGCCAATATGAAACAATGGTACTCAGCATTCGAGCTAGCAGGATTACCAGATCTACCAGCTTTGCCCAACAACGTTGCAAGAAAAGCCAAAGCCGAACAATGGCAGTCGCGGCAGCGAACGGGGCGCGGCGGCGGTCGAGAGTACGCTTACAATAGCTTGCCACAAACAGCTCAAACAGCATTGATTCATAACTCCGGTCGGATAGTCGATGTAAATATCGAGCCTTCAATCGGGAGTCCAAAGGTCAGACCTCAAGTACAGCAAGTCAAACCAACGAGCGAGCAACGGATCGATGCTTGGCTGGCAATTCTCAGAGCCTACGAACATTGGTGCGCTAGCAATACATTTGAGACGGTACTAGATCGAGATACAGCCTTCGTTCGAGCTTATAACGACCGACAATTAGCTCTAGTAAATTGGGTTTATGCGTACCTGCCCAAGCTCTCTCGCAGTACCCTTAAAGCCAAACAAAAGCTGCGTCGAGAAGCTCCTACCATCTCGGCACTCGGTGGCAACTACGGTCATCGTCGTGGCACTGGCAGAATTGACTCAGATCCAGACTTGCCAGCGGCGATTGAAACTTGTCTGGCTGCTGGTGGCAAGCATTGGGGTGCAAGCCAGATTTATGACATCTTGCAGTTTGAATTTGGGTTAGATCCTGAGACTTGTTCGCTCGGACAAGTACGAGCGTGGCTGAGGCAATTCCGCTCCAATCGTCCGCAGGAGTGGGCAATGTACATGTCGCCAGATCGGGTTAAAGGAACGGTCAGTCCAGCATTTGGGTCGAGATCGCAAAATGTATTTCGCCCGAATCAGGTGTGGGAGATCGACTCGATGCGCGTTGATATCGAGTGTAAATCGGAACGTGCTGGTGAGATTCGACTGGATCGAGTATTTGTAATTGCCTGTATCGATATTTTTACCCGCCGAGTGATGCTGAAAGTGTCAGCCCAGAACAATGGTGAGGCTGTTTGTCTGTTAATTGCTCGGGCAATTTTGAAGTGGGGAGTGCCAGAACAGATCCGCACCGATTGTGGCAAGGAATATCTCAGCCGCCGCGTTCAAAGGTTTCTGGCTAATTTAGGAGTGGATACCGAAGATTTGCGCTGTTTACCTGGGCATCCCGAACAAAAGCCGTTTGTCGAACGGTTCAACCGGACTTTTCAACATCGGGATCTAGTTAAAAACCCCTTTTTTGTCGGTCACAGCGTTGCAGAACGTCAATCGTTACGTGCTTCATCCAATCGAAATTGTGCTGGAATCGAACTGGCGATGTCAGTTGAGGATTTTCAACGGTGGTGCGATCTCTGGCGGTTAGATTACGAGCAACGTCCACACGGACGAGCGGGGATTGGACTAGAGGGTAAATCTCCGCTGGAGGTTTTAGCGGCAGCGGTTGATGGTGGTTGGGTGCCACACCAGATCCACAATCCACGCGAGCTAGATTTTTTAATGATGACAGCACCAGGCAAGGAGGGGACGCGACAAGTTGGAAGGCAAGGTATCTCAGTTTGTGGTCGTCTGTACGTCGCGGCGGAACTCGCTGGTTGGATTGGCAAAACTGTCTATGTCTGCTTCGATCCACAACAGCCTCGTACTATCTATGTTTATGGTAGCGATCGACTGACTAAATTTGTTTGCCAAGCTGTGTGGCGGGAAGCCGCAGATATCGATCTGGCTGACATTGCCAATCGTGCCAGACATCTCTATGAAATCTTGCTGCGATCGGTGAGTCAGATTCGCAAGCGTGGTAAAACATTACTGCGTAAACTAGCCAGCGATCCTTATTTGCTAGTTGGTAAAACGGCTCAAGAACTGACAGAAGTTTTCAAATCTAAACTTCATGATTATCCAGCAATTCAAGCGATAACTGCTGCGATTACAGAGTCTGAAGCTCGCTCTGATGTAGAACCACCAACAATAGAACTAGAACGGTATCATCAAGAGCTAAAACGGCTAGAAGCAGAGTCCGAGCAACAGTTACTGCTGCAAGAACAACAACAATCGCGGCAATATCGGGTAGAAGAATTGATAAATCGTTGGCAACAGCAGCAAACTCGCCCAGTTTTGGAAACCAGTGAATTGGAATTGTTAATGCAACACTTATCCTTACCTGAAGGACGAGGTTTTCTGGCTGCTGTTACTAGTACAGAGCGGCGTAAATAGACCTATGATTGAAAGCAGCTCATCAAAATGAGAGGAACACAGAGGATGCCAAGATTATCCGCTGCCCTAATTACACTCAATGAAGTAGAACAAGCCGAACTACAACAACTACTCAAGCGCAAGAAAACGCCACAACAAATCGCACTCCGAGCCAAAATCATCGTCTTGGCAGCCCAAGGGAAAAGTCACGGTGAGATTGCTGAGACATTAGAAATTAGCAAGGATATGAGTAGATTATGGCGAAACAGATGGTTGGAGTTGAAGGATCGACAACTGCCAGCCATCGAGCGGCTGATGGATGCCGTGCGACCAGGTGCGCCAGCCACCTTCACCCTCGAACAAATCACACAACTATACGCCATCGCATGTGCCCCGCCCGAACAGTACGGCCGTCCCATCAGTCAGTGGACGAGCAGAGAATTAGCCGCCGAACTGATAAAACAGGGCATCGTCGCATCGATTAGCCAGCGACATGTGGGCAGACTCCTAGCTGAAGCCGAACTCAAACCCCACCAGAGTAGTTACTGGTTGCATCCCCCCCCGACCCAGAATTGGGGCACAAAGTTGAACACATCTGTCGTGTCTACGAACAAGCACCCCAACGTGCGCTGACAGGAGAAGTCACCCTCAGCCTGGACGAAATGACTGGGATTCAAGCACTGGAGAGAACTATGCCAAATATTCCGATGAAACCAGGACAGTGCGAACGTGTAGAGTTTGAATATACTCGACACGGAACTCAATCATTAATTGCCAGTTTCGATGTGGCAACTGGTCGAATTGCGTTGGCCAGTGTGGGCGCAACTCGAACCGAAGCTGATTTCGCCGAGCATGTCACCCGTTCCTTAGCACAATATCCCACTGCCGCAAAATACCATTTGGTCATGGATTGTCTCAATACCCATCAATCCGAGACGCTGGTTAGGCTGGTGGCCGGATTAGAGACAACTCCACAGGAGCTGGGTGTTAAAGGTCAGTCGGGGATTTTGAAGTCAATGGAGACGCGAGCGCAATTTTTAGCCGACCCAAACCATCGGCTAGTGATTCATTACACGCCCAAACATTGTTCTTGGATGAATCAGATTGAGATCTGGTTTGGGATTCTAGTACGGAAATTGTTACGACGCGGTAGCTTTACCAGTACAAATCACTTGAAAGCCCGGATCCATGAGTTTGTGGACTACTTTAACATTACGATGGCCAAACCCTTCAAATGGACTTACAAGGGTAAACCTCTAACCTCTTAGATACTTGGTTTATTTCCGCCGCTCTATACTAGTTCTTCACAGGAAGAAAGGCAATTTTTTGATTGGCTGATGGGACGGATTACTTCTCAATTGACAGTCGTGGATCGTCGTCCCCTGCTGCAAGAGGCACTGGCACGTTGGCGAGATCGACAAAGTTTATCGATTGAGGATAAGCAGAGTTTACTTTACTATGTTCGAGAACCGGAAGGATTGGGCGTACTCAAAGCTTATACCAGTCCCGAACAAGAGCAGCAGTTTCAAACATGGCTAATAGAGAAGTTCTGAGGAGTTATCTATGCCGAGCGAACGATCTTTATTTAAGAGTGAAAATAATGCGCTACAAAATTGTTACTACAAAAAATATTATCAGTTTATCCAGTGGCTTTCAAGAGTCCCAAAGACGCGAGCCAGGAATTCCTAGAATGGGATTAATCTATGCACCAACTGGTTTTGGCAAATCAACCGCCGCCGCTTGGCTGGTGAATCGGGAACGGGGAATTTATGTCCGAGCGGTGTCTTTATGGTCGCCGACGACGATGTTAATGGCGATTCTGGCAGAGCTATCGATCCCACCCCCGCGTTTCCCCGCTCAGATGTTACAAGTAATTGTGGAGCAGATGAAACTGAGTCAGCGTCCGTTATTTATCGATGAAGCTGATTATTTATTTCACAATCCCCGGATGATTGATGCGGCACGAGACATTCACGATCTAGCCGAACTTCCCGTCTGGCTGATTGGTTCCAATAAGTTGGAGAAATTACTCGCCCGACGCAAAATTGTGGCTGGTCGAATTTCGCAGTGGGTGAATTTTAAACCCTGCGATCTGGAAGACACCCAACTGTTAACTAAAGAACTTTGTTTAGTGGAAGTGCAAGCAGATTTACTCGATCGATTACACAAGGCTTCAAAGGGGAGTATTCGGCTGATTACGGTGGGATTGAGCCGGATTGAGTCATTTGCGAGGGTTCAATGTTGGGAAAAGATCGACTCTCAACAGTGGGCAGATCGTCCATTCTTTTTCGCTCGTCAAGTAGACTATAACGATGATTAAAGTAATTGAATATTAGTGTTAATTGAGGAAATTTGGAGGTTGGTAATATGAAGAAAACGATTGCGGACAAGTTAGATGATGCGGATGAATTCTATCGACAACCTTGTTGGTTGGAGCTATGGCGTAAAAGTTGCGATCCCTGCCGTCTTACCTTCTGGAGCCGGATTGATGAAACTAATGCGGCGATCTTAATTTCTTACTGGGAAGCAGCAGGATTCCTCACTCGTGCTAGAAATCGCACTCGATATCGAGTGCATTCGACGTACTATTCACAGCTTAAATTTTATACTCTCAAGCCTAGACCGCGAATACCAGGTACAAAAAAGGCAAAACCTATCCAAAACACGCTCTACTTTCGGACGGTTTGTCAGCGAATCTGGATGAGTATGCGAATTTTGCAAACTTTTAGTATCGGCCAACTGCAAGCATGTTCGAGTATGTGTAATAATATCGTGAGAACTTTTGTGACTCAGCTTTATCAGCTTAACTATGTCCGACTGCAAGTTTGTTATGGTTCTAATTTTGAGGGCAATGAGGATATCTACCAACTAATTCAGAATACTGGAGCTAAGGCACCTTTTTTATGTGGAGAGGGCAGCCTTTACGATCTGAGTACCTGTTGTATTTATTTTACTGATTGAGGGTGCAAATTTACTCCTGATTTCCTGGTTTTTGCGACCGAGCTGAGCTTCGAGTCTCTTGAATCGTGATTTGTGCTGGCACTACCAGGCAAGATAGACTTAGATAGGGTTAGAGATAGGGTTAAAAAGACAAAGATAGAGTTAAAGATAAAGTTAAATTGTGTTTATGGTCGTAAATTGAACAAATACCCTGGCAACATCACATCCAGTAAGGCTTTGAAGTGAAAAGTAAAGACTTTGGGCGATCCAGGTTTATCTAAATCTATATCTAAGTTAACGGCTTTTGGTCGTTTATGTCGATCGGGGTGTAGAACAGTAACTTTGCTGGAATACCCGTTAAATATAGTTTACAGCGATTAACACTTGGTTTGTTTGGGTAATGCAAAGATAGAGATCGACATAGATCGAGATCTGAAATTAAATCAATCTCTACAACCAACAAGTAATTTCACTCGTTGTCAGTAGTTCTAGCTAAAATACTTAATTTACTTAGCTAGAACTATGAGGGATGGACTAACAAATCGGGATGGGTGTGACAATCGCTCCAGTAGCTCGGCCTGTGCGCTCGCCATATTCGATCGTGACCCCATTGTTGCATAAAATATGGATAGTAAGTCACAGCATCGCGGATGGTACGGATGAGTGAGGATACAATATCGACAAACAATCGCTCTCGATCGAGAGTAGATAGCTCCTGGCAAGATCCAGACCGAGCGCATGAATTGGTAAAAACTGAAGGTGGATGGAAATGCCAATGTTGCTATCGCTCGTGGCTGAAAAAACCACGAGCTAAGTGTTTGGGCTTGCCTATAGTTCCAGGGGCGGCAGCGGAGTCTTTGCGGCGAGGTTCCTGGTCGGGTCGATCGACCCGACCAGCCATGCAAAAGACCCAAGCAAAGGTTATAAACTGGCAGGACGCAATCTCAATCGACACCGCATTGCGCTCTAACCTTCAATTAAAGCATTCAACCAAGCCGATTGCCGCACGTCGCGATCCGCTCGGCGATCCCAATTTCGATCTGTTATTTGCGCGTACTGAGTTTGAAGAGTGCGAGCCAAACTTTTACCCAATCGCGTCTTGGGATAAAAACCATCGTCAAGGTTTAAAAACGCTGTGGGAAATTGGGAGTAAAAGGCTCGAACTCAAGCATGGAGCCAAACCAGCAGCCGTTTATTTTCGCTCTAGCCATCCCGATGGCGAGTGTCGTTGGCGGTTGTTGTATCGCGTTGAGGACACTCAACCCGTGCAGCCTAAATATATCAGTAATGCCAATTTACAATCGATTTATTTAATTTCCGATGGTTGGCTGGCGCGAATTGGTGAGCCAGATTTATTACTTGATAATCCCCACGGGCGTTATTACGCGCCGATGAAGATGTACGCGCTCGTGCGGATCGAAGATTTCCTATCGACACATGCCCAAGAGTATGCCGAATGGCTGGAGGGTAGGGGTAAAAGATTAGCGATTGCGCGGGCGATTGTGGCTAAATCTCAGGCAACTAAATTGAGGATTGAGACTCAAACTCAGCAATGCTTGCAATGTGCCTCTCACTCCGCTCTATTGGGTGGTACTTGTTGCGCTATCTACCCATTGGGTCTTCCGACTGGAGTGCCTTTGGAGTGTTACTGTCCCGATTTTCATCCGCGAGCCGAGCATCTTTGAGTTCTGCTGGCTTTCGATCGATCGCCTTAATCTCGATCGTCTCAGGTGGCGATCCGGTTCTTTAGAGGTACATTTTCTATAGTTCTAGCTATAATATTATGATTGATAAGCTAGAACTATAAAAATTCTCCTGCCAGCCAGATCGATCTACTACACCCCATCTTCGAGCGGAATGCGGGCGATTTTTTCAGCCACTACCTCGTTCACTGGGGGATTGGCAGCAGCTTCAATCGCTCGATTTAAAAGTGCTTCGGCCGCATTGAGCGCAGTATCGATCGCCAGCAATCTGTTTCTGCGCTCGATTCCGGCTCTCCCCTCAAAATTTCGACTGTCGTAATCTGACGATAGGTGAATTACTTTTACCGATTCTTCTTGGGTCGGTTGCATGGCGAGGGAACCTCGCCGCACCGACTCCGCTTCTCGCTCCTGGGGTGGAAAGATGGCTTCCCTAGAAGTCAATTTATTGTATTGATATATTCCGTAAGGTCGTTTGACTAGATAGCGGTGAGCTTCTACGCCGATGGGGGCAATATAAGAATCTTCGCTACTTAACTGGGCGATCGTTTCTTCTATAAGTGAGAGTGTCGAGCACAGTCGAGCGAGTGTTGCTGTTACGCCCAGGGATGCAGGAGTTTGGGGACAAGCGCGAGTTGATAGTAAGTAGAGGGCGGCATCTCGCCTGTTCGTTATGATGGTGTCGATCGTCCGCACGTTGTTTTCGATTCTGGCGTAATGCAGCTCGACTCGATCTTCTTCGGTTAGTTGGCGAATCGTGCCACAAATGTTTTTATTGGGACAATCTTCGGCTGTCAGTCCTGGTGCCATCATCATGGACGCGCAGCTAAAGCCATAGGCACACATTCGGATTGGCATTGGCAATCATCTCTAGTTCTAGCTGAATAGTTTTAATTATATAGCTAGAACTAGAAAGAATGCGACCTACTCTGAGTCGAAAGTCGGGCTGAAGCTGGTAGATGCAGCAATTCCAAATTCAGATTTTGACAACTTGGTAGGGTGAGCAGGAGAATAGAGAGACTTCAAAAAGAGAAGCAGAATGGAGCCAATGAAGCTGAGTTTTGGGGTATTGATAGTCTATCTGAACCGAGCAATTCTTCAGATGAAAGATCCGCGCCTTGCCAGCAATGGCACTAAATACACCATCAGAGATGCTGTGTTGGGAGCATTTTCGATGTTTTTCATGCAAAGCGAATCCTTTTTAGAACATCAGCGGCACATGAATAGCAATCAGGGCAAAAGCAATGCTCAGACACTGTTTGGCATGATTAAAATCCCAACAGTGCCGCAAATTCGGAATATCCTGGATGAAATTTCAGCCACGGCACTATTTGGAGTATTCAATCACGTCTATCAGTCTTTAAGACGAGAAGGTCACTTGAAACCGTTTGAATATCTCGGTGGATTACTAGTTGCGCTGGATGGAACTCAGTATTTTGACTCGCACAAACTCAACTGTAAATGCTGTTCGAGCCGTACCCACAAAAATGGCACAGTAACTTACTTCCACAGTGCCATTTTGCCTGTAATAGTTGCGCCTGGGCAATCTCAAGTAATTTCCTTAGCTCCAGAATTCATCACACCTCAAGATGGTCACCAGAAGCAGGACTGCGAAGTGGCAGCAGCTAAACGATGGCTCAAAACTCATGCCCCAGAATTCCAAGGACAAGCAATCACTCTACTCGGAGATGACCTCTACAGTCACCAACCAATGTGTGAACAGGTGATAGCGTCGGGAATGAACTTTATCTTTACCTGTTTAGAAACGTCTCATACTGCTGTTTATGATTGGTTGAAATACTTGGATGGTATTGGCGAGGTGAAAAAGCTAGAAGTGAAACAGTGGAACAGCAATTCAAGCGAATTATATAGCTATCAATATGTGAATGGAATTCCTCTAAGGGACTCCCAGCCAGCAATGAAGGTCAATTGGTGTAAACTAATCCATACCCGCCAATCAGATGGAGAAATATTATATGAAAATTCATTTATTACCCGCCATGAATTAAACGAACAGAGCGTACCTCTGGTTGCTGCGGCTGGTCGATGTCGTTGGAAGACCGAAAATGAAAATCATAATGTGCTCAAAACAAAGGGATATCATCTGGAGCATAACTTTGGGCATGGTCAGCAGCATTTAGCTGCTTGTTTATTGACGCTGAACCTGTTGGCATTCCTTTTTCACACTGTTTTGCATTTAACAGATCTTGCATATGGACAGATTCGTCTCAAGCGTGTTACTCGTAAAGGCTTTTTTCAAGATATCCTCAGTCTTACCAAATATTTACTCTTTGAGAGTTGGCCTTCTTTGATTGATTTCATGCTTTACGGCTCGGCTTCCACTCTGGTCGCCAACTCTTCCTAGATTTTTGAATTTGGAATTGCTGTGGTAGATGTGTGGTTGGGGTTGGAGGATACAAGCTATTTGCTATGCCGCCAGTTGAGTTGTGAGGTAGAATTTAGTGTCGATTTCTACGATCGCGAAGCGCGCCACTAAGGCGGTCGAGGGTTTAGATCGTCAAGTTTGTAAAGGGATCTAATATGAATGTTCGAGTAACGATTGAGGTTTCAACTCTCCCAACGTCCAGCAATACGGATAAATTGAGATCTGCGGCATCTGAGTTAACTAACAATTTAAAAAGTATTGTAGTGAGCACAGAAGAAGATAGCAAAGGCTTTTCGATAATAACTAATTTTACTATGAAGACAACCGCCGAATATAAGGTTGTCGATCGAATTAGTAAGGAGTTTAAGTTCTGGACGTTCGATTTTGAAGGCTATCGAGAGATGATTATTTCATTCCCTACGCACATAGGTAGAATAGCAAATGAATGAATATCAATATTTATGCGAAATCTGCTTATCGTCGAATCTGCTGGCAAAATTAAAAAGCTTAGGAGTATCCTCGGCTCCGACTGGGATGTCAAGGCTTCAATCGGGCATATTCGCCAACTCGCCAACGATGGGGACGGTGCGTTAGGCTTCGATCTGGGTGCAGAGACAATCGATTGCCGCTACATCCCCCGCGACGACAGAGCCAAACAAACAATAGCCGGACTAATTGCCGCAGCAAAGCAAGCAGATCGAGTCTTCATCGCCTCAGATCCAGATCGGGAAGGGGAAGTAATTGGCTGGCATATCGCCCAGGTATTGAAGCTCAAACAGCCCCAGCGAGTGGTCTATCAAGAGATTACCGAATCCGCCGTTAGGAAAGCAATTGCTTCTCCCCGCTCCCTAGATATGGCTCTTGTCGAGGCGGGTAGATGTCGCGATTGTTTGGATAAATTGGTGGGCTACAAAGGATCGCCCCTCATCTGGCGACTGAATAACGGCGCGAAAAGCGTCGGACGAGTTCAGTCTGCCACCCTACATCTTGTCTGTCAACGAGAGCGGGAAATTCAAGCCTTCATCCCGCAGGATTATTGGTCGGTATTTGTGGACTATGCCGAAGGTTTTCGCGCTTTCTTCAACGGCACGGCTCAAGCTGTTTCACCAGCCCCAGAGGAGGAAACTAGCGACGATGCTGGAGCAATGGAGAAAGTTACCGAATCGACGCGGGTATTGAGTCAAGCCGAAGCTGACAGGTTAGTGGAGAGCGGCAGAGCTAATCCCCATCAAGTTAAATCGATCGAGGGTAAACTCACTCCTAAAAAACCACCCGCACCCTTTATCACATCATCACTCCAACAAGCCGCTGGAGCGCGATTGAAGTTCAGTCCCGAACATACAATGTCAGTCGCTCAGAAGCTTTATGAAGCTGGGCTAATCACTTACATGCGGACTGATTCGGTCGAACTCAGTCAAGATTTTTGTAAGGCTGCAAGAGAATGGTTGTTGTCTCACGATAAAGATAATGTACCTACAAAGGTAGCGAAACAGCGGAGTTCTAAAGACGCTCAGGAAGCCCATGAAGCGGTCAGACCGACAGATATCACCAAAGCCTCCAGCGAACTCAAACAGCAGCTTTCCGAGGATGAATTCGCTCTGTACCTGATGATTTGGATGAGATCGATCGCCTCCCAATGCAAACCCGCTCAGATTCGTAAAACCACGATCGTTACCCAGTCTGGCGAGATCCAGTGGCAAGCGAGAGGGCAAATGCTTGAATTTGCTGGCTATGCCAAATATTGGAAAGATATTAGCGGTGATGCCATCCTACCGAGCTTGCAACCAAAACAACCACTCACCGCTACTAATGTCAGTCACGAGCAGAAGCAGACTCAACCACCGCCACGTTACAGCGAACCAAAACTCGTTCAATTGATGGAACGTCGCGGGATCGGTCGTCCTTCCACTTACGCGCCGACGATTGCCACCCTCAAGCAGCGTAATTATGTCGAGCTAGTCAAGAGCAAAGTACAGCCGACGACTGTGGGTTTGCAAGTGGATGACTTTCTGATGCAAGCATTGCCAGAGTTGATTCAATCAGAATTTACCGCTGGGATGGAAACTCAACTCGATGCGATCTCCAAGGGTCAGCAGGAATGGCAAAGCTACCTGATTGAATGGAACCGGAGCTATTTTGCACCAGCATTAAGTAAGGCGACTCTGAATCTACCGGAACAGGATTATGGATCGTTCCAAGGTAAAGAGCTGGAGAAATCAAGATCGAAATGTCCGACCTGTAGCAAGCCAATGTCTAAAGTACCCACCAAGAAAGTTAAGAAGGGCTATTTCCTCAAGTGTGAGGATGGCTGTAAAAATAGTGAGGGAAAGGGATTGGTAATGTTTTGGTCGGAGCGAACGAATGAATGGCAGATTCCACAGGCAAAAACCGAGCAGTCATCGCCAGCAAAGTCAACAGAACATCCTTGTCCGGTTTGCAAAAAGCCGTTGGAAGAATATAGCTACATGAAAGACGGGCAATCCAAGTCGATGTTAAGGTGTTCGGATGCGGAAGCTAGAACCAAGCTCAAACACAAGGATGTCGCTTATTTTCGGGGCAAAGAAGGGCAATGGTGGAGTCCAAAATTGGGTAATCTCGATGCGGAGGTTGCTAAATCGATTAAGGTAAACGCACAATAGTTCGATTGTACATTCCATAGATATTTGTCCCTGAAAACGATCGTTGCCCAGCGTCAGCAACTGCTCAAAGATCGAGAGCTTTGTGATGATGGCTGTGCGATCGATGCTCAGTGAAAATGATGAGGTTTTTTACATCTCCAGATTGCAGTTCAGACTTAACGTGAAAAGTCAGGTTAGCGATCCTAATTTCATTACGATTTAGCCAGATCGATCCTCGCTTTATAATCCATCAGATCGTTGAACCGAATCCGGTAAGACTTACCTACCTTCCGGTGTAGAATTTCCCCTAATTCAATCGCCGCGACCAATACCGCATAAGGAATATTCAATAAATCCGCAGCCTCACGAGCAGAAAGTTCGGCATGTTCCGCAAAAGTCTTAGCCCATTCCGGTGATAAATTCATGTTGTTTTTAGATCGGTGTGAGTAGAACTTTAGCATCAAAGTTTGCAATCGAGATCTGCCAATCCTTCATTAGTTTCTGCCAAATCGAACCCCTCTGAGTCGAAGGAGCCACCAAAAGGTTTTAGATGGCAAGTTTAAACCCCGCACTATTCTTGTGTCCGCCGCCTCCATAAAGTTTAGCTATCTCCGAACAGTCAAAGTCCGGTACAGAACGGAGGGAATAAGAAATACTCGACTTCCCTCTCAACCAGCTAGCCACAACGGGATAATCGGGGTACTCTTCGAGCATTTGGTGACACAGATCGGAAACGATATCGTAATTGGAGCAATTAATTAGCGGGATTTTAGCTCCAGTTATCCATGCTCCAGTCGGGGCTTGATAAGGCGGGAGATTGTCTAGATAGACGTGCTTTAATAAACCCTGAATTTCCTTAGTTTGGTATCTCAAAATAGTCTTACCATCTTGCCGTAACTGCTTTAAACCTTCGGGCGTAAGTAATTCAATCCAGAGGTCGAATTCTTGCGGGAGTAATTGCAATCCGGCGGCAATTTCGCCAGTACCCTCTAATTTCCATTGCCACAGATCGCGGTCTTGAATGTACCTAAATAGGTCGGGAATCGGTCGCTCTGGATGAAAGTATTCCCAGCTAATCATCGCGCCAGATCGATTCATATCGAATAGGGCACCGCGTAATCCCAGTAGTGCTTCTTGGGCTGTTTTATGGTGGTCGAGAGTGATGACTTGAGTGTGTCGTTCTAACAGTGATTCCATCACCTGTCGCGGGTAACTAAAGTCGAGAATATAAACTTCTGAACCTGGTTCCATTTCTGGTGGGTCTTGTTGATGTTTGACACCGATATATTCGGATTTGTCACCAAATTTCAAGTAAGCGGCGAGCGCACTGCCAAATCCATCGGGACAGTTATTATGGTAGAGAGTATGTGCGACCCGAAAGGCGCACCAAAGAGTGAGTCCCTTAGAAAGGCTCCAGTCTAGTAGTCAAGACTGTACCCGCTCAAAGGTGCGTTGCTGGTAACGGCAACGTATCACAGCTAGAGGGTTAAATGTCTGCTGCGAATCGAATCATACGAGGAAACAACGGGCTAGGGTAAGACGTACATGGTTAACATTTTGTGAACTTGCATTTTAGACTTCGTTATATCAAAATAGCCAACGATGATTAGGCTATCTCAGGGTTAAGGTCAAACACCCAGATTTTGTTTGACAAAAGAATTAACTTCATACTTCAGTTAATTTGGACTACCATATACCCTCGGAGTATAGCAGGAACCTAAATACGTCGCATCTCAACGGTGTGAAACGGGGCAATCCCCATTAGTTCTTTAATTAACAATTGAAGTAAGCTAACCGCAAGGAAAGCTGAACTACTAAGGGGGAAGAGGATGTTGAAAAAGCGAATGCCATTGCTCGAAAGGGAACAGGAAAAAGCTCCAATGCTAATAACTGGATGGATAGGGCAATACCCAACTTGAAAGGGTGCTGACTTCAACAGGTGATTCAGTCTAGATGTTCAAAGTAAAAGAACCGAACTTAATCAGAAAAGCTAGATGCAACAGATAACTGATGTAAGCGTAACGATTGAGAACAGCGACTGGCATAACGTCAACTGGCGGAAATCTAATCGCATCGTTAGGCAATTGAGACAGCGAATATTTAAGGCAACTCAAAATGGTGACATCAAAAGGGTACGCTCGTTACAGCGGTTAATGCTCCGTAGTTATTCTAACGTCTTACTCTCCGTAAGGAAAGCGACACAAGATAACCAAGGAAGAAAGAGCGCAGGGGTAGACAGGGTTTTAGTCAAGACACCCTTACAAAGGATGAAACTAACTAATGACCTAGCCATGAATAACAATGATTGGCAACCAAAACCTACCCGACGAGTATACATACCTAAATCAAACGGAAAGAATAGACCGCTAGGCATACCAACCATTAGAGATAGGTGTCTCCAGGCAATCGTCAAGAATGCCCTAGAACCTTACTGGGAAGCCAAGTTTGAAGGGTGTAGCTACGGTTTCCGCCCAGGTCGGAGCGTCCATGATTCTATTTGCAAAATCTATTCAGCTACACGTCCTAATAAGACGAAGAAATGGATAGTAGATGCCGACATCAGCGGATGTTTCGATAACATTGACCATAATAATCTGATGAAATCAATCGGGAATTTTCCCGCTAGAAGATTAATCAGTGCGTGGCTCAAATCAGGTTACGTGGATGGTAACACATTCCAACGAACCGAATCTGGAACCCCGCAAGGGGGGATTAGTGCGCTGCGAAGCGTACAGTGGTAATGCTCTAGGTGAGCCAAAACAACCACGAGATAATACCTACCTCAAGGTATTAAGGCTGACCCAGCAGGCAGGGGACAATGAGTGAGAACCTGTTTGAAGCCTGGGGAACAAGGGACAAAATGCTGGCACTCTGTTACAGCATGAGGTTTCGAGCCTGAGTCTAGCTATGACTACGAGAGGAATCCTTGTCCGAAGCACCGTCACCTTGGACACGCTGATAAACAACAGAGATGGCGTGAGACAACAGGTAAATCAGTGTTCGACGCTACTGATGAAAAAGTCTGTTTATTCGGACTGAACTGCTCTGGTTATAGAGGTATAAACCATCGGCTGTTGTCGCGGATACTGGGTCTGTATCCGATTGGTGTAAAGAGGAAGTCTAAGGCTAGACAATCACGTACCACTGTATGAACGTAGGAAGCACGATAACTGGTCGATTGAGACTGGGTTAGCTGCAACTGAAGTAGTTATCGTGTGGCAGAGCCATCGTAGTAGTCCGAGCCAGAAAATAGTCTGGTACATGGCGAAGGATGGCAGTCATTGTTAGAGATAAGTTAAGGGAACTAGAGAGGACTAAAACGTATGTCCGATATCATCAAAACCCAACATAGTCTCGCCATCAAGGCACAGCATCAAGCAGAACATCAGTTCGACGATCTGTATCGACTCATTTGTCGAGAGGATTGGATTAGAACCGCCTTAACAGCCGTACTCTCCAATACAGGAGCTAAAACGGCAGGGATAGACGGCATTACAAAAAAGACGCTCGCAGCGGAATCAGCCAAAACTGAATTCGTGAATGCGTTACGGACGGAATTACAAACCAAACAATTCCGACCGATGCCAGTCCGTCGCGTTTACATCCCCAAATCAAATGGTAAACAACGACCGCTAGGTATTCCCACACTCAAGGACAGAACAGTCCAAATGTTGTTGAAGATGGTGTTAGAGCCAATCTATGAAAGTGACTTTCTGAACTGCTCCAATGGTTTTCGACCACAGCGCAGAACTCAAGATTGCATCGCCAGATTAGATAGCTACATTAACCGTCGCAACAAATACTATTGGGTAATTGAGGGAGATATCAAAGCGGCATTTGACAGTATTCATCATCAGATACTGCTCAAAATCATGGCGAAAAGAATCGCCGATAATCGTCTCCTGAAACTGGTAGAAAGTTTTCTCAAAGCGGGAATCATGGAAGGTCATCTGTTCAAACATACCGATATCGGTACACCGCAAGGTGGTATTTGTTCGCCGCTTTTGGCGAATATTTACTTGCACCAATTAGATCTCTATTGGTGGCAGAAATATGGCAACCTCGACCGCAAAGAGAAAGAACGTCGCCGTACCAGACATCAAGGAAATTGTGCTTTAATCCGCTATGCAGATGATTGGTTATTACTGACCAATGGCAGCAAAGCAGAAGCGATGAGACTCAAGGAAGAATTTAGCATCTTCCTCAAAGAAGAACTCCAACTTGAATTGTCGCTGGAAAAAACGCACATTACCCATGTTAATGATGGTATTGACTTCTTAGGTTTTCACATTCAACGCTATGTCAGCGGACACGACCGACCTAAAATGTTGGTCACACCTGCATTGAAAAACATTAAGAAGTTCAAACAGACCATTAAGGAGATGACCAAGCGAAAATGGTTTCAAGATTCCCCCTTGTTGAAATTCTCTGCCCTGAATGCAGTTTTAAGAGGGTGGATTAACTATTATCGTCACTGCAATGTTAAAGATATAGCCAAAGATTTAGACTTTTGGGTCAATCAACGACTATTTCGCTGGCTTTGTAAACGGCATAAGTTATCCCCCAAACACATCATCAAGATGTATAAACTGCGCGAGGATGGTCGGAGATTTAACTTGGGTATTCGCAACGGTGACAAGATTCTTTATCTCTATCGCTTGAGTGATTTACCATTAACTAAATATCGTTCTCGCTCTCCCGAAAATCCTTATATTCAGGGAGAGTATCGGACAGGGGTGCCACTAGCCGACCAACCTTTATCGGAACAGGTGTGGCTGGGCAACGCCGATAATTCCCAATGGCGCGAGCTGAAGGAGACAATTAAAGCTGAAAGAGGAGCTAAGTGTCAAGTGTGTTCGAGCACGATTAACTTAGATCTACACCACATCAAATCCCGAAAATCAAAGGGTAAAGATGAGGCGGAAAATCTTCAACTTCTTTGTCGTGATTGTCATGTTCAAACGCCTTCGTATGGACGAAGCACGTAACAATGATGGAAAGCCGGATGAGGTGAAAGTCTCACGTCCGGTTTGGGGAGAGGAATGAAGAAACACATAAACTGTAAGGTTTAGAGGTGCGCTTTGTTCCTACTCCATTCTCACCACTTTTAGCCAATATCGCTCTCAATGGGTTGGAGAAACATTTAGGTGTTAAATACAACAACAGAGGCGAAAGTCAAGGTAAAAGAATACTGGTCAGGTATGGGGACGACTTTGTAATACTGTGCGAGTCAGAAGAGGATGCTCTTAAAGCAAAAGAAACCACAGAAGAATGGCTAGGATTAAGAGGTCTGGAACTTTCTAAGGAAAAGACCAAAATAATCCACATTTCCGAAGGATTCGACTTTCTGGGATTCAACATCAGACAATATAAAGTCAACAACACCAAAACAGGATGGAAGCTACTTATCAAGCCTAGTAATAAGTTTGTGAAGGAAGTTAAATCCAAAATTAGGAAAACATTCCTTAAATACCACGGACAAACAGTAGGACTTTTAATTGCTAAAATAAACCCCATCATTAGGGGTATTGCCGAGTATTGCCGCAAGGTAGTATCAAGTGAAATTTTTAGGAATTTAGATGATTACCTATTTACTCGACAAAAAAGGTATGCCAACAGAACCCACCCTAATAAACCAACTTATTGGAAAAAAGGAAAGTACTGGGGTAGACTGAACCTGTCGAGGAATTCCAAATGGGACTTTGGCGATAAAAAGATCGGGGCATACATGCTCAACTTCGCTTGGTTTAAGATCGAGAGATATGCAATGGTAACTAAAACTGCCTCCCCAGATGACCCTAAATTAAAGGATTACTGGGAGAAAAGATGGAGAACCAAAGCTAAGAGTGAAGCCACCAGATATAATAAAGCCAAAGAAAAGGTAGCCAACCTACAAGGATATAAATGTAAGGTTTGTGGGGAATCGCTCTTTAATGACGAACCTATAGACTTGCACCACATTATCCCTAAATGTCAAGGTGGCAAAGACGAAATCAGAAACTTAATCTGGGTTCATCAATATTGCCACCACAAAATTCACCACAAAAAGTGAATTGCTCAAGCCGTGTACTTGGAAAACTTGTAAGCACGGTTTCTCGGGGGGAAAGGGGCAGCAATGCCTCTGACCTACCCTACAAATTTTTGACATAATCACATAATATCTAACGATCGATCGTTTGTTATTTCTCCCACAACAGTAGTGTCTACTTATCAGACAAATACATCAGGCGATTCATCAGTTACACCCCAGGTTTCTTTGACTGGAGTGGTCGAACGGATTACCTTTCATTCTGAAGAAAGCGGCTACACTGTCGCTCGCCTCCAATCGCCCCGCGTTCGCGAATTAACCACGATCGTTGGTAACTTCGCGAATATCCAAGCAGGACAAACCCTCCAGCTCCAGGGCACATGGAAAGAGCATCTTCAATACGGTCAACAGTTTCAAGTTATCAAATATAGCGAAACCAAACCCGCCACACTGACAGGAATTGAGAAGTATTTGGGTAGCGGTTTGATTAAGGGAGTCGGCCCCGTCACCGCCAAACGGATTGTGGCGCATTTCGCGCTGGATACTTTAGAAATTATCGAACAGGATAGCGATCGACTAATCGAAGTTCCAGGCATCGGTAAAAAGCGCGTCAAGATGATTCAACGCGCTTGGGTGGAGCAAAAGGCGATTAAGGAGGTGATGCTGTTCCTTCAGACTCATGGAGTTTCGACGACTTATGCGGTGAAAATCTTCAAACAGTATGGCGAAAAATCGATCGCAATCGTCACGAATAATCCTTATCAACTGTCAGAAGATATCTTTGGGATTGGCTTCCTCACAGCCGATCTCATCGCTCGAAATTTAGGTGTAGATCCCGCCTCTACTTTTCGCTATCGAGCAGGCATCAAACACGTTCTGGGAGAAGCCGCCGAAGATGGTCATTGCTTCCTACCCCAGCCAGAATTATTAACAGCAGCGACGACTAAACTGACAACGCAAGAACACACATCAACCGCAGATGCGGTGTTAGAAGTGTTGAGGACAATGGGAGTGGAACAGGAGCTAATCCTGGAAACAGTGGAAGATGTGCCCTTATATTTCCAACCCAGTTTCTTCTACACCGAACAGAATTTAGCCATTTCGATCCTCAAGCTACTAGAACGACCCCAAACAGTCGATTTACCCCGCGTCCGCAATTGGATCGAACGCTTTACTCAAAGCCACAAAATTACGCTCTCACCCGAACAACAGCAAGCGGTGGAGATGGCGGCGACACAACGGGTAATGATTCTCACTGGTGGCCCAGGTTGTGGTAAAACCTTCTGTACCCGCACCATCGTCGCGCTGTGGAAGGCAATGGGTAAGAAAATTGCACTCGCTGCACCGACGGGAAGAGCCGCTCAGAGGCTGTCAGAAATGGCGGGAATCGAGGCTAAAACCATTCACCGTCTATTAGAGTTCGATCCGGCGACGAGAGGGTTTAAACGGGGTGTCGATGAACCATTACCCCACGATGCGATTGTCGTTGATGAGGCTTCGATGCTGGATCTATTTCTGGCGCATTCGCTGATTAAGGCGGTTCGGACTGATGCCCACTTACTGATTGTGGGAGATATCGACCAATTGCCATCAGTCGGCCCAGGTAGCGTGTTGGGCGATCTGATTAAATCGAGTCGGATTCCAGTTGTCAGACTCACTCAGGTATTCCGTCAAGCCCAATCGAGTGGGATTATTCGCGCTGCTCACCAGATCAATCGGGGGCAATATCCTACTCTGGAAACGATTTCTGATGCGCCTGTGTCGGATTGTCTGTGGCATAGCGGTGGATTCGAGCCGGAACATGGGGTGCAAGCGATTTGCGAGTTGATTCGAGATTTCGTGCCTAGTTTGGGGTTCGATCCGGTTACGGATGTTCAGGTATTGTGTCCGATGACCAGAGGGATAGTGGGAACGCGCAATTTGAATCAGGTCTTGCAGCAGTTACTCAATCCGCCTGCGCTGGAGAAGCCGCAAATTAATCGGGGTGGGGATATGTTGCGGGTGGGAGATCGCGTAATTCAGCTCAAGAACGACTACGAGCGAGAGGTATTCAATGGTGATTTAGGGGTGGTTGGATCGATCGATTCAACCGAGCATGAGGTGATGATTCAGTTCGATAATAGAGAAGTTATCTATGATTATGCTGACTTAAATGAGTTAGGCTTGGCTTGGTCGATTAGCATTCACAAATCCCAAGGTTCGGAGTATCCAGTGGTAATTTTGCCGCTCTACATGCAGCACTATCTGTTGTTGTCGAGGAATTTGGTTTATACCGGATTGACGCGGGCGAAGAAGTTAGCGATCGTAGTAGGATCGAATAAGGCGATCGGGTTGGCTGTCAGGCAAAATCAAGTTGGGAAAAGATATACTCGCTTACCAGCAAGATTAGGCGGAAATACATCATCTACAATCCATCAATCTTAAAATCTACGTCTCTCAATCAATATTTTACCTTTGGGGACAATAAGGCGATCTCCTGACGATAAATGCAACGCCAGTTAGGTATTCATCTCTTTAGGACTTTGCGGACGACTCAATTCAAACATCGAATCGCTATTGACTAGATCGTACCAATTACCACCCATGCGACTGATATAGCTCACCTGAGTTGGATCGATTTCCCCGTTTACCATTAAGTACCGAGCGACATGGAAGTAGACGACTTCGCCGATGACGTAGTTTGCGGAATTTGCATCGTCCCCATGCGAGACGATTTGATAGAGCCGACATTCCATCGCCATCAAACTCTCGGCTACTCGTGATGGACGAACTTTAACTGTGGGTGCTGGAGTAAAACCAGCTCGATCCCATTCACTCACGTCGGATTCAAAATCGATTGAGGCAATATTCACCCGCTCTTGCATTCCTGCGCTGACGACATTAATTGTAAACTCACCCGTGGCTTGAATATTTTGGAGCGTATCCTTGGGCTGTCCGTGGCGATTGGTGAGTGGAGAAAAGGCAACTGAAGGGGGATTGAGTCCACCCGCCATAAAGAAACTAAATGGGGCTAAATTTGGAATGCCATCAGCAGAGATGGTGGAGACAAAGGCAATTGGGCGCGGTGCAACCAGATGGTTGAGCAATCGATAGGCTTCGGTTGGGGATAACTGGGCGCAGTCAAATCCTAAGTAGGGTTGTACGATAGTTCGATCGTGAGGATTTTGTGACATGGGATTTATGAAGGCGATCGCGTGGGACAATTTAGATTGTGAAGGATCGTCGCCTAGTAACGCAAAAGGTTTGCGTTGAAGATTAAAACATCTGATTCAAATTATGGCTCTCACACTGGATTATCCAGATAATTGGTCAGACATTGCCACCACAGTTAAGCAAGCAGCGGGTTATCGTTGTAACCGCTGCGGTTTGAAGTGTTTGCCACCAAACAATAGTTACCGCCATCTCGATCTCTCGCTCAGACGCAAACTTTCGGCGCAAGTCCACCACCTGGATGGAAATCCCACCCAGAATGACAGGTCTAATCTCGTCTGCTTGTGCAGCGGGTGTCATTTAAGAATGCACCGCCATCGTCCTCAGCCGACACCAGGGCAATTATCGTTGAAATTGAAACTACCAAAGGTGCGACGAATGCGCCAGCAGCAACAGAATTTTCAATTGACACTTGCGGATTTAATCGACAGGTTGCCACAATTACCACTGATGTTGCATCAACAACTGGAACTAGATTTAGAAACTAAGTCAGCGGCAGGTCATTAATAAGCTACCTGCCATCTTCTAGGTTAACTCCGATCGCCATTATGAGGTATAGGCATCGAGTTGTTTGAGTTTTTTCTGTAAAGATACTTTCAAGCCCAGTAAGCTCTCCTTCAATCGATCTCGTTGCTCGACTGATAATTCGGCGATCGATTGAGGATTTAAGTTATCGATTTGTCGCTCGATCTTATTAACCTTATCGATTACCGTGCGTCCCGAAGTTGGCGCGATCTTGGCTTTTAAAGCTGATAAAGATAATCCTCGATCTACAACTTCTTCGAGTAGCTCTTGGCGTTGTAACTCATCTTCTACCCGACTCAAAGCCATTGCCTTGGTGTATTCCAATTGCCCTGCATTATAAGCTTGGAGGATATTTTCGGGTAACTTGAGCAGTGGCAGCCTGGAAGTGATAAACGTTGACAAACTAATATCTGGAGCGACTTCTGTAAATACCGATTCGATGACATCCCGATCGCGATCGGCAATCGAAGATTTACCTTCAGCGGCATTCTTGTAACGGTACAAACACTCGATCGTTTCAGCTCGATCTTTTTTGAGAGTCAGCGTCAGTAGGTAGAGCAGTTCTTCAGTGTCGTCGAGAGCGTTCAAATCTTTACGTCGAGCATTTTCAACCCGTGAAAGTTTGACAGCAGTAATATCATCGACATCGGCGATATCAGACGAAATTGCCGTATAGCCAGCTTCGATCGCGGCATCCAATCTAGTTTCCCCAGCAATCAGTCGTAAAGTGCCATCCGGTCGTCGCTGCAACCAAATCGAACCTTTAAATCCATATGTTTTAATACTGTGCAATAATTCGGCAAATTTCTGGGGATCTTTTTCGCGTCTGGACTGATAGGGACGACGCACGATTTCCTCAATCGGCACGAGGGCGTGGGAGATTTTATCTAGTCCGACTCGCTTTTCTAAGCTCTGTCGAGCGTTATCGAGTTCTCGTTCGAGAGCTATAATTCGTTCTTGTGCTTCGAGTAAACTTTGCTGGGTATCGAGTGCTTTAGCACTGGTCGATAAGAATGATGAGACGTTAGGACGGGGTTTGGTAGCCATAGTAATCGTCAGGAAATGGGGGTGGGATTCGAGAAAAACTGCAATTTGCCAGTTCGGTAACAGCTCTTGTTTGAATATCTAACTAAGTTTAAGCGGTAACGGGCAGATTAGAAGATCGATCTTCTAATTGCCAAGGGACGGGATCGGTCAGATTTTAGAAGATCGATCTTCTAACTTACAGGTGTGACTTGAAAAGAGCGTGTGAGTTCGTCAACGATCGGTTGAAAATCCTGGCAAGCAGGATGTTTTGGTCGATACAAGTAGAGCGGTGCCATACCTCGATTCGAGGCATTCTCAAACTCACTCGAAAACCGCACGCTGGGAAAACAGGGTACGGATTGTCCGTCGAGAACGTCAGCAATTTCCTGTCCGAAGGCTTGTTGGTCGGCACTAGTGGCTACCCGCATCGGTACGCCACCGATCAAAGTTGGCGGTGGAGTGAGGTCGAGTGCTTCAGTTTCCATCCGAATCCATTTCAATAGCGAATCGATACCAGAAAGTTTGATCGACATTGGTAATGGGATTAAAATATGCGTAGCTACAGCTAAAGCGGCATAACTGAGCACATCCAGAGAGGCTGGAGAATCGAGGATAATCAGATCGTAGTCGGTCGGATACTTTTTAAATGCTTTTTTGAGAATTAGTTCGCGTCCGGTACGAGTTGGTAGATCTAGTGCGACACCAAGCATCACATCTCCACCCAAACAAGTATCGAAGCGACCTTGAGGATTGCCCCACTCTGGCGTAAAAATCGGGTAATTGCCATCGAAGTTGCGATCGAATAATGCCGCAGTCGTCAGTTCGGGTTTGAGGTCTGATTCGAGTCCGCAAAACCTGGCAAGCGAGCCATTAGTATCGAGATCGATAAATAACACCTTTAGGCCTAGTTGAGCAAATTTATAGCCGATATGAATGCCCAGAGTAGTTTTACCAACTCCACCAGCATTTGCAGCAATCCAGAGAACGATCTGACGAGCGGGCTTAAATGTTTTGATTTTTGGCATGATCGAGATCGGAATTTGCGTTGAGATCGGGGGTCAGCAATTGAATGTTGATAGTCAAGCCAATCATTTTTTCATTAGTTTCAGAGAATTAGCTCAATTAGAAGATCGATCTTCTAATTGAGAGTATCTTACTATCAATTAGCATAATTCTCTTACCAAGTTGAATCTTGACAGAGCACTAATAACTCAATCGCAGATCCTCACTTCGATAGAGAATAGTTCGACCGAGACTCTCGTGATATACAAGAAATGGTTTAGCCACCGATCGAAAGACATGTTTAACTACTCCCACCAATCCTGTTAATGTGTTAACCATCACACCTACAAATAACTCACAATTCAGTGGAGGCCAACTCTCAACCGATGTCTCCACTTCAACAACACTCGATGAAAGAGGTGGAATGTGAGGTTGAGCCATTATAGTTTCGATGACAGACCGCTCCTCAACCGTTAACACGCGCCACAAGTCCATCTTTTGAGAGCGATCGAGGCTAGATCCTAATTCCTCAATCTGCTGGCGAGAACGAGCTGATGCAAGTCGCTCGGCTAACTCGATCGTCCGCTGAATCGCATCCAGATCGGGATGATGTAGAAATTCTAACAGCAGTGCATCGGGTATAGCTGCAAGATTAATCCGCATCTGACGAGCAATCTCCACAACAGACCTGACACCCACATCCCTAACTACAGCAAGATCGCTCTCAATTTCCCAGATCCCGCTCTCCAGTGCGTGGTAGGACACATTCCATGAGGAACCATCACGATCCCTCACCACCCAATCCAATCCATTAGCAGACACCACCTGACAATTAACTAACGCAGCATAAGTCTTTTGCCCAATTTGATGCGAATTTCGTCGCAACTTAGTTCCAATCTCGATCGCACTAGCTGGATCTTTATCGATATCGATTTGGACATTAGGCTCGCAGCTACTTTCAAACTCGCCATCGCCATTACCATTGCTAATATCAGCAATCCCCTCAGACTGAAGGTCGTCTTTGAAGTCTTCAGTACTATAAATGTTCTGAGCTGGCAGATTTTGAGTGTCTAGTATGACAGATGTAGATTGAATGTTGGATCGGTCTTGCTGTAATTCTGATTCCCCGCTTAAAAGTTGTAGATCGAGGATAGATTGACAAAATAGATTGATGCAGTGCAACTGTAATTGGTGATGTAGCAAGGCAATATGAGATTGTTCCACATAAGTTTCATATAGAGAGGGGGTATGGGATAATTCTTTCTGGGATTGGGTTTGAGCGGCTGGGTTTTGTCGATCGTGACGATCTCTAATTGCTTGCATTTCAGTAACAACACTGGTTTGAATGCAATCGGAGGGGGGTGTGGGATTTTCGGCTAAATTAATGTCACATTTGGCTCCTTCAGCTTTAACCCAAAGCGATTTGTATGCTGGCTTATACAATGTATTGCGACTGATGGCTTCTCCAAATAGTTCGAGGGACTTAGTTCGGATCGCGGCGATTTTAGCTCCGACTCGATCGGGAATTTCGGTTAATGCGGCGAGGATGGCATTGAGCCTTTGTTCGGTACGCTTTGCCAGATTCTCGTTATGTTCGTTTCTGTTGGCTTTGATCCGTTTGGCGATAAGATGGGGGTTTAGTCCGCTTCTAGCTGGAAATCCACAGTATTCGACGTAGTAGCCCTGGCGTTCGGTATTTTCGACCCAACCTTTGATTACGGCTTTAATCTCATGTTGGTGGCGGCAATGCTCTTGGTAGCCTGGAGCGGAAAGGATGAGGTCGTAGAGACAATTCTCTAGTTCTTCTCCTTTAAACCCTAGAAATACGACCCCGTAGGCAATAAAATTAGGAAGGAGAGTGTTGGTTTGACCGTGAGCCGTCCAGCCGATCGTTTGGATCGTCAATTCTAAGTTTTCTTTCCACTCACGGGCGACTTCGGTATAATCTTGATGATGATGCTGATATTTGGCGATGCCTGCGTTGCTGGTATATTTGGCATAGCAGGCATCCATCAATCGATTCAGCAGTTCCATGTCTTGAGCTTGAGCCGATTGCTCGGTTCGTGCGAGGAATCCGGCTAACATGCTTTCATGCGTCAGATTCTCGGCACTGAGGATGATGTCGCCATCTTCCGAAAGCAAGAGACTCCCACTATTCGGCTGTAGGGGTACTCGATGTGGGTTATAGTATGTAAAGTGTCCTTTTTCTCCATACGGTTTGGGGTTGGGGAAACATTCGAGTTGTCCTTTGGCAAGCTCGATTCCTGCGTCGATGAGTGTGACGTGGAGTAGGGTGGCGAGGCGAATTGTTGAGACGTTTTTGGGCAAGCAGCCGTAGAGGTGGATGCCTCCGCTTTGGGAACTGCGGATGAGGTCGATTCTAACTATTCCTACTTTTTCTAAAATCTGGCGGATCTTTGGCAGTGCTGTAGGATCGTTGCTGGGATGATACTTACTCCCAAAATCGATGTCGAGCATGAAGTATGTAGTGGTTGTGCCGAAGCTGACTCCTAACAGGCTGAGTTTGTCGCTGTAAAGTTTGACGAATTCGCCACGGGTGAGTCGATATTTTCGGTTGGTGCGCCACTTGGGTTTAGGGGTATTCTCGGCGGTGATGAAGTTAAAGCCGATGTGGAATAGGTTAGATAGTTTGGTGTGAAGTTCTAGGTTAGGTATCATGGCGGCTAGTTAGGATGAGTAACTAGGGCGGTCACGATGCTGTTTTGCAATGGCGGAAGAGTTCTACTTTATCGATCTTGCTTGGGGTCGATGCTCCAGGGGGGAGGCTTCACGATCTCCATCGGTTAGACCTGTGCTGGATCTCTAATTTCTATCCCCCACAAATCGATCGTGGAGTAAGATTAAGTCCAACAGGGGATTACGATGGGATGCCTAAAATCTGTAGGATGGGTATAAAAAATACATTAACACCGAAGATTCCAGATTTTAAAACCGTTGTCACTAAAGGTTTGAGTAGATCGTCAAAGCAGGTTTTTACATTTATCCTGTAGCAACCTACACAGAGATAAGATCTAATGTCTAGAATCTCGAATCCAACATGAAGTAATCACACTACATAAGTCACATGATCTAGCTATTGTAGTACGTAGTTCAAATGGATAATGGGCATCTATGACGATCGTTCAAACCAGTTAGCACCCCAATCGGGCTGAATTAAACTGCGAGCAGATTTAGCTCGCATCTGATAGTACGTTTATACTGCCAAGTGTGAGGTTTGTTAGTAATTTCTGCAACCACAAATAAATTCATAACTGTCGTAAGTCAAGCAAGGTCTGGATTCGATCGCAATTGGCTAGGAATTTCAAAAAAAACTAGATAAATATCCAACTGCATGATAAAGTAGAACTAAGTCGCAGCTTTAAAGATTTAAACCCGTCCGCAAAAACAAGTTGATCTTCAAAGAAGCAAAATAGTATCGTTAGAAAGCTCTCGAACCAAGGTTCGGGGGCTTTCGCCCTATTTGGCTATGGTCATAGGTTCAGTAACAGTGTCGAGTTTACACGATCGGCAAATTCCTCCGCTTGAATAAAGATATTTCCTTATAGTATCGTAAATTGGACATAAAAATTGTAGATAATTGTCAAACATTCTAAATTAGCTTTTCAATACCTCATGAATCAGGGTAAAAAGGGCAGACCCAGAAAAGATCCCGATCGAATAGTTGTTCCACCATCAGTCGAACAACCCGATCGACCTTTAACAGAAAAAGAGTGCAAAGCTAAGTATAAAAAGTTACAACTTTACTATTATTTTACAATTGGACGAGAATACCTTAACTCAAGCACCCTAGCCCATTACGAGCGAGTTAAAATCCTCAAGAAGTTAGAGATTCTAGATAAATTAAATATTCCTCATGTCTTGGGTGGAGAGAAAATTCTTAGTCCAGAAAATTTAACCGATTGGTTTGAGAATTTGTATCGATATCGATTCGAGCTAACAAGATTACGCATCGGGATTACGCGGAAAACTCGGTTAGCATGTGCCGCACAACGGGTAGTTAGGTTGTTCGGACTCGATATAATTTATTTCGATCGAGTAGTGGAAAATGGCCGACTAGAATATCGGTATCGAGGAGCCAGTTTTCATGCTGATGCGGACAGGTGCATCTTAAATGAATGGCTAGAGCGAGATCGACAGGCTGCAATAGCCGAAAGAACGCGCCATGAGTAAATGCTTGCTCGAATGCGCTACGTACAGTCAATCGGATGGAAGCTTTTTTACATCCAAGCGATGGATTGCAGCAAAAATAAGCTTGACATTTATAATACTTGCCAGCAAGCTTATCACGCCAATAGATATCGGAGCAATAGAATTATCAATTTTTGCAGATTTTGCCGATCTATTTACGTATTTACCGAATTTATTGTTGAATATCTTTCTCCACACTTCGTCTGCACTGAGGCAGTTGTGTGGAGGTTTTAGAAATATTTGAGAGATTGAGTAGCTAAATATACAACTCCACGATCGTCAAACTAAGTGTTCGGGCAGATTATATACTTATACCTACTGATTCATAGGCAATTGAGGATAGGTAATCATTGGACTCACAGACAAGATAGTTGGCTTTAATAGTTAGTTTCTCCAGACACAGTTCATCGTTGGCATAGCCGCGCCGCGAGGTAATCGATAACGCAAAGCCGATCGAGGGTGGGTTCAAGCCAAGCAATCGAGCGAGCATCCAAACCTGAATATTTTATTTCAACTCACAGTGGAGATAATTTTTCAATGACACAAAAAAGTTTGGTTATTGATGGAAAAAAAGAAGGAGCTAGTTCTGTAATCCTCTCCGACAACGTTATACTATCGAGTTCTCAAAATGGTTGGAATGATATTGATTTTGAATATCATTACCAGCAAGCTGCCTTTATCCCAGAGCATCAAAATACCGAGCTGGTGATTGCCATCGGTCATAGCCCGATGTTAATTCGGAGGTGGCTTGCTGGTGAATTTAGAGAAGAACATACTCAAGTTGGTGAAATCCAAGTCAATCCGGCTTACTCACCTCAGAGTTGTTCGTGGGAAAGCCCGATCTCATTTTCATTATTGCTGCTCAAATCTACTGAAATCGCCAATGCTACTTTTGACTATGCCGATCCAGACTTAGTAGAAGTACTGCCACATTTTTCTCAGGCAGATCCACTAATCTATGGCATAGCGCAGTCTTTAAAAATGCAGCTAGATCGCAACTATACAGCTAGTAAAATATATCTAGAGTCAATACGTTCGACTGCAATATTTCATATACTGCAAAACTACTCTAATCAAAAAACAACCGATCTTAATGCGTTAGGTGGTTTGACTACGCAAGATTTCAAGAAAGTAATTGACTATATTCACAGTAATTTCAACAAAGACTTTGGGTTGGCTGAATTATCTAATTTAGTCGGACTCAGCAGCCGCTATTTTTCCGAATTATTTAAAACTTCTACTGGCTACTCTCCATTTGATTATTTGCTAAAGTTTAGACTTGCTCAAGCATCAAAACTACTGTTAACTACAAAGCTTCCTATATTTGATGTCGCCCAGCAGACTGGATTCTCTAGTTCTAACAATTTTTGTCGTGCATTTCGCAAGCACTACACTATTTCCCCAAACAAATATAGGCAGGACAATACCCGAAAATAATAACTTTGACGCTCGGTATCAAACCGTGGGCAAATGCTTACGCAACCACACTTCAATATCTGATAATACCCGAATTTTTTCTGGCTCGTTTAATAGCTCGTGATAGAAACCATCGTACAACTCGATCGATTTATCCTTACTGCCCACACTTAAATAAAAGTTTTTGCTCCCCTCCATGCTTACTAAACGATCTTCTGTTCCGTGCAAAATGAGTATGGGCAGCTCGATCTCATTGGTTCGAGATTGAATTTCAGCGGTCGCTTTGAGCATTTCTACCAGGGTTCGAGCTGGCATTCGTCCGCGACCGATAAGTAAATCTGCTTCATAGATCTCGACTACATCTAAATCGCGAGAAAGTGTGTGACTATTTAAAAATAGGGTGGGAAATTTTGGTAGCAAATAACTGATTAACATTATTAGTCGTAATTGTAACGTTGAAATATGACGGTTTGCTCCAAGGAAAGCACTACTGAGAATGAGTCCATTTAGTAGAGGCTGGGATCGGATCGCAAACAGTGCAGCAATTGTGCCACCAAAAGAGTGTCCAAATAGAAAGAGCGATCGATCCGGTTCCTTTAGCTTGACTTGTTGTATAAAAGTCGCTAAATCTGTCAAACAATCATCATACGAGCGCACAAGATTTCGTATGCCTGAAGATTTACCGTGTCCGCGCAGATCGAATGTGTAAACGGCAAAGCCTCGATCTACAAGCTGCAAAGCAGCCCACTGATATCGTCCGCTATGTTCGGCGTAACCATGTACGATAACAACGACTCCATGCGAATGTGTCGATCGCCACGACTGTCCGTATAGGTTCGAGCGATCGGTAGTTTTGAATAAATACTCACAGTAGTCAATATTACCCATAATTTTATCTTGCCTATTTTGCAAAATTGGCTCTTTTAAATTGACGAAAAATACCTATATTTTTCTGCTCTTTTTCTCTCCATGTCGAATTTTGAGCTATGTGGATCGGTCACTCAGAATTTTGACTTTAATAATTAAAGCGATCGATTACGAAACACGAGCAGCACATTTTATCAAATTACATGATTTCATTACATTTCAAGATTATTTCATAAATATATTCAGCCGAATTTGGATATAAACTCAGCCGAATTTGCATATTTTCAATCGACTGGGCACGTTACTATATGAAAAAGTTTATTCGAGTGAAAATGGCGAACCGATAGATTAGATCGATCGACTAATTATCCGTTAAGAAATATTTATTAGAGAGATGAATATGCTTACTTCAAATATCTCTGCTAACAGAAAAGTGATTAAGCAACGGCACATTTTTATTACCGCTGTTATTACTAATACTACTGCATTATTACTACGTGGCGATTTCGATCGACCTGCGGATGCAGCGATTTTATTCGCACCAATGACAGCGTACATCAAACAGCAAGCCACAGCTTTCTTATCAGCCACCACGCTGACGGCGGTTCAACCCTTATTACTAGCATTTCTCGATCTCATTCCTTGGTCGATTATCTTACTCGTCGGTGCGATTATATCTTGGCAATCATACACGGGCTATCAAGCCTACGATCGCGAAGATCTTTCGGGCATGGGTAAGTGCGTCTTAAATATTTTGGTACTGGTAGCATTACTGTTTACCTCCGCCAAGATTACCGATGCGATGGTCACTTAATCCTCGATCGATCGCAACGGCTCATGAATAACAATTCACCACCGCGAGATCGCTTAGTTGTCAATCGGGCACTGAGGCGACGTTCGGGCTTTTTTGGCATCAATTCGGGCTTGGCAACGATGAGCCTGGGCGTAGTCGTGTTGGGCATCGTCTCAACGCAGTTTCTACCGATAAACATGGTAGTACCGCTGACGGTTTCGCTGCTAGTTGCCACAATTTATATCTTCCGCGATGGTACGGACACGGTAATGAGTCGGCTCCGCAAAACGAGGCATTACACCAGAGGCGGTTTAGAACATATTCCGGTACTCAAATATGGCAAAAACAAGGTCAAAGAGTAAGCCACAAAAAACCCAGACGCAACGCAAGTTCATCAAGCACAAAACGATCGATGGCAAGAAACACAAGCTGTACTTACTTGAAACCAACACTCATCTGAGATCGTTTGTCGAGTATCAACAGCTTGGAGAGCAACCCATCGGGGCGATCCTGCTTAACACTGGGACGATCGACGATCCAGCTTATCGACTGCGATTTATCCTCAAGTGCAATGGCATCCACGATTACCAAGATGCGATTCAAGCAGAAGCGGCGATTTCTGGGATTGCGGCTTTGATTCGAGAGGTACCGCAAGGTGAGAGTCTGCGGGTGCATTGGCAATGTTTTCCCGATCCGATCGATCGCGAGTTAGAACTGGCGCAAACCTTTCGCTCGACTTACGATCGTCCTGAATTCCAGTCAGAACCCGCACTCCAGATGCTCGTTGAAGAGATTAAAATCCTCCAAGACGCACATGAAGCTGGACATCGCCGCCAACAAGAGCTATACATAGCCGTCACCTACACGGCTAAAAGCGAACATCTAGAAAAGGAGTGGCTGGAGAGTGCGATCGAGTTTTGCTCGTCGATATTTCCTAAATTCTTAGGTAAAGTTTCGGGAGCGGATAAACTGATTGCCGAAGAAGATCTCGACAGGTTTTTACTCAAAGGCTATCAATCGGGATACCTGTATTGGACGACATTGATTCGGGAACGCTTGCAGATGGCATTTACGCCCTTAGATGCTGAGGGCGTATGGCAGTTTTGCCGTGCCGAATCAAATCGCTTTCACGATCGAAAAGTCCGAGTCGCCGATATTCAAGCGGGTCGCCAAAGCCAATCTCCCACCATTCCACATTTAATTACGTGCGATCTGACGCGGAGTGAGATTACTGAAGTTGCCAATAGTCGCCTGCACCCCACGGCTCTGATTCATGAGGAGTTGACTAGCATTCCATCCACGGGTCGAGATTACGTCAAAGTCGATAATAAATATGTTGGCTGCATGTATTTAAAGGCCCAGCCTAACTCATTCGATGCGGCGGGACGCAGAACGCTGGACTTGGTGCAGCTTCAGTACATGTGGGACATTTTATCAAAGCGGTTTTGCTATGACGTGCGGGTCGTCCTCGAAATGTCGATCGTCGATCGCACGGCGGTAAACATTAACAACCAAGATCTAATCCAGCAAGCCGCTCAACAAATCAACACGGCTAAAAGCAAAGGCAAAATTGACGTTCGCGCCGAGATGCACCTGGAAGAAGCAGTTGCCAGTCAGCGGGATATCACCGCTGGCGATCCAACTTTGGATCTGGCACTGACAGTCTATTTTTACCGCGACACTTTAAAAGAGCTGCGGGAAGTGATGGACGCATTTCGCCAGAGCTTTCGCGCCCCAGCTAAGATACTCGCCGATACCGATACTTGCGATGCAATTTGGCTCCAATCGTTACCCTACTACGGGAAAACGTTACTAGTCGATACTCGCGACAGGCGCGACCGGACGACGGCGTTGATAATGGCATCCTATATGCCCCTGCTAGTACCGCAATCGCCCCACCGCAAAGGGATCGAGTTTATTGCCAATAAAGGTGGAACTCCAATCTATTTCGATGCTTTCGATCCTAAAAATCAAGGTCATATTGCCTTGTGGGGGCAGACGCGATCCGGTAAAACACTACTCGCCGCGTGGATGCTTTATCGCGCTCTAGTTGAAGGAGTCAAATCGACGATCGTCGATCAACCGCCATCGGGCGAGGCATCTTCTTTCAAGGATTTTGTCATCAACATGGGCGGGGGTTATGTCGATATTCTCAAAGACAGTATCAACCCATTTGAGCTGCCCAATCTGCCTGTAACAGCCAGCAAGGGACAACAGGACGACTTAAAACAAGAGTCGCAAATTCACCTATTGCGGGTCATCAAGGCAATGGTATTGGGGGATATCCAAGATAGCAGCCCACACACCAAGCGCGTTGAGGGGTTCTTGCCCGTCATCTTACAACACTTTCTCGATAATAATTCGATTAAACTGCGCTACATTCGCGCTAGAGAAGGCGGCATCAGCTCTGAGGCGTGGAAACAACACCCGATCTTAGACGATTACGTCCAATTCTGTGAAGTCTCGCTCATCGGCTTAACCGATGCCACGTTGGAGGATTTAGAAACAATGGGTTTCATCCGCAACCAACTTCGCAAGTGGACATCGGGACAACACGCCCAAGTCTTGAACTCACCTTCAACGGTCGAAATTGACAGGGTGCCACTGCTGGCAATTGCTATGCGGGGCGTAACGGGAAACGACGAGGCGGCTGTGTTTGGCAGTTTGATCTATTTAGTTGCCATGCGTCGGGCGATTGCCGCCAGTGCAAGTCCCAAGGGATCGTTTCTATTCGTCGATGAAGCGGCAAGAACGATTCCGATTCGGGCGATTGGGGATGCGATCGCCGCCACGATGGTTAACGGTCTAAAGGCGGGAATGCGGGTGATGATTGCCTCCCAAGAGCCAGGATCGATCGCTAATTCAGCTAATGGCGACCAGATTATGGACGCTTTGACCTACCAATTTATCGGCAGAATTGGGAGTGACAGTATCGATGCTTACCAAAAGTATTTACATCTCCCTTACGAACTCGCCGTACTGAACGCGGGGATCGACTTTGCTCCCGACCCGACCACCAATTCCTCGCGGTGGTTGATTAAATTTAACGACAGATTTACCGCCGTCACCGCTTATTTACCACCGAGTTTAGTCGCGCTGACTGCCAACAATGTAGACGAGCGATTAGAACGTCAAGCACGTCAAGCACTGTTAACTCAAACTTAAATTGGTTGTATTTAATATGCAAAAGTTTATCATTTTAGGCATAATTTCGTCACTAGTCGCACTTAGAACTAGTCCCGCTAAAGCCGCAACTTTAAGCGGTACCCCCGATGCTAATAGCGTGTTTACAACGGGTAATACTACCATCCCGATCGATCCAACATTCGATCCAAATACGACAATTACGGGTGGCTCGGCGACAAGCGGCACAACAGCAGGAACGACAGACACAGCCGCAATTACCAATGCACTCGGCACGATAAATAAGATCGCTGGAATTGTCAATAATCCTAGCAGTGCGTGGGGCTTACTTTTAGGTCGAGCTAATGCGCCATCACCGTTTACTACCAACACTCTATCAACCGCAATTCTAAGCAGCAACGTCTTTAATTTAGACCCAAAAACCCAAGGTATCGCCGTTAGTGCAACCAATCTCATCGAGAGCAAAAATAACTTTACGCCAGTGAGTGCAACGGCGGAGTTTAGTAAATTAGTGCAAGCAATTTCTCAAAACGGTCGTAATTCCGCCACAACCGCCGATCGAGAAGCCAGAAGCACCATCAATGAAGCGGTCATCGCGGGTCAAGGGAAGGTCGTCAAAGACACAATGAAGCAAGATGCCCAACAGATCGAACAATCTAGCAGTGTCTATAGTAGTGTCGTTGTCCCTGAAAGTACGCTTGTCGGTGTCACACAGATTGGGAACCTTCAAGCGACGATGGGGCAAGGAATTAATACCTTACTCGCTCATGCTAACGGCGAAGCAGAACAACTGCAAACCCTTAATGAAGCTCAAGTCCAAGCAGCGCGAGAAGGATTAGATCGAAGCCGCGATAAGGATCTGACGATCCGACAAGCGATGGATGTTTACGCCAATAGCACTAAGTAAAAAGCGATATTAGTCTAACTTTTAACCGTCTGCGTTCGATCTTTAAAAGAGGTTTGCTGACATGGATATTTACTTGACATTATTTCTAGCTGCTACCCCTGCTGTTGCGGATAGTTTGGTCACAGATTGGCTGCGCGACTCGAACTCTTTGTTTGGAGCAATTATGGCACCTTGCACGATCTTTGCTGTATTTGGAATTGCCTTTCAACTCTACTTTATCGTGCCTAGTTTTGCCCAACTTGAAGAGTTTCCGGCTAATGCAAGTAAGTTATTTTGGGCTGCGGTTTTAGTTGCTTTTATCGTGGGTAGAGGCACATTAGCTAGAGATTTTGCCCTCTTTAATTGGGCGGCAATTAGCTCGATTAATACCGCGATCGACAACAATATCGAGCAAGTTAGCAATCTAATCCAGCTCAAGAAAGACTTCACTGGCGAGACAGAGGCACTAAACGGGATCGAGACAAAAACCAAGCAATGTCTGAAAATTGCCCCGACTTTAGCTAACGGCAGTCCGAATCCAGCTTTTAATGCTTGCAAAGGTGAATTATCCGGTCAAATTCAAGCAGATACGAGTAGCGGAAAAATCAAAAACCCGACAACTCTAGACAATATGGGCGCAGCGATCGGTAACTTAGCTTCGGGAGATTTCGGTCAAGCGACCGCAGACATATTTAAGGGCATCGGCGGTCAATTAACCAATCTAATTGATGCCTCACTCAAAGGAATTTTTGGAGGTTGGCGGATGGTAATTAGTAATTTTGCCCAAGTATCGATATTTGCCGCAATCCTCGCACTGCCTATTCCTTTATGCCTGAGTGTGATTAATATATCACCGTTAATGGTCTGGTTCTCAAGTTTCTGGGCTGTCGGTATCTTTCAGTTTAATTTGACAATACTTACCAGGACATTTGAATATTTAAATGTCAAAATGGGTGCCAATATTTCAGTTTACTTTATCGATATCGCTATCTGTTTATTTGCCCCTGCAATAGCCGGACTTTTAGCTAGAGGCGGTGGGATTGCGATCTTTAATGCCACTTTAAACTTAGCTGGCGAGGCTGTTAAGTTAGTACCTCAAGTTGCAGGAGTCGCTTTAAAATTCACCCCTGTCGGTCGATTCTTGTAGATAGCAGCTAGTTTTAATAACTATTTTTATGACAATCCTCAATAGCAAAAGAAAAGCACCAATAATCGTCGAGCCAGCAGGTGATGATTTAGAGGTCATCGATATCGATGCCATTACGGGGATTAACTCGGATTACGCAGAATCGGATCGGATGCGCCGTGCCAAGGATGCGTTAACGATTAGCGGTTGGAGAATGGCAACTCTGGGCTTTATGGGCATCAACGGACTGTTACTAATCGTCATCTTGGCAATGCAATTTGCAGCCGCAACCAAGCCGATGCATTAGTGACAAGTTAAGAAGCGATCGCACTTGTCAAGCGGGCTTGAGGCGATGAGTCGAAGAAAAAATTGTCTGTTCGACTCATAGAATCAGGAAAAGGTGCAATAATTAACTTAACATTAGGTTTACGAACAGTTTTAACAACACCTAAATCTTGATTCTCTGGGGCAGCAAAATAGGTGACTGGATTGGCAGCTAAACCTTTATGATGAGCTACATGAAAATGATAAAGACCTCGATAAATCATCTCTAAAGAAATGCGGTCGAATGGGAGAGATAATTCATCAGCTACAGCATCACCTAAATCGACTAGAACTGCATAAAACAGCCAAGTCCCCCACATCTGTAATTTAATTCCATTAACTGAACCAGTCCATAAATAACTCAACCCGAGCAATCGTTTAACAGTATTAAAAGCCTCTTCAATTCGCCACCGTCTTCCGTACAAATCGGCGACTACATAGGGAGGAAGATTCAATGGGTCGAGTACACTAGTTAGATAAGAATACCAGACTTTACCCACTTTAATTTCGACTAATCTTACAGTTATATATGGAGTCTTTTTGGTGCCAGACCCCATCCGCACTATTCGGTCACGGATACTATAACTATTGCTAAATACTCGCTCTATCTGTAGCGATGCTACCTTTTTTTAATCGAGTAATAAAATGAATATCTCTGTTAATTAATTCTTGCCAAAATTGGAAATGATAGAAGCCTCGATCCAAGAGCAATAAAGTGCCCGATGTTACTAAATTCAGGATATCTTTCTCAAAATTAACATCTGAAGCTTTGGGATTTTCTCTAAACCAGATTTCAATCGGCAATCTCGTCACCAAATCTATGACTACTCCCATTTTTCCCGCTAGTTGTCCGATTGGCACGTCAGATAAGCTATCTAATTTCTTGAATATCGCTTCCAATGTGGAGCCATCACATGCCCAAATCCGCTCAAATTTTGCTTGAGCAAATTCAATGCTTTGTGGCAACAATCGCTGTTTTCTCTGGTGCCACTTCACTCTAAATTCTGGCAGTAATTCCTTAAACACTCTCTCAAATAACTCAGATGGAAAGGTCAGAAATCTTTGTGCAATCGCCTGTTGACTTACTTGTGTTGGCTCACACCACAAAAATCCTTCTCGCCCTAACATTCGGCTTAGTTCTCTGACTCCTGGCACATTCCGCCACAGTAGCGTCAGCACTGCTGCCATCATCAAGGGTAAATTTAACAGCCGATTTCTCAGCCCTAATTGTCGGTAGTAATGACTTTGATTGAAAATTGCTGGTGTCAATAAAGCCTCTACTTGAGCGGCGATGATCTCATCTTCCACACCTGGTTGGTGGTTCTTTTTGGCGTGGTCGCGGTTACTTCTTCGGCGGCTGGTCATCAGGCCTCTATTCCCTCAAACTCTTGACTAGAAACAGTTTGGCATCTTTTTATTACCTTTTTGACAAATCTCTGATTTTCTTAACTTGTCACGAATGAAGCCGATGACACCATTTGTGACCCGTGGTAACGGTGAAATCGAATCCCTGGAATACATGGCAGGGAACGATCGATCTCCTGCTTTAATCGCCGACTTTGCTCGATCGCAAATGATTGGCATCTTCACTTGGCGCAACACTTTACCTGTTGAAGGCAACCCCCCAGATCCAGGTATTGCCGTCGGACAGGGCAAGATTTCCACCACATCTTACCGCTATACGTTTGGGCTATCGACAGAGTTTGCTGAAGTCTTTCGCACCAAACTAGCAACCGTGATGGCAAAGCTCACGAATAATGGCGCGCAGGAAACAGTCTACATCCCAGCCAATATTTCTAAACCAGTACTGGTATCGCCTGGAACTTGGACGGTAGATGTAGTGGGGAGTCTGTTTTATGGCAAGGACTTAAAAGTCGGTAGTAGTATCCCCATCAACCGACGGCTCACCATTCGCGCCGTGCCCCCGCTAACGCTTTCGGAAGCTTCCCTCTTATATAAGGACAAAGGACTCGCCGTAGCGGTGGCAAGGATTAGAAGTCAGGGATTAGAAACAACCAGCATGGCACCGCTAACTCGTAATTTTACAGTGCCCAATGGTGCTGCTCCCAATCCCAAAACATCAACCCTTAATGAAAAGACTTCGACTTCGCCTACTCCCGCCGCTACTACTCCCTCTAGTTTTACTACTCCTAATACGAATTCTCCACCTACGACCCCCAAATAAATCATGAGCGACAATAACGTAGAGATTAGCGAACGCAGACTTCAAGAAATTGGCAACCAACTCGGTACGCCAATTCTCTCCACAACGACGCATATTCAAGTTGACGACGAAAGCGTCTCATCATCTTCACAGAGCAACGCCGACATCGAGGGAACGTTCGACTCGCAGCCCAGTAGCAAAAACCCCCTCCTACAGTACATTGTAGCTGGAGCGATCGGACTAGGTGCCGTCGGCATACCATTAACCGTTTTATTTGGACTCGGCGGTACGCCTCAAACTGCAACCAAACCTACTGTTCCCGAAGTAGAAGATACTTCTTCTTCCGAAACAGACCGCGAACTCGAAAATCTCAAAACTCAAAGCGCACTCGACATTCAAGCTAAATCCGAGCCTCAGACTGTCGCGCAGACACCAAAGCCAGCAGCAACAACAGTCACAACTCCACCCAAGACAGCCCCAACACCTAAAACCCAGCCAGTCGTTCGAGATCCGGCACCAAAGCCTAAAACAATTGCCGTCCAACAACCAGCAGTTGTTGCCGCCACACCCGCGACTGTCGCTCGACCCGTGCCGATTCCCGTAACACGACCAGTCGCGCGAATAGTTCCAAAGCCGACACCCGCACCAGTCGCCCAAACGCAGCGTTCGACCCCGATCGCAGTCGCAACTCAACCTACCCAACCAGTTACGCCAGAGCAACCACCGTTGAGCTTTGAACAGGCATCAGCATTAGGTATGTTCGGGGGCGATAACGACAAGCCCGATGATGGGGATTTAGCTTCAGCGTCGGGTGACAATTCAACACTGACCTTAGCATTACCTGTCGGTGCAAATGTGGCAGCGCACACAGTCACGCCCTATACCTCACTGAGTTCTCGCAATAGTGCCACCAACGGCACGGAAACACCATTATCCGTGCAACTCGACCAACCGATCCAACTGTCGCAGGGATTCAATTTACCCGCAGGCACGATCGTTCAATTCGGGGCGACAGTTGCAGACAATGGTGCGGTGAGTGCAACGTCCAAGGGCGTTTTCATCGACGGTACCGAAATTAAAGTGCCAGTCGGAGCCTTTGCGTTAACAGCCAATAATAGCGCGGCTCTAGTTGCCAACCAAAGATCGTTACGCGAAGGCGAGTTATCAGGAGCCGATATTAACGCTGCCATGTGGGGAGCTGCGGGGAGTGTGGGTAAAGCCTTGGTTGACTCTGGTACGACCTCTGTAATCAATACTTCGGGGTTGGGTACTTCGGTCGTCCAAACCAATAATGGCAATGTCAATATTCCTGGAGCCGTGCTTCAAGGCGCATTCAGTCCGTTAGCCAAAGCCAAAGCAGATAGAGCGAACGCTCTGGCACAAGAGCTACAACAATCGAGCAGACTCAATGAAATTCCGGTGCGAAGTCCGGTGCGAGTGTTCGTCGCGGCGGCGGCAACAGTTCAAGTTCCGGTTGGTTCAGATGTAAATGCAGCAGCAGGAACGCCAGAACAGGGTCAAGTTTTAGGTGGTGGGGAAGTCGAGCAGCCACCAACAATGATTCCAGCTAAACCCATTAGTGCGAATAACGTTCAACCAGTCGTCGCACCACCAACTACAACGGCAAACGTTCAACCTGTCATTGCACCAGCCCCCGTAACTGCAACGGCTCAACCTACATTTACACCTCAACTACCGATAACTCCAACTACTCAACCGACGCAGGGAATAAATACACCCTCCCCGATTGCACCCACCAAGCCCAATAACGTCATTAACACCAGATCGAATGTAGTCCCACAGTCTGTCACGACACCCACGCAACTCATCCAAACGCCAGCAGTAACTACCCCTCAACCCATCGTCACAGCTCCAGCACCCACAACACTGAGCCAGCCAGCAACCATTACTCAGCCCTCTGTCGTACCCCAACAACCAGTTCAGCAACCTTCAATTACAACAAGCGAACGCGAAGCGCGCCACCAAGGCGGTCGATTACCTTCCGTAGGCTCGCCAACGACATTCATACCACCGCAACCAATCCCATCCACGACGACTCAAACTGCACCAATACCGACTCAACCCGCGCCGATCCCAGTACAGCCGACTGGTGCGACAACCATCACAACCCCAATCGCACCAACCAAGCCCAACACGATCGACACTCAACCGCGATTCCGCAAAGCGGACGCTACGCGAACGAGCGTACCAACTCAATCGAATAGTGGCATCGACGCACAATCGCCGCCAATCGTCACGCCAACTCAATTAACTGAGGCACAAAACACTCCAGATCCCGCACCAGCAATTACTCAAACTACGACTGGCGGAACCCAGTCGGGACTTATACCCATTCAATTCGATAACGGAGGCAATATTCAACCAGCAACTACACCAAATCCCGCAATGGCACCTCTACCGTAGTTGAGTCGTTGGCAGTCCACCGCTCATGACTATCGAGGTTTCAAGTAATGCTAAAACGGAGCGAAGTTCGCCAGTTGAGATCTTGGTTCTTGGGATTGGCTGGATGTATTTCAGTATTCGTTGCAGCTCCCGCTCACCCTAGAGATCTCAACTCTGAAAACAGAAATATCGAGATAAATATCACTCAAGGCACCGGACATTTATTTGATTGGTCGCGCACGGATCGCCGGATTAAATCGATTATGGTCGATAACCCAGAGGTATTAACTAAGAGCCTCCTGTTTAATGCTAACGGTTGCAATCGGACGGCATGTAATAACTCGTCAATCCTGTTAATTAGTGCGCGTTCGGCAACCAAAATCGGCTACAGAGGTACGATTCGAGTAATTACTAAAGACAGGCGCAACCAACTACATCCCTATACCATCACCATCAAAGTTAGTAACAGCCCTCAACCAGAACATGAGACGAGTTTTTTTACCGATCGGGTGGCGAACCCTAAAACTAACACTGTATTTAGTCCTCGCCGTAATTTTAACAATCCTTTTTTACGAACTCTACCAGTCAATAACCGAAACTTTTAGGTTCATTAAAAATGATTTGTTACCGACCTATTCACTATTTAAAGAGGCAGCAAGTACAAGATGAACATTATCAAAACTTTCAGTTTAGTTTTATTGTCGATCGGCTCTATGGCAACGATTGTGAAATCGCAAGAAGCGTCTACATTAAGTCCAGCCG
This sequence comes from Chamaesiphon minutus PCC 6605, assembly GCF_000317145.1. GTDB lineage: Bacteria > Cyanobacteriota > Cyanobacteriia > Cyanobacteriales > Chamaesiphonaceae > Chamaesiphon > Chamaesiphon minutus. Next base: position 1,678,020 of record NC_019697.1, on the reverse strand, counting down.
ATCGTGCTAAAACAATCGCAATGATTAAAGAAGCATTTGGGAGCGTCACTCTTAAAAACATCGCACCACCAACTCAAAACATTCAAATCCAATTTCCAGCTACAACACCCCAGAGTCAACCTACCACGACGACGATCGCCAAAGGTAGCTCGTGGTCGCAACTGCCCATCGGTGCTTTTACAGGTGTCGGGAGCGGGGGAAATGAGTCGATGGTGACGTTAGCTCAAAAAATCTATCCGACGACCCCAGAAGTCCAAACGGCGGTACAGGGAGCGTTGAGTAACTTCCGGTTTTTAGAGAAAGTCCCCGTCAAGCAACTCGTCACGGCATTCCCCCAACTGGCGAATGTTGCCATTAATGCCGAGCAAGTCGGTTCCTGGGGAGCTTGTGGTGCGGGTGCGGTGCCAACGTTCGGGAGCATTGCCGCGACAAGTTGCGGTGGGAATCCAATTCCAGCGGATGTCCGCGCTGCCATCCCCATCGCTCAAACCGGAATGCACAACATCCCCTATGGGGACTTTGCAAGCAAGCTCAACATCCAAAACTTACCGACAAGTAGCTTTCCGCTGGCAGCAGATGTTTCTTTTGCCAAAATCTTGCTACTGCCATCAACTAACATTACCAGTGCCAATCTGATGAAGGTGGATCACCTGGAAACGGAGGTTCCAGGGAAAAATGGGCAGAAGATTACAGGAATTAATTTAATTTCGGGCAGTAATCGCGTCCCCAACTCGACTTGTAAAGAGGCTCAGTGCGACTATACGGTCTTACAAAACATCGTCGCGGGTAGATCGAATCCCCTCAACCGCAATCTGGCCATCCAAATACATAAGCCAGGGCAAACCAAATGGATCGATGGTGGAGTTGGGTCGATTGGCAAGACATTATGGAACTTTAAGGAGCCGCCTGGGGTAGCACCAGCATTCGATTCAGACCAAATGAAACTGGTATTAGAACGCGGCAATGCCAAGGCTGGCACCGTCGAACAACGGCTGTACTTAGCTTTTTGCGCCAATATTGCTTTCGAGCGAAATTGTAGCTCGAAATTCATCGGGCCGATCGCGCTCCCGTTGCCGCAAGTAAGCGAGAAGAACAAACTGGCACTGTTTCCCATGAAAGTGGAAATGCCAGACATTGCTGCTACTCCCACCACTCCATCGACCCCTACGACTCCATCGGTATCTACGCTACCGACGATTATTCCGACCAAACAAAGTATCGATCGAATGCCAAACAGCGGGGCGAGTACATCCACAGCAGCAGCGGCACCAGCAACAACAGATACGTCGATCGCTTATCAGAAATTATTTGGTTCGCACACGATCGGATCTTATAGTCCACTGTCAAATATTACCAATCTTAGTTAGCAAAAAAATCATGAGCGACCAAATGAAATTAATCCTCAATCGACTCGTTCAAAGTGACTCTTTAGTTACTGGCAAGACCGATGTTGACATCTTAGAAAGGTCTTTTCAAATCGAGCATAAAAAACAAGTACCAATCGATATGTTTCTATATTTTCAGCCTGCTTAAAAAGCAAACACCATTGTTGGCGTTACATACATGCAGATAACTCAATTTACATACAGATGATTGAGATCTCACGCCAAATCTATATCTATCGAGGCAAACACACGAAAGATTCTTATGGATTTAACGCCAACCGAACCGAATCGAAACGAACCTCATCCAGAGCAACTACCAACAGTAGATTTAATACCCAGTGTCACGAGCGATACTCAAGTACCAAAAAGCATCTTACTTAAAATCACCGCACCAGCCCCACAATCCCCCTCAGCAAAGGCATCAGTCGATGTATCAGCAAAGGCACCAGTCGAACTAGTAACAGATGCACTAGTCGAGGTACCAGTCGATGTATCAACCGAGGCACCAGTCAAAATACCAGCCGAGTTACCAGAGAGTAAACCTGCCAAAAGTAAGCCACCCAAAAGCGAAGTCCCCAAGAGCGATGTAGCTAAAACTAAACCTGTTAAGGACGAGTCAGGAGAAGGAGAAGCAACAACTAAGAAACCAGCTAAAGACGAGGCAACCAAAAGCGACGGTAAGAACAAAAACTGGAATTTTTTACTGACAACAACTGCAATTTTAGCCATCCTTACTCTAGCAGTTGGAGCCAGCCGTTTAATTTTCCAGCAAAAGACAGAAATCTTCAAGCATCCTTCAAAAATTCCTAATCTTACTAACGAAAAAATCGACAAAGTGATTGAATCGGGGGTCAGGTTGGATGAGAAGGTCACACTTGCTTATATTCGCAGCAAGTTAAGCGTTACCCAATTTCAATCTCAAGAGCGCAAATATACCGTATTTAGAATTATCGCTCCCGAAACTTGCGGCAAATTGGGATGTTTGTATATCGTCAAACCTGACGATGAAGGAATGCCGATTTCGTTGCAATTAGAAGATATTGGCGTAGGCAAAGAGATGTTTAAGGCATCCCCAAAATTCCACTGCTTCAAAGTCATTCAACGTCAAGACGGTGAAGATCGTCACTTTGAAATTTGCGAGCAAGGATATTGAAAAACACATTTTCTATCGATGTAAAACCACTAAATAATATCATTGCCAAACTCAAAGCCGACCCGCAGCTCGCAGTCATTGGCTTGATGTTAATCGGGATCGCGATTATCACTTTGCTTAGAAACAGAATCCCTAAAAAGGGCAAAACTGCTAGAGCGCGGTGGGCAAATGCCGACGATCTCAAGAACTCTAAAAAAGCAGGGCTAGCTTGTGTCGGTAAGAACTCTCAATTTAACGACGCAACCTACTATATTCAAGAACCGATTGGGATGCCACCCCAACAATGGAAATCGCCAAATCAAGCCAAGAATATCCTGTTTTTTCCCCAAATCAATTGCGGCACGTTGGTCGTTGGCGGGGCTGGCTGGGGCAAGACGCTCAACTTCATCGAACCTGCGGCAATCTCAGCTATTAAAGAAGCATGTTCGCTCGTGTTATTCGATTACAAATTCGATAATAATGGCTTGGCGGAATCGTTGATGCCTGTGGCGATCGATTATGGCTATCAAGTCCGCACTCTCGCGCCTGGGAGCGTGTTGTCGGGGACGTTTAATATCTTCGATCTGATTAAGAATTCTGCGGATTTAGCGGGAGCCAGAGAAGCTATTGGCAGCATGGTTAGAAATAACACCAGTAAAGATGCCAAAACAGATGGCTTCTTCGATCCTGGAGGCAAGGCGATCCTTGAAGGTGCGTTCTTGATGGCAAGATGGGTCGCTGAATATCTCAACGTGCCCAGCTATGCCAATATCTTGATGGCAAGCCAAATCCTCTCCCTGCCAAACCTCTCCAAACGGCTTGAGCTGCACCGAGAGAAGATTCCGCCCTGGTGCTACAGTGCGTTTTCGATCTTGATTAGCAGTAGTGGTGAAGGCGAGAAAAACAATACCGAGGGCGGCTTACTGGCGACCGCCAATAAGTTCCTCTCACCGATGATTCTTCCAAACTTCCTTGACAATTTCTGCGGCACGAGTACTTTTCCCCGCTTCGATGAAGCAGAACCACTCAAAGTTGATGGCAAGCAAATGTTAGTGTTTGGAGTCAACCAAGCCAACGAACAATCGACGCTACCCCTGATTGCGACGGCTCTAGAACAAATCGTCAGCTACAACCTCAAATACCACCGAGATCGCCCGCTAGTAATTATTCTCGATGAGTTTGACACCTTAAACATGCCAGTGGTTCTCGATTGGCTCAACCGCTATCGCTCTTCTGGGTGCAGCCTCATCATTGGGATTCAGTATCTCGGTCAACTAGAAAAATATGGTAAGGCAAGAGCAGAGGGCTTCCTTGCCAGTTGTGCGACAAAAATCTGGTACAACCCTGGCAACCCAGAGACGGCCAAAGTCCTCTCAGATTTACTCAATAAACAAGAAATCGAGTTGCCCACTGTTTCTAAATCTACTAGTTCGGGTAAAGGCAGTGGTACCAATCGGACGACGGGTACTCAACTCCATCAAGTCTCTCTATTAGAGCCACAAGAACCGCTGAATTTTCCCAAGGGTACTTGTGTCATTCAGTCTCCCACGGTTGGAAATAAAGATGAAGTAGGTTTGCCTTACAAGCATAGCTTTAAGTTTAGTAAAAAACTCAATACCAAATTCAGAGCAGAGTGCAAACGCAAATATCGAGTACTTTGCGATGTTGCCAAACGCGGTAAGCCAGCACAACAACAGGACTACACCCAATTAATGCGGGAATATTACCAAATTTTAAATGACATCTTACCTTTAAATTCTCAAACCGAAGAAGTCACCGAAGACATGGCTGAACCGATCTTCAATCTCAATATTTAACATTTTAGCGATCGACATGTCACAACCAGAAATTGCGGTAATTAACGATTTTCAAACACTAGTTCTAATTCAAAATGGAGCGATCGTCATGGAGCAGTCAGAAGATTTTGAGTTACCGATTACCTATCGAGCGATCGCAATCGATAGCAAGCTAGCCTATATGCGTTCTACTTATACGGGTCGGGTATTAATTGAAAACATCCCCTTAATGACAATCGTTAATTCAATTATGGCAATGTGTGTTTAGTTATAAATTTAGTTAGCAAAGCAATATTAATATGACAGCTCAAGTTAGTTTGGATGAATTAATTAGAAATCTCAAAGAGACTTCAGCTATCGGTGACGAGCAGCTTAAACATACCACTAGAAATGCGGTCAATTTTATCGTAACGCTGGCGAACAATGCCTACGAACGTCGCAAGCCAGCAGTTAAAGCAATTAAAAAATCGGACAGTCCCAATGCCAATGTTAATAGAGAATCTCCACAGCCCGAAGCCAAATTGGAGTATGCCGATCTTGAGGTAATCAAAAAAACAGCTACGCTCGAACCAGAAGGTGAGCCGGAGTGCGATCGCGTAAGCGCGCCGCAAGGCGGTCGGAGAGAAGAAGCAGAACTAACAACATCGACCGTTGAGGAGGAATTACCAAATTCTACTAGAGATGAAGAGTTTTCCCCATCGAAATCATCTGGTGAAACGCTCTATAAATTTAGCGACTTTTGGGAGACTAAAACTTTATTCAAGCCAGGAATTACCGGAATCGAAGCGCAAGCCATTATCGATTTAATTTCTAGTTCGGAGGGATCGAGAATCAACAATGGCGAGAATCTACTAATTAAGTCTGGCGATCGAAAGCTATTTGAAACAGATGCCAAAGGAAAGGTCATTTATTCGGCCAACGATCGAGATCGGCAGTTCAAAGCCAACCGAAATATTCCAATTGTCAACTCGATTAATGACTTACAACAACGCGCGACATCGATCGTCCGCAACGAGCAATCGCTTAGAGACGAATTAGAAGTCACGAAAACGACGGGCATCGCACCCCCAGATCGCCAATTTGAACGCATGGCAAAGGGTTCGTCAATGGCGCGGTCTTCTCCAGAAACGCCAGACGCGATCGCCAATAAACAGAAGGTGGATGCTCTCATTGGGCTAAAAAGTAGTCTCGACCGCGATGGGGAAGTAAAACTCGACAATGGCTCTACCATCAAAGCCGAGCCGATTTCAGGGCGAGAGGGCGATGGAATCGTTCAAATCAAAATGTACGAGGTTGACGCGCCAGAGCCAGTCGTCCTCGGCAAGATGGATGAGAAAGGGAATGTCATTCTGAGTAAGGAATACACGGCTCCCCACTATACCGCTGTCAGCCAATTCGTGAAGAACGAGGGACTGGCGAAGGAAGCTCCAGGCAAAGCCCCGATTGTCGCCTCCACGCCAGCCGTAAATAACCAACCCGACTCAGTGCCATCCGTAGCTGGGGAGTCGCCTCCAGCAGCAGTAAAAGCTTCGATCGCAGAACGATCGTTGAATGGATCTAAGCCTGGAGTAAGTCTCAAAGATTTGATTAACCTCAAAAACTTTTATACCAAATCCCCAGAAGGCAAAGCCAAACCAGAAAGCCATGAAGCAGTCGCAAACTTCGATCGCTATAAAGCCCAACTATCGCAGCACGGTAAGGCAGTTAGCAATAATTCCGATCTCAAAATGACTAACGGATTTTTTAAGACCTTTCAATCTGATGCGGTCGAGTTGGCACCCGCAGATCGAGACAACTTAGAGGCGGCTAATACCTTCGCCGCCGAACAAGCCCAGATCGCCGCACAGCAGAAACAGAACAAACCAGAATCACCCACGCACCAACGGAGTCAAACCAAAAGTGTTGGCATGTGAAACACATCAACTCGAAATTGTCGTCCTGCGCTGCGACCCCATCGACGCGCCAGCGGTGCCGCTCCGGTTAGGAATTGGCAAGTTTCCCACCTGGTCGATCGCGCGAAGTCCAGACCCACTGAGCGACTTAGACAGGCTGATTCAACCGATCGATCTAGTATCCGCAGGTGGTACCCAAATTTGGGCAGATTACCTGAGTGCCCTAGCTTGTCTAGAGCGGATGGAGCAACAGATCGTCTACGACAGATTGCGATCGATCTATTTCCAAGAATTCGATCGACCAACGAGCATCTATATCCTTCAAACCGATCTCACCCCCATCCCCTCCGCGCTGGGATTTCTAGTTGAAGAGCGGATCGTTGAATTGCCGAGTGGAACTGAGATTTATGAGTTACTGGGAAAGTACGCTCTACCCCAAGACGATCGCTTAATCCGGTTGTCGATGGGTCTATCCCATGCGGATCTAGAAGGGTGCTTGCGAAAAATCGACCCCCACCGCGATCCTTATGCTCAAGTCGAACGATTTCGCTCGAAACGAATGGCACTCAAGGGTATCCGGTACATGCCACCACCTCAGCACACCGAAATCGGTGGCTTGGACTTATTGGTACGGTGGATCGAGGATTTAGAGTACAGGCTCAGTGCCGCTGCCGAAGCCATCGGTTTGCCCTACCCGAAAGGAGTATTGCTGGCAGGGGCACCAGGAACGGGAAAGACATTTGCAGCTTACGCGATTGCCGCTCAAACAGCCTCTCCAGTGTTCGCCTTAAGCATCGATTACGTTATCGAAGGTGGTGGGTTAGCTCTACCCAAACTTCTAACTACCATCGAAAGTTGCGCCCCCTGTATTCTGTTTGTCGATGAGATTGAGAAATTATTCGGACAAGGAATCGATCGCCGCATTTTGGCAACATTCCTCACTTGGCTCAACGATAAGCTCGCCAAAGTATTCGTCATCGGGACATTAAACCGGATGGCAGAAGTGCCGATCGAAATGACCCGTTCGGGACGGTTCGATCGAACGTTCTTTATCGATTCGCCCGATGAAGGACAACGAGTAGAGCTATTTAGACTATTTCTCAAACGCTACGACAAACGGTTTGCCAATTCAGACGATCCGGTGTTCTCCCCTCAAGAGTGGCAATACCTCGCTGATAGCTCCATTGAATTTATCGGTGCAGAAATTCAACAAGTCACTCAAGATACGATCGCCAGAGTTCATCGCGAACGCCAAACTTTAACGGTGACAATCGACGATTTGATTGAGACGACCTTAGCATTCAATTCAATGTACAAGCGCGACAAAAAGAAAATCCATGACATCCGCAATATGCTCGTCGATAAAGCCGATCCAGCTAGTTCGGGCAAACGCAATTTTCTACCCGATCGCCAACTCGATCCCTACACCCCAATTCCCCATCGTAATTAATTATTATGCCCTGTATGTATTGCGGTCATAGCAAAACTCACAAGCGAGGTAAAACTAAAAGAGGCGATAAAAAATACCAGCGTTATATTTGTGATAAATGTCGAAAATCTTTTTCAGAACTAGCGGGGACTATTTATGAAGATCGCCATTTGACACCAACAGATATCGATCTAATCATCGAATGCCGAAGTCAGGGAATGAACTTTGCCCAAGCTGCTAGAAAAGTCGGAGTCAGCCCAAAAGCCGTATCTAACTTACTCAAAAATACCTGCCGTGAGAACCATACTCAACCGATCGACAACACTAATTCGATCGATTTACCACCAGATACTATTAATAGTTAAAAAAATGGGAACTAATCAATGCACAGACCGCAACCAGCCGCAAGCGATCGATAAATTAAGAGCGCAAGTTAAACCCGACGAGTTTACCACTGTCGCCCACAAACTCGCTGCTCTGCGAGGGATGGGGCTAGATGATGAAGCCCTAGAGATTGCAGGGACTTACGCTCATGCGGCTAGAATTGCCGAATCGCTCAACAGCATTGCTGTTGCCATGCCCAAGCTGCTCGAATGCACCGTAGCAGATATCAAGACCCAACAAGACAAGCGGGATGAGGCAATGATTAAAATCCTCTACCAGCAACAAGACCAGGGGCAAGCGCGATCGGCTGAAGCTGCCAAAATTATCGACACCGCTACTAAACGGCTGATCGGGCAATCGGGAGCGAGTCGGCTACATCAATGGGGTTTTGGATCGATCGGGATATCGATGGGGCTGACGCTGGGCACCTTAATTTCTTTCTTCATCCTCTTCCCCAATCAACTGCGACAAGCCAGAGCTGGGGACGGGGCGATCTTAGAATGGCTGGCGACTCCCGATGGTAAGTTGCTCGATCGAACTTTCAGGTCGGGCAATCGATCGGTACGAGCTTGCGTTAAAAAAGCTGGCGCACAAAATAAGGGTACTAAAAATCTAGTTTGCCAAATCACCCTAAATTAATTTGCAGCCGATGATTAACAAATTTTCCGAACGACAGATCGGCAGGTTTCGCCAAGTTTTAGCGATCGGTTGGTCGTTACTAATCCTCCTGAGTTTTTACGATCCAGTCTCACTGTGGCTAACTCACCCAGACAACTTAGATAGCCCCTGGCGAGTCGATCCGAGCGTTTGTGTCTCAGTTCAGGGTGAGTGCTTGCAGCAAGTGTCCTACGTGTTGGCTCCACGGATTTTCTGGGGAATAGTCGTCCCCTCAAGTATCATCATCCTGACAATCGGCGGACATGATACTTGGCGGCGGATTTGCCCGCTATCTTTCTTCTCCCAAATTCCTCGCTCGTTGGGACGCGGACGCAAAGTTAAGAAGGTCAACCCGATTAGTGGCAGCATCAAGTACGAACTAGCTGCGGTAACTAAAGAGTCCTGGTTGGGGCGCAACTATCTCTACCTGCAATTACTCCTGTTTTATCTGGGGCTAAATATCCGGTTGCTATTTGCCAATGGTAGCGGCTTGGGGATGGGGATTTTTTTACTCGCCACTGTAACCGCATCAATTATTGTCGGCTATCTATTCAAAGGAAAATCCTGGTGTCAGTATTTGTGTCCGATGGCTCCAGTGCAAGTATTCTTCACGGGTACGCGCGGATTGGTTAGCACCGATGCCCATTTAGATTCAGCAAAGCTGACTCAATCGATGTGTCGGACGATCGATCCTAAAGTAGGCGAAAAGAGCGGCTGTGTCGGCTGTCAGGTCGCTTGTATCGATATCGACGTGCAACTCAATTACTGGCAACATGCCAAAAAATCGGATCGGGAGCTACTGTTCTATGGTTACTTTGGCTTGATGGTAGGATTCTTCGTCTATCAATATCTGTATGCGGGCAGTTGGGACTATTACTTGTCTGGGGCATGGAGTCACGACCCCAACCAACTCAGTAGCCTATTCAGTCCAGGCTTCTACATCGCAGGTTACACGATCGATATTCCGAAAATAGTTGCAGCTCCCTTGACATTGATTATCTGTGCGTCGATTAGTTATTATGCTGGACAAATGACCGAGCAAGTTTACCAGTCGTATTTAATTAGTCGCGGCAAAACGATCGACATTACTGAAATTCGCCATCACTGTTATAGTTTTTGGGTCTTTCTATCTTTTAATACCTTCTTTGCTTTCATTCTACGTCCCAATCTCAAAATTCTCCCAGAGTCAATAAGATTTATGCCCACACTGATTTTACTAGGATTGAGTTCTGTCTGGCTACTACAAAGCCTCAAGCGGAATGAAGATCGTTACGCACGAGAGAACGTCACGATCGCTCTACTCAAACAACTTAAAAAATTAGAGGTCAACTGGCAGAAATCATTAAGAGGGCGTTCGCTTGAAGACCTGAATGACAAGGAAGTCGATGCGTTAATTAAATCGTTACCACCTCACCACAGTCAAAAAATTAAGCGATAAGGTTAAATATTACGTCAATTTTAAACTATGAATTATCTACAATTAAATTTAGATTATGTCATGTTAGCACACCGACATATCGAACTGTATCCATCACAAAGAGAAAGCTATTTCGCTGCTTTAAATTTAGGATTGGATTCACCACAAGAAATTTCCATGCACTGGCTCAGAGCTGAATATATTCAGTATAACTTGGTAGATATAAGACAGCAATAAAGCAGTTCATCAAACAAATCCTTTTTAGAATATTAAAATCATGTTCAAACGTCGCTCATTTCTTGGATATCTCAGTATTGCTTCGATCGCTAGTATTTTTCCAGCAATTCTCACAATCTTAAATTCACAGAAGGCAACGGCAAAAATAACTAATCACGATGTTTTAGGGATCGATGATAAAGATAACCCTAAAGCAGCCGCTCGGAAAAAGCCTGAAGGTTTTACAGTCATTGGTTCGGTCGGCGATTTAGACAAAAATGGCTACTTGCAAACTAAAGAAGTCGCAATCGTCCGCAATCCCACTAATCCCAAACAATTAATTGCAGTCAATCCCAAGTGTACGCATCAAGGTTGTGATGTCAAATGGGCAGCAGGAGAGAAGAAATATGCGTGTCCCTGTCATGGTGCCAATTTTGATGCTAATGGAGGAGTATTAAATGGGCCAGCAACCAAACCCCTGACAGCATATCAAGCTAAAATTGTTGGCAGCCAAGTCTTAGTTAAAATCTCGGCTCCATCCACTAAATCTAATTAGAGTAGTCCCCCTATTTGCTAGGGGATATGCGGACAGTTATCGGGCTATTCACCCAATTTGGGGTGTTATACGGATAACTTTCCGTCTGATAAATAGTTATACTGCTCAACCTGTTCGTGAAGAGAGATGTTTGCAGCCTATCTGTAAGTATTTTGACTACAGTACAGTTAAGCCACCATCGACAGGCAAAATCGCCCCTGTGATGTAAGTATTGGTCATCAAGCTCAATATTGCTTGAGCGAGTTCTTCTGCTTGCCCAAGATGCTTTACAGGCAATGACTCTTCAGCCCATTGTGTTAGTTCCGATTGCTGTACCTCACTTGTGTTGCTCCACACCCCGGTATCTACCACTCCGGGTGCAATCACATTGACGCGAATCGGGGCGAGTTCTGCCGCCAGCGATCGCCCAAATACCGCGACTGCCCCACTCGCAGCAGACATCACAGACACCCCGCCCGTTTTTGCAGGTTTGAAGATAGAGACACTGGATGTTAAGACGATCGAGCCATTTTGAGCGATCGTTTTCGTTGCTGCACGAGTCGCAAAGAATGTGCCCCAAAATTTCTCCATACCCCGTTGAGCCGTTTCTGTTGAAATCTCTGCCAAAGGTGCGCGGAGCAGATTTTCATCCGCCACTGCTGTAATCACTAAATAATCGAAATTGCCAACTCGTTCAAACAGTGCGTTAACTGAGTTTTCATCCAAAATATCAGCCGCAATCGCTTCAACCTGTCCCGAAATTCCTTCCATTGCTCGATCTAATTTGTCTTGCGATCGGCTTGACATCACCACCGATGCACCCAATTCTGCGGTCTTCTTGGCAACCGCTAATCCAATTCCCGAACTTGCACCGATAATCACGACTTTTTTGCCAGAGAGTGAATCAAACATTGGGTTAACCTCCTAAAGTGAAAGCTGTATAGTCTATTTCAAATCCGAAGCCTGTCTCCCACCTAGCCGTTGTGTCTCTACCGCAGGTAAAACGTCCACTGAAATCGTCGCGTAACTGCCCTGTTGCTGACCGATGATAACAAACCGAATGAAATCGCCAATGGTTTCAATCATGCGAGCATTGCGTAATCTGCCACTGTCGATCGCCACAAAGCCAATTTCCTCTGCTAACTGCATTACGGTTTGTCGGGCTGTCTCATTATCACTCGCCACAAATACAGAAACGCGATGCCCTCTTAACGGTTCTGGAGCAAGCTCAAACACTTCCTGCGCCATTGTGTTAAACGCTTTAACCACGATCGCATTCGGGACTTGTTCTGCCAAGATTTCAGCTAAGGATTTCTCGATCGGCTCGTAGGCAAATTCTGCGGGAATCGTTGAATTATTAGGGTCAATTAAAATCTTGCCCGTCAAGACTGCCGTTGAGGATAATACCTCAACCGGATCGACACCCCGCGCCGAGTACAGTATTACATCCCCAAAGGCTGCGGCTTCATCATTAGTACCACCTTGTGTCCCTTGTCCTGCCGATTCTGCCACAGCTTTTCCTTTCTCAGCAGTCCGAGCACCAAAGAAGACTTGATGCCCTTGCTCTGCCCAGAGAATGCCAAGCGATCGCCCCATGTTGCCACTGCCAATAATCCCAATCTTCATACTCTATCCTCCTTAAAACAGACAGGTCTGTATTGCTTTTATTTTATTAAAACAGACAGGTCTGTAGCTGTCAAGGGTAGAATAAAAAAATAATCGATTTTTTGGGAGATGAAAATGTCTAGAACTCAAACTGACGCGAGAGCGCGAATCCTTGGTGTGGCGGACGAATTATTTTATCGCGAAGGGGTTCGAGCGATCGGGGTGGATACGATTATTGCCCAGTCTGAAGTGGCGAAAACAACGCTATACCGCTATTTTCCTTCTAAAGATGATTTAGTTGTTGCCTATTTGGAAGGGCGAAATCAACGCTTTTGGGAACTGTTTGAAACTGTTGTTAACCAGCATCTGAGGCAACCCAAGCAACAGTTGCTAGCCATTTTTATCTGGCTTGATGAATTGTTGAGTAGTGCAGATAGTCACGGTTGTCCATTCCTGATGGTCGCTTCTGAGTTTCCTGAAGCCGATTATCCGGGACATCAGGTGGCGATCGCGCACAAACAGAAAATGCGCGGTTGCCTGATAGAACTCGCTGAACTCGCTGGAATCGAACAAGCTAAGGAACTGAGTGCGGCATTATTGATACTGGTTGATGGAGCCTTCGCAGAGTGCCGATTATTCAAGAAGCATGATAATGGAATCAAATTAGCAAAAGCGGCAGCAGTAATGATTGAAGCTTACGCTTGTAGCTTGAGTAATTCGATAGCGACGCAGTATAACAACCCTGGTGCAGCAGACGGTTGAGAGATCTTGGTGGTGATGCAAAGGCGATCTGCCGCCGCTGGCCAGAAACGTTGACAAAATTACGATCGATCGCCCTCAAAGATCTCAAATGGCTTCTATATGCTCTGAACGATCTGCTGTAACCGGAAAGAATTGTAATCGATAAATACTTTCGCAAATTCAATTCTTTCTGGACTTGCCGAATTTAGAGGAAAACGATCGAATACAGCATTTAGTCCTTTTTCCCCCACTTGGGCGATGCGATCGCTCCAATATTTCGTAGCATCTGGATTTATTTTGGTTAGTAATCGAACCATTTCATCCATTTTGATTTTGTCGCCGTCATTATTGACAAAAGCACAAGTTCTCACTTGTCCGAGTCGTTCGGCAAAGATCTCAAATCGATTATTTGTCAGTGGAAAATCAACTAAAGCACGTCCATAGTCATAGTTTGGTAAGAGTTCTTTATTCCCATTTAGATCGACTTGAATCCCCCAGTTACGGTCGTGGCGGTCGGGATTATCGATCCAGTAGTCGTGGAGTAAATATCCGACAAATAAATCTTTTGCCATGCTAATTTCTGGTGGCGAATTATATCCAGAAGGCAACCCGATATCGAGGCGGTCGAATACAGCAATCACATTCTCGATCGCATACAGTCGTTCGTTGTCAGCAAGAACTTCTTGCATTAGCCTCATCCCCGATCGCTCTTGCGCTTCCAGCTTCATATAACTGGGAGAAAGAATCGCTCGAAGATCTGGCTCCGTTTGGCACATCTCATAAGTAGCCGTAGGCAATCCCATCGCAGTTGCAAGTTCGGCTCCGAGTTTTTCGATCCATACCCGACTTAGTTCTCTAGGTTCGTTATCGATCTTGAAGATAGCTATTTGTTCGCGAGTTAGATCTGTCTGTCTCCAAGGAATTTTATATTTTTCTTCGGCTCCACCTAGAAACTTTTCACTTCTATCGAGAGTTTCCCTAAGAACGGTAATAATTGGATATAGATTTGACATTTAAAGTAGTTTAGATGTCTTGAAACAATCTATGAGCGTAAGCATTTTTACCATGAATGATAATTTTGAGCAGGACTGAATGACCCTGGCGTTTGCTAGGATCGGTAAAATTGATAATCTCGATCTGAATAATTTCGCCATCAATGAGTTCAAAGTATTGTTCGAGATATCCAAGGATTACACCTTCAAATTCCAGGCAATATTTATCTTCAGCTTTGATTAAGCTAAACTTCCCAGATCGATCTCTAATCTGTTGCCAAATTTTTCTTGGTTCTTGTCTTTCTTCTACACCACTCAAAGCACAGTAAAAGATATAGTTGCCTGACGCATCGGGTTCGATCGACGGGCAAATACTAAATTTATCGCCACAAATTCTTCCTCCATATCGACTGACATAAGCTATTTTATCGATCTGGGGATAATCTAACTTTAGAAATTCACAATCATTTTTAACATCATTTCGTAACAGGGGCATTCTATTCCGAAATATGTGTGGAAAATCTCGATTTACAACATCTAGCTCCGACCAAATCAAGAGATCCTTATAGCCTGGATACAGGGCTGATATTTCCTCATGGTTGCTAGTGTACTGAGCTGTATACCCACCTTCGACGATCGTTAATTTAGCCAAAGGCTCCCATTTTTGAGTATCCTTTCGTACCCAACCCAAATACAGTCCATTTACGGTTGGACTTTCAATAATATTGGCAGAAAACTCTTCTTCATTAATTCCAACATCACGAACATTCACCTTAGAAATAACTCTGGTCACAGCCGATTTCGTATTCATATCTTCGATGATGAGGATCGTACGGGAATAGATTAATTATATCATTTTCACCAAATTATCTCGAACATCCACGGCTGCGTTGCCTGAGTTCTAGCGAAGATGCTTGGGCGATTTCAAGAGCGATCTGTGCCTGTTCGGTAGCAAACGCCGAAGCCGCGTCTAAGTTAGCTCGGTCTGCGGCACAAAGCTTTATTCGGTCAGACTCGAAGGTCTTAAAAAACTTATTCGTCATCTTGAGATTTGGATCGCCAGTTGCCGCTTTACCATGCTGAGATAGTTGCAATTTATAGATGTCAAACTTCTCTAGAGCGTCGCTGCCCTCTGGTTTAGCGCGTCCTTCAGGAGAGTTGACATAGTAGTTCTTGAGATCGATGATTTGCTTCAAGGTCACTGGGATACTGCTTGAGTGTGGTAACTCTGACGATCGATTTCCCAAAGGGAACGCTGCTTGTCTTGACGCACACAACTCGGAGGTTCCCTCCGAGTCGATGCGTCGCTGGTGAAACGCACGCTGAGGTTCCCTCAGCGCGATTTCATCCGCTACGCGAACGATTGTCAGATCCTGCTCTTCTAATATGTAAGCTGGCGCGTCTTTATAGCCAGATAGTTTCGTCAATAAATTGAGATCTATACGCTCGATATTGGGAAATCCCACAGGTTCCCATCCCCCCAGTGTCTCGATCGCCTTAAAGATTTGGCGATGCGGACGCATCCGGTAAGCCGTCAGAGTGTCGCCATCTCGTTTGATGTCGAGTCGTCCGGTTTTGATCCGTTCGCGCCCCTTGACTACCATATTTGCCATCATCACCGCCCGATCGAAGTTCTGTCTCTCGATCTCGCCCAGATCCATGCGATGCTCCTGGCTTTTATCATTAGCCGCCCTAATCAGTGGCAGGTTGTCGGGGGTGGTCGGGACTTGTCGAGCGACCGCATTCCAACTTACCCCAATCTCGCTGCCCTTATATGCCCGACTACCTTGAAGATAAGTGATGCCATTGACCTGATTATCTTGCCGTAGCGCAAACAGGACATCGATTTGGGACTCCTGCAAGCGATCGATCCAAGTCTCTAGATTGGGGCAGTTTTCAAGGGATCGATCGACTAGTTGGAAAATCTCTAGGTCTGGATTTAGCTTATGAACCTTTTCCTGCTTTACCTCCCAGGAATTTTTAACGGGCTGCAAGCCAAAATCGCGCTCGATCCCTCGAAGAATCGGTTGAATCTTGAACCGATCCCAACTATCAGAAACTCTTCGACCGTAGACATCAACAGCATTCACAACGATATGTAGATGGTCGTGGTCGTGGGGCAAATCGTGTCCTGGATCGTCGCGGTGGTGGGCGATCCCGATAAATTGACAGTCATCGTAACCCATGTGCGTCATAACTCGATTGACGATCGATTCCCGATCGAGACGATCTACAACATCCCCAGGGGCGAAAGACAGGGAGATATGCCGCACGGGTAGTTTGGTCGTAGGTCGGAGACTGGCAACCTCATTAAATTCCCGCGCCAAGTCGGTAGGATTGTTCCCAAACATATAGTTAGCAATAATTTCTGGTCGTTTTTCAGGATTGAGCAAATAATCGAGCAGTCCTTTAAAATTGCTGCCATGTGTCGTGCGACTAATCATAGCTTGGCTCCTAACTTAGCTAGTTCGTCTCTAATTTCGGCAAGCAACCGCTGATAGTTGCTAAATGTACTCCCTGTCAGGTTAGCCGTGTTAATCCCCTTGGCAATGCGATCGAGGTGATGACCTTGCTGTCTGAGTTCTTTATGGATGAGAATCTTAGCAGGATCGACAACCGAAATGGCTTTAACGGCAGTTTTTTGGAGTTGCCCGATGGGTTGTAATCCTCTCCATCGCAAATATTGGGTCAGTGGCATATTTACCGACTTTGCTCGATCGTGTAGTAAATCGAGATCGGCATTGCTGACTCTGATTTTGAAGCTATTTACTTTAACATCGGGACTATGAGGCTTGGTCATTGTTCGATTACCATCAAGCTACGTTTAACTAAAAGTCGGATTCAACTTGCAAGACAAGTGGTTACATTTGTGAAGTGTGAAAACCGATGTTTTATTACAAGACTCGAAGCTTGCGCGTCGTCTAACGACGATCGCTAATTTCGCTCGCGCACAACTTTTAAAATTAGTTCTAGTGGGTGTCAAGAGGGTGGTAATCCTTTTGCCAGATGAGTCAGTTAAAGGTGCCGCAGGTATTAAAGAATGTACCCACGAATGACATGGCTGGCTAAGGCTAAAATTAGCCAACAGGGCACAGCTATTAGCGGGTGAGTAATACGGGTTAATATCGATACTAACTCAAATCCTTAAATTAGTACTAGAAATATCGAGCATGGGGCAACAATTACCGCTGTGAGCGATAAGAATAGAATTTAGTGGTGACAAACTGCTTCCAAAATGGCAGTATTTTCGAGTTATGGTGACAGATTGCCACCATAAAGGCGGTATAAATAGCAATCGAAATTGGTAAAATCTGGGTGGTTCGATCGAACTTTTGTCAATCTGTCACCATTTATTTATAGTTGACCCAGAAATAATCCTAATTGGCTATATTTGGAGAAACGATCGAATTAGTCAATTATGACTGAATCAGCAAGGAAGAGAATTACCATCGATTTTTCGGGCAACGATCGTCGATTACAAGCGATCTATGCTTACTTAACCAGAGCTAATTTATCGCGAGAGATGACGATCGAGGCATTAGTGGCTCACTATTTACCAGGCGCGATGTTAGTCGATCGCGGCAAGTTGTCAGACAAAGAATTATTAACGATCGGGTATCAGTCGTTGGATCGCTTGCTCGGTCACATCAATTCATTGGTCGATCTCTATAGCCTAGAAGGTCTGCCATTTCCGATTGATGGATTGGCGAGAAGGGTGTCATTTTTGGGTCAATTGTCTCAGCCAATCGCCGTCGAGCGATCGGACAAAAAGGTCGGTGAAGACAATGTGGAGGACGACCCAGAGGATGATGATGACGAGGTAGTACTGATTCCACCGCAAAGATCTAGCAATTTTTCAGGATTGAAGTAGATATTTGTAGATCGCCACACGGATGGTAACTATGGCTAGACGCAAGCTGATGTCTATTGCCGTTGACTTTGGAGCTAGTGCGACCAAAGTAATCGGTATTTGTGAGGGGGTAATAGTATCGTCGATTATGTCTCCTGAAGTCATTGAAATCGATCGATCGAGTCTAGAGGGGAAGCTAGACGGATACAGCATCGGCAAAGGCTCTCGACACTCAACAGGAGAGTACGCTTTTGTGGGAGTCGCAGACCGCTACTATGCTGTCGGGGCATTGGCGCGACGGTTTGGGGCGTTTCAACGCTTTAAGCCACTCAAGGTCGAATCTGCTGCCTATAAAGTTTTAGCGGCGACATCGCTCTTAGCGGATCGGTTCGACTTAGGACACAGTTTCGATCTGTCGCTGGGGTGTCTGTTACCGCCGAGCGAACTCGCCGATGAGGAGTTATTACAGGGTCGATTGGGCGAGTTTTTAGCCGAGTTTGACTCGCCAATGGGTGCGATGAATGTCAATTTGACGAGTGCTACTTTTTATCCAGAGGGCGCGGGCATCCTCGAACTATATCAACATCGACATCCCAGTAATCTCCAGTCGAGAGTGGGCATCTTAATGGCAGGACATCGCAACTTGACGTGCTATATCGCCACCGATGGTATGGTAGCTGGGTTTGCCAGTTGCGACTTAGGCTTTAACAGTTGGGTCAAGGAAGTAATGAACAAGACGGCTGGATATCAGTTAGAAACATTGAGCGTAGCACTAGCTCGATACTGGACGAGCAAAGATGTTGCCACACTTCAACCGATTTTGCGAAGGCAGGACGAGCGATCGTATCCAGCAGAAATCGTGCGATTAGTTGAGGTCATCGAGCAGACCCATAAAATATATTGTGAGTCGGTCTTTAATTGGCTCGACGAACAATTGCCCAGCGATCTAGCAGCGGTGATGATGTCTGGGGGTACGGCAGATGTGCTGCAAGCTGAATTTGTGGCTTATTTTGACGCTCGATTACCCGCACATGCGGAGTTGGGTGGTAAAGCCGCAATTTATGGTAGCAACATCGGCTTTCACTTGCCGCAACTAGACGTGCCGGAGGGATACCAAGCGAGGATGGCCGATGTTTACTGCCTGTGGGAGTACTTAATGCCCAAACCCCGACTCAAATCGACACCTAAATCTCTAGCTAAATCTACTTCAAAAAATTAGACGCTCGTGAATAAGAAAGTAATCGCTCATCTCGATGGAACTGACAACCCCCAGGGCGAACGAACGACGATCTTGGTCAGCATTAGTGAAAAAGGGGGGATGGGTAAAACGATCGTGGGGTTAACAGCAGCAGAACAGCTTACCGCTGCCAATCGCTCGTTTTTTCTAGTTGATGCTGATGTTTCGACTCCGAATGTGGGTTTAACTTATGCACCCCAGATGTATCGAG
Source organism: Chamaesiphon minutus PCC 6605 (assembly GCF_000317145.1). Classification (GTDB taxonomy): domain Bacteria; phylum Cyanobacteriota; class Cyanobacteriia; order Cyanobacteriales; family Chamaesiphonaceae; genus Chamaesiphon; species Chamaesiphon minutus. Next base: position 1,658,541 of record NC_019697.1, on the reverse strand, counting down.
AGTTTAAGGATGTGGCACTCCAAGGCGGTCGAGCTAGTACCCCCACCCTCTCGCGTAAGGGCAAGGGTAGCGAGTCAGATCGATTGACGCTACAAGAGCAGATCGTATTTACGGGCAACCCAGATAACTATTTTCACGCTGACAAAATATTTGAACTGGCGAAAGTTCGTGATGTGCTACTAGTGTTGCCGTCCCAGGTGGCGACACATATCAATCAGTGGCTCGAACAAAATGATGCGGTCGAAATGCTCCAAGATCCCGAAAATACGATCGATATTGTCTTCTTGTTCATTACCAATGGCACCCGCGAGTCATTGGATTTATTTGTCGAATCAGTGGAGCGATTTGAGGGGCAGATTCCCCACGTACTCGTTAAGAATTTAGGTGCCCCGACGGATATCCGGTGGGAGCGGGGGGATTTTGACCCCGATGGCAAGATTCAAGCACTGCTCGATAAGTATGGATTTAAATCGATCGTTTTCCCCGAAATGCTGGTAGCTCCAGAGGATAAAAATAAGATTCTCAGCGAATATATTCCGTTTGGTGCGGCACTAGCGGATACCTGGATGTCAGATCCCTCGAAGCGACGGCTCAATAAATGGCTCAGGGAAGCAACTCAGGTATTAGGCAGTACTGGCTATATCCCCTATCATCCTAAGTACCTCCCACCGCAGACGGCAGAAGCTGATGGTACTACGCCAGCAGTCGATCGCACGGAGCAGACCCAACAGTAGCTAACCAAACACCTGCGAGTTAAGAGCGAATGCTGCACTTAATCCCCAGCAATAGATATACGGATTTGTGTACTAAAGCGATCGAGTCGATCTTGAAGACTTACGATCTAGGGCACGATACTAAAGACTTTACTTTATGCGACAGGTGGGATCTAGATAAATTAATCGACACACAAACGACCGTGCCAGGGGTGATCGAGAATGTGGTGCCAAGTCAATTGTGGGATTATCTGGTCGAAGCTGAAATTGGGATGCTCGACGACACCTATTACTGGCAACCACTTCCTACCGATGCCTGGGAAGCGGATCGGGTGGTAGCGGAATTAGAGCCTTTGATGACAAAGAACATCAAGGTACAGTTTTTGATGCCAATGACTATTTCCCAACAGCAATGGTACTCTATGCTTGCCACAGGAATGAAAACTAAAACGATGCAGACTATATACCAATATGGGACGCGCCTTGATGTCCTCGAACCGCTGGAGATGTCTACGCTTGTCTATACCTTGCCAGATCGGAGCCTCCATCGCTCGCTGATGGTGGCTTTTACGCGGTTGACTCCCAAGACGCGCAGTACCGTTAAAGAGATAATCCGAGTGTTTATCGAGCCGTTGGATGCAATTTTGGCAGAATATCGAAGGCTGCCAGAATTATTTTAAGATCGAAGCGGTCCGATCGAGTGAATAAAGCTCAAAAGCTGATGCGGCAACGATTATTGCGACTCAAATAGTTCCAAGTAATTACTTGGAACTATTCGGTCTAGCAGAATTCATATCTGACTAAGCTTTTAGTCAATAGTCGATCGCAAATTGAGATCCATTCGATCGTGCTATTAATGGCTGAAACTGCTTACCAGTCTCAATTAAACCGATTTGACATAGTTCCAAGTAATTACTTGGAACTGCGGAGATAGCTCAAAACCACTTCTAGCGGTACATTTCCGGCAATTAACACTTTTACAGCAGCTACTTGTTCGGGTCTAACGGAGACGGTATGCGATTTGTACTTGCCATCTGGTTCCTTCTGCTTGTAACTGAGATGCCAATTATCTCATACAAGAATTATTAATTAGACAACAACAACAACGACCCTCTTCTTATACAGAAGTCAAAGATAGATAGTTACATGGTTTTATTTCTACAACGTGTTTTGTGGTACGATTACACCATGAAGTTAAACATTCAGAAAGGAATCGACCCCCATACCAATGAAATCGTCTGGCTGATGCTCGACGATCGCTACGAGGTAGTCGAACCCATCCAACGCTATCTCACATACCTCAGTACTGGTAAGTCTCCTAATACCGTCGAGGCATACGCTTACGATCTCAAATTCTGGTGGAAATTTCTCGAACTTAAAACTCTAGACTGGCGCAATATCAACCTAACTGACGTGGAAGATTTTGCGTACTGGTTGAGAGTTGGGGATACAACCAAAGTCGTATCCATGCAACCAGTGCAGGCAATCCGGTCTGAAAAGACCGTCAATCGAGCGATTACTGCCATTACAGGCTTTTACGAATATCACATCGCTAACGGTCGAGTAGACTTCAAACAGTTCGATAGATTTCACATGCCTTATGGGATTGGCACCAGAGGATTGCTCACGGGTATCGCCAAGAGCAAACCCACCAGACAGAAGCTAGTCAAGCTCAAGGAGCCGAAGAGCTTTCCAGGTTGCTTGACCGACGAGCAAGTAGCAACGCTAGTGGATGCCTGTCATCGCCTCAGAGACAAACTTATCGTCCTCATGCTCAACGGTACTGGCATGAGAAAGGGTATTAGACGACACTGTTAATGGCGGGTCGTGACAGGGTATTGGCGGGTAGGTGACAAAAAGAAGTAATCCGGTATGACAAGTAAGACCGAACCAAAAATAGAGTCAAAGCCAGCCAAAAAGAAAGACACTAGAAAATCTCCCCAGGAAGAGAGAAAGTCAAGTGTCTGGAAAAACTATCCATTTATATCAGAAAAGAGCGTATATGAACGCAAGAGAAATCGGCTTGAAGCAAGTCGAAGCAGCTTATGTAGCTGAAATATCCGAGCGAACGGGGCAACGCATCGAAGCAGGAGAACATCAACCAAATCGGGGCAAAGTAGCAGAGCGTAAAAATACCCAAGATCCATTGGGAGATGTATGGGACAAAGAACTAGAGCCAATGCTCAAACAAGAACCCAAGCTCAAACCGATGACATTGTTCGAGCATCTTCAGGATAAATATCCAGGACAATACCCCCAGGTATTAAGAACGATTCAAAGACGAGTCCAAACCTGGAAAGTGCTGCATGGTCCGAGTCCAGAAGTGATGTTTGAACTACGTCACGAACCAGGCATGATGGGACTCTCCGATTTTACCCAACTCAAAGGGATGGAGATAACGATCGCTGGCAAGTCATTCGAGCATTTGATTTATCACTATCGACTTGCTTACAGCGGCTGGCAATATGCCCAAATCATCCAAGGTGGGGAAAGCTTCATTGCCCTAGCTGAAGGACTTCAGAATGCCCTAGCCGCCTGTGGTGGCGTACCCAAACAACACCGTACCGACAGCCTGAGTGCAGCCTATCGGAACCTGGGCGGAAATAAATCCCTAACCCGCTTGTACGATGAACTGTGCGACCACTATCGGATGCAGCCGACCCGCAACAATACAGGTGTTGCTCATGAAAATGGTGCGATTGAATCGCCCCACGGTCATCTCAAAAATCGGATTAAACAAGCGATTTACCTGCGTGGTAGCAATGATTTCGACACTCTGGAAGAATATCAGTTGTTGATTGAAGCCGCAGTGGCCAAACTCAACCAGCAGTGCCAACAGAAATACGAACAGGAGAAACTTCATCTTCAATCCTTACCAAAATATCGTATCCCTGACTATGAAATCCTTACTGCTTGCGTCAGCACCAGAAGCACGGTTGAGGTTCGGTGCGTCCTTTACACAGTGCCATCGCGATTGATTGGACGGCAATTAGAGTTACATCTTTATCACGACCGAATTTTAGGCTATTTGGGCACCCAACTAGTAGTCGAGCTGCCCCGAATTCGAGTCACACAAACTGATAAGCGACGGGGACGGTGCATTAACTACCGACACGTAATTGAAGGTTTGCGGCGCAAACCAAGAGCCTTTATTTACTGCACCTGGCAACAGGAGTTATTACCCACTCCAGCGTTTCGAGAACGGTGGTTAGAACTAACCGCTCAGTTCGACTTAGACACAGCAGCGGTGTTGATAGTCGAAGCTTTGTACATTGCCGCCACCCAAAATCAGGAAGCGGCTGTCTGCGACTATCTCGAACGAGAACTCAAGGCTCAAACCCTGACGCTCAAGCAACTTCAACAGCACTTTCGTCAGGATTGTCCTGAAAGTTTTCCTCAAGTGACTGTCACACAACACGATCTCTCCAGCTATGACCAGCTCATTGATGCCAATGCCTCCGACCACAGCTCTAAGTTCGAGTCCCCCTACAGCCCCCAGTCCCCACCAGCACCTCATTCTCCACCTCAAGCAGCTCCGATTAACTCACATGCTCGCCCACTGGGAATCTCTGGAACACCAAGCTATACAAGAGCAATGGTCTTATGCCAAATTCTTGTTGGCATTATGCGAACAAGAAACACACCGCCGCAACGCTCTCCGGTTGCAACGGGCACTCACCGAGGCTCAACTTCCCAGCGCAAAAAGTTTTTCCAACTTTGATTTTACTCACTGTCCCAACTTCAATCCTGCTCCCTTGATGCAGTTGGCTGAAGATGTCACCTGGCTGGAACGAGCTGGAAATTGTCTGATTTTCGGTCCTTCTGGAGTGGGTAAAACTCATCTGGCTGCTGGATTGACTCGCAAGATGGTGGAGTTGGGTAAGCGAGCTAAGTTCTTTGCTGCTAATGCTTTGGTTCAGGAGTTGCAACATGCCAAGCTGCAATTACAATTGCCCGCTTTACTCAGGAAACTCGACCGCTACGATCTGCTGGTGCTTGACGATCTGGGCTATGTCAAAAAATCTGAGGCCGAAACTTCAGTACTGTTTGAATTAATCGCTCATCGTTATGAGCGTAAAAGTTTACTAATTACTGCCAATCAGCCTTTCAGCCAATGGGATTCAATCTTTGTGGATTCGATGATGACGGTTGCTGCTGTCGATCGATTAGTGCATCATGGCACGATTTTTGAAATCAAGTCTGATAGCTATCGTCGTCAGGCTGCTAACGATCGCCTGAACAACTCTCAATCTTCCTAACGACTATATTTTTTGTGCCCCTGTTGCCACCGATCGTTACTTGTCATTTCGATCTGAGGACAGCTTTCGCGACACCTACCTGACAATAACCTGTCGCGACACGTCAAAACACGGTTCTTCCGAGCTTTTGGTGAAAGTGGGCGATCGAGCTACGCCAACGATCGGAGGCGGTGAGTAACATGAGAATATGACCCAATTTCTTAAATGCCTACTCCCAGGTTTCCAACTACTGCGGTTGGAACACGAGGAAATCGACACAGATGAGTATCACATTACCGCAAACGTCTCCTCAACCCAAGCATCAGTCCAGTGCCCAGTGTGTGCGAATCCAACCACACGCATTCATAGCCGTTACGAACGAACATTAGCAGACCTGCCCTGTGTCAACTACAGTTTGACTCTGGTGATGCAAGTGTGTAAGTTCTTCTGCGATAATACCGATTGCATTCGGCGAATCTTCACCGAGCGGATACCGGAAGTGACCGCTCCGTGGGCAAGAAAGACCAGTAGATTAAGCCAAAAAATTCAGACGATCGGATTAGCACTGGGCGGTGCAGCAGGTGCTAGCCTGTGTGGTCACATCGGTATTGTAGCTTGCGGAAGTACGCTATTGAATCACCTCAAGAAGTTATCTCTACCAGCAGTTAAGATTCCTAGAATTATGGGTGTGGATGATTTTGCTTTTCGCAAAGGCGAGCGATACGGTACGATCTTAGTTGATTTAGAACTTAACCAACCGATCGCTCTATTAGCAGACCGCAAAGCAGAAACCTTAACAAATTGGTTGATAGAACATCCTGGGGTCGAAATACTTTCGCGAGATCGCTCGAAAACTTACAAAAGTGCAATGGACAAAGGGGCACCAGCAGCCATTCAAGTAGCCGATAGATTTCATCTGGTGCAAAACCTGGAAGAAACGCTAGAAAAAGTCTTCAGCAGCTATAGCAACGAACTCAAAGCAATCGAACAACAGCAACGGCAGACTTTTGTTCCTAACGAAACCGTCGTGGTTGTAACCGCTCGACCGACTACCACAGCCAAGCTCCAAGTCCAAAAGCTAACGAACTATCAACAGCGCGTGCAACAACAACAAAAAATCAAGCGGCTGAGCGAACAGCAATGGTCACAGATTGCCATTGCTCAGGCGGTTGGGGTCAGCGTGCGAACCGTCCAACGCCATCTAGCCGCACCTGACTTGCCGGAAATAGCTGCGACGAACGACCGATCGGGTCGAAGCTTACTGGAACCCTACAAGCAGTCACTGCTAGAGTGGTGGAATGCAGAAATTCGCCAGCCAAAAGTCCTGATGGTCTTATTAAAACAGCAAGGATACACTGGTAGCGAACGCACTCTAACTCGTTATCTGGGTTCGGTCAGAGCTGCTCAAGGCTTACCACCGAGCCGAGTGAAACCTACCCTCGGTTTACCGATAGCGATCGATCCTCAACTTGAGCCATTAACTAAAAGTCGAGCTGCCTTTTTAATTTTGAAGCGGGTGGAGCATCGAGACGCAGAGGATACCAAACTCATCGCTAGGATCGTCTCGCAGCATCCAACCTTAGCCTTAGCCGTTGAGCTAGCAGATGAGTTTTTACGACTGCTGCGAGAGCAACGAGCAGATGCTTTTGATGATTGGTTGCTTAAGGCTGTTAAAAGTTCGCTCAAACCCATTGTCCAGTTTGCTGAAGGTTTGTTTGAGGACTATGCTGCTGTTAAAGCCAGTATGATGACAACCGTGAGCAATGGTCCAGTCGAAGGTTTGAATAATCGCTTGAAAATGTTAAAGCGACAGATGTATGGACGTGCTGGACTAGATTTACTCACCAAACGGTTTCTTCTGAATCTGTAACAATGCTTCTTTTCCCGATCGTTGGCGTAGCTCGATCGCCCACTTTCACCAAAAGCTCGGAAGAACCCAACCTCATTGTCGTCTAACACCATGCCAATGCCAGTTTTAGGGTCAGAAAATCGCCAATTAAAGGTCGATAAACAACGCCTTTCGCAGTTAGATTTTGCAGATTAGCCAGGACGAAGGTAATGCCAACGCCAGCCGCTGCCAACCCCAAGCGAGTTTGAGCCAGTTCCGCTTCCTGGACGATCTTAGGCACAAACCCCGATCGATCGCAGCAGTTGATGAAATTAGCATGAAGAATCGGTGCTAGCGATCGCGGATAAAAAATCAGCGGCTCGGTTGCCAACGACTCGATCGCGATTTGTGGTTGTCGAGCCAGTCGATGAGCCGCAGGTAGCGCAGCGATGTAAGCTTCTTCAAACAAGGGATGAATCGAGAGGGACGGTTCGCGAATTGGCAGGTAGACGAAGCCCAGATCGATTTGGTGAGTACGCAAGGCTTCAACTTGAGTTTCGGTACCGCCGCTGGTGAGTGTCAATTCGACTTGGGGATACTGCTGTCGGTAAGTGCTGACGATCTTGGGAGCAAGGCTAAATAGTGTCGATTCGGTAAAGCCAATCCTGAGTTTGCCATTAGCTCCAGCCGCCACCTGTTTGGTGAGAGCGATCCCTTCCGCGACTTCATCGAGAATGTTGCGGGCGATTTCGAGAAATTTTTGTCCGGCGAGCGTCAGTCTTACCCAGTGTTTGGTGCGATCGAATAGTTGAATGTCTAAGCTATCTTCTAAGGCTTGAATTTGCTTGCTCAGTGCGGGTTGACTCAGGTGTAATGACTCAGCCGCGCGGCCAAAATGTAGCTCCTGCGCCACGGCAACGAAATATTCGAGTTGACGGAGTTCCATCTGTACGCTCCGGTGATAACTGCTAGTTATTAAGCCATAGCCGATCGGAAATAACAACCCCCTACTTTGCTTTTAGGATGAATTTAGGCAGTTATTAACCTTAATTATAGGAGCTACCGCGATGAACGCCAATCGTCCCGAAGTAACCGATCGATCGCTCTCCCGCCGCAATATACTTCAACTGATGGGACTCAGTGCTGCCAGCGCAGCCATTCCCTCCGTTCTACATGGATGTACTACCCAAGTTCAAGGACAAGCATCGCCACCTGCATCTAATCGAACTGCCCCATTAATTACCAAAGAGATTCCTCGCACCAAAGAGCGAGTGCCTGCGATCGGATTGGGCACCTTTTTAACGTTTGATGTATTATCGGATCGATCGCGAGATAACATCCAGCAAGTCATGCGTCGCTTTTGGGATGGTGGCGGACGACTGCTCGATGTTTCTCCGCTCTATGGGATGTCAGAGGTGAATGTAGGCGAATTTGCCAAAGCACTCGGCATCACCGACAAGCTGTTTATTACTAACAAAGTGTGGGCGACGGGTGAATATTTGGGAGATCGCGCTCAGGCACAGCAACAGTTCGATCGATCCTTGCAACGCTTGTCACGCGATCGTTTAGATGCCATGCAGGTACATAGCTTGGTGAATGTAGATGTCATGCTACCGTTGCTCAAAGAGTGGAAACAAGCTGGTAAAATCCGCTATGTGGGCGTGACGCATCACGAGATGCCCTTGTATTCGCCAGCCCTACTCAACTGGATCGAAAAAGGCGATCTAGATTTCGTGCAGATTCGCTATTCGATTCTAGAACGGAGAGCCGAGGAGCGGATTCTGCCAACGGCAGCAGAGCACGGCACCGCTGTATTAGTCAATATGCCATTTGAGAAAGCACGCCTATTTGAAGTCGTGCGCGGGCAACCGCTACCAGAATTTGCCCGCGAGATCGGCTGTGAAAACTGGGCGCAATTTTTTCTCAAGTACGTTATCTCACATCCGGCGGTGACTGCGGCGATTCCCGCTACCACCAATCCCGCGCATGTCGCTGAAAATATCGGCGCAATGACAGGCTCGCTGCCAGATAAGGCGATGCGCGCCCGCATGGTGAAACACATGGAGAGTCTGCCCGGATTTGACAAACTCGCACAGATGCCCCCATATCCAGGTAAGCAATTTGCTGGATTAGTCAGTCTGCCCGGTTTGGCTGCTACTAAAAATGTTAGAACTTAGGTTAATTCAACCTTGTACTGAGGTCGATCGGGATTCTACTACGAATGCCTTGCTGAAATAGTCATTAACAACCCAATCTTGACACAGCGTTCGATCGCGCCAACCTCATTAATGTTTTTTTTGCACGATCGTACTGCCTAAAAAAGACATTGTTAATCTTTTAGACGCGAATCTATACTTGAACTATCGCCGCTAATTTTGCCAGTGCGTTGGCTTCTGACGAAGTAATTCTCAAGCAGCAATGTGCGCTCGATCTCTGTAAATGACATGCTACCAAATTTACATAGATCGTAAATATTAATAGATCCCTTGAGATTAACTCAAAAATTTTCTTCATCTCATCCCCAGGAGGACAATCGTGAATCTAAATCGCTTCCGAGTTTCCAGCTCGATTGCCGCAACCGCCTGGTTTACAGCTTTACCGTTGTCACTCGTCAGCAGTCTGGCAATTGCTCCGGCTGCACATGCAAGGCCCGCACCAAACTGCGTTTCAGTCACAGCAGATCGCGCTGGGAACATCACCAGAACGATCCGTGTCTATAATAGTTGCCGTCGCCAAGTGCGCGTAAAAATTATCATTGCTTTTGGAGGTGATGGTACCTGTGTCAGTCTCCCTGCAAACAGTGGATATAAACAGCAATTTCTCCTTCCGGCAAAGCTCGACGGTCTCCGTTCTTGTTAGGAATTTTGATAACCCGATCGCAAATCTACTCGCGATCGAACTTCGAGTAACGATCGACCTTTGAAAGGGTTGGGATACAAAAGACCTCCTGCGAAAGTGTCTAGCGATCGCTTGTAATGCTTACTGAATCTCTCGATCCGAGCTAGGTCGAGAAATTCATCGATCGGAGCTAGCTACTTAAACTAGTTCTTTATTACTAAATAGGGTTTTAATGCGCTCTGCTATTTCTGTAGATGAGACATCCTCCTGATGAGTCGCAATCCACCAATGATTCCCAGTAGGATCTTTGACACCTGCCGATCGATCGCCGCAGAATTCATCTCGTGGCTCCACATGTACTAATTCCGAATCCAGATACTCGGCCATCCTACAGTTACCAAAAAAATCGTATTGCTAAACCAAAATAGCCCCAGCAAACCTAATAAACCACTCATTGAGGAATTCTCTGGCACTGCCTGAATCAGTCGGTATCCTTGCCAAATTTGCCACAGTCGAAACAAGGTGTAAATCGAGCCAATTGTCACTACTAAACTAGGGAATATAATCGAGCTAAATACTTGCTCTGTCACAATTTGGATGACCATTACAGTTAAATAGAAACTGAGAATCTGGTGGTAAATTAATCGATTGCGCCAAAATAATCACGCGATCGCAGGTAATAGTACACCGATAACGATCGCCAGTCCCAGCCAAATTCGCAAAAAATTCCGTTCGGCATCACCGTACTGAATAACCTGCCGCAGTGGTAAGATTCCATTCGCTGTCAGCCAACCGACGATCGATGTCAAGATGGTCGCAAATAGCACGAAAGAGAGAATAGTTTTCCAGGTCATGTCAGCAGTATCGGTCTGTTCGATTAGCTTACAACTCGCCCAACAGGATGATCCTCTACCAAAAGGATTAAACGTAGATGTCAGACAGCCACACGACTCTCCCATCGCGCTCTCGATATCCGCCAAGTCACCTCACTCCACCCTCTGGCTGACATCCACGCCGAGCCTGGATCGATCGCCACCACCTCTGCCCCGAACCACGCTGCCAACCTTTCGACGCGCACGTTCGCGCTAATAGTCGAGCCAGAGATCGCAGCTAGATTGAGTTCCCTAAACCCATAATCGAGCAGCGAACGTCCGACTTCAATTGCATAACCATAACGTCCCCAATAGTTCGGTGCGAGTTCGATTCCTAGTTCCATCTCTCCAGATTTACCTGATAATTCCCGCAAGCCGCAGCAGCCCAGTAGTGTCTGAGGTGCTTGCTGTGGGACGATTGCCAGTTGATAATTGCGACGGGGATTTTCGCTAGCCCAAGCCTGAAATAGCTCGAATAAATATGCCGATCGATCTGGGCTAGACTCGGCTGGAGTATAAAAGGTTAGGTTGCGCGGATCGGCTTGGTACTCCAAAAATGGAACGCGATCTGAGTCGATAAAGTCCCGCAATAAAAATCTCTTGGTGACAATTTCCATAGTCAAAGTTACAGATCGATCGCTACCAGTAGACTATCAGCTCGATGTCCGCGCACGTGCATCGGTTTAAAAGTGTACAGTTCAGTTTTCAGGAATAAGGTTAAAACCAACATCTGGTCTAGAGAGTGGCACTAAACCTTCGGTTGACATTTCTTCACTAAAGCCGAAATATTGCTTGACAAAATTAGCGGATGCCTTGACATCCTCAACATTGAGTGAAAGTGCAGAAACGGTGATTTTCATCGGGTTTTTACATGAAAGATAAACTGCATTCGATCGATAATTATGACTCAACACAATTAACTAGATTCATATCTAGTAATGTTAAAGTCTTCTTCATCGGTTGGTGGTTGAAAATATCCAGTGATATAGTCAAATTCTGCCTCAGACATAATCATTGAACCTTCCGGCTGTTCAGCGTTTCGTTTACGCAATTGCGCTTTGCATAGTGAGTCAGGCGCAACAATGTAATGAAGCATATGATTGACCTTGCTTGCTTCAAATATTGAGCGAAACCACTGTCGCCGAGAAGAAACATTGCCTGGAAAATCTCGAATAACAGATATACCCTGTCCAAGGATATCTTGTACATGCTGTGAAACTATAGGCTTTAAGCGTGACGAATATCTCAAATAATCATCAAAATTACTAATCTCTTTTGGGTATAACTTCGACAACCAGATATCTTCGCTGATAAGAATAGCATTACGATCTGAGGCCAGTTTTTTTGACAACGTTGTCTTACCTGATGCCATTTTCTCGCAAAAAAAGTGCAGAATGGGATATTTTTTCGTGACCTATCACTTGTCAAATTTACTTAATTAGCCAAGCACGCAATATACTCGCCCGCAGGTTTTTATGCAATGTGATTACCACGATTGACTGCAATGTCAAAGTGCAACACGTCTTCGCGAATTCCCAGCTTGGTATAAAGTTCGATGGCTGGATCGTCATCGAGATCTGCCTGGACGAAAATAACATAAGCTCCACGTTCTGCTGCTACTTCCTTCAGCTTCTGAATTAATGCCGTTGCAATGCCCTCCCGTCGGTGTGCTGCGGCAACTGCCAAATCGTAGATGTAAATCTCACTGCGCTCCTGCTCGAACTTTTTCAGCTCGTAGGCTGTGAGTCCACCAACGACCTCACCTGCTTTCAATGCCGCGATCGCAATAAAGTAGTCGCTTTTGAGCAGTTGACGCAGGTAGTCCTCGCTAGGACGACGACCGCTATAGGTTTCCACCTCATCGAACGCCTCACCAAAGGTTGTCAAAAGAGCCGACATTAATGCAATGTCCGCTGGCATAAGCTGTTGAATGGTTGAGTTCATTGGTATCTCCTAATTCGATTCGCTCGTGCAAAGCGACTGCCTAGCCATTTGTTTGTACTCATCCAAACCCGACTTGAGCGCAAATTCCGCAATGTCAATCGCAAAAGCAGCATTCAGTTCGATTACATGTTCTGCCATCCTCGGCCAAGTACGCCCACCAGCCTCCGCGTATGCCGAAATCAGCTTATCGAGAGCTGCTCGACCAAACATGCGGTAATGGGCGATAAAATCCCTCGCTGGGTCGGTGACAGATGCTTCCGTCCAGTCGATAAATCCGGTCACTTGAGCCTGGGCATCAATCAGAATATGCCCAGCATGTAAATCACCGTGGGTTAATACTGTTTCTTTCATCCAAATTTCATCACTTTGAAGCCAGTGTTGCCATCGCTCCCATAACGCCCGACCAACGCCAAACTCGCCCCTGACTGCATCCATTCTCTGCCTCATCTGGGCACGTACTTCTTCGGCAGTCTTAACCGGAAGACCCGCTGCGCGTACTTTCTCAACACTAATCTGATGCAGAGAAGCCATTCCCTTAGCTAGTGATGTATGGAATCGATCGGGCACATTCGCCACATCAATTTCCCATACATAGGCTTTTGCTACTGAATCGATCGTGCCTGCTGGCACACCATTTAATGCTCGATAAGCAATCAGTTCATCTGTGCAAATAGTCCATCGTGGCACTTCCACACTCAGCAGCGGCGCGATCGTTTCCAGCGTTCGTTTTTCCTTGTCTACCGATAGCAGAACATCCTCCCGCCGAGGAATACGTAAAATCCAGCGTTCTCCCTTAGTGTCCGTTGCCAACACGACTTGAAAGTCAAGACCAGATTCATTAAACTCAAGTGAATTTTCTTGGATGGTCAAACCGTTCTGATTAGCTAACTCCAGTACTTCTTGTTGTGATTTTATATTTTTGGTCATCTTCTTTACCATCTGCCAAGAATATTTATCTTAGCCACATTTTGATTTTAATCGATCGCTTGTATCCAGTGTCTCTATAAAGTGCTCGTACCCCCATCAATAATCATCTCGCTACCCAGCATGAAAGATGATTCGTCAGAGATAAGGAACACCACTGCCTTGGCTATTTCGATCGGATCGCCAAACCGTTTTAATGGGATCTGAGCGCGAAGCATCTCGGCAACCTGAAGGATCGCCTCTGCTGGCAAACCGGACTTGCCGAGTATTGGTGTAGCTATCGGCCCTGGACTGACTGCGTTAACCCGAATCCCGCGCTCGATTAGTTCGCCAGACAAAGTTTTTGCGAGTGAAATCATTGCCGCCTTACTCGCACTATAGACGCTAGAGTTGGGCATCCCAATATGAGCATTAATTGAAGTATTTAGAACGATCGATGTGGGATTTGCCAAAATTGGTAATAAGCTTTGAATCAGAAAATAGGGGCCTTTGAAGTTAACTGCAATTTGGCGATCGAATGCTGCTTCATCCCACTGCTCGATCGGTTGAAAAATAGCAATTCCAGCATTAATAGATACACCATCAATCTGACCAAAAACTCGTTCGATTTTTGCTACTAATCGCTGTTGTTCGTCAACTCGACCTGCATCGCTCTCGATAACAATTACCTCTTTACCCAGTTCTTGCTGGGCTTGAGCTAATGTATCTGGATTCTGTCCAGTAATAACCACCCGCGCACCTTCTAACAAAAATTGCTTGGCTGTTTCCAATCCAATTCCTGTCGTACCACCCGTAATTAGTAGCCGCTTTCCTTGTAAACGATTCATCTCAAAGCTCCTTGTCAGTGTGCTGAGTTTTAACTCATAATTGCGCTCTATACTAGATAATTGCTAAGGTTGTTAACAGCACTTGGCAAGTTACGATCGAAGAAAAAGAAACCGAGGGAAAATAGAGTAATCCTCAAGTGGCAAACACCAGGAGCAGTGCGATGATTCCATTGGTCGGAGTACCCCAAACTATCGCTAAACAACTGAGTGCGTACCGAGAGGTATTCTTCCGCGCCGAGGGATTCGAGCATATCAGTCGATATGTGAGTGGATTGATATTAAGTGAAAATAAGACACTACAAGGAATTTACGCCCAACAGGTTTACCCCCAAACAGAAGGTGCAACCAGAAGAGCGATGCACTCCGCTGTCTTTGAGGCGGGATGGAGTAGTGAAAAATTAATGACACAGCATCGACAAATAGTAGGGCAAAAGCACCGAGGAGTAGGGAGAGAAATAATCAGCTTAGATTGGACATTATCCCATCATGAATACGGATTAGAAATCTATGGAGTCAAGCGCAGTTATGATTATGTCAATCGGTGTTCACGAACGGGAGGATTTAAGTGATGAACCAAGGTTTTTATTAACTGATGCTTTGCATTGGGAGAGCGGGAGAGTTATTCAGACTTGGAGTTATCGTTGGACGATCGAGATCTTTCATGAGTAGGCCCGCGCAGGTGACGGGCTTTGAGTCGGCTCAGGTGCGTAACGAGGAAGCGGTTAAACGCCACTTCTGTCTTAGTTGCATATCGCAGCGGCGCGCGCTCGGCGGGTCTCCCGCCGTAAAAAGCGCGACAAGACAGTCGTTACTTCAATCTTTACCCTGTCAAGGTCAAAAATCTGAACGATTTATGTTTGCTCATAATCAGCAAACGATCGGACAGCAACTTTATAGTTTGACTCGTGAAGCCTACCTCCAAATGCTGCATCTGGTAAAAGGTCTATTTTGCCAAAACCGTAGCTGCGAGCAAGTTTTGGAGGTGCTGATGCCTGCTTAATTCTGCAATCATATTTTTCTTCGATCGTAACTTGCCAAGTGCTGTGTTAATGCAATTAGACAAACGAACTGACTCACTAAAAATATTACTCTAGACATTGGATTCAATCCCGCAATATGGATCGCTGAGTGGATTAACCGAAACAAAATGTATGCAATAACTAGAGCATCAATCGCCGTTCCAGAAATCCCTCGCACCGTCAACAAGAACACTACCCCTAAATACAACGGCAAATTTTCAACCAAGTTAGATTGAACTCGATATAGTCGCCAGAATAAATTTTTTTCATTTTGAGGGGTGCCGAAATCTTGCGCCGCACCACCCGCTGCTAAGTGTCGAATTCTAACTGTTAGCAGGAGACAGACGATGGCGATCGTCCAGCCGATAAAAACCACTAATCCCCAAAGCGGAATCGTCATTGCTTGAATATATGGCATCTTTAGTAAAGCGAAACAACTATCGATAGTTTAAAAAAATCGCAAGTCAGTACGCTAGAAAAAAGTTGCTTAGTTTTGGGATATTCTTACGCTTAGAGTTGTCGCCATTGACTAGGTGTCTTGCCCAGGATGCTTTTAAAACATCGAGTGAGATGACTGGAATCGCAAAAGCCCACCCTGAATGCAATCTCGGAAATATCTAGAGTGGTGGATTGCAATAGGTATTTTGCTCGATCGATCCGCTGCTGTAAAATGTATTGATGTGGTGTGATTCCCACATTTTTCTTAAATAAACGTAAGAAATGATACGGGCTAATTTGGGCGATTGCACTCAACTCAGTTAGTTTCAAATCTAGATCTAGATGTGTATTAATATAATCCTTTACCAACACTAATTTGGCAGCAGATAGCCCATCAGCATAGCTCGAAAGCCTTGGTAATGTCGTACAATAGTTGCGAAGTAAATGAATTGCTAACGTCGTTCTGAGGCTATCTATGAGTAAATGGCTGCCGATTCCACCCGTTGCTGCTTCCGCACTCAAAGTAACAAACATGCTTTGAATTAGATCGTCTCGTTCGCTCATAAACTGAGGTCTTAGCTCGATTTTATCGGTATTTATCCAGTCTTGACCGATATGTTGAAGTAGTGTGGGTTCGATGGCTAAAATGCCAAACTGCACAGTGGTATTCCAATTGCAGCGATGGGCGATTCCGGCGGGAATAATGGCAATATCGCCCAATTGTCGCCGCTCTGTTTCCCGCTTGCCAGCCAACCAGCGATCGCCGATGGAAAATTCACTAGCAGATAGTGAAGTTGGCAACCCACAAGCGATAACGTGCATCGTATGTTGATGTTCGGCAACCTCAAACTGGGGTTGATGATGGAGTTCGACATGGAGACTATCCCAGCCGGAGCTAGCTAGAACAGCCGGATTTGGCACGAATGGATCTGAAGCATTTGCTTGACGGTAATCGAGCGTTTTTGCGGATGTTGTTGGTAATCTCATGCGCGTGTCCTTTACTTATCGAGCATCGGAATGAACGATGGTATGCGACTCATCTTCATCTAGTGATTCAAAACTTGCTTTAAATAGTTCAATTGCATTTTCATCAATTAGCAAGGCACCTGTGGGTAATTGGGCACTACGTTTGAGTACTCGTTTGTGCATAATTTCTTCAGAGCATGAGATCGAATAGAGTTTGACATTAGCACCTGCTACTTGAGCTTTTGAACGTGCTTCATCGCGAGCGGAGCGACTCCAAAAGCCAAAATCTAAGATAACATCTCGATCCGATTGTAAGACTTGCATTGTCAATTGCCAGATTAAATCCGTCACGCGATTGTAATATTCTAAAAAGTTTTCCTCTGGCGGGTTGTGCCCATAAAGTTGGACGATCCATTCATCAGGGGTAAATCGTAGCGCGGAAAGTTCGCGTTCGAGTTTTCGAGCAAAAGTTGTTTTACCTGCTCCTGTAAAACCATGTAAGAGGTGAAGAGTTGCCGTCATGAAATCGCCAATCTAAGTATCTGTGTCTTCGCTCATTCATTTGAGCTGTTTAATAAAAAACACGGTGCGTTCCGCTTCTCGGAATCCAGTCTTGGAATGAAACTCATGACTTGCCGTGTTGTCAACTAACGCATCCGAGGCAAGTTCGATACACCCCTGCGCCAATGCCCATTGCTCGGCATAATTAACCAGTGCCTTGCCTACACCTTGGTGGCGATATTCATCTTTGACGTAGATGCCTTCAATATAACCTACGGGACTCCGTGTTGCCTCTGGAACGTATTCATATCGCAGCGAAAGATTCATAAATGCGATTGCTTTGCCAAGCTCGTCGCGAACGAGAAATGCTACCTCACGATCGGAATCTAAAATTTCAGTTAGAATGACTTGCATTTCGATCGATGAATAATCCGGCCAAAGTTTTACTGCCAGATCTAGCCACTCATTAAAATCATCCTGCCCGATATTAACAATTTTCATGGCGATATTTTGCTATTTTGCTAGTAATTTTGTCCCACTAATGTAATGAATTTGCGAGAGTGGGATTAAATCGGGATGTGACAAACAGCCTCAATGTTATGTCCATCTGGATCTAAAACAAAGGCAGCATAATAATTGGAGTGATATTGAGGACGTAAACCTGGCGCACCATTATCTCGACCGCCGATTGCTAAAGCTGCTGTATGGAATGCTTGAACCATTTCGCGGGTTTGAGCACGAAAAGCAATATGAATTCTCGGTGTGTTAACTTCTCCCCGGATCATCCAGAAATCTAGTTCTCCCTCGATCCCAAAACCTGCAATAGCATCGCCAAATTCTTTGCTTAATTGATAACCCAACGGAGCTAAAGCCTTGGTATAAAACTCTTTACTATTCTCAAAATTGCTAACATTTATGCCTGTATGGTCAATCATGATTTTTGTTAGTAATAACCGATCTCAATCCATTATAACCACGCCGATATCACTGCAAATATTGCATTCATCTAGCATCCTTCAACTCCTGACTACTAAATACTTTTGGGGTAACTATAGGAACACCAGTTACTGGATCGAAGAAGGGGTTTTGCTTGTAGCTGCCATCAAATCTCGATCGAAAAACCATACTCATCACTCGCAAGGTGCCTGCCAAGAACCCCGTCGATTTTGGCTTGTGTTCCCCAATCGCAGATTGAGTACTGACGTGCATTCGTACAGATCCAAATGTTTCATCTAACGAGGCTTGCTCTGCACTCAAGCAATTGTGGATTAAACCAATGAAGGGCAGTTTGAAATTGGGAGAAGTGTTCCCGATGGGAGTATTGCAACAAGCGGCATACCACCGCAGCAGACCATTTTCAGTGAGACGGATGCAGGCTAGATTTTCAGTGCCTTCGAGAAAAGTTACATGTTTAGGAATAGTCTGAATGATGCTAGTCCCACCAACTCGTTCGCGAAGCGTGAGCAAAGCTCAATCGAGGATGTCATCCTCTCGCTTTAGAAAACGGGCAAAGGCTTGGCAATCGTTACAGTAGCATACACACCGATTGATGTCTTTAGTGCGATCTAGTGTGCCTGTTAATTTGCCACAATTACAACGGAGTGGGTGAGTGATTTTTAACATGTTCATGTTACTAAGAAACGAGGACAGCACTGCGAGGTAACATCACCGCAGCAGCAAAAGCACTCCCTGTGGCTCGCTGACAATCTTGACAATGGCATAGCCCCATTGCGATCGGTTCTGCCGAACATTCATAGCGGATTGCGCCACACATACAACCCCCAGTAAATGGTGTTTTCATCCAACTATCTCCTTCAATTTATGGGTATATCAGTTGTAGTTTAGTGGTGGTAGATAATCTTGGCATCACGCAGCAGAAATCTTCTGGTTATAATCTCCACATCAGATCGCATGACTCTCTCCTATGAATCATTTGCAGGAGCAAACATCGCAAAGACTTCTGCTCCAGTCATATTTTGCGTTTGATTAGCAAAACAATAATATTCAGGTTTTTCGTCTATAAAAATTTGATGGTCAAAAACAAATTGCTCGACACCATCAAAAATACCCACAGGCATAAAATATCGATCCTGTGCCTTCAATCGATAAAACAAATGGCTGCCGCACTGCTTACAAAATCCCCGTTCAGCCCATTCCGATGAATCGAACACAGCCACATTTTCTCGCAGAAGTGTTGAATGTTAGATCTCACTTCTCCTAAAAATAGGTACAGCATTCCTATAAAAGCCTGTTTTTATTGTTCAAACACCATCTTTCTGAACCAATGTACATAGCTAATATTTTCACACATAAAAGCTTGTAAATATCTTAATTTATCCAATATTTTCTCTCCGAATTCTTTGGGAGTTTCCACTAATTGTAAAACAATATATGCAATTAAGCAGCAATAGATTTGGATCTCAATTCCATTCGTATTTTTTGTGATTAATCGATCTAGCTTCAAATGCATTTTCAAGAATTTCCATAGCAACTCAATCTGCCAACGATTTCGGTAAAATTCCCCGATTTCTTTATTGCTTACTGCAAACTCTCCTGTCTCTGGTAAGTTTGTTGCCAATCTGAATTCAGTTCGCTCTTCTAAATCACAATAGTTCACAATTCGGCATTCTACTTTCTTTGTTCCTGTCCCAACTAAAAACTTACCATTCTCTAGCATCTCTAAACTCATGTCATTTTTTATTCTTATGACAAAATATCTCTCTCGATCCTGAATCAGATTCTTAATTCTCTCTAGCTTGCAAAATCCTCTATCCATTACACTGACCCCATTCTTTGGGGTTGCCGCTATAGTTTCTTCTCCATATTTACTATCATGCCCTTGCCCAAAGTGGATTAATATTCCATCTGGTTCTGCTGTCAATAAATTAATCCCACTGAATAATTTTACTTGATGATATCCTTCTTTCCATAAGAGCTTACTAGTCAAAGATATAATTGTCGAATCTATTGGAAATAATACCAATGCTTTTGAGTCGATATTATTCTTTTTTCTCAATTCATTCCTTGATTTTAAAAATAAATCATGAAATATAATTGGATCTCTATTTTTGCTAGCCTTGGAGAAAGTGGATATATCCATTTCTATTCCTCGAATATTTAATCTTTTAAACAAATCTCTCATGCTAGATTGGCTTTGATCCATCACGAAACTCATCCAGCATGATCCAAATGTAAATGTATCCAATACTGGATAATCATCTGTTGGAAAATCTTTAAGAAATCGTTTGACGATCGCTGGAAAATTTGATACCATACTAACTAGTTTTATTGTTTTAATCGCCTCCTATTGTATCTAATTAGGAGGCGATTTCATAGATTTCATCTGTCATTCAACACTTCTGATTTTCTCGCTCTTGAAATGATACATCGCTGCCACAGTCAACCATCATTAAAGAACCCCCTGCCCATTTTTGGCACATACGGCAATGACAGGCACCAGCCTTATTACTCATTGCTTTTGCGGAAATACGAACAGATCCACAAAGGCAACTTCCCTGACCTGCGATTAGATTAGACATATTTTTCTCCTTGGTTAACAACTAAAAATTTTGTGTCTTTAATGTTCGGTGAAATTCTCTAATAGAGAGGCTTTGCCAGCATGAATAATACTGCGGCTATCAGTGCCGCTACTGTCCGAACATGATTCCAGAAAGTCCAATCTGTTAAGTATTTAGCCCAAAGGTTTGCGCTCTCGGTGCTGCTGGGATCGGCGATTGCCAGTGCATTATTTAGTGGTACATTGAAGGAGATCGTTACTCCCACTGTGCCAATTAGATAGAGTAAACTACCGATGAACACATAAACAGCATCAGGTTGAGACAGTTTTGCTAGCGTCGAGACAGCTAGCAACAGACAAGTCGCCGCCGTTCCAAACAAGGCTGTCATAAATAACGGATTGATGGCTATGATATTGATGGATTGCATGGCAGCAATCCCTTGTGCTGGCGGGAGTCGCGACAGGGCATTCATGACAAAGGTGGAGAACGCAAAGAAAACTCCGGCGATTAAGGCACAACCGATTACTGTAATCAACTTCAAGGCGATCGGGTAGGTATTTATCATAAATCCTCGCAATTATTAGACGGCTAAAATTCACAATACATAACTACCCGTTCCGATATTGGTAATCCCGCTGTCAACTCTTTGATTCTAATCTGTTGAAAACCAGTTGTCAGTAAAGTTTCATCAACAGGGTGAAACCCTATTTTTGCGTAGGAAGGAGCATTCCAGGGAATATCTCGAAAGGTGGATAACGATACAATGCGATATCCCTGCTGTTGTGCCCAAGTACAAACCGTCTTTACCAATGCCGAACCAATTCCTCTGCGTCCATGTTCGGGTTCAACATCGATTTGTTGAAGATAAAGCGTATCATCCACCTCACGGGCGATATCGTTGTTAGTATTTTGAAAGAAGAAAGACAAGCAGCATAATGTTGATAAACCAAGATTTTTCATCAATTTCTTTCCCATGCCTTGAAACAAAGCGGCTCTGGCTTCGGCAGGCAACTCAGGAAGATACTGAGGCTGTGTTTGCCATGTTCTCCGATCCCAAGGTAACTCAGTTTCACGATCTCGATACATTCACTCATCTTGATGAAGCAATTGGAGTAATTGAGCGATGGATAAGCGGTTTTGAAAGTGGACATAGGATACGTTGGGGAATCGCTCGTAAACAAGATAACTGCCTAATTGGCTCCTGTGGATTCAGATGGGATACAGAAGCAAATGCTGCTGTTATTGGCTATGAGCTTGCCAGCCAGTTTTGGAGACAAGGCATTATGAGTGAGGCTTTACATGCCATTTTGCAGTATGAGTTTGAACGCACAGGAGCGCAATTTGCGATCGCAGAAATCATGTTAGAGAACATAGCTTCTAGAAGATTGCTGGAAAAGCTGGGTTTCAGGAGTCAGAGGGTACTGAAAAAGCATGGTTTTTGGAAGGGGGAGCGTCACGATCTGGAGCAATTCATGTTAACAAGAGCCAAGTTTACAGCCGGATAACAATTCGCTCAGAGCGGACTACCGCAAGATTTTGGGATGGATGCCGAGGATACTTACAGACAACCCGATCGAACCTTTTTGCCGCTGAGGTTGTCTGTTTCGTTCGATCGAGAAAAATATAAGAGATTAATGAAAAATAGTATTTCTGAAATGACATTGCATGATGTAAGTGAAATCGTGCAGCTTTTCGAGCGGCACGGAATTGAGTTTTATGTTGATGGCGGATGGGGTGTCGATGCGTTGCTTGGAAAACAAACACGTCCTCATGCCGATTTGGACATTGCGATCGAGCACAAAGACTCACTACAAGTCCGTGCTTTGCTAAAAGCGCGAGGTTACAGTGACATGCATCGCGCCGATAGTAGTGATTTCAACTTTGTTTTAGGCGATTGTGAAGGTCATCAGATCGATCTTCACACTTATACTTTTGATGCCGCAGGTAATTGTATTTATGGTATTCCCTACCCATTGGAATCATTGTCTGGAAATGGTTCAATCAATGGGTATCCTGTGAACTGCATTTCACCAGAATGGGTCGTGAAGTTTCATACCGCATATCAATTTGATGAGGACGATTATCGTGATGTCAAGGCAATCTGCCAGCACTTCAAAATCGCGATGCCTTTGGAATATGAAGATTTTGAACGCGATTTCCTTCAACAAGGGCGATCTTAGAGGTACTAGATAGGGCTTGCTGAATTAGTCCCAGGTGCTGCTCTAAAGCCCGAAATCTTTATCACAGGGTAGTTCTGTTGCCAGGATTTTTGCTCGATCGTCAGATGCAAGCGATCGAGTGCAAGGTTTTTGAGCCTTACGAGGTCAAAACCTTGCACTTAATTTCTGGAAAAAGGCTCAAAAACCTTGCAGTAAAAGACTTTCTGAGATCTTCAGCAAGCCCTAAATATCCTAGAAATGTCAGATCGGCACGAGCCGACCCGACATTTCCTATTTTGCGTAACGCCCTTCGCTATCCAGACTAGCCTTGAGGCGGCTGACCCACACGACCGCGATTGGGCACATCGAATCGATCGAGCATCATCACCTTGTCCCATGCCGCCACGAAATCGCGCACCAGTCGTTGATGGCCATCGTTAGCAGCATAAACCTCACCGACAGCTCGGAGCTGCGGATCGGAGCCAAACACCAAATCGGCGCGGGTTGCCGTCCACTTCGGCTGACCCGTCTGACGATCGCGACCCTCAAACGCCGTCTTTTCGTTATTGGTGGCAGTCCAGACCGTTGCCATATCGAAGAGGTTGACGAAGAAATCGTTGCTCAACACGCCAGGTCGCTCGGTGAACGCGCCGTGCTTGGAACCGTCCCAGTTAATCCCGATCGCCCGCAAGCCGCCGATTAGTGCCGTCAGTTGTGGGGCGGTCAGCGTTAGCAGGTTCGCCCGATCGATCAAGAACACCTCACAGGCTACTTTGAACTGTCGCTGCTGAAAATTGCGGAAACCATCGACGACCGGATGGAGCCACTCGAAACTCTCGATGTCGGTGTCCTCCGGCTTGGCATCCATCCGACCCGGCGTGAAGGGCACATCGACTTCGACACCAGCATCGCGAGCGGCTCGATCGACACCCGCGCAGCCGCCCAGCACGATGAGATCGGCCAGGGAGACTTGCTTGTTGCCAGTTTGGGCATCATTAAACATTTTTTGCACACCTTCGAGTGCCGATAGCACCTTGGCGAGCTGTTGGGGCTGATTTACTTCCCAATCCTTTTGGGGAGCCAGCCGGATGCGCGCTCCGTTTGCGCCGCCCCGTTTGTCAGAGCTGCGGAAAGTCGAGGCTGATGCCCACGCCGTACCGACGAGTTCTGAGACGCTTAAGCCCATAGCCAGGATCTTAGCTTTGAGATCGGCAATATCGGTCGAATCGATCGGGTCATGGTCGAGCTTCGGAATCGGATCTTGCCAGATTAAACTCTCTGCTGGTACTTCGGCTCCCAGGTAGCGGACTTTTGGCCCCATATCGCGGTGGGTGAGCTTATACCAGGCGCGGGAGAACGCGTCCTCAAACTCGCTCATATTATCGAGGTAGCGGCGACAGATTTTGGCATACGCCGGATCGTCGCGCAAGGCGATGTCCGAGGTCATCATCATCAGTGGGTTGCGTTTGCCCTCTATATGCGCGTCGGGCGTGGTGGCTTCAAGAGTCGCTACCGTCGGTCGCCACTGTTTGGCACCAGCAGGGCTTTCGGTCAGTTCCCACTCGAAGTTAAACAGGTTATGCAGATACTCGGCATCCCATTTAGTCGGCTCCGATGTCCAGGAACCCTCGATGCCGTTGGTCATGGTGAACTCGGCGTTCCCAGTGCCTGCTGAATTCATCCAGCCAAAACCCTGCGTTTCGATCGATGCGCCTGCTGGAGCTGGGCCGATATGTTCCTTAGCCACGGCACCGTGGCTCTTGCCGAAGGCGTGACCGCCAGCGATCAGGGCAACGGTTTCCTCGTCATTCATCGCCATCCGCGCGAAAGTCTCGCGGATTTCACGAGCGGAAGAGAGCGGATCGGAGTTGCCACCTGGCCCCTCTGGATTGACGTAGATCAGCGACATTTCCGAGGCTGCTACTGGATTTTCGAGGTCGTAATACTCGCCCTTAGGATCGCCGTGCCACCGCGACCGACCCTGCATTTCGGTTTCGGCACCCCAGTAGGTCGCGCTATCGGCTTGCCACCCGTCCAACCGCCCGCCACCGAAGCCGAAGGTCTTGAAACCCATCGCTTCGAGGGCGCAATTGCCAGTCAGCACCATCAGGTCTGCCCAGCTCAGGGCACTACCGTATTTTTGTTTGATCGGCCACAGCAGGCGACGCGACTTATCGGTATTACCATTATCTACCCATGAATCGATCGGTAGGAACCGCTGGAGCGCACTACCCGCACCACCGCGACCATCGGCAATCCGATAGGTGCCCGCCGCGTGCCACGCCATTCGGATCATCTGCGGGCCGTAATGACCGTAATCGGCAGGCCACCAATCCTGAGATGTCTTGAGCATCTCGAAAATATCGTTCTTCAGCTCGTTAAGATCGATCGTCTCGAACGCCTTGGCGTAATCAAAATCGGCTCCCAGCGGATTGGCCAGATCGGTTTGTTGGTGAAGCAGCTCCACGCGCAGGCGATCCGGCCACCAATCTTCAAGCGTTGGCCCCAAGCCCTGAGCACCTTCAATTCGGGTGCCACGGAACGGGCACCCACCTGTTACAGTTGCATTATCTGTCATGACTTGCTTCCTAAATCCGATAATTACGGCTAAAGTTCAGAAAATTTCAGCCAACATTTATAACGTCTATACTTTATTTATAACGAACAATTTGAGCGGGGTGTTGTAAATATCGAACAATAGTAAATGTGCGGGATATATAAATTTATGTCAATCGATCGTGCGTCAATTGGACTTGCTGCGATTACTTAGCTAAAATACCCGCTTAGAAAATACAAATACATTTTTTGGCGTAACAACAGCCAAAATCTGTTCGATCGGGTCGATCGTTCTACCCATTTCATACTCTATGTTAATTTGTTGAATATCGAGCGGACGAGGTTGAGATAGTAGAGCTACTTTATCTGTTTGCCCATTTTGTCAACCTTCCTCTAGTTGAACGATTACATAAATAGTTAGCTTGCTGTGTCGATCGATAGATGCAATTTTTGCAGATTCTTTTTAAGATAATGTGAGTTTACGTGAGCCTTAGAAGCGATCGCTTATCTTTCGATTTGAATGGAAAGCGGAGAACCGTTGGCAACACATCTAATTGAATCTCATCTCACTCGCGATCGAAACCTGCGTAGGCCGCCTGGAAAACTTACCTCAATCCAACTCCAGCAAACCACAGATTATATTCACGAAGATCTCGGTGAAGAATTAAGTCTGACCCAATACCTCTCGGTTAAGGAATCTTGAACGATCTTTTCCAACAAAGTTTCAAGGGATTCAGCCGTCTAATCGAATTCAATTTGGGCTTAACCGAAAAGTACTTAGATCGATCGCACCGCTAAAATCGAGAAAGGCTTGATATTCGTCTGGAGTATCCAAATCGATCGCGCCTTGGGGAAAATCAATGGTGTAAGTTTCTGGCAAATGTTGTTGGATGATGCGCCTAGCTCCAGTATCGGCATTGAGCTGTAAGAGTTCGGCAAAATAGCGATCGCTAAACAAGGCTGGAACGCCAACCGTTTCTGAATAACTGGTGGCTACAATTTGATGGCATTCTGACTGATAAGCAACAACTAATCGATCGATTAGCGAGGTAGAAACAAAGGGTTGGTCGCAAACCAGAATTAACACCGCATTCAATCCTGGTTCCCATTCTAATAAGGCTGCTAAACCCGTGCTGACAGTCGTGCCCATACCCGATCGCCATTGCGGATTGTCAACGATTTGAATAGGTAAATCCTCAATTTCAGTGCGAATTTGGTGGGCATTTGCACCCAAAACTACGACAACTGGATCGCATGTTGACGCGATACTTATTTTGACTAAATGTCGGATTAAGCTAGTTCCTTGAATGGATAATAACTGTTTGGGTGTACCCATCCGCCGCGAGGCTCCAGCCGCGAGCAGGAGTAAGCCGATCTTGGTGGGTGTCATGAATTGATGTGTTGCGATATTTGAGAGAATTGCCGGGACGATCGCTCAAGACAGCTTGAATTTCTGCGACGATCGATAGGGCGATCGCCGTTGGTGTCTCAGCACCAATATCTAGCCCTACTGGAGCATGAAGTTTATCGAATTGTTCGGTGATGGAGGTTAGATCTTGCTGCAATTCCTGAAGTAATCGTTGGGTGCGCTGTCTCGATCCGAGTAAGCCGATATAACCAAGCTCCGCAGGTAGTAATCCTCTAAGAATTTCTAGATCGTCATAGTAATTGTGAGTGAGGATCGCGGCAACTGCTCCGGCGGGGATGACGATTCGATCGAGTCTTTCGCGGCGGGTGAGGATGACTCGATCGCACATGGCAAATCGCTCGTGACTGAGGGGATTGGCGCGACAGTCTACTACCGTAACGTGCCAACCTAAAGCTTTGGCAAACTGGGCGAGTGGGATCGCATCCTGACCTGCTCCAAAAATCACCAGGGAGATGGGTGGCTCGATAAATTCTATGAAAACTTCAATTCGGCAGTTGGCAAGGTCGTATCGCTTAACCACAGACTGTCTAGCTCGAAGAACCGATCGCGTATCAGGGACGATCGCCGCGATTAAATCTGGATCGCTTTGACCCAATACGTCGATCGCCTGCGCTGTTAGCGTTAGACAAGCTCCCAATTGGGTGGCATTGCCTTCAGTTTGAATGATACTAACCAAGACTCCAGGAGTCCGATCGCGCCAACACCGAGCGAGAAAGGTAAGCGGATCGTGAGGCGGTCTTAATCGTTCGACTAGGACTCGCACTGTGCCCGTGCAACCGAGTCCGAAGCCCCAGAGGATATCTTCGGTCGCGGTATGGTCGTAAGTAACGATCTTGGGTCGGTTGTCTGGCATGAGCTGAGTGTGTTCGACCAGATCGCGTTCTAGACAACCACCGCTAACTAAACCGACAGTTTCGCCATCGGCGGCGATGAACAGTCGCGCACCAGGACGACGATAGGTTGAGCCTTGAGTCCCCACTACCGTGGCGAGAAAAGCCGATTTACCTCGATGTTGGCTGCGATCGAAGGCATTGAGAATCGATTGAATTTCACTGCTCATTTTAGGTGAGATGAATAAGATCTACATTCATCTATTTAGATAAATGCGATTTTTTATTGAATGGGTATCGAGATAACAATATTGAAAATCCACTGACGATCGCGTGGTTTTCCCTACATCAAACCCTGGCTTTTAAACCACTTTTGCAGGCGATCCCAACCATCCTTGGCCTCTGTTTCTCGGTAGGATGGGCGATAGTCGGCAAAGAAAGCATGAGGGGCTTCGGGGTACACGACAATTTCCGATTTGCTGCGACCTGACGCTAGTAGTGTGCGAACTTTATCCACTGACTCTAGGGGAATTCCTGTATCCTTCCCGCCATAGAGTCCGAGTACTGGCACGCTCAAAGTGGCTGCGATATCTACGGGATGCCTGGGGGTCAGCGGCGTAGACTCTCCCACCAGTCTGCCATACCAAGCAACTCCAGCCTTGACTTTGGGATTGTAGGCAGCATAAAGCCAGGTGATGCGACCACCCCAGCAAAACCCGGTGATGCCGACTCGATCGACATTTCCCTGTGATGACTTGACTGCCCAAGCCAGCGTGGCATCGAGATCCGCGAAAACTTGAGCGTCGGGCACCTTGGCGACAACTGCCCGAATCTCTTCGACACTGCTCAGTTTCAACACATCCCCCTGACGCACGAATAGCTCTGGGGCGATCGCCAAATAACCTAGTTTGGCAAGACGGCGCACTACATCTTGAATGTGCTCGTGGACTCCAAAAATTTCCTGAACGACCAGAATAATCGGAAAATTACTGCCTGATGCGGGTTGGGCGCGGTAGGCCGGAATTGCTCCATTTTTGACGGGAATTTTTACCGCCCCTGCAAGTAAGCCATTGGAATCGGTGGTGATGGTTTTGGCACTAACTGGATGGACTGCCATCGCAAATCCAGTGGCGAGAGAGGCAGTAACCATAAACTTGCGACGGGTTAACTTTTCGTTCATTTGGAGTTCTCTACTGTCATGTTTATTGCTTTCATCATTCATTTTTGCATCGTGGCGATCGGTCGATCGCCAGTTTGAAAAACAGGCTCTTAAATTAATTTATCCATTGTGATGGGCAGCGAACGAACCCGCTTGCCAGTAGCGTGAAAGACGGCATTGGCGATCGCTGCCGCCACTCCGACGATCCCAATTTCACCGATGCCTTTGGCACCAATGGGGTTGACATAGGGGTCATTTTCCTCAACAAAGTAGGTCTCGATCGCGGGAATGTCTGCATTTACAGCCAGGTGATACTCGCCGAGGTTGGCGTTGACGTATCGTCCAGAACGAGCATCCATGTACGTCTCTTCCTGGAGTGCCATGCTGATGCCCCAGACGATCCCGCCGTGCATTTGGCTGGTAGCTGTCTTGAGATTGAGGACGCGACCGACACCATAACAACCGAGGACGCGGGCTACTTGCACCGTACCTAAATCCGGATCGACACGCACTTCGCAAAAATGCGCGCCGAATGAGTGGAAAGAGTAGACACCGCTCTGACTCTCTGAAGCTTGAGTGCCACGATCTTGCTCGGTACCAGGTTTCTGACTGGCGGTAGCTGGCGTACCTGGGGTGGCGCGTTCTCTTCCTGGCTGCACGCTGGATACCACCTCGACCACCTTTTCGCCCAGGCGGGTAAGCATTTGGACATAGGTTTCACCCCGCGATGGGTTGTCACGGGCGAAGATGCGACCGGATTCGACGGTGACTGCGCTAGTGCCAAGTCCAAAGATGGGCGAGTTTTCATCTCTGAGTGCCATTTCAATCAAACGCGATCGCAGTGTCCGCGCTGCTGCCTGTACCGCCGATCCCGCACTGGCAGCCGAAGTAGAGCCACCTGCGCCGGGTGAAGGGGGTAGACGGGTATCGCCCAGCTCAAACCGTACCCGATCGACAGGTAAGCCCAAGGTTTCGGCGGCGATTTGGGTCATGATGGTGTAGGTACCCGTGCCGAGGTCGTGGGTACCAGTTTGCACTAACGCGCGACCGTCAGCGAAAAAGACCGCTCGTGCCGATGCCGCACGGTAATTGGCTGGATAGGTTGCCGACGCAACGCCGTAACCCACTAGGTACCGCCCATCGCGCATCGATCGCGGTACGGGATTGCGTTTTGCCCAGCCAAAGCGTTCGGCTCCCAGCCGATATGTTTCGCGGAGGGACTTACTCGACCAGGGGTGGTTTTCATGTTCGTCCCGCTCGGCATAATTACGGTTGCGTAATTCGATCGGGTCTAGATTTAGTTTGTAGGCGAGTTCGTCGATGGCGGATTCTAGCGCGAAGGAACCGGAAGCTTCACCAGGTGCCCGCGTGAAGGTGGGTGTACCGACGTTGGCGCGGATCAGACGGTGCGAAACCTCCACATTTGGGCACGAGTACATCATCCGCGTCATCAAGCCGGACGGCTCGACAAAATCATCGAGCATGGAAGTGTGCGATGTCGTCGCATGACGGATCGCCGTCAGTTTACCCGCTGGCGTTGCGGCTAGCGTAATCTGTTGCAGCGTCGGGGCGCGATGTCCGGTAGAGGTAAACATCTGCGGACGTGCTAGCACCAGTTTGACCGGACGTTTGACTTGTCGAGCTGCCATCGCCGCGATCGTCGTATGCGGCCAGTTCAGTCCCTTACTACCGAAGCCGCCACCGAGAAAGCGCGACACGACGCGCACGTTTTCCTGGCGGATACCAAATGCTGAAGCGAGTACCTGACGCACACCAGAAACATTTTGGGTGGTATCGTAGACCGTCAGGTTATCACCTTCCCACATGGCGATCGTTGCGTGTGGCTCCATCGCATTGTGATGTTCGATCGGGGTCGTGTAAGTTTGTTGGATGCTCACGGCACCATCGAGTCCCCGCGCTACGTCGCCGCGCAGCGAGTCAACCGAGCCACCACCACCGCCACTCAATCCCATCGGCGGCAGAAACGCTTCATTCAGCCGCTGTGCCATCATCCCTACAGGCTGTTGCTCGTCATAGGTCGCCCGCACCAATCCAGCCGCGTACTCGGCTTGCTCCAATGTGTTCGCAACTACGACCCCAATATTTTGACCGTAATAGTAAATTTCCGGTTTTTGTAAGATCGGCAAAGATTGACCAGCAGGCAGCCAGGTAAGTTGGGCTAGACGTGGCGCATTCAAGTGGGTGATGACCGCCAGTACTCCAGGCGCACGTTCGGCTGCTTGGGTATCGATGCTGCGAATTCGACCACGGGCGATCGTGCTTTGGCAGAGTACGGCATGGACGACTTGCTCGGTCGGTATTTCCGCCGAGTAACGCGCACTGCCCGTGACTTTGAGATAGCCATCAACGCGATCGATCGGTTTACCAATGATTTTGTTATCGTTATTTTGTGCTTGATTCATACTGCTGTCCCCGCTGTGGCGATCGTGAGCGATCGGACGATCGCTCGTTTGGCTAATTCCACCTTGAAAGTATTGTCTTTGTATCCTTTTGCGCCGCGTAAAGCTGCCTCCGCAGCCGCTCGAAACGTTTGTTCGTTCGGTTTTGCCCCAATCAAAATTTTCTCGGCTTCGATCGATCGCCAGGGTTTATGTGCCACTCCTCCCAATGCCATCCGCGCACT
The DNA here is from genome assembly GCF_000317145.1 of Chamaesiphon minutus PCC 6605. GTDB lineage: Bacteria > Cyanobacteriota > Cyanobacteriia > Cyanobacteriales > Chamaesiphonaceae > Chamaesiphon > Chamaesiphon minutus. Next base: position 1,627,138 of record NC_019697.1, on the reverse strand, counting down.
CCGAATCGTGCCGTTATTAATATCCAAACCAGCAGCCACCGAAACTACCGCAAACGCATAGGAGGTGCGATCTCGAACTTTGAGGTAATGCGATCGATCGGCAAAGGGTGAATCGGGCAGATCGATCGCCGTAATTAATTCACCTGGTTGCAGTACCGTCTCGATTTGGGGTGTATTTCCAGGCAACCGATGAAACTCCGTCAAGGGAATGCTGCGCTCGCCGTTTGCGCCCGATACGCGGACGACTGCATCGAGGGCTGCAAGAGCCACGCACATATCTGAAGGATGAGTGGCAATACAGCTCTGGCTCGTGCCTAAAATGGCATGAATCCGGTTGTAGCCTTCAATGGCGGCACATCCAGAACCTGGTTGACGCTTATTGCAAGGTGAAGTGGTATCGGTGAAATAGTAGCAGCGGGTTCTCTGTAGCAAATTGCCACCCATTGATGCCATGTTGCGGAGTTGGGGCGAGGCTCCCGCGAGCAAAGCTTGTGACAGTAATGGATAGCGGGTGCGAATTAATGGATGGTTGGCAGCGTCGCTATTTTTTGCCAATGCTCCAATCCGCACGCCGCCTGAGATCGACTCGATTTGCGATAGTTTTATCCTAGTAATATCAACCAGACGATCTGGCTGTTCGATCCCATCTTGCATCAGGTCGAGAAGATTGGTACCACCCGCAATAAATTTTGTTCGATCGCTAGTTGCTGCTTGAATTGCTGTGCTGGGTTCGTTGACTCGGAGGTAGGTGAACGGTTTCATTTAAAGTAGGGAATTAAAAACCAGAATGCTGAATTGTCGAAGGCAAAATCGGTTAAGAGTTCGCTTGACTTCCTTCCTTGACTGCCGCCACAATGCCAGCATAGGCACCACACCGACAGAGATTGCCACTCATCCGTTCGCGGATTTCTATATCTGTCAATTCAACCTGTCCCTGCTTGCGGACATCTGCTGTCACTGCACTAGCTGTACCCGCTTTGGCTTCAGCGATCGCCGCTACTGCCGAACAAATTTGACCTGGCGTACAATACCCGCACTGAAGCCCGTCATTTTTGATAAAAGCTGCCTGGATGGGGTGCAATTTAGTGCCGCGTGCCAATCCTTCGATCGTGGTGATTTCGGCATCGTCGTACATGACGGATAGTGCCAGACAGGAATTGATCCGCTGTCCATTAACTAAGACCGTGCAAGCCCCACATTGACCGCGACCGCAGCCTTTTTTGGTGCCCGTCAAACCGATTCGATCGCGCAAAGTGTCCAGCAAAGTCACACGCGGTTCGACCTGCAATGAATACTCTTTTCCATTCACTCGGAGCTTGATTTTACTAGTTGCCGCGTCTGGTGTGGTAGTAGAATCGCTTCTGGGTTGGGCAGTTGTTTTTTTCGGAATAACACCGATCGCACTTGCAACTGCACTCACAATAATTAACTGACCAAAGCGTCTGCGTCTAAATCTAAAATTCATCTGTTAAATTTCCTCGATCGAAGTTCGGGATAAATATCGATAAAAATATTTTCGGACGATCGTCTTTCAATCGCCCAAAATTTATCATCGTTCGCGATAACTGAGAACTTCTTCTCGATTACCTACGGCAGGCTTCGCCAACGACTGAATCTGTCCGTCTTTGTTTGCGATGCAGCCAAGAATCGAGCGAGAACCAATTATATCGACAAGTAGCCAAGAGCAAAAATAGCACGATGCCATAAATGAGTTGACTGCTTACCAGCTCTGGCAATTGAGCGGACATGGCTCCGAACGTAAACATTACCATCAAAGTAAATGTGAGGATTAACGCGATCCGAGTTGACAGTCCCAAAATAATTAACACTCCCACCACAAGTTCGATAATGGGAACGGGATAAGCACCCAAACGGATTAGAATATCGGGAAGATAAGAAGCATCCAACGTTTTTACCATTCGTTCGACGAAAGCTGGAATATTAAAAATTTTGTTAAATCCAGAGTTGAAGAAAATTCCGCCCACCATCACTCGGAGTAGTAAATGGGCGATCGCTAGATCTCGTGGCTTGAGGCTAATCTCGGTACTATTGACTTGCATATTAGATCTTCCAGTTAATTAGTTATTGTGAAAGTTTACTCGCTCGTGCCTACCCTAATTTTTTGATTTACAACCGATTTACTACGAGCATCAACTCGATTTGAGAATGGTAAAATCGAGCGGACAACACGATCGCCAAGTAAATAAGTTTGCAACCAAGTTAATAGCACAAACAGGCGATTGCGATATCCTGGTAGGTAAACCAGATGCACACCCAGCCACATTATCCAAGCTAGAAATCCCGTAAACTTCCAGCCTTGAATTTGACCGACTCCGGCATGACAGCCAATAATTGCCAATCTACCTTTATTGAAATAGTTAAATGGTTGAGGCAACTGACCGCGTAACTGGCGGGTAATATTTCGAGCGACAGCTACACCTTGTTGCAGTGCTTCTGGTGCAACACCACTCAAAGTTTGACCAGCTCGATCGACATAAGCAGCATCACCAATGGCGTAAACATTGGCATATTCGATCGATTGTAAGGTCGGACGCACGCGCAATTTATTTTTGGTTCCGCGCTCCCAATCATTAGCCAAATCGGGTACTGCTGCATCGACACCTGCCGTCCAGATTACCGTTTTAGTAGAAATAACTTGACGATCTTGAAGATATACTGCATCAGGTGTAATGCGATCGATCTTTGTTGACAACCGGACATCAACCCCTAATTTCTGTAAATATTTTTGGGTATAAATTCCTAATTTTGGTGGCAATTCGCTCAGTAAGCAATCGCCAGATTGTACCAAAATTAGTTTAACTTCTCGCAAATTTAAAGTTGGATATTCGTGCCGCATCCGACTGCGTAATAGTTCGACAAATGCCCCCGCTACTTCGGCACCAGTTGCCCCGCCGCCAATAATTACAAAGGTAAGTAACTGTTGACGGCGGAGTGGATTGACTTCGATACTAGCGGCTTCAAAACATGCTAAAATCTGGTTGCGTAGGGTTACGGCTTGGGCAATCGATCGCATCGAAAAAGCAAATTCTTCAGCTCCAGGAACTCCCAAATATTGAGATTTACTCCCAGTTGCGATTATCAAAAAATCGTATTCAATCTCGGCTCTGTCGGTTTTAATAGTTCGGGCAGCAAAATCGATTTGTTCGACTTCTGCTAACAAAAAGTGGCGACGACGATCGCACCGGACGATCGTTCGAGCTGGATAAATGATGTGTTCTGGCTCTAGCTGGGCAGTTGCCACTTGATACAGTAGGGGCACGAACGTATGATAGTTATTCCGATCTATTAGCAGCACCTCTTTACCAGACTGTGCCAATGACTGAGCCGCTTGTAGTCCCCCAAATCCCGCCCCAATAATTACCACCGGAAATTTTTGGACGGTCATCGAGCGTAAACCTTGCCTGCTTGAGACGAAACTGGAGTTGTTTGTGCGACTCGAACCGCTCGTAAATTTGCTGGGGGATTTTTGGGCACCGTCCAGAAGTAGATCGTGCTCGTCCCGACTTGCTCGGTGCGATCGGGTTTCCAGTCGCCCATATCGAAAGCATGAGACACAATGCGGGTACCAGGTTTGAGTTGGGCGAATAACTGCGGTCGGAGTTTGACATTCAGTTCGGGCAAGAGATATAGTGTCACCACAGTGGCATCGCTAAACTTGCTTTGAAATAGATCTTGATTGAGGAAGCGCACTCGATCGGTTACACCCGCTGTTTGAGCGTTAGTATTGGCTTCTTTAATCCGTTCGGGATTGATATCGATGCCCGTGGCACGAATCCCGAATTTTTGAGCGGCGGTAATCGGAATCCGCCCATCGCCACTGCCTAAGTCGTATAAGACATCCTTACTGTTAACTTTGGCGATCGCCAGCATTCGATCGACTACTGCTTGCGGGGTGGGCACATACACGACATCCGGCGATCGGAGTGTTGGAGCCTGGGCGACCCCTGGAGCCGCTGGTGCGTCGGCAGTCTCTGTTCGATCGCTCGTCGTAGATGTCGTGCTACAGCCAGCTCCGAGCAAGCTCAGGCTGATGATGGTCGCCAATGCAATGCGATTGGATAAGCTGCGAGGGAGCTGTTGTTGAGGTGAAATCATCATCATTTTCTCCGTATGTTGTTAGTGTTTAATGCGAACTGAACGCCGAGGCTTGCGCGACTTCGCTTACATCGGCTTGACAGAATTAGCTTTGCGCCCTAGCGATCTCACTTCAGCTTTAGCGGCGATTAGTTGTGTGTGAGAATCTCGTAACCCGATCGCTGCCGAACTATGTTGTAGTTGGGCTAGCTTGTAGGAAGCTAAAGCTAGATCTGCTTGTTTGCGACTGACTTTACCTTGCGCGGACAAGATTTTGGCCTTGTCATGCTTGGCTTTAAATTCGCTTAAGTTAATCCGCGCTTGAGCCAACTGTGCTTGCGATAGCGAAACGGCTACTTGTGCGTCTTTGAGGGCAATTCGAGCGGAGTTAAGTCGGACGGGTTGCTCTTCCTCTACAGCCGCCCCAGAAGTAGTGCTGAGATCTGCTCGTTCTGAAGCTGGATCGCTACTCACAATTGGCATTGCTATCGGCAGGTCTTTCGCAAAGCGTGGGCTTTGCCCAATCGCCCGATCCATACTTTGGCTGTTGCTGGTTGGCAATTGGATCGATCCAATTGCCAACAGTCCGACAATGCTCATTCCGGCCATCGTTCGCCAAGCGTGGGCTTTGCCCAATCGCCATAATTTCAATGGTACGTTCACATTATTTCCTCCTAATTAGCGAGTATTAAGATCGGACTTGCTTGGCAACATCATCAATGCTGGATCTGGCGATGCCGGAGGACAAAGGGAATTCCCAATGCCACGACAATTACGCCAACGATCGCCCCAGTCCCGGTGTAAACCAAACTGGAGTAAAGCAGATAGCCACAAGCAGCACAAAATAGCAGTGGTAAAATCGGGTACAGCGGTACCCGAAACGGGCGCGGTCGCGCGGGATCGCGCACGCGGAGTACCAGCAGCGAGATGCTACTGAGCAAGAAGAAAAACCAGAAGATCGGTGCGGTATAATCGACCATCGTTTTGAACCCGTCACGAGTGACAGTGCCGAGTCCGACTAATGCTAAGCAGATCGCCCCTTGGAATAAGTAGGCAAAAGTTGGCGTATTGTAACGGTCTTGCCAAACACCCAACCACCGGAACGTAGCAACATCTTGCCCCAGCGCAAAGTTAGTCCGCGCGCCCGTAAAAATGGTGGCATTAATCGAATCGAGCGTACAAACGACAACCAGGATACTAATAAATTTGGCTCCTGGCTCGCCGAATGCCTGTCGCATCAAATCGGCAGCAACGGCTGATGACTGAGCCATCCCAGCCAACCCTAAGCCCTTGAGATATGCCAAATTAATCAGTAAATAGAGAGCGGTGATGATGCCCAGCCCCCATAGAAGCGATCGAACGATATTGCGGCGGTAATTCTCGATCTCGGTGGAGATCTGAGCAGCTTCGTTCCAGCCACCGTAGGACAACAGTACGAATACCATCGCCGATCCCCAGGATCTCGTAGCAGAGGTATTAGCCGGAGCGGGAGAGATTGGGTCTACAGGAAAGGTTAAACCGATGATAATAATTGCCAGTAGTCCCAGGATGGTGGTAATCGTCAGCCAGTTTTGGAGTCGTTTACTGTGCTTGATACCCAAAATGTTGAGAGCTGTGAGCAAAGCGATCGCCAGTGCTGCATAAATCCCTGCCGAGAATGTACCCAGCCGGAATAATTGGGTAGCATAATCTCCAAATACAAATACAAGTAAGGCGATCGATCCAGTCTGAATCACACTCAGTCGCGCCCAAGCAAATAAAATCGCAATCGATCGACCGAATGCTCGTTTTAAGTAGTCGTAGCTACCACCAATATTGGGATACGTGGTAGCGAGTTCCGCATAGCATAATGCACCAATAACAGAAATTACTCCACCTAAGCCCCAAGCTTGTAAAACGTCAGTTTCACTGTTAGCATTGGCCGCAACTAATGCGGGTGTTTCAAATATTCCCGCACCGATAACTAATCCGACAATCAAGGCGATTGCATCGAATAGCCCGATCGAGTGTCTTGGTATCGCCGTAATATTTTCTGAGGCTTCGAGTAGGTGAGGTCGCTCGATCTTTGTCACAATTTTACCTTGGCTACTAGATTGGCAGTTGGCGCACTCTCGATCGTCAACAAATTTACAATCGGATATTTATTGGTTTTTCACTCGTATGTACGAGTGAAATTATTAAAAACTCGACATAAAAGCTAGCCAAAAATAAAGATACTATTCCGGTTGTAGCTTGTTATTTCGAGTATTTTGAAAATCTTAAGTGGTGCTATTAATTTAAAGTTTGCAACAAGTTGTCTACCAAAATTATCTGCCGATCGGCATACTTTGTTTGCAATCTTTGTAGTAATTAAATACTATTTTAGATCGAAGAATATCTACACAAAGCCCTCGTCCTTTAGATCGAAGATTGTATAGATTGCGCCAAATTTATCGCATCGGTGCAAATCGATCGAATAGTAGAGCTGGAATCACAACTGGAATCCCCGCCCCGATACAGATGAGAGCTTGGTTCAGGTTGAGCGGTTGAGTATTTATGATCTTAAATCGAGTGGCGAGCCAGTCAGAAGCTAACCTTAATCTGTCGAATGATAGATTGAATACTTGAACTGAACGATCTAGGAGATCGTGGATTTTGTGCATTCTAGCTCCATAGACATGAATTTTTGCTGCGACAGATCCAGTCACGATAACACTTGGGCTGCTTCCACCATCTACTCACAGCAATTTAAGCTGAGATCGTTACTTTAGTTAGGCACTACCTAGTTGAGATCTCTAACTATCGATGGATATAAACATAGATTAAAAATCATTAAGTTATCAATATGAATATTTAATTCATGCACCACGACAATCCTTGTTTTCAGGTGCTCGAAATACCTCACAAAATCAACAAATTTGAAATCTCAAAGCAAATAGAATGAAAACCAAGCTAATTGCATTTGTCGCACTGCTATCTTCGATCCTGACTGTCGGCATGACTACACCAGCTAGCGCGCAAATTGACCCTCCTCCGCCAATTCCTCCAAGTCCCGTACAAGTACGTCAGAGTTCGATCGGCCCATCTATTTTGTTTGGTAACGGACAAACAGCGATTGGGGTTGATTCTAAATTTAGCATCAGCGATAATCTCTCTTTACGGCCATTTATCTACTTTCCGAGCAATGGTACGGACTTTGGTACTGCGTTGACTTATGATATCCCGCTTAGAAATAATGACAGTACTCTTGCGATTACACCCTTCGTTGGTGCTTCTGTAGACTACAACAGCACAAACAACATTAACGCCACAACTTTTAGCTTGGTCGGCGGTGCCGATGTCGATCTCAGCGATAGCCTCCGTCTTAAAGGCTCGCTCATCGTACCTTTGAGTAACGATCGCGGTCAAGGTACGGGCTTGAGTGTCGGTGCTGGTTTTCGATTCTAGCTCCGTTATCGATCGCGACAAACCTGCTCCAGCTAGCGAAATTTCTCGCTCGTCGAGCCAAAGCCCAATCTGGGCTTTGGCTCATTTTTTGGATGTTATTTAGGGCTTGCTGAATAATCGAGGTTAATCCATTGTTCCCATTCTGCTTTGGTCTGTTGGTAGTAAGGTATGGCGGCTTCGGCTTGTTGTGCTCAGATGCGACGGCGTTCTTCGTTGGCGTAGCATCTGTTTCGAGAATCGATAGCTTGATAAAAGATCGTCGATCGATGGATTGAAGGTTAGAGTCTGAAGCATCGGGAATAATCAAGATGACCTCGTTGGCGTAGCCTCCGCTTTGCGGAATCGGAATATTCGGCAGATCGATTTCTAGTCGATTACCTACTTGAATTGTGGTAGTAATATAGCGGGTTTGTTTCATCTGGTTAGCTGTAGCGAGTAGATACCTATCATCCACTGTACTACTGAATCAGCAATCGGGTTTTACGTTCGAGTTTTCGATCGACAACTGTAGATTTAGAGTCTGGGCAAATTGTATTAGATCGAAAATCTATCCAATTAAATCTATCCAATTGGAGAGATCCATTTGGATCTCGTCTGCGTATACTGAATCAAATCGATCGCATTGACGACTCATCTGCTGTCAAGATCCATCTACATCAGTAATAAGAAAGTGACGATGAAATTTAGTAAGCTCGGTACCTTAATTACAGTACTCTCCGTAGCTACGATGTTTGAGTTTGTCAGTGTCGCTCGATCGGCAGCAGGAGTCGCGCTCACAGGTCTAGCGGGCGGTAACACACTGGTGTTCTTCGATTCGGCTACTCCTAATTCGACGACGACGCGCGGTGTGACTGGAGCCGATCTGAGTGCTACGCTGCTGGGGATCGACTATCGCCCAGCTAACGGTCAGCTTTACGGGATTACTAATAATGGCGTATTCGCGATCGATCCTGCCAGCGGTAACGCCACTCTTGTAAATACGATCTCCCCTACTTTTAATAGTGGCACGATTTCAGGAGTAGACTTCAATCCAGCAGCAGACGCGCTGCGGATTACAGGGGCTAACGGGCAAAATCTTCGCATCGGAGGTGGTGGTCTGGGTGCAACTAACGTCGATGGCAACCTTGCCTATGCTGCTGGAGACACTAATGCCGGAGTCAGCCCCACGATTACGGCTTCTGCCTACACCAACAATTTTGCGGGAGTACCTGCTGGACGCACTACTCAACTATTTAATATCGACTCCAACCTAGATACATTGGTGCTCCAAAACCCACCAAATAATGGCACTCTAGGCACGATCGGCTCTTTAGGTGTCAATGTTGGGACGGTAGGTGGATTTGATATCTTTTCGCCCAGTAATGGCGTAAATACTGCTTTTGCAGCATTCGCTCCCAATGGCAGCACCGCAGCTTCTCTGTATACGATCGATCTCAGTACGGGTGCCGCTACTTCGCTCGGTCAAATCGGTACGGGAGCTGGATTTAATCTGACTGGTCTCGCCGCCCCGATCTCCCCGACTGCGGTACCCGAACCTTCCTCGATCCCAGGTTTAATCCTCTTGGGCATCGGTACTGGCTGGATGCTCAAGCGGCGCAAGCACAAAAGCATTGCAGCCAAAACAGGTAAGTAATCTCTCAATTTAAGCAGTTGGCTATGTAATGCGAACAACTAATGGGAGTGACTATCTTCGATCGATCGCTTGAGAGTATGATGCCCGATGGGATTCCAGCCAATGCTCGGATTGCCTCGTTCATTCACCATCCTCAACTGGAGGTAATCGCCGCAACATTGCTAGAACAATTAATCCAATCTCATCCAGACATCAGCCAAATGAAATAGAGTGTTTAAAAAGGTAGACTGGAAAGATTGACTTGTCTGCTAATATCGATGTCTAGTTCCGAATCATTAGTAGTTTATTACCATAGCTAAAACCATTTGAAATAACTGCGTTACATCACTTAAACTTAAGAATTTTAGAAGTGTGTAAAATGAAAAAACTCATTCTTCAGCGTTTATTGACGATCGGTGGAGCATCGCTTTTAATCCTCCAGATCGCCTTATTCAAAGCGATCGCTACTCAAAAATTCACTCCATTAAAAACAGATCGCCATTTTCAAAATCTCCCCAGTGAATTAGTTCTAGCTACTACAAAATATCAGAGCGACGCTCGATCGGGGTTGCTCCCAAAAACGCTGACAGCGCGGAGAATGGAAAGTGGGCCTGGTGGAGGTGGCAGTGGTGCTGCTGTTGGCCGTGGCAGAATTAACACCCCAAGCCAGAGTCCAAAGTCTTCAAATATACCCGGAAGGAATGTATATTCTTCTCTTAATAAGTCACCTGATTTTCCTAAAGGCTTTCGGTCTGCACCAAATGGAACCCAAAAAGTGGAGATAAATCACCGAGAACTAGCGAGAGAGTTAAGAAAGATCGAACCACGTAAGTGGTACAAGGTTTATAGAAATGGCTACATCGGAACTAATAAAGTTTCAGTTCACTATTTTGAAAGTGCAACTAGAAAAGTATTTAACGTTAAAGTAAAAGACGGTTGGAGCTAATTTGCGAGTAATGTCTAACACGCTAAAAAGATGATGAACGTGGAAACAGTGGTGGGTGTTGACATCGGATCGGCATCTTGACTCGCAATAGTAAACCCAATGCCCAGGCAACCTTATTCGCTTGCGGATTAGCTGAATTTTTCCCAACAGAATCGATCCTGAGTCGCCATTGTTGTCCGCCAAAGCCAAGTCCAGACGGGATTTGGCAATTGCTACCCTTGTTGGAGCGCATCCTTCGATCGTTGGCGTAGCCTACCATAGGTAATCGGTGATGGTCGGAGATTATGTGTTCGAGATCGAAGCTGGGCGACGGGCTGGCAGTGCCACTGTCTATCTCGATCCAACTGGAGAATTCCCGTGGCAAGATCTTGCCGATCTGCCGATTACGACATCCGCCAAAATCACTGCCATGCTTTAAAATGCCAGTGAAAAGTTTCGAGTAAGTAAGAGTAGAAGAGTTTTAAGCTATCCTTTTAGTCGCTCGTTTTCCCTCCAGTCCCCACCAACAAATCCTCCAACATCCCAGAAGCACCTTTTTGTTCCTGCCGTCGATTATCATCGTACAAATTCAACGTATTCTGATTGCTATGCCGACTCAAAGCTTGCGCCGCCCGCAGATTACCCCCACTCGCATCTAAAAACGCCGTAATCGAACTATGCCGCAATCGGTGCGGCGACACCCGCCGCTCGATTCCCGCAGCCTCCGCATACCCTTGAACGATTCGATAGATACTATCCCCAGCAATCCTCGACCCATAACAGTTATGGCTCAAAGAAACAATCAGCGGCGCATCGACCTGGAGGAAACCTCCAGGTTGTGTGCGACAAGACAGCGGCTGTCCTGGCGCATTGCACGGATGAAAATTCAGCCACTCTTCCAGCGCATAACTGACGCTATCAGTCAGATCGATCGCCACCTTCACTCGTTTCCCCTTTCCTAAGATCGTCAACTTCTGCTGCTGGGGCAAAAAATCCTCAATATTCGCACTAGCAATTTCCCCCCGCCGGAGCGCATTACCCCAGAATAACAGCATGATCGCATAATCTCTTACCCCGATCGACGTACTCGGATCGATTGCCTCCAACATCAATTTAAACTGTTCGACCGAAATCCCCCTAGTATCGCGATAGGTTTCAGCGGGAATGCTCTCGATATCGCCGAGATCGATCGTGGTTTTACCCAGCTTCCGCACCATGTCCACTAAACTCTTAATCGCCGCCAGCCGGACATTAATCGTACTGGGGGCAAGGTTTTTATCGATCGAGTGACGACGATACCTTAATACCATTTCAATTGCCGCATATCGATCGAGTTTCAGAAATTCCGAGATCGTCTCTGGAGTCGCAGAGCCACTATAAGCAAACTGACAGAAATTCTCAATCGCTTTAACGTACTGTTTGCGAGTACTATCAGCAATCTTCAATTGCCCAAATTCCGCCCAGAGATTATCTCGTTCTATGGTGGTTAATTCGGCTGGGGACGGCTGCTGGAATCTGATAAGCTGGGGAGTAGGAGTATTTAGCACGATCGATCCCAATCCTCCCCGTCAATAATCGGACTGACGATATCTCCTAAAATTTGAACCGTTCCTGCCAATTCAGTTGGAAATGTTCGACATTTGGTAGTAGGTAGTAATGTCTCTGCAAGCACTGTCACAACAACACGGGCAGAATGTACCGATGGTCGATCTACTAACCACACGATCTTACCATTTTCATAAATCGCTTCATAGCTTTTCAACATAGCTTTATTTCCAGTGGTTGGTAAGTGGCTGGACATAATTAGTCGGGGTCGATGCCCAGAGTGCGTAATTTAGCCGCCAACTTTTGGGCACGGATCTCGGCATCATCAGCACGCTGGCGTTCGAGTTCGGTTTGGCGATCGGCACGTTCGATTTGTTCGTATGGGGTAGGATAACGCCGATCTTTTTCGTCATACCAATACAACCATTCCCGTGTTAAGTCATCATATTCAGCACATTCGGCACCAATTCCCAAGCCAATTTCGGGCATCCATAAAGGGTTGGTGGTGGCAAGCTCGTATTTGCCTTGAATCAGCTTATAAATTTCTAACCGAGGTTTGCGGCGACGTTTGGGGTTGTAGATAACATAGTAAAGTACACCTAGTTCGGCATATTTATCGAGCTTGGTAGTGTACTCTCCACCTGGTTTAGTGGAGGCTACTTCCAATACTAAAATCGGTGGTACTTCTTCTTCCCACAGCAGATAACTCAGTCGTAAGTTTTCATCGAAGGAGCGTTCGACACCAAGACTCAAGAAGCCGTCAGGAACGATCGGTGGTTGTTCTGGATCGGTATAAATCCCCATATCGATCCCAAAGAACCAATCCATCCGTCCTTTCCAGAGCATTCGTAAAATAGACTTCAGCAGACTAGGAATAATTTCTTGGAGTTCGTTATCCACTGGGGTATCGTCCGAATTAGGTAGTTCGTCTGCGGTCGGTAAGTATCTGGGTAATTGGTACTGATACATAGGTTGTGGGGGTAAAGGGTAAAGGTGAAGGGGGAAAGGAGGTTAGAGATTTGCATTTAAAGATTCAATTTGCTTAAACAGCATTTTAGAAATCCCAACAACCTGATCTGATAATTGAGAATAAGTTGGCTCATTCAAATACCCAATTTCTAGGGCAACTCTCAACAAACTACGAACTTCACCCGCAGAACCCTTTGCAATGTTGAGAAAATTTACATACTCCTTGCGGGATCTCCTTTCAAATCCTTCTGCTATGTTTGTGGGAATCGATACAGCAGCGCGTCTTAATTGGTCTTTTAATCCAAAGTCTCTACCTAATTCTCCTTCTCTACTAACCAGATAAATCTGTTTAACCAATTGTATTCCAGCTTGCCAAACTCTCAAATCCTCAAAACTCTCTATTTTCACATCTTGCACCAATATAGATACTAGTGATGTCTGGGGAAAGGGTAAGGGGTTGTGTTAGGGCAAGGGTTAAAGGAGAAGGGGTAAGGGGTAGGATTTTAAGAGTCACCCGATCAGGCAATCTTTTTGGGTTAAATGAAGAACGAGAACACATCACTTTGGCGATCGGCTCGTTCCTTCCTTTACCCTTTACCCCTTCCCCTTTAACCCTTTCAAGGGGAAGGGGTAAAGGATAGATGGCAAGATGTGAGAATTCCTTTCCCCTTTAACCTTTCCCCTTTACCCCACTTCACTAACGATTTTGGATCTGGTGCAAGATGTGAGTATTTTCATTTTGCCCCTTACCCCTTACCCTTTCCCCCTTCCCCCAACTTAGTAAGATTATACCACTGCTCGAACATCGGAAAAGATCCATTTCCATACGTTAGACCAAAATTAGACAATATTGTCGAGCATCGATCGCGTGGTATGATGGGGGAAAGGGTAAAGGTTAAAGGGGAAAGGGGTTTAGCGCGTTGCGCTCTGGATTGCCTTAGCCACCAACTATTCTCTCTATCCTTTCCCCTTTACCCCTTCCCCCTTCCCCTAAATATGACTACAGTTCGCACGATCGCTGACTTAACAGCTCAACAGCAGATAGAGCTGCTGGCAGCACAACATGACATTACCTACCAGAAAACACAACTTGATGAGTTAGCAGATACATACTCACGACTTTCTGATGCGGAGGTCGAATTAGATGAGATAGAGCTGCTATTGTTGGAACTCGATCGGGCGGGAATTCTTACGGGCAAAGACAACGGATTGCTGCATCTTCAGTACTTGCGCGAGCGAAAATAATGACCTTCGACCCGTTTCGAGACTTTGAGGAGCGAGGCTACCTGCGGAATTTATACGGTAGTAAAGACGTTGCCGCAGTTAAGGCTCTCGAACAAAAGTCATTCAAGAAAAATCTCAACAGCGCGATTGATACTTTGGCAACGATTCAATTTATCGAATACAAGCATATTCTGAGCATCCATAAGACCTTGTTCGGGGATATTTACCCTTGGGCTGGTGAAGACAGATTGGCAACGGCTCCCGATCTCAACATTACTAAGGGTGGCTACGAGCGGATGTTTGCCCACCCACGAGATGTCAGACGTGCTGGCGAATATGCTTTAGATCGAGGTCAAGATTTGCCGTTCGTGCGCGAACTACCTGGAGAAGTAATGGGACTACTAGCTCATGCACATCCATTTCTAGATGGCAATGGACGTACCATTATGGTGCTCCATGCAGAGCTAGCGCATCGAGCGGGAATAAGTATCGAGTGGAAACAGACACACAAGGCAAATTATCTGACAGCACTAACGACCGAACTGAATGACCCAAGCAAAGGACATTTAGACGCTTACCTCAAGCCGTTTATTCGACCAGCAATCGAACGCAAACAGTCAATATCGGCATTGAAGTCGTTACGAGGGTTGGGCGAGACTTAAAACACCTAAAAATCAGCCTCAGCAGGATTTGGAGGACACAGTATGATATCTAATTAGAGCACATTCACTAAGTTACACAAGTATTTGGAGGTTTTATGCTGATTTCTCTAGCTCAGGCATTAGATCGGGATGCGACAGATGCAGTCGATTAAATTTGTGTGCTATCTCAGGAGAAGGTATAAACAAGATCGTGGCTAGATCGAAAGAGATTCCTGAAAAATGTCGGCGATGTGCCCCGTTGAGTCCGGCTGAGGCTAGAGCCAAACATCCGACTTGTTGGGATGATAAGCTTTGTACTGCCAGACGATTTTACATCAATAATCGCGATCGAATCAACCAAAAACGATCGCGTAAACGAATCGAAACTAAACATCAAGTTTCCGCTCCCAATGTGAAATATGGGATTCTGCATGTGTGGCGGGAAAACAGGGAAGATTCACCAATTCACGCAATCGGGGTGGAGATTTGGGAGCAGAATACTAAAATTGCAATGGTGGCTCCCGTTCACTGTGCGGGGTGGTTGCCTTCTCAGGTGCATGAGTATCTACGCCAGGTTTTAGATGTGTTAGGGACGGAATATGGGTTTAAGAAGTTTGCTGCTCAGGTACGGATCGATCCTAGTCAATGCTCGATTCAAGGGTGTTTTTTGAAGGGTAAAGGGTAAAGGGGAAGGGGGAAGGGGGAAGGGGAAAGGGGTAAAGATGAAAATAGAGAGTTTTGAGGGTTTGAGAGTTTGGCAAGCTGGAATACAATTAGTCAAACAGATTTATATTGCTATTTAAGCAAATTGAATCTTTAAATGCAAATCTCTAACCCCCTTTCCCCTTTACCCCTTCCCCCTTCCCCTCATCTCCAGCTCACCATCTGGGATAGACTCGATCTTGCCACAACTAATTCAGTTGGGGCTGATTTCTTAGGGCTGCTGGATGAGGTGGATGAGTCGATTGACTGCTTGGCTCCAGCAGAAAAGCTCAATGCTGCGGGGGAGGCAATCCGCAGGTTGGGGGAGATTTATGCCGATCGATCGGCAATGCAGCTTTCACAGATCGAATATCTATTTCACCCAGAGCGGGAGCCGATTTTACCGCTGGATGCGTTCGATTGCTATGTACGACAGTCGATGATGGTGGATTTGGAGCAGTTTATTGAGGCTCCTGAGTTGCCAGAATACGAGCGGGAATACAATCTGACGGTGGTGCGCGAGCTGTCGGTGACTGAGGCTTTGGCGGAAATTAGCGATGAGATAGTAACTGAGGAAATGGAGGTGGCACGGGTAGCCGACTTGGTGTTGGGGATTGCACATGGAGAGGAGATCGAGCTGTGGGCGAGTCGGATTCGAGCGGTAATGGCTGAATGTGGTTCGATGTTGTTAGTGGAGTTACAGCAGCAGTCGGGTTTGAGTTTGGTAGATGTCTGGCTAGGGTTGTTATTGGGAGATACGGGCTGTTCGATTCGCCGTCAGTTGAGTTGTGAGGTAGAATTTAGTGTTGATTTCTACGATCGCGAAGCGCGCCACCAAGGCGGTCGAGCGGGGATTTGGATTGTGGAGCTAGTAACATAAACATCTATTGATGTCATTGAGTCAGATTAGGGGGTAAGGGGAAAATCAAGATGTCAAAACAAAATCCAGGCGATCTAAGTAAATCGAATCAGTTACTCAAGGCTTTAACTCAATCAGAAATTGCTCAATTCATTGATGTACTATTAGAAGCTTTATCTCCTGAATTAGAGGAGCAAGCTATTTCCCAACTTCTGCCAGATACCCAACAAACAATCAGACAAATTCTTGCTCCATCACCGCCTCAAGCAGCAACGAAATCTACTGTTATAGGAACAGTCTCTCTGGCGAAACAGGCTGAGATTTGGGCTGGACTTTGGCGAGAGTGGGATAAGATCGTTGGCGAAGCTTCAGAAGAAGAAGGAAAATATATCGTTCGAGAGGCTGATTGGGAAGAACCTTATTTTGATGAGACTACATTTATTGAAGATTTAGAGAGCGTTGCCCAGAAGATGCAGCCGCTAATCGAGATCGCATTCGAGCATGAATTTAGCCCCGAACCCGATTTTGTCACAGCACTTTTGGACGCAGAAACAGATGTTGTTTCAGGCATTCCAGATTGGATGGAAATTACCGATGGTTTGTATTTAGAGCAGCATTTAACTCGTTGTATATTGGGAAGTGAGTGGTTAACTATTCGGGAGCAAGGACAAGATGCTTTTCAGTTTACAGAGTGTATTCGCGAATACGAGCAGCAATTTCAGGAAGTACAATTAAATAGTGATACGGTTTTTGAGTTTCTAATTCAGTTATCTGAAGCAGACCGGAAAATTATCTTAGCAGGATTAACAACCAACAAAGAAACGACTCTTTGGAAGAGTGTATTAGCAGATATACATTCTTGCTGGCAGCAGTTTTATTTAGATTTAATCGAGCAATATGCACCAGATCGCTATCTACAACAATTACGAACAACGATTCCTCAACAGTGGCAAAATGGGTTGCCGATTATTGAGGAGTTATTGAACGATCGGGATTATCCAGAAAGTTTTGTGGCGATCGAAGAAACAATCAATTCATTACTAAAGCCCACTCGCAGCGATATATCCTGGACACCGGAAACTTCGATGTTGGTAGCTATTTCAGGTTTATATTATGATGGCAATTCAGCAAATATCAATACATTGCTGCGCTATTATCAGCAAACTGCACAGGGATTGAATCAAATTGAAAGAGCGAATGCACTGGAGATCCAACAAATAGGGATCGATCGATGGTTTAATTGGTCGAGGATGTTTGCCGCCTTTGTTGAAGTCCCTGTATCTGAAGTTACTCGTCAAGCTTTGTTTACATCCTGGCGAGATTATGTCGTTCGTCGCACGAAATCTTATAGCTGGCAAAAAGTCGATAGCTGGTGGCTTTGTTGGTTGATTGAGAGTGTTGACGATCGTCAAAAAGGTGTAAGTTGGTTTCAGGAGCAAATAACTCAATGGCTCGATCGTCTACCTGGAGATCGAAGTCAATTAGGCGAGAATTACGATCGATTGCGATTATTGACTAAAGATTTGACGGAGATCTATCACCAAGGAGAATCTGGTTATCCTCAATTCGATCGAGTGGTGATTCGCCCTCAAGAATTCTCTAGTCAAAGTGATGAATCTCGACGGGAGTATCTAAAAGCATCTGCACCCGATCGTTTGTTCGATCTGGTGATGAATTATTGGCAAGTAAATCTTCACCAATTTGTACCTAAACCGGAGTCAGTTCAGAATGGTAAGTACACCACACATGCTCAGTGGATGGTTGCGTTGAAGGAACTATCACCACAGGATTATGAAAATCTTTTGGCGCAATGGAAAGTGGCGCATAAACGCCGAATTAATCTGTGGAAAGCTATGAAACAAATGGGAGTGAGCTAATATGAATGTCCGAGTAACTATTGAGGTTTCGACTCCCCCAACTGCAAGAAATCTGGATAACTTGAGATCGGCAGCATCTGAGTTAACTAATAATCTCAAAAGTATCGATATTTATGCGAAATCTGCTCATCGTTGAATCTGCTGGCAAAATTAAAAAGCTCAAAAGCATCCTCGGATCGGATTGGGATGTCAAGGCTTCAATCGGGCATATTCGCCAACTCGCCAACGATGGGGACGGTGCGTTAGGCTTCGATCTGGGTGCAGAGACAATCGATTGCCGCTACATCCCCCGCGACGACAGAGCCAAACAAACAATAGCCGGACTAATTGCCGCAGCAAAGCAAGCAGATCGAGTCTTCATCGCCTCAGATCCAGATCGGGAAGGTGAAGTAATTGGCTGGCATATCGCCCAGGTATTGAAGCTCAAACAGCCCCAGCGGGTGGTCTATCAAGAGATTACCGAATCCGCTGTCAAAAAAGCAATTGCCAGTCCGCGATCGCTCGATATGGCTCTAGTAGAGGCGGGTAGGTGTCGCGATTGTCTGGACAAATTGGTAGGCTACAAAGGATCGCCCCTCATCTGGCGACTCAATAACGGTGCAAAAAGCGTCGGGAGGGTGCAATCTGCCACCCTGCATCTAGTCTGCCAACGAGAGCGGGAAATTCAAGCCTTCAAACCCCAAGATTATTGGTCGGTATTTGTAGACTATGCTGAAGGTTTCCGCGCATTCTATAACGGCACGGCTCAAACTGTTTCGCCAGTAGCAGACGAAGAAACCAGCGACGATGCGGGAGCGACAGAAAAAGTCGCCGAATCGACGCGCGTATTAAGTCAAGCGGAAGCTGACAGGTTGGTGGCAATTGGTAAAGCCAACTCGCATCAAGTCTCCACAATCGAAGGTAAACTCGCGCCTAAAAAACCACCCGCCCCATTTATCACATCCTCGCTCCAACAAGCCGCAGGAGCGCGCTTGAAGTTCAGCCCTGAACATACGATGTCCGTCGCCCAGAAGCTGTATGAGGCGGGGTTAATTACTTACATGCGGACTGATTCTGTCGAACTCAGTCAGGATTTTTGTACAGCGGCACGGGAATGGCTACTCGCTCACGATCGAGATAATGTACCTACGAAAGTCGCCAAACAGCGCAGTTCTAAAGATGCTCAGGAAGCCCACGAAGCGGTCAGACCGACGGATATTACCAAAGCATCAAGCGAACTCAAACAACAGCTTTCAGCGGATGAATTTGCGCTGTACGTAATGATTTGGATGCGATCGATCGCTTCTCAATGCAAACCTGCTCAGATTCGCAAAACCACGATCGTCACTCAATCTGGTGAGATTCAATGGCAAGCCAGAGGGCAGATGCTGGAATTTGCGGGCTATGCTAAATATTGGAAGGATATTAGCGGTGATGCCGTGCTACCTAGCGTACAACCCAAACAACCACTCACCGCAGCTAATGTCAGTCACGAGCAGAAACAAACCCAACCACCACCACGCTACAGTGAGCCAAAACTCGTCCAACTGATGGAACGGCGAGGGATCGGTCGTCCTTCGACTTACGCACCGACTATTGCCACCCTCAAGCAACGTAATTATGTCGAGCTGGTGAAGAGTAAAGTGCAACCGACGACTGTTGGTTTGCAAGTAGATGATTTTCTCATACAAGCTTTGCCAGAGTTGATTCAATCGGAATTTACTGCTGGGATGGAAACTCAACTCGATGCAATCTCCAAGGGTCAGCAGGAATGGCAAAGTTACCTGATTGAGTGGAACCGAAGTTATTTTGCGCCAGCATTAAGCAAGGCTACCAAGAATCTACCGGAGCAGGACTATGGGTCGTTCCAAGGTAAGGAACTGGAAAAATCGCGCTCGAAATGTCCGACTTGCAGTAAACCAATGTCCAAAGTACCTACTAAGAAGGTAAAGAAGGGGTATTTCCTCAAGTGTGAGGATGGCTGCAAAGATGCTGAGGGTAAAGGGTTGGTGATGTTTTGGTCGGAGCGAACGAGTGAATGGCAACTCCCACAGCCGAAAACCGAGCAGTCATCTCCGCCAAAGTTAACCGAACATCCTTGTCCAGTTTGCCAGAAGCCGCTGGAAGAATACAATTATACTAAGGATGGACAAGCCAAGTCGATGCTGCGATGTTCGGATGCAGCAGCTCGAACTAGACCAAAACACAAAGATATCGCCTATTTTCGAGGGAACCAGGGGCAATGGTGGAGTCCAAAATTGGGTAATCTCGGCGCGGATGCGGCTAAATCGAGCCAGGTAAAAGCACAATAGTTCGATCTCAATTCCTCAAATCAAACACGCAACTAAAAGTAAAATGCTACCTCTTCAAGAAAACACCATTTCGGAACAACAAACTGCTGGATCGACATGGAAAATCAAACTACTGTTTGATGGTGCTTGCCCGCTATGTGTGAGAGAAGTCAACTTTTTAAAGCGCAAAGATGGCGATTGCGGGCTGATAAAATTTGTTGATATCGCTGCCGAAGATTACGATCCGGCTGACAACGCTAATATCGACTTTGAGACGGCGATGGGACGCATTCATGCGGTGTTGCCGAATGGAGAGATCGTTCGAGATGTAGAAGTATTTCGCCAAATCTATGATATTTTGGGTATCGGTTGGATTTATGCGGTGACTAAATTGCCTGTTATCGGCAGAGTGGCAGATATACTTTATGGTGTTTGGGCTGATTACCGCCTGCTGCTAACTGGGCGCGCTAATCTGCAAACGATCGTTGCCCAGCGTCAGCAACTGCTCAAAGATAGAGGGTTTTGTGACGATGGCTGTGCGATCGACAATGGGAGCAAATTATGATGGTTACGCAAGCTCAAATTTGATGCACATATTAGGTAGCTATGAAGTTACTCCAGTCGAACAAAATATTCGATTTACCCGTGTTTAGGCGATCTCTACTAGTGACTCGATTCAAATTATCGCAGGTCACACCAGTGAGATTCCGCCACAGCAATCTTAAAATGAGGTAATATGCCAAAATCGACGATCGAGTATTGGAACCCATTGGATCGAGCAAATCAAAGCCTGTGGAAATCGATAGCCGGGCTTGAAGAAATGGTCGAAGAACTGACTCTCAGCATAGATGTCGAAACTGGTGAATACACCCGCTTAACTCGGTTTTATCCTGGTGCTGATACGACTAGTTTCGGTGCAAAAAGTCACAACTATCCTGAAGAGATTTTCATCATTAGCGGTCGTCTTTACGATCTAGCCTTCGATCTGTGGCTAGAGACTGGTCATTACGCCAGTAGACCACCTGGCGAGATTCATGGGCCATTCAAAACCGATCTTGGTTGTGTCGTGTTGGAGATATCTTTTCCAGATCGAGTTCCGGAATGTTGATTTGGTAGGTATGACTTACTCCTGTGTAGAGATCGGTCAATTTGTTGTTTTCCACTATTCGTATATACCAAGGATTTTGTCAATATGTTATCGAATTCTATACAAGCCTTTAACCGTAATCAAACCTATCAAAAGTACGATCGAGATAACTACGTTTAGATGATGGTAACTAGAAAAGGATCGCTCAAGCCGATTGATGTGCCAATTGATGTTTTAGATCGACTTAATTCCGGCGCAATTGAAACTGTCAACTTAGCGGAGTGTCTGGCAGTCGATTTTGGGATTTTAATGGGTCAGGTTGTTCCAGAATTGGCAAGTGTCACTAAAAATCGCATTCCACCATCTGATGGGATTACCAAGCGAATGGCGGCTATGGGGCATTCGTGACAAGTTAAGAAAATCAGAGATTTGTCAAAAGGGTAATAAAAAGATGCCAAACTGTTTCTAGTCAAGAGTTTGAGGGAATAGAGGCCTGATGACCAGCCGCCGAAGAAGTAACCGCGACCACGCCAAAAAGAACCACCAACCAGGTGTGGAAGATGAGATCATCGCCGCTCAAGTAGAGGCTTTATTGACACCAGCAATTTTCAATCAAAGTCATTACTACCGACAATTAGGGCTGAGAAATCGGCTGTTAAATTTACCCTTGATGATGGCAGCAGTGCTGACGCTACTGTGGCGGAATGTGCCAGGAGTCAGAGAACTAAGCCGAATGTTAGGGCGAGAAGGATTTTTGTGGTGTGAGCCAACACAAGTAAGTCAACAGGCGATTGCACAAAGATTTCTGACCTTTCCATCTGAGTTATTTGAGAGAGTGTTTAAGGAATTACTGCCAGAATTTAGAGTGAAGTGGCACCAGAGAAAACAGCGATTGTTGCCACAAAGCATTGAATTTGCTCAAGCAAAATTTGAGCGGATTTGGGCATGTGATGGCTCCACATTGGAAGCGATATTCAAGAAATTAGATAGCTTATCTGATGTGCCAATCGGACAACTAGCGGGAAAAATGGGAGTAGTCATAGATTTGGTGACGAGATTGCCGATTGAAATCTGGTTTAGAGAAAATCCCAAAGCTTCAGATGTTAATTTTGAGAAAGATATCCTGAATTTAGTAACATCGGGCACTTTATTGCTCTTGGATCGAGGCTTCTATCATTTCCAATTTTGGCAAGAATTAATTAACAGAGATATTCATTTTATTACTCGATTAAAAAAAGGTGCATCGCTACAGATAGAACGAGTATTTAGCAATAGTTATAGTATCCGTGACCGAATAGTGCGGATGGGGTCTGGCACCAAAAAGACTCCATATATAACTGTAAGATTAGTCGAAATTAAAGTGGGTAAAGTCTGGTATTCTTATCTAACTAGTGTACTCGACCCATTGAATCTTCCTCCCTATGTAGTCGCCGATTTGTACGGAAGACGGTGGCGAATTGAAGAGGCTTTTAATACTGTTAAACGATTGCTCGGGTTGAGTTATTTATGGACTGGTTCAGTTAATGGAATTAAATTACAGATGTGGGGGACTTGGCTGTTTTATGCAGTTCTAGTCGATTTAGGTGATGCTGTAGCTGATGAATTATCTCTCCCATTCGACCGCATTTCTTTAGAGATGATTTATCGAGGTCTTTATCATTTTCATGTAGCTCATCATAAAGGTTTAGCTGCCAATCCAGTCACCTATTTTGCTGCCCCAGAGAATCAAGATTTAGGTATTGTTAAAACTGTTCGTAAACCTAATGTTAAGTTAATTATTGCACCTTTTCCTGATTCTATGAGTCGAACAGACAATTTTTTCTTCGACTCATCGCCTCAAGCCCGCTTGACAAGTGCGATCGCTTCTTAACTTGTCACTAATGGTCACCGACTGACAAAGTTGCACAAAGTCATCAGGTAGCTGTTGAGAATTGTCCATGTTTTTCTAAGAGAGTCAATTGCTTTGGCGATTTGCTAATATAGCTTGTCAGATCTGCAAATTGTCGGCTGATTAAATCTGGTGATAGGTACAAAGATTCTACAGTTGTTTCATCTCTACCTAGTAGTGTTGATTGCGAAGATCTTCCAACTTCGATTTCAATTCTCTTGAGTCCTAAGCTGTCAGGTAATACCCTGCCGAAAGTTTTATTGCCTAGCCTGCCATCATAACTAATTGCAAATGCTATTCCTCTTTCGTTTAGATCTTCAAGGGCTAAAACAAAATCTTCAAAGTCAATTCCAGAGAAATATCTTGAATCTTTATTTCCACACACACCTTGATAAGGGGGATCCATATAAACAAAATCACGATTCTGGACTTGGTTTAGTACTTGTCTATAATCCAGGCATGTAAACTGACATTTGCCTTTGAGAAGTCTGGACACCCCTTCTATATTTTTTCTCACGGTTGCAGGCTGTGTTCCTTTTCGCCTTTTATCAGGGCTTTGATTAAATAATCCTGCCGAGTTATAACGAACAGCTCCTTTTACACATCGTGCTAGCAAATATAGAAACAGTTTTGGATCTTTTGTTTGATTGAATTTTGTTCTAACTTGAAAATAATGATCGATCGAATCAGCATGTTGTTCACTCCATATCTCTGCATAGGCATCTGCTATATCACTTGGATTCTCTATAATTAGCTTGAATAATTCTATCAGTGGTTTATTCAAATCGTTCAACCAAAAATTTCGGGCACTTTGTTCGGCAGCAGCAGCGATGCTAATTGCCGCAGTTCCCGCAAAAGGTTCTACCAACCTCTCTACTTGATTGGGCAGAAACCTAAGAATATCTGCCGCGAGGTTTCGCTTACTGCCCTGATATTGAACTGGGTGAGGTAGATTAGCCATCGTGACAAAAGAACAAATGAGCTTACAGGAGTTTATCACGAGATTTAGAATAGAAGGAGAAAGTGTCTGACGAGTCACATTATTTATCAAACAACTATTCAGGTAGATACTCGTAACGATCTTGCTGTCGATAGTGGTGAGTGCGATCGATCGACCAAACCGAAATCGCCGGATCGATCGGCTGAAATGTGTACCTTCATCGTTAATGGGTTGACCGTTCCGCTCAAAATGCTACTGTCCACGCCCTGGTTTACAATCAGCAAAACCCAAAGCCTCGGTGTCCAAAAAACTAGCGATAGCCATCTCCACAACTGCTTCGATCGGGTATTCAATTTCAGCAGCACGATCGATTAGAGCAGTACGAATTCGTTCGGGCAAATGCTCTAAAATAATTTTGGATGGAACGCTAGGCGTTGAATGTCAAAGCTCGACCTCGAACCTGCTGATTAAATTGACCTCGATCGTAGACCACTTGTCCGCCAACGATTGTGACCGCAGGCCAGCCTGTCAAATTCCAGCCCTCAAACGGACTCCAGCCACACTTGGTCTGTAATTCTTCGCGCAATACCGGATGGTAATTATCTAAATCTACGAGTACTAAGTCAGCATCGTAGCCAGGGGCGATGGCTCCCTTCCCGACAATTCCATAAGCCTTTGCCACCGCCGTAGACATCCATTGGGAAACTTGAGCGACAGTACATCGCCCTTGCATCGCTTGGGTAAGCATCAGCGGCAGAGAGGTTTCCACACCAGGCATTCCTGACGGCACCTTGGCAGGCTCCAGAAAAACGGTTGTAGAAGAGGCATCTTCAGCGGCTGGATTTGTGGTATTCGCCTGACCCTTTTCTGCCAGAGTATGGGGCGCATGATCGGTAGCAATAAAATCAATTACGCCATCCTGAAGTGCCTGCCACAGTACCTCATTGTCATGGGCACTCCGGATAGGGGGATTCATTTGAATCAGTGACCCCAGTTTTTGATAGTCGCCCGTATTCAGGAGCAGATGCTGCGGCGTGACTTCTGCTGTCACCCAAGCTGGCTTGTCCTGACGTAGTAATTCGGCTTCTTCGGCGGTGGAAAGGTGCAGAATATGTAACCTTCGCTGATATTTTTTGGACAGTTTGAGGGCAAGCTGGGTGGCGTTGAGTGCCGCCTGATTGTCTTGAATCACTGAATGGATGGCTGGATCGGTAATCCCAGCAAATTCCTTGCGCCGTTGGGCAATCCGGGCTTGGTCTTCGGCATGAACGGCGATCAGGCGCGTACCAGTAGCAAAAATGCGATCGAGAGAACTTTCTTCATCCACCAGCAGATCGCCATGCATCGAACCCATGAAAATCTTGATGCCAGGGGTGGGTGTCGCTGTTTGGAGATCGGGTAAGTTTTCGGACGTAGCACCGATGAAAAAACCAAAGTTCACAAAAGATTTTTGGGCAGCGCGGGTCAACTTGTCGTTGAGAGCTGTCTGATTAATCGTCAGGGGCTTGGTATTGGGCATTTCCAAGAAGGAGGTCACGCCACCACGGGCACAGGCGCGGGATGCCGTAGTGAGGTCTTCTTTATGCTCTAATCCTGGTTCGCGAAAATGCACTTGGGGGTCAATTACACCAGGTAGCAGGGTGAGCTGATGAGCATCAATGACAGTATCAGCCGTTGGCGTTGGCGTAGCCTCTGCCTGCGCAGAAGCCTCCGCTGTGCGGAATCGAGCGAGGTTTGGGCCAATCTCGCGAATCACACCTCCCTCCACCCACACATCAGCTAACTGGAAGCTCCCATCAGGGAGTAAAACTCTGGCGTTGCGGATCGATAATGTTGTGTTGGGCGATAGGGTCATGCTAAACCAGGGAATACTGCTTCCATTATAGGAACTTGCCGTCAAAAATTTGTCCTTTCATCGGAAAACTCGGTTCGGCAAATGTCGCCACCACCAGATCGGGGAG
The DNA here is from genome assembly GCF_000317145.1 of Chamaesiphon minutus PCC 6605. GTDB lineage: Bacteria > Cyanobacteriota > Cyanobacteriia > Cyanobacteriales > Chamaesiphonaceae > Chamaesiphon > Chamaesiphon minutus. The sequence continues at coordinate 1,601,117 of NC_019697.1, read as the reverse complement.
CCACAGCAGGGTGAGTTGTTTGCCTGGTTAGTTTGTGGGCGAGCGGTTAACTTACGATCGGAAATGAAATCTCCAAACCCTTAACTTCGATCGAGCCTCAATCGCTCAACCGCAGTTTTTCACCAGTGCCAAATCCAAAACCATTTCATCGATCGCCTTGGTCATCACTTTTCCCGATAATCCCGACTGATTGACCATGATACTAAATACCATTTTGCCGTAATTGGGATTGTCTAGATAGCCAGAGAGCGTTCTTACCCCTTTGAGGGTTCCGGTTTTGGCATGGACTCTACCTTGGAGGAAGGGATCTGTAAGGCGATTGCTTAACGTGCCATTCATTCCCGCGATCGAGAGCGAATCGTAGAAAATTTTATTTCCTGGTAGATTGGACATACCCCTAAGTAGATTAACAAAGGTCGTCGGTTCGGCTCGATTGCTACGGGATAAACCCGAACCATCTACCTGTCTATAGGTATCAGGGTTGACTCCCAAGGGCGCGATCGCTGTCTTGATGGCTTGAACCCCACCCATCCGGCTCAGGAGTCGATTCGCTTGTCCGTTATTACTATCGCGGTTGACCAAACCAATCGCTCGCAGCCATTCTTCCAGATCGAGCGGTGGTAGATTGGGGACATTTTGCACTGCTGCTGCGGTAGTTAGCAGTTTGATATTAGAAGCGGGGATGAGCGATATCGCTGGATTATGTTGATACAGTGTTTGTCCCGTAGCAAGGGATTGTACCAGTACGCCCCACTCCCCTTCGGCAAAGGTAGGCGCGTTGACGATCGGATCTAATACTAAGCTGAGATTACTCGGACAAATGTTCGGGCTACTAGCGATTGAGGTGTGCCTAACCTGCTGTGGTGGTGGGTTTAGGGCTGATGCCCTTCGATCTAGTGTAAAGGAACTAGCGACGATCGCGATGGCTACAAAGGCTGAGAGCAATCGGTAAAAGTAATATTTAATCTTTTGATTGAGGCGCATTCGTGAGTCTTAACGTTACTAATGAGAGCAATCTTAAAGAAGAGTTCCCTTATTTGAAGAAATATGAACTTATCTTACAGGTTCTTGAGCCGTCAGCCAAGAATATATCATAAAAATGATAATCATTCTCAAATTATTTTGCAATTTTAGCCTCATAACGCTATAAATCGAGCTATCCAGCCAATCGACAACAATGCCGACAACCCTGTTGGCGGAGCATCTGTGCCAGAGGAGCAAGCGATTTTAAGCTAGGAATCCCAATCTGAGATCTGCGATTAGGATTAAAATAAGAGAATGATTATCATTCTTGAAATTACACTTGTGTTCCCATCCTCATGAGAAAATCAGAAATCTATGATGTGGTAATTGTTGGTGCAGGTGCGGCAGGAATTGGGATGGGGGTAGTGTTGAGAGATTTGGGATTGGAGAATTTCGCCATTCTCGAACGGCATCAAATCGGCGAATCGTTTCGGCGATGGCCGCAGGAGATGAATTTTATCACTCCATCCTTTCCGGCACATGGGTTTGGGCAGCTTGACTTAAACGCGATCGCCCGTAAAACCTCCCCCGCAATTAGTTTCCGGCGCGAACACCTCAATGGTACCCAATATGCAAGGTACCTAGAAATGGTCGCCGATCGAATGAGCTTACCCGTCCATACAGGCGTTGAAGTCCAAAAAATCGAAGTATTGCCTCAATGTCGCGGGTTTGGGATTCGGGTGCCAGATGGTGTTATTCACACCCAGTTTGTGATTTGGGCAGCCGGAGAATTTCAGTATCCAAATTTGAATCCTTTTCTTGGGGCAGATCTGTGTCTCCACAATTCTCAAGTAGGCTCCTGGAGAGAACTTCAGGGGGATGAATTTACGATTTTGGGCGGGTACGAAAGTGGCATGGATGCGGCGGTAAATTTGGTAGCTTTGGGGAAAAAAGTCACAGTACTCGATTACCTCCGGTAGGCTATACGCCAACGTAGTGGCACCTGGGGCAATGCCGACCCCGATCCGAGTGTTTCGCTCTCCCCTTATACATTGCAGCGAGTCGAGTTGTGTTATTCGACAGGGCGGTTAGAACTAATTGGGGGTGCCGCAATTGAAGAAGTAACGGCGGTACCTGGTGGTTATGCCATCCATAGCGAATATGACAAGTGGATTTCGCCGACGCAACCGATTATCTGTACTGGCTTTGAGGGCAGTTTAAAACGAATTGCCCATCTATTTAATTGGTCGGATGGCTATGCCAGGTTGAACGATGAAGATGAGTCTACCATCACGCCTGGGCTATTTGTCGTCGGCCCTTCTGTGCGCCACGATAAAGCGATTTTCTGTTTTATCTACAAGTTCCGTCAACGCTTTGCGGTGGTGGCAAATTCGATCGCGCGTCGTCTGGATATCGATCCGGCTGCTCTAGCCGTCTATCGCAATGAAGGGATGTTCCTCGACGATCTCTCTTGTTGTGACAACGATTGTATTTGTTAAATCAAAAACAGCACAGCACAGCGATTGAAATCGCCGCTCATGATGCAAAGTCCGCCTACGCGGACTAAGAAATTCAGTCCCCGTGGCGGACTTTGTGACACTAGCACTGATTACCCTATGGGAACGCTCCGCGAACAACCCTTGTGCGGTACTCGAACGAAGCAAATATCCTCAACCCATTGCATAGAGTCTTCATCAGAAAAAACTGATGTTGTTTAGCTTATCAACTTTCAACTGATTACAATGCCTTTACTAACCCCACCGCTTCAAAGATCGATCGTCATTATCGGCAAAGAAAATACTGGTAAATCTCAACTAATTGCCTCTCTGACTGGAAAATCTGCCTACAGCAGCAACTTTCGTGGCTCCACCGTTGTCTGTGAAAACTATCTAGGTGATGGGGTTACATTTGTAGATACGCCGGGGATTCTTTACCGATCCACTGGTACAGGAAATCATCAAACCCATTACAGCAGCCTTATCCAGCTTACCATCACTACTCAAAGAAATCGCGATCGGGCGGTATGGATTAGTCACGATGGGGCCATTATTATTTGTCTGGGCTGTACCTACAGTCATCCTCTACGCGCTATTTTTGGGTGCATATAAAGCTAGTGGTTTAGTCGAACGCATCACGATCGCTTTGCATCCATTATTGCGCCCAGTGGGATTATCGGGACGAGATTTAGTCCGCATTCTCATGGGTTTTGGCTGCAATGTACCAGCGGTAATTAGTACCCGTGCCTGCTCTAGTTGCTCCCGCAAGACTTGTATTTCAGCGATCGCTTTTGGTTCGGCATGTTCCTACCAATTCGGTGCCACGCTGGGGGTATTTAGTGCTGCGAATCGATCGTTTCTGATAATTCCTTATCTACTTTATCTAACCTTTACAACCTTAATTTACACCCGTCTGATTGCCCCAAAATGAGCGCGTTCCGCCCAAAATCAGCTAGCGATCGAACGACGAGTTTTTCTAGAAATACCCAAATGGAGAACGATTTGGCGCGAGGCTAAGGGGACGATCGAGCAATTTCTTACTAACGCAATTCCAATCTTTTTAGTTATTTCAGCGATCGCGTCTATACTTGACTGGTTGGGCGTTTTAACTGCTCTGGGTGGACTAATATCACCAATTATGAGTTTATTTAAGCTACCTTCAGATGCGGCATTACCCGTAATTTTGGCATCGATTCGTAAAGATGGATTATTACTATTCGCCGAACCGAAAACGATCGCGGTACTATCTCCCTTGCAAATTCTCACGGCTGTTTATCTGGCGGGAGTGTTGCTACCTTGCTTGGTGACGGCACTAACGATCGCCCGCGAACAGTCGATTAGATTCGCGCTAGGATTAATGATAAGACAAGCAACTGCCGCAATTATTTTCACCTTAATTTTAGCTTGGGGTGGTCGGCTATTTTTGAGTATTTAGATCTAGCAAATCGATTAATCCCTCTCGTCAATCGGGAACGGTCACAACTTGGAGCGCACGGTAGATTTTTAGTAAATCATTTCTACACGGTTGTAACATTTTAGCGGCTGCTCGATCGGTAGACAGATAAACGACATCCCAGGCAGAGTCATCGACAACGTAAGCTCCATAGCGTTTCAAAGCCTGAATCACTGGAAAAAGATGCGGACAGGATACGCCCAATTTTTGAGGAGTAGCATCTGGTTTGAGTGCCAAACGAGAACCCATCACGAGGTTGTGATTGTTTCCACCATAAGTTTTAGCATTAGCATATTTATCGGCGCGGACGGCGGGGGCAGTAAAGCCGCGATTGTGAGAACTCAAAAATTTTCGTGCCCAGACCAAAATACCGATCGCATGTTCGATCCGCTGTCGGCGTAACGCAGCACCAGTAATATCGCCACCAGAAAGACCAGAACCACCGTGACTGCCAGAGCGATAAGCAAAAATTGGGGTGCCCGCTTGGGGGCGAGCAACACTGTTAAAACACTGGCTCTGTTTTGTGTCTTTGTTGACGGTGCAAAGTGGATTATTGGGGGTGTTGTTGCGTCCAGCATCGGCTAGCACAAAGTCGATCGGAAATCTTACTCTGTCTAGCCATTGAGTGCCGCCGACGCGTTGCTGCCAGCTAGCAGGGACATAAACATCAGTCAGGGGATCGCTATTGCTAGTAATGACGTTGTAGTTGAGATCGAACAAAGCTCCTGCTGCATTTAGCTTGGCTGATTCGTAGCGCACGCTGGCAGGGATCGGCTGTCGCCAAAACCCATCTGTCGCCGGACTAATGGTGCCATTTTTTAAAAATACTTCCGGTGCCGATCGATCTTTGACAGCCAATTGCCGATCGAATCTCTGCTCGGATGGTAGTGGAGCTAGATCGGACGAGGGCAGAAGACGCGGCTGTCTCACTCTGGCACTATTTGCTGTCAGCATCGAGCAGTCAAATTGAATGAGTCCGCAGAGTAATGTGCAAGCAATTATCCGGTTAAAGCCATTAGTGACAAGTTAAGAAGCGATCGCACTTGTCAAGCGGGCTTGAGGCGATGAGTCGAAGAAAAAATTGTCTGTTCGACTCATAGAATCAGGAAAAGGTGCAATAATTAACTTAACATTAGGTTTACGAACAGTTTTAACAATACCTAAATCTTGATTCTCTGGGGCAGCAAAATAGGTGACTGGATTGGCAGCTAAACCTTTATGATGAGCTACATGAAAGTGATAAAGACCTCGATAAATCATCTCTAAAGAAATGCGGTCGAATGGGAGAGATAATTCATCAGCTACAGCATCACCTAAATCGACTAGAACTGCATAAAACAGCCAAGTCCCCCACATCTGTAATTTAATTCCATTAACTGAACCAGTCCATAAATAACTCAACCCGAGCAATCGTTTAACAGTATTAAAAGCCTCTTCAATTCGCCACCGTCTTCCGTACAAATCGGCGACTACATAGGGAGGAAGATTCAATGGGTCGAGTACACTAGTTAGATAAGAATACCAGACTTTACCCACTTTAATTTCGACTAATCTTACAGTTATATATGGAGTCTTTTTGGTGCCAGACCCCATCCGCACTATTCGGTCACGGATACTATAACTATTGCTAAATACTCGCTCTATCTGTAGCGATGCACCTTTTTTTAATCGAGTAATAAAATGAATATCTCTGTTAATTAATTCTTGCCAAAATTGGAAATGATAGAAGCCTCGATCCAAGAGCAATAAAGTGCCCGATGTTACTAAATTCAGGATATCTTTCTCAAAATTAACATCTGAAGCTTTGGGATTTTCTCTAAACCAGATTTCAATCGGCAATCTCGTCACCAAATCTATGACTACTCCCATTTTTCCCGCTAGTTGTCCGATTGGCACATCAGATAAGCTATCTAATTTCTTGAATATCGCTTCCAATGTGGAGCCATCACATGCCCAAATCCGCTCAAATTTTGCTTGAGCAAATTCAATGCTTTGTGGCAACAATCGCTGTTTTCTCTGGTGCCACTTCACTCTAAATTCTGGCAGTAATTCCTTAAACACTCTCTCAAATAACTCAGATGGAAAGGTCAGAAATCTTTGTGCAATCGTCTGTTGACTTACTTGTGTTGGCTCACACCACAAAAATCCTTCTCGCCCTAACATTCGGCTTAGTTCTCTGACTCCTGGCACATTCCGCCACAGTAGCGTCAGCACTGCTGCCATCATCAAGGGTAAATTTAACAGCCGATTTCTCAGCCCTAATTGTCGGTAGTAATGACTTTGATTGAAAATTGCTGGTGTCAATAAAGCCTCTACTTGAGCGGCGATGATCTCATCTTCCACACCTGGTTGGTGGTTCTTTTTGGCGTGGTCGCGGTTACTTCTTCGGCGGCTGGTCATCAGGCCTCTATTCCCTCAAACTCTTGACTAGAAACAGTTTGGCATCTTTTTATTACCTTTTTGACAAATCTCTGATTTTCTTAACTTGTCACGAATGGGTTAAAGCAACGAAACATTTAGCAAATCCTCAACCTATTTCAAAATGCAGACACTTCAGCGATTGAAACCATCCTGTTTAGACAACAACCTGGCTCAAGGCATCAGCACCAACAGCCATCGTTTAATTAACCATCGCATCAAGCTTTGTCCGTAGCCTTCTAATAAAACTTGGGGACGGAACCGGACTGCTTTCCAGAATTTTCGAGTTGCTGTTTGAACTCCCGCCAAATCGTCACTAGATTGCAAATATTGTTGCGTACAATACTCATAAATCCAGGATAGGCTTTTGGGTTTGAGTGCTTGATACTTTGCTGGGGCTAACTGATAAGTTTTCGCTAGCATGGCGAGGCATTGCTGCTCGATTTCGGTGACTTTGGTTGAAGACATTGAGTGCGAAGATTGGCGATACAGAACTTGATGCTTGGGCACCCTGACAAACTGCCACTGTGCCGCTAAGCGGAGATAGAAATCCCAATCGGCACAGTGCGGAAATGTCGGATCGAATCCACCAATTTGGTCGATCGCTTGCCGACGAATCAGTGGATTTGAACCATTGGCGATGAAATTTTCTTGCAGGAGCGGAGCGTATACATCTCCCTCAAAATCAGCTATGTGGCCTGGTATCCGCTTTCCCGTTTGCTCGTAATAAAAATAATTCCAACTATAAGCGATGCCTGCCTCTGGATGCTGTTGTAAAGCCGCTAATTGCAGCTCTAGCTTGTCGGGAGTCCACAGATCGTCTGCGTCAATAAATGCCATGGCGTTGCTGAATTGATGTATGATATGGCGACCGCCGCTTAGGCGGCGCGCAAGCTTCGAGACCAAAAAAATATTCAAAATAGGATGAAATCTTTAGCTACATTTAATAGTTAGCTGAATATGGGATGGGAACATCCCAGAACTTGAGATAGTGAATTAGTAATCTAACTGAATGTGCCAGCATTTCTTTCGACTTAGAATAGCAAAGCGTCTTGCGATGAAGTCTGGCTAAATAGTGTCTAAGCCTTGTATTTTCTCCCTCTACTCTAGTCATATAAGTTTTACAAATAATCTGGTCTCCATCTGGAATAAATATCGGGTAGACTGGCCATCCATCCGTGATGTAAAAGTAGCATTTCCAGCTACTGACTAGTTCCCATAATGGCTGAAAAGTTTTTGCACTGTGGTCGCCCAGTACCCATCCTAAAATTCCTGGGTGAAAGTGATTTACTGCCGTCCAGAGCCAGATTTTGTTTTTTTTGAGCCAACAAATGTTTCTAGTTCATCCAGCTCTCCTACTTGTGGAATTATTTCTGGTGCATAAGCATTTGGGAGTAATTCACCGACTTGCTTAACCCAATTAATAATACTTGTATGATGTACTCCCTTAATTCGCTCAATTGCTCTGAAACCCATCCCATTTACATACATGAGGAGACATTCTTTTTTAATTTCTTCTCCATAACCTTGATCAGTTTGATAACAATCTATGAATTGTCTGCCGCAATCAACACAGATATGATTCTGTTTGCCTGCTTTATGCCCATTTTTATTAACACGAGTTGACTTACACTCTGGACATTCGATCGACTCTAATTTACTGTTCATTGTTTTTAGTCAACTTTACACTCGATCGTTATATCATACATCAATTCAGCAACGCCAATGCCATAAATTCTCCCGTTGCCTGGGCGATACCTCGATTGCGAGCTACTGCAACGCCACCGTTTTCATAGGAAAAAGCTTTAATCCGTGAGTCACTTAAATTCTCGATAAGATTCCAGGTTCGATCCGTCGAACCATCGTTGATGATGATAATTTCAATGTCGGCAAGAGTCTGGTTTTGAACCGAATCTACCGTTTCTAATAGGGTGCGTTCGGCATTATAAGCAGGAATAATTACAGATACAAGTGGCATAAGATGCTGATATTATTGCTATTTTTCCCAAGTCACATCATGCTTTTTCACGATCGCGGGGACACCAGCGGCCAGCGTTTTGGGAGGAATATCGCGATTTACCACTGAGCCTGCGGCAATAACGGCACCATTACCAATTGTCACCCCTTTCAAAATTGTGACATTCATCCCGATCCAAACACGATCGCCGATTTTAATTGGACTTGAAATTTTTTGATTAGAGTTAAGTTTGTGATTGTCACTGTCGCGGATCGTCACATGCTCGGAGATGGCAACATCGTAGCCAATCTCGATCGCCTCGAAGCAACATAACCTGAGATTGCTACCAATATAGCCACTACCCAAAACCAGTTTTGCATGGCGATCGATGGAGATCCTAGCTCCTGTGAAGATCGCAAAATCTCCCTGGACGAGCAGGTAAGAATCCTGTTTCATCACTAGCTGAGTCGGCAGATAAATCTCGTTCGGATACTGAATGCCAAATTCAAACCGATTTTTGCATTCGACTTTTGCTTGTTTGTTTAAATGTAAATGTACGTTTCTATAAAACCGAATCTTTTTAGAGCGTGTTTTCACGCTCATGTAAAATGTTTGGAGAGGATTAATATTTTTTAGCATTTACAGCTTCTAGATTCAGCAGGTTTCATTTTATCTTGAACTTTGCAAATTTTTCAATCTTTTAATTAAATTAATTAAAAGATTGAAATTCTCAAGTGAAAGTATTTTTATTAACAGAGTTTTAGCAATCATGCTTTGGGTGTATTTGCTGAGAACACTAACGGGAAATAGAAATATTCCCTGCCATAAATTGGATATAACTCGATCGATTTCACTAGGACGATCGCTAGTATTGATATTTCTCAAGTAGACTTCTGCATAATATTGGTAAGTATTAGCTAAACTTTGTTGCTTGAGATGCTGAAATTTCAGCGGAGCTGATTCAAATGCTCTCTCAAGTGTTGTCAGTATTTCTTCTTTCATCATGTCAATTTTTGTGGACATTGAATTGGATAAATGGCGGTAAAAAACATGGTGCTTGGAAACTAACACAAAATCCCAGTTGGCTGCTATCCGCAACCAGTAATCCCAATCTGCGGTTGTTGATGGTGGGCGAAACTCTCCCACCGACTCAATAGCTTGCTTGCGGATTAAGGGATTAGAGCCGTTTGATAGGAAATTCCAGAGCAATAAATCGGCATAGACAGCACCATTAAAAGTAGGTTCGAGGGGATATAACAATTTTCCTTCCTCGCTGATATTATAAGTCCAGCTATAAGCAAGACCTGCGCTGGGGTGTTCTTTCAAAGCCGCTAATTGCAGTTCTAACTTATCATCTGCCCACAAGTCATCGGCATCAAGAAAGGCAATAAACTCACCCTTAGACTTACAAATACCTCGATTTCGAGCCATCGATACTCCACCATTGCTATAGGAAAAGACTTTTAAGCGATCGTCCTCAATAGTTTTTAGGAGATCTAGAGTGCGATCGGTCGATCCATCATTGATAACAATAAGTTCAAAATCTGCAAATGTTTGTTGTCGAACAGATGCGATCGTTTCAAGGATTGTACGTTCGGAATTATAAGCAGGAACGACGATAGAGATGACTGGCATGGAAATTTACTCCAACTTTCTATAAATAATATCTGCCTAAATTGGATCGGGATAGAGCGATCGATTCTCATGAGCTATCAAAAATATTCGAGGTAAGTTTAGTTGAGCGATCGAGAACAAGGTCTGCCATTTTTTTGAGGTGAATACGCATATTATTTGATTGATTGGGTTGTTTCGATCGAACTTAAGAAATTTTGTTTTCGTAGTGCAAAGCGATGCGTCCAGAAGATAGCGACGGACGAAGCCAGCAGGCTATTGACAAGGACAGTAGCAGCAACCCACACAATTCCGTTTTGAACCACTGCCAGGATGGAAATGATAAAAATAGTTGTAGATGTCATACTAATATAGAGAGAGATTCGGGTTTTATTAACTGCATTGAGCAATAATGATGCTGCCCATGAATATATTCCTGGAATCACCGAAAGGCAAATTAAAATTAGAACTGGAATAGCTGGAATCCATCTTTCCCCAAAGATAATTGGCACGTAGAGTGGTGCTAGAAACGATTGTAATAAGACGAGCGGCACCAGAACGATCGAGACTTTTTTAAGGCTTCTAAAATATCGCTGCTTGAACTGTTCATAGTTGTTTTTAGCAGCGCAAATATGCGGATAAAGCGGGGACATAAAAGTGTTGAGAATACTGAGCGTGATTCCCGATCCGCCATTGAAGGCAAAGTAATACATTCCTAGTGCTTCGACACCAAGATATTTCCCCACAATCAGATAATCTACGTTCGCACGAACTTTAGTTAACAAATCATTTATCAGTAAATTACTGCCAAAACCCAGCACTTCTGGCCATCGTTCTAGACTAAATCGGCGGGTTGGTCGCCAGGGGTGAAACTTGCGGGTCAGGATAATCCAAACGGGTGCTGATAACAGCATTGCCCACACGATCGCCCAAATCCCCATCCCCAGTAATACGAATGTGGCAGTCAGGGCATTGGAGACTAGAGAAATAATTACGTTGCAGATTGCCACAGCCTTAAATTGGTTTTCTCGTTCGAGCAGGATTAGGTGAATGACAAACAGCGGATAGATTAGGTAGGTTAAGGCAAGTAGACACAGCGGCAGCGTAATGTGTGAATCGGCAGAGAAGTAAGGAAGGAGAACAGCGATCGCACATTGGATCGTAAATAGCGATCCACAGACGATCCAATTCAGCCAGTAGGCCGTGTTGCAAATGGCGTTGAGATCCCGTTCATCTGCCTGAATAATCTTGGAGCCAATACCGCCTCTAAGCGTAAACACTTGAAAAAAATCAGAAAGTGTGTAGATGACTGCCATCAGCCCGTAATCTTGAGGACTGAACATGCGTGCCAAAATGACGGTACTTGAGAGCCGAATCAAACGATTGGCTATTTCTGCGCCAGCCATCCACCCCACGTTGCGTAGATATGCACCAGATAGAATTTGTTTGAGTCGATTAATTACCATTAACTGTTGCTTAAGCCATCCACTTGGTTGATGTGAAATTGTCAGATTTAAATAGTTAACACCATAGATCTTTACCTCACCCAACCTCCCCTTATAAAACCCATTTGATATCGAATGGTGGGGAGGGCGGGTTCGTTCGATATCGATCTGTACAAGTCATAGCAGCTAGCATAAACCCGCCCCTACAGTCCCATGTATAAATATTCTCATCCACCAACCGTAGGGGCGGGTTTATGCTAGAAATTCTTGCGATTCACAATCATCTCCCAAGCGAACCCGCCCTCCCCCACCAATATCTGTTCGAGCGATAAAATATCTCAAATGGGTTCTATAAAGGGGAGGAGCTAATCTGTGGTCTATTAAACTCAATTTGGTATGAGTAGCTCTTAATTTGCAGAGCGATCGCTGCTAGCGAAAAATGAGTTTTAGCATGAAGATCGGCGGCGATCTAATACCATTCGATAGACAGAGCGCGTCCAGTGTCTCAAGCCATCATAGCCATGTAAACCAAATAGCTGAGTTAACAAAACGGCAATTTGCAAACGCAGATACTTCTGAGAATATTGAATCTTGGGATAGTGCAAGCGTGCTTGCTGTTGCCAAACTTTAGCTGTCTGACAATCTCCTTCTCCAACAGACCACCATGCCTGGTTGAGCGTAATACTGGCATAAGCCCGACTCCTTAAATGCAGGTTTTCCATCGGAGCCGTTTGAAAGGCTTTCTCGATCGCCATCCGCAAGTTTTGAAACATTCGCTGACGATTCTTAGACATACTGCTGGCATATTGTCGATAAAGGGTGAGCGGTTCTTTCACTACCGCAAATGGATAATGAGCTGCCAGCCGCAGCCACATATCCAAATCTTCTGCTGAGGTCAGAGTGCGATCGAAATTACCCACTTTCTCAAAACATTCTCGACGTACCATTGCCGAACTACCGTTAGAAATAACATCCGTTTCTAGAAGCTGCTGCCAAACGTTACCCTCTGCCTGAGATGCAAAAATTCTGCCTGTTGGCTGTCCTACTTCATCGACTAAGAGTGTCCAAGTGTAGACAACACCAATGGTTGAATTAGCCTGTAAGCATTGAACTTGCCGTTCGAGCTTTGTAGGTGCCCAGAGGTCGTCCGCATCCAAAAAAGCAATATATTGCCCCTGAGCTTCTCTAATACCAGTATTTCTAGCCCCCGGCAAACCTTGGTTTGCTTGAGAGATGAGCCGGACTCGCGGATCTGAGAGTGTGGCTGCCCAAGTACTCAGGCGATCGGTGCTACCATCATTAATTATCAACAATTCAAAATCGGTAAAGCTCTGCGCCAAGGCACTGTTCACCGTTTCGGGGAGATAAGTCATGGCATTGTAAGCTGGGACGATAACGGTTACTTGGGGCATGATGAGGATAGTGAAAGGAAAAACCTCGTGGTTAGATTTATAACTCGATCGTTATAACTTTATTAAACTGAGCTAAGAGGATGTTTAGATGCAGCTTGCTGAGGCGATCGCCAGCTACGAATCGTATTTTTTAATTTCAAATAAGTAGCAGGTTCGAGCCAGCGGGATAGCAAAATTTCTAGTTGTAACTGTCTAAAGATTTTGGTGTGGCGCATTGCTGGATCGTGCAATATTGCCTGTTGAGAGTAATCGCTGGCTTCGCGATCGTTACCTTCATACATACACTTCCAGGCCAACCCTCGATACATGCCAGCGTAAGCCACATTCCGCAGATAAAGCATTTCCAACGGCACGGATTGAAAGCGTTTCTCAAAGGTAATGCGTAAATCTTGCATCATCTTGCGGTGGTTTCTAGACATGCTGCTAGAATGCTGTCGATAGTCGAGCAAAAACTCTTTGACTACAGCAAAAGGGTACTCAGCAGCAATTCGAGTCCACATATCGAAGTCGGCTGCGGGAGATAAATTCGGGTCAAATCCGCCAACTCGATCGAAACAGTCTCGACGCACCATTGCCGAACTGCCACTACAAACAATGTCGCCGACTATAATCTGCTGCCAAACATTGCCCTCAACCTGAGAGTCATACTTAACGCCAGTCGGTTTGCCTGTTTCATCGACTAGCCGCGTCCAGGTATAAACCAAGCCGACTTCTGGGTAACGATCGAGACAGCGGACTTGCTGCTCTAATTTGGTAGCTGCCCATAGATCGTCGGCATCTAAAAAGGCAATATATTCGCCGCGAGCTTCAGCAATGCCAGTATTGCGTGCTCCTGATAAACCTTGATTTGCTTGAGAAATCAGTCTGACTCGATCGTCGTTGACTGTGGTAAACCAAGCTGCGATCTCATCGGTACTGCCATCATTGACGATCGACACTTCAAAATCGGTGCAGGTCTGCTGCAATACACTATCGAGCGTTTCCGGCAAGAATGCCATCGCATTATAAGCAGGAATTACAACTGTTACTTTTGGCATCACTAGCTTCCTGTTTCGATCCTGTTTATTCTTGCAAATAACCGTTAAAAAGATACTTATTACTGGTGGTATTGAAACGTCCCTCCTCGCAGTTGGTAGCTCAGTTTTTTTAACCGCAGATAGCTATCTGCCCCAAACCAACGGATTAAGATTAAAACGACTTTTAGCCGCAAAAACTTGGCTGAATAGCTCAGTTGTGGGTAGTGTAAAACAGCTTGTCGAGCATAGTAATTGGCTCGATCGACTGCGCCGCCATCGGACATAATTTTCCACGCCAACCAGAGAAAAGCATGTCCATACGCTCGCGGACGTAAATACAGCAATTCAAACGGAACTCGATCGAATTTCTTCTCAATCTTTAGCCGCGAATTTTGCGCCATCTTGTCATAATCTCTAGACATGCTAGTGGGATGCTGGCGGTAATAAACCAACACTTCTTTAATGACTGCAAATGGATAATCAGCCGCAATCCGCACCCACATATCGCAATCTTCAATACTGGTTAATTCAGGATCGAATAGCCCGACTCGATCGAAGCAACTACGCCGTACCATCGCGGCACTACCACTGCCAACCACATCGCCTAAGAGCAATTTCTCCCAGACATTTCCCTCGACCTGAGCTGCTGTCACCGTTCTGGTTGAGTTACCGTGCCGATCGATTAGTAACGTCCAGGCATAGACCAAACCGACTTCTGGCTTTGCGTCCAAACATTGCACCTGTTTTTCGAGTTTGGTCGGTGCCCATAAATCGTCGGCATCTAGAAAGGCAATATATGCTCCTTTTGCTGCCGTAATGCCCGTATTTCTGGCACCTGGTAAACCTTGATTTGCTTGCGAAATCAGCCTGACTCGATCGTCTTTGACGGTCGTAAACCAAGCTGCGATCTCATCGGTGCTGCCATCGTTGACAATTAACACTTCAAAATTAGTGTAGGTTTGCTGCAATACACTGTCCAATGTTTTGGGCAGGTATGTCAGGGCGTTATAAGCAGGAATCACGACAGAGACTTTTGACATTTCTCACCCAACTGAAAAAATAGATTGAACTCTAATGTTTGATGAATCTTCAGCACAACTCGTGCATTAAAACACCTTAGTCGGCTGCGCTAATTGCATAGAATTTGGCACTAGCGGCAGATTTGGAAGTAAACAGCGGCGGAGTTGCCGACCGACGACATCGGCGGCAAATTGCTGCTCGACTCGCAATCGAGCAGCATCACCCACTGTTTGCGCCCAGTCAGGCCGATCGATAAAGCGACCGAGGGCATCAGCCAACGCCCAGGCATGATCTCGCGGCACCATCGAACCACCGGAACGCTCACCATCTTCCAAAATGTCTGGAATCCCAGGTGCATCCGTTGCCACAATGGGTAAGCCGCAAGCCATCGCTTCGATCGGTGCGACTGGAAATCCCTCTTGGCGCGAGGGCATCGCGTACACATCCGCTGCTGACAAATATTGCTGGAGCTGGAGCCGATCGTGAACGAACCGATCGATCCAGGTCACACCCCTCAATGACTGTGTATCTAATCGATCGCGTAGTTTAGCCGCATCACTACCCGTGCCGATCAGCCACAGGCGTAAATCTTGCTGCGGTCGCTCTTTGCAAAGCTGCATCCAGGCATCTAAAAGTACATCTAGTCCCTTGCGCTCGATTTCGACCCGTCCGTGCCACACGACCATCCGAGCAGCTTTGGGAATTCCCAAAGCTGCTCTTGCTCGTACTCGATCGTGTTTGTGCCAAATCGTCAGATCGATCGGATTGAAAATGCGGGCAATTTTGGCGGCGGGGATTGGGTAGGCTTGCTGGACGCGGGCGATCTCAGTCTGAGTCGCAATAATCGCACCGCTACAAGACCGAAACGCCAGTTGACGCGGTAGAGACTCTAAAAAACTCTGCGTTGCCGTTCCACCTTGAAACGTGGCAAATACAGGCAGTCCCAACCGCTTGCCCAAGCCGACACAGGTATCAAAGCGGGCAAATTCATATTCCTGACATAAGATGGCCTGACAACCTTCTTGCTCGATCGCGATCGCCAATAAGTCCACAGGGGTAGACAGATAAGTGCCCGCACTCTTAAAAATATCCTTAATCCCTGTCAACAAGGAACGACGAGTCGCATTTGGGTCGGAAATTTTCGTGAAGGACTGCCCGCTTTTGCCCCCATAAGCGCGGAGCAACCGATCGCGCATAGCCCTATAGGTGCCATAGGTGCGACTTGCAGGCAGCACCCAAATCGTTGCACCAGAGGGGCGATGCTGGTGGCGAGACGGCTCGGTGACTCGTGCTGAAATGCAGAACAAAACGGTCTGTACTCCCGCTGTTTTTAAAGCGTGAATATAGCCGAACATCCAACTACCGACAAATTCTTGACAAAAGGTTTCAAAGGAGATCTCGATCGTGTCTAGAAAGTCGTCGATCAGGTCGTAACAATGCAGTAAGGCGATCGTGGGTTCTGGGCTAGCAGTTTGTGGCGATAATGCCACTGGCGCGGCGAAAGTGAGATCGAGGCTCGGCTGGTTTGGCATGAGATTTAAGTGAATTCTGGATAATAGGAGCCTGGAGACTGAAATCGTTGGCGGTACTAGAAAGAAGCCAATATCGGCGTTGCTAGAGTCTGATTCGCCCTCACCCCGCCCTCGCCTCCGGCTCTGGCTCCCCTCTCCCAAGCTTGGGAGAGGGGCTGGGGGTGAGGGCAAAATCTATGCTTCATACCTAAATTCAGCGGTGCCTAAACGAAGCCAATATCCTTAACCCGTTGGCAGTGGGGCAGAACAAATTAGGCAGTGATGCCAGACCTTCGGCGACGTACCGCATAAGCAATGGAGAGAAAACGGCTGTATCGTTCTGCCCCCAACCACTTCAAGGCCAAAATCGCGATCGTCAGCCGCAAGTTTTCGCTAGAAATGCGGAGTTTTGGGTTGCGATCGATCGCCCGTTGCTGAAATTTCCGCGCCAGTTGGCAATCTCGATCCTGACTTTGCAGTGCTTTCCAAGCCAGAACCAAAGCAGCAGACCCCAGACTCTGTGGTTTCAAAGCCTGTAATTCTGGCGGTGCAGCCGCGAACGCCTTCGTAATTACTCGATCGAATGACTGTTCCATCACCCGCCAATTTTTCGACATATTGCTCGGATGCTGTCGGTAATAGACCAGGGGTTGGCAAATGACCGCAACGGGATAGATCGCGGCAATCCGAATCCACATATCCCAATCTTCGACCGATCGCAGCGTTCGATCGAACAGCCCGACTCGATCGAAGCATTGCCTTCGCACTAGCACTGAGGAAGGGCAGTCGATGATATTGCGCTGGAGCATTTGGGGCCAGATATTTCCAGAGATCGCGCTGCCCAAGACTCTGCCTGTCGGGGTTCCCGCCGAGTCGATCTGTGCTGTCTGGTTATAAATTAAGCCGAGCGTGGGATGAGCATCGAGCCACTGTACCTGTTGTGCTAGCTTGGTGGGATGCCATAGATCGTCAGCATCCAGAAACGCAATATATTCACTCTGGGAGTGCGTTATCCCCGTGTTGCGAGCGGCTGATAACCCTTGATTTGGCTGCGAAATTAACTTCACCCGCCGATCGAATACTGTCTGCGCCACCCAGGTTTGGATTGAATCAGTGCTACCATCATCGACCAGCAATACTTCAAAGTCATAAAAGGTCTGCTGGAAGACACTCGCCAGCGTGTCTGGTAGATAAGTCATCGCATTATAGGCGGGGATGACGATCGAGACTTTTGGAGCCGCGATCGACTCTGCGGTTACATCTTTCAAACTCATAGGTATACCTCCGTTTGCTGCTGCTCGACTACTCCATAAGACTGGGGTGATTCCTGCCAGTCCCATCCTGCAACTGCCATCAATGTCCACCAGTAAAAGAACAGAGTCGTGTGAGTCCAAATATTTTCGGTAATCATGCCGACGATCGTCGCCAGCAACATCGCCAGCAGCGTCCAACAAAAATTCCGCCGATCGCTTCCCGGCGGTGATTGGCGCGCGAGGTAGAGCAATCGCCCAATCTGCACGCCTAAAAACCCGATAAAGGCAATTAACCCGACAATGCCCCCTTCTGTTAGTGCCCGCACATATTCGTTATGGGCGTAGTTATGCAAGACCGTGAGCTTAGAGCAAGTCAGCAGACCGTATCCCATAACCGGGTACTGCTGCCAAGCTTGCAGCAGAAACGTCCACTGCGCGATGCGCCAGTTAAAACTGTTATTGTCAGTTGCCGACAGCAAGATGGCACGGGAAACATCAATATCGGGATTGAGTAAGGGAGTAGCGTACAGGGATGCCAAGCGTTCTCGACCAGCATCCGAGCCAGCAAACAGCCCGATGGCGATCGTCAAGATCGCCATCCCACCGAGCAGCTCGATCGCCTTTAATCGCGGTGCCGTTAAGACTAAAATAGCGATCGCCATCATCAGCAAGACGAACAGAGACTTCGTGCTGACAATAAAAAACACGATCGCGCCTAATAGTAGCAGCCACGGCCACCGCCGTTTTACTTGCCCGATCTGCCACCAAGTTAATAACAGAAACAGCAGGCAGAATGTAGCAAACGTATTGGCTAAACCGAGTGTGCCGTTGACCCGCGAAACTTCCCCGATCGACTCGATCCCGGCTCCAGTCACACCGCTGAAGATCGGCGGTAGCACAGATGGCGCAATTACCTGTAATGCGGCGACTGTCAGCGGTATCAGCAGCGACCAGAACAGACAAGCAATCACCCGTTGCGGCGACGTGGTAGCTTTCATCTGCATCACTAGCAAATACACCATCACCCAGGAACATAACCGAATCCATTCGCGGAGGCTCTCCGGCCAGAAAGAGCCATCCATCCCGAGCAAACCGAGTGGCAACAGCATCACCCATAAGCCCTGAACAGCCGTCCAGCCTGCAAAAAACCACCAAAACCCATCGGTGTGAATGGGTCGCTCGGTCAACGCCATTGCCACAACGTAGAGTAATGTCAGCACGATCGCTCCGATGGCGAACGCCGCTGGAATTTGCTGGGCAGAGAACGGATCTAGTGCCGATCGCAGCAGCAGTAATCCCAGCACAGTCGCTTCAAAATTCTTGAAAAAGCATAGCACTACTACGACTGCGCCCATACCTAGTGCTAGGTAGAGGGGTTGCACCCCAGCTAAAATGCCCACTGCAAAGCCCAGTAAACTGCCTGCCAGCCCGATCGCCAGTGTCAAGTTAGAGAAATGTCCTTGGTGGTTGCGTGCGAACATAATACAGCGAGGTTTTCTCAATCCAAAATCCAAAATGGTATAAAATCTTCACCGCCAGAACAGCTTTAACGATCCGGTTTACTACTAGGCAAATGACGACGTGGTAAAGCCCACGAGACCTGTTTGAGGCGAGGGGGGCGGATGTAATTGAGGTCGAGCGGCAGATTGACTCGGTTCACTACAAAACCGAAGAATGGCACCTTCTCTTTGTGGAGATCGGCCCAAGCTTGTGCTAGCCCATTCCGTGTCGTCACCCCAGGGCAGACGACTAGCACCAGTCCATCACTATGGTGGCTCCATTCAAACGCATCGATCGAACTGGCCAGTGCCGGAGTGTCTACAATAACTAAATCGAACTGTCGTTCTGCTTCTGCCAACAAGGACTTCATCCTCGCGGAGTCTAGACCAAACGACGAGTGAACCAAGTTGCCACAGGTCAAAAGTGAAAGATTGGCAATCCGAGTAGGCTGAACGGACTGCTCCAGAGTTAGCTTACCCTCTAAAACTTCTGCCAGCCCCGGTGAGTCTGGGAGGTTAAACAATCGGTGCTGCTCTGGCTGCCACAAGTTGGCATCTATTAGCAGTGTGCGCCGCGACTGCATTGCTGCCACCATCGCTAAATGTGCTGCCACCATCGATTTGCCTTCACTGGCGAGGGCACTACCGATGACCAGTCGCCGAATTTGAGTGCCACGATCGAATTTCAACCTCTTCAACAGTTTTCGGTATGGTTCGACTAAATGATACGTCTCCAGCCTGAACTCACCTTGCGGGAGGAGGGTAGAGTCATGCGGGAACGAAGGCAACTTGCCCAGAGTCGTTTGTGCCAGCATCAGTTCCGCTTCGCTGGAATCGTGCAAGCAGTTGTCGAGGAATTCTAGCACCAGTATTACCCCGATCGTCAGTACGAGTCCGAAAGCCGCTGCGATCGACAAAACAGCAGATTTTTTCGGCCATTCTGGTTGGGTGGGCAGCTCTGCTGGGGCAATAATTTTGAGATTACTGACCAGTTGCGTTTCGGCGAGGCTAGCTTCCTGTAACTTGGCTTGCAACAGTTTCAGCGTTGCTGCCGACTCTTCTCGATTGCGGGTTAGCGTCGTTAGCGGTTGCTGACGATTGGGCAGATTGGCAAGCTGGGCTTGCAGCGAGAGGCGAATTTTTTTCACCGCCGCTAATTTCTGTTCGATCGCCGCCCGATCGATATTGCTGGCGATCGATTTAGAGATTAAGTCCTGACTCAAGGCATCACCCGCTACTGCTGGCGATGACGACCCCGATTTAGGTACGATCCGAGCGAGTTTAGCTTGATAAAATTTGCGAGCTTCATCTCTTTGCTCCGTGAGTGTTAGCAGAATGGGGTTGCGATCGCTAAACCGCGATCTCGCTTCAATTACTCGGGCTTCTAAATCGTTAAGCTTCGCTCGCAGCGTTTTTAATTCCTCATCCTGCCCAACTCGCACAGATGTCAGCGCAGATTGGGGTGAGACAGACTCACCCAACTTTCTCAGCGATGCATTTCGGACGATCGCCTCTTGCAATTGGGTTGACAGGTCGCGCTCTTGATTTTGGATTGTTTCCAAGCTTTTGACGAGTTCTTTGGTTTGCTCTTCAACGGCGACGAGCTGATTTTCTTGGCGGTAGCGATTCTCTGCTGCTTCGAGCCGTTCGAGTTGGGCGCGTTGTTTGGGCACTTCTGCTTCCAAAAATTCCTTAATCGAACGAGCACCAGCGCGGATTGTTTCCAGGTTTTCTTCGACAGCAGATGCGGTGACGGCATTGAGCAACTCAGCCGTCAGCTTTGGAGACTGTCCCCGGTAGCTCAGTTCCAGGATATTAGTCGCTGGCACATTTTTCACCCGCAGTTCCTTACTCAATTGGCTGATGGGCGGCACATTCTTCACCCCCGCAGCCTGCACTTTGACCAGTGCGCGTTTTAGTAATGTTGGCGACTTAATCAGTTCTGCTTGAGTTGCTAGCGGGTTTGGCAATCCCGCCCCACCCTCTGGCAATTTTGCTAAGTCATGTCCGATATTAGAAACGCTGATTTGACGATCGTCGAGGGTCAACTGCGCTTTAGCTTCATAGAGTTGCGGCGTGACTTTCAAATAAGCGAGTGCGCCAGCCATCACCGAACCAAACACGAGCGCAGATGGAAACCAGTGCCGCATCAAAGTCGATGGAATAGATGTAAAACTTTTATTCATCGTAGCTCTTTGTGAGTGTGTAATACTGAGAGCAGATCTGGTTAGTACATTCTTCAGATCGCTTGCTAAGTAACCTGCATCAAGTTTTTTGACGGCACGAGTTTCTCTCTAACGGCGGCAGCGGATCGCTTAGGCTTTGCCGAGTTCGGATCGGCTCGACATCTCGTTTTAGGCTGAATGTAATGCCGCCGATTTAGCAGATCTGTGGACATCGCCTGAAGTCAAAACTTGTTGGTAGAGAGTTAAGTGTTCCACTACACTGCGATGCCAATTATGATGCCGATCCACGTAAGCCTGAGCATTGCCAGCCATAATTGCCATTTCGGGGAGATGTTGCACTGCCCACTCTAGTTTGGACATACACGACTCCAAGTCATTAGTCCGAAACAAGATCCCTCGATCTTCCCCCAAGATCGTCTGATGGACGGGTAGGTCACTAGCAATTACAGGCACCTGCTCGTGCATCGCCTCCAGTAACGCCAGCGACAGTCCTTCGAGTGCAGACGGCAACACAAATATGCCAGCATTTCGGACTATTTCAGCCAACTCGCTTCCTTGAAGTTCGCCCGTAAAGACAATATCGGTTCTTCCTGCCGCCAATCCAATGAGATCTTTAGCAAAGGATAAGTGGTCGATCCCGCCAGCAATCACCAATTTCCAACCTTTGAGCTGAAGTTGCCCAAATGCAGTAATCAATAAGTCAGGGCATTTCTCTGGCACCAATCTACCCAGAAACAGAATGTATCGGTTTTTAGCTAAACCGAATGAAGTGCCAGCGGCGAAGCTTGAGTCGGATTCAGCGTAGCTAGCAGGCGCATTGGCAATGTAAATGGTTTCTCGACGATATGTTTGCCAAAAGTAACGTTGTAGATCTTCTGAAACTACGATAATGCGGTGGGCAAATCGAACGGCTACCCGTTCGCCTAAACGAATCAACAGGCTGGAAAATTTCCCCCATTTGCTTCGTTGCCAATCAAGACCGTGACATGTGACGATAATTTTCGATCGAGTGAACAAGTGTGGTAACCATACCCACAAAGATGGCCCCAAAGCGTGGAAATGCACGATATCGTATCGCTTTAAACTAGCAACAACCGTACTGATTGCCGAGTTAACTAGTGCATCAACGCCCTTGAATCTCGAACCTGGTAAAGAAACGATCCGAATTCCTCGAAAATCACTAGGATCGCGCCAAGATAAGCCAGTAATGGAAGACCGAGCAAAGAGATCGACCAAATGCCCTTCTGTTGCCATCGAAGGATAGATTTCGGCACAATGGTGTTCGATGCCACCTTCTTGGGGAGGCAAGCCTTTAGAGCCAATTACAGCGATTTTCATAGATTGAGTTATTAATCCGATCTTGTGTATTGTTGTGATTGTGTAGTTGAAAATATGCTCTGTAACTTAAGGAAATTTCATCGCGTTCGCTAGTTTTTAGCTGACAAAATGGATTGTTTAAAGACCCGATCGTTTGTTAGAGTGACATTGATGAACGATTGCGAGCTTGCCAGCGTTGCAGCATATCGTTGTAGATCTGATGCATAACCTCACGAGCACTGTAAGGTTGCGCTGCTAAAACGCAGGCTTCAGCAGAATAGAGGTTTGGCTGCTGCAAAACGGACTCAATTGCTGTCGCAATTGCCATCGGAGACCGCGTTTCACAGACGATGCCACTCCCAGGTGTCAGCACTGCTGGAATGTCACCACAGCGGGTGGTGACGATTGGTGTGCCACAGGCCAGAGCCTCTAGTACTACTAGCGGTAATCCTTCATAAACACTTGTCAGAAGGCAAATACTGGCAAGACGGTGTAGATCTGCTAGTTCTGCTTGCTGGAGAGCACCCAGCATCGTTACCTGTTTAGTCAGCCCTAACCGATCGACTTCCATGCGTACAGCCTCTGCTAGTTCGCCATCTCCGGCAATTAATAAGTGTACATTTGGCTGATTCACTGCTGAGAGCGATCGCACCAACAACAATGGATCTTTCTGGGGATGGAGTCGTCCGGCAAATAGAATAAATCGGGTCGCTGCTGAGAGTCCCAGTTTTTGAGCTAACTGCTGTCGTTGTTGTTGTTGCTCTGTGACTGATAATGGATAGAAAATATCGGTGTCTACACTGTTGCGGTAGTAATTAACCCGTTCGGCTAGCGATGGATACAGTTTTTTATACAGCTCAGTTGAGTCAGAGTTGCAAGATAGGATGCGGCTAAACTGACTCACCAGCAATCCCTCTAACGCAAAGTATATCTTTGGAAAAAGACTCCAGAGGATCGCCTGCCGACCGTCTGGCGACAGCAACTGTGTGCGGATATCGTTGTGGATAAACAGGGTTTTATCGCCATGCCAGCGGAGCGTTGTTAGCGTCGGCTCAATGCGATGGAAGTGCATGAAATCAGAAGCAAAACAGTGTTCCATTAGGGCAGTCATATACCTGATGGTCGTGGGAACTAAGCGTCTAACATCATCATTTTCTAATCCAAATAGGGGAAAGAATAGCAACTTTCTGCCGTGGAGTTCCGTTTCCTGCCAGACCCCAATCTGCCCGGAATGTTTGTCGCCGACACCAACTAGACGGATCTCAAACTCATCAGGGGCATACTTAATAAATGACGAAATTAGGGTTTGAATCCCACCAATGCTAGATTGCCAGGGATTATATTGATAAAAAAACGTTAAAACGGGCTTACGCATGATATTTCTAAAGAGGTCGGGTTTCTTCGGCTACTATAGAAATCTGGTATCAACTCCACATTCACACTTTCGATTTGGGTTAGCATCAACCACCATAATTGTCTCGCCTAACTGCTTGGATGTCAGCGCGTGTCACATCAAAATAGCGCGATAAAAGTGGGATCCGATCTGCCTAATATATCGGTAAACTACTCAGGTAGAATTGAATTTCATGGATAGTTTTAGTGCGAAGATGTCGAATCTATTCAACAGCAATAACCTTTAATCATCGAGCCACGTCTTACTTTCTAGTAGATCCACTGATTGGCAGCGTCAAATCTTTGACGTGAGATCCATAGGGGCGAAACTGCTCGGATTGACTGACTCGCCAACAAGCAATCGGATAACTCAGTGCAAATGCGCCAAATACAGCCATCAGTCCCCAGACATATCGATGTAGCTCCCTGGCTGACATGCGATGAGGATGGACCTCGGTGGCGGGTACGCCAGTGAAACCCGAATGGAAATCGCTAGTGGGTACATCAGTAAAATCTGAAGAAGTCAAATCGGAGTCGGTAAGCATAAGCTAATTGCTGGAAATTAATGTAGAGGGAGATAAGGAAACAGCGGATGCCAACACATCACGATCGCGGCCACCAATAACCCAAAGGTGCCAAAGAAGACCGTTCTGGTGCGGACTTGACGATGCTGGAGCAGAGCGTGGAGGATGACCCAACTGACGATCCAGCCGATTAACAGCACCGTTTCTACGCCTGCATAAGTGCCAATATTGCCAGTCACTGGATCGGTACTCTGGCTACCTGGAATCCAACTGCCTAACCACTCGATCGATTGCTCTATGTCTGATGAGGTATGGGTGAGGTGGTGTGTCACCATCATCATGACAGCACCGATAGCCGCACTAATTAAAGCTGCCGCCGCGATACCCGTAGTTTCTGGTGGTGTACTCGCTCCAGTTGCTAAGATCGCCGGAAATTGCTTGCACCAATTCCAGAATCGGGTATACCAAGGGAGTAATACTCCAGAGCGAGAGTGCAATCGAGTCATAATTTAGAGGGTAGGGGGTAGAGGGTAGGCTTTAGGCTTTAGGGGATAGGGAATAGGGGATAGGGAGTAGATGGTAGGCTTTAAGTTTTAGGGGAGAGGGATGATAGGGTGGAGAATTGTCGAAACATTCCTTTTTAGCGTTACTGAAATGATGTATGATTTACTACTTATCAAAACGGCTAATTCCCTAAAGCCTAAAGCCTAATACCTAATACCTAAAGCCTAATACCTAATACCTAAAGCCTAATACCTAATACCTAAAGCCTAAAGCCTATTAGAGGGCATGGATCTTGGCAATGCTCAAACCCGAAACCATTCCGCCCATTGCTAAAAACATCAGCACCATAAGGGCGATGCTAGTAACAGCTCGGACGGTACGGTATTCGGGCGCGACAATACTGTCCCCATATCGCCACAAGATCCAAGTACAGGCCACACCAAAGGGAATGACAAACACTGTGCTCAGTTCGTGATATTGCGCCACCATATAGTGAGTTAGTGGCGAATTTAGTTTTAACCAAGCACTAGCTCCACCATGCTCGATTCCTGCTCGATATCGCATAAACGCCCAATTGCCTGAAACTATCCCGAAAAAACTCAGCAATGTAGACCAAAAAATCAGAGTACGCAGTTGAGGGAGAATTTTTTTTGTGCCCCGAATCAGTGGAAAAGCCAAGTGTCCGGCATAGGCAGCAACGATCGTAGTGAGAAATGCCGCAACTGAATGAATGGTGCCGATACTCCGTTGCCAAGGGCTAGGGTGGAGTAAGTTCGCAAATGGTAACAAGATAAATAAACCCGCTGATAAAAAACTCAATCCATAGATAGAAATTTGAGCCAAATCTGCGGAGCGGGGTAGTTCTCGATCTGGAGTGCTGGTAGTTGGGTTTAGCTCTTTCATGAAAGGAGTGAATAGAGAATTCAAACTAACATCGAGTTGATTTTAATACTGGATCGAGCTGGAGCATAATCCGAATTCGATCGTCACTACTGGATGTACGATCCGGTTTTTTTGCGGTTTGAACTTAACAAAATTGAGACCTCAGACATCCTCCTAACTGGACGCTAGATCGCCGTAGGCACGATCTAAGTAGAGCGTAAACGCCTAATTTTGCCTTGAGAAAATCCTAGACGATCTGAATATTACCTTGAGTATTTAACAAGGTTGCGAGTAAATCGCTGCCCGCAAAAATTTGGGTATCCAATCCAGATAATTGAGTGGTAATGGAGTCGGTTTTCTTCGCAGTGGTACCAAGACTAATCGAATCGTTAGCGTCAAAGTTCCATATTGTTGCTGCGCCTTCGCCGATGTCTAAGAGTAGTCGATCGGCTCCATTGCCTAAGTAAACAACATCATTGCCAATTCCCGCACTAATGACATTATTGCCCTTACCGCCGTGGATGATATCATCTCCAGCACCTGTGTAGATGTAATCTCGATCGTTGCCACCATAAATAATATCCTTACCATTACCAGTCATGACGATATTCATCCCGTTACCAGTGTGGACGGTATTATTCCCATTACCCAGAATGAATAGATCGCGATCTTTACCACCATGAGCGATATCGTTACCTTCTCCAGCCATAAAAATACCAATTCCGTTCTTGCCGTGCATGGTATTATTGCCGTCGCCGAGGTAGAAGAGATCTGCTCCATTACCACCATGAGCGATATCGTTGCCCTCTGCTGCTGCAAAAACGTTATCGCCCTTATGGCCAAACATGGTGTTGTTGCCTTTACCTGCTTGGAAAAAGTCCGATCCTTGGGTGCCATGGAGGACATCATTGCCATCGCCACCGAGAATCGAGGGATCTTGTGCCAGCAATTTGTCAGCGAGCTGTGTAAAATCAGCAACCTGGGCATCGTCGGGCAATAGCGGCGAACCATCCCAACGTAATCGGCCAAAAACGCCATCTTTTGCAGCATCGGGTCCTGCGGCAAAGTAGAACGAATCGGTATCGCCCAAGCTCGCACCATTACCAAAAAGGGTTCCCCAGATCCCGTCTACTATCAGTGGTTTACCTTCCTCATCGCGGAGATAATCGATCGCTTTTTTGGTGATGGGATCGAATGCAGTAGTGGTACCATCAGCAAAACTCGACACTAGTAAAGTATCGGATAATCCGCCAAAATTGTCTGGTGCGTAAGCTATTCCCCAAGCTGCCTGGAGCTTGTCACCATCCTCCCAGACATCAATGAGATTACCCTTAGTATCAAATTCGGCAAATTTAGTAGATGAGAGCGGAGCACCCGGTGGTGGTGGTTCGGCAAAAAATATTGAAGAATTGACAGGAGGAGCTTCTCGCGTTGTAGTATAGGTGACAAATACTGATTCTGTGCCGTCCTTATTGACCAAGGTTTGAATATTAAATGGTGCATAATCGCCCACTTGGACGCCATCCCCACCGTCAAAGGGGTTGACGAATCCCACTGTAGATGTTATGTCATTGAAGTTGCCATCAAAGACATCAATTGTGTGACGCAGACTAACGTCAACGGCATAGAGATGGTCGCCAGCTTTATCGACGGCAAGTCCAAAGTATTGGCTCCCTTGGGCCGCTCGATCGATGACTGGCATGGATTCAAGGGGCCAATCAAATGTGCCATCTGCCTTTTTGCGCTCTGTCCAGGCGTGAATCTCCCCATTAATCGTCGAAAAGAAAAACTTTGTCGGTGCGGTAATCGGGCCATTTGGAGCGTCTTGAGTAATGACAAAATTACTCGATCCGTTAAATACAGTTCCGGTGGGACTTGCTTTGTCACCATTGGCACTGGGGGGTACTGCCATATATGCGATCTCGTCTTGAAACAAGGGAGTACCATTGACATCGCCGACAAACTGGTAGGAAATGGCCGAACCATTGCCTACGACCCAAAAATGCCCGCCGACACCTGACGGACGGTGGGAAAGACCCCAACCATGGATGAATCCAGGTTCGAGAATCTCGGGATTATATTCGGCTTTGTTGGCAACTAAGTTTTTCCGAACGTAGGAGTTGCCACTCAGTTTGCTGTTGAGGAAATCGAGAACACTAGCTTTATCGAAAACCGTAGAGAGATTGCTATCTGTCACAAGTCGTATACCCTAATTGATACCTGAACTAACCATATAAACAATATGTAGTTTCTGTCTTGCACATTTCCCCGAAAAAATAGCAAATTATTGCGAAAACAGATAAATTATTAGTTTTTAAGATAATTGTCTAGTAATTGCACCAGATAATTTCTCTACAAAAAGTGTCTATATCTAAAGATTCTCATCCTCGATCGATCGATATGAGCTTCAGTCGCTCTGCGGTTTAGAGTGCAATTGGGATTATTCATAACGATCGGCAAAATGGACGAACGTAATGCGCTCGTCTGCACAATTGGGATTAGTTATAATCGGCCAAATGACTGATTTAATATGATTGTTATCGCGAGCAGCTTTTTTTGGATATATCATCCAAAAGGTAGAGCTAAAATATTGGCAATAGTATCTAATATCAGGGCAGATGGATTAGATTACAAATTGTTATTCACCATATTGACCTGCACCGCGCATCGGCTTCTTTATTTGGACGATCGCGTTGATACTCGATGTTCAAGTTTTTAAGCTACAGCTCGACGATTGAGGGAGGGAGTGGGTTCTAAGCGACCTAAATCTCTACCACTCATATGTTTACCAGACGATCTCAAAAGGAAAAACTCCTGAACTGATTGACTTAATTGATTCAACTGCTCAACCGGATTAGGTGCTTGTAGCAACTGCTCAAAATATAACAACAAAGCTTCCATCTGAAGATTGCGGAGTAGACTGCCCACAGTATATGCGGGCAGCTTGCTGTCAACGCGGGCTATTTGTCTCGGGTGAAGCAAGAGGCATAAGTCAAGCAACAGACTCAGGGTCAGGCCACGGCTTGTCCCTTCTTTACCTGTTTGCTTGGCCAACTGCGCCCAACCTTCATAAGACTTCCAGTCCTCGATGAAAACCTCTACTAACCATCTCAGTGTATACGCTTGGATGATATCTATGGTGCGCCAAGTCAGATCCGTAGCAACTAAATATCGATAATCTTGCTCACCCGGATACTTCAGCGCAATCACAAATCGCTTTTTTCCGTGAGCACAAACTTCCACTCTGATACTTCCAACATTGGCTGTAATGGCAGGTTGACCTCGAATACTCAACTCTTGAGGAACTCCCGGATAACTTGAAAAATAGTGCTTTAGGCTTTGTTTTCGGCCTCGAAAACGAATATTTTGGTTATAACGCAATTGGCTAATGACTTGGACTCCACCAAATAAGCCTGATGCTGCATCCATGAATTTTGCCTGACCATATAGTGCATCAGCAACGACGGCTTTGATCTTGATTTGACTGTGGTGCTTCCGAAACTGCTCCATTAATCGCAACACTAATTCTGGTTTAGTTGGGTAGTCTGGATTATGGGGTGGAGCCTCTGGGCGGTTTTTTTTCGCGATACCTTTCTTTCTCAGACGTTGATCTTCTCTTGTCCATGCTTGTTGTTGAGGGTCAGGTTGATAGACCTCAAATCCAACTGGCAAGCTCACTTTGTCAGTAACTAGTATTAATAACACTATGTTTTGACCATTTATATATCCCCCGCTACCTTTGTCTCTGATTTTATGGGTTTTGAATAACCTTGGTGTCTTCTTACTGCGCTGATGATCTGAGTCGTCAGTCACCAAAGTACCTCCAGAAATACCATACTGCTTGAGCACTATTGCTATACTAACTTGAAGCATCATCTCCCATGGCAGTTTGGATTTGCGAAACATCCATGATAAGGCTCCCAGGCTGTATTTCCCCAGGCTCACCCGTTCAAATCTTGCCCAGCATACGCTGTTCGTCAGTATTATGCCCATCAGACAGAATCCGATCCATCCACGCTGAATTCTGCTCAAGCCCCCATCTGGATTGTAACTTTTCAGTCCCTTGTTCAATTCGTTGATAAAGTCTTCGATGAAGGGCAAAGGCTTATTGAGTAGCATGTCTTTACCTTTCTATACCGATCCTTCATCCCATATCATACACTTCAGCAGTTTTCAAAAACTTGAACATCGAGTGATACGCCCTTGCTGGCATTCGGACTGTCCCACCATCGTAAAGCTTGTAAGCTAAAGGGCTTGCAATTTAATCACTTACCAGTCTGACAGGTTTCGACACTTCGACTTAGCTCAGTACATCGCTTCGCTCAACCTTTTAGGGTTGAGCAAAGTTTGTGGATATGGGCTGCCATAGGCACAATCTAAACCCACAAATAGGTGGGGTATTTTGTTCGCGCAAGTCCCTAAATAGGTTAATGCTATTTATATTTTTTGAATAAAATATCTTCCTTTAACTCTAACTTGGGGTTAATGGAGTGAATCAAATTATATTGCCAATTTCTCTAACTTAAAAATATAAATGCTATCAAAAAGCGAGCAACCTAGCCTCATTTTCGGCAATCGAAATTCCGATCTTTCACAGCTATTACCTAAAAAACCTTTATTATCAAGTCACAAACTAGAATGGAAGGGGACTTTTCTTGAATATCACCGCCAGTCTACTTGGGAAACTCCGTACTTCTCTAGTACTTACCATTCAATTATTATTAATAACAGCCCCCAAATTCCGATTTGGCGTTGGTCTGGCGATCGTAAACTGCATCAACAGTTTGACAAAGGAGATATTACGATCTTTCCCGCCCATACCAAAAATAAGCAGAGCTGGGATCGAGAATGGGAATTTTTTTTATTGTGTTTAGAGCCAAGATTTATGACTCAAATTGCCTATGAATCCACAGGTATGGAGTCGATCGAAATCTTACCCCGCTTTGCCACGCCCGATCCGCTAATTTACCAATGTTGCCTAGGGCTAATTTCAGAACTTAAATCGGGTGAATTGTGCTGTCATCTCTATGTCGAGCATCTGATCTCAGCCCTGTCAATTCACCTGATTCGCCAATATTGTACCAAAAACCAGTCGCTCCGAGATCCTAATGGTTTGTCTAAGAGTAAGTTACAACAAGCGATCTCGTACATTAACGAGCATCTAACAGAGGATTTGTCGCTCAAGGATATTGCCAAGGTAGTGGGGATGAGTCCTTTTTACTTTACTAGTTTGTTTAAGCAGTCTACGGGAATGACGGCATATCAATACGTAATTTATCTCCGGATCGAACGAGCAAAACAATTACTACGCACGCAAGAATTATCTATTGCTGAAGTCTCAGAACGAGTTGGGTTTAGTAGTCAGAGTCACTTCAGCAATATTTTTCGTAAGCATACAAATAAAACCCCAAAAATGTATCAACGTGACACAAAATAGTTTTCAAAATCAATGATTTATCTGTTTTCGCAATAATTTGCTATTTTTTCGGGGAAATGTGCAAGACAGAGAATACATTTTATTTATATGGTTAGTTCATGCATTAATTGCCGCCTAAAGCAACACAGCAATTAATGATTTAGATATGCACTAGTTTTGGGCTACGCCTCGTTCCAAAATAATTATCTAGATGACAGGGTTAGGATTAGCGATTCACCGAATACTCGGTTTTAGTGAAGTTACTCATCCCCAGCCAAGTCTCAGCAATAATTTTACATCCTTCAGCAGTTGACGATCTAACTCAAGCTTCAATCCTGTGTATTTTTTACAAAAAAGATGGGAACCCCTACAAAAGTTTGAGAGCTAACGAAACTATTTTTTAAGGAAATTACTACGTGTTTAATCCAACTTGCTACACAACTCAAGGCAAAATCCATGTTTCTCGCTCCAGTAAAGAAATTTCAATAGATTTGGCTACAAAGGAAGTGTTGGCTCGGCTCGATAGTCAACGCGGCGGGCTGTTAACCAGTAATTATGAATATCCCGGACGTTACAAAAAATGGGCAATTGGATTTGTAAATCCTCCGCTAGAAATTAGCACTCGTGAGGATACATTTAGTATCAAAGCTCTCAATCAGCGAGGTCTAATCCTAATTTCTTATTTGAGCGATCGTCTTGCCAACTGCCCTGCATTAGAGATTCAAGACCGAGATCTCGCGCTTGTTACGGGATTTATCCGTCCTACCACTCAAGTTTTTACCGAAGAAGAACGCAGCAAACAACCTTCGGTTTTTAGCTTAATTCGGGAAGTGATGTTTGCGTTTAATAGTAGTGATGATGAGTATTTAGGGTTGTATGGTGCATTTGGTTACGATTTAGTCTTTCAATTCGAGAAAATGACTAAAAAACTACCGCGATCGACCGATGCACGAGATTTAGTATTATATCTTCCCGATGAATTAACGATCGTCGATTATCAGCGACAACAGGCTTTTCAGTTACAGTACGATTTTGAAATCGATGGACAGACCAATCGAGATCTACCACGAACGGGGGAATATATCGATTATCGCGGACAACAGTTAGCCCTAACCAAAACCGCCGACCATGCCCCAGGAGAATATGCAGCTAAAGTAGAAACAGCCTTAGATTATTTTCGGCGCGGCGATTTGTTTGAGGTAGTTACCAGTCAAAGTTTTTTTGAAAGTTGCGATATTCCTCCCGTCACTCTGTTTGAGACTTTACAAAAAATTAATCCCAGTCCCTTTAGTTTTATCCTCAATTTAGGGGGGGAATATATAGTCGGTGCTTCTCCAGAAATGTTTGTACGAGTAGAAGATCGCCGAGTCGAAACCTGTCCGATTAGTGGTACGATTCGTCGCGGTAGCAACTCGATCGAAGATGCCACAAATATTTTAGAGTTACTCAATTCTCGCAAAGATGAATCTGAGTTAACCATGTGTACTGATGTCGATCGCAACGATAAATCGCGGATTTGTCAGCCTGGTTCCGTCAAAGTACTCAGTCGTCGGCAGATCGAACTATACAGTCATTTAATTCACACAGTCGATCATGTTGAAGGATTATTACGCCCTGAATTTGATGCCATTGATGCCTTTTTATCCCATTTATGGGCAGTTACCGTCACTGGCGCGCCCAAAAAAGCAGCGATGGAGTTTCTCGAACAGCACGAACGCAGTGCTCGACGGTGGTATGGCGGAGCTGTTGGTTATTTGACCTTTAAAGGGGATTTGAATACAGGGTTAATTTTGCGAACTGTTGAGTTGAAAGATTCGATCGCTCAAGTCCGCGTTGGCGCGACACTGCTCTATGATTCTATTCCCGCAGCAGAAGAAGCGGAAACCTTATTAAAAGGGGCAGCGGCATTCCAAACGCTTAAATCTGCTAAAGTTTCGTCCGCCAAACAAAATCCGCACGCGGCGATCGAACATCATGCAGACCTGAAAAATATGCACATTGTGGTCGAACATCATCCCGCCCTTACCCAAGCTCATCAGCGAGTGCTGTTAATTGATTACGAAGATTCTTTCGTTCACACCCTGGCTAATTATCTTCGTCAGTGCGGTGTTACGGTAACAACCTTGCGGCATGGTTTTTGCGAGCAAGTTTTCGACAGGCTTCAGCCAGATTTAGTAGTATTGTCGCCTGGACCGGGCAAACCCAGCGACTTTGGGATAACTGCAACGATTCAGGCTTGTGTTAAACGACAAATTCCGATTTTTGGGGTGTGCTTGGGATTACAGAGCATTGTCGAAGCTTACGGTGGAGAATTAGGAGTTCTGGATTATCCTCAACATGGTAAATCGTCTCGAATTCAGATTACCGATCCAGAGTCAATTTTATTCCAAGGCTTACCTACTGCTTTTGATGCGGGTCGTTACCATTCTTTGTATGCGATTCCCGATTGTTTGCCCTCACAACTGCAAGTCACGGCAGTCACTGAAGATGGCACGATCATGGCGATCGAACATCAAAATTTACCGATTGCGGCAGTTCAATTTCATCCAGAATCGATTATGACACTGATGGGAGATGTCGGTCTGGGTATTATTAAAAATGTCATCAATGCTTATACTAATCCGGTGGTATTTAAGCAAGTTGAAACTTTAACAAATTCTAAATCTCTCCAAGAATTATCCATAAACTGAAAACATCAAAAATGTTGCTAAAACTTATTCAATCGCCTAATTTTCTTGAGGATATCTTCAGCTACAAGCAAGAAGAAGTAGAGCTGCTACAACAGCATTACGATCTCAAAGATCTCCAAAACCGAGTTAAAAAAACCAGTCCTTGTCATAATTTCCAGCAAGCTTTACAGCAAAGCGAGCGACAGCCCAGTTTAATTGCTGAAGTAAAGAAAGCATCACCCAGCCGGGGCGTTATTCGGTCAGATTTCGACCCAGTGGCGATCGCTCAAGCATACCAACGTGCTGGCGCAACTTGTCTATCTGTCCTGACAGATACACGGTTTTTTCGGGGAAGTTTTGAAAATTTACATCGCATTCGGCAAGCAGTCGATCTACCGCTGTTATGTAAAGAGTTCATTATCGATCCCATTCAAGTTTATCTCGCGCGGTTGGCAGGTGCCGATGCTGTTTTATTAATTGCATCGATGCTGAGTGAGGAAAAATTAGGCGAACTGCTCTGTTTAATTCAAGAGTTAGGGATGGAAGCCTTAGTCGAGGTGCATAATTTAGCCGAACTCGATCTCGTTTTGTCATTACCCTCTTTACGTTTAATTGGGATCAATAACCGCAATCTAGCTACTTTTACTGTCAATTTGACCACAACTCAAACTTTATTAGCTAGCCGCCGCGATATTTTACAAGACCGAGGAATTACCACAATTAGTGAGTCGGGGCTGGGCGATCGATCTCAGTTAGATCGAGTAGTTTCGTGGGGTGTAGATGCGGTTTTGGTGGGGGAAGCTTTGATGAAACAAGCAGATATCGAAAGCGCGGTTCAATGTTTGATGACTGGCCATTGTTGAACCCATTTGGAATCTGCTAGTGGGGAGGGCGGGTTCGTCCGATATCGATTAGTGAGATCGATATTAGCTTGCATAAACCCGCCCCTACAGATCCATGAATATAAAAATTCTTTTACACCAACTGTAGGGGCGGGTTTATGCTATAAATTCTTGCTGAAAACAATTATCTCCCAAGCGAACCCGCCCTCCACCACCAATATCTATAGATCGATCGGTAATCTTCTATCAAACTAAATAATTATGACTGCCTCAGTTTCTCATCGTTTTGAATCGTTAAAATTAACGAAAAATTCTCGTAATTCCTGTGGTTTAATTCCATTTATTATGGCAGGAGACCCAGATCTAGAGACGACGGCGCGCGCCTTAAAGGTGTTAGATCGGTGTGGAGCCAGTGCGATCGAATTAGGGATTCCTTACTCCGATCCATTGGCGGATGGGCCAGTTATTCAAGCTGCGGCGACGCGCGCCTTACAACGCGGAATAACGTTTGACGCTATTTTAGCAATGCTTGCCGACGTGACTCCCCAATTGAATGCGCCGTTAATTTTGTTTACTTATTACAATCCCATTTTAAGTCGGGGGATCGAACATTTTTTAGACCAAATTGCCGCAGTCGGAGTTCGAGGCTTAATCGTGCCCGATCTACCCTTAGAAGAATCCAAATTACTACTCGACGCGGCAGCAAAAGTCGGGATCGAATTGACATTACTCGTCGCGCCTACTAGTTCGCCCGATCGAATTAAGAAAATCGCTGCTGCTTCGAGCGGCTTTATTTATCTTGTCAGCGTGACTGGAGTAACGGGGATGCGTACTCAAGTTTCCGAGCAGGTTTACCCATTAGTGCAACAAATTCGCCAAGTCACTGATAAACCGATCGGGATTGGGTTTGGAATTTCAGAACCCAAACAAGTAGCGCAAATGAGGGAATGGGGGGCTAATGCCATCATTGTCGGCAGTGCCTGTGTCAATGCTTTGGCTAATGGCACGCCGGAGGAAGGGTTGATGGCACTGGAAGATTTGTGTTGTGCGTTTCAATCAGCTCTGGCTGATTAAATTTTGGACTGGTGCTTAGTTTTAAGTTACTGGTGCTAAGAGAACCCGGATCTGGGGGAGGCTTCCCCCAGACCCCCCGTTGAAGGGCGGGGTGCCGCCCCTCAAACTCCCCTGCACAAGGGTTAGTTAGTGAGGATCGGATCGCGCTTCTCTTCTCCTTTCGGAGACGCTGCGCTACGAGACGCTACGCGTTGGCGGAGCCTCGCCTCTGGCGATACGCATTAGCTCCGCAACGGGAATCGATCTGTGGGTGGAGTTAACAAGGATCTGTAGGTTGGGTTTCGCTTTGCTCTACCCAACACACCCAACCAAAGTTTCTTTCATCAATTAGATCTGTAGGTTGGGTTTTATTCTTTAACCCAACACACCCAACATCACGTTATTTAATCAGTCCGCGTAAGCGGACTTTGCACCACAAGCGGCGATTTCAATCGCTGGCACTTAGTTAGGCAACAACTTAAATTACTCATTCGCAACAATTTACTCTCAACAAACCAATGATTAGCAAGACTCCCGCTCCAATGTTTATCGAAGTCCAGCAACCAGATCGGCTCGGTCGGTTTGGGCGATTTGGCGGTCAATATGTCCCAGAAACCCTCATGCCTGCCTTGCAGGATTTAGAGCAGGCTCACCAAAAATATCTGCACGAGCCAAGCTTTCAGGCCGAGTTAAACCATTTGCTCAAGCATTATGTCGGTCGTGCCACGCCCTTATATTTGGCCGAACGCTTAACCGCACAGTATGCCAAACCGGATGGCAGTGGCCCCCAAATTTATCTAAAACGAGAAGACTTAAACCACACGGGTGCCCACAAAATTAACAATGCCCTCGGTCAAGCTCTCCTCGCCAAACGAATGGGGAAACGGCGAATTATCGCGGAAACTGGAGCCGGACAGCATGGAGTAGCGACAGCTACAGTTTGCGCTTTATTTGGCTTAGAGTGCATCATTTACATGGGAGTTCAGGATATTCAACGTCAATCTCTGAACGTCTTTCGGATGAAATTAATGGGGGCTGAAGTACGCCCAGTATCGTCAGGAACTGGCACCCTCAAAGATGCTACTTCTGAAGCGATTCGCGATTGGGTGACGAATGTTGAGACAACCTACTATATTTTAGGCTCTGCGGCAGGGCCTCATCCCTATCCGACGATCGTGCGGGATTTTCAAACAATTATCGGCCAAGAAACTCGCGCACAGTGTCTCGAAAAATGGGGCGGATTACCAGATATTCTGCTGGCTTGTGTCGGTGGTGGCTCGAACGCCGTGGGATTATTTCACGAATTTTTGACAGAACCAAATGTGCGGTTAATTGGCGTTGAAGCTGCTGGTAAAGGGCTGGATACAGACCAACATGCGGCGACGCTTACTCATGGACGAATCGGCGTATTGCATGGCGCGATGAGTTACGTGCTGCAAGATGAGGAAGGACAAATTATTGAAGCTCATTCGATCAGTGCGGGCTTGGATTATCCAGGTGTAGGCCCCGAACATAGTTATTTAAAGGATCTGGGACGGGCTGAATACTATAGCGTGACCGATGAGCAAGCTCTAGCTGCATTTCAACAACTTTCACAATTAGAAGGCATTATTCCGGCCTTAGAAACGGCTCATGCGATCGCGTATTTAGACATTCTTTGTCCGCAATTATCAGGTAGTCCCAAAATTGTCATTAACTGTTCGGGACGCGGGGATAAGGATGTACAAACGGCGATCGATCGTATTCAATTTTAGAGGATGTTTAGAAACTCTAACTGGCTTCGTTTCGAGATCTAAATCCCCCCAACCCCCCTTAAGAAGGGGGGCTTTAAAGTCCCCCTTCTTAAGGGGGATTTAGGGGGATTCTCCAGGGTTTATGCTCGTTCTTTTAAACTACTATGAATACCAACCAGATTCTAAATGATTGTCGGAGCGCAAATCGGCAGCCCAAAAAAATCACTATTCTTGGTGCTGGAATTGCAGGTTTAGTAGCAGCTTACGAACTCGAAAAATTGGGTCATCAGGTCGAAGTGCTCGAAGGTAGTCCCCGCATTGGCGGTCGGGTGTGGACATACCGATTTGGGTCTGGAGCTGATGCGCCCTATGGCGAACTCGGTGCGATGCGGATTCCCAAGACTCACGAACATACTCTGCATTATGTCCGCGAGCTGGGATTGGACGATAAGCTGTGCAAGTTTATTACAGTATTCGAGGAGCACAATGCTCTGATGAATATCCAAGGCAAGATTTTCCGAATTAAAGATGCTTCTAAAAGCTTCGAGCAATACTATCAAGGGATCTTTTTAGCAACACAGTATCGTGAAAAAACGCGTCACTTTGCGGCTTGGCTGAAAACGATTATCGATGCGATCGCCCCTAGCGATTTGCGGGATAGTTTCGATCGAGATTTAGAATCGCATTTAATGGCGGAGCTAGATCGATTGGATCTCGAACCATATTTCAGCGCGGATGGGGATACGGTAAACTTTCACAAGTTTATTAAAGCTAATCCCAGCTTTCGCGCTCATTGCAGCAAAGCCCTCGATATATTTCTCAGCGATATCTTGGTCGAGACTAGCGATGATTTATTGCAATTAGAAGGGGGGATGGAGCAGCTAATCGATCGGTTAGCAGCAGCAATTAAGGCTCCAATTAAATGCAATCGAGAAGTAATGGCTTTAGATGTGCGAGCGGATGCGGTCAAAGTTTCTTGGTTGGAAAACGGGATGTTACAACATCGTATTTGTGACTATGTATTGTGTACTATTCCCTTTTCGATTCTCAAAAATCTTGAGTTAATTGGCTTTGACGATCGGAAATTAGCAGCGATTGAGAATACTGTCTACTGTGCGGCAACTAAGACGATCTTGCACTGCTCGGAACCTTTTTGGGAGAAAGAAGGGATCGGCGGTGGTGCATCGCTGGGTGGTGAAGGTATCCAGCAGGTCTATTATCCATCGATCGAGTCTCACCCCGATCGCGGCAGCGTACTCCTAGCTAGCTACACCATCGGTAAGGACTCCGAACACTTAGATGTCATGTCAGATTCCCAACGCTGTTTTTACGTGCGGGATTGGGTCGGTCAGATCCACCCAACAATTAATACTCCTGGTGTCATTCTCGATGCCGCAACCGTAGCTTGGGGTAATTATCCGTGGAGTAATGGTGGCTGTACTATTCCTTGGGGTGGCGATTTATCTGATGAACTCAACCATGCTTTCAGATACCTAGAAGCTGCCAGACCGCTAAATCGACTCTTTTTTGCTGGCGAACATTGTTCCAGATTTCCCGCATGGCTTCAGGGAGCGATCGAGTCAGCATTGGAAGCTATCGATCGGATTGTCTCGCATCAACCGATCGAGCTTAATGAAGGTGCGATCGATACTGCTCATCAAGGTTGCTAGTTATGAGTTCTGGTGGAGAGAGGGGATAGGGGATAGGGGATAGTAAATAGCTTTTACATTTACTTTTAATACAAGAAGGATACTTTGTATCTACATCCCTATCCCCTATCCTCTATTCCCTATTCCCTAAAACACTATTAGCTTTGTTTTAATGCAAGATGTGACATGAGTATATTAAATTTTCCACGTCTGCACTTTCAAGGGTTTGCTCGCATTCATGCTCCGACCGGACATCGAAACGGTTTGGTAGATTTGAGTACTAATACTGCTTACATGGATGGTCAACCCTTCGATCTAAACCGCCCGACCTCTGAATACCATGAATACCTCCAATCCGCAGGATCTCGGTTTAACGATCGAGGAGAGTGGGATGAAGCAGGTGCTTTCAGTACGGCGAAAGGTTGGGATTTTGGCGGCAACGGTCACTTTGCGATCGAAGCTAAAATTGTCAGTGCCCAACGGGAACCAGGACAGATCGACCTAAATGACGTTGTGGTGGGGCGCAGCATCGATCTGTGGGGACACCATAATGAATATTTGGGCACTACTTTTAATCGGGCGCGGATTTTTGATATCGATCCGGCTTCTAACTGGACGACCACCATTATGGTCGGTCAACTTACCTTTGGCAGACAAGGCACTTCTCAGGAAATCCCGAATTTATTCTCGGCTCCGGTGGAAGGGCTACAACCTGCGCGGTGGCAAAATTTTGACTATATTCAATACTTGCCCGAACACTGTCTCAATCGTGAATTTCAGCGATCGAGCGTCCATCAGTTTACTGTTGCCAAAGCGGCACCAGATTTTTTCTGGGGAGAAGCAGTCGCCCAATCGCCGACAGTCGAGCTGTTACGTCAGGCGATGGATCGAGCGGATGTATTAGGGCTGGTAGTGCAATTTAGCTTGAGCAATATGTCTGCCCCGCTCCAACCAGATTCGGCTACTTTCTGGAATCTGCATGGCACGATCGGGTTGTGGTGCGCGGGAGAGTCGAGTACTTATCCTGCTGGTAGATTGTTAATTCCTGCTAGTGTCGAGCGACCAGAAACTGCCAACAGCAAAGCGCAGATGCTGTCTAATCTCTCCGTGCTAGTTACCGAGCGAGGTGTCAGTGTGAATGCGATTACCGCCGTACCTTGCATCGCTCGTGCCCCACAGGCTGGGCCAGGGCCTACTCATGCGATCGGCCCCAAACGCGATTTAGGTGACTTGGAACTGCGGACGATTAAAAGTCACCAATTGGTAGCGACGATTCCCAGACAAGCTTATCAGCAGGAAGCGCATCGACTTACGAGCGGGATTATCGATGTACCTCTAGCCGCAGCGTGGGCAGATCTCCGCACTGCGGTAGCACAGGAAGGTTTGTCTGTAATCGGCACTACGCCAGACGGACAAAAACGAGTCTTGATTGAGGAACAGGAGATTAATCTCCAGATCGATGAGGCTGGTCTGTTTCTAGAATTTCCCAACCGTAAGCTCGGTGAGGACTATGCTGTCGAAGTAGCCGTGCGATCGTTTGTGCGCGGGCAACCTGCACCTGTCGAGTCTGTCTATCTCAGTCAGTATTACAATCCCCGTGGACTACCTCAGCTCCGGCATGAGTTCGATCGCGTAGTGTCTCCTCCGGAGCAACTAGATCCGGCGAAAATCGGTCGAGATTTTCACTTTCCCCCCAGTAGCCAGCTCGATCTGCTGGAATTTAAACCGGGCAAACGCTCGGAAATCGGAGATTTTGCCACTAGCTGTAAGCTCGCAACCGATCGACAGGGGCAAGGCTGGTTAACGATTCGGGGCTGCCAGTCGGGCACTACCCGCGTGCTGTTATCGACCGACCCGCAAGCATTACCTGTCGTTGGCGTTCGCGGAGCGTCTGCCTTTGCAGAAGCCTCTCCTGTGGAGAATCGCTACCATCCCGATGCCGCCGAACTTAGCTACGATAACGACGATCGCCTGGGGTTTTGGTCTGGAGCTGGATCGTTTGCGGTGCGGGTGATGCCCGATGACTGGCATTTGGCAGATATTCCCGATCGAGATGTCGATTTCGATCTGATTTATCAAGAAATTCTCGCTTATTACGAGTTGTGCTTCTCGTTTATGAAAGCCGAAGTTTTTAGCCTCGCCGACAAGTGCAAGGTCGAAACTTACGCGCGGTTGATGTGGCAGATGTGCGACCCCCAAAACAAACATAAGACCTATTACATGCCCCCAACTAGAGAACTATCTCAACCAAAGGCAATGCTTTTATATAAATATTTACAAAATCAACAGCAAGTCGGCTATGTTCCCGATCCCACGCCCACAACCAAGCGGACGCAGCGATCGATCGACACCCGTGACGAATTGGTTGTCGCCCTGCGCCAAGCCGCAGAACTGGAAGTCGCGGTGATGTTGCAATATATTTATGCCGCCTATTCCATCCCCAACTACGTTACAGGTCGAGAATACGTGCAGCGGGGTTTGTGGACTCTAGAGCAATTAAACTTAGCCTGCGGCGATGGACAAGAAACGCATAACTATGGAATGCGGGGCGTATTGCTGGAGATTTCCCATGAGGAAATGATCCACTTTTTGATGGTTAATAACATTCTGATGGCGATGGGCGAACCCTTCTACCCAGCCAATCCCAACTTTGGTGAGATCGATCGATATTGTCCGATCGATATAGACTTGGCACTCGAACCTCTAAATGCTAATAGTATTCACCGCTTTATGCGACTGGAAATGCCCGACTTTTTAGCGGAGGAATTAGCCGAACGTGAGGTTGAAGACCCGTTGGCGAAGCCTGCGCCCAGCGCAATCGCCGATCGATTACATAGTTATGGTTCGTTGAGCGAACTGTACCGCCAAATTCGCCAAGCGATCGAAACAATCCCCGATTTATTTATCACTAAAAAAGGCCCAGCAGGCGGCGAGCATCACTTATTTTTAAGGGAGGATTTTAACCAGCATCACCCACACTATCAGTTGCAAGTGGAAGATGTGAAGAGTGCCCTGTTTGCGATCGACTTAATTACCGAACAAGGGGAAGGATGCGATGCCAACTCGCCTAAATTCGATCGCTCCCACTATCAGCAATTTCGCCGGATGGCCGCAGCACTAGCCCAACAACAATTTGCGAGCGATAACAACAGCCCCGTACCCTGGAATCCAGCCTATCCAGCTTTACGCAACCCGACGCTGCATTCAAAAGACTGTAGTACCAGCGTGGTAACTGCGGCTGAAACTGTCACAGTGATGCAAATCTGCGATGAGTGCTACTTCATCATGATGCAGCTCATGGTACAGCACTTTGGGTTGATGCCGAATGGTAGCCTCCGGAGATCGAAACTCATGAATGCCGCGATCGATATTATGGCAGGCATGGTACGTCCCCTTGGCGAATTACTGATGACGATGCCTTCTGGGAAGCGGGGTCGAACCGCAGGGCCATCTTTTAATATGACCACGCCACCTGCTTATATTCCCACGCCAGAGATCGCTTATCAGGCGATCGCGCGGCGGTTTGAAAAATTGAGCGCGCAAGCTAAAAAGTGTCCGGCGATTAGCAGCACAGTTACTGAGCTGTTTGATTTTTACGTTGGTTTTTTTACGGAGATGGCGATCGATTAGTTATTAGAGTTGCTGCGGAGATCTACCCACCCCGCCCTACGGGCACCCCTCCGAGGAGGGGATTTCCACCCCGCCCTACGGGCACCCCTCCGAGGAGGGGATTTCCACCCCAGCCCTCCAGGGGGGGTAACACCATCTCAGCCGAAGCCTAGTCCCCCTATTCCCTATTCCCTATCCCCTATCCCCTATTCAGCTATGAATCACCGGACGATCGAAACACAAGTATTAATTGTTGGTGGCGGCCCCGTGGGGCTAGCAATGGCCTTAGAACTGAGATACCAAGGCATCGATTGCTTGCTAGTAGAACAGTCTGATGGGGTCATCGATCACCCTAAAGTTGGGACTGTCGGGCCGCGATCGATGGAAATTTTCCGCCGTTGGGGTTTGGCTCAATCGGTTCGCGATGCGGGTTGGCCAGCAGACCATCCGCTCGATGTGGCATGGGTTACGGCTGTGGGCAAACATGAGATCCATCGCTTAAAGTTTGGTAGTCACGCCGAGCGAACCTTACCACCCCATAGCCCAGAATCAGAACATCCCTGTCCCCATCACTGGCTCGTGCCCTTACTCACCAAAGAGCTGGGTATTGCTCCGGCTGGGCCGATTAACCTCAACTGTCGTCTAGAAAGTTTGGAATCGACTCAGCAGGGAATTGTCGGTCAAATCAAATTTTTAGAGAGCGGCGATACAGCCACTGTCGAGGCTAAATACGCGGTTGCTTGCGATGGTGCGAGTAGCCTCATTCGGAAAACCTGCGGCATCGATACGCTCGCCCACCATCCCACCCGTATATTTCAAAACATTCTCTTTCAGGCACCAGAACTACCAGAGATTTTGGGAGCGCGTCGAGCATTGGTGTTCTTTATGATGACTCCAGATAATTTGCGTTATCCGCTGCGATCGATGGACGGGGTGGGTCTATATCGCTTAACCGCCACTCCCCACGAAGATGGCACCCCGCGCGATTCCGAAAAAGCAGTTAAAGAAGCCGTCGGGATCGATACGCCAATTGAAATTCTGTCTACCTCTCTGTGGTATTTAACCCATCGAGTTGCCACTGATTACCAGTCGGGAAACATCTTTTTTGTCGGTGACTCCGCGCATACGCTATCTCCTTCCGGCGGCTTCGGCATGAATACTGGGGTCTCGGATGCCTTAGATCTAGGTTGGAAACTGGCCGCTGTGTTGCAAGGC
Organism: Chamaesiphon minutus PCC 6605; assembly: GCF_000317145.1. GTDB lineage: Bacteria > Cyanobacteriota > Cyanobacteriia > Cyanobacteriales > Chamaesiphonaceae > Chamaesiphon > Chamaesiphon minutus. The sequence goes on along the minus strand of NC_019697.1, from coordinate 1,557,072 downwards.
TGGGCTAGTCCCCAATTGCTAGATACCTATCAAACCGAACGTCATCCGCTAGCGGTTGCGGCTGTAGAAGAAGCTAATCTCAATCTGGAACGTACCCTCAAACGTACTCTACCACCTGAAATTATGCTGGACTCACCTGAAGGCGATCGCGCGCGCCAACAGATGACCGAAAAAATGCAACACAGTGATGTCAATCGCGAATTTAACGCGCCAGGAATTCACTTTGGCTTTTATTATGAATCGCCTGCTATTGCCACCGAACCAGAGAAACCACCCGTTCAAAAGCCGGATGAGTGGACTCCCACCAGCTATCCAGGCAGTCGCGCGCCACATGCCTGGTTAGAAGCAAATAAATCGACCTTAGATCTCTTCGGTCACGGCTTAGTATTACTTAATTTTGGCGATCGAGATGTGACAGCTTTAATCGATACTTGCCAAGCAAAAAATGTCCCCTTGCGAACTTATCAGATCGACGATCGGGAGATTGCCAAAATTTATGAAAAGACGTTGGTTTTGGTACGACCAGACGGACATGTAGCTTGGCGGGGCGATGATTTACCAGACGATCTCGATGGCACTATCGATCGAATTCGTGGCTATTTTTGACGATCGAAAATTAGAGGATGTCTGAAAAGTCCAATTGCTTCGTTCCGGTGGGTAAATCCCCCAACCCCCTTTTTAAGGGGGCTTTAAAGTCCCCCTTTTTAAGGGGGATTTAGGGGGATTTAGATCTAAAAACGAAGTCTAGATTTATCTACATTCTTACTAACCCACAAATCGATTCCCATTGCGAAGCTAATGCGTATCGCCAGAGGCGAGGCTCCGCCAACGCGTAGCGTCTCGTAGCGCAGCGTCTCCGAAAGGAGAAGAGAAGCGCGAATCGCTGCCTACAGATCGACCCTTGTGCAGGGGAGTTTGAGGGGCGGCACCCCGCCCTTCAACGGGGGGTCTGGGGGAAGCCTCCCCCAGATCCGGGTTCTCTTAGCACCAGTAACCTAAAACTAAGCACCACTCCAAAAATGGCCTAAAAGGGAGATCTTTAGTTATGAAATTTTACTACGATCCAGCTTCATCTTATTGTCAACGAGTCGCGATCGCTCTTTACGAAAAAGACATTCCTTTTACGCCAATTAAGGTAAGTCTTTTCGATCCAGAAGCACGGGAACAATACCAAAAAATTAATCCCTTTGCTAAAATTCCGACCCTAGAAACCGACAATGGGGAAATATTTTTTGAAGCTTGCATCATCATTGAATATCTCGATCGGCAATTCCCTCAGCAGCCTTGCTTACTCAATCCAGAGCGGATTTTAGAGATTCGGACGATCGAGAGAATTATCGATGTTTATATCAACAGTAGCCGCGAAGTGCTGTTTGCCGATAGTCAGCGCGAATTGGAGCTGCGTGGCAAAAAAGAGGTAATCAAAGCGAGCAGGCTGCTAGAAATAGCTTGCAGCCTGCTAGAAGATCGACTTCAAGACCGGACTTGGCTGGTGGGAGAGCAATTTTCGTTAGCAGACTGTACTGCCGCACCGACACTTACTTATTTACGGCTGGTTTATGACTATCGACATTTACCCAACCTCACAAATTATATGAAACGGTTGGAGTCGCGAGCTTCGGTCGCTAGAGTTCAGCGCGAGGGGCGCATTCGGATGAATCAGATGCTGGCTTCACTGGCTTATCCACTGAAACTAGCTCCCTTGGCAGTAGCTCGTTAATAAGTAACTGGACACAAAAAAACCAATTATTAATTATCAATTATCAATTAATTTAACTATGACTGTTTCGACAATAGAGCGATTAAATCCATTTCTGCCCGAAGTCATTGCCGATCCTTACCCAGTTTACCGACACTATCGAGAAACAGACCCCGTGCATTGGGGCATGGCTGCCAAACCTCAACTGGCTGGTGCTTGGTATCTGTTCCGTTATCAAGATGTCGTCCAGGTACTTGAAGATCGGCGATTTGGTCGCGAAGGTCAAAAAGTTCGCCCCGATATTGAAACCTCACCAGTACCCAAAGCTTATCGAGGCTTTAGTTCGATGGTGAGTAACTGGATGGTATTCCGCGATCCGCCTAACCATACTCGGTTGAGATCATTCGTGACAAGTTAAGAAAATCAGAGATTTGTCAAAAAGGTAATAAAAAGATGCCAAACTGTTTCTAGTCAAGAGTTTGAGGGAATAGAGGCCTGATGACCAGCCGCCGAAGAAGTAACCGCGACCACGCCAAAAAGAACCACCAACCAGGTGTGGAAGATGAGATCATCGCCGCTCAAGTAGAGGCTTTATTGACACCAGCAATTTTCAATCAAAGTCATTACTACCGACAATTAGGGCTGAGAAATCGGCTGTTAAATTTACCCTTGATGATGGCAGCAGTGCTGACGCTACTGTGGCGGAATGTGCCAGGAGTCAGAGAACTAAGCCGAATGTTAGGGCGAGAAGGATTTTTGTGGTGTGAGCCAACACAAGTAAGTCAACAGGCGATTGCACAAAGATTTCTGACCTTTCCATCTGAGTTATTTGAGAGAGTGTTTAAGGAATTACTGCCAGAATTTAGAGTGAAGTGGCACCAGAGAAAACAGCGATTGTTGCCACAAAGCATTGAATTTGCTCAAGCAAAATTTGAGCGGATTTGGGCATGTGATGGCTCCACATTGGAAGCGATATTCAAGAAATTAGATAGCTTATCTGATGTGCCAATCGGACAACTAGCGGGAAAAATGGGAGTAGTCATAGATTTGGTGACGAGATTGCCGATTGAAATCTGGTTTAGAGAAAATCCCAAAGCTTCAGATGTTAATTTTGAGAAAGATATCCTGAATTTAGTAACATCGGGCACTTTATTGCTCTTGGATCGAGGCTTCTATCATTTCCAATTTTGGCAAGAATTAATTAACAGAGATATTCATTTTATTACTCGATTAAAAAAAGGTGCATCGCTACAGATAGAGCGAGTATTTAGCAATAGTTATAGTATCCGTGACCGAATAGTGCGGATGGGGTCTGGCACCAAAAAGACTCCATATATAACTGTAAGATTAGTCGAAATTAAAGTGGGTAAAGTCTGGTATTCTTATCTAACTAGTGTACTCGACCCATTGAATCTTCCTCCCTATGTAGTCGCCGATTTGTACGGAAGACGGTGGCGAATTGAAGAGGCTTTTAATACTGTTAAACGATTGCTCGGGTTGAGTTATTTATGGACTGGTTCAGTTAATGGAATTAAATTACAGATGTGGGGGACTTGGCTGTTTTATGCAGTTCTAGTCGATTTAGGTGATGCTGTAGCTGATGAATTATCTCTCCCATTCGACCGCATTTCTTTAGAGATGATTTATCGAGGTCTTTATCATTTTCATGTAGCTCATCATAAAGGTTTAGCTGCCAATCCAGTCACCTATTTTGCTGCCCCAGAGAATCAAGATTTAGGTATTGTTAAAACTGTTCGTAAACCTAATGTTAAGTTAATTATTGCACCTTTTCCTGATTCTATGAGTCGAACAGACAATTTTTTCTTCGACTCATCGCCTCAAGCCCGCTTGACAAGTGCGATCGCTTCTTAACTTGTCACTAATGGGTTGAGATTATTAGTAAATAAAGCTTTTTCGCCTAAGACTCTAGAAACTATCCGTCCGGCGATCGTCGAAATTGCCGATAGTCTGTTGGATCGTGTTGAGGATCGATCGGAGATGGATTTAATTGACGATTTTGCGTTTCCGTTGCCAGTAATGGTCATTGCTACTTTGCTCGGAGTAGATCCCGCAGATCGGTTGATGTTTAGAGATTGGGCATTAGCATTGCAACACGCTAGTGCTTCGCGATTGACTCCTTCTGTGGCAGTTTACGAACGAGCAGAAACAGCTACTCAAGCTTTTATTGAATACTTTAAAGATGCGATCGCCAAACGCCATGCTAACCCCCGCGAGGATTTAATTACGGCTTTAGCTAAAGCTAGATATGAAGGCGATAAATTGAATGACGAGGAAATATTATCTACCTGCATTCATCTACTCACGGCAGGACACGAAACGACAATTAACTTAATAGCCAAAGGAACGCTTTCGCTACTCCGCAATCCAGCTCAGATGCAGCGATTACGCGCTCATCCCGATCTGATGCCAGCGGCAGTAGAGGAGCTAATTCGCTATGACGGCCCCGTCCAGATGTTATCGAGGTGGGCTTATGAAGATGTGAAAATTGGCGGCAGGCTGATTCGCCGAGGTGACAGTTTGGGCTTAATGCTCGGTGCTGCTAACCGCGACCCCAGTCGTTTCGATCGAGCCGACGAACTCGATCTTCAGCGTCAGGACAATCATCACTGTGGTTTTGGTGGTGGCATTCACTTTTGTCTGGGTGCGGAACTAGCTCGCGCTGAAGCTCAGATTTCCCTAAATATCCTGATTAACCGCTTCCCGAAACTGCATTTAGTCGATCGAGCCATTAAATGGGCGGACAATATCGTGTTTCACGGCCCCGAACATTTGCCAGTTGGGTTATAGAAGCTGCTAGTGGGGGCGGGTTTGTCTAAATCTAACGGTCAATGACGGGAATTTTCAGCATAAACAAAGCCATCTACAGATCCACGTATATCCACGATCGTACATTTTATAGATCGACCGTAGGGGCGGGTTTATGCAAGCTGATATCAATCTCTAAAATCGATATCGAACAAACCCGCCCTCCCCACTAGCGGCTCTCAAAGGGGTTCTATACGAAATAAAATTTAATCCCACTTCTTTGAAAAATCTCAACTTATCAGGATAAATAAACCAATGAAAGATCCGCTAATTTTAGATTTAGAGAGTCAAAGTGATGAATTATCTCAATTTATCAGCACCAAAAATCCGCTGCACGATCGAAACTTTTATATCATCATCAGCCTCACCCTCATCGAGATTATGGGTGGACCAACAATTGGCCCGCTCCTCCCAGAATTATCGAAAATTTTTGATGTTTCACCTAGTGAAATTCAACTAGTAATGGCTGCTTATTTTCTACCCATCGGCATTGCTACACCCATTTTAGGCATCGTAGCCGATCGAATTGGGATGAAAAAAGTGTTAGTTCCGTCGTTGTTACTGTTTGCGATCGCGGGAAGTAGCTGTGCCTTCGCTAGCGATTTTCAAACTTTAATTGGGTGGCGATTTCTCCAAGGTTTAGGCTCTGCTAGCTTAAATTTACTTGCCCTAACGCTGATTAGTGCGCTCTATCGCGGCAAAGCCTTAGTGTTGGCAATGTCGATTAACGTGAGTGCGATCGGTGCCAGTACGGCGATTTATCCGATCCTCGGTGGGGTGCTAGCGGGTTTTAGTTGGCGATATCCCTTTTTGCTAGCGACGATCGCCTTTCCCATGCTGCTGCTGGTGTTGATGGTGCTCAAGCTGCCCCGACAACCCAGCGGTAGCCAAAAGATCGATCTCAAGATTTATCTGCAAAAGGTCTGGCAGAGTATTAGCAATTCTACAGTACTGGGATTGCTGTTAGTAATCGGCGTGATGTTTCTGATTCAATCGGGGCCGTTTATCACTTACATCCCGATTCTGGCAGGATTTAATTTTGGGGCTTCGGGATTGTTCATTGGTTTGGTTTTAGCCAGCATGTCTGTCTCGTTAGGATTGGTTGCTTCGCAATTGCCAAGGTTAGCGCGACACGCATCCGAAATAACTCTAATTAAACTAGCTTTTGCGATCGCCGCGATTTCACTATCGATTATTCCGCTAATCGATCGGGCATGGCTGTTGTTCGTTCCGAGTATTTTATTCGGCGTGGCACTCGCTCTAGCAATACCTGCTAGCCACACACTCTTAGCAAAATTAACGATCGACGATACGCGAGCTGGATTTATGGCAGTCAACGCGAGCGTGCAATCGTTCGGTTTCGGATTGGGACCACTCATCGCAGGGATCTTTGCTGGCTTATGGGGTATGCACGGTGTCTTTTGGGCAACTGCTGGTCTAGCTGTGGCTACATTTGCTTTGTTTCATTTTCTCCTCAGTCAGGGAATAGGGGATAGGGGATAGGGGATAGGGGCGTTTTAGACAAAACAATACTAAAAAAGATTTTATTTTTACTTTTGCAGGAAGTCTATTTTCCATACTATTTTCTTTCATCTAAAACTCCCCCTAACCCCCAACCCCCAACCCCTATTCCCTATTCCCTATTCCCTATCCCCTATCCCCTAATTCCATGTCTAATTCATCTCAACATCAAGTATTAATTGTCGGTGCTGGCCCTACTGGTTTGATGCTGGCGATCGAATTAACATTACTTTCACTTTCGGTTCGGATTATCGATCGAGCCGCTGAAACCAAACGCCAAGTTAGAGCCTGCGTGATCTGGTCGCGTGCCCAAGAAGCTCTGGCAGAGCTAGGAGTAATCGACAAGTTCTTGGCTCGATCGCATAAAATGCACAACTTTGATGTCTATGCAAAGGGTAAGCAATTAAGCGGGTTCGAGTTCGGTCATATCAAGAGTGACTACCCTTTCCCGATGACGATCGAACAACACGATACCGAACGCTTCTTAGCTGAATCATTATCCGATCTAGGAGTTGAGGTTGAATGGGAAACTGAAGCAATCGGGGTTCGCACCCATGACGATGGAGCGGAAGTCACTGTGCGGGCTGCCAATGGCACGGAGGAAACGATCGAGACTCACTGGCTAGTAGGCTGCGAAGGCAGTCGGAGTCCGATCCGTGAAGCAGCGCAGATTCCGTTTGAAGGAGAGCCTGCGCTGAACCTACAAGCAGTTCAGGTCAATGCCAAACCAACTTGGCGGTTTCCCAAATCCACTTCTCAAGGCTATTTCTTTCTGGGCGAGCAAGTCTCAATCATGAGTATTCCCGTGCCCGGTGACACTTACCGTTTCTTTACCTTTACTACCGACCCCAGTCCAGAGCGCAAAACGCCGCCCAGCTTGGCAGAAATGCGCGACTTGACGGCAGCAGTTAGTTACATGCCGGAATTACAGCTAGAGCTATCCGAACCCGTTTGGCTCAGTCGCGCCCGATTTCAGAATCGGATTGCTGCTACTCTCAACAAAGGTCGCGTGCTGCTAGTCGGGGATGCGGCTCATTCTTGGGCACCGATCGGCGGACATGGGATGAATACCGGACTCCGAGGTGCTTACAACCTCGGCTGGAAATTAGCCGCAGTCGAGTGTGGTGAAGCCAAATCCTGTCTGTTGGATACTTATACGATCGAACAACGTGCCAACGCCCAAACAATCGTCGATGCCAACCGGATGAACATCGTCGAGCAGCCGCCATCAGCTACTAAGCTCCGGCTGATGCAAACGTTCATGCCGTTCGGATTATCGCTCCAGCCAGTGAAACGCCTGATGGAGTTCACACTCAGCGACCTGGGCATGGAGTACCGCAATAGCCCGTTATCACAGCAGCAAAAGGGCAGTGGGTCACTACATGCAGGCGATCGCCTCCCCAATGTCCCGGTAGTATCGGGCGATGGACAATGGGCAAATCTGCATCGCTCGATCTCGATTCACCACTGGACGCTGCTACTGCGGACTAAAGACAGTCAGGTCATCGAACGAGCCTATCAGATAGTAGGTCAATACCGCTCGACCATCAAGGTGACGACAATTCAACCAATGGATCGCGATAGCGATCGGCAACTGGGGCGCGATGGACAGATGCTCCTCGTTCGTCCAGATGCTCATGTCGGATTTATTGGCGCAGTTAACGATTACAACTCTCTAGTTAAGTATTTAGACACTTTTTTGGTCAGATTGTAATCTCGATCGATCTCGAACAGGTATTGGTGGGGGAGGGCGGGTTCGCTTGGAAGATGATTGTTTTAAGCAAGAATTTTTAGCATAAACCCGCCCCTACAGATCCGGATACGAACGTTCTTTACACCAACCGTAGGGGCGGGTTTATGCCAGCTAATATCGATTTTTTCACTTCGATGTCGAACGAACCCGCCCTCCCCACCAAAAGATCTCAAACAGTCAACCCCAAATTTTTACAACCATAAATAATCATTCTAATTTTGAATCGAGAGTAAATTATCATGCCTAATTCATCTCAACCTCAAGTATTAATCGTTGGTGCTGGCCCCACGGGTCTCATGCTAGCGATCGAATTAACGTTACTGTCCCTGTCCGTGCGGATTATCGATCGAGCCACCGCTACAAAACGACAAGCACGAGCTGGCGTGCTCTGGGCGCGCTCCCAAGAAGCACTCGCAGAACTAGGCGTAATCGACAAATTTTTGGACTTTGCACATCGACTACAGAGCACTCATATTTATATCAACGGTCGGAAGATCGGCGGTCTTGAATATGGTTCCACCAAGACGGACTACCCAAATCCCCTCTGTATCGAACAGCATGATACCGAGCGGCTCTTAGCCGAGTCACTGGCTAATTTAGGAGTTGAAGTCGAGTGGGAAAAAGAGGCAATTGGACTTCACGCACATGACGATGGAGCTGAAATTACGCTCCGCAATGCCCAGGGAGAGGAGGAAACCATCGCGACCCAATGGGTAGTAGCCTGCGAAGGAACTCGGAGCGCGATCCGTGAAGCCGCACAAATTCCGTTTGAAGGCGAGCGCGTGACGAACCTACAAACACTTCAAGTCAATGCCAAACCAACCTGGCGGTTTCCCAAATCCACTTCTCACGGCTACTTCTTTTTGAAAGAGAACGTTTCAATGTTAGGGTTTTCGATGCCAGGTGATAGTTACCGTTTCTGTGCGTTTGCTAGCGATCCCACTCCCGATGTCAAAACACCGCCCAGCTTGGCAGAAATGCGCGACTTAGTGGCAGCGGTTACTTACATGCCAGAATTGCAGCTAGAGCTAACCGCACCCATTTGGCTCAGTCGCGCCCGATTTCAGAATCGGATTGCTGCGACCTTCAACAAAGGTCGCGTGCTGCTAGTCGGGGATACAGCTCACGCTTGGGCACCGATCGGCGGACATGGGATGAATACCGGACTCCGAGGTGCTTATAACCTCGGCTGGAAATTAGCCGCAGTCGAGCGCGGTGAAGCCAAATCCTGTCTGTTGGATACTTATACGATCGAACAACGCGCCAACGCCCAAACTATCATCGAGGCCAACAACTCGAACGTGATGGAGCAGCCGCAACCATATCATAAGCTCCGGCTGATGGAAACGTTCATGCCGATCGGATTGTCGCTCCAGCCAGTGAGACGCAAGATTGAATTCATGCTCAGCGACTTGGGCATGGAGTACCGCAATAGCCCGTTAGCTTGGCAACAGAATGCTAGTGGGTCGCTACATGCAGGCGATCGCATCCCTAATGTCCCGGTGGTATCTGGCAATGGGCAATGGGAAAATCTACATCGCTTGACTTCAATTCATCACTGGACGCTGCTACTGCGGACGAAGGACAGTGAGATAGTCGAACGAGCTTATGAGAGCGCAGGCCGATTCCGCTCGAAAATCAAGGTGGCGACAATTCAACCAATGGATCGCGATAGCGATCGTCAACTGGGGCGCGATGGACAGATGTTCCTGGTTCGTCCAGATGGTCATGTCGGATTTATTGGCTCAGTTAACGATTACAGCCCTCTAGTTAAATATTTAGACACTTTCCTGGTCAGATTGTAATCTCGATCGGCTGGCCTTAATTCGTTCCGCGATCGAACCAAGATTAGTTTAACTAATTAGTGCTTAGTGTAGACCCAGGGTACCCCTACACAATTAACCTGTAGGGGTGCCCCTTGTGGGTACCCTCAGCTCTACTGGTACTAGTCTTCATGTGCTGTTATTTATTTAAGATCTCAAATCCTCATGCTCACCTTAACTGAATCCGCAACTTGGTCGCAGCTACTCCAGCAATTACTAGAAAAACAATCGCTCAGTCAAGCACAATCCAAAATCCTGATGCAGGGATGGCTCGATGGTGAGATCCCACCCGGATTATCTGGAGCCATTTTAGCCGCACTCGAAGCCAAGCAAATTACCGCGCCAGAACTTGCTGGCATGGCTCAGGCATTACAAGCTCCAGCGATCGCACCTTTCACACCCGCGATCGATACCTGCGGCACTGGTGGCGATGGTGCATCGACCTTCAATATCTCCACCGCAGTGGCATTTGTAGCCGCCGCAGCAGGCGCAAAAGTTGCCAAACATGGAAATCGATCGGCATCCAGTCGGGTCGGTTCTGCCGATGTCCTAGAAGCCCTCGGTGTCAAATTAACAGCTCCCGCTGAGCGGGTAGCTGCCGCTTTAGATGCAGTCGGCATTACCTTTTTATTTGCCCCTGGTTGGCATCCAGCCATGAAAGCAGTGGCTTCGCTCCGCCAAGAATTGAAGATTCGGACGGTATTTAATCTGCTCGGACCGCTTGTCAATCCCCTGCGCCCGACAGGACAAATTATCGGCGTATTTACACCCCATCTGCTCGAAATTATTGCCGAAGCAGCAGGTATCCTCGGTACTCACCAAGCGATCGTCTTGCATGGTCGCGAAGGTTTGGATGAGGCTGGTCTAGGCGATGCAACAGATCTGGCCATCTTAACAAATGGTGAGGTCAAACTCACCAGTATCGATCCGGTAGAGCTAGGCATTATTCCCGCACCAATTACGGCTCTAGCAGGTGGCGATGTGGCGGAAAATGCGGCGATCCTCACCGCCGTGCTGCAAGGTAAAGGCACTCCCGCTCAACGAGATGTGGTGGCTGTTAATGCTGGATTAGCACTCCAAGTGGCTAATCTCGTACCTATGGGCGCACATCAGCAAGGGATCGAACTGGCAACAGCAGTATTAAATAGTGGTGTGGCTTGGGATAAGTTGACAGAATTAGTAGATTTTTTAGGCGCAGTAGATTAATAGCGCGTGAATCTTATTTTTTGACTTAGATCTGCGCCGTACATTTAGGCAATTTTCTATAGCAATTCTATTTGAGTTTTTAGACTTATATAGCGATCGCTGCAAATTTTTAATTCACTTTATTTAACATAACTATCGCATGACTGATGTCAACAAAACCGATTTTACAGACAATCTGTGGCAGATCGAAGATATCAGAGCAACTAATGTAGCTATTCAGTGGCGAACGCCGCTGGTAATGTTAAGGCCGATAATTCTACTGTTGCTCGATGCGGCGATGTTATTTATTTCTTGGCAGATTGCCGATCTCCTCGGTACGTCAGGCTCGATCCATATCTCAGAATCGATTTGGCCGATTATCGTCATCAGCATTGGGACTCTTACCGCTTCGGGATTCTATGGCACTGACGATCGACTACACAGATTTGCCAAGTTGTTTAAATCTCTGACACTGGCGCATTTAACGATCGTAGTTGGTGCTTTTTTATATCAACCAGGATTCTGGTGGGTGACCAGATCGGTATTCGCGATTGCGTGGATGTTGAATTTTATCTTAATTGGCTTGGCAAGATTCTTATTAGATCTCCTAATTATCCAGATTCGCAGTCGTTACCCGATTTTTCAGAACTCAGTTGCGTTGTTAGGCGAAAGAAATGATATCGAAAAAGTTCAAAAATTAGTCAACCGCTCTAAGCAATTTAGAGTAGAGCGCAAACTCGATTTGGCCGATTGGAATCTCCAAAGTCAATTAGATGGGATGTTTGCGCTGATTCGAGCCAGTAAAGTCAGCGAGGTATTTATCTGCTCGCAGCAGCCGCTCGACAATCAAATTATCTTGTTTTGGAAATTAAAATCAGTCGGCATTCATCTGAGAATGGTTCCCACCCAATTGCAACTATCGCAACGAGCCGCTGAAACCAAGACCATCGGCGAAATTACTACCAGCCGTTTTAAATCTATCTCGATTTTAGAAACTAGTTTTCGGTTGAAGCAAATATTCGATCGAGTCGCTGCATCGATCGGATTAATTATCCTATCACCAGTATTCCTAGCAATCGCGATGGCGATCCGCAAAAATTCTCCTGGGCCAATTTTTTACAAACAGAAACGCATCGGTTTAAAAGGACGACCTTTTAAAGTTTGGAAATTTAGGACGATGGTAGTCAATGCCAGCGAACTCCAAGCAGAACTCGAAGCTCAAAACGAAGTTAAAGGTGGAGTCTTATTTAAAATGAAAGCAGATCCCCGGATTACTAAAGTTGGTAAGTTTTTAAGAAAGTATAGCTTAGATGAGTTACCTCAATTAATCAACGTTCTCCAAGGTGAAATGAGCTTAGTAGGGCCGCGTCCACTCGCAGTTAGAGACTATGAATTATCGCTGCAAGATATCGAACAATCCTCTTCCGATAAATTGTTGAGATATGAAGTTTTGCCAGGAATTACCGGACTCTGGCAAGTCAAGGGACGTACTAGCAGTGATTCTAATGAGATCTTTTATTGGGATATGGTTTATATATTACAATGGTCTTTAGCTCTCGATTTAAAAATATTGCTCGAAACAATTAAGGTTGTTTTGTGTAAGGAAGGTTCTTATTAATAAGAGGATCGCCGAACGGTGAAGCCGCATGTATTGTCAGTAAGATTAATGTGGTAATTAGAAGGGGCACGCCGAGCGTCATGACGCTCGGCGTGCCCCTTCTAGATCGATGCTACCCTTACCGTTTACTGGCTACAAATTAACTGCCAGGAACAATAATCTGCTCGATCGTTTCAGTCACGCGATCGATAAGATTGGGTTGTTCGGTGGCACTGCCCGGAGTTGCCAAGTTTTGAGCTTGAGGGGTTTTGAGCGTACCATGCAAGCGGGGATCGGGTTGAGGCGGCGGTTCTGGCCCTAGAGGTTGAGGATTGGCTATATACTCAAACTCTCCTTTACCATCGGGTGCAGTGCCCTTAGCCCAGCGACCCTATGCGCTTTCTTCTCCTTACTGGTAGCTAAAAACTTGTGACTCTTCCTTTCTAACACTCTGAAATTGAGGGTTAATCTGTCATTGGGAATACGCCAATTCTCTTCTGTTAGTAATTTATTTGAGATCGATCGTTGCTTGAATTTGTAAGTTGGTAAACTTAGCCGCCAGTTGACTGGACTTTGAATCTAAAATTGCATGAACTTCTACAACTCGATCGTCGATATTACTACTAGGATCGGCATTAATCGTATTTTGACGTTTGACTTGAACGCCAACTCGCTCGATCGTCCCTTGCAATTTACTAGGTAGAGAATTACTGGTGATGTTTACTTTCTGCCCAATGCGAACTTTATTAATATCATTTTGGTATACTTCCACCACGCCATACATTTGACTAGTTTTACCAAGATCGGCAATCCCATTAGTACCAACTACTTCTCCCGGACGTGCAAAAATTTCTAAGATTTGACCATCTTGAGGTGACTTAATATAAGCTTGAGCGAGATTTGCTTCGGCACGTTTGAGAGAGGCGATCGCACTGTCGATCTCTGTTTCGGCAGACAGGACATCTACCGGACGTATTTCCGCGATTTTAGCAAGGGTAAATTGACTTTCTTTGACCTGTTGTTGCGTTGATGTTTCGAGCTTTCGCAAATTAGCTCGCGCTTCATCGATCTGGTGTTGTCCCGATGTTTCAATCCGGCGTAAATTGGCTTGGGCTTCGGCTAGTTGTTGCTTACCAGAAGATTCAATGCGTTTTAAATTTGCTAGAGCCTGATTGACTTTTTGCTGTGCGGTTAATAAAGTTAACCGCTTACTATCGCCGTTAGAAGCAGAAACCGCACCCTGTTGATAGAGGGTGGCATAACGTTTATCCTCAGATCGAGCGTTAGCAAGTCCGGCTTGGGCTTCGGCAATGGCTCCTGTTTGGGCTTCAATTTGAGTTGCTGTTTCGGCTACAATTTTGGCGATTGTGGCTTTGTAAGCTTCGGATTGAGTTGCTGTTTCGGCCACTACTCTAGCAAGTGTCGCTTTCTGAGCTTCTATTCCCGTCCCTTGCTCGGCTTGCAATTTAGCGATCGTGGCTTTTTGAGCATTAATTTCGCCCTGCTTAGCTCCAGCTTTGACTTTTTCCAGATTCGCTCGGGCAACGTTGACTGTTGCTTTAGCTTCATCTACTGCTGCTTGTAAGCGTCGTTGACTATCCAAAATTGCGACTAACTGTCCCGATTTAACTGTCGTTCCTTCTTCTACTAACAACTTATCAATTTTGACACCTTCGTTTGATGTGGGTGCAGACAGCTTGATAACTTCCCCTTTAGGTGCCAGTTTCCCCAAAGCTGTGACGGTTATTGGTACCGCTTTAGTTGCGACGACGATCGATTGCGCTTTCGATTCCGCTGCTTGCTGTGCTGCTTGCTGTTGCCGTAGATGAATCCCGCCGCCACTGATGGCAATCAGGGCAATAGTTCCCCACCACATTAATGGTGTTTGTTTGCCGCTAACATTCAGTTTGGTCTGTCTTTCTAATTTGTCGAACATAATAGGGGATAGGGGATAGGGGATAGGGGATAGGGGATAGTTGATAGTTGATAGTGGATAGTGGGTAGGGGATAGGGGATAGTGGATAGTGAATAGATAACAGACATTACAGAGCTGGATTGTCTATTTCTGGAGTTGGAAGGGAGTAGCTGCGGGAGTGGATAATTGGCACCGACTCAATTTAGTTGCTTAACGAACCGCAGGAGTTTAACGCCCCATCCTAAGAGGATGTCTGAAAAGTCTAATTGCTTCGTTTACGCTGGGTAAATCCCCCTGTCTTGTCGTTTTTTTATTCGGGGGTTCCCCCCGAATAAAAACGCCGCTAAATCCCCCTTAAAAAGGGGGACTTCAAAATCCGTTTCCCCCCTTTTTAAGGGGGGCTAGGGGGGATTCTCTATGGTTTGAGCTTAACAAAATTGAGTTTTCAGACATCCTCTAACTACCCAATTCTCAATTCTCAATTAATTTAAATGCCCATCCTCCATGTGGATAATGCGATCGGCAACATCTAAAATGCGGTTATCGTGTGTCACCATCAAGATGGTGCAGCCCTGTTGCTTTGCTAGTTTTTGCATCAGTTCTACCACGTCACGCCCCGATTGTTTGTCTAGTGCGGCGGTGGGTTCATCGGCTAACACGATTTGAGGACGGCTGACTAAGGCACGGGCGATCGCCACGCGCTGTTTTTGTCCGCCAGAAAGAGCTTCTGCATAATATTGAGTCCGTTTTCCTAAACCCACCACTTCTAGCATGTGCAGGGCTAAATCGCGCCGCTCCGATCGCGAATAAGTGCCGTGGACTTCTAGCCCCATCATCACGTTCTCCATAGCGGTCAAACTGGTATGGAGATTGTGTGCCTGAAAGATATAACCACAGGAGCGACGTGCTTCTACTGCCACCGCTTTTGGCGCACCAACCAGTTCGGTGTTCAGTATCCGCAAACTGCCGGATTGAGGCGATCGCAAGCCACCCATCAGCGATAATAACGTCGTTTTCCCCGAACCAGAGGGGCCAGTCAAGATAACGATCTCGCCAGCATTAATGGCAAGATTGATGTTAAAGAGCACCTGTTTTTTCAGTTCGTCTTCGCCAAAAAAGTGGTCTAAGTGCTCCACTTTAATTACTGGAGATAGCCTGACTGGAGATGGTCTGACGGGAGACCGAACAAATATACGATCCCAGGTGAGTATTGAAGCTGGATTCATGTTGGCTCCTAAAAATTATCGGCTGGATCGGCAGATTGCAGCCTGCGAGTTGCCACCGCTCCTGAGACTACACACATCGCCACCGTGAGTGAAAAGACCAGAATTAGCCGTTCCACGGTCATGGCAATTGGCAAAGCACCGAGGTTCTGAATGAGTGTGTATTGCCCTAATGCGAGTGCTAAACCAGGGACAAATCCCAGCGATGCCAGAATCAGCGATTGTTCCAGCACGATCGCCAGCAGATAGCGATCGCGATATCCCATCGCCTTAAACGTGGCATATTCGCTCATGTGCTCATTCACGTCAGTCGAAAGAATCTGAAAAACGATTACCATCCCCACGACAAATGACATGACTGTGCCAAAGGTGAACACGATGCCAATTGGGGTAGTTTGCTGCCAGTAGGCTTGTTCGTTGTCTACATATTGCTGTTTTGTAGAGGCGATCGTATCGGGCGGTAAGATGGCCGCGATCTGGGCGAGGACTCGATCGGGATCGACTCCGGGTTGAACTTTAATTAATCCCAAGGTGATTTGTCCCGAACTGCGATCGGGAAAAAAGCGCAGAAAAGTTTCTGGACTAGTTATGAGCGTTCCGTCTGTCGCAAATGAAGCACCGAGTGAAAACAGTCCGGTGACTTCGATCGTGCGACGTTGAACTTCCGTTTTCACAGATTGTCCGGCGGCAACTTTGGCAACGACATCTGCGTATGTGCCTCGGCTCAAGCGATCGAACAAAAAGGTATCGGGCTGCTTGAGCTTATCCAGATTCCGATTGACTTCTTCAAGGGCGAACGCAGGTCGATCGAGACTTTGCCCCACCAGTGTGAGTTGAGTTTTGCGCCGAGTCTGCGGATTTTTCCACACGATCGTCGATATATACAGCGGTTCGGCAGATTGGACGCCAGGGATATCTTTAATTTGATAGAGACGACGGCGGGGTAGAGTATTGGCCAGATTTAAGTCTCGATATTGAGCACTACTGATGATGATATCTGCATCCATAGCGCGATTGAGCATGGTATTGCTATCAAATAATGCTGCTTGAATGCCGAGTTGCGCAAACATCAACAAATCGGCAAAGCCAATGCCTGCTATTGCGACTAGCAGCCGCGATTTACTTTTCTTGAGTTGCAGCCAGCCTAACGGAGTTCGATCGACAATTCCCTGCCAAATACTCTGCTGCGAAGGGCGAACAGTGGGCACATCTGGTGGCAATTTACGTAATGTCAATGTCATAGATCCCTCCTGTAACCTGTAAATTTGTCAGTCCAGCAAGCTTTCGATCGAAACCAGTCACAATTAAACGAATGTTTTAATATCAGGACAAATCGATAGACGGTCAAACGGCTTCTTAAAACCACAAAACCCCTGTCCAATCAAGTATTTTGCCAATTAAGTTAAGCTTTAGTCGAATGACCTTAATTCAAACGTTCGTTTGATATAATTAAAACAGATATTTTAGTAAATTGCAACGTGCGAATCTGAAATCGCCCTCAACGTTAGTCCGAGATCGGGATTACCTGGGGACGGACAAGTTCTCAATTACAATTGATATAACTCGAACCAATGCAGGAAATTGTGAGTACGACAACAACCGATACCAAAGAACAAATCATTAGTGTTGCAGAACGACTCTTTGCCGAGCGAGGCTTTGCTGGCACTACATTAAGAACGGTGATTGGGGAGGCAGATGTCAACTTGGCGGCGGTTCACTATCACTTCGGGTCAAAGGAAGAGCTGTTTCGAGCAGCGGTTAAGCGGTTTGCTCGTCCGATCGTCGAGCAAGAATTGGCACTGCTCGCACAACTTCAGGAGGGGGGTCGAGTGCCGACGGTAGAAGCGATCTTGACCGCACTACTCACACCATCTCTAGAGTTTTTGGCTCAAGACAAAGAGTTATTACTCGTCCACACTCAATTTATGGGGCGTTGTTGGGCCGAACCCGAACCGCTCAAGAGTATTGTGAGGGATGAATTTGCGGCATCGATGGAGGCATTTTTGGATGTGTTACAACGGGCACTTCCCGATCGCTCGCGCTCGCAGCTCGCCTGGAAGTTCAATCTGGTAATTGCCGCATTAATTCGAGTCCAATCTGAAGCTGGGCAACCTTTGGCACTGATCCAATGTACAGAGCCTGAAGCGATTCGATCGGCGATCGAGCAACTAGTGAAGTTTCTCAGTCCGGGGATGCGATCGTGAATGAATCCGATCTCAATTCAACAGTGCGATAGGTGTTGGACTACAAACATTATACTCCAGAACTAAATCCAATTGAGCGGTTGTTGCCGCGAGCGGCAAAAGCCAGAGTATGGCAGCATCTAAAAAGAGGATTGAGATGGAAACTGCCACGTAATTTGGAGGAATTGCGGGAGATCGTGAAAAATCGGTGAGAAGAAATGACAGTAGAAGTGATTGCCTCTATTGTGGGATGGGATTATATATTAGATGCTTTATCTGTAGCCGGAATTTAGAGAATTGATATAAGAGGATGTCTGAAAAGTCTAATTGCTTCGTTTACGCTGGGCAAATCCCCCTAAATCCCCCTTAAAAAGGCTACCGTGTATACACAAGTCTGATTGACTTCGTTTCTAGATCTAAATCCCCCAAACCCCCTTAAAAAGGGGGCTAAGATCCGGTCAAAGTCCCCCTTGAAAAGGGGGATTTAGGGGGATTTCTAGGGTTTTCGCTTCCCTCCAGACTTGTGTATACACGGTAGCTTAAAAAGGAGGACTTTAAAATCCGTTTCCCCCCTTTTTAAGGGGGGCTAGGGGGGATTCTCTAGGGTTTGAGCTTAACAAAATTGAGTTTTCAGACATCCTCTAAAGTCCCTTTCTCGCTTGCCGATCGATGCCATGCGAATTCCTGTATCCAAACCTATTTCTATATAAGTCCCAATTCGGCGATCGACTCCATCGAGATATATAGCTTCATTGGCATTCTAGGGAACGCTTTAAAACCATACTTTAAATAAAATTTGGTGGCATTACTATCGATCTCATCAACCACAATCGCGACTGATGCTACTGTTCGGGTTGCCTCTAATGTTCTCTTCATCGCATCCAATAGCAAGTAACCGCCGTATCCTTTCCCCTGACAACTAACATCGACAGCCAATCTACCGAGTAATGTCGAGGGTAGCAATGGATACCGTGGTAAACCTTTGGCTATTGGCTCGTCCAAGTCGGATACATCGATCGAGTATGAAGACAAACAGTAGTAGCCTAGTACCGTCTTCTCTGGTGGTTCGAGCAGTACGAATGGGGTAGATACAGTCTTCTTCAACTCTTGGGACGCTCTGAGCTTGATGTATTCATCTAGACTCTGTTCTCCGCAGGTAAATAAGCTGCGATCGTGTTTCTTGCTTGTCAATAGTTCGATACTAAGAGGCACTACCAAATTCCTGTTTGTATCTCTTAGCCGCCGCCTTGAGTGCTTCATTTGGTTCTGCGGGGTTCACAATAGCTTCAGCGAATGCCCTGCTATCCTCAGCACTGAGTTTCAGGACATTGTGGTTAGCGATGATACTCTGCGCGGCTTCTCTCGCGCTCTTGCACAAGAATTCAGATAGCGTGATGTTCTCGATGTCCGCTGCTGTCTGAAACATTGCCTTTAGCTCTGGTGCTATTCGAGCCTCGATTCTGGCGATTGGTTCGGTTGTTGCCATAATTTAAGTTTGGTAGGTTTACTACCTTAGTATATTCGGGTATTTGCCGAAATGTCTATCGAGCAAGACCAACCATGTTCGCCCACAGAATCTGTACTAGCAAAATTGGCAGGGTGGTACCAGCAGTGAAATAGGGGAAGGGAAAGGGAACCCAATCGCCATCAGCCCTTTACCCCTCTCCCTTTACCCCAACATCACTTAGTCGCTCTGACGGAGCATCGCAGCTCCTTGGCAGATCTTTAAATTGGACGGTGTAAACTTCGTTAGGCAAAGCGATCCCAGCCGCTTGCATTGCTTCTTTAATAGATTGCGCGACTTGAGAAGTTGATTCTAGAAAAGATAACCGCCGCGAATTTACCCAAAACCGAACTTCGATTTTGACACCACTTACTGCAAGTTCTCTCACGAGGATGTCCAGTGGTGGATCGGCGACAACACTTTCGACTGTCACTGCTGCTTGATGGATAACCTCTTTTACCCGCGCAATATCTGTGTCGTAGTCAATCTCGATTGTCAACGAACTGCGCCGCAACTCTGATGCCGTATTGTTGATAATCGTGGCGGTAAACACCTGGAGATTGGGAATCGAAATCGTACGTCCATCGTAAGTAATTAGTGTAGTTGCACGGAGTTGAATGTAAGTTACAGTGCCCTCAAAGTCTTGAATGATAATCTGGTCGCCAACCCGAAATGGTCGCGACACCAGTAAAATAATGCCAGAGAAGTAATTGCTCAGAATATCTCGCAAGCTAAAGCCAATTGCCACACTTGTCAGTCCTAGCGTGCCAACCAGCGTGGCAAAGTTCAATCCCAACACGCCGAGCGCGACGAGCGTGCCGAATACCCAAATACTGCTGTAGACTATGCGACTTACTAACGTTTTGGAGTTGTAATCGATTTCCCACCGCTCGGAAGCTGCTAATGTAATTTGTTTGATACTGCCAGCCAAAAACATCGTCACCAACACAGTCAGCATTGCGCCCAAAATGCTTGGTAATCGATCGATGCTATCTCTCTGAAACTGGCGGATCGTACTGTAAAGCCTCTGTCCGACATCGATCGCTAGCGGTGGTTCGTCAAAGGCTCGATTGAGTGCCGTTGCCCACTGCTGCGCCAATGCCTCGACACCCACCCCAAAATCCTGGGCATCCTGTTGGGTGACAGTCATCAGAATCCGATTATTCCGTTGGAGGGTGGCAACCCCTCGCTGTAGGTCAGTTTGGACGGTAATCGCTCCATTTGATTGGGATTGAGCCAGAAAACTCGCAATCCGACGATTGATGATCCTAGCGCGATCGCTCGCACTGAGATTATCAAGACTGCCAATTTGTAAAATCACCTGTCCCCTCACCATAATATCTGCAAAAAATACGCCATCCGTCGGCGTAGATATCTGCGGCGAGGGTGATGGTACCGCGACTGGCGGGGTGTCTTGTGCCACACTGACGCTCGGTATCATCCATAATCCGATACAAATCGTTATTGAGGCGATTCGCCAGGGAAGAGGCTGTGCCAACGAGCGCGATCGATGCTGGCAAAAATCCCAGCTCGAACGACCGTCAACTGGATGATGTGACTGTCGGCTAGCGAAAATTTTGAACTGAAAAATATTGGGCACGAGCATTTGTTGGATTTATCGAGTGGGGTTTAGGGCTGCGCGATCGCCTTGACAGCAATCAGATACCGCTCCTGCACATCTTGGAGATCCAGTTCCTCCTTAATTCCGGCATGGCTGCCACGTTCTACCGCGTCTGCATGACGCTGTAATGCGGTGCGATCTAGTTCCCGATGTGTAAACGGTGCGATTGTGGCCATCGCCTCTAATAACCGCATCGTAACAGCTACACTAGACTGACCGTACTTCCGAATCTGGTTGAAGGCAGCATCGATCGCATCTGCAAAGGCGATTGGTTCAACAATCACCCGCAGTCGATCCCGATCGTCGTAGCGATAAGGAGAGGGAATTTCTTGTTGCACTAAATGACATAGAGCCGCACTTAACTGGTCGATGCAGCGGATCGCCGTAAACGGATCGTTAATTCCTGGCGATAAAGCGCGTGCGGCAATTTCTACCAGTTGGTCGATCGAAAACTCCAGATCTTGCTGCTCGGTGCGCCCGATCCCAAGCACAAACGTATCGGCGATCTTGGCTGCAAGCTGCCGATCGATCTTTTCTTCTGGAAAGACGCGCATCAGTTGACTACCCTTGACTACAAAGCGACCGGGACGTTGCTCCACTCGCAGCAGTAGATTATTTTCGGTCGCAATCTGCATCAGTTGGTTGTCATCGATCGCTTGAATATAGCCGCTTTCTCTGGCTGTGATGGCACGGGAAAGGCGATCGAAGTCAGCAGGAATATCGGCTAGACTCTCCGCTTCTGGCTGCTGTGAGGCACTGCGTCCAATCTGTGTGGGGAAAAGTCGATCGATCGTCTTATCGAGATCGTCACCCACTTTTTTGATGACTCGATCGACCTGAATCGATGCAGCGGAATGATGGATAAAATAAATCAATACGCCAATACTGGCGATCGCCAAACCAATCCCGACAGTTACTGCCAGGTGTGGGACAAACTCATTTTCTTCGACCCCATTAATTGTGCGTAGCACCATCAAACAATACACAAACGTAGCAATGAAGGTGCCCAGGACGACTTGGTTGCCCGTGTCTCGCATGAAGTTCCGTAGCAAGCGCGGGCCAAACTGGGAAGATGCCAACTGAAGTGCGACGATCGTAATCGAAAACGCCGTGGTCGCAACACTCATCATCGAACCTGCGATCGCCGACAGGATCGCCCGCGAACCGCTAGGGCCGAGAGAATAAGCCCAGCCTAGTTTTTCGATGATGTTGGTGTCTGCGCTCTGGTCGATCCCGATGGTAATAAATGATAGCCCGATCGCCAACACCAGCATCAGAGTTGGCACAAACCAGAAGCTAGAATGTAACGAGTCCCACAGTTTGCCTAACTTAGCGGATTTCATCGATCGGTTTGAGTAGTAGGGCTGGATGAATTGTTGTTAACCGCTGGCACATGGGGTCGATCCCGATCTTGCGCCAACTGTTCGAGCGTATGACCGATCGCGCGTCAATCGTCTAACTTTTCGTTTGAGGGTTCTGGCCGTGAAAAAGAAAATGGCGAAGACAATCAGTGCCAAGACGATATTTGGCAATAAAATGATAAAGTCGTTTGCCATGCCTTGGATTTTGTTCCAAACAGTGGATATTTCTGTACTCACAACATAAATAGCTGATATATCTAGAATGAATTTATACTAAAAAAATCGAACAAATATCTACCGAAAGCTAGATTTTAATACAAACTGAATAAATTTTAAGTTGCTCGAACTCGATCGCGCTTTACTTGAGAGATTTTGGTTTATTTTTCAGTAATTTTATAGAGCATGGCATTAGCTGACTACTTGTTTTTTGTATTTTTACAGAATAAATTTTTTTCGACGATACTCCGATCTTTTGGGTAATAATTGACACAATCGATCGATCTTTCGGTAAAGACAATCTCTGGATAGATCGCACACTTGAGATAGAGATTATTGTTGAAATATCGACAGCGATGACACGGAACCTCCGCTTGCGATTTAAAGCTGAGTGCAGACTGTTGAAGCTTAAAAACGCAGATGTAACCGATCGCCGCGATCGTCGAGAGCATCGCAAAATTAATAACGCTCGTGAAACCGACATCAAAGGTCGGGCGAAATTCAATCAGTGTCGATCGTCGAAGTAGAATTCTTTTGCCTTGCTGATTTCACCGTCGAGGCTATGCAATTTGAAACCTGCGAGGGTTTTGACTTTGATTAACATATTGCAACTCCCGTAATTATGTGAGTTTTGATGGCCGAGCGCAGCTAAATCTAGCAGGGAGGAGGGAAAAACAATACTGGCGACCAGCTCAGACGCAGTAATTCTGCTGCAAAACTAGCCCCAATCCACTCCTGAAATTTCCCGATCGTGCCAGTAGAAATGGCAATCGCGCTAATCTCCTCCATTTGAGCTACCTCTAAAATCTCGGTTGTCGGAGTTCCCTGGCATAAATCTGTTGTTACTTGTAAATTTGCCGCATCTAGCTTGGCTTTGATTTCAGCATCGATCGACAGTTGAGGAGATCGATTGAAGATATTGAGTCTGAGTGATGTCCGATTCGCTACAATCGCGAATCAAAGTTGCAACTAAACCCGTCCAACCCGTTTGATGATTTGCGCCCAAACCAGCACCATTATCACCATTGAAATATTCGTAAAATAGCAATAAATTTTGACAGTGAGGGTTGGTATGAAATCGGTGATTACCCCCATGCACTGGGCGATTCCCGGCGGCATTTTGCTCGAAAATACCGATAATTCGGTGCGATAGCTCGGTTGCCACCTCTGCTAATGTCAGCCACTGTCCCGAGCCAGTCGGACATTCTACTGTGAATTCATCACCCAGATAACTGTGAAACTTCTGGAGCGATTCAATTATCAGAAAATTCATCGGCAACCAAATTGGCCCCCGCCAGTTGGAATTGCCCCCGAACATGCCTGTAGTTGATTCGGCAGGTTCATAGGCAATGGTATGTATTTGTCCCCCTTCAGCGAACGTGTAGGGCTGTTTGGCATGAATTTTCGAGAGCGATCGCACTCCATAAGGGCTGAGGAACTCGGTTTCATCCAGCAATCTTTGCAGGACGTGTTTGAGTCGCTCGATCGGATTGACGATCGCCAGCAATCGCCTCGATCGCGCTCCTGATGTTGACAGAGCCGCCAGATTGCGTTGTAGGTTGGGGCGATTGTCGATGAACCACTCAAAGCGACGCTTGAAATCAGGTAATCTGTCTAAAGTAGACGATTCTAAAATTCCGGTGGCAAATAACGGCACTAATCCGACCATCGATCGAACTTTTAGATGGTGATGTCGATCGTCAGGTAAGTGCAACACGTCGTAGAAAAACCGCTCTTCTTCATCCCACAACGGCACATTCTCCTCGCCGACATGATTCATAGCATCGGAAATGTACAGAAAATGCTCGAAAAACTTGCTGGCAATATCTTCATAAGTGGGATTGGTTTTTGTCAGTTCTAGGGCAATTTCTAACATATTCAAACAATACATCCCCATCCAACTAGTAGCGTCGGATTGCTCGAGATATCCACCCGTCGGTAGCTCGGCACTGCGGTCGAAAATACCGATATTATCTAATCCTAAAAACCCACCCTGAAAAATGTTGTTGCCGTTGTGGTCTTTTTGGTTTACCCACCAGGTAAAGTTGAGCAATAACTTCTGAAACACGCGCTCTAGAAATTGTGCATCGCTGCGTCCGTAGAGTTCCTGCTCGATCTGATAGACGCGCCAAGTCGCCCAAGCATGAACGGGCGGATTGACATCGCCAAAATGCCATTCATAGGCGGGAATCTGCCCATTCGGGTGCATATACCATTCCCGTGTCAGCCGCTGCAATTGTCGTTTGGCAAAGTCGGGATCGATCGTTGCCAGAGGAATGCAGTGAAACGCCAGATCCCAAGCTGCAAACCATGGAAATTCCCACTTATCGGGCATCGAAATGATGTCATCGTTAAACAAATGAATCCAGTCCGAATTGCGAGGATTGTGACGCTGCGGTGGCGGTTGGGTTGGATCGCCCTGGAGCCAATCTGCAACCACGTAATGGTAGTACTGTTTCGTCCACAGCAGTCCGGCAAATGCCTGTCGTTGAATATTTCGCGCATCATCTGAGATCTGATTGGGCGTGATGCGCTGATAGAATTCATCCGCTTCTTGCTGACGCAGTGCGAACACATCTGCAAATTCGGCGAAGGGTGTGGCTAAATCGGCACGATTTGTCAGACGTAACTGGATGGTTTGCGATTGGTGGGCAGCTAGCGTCAGTTCGTAATCGGCGGCGGCTTTGGTGCCGATTTGTTGGGGATTTACAGCTTCAGTCCGACCATTTATGATGTAGTCGTGAATGCCATCTTTGACATAGGGCGATGAGTTGGGAGTACCGAATAATCGATCGGAATTAGTCTCATTTTCGGTAAATAGTAGTGCTGTAGACTGGCAATAGAGATAGCGATCGCCCAGAGTAGGATGAGATGCTGTGATGACACTACTCGCTCCTTTACTATCTCCCTGCTGTAACTGCGGTTTGGGACTGTTAAGATCCCACGACCAAGTATTCCGAAACCAGAGTGTTGGCAATAAATGGAGCGTACTCTGTTCCGCACCGTGATTGATGGCGGTAATCTGAATCAGAATGTCTTCGTCCGTGGCTTTGGCATACTCGATATAAATGTCAAAATAGCGATCGTCATCAAAGATGCCCGTATCTGCTAACTCAACTTCTGGCTCGTGATAACCCCGCCGCTGGTTCTCTTGCACGAGTTGGGTGTAGGGAAAAGCGGTGTGTGGATACTTGTAGAGATACTTCATATAGGCATGACTGGGCGTGTTGTCGAGATAGAAGTAGTACTCCTTGACATCTTCGCCATGATTACCTTCGGGGCCAGTCAGCCCAAATAGCCGCTCCTTGAGAATCGGATCTTTGCCATTCCATAATGCGATCGCAAAACACAACCGTTGATGATTATCAGAAATTCCGGCAATCCCATCTTCACCCCAACGATATGCTCGCGAGCGCGCCTGGTCGTGCGGAAAATGTGCCCAAGCATTACCATCGGCACTATAATCTTCTCGAACGGTGCCCCACTGACGTTCGCTCAAATAAGGTCCCCATCTGCGCCAGTAGGCTTGGCGATTTCTGTCTGCTGTCAGTCGTTCCTCTTCTGCGGTCATGGCTATACCTCCCGATCGTGAATTTTAGCGTCGTCGAATTGTGCCATCGGGCATGATGGCATTTTCTAGATCCTCGCCCAGGTAATTTTCTGGTTTTAGGCAGACCAGGATTCGCGAAAATCAGCGTAGAGGGTGAGTCCACCATCGATATACAGTGTTTGTCCGGTAATGTAAGCGGCTTCATCTGAAGCGAGAAATGCGACGGCGGCAGCCATTTCTTCGGATGTGCCAGCCCGCCCCATCGGAATATGGCTCTCGACAACAGCTTTTTTGTCTGGGTTGTCGATCCAGTCTTGATTGATTGGTGTCACAGTCGCACCAGGCGCGATCGCATTAACTCGGATCTGTCGATCGGCATATTCTAATGCCAGCGTTTTGGTCAAGTTCCCCATCCCACCTTTGCTAATTGAATAGCTTAAATATGTAGGACGCGGAATGATTTCATGGACGCTAGAAATATTGATAATACTGCCAGATTTTTGTCGCGATAATAGATGTTTAATTGTCTCCCGCGCACACAGAAATGCACCCCGAAGATTGATATCTAAAACTCGATCGAATTCAGCGGCTGATAGCTCGTGGGAAGGAGACTCTGTTTGAATTCCGGCATTATTAATCAGGATATCTAAACTCCCAAATCGCTCGACAACCATCTCGATCGATTCGATAACGTCCTCTTCTTTAGATACATCGCCCTGAACCAGTAGCGATTTTACGCCGCAATTTTCGACTTGCCCACAAGCTGTTTGCATCGCCTGTGCTTCAGTCTCGGCAGCTTCTTCAACACTTTTACGGTAGTTGATGGCAACATTGCAACCTTCTTGAGCGAGTCGAATGGCGATCGCTTGACCGATGCCCGAACTCGCCCCTGTAATTAATGCCGTCTTTCCAGCTAATCCTTTCATCGCTATTTTTAGTAAATATTTGGTTCTCTGAATCTCAAAGCTCGTTCGCTCTAAGCGGTTTAGCTCTACCTCGATCGGCTCCTGTCTAAAACTCGATCGGTCGATTCTCTTTCACAGAGGCTCCGCCAACGAATTACAGCCAAATCCAATAACCGATCCTAGATAACTATCTTCAGTATCGATCGCAAATATGACGAGATAGTGACAAGCTAGAATTTCGATCCGAGCAGGGTGCGATCTGGTGAGGACGTATGTTGTTAAGATCGCACAGACTATGCGATCTGCCTGCGATCGCTGACATTATTAATGCTTTAAAAATCCAAAATAAATATCAATAATTCACGATCGATTGTTTGGAGATGTTGAAATAGCAAACTCTGACGGGACGATCGGCACCCCACGTTGTCGAGCATAAACGTAGATCGAAATACACGATGGGTGCGATGCTGCGGCTTTAGCCGCTAATTCGTCAATTGCTAATAAGTTCATTGCCGTTGCCTTACTAAAATCTGTTAAAGGGAAGTCCTAAGAGCATGAGAGGGTGTCTGAAAAGCGTAGATCTAAATCCCCCAACCCCATTGAAAAGGGGGCTTAAGAGTCAAATTCCCCCTGCTTGGTGCAACACATGCTCCTCCACGTTAGTGATAATTAAAAATTCAAGTCCTACCTCTATCCTCGACAGTAAATGTGACCTGAATATGACAGGATTTAGAACAAAATCAAAATTTTAATGGGGCGATTTAAACGACTGGAAATTCAATTTGAAATAGGGAACCCCGCCCGATCTGGCTGCTGGCTGTTAAATAGCCGCCGTGAGCTGCAATAATTTGGTGGGCGATCGCCAACCCCAAGCCAGTGCCACCTTTGTCGCGCGATCGCTGTGCATCGACTCGGTAAAATCGTTCAAAAATATGCGGCAGGTCTGTTGCACAAATGCCGATGCCAGTATCTTCTACGTGAATTAAAATGCGATGATATTGACTTACCAATCGCAAATACACCTTACCTCCAGGCAAGGTGTATTTGCAAGCATTGGTGAGGAGATTGGCGATCGCTTGCATTAATAAGTCGGGATTGCCGTTAATGAAAATATTCTCTTCTGGCAGTTCTGTATCGAGCGTTAAATGGTGGGCAACGCTCTGTACTGATGCAGTAGCGATTGTCTCTTTGAGTAAATTGTTGAGGTGAATCGATCGGATCGAGTTGGCATCTAATCGTCCAGCCTGTCGTGCTAAGAACAACAGCTCCGTCACTAACTGATTCATCGACTTAGCCGTTTGCGCGATTTTTTCTAAGCGAATGTGCTTGGGCTGACCTGCTTCAAGTGGACTCATCAGACCAACCTGAGCATTGCTGAGGATCGCGGCTAGCGGTGCCCTTAATTCGTGGGAGGCATCAGACGTAAATCTTTGCAGGTGAGCGTAGGTGTGTCGAATGGGTTGCATTGCCATCCCGCCCAAATACCAACCCACTAAACTAACTGCGCCCAGCGTCAAGGGCACGGAGATCGCCATGACCATCAGTAATTCTCTAAGTATGTCTCGATCGTCCGTCAAGGGAATGGCAATCTGGAGGTAGCCGATCGTGCGACTGTTGTATTCGACTGGCAGCGTTAATTGCCGCAGCCATTCGGTGCGATCGTCGATGGTTTCAAAAGCTGCGGTCGATCGAATTCGATCTGAGGGTTGTGTGCCATAAAACCGTTGGAGCTTGCCAGTGGCTGAATACCACCGAACATAGACCAAATTGTTATCGACAGGCGGCGCGTAGCTCCCCAAAATTGGTACATTGCTCAGATCGAGGTGCTCCTTACCATCGTGCCGCGCATAATCGATATTGGCCGCCATGAGGCTAGCTTTCCGGTAGAGCTGCCGATCGCTTTGTTGGAGCCGCTCGACTGCTTGCTGGTAATAAATGACGCTGGCAAAAATGAGCACGATGCTCCCCATCGACAGCGTAAACCAGTAGGCCAGATTGCGGCGGCTACGATCGAACATCTGGATTCAAGCTATATCCCATGCCATAGATAGTTTCTAGCCAATCGATAGCTCCGACTGCCTCCAATCGCTGCCGCAGCCGCCGGACTAGAGTAGTAATTGCATTACTCTCTGGTTCGTTGCCCCACACCCACAAGGCTTGCTCGATTTGGTCGCGGGAAAGCACTTGGCGCGGATGGCGCATCAAATACTCTAGAAATTGAAATTCGCGGGTTGATAATTGGAGGCAGCGATCGCCTTTTTCTACTGTCAGCATCGATAGATGCAACGTGAGATCTTTAACATGCAGCGTATCCCCTTGCCAGAGTGGCGATCGCCGTCCTAGTGCCCGCACCCGTGCCAGCAATTCAAATACATCGGTCGGTTTGACGAGGTAGTCATCGGCTCCCGCATCTAAACCACTTATCTTGTCACAAGTTGCGTCTTTTGCCGTCAACATCAATACCGGAGCCGTTTTCCCTAACTGACGGTACTGTTGGCACAAGCTTAACCCGCTGACTTGGGGTAACAACCAATCCAGGATCAATAAGTCATAATCTCGCTGCGATATAATCCACTGAGCAGTCGCCCCATCTTCGATCCCATCGACAATATGCCCTGCCTCACAGAGGGCCGCTTGCAATGGCTCTAGTTGATTGGCATCATCTTCGACCAGCAGTATTCGCATGGGCTACAGTCCTGAACGTGACTGTATTGTAGAAAAGTAATTCACATAATGCCTCTGTCTGAAGTTAGATTTAACGCCATCCGCGCTTAGGCTACGATCCTACTATCGACTCTGGATCGACTGTGCCCATCGAAAGTTAATATGGATACCTCTCGCTTGCTCCAACTGCTCCATCGCGTTGGTGGGGAATTTTGGCTGCCCTTGCCTTTAATTGCTGGATTTATTTGGTTTACAGGTAACTGGATGACACCACAAGTGCTCAGTCGTTCTTATGATTCTGTCAACAAACTTCAGGCAGGTACCCAGTTAAAAACCAAACTGTCACTGACAATCCTGACCATGAATGCCGAAATCGATCGCCGTCGCGGTATAACTACTGTAATCATCAAAACTACCGAGCCAACTTTAAAAAGGCTCGAATACGAGTTTCTCTTCACCCAAGCTAGTCGGGTTGAAGCAGCAATCGCGCAGGAATTAGTATTACCGATCGCACATGTCCGCAAATCGATCGGCTACCGCATTAAGAATTGAGCGGTTGAACCGCTCTGAGTGACACATAAAATTCCGGTAGTCGAGCGTTATCGATCGAACTCCAGTTACTTGTCATGTTGGTGTCACATTTAACCCTGAAGGTTAGAAATGAAACCTACACTAGGAAAACTGCGATGAACTTACAGACAACTTTGCATTGGTTGTATGTCGCGGGAATGACGATCGGGGCGTTACATTTTTGGTCTTTGAGCCGCAACCCCAAAGGCGTTCCTCAGTCTGAATATTTAGTGGCAATTTTTATTCCGATTTGGTCGGGACTGGCATATATGTCAATGGCTTTGGGTCAGGGCAAAGTCGAAGTTGCCGGACGCATCGTTCACTATGCCCGCTATATCGATTGGATGGTGACTACGCCACTGTTATTACTGACACTTGCTTGGACGGCGATGCAGTTCATTAAGAAAGATTGGACTCTAATTGGCTTTTTGATGAGTACACAGATAGTCGTCATTACGACTGGATTAATTGCCGATCTTTCATCCCAAAATTGGGTGAGATATCTCTGGTACATTTGCGGCACGGCAGCTTTCCTGGTGGTGCTGTGGGGGATTTGGGTACCGTTACGGGCCAAGGCAAGGGGTCAAGGAAGCGAACTAGCGACACTTTATCAGAAGTTGACGACTTACTTTACCGTACTGTGGATTGGCTACCCAGTTGTCTGGATGATTGGCCCCTCTGGGGTGGGATTAGTGAACCAAGATATCGACACTCTGTTGTTTTGTATCTTGCCTTTTTTCTCCAAGGTTGGCTTTAGCTTTCTCGACTTACATGGTTTGAGAGGTTTGCAAAATCGTCAGTCAGAAACGGGTTTCGTTGGCGAAGCCTCTCGGAACGAGAATCGCGCTGCCGTTGGCGTAGCCTCTCCCTTGGAGAATCGGGTTTTACACTTTTTGGGAGTCGTTAATGGCTTGTTACCAGCATCTGGAGCCAGTCGCAGCCAAACTCGTCGCCGATCGCCAGAGTGGCAACTCGTGCGATCGAGATCGAACTACCGATCGAGAATATATCTCTACATTAAAGAGTCCACCGACAACGATTAATACTCAAAAAATACTATGAATGAACCGATTGGAAAAATCTGCTGGGCGATCGCCGAAGGCTATATTCCCGCCTATAGTAATGGGCCAGAACCACAGTTTACAAGCCATGAAACAGTCTGCATCCTCAATGCTAACGATCGAGATGCTCGGATTGAAATGACAATTTTTTATACAGATCGAGATCCTGTCGGCCCTTACCGTTTGCTGGTTCCAGCGCGACGCACCAGTCACATTCGCTTCAACGATTTACAAGATCCAGAACCCATTCCGCTGGACACTGATTTTGCTAGTGTAATTCATTCGGATGTGCCGATTGTCGTGCAACATACTCGGTTGGATTCTCGCCAGTCTGAAAATGCCTTGTTAAGTACGATTGCCTACGCCAGTCATTAAATCTGTAATTGGCGAGTCGGGCGGTGTCGCGACCGCTCGTTGGCGTTCGCGAAGCGTCTCGAAGAGAAGCCTCTCTGAAAGAGAATCGATTGGAATTGTATTTGGCAATCGAGCTAACAAACTAGAGCGAGGAGATCGTTAACAATGCTAATCTTGGTCTTGTTGCATTTCTCTAACTCCGCATAATTCGATCGCGATGCCAGCCAGCGGGATCGATAAAAACACGCCAACTAATCCTGCTACCTTCGCACCTACGAGCAATGCAAAAAACATAATTACCGGATTGAGATCGATCGATCCTTGCATAATTTTAGGCATGAGCAGGTTTTCTTGAACTTGCTGAAGCAGAATGCAACTTACCAAAGTAATTAGTGCTAGAGCAATTCCTTGCTGTAAAATAATCAGCGACACTAAGCTGACTCCCAGCGTTGCTCCAATCCCTGGAATCAAATCGAATACACTGACGATTGCTGCCAATCCTAATGGAGAATTAACTCCTAAGAATAGGAACACAATATAAATAGAAATACCAAAGAAAACACTCAGAATTAATCTCCCCCAAAAAAAGCCCAGAAAGTTTTTTCGTACTACCTCTGTAACGCGATCGCGCATTCCGATCGGGAAAATTCGCAAAAGTAAATTCCACAATCTTTTACCATCAAGTAGCATAAATAAAGCAACAACTGCAATAATAACTAAGTCAAGCAAATTTCCGAAGATGTTTTGTAACATTGCCAACCCAAACCCTACGGTAGAAGGTACTTGAGTCCTAAGTTGAGTTTCAAGTTCGCTCAGGTCGATGCTAAAGTAAGCTACGATTTGAACGATCGCCCACCCAAGTATAAATAACAATACATAGCGAATTAGCTTGGTATTGTTGAAATTATCCCAGATTGACTGATGTTTGGGTTGGCTCATGTGTAATTGTTTCTCGCTCTAGCTCGAATCTCACCCGATCGACTTTCAGCCTTGTTGCCTTTGATATTGCTGTCGATATCGATTCTAAATTTTTAGTTCTTGCTGGGATCGTACACAAGATCGCACCTGCTGACTCTCTATCCTTGAGGAGATCCGCTCGTCTCCTCAATGGTAGAGAGTACATCCGATTTTGAATCGTTATTTTATATTTGGTTTACCAGCATCGATCGGGTCGGTTGTCAAGGCATTTTGACGCGATTCGATCGTTGTCTTCAATCGAATGGTAGGAGTGGTTGCTAGATCGGTGTTAACAAGATAGCGACGCTCCTGCTGAGAACCGGAGCCAACGGGTTGAATTTGCCATTGAGTTTGTAGATAGTTCTGGATCGCTAGCGAGCGATCCTGGGCGAGTGTGCTAATTTCTGATGGCGTTTGCCCAGCTTGTAGCTCGATTTGCAATGTCGGATTTTGCTTCATGACCAGACCGATGCGACCGCCTTGGTGGCGCGCTTCGCGTTCGAGTAATTTAGTTTGACTGGGCGGGATTTGCGCTCGATCTAACTCAAAGGTGACTGTTTCCGAAATGGGAGCGAGTCGATTGAATGTCACCTCTGCTGTCGGATAATCTAATTGCCTGCGGATATCCTCGAGCAGTACCGCTTGTCCATCACGATCGATATCTCGCTCGCTCAAGTAACTAATCTGCATTTTTAATGGTGCCACGGGGCTAGTACTAGCCTCATAGCTAACCAATCGAGCGGGGGGCGGTAGTATTAAGGATTCGATCGCTAGCTTTCTGTGGCGTTACTGCGGAGTCGATTCTGTTGCTGCTTATAACTAATCTCACTCCGAAGCTGACTATAAGATCGATTGAGCGGCACCGAAATTACCAAAATAGTCGTCACAATTAGTAGTAGACGACTCGGTAAACCACCAATGCGCTTCAGCCGCCCAGATACAGGCAGTTTATCTACTAATGACTGTACCCAAATGCTCTCGCGATCCGCATCCCGCCACGTTCGCACTCGATCTCGCACGGGACCTGCATCGATATTTAGGGCTAAAAACACGAGCATCGCCATAAAGGTAATCGCAACCAAGTTGGTAAAAAACAGCAGTCCGCCGCCCCGCGCTACGGTTAAAAATAGCTCGGATAGCCAAGATCGCATCTCCAGTGGCTAGAGCTAACCCGCTTGCCAAAATACTGCCCATCAACGGCGAAATCAGCATCGCGCCAATAATCACAGCAGGGCTATTCAACACTAACCCCAGAGTGGCAATTCCAGCAGCAAGTAACACCTGAATCCAATAGCTGGCATCGGTTAGGGTTAAGGATTGAGCCAGATCTAAGTAGACCCGTTCTTTGCGAATATTGTCTACCCCCAAATTTTTGGCAAACCAGTAAGTTAAGCGAGCAGTTGCTGATAGAATCATCGAATTTTGGCTCGTGCCCATTCACGAATAATTAGTAATTCTTAATGAAGTCGATCGAATTAATCGATCGTCGGTGCTGCCGCTGGTGGTTCGTCAGATTTACCAAAAGCGAGCTGCCAACAAGGTGTTGCCATCAAAGTGGTAATAATCACCATGATAATAATTGCAGCTTCTGGTAGTGCAATTTTCACATTCCTGAAGACATTGAAGGCAGACTTCGCTTGATAGGCGATGACTACTTTATTTTTGACCGCGACTGGTGTTCGAGTTGTTGTGACTGGTCAGCGTCGTCTTGTTGACCCACATTGGTTTCGTGGTTCTAGTTACTTGAAAATTGGCTGGAGCTGGGTTAAACGAGCGATGATTAATGGCTGGGATTTATTTTCTGATATCTCTTTTACTACTAATATTGACCCCGACCCTGTCAAAGCTTCTCATTCACAATATCAACACAAAATGTACCGCATTGAGTTTACCGCCCACACTCATATCTGGACTCAAACAACTTTTGTCCGTCAATCAGGTAGCTAATACTTTGCCATCGAATAGTTCGGATTTGATTTAGTACTAAAATAGCACTAATAATTTTCAATTCTCGAAATTGAGCTTCGATCGCATCTAAGTTATTGAGTGTTATCGTCTCGGATTCCCAGGTTAAGCTACTCGATCGCGAGCATATAAATATTGCTGGAATCCAACAAATACATCGCCGATCGTGCCAACGCTACCGAGTTCGGCAACGGCATCGCGTAGATCGTGATACTTTAACTCCAACAGTTGCGGGAGCTTGGAGCGATCGAGTTCCCCCACTCCAGACTTCACGTATTGCTTCAGTACGAAGTCTAAGAATTCTTGCTGTTTGCTTACATACCGCGAGAAGATTAACGACTTATGAGCGATAACTCGATCGCTCCGAGTGATGGGTACAGCAGCATAGGCAATATAAGCTAACACATCGTATAGATCGCTACTCTCAGCATCAATCAGGCGGCTGATTTCAGTTAATTGCTCCTCACTATAGCCTTTCTCCGATAGTCTTTCTAGTAAGGCTTTACGGGTGTCTGGACGGCTCCAGATTTGGCGGAGTTCATCTTCATCTTTAAACAGTTGAGGAATCTCACCAAATAGACGTTCGACGAATTCAGCGGCGGTCATCGGTTTGCCATCAGGACTCCAGAAGCTAGTAGCGATCCGATGTTCGATCGATCGTTCTTTACCATCAGCGAGTTTGATTTTGATTTTCTGAGGGCGAAGCGGTTCGATTTCGAGTTCGGCTTCATCATTGTTATCGCTAGAAATAGCTCCAGGTTCGCGTTCGGCGCGAGTTTTGACTACTACTGGCTCTTGGGGTTCGCCATCCCATTCGGGGTCGTTGAAATGTTCGTAGGCTTTAACAAAATCATAGATGGTGAAGTAGTCTTTACCATCGAATAGGCGGGTACCGCGACCGATAATTTGTTTGAATTCAATCATCGATCCAATCGGGCGCATCAGGACGATATTATGGACATTTCTAGCATCTACTCCGGTCGAGAGTTTTTGGGAGGTGGTGAGGATGGTGGGGATATTTTTCTCGTTATCTTGAAAGGTGCTGAGAAATTGTTCGCCGAGTTTACCGTCGTTGATATATTCATCCAGACTCGTTTCGATCTGCTTAACTTTAAGGGGGGTCAGGTAGCCGTCATTGATGCCGTCTTTGAGAGCATAGGCATAAACAGGATCGCCAAAATAGGCATAGGTATCGGCGTTATTGGTACGTTTGGGGGTGGCAGTGAGTCCGAGTTGGACGGCTGGGGAGAAGTAGTCTAAGATTCCCCGCCAGTTGCTTTCGTCGCTGGCTCCACCATGATGACATTCGTCGATAGTGATGAAGTCGAAAAAGTCGGCGGGATAGTCATTGAATTTGGGAGTGGGATTTTTGCCCTGCTTGCGGGGTTTGTATCGAAGGAGTGAGGTATCGAAATTTCCGTAGGCAATGTCTTTCTCAATTTGTGCCATAACCAGCTTGGCTGCTGCTTCCCCAACAGAGTTATTATGTTTGGGCAAACTGAAGCTGTAGTGCTTGGCATCGTGTGTAAACCGGATCGGTAAGCTCTTTCCGCGCTTTTCGACGTGCATAAAACAGTGGGTGAAATGGTGGGCGATAGACCAGCCAAACCAGCCAAAACAGCACATTATTTACTGTGAATAGAGACAAGAATTCGGCTGTTAGGGCATGATTTGATTCCTAAAAGCCTTACCAGCAGTATATTACCAACCAATGGACGTACGCCGACTCGAACGGCGGACCTCATCGATGTCAACGAAGAGAGAATAGATTCACAAGCCTTGTCATGCAAGGCTTACAGCCATTGAAAATAACTACATGGGCTATTTTATGGGCTTGTCTTACTTTTAGCCTGTTATAACTGGTTTGTCAACTCTATTAAGCGATCGCTATTCGATCGGATCGATCGGGAGTAAAAGGGATTTAGTGGAGTTGACGTTGGTGGGGGTGACGATAAAAGTATGGAACGATCGCTACCGATATACTAGTTATTAGCAGTAATTAGATCGGTTTGGCTCGAACGATCGAGTGAAGATCGATCGTTTAGTTAAATCCTCAGTTCACCTAAATTTATGCGAAATCTGTTGATTGTTGAATCTGCTGGCAAAATCAAAAAGCTTAGGAGTATCCTCGGCTCCGACTGGGATGTAAAGGCATCGACCTGCCAAGGCAGCGCTTCGCTATCGGGCATATTCGCCAACTCGCCAACGATGGGGATGGTGCGTTAGGCTTCCATTTGGGTGTAGACACGATCGATTGTCGCTATATCCCTCGCGACGATCGCGCCAAACAAACGATCGCTGGACTCATTGCCGCAGCCAAACAAGCAGATCGAGTATTCATCGCCTCCGATCCCGATCGGGAAGGCGAAGTCATCGGCTGGCATATCGCTCAAGTATTGAAACTCAAACAGCCCCAGCGGGTTGTCTATCAAGAGATTACCGAGTCCGCAGTTAGGAAAGCAATTGCTAGTCCTCGATCGCTCGACATGGCTCTAGTAGAGGCAGGTAGGTGTCGCGATTGTTTGGATAAATTGGTCGGCTACAAAGGATCGCCGCTGATCTGGCGATTAAATAACGGTGCGAAAAGCGTCGGACGGGTGCAATCAGCAACTCTCCACTTAGTCTGTCAGCGAGAGCGAGAAATTCAGACCTTCATACCTCAAGATTATTGGTCGGTATTTGTAGACTATGCCGAAGGTTTCCGTGCCTTCTACAACGGCACTACCCAATCTATTTCACCAGCCCCAGACGAAGAAACTAGTGACGATGCTGGCGCGACAGAAAAAGTTGCCGAATCGACGCGGGTACTGAGTCAAGCTGAAGCCGACAGGTTGGTAGAAATCGGCAAAGCGCACCCCCATCAAGTTAAATCGATCGAAGGTAAACTCGCTCCCAAAAAACCACCCGCTCCCTTTATCACCTCGTCGCTCCAACAATCCGCTGGAGCGCGATTGAAGTTCAGTCCCGAACATACGATGTCCGTCGCCCAGAAGCTCTATGAAGCAGGGTTAATCACCTATATGCGGACTGATTCAGTCGAACTCAGTCAGGATTTTTGTAAAGCCGCACGGGAATGGTTGTTGTCTCATGATAAGGACAATGTGCCTAATAAGGTGGCAAAACAGCGCAGTTCTAAAGATGCTCAGGAAGCCCATGAAGCGGTCAGACCGACAGATATAACTAATACCAATTCTTTAAATACCGACTACAGATAATGCCTCCAGTATTGATGCTCGTCCGACGATTGAACCAATCACTGGTGATGTCATCTGCTCCAATCGCTCGGTAATTAACAGCCTCAATTCATCTAGACAAGATGGTAGCTGCCATCTCAAGCCTCTTTTCAAATATGACCACACCTGTTCAATTGGATTAGATTCGGGACAATGAGGCGGTTGAAACATGAGAATAATATTGGCAGGGATTTTGAGTTTTTTAGCTTTGTGAAAACCACCATTATCTAGCTGAATAATCAAAATACTATCCGCAAATTCCTGAGCTACTAACTCTAGAAATATCTGAAAGCATTTGCTATTGAGATGAGTAAACTCATAAAAGAAGTGTTCTCCAGTTTTTGGTTCGACCACACCATATATGTAAGTGGCTTTAAACTGCCACTGCACCTTTCCATAAGGTTTTACACCCTGAGCAGTAATTTTTCTACCGCTGATTGTTTTTAATCCAATTCGGGTTTCATCTTCACAAAAGAATCTAATCTTACCGCCTAGCCCCATCATCTCAATGGCGACCAAACTCAGCATGGCTAGGTTACCTACGAAGTTTTTTTAAAAGTCTCTAATCTTGATTCTGATTGCTCTAGACTTTTTGGTCTGTCTTGACTCGCTAAACCGTCGGGACACCCGACGAGCGCGAGTCGCGAGCTATTTTAGGTGATGCGCCCAGACGATAATAAACCAGTTGATGTACTGTTTTATATTTCGCCTCTATTCCTAATTTAGTTGTCAACCACTCACAAATCTCCCCATAGCTATTAAATCCTTCACTCGATTCTAATCTCTTAATGAGAGATTTTTCTGCCCATTTAGGAATTGTTCTTGGTCGGCCACTACTAGCTTTTTTGGCTAATAAATTTTCTAGCCCTCCTTGACGGTATTTCGTCAGCCAATCTTGTACTGTCACTCGATTTCTGCCAATGATGCTTGCTGCTTCTTTGATGGTTTTTACTTGTTTGCTCGACAGCAAGTACAAAACTTGAATTCTTTCTTTGTTCGCGCCACTTTTCTCGATCGCTAACATTTTTTTAAGCTCTTGTTCGGTTTCGGCAATCTCGATTTTATATATTCCGGCCATCATCTCGCCCTCGCTCGGTATGGGTGTTGCTATCTTCTCACATCTGTAGTCATTTTTTTTAGAATTGGTATAAGATATTTAGTCCGCGAAGCGATTATGTTAATTGTCAAGAGGCAATTTATACCAATTCTCTAAATTACGGCTACAGATCTTTACCCCTCCCAATCTCCCCTTATAAAGGGGATGAGCAAATTTTAGAATTTATCTGTAGTCTAACTTTTTAGATTTGGTATAAAGCCTCAAGCGAACTCAAACAGCAGCTTTCAGAGGATGAATTTGCGCTGTATCTGATGATTTGGATGAGATCGATCGCATCCCAGTGTAAGCCTGCCCAAATTCGCAAAACCACGATCGTTACCCAATCTGGTGAAATCCAGTGGCAAGCCAGAGGACAAATGCTCGAATTTGCGGGATATGCCAAATATTGGAAAGATATTAGCGGTGATGCCGTATTGCCTAGCTTGCAACCCAAACAATCACTTACCGCAGATAATATCAGTTACGAGCAGAAACAAACCCAACCACCGCCGCGCTACTCCGAACCAAAACTCGTTCAACTGATGGAACGGCGAGGCATCGGTCGTCCTTCGACTTATGCGCCGACAATTGCCACCCTCAAACAACGTAATTATGTGGAGTTAGTCAAGAGCAAAGTGCAACCGACGACTGTGGGTTTACAAGTGGATGATTTTCTGATGCAAGCTTTGCCAGAATTGATTCAATCGGAATTCACCGCTGGGATGGAAACTCAACTGGATGCGATCTCCAAGGGTCAGCAGGAATGGCAAAGTTATCTAATTGAGTGGAACCGGAGCTATTTTGCGCCAGCATTAAGTAAAGCTACTAAGAATTTACCGGAGCAAGATTATGGCTCGTTCCAGGGTAAAGAGCTGGAGAAATCGCGCTCTAAATGTCCGAGTTGCAGCAAGCCAATGTCCAAAGTACCAACCAAGAAGGTGAAGAAGGGTTATTTTCTCAAGTGTGAGGATGGTTGCAAAGATACTGAGGGTAAGGGATTAGTAATGTTTTGGTCGGAGCGAGCGAATGAATGGCAGATTCCGCAACCTAAAACCGAGCAGTCATCGCCAGCAAAGCTAACCGAACATCCTTGTCCGGTTTGTCAGAAGCCGCTGGAAGAATATAGTTACACGAAGGATGGAAAAGAAAAGTCAATGCTGCGGTGTTCGGATGCGGAAGCTAGAACCAAGCCCAAACACAAGGATGTTGCCTATTTTCAGGGTAATGAGGGGCAGTGGTGGAGTCCAAAATTGGGTAATCTCGGTGCGGATGCGGCTAAATAAAGCCAGGTAAAAGCACGATAGTTCGATCGCAATTATTAAGATCGAGCATATAACCAAAAGTAAAATGCTACCTCTTCAACAAAACACCATTTCGGAACCAATGGGAGCAAATTATGATAGTTAGTCAAGCTCAAATCATCGAATTAGAAGAGCGACTCAGACAGGCAATGCTGCATTCTGATGTTGTTGAACTAGATGATTTAATCGCTCCCGAACTGCTATTTACAAATCATCTCGGACAAATTCTTAGTAAGCAGGAAGATCTTGATGCTCACCGTTCTGGGAAATTTAAGTTTACCGAAATTACACCATCAGAGCGACAGATTCAACTCAATGGTGGGTTTGCAGTTGTTTCTGTTTTGATGCACATATTAGGCAGTTATGAAGGTACCCCAGTCGAACAAAATATTCGATTTACCCGTGTTTGGGCAATTTCTACTAGTGGCTCGATTCAAATTATCGCAGGTCACACTAGTGAAATTCTGCCACGCTGATATTAAAATGAGGTGATATGCCAAAATCGACGATCGAGTACTGGAACCCATTACATCGAGCAAATAAAAGCCTGCGGAAATCGATCGCGGGGCTTGAAGAAATGGTAGAAGAACTGACTCTCAGCATAGATGTTGAAACTGGTGAATACACCCGCTTAACTCGGTTTTATCCTGGTGCGGATACGACTAGTTTCGGTGTAAAAAGTCACGACTATCCTGAAGAAATTTTAATTGTCAGCGGTCGTCTTTACGATCTAGCTTTCGATATGTGGCTAGAGACTGGACATTATGCCAGTAGACCACCTGGAGAGATTCACGGGCCATTCAAAACCGATCTTGGTTGTGTCGTGTTGGAGATATCTTTTCCAGATCGAGTCCAGGAATAGCGAGTGAAAGTTCAGATCGAGCCTTTATTGAGAGGCAATCTTCCAGACATGGTTAAGTTTGGTCGATCGATCGAATGTGTAGGCGTGAATATCGATGTGGTGCCCAGCGATCGAGTGGTAAAAACTATTTCATACATAGCATCTAAAATTTGTCACAATGCTATAATTCTGACATGGATATAATTTGGATAGCTAAATTAGCATGAGTAATCATCCTCTTCTCAAAGTTGAAATTTCTCAACTGAGTATTGCCGAGCGGATTCAACTTGCAGAAGATCTATGGGATAGTATTCTAGATAGACAAGATGAAATCGAATTAGATCGAGCGCAACAGCAAGAACTCGATCGAAGATTGGAACAACATCGGCAAGATCCAAACGCTGGCTCTAGTTGGGAAACTGTCAAGCAGCGATTAGGCACTTCCAAATGAATTACAGGCTGATTATCCGTCCAGAAGCAGAGTTAGATTTGGAAGATGCTTTTACATGGTATGAGTCACAAGAGACTGGTTTAGGTTCTGAATTTGTACGAGCAATTGATAATTGTATATCCACAATCGGGCGCAATCCTCTTGCCTATCGGCTCATTTATCAACAAGCTCGACGAGTCTTAGTCAGGCGTTTCCCTTATTGTCTTTTTTATATTGTTGAAGAAGATACTGTATTTGTGATTGCTTGTTTTCACAGCAAACGAAATCCCAAAGATTGGCAAGATCGACTATCGTAATTGTCTAATGATAGGGATTACAAGTATTTTGACCTTATCACGCCTTCCGATCGAGGCACCAAAAAATCTAGATCTTCTTTCTTCTACCGATCGAATTAAAGTTGCGATCGAGCCTTTATTGAGGGGCGATCTTCCAGACATGGTTAGACGAGATATGATTAAGTTTGGTCGATCGATCGAATGTGTATGTATGAATATCGATGTGATATCGATTGAACGATCGCAATCACCGGACGCAAGCAACTTCTGCTGATAATGAGTATGCTTCAAAGTTCCGGTGCATTGCGCTTGTTAAAGAAGTGGTTAGAGGAACAAGGATTGCTATCGATTCGCCAGCTCTGGATGAAAGCCCAGGGTTACGTTTCGTAGATGGTCAAGGCTGTTTGCAAAGTCTTCTTGAACCGCCCATTGCGGACCCGCATGATGGGTGGTGTGGGAGGGGAGGGCTAAACTCCCTCTTCTACCCGATTATACTCCGATCTCCTCTCGCTATTGTCCCCTATACGATCGCCTATAACTTCTACAGACTCAAAAATAAAGTCAACAATTTTAGCTTGCCTAATCTCGGCTAAGAACAGGTATCATTAAGGGACTTTTCCCTGTTGGCACAATATACTCATACGAGTTTATCAACCAAGAACCTTGAAAATAACATCCCAAAGAATGGAATTCCTTTCAGCCCCATTAATGATGTCATCCCATAATGCTGGTGGGGACTGAAGAAGAGAATCTTGAGCAATGATCTGCCTCCAGTCAAGATGTAAAGGATTAGCATCTTTAACTCCTACATCTTGCATCTTTCTTAAGAAAGCTTCAGCCGCAATACCATAACCAATGGTTGAAGGGTGCACACTATCTAAACTAAAAAGCCCACCACTTTTTCGGGTGCTATTTTGAGTTTTTAATAATAGGGCATTGGGAACAGGATCTAAGCTGAGAAGAGGATGGTCGCTCAAACCTAAAGACTGATAATATGCTCTGAGTGGTTCATCTGGAGAATTAGTCAAGTGGTTGCGTTTGACTGCGAGGCTATTTAAGATTCCACCCAGATCGACGAGATGGAAATTATCGCCTGCTGAAGAAACTTCACTACGAATGATTTGATTGAATTCATCAACAGTTGCATCAATTTTTTCAATCTCTGCGCCCGTCAATTTACTATTAAAAAAAGGATTGAAATTGTGCTCGTTTGCAAAGAATCTTCCGTAGTAATCGAAGTATTTGCTATCTGCTGGCAGTTTGCCAATTCCTTGAGTAATTGGTGGAATGGTAACATAAGGTATCGTGCCTACAAACACACGAGTATCAGCAGAGATCGCCGCCTTAACGCTGGCAATGAGAGTGGCGTAGTCTTTTTTAAAAATGTCAGGGTGAGTTAAGTTAAACTTACCTCTTTCTTCAGGAACTTCACTAGAAAAAGTAGATGGCATTTCCTTGAGACTCAAACTCCCAACTGTTCCAAGACAATCATTTGCACCTAGCCAAATAATTAAATTTTCTACTCCCTCTTTATCATTGATTGCCTGAAGATTATCAATCTGAGTCCAAGTTCCTTTATCTTTCTCTTTAGCAGGATTCAATACAATCCGAGCAGTTCGGTACATTGGAGCATTGGGCAGACCAAGAAAATCATCTTCAATCCAGCCTTCACTTTTCTTAATTACCTGATCGCAATATTCTGAATTGATCCTGAAAGTGTCTAATACTCGAAAACCCCATACGGCAAGATTATGGAATTGACCTCTAAAAGTTGAAGGCTTGCGTCCTCTCCCTCTTTCATATAAATCTTCTACATCATCAATGAATCGCTCTAAGAGAATAGGAAAACGCAAAATCCACTCATCTATCGATATTTCATCTCCCAGTTCGGTTGCCATAAATCTAAGGAGTTCTTCTATATTTATGGGTAATCCGCTACCAAAAAAGCTAGGAATACGAAAATCAGTAGGGACTGACAAACCAAGAGCGCGAGCAATCATACTGGGGTATGACCACTCTGTTTTCAAAATCGCACCACTCTGAAATCCTTGAGTAAGGCTATCGCCGATTGCCACAAGCTTTGCCATTTTTTCTTTCCTTATAATTTTTTATAGATTTAATGGTGATATCAGTCATTTTTAGTCTTGCCCGAAGAATTATGTTCCCCCGAAGCTGATAATCACCCGCACTTTGAGACATGGATCTGAAAGCAAAGCAGCAGCAATATTTCTAGCAACTGCCTCTATGTTTTCAAATTTCTTCGTTTCACCAATCCCATGTACGAGTAAAATGCCAACTCTAGTGGTCATAATTTATCCTCCTGTGTAACAGATCATCCTCAATGTGCAAGATTAATCTTTGCCTAGTTCTCAAAATGCTTATTTTGACTGAGTAGAACTATTAAGATAATTTAGTTTGTATACAATGTACTGTTTAAATACAGCTTTCAGTGTCTCAGGGGAACGAATCACAACCCAGCTTTGATCGACAGACGCAACAATCCTTTGACTATGTGCAGCTGGTGGCTTCCATCGACTAGCTTCCCAATGGACTACTGCCTTGATATCTGCTTGTTCATTGTTAGCTGTAAGTTCAATTTTTTCGGCAGCATGAACTTCATCAAAAAACTCGTTGAGAGTACCTTCATACCAGGGTTTAAACTGCTCCCAACTGGTCAATGTAATGCCAGGAAATTGGAGGATTAGATCGGGTTCACCAAAGGCAAATAAATCGATGTATTCTTCTACTGGGGCATGAGCATCAAGTTTTGCATAAAACTCGTCTACAAGCTGTCTAACTTCAGATTCTGTTGGAGGTACTAAGTTACTCATTGATCGTTGATTTTTAGCTAAGGGATGTGAATTGAGTTTGATTCATTGAACTAATAATTGAACCAAGACCAAGAAACGCTCATTGTTGATCTATTGGTCTGACTACAATTTCATTGACGTTGACGTGCGGTGGTTGAGTGACCGCATAAACAATGGCTGCTGCAATGTCCTCACT
Organism: Chamaesiphon minutus PCC 6605; assembly: GCF_000317145.1. GTDB lineage: Bacteria > Cyanobacteriota > Cyanobacteriia > Cyanobacteriales > Chamaesiphonaceae > Chamaesiphon > Chamaesiphon minutus. The sequence continues at coordinate 1,512,416 of NC_019697.1, read as the reverse complement.
GGCGAGAGGGGTTTTTGATTGTATCCACGCCTCGGCCCATGCTTTTGCTTCAGGATCTGTAATCTGAGCACCCAGTTCAGTCGCTACTGCACCTGGCTCGATCAGGGTAACGCGAATTTTATGACTGTGGTTTTCCTTGCGCAGGGCTTCTGTAAAAGCACCTACGGCAAATTTTGTGGCAGAATATACAGCAGTGTTGGCATTTGCTTCTAAACCAGCAGTAGAGGAAATATTAATAATATGCCCTCCGCCCTGTGCCTTCATTATTGGTAAGGCTGCATGGGTAGCATACATCAATCCAAGAAAGTTGATATTAATCATGCTGCGCCATTCTTCTGTATTGGCACCATCAATCAAGCCTAATTGCATGACACCTGCGTTATTTACCAGGATATCTACGCGCCCCCATTGAGTATGGGCTTTGTGTAGCATATCGTGCGCCTGCATTTCATCAGCTACGTCAGCAACAATTGAGATAGCCTGTCCACCGTTGTCCGAAATATGCCTGAGTAACTTTTCGAGTCTGTCAGCGCGGCGTGCTACTAGAACGACCGATACCCCTTCTTGGGCTATGGCTATGGCTGTCGCCTCACCGATGCCCGATGAAGCACCTGTGACTAACGCGACTTTTCCTACTAACTTACCTGTCATAAGGTGTTTCTCCTAAACATGAATTACATAGCAGGACTTAGACAACTTTTAGAGACAAGAGACTTTCAGCCCTTTTTACAACAAATTTTTGCCTAAGTCCCGATAGATGCGACTTAGCTTCAATTCTTACATCCATCACTATTGCTAGTTAGTCTGAGGAAGCTCATAGTATTTATCTCCGTCTCTTGTTTTCAGGAAGTTCTGTAACTCAGAGGAGCGTAATCCAAAGTATTTTTTGAAAGTATTGAGGGCTTCCTCTCTTTCCTCTCGTTTTTCACTTTGCAGAACGAATTCAACGAGAACAGTAACTTCCGTACCATTGTCAACCTTCTTAGCAAGAGTAGTGACTTGATAGAGGGTAAATAGCTCAGTCGCCTGTGATATATCTAATTTCCACACATGGTTTACCCGATCATTCATTACTAAGCGATCATAAACTCTCATCCCCTCAAAGTTAAAACTAACAATAGCACCTGGGCTGTTGTCAGGCTTTCCAAAGCCTATTTCTTTTTGTACATCTGTGCGGCCGCTTAAGGCACTAAGATAAGCGAAATAATCATCGTAAGCTGACCAATAATAGTCAATATCAAGGGGGAGAACTTCCACCTTTTTTAAAGAAATCCATTGTCCATATTCCAACTGATCTATTTCATTTGTACCGGGCATGATTTTCTCCTTATTATTGAGGATCAGGTAGAACTGGCGTTGTTCCAACCTGAAAATTGTTAATGTGTGTGATCGCTCTTTGCATCGGCAATATTTGCCAATATGGACGGTCGGAACAGTCATTATTAGAATTACTTCAGATGACTGAACCGATCCCTGAACTCTAACTATTCAATCTTGAACGCAGGGTGTTGAGATCGAATCCAAGTTTTTCAAATTCTGCTTTTTTGCTTGCAACCAATTCAATCAACTTAGGCGGAACGTCTCCATCCTCATTTTTAAGTATGTAACCGTACCTGAAATCGGTCAGCATATTAGAAGCTCCAAGAATAATACTTGCTGCTTCCTGACCTGGCATTACACTCTCATCATCTTCATCACCCATTGAGCCATTGCTTAAGAGAGCTCCGTATTTTAGCTCGGCAAACTCAGGATTATGCTCATTGTGAATACAACTATGCCAATAGGTGGTTTGATAAATTACGTATTTACAAACCTGTTTAAGATTGGCGATATCTTGTTCAGTTGCTGTTGTCGATGAAGTAATCGGTCGGACTGCTTTGACCTCTCCATTAACCTCTCGACGAGGATTTGAAGAATGATCAATCTCATTTAAGTCATACCATTCATCTCCATCATCTACCTGCTCCATCGTCAGAGCAACATGAGCAACACTATGTTGAACTAAATCCTCAGAAAACGTGAAAATTTCATCCCAATTGCTGATAATTCCGTCACGATGCTCGTCAAAAAATGAATCGACATGAGTAGTCAGAATATCCCAGTATAAGTTACCGATTTTGGCGTAAGTATGTGACTCACAAAGGGGGGTTCTGGGTTGCCAATCAGTCCAGTCATAACTTCCTAAATTTGACCTGACCCACTTCAACATATCTGGAATGATAGGCATAGGCTCAAGTTTAGCGAAAAATCCACCCTTGGGATCCATCAATATTCGCCGACCAAAATTGTTAATATGGACTACTTCTTTGAGGTGAGGATATAAGAAGTCACGCACTGGATTTTTGCGGACATTTCTCAACAAAGAGATCGAATACTGCTCCATATTAAAGTGACATTGACTCAGATGAGCTTTCACTTCTCCTAAAACACCCAGATGAGTAGCACGAATGACTCGCTTAGCCTGCAACCATTTTTTCCCATCAACAGGCCTGTAAGTTTGGGGTTCTTTTAATGGAGGATTTGGCTTTTTCGCATTATTTTCACGGAATTGAAGCGTAATTTCAACAGGGAACAGTTGCTCATTTCTTAATTCAAATTTGACTTTATAATTCGGCAAATCTATCTTACCAGTCAGTTCAAATTGTTCGCCATTAAAAGAAGTGGTATATAAGGAAGGATTGTTTTTATCTTTCTTAAAAATAACAGGATTAAACCCATTTAACATCCTGTCTCCAAAGAATTCATCACTTCTGGTACAGCCTGGATTTTCTCTTTCTAAAATGATAGTTCGAGTTTCTGGAAATGATTTTTGGATCTCATCATAGGATGGTTCGTTAGGATTTATTCGATTTTTTTGAATTATTCCGTCCATGATCTGTTCATATTTGGCAACAGATTTTATTGTTATGGCATAAGCTTGGGGCACAAAATCATGCTTAATAGATTTGGGCACACAATAGGGGAAGTATTGAGCATAATCTGGATCATACTCATAGTAAGAAATTGACAATTGTCCAAAGTTATAAATTTCTTCTTTGACCTTGTCAGAACCCTTGATGACTTCAATCAAGTTTTTTCTTCTGATGGATTTTCCTTCGACAACAGCAGTTTGAGGAGGATCAAAAATCCTTAATTCCAAATCTGGATCATCCCCAAATCCAGCAGCTTTCGGATCGTAAAATATTTCAAAACCTCCATGCTGATCTGTTATCCCACTGCCTAAAAAATCTTTCATCCCGAAAAGATCGTGATCCCACAACTCAACTTCTAAACCAGGGATAGGTATTGTTGAGACAGAATGAACAATTTTGCCAATCGCTTTGTGTGATTGGTTAACGATATTACCCTTTAACTGTTCTCTTACCTTTAACAGAGAACCAACAGGTAAATGGGAGATCAATTGAGAGACTAGGCGTTCCTTTTCGTTATCTGTATATTCTTCTAGGGAAATTTCACCAGAAAGAATTCTTTGGATAAAGTTGCTCATTTTTGATATTTCTCCTACTAATTTTAAAGATTGATTGATGCTAGCTTTTTTTTTGCGCTTCTGCTTGTTTTTGAGCTAATTCTGGTGAATCTAAGTTCTCAACTCCTAAGATTTCCGTAAAAATCTTACGATTCCAGCCAACCAGATGCATCTGCGTAAATTCCTGAAAGAAGATGTACATACGATTAGCTGGTACATTAAATCTTTCTAATAAAATATCACTGATGCATTCTGTCAATTTTTTGGTGACTTCCGCAGACATTTTCAGACTGAGAAGTTGGACAACAGCAGCAGGTTTGTCGTAATCCCCACCAAAAGCAACATTGACCTTGGTGTTAACAACAACCAAAATCATCTCTTTAGGATCTCCTTTATTGATATGAACTTGATCCGTAACCTGAGTGATGACATTTTGGATGACATCTTGATTAAATTCATGATTGGTCTCAATCCTCAAAAATGGCATCTGAATCTTCTCCTGAGAACGTTTTTGTCTTTTTTGGAAAGTCGGGTAAAGGAGATGGTTTTAGATATATCCCCCTCCCTCTCCTCAGAGCCGTACGTAAAGTAGGGTAGGTAGCCAGCGAGTTACCATTACTGGTACTTTTCCAACCACCCCCCTCCAAACTACGCATGACCGTTTCCGTATCACGTAGCTTTCCGGTAATTTTTACGTTTGAAGCGTCTAACTATTTATTATGCGGAAAGTTATCCGCATAACACCCCAAATTGGGTGAATATCCCGATAACTGTCTGCATATTCCCTCGCAAATAGCGGCATTAGCCCGACAATTATCCGTATAATACCCCAGATTGGGTATTTAGGCGGACAAGATTCAGTCCAATCGCGACCTAGAATTAGTTTGTTGAATTTAGTCCTATTTGTAACTATATTTAATGTATTTTCATAATGATGCTGAAAGAACAGCCAACGCAGAAGTTGCTCGCTTGATGCTATCCGACTCACACATGATTTCGTTGGTGCAACCTCTCCTTTGGAGAATCGAACACATCAAAGATCTCAAATGGGTTCTATGGGTTCCTGCTCGCGATCGACATTAGGTGAAGGCAGCAAGTTTTCGATCGTCTTTCCAGAATAAAACCTGAATTACGGATATTGAGATGCTCAACCCGAATTTGGGAGCGGATGGGCGCAGATGGGCAAATAAACGCTTACAGTCGTTCCTACGCTAGAAGACTCGATCGTCAGTTTGCCATCATGATCTGTAATAATTCGCTTGGAAATTGCCAACCCTAATCCAGTGCCAGAGGGCTTAGATGAGCAGAAGGGTGTAGTGAGTTTGGGCAACAACTCTGGTGGAATCGGATCGCCACCATTATGGATTTGGATCGCAACGTAGTCCGAGTCGATTTCCATAGAGATCGAACAACTAACACTCTCGTGGGGGGCGATCGCTTCACAGGCATTCCGCAACAGATTGATAAAAACTTGTTTTAACTTATTGATATCCACCATCACCTCACCTGCTGGCAGATGGCTTTCAAACTCGATCTGGCGATCGATAGCTTCAGGTAGTTCCTGAATCTGGATTAACAGCAGCTTCAAGAATTCACTGATATTCAGCCTGGAGAGCTGCAATGGTTGGGGTTTTGCATAGGAGAGAATTTCCTGCAACAGATGTTTAAGCCGATCGGATTCGCTCAGGGACAGGGCTAGCCGCTCTCGATCGGCATTGGCATTCAAAACTTTATGGGCATATTTTAAGCCCATCTCAATCGTCGTCAGAGGATTACGCACTTCATGCACGATCGTAGCTGTAAATTCGCCAATGGCGGCTAATCGTTCCCGTTCGATCAGCTTTGCTTGAGCAAGCTGGAGTTCTTGCGTTCGAGCAGCAACCTCTTCAGCCAGCCGTTGATTGAATCGGATCTGCTGCTGATAGAGGCGATAATTTTCGATTGCGGTAGCTGCTCTTTCGGCAAATAATTCAACGATTTTGACTTCCGAATCTGTGAATGGACGTGGCTCCCGCAGGAAAGAACAAATTGTGCCGATCGTTTCTTTACTAGGTGTTCTTAATGGGACTCCTAGATAGCAGGGATATTCTGGGGGCGGATTATCCCTCGTCTGTCACTCTCCTTAACTAAAAATTGAATGCGATCGCTACAAGCCTTATCTCAAAAAGTTTTGAAGCTTTATTTAGCGATCGATAGCTTAATCGTGGAGATTTTTGATAAAAGCTTATGCCGCAAGGGTTTGGGATTATGCTTTCGGGAGAGTGACAGAAGAGGGCTACTCCCTGGTTTCAACCTGCTGCGGTTGGAACACGATCGCCTCGACACAGATAATCTTCACCTCACTTTGAACGTATCCTCAACTAATATTAATATACTAATTTACACAATGTATGATTAATATTTATCTAATTACAATATACTAATTTACACAATGTATGATTAATATTTATCTAATTACAATATACTAATATTATTGTCTCGCACAAGGAAACAACTTTTTGTTATGAAAACTTTGATACTTGTTCTAATTAGTTTAGTTGGACTCATACATATTTACTTTTTGATTCAGCAGATGTTCCGATGGGAAAGCGCAAGTGGTAAATTTACAAATTTTACTGAAAAGCAACTTACAAAGGTGTTAGCAGGCAATCAGGGATTATATAATGGCTTTTTAGCAGCAGGCATCATATGGGGATGGTTGTCGCCAGCATATTCTCTACAAATCTGGACGTTTTTTCTGACTTTTATTGCGATTGCTGGGGTTTATGGCAGCGTAACTCTATCTTTGGGTGGAGATGCTCCTGACAAACCTCGCCAGCTCAGACCGCTGGCAATTCTATTCCAAACTGTTCCAGCCGTCATTGCATTAATCTGCTTGCGAATATCCCTCTAAGTACTATAGGGTGGTAAATGTATCATTTTAATTTAATAATACTTACACACAGACCATAAAATTATTCTCGATCGTTCCTCAGAAGAATCGACACTTTATCTGAACCCTAACAGGTTGAGCAATGTGGGGGTCGAGTAATATTGAAATCTAAAACCAAGTTTAGCTGATCACTCCAAGTCCGAGAGAATCATGTTTTTTTAAAAAAACATGATTCTCTGTGTTTATCATTAAATTTTCTAATTTTGTTGCTTCAATTCTGAACGTGTAAAGTCAAAATTACTAATTGGTTCTATCGATAAGCAATCGAAAATGTGATTTTTTTTACGTTTTATTGATAATAATTGTAAAGATGTCTTTTTCGGCGATCATAAGTCATCAAACCTGTTGTAGTATAATTCTGAAGATCGAGATATTTCGATAAATTCAATTCAAATCCGATCAAAATATAGTTGATGAATTGGTAAAAATCAACGTAAACGTCCCAGGGGGACGGCAATCCAATCGGTTTGAGCCTGAACAGATCTAGAGAAGAATAATACGCTCGTTGCTAAAAGTAGGATCAGACATCGGAATTAAAGTCGGTGGTGTTGTACCCAACCGAGAGGCTTGACAAGATTGGGTCAAAAAGTCCAACACCGAGCGACCTTGTGCTTTAAGTGAAGAGCTAACGGTTAACATCCTGGCAACAAACTCACTACGTAACTGTCCCATCTTGGCGATCGCTTCTGCGGTAAACTTCTTCGAGAGTTCTCCAGCCCCAGATTTTACAAACTCTTGAAAAGCAAGAGTAGCGATCGTGCTAGCTGTCATAGTGGTAATTGGTTCTGGCATAACTCTCCTCTATACTTCACATTTATAGTATGCCGCAGAGTTATTTGCCCCTGTTGGAATTTTTATATTTAGTTAATCGAATAGCCATCGGAACAGAATGCGTATCCTATTGCAGTTCCTTAAGCTCGTGATGTCCATATCTTTTGGCAAGATATTAGTATTTTTGTTCTATAATAAGTTTGAAATCTAATTTTTTGCGATCGAGATGAATACGTTTACCATCTATAACGCTAAATCCCAGTTCTCCAAATTATTATCTCGCGTGGAACTAGGAGAAGAGATAATCATCTCCAATCGCGGTGTCGCGGTGGCTAGGTTAGTTCCGGTGGAAAATAAGCGATCTCGCAGTCGCAGTATGGGTGTAGATCGCGGCTTATATTACATTCCCTCCAGTTTCAACAACCCGTTGCCCCCTTATTTATAAGCCCTATTTTTCTAGTATTTCACATAAACAAGAGTAAGGAATCTATCGCAAGTGAAAATACTAATCGATGCCCAGTGTTTTTTATGGTGGTTTGTCGAACCCGATCGCTTGAGTGCTCCAACGATCGCCGCCATCTCTGACGAAACTAACTCAATCTGGTTTTCGGTTGCCAGCGTTTGCGAGCTGACGATTAAGGTGTCACTGGGAACGTTATCGCTGCCCGAACCGATCGATTCGTACCTTGCCAGTCGAATGAAAAAGTTGCGGGCACAATTTTTAGATATTCGAGCGGATCAAGTGTTGAAGCTAGCAATGTTGCCGCTAGATCGATTCGATCTGATCCTCCTCACTCAAGCACGAGTCGAGGGCATGACCCTCGTTACTGCTAACCCAGATCTGGCCGATCGTGATGTGGAAATCCTGCTCAACGAATCGGACGAAGGCAACACTCAGAGAATGTCCGTGAGTCAAAGAGCCAGGTCGGAATTAGCGTCAAGCAAAAGTCTAAATCGATAGTCGCCAAGTTCGGATACCCTCGCTATTAATTCAAGGAAACTTGATGGAGATTGCCAGAGCCGACGATCGAACTCAACAGCAATCGTAAATGCTTACACCTTGAATGGAGTAGTTATTCAGCAAATAGCTGAATAACTACTCCATTTTTTTATCAATTGTAAAGCTTTATCGATCCTGCAATTTACTCTTGATTATTTTTACCGATCGTCTATAATCTCATGCGGATAAAAGAGGGGATAAAATTAACCTGATTAACTAATTAAGTCAAGTTTATTCTACTCGAAATATGGATGTTATCGTTCGATTGCCTGTCAACTAAATCTTAGATCGATGGCGATCGCTATCTGATTTTTTATGTAAAAGCTATTATCGTTCGATCGATAATTGCTCGAACGAATCGAGTCGAAACTTATATTCTTTGAAAACATAGAGTGTCATCATGAACCACGCCACTTCGTTAAGCAAACCTAGAAATAAGATTTCTTGGAAATATGTTCGGTATGCCTTGATTTCCTGTTTCTCCCCAATTATTTGGGGATGGAACTTAGCTCCTAAAGCTGATGCCGCCCCAATCTACGATGCTTTCGTAACCGTATCGACTACTAAAATTGCCACGATCATGGCTGGATTCCCAGTCGCAGGTCCGCTATTTACTACTCTGTTTACTGCCATTGTCAATCTGATCCCTTGGGCTGTATTGCTAATAGTCGGTGGTATTGCCATCTGGCAGGCTTATTTAGGCTATCAGGAATACGATCGAGAAAATTTTTCTGGCGTGGTCAAGCCGATGTTAAATATCATCGTCCTCGTAATTCTAGTCATTGCGACAGATCGGATCGTTACCTTTATGTTCACTGGTGCATAATTCAAGCGGTATCTATTCATGGAAAGAAAGACACGAATCGAAGTTAATCGAGCATTAAGACGCAGAGCGAAGATGATGGGTATCCCTCGCGATGTTGCCATAGTCTTGGCTCTGATCGTAGTTTTCTGTCTATTTCTAGGATATTTGAAGGTTCCGGCCAATATCGTTGCAGCTATTTTTGTGACTTTATTTTTCACAGCCATACTTTCACTCAAAGATGGAATGGCAGATGTACTGGCAAGAAATAGAAGGCCAAAGAACTATACCAGAGGATGCTTGAATTATCGTTCGCCACTTTCAAATTTAACTCCTCAGTCGATCGATATTCATCCAAAGAAAATATCTTAGAACTTATTACCGAATCTGTTGGTTTAAATACTTTAGTTTATTTGTCACCATGAAAAACAAGGAAATCAATAAACATCTAAACCAAAAGCGAGAACTAAGAAAAATCAAACATCAAGGTTTGAGCGACAAAAAGAAACTGCTCTATCCCCTGGAAACTTCAACTCATTTGCAAAGTATCATCAATTATACTTTGCCAAATGGAACTCAAGTTGGTGCCTTATTGCTAAATACCAGTCATGAAATTGACAAGCCAGAATATAAATTGCGCTTTATTTGGGAATGTCCAGGCATTCACGATGATTTTGGTGAAGTCGCGGCTAGGTCGATCGTTAACTCGATCGCCTCTTTAGGGCACGAATTACCGATCGGTGAGAAGTTGCGCGTTGAATTCCAATCGTTTTGCGATCGTACCGACCGCCTGAATGAATTAATCGCTCAATTTGAAACAGCATCTTCTCAATCTCAGCCATTAATCGCTGAGGAAATGCTGATTTTACAAAATCTCGACACTAGCGGTCAACGTCGCCCTCACCAAGTATTTTTGATGGGCACTTTTACCCCTAACTTGGGAGCGCGAGAGCAAAAGCTCATCGAGAAAATCATCAAATACGGTTCTCTTTGGTATCAAAGACTATCGGGATCGATCGAGGAAATACGCCAACAAACGATCGATGCAGTTTTACTTAATGCCTACGAGCAAGGCTTTTTTGAATGGTCGAATTTATTTCGAGATAAACTTCAACTCAAAGCCACTCCTTTATCTGGTGAAGAGGTATGGCAGCATTGCTGGAAAGAACTCAATCGGTTTAACGATCGGGTAGAAGAACTCGCACCAGAGCCAGCACCACAATTAATCGAGTTCGATCTGCAAAAAGGGACGATCGGCGAAAACGTACGGACGCAACTGCATCCAACTACGGTAATGATGCGCTATCCCTCTGCGGTACCATCTTCCAACCGCGACCATATCAAAGTCGATCGTCGCTATGTCGGTAGTCTGCTGCTGAAACTTCAACCCAAAGTATTTGAAGAAGCGGGTAACGAATCGTATCAACAAGTTCAACTGCATTATCTATCAAATTTGATGGCAGTTAGCTCGGCTTACGATTATCGAATCGTGCTAGAGCTATCGCGTCCTGAAGAGTTCGGCGTTCGTTATAACAACCAGCAACTCATTCGGCAAAATCATTACCGCAAGAAAGAAACAGAGGAAAAAGGACAAATTGACGTTTTGGCAGACGAGGAACTTAAAGAAGCCCTGGAAACCGAGCGGATGTTAATCGGTGGGGATACGAGTGTGGAGTTTTCGCTCTGTATGTTCGTCTATAGAGAAACATTGGAGGAGATGCACTTTGCCGCTCGCGATTTTTGCTCGCATTTTCGCTCGCCAGCAATCCTGCTCCTGGAAGTAGATACTGCTGATTCGCTGTGGGTATCATCCCTACCATTTTACGGTAAGTCGATGTTGGTAGATGTCCGCGACAGACGAGATCGCGAGCGTCCTGAAGTCGTCGCAGCTTACTTTCCATTAACAACAACAGTTAACGCTCACAAATCTGGAATCGAATTTATTGCGAATAAAGGAGGTTCACCCGTCTATTTCGATCCCTTCACCCACATGGGACACACTGCGATTTGGGGTAAAACTCGATCGGGTAAAACGTTATATGCAGCATTCAACATCCATAAAGCACTGAGTCAACAAATTCCTGTCACGATTCTAGACCAACCACCGACAAAGGAAGCTAGTTCGTTCAGAGCTTTTACCGAACACATGAATGGGGCTTATATCGATGTTTTTAACGACTCGATTAACTTCTTCGAGACACCATTAATCGCTGAAGATATCGATCCAGAGACTCGCGAGGACATGAAAAGACAGAATGAAGAGTTCATTCTTCAAATCCTGACTTCAATGGTTCTGGGCTGGAAGGGCGAACTCAAGGGCGTAAGTAGCAGCAAAGTTATTTCGATGCTGACAACTGCGATTAAGAACTTCTTCAAGGACGAGCGGATCTTGATTCGTTACGAGCGAGCCATAAATGGGGGGATTGGCTCTATAGCTTGGCAGGATTATCCAGTGCTGTCTGACTTCAAGCGGTTTTGCACGATCGAGCGGATAAATCCCAAGGAGGCAACCGCCGATGACATTCAGACCCTTGGCACGATCCAGTTGCAACTACAACGATGGATCGATGGCTCTTACGGCAAAAGTATCAACTCGCCCAGTACCGTCAAACTCGATAGTCCCCTCATGACGATCGCGATGCGGGGAGTCAGTAACAACGATGATGCCGCTGTATTCGGCACGATTATGTACGCAGCGGCAATGCGACGGGCGATTGCCGCTGCTAGTGGAAAGGGATCTCTATTATTCATCGACGAAGCATCGATTACCTTCGATCTCGATCCGCTCTCACTCTGTGTCGGGCGGGTCGCAGCCAACGGACTCAAAGCGGGAATGCGCCTGATGATTGCCGCACAGGAGCCGACGAGCGTGTTCGGGAGTGCGGGTGGCAAGAAAATTAAGGACGCACTTTCATACCACCTCATCGGCAGAATTGGCGACAGCCTCAGTTACGGACTCGATGCAGCGGGTAATATCCAACCGTTGAATGCAGATGGTAGCGTCAAAACCGACGACCCGACAGGCAAGATGATTGCTTATCAGGCTTCAAACCTACTTAATGGCAAAGGCTTAGACACCAAAGCTGTCATCGCTCAAATAGATTTGGGTAAACAAAAATCTGGAAGTAGCGTAGCAGAAGCCAATCGCCAAAATACCAACAAAGCAGTTTCCTCAATTATGAGTGCGACTGGCGATGCTAATAATTCCACATTGGCAACAGGTGCCGCTCAAGCCGATCTCAGTGCCAAAGCAGGTAGCAGTTTTAACCGCATGGGGGCGATGAATAATATGCTCTCACAGAGTTTGATTATGGGTGCTACCGCAAATACGATCGGGCTTGCCAATCTATCTCAAGGAGAAAATCAAGCCAAGCACAACGCGCTGGTACAACAGCGAAATCTCGCCGAGGACGAGGAAAAACGTGTGGAGGCAACCATGAATGCCCTCAGCGATACTTATCTCGAAGCTAACAAAATCAAAGCTCGCGCTCGGTTGTGTGCATCGAGTAATATTTGCTGGATTTAATTCATATTTCTCAACTATCAACTCTCAACTATCAACTCCTGAAATGGAGCATAACTATTTTGTTTGTCGATATCCTTCACACTACAATTCTTGCTTCAACCGATCCTGCTGTAATTGCAAGTGAGTACGAACAAGCACTCTTTAAGATAATTAGCATCCTAATTACTGGCAACGCAGCATCGATGACCGATACTTTTTGGATGGCAATTACCGAGCCATGTAAAGTTATTGCTGGAGTTGGCGTATTGTGGTGGCTGATTCCGATAATCCCCGATTTATCTTTTGACAACCTCAAAAATCATCTAGTTCGGATTTTAACGCTAATGCTGATCGCATTTATGTTCGTAGGCAATGCCTATGGAGCGCGTGTTTTCGCAGTTGGTAATTACGCCCTGATTAGAGGGATCGATAATTCGATCGCGACCACTACTAAATTATTAGGCAGTGTCAATGCCGAACTTGCCGCAATTAAAACTAACGATGCCACTATTAAGGCGATTAGTAATCAAATGCAGGTTTGTATCAAGTTACCAAAAACTATCGCAGATCCCGATTCTACCAAAGTAGGTAACGTAATTCCAAATCCAGCCTACGTTCAGTGTACTAAAGACGTAAAAACGATGGTTGTCGCCGCTAAGTTATCGGTAACAGATCCCGCACTTGTCGCCCAATTAGCCGACACAGAAGCCAAAATGAATAGCCTTGTCGATTCATACGATTACGATAGCGTTTGGAATCAATTTGTTTCATTTGTCAAAGACCCAGATAAATGGCTCAGAGATAAGTTAGTTGGTGCCATATTAGATGGTTGGTCGGTTGTCGTTGGCGAATTAGCAGATGAAGGTTTTATTTTGTCAATTTTGGCTTTGCCGATCCCATTAGCATTCTCATTTATTAATACCAAACCACTGGAGATTTGGTTTGCTTCACTGTGGGGTTTGGGTATTTTCAAGTTCTCGATGACAATTTTGGGTGCTTGTCTTGGTTTTATTAATGCCAATACATCGGGGAGCCAGCCAGCCTATAGCTTAGAACTGGGTTTTGCGATCGGCGCACCGATCCTGGCTGGGGTAATTGCGAGAGGAGGGGGCGCGGGTATCTACGCACTTGCAGCTCAAGTTGCAGGCGAGATTATCGGATTTATGAAACCATCCATGACTAAACTGGCAAAATAATTATAGCTTCAACCATTCATTTATCGCCTTATTATAAAACAATGAAAGTTAGACAAATAACAAATTTTATTCCACAAAGTGACGAACCTGCATCGGCACTAGTCATCCATGATTCGAGAGAAGATCGCGAGGAATATATCGTAGATAGTTCCGAAACAATCCGTTCTAAAAATATTATTACTGGTTGGAAGCTGGCAACCTTCGGGCTGCTTGTTATTAATATATTTTTCGGCGTAGCGATTATCGGGATGTTATTTGCTGCGATTTCGCGATCGATGCCGACATTCATTACGAAAGGTAATGGCGAGACAGAAACACTCGAATTTTTCACGGGGAACGATCGATCGCCAACGCTGATTAAATTCTTCGTTCAAAAAACCATGAGTGGTATTTACACTTGGCGCAACACTCTGCCCGAACAGGGCAATATTCCCGATCCTGGTATCGCTGTAGAAGGAGGAAAAAAGATTCCAACTACTGCATATCGCTACACTCTCGCCCTCGATCCAGAATTTGCTAATAGTTACCGCAAAGAATTGGGCGAACTGCAATCGATCGTGCAGGGAAATGGCAACAAATCGGTGCAAACGGCTTATCTAGTCGAGCAAGTTAGTGAGCCAGAATCTCTAGGTGCGGGGAAATGGAAGGTCAAAGTTGCTGGCACTCAATTAATCGTTAATAGTTCTAACGAGCAACCAAAGAAACTAAACATCAACGTTGAGATGACAGTGCGAGCGGTGCCACCACCACTATTATCGGAAGTCACTCGTAAATATGAGGATATCGGCATTGCTAAAGCCGCTCAAATCGCTCGTGCTGAGGGTTTAGAAGTGATCTCAATTACCAATATTAAATAAGACAGTTATTAAGGAGTAATCGTATGACACAAGGAAGATTAGCACTCGAAGAAATTTCTAAAAATATGGGGATCGAATTGCCGAAATCTGGCGATGAATCTCAAGAATCACAATCTCAACCTGCGAGTACGGCAGATCTTCAAGAAGATTCGCAGCCGCAACAAAAAAATCCAAAACTTCAAATCCTCTTAATCGGATTGGGGCTATTTAGTACTTTGGGTGTTGGCACCATGCTATTGCTGTGGGGTCTGGGTAATGCCACAGCTCCGCAAGTTGCCAAGAAACCCGATTCTCTACCCAATGGCGAAGCTGTTAAATCGACCCCCGAACAGCAAAAAGAAGTTGCAGATCTGAAAACTAAGCTGGTGATGGAACAGCAAAAAGCAGATGCAGCGCGAGTCGCCGCAGAACAGGCGAAAGCTGCATCGCCTAGCCCAAACCCCAGCCCTACTCCATCCACAACTCCTCCGGTTGCTACTGTTACGGCAACCAAACCGACTCCTGCTGCTACAACTGTTACTGCGACTAAACCGATCGATAACACACTGTCTTCCGAACGAGAGAAATCTATATTAGCCTCTTTGCAACAACAGAAACAACAAGAACTAACGCAACTGGCATCATTGCGCCAGTCTCGCCAACAGGAAACAACTCAACTAGCATCATTGCGCCAATCTCGCCAGCGTGAGAATTCACAGCTAATCGAAGCTCGTAATGGAGTAGTCAAAGAGCAACAAAAACTAGCATCGCTTCGCAGTCAAAGCAATGCTAATTCCACACGAACTTTTATCCCACAACCCGCAAGAGTTGACCGACCAAAACCCACGATTGCTTCAAATCAGCCAATCGCCCGACTACCAAAACCTGTACTCGCTTCTACCCAGCCAATTGCCCAACCAAAACCCGCGATCTCTCCACAACCACGACTAGATTGGGAACAAGCCTCAGCTCTAGCTAATTATGGTGGTATTCCGAACGACACAACTCCGACTAAGCCCACGAACCAACCGCTCGCTCTTGCTGGAGGCAATGCAATGTTGCCCATTCTGCGCTTACCAGTCGGTCAGGTAGTCTCTGGGAAACTGGTAACGCCGTTCTACACGTTAATTGGCAATGGGGAAGGGACATCTCAAAATACCAAAGCTCTGGCAACAGTGACGATCGACAAAGCGATCGAGGTTGGCTCCGGTTGGCATCTACCCGTCGGCACCGCGATCGAATTTGAGTTGCAGATTGCCGATAACGGCATGATTCAGGCAGTATCGAAAAAAGTTACCTACGGTAATACTCAGATCGATATTCCCGCTGGAGCCTTTGCCATCACTGGTAACGATAACCAGCCTCTATTCGCTCAGATCAAAGAGGTCAATGGCTCACAGCTTGCCG
Organism: Chamaesiphon minutus PCC 6605; assembly: GCF_000317145.1. Classification (GTDB taxonomy): domain Bacteria; phylum Cyanobacteriota; class Cyanobacteriia; order Cyanobacteriales; family Chamaesiphonaceae; genus Chamaesiphon; species Chamaesiphon minutus. The sequence goes on along the minus strand of NC_019697.1, from coordinate 1,496,501 downwards.
CAGCGGATACCCGCGCCGCTATCTTCGGCGGTGCGGCTGAAATTGGTAACGTCCTAATTAACAGCGGTAATAGCAGTTCTGTGAGCGTGGGAGTTGGCACGACGATCGCTACTCAAAACAATGGCAGTCCTAACATTTTAGGTGCTGTATTTAAAGGTGCTTTTAGCCCGCAAGCGCAAGCTGAAGTCAGCCGTGCTAACAGTCTGGCTAGCAAATTACAGAAAATGAGCAAAGTTGGCTATTTGCTCCCTGGTACGCCCATGCGCGTGTATGTCGCCCAAGCTGCAACCTTCCAACTCCCGATCGATAACAACACCCCTCAAACTTCGAGTTTGCCCCAAAATTATCCACCCACCCCTGCACAAAAAGTCGCTCGTTTAGACGCTTCAGCCACTTCATTAATTGTCGAAACACCACCGAATCCGATGTCTACTCAATCTGTGATTAATTACAGCGGGGATGTCGTTGCACCCAATCCTTTCTATTCTGCGCCAACTCAAACCCCCGTAACTCCGCAGCCTCCAGCCCTCGCTAACCCTAACTACACCACTTCCCCAGCTCAACCCCCTGTAACTCCTCAGCCTCCAGCGATCGACCCTAATTACACCGCTCCAACTCAACCTCCGAGAACTTCAACTCAATCGGTAATCCTTCAGCCTCTAAGCACCAGTCCCGATTTCACGACTACTCCAACTCAACCCCCAGGAACTCCAAACCAGTCATTTACCCCTCAACCTCCGATCTTTAACCCTAATTATTCAAAGCAGCCAACTCAACCGATAACAGTACAAACTAATCAAGGCAATTATGTTATTAAGTAAAATTCCACTTTTAGTACTAATTTCATTTCTACTTTCTAGCCTTCCTGCTAGGGCTGGCACGGTGTCATTGCAAAGAGAAAGTGTAATGGCTTATGTATCCGAAAACACCGGACAGCTACTCGATTGGTCGGCAACCGATCGTCGGATAGAGAGAATATTTTTTGACAATCCCGAACGCTTCCGCGATTCATTTGTCATTACTACCGATGGTTGCACTAACAATAAATGCGTCAATGCTTCTCTGTTAAATATTAGTGCCCGTCCTAGCGGTCGATATATGAATGGTTCGCTCAAAGTGATTCTCAACGATCGATCGGGCAGAAAGCGGGTGTTAACGGTGAGAGTAGTCAAAGTTAGGCAGGTTGACGATAGCGTGATGACATTTTCTCCAGTTGCAATTCTCAGCCAGCCGAGCTATCGATCCTCCGGCGGAGGGGCTATGCCAACGACCGGATTTTACAACGGAGATCGCAAAAACACTAATAAATTTTAATTCAAATGAACCGAAGAGATTGGCATCAGGCACAACACTTTGCCCTCCAAGCGATCGTCATAATTACCTTCTTAGGTGCTTTATTTGGAGTTGTGACTGGACTGTATGGAGGGATGCGCTACTTCAAACCAAATTATCCAGAACAAGTTAAATAAATGCAAATTCGTACCTTCAGACAACCTAGTTCGGAGTCAATCGGACAATGGTTTTACCGAAATCGTCGGGCGATTTTCATAGCCACGATGCGAACGGCAGTCTATTCAAATATTAGCGTAGCTGCTTATCACATTTATACTGGCGGATTGAGTATATTCGCGTTTTTAAAACAGTATGTCTTTCCTATTTTTCAAGAGGTAATGTAATATGATTTATCGCCATCTTTTTCTGGCTATTTTATTTAGTCTCGGCTGTTTGTCGCTTCCAGTTCGCGCTGAAAATAGCGACACCAAACTGAGTGACGAACAACTAACCGCAGTTAAAAAGGCTCTATCTCAGGCGACATTTGCCAATAGTCCGCCAACGACGACATCTGCAACTTACGTCGCCGATCTCCGCATCCCACAGATTCCTAGCTTTTCGTATGCTGCGGGTACGCCGTTGCCTAAAGCCGTTCCTGGAGCTATGGCATCGATGATGGGGACCAGCAAGTATTCCCCACAATCGGCAACTACCGATGCGGGTGGAGATCCCAATGCTTTTGCCAATACCAAACTAACCGCCCTACCTCTCTTTGGCAAATTGCCCTTTGCCTCGGTTGTCACGGCAAATCCCCAGCTCGCTAAATTAAAGGTTGGTGATGTTTTTCCGAGTTGGGGGGCTGCCGATCCCAATAAATCGGTTGCCGATGTTGCCAATAGCCCACTAGGGAAAACTCCCTTACCGCCTGAAGTTCTAGCCTCTACCCCAACATCAAACCTCCCTGGCGTTACCGATACTCCATACGGCGACTATCCAGGTATTGGCAAACCACCACTCGATGTCGCCAATCCCGGTGAGACGGTTTATGTTGCCGATATGCCTGGGGTATCTAAATTGTCCTTTGATAAATTCATTAAAATCGGTTCCATCCCGCCAGGATTGACGCTGCTAAAGTTCGATCTTCTGCATTCGGGGCAAAAAGAATTGAGCGTTGCTAATGGCGATAAAGTTGCCGCTGGCAGTAATAAAGAGCCGAATGCCCCCTGTAAAAACTGCGATGCAGTCGAATTACTCAGCCCTATCGCCTCCGACAGCAATTTAAACCCTTACAACGGGACGATCTCGCCGATTGGATTGCGGCTAAAAGGTGGTGAAGGATTGCTCGGAGATTTATTTACTGCTGCTGGGGTTCGAGAGGATTCAGGGTTTGAAGTCCCATATATCGGTTTTGGAGACTGCGGCTCGAAATGGTCTGCTAGATCTCCTAATGTCAAAGCTGGGACGGTTCAACAAACACTCAGTTTTCGCTATTGTTATACCCTACCATTTCTCGGATTTCAAGCCACACCCTATTTTCTCGCGCTCCCGCTACCGCTCCCAGCTAATGAGAAGCAAGCTAATCTGCTACTGCCAATGAAGATTAAGCCCGTTGCAAATAAATTATTTCCATCACCAACAATTCCATCAGTTCCATCAATTCCTTCGACCCCCTCAATAGCTTCAGTTTCAACATCACCAAGCATTTCGCCCACCATTCCATCCGCTGTTGGTATTGACAAAGTTGCCCTATTTGGAAGTGCTACCAAGAACTCCTATAGCCCGACTTTGAACGTATATTCCGACGGGGGAGCATCAGCAAAACTACCTGCGATCGTTCGCGTAGCGTCGCCCTTGGTGAATCGTCATGAAAAGTTCGGTTAAAGTCAGATCGACATTTATACTAGCAACCTGAGTTCGATGAGGCTGTGCCTCATCATCAAATCAAGTCTCTGACTGTGCTTGAGTCATAAACATCAATTATTAAAATGAGATATTTCCAAGTCATTATCAATAAGCTTTGATTATTGATAATGACTTGGAAGTAAAACGTCGATCGATAATTACAAATAATTAACAATTAATAAGTTATTAAAAGTTCTGAGGAGCGGTCGGCAAATAAAAGTACAAATAGCATTGCAACCCTTATGTATAATCTCTGATTCTGGTTAAATTAATATATATATTAGAAAACCACACTTAGATGATGGACTTAACCGAACTATTTTGTGAAATAGATGATTTCTGCCAAGATTGGCTAGCAACTTTTTCATCAATATCTTTCCCTGCCAACGGTAATAGCTTACCAAAACGCTGCGGCCTATCACTGAGCGAGGTCATGACTATTTCTATTCATTTCCATCAGTCAAGCTATCGAACATTTAAGGATTATTACCTCAAAAATGTTTGTCAAAACTTAACTGATTATTTTCCAAAGTTGGTTAGTTACAATAGAATGGTGGAGTTGATGCCAAATGTTTTAATAGCTTGCCTTTATTATCTCAACTCTCGTCAAGGTAAGGTGACTGGAATTAGTTTCGTGGATAGCACGGCTATTCCAGTTTGTCACCCAAAAAGAATTAAAAGAAATAAGGTTTTCAAAGAAACTGCCAAGCTGAGTAAGAGTTCTATGGGATGGTACTTTGGATTCAAGCTTCATTTAATTATTAATGATTGCGGAGAGATATTAAGCTGCAAAATCACACCTGGCAATGTCGATGACCGCACACATTTGCCATCAATGACACAGGGAATATCAGGAAAAATATTTGGAGACAAAGGATATATTAAGAAAGAACTATTTGAAGAATTATTAAATAAAGGATTGCAGCTAATTACGCCACTAAAATCTAATATGAAAAACAAGCTCATCTTGATGGATGACAAAATATCACTTCGGAAACGCTCGCTGATTGAAACGGTAAATGACCAGTTAAAAAATATTTGTTATTTAGTCCATTCTCGCCATCGGAGCTTGCATAATTTCATGCTAAATCTGATTACAGCATTAATTGCTTATACTCATCAACCTAAAAAGCCGAGTTTGAAGCTAGATGAGCCTGCTCAAAACTTCTTTAGTATTGTTCCTATTTAGCCGATTATTTATTTATTAACTTAACTCAATATTTTCAATCATTAATCATCTTAATGATGGGTTTTATCGTGCCAAAATTTACATAAAATTTGCTATTAAGCTGAACATGTTGTCACATCTGAGTTCGATGAGGCTATGCCTCATCGAACTCAGGTTAGCAGCTCTGCTGGCAATAAGTGGGTCTTTTATCGCAATTCAGGTAGCCAATTGGATCGGGGATAAAATTCATGCTCCCAAGGGTGTTTATTCGATCGCAACAGATATTTCTTCGACCCAAGAGATAGAGAGAGTTATCGAGCGCAGTGTTTACACTTCTAAAAGTTTTGTTGCCTCACAAATCGCTAAGAAGATTCTCGCAGCGCAGATCGAAAGTGGCGGAACCACGTTCACGATTTATCGGTTTCCTTTCGCACAAACTTGTGGGAAAGCGGGTTGCTTGCATGTCGTGGTAGACGAGCGTGATAAACACACAAATTCTTTGCAATTAATCGATTTACCAGATAAATCATTTCCATTTTCTACTCTTAAAAAGAGCGGTTGCTTCAACGTCAGACAACCAATAAATAATACGATCGACGATTATGAAATCTGCAAGTCAAGTTAGCCAGATCCCGATTCCGTTTCCGAAGATAGCGAAGTTAGATCCCTCTCTAATGTCTATTTTGGGGCTAGGGGTTCTCTTCGTCATTCTCACTATAATTCAGAGCAGAAACGGGAAAAAAGGGAAAACTGCTACCGCAAGGTGGGCGACCCCAGGCGAGATCCAACGATGCCGCAAGCTGGCTAAAATGGCGATCCGCAAACGTAAATTTGATAATGCTGCTTACTATATTACCGAACCGATCGGTGCGCCTGTGAGCACCCCAGAGCGGGTTTTAGGGCGAAAGTCTGGCACGAATATCATGTTTCCAGAAATCAATCGCGGGATGCTAGTCTGCGGTGGTACTGGTTCTGGTAAAACAGCCAATGTCATCGATCCTTGCCTACATTCTGCCATCGCACAGGGCATGTCGATCGCGTTATTCGATGGCAAAGGTCGTGGCGGTCAATCTGAGACGTTAATTCCGCTGGCTCTCAGACATGGATACGAGGTGAGAGTTTTAGCTCCAGGAGATCTAATTTCTAACACTTTCAATACTTTTGATTCGATTAAAGACGAGCGAGATGTCGCAGGAGCGCGGGAGCGCGTTAGCGTTCTCATCGACAACACCAGCGAAAAGGATGCCAAGAAGGACTCATTCTTCGATCCTGCGGGATCTTCGGTGCTATCTGGTGCCTTTTTGCTGGCTAAGTGGGTCGCCAAAGTTGAAGCAGATCCGCTGCTCGCTAATATCTTAATGGTGAACCAGATTCTCAAGCTATCAAACCTATCCAAACGATTGATAGCTGGTCGCGACACCATCGATCCTTGGATCTATTCTGAATTTGGAATTCTTACTGCAACAGGTAAAAAAGACAGCCAAAATAGTCCCGAAGGCAGTATTTTAGCTACTGCCATTAAAATGCTGGCTCCACTGGTAATACCGAATTATCTCTCGACGTTTTGCGGTAAAACAACTTTTCCAGGCTTCGACCCTCAAGATCCACTCAAGGTTGATGGCAAGCAGATGGTCGTTTTCATGCTCGATCCTGACAATGTAGCTAGTACCGTGCCATTGATTGCGATGGCAATCCACCAAGTCGTTGCTTACAACCTTAGAGCTGGGAGACAAGAACCACTGGTATGCAGTTTTGATGAGTTTCATCTACTCAATTTACCGATTGTTTTGAAATGGTTGGCTGTCGATCGTTATAACGGATCTTCAATAATTATCGGGACACAGTATTTGAGTCAATTAGATGCAATCTATGGGAAAGATCGAGCTAGAGGATTTTTGACTAACTGCAATACCAAGGTGTGGTTTAACCCTGGCGATCCCGATACAGAACGCTCTCTATCGCAAGCTTTTGGAGAGGAGGAACTCGAACTAAAATCGAATTCAAAGTCTTATAACTTCGGTAAAAATAGCGGTAACAGTCGGTCGGTGAACGACCAGTTACACAAAAAGCCATTGATTGAAGCTCACGTTATCGGTCAATTTCCCAAAGGTAAATGTATCATTCAATCTCCAGGAACGGGAGATAAAGATAATGTTAGCATCCCATTTCTTCATCAGTTTAGTTACGATTCAGAGCAGAGTAAAGCATTTAAGGAGCGATCGCTTGCAGATCATAACGCAATTAGAGAATTTATAATTAACGAACGCGATCGCGCTTCACAGATCGATTTCAGTCAGGAATTATTACGATACACGCAAATTCTAGAGCGGCTATTACCATTAAGTGCCGAAGCAGTAACAGAAGATTCAATGTCTAACTTCGATCCATTACATGTTGTTGGTAGCGATATCATCAATTGTTTTCAAGCTTCTGGTTTCGACATAACTGAGTATGAAATTGAAGCTCATAAAAAATACCTGATTCCCGCAGATTTAATGGTTAAGGACGAACTCAAACCACTAACTTATGCCGATCTCGGTAGACTCTTAAATTACAACGTATCGTCACACGAACAACCGCCGCCGCCTATCCCCGCCGCTACGGGCGCGAATTTCTAGATACTATCTTTAGCTGTTGGCGGGGATTAGGCTTACGGCTGTCATATTTTTACTCACCTTAAATTTATGCTAACTTCTCCATCCACATACGATCGAATTTACGTTAGAACCGACAAGCAATGTCTATTTGCCCTCGATTGTGGTAGTACTTTTTATGTCGATCGCGATCCGCTATTGTCACAAACATATCTTTCGATTCATTTAAACGATCGACCGATCTATTTCCACGATTTAGTTGCCAATCGCACTTTAATAGAATGTCCGATCGGTATGGCAATTTATCATAGTCATGTCAAACAAATTGAGGATACGAACGAACTTAGTGAGTTTAACGAGCGATGTGAGGTGTTTTTTGGCTGGCTGTGCGATAGCGATGGGCAAGAGATCGTGCATGATGGCGAGTATGCTGGGCAACCTTTATATGTCAAGGGACAATACGCGATCGATATTATCGAACGAGCTGGATATTCTTACTTTTATGACTACCCTTTAGCTGAATATTTATGTCTACCATTCGATCCAGAAAAGCTATATTTTATCCCACCACATTTTGTTAAAGATGAACTTGTCGATTTGTCTCCGTCAGGAATCCAGCATATTGTCGATTGGAATAGTAGCGTAGATATTTGCAATACTTTTATCGAACGAGATCTGACAACTGGTGACGATATTCTTTATATTTTTGGTAGCGATATCGAACGGTCTTTAGAGGTAGCAGGATTCAGGATTGACTTCGACATTGAAGATGATAAAAAGTACTATATCCCCACAGATTTAATGATCGACCTTCGATCGAAATCTTTTAAAACTGGAGATATCTCTCGTTTAGTTGAATATAACAGGCAAAATATCACCCATTGCGCTCCTTTCTAGATCGCGAACATATATGCAGGAAATTCATAGCCAGTCAGAACGATTATCTCAGCAGCTCAACGAAGTAGGCTCTAAAGCACTCGCTAATATGATGGCAGCATTAGTCAAACTATCTAATCGGGAGCAGAACAAATCTAAATCGCTTCAAGTAACTCGCGAAGCACCTGATGTCGAATCGGTTAAAGTATCTCGGACAAATTCACCCGAAGCAACTATGGATTCTGGATTTAAAGTTACCCGAAAAGATGCTAATAATCCCGATCTCAGTCCTAAGCAACAGGCAGAACAATCGATCGAGCGGTTAAATAGCCTCCTGCCAGATCGGAAATACTTCCAGCGCGATCTAGATGTAAATGGAACTAAATATAATTTCGAGAAATATCGAGGCGGTGCGATAAGTATTCAATCTCAAGATTCTAAACTGTACGCAAAGTCGGGGAAGATTAGATTTCAAGGAGATGAATCAAAACTAATTAAAGATCTACCAGAGATCGTTGCACGGGTGGATCGCGAATTGGATTTAGAACGACCGAAGCAGATAAATAATCGAACTGAGGTTTTATACGGCTACGACTCAAATAACAATTTCATTGAAAAGACCCTCTCCCAAAAAGATGCTCAAGCTATCCTCGATTTGATGAATGGCAAAGAGGGCACGACTATTAAAGGTGGTGAGAATCTACTAATTGAATATGGGGGCAAGAAGCTGTTTGAAACCGACGCGCAAGGCGTGGTCATTTACAGTGCTTACGATCGCGATCCCGAACTTTTGAGCAGTATCAAACTCAAGGATGAAAAGGGTCTGACCGACCTTACGAATTATGCTAAACGGATGGCGGCAACTCCAGATGTTGAGGCTAAAGTTTCCAAAACCGATCCCAAATCTGAATTAGTACCAGAACCACCTCAAGAAGTTAGTAAAGTCTCACCCCAATCCCCGATCGGGAAAACTCTCGATCTCGCAGAACTTACAACTGATGTAGATCCCAAGCAAGCATCTAGTGTCGTTTACGATCGAGTTCTAAAGTCGGAATTCGATCGAGTCAAACCAAAAAGCTACAAAAGCATAAATATTGAGGGGACAACATTCAAGCTTAATCGTCAAACCACAAAAGGAACGCGCTCTATCTTCGTTACCCCAAGTGAAGGTAATAAACCCGTTCAAATTGGCGAACTCGATCGAGATGGAAACTTTAAGCCAGATTCCAAATTTAACGATCCGGATGTGACTAAAGCACTCGATCGCGTCCTGGCGGCACGAGGCATCGACCCTCGATCGGTTAAAGCAGCCCAACAACTCGAATTAGCTGCTCGTTCGCGAAGCGTCGCCTTTGGCGAATCTCAAGATCCTCAATACCTCCCACTCACTCAGGAAAACGCGCCCAATCCCACGCCGACTATTGGCAACTCACCTGAATTAGCAACTGCTGGTAACGCTCTAGGTGTTAATACGCCCAAACCCAAGCCGAAGAACAGAAATAACACATCTGAATTAGCCACCGCTGGTAACGCTCCAGATGTTAGCACGTCCAACTCTAATCCAAATATCGGTAACGATTCGCCTGAGTTAGCTTCCACTCCTGCTAACTCTCTAGGCGTTAACGTTCCGACTCGTGGTGAGAAAGAAGCCGTGCAAGTGCCGACTAGCGGTGGCACTCCCGAACGATCGCGTCCAGAACCCGAAGTATCCCAAAGCCGATAATGTCACAAGATCTGAACCAATTAATGACCCAGCACCAGATAATCTTGGTGCGCTGTAATCCACTCGATCGAGAATGGATCGTCAGCACTCATTTGAACGACTGCCAGCGGTGGCGATTGAATGCTTTGGTTGGCAACAATGCCATCGCTTCACCCTTTAGGCTGCTACTCGATGCCATCTGTAATGCCAGTAGTGAGGGCTATTTCGTCTTCGATAATTACTTAACCTTCGTCGCTACGCTCGCGCCGTGGGAGCGGCAATTAATCTACGAGCATTTCGCCGATCTTTATTCCCTGTGCCAGTCTCGCTATCGGCTGGTGCTATTGCAAACGGACGATACGCCGTTACCGATCGAATTGGCACGATTTGTCTATGAGTACACCTGGAAGCTTCCGAGTGCTGCGGAAATTACCGAGTTATTTGGCGAATACCACTTCGAGCCGACCGATCGCAATCTCCGACTGGCATCGGGGCTGGCTTATCAAGATTTGAAGCTCGCACTGCAACAATCGGGTGAGAGTCCAGAGCCGGAACTATATTTAGAAACCTATCGCAACGCCCGTCTATCGCTGATGGGGGTTAAGTACGATCCCCCACCAGCTTTTAAAGAAATTGCGGGTTTGGATGAATTGGTACTGGCGATCGATAAGCTCAAGTTTAGATTCAGTCAACAGGCGATCGATCTCGGACTACCTTACCCGAAAGGTTGGCTGTTGGTCGGGATACCAGGAACGGGTAAGACGTATTCTGCACGATCGATCGCCTCTGCCCTGGGCTACCCTATGTTATCGCTAGAGATCGACAAAATCAAAGTCGGTGGTTTGACGGCAATGGCAAGGGTTTTAGAAATAGCTAAAGTCTGCGCTCCTTGTATCTTCTATATGGATGAGATCGAGAAACTATTTACCAGGGATGATAAACCCCTTTTATCTTTGCTGCTAACTTGGCTTCAAGATAAAACCTTCCCAGTTTTCGTCATCGGTACTCTCAATCGGATTGAAGACTTACCCGTAGAAGCTACTCGTGCTGGGAGATTTGATTGTGTTTGGGAAGTCGATTCTCCCGATGCCGAATCGAGGTTGAATTTATTCTTACTATTTCTCAAACGATTCGATTCTAGATTCACAGACGATCTAGTTTTTGATAAATATGAGTGGCAAGGTATTCTCGATGAAACGATCGAGTATGTCGGCGCAGAAATCGAACAAATTGTTATCGATACAATTGCCAGAGTTAAAGAGTGCGATCCTAAGGGCGAAGTCACAGCAGGAGATTTACTTGAGGAAGCAATGCAATTTAATTGTATGTTCGAGCGTAACTCTAAGCAAATTGTTACGATTAGAAACTCGATTCGTGAATTAGCCAAGCCCTCTCATTCAAAAAAACAGAGTATTCTGGCACCTCGGAATATCGATCCTTACCGACCTGCAAAGGTAGTCTCATCGAATTAATAAACTAGATAATACTTGACGTAAAATGGTTACAGTTAAAAATAATAATGGTGACAGTTCTGATAAGTCCCCACTTACCTCCTATCTGGATGCGATCGATCGAAAAGAAGCATTAGCTAACATCGACAAACTCGTTAACAGCCGCGAACTATCTACCGATGATGAGATCTATCATATAACTGGGACGATCGCCCAAATCGAGAAAATTAGCGAGTATCTGCATGTGGTTACTTCTGCTGTGCCTCAAGCAATTCAATCGTTACTCGAAGAGGAGCGGCAGCAACGCCAGACCGAATCTTCAGAGAGTGATACTCGACAAGAAGAACTACTTGCAAAACTCGATCGAGATCGCGAAGTTTATCGAGATTTAACCAAACAAGCAATCGATCGTAGCGGCAGGAATATTAACACTAGACTCAGGAGTTTATGTTGGAGTCTGGGTGGATTCTCAATCGGGATGATTGCTACATCATTGCTGGCATATTTTGTCATATTTCCTCAACAATTAAGATTAGCCAGAGGTTCTGATGGAGCGATGCTGGAATGGTTGAGTACGTCTGATGGGAAAATCCTGCGTCGTGCGTTTTTGTCTGGCAATAAATCGGTGGAAGCGTGTATTCGTAAAGGAATCAAAAAGACTGGTAAAACTGTTTGTATGCTGGAGATCCGTTAATATGGCAAACAATAAACAGCAAGAGAATTTAGAACAAACAAATAATGATAATTTTACTCCCACATTACATCTTTGCAATGGATTTTTAGGCGGATCTGGTAAATCTACTCTAGCGCGGCTGTTTTGCGAGAGATTTATTAAACTCGGTCGGTTATTTACCTTAATTGATGCCGATCCTAATTATAATGTAGCTCGTGCTTACGATCGAGAAACTGTGTCTCTTTGGCAGCATAAGGAGGTTAAGTCTTCAGTTGGTTCGATCGGCAGTCGATTTGGTCGATCGTTAGCCGATAAAGTAGATACTGACCCGAAAGTAGGATCGATCCTACTTAGCGAACAAATTATCTTCTCTAAAGATGCTAAGTTTAGCTATTTAGGCGATCGCTTATTAGATATTATCTACAGTGTCAAGCTGGATCTAATTGTTTCACTTCCAGCAAACGATGGAATCGATATTTGGCTAGAAAGTAATAATATAAATTTACTAATGGCAAGCGAATCGCCACCTTTTAAAGTTATAAATTGGTGGTGTAGCTTTGGGAGTGGTACATCACAACAGATGTTCGTAGATTTTGTTACCAGATATCCCAACCTGCATCATGTCTGCGTGTTCAACTTAGGCATAACTAGCGCAGTTCCTAACTGGGATAGATTCGATCCGCTGCCAGCACTGGACAAACTCTCTCAAGATGGAAAAGTTAAGATCGCAAATATTCTACCTTGGCTCGCAGATCCGGCAATTCTTGAAGCGGTAGATCTCGGTACGCCGTTACATGAAATAGTCAAGAACGGGTATAACGGGAAACAACTCAATCCGATCGTGAAACTGAAAATAGATAAATGGTTGGAGGATAATTGGCAATCTTTTAGGAATACGGGTTATTTGCCTTGATTAATTATGTTTCGTCGGGGGGAGAATTGGTCGATCGCGCCTTGCAAACTCTGCTGACGTGTTATGGAGCCTCATATCAACAGCATGTGTTTCATCAGCTCCCTGACTGGCAATTAGATGAGTTGATGTGCGATCGTCAAGCTCATGCGATCGTGTCTGAGTGCGATCCCGTAAAATTTAATATGTATCTAGAACGTTTACCTCTGAGTATCGATACTCGCGCTCACTGGTGGCAAATTCTACCCCCATGTCATCGGGAGTTACAAGAGATTGTTTCCTTAGTAGCAGGATTTACTAATAAATATCGGCACTTAAAATATAGTTTTTTTCTGAGTCAAGCTTACACAGCAGATATATGGAAGACGATTTTTAGCAGGGTCGATTCTCTGACACTAAAAACGCTCGGTCAAAAAAATATACTAGTCAGTCTATCCGATATCGATCTTCAAAAACTCAATTATACTGGGTACGATCGACAGGTACGCAGTTGTCTGATTTATCCTCGTGCCGATCGATCTACCAATGCTAAAGTTGCCGAGCTTTTATCCACGATCGGTCAAATTCAACCTTTTTTTCATTATTCTGTATCTGGGTGAGTGATGCAATCCGATCTACCAGTGCCTATGTTGAAAAAATATTGTTTTTGAGAACGATCGAGTAATCGATTGCGATCGATATGAGGATGTTTTACTAGACCAAATTATCCCGATCTCGTCAATCAAAAATGTTTACGGCAGCGGATCGAAGAACAGCATCCAATTCTGGTGCCCTCGGTTCAGTAACGGGTGTTGCGAACGCTAATGTTAAGATCGATATTGGTTTTACATTTTTATTTGGGGGGGTGGCATGACAATTTGGATTAATGACAGTTTGCCAGAAAGTTGGCTGTGTCAAGATAATTTGTGTTTGACAATCGTACCGACGACAATTGAAGAGATTCGCACTAATTGCTTTAAATACGACTCACAAGGCGATGAATATCCAATAATTACAGCGACAATAATAATGGGAAATTCGGTTATTTGCGACGCTTTTGCCAGAGTAATTTGGCAGGGAGAATCAGCGATCCCAACAATTCCCCCCAGTTTGATTTGGTACGAGCCGCCAGTTAGTGGAGATGTGGCTTTTTTAGGTATTGCCGATATCTCGAATAGAGTGTTGGCAGGCTACTCGGACTTTCCTCAAGCTACTTGGCTGAAGGTAACATTCCGCGATCTCTTTTGTGATGAATGCTAAAGATTAGCGGGATGTTGGGGCGGGATTGTTGGTAATTTTCCACTTTTGAGCCATTCAACCATGAGATAGGGATGAACGATTTGTAAGTTATGTGCCGCACCATAATAGAATGAATGACGCTCTGGAATGGAGATTGTGGTGTCTCGATCGACGATAAAATCTCTAAAATTGGCTGTGACTAGAAAATCTGCCCTACCTGCAATCGCGGTTTCGAGAACATGAGCGTCTTCTGTATCTCTCAAAGCAATAACTCCCGTACCGCCCAACGTTAACTGCGTTCCCAGTCTGGCATATTCTTCGATCGCTATTGTATAGCTGGTGGCGGTTTCTTCGCTCAAGTTTAAATGCTCGATGATGACAGATCTGAGTTCGTCCAACATGCCCCAAGACACTACCAAGCTAATCGAGCCAGCCGGAGAATTACCGCTCCTGACTACTTCTACGAGATACTGGGATGCTGTGTTATTTCTACCTTTGCCGTCGGCGAGTAAAGCTGCCACCCAAATATTTAAGTCCAGACACAACCGTAACATCGCTATTTTGACTTGGTGATGCGAACGGCAGCGGCAAGAATGTCGTCCTCAGTTGCTAATGGCTCTAGATGTTCGAGCTGAATTTGGGCGATCGCCTGTTCTCGTGCTGTTTCGTATTGAAGATCGACGATCGTGCGGCTAATTTTATCGATCAGGGTTTTCAGTTCTCGATCGGAACCAGTGGTGCTGATTTTCAGCCAAGCTGCGCGTGCTTGTGGGGGGAGTTCGACGAATAGCTCTAACGCCATCGCGACGATTTGGGAGCGGTTGCGTCGCTCGGATTTAGCGATCGCATCGATCCGCTCGGCAATTTCTGTACTGGTATGGGCGGAGACGGTGGTTGCTGACATGGCTTGGATATATTTCTATAGCTCCTATAGAAATTATAGGTAAAATAGGATTAAATTGCCAAGGTATCGAGTATGTCTTCTAATTTACGGACAGAAAGGCTAGATATTCGTCTTTCCCCAACTGCGAAGAGGTTGTTGCAAGCTGCGGCACAATCTCGTCATCAAACCCTCAGTGAGTTCGTACTGGAGACTGCTCTGACAGAAGCAGAAAGTACCCTAGCCGAACGAAGACAATTTAGTCTCAACGATAAAGAATGGGATGCTTTCCAGGCAGCTCTTGATGCTCCGCCTCGTACTCATCCCCGTCTGCAACAACTGCTAAATACGCCCAGTGTGTTCGATCGATGTCCCTAGCCGCAGACGATTCTCAGCCAAGGATCGAAAAACTTACATCTAGGCAACCGATCGCCGAATTCGATTGTGGGGTAGAGGCACTAAATCAGTTTTTACACCGATACGCATCCCAAAATCAAAAGAAAGATAGTGCCCAAACTTGGCTGGCATTAATTGGCGAACGGGTGGTTGGTTATTACACCCTCACGGTGGGAGAAGTCACGCATTCTGAGTCACCTGAAGGAATGAGCAAAGGGTTTTTGAACTGCACCTAAATACCTAGATCAAACTATACATAACTAGACAAATTATCTGTTATAATGATTTTATGTCTAGTTTAACGCCACAGGAAGCAGCCACCTTACTCGGTGTAACGGTTAGAACCCTACACAGATGGGAACTTGATGGAAAAATCAAGTCCACTCGCACTGCTGGCGGTCATCGTCGGTATGACATAGCAGATTTAATTAGCAATAAATCGGATACTCAATTAACAGTAGGCTATGCCAGAGTTTCTAGTCACGACCAGAAAGAAGATCTAACTAGGCAAGTTATAGTTTTAGAAAGTTATTGTGCTAAACATGGCTGGGGGTTTGAAGTAATTCAAGATCTTGGCAGTGGAATGAACTATAAAAAGAAAGGACTAATTAGGCTAATCAAGTTAATTACATCTTATCAAGTTGAACGACTAGTTCTAACTCATAAAGATAGATTACTTAGATTTGGGTCAGATCTAATTTTCACATTATGCGAACAATTTGGAACAGAGGTGATAATTATCAATCGCTCTGATGATAGTACATTTGAGGAAGATTTAGCATCAGACGTACTCGAAATCATCACTGTATTTTCTGCTCGTTTATACGGTAGTCGTTCTCATAAGAATAAGAAAATAGTAGAAGAGTTAAAGGAGGTAGCAAAACAGTTATGAGAATCAGTTTTAAAACCGAACTAAAACTGAATAACTATCAAAGAACTCAACTGGCTAGACATGCGGGTGTAGCTCGTCATGCTTGGAACTGGGGCTTAGATCTGTGTAAAAAAATTCTCGACTACAATCGAGAAAATCCAACAGAGAAACTAAGATTTCCATCAGCGATCGATCTGCATAAATTCCTAGTCAAGTGGGTGAAGGTTGAAAACCCTTGGTATTACGAAGTATCCAAAACTAGCCCTCAATATGCGCTGAGATACTTAGCGAGTGCATTTTCTGATTTCTTTAGAAAGAAAACTGCGAATGGTCGGCGGGTGGGCTTTCCCAGATTCAAGCGCAAAGGTCAGCATGATAGCTTTACCTTGGAAGGGACTATTAAAGTTGAACATCGTTGGCTTCAATTACCAAAAATAGGAGTAGTAAAGACTTACGAACGATTGCCGCAAGGATTGACGCCTAAAACAGCAATAATTAGTCGAACCGCTGACCGTTGGTTTGTCTCTTTTAGCTATGAAGTCGAACCAAACACTACAGCTAAACTAGTTGGTGTTTGTGGTGTAGACTTAGGGATTAAAACACTAGCTACTTTAAGCACAGGTGCAACGTTCCCCAACCCTCAACCTTACCGTCAATCTCAATCCAGATTAGCTAGGCTTCAAAAAGCAGCTAGCCGCAAGGTTAAAGGCTCAAACAATCGACAAAAGGCGAATTTAAAAGTAGCCAAACAACATGCAAAAACTGCCAACATTCGTAAAGATACACTTAACAAATTAACTACTCACTTGGCTAAGAACCACAGCCAAGTAGTAATTGAAGATTTGAATGTATCGGGAATGTTATCCAATCATTGTTTGGCTAAGTCAATTGCAGATTTAGGTATGTATGAATTTCGTCGCCAATTAACTTATAAATGTGAGCTATATGGTAGTGAATTGATTACTGTAGGTCGCTTTTTTCCAAGTTCTAAAACTTGTTCTTGTTGTGGGCATATCCAAGACATGCTGCTCAAAGAACGTGTTTTTAACTGTCAGCAATGCAATATCACTATCGACCGCGATCTGAATGCTGCACGCAATCTAGAACATCAAGCTCTGTCTTGTCGCACACAAACGGGAGGGAACCTCCCGTTCGATGCGCCGCTTATAGTAGCCTAAACACTATACTGGGTGCAGCTTGCGCCTGGAAGCCTACAGAGGGATAGCCGCTCCGATGCCCCCGTTGAAGTAGGAAGTAGACATCAATCTAGCTTGTCTAGATTTGTATAGGTTCTATCAAGCGGTTGGCACGTTACCCGATTCCTGTGATGATCTTGGCGCGGTTGGCTGTAGATAATCGTTTTCAAGGGCAAAAGCTAGGACAGGGTTTATTGTTGGATGCTTTGCGTCGAACCGTAGATGCCGCTGACATTGCTGGAATTAGGGCGATTCTGGTTCATGCTAAAGATGAGAGTGCGGGCAAGTTTTATGGTCATTTTGGGTTCGAGCCATTTCCAGCATCGCCACTGACTATGTATAAGTTGCTCAAAGATATCAGATTGATGATGGGTTGATGCTGTCAGCATCGCTATTTTGCCTTGGTACAGTCATTCCAAATAAGTTTGAGACAGCCTGATTCGCTCAATCCATTGTCAACAGCGGTTCGAGCGAACGGTAGTTGTATCATTCTTGATTAAAATAACTATAAAGCGAAAAAGCGCGATATCGTACTCTCATTTCTCCGGATCGGTGACAGGGGAGGCGATTGCCAATGTCGCTGTCACTTAATAAAACTCGGATGAATCTTTTGTTCTACTAACACGATGCTGATGCCTTGTTGGGTGATTTCGACGAATTTCAATATCCGCCCTCCTTCAGGGATAATTGCCATGCCTGGATAGGCTAATTCATCGATTCTCAAATTCTTGATGCTGTTGCCTTGTTTCCACTGTCCAGTTGGTGGCGTTTAGTTCGTACATCCAGACTGGAGATGTGACGGGTAGGTGGGAAATCATGATGAAAGTGGTACCGGAAAGGATAATTTTCTCGACGAGTTCGAGGACGACGCTGGCGGTTTCGGGATCTAGGTTGGCGATGATTTCATCGAGGAGCAGAAGGCTAGGGGAATGAGCTAAGGCTCTGGCTAGGGCGACTCGCTGTCTTTGTCCGCATGAGAGTTGATGGAGATAGGCGGTTTCTTTGCCGATTACGCCGAGTTGGGATAGTTTTTCGATCGCGAGTCCATCAGCTATTTTTTTGTGTCCGCCTTGGCGTAGATGGAGGGGGAGGGAGACATTATCTAAGACGGTTAGATGTGGTCATAGGTAGAGTTGCTGGAATACCATGCCAATTTCTGGTTTGTGCTTGGCGCGATCGAGTCCACCTTTTTCTGATACTACTTTGCCATCGAAGAGGATTTGTCCTAGATCTACTAACGTCTATAGTAGATCGAGAAATAACTCCATTTAATTCAACTGTCTTTTTTAATTCCCAGTTACTTGAGATTTTCCGTATTTTTCAATCCAGTCCCTAGCTTTCTTTATATAAACTTCACCACTTATTTCATCGATATACTTCTTTGCTATATTTAGCATACTTGTCTCTGTGTCTGAATTCGAGACTTTTGGAAATTTCTCGATCTTTCCATTGCAATGTAGGAATATTTCAATTGATTCGGTAATATTGTCGTCATTATAGCTGTGTAATTCATGATGAAGATTGCCAACCGAAGGTAATGGAAATTGAGGATTAGAAGATTGGATAATTTTGACTTGTGTTTTTTCAAAACAGCATAGATTTAATCCGACAAATTCTATCCTGTCAAGACTTCCTTTGCATAGCATAAGCCCAAGAGCAATTCTTTCTAGATCTTCATTGTTTGATGACATCCATATCGAAGGAAATCCTTTTCCCATTGTCATGTGGCTCAAGTATGTCTCTTTTTCAACATCAGGGGGAAAAGCTTTGATTTTTTTCCCCTTTCTCCAGATATCTGCACTTTTACTCAAACTTCGATAATAAAGAAATTGCTCCACAAATTAAAGAGACTCCAAGTATTCGAGAACATACCCAGGCTCTTCATTTTTTAGCAATATTTTCGCTTCTTTTAGTAATGAATCTGCAACAGGAACTATTCCTAATCCAGCAGTGATAATGTCTAGAGCAGCATATCTTAAACTTGTTGATGGTGATTTTAGTAAGCTCTTGACGATAGACTCTATGTCTTGAGCATAGGCAGGATTTTCAATTAGTGGCTCTAAAAGACTTGCTAATGCTACTAAAATTAATGGAGATGTTTTTTTGTTCAGAGCAATGAGTTGCTTGTTACTATTAAAAAGTCCTTTGAGTAGACGCATTTCCTGCTCTGACAAAGCAGTACGATTTTCAAGTAATAAGTCTCTTAAATCCTCTGCTCTTTTTTCTAATTCAGCAACATCAGGACTTTCAAGTACGTGAGCAACCTCAGTACGATCTTGACACTTTATCTGTGCTTCAACTCGCTTGTATTCGCAGCTTTCACCTTTGCTAGAGCTTGCAATAACATTGTAACTACCTGATTTTGTTACTGTTTGAATAGGACTTTTTGCGATGGTTTGACGTTCTGAAACTATCATTTGAAAAGCTCCTGTGATTTTTCAGTGATACTATTCAAGAATATACTATTCTTGAATATTCGTAAGTTATTAATAAAAATTGATTCTATTTCTTTGGAATTGTTTTGATGCGTAAGGTCTACATCTTGAAAAACTTCAACATCAAATATTAAAGGAGTGGACTTCATATCGCCTACATTGCCAACTGCTTGATTTACAATCGCTCTGGACGGTTTATAAAGCTCAGAGTCAAGAGACATTTGCATAAAGTGTCCAGAAATTGTTACTGATAAATCATCAGTGACTTCAGGGAATATCTTGATGTATTCTCGTAACTTAAAAGATCTATTGTCAAAAGGAATTTCAATCCGATTTAGATAGCGTAATCCAAGGCGTTTGACTCGATCAACTGAAGTTATCTCAGCGTATTTCTCCCAGAATTCATTTGCTTCTTTGTAGAATGATTCCCATGTTCCATAAGGAGGCAATTTACTAAAGGAGAAGTTGTCTATATTAGCTTGAATAACTCTGGGGTTATCATTGGATGCTAAAAGATATCCTTGTAAAATATTGCTAATAGAAGAAGTTATGTTGTGTGGATCGTCAGAATGAAATGATATGTCATTTTTTAGAAATCTTTGTTCTTGTCGATCGAAAGCAGGAAAGCCTTCTGTAATGTGTTTAGCATAATCATTCAATTTTTCATTGTTAAATTCACTGTCACGTTCTACAACGACATGGAATATAGCTTCAACAATCGGTGGATTAGAGAATGTCATTGTTCATCTATGGGAAACCGTTCAAGCTTAGTGTGTAAGAACATATCTACTAATTTAATAAGATCTAGATCGGACTGGTTGATATATAAAATGGCTATAAGCCTATGTCACGAATGATATCCATGACTTAAAATATGCCACAGATAAGGAGAGGTTTACCATGTATCGTCATGAAATATATATTTTTTGATAAAGTGTTGACCTATCTCAATTTTACACATAGCCTTGGGAATTGAGAAGTAATGTGTACTTAACTAAGCAATTTAAGCGGTTTCTCTAGTAAGCTTACCCATTCTAGCTTCCAGAAGTGTCATGTTACGAAGCTGGGATGTCGATAAATTACTACCTCAACCGTCCAACAGTAGCCGAACATGTCTTGGAATGGCAGTAAAATTGCCGTTACACACCTTTGTCAACTAGTATTACGCGGATTTAGGGAAACTCAGCTATATCGTTGGGGAGGGGGAGAGAGTGTTCCGCAGATCTATTAATTTCAGCTATTGTGCTGTTGTCTTTTTTCCAACGTCCAGTTGCTGGCGTTTAGTTCGTACATCCAGACTGGGGATGTGACGGGTAGGTGGGAAATCATGATGACGGTGGTACCGGAGAGAATAATTTTTTCGACGAGTTCGAGGACGATGCTGGCGGTTTCGGGATCTAGGTTGGCGGTGATTTCATCGAGGAGGAGGAGACTTGGGGAATGGACTAAGGCTCTGGCTAGGGCGACTCGCTGTCTTTGTCCGCCTGAGAGTTGATGGGGATAGGCGGTTTCTTTGCCGATTACGCCGAGTTGGGATAGTTTTTCGATCGCGAGTCCATCAGCTATTTTTTTGTGTCCGCCTTGGCGTAGATGGAGGGGGAGGGAGACATTATCTAAGACGGTTAGATGCGGCCATAGATAGAGTTGCTGGAATACCATGCCGATTTCGGGCTTGTGCTTGGTGCGATCGAGCATACCCTTCTCAGATACTACCTTGCCATCGAACAGAATTTGACCGCGATCGATCGGTTCTAGGAGGGCGATACATCTGAGTAGGGTGGTTTTGCCGCAGCCGCTTTTACCGCGAATTAGCAGACTTTCACCACGATCGAGTGTCAAACTAACGTTATCGAGAATCGTATTGCCAGCGATTCTTTTTTGGATGTTTTCGAGCCGGAGGAGTACTTCTGCCATAGGGACTAAATTTTCTCCATGCCACCGAGGTTGCTCACGCGCTGAAGTCTGCGGAGGAGCAGGTTGAGCGGCATAATTGTGATGACGAACATGAAGGCGACGATCGAGTAAATCTCTAGTGGGCGATAGGTTTGAGCGATGATTGCATTGGCTGTATGCAGGATTTCGGGGACGGCGATGACTGATGCCAGGGTCGAAAATTTGTAGGTGGTAATATATTGCCCCATCAGCGGTAGCCAAGATCGCTGGAGGACTTGGGGAATCAGGATATAGCGGATTGCTTGGAGTCGAGACATTCCGGTACAGTAGGCTACTTCTATTTCCCCTGGGGGGATGGCATTGATGCCACCTCGGATGATGTCGGCAACGAAGGCGGATAAACTCAATCCCAACCCAAGCACAGCGCAGGCATCGCCGCTCAAGATAAAGCCAGGGAAAATCAGTGGCAAACTGTAGTAGAGCCAGACGAGAATCACTAGGGCTGGTAAGGCGAGGAATAGTTCGATAAATGCCTGTGCTAGTTTGGAGGCAAATTGATTTGAGGTGAGGGATAGAATCCCCAACAGCACCCCTAAAATCGTGCCCAGCACAATCGTGCCAATGCTAATCCAAATGGTGGTGAGCATGGCAAGGCACAGGGGTAAGAAACTATTCCACATGACCGCAAAATTCCAACCCATGAGGTTTTAGCCTTTAGTGAATTCCAAGACTTTTTTGGGGTGGAGCCAGTTAGCACCTGCTTTTTGCTCGAATTCGCGCAAACGACCTTGATAATCGAGGGCTTCGATGCTGCTATTGAGGAAATTGAGTAATTTGTCGTCACCCTTCTTCACTGCCCAGGATACGGGGGTGAGGTTGTAGGGATTAGCGGCAAATAGATCTTTTACCTTAGCGGCATTAGCTTTAGCAAACTGGGCGGTAGCATAGGCATCGCCCAGGGCAATATCAGCGCGTCCAGCAACTACGGCTTGAAAGGCAGCAGATTGATCGCTCCCTGGAAAGCTGGTAATCTTCGCTTTTTTAAAATTCGCCTTGGCGTATTCATCCCCTGCTTCTCCTTGGGTGACGGCGACTCTAATTTCGGGTTTATCGATGCTGGTGAGGGTGGTAATTTTAGTTTCACCCGCACGGACGATCGCACTGTTGCCAGCGAAGAATAGGGGCTTAGTAAAATATATCGATAATGCTCTGGGTACTGTCACAAAAGTAGGGACGACGGAGATATCAAACCGACCGGAATCTAATCCAGTAGTAAACCCTGCCCAATCTGTTTCGACAAATTCAGGAGTCCATTTACTGAGTCGCGCAATCTCTTTGATGGTGTCGATCAGATGTCCGCCAAGTTCTCCACTAGTTTGATTTTTAGTAATCGCTGGCGGGAAGACTAAGTAGCCAATTTTAACCTTACTATCGGTTGCCACCCGATCCATGACAGAGGCACTAGCGGTAGCCGTGGGCGGTGTAACATTACTATTTGTGCAGCCAGCTAAATTAAAGATGAGTACGCTAAATAGGGACAACCCTATCAATACATATCTGAGCAGTGATTTTTTCAACATTCGATCTCTCCAGTTTTAGATTTTAATTGGCGGCTACTAGTTGTTTTGTTTCGAGGCATTCTGTTAAGCCAATCCACATCTTTCTTTGAGTCTCAAATACAAAGTACTGCGCTCGATCAAATGCTTCTTGTCCGCCTTCTTGAGTAAGTATCCAAGCTACCGTATCTTCAAACATTGCAAAATGATGTGCGTTAGCATGAACCCTGAAGAATATTAGTCCTTCTTCCGGTACTTTCGCTTGTTCTAGCAGTTCTAATAGCATCTGATAATCTGGGACATCAAATATTTCATAAATGGCAATCGCCGCTAAAGCCTCAATCAGCGGTGCATTTCTAGCAAATTCTTCCCAGCTATCGTTAAAATCTCGCGCGAAGGCAGGACATTGTAATTCTGCTTCTGGTTTAGTTCCAATGGATTTGAGGAAGTTGCGATAGAGTTGATTGTGACTGATCCCACTTTTTCCACCTAACTCTTCCATAAGATTTCTGGCTAAACCCGCCCACAAAATTTCATCATTAAGACATCTAGCTCCAACTATAAAATTCAATCTGCAAAAGTCATAGCGCACAAAATGAAAAATTTCACTGAATTGTATTAATTGCTTATGTTTTACAAGGTAGTGATTTAACTTGTGCTGTATGTCGTGTTCATTTATAACCGATTTTTCCATCTCCGATATGATACTAACGAGATGATTTGGCTTATTATTTTTCATTTTTAGTATATACCTTTGTTGTTTCAATACATGGAATTAGAGGCAGGGCTTGATTTACCGCATTTAGTAAACTTGTTTCGTCTGGATGAAAAGCGAAGGCATTAAAAGTTTTTAGTTGGATACTTTTAATGGTAAGAGATGATAACCTTAGCTGTCCTCGGTCATTTTCGCGATCAATCAGATATTTCCCCGTAATGCTATCGATCAGCAGGATGGGAATAGTTGTTAGCTCCCGTCGCTCGACGCTCCCCTGCATATAACTAATCGCCTCGTCAGCATTAGAAAAACTCTGGCTGTTTTCATACTGTGATAAGACTTTTGCCCCCCAGTCACCAAGCTCTCCGTTGACAAATAACAACTCGACTTGCATGGGGTTCAAATCTTCTAAATTTTTTATCGCCTCGACAGATTGACTGTGGGCGACCGCGTTTAAAGTAAATGGTTCTTCACTACATCGCTCGGAGAAGCTGTAATCGAACAGTCGCCCCGGCAAAACCAGCATCAGCGGCACGATTCCATCAACTTGTCTTTGGCGGATAGCTTGCGGCATTTCGTCAAAATTGAGGTACTGCCAAAAAGTCTCCAGTCCGAGCAATCGTCCGATCGTTTCCGCATAGACAATCGCTTTTCCTGTCGGTTTTCCACCAGGTCGAGTCGGACGAATCGCCCACTCTGGTACGCTAGTATACCCCAACGTCCAGTATTGATTGTTAGCGATTTTGTGCCAGCAGCTATCACCAGTTTTGCCTTCGATCGAGGCGGCAAAGCCTGCGGCCTCTAAAAGCTCATTTAATAAACCGTCGATCGCATCCGTTGCTGGAGAAGGATCTTCCGGTGGTCGTCCATAGATTTCGTCCAGCCTCATCGCCAGCCGAATTGCAATCCGATTGACCGTTGCTTTACGCGGGACAGATTCGCCTCGTCCCCAGCGATACAATTGTGTCTCGCCAAAGCCAATCGAAGTCATCAATTCGCGCTTCGACCATTTTGCTTCTGCTAGGTATTTATCGATCGTCTCAACGAAAGTAGGATTCCCCTTGGGAATGGGCAAATCCGGCTGCTGAGATTCATGCTCTCGTTTTGGTCGTCCCCGTTTTTTTGCTTCGCTCATGTGTAGTTTACAAGATTAAACATTATTGCCATTTTATCATTTGAATATGTCTTTATAAGCAAAATACAACTATTCTTTTAAGATTAATTTTTCAAAAATATTGGCTGTATTTGGATCGTTGAACGGAAATAACGGAATTTAGTTCCTTTAATAGGTCAAGCTTTACATCAATTCATAGTGCAAATGAATTAAAATCCAAGAATAAAGAATTTGAGCTAGAAATTTTATACTAATTCATTTGTACTGCACATGTTGCTATTAATATTATACGAGTTTACACAGGCATAAGGCAATTAGTAAATTTACAGAAAAATATTGACAAAAGCTAAATATAGATCGGATAATTATTTTGCGATGTGGATCGGTGATTCTAGACCAGTAACCCGACTATGGTATCGAGGTATCGCAAGTAACAACCACATTCATAGCAGCATAATCGATTTTTAATTCTATTTGCCCTCATTAGAGGGCTTGCACTAGAGACTGCGGGGTAAGTCATTGTAGGCTTGCACGATCAAATGTCTTGTTATCAATATACTAGCTTGTCTTTTCGAGTTATTAACTTTTAACCTGACAGCGATAATTTTTATTAATAGTGTAAAATTAAAAACAGCCCCATCCCTTTGGGGGATAAGGCTGCTGTTATTTTCTTTATTTTTTGATTAGTTAGCGTGAGATGAGGTCGCAACTCATCTCGTGCCAGTTCCTTTCGTAAACACTAAGGAGATAATCATGACCACTATCTTACCAAAGCTAGGACAATTCGGTATCAGTGAAACCGACCAAATTTTGGCGAATGACCGATCATCCCATTCTTCGACAGCACCCGTACCGCCCAAACCTCCAAAACCCCCTCTTTTACGACTCGATTCCCCAGAACCCCATCGCCGCATTCGTCAATACGTCATCGAGTTGTTGAAACATAACTTGCTGACTCAACAAGTTGCTGAACTCATCCGCGATCGGACTGTCAAGAAAATCGTTCGACGTATCGAAGAGGATTTAGCTATCTTAATGCACCGCGATCCAGCAGCAGGTGACGATCCGCTCGAAGTGTGGGAAACCTACCTTTCGCTCCGCGCCGTTGCGAATTACCGAATAGCCAATGCGCTCTACACCTATAAGATCGGCAATCTAAACTTGCGAGCAGTAGCTCGTCGGATTAGTGAGACGACCAAAGTTGAGACAGGAATTGAAATCCACCCTGGCGCGACCATCGGGCGAGAACTGGTAATCGATCATGGCGTTGGAACAGTGATCGGTGAGACGACTGTAATTGGAGATAAATGCTACTTGCTCCAATGTATCATCCTTGGATCGACAGGTATTGCTGACAACATCAGCGGACGTAGACACCCTCAATTAGGCGATAACGTCCGAGTGGGAGGATTTGTCCGAGTCTTTGGATCAATTCACATCGGTGATAACGTCGAAATTTCACCTTGGGCATCGATCGTGGAAGATATCCCAGCTAACTCACGAGTAGTTGTCAAGACGATCAACCAAGTGATTAAAAGCTAGGTCGAGATAGTACATGGGATGCCTAGCAATAGGCATCCCAGCACCCACTAAAACCCTTGAGAAGGAGACTAAGATGCAATATCTTTACACGCTCGATCAAGATTCAATCCGAGAACTGGATGATATTCTTTCGACAGATTTGGTTGCTAAAATCTATGCTCAAGCTCATTCGAGCTATCCCGATGAATGCTGTGGCTTGCTACTAAAACAAGGTATCCGACCCTGTACTAATATCCTTAACGATCTACACAAAGCAGATCCCTTAACCTACCCCCGCAATGCTGCTGAAGGTTTCGTATTTTCATCAGAGGATGCACTATTCCTGAGCAAAAATATCAATTCGGATAATCCGGTCAAAATCATCTACCACTCGCACCCTGATGTCGGTGCCTACTTTAGCGACGAAGACAAGCAAAACGCCCTATTCGATGGCGAACCCATCTATCCAGTCGATCACCTGGTAATTGACGTTCAAAGCAGCGGCGTAGTTTGCTCCAAACTTTTCAGATTTATTAACGGTGACTACAAGTTAATCGCCATCCTCCCTGGTAACAACGATAAATAACTTTTTAGGAGACACAACCTATGATTTATCCATCGATGCTCGAACTTGTCGGTAACACGCCAGTTATCGAAATTAGTAAATTCTTTGGTTTCCCTGGTGTCCATGTCTACATGAAAATGGAAACCTTTAATCCTGGTGGCAGCCATAAAATTAGAGCTGCCATGAACATGATACTAGATGCTGAAAAGCAAGGCATTCTTAGCCCAAATGAATGGCAAACCATTCTCGAACCAACGGGAGGAAATACTGGGTTAGGAATAGCAATAGTCGCGGCTTGTCGTGGATATAAAGTTAAGTTGGTAATTCCTGACAACTATAGTCCAGATAAGCAGAAAAAATTGAAACTCTTTGGGGTCGAGATCGTTCTGTCAGATAGCAACCGTGGCGGTAACTCGCATGGTGAATTAGCAATGGAGATTCAATTAGAAAATTATGACTATGTAATGTTAAATCAAGGTCAAAACCCAGCCAATCCTGATATCCATCGCCAGACCACAGCCCAAGAAATATTACGAGATTTTCGGGATGTATCGATCGATTATTTTGTGGGTGGAATTGGCACTGGCGGTCATATTACCGGAATCGGCGAAGTTCTCAAACAAGAATACCCCAAAGCGCAAATTGTTGGCGTACAGCCGCGTGGCTGTGACCTTTTGGCAAACAAGTTTGTACTCCATCAAATTCAAGGACTTGCCGTTGGCATCATTCCGAAAGTATTGAACCTTGAGATTATCGATCGAATGATTGACGTTACCTATGAAGAGTCACTAGCCATGATGCTTGCCGCGACGAGGCAAGAAGCTCTACTAGTTGGACTTTCTAGCGGAGCAAATCTCGCCGCCGTATCCAAAATAGTTGAAGAACTAAGGGGGAAACAATTAGACAGACCAATCCATATTCTGACGATGGCTTACGATTCAGTCTTTGATTATCTCAACTTATTGGAATAATCGCTTAGAGTCAAAGGCAATAAATAAAGTTCTCTAAATAATGAGGGTAAAATGCAAAATATTGAGCCGCGCCAATGTCAATTCAACACTAGTTAAATCCCCACTATTTATTAGTCCATGCAATTAAAATTCTCAACTCCTTTTAATCAAAAACAAATCTCATGAATAATCTAGAGCAGAATATTGACGATTTCTCACAAAACATCTCAAGTCTCAACATCTTAGTGATTGGTAAGACAGGTGTTGGCAAAAGCAGCCTCATTAATGTAATTTTCGGGGAAGAAGTCGCACAAACAGGTTCGGGGTTGCCAGTTACACAGTATTTTGAAAAATATACTCTCGATACTAATAATATAGAAGAGGGTATTCCAATCAACCTTTTCGATTCTAGTGGTCTTGAGTTAAACAAAGAAAATATTTTTGTAAAAGGAGTATTTGATTTTGTAAGCGAACAACTAGAAAAAGGTGTGAATGAGCAGATACATTTAGCCTGGTATGTGATTAATGCCTCATCAGCAAGAGTTGAAGCATTTGAATGTGAAATAATCAACAAGCTTTACGAACAGCGGATACCTGTGATTGTTGTTCTATCACAATGCGATCGTGCGCGCAGAAATGAAATTGACAATATCACAAAGGCAATTAAATCCTTTGACTTAAAAAAAGTCTATCATATTATTGAAGTTGCTGCCTTTCCTTTAGAAGGACTTAATCAAAAACAGTTTGGCTTAACTGAATTGGTGACAAAAACTTCTGAACTATTACCCAAGCTTTTGAGTGATGCCTTTATTTCACGACAAGTAGTAGATGTTAAAGCTAAAAAAATCTTAGCTTATAGTTATATAAGCGCATCAGCAGTTTCATGCTTTGCTTCAGGATTTGTTCCTATCCCATTCACAACTACAGCAGCAGCCTTAACTGCTGAAACAGTACTCTGGAATCGAATAGCTGCTTTATATGGATTTGACAAGCTCAAAGGACTGGGCGCACTTTGGCAAAAAATAACATTTTCTCCACAGGCTTTAGCTGCATTAGTGATAACCACCATTGCCGATTTTTTTGTTTTAGATTTCATCTTTACACCAGCTATTGCAGGAGGTACCGCAGCAACATTTATTCTTATTGTTGGCTTGACATTAACTTCAACATTTGAAGAATTAGCGATCGAGGAAATAGATGGATTAAACAAAGAAGAAATCGAGAAATTGCTACAAGAGATATTCAAAAAGAATTTCGACAAGTACAAAAACATCCGGATCAGAACTAAGAGTGATATTACCAAATATCTGAATTGATTTAGAACGAATAGCTACTCCTAACCTTTTAGATTGTCAACCGCTCAACTAAGGTAACAACAATGGCAACATTCACTTTAAACAATCAATCAAAATTACCTCCCACACAGAAGTTATTCATCGACGATCCCTATCAAACCTCATGCGAAGCAACCGTCTTGCATGTCCAAGACGATTTAGTAGTACTAGACCAGACGGTATTCTATGCTGAATCGGGAGGGCAAGTCGCAGATCGAGGCTCAATCGATGGTGTCGAGGTAAAAGATGTTCAAAAGCAACCAGGGAAATTAATCTACATCAATCGCCCAGATATCGAAGTTCCCGTCGTACAGGTCGATACGGTAGTCGTCCATCAACTGACTCAACCTGCGCCTTTTGAGATCGGACAAAAAGTTCGACTAGAAATCGATTGGTCGTATCGCCATTTATTAATGCGATACCATAGCGCAACTCACTTCGTACTACACGCACTCGATCGCATTTACGGTCAGGAGGAAAAACTTTATCTCAAGGGTTGCTACATCTATGACGAGAGTGCCCGTTTAGACTACTCTAACAAATTCAATCCCGATCTAATTCCAGAAGTAACTAAGCTAACCAACGATTTAATCGATCGAGGTGAAGACATCATCATGGAGTCAGACCCCAGTACCAAAGACATTTCCTACTGGCGTTACGGTGACATCATTATGCCCTGCGGCGGTACTCATGTCCGCAGTGCCAAAGATATTGGCGTAGTAAACATTCGGCGGAAGAGTCATGGCAAGTCGCTCGATCGAATCTATATTTCACTCACATAAAGCTTGAATCGAGTTAAAGATTTCAATAATCGATCGTGTAAAGAGCCATCGATAAATCAACAGGGTAACTAATTCTTGAGCCATTTTATAGGGTTGTCTCTATCTCGATCGAGACAACTCACATAATCCTTGTGTCAATTTTCTGAAAATTAAGGCAAGTTGAACTATGAACAAAGCTTCAGAATTGAAACCCACCGCAACAAGCTTGACTATCTGGCAACAATGGAAAAGGAAAGCCACACTGTTCGTTCTCGCGATCGTCCCCCTTCAAATTGGATGTTGTGTTGTCTACAAATATGTACTGCCACCAATTACGATCATTCAGGCAGAATCACTGATTCTTAAATCTCGCTCTTTCGATCGAACGTACATAGATGGCAAAAAAGTTTCATTCCATCTCTACCACGCACTGATTGGTTCTGAAGATACTTCGTTCGCTCACCATAACGGCTTCGACATCGAAGGTATCAAAGAAGCTCTTCGGAATAAAACTGGCGGTGGTAGTACAATCACACAACAAGCTGTAAAAAATGCGCTGCTGTGGAAAGAACCAGCAATTCTCCGTAAAGTTGGCGAATTGTATCTAACACCAACAGTCGAAAAAATCTGGGGCAAAGAGAGAACACTCGAAATTTATGTCAACATCATCGAATTTGAAGATGGGGTATATGGGATCGAATCCGCAGCCAAAAAGTTCTACCATAAATCTGCTAAAAATCTTACCAAACGAGAAGCAATCGAAATCGTAAGCTGCATTCCCCAACCTAAAGGATGTTTGCGTTACCGAGTTCATACCAAGCCACTCAAACTTGTCCAAGCCCACATTCGCAAAGAAATGAAAGCCCTCGAACGTGACGTTCCCACGATGGAATTAATCGATCAAGTCACTGGAGCCGCCGATGTTAGTGGAGCCTTAAAGCCATAATTATCACCTCTCTCGATCGGGACTAAACTAGCTAGTTTAGTCCCGATTTTTTTAATATCGCTATCCGAGCCTAGCGCGTAATCGCTTGTTTTGCCGATCGGCAAAGTCAATAACCGCGATCGACATTCCTTTCGTGGTGCTGGCTTTGCTAATAGTAATGCTAATAGTAAGGTCTAGCTCGATCGATGCTGTCTTTCAAATCCCAGCCCAGCAAAAGCCTCCATTAGCTATTTTCCCTCAATGCCATGATGGTTAGTTTCAAACATGCTGTATTAAAATTGACATGCTGGCATCGGAAACTTAGCCTGACAATTACAACATTTTGGCAATAAACGCAACTGATGTCGTTGACATCGATCGACACTTTTCAATTGCCACTCAATCCGATGATAAGACGACTCCCCATAACAATCCCCATAGCAATCCCCACACAACCGAATCGGCTCCAACTTCACGCCATCCCCTCTGGTGATAATGTCTCTCTCAATCTATCTACCTCTACACCCACAACCAAGGCGTAGCTATTTTAGATTTGCAGTCAATCGCGAACTACAAAAAATGTTGAATAAAATGTCACCAGCTAGCTCCGCTGCAAATGAAACCATGAAGAAGTTTGCTACCCTAAAAGCAGCAATCTTATATTCAGAGTAAAATTGTGGTTAAAATAAATTCCATCGAAGACATTTTCTACAGAGAAGGCGATATCATCCCACCGCCGCCGCGCACCTACACCGAGGAAGAAGAAGCCCAAAATATTGAGGATGAGAAACTAATGGCTGAAGTTGACATGGAAGGATGGGCATACGAGCGATCGCATCGACATGAAGACTATGACAATTTGGGTGATATGCTTGCCGATGGCATCGACATCGATGATATTCCTGAGACCTACTACACTTACACTAAAGGGAATAGCAAACCAAGAGAACCACTTCGTTTTCCTGCCAGATTCATTCAAACCGTACCTGATGTAGAAGAAGAT
Organism: Chamaesiphon minutus PCC 6605; assembly: GCF_000317145.1. Taxonomy (GTDB): domain Bacteria; phylum Cyanobacteriota; class Cyanobacteriia; order Cyanobacteriales; family Chamaesiphonaceae; genus Chamaesiphon; species Chamaesiphon minutus. The sequence goes on along the minus strand of NC_019697.1, from coordinate 1,464,620 downwards.
ATTATCGAGTTCTAGGAACTATCCTCATGCTCCAGTTTCAAGAGTTTGACTTAAAAACTGGTAAAAACCTCACCAATTTTGCACCAGAAGACAAGCGAACGCCAAGGGTGAAATCGGTAGAAAATTGTTACTTAGAAAAGTGGCTCCAAACTCATCGGATCGAATCGCAGAGTTTGTATGTCGCTAACTTCTATAAAGGAGTAAATGACTCAGATCGGATTCGATTAGAAGCTCAAGGGAAATATCTCATCTGCACCAGTGGCAAATCTGGATACTTCACAGACAAATCGACTGCCGAGCTGATTGCCAAAGGGGACAAAAGCCGCGATATCCAACCGATCTACGCAGATGGCAAGCGCAGTGCCCATAATGCCGTCGCCTATGGTTCGCTCGTCGTTAGCGATGGGAAAGCTGCGGCTCAGACAAAATCGGGCAACACAAGGATATTAATTATCGATGACGAGCAAAGATCTAGTGGTTCTACTCCACTCCTAGACCTCAATGGACGCAAAATTCCAGCCAAAGAATTAGCCCACCTTTATGACAAGATGGGTGACGGTACGATGTTGGCATCGACCAAACTCTTACGCGGACTGTTGTTAGATAAGGAAGTGCTACTTGCAATAGATCGCGGCTTACAACAGACAATAGTCCGGACACCTTTTGAAAAGAAAAATGATCGATCGATCCAAAAAAAGCAATTCATCGCTTAAAGTACAAGTAGAACCCAAGTACCAGATGAATTGCCCTATGGATATTGTACAGAACCTACTTGCCAAAGTGGGTAATTTAGCAAACCGCAACGCCAGTTCTTAGCCAGTATATTTGTGACGTTGTTTGTGGTATGCGGCAAGGCAAACTTTACTAATCTCAGTCGTTATGGGCAGTATAGCGAACGAACATACCGTCGTCAGTACAAAAAAACATTCGATTTCATTCCCTTCCACGCGCAGACAATTGCAGCAGCAATTGAACCAAATCGAGAGCAGATCGCAGCGATTGATTGCTCATTTATCAGCAAGAGTGGAAAACAGACATGGGGAGTAGATAATTTCTATAACGGTAGTATCAGCAAGTCTCAAAAAGGGTTAGAAATTTCGGTGATTGCAGTGGTGGATGTATTAGCCCATCAAGGTTACACTCTCTCAGTACAACAAACTGCAAAAACCGAGCGTCAACCCATCCCCGACGCGAAACCAACGGCGAAGAAGAAGCGTAAATCGAAGTCGAAATCGAAGTCGAAATCGAAGTCGAAATCTAAATCTAAATCGAAAGCGAAAACAGAACCAGTGATTTCTGAGCGAGTCAAAGGCTATCTGAAACAACTGAAAATAGCTCGCTCCCATTTGCCTGCGGTAGTAAAATATTTAACCGCAGACAGCTTTTACAGTAAGAAATCTGTTGTTGATGGGGTGATTGAGCTAGACCTTCATTTGATTAGCAAATTGCGGATTGATGCGGATCTACGATACTGCTACACTGGCAAGCAAAAGCCCAAAGGTGCGCCGCGTAAGTATGATGGCAAGGTGAATTTGAGTGATTTGTCCCGACTGGAATTCGGTGGTGAGTTAGCTAATGGCACTAAATTGTATAGCCAAGTGGTTTGGCATGTTTCACTTAAACGTAAAATTCGCATCGTTTACTTGGTTGACCAACGTCATCCCGAGAAGCAGCGAGTAGCTTTGCTCTTTTCTACCGACACGATGATTAATCCCATCAGTCTGTACGAGTACTACAAATCTCGGTTTCAAATCGAATTCATCTTTCGTGATGCCAAACAATTTACTGGGCTTTGCGACTGTCAATCCCGCCACCAACAATCCCTGGATTTTCATTTCAATGCATCCTTGGCAGCTCTCAATATTGCCAAGCTTGAACAGCAAAAAACTCAGTCGGATACTGGGGAAGATTCACAGCCGCAATCTTTTTCAATGGCAACTTACAAGCGGCTAGCTCTCAATGGACATCTACTTGAGCGGTTTATTTCCATGTTAGAACTTGACCCGACTTTGATTAAATCCCATCCTAACTACGATAGTCTTCTCCACTATGGCTCTCTAGCTCCATAAATCTGTCCGGACTATTGAACAGAGTGAAGATGTTGTTGATGATGAGTTAGGCAACTTAGGCGAGTGGATCGATACAGCATTCGGTGAGAGTTACGATTCAGAATTAGCCGGAAAGCTACTCGAAGAATATAAGCATACGGGCAGAATCTCTAACTATTCTGTCGATCTCCAAACCGCTCAAGCGATCGAGAAAAAGATCGATAGACTCGCTCGGAGTGCGGTCTTACAATTTCGTGCCGCCACACCGGATTTACCTGGAATTGCCAAAGGGACGGTAGCTACTAGCTCCTGGTGCGAACGGCTGGGAGTAGATGCGATCGTCTCAACCAACGATATCAAAGGCGATGACGGCAGACTCAAGCAACCAGGGATCTTAGAATTAGAGAGTTTTTTATGGGTCAACCGGAAGATTAAAGCCGAATATTCCAATCAATCGGTAGGTGCCCAAGTCAAGGGTACGATTCCAGATGCAACCCTGAACGAACTCAATCCGATGATGGCAGCCAAAGCCGCAGAGCTAGCCGATGTAGCGATCGATAACTGGCAAGTGGCAGCTAAATTTGTAGCCAAAGAAGAAGCAAGGCACGAGCGCGAGCTAGTTATCGATACGCCCGAAGGAATCGATGGTGTGGATGATGACGAACCGCGTAACAATCGATCGACACTTGCCGCACTGCTTAAAGCCGATAAGTACGGGCAGCTTACCCAACTGCCAAATATAGGTCGCCAGCTTAACAAATCGCTCAGACGCGACAGGTTGGATATAGCCACTAGTGGGATCGTCGTCCCCGCTGCGATCGCCCAGCACCATAGCAAGCTGGAACCTTGGGAGATCTGCAATCGCGACTTACCCCACGGCGCGATCATTGCGTACTATCGATCGCCATTTCCGAATATCGGTGCGGCGGCAATTGCGATTAATAACTTAGAAGTATTGCACGAGCGCGACCGTGAAGCGTTCGCCAAGCAGGGCGTAGTCTATCTGAATCCCTGGACAGCAAAACATATCGCCATTACCGATTTCGATGGCGATCGGAATGGTTTCTTCGTCGGTTATCTAGCAAATGATAATCTCCCCCACCAACTCCGCGAGCAGTTAGGCAATTTACCCATTACAGGTGGCGAGCGGTATGAAGCAGGTAGAGAAGTTCTTGCTCAAATAATCCTTCAGCGAGATTTAGAACGCGGTAAGTTCCCGCTGGCAGTCAAAGAATTTACCCAGGCTAATGCGCCCGATCTCAAGCCGTTACCGATTGCCAAAGCTAAAAAAGCCGACCATCCTTGGCATGAGGGCGAGTCACTAACTCAAGCTATTTGGCGAGCTTGGGACATTACCGCTAACAACCCGACTGGAAAAGTTGCCAATCAGTCGATAATCTTGCAATCTCTCGCATCCGAGACAGTTTATATCGAACCGGAGCGGAAGATCGGTTTACTCAAGCAAATCGGGACAGCGTACAGTGAGATTCCGATCGAGGTGATTCCCAACGATGAGTATTTAATCGATCATGGGTTGCCACCGATGCAGCTAGCCGAGAAGATCGAGAATATCGTCCAAGCGAGTAAACAGCTAGATCGATTACCAGTAGCAGAGCGATTGGCGTTTGCCGAGCTGAATTTAGGTAATGTCAATCGGCTTCTCAAAAGCTATTGTGACAGTGCAGTTGCCAAAAATCTGCAAACTGCTGTCGATACAGCCAAAAGCAGCGTCGGCATTGATGAGACGATTCATGAATTTGGCGAACGCCTTCAGTACAAGTCTCACCAACTTCGCCAGAATGTCAAAAAGCCTGATATCTATCTCCGCCGCGACCTCCCAACTAATACTCAAGAACCGATCGGGTGGGCGGTGGAAACGGCAAACCGATTTTACAATGGTGGTCAGCAGCATGAATTACAGGAGATCGAGTCAGAAGATTTGAATAAGCGGTTTCGTTCGCTGGTGCCGATTACCCATAATGACGCTCACAAAGCAATTGTAGATGAGTTCGCCCGTCGATATCGTAATTGTACTAAGGCGATCGGCGAGATTAAAGAACGATTGTATCGGGAGTTACCCCAAGACCAGCAGCCGACTTTGACGATCGTATCTAGTAGCGGTAAGAGCCTTGTAGTTCAAGGACTATGCGATGCAGATGTTGCAGGTGATTCACCAATCTGGGATTTAGGCGATGGTGAGAGCAATGCAAGGTTTGAGATTTATCGCGATTTCCCAAAGGGAACGCTACGCGAACGGGAAAATGACGATCGTGAATATTATGGTGTTTATTTAGTTACTGATGAGTCAGAGAAAGTCTTAGTTGGTGAAGTATCGCCAGAGTCAGCCAGAGTCAATCAACTAGATAAATTTCCAATTGCACAAATCGGCAGTGCAAAAAAATTCTCAATATCAAAATCGACGCTAGATTTTCATCCGCCCTACGCTCTAGAAAACGATGTCGATGCGGTATTTGCCAGTGCAGATAAAGTACTCACCGAACTAGAAAGCTCGATTCCCAACGACAAACGGATGCAGTATGCGTCCGCTGCATGGCATTCCAGCGCAGGGATGGGCATGGCTGCCAAAATCTTTGCTAACGAAATTAGCCAACACCTGGATAAAGTACCGCCGATCGCGCTCAATCGTCCTACGGCAGCCGCGCTAGAGTTACGAGATGGAGCGGAACTAGCAATTAGGTTCGAGCGCGATCTGCACGTTGGCGCGATCGCACCAGATGGCAGCACGATCGACCTGGGCTTGAGTACTTACGGTGATTCACCGCTGCTTACCCCTGGCACGGTGGTAGCCGCTAAAATATCGCGACCTCTCGATCCAAAAATTCACATCCGCACCGAGCTAGGAGAATTTGTTGTCAATCCTGCCCCTGCTATTAGCAACACTCAGATTGAAGACTTCGCAGGAAAGTTCGCATTCGAGCGTCGGGGTAAGGAGATTTCAGTCGATTATATTGGTTCTGGGGAACGACGGATACCGATCGGAGTACTGGGGCGAGAGTTAATCAATAAAGAGTCCAAAGCCAAGCTCAAAGATGGAAGCAACTTACTGAGGGGCACTCTATGGCGTGGCTCGAATGAGAAAATTCTAGAAATTCAAGTCCAACATCTTATCGACCATCACCCCATTGCTAGGATCGATCGTGGCGAAATCATGCCACTATCACAACAATCTCCACCACTGGAGCAGATCGATCCAGCTCCTTCATCAGAGCGACGCTATTATCCGACAGCAGGAGAACTGCGGCAGCTCTATCAAGCTTCCGAGTCGGCTGGCGACATTGCAAAGATGGTAGAAATCAAGAGCTTGGGAGTATTGCTCAATGAAGTCTACCCCGATGGAGATCGCGCACCGGATGATTTTTCTCATTGGGTTGTAGAAATTCCTGTGCCCGAACAAGAAGTAACTGAAACTCCCTCTAGATCGACAGAGCGAGAACCTACTGTAATCGTACCCGTTAATAAAGCAAAGACTTCTATCGTAGTAGACCGATCGCCAACCGAAAATATCGCTCGCTCGATGTGACATTTTACTAATAAATAGATCTTCGATCGCCAGTCTCAACCCGCAACAAACTCGATCCAGCTTGTTGCTGCTTGAGGTTGGCACTTTTGCCGCTTACCTGACTAAATCCCCAATTTTAAATCAGCGCGGACGATTACTAGAACAGGTCAAGCGGGAATTTTTATCGTCAGTATCGTCAGCCAACCTTGAAACCCACTGCTGTTATGTCGTTCGATGGCTGACGATATCTTTAGTCCGATCGTCAGCCATTGAAAATATCGTCAGCCTTACCGTCAATATCGTCAGCCATTAAAATATCGTCAGCATTATCGTCAGCCCCAAGAGCGTTGCCCTGACTAGTTTTTGGTGGAGAATCACGCTCTGCTGACGATACTGACGATAAAATTATCACTTTACTCTAAGACGATCTTCTGAGTTCCCATTTTGCTAATTCGAGCTTCTCGGACGAGGAGTTAACTAATTTATTGGGCGGCATAGCCGCATCTAAACGAGGTAGCACAATTTCACTTGTGCTACCTCGTTCATTTATTTATAACCATCATGCACATCGAAGCCGATTTAACCACCGAACAGCCGCTCGAATCGACAGAATACTTGCAATTCTTGGAAGAATTAATACTCGAAATTTGCGAGTCATCTCATAACGATCGCCAAGATTATTATCACTCCGATCCCCAATATTAATTGCTAGTTATCCATTTCTCATCACAAAAAAATAACTGAGGGTGTGCAAACTCTCGGTTGTTTCTCAACAATACTTTCAACTAATCGATCGTAACTATTAAAACATGACAGCACTACCCTCAAATTGCCTAGATTGTCCGATGGCACGTCATTTAGATCGCGATCGCTTCTCTTGTGGTAACAGCCTAAATAAAGTAGTACGTGGTCATCATCTTAGTACCGCCGAGTGCCACGATGCCGTTCGCAATTTTTCCCACCGCTATTTCCAACCTTTACCGCTGCCCGATCTACAAAGTTTAGAACCTGAGTGGGTTTGCGATCGTATCCACTTATCATTGAATTGGCTCGATGTGTTTGATGATGCACCAGTAGCAAAAGACGGTGAGATTGCGGTCGAAGTCTGCCATCAAGACTTACGCATCGGGTATCTGCGCCGTGATGCCGATGTCTATTATTGCGAACGGCTAGTTGGTATGCAATCTCCCAATCCTTATTGGTTGGCACTGCATTTAATTCATCCCGACTACTTGGATCGAATCCCCGATGAGATCGTAGCTGCTCGATCGCTCGTCCCCGAATACTTCTAGTTCTTTGGCAGTTCCAGGTAATTACTTGGAACTGCCAGCTTTTTCTTTTAGCACTAGCAACTGTAAAAAGAGCAGGTTGAAACGATAAATCCAGAGAAAGTCATCGGCAAAGCCGAATTTAGATGAGCGTTAAGTAGCTCGATCTTTAGACTTCCAGGAGAAACCAATATGTTCGATCGTTTAACTTCTGCCTACCGCTACTTCATTTGTTTGCGTTCCAGTGAGTTTGAATCTCGCCAATTTTCAGTCATTGAAGCAATACTCGAAATATATTTCGAGTTCTTTGCTTAATCTATCGACCCTTATCAGTTCGTAGATCCCTCGATCTGCGAGCTATTTTTATGTTTTCGGCAGAGCCGCATCCATTTGACCGATTCATTTCGTGTCGGGTCACCCGACACGATATCTTTAGGAGTTTTTATCATGACTAATTCTTCTCAGCCCGTCCGCGATCGCTTTGCCTCACCCGAATATTGCAATCCCAATGCCAAGCTACCATACATCCAAAGCTTGCGCGGCGAGAATCCCGTCGAGTGCGGTTTCTTTGTCAGCCTCGACCAGATGGCTAAAGCAAGCTGGGTTAATGTGCCTGAGACGTTGGATACCTATACCTTCTCTAGCGGGGCGGTAGAGCAAGGCTCGATCCTCCGCCAGCCTCGGATGCTAGTAGTCCCTAAATCTGGATTAATGGCGGCGCGAACTGTCAAAGGTGAAAACGGTAACTCCGAGCTGGAGTTGCTTGGAAAGTACGGTGAGTTTAAAGGACAAGCTGGTGTTACTAATATCCAGATCTTTGAAGTGCTATTGCTCGATTGCGACAATAATCCCCTGCATGAAATCCCCTTGCAGTACATCGCCAAAGGTGCTACCCAAGCCACTTTCTCGTTCCACTACCAGCAGTTTCTCCTAGAGATAACTATGTGCCACGCTCAAGCCAATGGTATTTCCGCGCGTCCCAAGAACCTCGAATTTAACGCCCTGTGCGTGTTTGAGTTTGAGGTCACGCGCGAGCTAGCTGGTAATAACAGTAATAAAGCACCTGCTTGTAAGGTTGCCAGTCATTCCAAGCCCACGCTCGATAACTGGGAGAGCTTCTTTCTCGGTCGCAATGACGAACTGGCAAATCGCGTCCTCCAATTGCTTGATATCCCCGTCGAGCCAGCAGTTTTCGCCGCTGCCAAGCCCATCGCCCAGATCGCTCCGGCGATCGAGCCAGTCGTCCAAACCCTTACTGTCGATGATAGTGAGGATGACAACATCCCGTTCTAACCATCTGTCTCATCGATCTTACCTGCGAACTCTGGAGGAGTTCGCAGGTATTTTTATTAATAGAGGTAATCATGTATTCATCCACAGCCGGAGTTGGTTCGAGTTTACAGTATTTAAAGAAATTTCCAGAATATCAAAATAATCAATTGCTAATCTTGGCGGGTCTAGAGATGACGATCGCCTACGAACTATTGGAGGCTCGACGAAGAATTTGGTGCTCTATCTTCTGGAAACGGAGTAATAGTGCTACTAAGTTTGCTGTCAACAAAAAGATGGAGGGCATCGCCTTCGATGCTGGTACATCGATAGTTAATGCTGGCAAACTGCTTAACCAATACTACGAGGAGCATGAAATTAACGATCTAGATCGAGAAGCTTGGAGTCAAATTATTATGTCTTTAATCAATGCCAATCGCTGGCTGAAAGAGCAATTTGGTGTTGATTGCAAGTCTAAACAATTAAAGATCGATCTTTAATTGCCATCGCGTAGCCAGCCGATCCGGTATGGATCGGGATTCTTTGCTGCGGCTGATATCAATCGCGCAAGCGCACCACTCTACAACCCGATTAACTCACCCCCATAAAAAATATGCGTTCGTATTTAGTGCTACGCCTCAATCACCGCGAATCTCGCCAACGCCTAGTTAACAAGATTGTTTGTTCGCCCAAACAACTGCTTAATAAACTTAACGCTCTTACCGATTCACACGGAGAATATGCCTATAAAACAATCCGCGAAGTTATCGATAGTTACACAGACGATGATTCTTCGATGACAATCGTTGATTTAGCTACCTTAGACTTTATTTCAACTTGACTTGGCGACGATCTCAACTGAGATCGTCGCTATCTTTTTTAACCCAAATTACAGAACTGAGACATCAAGCATTGCAATCACGGGTACTTGCGAACGCCGATTACTATGGCGTTTGCCCCATTCGGAGCAAGATTGTCACTCTAGCTGATGTGCTGCTGGAGTGTCCGTAAGAACCATCGGCAAAGCCGAATCGAGTTGAAGCACTATTGCTTCAACTCACCCATCCTTTGGAGGAATCCGCTCATGCAAGTTAACATTTCCGGTTTAGTCGGTCGCGCTCCTAAGTGCTTACCCGATGATAGTTCGAGCCTCGAAGCTGCCCTAGCAGTAACAACTAATGACGGAAAAGATTGGTTTGCGATCAGATTTAGCAATGCCTTAGTCAATGCTGCCCAAACCATCCGCAAAGGCGACACGATCTCCGTCACTGGCGATCTGACTTTTGAACCACTCCCCGATGGTTCGACCGCGCCCTCTAAGCCTGTTGTTGCTGTCTCGGATTTGCAAGTATGCGACCTTGCTGTTGCTTACTAGCTTTTCAATATCCACTTACCCTACCTTTGGAGACTACTTATGAATTCTGCTACTTCCAATCTCGTTATTCTGACCGCTGAAATTAATGGTGACAAGCTGACTGGTACTGCCATCGACGGCGATATCAAAGTGCTGTTTAGTACTGGTGCGAGCGAAATCTACCAGCGGCTATTTGTGCCCAAAGCCAATCTCGTCGTTAGTGGGAAGTTTCGGCTCGGTCGTGACGCTTGCACTGTTGGCATCGCGATCGCGAGTATTATTGCCGTCGTCTCTTTGCCTGTCGCAACTCCTGTCGAGGTTGCAACTCCTATCGTTGGCGAAGCCTCTCCCTCGGAGAATCGAGTTATCGCCCCTACTGAAGCTCCGGCTAAGTCCAAGCGCAAGACCTCGACCACTCGAAGCAAGAAAGCTGCGAAGACCCCAATTGCGGCTTAATGTCCTCCTGCTCGATCGGCCCCAACCATCACTAGATGGTTGGGGCTGTTTTTTATCTACCTATCATCCTCAAACCTCATGAGAACCATTGATAACCCAGCCCAGCTCAAGCTAGACCTATTTACACCGCAGCCCGTAAATGCACAGAGCGATCGCATCCCAGAAGTCCGATATCTACATCCTCAACCAATATCGAGCCGCAGCCTCAAACTGGCTGATAAATTGGATAAATTAGCAGCCACAATGCAGACAACCATTGACTCAAAACTGCATCCCGCAATCGGGCAACAAAACATCACCGCCCGTCGTTCGCGAATTGCCGCTGGAATGCGTGAAGAAGGCGAGCATTTAGCACTCATCCAACGCTTGCTCGAAGGACTCGCCCAGTCACATCGTACTGGCACATGTCCTCCTCAGTTTGCGAAAATTGATAACCGCAAGCAATTAGCCGATCTCGCTACCCTTTGCCGCTGGCACGAAGAAGATTCTAAGTATCTCCAGGACTCCTTTACCTACGGTTATTCGATCGTCGAGCGACTCGTACAGTTTGGCATTAGATCGAAGGATGAAGCGATTGTGGCTGTGGAACTGTTGGGAAAATTATGTTCTAGCAATCCCGCACCTGAAATCGACAGGTCTGTGGAAAAGGCGAACGAGCTGCGTCGTCGCGCGATTTACACCAAAGTGCCCGACTTCTTCCCCACTCCGCCAGAAATAATCGATCGGATGCTACAGCTTGCGCGAATAGAAACCACTCACCGAGTACTCGATCCCAGTGCTGGAGCTGGCGATCTCTGTCTTGCCGTTCGCAAGTTAGGGGCGGTGGTGGAGTGCTTCGAGATTAACTCAGATCTACACCAAGCACTTACTCTGCTTGATTTTCAGCCGTTAGATCGCGATTTTCTGTTCGCCACTCCACGACCGATCTACGATCGTGTACTGATGAATCCGCCATTTTCTAATGATGCTTATATCGACCACGTTCGAGCTGCCTATGGCTGGCTGGCTCCTGGCGGCGAACTTGTTTCGGTATTACCCAATGGATATCGATCCAGCCGTAGCCTACAGCGTCGGAATTTCTCGGATTGGCTCGACGATCTCGATGCCAGTCGTTATGACAATCCCGCTGATGCTTTCACCAAGAGCGATCATAGCTGTGGAGTATCGACCCATCTAATTCACTTGCGTCGGGACGCGGCATAGCCGCAGCTATTTGAAAGTTCATCTATTCTGCCGTCAAATCTATCTGAGTTTGGCGGCTTTGTCGTATCCATAACTATTTTTGAGGCAATATCATGAAAACTGGTCTAACTCTAGTCCAACTCGCCGAAGAACTCACCGCCCAACAAGAGACTAAGCGCGACTTCCACGCTCTAACTTCTAGCTTGAGTATGCTTGGTAATGGCAACTTTCACCTCGAAACCAATAATGGCATTGAAGAGATGCCAGCGACAGACTATGCTCACGCACAAATGGCAAGTCGCATCCAGGTTCCCAAGCCATATTACGATCGGATGCGATCGTTATCTCCCGAACTCTTGTCTACTAATATCAACTATTGGCTGGGTAAAAAGCAGGGCGAAACCTCGCTGATTCGTACTTTACGGGGTCAAATGCGAGCGTTTCGTGCGATTCGTTGAGTTAGGAATCACGGTACCCAGTCCGTAAATACTAACTCCAACTAGACATAATAGTCCAGTTGAACTCCTTGATGTATGAGGGTGTAAGTCCCTCCCATCAAACTCAGATGTGAATCCTTAACTGCCCCCAGCGACTAGACTCGGAATTCTAGAGACTGAAGCGGGGAACAGAGCACAATCAGACCTCAATTGCAGGGGACACTGGTGCTAATAGGGAAATCCAAATGGTGAAACAGATGCCTAGAAAAGCAACTTAGCGCAATACGGACGCAATCCATAAGTCCGAGATGGTCAGAGATTAGTATCCCGCCACAATATGGAATGGTTAGTGGCAAGAGTATGGGGTTCTGACAGTTGAAATGGCACCACCTAACCGGATTAACTATCTATCGAGGGGAACGAATAAAAACGAATTTGAGGTCTGTCAGGGGTCGCCTTGACGGTAGACCAGACGAGCGGATTAATCCCTCAGATTCGGGTAGGATGCGGCGTAATTGCCGCAAGGTATTCAGATTACACAAAGCAATGCAGAGAATGATTGGGCACAGTCTAAAAACTAGTGAATCTTGGAAGAATCTCCCATGGAAGAAATTCCGTAAAGAGCTATTCCGCCTACAGAAGCGCGTGTACGAAGCAGTTCGAGTTGGGGACAAGCGGAAAGCGCGGTCTTTACAGAAACTAATTCTCAAATCCAAAGCTGCAAGATTTCTTGCAATACGACAGGTTACACAGCTTAATGCTGGGAAAAAGACGGCAGGCGTTGACGGAAAAGCGTCCCTCTCATTTGAAGAACGCTTCGCTTTAGAACAAAATCTTAAAGCAAATGTTAACACATGGTCACACAATAAGCTTCGCTCCATTCCAATCCCTAAAAAGGACGGAACTACCCGAACGCTTAAAGTACCCACCATTGCAGACCGAGCTTGGCAATGCCTAGCAAAGTACGCCTTAGAACCAGCACACGAAGCCACTTTTCACGCTAGAAGCTATGGTTTTAGAACGGGACGTTCGGCTCATGATGCCCAGAAACAACTGTTCCTCAATCTACGCTCAAACGCTAATGGTATCCATAAACGAGTAATCGAATTAGATATCGAAAAGTGCTTTGACAGAATCTCACACACCTGTATCATGGACAACCTAATCGCCCCTACAGGGCTAAAGCTAGGCATCTTCAGATGTCTGAAAGCTGGAACGAATGCAGGATTTCCAGAACAAGGAACACAACAAGGTGGAGTAGTGAGTCCTCTGTTGGCAAACATCGCCCTCAACGGGATCGAAAGTATCCACAGATACAAAGACCCCACTAAGAGCAAATGGATAGAACCAACAATCCGTTATGCGGATGACAGTGTGCCACGAAGGCGCATAGGAGGACGAAGTCCTCCTGGCAGCTATGCTGCATAAGAGATGAGGGAAGGCCCCTCGGAGCCGCCATTCAGGTGGAGGCTTCAAACCACCGTAAGCTGCATCGGTAAAGAGCCGAGGTGGTGAGCGTTACGGAAAAGGCAGAGCAAGACTCTGTCAGGTAAGGATCGAGGAGACGAACGCGAGTGAACCGTTGATGAAGTGTCGAAAGCATAGGAATGAGGTCAAAACCGAGGGGTAGTCGTTACTTCGGGATTAGTCTGGCAGCAACCTGATTACTGGCCAGATGGCCTCCGGCATGAAGACGGCGTGAACTCGATCTAGGCTCTGATGTGGAACGTGGGAACCTGCCATCCTGATGATAAGGGAGAAACACAAGTGGAAGCCCCATAAGTGTGAGAGTACCGATGCAGGTGGCAGGGGCGGAGCGACCCGTAGTAGCGAAGAACATCCTGTAATGGGATGGGAGCGAAGGGGAAGCATTGTCCAGCTTGGAAAAATCGAACAACCGGAAATCGGGAGGATTCAAATGGAACAAGCAAAGCCGTTGAGTATCACCAAACGCCAAGTTTGGGAAGCATATAAACGGGTCAAAGCCAACAAGGGAGCGGCTGGAGTAGATGGACAGACGATCGAAAAGTTTGAAGAGAATCTGTCGGATAACCTCTACAAATTATGGAATCGGATGACATCTGGCAGCTACTTTCCATCCCCGGTTCTACGGGTAGAAATACCAAAAGGAGACGGCAGGATGAGGCCATTGGGAATTCCGACTGTGTCAGATCGGGTAGCCCAGATGGTAGCCAAAGATTTATTGGAACCGGAATTGGAAAAACACTTCCATCCAGATTCATATGGCTATCGACCGGGAAAATCGGCATTAGATGCGGTGGGAATGGCGCGAAAACGTTGCTGGAAAAGCAACTGGGTGCTAGAGCTAGACATCAAAGGCTTTTTCGATAACATCGACCATGAGCTGATGATGCGGGCGGTGCGCGTACATACGGAAGAGAAATGGGTAATTCTGTACATCGAACGCTGGCTAAAGTCACCGATTCAGATGCCAGATGGCACCAAACAACTTCCAGACAAAGGGCTACCGCAAGGCGGAGTTGCCAGTCCATTGCTGGCGAATCTGTTTTTGCATTACGCATTCGACAAGTGGATGGAGCGGAAAAATCCGGACATTCAATTTGAGCGGTATGCGGATGATGCGGTGTGTCACTGTAAGAGCGAAGCCCAGGCGCAAAAGCTGAAGCAAGACCTAAATGAGCGCATGAAGGAAGTTGGGTTGGAACTTCATCCAGAAAAGACGAATATAGTCTATTGCAAGGATGATGACCGACGGGAAGAATATCCCCTCACCAGCTTTGACTTTTTGGGGTATACATTTAGACCTCGCAGGTCAAAGAATCGATGGGGAAAACACTTCATCAACTTTACTCCAGCGATTAGTAATCAGGCAGCTAAGGCGATTCGGAAGACATCGCGCCAGTGGGACTGGCAATTAAGGAGCGATAAAAAGTTAGAAGACCTGGCCAGGATGTTTAATCCAGTCATTAGAGGTTGGATTAACTACTATGGTCGCTACTACAAGTCAGCCCTATACCCGACCCTAAAATGCTTGGAACGTCGCCTAGTCATGTGGGCGACGCGGAAATACAAACGTCTACGGAATCATCGGCGGCAGGCAGCACAATGGTTGAGACGCATAGCGCGAAAACAGCCGAACCTGTTTGCTCACTGGGGATTGCTGTATATGGCGGCTGGATAATAGGAGCCGGATGAGCGGAGACGTTCACGTCCGGTTCTGCGAGCGCCTGGAGGGGTGGTTCCTCTGGGCGACTCTACTGGTAATCATCCTTCGCCCCGAAGACGATGAAAAAGTAATCCTAGACAAAATCCAAGAATTCCTAACAGCGAGAGGAATGAATGTTAGCGCGAGTAAAACTAGAGTAACCGCTACGACAGATGGCTTTGACTTCCTCGGTTGGCACTTCAAAGTGCAAAACAACGGAAAATTTAGATGCGTTCCATCAGTGGACAATTTTAAAGTATTCCGTAAGAAGGTAAAAGCAATTGTCAACGGCTCGAATTATGGTGCCGCAGTCAAAGCCCAAAAGCTAGCACCTGTGGTTAGAGGATGGCTGAATTACCATAGATACTGTCAGATGGCGGGGACTAGAAGTTCCATAAGCTCCATCCGCAGAAGAACATTTACGGTATTCAATAAGGAAACTAAACAGAACCGATACACTTGTAAGAAATTACTGGAAAAAGCGTTTCCTACAGTTCCCTATTCCGAAAATAAACATATCAATGTCAAAGGCAATAAATCACCTTATGACGGGGATATAGTCTACTGGAGCGAACGTAAAAGCAAACTCTATGACGGAACTATCTCTAAACTGCTCAAAAAGCAACACCATTCATGTGCATCCTGCGGCTTAAAATTCGTAGGAGAAGAGAGAATACATTTACACCATGTAGATGGAAATCATGATAATTGGAAACAGAAAAATCTTGTAGCAATACATGAATCCTGTCACGATTATATACACATGAGCAAAAGCGCAAGCTAAGAATATCGGGAGCTGGATGCGGTGAAAGTCGCACGTCCAGATCTAACAGAGAGGGGCGAGACATAATAGTCTCCCTCGACTCTACCTTTCTAATCGCTATCGGATCGTAGACAACCACGAGATTCTCGCAATGGTAATGCCTGAGCTGGCTGAAATGGGTGATGGCATTCGGATCGCAAGCTGCAACGTCACCGACGAGAAGATGTACCTCAAAGTTATTAACACCAACATTGAAGCTGCTATCTCGGTTGGCGACCCAGTTCAAGCAGGATTCGTGCTGTCGAATGGCGAACTCGGCAATGGCTCGATCTCGGTCGAACCCTTTATCTATCGATTAGTTTGCACCAATGGCTTAACGCTCAAAGATGCCAAGCAGCGGAAGAACCATGCGGGTCGTGCGAATGAAAGCACCGATTTATATGCTTCGGATACCGTGCAAGCGATCGATAACGCCTTCAAGTTGAAGATTCGCGATCTAGTACGAAATGCAATCAGCATCACCACGTTCCGCGATGCCGTTGCCGATCTGCAAGCTTCTAAGAACGACCTCATCACTGGTCATTCGGCAAAGGCTGTCGAGCTTACCGCCAAAGCAATTGGCTTAAACAGTGACGAATCTAGTTCGGTTCTCGACCATTTGATTCGTTCTGGTGACTTGTCGCGGTTTGGCATGTTGAATGCAGTCACCCGCACTGCGGAAGATATCGAATCTTACGATCGGGCAACTGAAGTCGAGCGGTTGGGTTCGAGCGTGCTGTACTTGCCGCAAAGCACTTGGCGCGAAGTAGCAACAGCCAGTAACTAGCTAAAATGGCGAGAAGTCATTGTAAGTAGCATTACAGTGACTTCTCAAGAGCGGTCGATATCACTACTAACAAGATAACATAAGAAATAATAAAATCATGCCGCTTTAATATTAAATTATTGTAGTGTTAAAGTGGTAAGATCTATCAAATCTAATTCACTCTAGTTTGTTAGTTTAAAAAGGAGCTATCTTGCATGTCTAAAACAACTTTGGTAACAATAGTTCAAAAAATTGGTTATGACGCTGCTAATGATGGAGCTAAAACTTTAATTCAATTACCAAATGGTCAGCAGTATTACGTTTGGACTTATTGGTACGATAATGAAGCTATTCCTCGTGTAGGTTCGGCAGTCAAGCTATCATATTCAGAATATAATGATTATTCAATCAACGAGCTTTACAAACTTACCAATGCTGGTATAGGCAAAGAAGTTAGTATTATGAAATTTACAAAAGCTAATTGATTTAACAACGACAATATTTCGATAGAATATTTTGATATTAGTAGTTTGATGTGAAAACTAGCCCACTAGCCACTGGAGAACCATCAATTATTGCACCAATTGAACATAAATCTAAATATTCGACCAAATTTCAATAGTTTTATCACTACGACCGCTAGCAAGAGTGTGCCCATTCGGACTAATTGCAACAGAATAGATCCAATTTGAAGAAATCCAATTTGAATGTCCTTCAAGGACGCGAAGAAGTTCCCCTGTTTTGAGATTCCATAGTTTAACTTTACCATTACTATCTCCATTGACAAGAATCCTTCCATCTGGACTAATTGTACTATTTCCTAAATATGAACCTTTAAAAAGTGCTGCGTTGGACAACCCCCATGTGTATATATTTCCAGTTTCTAGATTCCATAGCTTAATAGTTTCAGTTTTACTATCAACTACAGGTATTTTTTGTCCATCTGGACTGATTTCTAGGGCAAGTCCTTCAATCGAGCGGATAATTTTACCAGTCTCTAGATCCAATATTTTAGTATTATTGCTATCTCTGGCAACAATATAGCCAAGCCTACTAAATGCCACCAATGAAAGTTTTTCAATTGTGCGAAGAAGTTTCCCAGTTTTTAGACTCCACAGATCCATTGTATTGTCGGTACTACTACTAGCAATCATCTGCCCATCTGGACTAATTGCAAAAGAATCTAGCTCACCTGAATGACCTTGAATCGCGTTAAGAAGTTCTCCTGTCTTTAGACTCCATAGTGTAATTGTTTTACCATTACTACTGACAATCATCTGTCCATCTGGACTAATTGCAATCGAATTAAATTCAGTTGAAAGCCCTTCAATGGAGTTAAGAAGTTCTCCTGTTTTTAAATTCCATACTTTAATTGTTTTGTCATCGCTACTGCTGACAAGCATCTGTCCATCTGGACTAATTGCAATCGAATGAATCGTACCAGAATGACCAGACAAAGTATTTATTAATTTCCATTTTTGAGCCTCTGTTCTAATCGTTTCCTCCTCTTCGGTGGCATCAGCTAATACCTTTAACTCACTTTCGTAGATTTTTTGTTCGCTAAGTTGAATTTTTTTCAGATCGTCCACGTAGGGTTGAAGCCAATTATCATCCAATCCAGCTTGGTTGAGTTCGGCACTAATTTTGGGGAACTTAATTTCATAATAAGGATCGAGATTGAGGTAATATAGATCGGCTATATAAGCAGCTAAAAACTTATTAGTGTTAACGATCGTCTGTCGGATCGTTCGCAAAGCTTCTTTTTCTTCAGCCCCTTTTGAGATTAGTTCCTTATTACCTCTTTCCCAATTCCACACCTTACTAGAATAGAAGCGACGTTGATTATTTTGTACGCCCCAAAAATGAACCTTTACCTTATAAGTATAGTCGGTGACATCTAAATCGAGAATAACGGTCGGTACGGGAGCTAAAATTTTTTGTAATTGATCTACATTAATATTACCTATCGGACGTTTAAAATAATCACTATAAAACTTAACTTGGTGCGATCGATCGCTGTCTGGATAATAGTTTACTAAGAATGATTCTAGCTCGTTTAATTCAATTTGCAGATTATTCCGAATCGATGCCGGAGCATCTATACTAATTTCCGGAGGTGACATCAAAATTACCAAACAGTCTTTCTGCTGTTTTAATAGATCTTCTGTCTCCTGACGACTCAGAACGCCATTCCAATTTTGTAAATCCCAATTAGATTGAATCTCGGTTAATTTCAGAGCGATTTGTTTGTCTCGATCCTCGCGCAGAGAATCGCGCATTAGCTCGATTATTTCGCGTTTCCTCTGCAAATCCTGTTGCTGAGAGAATTCTATTAATTTCCGTTTACCTTCAGCATTAGAAATAATATCTCTCAAACGTTCTCTGAGTCCTTCGCCAATGCCACGTAAAACGTTTCCGCCTGCTTCTCCCGCGCCTCTAACAGTGTTTGCACCCGCTTCTCCAATCGAGTAACTAAACTCTCCTATACCTCCACCAATTCCCTTAGAGATCGGGCTGAGAAAATCATAATCTAAACGAAGTCCATAATTAAGAATATTAATATTTTCACTATTTGACGAGACATCAGCTAAAGCAGTTATCGCATTAAGAGACTGTCCCACTCCTAATACTTGGGCAATGGTCGTCCCAACACTAACACCAATCAGCTTTTTGAGCATCTTCCGTCGATTGAGTGTTTCCATAATTGTTTCTTAATATTTAGTCTATTGACAGCTTTATATATTTCTAACTGTTCGAGCTGCGATCGTCTTAGCCTACGATCGAATTAAATCTTTCTGTTACTATTTTCGCGTATTCATTTCGACGTAACTCTCTCTGGATATATATTTGATCCATTCTTTTGTTCCTTGTGTGCGATGCTTTGGCAACCATAGTGTGGTTTCTATGTGCTACCACTCGCTCCGATTCTAGCAAACCCGCACGCGACGAGTGGTAGAGCGGTGGAAATTTTTTACTTTCCGAAATATTCTGTATATTTTCCTAGTGCTGCCGGATCTAACGCACACTAGGTGCGTTAGATGAGAAACCGAACACTTATAAAGTATCCTTACCGTGATAAGACTTAGCGATTGGCAGAATATCTTTCTCCCACAGGCATTGCACGTCAGCAAATCTATCTTGTAGCTCTACAGGAATCGACGTACCTTCTGGATAAATCAATCCACCATTGATATATATTGCCTGATGATTTTCTCCAGGTACGTTAGACAACTTATTTTCAAAGCGATCGACTATTTCCTGGGCAAATATTCGACCGACTCCGCCACCGAAGACAATTTCGTCGATGTTTGGAAGCTGAATCCGCAACCACTGGCTCAATGACTGCCAAAATTCGATCTTAGCTGAGGCGATCGCTTCGATTAATCGATCTAGTTCCTTTTCCCGTCCGGTTTCCGTGTTTCTAAGTAACAGTTTGAGTAGCGGTGCTTTATTCTCTTCTTTACCGAGTAAGTAAGTTGCAACTGCAACAGTAAGATCGTTATCTTGATAGCCTGAAGTTCGCGATCGAATGTAATTCACCATCCAGATAAATCCCAGATCGCAAGACCGAAAAGAGCTATAAGTATTGTTGGCGAGCTTAAAGCAGCTTGAATTTCTGTGTCCCATCATGATTACACCCAGCGATCGATCGCCTAAATCGCCGCGTTTGTGTTCGTAAAACAGCGATAATCCACCACCTTCAGGATGGCAATTAAAGTACTTGAGCTGGACTCGAAGCTCGCCGATTGGCGTTTCAAAGCTTGTCAACGCCTGTCTGAGATCGTCCTCCAGAATATCGCGGTCTAGGAGTTCGCCAGGAGGCAGCACACAGCAAAGGAATAACCTGATTTTGCCAGTCTTGATTCTACACAGTCGTACCGCCACTGCTATTGCTGCTAAGGTGCGGCAAATAGCATTATTAGTTTTTGGCTCGTGATAATTCATCGTCGAATGGAATCTAGTTCGAGCTAATTCGCCAACAGCATAGTAACGACCTCCGATTCCCACGAAAGCATGTCCGACTGGATAGGTATTAAAATTTTGTCTACATTCATCGATCGAAGCAGCAGGAATCTCGATCGTTTCAGGTTCCATCATGAAGTAGTGAGGATTTTCGTCGAGTTCTTGGCTGTAGACAAACTTGAGCGAGCTGCTTCCGTAATCTACAACTGCGTATAAATGCTCTATATTACTAGCCATTTTCCTCCTGTCCTAGCAGCATTTTTCTTCTCACTGGCTGAATAGGCTGTCGGTCATCATCCCGCTCGGCATCGATGTTCGCAATCAGAGGTAGATGAGAGTGGGTTTGAGATCGCTCGGTGGTTGTGTGCCGCACATCATCAGCGATCGCATCTGCTGTTGTACTTAACGATCGAGCTAGGAGGTGACAATCTAATCCGCGCCTCCGAGATAAACGATTGAGTCGATCGATCTTTGAGTGTAAAGTTGCTAGCGAGTCATCGATCGCTGCTTCAATCTCGCCTCGCTCGCACTCTCCCGATTCATCCATTGCTAGCGGCAGATCGATTGCCATTGCATTTGCGATTAACTTTGCATAGATCCCCTCTCTGGTATTGCTGTAGTAACGATGCAGCAATATCTCTTCCGATCGATTGGGGTCTGGTACGAATCTGATGCCAAAATTTTTACTCATAAAGATTGCTCTCGATTCGAGATACTACTTAGATATTTTGGATAGAAGTATTTTATGTACAGAAATAGAACCCAGTTTTACGTCGATTTTTTGTACGCAATTGCGACATTTTTAGCTTTTTTATGAATATTTACCGTACATAAATCGTACATAAATTAGCCAAATTCACCCAAGATTAGGCGATCGACAATTTGGAGTGACAGCCATATTTACGACATCTTTGTCATGTTTATGTGCATACCTTGCCAACACTAATTTCAACTGAATGAAGTCTTAGTAACGCACAGTACGCATTTACTATAATAACTGTAGATTGGGCGATAATAGAAGGCATGAGGGAAATTAATGCTCAAAATAACTTCCAGATCGAGTTGAGAGTAGTGGAAATAAAATTAATAATGTTACAGCGAGATCGATGCTGACAGCAAAAAATTGTAAAGCTAGTACGGCGGTGCAGTATTTCACTGACGATTACGAGCAAGGGCAAACTCGATGGTTTGGTAAAGGTGCTTCTGCGCTCGGCTTAAAAGGTGAAATCGATCGAGAATCATTCGAGCATATTTGCTACGGTCGATCGCCCGATGGAACTAAATATCTTGGTACTAAAGGCGACCCCGACAAACGCCGCGCGGGGACGGATTTTACATTCTCAGCCCCGAAATCTGTGAGCCTAACTGCATTAGTCGGTGGGGATACTCGGTTGGAGGTCGCCCATCGCAACGCTGTCGAGAAAACTCTGGCACTAATCGAATCACGCTACGCACAAACCCGTATTACCAAAGATAAGAAAGTAGCAGAAGTTAAAACTGGCAACATCATGGTCGCCCAGTTTGACCACATCGAGAGCCGTGAGCTAGACCCGCACCTGCACACTCACGCTTTAGTGATGAATCTAACCCAAGCACAGAGCGGTAAATGGTATGCCAACGATAACGATCTAATTTTTCAGAATAAGAAACACTTAGGAACGATTTATCAGGCCGATCTTGCCGCCGAAGTAGAACGACTGGGCTATGAAATCGAACCTAGTCCTCACGGGATGTTTGAGATTAAGGGTTACAAGCGAGAGAATTTAGTCGAATTTAGCAAACGCCGGATGCAGATTCTCGCCCAGTGTCCAAGTAATAGCACTTGGCAGACGCGGGAGGATAGTTGGGAGCGTACCCGCAAGCATAAAGAACACATCGCCTCAACGGAGTTAAAAGCACGGTGGCAGCAGGAAGCGACGGATTTAGGCATTGAGATCGTCAAAGCCGGAGTGCTGACAGTTGCCCAGTCGATTCGGCAGAGCCGACGCTTCGCGAACGACTCAGAAACAACGGAGCGGTTCATCAATGATGCGATCGCTCACTGTTTGGAACGGAGTGTGGACTTTAGTGTGGAAGATATCGAGAAATTTGTCATCGCCCAACGATTACCGATCGATATTGCCGAGATTAAGCCACTTTGCGATGCTCGATCGGATTTAATTAAACTCGATCGGCACTACACCACTTTTAGGGCACAAATACAAGATGAAATTGGCGAGCCGATACAGGTTGAGCCGTTGCTAGATAATGTAAATGAAAGCGAAGCTGAATTAGATCGGCAAGAAAGTGTCAGGGTTCCTACTCATGGTGGCGGTGTAAAAGTTCCTACTCACATCGTCCACTCGGTCACTCAAATCCTTATCCGGTAAAGGTTCTGTTGGTGGACGATAAGTGGACGATGAAACGGGAGTGGACGATACTCGTTCTGGAGTGGATGATTGGTGGACGATTAAAATCGGTCTTATCGTCCACTCCTAAATCCCTGCCCCGATTGGTTTCTGGCTCTCGATCGTCATTAGTGGACGATAGTTTTATCATTCGACAGCGATCGCCAACATTGAATCGATTGACATACTTCTTGCTGGTATTTCTAGAATTTATTGTTTTTTTGATGTCAGCCATGTCAGTAATGTCAGCCAATAGCTGTATCTCTTACTGTATAAAGGTTTCATGGCTGACGTTTTGGCTGACATTTGGCTGACGTTTCATGTCAGCCACACTTTTCATGTCAGCCTTAATGTCAGCCACAGAACCATTACTGGATAAGCCTTCTGACATGGCTGACGTTTCTGACATTTTCTGGGCAAGTTTTTCTAAGACGAAGCAAAATGAAGTGGTGGCGATGAAGTTGCTCGATCTGGCAGCACGTCTGGTTGAAGCAGTAAATTATTATCTGGCTCCAACGCTGGCGAAGTTACAGGCTCAAGAAGCGGCGCGTGTGGCAGGAATGGAGATTCACAAAGAATTAGAACTCGATCGCACCAGCCAGGAAATCATGCTGAATATACCCAATTCGATTAGGGGGATTGCAGCATTCGCACAGATGGGCGGCGATTTAGCGGCTGATGGATTGCTAGTAAGACAACTCCTTCAACACATCCAAGACAGCGAACTGTCTGAATAATATCGATCGAGAGCGATTAATGAGGATTACTTATCAAAAGATCGGCTTGTAGGCATTATCGATCGCATCTTATGAGGTCAAAATTCTAATGGTGTATAGATTAAATCCCTAACTCACCGAATATCCTAGAATTTTCGGATCGAACTAAAATAAATTTAACTACACACATAAAACAGTTCTAATGTACTGAGTTAGTTATAGTCTACTGATGTCCATATTAAACCTAGTAATCTAGGTTTAATATGGATACGATCGGCTCTAATCTCAGCGTAAATACAATCGAATCTAAAATCGATCGCCTCCGATCGCAATTGGGATGCCCGATTGGTGAGAACGATCCGAATGGTTCTGATTTTTGGTATTTACGACTGGGTGACGATGAAGAGACTGCGGCGGAAACTCGTCCGATCGCGGTTAAATTCTATGATAAGCTGAACATCCTATCAAATGACGAAATCAAACGCTGGCTGACGGAAGAAGAGCAGCAGCAAGAAATATATATAAATCACTACATCGATCGCGTAAACCAAAATCAACCCGCGATGTATTTGCTGTATCCTACCAGTGAGGATTCAGGGCGAGTTGCATTTATATTGCCCCAAGAAGGGGGCATTAAACAACGTCACATTCAAACCTTCGATTTAGTAGACGATCGAGAGTTAGATACTCGAATAGAGCGATTAAAAAAAGTACCGATCGCTCAAAATATTTTATGTTCGGTGCCTTTAGCCGAGCGGGTATTTTACGATCCGATTCAGACAGCTAAAGAGTTAGCTCAAAAGTTAGCGGAGTCAGCACGAGAAATTGAAAAGATTATCCCCGAATCATACGTTCTAGAATCAAAAGATGGTTATCTTCACCAACTGCTAGAGAGTTTCAAGCGAGAGTTATTGCCGGATCTGAAAGTCAAACCTGATAATGACAAAGAATATTCATTAGCTGATATCTATGCCCAAACAGTTGCTTATGCTTTGTTTACCGCACGAGTATTCAGTCATATAAAAGATAAAGATAAGGACAAGAAGACTCATTTTGACCGTACTTCAGCTTGGAAACAATTACCAGAAACTAATCCATTCTTGCGAAAGTTATTTGAAGATATCTCTAATCGTAGTTCTGAAGAATTAGGCGATAAATTGATCGGTGCGATCTCTGATATCTTTGTAACGCTCCGAGCAGCAAAGATGGAAACAATTTTACAAGATTTTGAAACAACGCACGAATCAAGAAGATATCGTCATTCGGTTTTATGAGGATTTCTTAGCCGCATATAAACCAAAAATGCGCGAACGGCGGGGTGTTTACTATACTCCCGAACCAGTCGTATCTTACATGGTGAGATCGGTCGATATTTTACTCAAAGATAAGTTTAATAAAGCTTTGGGATTAGCCGATCCAGAGGTGATGATTCTCGACCCAGCTACAGGTACTGGGACATTTTTATTATGGATTTGCCAACTAATTCACACCCGCTTTCACGAAGAGCGGGAAGCTATCATTGAGCGCGTGGGTGATATTACTTGGTCGGAATATGTCCGCGATCATTTATTACCAAGAATTTTCGGTTTTGAGTTATTGATGGCTCCCTATGCAATTGCACATTTAAAACTAGGTCTATTTTTACAAGAAACGGGATATCAGTTTGATGAGGGGAAACGTTTGGGCGTGTATCTAACAAATACTCTGGATGAACCCACTAAAAAGAGTGAATTACTAGTTGATGAGTTTATTGCTGAAGAGTCTAGTCAGGCAGCAGATATCAAGAAAGAGAAACCAATCATGGTTGTTATTGGTAATCCTCCATATTCAGTTAGCTCTGTAAATTCAAGTGAATGGATAAGAAATTTAATAAAAGATTATAAAAAGAATTTAAATGAGAAAAAAATAAATTTAGATGATGACTTTATTAAGTTTATTAGAGCTGCTCAATGGAGAATTGACAACACCGGATATGGTATTGTTTCATTTGTGTCTAGCAACACTTTCTTAGATGGAATAACACACCGCCGAATGCGTGAAAGTTTAATGAATAGCTTTAATGATATTTGGACATTAGACTTGCATGGTAGTATCAACAAAAAAGAAATATGTCCAGATGGATCGAAAGACCAAAATATTTTTGATATTAAACAAGGCGTTTCCATTAATATATTTTCTCGATGTTCACAATCTGGCAAAGAATGCAATATAAATCACTCAAGTATATGGGGGCTTAGAGACGACAAATATATTAATCTCAAAAATAATTCTATATCTACAACTAATTGGAATATTATATTTCCAAAAAAATGCAATTTTTTCTTTGTTCCGAAAGACTTTTCATTAGAAGAAGAATATGAAGAGTATATCCCACTAGGTAAAATTTTTGTTGAACATAGTTGTGGAGTTAAAACCGAGAGGGATAAAGTCACAATACACTTTGATTGTGATGGAATCAAAGAATCAGTTGAAGATTTTGAGCTGCTAGATGATATCTCCCTCAGAACAAAGTATTCTCTTGGTGAAGACAGTAGAGATTGGAAGGTGTCAAATGCCAAAGCTGATGTCTTAGCCAATAAGAATAGAAACTTTTATACATCAATTTTGTACAGACCATTTGATATTCGAGAGACATGGTACAGCGGAAAAACAAGGGGATTTATAGGCACTCCAGGTTCAAAAATAATGCGTCATATACTAGCAGGAGATAATTTAGGGTTAATTTTCATGCGTCAAGTGGCAGTCGAAGGAAATTACACTCATTTTCTCGTCACCACTGATTTGATTGATAACAGAGGTTTTTATAGTAACAAAGGGATAATGCAACTTGCTCCCCTCTATCTATATCCCACTACTAAAGCAGAGAAAGACATGGGAATTACTCGTAAGCCGAATATTTCACCCGAATTTCTCGCCAAGATAGAACAAAACCTCGGCTATACTCCCACACCAGAAGCCATTTTTTACTACATCTACGCCATCTTCCATTCCCCTACCTACCGCAGCCGCTACGCTGAATTCCTGAAGATAGACTTTCCCCGTGTACCACTCACCCGTAATGTCGATTTATTCCATCAATTGGGTGAATTGGGAAAGCAATTGGTGAATCTGCACCTGATGAAATCCCCAGTTCTAAACCAGATATCATCCCCATCTATCGAAAATGGTGGAGGCTGGATTGTCGATGCTGGGCATCCTAAATATGAAAATGGCAAAGTATTTATCAATAAGCAAAAAGATCGCTTTGTGGATGTACCTGAAGCCGTTTGGAACTTCCATGTTGGCGGCTATCAAGTTTGTCATAAATGGCTCAAAGACCGCAAAGGTCGCACATTGAGTCAAGCTGATATCCGGCATTATCAAAAAATTATCGTTGCGCTAGGACAGTCGATTGAACTGATGGATGAAATTGATGAGGCTATAAAGAAATATAAATCCCCATTTATCGAGAATGGCGGCGGCTGGATTATCGATGCTGAACATTCTAACTATGAACGTGGTGAAGTAGTCATTAATAAGTAAAAAGTGGCTTTATGGATGTAACTGAAGCGGTTTGGAACTTCCATGTTGGCGGATACCAAGTTTGTCATAAATGGCTCAAAGACCACAAAGGTCGCACATTATTGACCGATTGACGCTGAGTACAACTAAGTACCTTTACCAAATTGTGATAATTGACTGTGAAGCTTGGATCTTTCGATCGCGAGTCACCAGTGGTAAATTCAAATGTAAGGCGGTTGCGGCAATAATTCGATCCGGCATATCGGGAACGGTATCACGATCGATATTTTGAACTGCGATGGAAATTGCCAGATCGATCGGCACTACGATTAGGCTAGGATCTGGCTCATTCAGTACTGCTAGAATCCGTTGGAGTAGATCGCTGGCTATTCTACTTTTTTCGATTAAATAGCAGATTTCAATTATAGAAATCGCCGAAATATATACTGGTTCTCCAGCCGCAATTGCTCCTTCTAGTGCATCTAAAGCTACTTGAGACAATCGCTCTGGCTCAACCAAATACCAAATGATGGCATGTGTATCTGCAACAATCGCCATATCTAGACGATCTCCCGTGGAAATGTCCCCCACATTTCCTGACGAGCTTCGTCAATATCTGCTGCGGTAATCTGAATTTTCAAATCGGCACATAAGCCCTTGAGACTGCGACGAGGCGGTTTATTTGCTGCTTTTTGATGCAGAAATCGAGCAAAGTTTAATACTTCATGCTGTTGCTGTACGGGCAAAGTGCGGATGCTTGCTAAGATTTGTTGTTCGAGAGCGATCGCTTCCATAGCTGAGATTGCGCTAATTTATCTATTATTATGGCAGACCAGCGCAGCAGTTCGCCTTTAAAAATTTGCCAGTAATCCCTGCGAACTATTCCGCAAATCTAGAACGTAACTTTCCAACGTCTCTACCACATTTTTTTGCTCTGCATATCTCCCAGAACCAAACGCAGATTTGAGAACTTTGTCGCAATCTCTACCTGGAATAACTCGATCGCGTACTAACTCAAACCCCTCTCGATCGATTAATTTGAGTATAACTTGCTCTAGACACACAACCCGACCAGCTAATCGTCGCTCGATCTCTTCTAAACCCGAACTAGCAACCGCATTGATACAGCGTTTATCACCAGTAGTCAACCAAAATACATCGACATTTACAGTAGCAGAGATTAATAACGCTTCACCACGATCGATATTCACAATCTGGTTTAATAGAGCCAATTCACTCAGATCGGTTGGTGGTGTAATTACTTGACAGCCAAGGACAAATTCGATCGCCAGATCGCAAGTTTGCTCTGAATAGTTGCGGCGCAGTCTCTGATTCGATCTAAAAACATGCTGGGCTGATTCCAACACATAAATATCAGCCCGCTCCACACCCAAACAGAGCATCGCTTCTGCCAGTAAATTACAAGCAGTCAACTTGAGAATTGCATCGTTATCTAAAAAGCAGATCGCACTCAAAATCCCTGCCCTAATCCAATCGCAACATCAGTGATAGATAATCTTGATTATCATCACTCAACCGCTCCCAATCTAGTCGATCCTGAAGATATCGATCGATAATTTCGTTAGCTTTACTCGCACCTTCTACTACTTTGAGCGCATTTTGAGCTACCGCCCATTCTTTTTTCGTCCAAGCATAGTTCCAAATCACCACCCCCGCATCGACACTATCTCGCTCGGCAATTCTTTTCGCATAGGATGCCAATCGATTGCCAGAGAATTTATGAGGGGTATAATAGCTCACATCCGGTCTACCAAGTAATAACTCACCTGCGAATTCATTTGCTGCAATTTCCTCTTCATCAATGCTTTCTAGACTGATCTCCTCATCTACTAATAATCCACCTTCAGGCAGATGTTGGTGATATATATGACCCAGTTCATGGGCGATAATAAAAGCTAACCTAGCCGGAGAAGCATGATTGAGGCTAATCATTATGACTGGACGATTTGCAACTACTGCAACCATGCCGTGGAATTTACAGACCGTTTTGGGATAATTATTATAATGAACCACTGGAATTCCCCGATCCCAACAAAAATCTAGCAACCCGATTAAATTAACGCAGTTTTGTGTCTGTAATATTATTTGTCTGATTTCCGATCTCGATAAATTACAGATTGACTGGTAATCATTCGGACAGCCTTGAGCGACTAATTTAGCAATCTGCGTCGCAAGTGCAGTCGCAATTTTTAAGCTGGGGTTATTAGACTGCGCGTAGAATTTAGGCTGACAGGTTAGGACGAATTCTGGCTGTGCTGTCTCTTCCAGCAAAGATTGGAGATTGAGATTTAGTCGATGGGAGACATACAATGCAGCTTCTGTTACCGCACTGGGAGTCTGCTCGAATTCATCACACCACCAATCTGGTAGTGCTTTATCTCGCACAAACTTCTTCGGCAAGCCAATTTGGTCTAGCCGAGCGTAAAGTTGGGACATGTTTTGGAGTGTCTGTGTCATACAACCTCCTTGTTGTCGATTGTACTAAGAATAGTTAGTACATCTATATTGTATCGGATCGTCAATCGATCGGCAAGCCTTTAAATTACATACTATCATTGGTTCCGATCGTAATATACCCCAGCGACCAAGCTCCAATCTGTAAGGAGGATCGGTGCAGAAAACGTTACTTTACCAGTGAAATCAGGCACTCTAAATTTAGAGCTAAATCGAGAGTGCCCCGATGTTAGAAACTGTCTTCAACCAGCAAATCCGCAACCAACGCCCCTACTATCTGCCAGTCGGTCAACCGATTAAGGGCATAGATGGTCGCTACTGGTTGGTATTCGTCCATCGAGATGCAGAAGAGGCTACAGTCGTCAAACGTTTCTTCAAGCGGCTTGTCAATGGCAAACAAGCCACTCATAAGCTGTTGTGTATCGATCCTCACGCCGCCGAAATTCACACCTATTTACCCAAACAATCGGGCGATATTCCCAGTCCAGCCTTACTACGAACAGCCGGACTAGATCTAATTGAAAAGTTTCTCTATTTAGAAGAATTTACAACCGATCGCACCTTGTGGGCGGGTAGTTTCAAGGAAATCGAGGGTATTAAAAGAAGATACAGTCTCCCCGCCCAACTCGCCGATTATAATCAGGCGATCGAGCAAATATTAGAACGCAGTACCATTTACCGCCGTTCTACAGCCTACTTCGATAGTGGCGTTCTCAAATTGTACGAAGAACCCCTCAAATCGATTATGCGGACTGAGGGGAAAATTAGACTCTTAATGGATTGGCAGGGGTTTACCAAACGCGATGATGTTGCCAGCTTAGAACGCCTGCACGATCCTGAATATCGCGATCTATTTATCGATCGTACCCTCCAAGAATTTGTCCAGACTTTAGACGATACCGATTTTAATAGCACCGAACTATTAGCAGAATTAGTGCGGTTAGAATTTCTCCAAATTAAGTTAATTAAGATGGACTCAGGGCGAGGAATCTATCATCGCAAGACAGGAATACTTAGCGATAATTACAATAACCATATCCTGCATGAAGGTTCGGACAACTTCACCCGCGCCGCCCATAGTCGGAATGCCGAAAGTGTCACCTTTTTTAAATCGTGGGAAGGTAACGATCGCGAGACGATTATCGACAGCATTCATGATTTCGATCGTGAGTGGAACAAAGAAGATATTAGCTTCGACCTCACCCAAACCTTCCTCCAACAAGTATTACTAGAACGCGATCGGAGAATTCAACAAAATCAACCTCAAATCGACACGATTACCCCTACAGAATTACCCCCAGGCGAAACCACTGCTGTAATTATTACTGGGACTAACCTCGATACCGTTGAGACAATCGATTTACCAGATAATGACTTGATTCAAATCGATATTATTGACCGCACTCCCACTCAAATCGACGCTGAAATTACCATCTCCCCTGAATATCCACCCCAAGCGATTACCGAAGTTCGAGTTAAGGATAAACAAGGTGAATATAACATCACTCCCACCCATCCTCCACAAGTTAAGAACGCCCAGCAACTCCCAGATTTTGCCGAAATAGACGGCTTTCGTGCTGCCGCCGAATTAATTCTCGCTGGTAAATACGGGCAACCCCAAGACTTCCTCTACTGGCTGGCACAAAAACAAATCCAACAGTTTAAGATTACCCGCAGCGATCTTTTAGATACATTAGTCGATCGCGGTATCCTCTTTCAGCACCAAAAAGATGGAGCGCAACACTGCTTGATGGTAATGGAAAACTTTGGCGTAGCCGTCTGTGCTGATGCCGTAGGTTTGGGCAAAACTCGCCTCGCCGCTGCTGTCGCTCGTCTTTACCGCCAACAAACATCCACTGCAAGAATCGCCATTATCGCTGCCCAGAAACTCCATCTCAACTGGGAACGGGAAATGAGCGAACTAGGACTGGAGAAAAATAATCACTACGGGTTATTTAATAAAAACCGGATGAGTCGGCGCGGTCAATTTATTGAAGACTTTACCCGATTTGGGGCAGATTTAGTCATTATTGACGAGGCTCACGAGGGTATTCGCAATGACAAAAACCGCATTCATAAACTATGTTTGGAACTAAAGGAGCGAGATAGCATAGCTAAACGCAATCGCCACTACCTCTTACTAACGGCTACCCCCTGGAATAACCGCCGTGAAGATATCTACAACATCCTTTACCCTTTCCTCACCCGCCCCGAAGGATTCAAAGAGTGGGATTTTCCCGTCGAAGTCTCTGACTGGTTCAAAAAGCGAGATACGGGAGTGAATCAATTTGTCGATAATACTCCCCTATTTCGTCGCACCTACCGTCAGATCTTCCTCCAACGCACCCGCCAGATGTTGCGGGATGCCATGCCGGATCTCAATGTCTACGCCAAACGCCAAGCCGAATGGCTACCTGTCATTTTTGAACCCGATACCGAAGTCGCCCTCGATCGAATTTTCACCCGCTTTGAAACCGATTTATTTATTCCCAGTGCCGATCCCATCAAATACCTCAGCGGCAATGTCGAACAGCGTTCCTTACTTGCCAACCAACGACGGTTCTTCCTCCAACGGGCAGAATCGAGTATGTACGCCCTGCGCCGAACGATCGTTAACTTCCGCAACAAGATCGAGTTGATGCAGTCCCGTTTGGATGCGGTAACGCCTGATGCCAGTGGATTGGAGCAATTTCTCTTACTCCACTATGGATTTAACACCCTCGTCAATCCGGCGGCGATCCCTGCTGGAGTGTTTGACTCAGAAGATGAAGACTACGAAGAATCAGAAGAAGAGGAAGAATCAGAAGGGGAAGAAAAACAAGAAAAACGTCAACAATTACGCAGATCGATCGAGATTGCTATTCATCACTTGGAGGCTAACCCCAGTAAAGCTAAGGATATTTACCAGTTAATGCAGAGTCACTGCGAAGCTGATTTAATCGAACTTCAGGAGATTCAACAGCTACTCGCATATGAATTTGTTAAAGACCACAAGCGATCGCAAGTTACCGCCCAGGTGCAAGAATTAATTCGTCAGGGGAAAAAGGTATTATTAATCTCTACCTTCTCCGATACAGTGGTGGATTACTATCGCTACATGGCACAAAAACCTGATATCGATCGAGCTGGAATCGGCATGGCGATCGGTTCGACGAAATACTATCGAGCCGATGATGAGTCTGGTAACGATCGACAATTCTTACCACATAATGCAACTAAAAATTGCATCAAGCACAAAGGAATGAAACGTCAGGAATTATTCCGCTTATTTGCCCCCATAGCCACCTGTAGAGAACCAAACGATCGTCCACTCCAAAGTGAGGAAATCATGGTCTTAATCGGCTCAGAAACCCTATCTGTGGGACAAAATATGCAGGATGCCGACTACCTAATTAATATCGATCTCCCGTGGAATCCGATGGTATTAGAACAGCGGATCGGACGGATCGACAGACCCAAACAACACCATCCCGATCGGATTTATATCTATTATGCCAATAGTGAAAGTCAACTCCTCCGCCAAGCCAGTCGGTTAAAGAACTTAAACAAAAAGTTGGTAGGCGATAGATTTAATATCGACAGTGAGAATTCGGGAGATTTAAGTAATTTAGGAGCTTCAATTTATGGCGATACTTTATTCGATGATGCTATCCTTCCCGATTATGTAAACTTTCTAGGTCGCCTAGCCCAAGTCCGCAAAACAGAACAGGAGAATTGGCAAGAAAACTGTTATAGTCGTCAAGAACAGACTCCTAGTATGTATACCCAATACGAACTGTTATTTCGGGAAGATGTGAGCGAGAAAATTCGGGCATTGGGGGAAGATTATCTCGCTAATCCGATCGCGTTAGGTGCAGGAGGCGAGGGAGAAGTTAAGCAGTTAGTCGCACTAACGATCGATTATTTCGATCCGAATGGCAAGTTAATTATAGAGGAACGTCAGACAATTTATTGGAACGATAAAACGGGCGAAAAAGATGCTTATGGACTGGCGATCGCTACCGCTAATCAAACACCCGCACTCGGTCGAGTTATCCCCCGCGAGCGATCGCTAACTGAATTAACCGAACTGTACGATCGGTTAGTCAAGCTCAAGCAGGAATATCTAGCCGATCTCGATCGCGAAGAGACAACCTCAGATGTGAAGACTGCTTCCGAACGCCTCAGTCGCATCCAACAGCGGATACAACGGCTTCACCTAAATGACTTACCAGCAGATATTTCACCGAAAGTCGTCAAAACTGCGATCGGTAAATTGGATAGCTGGAAGGAATCCAAAGTTGTGGAAAAGCTATTACGCGCCTACAACGACGGCGAAAAATCCCAATTACCGGATACTCAATTTCTGATGGAGTTCTTAACTGAGGTAGATCTCTTGAATCTGATCGATCTTCCCAAGGCAAAAAAAGCTAGCCTTAAAATATCGGTTAACGCCTTACTCTTGAAGGTCTAATTGCGATTTTATTCTCCCGATCTATGATATGAGCCGAGATGGTAAATCATCCGATCGCCGCCAACTCATCAATGGTGTAACGATAACACTTGCGATCGCTCTCCCATTCGACCGAGTAAAAATCTCCCTCGATCTTCTTAACTACTCCCAGATCGTCACCGCGCCGATGGTATGGATCGGCAGCCTTGACGCGATCGCCAATATTGAATAGAGCGACATATTTGTCGCTCGTATTGCTAGAATTTGTTGTTTTTTTAATGTCAGCCATGTCAGTAATGTCAGCCGATAGCTGGATCTCTTGCTGCATCAAGGTTTCATGGCTGACGTTTTGGCTGACATTTGGCTGATATGAAACGTCAGCCTCACTTTTCATGTCAGCCTTAATGTCAGCCTTAGAACTGTTACTGGATAAACTTTCTGACCTTTCTGACATTTTCTTAGCAAGTTTTTCTAAGACAATCGTTCGAGTTCCTGCTTTTCCCGAACGGAGCGAATCGACATCAATTCCTAATCCTCTGAGGTCGGGTGCCAGCCTGGTTAATGCCTTACCCAGACTGCGGGGGTTGCCAGCCCATTGCCGAGAGCGCAATGTTTTTTCTGGAGTCAATGGTTCGATCTCTGCCAACAATTCAGCAGCCGTGCCTTGCCAAACCGTGCGAGTTTCCATCAATCGAAGAATTGCTTGAGCAATGGGTGAAGATTCTGTGGCGATTTCGTGCGCTTCCTCCTGGTTGGAGTTATAAGCATCCAAAAATGCTGTCTGCGTCAATCCCAACGCTTTGGTACTCGCGAGCGCAAACTTGGCGAAGTCAGCCATTCGCGGTAGCTCGGTGGGGTTAGTATCGGGTAATGCCCTGAGCGTTTGACTCAGAGCGGTAAGTAATGCTCCGAGAATGCGCGGTCTAGCCTCATTAAGTTGGGTTTCTAATGCTGCTCTGGTTTTCCGCCGCTGTGGACTAATCGAGGGCAGAGACACCATCAGCGAACGCTGTAGTAAGTCCCCCCGCGTTGCGAGTGAATCGATACCTGTGATAATTTGCGGTCGAGTAAATTCAAAGACTGTTTCCTCATCTGTGGTGTGGAGAGTGCGAGTTGAAAAGCCTCCACCCGTTGAAATCCGACATAGTGCGTCGGACTGTTCGGCATTGATGCCAGAGAGGTTATCATAAGCTATCACCCACCGCCGCGATGCCGCGATCGCCAGTCGATGCAAGTCACTAATCGCAGGCAGTAAACCCGCCTTACCTGGGTCGATTAAGCTTTTGAGGAATTCGGCGATTGTCGTTTTGCCGCTGCCCTGTTCGCCATGCAGAATCAGAATCGGCTTGTGATATTTAGGGAAGAAACAGAATAGAACGAAGGTAATTATGAGAGTCCAGGTGCGGTCATCGACATCGAGCAAATCCTTTAATTCATCTAAGGTGCCGTTTTGGGCTGGGTAAGGTAGAGCCTGAAGGGAATCTGGTCGCCAGAATCTTATAGGAGGTTCGTTAATTATCCGCCAGCCAGTAGCATCGATCTCGATCGCCTTCCAGTCTGGAGTCCCCAGGTCGAGATAAATTTTCTCCTCATGTTGGGCTATGCGAAGATGGACTTCGCGAGTTACCGAATCCCTCCCGTACAGAGCGATCGCTTCTAGGGTTGAGAGCGTATCTTGCATCCTTTGAGAGCCAATTCCTTTTCCCTCGACATTAAAATACATTCCAGCCAGCCACATCCTAAAAGCTCTGGAGCGAACTGCATAAGTGTGACGGTTGCCAGAGATTGTAATATCGGAATAAGCAACTCGATCGGGAGTTTGAAAGTAAGTAGCCGTTCTCCCGATCTCCAACAACCGCTCTGCAACTGACTTATGTGGCTTTTTCCCATCTTCAGTACCTTCTATTGCCGCTGCTTCGATCGGTTTGGCACTGTCGATAACACGACGGAATGCCTCGACTCCATCGTTAAAGATTAAATCGTCAATGCCTTTACCTCGATCGCTACTCCATTCAGCTAAATATACTTGACAATCTGCTGCTATTAATAAACCAGCGAATCTTTTAATTGCAGCACGAACCATATTTATCGTTTTAGGTTTGCTGTCCTTGTCAAATGCAATATTTATCCTTCTATTCGGGGTAGAAATTAACTTTAAATCGTTAATTAATGTGTAATCCTTTTCGCCTTTATTCAGTTCGGGACAGCCATTCCAAACTCCAGTTAACGAGATACAAATCTCACCAGTGCTAATCCCACTTAATGCCTTCTTTGCCCCTTCCGTAGTGGTTACAGGGATACTTGAATCATCCCGAATCCACTGTAAAAATGCTAGGCTGAGTCGTTGGCATTCATTTCGCCATTCATCCGAGCCGATATCTACCAATTGCCATTGCCTTGTAACTAGATCGGCAGGTAAAGCCACGCCTACACGCACTGAGATCGCTTGCCATGTTTCCAGATCGATTATGGGTAAGAATGCCTTACAAGGCTTTTTCGCTGGATGCTCGTATTTAATTGACTTTCCTTCTTTGTCAAGTCGCGGCTGGAGCGGTTTGAAACTATTACAACTAGCAATCCGATCGCGTTCGATATCGATGCCCGTGTAGGATATACCGCCATGTTCGACGATCGAGGCGTATGTATCCCGATATCCCTTTTTTAACGTCCCGTTGTTATTGTGGATCTTCACTTCCCCCAAGAGTTCGCTAATTGCTTTATCGCCGTTAAGAAACTCAGCATTTAGCAAACACAATTTGGGTTCGATCGCACTAGCATAAAATTCTTCAATGACACTTTCAGGAAAGTATTCTGACAGAATCGAGTAGTCGTACTTCATGAGATATTCTCTTTGATAATGTCAAGGTTTATACTTGTTGAATTCTCAAAGCAACATGCGAGTAGTTGACACGTATGTCATACTTAGTGATTTTTCACAGTAAAATAACTATCTGGTTATCTCCTAGGGTATTGGTTCGCAACGCAAAATTACACAAATCCGACTAGGGTTTTACAAGCTTAAAACCACCGACTTCGGATTTGCAGATGTGAATTTATCGAGGTAATACTATCGCCCCACTAGTAGTTTTTAGCTCTACTAATGGGGTATTGTTTTAGCCCACTGATGGTAACGTTGCTATATACTCTTCAACTAAGATTTGATGTTCTGGTCGATCGCCAGACGTTAAATAATCGATTAACAAAATTAGGTTCCAGAGGATCTTCCCCCTTTCTACTGGCTGAATCCAGTAAATCCCTTTGGGTAACTTGGCTCTTAACTGAGCTGATTGCCAAGCAGAGATATCGAAACGCTCCTGTCTAATTGCAGTCTCTGATAAAAATTTGAAGCATCGGGGTTTGGCTTTGGTTGATGTTTTCATAGCACTAACGATCGTGAGATAATAGTGATGTTTTGTTTTTTAAGTCTTAATCGAAAGACTTAATTTCGTCTTTCGATTAATTCTTTTCTATTGCATAACTGGTCAAACAAAGTGTTCGATTCAGTTAATTCACCGATTGGTTACAAAATCGCCACGGTTTTCTAGGTCTAGTCTTTGGACTAGATCCAATTAGCGGCAATCGTCAATATCGGTTTTGGCTGTTTTACTTGCGATAAGGGTTAGTAACAAATAAGCTTGGCAAGGCTGATAAGTATAATATAGTACATGTCTACTATGATGGCAACAGCTATTTATTTTCTTTCCCTTTTTGGCAAAAAATCGATGCAATTGTATCGAAAAAGACTTGACAATTGCAGTTGCTATCGATCCTCTAAATTGCGATCGTTTATACTCACAAATAAGACCTCTCGGTCGATTGCATGAGCGTATGTAGACAGTAGAACGCGCTTATCGTGTCCTGTCTGTTCTGCCAGCGCAATTGGGTTTGCACCTTGAGCGAGAGCGTGAGAAATGGCTGAATGTCTCAAGTTATAGGGCGTTCGGTACTCGATGTGACAACTGGTTAAAATAGTTTTCCAAGCTCGATTACAGAAATTGTGGTCGTCGATGGCGACACCCTTGGGACTAGGGAACACTAAGTCATCTGGTTTCGGCTCTAACCTTTCGTAGCGAGAGATTAATATTTGCTTGAGTACTGGGTTGAGTTGAATCGTTCTAGCCTTGCCAGTTTTCGTCCCCTTCTGAGTCCTCCTAGAGATCGATTCACCGATCCAAGCAGTGGCATAATCGGCTCCCAAATGCTTCCATCTCAAGCCAGCAGCTTCACCAGGACGGCAAGCTGAATTAGCGAGGAATAAGACAAAATCAGTGTAATGGGAGTATTGGGGGTGATTTGTAAACGCACTAACGATCGCTTGGAATTCGGCAATGGTAAATGGCTTGGGCTGTTTGGGAACTCGATTATTGTCTCTAGAACGCGATCTTGTGAGTGAGTCATCCCAAGGGTTAGGATCGGCTACAGAATACTTGTCTTTAGCCCAGTCCCAGCACCCCTTGATGATGTACAAATATTCCTTGACCGTCCGGTTTGAGGCAGATTCAGACCATTGTGCTACGGCTTTAGTAGCGACTGATTCAGTTACTTTGTTGGCGGGTATGTCGCCTAAAAATAGTTGCAGCTTGGAAGCGATCCCGTTTAACTTCACCACAGAACCAGGAGTAAGCGATCTCTGTTGCTGGTAGTGGGTCAGATATTTTTCAAATAGTTGTACCGCACTTATTTGGGTAGGGTTAGCTCCAAGCTTGCACGGTCGGTACTTCAATAGGGTTGGGTCATAGTAACCAGATTCGAGATCGATCTTAATCTCTGCCATCTTCTTGGCTGCCAATGCTCTCCCGATGGGGTTATCGGGTATTCCTAGCGATAACCTTTGTCTCTTGCCTTCGTAATACCACACGAGTCGTAGCGTTTTGCCAGTTGGCTCGATCCAAATTTTGGCGTTCATTGTTATGGGCTATTTTATGGGTCGGTAAACTCCACAAACCAGTCATAACAGTCCATATTTTCCTGTGGCTAGACAGCAAAAATCGACTCTTAGGAACTGATTTGTTTCCTAAAAGCCTTGCCTAGCTTGCTATCTAACTCTATGGACGTACGCCGACTCGAACGGCGGACCTCATCGATGTCAACGATGCGCTCTAACCAACTGAGCTATACGTCCTTGCAGTCCATTAATATAACATCAAAAACTTACTGGAGTCAATACTCGATCGATATTAATGAAAATGTCAACGATAGTCAACAATCGACCCTCGATGTTAAAATAGTTTAATACCGCCAAGGTTGGCCGATCGGTTTAGGCAGCGGACTCATAATCCGCGAGCGGAAGCTCTAGACAGGTTCGATTCCTGTACCTTGGACTTTCATCACCAGGCTTCTGCCTAATCCATTCCTAGTGACAAGCTAGTAGTCTATGGCGTAAAAAAGGTTACTATTTTGCGGGGAGCGATGCGCGCTCGTCGGGTTTCCCGACGGGTTAGCGCATCAGCGACGCATCGACCTGGAGGTTCCCTCCAGGTTGTGTGCGTCAAGACAAGACAGCGGGGAAAGGAATGGTTGGTTAATTTCTGCTACATAGTACTAGTTGAAATCATCCATTCCTCCCAGTTAGGGATATTGATTTCATACTCGACGTTCTTCGATTCCCCATCTAATTGACTCAAATCGTCGCCATCTAAATTTGGAATGATGAGAAAATGCGTATAAATTAGAAGAAACCGTGGATTCACAAGTTTCTCACATCTCCACCCTAAGATCGAAGCAGTTGGAGACAATTATGTATGGAAAACTGCAATGACGAACGCAATCGAAATTAATAAATCTATAAATAGTGTCGAACCAATCGATCTATCCAGTCCCCAGGGCTTGCTATCTACCCTACAAGAACTGCGTCAAACTGTTGACAGTGAAGGACAAGCCACATTGGATCGATGGCGATCTCACATTCAGCGTCCTGAATTCCTGGCTAGTGCCTTGAATCTAGCCCAGTATCTAGCTTTATGTCGGCACGACCTGCGCTCCTTGCAAGCGGCACTCATGCCGTGGGGTCTATCCTCATTAGGTCGGATCGATGCCCCCGTGTATATCGACGATGGCAAGATTCGGACGCGCGAAGCAGCTCACGTTCCAGTGATTTGCGCGACTCAAGTTCTAGAAAGTTTAGTAAAAAATGGCGCACCTTCGCGGGGCGAGATGACTGGTGCCGCTATGGCCGAACGCGCTGAATGCGTGATGTTAAATAAAGGGCCGTTTATTGCCGAAGCAATCTCGATTCTGGATGATGTGCTGATGCGGATGGAAGCCCATCAATCGAAAAAAACACCCCAGTTGCGCGCCCTTCATTCCTGGTAATGCTTTGGTGGCGTTCGACATCTATAATCGATCTACGAGTGAAATTTTGAAAAAACTATCGATCTTTAAAGCGATACCAATTTTGTTAATGACGATCGCGATCGTCTCACAGATATTTGGCTCCACACTGCTAGCTCAAACACCCGAACCTGCTCCATTACCGGAAATGCAACCCACCCCAACACCTGTGTTGCCAGTAAAAAAACCGCGCGTCACTCAGGGTTCTAAGTGGGGATTATGCGGTCGCAAACAGTCTGCCAGTCAACGCAGCAGCGGCTTTACAGGAGATACTACGGGTACCTATATCAGAGATATTCAAGTCCACCTCCATCGCAACACATACAGCACGGTGACGTTAAACTGGGCTAACGAAAATTTAAGCATCGAAACGTTGCCAATTCAATTTAATGCCTCTCCTGGCGCTGGTAATTGCACTCTAGATTGTCGCTCGA
Organism: Chamaesiphon minutus PCC 6605; assembly: GCF_000317145.1. Classification (GTDB taxonomy): domain Bacteria; phylum Cyanobacteriota; class Cyanobacteriia; order Cyanobacteriales; family Chamaesiphonaceae; genus Chamaesiphon; species Chamaesiphon minutus. The sequence goes on along the minus strand of NC_019697.1, from coordinate 1,424,093 downwards.
TTCCCCAAAGTCAAAAGCCCAGTTCCCACTGCACGCCCCAGTCTCCACCAACTTATTTAGTCCAAGGTTACAATTGCGCTCTGGGCAAATATCCAGAAGCGAAATTTGTCACTTGGTTTCATTGGGATCGAGAAATCGCCTTTCATGCCTATACAGTTCCACCCTATCCCGCTTCCCACGGATGTATCCGACTATTAACTAAAAATCGCGGTGCAGAATGGATTTATGACAATAGTTTGGCTGGGATTACACAGATAAACATTAACTGGGATGAATTAGATCTCAAATCAAAGAATCCCAGTCCCAAATGTTGGAGTGGCGATCGACTAATCGATCGCCCTAAGCAAAAACCAAGATAATCTTGGTGAGATCGTGAAGATCGGTAATACTCATCGCACAGATTAACCTAACGTGCAAAATGCTAACAGCGCGAGTTGGCAAGCTTTCCATTCACCTTTGACATCAACATTCATTTTATCGCATCGACCCCGTTCTCGACCGTCTGGTTGAAAAAAGCGGCAGTTTCGACAGAGGATTGGGGTAGGGCACATATAAATTTTTATTTTTTCGATCTAAGTCAGTTGCTCTAAATAAAGCTGTGAAAATTTACCAGAGGTTATCTAGCTGTCAAAAAATTTAGATTAATTTTGACTTCACCCACAGTCATTGAACCAAATGACTGTGAGAAAGTTGTGAGTGTTAACTTTTGAAAATTAAAATTTGCCACCAATGAGATGCTAGTTGCCAAATTGTGCCAGCACTACTAGCAAAGAAGATAGTTGTCGCTACCGTCATCCCATAGCCACTCGGGATAAATAATCTATCAAATTCTAACAACCCGATTTCTATAAATAAAACGGTGAATATATAGTACATAGGTAGATGTTTCGATCGGATTTTAGATCGGTTTTGTGAATAAGTTATGTGCAACTAATAATTACAATCGATCGTTAGATAGTATTAAAATTAATATAATTTGTAGTCGAACCGATCTATAATTAGTTCAGTTACTAATAAGGAGCAATGCCAATGTTGCAAAAGATCTTACTCGCAATTGGTGATTCCCCTGATTCAGAAAAAATCTTTGCCGCAGGGTTGACATTAGCGCAGAAACTTGGTGCCGAGATGCTACTTTTACACGTCCTCGCTCCGCTGGTGCCACACGGTCTGGGCGTGATTGCCAGTCCATTAGTGGGTGGAGTTCTACCGATGACGAACGATCTGGCGATCGAGCAATATCTAGTGGCATGGCAGGAATCCGAACGCAACGAAATCCAACGGCTTCAGGCTTATGCAGATCGAGCTAAGGAGCATCATGTCAAAGCTGAGATTTTGCAAAGTTATGGGAATTCTGGGCCGCTAATCTGTGAAGCAGCAAAAAATTGGTCGGCAGAGGTAATATTGATGGGACGGAATCAAAAATCGATGTTGAGTGAAATCTGGTTGGGTAGCACTAGCAATTATGTTTTACATCACGCGCCTTGTTCGACGCTCGTGATTCAGTTGCCAGCACTATCCACTTAATGGTGGTTAGTAAATGGTAAATAACGAAGAGGTTTATGAACGATTCTCTAGGGGAGAGGCTCCGCCAACGAATATTCCTCAGATTGCCTGGTTTGCGCCAATTGCTAAACTATCAACGCTCGTGGTTGCGGGGAGATCTGCTCGCAGGCATTACTGTTGCAGCTTACCTGATTCCGCAATGTATGGCGTATGGGGAATTAGTGGGCGTTCCGCCTGTGGTGGGGTTGTGGACGATTCTGCCTGCGATGTGTGTATATGCTCTGTTTGGCTCATCGCGCCAACTCGCAGTCGGCCCAGAATCAACTACGGCAGTGATGACTGCGGCGGCGATTTCGCCGTTGCTGCTGGCGGATGGCAGTAATTATGGGGTGCTGACGGCGACGCTGGCGATCTTAGTTGGGGCGGTTTGTGTAATTGGGTATCTTGCTAGATTGGGATTTCTGGCAAATTTGCTCTCGAAGCCGATTCTGGTCGGCTATATGGCAGGGGTCGCGCTACTAATGATTGCCGGACAATTGGGTAAAATTAGCGGGATTCCCATTCCAGGCACCACTGTATTTGCCCAGGTGAGTACATTTATCCAACAACTCGACTTCATTCATTGGCCGACCCTAATTTTAGCTGGATTGGTGTTCGGGTTCTTGTTATCGATCGGACATTTCTTCCCTACAGCACCCGCGCCGCTGCTGGCAGTTCTAATCGGTACTGCGGCGGTGGCGATCTTCGATCTCCAGGATCGTGGTGTCGCCGTTGTGGGTGCAATTCCAGCAGGCTTGCCCAGATTTGTCATTCCTAGCTTGTCAACACAGCTCCCAGCCCTGCTAGCCTCCGCTCTGGGGATTGCGATCGTCGGTTATTCAGATAATGTGCTGACAGCTCGAAGTTTTGCAGTGCGTCATCACGATAAAATCGATGCGAATCAAGAATTACTCGCGCTGGGATTGGCGAATCTGGGGGCGGGATTGGTGCAAGGGTTTCCTGTGAGTAGTAGTGGTTCTCGCACGGCAATTGCGGATACTTTGGGCAGCAAAACACAGCTTTTTTCATTAGTAGCGATGGGAGTAGTAATTTCGGTGTTGCTGTGGTTGCGCCCAGTTTTGTCGCTATTTCCCAAAGCGGCATTGGGTGCAATCGTGATTTTTGCCGCGTTTAGACTGATTGAAATTCCCGAATTTATGCGCCTATATCGATTTCGTCGCAGTGAGTTTTTTCTGGCATTAATTACAACTATTGGTGTATTAATTACCGATATTTTAGTAGGCGTGGAGATCGCAGTTGGTTTATCAGTAATTGAATTGTTATCGCGATTGGCACATCCGCATGATGCCGTCCAAGGCACAGTGCCAAATCTACCGGGGCTGCACGATATTAACGATTGGGAAGGTGCGGCCACAATTCCAGGATTGGTAATTTATCGCTATGATGCACCGTTATGTTTTGCCAATGCTGAAGATTTTAAGTCTCGCGCTTTGAGAGCGATCGAATTAGAAGTTACGCCAGTAGAATGGTTTGTGCTCAATACCGAAGCGATCGTCGAAATTGATATCACAGCGATGGATATGTTGGAGGAGTTATACGATGAATTAGCCGCTAGCGGAATTACCTTCGCTATGGCAAGAGTCAAACAAGATCTCTACGCTCAATTAAAGCGATCTTCACTCCTTCCCAAAATTACTGAAGATCGGATTTATCTCACGCTACACACCATGATTGATGGCTTTAAATCTCGCAGATAAATCCTCTCATCAATGAGCATTTAATAGAATACAAATTTACCCTTTTTTCAACCTTGGGCAGGGGCAATTCATGAATTGTCCCTACTCAAGATTGAGAGGAATTGCAAGTTATTTAATTCTCATTCCTTACTAGGGTAATTCCCGCTGCTTAGAGATCGAGATCGACCCTCCAATATCCAAAATTACCAATTTTATTGCATTAAGTAGCACATGCTACTATCTTTGGCGGTTCTGGCTGAGGCACAGTCCGAGCGATACCTTGAATGGTTAAAACATCACAGGGAGAGTGATGCAATACATAGTTACTGACACTACCAGAGAACAGCTCGCTCAAACCACTCAAACCACGTCTGCCAATGACTACTAGATTGGCGTTCCAAGTTTTGGCTACTTCACAAATCATCTTGCCTGGATCGCCGATATTCTGGGTGAATTTAGTCACAACGCCAGCAGCAGTTGCTTCCGATTCCAGCAGTCGCAACTTCTCGATTCCGGCTTGTTCCCGTTTTTCTAACTTCTCAGCATAGATTCGCATGGCTGATGCTGGAATACCAATAAAAGTATCGCCAGGATAAAAATCATCGAGCATAGTCAGGACATGTATTAGCATTAATTCCGATCGATCTGCTTTTGCCAATGTTAGAGATCGCTCGAAAATTGTGCGACTTAATTCAGAATCATCGATCGCGACTAAGATTTTCTGAAACATACGATTTACCCCACTTCTGATAATTGTTTAATCTGGGTTTCTATCTTAATTAAATTATGTCGGGTAAACGTGAGGAACTTGTGAGCATCAGGTGAGAGTTATTCGAGTGGAATGTTTGCCAATGTTTCGAGTAATGCGGCGGTAGTAAATGGCTTAGTTAGAAATGCTTTCGCTTTCACATGAGATCGCTCGACCATCGCTTCTAAATTAAGAGCAGAACCACTCATGACCACAATTTGAACTTGGGGGTTAATCTGTTGCAAAGCCAAAATTGTCGATCCAGTATCGAGATGAGGCATCATCATATCGATAATGACGAACGCAATACTGTGATGATTCTGGGCATAAATATCGATCGCTTCGATGCCATCGCTAGCCAGCATCACTCGATAGTTATAGTTTTCTAGTGATGCTTTGGTAACTTCAAGAATTGCACTCTCATCGTCTACAACTAATACCAACTGACCCTTCCCATCGTATAAATCCGCTGGTGCGGCTGAAGCTTCAGCTTCTTTGCTATGAATCGCGGGGAGATAGATTTTAAAACAAGTGCCGCGCCCGATCTCGCTCTCCACTTCGATCGCGCCTCCATGTGCTTTGACGATACCCTGAACGGTTGAGAGTCCCAATCCGGTACCCGTCTGTTTGGTAGTAAAAAATGGATCGAAGATCCGATCGAGCATTTCTGTTGTCATCCCAATTCCCGTATCGGCGATCGTCATTAGGATATAAGCTCCCACTGGCGGCTGTCCGTGTCGAGCGACATAATCTGCATCGATAACGATGTTTGCGGTGCTAGCCGTCAGGCTGCCGCCATTAGGCATCGCATCCCGCGCATTGACAAACAGATTCATCAGCACTTGATGGATCTGAGTGGCATCTACACTCACCATCCACAGATCTTCACTAGTATGGTTGACTTGAATCTCGTTGGCGGAGCCTGTCAGAATGACAATCGATTTAGGAAAAGTTTGTCGCGCCACACTGATAATTTCCGCCAAAATATGTCGCACTTGTAACGTAGTGCGTTCTCCATCCATGCCGCGTGCAAAGGTGAGAATTTGCTTGACTAGACCGCTACCGCGCTTGGAACTCTCCACTAGCATATTTAATAAGCGGCGATTGCGATCGTCTAAATTGGGTAGTGTCATCGGTAACAACTGCGCCGCACCGACAATCGGCGTGAGCACGTTATTCAAATCGTGGGCGATGCCACTGGCGAGACTGCCCAAACTTTCGAGCCGCTGCGCCCGCAAAAACTGTTGCTCTAATTGTTTTTTCTCAGTAATATCGGTATCGACACTGAGAATCGATCGGGGATTGCCCGCCTCATCCCGTACTAGCGTCCAGCGACTTTCGACGATGATTTCCTGACCAGTTTTAGTCAGATGGTGTAATTCACCTTGCCATGCGCCTTGCGCCCGGACTGTCTGTGCCGCGATCGCGACTGCGGGGGGAAGATCTGGATAAAATAATTGAGTTGTGGTCTTAATGCCGATGGTTTCGGCGGCTGTCCAGCCATAAATGGTTTCCGCGCCACTGTTCCAGAATTGAATCCGACTATCCAAATCCCGGACGATAATCGCATCAGTCGCAATATCTAGTAATGCGGCTTGCTCCTGGATTTTTTGGGCTGCCGCTTTACGCTCGGTAACATCAACCGCCACCGCATAGATCGTCCGTTCTTCAGGGACTGGCTGGGCATTCCCTGAAAACCAGCGGTAGGAACCGTCTTTGTGTAGATAGCGATTTTCAAACGCAATCAGCTCGTGCCCATCAAACAGACTTGCTTCTTCGGCGACAGATGGGGCGATGTCGTCGGGGTGAACGAACTCAGTCCATTGGCGGGATGTCATTTCCTCGGCTGTCCAGCCCAGTGTTGACTCAAATTTGGGACTGACCCAATTGAAATAGCCATTACTGCCCAAAATCAATTGTAAATCCGCAGCCACCGTAAGAAACCGCTCTCGTTCCCGTTCTAATTGCTGGCGGGCGGTAATATCCATATTCGTGCCTAGATAGCCAGTAATGTTTCCAGCTTCATCGCGAATAGCGATTGCGGTGCTAGAGATCCAGTTGACTCGTCCTTGGGAAGTGAGGAATCGATACTCTGAGGCAAACTCTCGCTCGGAGCGAATCGCCCCATACCACTCCTCGAACACGCGATCGCGATCTTCGGGATGAATGGTATTCACCCAACCTCGATCGAGGACTTCGGACTCAGACAGACCCATTAATTGGGCACATTTTTGATTGACAAATAGATAGTTGCCTTCGAGATCGGCTTGAAAAATGCCGACTGGAGCGGCTGTTAATAATGCCCGAAAACGAGCTTCACTAGATTTCAGTGCGGCCTCTGTCCGTTTGCGATCGGTAATATCCCGCCCTTCAGGAATCAACATCACAACTTTGCCAGTTTCATCGAAGATCGGGCTGAGGGAAAAATCGACAATAATATAGGAGCCATCGGCGAGAAAATGCTTGGCCTCAAATCGCACTAATTCACCTGTCGCTCCCCGGACGATCGCTTGTTGCAGTTGCACTTGTAAATCGGGGGAATGAGTCCACCACGGAGTCGCCCAAAATGCCTGCCCGATGACATCTGCTGGGGTCGCCCCGATCGCTTCTAATGCAGTGCGGTTGGCTTCGAGGAGGATGCCAGCAGTATCGAGTAAGCCGACAAACTGAAAAGTGTTATCGAAAATTGCCCGAAACTTCCGTTCGTTATCTCGCCGCGATTCTTCCGCTTGCTTGCGACTGGTAATATCAAACCGAATCGCTAGATACTGAAACGGACGACCGCCATCGTCTAAAAATGGGACGATCGTCATCGCTACCCAATAATAACTACCATCTTTAGCACGATTTTTAATCTCGCCCCGCCAGATTTGGCCGCTGGCAATCGTGGCCCAGAGCTGCTGAAAAAATTCCGGCGGATGGTAGCCAGAGTTGATAATCTCAGCAATTCCAAATTCAAAAATCTAGGAAGAGTTGGCGACCAGAGTGGAAGCCGAGCCGTAAAGCATGAAATCAATCAAAGAAGGCCAACTCTCAAAGAGTAAATATTTGGTAAGACTGAGGATATCTTGAAAAAAGCCTTTACGAGTAACACGCTTGAGACGAATCTGTCCATATGCAAGATCTGTTAAATGCAAAACAGTGTGAAAAAGGAATGCCAACAGGTTCAGCGTCAATAAACAAGCAGCTAAATGCTGCTGACCATGCCCAAAGTTATGCTCCAGATGATATCCCTTTGTTTTGAGCACATTATGATTTTCATTTTCGGTCTTCCAACGACATCGACCAGCCGCAGCAACCAGAGGTACGCTCTGTTCGTTTAATTCATGGCGGGTAATAAATGAATTTTCATATAATATTTCTCCATCTGATTGGCGGGTATGGATTAGTTTACACCAATTGACCTTCATTGCTGGCTGGGAGTCCCTTAGAGGAATTCCATTCACATATTGATAGCTATATAATTCGCTTGAATTGCTGTTCCACTGTTTCACTTCTAGCTTTTTCACCTCGCCAATACCATCCAAGTATTTCAACCAATCATAAACAGCAGTATGAGACGTTTCTAAACAGGTAAAGATAAAGTTCATTCCCGACGCTATCACCTGTTCACACATTGGTTGGTGACTGTAGAGGTCATCTCCGAGTAGAGTGATTGCTTGTCCTTGGAATTCTGGGGCATGAGTTTTGAGCCATCGTTTAGCTGCTGCCACTTCGCAGTCCTGCTTCTGGTGACCATCTTGAGGTGTGATGAATTCGGAGCTAAGGAAATTACTTGAGATTGCCCAGGCGCAACTATTACAGGCAAAATGGCACTGTGGAAGTAAGTTACTGTGCCATTTTTGTGGGTACGGCTCGAACAGCATTTACAGTTGAGTTTGTGCGAGTCAAAATACTGAGTTCCATCCAGCGCAACTAGTAATCCACCGAGATATTCAAACGGTTTCAAGTGACCTTCTCGTCTTAAAGACTGATAGACGTGATTGAATACTCCAAATAGTGCTGTGGCTGAAATTTCATCCAGGATATTCCGAATTTGCGGCACTGTTGGGATTTTAATCATGCCAAACAGTGTCTGAGCATTGCTTTTGCCCTGATTGCTATTCATGTGCCGCTGATGTTCTAAAAAGGATTCGCTTTGCATGAAAAACATCGAAAATGCTCCCAACACAGCATCTCTGATGGTGTATTTAGTGCCATTGCTGGCAAGGCGCGGATCTTTCATCTGAAGAATTGCTCGGTTCAGATAGACTATCAATACCCCAAAACTCAGCTTCATTGGCTCCATTCTGCTTCTCTTTTTGAAGTCTCTCTATTCTCCTGCTCACCCTACCAAGTTGTCAAAATCTGAATTTGGAATTGCTGGTGATAATCTGGTGAGTTTGTCCCAATAGCTCCGCTCTGGTATACTGCGAAATCTGGCAAAACTGGTCGTTGACATCGGTAATGATGCCATGTCGATCGGTCATCGCCACGATCGCCGATCGATCGAGTGCGTATTTCTGAAACTCATGCTTGGCAATCTCAGCTTGGAGTTGCTGCGTTCGCAAATTTAGTTCGGCGGTGCGCGCTTGCACCCGCAATTCTAGCTCATCTTCAATTTGTTGTCGTCTGATTACTTCCAATCGCAACTCGCGATTGCTCTGCTCTAATTCTGCCGCTCGCTCGATCGTTTGCTGTTGCAATTGCTCTAGCATGTACAGCATTTCCAGCGGATCGAGTAATTGCAGCAGGTTCGACTGAGTAAGAATTCCGGCTAGCTCGCCGCGCTCGTTAGTAATTACCAATCGCCGAATCTGCTTGGATGCCATAATTTGCTGGGCAGACCATAATGAATCGGTTGGCTGCAAGCAAAACAACGGACTACTCATCACCGCACCGACTAACAATCGCTCTAGATCGAGTTCGAGGGTTTGAAACTGGACGATATCTTGTTCGGTAATAATTCCGACTGGTTGCAACGGTTGTAAATCGTCCATAATGACGATCGAACTGATGTTCCGCGCGGTCATCATCTGGGCGATCTGTAAGATTGTTGTCGTGGGCGGAGCTTGAATTACCTCACTCGTCATCCCTTCAGCTACCGAGCGAAATTTTAACAGATTGATTGGCTGCAAAATTTGGCGGATATGCTCTGGCGTGACGATGCCGATGAGCTGCTGGCGATCGTTGAGAATCGGTAAATGGCGGACCTGATGCTGTTGAAAGATCGTTAACGCACTCATCACTGTATGGCGATCTGAGAGCACTAGGGTTTGCAGCTCGGTAGACATCACTTCCCCTACTTTGACGCCCTGGAGACTGCGTTGACTAGCTGTAAGCTGAACTAAATCCCGTTCGGTAAAAATGCCAACTAATCGATCGTTGGCTAAAACTAAGACCGCGCTATGATGTGGGACGATGTTCTGCGCTAATGAGGTTGCTGATGCTCTGGCAACGTCAGAGTCTGGCAATAGGCAGTTACGTCCTTTAGCCCGACTCATCAACGAAATAACTTCTCCCAGCAGCATGTCCGGATCTACCGTCAATGGCTGTCGATCGACGATCGATGCCAAGCTGGGTAAATTCTGCAACAGATTCGCAGTACTTGACATACACGCTCGTAAATAAAATTACTTCATTTCTATACTAAGCTTAGATAAATTCCGATGTAAAGAAAGCTCGATACCATTTCGCTTTCTTCGATCGATTGATGTCTAGAAACTTGTTTCAGAGCCACAGAGCTACATTATCTCGAATATAGTCATAAAGAGTACGTGGTTGGTGCCCTAACAAATCGGGCAGGGATGTAGTTACGGCCTGTGCTTGCCCGAATCGAAGTCCCACATGTAGAATCGTCTGAATGAGGATTTGAGCTGGCGGCATCCCCCGCCTGAAAAGATGCAAACAATAAGCGAGGATGCTGGCTGGCTGGTATCGAATGGTACGACGATCGAGTTCTTGGGATAAAATGCTGGCAACTTCTACAAAAGAATAAGCTGCTATGCCAGTCAAAGTGTAAGTCTTCCCCCGATAAGTTGCTGGATCGACGAGGGCATTGGCCGCAACTTCGGCCAGATCGCGCACGTCTAGAAAGGCAACTCGACCAGATCCGGCAGGCACAAAGATTCGATCGTCATTGACGATATCTTGACGGTAAGCACTGCCGATATTTTGAGCGAAAAATCCCGGTCTGAGGATCGTCCAGCCTGTTGACCCCGCGCGGAGATGCCGTTCGACAGCGTGGTGAGGTACCAGCGGATTGTCGCCCGCACCAGCAACGGAGATAAACACAACTTGAGAGACACCCTGCGATTGCGCGACATCAAGGAACACATTTAGAGTCTGCTGGGTATTGGCAATGGCAGGCGGACGCAGCAAGAACACTGCATCACAGCCCGCTACAGCAGGGGCATAAGTACTGGGGTCTAGAAAGTCAAATCTAACGGTCTTGACACCTGCACCAGTATTCTCGATCGCGCGCTTTCGATCTCCGACTTGGAAGGGCACTTGACGGCTTTGCAACTGTCTAACGACTTCCTTACCGACATTGCCTGATGCCCCTGTAACCAGAATTGTCATACCTTCTTTCTCCGTAATCGATCGGATTAGATTTCGATGTTGTCCAGGCGATCGTTATGTCAGAGGCAAAATAATCGGTTAGCAAGCTAAAACCATCTCCTCATTCTGGACTTGAGTTTCAGTTGCAATGAGCGCGGCAACCCGCATGGCTGAAGTAATCGCCCCTTCATGCAAACCATCGCCGAGATAGGCTCCCACATGATAAGTATGGTAATCCCCATTGGTGGCGATAATTTCCGATCGATGGCGAAAAGCAGGCACGGTATATAGCGGCGTGTGATGCTGTTGAATATGCAAAATCCGAGCGGGTGCGATCGAATTTTCGAGGTTGAATGCGAGGCTATACTGGATGGGCGAGGAGATGCCACAGAGCTGATTGAGACGGGCGTTGTAGCCCCACTCGCCATGCTGTTTGTCAGTCTCAAAGAAATCAAATTCCGAACCTTCTTTGACTTTGTAAGGGGCATACATCGCTACATCGTTGTGGAGCAATGTTTGGACGTGGTTTCCTTGCCAAGCTGTAAATCTGGAGATCTCGTCAGGGCGCGGATCTGCCAGGAGTTTGAGCACCACATCGGGTGGGGTGGCAAATACTACTTTGTCAAATTCCTGAGTTTTATCCCCTGCGAAGGCGTTGGCGAAGCCTACCGAGGTAATCGATACTCCTGTTTCCGTCCGACGAATTGCTGCAACTTCGATTCCTAATAATATTTCGCCTGTAAACCTGTCGAGAATTTTCTGGATGTATGAATATACGCCACCTTTAATTCTCACCCAGTCTACAAATACATCGTCGCGGAGGGTGGGAATTACCAACTCCGCAGGGCAATCATCGATCTGCGAAAAAGGGATCGAATAACTGTACATGGCGAATAATTTCAGCCAAGTATGTTGGAGTGATGGCTGTTGGAAAGTATCGGCTACAGATCGATCGCGAAAATTTATTGTTTCCCAGAATTTGGCAGCAATTAGTAAGCTGGCAGAGCGGAAGTAAAATAAGTTCATCCGCCAAGATTCTAACAACTTTTTAATTCCTGTAAAGTTGCGATCGATTGCCACTTTAGAAAGGTAGCAGTTGCCATTCTTAAGAAATAATGTCGATCCAATATTAACAGGTTCTAATTCTACTTCTAGTTCGGTCATCAAGGTGATAAAGTTATGAAAGGTGGTTGGAAATTCGAGGACTCCATTTTCTAGTACTAAACCGCAATCCGACTGGTTGGGTCGAACATTCTGATTGAGGGTGCGAATATGACCGCCGAGCATTGGTTCGCGCTCGAATACTGTGACTTGATGTCCTTGTTTGTCGAGTAAATAGGCGGTGACGATGCCGCTGGCACCACCGCCGATAATGGCAATTTTCATTGGTTAATTCCTTAGGTTTTATATTTTAAGAGGGTAGTAAATAGTTAATAGTGGATAGTGGATAGAGAGTTTGGACACTTGCGTCCTTTTGGTTTAGCTCTCCCAGTCTCCCCGTCCTCCACTCTCTCAGTCTCCTCAAGCACTCAAAATTAGATCTCCCGATAATCGTTGATACAAAAGTGCGCCCGTCCAGAATGTAGGTGCAAAGCCGGGATAGCCAGAGGAGGCATTGCAGAAGTAGAAGTTTTTAAGGGATGTTTCGTGATTTAGTCGATCGAGTCCCATATTCCGAGGGGTTAAACTCGAACCATAGGAATTACCTTCTGGACAATGACAGAAGTGTTCGTTGGTGGTCGGACTGCCAGTGATTTTGAAGACTAAATGTTCTCGTAAATTTGGGATATAATCGCGTTCGACGACATCGAGAATTGCATCGAGAATTTCAGCTTTTTTCTGCCGATAAGCTTTAGGATCGTCCTGTTTGAGTTGGTTAAAATATTCGTAATTTGCCACTGTCAAAAATTCAATAATTTGGCAATCGGGAGGACAATCGCCACCATAATTAGTTAGTAATGTGGGAGTGGTAATTGCAAAACTGGGGTTAGAATAGTCATGCTCGTCGTACATCCGATTGAATGCCACATTCAAATCTGCATCGCCGCTGTGGAAGGTATTCCATTTACCAAATCCATAGTCTCGCAGGTCGATGCCTTGAACTGCGCAGTAAGCCATGAAATTAGACGGCGAATAGTCATAATTTAATTTTTTCTGGATGGCTGGCGAGAATTTTTCGATGCCGATTTTGGCGGCGGCGCGTTTGGGATCGATGTTGCAGATGACAGTATCGGCTAAATATTCCTGAGCTGATTTCGTGTGTAAGTCGATCGCCCTTGCCCCTGTAACAGTCTTGTCAACTACCAAAAAGTCCGTTACCTCTCGATCGAGCAAAACTTCTCCGCCACCATCCTCGATCGCCTTGACGAGGGCATCAATGACTTGCTCGAAGTGTTGGGTTGGGTAAAAAGCACCTTCTTGATAACCCGTAAATAAAATCACCCAGGCATAGAAGGAAAGTCGATCTGGTGGGAGCAAGAAATCCGGCCATTGCAGCGCGAGGAGAGTTTGAGCGGCTTGGGGGATCTTAAACTTGTCGAAGACATCTTGAAGGGTACTGTGGAGGTACTGGAGCGCACTATAGGCATCGCCGAGATGTTTGAGTAGTTCTAGTGGCTGAATCGGCGGTGTGAGATACCTCAGTCCGGCGCGAACCGATTGGATTTCCCTCACAAATCGCTCTAGCTGTTTAGTAGAGGCAGGAAAGAGCTTCACTAGCCGCTGGATGAGTTCGGCACTATCGCTAGGGATATAGATCGCATAATCGGGCATCCGCATGTGGTCGAAGCCTTCGGGGTCGTATCGATCGAATGTGACAGCTCGATCTAGGTCGAGTTGTTTGAGTACCCGATTGACGGTGTGTCCCTCACCACAGTCCCAGACATAATGCAGTTGGGCGTTAAATGTATATTTTTTGGACATCGTAAAGCTATGCCCAAATCCACCTGGATGTTCGTGCGCCTCCAGTACGCGGACTGTTTTGCCAGATTTGGACATCAATGCCCCAAACACCAATGCTGACAAGCCACTACCGACAATTAAATAGTCTGTTTTCACGATCTTTTCCTCCCAGGGGATTAGGTTTTAGGTTTTAGGCTTTAGGCTTTAGGCTTTAGGCTTTAGGCTTTAGGCTTTAGGCTTTAGGCTTTAGGCTTTAGGCTTTAGGCTTTAGGCTTTAGGCTTTAGGCTTTAGGCTTTAGGCTTTAGGATCTGAAGCTATTAGGGACACCTTAATGAGATTGGGCACAACCGGAGTAGCTTTAGGCATGGTGAGAGTCAGTAAACCCCCGCTCATTTCTGCTGTGACCCGTTCTCGCTGGATTGGTATCGGTAAAGGTACTACCCGCTTGAACTGACCGTAGTGAAATTCCGATCGAAAAATACCCTGTTTATCAGTCTGCTTACTTTCTCGATGCTCCCCTGACAAAAAAACCGCATTCTCGCTCACCTGAATATCCAATTCATTCGGTGCGATTCCTGGCAACTGCGCTTTAAGACATAGTTCGGTTTCGGTCTCTTGCAACTCGATGGCGGGTATCCAGGGTGTATCCATACTCGAAACCAGACTAAGCTGGGGTTGTTCGCGGATGAGGTTTTCAAACAACAGATCGATCTGCTGCCGCAAGCTCTGAAATTGTTTGCTCATTAACATAAGTATGTTGCTCTCGTTAGCGTGCTTCAGTCTCGATCGCTGTAGAACCGATCTGCTGTGAATATTTCCAGCTTAAAAACATAAGTTGAGGAACTCGTGAGGAAAGCTGGAATTCTCAGGTTCTTAGCAATCTGTAACTTAATTTGCTTTCAAAGCCCGAATATCTGTGTCACGATCGATTGTTATCCTTATTTCGATCGACCCATGCGAATTCTGGTAGTTGAAGACGATCCGATTATTGCCCAACTAATCGAGACGATCCTAGAACCACAAAAATACGCTGTCGATTTTGCGATCGATGGTCAAATGGGTCTGGATTTGAGCGATGCTTATGAATACGATGCGATCTTGCTTGATGTGAGCTTGCCTAAGAAGGATGGCATCAGTGTTTGCCGCCAAATTCGATCGCAAGGCAATACAGTCCCGATCCTCCTCCTGACCGCGCTTGACTCTCCAGCCATTCGTGACAAGTTAAGAAAATCAGAGATTTGTCAAAAGGGTAATAAAAAGATGCCAAACTGTTTCTAGTCAAGAGTTTGAGGGAATAGAGGCCTGATGACCAGCCGCCGAAGAAGTAACCGCGACCACGCCAAAAAGAACCACCAACCAGGTGTGGAAGATGAGATCATCGCCGCTCAAGTAGAGGCTTTATTGACACCAGCAATTTTCAATCAAAGTCATTACTACCGACAATTAGGGCTGAGAAATCGGCTGTTAAATTTACCCTTGATGATGGCAGCAGTGCTGACGCTACTGTGGCGGAATGTGCCAGGAGTCAGAGAACTAAGCCGAATGTTAGGGCGAGAAGGATTTTTGTGGTGTGAGCCAACACAAGTAAGTCAACAGGCGATTGCACAAAGATTTCTGACCTTTCCATCTGAGTTATTTGAGAGAGTGTTTAAGGAATTACTGCCAGAATTTAGAGTGAAGTGGCACCAGAGAAAACAGCGATTGTTGCCACAAAGCATTGAATTTGCTCAAGCAAAATTTGAGCGGATTTGGGCATGTGATGGCTCCACATTGGAAGCGATATTCAAGAAATTAGATAGCTTATCTGATGTGCCAATCGGACAACTAGCGGGAAAAATGGGAGTAGTCATAGATTTGGTGACGAGATTGCCGATTGAAATCTGGTTTAGAGAAAATCCCAAAGCTTCAGATGTTAATTTTGAGAAAGATATCCTGAATTTAGTAACATCGGGCACTTTATTGCTCTTGGATCGAGGCTTCTATCATTTCCAATTTTGGCAAGAATTAATTAACAGAGATATTCATTTTATTACTCGATTAAAAAAAGGTGCATCGCTACAGATAGAGCGAGTATTTAGCAATAGTTATAGTATCCGTGACCGAATAGTGCGGATGGGGTCTGGCACCAAAAAGACTCCATATATAACTGTAAGATTAGTCGAAATTAAAGTGGGTAAAGTCTGGTATTCTTAATCTAACTAGTGTACTCGACCCATTGAATCTTCCTCCCTATGTAGTCGCCGATTTGTACGGAAGACGGTGGCGAATTGAAGAGGCTTTTAATACTGTTAAACGATTGCTCGGGTTGAGTTATTTATGGACTGGTTCAGTTAATGGAATTAAATTACAGATGTGGGGGACTTGGCTGTTTTATGCAGTTCTAGTCGATTTAGGTGATGCTGTAGCTGATGAATTATCTCTCCCATTCGACCGCATTTCTTTAGAGATGATTTATCGAGGTCTTTATCACTTTCATGTAGCTCATCATAAAGGTTTAGCTGCCAATCCAGTCACCTATTTTGCTGCCCCAGAGAATCAAGATTTAGGTATTGTTAAAACTGTTCGTAAACCTAATGTTAAGTTAATTATTGCACCTTTTCCTGATTCTATGAGTCGAACAGACAATTTTTTCTTCGACTCATCGCCTCAAGCCCGCTTGACAAGTGCGATCGCTTCTTAACTTGTCACTAATGCTCTCCAGCAGATCGAGCGCGCGGGTTGGATGCGGGAGCTGATGATTATCTGGGGAAACCTTTCGATCCTCAAGAATTACTCGCCAGAATTAGGGCACTACTGCGCCGCAGCCACCAGCCATCGACACCGATCTTAACCTGGGGCGATTTACACCTCGATCCGGTCAGTACAACTGTTACCTACAGCGATAACTTGGTACCTGTTACGCCGAAAGAGTACGCCCTCTTAGAATTATTTCTGCGCAACAGCAAGCGGGTGTTTAGTTGTGACGCGATCCTCGACCATCTCTGGTCTTATGGCGGCACCCCTAGCGAAGAAGCCATCCGCACGCATATTAAAGGTTTGCGCTACAAACTCAAACACGCTGGAGCTGCTGCCGATCTCATCGAAACCGTGTATGGGATCGGTTATCGCCTCAAACCTGTCAATTCACTAGAGGTCAATCTCCTGACCGATACTTGGGAGAAATTCAAAGGTCAAGTGCTCGAACAAGTCGCAGTATTAGAGCGGCTCTCAATCAGATTTTTGAATCGAGATCTTCAGTCAGATTGGCAGGAGGTGGGACGGAGTATCGCCCATTCCCTCAGCGGCTCGTTGGGGATGTTTGGTTTTTCCCTCAGTTCGGAATTAGCTCGTCAGATCGAAAAGTTGCTCGGCGGTCGTCAAGAGTTGACAATCGAACAGGGGCAATGGCTATATTCAATGGTGGGTGCCTTGCAAGAGGAGTTAGAGCGTCCGGTGTCTCTGCCCGATCTTTATTATTTCGATCCCACTCCAGCGATAGATATTCTTTTGGTATCGGTCGATCCAGATCTCGAACGAGAGATCCAATCGCTAGTTGACGAGCGCAAATGGCACATCCAGGTCGTACCGACGATCGCCGCAGCAAAGTCCCAACTCCAGCATCATCTGACTCGCAGCATTCTCCTATCGCCAGATCTCGCCCAACAGACTGAAGAAGTCGTGCGGTTGCTCGTTGAGGTTGGCAAACATGTCCCAGCTATCCCAGTGATTTTGCTAACCGATGCGCCCGGATTGCATCCTGAAATCGAACGATTCGGTACTTGTACTAGCATCTGCCCGAATAGTCCCAGCGAGATTATTCTAGAAATCGAACGCTCAATTGCCCAAGTCGAATCAACTCAAACTCATATCTTAGTCGTCGATGACGATCTCAAGATTTTAGCAATTTTACGCGCATTATTAGTTCCCTGGGGCTTTAGAGTTACAACTCTATCAGATCCGCAAAAGTTCTGGGAAATTGTGCCTGTAGCCAAGCCCGATCTCTTAATTCTAGATGTGGAAATGCCAACAATAAATGGCTTAGAATTGTGTAAATCCGTGCGCGATCGAGCGGATTGGTCGCACTTACCGATTATTTTTCTTACCGCTCGGACAGAACCGACCTTAATTCAACAAGTATTCGCGATCGGGGCTGATGATTTTGTCAATAAACCAGTAGTCGGGCCAGAAATTATTGCGCGGATTACTAATCTGATGGAACGCCAGCAGGTGAAAAGATTGAGGGCTGCCGAGCGACTCAACCTCGATCGCGAACAGCGTAAAATCACTCCAGATCGAGCCGAATTTTCTAACCAAACTGAAATTCAGGTAGAATCGATCGCCATCCAGCAGTTGCTCCAAGCAGAAAACGAGCGTCATGCTAAAACAATTGCCGAGATCTGCGATCGACTCGATCTCTTGCATCAATTATTCGTAAGGATTCAGGTCTAGAAAAGGGGAATAAGAGAAGGCATAGCTAGAGCACAAGAATGGGCAGAAATAGCCTCACGGAAAAAAACATCGCAGAACGAGCTTGAAAACGACAAGTGGTCGTTGTGTCGCCCATTCAGCATGATTTCATAGAAACCCGCCGCGACGGTAAACAAGGTAATGATGGCAGCAGCGAGCATATTGTACCAACCGACATCATAGAAATTCGATCGAGTGGCGGGGATCGCTAAGAACCTAAAAATTGGTTTCTCTAAGGGAAATAAGGTGCCAACAATATCGAACCCGATCGCCACACATAACGCCAAGCCGTCACCGCACAAATAACGCCAGAAAGCGACCAACCAAAGATCGTGTGTAGGTTCAAGGTTGATTCAACTGCCGTATAAGCTTCGGCAAGTCCTGCTTCAGATGTATTGGCGATCGCATCAGCAAACCAATAGGGTGATGTTTCAAAAACACGAATCAACTCTCCGGTTTGTAGGCTCCATAATCGTTGACTGTCGAGACGTTTGTTGTCTCGATCGTGAGTCGATCGAACCCCAAATAATGGTTTCACGATCGCTGCTTGAATTTTAACCGACATCACTTTCTCCCCGCCACCAAGCCAGAGGATCGATCGTCGGTGAATATGGCGGCCAATAATAGATACTGCGATCGTCAGGCGTAAAAGATGGCTGTGCCAAACCCAAGCCCAAGCATAAATGACTCAGCACCTTGACATATTCCAGATCGTGTCCGGGATAGCCTAAATACGCGTGAGCGTATTCATGAGCCACTAGAGCCAACCGATCGGGGGGTGCGACGCGTCCCACATCGACCAAAATCGTCGTTGGGTTAGTATTAATATTACAAAAACCATCCAACGACACGGACGCTGCAAACGGCACCGCCAAGATCTGCATCGCTCGGCGATCGCTTAAATTGAAACACTCATGACAAGTATTAAGATGGGTTTGAAGTGAGTTATTGACAGTCTTAATTTGGTGACCGATCCAATTGCAAATGGATACTCGATCGCGTAGATTGCTCATGACATCTACCATGTGCGGATCTGGCACCAAAGCTCGAACTTTGTTAATGTACTCAACTCCAACCCGATATGCTTCGGTTCGATCGCTAGCTATCACCAACCCAAGGGGGAAACAATAGACTTGGGATCTACATAAGCTGCGGAGTTAGTACCGCCGTCTCCATTCGCCTCATCCACCACGCGAGTTTCCGTGCAGAATGTCGCAGTACTAAATCCACCCATCCGCTTGACAGTGCTGCTGCGAACGCGGACATTGGGACTGGGAAACCAAAACCGCTCCACCGAACTCATGATGTCATAGTCGGTGATCAAGACCAAGCCACCATCGTTATCCATGTGATATTGTCCCGCCACTGAGACAATTTCAGCATATCCGCGATCGCGCAAAAGTTGACCGCTGTGAGGTTTTTCGGGATCGGGAACTAGCGCGAATACCGTTTTCCCTTCATGGTTTTCACCCTCTTGGTCCCAACCCATCGAAGCCGCCCAAGTCACACAACAGCCACCGACAGCTAAACTGGGATCGACTTGGTGAGATTCACACAGCGCGATGATTTCGGGATCTTTAGCATCCAATGCCTTCACCTCAATCTCCGATTCCCCCATCTCCGATCTTCTAAATGCGAGGTGATGTGTAGTCCGTTTCGATCGCCATTTACCAGCACTATGCTGAAAAAACTCCATTACGTCCATCATGCGCGGATTCTTCTTAGTAACTCAGCTTTAATTTTAGCAACTTTGGGAGAGGAAGGCTTTAGGCTTTAGGCTTTAGGCTTTAGGGAATGCTACTGGCATGGAGGCTAGGTTTTAGATGCGAGCGTGAAATACATTTTCAACCTCTAACGTCTAAAAATATCACACCCAACACCTCATACCTCATCCCTAACTCCTCACCCCTAACCTAAAGCCTAATACCTAAAGCCTAACGCCTACCCCCTACCCTCGACCCCATAACAACTATTTACGTGACCTAGTGGTAAAGTTTTGTTAAAATAAATATTGGGATACCCGCCCTCCTCTCACTACTCCTGGAGAAAATTAATTTCATGCTGCGACTGGAACATATCTGCAAGATTTATCCCACAGGTGAAGTCCTCAAGGACATTAATTGGGAAGTAAAGCCAGGAGATCGAATTGGATTAGTCGGAGCAAATGGTGCGGGTAAATCTACCCAAATGAAGATAATTGCTGGGCAAATCGAACCTACTAGCGGCGAAATTATTCGCCCTGCGAGTCTCAATATCGCCTACCTCAACCAAGAATTTGACGTCGATCCGACGCGCACAGTCAAAGAAGAATTGTGGCAAGCCTTTGGCGAAGCCAATCGCGTCCACTCGGAACTCGACAAAATCCACCATCAGTTAGAAACGGCTAGCGGTGATGAGTTAGATAGTCTCCTCAATCGCATGGATAAATTACAGCGATTGTACGAAGCATTAAATGGCTATGCACTAGAAGCCGAAATCGACAAGATTTTACCAGAAGTAGGCTTTGAATTAGAAGATGCCGATCGATTGGTGAGTGCATTTAGCGGCGGTTGGCAAATGCGGATGAGTTTGGGCAAAATCTTGCTCCAATTCCCCGATCTGTTACTACTAGATGAGCCGACTAACCACTTAGATTTAGAAACGATCGAATGGTTAGAAAATTACCTCCGCAAGCTCGAAACGCCGATGGTAATTATCTCGCACGATCGCGAGTTCTTAGATAGACTTTGCACTCAAATCGTCGAAACCGAACGCGGTGTATCTAGTACTTATCTGGGGAACTATTCATCCTACCTCGAACAAAAATCTGAGAATGCCTCAGCACAATTAAACGCCTTCGAGAGACAACGTAAAGAACTCGAAAAGCAACAAGCCTTCGTCGAGAAATTCCGCGCTAGTGCTACTCGCAGTACTCAAGCGAAAAGCCGTGAAAAACTGCTTGATAAAGTCGAACGGATCGAAGCTCCGGCATCGAGTATGCGCACGCTCAATTTCCGCTTTCCACCCGCACCACGTAGCGGTCGCGAAATCGTAGAGATTAAAAATTTAGAACACGTTTATGGTGACAAAATTCTCTTTTTAGGCACAGATTTATTCATCGAACGCGGCGATCGCATTGCCTTTTTAGGCCCCAACGGCTGTGGTAAATCCACCCTGCTCAAAATGATTATGGGGATGGAAAAACAAACCAGCGGCACCATCAAACTCGGCGAACACAACGTCATCCCCAGCTACTTCGAGCAAAATCAAGCCGAAGCATTAGATCTGAGTAAAACAGTCATCGAAACCATTCACGATGAAGTTCCTGACTGGAAGAACGAAGAAGTTCGCACATTATTAGGTCAGTTCTTATTCACTGGCGATATGGTATTTAAGAAAGTCGAATCGCTCAGTGGTGGTGAAAAAGCCCGATTAGCATTAGCAAAAATGCTCTTAATTCCGGCTAATTTACTCATCCTAGATGAGCCGACAAACCACTTAGATATTCCCGCCAAAGAAACGCTAGAAAATGCCCTGATTAACTACGATGGCACGGCATTAATCGTCTCGCACGATCGATATTTTATCTCTCAAGTTGCAAATAAAATCGTCGAAGTCCGCGATGGCGAATTCCGGGTGTATTTAGGTGACTATCATTACTACCTAGACAAACTAGAAGAAGAACGCCAAGCCGCCAAACAAAAAGCTTTAGCCGCAGCCGAAGCTGCCAAGAAAGCTGCCAAAGCAGAAAAGGCTAGTGCGAAGAAAAAATAGTCAGGATAATTAGTTATTAACACAAATAAAGGTAGGAGCAATGTCTTGATTTGCTGAACCGTCGGGAAACCCGACGAGCGCACATCGCTTCATGAATTGCCCCTACCTTTATTTTTGCAAAGTTTATTTTCGCTGCATCTATTAACACAAGTTGCTAGTTAGTGGAGTGCCAACGACTAGAAGTCGTGGCTAATGATGCAAAGTCCGCCTGCGCGGACTAATAAACTAGTCCGCGCAGGCGGACTTTGCATTCTGAGGAGCGGTTTCTAACCGCTTGGTTTATAACTAGCAACTTGGGTTATTAGCGATGAATCGATCGAATATAATAAAGCAAGAGTTTACCAGGTCTAACCGATGGTTGCTAATTCTCTCTACTGGACAACCGCCGATCTCGATGCCATGCCCGACAATGGCGGCTGGTTGCGCCATGAAATTATCGAAGGAGAACTATTTGTGAGTCGCGCTCCCCACATTCGTCATCAAGGTGCAGCCAGTAAGATTCATGTTCGCCTCGAAACTTGGTCGGAAGAAACCGATCTAGGGAGGAGTTTTGAAACTCCTGGCGTGATTTTTACCCCCACAGATGCGGTGATTCCTGATGTAGTGTGGGCGAGTAATGCGCGGTTAGAGCAAGGTATCGATACAGCGGGACACTTTACAGTCGCGCCAGAGTTGGTAGTAGAAATTCTCTCTTCAGGCGAACAAAACGAACAGCGAGATAAAAGTATCAAACTCAAACTATACTCTCGTTATGGCGTGCAAGAATATTGGATCGTCAACTGGCAATTAAAAACTCTAGAAATCTATCGACGTACCGACGCACAACTGCAACTAGTAGCGACACTTTTGGCAGGTGATACGCTCATTTCACCATTATTGCCTGGATTTAGCACAGAGATCGAGCGCATATTTTCTTAAATAGGTAAAAAGATAGTCAATGACATAGAGAACATGAGCAGGGTAGATGAAATTCTGGATTTTTGGTTTGGTACGCCTGATGCTTTAAATAATGGCGAACAGTACGGCAAACCGCGTGCAATGTGGTTTAAATCCGATCCGCTAATCGATCGAGAGATTAAAGATCGATTTGAAGAAGTATATCATTTTGCAGCGGCTGGTTTATTAGATGGTTGGCAAGATGCGCCATATAGTTGCTTGGCTTTAATTATTACCCTCGACCAATTTCCACGCAATATATTTCGCGGTACGCCCACTGCTTTTGCTACCGATAATCTCGCTTTATCTATTGCCAAACATGCGATCGAAACCGAACTCGATCGAGAGTTATTACCCGTGCAAAGATGGTTTATGTATCTACCATTCGAGCATAGCGAACAGCTTGAAGACCAATTAGAATCAATCAAATTATTTGAAACCTTAGCATCAGATCCCGACAGTCAAATCGCGATCGATTCTGCTCGCACTCA
This sequence comes from Chamaesiphon minutus PCC 6605, assembly GCF_000317145.1. Taxonomy (GTDB): domain Bacteria; phylum Cyanobacteriota; class Cyanobacteriia; order Cyanobacteriales; family Chamaesiphonaceae; genus Chamaesiphon; species Chamaesiphon minutus. Next base: position 1,401,038 of record NC_019697.1, on the reverse strand, counting down.
CTATGAATTAATCAAAACTTTCGGACGATTCCCCCATCGCAACCAAATTTTAGGTAGAGTAAGTACTCCTGCGGAATTAGCATTTCTCGATCGACCCGATACTTTTCACGGTTAACTGATAATAATGAAGTACTAGAGGTAGATTGCGATGCGGAAGAAGAAATCGGAGATTCTTGAAGCCGTTCATGATACGACAAAGGGATTGCATCGAGCGGGGGTGATGGATTTGGTGACACTGCGCGAATTCGATCGATTGTGCCTACCTTTAATCAAACCATTGGCACCTGAAAAGATCGATCTGCTTCGTTCGCAAACCGCCCTGAACTATAAGTTTCTCCTATCGGAGACGCTACGCGAACGGGCTAATAGCTCAAGTTCTCTGTTCGCGAAGCGTCTCGAAGAGAAGAGAACTGCCAGATATTTAGTTCGTTAAAACGAACTTTTGCTATTAGCCCCAAATTCATTTGAGGGCGGTTGAAGAGCGAAGCCAGCAATCCTTAAAGGGCGATCTTTAACCCGAACTGGCATGAGGTTAACACTAGTTAAGATCGATACATATACTTCAAACTAAGATCTTTATCACCAGATCTAACGACATTTATGAGGGGTTATGAGGTGAAATGAACGGCAAAAGTTGTCCGTGATGTATTTGCGAGTTTCGAGAGGCAAATCTTGCGATAGTTGCTGTAGTCTATCTACTAATAAACCATGCTGTGCCATAATCGATCGCAATACCGCCTCACTATCTAATTGCAAAGCCTATTCATCCGTTGCAGTTCCTGGAATATTGCGGTTGGTGCCTTGACATCGATCGGTGGATTCTTAGCTACCAATGGGTTTGTGAAAATCTCTGCTGAAGCAAATCGGCGGATCGATCGCATGATGAAAGACGACTGAGTAATTCAGCTTTCTGTAGGAACAATTCATCTAAAACCAATACTGCTATATTCCCAACTTCTGCGAGAAGTCGAGAATATGTCCCATCCGATCGATTTTGGCCAAAATTGACTCGATCGCCAAAAGTCTGTTAATTTACCATTCAAAGAGACTCTTTCCACTAAAATTGAGTAACCACTATCGATCGACCCCACCAATGCTCACCAATGCCCCACTGCTAGTAGTTCAGGATGTCCGCGCTGGTTATACTCCTGGCTCGGATATTCTCAATGGGATTAACTTTGTCGTCCAACCGGGCGAGTTAGTAGCAGTCATCGGCGGGAATGGTGCGGGAAAATCGACGCTAGCAAAGACGATTTTTGGACTGTTGACGCCCCATAGCGGGACGATTACGTTCAAAGGCGAACAAATTGGCGGGTTAAAATCCGATCGCATCGTCCAGAAAGGGATGTGTTATGTGCCCCAAATCTCGAATGTATTTAAGTCGCTGACGATCGAAGAAAATCTAGAGATGGGTGGTTTCATCCGCTCCAACGATCTCAAACAGCTCAAGCAAAAAATCTATACGATGTTTCCCCGCCTCGCCGAGCGACGCAAACAACGCGCGGGGACGCTATCGGGCGGCGAACGTCAAATGCTAGCCATGGGCAAAGCCTTAATGCTCGATCCCGAATTACTCGTGCTCGACGAGCCGTCAGCAGCACTCTCACCCGCTTTAGTTACCGATGTGCTCAAGCAGATTCGGGCAATTAATGAAATCGGGACGGCAATTGTATTGGTGGAGCAAAATGCTAAAAAAGCTTTAGCCATGTCCGATCGAGCTTATGTTTTAGATACTGGCATCGTCAAACATGAAGGTAGCGGTGCTGACTTGCTCAAAGATCCAAAAGTGATTGAGACTTATTTGGGCGTGGGGGGACATTAGGGGTGGATGGATTGTGGATTGTGGATTGTGGATTGAAATCATTCCGTCGCCCAGTCGCCCTGTTTAATTTTTTATAGACAAATGCCGCAATGCTCAATAATGAGAGGACAAATTTACAAAGGTTTCGATCGATCGAGCATATTGAGTTTCCAGGTTAAGCCGGAGATAAAATTGGTAGTAACATGAGCCACGATCGGGATGAAAAGATTGCCCGTTTCGACCATAGTATAGGCTAGCACCATCCCGACTACTGTCGCCCACACTCCATAAGGCCATTGTTGGGCATTGGTCATGTGCAATACTCCAAAACAGAGTGAAGATAGCACGATGCCGATCGGATCTAATCCGAGTGCGGGTAACATTACGCCCCTAAATAATAACTCCTCACTCAATCCTGGTAAAATTCCCAACCACACCATATCGGGGATAGCCAGCGGTTTGAGTACCATTGCCAGATAAAAATCAGCACTCTCTCGATAAACACCCCACACGGCATATACGATCGCGCTCAAACCTGTCAAACCCAGTCCCAAAGCTATTCCAAAACCCAAATCGATCGCGCTCAGAGAGAGCGGACGTAACTGCAACTCGCTCAGATATAACCACAGCTTCGCTACCCCAAACAGCAGGATAGAAGTGACTGCCATGGCAATCAAAATCTGACTCCGCGACAAGGGTTCGATGTCTGGATTGGGTGGGTTACTCATGGGTGGATGAAGGGGTGGATGGGTGGATGAGTGAGTGGACTAGGGGACTGGGGGGTTCATACAATTGGGAGGACGGATTTTTAATTTACCGAATAGTAAGGGTTTATAGCCAATGCCTTGAGGCAGATTGTTATTGAGACGAAGTTTGCTTGGTACCTTTTTATCGACGGGAAACCCTTCCATGAAAAGGCATCCGCTAAATTTCCGTCTTAATAACTTCGCTATCAACTATCACTCGATGTTCAAGTTTTTAAGCTACAGCTCGACGATTGAGGGAGGGAGTGGGTTCTAAGCGACCTAAATCTCTACCACTCATATGTTTACCAGACGATCTCAAAAGGAAAAACTCCTGAACTGATTGACTTAATTGATTCAACTGCTCAACCGGATTAGGTGCTTGTAGCAACTGCTCAAAATATAACAACAAAGCTTCCATCTGAAGATTGCGGAGTAGACTGCCCACAGTATATGCGGGCAGCTTGCTGTCAACGCGGGCTATTTGTCTCGGGTGAAGCAAGAGGCATAAGTCAAGCAACAGACTCAGGGTCAGGCCACGGCTTGTCCCTTCTTTACCTGTTTGCTTGGCCAACTGCGCCCAACCTTCATAAGACTTCCAGTCCTCGATGAAAACCTCTACTAACCATCTCAGTGTATACGCTTGGATGATATCTATGGTGCGCCAAGTCAGATCCGTAGCAACTAAATATCGATAATCTTGCTCACCCGGATACTTCAGCGCAATCACAAATCGCTTTTTTCCGTGAGCACAAACTTCCACTCTGATACTTCCAACATTGGCTGTAATGGCAGGTTGACCTCGAATACTCAACTCTTGAGGAACTCCCGGATAACTTGAAAAATAGTGCTTTAGGCTTTGTTTTCGGCCTCGAAAACGAATATTTTGGTTATAACGCAATTGGCTAATGACTTGGACTCCACCAAATAAGCCTGATGCTGCATCCATGAATTTTGCCTGACCATATAGTGCATCAGCAACGACGGCTTTGATCTTGATTTGACTGTGGTGCTTCCGAAACTGCTCCATTAATCGCAACACTAATTCTGGTTTAGTTGGGTAGTCTGGATTATGGGGTGGAGCCTCTGGGCGGTTTTTTTTCGCGATACCTTTCTTTCTCAGACGTTGATCTTCTCTTGTCCATGCTTGTTGTTGAGGGTCAGGTTGATAGACCTCAAATCCAACTGGCAAGCTCACTTTGTCAGTAACTAGTATTAATAACACTATGTTTTGACCATTTATATATCCCCCGCTACCTTTGTCTCTGATTTTATGGGTTTTGAATAACCTTGGTGTCTTCTTACTGCGCTGATGATCTGAGTCGTCAGTCACCAAAGTACCTCCAGAAATACCATACTGCTTGAGCACTATTGCTATACTAACTTGAAGCATCATCTCCCATGGCAGTTTGGATTTGCGAAACATCCATGATAAGGCTCCCAGGCTGTATTTCCCCAGGCTCACCCGTTCAAATCTTGCCCAGCATACGCTGTTCGTCAGTATTATGCCCATCAGACAGAATCCGATCCATCCACGCTGAATTCTGCTCAAGCCCCCATCTGGATTGTAACTTTTCAGTCCCTTGTTCAATTCGTTGATAAAGTCTTCGATGAAGGGCAAAGGCTTATTGAGTAGCATGTCTTTACCTTTCTATACCGATCCTTCATCCCATATCATACACTTCAGCAGTTTTCAAAAACTTGAACATCGAGTATCAACTATCAACTATCAACTATCAACTAAATTAAAGACACTCCTGGAGTCGATCGATTTGCGGTCGAAAACTATCGAGACTCATGCCAGCTCGATCGACGGTAATGACACCGATCGCTTCTAAGTACGATCTTACCCCAATCGATTGAATCCTGACGTCCTTGGGAGTTACGGCCATTCGCGTCTGGTTTTCGGCTACTGTAATAATTTTAGCGCGTGAAGATGTGGCGAAATTCAGTAAGCCACTCCCGCCACAGGCAGATTCGGGGATAATTACCGCATCGACTTCATCGTGCCAAATTCCCGCACCGGGAGCTGTCGGGGTGGCGATAAATTGCGGCGCGCGGCTCAATCCTACTAGCACACAAGGTAGGAAGGTATAACCCAGCTCCTCCGCCGCCGAGCGAGGAGAAATCTCTGGATCGATCGGGAGTGGCGATAAGGCTGGTGCGTGAGCGCAAGGGACTTTAAAGGTACGCACGACGAGGTGGCTGATGACTGCTTCGGCTCCAGCTAAGGGATCGACGCCGACACCATGGCGGTAATCGTGGAGGATTGTCGCGCCCGGATCGTCGGGAAATCTCGCAATCACGGCGATCGCCTCGGCTCCAGCGACAGAAATCGACTTATCTACCGCTCGTAACAGACTATCCGGCTGCTCGATCGTCCCCCAGGATGCTCCAGAAGCGGCAGTACGCAGATCTACACCCAAGGGTAGGTCTGTGACGACATAATCGACCAACTCCAGCCCTAGCGTAGCTCTAGCGGCATCTGCGGCTTGTAAATGTCGCACGCGCAAGTCATCGGAAATCGATCGATCGAATACAATCCCGATTTTATTGCGCCTAAGTGGTTGCAATCCCCAAGCACCCGCCGCAAATCGATCGAGCGCGTAACCCTCGACGTAGAGCGCATTGGGCATACTCCAATATAACTGCGCCCCATTCATCACATTTGGATGGGTAATCAACCGATCGCAACTTGCCGCAACGGCTCTGGCGATCGGCAATGCATCTCCTGCAAACCCACCCATCGCCGCACCGATACCCGTGGGGACTATGAGCACTACTGTATAAGGACTGGACATAACTACTGTGGATCTTGGCTAGCGGCTCTGTCCATCATCGGGCAAATTCCCGCTCGATTCAACACCATACCCTCGATCGACATTCCCAAATGCACTTCCAGAAGCCCTATTGAAAGGGAACGATCCGCAATCCCCAATCCCCCCTACTAATCGTATTCGTGTTCGAGAATCGCAGGCATCAACACCGTATCGATCTTATGAATGACCCCATTATCAGCCAAGATATCCATCTGCGTCACCAACGCGTCATTAATGTGAATTTTCCCTTCCCCTCGCTTGATGGCAAGTACCGAGCCTTCTACCGTTGGTGCTTCATTGATTTCGGCTAAGTCGTCAGACTGGACATTTCCCATTACTGCGTGATAGAGCACGATCCGTTTGAGCTTGGGCAGATTATCAAATAACGCATCGCGCTCGGCTTGAGGCAACTTGGCAAAGGCATCATCAGTCGGTGCCAAGACTGTAAACGAACCTTCACTATTTAAAGTGTCTTCGAGTTCTGTTGCCTTAATTGCCTTCAATAACACCGTAAAGTCACCAGATTGGGAAGCTGTTTCTAAGATATTAGCCATACTTTCTATTAATTAAAATCTAGGTTATTATCGATCGACCGAAGCAATTCAAGATCGAAAGTGTAAAATCGCCCTGCCAGAATCTTCAATCCTAGCCTTTGTCTAAATCCACCAGACGAGTTCGGATCGCCAGCGTCTAACATCTCTCCAGAGACACTTTAGCTCTAGCAGATTCTATTGTTATTCGATCGCCAGTTAGTGTGAATGCTCTTTTATTATATGAAAAATACTAAATTAAAGCTCGTGAATCGCACCTCATATATATAACGGCACAAAAATACCGATTTATTAAGAGCATTACAGCCGATAGAAAGATTTATAGATTTGCTAATATCGAAAAATCTATCGATCGAGTGAATTTAAAAGCCGAATCAGATCTAAATATTACCCGAAAGTTATTCGCTCGGATCTGGGCACGCTCTTACATTCAAATACAAACCTCAGCTACCGCTCGCCAACAATGGTAAAATCCAGCCAAAATGGTAATATCTTAGGAGTTAGGTTTCGGAATCTAACTCCTGTTGTTTGCTATTTAAACCAAAGCGATCGATAGTTATCGTAGGAAGTTAGGCTTGGCGATCGAAAACAAGAAATGGTTATCAGTTATCGGCATCGGTGAGGGCGGAGTGGGCGAACTGAGTCCAGGTGCGCGCGGATTTATCGATCGAGCATCGCTAGTCGTCGGTGGCAAACGTCACCTCGCGATGTTGGGCGAGTGCCCTCAACCGCAATTGGTGTGGGCATCGCCCATCGAATCCTCGATCGCCTCGATTCTCAAATATCGCGGTAATCCGGTCTGCGTCCTCGCTAGCGGCGATCCGCTCTGTTACGGGATCGGCGTGACATTGCTACGATACGTGTCGATCTCGGAAATGACGATTATCCCCGCACCATCTACCTTTAGCCTCGCTTGCGCCCGCTTGGGATGGACGTTGACAGAAGTGGAAACCGTGAGTTTGTGCGGGCGTTCGCCAGATTTCCTCGCAGCTATTCTCACCCCCAATGCCAAATTATTAGTCTTGAGTGCAGATGCCGATACGCCCCAAATTGTGGCAAATTTACTGACGCAGCGCGGCTATGGCGATAGTCGGATGACGGTACTCGAACACTTAGGTGGCGAACGCGAGCGCATCAGTTCGGATATCGCCAGATTGCGCGCTAAAACTGATGTAGCAGCTCTGAATGCGATCGCGATCGAATGCCGTATCGATGCAGACAAAACCCCCTTAAATCGCCTCCCAGGGCTTCCTGAGAGCGCGTTTCACCACGACGGGCAGATCACCAAACGCGAAGTCCGCGCGATCGCTCTGGCCGCACTCGCTCCCATGCCAGGAGAATTATTATGGGATGTCGGCGCGGGTTGCGGCTCGATCGGCATTGAATGGTTGCGCTCTCATCCCCGCTGTCGCGCGATCGCGATCGAGCAACACGCCCATCGGTTGCATTTTATTACCGATAATATGTCTGCTCTGGGCACGCCTCACCTTCAAATCGTGCAAGGCAAAGCCCCCGAAGCTTTGGCCGATTTAGCGACTCCCGATGCCATCTTTATCGGCGGTGGCGTAACGGCTCCAGGCTTACTCGATACCTGCTGGACAGCATTGCGATCGGGTGGTAGATTGGTCGCCAATGCCGTAACGGTAGAAAGTGAATTGGAGTTATTGCGATGGCAACAACAACATGGTGGCGAACTCAACCGGATTGCCATTCAACGCACGCAAAACATTGGCGGTTTTCTGGGGTGGAAACCATTAATTCCAGTTACTCAGTTGGTAGCATTTAAATAGTCGATCGGGCCTCAACCTACAGATTTACTAAGCAAGATACGAGATCGATGACGGAGCTTTGCTAACTACACAACGATTCCAGATCCCGGCTTATGATAGTGTTATGAGAGCAGGGATATCCAAAAAGAAAGAAGGCGATCGATGATGAGCGCAGGTAGTAGCAGTACGCATCAAATTAAATTTGGGACTGACGGATGGCGGGGAATTATCGCAGACGATTTTACCTTTGCTAACGTATGTAAGGTAACGCGCGCGATCGCCGCATACCTCAGCACGGCTTACAGTCACGATCGTCCGGTATTAGTCGCTTACGATCCGCGATTTTTGGCAGATAAATTTGCCCATACCGCCGCAGAAATTTTAGCAGACTTGGGATGGACGGTAAAACTAGTCGATCGAGATTGTCCCACTCCAGTAATTGCATTCAACGCCAAGTATCTCAATTCGGCAGGTGCGCTGATGTTCACCGCCAGCCACAATCCCGCTGCCTATTGTGGAATTAAGTATATCCCCGACTATGCTGGGCCAGCAACTTTAGAAATCACCGATACGATCGTTGGCAATCTAGCTAGTGCCAGCGACGCACCCCCAGAAAACAAGCATCCTGGGAATATTAGCACTTTCGACCCGCAGCCAGCGTATTTTAAATTTATTTATACCCTACTCGATGTCGAGCGGATTCGATCGGCCAAGCTCAAAGTTAAATTCGATGCTATGTATTCCACCTCGCGGGGATATTTAGACAAAGTACTACTCCACTGCGGTTGCGAGACTGAAACCTTCCACATGCAGCGGGACGTATTATTCGGCGGCGGAATGCCAGAACCCAAAGCCGAACTCCTCGGCGAACTGATTGCCGCAGTCCAAAAGGATAAAGCCGATCTCGGTGTCGCCACAGATGGCGATGCAGACAGGTTTGGGATCGTCGATGAGCTAGGCAACGTTCTCACACCTAATACCGTCCTCCTCGTCCTCGCCAAGCATTTAATTAAAAACAAAGGTAAAACTGGCGCGATCGTCCGTACCGTGGCAACTACCCACCTCCTAGACAACTTTGCCGCCAAGCATGGTGTCCCTTTAGTCGAAACCGCCGTCGGCTTCAAATATATCGGCGAACAGATGCGCGAAATCCCCGTCTTGATCGGTGGGGAAGAATCTGGTGGCTTGAGCGTCATCGGTCACATTCCCGAAAAAGATGGCATCCTGGCAGATATGCTAATTGCCGAAGCGATCGCGTATGAAGGCAAACCATTGAGCCAAATGGTAGCCGAAGTCATCGCCGAAGCCGATGGCCCATTATACAACCGTCGTCTCGATCTGCATTTAGACAATGCTCACAAAAACACGGTAATGAAGACTTATAGCGAACAACCACCGACGAACATCGCCGGAATTGACGTCAAAGAAGTCGGTCGTAAAGATGGCGTCAAATTCTATCTCTCCGATGGTAGCTGGGTACTGCTCCGCGCCTCCGGTACCGAGCCGCTAATCCGCGTCTATCTCGAAACCCATTCCGCCGAACAGTTGAATAAACTAGCCTCGACAATGGAAACAGCAATCGATGCTCTTAAATAGGGGATAGGCGGAAAGTTTCCATCTAATGAATCGATCGATGTGGGGGGGCACAGGGATGGCCGACACTGCGGGTGTTGTTAAGTTCTACAGCGTGGGCGATGAGTTCGGGGAGTTCTCGAACTTCGCCCTATATCCAATCGCGCTTGATGGTGAGCAGTGGCCAACATCTGAGCACTACTTTCAAGCGCAGAAGTTCGAGGACGAAGCATACCGCAAGAAGATCCGCAAGGCCAACTCTCCGATGTTGGCCGCCCGTCTTGGGCGGGATCGTAAACAGAAACTTCGGCGGGACTGGGAGTCAGTGAAAGTCGGGATTATGCGGTCGGCGGTGTTGGCCAAGTTCACTCAGCATCCAGAGTTGCGGACGCTGTTGCTCTCAACTGGCGACACCAAGGTAGTTGAGCATACCGAGAATGATGACTATTGGGGTGACGGCGGAGACGGGAGTGGCAAGAACATGCTCGGACGCATACTCATGCAGGTGAGGGAGTCCCTAAGATTGGCTCAAGATGGCGAACCAGGCACTGTACTGGACTGCCGTTAAGTTTGTGGTTGCTGTTTTTTATAACATCACCCCAGTGGCCAGTAAACTTGGGCGTTAGTATAGACATATATTTCAGTGACTTTCGCTGTCTAACTCCGTAAACTAGTTGATATTCGATCGGACGATCGAGAGTGAGGAATGGTTGTTAAAGTTCAGATAAATAATCTGTTGCGAACAGGTAGGAATCGAGAACGGTATGACAAATTTAATTATTTCAACGATCGCGGCGGCTTGTGTAGTGGTAATGGCACTCATATCAGTTCAAAATGCCAGCTTAGTCAGCCTGAGGTTTGTATTCTGGAGATCGATCGATCTACCGTGGGGACTAGTTTTAGCTGGAGCCGTCGCGCTAGGCTTGATTATCGGTGGCTGCTTACCTCTGCTTCGCAACAAACCCACCACTGTCGATCGAAAATAGTTCGCTGTGCCAGAAATAGCCAGCGCATCTAAATATAAATTATTTTGGCATACCGATCTGCATCAGTTCCAGATCCCCAAGGGGGAGCGCAGATCGATCGCAACTTCGTCATATCCAGTATCGATCGAGAACAGCTCCCTACTCCCTACCATCTACCCACTCAAAAGTGGTGTAACTATGATACCACTTGCAAAGCTTATAACCTTTACAGGTAGAGAATGTTAACGTTTGTGACAAAGACGAACGAAAAAAAATCACAGCGCAAATAACATTGTATAAATTTAAGGTAATAGGTAGTCGTAGTTACCAAATGCCAGCTAGTAAATGCTGGCTTGTAATACGAGATTTTTCCCCAGTCGATCGAGCTGTGTAAGGCTAAGAGCCAAACCTCAGCAGATAAATAGACTCGCAAAAACTATTAAACGGAATAAAAGGATTAAATATATGTTAGACGGATTTTCTAAGGTTGTCGCCCAAGCAGACGCCCAAGGTCAATACATTAGTGCCGGACAATTAGATGCACTAGCAGCAATGGTTGCTGATGGCAACAAACGGATGGATACAGTCAACCGGATCACGTCCAACTCCTCCACCATCGTCGCTAACGCAGCACGCGCGCTATTTGCCGAGCAACCCAACCTGATTGCACCAGGTGGTAACGCCTACACCAGCCGCCGCATGGCAGCTTGCTTGCGCGACATGGAAATCATCTTACGCTACGTCACTTACGCGATCTTCGCTGGCGATGCTTCCGTACTCGACGACCGTTGTTTGAATGGTTTACGCGAAACTTACCTCGCACTGGGTACTCCTGGATCTTCAGTCGCTGCTGGCGTTCAAAAAATGAAAGACGCCGCGATTGCCATTGCTGCTGACAAAAACGGCATCACCAACGGCGATTGTAGCGCGCTGATGTCTGAAGTTGCAGGTTACTTCGATCGCGCTGCCGCAGCAGTTGGTTAAACATTAATTGACACCAATTAATTGCTCCAGTTCTCCAACCATTCATTGTAAAGATTTAGAACCAGTCATGAAAACTCCATTAACCGAAGCAGTCGCCACCGCTGATTCCCAAGGTCGCTTTTTGAGCAGCACCGAATTCCAAGTAGCATTCGGTCGTTTTCGTCAAGCCGCAGCTAGCTTGGCAGCAGCTAAAGGTTTAACCGAAAAAGCGGATTCCTTAGCAAGTGGTGCAGCTAATGCTGTGTACCAAAAATTCCCTTACACCACCACCATGCAAGGGCCAAACTTTGCCGCGACCGCCACTGGTAAAGCCAAGTGCGTGCGCGACATTGGTTACTACATTCGGATGGTCACATACTGCCTAGTTGTCGGTGGTACTGGCCCGATGGATGATTACCTCCTCGGTGGTTTGGCCGAAATCAACAAAACTTTCGACTTATCCCCAAGTTGGTACATCGAAGCTCTGAAGTATGTCAAGTCCAACCACGGTTTGTCTGGCGATGCTGCTGTAGAAGCTAATTCTTACCTCGACTATGCCATCAATTCCTTGAGCTAGTCTCATCTGCTTTGAGCTAGTCTCAAGCCTGCCCGAAGTCGTTTTCGTCCATCAGCAATTGCGTTGATGAGGGGAAATGACTTCGGGAATTTTTTTTGGTAGATGTTGTAAATTAGTTTATAGTCGATCGATCGAGTAACATAGCCGATCGACTATAAACTAAGTAGGTAGGCTTAGACACCGATCGAATTAGACAGCCTGAAATCTATAGCATTAGCCAGGATCGTTCTACTAACTATCAACTATCAACTATCAACTATCAACTATCAACTACCAACTACCAACTATCGATCGTGGATGACGAATTATCAATTCAAGCGGATGCACCACTAACTACCACACAAGCGATCGCCAATCTGAGCAGTCCAGATTTAGGATTGCGAAAATATGCCGCTTGGTGGTTGGGCAAATTTCGGATCGAAGACCCAGCGGCGATTCCTGGACTGATTGCCGCCTTAACAGATGAAGAAGATCGGACTCCCGAAGGTGGCTATCCACTGCGGCGCAGCGCGGCTAGAGCGTTGGGAAAATTAAAAGATTGGCAAGCAGTTACCCCACTCATTGAGTGTCTCCAGTGCTCGGATTTTTACGTGCGCGAGGCGGCAGCACAATCATTAGAAACATTGGGAGATCCGAGCTGTATTCCACCCCTAGTCGAGATGTTAGCCGTAGCCGTCAGCGATGGCCGACTCTTGCCACAGGGTGAAGATTTCTCGCAACCTTACGACTCAATTTTGGAAGCATTAGGGACATTAGGCGCGACTGCTGCGGTGCCGTTAATTCAACCATTTCTCGAACATCCAATCCCGCGAGTTAAGTATGCCTCACTGCGAGCGATGTACCAACTCACCCAGGATAACGTCTATGGCGATCGATTGACTCAAGCCTTATCGAATAGCGATTTACAAGTTAGAAGGGCATTGCTGTCCGACTTGGGGGCAATTGGGTATCTTCCCGCCGCTATCCCCATCTCCCAAGCCCATGCCGAAAATAGCCTCAAACTGATCGCCCTCAAAGGCATCTTAGAAGCCCAAATTACCCTCTCCCCATTCGATCGATTATCCGATGGTGCCGTCCGAGTAATGCAACTAATGGACGAACTGCTGTAGTTTAGCTCGCCGCAACAGCGGTGTTCCAGTGCCGAGTGGGGTCGAAGATCCGCAGCATAAAGCTACCAGCATCAAGAACACGGAATATTAGTTCTAGCTATATGCCTTTGACAGCTATTTTGCCTGTTTTCATGCGGATCTTGTATCGATCCCAATTAAAATCGAAAGTGTCGGTACCTGTCGGAGGATCGAAACTAACGCAGGATCGCCGCTCTACTCACAAACAACAAAGAATCATCCAAGCATAGACAAGAGGGAAAAATGGGAGACTCCAAAAGACGCAAACAACTAGATCCAAACTGGCAAAAAAATCGACACCCCCGTTACAAAGTTAGTAAAGTGAGGATGATTACCAGAGAGATAGATCTAGAACGAGACGCAGATGAAGTGCCGAGCTGTGGAGCGGACGATATGAGAGAAATCAAGCAGAAATACGAACGAGAAGGCAGAGGAGTAGCACTATCTGTTGAAGGACATTCAGAGCTTGCCTACTTACCAAAAGAAAAACTGATAAACGAATTATTCATCAACAATGAATGGGAGCGAGAAGTGCTATCCGCGAAAATGACACAGATAATCGACAGCTACGATCCACAGACAGAATTTATAACGCTAGTAGCATCAAAAAAAGTAGACGAATACATGGTGCTAACTACACAATTTGAATAACCTACTTAGAGGATGTCTGAGAACTCAATTTCGATCGATCGCTTTCTCGATCCGCTTGGAGTTGTTTTAATCGCTCGTGTCGATCGGTCGAGCTAAATCGATCGTTAAAATCATGGACATTCGATCGTTAACGCGAATTTTTAACAGCAGTCAAAAATAAGAAAACTGTCAGGGGAATAGTTGCCGCCAAAATGCTGCCAGTAACAGCCGTGCCCAATTCGGGAGTACCAGAACTGAGTTCAAACACCGAACCAACTGCGGCAATCGCCGAAATTGAGGCTCCCAACAAACATATACCAGTTAAAGGGGTGTACATAAACTGTGACTATGCTCCTTGGGCGATATGTTGGACATGCTGAAATGAGAACCCTTTTTTCTTGAGTTCTTCTGTGAGCGCGAGTTCGTTCTCGACTCGATCGACAAATAATACCCCATTGAGGTGATCCATCTCGTGCTGGATCGCGCGGGCGAGTAAGCCATCAGCTTTGAGCGTGCGCGGACGACCGGATTCATCCCTGTACGCCAATTCAAGCGTCTCTGGACGCTGCACATCTAAATACACTCCAGGAATGCTCAAGCACCCTTCCTGGTCTTTGGCGAGGGCTTTCCCGTACTTTTTAATCGTCGGGTTAATTAAAATTAGGGGCGGAGCTTCAGGTTTATCTAGCTCGCAATCGATGACAATTAGTTGTTTGTGAATGCCTACTTGGGGTGCGGCTAAACCGATGCCGTCGGCACTATACATAGTCTGGAGCATCGCCACAATAATCCGCCGGATCTCTTCATCCACGCTGGCAATTCGTTTGGCAGGTTGGCGCAACACGCGATCGCCTAGATAGTGAATATCTAAAGGCGGCTTGGCTAATTTTTTCTTTTCAACGAGGATTGATGTTGGCATGGACGGGTGAGTACGAACGATGACGTTAGGATCTCGATCTTGGTATTTGTCTCTATTTTAACAGGATTTAGCTTTTTAAGGAGCCACCCCGATCGACCTCCAAATCATCATTTCGAGCCAATCTCTACACCACTTCTCCCAGTCCCCCAGTCCCCTAGTCCGCCCGTCCCAACCTCTGCCCCAATTGCGACAAATTCAAAACATGCCCCCCAGTAACTAAATAAACAGTACTCGCGATCGAGCCAATCTGGCGACTCAACATCCCCAACCTGTCTCGAAATAGCCGTCCGCTCGGATAAGCAGGGACTACTCCCCAGCCAGTCTCTTCGGCAACCAAAATTATCGTCGCCACACTCCCCGACAACTTAGCTAATAAAGTTTGAGTAAGATCTGCCCACTCCGCATCCGATCGATCGAGTAAATTTGCCACCCAAGTACCTACCGAATCGATCAACAGACACTCTGCATCCCCAGCGCGCTCGATGGTACTCGCCAGATCTTCTACCGCCAAGAGCGTCTGCCATGTGGCTGGACGCCGCTGTTGATGGCGCAGGATTCTAGCTTGCCAGTCAGCATCGCTCGGATCGATCGTGGCTGTCGCGATATATGTGACAGCCAGATCGCTAGTCATCGCTAGCGTCTCCGCCCATTCACTCTTGCCACAACGGGCGGCACCTGTCACTAAAATTAGTTGTCTGAGCACACTCATGGGTGTTGCATCGGCTCGATCGGAAGTATCCGTTTGGAGCGAGAATTGAGTTATGCTGTTATCCATTCAAATCCTCTTCATCTAAATTTAGTTGGAGGTCTAGTTGCTACATCATGGCGCGATTGTCCTCCACGCACACTACGCGAACCAACCACCAAGCTACTGTCTGTTATGTATGAAGTTGTCAGTCTAGCAAAGCTTCATCAAAATTTGTCGTCACACTCACTCGATTCGCGCGGTTTGGGTGGTTTTATTGCCTGGTGAACCAGGTGTGCTAGCCGTGCCGCAACTGCCAACTATCAACTGATCTGAGATGTCTACCTCCATCGATCGTAATTCAGACTTGAATATTCAACTACCCACAGTCCAAGTGCCAAAATTTAGTCATCTTCGTCAAGATGCTAACCCCATTTTGGCAGCGCACATGCTCCAAGAACTGTCTAAAATGGTCGTGGGATGGCAACAAGAACTCCAAGACATCGAGCGAGAGCGGACCGAAATTACTAAGAGCGGCCCTATCTTAGCAGCATGGTTAGAATCCCGCACTTTTAAATATAATCTGACAGGCACAGCAATTCCTACACCCTACACAACCGTCGATGCCAACACTTTGACGACGATCGATCCCCAGGCTGGTTATCGCTTGTGTGGATTGGATGAATATGGCGCATTATGGACGCGATCCTGTTCGATGGCGGAGATTTTGAGCGTCAGTCAGTCAATTGCTAGATATCAACAGCTCAAAGATTTGACCGAGCGCAAACAACAAGTCGAGCGACATATTCGCCAGATTCTTGAAGATCTGGTTCATTTACGATTGAAGTTAGAAGATTAAGCGATCGTCGAAAGTTGCGATCGATCTAAGTAGTATTAAGCGATCGAAATGTAAGAACCGCTGATTAACTAAATTTAGCAATATCGATTCCCGCTAATTTCCACCCTAATCCACTACGCTTGAGAATTAGGCTCACATTTTTAGAGCGATCGACTTTATCGGTAATCCTCACTACAAACCGATCGAATGATTCATAACCCATCGTCAAATCCGATTTATTCATATCTCGATCGAGATTGCTCAGATCGATTTTAGCCTCCGGTATTTTATCGTGCATCAATCGCTCTATTCCTTCCGGTGTAACTAGTTTATCTACCAGTGGATCGATCGTTTTTTCCACCTGTGCGGGGGTCATTTTTGTTGACGTTGGGGCCTCAGCTCCAGCCATTTGTTTTAATACTTGAATTTTAACATTTTCTTTAATACTCATCCGCAGCGCGGGAAAATCAATCGACTCTGACAAAGCATCAGTATTCCGATTGGCCGTAGCATTTTTTAAATTATCGATCGTCAAATACGGCGCATAATAGATTCCCCCGCTAGCCAAAGCCACTACCCCGGCACCAACAGCAGCACCAATAATTACCGTCTTTCGCTCTATAGATTTGAATCGATCGCGTAGCTGCTCCGATAGAGAATCAAACATAACTAGTTAGATTAATGAGATCCGAATTGGCTCGATAGGTAAAAGTTAACATAGTCTGGAGCCTAAATCGAAGCAACCAACGCAACTCCGATTTAGTACTTAAGATAGTCGCCATCGACTCTCGATCTGAGTGGGTTTGCTGAATGGTAGATGATTTCCATCTTTGTGAAACTTGTAATTCCCTAGAGCCTAAAGCCTCAAAACTTTTCATACCTTAATTCAGCAACCCCAGCTAATTTAAGTTGTATATTCAGCATTAATTTTTACGTAGTCATAACTCAAATCGCAACCCCAAGCAATTCCCGTCCCGTGACCATTGCCAACAGATACAGAAATTAAAACAGTATCTGTTTTGAGATATTCTCCTTGACTTGCCGCTTTAAGATAATTACTCGCCGCCACTCGATCGAATGCCAACGGCTGACCGTTCGCCATAAGCTGAATTTCGCCCAAACTCACCGCCAAATTATTTTGGTCGAATGGCACGCCAGCCTTACCAGCCGCCATCGCAATCCGTCCCCAGTTGGGATCGTGCCCGAACACTGCGGCTTTGAGCAGCGAAGATCCGGCAATCTCGCGGGCAATTTGCCGCGCCTCGCGATCGGTTAGCGTTCCCGATACCTGGACTTCAATCAGACAAGTAGCACCTTCACCATCCCGCGCAATCGATTTAGCTAGATACTGACACACCGCAGTCAGCATCGCTTCCAATTTATCTGCCTCCACGCCAGGTTGGACGATCGCAGGCGTGCGCGATTCCCCATTCGCCAACGCAATCAGGGTGTCGTTAGTACTAGTATCGCCATCGACAGTAATTTGATTGAAACTCTTATCCGCAGCGCGACCGAGCATTTGCTGCCACAATGTGGTCGATACTGCCGCATCGCAGGTCACAAAAGCCAGTAACGTCGCCATATTCGGGTGAATCATCCCCGAACCCTTCGCCATCCCACCCATCCGCACTACCCGATCGCCAAGCGTCATTTCGAGCGCGATCGATTTACTCACCAAATCTGTCGTCATAATCGCCTTCGCCGCAGTATCTCCTCCATCGGGAGCTGCCGCTGCCACCAAACGCGGAATTCCCGCAATTAAGGCATCCATTTTGATTCGTTGACCGATTACCCCAGTCGAAGCCAATAAGACCGCTTCTGGAGCGAGGTTGAGGGCACCAGCCAGACTATTAGCACTAGCGATCGCATCTTCCCAACCACCCTCACCAGTGGCCGCATTAGCCTGTCCCGAATTGCAGAGAATCGCACGGGCACTAGGCTTGACCGCCAGTTGTTGGCGACAATATTCCACACAAGCAGCTCGTACCTGACTGGTTGTAAATACTCCAGCCGCGATCGCATCCACGTCAGACAAAATCAATGCTAAATCTGGCAACCCAGAGGCTTTCAACCCCGCAGTAATCCCCGCCGCTCTAAAGCCTCTCGGTGCCGTTACTCCCCCAGAAATTTCGCGCCAGTCCATATCAGTCATTCAGTTAGCAGTACCATTTATCAGCATACTAGAATTAGGTATTGGGTCTGCATGAATTGAGTACTTTTGGAGCTGAATAGCCAACCTAGTTTACAAAGTTACTTATCTGTATTCGTTATATGGCCTGAGTCCGTCCCAAATCAGGTAAAAATGACGAACGCCCTCAAGTTCTGATTCTAATAAACACAAAGAAGCCCTAGTATTACTACTAGAGCATCTGAGTTGAGTATTAAGCTTGGCATCGAGCTATTTTTGCGGGGGGCAACCCCCCAACTATCGTGGCCGCGCGAGCGTTTCACCTCCGAGTTCGGGAAGGGATCGGTGTGGTTCCACTCGGCCATAGACACCAAGCAGGTGTACATTGCTGCACACCTTGAAGACTGCATAATCATCAACAGATTCAAATCATAGCGTTAGAGGTCAAGCCCTCGGTCTGTTAGTACTCCTCGACTGCATCCATTACTGGACTTCCATCTAGAGCCTATTAACGGGTGTTCTGCCCGTGACCTTACCTACTTATGTAGTGAGAGTACTCATCTTGAGGTGGGCTTCCCACTTAGATGCTTTCAGCGGTTATCCACTCCGCACATAGCTACCCTGCGTTTACCGTTGGCACGATAACAGGTACACCAGCGGTGCGTTCCTCCCGGTCCTCTCGTACTAAGGAGGAATCCTCTCAATACTCTTGCGCCTGCACCGGATATGGACCGAACTGTCTCACGACGTTCTGAACCCAGCTCACGTACCGCTTTAATGGGCGAACAGCCCAACCCTTGGGACGTACTTCCGCCCCAGGTTGCGACGAGCCGACATCGAGGTGCCAAACCTCCCCGTCGATGTGAACTCTTGGGGGAGATCAGCCTGTTATCCCTAGAGTAACTTTTATCCGTTGAGCGACGGCCCTTCCATTCAGTACCGTCGGATCACTAAGGCCTACTTTCGTACCTGCTCCACTTGTTGGTGTTGCAGTCAAGCTCTCTTCTGCCTTTACACTTAACGATTGATTTCCAACCAATCTAAGAGAACCTTTGCGCGCCTCCGTTACAATTTAGGAGGCGACCGCCCCAGTCAAACTACCCACCTGAAACTGTCCGGTTCCCGGGTAACGGGCAACCGTTAGAATTCTAGCCTCGCCAGAGTGGTATCTCACTGATGACTCCACAATCCCCACAAGGACTGCTTCAACGTCTCCCACCTATCCTGCGCAAGCGAAGCCCGAACACAATGCCAGGCTATAGTAAAGCTTCATAGGGTCTTTCTGTCCAGGTGCAGGCAGTCCGTATCTTCACAGACAATCCTATTTCGCCGAGTCTCTCTCCGAGACAGCTCCCAGATCGTTACGCCTTTCGTGCGGGTCAGAACTTACCTGACAAGGAATTTCGCTACCTTAGGACCGTTATAGTTACGGCCGCCGTTCACCGGGGCTTCAGTCGCCAGCTTCAAAATTGCTTTCTGACCGACTTCCTTAACCTTCCGGCACTGGGCAGGCGTCAGCCCCCATATTTCCTCTTACGAGTTAGCGGAGACCTGTGTTTTTGGTAAACAGTCGCCTGGGACTCTTCACTGCGACCCATATTGCTATGGGCACCCCTTCTCCCGAAGTTACGGGGCTATTTTGCCGAGTTCCTTAGAGAGAGTTATCTCGCGGCCCTTGGTATTCTCAACCATCCCACCTGTGTCGGTTTCCGGTACGGGCGTTAATTGCTTATGGTAGTTAGAGCTTTTCTTGGAAGCGGGATCTCGACCACTAACGAGCCGTAGCTCGCCGGACTCCTGTCTTAGCTCGAGTCGTTTTCACCGACTCTCAACACCTCGAACAGTTGCACCAGAACAACCAATCTCTGGCTGGTGACGACCTTCTCCGTCCCTCTGTACCAACAATTAACGGTACGGTAATATTAAACCGTTGTCCATCGACTACGCCTTTCGGCCTCGCCTTAGGTCCCGACTAACCCTTCGCGGACGAGCCTGCCGAAGGAATCCTGAGGATTTCGGGCTGTGAGATTCTCACTCACATTTGCGCTACTCAAGCCGACATTCTCACTTCCATTTCGTCCACCGCTGCTTGCCGCTACGGCTTCAACCTAACATGGAACGCTCCCCTACCACTTGTATAAATACAAGTCCATAGCTTCGGTGTATTGCTTAGCCCCGTTCATTTTCGGCGCAGGATCGCTTGACCAGTGAGCTATTACGCACTCTTTCAAGGGTGGCTGCTTCTAGGCAAACCTCCTGGTTGTCTGTGCAACCCCACCTCCTTAATCACTTAGCAATAACTTGGGGACCTTAGCTGATGGTCTGGGCTGTTTCCCTCTTGACGATGAAGCTTATCCCCCACCGTCTGACTGGCAATGTGTGCATCTGGTATTCAGAGTTTATCTCGATTTGGTACAGATTTCTCCGCCCGCACCGAAATAGTGCTTTACCCCCAGACTATAATCATTACCGCTATGCCTCAACATATTTCGGGGAGAACCAGCTAGCTCCTAGTTCGATTGGCATTTCACCGCTAACCACAATTCATCCGCTGATTTTTCAACATCAGTCGGTTCGGACCTCCACTTGGTGTTACCCAAGCTTCATCCTGACCATGGTTAGATCACCAGGGTTCGGGTCTATAAATACTGACAATTAACGCCCTATTCAGACTCGCTTTCGCTTTGGCTACAGTTTGTAAACTTTAACCTGCCAGTACCTATAAGTCGCCGGCTCATTCTTCAACAGGCACACGGTCAACCGTTAAATCGGTCTCCCATTGCTTGTAGGCTTACGGTTTCATGTTCTATTTCACTCCCCTTCCGGGGTTCTTTTCACCTTTCCCTCGCGGTACTGGTTCACTATCGGTCATACAGGAGTATTTAGCCTTACGAGATGGTCCTCGCTGATTCAACCGGAATTCCACGTGCTCCGGCCTACTCGGGATTCAGTTAGCTCGCTTCGATTTTTGACTACGGGATTATCACCCTCTGTGATGCACTGTTCGGGTGCTTCGTCTAATCTTGTCGATACACGTTACTGTCCCACAACCCCAGAGTGCATGCACTCTGGTTTAGGCTGTTCCCGTTTCGCTCGCCGCTACTTGGGGAATCGCTTTTGCTTTCTCTTCCTCCAGCTACTAAGATGTTTCAATTCGCTGGGTTAGCTCTTTCTACCCTATAGATTCAGGTAGCAGTATTTAGGGTTGCCCCATTCGGAGATTCTCGGATCTAAGCCTGCTGCCAGCTCCCCGAGACGTTTCGTCGGTAACTACGTCCTTCATCGCCTCTGTATGCCTAGGTATCCACCGTAAGCCCTTTGTAGCTTGACCACTTTGTTGACCAGCCTTCAGTTCGACTAATAAATTAGTCTTACCTAAAACTTAAGTCACAAGTTTCTATGATTTGTTTTGGATTGTCTGTAATGTTTAATTACGACTACCTGACTGTTGATTATTATGCAGTTGTCAAGGTGCGAACTGGACTTGTGAGTCCAGCAGACTACTCTTGATTAGTAGGTGCTGAAATCAGTTCCGATGTTTGCAGATATATTCTAGATAAGCTGGCGTTCTGTCTTGTAACAGATGGAGGTTAGCGGACTCGAACCGCTGACATCCTGCTTGCAAAGCAGGCGCTCTACCAACTGAGCTAAACCCCCTAGTTCATTTAATTAATACCCACACTTAAGGTCTGGTGTTTAATTATCTGCTAGATGATAAGTGGGCTATCCCGGACTTGAACTGGGGACCTCACCCTTATCAGGGGTGCGCTCTAACCAACTGAGCTAATAGCCCAAGAGCTAGCTGAACTAGAATATAAAGTTTGAAAGCCCTCTCGCTAAAAACGCTCGACCTTGGGATGACATCTATCGTACTTAATCCGTTGTGTTTCGGTATCGATAGTGTGAGGTCTCCCTAAAAGGAGGTGATCCAGCCACACCTTCCGGTACGGCTACCTTGTTACGACTTCACCCCAGTCATCAGCCCTACCTTCGGCGTCCTCTTCCTTGCGGTTAGAGTAACGACTTCGGGCGTGACCAACTCCCATGGTGTGACGGGCGGTGTGTACAAGGCCCGGGAACGGATTCACCGCAGTATGCTGACCTGCGATTACTAGCGATTCCGCCTTCATGCAGGCGAGTTGCAGCCTGCAATCTGAACTGAGCCATGGTTTATGAGATTAGCGCACTGTCGCCAGTTGGCTGCTCTTTGTCCATAGCATTGTAGTACGTGTGTAGCCCAGGGCGTAAGGGGCATGCTGACTTGACGTCATCCCCACCTTCCTCCGGTTTGTCACCGGCAGTCTTTCTAGAGTGCCCAACTTAATGATGGCAACTAAAAACGAGGGTTGCGCTCGTTGCGGGACTTAACCCAACATCTCACGACACGAGCTGACGACAGCCATGCACCACCTGTGTTCTGGTTCCCGAAGGCACTTTCTACTTTCGCAGAAATTCCAGACATGTCAAGCCCTGGTAAGGTTCTTCGCGTTGCATCGAATTAAACCACATACTCCACCGCTTGTGCGGGCCCCCGTCAATTCCTTTGAGTTTCACACTTGCGTGCGTACTCCCCAGGCGGGATACTTAACGCGTTAGCTACGGCACTGCCCGGGTCGATACGGGCAACACCTAGTATCCATCGTTTACGGCTAGGACTACAGGGGTATCTAATCCCTTTCGCTCCCCTAGCTTTCGTCCCTCAGTGTCAGTTTAAGTCCAGTAGAGCGCTTTCGCCACCGGTGTTCTTCCCAATCTCTACGCATTTCACCGCTACACTGGGAATTCCCTCTACCCCTACTTTACTCAAGTCTTGTAGTTTCCATGGCCCTTACGAAGTTAAGCTTCGCGCTTTAACCACGGACTTACAAAACCACCTACGGACGCTTTACGCCCAATCATTCCGGATAACGCTTGCATCCTCCGTATTACCGCGGCTGCTGGCACGGAGTTAGCCGATGCTGATTCCTTAGGTACCGTCATTTTGTTCTTCCCTAAGAAAAGAGGTTTACGACCCAAGAGCCTTCCTCCCTCACGCGGTATTGCTCCGTCAGGCTTGCGCCCATTGCGGAAAATTCCCCACTGCTGCCTCCCGTAGGAGTCTGGGCCGTGTCTCAGTCCCAGTGTGGCTGCTCATCCTCTCAGACCAGCTACAGATCGTCGCCATGGTGCGCCTTTACCACACCATCTAGCTAATCTGACGCGAGCTCATCTTCAGGCGATAAATCTTTCAACTTTCGTCACATCGGGTATTAGCAGTCGTTTCCAACTGTTGTCCCCGTCCTGAAGGCAGATTCTCACGCGTTACTCACCCGTCCGCCACTATGTCCGAAGACACCGTTCGACTTGCATGTGTTAGGCATACCGCCAGCGTTCATCCTGAGCCAGGATCAAACTCTCCATAATATTATGTGAGAGCCATCTAAGATCGGCTCGGTTGTAATCTTTTTAAGACTTATTACTCGTCTGGCCTTTCCGTTTCCAGAAAGACCTGTTATAATCGTGTTAACGAAATTAACGAGGTTGAATAGGCTTTCAAACTATATAGTTGTCTAGGTTCAGGGTCGAAATATTCGGCTACCAGAGTGGCTTTCACCGCTTCGGCGTCGGTTTTTTTTCGACCGCTTTGCTAGTATAACCCAGTCAATTTTGAATGTCAACACTTTTGTCTAAATTTCTCCAATGATTTCGAGCGCAGACCTTCAAATTGGCTCGGTGGTGGATGTTGGACATTAATTAGTCGTGAAAAGTTAACTGGTAGTCAGGCAGCGAAGAGTCAGTTGCTACCAAATTTCAAGTTATTACCGAAGCGAAGCAGTAAGATAGCGATCTCAGTACGAAGTTATTGCTTATCTTAATTCTCACACTCAAGCAGAGCTTCGATCGGGTCAACTATCTGCAACAGTTGTGAACTGGAGATCGTCGATTCCTTAGCTGTCTGAGTAAAGAGTAGCGGCTCTTGAGAACGATTCGATCTACCACTAGCCCCACAAGAATTCTCGATCGTGCCGACTGCCCAAGTTTCTTCTCAGCCCGCCGCTGCGTCTTACTCATACCTGTTTTTGACGATCGAGATTGTGGATCGCTCGATCGAGCTAGTCATGGCAGAGATTTCTCCCTTAGCAAGCAGAGCCATGCAAATAGCAGCTACTTCGCTTCTGCAAAGCAGCCGACTACCGAGAGCTATTAACCCAAGAAGTCCAACGATGTCAAACTGATTAATATCGCTCGACTGGCAAACCCAGTCGAGCCATTTTTAGCGACATGTTCTAGATCGCTAAAAAATTTCTAAACCAGATCGATCGCACCTGCATAAACCCAAAATTCCGAACGTGGAGCCGATCGATCTGGTCAAATTAATAGTTACCTCGATCGCGATCGGGGCTACGCTAGTAATAGAAGGCAGAAATTAGGCTACTATTTCTTGCCCCCAGTCTCTCAGTTTTCCCTTCTCCCTCTAGCAAACTTCAAAATGTCCATGAAGCAGAAAATATTCATCTGGAGATTTCTAGCGATTGTATGTATTGGGATGACGATTTCTAGCAGTGGCTGGATCTGGTCTATGCCTGTGCTAACTGCCATGCCACCAGCCGCAGATCTGCGGCTGGCAAAGATAGCTAGACCGAAGCCACAGCCTATAAATAGGCAAAATTTGCAACGATCGCTCGATCGGCAAGATTTAGTAGCTGCCGTGCGGCAAGTAGAATTAGGTTGGCAATATCAATATGAAGCTTATTATGAGGGGAAATTTAAATCACAATATTTTGAATTACCAGAAATTCAACAAAAATTAGCACAGATCGATAGAGCCACAAACACTAAGTCGGCATTACTCTATGCCGTACCACTGCCCAATGCCTTACATCTAATTTTGGTTTCCGCACAAGGAAAGCCCATTCATAAAATAGTCAAGGATGCTAATGCCAAAACTCTCCCCGTAGTCGCCAAAACTCTGCGCCGGAATATTATCAATCCCCAAACTACTAATAGTGAATATTTACCGCCAGCTCAACAACTCGATCGCTGGATGATTCAGCCCATTACCGCAGAATTGACAGCACGCAAAATTAAGACAATTTTGTTTTGTTTGGGTACGGGTTTACGAGGATTGCCATTAGCAGCATTGCACGATGGACGGCAGTTTTTGGTCGAACGTTATAATTTAGCAATCATTCCCGCTTTTAATTTATTGGATCGACAATCGAAGACATTACCAGGATTGCAGGTGTTAGCCATGGGTGCGGCCAAGTTCACCAATAACACCCAATTGCCAGCGGTGCCTGTGGAATTGGCAACGATTACCCAGCAAGGCTCCTGGTCGGGACGAGTATTATTAAATGAGGCATTTACCTTAAATCGATTTCAGCAGGCTCGAGCGCAGACTCCTTATGGCATCGTGCATCTAGCCACTCATGCAGATATCTCGGCCAAAGCGGTGCAGGATTCTTATATTCAGTTTTGGGATCGACGCTTACAATTAGATCGAGTTCGCGATTTACGCCTGGATAAGCCTGCGGTGCAGTTACTGGTACTGAGTGCCTGTCGGACGGCATTGGGTACGCCCAATGCCGAGTTGGGGTTTGCCGGATTGGCGGTACAGTCGGGGGCAAAGGCGGTAGTTGCTAGTCTATGGGCGGTGGATGATGTGGGTACGCTGGTGCTGATGTCGGAGTTTTATCAGCAGTTGAAAACTGCGCCAGTCAAATCCAATGCGTTACGCAGCACGCAGATTGCGATGTTGAAGGGGAATTTAAAATTGAGCAATAGTTCGATCGATCGGCGCGCGCGGGGTGGCTTACCATCGGAGTTACAATCGTCACAGGATCTGGATTTGTCCCATCCTTACTACTGGGCAGCTTTTACCACGATCGGCAATCCCTGGTAAGCGCGAGTAAAAATGTTACTTGTGCCAAACGACTGGCGATACAAATCAACCCCGATCCCAAACTGCTGCATTGACTATTTTTCTACTGGACTAAGGATTAACAACTGGCTGGGCGGCAACGTGCAAAAATATCATCGCACTGGAAACAAAATGGCGCGTTCGTAACTGCCGAGCTAGAGTTTCTTGAAGTATCTAGCAATTGGTAATAGCTCGAAGCCGACCTTTTCATAAGTATGACGTGCTGGGAAATGACCGGGATCGCCGCCAGTCTCGACCATCGCGTTGGCGAAGCCTCTTCTAAGAAACTCAATTCACAGTTGGCTCAGGAACTAGATCGAAGCCCATTTGCTTCGCCCGTTGTTTGAGATGTTTGACGATCCGTTGTTGATATTGCTGCTCATAAGCATCAACGCCAGCAGCAACAAAATCTTCACCAGTCGTCCACAAGTGGTAAAAAATCCGCGCTAATTTATGCGCTGTTGCAGTAATCGCAATCGGCGCACCCGAACGAGAGCGAATCCGGCGATAGAACCCACCCAAAGCCGTCCGACTGTTAGCCAAAGATTGAGCAGCAATCCGAAAAGCATTGGCGGCGCGATTAACATTCAACTCTTGTTTGAGTACAAACAGATGCTCGACTCGGTAATCACCAACTAAGGCGGCGGCGATTTCTGCGGTACTGCGTTTAGCGCGAGGATCTTTTAATGCGGCTAGCTGCTGTGGGTCACGTTCCCCAGCGACAATGGCTCGAATAATTGCCATGCCAGTTACGCCAGTGATATCACTCACCACTCGATGCAGTTGCACATTCATCTGTGTTAAGGCTTTTTGCATCCGCTGAATATGAACGCTGGCACTTTTGGTCAGACTGTCTCGCTGTCGAATGTAGCTACGAAATACACAGATTTGGTCGTCTGGACGAAATGAACCAGATAGTAATCCATAGCTGTGTAACTTTTGAAGCCACTGACAATCCAAGACATCACTCTTGCGCCCAGGCACTGTCTTGACAAAGTGAGCATTTACCAGTCGGACTTCTAATCCACTGGTTTCGAGTATTTGGAAGAGGGGAATCCAATATACTCCGGTTGATTCCATTACTACTGTGGTGATTCCTCTCGACTTGAGCCATTGAGCAATGGCGTAAAGATCTGCTGTGAAACAGCTAAACTTCCGCACTGGCTCTGGATCTAGTTCGCTGGGGATGCTGACCCAATGTTCTGACGCTCCAATGTCTATTCCTGCTGCTTGGGGATGAACTCTCTTTAGTTCCGGCTCTACTTTTGGTTTAACCATTTTTCTCTCCTTTTGGGTGAAGAATAGGTGCTCTGACCTGAGCGGGTCGCTATAAAGTCTTCTAAACGGGATAGGATGATTGCTCCTTCGCCAATTTTATTACCACAGATCTCAGAACCATGCTCCTTTTCGGGCTGCTATCGCACCATTGAGGCTTCGGTCTTAACTGTCAGAACACAGATCTAGGATAATCGCTTATCCGTGTCCTATAAAAGTTTCTTTCATCTTTTAGACGACGTTTTCGTCGGCTCAGTTGCTCCAAGGGAGAATCGACATGCCAGCATCTTTCATCCGATCGAGTGCGAATTTGGGGAAAACTCAATCTGGATGCGATCTGTGGCTCTACGATTAGCGCGAACGTGCGCGTCGAACGGTTGGCCGAGTGGTTCGGGGCAGAGGTGGTAGCGATCGAGGCTGGAGCGAGGTAAAGTGGCGGGTCTCCAGAGCGCGATGGGAGTCTGGTACTGCTAGTTGAGAGCTGGTAATGACGTTAGCTTAATACGAGCGATACTCGATTTAGTCCTTTTGATAGATAATTATCCTGCTGTGAGAGTTGTACTGTCAACCTTGAGAGCGTTACTGCCGATATGAGCTGAAAAAATATCCTGTCTTAGGTGCTGGAGATCTTCTGGATGTCGATTGTCGGCTGGCGGACTGTGGCTGAAATCATCACCACGCGGCAAAGTCTTTGAGATAGCAATGCCGAAGGCAACTTTTTACCCATTTGAATCCAACATTCTCAACCCAACGTATTAACAGTTGTAGATCTATATCTGCCTGTTAACAAAGCATCTGCCAGATAACCACATCGAAGAGAAAAATATGGCATCATCATTTATTGCGCTCGGTGACAATAATACTCTCGTAGCTTTTAATTCCAGCAATCTATCTACAGTGAATTCTATCCCCGTCACAGGCATAGACGGTTCGCTACTCGGCATCGATACGCGTCCGGCAAATGGGCTGATTTATGGGATTACAACCGCAAACTCGATTTATACGATCGATCCGAATACGGGCATTGCGACTAAAGTTAGTACTCTGAGCGTCCCATTTACCGCAACATCAATATCGGGATTTGATTTTAATCCCGCCGCCGATCGATTGCGCTTAGTTGGGGACAACGACCAAAATTTCCGCATTAATGTCGATACCGGAGCCGTGATTGTCGATAGCAATTTAGCCTTTGCTGCGGGCGATGTCAATGCTGGCGATAACCCCAATATCACCGCCGCTGCCTATACTAATTCTTTCGCTGGGACGACCGCAACCCAACTTTACGATATTGACGACTTACAGGATATTCTAGTCCTGCAAAATCCACCCAACAATGGTACCCTGAACACGGTTGGCAGTCTGGGTGTAGATTTTGGCTCCCTGAGTGGGTTTGATATTGTCTCATCCTCGCCAACTAATAATGCCGCCTTTGCCACTTCTAATGGCAAGTTGTACTCGATCGACCTAGCCACGGGCGCGGCTACTAACCTGGGCGCGATTGGTGCGGGTTCGAGCCAGCTCTTCAAGGGACTGGTTGCCGCAGCAGCTCCAGACATCAATCCAATTGCGGTCAATTCCCAGTTTTTATCACTAACCAGCGATAATAAGCTCATTTCCTTCAACCCCAGCAGCCCCAACCGGACGACTACAACCGCGATCGTGGGTGTCGATGCTCCCTTGCTAGGAATCGATACGCGTCCGGCGAATGGGCTAATTTATGGGATTACAACCGCAAACTCGATTTATACGATTAATCCGAATACGGGTATTGCGACTAAAGTTAGTACTCTGAGCGTCCCATTTACCGCAACATCAATATCGGGATTTGATTTTAATCCCGCCGCCGATCGATTGCGCTTAGTTGGGGATAACGACCAAAATTTCCGCATTAATGTCGATACTGGTGCGGTGACTGTCGATGGCAATCTGGCTTACGCCGCAGGCGATGTCAATGCCAGCAAAAATCCGACGATTACGGCAGCAGGCTATACTAATTCGATCGCGGGCACGACTTCAACTCAACTCTACGATATCGATGCCGCTCTTGATGTCCTCACTTTGCAGAATCCGCCCAATAACGGTACCTTAACCACGATCGGCAATCTGGGTATCGACGTGGATGCTGTGGCTGGTTTCGATATTATTTCTAATAGTAGTGGCAATAATGCTGGCTTTTTGATATCCAACTCGATCCTATATAGCATCGACCTGTTAACGGGTCAAGCTACTAATTCGGGAGCTATTGTGTCATCGTCTGCCGATACTTCTAAGTTACGCGGGCTGGCAACAGTTAGTAGCTCCAAGATCGTCAATCCGATCGCGACTAACTCCCGATTTCTAGCCCTATCTAATGCCAATACTTTAGCCTCTTTTAATCCCGGCAATCCCCGTGCGGTCAGATCGATCGCGGTAACTGGTCTCAAGAGTGGCGAAACCTTGCTGGGTATCGATACCCGCCCAGCCAACGGCTTAATTTACGGACTCACTAGTGCCAGTAACCTGTATACGCTCGATCCCAATAGCGGTGCGGCATCTCTGGTTAGCACCTTAAGTCAGCCATTTACAGGCACGAGCGTTACGGGGTTTGACTTTAACCCTGTTGCCGATCGCTTGCGCTTAGTCGGCGACAACGACCAAAGTTTGCGAATTAATGTAGATACGGGCGCGGTAACTGTCGATGGCAATCTCGCATACGCCGCAGGTGATGTCAATTTCGGTGCCAATCCAGCAGTATCAGCGGCGGCATATACCAACGCGATCGCTAATCCTACATCTACTCAGCTCTATGATATCGATGCCAACCTGGATGTCCTCACTTTACAGAATCCACCCAATAACGGCACCTTAACCACAATTGGCTCGCTGGGCACTGACTTTGGTACCTTCAGCGGCTTCGACATTATTTCTACCGCTGAGGGCACGAATGCTGCCTTTGCCGTATCGAATTCTACCCTCTACAGCATCGATCTCCAAACTGGTGCTGCCGCAAATCTGGGTACGATTGGCACCGATGGAAAAACTTATCAAGGACTTGCCACCGTTGCTAATGCGATCGTCTCGCCTACGGCTGTCTCGGTAATTCCCAATAATGCGGGTGGCAGTGCGGTAATTTACGATATTACTGGAGCGAACCGAGTCGCTGTTAATTTAGACAACAATCCATCTGTAGCTTCTAGTGCCGCCTTCGATAACTTTGTGGGCTTGTATGAAGTAGCCGATAGTTCGGGGGGCATCGATACTAATGGCGATGGTATCGTCGAACTGCTGCCTGGAGATGCGGCCTATGCCAGAGCGGCGATCTCTAATCGGGTGAATAACGTTAACATCCGTGCGGGTGGCAATCCGAGCAATGATACTACTCCTACAAACTTTGGCAATGTTTTCTTGACAGGGGGCAAATTCTATGCTCCATTCGTGATTGCCAATCTGGGCAACTTAACTCCAGAAGACTTTTTAGCGCAGAATCCTAACAACCAAGCAGCTACTAAAATTGACGATCGAGTGGCTTATTTTGGCATTACTAGTGCCAATCCTGACAAAGCCAGTCACCTGCGCTCTTTGGGCAACAATACCTTTGGGTTTGAGGATTTACCAGCTAATTTAGGGGTTTCCGATAATGACTTTAATGATGCTGTTTTTCAGATAAGCTTCAAAGTAGTCTGATCCTCGTTAATTAGTCGATCGGCAATCGCGAAGTGATGAAGAGGGAGTTTGCTTGGTGCAACACATGCGGAGGTTGCATCCGCTAAAGCTCTGTCTTCATCACAATCCGCCTAAAGGCATTGGCTCTAGATCCTTACTATTCGGTAATCGATCGGATCGTGGCGATCTGACCTGGAAAACCATCAGTGCATTCGTGCTGTTTGCAACCTTTTTGACCTCGATCGGGGGTTGGCTGACAGCGACTGAAATCTTCCCACTTCAGCAAGGCATTCAGGATAGCGATGCCGAACGTAATTTTTTCCAGATCTGGCTGGGACTGGCGATCGTCATCCCAGCGATCGCCTACTCGGTACGAGTTTATCTCAAACCTGCCCCAATTATTGCTCGTGTGAGTACGATGACTGCGTTGCTCCGTCTAGTGTTAGCGATCTTTGACTAATTTATCCTAAAATCTAAACTATTAAGAACCCTCAACCGCAGCAGACCATCCATGCCAACCTATCGATCGAAAACCTCCACACAAGGACGCAATATGGCAGGTGCCCGCGCGCTCTGGCGGGCAACCGGAATGCAGACCGAAGATTTCGAGAAGCCGATTATTGCCGTTGCCAATTCCTTCACCCAGTTCGTACCCGGTCACGTTCACCTCAAAGATTTAGGGCAATTAGTCTGTCGCGAGATTGAAGCAGCGGGTGGTGTCGCCAAGGAGTTCAATACGATCGCCGTGGACGATGGGATCGCGATGGGTCACGACGGGATGCTCTACAGTCTGCCCTCGCGGGAGATTATCGCCGATTCGGTCGAGTACATGGTCAATGCTCATTGTGCCGACGCCCTGGTCTGCATTTCTAACTGTGACAAAATTACCCCTGGGATGTTGATGGCCGCTCTGCGGCTGAATATTCCCGCCATCTTTGTCTCTGGCGGCCCGATGGAGGCGGGTAAGACCAAGCTAGCAGAGCATAAACTGGACTTAGTAGATGCGATGGTAGTGGCTGCCGATAGTCGCGTTAGCGATGAGGTGGTCGCAGAATACGAGCGTTCGGCTTGCCCGACCTGTGGCTCCTGCTCTGGCATGTTCACCGCCAACTCCATGAACTGTCTCACCGAAGCCATCGGTCTGGCCTTGCCCGGTAATGGCACTATCTTGGCAACTCATTTCGATCGCAAGGAGCTGTTCCTCACCGCCGCTCGCACCATTGTCAGCATTACCCGCCGCTATTACGAAAAAGATGATGAGTCGGTACTCCCCCGCTCGATCGCTAGTTTCAAAGCGTTCGAGAATGCGATGATGCTAGACATCGCGATGGGTGGATCGACCAATACCATTCTGCATCTATTAGCCGCCGCCCACGAAGCGGGTGTCGATTTTACATTGAATGATATCGATCGCCTGTCGCGCCAAGTGCCCCAACTGTGCAAAGTGGCACCGAACATCCAAAAATATCATATGGAAGATGTGCATCGAGCTGGCGGTATCCCCAGCATTCTAGGCGCGCTCGCTCGGGCTAAATTACTCCATACCGACCTGCCGACCGTTCACAGTTCGACGATCGCCGATGCACTCGATCGCTGGGATATCTCGCGGACTGAAGACGAAGCCGTGCGAACCTTTTTTAAAGCGGGGCCAGCGGGGATTCCGACTCAGCAAGCATTCAGTCAATCGACCCGCTGGGATACACTCGATCTCGATCGAGCGCAGGGTTGCATTCGCAGTGCCGAAAACGCCTATAGCAAAGAGGGCGGGCTGGCTGTGCTGTATGGAAATCTAGCCGAGCGCGGTTGCATTGTCAAGACCGCAGGTGTAGACGAAAGCGCGCTCGTCTTTACGGGTCGGGCGCGGGTGTATGAAAGCCAAGATGCTGCTGTCAATGGCATTCTCAGCGATGAGGTGAAAGCGGGTGAAGTAGTGGTTATCCGCTATGAAGGGCCGCGTGGCGGGCCAGGGATGCAGGAAATGCTCTACCCAACCAGTTATCTCAAATCCAAGGATTTAGGCAAGGTGTGCGCCTTATTAACCGATGGTCGATTTTCCGGTGGAACTTCGGGACTATCGATCGGTCATGCTTCGCCAGAAGCGGCAGCAGGCGGCAATATTGCCCTGGTGCAAGATGGCGATTCGATCGAAATCGATATCCCCAATCGGCGCATTCATCTAAATATATCAGCAACAGAATTAGCCACCCGTCGCTCGGCGATGGAGGCTAAGGGTAAAGATGCTTGGCAGCCCGCACAACCGCGTCCGCGACGGGTCACAGCAGCACTCAAGGCTTATGCTTTACTAGCTACTAGTGCCGATCGCGGTGCAGTCCGCAACCTGGAAATGCTTGAATAACGTAATATAGTCATTCCAATTAAGAACGATCCAAATCTCGATCGATAAAATCAATCTTTACAATGGTTAGAGCGCATCAGGCTGTCTCAAACTTATTTGGAATGACTATATCTATCCATTCCCTAATTGGCTAAATTAACCCGCTTAGCGATCGAGTTCTAACGAGCGAGTATTGTTCGTAATTGGCGATCGCGAACGTCAGGCAGGGGATCTTCAATCCGACGGTGCTTACGTGCGCCGCGCTTCAACTAGCGATCGACCCGAATCCAGCTCTCAAGCCATTTCGATCGAGCAGCAGCGGTAGATGAGAAAAGAATCCAGAAGAGATCCGATCGATCGCCAGTTTCAATTCCGCACTCCCGTGGTAATCATCCCAGGGATTGTAACCAGCGGCTTTCTTGTTGTAATTCGATCGAATGTAGTCCGCCAGATCCTGTTTTACTGCTTGTTTTACCTGGCAAATTCCGCTCGGAAATTGTCATCAGATACAAAGTTTTCCAATTGCCGCAGTTCATCTAAATGCTTAATCCAACGACAACTTTGTTTTTTAACGGTTGCCCCCGCTCGAAGTCAGTGATGTTGGCAAGTGTCGTGGTGGCGATCGATGCTAGGGCATTACGGGCAAAGAATGCCTGGTGCGCCGTGATGACTACATTCGGAAACGATTGCAGCAGTTGGAAGGTCGTACAATGAAGGGCACCCATGTTTGGAGTGCCCTCGAACTTTAAGTAATGACGGTTGGTTTTTCCATACCAGTCAGTTCGCGAATGTGCGCTAATTCCTCGGCGATCGCAATTAAGTCTTGCAATGCCACTTGTGGGTCGAGGGACTGTTTAGTCGCATCTGCCTCAAAGCTTTCGAGATAGAGTCGGAGGGTCGCTCCTTGGGTACCCGTTCCAGATAGTCGGCAGACGATCCGCGAACCATCGGTAAAGCCAATCCGCAGACCTTGATTTTGACTCACGCTACCATCGATCGGATCGGTATAACTGAAATCGTCCATAAATTCGACTTCATACCGCCCGAAAGTTTTGCCCTTCAGGGTTGGCATCAACTCGTTTAAGCCAGCCATCAAGGTATGGGCGCGATCGCTATCGATGGCTTCGTAGTCATGGCGTGAATAGTAATTACGTCCGTAGATCTGCCAGTGTTCTTGCACGATTTGCTCGACCGATTGCTGGCGTACTGCCAGAATGTTCAGCCAGAAGAGGGCAGCCCAGATGCCGTCCTTTTCACGGATATGGTTGGAGCTAGTACCAAAGCTTTCTTCCCCACACAGAGTCGCTTTCCCAGCATCCAGCAAATTCCCAAAAAACTTCCATCCAGTCGGTGTTTCGTAGCAATCAATTCCCAGTTTCGCCGCGACTCGATCTGCCGCCTTGCTGGTTGGCATGGAGCGGGCAATTCCGGCTAAGCCGTCTTTGTAACCTGGAATCAGCGTTGCATTGGCAGCCAAGATCGCCAAACTGTCGCTGGGATTGACAAAAAAGCGACGACCTAAAATCATATTCCGATCGCCATCCCCATCGAAGGCGGCACCAAAATCAGGCGCATTGTCGCCAAAGAGGATCTCCACCAGATCGTGGGCATAAACGAGGTTGGGGTCGGGGTGTCCGCCCCCAAAATCTACCAGCGGGATGGCGTTTTGGACGGTTCCGGCTGGGGCACCCAACCGCTGTTGAAAAATCTGGTCAGCATAGGGTCCTGTCACCGCGTGCATGGCATCAATGCACATCCGAAAGCCATCGGTGGTGAGAAATTGCTGGATGCGATCGAAGTCAAATAGAGACTGCATCAAATCTACATAGTCATTAACCGCATCAATGACTTCCACTACCATGCCACCTAATTCTGATGTGCCTAATGTGTCAATATCGACATCAGGAGCATCGATAATTTGGTAGCAATCGATCGACTTGGTGCGCTCGAAGATGGCTGCTGTGACCGTTTCGGGCGCAGGTCCACCATTGCCGATGTTATACTTCACCCCAAAGTCGGCATTTGGTCCGCCAGGATTGTGACTGGCAGAAAGAATAATCCCCCCAAAGGCATGAAACTTACGGATCGCGCAGGATGTCGCTGGGGTGGAGAGAATACCATGCTGCCCGACTTTAACTTTCCCGATTCCATTGGCAGCAGCCATTTTCAAAATAACTTGAATGGCTTCTCGATTAAAGTACCGTCCATCTCCACCCACAACCAGTGTTTGTCCCTGGCAGCCATTTAGGCTGTCAAAAATAGATTGAACGAAATTTTCTAAATAATGGGGCTGCTGAAAAACTGGGACAGACTTACGGAGACCTGATGTACCTGGCTTTTGATCGGTAAATGGTTGTGTTGTAACAATACGGCTGGTCACTAAATACTCTCCCTAAATCTCAAATAGCGATTATTGAATGACAGTACAATACAGGATTCCCACAAAAAGAACGCCGAAGTGCAGATAATCTTTATTTCGGCGTTCCTTTTCCTTATTGTGCGAATAACGACATTAATTTGCGAAAGTACAACACCTACTTAGGAGCGTGTAAACCGCATTCTTTTTGAGTGGCTTCTTCCCACCACCAGCGACCTTCGCGTTCGTGTTGTTGGGGGAGAGTGGGTTTGGTGCAGGGTTCGCAACCGATACTAATAAAACCGCGTTCGTGGAGTGAGTTGTAGGGGACTTCGAGGGCGCGAATATACGTCCAGACATCCGCAGACGACCAGTTTGCCAAGGGATTGAACTTAACTAACGGATGTTCGGGCGTACCGAAGGCTCCATCAGCTTGAATGACAGGTACAGCAGCGCGAGTCGAAGGACTTTGATCCTTGCGTTGTCCGGTAATCCAAGCATCGAGGGTGGCTAATTTGCGCCGGAGGGGGGCAACTTTGCGCACGCCACAGCATTCTTGATGTCCATCTTCGTAGAAGCTAAATAAACCTTTGGCTTGGACCAGTGCTTCGACAGCCGCTGCTTCTGGATACATGACATCGATCGAGATATTGTAATGCTTTCTGACGCGATCGATAAATTGATATGTTTCGGGATGGAGACGACCAGTATCGAGACTGAAGACTTTGACATTGGGGTTAATCTTGTACGCCATGTCAATCAACACCACATCTTCAGCCCCACTGAATGAAATGGCAATATTATCGAATAAACTCAATGCCCGTTTGACGATCGCTTGGGGACTTTGCGTACTCAGTTCGGCATCTAGGGTCGTAAAATCGAGTTCTGTGGTCGTCTGGGTCATGGTTGTCTGCTCTGGAAAAATTAAGGATGGATCTCCTGCCGATATTTTACATCCTAAAGCCATACCACTTTCGACCGCCTTGCGGCGCGCTTACCAACTTAAGTTATTATCGCGATCGAGCGTAGCGATAAAACGACTGTAGACGATTGGAGTCGGCAGCCAGGGCGCGCGCCAATAGAGATCTTGGACGATCGTCTGCGATTGCCATCTTACCACTGCCAAATTATTTAGCCCCACCACCTCGCGACCATCTTGAAACCAGCGAGATTTCCACCACATCAATCGCTGTACGTAGGGTTTGAGTTGGAAGTTTCCAGCAATCGATCGAGTAGGCATAGCATATACGCGATCGCGATCTACATGACTCAATCGACCGCCCACCACATTGCGCTGTGTCAGTCTCCCTCTCTCCCTCGCAGCTTTGCGCTCAAAACTAGCCACAGTAGTCTGCTGGCGGGGAATCCATTCCAGAACGCATTCCCAATCGTGGGGGTTTTGGCGATCGCGGCGAGACAGTCGCGATCGAAATGCTAACATTTCGGGTGGCCGATCCCAGCCGAGTGAGTACCGAATTTTTTCGGGAAATAACCACTCTTTCAAGCGTGTATGCAGCAGCTTGGTAATCGGTTCCTCATTTCTGAGCGCGCTAGCCGTTAATTGCACCAGTAACGATGACTGACGTTGTGACGACTCTAAGCTAGAGTCATGCGTCTTAGCAATAAGCCCAATCCCTCCCAATCCCCTCCCCTCGTCCCCCCGTCCCCTAGTCCCCACCCCTGCCGTATCGAGCTGAAGATGGGATAATCGCACCACTGCGCCATAGTGAATATCTCCAGATAACACCACTACGGTATCGCGATGGGCAAAGAGCGTGGTTATCAGTTGCGCCAGAGCTGGGGTATGGATATTCCAGGCATCGCCAACATCTGTAGCAAATACGCGATTGCGTTCGAGCGACCATTTATGAATCCGATCGATGATTTTCAATCCAAATAAATTGGTAGGTGCGACGATAAATGTGGCTACAGGTGCAGCGGTGGGCGATTTGGCTTGGAGCGGCTCGATTAACTGTCGCTCGAATGCTGTCGGTGACAATAACATCGGCGGCTCGATGGGCGATCGATCGAGATGATAACCCCGCCAAGTGCGCGTATCCAACACCATGACTTCATGACAATTACTAGCGATCGTATAATGCCAAGTGAGTGCCTCTGGGTCGCGATCGAGGATCGCCACCTCCCCATCGAGTGTAAATTTGGGCAACCCCGTGCGCGAATCGCTCTGGGGCATTCCTACCAAGCGGGCGATCTCTAAATTGGCAGCAAGATCTGTGCCCCTACTTAACGACCATTTTTGGGCAGCAGCTAGTAGTTTCCCGCCCGATGTACCCGCCTCAAATCGATCGGGGGTATTTCCCCAGCCTTGAAAGATTGCATAGGCCAGGAGCGCGTTTTGCACCACCTGCTTGCCCAACGGTTTCCCCAATACCCGCAGGCACCAAGCCTGATTGAGATTCCAATCATCGCTAACATCATGGTCGTCGAAGATGGCATACATGGGAATATTGGCTAAGGCGCGACGCACTCGCCCCAATCCCTCGACAAATTTCTGCAATTGTTTCAAATCCCGCTCCCACTGTTTGGCAACGTGACGATCCTTAGTTACTGCACCACCCGATGGCCATCGCTGCGGCCAACACACGGGCGAACAGGCGAGCAAATAGACTGCATAATATTCTCCCAGACTGAATAAATGACTGGTAACTTTCTTGCGGCGATCGCGCAACCCAGCCGTAAAGCCCGCTTGTCGAGTGGCGATCTCGGCGCGCAACCCAGGGGCAAATTCATTTACCAGCCGATACTCGATCTGACGCGAGCTGGGATTGCGCACGGGCAATCGTTCCGTCCATCCTAATAGCGTCTCACTCAGTTGACTAGCTGCCCATAACAACGGCTCGGCGACATCATCACCATAAATTTGGTCGCCAGTGAGAAACAGTTGCTGGGGACGTTGTGACGGGAGATCTGCCGATTCGGCGAGGAGACTATCGAGAATAGACAAAGCATCGAATCCCTCCCCGTGCGGTTTGCGACAGGAGCCATGGACGATTCGCAAATCTGAAATCTGGCTGGAGGGCAGGACAAAGGTAGGATAACCATGTGCGAAATAGCTAATTCGATCGTGCGAAACATGCGGCACAGAGATTGCCTGTTGTAGCGATCGATCGGGAATCTGACGATTGCCATCCGAGAAGATTAAGTCGTAGGCGTAGACTCGATCTGCTGCTAATTCTAGACTCCCCTCTGCCGTTGCCGTGACAGCGATAATATGTAGGTGCGGGCCTAAGGCGATCGTTTCCCGACTCCCCGATAGCAAACTCTCCCCGATCTGGTTGCCATTATCCTCCGTCGCCAACACCCGCAGCTCGACTCGACAAGCTACTTGGAGTGCAACCCAAACTGTGACCGACCTGGGCGTAGTGCGCCGCAGAATTGGCCCTGCTAAAATTAGTGGTAATTCGGTTAGCGAGATAATGGGTAAATCGGACATCCAGATCTAGTTAGCTCATCGCCATATGCTGCTTGGTTTGCCTGTTGGTAGTACCATATCATTACCAATCGAGATTTTAAAGTTAGAATTCGATCGTTCCTTACTCCCCTCTCCACCCTACGGTGTGTTTACAAGTTTGTTGGACTTTGTTTATTAGACCTAAATCCCCCATCACCCACCTATTAACACCGTAACCCAAAATGAATCTCCCGGCGATCGAGCGTGCTAAGATCTACGACCAACAAATAGCGATCGCTACTACAGCGGGAGTATTTACTTATCGGGATTTGCTGCACGCATCCAGTCAGATTGCGACACATCTGCTTGAGAATAACGCCGATTTGCAGGAGCGGCGAGTGGCCTTTACGATCCCGTCTGGGTTTGAATATGCGGCTACCCTATGGGGGATTTGGCGAGCTGGCGGGATTGCGGTACCACTGTGTACCGTCCATCCGCGTCCGGAGTTGGAATATGTCATTACCAATGCTGGTGTATCGATCGTCATCGCTCATCCAGATTTTGAGGACAGTTTACGTCCGATCGCGCAAGCCCACAATTTACGCTTTATCCTTACTTCAGAACCGCTGCCAGACTCGATCGCACTACTTCCACCGATCGAGCTTACCCGTCGCGCCCTGATCCTCTACACCAGCGGCACCACAGGCAAACCCAAAGGGGTGGTGACAACCCATCAAAATATCCAAGCTCAAGTCACGAGCCTGATCGATGCTTGGGAATGGACTGCACGCGATCGCATTTTGCACGTACTCCCCTTACACCATATTCATGGAATTGTCAATGTCTTAGCTTGTGCTTTATGGGCGGGGGCAGAATGTCAGATGTTAGCCAAATTCGATGCCGAAACCGTATGGAATCGGATTAGTGAAGGCCATTTAACCTTATTTATGGCCGTACCGACGATTTATGTAAAGTTGATTAATGCGTGGGAACATGCCGATCGAGAGCGTCAACAACAGTTATCTGATAGCTGCGCCAAAATGCGCCTGATGGTATCTGGTTCGGCAGCCTTGCCAGTGACAGTATTAGAAAAGTGGCAGACGATAAGCAACCATTTTCTCCTCGAACGCTATGGCATGACTGAAATTGGCATGGCAATATCGAACTCATTACATGGACAGAGAACTGCTGGCTCTGTCGGGACACCTTTACCGCAAGTGGAAGTAAGATTGGTGGACGAGAATGGAGAACTAGTTCCACCAGGCACTCCCGGCGAAATTCAAGTCAAGAGCCAAGGCGTATTTCTAGAATATTGGCAAAACCCAGCAGCAACTGCTAAGGCTTTCCAATCTGGCTGGTTTTGCACCGGGGATTTGGCGGTAGTAGAGGATGGCAACTATCGAATTTTGGGGCGGATGAGTGTCGATATTATCAAAACTGGCGGTTATAAGGTTTCCGCGCTCGAAATCGAAGAGGTATTGCGATCGCATCCAGCCATTCAGGAATGTGCTGTGGTGGGTGTCGTCGATCCCGAATGGGGCGAACGGGTATGTACGGCGTTAGTTTTAGAGCCGCAATGCCAGTTAACATTGGCAACTTTGCGGAGTTGGGCAAAGGAACGATTGGCAGTTTATAAGGTACCGACTCAAATTCTGGTAGTCGCTGAGTTACCGCGCAATGTGATGGGGAAAGTAACTAAACCCGCAGTGGTGGAGCTATTTCGATCGATCTAAGTAGGTCAGCATACTTATTTTGAATGCTAGAATCACCTGCAACCTTGATGGTGGGCAGTGCCCACCCTACTGGGACTCTAACTAGTGATGGCAACAGGTTTAAAATCGTCAAGGATTGATGGATAAAGTCGAGCTTAGAACGAGATCCAGTAATGCGATCGCTCAAACGTTTCCGCTTACCAGATCGGGCTTAGGCAGCTCCTGGGGGGGATTGGGCGGGCACCAGAACAGATTTTTGCTAGAAACCCCGATCGAGTCGAGAATGCCGCGCATGATGTCCGTACAATACAGCCAGTGTCCCACATCTTCATACATTCGATCGGGATTGAATTCGAGATTGTAGTGCAACACTTCGGGCAGATCGACAAACTCATCTGAGGATTGGGGCGAGAGGAGCATCAATTGAAATGGCTTGCCCTGACAGTGTTTGGCGAGCTTGTCGAGTAGATCGATCGTGCCACCCCGATCGGCAATTCCGGTGCGGATGAATAGCAGTTTGTCGGCATGTTTGAGGGTATACCAAAACCTATGGGCGCGTGCGGTGTAACGCGATCGCATTCGATCGTGAATGACAGACATCGACAGATCGTCGATCGGGTTTTCGTTATCTTCTACCTCGTGGGCAAATGACAATCCTAACCATTTTTGGTGGTAAATTCTGCGGATGAATGAATCGAAATGTAGTAGGTTGGGATTCCACATCTCATCAAAACCGTTGTCGATAATATCGGCGATATCGGCAATATTGGTAGTCCGCGTTAGATCGAAGGGGAAGGCTGGGCCATCGTAACCCATTTTGTACAGCATCATCCGCGCCGCACATCGATCTCCGAGTGGAATAATCCCCACCCGCTCGATTTGGGTTAATTCGCACTGGTATTCAAACATGATGGCAGACTGCGCCGGAATTTTGACCCGACTCTCTAGTCCGTTGCCACCAATCAGCAGCGTTCGGAAGGGTAGATCGGGATGTTGTGGATCTGCATATACACCTGCTGGCAAAGCTCTGAGTGCGTTTTGCACCTCCGTCCACATCGGTTGCAGATTGTACTCGTGGTCGGATTCGTTAATTACCCACAATTGACGCTCGTCCTGTTGCCAAATCCCTAATTGTTCGTCATAAAACAAAACTTGGGAGTTGTTGGAATCGAATAGATTGAAAGCTGCGCTGTATTCCCATTCAGTTCCTGCTGGAATGGCGATCGTCGTCGCGATCGAGCCATCTGCTGCGACGGCAAAATAAGGGAGCGTTCTGGGCTGGCGATCGGTGGCAAGATAGATACCGGGCATCAATCCGGCTTTACTTTTGAGTACAGTTTGTAATTCCAACCAATAGGGCGCGATGGTGTAGCTATTGGGGGATGGATTGTTAATCCGCAACCGCTTTTGGGCGAGACAAGCACAGATTGAAAATCCAGCATTATCGAGATAAAGCGGCACTTCGTTGGGTTGCCAGAAGCGTTGTCGCTCTGAGGCTAATTCGTCTTTGTCGATCTGGAATACCTGTAAATCGATCGCCTCATACATCAGACGGTGCCCGACTGTATTGGGATGCGCGGGGTCGAAAGAAATCCCTGCTTTCCAGCGTCCGCCACCATTATCCAACACTCCCAACCAATCGAGGACTGGCACGCCCCACTTAAGCATCCGCTTGTGGGTATCTTGCAACCACCAGTGATGTTCGGAAGTATAATCGCCATGTGGATAGACTCCACCTAAAATCGGACGTGCGCCCAGTGCCCTGGTCATTTGCACGAGTTGCTGCAAGCCGCTTTCAAATCTGCGCTGTACGGCTCGGCGTTGGTGGGGCGGACAGTGAGCTAGACCTTCATTCCCCAGCGACAGGGCAATAATAACTACATCTGGTTGTTCTGGGGCGACCGCCGCACCAAACCGCTCGATCGTTCTACCGACGTTGGCTCCAGCCTCCGCAACATTAATCAGTCTGTGTCCGTATTTTTGGCGCACGGACTCTGCCAATAGCGATGTCCAGCCTGCTAATAACCACGCTTTTTGACCGACAGCGACCGAACTGCCAATGACCAGAATTTTGAGACCTTGCGAATCTTCTGGCTCGGCGGTTTCGATCGTTGGCGATTGAATATAGCCAAAGGGATGAGGTTGCAAATACCCAAATGCACCATCATCGACCACGATCGTGTTCGAGCGACTCTGAGGCTCGATCGGCAGCCAACGGTCGAACCCGAACGATTCCCAATGTCCACAGCCCTGCGCGTCGATCTTTATATACTTATATTCTACTTTTCGGCCATCGATCGACTCTGCCGATAGCTGGATATCGATGGCGGTATTTGTCCGCCACAAAGGATAGCGATCGCCACTGGTATGCAGGCGAATACATCTGGTGATATCCCACGCTCCCAATTCGGGTGTAGAACCCACCAGGGCAATGACTTCACCAGGTTGTGTATGTGCAATAACCTGAAATTGATACATGGGTTTTGGCGATAAGCGAGTGATGATGCAACAACACAAAAAAGCCGAGTCGTCGCCACAGTGTAGATTATCATGCAAAATACCCAATCTTCTGTCTTAGAAATAACGTTAGGTGAGTGAATGGTGGGCGACAATCGGTAGTAAATTTCTCTGGGTATCTGGCAATAATTTCGAGCCGATCGAAGAATTGTTGGCGATTTTTTCCTTACACCTTTCGGACTATCTAAGTTTTTTAAACATGGTACTTAAGACAGATTTGTTTAAAAACTAGCTCGGCTACAGTAGTAAGGAATCGAGCTGACGACCCAAATCGCTCGCGAGCAGTTTTTAACCGCCTACTGCGAAAGACAGACCACATAGCAACTATCCGGAGTTCAAACTCATGCAAAAATCATCTTTAGTAAAATTCATCAGTGCTGGTCTCCTCGCCACCAGCGTCTTAGTTATCCCGATGACTGCACCTGCTTCGGCTCAAACATCCGGTAGTGGAACTGATGGCACTACTGGTACCACTGGTACTACTGGAACTACTGGCACCACTGGCACTACCACTACCACTAATTACGAAAACAATAATCATCCAGGTTTGTGGGGATTGACTGGTTTGCTTGGTTTATTCGGACTATT
Organism: Chamaesiphon minutus PCC 6605; assembly: GCF_000317145.1. Classification (GTDB taxonomy): domain Bacteria; phylum Cyanobacteriota; class Cyanobacteriia; order Cyanobacteriales; family Chamaesiphonaceae; genus Chamaesiphon; species Chamaesiphon minutus. Next base: position 1,357,214 of record NC_019697.1, on the reverse strand, counting down.
GGGACGACGCAAAGAGGAAACTCACACTACTACACGTCGCGATGATGCCCCTGCATACCGCGACCCTAGCATTCGTTAATTTTAACTACTTCTTTATGAAAAGACAGAGTAGGACGTAATTGGTATTTACAAAATCGATCTTCAACTTTACAGCAGATCGCTGTACCCATAAACAGAGCGAGTGTAGAAATATACACTCGCTCTGTTTCGATATTTGCCTGAGATAATTAATTAGTGTTTACTCGATTGAAACCGAATATTATATTCTCGTTCTAGCTTGTGAATCGCTCTGCGATAACCATCTATTTCTCCCCGTTCGTGGAACAAAGTGGCTGCTCGATCGAAGTCAAAGATGGCACCTGGTTTATCTTTTAATTTAACTTTATTGAGAGCGCGATTGTAGTAAGCTCTGGCATAATTGGGATCGAGAGCGAGTACCCGATCGTAGTCATAAATCGCCCCAGCATTATCGCCTATTTCGCCTTTGATAGTACCGCGATGATAAATAGCACCGATCTCTCCGGGTGCGATCTCAATCGATCGATCGAAGTCAGCGATCGCCCCAACAATATCGCCGACATCGTGTTTGGTATTGCCTCTGTGATAATACGCTGGGGCATAATTTGGTGAGACTTCAATGGCTCGATCGAAGTCGGCAATTGCCGATTGTTTGTCATCTACATTTAACTTGGCTAAACCCCGATAATAATAAGCCTTGGCATAATGAGGAGCGTGTTTAATCGCCCAACTATAATCGGCGATCGCTGGGGCGATGTTACCAGTTTCTACTCTAGCTCGACCCCGATTGTAGTAAGCCTTGGCATAGTTGCGATCGAGATTAATCGCCCGGTTGTAATCGGCGATCGCGCCTGCCAAATCTCCTAATTGTCCTTTTGCCAAGCCGCGATTATTGTAAGCTTTCGCATAGTTAGGATTTAACTCGATCGCCCGATCGTATTCCGCGATCGCACTGACTAGATCGCCTGAAGAGTGCTTATTTATACCTTGTCGATTGTAATTTTTAACTTGTTTGGTGTCGAGATCGAACGGCTGGCTGTCTATCCGATCGGATGCTTTGCTGGCGGTTCCCTGCGGCTGTCGCGCCGCTGCATCAGCAATCGAAACATGATGGTCGCTCATTGTTGCCCATGTCTCCCATGACGTTGGATTTTTGGATGCTCTAATTATTGAAAACATTGGGACGAGCGAGCGCGATCGATAACAAATATTATCATTTTGCGATCGTCGGATTAGGAGAAGCTGCTATAGTCGAAGATTGGACTCTGTCAAAAAATATCGGCGATAGAGATTGCTAAAGATCGATCTTATTGTCGATCGAATGATAGGCAATAAGATCGTTCTCAACCGCCCGCGACTTAAGTGTGGTGCTCATAGCTAAAGTCCACTTCAGTGGACTCGATCGGGGTAGCCCGTAGATAAATCACGGGCGGTTAATGACTAAGTACTAAGGTGTGGTAATTTTATTCTTCTGGATGAAACCACCGTGCCTTAACAGGGGAAAACTCGCTTTGCGATCGTCCCCGATCTCGATAAATTATGTCTGGACTATGGAGGTAAAATAAAATACGATGAACGACCTGAAAATATTTGGCTTAGCCGCACGGCAAGGTCGATGGCTATTTTTACCCCTAGGCATTACCGCAATGCTCTGTTTGGGTACGGTTTATTCCTGGAGCATTTTTCGCAAGCCGCTGACAGAAGCTTTTAAAAAGCAAGGCATGACAATTGGGGCGACAGATACCTTACTCCCCTTCGCCACCTTGCTGGTAGTATTTGCCATTTTAATGCCGATCGCCAGCAGATATATCGAACGCTATGGGGCATCGAAAGTAACTGCGGTGGGGGGATCGATCGTCGGCTTGGGTTATTTTCTCTCTAGTTTCGCCACCAGTATTCCCCTACTGGTCATCACCTACGGTCTGATTGCTGGAGCTGGCATTGGGATTGTCTATGGCGTCCCGATCGCGGTAACGGCTAAGTGGTTCCCCGATCGCAAGGGTTTGGCTGTCGGTTTAACCGTAGTCGGATTCGGTCTATCGCCATTAATTACCGCACCGCTAGCCGGATATTTTATCGCTACTTACGGTATCGACAGCACATTTAGAATTTTCGGGGTAGCTTTTACCGCCATCTTACTTGCGATCGCTACCCAGCTTAGATTTCCACCCGCAGACTGGCAACCCAGCCCCCAGTTTACATCCAGTCCCGCCAGCACCGAGCCAGATCGCTTGCTGAGTTCGCCCAGCTTTTTTGCCCTATGGAGCTGCTATGCGATCGGTACCCTAGCTGGTTTGATGGCAGTGGGAATTGCGAATAACGTCGGCAAAGAGATCGTCGGACTCGACACCAATATGGCTACGGCGTCGGTATCGATTTTTGCGATCTTTAACGGTGTCGGTCGCCCCATGTTCGGTTGGTTGACCGATCGGATCAAGCCCAAAATGGCAGCTATTCTCTCTTTTGTAATGATTTTGATCGCCTCGATCGTGATGCTAAATACTGGCAAAGGTCAAGTTGCCAATTATTTTTTCGCCTTCGCGCTACTGTGGTTATCTCTGGGCGGATGGCTGGCGATCGCCCCTACTGCCACACTGTCGATGTTTAATCCTACTAACTACACTAAAAACTATGGCATCGTTTTTACAGCTTATGGGGCAGGCGCATTGGTGGGCACCATAGTTGCAGGTAGTGCCAAAGATATTTTTGGTAGTTATACTAATGCCTTTATTCCAACGGCAATTCTTTCGATTTTAGGCATCTTAATTGCTACTTTCGCACTCAAACCCGACGCCAAAACTCAGCAAGTCTTGTCCTGAAGGAGCGGCTAATTAGTTGCCCTCACCCCCAGCCCCAGCCCCGCTCCGCAGCTTGGTAGTTGCTCTCTCGATGTATGAAAAACTAGAGGAGAGAGCGGGGAGCGGGGAGCGGGGAAGAAGAATGTAAAAAATAACGGTCGTACCTAAAACCAGCAACGCCAGAAGTCTTTGTAAAGCGGATTTGGTTTTACACTCTTGGTAGGGACTCATCGAGATACTTTTAACTTTGAGTTTCTTTGATATATCGATTACCTTTCGGTGATGATTCTACTCTGATTGAGAAGGGAAGATCGGGAGTATATTCTTCTAATTTATTGGCAAATTGTCTGACCGATCGAGCATTGCCGAGTTTAATACTAGCTTCGGCTTCGGTAATGGTGCCATGTTTTTCAATGTGTTGTAAAACAGGGAGATGAGGATTATCTATAAATTTATCGTGCCATGCTCCGGCTCCGGCGATCGAGTCAATATCGCGAGAGATGCTTGGTGGTTGTGGCTCGAAGATTTGAAGAATTTTTTCTACACCAATATCATCGATTTCTTGGCGTTTAGCCTGAATTTTTAGTTCTAAATTATCTAGTTCTGCCTGCCTACTACTCAATTCTAATTGAGCTATTTTCAACTCGCGTTGGTGCAATCTTTCAGCCAGATACTCTGACGATGATTCTAACTCATCCTTGCGATCGACTATTGCTGCTGCTAATTCATCTAATGTTGCTTGTTTAGTTTCGATCTCTAATTCGGTTTCAGTTAATTGCTGTCGTGCCGCTACTAATTCTCGATCTCGATCGGCTAATTCTGTCGATCTTTCGGCAATAATCTGCTCCAATCGATCGATTTCTACTAGCAGATTTTGGTGAGTATGTTGTCGGTTAGTAATTGCTGTATCGAGTTCGTGGATGAGTTGATGCTGTTCGTTTGCTCGATCGAGACTAGCATTATCTAATTGTTGTGGCTGCTGCAACTGCTGAATCTCTATTGCCAATTCTTGCTTAGTTGCGGTACATCGTTCGATTTCGGATTGGACATTTCTCAGCGATATTTTGAAGCGATCGATCGCTTCAACTGTCTGTAATTTAGCTGCTTGCAGTTGAGATAATTCTAGCTTGAGATTGTTAAACTCGGTATCGACTTCGAGGCTAAGAGCTTGTTTTTCCTGAATTTTGCGATCGAGTTTGGCTGCAAAGGTTTGTTGTTCCTGACAGTGATGGGTAAGTGCAGCGAGTTGTTGCTCTAGTTCCTGGTATTGCTGGCGATCGGTATCGATCCGCGCTTTCAAACTACCTGCTAAACTCTGTAATTGTGCTACCCTAATCTCGATTTCTTGCCGCTCCTTGTCCCTACTTCGCAACTGATTGTTGAGGATTTCGCCTCGGTAATGCATTTGATTCAACCGCCGTTTTCCCCGCGCCAGTTGACGATTTACCTGCTGTTGGCGTTGGCGCGAGCGCATGAGTCTACTGATAGCGACTCCCGGTAGCGTTGCCAACCCAATTAACGCAGACTGAGCCAGATTCTGAGTAAATGGTAAACTACAACCCCCGCTTACTACAAAGGCGACTGAGCCAGTCGTTAACCACTGCTTGAAGATGGAATATTTTTTGGTAGACACTGATGGGGAATACGGTAGGAGGATTTGACGAGCGGATAAATGAGGTAGCCGCCAGCCTATAGGTTCAACTTTCCACAGAGATTATAATCGATCCTCCTCACTATTTGGGGTGTAATTACCCATTAGTGAGGCTTTAGGCTTTAGGCTTTAGGCTTTAGGCTTTAGGCTTTAGGCTTTAGGCTTTAGGCTTTAGGCTTTAGGCTTTAGGCTTTAGGTTTTAGGCTTTAGGCTTTAGGCTTTAGGCTTTAGGCTTTAGGTTTTAGGTTTTAGGCTTGAGGAAATAGCAAGAAAATAAGATCCCAGGTTGTAGGGTGTGTTATCGCTTACGCGATAACACACCAACACATTCTAGTTTAACCTCGGATTTGATGGCGGATGGCTGCGGCAATTAAAGATAAGCCTGGAACGAACACAATCCCCAGTTGTTGCATCATTCCCGCTTGGTTGCCTTGTCCCCAATGATAGACGAGCCGATCGTCGATGAGTTTATCGATATGAGTAACTTCGATCTCTACCGATTTCCCTGTCGCAGGTAAACCTTGAAATTTACCCAAATGTGTACCGCGAAATTTACCGATCGTTACTACTTTAGTATCTTCCTCAATTACCTCATCAAACTGATGACAACCATCGGGAAAAGCTGTCCGAAATTCTAACCCAAATTGAATAAATGCCTCTAGATCGAGTGATACTGGTATGCCGACTAAATCAGCGATAAAATCTGCCGACATCATCGCTCGTGTCGGTTTACACATAAGCTGAAATATTAGTGACGAAGTAACAGCGTTCTGAATGAGCAAAGTTACACATAATATGAAATTAGTAACTCATAACGTGAAATTTTAGCACTCTAAAAACTCATAAGCTGAAATTTTATTTTCAAATGAGTTTTCAAAGTGCTCAACACCTTACGATATCTGAGGAAAAGGTTTGTAAGCTCACGCTGGTAGTGTCAACGATCGTCATGTGCTTAACGCCATATGGCATCTAAGGTGATTTTAGCTCTATAAACTGGTAGAACATTAATCCCCATAGCATGTGCTTAACGCCATATGGCATCTAAGGTGATTTTAGGGCGGAGTCCAGAATGCTTGACAGCAAAGGGTTTCTCCGAACTATTACAAGCACCTGTCAACATCATACCAATTTTACAGAATATTGAGGCTATAACTTCACACATATCGACTTAAAACCTCTGCCAGAATTACGTTTCAGCAGTTGCAAGCACCTGTCGTAATAAAATATGAACTAAATCCTTACAGAGTGAAGGTTTACGGCTTTTTTCTGAAAAATAACTCTAAACACCTGGAGATGCTTGCAAAAAATGCTTCTAAACCCCGCCTAACTTGAAAACCATAGTTTTTTAGAGTAGCTTCTTAAGTGCCCATGACATAGCGGAGACAAGTATTTGGGGTTGTTTTAGGGTCTCATTCTAGGCGGGGTTTACCTTCTACGCAACTCTCCTCTCATACATTGATAGCCAATCACGATCGGGTAGCGAATTTAAAGAATCTTTCGTTGCCGAAAACAGCATACTTTTAGTCTTGCTGGGAGCGTGACGATCGATCTCAACGGTTAAGCTAACGGCACCTGTTTCCTGTTCGAGCTTTGAGTCAACCGATACGAACCAATGAGATGGAATGGGTTCGTCGAGGCAGTCGATTCGATCGAATAGATAGTTGTTATCACCTGCGAAGGGTAAACCATAGCGTGGGCGGTCGTCATGTGGAATAAGTAGCGAACGGAGCACGAACGCGCAACCAGAGTTTTTCCACGATTTTTACGCTCCTCCTAAAAACTGCTGGGAGACTTCAGCCAAGAGTTTTTGGGGGCTATCTATTAGATGGACGTGGCGATCTGCTAATTTTTGTTTGATGTCTTGAGACATTTGACGAACGATCTCTCCGCCCAACCAAAATTCTTGCCCTGGCAATTCACCGTTAACAAGTCGATTTAGTTCTTTGAAGCTGCCATCTTCTTGAAATCCGTAGTTATCATACCCAGCAACTAAAGATGGTGTGAGTCGAATAATAATACTTCTGGGTCCCATCTGAAAATGACTAACGCTATCTCCTCCAGCTACTCTGTTTAGTTGCCCGATCGCTTTAATTAATGCAGCCGTCCATAAACTCAACTTTTGGTGCGCCACCATCATTAATGCGCGATTACCTCCGGTAGGCTACGCCAACGATTGGATGGGAGTCCTTCCATAATCAGCATTTGTCTTAAAGCACTTTGGTGGCAAAGAAAGCTAAAAATTCATTAGGGTGACGATGGCGACGGAAATCGATGTGTAGATCTTTTATCACATGCTCTTTTCTCTGCCTGTATGCTTGATATGCTGGGTCTTGGTTCCGACTTGCTGAGTTTTGACTACTCCACTCCTTGTTCCACTCAATGCCGAATTGATGCTTGAGTTTATGACGAGTGTAATTTTTCAATAGCCGCAGGACAAGCACTTCTAGAGATATCTCTTTGGGTACAGATAGTTCGGCAGGTTCCATGTCTTCAGCTTTGTCTATATCAGTTTCTTCTGGTGTCATAGGATTAGATTGCGGATGAAATAAAGTTCGGAAGTCTCGACGGAACCAACGATCGTCAATAGTTTTTTTAGTAGGTGAATTATGTATGAGCGCATCAAAACCAAAAATCCGCGATCGATTGTGAATTAAATTTTGCCAGTGTTGAATCCGAAAGGTAGAATTAAAAATTTTCGGCTCTAGTTTTGTAAGTTCTTCGATCGTGTCTTTGTCAGACAAGTAATGCTGAATACTTAATATTTGTGCTTCATGCTTTTCCTGAATAGATCAAATACATCTACACCAAACAGAAGATTGTTAATATCAATTCCGTCTGTATTTGCCTGTAGCCCACATTCCGCAGGTAAATCAGGAAAGAAGGTAATATTTGCGGCAAGGAACACCAAAGAACTGGAGAATCCATAACCGTTCAGTGGTGAGATTGGTGACGTGTTTGGCACCCTCAACAATGTTGACAGAACGAAGATAAATTGCGAACATCGGGAATGGCGATTGCGTAGCCATGAAGTTTTAGTTTATCTTTTGCATCAACTCTTACACGTTCTATGGATTCTAGACCGAGCGATTATCTTGATAGAGACGCTATTTTTCCCACACGTATTGTTCACAGGTTTGCTTGGCTTCGCGGGCAACATCGGTTTTTGGATCGTCGAGGCTGGGATGATAGCGCAATCGATCGCAGGCTGTTTTCAGCAAAGATGTTCCAGAAACATCCCAACTTGAGACTGTCTTGTCTGCATTAACACTGACAATGTGCTGCCCATCCTGACTATATGCGATCGATTTAATCTGACCGATCGGGGCTGATAACGGCTGGCCAATGGCTGTGCCCGTTTCAGCATCCCAAATCCTAATTCTCCAGTCATCACCACCACTAATGATGCGTTGTCCATCTGAACTATATGCCACTGCTGTGACCTCACCATGATGTCCTTGTAAAGGTTTGCCGATTTATGCTCCTGTTCTTATCTCCCAAATTCTTACTGTTGAGTCTTTACTGCCAGTAATGATACGTTGCCCATCTGGACTAAATGCCACTGAAGTTAAATAATTTCTGTGACCTTTTAAAAATAAAGGTTTACCGATCGGTAAACCTGTTTTGGCATCCCAAATTCTTATGGTTAAGTCATCACTACCACTAACGATCCGTTGACCGTCAAAACTAAATGCTACTGACTGAATCGGACTCTTCCGTTCTTGCCATAGATCGCGAATCAGCGATCCAGTCTTTGCATTCCAGACTTGCACTACACCGCTAAAACTGCCAGTAACGATCCACTGACCATCTGGGCTAACCGCTACAGAAGTTAGATAACTCCTATTACCTTGTAGCAATAGAGGCTGACCGATTACTACTCCTGCCCGAACATCCCAACTCCATACTGTCCCGTCAGACTTGATGTTGACAATCCGTTCTCTATTCGGACTAAACGCCACTGAATTAATTAGATCTTGATCGCCTTTTAGCTGTTTAACGATCGGCTCTAATGTCTTTCCCTGCCAGATTCGCACAGTCTTGTCACCGCTACTGATGATGTGCTTGCCATCTGGACTCAACGCTACTGAATTGAGCACATCCTCATGACCTTTGAGAGGTTGACCAATCGGCAATCTGGTCTTGGCATCCCAGATTCTGACAGTTCGATCGTCACTACCACTGACAATATTTTGACCATCAGGACTATATGCTACTGACTTGACTGCAAGCTCATGACCTTCCATTGGTTCACCAATCGGCAATCTTGTTTTTGCATCCCAAATCCGGATCGTTTTATCGCTACTACCACTCACAATACTGCGACCATCGGGGCTATATGTCACTGAAGTAACTATAGATCTGTGACCGAGTAGAGGTTTACCGATGAGTTTTCCCATTTTTGCATCCCAGATCCGGATCGTCTTGTCATAACTACCACTGACAATACTCTGACTATCTGGACTATATGCTACTGAACTAACGCTCTCTGTATGACCGAGTAGAGATTTACCGATGGGTTTTCCCGTTTTTGCATCCCAGATCCAGATCGTCTTGTCATAACTACCACTGACAATACTCTGACTATCCGGACTATATGCTATTGAATTAATCCAACTGCGATCTCCTGGCAAAGGCAAAGGTTTACTGAGTGGTTCCCCCGTTTTTGCGTCCCAAATTCGCACAGTCTTGTCCCAACTACCGCTAGCGATCTGCTGTCCGTCTGGACTAAATGCTACTGAATAAACGCTCTCCGTATGACCGAGTAGAGGTTTACCGATGGATTTCCCAGTCTTTGCATCCCAAATGCGGACAGCACGATCGTGACCGCCACTGACAATGCGCTGACCATCTGGACTGTATGCTGCTGAAATAACAGTAGAATCATGTTGCAACTGATTTTGCTCTGGATTGGCAACCCAAACAGTATCCAACAAAATTCCATCTATAAAGGCAACTTGAGCGCGATCGGGAGTGGGAAATTTTAACCAAGCTAACTGACTTAAATTATTGGTGGCAATTGCATTAATAGTACTATCTACAGGTTGGTTAAAGGCTAATAAGTTAGCAGCATTGGTTCCTAATATTTGCAGTTGCAACGACTGAGCCTGCCTCAATTGTAAGCCTAAAAGTATAGTGGTGCTGGTTGTCAATACCAGAGATAAGAGGGTAGAAAGTTTAATAAATCCCCAGAAACGCTTTTGTTCACATTGAGATCGATCCGCAGCCTGAAAAAATTCTAGTTGCAAGGGTGTCAGATCGTCCCCAGCCCTGTGCTGATAACGTCGCAACAAATCCAGATCGGGCGATCGCCATAAATTCCCTTCTGGTCGTCCATTATTTTGCCAAACCATCACTGCTTCATCCAGTCGCCTTTGAAACTGTAGATCGCTACGACTGCCATCGAGCCAGTCTTTCAACTGCTGCCAGTTGTCAAATAACGCCTCATGGGTCACTTCGGCAGTCTCCGCGCCTCCATCATTCGCTAGGGTAATCAACCGAGTACCAGGGTTTGCAAAGCGATCGATTACTTGCTTCACCCGATCGAGACCGTCCCGATGTGATACCAACCGTTCTAGCTCCACTCGCCGCCGAGTATCTTTCGCACCCTCACCCAACTGCACCAATCCCAAAAATACCCGCCGCGCAATTCCTTGTTGTTCGGGGGTAAGACCGACATAGATACGTTGTGCTTCTCCAGCTAGAGCACCTCCCACACCACCAATCGCCCTGAGTGTCTCTGCAGGTTCTTTTCCTTCTGCCAGACCTGCCCAAATCTGCACCAACGCAAATTGGAGCAGGGGTAAAGCACCTGCTCTGCCTGCTGTTTGTTCGATTAATAGATCGATCGTACTCAAGTCTAGAGGATGCCCTGCCATTTCTGCTGGTTTAGCGATCGCCTCCATCAGTTCTGCCTGATTCATCGGGCCAAGCTTTAGGTCGGTATTTTGTAAGATATCAGCAAAGGGGCGATATGAGAGCGCATTTCCCAAAAAATCTGCCCGCATCGTTGCCACCAGTACTGGGGAAAAATGGATGCGATTCTCTTTCAGAGAGGCTCTGCCTACGGCAGGCGCAGCAATACCAGCTAGTAATAGATCGAGGAAATCACGACGGGTGGCCTCATCAGTACAGAGAGTATAGAGTTCCTCAAATTGGTCGGCAATTAGCAACACTCGATCGTTAGGGTGTTGGCGTTGAATCGAGCTAAAAATACGAGAAAGAGGTGTTCCATCTTTAAGAGCTTGAGCCAGCTTACCCGCTTGAGTGATTTTGTCAGTAGAATCAAGCTCTGACATGTACAGTGGCACAAGTGCCTCAGCCAAAGCATAAAATGGGTCAGAACCTGGACGAAAATGGGTAAACTGCCAATGACCAGCCTGTTGTAATTTAGGCACTAATCCTGCCAAAACTACTGAAGATTTGCCGCTACCCGATGCGCCTAGTAAAGGAATAAAATTACGGGTTTGTGTTGCTCTCACCAATTCTTCAACAAAGTTTTCCCGACCAAAGAAATATTCCACATCCTCTGGCCCAAAGTGAAACAAACCGCGATAAGGACAAGCGAGTAGATCGGCAGCAGATTTTGCGGTGTCATCGATCTTAATCTCTACCTCTTTTCGGTCGTGGTAGTTATGGATCTCAATGGTCACATTGCCAACAACATTATTGAATACATTACTATCTTTTAATAGACCGATTACCTGACTGCTATCACCCCCAGCATGTTGCTGAATTTGAGAGTTGAGGTTTGGATCGTCGCTAGAAGTTGAAAAGGCTGACTCTGCCATGAATTCCTGAATACTTATTGACGACTACAGTGTGATGTAACTTGCCGGAGCGATACAGCTTTTCACTGCAATTTTTATAGAACAGACGAACTATATTATAATAGAGAGGCTAATTTATTTCCAAATATCAGGCAAAAAATATGAGCAGTCATATTACAAATATTGCACTAGCCGAAAAGGCTCATCTTGCGCCTTATTTACCTGTGTTGATGAGTGGTGCTGTTACACAAATTGGTAAAAGTGGTGTCGAGATCGTGGTCAAGCAAATCTGGGAAAAACTTGAACCTGTGCTAAAGGGTGATGCTAGAACAGCAGCAGAGCAGGTAGCAGCAAAGTCAGAGAGTGAGCCACGTAAAGCGGTCTTTCTGGAAGAATTAGAAACATTGTTGAATGAAAATCCAGATTTGGCGAAAGCGATCGCTAAAATCATGGCTGGAAGCAATAGTGGAACACCGATTAACCAGCTTTCAACAGGTGATGGGGTACAGACGATCGGTCAAGTTCTAGGCGGCAAGGTATTTGGCAATGTTGCTGGCAATTTGACTATTCACGAGTAAGAAGCAATGACCGATCCCAACAGTATCTCACAATCTAGTTTTGGTGATGGAAGCCAAAATATTGCTCAAAATAGTGGAATTGCGATCGCCAAAGTCGAGCAAGTCATTCTACGCTTTGACATATCGCCTCAGAAAATTCGTACCCTCGATCGATTCTGGAAAAGCTGGTCGCAAGATACAAAACCACCATTCAGTCCAGATCTAGTAATCGGTGGGCGAGAGAAAGATCGAGAGCGTGTGATTAGCTGGCTGCGAGGAAATCCTGATGTACTGATATTACAGGGGGAACCACAAAAAGAGGTGAGTGCTTTTTTAGCAGCAGTTGTGCAGGGATTAGAGCCAGAAGAACGAACTAAAATTCTCAGTTGTGCGGTTGTGATTAATTGCGAGATATCGTGGCAGCAACTAATTGAATCGTCCGATCCGCTGATTTTAATTGTTGAATTAGGAGAACCAGACGGTATTGGAACAGCAATTCAGAATGGTCATCACGTTTTCGTCTCATGCGATCGATTGAGTTCCGATCTTGAAAATCTTTTGCCTCGCATTGTGCATGATGCCGCAGAAAAAGCTTTGCAGGGAATGGGGTTGAATAGGAATAAATCACACAGCTACGCAACTCTTTCTCGACGGAGCCTATCTGCTCTAAGGCGAAAATTAGCGATCGCCAAAAATATTCAGCAACCAGCATGGGCAAAACCGAACGAGGCCCGTGCGTTGCTTGCTCCATTACTTGTCAGTGCATGGAGCGACTCTTGGGACGGCGATCGAAAGGTCTTAGAGCAGCTATCAGAACAATCTTATGATGCGATCCAAACCCAGTTAGTACGCTGGGCAAATGAACCAGACGCTCCAGTTCGCAAAATAGGAGATGTTTGGACAATCGCCTCTCAAGAAGATGCTTGGATACTGATTGCACGTTATCTTACCGATGACGATCTGAAACGTTTTGAGGATGTTGCTGTTGAGGTGTTGAGCGAACTTAACCCCGCGTTTGAGTTGCCACCAGAAGAAAGAATGATGGCGACTATTTATGGAAAAGTGCTTACTCGATCGAATTGCTTGAGAGAGGGCATCCTAGAAATGCTGGCATTGATGGCAACTCGAAGTTCTGAAATCCTATTATCTGGTGCGAATCGATCGGGTGAAGATGTCGCCAGTCGAATAGTTTGGCGGTTGATGGAACAGGTGAAAGATCATCCAATATTGTGGGCTTCACTGTCCGATAAACTGCCTCTAATTGCCGAGGCTGCACCAGAAGTCTTGTTAGACGCGATCGAGGAAGGTTTATCTGGAGAAAACCCCATCCTCATTAGTTTATTTCAAGATCGAAGTTCGCATTCAGCTTTATCTTCGCCTCATACTGGACTGCTGTGGGCAATGGAACGCTTGGCATTGCATCCTGACTACTTGAGTCGATCGGCATTGTCGCTGGCGCGGCTAACACGATTAGACCCAGGTGGTAATTTGGGTAATAGACCTAAAAGTAGTTTAGAAACTGTCTTTATTTGGTGGCTTTATTTTCATCCAAATGCTAATGCTTCTTTATCCGATTGTCTACAAACAATAGACACGCTTTATCAGCGAGAACCAGACATAGCCTGGAATTTATCGATGAGTCTCATCTCCCATTATCATATGTCTTTGATGGAACGCAAGACGAGATGGCGAGACTGGGTGACGGAGACTGCTTCGACATTTATTAGTCAAGATTTGATGGATGCAAGTGATGCAATTTTAGAGAAATTGATTGCTAATGCAGGTGTTAACATTGCTCGGTGGTGTAGCCTAATCGATCGAGCAAGATTCATGACTGCCAACCAAAAGGATGCGATCGTAAATTCATTAGAAATACTCAAATCTCAGCAATTTTCATTTGAAGAGCGGGTGAGTATATCTGACTGCCTACGGCATGAGATTTCCGATTATCAGAAGTTTTTTGACTCTCAGTGGTCGATGTCGATCGAAAATATTCAGCGACTCAACGCAATCTTGATGCAACTTGAGCCAGACGATTTGGTATACCGCCATCGTGAGCTTTTCACGTATGTTAGGGATGAGGATGGAATTATTGAAAATTCGAGGTTAGAAGCATTAGCAGAAATCCTAAATTTGCAAGGATGGGATGGAGTTATACAATTAGCACAGCAAGTGCGGGCACCCAGTTTTGTAGGCGTGGCTTTAGCTCAGACACAATCGCTACCGATCGACTTAAATCTATTTCTTCGAGAGAATCTTGGATCTCCCGATCTATGGCGACATGAGTTAGCAAGCAGCTATATACGTTGTAATGCTTACGATCGAGGTGAACTGTGGATTGATGACTGTCTAAAGGATAATTTGTCACCCTGGAGCGCAGAAGGGTACGGAAAGTTCTTGCTTTGTCTGCCATTTAACTTATGCTTAATAGATCGGCTGAATGCTGCTCATTCAGAAACTCAAAGCTACTTCTGGCGTAATGTAAAGCATGTTGAATTTCTGGGAGTAGAGCGAACTGACTGGGTACTCGCAAAACTTCTGGAATTCGGTAGACCTCATCTTGCTGTTGACCAAATCTCTTGGGTGTTGAAAGATAATCCCGAACTCTTTTCACTCGATCGCATTGCCGAAATTCTTGAATCATCTGCCCAGACTGAAGCTGGACAAGGCTTCGATCGTACTTTGTTTCCTCATCACTCAGCGGAGTTGCTAAACTATCTAGAGAAAACCGAATTTTCACGAGATCGTCTTGCTAATTTGGAGTTAGCGTATTTCCAAATTCATACCCATTCTCGTAGTCCTCGAATACTCTTCGATCGATTATCAAAGAACCCTGAATTCTTTGTAGAAGCCCTTCAATGCATTTCTCATGCAGAAAATCAAACCGCAGCTAATGGGAATGATGAACATCCCAATCGATCGCTAGCACAGTTAGTCTGGCATTTACTTGAAAGATGGAAGCAACTACCTGGAATACTGGAAGACGAAACGGTTGACGAGATTGCTTTGAAATCTTGGGTTGTCAATGTTTGTGAACTTGCGGCTGAATGCGATCGAAGTAACATCGCAGATCGTTATATTGGGTATCGGCTCTCTTTTTCTCCCTCCGATCCAGATGGTGCATGGCCGCACAGAGTTGTCCGAGATTTAATTGAATTGGCAAATTCAACAGTTAAGGATAGTTGGCGTACTCAAATCTATAATAATCGAGGTGTCACTAGTCGATCGTCAACTGATGGTGGCGAACAAGAACGTGTGCTTGCTGAAAAGTATGAAAAGGATGCCAAACAGATTGGGAATAAATGGCCGCAAACGGCGGCAATTTTGAGAAAGCTTGCAAATGGATATAATCAGAAAGCCGCCAAGGAAGATGTTAATGCCGAACTTACCCAAGATTTTTGGTAAATGGTATTGAGCTTCAACTAGCGATTCTTGTTTCGTTGGCGTAGCCTCTCGTGCCGAGAAGAGGCTCCCCAACGATAATGCTGCGGCGTTCTGTCAGTTGGCTTTTAACGTTCATTGCAGACGAGCTATTCCACCAAGTTGGGATAAGATTGTGGGACATTGCATCCATCTCCCATCATGCCTGCTACCCCCGAAATCGGACAGATCGTTAACGTCCGCGCCCGTCAGTATTTAGTCGAAGCCGTTACTCCACCGATTCATCCTCAAGGGGATACATTGGTGTCGCTGGCTTGCTTGAATGATGATGCTCAGGGGCAAGTGTTAGAAGTCTTTTGGGCGCGGGAGATCGATGCGGCGATTTTGGGAAATTCGACTTGGGAGCAGGTTGCTCAACGGGGATTCGTTCGCGTAGCGTCTCCTCGGAGAATCGACCTCACTACTTCTCGGCTTATCTCCACACTCTGCGCTGGAATTGCGTTACCTCTACCAATCCCAAGTTGTTTCAGGCTCCTTATCGAGCGGGGATTGAAGTTAAGGCGTATCAGTTGGAACCGTTGCGGAAGGCTTTGTTGATGCCTCGCGTGTCGCTGTTTATTGCTGATGATGTGGGTTTGGGGAAAACGATCGAGGCGGGGCTAATCTTGCGGGAAATGATTACGCGCCAGAAGATTCGGCGGGTGGTAATTGCTTGTCCGCCTTCGGTAGTGCGGCAATGGCAAGAGGAGATGGAGAGCAGATTTGGGCTGCTATTTCAGGTAATCGTTGGCATAGCCTCTCGGAACGAGAATCGCGAGTTCTTTGCGAGTAAGCGGCGGGAGCGCGGTTATGGGGTAAATCCTTGGGCTACTCACAATCGGTTTATTATTTCTCATGCTTTGGTGCGGGATGAAGCTTATGCGGCACCTTTGCGGATTTGGCTGGAAGAGTTTGCGCCTGGTTCGATGTTGATTTTGGATGAGGCGCATAATGCTGCGCCAGCGAGTGGTTCGCGGTATGCGTTGGCGTAGCCTCTCGGAACGAGACTCGATTCTCAACTCACCAAAACTATGCGGGAATTAGCACCGCGCTTTGAACATAAGTTATTTCTCTCGGCGACTCCCCATAATGGGCACTCTAACAGCTTCACAGCCCTGCTCGAAATCCTCGATCCGCAACGGTTCTGTCGTGGAGTATTCGAGCCAGAGAAGCATCGAAAAGCCTTAGAGACGGTGATGGTAAGGCGGTTGAAGCAAGATTTGCGAGATACGGGAGATCGAGACTTCTCGCAGCGGAAGATTATCCCGATCTCGATCGAGGGTTTACCTGTAGATGCTCCAGAATTGGTTCTCGCCCAACTGCTCCAGCAATATCGCACCTGTCGGGAGCAACGACTCAAAGACGCGCCTAAGTCTACTCAGAATACTGCCAAGCTGGTAATTACTTCTCTGCAAAAACGGTTACTTTCGTCGATCGAAGCCTTTGCACGGACGTTGAAAGTACATCGAGCCTCGATCGAAAGACAAGCAGAGAAACAGCGTCAGAGCGAACGCCCCCTAGCCCCCAAGTCTGGGGGAACAGGAGAAAGTCCCCCAAAATTGGGGGATTTAGGGGGCGATTTCCCCTTATTGCGTCAATCGATCGGATCTGATGACGATCGAGCCGAACTCAGCGAGGCTGAAGTTCAAGCCGAAGAAGATACTCAGATGACTAGAGCTACTCAACTGACTAATCGAGAGATTGGGGCTGAAGAGTTGGCACTATTGGCGGAAATGGGGAATATCGCTCAGAATGCGCGGCATCAGGCGGATGCGAAGGTGCAGCATTTGGTGGCTTGGATTAAGGCGTATATGTGTCCAAATTTAGGGCAACCGCAAGCTGTTTGGAACGATCGCCGTCTGTTGATTTTCACTGAATATTTGGACACCAAAAGCTATTTAGAACGGCAACTTATACAAGCGATTGGCAATACGTCCCAACGGCTGGGATTCTTTCATGGCGGCATGGGCGAACAGAATCGCGAACAGATTAAAATCGCTTTTAATGCCGATCCACATACTCACCCGTTGCGAATTTTGATTGCTACTGATGCGGCGAGAGAAGGGATTAACCTTCAGAACTATTGCGCCGATCTGTTTCACTTATCACTTAATCTACCGACTGTTATCAAGCCCAGCCGGAAAGGATTTGCTAGTTTTGTGTTGTGAGTTGTCCTCTGTATTCTTGAAGAGTTTTTTCAAGCTTGTTAAATGGAACGTCAATAGACGTTCCATTTTTTAGAGACAGACTAAAAGAGAAAAGTGAACTCTTATCTTCTTCAATAACGACAGAATCTATCAAAAAACGACCATCTTTTAAAATGCTGCCATAGTCCGCATAATAATCACGAATATCATACTTTTCGATAACAGCATTAACATAATCAGATTCCTGACTATTTCCTCGTGCGGTTATCCACGGAAGTTCATTATGACTTAGGTTTCTTAAATCGTGTGCGTTCAAATTTCCATATGTCTCCCACACCAGATCCAAGACCTTCAACTCTTTTTCATCTAGACCAAAATCACCAGTTGAGCTTTCTGGCTCTGGAATTGAATCATTTCCATACTTTGAGAAAGACGATCTTAATTCAATAGGCACTGGGCCATGAATCCATGCTTGTATATCACTATCAAATAGTGGTCTCATCAAAAAAACAAGATTCCAAGCTTGAGCATAATACACTAGCTTGTAAAGTTTAAGCTGAGTAATGGTATCTCCAGCTTCTCTGTCAACCTTAGACAAGAAGAAATTAGCAACATGTACGGCTGTAGCCACTGGTACTCCTCACTGTCGATATAGTATAGATTATTTATTTATTAAAAATGTATCCCTTTGTTGTATTGTACCCTTGCGTAATGCATCTTGAACAAGGTTCTTGTTAAGGATTACTGCATAATCTTGAGGGATCGATTTCCCCACTTTTACCCAGCAGATTTTGGACTGGGAAGCGGCGGATTTAGTCCCACAGAGCGATCTACCGGACTCGATGACTTTAGCACTGCCAGAATATGGCGAACTATTGCAACCTACCTACGGCGTGAAAGATCCCGATAGTCAGGAATGGATTGTATTGGTGCAGGTAGTCGCTGATGGGCAGGAGTTGGATAAATGCCCAGCCAATAGTAGTTGGAATGCGACGGTACAAGAGCGATTCGAGCGATTATTACGATCGAGTCAAATCCCTACAGGTATCTTGTGGAATGGCGAAGCTTTACGCCTTGTATATGCGCCACGGGGCGAATCTTCCGGTCATTTGACATTTCCCCTCGCGGCGATGGGCGAAGTGGCTGGAAGGCTAATTTTAGGGGCATTGGATACGCTTTTGAATGCCCAACGGATGTTTAATGGTTCGAGCGATCGACGGTTGCCGCAGATTTTGGCGAGTAGTCGGGATTATCAGTCGGCGGTGTCGGAGCAGTTAGCCGAGCAGGTGGTGGATGCGCTGTGGGAATTGCTACGCGGTTTTCAGATCGCGGATGGGGCGGCGAATGGGCGACTATTGGGCGGAAGCCCCCTAGCCCCCAATGCTGGGGGAACCGGAATGGAAAGTCTCCCAGCATTGGGGGATTTAGGGGGCGATTGGAATCAGCATCTGTATGGGGGTTTAATTACCACGCTGATGCGGTTGGTGTTTATGCTCTACGCCGAGGATGAGGGGATTATGCCCAACGATCCGGTGTATCAGCAGTATTATTCGGTATCGGGATTGTACGAGCAATTGCGATCGGACAATAGTAGTTATCCCGATACGATGGACGATCGCTATGGGGCTTGGGTTGGCTTATTGAGTCTATTTCGGCTGATTTATGAAGGTGGCGGCGCGACTCCAGATTATTTACCAGCACGATATGGGCAACTTTTCGATCCACAGGAGTTTCCATTTTTGGAGGGGAATAGCCCTCTAAATCCGGCTCCCCCAGAATTGGGGGCTGGGGGGCAGCATGGATCTCGCCCCCTAAATCCCCCAAGTTTGGGGGACTTCAAGAAATTAACTCCCCCAGAATTGGGGGTTGGGGGGCAGACTGGGGGGCAAATCGGCTCAACACTACCCCAGATACCCGATGGGGTAATCTATCGGGTATTGGATAAGCTGCTGATGTTGGATGGGGAGCGGCTGTCATATCGATCGCTAGATGTGGAGCAGATTGGCTCTGTATATGAGGGAATTATGGGCTATACCGTCAATCGCGCTACCAGGATCTCGATCGGCGTGAATAGTAAGCCCAAGGGTTCCAAGCATTCGACGACGGTGGTGGTAGATGTGGAAAGTTTATTGGCAGCTAAGTCTGGAGATCGTGCCAAGCTGCTGAAGGAATGGGCAAACTGCGAACTGGCGGCAAATGCCGCGAAGGGAGTCAAGGAAGCGCAAACGATCGATGCGCTGATCGCTGCCATCGGGCAAAGGGTTTCGGGACGAACTAAACAGCTATTACCCGTTGGCTCGCTCTATCTCCAACCTACAGAGGAACGGCGCAGATCGGGTTCTCACTATACACCGCGCAAGTTGACTCAACCGATCGTTGAGAATACCCTCCGCCCAATTTTGGCAGGATTAGGAGATACACCCACGACGGCGCAGATTTTGGAGCTAAAAGTCTGCGATTTGGCAATGGGTTCGGGGGCGTTTTTAGTCGAGGCTTGTCGTCAGTTGGCGGAGCAGGTAGTGGCAGCTTGGAATCGGGAAGTAAGCCCCCTAAATCCCCCAAGTTTGGGGGACTTAAATCCGGCTCCCCCAAACTTGGGGGCTGGGGGGCTGACAGAAGAAGAGCCGCTGTTAATGGCGCGGCGGTTGGTGGCATAGCAGTGTTTGTATGGAGTGGACAAGAATCCGTTTGCGGTGAATTTAGCGAAATTATCGCTGTGGTTGGTGACGCTCTCGCGGGATTTGCCATTTACATTCTTGGATCATGCCCTCAAATGTGGGGATTCCCTAGTGGGGAGAACGCGGCGGGAGATTAATGCGTTTGGGCAGATCGAATCACCTTTAAAGGGTTCGCCGATTGGGGAAGAGTTGAATAAAAAGCTGTTGGAAGTGAAGTTATTTAGATCGGAGATTCAGGTACAGGATACTCGATCGGATGCTCAGGCGTTGGCGAAGGCGCAAATGTGGCAGTCGGCGGAGTTAGCTTTGGCGGGTGTGCGTCTGCGAGGGGATGTTTCGATTGCGGCGTTCTTTGATGGGGTGGGTAAAAATAAGCAGGATCGGGAGAATCTACGGCGGGATTATGCGGGGATGGTGCAGTTGCAGCCGGAGCGAATGATAGCGGTTTCAGCGCGGTTGCGGGAACGGGTGGTGCCGTTTAATTGGGAGATTGAGTTTCCAGAGGTATTTGACAGGGAGAATGGGGGTTTTGATGCGATCGTCGGCAACCCGCCGTTTGCTGGCAAAAACACGACGACTAGCGGCAATGCTGAAGGTTATCCCGATTGGCTCAAGGACACATACGCGGAGTCTCACGGTAACTCCGATTTAGTTGCCTTCTTCTTTCGGCGATCGTTCGATTTGTTACGCTCGAATGGCACAATGGGTTTGATTTCCACCAATACCATCGCCCAAGGTGATACCCGCTCTACTGGATTGCGGTTCATTTGTAATAATGGAGGTCTAATCTACAATGCCACACGGCGATATAAGTGGCCTGGATTAGCAGCGGTGGTAGTAAGTTTGGTGCATATTATGAAAATACAGGAGACAGTCAAGTCTTGAATACGAAATTAGTAGAATCTTTGGTTCAAATGATTGAAGCTCTACCTTCAGAAGATTATCTGCTGTTGCAAGGACAGCTTACCGATCGCAATATTCAAAAAACTGAGGGTGTATGCGGCGGATATGCGCGCATCCGCAATACTCGAATTCCGGTGTGGACGATCGTTTCGCTCCACAATCAAGGCGCAGATGAGGCAGAATTACTCCGCAACTTTCCCAGCCTAACTCTATTCGATTTGGCAGCTACCAGGGCTTATTATGCAACCCATCGAGCTGAAATCGATCGGCTGATTGCCTCCCATGATGAGGAAGATCTGACGAATGGCTAGATTATATTCAAATGAAAATCTGGCGATAGATCTAGTCGAAGCACTTCGCAACTTCAACCACGATATTCTCTCATCCAATGACGCAGGACAGGCTAACCAAGGGATTCCCGATGATGAGGTGTTGGACTATGCAACGCTGAACGATCGCAGTGTCATCACATTCAATCGCGATGATTTTGTGGCATTACATCGCAACGGTGTAAATCATGTTGGGATTATTATCTGTAAGGACGATCGAGACTACCTCGGACAAGCTCAGGCACTTCATGACTATCTAGAGAATCAAGTGGATCGACTCCACAACCGCTTGATCCGAGTTCAACGGCAAAATCAACCGAAATCTAGTCAAAAGCTATTCGTAATTCGAGAGTATTTGAGATAAATGAGAAAGATCGATCTGCCCATCATTCTCGATGGTAAGCCCGTTGAGAAAATCACCGCTTTTCTATTTCATGCTGGTGGTAATAACGATCCTGAAAAGATGATTGATAATGAAGGTAAGAGTTTTATTGGTAGTACTGTTCTTGGAATGGGATTTACCTTTGATGATAACAACTCTGCTGCAACATCAATTGCTGAAATGCACCATTTGATAGAACGAAATTCTCGAAACAAAAATATAATTTTCCCATATATCGGTGGTGAAGAGGTGAATTCTAGTCCTAACCATACTCACAATCGCTATGTAATTAATTTTGGTGAGATGACTGAAGATGAAGCCAGCGAGTGGCCAGATTTGATGTCAATTGTTGAGATAAAGGTGAAGCCTGAACGTATGAAAAAAAATCGGGAAGGCTATAGAAGATACTGGTGGCAACATGGAGAAAAAAGAGTTGAACTATGGAAAACGATCGAACCACTCGATCGGGTTTTAGTTCGGCCTAGAACTAGCAAACACAATGTATTCACTTTTTTACAGAGTGGATATGTGTATAGTGAAAACTTAGTTGTTTTTGCACTATCAGAAATTGCTTTTCCCATAATTCACAGCCGAATACATGAGGTTTGGACTACTTTTACCTCCTCAACATTAGAAGATCGGCAAGGATATAGACCATCCGATTGTTTTGAAACATTCCCCTTCCCCGAAAACTGGGAAACCAACCCCGAACTAGAATCGATTGGACAGGAATACTACGAATTCCGCGCTGCCCTGATGATTCGCAATAACCAAGGACTCACCGCCACCTACAACAGATTCCACGACCCAGAAGAAGACGATGCAGACATCCTCAAACTGCGCCAACTCCACACCCAAATGGACACCGCCGTCCTCGCCGCCTACGGTTGGACAGACATCTCCACCACCTGCGAATTCCGCCTCGACTACGAGGACGAAGAACCGTCAGACACCCAGCCCACAGAAGGCAAACGTCAGCGCAAAAAGCCCTGGCGATACCGCTGGCCAGAAGCCACCCACGATGAAGTCCTCGCCCGTCTGCTAGAACTAAATCAACAACGTCATGAAGCGGAAATTTTGGGTGGTAAACATGCCGAGAAGAAAGTTAAAAAGCCCAAAGCAAAAGGTGTGAAAGCGGAGAAGCTCAAGGGGGTGACTGTGAAGAAGCAGCTTAATCTGATTCCACCGGATGTGGAGCAGTTGGATATGTTTTAGAGGTGCCCCCTAGCCCCCAATTCTGGGGGAACCGGATTAAGAGGGTTCCCCAAGAGGGAACCCAGATTAAAAGTCCCCCAAACTTGGGGGATTTAGGGGGCTATCTCCACCGAGACGGGCACCCTAAGATCGAGACAGAAATAAAGTGCAAAGAATGGACACTCATCACAACCAAAATCAGCGAATTCGCGGCACCAATCCCCAAGTCGAACAGGCTGCACGGGATTTGCGAAAAAATCTCACCCCTGCTGAAGAATACCTATGGCAAGCTCTCAAAAGTAAACAACTAAATGGTCTACGGTTCCGCTCTCAACATCCAGTCGGAAATTTTATCCTAGATTTTTATTGTCCCAGTTGTAAGCTAGTCGTCGAAGTAGATGGTAATATTCATGACGATCGACAGGATTACGATCTGGCAAGAACGCAAGCTCTAGAAACCTATGGATATTTTGTGCTGAGATTCACTAATGATGAGGTTTTAGGGAATCTAGCTATAGTATTGAAGAAAATAGCTGAAGTAGCACAGGCGAGAATCGCCCCCTAAATCCCCCAAGTTTGGGGGACTTCCCAATCCGGTTCCCCCAGAATTGGGGGCTAGGGGGCGCATTATCAGTAAAGTAATACACTTAACTATGATCGACGAATTTCCAGTTATTCAAGTACCATCTGATGCGGCGAGAGCACCAGAAGCAATGGGAACAAAGCGAAAATTTTGGTTCCACGACCCCGAACTTTGTACTTGTCTTTTTAAAAGCGCACGACCTAATACAGGTGAGGACTGGGCAGAAAAAATCGCTGCTGAACTTTGCGAAGCACTGGGATTACCTCACGCCAAACAAGAATTAGGAATTTGGCAAGGACAAAGAGGAACCGTCTCTCCAGCCATGATTATGCCAAATGAAGACCTAATCCACGGTAATGATGTCTTAACTGGAATTGTTTCTAGCTATCCGCGTGAGGAACTATACAATGTCTCTCAACACACGTTAGATGTCGTGTTCCAAGCAATTACGATCAACAATACTCAGATCCCCATCAACTGGACACCACCAACATCGATTGAAAGTGCCGCCGATACATTTGTTGGTTACTTGCTACTCGATGCTTTGATTGGCAATGGGGACAGACATCATGAAAACTGGGGCTTAGTCAGCACGATCGATCGCACCATCCATCTGGCACCTACCTACGACCATGCTTCCAGTCTGGGGCGAGAATTACCAGAGGAAAAACGGTTAAAACATCTCCAGAATAAAACCGTTGGGGCATACTTAAAGAAGAACTACTCAGCTTTTTATGCCCAAGCAAACGATAGCAAACCTTTAACAACTCTAGCGACGTTTCAAACTGCCGCTAAATCCTATCCCCAAGCCGCTAGAGCTTGGTTAATGCAACTCTCTGGCATATCATCAGAGTGGGTCGAAAGCTTATTAGCCAGAGTCCCCGCAGATCGTATGTCTCCACCAGCCAAAGAGTTTGCCGCTGGGATTCTGGCATTTAACAAAGATCGATTACTAGCTCTTCAAGAGGAACTACCATGAAAACTCTTTTCCTCACTTGGCAAGATGCCGTTTCCCGCGCCTGGTTCCCGATCGGCAAACTGACCTATGATGGTCAGAGATATGGTTTTGTCTATATTCAGGGCGCACTCCAAGCTCAGTTATCAGCGAATTTCCGCCCCCTGTTAGCATTCCCAGAATTCGATCGGGCCTACACCTCGATCGAACTTTTCTGGCCATTCGCCAACCGTCTTCTCAACAAATCGCGTCCTGAATACCCAGAATTCATCGACTGGCTTAATCTCGACTCAAACGGCAACCCTGCATCAATCGATCCGATTACCCTCCTCGGTCGTAGTGGCGGAAAACGAGTCACCGACAGCCTTGAAGTCTTCTCAATGCCAGAGCGCAACGCTGCTGGGGAATACGAAATGCACTTCTTTACCCACGGACTCAGACACTACCCCGCCTCCGCCCAACAGCGGGCGGCAGAATGTGTCATTGGTGAAGAATTGATGCTCATGCACGACATTCAAAATGAGTACGATGCTAACGCCTTAATGCTGCGGACGATCGATCGACACAATATTGGTTTCTGTCCGCGCTATTTGGTCAAAGACTTTTTCCAATTAGTTGGCAAACAGCCCCAAGCAGTGAAAGTAGTCGTCGAAAAAGTCAATCCGGCACCCACGCCACTCCAATTTCGATTGCTGTGCAAATTAACAGCCAAATGGACACAAGAATTTCAGCCATTCTCTGGCGATGAATATCAATCGATCGTCCCTACGCCTACACTAGCTGAATGTTGCTAAAAAACATGATTTTCTAGTGAGGATAGCCCCCTGTCTTGACTCGCTCAACCTGGAGGGAACCTCCAGAGCGCGAGTCGCTAAATCCCCAATTCTGGGGGACTTCCAGAGACTTGCTCCCCCAGAATTGGGGGCTGGGGGGCTTAATCAAGAGTTACTACGAGTTGTTGTTGCTGAATTGTTCTCAAAATTCAAGGTGGATACTGCACCATTCTGGGGAATAATACTGAGAAGTGCTCTACAACCTTGCTACATGACCACATCAGCAGCCGTTCGCCAAAAACTCGTAGAAGCCCTCAGCCTCGATCTCGTTGGCCCCGATGCCACTGCTGATTACCATTACCAAGATGAAATCATCTCCCAATCTCCGAGCAAATGGTATCTAACCGGATTTCTGGTGCCCTACGAAGCCAGCGTCCAAGATCGGAGCGGTGATACTGCTGACGAAGGACTCGAAATAGATGCTCCTACGAGTAAATCCAGCGAAGACGAAAATACGCCAGAAACTGCATCAGCTAGAAAGGCTCTATTTCCATCATCGATCGGACTTAGCTTCCTGATTAGCGATAAGACCACCAGTTTAGATCTAGAAGTGTATTGGGGCGACTACCAGCCGCTCAAACCAGATGGCATCGAAAATAAAGCCAAAACTGACAGATGGCAACGCCAGCGACAATTACAGCGGCTCACAGTTACTATTAACGACTCGACTAAGCCCGTCACCCTCGATGTTCCCCACAGCGACGGACTCAAACTAGCCATCTCCAATCGCCCCGTTAACGGCACTACCAAGCTACCCGCTGGCACTAGAGCAATTTCGATCTTTCTCATCAATCATCGTTGCCCTAAACCCGACGAGGAGAAAGATACAGGCTATATCTTCCAATCCCACCTCACCATCCATAATCGCGATGGTTTCATTCCTCGCCCCGATTTACGCGATCGACAAATTGAAGACGATGACGAGCGGATTGCTGACTTACAATATCGCGATGACTATGAATTTGCCTGTGGGCATAATGTTTCGGCTCTAGTGCAGCGTCAAGATTAAAACTTAGGGTTGCTAAAATGAGGAAAATCGGCAAAATTAGGCGAATAAGTGTCAAGCGGATGGCGAAAAAATATATTGTCAGACTGACAGCAGAAGAACGTTCCCAACTCAGCCAAGTAATTAAA
The DNA here is from genome assembly GCF_000317145.1 of Chamaesiphon minutus PCC 6605. Classification (GTDB taxonomy): domain Bacteria; phylum Cyanobacteriota; class Cyanobacteriia; order Cyanobacteriales; family Chamaesiphonaceae; genus Chamaesiphon; species Chamaesiphon minutus. The sequence continues at coordinate 1,330,865 of NC_019697.1, read as the reverse complement.
AAATTGAGGGGTAGTAGCCAAAAGGTGCGCCGCGCACAAATTTTACTCAAAGCAGATATTGAGGGCGCAAACTGGACAGACGCGCAAATCGCCGCAGCGTTTGACTGCCGAACGCAGACAGTGGAAAATATTCGCCGCAGATTAGTGGAGCAAGGCTTGGAGATAACCCTCAACGGTGTCCAGCGCAATACACCCCCACGGGCGAAATTGCTCGATGGGAAACAAGAAGCCCACATCATTGCGATGCGGCTGGGTGAGGCACCTCAAGGCTATGCGAACTGGTCACTACGGCGAATCTCACGCAAGGTGGTCGAACTGGGGCTGGTGGAGTCCGTCAGCCATGAAACAATCCGCACTACTCTAAAAAAAACGGGATGACCAATCGCCAGATTCAGTACTGGGTAATTCCCCCAACTGCTGATATTGAAATGGCTCGGTTGCTAGAAGGTCGCTATGCCAATTGTCCGCGAGTGATTTTAATTTGTGACCAACTCAATACTCATACCAAGGGCGCATTTTATGAAGCTTTTGAGCCAGAACGCCGCTGACATCCAAATCCAAGTCGATCTATCTCATTGGCAAGGACAGATCGACACATTACCGAATACGATCGAACTCCGCAATGAATACGGGCGGATGTGGCGAATCGATCGCGGACGCGGTTATGCCGATATAATCGACGATCTCGACTATGAATATCATCTCTATTATCTAGATAATCGACTCGCCCTGGTCGAATATCGGGGGCAAATAACATTCAACAACATGACCCCAGAGTTAGAGCTGGCAACGATCGAGGGCAAACACCATCAACAGTGGACGATGCCCGAAATTCAACTACAGCCAAGCAAACCACCAGCCCAATTAGATCGATCTAATGACGATCTTTATAGCATTTTACCGAGCGGCAAACGTGGCTTGACCGCAGCAAATCTTCAACTTTTAGTTGCCCGTCAACGGGCAAATGAAATCTTAGCCTGAGTCAAATTATTTCGAGGCTTGCGCTTCATCCAACGACGATTGAATTTTATTAAGAGATATTAACTGTGACTAGAACCGCCGCAAACAACTCCCGATCCACTCGCGATGAATATGAAGATGACGATCGGGATAATAGCACTAAGCAAAAGCCAAAAGGCAAACAACAAGAACCATTATCTCAAGATCTAGAAGCCAAAGCTTACCGATTTACTCGCGATACTCAACTGATTTTAGCTGGAGCTGCTGCTGGATTAATCGTCGGTGCGATTAAGAATTTGACAAGAATGGGCAAAGCTTTTGGAGCCTTACTCTCCGCCCAAAAATCCAACCACCCGATCGTCGATGAGGTTGTCTCAAACTTTACTAAAACTGAAGATGGCAAAATCATCATCGATAAATTCCCTAGCAGCAACGACCCAGTGTATCGGTTTATAGAGCAAGCTGCTAGTCAGAATGCCTGGGATCTAACTGCTGCCGATCCGAATACGATTAGCTATGAAAAAGTTGGAGACGAACTAAAAACCCTCGATCGACAACTTCAGTCAGTCAATACAAATATTGCAAATTTAGATCTAAATAAACAAGAGCAGATCGAACTTGCACTAAAAACATCTAATGATATTAAAGATAACAGTACCCAACTCGCTCAAATGCAGGATATAGCTAATCGAATTACTGAAGCGATTGAGGTAAAATCTCAGACGTTAAGAGAACAAGCTCGATCGCCACAATCGCCATTGATGTCATTAGAAATTCAATTAATGACCAAACAAGTCGAATCATATTAATATAGAGATCGGTATAGCTCAAGAAGCATTGGTAAATCATGGTCGAATATTTGCCAAAAATATGGAGATAGATCTGCCTGATGTCAATGGCAAGAGCGATCTAAATCTGAATACCGATCTAAGTGCTGCTGACGAGCTAAACAATTCGAGCGATCCAAGTACCTTAGATAATGAAGAGGACGGTCAGCCTCTACATGTTAATCCCCTGTCCGCAGATGTAAATGGTGACAGCTTGGAACTAGATGAAAATTAATCCTAAAGCATTTAATTTAATATTTAATTCTTAGACATTGATTTTAAAACAATAAATGCTCGATCTAATCTCTATATACCCGATAATCTCGATCGAAATCGCCGTCGTCGATCGCCGCAATACGCTTGAAAAGTTACAGTTCATCGCTAACGAACTCGATCGTCCCGCTCGAATCTGGTCGGTGTTTACTGCTGAATTTCAAGCACTAGATCGATCTACAGCCGTCTCAATCGCTGACAACCCTGCTGTTCAGATCGTCCGATTACTTGCCGAGCTGCATACCAATCGCACCGGACTATACATTTAGAGTACAAATATCAAGTATTTGCCACCTACGGACTAGAATTCATGAGCGGCACCACCACTAAAGATATTGGTGGTCTAGAGCATATTAAAACTGCCCTCAAACAAGTCCAGATGGATTTCTCTCCTGCCGCCAGAGCCGCAAATCTACCCTTGCCGCGTGGCTGGCTACTCGTCGGGATTCCAGGTGCGGGAAAAAGCTATCTCGCCAAGCAAGCCGCCAAAATCTTAGGATTCCCGCTAATTAGCGTTGGCATTGATGTCGCTAAATCTGGCGGTGCAAAAAAATTCAAGCAACTTTTAAACCGAATTGATGCGATCGAACCCTGCATCATTTATTTCGACGAGTTCGACAAATTTTTCATCGGCGATGACTCCGGCGAATTTCTGGGAATTATCCTCACCTACCTCCAAGAAAAAACCTCCGAAACATTCGTCCTGGCAACTATGAACCTGATGAATCTGCCCACTCCGCTCAAGCGGTCTGGTCGATTCGATAAAATATTTTACCTGGACTTCCCATTCGATGCAGAGCGAAAACAAATTCTGCAACTCCACTGCGCGAGATTCGATCGAGCCTATGCAGATTTAGAGCACGGACGAATGACTGGTGAAGAGTGGATGAACATCCTCGAAGCAACCGATAACTATACCGGAGCCGAACTAGAACATATCGCGATCGTTGCCGCTAAAAGTAGCTTCTACCGTAATCCCGCCGCCGCGATTCAAATCGGCATCGACGATCTACTTGCCGCTCAACTGGAAGTAGCCAGCATTTATACGATCGATCCTGAAGGTGTTTCAATCATCCAGAACGAATCCAAAGGCATCGCCCAACCCGCTAGTTCCATCCAGGCATCCTCATTTAATTTACCTAAGATCGATATTTGGAGTTGAGGTCAAAACGAATATGATGCGTAACATATTTAATATTTACAAAACTAATAAAAAACCTTTCAATAAGTCTCATCTCCTTTTTCTCGCTCTTGCCTTCTGTCCAATTTGGCTACAAACCTGAGTTCGATGAGGCATAGCCTCATCGAACTCAGATGTGACAACATGTTCAGCTTAATAGCAAATTTTATGTAAATTTTGGCACGATAAAACCCATCATTAAGATGATTAATGATTGAAAATATTGAGTTAAGTTAATAAATAAATAATCGGCTAAATAGGAACAATACTAAAGAAGTTTTGAGCAGGCTCATCTAGCTTCAAACTCGGCTTTTTAGGTTGATGAGTATAAGCAATTAATGCTGTAATCAGATTTAGCATGAAATTATGCAAGCTCCGATGGCGAGAATGGACTAAATAACAAATATTTTTTAACTGGTCATTTACCGTTTCAATCAGCGAGCGTTTCCGAAGTGATATTTTGTCATCCATCAAGATGAGCTTGTTTTTCATATTAGATTTTAGTGGCGTAATTAGCTGCAATCCTTTATTTAATAATTCTTCAAATAGTTCTTTCTTAATATATCCTTTGTCTCCAAATATTTTTCCTGATATTCCCTGTGTCATTGATGGCAAATGTGTGCGGTCATCGACATTGCCAGGTGTGATTTTGCAGCTTAATATCTCTCCGCAATCATTAATAATTAAATGAAGCTTGAATCCAAAGTACCATCCCATAGAACTCTTACTCAGCTTGGCAGTTTCTTTGAAAACCTTATTTCTTTTAATTCTTTTTGGGTGACAAACTGGAATAGCCGTGCTATCCACGAAACTAATTCCAGTCACCTTACCTTGACGAGAGTTGAGATAATAAAGGCAAGCTATTAAAACATTTGGCATCAACTCCACCATTCTATTGTAACTAACCAACTTTGGAAAATAATCAGTTAAGTTTTGACAAACATTTTTGAGGTAATAATCCTTAAATGTTCGATAGCTTGACTGATGGAAATGAATAGAAATAGTCATGACCTCGCTCAGTGATAGGCCGCAGCGTTTTGGTAAGCTATTACCGTTGGCAGGGAAAGATATTGATGAAAAAGTTGCTAGCCAATCTTGGCAGAAATCATCTATTTCACAAAATAGTTCGGTTAAGTCCATCATCTAAGTGTGGTTTTCTAATATATATATTAATTTAACCAGAATCAGAGATTATACATAAGGGTTGCAATGCTATTTGTACTTTTATTTGCCGACCGCTCCTCAGAACTTTTAATAACTTATTAATTGTTAATTATTTGTAATTATCGATCGACGTTTTACTTCCAAGTCATTATCAATAATCAAAGCTTATTGATAATGACTTGGAAATATCTCATTTTAATAATTGATGTTTATGACTCAAGCACAGTCAGAGACTTGATTTGATGATGAGGCACAGCCTCATCGAACTCAGGTGATAAGTGTCCGACTTATGCTACTTTACAACAATATGATGCGGCGATCGAAGTTAATCGCGGCACGATCGAACAACTCCAGATTCAACATGGAGCAAAAGTTAATTTAACCTTCGCTAAAATCCGATGAAAATCCATTGGGTCGGCGGACAATTACCGAAAGTTGGCAAATCTTGGACAGCGAGAGCCTTGATTGAAGGACTGTATCTCGATCGAGGTATCCAAGTTGTGACGATCGATACTAGCTATGGTTCGCCACTTTCAAAACTGTATAATCCAGGCTTATTAGCTGCATACTCACCCGATCGATACTTTACCACCGATGGATTTAAAGAATACTTGACTGATGATATTTACTATATCGCGCAAAAATATCCAGTACTTGTAGTTAAGTTAGCTAGCTATTCCCAGCAGCTATTTTTCGAGTGGATTGAAAGTTCTGGCATTATTCAAGATGATATCGATCGTGAATTTTGGTTTGTCAGTAACGGTCGGAGTGAAGGATTAAGCTATTTTCAAGAAATTTGTACTCTGCCCTGGCAAATTCACTTTGTCAAAAATAATAACTTTAAATTCTGGCATCCCAGCCTCCCAACCGCAGCTCTACTAACCGATAATATCGATCTGCGGATCTTGCCTGCGACAATTACTAACCCCCAAGAAATCGAACTAATCGAAACATCTGGGCAACCACTAATCCACCTAGCCGCGCCCCAAAACCCATACCTATATCTATCCTCTTGCACTCGAATCAGCCGATTTCTCCGCCAAAGTAGCCTCAATCTGCTGGATGCAACTCCCGCATTAGCCGCCCCCCGTACCCCATCTCAACCCAGCCTGAATTCCGTTGAAACCTTACCCGCACAGATCTGTGACGATTCGGTCGATTTCCCCGTGGAAGAGGAAGACCCGATCCCCTGTTAAGATCTAGTTAATACTAATATACAAAAGTATTTTTGTATATTAGTAGATGCTATGAAGATTCGATCGGCAAGCCCTACTTAACTCTTTGAAGAAACTCAATAGACTTAGAAATATCTAGCAAGTAGTTTTGAATGATTTCAATAGAATAGATATCCGGTAATGCTTGTTGGAATTTACTGAGTCGATACTCTGGTAAATTGATTGATATAGCAGCTTGAGTTGCTGCCGATTGCCAAAATGAAGGTTTGGAAATCTCTGCGATCGCCAGTTTCAAACTATTTATTGTAAAACTATCTCCTTCAATTTTTAATTTAAAATTATCGACAACTATTTTTGAGTCTGAATAAACTTGCAGTCCATATTTAAGTGTGTGATTGATGGCACCACCTGCAAATGTCCAGCAGATGGCTCGATCTGGGTCAAATTGAAGACTCCAGCCAGAGGACTTTAGTAGCGGGGCTAGTTCGTGCCGATATTCATCCAGTACGAACTGTGCTTGCTCATCAAGGTAAGGGAGCGAATCTTGACTGAGAATGATTTGCCGAACCTGCTGACATAGTTCAAATCCCAGCAATTCTGGGATGAATCCTCCCCAACTGGGCTTTTTCCCGCGTGGAGCTGGTATCACCAACACGCTTCGCTCCGCATGGTTGACGTGCAATACCGTCCAAGATCTCCCGCCTAAAATGAATGAGCTAACTTCTGGAACTAGTTTATCGACGAAGATCTGCTCTAAGGAGCCAATTGTATAGTTGGCTTTAGTTTGAACTTTATAAAGCTGCGGGCTACTAAATACAGCATAAAGCTCCATAAAGTTCTTCCGACCATAGACCTTCTCTGCTTTATCGCCGATCGATAGCAATCCTCCAGATCCAAATAGATACCCTGTCTGAGTCATGTGCTCAATTAAGGTTTCAAATTCTGCGTAGGCAATCCCGCTAAAGTCAGGTACGACCGAAAGATACTCCCAGCATCGCTCGGTGCTCACACCACCAAACTGAAGCGTTAGTGCCAGTAACTGATGCACTAGCACAGGCCAAGCTCTTGTCTGAACGGGAACTGACTCAACCCATCCCGTTCTTGCCAGCTCGATGATGGAGATCGCTTGTAAAACTGGTTCGATATCTTCGCAGTAAAAGGTGGTGTTGGCTTGCTGTCCGGCACGGCGACCCGTGCGACCGAGCCGCTGCAAAAAGGAGGATACTGTCGAGGGTGCATTGGCTTGGAGCACTAGGTCTAGATCGCCGACATCGATGCCGAGTTCTAACGTTGAAGTGCAAACGATACAGGCGTTTGTCCCATACTGAAATCGAGCTTCCGCAGCAGTCCGTTCCTCTAGCGAGACCGAGCTGTGGTGGACGAAGACATCGGTGCCACGATCGCGCATTCGATCGGCAATGTCTTCGGCAAGGGCGCGACTTTGACAGAAGAATAGGCTTTTGCGATCGGCAGCTTTGGTGCTGGCCGCTGTTGCAATACTGCCGATGGTATCGCGGAGATAAATTCTGAGGTCTTTGTGCGAAGTTACTTTGGGCGGATCGATAATACAACTCTCTCTGTGGGAAGTCCCCTGCATCCAGGTCAGGATATCCGCTGGATTCCCGATGGTCGCACTCAGCCCGATCCGCTGGATGTCATTCGGTGTAAATCTTGCCAACCGCTCCAGAACGGAAATAAGCTGTGTGCCGCGATCGCTGCCAGCTAGAGAGTGAACTTCGTCGATGACGATTGCCCGTAAGTCTTGAAATAGTTGGACATGGGGCACTTTTGCCGAGAGGAGCATGACTTCTAATGATTCTGGCGTGGTCATCAGCAGTGCAGCAGGTTCGTTCAGAAACCGTCTTTTGTCAGCAGCTTTGATATCGCCATGCCAGAGGAATCGCCGTAAACCAACCATCTCGGTGTAACGCCCCAATCGATCTGCTTGATTGTTCAACAAAGCTTTAATCGGCGCGACATAAATCATCCCAACGCCTTTGGGTTCGTCAGCCATCAGCTTCGCCAGCAGCGGAAACATCGCTGCTTCCGTCTTGCCACCTGCGGTTGGGGCGAGGATGACCGCATTTTTGCCGTCAAGTAAGGCGTGGCTCGATAGTTCTTGCACCGGACGCAGCGATGTCCAGCCTAAGTTTGAAGCAATCGCGGCTTGGAGTCGGGGCGGAAAGCGGGAGAAGGCGGATGTCATGGCTAAAACTCAACTAGGGAGTATCCCTTGTCATCCTCTGGTTCGGGATCGAGGTAGGGAAGTCCTGCGCTCAATCTCTGTTCGATCTCATTTAGTGCAGTTCGATCGAAGCCTGCCACTACCATCGGATCGTAGTCTTCATTCTCATCGGTGAGATCCAGCACATTGACGAATTGCCGGAGGAACTGACGGGGGACTACACCCACATCGCCTTGGAAACCTTGAGTGGTTTTTGCCACTAATCGATCGATAAAGTCTACGGTAACTTTGTTCATCAGACGGTGGCGATCGACTGCGGGATATATTTCCCTCAACTTGAGTGCCACTTCCTTCAGCCGATTGGCATCGAAGGGTTTGAGTTCTAGCTGGGGCTGACGAGTGCTGACAAATCCGCCTTCATCCTGGAACTTAATCCGCTCGTAGAGTGGCTGGAGTCCAGCAACGCCGCGCTGGGTGTCGAAGAATTCCGAGGTTCCGGTAAATAACCACAGCAACCCGCGATAGCGATCCGCCGCATCGCAAATCTGGCGGATACCGTTGAGGGATTTACCGCGCACATCATGGCGCATTCTCAAAATAGTCTCAGCTTCATCGATCGCGATCACCAGTCCTTTATAGCCCGCTGCCTTGGTGATTTCCAGAATACCCTGGAGGTAATCTAGGGCTTCGCGACTGCCGATGTCACCCTTAATCCCTGCCACCTTCTTGGCACTGGCAGATACATTTTCACTACCGGATAGCCAAGCTAGTAAGGCACTGGCTTCGGCGACTTCGCCTTGTTGTTTGAGTTGAAAAATCGCGCGGAGGACTCGCGCCATATCTTCTGGAGCTTTTCCGGCAGTGAGAGATGCTAATTCTTCTTCCATCCGCTGTTGGACTTGGGCATCGAAGCCCTCACTTTCTTCGTCAGCACCGCCAGCAATCAGCGCGTCTTCGACCTTGGCAATCCAGCGATCGATGATGTCGCTCAGGGCACCTCTGGGGCAAGAACTGGTACCTAATTCTTGCACTACTTTACGATATACATCATCAAATTTATAAAAATGCAGGTCGTTATCCGAGACTACGACAAAGCTAGTGGCAAACCCTTGCTCCTGTGCTTCTAAGACAGCCAGACGGGACATGAATGTTTTACCACAGCCATAACCACCCCTGAGAAACTTGAATACTCCTTCCCCACTGGCCGCAAGACTGAGTTGACGACGGATTTCGGTCTGCTGCTTATCGATCCCTACAGCAAAGGCTTCTAGCCCCCGTTCGGGGACGGTGCCTGAACGGAGTCTCTCTAAAATATGCTCTGTGTCTTTTTCGCTGATTGCCATATCGGATCTAGGTTAGGTTTGTTTGACGTAGCGTTTACCACTACTGGTAGCTTCAGTCCTGACTGAGAACGGTACTTTCTGGAGGTATTCCTCAAAGGCGACAGCGAAGCGGCGAACTTGACGCGGATTGCCTAAAATTATCGCAAGTTCGGATTCCGCGATCGAACCATGCTGCTGGAGGTGGAGAAAAACTCGACCCACATTGGGGTCGGCAAAGCTATCTTGCCAATCGCCACTAGTCTGGACTGTAATGGGCGTATCTTTCGTCCGGCGCAGGGTGCCAGCGACCTTAAAGTACGACTCTAGAGTTGCAGGTTCGACATCTTCTGAAGCATCTGGATGGTAAACCTCGATTCTGACTCGTTCGTCTTGGTATCCAGCGAGGTCGAAGACCACCTCTACCCATTCTGCATTCAATTGGACGGGGATCTGCTGATTTTGGATCGCGACATTGGGTACATCTTTAATATTCACTTGGATATCGTGACGATCTGGTACCCTCAGAGCTAAGGCGATCGTTTTAGCTCCAGTAAAACTGAGCACGCCTTGGGCGACAGGTGCTGGTTTGACTCGAACTTTCAGCCGACTAAATCCGGCAATATCTGGTTGCGCTTGGACTTCTACCGCGTATTTGACGGTTTTGAAACTGCTGACATCGCGATTATGCGATACGCTCAACACCGGAATTACCCGCTCTTGGAGACTATTGCCACCGTGAACGAAGGTTGCGCCAGGATTCCCCGTTGCAAATACCGCAGTATCTTTACGAAAGAGTAAATATCCGGTCTGACCTTCATAATTAAGTGCGCCCAGAGACACTGTGACGGTTTCTGCCTCGGCTCGCGGATGGTCGTCGAGAATATAACGCCGTTGCGGAGCGCGGATCGTCCCCCAGGTTACTTGTTTGGTGGTCTGGTCTTGGAGCAGGAAACCATGATCGGCCGTAAAGACAAATTCATTGATGCCAATGCTTTTGAGTCGATTCCATGCCGATTTTAACTGCTTGAGGCACTCTTCAAAGGCAATTAAACCCAGATTGGCTTCCCCCGCATCGTCGATTTCTTGACTATGAACGACGATTAAATCCGCATTCGCACATCCTTGTTTCAAACTGTCGGTCGATCGATCGCAAACTTCGCTCAATTTAAGCTGTCGCACTCGCCGCCGACCGGAATTAACATTATCCACGCTGCGATCGCCCATCGCCCGCACCCGCTCATCTGGCTTGCGGACGGTATATTCGCCCGTTTTGAAGCCCTTGAACCCCCGATCGCTCCCCAGGGTGAGTTTTCCAGCTTTACTCAGCGGAGCGAGGACATTCATCCCTACTGCGGTAATGGTGGGTAACTCCGCATAACGCGCTCTGAGGGTAACGTTCGTGCCTGCGCCTTCAAAAGCGGAGATCAGTTCGGTGGCCATCTCATAGCGAAAGGCATCGATGATGAAATAGGCGGTCTTCGCAGCGGTTTGGGTAAGCGGATGCACCTCTTGCTCGTAGAGCGATCGCTGTTGCAGGGATTCTACTGGCAAAAATCCTTCACTTTCACAGATCTGGGCGAAGCTGTGGGCGAGGTCATCTGCCCATTCCCGATAACGGCTGCGAAGCTTGTCGGAAATTTCCAAAAGCGAACCAAAATGTGGCAGAGTCGAGCTTAAAAGTTTAGCCCGCTGTTGCTCGAATTTGCGGTGGGCGCGATCGACCGTACACCCCGTTTGCGTGTAACCCTCTAAGGCACTGGTGAGATTAGTTCGACCCTGAAGCGGTTGCGGGTGCCGAATCAATGCCAGACCGAGGGTAGCGGCATCCCGAATTAACAACCACTCGATCCGCCGAGTCCGATCGCGAGCCAGCCAGAAGGAGGGCTGCTCTAACCGAACTTGCGCCCACTCCAAAGCTTTTTCCCAGGCTTCCTGCTGGAGTGCCTGCAATGCTCCGCCTAAGATGGCATTTTCTTCGCTCAGGAAGGTATCGATTTTACCCAGATCTTCCGGTCGGAGATCTTTTAGCTCCGGTTCTAGATGTCCTTCTACTTGTCTGGCGATCGTTTCATAGGCTTGGGGATGGCTGTCGCGCAGATAACCGACCAACCGATCGCAGGTTTGTTTGAGTGGTGCGGAGAGTTGTTTGAGCCGTTTCAGATCGTCCAGCATCGGCGATCGAGCTAGATCGTGGACATATTCGACGCACATCAGCCATGCCACGAAAGTTTCACCCAGATCGCTGAAGGAGAGGGTTGTGGATTGGCGATAAAAGGTTTGGAATGTTGCATCCATTCCGGTCTTGCGGTAGAGATAGTCGGAGAGGATGCTCAGACTCTGGGCATCGCTGAATTTGGTCTTAAAGCTAGTAGCTGCTGTGGCGATCGTGCTAGCTAACACCCATTCGAGGTCGAGACTTTCGAGGTATTGAGATCGATCGCCTTGCGGTTGGTTACAGGCGACTGCTAGCCAATTGTCAGCGGCACTCAGGTCTAGATCTCCTGTGTTGAGGTAGGCTTCGATCTTGTCGGGGTTAACGTGCCCTGAAGCAGTTTCGCGAATGAGGGTATTGAGTGCCTTACGATAGCATTTGCCAGCGCGATACAACTCTAAGATCGGCGTTTTCCGAATGCTTTCGGTGGTATGTCCAGGCATGTGAATCAACACTCGATCGGGTAATTCGCCGTTGCCATAAGGTTCTAGTGCCAGCAGCATTTCGAGGTAGCTGCCCCGAAATGGAATCACCGGAAAGGGAAATTGCTCTTGCTGGTAACGTTCCACCAGTCGATCGACATAGCTGTTATACGCCGCGTCTTTATCGAGCCACACGACAATGCCATGCTGACGCAGTTCGTACTTCAGTTCTTCTTCTAAGGTGGTTGCGATTTGACGAGCGCGGTTATCTCCCCCAAGGTATCTACGAGCCAACATGGGATGATTTCTGGGAGCGGTTTGGCACCAATAACTACCTTTAAACAACTGCTCACGGGCTTGCGATTGGCTCTGGGAAATCTGAAACTAGCTGGCTGTCGGCGGGTATATATTGGCGGTAGCTTCATCACAGACAAGGAACGACCAAATGATTACGATGGTTGCTTTGACATTTTTGGGATCGACGAAGAGGCGATCGATCCCATTTTTCTGCAACCGGATCTGGCGGCGCAACGGACTAAGTTTAGTGGTGAATTAGTCCCGAATCCAGCAATGGCAGGGTTTTTTCAAACCGATAAAAATGGCAATCCCAAAGGAATTATCGTCTTAGATCCGACTGCTATCCCCTAATTAATTCAAATTACTGCGAGGAATAATCGATCGTGATTCAAAATAAACATCAATATAAGGTCACTAATTCTAAACTCAAAGAATTAGAGCAATCTTTAGCAAATCTAGCCGCTAATCCCGAAGGATTGTCCGAACGTCTGTGGCAATCTCAGCAAGCGGGAGTAAGAGTGTGGATCGACCGATTGAAGGCAGAAATTGCCGAATATGACGGGTTGCAGCAGGGCGAGTCGGTGTTCAAGATTTCTTCCCTCACCGAACTACCAATCGCCTTAATTAAAGCCAGAATTGCTAGCGGCATGACTCAAAAAGAACTAGCCGAAAAAATTGGCGTGAAAGAGCAACAAATTCAACGCTATGAAGCTAATCATTATGATTCGGCTAGCTTCGAGCGATTGCGGGAAGTCTTTGAAGCTCTGGGCATAAGTTTTAAAGAAATAATTATGGAAATCGAGGGGTCTGCTGCGATCTCGAAATCGCTATAAAGGCAGTCGTGCAGCAGAGCGGCTCGTTGGGTAGGGTGTGTTATTCATCCCCGGCTTCAGCCGCAGCCTCAAACAAAGGCCCCAAGTCTTCCGCATCATCTACTTTTTTCCGCTTTTTATCGCGACGTTTGGCTTCTTTTTCTTGGAGTTCTTTAACCTTATCGGGATAATCGCTTTCAAACTGCTGCCGGAGCCGATCGGAGTCTAATTCGTCGATCGTGAAATCCCCCGCGATTTCGTCTTGAAGGCGAAGTTCCCATTCGTAGGCTTTGGCGGGGTGGTATTGCCAGAAGCAGCCGTGGGCGACGGCGAGGGAGGGGTCAATTTGGCATTTGGCGGCGACGCGCTGGGGGAAGTAGCGGGCGGCGAGGTGCGACCAGTCGTAGTCTTTTTTGCCTTGGGCGGTGCAGAGTTCCGACCACCAGGTTTTGGGTTTAGTCCATTGGGGTTCGAGGAGCGGCCAGAGGGCGGCACTGTTGACCATTACGCCGTCGTCGAGATCGAGGCTGAAGCGGGCATCGGTTTCGCGGAGGGTGTCGCTGGGTTTGGCTGGGGGTGCGCCCTGTTCGGCGCACTGTTGGACGAGATCGGTAAAGGTTTTGAGTTCGGTGGCGAGTTGGAGGATTTTGCTGTAGCGATCTTCGGCTTGGTTCTGCTGTTTTTTGTCGCCCTGGTTGCGGGAGTCCATCAGGTCGCTGAGTTCGCCTTCGAGTTGGCGGAGTTCGGGGAGGAGGTATTCGGCGAGGAGGGTGGAGAGGGTGCTGTCTGTCCAGCGGTGGATGCTGATGTAGGCGACGAAGTTTTTATTGGCGGAGGAGAGGGGGAAGTAGATTGGGCGTTGTTCGTACATCTTGACGTGAATGTCTTTGAAGAAGTTGAGACGAAGCCAGTCGCGGAGGGGTTTGGCGGAGGCGATCGAGCTACCGTATTGTTGCCATGCGGTGGTGAGGGGTTGGCAGGCGGGATGGGTGAGGCTGTCTGTGGATTCGGGTCGATCGCCAGAGTAGGCGGAGAGGTAGAGGATGCCGTGGGGCAGGGCTGTTTCGGGGGTTTCGGCCAAAATGCCCTGACCGCTGGCTCCGAAGCGTCCGAGGGCAATACCGAGGGCGTAGGAAACCCAATTGGCGGCGGGGGGTTGTTCGTAATCTGGGTTCCAGTCGGGGAGGGGTGTACCGGAAGGTCGATCGACGGCTTGCTGTGCCCAGGCTTGGGCATAGTTCCAGCCGGAGGTTCCAGGTTGTCTGAATTCAACGGAGGTTTCGCGGGCGGCTTCGTGTTCGGTGAAGGTGAGATCGAGTTGGGCAAAGATTTCATCTGCGGATTCGATGGGAAAGAGGGGAAGACGTTTTACATCACCGACTTGAAAATTAACTGTTGGGTTTAAGGTATATAAAATAGTTGGCGTTGCTGAATTGATGTATGATATGGCGACCGCCGCTTAGGCGGCGCGCAAGCTTCGAGACCAAAAAAATATTCAAAATAGGATGAAATCTTTAGCTACATTTAATAGTTAGCTGAATATGGGATGGGAACATCCCAGAACTTGAGATAGTGAATTAGTAATCTAACTGAATGTGCCAGCATTTCTTTCGACTTAGAATAGCAAAGCGTCTTGCGATGAAGTCTGGCTAAATAGTGTCTAAGCCTTGTATTTTCTCCCTCTACTCTAGTCATATAAGTTTTACAAATAATCTGGTCTCCATCTGGAATAAATATCGGGTAGACTGGCCATCCATCCGTGATGTAAAAGTAGCATTTCCAGCTACTGACTAGTTCCCATAATGGCTGAAAAGTTTTTGCACTGTGGTCGCCCAGTACCCATCCTAAAATTCCTGGGTGAAAGTGATTTACTGCCGTCCAGAGCCAGATTTTGTTTTTTTTGAGCCAACAAATGTTTCTAGTTCATCCAGCTCTCCTACTTGTGGAATTATTTCTGGTGCATAAGCATTTGGGAGTAATTCACCGACTTGCTTAACCCAATTAATAATACTTGTATGATGTACTCCCTTAATTCGCTCAATTGCTCTGAAACCCATCCCATTTACATACATGAGGAGACATTCTTTTTTAATTTCTTCTCCATAACCTTGATCAGTTTGATAACAATCTATGAATTGTCTGCCGCAATCAACACAGATATGATTCTGTTTGCCTGCTTTATGCCCATTTTTATTAACACGAGTTGACTTACACTCTGGACATTCGATCGACTCTAATTTACTGTTCATTGTTTTTAGTCAACTTTACACTCGATCGTTATATCATACATCAATTCAGCAACGCCGGATTTCCTATGTGTGCGATGGGAAAGTTTATCGCGGCTGCGATTTAGGCTATGGCTGGAACGATATTTCCGCCAAACTCAACTACCAGCCAGAATGGGATCTCGAAGTGATGCAACAGGCGAATGCTGTGGCTAATGCAGTCAACGCTAAACTCGATCGCCATCAAAAGACTCAGTTAGATCGCCTAACCCAGATTAGCTGGCAGATGCTCGATGGTAAACCACAGTTTAAAAATACTCGCCTCACGCTAGATTATGACCCCGAACTCCAACAAATGACCTTGTTGCGGCATCGCCCCTGTAAAGTGGTGCTGTGCGCTCAGATGCAAGCCGATGGTAGTTGGCAACCAGTTGGCTTACCCAATATTCAACCTAAAGATGTCGAACTCATCGATCGCACGAGTCTAAAATTAGGGATTCAAGCTCTTGACGACTCTCCGATGGATAATCTCGAAGCTTGCACGTCGATATTCGACGATCGAGCTGTAATATCCGTTTCAATCGACCATTCTATCGATCCAAATCGAATTAACCTCGCAACTAAACAACCTGAACCTCAGTTTTATGCCGATGATGATGGGTTGTCGATGTAACTATCGAAGCGTCGTCTAACAACGATCGAAATCTAGTTCTCGACCTTGATTGTTCGATCGAGCTTCGCACCGACGATGCAGTCAAACTTAATGTGACTGCATCGGTTTTTTGTCGGTTTAGATGCTTCGCTTAGTGATTGTGAAAACCTATCTATTTTTGCCCGATCGGATAAAAAGTTAGGTCTATTTACTTCACCTTGTCTTAGGTACAAATCATGACCATAGCCGATAGTAGACTGCCGCTTAAGAACACCGCCGACTTTCCCTGTAAAGAACTTCTCCCTGGAATTGTCATCTGTGAATCGATCGATGGCGATCCCCACTCTTGGGGCAATGCAACTCATCAACAACCGCCGTTCCTGGTATATCTAGGCTATAATTTCCCCCAGGAGCGGGATGATTATATCGCTCAACTGCGGAATATTTGGAAGATCGATACTGAGATTACCTACCGTGCCGCCAAACGGGTGACGGGTTATTGGTATGAGATTAAAATTCGGGGAATGCGGCGGTATTCAGACCCTGCGGTGTTTGATTTGGAGTACTTGAGTGAAAGCCAAGACTATGGCTTAGATTATCTGGTGCATCTAGTTCAAGCACGGCTGGAGGAAGCCGATTATGAGACGATGATGACCAGTCGAGTTATCACCCACTGTTAAGATCGAAAGATATCGATCGATTGCTAGTCGATCGATATCTCCTTGCCAACACTTGTTGTTACACGATCTCTCAATACTTCGATCGATCTCCATCCTTTTAGTTTCTAGTCAAGCCGACCCCGAACGTAACAATCGTCGTTCGACTCAAGTGCCCACTGGAAGACGCTTGGGCATCAAAGGCAGTAGGAAAGTCGATCGTAAAATTGGATATAATTATGTGTATATAACATATGAGTATTTTGATTAAACCGCGATCGTTTGAAATGCTCTAAATTATTCGTGATGAGTATAATATCAACCATATACTTCTTGAGAAAGACTGGTGTACCTAACATATAATTGGCATAGTTGCTGAAATTAGGAAATTTATGATTACTGCGCTGTTTATGGGCTGGACAGATCCGATTACTCAATCCTGGTTTCCAATTAGAAAAATGTCCTTGACGGCTGCTGGCTACCATACTTGTTATGTGAATGGAGTTTTCCAGGCGATCGATGTTAGTCCCAATATGCGATTGCTATTTGAAAAAGGATTGATTAAACCTGATGAAGTTAAAATTTCTCAGGACATTCCGGCGATTTTCGCCCAGCGGATGCCAATCGCTCGTCCTGAAGATGCTCAAGAGGAATTGGAGTTTTTTGGCTTACCCAGATATCCTGTTAACCCAATTGCTTATGCGTCTAGAAGTGGTGGGTATTCAAATACTGATGGCTACGATCTCTTTCCCGAAGTTACCGCTGATGGTGATGGGGACTATCACTTTTATTTTCTGCCTCAACATCTGGTGAAATTACAAGCTTCAACTCATGAATATATCGATCGTCTCTCAGTAGGCACAGTTTTAGATGTCGATTCGGCTGGCTATATTGCTTATGAAAACACTATTTTAGGGAAACTCCCTGGATATCTAGCTGATGCGATCGGGCACGATCGTTCGATTGAAATTGAAGTTGCTAAAGTTAATTCACAAACTAGCTGGCGTTATTATCATCTGCTTTGTCATGCCACTGTTAAATTCAAACCATTTACCGAATCACACTACCAAGTTTTACAAAGTGTTTTAGCTGCATGAGCGATCTATTTCCCATTTATCAGCTAACTGAGGAAATGAAAGTAGTTACCGATCGCCCCAAACAGTTAAAAGGTGTACTGAATAAAAGTTGGTACGAACATCCAGAACTAGGCTTATGTTTGTTCAAAGCTGCAACTTCACCGCGAATGCCAATTCCAAACGTGCGGAATGATTGGTCGGAAAAGGTGGTTTATGAAATCTCAAAGCTATTAGATTTACCTGCCGCTCGTTATGAATTTGCGCTGGCTTGGAATGAAGAACGACAGCGTTTTATTGAAGGCTCTTTATCGATCGACTGCTTGCCTTCAGGGTTTGAATCTATTGCTGGTGGAGACTTCCTGACAAATAGTATTCGTGACTATGAAACAAGTTATCCATCGAGCTATAGTGTTGAGAATGTCCTAACATCTTTGTTACAAAATGAGGTGGGTTGTCCTCAAAACTGGGCCGGAATACCAGGAATAGCTCGTGCTACCGACTTATTTGTGGGCTATCTAGCTCTAGATGCAGTCTGTACGGGAGTAGACCGACATCCAAATAACTGGGAAGTAATGCTCGGAGATGGCAGACTAGATCTTGTCCCCAGTTTCGACCACGGATCTAGTCTTGGTGGAAACCTAAGTGAATCGACCAGAGCGACGATTGCTGCCAGCGACTTCGACCCCAATTTAATGAAATCAGCTTTCTGGAATAATGCCGGACGAGTCAATCCAATTCAAGCATTTGAGATTGCTGCAAATATCTACCCTGATGCTGCTAAGATCTGGCTGGAAAGGCTCATTCAGATCGATTTAGATCGAATCGAAGCTATCTTCGATCGAGTCCCTGATGAGCGAATTAGCCCCCTTGCTGCTAAATTTGCTCAAGACTTGCTGGAGGCTAACCGCGATCGAATCCTGAGTAATTTTGAGCGTTGGGGAAGTTGTATTTAGATCGAGCGTTCATTATTGGTTCTCGGTTTCAAATAGGGTAAGTTCTATGTTGCGTGCGCCATGCAGGACACGAATGATGTCGATGGTGTCTTCAGTCAATTGGTAGAGGATGAGATAGTTTGGGAATCCTTTGACAGGGTATTGGCGAACTTGTACGACTTCTGGCTTAGTAAAACCGCTCAACCTGCCGATGCCAGGGGTTTTGGCGATGAGTTGGAAGGTGGCTTCGGCAGCATAGATAAATCGATTACCTCCGGTAGGCTACGCCAACGCCTGCGTCTAAATTGTCATAGCTAATGTAGGTGGAAATTTCAACGAGATCTTGAATGACGATCGGGCGTTTGTTCAGTTGTGGCATGGTTTAGTTGCCTTGACTGATGTTGTGGCGGACGGTGGCGCGGATCTGCGACCAGTCGTCAGAAGTCATGGGGGTGGCGGAGCCAGATTGGATGCCTTCGAGAGCGAGGGTTTCGAGACGAGCTTGGCGATCGCGGTCTGCTTGGATCAGGGCTTGGATGTAGTCGCTAGGTGTGGCGTAGTGACCGGATTCGATTTGGGTTTGGAGGTAGGTGGTGAGGCTTGCGGGGAGGGTGATGGGGAGAGTGTTCATGGTGTTTGAGACATAGGACAATGGTGTACTAAGCCTCTCTATTTTACTCGATCGCTTAATGTTGTTTCTGGCGAATCAATTACTCTCCATCTACGGGATCGCTCCAACTTTCCCAAACTTGACTGGTAAAGTATATTAACCCAGTGGTTGCGGGTGGAACTAGTAGTTAATAAAGCTAATCGAGATAGGCGACATCACGAGCTAGGAGGAAGCCTTTACCAATTTCGGCGGGTAATTTTTCCCCAGCTAACCAAGAATTTGCTCCAGTTAAAGCTAATCCATGATTTTGCATTGGATCGCCGTCCCTATTCAGTAATTCACCATGAGTAATAATAACTAATAATTTTGGTGATTTAGCTTCTAGTAAAACGGTTTCAGTTGCTCGATCGCCAGTGAAAAAGTGAGCGTCTGAATCGAGTTGCAACTTGAGCGAATTGAGTAATAATTGACTTTCGGGAATGGGTTGAAATAATTGGGGAGTGAGTGCAGAAGCAAGATAATTATAATTTGGATTACCGATCGCGATCGATGGATTGAGCGTTGGCCGCGCCTCACCATCGGAGAATCGATCTGGGCGATCTGTACGGGTTAAAAGTTCTCGCAAAGTAGATAGATAAGTACAGACAAATCGATCGTTTAGAAGCCCGCCCAGATCCCCGACTTCTTCAAGAATTCGGGGATCTGAACCCACTAGCAAATTCACGCTCGGTAAAGTATGCAATGCACCATCAGGGATAAAAATTAGCTGCTTAGTTTCAGGATCGATCGACTCTAAAACAGGTGTTAATAATCGCTGCGACAATTGCAGATCGATAGATGTTTTCTCAACCTCTGGCACAGGTTTTGGCTGTTGATTCGACGGATTTGGACGCGCCCCAAAACTCGGTAAATTCGCATCACAAGCCAGATCGTGATATCGACGAATTAACCCATCGATTTCCCCCACATCGCCCAATTTCACCATGCTCACATTCCCCCCAGGTGCGAAGATAAACGCCACATATTGGGGAGCTTGCCAAAATTATAAACATCAAAACGATAAAATTCGATCGCGCAACTATCCGCTGGCAACGCCGCAAAAATCGCTGGTAGCGTGACATGTTGCTGAAGTTGGCGCAATTCCGGTACATTTGCCGAAAGCTTCCGCTCCAATCGATCGATCTGCTCCGTTAGCGTTTGTTTGATTTGCTGATGAGACTCCCTCGCCGCATCATCCATTACGCTTTGGTGATGGTAATAGGTGTGATTGAGGTGAGTAAGTTTGCCCTGAGCGGTGGCTAATTCCTGAAAATCTTCAGCTAAATCGGGATATTTGTCACCATAACGCTGATAGTTTAACTCTACTTCTGCCTGTGCTGCAAAAGCCTTTCGTCGTGCAACTGCGATCGCTACCTGGGCGATTTTCTCACTGTCATCGGGGAAATATTGACAGAGTAGGGAAACTAATCCTCCTAATCCACTTTGATGTTCTTCCACAAAAGCGAGGCGATTTGACTCGGTACTATAACCGAACCACTGACACAAAATATTCTCTTCCACTTCCACCGCTAGTAGCATCAAAAGAAAAGCTCTTTGGCTCTCCCGCCTATATGGGGCAAATGGGGTAAAATGTAGCAATAGCGGAATTTTATCCCCATCCCAAATATGGATTTTCACCTAGATACTTTACTAAATTTACCTAATATTGTTGCCGATAGCTATTCGAGCACGTTAGATGCCATAGTTGTGAAGTTACAATTAGTTAATGCTGGAATTAATTGCCCTAATTGCAATGAATACATATGCCATGTACATCAAACTCGTCCGGTTTTAGTCAGAGATTTATCTGTTTTTGGATAGGTAGTATACTTACAAGTACCTCGCCGTCAGTTCTATTGTTATAACTGCAAAACATCACCAACTGAACCTTTGTCTTGGTTGAACAAGAGACAAAGGCAAACGAATAGATATCAAGAATATATATATGAAAAAGTCAAAGAATCAACCGTCAAGCAAGTCAGTGATAATGAAAAGATGAGTGAGAATGCCGTCCAAGATATTTTTCATAAAGTTGCTAAATTAAAAAAAAGCGGATGCGCGCACGCCTTTGTTTCCCGACGGTTTAGCGCACCAAGCAAGACTGGGGGCTGCCTAAGCGATTAAGTTTAGACGAATTTGCCAGAAGGAAAGGACCATTAGTGACAAGTTAAGAAGCGATCGCACTTGTCAAGCGGGCTTGAGGCGATGAGTCGAAGAAAAAATTGTCTGTTCGACTCATAGAATCAGGAAAAGGTGCAATAATTAACTTAACATTAGGTTTACGAACAGTTTTAACAATACCTAAATCTTGATTCTCTGGGGCAGCAAAATAGGTGACTGGATTGGCAGCTAAACCTTTATGATGAGCTACATGAAAGTGATAAAGACCTCGATAAATCATCTCTAAAGAAATGCGGTCGAATGGGAGAGATAATTCATCAGCTACAGCATCACCTAAATCGACTAGAACTGCTAAAACAGCCAAGTCCCCCACATCTGTAATTTAATTCCATTAACTGAACCAGTCCATAAATAACTCAACCCGAGCAATCGTTTAACAGTATTAAAAGCCTCTTCAATTCGCCACCGTCTTCCGTACAAATCGGCGACTACATAGGGAGGAAGATTCAATGGGTCGAGTACACTAGTTAGATAAGAATACCAGACTTTACCCACTTTAATTTCGACTAATCTTACAGTTATATATGGAGTCTTTTTGGTGCCAGACCCCATCCGCACTATTCGGTCACGGATACTATAACTATTGCTAAATACTCGCTCTATCTGTAGCGATGCACCTTTTTTTAATCGAGTAATAAAATGAATATCTCTGTTAATTAATTCTTGCCAAAATTGGAAATGATAGAAGCCTCGATCCAAGAGCAATAAAGTGCCCGATGTTACTAAATTCAGGATATCTTTCTCAAAATTAACATCTGAAGCTTTGGGATTTTCTCTAAACCAGATTTCAATCGGCAATCTCGTCACCAAATCTATGACTACTCCCATTTTTCCCGCTAGTTGTCCGATTGGCACATCAGATAAGCTATCTAATTTCTTGAATATCGCTTCCAATGTGGAGCCATCACATGCCCAAATCCGCTCAAATTTTGCTTGAGCAAATTCAATGCTTTGTGGCAACAATCGCTGTTTTCTCTGGTGCCACTTCACTCTAAATTCTGGCAGTAATTCCTTAAACACTCTCTCAAATAACTCAGATGGAAAGGTCAGAAATCTTTGTGCAATCGCCTGTTGACTTACTTGTGTTGGCTCACACCACAAAAATCCTTCTCGCCCTAACATTCGGCTTAGTTCTCTGACTCCTGGCACATTCCGCCACAGTAGCGTCAGCACTGCTGCCATCATCAAGGGTAAATTTAACAGCCGATTTCTCAGCCCTAATTGTCGGTAGTAATGACTTTGATTGAAAATTGCTGGTGTCAATAAAGCCTCTACTTGAGCGGCGATGATCTCATCTTCCACACCCGGTTGGTGGTTCTTTTTGGCGTGGTCGCGGTTACTTCTTCGGCGGCTGGTCATCAGGCCTCTATTCCCTCAAACTCTTGACTAGAAACAGTTTGGCATCTTTTTATTACCCTTTTGACAAATCTCTGATTTTCTTAACTTGTCACGAATGGGAAAGGACAAGGAAAATTTGCTACGATTTTAACAGAAATTAAGTTAATAATTCGCCAAAGTTATGGATTTAAGAATTTCGATCTAATGAAAGAGAAGCTATTGGCTTGCTTATTTGAATAATTGGAGTGAAACGGAAATTATTCAAATAAGCAATACTTATCACCGTATGGGCGGGAGAGCCGATGTAACGAGATTTATTGTCACGAATATATGGCTGATAATCTGGTTCATCTATATTGTCTATGATGTAAACAGATGGATCGTCAGCATTGTGCGGACAGTGTACGACTCTAATCAAAAAACTCAGTTTGCTACTATGGCTCTTTTCTTTTTTGGGTAATTTCAGTAACGGATTTAATTTTGGGACAGATTGATAAAATTTTTGAAACTCACTGCTAAAATTACGAAATACCACCCGTTCTATTTTTAGATCGAGTACTTCAATCAACCTTCTATCAGCATAAATTAGAATATACTCCGATCTGTTATCCTGAAATTTCGACATTCGCTGGTGAAGAATCGGCACTTGCCCACAAACCTCAGTTTGCAGCAGAGTATACTCATCCATGATTTCAAGCTGATGATAGTACCGATTGTCAAACGGAGCTTGATTGACACTCAATTCCATTAATTGCCGTATCCGATAATTAGTTACGGTCGTTAGGTCGCATAAAGTTAGATTATTGCTGTTTTTTACCACAGTAGAGGACATCGGTAGCCGCAAGGAAATACAGGTGCAGGTATTCAAGGCGAACAGATCGACCGGAATCTTCAGTAAATACCATCAGCAACTCAAGCGATCGAACTCAAACGGAGTCTGGATCGATAGATCGCTCTCCCGTGTAACCCCGTTGCCGAGCTAAAGTTACATTTTGGCATATCGAGCGGTCTTAGCTTATTCTACCTTTGATGAGGATATTACGGACTCAAGATTCTCAAAATGAGGATAAAATGGAGATGTGCCGCTAGCTCAAACTAACAGCATTAATAGAAAGAAGTTGCACGAGTGAAGACTACCGAGCTAAAAGCTTTGATAATTCAAAAAAATAAATAAGCGAATGTAATGCCTCTTTTGCAAAGATTTTAAAGACTTTAGTAACAGTTATCTTGAAGTAAGCTCCGTGTCGATAAAAAAACTCTGCCAATTATAAATATTGAGAAAGATCGGCCATGATATTTAATATTTGGTAGAATAATAACTGCGATGGGTGGAGCAATTTAAGATGGAAAATAGCAAATTAAAAGAGATTATCTTAGCTGAGATGGAACAGAGCAATTTTGATGTTTTTCTGCGTTCTGACTTTGCTCACATTGGTAACTACGATCGAGTGGGCAAGGCTTTATCTCAACTGTGTAAAGAATGTAAATTATTGAGGTTGGGTTCAGGTTTATATTGTTTGACAGAAATATCAGACTTATTCCCAGGAGAAGTTATTCCCAAGGCAAAATCTTTGCCAGCACTAGCTCGCGAGGCACTAACTCGTCTTGGATATCAAGTCGTAGTATCTAAAGCCGAACGAGAACGGCAAGAAGGGCGAAGTACTCAAGTGCCAACTGGCAGAAGGTTAGCCATTAAAGGTAAACAGCCTAATAGAAAAATTGGGTATGACGGCACCTATGTAACTTACGAACATGCTAAATAAATTAACGATTGATACAATTGATGTCCTTGCTAGAAAAACTAGAGCCGATCCAAGTTTTTTTGAAAAAGATTGGTACACAACACAACTGCTCGATATTTTATCTAAAATTCAAGATCCTCGCTTTCAGCTAGTTTTTTCAGGCGGGACATCTTTAAGTAAAGCGTATCAACTAATTAAAAGATTTTCTGAAGATATAGATTTTAACGGACAGGCGGGAAGTCCCGCGCTCTATCCGTTTCGGATGAGCGTCGGGATGAAAGCCGAGCGAAGCGACGATTGCCCGCTCGACAAACCCGACAAGCGACGCTGCTTCGAGAAGGAGAGCGGGTATGAGGAGATGAGCAACTTCCTTGCCTTTTCTTTGTATATTCATTACAATATTATCAGCAACCTTAGTTAATGATAATGTACCAAGCTTACAAATTCCGACTATACCCAACAGCCGAACAGCAGCAATATTTTGCTGGTGCTTTTGGTTGTTCGCGTTGGTTCTGGAATTACAGCCTAAATCTTTGTCAGGAAACATACAAGGCTACTGGTAAGGGGCTAAGTCGAGGTGCGATCCAAGGTCTGTTGCCTCAGCTAAAGATAGAATATCCTTGGCTAAAGAAAGGTGCTTACTCGCAGTCTTTGCAAGTTGTAGCTCTAAACCTATCTGTTGCTTATCAAAACTTCTTTGAGAAAAAAGCTGGTTTTCCTAGCTTCAAATCAAAGCATGGACGGCAATCTGTCAGTTATCCTCAGAATGTCAAAGTCGGCGACAAGTCTATCAAGCTACCTATCATTGGTGAAGTGAATTGTAAAATTCATCGTACTTTTGATGGCACGGTAAAGACTGTCACCGTATCTAAAAACCCAGATGGAAAATATTTTGTTTCTATCTTGGTTGATGACGGCATTCCCAGTGTAGATACTAATACAGACGGCAAGGCAATTGGTGTAGATGTAGGCTTGATTGACTTCTGTGTAACTAGTGATGGCAGTAAGTATAAAAACCCTCGTCACCTCAAGAAACATAGTAAAAATCTCAAGCGCAAACAGCAAAAACTCAGTCGTAAACAGAAGGGGAGTAGCACCAGACATAAAGCCAGAAGATTAGTGGCAAAAGTCCACTCTAAAATCAAGCGCGTTCGTGAAGATTTTCTGCACAAACTATCCCGCAAGATAGTAGACGAAAACCAAGTTATTGCAGTAGAAGATCTAAATGTCAAAGGTATGGTACGCAACCACTGTCTAGCCAAAGCAATTAGCGATGCTGGGTGGGGGATGCTCGGAACAATGCTCAAGTACAAAGCCGAGAAAGATGGGAAAACCTATATTGAGGTTGACCGATTTTTCCCTAGCTCTAAGACTTGCAATAATTGTCTGTACAAAGTATCTGAGATGCCATTGGATGTTCGTCATTGGGATTGCCCTAAATGTAAATCTCGAAACGATCGCGACGTAAATGCGGCAAAAAACATCAGAGATGAAGCCTTGCGGTTTTTGGCATTAGGAACTAGTGCTGCTGCCAGTGGAGGGGATGTAAGTCGTGGTGGCAAGATTTCGGTCTTGTCGGACGCTGTTCCCCGCGAAGCTGGAAGCCCGCTCTCTACCCGATAGGGTGAGAGTCGGGTAGTTCACATGCGTTTCCCCTACCCCGTCGCCTCCGTGTGTTCGCGAGTCTTGCGAAATACAGTATCTTAGTACATAGGGTTTTAGGGGAAACGAACCATTTGAATGCCCCCTTTTTATTCACAGCTTTTGAGCTTTTGTCTCGTACACATCATCCATGACATATCAAGCTGTTGATTTGACCAATTGCGATCGCGAACAAATTCACATTCCAGGGCTAATTCAACCGCATGGTGTACTTTTGGTGCTGCAAGAGCCGGACTTGACGATCGTTCAGGTCAGTAGCAACACGCTTGAGTCAATCGGTCATCCTCCGAAAGACCTATTAGGTAAACCGCTATTAGCCTTGCTCACTGCCAAGCAAATTGCTACCATCCGGCAGTGTTTGAGCGAAGACTTTGAGTCTGTGAATCCGTTAGATATCTCGATTAAACGTGCAGCCAAATTGCTGAAGTTTGATGGGATTGTGCATCGCCAGCAGGCACTAATTATTTTGGAACTAGAACCCAAACAGAAAAGCCAGAAGGCGGATTTTGTTGAGTTTTACCAGCGGGTTAAAGGCGCAATTACTAAGATTCAAAAGGCTCCCACCTTGCTAGAGATGTCTGAGGCGGTGGTCAAAGAAGTGCGAAAAGTCACCGGGTTCGATCGCGTCATGGTCTATCAGTTTGACGCAGAAGGAGCCGGACGAGCGATCGCCGAAGCTCGGGCACACGCGCTGACTCCTTATCTGGGCTTACACTACCCGCCGACTGACATTCCCAAGCAAGCAAAGGAGCTTTATACCCTCAACTGGCTGCGGTTGATTCCTGACTCTACCTATGAGTCTGTGGCATTAGTCCCGGCGCACAATCTTGTAGAAAATCGCCCCACAGATTTGAGTTTATCGGTGCTGCGGAGTGTATCACCTTTACATCTGGAATATCTCAGTAACATGGGAGTTGGAGCTTCCATGTCAATTTCGCCGATCCAAGACCAAAAGCTGTGGGGGCTGATTGCCTGTCATCATTCGACCCCTCGCCATGTGCCTTATAACGTGCGAACGATTTGTGAGTTTGTGGGGCAGGTGATGTCAGTCGAACTGACCAACAAGGAAAATCATGAAGACTTAGATTACAAGATGAGCTTGAAATCGCTGCAAGGCAAGCTAGTTGAATCGCTGTCTCAGTCAGAACGTTTTTTGGATGGGTTGCTCCAACTCGACTCAAATTTGCTCGATCTCGTTAGCGCATCAGGAGCGGCAATTTGTGCGGGAGACCAAATCATTTGTGTCGGTCAAACACCCCCAGAGACCGAATTGCCAGCCCTGCGAGATTGGGTCAAAACCCAGATTCAGCACAACCTATTTGAGACGCGCTCGCTCGCTCAGCTTTACCCAGCCGCAGCATCCTTTAAGGCAGTTGCCAGTGGCGTGTTGGTGCTAGAGATCTCTGCGTTCCATCAAAATTACATTCTCTGGTTTCGTCCAGAGGTGATTCAAACGGTGAACTGGGGCGGCAACCCTAACAAACCTGTAGAAATCACAGACGATGGAGAAACACGGCTATCGCCGCGCAAATCCTTTGAACGGTGGCAAGAAACCGTGCAGGGTTGCTCTTTGCTCTGGAGAGCTTGTGAGATCGAAATTGTCACCGAGCTGCGGAGCCTAATTGTGGGCGTGATTCTCAAGCAGGCAGACGATTTGGCAGAAATTAACCTGGAGCTAGAGCGCAGCAACAGCGAACTCGATTCATTTGCCTACATTGCATCTCACGATCTCAAAGAGCCACTGCGCGGGATTCATAACTACTCCAATATCTTGATGGAGGATTATGCCCGAGTGTTGGATGCCGATGGCGTTGACAAACTAAATACCGTCGTGCGGCTGACGCAGCGGATGGAAGATCTGATTAATTCGCTGCTGCACTATTCTCGACTCGGACGTGCCGAACTCTCTCGTCAACCCACCAACTTGGCTGAAGTGGTGCGACAAGCGATCGACACCTTGAGAATCAGCCAGCCGCAAAGCTCGATCGAGTTTCGGTTGCCTCGCTCCTTGCCGACGATTTCCTGCGATCGCACCCAAATCAGCGAGCTATTCACCAACCTGCTGACCAATGCCATCAAGTACAACGACAAAGCTGAGAAATGGGTGGAAATCGGCTGCAAGGAGCGAAGCACCCGTAACCTCGATCGAGCAACCCCCACTCTTGTTAGTGATTGAAGACAGCAATGAAGATTTTGAAGCATTTCAACGCTATGTTCGTCGATCGCCGTTGACGATCCCGATTTATCGCTGTGTAAATGGCGATGACGCGCTGGCATTTCTGTATCGCACCGATCGCTACGCCGATCCTCAAAGCGCGCCGCGTCCGGGGCTAATTTTGCTCGATCTCAACTTACCTGGAACGGACGGACGCGAAGTATTGCGAAAAATTAAACAAGATGAGACACTAAAGTTAGTTCCGGTCATTATCTTTACAACTTCCAACAATCCTAAGGATATTGAAGCCTGTTATCGACAGGGGGTTAACAGCTACATTGTCAAACCGATGAATTTTGCTCGATTGAAGCACAGTATTGAAAGTTTAATCGACTACTGGTTTAATACTACAGTTTTGCCTATCGATCCGATGGAGCAACGCTAATGAACACTCAACTTTGTCGCACTGTCTTGATTGTGGAGGATTGCCCAGAAGACCGCGAGATGTATCGACGATATTTGCTGCGAGATCGCGACTATGACTACACGATCGTCGAGGCGAGCTTTGGCAACGAAGGATTGAATCTTTGGCGACAGCACCAGCCCGATGCAGTGTTGCTAGATTATCAACTGCCCGACCTGGACGGGCTAGAATTTCTTGCTGCCCTGCAAACTCAGCAGCCGCTCCCGATCGTGATGATGACGGGCGTTGGTAGCGAAACGATCGCCGTCCAAGCGATTAAAGCGGGCGCACAAGATTATCTAGTTAAGGGACAAATTACGCCGGAGAGTCTGAAACTGGCATTGGATGCAACGATTAAGACGGTGCAGTTGCAAACTCAACTCCAAGAGCGCATCGATCGAGAGCGAGTCGTTGCCCAGATTGCTCAGAACGTGTCTCGATCGCTAGACTTAGATGAGATTTTGCACACTACCGTCATAGAAGTGCGGCAATTTCTTCAGACCGATCGAGTGGTTGTGTTCCAGGTGGAGGCAGGCGGCAACGGCAGGGTGGTCGCAGAATCTGTGGGAGCACAGTGGCAATCGATTCTGTCCGAGCAGATCTACGATCCCTGTTTTGCCGAGAGCTATGTCGATCCCCAGCGTCAAGGAAGAGTGACCGTCAAAGCCGATATTTACGATGGCAGCATCGATCCATGCCACGTCCAACTCTTGGCTGGGTGTCAAGTGAGAGCAAACCTAGTGGTGCCCATTTTGCACGACAACCAGTTTTGGGGTGTGCTGATTGCTCATCACTGCGCTGCCCCTCGTCAGTGGAAACCGTTAGAGATTGATTTGCTTCAGCAATTGTCCACTCAGGTCAGCGTTGCTATCCGTCAGGCGGAGCTTTATCAGCAAGCCCAAACCGAACTCGCGGAGCGCAAACGGACAGAGGAGGTGCTGCGCAGCAGTGAAGAAAGACTGCTGCTGGGGCTACAAGCTGCCCGGATGGGAACCTGGGATTGGAATATTCTAGACAACCAAATTACCTGGTCAGCCAACATGGAAGCCCTGTTTGGGTTGGCTCCTGGAGAATTTGATGGTTCCTATGAGCAGTTTGTGGCTCGGCTGCATCCAGAAGACCGCGATCGCGTTTTAGCAGCGATCGCTGCGGCAATGACCCCTGGTGCAAACTACGACATCGAATTTCGGGTGGTTTATCCAGATGGCACCGTTCGGTGGGCACTGAGTCAGGGCAAAGTGTTTTACGATGCGAGTGGGCAACCGATTCGGATGTCGGGCGTAGATTTAGACATCACCGATCGCAAGCAAGCCGAGGTTAGCCTGCGTCGCAGTGAGGAATTTAATCGCCGGATCTTAGAAAATAATCAAGATTGTATCAAGGTGCTGGATCTTGAAGGTCGGCTCCTGTATCTGAACGATAGGGGCAAACGGCTGTTAGAAATCGATGATTTTGCCGACTACGATCGATCTTTATGGACGCAGTTTTGGGGTGGGAGCGAACAGGAACTGGCTCAAGCCGCTCTGGCAACTGCTACAGCCGGAACGATCGGTAAATTTGAAGGGCAATGTCCGACCGCGACAGGGGTGCCCAAATGGTGGCAAGTGAATGTGATTCCCCTGCATGACGCAGATGGGAATGTCGAGCAGTTCCTCGTGATTTCGCACGATCTGACCGAGCGACGGCAAGCAGAAGACGCACTGCGTCAGAGTCAGGAACTGGTTCACAGCCAACTGATGAAAATTGAAGCCATTTATCAAACCGCACCCATCGGGATGGCAATTCTCGATGTTGACTTGCGCTTTGAGCGACTCAATCAACGGCTAGCAGAAATTGACGGCATTGCGATAGCCGATACCATTGGGCGCACCGTGCGCGAAATCGTCCCGGACTTAGCTGATAAAATCGAACCGCTACAGCGACGCGTATTAGAAACAGGAGAAGCCCTACTGAATCTAGAAATTAGCGGTGAAACGCTCGCTCAGCCTGGAGTTTGCCGGACTTGGATCGCAAATTATTATCCACTCAAGGATGTAACCGGACAGAGTGTCGGCATTAATGCCGTCGTGCAAGAAATCACCGATCGCAAACAGGCAGAACTAGCCTTGCTGGAGAGCGAACGCAAGTTCAGCGCGATTTTCGATCAGACCTTTGAATTTATCGGACTGTTGAGTATCGATGGCGTTTTACTCGAAGTCAATCAAGCAGCATTAAACTCAGTGGGCACTGCCAAAGCTGAGATCGTCGGCAAAAACTTCTGGGAAACACCGTGGTGGACGCATTCGCCGGAGTTACAACAGCAACTCAGAAGCTCGATCGATCTGGCAGCCCAAGGGGAATTCATTAGCTATGAAGTGTCATTTCCCGCCGCTGGTGGTCAAACCATGATTACCAACTTTTCGCTCAAACCTGTATTTGACGAACTCGGACGAGTTACGGCGTTAGTAGGTGAAGGCTACGATATTACTCATCTCAAACGTACTGAAGCAGCTTTGCTAGAGAGTGAAGAGCGATTGAATACAGGAATTGCAGTAGCAGGTGTGGGACTGGCTAAATTTGACTATGCCACCAATCTAGTCGAGCTATCGCCCGAAGCTGCTGTTTTATATGGATTTTCTACCGATGAATTAGTCGTCACGCGAGCACAGATCCACGCTACGTTCCATCCTGACGAGCGGGCCGAACTCGAAGCGACGATCTCGCGGGTTATCGATCCAGCGGGTCAGGGTTGGTTTGCCCAGGATCATCGGGTCGTCTGTTCTAATGGCGAAGTCCGCTGGCTGAGCGTCCGCAAACAAGTCTTTTTCGATCGTTCGGGCGCGGTTCATCGCCCCAGTTATGCGATTCTCGCTGCGATCGATATTACCGATCACAAACAACAGGAGCTAAATAATAATTTTCTAGCCGAGATTCAAAATGACCTTGCCATCATCGAAAATCTAGAGCAAATTATTAATGTCGTGGGAGAGAAGATCCGCCTGTGGTTTGACTTTTCGATTTTAACTTTTAGTGATGTTGATGCCGATGAAGCTCGAGTTATCTATGCCAACAAAGATGACGATCTATCCAATGCTTTAGGTGTCCATCGCCTCTTAGATTACTTTAGCGAAATCCATCTGCAAGAGCTTCAATCTGGACAAAATATGGCAATTGAGGATGTGTATGCAGATCCAAAGGTGAAAGATGGAGGCAGGGCTTACGACTCATTGCAAGTGCGTTCCGTAGTCAACATTCCCTACATAGGTAATAGTAAGTTTAAATTTATGATGTCCGGTGCTCGGCAGATGCCATCACTTTGGCGCGAGGACGAACTAGAGTTGATGGGTGAATTGATTGTGCGAATATACATCGAGATCGAACGCATCCGGGCTGAATCAGCTTTACAAAAGATTAACCAACTCTTAGAAGAACGCAATCAAGAGTTAAATCGCTTCTCGTATATAGTTTCTCACGATCTCAAAGCCCCTTTGCGCGGGATTTCCAATCTCGCCGCCTGGATTCGCGATGACCTACCGCCAACGATCGATCCAGATATTCTCACGAATCTAGACTTGATGCAATCGCGGGTAGATCGCATGGATAGCCTCATCACTGGTTTACTAGAATATGCTCGGGTCGGAAGTAACGCTGCAAGTCTGGCAACTTTTAGAGTCGAGCAGCTCCTGGCCGAGATCGTCGATTCATTGAGCATTCCCGACAGTTTTGTGGTCGAGCTACCCGCCGAGCTACCACCAATTACCACCAATCGCGTCTTATTGTGTCAAGTTTTAGCAAATTTGATTGGGAATGCTTACAAACATCACGATCGTCCCGATGGCAGAATTCAAGTCACTGTCCAGCCGGATGCTCAGATGTGGGAATTTAGTGTCACAGATGATGGTCGGGGGATCGCTCCAGCAAACCAAGCAGAGGTGTTTGATATTTTTAGAACACTGTCTGGTGCCGATAAAAATAATACTGGCATCGGGCTATCGATCGTCAAGAAGCTCGTCGAAACTCAGGGCGGCGAAATTACCCTCGAATCTCAGCTCGGCATCGGGACGACTTTTAAATTTACTTGGCTCTCCGAGATTTGACTTTTGAGATCGATATTAGCCAAGATTCGCTTAGGCTCCAGAATTCTGGAAAGCTTTAATTCCCAAATGACAAGATGAGTCTCTACTAGCAACGAGAACATTCATTCGACGGCAATTTCCGGATCGGTAACTGTATGGACTAAAGAACCGACAATTACAGCATAAAAAAGTAGAAGGCTTTGGAGTTCTAATTGGGTAATGCATTTAATTTTACATTGCTTCGCATGGAATCAGCATCTTGTGAAAATTAAATTCAGTACAGAACTAAAAATTCACTCGTTAATTCAGTCGGTAAATTAAGTATTTATTATTAATTGTAGAATATCAACTAATCAATTTAGAACCATCATCCTTTAGGAAGATATTTACAGTTACCGATCCTACTGAATGAGGATTAAATAACTTGCAATTCCTCCTTTGGTAGGGGCAATGTCTTGACGCTCTCAACCTGGAGGAAACCTCCAGAACGAGCGTCGATTCATAAATTGCCCCTACCAAAGGTTGGCACGAGGGCAGGCGTGTATATTATTAAATCCTCATTCCTAATCGAAACTTTTACCTAATTTGGCAAGTCAATAAGTGTAGCGACCCACAATACTAATCACTCCAGACCACAATCATCGCGATTTTGAGACCACATTAGCTGCAACTATCCGGTCGCTTGAGACCGAATTAATGTTTTCCCGAAGACTCAATTAGTTGAGTTAATTCTAGTGTTAGCACTCCGTTGTCAAAAGCATAGTCTGCTTGTGGAAATGCTCCTTCTGCCTCGACTTGCCGCACGATGTCCACTGCGATTTCAGTCCGTTTTCTGTATGCCAATCGGTTTTGCTGATAATGCAACAGCTCGGTTAACCTTTGCATTAATTCCGCTTGGCTTTGATAACTTGGTTGCGCCGTCATTTGCAAGTACTTCTTTTCCTCTTTACTAAAGTCTGGTAATTGCACTTGGGCGGCAATGCCATCAATTCTTTCGGGATTGGCGATCGTTGCAGTTACTACCGTTTGATTTTGATTAAGTTCGATCGGATGAATATTTTTCAGTTAGAACTATTCCCAGAAGCAGTAGAAAAGATCGATCTAAATACTCCTAAAATTCAGTGTTTGTTGAGTTCTCTACATTCCTTTTCTGGTGCCAAAGAACGATGGAGTGCCCGAAAACAACAAGGACTCACAGATCGAGAATTAGAAGCTGCGATTGCCTATGAATTTGGAATTTGGGGCGGAGCGACTCATCCGTTTTCACACACTCACAAAGGTGGTAAACAGCCAAAGTTTTGGCTGGGAGACGATTGGATTTATGGAAAACCAACTTTTCAAGGACGAAAACTGATAGATCTAGTCCGCAAATTATTAGATATTCCTTGACTGAATAGCTGTCTCTGCACAGAGCCTAGATTTAATTGATGACACGCCTTATCCGTTAGATTCGATCCGATAGAGGTAGCCTTGTTCTGACAAAAACAGTTGGCGGTGGCGAGCGAAATCCTCCTCGCAGGTACGGAGTGAAACTAAGGTATAAAATTGCGCGGCCCGACCATCAGATTTAGGCCGCAATACCCGCCCCAACCGTTGGGCTTCCTCCTGGCGCGAGCCATATTTACCGGAGACTTGAATTAACACATCGGCATCGGGCAGATCCAAGGCAAAGTTACCCACCCGTGAGAGGATTAAACCTGTAATCTTCCCAGCCCGAAATTCATCATACAGTCGATCGCGTTCCGGTTGGCAGGTTTTGCCTGTCACTAGTGGTAAACCAGTTAGCTTGGCTAACGCATTTAATTGGTCTAAATACTCGCCGATGATTAAAATGCGATGTCCGGGTAATTTTGCCAAGAGAGACTGCACTACCGTATTTTTGCGCGGATTTTCGGCAGCGATGCGAAATTGATGTCTTTTGGCAGCGAGGGCGTATTCCATTTGTCCAGCCGGATCTTGGGCGACTCGAATTTCTGTACATTCGGCTGGAGCAATAAACCCCTGCCCTTCAAGTTCCCGCCAGGGGACATCATAGCGTTTCGGGCCGATTAGGGCAAAGACATCGCCTTCTTTTCCATCTTCCCGAATTAGTGTTGCAGTCAATCCCAATCGCCGCCGAGCTTGCAATTGGGCGGTAATCCGAAAAATTGGTGCGGGGAGTAAATGTACCTCGTCATAGATAATCAAGCCCCAAGCTCTGGCACTAAAGAGTTGAAAATGGGGAAATTCATCGGTTTTACTTGAGCGATAGCTCAAAATCTGATAGGTAGCCAGGGTAATCGGGGCAGTTTGTTTGCTCTCGCCGCTATATTCGGCGATCGAGTTGGGTGCTAAATTGGTCTTATCCAGCAATTCTCGCTGCCACTGGCGCACGGAGGTTAAGCTACTCGTCAAGATGAGCGTATTTTCCTGGATCGTGGCGATCGCCGCCAATCCTACCATCGTTTTGCCCGCCCCACAAGGTAAAACGATCGTGCCACTCCCACCCCGTGCCAATCCTGCCTGGTAAAATGCAGCTACAGCTTCAGTTTGATAGTCACGTAACCCAAACGGTTGTCCCGATCGACAAGTCTCTCGTAATTCAACTTCCAGCCTGTCACCATCGACATATCCCGCCAAATCTTCTGCCGGATATCCGGCAATTAACAAGGCTTGCTTGAGTATCCCCCGATGGGCGGGATCGACTTCAAATACCAGATCGCTGCGCCGCTGGGCAAGGAACTGGGAAACATCTCGATCTCGACTGAGTAATTCCGCCAGGGGTAAATCTACCATCGTCAGTAGGAGTGTATCGTCTACCCGATCGATTGTCGTCAATCCATACCGACTCCCCAACGTCTCTAGTTCCTGCGCGATCGCGTCTGGCATGGGATACTTGCTATACGATCGCAATGCGGCAATCATCTCCACCACAGGCATCCCCGCCGCCCTAGCATTCCAAATGCTCAAGGGTGAAATTTGATAAGTATGAATATGTTCGGGACTTTTGACTAATTCTGCGAATGGAGCAATCGCATCTCGCGCTGCATTTGCCTGGGGTGAATGAACTTCGAGCAATACAGATCGATCGCTTTGAATAATTAGGGCATTATCTGGAATGTAGGACATAATTTATTAATTCGGCAAACTATATCCAATCTTCTTGAGTGCGTTGCGAAACTTAGTTTCGGTTTCTGTCGGGACGACTAAATAACAGGCGGCTCCCGCCATCATCGCCGTCGGTCGATCTGCGAGGAAACAAAAAGCCTTCGTGCGAGTATCATTAGCAATCAGGACAGCCAAAGCGGGATCTACACACCGAATCAATCTAGCCGCACCGAGATCTTGCAAACTGGTGGTACGAGTTTGGAGATCTGCGAGAAACTGGAGCACAGTTTGGGGCAGAACTTCACCACTATTAGCCACCAAAAAAGTTTTCAGTTCTTCAACACTTCGCCCTTGAGCAATTGCTTCTAATAATTTACCTCGATCGAATGTCCACACTGAATCAGAAACATTCTGCAAACTACTATCGAGCATTAATCGATCTGCACGAGATAATTCACCCACCGCGACAACCTCTAAATTCGGCAAAATTCGCAGAATTTGTTTCTGAGATAATTCTTTGGGAATATATAGATCGCTAATGCCTAATAAATAAGCACCCAAAGGCGTAATCCGAAAATATGCCAACCCATCATAACTGCTTAAAGGATTGTCAATATAATAATCATTACCATCATTTTTAAAGTTTGCCAGACTATCATCAGGATGAAGAAACGACACATCAATTATGCCCAATGTCGCGATATATTCAAACAAACAACAGACTATATACCGAGCTTCGACGATATTGAAATTAGCATCATAGTAACTACCACTTTCCCCATCGATCGTCAAATTTTCGAGGCTGCGACAGACGACTAGATCGTATCCCGCCGCTAGAATATAGCGAAAGAATTCAGTAATTCTGATCCATTCTCCGACTGGACAATCTTTCAATGCTGCCACAAGTTGGGTGCGTCTTCCAGCAACAGCAGTCAGGGAACGTTTGCCTTTTCCCGTTTGTCCTTTAATCCCATCTACTCGCCGTAGTTCATCGAATAACGTAGTTTTTTGCCAATTTTTCCAGATAATTTGCAGTGTTTTCTCGGCTGGTTCGATTAAAGCTTTTTGCCCAGCTTTTGTTAGTCTGAGATTTTTACCACTCAACTCTACCAGTTTTCCTGCTTGTAATAACATTACCCAAGCAAAGGGTTTAATCTGACCGATCGAGTAATTATAACGCCAACCTTCTGGAGATTTATCGAATTTCCATTCACTATAATAGTCACCTTCTTCTAAGACTTGTTCGATCGCTTTTAGTGTCGCAGTGGCAGGATTAAAAGTTTTATCGCTAACCGCCACTTTCCCCAAATCCACCAATCTCAATACCGTCAGCAACTCCCGCCTTGCCACTTGCTCGGTTTCCCGCATTTGCATCGGGAACTCCACCTCATAAGGTGTCCGCGTACGAGTTTGGCGATCGAACTCCATTCTCGTCACTGACAGCGTAGCTGAAATCGTCTCCTGACTGGCAATCTGAGTAGATGCTGGCTGCGGTACAAACCCCCGCAACCGCTGTTTCAAGTCTTGCGGCATGATGGAATTATAGAAGAACAAATCCAACGCCGTCGGCTTAAAATCATAGCTATAACCATACTTCCCCGCACCCCAGCTAGGAGCTTCATTATACTTACTCACAAACCTAATTTTTTCGTATCGATCGCTGGTGCTAGAATGGACAGTCTCAGCAATTGCCGCTTGCTGAAGTCGATCGCACTGTCCCCACAATCTCATCAGCGTCGAGCCTTCCAGCGATTGATGGATATATTCAACTAGTTCGGCTTTGCGAGTTGGGGATTTACCTCCAGGTAACAAACCCGCCAGTTTCTTGAGCACGTCAACCGTGTGGATGTTGAGTGCCTCTAATAAAGTGGGGATGCGATCGATCTGGCTGTAGTAGGGCATTCTCTTTTCAAAAATGATTCAGGGGCTGATGATGGTAATTGAGACTCGTTGGCGCAGCCTTTCTGCGGGGGCAAACGCTACATTTTGGCAACGGTTGCGCTTTGCGCTTACGGAACGAAAATCGATCTCCAACAAGTATTCTATTTTACTGTTTCGACGATCGTTAAATCCGTAGGGTGTATCCCTTCCTGGCACTGAGTGTGGGTACCGTAGAATCTACGCTGTCTCTGTCAAACTCACAGCCTCCCGTAAGATCGATCGTATTTTAGAGTATTTCTCGCAAAACCCAAACCTGCTCTGTCTCGTAGAATTCACCACGCTGTTCGATCTTAAACCCATTCAGTAGCAAACCAAGCCAAACTTGCACCAGGGGCATCTCAATCGATCTCTGTAACTCCAATAATGGCACTGACTCATTATCCCACTCATCCAATCCCACAGAGATTGCTGCTCCCCACTCAGATACATTTTCATCGTGTGCTAATGCCATTGCTTGTTGATAGGCTACTTCTGGATCGATCTCTTCAGACTCACTGATTGCCGCCAAGATCTCAGCTTTTGACTGCTCGCGCACTACCGTCAGATGATATTCTCGCTCGTATTCCGGCAACGCTGGAGCCTCAATAAACTGCTCCAGATCCACCAGCATTGATTGTCGCACATAGCGAAGCTTGCGCGCCGCCTCGGCGGTCGAAAGCATCCAGAGACATTACAGGTTCTTGTTCTGGACGAAACAGATATTCGATCTCCGAGAGCTGCATCGCCGATCGATCGGCATAAATCTCACCCAGCCTACGGATTGCTTCTCCGGCTGCTTCTAGTTTATCTTCTGGAAGTAACCGATCGATCGATTCATCAACTTCTGTCAACAGCCCCAAGAAGTCTGCTCCAACTGAGTTAGTTGTAGCTAGATCCAATCTGTCCCAGATAGTTAACTGAATTATTTCTGGCATAGATAACATGGACGAATCGGGCATTGACTGGGATGGATTAGTTCTTGAGATGCCAACTTTTTAAATCCATACTCCGTCCCTAACACTTCTAAAACTTGCCGAAGATACTCATGCACTTGAGATGGCAACCATCCAGCACAATGGACTGGCTGCACCACTGCTAACTTATTATGCCCATCCCAGACCTCAATCCCGACCGCCGAGGCGGCGCGCAAGCTTCGCATGAATCGGCGAATCTTCCCGTAACTCCCGCCACACCTGCAAGACTCCATAATTTACCTGGGGCACATCCACCTGATGTACCTGCTCGATTCTTACTCGTGCCCGTTTCTGATTGATTTTGTCGCGGTTACGCGCATAAGAACGCCGCGAATGACACAATCGATCGTCCCAACAATGAGGGTGATTCGATCGTGCCTCCGCAGCACCTAGCAAAGCGCAACGGTGACACTTCTCAGGAATTTGCTTGGACTTAACCATCGCCACCTGCCCCCAACTCAATCGCACCTAATTCCGCCTCCAACTCCGCGATCGAAGGTAGTTTCGACACCAGGGGATCTGGTAACGATTTAGTCAAAGCCTGAGTCCACTGGGCCACCCCCATTGGCTGATTAATATCCCGCAGCGCATATTCAGCCACCACCCCATTTTTAGACCGACACAGCAACATCCCAATCGTCGGTTCATCATCAGGATGGCGCAGCAAATCGTCTACTGCTGACAGGTAAACAAGATCTGTGCGATCTGGAGGTAAAGTTGCTTCAAAATTGATTACAGCTTGACCCTGGCGTTGATATAGCTGGCTCTCAATCTGCATTGCCAGTATATTCCGCGACCAGCCATTAGTCGTCACCTGTTGGGCGTACCAAAGTCTAGCCTCACTATCTTTCACCCGATCGAGTAGCACAACATTATGACCCCAAGGAATTTGTGCAACAAGCTGTTGCACAAATTCATCTTCTGGATAAGCCTCTGCAAACGCCCGCATATATTTGAGATTGCGACCAGATAATCCTTTGAGTTCGGGAAACTCCGCCTGTAAGTCCTGGGACAATCGATCGCGGAGCGTTCGCGAAGCGAATTCGATGACTTTCGCCCCCCAACCTTGTTGAGACTGTCTCAACAGAATTTCTCGCCCAATTTGCCAGTAGAGCAGAATCAACTCCCGATTAACCGCCAGAGCCGCCCGAATTTGGCTGGTGAGAATCCGCTGTTTGAGACTGATAAGGAGTTCTTGATATTCAGTACTGAGTCGATCCATGCGGGTTTGAGGGGATTACCGTTCGCGTAGCGTTGCCTTTGGGAAATTAAATCTTATGTAGATGTCTCACCTAGCCCTTTTAACGACCTCAATATCGCTCTACGGCTATTAGTTTTCGTCGGTATCCAGCAAAGGCGGCTGAAGCGGCTTTTTATCAGACGGTTGAGGCACACAACTCCAAGTCTATCTGAACGTTTACAGAGATAAAGTTAGATCGATATAGATCGAGATCCAGAATCATTTCGATCTCATCCGGTCAAACAGTTGCAGTATCTGGAACTCAGGCAATCGATCGGATAACTTTATCACACCTGTGTTTTGTGAAATTGCTTTGGTATATAGGCTTCAGAAATTAAGGATCGATTTAGTTTCGGATCTCGATCTATTTCGATCTTTACACGGGAATTGGCACTCAAGCACGATCGATCGAATCTCAAAAGCATGTTATTATCGTTGTATGACACGCTTTTTTTGCTGGGTTGATGAATGCCACCATTTAACGAACTGGGTTATCTGCCGCCTGGAGTCTATGAAATTCGGTGGCCAGAGTTGATGGAACGGTTTGCAACTAATCCACAGCGACAACGGATTGTGACTGGATTGGCCGCAGCCCTTCGTAAATTAGCAATCGCTGGTTGTACCCGCGTCGTTATTGGTGGTAGCTTTATCTCGGCTAAAGCAGAACCTCGTGATTTCGATGCTTATTACGATAATTTTGGACTCGATTTCGAGCTGCTCGACGCATTATTTGTTGAACACACCGATTCTCAACAGGATGTGTTCTGTGGCGAACTATTTCCGACAATTGGTTACGACCGCTTCTTACAAACCGATAAAGAAGGTAATCCCAGAGGAGTTGTCGCTTTAGATCCTAGAGAATTAATTAGTTAAGTTGGAGTGAAAAATATGATTCAAAACGAACGTCAGTATAAAGTTACCCAGACTAAATTAAGAGAATTAGAACAGGCATCTGCTAATATAGATCTTGAAGATCCCAGTTTACACCCTCGGCAAATACTATCTCAAAAGAATAGTTACAATCGAGTAATTGGTACCTTAAAACAAGAGATTGCTGAATATGAGGAACTCA
This sequence comes from Chamaesiphon minutus PCC 6605, assembly GCF_000317145.1. Lineage (GTDB taxonomy): Bacteria > Cyanobacteriota > Cyanobacteriia > Cyanobacteriales > Chamaesiphonaceae > Chamaesiphon > Chamaesiphon minutus. The sequence goes on along the minus strand of NC_019697.1, from coordinate 1,289,957 downwards.
AGAGCGGTCGGATTGCAGTATTCCAAATCGAATCCTTCAACGAGCTGCCAACAGCCCTAATTAAAGCTCGAATTGCATTGGGAATGACTCAAAAAGAGCTGGCAGAAAAGATTGATACTCAAGAACAGCAAATTCAACGTTATGAAGCCAATCATTATCATGCTATTAGTTTCGATCGATTGATGAAGATTGTCGGTGCTTTGGGTATTAGTTTTAAACACAGCGTCGAAATTGAGATCGAGCCACTAGAATCTTTAGTGTAGATCGGGGATCGAGATCTACTCTTCGCCAGTAAATAGAATTTTTAAAGAGTATCACATTAATGCGAAAACTGAGAACCCTTAATGAAGTTACCGAGGCATATTTCCGAGATCGTCCTGAAGAGATCGACGATTACCTGACGGAAATTTTCCAAGATTTTGCTGAAGATCGCGACAATGACGCATTATTTGCATCATTGCGCGTTCTCGATCGCGTGCGAAGTGTTGGTGATATGGCTGCACAAATTGGTATCACTGGACAAGGGTTGCAAACAGCCTTGTCTGCTCGGCAGGTATCGCTCTCCGTTGGAGAGTCAAATAGCGATCCACTCTTAGGTCAGTTTCTGAATTTTCTAGCACGAGATCTTCAAACTACCAAGCATTTACAAGCAGTTAATACCGATCTGCTAAACCGGATTCAGCCATTGGTTGCCCAAGTCGATCTCGATCTCGACGCAATACTAACGGATGAAGACGAATGAGTTGGCCCGAACCCCAGTGGCTAGTTATTAATGAAGTTAATCTAGAAATTCAATTACAGAATACAACTTTACTTGAAGATTTAACTTTCCCAACAATACCAGGATAGGTAAGATACTGATTTATGCCTTACAGTAGCTTCACGATCGCTCAAGTTAAGCGACAATTTCAAATCGAGGTGGTCACTGAGCCGTTCTTTAATAATGTACCCACACTTACTCCTGGTGAGTGGTTAACTACTCTATTAGCAAAATCAGCTCCGCTGGCTGTGACACTGGGGACTGAGAAGGTGCGATCGTCGTTAGACGACGCGCAAGCTTCGGAGTTAATTATTGCACCATTGTTGTTTGAATTTCGAGAATTACTCGATCGTCAGGTCAGTTTTTTCTCAGGCACAGATTTCAGCATCGATCTAGAGTCAGGACTAAACGGAGTCTGTGATTTTCTTCTGACTCGCTCGACTTCTGAAGTGAGTATTGAAGCTCCAGCGATTATCATCATCGAAGCTAACAAAGGGGAGTTGAATGCTGGCTGGGGGCAATGTGCGGCTGAAATGATTGCCGCTGTGAAATTTAATCAAGCTAATGGACAAGAAGTACCGACGATCTATGGCAGCGTTACCACCGGAACGATGTGGCAATTTCTCAAATTGACAGGGCAAATTTTAACGATTGATGTTACTGAATATCCACTCGATCCGATCGACAGAATTCTGGGTATTCTCAAATTGATGCGATCGATCGAACGACAGTCATGGGTAAGCGCGATTATGCGATGCTAAGGTTGCTCTGGGATAATGCCTTGAGGCGTGCTGAGGTGTGTGGACTCGATCGAGTAGATTTTCACGCCCTAGAGGCAAGATTGATGCTCAAGGGCAAGGGGAGAATCGATAAAGAACCGATCGATCTGGCTCCTGCCACAGTTGAGGCGATCTCGGATTGGTTGGTGAGTATGGGCGAAAGTAGAAGTCCAGCTTTATTTGTCTCTAGTCGAGATACACGGATAAGTGTCGATCGTCTCTATCTGATCGTCGGGGGATTGGCTGAGGCTGCGGGAATCGAGCCTCGTTCCGAGGGGCTACGCCAACGGGTGGTGAGTCCGCATAAGATTCGACACTCTAGCATTACTGCATTACTAGATCTTAATGGTGGGGACGTGCGCTCGGCTCAGGCGCATTCTCGGCACAAGAATTTGGCTACATTGATTCGCTATGATGATGGGCGGCAGCAGTTGCAGGGTAAGGCGGCGAAGACGCTGGCTGATGCAATTTTGGAGCGAGGTGTGGATTAGAGAATGGGGCTTGTATTTCTACAAATCACTCTGGAAGCAATTCTTGTCGATTCCTTTTTTTAGTACACCAATCTCGCTCGATTTGGGGCAAGTTTGGGACCATTCGGCTGTTTGCTACTGTACTAAAAAAAGGTTGTCTCAAAAAGCTTACTGAGTATCCTTTTCACTAGATGCCGCCTTCACCTTTTGTACGGTAGCAGGCGATACCCCAACAGCAACAGCAGTTGCTCGAATCGATAAACCTCGTGCTAAGGCATCTAGAATCGTTACAGACGAGGGTTTTGCTAGAAAGTCATCATCTGTCGTCCTACTACCGCTTGGTCTACCAACATGACCGCCCCATTGTTTGGCTCGTTCCATACCAACTTTAATTGCCTGACGACGCTGCTGCGATCGTTCTACTGCCTCAATTTCGCATTCGACCTGGGATGGTAATCTATTTAACAGATCGCATTCGACGCTGGACAGATCCTTTACTTCAATCCGTCTGAGTTCGCGTAAAACCGATTTACTCAGCTTTTCATCGAACTTAAAATATTCACTATGCGTACCGATTCGATAAAGATATCGTTCGTATTTATAAATAAAGTATCTCTCCAGATTACCACGATGTAACCAAGTATCTAATATTTCGATCTCTACTGTTCTAAAGTGACTGTTGAGATCTGAATTTATTTCTATAATCCGTTCCGGTACCGTGCGCCCAGTCACGCCAATTTTATAGAATTCTTCACCATCTGCGGTAACTTTTAAATAGTAAAGATGGTTGGCTAATGCCGATCTAATCCGATCGCGATAAATCTTTAAATCGATGAGAAAATCTGGGTAATCGATTTCTTTGGGTGTTGAATGTAAATTAAACCTGATAAAAATAATCTGAGTCAGTTCGCAATAATTAAATATTAGACATCTTGCGCTTACACAATCGACAATTGAAATATCTTCATATCGATAGATATGAAAAGAGTAAATTATCTTCACAAATCTATCTATTTATAGATGTACTTATTGATTATATAGTTGATATTTTTGGTGAAATTTAAAAATTATAAATTAGAAAATATTAAGTATATTCCCTCACAAGATCCTCATGTTATTAATCTAATATCTGTATTTACTACTTGCTGTTGTTAAAATATTAAGTATATACCTTGAGATTTTAATAAAGACCGCTACGATCGAAGCGATCGTCAAATAGCAATTTAATAGCATCACCAACAAGTCTTACAAATTTAATATCCTTCACAATAATTATCATGATTTTAGAAGCAGCAGATCTATATACTGATGTGAGTACTCGACCTAACATCAAAACGTCCAGAGTCGAAACCCTGGCTAAACTCTATTTAGATAGCGAACCTGCCCAAATTGATGATGCAACGCTCGTCGAACTATGTGATTGGTTGTGGGGTGAATTTCAAACTACCCCACTCAACCTTGAATTCTCATGGTATGAACGTTACCAGAATGCCGCAGAAATGTTTGCCGATATCAAGCAAAGTCATCTGTGGGTGTCTGCTGAAAATTACGATACCAGCCTGGGTATCAATCCAATTTATAACTTCATCCTCTATGCAGTGCATAACCACGACCACTATCGCACTCATAGCGATTTTAGTATGGAGGGGGAACTCGCAACTTACAATGCCACTGCTAAACGCGCTCCCAGTCTAATTATTCAAAAGATTATCTATTCTGAAAGTGTGTTGCGACCTGCTGCCTATCTATTTCTGGGACATGCACCGACATCTAAAATTGTCTTTCTATAATCGATGCGGCAAGCTGTCAATTCTAGCTAACAATTATTGAGGCAAATGAATCTGAGTGCTACAAAAAATCTTAATTGCAACTGGTGACTCACCAGAGTCGGCAGAAGTTTTCAAATCTGGACTCACACTCGCCCAGAAATATGGTGCCCAGATCTCGGTCTTACATGTCCTCAATCTCTTTCAAAATGGTTTTGAGTTAGTAGGTACTCCAATGATGGGTGGTACTTATCCAATAATGAACGATCTAGCAATTCAACAATATCAGAAAGAACTACAAGACCGCGAACAACAGGGGATGGAGCGGTTAGAATCTTATGCAAGAGAGGCTATAGCAATAAATATTAAAGTCGAAATCTTTCAAAATCTTGGGGATGCCGGACGCACGATCTGTGAAACAGCAAAAAACTATGCGGCAGATGTAATTGTGATGGGACGTAACCAAAAATCGATGTTGAGTGAGATTTTTTTGGGTAGTACTAGCAACTATGTTTTGCATCATGCACCTTGCTCGGTATTGGTGATTCAACAGAAATCAAGTATGAATTAGCTCTGTTAAATATTACAGATTAACTAAATTTTTAGGAGAAAAATCGTGTTAGATATCGATGAAATGGGACAGGACGAGATCCATGAATTGCTACATAAAGTGGGGTATGGTCATTTGGGTTTTATCCACGAGGGTAAACCTTGTGTAATGCCGATGCACTATTATCTCGAAAATGCCAATATTTACCTATTTACAACCGTTGGCATGAAGACTCATGACATAGACGCAGATCCTGATGTTTGTTTGCAGGTTGAAGAGTTACATAGTCCTGAACATTGGCGGAGTGCGTTGGCGTAGCCTATCGGAACGATAATCGTGATGGGTCGAGCCAAACATCTGACGGCAAAACCAGAAATAGACCGAGTGATGAAACTTGTCAAACAGCGTGATGCTAACCTTTCCCCAGCAATTAATCGAACTTGGACTGACTCCTGGGGACGTGCGGAAGTTATTTCGATTTATCAGATAGAATCGGATCGAATGAGTGGTCGCACGACTGATGGTGTCAGCAGTCAGTGAAGTTTAGATCGCGGATCTGGCTTCCTATCTAGAGAATTAGATTGAATCTTATAGCTCAAAAACTATCCTGAAAAAATTAAATCGAATAATAATTTTTAAGTGATTTTTATCTTATTTATAATCTACCACTATTGATAGAGACTAAATTAGTAAATTGGGCTTAGTATGAACAAATACTAATGTATTTACAAATAATTTTTAGCAGTACTACGCGCCAAACTTTAATCGGCCAATGTAAATTTTTGTAGATTTTTAAGTAGCTATACCAATGATGGCATGAGGATTCATCAAATCATTTAATTAACATAAATGAGAGAAAAATCGATCGTAATCCAATCAGCTAATTCAGCTCATTACAGCCATCGAGAAAGCGATCGAATTTCTGGACTGGATCTAGCTTTAGTAGCGGCGATCGGCATTAGTACTTCGATCGCGATCGCCGTTCTTATTTATGCTTATAGGTCAAAGAGACAGCAGGACTCATTCCCGCCCAAGCAGTCTCAAGCTATTTGCGATCGCTGTAAATATTTTAACGATAACCACTTTCTGCAATGTGCGCTCCATCCAGCAACCGTGCTCACTGAAGAATCGGCTGACTGTCTAGATTATCGATTAAAGATTAAAGCAAAACGACTTGGAAAATTGCAAAGAGTACTGCTCTCAATCCAAAAAGTCTTTTTCTAACCGAACTATCAAAAATAACTAATATTTATGATGCGAGGAACTGTTCTATGCAACCAGATTACCTGATTATTGGCAGTGGTTTATCAGCAATGAAGTCGAGAAAACTGGTGCAGGCTTGAAAATAGTTGCGCCACCACTGAAACCGAACGGCTTGCCGTCTGCGACAGCAATCGAACTAATCAAACATCCCAGTGAGGTCTGGAGTACTGTCTGGAACCTCAATAGCACCCTTCAGGATGTATTTGACAAATTCCAGCTTCCTCAAGCCGCTCAGACGCTTTTAGCCCTACAATGGCTAGATTTTTTACTACCACCAAATCAACTTTCGTTCTTTGCCTGGGTGGCATTATTTCGAGGTTATCAAGCAGGCGCATTTTATCCAACTCAGCATTTTGAATCTGTAATTAATTCGTTGGTTAAAGTTATCGAGTCTCATGGTGGAGAGGTACTACTCAACCATGAAGTCACAAATTTTAAATTTATAGATAAAACAGTGACGGGAGTTGAAGCAATGAATCTCACCACCCATCAAACCGCAGAATTTACGGGTAATACAGTTATCTGTAATATCGATCCGCAACGAGCTGCCAAACAGATCGGGTTAGATAAGTTTTCCGAAGCTGTCCGCCGCAAACTCGACTATGAATATTCGGCATCTAACTACATGGTTTATTGCGTCGTCAAAGATCTCGATCTGCGCGACTATGGATTTGGCAAGTGGAATGTCTCCCATACCGGACACGAAAGTCTGAATGAAGCTTTCGCCCAAATGTACGATCGCCATGACTATTCTAATCCGAGTTTTGCTATCACCACGCCTACTTTGCTGACAGAGGCGAGTCGGGATTGTCCGGCAGATTGTCAGATTGTCGAATTTCTGACTGTTGCTAATTATGCCTACTTTAAGCAATTACGGGATAGCGATCCTAAAGCTTACAGGCAGAAAAAACAAGAGATTTTAGATGCGATTCTCGATGTGGTGGAGAAACATTATGTGCCGAATTTTCGGAAACATCTGGTCTTTGAGATTACAGGTAGTCCGACTACTAACGAACGCTATTGCTGGTGTCCTGAAGGGAATTCTTATAGGTCTATTTTGACTCCACGCAATATGGGTTTGGGGCGATTGAATCATGAAACTTCACTCGATCGTTTTTATTTCTGCAATGCTTCATCTGGTTATCCAGGTTTTGCGCCGACGGTTTGGACGGGGGCGTTGTTGTATCAACGATTGTCTGGGGATGTGGTTTTAGGGGATGGCTGAGGCGGCATAATCGGGTTTGTTTGATTTGTTGTGGAGATCCAACCCACCCCGCCCTACGGGCAGCGGAAAGTGCGGTCTTGGGGTTTCCCCTGTCTTGACGCACACAAACGGGAGGTTCCCTCCCGTTTGTGTGCGCCGCAAGTAGAGCACCTTTCCAAGACACCCCTCCGAGGAGGGGATTTTCACCCAGCTCCTCCTCTCCTAGCGGAGACGCTACGCGAACGGAGGGGATTTTTCGCATTACATAACATTAATAATTTAGAGGTTAACACATGAAAATTGCAGTAATTGGTGGTGGTGCGAGTGGGATGGTGTCAGCCTATCTACTCGACAAACAAGGGCATCATGTCACCGTATTTGAACGACAACCGATGTTGGGCGGACATATTCGGACACTGAATAAAAACGTCCAGCCGAATCAATCCGATTGCACCGAAATTCTTGAATGTGGCGTGCTAGAATTTCCGACGGCATTTACAGATTTTATCGAGTTGATGACAGAATTGGATGTCGAATTAGAACCTGTGAATGTAGGTTCGGGGATGTTTTTTAATAATGGCGATCGCTTTTTATCTTCAGTCACAACTAATAATAACTTTTCAGGTATTCACCGCCTCATCGAACATTTACGTTTTGATACCCTTGATGCGCGTTCTGCTAGCTTATGGTTGAGAGTCCAACGTGCTAATCTAGAAAATTTAGCAGATCTCCCTTTATCAGCATATCTAAAAAGTTCAGGTACTCGCGATACTTGGTTGAAATTGCTAGTTATGTATAGTTACTCAATTCCGTTTGAACTAATTAATGATTTTCCAGCAGAATTAGCGATTCCGACTTTGCGTGCTTATATTTCGACTAACTGGGTACGGGTTAAAGGTGGTGTATATACTTATATCGAAAAAATCTTAGAGCGATTTAAAGGTGAGGTTGTACTGGGTGTGGAGATCGATCGGATTTTGCGAAGTCCTGATGGTGTTAAAATCATGATGTCTACAGGTGAAATTCACGAGTTCGATCGAGTCGTATTTGCTACGCCACCAGACCAAATAATGGCACTACTCGCCGATCCAACGGCTGCCGAAACTAAACGATTTTCTGATTGGAAAGCTAACCATATAACTAGCGTAGCTCACAAGGATGCTACTATGTACGATCTCTTTGCTATCCATAAACCCTCAGAATTTGATTTCTTTCAAACAGATACCCGCTGGGGCTATAACGGCTATCTCAATCAACTTTGTGGCATCTCATCACCACAGCATTATTTCCTCTCATTCCAACTAGAAGAATTAATTGCACCAGAGCAAATTATTCATACCCAAGCACATCACACTCCGATGTATACCACTGAATCTTTTCAATATCGCGATGAAGTGGTTGCGACTAATGGCGAGAATCATACCTATCATGCGGGAGCCTATCTTGGTGATGGTTTGCATGGGGGAGCGATTACCTCTGCTGTACGAGTCGCCGAATTAATTGGTATGAGCCAGGAGTCTATTTCCTCAGTCGAAAGCAAACGAGAGCGGATTTCGTTTGCATAGATGACGATCTATTCAAGTTATATCTCAAAAAAGCTCGCATAATATGCGAGCTTTTTTGAGATTGTTTTTAATTTTCGCCTACCCCTTTTGACTAAGACTATGTTGGAAGAATAAGATTAAAATCTGTCAATGTGCAGATAGGCAAAATAGATGATTTCGGCTAAGTATAGCAACTAAAATTAACAAAGTAATGAATTAAATGTTAAGATAAATGCTTCTAATAATGATTAATAAAAAATACTTTCCTCACGAAATCCTCACAACTCTAGCTTAGGATGAAAGTCAATAAGTTCAGATTATGGATTTATTAAATAGTTATTTTGGTTGCCATTTGATACCAGAGTAGCTGACTGTAAAAGCTTCGGTATAAAACGATAGCTTAATAGGATGTTTTTTTCTTCGGTGACGATACTAACGACAGGTTTTGTAAATTTAGTTTATTGGCTAAAACACCATGAGTACTGCAATCGACAACTTCACAAGTCAACTGCATGACAATCTAACGGCAGTTGAAGATCGGGCGAAATCGCTCAAACATAATATCAAATCTGCGACCAAAAAAAATCAAACTGAGATTCAATCGAAACTCGATGAAGCTAAAGCCAGCCTAGCAGCGAAGAAACAAGAATTCGATGATTACCGAGCCAAGCTCAAAACCCAATTTGAGGAAAAAGAATCTGAGATGCAATCGAGTGTCGATGAGTGGAAAGCGAATCGTGAGGTTAAGAAACTCGAACATCGGGCGGAAAAAGCTGAGGACTATGCGGCTACATCTGTCTACTTGGCACTAGCAATGATGGAAGAAGCAGAAGCAGCAAGTTTAGAAGCAATTTGCGATCGGATGGATGCTGAAGCCGCTAATGGAAATTCCAAAAAACACTAGATCGAAGATTGGGTAACTAATTTAATTCAAATAATCACTTTACGATCTGAGGACATAAAAATATGGCATTTACACATACAATCGTCGCTCATTTCCCCTCCCATACTGAAGCCGAAACAGTAGTACGGGAGCTGCAACGACAAGGCTTCGATATGCAGAAACTATCGATCGTCGGCAAAGATTACCAGACAAACGAGCATGTACGCGGATTTCTAAGCTGGCAAGATACAGCCACAGCCGGAGCCACAGGAGGTGTTTATTGGGGTACCTTCTTTGGTGGTTTGTTTGGGATTTTAGTTGGTGCTGGCGTGATATTTATTCCTGGTATGGCTCCGCTGATCATTGCTGGGCCGATTACTGGTGTATTGGCAGGGTGGTTGGAAGGGACTTTGGTAGGGGCTACTGGTGCGGCGGCGATCGGTGGTTTAGCAGGTGCTTTGGGCGGTTTGGGTATCCCCAAAGATGAGGTGCTCAAGTATGAAACCAAAATCCAAGCAGGTGAATTCATCATCTTGGTGACAGGTACCACTGAGGATGTCACTCAAGCCAAGCAGATGCTCGACAAAATCAGTCATGGCATCAGCATGTCGGTAGCAGCATAGGAACTGAAGTAGGGGCAATCCATAATTGCCCTTACACATTTGAGGCATCGTCGAACAGAAATTGAAACGCAAGGAAAAATCCAAATGCAGATTCAAACTTCAAGTTCAAATAATCGCAAAGAGAACAGTCAGCCTATTTTGCATCAGCATGGGCGGGAAATTCAACAGTTTGGCACCCTCCGAAATTTGCCACTCGCACTGGGCAGTATTGCCCGTGAGGAAAGCTGCGAACAACTCAACCAGATTCTCGCAGACAGCATGATTCTCTATAGCCTCTATAAAAAACATCATTGGTTGATGCGGGGCAATACTTTTTATCAATTGCATCTGTTATTCGACAAACATGCAGGCGAACAACTGGAGTTAATCGATACGATCGGCGAACGAGTGCAGACATTAGGCGGTGTGGCGATCGCCGATCCGCGCCATGTCGCTGAAGTAACTAAGATCGATCGTCCGCCCAATGGTGTGGAAGAGGTGCCCGTGATGTTATCGCGCTTGTTAGAGGCACATGAGTCAATTTTGCGGGAAGTTCGGGAAGGAATTATTGCCAGTGCTGCCAATCACGACGAAGGCACGAGCGATTTATTGACGAGTGACGTGTTGCGGACAAATGAATCACAAGTCTGGTTTATCGCCGAACATCTAGTCGATACGCCACTAGTTCGCAGCTAAATTTCCATCTAACCCATTACCCCAACAGGAGCACGAACATGGCAAGAATCATTGCTGAAGGCAAGACTTTTGAGGTTGACGAAGGCACTAACCTCCGCGAGGCTCTGCTCGCGCAAGATATCGATCTCTACAATGCTGGCGCAAAAATCTTCAACTGTCACGGACATGGCATCTGTGGTACTTGCTTGGTACAAGTGGAAGGATCGGTTTCAGTACCGACAGCAGCAGAAACACGACCGACGCTGCTTCATCCGCATGTGAATGACAACAAACGGCGGCTGGCTTGCCAGACTAAGGTGCTGGGCGATTTGCTCGTGACCAAATTTGATGGATATTTTGGGGATGGGGACGAGTTCGTCTGGACACCTGGCGGATTGCTGGCAGCCCAGCGTTGATATAGCCATAACAATGTTTGATGACTATTTTAGCGATCGGCACAGGTATTCTGGACACCGATTTTATTTATGAGGAGTAGACGATCGTGACAACGATGAAAGCAATCCGCATTCATGCCTATACCCTCGATTACATCCACGCTGCTGCTGTACCGTTGGCGGCAATGACCGCTTGGCAAACATTCTTTGTTAATTGATGCCCACCAAATTGAAGTAACTGTCGAAAAAACTTTTGAACTCGAAGCCGCCGCAGCAGCCCAAGAATTCAGCCAGCACGGTCATCCCTACGGCAAGTTGGTGTTACAAGTCACTCACTAATCTCAATTTTCACTACTAGGAAATAAGTAACATGCAAACTATTACCAAAAAGACTGACGCAACACTGAAAATTGATGTGCTTGCCGAACTCAAATATGAGCCGAGCGTAGAGGTTACAGACATTGGTGTCTTAGTCAAAGATGGCACAGTGACACTCAACGGCTACGCCACCAGTTATGGCGAAAAATGGGAAGCCGTCCGCGCGGTAAAACGGGTGGCAGGAGTAATCGCGATCGCTGACGACATCGAAGTCAAACTAGCAGGTTCGCTCCAACGCACGGATGGAGATATTGCCACCGCCGCCGCACATCAAATCGATATTGGCACATCAATTCCCACAGGTATCGTGCAAGCAACAGTCCGCGACGGCTGGATTACCTTAGAAGGCAATGTGGAGTGGTGGTATCAGAAGAATGCTGCCGGACAAGTCGTGCAGCATCTAGTCGGTGTCAAAGGAGTATCTAATTTTATCGAGATTGCCCCCACACTCAATGCAGCAGAACTCGAAACAAACATCCAAGCGGCGTTTAAACGCAGTGCCGTGGTAGATGCCAAACACATCCGAGTAGAAACTTCGGGAAATAAGGTCATCCTGCGTGGTGACGTTCGTAACTATCAAGAGCGGGAGGAAGCCGAACGAGTCGCTTGGGCAGCACCAGGAGTACTCACCGTGGCAAATCATCTCGAAGTGAAGTGGCCTTTTTTTGGGGAATAGGATCGGTACGGAACGAGATTTTATGGGAGAACTGTGATGTCAAGAGAGAAAAAAGGCAACAAAGAAGCCAAAAAGCCTAAAGCACCACTGGATGCAACTAAGAAGCAAAAGAAAGATCCCAAGCGGTATGACGGTAAGCCATGAACAGCTCTAACCAACGTTCCGATCCAGATCGCCAAAGGCAAATAGCGACTCTTGCCGCCGTGCTGGTGAGTATTGCAATTAATACTTTATCCAACGTCTTTCCACTCAATGGAGTGAGCATTGGCAATCTTTCCAATACTTTATTTGCATCTGTCCAGATTATTCCAGCTAACTATGCCTTTGCGATTTGGGGATTGATCTATATCGGTTTGATTGCCTTTGGTATTTATCAACTCCAGCCCAGTCAGCGAGAAAATCCTCGATTACAACACAGTGGCTACCTACTCGCGATCGCCTGTATCGCTCAATGTGCCTGGATCTACCTTTTTCTTGCCCGTCTATTCCCATTATCCAATCTAGCGATGTTGGGGATCTTAATACCGCTGATGGTGATGTATCAACGCCTGGAGATCGGACGGGAGCGGGTTTCGCGGCAAGAACGCTGGTTTATTCACCTGCCGATTTCGATCTATCTCGGCTGGATTAGCGTTGCGACAATCGTGAACGTCGCCATTGGCTTATACAGCCTCAACTGGGACGGCTGGGGGATTGCGCCGAGTGTGTGGACGGTGGTGATGATGACGATCGTAGGCGTAATTGCGGCTGTTGTTAGTCTTCAACGCCATGACACTGCCTATGTGCTGGTAATTGTCTGGGCACTGGTAGCGATCTCGATTCGGCAAGCAAACACGCCCCTAATTGCGATGACTGGCTGGGGACTAGGGATCGCCTTGACGGTACTAAACTTTGCTAATGAACTTAAATTTCGCTCAAAAATTACCACTAATAACTAACTATGAATAACACGATAAGAGCGATTGAAAAGACTGACATGGAGCTAAAAGATGATGTACTTGCCGAACTCAAATACGAGCCAATTGTCAAAGTTACAGACATCGGTGTCTTAGTCAAAAATGGTACGGTGACGCTCAATGGTTACGTCAGTAGCTATGTTGAGAAATTGGAAGCCGTACAGGCAGTTAAACGGATTGCCGGAGTAAAAGCGATTGCGGATGACATCGAGATCCAGCTACCCGAATCCTACCACCGCACTGATGGAGATATCGCTGCCGCCGCTACCAACCAAATCAATTGGGCGACATTAATTCCACCAGGAACCGTTCGAGTCACTGTCCGTGCTGGCGAAATTACCTTAGAAGGCGAGGTAGATAGCTGGTTTCAAAAGAACGTTGCCGCAAACGTCGTGCGGCACCTGCTGGGTGTCAAAGGAGTATCTAATCGACTCTCCCTCACCCCGCCACCTCAGATGAACATCGAACCCACGGTGAAGCCAGTGGCAGTCGAAAGAGCGATTAAATCGGCGTTCAAACGCAGTGCTGTGGTGGATGCTAACAAGATCCGCGTCGAGACGAATGGTAGCAACGTGGAACTCTCTGGCAACGTGCGGAACTTGGCTGAACGAGAGGAAGCCGAACGTGCTGCTTGGGCTGCGCCAGGGGTATTTTCTGTGGACAATCAACTTACCGTGAAGTGGTTTGAGCGTTCGTAATAACGCTTTCAATTAATGTCAACACCACCATTATTTACTAATTTTGAGGATTTTTAAGATGAAATATATTTCGACATTCTTATCCCACCTGCGCCCCATGCAGATGTTCATGTCTGTTTTACTTGTTGCTGTAATGTTTTTCGCCAGCGGCTGTAACGGAGAATCAGCTAAGGAGGCATCAGCAAAAGCAGTCCGAATCGAGAATATTAAACGTGGCTATCCTCCAATTGCTAAGAGTGATTCGACCGATGGCACAGTCCAGCTAGACAAGATCGAACAGAATACCGAAAAAGCAATTGATAAACCAGCGACATCGCTGAAAACGATCGAGGAACGCTCTAAAGGCGCATTAAATGAAGTTCAAGGTAATGCCGATCGAAATAAAATGAGCAATCCTAGCAACTCTAAGTAAATGTCTCGATCTCTTGACATCTAATGTTTTAGGAGAAAACCAATGAATACTTTATCTTTCGATAAGCAACTCGCTCATTCAATCTTTTGTCAACAAATCCAAGGCGTTGAGATCGAAAATGCTAAACAATTACTAGTCGATCTACATCTAATCTACCTTTCACAGCAGGCGACAATCGCCTATCTGACTACGCAAAATATCTTCAATTCTCTAACTACGCAAGATCCCTTCAACGATCTGAACTAGCTAGAAATTGACAACTATATCGATTCAAAAAACACATGTTAAATCAAATCGAACTAACCAAGACTGTACCTCAAGAACGCTGGGGTGAATTCTTCGACCAGTTTTCTGATGGAAATCGGGGGCGACATATTTCAATTGAAATCATGAATCCCGAACTAGGCGATGAAGAATTGATTCAGAATGCACCATTAATGGCAATGGTTTACGATCGCCCTGGAAAAGGCAACGATCTCGTAATTGAAACAGGTAAAGATGAAGTCACCTACGCTCATACCGTCGATGCACCTACTGAAGTATTAACCGGACAAAGCGAAAGCGGACGGATGCTGGCGGTTTGGATTAGTGATGCTACTGGGACAAAAACATTAATTAAGTTACAACCAGTCGAACCATAGAAATTAACTCCCAATAACACAATTAGTAATTGAATAGGTGAACTGATGATTTTCACAAATACTACCTTAGATCTAGTCCTGCCTGTCGGCACTCGCGACCATAGCCAAGGAATGCTTGCAGCTCCGATCGTCTTAGTTGAATACATCGATTATCAATGTCCTTATTGCGCTCAAGCTGTCGGTATCGTCCGGGAGCTTCAATACGAACTTGGGGAGCGATTATGTTATGTCGTGCGGCATTTTCCACTCATCGATCTGCACTTTCAAGCCATGCGAGCGGCATCAGCGGCAGAGGCAGCAGCAGCTCAGAATCAGTTTTGGCAGATGCACTATTCTTTGTTTGAGTTTCCATCTGCTTTAAGCGAGACAAATATATTCCATTACGCCCGCAAGTTGGGATTAGATAGCGATTTATTCGATCGCGATCTCAACAATCAACATCACTTTCGACACATCGAGGAGGATATCAAAACGGGGATAGAAAGTGGCGTAGATAGTACGCCGACATTTTTTATTAATGGGATTCGTTACTTTGGGAACTGGGATACAGTTTCATTATTAAATGCGATGCCCCATCACGGTAGCTACGCCAACGAGCATTACTAATTCGATCGATCGTAGTTCGCGAGTCAAAATTATGTTGCTCCTTAGCCATTGAAAAATAAATCGTGAAAGTTACTACACCTAAACCTAAGAAAATTACACTTGTTAGTTCTAGCTGGTTAATTCCGCTGGCGATTATAACGATCGGACTGGGCACCTTTGCCGTTATCTTCCCTTTATTTGCCGCTCTCGATGCGACATTGTTCTTTGGCTTAATATTCATCCTCGCTGGAATTATGCAAATCTTTTATGCTTTGCGATCGTGGGGAATCGGTCAAGTATTTTGGAAGCTAACTTTAGGCGGCTTATATCTCGTCGCTGGCATTTTTGTGACGATCTATCCGCTCTCAGGTGTATTTAGTGTCTTCACTTTAGTTGTCGGGAGTACTATTTTTGCCCAAGGGCTGATTCAAGTGTCGCTCTCGTTGCAAATGCGGCGGACTATCCCTAATTGGTGGTGGATGTTATCGAGTGGCATCATCGGCATTATTTTCGGTGTTTATATTTGGTCTAGCTCAATCATGAGCGCAGCTTGGTCGATCGGAATTTTAATTGGGATCGACCTTTTGTTTGATGGCTTTTGGATGCTGATGCTGCCTTCGGGACAACGACGCGCTCTCAATTTACAGAACGGAGTTGAGTAGATTTCACGACCCACACGCGATCGCGCACATGGAGTTAAATGTCTGAGATTCAAAACAAAGTGGTTATCATCACCGGAGCTAGTAGTGGACTGGGTGCAGCCACCGCCGAGCGACTGGCGGCTAATGGAGCCAAACTGATGCTGGCAGCTCGCCGGGAAGATCGACTCAAAGAAATGGTGGCGGCGATCGCCAAATCGGGCTGGACGGCAGATTACCTCGTCACCGACGTATCCGATCGCGCCCAAGTGGAAGCCCTAGCACAAAAGACTTTGAGTACCTACGGTCGCATCGACGTACTAATCAATAACGCTGGATTGATGCCGCTCTCGCCGCTGGATGCGCTCAAGGTAGACGAATGGGAGCGGATGATTGATGTCAACATCAAGGGCGTTCTGTATGGAATTGCGGCGGTGTTACCGACGATGCGCCACCAAAAATCTGGTCACATTATCAATTTATCCTCCGTGGCTGGACATACGGTATCTCCATCGGGGGCGGTTTACTCTGCGACTAAGTTTGCAGTCAAAGCGATTTCGGAGGGAATGCGGCAAGAGTCGAAGGGTGAGATTCGCTCGACAAATATCTCACCTGGAGCGATTGCGACGGAGTTGACGAGCACGATTAGCGATCGAGACACAGCCACAAGCACGAATGCCTATTATGCAAAGACCGCGATCGATGCGGATGCGATTGCGCGGGCGATTGCTTATGCCATCGAGCAACCACTGGATGTCGATGTCAATGAAATCATCATTCGCCCCACTCATCAAATTTAAATTCGAGATTAAACCACATTTTTTAGGGGATTAATTGATATGAGTAATTTATCTAAAGCGTACTTGTTAGGTGGTGGAATTGGTTCTTTAGCAGCCGCCGCATTTATGATTCGCGACGGCGAATTTTCGGGCGAAAATATTACGATCCTCGAAGCGAAGCCTGTTATGGGCGGAAGTTTGGATGGAGCGGGGAACCCAACAGACGGTTACTCCTTGCGGGGCGGACGGATGTTAACAACTGATAATTATGAATGCACTTGGGATCTGTTTAAGTCGATTCCCTCGTTGACTCTACCAGGTAAATCGGTATTCGATGAAACGATCGAGTTTAACGAAAAGTACAAGTCACATGCGATGGCGCGATTAGTCGATCGGCGGCGGGCAAAAGTGCCTGTAAAATCGATGGGATTTGCGATGCACGATCGTCAGGAACTATTACGACTGACTGAGGCTAGTGAAGCTGAATTAAGTAATAGTTGCATTACCGATTGGCTGTCTCCAGAATTTTTTGAGACTGAATTTTGGTATATGTGGGCGACGACATTCGCTTTTCAGCCGTGGCATAGTGCGATCGAGTTCAAGCGGTATTTACATCGTTTTATGATGGAATTCTCGCGGATTGAAACCCTTGCTGGGGTGAAGCGCACCGTCTACAATCAGTACGATTCTTTTGTGCGTCCCTTGCAAAGTTGGCTGGCAACTCAAAATGTCCATTTTTATGTAGATTGCCAGGTAACGGATTTAGAGCGACACATCGCCACAGATAAGTTGGTAGTCACAGGTATTCATTATCAGCAATTGGGTGAAAATAAAACCATTGTTGTTGAAAATGGCGATCTGGTCTTTCTCCAAAATGGCTCGATGACTGACGCTTCGAGTCTGGGTTCGATGACGACTGCGCCGCCGCAGCTAACCAAACAGGATTGCACCAGTTGGCAGCTATGGGAAAAGTTAGCAGCGGAAAACTCCGGTTTTGGACATCCATCTGTATTTAATAGCAGTATTGCTGAATCTTGCTGGGAGTCGTTTACTGTCACGCTCAAAAATCCGGCATTTTTTGACAAGATGTTCGAGTTTAGCGGTAATGAGGCGGGAATTGGCGGATTGGTGACGTTTAAAGACTCTAATTGGTTGTTATCGATCGTCCTCGCTCATCAACCTCATTTTATCGATCAACCTGCTGATGTACAAGTGTTTTGGGGATATGCCTTGTTTCCCGATCGAGTCGGGAATTTCGTCCCCAAACCAATGGCTGACTGCAATGGTGCCGAAATCCTCCAAGAACTTTGCGGTCATCTCCGCTTCGATTTAGACACGATGATATCGGCGAACTGTATCCCTTGCCGGATGCCGTATATCACCAGTATGTTTATGCCGCGCTCGCGTACAGATCGACCATTACCGATTCCTCATAATTCCCGCAACCTCGCTTTCATCAGTCAGTTTGTGGAGATTCCCGAAGACGTTGTTTTTACTGTCGAATATTCAGTCCGAGCGGCGCAGATGGCGGTTTATGAGTTTTTGCATATCGATCGCCACATTCCGCCTGTAACCCCTCATGACAAGTCTCTGATGGTGGAGTTTGAGGCTTTAGCTAAAGCATTTAAGTAATGCGATTATACACGTTGGAGTAGCCTACGGTCGGTAATCGTCGAATTCATGTTAGTTGAAAAAATCAAAGTAATTAAAAGGAGTCCTCATGAAAGGTTATTTGCAAAATATCAGCAAGATCTCGATCGCGAATCATGATTTTCGCCAGGTACTTTATACTGCCAAACACTGCCAACTCGTGGTGATGGCATTAAAACCTGGGGAAGAGATCGGGGCTGAAGTCCACAAACTCGACCAATTCTTTCGGGTGGAAGCGGGTACGGGTGAAGCGGTGTTGGATGGCGTTCAGACACCGATACAAGCTGGTTTGGCGATCGTCATTCCAGCCGGAACAAAGCACAACATCATCAATACTGGCAGTATTCAGATGAGTCTTTATACAATCTATTCACCGCCGAATCATCGGGATGGCGTTATTCATCATACCCGCGCTGACGCGCAAGCCGATAACGAACACTTCGATGGTAAAACGACGGAATAGATCCTCGATCTAGCTCCCCAACTTCTCCAAGAAGTTGGGGAATTAAGGGACTAAATATTATGAATTAAAGGAGTTAAGATGAAAATATTAATGGTGCTAACCTCACACGACAAGCTGGGCAATACAGGCAAAAAAACTGGTTTCTGGCTTGAAGAATTCGCCGCCCCCTACTATACGTTTAAAGACGCAGGTGCGATCGTTACTCTCGCGTCACCGCTGGGTGGTCAGCCGCCACTCGATCCCAAGAGCGACACCCCAGATGCTCAGACCGAAGACACAGAACGCTTCAAGGCAGATCCCGCCGCCCAAGCCGCGCTCGCGCACACACTCAAACTCAGCGAGATTGCCGCTAGTAGTGATTTTGATGCAGTATTTTATCCTGGCGGTCATGGCCCGCTCTGGGACTTGGCTGAAGACGCATCTTCGATCGATCTCATCGAGTTCATGCTAGCCGCAGGTAAACCAGTCGCCCTAGTTTGTCATGCTCCAGGCGTACTCCGTGATGTCAAGGGTCTTGACGGCTCTTCGATCGTCAAAGGTAAGGCAGTCACAGGCTTTACCAATACCGAAGAGCAAGCAGCCGGATTGACCGAGATCGTCCCGTTTCTGGTCGAGGACATGCTCGTGCAAAACGGTGGGCATTATGCCAAAGGAGCCGACTGGCATCCTTATGTTGTTAAAGATGGTCTGCTAATTACTGGGCAAAACCCCGCATCTTCGGCACCAGCCGCCAAGGAACTACTAGAACAGCTCAGTCTGCTTGCAACTAAATCTCACTAGGCTGGACATACATGAATCTTAAATATATTTACACTCGATTGCACGTTCAAAACTATCTAGATTGTAAGCGTTTTTACCAGGATATTTTAGGCTTGAAAGTCTCTCTAGCCAATGATGCCGAGGAATATGCCGAGTTTGATGCAGGCGCAACTAAAATTACGATTCTCAATCGAGCGAGGTTGAAAGACTACGTTGACTCGATCGAATCAGCAACTTACGATCGCAACGATGCCAAGATAATCTTGACTTTTGCCGTGCCTAATTTGGATGATGCGATCGCTCAGTTGAAAGCCAAAGGCGTGGTGGTCTTCAGCAGTCCTTGGCAATTCTCAGATGACGGGCTAGCAGGCGGGTGGCTCAGTGCTGGTATTCGCGATCCAGACGGTAACATTATCGAACTCCAACAAATTCTCAGCTAAGTAGCAAATCTTCTGAATCAAAGGTGAAATACGACTAGTCTCCAGTCCCATTATTTCAAACATCATGAACACTCTCACCCGCCCTCGCGAACTGATTTACACCGACTGGACGCTAATTGAGCCTGAATTCGACCCGGCAAAATTACGCGCCAGAGAAACCGTATTTACGATCGGCAATGGTTATTTAGGCACGCGCGGCAGTTTTGAAGAAGGCTACCCCAATGCGTTGCCCATTACCTTAATTAATGGGGTTTATGACGATATCCCCGTGGTGTATACGGAGCTAGCAAATTGTCCTGACTGGCTGTTATTAATAGTCATCGTCAATGGCGAACAGTTTCGGTTAGATCGCGGTGAAATCCTTTCCTACGAGCGGCGGCTGGACTTGCGACAGGGGGTGTTGAGTCGATCGATCCGCTGGCGGAGTCCGATCGGTCATACCGTAGATTTAAAGTTCGATCGGTTTGCAAGTCTGGCAGACGAGCAGGTACTAGCACTGCGCTGTGAGATTACGCCGATTACCTCCGGTAGGCTAGCCAACGATTTTGATGGCACCATCGAGGTACAGTCCAGTATCAATGGTTATCCCGAAAATCAAGGCTTGGACCATTGGGAGCATCTCGATCGAGGCAAGACAGATCGAGGAGTCTGGCTCCACGTTCGCACCCGCAGTACCCAGATCGAACTCGGCATGGCTGCGAAAATGACCGCGAGCGGTACTGAGGCAATATCACAAGTCATAAATACCCCCGACTGTCCCACCCTGACGACCACTTTTGTCGCCAGAACAGGTCAAAGCGTCAGCGTAGAGAAGCTAGTAACGGTGTTCACCTCTCGCGAGACCAAATCGCCAGTCCAGGCGGCTCAGGCCAAATTAGCCGAACTACCAGCTTATCCGATTCTCCTCGCCGCCCATCAACAGGCGTGGAGAGCAGTTTGGGAGTACAGCGATATCGAGATTGAGGGCGATCTTACCGCTCAGTTAGCAGTGCGCTACAACTTGTTTCAACTTTTCATTGGTGGCTGTACCGCTCAGGGGTGTCTCAATACCGACCCTGACAGCGTTCCTGCCAAAACCTTATCGGGGTTTGGCTATCGGGGGCATATCTTTTGGGATACCGAAATTTTTATCCTGCCCTTTTTCACCTTCACGCAACCCGCGATCGCCCGTAGCCTCCTCAACTATCGCTATGACACCCTCCCTGGAGCGAGACGCAAAGCCATCCACAGTGGTTACAAAGGGGCGATGTTTGCCTGGGAAAGTGCGGCAACTGGCGATGAAATGACCCCCAAATGGTCGCTATCGAGCGATCCTTATGTGGAACCCGTCCGCATCTGGAATGGGGAGCGCGAAATTCACATTAGTGCGGACATTGCCTATGCTGTCTGGCAATACTGGCAAATAACGGGCGATGACATCTGGATGCGCGATCGCGGAGCCGAAATTATCCTCGATACAGCTCTATTCTGGCTGAGTCGGGTAGAGTGGCACGAGAAACAGCAACGCTACGAATTGTGTGGGGTAATTGGTACCGATGAATATCACGAGGAAGTAAGAAACAATGCCTACACCAATCGGCTGGTGCAATGGCATCTGCAAAAGGCGGTAGAAGTCTACGAGTGGCTACAAGAAACGTTTCCAGCGCGAGCAAATGAACTCAGTCAACAGCTACAAATCACGCCAGTACAGCTACTAGCGTTCCACACGACGATCGCTCAGATGTACATTCCTTACGATCCGAAGACATTGCTGATCGAGCAGTTTGAGGGGTTTTTCGCACTCCAAGATCTTAACTTGAGCGACTACGAACCGCGCACGAGATCGATCCAATCTGTCCTCGGCATGGCAAAAACGAATCTGAGCCAGGTCATCAAGCAACCCGACGTGCTGATGCTGCTCTATTTATTATTCAACACGCCAGAATTTGCCAATCGTCAGGATGTCATGCACGAGAACTGGAACTACTACACTCCCCGCACTGATATCACCCAAGGCTCATCCCTCGGTTCATCCGTTCAAGCACTTCTCGCCGCCAGCCTGGATAAATCGGTAGATGCCTACGAACACTTTATGCGGGCAGCTCTAATCGATCTCCAAAACACTTTCGGTAACACCGAAGATGGCATTCATGCGGCTTCGGCTGGTGGTGTTTGGCAAGCTCTCGTCTTCGGCTTTGGCGGTATCCAACTGACGGAAAACGGCCCCGTGGCGACTCCCCATCTGCCACAGAATTGGACGCGGCTCAAATTTAAACTCAACTGGCATGGTACCTGGCACCAGTTCAACCTCTCACCCTCAGTTGTTTCAACTACAGCTATTCAGGGCTTTATCTTCGATGTCGATGGCGTGTTGACGGATACTGCCGAATATCATTATCGGGCTTGGCAACGACTGGCTGACGAAGAGGGATTGCCCTTCGACAGGCAGGCGAACGAAGCACTGCGGGGCGTATCTCGCCGCGAGTCGCTGATGCACATCATCGGCATTCGACAATATTCGGAAGCGCAGCTTCAGGCGATGATGGAACGCAAAAATCGTTATTACGTGGAATCGATCGCCACCATTACCCCTCAAAATCTATTTCCAGGCGCAATTGAGTTATTAACAGAACTCCGACAAGCGGGAATTAAAATAGCGATCGGTTCTGCGAGTAAAAATGCCCGCACTGTCATCGAGAAATTAGGGATTGGCAATCTGGTGGATGCGATCGCTGATGGAGATAGTGTCGAAGCTCCGAAGCCAGCCCCAGACCTATTTCTATACGCAGCTCAACAGATCGGACTCGAACCCGATCGGTGTGTTGTCGTGGAAGATGCCACTGTGGGCGTTCGAGCGGCGATCGCGGCAGGAATGCGATCGATCGGAATTGGCCCCATAACTCGCGTTGGAGCCGCTGATATCGTTCTACCAAACCTGATTGGCGTTCACCTGGTCGATCTCCAAGCTCAATTAAAACTAGCTCCAGAAAAATTCTCTCAACCCATAGTAATACCAATTCTTTAAACAGGATTATTTTGGAGAAAATTATGACAGATATTATCAGCCGTGAAATTCAACTCATCTCGCATCCCACAGGGATGCCTACCCTAAATAACTTTGCCCTCGCCCAAACCAAACTGGAGCCGCTGCAAGATGGGCAGGTACTAGTTCGTAACCTCTATATATCCGTAGATCCCTATATGCGCGGGCGGATGAATGGCGGCAAATCCTATGTGCCACCATTCGAGTTGGGCAAACCGATGACTGGCGGCGCAGTTGGCGAAGTCGTTGAGTCCCACGCTGAAGCATTCCAACCAGGTGATGTCGTCACTTCTAACTATGGTTGGCGAGAGTATTTTATCGCCACACCGCCAGAGCTACATCCAGTCAGCCGCGACATTCAACCGCTCTCCGTTTACCTCGGTGCCCTGGGGATGACGGGTTTAACTGCTTGGGCGGGGATGTACTTGGTCGATGTCAAAGCTGACGATGTGATTTTCATTTCGGGAGCTGCTGGTGCAGTGGGAAATGTGGCCGGACAACTGGCAAAAATACGCGGCTGTGAAGTCATCGGCTCGGCAGGTTCGCAAGATAAGGTCGAGTTTCTACTGGAAGAATGCGGCTTCGATCGTGCATTTGACTACAAATCCAGTCCCGCGATCTCGGTTATCGAACAATTGAACCTAGCAGCCCTCAACGGGATTGATGTCTACTTCGATAATGTCGGCGGTGAAATGCTCGAAGCGGCACTCTCAGCGTTGCGCGTGAATGGTCGGATTATCGCTTGTGGTGGCATCTCTGGTTACAACGCGGAAATCCCCCAACCTGGGCCGAGCAATCTATTTAATATCACTACCAAACGATTGACGATGAAAGGTTTAATTGTTGGCGATTGGCTGGGTTGTCGGGCTGAATTCGAGCAAGTAGTGGGTGACTATTATCGATCGGGCAAATTGAAAAATAAGGAAACAGTAGTAGTCGGAATCGATAAAGCGGTAAGCGCGTTTCTCGGTTTATTTGACGGAAAAAACATCGGCAAGATGGTCGTGAAATTGGAATAGGAAGACATTGAAAAGAGCGAGATTTTTCGATCGATTAAATGTTGGCATAAATATTGGAGATTTTATCGGATGGCAAATTCTTACCAAGTCAGACTATTTAACAAAGCCGAAGGGATCGACCAAACTGTTGAAGTGCCAGAAGATAGCTACATCCTAGAAACTGCTGAAGAGCAAGGAATGGAACTGCCTTACTCCTGTCGGCAGGGCATTTGTTCGACTTGCACAGTAATGATGGGTGTCACAGGAATATCCGATCGGATCTCCATCAAATCCAAAGCGGTAAAAATGGCGATCGAACAAGACATTAACTCAGCACTCAAACGCAGTGCGATCGTAGATGTCGATCGGATTCAAGTGGAGAGTGAGAACAATAAAGTCGTGCTGCGTGGTGATGTTCGCAGCTTTGCCGCACGAGATGAAGCCGAACGCATTGCTCGATCGGAACCAGGTGTGTATTCAGTAGACAATCATCTCGGCGTTAATTGGTCTTCGATTGTGGAATAACGATCGATTAAAGCCTTGAAGTTACTAAATACAAACAACAGGAAAACCATGACCCAAACTAAATCAGCACCACCAGTCGCCTACCAGCGCGGATCTACACTCGAATCGACCATACTCTACAAAGGCGGTTTATTTTCCTTCCTGGTCAAGGGGGAAGATTCGGGAGGTCGCGACGCAACGATTGAGTACTGAGCGAAACCTGGTAACGAGCCACCCCCATATCGGAATCAGTGGGAGCATGAGACTTACTACGTGCTTGAGGGCGTAATGGAATTCTACTATCGAGTGGCTAGGTAATAAACTCAAAACTTAGCTACCAAATTGAATATTTGATTCATCAATCGATCGCATAAAAACAGGAAAATAAAATGCTTAATGTCTTAGATAAAACTGATACCGAAATCAAGAATGATGTGCTATCAGAACTTAAATACGATCCCAGTCTCAATGTTACCGAAATCGGTGTATTAGTCACAGATGGCGTTGTCACCCTCACTGGTTACACCACCAGTTTTGACGAGAAATTAGCCGCCGTCCACGCTGTGAAACGAGTTGCTGGAGTAGTCGCGATCGCGGACGACATCGAACTGCATATCCCCGATGCCAATCACCGCACCGACGGCGAAATCGCCGCCGCCGCCGCCCACAAAATTGCCTGGGCTACCACAATCCCCAAGGGATCTGTTGAGATAACGGTGCGGAATGGTTGGATTATCCTCGAAGGCGAGGTGGAGTGGTGGTATCAAAAGAATGCAGCGGAAATTGTCATGCGATCGATCTCAGGCGTTCATGGGGTGTCAAGTTCGATGTCGATTAAACCCAATGATAAAATCCCCGCAGTCGGCATGGGGATTGAAGCGGCGATCGATCGCAGTGCCATGCTAGATGCGAGCAAAATCCGCATCGAGATTGTTGGTAGCAAAGTCATCCTCCACGGCACCGTGCGGACGCTTGCCCAGCGCGAGGAAGCCGAACGCATTGCCTGGGCTGCTCAAGGCGTATTTTCAGTAGAAGATCATCTCGCCGTCAAGTGGTATCCCAGTGGGGGTTAGCACTAATGAAACTCACCACCCAACGTACCGATCCAGATTTAGTCAGACAAGTAACGATTCTCGCCGCGATTATCGGCAGCATTGTCATTAATACTATCTCCAACTTTTTTCCGCCTGATGGTGTTGATATGGCAACCCTATCAGATCGCCTGTTTAGTTCTGTTCAAATTCTGCCCGCCAACTACGCCTTTGCGATTTGGGCACCGATTTATCTGGGGCTGGTTGCCTTGGGGATTTATCAAGTCCAACCCGCTCAACGTCACAATCCCAGCTTACAGCGCGGTGGCTATCTCTTGGTATTTGCCTGTATCGCTCAATGTGCCTGGATTTATCTCTTTCTCGCCCGTCTGTTTCCCTTATCTGTCGTTGCGATGTTGGGCATCTTGCTACCGCTGATTGTCCTCTATCAACGCCTGCAAATCGGTCAAAACCACGTTTCGCCAGCCGAACGATGGTTTATCCAGATCCCGATTAGCATTTACCTCGGCTGGATTACCGTCGCCACTGTTGTGAATGCGTCACTCGCGCTCTACAGCACCGACTGGGATGGATGGGGGATTGCACCCGCAATCTGGGCAGTCATTATGATAATCGTCGGTACTGCGATCAATAGTCCGGACACCTTTTGAAAAGAAAAATGATCGATCGATCCAAAAAAAGCAATTCATCGCTTAAAGTACAAGTAGAACCCAAGTACCAGATGAATTGCCCTATGGATATTGTACAGAACCTACTTGCCAAAGTGGGTAATTTAGCAAACCGCAACGCCAGTTCTTAGCCAGTATATTTGTGACGTTGTTTGTGGTATGCGGCAAGGCAAACTTTACTAATCTCAGTCGTTATGGGCAGTATAGCGAACGAACATACCGTCGTCAGTACAAAAAAACATTCGATTTCATTCCCTTCCACGCGCAGACAATTGCAGCAGCAATTGAACCAAATCGAGAGCAGATCGCAGCGATTGATTGCTCATTTATCAGCAAGAGTGGAAAACAGACATGGGGAGTAGATAATTTCTATAACGGTAGTATCAGCAAGTCTCAAAAAGGGTTAGAAATTTCGGTGATTGCAGTGGTGGATGTATTAGCCCATCAAGGTTACACTCTCTCAGTACAACAAACTGCAAAAACCGAGCGTCAACCCATCCCCGACGCGAAACCAACGGCGAAGAAGAAGCGTAAATCGAAGTCGAAATCGAAGTCGAAATCGAAGTCGAAATCTAAATCTAAATCGAAAGCGAAAACAGAACCAGTGATTTCTGAGCGAGTCAAAGGCTATCTGAAACAACTGAAAATAGCTCGCTCCCATTTGCCTGCGGTAGTAAAATATTTAACCGCAGACAGCTTTTACAGTAAGAAATCTGTTGTTGATGGGGTGATTGAGCTAGACCTTCATTTGATTAGCAAATTGCGGATTGATGCGGATCTACGATACTGCTACACTGGCAAGCAAAAGCCCAAAGGTGCGCCGCGTAAGTATGATGGCAAGGTGAATTTGAGTGATTTGTCCCGACTGGAATTCGGTGGTGAGTTAGCTAATGGCACTAAATTGTATAGCCAAGTGGTTTGGCATGTTTCACTTAAACGTAAAATTCGCATCGTTTACTTGGTTGACCAACGTCATCCCGAGAAGCAGCGAGTAGCTTTGCTCTTTTCTACCGACACGATGATTAATCCCATCAGTCTGTACGAGTACTACAAATCTCGGTTTCAAATCGAATTCATCTTTCGTGATGCCAAACAATTTACTGGGCTTTGCGACTGTCAATCCCGCCACCAACAATCCCTGGATTTTCATTTCAATGCATCCTTGGCAGCTCTCAATATTGCCAAGCTTGAACAGCAAAAAACTCAGTCGGATACTGGGGAAGATTCACAGCCGCAATCTTTTTCAATGGCAACTTACAAGCGGCTAGCTCTCAATGGACATCTACTTGAGCGGTTTATTTCCATGTTAGAACTTGACCCGACTTTGATTAAATCCCATCCTAACTACGATAGTCTTCTCCACTATGGCTCTCTAGCTCCATAAATCTGTCCGGACTATTGATCGCTACTTTAGTAACGATGAAACATCACGATACTGCCTACCTATTAGTAATTATTTGGGCATTAATTGCGATTGGTATTCGCCATCTGGATACGCCTTTAATTACGGTAACTGCTGCGGGATCTGCGATCTTTTTAATTCTGTTTAGCATAGAAGTCGCACCTAGATCTTTTGGCAACAACTACTGAATTCGATTTGTAAATGAGGATAAAACCATGACCAGCTTTTCACCCGGAGCCAAAGGGTGTAGGGGTCAACCTCTGACATACCCACGATGGATTAATAAATCCATTTAGTCTACTTCATTTAAACCAACCATAAATAACATGCAAAGTACCATCGAAAAAACTGACACAGAATTAAAAAATGATGTGCTATCCGAACTCAAATACGATCCCAGCGTCAAAGTCTCAGACATCGGCGTATTAGCCAAAAATGGGACGGTAACACTCAATGGCTATGCCACCAGCTATAACGAGAAATGGGAAGCCGTACACGCTACTAAACGGGTTGCAGGGGTCAAAGCGATCGCCGATGACATCAAAATCCAGCCACCAGCTTCGTACCACCGCACCGACACCGATATTGCCGCAGCCGCGATAAACCAAATCGAATGGTCTACGACAATCCCCAACGGCACCGTTCAGGCAACAGTCCGTGATGGCTGGATCACCTTAGATGGCGAAGTGGAATGGTGGTATCAAAAGAACGCGGCAGGCAGCCTAGTCAAGCAAATGGCGGGTGTTAAAGGAGTCACTAATTCAATCTCCATCTCGCCCAAAGTGACCAAAAAGGCAGTCGAAACGGACATCAAAGCTGCATTCAAACGCAGTGCGATGTTGGATGCCGAACACATCCGCGTGGAAACTTCTGGCAACAACGTCATCCTCCACGGTCAAGTTCGCAACTACAGCGAGTATGACGAAGCCGAACGAGTTGCTTGGTCTGAAGCAGGTGTATCCTCTGTGGACAATCGCCTCGAAGTAGATTGGATGTTCTAGCTTCCATTTAGGTAGGCAATTCAACCATTTAGGTAGGGGCAAATCAAGATATTGACCCTACTTAATTCACCCTTGAAAATATTAATACTGAGGTCTAATTATGGCTCACGATCGACAGGATGATACCAACATCGAACGGCGACAAGAACTCCAACATGACGAAGAAGCTTTCCGACTTCGCCAAGAAGAGAAACGTCTACGATCTGCTCGATTAAATACTCCCTTTATTTGGATACTTAATACTATTTTCTGGCTAGTAGGAGCATTAGAAATATTACTAGGCATAAGATTTTTACTGCGGTTGTTTGCAGCCAACCCTCAAAATGAATTTGCTAGATTAATCAATAATTTATCTGCACCTTTTATCGCTCCATTCTCGACTTTGTTTATTAGCCCAACTTTTGGTGGTGGTGGATATATATTCGATGTCAATATTGCGATCGCGATCGTTGCTTACGCTCTATTGAGCTATTTAGCTGCTTCACTGGTCAAATTTATCTTTTACCACGAATCATAAATTCACTCTAGATCGATCGAACCAATAGGAGCATAAAGATGTCGAATATTATGACTGAAGTAGATACCTTAGATGAAACATTAACAATTCCTACCCAACTTATTGCGGCTCAAAAGCTGCCAACTTTAATTTTAGGTGGTGGTTTTACCGGATTATTTACCGCTTTACATCTCAGTCATCAACATTATCAAACACCAACTATTCTGATCGATCGAGGTTCGAGATTTATCTTCAAACCGCTACTCTATGAGTTTCTTAGTGGTGAGATGAATACTCAATATATTTGTCCCCGCTATGACAATCTTTTACATAAAAGTGGGATTGAATTCATTCAGGATACAGTTCAATCGATCGATCTACATCAGCGACAAGTTAAATTAGCCTCTGGATTGCATTACAACTATCGTAATCTAGTTTTATCACTCGGCAGCGTAGTGGGTTACTGTGGTGTGGAAGGAGCCAAAGAACACACTTTACAATTTTCCAGCACTGAAGATGCGGTCGTTTTGGCTAAACATTTACGAGATTGTTTACAACGCGCCACCCAAGCAACCGGATTAGAAAAACAGACCTTATTAACCTTTGCAATTATGGGTGCTGGTTGTACTGGCATCGAGCTAGCTGCAACTCTGGCGGATTTATTGCCGAACTGGTACGCGCTGTTAGGTGGTGACATTACCGATCTGCGAGTTGTTGTAATTCAACGGGGACAGGAGATTCTCAAAGGTCATAGCGACAGCATCCGAGAGACTACTCAAACCGCATTGCAAGAGAGGAATGTAGCCGTTGAATTGATGCTAGAAACTGAAGTAATAGAGGTTCGTCCAAACACGGTTGTCCTGAAGCGAAACAACCAAATCGAGCAGCTCTGCGCCGCGACGATGATTTGGACGGCAGGAACCGCAATGAATCCATTAATCGATACATTGTCGATTCCTGAAGCAAGTCGCGATCGACACGGACAACTTAAACTGACGAACACCTCACAACTGCTCGGTTTCCCAGAAGTGTTTGCAGGTGGAGATTGCACTGTAATGGAGCCACAGTTGCCAGCTACCGCTCAAGTAGCATATCAGCAAGGAGCCGCGATCTCACATAACTTGCAAGCACTTAGCGAAAATCGCCCACTCCTTCCGGTAGAAATTGGGTTGCGGGGAACACTCTTGAAGCTAGGTTTAGATGAGAGTGTCGCCGATCTTTTCGATCGCTATCAAGTCAAAGGTCATCTCGGACACTTGATTCGCCAAGCCGCCTATGTCGATCTTTTACCTACTCCTGCCCGCAATTTCAAAGGAACGATTGAATGGTTGTCTGATGAGCTATTTCACTACATCGCCGAAAAATGATATTAACGGTTAATTATTATAAAAAAGTGGAGATTAGATTATGACTGCTACCAAACAAAATGCCCAGTATTTTAAAAGTATCCGCCATCTTCATCGCCT
This sequence comes from Chamaesiphon minutus PCC 6605, assembly GCF_000317145.1. Lineage (GTDB taxonomy): Bacteria > Cyanobacteriota > Cyanobacteriia > Cyanobacteriales > Chamaesiphonaceae > Chamaesiphon > Chamaesiphon minutus. The sequence goes on along the minus strand of NC_019697.1, from coordinate 1,259,382 downwards.
AATTGCAACGATTATGATGTTACCTCTATTACTGACAGCCATTACCGGAACTGTTTATCAGATTTTCGACCTCGCAGGTAAAGAAGATAATTTCAAATGGATATTAGGTTGGCATAAGGGACATTTTGGATCGGTTAATCTAGACATGATTTATCCATTTTTTAATGCGATCGGTTTATGCGTATTACTTTTTACAGGAATTTCAATGTGGCTTAATTTGCGACGTACTTCTAAAAAACAATCTACTTAGGCAAAATAATGATCGGTTCTCAATCTCAAGCGACACATACTGTCGTGCCTCACAAAGAAGATTCAGCAGAGCCAACGCGAGTTGCAGTTTTGCTAGCAGGGTACGGCGAAGTGGAATCCTACCGCGATCTAAGTAGTTATAACCAAGCTGCTACTAAGTACATTGCATCTCAGTTCGTCTCTATCCCTGAGTGGTTATATCCGGCGGCTGGTTGGTTCTTGGGACTACTAGATTGGTACGACTTTGGCTTCAAACATCATCATTTCATGTCCCCTGAAAATGAGATGTTTGAAAAACAACGAATTGGCATCGAGCAGCAGTTACAAGACCGCTGGGGAAATCGGGTGCAAGTGTTCAAAGGCTTTTATTTTTGCGAACCTTTTGTCCAAGAAGTTGTGACCGAGACGATCGAGCAAGGCTTTGAAAACTTACTGGTTTTTCCTTTGCTGGTAGTCGATTCTGCATTTACTGGCAAAATAGCGATCGAGCAAGTTAATGAAGTTATTGCTACAAACAAATCTGAAGATTTGCCATTCCGATCGATTAGATATATTCCCTCTTTCGCAACTGAACCCACTTACATCGATCTGCTAGTGCGTCAGATTAAGGAATCTCTAAATCAGCTATCTACATGTGGCTGTTTTGAGTCGCAGATCGGTGTCATCTTAACGGTTCATGGTGGCCCCGAAAAAGCTAATGGGTTGTTGACTGGGGTAATTGATGGACAAGCTCTATTCGATCGAGTCCAAGCCCAACTACAGCATCAATATCCATTAATCTCGATCGGCTGGATAAATCATGATATGCCGTTCATCAAATGGTCGCAACCTAATCTCGAACAAGCTGCAAAAAGCCTAATCGGATCGGGTGCCCAAACTATTATATTTAAACCATTGGGGTGGGTAACTGAAAATTATGAAACTATTATTGATGTAGAAGATGCGATCGAGTCTTTGCAACGTCAATATCCTACCGTAACTTACACACGGCTCGAATGCGTCAATGACGATCCTGAATTTTTTAGCATCGCAGCAGGATGGGCAAATCTGCAAATTGAAGCGATGCTATCTGGATCGAAAATTGCCACTCGGAAATAAATAAATCTTTAAATTAAAAGGAGAAAATATATGCCAGACCCACAATTGAATTCATTAATCGGTACAGATGCAGCGGACGACGCGGAGGATGATGCCTATCGAGCAGAAGTGAATGGCGATGAAGCCGTTGGCGGCAGCACAGCAGTTCCTAGTCAAAATGACACGGAAGAATTGGCGGAGGCTGTGGGGATTGTGGTAGATGATGACACACCCCTTGATACTGAAGAAATGCTCGAACAGCGGGATCTAGATCGTTGGGAATTAGATCCCGCATCGGCTGTCAATCGTTAAGATCTAGCATCTGGGTCGTGCGGATTTCAGCTTATTTAAAATAATCGCTAATGTCTAAAAAAGCAAAGATAATAACCCACAATATTTTAGTACTTTCGGCTGTGAGTCTATTTACAGATATAGCCAGCGAAATGCTTTATCCCATCATGCCAATTTATTTAAAAACAATTGGTTTTTCGATTGTTTTAATAGGCGTATTAGAAGGTTTTGCAGAAGCAACCGCAGGCTTGAGTAAGGGGTATTTTGGGAATTTAAGTGACAAAACAGGTACCCGTTTACCCTTCATCCAAATTGGATATCTGCTTAGTGCTATCTCCAAGCCAATGATGGCGTTGTTTACTTATCCTCTGTGGATCTTCTTCGCCAGGACAATCGATCGGTTGGGAAAAGGTATCCGCACAGGTGCAAGAGATGCTTTACTATCTGATGAAGCGACTCCCGCTACCAAGGGGAGAGTATTTGGTTTTCATCGGTCTATGGATACACTTGGTGCCGTCATTGGGCCATCGTTAGCATTGATTTATCTGGCGTATCATCCTGATGATTACAAGACACTTTTCTACATTGCATTTTTACCAGGATTGATTTCGATTGGATTCACTTTCTTAATCAAAGAAAACCGAGTTCGCCAACGAACAAGTTTGCAGCAGTCAAAAACTGGCTGGCTAGACTTTTTAAATTACTGGGAAACAAGTCCGCCACTCTATCGAAAATTATCCACGGCATTATTGATATTTACATTATTCAATATTTCTGATGTATTTCTCCTACTAAAAATCAAAGAAGCAGGACTTGGAGACACATCTGCGATCGGAGCTTACATTTTTTACAATTTAATCTATGCTATTTCCTCTTATCCTCTAGGATCTTTAGCAGATAGAATTGGCATAAAAAAGATCTTAGTTTCGGGATTGATTTTATTTGCAATAGTTTATGTAGGTATGGCTTACGCCAACAGTAATTCAGTCTTCCTAGTTTTATTCGCTATTTATGGAGTATATGCAGCAGCGACAGAGGGGATTGCCAAAGCGTGGATTACGAATATTTGCCACCCAGACGATACAGCAACAGCGATCGGTACTTTTACTGCATTTCAAAGTATTGCTACACTACTCGCGAGTTCTTTCGCTGGACTAATCTGGTTTTATGCTGGTGCATCCACAACATTTTTATTAAGTGGAATTATTGCGCTAGTTGTGGCAATTTACATTTCAAGATTCAATAACTAGTTATCGAACGACTTGTCGTCGCGCTTGCGCTTCGAGTTCGGCAGGGATCGAAAAAGTGTAATTGCACTATAATCTATTCTATTTATTGAGGTCATTGCGATGGTTCATCCTCACCAGCACAGCCATGCTCCAAAAACATATAATCGAGCCTTTTTAATCGGTACGAGTTTGAATATTGGCTTTGTATTAGTTGAGGCTTGGTTTGGGGCAATTTCCCATTCATTAGCATTAATAGCAGATGCTGGACATAATCTCAGCGATGTTTTGGGATTGTTGTTGGCATGGGCAGCAAGTTATCTCGTCCAGCGTCCCCCCAATCGCAAGTATACTTACGGACTGCGCCGTTCCTCAATTTTGGCAGCCTTACTAAATGCGATTCTGTTACTGTTAGCAATGGGGGGCATTGCTTGGGAAGCAATTCGTCGGTTGTCAGATCCTAGTCCGGTTGCTGGTGGTACGGTGATTTTGGTCGCGGGAATTGGGGTAGTAATCAATACTATCACTGCGCTGTTATTTATGTCGGGACGAGAACGCGACCTAAATATTCGCGGTGCATTTTTGCATATGGCTGCCGATGCGCTGGTGTCGGTGGGAGTGGTGTTAGCTGGCATCGCGATCTTGCTGACAGGGTGGCTATGGCTCGATCCAGTTATTAGTTTGATTATCGTTGTGGTAATTATATTTGGGACTTGGAATTTATTTAGAGAGGCTCTGGATCTAATCTTAGATGGAGTTCCCAAACAGATAGAGCCAATCGCAGTGCGGACTTTCTTGGAGGATTTACCAGGGGTGACACGAGTTCACGATCTGCATATCTGGGCGATGAGCACGACCCAAACCGCTCTCACAGCGCATTTAGTGATGCCGGAAGGATGTGTAAGCGATCGATTTTTCACCGATACCTCAGCATCTCTCCAAACTTATTTTGGGATCGACCACTCAACACTACAAATCGAAACAGGTCATCCCGATTATCCCTGTCATTTAGAATCAGAGAGTCATGTTTAGGTAATATCGATGCTCTCCTACCAAAAATTACCCCAATGGCTCAAAGTTAGCTTGACGTTCCCGTTGATTTTTCTAAACGGGTGGCTAATTTTGCTACTTTATCATTCCTGTTTTCAAAGTTATTTTGCAGGTCAAGCGTTGGCGTTATTTTATTCGCAAAACAAGGCAATTAAACCGAAATAATTTTCTGAAGTTTCTCGTCCAGTCAGAGCCAGGAAAACCAGCAATCGCAAATGGCTTGCGGGCTGCATTATCATTGGGTATTCCGATGTTAATTGGGCAATCGATCGACCAAAGAGAAAGCGGATTATTTGTTGGTTTAATCGCTTATTTTGTTAATTTAGCCAACGTTGCTGGATCTTACCAGATTAAAGCTAAGGCGATGGCGATCGCCACTTTAGGTATAATTATCTTGGTATTTGTCGGTACTCTAGTCGCTAGCATTCCCATCCTCGCTGTAGTGCTGACATTTTTGTGGGGACTGGCTTCAGGTTTTGCGTCGCTGTATGGTAATACTGGTGCAAATGTCGGGCTGGTGTTAGAGCAGTTGGCTGATGCAGTCGAGCAGGAAATTATCCCCCCACCTTTGCCTGATTTGGACGCAATGCTGCGAAGAATTCGATCGCACTTACAAGCATTGCGAACAGCCCGAATGAGCGAACTAGAAATCGATTCTCCAGGGGAGAGGCTTTGCCAACGAGGCAATACACTAACTCGTCAAGCAGTCATCGACTATAGCATTCTAGATTTGGAGATCGACCAACTTGTGCGACGGTTGTCGGCAATGCACTCAGCGATAGTCCGACTAAAACTTGTCGATAGTATTCAAAATTAGGAAGCTTTGCTAAAAACTTGAATTCGATCGTTGGCGTAGCCGCGCCGCGAGGCAATCGATTCCCCTTCTTGTTTTTGGACACGATCCAGATCCCATCGCAACTGCAAATTCAACCAGAAGTCATTATACACACCAAAAAACTTCGCTAGTCGCAGGGCGGTACTAGGGGTCACACCACGTTTGCCATTAATAATTTCGTTAATCCGTTGGTATGGGACATGGATACTGTCAGCCAAATGTTTTTGGGTTAAGCCCAAAGGTTCTAAAAATTCGGTAAGTAGCATTTCGCCTGGATGAGTCGGCGGACGATTGGTGGGAATACGAACCATGATGACGTTTAATTAATAGCGTGGTTGACAATCTACAAAACTCAGAGCCTCTCGATTCCGCAAAGCGGACGCTACGCGAACGAGAAAACCCGCGATCGCCATTTCTAACACTGCTTCGACTGGATAATCGGTTTCCTTTGCTCGTCGTTCAAACGCTTCTCTAACGTGATTCGGGAATGCAGCTAACATCAAATGCTTGAGGCAGATTGCGTCTGTAACTTGCTCTAGCATTTTTTTTGACGGGTCTTGTATAATGTTACAATAAGTTGAAAAATTCAGCAGATCCACCTTAAATAGCAGGATAGACAGAAAGTTTCCGCTTTTGTATAGGGAATATACTGAATTTTTCAGTCTATCTACCCGAATTTGGGCAGATAGGTGGAAAGTTTCCGCCTAATAATAGTTAGAGGGTGTCTGAAAATGATGGCTTCTAACGTGGGAATGATGGTTTCAGCGTTTATAGATCGAAGAGAGAAAATTATTTCAGCAATTGATTCTGACTTCTCAGACGCTCTCTAAGAGCCAAAGGAATTTGAGACGCGACAACAATCTGACTTAAGTTAATAAAGACTTGCTCTAGAATCGGATTCCTAAGTTGAACAGACGCGGAACTTTTGAATTAAGGAAAATGCGATCGCCGTCTGCCCCGTATACCGATGTCTCAGATGAATCGCCACTCCACAACTCGCGCCCATCGGCTTTTGAAAACACCACCAAGCGGAAAGATTGTCTCTCTGCATCGACTTTAGTAGTAACATGAGCGGCGATCGCGTCTGAAGCCACGTCATACCCATTAAGCGAGATATACGAAGGCCGATTGGTTGCCAATTCTAACCTCAGTGTCTCTGCTGTGAAGCGTTTTATCCATCGCTGTTGCCCTGTTTTCTCATCTAGAAATTTCAGGTAAGGAGGGCTTGAAGGGGTTTTTGAACTGCACCTAAATACCTAGATCAAACTATACATAACTAGACAAATTATCTGTTATAATGATTTTATGTCTAGTTTAACGCCACAGGAAGCAGCCACCTTACTCGGTGTAACGGTTAGAACCCTACACAGATGGGAACTTGATGGAAAAATCAAGTCCACTCGCACTGCTGGCGGTCATCGTCGGTATGACATAGCAGATTTAATTAGCAATAAATCGGATACTCAATTAACAGTAGGCTATGCCAGAGTTTCTAGTCACGACCAGAAAGAAGATCTAACTAGGCAAGTTATAGTTTTAGAAAGTTATTGTGCTAAACATGGCTGGGGGTTTGAAGTAATTCAAGATCTTGGCAGTGGAATGAACTATAAAAAGAAAGGACTAATTAGGCTAATCAAGTTAATTACATCTTATCAAGTTGAACGACTAGTTCTAACTCATAAAGATAGATTACTTAGATTTGGGTCAGATCTAATTTTCACATTATGCGAACAATTTGGAACAGAGGTGATAATTATCAATCGCTCTGATGATAGTACATTTGAGGAAGATTTAGCATCAGACGTACTCGAAATCATCACTGTATTTTCTGCTCGTTTATACGGTAGTCGTTCTCATAAGAATAAGAAAATAGTAGAAGAGTTAAAGGAGGTAGCAAAACAGTTATGAGAATCAGTTTTAAAACCGAACTAAAACTGAATAACTATCAAAGAACTCAACTGGCTAGACATGCGGGTGTAGCTCGTCATGCTTGGAACTGGGGCTTAGATCTGTGTAAAAAAATTCTCGACTACAATCGAGAAAATCCAACAGAGAAACTAAGATTTCCATCAGCGATCGATCTGCATAAATTCCTAGTCAAGTGGGTGAAGGTTGAAAACCCTTGGTATTACGAAGTATCCAAAACTAGCCCTCAATATGCGCTGAGATACTTAGCGAGTGCATTTTCTGATTTCTTTAGAAAGAAAACTGCGAATGGTCGGCGGGTGGGCTTTCCCAGATTCAAGCGCAAAGGTCAGCATGATAGCTTTACCTTGGAAGGGACTATTAAAGTTGAACATCGTTGGCTTCAATTACCAAAAATAGGAGTAGTAAAGACTTACGAACGATTGCCGCAAGGATTGACGCCTAAAACAGCAATAATTAGTCGAACCGCTGACCGTTGGTTTGTCTCTTTTAGCTATGAAGTCGAACCAAACACTACAGCTAAACTAGTTGGTGTTTGTGGTGTAGACTTAGGGATTAAAACACTAGCTACTTTAAGCACAGGTGCAACGTTCCCCAACCCTCAACCTTACCGTCAATCTCAATCCAGATTAGCTAGGCTTCAAAAAGCAGCTAGCCGCAAGGTTAAAGGCTCAAACAATCGACAAAAGGCGAATTTAAAAGTAGCCAAACAACATGCAAAAACTGCCAACATTCGTAAAGATACACTTAACAAATTAACTACTCACTTGGCTAAGAACCACAGCCAAGTAGTAATTGAAGATTTGAATGTATCGGGAATGTTATCCAATCATTGTTTGGCTAAGTCAATTGCAGATTTAGGTATGTATGAATTTCGTCGCCAATTAACTTATAAATGTGAGCTATATGGTAGTGAATTGATTACTGTAGGTCGCTTTTTTCCAAGTTCTAAAACTTGTTCTTGTTGTGGGCATATCCAAGACATGCTGCTCAAAGAACGTGTTTTTAACTGTCAGCAATGCAATATCACTATCGACCGCGATCTGAATGCTGCACGCAATCTAGAACATCAAGCTCTGTCTTGTCGCACACAAACGGGAGGGAACCTCCCGTTCGATGCGCCGCTTATAGTAGCCTAAACACTATACTGGGTGCAGCTTGCGCCTGGAAGCCTACAGAGGGATAGCCGCTCCGATGCCCCCGTTGAAGTAGGAAGTAGACATCAATCTAGCTTGTCTAGATTTGTATAGGTTCTATCAAGCGGAACTGTCGCACTTCAAGTAAAGCCCTTCAGGTAAAGCTCCGAAGCCGTTGCAACGCGAGTCAGAAATGGGCACCTGCCATCGCAATTTTCCCGTGTTTGCCTCATAGGCTTCTACTGATATTATCGATTTACCCTTGTTGGGGCCATTGTAAATATATTGATAGATTGTGGAGCCACTGAACGAAAGATTTCGGTAAAAGTCATCGATCGAACCTCCTTGTTTAACCACCGTTATAATGCTAAATTTCAGCTTGCCAGTCTCGGGTGCGTAGCCAGAAATTTTAGCAATAGGTTCGTTAGGCAGAAACAGCAGGATTGTATCACTAGTAGCAGCTAGTGAAGCCCCATTCAGATTTGCAGACGACAATGTAGGCGTAAATGCCTGATGCTGCTTGCCTGTCGTTTTCTGCCATGTCTCTACCAAAGCCCTTGAAGTACGATTATCTAACGTTTCTAATACTTGCAGCAGTGCAACTCGATCCCTGCTCACAACCAGATTAGGGTTAAATGATGAGGCTCCTTCATAAGGTTTTTGGGAGTTTACAGGTAGAGAAACACTCCACTGCATCTGTCCACTGGTGGGGTCAAGCGCAGTGAGCTTATCTGTTTTCAGCAACACCGATTTCTCAGTGACCTGAATATCTGCCCAGTCTAAGACATTACTATCAGTGTTAAACTGCCACAATTGCTTGCCTGACAAAGCGTCAAATGCTGTTACTCTAGTGATGCCTGGTACATCGTTATCTGGACTGAGGAATGGTATATAGATGCACCAATTACCGCAAGATTCTTTGCGAGAAGCTGCAAGTAAGTACACTTGACCTTTATAATTGACTATTCTTCGGATTGGTGGCAGGTCGTCAACAGAAGTAGACCACAGTACTTTTCCGCTCTGAGCATCTAACGTCACTAAGCTGGGCACTCTCTGGCTCAGGGAAAGCCAGCCTAGACCCAATGCTCCAAGACTCATGAGGATAGTTATCCAGCGCAGGCGAATCTGAGAACGCATCGGCATAGAAGTACTTTTGATTGACTCCATGATAATAGTAGCTATAGAGCGTTAGCTTATGCAAAACCTTTAGAACTGGATTTTTCGGGCAATGCGATACGAACTTAGCAGAGAGCCAAGCAGAAGCGATCGCGCCAGAACCAGTCGCAGTGGCGGAGCGAGGAGCAAAGTCAGGTCATCAACGGCCTACTCCCGGAACTCAACCTGGCAGGTTGGTAAGCGAGTGGTGGGGTATGAGGAGTGGTAGGGCAATCGCCATTCACAAGTCAGCTAAAATCTCGGCACTGGCGGTACAATATTTTTAGTTCAGGTTGCTTTGCTTTTCGTGTCTAACTACGCATTCGAGCGGAACGGATGTTTACGCGATTTGTTGTGTTTCAAAGTGTAAGGCCGTCCGCTCAATTTGGGACCGTTAGGTGTCAGTATTGTTCCTCTGATAGATCGAAGGAGGCCGATTGCCATGACACGATCGCAATTGCTACGATCGACTTTTAGATCGAAACCACCGCACAAACAACTTTTCCCCTTCAATCCAGATAAATATCAGTAAACTGCAACCAAAACAGATTCCCAATTCAAATAAACTCAAAGGATGAGTCCCAAAAAACGATCGCAATGGCGCGACATAAACTACCGCTAACTGCAATAGAATCGTCCCCAGAATCGCCCACAACAACAGTGGATTGCTAAACGGATTAATTTCGATAACGAGTTTATTCACAGAGCGTACAGCTAAAGCGTGACCCATTTGGACGATACAGAGCGTAGTAAAGACGATCGTTTTCCAGGTATCGGGATCGCCAGGATAATCGACTGAGTGGGTGCGATCGAAAGCCCATTTCATCAACCCAATTGTGACGATCGCAAATACTAATCCAATCCGAATAATATATCCACCCAAACCCCTGGCAAAAATACTTTCATTCGGTTGAAATGGTTCTCGCTGCATCACATTTGAATCCCCAGGTTCTAATGCTAGAGCCAGAGCGGGAACGCCATCCGTGACTAAATTCATCCAGAGAATTTGCAAGGGAGAAAGCGGCACACCACCCAAACCCATCAGCGGAGCGGCGGCAATGGTGAGGATTTCGCCGATATTGCTACCGAGGATGTATTTGATGAACCTCCGAATATTGGTGTAGACAATCCGCCCTTCTTCGACAGCGGCAACGATCGACGTAAAGTTATCATCTAACAACACCATATCGCTAGCTTCTTTGCTGACATCAGTACCTGTAATCCCCATTGCTACGCCAATATCTGCTTGTTTCAGTGCGGGGGCATCATTCACCCCATCCCCTGTCATGGCAACTAGTTCGCCCTGTTGTTGTAAGGCTTTGACGATGCGTAATTTATGCTCGGGGGCGACACGAGCATAGACACTGACTCGATCGATCGTTTGCCCCAACGTCACATCATCCATCTGCGCGATTTCATTGCCGCTGACAACTTGACTATCCGCTGGAGCAATGCCCAAATCGGTAGCAATCGCCCGCGCAGTGATCGGATGATCGCCTGTAATCATCATCGTGCGGATGCCAGCAGTTTTGCAGGTAGCAACAGCAGCGCGAACTTCGGGGCGTGGGGCATCGAGCATCCCGACTAAACCCACCCAAATTAACTCTGATTCTGCGCTATCTGCATCAGGAAGGTGGGAGAAATACCGATAGGCGAAACCTAAGACTCTCAATCCTTGACTGGCTAGACGGGCATTCTGGGCGCGGATGGTTTGTCGATCGATCTCAGTTAATTCGACATACCGATCTGCGATGAGGGTGTGGGTGGATCGATCGAGAATTGATTCGGGCGATCCTTTGGCGAATAATAGGTAATATGGGGACTGTTCGCAGATGACGCTCATCCGCTGTCTGTCGCTATCGAATGGATATTCTCGAACGCGAGGATAATTCTCGGCGGTTGCTTCAATTCCGGCTTTGTGAGCAAGTACGAGTAAGGCTCCCTCTGTCGGATCTCCTAAAATTTGCCACTGATCATCGATATACTGCAACACCGCATCATTGCAAAGAGCGTAGCCCCAGAGTAAACCTTTTAAAGCGGGATCTGCGAGTGGCTCAACTGATTTACCATTGAGTTGAAACTCACCATTGGGAATGTAGCCATCGCCCCCAATCTGATATTCAGCCGTTAAGGTAGCCACTTGCTGCACCACCATTTTATTCTGGGTGAGGGTGCCTGTTTTGTCAGAACAAATAATCGTCACCCCGCCGAGGGTTTCTACTGCTGGGAGCTTGCGAATCAGAGCTTGGCGTTTTACCATCCGCTGGGTACCCATTGCGAGGGTGATGGTGATGACGGCGGGTAATCCTTCGGGAACGACTGCTACAGCGACACTCAGGGATGTTTTGACTAATTCTTTTAAGGTAGTCAGATTAAAGGAGCCTCGGAGTAAGTCGGGTAACATCCCCCCGATAATCGTCAGGGCGACAATTATCAATGCGCCACCAACTAGCACATTTCCCAAGTGATTCAGCCGTTGTTGGAGTGAAGTCGGTTGATTTTTGACACCTTGTAATAGGGCGGCAATTTTACCGAGTTCGGTATTCATCCCCGTGGCGGTGACAACGGCAACGCCTCGCCCTGTGGTGATTTCAGTGCCTTGGTAAGCTAAGTTAATTCGATCGCCCAAAGGTGTCTCGGTGGCTAATTCTGTCTCGGCGGTTTTACTACTAGCGGTGGCTTCCCCTGTGAGCGCGGATTCTCGAATTTGGAGTTGTACTGATTCAAGTAGACGAGCGTCAGCGGCGAGTTGGTTGCCAGCTTCGAGATAAATTACATCTCCAGGTACTACTTCGATCCCCTCAATTTCGCTAATTTTACTGTCGCGTAATACCCTGACTTTAGGTGCAGCCATCCGTTTGAGCGCGGCTAATGCTTGTTCGGCACGGCTTTCTTGGAAATAACCTAAAAGTCCATTCAGAATGACGATCGATAGAATTGCAATTGTATCTTTGAACGGCAATCCAGTTGTCTTTCCAGCCTGGATTTCCATGAAGTCAAAGATACCTGAAACCAACGCCACAACCATCAACATCACCAACATAATATTGGTAAATTGTTCGAGTAAAATCTGCCACCATTGACGACTAGTTGCGGCTACTAATTCATTTGCGCCGAATTCTTGTTGTCGATCGATTACCTGTCGATCGGTTAAACCTTTGTTCTCGTCTGTTTCTAGCTGTACTAACGTCTGAGCAATAGTCAATGTATGCCAAGCAGCCTTCACATCCGCAACTACTGGCAGATTGCTTGTTGTTTTAGGACGAGTTGATAAGGATGATGACATAATTAAATTTCAAATATTTGCCGGATAAATTTATGTCTAAATCATCCCAATTGTGAAGGTCTGGAACCAATGATTTATTAGCTGCCAAATCGTGCCAGTGATACTAACAAAGAAAATAGTTGTCGCCGTAGTCATAGCATAGCCAAATAGGATAAATAATCCATCTGACTCTAGTAACCCGATCGCTAAAAATAAAATCGTATAAGCTGGCAACAAATTGGTAAATGGAATGGGTAATGGTAAGGACATCAATAGCGCATTCCAAGCCAGACAAATCCCAATAATTCGATATCCCCACCAACTATTACTAAATCGAGACAATCGATGCCTAGCAATTCGCTCGATTGGCTGGAGAAGACGATCTATATTCTTGAGTAACTTTTGGGATGCAGTGGGCGATAATTCTAATCTGTCGATTCGCTGCGGTAATGATGGTCGATCGTAGCCTAATGCTAGTTGACAACCCACCAGAATAATTCCACTACCCATTAATGCCGAAAATCCCGCTAAGGGGATCGGGATGGGAATCAGCATCGGGATGGTTAGCATCCCAGCGATCGTGCCAAATCCATTATTTCCGGCTTGTTTTAGTAAGGCATGAAGTGGTAAAGGTCGATCGGCATATTCGACTAATAATTGGGAAAGTGTTTGAGATAGTTTCATCTATTCTCGTTTTTCCACCACGATCGTCAGATGAGCAACCATCGCCCCAATCGATCCCACCGCAGCCAGAATCGGGAAGAAAGCCGCACTGAGGGCACCACCAACCACGCCAACAGTTAAGGGGATTTCAATTAATATATGTCCTTCTTCATTTTTAAGAATAATCCGCCGAATGTTGCCTTGATGAACGAGTTCCTTAATTTTGGCACCAAGGGCATCACCATTAATACTAAATTCTTCTACCCCAATCTTTTCTACTGTTTTTACTTCATGCTCTCCGGTTACTAATTCAGTTTGGATTGTTTCGATGTTTTCTTGAAAGTTATCATTTTGGACGTTCATGTTATTAATTGCTATCCTTAATTATGTTTACAAATCAACTAAAATCTAGAGAAAATCAGCAGCAAACTGAGCACGGGTAGTCGGTTGCTGCAACAGGGTGAACGCACTTAAATCTTATATTATTAAAAACACTTAGAAACTAGATGTAAATTTGATTCATCAAAGATGTGAAATCTATACCCGTCGATAGCTTTAGCTAATTAATTGTGTTAAGTTGATTTGGAACTAATATCATGTAAAATGAAGCTGAAGCCTAAGCATAGTATCGCAGAACACTTTGACGACATAGAAGACATTAGGATTGAACGTGGAAAAAAACATAAACTAATCGACATCATCACGATCTCCATTTGTGCTGTAGTATGTGGGGCGGACGGATGGATAGATATAGAAATGTATGGTATAGCCAGAAAAAAATGGTTAGAAAAGTTCCTAGAACTACCGAATGGAATCCCATCTCATGATACATTTGCTAGAGTATTTTCACAAATTAATCCTGATGAATTTAATAAATCATTCCTGAGTTGGATTAAAGGAATAAGTAAAATAACCGCAGGAGAAATAATTGCCTTTGATGGAAAACAATCTCGAAACTCAGGAGATGAAAAGAATGGTCAAGGTGTAATTAATACAGTCAGTGCCTGGGCTGCAAGTAATAGATTAGTATTAGGTCAAAAGAAAGTAGAAGGAAAATCTAATGAAATCACAGCACTTCCCGAACTGATTCAAATCTTGGATTTAGCAGGATGTATCGTTACCATCGACGCAATGGGATGTCAAAGAGAAATAGTCAAAAAAATCGTCGAAAAAGATGCAGATTATGTAATTGCTGTAAAAAAGAATCAACCGACCTTGTACAAACAAGTAAAGCAGCTATTTAAACAAGCAATTGAAACTCAGGGAAAAGACCTCAACCTGAGTAGCTTCAACAGTAGAGAGATGAATAGAGGTAGAGAAGAAATTCGTAATTATTTAATGATAACAGATGTTGCGGAGCAAATAGATCCACTGCAAAAATGGAAAAAGTTAACTAGTATTGGCATGGTAGAATCAGTTCGAGTTGTCGGCGGAAAGACGAGTGTAGAAACTCGTTATTTTATCAGTAGTCTAGAGAGCGATGCTCAAAAATTAGCAGAGGGAATTAGAAGTCATTGGTCGATAGAAAATTCTCTTCACTGGGTGCTTGATGTTGCTTTTAAAGAAGATGATAGTCGAATTAGGAAAGATAATGCTCCAGCTAATTTTGCGATTTTACGACATATAGCAGTTAACATAATTAGTGAAAATAAAAGTCGAAAGTTAAGTGTTAGAAGTAAGAGATTCTTGGCGACACTTGACGAAGAATATTCAACTGAACTTTTAGAAGCTATTTTGTAATTTATTTGCACTAATTAATCTCGGCTTGACTAATGAGTTGGTCGAGCTTTCTGCTACACTAAATTAAATTAATCGGATCTCATGTTTGATTTTAGTTTCAATTGGCATTGTAATAAGTGCAATTAGTTAGTAAGTACGATTGAGTTAGCTATTCTAGTTTTGATCGATCGAATTACACCCGATTTTGATGCGTTCACCCTGACGAATGAGTGAGTTGAATTTGGGCAAAATTCCTGAAACAGAGGCGTTTCCACCCGGCATCCCGCTAGAGTTGAGCAAGCAAATTTCAGTTTATCGGGTCGATGGGCCAGTATTTTTTGGCGCGGCTGAACGGTTTGTGACGTTCTTGCGAGATGAACCTGACGTAAAATACTTGGTGCTGCGGCTGCGCTATGTGCCGAACATGGACACCACTGGACTTGTCGCCCTGCAAGACATCTACCAAGATCTGCAACGGCACGATTGCCGCCTACTCCTGAGTGGCTTGCAACCCGAAGTTCAAAAGCTACTGGAGCGGACTGGCTTGATGGACAAAATCGGACGAGAGAACTGCTTTGAAACTACGGACGCTGCCATCTATTCATTAAATACGCTATGAAGCCCCCAAACCAACAGCCAGCATTAGAACGAGAGTTCAGCGAAGTATTGCAACAGTGGGAAGATTGGTCAGAAACGCCGATGTTGGTGTTGAGTTTTGCGTGGTTGGGATTGTTTATCGTCGAGCTGGTTTGGGGGCTAACTCCAATCTTAGAAGCCATTGGAACGACCATTTGGATTGCTTTTATCCTCGACTTTAGCATCAAATTCACCCTTGCTCCACGCAAACTTATCTATTTCAAACATCACTGGCTAATTGCCCTCTCACTGCTGATTCCAGCCTTGCGGATCTTTCGGATCGTGCGAGTCATTCAGCCCTTTGGATCGGTTCATGCGGTGCGAGGTTTCCAGTTATTACGCATCACGATCGGCACCAACCGAGGAATGCGCTTATTCGGTGCCAGCGTTCAGCGGCGCGGCTTTGGCTATGTGGTGGTATTTGGCTATTTAACGGCAACTTTAGCCACATTTTTTATCGACAGAGATGCCGAAATCGATGATGCAGAATTAGCGAGTGCAAAATCGATTAAAGCATTACAAGCAGAAATCACTGGATTGCGAACCGATATTCAAGGATTAGTCAGCCGAGATCTGGATTCTGCAAAGCAGACGCTACGCGATCGATGACTGAATCATATTTTTTAAATTTCATAGAGTTAAATCTGCTTTTTCACCTCTCTCAATATGAGGAGATTATGGCTCTAAAATACAAGCTAAAATCCACATTTTGATAGTTCCATATATTTTGAATTTTTAATATACTTATGGGTGCGAGACGTAGCAAGAACTGCTGCCAATAATTAAAGGTTTTTTAGAATTGTAGACGAGGGATATATTCTCTTTTTACCATAATAGTAAGGAAATAGTCAATCAGTACTAAAGCAGGAATATGGATCGACCATCGGAAGGCGATCGTGGTAGCTATTACCGAGCAAGGGGAAAAGATTGAGGAGATAGTATCGGGGGTTGAAAAACAGCTTCAGCGGGCTGGCGACCGACCACTTGAGGGTAATTATGAATCAGTTCAGGTACCTGCTGACGACCGCCGTCAACGAGATTTTACGAAACATCTGAATATTTACTATGCTGCGGTTATTACAGCTATTCGAGATGCTGAGTCTATTCTCATCTTTGGGCCAGGTGAAGCAAAGGGTGAACTAAAAGAACAACTTGAAAAAAATCACCTTGGCGGACATATTGTCGATATCGAAACAGTTGATAAGATGACGAATCCTCAGATCGCTGCAAAGGTTCGAGCGTATTTTGCCAAGGAACATTCACCAACAAATTAGATGACGATCGCGTTTGCAGCACTGGATCTCAATTCGCGATCGCTCAGACATTTTTTATGAACAAGATCATTATTATCTCATTGGTATATACGGGGGTTTTAGTAACGATGCCTTTTGAGGCAAATGCACTGAATTCACAACCATTTAGCCAGAACTTGCTTGTGAAAACAAATTTGCAAGTAGCCCAACGTCCCACTTACCAACGTGGCTATACGGTTCATTACCGTAGTCCCCGCAACCGGAAATGGACTTTAGCAGGTTTTTATGCCGAGCGTCTCGATGCTCAACGTGCTGCTCTTAGATTGCAACGGAGTGGTTTTAGAACCCAAATCAGGTCGCGTGCAGCAGCCGAACGTCGCCGGACTGGGAATCGCTAATCGCAGAGTTAAGCAAATAAGGATTCTCGTTCCGTTCGCGAAGCGTCTGCCTGCGCAGAGAGGCTACGCCAACGCGCTCAGAATGAAAGGCTGTACCAACGAACTGACTAATTTAGTTGAGGCAACAGACTTATGGTTTCTCCAGTCATTCGGCTAGAATCTACAGATCGTGATTCCATGTCTGGCTTATCCGAGCGAGATGCAATCGCCAAGCTCAAACGCGATGGCTACAATGAACTCCCCTCGGCTCAAGCTCGAAATATATTATCGATCGCGTGGGAAAGCATCCAAGATCCGATCTTTCTGCTCCTAGTTGGTGGTGGCATTATTTATTGGATTTTAGGCGACCTTCAGGAAGCATTAATTCTGCTGGGCTTCGTCGTTTTCCTGACGGCAATTAGTCTCTACCAAGAAGGCAAAACCGAACACGCTCTAGAAGCCTTGCGCGATCTTTCTAGTCCTCGTGCCTTGGTAATTCGAGATGGAAAACGTAAACGGATTGCAGGGCGAGAAGTGGTGCGGGACGATATTTTAATGTTAGCAGAAGGCGATCGAGTCCCTGCCGATGCGATCGTCATATCTTGCACCAATCTTTCCACCGACGAGTCGTTATTAACTGGCGAATCTTTACCCGTCCGCAAAGTTGCTGCTGTAGGCGATGTAGAGATGGCGCGTCCTGGGGGTGATGAATTACCGTTTGTCTACTCTGGAACCTTGGTGGTGCAGGGACAGGGGATCGTCAAGGTGCGATCGATCGGTACCCAGACAGAGATGGGCAAGATTGGCAACGCTTTACAAAAAGTGCCGCCAGAAGTGACTCCTCTGCAACGAGAAATGAATCGACTGGTGAGTCGCTTATTTGGGATTGCCTTGGCATTATGTGTGGCAATTGTCATCATTTATGGAGCCACTACAGGAGATTGGCTCAAAGGAGTCCTCGCTGGGATTACGTTAGCGATGGCAATTTTGCCGAATGAATTCCCAGTCGTCGTGACGATCTTCCTCGCCTTGGGAGCTTGGCGGATTTCTCAAAATCATGTCTTAGCACGTCGCACTTCTGCCGTCGAAACCGTCGGCTCGGCAACAGTTTTATGTGTAGATAAAACGGGGACGCTGACTCTAAATCAGATGGCTGTGCAGCAGTTATTCGCCTACAACCATCCCGAAAACCCTCAGCTTTATGATTTGGGATTACATTCACAAGTGCCACTCCCTGAAGCCGTTCACGAGTTAGTGGAGTTCTGTATTCTTGCCAGCCAACGCGATCCATTCGATCCGATGGAGAAAGCGTTTAAACAATTGGGAGATCGATCTCTTGCAAATACCGAACATTTGCACAATGATTGGATGTTGTTAAAGGCGTACCCACTCTCACCGGATTTGCTGGCAATGTCTCACGTTTGGCAATCAGCAGATGGGAAAAAATATGAAATTGCGACCAAAGGCGCACCAGAAGCAATCGCGGATCTCTGTCATTTTACGCCCCAACAGCAGCAACTTCTGGCAACCCAAGTCAGTGAAATGGCGGCTCAAGGATTGCGAGTATTGGGTGTTGCCAAAGCGTCTCTTTTAGATGCACCACCGCCATTTTTGCCACCGCATCCGATACTTACGCCCGAACATTTACCCAATAAACAACACGATTTCCCGTTTCAGTTTCTCGGCTTAGTCGGACTCTCAGATCCAGTCCGCCCAACTGTAGCAGCGGCGATTCAAGAATGTCATAACGCTGGAATTCGCGTGGTGATGATTACAGGTGACTATTCAGAAACGGCTCAATCGATCGCTCGTCAGGTGGGCTTATTGCAGACAGGAGACACGATAACTGGCGCGGAATTGGATCGCATGAGCGACACCGAACTTCAGCAGCGGATTGAAAATACCAGTATCTTTGCCCGCGCCGTTCCCGAACAAAAATTACGCATCGTGAATGCCCTCAAAGATAAGGGTGAAGTCGTTGCCATGACTGGCGATGGTGTCAATGATGCCCCTGCACTTAAAGCCGCTCAAATCGGCATTGCAATGGGGCAACACGGGACAGATGTTGCGCGTGAATCGGCGGCGTTGGTGTTGTTGGATGATGATTTTTCATCGATCGTCCAAGCGGTGAAATTAGGACGGCGAATTTTTGATAACCTCCGCAAGGCAATGTCATATCTGATCGCGATTCATATTCCGATCGCGGGGATGTCTTTGATTCCCGTATTGTTTAAACTGCCATTAGTATTACTACCGATTCACGTTGCCTTTTTACATTTAATTATCGATCCGGCTTGTTCGATTGTCCTGGAAGCCGAACCTGCTGAAGCAAATGTAATGAAGCGTCCACCTCGCAATCCCAAAGAACCATTATTCGGCAAGAAAACTTTGGGTTTAGCACTACTGCAAGGGGGCGGAATCTTAGTAATTATTCTGACAGTGTTTGCAATTGCTACCTACCGCCAGCAAGGTGAATTAGATATCCGTGCATTGACATTTACAACGTTGATTATAGCAAATTTAGGACTAATTTTGAGCGAAAGTTCGACCTCTCGCCTGAGTCTGAAAATACTCAAGTCACCGAATCCGGCTCTGTGGTGGGTAATTGGTGGCGGAGTGTTTTTTATGGCGATCGTCCTGTATATTCCGTTCTTGCGGGAATTGTTTAGCTTTTCCTTTTTACACCCGATCGATCTAGCTATTTGTTTAGGTAGTGGATTAATTAGCTTACTCTGGTTTGAATTATTAAAGCAAACTAAAAGCCGAAATATTTAGTAGATTAATATAGTTTATTAACACCTACTCTATAGTTACTGTGTTCAGGCTGACAATAGTGATTTATTTTCATTTTGATTGACCACTTAAAGCGGCAAATTGAAGTAGTTTATCCCAATCATCCATGTTGTACAGAGCCAGAGAGCCATGTTTAATAATCCTCACAAGTTCCTCAACTTATTGCTCTAGACTCTAAAATAATGTACTAATAAATCTCGTATTACTAAATTTAAAACAGGAGATAGATCGTGAACACAATCAAAATTGAAATTCTTGGGACAGGCTGCAAAAAGTGCCAGCATTTAGAGGCAAACGCGAAAGAAGCTGTAGCAAATCTCAATTTAACAGCCGAAGTTTTACATATTACCGACCCTGTTGAAATTGCCATGCGTGGTGTGATGTCTACACCCGCACTAATAATTAATGGCAAAGTCGTTAGCAAAGGTCAAGTCATCAGTCCAGAACAAATCCAACCCCTATTGCAGACTTAAGGGAGATAAATTGATGTTCGATCCATTTTATCCGTTCGATTGGCTGGCAACTCAGATTGTTACTCAACTCTTTGGATTGCCACTTGGATCGCATTTAGGATCGAGTCTGCACTTCTTTCTTTACGATGTGCCAAAAGTTTTGACATTACTAATTGTCATTAGCTTTTTGGTTGGAACATTTCAGAGCTTTTTAGAACCAGAGCGCGTTCGCTCATTGCTAGAAGGAAAACGCACTTTTATAGGAAATGTTTTGGCGGCAATGGTCGGAATTGTCACACCTTTTTGTTCTTGCTCTGCGGTGCCTTTATTTATCGGCTTTTTGGAAGCAGGTGTTCCTTTAGGTGTGACCTTTTCTTATCTAATGTCAGCCCCAATGGTAAACGAGGTTGCCGTAATTCTATTGTGGGGACTATTTGGGTTAAAAGTAACGCTGATCTATATCGGCTTTGGTGTGGGTTTAGCGATCGCGGCAGGATACATTATCGGGCTACTAAAATTAGAGAAATGGGTAGAACCGTTTGTATGGGAACTGCAAAAATCTCGCCAATTAATGACTCCAGACGACGAGGATAATTTAAAACCAGTATCCCTAACTTGGAAACAAAGATTCGAGCAAGGAAGATATCAATCGAGTGAAATTGTCCGATCTGTATGGCTATATGTGGTGGGTGGAATCGCAATCGGAGCCGGAATTCATGGCTATGTGCCGACAGATTTTATCATTAAATATGCAGGTGCAAATAATCCATTTGCAGTACCAATTGCGGTAATTTTAGGCGTACCGCTTTATGCAAACATTGCGGGAGTCATGCCAATTACCGAAGCTTTAGTAAATAAAGGAATGCCGATGGGTACAGTTTTAGCTTTCACAATGGCAGTAACAGCACTATCGCTGCCGGAAATGGTAATTCTCAAAAAGGTACTACGTCCTCAACTATTAGCCACATTCATTGGGTTAATGACTATGGGCATTATCAGCATTGGCTATATATTCAACGCCATAATTATATGATAATCAAAAAACTAATTCAGACTATATTACTAGGATTCGCGCTGTGGTTTTGTGGATCGATCGATCCTAGCCAAAATTCAATTTTAGCGGCAACTCTCACAGAAACCACATCGATATCTCAATCAAAGATATCAAATTCACCTAAACCACTCAATCTGGAATTGCAAGTCGATTAGGCAGAGCCTACGCTTCGCGAACGATTTCTGATGTCGATGCCAGCAGGCTATTACACGATCGCCAGTGTCGAAAAGCTCAAAAGCCAGTTAGATAACTCTCAAACCTTATTAGTGGATGTGCGAGAAGCCTCTGAGTATCGAGCTGGGCATATCCCTAATGCAATAAATATTCCACTCCAAACTTTGGCTCGAAATTTAAGTAAAATTCCAACCGATCGCTCCGTAGTTCTGTACTGTTCTTCCGGCTATCGATCGGGCATGGGAGTGATGACGCTGCATCTATTTAACTACGATAACGTGCAAGGGTTTCCCCCTAGCTTTCTAGGCTGGAAAGCTAGGGGGAATTAGTTGTTAAACAATAAGGTAACTACTAGATTTACTGTCAAAAAAATTAACTTTAATGAGAAATTTTATAATGAATTTTATCTACTCGAACACGTCTAAAATTCGTCCGATTCGCTGGCTACTAGCCGCCTCAATCTGCCTTTTGTTGGTGATTTTCAGTCCCCTAACCGCCTTTGCTACTGTAACCCAAATTGAAGAAGCTCCAGGACAGATGCTCTACCAGTCCCGCCAAAACCTGCGCGATCGCACCGGAAAGTCTTGGCAGGTAGTCGCCTTCAAGCGTGTCCGTCCCGACGGTAGTGAGATGGTTTCCCTGCGACTGGTGGGCTTTCTGGGTGCGGTGGAATTAGACCACACTCAACCTCTAACCCTGACTACATCAATGGGGCAAACTTTGACCGCAAAAGATGTTACTAACGAAATTTCTCAGGGCGCAACCGCTTTAGCAAACGTTGGTGAATATGACATTCAGCCTGTGCTACCACAGTTGCAATCTGAAATTCCGCTGGAGCTAACTTTACCGATGCTCACTGGCGGAGCCATTGAGTTACAAATCCCATCGATCGCGATTCAAGAGTGGCAAACAATCGCAGATCGTTAAATTAATGAACGGTTGAGCAACTAAATCGAGAACCTTAATTCAGGAAAACTCATGCTTTACATGTCGTTGATTTATGTATTTTTATTAGTTGGCCCTGCGATCGCCGCAATCGCATTTTTCCGACGACTTTCGACCCGCTGGCACTGGTTTTTGCTGAGTGTTTGCGTCTTCTATGGAATTTCGCCGTTGCTCGTGACTTGGGGCGCATTTGGTTTGGCTAAACAATTCGGTTGTTCGGCGGAAGCTGTCCGCTTTCGTTGTCCCGATCCGGTTTGGCTAGGAGACGCTATTTCTGGGTTGGTAATGTCGCACTGGCTGGCGATTTTTGCTATTCCATCGGCGGTTGTAGGGGCGATTGGGCTGCTGCTTTCCTGGATTTTAAACCATCAGAGATCGCGAACCTCAGCAGGCATTTCAGAGCAACCTCCGGCTACTTTTTACCGAAGTCGTCGCCACAAAGTCATTGCAGGCGTATGTTCAGCCCTCGCTCAACGCTGGCATCAGTCCCTACCATTGATACGGATTGTCGCAGTTGTGTTAGCGATCGTCACCCCTGGATTTATTTTTCTGTACTTGTGGTGTTGGTTGGCATTCCCCATTGAGCCGCGATCGCCACAGCAACCTATAGGAGCACAATCATGAATCGACGCGACGAACATAAAATTTCCCACCACTCCAAAAACACCTTTGCGGGACAGTTAGTTTGTCCCCATTGCCATCCTCTGGAGAATCGTAATAGAGGTCATTCCATGAGTAAAGTATTCTTCCCTTTGCGACGTTTATCCCACCGCAAATCGCTGTTATATGGTTTGATCGCGGTCTTATTGGCCTTATTCACAGGTTGTGTTTTCAATCTGGGTGGCAGTGGCGTTCGGGGGTCAGGCATTATTAAAACCGAGTCCCGATCGGTGAGTGGATTTTCATCGATCGCCTTTAACTCCGAGGGCAAAGTCACGGTGCAGCAGACTGGAAAAGAGTCCCTCACCATTAACGCTGAAGATAATCTGCTGCCGCTGCTGGAGAGTCGTGTGACTGACCGTATCCTGTCGTTGGCGAAGCCTACCGGAGGTAATCGGCACGGTAAATAATACCGACATCAACCCAACGAAGCCCATTGAGTTTGTTATAGAAGTCAAAAGTTTAGAGGGTTTTAAGATGACCGGAGTTGGCCATATTGAAGCAAAGAATATCCAAGCCAAACACATGACGATCGCGCTGACTGGCGTGGGCGGTATGACAATCGAAGGTGCGGCTGATTCGCTCGATCTTAACCTTGAAGGAGTTGGCGGCTACCAAGGTGAACGCTTTAAAACAAAGCAAGCAATTGTGTACAGCGAAGGCGTGGGTAGTGCTGTGCTAAATGTGAGCGATCGGTTGGACGTATCGGTGTCAGGAGTCGGATCGGTCGAGTATATCGGTTCTCCCAAAGTCCAGAAATCAGGAAAGGGGCTGGGTCAGGTCAAACAGCGAACGATCGCACCGAATTAAAGGAGACGCATCGTGAATAATCTTAGCCATCGCCAGAATCACAAGCAACAACCACGAGTAAAGACGATCGCCCTCATCTTGCTGAGAATTCTAGTCGCCATCGCCATCGCGCTAGTAATTTTTCCAGTCTTGCTATTACCCAGTACCACCACTGTTCCCCCATCGATTCAAATTCTATTCGCAATGGCAGAGATCGCTTGGCTGGTGACGATTTCTCGGTTTGGCTTTACAGTACCTATTGTTCTGATTGAGGTTGCAGGCTTTGTGGCGATTACCCTCCTGGCTATTTTCGCCTCACAAATATTCGCATCCACACCACCCATTCTCGATGCCAAAGGTCAGGCTATCCCAAATAGCATTGCGGTCATGGAAAAGGTCAAGCTCGGTGGTGCTGAAGAATGGATGACGATTCGTGGTAAAGATTCGCGCAATCCCGTACTCCTCTTTCTCGCTGTTGGCCCTGGTGGAACCCAACTCGTAACTGCGCGACGGGCACTCACGAGGCTGGAAGATCGCTTTGTCGTTGTCAATTGGGATCAACCAGGCGCGGGGAAATCCTTCGATGCGATCGATCGTTCTAAGTTGACACCCGATCGATACATCACCGATGCCCACGAATTGGTTTTGAACCTACGACAACGTTTTGGTAAAGAAAAGGTCTATGTATTGGGGGAGTCGTGGGGGAGTGCCCTTGGCATCATGGTGGTGCAACGTTACCCAGAATTATTTCAGGCGTTTATCGGCACGGGGCAAATGGTCGCGTTTCTGGAAAACGATCGGATTTGCTATGATTTTGCGCTGCGTTTGGCACAGGAACGAGGCGACACGAAACAAGTGGAAAAACTCAAACAACAAGGCCCACCACCTTATTACGGTAAGGATGTCTTGTGGAAGAGTGCGGCTTACCTTTCAGAGACATTCGATTATATGAATAAGAATCCAGCGATCGCAAATTCGGGGTTCAATACTTTCCAAGACCTTGCTGGTTCCGAGTACGGACTGTATGACAAGCTAAATTTCGTCCGAGGGCTGCTGGACACGTTCGGCGTGGTCTACCCGCAACTATGGGATGTAGACTTTCGCAAACAAGCGAAACGCCTCGAAGTACCCGTCTACTTTCTGATTGGTCGCTACGATGTAAACGCACCGCCGAAGCTGACCGAGGAGTATTTCAATCTCTTGACTGCACCGCGCAAAGAATTAATTTGGTTTGAAAATTCAGGTCATAATCCCTGGATGAATGAGACAGAAAAGTTCGTCGATACGTTGGCGTAGCCTCTCTGAAAGAGAATCGTGAACAAGATTTTGAATCCAGTGAGTATGTAGAGAAATAATGATGAAAATTACTACAACCGACATCATTAAAAATGGTGTTTGGCTGACATTTCCACCCCTGCTCTTTAGTCTAAGCCTGATGACATTTCTCCCAAATACCTTGACACCTGCCCAATTCAATGAAGGTATCCCAGATGTATTAGTAAATATCGAAAGCATTGGGCGAACTTTTGTATTTGCGATGCCCGCATTTTTTTCGATTGGCATATCCACCACAACTCAAAAACGAGGGTTAGCTTTGTATTTGGCGGGGGTAATACTTTACTATCTGTCCTACGGGACTCAGAATTTTTTCCCCAGCAGTGATTGGAGTACCAGCACGCTCGGTTTTGCAGCTTCAGCTTACACAAATGTATTTTGGACGATCGGGCTAGGCTTGCTCGGTGAAAAATTCTACTTCACAAAACGTTTACACTATCGGCCAATTTTTTATATTGTGCCAGCGGTTATTTTTGCGATCTCTCACACCATACATGCAGTCATCTATCATCAACAGAGTTTTAATTAAATGCAATTATTCACTCTTGTCACTATTTTCGTAATTTTTATCCTGCTCTTCTATCTTAAAATCTTGCGCCCCTGGCAACTTCGCTGGGGCGCGACAGATGATGAAGTCAACTGCGCGATGTCTGGTGATGATATCGTTCAAAAGCCTAATTTCGTTGCTACCAGAGCGGTATCGATTCTCATTCTGAGAGGCTCCGCCAACGAAGCTCCACCAACTGAAGTATGGAAATGGATAATTCAAATTGGTTCTGGAAGGGCAGGCTTTTATAGTATCGATCTCATCGACAATGCCAACGTGCCGAGTTCGAGAGACATCATCCCAAAATATCAAAGAATCGAACAAGATTACTTTATTCCATTTACTCCTAACCAAAAGAACGGAATGTGGGTGAAAGATTATCGAGAACCGGAGTATATCTTATGGTGGGATAGAAAAGGAAATGGAACATGGGGTTGGTTCTTACAGCAAACCGGAGCTGGTAATACTAGGCTAATAACTAGTAGTCCACGGCATAAATAACCCAACCATTCTTAAAGTAGGAGATCGGATAAAACAAGCCGCTCATGATACTAGGGTTATTTATGCCGCCCAGTACTAGATTAAGAACAAAATATGATTTTAGCTTTCCCTGGATTATTTATTACATTCTCTATGATGTTGGAGACATTATTATGATGAGAAAATGTATGTTGGGCATCAAAGAAAGAGCCGAAAATCATATTAGAAACCCTATCTTAGAAAATTCACGATCCTCAAAAATTTTCAATCGATATCAGAACAATTACAACGAGAGTGTAAATCATGAATAGAACAACTCGTACTGAGGCACTTTATGTATTTCGTTTAACTCCAGAAGTATTACTAATTTGGACTACTTTAAGTTTATTCCTGTTCATACTGACAGCCTCTGGTGCCAGTTGGTATTACGCCATCATTCATCACCAAACAGTGTCTTTCAGTATCAAAAGTGCTGAAGGTGGAATTTGGCAAGGAATTATTGGTTTAGTGGTTTTGATTGCTATTACTTTTGCCACCACAATTATTCATGAATTAGTGCATGGAATTGCGTTTGCGACCTTTGGTGGTTCCCCACGTTATGGATTAAAAGTTAAATATTTCTTACCCCTTGCTTATGCCACTTCGCCTGGTGACATTTTT
Source organism: Chamaesiphon minutus PCC 6605 (assembly GCF_000317145.1). GTDB lineage: Bacteria > Cyanobacteriota > Cyanobacteriia > Cyanobacteriales > Chamaesiphonaceae > Chamaesiphon > Chamaesiphon minutus. The sequence goes on along the minus strand of NC_019697.1, from coordinate 1,232,635 downwards.
CGCCGTAATGCTTTTATTGTCATTATTTTAGCCCCGTTATTAGTCATTGATATTGTATCTTTGCTAATGCTGACAATTTTCCCCCAAGCACCTTGGTTAATTTGGGTAATTGCATTCAATACAAGCGGTGCAATTGGCGATATCTGGATCTCAGTACAATTACTACGTTGCCCAAAATCAATTGAAGTTGAAGATCGGGAAGAAAGCATCGCAATTTATGCCCCTCTGAATGTGACTCGCCAAGAACTTCCTTTTACTAGCAGTGATAAAAGTAGATCTAGTTCGGGTAGAAAAGCTTTGCTAAATATTGTTTTGACGACTTTTGTGTTGATGTCAATCTTTGGCTTTTTGCTATTACCAATATTGAAAATATTAGAAGCCCCTTCGTTTGCGATTGACAGTAATTTTTTCTTGCTTATGCGTTGGGAAAATACTCAAAAAGGATTTAGTTTTAAATTTACCGCACTGTCTTTTGTAATAGTTATTTTCACATTATTGTTGCTAACTTTCATAACTAATATGCTTAGACGACTCAGACTTCCCTTCTAAATTAGGAATCATCGAAAAAAGGAGTTAAAGTGACAAACTCAAAACATATCGCCGGATTAGTCGGCCCCACTCTAATTGCAATGACCATATCCGAATCCGCATTTATCCAGCCTCATCTCTATGACACCCAAATTGCCCCCGTAGTTTACCTTTCAGGCACTTTGCTCTTTGTTGCTGGTCTGGCGATCGTCCGCGCTCACAATCGTTGGATGGGCGACTGGACAGTGCTGGTAACGCTGATCGGTTGGTTTGCCATTTTCGGTGGACTGTTTCGGATGTTTGCGACAAAGCTCTACCAGCAGGGTGCCCAAAACACTACTGCCCTGCTAGTGCTGGAACTCATTCTTCTGGCAGTCGGGATTTTTCTAACCTTCAAAGCCTATGTAAGCATAAAATCGTGAAATATAAAAATCTTTGATGTATTTTTACAGCGATCGATAAATTCTTCGATCGTCACACTCTATCAAATCCTAAATCAACAACACTAGGTCAGTATTATGTGGATAAAATCGATCGTAATTATTACCGTATCAGTCATTGTTTTGTTTGGAATAGCAAGTCTTTATGGTAAGTATCAGTGGCAGTTAGAGACCGACCGATTGCGCGATCGGTTAACAAATGGGAAGCAAACTATTAATCCCAAAACCTATGATGCAAAGGAGCTTGAAGGCTTGCCAGATCCGGTGCAGCGATTCTTTCGGGTTGTATTGAAGGAGGGACAACCGATCGTGGCGGCGGTCAATCTTTCTCAGCAGGGAATATTCAATATGAGTGAGACGGAAGCGAAGTGGAGTCCGTTTACTGCCACTCAATTTGTGACAACTCAACGGTCAGGGTTCGATTGGGATGCACGGATTCAGATGGCTCCGGGTGTGAGTGCCTTTGTTCATGATGCTTATGCGTTAGGAGCAGGCAGCTTACACGCATCATTACTCGGTCTGTTTACCGTTGCCGATGTGCGCGATACACCAGCAGCCGCCCAGGGTGAACTGCTGCGATTTTTTGCCGAGATGCCTTGGTATCCGACAGCACTATTACCCAGTCAGGGTGTGCGCTGGGAAGCCATTGACGATACCTCCGCCCGCGCTACATTGACCGATGCTCCAACAACGGTTTCCCTCGTGTTTCGGTTTAATGCTGAAGGAACGATCGAAACCATGCGGGCTGAAGCGCGTTGTCGTGACAAGCTGACTGCGATGCCTTGGAGCGGCAGGTTTTGGAACTATTCAGTGTGTAACGAGATGCTGATTCCTTTAGAAGGCGAGGTGGGATGGGAGTATCCAGACGGCATTCGGCTCTATTACAAAGGAAAAGTTACAGAGATTAACTATGAATTTGCACCCTGACGGGATGAAGACATAGGCTACAACGTAGACATCTTACTAGTGATTGACGCTCTCTAATGTACTTTCACAACGATTCTCCACGGGAGAGGCTTCGCCAACGATAAAAATTTCTAATCTAGTTACCTGGTTGACAGCCCTAATTATCTTACTGGCATTAGTCGCCACCAGTATCGGCTTGTTTTGGCAAGATGAGGGCAATTTATTTTCTTTTAATACACTCCGAGGAGATACTGTATCGATCGTCGGAAGAGGCTTGTACCGCTATGATACGACGCTAATGGCGATGGGTTTTAAAGCAGGTGATGCGGTAACACTAATTTTGGGTATCCCCACGCTAATATTCTCCCTCTTGCGCTATCGACATGGCTCCGTCAAGGGTGGATTATTGTTGGCTGGTACGCTAGCTTACTTTCTGTACAACTACTGTTCAATGGCGTTTGGCGCAGCTTACAACCATTTATTCCTCGTCTATGTCGTGCTGATGTCGGCTAGTTTATTTGGGCTAATTCTGACGTTAATGTCTTTTGATTTGGCGACGTTACCCGCCCACTTTTCTGCTCACTTGCCACGCAGAAATATTGGAATTTACTCGATCGTGTCTGGGATAGTGTTGCTATTAATCTGGCCAGTTTTGAGCATTATTCCCGCACTAGTTGAGGGCAAAGCACCGCCGGAAGTATGGAGCTATACCACTGTAATTACTTATGCGATCGATATGGGCATTGTTGCACCTGCACTGATTGCCGCTGGTGTAATGCTACTACACCGAAACCCTTTGGGCTACTTACTTTCATCCATATTGCTAGTATTTACAGTGATGCTCGGAACCAATCTGCTGACTGCTGGCACGCTCCAAATGCTAGCAGGCTTCATCGACATGCCACAGTTCATCGGATTCGTGGCTTCCTTTGCGATCCTGACACTGTATGCAATCTGGTTTACGTTGGCACTTTTCCGTAATCTTTCGGATGAAATCTCTCATGAAGCATAAATGCGGTGACGCGATCGTCATTATTGGGGCGGGAATTGCTGGGCTAGCCGCAGGTTGCTATGCCCAGATGAATGGTTATCAAACTCAGATCTTTGAGATGCACGATCGACCAGGTGGACTCTGTACGGCATGGCAGCGACAGGGATTTGTGTTTGACGGTTGCATTCACTATTTGTTTGGCTCTGCACGAGGACAGCCTTTCTACCAGCTCTGGGAGGAACTTGGCGTTGTGCCACAGCAACAATTTGTCCATCACGATGAATTACTGCGTGTGAGCGAACCCGACGGGAAAACTTTAATTGTCTACAGTAATCCCGATCTATTGGAGCAGCATTTAAAGGAATTATCACCGCTAGATCGACGATTAATTAGCGATTTCTGTATGGGGATTCGCACTTTTACTCGCTTCGACTTGTCACTACTTCAACAGCAGCCCAAAGCATTGATGCAGTTAGGAGACTGGGGAAAGTTAGCACGGAAAATGTTGCCATTTGTCTGCCCACTGGCGCGGTGGGGAAACCTTTCAGCAGCAGATTTTGCCGAAAAGTTTCAAGATCCCTTTCTCCGCCGCGCCATTCCCCAGATGTTTGGCTGGGAAGATATTCCTGTGATGGTAGGAATGTCATTACTAGCTTATATGCACACCAAAAATGCTGGCTTTCCGCTAGGTGGATCGCTCCAATTTGCCGAAAAGATTGCCGATCGCTATTTGGAATTAGGCGGTGAAATTCACTACGAATCGCAAGTAGAAAAGATTGTAATTGAGAAACATCAGGCGATTGGGGTGCGGTTGTATAACAACGAAGAATGCTATGCAGATCGAGTGATTTCCGCTTGTGATGGTCACAATACACTTTTCAGTTTAATAGATCGACAATATGTCCCCCGCGAGATCCAACGTTACTATGATGGACATTTGCCGATTCATTCCCAACTACAGGTATCACTGGGCGTAAATCGCGATCTATCAGCAGAACCGCATTGGACTACTCATTTGCTGGCTGAACCTGTAGTAATTGCGGGGGAGGAGCGGTACGAGATTGGGGTCAAACACTATTGCTTCGATCCATCTTTAGCACCACAGGAAAAATCGGTACTGATGGTAGTGCTGACGACTAATTATGAGTATTGGCAACGCATTTATGGTCGATCGATCTACGATGCAGAGGAAATCCAAGAATCACAAATTCTTATCGATATTTTAGAGCGATTTTATCCTGGTATTAAGGATGATATTGAATTTATAGATGTGGCTACACCACTCACCTACGAACGTTATACGGGCAACTGGCAAGGATCGAGTTGTGGTTGGCTCCTGACCAAACAAACCCTCCCATTATCGATAAAAGGCTTGCCGAAAACTTTACCTAATCTACGGAATTTTTATGCGATCGGGCAATGGGTCGAACCAGGTGGGAGTGTGCCAGTGGTGGCAATGTCGGGACGTAATATTATTCAGCAAATTTGTCGGGAAGACAACCGAATTTTTAGGGCTACAATACCCATTTTTACTCAAAGAATATAAATTATAAAATAATGTCCAATTTAGGTTTTACACTCTAGTATCACATTGCTAACCATCATGCCTAGAATACCTTTTACCACCGAACAATTTATTCAGATATTCGAGAAGTATAATCACGCTATATATCCGTTTCAGTTTGCACTAATTCTAGTAGCGGTCGCTACAGTTTTCCTAGCAACAAGTCGAAAAGCATTCGCGAGCAAACTTATTTCATGCTCACTTGGTTTTCTTTGGCTGTGGATGGGGATTGTTTATCATTTAATTTTCTTTACAGCAATCAGTCCACCCGCATATCTGTTCGGTACATTATTCATTATTCAAGGCTTATTATTTTTATACGAAGGTGTAGTCAGGAATCGGTTAACTTTTCGAGCTGGCCAAAATTTATATAGTATTTTCGCTGCAATTTTCATTGCTTATGCTCTGGTATTTTATCCGTTAATTGGCTATGTGCTAGGACGGACTTTTCTGGCATCACCTACATTCGGCACGCCTTGTCCGACAGTAATTTTTACGTTTGGATTGCTGCTTTGGACAGATAAAAGATTTCGATTGAGTTTATTCATTATTCCAGTTTTATGGTCGCTTGTCGGAACTTCTGCGGCATTGAGTTTTGGAATTAAAGAAGATTTTGGGCTGCTTGTCGCTGGAACGATCGGCACAACAGTTATTATTAGGCACAATTTATCACCAAAAACAGAGAAAGTATTATGAACATGTAGTTGGCATTACTCAGCATCCAGATATTAGCAAATTTTGATACAATAAATATTCGCTAATATCTACTTTTCAGGCTTTCCTCACAGGTTCCTCATCTTTTTTTAATATGATGGAATATAGTGAATATTATTTTTACTTGTAAAATCAAAAGTTTGACGGAGCAATTTTTTCTGCCGAGATTTAAAATAACTTCATTATGACAAATAGTAGAATAATGTCTCTACCTATTGGTAGATACTTTTTCGTCACAACTGTATTAATAAAAACTAAATCGCCCGAATCAGAAATTAAGGCAGCACTCGTCCAGGCTGGCTATCTTGCTAATAAATAGACATCCATCCAGTTCTTAGTCTATAGACGCGAACATCCGAGATTAAAATAATCCCCAGGAGGGTACAGTTGTGAAACACGATTTGCCAGAGACAACGCTCCGCGAACGCGATCGGGACAAGCAAAACCTACCCCATCCGCGTCACGTCGAGAACCAGCACGATCCAGCTCAACATTCCAGTCACGAACATGCCGGACACGATAAACACGCAGGACACAGCCCCGCGATGTTCCAGCGACGCTTCCTAGTTTGTCTGCTGTTAACGTTGCCCGTACTGTATCTGTCACCAATGTTTCAGATGTGGTTTAATTACCAAGCGATTCAGTTTGCTGGCGTGGCTTGGGTTACGCCCATTCTGTCCACGGTTATTTATTGGTATGGTGGCTGGGTGTTTCTGCACAGAGCTTGGGCTGAACTCCACGGGAAAATTGGCATGATGACGCTGGTTGCGCTGGCGATTACTGTATCTTATGTCTACAGTGTGGCAGTGTCTTTTGGATTACCAGGCGATTCCTTCTACATGGAATTGGTCACTTTAGTCGATATCATGCTGCTCGGTCATTGGATCGAAATGACTTCTGTGCAAGGAGCTAGCCGCGCTTTAGAGCATCTCGCTAAGTTGGTACCTGCGGTGGCTCATCAGCAAGTCAATGGGCGAATCGCTGATGTCCAGGTGAATGTGTTAGTTGAGGGCGATCGAATCCTCATCCGTCCTGGCGAACAAGTCCCGATCGATGGTGAAGTCATCGAGGGTACCTCTAGCGTCAACGAAGCCTTTCTCACTGGCGAATCGCGTCCAGTCGTCAAAAAAACTAGCGATGAAGTAGTCGCAGGGGCGGTGAATGGCGAAGGTGCTTTGACAATTAAAGTGACTCGGACTGGCGATCGAACGACTCTGAGCCAGATTATGCGGTTGGTAGAGGAGGCTCAGGCATCTAAAAGTCAATATCAAACATTAGCAGATCGATTGGCTTACTGGCTGACTCTGATTGCGATCGGGGTGTCTACGTTGACGTTTATCGTATGGCTGTCAATTGGGACTGGCGGTTTAACATTTGCCATCAATCGGGCGGTGACGGTGTTAGTGATTACCTGTCCTCATGCACTGGGTTTAGCAATTCCTTTGGTCACGATTAATGCTACGGCGATGGCTGCTAAAAACGGGATTTTGGTGCGAAACCGTGAGGCGTTTGAACGAGCAAGAGGCATTAAAACGATCGCATTTGATAAGACTGGAACATTGACCGAAGGCAAGTTCGGAGTCAAGCAAATTTATACTGACGGCATTGATGAACCGCAAGCTTTAACTATTGCCGCCTCCTTAGAATCCTCATCAGAACATCCGCTGGGACAATCGATCGTTATCGAGGCTAATCATCGCCACAGTCAGCTTGCCAAGGCGAGTGACTTTAAAGCTGTTCCAGGGCAAGGCGTTGAAGGTGTAGTGAACGATCGGCGTTATCGAGTCGGCAGACCAGAATGGGTGCAGGAGCTGAAATTAGAGTTTCCACCAGCATTGAGATCGAGACTGCGATCGAGTGAATCGCGGGGTGAAAGTGCGATCGTCTTGATGGACGAGCGGCAAGTACTTGCAATCTTTGGGTTAGCCGATCGAGTCCGCCCCTCGGCACGCGCAGCGGTAGCTAAATTACAACAAATGGGCGTGCAAGTGGTGATGATCGCAGGCGATGCCGAAGCAGTAGCAAAAACCGTTGCGGAGGATTTGCAGATCGATCGCTACTACGCTCGTGTCTTACCGCAAGATAAAGCTGCGTTGATTCATCAGCTCAAAGCCGAACAACCGATCGCTTTTGTGGGCGACGGGATTAATGATGCACCTGCTTTAACTGAGGCAGATTTGGGACTGGCGATCGGTGCTGGAACTAACGTCGCGATTCTCTTGACAGAGAGGCTACGCCAACGAATCTGCCGATCTGGTGTTGGTTAAAAGCGATCCGCTCGATGCCACCTACGCGCTGAAACTCGCCAAAGCAACCTACAGCAAAATGACTCAGAACCTATTCTGGGCAACTGGATACAACGTCATTGGTATTCCTTTAGCAGCAGGGATTGCGGCTCCATTCGGTATTTTATTAACACCAGCGATCGGTGCAATCTTGATGAGCGTTTCGACAGTGGTTGTTTCGATAAATGCCATGTTGTTACGCCGCGTTAAATTAACCGATTAAGGCACTATGTATTCTATGTGGAATCTTCAAAATCCCTATCTTGGCAATCCAAGGGTCGTTTTTCTGGCTATCGGTCGTAAGCCATGCCAACGATCGAAGGGATCTATTTTTACTCAATGGAGACGGCACCGCCTTCAATAAAATGAACGTAAAGCTCATTTCCTGACATCATCCCTACTCCCAACAACGGTTTCCGTCCAGCAGCAAATACATTAACTTCTTGCGTTTCGCCTTTCCAGAGGATTGTCGCCGTATAAACTTTGAGAAAAACATTACTGTTATTGGCAAGATTGGCAGGAACTTCGTACTGAAACGGTAATCCTAATACAGCAATCGCTTCTGGCGGCAGGCAGAGACTACCCGTAAAACCTGTATCGATGACAAACTCAATACTAAAACCCGATCGATCTGGCATCCTAAATGTAACTGGGACAGTCGCTCGACCTTCAGTAACCCTTCCCGCGATCATTTCGTTGTCCGCTCCATCACACCGCCAAAAGATACCGCGACGTTGTAACCAATCCGAATCCCAAATAGTCGAGCGTTTGGGTTCTGCTGGCGCAAATATCGTGCAGATTCAATCCCGTTGGCATCAACATGATATGCACCAGTTTCTACATCAATAATGACCATCTGACCGATATTGCTGTCGATTTCTACAGTCTCACGAATACCTGCTTCATACAATTTCATTGCTTGTTGTGCAACTTCTTCACTACTCAAAAGAATAGTTTGCATAATATCTATCTAATTTTTATAACCTTATTAAAGGCATTAGATCCTATTTTAATCTATATATTATCGAAATTTTTGCTGCCGTGCTGAGAGGTAATCGTTGGCGTAGCCGCGCTTCTATGTCAGAGAGGCTACGCCAACGAAGGAGGTAATCGCCTCTTTCTCTGTTATCCCATTGGCGGTGAGATTGGGCAAGCCAACGACGGAAGCCATGAAGATGAGATTCCACACAGGAGAGGCTTCCCCAAGGGGGGTTCGATCTCAAAATCGCGATCGATCGAGATCGGGTAGCGATCGCCAATAAGTAGGTGGGTGCAAATATTTATTAAATAGATAATGCCTGAAACCTGATTCGATTGATTTAATTTTTATATGTTGTGTTGCAGTATGGATGAGTTATTTGTCCATTATCCAGAGTTGCAAACCCCCCATCTGCTTTTCGTTGTATATGATCGATTGAGATTGAATTCTTATGCATTAATCCGTTGCATATTTTACATTTAGGAGGATTTTGCAATGCTTCATTAAGAAAAATTTCACTTTTCTGATTTTTATCAAAGTCCTTAAATTGTGAGTCACTTTGTGTCGTTGATTCACGAATATTTAAATACTTAAATTTATCAGTTGAAGCAATCTCTTTTACTGTATCACGCTCGCTTTTACCATTTTTTAGATGAACGATAACTTCTTGAAAGAAATAAGAGACGAATTTGTAACTTTTTTGAACATCTCTGTATTTTTCGTATATTTGCTTGATCAAGTAATCATTGCTCAAAAGAAGATTTTCAAATTCTTCTCTAACATCGATAAATTCGTTGATTTTTTTTCTTTTCTCTAGCTCCATAACAAAGTCAACTACTGCAAAAAAAGATACATTTCTGTATCTTCCATCTCTCGAATAACAATACACAATAGGATGCAACCCCAATGATGATGGCTTGTTGCTATTTAATCTGTATACAATTTTCCTGGTATTTTTTAAGAAGAATATGGTTTTCTCACCAGTGCCATCATCATCAATAATATTCTTGTCGAAATCTATATTATTCGCGATATTTACAAAATCTAAAATTAACGACAGAGCTTGGGCAGAAGAAAGCTTTCCTCCTATTGGTATATCTAAAGTCTTGATTGGAGTATGCAGTTTTGGCTCAAATAATATATGATTAATTTCTTGAGCTATTTCTTGTATTTCTTGCTGCATTTTATCTGAAAAACAAGACCAATACTTATGACCTTTACCACTTCTAATAATTGCACGAGCAGCAATACTGTTGGGCTTTTTTCGAGATTGTAGAAGCTTTAGTTCGATTGGATTAATTGGTGCAGCTTGTTGATTGATTTTGAAAAAAGAATTCTCTGCCTTGCTAGCATCGCCCTCAACCCATTGAAGCTGAATTGCTAATGCTGCAAGATTCTTGGCATATTTTACAACCTCTGGCTTAACATCATCTGGGCGTGTAAGTGCTGTCTTAAAACTATTATACGATCCGATTTTTTTGTTAACGAGATTTCTTGTTTTGTTTGCAATTAAGGATTGATCTTCTGAAATTACTCCGTCATAAAACTTTTTCGATATATCTCCATCACCATAATCGTCATTTACCCAAGCTGATAAAGTACTCATTCTATGGCTGCCATCGATAACAAAAAGGTAACCTCCAGTACTTCTCCATAAAATAATTGCAGGAATTAGATCGCCTTCAATAAAACTTTCAATGAAGTTGCATATTTTTTGGTCATCCCACTCATTTGTTTCTCTTTGAAAATCTGGCTTACGAATATATGAAAAGAAAAAAGAATCTGGCTTGAGATCTTCAATAGAGATTGTTTCTTTTTTCTTGCCAGAATTGACATTATCTTGCAGCTCGAAATCTTCTCTTGGAATCAAAGCATCTAAATTGACTTTAGGCATAATTATTGACCTGCTTTTATTTTAAATAGATTTCTGACATCGATCGACTAAATCTCTCAGCACGATCGAGATCGCCCATCATTCATCAGTAGCCATCAACAATTCTGGCAAATTATCTGGAAAATCGCCATTCCCGACCATCTTGGTAAACACCTCATAGCAATCTTGCTTATCCCCAGCCTTGCGTGGATAACCCAACCACAGCACAATTAGAACTTGCCGCTCCTCACTGGTAAAAGCCCTGAAAAACAACCGATAACGCTGTGGTAGCCCCATCCCCTTCATCCTGCCATATCGCCGCAGCGGGCCAGTCAAGGCAAATTGAGTAGCCAGCGGATCTAGGACGATCTTCTCCTTAATTCCCACCATCACTGCGGCTAACAGCTTCACATCGGGATGTGTGAGATAATCTGCTTCTGGTAACTCGGCTTTCAACTGCTTCACCCGTTCCCGTAGTTGTCGTCGTTGTTCGCCAAATAGCTGCCTATGGAAGTAAATTTCCCAACCATTGCGGATGAGTGCGCCCATTAATCGACAACCACTCCAGCTAAGAGTTCGTCATCTTCATCGGCCATATCTTCAGTATATGCCTCCAAATTTTGGTGATTAGTAAGAGCATCTTTGGTAATGAAGTCTAGAAATAGACCGAGCATTAGATTCTCTGCCTCTGTTTCTGGTTCTACTGGCTGGGGTTCTAACTTGACTAGCACAGTATTATCGCTCAATACCTCTACCCATCCCGTTGCATTCACAAACTGCGGATGATCGCGATAAAAACTAGCTGGCAAGCGAAACCCCGAAGAATTACCGATTTTAGCGGGTGCGAGTGGATAGGTTGGATTAGTCATAGTCACAGATGTTATTACCTAGCGTAATAACACTATCTTAGCAAAGTAACGATCGGTGGAGCAAAAAAGGTCGATCCAAATAACCGATCGAGCATCCCTCACGGCTTCCTCATCTTCTTACCGTATTGTCAAAGATGACCGATTTCCTGAGTTTTAGATGGTTAGTCAGATTTCCAAGCCTAGTATCGAATCACTTCATCTATCTAGTCCCCAGGAATTACTATCGACGCTGCAACAACTCCGCCAAACCGTTGAAAGCGAAGGAAAAGCCACCTTTGACGAGTGGAACCCACACATTCAGCGGACGGCGTTTATCGATAGTGCCCTAAATTTAGCTGAGTATTTAGCTTTGCGTCGGCACGATCTCCGCTCTCTTCAAGCTGCGCTGATGCCTTGGGGACTCTCCTCATTAGGTCGGATTGAAGGACGGGTGATGCCCAATCTCGATGCGGTAATTGCTACTTTAGAAGTCATCTGTGGCTCTCAATCGGATCGACATTGCCAGCGTCCGCCTGTCGAATTCTTCTTTGAGGGCGATCGATTTCTACAGCAGCACACGGAAGAATTGTTCGGTGAGTCCTCACCCCACCGTCGCGTCAGAATTATGGTCACGCTGGATACAGAAGCCGCCACCAACTATGAACTAGTGCGAGGTTTTATCCAACGTGGCGCAAACTGTATGCGGATTAATTGTGCCCACGACACTCCCGAAATCTGGCAAGGTGCGATCGATAATATCCGCCGCGCCGAACGAGAGACAGGCACGCCATGTAAAATCATGATGGACTTAGGCGGCCCCAAAATTCGCACTGGAGCTGTATTTATGCCACACCATAAGAAGCGGGTATTTAAGGGCGATCGCATTGTCCTATCGCGGCAAGTACCCGAATCCGATAGTGCCGCAGATCCCGCCAAATCGCCCCATGTAAAGCAGTTTCAGACTAGTTGTACGATTCCGAGTATTCTCGATTTATTAGCTGTTGACACCCCCGTATACATCGATGATGGCAAGATTTGGACTCAGGTAGTCGATACTCAATACCACATCGCCCACGAACAGCCAGGTCTATTATTAGAAGTGACTAATACTAGTCCCAAAGGAGTCAAACTCAAACCTGAAAAAGGGATGAATTTTCCAGATACAGTTTTAGATCTGAGTCCACTAACCGAACAAGATTTAACCGATCTGGATTTTGTCGCGGCTCATGCCGATATTGTCGGTTACTCATTTGTCCAACGACCTGCGGATATCGAATTACTCCAACAAGAGTTGGCTAAACGTTGCGAGCATCGACTGTCCCCACCCGCGATCGTTGCCAAGATTGAAACCGCAATTGCCGTCAGTAATCTGCCAGAATTAATCGTTTATGCCGCCGGAAAAGGATCTTTTGGAGTGATGATTGCCAGGGGCGATTTAGCCGTTCAAATTGGCTATCAGCGTCTCACCGAAATCCAGGAAGAAATGCTGTGGATTTGCGAAGCGGCGCATATTCCGGTGATTTGGGCTACCCAAGTATTAGAGAATTTGGTCAAAGATGGCATTCCTTCGAGGGGAGAAATGAGCGATGTTGCCATGTCCGAACGGGCTGAGTGTGTGATGTTAAATAAAGGGCCATTTATTGCTGAGGCGATCGATATTCTCGATGATGTGTTAACACGGATGGAAGCTCATCAATTGAAAAAAACACCCCAGTTGCGGGCACTCCATTCATGGTGATTTCAGTTCTTGTACCGCCAACGATTTTAATCGTGCGGCAATCGATTTAGATGAAGTGCGGAATCTGAGTTAAATAAATACAAATTATGAAAGTTGCTATTTTTAGTGCCAAATCATACGATCGCCAATTTTTTACAGCCGCTAATGTCCAACATCAATCGAGATCGGGAAATATCTAGATTAGGGATTAAGCACGCTCGGTGTGCTTAATCCCAGTCTGTTAATCTCGAAACTCGATTCCGCAAGGCTGCGGCTATTGCTGGAGTAAACGCCACCCTGCCGTCAAATATCAGCTTTCTTTGCGATCGGGCGTAACGTTTTTGAGATTGAGAACCTAATTTAGATTTGGTACGATCGATTAGTCCAATTATATTGGAATAATCGATCGTAGCGACAGTTCCATCTGTTGTAAGTGAAAAATGCACATCCCCACCTTCACATTACTCATTGTTGAAGACTTTGCGCCAGATAGAGAGCTATATCGACGCGCTCTGAGCCAAGACTCAAGGTGTGTGTATCAACTGTTGGAAGCAGAATCTGTCGAAGCGGGGCTAGCATTGTGCCGATCGAATATAGTTGATGCGATTCTGCTTGATTATGCGCTGCCGGATGGGGATGGGCTGGCATTTCTAGCAGCACTAGACAATCAAAGTAATGGCAGTAGTCCACCAGTGGTGATGTTGACGGGAGTGGGCAACCAAGGAGTTGCAGTTCGAGCTATGAAACTGGGAGCAGAAGATTATTTGGTCAAGTGCGACCTGACACCACAACTATTGCAATCTACGATCCGAAGTGCAATCGAAAATACCCGCCTCCGGCTGCAATTGCAGCAGTCTCAAGAGCAAGCTGAACTCACGCTGCAAGCCAAGAATCAGCAGATTACGACGATTTGGGAAAGCATGACCGATGCGTATGTCACGCTCGATCGCCAGTGGCGAGTCGTTTACACCAATCTGGCGGCAACTGAAATATATCGCCAAACTACTGGTCTAACACCAGCAGAATATTTGGGTAAAAGTTATTGGGAAGTGTTTCCCGCGACGGTGGGCACGATTGTCGAGCAGGAATATCGCCGAGCTGTGACCGATCGAGTGGCTGTGCATTTTGAGGTATTGTACGAGCCAACTGACACTTGGTTAGAGATTCATGCTTATCCCTCGGAGATCGGCTTAGGGCTTTATTTTAGGGATATTAACCAACGCAAGCAGAATAAAGCGGCACGGCTTCAAGCCGAGCGAGAGCGAGATCGATTCTTCGATTTATCGCTCGAGCTGCTGGGAGTTGTCAATCTGGATGGATATTTCGTGCGGATCAATCCAGCTTGCGAACAAATTCTCGGTTTCACTAGTGCCGAAATCATGGCACAACCCTATCTCGACTTCTTACATCCTGACGATATCGCAGCATCGATGGCTGTGCTTGAAAGCTTGAGCGCAGGTAATGTGTTAGTTAATTTTGAGAATCGCTATCGCCGCAAGGATGGATCTTATTGCTGGATTTTGTGGAGTGCGATCCTAGAGCCAGAGCACAACTTAGTCTATGCCAGTGGGCGTGATATTACCGAACGGAAGCGCGATGAAGAACTACTCCGCCAGAGTGAAGAATTAACCCGTCGCATCTTAGAAAGCAATCGCGACTGTATCAAAGTTCTGGACTTAGCAGGTCGGTTGATTTATATGAACGATTACGGACAGTCACTGATGGAAATTGATGACTTCAATACTGTCGCTAGGAGTCAATGGCTCGAATTCTGGCAAGGTAGCGAACGAGAATTGGCTCAAACTGCTTTTAGCAAAGCGTTGGCAGGGGGAGTCGATCGATTTGATGGTTATTGTGCGACTGCCAAAGGTACGCCGAAATGGTGGGAAGTAATTGTGACACCGATCCTCGCTGCCGATGGTCAGGTCAGCCAAATTTTATCGGTTTCGCGCGATATTACCGAGCGCAAACAGTTAGAAGCCCAATTGCGCCAACGAGAATCACAATTGCAGCTCTTTGTTAAATACGTACCAGTGGGAGTCGCGATGTTCGATCGAGACATGTGCTATCTGAGTGCTAGCGATGTCTGGCTCGATTGCCACGAGCTACGCGATTCTCGTACCGAGAGGCTACGCCAACGAGATATTGTGGGACGATCTCACTACGATCTTTATCCCAATCTGCCCCAAGAGTGGAAAGAAAGGCACCAGCGTTGTCTTGCTGGTGCGATCGAAAGTTGCGAAGAAGATCTATTTCCGCGTCCCGATGGAGCGATCGATTGGGTGCGCTGGGAAGCTCGTCCTTGGTATACCGATACCGATGAAGTTGGCGGCATCATTATGTTCTCGGAGATTATCACCGAGCGTAAACTCCAGTCAGCCGCACTACTTCAGAGCGAACGGAAGTTTAGTGCCATTTTCAACCAAACTTTCCAGTTGATGGGATTAGTAAACCTGGACGGGGTGGTGCTGGATGTCAATCAAGCCGCCTTAGACTCGATCGCGGCTTCAGAGTCCGAAATCGTTGGTAAAAGCTTTTGGGACGCGCCCTGGTGGCATACAGAGCAGTTACAGCAGCAACTGAAAGCGGCGATCGCCACTTCCGCCAGCGGTCAATTTGTGCGCTATGAAGTAGAATTTCCCAATCCCAATGGCGGGGTAACGATTACCGACTTTTCGCTCAAACCGATGTTCGATGAGGTCGGACGAGTTGAATCGATCGTCGCAGAAGCCCACGATATCAGCGATCGCAAACACGTCGAACGAGAACTCAAAGAATCCGAGGAGCGGTTGCAGACGGGGATTGAAGTGGCTGGTGTCGGGCTAGCTAGGTTTGACTATGCTACGAATTTGGTTGCACTCTCGCCAGAAGCAGCCGCGCTCTATGGATTTGCGCCTAACCAGCTAGTCGTGACGCGAGAACAGATCCACGATACATTTCATCCAGACGAACGCGCCGAACTCGAAGAAATTATCGCCCAAGTAATCGATCCAGCGGGTACGGGTTGGTTTGCTCGCGATCATCGGGTGATGTGGCCCACTGGTGAAGTCCGTTGCTTGAGCGTCCGCAAGCAAGTCGTTTTCGACCGATCGGGTGCCGTGGCACGTCCGAGTTATGCCATTCTGGCGGCGATTGATATTACCGATCGCCGACAAGCTCAAGCTGATTTAGAACAGCGCAATCAAGAGCTAGACAGCTTTGTCTATGTTGTCTCTCACGATCTCAAAGCACCGCTCCGAGGAATTGCCAATCTGTCCGAATGGATCGAGGATGACTTGGAAGGATCGCTCAGTGTCGCCAATCAAGAGCAAATGACACTGTTACGCAGCCGAGTGTATAAGATGCAGGCCACGATCGATGGTTTGCTCGACTATGCCCGCATCGGTCAATTGGATGAAACAATCGAGTCAGTTGCAGTTGCCAAACTGTTGGTTGATGTCATCGATTCGATCGCCCCACCGCCGACATTTACGATCGAGCTACCGCCAGCTCTGCCAATGCTATCTACTAGACGGCTGCCCTTGTTCCAGGTACTCGCCAATCTCATCGGCAATGGCATCAAACATCACGATCGAGTGGATGGCTCGATCCAGGTTTCGATCGAGGATCGCGGTGACTGCTATGAATTTGCGATCGCTGACGATGGCCCAGGAATCGCGCCAGAGCATCACGATCGGATGTTTAAGATCTTCCAAGCCGTGAATCCGCAAAATCGATCGGACAGTACGGGGATCGGGTTGGCAATTGTCAAGAAAATTGTCGAAGCCGAAGGTGGTACTATTTGGCTGGAGTCCGAACTCGATCGGGGTACGACATTTTACTTTACCTGGCTCAAGTGTTAGTAGTAAATTTCCGCGATGGTGATGGCAAAATAGTCGAAGCGATCGATATGATTACCTCACGAGATTCTCACACTTTAAACCTAAGATGAGAAGTATTAAGGAAAATGAACTGTGAAAGTTGCTATTTTTAGTACCAAGTCATACGATCGACAATTTTTTACAGCCGCTAATTCACAACATCAACATCAACTAACATTTTTAGAACCTAAACTCGATCGACACACCGCCATCCTTGCGAAAGATGCCACCGCTGTTTGTATCTTTGTGAATGATGAAGTCGATAAAGACACGTTAGAGGCTCTCGCTAGCCATCATGTCAGCCTCATTGCCTTGCGCTCTGCTGGGTATAACAATGTCGATGTCGAAGCTGCAAAAAATCTGGGCATCAAATTAGTGCGAGTTCCCGCCTATTCTCCCTATGCCGTCGCCGAACATACCGTGGGATTAATCCTGACACTCAATCGCAAATTACATCGCGCCTATAACCGCGTCCGTGAAGGCAATTTTTCACTCGAAGGATTGCTCGGATTCGATTTACACGGACGCACGATCGGAATTATCGGTACGGGCAGAATTGGCACAGTCACCGCTCAAATTATGACGGGGTTTGGTTGCAAAGTTATTGCATACGATCCCTACCGCAACCCCCAATGTGAGGAGATCGGAGTCCAATATATGGAGCTGTCCCAACTATTTTCCCAGTCAGATATTATTACCCTCCATTGTCCATTAACTCCAGAAAATCATCACTTAATTAATAAAGAGGCGATCGTCCAAATGAAGCCCCATGTGATGCTAATTAACACCAGTCGGGGCGCATTAATCGACACAGATGCGATTATTACTGCACTCAAATCATCCCAAATTGGTGCATTAGGATTAGATGTCTACGAACAAGAGTCAGCACTATTCTTTGAAGATCGATCCGATCGAATTATGCAAGACGATACCTTTGCCCGCCTGATGACTTTTCCAAATGTGATGATTACCGGACATCAGGCATTTTTTACTGAAGATGCAATGCGGGCGATTACCTACGGTAGGCTTCGCCAACGCTGAAGTGACACTAGCAAATATCACGCAAATCGAACAGAAACAGCCTTGTGAAAATGAAATTTAGATTCAGGAATTAACTAAAAATGACACTTAAAATTGGTATCAACGGCTTCGGGAGGATCGGACGGCTAGTTGCACGAATTGCTATGACGCATCCCGAATTGGAACTAGTCGGTGTCAATGACCTTGTTCCCGCCGATAACCTTGCCTACCTGTTCAAATACGACTCCACCCACGGCACATATTCAGGCACCGTTGTAGCCCAGCCTGACGGCATCTCGATCGACAATCGCTTTGTATCCTGTCTGGCGATTAAAGATCCAGCCGAACTCCCTTGGCGCAAACTAGGAGCCGATTATGTAGTTGAATCCACTGGATTTTTTACTACCTTTGAGGGTGCCCAAAAACACATTCAAGCTGGAGCAAAACGAGTAGTCATCTCAGCCCCAACCAAAGACCCCGACAAGATTCGGACTGTGGTAATGGGAGTCAATCATCAGGAATTCGATCCAGCAACGGATGAAATTATCTCCAACGCAAGCTGCACCACTAACTGTCTGGCTCCAGTTGCCAAAGTCTTGCACGACACCTTTGGAATCGCCGAAGGCTTAATGACTACCGTTCATGCCATGACTGCCACCCAGCTAACTGTCGATGGCCCCAATAAAAAAGACTGGCGGAGCGGACGGGGAGCCGCTCAGAATATCATTCCCGCCTCAACTGGAGCGGCAAAAGCAGTCGCGCTCGTATTACCCGATCTCAAGGGAAAGTTGACGGGGATGGCGTTTCGGGTAGGCACTGCGGATGTTTCAGTCATCGACCTGACTTTTAAAACTGTCAAATCTACCACATATCCAGATATTTGTGCAGCGATGAAAGCGGCAGCGGCAGGAGAATTGAATGGCATCTTGGGCTATACCGAGGACAAGGTTGTGTCGATGGATTTCCGCACCGATCCTCGTTCGAGTATCTTTGATGCCACGGCAGGGATTGGTTTAAATGCCAACTTTTTCAAGGTGGTGGCTTGGTATGATAATGAGTGGGCTTATGCCTGTCGGGTTATCGATTTGATGCTGTTTATGGCAAGAAAGGATGGACTGATTTGAATCGAATCGACGAAAGTTTGCCCGATCGAGGAAAGGCACTATCCCTATTATTTTAAGCTAGATAATTAAGTTGCTTTTACATGAGGGCCGAGGAAACGCTCACCATTAAAATGAATCAGATGGTCTGGATTATCAGCAATCCACACTTCAGTTTCCCATGCAATATCAGCCGCATTCTTGCGAAATTCAGCACGGTCTGGAAATGCTGTCACATATACAAGACCAACCTTACAATCTTTGAAGGCTTCCTCAAGTTCAACCCACCGCTTTGGGGATATAGGGCCATGACTCGTAACTGCTTCAATCAAAAATAGCCATTCCCGATCTTCGTCATACACCACAACATCTGGCAATTTTTCATGTGACATTGGGGTTACACCCAATGATTCCAGGTATTCGGCTTCTAAAAACATCAGTTTTCCGCCTTCTTTTCGACTGCTGGCGGTATCACCAATGTATAACAATCGACCGCCAGTACCGATGAAGCGCGAACAGAATTCGTGAATAATGTCGGCGTGAAGCTGGTTATGCTTACCAGGTGAGAGTGTGATGGTTTCGCCGCTGGGTAAGCTAATTGGAATTTTGTGCAGATCGAGAGCGCGGTCGTATTGTGCCTTCAATTCGGGCACAGCGTCCTTGTAATTTTGAACTTTCCCCAGCCAGCCGCCGTGTGGATATTCCGCCAGAATCTCCAATATTGACTGATTCAATGAATAGTTATTGTCTTTGCTATTGGTTGCTCGCGTAGGGTCATCTCGGTTTCGATCGACAATACGGGCTTGCTCGAATTGATGAAGTGTGTATTTTCTAATGGTTTCGCGGCTACCCGTCTTATAGTCCATTCCATATTCATTACGAATGAATTTCATGATGTTCACAATTAATAAAAGCGTTGCTGTTGATGAACTCCAGTCATCCGAAGGTTTTATATTAGCCAGAGCCAAAAAGACCCATGCCGATCGATCTTTACACTGTGCTTTTGGCAGCCCCAAGGCAGTCAACAATGCTTTTGCTTCATTAAGTTTCTCTTTTTGCTGTGCCGTAAATTCCAAACTTCACCCCTTATGTTAAATTCATTACACCAAGAACTGGGTTCACGATTAAATCAATTTTAGCCGTTTCAAAAAGCTTCAGCTTGTAAGCTTGCTCACCGATTTCTTTCACTTGGTCGCGGGATGGAAATTTCATTACCCTGATTTCAGTAGCATTTACTTGTGTATTGCCTGAAATGCACCTGAAATACTTATCCATGAATGATGAATTAAGAACAGTCGCAAGACCGTAGGCTTCAATAGTAGATAGCTCACCACCTAATATGCCAATATAATTTATCTTGTTACCAAAACCAATCGATTCACGACAGTGCATTTTGGCGAGGTGAACGCTAGCGACCAAACGCCGCTTTTCGTCTTTGGAAGAAAAACGTTTTAGCAACACATAATTACCATTTTTCATCGTATGTTTATCATGGTGTTCATTAAGCTTAAAGGATACGTCTTTCTTATGATTACCTACCCAAGTTGCGGTTAGTGGGGTCACATTGTGTGGACGGTAAAGCGGAACTGTATTTTCTGAGCTGGTGTCTTCGGTGATGTATTGGCGGGCACGATGTTCGACCACACGACCAGTCGAAATAAAATACCCAGCACCTTCAAAAGTGGTTTTCAAGGTTTCAGCTTGCTGCAAAATGCCAGCGGCGTAAGCTGATTCAGGAATTCTAATTAGTCTTTGGTCATTTGAAGGATCGACAATTAAATGAATCGGATATTGTTTCTCTTCGGCATGGTTGATGCTGACATCGCAGTCACTCGATCGAACTGTTATGGTATCGGCATTACTGCCTTTAATGAAATAGCAAATAATATTTTCTTGAAGCACCGCTGAGTCAACATTCTTAAACACCTTGTCTCTGTGTTTGAAAATATGAATTAAGCTTATTGCTGATTCAGTTAGTAAGTATTCACGAAAACTCCTGAAATAAAGTCCATTTGTGAAACTGCGAGGTGTTATCGTTACCATCTGTCCCCCAACCTTCATGCAAGCCATTACAACTGCCATGAATGAAGCATATATATTCGGATCGCCTTGATACAGATCGGCTACCGCTCTAGCATAAGGTGAATCTTTCGCACTGTATTTAAAGTATGGCGGGTTGATTACTGATATATCGAAGGGCTGAATGGTTTCTTCTTTATCTGGTCTAGCAAGCACAAAGTCTTGACAACAGATTTCATAAGTGAAGGTTGCTAGTTGTTTAGAAAACTTGCGCTGAATGATATTTAGCGTTTGTTTAAGGTTGGCAACTGCCTCATAGTCAAGTTCATATAGTACAGCGTGAACAGTCTTACAACCCATACCTAAGCAATGCAAAGCAGTAGACGCAGTTAACATACCAGTTCCTGCGCCAGCGTCGAGAATGCGAATAGTCTTACTTTTGGGCTTGACGACCAGAGATGCCATGTAATCAGACACAGCCAATCCTGTGAAGAATTGCCCCAATGTCTTCCTACTTTCCAATGATTTAGATCTGAGAAACGCACTTTGAAGGCTAATAATATCGTCTTTTGATTCAAGAAGTGCTTGCCGATTCAACTATTTCCACCCTTGCCTATACGTCTTATACATTCCAAACATTATCTCTCAATTGGTATCAATCGTTCAAAATCTGTTTGCCGATCGATCCTCCAGCAGCATCCAGTTCATACACGATCGGTACACCCGTTGCCAGTTCTAGTGCTGTCACTTCATCTGGACTCAACCTATCGAGCATCATGATAATCGATTCTCCAAAGGAGAGGCTCCGCCAACGCAATGAGTTACCATGTGCGGCAATTAAGACATTATCACCTGCGCGTAAATGGGGCAGAATCCGGCTGTTAAAATAAGCAACCACCCGCTGTTGGGTATCCTCCAAGCTCTCGCCGCCCGGAGGTCGAACACTGTAAGATCTGCGCCACTTTTGCACCTGTTCGTTGCCGTACTTAGCAGCCGTATCCGCTTTATTTAAACCCTGCAACTCACCATAAAACCGCTCATCGAGGGCAGCATTCGTAAAAATAGGTAGTTCTTCCGCCGGATTACCATCATAGCTGTCCCAGCCGCGCCAATCTGCGTCGGGTTGCTCGTGTTTAATAATCGGAATTTTGCCACCGCAGATGTCATCATTTTCGGTTAGACAAATTGTTGCTGTTTCAATTGCCCGAATTAATTTACTCGTGAAACAGACATTCACTCGATAACCACTAAGCCGACAGGAAGCAATTGTCGCCTCAGCACGACCGCGTTCGCTCAGGGGTACATCTACCCATCCCGTGAACTTATTGAGGGCGTTCCAGAGGCTCTGACCATGCCGAACCAAAATTAGTTGAGCCATTATTCTCGCTCTTGATTATTCGCAATTCACTACTTCAATATATAACTACCTCACGAGATCCTCACAATATTAGCCTAAGATCGCAGTACTTAATAACTTCCGAATTCCCGACAATTTAATACCCTAAATTAAACTACTTAATGAATAATTCCAGCCGGAATGCCAATTCTGTAGATTCATCCAACGCACTTATCAATATTGCTCAGAAAGATGTAGCTGGAGTTCTGAAATTATTCGATACTACTCTAGATGGACTAACTGAAACCGAAGCCCAGCGGCGATTATTAAAATCGGGATTAAATGAAATCGCCCGTAAAAAGCCAAGTAAGTGGTATATCCAACTGCTGAAAACGGTGACAAATCCCCTCTCACTGCTACTAATTGCGCTGGGGACAATTTCATTGTTAACTGGGAGTCCTACCGCAGCTTTTATCATTTTTATGATGGTAATTTTCGGAGGACTGTTACGGTTTTCTCAAGAATTTCAGTCGAATAAAGCTGCCGAAAAGCTGCGAGAAATGGTCAGTATCACCGCCGCAGTGAGTCGCCAGGGTAACAATAAAGTTACCACCCCAAAAGAGCAACAAGGCATCAGCGGAACAGAAATTGCCGTGAAGTTATTAGTACCTGGGGATATTGTCTTTCTCTCAGCCGGAGATATGATTCCTGCCGATATTCGGCTAATTGTAGCGAAGGATTTATTTCTTGGTCAATCTACGCTCACAGGCGAATCGCTCCCTGTCGAAAAACACGTAAATCTGGCCGACAAGCAGGAGAAAAACCCCTTAGAGCTGGTCAATCTCTGCTTTATGGGTACGACGGTAGTTAGTGGTTCGGGCACCGCTGTGGTCGCCGAAACAGGCAGTCATACTTATCTGGCATCAATAGCCAAGACACTCGGTGGCAATCGAGTTCGCACCAGTTTTGATAAAGCTGTAAATAGTGTGACCACGCTGCTATTGCGCTTTATGCTGATTATGGCTCCACTCGTATTTCTGATTAATGGCGTAGTCAAGCACAATTGGGTAGAGGCGTTCACTTTCGCTTTATCTGTTGCTGTCGGATTAGCTCCTGAAATGTTGCCTGTAATTGTGACCGCAAACTTGGCAAAAGGGGCAATTGCAATGTCTGACAAAAAAGTGATTGTCAAAAACATCGATGCGATTCAAGATTTTGGCTCGATGAATATCCTCTGTACCGACAAAACAGGTACCCTCACCCAAGATAAAATCGTCTTGCAACGGCATTTAGATCCCTATGGAAAAGAAAGTTTGGATGTGCTTAAATATGCTTATCTCAATAGCTTCTACCAGACTGGCTTGAAGAATTTATTGGATGTCGCCGTATTAGAACGCAAACAAGAACTTACATCCTTAGATATTGACAGAGACTACCACAAATTTGATGAGATTCCATTCGACTTTGTGCGGCGAAGGATGTCGGTGATTATCGCCGAAACGGGCAAAGACCATGTGCTGATTTGCAAAGGTGCCGTTGAAGAAGTCCTCAAAATTTGCACTCAACTCAAAGTTGATGACAAGATTTTGCCGATCGATGAGTCAGTTCATACTAGAGTTGCCGATTTACAACAAAAGCTCAATTCTGATGGGCTACGGGTGATTGCAGTAGCCTACAAAACGATTCCAATAGCACAATCTCACTGTACGATCGCTGATGAAAGTAATCTGATTTTATTAGGAAACATTGCCTTTCTCGATCCACCCAAAGATTCCGCCGCTCAAGCACTTAAAGCTCTCAAGCGCAATGGAGTCGATGTCAAAATTTTAACTGGAGATAATGAGATTATTACTCAAAAAATCTGTCGAGATGTGGGCTTACCCGTTCAAAATGTTTTATTAGGTAGCGATATTGAATCTTTAGCCGATGATAAGTTAGCCGAAGTTGCTGCAACTACCACTATTTTTGCGAAGTTCTCGCCCACCCAAAAAGCTAAGGTGATTCAGGTACTCCGCAAAGCAGGTAACATCGTTGGCTATATGGGCGATGGTATTAATGATGCAGCAGCCTTGCGAGAGGCTGATGTCGGCATCTCCGTCGATACAGCCGCCGATGTTGCCAAAGAATCAGCAGACATAATTTTACTCGAAAAAAACTTATTAGTCCTAGAGTCTGGAGTCACGATCGGTCGCCAGACTTTTTCAAATATAGTAAAGTACATCAGAATGGGTACTAGTTCTAATTTTGGTAATATGTTTAGCGTTCTTGGCGCGAGTGCATTGCTGCCATTTTTACCAATGCAACCAGTCCAGATCTTAATTAATAATCTTCTCTACGACTTTTCCCAAACAGGCATTCCCTTCGATAATGTGGACAAGGAAGATCTCGTCAAGCCACCCAAGTGGAAGATTGAGAATATTCGACGGTTTATGATTTTCATCGGCCCGATTAGCTCTATTTTTGATTATGCCACTTATGCCCTGATGTGGTTTGTGTTTGGAGCAAAATCTGTAGAGCATCAAGCTTTATTTCAAACAGGTTGGTTTGTCGAAAGCCTGATGACTCAAACTCTCATCGTCCACGTAATTCGGACGGCTAAGGTGCCTTTTTTCCAGAGTCGAGCTTCTTTACCCATGCTGCTAATTACCGCGACTGTGATGTGTATCGGGATGTATTTGCCATTTTCACCCATCGGATCTAGTTTGGGATTTGTACCGTTACCAGCCGTTTACTTTCTCTGGTTAGCTGGCATCCTGACTTGCTATTGTGTTTTGACTCAACTTGTCAAAACTTGGTTCATTAAAAAATATGGATATACATGAGGTTATCCATCTGTTATACTTGCAACGCTTGCTCTGAGATAGTTTTGACGTTAATGTTTTGGCTATTTTAGGTCAAAAAAGCAATGATAGAATGCGCCTTTGAGGGCTATCTTGCAGGCTTTTGGGCCGATCCTGTAGCTATCTCCGATCGAGGTAAACCATTGTACGATTGAAGCACTGGGTTTATTCCTGCCGCCCAGTACTAGTTTTACTATTTTATGTACTGTACCTTATTTACATGCAAACCGCTGTATTTGGACAACCAGCCGATTAAGCCGCAGATTCAGATTTATGCGACCGATATTAGCGATCGATCGACACAGCTAGAGCTGGCTTTTATAAGTATAGCTCGGTCGCAGATGTCTCCCCCGAACGGCTCCAGCGATTCTTTGTGCCCGTCGATGGTGGGTATCGGATCGCCAAGTCGATCCGCGAAATGTGTGTCTTTGCCAGACAAAACATCTGTAGCGATCCGCCTTTTTCCAAACTAGATCTGATTAGCTGTCGCAACGTGCTGATCTATTTGGGCGCAGCACTCCAAAAGAAGATTATGCCGACCTTCCACTATGGACTAAAAACCACGGGTTTTCTGCTGTTGGGCACATCGGAGACAACTGGTGACTTCTCAAACTTGTTTATTGCGGTAGATAAAAAGCAGAAAATTTATGCCAGAAAATTGGCTCCAGCACGGCTGACGATCGATCTGATTGCGGATGCCCATGCCAGCGAGATTGTCAATCCCACCCCCAGCGACGACCCGGCGTGGAGTGACTTCGATCTGCAAAAAGAAGCAGATCGGATCGTTTTAGATCGGTTTGCGCCTGTTGGTGTCGTCATCGATAACGATTTGGAAATTCTCCACTTTCGGGGACAGACTAGTGCAGCGTCAAGATTAAAACTTAGGGTTGCTAAAATGAGGAAAATCGGCAAAATTAGGCGAATAAGTGTCAAGCGGATGGCGAAAAAATATATTGTCAGACTGACAGCAGAAGAACGTTCCCAACTCAGCCAAGTAATTAAAAAATTGAGGGGTAGTAGCCAAAAGGTGCGCCGCGCACAAATTTTACTCAAAGCAGATATTGAGGGCGCAAACTGGACAGACGCGCAAATCGCCGCAGCGTTTGACTGCCGAACGCAGACAGTGGAAACTATTGTCAATCAGCGAATCGCTGCCGGACTGCAAGCTTTAGACGATCCCGATGTTTTGACAGCTTTTCGGATGGCAAATCGATCGATCTCCACTGCCATTCGTCAGCGGGGTATCCATAATACAGATCTATCTCCAGTAGATATCAAGGTGAAAGCCCCCACATGGCGACCATTTCAGCTAGCGTTCCTATTAATGAACCTAGTCGGTATCGCTCAACCAACAACGATCGATCGGGAAATCGTCGATTTACTCTTCTTCCCCACAGGTGGCGGTAAAACTGAAGCCTACCTGGGATTAGCTGCTTTTACTCTCGTCCTTCGTCGTCTGCGGAATCCAGGTATTGACGGGGCAGGAATGAGCGTTCTGATGCGTTATACCCTCCGCCTGCTCACCATCGACCAACTCAGTCGCGCTGCCACTCTCGTTTGTGCCCTCGAATTAGAACGGAGTAAAGATCCTGCCAAGTTGGGAGTCTGGCCGTTTGAAATCGGGCTATGGGTGGGTTCCGCTGCTACTCCCAATGAAATGGGCAAACATGGCGATAAAAAAGACCACACCGCCCGTCAAAAGACGATCGATTATCAAAGTGGCAGAACTCAAAATTCGCCGATTCCCCTCGATAGTTGCCCTTGGTGTGGATCTAAATTTGACAAGAAATCTTTTCAACTTCGCCCGACTGAAGCCAATCCCCTCGATCTCAAAATCACTTGTAGCAACCGCAAATGTGACTTTAGGGGCGATCGATTCTTACCAATTGTCACCGTTGATGATGCCATCTATCGGCGGCTGCCCTGTTTCTTAATTGCCACCGTCGATAAATTTGCCAGTCTGCCGTGGGTAGGACGCACAGCGGGATTGTTTGGGAAAGTTAATAGCTATAGTGTGGATGGATTCTATGGTGCTGCTACTCCCGACATCAAAGGTAGTAGTCGGCTTTCACAGGGATTACTACCACCGGATCTAATCATTCAAGACGAGTTGCACCTAATTTCGGGGCCGCTCGGTACGATGGTGGGACTATATGAAACCGCGATCGAAACCCTAAGTTGCCGGACGATTGATGGTAAAGCAATTAAACCCAAAATAGTCCCATCTACGGCTACTGTGCGCCGCGCTACCAGTCAAATTCGCGCTTTGTTCGGACGCGACCAAGTAGAAGTTTTTCCACCGCCTGGAGTCGATTACCTACGGTAGGCTACGCCAACGTCGTGACTCGTTCTTTGCCCAAACCGTTTCCGCTCAAACGAAAAATGCCCGTCTATATGTGGGCGTTTCGGGACAAGGGCGAAGTTTGAAAGTAGTGCTACTGCGTACCTATCTCGCACTATTAGGCGCGAGTCAGAAGCTATGGGAAGCAGAGAAAGGAGCGAGAAACCATGAAAATCCTGTCGATCCTTACATGACATTAGTGGGGTACTTTAATTCCCTGCGGGAACTAGGTGGTAGTCGGCGAATTGTCGAGGATGAGGTGCGATCGCTTTTAGAGGCATATAGCGACAGGAAGCGAGAGACAGAAGCAATTGGCTGGTTTGCCGATCGCAAGATTGCCGACGATCCATTAGAATTAACCTCGCGAGTTAATACCAGTCAGGTGGCGGAAGCGAAGGGCAGGCTGGATAAGACTTTCCACGGGATCGATCGCAAACATGCCGTAGATGTCGTGTTGGCAACCAATATGATTTCAGTCGGTCTAGATATCACTCGTCTGGGTTTAATGGTAGTTCTCGGACAACCCAAAACCACCGCCGAATATATCCAAGCCACCAGCCGCGTCGGACGCGATGACGAACGCCCTGGATTGGTGATTACCCTGATGAATATCCATCGACCGCGAGTCGTTGGCGTAGCCTCTCGGAACCTGGAAAGAAACTGAAGCCGTCAAACAGCGCGGCAGAGAACTCTTAAATGGTCATCAAACTTGGTTAGCCAGAACGGGACGCAAAGATGAAGATTTTCCCTTTCCACCTGAGTTCGATGAGGCATAGCCTCATCGAACTCAGATGTGACAACATGTTCAGCTTAATAGCAAATTTTATGTAAATTTTGGCACGATAAAACCCATCATTAAGATGATTAATGATTGAAAATATTGAGTTAAGTTAATAAATAAATAATCGGCTAAATAGGAACAATACTAAAGAAGTTTTGAGCAGGCTCATCTAGCTTCAAACTCGGCTTTTTAGGTTGATGAGTATAAGCAATTAATGCTGTAATCAGATTTAGCATGAAATTATGCAAGCTCCGATGGCGAGAATGGACTAAATAACAAATATTTTTTAACTGGTCATTTACCGTTTCAATCAGCGAGCGTTTCCGAAGTGATATTTTGTCATCCATCAAGATGAGCTTGTTTTTCATATTAGATTTTAGTGGCGTAATTAGCTGCAATCCTTTATTTAATAATTCTTCAAATAGTTCTTTCTTAATATATCCTTTGTCTCCAAATATTTTTCCTGATATTCCCTGTGTCATTGATGGCAAATGTGTGCGGTCATCGACATTGCCAGGTGTGAT
This sequence comes from Chamaesiphon minutus PCC 6605, assembly GCF_000317145.1. Classification (GTDB taxonomy): domain Bacteria; phylum Cyanobacteriota; class Cyanobacteriia; order Cyanobacteriales; family Chamaesiphonaceae; genus Chamaesiphon; species Chamaesiphon minutus. The sequence goes on along the minus strand of NC_019697.1, from coordinate 1,203,969 downwards.
TTTGCAGCTTAATATCTCTCCGCAATCATTAATAATTAAATGAAGCTTGAATCCAAAGTACCATCCCATAGAACTCTTACTCAGCTTGGCAGTTTCTTTGAAAACCTTATTTCTTTTAATTCTTTTTGGGTGACAAACTGGAATAGCCGTGCTATCCACGAAACTAATTCCAGTCACCTTACCTTGACGAGAGTTGAGATAATAAAGGCAAGCTATTAAAACATTTGGCATCAACTCCACCATTCTATTGTAACTAACCAACTTTGGAAAATAATCAGTTAAGTTTTGACAAACATTTTTGAGGTAATAATCCTTAAATGTTCGATAGCTTGACTGATGGAAATGAATAGAAATAGTCATGACCTCGCTCAGTGATAGGCCGCAGCGTTTTGGTAAGCTATTACCGTTGGCAGGGAAAGATATTGATGAAAAAGTTGCTAGCCAATCTTGGCAGAAATCATCTATTTCACAAAATAGTTCGGTTAAGTCCATCATCTAAGTGTGGTTTTCTAATATATATATTAATTTAACCAGAATCAGAGATTATACATAAGGGTTGCAATGCTATTTGTACTTTTATTTGCCGACCGCTCCTCAGAACTTTTAATAACTTATTAATTGTTAATTATTTGTAATTATCGATCGACGTTTTACTTCCAAGTCATTATCAATAATCAAAGCTTATTGATAATGACTTGGAAATATCTCATTTTAATAATTGATGTTTATGACTCAAGCACAGTCAGAGACTTGATTTGATGATGAGGCACAGCCTCATCGAACTCAGGTTTTCCAGGGCTACCCTACGTCATGCTCCACTCCCTCTCGCACTTGCTCATTACCACTGTATCCCTAGAGTGCGGCTATTCAGCTAGTGCGATTAAAGAGCGAGTTTATGCCAGCGAAAAGTATGGCTACGGCATCTTGCTCTACACGGGTTCTTCTGGCTCTGAGGGCACCCTCGGTGGCTTAGTACAAGTAGGCAAACGGATCGAATCGATCCTCGCCAACGCCCTAGAGTTTGGGAGACTCTGCTCGAACGATCCAGTCTGTGCCCAACATAAGCCAGCAGAAGCTAATGAAGAGCGATTCCTGCATGGAGCCGCCTGTCACGGTTGTCTGCTAATTGCCGAAACATCTTGTGAGAAAGGGAATGAATTTCTCGTTGGCGAAGCCTCTCCCTGGAGAATCGAGCATTGGTCGTTAACACTGTCGAAGATCGGGGTGCAGCCTTCTTCCCCGACTTTCTATGAGTGCCCCATTTCTCAAACTCAGTCGTCCATCGCTCGAAAGTCTGCTCAAGGCGATCGAATCTGGGCGGATCGCCTTCCCTATTTCACCTCCTGCACTAGCACTAGCGATCGCCTCAGCCCAAGTGCAGCCGTTGGCGTAGCCTACCGTAGGTAATCGCGAGTGAGTTAAATATGCTCTGGGAACAGGGGATGAATACCGCTAATCTTGTCTATCTACTGCGATCGATCTTAGCCGAACGCGAGTCCCAACAGACCCAACGAGACTCGATCGATCTAGTCTGGACGGGTGATGAGATCTTGGGAGCCAGCGGACGCGATACTAAAGTGGTCGTGCAAGAGCTATTTCGTATCGCCCAGCGATCGGTATTAATCTCCACCTACGCGATCGACAAAGGCGAAAATGCCGCAACCCTCTTTGGTGGACTAGCCGCCAAGATGGACAAAGATTTCCAGCTCCAAGTCAGACTGTTTATCAACATCAAGCGGGATTTCAAAGACACTACCCCAACGGCTATTTTAGTCAAAGAATATGCCCGTCGCTTTCGTGCGGAGATCTGGCCAGGAAAGCGAATTCCAGATATATTCTACGACCCGCGATCGTTAGAAATAGGCGGTCGCACTAGAGCTTGTCTCCATGCTAAATGCGTAGTTATCGATGAGGAATACCTGTTGGTGACTTCGGCAAATTTTACGGAAGCTGCACACGATCGAAATACTGAGGCTGGGGTGATGTTGAGGGATAAGTCAGCAGCGAAGGCTTTGAGCGATCAGTTTGAGACTTTAGCTGCACAGCAAATATTAAAACCTCTAATGCTTACCTCTAATTCATCGTCAGAAAAATGAGAGCAAGTAACCGTAAGTTTTGACAAAATTTTTAAGTAGAAATTCTTGAAATTGTGCCAAGCGATCTTTTTTATATCCAGTCGCGATGACTTTCTCCATCACGAATATATTGGTCGGAAATACTTCTAAGTGTTTCTGCAAAACGATGATATCCTGCATTCTCAACAGCTTCAGCTTTTTGTCTATATTGCTCGGCAAGCTTTCGCTCTGGTTTTCCCGTCGGATCGACCGAATAAACGCCGCGTGAGTTATATATTCCTGTTTCAAATCCTCTCCGCATCTTCTCTGAATCTTTTGCATTCAGTGCTTTGGCTACAGTATGATCGATCCACAACCCACTCGTGTCAGGTGGACAATGGATGAGAACTCCACCAATCTGAATTAGTGCCACTTCTAGATGACCTGATTCTTCACAAATTTCCTTCACATGCTGAAGCCAATTGGAAAAATGAGCATCATCAAGACTACCATTTGCTTGCATCCCAGGAGTAGTATGCCACTGCTGAAGTAATTGCCAAGCATTTGTTGCGATTGTTTTGGTTTGTTCAGATTGATTATCATTAGTAACTTCAAATTTCTTAGAGCGATAAATCAAACGAATCAATTCACAGAAAAATTCTGGACTACTAGCTAACCGATTTTCTATTTCTTTGGGATTTGCACCATGACGACCATCTAGCCAAGATAAATAAGCCCATTCTACACGGAAAAGATCTTCTCGTTCGATGACTGGATTCTTCTGAAGCATCTTAATCAGTTCGACTATATTGTGATACGAATTATTCACTAGATAAGATGGTTCTGATGAAGTTACCGCAACTAACAAAGCTTTGACACACGTATCTACATTTATTGATTGCTTTTGATAACGCATCATTCCTAAGTAGCCGATCGCAGCTAAAGGTCTTCCATACTCAATCAGTTTCTCAATTGCATGGTTTGAATTAGAGTCCGATCGGTAATTTGTATTAGTTTTGCGCCAATATTCTCCCTGTTCGTCTCCCAGCCACTCTGTTACACGATTCCAGGTTTCGCTGGTAAATGGTAGATAGCTGAGAAACTGACTAACCTGTCTACTATTCCATTCTGATTTGTCCAATTCATCAACCCAAGACCAACCATTAGTCTCTAAACGACTCAAGATATACCTAAAAATGAACAATGAGAGCTTGCTATTTTCTGATTCTAGATATGTAGGCAGCAAAAATGAATCTATTTCCCCCTCTCCCACATGCCCAAGAGCACAACCAATCGTCTCAGATTCTAGTGCCTGGGCTAATTGTAAAATCGACTCAATGCCACCTACTTCCAATATTTCTCGTACAGCTTTTTGACGGCGTTCATCGAGTTTTTGCTGTTGTTCTTCCCAATTACCATTCTCTTCAAAGAGTTCAAAGTCATGGTTCTCCAGTACCTAATGTGCTAATTAAATGAGAATCGAGGCAGTACAAGAGAAAGAAAATAAAATAAATATGTCAAAACTGCTGACGAGGAGAGGAAAAGCAAGATAATGAAGAGAGGAAGAAATAGTAAGAAGAGCGGCGGGCAGGGCAAGTGGCAACAAAAAAGGAACTCAAGCTACTAACGGAGCTATTAGGAATAGAAGGAATGCGAGTAGAGTCGCAGCGACAATATGAAGGAATAGGCATCATCTTACAGGTAGAAGCAATAAAGAAAGAAAGCAAATGCCATAGATGCGGAACGAAGAGTAGTAGCTTACATCAGAATAATAGATACATAGTAAAAGATTTGCCGTGGGGAGAGCAGCAAGTTCACCTAGAAATAAACAGAAGACAATTTAAATGTAAAAAATGTCAAAAACCATTTAGCGAACAACTAGAATTTGTTAAAGGCAGAAGAACATATACTTCAAGACTAGCTAAAAAAATCCTAGCAGAAGCACTAGAAGGAGATATTCAGAGCGTAGCTAGAACAGGAGTAATGACGACAGCAGAAATAGAGAGAATAATTGAAGACGCAGCAGCAGAGCTAAACGGAGAAAAGCCAACGGATTTAAGAAAACTGGGAATAGATGAAATAGCAATGGTAAAAGGACAAGGAAAATATTGTGCAGTATTAGTAGATATAGAGCGAGGAAAATTATTAGCAATAATCGAAAGCAGAAAGAGTGAAGAAATAGAGAAAATCCTGAAAGGATGGGGGACAGAGGTACTGGAAAGGATCGAAGAAGTCAGCATAGACTTATGGAAAGGGTATAAAAGCTTAGCGATAGAAGTGATGCCTAATGCTCAAGTAGTAGCAGACAGATTTCATGTAACAGCGCAAATAAATAGTGAGTTAGATAAGCTGAGAAAACAAGAAAAAAGAGCGATAGAGGCTAAACTTAAATCCGCAAAGACATTAGAGCAAAAGAATGAATACACTCGGCAATTGGCAGTAATAAAATCGAGTAAATATGCGCTGCTAAAAAATGAAAAAGAGTTAAGAGAGGAGAAAGAACAAGAGAAGCTCAAGCAGGTTAGAGAAGAATTTGCCAACATTAGGGCAGCACATCTACTCAAAGAAAAATGGAGAGAGATAATGGAAAAAACAACATCGTGGATGAGAGGACTATTGAAAATTAGACATTGGCTGGTAAGAGCCAAGCAGCATTTGCCAAATAGTTGTGGCACAATCTCGCGATGGTTAACAGAGATAGTTGCTTACTTTGATGAGCGAACTACTAGTGGTGTAGTTGAGGGAATTAATAATAAGATTAAGCTCATCAAGCGTACTGCTTATGGCTTCACTAATTTCAACAACTTCCGAAACAGATGCTTGCTAACTTGGAGATTCAATTATTGATTTAGCACATTAGGTACTGGAGAACCAAAGTCATTATCAGAGAATAGGTGCTGATAGAGATGAAAAGGATTTGATGGAGCCAGCTTTTCTGCAACTGCTTCGATCCGCAAAAGATATTCATCTTTCAATGCCCATTCTGTATCGTGAAAGCGTCGATGTTTAGATGTGAATTTTATGAGACTCTCCCACAGAGGCAAACGTTTGTCTTCAGGCAATCTTACGATCGCCTCCGACGATAAAACTTCCAGCAAACGATCAAATGCAGGTTTGGGTAAGTTATCGAAATGATTAATAAGCTCACTAAGTTTTGCTCGATCTTCTCCCGCTTCTGTAACAGCGATTTCAGTATAAGAGGATACCTGTGCCCAATATTCCTGATAGTTAACTTTCCCCGAATCTTCAGGTATGGAATAACGCCATGATGGTTTATGAGAACCCATTGACGTTTGATGTTGATTTGGAAGTAGACCGAGTAGTAATTGCCATGCAACTTCTGGAAATTCTTGGCATAGTGTTTTAACAACAATCTTTTGCTTGTCTTTTGAAGCCAGAGTCTGAGGAAGCCAAGGGAGCAAGATTGTTAACAAGGACTTAGCTGGACGGTTTCCCCAGTTTCCACCTGGATCGTGGCTGGCAAGTTCGCCTAGAATTACACAAGCGCGAACTAGATATTGCTCATCCCAAGCGACTCCTTCTAGTGCCCATAGCAATCCAGTTAGATAATTACGCCCAGTTATAGAATTACCTTCTTGGGCAAACAATTCATCAAATGGACAAGGTGATAAGCTTAACGCCTTCTCTACTGCATCCAAAAATTCTTTTGGTGCTGCCTCTGCTAATAGAGGCAGTAAACTATTTAAACTGCCCCATAATACCCAATCCGCAGCCGCAAATATTTCACGAACAGACATAATAGCAGTACTTTCAGCCTTCCCGCGAGAGCAGTTAACTAATGCAGTATGTTTACTACCAAGTATAGCTAAACCCTCAGCTAAACCCTTTCTCATATCTGAGGAATATTCCAGCACCTTACCATAAATACTTGCCACATAGCGTCCCTCTTTAGGTAGCTCAAAAGAAGGGTGTCGCTCCGTCAGGACAGCAATAGCTAATTCTTTGAAAGTATCTAGATGGTTATCAAATATGCGCGAACCTAGAACTTCCCATAAATTACCCCGTTCGATTGCTTGCCAAGCTCCATTTTTCAACAACAACGGAGAATTAGGTTGATGAATAATTTCCCTGGCTTTTAAAATCCAAGTCGAATAAGTTTGAGCCGTTAATTTGGCGACAACAGAAGTATCAACTTCGTTGTTCTCATTCCACGCACCAACCAAATTTGCTAGTGCAAGATCGGTTGCATACTCGTGATTGCTCCAATCTACTTCAACTAGTTCTGTCTGAGTTGTTAATTCTTTGGGAATATAGGTAAGAGATGGCTGCTTGAAGACCTCTCTTAAATCTTCGGGGAGCTTTTCTGTCACGATCGTTCCTGCATCTTGATTCCAAGTCTGAACGATATCCACAACTCTCGACCAAACCCACTGTGGAGTTTGTTGGTTGAATTGTGAAATATGAGAGTGCAGTAGGGATAGCGCAACGCCAACTTCCTCCCCCAGATCGTAGCCAAGCAAATGAAAATGATTGAGAAATGAATAAAGTTCCTCATCAGAAACCTCTGAATTATTGTTAGCTAATTTCAAATGGTGTCGAATAACGTCCAATTTTTCACTGCTCTTTGCAGGGCTGAATTTAGCCTGATCGACATTTCTATAGAACTCCTCTACATCTTTAGTGTGCCTAGCTTGACTCAACAACCACTGTACATTGTGAGAATCTGTTGCATTCAGTGCGCCAGTAATAAGCGCGATAATGTCCTTACCTCTTGTAAACACATCAGGATTATTAAAATCATTCCACGCGGCCTGAATTACTTCTGCAAAAATATTGTTAGCTTTAGTGATACTGATCGAGTGTTTTACCTGTCCAATTAGTTTCCGTCTTTCTTGAGTATTTTGATTTTCAACGAACACGATGATGTCGTCAGTATCAAATCCATCTATTTTGCCTTGTAGCTTAATCTCGCAAATCGGCCAACAAGGGAGGCATGGTGCATATCCTCCAGTAAGCATTAGCACAACAAATGAAGCCTGAATATGAGCTTCAAAATGTCCGCCACCGCCTCCAGTAGAAAAAGGATTGCTAAGTTGTTTTTTATTTGGATTCATTCTACCCTCGCTGAATTACAATAATAGACTGATACATGAAATATTTATATACAAAACCGATTTTCTGGCATCCGATCTCAAGATTCCTACCCCTGGGAAATCTCAGAGATGAAGAGCGTCGAGCTTCTGGCGAAAAGTCGAAATCAGACTCAACCTTTCCAGGTGATTCCTCCGCTTCCCAGCCTTCTGATACTTCGATCGATACATCCGATCGAACCACTGGAGAAAATATCCCAAATTCGGCTGCTCGAGCCATACACGATCGTACATCTCGACAACAACGCATCTAATTCTCGATTGCTAGATGGCAACTTGAGTTGATGCAAACTACCACCTGGATTGTATAGACACAGAGCCGTAGACATCATCAGCAGCGACAATTGCGACAGATCGAAAGCATCAAGTAGAGATGTTCGTTGGCGCGGACTCTCCTTTGGAGAATCAAGAGTACCCGCACTATCTCCAGCCACCCCACACCTACGAGCCACCAAGCTGCTCAAATTATCCTGCCCCAACCCTAAATCGGCAATAGGAGCCTCCCTAAAATTGAAACCACACCCACACTGCCAATCATTCTTCAAGTCATCTCACCGCCATCCTGACTGACACTGAGGACAAGTATCCACCAACAACCATTTGTGAATATGACAACTGGTGTAGAGCCACAAAGCCCAGTGTTGATGATAGTATCCCGTCTCCGCTAGACAATGCGGACAAACCTTCAGCTTCTCCCGCTCCAACCACTGATACTCCAAAGTCGCCCCATAAGCTCGTACAGATCGATCGTCGATAACTGGAAATACCATCTCCCACAATCTCGACTCCATTACCCCCGTTGCCGCACTCAACCGCTCCAGGCTGGTAATATCTTTGGATAGATAGTTGAATTTGTGCAAATCGGACTGGATATCGACATATTCAGAAACGACCTTGTAATTAGCATAACCATTAGCTCCCGTAACTCGCAGCAAATAGCTAGACAGTATCTCATTCACCCCAGGGCGGGGTCTACGCAAGAATCGCATATTTTATTATTTTCGGAAAACTTCCTTAACACTGTCTCTTTTCCTCCTACCAGTCGTCTCATCGAACTTAGAATCTTGTTCGTAGGCAGCTTCTAGCTCAAACTTATTCCCTAAGAATGGATCGGTTTTTTTGAAAAACTTGTCATGTTTGAGATGCTTGTCGTAGATAACGCCTAGAATACTGAGATCCAATCGATCGAGATCTTGCTCGATCGCCAAAGTAGCCCCCTTCCGAATCAACGTCATTACATGCCCAATTGTCCCATCAGTAGCATAGTAGATCCGCTCAGATAGCGACTTTTCAGCCAGCTCTAATTTCGTCGCCAATGGCAATTGGCTCTCGACCTCGTTTGATTAATCGTCGTACCTTTGTTATGCAAAGGATCGCCGAGCTTTTTCAATAGGGCTTCAACAAGTCCTTTCACTGTCGCCGCAGCAGGAATTGTTGCATAAATTATCGGCACAACGCTACCTTCTTCTGTTTCCTGACTAGGATAGTTCTGAGCATAAGTTTTATAGATAGTCGTTTTTCCAGCACCTGTAGAACCCATCAATAGCAGGCAATCGGGATCGTCATCCCCCTTAATATTGGGACTATCATGACAGCGATCGATATCTTCTAGTACTTGGTTAAATAATGGATAACCTGCATAAACCTAATTTGCAATTGAGATCCTTTCTCTAGTTGTCTTCTTGTCTGTATCGTCTGACATGAGCTAAATATTGCGAGAAGTTTCCAGAACGTAATTACTAATAGCCAGCTCAACAATTAGCTTGAGTTGCAGAGATCGTCATCGCTGACGAGGTTTCCACTGTGGCAATCCTACGCTAGCCTGAGATTTTGTTTCCTGCTTTTCAACTTCAGGTGCAGATTTTTCCACACCACTCGAACTATTTTCTGATGAGATTGAGTCTGCTGACAAATCTGGAACTTGCTGCTCGGAAACGATTACAGGTTCTCGATCGGCACTTTTATCGAGAACTTTCTTGTTGTCCAGTTTAGTTTTCGATCTAGATTTGCGAGTTGCTGTTTTCTCTGTAATTGGTGGTAACAATTTAGCCTGAGTGTTTATGGTACTCTTCTTAGCATCAATACCTTTACTTTCTTCTGGTTGAAATGATTCCTCTTTTGTAGAGATTTACTTTTTCTCCTCCGCAGCATCAAATGCACTGGAGAAATCAGGAATACCTAAGTTTATATTGCTTGAAATCAGTGGTTCTATTTCACTAATTATATCATCAATACGATTGGATTCTTCTGATATTTTCAATGACTCCTCTTGCGATCGAATCACATTTTCACCTCTACCAGTTCCTAAGAACTTGATTATTTGTTTAGATGTCTTAGCCACTTTTGTTTCCTTGAGTGCTTCAGCCACAATATTCTGGATTGCCTGTTTTGCTAAAGCCAATGCAACAATATCTACTTTCTGAGATTGATTAGCCACATACCGCTGGATAATCCGATGTTGAGCGAGTGAAAGATTTTGAGTATAGTTTTGATTGATAGCTGGAACTGCTAGATATTCTCTAGTACTAGGGTCAAAGACGTGAATAACAGAGAGATCGTTGCGATTATATTCGATCTTAGCCTTCTCCTTTCCTCTGATCCTTTCTCTTCTTCGACCATCTTCCGTCTCATGGTGTTGACGCAGCAACTGCAATCGATCGCTATTGTAGAACAGATAATTAAATTCAATTCCTGCTTTACTAATTACCCGTTCTTCAACATCACCCAACAGAGCTTTCAAGCTATCATCAGAACTGGGTATTGAAATAGGATAAGACTGAATAGCCTGCTTCCATACTTCGGCGCGAGGACTTTTTAGCTGAGTATGGCCACTTTGATTGTGTATATCTACAATAAAGTGGTGAAGTATCTCTTGCAATCCATCTAATGTGACAACTGATTGCTTTTTCGGATCGTAATCGCTTTCTTTCAATAGTTGCAAGCATCGTCCTGGAATACTCCCAGTTAGCTGTGTTTTCAAACTACCAAAGAATCTTTCGATCGCAGCCTTATACCAAGGCATCCGAACTGGTGCAAAATCTAGATTTATTTTTAGCTCTCTGCAAGCATCTTCCAAGGATCTACCCGTAAAGTCCGTACCATTATCAACCTTGAGATTTTCCATTAAGCCATAAGATGTCCAATTATTCTTAACGGACTTATATGTCGCTCTTACATAGTCTTTCGGACGAATGCTATGTAACAGGCAATACATAACCGACAGATAACTCGGCGGCTCAAAAGTCAAATAGTAGCCAACAACTGTTTGAGAATAGACATCGATGGCTGCTGTCAACCAAGGGCAACCGACGGGTAATCGATAGTCATTATCAAGCACATAAAAAGGTAACATACTATGATCGATCGCCACAATCTCTAATGGTCTAGTTGGATTAAGACCCTGACCAACAGATACAGCCTGATAGATTAAATTTGCAGTTTTCTCTTACCCAACCTTTTTTCATCCCTTTCTCTTGGTGCTAAATCATTGACTGCACGCAGAGTAGTCATGTAATTAGGGATTTTCAGCTCTGGTAAGCTGAGATTTTTTCGGCGTTGGTTCTCTTCTACAATTAAGACAATTACTCGATCGTGAGCATCCTTAGCCGAAGCCTGATTGGAATTTAGATAAATTTCCGAGATCGCCTGTTCGATCGTACTACTAACTTCTGGCTGAATTCGAGCTGTCCGATTACCTTTCTTACTGCTACTCGATACCAATGAATGGATATTACCCTCTGACTGCTTGTATTTTTTCAGCCATCGATAGACAGTAATATGCGAAGGCTGGGGTTTATCCTTGATTTCTCGATCGATACCCTCATCTATTTGCAATCGATCGTACACATCTTGGATAATTGGCTCTAGAACTTGTGGCGTAGATTTATTTACCCCCTGCTCTAAAATTGCCATCACATACTTTTCTCGCCGAATCGCCTCATTCCGATCTGTCTCATCTAAGTCTGGAAAAGCAATATGTTGCTGAGATTTTGCCGTGATAAATGTCAGCTCTCCCTTGAACAGAAAATTTCTGATTATTTCCGCTGACAAATTACTATGTTGCCCAGTCACCATATGGAGAATTCTCCACTCGCTGGGATTTACCCGTTCGACTAACTGATATTCCTTTCCATGTAGCTCAAACTTCAAACCATCCTTGAGTATTATTCTAGCCATTGAATAGTATTCTCCAATCTATTTTTGCCGCGACTGATACGATCGAGCTATTCGCTGTAATCGGTTGCTGGATATCGAGTTCCACTAAATTATGAAATAGCAACTTAAACAGCACATTCCGCCGAATCCTCTGCTGGTCTAATATTTGAAATATATCTAATAGAGAAGCTGGTGCATTCGATCGAGCAATTTCCCAACAATCTCGATACTCATCAATGCTAAAGCTTTCTCTTGCATATCCATAGAGCAACTTAATATTCGAGAGGATTGGCTCCCTGCGAATTTCTGCCTCAGTTAGAACAACAAATGTCCATCCTGTCTCGTCATATAGTCCAGACAACATCTGGTACAAGCGATCGTACTTTTCACTCTTGACAGTCTTCTGAGACTTAACTTCAATAATTTGCTTCTTCTGATAGCGGACGACCTGGAAATCTGGAGTATGGCTTTTCTCCTTCCCGTTACTTTGGTAATTTACTACAATTCCTGGCATATTGTAAGACAGAACATCTGTGTCAAACTCTAGCCAGTACATAAAATCCTTCTGCAACAGAGAGTTGTATCGGAAACTAGTTTCCATCTTACAACTACTAAAATTACCGATATTCTGCTTTGGTCGCCGATTCTTAGTTGTCAGTCTTGAAATGACCATAGAGTATCTCGGATAATTATGAGATACGATTATTAGATCAAGTGGTGCCTTGTTATTTCATCTTATGTGTAAATAAATTTCAGGTTATGCGTAGATATTTCACCTTATGTGTGAGTATTTCACTTTATGTGTAGACCGACACAAGACCGACAGATCTACACCAACTCCGCCAAAATCTTCGTAACTTCCCCCTGATGATGCCGCCGGTTATCGTCGTAGCGAGTGAGTGTATTCAAATCCGCATGACGACTTAACTTCTGCACCCGACGCGTATCCCCATTCGTCGCATCCAAAGCCGCTGTAATCGCACTGTGACGCACGCGGTGCGGACTCATCACTTTATATATCCCCGCTGCTGCACTCGTCTCTCTGACGAGATTATAGATCGCATTGCCGCTCAATCGATGCCCCTTCGTAGCCCGATCGAGCGTACAAAATAACGGCTCGCTGGCTTTACATTTCCCCCGCAATTCCAACCACGCTTGAATCGCCTGTACCGACTGACGACTGAGATCGATCGACTCCCGCTGCACCTTCCCCTTCCCAATAATCCACAATTTACACCCGATCGGATCGAAATCCTTCACATTCGCCTGACATAATTCCGCCCGCCGGAGTGCGTTATCCCACAATAACCGCAAGATTGCATAATCCCTGACACCCTTAATTGTCTCGCGATCGCACATCCCGATCGTCAACTGATACTCCGTCGGATTCACCCCCGAAGTATCCCGATAATTCTCCACCCGCACCCCTTCGACATCCGCCAAATCGTAGTGACATTCCCCCACTTTGCGCGCATAACCCACCAAGCTTTTAATCGCCGCCAGTCGAGTATTAATAGTAGAAGGAGCCAACCCTTTATCGGTTAATATCCGTCGATACCTCAATACTAACGTCATCGCCTGATAGCGATCGAGTTTCAAAAATTCCCCCACTAATGCTGGTGTCGGCGCAGCCTGAGCGACTTGCATGAAAAAGTCCACCAATGCCTTAGTATACGTCCGCCGCGTATTGGGCGATCGCCTGTCGGCAATGAGTTCCTGAAGTAAATCCCGCTGGGCGATATCTTGCAGGGATAGGGGGGATGCGACGATGGTGGAGAGTAAGGTCACTTCGATTGTGGATTGTGGATTGTGGATTGACCTCTCCTTGAAAGAATGCTCGATTCTCTTTCAGATAGGCTACGCCAACGCTAATAACCGGATTGCCCTCAATCTTACCCGAATACTTTGTCGGAGATCGATTCCTGGTGTCATATTCCCAGACTAATATTTGGTATTGGCTCGACAAATCGATCGAGATCCAATTGCTATCCAATAACATTCATCCGAAATTGCACCATGTCCTGACTCGCATTAAAGTGTAAGGCAATTCGATCGATGGTCATCTTTTTTTGAATTGCCCACAATAAACCACGTCTGGGAATCTGCAAACACCCACCCAAATATACTGCTTCATCTTCGTCTTGTTGCCGACGTTGAGGTAATCCAGTGCTAGGATCGTAAGGAACCATTTCATGCTTGAGGATGATATGGGCGAATTCATGCATCAAATTAGAATTTTGTCTAGTAATAGCATGACGAGAATTATGAACTATCACAAGCGGATTTTTACGGATAATTACTGCTGACCAATTATTGCTATTACTTAAAAGTTTGACTTGCTCTATCTCTGCATCTGGAAGTGTTTCTGGCGTGTGAATTGTTGCTTTTAAATCTTGCGCCAAAACGCTCGTCAGCAATGGCTGATAAACTTTTAAACCCAACTGGTGAAATTTTTCGCTAGCGATCCCTTCTAATCTCTGCCTATTCTCGGTCGATAAGCTAGTTATCAATCCCACTAGAAACTACTCCTTATCTTGAATTCGATCGATGGCTACCTCATTTTTAGTTTGAGATAGATCTTTATATGCTGCTGTAACTAATGATGCTAAAGCATTAGCGATCGCTGGATCGAGATTACGATCGGCTCGTAAATGAATCGTAATCGCTTCAGGCGTATTGGGAGCTTTTTCGTCTTCGGTATTTTTAATTAGCTCTGCTGCTGGTACTTCCAACCAATCGCATAAAGCTAAAAAAGTCTCCATATCTGGAGTTTTGCCATTTTCAACGCGGGAGATAGTAGAAGGACTGACATTGCCAATTTCTTTGGCTGTTTCTCGCAATCCGCGTGTCAGACGCTTATTCCGCACTAGATTAGCCAATTTATCCATATCTAAATAATTTGCCATTGCCTTGTCTCACAAAAGATTTGTTTTTTTCTTGCTTGACACAGTAGGGAGAGTGTGTGTATGCTTAATGAAACGATTGTATCGCTAGTGAGTCGCAATGACCATCTCACATCTTGTAGTAATTTCGTATCGAGGATAGAGAGCGGATGCGTGTCGTGCGAGTTTTGTGGGAGTAGAACCAGAGTTCGACAGCCTCTACACGATCCCAAAGATCGAGCAGTCTAGAAAGGTTTCACAGGATTTTAGGTTTCAATCTCCAGATTTAGGATAGTAGCAAAGGAGCGATTTGAATGGTTGCTAGTAGAACAGAAGTTTTTGATTATCTAGTATTTGGAGTAAAAGAGTATCTAGAACGAGACAAAAAATATCCTTATCCAGATTTACTGCGCCACGCAATGAATGCTTTATCGCTAGAGATGAAGAAAAGTGTTCCTTTTCCCAAAACAATACATGGATTTTTGCTGTTATTGGAAAATCCTATAAAAGATTGGTGTCCGAGTAATTTTATTCCCACCGAATTCGATCGCGATTTTGGATTGCTGGATGAAGGTAGTCTTAGCGAAGCTGCTAATGAGTATCTGTATGAGGATTTGATAAGTAAGGGTGGAGTTCCTGAAAATGCCAGTCCTTATGCTCAGCAGTTAGCGATCGACAACAAAAAATTTATTAGTGTTTTAGATAAGCTTAGAGATATTTACAACGATACTAATCCAGATTTAGCACAACAAGAGTATATATTGTTTCGTCGCTTTATCATCCAAAACCCATACGCTTCTTCCAAGAAAATCAGAGATAAGTTTTTTAAGTGCAAATACATTTCTATCGAAGATATTGGGGCATTATACGAAGATTGTGACGAAACCCAAACTTATTGGTGCTGCACTCACTGTGGAATATTATCTGAAAAATATGGGAATTTGAAAGGTATAAAACCTCGTTTGTGTATAAATCATCACCAAAAACACTCGTGTGTATACAAGGTTAAATGGGAAACAGATTTACAGCGGATTAAAGATGGCATTCATCAACGAGTTTGTTTTCCTGGGATTCCCGAACTTAATTTATATTCAGCGTTACAAGAGTTGAGTGAAACTCACCCAGACTATTTACAGCAAGTCAAGTTATATCCAGGCTTGGATCGATACGATTTGCAGTTACATTTTGGAGATAGCACCATATGGGCGATCGATTTCAAAGATGTACGAGATCCTTATAAGCTAGCAATAAATCTCAAACCTCTATATAGCGAGGGAAATTTACATCATGATGAAAGTTTTTACGTCATTAGCGATCGCTGTATTCAAGCTACTCCAGATTATGTCGAGATTGCTCGTAAAGCGGCACCAAGCTTGCCTGCGAAGACTCATCTAATGAGTGCAAAGGTTTTTAAAAACAAAGTAGCTAATAAAATTAGCGCATTACAAAAGGAGGAATAGTTTAAATGAGTGCAAAGAACAATCTCAATTCCAATACATTATTTTTACCTCCTGATGAGTTTGTAAGACGGGTTGAATTTTTAAAAAATGAAGGTATTGCAGAACCAGAATTACTATTACAAGTAGAGCTTGGCTTCGCTTTGATGGAACGATTGGGATTAGATGACGAACCTGTTACCGCAGTATGGGCGATTTTAAGTGGGATATTTATCCGACATCCTCGGCTGCAAAATCTCAGTGAAGAAGATAAAAGAGCGATCGTTAATGTCAGACAAATAGTGCCTTTTTCATCTCGATTTAACTGGCTGAATGCTTTGTATGACTATATCAGAAATATTCCTGAAAATTGGCGCAATTATGAATTCGATCTGCAAGATTTGGACGATCGAATTATTAATGCTGCTAAAAATCTGCAACAAGAAGCAAACCAAAGTATTGTCAGAAGTGTTCTGCTTGCTACACTGAAGTATAGGTTTAGAAAGAGAGAGCTAGTTAAAGCTGCAACATACTATCAAATTGAAGCTGAAACTCAAGCAGAAATTGTCAATCTACAGGTTAAATTTACTCAAGAACAAGTTACAACTGTTTATCCTTTACCCTGGTTCGAGCGTATACAAGCACGATTGCCTGTGGTAATCGATCTAGCTGACTTAGAAGCAGAAGCCATATTTTTAGATACGAGAGAAGAAATTTTAGCTCGACAATATTCTTGGTCGAATGCTACTAAAGGTAATTGGATAAAACGTTTTAGTAAACTCAATTATCACAAAGTTCGATCGAGAAATGTTGTCGATCGACAAACGGCACCGACTTTGAATATAGATGGCTTTACTCATATTGCGGGCATGGTAGCTTCAGGAAAATCTACATTATCTTTGCTCTTAGCTAGTAATATTATTAGAAACCGTCCGGATCTCCGCATAACTATAGTTGTCGGCGACACTCAATCAGCTATTAAAATCGCCAATCAAATTAATTGGTGGTTTTGCGATAATCCCGAAACTGACGATCCTGTTGCTGTACCAATTTTAGGAAGAAGCCGGAGGGACAGCCATTTACAGAATTTTGCTAACTCTGATGACTACTTAAACCATCTCCACCGAGGACAAGCACACTGGGGCGAGCGGTGGTTAAGTATCGTCTGTCCTCTACAAGCAAGGATTTCACAAAGCGAGCGCAATAATATTTTAAACGGTAAGCCGCTCAAACCAGGAACAGAGCCTTGTCATACTCTTAAAAAAGCACCTAAAGATAAGAAGAAGACCCCTAAGAGTAATAGTAAACCTTGCTTTTGCCCTTTATTCGATCGCTGTCCATCGCAACAAGCATATCGGGATATGCCAAAAGTGCGAGTCTGGATTACTACCCCTGGTGCCATGTCTATCGGTGGAATGCCTTACCATTACGAATTACGTCCAATTAAAATTGGTGAATTGGTTTACGAGCAATCGGATATTGTAGTATTTGATGAAGCAGATACTATTATTGAGTGGTTCGATAAAGTTTACGCAGAACAATTAACATTGACCGATAGTAGTAGAAATGGTCTTTTTGATAAAATTGGTGTTAAGACAGAACAATCAAGCCGAACTGATTCAGTCAGATCGCCGCTGAAATCTAGATGGCGTAACGTACAAAGAAATGCTCAAACAGCAATAGAAGCTACACTCACAAATCTAAGTAATGAATTAGGACATAAAATTCTCCAGGAATGGGCACAACAGGGATACTTCACGCCCCACGTTCTTTTTTACAAGCTATCACGTCGTTTAGCAGGATTGGAAGAATTAAATTCTTATGATAAATCAGAAGAGCAATTAAGAACTGACGAGCGAGAAATCCAATCTATCATGGATTGTTTCGATGATTTTCTCAAGGACGATCCTTTATTAAGACGTAGTAGCTCCGAACTTTCGACAACCAGCTTATTGGAGATTTTACGGTTGATTAATAACACGGGAGAGAGTGCTACCGATCGAGATATTTACGATGATTGTCAAAATTGGATTACTACTTTTTCACCTGGCACACTAGATAAATTAAATCGATTAAAGACAGAGTTAAATAATCTGAGAACTCACCCAGATACACAAGACTTATATCCATATCTAACTAAAGAGGAAGATATAGATACTCTTGACACTCTGACTCGTCGGTTACAGTTCACCCTGACGATCGTTTTATTGGATCGCCATGTCAATATAGTGTTTTACGAATGGCAAAACCGACCTGATAATATTAACGAACCTTCACCTCATAAAAACATGCCAAGGGCGATGATAAATATTCTACCCTTACCAGTAACGGGAAGACAATTTGGTACTTACTACTCTGCCAAAAATAGCGACACGCTGAGCTTATTTGCTTATAGTAATATCGGGCGAGACTATATACTCAACTTTCATCGCTTATTAACAGATTTTGATGGACAACGAGGTGCGAATGTCTTGGCACTTTCAGGGACTTCCTATTTGCCAGACTCAACTACTTTTCATGTGAGCGATCCACAAGGGGTATTAATGCCCGAAACTAGTGCTCAATCAGCAATTAAGCAAAGCCAGTTTAAGTTTATCCCTCAGTTTAACGATCGAAATAAACCAATGCGGATGTCAGGTAATCTTAGCAACAAGAAGATTGCCTGTCCCAAGTTTCAAGAACTAGCGAAATTACTCACTACCAATGAAGGTAGCAATCACTTGATTCTAGAATTACAAGCATTGAAGGAATTGGGCGAAAAAGATCCCGAACTGTGGCAAAATCGCACTCGCATTTTAGTATTGGTGAATTCTTACGAACAGGGGAAATGGGTGGCTGATGAAATGCGTCGATGTCGTAGCGATATCAGTCAGCAAATCTATCATTTAGTAAGCGACGCAGATCAGACAAAAGATGGTAAATCTCAACCTGGAGAGCTTAAAAGAGCGGATATTGAAACATTCGGACATCACCAAGGTAAAATCCTCGTTGCACCTACAAGTTCGATCGGACGTGGGTTCAATATCTTGAATAGTAATGGTAAAGCAGCCTTTGGTGCAGTTTACTTTCTAACTCGCCCTTTTCCTCATCCTCATGATACACAAGCGATCGCCCAAGAGATGAATCGACGGGCTTATGAGTGGTTGGAGAAGGAAGACTTTATTGCTTGGCGACAGGGAGACGGGGTGGCTCATCGTGCGGAATTATTGCGGAAAACAGCCAATACTTATTGGCGATCGGTAGAGCAACGCTCTTATTATAAAACGCTACGCGATAACAATGATTTATGTGCCTTCCCTCGCTACGATCTAGCAGCCACTGCGTTAGGCAGAATCATTCAAGCGGTAGGCCGTTTGATTCGTGGGGGCGTTCCCTTTCATGGCTATTTTGTCGATTCTGCTTGGGCGGATAACAGTGCTAAAAAGCTTGCAGCTATTAGAGTAGGCGACGATCCCGATTCAATCGAGAATGATACAGAAGAGAATAGCTTATTAGTAGCCACAATCCTCAGAATTTGCGATTATATAGCCGAAGAGGATTCTGTTGGGAAAGCTTTATATAAGCCGCTAGCTGATGCCTTAGAAAATATTGAAGATGTCTTTTACTGAATTCATCTCACTATCCAATCCTCACTGAAACGATTAAGCATCCTTGGAGGGTTATGAAGCACCGCCCACACAGATTAGTATTACCAACAAAAACCACGCTCTCGCTCTCCCGAACCAAATCTTCTCACACCTTAAAATCATGCCTAAAAAAAATAGCTCTCCTGTTGCTTTACCTGCTCGGATGGATTTAGCGATCGATTCTTTATCTGACATGAGAATTGTTGTCTTGAAGTTTCCCTTCTCTAAAGAAGTTCAGGATTTTTGTAGAGATATTCAACAAGTGTTACGTAGTAATGCTAAAGTTTATGCACCCTATCGTCAATTAAATAATGCAATCCTTGCTTGTACTTCTACATTGACTTATGGGTTTGAATCTTCAATGCCTATAGACTATATCCCTCAACGTCAGGCTTTAGCCGTTGGGAAATCGATGGAATCGATCGCAACACCAGCACAAATCTATCAGTTAATCTATATCTGGGCGAAAAATTGGACAACACAGTTTTTAAATAAACAAGCTAATAAAGATGAATTTCGATCTGTGTGCGATCGATTTCTAGCTGCGATCGAGAGAATTCCCTCAGATTGGCAATGGGAATATATTCAGCCCGAAACTTTAATTAAAGATATTAACACTCAAAATGGATTGGGCTATCAAGCTATTCCCAGTTTATTAGTAAGTTTATTGCACGAACAAACCTGTACTATTTCTTCTGGAGCTAGAGAGCAAACTATTGTATGGCGCAAAGTCCAAGGTGACGGTTCGACAAAAATAGGATTACACCTAGTCAGTCAACCATTCAAAGCAACTTATTATATTGATGATAGTGATGACGAAAAAGAAGGTTTTTTCGCTTATCGGTTAGATTTTTACTTACAGACTCAAGCTGGAAGACTCAACTCAGCAGGTCATCTCAAACCTTGGATATTTGTAAATCTTAGTTGTCAAAGATACGCTCACGAGCCTTTGGTGAAGAATAACCACGGTCGAGATATTTCGATTTTAATGGGTATGAACAAAGCCAGATTAGATGAATATCCGATCGATTCAACATTGGTTCGTTTAACTGTTGAAAATAATGCTAGTAAACCCTGGCAAGAACAATTGCCAGATGTGCTAACTGCATTCAAAGCAAGACCACTTGTTTCTCCAATTGATATTTTAAACGATCCAATTAAATTTGGTAATTTAGATTATATCGATAATTGGAAGCAAGATGAATACTATATCGTTCATGCTGAAGGTTATGGATATAGACAAGAAAGTCAAAAAGGAAGAGGACACGGACATTCCATTAAAACAGGCTTTAGTTTAAAAGAACGTGCCGATATTATTAATCAAATTATCCAATTACTAGATGGCATATTAATTCCAGATCGCTCGATGGAGTGCGATGTTCCTACCCCTAGCGGTAAAAAACTACCTTTAGCGATGAGCGACTATGAATCACATCGTACATCTTTAAACCCGTCCGAAATCAAAAAAAATGCTCAAACAGAAGGAGAAAAAGAAACCTATATCAAGGCAGAGCAAATTATTGTTGCAAGTGCTATTAAGCCATCGTTCGATAGAAAGCGCATATATATACTTATCATTTACCAAGAAAGGCATACCAGGGAATTAGTCCGTCAGCAGTTACACAAAGCCTTTTTGATTAAAGAGGATGATGATTTCCCTGCCCACATTAACGTAATAGATATTTTCATCGATAATTCTCATCTTCTAGAAAAATTAACCGTCTCTGGATTGCCGTCCATAAACAAAGACTTCGACAAAGAAATCGACAAGCAACACTATTTAAAACGTAAAGAGTGGCAAGCTTTTATTCAAGAGAAGATAGTTCATGTAGTAAATGACAAAAGCAACTCCGATCTTTTTGCTATTATTGAAATTGGAACGAGTAACTTAAAGGGAGTACATCCTCGACAAAGTATTCGAGGAGCAGTCAGAGAAGCTTGTGTATTAGAGAATATCAATTCTCAAATGTTGCAAACAGTCAAACAGAAAGAGAAAGAAAATTCAACAGATGATGCATCTTATACCAAAGCAACTGAGGGGAGAGTATTAAATGCCGTATTAGATTTAACCTTACGTCAGACAGGCGCATTGTATGGAATGCCATCAGAAATTTATAAAGTTGCAGGAATATCAGAAGAAATTGCTCAACAATTAGATGTAATTGGCTTCTGCCGAATCAAAAAAAACAACTATATCGGTAATACACCATTTCAATATGCAGTTGCCGTTCGGCTGAGTGCAACAGGGATGGTAGATGTGTTACTCCCTAATCAAAAACAATGGCTT
The DNA here is from genome assembly GCF_000317145.1 of Chamaesiphon minutus PCC 6605. Lineage (GTDB taxonomy): Bacteria > Cyanobacteriota > Cyanobacteriia > Cyanobacteriales > Chamaesiphonaceae > Chamaesiphon > Chamaesiphon minutus. The sequence goes on along the minus strand of NC_019697.1, from coordinate 1,182,418 downwards.
CCTTATTCACAATCCGGACTAGCTATCGGTAAGTTGTTTCATCAGGCACGAAAAAAAGATGCAGATAGTCTCGATCGAGTTCAAATGAAAGGCGGACACTTAGTAAAGTTTGTAGCTGACGTTTTAAGCCAACATCTCGAACATCCGACGATCGCTCTAATTGAAGCCGATGTTTGGCGGAATGAAGGTAGCAAAGACGATCGAGCGTGGTTTCAACTTAAGAATGAATATTTACTAGCACAACGAGATATTCTAGACTTTAGTCATGTAACTGGTCATACCACATATCAGAGAGACGATGAAAAATTCGTAAATTTACTAGGTGTAATTCGCCTTCGCACCAACCAAGAAACTCCGCAGTATGTACCTAATCGAGAAACTTGGAACGAAGATAAAGAGACTTCAGATTTTACAAAGTTAAGCGGATTTATAGACAAAACAGTCTCAGAACTATTGCATTACTTTTCTGTAGGGCGAATACCAGATACCCAGAAAAAGACACAACATACAACTAATAACAGAGAATTGTATAAAAAAGACCTAGGTGCTGCCAATATTGCCTATAAACACCAGCAAATGGTCGAAATATTACCATTCTTTGTTCATCACGATTTTCAAACAGAAGACAAGCTCAAAGCACTGTGCCGAGTACCACATTTGCTAAGAACTTCTCCCGCATTCACGAGAGGAAATATCAGTCGTCCATACCCGATGCACTTGGGAATAGAATCGATCGAAGATTTACTATGTATTTTGGATTTGGACTAATAGAATCCATCATATGGCTCTCCTGAGTATTTGGTGATGATTTAAACTTATACGCCTCTTGGCAAGGAATTCAGCGTTCACACGAAGCTATTTTTGTAGCTTGAGATCCAGTTTCTACTACAAACCCAGGAGACCCCATCATATAGTAATAGCCCTTTATTCATAATCGTCGATGAGTGGATCGATGAGGCGTGGGTAGTCGCAAAATCCAGGCTGGACTTCGATCCGTTTTGGAAGAGCTATATGTCCCAATTAATTTGGTGTCTTCCTCTCCGCTGGGAGGGACATGCAGATGATGAACGACAAAGACGGTTTTCATTGGTAACTGTACCTATCTCTCGATCGGATTGAATTGGTTCTGACATCACTGGGTCTTTAGCTGACAAGATTTAGTCTAAGCTCCATTGCGTCAAATCGGTTACTTGTCCAACATTTTGCAATGCTATACCAAACATTTTGCAATGCTATACCAGGCGATCCGATCTCAGAACTCACTTTTTGCTCGAATCCTCACTTTCGATCGCGTTGACGAGTAGTTTGGCGATCCTGCTCACATACCTTTCGATCGATCTTTTTCAATTTACAGCAAATTTTAATATCATATAAATAAATACGCTTGTCTATTATAACCATAATAAATTTATAAACTAACGCTTATAAAAAAATAATCTCATACATAAAAAATAACTACATTTTAAAAAAACAAATATACTTTCAGGGTGACTAAAATTAGTTTATTAGGCTTGTTTCGCCTCGTGTCTCCTCTCCAACTCAAAAAATCAATGCCTAACCGAACACGGACGTAGTATCTAAGTGACAACAGGATACAGACCGCTCTGCCAGGTGTGAGGGTGTGTTAATTGCGGGCTTAGTAACAACCATAGGCGATCGATTCAAACCCGCTCGAGAAAGAGGTCGGGCAATTCCTGTAGTTACCTCTACCTCGGAAATGTTTTGCCGCAAATCAAGGGTGCGATCGAGAGTATTTCCCAGTGGTGAGTGCCAGGAAAACTCAGAGGCTCCGCCAACGAGCGATGACAGGGCGCGCGACCGACAACAGGCAGACAGCAACAAAGATCGCCCCAGAGCGGCCTATTTTCGCCGTGAGAGCCATCAATTCGGTCGATATATGGAAACATGAATGGGGTTTTGCAGCTAAATCAGCCCATTGTCGAGGGAGATGAAGAGATGTTCGATTTAAGCTCGGCTGTTGGGCGATCGAAAATGGTAGTTATTGGTTTAGTGCCTACTGCTTTTGCGCGATCGTCCCAAAGGCATCCCTTGTCTGCTGGGTATCGATCGAAAACCCAATGGTTCTGATGGTTCGATCGATACCTGCAAAATACCTACAAACATCCTCTCAAAGCCCTCTATTTTCGCCTTGAGAGCCATCAATTTAGTCTGTACAGGGAAAGGACATAAATTGGGTTTCGTCGCTAAATCAGCCTATTTTGTAATGGATGTGTAGGTAGATCTCGTCAAACTCGAAAAATAGTCAATTACGCACGGGAAAGGGGGAATCAGAACTCTTGATGTAGTTATACCAAATTAAATCGAAGAGATGACAGATGAGATCGACTAGGAAGGATAGATTGGAGATATTTAGATGGCAGGAGTACCCTCAATCATCATCAAAGAGAGCTTATACCAATTTAAATGGTGTTGACGACAGATAGTGCATCTAAAATGAATGGATATCCGGTAATACTCGCAATGATTTCAGGAGTTAGTTCTGCCAAAAGTTGCCCTACCTTGATTTGAAGTTCTTCCAGAGTTTTGACTGAAGCCCATCGTAGATCAGCTTTGAGATATTGCCACAAGTGCTCAATTGGATTTAGTTCTGGGCAATAAGGTGGTTGAAATATCAGGATAATATTTTCTGGTATCACCAATTTCTTGCTGGTATGAAAACGACCATTGTCAACTTGAATAACATTGAGACTATCTGGATAAATCTTGGCAAATTCATCCAAAAACCGTTGAAAGCACTCGGTATCGACATGAGAGAATTGCAGAAAAAAAGACTCTCCTGTGGCTGGTTCAACCGCCCCATATAGCCAAAATGCCTTAAATAGCCATTGCCATTCTCCAATCGGTTTAATGCCGCAAGCCGTCAGCAATCTACCAATTAACGTTTTGAGTCCAAACCGACTTTCATCTTGAACAAAATACCTTAAAGGTCGCTCATTCTGGCGATCGAATAAACTTAACAGTTCCAAGTCCGAAGCTAAGTTTTTTTAAAAGCCAAACGGCTGTCCCGATCTTGCTTGTAATGTTGTGGTCGTGCTACTTTCAGCTTGGCTTTGAGCCGATAGCGGGTCATTTGATAAACCGCATGATACTCTGCTTCGACGCCTAACGTTTCGGACAACCATTCCTGGACTGCTCCATAGCTATCAAATCCATTTTCTGGATCTTGTAATCGTTTTGACAACGACTCTTCTGCCCAGGTCGGAATTACCCGATTGCCCCCGCCTGGGCTACTTTTGACACTTTCTAATGCTGCCAATCCTCCGGTGCGATAGATTCTTAACCATTCTTGTAATGTCCCTCGATGTCTCCCAATTGCTTTAGCAATCTTGCTGATGCTGGGTGCCTTCTCTTGTTTGAGCCAGTAGAGTACCTGGAGCCTTTCCTTGACTATCGGCTGGCTGGCTTGATGTAATCTTGCGGTTATTTCTTCTAAGCTCTGTGCGATCGTAATTGAGGTTTTTCCTGCCATCTCTATCTCTCTTATCCTCCATTTCTCATTTTAGCCGATCTGTCATCCCTTAAATTTAAATTGGTATTAGATGAGATCTCCGAAAGATTACGGCAAGCTAGTCAATCGATCGACAAAGCAGCAAGCCCTAGTTAACTATAGACAAACAACAGGTAATTCATCTAATGTCCTTATCAAATGCTCGATCGTTCGATCGCTTAGTCAAAGACTCCCCAGCACTCCAATCGCAGATAGAACAGATGCGATCGCCGATCGAATTAATCGCTCTCGCTAGAGCCGAAGGTGTCGAATTAACAATGGAAGACATGCGAGAAATCGCCCAAACCGCTTACCATGCCTGGGTAATCACCCTCGATCCGCCAATGCGGAGTTTCTTCGAGTTGGCGCAACAATCGGAAGAACTAAATCAAGAACTGAAGCAATGTCAATCTCTACCAGCCGCTATCGATCTAGCTAACCGCAACGGATTTGCACTCGCCGCCGATGACTTTCAACAAGCAGCAATAGCCGCCGCTGCAATTCCTGGGTTTAGCTTTGAGAAGCTGTGGTTTAGAAACCTGGGATTGCTATAAGTCTCTTTTATTTTGAAGTTTTGTCTGAATACTGTCGTACCGCTGCTATGGCAAAGTCACAGCAGATCTTAGTTCTTGAGTCAACCGCCAACAGCCCAAACGATGCTCGAAAATATAAGCTCCTGATTCGCCAAAAGTTTTTACCAGCCGCTCTTGATTTGCCCTAGCATTGGCTACTGGTGCATACTCAGCTTGGCTGTATTCAACCCTGATTTTTTGACGGGTGAGGGGTTTGAACTTAACCTTTAGCCTTGGATAGTTACCATTTAACACCTGTGGGCCTAAATAGACCCATAAGTTTTGCTGCAATCCAATCTTGAAGCCATCACCAATATAATCTTGCTTGGGGGCAGTTACTAATAGTTGACTTGGTTTTCGATCGATCCGAACTTCCACCTGAGGCCAGACATAGGCATTGCGAATAGCCGTTTTGGGCAGGCGATCGTTTAATCCGCGAACAAAAACACGAAAAAAATAGCTAAATTCTGCTGTAGAGCAAGGAACCTTCCGCTCCACTATTTCGATTGTGCCTTGCGCTAGCGGGACTGAATTTTCACCAGCGGCCTGTACCGCAGAGCTAGCTCCTATTTGCCAACAAGATAGCAGCACAACTAAAAATTTTCCAGAATCCATACAAACTTTTTCTCCCTCAACACATCATTCTATTATGAGTCATCAAATAGGTTTCAGTTTCAGTAGATCGCAAAGTCAATCTAAAATGGGCAAATAAATAGCTGTAACGACGGGAAAACGTCGCTCAACGGCAGTAGAGAGGAACTGCAACATGATGTTTAAGGGGAACAAAGCATGGTAAACAAGCTGTCCACCCCGTCTGGAGCGACTGATGAAATGCCAAAGTAAATAGACCCAGAGATTGACCAAAACAAAAGCCAGAGCGACAAATAAAAGTCGCAGTACCGGATTTTTAGTAGTAGTCCGAATCCGACAATGATTCTTGAGGCGATAGCTAGTCTCAATTCCAAATCGTTGACGATAGTAATGGTGAAGCTGATTTAAGGCAATCTTGACCCGATGGACAGCATAAACCAGATAGCGAATCCCATGTTGACCCTTAAAGCCTTTGTGATAGCCACAAACCACTCGCATTTGACAAGTGAGGCTACCGTATTTAGGGCTGTTGATGGTGTAATCAGTGGCATAACTCTTCCGTCCCCTCAACAAGGCACGAGTACCACCTGTTTTACCGCGAATCACCGCAGGCATTAAGAACGGAAAATTGAGTGCTTTGAGCCAGCGAATAATTGGTACACTGTAAAACCCTCGGTCGAGACCATTAGTGACAAGTTAAGAAGCGATCGCACTTGTCAAGCGGGCTTGAGGCGATGAGTCGAAGAAAAAATTGTCTGTTCGACTCATAGAATCAGGAAAAGGTGCAATAATTAACTTAACATTAGGTTTACGAACAGTTTTAACAATACCTAAATCTTGATTCTCTGGGGCAGCAAAATAGGTGACTGGATTGGCAGCTAAACCTTTATGATGAGCTACATGAAAGTGATAAAGACCTCGATAAATCATCTCTAAAGAAATGCGGTCGAATGGGAGAGATAATTCATCAGCTACAGCATCACCTAAATCGACTAGAACTGCATAAAACAGCCAAGTCCCCCACATCTGTAATTTAATTCCATTAACTGAACCAGTCCATAAATAACTCAACCCGAGCAATCGTTTAACAGTATTAAAAGCCTCTTCAATTCGCCACCGTCTTCCGTACAAATCGGCGACTACATAGGGAGGAAGATTCAATGGGTCGAGTACACTAGTTAGATAAGAATACCAGACTTTACCCACTTTAATTTCGACTAATCTTACAGTTATATATGGAGTCTTTTTGGTGCCAGACCCCATCCGCACTATTCGGTCACGGATACTATAACTATTGCTAAATACTCGCTCTATCTGTAGCGATGCACCTTTTTTTAATCGAGTAATAAAATGAATATCTCTGTTAATTAATTCTTGCCAAAATTGGAAATGATAGAAGCCTCGATCCAAGAGCAATAAAGTGCCCGATGTTACTAAATTCAGGATATCTTTCTCAAAATTAACATCTGAAGCTTTGGGATTTTCTCTAAACCAGATTTCAATCGGCAATCTCGTCACCAAATCTATGACTACTCCCATTTTTCCCGCTAGTTGTCCGATTGGCACATCAGATAAGCTATCTAATTTCTTGAATATCGCTTCCAATGTGGAGCCATCACATGCCCAAATCCGCTCAAATTTTGCTTGAGCAAATTCAATGCTTTGTGGCAACAATCGCTGTTTTCTCTGGTGCCACTTCACTCTAAATTCTGGCAGTAATTCCTTAAACACTCTCTCAAATAACTCAGATGGAAAGGTCAGAAATCTTTGTGCAATCGCCTGTTGACTTACTTGTGTTGGCTCACACCACAAAAATCCTTCTCGCCCTAACATTCGGCTTAGTTCTCTGACTCCTGGCACATTCCGCCACAGTAGCGTCAGCACTGCTGCCATCATCAAGGGTAAATTTAACAGCCGATTTCTCAGCCCTAATTGTCGGTAGTAATGACTTTGATTGAAAATTGCTGGTGTCAATAAAGCCTCTACTTGAGCGGCGATGATCTCATCTTCCACACCTGGTTGGTGGTTCTTTTTGGCGTGGTCGCGGTTACTTCTTCGGCGGCTGGTCATCAGGCCTCTATTCCCTCAAACTCTTGACTAGAAACAGTTTGGCATCTTTTTATTACCTTTTTGACAAATCTCTGATTTTCTTAACTTGTCACGAATGATTTCCAGGTGGCTAGTCAAACAATCGATTGCTGATGCCAATGTACCTTCGTCAGTTAATGCTGGGGTCGGGGATAATCAATTTGGGGTAGTCGTCATGGCTGTTTTTGTTTTTGTCTAGCCAGACTCTACCCTTTTTTCAGCTCTTTGCGATCTACTGAGTTTAGATCGAGTCAACGGGCTGGCAGAGTGAGAAAATGAAACACCGCTCGATCGTGGAACTACTTCCCTCTGGCAAACAGCCGTTATGCCATCGATGTCAATCTCGGTGTCTCTGCGATCTGCGAATACCAAATCAAACGCCTAGATCTCGACTATTTTGAAGGCGAGTAGTCATTTTTCCTCGCGATCGACTTCTCGCCACAAATAAAAACTCACGCTTACTTATTTTATATCCGTGTATACTTTTTAAATATACTTATTTTTAATAAAGACGTTATTTCTTTAAAGAAAACAGATTTTTTGTTTTCACCCCCAGTCTGCTCAGGTCAAAACAGAAGATCTGGGGATTTTTCTCACAAAAACGGCGGAGATCGATCGAATCATCGATGCCACAAATTCAATCGGTCTGGGAAAGTAGACTCGATCGATTAGATTTGCCCTTTAAATGCCCTGTAAAGCGATATTAATTGAATTAGACTAATTTTCCACATCGATCGCTAATTACGTTACTTAAATGCCAATTTCGGGCTATTCCTGACTAGACATCAGTGACAGAAGGAATCCAAATCATTCGCCGCACAACTTTAGTTGTCATTGGGCACCTCCGCTACATCTATACCCATCGAACTGCATACCGTCTTAATACTTACATTCAGAGCCTTCGCTAGTGCAATCACATTATCAAAATTTACAACCAAGCAGTCGGCTATTACGAAGACGGACCCGCACTAGAACAAGCCTGGAAAAACATCCTCGCAGCGAACGCTCCCACCGAAATTACCACCCATCGAATCAATGCTGAAATCGACCCAGACTGGACAGAGAAACAATCCCAAAAGCTGCCGAAAGTATTGCTAGATAGGGCTAAGAAGATCGCCAAGCAGAAGGGTCTCACCGTCCGAGAATACCTTACCAATCTGATGGATGGAGATGAGGAAGATGATGAGATGGAATCACTAACCCCGCTGGAATTATCAGATCCAGATGTTAAAATTCTCGACGATTTAGATGTGAAATTTGCAGCTTTACCCACGCGAATTTTTATTGCCCGCCAAGCCATGCATCACCTAATAGTTGACAAAATATCCGATCGAATTTTAGGGATATTGGGAGAGATTTATGTGTGGATGAAGGGAGGGACTACCTGGAGTTTGTACTAAGTGGGTGGGGGATGGGAGAATGGATAAATTAAGGATGTGAAAAGACGCATTATCACACCCTTAATAAGCAAAACTCAATACTAGCAACATTTACCCGCATCAGCACGATCGATCTTCCTCCGTTCCAAATTCCAGGCAATTATCCCGATGTACGCACCCGCTCGACCGTAAATCGAACCGAAAATATTACTAATAACTAGCCAAACGCTCTAGAAACGTCGTCCTAATACCAGATCGATATCACAGTAAAATCGACGTGTTAGTTCGCATTTATCGCTGGCAATCTTTTGTGAAGATTGCCTAAATCTCAATTAAAATCTTGCCATTGCTAATCGATGAGATCGATCGTAAAATTATCCAGACGGCAAAAGAACAGATAATAGTCTTTATCCCCAATCGGCTACACTCATTACCAGTCGCTACTTAAATAAAGCATGGCTAGGTATTTTCGACCGATCGAGAGGTAAAAAATCGAGCAGATTTACTAAGTCTATAATGCCCAAAATTTATGTCCGAGCGATCGCGTACATTCAGGTATTCTTAGATTGTCGTAAGTGGAACGAAATCTCTAGCTTGGCACATCATTGTTAAATACCAATTCTCAAACAGCAGATGTCCAGTAAAGAGTGAGATTTGAGTGGGATCTGGCTCAATTGCTCATTAATTTAGAAGATGAAATTGAGGATTCGATTGAATGTGGGTGGGCTAGGGGTGGTAATTGAGGTTCCTATAAGTGTATTTATCGGTACCTCAATCCTTAAATCTCCCATTTCTACCCAAATTGAGTCTGAGAGCAACTCCCTATTAACATCCATCAACATTCATAGTTATATGAATGCTCGCAACAGTGGCTCCATCGATGTTCGCTCGTCAGCCACGAGATCGTCTGCAACATCGGTGTTTGGTGTTTCCGATTGGAGGTGCGGTATCGTCAGATTGAATCATACCTTGCTTGTAATCTAGCAAATATTTTTAAAAGTCAAGCATGAGTTTAAATGATTGCTGTGTTTATATTTATTAAATACATATATTTAAAACAACTATGTTTATACTTGATTGATACGTTAATTTTACAAATCTGGGAGATTAGAGCGAAATTGAGTGGCACAGGTGTGTGAGTAGGTGTTGTCGCAAGAGAAGAGCGATAGGTGAGTGTCGAGCGATCGAGGATTGGGTGTGGCAGGGGAATGAGCGAGCCAGTAAAGCGAAGCATCAAAAACGCGCGTTCTTGATGATTATTTGTTGCAAGGCGTGACATAAGTAGAAGAGATTTCATACAATAAGAAAAATAACTAATCCTCGTGCAGATGGTCACTACCACCGAGCAACAGACTCCAGCAGTTGTCGAAATAGATTGCGATGAATTGATAAGCGTCTTCACCAACTTCTTACAATTTGATGTAGCTAATGGTGGTGCCAGTGGTGATACGATCGTCACGTACTGGACACAGGTCAAACAGTATCTAGATTGGTGTCGTCACAATCAGCTCGATCCGCGTGCGGCAACGCGGGAGACGATTAAGATTTATCGGTGGTGGTTGGCAGAACAGCGAGGGTATAAGCCAAACACGATCGCGGTGAAATTGACAGCAGTCAGTCGGTTGTACGATGCAGCGGTAGAATATGGATTAATGGGGGGTAATCCCGCATGGGGAGTGAAACCACCCACAGAATCGATCGATCCGGCAGCGAAGATTACTTATCTCGAACAGGATGAAGCTACAGTATTGCTCAAATCGGTGGCGCAGCCGTTAGGCGGCATCGATACCCCCACGCCATTGAAAAACCTGCGGGATAAATTATTGCTGGGTGTGATGACACTCGAAGGGACGCGCACGGTAGAGATGCATCGGCTGAATATTGGCGATGTGGTGCGTCAAGGGGAACGGGTGGGGGTGAAAGTTAGTAGTAAGCGACACATGCGGGTGGTGCCCCTGACTCCCCAGTTAGCACAGTTAATGGAGGCGTATTTAACCGCGCGGCGGGCTGCGGGATTTGATGCGATGGTAGATAGTCCGCTGTTAGTCAATCTCAGTAATTTCGGTCGCGGAGAGCGGTTATCGCGGCGGGGGATTCGGCAGGTGGTGGATAAATATCTCCAAGCGACAAATCTCAAGTATATGGAGGGACGGACGCTTTCAGCTCATAGTTTGCGGCATACAGCGGGGACATTAGCCCTGCGGAATGGGGCAACATTGAGACAGGTACAGGATTTGTTGGGTCATGCCGATCCGCGTACTACGGCGATTTATGCTCATGTGGGGGACAGATGGGAAAATAATCCAGCGTTGAAAGTTGGGATCGATCTGCTTTAGTATCTTTAAAGCTAGATTATGACTACCGAGCCATCGTTTCAGCATTTGTCGGCTCCGACAGTCTTATTTACTCAATTTCTGTTCGATTAAATTAACAGATGTAACCCTCGACTCACCACAAATATCGGCGATCGCTAATTGGTATCGAGCCGAGCGATCGAGGTCGCCACACTTAGGGATTACAGCGCGAACAATAAGCTGGATCGGCTTTTTTTAGACCATGAGCGGGCAGACATTTCTCTTGGTACGCGCATTTCGTACAGCCATAAATCTCAAACTTGACATTCTCCGTTTTTGAGGCACACCAAGAACATTCAAGCCCCACTTCCACATCAACCATCCCCCAGCCAGGGGCATGGCATTCTGGGCAGACATTCGACAGCCTGGTAGCCAGTTTACGCGCTAATCTAGCGATCGCTTGCATTCTTGATGGATTGAGATGCGCGCGCATATCTGTCTCTACCCAGGCTAGGCGGTCTGCGGATTGTCGAACGCAATCTTTAAAAGCGTCAATTAGTTCGTCTAGTTGCTGAATACCCTTAAATAGTAGTGTGCCTCTGATGGCCGAATTCGGTCGCAAGACCAGGGCATGTGATGGAAATCGTGCGTCCCGAGCAAATTTTTGCAATTCCTCGATCGAGGCAATCGTCTTCATCTGATAGTTTGTATCTGTGGATATTTCGGTGAGATGAAGGCCGATATCTCGCTGGCGATCTATAAAATAAAGAAGTTCGGTATCAACTCGAACGAAAGGAATAGCCGGATGCGGGCCAAAACTCCCCTCACTTGCCAGCCCGTAGTCAGCTCTAACTTGTTCCATCCCCCACGCGCATTTCTGTTTAACGCACTCCAGAGCATTACCTTTTCTTTCTACCTCCCCAGCAAAAGTGCCAAGAGTATCCGTATCTAAATCTAGCGATCGAATCCGCGCACCCAAAATCTCCGAAAAAGCAGGCTCGATCGCTTTGGCTTTCTCGTGCTTGGTGGTAAGAACAATTTCGACATCTTTATAAAGCTCCATCAAGCGTCGCTCCTGTCAATAAATTTGTGTGCGGACGGGTTTCAAAATACACTTTCTGGGCGTTGCTGGTTTTAGGTACGATCGTCATTTTTTACATTCTTCTCCCCCGTTCCCCGCTCTCTCCTCTAGTTTTTCATACTTACTTACGAAGCACTAACTGGCTGAACGAAACGTTTCACCTCACCACAAGCAATATAAGACTTACCATCGGGGCCAGTTTTAATCTCATCTACTACATATAGCATCCCTTCCTCCCGCACCGATCGCGGAAATCGCATATTCCAATCTGGATCGTACCCATCCGCCACTACTCTGGCGCGTAATTTGCTGCCTTCTTTGACACACTGTACCAACACGCCATCGCCTACGGTGTCGGTTGTGGGCAGATCGGCAGCAGTCGCCGTACCTTTGGATGCTTTACCTGTCGGCATAGCGCGCGATCGATTGCTACTAGCCGCGAAGATATCTACTTCTCCTGGTTTGGTCAATCGCGAAATATTGCCCTGTACCCGATAGAAACCGCCCTCGGCTAGTTTTAACTCTTCTACAGTATAACGCGCGCCCTCGGCGCGAATTGCCCGTGGAAATTGCACATTTTTGGTGCGATCGTAACCATCGGAAATCACCTTAATTTTCAGTTTGCCGCCTTCGCGGACGCAGTGCAACTCGATCCCGCTACCGACTTCACTAGTTGTCGGTAAGGTAGCAACTTCATCGCCTGCGGTGGTACCGCGTCCCGATAGATCGCTACGATTGCGGCTGAGGGCTTGGTAGCTTTGATCCAATAGTTCCTTACGTCCGGCATTGCCCAAGCCGCCTTGAGCGATCCGAGTGGCGAAATACTCTAGTTGCTCGATTTCTTCGGCAATTTCAAAATTCTCGTTGAGTCCGCGATCGTGTAGATCTTTGAGTACCTTTCTTAGTGCCTGTTCGGCGGCTTGACGATGGCCTTGCTCGGCGAGGGTGAGGGCAGTTTCTTTGGCTTTAGCGATCGTCAGATGGCTTAACTCTAACATGACATCGCTAGAGGCCGAATTTGCCGATTCTTCGATCGAGCCGACGGTGGCAAAAATATCTGTAGTACCAGCAACGCGCTCGATCGCCCCATCTCGGACGATCTCGGCAGTATAGTGTACTTTCATCACTGCCAATCGCCCGATCGGGGCGTTGGCGATATTCAGGCTCAAGCCTAAGAGTTTATCCTCACCCTCATAGAGATCGCCCAATGTCAATACTGTCGCCCCGGTATTATTCTGGCTGACTTGAGCCAAGCTCAAGGTATCGACGAGGCTCACGCCTGGAGCGAATTCGATCGTCACTGTCAAATTTTGACCGACGACGGCGCGCAAACTGTCCAATTCGATCCTAAAAACTTCGCTGGCTTCGTCGATACTTTGGATAAAGTAGAAGTTACCATTGGCGGCTCTGGCCATGCCAATCAATAAATCTTCGTTGAAACCTTGCCCGAAGCCTAGAGTTGTAGTGGTAATTCCTTCTTCGGCTTTTTGTCCCGATGTCGTCGTCAGCACCGTGGGTGAGGTAATTCCGACATTTGCATGTCCGTCGGTGAGTAATAACACTCGGTTGATGCATTGCGGATCGAGGCGAGTTTTGATATGTTCGCAACCTTTGAGCCACCCGCCAGATAAATTTGTCAGTCCGCCAGCACGCACTCGTCGGATTGCTGATTTGAGGGCGGCTTTATCGCTCACGGATTGGGGCGGTACGACCGTATCGACTTTATCATCGTAGGTGACGATCGAAAAGGTATCGCTAGCTGCTAATTGGTCTACGATCGATTCAGCCGCTTTGAGGGCGTGAAATAGTGCCGAACCTGCCATCGAACCAGATCGATCGATCGCCAGTGACAGATTTAGATTGCGACGCGGTAATTCTGGCAAAGCAGAGCGCAGCCGCATGAGGATCTGTGTAGTTAATCCCGTACCAGTCGGTAAGACTGCGGGGTCGAAATTACAGTTTAGATCGATCGTCTGTTGCATTATCTTGTCCTCATCTTCGCTATTGGCAATCGGTGCTGGCTGCTCCTAATATGCCCCAAAATCCACAGCATCTTATTGTCAAACTTGCTGTAGTTCGATCGGTTGCAGACATTACCATGTTGCTATTGTAGCCATTTGCCAACCAAGTCGATCGTGTTGTGTGGTGACCATAATGCCCATGAAGCATCAAAGCTAACACCTATCGACGATCGATAAGTATATAGGTGCAATCATTGATAAGACAAGCTATGTCGATCGAGCGATAAATAGCTCTGTTTTAGAGCAGATAATCTAACTATGAAGACAATCGAAATTTATTTGCCTAATTATCGGTAGGAACGCTAAATTTTGACATAAATATAACTGACGAGAGTAAATTATGGCAATTTGGAAGATTTGGTTAGCTACCTTCAGTTCGATTTTAATAATTTGGTTCCTCGGTAACTGGCTGCTGTAAATGTGACGCGATGCTGACACAGAGCCAGTAGTCTATGGCGTAAATTTAGTTACTATTTTGAGAAAGGGGGAGAGGGGGAGACTGGAAGTTCGTCACGGGTGCAGCTTGTGTTTATCTAGTCGTCAAGGAAAATATCTGGAATTTTCCGATCGGGATTGCCAATAATATTTGCTTTCTGATTTTATTTGGACAGTCGCGATTGTATGGCGATGCGGGATTACAGATCGTGTATCTCGGTTTGGGGGTGCAGGGTTGGTACAACTGGTTATATGGTGGCAAAGATCGCGCGCCACTGAAGATCGTGCGAGTTTCATGGCAATTGTTATTATGGTTGAGTGTGGCGATCGTCATGTCAACTTGGTTATTGATGTTGGCATTAACAGCGGTTAATGGTTCGGCACCATTATTAGATGCATTTACAACCGCTTTGAGTTTAGCCGCACAATATTTACTCAATCGTAAAGCGATCGAAAGTTGGTTGGTGTGGTTTGTGGTAGATGTGCTGTATATATATCTCTACATCACGCGCGGATTGCACCTCACCGCCATGTTATATCTAGTGTTTATCGGCTTGTGTATTGCGGGTTATATTAGTTGGCAGCGCACATTGTCAGGGGAGGAACGGCAATTAGATGACTAAACGAGGGTTAATCGTTGGCAAATTTTATCCACCGCATCGCGGACACAAATATCTAATCGATTCGGGACGATCGCAAGTAGATGAATTAACCGTCATCATCTGCCAAAAGCCGCACGAACGTCCGGCTGGAGAGCTACGAGCGGCGTGGTTGCGCGAAATTCATCCCGATGTCCGCGTGCTGCTCATCGATGATATCTATGACGAAAATGATTCCCAAATCTGGGCGGAAAATTGCATTCGCTGGCTGGGATTCGCTCCAGACGTGGTTTTTAGCTCGGAAGATTATGGCGACAGGTTTGCCCATTATCTCGGTTGCGGGCATGTCTCGATCGATCGATCCCGAACTGTTTTCCCGATCTCCGGCACCAAAGTTCGATCGGCACCGTTGCAGCATTGGCAGTATATCGAGCCACCAGTGCGCGGTTGGTACGCCAAGCGCATTTGCTTAGTCGGGGCAGAATCGACAGGTAAGACGACCTTAGCCAAGGCACTGGCGGCACATTATCTCACGAGTTGGGTGAGGGAATACGGACGCGAATATTCGGAGCGCAAACATACGGGGGCAGCGGGATATAATTGGACTTCGGATGAGTTCGAGCAGATCGCCAAAGTACAATGCGATCGCGAAAATGCCGCCGCGCGTCATGCGAATAAAATCTTAATTTGCGATACGGATGCCTTTGCGACAGGAATCTGGCATCGACGATATTTACAGTTTCCTTCTCAAGATGTAGCCGCAATAGTCGATCGACAAAAGCCACCCGATTTGTATTTATTAACCGATGTCAAGACGCCATTCGTGCAGGACGGCACCCGCGACGGCAAGGCAATTCGTAACTGGATGCACGAAACATTCATCGCCGAATTAACCGCCCACAATCGATCGTTTCAATCTATCTCCGGTTCGCCACAACAACGTCTCAAAAAAGCGATCGCGATTATCGATCGACTGTAATTAGTTTACTCGATCGGGATTTGTCGATCGCTTCTGAGTTCTGTTAGCGATCGATCTATTCGTTCTGCCCAAACGATATTATCGGGAATAGTAATAACGATCCGCCGATATGGTTCATCGTGCAATTCTAAGGTCAAGTAATCTCGATCTGAAGTAACGTACCAAAATTCCTTACCTCGCTTGGTGTAATAAGTTCCTGCTTTAATTACTCCTGGTAAAAATGTCCCTGGAGCGCGAATTTCTGCCCAATTACTTTGAGGTTCTTCAGTTGTAGCTCGATCGATCCGACTGAGTGGGATGTGCATTTGTCGCTCTAGAGTTACTGCCCACAATTGCTCGTACCATTCTAATTCGATCGTCAATCGATTTGTGGTGAGATTGAGTTGCATAAGGTTGAGAAGAAGACTACGGCGATCTTAACAATTTTTTGCAGCTCTTGGATCGCGATCGATTAACATTGATCGCCGCAGAGTTGTCGGTTATCTCCGGTATGCTATATAATTTGGTAAGTATTGACAATGTTAAGTTTAAATTCAAACTATCTAATAGTCGATCGAAATTATGGACAGAGTTACGATTCCTGATGTCCTAACTTTAGAAGAGGCTTCAGGTTACTTACGTTTATCGATTGAAACAGTTGCCAGTCTAGCTCAAAAAGGTAATCTCCCCGGTCGAAAGATTGAAAATGATTGGCGATTTCTGAAATCGGCGATCGATGATTGGTTGCGTTCCAAAAGCAGTAGTTCGATCTTGCTCTCTCAAGCAGGTGCTTTAGCCGATGATGATGAGATCGCGCAACTGAGAGCATCAATTTATCAAGCCAGAGAACGCCCGGAAATCGATGACAATTTAGGATCTAATTAATGTATTTGTTCGATACCGATACCTTGACACATCTTCATGCTGGTAATGCTAATGTTGTGGAACGATTAAAATCGGTAGCAGATGAAGAAGTTGGAATCTCGATTATTACTAAGGTTGAGATTTTACGCGGAAGGATCGATTATTTAATTAAAGCTGAAACTGGCGAGAGTTTACTCAAAGCACAAGAACTTTTATTTCGGACAGAAGCATTATTAAACGATTTGTTAATCATACCTATAGATCGAGCTGTCTGGCAATTCTTTTAAATTATTCGATTCTAAATCCAGATGCTTTAATTGTTTTAAAATACCAATACCATCTGGCAAACTTGTTAATTGATTGCCAAACAAATCTAGCTCTACCAGCGAAGTTAATTTTGTTATACTATTACTATCTGGCAAGCAAATTAATTCATTTCGGTTGAGATCTAACGAAATCACACCAGCTAACTTGTTAATATTGCAGGGCAAGTAGTCGAGTCCAATTCCATCCATATCTAGTTCGGTTAGAAAACAAGCTATATCATCACCAGATTTTTCAATTAAAATTTCTACTTCTTTGCTTGTCATCATATAACCAGACAAGACTAAAAAATAATCCTTGTCTATATTAGTTCTTTGTATTAAAATCTCTAACTCTTCTTGACTAGCCATGTATTTAAAAGCTTATCTCTTTAAATAAATATCGAATATTGACACTACTTATCGAATATTGCACCATCTACTCAAGTAAGATTTACGATGGGCCAAATCGCTCTGTCCGAATGATGTTGGATGGCAAACCGAGATCGACTAGAGTGTTGGCAACTTGCTCCACCAGTTGAGTTGGGCCGCAGACAAAGCACTGCGGTTGGATTGCAAAGCGGCTCAAGACATCCGTCAGCATGGCTTTGTCAATTCGCCGCTGGTATCCCGTCCAGTCAGGGGGTGGTTGTCGAGTGAATGTCAATTGTAGGTCTAAGGGTGCGATCGGTTGGTATGCTAGCTGCTCCAATTCCTGACGGTAAATGACGTCTGCTGCCGTTCTGACGCTAAATAGTAAAGTCGTGGGATTGGTCGCACCGATGGCGGCGCGATGCCGCAGCATGGACATCAGCGGCACGACCCCCGAACCCCCAGCCACGAGCAGCAGCGGGAGCTTGACTAGTTCCTGTCCCCATACGAAATACCCACCAATCGGCCCTCGTACCTCTAGGGAGTCGCCCACAGCCACGCCTTCGTGCAGATAACTCGATACTTCCCCATCCGCGATCGATTCCACGGTCAAGGCGATTTCGCCGCTCTGTGCTGGCGGTGACGCGATCGAATAGCTGCGCTGCGCCTGGTAGCCATCTTCAGCCGTCAACCGGATATCGTAGTGCTGTCCGGGTAGATGTGGCTGCCATTGGGGCAGTTGCAGCGTAAATGTCTTGACGCTCGGCGTCTCTTGAACGATCTCGGTTACGTGGGCAATCTGCCACTGAAACTTTGCCATGAGGGTGTGCTAAAGGTGCTAATCGTCCGATCGATACCGTTGTTCTTGCCAAGGGTCGCCGTACATGCTGTAGCCATTTTCTTCCCAAAATCCCGGCTCGTCAGCGGCCATGAAGCGCAGACCTTTAATCCACTTGGCACTTTTCCAAAAATACAGGTGCGGCACTACCAGCCGCGCGGGGCCACCGTGTTCGGGTGCCAATGGCTGCCCCTCGAAGCGCATTCCGATGAAGGCTTTGCCGTCGCGTAGGTCTGCTAATGGAATATTAGTCGTGTAATTGCCGTAGGAATAGGCCATCACATACTGGGCTTCGGGCTGAATCTTGACGTGTTCTAGCAGCGTGTCGATACTGACCCCTTCCCAGTTGGTATCCAGTTTCGACCACTTGGTGACACAGTGGATATCTTGTTTAAACGACTGATGCGGCAATGCCTCGAACTGTTCCCACGTCCACTGGATGGGGGATTCTACCAGTCCATTCAGGGCAAATGTCCAATCTGAGAGCGGAATGCGCGGCGTGGGGCCTGCGGTCAATACTGGAAAGTCCGATGTCTCGTATTGCCCAGGGGGAATCCGTTCGCTGCGGGAGGATTCACGTTTGCGACCAAATCCTCTGTTGATGAATTCTGCCATAAATATTTGGAGTTATGAGAATATCAGTAAAAGGTGCCTAATTATCACAGCCGGATCGTTCTACTCACTCGATCGCTTGCGTTACTTACTAATTCTTTGCTATCCATCTACATGGTAGCTCGATCGACCGTTCGCTGCTATGGCTGTAAATGTATCCTCACATCTTGCGCCAATATATCAAGTTGCTGGAGCCAACGACTGGAAGTCGTGGCTGGTGATGCAAAGTCAGTCCGCGTCCCGATCGATCTCACCAGTTCCTCAACTTAGCGATCTAGAATGTAATATATCGAATATCTCGATCGGAGGACTAGAGTATGCTCGACACCGCTGCCAAAATGGTTCCAGACACAGATCGCACCCAAGCCTTAATTTTGTGGTATGAAGAAGTCGGTATTGACGATATCCATCTGGTCGGCGGGAAAAATGCCTCCCTCGGCGAAATGATTCAACAACTCGCCTCCAAAGGGGTGAATGTGCCCAATGGGTTTGCGACTACCGCTGCTGCCTATCGTTATTTTATCGATCGAGCAGGATTGGAACCCAAACTCCAGCGAATTTTTGCCGATTTAGACGTCAACGATTTGCAAAACCTGCGGCAAAGAGGCGAACAGGCACGATCGTTGATGTTAAATACGCCGTTCCCGCAAGATCTAGAACAGGCGATCGCGACTGCATATACTCAACTGTGCGATCGATATCCTGGCACTAGTGCAGATGGGAATCCAGAGCTAGTTGCCGACATTCAGCACAATACCGATGTCGCCGTGCGATCGAGTGCGACGGCTGAAGACTTGCCCGATGCTAGTTTTGCCGGACAACAAGAGACTTATTTGAACGTCCACGGGGTCAAACAGGTCTTAGAAGCCTGTCATAAATGCTTTGCCTCGATTTTTACCGATCGAGCGATTTCTTACCGCACGACGCGGGGATTCGACCATCTAAACGTGTATCTTTCCGTGGGGGTGCAGAAGATGGTGCGCTCGGATTTAGCTGCTTCGGGAGTAATGTTCTCGATCGATCCAGAAACCGGATTTAGAAATGCTGCCTCGATTTCGGCTGCCTATGGCTTGGGTGAAAATGTCGTGCAGGGAGCCGTGAATCCCGATGAATTCGTCGTTTTTAAACCCACACTTACCGATGGTTTTCGCCCGATTCTGTCCAAACGGTTGGGCAGTAAAGCGATTAAAATGGTTTACGATCTGGGCGGCTCGAAACTGACTAAAAACGTCCGCGTTCCTGACTCCGAGCGCGCGAAATTTGCGATCGAGGATGATGAAATCCTCACCCTAGCGCGGTGGGCGGTAGTAATTGAGGATCATTACTCGGCAGTGCGGGGCACATATACGCCGATGGATATCGAGTGGGCGAAGGATGGCGAAACCGGACAATTATTTATCGTCCAAGCGCGTCCCGAAACCGTCCAGTCGCAAAAATCTGGCAATATTCTCCGCAGCTATCGCTTCACAGCAGGATCCGAACCATCTACCCCCGCTCTCACCATCGGTAGCGCAGTCGGCGAACGAATCGGGCAAGGTGCCGCACGGGTAATTTTTGACGTACATCAAATTACCGAATTCCAGCCGGGAGAAGTATTGGTCACCAATCGCACCGATCCAGACTGGGAGCCGATTATGAAAAAAGCAGGCGCGATCGTCACCAACCAAGGCGGGCGTACCTGTCACGCCGCCATTATTGCCAGAGAAATGGGCATTCCCGCGATCGTCGGTTGTAGCGATGCTACCACGGCGATCGCCACCGGACAAGCTGTTACCATCTCCTGTGCCGAAGGCGATATCGGCAAGGTTTATGAGGGATTATTGCCCTTTGAAATCATCGAAACAGAATTGAGTCAGTTAACCCCCACCCATACCAAAATCCTGATGAATGTCGGCAACCCCGACGAAGCTCTAGGATTAGCCGCGATTCCCTGCGATGGCGTGGGTTTGGCAAGGTTAGAGTTTATCATTGCCAACCAGATTAAGGTACACCCATTAGCACTCCTCAACTTCGACCTCCTCATCGATGCCGATGTCAAACGCCAAATCGCCAAACTAACCGTCTCCTACCCTCACAAAGCCGACTTCTTCGTCGATAAACTCGCCCACGGCGTCGCTACCCTCGCCGCCGCCTTCCATCCCCACCCCGTCATCGTGCGGATGTCGGACTTCAAGAGCAATGAATACGCCAACCTCTTAGGCGGACGTCAATTCGAGCCAAAAGAAGAGAACCCCATGCTGGGCTGGCGGGGCGCATCGCGCTACTACGATCCGATCTATCGCGACGCTTTTGCCCTCGAATGCCAAGCCCTCAAACGGGTACGCGAAGAGATGGGATTGACGAATATCATTCCGATGATTCCCTTCTGTCGCACCCCCGATGAAGGTCGCCGCGTCTTGGCCGAAATGGCCGCCAACGGCTTACAACAGGGGGATAAAGGCTTAGAAGTCTATGTGATGTGCGAAGTGCCCAGCAACGTCATTCTCGCCGCCGAATTTTGCCAAATCTTCGACGGTTTCTCGATCGGATCTAACGATCTGACGCAGTTAACCTTGGGACTCGATCGAGATTCGGCTCTAGTATCCCACATCTTCGACGAACGCAATCCCGCAGTCATGGCAATGGTGAAAATGGCAATCTCAACTGTCAAAGCCAACGGACGCAAAATCGGCATCTGCGGACAAGCCCCCAGCGACTATCCAGAATTCGCGAGATTTTTAGTCGAGCAAGGCATCGATTCAATTAGTCTCAATCCCGATTCGGTAATTAAAACCCGCTTGGAAATTGCTCAGGTCGAGGCTAGTCTTTCCTAAACGCCAATTAATATCTATCGAGATGATGAAACTCAGGTGCGATTGCAATTTGAGTCAGGTAATCGCGGCAAGATGGTAGCGATCGGATAAAAGCGTTCCAGTAGCAGTGGATGCGATTTCAACGTTAAAATGAGCGGGCGGTCATTTCTTTTCACAAACTCTCAGCTAAGGAGATTTTCAAATGCCATTAGCTAACCTCATGTCACAAATCCAGGAACTCCCAAAAATTGACAAGCTTCGGCTAATGCAGTTTCTGGCAACAGAACTAGTCAAAGAAGAAGATGCAAACTTCTTTATTGCCGATCGAGAGTATCCAGTCTGGTCGCCGTACAATTGTTCGGAGGCTGCCAATGTCTTGATGAATCTGCTAGCGACAAAGCAAGAAGAGAAGAATGGTTTAACCTCAAAGATTTCCCTATAAAATCATTGACAGTAGCCTGGGTATGGTCGATAGAATGCCATACCTGCCCTTAATACTCAGCCTTGGCGATCGCTCCCTAAACGCAGAAGGTTTATTGGATACAGGCGCAAGCGTCAATGTTTTGCCCTATGAGCTAGGGTTACAACTGGGCTTAATTTGGGAGAATGAAACGCTCTCAGTTCTGTTGGCAGGGAACTTAGCTCGATTTGAAGCTCGCGCAGTCGTTATTGACGCTCAAGTCAGTTCATTCCCCACCGTTAATCTTGCATTTGCTTGGACACAAGCACCCAATGTACCTTTAATCTTGGGGCAAGCTAATTTCTTATTTGAGTTTGATGTTTGTTTCTTTCGTGCGCGTTCTGAATTTGAAGTTCGTCCCAAACAGGTTGGGTCAGTTGGCAGCGACGATCGATAAGGTAATATCTAATAATCCCGTTGCACATCGACTGGATCGAGTTGTTTCGTGAGTCTGAAATGTTTCTAGTAGAGCAAGGCATCGATTCGATAATTAAAACCCGCTTGGAAATCGCTCAGGTTGAGGCTAGTCTGTAAGTATGATGATTCAATGTCTATGATTCTACGAATAATTGGACTGCTCTGTTTGGGCGGTGCGGGTATTGCCGGAGCATCATGGTTAAATACTGAAAATATAATGTTACCTTTAAGTAAGGAAATTCTAATTTCAAATAGAAAAACTTACTCTTTAGCATTCACACCAAATCAATCAGCTTCAGAGAGAGACTATAATGTTAGATTATATTTTGGCAAGACGGGAGAATCGTCACTAAATTGTGAAGATATTAAATTACTTGGCGTTCGATGGACGATATCAACTAGTGAGACAGTGAAGGCATGGAATACTTTAGAAAGCACAGATTATTCGTGTAACGATCGCGATAGTTTTACTAGGCTCGATTTTTCAGCTCCATCATTTAAACCACATACAAATTATTACTTTCATTTGTCAACAGCAAATGAAATTCAGAATAGAGAAAATATCAACACTCGTGTTACAATTCAACATACAGATGGCATTGGATTGCATTACCTATTCATGGATAAAGCGTTGATGGAATTATTTGGAGGAGGGCTATTATTAGTCAGCTTAATTTGTTTTGCAATTGATTTATTGAAGTTTTTGTTTAATGCTATGAACAAACAGCGTTACTAGAGGATCGAGAACTTGTGATTCAGTTTACGGATGGGCAAATGGTGACGATCGATGATTTGTCGATAGTTAGTTATCGATCGTGTTTGCTAATCAACGACGCGATCGAAATGAGTCTCAAACAAGGCGTAGAAAAAGCGATCGCCCTCCCAGAGGCAGAAAGATAAATCCAGAATGGATGATACAATAGATCTATGTCACTTGTTTGAGTGTCTTCTGTCATGTACCAGTACGAGCTACCGCGATACCTACCCACCGCTGACGAACTGCCTTGCTCCGACGATACCCCCGTGGATAACGAACTTCAAGAACTCATTCCCAGCCTGCTCAAATCGATCTTACGAATGCTGTGGGACGAGCGCATGGATTGGTTCTTTGGCATCGACATGGGTATCTATACCGCTCCCGATCGACCGCCAATCGTCCCTGATGGTTTCTTGAGCCTGAATGTCGAGCGCGTGTTTGACGAAGATTTACGCTCTTGCTATACGCTCTGGGAAGAGGAAGTACCACCGATCCTAGTATTAGAGGTAGTCTCCACTAGTCCAGGTGGGGAATACACGACTAAACTCGATGAATATGCCCGCATGGGCGTTTTATATTATGTTATCTACAATCCCAAACGCCGCCGCAAAGCGCGGCTAGAGATTTATAAACTCATTAATGGCAAATACGATCTGCAAACTGCAAATCCTCTCTGGATGCCGGAAATTGGCTTAGGCATCGGTAGCGAACGTGCTAGTTATGATGGGTTGACACGAGAATGGTTGTATTGGTACGACGAACGGAGCCAACGTTATCTCACCCCTTACGAACGCGCCAAACTCGATCGCGATCGAGCCACGATCGAAAGTCAACGCGCCGATACCGAAAGTCAGCGTGCTGACCGATTGGCGGCTCAATTACGCGCTCTAGGCATCGAGCCAGAAGTACCCTAAACTAGACGATCGCGATCGAGTAATTTTCAAACCGTTACCCCACAAATAACTCCCGATTCGTTCGCGTTGGCGAAGCCTTTGCCTCCGCAAAAGCGTCGATTCGGCAGAGCCGACGATCGGGTTATCGGTGAGGCAGCCAATGTTTTGATGAATGTTCTAGCCCACATTCCGCACTTCAAATAAATCAGCGGTTGAAACCGCCGCTAGTGATGCAAAGTCCGCTAGCAAACCGAACTGTATTTAATATCATTGTAGTTTTTTGACTCTAGATTTTGGGCATACTAGGTTGGGGTATATCGCACATACCTCCATTCTATGTTTCGGAGCCTTGGATCTAGTTATGAGCGATCGATTAGTCATCCTACTCAGCCCAGAGCTAGAGGAGTTACATCGAGTTTGCATTTACCGATGGTCATGCCATTATGGGATACTCCTCTTTTTACAACGATCTGAATGTTTTAGATGAAGAAGCGCAGGCATTTCTCTTGGATTGTGAAGAATCTCATTCACATTTAGAGCGTGTTAGTAACCTGATTGTTGGCTTTGAAACGCCCTACGGAATGGAAATGCTGGCAACAGTCCACTGGGTCGCAAAAGAAGATCCGCAAGCGGCAATTGACTGCGATCGAGCGATCGAGTTAGTTCAAGAGTGGAGCGAACGCAAACGGAATATCTTCAAAGTTAGCCACCTTCGTACTGCTTGGAACCATCTTCATAAACACAACTGGTTAACTGCTACGAATACTTAAAGGTATTCCAGAATACTCAAAAGATCGCCCAGGCGATCGTGTTATCCGCGCTTTATCCTGATTGGGTAAAGATGCAGTCCCGCCAGTAGGGTGGACAATGCCAGCTCTTTCAATGTGACAAAAAGGGCAAGATAGTTGATGGGAAACCCTAACATTCGATCGAGAAATTTGCCCCCTTTATTATCTCGATCGCCAGTAAGACGATCGCAAGTTCTCCGATCGATTCAGAGGATGTCTGAAAAGTCTAATTGCTTCGTTTCCAGTGGGTAAATCCCCCTGTCTTGTCGCACACAAACGGGAGGGAAGCTCCCGTTCGATGCGCCGCTAAATCCCCCTTAAAAAGGGGGACTTTGAATCTGGTTCCCCCCTTTTTAAGGGGGGCTAGGGGGGATTCTCTAGAGTTTGAGCTTAACAGAATTGAGTTCTCAGACATCCTCTCAGGTAACAGCACCCATAAACTGGTGCCGATTCTCGATCGGATCTAGGTCGTTTTCGATCGACTTACCAGGGTAAAATCTCACCATTAGCGTGCCAAAAAGTGCCTGAATTTGCCAGATTGAGGTCGGAGATTCGCTGTAAAATGCCTCGGACAGACTCTGCTGCGGGAATGCCATTATAGCCAGTCATAGCGGTACTCACCAGCCCTGGATGGATAATGGCGACAGGAATCTGACGCGATCGCAAATCGATCGCTAGTGACTTGCCAGCCATTGAGAGCGCGACTTTGGACATCCGATAACCATAGGAACCACCTGAAGTATTGTCATCGATCGATCCCATCCGACTGGTAATCAGTGCGATCTTACTCCCTGCCTGGAGATTGGGCAATAAAGCCGCAGTTACCCGCAATGCGCCGAGCGCATTAACTTCAAACTGGTGGCGGATACTATCGAAATTGAGCCGAGCCAGCGTATTTCGCTCCATCATCCCCGCATTATTAATCAGCACGTCGATGGTGATGCCTTGCAACCGTCGTGCTAAATCGGCAACCGAATCATCCGCTGTAATGTCAATGCCAGCTTCGACTTGCACTCCCAATCGATTCCCCACAGGGGACGCTTTTGCGGAGGCAAAGGCTTCGCCAACGCGATCGAGATCTACCGAAGATTTGCGACACACCGCGATCGCCTTTGCACCTGCGGTTTGGATTTGACGACACAGTTCGCAACCGATTCCACCAGCAGCACCAGTAACCAAAAAAGTTGTCATGCGATCGATCCTTTTGTCCTCAGCTAGTCGATTTGCAGATCTGAGTCACACAAAAATAGGAGATTGCAACTCTGCTAAGTTCGATCTTAACTAAAAACCTGCGAAATAGAGATACTATAATCATCCGCAGCGGTTATTTCTGCCCAGCGAAATGCTAAAAATTGAGCGTAATATAAGGGTGGCAATCCATAATTACCCGTTGCATAGCCATCGTTAACTTCAACTAGCCAGGGTTGCTATTGCCCATCACTCAAACTCATACGCAGCAGATATTTTATTACTCTTTGCCATCCAACTAATCCAATAAATAACCCATCTGAGTAAGAGCCAACAACGCCATTGGCGATGCTACTCGATCGATCTAGCTATCTAAAAAACGTACTTTGAGTTCGTTCTGTTGGCAATACACGTTAGATAGGATTCAAGACGTACTTTAAGATCGAGCACAAAGCTACCAGTTGGAGAGAGAACTCTATAAACCTTTTGGCAAAACTCCAGCAGCCATTCAACATAATCCTCTTGTTCGACATTACCGTATGTCTTTTTGCGTTGCAGCGCAAAAGGTGGCGAAGTTAATACCAAGTCAATCGAATCAGGTTCGAGTCGATCGAGTAGTAACAGTGAATCACCAACATACGCTGTGCCATAGTCTGTGGTGTACAGAGGATTCGGAAGAGTCATTATAAACGTACTAATAGTTCGTTCTATTATCCCACATCTTAAACGATTGCAATTGTAAAAGTAGCGATCGATGGTAGTATTTTGGTTGACAAGATACTTTTTGATTATGAAATTGGTAGTTTTGACGAGTTTGTTGTCGATCGCGTTAGTTCCTAATACAGCGACAATTGTGGCAGCAGACGTGCCAACAGGGAAGAGTTTTTTGCAATGGTGCGAGCAAAGAAATTCTTTATCGCCAGAAACGCGCAAAACTGTAGATTATTTATTGCAAGGAATTCAGATTCCAGACTGTCGAGCAG
Organism: Chamaesiphon minutus PCC 6605; assembly: GCF_000317145.1. Lineage (GTDB taxonomy): Bacteria > Cyanobacteriota > Cyanobacteriia > Cyanobacteriales > Chamaesiphonaceae > Chamaesiphon > Chamaesiphon minutus. The sequence goes on along the minus strand of NC_019697.1, from coordinate 1,155,626 downwards.
CCGCTCTCGAACTCAGCCAACGTACCGAACTGCTGACTTCTAGTCCTACTCCCGCCGATATTAGCGACCTCCGACCGATCGCCAGTCTGACCAATTTACGCAAACTTAGCTTATACAGTCATAATATTACCGATCTTACTCCCCTTGCCAACCTGAAACAACTCGATGCTTTAGTTATTAATAGCAATAAACTAACCGATCTCAAACCCCTTGGCAGTTTGAATAATTTGAATGATTTGGGACTGCTGGGTAGGAATATCGTCAATATTAAACCGATCGCGAAACTGACCAATTTGAAAAAGCTGACACTCTGGTATAGTTCTATTCAAGATATTAAAGCTGTAAAAAATTTGACTCAATTAACCGAAGTCAGTTTTATCGACACCAAAATTGCCGATCTCAGTCCCTTGGCTAACCTAAAATCCTTGACGACACTGGAAGTTACCAACAGTAAAGTGACCGATATTCGAGCTTTATCTGGCTTAACCAATTTAAAGAGAATTGTCCTTAATAATAATCAAATTTCTAATATCCAGCCACTGGCTCGCTTGACCAATTTAAAGAGCCTGAATCTCAATTTCAATCGTATTAGCAACCTGACTCCTTTAGCTGGATTGACAAGCCTAACTGGAATCAATCTTAGCGATAATCAAATTGTCGATATCCAACCAATAGCCGCGCTGACTCAGTTAGTAGGGTTGAATCTAAATAATAATAAGATTACTAATATTAAACCATTAGCTAAATTACAAAAGCTAGAGACTTTAGTCGTCTCCAAAAACAAAGTGAAGAATAAGGTTTGTCCGCTTCGTCCGGCGGTCTGTGATTTTAACGGTACAGGTGCAATTAGAGCTTTTTAATAATTGATAATTGATAAGATATTCAGTCCGCGTAGGCGGACTTTTCATCACCAGCGGCGGTTTTAACCGCTGACTAAGTGACTATTACTCTCAGGATGGGGAATTCTTTCTAAAATACCATCGCCATAGACTCGATCTAAATTTAATTCTGGTAAATGTACGTACCCGATATGACAACGACAAACTTGGTTTTGACAATTTCTGGCGAGTAAAGATGCTGCAAAATTTGGATCGTAAATATTGCCGATCGAATCGGGGATAAAATGACAGCGACGCATCGTACCTGCTCCATCTACCGTAATTACTTGATGTCCCGTGCGGCAGGGTTTGCCAAAGGTATCGTAAACTTGGTTATTGATGGGAAATAGTGGATCGATTTGGGTGAATAAATCGAGATCTTCGGGGTGATAATAGTCCGGCTGACGTTTGTAGGCATTTACCCAGAGATAGACATCTGGAGCTAATTCTTGACGTAATAATCGTGCGGATTGTTGGTGTTCTTTGAGTCCCACAATCCCGACGCTATATTTAACTTTGGCTAAATCGAGTTGCTGACATTGTTGTAAGAATCGCTCGATCGAGACTTCGGTGGGATGAAAAGTAGTCCACAGGGCTAGGGTATCTAAATTGCAATCTTTTACCCAATCTAGCTCGCAAGCAAGATTGGTTTGAATGGCGACTTTAGTGACTTGAGGAAGATCGGAAAGTCTGGCGATCGCGGATTGATAATAGCGATGAATCAGAGCTTCACCCCATGGTGTAAATAATATCCCGATTTTGTCGGTTGGATCGCGAGCTTCTACCCAATTAAAGAATCGATCGAGTTCGGCTTTATCTGTTGCTAATTCTGCGGCTGTATTAGTACGTTTGGCGAAGGGGCAATATTCACAGCCATAGTTACAACTAGAGAGCGAACCTCGATACAAAATTGATAATTCTAACGCCATTGATAATCCTCCATCAATGATTTGACTTGCGGTGAATATAACCAAACTCCCAAGGTGTCGGATACTTCTACGCCTGCGGGGGTGAGGATGATTTTGGATTTTGGATTTTGCGGATGCGCTCCGGTCGGGTTCCCCGACCATGGAAGCGCACCAAGCGGGATTTTGGGTGGCGGATTGATAGATGATTTTGGATTGCTTCCCGTCTCCCCCTCTCCCACTTCCCACGTTGCTAGTTCTAGGGTTAATAAATCGTTGAGCTGTGGGAAATCTGTTAGCGCATCGGTGTGGAAGGTTTGTTGATAATCATTGAGATCCAAGCCTTCCGACTGCAATAAAGATTGAATCAGAAATCGGCGTTGGCGATCGTCTAAGTCAAGTTGATAACCATAATTAACCCAGTTAAACCGTTCGCGGAGCGTCTCACCTGGAGAATCGTCTTCTTGCTTGGTATAATTGGCGATAATTTCTTGAATTCCCGTCATTCCGACGGCATATTCACTCGAATAGTGCAAAGATGATGTGTACGATCGCGCGCCACAGCCTAAACCTACCATGCCATCTGCCTGACAGCAATAAACCGGAGCATCGAGGTTTGGCGCATGACGAGAGCGAAACATGCGCATGGAGACTTGCTCGTAACCGGAGGCTAATAAGAAATCGCGAGCGTGACGATAATAATCGCGGCGTTCGTCGTTCCATTCGCGGCGAGAGCGTTCTAAACCCGTCAAAGGTCGAATGTAGAGCGGATAGAGATAGAGTTCCTCTGGGGCGAATTTGAGGGCAATCTGGAGCGATTTTAACCAACTGTCGATCGATTGTCCAGGTAAGCCGTAAATTAGATCTAAATTCAGGGTGGGAAAACCGACAGAATGAATCCGATCTAGGGCAGCATAGACATTATCCAGCGTTTGAGGTCTGCCTGCTGCGGCGGTTTCGGCGGGGATAAAACTCTGAATGCCGATACTAACTCGATCGACACCGCGCTGCTTTAATAATGTTAACTTCTCAGTAGTAGCTGTTTGGGGCGATACTTCTACCGAGATCGGGATCTGGTGGAGATTTGCACCCATAATATCCGCCGCCAGATCGAATACCCGTTCTAATTCTGGCACATTTAGAAACGTTGGCGTGCCACCGCCGATCGCCATCCGTGCAAATTGGGAGTCACCCAAGGCGGCTTTTACTTGTGTGGCTTCTCTGGTGAGGGTTTTTAAATACTCGCTGACTAAATCTTTGCCTGCATTTGTTTGGGTAAATAAGTTGCAAAATCCACATCGCATTTCGCAAAAGGGAATATGCAGGTAGAGGAATAATGCGGACTTATTTTCCTGCGCCCAAACTGTTGATAAATGTGCTGGTGGATTTAAGGGGCGATAGGCGGTTTTGTGGGGGTAGGCGTAGGAATAGGATGTGTAAGTGGAATTAGCGAGGAGGGTTTGGAGTGTTGTCATTTATATTTTAGATGTTTAAAATATGGTTATCGATAACCTTCTGGCTTTTGGTCGTGCTCATAATAGCCAAAGAATCCTCTCAAATCTTCTGCATCCAACCAAGCATCTTCTAAAGCAATTGATAATCTTTCATTTCTATCTGCACTTGGATAGATCGCGAATAAACCGTCTTGCAGCCTTAACCCATTGATACACAACCAAGCTAATGACATCGCCATACTTCTGACATGATTGCCCCCAAATAGCTGCGCTAAAATCCAAGCATCGCAGCCAGAAATATTATTCAAACCGTCTTCTAAACATTGATAACACACGTCTACAAGTAATGTCCATTCACCACGACCGCCATCATTATCAAAAACGCCTGGTGATGCCGCACCGATCGTCTTTGCAAGCAGCTTGTGTAATGATGACCATCTGTGACAAGTTAAGGTTTTCGATCGAATGTCAACACCCATATATAGCGTGGCTGTTGGTTCGGTCTCACTATATATCAAAAAACTCGATTGATAGTGCTAATGTATTCGATCTCTGAATATCTGATGTAACGGTCGATCGAAGGATCGCCAAACGTGCTTGACAATTGCGATCGCGCCTTAACTTGTCACGAATGAATGATGACAGATATTCTTCCGTTAAATTAACATTTCCTTTTTGCGCCTGTTCGATAACAAGCTGCCAAGCATCTGAGATTGCTGTTTTGACGATAGTTTCTGGAATTTCTGAAAAGCTGGTTCCTCCATATTGGAATTCTAAAATGTACAAACCTTGAGCGAGGTTATTTGTTATTTCATTTGCATGTTTCCAAATATCAAACATAGATTTCTCCCTTTCATGCTAATAATCTAATCTCAATCTCTCTTCCCTTGGGGTGTACCTATTCAAAAATAAAATGTTCTTTGATGAACATTTTTGTGGAGACTAGAGCAAAGAACAGATAAGGAAATCGATCGAGCGCAGCGTATAACATACCCTCGATCGATAAAACGATCGAAACAACCAAAAACCTGTTTAAAGCACATTACAGACAACCGCGTCGATCCATAAATAAACAGTACCCCCAATCCGCCCAGATAATTCCTCTAATTCAAAGCGCGTTAGCTTCAGATCGATCGAGCCGAGGCAAGATAAACTCAGCATAAGGCACATGCCACACCACTGGATGACTCAATCGATGCCCATGATAATCATCCTCCCCATAAGCAGTCCCATGATCCGAGCAGATAATCCCCATTATCGGAGCGCGTTGTTGCATTGCCTCAAATAATGGGGGAAGATGTCGATCGACATAAGCTAATGCGGCTGCTTGAGTAATCGGTGAATCGATCGTTTCTCCAGGCAGAAAGATACAATTTGGCTGATGTAAAGCGGAAATATTGATAAATAGAAATACCCGTTGCGATCGAGGTAATTTGGCTAAACATTCGATCGCCAACCTGACCTGATTTTCCGTAGAATTAGGATCGGTTACACCCAAACTAATATCCCAGTGACTCTCGGCAAACATCCCTGGTAACACATTACCTAACGCATTTTGCTTATTAAAAAAGCCCACCCCACCGATACAAATTGTATGATATTCCCGCTGGGCAAATCCAGAGATAATATCTGCCGTTTCAAAGACACAAGTATTTTCGCCCGTTGTCTCGCTCCCTGCAAAACTGAGGGCGAATAACCGAGGATGTTTGCCTGGTAAATCTGGGGTGGGTAAAAAGCCTGCAAAAAATGCCTGGTGAGCGGCATAGGTGAAGCTTGCAGGCGTGTGTCTGCGCTCCCACTTACCTCCAGGTAATAATCGCGCTAAGTTGGGTGTATATCCATTTGTTAGGCATTCTTGCGCGACATCGTACCGGAGGGTGTCGAGGGTAATAAATAGGAAATCATGGGTACCAATTAATCGATCGACGTTCATCCTGTGGATTGTAGATTGTGGATTGCGGATTACGGATCTGTAGGGGCGGGTTTATGAGATAACCTACGGATAATTCTAAAAATCTAAATCAAACCCGCCCTCCCCAATAAGATCGAAAATTATCATCATACATCTCGATCGCGTACCGGAAATAATCGATCGATATCTGCTGGTATGGTTAGGCGGGTTTGGTTTACATTTTAGGAATTTATCGATGCTTGCTTGCATAAACCCGCCCCTACAGATCTGTGTGTTTTCATTATTCAGAGACGGCAATGTATCGATATTCTTCGTCATCATCTTCGTCTACCTCTTGCTCGTCACTTAGATCGACATCAATACCCAATTCTTCAAATTTAGATCTGAATTCTTCAGGAATATAGTGGTGATTGAGATCGAGTTTTGCTAAGTGTTTTATCAATGGGCTTGCTAATAAAGCAGCAGCACCGACATCACCTAAGTTACCCAAAGATAGATCGAGGACTTTGATTTGTTGCAGCACGGGTGCCTTTGCTACCGCAGTGGCGATCGAGTCTGCTATACAACTATCTCTCAAACCTAAATACTTTAAATTGGGAAATAATTTTCCACTTAAAATCGGAGCTAGATCTTCTACCGTTGTATCGCCGCCATAATTATCGTCACCCAACCATAATTCTAAATGTTCTAATTGTGGCAACTGCGCCTGACATACTTCCCGAACTCTTTCGACGCTCAACCCACCAGTTTCGACGATTAATGTTTTTAATCGATCGTGTTTTAGCTCTCCAAGTACCAATCCATCATTACCGCGTATCTGTAAATGTTCTAGCTGCGGATAAGCCGTTAAGAGTGGTGAGAGATCGCTTTGTTCGATCCAAGATATTTCATTTTCATCACCCGTAATATCACCTAAAAAAAGTGCCGACAGGCTGGGCAGTTTTTGACTAGCATTGACGAGAAAATCGACAACATTCTGACTGCTTTCCTCACAATCCCACATCCCGATAATTAAGCCAGGAACTCTGCTGGCATTGGGATGTTCTGTAAAATGCGCAAGTAAATCGAGAATGCTATGCTCTGAGTCATACTCTACACTCATTCGATAAATTATCTCGATCGGGTAGGCAATTCCAGTATCGGTTGTATATTCGACAATTGGCTTGCCGATGAATTTTTCTACGTGTTGATAGATGCCCATTTTTTTATTGTGGATTGTGGATTGCGGATTGCGGATTGAAAGGCTGTATAAATATTACTCGATCTAGTTCCTACTTATTTCCCAGTCTCCTAGTCTCCTAGTCTCCTCCTCTTCTATCAACATCCTTACCTCCGTTGTATAAGTATCTTCACCTTGCCAAGTAATCCCTTGAAGCAAGTCACCAAATGCATTCATTTCTAGAATATAGTGTTCCCTCAAATTGGGCGCGATTAATAAATCGATGCCACAATAGAAAGTATTGGGAAAACAAGCAGCAGCGCGTTCGCAGGTAGCTAACATTTCCGCCCAAGCCGCAGGCGATAAACCCGTAGGTAAATCGGTAACTTCTCGGCGATCGTTTCCTAAGTGTAAATTAGTCATGGGGCTATTGCCCACTCGAATTACTGCTTGACGCGCTTTACCACCAACGACTACCACCCGCACGTCAAATTCTCTTCCTTCCAATCGTGCTTTGGGAAGCCATGTTTCGGCTTGAACTGATTCAGCAGCCAGAAAATTGATAATATCCGCCATCGCGTCTGGATCGCGATATTGCCGAATCAATCGCGAATTATAAAACCGTAATTCTCCTGCTTCGACAACTCTTTCTACAGTCGTAATTGCCCGTTCGTATCCATGCCGACGTTCGTAAGCAACCACTCCCGAAGCGGAGGAGCCATGCGCCAGTTTAATAAATACTCGATTGATGTTTCGCTCGTCCATCAATTTGTCGATTTTGGATTTTGGATTTTGGATTTTGGATTGGAGATTGAGATCGATCGATAACATTGGTGGTACGGGAATACCTGCTGCTGCTAATATTTGCTGACACCGGACTTTATCAAACATGATGATAATATCATCGGGATGATTTAAGATTCGCCCTTGCAAATTAGCCGTCCACGATCGCAATCGATCGCACCAGCCGAGATACCATTGACGTTGATACCAAATCCGCCCCAAATCTTCTGGTAACTGCGCCGCTGCACTGGTACTAATACGTTGATGTCGTCCATCTGGCTCCAGTTCGGCACCTGCGGCAATAAACCCTCGATCGACGTCAAAACTGCGCTCTGGCGCGTCAAATCGGAAGATAGTATCTGGGGAGTCAAATTGAGCTAAATCGCACCTATTGGCGAGCAAATCGGCGTAGGCGATTAGTCTGGCTGGCGGTAATCCGTAACGTGCTAGTGCTTGCTGGAATAGTTGCACGCGTCGGGTTTCGGGGTTAGCAATTAGGACGAAATTCAGCATTCAAGTTTACTCTGCAACTACGCAATATCGATATTCTCTCTCATTTATTTCATTTCCATAATCATCATAAGGATATACTTGACGTTGACCTTCAGTAATTAATTCGCAGTTTAGCTTAAACTGAGGTAGTTTCTCTGCGATAAATCCATCTGAAATAAAGTTTTGAGACACATCTAATTTATCTAATTCGTTAATCATTGGACAGGAAAGTACTGCTGACAAAGCATCATCACCCAATGCTCCCATTGACAAATCTAATTCTAGTAATTTCTCTATAATTGGAGATCTAGCTAATTCAAAAGCAATATCATCCGTATATTCGCAATTCTTAAACCCTAAATATTTTAATTTTGGAAACTTATCTCCAGAAATAATTGGCATCAGATCGGTAATGGAAGAATTAGATCCATACTCCTTGCTCCCAAGCCAAATTTCTAAATATTCTAAAGCAGGTAAATCTAGCTCATTGATATCTAACAATGATTCGCGATTTAACCCTCCACTTATAATTGTCAAAGATTTGAGGTTTTGATGATGCAATTTCGTACAAAACCGTAAATATCGCCCCCTGATCTGTAAAATTTCCAATTTATCGTAGGCTAATAAAATTCTGCTAATATCACCATGATATATCTCAGAAATCATTTGCTCATCTTCAGAAATAGCTCCGAGGCATAATGCCTTCAATTTTTTCAATTTTTTGCAATTATCGACCAAAATATTGATAAGCTTTTCATTGCTCAAACATCCAAAAAATAAACCTTCAACTTCACTAGCTCTAGTTTGTTTAACAAGAGCATCAAATTTGTCTTCAAAAGAGATGTTGTTGGGAGGAGGATTATATCGATAATCTCTTAAAAAATAAGCAGTTTCTTGAGGATTAATTATTTTTACATGCGGCTCGAAAACTATATATTGTGAGAACCCATGCAAATACTTGAAGTTATGCCAAAATTTGTTTTCTCTAGCAATAGACTTTTCATATTGTAATCGTTTTTTTATACCTACTTCACCACCTAATACGGCAGCATTTATCGGCGGTAGATTTTGTCCGCCAAAGACAGCATCGGATTCTTGGGGATTGAGTTCTGACATGGGGATCGATCGATATAAGGTTATAGTTATTATGCCCGATCGAGCTGAATAGTGCGACATCGATGCAGCCCTCAAATGAATTTGGGGCTAAGAGCAAAAGTCCGTTGAAACGGACTAAAACCGAATTTCAGTTATCTTCAGATAACTTTTGCCATGAGCGCGAAATTCCATTTCAGCGCGGATCTCGATTGTACTAGTCATAATCAATTCAATTTAGCGATCGATCCTCGTTCCACCAACACTCGATTAGTCAATAAATCCGTCACCGTAACAACTAAAATTCGATGCTCCGTCACCGCAAATTCTACCGCAATCAGATCGATTCCTAATTCCCCTGGTGGTTCCAATCTCGCCAAACAAACCGAATTGCGATCGCGTTCTAACGATCGATATTGAGATTGTTTATTTACCGGAACACTATTCATTCTCCCTTGGGCGTCATAAGTGACTTCTGCGGTGCTAATTTGGGCGATTTCACCGATATCTAAGCGCAGTTCCGTTTGTCCTTCCAAGGCGACTTGGAGGGTTAATGGTTCGTCGCGTTTGCAGGGATATTTAATCCCAGCTTCAAACAGGGGAAAATAATTGTAAGTCCGAGTATATGGTTCCCAGAGACGGATGCAATATCCATGTCGGAGATAGTCTTCTAATCCCGCAATTTGGGTAAGAGCTAAGGCTCCATGTGCGACGGCTTCAAAGGGTTTGTGGAGCTTGACGCGTTGTCTGCCAAAGTAGGATGTAAATAGGTGTTGAATCGCTTGAATTTGACAGCTACCACCGACTAATAATATCTGTTCGATGTCGGGTTTTTGGACACCTTTTCGCAAGCCGAGAGTGAGGATTTCATCGATCGCATCGCGAAATTGTTCGAGTAATTGTCGCTGTTCTAATAAATCTTCTAATTGCGATCGAGCTAAAGTCAGATCGTAGGACATAAATGTATCCTCATCTAACCAACTTTCTCGCGCGTCGGTATCTTTAGTCAATCGAATTTTCAACCGCTCGGCGATCGCGAGTAAATTTTGCCAGCCAACTTCACCGATGGTTTCTCTGTCGCTATTTAACTTAACTAAATAATCTTCAATAATCCACCTGTCGATATCTTCTCCACCGACATATACATCCGTCTTGGCTAATACCTCTGCTTGCAATTTGACATCATCCGTACCCAGGGGCGAAGTTCTCACTAAACTCAAATCCAGCGTTCCCCCACCAAAATCAGCAACTAACACGATCGAACCCGGACGTTGTACGGCATAACCCAAAGCCGCTGCTGTCGATTCATCGACGAATTTAACCGTCGGTAATTTTAACTCGGTGGCGACATCTTTAAACCAGTCTAAATACCGCTCGAACGTACCGACGGGAACCGTAAAAATTACTAAAGATGGTTCGATATTTGCTGCTAAAATTTCCTGCCAAATCTGCGTCAGAAATTCGATCGCCACCGCATGAGAATCGAATACCTTTTCCTCGATCGTGCGCGGTGGAATCTGAAAATCTGCTGCCAAATCGCGTTTGAATGCTCGAAAAAACCGCTGGGGTTGCGATAGTCCTAATCGCTGCGATCGCACCCGCTCCCCGACGATAATCTCGCGCCCTGTGGCGACGTATACCAAGCTTGGAATTACCGCAATATCTCCACCTGTAGCGATCGTATCGCCCAAATTAAATACCCGCGACAAACTGGGAAACCGCAGCGTCTTCGGCGTTTGGGTATCGGGTTCTAAGATGCTAACTACGGTGTTACTGGTGCCAAAATCGATCGCGATTGCCGTCATGTTTTCGCTCCTGCTGGTAATGTGCGGCTAACCTTAGCAGGAATCAAAATCCGATCTCCTTTCTGATAGCCGATAAACCGCACATAAACGGATTCGCCAACTTGGATATCATCTACATCGCTTTGATGGATCTGCGGGTCATATGGCACCATTTCCCAGGGTTTGCCGATCGATTGACACTCCCAGAATTTAACGATATTTTCCAGAGATGTTAATAAAGCAACGATATTGCGTGCGGGTAAATCTGGCTGACTTTCTACCATCCTTCGCACGCTAGGATATTGAGTTAATAGCGTTTGAATTTGCTCGAATCCACCATCGATCGCATCCGATCGAACTTGCGCTGCTTGAGTTTTCAATTCCTCTCGCAATCGCTGACATTGTTGTGTCAGCGCGGCGATTTCTGCTTCTAACTTGGCTCTTTTGACTTCGCTAGTTTGAAGTTGAGATTTTACCTCTATTAATTGAGACTGTAAGGCTGATTCAGTTGCTTGCGATCGATCTTTTAAGGTGTTAATTTCCTGAGTTAAGCGCGACTCTAATGCTACTCGACTAGCTTTCGCAATTTTAAGCAATCGCCAATAAAAGAATCCTAATGTCGCAATACTCGTGAAAGTCCCTACCAACCCACCGATTATTTCTGGCTCCATCGTTTCTATCCTTGAGTTTCGTTAGATTGAGACTGTTCGTTGACGAGGTAGTTATCTGCACCATCGTGGTATTCGGGTAATAGTTCTCGCGATTCGACTTTACCCAAGGATGCTTCGAGATCCTGGGTAGCGAGGGTACAGGTTTCGCCGTTACCATTGATGACGGTTTCGGTGACTTTGCCGTCTTTGCCGATGCGGTATTCGATCTTTTGATATTCAGCCATCTTATTTTGGATTTTGGATTTTGGATTGACGCTCAATGATTAATAGTTATTCAGCGGATACCGAATACCGCGAGAATCTGAGATCTCTTTCATCTTTTGCGTGCTTGGATTGAAATTGATTAGCTGCCTCAATTTTACAGGGAAGCTGTCTCAGCCGCTCTATCCCTCGCTCGGTCAAATAATTATCTGAGATATTCAAAAGCTTGAGATTTCTAATTTTTTGACAATCTAAAATATATTGTATAATACCATCCATCATAGAGCCACTTCTGAAATCTAAAACGTCAAGTTTTTCAATAACAGGAGTTCTTATTACTGCTCTAATTAAAGCCTCAGATACTTGACAATTGCATAGGGCTAAATACTTTAATTTAGGTGTAGCTTTCTTCGACAATATTGGGCTAATAGCTTGAATCGTTGGCATAATATCCTTCGTATCATTGAACCAGATCTCAAAATGCTCTAATTCAGGGAAACTAGTTGGAGATATATTGGATATCGTTCTATCGACATCGGCATCTCCAATTACTAAGGTTTTTAATTTATTTTTGATGGACTTGCCAGCGCAAAATTGTTTGAGAGCAAGATTATTAGGACTTAAATATTCATGATAATTTCCATAAACATTTAAATACTCTAAATTGGGAAACAATATAAGTAAGGAGCTGATATCGGTCTGATACAAACGATCATTTTTAGGCTTGACAAGCAAGTCTCGGTCAAACTCATCATTCTCAAGATCCACTTCCTCCCAATCTATCTTTCTATCGCCTATCTGTAATGCTTTGAGATTACTTAAGGGAGTATTATTTGACTGAATACTTTCAAAGATAAATCTAAAAAAATCTAATTTGTTCTCAACTGCTTCTAAAATCAATGCCTGCATTCGATTGGCACTAGAACTTTGTAGTAGAGACTTAAACTGTTTTGTCTGGTAGTCTTCATCTTTCTTCCACATTCCAGGCAGATATACTTCACGATAATAAGCATTATTATCTGGGTCGGCAATGCCAATACCAGAATAATACTCCTCCTTATTCCAATCATCGATCTTAAGAAAATAACTAGCAACATCATGGTTTATAAATGCTTTCTTTCCTGCTTCCCCAAATCGATCGCGTAATAATCTCTTTGCTAACCGCCGTACCTTATCATCATTATCCGATAGCGATCGCAGGGCTAAATCTATCCCATCATCACCATAGGCAACTGCATTATTTAGAGCCTGAAGTCGTTCGGCGATCGATTCACTTTCCAACCGTTGTTTGACACCAGCCAATCCACCTAATATCGCAGCATTTACAGGAGGTAGAATTTGTCCGCCTAAAATTAGATCTGATTCGCGGGGATTGGTTTCTGACATGGTTATTGACAGTGCGAGATTATTTCTATTATGCCCACGATCGATCTAACAATTCGATCGATATTGGTGGGGTGGGCGGGTTTGTTTTCGGCAAAAAGATCGGCACGATCGTCAGATTCTCTACCTCTTTTGCGATTGTTGCAAATAGTCCGTTAAAATTGAACCTATCACCCAACATACCGGATTGTAACCGATCGACTATGGGTAGCCTAAATTATCCTGCTTACATTCCCAGTGAAGATGACACCAAAATCTCCCAAGAGAGTAGCCGCATCCTCACCACATACCTCAGCCCCAATGTCCATCAAATCGAGATTATTGAGGCAGATGGTAATAAACATCAAGCCACTATTCCCGCAGCCGCCTACCGTCTGCTCGTCGATGCTCTCACTCAAATGGCGCAGGGCAATGCTGTCAGCCTCATCCCCATTCATGCCGAACTTACAACCCAGGAGGCTGCGGATTTACTAAATGTCTCCCAACCATTTTTAATCGAACAAATTGAATTAGGCGTAATTCCCCATCATAAAGTCGGCAAACACCGCCGGATTCACTTTAATGATTTGATGGCTTACAAAGAACGAATCGATTTGGCAACAGCGCAAGGACTAGATGAAATGGTGGCAATTTCTCAGGAACTGGGACTGTATGACTGATGGCTGCCAATATTGCCGTAGTTTATGATGCCTGCGTTCTCTATCCTGCACCTTTACGCGATTTATTAGTTCAACTGGCGACAACCAGAATTTTTCGAGCCAAATGGACGGAGCTAATTCACGATGAATGGACGCGAAATCTGTTAATCAAACGTCCCGATTTGAACGCTAACAGACTCGCAAGGCTCAGAGTTTTAATGAATGAAAATGTGCCCGATTCACTGGTTACAGATTTCGAGCAATTAATTCCCACTCTGGAGTTACCAGATCCTGAAGATCGACACGTTCTTGCTGCTGCAATTGCCACAAATGCCAAGATTATTGTCACTTTTAATTTAAAGGATTTTCCAGATGTAATTCTTGCCAGACATGGAATAGTCGCCCAACATCCAGATGTATTTGTTGGCAATCTCATCGAGCGATATCCTCAGCAAGTTCTCCAATCTGTCGATACCATTTTATCTCGCCTGAAGAATCCACCCCAGACTTTCGACAATCATTTAGAAACGCTAGCAAATCAGGGATTGATAAGTTGCGTTGCGATGCTCCGCGATCTTCATAATAATATCTAGTTCGATCGAAAATTTAATTTTGGGCCATTTTAATAGTTACTTGGAAAACGCTTGAACTCGATCGATACATCCCATTCTTACAGCTTCGGTTAAAATACCCATTTCACCCAGTCTTTTAAAATAAAGTGCCGCATAATTTCGTTGAACTTGCGTGCCGTTAAATAAGTAATATTCGATTCTCTCTTTCCCAGTACTTCTGTTTACCAATCCCAGCGTATAATCGATTAGTTTATATGGCGAACTGTGAGGATCGCATTCGAGACTTTCCATCATAATATCGACATCCGCTGTCGTTCCTCGTTTGCCCATCTGCTCGAATAGATCGAATCGATTTTTATGTCTGGTATATCGCCTAATCCCATTGTTAGCTAAATGTTCGATAACGAAAGGTTCCGATCTCGATTCTAATAATTCATAAACCCGATTTTGGATTTGTAAATCTCGATCGTCTAAATATGCGAGTAGTACCTGCAAACCCGCCGTGCCATAATTAACTGCCTCTTCTAATGCGGCTATTTTGACTTGCAAGCTATGACTATTCAATCTTTGTTTGAGTCCTTCAACTCCGCCTAAAATCATGCTGCCTTGGGTCACAACACCTTGATTTCCCAAGACAGCATCAAATTCATTCGGTCGCTCGTGCTTTAACATATTTAGTTACTTTGTGTCGAGCTAAGTTGCACTACTCCATCGTTTCTTACTGGTTTTATTCACCCGTCTCGAATTGGTTTTAGAATCCGCGATCGATTTAGATACTTTATTTGTTTTAAATTGCTTCCCAATGGCAGCTTCGGGACTCGATTCTAGCCATGAATATTTCATGTCTTCAATTTCTAACTCTCGATCGTCCAAAAAACGCTCGATTCGATCGCGCACGAACGGTTCCGATCGATCTTTTAATAATTCATAAGCTGCATCGACAATTTGGGATTCTGGATTTTCCAAGTATCGAACAACCAGATGCAAACCAGCATCGCCATAATTTATCGCATCTTTCAATGCTAAAATTCTGAGGTGAATGCTTTCGCTATTCAATCGGGTTTTGACACCTTCAATTCCACCTAAGATGACGCTACCATTAGCGATCGATGTTTGATTTCCCAGTACGGCATCGGAATTTTGCGGTCGTTGGTGCAGCCCTTCAAAACGAAAATCGCGATTGGACATAATCGGTTATCCTTGACAGATTTGTATGAATCGATAACCTATGCTCTAACACACTGGAAATGTTGGGTTTCGCTTTGCTCTACCCAACCTACGCTCTAACAACCCAATTATCAATTATCAATTATCAATTATCAATTAATCTAAACCCACCGTCCGACGACTACACGCACTGTGCCATCGTTTAATACTTCTTCCGCTTCAATGGTATAACCTTGAGTTTCCGCAGTAGTTAACAGCATTTTGTGAGCGTATTTTTGTTGAATTTCATTAACAAATTGAACTTGGTTTATCCCTGTACCCCAGAAGTCAGCAATAAGTTCGTAATTATCATCACTATCTTTCCGAAATCCGATATCGTAACCATTTTGACGGCGGATGACGTATTCTGCATTAATTCGATCGCCTTGATAACCGCGAACTTGAGCGTTAGTTTCTACCTTATGCCCCAGTTCTGCCAGAACATTAGCGAGAACTTCACCGTTTTTGATTTGAACCTTAATAGTAGTAAAGTGAGACATAGGAATCTTTGAGTTAGATTTGCAATTTTATTGTTAAGCTGCTGGAATCGATAATTACTAAATACGACACACCCGAAAGCCAATATCGCTATAGCGATCTCCAGCAGTTATATATGTACAGTTAGAACCTCGAAGATCCAGCGGAAAGAACTTATAAGAACAGCCACAAAAAATATGATACTGACCATCATTGTCATCTCTCCATTTCCATGCTGTGCCGTCAATAGGTTTATCTATAAGATTCTCATGCCATTCGTCCAAGCACCACTCCATAACATTTCCGTGCATATCATATAGCCCCCAAGGTGTTGGAGGATATTTTCCTACTGGCGTAGTTTTCCCTAAATATACTCCTGTTGGTTCGTTACGAAATTTATACTGTTTTCCATTGTAGTTTGATAAGTCTGTTGTTATGGTATCACCGCAATAAATTGGTGTATTAGTACCACTCACAAAAGCATATTGCCACTGACTTTCACTTGGAAGGGTGTAGTTTTTTCCAGTGAGGTTTGACAATCTCTCACAGAAATCAATCGCATCTTTCCATGTCACTGATTCTACTGGGCAGCGATCTTCACCCTTGAAAAATGATGGATTATTTCCCATAACCGCCTGATATTGAGCCTTTGTGATAGGGGATTTTGAAAGATAAAATTGCTTTATTGAAATTTGATGCAGCCATTTTTTATTTCCTTCCGTGCATTCTAGATTCCAATTTCCAGAGGGAATGTACATCATGTCTATTGCAACATCATTCTCTAACTTCTCAGTATAATAAAAAGCATATTTCTTCGTACTTGTAATAACTTTGCCAAAGCTATTAACTGTAATAGTTTCAAACTCCAATAAGTCGTGATTGTCAATCAACTCATGAGCTGCCTCTATACTCAACTCTAGATCGTGAACTAATTTTTTCTTAGCTCCAG
This sequence comes from Chamaesiphon minutus PCC 6605, assembly GCF_000317145.1. Classification (GTDB taxonomy): domain Bacteria; phylum Cyanobacteriota; class Cyanobacteriia; order Cyanobacteriales; family Chamaesiphonaceae; genus Chamaesiphon; species Chamaesiphon minutus. The sequence continues at coordinate 1,139,070 of NC_019697.1, read as the reverse complement.
CAATACCTCCCAGAATGCCTGCATTTACAGGAAGTGGATTTTGTCCGCCTAAGATTGCATCAGTATTGTTCGGATTGGGAGGAATACTCATTGGAGAAGAGAGAACGAGCGATTGTTATGAGTGACGTGCTTCCTTTTATTATATTCCGCTCAATCGACTTCTAACGGATCGATCCCCCGCCGTTGCGAGATTTGGCGGAGTTCTTCTACTAACTTAGTATCGATCGAAGCTGGGCGCGCGCCTGCATTAGATGCCCATTGTTTGAGAGCTTCAATTTGGGGCTTTGCAATAGTCGCTAAAGGTACCGTCTCTTCCAGAGCGCGGATGATATGTTCGGTATTAAAATCCGATCGATTGCCTGTCGTACCGCTACTAAAAGCCTGTTGCATTCCTTCAACGATCGCTTGTTCGATTTCGGCACCGCTATATTCGGGAGAATGCCGTGCGAGTAATGCTAAATCGAATTCTCGCAACCGACTGGGACGAAGTTTTTGTAAATGTACCCGAAAGATTTCTTGACGTTCGGCTTCATTGGGTAAATTCAAGAAAAATATCTCATCGAATCGCCCTTTCCGTAATAATTCCGCAGGCAAAATCTGAATATTATTCGCTGTCGCTACTACAAATACCGGACTAGTTTTTTCTTGCATCCAGGTAATCAAACTCCCAAATACCCGCCGACTCGTCCCCGAATCGCCATCGAAACCACTGCTGATATTTCCAAACGCTTTATCGATTTCATCCATCCACAACACGCAAGGAGCCACCGCTTCGACGATTTTAATCATCTGGCGTACCTTACTCTCACTCTCCCCCACTAACCCGCCAAATAACCGCCCCGCATCCAACCGCAATAGGGGTAACCTCCACTCATGCGCGATCGTTTTTGCCGAGAGCGATTTACCAGTACCCTGAATTCCCGCCAGTAATACTCCCTTGGGATTGGGAATGCCATACCGCCGCGCTTCCTCGGTAAAGCTGTCCTGGCGCATCCTCACCCACTGTTTGAGGTTATCCAAACCGCCGACGCTTTTGAGCGATTCGTGGGTGGTGTAGAATTCCAAAATTCCCGTCTGGCGAATAGCTTGCTGCTTGGCGGCTAAAACTCTGTCGATATCTTGCTCGCTGACTTGTTGGTTTGTGGCGAGGGAAATGGCTAGTACTCGTTGAATCCGCGCTCGACTCAATCCCTGACAGGCTTTGACGAGTTGTTCTCTACCGAGGGGGGAAAGTTTGAGTTTGTCGGGGACGACTAATTGAGAGATTAGATAATCGATTTCATTGGCATCGGGAAGGGGAAAATCGATGGTGGTTGTCTCTTCGATAAATTCTGACGGTACGTCGAGGGAATAACTGGTGAGAATTAATGTCTTACGACTGCGTTTGAGTTCGCGGGTGAGATTTTTGATCTCGCGGATAATGGGGATGTTGGCGGGTTGCAGGGGCGATTTGAGGATTGGGTGGATATCTTGCAAGACAAAGATCGCGGGTTTATCCGCAGGTGCTTTGGCAATCTGCCCTAATGCCGCGATGGGCGAACCTTTATCGGCTCCGTTATCGTTCCAACCCCTGACGATATCCCAAAATCGGAGTTCTCGCGCTGGTTGGGATTTATCGGCTACTTGTAATAGTACGGTTTCGATCGGTTCTTCTTCGGCACCGACGATATAAATCAGCGGATACCGCGCCCGCAGCATGAGGTCTAGGTTTTCGACGATTTCTTGGTGGCTGCGGGGGAGGGTGGACATTTGGGATTTTGGGTTGAGGCTAGTTACTATTTTAGATGCTGTAGTTATTTTGCCCGATTGGGTTGGCGTTGGCGTAGCCTACCGTAGGTAATCGTGTTAATAGCTTCTAGAATTTAGTGGAGATCGCCCTCAAATGAATTTGGGGCTAAGAGCGTAAGTTCGTTGACACGAACTAAATCTCCATGTAGTTATCTGAGAATAACTTGTGCTATGAGCGCGCAATTCTATTTCAGCGCGGATCTCGATTGCACCAATAGCCCTCAACTTGGCTCCGTTTGTTCGAGTACTTTGACGAGCTTTCCGGTTGCATGATGTTGTTTTTGATTTTCAACATACGAGATCGCCCATTCTAACTTCTGTTCTCCTAAAGAAAACACCGCATATTCATGTTGCCAAGAGAACTGATAACTAGCTTCTCCAAATTCTTGGTTTAAATAACGACAGCTACTACCTTGAATTCGTTTGGCAAAGTCTGAAATCGATAGCTTTGGTGGGATTGAAACAATCAGATGAATATGGTCTTCGACACCACCGAGCGCATGTAGTTGACATCCGAGAAAATCGGCTTTTCCTTGAATATGTGGATATAGAATTTTTCGCGATCTGGGCTAATTAGTGGTTGTCGATCTTTAGTCGCCCAAACCAGATGATAAAATAATCTCCAAAGTGGCATGTCGCAAATATTGGCATTTTGTTTGTTAATATGCCCTGGATTCGATCGAATGTTAACAAGTTGGTTGAAATTGGATTTGGATGAGGCGATCGTTGGTACTGAAAGGACGTAAGCCGTTGAAGATATCTAGAATTCAGTGTAGATCTAAGCCCTCGAATGAATTCCTTGCTCAGAGCGTAAGTTCGTTGACACGAACTAAGATCTCTGTGTAGTTATCTTCAGATAACTTTGGCTATGAGCGCGAAATTCCATTTCAGCGCGGATGTCGATTGCACTAGAAAAAATCGATCGGTTCTTCTTCGGCTCCAACGATGTAAATCAGCGGATACCGCGCCCGCAGCATTAGATCTAGTTGTTCGACGATTTCTTGATGGCTGCGGGGGAGGGTAGACATTTTGGATTTTGGGGTGTTTTTTAGTGCAAATTCATTTACAGGTTGTGATAGGAAAAGTTCAGAGGTCGAATCTATTCTTCTTCATATTCCTCATAGTCTTCATAGTTTTCATTAATTTCTCTGTACGGTAAAATTCCATATCGAGCGTCCGAGTTTAGTACCATGCAAACGCGAAAACCGATCTGGTCGATTCGACCATCACTACTACCAAAACCACGTTTGTAACTAGTAGAAAAATCCCATAAATCTCTCCACGAACCACCTCGACAGGGATGGCTGTTACCCATACGATTATGATTGTCTTCATCAAAATCGATCCAAGCACTACCATCAGAGGGCGCACCTGTGTAATTAGAATGGTGTATATCCAAGCACCATTCATATACATTACCGTGCATATCGTATAAACCCCAAGAATTGGGTGGATAAATACCTACGGAAGTAGTTTTGTGAGTTTCATAGTATTTAGCAATTGTCTCTGTTGAATCTTCAAAAGGTTTAAAATCTGCAAAATTTGCTAGATCGGTATTGATTTTTTGACCAAAATAAAAATTTGTATCAGTGCCCGCTCGACAAGTATACTCCCACTGAGATTCACTAGGCAAAGTGAAATTTTTATTTGTCAATGCTGATAATCGACGACAAAATTCCATTGCATCTCTCCATGACACCTCCTCCACAGGATGTCGATCGTCTGCATGGAAGCGAGAAGGATTCATACCCATTAATGATAAATATTGCTTTTGAGTAACAGGATACTTGCCCATAAAAAATGATTGAAGCGTAACTAGATGAAGAGGCTCTGGTAATCTATGGCTTATTTGAGCTTCATCAAAACCACCCATCATGAAACTTCCAGCAGGAATATAAACTATTTCAAGCGGAACGCCATTAATATCGACGGTATAACAAAAAGCTTCTTTCTGTTTGCGATCGATAATTTCTGCACTATCGTTTACCGTAACAGTTTCAAAACTAAATCGATCGACTAATTCTTCTCTCAGTCCCCACTCATTCACTATTTTTAGCTTCGTTCCGGCAATGCCACCCAAAACAGCAGCATCAAGCGGTGGTGGAGTTTGTCCGCCTAAAATGGCATCGGTGTTATCGGGTTGAAGTTTTGACATGCTGATGGAGATCGATCGAGTTAACGATATTGTACCCAGATAGCTCGATCTCCTCGGCATCATTTGAGGTTGAGTCGATCGACTTTACCTGTTTCTGGATTGACAGTAACCACTAGGCGCAACCTAATGACCCCAAACAGATGTGAGATTACGCTCTCGCTCGCTAAGACTTGTACACCAAGAAACCCGCGATCGCATCTCGTAGTGCTTCTGGCTCGTCAGCTCTAATCGAATGACCGCTATTTTCAAAGATGCGCAGATCGGCATTGGGGATTGCTTTAGCTATTTCCTCAGAGAATTCTGGCGGACAAATCCAGTCATGCCGTCCGCCAATGACTAATGTAGGTGCCTGAATTGTGTGTAACCGATCGAGTACGTCATACGATCGCAAAAAGCCACCAAAGGCCACATTAATCGCATCGGGCGAAAGAATGGTTTCATCCCATGCCGATCGATCGGAGTTGGGATCGTAGGTAAGTGAATACATCGGTGCCATTACCTGGAAGTACTCGCGCAATTGTTCTTCATTCTCAAATGTACCGTCCCAGAGTCGTTGGGCGATCTGCTGTTGTGCTGGAGTGCCCCATGCGGCCAAATTCTCCTGCGCTCGCTTCAGAAAGCGGTAACTCGCTACCGTGGCAATGACAATCAGATGCGAAACATGCTGGGGATAGCGAACCGCATAAGAGAGCGCAACCATCCCGCCATAGGAGGAGCCAAGGACGACAATTCGATCTAAGCCTAGATATTGCCGGAGTGCTTCTAAATCCTCGACATTATTTTCTAGCGTGTAGGTTTCCCGATCGCCTCGTGCCGAGCGTCCTTGCCCCCGATGGTCGAAATAAATCAGTTGCATCTTCTGGCTCAACGGTGAGAAGCTGGGCTTGTAGGATGTATGGTCGGCACCTGGCCCACCATGAATCAGAAATACGGCTGGCTGCGATCGTAACCGCGCTCCCTGTTTGACTAATCCTAATCCTTCAATATCGAAGTAAATCTCTGTATCCCTTATCCTGGCACGCATCAGTTAATTTTCCTTGCTACTTTGGCGATCTTACATTAACTAATTATTTAGCCATTTAAATGCTAGGAGCGTCAAATCTCATGCTGAGATCGGCGATCTGGCGATCGATCGAGTGGATACTCGACAGCGGCTATGATGTAGATACATAGTTTCTACTTAGACTCAGAGCAAAGAAACACTAGAGTATCAATCGATCGAGTAAAATATTGTGATGAAATTGCTGGTAATTTCAACAAATAATCCCCGATCGATATTGTCGATCGATTGGTGCGCTCGAATTGTCAGATATCTCTCTAGCAAGATGATGTTAAACCTAGACAAAATTCAAACAATTGCGCGCGATTATACGCCACAAGAAGTAATCGCCGTCTTAGGTTGCTAACGAAAGTTTAATGAATTTAATGGTGAAGAAGTAATTACCGATCTGGCGGCTCATTCTCAACTGGGGCGAAACTTCAAACGCGATCGAGATGCAGTTATCATTTCTTACTGGTGGGATTGAGATGAGTGCCAGATGTGAGAAACCGTACCTTTCCTCGATCGAGATTTTTGATTAAGATCGAAGGTATCCGCATAGTTCCATATCATTCATGACCGCAACTCCATCCCTAACACCGCTCCGCATTGCCGAAAAGCTTACCTGGAACTGGCGCGGACATCAGATTAAATATTCAGTTACTGGCGCAGGTCAACCGCTATTATTGATTCATGGTTTCGGTGCCTCGATCGATCATTGGCGCAAGAATATCCCCGGATTAGCTGAGGCTGGATATCAGGTATACGCGATCGATCTGCTCGGATTTGGTGGCTCTGACAAAGCTCAAATCGACTACAGCATGGAACTGTGGGAAGAATTAGTCGTAGACTTCTGGCACGAGTATATTAACAAGCCGACGGTATTTGTCGGTAACTCGATCGGGGCGTTGCTCAGTCTAATGTTGGTAGCGCATCATCCCGAAATTAGTGCGGGTGGAGTATTGATTAATTGTGCGGGTGGATTGAACCATCGCCCCGACGAACTAAACTTCCTGCTGCGGAATGTGATGGGCATATTTACTAATATTGTCGCATCTCCAGCCTTTGGTAAATTTCTATTCGATCGAGTCCGCCAAAAAGCACGCATTCGGAGCAGTCTGTATCAGGTCTATCCGCGCCGTGAAGCCGTCACCGACGAGCTAATCGACATTATCTATCAACCAGCTTGCGATCCCGGCGCACAGCAAGTTTTCGCCTCAATTCTCACCGCACCACCAGGGCCGACACCGGAGTCGTTATTGCCCGAAGTTACTAAGCCGTTGCTGGTATTATGGGGAGAAAATGACCCTTGGACACCGATAAAAGGTGCGAAGGTCTATCAGGAACTCGCCGCAGCCGGGAAGCCTGTAGAGGTGGTTTCGATCCCAAATGCGGGGCATTGTCCGCATGATGAGTATCCAGAGGTGGTGAATCCGGCAATTTTGGAGTGGTTGGCGGCGGTGGAGTAAGGGCGTGAAGTGAGGTGCGATTGTAGATCTACCCACCCCGCCTTACGGGACCCCTGTCTTGACGCGGGTAAATATCTCAAACGAAGCTAATTTATGAGTAGTTTTGGAGGTTGGGTAGAGCAAAGCCAAACCCAACAATATCGTTAATTGCTGGCAGGCAACAATATCATGGCACATGTAGCAAATAGACGTTCTGAAAATATCGACGGCGACCTATATGTCGATAATAGTTGTATCGATTGCGATACTTGTCGGTGGATGGCTCCGACGGTATTCGATCGACAAAACGAGATGTCGGCAGTTTATCATCAACCGATCGATCGGCAAGAAAGATTGCAAGCGATGCAAGCACTATTATCCTGCCCGACGGCCTCGATCGGGACTATTACTAAGCCCGAAGATATAAAAACAGCCCAAGCATCGCTCCCACTATTAGTGACTGAGAATGTTTACCATTGCGGTTATCATTCCGAGAATTCTTATGGCGCAGCTAGTTATTTGATTCAGCATCCAGATGGCAATATTCTGGTAGATTCGCCGCGATTTACACCGCCTTTGGTCAAACAAATCGAAGCAATGGGTGGCATTAAATATCTCTATCTCACCCATCGCGATGATGTTGCCGACCATCAAAAATTTCACGAACATTTTGGTTGCGATCGCATTCTGCATCAAGATGAAATTAATGCCGACACGCGAGCTGTCGAACACAAACTTCAGGGCGTAGCTGCGATTACGTTCGCACCCGAACTAGTAATCATTCCCGTCCCCGGACATACTAAAGGACACACAGTTCTACTATATAAAAACAAGTTCTTATTCAGCGGCGATCGTCTCGCTTTCCGCCGTCAAATTGGACATCTAGGTGGATTTCGCGATGCTTGTTGGTATTCCTGGTCGGAACAAATTAAGTCGATGAAAGCATTGGCTGAGTATGATTTTGAATGGGTGTTACCAGGTCATGGTAGACGCTATCATGCAGATGTCGCGACGATGCACGAGCAGATGGATTTGTGTGTTAATTGGATGGCAACTGTTTAGGAGAAACTAATTAATCAATGCCAGTCTTGTCGAAGCATCGCCCAGATTTTTACATCTTCAAATACTCCCCACTTGTAAACTCGCTGCCGTAATACGCCTTCTTGTGTAAATCCATTTTTTGCTAATACTTTACCCGAACCTGGATTTCTAACCATGTGGTAGGCGTAGAGACGGTTGAGATCTAAAGTTTCAAATCCAAAGCGAATTATCGGTTGTATAGCTTCGCTCATATATCCTCGTCCCCACAACTCAGTTGCCAACCAAAAACTTAATTCTGCTTGAGCGTGTTCTCGATCGATATCTCGAATCTCAATAATGCCACTAAATTCTCGATCGGGTTGGCGATCGATCGCAAATGTAAAAGCGTGTCCTGCCTCAAGCTCTGAAATTTGTCGCTGGATATATCGCTCTGCTTCACCATCGGGATAAGGATGAGGAATAGAAATCATTGTATCCGCAATCTTCCGAACGCCTGACACGCTTTGAAGCGATGGCACATCTGCCAGCGATAGGGGACGCAAAATCAATCTGGTTGTTTCGAGGATGGATCGATCGAGCATGAACAGATCTTACTGCCAAATATTAACAGTAACAACAAGTCCCATAACAGCACAAGCAAGCTTATGAGCCAATCGTATTTACCTCAAGTTCCTACTGCGCCGTTTTGTCCCTGTTGGCTGCGCCGACTGCTGACTAGGTGCCTCGCGATCGCGCCAGCATTAATCGGTCTGGCTGTCTTGGGCGATGGGGGAGTTGGCAAGTTATTGGTATTGAGTCAGGTGGTGCTGAGTCTGCAATTACCGTTGGCGATCGTGCCGTTAATTTTGTTGACTAGCAATGCCAAACTGATGGGCGATTTTGTCAATTCTCGCTGGATTCAGGGTTTAGTTTGGACGATAACAGTCACGATCGCGGTACTCAATTTATGGTTATTGTTGCCAACTTTCAAGTGACGATCGCAAGATAGAATGAACTTAGATCTACTTGCTGACAGGAGCAACTTTAACATGGCAGCGATCGATCTAGTCGGATATTTAGCAGCAACGCTGACAACCGCAGCTTTTTTGCCTCAAGTATTTCAGGTGTGGCAGTCTAAGTCTACCAAAGATCTATCTTTGCCAACCTTACTATCATTTATTGCTGGCATTTCGATCTGGCTGATTTATGGCTTATTAGTTCAAAGTGCGCCCATAATTGTCGCAAATGCCGTGACGTTGGTACTGAATTTAGTAATTCTGCGGTTTAAACTTAAATATGGATAGTGAAAATAATGCCAAAAAATCTGGTGGTGCTTTCTCTGTAACTGATTTCTTCGAGATCGCTATTCTGATACCAATCCGCTTTAGTAGGGCTACAGATGGCAGAAGAGAGAGTAGAGGGTAGCGATGCGCGCACGCCTTTGTTTGCCGACGGCTACGAGCGACCGCCGCTTAGGCGGCGCGCAAGCTGCGAGACAGATGGTAGAAGAGATATGTAGTCGAAGTTTAAAGAATTAATATTAACTGTATGCCAAAGCTCCGCAATACGAACGCTCTGACTCTTAGCACGCAATCGGTTTTCGATCGCCAATCAGGAGTAGGAGGGAATTGAATTTGAGCCACTCGATCGAGCAGATCGCCAATCTGGAGATTATTTAGTTATTTACCCCCAGTATCGAAATACTCTCGCCAATAGCTAATCCGACCGTTTTTAACCTCCACGACGATCGCATCATCCGATTGATTGCGTTTGCCTGTAGCTTTTTCAGTATCCTCATAATGCCATTCTACAGCAGCTCGGTCGCCATCGATAATCATTTGATTAATGGTAATCCTGACATCTGTATAATCTCGTGCAAATTTGGCAATTTGCGAGCGAATTTTGGCCTGTCCTTGCCATTTTTGACCGGGGACGATGAGTGTACCATCTTCTGTAAATAACTGCGCCAGAGCATCGGCATCGCGAGCGATCCAGGCATTTTTAGCCAGCTCGATCGTCGCTCGAATATCCGGTAATGGCACACTATTTTGACTTGCATTTGGGTCCATAGCAGACATTAAACTAATGAGGATAATTCCGAGCGACAACCATCGGCATAGATGGCAAATTATAATCATGTTCGCAATTTATTATAACAAAGGCAGAAGGTAGCTCGATGGTTTGCTGAGAAATCGATCGGAAATAGCCGTTAAAAAATTAATCTCCTCACAGCACCAGTGCTGTAACGGTAGCTAGTTGGCTAGCTCTTAGCGAAAATTAGGCTACCATGATGTAATGTACCTGGAAAATTAAATATGAGCACGATTAAAGTAGAAGTCTGCGAAATTCTGGAGCTAAAACCTCACACTAATGCCGATGCCTTAGAATTAGCCACCGTCCAAGGTTGGCAAATGTGTGTCAAAAAAGGCGTGCATCAACCTGGCGATTTGGTCGTTTATTTCGAGCAAGGCACTGTGTTGACAAAAGAAATTGCCGAAAGATTGAACGTGGCAACATACCTATCCGAAAAAACTGATATTAATGGCGATCGAGTTTTAGTAGTTTACCGAATTAAATTACGCGGCGAACCCTCATTTGGATTAGTAGTTCATCCCGAAGCGGGAATGCAATTGGGTGACGATGTGGCAGAGTTTTATGGTGCGACTAAATACTTTCCGCCAGTTAAAGCACAAGCTGGCGATAGTGCCGTTGACGATCCCTATTTTCCGAAATATACTAACCTGGAAAACATGCGGAGTTACCCCAATTTATTATCAGTCGGCGAACCAGTCGTCGCTACTGAAAAAATTCACGGTACTAATTGTCGCGTGGGTTTTGTGTGGCATACTGATGAAGAACAGCCGACAATGATGGCTGGTTCTAGAGCTTTGCGCCGCAAAGAACCAGAAGATCCGACACTAATGGTAGCAAATACTTATTGGTTTCCCCACACCTTACTTGGTGTCAAAAATCTGTTAGCAGATTTGCAAGAGCGAGGACACAAACAAGCGATCTTATATGGCGAAGTTTACGGACAAGGCATTCAAGCTTATACTTATGGTACCAAAAGACTGAGTTTCCGTGCTTTCGATCTGATGTTGGATGGTAAATATGTAGATTATCCGGTATTTAAATCTCTATGCGATCGACATCAAGTAGAGCAAGTACCATTAGTATATGAAGGTGCTTTTTCACTGGAAGTTATTCGCGAATTTTCTGATGGTGATTCGCTCATTGGTGGTACTCACGGTAGGGAAGGAGTGGTTGTCAAACCGATGGTAGAAAGGGAAGATCCGAAGACTGGCAGGGTGATTCTTAAGTATATTGGCGATCGATACTTATTTGGTAAAGTTGCCGAGCAAGATACTACCGATGTCTAGCTTTTCAATCTTTATTAAATTTAGGGTAGGGGCAATTTATGAATTGCTCCTACCCTAAATTTAACAAATCCCCGACTTCTTTAAGAAGTCGGGGATTTAGCGATCGTCAGATCCTATTATTGTAGGGTAGACAGTGCCAGCCCTAGAGTTAAATTTATATTCAATTATCATGACTTGGTATATTACAATTACATCGGATGATAAACATTCACTCTCGATCGAGACAACATCACTAGTCACATTTCTCTCTAGCATTCCCGTACTCCAACAAACTAGTCCTGTGACATTTGGTAATGCGATCGGATCGCCATGGGTGGATATTATTCTAGCAAAATGTAACGATCGTGGCGGTTATAGTTCTTATCATGAATATATTCCCACGATCGACATTGTTGAGTTAGTTTGTTCGGCTTACGAACATCGTGAATGGTACGAAAATATAGCAACTCAGATTGCCGAATTCTTAGGTTGGGAAGCATGGGAAGAAGGCGAAGAACGTCAGATCTGCGCTCGATCTAGTAAGTAACTAACGATCGTTATCAAAGATCCAGGAATTGGCTTGGCGATCGCCAGCAGCTTCAGCAATACATCTTTTAGTAGATCGATTCTATAATAAAGTTTGATTTTAGATTCTATCTCCATAATTTTAATGCGATCGCTCCTGACTAAAAACCCATTCAAACTGCTAATTACTTGTCTGATCTGTTGGCAAATTGCCACCCAACCCAGCAGCGCACTCATTCAATCTAAATATTACAGCTATCGACAGCCCAGCTTTGACGGTACGGGTAAAGTCTATATGGGTAGAGAAGTCGCCCAAGTCATGGGACATCAAGGTGCAGGCTGGCTAGAGCGTCCAGATCGCGCTACAGAGGAGCAACCCCAGAAAATGGTCGCAGCATTAAAATTAAAATCTACAGACGTTGTAGCCGATATTGGGGCGGGTACGGGTTATATTTCGCAGCTCATCGCGCGACAGGTACCAGAGGGTAAAGTATTAGCTGTTGACGTACAACCAGAAATGGTAGAACTGTTGAAACAGCGGATTAATAAAGATAAGATCGCGAATATTCAACCACAATTGGGCACCGAAAAAAGTCCAGAATTACCGCCAGCAAGTATCGATTTGGCAATTATGGTCGATGCCTATCATGAGTTCGGTTATCCTCAAGAAATGATGACAGGGATTGTGTCGGCACTGAAACCAGGCGGACGAGTTGTATTGGCAGAATATCGTGGTGAAGATCCGTTAGTATTTATCAAGCCGCGTCATAAAACTACTCAAAAACAGATCCAGCGGGAAATGAAAGCTGTGGGACTGAAGTTTTTGAAAAATGAGAGTATTTTACCTCAGCAGCATTTGTTGTTTTTTGGCAAGTCCTAGTCGTTGGCGTAGCCTCTTTATGGAGAATCGAATCTTTAGGTGATGCGTTGTTAGACTTCAATCCGATCGACGATTTGACAGATTGGTTAGACAAATCGCTGCGAGGTATACAATAAGTCATAAGTTTGGACATTCGCACCAACACAACACTTTCCCACTCCTGACACTCTTATGTCCACTAACACCATCGAAATTTCACTCGAACCATACTGTGAAATGACCGTTAGTGGCATGATCGCCCCCGACGATCGCGATCCGAATAAACTAGTATTAACTACCGCTGATGGTTGTCAGTTTCGCGCTGCACCACTGGGAGAGGTTAGCATTGGTGCGGGGAGCAGACAGTGGCGTGTCATCCCGATTATGCAAACCGATGGCAATATTACACGGTTGCAAATCGTGGCAGAACAATCCCCCCGCACGCCTGAAGGAGATCGATTCGTCTGTGTGGGCAGAACCAATCAAGTCAGTCGCAAGCATAATAGCGTCTCCCTGAAAATCGAGCGTCTTGGCGAACCAACGATTCGTCCGACACTTTTCAATCCTCCCAGCCAAGTTCAATCTGGGCAATTATGGCAGCTTGTCGCCCAGCGCGTGGGGATGACATTAGATATTGTCGAAGCGGCACAGCTCGACGGGCAAGAAGTAAGTGGTGCGCAACCGAAAGCTCTTGCCAGTGCAGATCCTAAGACTGTCCATGAGCCTCGAAATCTCGAACAGCTTGCTGTCTGCGCCAGCAATCGTCAGAAAACACCAGAAATTACCGAGATCGCGCGAGCAGCCCTAAATCGGGAGCTGAAGGAAAGAGACTGGGAGCTATCCCTCACCAGAGTCAAAGAGCCAACATGGGAATGGGAAGCTCAAAGTTTATTGCCCTCGGAGCTAAGAGCGAGAGTACAAGTAAATGCCCGTACTAATGTGGCGAGAGTGTATGTTTATCCGCATCAAAGTAAGTCTAGCCTAGATCGATCTAGCATTCCTGTAGATGGGGAAGCCTCAGTCACCCCAGAGAGCAATCGCGATCCAGACAGGTTGATTGTCACTCCATTAGGCGCAGCGAGGGGGATTGGTGCGTCTTGTTTTCGCGTCCAAATTGGACCGTATGAGATCGTCATGGATGCTGGGACTCGTCCCAAAGGCAGCGATCCGCTCCCCGCATTTGAGTTATTAGATCGTCCTAATCTGATCCTAATTACTCATGCTCACCTAGATCATATTGGTGCATTGCCAATCTTCCATCGCGATTTTCCAGAGGTGCCGATGATTTGTACCCATGGGACGCGAGAAATTGCCCATGTGATGCTCACCGATGGCTTGAAAGTACAGGCGGCGCAACAACGACAGGGGAATGAAGATTTTGGACAAGTATTTACAGCCAACGATCTCGATCGAACCCTGTTCACCCTTCAAACTCAACCCGTCGGCGTGGACTTCTCGCCCTTGCCAGGATTAACCGTGCGGTTCATTCATGCTGGACACATCGTCGGTGCAGCCTGTATATATATGAAATACGGCAATCGATCGATCCTTTATACAGGCGACTACAATACCACCAGCAGCCGCACCGCAGAAGGCTTAAAACTGGCCGATTTACCCCAGGCGGACATTTTAATCACCGAATCTACCTACGGCTCGGATACCCACCCATCCCGCCGCACCCAAGAGAGCGATCTGATTAAAGCGATCGTCGAAGTCGTCCAAGCAGGTGGTAATGTATTGATTCCCGCCTTTGCGCTCGGACGCGCCCAGGAAATCATCCTCGCCATCCGCACCAGTGCATTATTCCATAGCATCAATGTCCCCGTCTACGTCGATGGATTAGTCCGCGAAGTCACCGACTTATTCCAGACACAATTAGAATTACTCCCTACATCCGTCCAGAATTTCGCCAAAACCCAGTCTCCCTTCTTTAGCGAGAAATCCTCACCGCGCATCATCTCGATCGCCTCCCCTAAAGAACGCCCCCTGGCGATCGCTCACCCGTCGGTAATTATTGCCAGTTCCGGTATGTTGACAGGCGGCGCGAGTATCGGCTACGCTAAAATCCTCTTAGAACGGGAAAATGCGGCTGTTTTTATCTCTGGCTATACCGACGAAGAATCCCCAGGACGCTTCCTCCAAAGCCTAGAACCAGGGAGTGAAATCGAACTCGATGGTACTGCGCTGACAGTCCGCGCCAAGATTCAACGCTTCAACCTCTCCGCCCATGCCGATCGAGTGGGAATTACTCAAGTCATCCATCGCGTCAATCCCCAACATTTAATCCTAATCCACGGCTCCCAATCTGCTCTCCACGAACTCTCCCGCGCTGGCGATTTGCGGGATAAATACTGGATTCATATTCCCGATGTTGGCGATACAATTACCTTCGGACAAGCACCCGATCACCTTTCCAAAGCTCAGGTAGCCAGAGTCGATGCCGGACAAGAATTTGAAATCGAAATCGAAGCCGAATTCGATGGTGCGTGGCTGCGTATCGCCGATAGCGTGCTAGAAGATCCCCGGTGGCAACATTTAGCCGCGACGGGGTTATTATCAGCCAAGTGGACGAAAGGCGGCTTGATGCTCAAACCCGCCAGTCATAAGTCAATGGCGGTGGAATCAGCTATTGCCAGCGGTTTAGATTGTTGTGCGGTATGCGAATTTTTTGACGGCTATCTCTGTCGCGGCGAGGATAGTCCACTGTACAAACGCGATGTCGATCCGACTGCAAAATGTCCAGAATTCGTGCGTCAAGTTGCAGCAGTTGAATCGCCGCCTTTAGATGTGGATGCTATGGCGGAGCCTCTAATTGAGGGCATCGATCTGGATCTGGATGAAGATGAATGATTGAATTGGGTGGATTCGATCGATGATTAGCTTAAGGCGTTGCTGGATTGATGTATGAAAGGCTAGGCAGGAAAGCGGGGAGCGGGGAGCGATGCGCGTAACTCCTACGGAGTGGCTGTGCCTACGGCAGGCTACTCTTCGAGAACGCTTCGCGAACGCCAACGCCAACGTCGGGTTTCCCGACGGGTTAGCGCATCAGCGACGCAGATCCCTTCGGGAAGGCTCCGCCAACGACCTGGAGGTTCCCTCCAGGTTGTGTGCGTCAGCGGCTCGCAGCCGGGAGGTTTCCTCCCGGATTATGCGAGACAAGACAAGACAAGACAGCGGTGAGAAGAGATTGCCAAAGTAAGAAATCATACCTGAAATCAGCAACGCCTAGCTTAAAATCGATCCCAGCGAGGAGTAGGGCTATTTGGGAGAGATCTGGCAATTGACCTTGAAATTCTTGGGTTAGAGTGGAGACAATTGGGTAGGTAATCACCGCTTGATAGAACCTACTAACTATTTATGGCTCCCACTCCACTCCCTACCGAGATCGTCCAGCTTATCGATAAATTGCAATTGCAGCCTCATCCCGAAGGCGGCTTTTATCGTGAAACCTGGCGATCGGATCTCTGTTTGCCCCAATCGGCTTTACCCAGTGAGTATACAGGCGATCGAGCCGCAGGCACCGCGATTTTATTTCTATTACCTACCAGTCATTGCTCGCGGTGGCATCGAGTGCGATCGGCAGAGTTATGGTTTCACCAGGCGGGAGATCCGCTGGAATTGACGATCGCAAAGACTTTAGACGGCGAAGCGCAAACCATCTTCCTCGGTAGCGATAACTGCTGGCAAGCCGTCGTCCCACCTCATTATTGGCAAAGAGCTACACCGATCGCTGGTGAAGCCGGATATGCACTGGTGGCTTGTGTAGTAGTGCCTGGATTTGACTTTGCCGACTTTGAACTGAGCGATATCTAGCATTGCGATCGCGATCGATTGGCTCGATTTTTAGGGCAGTTGGGTTTGACTCTTTAAGGAGATCTCTATGGATAAAAGTACCCGCGCCGTTGATTTCGACTACGCTCAATCAACTGATGGATCGAGAATTGAGCGAAGCCAAAACTCGTTAACGAAGGTACCTTCTTGCTTAGATATCGCCTAATCCAACCAATAGATCTCAATACTGTTCGGTTAGACAGTTAGACAACGGTTCAAACCGCCGCTAATGTTGCAAAGTCCGCGTTCTCTACGAGACGCTACGCGAACGCGGACCAACACTAGAGCAAATACTTACTTAGCCGAACAGTATTGCTACATAGCTAATCTTCAAAAAACATCTTGTGAAGTAGATCGGAGTTAGGATTATATTGCTTGTGTATTTGACAATATCTATCGTAATTTCGTCCTTGAATACGTCTTTGTGCTTCGTCACACCAATATAAATTTTCGTCAAAACATGCTGCAATAGTTTGAATCATAGTAGTAAGTGAATTAAAGCACTGTTCGTAAATGCCACATTCCAAGTCTCTACAATAAATAGGAATTGTATCGGGATTTTCACCAAACATCATAATCAGCTGTGCATCTCCATTACAATCCATAATTGGCAACCAATTATCATTGTTTCTATGATACCCATTGATTCCCATTTCAATGGCATGTTCTAGAGGCTTGAACTCAAAACAAGGAAGAAAACAATAATAAAAACTACTGCCATTGTGCCACTCGTATAGGTCTATTAATTCTTCGGGAGCTCGATCGACAATAGGCTTCATCATTTCTATAATTTTTTCGCGTGGCAATCCTGGTAACAGATTTGATGCGAAATCAGGATTGATTGCTGTATGTCGATCGAGTACATAATTGAGAGCATCTGTGAGTGCAGACATGTTTAATGATATATCTCAAATTTAAAGATTTATACATCTTATCTTCTTTCCCACAGCTAGCGTCTGCACGATTGATGTCGATCGATAATATATAATCGTCACACACTCCAAATTTATGATTCATAACCCCGATGACTAACTTGAGCCAACGAGATATCGAACATATATTTGAACGACTGCGATCGGGTGTAGTGCCAGAGCGGGGACTAGAAGCATTTGCCGTCGGGATCGATCGAGCTAGAGGCGAGATGCAGCGACAATTAGACTTAGCCGCCAATAACGAAGGCGTGTTCAAATTCCTGCGCGGCGGTTATGGTTGCGGAAAAACCTTCATGGCGCGGTTGGCACTCCTCGACGCGCAAGCCAATGGCTTTGCTACCAGCTTTGTGGTGGTGTCGGATAACGATTTGCACTTCCACCGCTTCGATGATGTCTATCGCAAAGTCGTTCAGGAATTGGCAACCGATCGATGCGATCGCGGGGCATTAGGATTTATACTCGATCGCTGGATCGCGCGGATGGAAGATGCCGCGATCGATGGTGGTGCAAATCCTGACGCTGAAGATTTCGATGCCCAAGTGCAGCAACGGATCGAATCAGATCTCGCCTCGCTTACGGGTGGTAAAGCTCCTGAAGATATGACGCGGGTATTACGATCGATCTTCGCCCTCAAACAGCAGAATAAATTCCCCGAAGCCAGCGCGCTCCTCTCCTGGCTATCGGGTAGCGAAAACGTCGCAGCATCCTCCAAGCGGATCGCTGGGATTAAGGGCGATATTGGCTCCAAAGAGGCGATGGACTACCTTCAGGGCATTTTAGCCATTACTAAAGCATCGGGCTATAAAGGCTTAGTTATCGTCATCGACGAAGCCGAAACCATGTTACGGATGAAAACCGATATTCGCGCCAAATCTTTGAATGGAATTAGGCAAATTTGCGACGCAGCCGATCGCTATCCAGGTTTATTCTGGATCTTTACCGGGACGCCGGAATTCTTCGATACCAATCGGGGAGTAGCAGGTTTATCGCCCTTACACGACAGGTTGAAACTAATTAAAACGGGTAACTTTGCCAATCCTCGCCAACCCCAACTAGTCCTGACACCATTCGATGCAGCACGATTGAAAGATGTCGCACTCAAATTGCGAGAAATATATCCCACGGAAAACCGCAAACAATTAACTAACAAAGTCACGCCCGAATTTATCGATTTACTAGTAGATAAAGTGACTCAAGGTTTTGGTGGCGATGTGGGAATAGTACCGCGTCAATTCTTACGTCAATTGGTAAATATTTTAGATTTAGCTGCCACCGAACCAGATTTCGATCCGATGCGAGATGGCGGTTACGATTTAGTAGAACTCAGTGCAGAGGAAATCAGAATTCGTGACGGTTTGCCCTATTTTGAACCAGAATCAAGCGACGCAGAACAATATGCCGTGACGTTTTAGACAACCTATCAGCGGTACATATGAAATAGTACCTGCAATAGACGATGAAACCCAAGACACAACAGCAGATGATGAGTAGAGAACCGCTCGAATACTATCTATCTCTCGCTTACTCCGTTACCTTAGATCCAGATCCAGAAGGCGGATATGTCGCTCAGATCAGAGATCTCCCTGGTTGTTTTACCCAAGGTGAAACATTGGAAGAGACGATGGCGAATATTCAAGAAGCTAGAGAACTGTGGATCGAGACAGCTTACGAAATGGGCGATGCGATACCTTTACCAAATAATGCTATTGAATATAGTGGCAAATTTTTACTTAGAATGCCAAAATCTCTACATCGAGACTTGGCACAAAAAGCTGAATTAGAAGCGGTAAGTCTGAATCAATACATTAGCTCGGTACTTAGCAGAAGTATCAGTTAGAGCGACTACTATTTGCGAGTATATTGAAGCTGAGTAAGATAATATACTCGATCGATATTAACGAAGTTAGGCTACAAAGAGTAATTCAACCGCAGACTTAATATTGAAGAACGATAAGCCTAATATTATTATTACGATACTTGACTTAGTAGCAATGAGAGTTTAATACCAACCTAACCCAAATGACTTAATCCAGCCTCAATCTTTACCCGTTGCCAATCCTCATCTATCTCAAATTTTTCCACCCAACCTTGCAGATAAACAAAATCTAACTTTTCCTGCTGCACCTTGAGAATTCCTAAAATATCCCGCCATTGCTTATCTGACTGAGTTTCTCGCCGCCAGATTAACTTACTAATAATTACATCCTCTGGTGATGCGATCGAGACTTCACCACTTCCAAGTAAAGTATACGATCGACAGCGATCGAATTTAATCAGATCGTACTCCTCCCTACCCGAAATCATCAAATCGACATTTTCAATTGTTTCCAAATGGGTAATATTCAGACACTGCAAACTCCCTGCCATCACATCTACCAAACCAGCAACATAGAACCCATTAGCTTCAAAATTGGCTGCTAAGGCTGGTAAATCGGCTAAATCGATGGAGATAACAACATCCAGATCGATCGTGGCTCTCGGCTCACCATGAGCGATCGCTGCTACTCCACCAGTAATATAGTAGGGAATATTAGCAGTATTTAAGATTTGGGCTAGTAAGGATGCGATCGCAGTAGGATCTTGACTCCAACTCATTGGGTTTAGCTTGGGGATATAATCGATCGGACATTTCTCTTGCAACCAAGCCTGAGCAATCTTTTTTGAGAAGGCTCCCTCTGACAGTTCGGGAAAACTTTGACGCAGACATTCGATCGATAATTGTCTGGCACTCTGTTTGTATTTAGCACCTAATATTAGCCTTTCTACGGCTGTTCTCTGGCGATACAGATGAAAACGTACCAGATCGGCATTGATGTTTGTATCGATCGATTGAGGACGATATCCTACGGGAGCCGCATCAATGGGTAACTGAGTTGGTGATGACATTCGATCTTAATCTCCAATTAAGTTAGGAGCTGATACTGAATTTAATCGATTTTAACCGCGATCGAGAGGAGTAGACAAATAACCGAGTTGATGCCAAATCAGGTATAATCGGTATATGGAAGATGATAAGCCAATTAATTGGGTTGGTACCTCTAGAGACGATCTCTGCTCTTTTCCTGAAGACGCACGGCGGAAGGCTGGTTTCCAACTACGTGCTGTGCAGCGCGGTGAGATGCCCGTAGATTTTAAGCCGATGTCTGAGGTAGGTAAAGGTGTTCAAGAAATCCGAATTCGCACAGAAGATGCCTACCGTATATTTTACGTAGCCAGGTTTGAGGAGGCAGTTTATGTTCTTCACGCATTTCAGAAGAAGACTCAAAAAACTGCAAAAAAAGATATTCAAATAGGTCAGCAACGTTATCAGCAAATGATACTCGATCGAGAATCTCAAACTCAAGAGGATAAGTATAATGACTAATATCGTTAAAGGCAATAGTAATGTTTTTGAAGATTTAGGCTTTGAGAAGGAGGAAGCTACAAATCTCAAAATACGGGCAGATCTAATGTTAGACCTGCGGAAATTTATTCAATCTAAAAACTGGACACAAGCAGAAGCCGCGATATTTTTTGGAGAGACACAGCCACGGATTAGTAATCTGATGAATGGCGATATCGAACGATTTGCGATCGATAAGCTCGTCCAAATGCTTTCACAAGCAGGTATGGATGTTCGAGTCTTGGTAACACCGCTAATCGATCGATAAGGTTGAGGATGAAGATAACTCGATCGATGATGATTTATACTAGTGCTATGTCTTCTTCAGACCAACCATGTCGTCCATTAGGTTGATTGTAAGGAGGGGTTAAAGGATAGCCAGAATCTTTGTGGTCGAGGAGTCGATCTTCCCACGGTAAGGAAGTCCCCCCCATTGACATAATCAATTCTCCCAGAACATCATAGATTTCTAATAGTAGACAACTATTATCCCACGCATCATCAACATAACCTTCGATACAAACGGCAAAGGTATCTAGTCCATTGACATTAAGCTTAAATACACTGACCGTACTTATATTATATCGGGCATACCAGATGTGTCGATCGAAGGAATCAACTACTGACTGAGGTGCGGAGTCCGAAATCAACTTTTTTAAGTAAATTTGTGGAACGCCATTAATTGGTGAAAACCTACTATCATCACCGAGCTTTAATGCTTTTCCTTCTATGCCTCCTGGTGCTAAGTAACCAAGACATGATTTACTTGAAAAAGAAAGATCCTCAGAGTCATGTCCTTCATTACATACCCGCTTTAGCCAAGATTCATAAAATCTAAAAATTCCAACTTTTTCCTGCTGAGTAACCATTTCTCACCTCGTCTATTTAGCTCTCTGATATCAATTTTTCGAAATGCCAACGATTGAAATCGTGACTTGTGTTGCAAAGTCCGCCTACGCGGACTAAATTAAACCTAGTCCACGTAGGTGGACTTTGCATTCTGAGGAGTGGTTTCAACCACTTTGAGGCTTCATTTTCCCGATTATAACTATGACATCTGCTTTTTCCCGATTTCCCGATCGATCTACCGATCTAAATTACGCGAAGTAGTTGGAGAGGGTGCGCCTTTGAGCATTCCTTCAGTACTGAGATCCTCATTGAGCGATTCCCAATGAATCCTATAACCACAGCAAATTTCTCAGCCTAAACGTTGCTCTGAAGTCGCGTTTAATAGTCGAGGATACCAGACTAACGGAACAAATATTGTTCTACCATCCATTACGTCAACACCAATCGTATCTTCTGTAAAAACTATATTTTAACTCTCTCATCCTCAAGATCGAACTTTTGAAACATATTTAACAGGTTTGGTTGTTTTTGTGACCCGACCATCATCAACTGCTTTTTTTAACCAATTCTGTAATTGAGTGTGATTAACATCAAGTTGCGCTGCCAGTGATTTTACGTCTGCTGGTTGCTGCAAGGATGATAATATCAACGGCAACACTGCTTCATATATATTAGTTGGCGATGTGGTTTTCGCAACCTTGCTATCGATTGGTTCGACATCGGCTGAATTTTTTGGAGAATCGATACCATCAAAAGACAAAGAACATTGAATTGCTTCTGTTTTTACAGTTTTTGCGTCGATTGTTGCTTGCAGTCTTTGCTCTAAATTATGATGCCAAGGTGCTGGAGGGAACTCATTTGCTCCTAGTTGAATTAACTGCTTATTTCCTGGCGAGATTTTCCCATCTGTTTTGACAAATAAGGGAATACTCTTTTCTGATTTTAAGAGTTCAACAGCACCAGCCCAAGTACCGCCCTTATTATAATCAGCGTTAACAACCAAGCCGTAATTAGATAGAGCATAAATATATTTATTTCTACCCATTGCATTCCCGACATTAAATCCTGCTTGCGGATCTACAGCAGAGACTAAAGTGAGCCTTTGTTCTTGAATTGCCGAGCGATATTTACCTGAGACAGCAGCTTTTGCTAAACTATCGGCTAATATTCCTACGGCATTTCCACCAGCAGCGATTGCAGCTAGCATGGCAGTGGTATCGACACCTCTAGCACCACCCGATACGATTTGAATACCCTGTCTGGCACAGTTGTCGGCAACTCCGCTGGTATATTCAATTCCTTCCTCGTCTATATTGCGGGAGCCGACGATCGCCAATCCACCTTGAGACAGTAATCTGATATCTCCAACTCCATACAGAAATGCGGGCGCGTGAGATCCTAATTTTTGTCTTAATCTGTCTGGATAATCTGGATCTCCTCTACCAACAATCCATAAACCTTTACTAGTCCATTTCTCCACCGCCAGAGCTAACATCATTCCTCTTGCTAAAAGAGATTCTAACCGATCGAGATTGAATAGATCGCAGGTTTGGAGTAAATTTTGTCCGCTCGATTCTAGCAGATCTGCGGGGCGTAGTTTCTGAGTAACTAACCATTTTGCTAATGAATGATACTCTCCTAAATTTAAAGGTTGGGGGTAAGTATCGCGACTATTACCCAAACTAGCACAAAGTAGCAAGATAGCCTGAGTATCTGGAGTAAGATGGTGGCTAGACATGATTTATTTAATCGTCAGAACTGAGAGAATTGAGGGCTAATGCTAGGGGAAATACTCGATCGCTACCTGCTTGTCTGAGTAATGCAGCAATGACAGTAAAAGTCCAACGAGAATCTACCATATCATCGATTAAAAATACCGTTCCCGATTGCAGTTGAGATCGATCGATTTCGAATACACCATCTAGATTGTGAGATTGTTGGTAACTGTTGCCCATTTCTTTTTGAGGCTGATTTTGCTTGACTTTTGATACAACTGGATGGAGTGGTATCTGCAACCCTTCAGCTAACCGTCTGGCAAAATCTGGGACGAGATTGGGGCGTTTGAGTGAAGGAACGCAAGTTACCCAAGTAGGAAAGGGATCTGGCTGCCATCGTCTAATCATCTCAATTGTAGCTCGAACCAAGTCATCATTAAAGGATTCATCAGTGTACTTGCCTTGTCTTACCAGTTTTCCCCAGCCTTCATCACCCCATAGAGATAGAGCTTTCCCTGTTTCTGATTGTAATTCTGGTCTAATATTACCGGAGAAGCCATAACTTACTAATGCACCCGCACTCCATCTTTTCCGAGGTTCGATCGAATAATCGCTACGCTTGAGATATCGAACAGCTTGCTCTAGTAAAGCAGATGAATAAGTAGTGGAGATTAGATCTCGATCGAGACAAACCGCACATTTACCGCAGGGTTGAGGATTGGGATCGTCTAATGCCGTAGACAGGAAAGTCATCAAACATTGAGAACTCACCATATAGTCTTGCATTTGTTGCTGTTCTTGGTTGCGAATCTCAGTTAATCTTTTTATGTTTTCTACATCGAGTTGATAATTAACTGGGTTAGCACACCATTTACTACCTTCTTTCGTGACTGGCGATGGAGATTCTAAAGATAGGAACTTCAATATTTTATTGAGTCTACCTTTGGCTAAATTAGTTTTTGATTGCAAATCGTTATCTGATAATCCATCATCACTATCTTTTATTGCTTTTATTACTTCCGATATATTATCTTGTGAGGGGAAAGCATTCTGAATAAAATAGTTGGTAATATCATCATCCTCTGTTCCACTCAATAAAATACCATAAGCTCGATCTACTGCTCTTCCAGCCCTGCCAACTTGTTGATAATAGTGAACTACAGAACCAGGTCTTTGATAGTGAATGACAAATCCTAGATCTGGCTTGTCGAAACCCATTCCTAAAGCAGTTGTTGCTACTAATACTTTAATTTCATTATTGAGTAGTCGATCTTCTCGATCTATTCTCAACTCTGAATTTAGCTTTGTATTCGAATTTAACTTACTATGATATGCTTCTGCACTAATGTTGTTCTGTCTCAACCACTCAGCGATACGATCTGCATCTCTAAGTGTTAATGCGTAAACAATACCACTACCTAGTAATCGAGGTATATGTTCGACCAACCAAGCCATCCTTGCTGCTGGAGAAGGGATAGAAATATTCTGAAGTTGGAGGCTTTCGCGAGTCAGTTGCCCTCGGACGATCTGTAGTCGGTCGCCTAATTGATATTTGATATCTTCAACTACTCTGTTATTTGCTGTCGCTGTAGTTGCTAACACTGGAATATTATTTGGCAAAGCTTGTAAAATTCTTACGATCCGACGATAATCTGGTCGAAAGTCGTGTCCCCAATCGGAGATACAATGCGCCTCGTCAACTACAAACAAACCTATATTCTGGGAAATCAGAATTAAAATATTTTCAATAAAACCTGGGTTGGCTAATCGTTCTGGTGAAATCAGTAAGATATCAACATCGCCAGAGAACACTCTCGATTGGATCGCTTCCCACTCTTCTTGATTGCTAGAATTAATCGTCTCCGCTCTCACTCCCATTGTTTCAGCGGCACTAATTTGATTTCGCATCAGAGAAAGTAATGGCGAAATAAGCAACGTAATTCCCGCACCTTTTTCCCTTAACAACTTAGTTGCAATAAAATAAACGATACTTTTTCCCCAGCCAGTCCGTTGAACTACCAATAATCGCGATCTATTTTCTACTAATTCATAAATTGCTTCCCACTGTCCGTCGCGGAATTGGGCTGTGGGGTTATTCAGAGCTTGACGCAGAAGCTCTAACGCGCGTTTTTGCATCTAATTTACTCGATCGATTATTGATGGGAACGTAAAACAGACTTTGTGTCTTATCATCGTATTATTCCCCGATTGCCGCTAAAAAAGTAAATATCGATCCATAAAAGTTCTGTTCTGCCCTGTATGTTCTAAACTAAATTCGGTCGATAGCGATCTAGAGAAATTCTCATCCCTACTTATATATGACTGCTTCTGCCTTTTCCCGTTTTCCCGATCGATTGCAAACCGCCATCACCTCCCGCTTGGGTTGGACATCCTTGCGCCCAGTTCAAGAACTAGCCAGTCATGCCATCCTCGATGGCTATAATACGATCGTCCTGGCACCGACGGCTGGGGGTAAGACGGAGGCGAGTATGTTTCCACTGCTGGCGCAGATGGTGGAAAAAGAGCCGCAGGGGGTGGGGATACTTTACATCGCGCCGATTAAGGCGTTGTTGAATAATCAAGCCGAGCGATTGGGGATGTATACGGAGATGCTCGGTTTGAGTCGGTTTCTGTGGCATGGAGATATCAAAGCCGCCCAGAAAAAGGCTTTTCGCAAGCAGCCAGCGACGCTGTTGATGACTACGCCGGAATCCTTGGAAGTGATGCTGATGTCAGCGAGTGTGCCGCATACAGAGATGTTTGCCGACTTGCGGGCGGTGGTAATCGATGAGGTACACGCCCTAGCTGGAAGCGATCGTGGGGCGCATCTGATGTCCGTTCTAGAGCGGGTAATTCGCGTGAGTGCCAATGATGTCCAACGGGTGGGTTTGAGTGCCACGGTGGGCAATCCTGACGCGATTCTGGACTGGTTGCAGGGGACATCCCAACGTCCGCGCCAGAAGATCGATCCGCCCAAGGAGCACAGTAAGAAAGAGATTCGGATCTTGATGCAGGATTCTAAGACGGATATCGCCAATCGATCGAGTATGTTGGCGCAGGGGAAAAAGAGTCTACTATTCTGTCAGAGTCGCGCTTTGGCTGAGGAAATCTCTGGAGCGATGCAAAATCGCGGCATTGATGTGTTCATCCATCATAGTTCGGTGGCGTTAGAGGAGCGGACGCTCGCGGAGGAGCGGTTTGCCAATGGGCATAATAATTGCATCGTCTGTACTTCGACGTTAGAACTAGGGATCGATGTCGGCGATTTGGATGCGGTATTACAGGCAAATGCACCCGATACGGTTTCGGCATTTTTACAACGATTGGGGCGCACGGGTAGGCGCGGTGGCGGGGCGAATACGACGTTTTTAATCGATAATGCGGCGGCATTATTACAAGCGATCGCCGTCATCGAATTAGCGCGGCGCAATTGGGTAGAATCGATTGTGGTGTCCGATCGCAATTGGGCGGTATTAGTTCAACAGTTACTCGCCCTGACGATGCAATTTAATTCGATTTCGCCCGGTGATGCTTGGGCACAATTATCGACAATTCCCGATTTTAAAGGGATTAAACGCGCAGAATTCGATCGGTTAATCAAGCATATGCTGAAAAACAAGTATCTCTATCTGACGGGGGGATTACTAGCGATCGGATCGGAAACCGAAAAAGTCTTCGGACGGAAGAATTTCATGGCTCTATATGCCGTATTTAGTTCGCCCCAACAGTATGAAGTTTATACCGAAAAGGAACAACCGATCGGTTCTTTGGAGCAGAAATTTATCGATAGTCTGATACCTGAAATTAGTTGTTTCCTCTTAGGCGGTAAAGCTTGGATCGCGCAATCGATCGATCGAGATAATCGCGCTCTGATCGTCGCACCCGCACCGCATGGCAAGAAACCAACTTGGGGCGGATTTATTCCGCAATTTTTGGGTTGGGATGTCTGTCAGGAAATTGCCGCTTTATTAAAATCTAAGCAGGATTTAGTTTATCTCGATCCGATCGCCAAATCGGTATTAAATAACGCTCGCGAAGAACGCCGTCAGGAGGTCATCGAAGGGACTGTTTGGGAGGAAGAGAAGGTACAATGGTGGACGTATGCAGGCGGAAGAATCAATCGCACGCTCAAATATGGGTTGGAATGTCTGTGGGGTTGGGAAGTCAGAGCGGATAATTTTCAAGTAACGATTTCTGGGGAGCATTTAACACCAGTCATGTTCGAGAGTGCGATCGCGGAAGTTACGAAGCCGGAGTTTTGGCAAGCTAAAAATACTCAGGAATATTTATTACAGAATTTACCTAATTATCGGTTTAGTAAGTTTCAGCAAGTTCTACCCGATCGATATGCTTTGGAGATGGTGCAAGGTTATTTATTAGATATTGAGGGGATTGTGAAGTTGAAGGTCGATTGCTAGCAATTTTGTCGGAAATATAAATTTTTAGATACATACGGTTTACCAATGGAGCGGACAGAATTAGAAAAAATAATCGAACAAGCTAGATTATGTCGATTAAACAATCTATCTTTAAATGGGAAAAATATCCAGACTTTGCCAGAAAGCATTTGTAATCTACCTGATTTAATCTCACTAGGTTTGAGTGGAAATAATTTAACAAGTCTACCTGAAAGCATAGGTGAATTGTGTAATCTAACTTCGCTATGGTTAAGTGGAAACAATTTAACAAGCCTACCGGAAAGCATTGGTAAATTATCTAGCTTAACTTCCCTTAGTTTAAATGGAAATAAGTTGGTGATTCTCTCTGAAAGTATTGGCAATTTATCCAATCTTACTTCTCTAAGACTGAGCGAAAATAGGCTCATTAATCTTCCAGGAAGTATTGGTAATCTATCAAAGCTAGTATCCTTAAGCTTGAGTGGTAATAACTTGAAAAAACTCCCAAGCAGCTTCAATAAGCTATCAGCTCTATCTTACCTTAGATTGAATTTCACATTGACAGATTTATCAATATTGCAGAGTCTGAATAGCCTGAAGAAAGTATCTTTTCTTGATGTAAATATTCCTTGTCGATACTGGATAAAATTGAATGATTGGAAATCTGAGTGGCTATTAGATGAAGATAATGCTGAAATTAGACGAGCTTTAGTCGAGCAATTGGGCTATGAGAGAATTTGTAATGAGTTAGATACAATTACTCTCGATACTTGGAGAGAATATACTTTGCTCAAAATTACTAGCATTGAATCGATCGATCGAGAGCCAATGGTATTAATCAAGATGACTTGTCCATCGACACAGCATATTCATATCCTGCGAGTACCGCCAGAGATGACGAGCGCAGAAGCGGCGATTACTTGGGTAAATCATGGCATTCATCCCGACGAATTTGCAGTGCAAACTTGAAATTGGTGGTTGATTTGCTTCGTTCAACACTGCCCTGAACTATAAGTTCGGGCTAAGAGCAAAAGTCCACTGAAGTGGACTGAATGAAATCATGCAGTTCTCTGAAGAGAACTTTTGCTCTTAGCCCCAAATTCATTTGAGGGCGGTGCAGAAACGAAGCTAAAGAAACTCACGTCAAATTAGCTTAGAAATCAAAGTGCGCTAAACTATAATTATAACCAGTATTGCTTACACCTATGGCGAGCGTCCTTACACCCGAACACGAACGATTCATTCAGTCGCAAATTGAGGCAGGACAATTTAGCAACCCAGAAGAAGTCATCGATACCGCCTTTCGTCTGCTGGAGAAACAGAATGCGGAATATATTCAATGGGTGAATGAAGTTCGGGAAAAAGTAGACATTGCTAGAGCTGAAGTTGCTAGAGGCGAAGTTCTAGATGTAGAAATAGTCGTGAATGATATTCTAGAGCGATTTCTTCAAGCAAGAGAAGCCAGATCCTAATGACTCGTCGCTATTAGTAATATCGACTCGATCGATATTGCTTAAAATCCAAGTTATCATGTAGATACAGAGTTTCTACTCGATCGCGATCGAGCAGTTTGAGTCATGGTTGGAAATGTCGCCAAATGTACATTAACTCATTATTTGTCCTTTTAAGTGTCTATTTCCAGCGTAAGCAGGTATTCAATCGGGTTGAAGCAAGAGCAGATGAATTGAATGTCAAGCCACCATCTCACATGACGGTATATCGGATACTGCAACTAATTATCGTGCAAGCTTAGATTGAAGTTGCTAGTAGTCTACGGCGCAAATAAGGTTACTATTTTGCGGGGAGCGGGGAGCGGGGAGCGGGGAGCAGCCGGGAGGTTTCCTCCCGGATTATGCGGATGCGCTCCGGTCGGGTTTCCTGACCATGGAAGCGCACCAAGCAGCGAGACAAGACAAGACAAGACAGCGATTTGCGCTCGTCGGGTTTCCCGACGGGTTAGCAAATCAAGACAGCGGGGAAAGAAATGGTTGGTTAATTTCTGCCGCATAGTACTAGTTACGGAATTATGGTAACTAGTAATTTGCTAGTCTACCTATTTATATACGTCGAAGGAAAGACGAATTTCTCAGATATGTTAGGAACAATGAAGCAGGTGAGGGGTTGCGATCGGAAATACATTGAATAATTACACCCAGCAAATCAAACAAGGAAGATTTTTTTATGGCTCAGGTTGATATTGACACTACCATTGCGGCTCTGCAACAGGGTCTTACCTCTATTCCTGCCGAGCAAGCAATTGCTGTTATCGAGAGTTGGCAACAACAGCTTCAAGGCAATGACCTTGCTGATGACTTGGGCGAACTCAAGACAGCACTGACATCTGGCAAAACCAGCAAAGGGATGTCTTTAGCTGAAATTCTTGCCGATATTGGTGCAGACACGACAGAAGCATCCGAAGGGGCAGATCCAAGTGCTGCGGCAAAGGTGAAGCAACTAGGAGAATTACTGTCTCAGGCAGCTAAGTCCTTAACTTAAATATTCTCTGACATTTTTCGATCTCAGCCAACAAACAACAATTTAGTTAGCACCTCAACAAGGCAGCTATACTAAATTGTTGTTTGTTGTAGCCAATTCGATCCTGAATTTATAAGAAAATCAGAATCGTTAATTAACGATTTCTAGAACGGCGTTCGGATGATTCCGATCGAGTAGATGTATCATCTTGCTGTCTGGTTTCGCGAATGGTCGTTCGTGCTGAATTACGAACCTCAGCCCCTTCAGATCCGGTATTACTGCGGCTGAATGAGTTATCGATAATAACTCGATCGCGAGTACGCTCTGGGAGCGAATCAACTTGCCGAATTGCCGAATTGTTATCGATAATTACTTGTCGCTCTCGATCGGATCGATCTGGTTGAGTATAAATTTGGGTATTGGAAGTATTATTAATAACTGTTTGTCGATCGCGTTGGCGGACTGCTCGGCGTTCCGAATCGCGCTCCGAGTCGGGACTAACTTCGATGGTTTCGGAGTTATCGTCGATTACTTGACGAGTGCGGGTGCGGGTGCGCTCTGGAGTAGAGTTGACTCGATCGGTTGAAGTATTGTTAATAATCACTCGGCGATTTGTCGATTCGACTGTTGAATTATTAGTATTCAGAATAGTGGTTTGGCGATCGCTATTATTACGACGATTGTTGGGGTTGACTTGGATGACTGTGGTAGAATTATTAACAACTTGCGGCTGGTTATAATAGAAATTATTAGAATAGTTGTAGAAGATAGTTTGCGTGTTATAAACTACCCCGCCCCGCTGATAATAACCGCCGATAAATAGAGGATGGAAAATCACGATCGGGCTGTAATAAGAGACAGATATCCGATAGTCTTTGCTCGCGTAGTGCGGATTGAGTAAAATTGCCCGATCGAAATCTGCTGAAGCTGCATGACGATCGCCTAATTCCGATTTAATCGCACCGCGATTGTAATAAGCACCCGCATGGTTGGGATCGAGCGCAATCGCCCGATTATAATCTTCGATCGCACCTTGTTTGTCGCCTAGTTCCGCTCGGACGACGCCGCGACTATAATAAGCTGCACCATAATTGGGATCGAGTGCAATTGCAATGTTGTAATCGGCTAAAGCACCGCGTTTATCGCCTAATTCATAACGAGTCGCACCGCGATTGTAATAGGCTTGGGCAAATTTATAATCGATGGCGATCGCGCGTGTATAATCTTCGATCGCACCGCGTTTATTGCCCAATTCGTATTTAATGGCACCGCGATTGTTATAAGCTTGAGGGTATTTTGGATCGATCTCGATCGCGCGATTGAAATCAGACAGCGCGCCTTGCCGATCTCCCAACGCCGAGCGCACCACTCCTCGATTGACATGCGCCAAAGCATAGCGAGGATTGAGTTGAATCGCGCGGTTATAGTCAGCTAAAGCACCGCGTTTATCGCCCTTGCGATATTTACTCACTCCAGCCGCCAAAAATCGTTCTGCGGCAGCAAGCCGATCTTGCTTCTGCGCTAACAATGGACGCTGGGCAGACATTGCGGCTCCACGAACGCCATTTTGCTCGGCAGCATTAGTCAGGGGTTGAACTAAGGCGATCGTGATGATACCTAAACAAGTAGGAATCAGTCTATTCATATTATTAAGTAGGTAGGCGGAATTAAATTTAAGATGCCAGCCTTCTGCCCTCACCCCCAGCCCCTCTCTCTTGCCCTACCGTGCGTACACCGTAGTTCCCAATCCTGGGAGAGACAGGGTGGATTGATTGTGAGGAATAAAATCTAGAACCCTTATCTCTAGTCTTCAACCGCTTGGAAATGAATTCCTTGCTCATAGCAAAAGTTTATGAAATGAGCTAAAATCTTTCCCTTTGACGCAAACCTTCTTTTTTGTTCGATACGCACGAGCTTAGGGAATTAAGCCTTGCCTGAAAGTAACGATGTTGACGAAAAAATGGTGTGTTTAGTTCCTATTTTAGGCAAGATAGATCGGACTCGATTGACTTTATTTCAAATCTGTAATTTTGCTAAATTTTTAAAACACATTCGCACAACCGAATCTACGCTGTTAAACGCATTCACGGTAGAGTTACGAGAATTTGCGCTTGCAATCTAGATTTCAGATTCACTAATCGCATTTTAATATTTGAAAAAGCGGATAGATAGAGAAAATGTCCACTATTAACGTTTTGACCAAATTATATGTGCGACGCTAATAAGTAAATAGACATTATTCTTGATGTGAGGTGGGATCGTGTTTGAATTACTAAGCTATAAAAAATTTCGGGACACGCCGAGCGTGCGTTTCTTCGATATTACCGTGCCTGAGTCCAACGTTCGCGATCTTGTAGTACATCAAGGTCCTGCCGTGAGTCCGCCAGACAGCACCAACGGCTACTGGCAATTTTATCTCCATCCCCATCAGGAGGACAATCTCTTGGCCATATCCGGGGGCAGGACATTTTATCTGGTCAATTTCACTTGGAATTATCCCTATCATATCGTGCGGTTGGATGCCGATCGCGAGATTCTGCGGATTCCTAGGGGTACATTCCATCGTTCTGTATCCGATCTACACGGTTCTGTAGTGATGAATCAAGCCGTGCGCGATGCTGAAGCTAGTATCGAGTCCGAATTTCGCGTCTACGATAGCGGCAAAATTCCGCGCTTGTTACAAGTGACATCTACCTCGGCACCATTACCCAAATTACATGGATTTCAATGGTAAAGACGTAGCGCGCAAACTGTTTTAGCAATTGCATGAGCCGCTATGGACAAGTATTGTAGCGATCGAGCGATAAAATTGCGAGCGTCTGCGATCGCATTGGACTAAGTTTAGTGAATGTTAAGAGAATATGCTTTCTCTAGCAACTTTATGACACCTCCAACCATAATCGATCGCAGTCAAAATACCTACGATCCCTTACAGCTCCAGCATCAAGAAGATCTAGCTACCGCTCGCAGGCAGATTAAGAATGCCTTTCAAGCTTGCATGTTCATCGGTGGGATGACAACCTTCTTGTGGCTAGCGTTAGTCTTGAGTGGTAAAGAACCAGGCTGGAGCCTGTTGTTATTTTTTAATGCCGTATTTTTCTTTGGGACGGGGTACGGGATCTCTCGTTATAATCAAGCCTGTGCCAAGGTAGCATTCGGTTACTTTCTACTGGATAAGATCGTACAAGTTTGCATGGGGCAATTTCCAATTGCAGGCATATTTGTGGGCGCGATATTATTGAAGTACTTATGGGATGGAATTATCGGCACGGACAGCTACAACGACTTAATGTCATCAGAATCCGAGTATGGCATCCCTGTCGCGGTAGCAACGACTCTAGAGCGGACTAGATCTCCAGAGCCGCCAAAAGCACCACCGACACCCTCTCAACCATTAAACCCGACGCCAGAATTATTAGCATTATGTGGTGGCGATCGATCTCAAGCCCAATGGCTGTTATCTCAGCTTAAAATAAAGCATCCAGGTAGATCTCCAGAATGGTACGATCGACAAGCCATCAAGCAATTAACCCCTCAAGCTTCCGATCCTGTAGATCCGCCACAGAACGATGAAAAGTTTTGATAATGGCGTTGCCAATTAGAGATCTGATTCTCTACATCTCCTCTTCCCCCCGTCCCCCCGTCCCCCACTCTCCTTGAAAAAAGCTGTTTGGCTGACTAATGTCGATAGTCGAGTGATGAATTCTCGCAGCAATCTGGCGGCGGGACTGTTGCGGCTGGCAGAGTTGGGATTTAATACGATTTATCCAGCGGTGTGGCAACGGGGATATACTTTATATCCCAGCGAGGTAGCCAAACAATTAACTGGTGCGGCGGTGTTACCCAATAGTCCCTTCGTGGGTAGAGATTTATTAGCCGAAATTATCGAGTTGGCGCAACCATTAAACATTCGCGTAATTCCGTGGTTTGAGTATGGGTTGATGGTACCGCCAGGATCGCCATTGGCGCGTCAATATCCAGATTTACTCCTGCTCGATGCGCGCGGCAATAGTCAACGCATTCAAGGTGCCAGTGGCAGACAAGATCCTAATGTCTGGCTCAATCCCTGTCACGATCGAGTCCGTCAATTTATGGTAGATTTAATTGGCGATTTGGTCGATCGATATCCCGTTAGTGGTATTCAATTAGACGACCATTTTTCCTTCCCGATCGAGTTAGGTTACGATGCTCCAGGGGAGAAGCTACGCCAAAGATTTACGCGCCAATTATTCGATCGACATCCGTTCGCTAATTGGGATCGGTGGCGAGCCAAACAACTCACAACATTATTACAACAAATCGTCCGCTCGATTCGCTCGATTCGATCCAACTGTATCGTCTCGATTTCGCCCAATCCGTTGAGCTTTTCTAAAAGTCGTTATTTGGTAGATTGGCAGCAGTGGTGCGATTTAGGCTTAATCGACGAACTGGTACTGCAAGTTTATCGCGATCGATTAGATACATTTAATAGCGAAATTGTCAAGTCAGAAGTGCGAGCTATTAAAACTAAAATCCCAACCTTAATTGGAATTTTGACAGGCTTGAGAACTAAACCAATCGCTACAGATCTAATTCGATCGCAAGTTAATAGTACGATCGCCAATCGGTTTGATGGCTATGCTTGTTTTTTCTACGAAACTCTATTGCACGAATGTTTGTCGCCAACATTAGTAGTGAGAGATTCGCAGCAGTTAATCGATATTTTTAGATAGTAGAATTAGGCGATGCGATGAAAGCTTGTTGCTTGATACGCTCAGAGGGTGTCTGAAAAGCATAGATCTAAATCCCCCCAACCCCCTTAAAAAGGGGGAGCAAGAGTCTTAGTCCCCCTTTTTAAGGGGGATTTAGGGGGATTAGCAACCGACGATCGGAGCCAATAAGACTTTTCAGACACCCTCTCAGAGCGAGCGAATGGATCTTTATAGCACCTAATTAAATCTCTAGTGACGTAGAAGAGATCCACCAGCAATATTCGGACGTATCTATAAGTAACTCAAGTTGCTAGTTATGGGAGAGCCAACGACACAGAAGTCGTGGCTGGTGATAATTAGTAACTTAGATTCGATAGTCTCTAACTTCAATCCCAGATGTCCCAATTTTTCACCAGGTGCTTACAACTTACGCTCGGCGGTTTAACCAGTCTTGTGGCGGTAAATATATCGCCAGTCGCGGCTGAGTCGGCTCCGCCACCAGAAAATATCGGTTATCAAAATAATGGCTATATCGGGATCGGGAGTGCGATTGGATTGGGAGGTAATACGACTGCACTCGGTACGGGTGGCGTAGCCATTCTGACGAAGGTGCGATTTTCAGATAACTTCTCTTTACACGATGCAACCATCCTCTTTGGTGGCGGAGCCGCAACTTCAATGATTATTGTCAGTGCCGATTTTCCAATTCGTAATGATGCTGGGCAAACCATTCTCTCGCCGTTTATCGGTGGCGGCGCAATGCTGCGCTACGATCGCGGCTTGTCTATTAGTCCCGCAATTTCTGGTGGTATTGATATTCCCGTCTCCCCGAATTTTACAGGTACAGTCCGACTCAATGCAGGTTTTCCAGACAATCGGAATGCCGATGTCGGTATCCTTGCTGGAGTTGGCTACAATTTCGGAAATTAAAGCGGCGAATCACCATAAATACAGGAGAGCCGAATGAATGTGTTGAGATCCATTTATCCAACCAGAACGTATATAGAAATAGCAAATCTAAAATCCTGTCTTGTCTTGTCTTGATTCGCTTTTTTCGGCAGGAAACCCGCGCGGAACGCATCTGCAAAACTCGAAGCCGCCGATGGATATTTGACGGCACTGACAACTGGCTGGATGATGGGTAAAGCCGCACAGCCGCTATTTGGTGTCGATTGGCTATCGATGTGGGACCTGCCACTCGATCGAGTCCGAGCATCTTTAGATATTACCGTGGCGGAAGCTTAGTTGCTGACGAGCCGCAGCTCCCGCTCCCAATTGTAAGTTTCTGGTAAATATCGAGGCTGCGGATTAGACACGATCGGTTAGAATTCTGTTAGGCGAGTTTTGGGTCAGTACTATGCGCCTAGTCGTGCAAGCTCAATTGTTACTGACGGTCGCTACTACACCACTCTAAATCGATCGCCACTATGCAACTTGCTCCCTTTGGTTCCTGGAAGTCGCCGATTACGGCTGATGCGATCGTCGCAGATAGTATCGGACTTGGTTCGATCGTCATCGATGGAGCAGATATTTATTGGTTAGAATCTCGTCCCCAAGAAGCCGGACGCAGTGTCATTGTTAGGCGCACCTCAGACGGTAAAAATACGGACGTGACGCCGCCAGAATATAACGTCCGCAACCGCGTTCACGAATACGGTGGTGCCGCTTATACCGTCGTCGATGGTTGCGTTTATTTTAGTAATATCAGCGATAACTGTCTGTACGTCCAGGATTTACGATCGGAGCAGCCACAACAAGTTCGGCAACTCACCCATGACAAAAAGAAACGCTATGCAGATCTGAGTGTCGATACGCTGCGTCACCGATTGATTTGCGTGCAGGAAGAACATGATTCGGCAGACTTCGAGCCATTAAATACGATCGTCAGTATCGATATCGCCAAACCAGATGACATTCAAGTTATGGCAGGTGGCTGTGACTTTTATGCTGCGCCGCGATTGAGTCCAGATGGGAGTAGGTTGGCTTGGTTGAGTTGGAATCATCCCAATTTGCCTTGGGATGGCACTAATTTACAAGTTGCCAATATCGTTAATGGTTATCTTGCCGCACCATCATTGATTGCTGGTGGTGCGAATCAAGCCATCTTTCAACCCCAGTGGGCTGGAGATGATACATTATATTTTGTCAGCGATCGCACGGGTTGGGGCAATCTCTACTGTTGGCAAGGTAGCACAGTTAAGCCCGTGCATGAATTAGAGGCCGAATTTGGTCTCCCCCAATGGGTATTTGGGATGTCAACTTACGCATTAGTGGGCAATCGGATCGTTTGCACTTACACTCAACGCGGCGTCTGGCACCTCGCACTGATCAATACCCTCAGCGGACATCTAACGCGGCTGAATGTCCCGTATACAGATATTTCCAACGTGCGTGCGGCTGGTAATTTAGTAGTTTGCTGTGCGGCTTCAGCAACTCATGCCAATGAAATTATTACCATCGATCTGCTGACAGAATCGCGCGAAATTCTCCAACGTTCCAATCGCTTAAAAATCGATCCTCGCTATTTCTCGATCCCGGAGTCGATCGAATTTCCCACTACCGATGGGAATACTGCGTTTGCATTTTATTATCCACCGACCAATCCCGATTATCAACCATTACTGGGCGAGAAACCCCCCTTACTCGTCAAAAGTCACGGCGGGCCTACCGCAGCCACTTCCAATCAACTTAGCCTCAAAACCCAATATTGGACGAGTCGCGGTTTTGCAGTAGTAGATGTCAATTATGGTGGGAGTACTGGCTATGGTAAAGCCTATCAACACCGTCTCGATGGCAAGTGGGGCATCGTCGATGTCGATGATTGTACCAATGCCGCACTCTACCTAGTGCGACAAGGTTTGGCCGACGCCAACCGCTTGGCAATTTCGGGAGGGAGCGCGGGCGGTTATACTACTCTAGCCGCACTGACCTTTGGCGATACCTTCAAAGCAGGTGCGAGTTATTATGGCGTCAGCGATTTAGCCTCACTCGCCAAAGATACGCACAAATTTGAATCTCGCTATCTCGATCGATTAGTGGCTCCCTATCCGGCTCAAGCCGATCTTTATCAAGCCAGATCGCCACTCTATTTTACCGATCGATTGTCCTGTCCGATCGCCTTCTTTCAGGGATTGGAGGACAAAGTCGTTCCGCCAAATCAAGCAGAAATGATGGTAGCCGTACTCAAAGCCAAGCAGATCCCCGTCGCTTATGTCACATTTCCCACCGAACAACATGGCTTCCGTCAAGCCGAAAATATCAAACGCGCCCTCACTGGCGAGTTTTATTTCTACGCTCAAATCTTTGGCTTCGAGCTAGCCGAAGAAATCGAACCCATCCAGATCGATCGTTAGTAACAGCCAAATATTGCTCCCTATTCTCAACCTTAAATTGTGGTTCAATTTACCCAACTTAACCTACTACCACCCTCATTTACTGCCGGACTCGAATCAAAAATCGGCAGTAAATACGCTCTCAAGCGTCAAAACCCACTATTTCCACCCCGCATCAAAAAACCCAAACTCGAATTGCGGTATCTGGCATTCGATGATGATTACTTCTGGGAATTAATTAAAAAAGATTATGCCTCAGCCTGGAGATATTTCGATCGCATGAGTCGAATTTTGTAGGCGTTAGGCGTTAGGCTTTTAGCTTTAGGTTTTTGCCAAATCCAAAATCGGTAACACCTAATTATCAAAAAAACGGGTTTAAAACCTTGCCCTCATCCGCGATATATTGTTGTAGCTGGGCATAAATCCCCTTTACAACAACGGCCTTCTGCCTTCGTCAAGAATCGATCGTTGGCGTAGCCTACTGGATGTAATCGCGGCTCATTAGTGGAGCGACACCATCGCCCAGCCGCTGCTGGTGGAGCGAATCGAGGATTTTCATTGCTAATTCTGGTTTATCTGTAATAATTGCTGCGATATCCTTAGTTCGCAGCAGTTTAGATAATCGCCGCTCCTCATTTACCGTCCACACATAAACCGAGCGATTGAGTAATTTCATCCGCCACAAAAATCCAAACTTGAGGAGTCGAAAATGTGGAGCGACAAAATCTGCACCAGTTTTAAAGATGCGATACTCAGGAAAAAATTGAGCTAAAATACTTAGCAGTGGAAACTTACCACGCACTTTTCCTAATAATAGTCCTACCACAACCTGTGGATCTAAATCTTTAATTTTCCTCACAGAATCATCATTAAAAGATTTGATAACGAAATTAGAATAGTCTAAATACTGAGTAGCTAACTCAACAATTCGATCTTCATAACCTTCTTCTTTAATTTCGATATCTAGGGCGACGCGATCGCGACAAAGCTTGAGAATATCTTCAAATAATGGCACCTCAAACCCTTGACTTTTGGCGATCGATTGGAGTTCGTGATATTTGAGATCCGCAATCTCGATCTCATCTTGAGTTGGAGTATCGCGAACGATCGTGCGATCGTGATAACTAACAATATAGCCATCTTGAGACATCCGCAGATCGAATTCGATCTGCGGAATGCCGATCTCGATCGCTTTTTTAAAAGCTTCAATTGTATTCTCAGATTTAATCGTCGCTGTTTTGCCTCGATGAGCCACAATGCTGATGCTCGACGGCTGCGCCACCGAGTTGCGATGTAATTTATTCATAACAACTTTAGCTAATTCCGATCTCTGGTTAGAACTACGATGCTCGTACTCAGCAGTTACACCTACAAAGCGCACTATCTCAAGTGTAATAAATTCTCTCTCAAGATGTCCAACG
Organism: Chamaesiphon minutus PCC 6605; assembly: GCF_000317145.1. GTDB lineage: Bacteria > Cyanobacteriota > Cyanobacteriia > Cyanobacteriales > Chamaesiphonaceae > Chamaesiphon > Chamaesiphon minutus. The sequence goes on along the minus strand of NC_019697.1, from coordinate 1,099,852 downwards.
CATCTGTAGCCATTCGATCGGGTTTCGTGCTAAAGTTAGTACTAATTGCGGGTGTAATTCAGTGGTAGAATGTCACCTTCCCATGGTGAACGTCGTGAGTTCGAGTCTCATCGCCCGCTTAGTAGTTATTCGACCTGTACATTTCATCGATATTTGTAGATGTACATTAACTAATTATTTGTCACTGTTAACAGATTAGTGTCCATTTAACTAATTATTGTCATTATTAACAGATTGGTGTCAAAGTCCCAATTATTGACTTGATTTTAGTTAGGATAGTGCGGACGGTCGATAACTGGTAATTAGTATTATTACACCTCGCTTCGATCGAATTACATGCTGCTATCACTGCGTTTAAGCGGGCGATGAGACTCCTTTCAACTATTCCTGATTGAGAAGATTATACTGATTTGTTCGATCGGACACTTGCAACCACTCCTCACAAAGAAGAATGGTTGCGACGAAAGTCGATTTTGCGCCTATCGATCGCATACCCACTTTCAACCACTCCTTACGAAGAAAGATGGTTGCGACTTTCTACAATTCTGACTATAATAATGAGCTTTCTACCAAAACTACCGTTATTAGAATTTCTGGGTTGGCAAATTAAAGATGTTTACTGCTTGACTGATACTCAAAAGCTTGCTACTTACGAGCGCGGCTGGCGTTATCGATCTTTAGTTGAGTTACAAATAGAGGAACTAACCTTTATCAAGCAGCTTGCTTTTAAATATAAATCGTGGTTAGCAACTGAATTTATGGACTTTAAAATCGATCGATACCGCATCATCCATCGTATTTTGAATGGGTTAAATCACCAGCTTTTAGGAGTGTAAAATGTAGCGACAGATCCATTTTACACTATTTAGCGGAGAGAGCCTGACATTCTGTCTTCTGCCTTCGTTAAGGCTATCGAATGTTAATAACTAATGTTTGTTTGAGGGTGCCAGTGCCAGAAAATTGCTGGGTGACGTTGGTATTTTTACCAGTAAAATTGACTGAAATAGTATCTTCGATTTGCGGCGAATTGCTAGATATTTCAACTTCGTAGCGTCCGGTTTTCAGCAACGGAGCTAAATTTAGTTCTAGGGAATTATTGACGATCGATCTGAGCAATTTACCATTCATCTTGACTTCGACACGTTGCAGGCGGATCGGCAAATTATTTGCAGTTCCTCTTACCCGCAAAATATGTGGCTCGGTTAAATCGGCACGATCGATACTAACAGTTGTAGATTGAACTTGTCCGCCATCTGCATCTGTAGTGACGACAACCGTACTTTGACTGACTGTAATATTATTATTACTATTTGACTCTGCGGCGATCGCTACTGAATTGCTCGCCAATAAAACAGTACTAGCCACGACTGAAATGCTCGCTTTCATCGATCTTACCTCTACCCAACTAGTGTTCGCAGTCACTCTCGACAAGCAGATTTTCGATCGTCGAGAAGTATTACTATGACAATAGCTTAAATATCTCTAGCCTGTCACAAATTGCTATCCACTATCCACTATTCACTAGACCTCCTGCGAAAGTATCAAGCGATCGCCAGATCGGGTAACAAAGAAAGTTCATAATTGTAGATACCAGCAATGGCTTGGTGCGCTGTCTTGCCCCAAACGCACGCTGAGGAGCGGCTCGCTCCCGCCTTTGTCTCCCGACCATGGAAGCGAGACAGCGACGCATCGACCGGGAGGTTCCCTCCCGGTTGTGTGCGTCAAGACAAGACAAACCTCAGCGCGATTTGGGTCGCTAAACCATCGGGGAACAAAGGCGTGCGCGCATCCGCTAAATTAAGCCTGAGACCAAATCTGCGGACGATAAGGCACATCAAGAATTATTCGCGACACTCGATTTGTTAAACGATCGCCTTGTCACTAACTCTTACCTCTGTGGCGATCGTCAAAAGATGCAGAAGCAAACTATTGTTACACCTTCTGCATCATAGATCGAAAAAGTAAAGTATTTGTCCAATTAGCTCTGTAGTTTGGTAAGTACAACTTCTTTGAGCATACCGCCAACACAAGTAAACTTTGGTGTCTCTTGAATTATAGGTAGACCATAACCATTACTACCTCGACGTTGGTAAGTAACTGCGAAATGAGTTTGCTCGTTGGCGTTGGCAAAAGCCTGCCGTAGCGGCGCGCGTATCTGCTGACGCAGAGGCTGTGCCTACGGCAGGCTACGCCAACGCCAACGGCGGGTTTCCCGCCGTAAAAAGCGGATGCAACCACGCGGAGGTTTCCTCCGCATGTGTTGCACCAAGCAGCGCGACAAGACAGGCACAGCCTTCCAATTCGGAAATCGAGATTCCTGGCTGCATGGATCGATCGCAATAAGCAATAGATCCACACAGCATAATGTAGTTGGATATTGAGCAATACAATCTATTTATCGAGTAAAACTGGCTGCGTACTTCCATCTATACAAACAAAACGATCGGTAGTCACACGAACAGGAGCAGCAAAATTGTTAATGCCTTGTTTATGTTGGTATGTAACTCGGAATTGAGTACGACCACCAACTTGAGCAAAATTTCGCGTCGCCCGATGAACTGTGCCCGAAGTCAGTTGCTGTGTTCCACTCGGACCCAAGAGATTTTTGGGTACAAATGCGTTCTGAGTAGTGTCGAAGTACTCAAAATTCGTTACCTTTACCGTATCTGGAGTTCCATTTTGAATATTGACATTTACGTTAGCACAGGTGGGAGAGGCAGAGGCACGATCGCTTGCACCGAAACAAAGACTAACTGCTAATATCGATAGCAACACTTGAGCAGGTGATTGAATTTTAACGAGATTGATAAGCGTAGAAAATTTCATGATGATGTTCCTAGATTTATTAATTTAACTCGCTCTATATTAAATAAATTAGCTAGAGATCGAGTGGGTGAATAGTTATCAAGTCTGGCTGATTTTCATCTCCCATTCTTGCTGCTGTTATTAGTACGTGCTCGTGATGCGATTGGATCGAAATAATTGAACTTTTTATGAAAAATCTTTAACAAAGTGCTGAGATCTTTGCAGGACATGCAATCCAATGCTTTGGGCGGCATACAAATGTTGAATTTGAAGCTGATATACAGCATTTCGCAACTAAATAAAGTAGGATTGAGAGGAGAAGTAAAATCTTCCAGACAGAGTTTAAATAAAAAGTAGTAATAGTAAGTTAATGGTTATCGATCGGCTGTGAAAGTGCTGTAAAATATGTTTAGCTAAGTGTAGTAATTCATTGGGTGGTAAATTATCTTCTACACCGATGAATCTATGAAAAACTCACCTGATGCTCAACTAGTTCATAATTTGCGGCTCGGTCAGCATCAAGCTCTAACCGTTCTGTACGATCGATATGCTGGTTTGGTTTATAGCATCGCTCACCAAATCTTGCAAAATGCTCAGGAAGCAGAAGACCTCACCCAAGATATTTTTTTAACATTTTGGCAAAATAATAGCTTTAACCCAGATCGCGGATCTGTAAGTAGTTTTTTAGGACTCCTGACTAGATCGAGAGCGATCGACAAAATTCGGAAGCGGACTACTGCTAATAGTTTTTTGTCTCGGTGGCAGAAAACCATCACTGAAGAATCTACAGATCCCTCGCCATTAGAACAAGCGACAACTTCGGAAATTCAAACTAGTATCCATCAAGCGATGCAAGCATTACCAGAACTCCAGCGTCAAATCCTCAATCTGAATTATTATCAAGGTTTGAGTCACAATCAAATCGCTGAGTCTTTGGATCTCACGCCTGGGGTTGTCAAAAGTCGTCTCCGGCAGGCTCTGGTTCAACTCAAGGGACAGTTGACTGGTGTGGACAGATTAGATATAGATTAACCATGACAAACTCCGCCCTTTCTGACGAAACAAAACAGCTAGCTGCTGGGTATGTGCTAGACGAATTAGCACCACCTGAAGTAGAATTTTTCGAGCGCATGATGTTAGAAAATCCAGCTCTGCGCCAAGAAGTGCGAGAACTTCAGATGGTCTTGGGCGGTCTTGCCCTAGATGTACCTCAACTACAGCCACCAGCACATCTGCGTGCTCAAGTTCTGCAAGCCTCGGAGATCGTTGGCGAAGCCTCTCTGAAAGAGAATCGTCAAGTGGTAGCAACACCACCAAAAAAAACGAACTGGAGTAAGGTCGTCGCCATTTTTGCCCTCATCGCAGCAGTAGCATTATCGCTCGACAATCTCCGACTCCGACAAGATCTCAATTTTGCTCGACAACAAACGCCTGAAAGAGTGGCTAATTTGCTACAACGTCCCAATAGTAAATTAATCGCTCTGACAGATCGAACGAATCGAGCCACTGGTGGCACAGTCCTATTTACGCCAGGAAAATGGCAGGACGTGGTGGTGTCAGTTAAAAACCTGCCACCCCTGCCAGCAGACCAAGTATATCGATTGTGGTTGAGCCTAAACAATCAGCAGGTCATTTATTGTGGTGAATTTCGCACCGATGGACAAGGAAATGCGTCTGAGTCGATTAATCCACCGCAAGTGCCACCTCCTGGCACAAAAGCAACTGGTTTGTTTGTCACAGTCGATCGCCAAAATGCACCGCTAGTACCCACTGGGACGCGGATTATTGCGGGCGAAATCTAGGGCGCGTCCTACCGATTTCTGCCCCACGGAAAAGTCAAGAAACACTGACACAGTGGGGTGTTGACGTTAGCTAGCAAGAATTCGATATGGGACATTCCATGGCAAGTGAGTAACTTAGACAATCGCACTAGCAGCAGCTTCATCCAAGTATAAAGTTGCAGTGGGATACTTCCGCAAGAGCGTAGCAGGACAGGTTGGTGCAATTTCACCCGTCAGCATGGTTTTGACAATATTTGCTTTTCTAGTTCCCATTGCCAAACAGCAAATTTGTCGCGCCTTGCAAATTGTGGGTAAAGTCAGCGTCAGTGCGTATTGAGGGACGGCTTCAATTCGATCGAAAAATCCGGTATTTACCTGCTGTTGGCGAGACTTATCGGCTAATTTTACCAACTTGACGGGATAGCGATCGTTAAAATCGGCCACTTCCGGATCGTTAAAGGCAATATGTCCGGTTTCGCCAATTCCCAGAAAGCATAAATCGATCGGTTGTGCTGATAATAACCGATCGTAGCGATCGCATTCGGCGATCGGTTCTAAGGTATCGCCAGCGAGATAATGAAACTGACGCAGAGCTACTTTTTGCGCTACCATTTCCCGCATAAATAACTGAAAGCTCGCTGGATGCGTTCCGCCAATCCCCAAATACTCATCCAAATGAAACAAAGTTAGCCGTCCCCAGTCAATTTCGCCAAATGTGGTTAAATCCTTGAGCAACCTAATTTGCGAAGCTCCAGAGGCCAAAATCGCGGCTGCGCTCCCCTGTCGATCGATGGTTGCGCTCAGATAAGATTGAGTGTATTGGACTAAATGACTGACAAGATCTGCCTCATCGCGATAAACCTCTACCTGCAAAGCATCGACTTGAAAGGTACGTAATGGAGTAGGCATATTGATAGATCGTCGCTCGATCGTGACATCGGACGATCTTACCGCAGATCGGATCGGTCGCATGAGTAAATTATGCCACACCCTTACAAGCGGTGAGCGGGGCGCGGGGAAATGTTTTGGTTGTGCTAATCAACCATAATACTCAGATCGGCACTACCATAGTTATCAACTATCAACTATCAATTATCGACGATCGTCGTCGAGCGATACCTCGACCGTGGTTTTGTAGGATTCGACCTGATTGACGATCGCTGCGGTACTGCCCAAACCCAAGCCGAGCAGCATGGTTACCACCATAAGTTTACTAGTCAATCGGCTATCCGCAGGATTCGAGCAGCAGTTTTCGTCGCCAAAGTCGAGCGGGAATGTCTCTAGATCGAGCAAAACGTCGTTGGCGCACTCATATCTCTCGACACAATCAACCCGTGTCATTTGCTCCAAAATTGCTGCCAATCGATCGCTAATCTGGGTCAGATCTCGCCAGATAACTTCCTGCCATTCGTTCTTGGGTAAGTGGAGGGGATACTGTCCCGTCAGAAACTGAATTGCCGTCATTCCCAGCGCGTAAATATCGCTGCTATAAACAGCAACACCCTCAGCTTGTTCGGGCGCACTGTAACCAGGAGTTCCTACCACTGTATTCGGTTCGACTGACTCTGCGCTCAAGTCGCGTGCTGCACCAAAATCGATCGAACACAACTGTCCGTTGTCCCAACGGCGGATAATATTCGCAGGCTTAATATCGCCGTGAATGACTTGCTTCTCATGCACGTAGCCCAATACCGTCAGCATCTCGCGCAGAAACTTAACTACCTTGGCTTCGCTCCACTGATGCCCGATCTTAAATTCTTTACTCAGATCGTCGCCAGCGACAAAATCCTGAACCAGGAAAAAATCACCCTGATGCTCGAAGCACTCTACCTGCGTGGGGATCTGAGAGTGCTTGAAGCGCGCCAGAATTGCCGCCTCCAATTTAAATAACTGCAACAGCCGAGGATGCTCGACTTTGGGACGCAGTTGCTTGACTACACACTTCGGTTCGCCCGGTACAGTCAGATTCTTTGCTAAATAGGTGTGTGCAAATCCACCTTTACCGAGCCGTTTGATAATTTGATAACGACCATCCACGACGATATTCATGGGCTGGGTAGCAGAAATTGCTATTAAACTTCTGGTTACATATAATCGTTGATATTATCGATCGAAACTGTATGCTGTGAGACAATTAGACCTAACGATCGATTAGTAACTCTAATTCAGCAATTTGTATTGTTATGTAACCAAATTTCAATTCCTGTCAGGACAGAGCTTTGACAGCCAGACCGATTCCCAGAAACGATGCAGTTTTGATTAAATAATGCCATCGATAAGCCACAGCTATGACTCAAGTTATTGCCACCTTTTATAAATTTGTATCGCTAGAGAACTATCGCGAGCGTCGTCAACCCTTATTAAATCTGTGTCAGCAACATCAGATTAAAGGTACGATTTTGTTAGCGGCTGAAGGTATTAATGGCACGATTTGTGGTAGCAGAGCGAGTATCGATGCTATTCTTACTTATCTCAAAGCCGATTCCCATTTTGCCGACTTAGAACATAAAGAATCGATCGCGACTAAATCCCCCTTCGACAGGCTTAAAGTCCGGCTCAAACAAGAAATTGTCACCTTTGGCGTCCCCACCGTCGATCCTACCAATCTCGTCGGTACCTACGTCAAACCCCAAGACTGGAACGAATTAATCGCCAACCCAGACGTAGTTGTCATCGATACCCGCAACCAATACGAAGTCGAAATCGGCACCTTTGCAGGCGCGATCGATCCGCACACCGACTCATTTACCGAATTTCCCGAATACGTCGCCACCCACCTCGATCCACACCAACACAAACAAATCGCCATGTTTTGCACTGGCGGTATCCGCTGTGAAAAAGCTACCTCCTACTTGCTCTCTCAAGGCTTTGAGAACGTCTATCACCTGCAAGGCGGTATCCTTAAGTATCTCGAAGAAATTCCCGCCGCCGAGAGCCAATGGGAGGGCGAATGCTTTGTGTTTGACGATCGCGTCGCCGTTACCCACGGACTCGAACCAGGTACTCATCAACTCTGCTGGGGTTGTGGCAACCCGATCTCACCCTCAGATCTCGCATCGCCGCATTACGAACCAGGGATCTGTTGTCCCCGCTGCTACGCGACAATTACCCCCGCACAACGCGCTAGCCGCACCGAAAGATGGCGACAACTCCAAGATCGATAGTCTCATCCCATTTTCGATTGGGAAAGCCTTGCTGTATATGAAGTCTGCTAATTGAGTCGCAAGAACTACCCTCTACCCTCTACCCTCTACCCCAATTGACAGTCTGCTACCGAACCCGATAAGATGGCTGTGCTTGTAACGATAATGATTATCATTATATTAGAAACCTGTCACGCAAGATGCTGCGACACGCACCACGAACCCACCAATAATCTACCAATTTAATATGACGATCGCGAACATTAACCCTCGTCGCTCAAACTCAAAACAACCACTACGTCATAACTGGCTGGTATCATCAATCCTCGCAATCGGGCTAATAACTGGATGCACCAGCCCAAATAAACAACCTACAGACGCGGCTAGCCCCACAGCTAGCGAAACTCCAACCACAACCACAGCCGCAAATACAGACAGCAGCCCGAAGGTAGTAGTCACAAATACTGTCTTGTGCGATTTAACCAAACAAATTGCGGCTAGCACCGTAAATGTAGTATGCTTGCTTGCTGCGGGTAGCGACCCCCACGTTTACAAACTTACTCCCGAAGCCAGACAATCGATCGAAAAGGCTCAACTAGTGTTGTATGGCGGCTATGACTTTGAGCCAGAGCTAATTAAAGCGATTAAAGCGACATCCAATCCAGCCCCAAAAATTGCCGTACACGAAGTAGCGGTACCGAAACCCCAGCAGTTTGAAGAACATGGTAAAAGCACGGCAGATCCACACGTTTGGCATAATGCCCAGCATGGGAGCAAAATGGCCGAAACAATTGCTGCTAATTTAGAAAAATTAGTGCCAGCCCAAGCAGCAACTTACAAGCAAAATACTCAAAAATTAACTTCAGAAATCGGACAACTCGATACTTGGATTAAATCGCAAATAAATACGATTCCGGCTGCTAAAAAAGTGTTGTTTACAACTCACGATGCACTTGGATATTACTCCACAGCTTATGGAATTCCGGTTGATGCTTTAGAAGGATTGAGCACGGAAGAAAAGCCCAACGCCGCGAGAGCGAAAGAAATGGTTGGCAAAATTAAGAAAGTACAAGTTCCGACGATTTTTGCCGAACTAACACTCAATCCTAAACTACTTACCGCGATTGCTAAAGAAGCGAATGTGAAAGTGGCAAAGCAGGAACTTTATGTTGATGGATTGGGTGAAGCAGGCAGTTTGGGAGAGACTTATCAAAAAATGTTAGTTTCAAATACTAAAACTATCGTCGAAGGCTTGGGTGGTAAATATACACCTTTCCCTGTAAAATAAGCGCAGCAGCGTAGCTCGAATTCGATCGCCATAAGTAGCTATTCATATCAGTATTGAGTTATGAAAAGTTTTGAAAATTTAGGTTTGAGATAACGATCGGTTTTGCGATCGTGCAAGAAAATAGATCGGACTTCAAACCAGCACCGCCCATTTTTACAATTAACAATCATCAAAATGAATACTTTCCCGCGTTATCTAAACTGGCTCTCAATTACTGCAAGTTCGGTATGTGCTACTTTATTAATGGCCACTGCATCCCAAGCCATAGATTCAATTGCCACTAAGCCTAATTCGCCAGCGTCCAGCGTCACGCAAATTAATCCGAACCAACTAATTGCTGCCAGGAAAAAGAAACGGATTAAGCGCAAAAAAGTTAGAGTCCGTACTCAAGTCAAACCAGTAACCACTTCTACCACACCGACCACATCACCCACTGATGTGACCCAAACACCTCCCCCACCCACACCAGTAACGCCCCCACCCGCGCCATCCGAACCGAGCGTCACCCGCGAAGAGGTCGAAGCGTTACGCAAATCGAATCAAGAATTGCGAGAGAAATTGACCGAAGTTGATGGGAAGGCAGCGGAAACAACCAAAAAAGTCGAACAGCTCGACAAGCAACAGTTTTCAATTAACACCAAATTGTCAGGGCAAGTGATTTTTAGCGCGGCGGGGACTTTTGCTGGGGACTACTCCCGCAATGCCGCCTTCGGACATCGGACGCGGCTCGAACTCAAAACCGAAATCGGTAGCGGTACGCTCACTACTCGGCTCCAAGCAGTTGGATTTGGCTTATCTAACCAAAATCCCAGTCCGAATACTACTGCTGTTGCTACTCCAGAAGGGAGCTTATCCTGGACGGATGGCACCACCAACAGCAGCATCGGCATCGATGCGCTCAAGTATGAATTTCCGCTCTCCGAGCAAACACAGTTAGTCGTGGCGGCAAATGCTGGTGCTGCTGATGACTTTACCGATACTATCAATCCTTATTTCGATGGCGATGGTGCCAGTGGCTCGATTTCACTATTTGGCAATCGTCCCTCAATTTACTATACCGTTCAAGGTACTGGCGTCGGCATCCGCCACAAGTTAAGCGACACTGTCGAACTGAGTCTGGGCTATTTAGCTAGGACTGGTAACGATCCCGCACCCGGTAATGGATTATTCGGCGGTGGCTATGGTGCGTTGGCGCAAGTCAGTTTCAAGACGGGCGAAAATTCTAAAGTTGGTGTAACTTACACGCGGACTTTTAATTCCGATCCGGGTACGGGCAGTCTGAATGCAAATTTGGGTGGCATTAGCAACAATATTGGCGTACAAGGTACGTTCCAAGTGTCTCCTCAGTTAGCATTGGGTGGTTGGGCTGGTTATACCCAAAATCAAGCTCCTGGTGGCGACAGACAGATCTGGAACTGGGCGATAACTGCGGCGTTACCAGATGTGGGTGGTCAGGGGAATTTAGTTGGGCTGTTAGTGGGGCAGGAGCCACGGGTGGCTTCTTCGGGGGTAGATCCGCTCACGGGTGTGAATACGACCGATACTAAGGCTGGTTTGCATATTGAGGGCTTTTACCAGATTAAGGTTAATGACAGTATTAGTATTACGCCAGGGATTATTTACCTGACGGCACCGAATCAGGATGCTAATAGCAGCAGTGCTGTTATTGGTGCTTTGCGGACTACTTTTACTTTCTAGCGGCAGGTTAAAATTAGGGGACGATTCGATCGAATCGCCCCGAAAGTTATATTCTGTTCGCATCGACTCGATCGACTAGAGGAGCTAAGTAACGCCAGTTTCGCATAAGGGAGAGTTCACGCCAACGGGTTAAGGATATTTGCTTCGAGCGAGTCTCGCCGCCGATTGAAATCGGGTCTAGCACTGCAAAGTCCGCCTTCGCGGACTAATAGCCTAGTCCGCAAAGGCGGACTTTGCACCATGAGCCGAGACTTCCAGTCTCCAGGTTCTTCCGATCCCGCTAGCGTAGCATCTCCGACAGGAGAAACTGAACTTAAGCGCGCAACTGTTATCTACTTTTAGGTTGTTGTATCGATATGCTCGATTGCCGATCGATAAAAGTCGAGAATCTGGCGATCTTGCAAGCTGTAAAATACGTGCCGTCCTTGTTTGCGAAAATTGACTAATCGGATGGCCCTGAGCGTTCTTAACTGATGGGATACTGCCGATTCGTTCATCTCTAAAATAGCAGCTAAATCGCCAACACACATTTCTTTTGCGGCTAGGATTGAGAGAATTCGCAACCGATTAGGGTCGGCTAAAAAGCCCAAAAACTCTGACAGACGCTGTGCCTTTTCCACCGAGAGCATTTCGGTGGGAATGGCATTCACATCAGCAGAGTGACTTGGATGGGAATCTTCACAACAAAGCTCTTCCTCATCCTCGATCTTTACTGGTTCGGTCGATCGATCTGACATCTATTTGTCGCAGCCACAGCCTGTGTGTCCGCAACCTTGTCCTGCTGGATGACCGTTAGCACAAGCATCGCCGCAGTAGTGTTTGCCGTCTTTGACGATCGCATCTGAGAGCGAAACTATGCACAAGCAAGACTCACAAGCACATTTCATCTGAGTGACAGTAGACATGGTGGATCTCCTTTGAGTTACTTTAATATCTTAACACCTGAATGTACATTCAGATATAAAAAACTGTGCAGCTTGACAAATTTTAGCAATCGGGTAGCTTTATAATGGCATCGAGTCACTTAAAGATATTTAAGATGAAACCATTTAACATAGTACTGCTGTCTCTTGCTGGAGCGATCGGATCTACTTATCTCGCCCAAGCTAATCCTCCTCAACAGCAGCCAGTGGAAACGACACTCAAACCCTGGAAAATCCAGCCTGTGGCAGCACCCACGATCGACCCCAAATCTGCTCACCAAGCTTTAATTGCCCGACAAAAGCAGCTTGCCTATCGAAACTTCAGTTGTGATTGCAATGGCTGTAGAATGGCCGCACAGCAACTAGGCGTGACGCTGAATTAGATTGCCAGTTCGCCCGATTTTAGTTCTTGGCGAATTGTCGTTACACAATTGGTGCAGCCACACCCAAATTTAGCGATCGCTGTTTGTTGCAATCGGCGTTCGTAATTCAGTGGTGAAATCCCATCTTCGATCGATTGAAGAGTATTGACTCGATTCTCGGAGATCGACGATCCATTAATAATCTGACGATTGCTATCGCCAGAGTTTTGCAGCGGTATTGCATAACTGGGATCTGTCAATAGCGCAGCAGCGAGGATCGAACCAGAACAAGCCATTACTGTTAATTTATTTTTATCCATTATCAGCGCGGGATGGGTGGATGGCTACTATTATATGCGATCGAAACTCGAATTTAAGTTTAAGACGATCGAGATCTTATTGCTGTGGAAATCGGGCAATCTTAGTCAGATTAATTTCCGAGCCAACGGGTGTTAAAAATCAGTCTGCGAATGAATAAATGCGATCGTTTTTACATGACGACTTAACTCGATTCTCCACGCGAGAGGCTGCGCCAAAGATATCACCGAATTATTGTATTCTATTAACCATTTTTTTAACGATTCTTAATCTACGTGTGGAATCATAACAATGAGTTGTAAATAATGATTCTCGTTACCACACAACTTGCTGTTGTTAGATTCGCGCACCTGAAACTGTTCGCGAATTGAATATAACTGTCTCCACGATAGCTTTTCAAAAATCCCCTATATTTAAAGCGTCATGCAAACTGGAAATCACGTTATCTTCATTCACCCCGATGGTACTAGCCCATCCCATTACGGCGCGGCAAGGTTCCTCGAAGTTGGACCAGATGGACGACTTAACTGGGACAAACTCGACAAAGCAGCCGTCTATCTCGGTCACATGGAAGACCAAGTCGGCGGTACATCCAATGGTGGTGCTGTGACCCACGCTACAGGCGCAAAAGTCTTTGCTGAATCCTTCGGATTTGAGAAAGATAATAGCAATATTAAATCTCTATCTGGCACCAACAAAACGATCGTCGAAGAAGCCCGCGATGCAGGTAAAGTGACGGCATTGGTTCAGTCAGGGGCGATCTTTGAGCCTGGTACAGCCGCATTTGTTGCCAAAACTAAGGACATTACCAATCCAGACGGTACCAAGGTTGTGCCCCGCTCTCAACAAACAGAAATCGCCAAGCAGGTGATTAATTCTGGGGTGAACTTTATCATGGGCGGTGGGGAACTGAACCTGATTCCCATCGGTCAGGCAGGTTTTCATGGTACGGCGGCTGAATATGATGCTCTGAGCAAAAGCTCGCTCGTCCGTCCCACCGAAAACTTAATCGATCTGGCAAAAAAGAATGGCTATACGATAGTCTATACAGAACAACAACTTAACGATCTCCTCGATCCCAAAAAGACTCCCGTAACACCTACTAAAGTATTGGGTGTATTTGCACCGATTCATACTTTTAACGATCGACCAGAAGAAGCCTTAGCCGCAGCGAATCTGTCACTGTACAGGGAGTCCGCTCCGACAATTGGTGAGATGTTGGATGTCACCCAAAAGTTGATGGAGAAACACCCCAACTTCAAGAATGGATCGATCGCGATCGTTGAAGAAGAGGGTTCGGATAACTTTGGGAACAACAATAACGCTGCTGGCACGATCGAAGGTACTCTCCGCGCCGATAAAGCTATTGGTGTATCGCTAGATTTTATCAATCGCTATCCCAATACTCTACTCCTCACCGCTGCCGATAGTGATGCGGGTGGATTGCAGGTAGTTGATGTTGCCAGTCCCACTGCCAACGTTGGCACGATTAATAATAACCCTACAACTACCCCTCGTCCGATCCCCTTAGATGGTAAAAATGGTGCGGGTACGGCTCCATTTATCGCGGCTCCCGATGCCAATGGGGACAGATTCCCCTTCGCAGTTGCTTGGGCGAGCTTGCCTGATTTTAGCGGTTCGATCGTTTCCAAAGCCCACGGTCTCAACGCTGATAAGCTGCCTGCTACCGTAGATAATACGGCGATCTATGAGTTGATGTACGAGACATTGTTCGAGAAAGAACTGACCTCGCGCAATCCCTCACCCACCAAAGCTCCAGCCGCAACTAAAAGTACTGGAAACGTCATCTTCATCCACCCAGATGGTACCAGTCCTTCCCATTACATGGCGTTGCGGAACGTAGATAAAGGGCCAGATGGCCGCTTGAATTGGGACAACATGTCTAATGCAGGTGTCTATCTGGGACACATGGAAAACCAGTTGACGGGTACTTCCAATGCTGGCGCGGTGACTCACGCCACTGGCACCAAGCTGTTTAATGAGTCTTTTGGCTTGCAAGAAGATAACTCTACTATAGTGCCAGCTTCGGGTAACGTCGGTAAGACAATCCTCGAAGAAGCGATCGAGGCTGGTAAAGCTACCGCATTGATTCAGTCAGGACAACTTGCCGAGCCTGGTTCCGCTGCCTTTGCGGCTAAAACTACCAATCGCGATGGTAACGATATTCGGGCGCGGGACAAGTACGCCGAAATCATCGAGCAGGTGATTCGTTCTGGTACTAACGTCATTTTTGGTGGTGGGGAGCTATATATGCTACCCAAGGGTACGACCGGATTTCACGTTACAGCCGCGATCGATGCGACTGAAAGTCGGGCAGAACGTCGTCCAACCAAAAACCTCATCGATTTGGCTAAATCTTTGGGTTATACAGTGGTGTACACCGAAGACCAAATGAATCAGGTGGTTAATAGCACCAACCCGCCATCGAAGATCTTAGGTGTATTTGCGGCAAGAAATACATTTGACGATCGCACCGAAGAAGCATTGGGCTTAAATACTGCCAATCCGCTACCCCTATATGTTGCCACGGCTCCAACTGTTGCCGAAATGCTAGAGGCATCGTTGAAGATCCTCAAACGCGATCCCGATGGTTTCTTCGTTGCTTTAGAAGAAGAAGGCACCGACAACTTCGCCAATAATAATAACGCAGTTGGCACGATCGAAGCAGTCCGGCGGGCTGATGCTGCCATTGGTGTTGCCAAAAATTATGTCGATACCCAAGACCCCAACACCTTAATCCTGACGGCGGCTGATAGTGATGCAGGTGGTTTGCAAGTCTTCCAGTATGCTCCTTACAATCGCCCTAGCACACCCAGTGGTAACATCACTACTTCACCCGTTATTCAAGATAGCGAGACCGCAGTTCCATTCTTTGGTGTCAACCCCACCACTACCAATACCAACCGCGCCTTCTTTGATGGTGTTAATGGTAGTACCGCCAGTGCCGAGTTCCCTTGGAAACCTTTTGCTGCAAAGAATAGCATCGATGGTCCGATGGGTAACTTTGTTGTCAATTGGGTGGGTACCCCAGATTTCCCTGGTAGTATCGTCTCCAAAGCCTACGGGATGAATGCCGACCAATTACCTAGCACGCTCGATAATACCGAGATTTACAAACTGATGTACCGGACTCTGTTTGGTACCGACAGTCGCCAAACTCTAGTACCAGGAACTGCTGGTGCGGATGACTTGGTAGCTAGCGTGACGCCAGGTTTCGATGGTATCAACGACTTGGTATTCACGGGTGCGGGTAACGACAGCGTGGATGTACCGATCGCTGGTGAATTCGCTGGCAAAAATCGGATCGATCTCGGCAGCGGTAATGACATCATTTATGTAGCCAATAACGATCGCGCCTTCGGCAGTGCTGGCGACGATATTTTCGAGGCGTATGATGTCAAAGATTACCGCATTTCTGGTGGTGCTGGTAACGATACCATCTACCTCGGTGCCAATGGTCGCGCTTTAGGTGGCGATGGTAACGATCGGTTCTTTGCTGGTACTGGTGGTGCTAATCTCCTCTCTGGTGGTGCTGGTGCCGACCAATTCTGGATTGCTAATGCCGAACTTCCTAGTGCGGCGAATACGATTTTGGACTTCCAAATCGGTACTGACGTAATTGGAATTCAGGGTGCTAAAAGTCTGGGAATCAGTGCGACTAGCCTGACATTAGCTCAGGTTGGTGCCGATACCTCGATTAACTTTGGCGGTCAAACTTTGGCACTCCTGACAGGTATTCAAGCTAGTAGTTTGACTCCTGGTAATGCCAGTCAGTTTGTGTTTGGTTAATTCCTGACATACCAACCGCTGGTTCTATCTAATATTCCGACAAATTAACATCATAGCTCCAACATTCTTAAAGAGTGTTGGAGCTATGATTTTTGAGGTGGATGATGAGTAGACAGATGAACTAGTAGAGCGGGCAAATCTTCTGACGATCTCTAGATTTGTTAATTAGTTCTTAATCTATCGATCGAACAAGCTTAACATCAAATTCTCTCAGTGGTGGTATGATTTCGGTGAGAAATTATTAGCCAAATAACAGTCGATCGTCTATGGCAACTTAATGACGATCGAACAGCAGTATGAGAACTATCTTCCTGCTAACGATCGCGATCGAACTATCGATTCAACATTATGTGGCAGTAGGGAAATCTAGAATAGAGCTTGGGTGCATGGCTTCAGGAATACTCGATATGTTCAAATAGCAAATTTAGTAACGATAACTTGATTTTATCTAGCAAAGATTTGCGTCGTTCGTAAATTATGACACTCCATTTAGAGCATGAATGCGATCGCAATCGAATTACAATTCCTAAGTTGTCGATCGGCTCTCATCGTTACAGCCGATCGCAGTTTCTAACCTTTATCTATTCATCTAAATTATGGCGATCCGGATTACTGAGTATTCATACACCGCTGCTAATACTGAATTTTTTGAGTTAACCAATACTGGCACTACCCCGATCGATCTGACGGGTTGGAGTTTTGATGACAATACTCGCACTTCTGGTTCGTTTTTATTAACTGGTTTGGGGATTTTGAAAGCTGGTGAATCGGCGAGCGTTACTGAAGCCGTCGATGCGAATGTCTTTCGGACTGCTTGGGGCATCCCTGCAACTGTCAAGATCCTGGGCGGCTCCAACCAAGGGTTGGGACGTGCTGATGAGATTAATATTTACGATCCTACTGGTACGTTAGTCGATCGCTTGACCTACAACGATGAGACGATCGCGGGTTCGCCACGCACCCAAAATGTTAGTGCCTGGACAGAACTAGCAAACCTCGGTACCAATGACCCGACTAAATGGAAACTGTCTGTCGTTGGCGATGCTCAAGGCTCTAAAGTATCGGTAACTGGTGGCGATATCGGTAATCCTGGCTCTTATATATCGACCCCCACTTTGGCGGGAATCGATTTGTCTACATATACCCGCGTCGGTCGCTACGACCTGCCCGAACCCACCCGCACTACGGTACCTGCGGGCAACCTACTGGCTCAAGAAGCCTCCGCAGTGACTTACAACGTCGATACCGATACGTTATTTATCGTCGGCGATGGTGGTAGAACGATCGTCCAAGTCGATAAAACTGGTAAATTAATCGACTCGATGACCTTAGCGGCTGGAGCTAGTCCGCAAGGTACCGAATTTTACGACCCTGAAGGTTTGACCTACATCGGTGGTGGTAAATTCGTGATGGTCGAAGAACGCGATCGTCAAGCCGTCTCGTTTACTTATGCCAAAGACACTACTCTAACCAGAGCGAATACCCAAACCGTCAAACTCGGTACGACGATCGGCAATATCGGGCTAGAAGGGATTAGTTACGATCCGCAGACGAGCGGCTACATTGCCGTTAAAGAAGAATCACCCCAAGGCGTATTTCAAACTACGATCGATTTTGCAGCGGGGACTGCAAGTAACGGTTCGCCAACTACGGTTAACTCGACGAATCTCTTCGATCCAGCTCTGGCGGGACTGTCCGACTTGGCGGATGTGTTTGCATTGTCCAACCTTTCAGCACTCAATGGCAAAGCCGATTTTGGCAACATCTTATTACTGAGTCAAGTATCGGGCAAAGTCGTCGAAGTCGATCGCACAGGTAAAATCTTGAGTTCGTTAACGATCGTCACAGATGCTGGCAATCCTCTATCCGTTGCCGACCAGGGGCATGAAGGGCTGACTGTAGACAAAAATGGCAATTTATACATCGTCAGTGAAAATGGCGGCGGTAATAGCGATCGACCCCAGCTTTGGGTTTATGCACCGACAGGTACTCCCAATCCGAACCCAAACCCGAATCCTAACCCAAACCCCAATCCCAACCCGCCACCAGCCCCCAATCCGAATCTGTTCGTCTCTGAGGTGACACCGTGGGCGAGTGGGAATACAACCTATGCTGCCGACTGGTTTGAGGTGACAAATAAAGGTACGACCGCTGTAGATATCACTGGCTGGAAAGTCGATGACAACTCCAACTCATTTGCGTCGGCTGTCGCCCTGAATGGTGTCACCAGTATCGCCCCTGGGCAATCGGTAGTATTTATCGAAGCTACCGACCTCGCTGCCGCCAAAACTGCGTTTCAGAATGCGTGGTTTGGTAGCACCGTTCCTAGCGGATTCACGATCGGTAACTACAGTGGTGCGGGCATCGGCTTGAGTACTGGCGGTGACGCGGTAAATCTCTACAATGCCGCTGGCAGCTTAGTCACGGGTGTGACTTTCGGTGCTAGCCCAACGGCTTCCCCCTTTGCGACATTCGACAATCAGGCGGGACTCGGCGGAACTACCACCCTACCAACTATTTCGACTTTGAGTGTGGCTGGGACTAATGGAGCCATCCTTGCCAACGACAAAATCGAAATTGGCTCTCCAGGTTCGATCGCTAATTCAACAACACCAACTCCTACAGGTATGTTTAAACTCCAACTGTTACATTTCGCCGATCAAGAAGCGGGGATTCCCGCATTAGAAGATGCGCCCCGCCTTTCCGCCGTCCTCAACGCGCTCAAAAATCAAGATGGTAGCGACGCAGGTACCGCACCTGACTTCCCCAATACCCTAATCCTCTCCTCTGGAGATGCTTACATCCCTGGTGCGTTCCTCAATGCCAGCGAACTCGCTTTCGGCGGACAGGGACGGGCGGACATTCTGATTCAAAACGAATTAGGCGTGCAAGCGATCGCGTTTGGCAACCACGAGTTTGACTTGGGCACCACGTTAGTCGCTAACTTATTGAAACCAGGGGCGGCAATCCCCGCGACTGGAACTACCCCCGCCTTCCCCGCTTATCCTGGTGCGGCGTTCCCATACTTGAGCGGCAACCTCAACTTTGCGCCCGATGCCAACCTCGCACCGTTAGTCACCGCTGATGGTCAGGAAGCAAATAAAATTGCTGGTAAGATTGCGGGCACGACTTTTATTAATGTCAACGGTCAAAAAATTGGGATCGTCGGTGCGACAACCCCCACACTGCGGAATATTTCCAGCCCTGGTAATGTCACCGTCAGCCCCGCCACCTTTGGTGGTACGCCCACTCCTGCCGAACTCGATGCCCTAGCTGCGATAATTCAGACCGACGTAGATGCCTTGCTCGCCGCCAATCCTGACATGAACAAAGTCATCGTGATGGCGCACATGCAGCAAATTTCGATCGAGACAGAACTAGCCAAACGGTTGAAAAATGTCGATATCATCATGGCTGGCGGTTCAAATACCCGCTTATTAGATAGCAATGATGTCTTACGTCCCGGCGATACCAATCAAGGTCAGTATCCCACATTCTTAACTGGTGCCGATGGCAAACCGATCGCGTTAATTAACACCGATGGTAATTATAAATATGTCGGGCGGCTCGTCATCGATTTTGATGACAATGGCAATATCGTTCCTAGTAGCTATGACGCAACTGTCAGCGGTGCTTATGCAACTAATGCCGCAGGCGTAACCGCTCTCAACGCGCAATCCTCAGTCGATCCTGAAATCCAAACGATCGTCGATAAGCTCAAAACCGTCGTCGCCGCACAAGATGGCGCGATCTTCGGACATACCGATGTGTTCCTCAATGGTACTCGCTCCGATGTCCGCACTCAAGAAACCAACTTTGGTAATCTCAGTGCTGATGCCAATTTAGCGATCGCCAAGGCTCTCGATCCGACTGTCACGATCTCCATTAAAAATGGTGGCGGTATTCGCGATAATATCGGGAGCGTCACCTTCCCCACAGGCGGTACCAATGCTGCTGATGCCATCAAATCACCACCAGCAGCCAATCCGCTGGCGAATAAATCCGAAGGTGATATCTCGCAACTAGACATCACCAACTCGCTCCGCTTCAATAATGGCTTAACCCTAGTCACACTGACAGCAGCGCAACTCTTACAGACGATCGAACATTCGGTCGCTGGCACCGCTCCAGGTGCGACACCCGGACAATTCGGCCAGTTTGGCGGGATTAAATTTAGCTTCGATGCGACTCGTCCGGCTGGCGATCGGGTAATTTCCCTCGCAGTAGAAGCCCAAACTCCAGGTGGTGCCCAACAGGTAGTCGTCCAAAATGGCGAAGTCGTCGGCAATCCCGATCGCACCTTCCGCATCATTACCCTAAATTTCTTGGCAAGCGGTGGCGATGGCTATCCCTTCCCAGCCTTCCAAACTGCCAATCCTACCCGCTTCGATCGTGTCGATCTCCTTGGCGAACCCGACACCAATAACAACGGCTTTGAGGCGAGTGAAGACCTCAATCGTAACGGCAAACAAGACGCGGCACTAGTCGAACCTACCAGCTTCCGCAAAGCTAATTTTGCCCCCTTCGGTTCCGAACAAGATGCCCTCGCCGAATACCTAGTCCAGACCTTCCCCAATCCTACCAAACCATTCAACCAAGCCGATACCGCTCCCGCCCTCGACGAACGGATTCAAAACCTCGCTGCACGGAAGGATACCGTCATCGCGCCGCCACCTGTCAATCCTACTAGCCTAATTTCCGGTACCGCAGGTGTCGATAAATTAATTGCTGGGACAGCAGGATTCGACGGCATTAATGACATCGTATTTACTGGTGCTGGTAACGACGAAGTGGATGTCGCGATCGCGGGTGCTGCTGCTGGTAACAACCGGATCGATTTAGGTAGCGGTAATGACATCATCTACGTTGCCAATAACGATCGCGCATTTGGTAGTGCTGGTGACGATATCTTCGAGGCTGGCGATGCTACTGGCTACCGGATCTCTGGTGGTGCTGGCAACGATACCTTATACCTCGGTACCAACGGTCGAGGTTTAGGTGGCGACGGTAACGATAAGTTATATGTCGGTCTTGGTGGTGCTAATCTCCTCTCTGGTGGTGCTGGTGCCGACCAATTCTGGATCGCTAATGCCGAACTTCCTGGTGCCGCGAATACGATTCTGGATTTCCAAATCGGTATCGATGTCATCGGCATTCAAGGGGCTAAGAGTTTGGGAATTAGCGCGACAACTTTAGTTTTAAGTCAAGTTGGTACGGATACTGCCATTAACTTCGGCGGTCAAACTTTGGCACTCCTGACAGGTATTCAAGCTAGTAGCTTGACTCCTGGTAATGCCAGTCAGTTTGTATTTGCTTAACCACAAATTTGCTTTATGTATAAACTTTATAGGCCAAATAAGTAATTTACTTTATTTATTTAGCCTATTTTTTTATATGTGATATCGATTACCCCCAGCACGCTTGGCGATCGATTAGTGCAAGAATTACTCGATCGATTGTTTATGGTATGTTAGGCGATCGATTAGTGTAGAGATTGCAATCGATCGATCGAGCAGTTTGAAGTCTTTTAATTTATCAATATAAATAGTTTGGTTTGTTGATATCGATCGATTAGTGAAGGGATTGTTCGATCGATCGAGCAGTTTAAATTCTTTTTGCTACGGCCTTATATGTTCTGTGGGCAGTGCCCACCCTACTGGCGTGAGGATCGCTAATGCCGAACTTCCTGGTGCCGCGAATACGATTCTGGATTTCCAAATCGGTACCGATGTCATCGGCATTCTGGGTGCTAAGAGTTTGGGAATTAGTGCGACAACTTTAGTTTTAAGTCAAGTTAGTGCGGATACTGCCATTAACTTCGGCGGTCAAACTTTGGCACTTCTGACAGGTATTCAAGCTAGTAGTTTGACTCCTGGTAATGCCAGTCAGTTTGTATTTGCTTAACCACAAATTTGCTTTCTGTATAAACTTTATAGGCCAAACAAGTAATTCACTTTATTTATTTAGCCTATTTTTTTATATGTGATATCGATTACCTCCAACACGCTAGGCGATCGATTAGTGCAGGAATTACTCGATCGACGACTGAGCCAGCACCACCGACACCAACCTCGCCCCCATGATTAACGCTGTCAATATCCCCACCAATATTAACTCGAACTCAGGTTAATTATACTTTTGTCCAATTGCCCCAGACTGCTAAAGTTAGCCCCGGATCGTAGATATTGACAAACATCGTGCGACCATCTCGAGAAAAACATGCTCCAGCAAATTCACTATTATCTCTGGCATTACGAGCGAAAGTATAAACACCACCCTGTGGAGTAATGCCGACTAATCTTTGTTCGCCTTTGCCATCCTCGCAAGCGATTAAATGACCGTTAGGTGCGAGCGTAATATTATCGGGCATGTCGAGAATAGTATCGTCATTGGGTTCTAAAAATAGTTCAATCGATCCACCATTTTTAGCAGTTTTTCCAGGGGTATATTTCCAGATTTGCCCGTTACCTCTGGCTTCTTGCCCTGGTGACACGGTAAGATTTGCCAAAACATTACCACCTTGGGTGCAGGTAAAGTAAAAAGAACCATTGACATAACAGATGCCTTCCCCGCGCATAAATTGAGCGGCACCTTTAGTAAAACCTTCCCTCCGGACTGTATTTTCAGGCGGATTGGGTTCTTCAATTCGCACCCATTCTACGGCAAATTTTTGTCGGAGTGGGAAGTTTTGTTTGGTATTAACTTGGGGTTTGCCGACGATTTTGAGAGCTTCGAGTATCCCGCCTGCGGCTAATTTTCCAGGCTGTTTGGGAATAAACCGATAAAATAATCCAGTCGGATCGTCTTCGGTTTGATAGACAATACCAGTGCGCGGATCGACTTCAATTGCTTCGTGGCGAAATCTTCCCATTGCTACCAAAGGTACTGGTAAAACTGGCGTTTGGCTATTTATCGGTACTTCAAAATTATAGCCGTGAGGTTTGGTCACGATCCCTTTACTCGTATCTGGCAGCCCTGGCATCGCAATATTTTCTTCGCAGCTAATCCATGTACCCCAGGGCGTTTTACCACCAGAACAGTTGACGCTAGTCCCTGCTAAAGATACATATTCTTTAGTTAACTGACGATTTCGATCGATCGAGAGAGTTGTCGTACCGCCCTTACAATTAGGATCGTACATCCGATCGAGAGCAGCGATTACCCGCGACTTATCATTCAGACGAAGTTCGTGATTGCGGACTAAAATTGTCGAACCATTTTTGCCTGCAAAAGCGGCCATGCCATCGAAATTACTTGGTACGCTCGTGCCATCGCTCATTTGTTTGCCGCTTTGAGAGACGATTTTGTAACTAAATCCCGCTGGTAGATCTAAAATTCCGCGCGGATCTTTGACTAACGCACCGTAACCCTTAACTGTTGGCGATTTGGCTACCGATATTGCCACAGATTGCCGATACAGACTTTCTAATCCAGCCAGGATAAAGCTACTGCTAGTACCTGCACCAGCAAGTGTCAGGAAATGACGACGGGAAATAGACATGGGGGAAATTATGAATTTGGTATCGATGTCGCTGACAGGATTATATCAATTACTGGGAGTGTTAGACGATCGGCGAACTTGCTACCATCCCCACAATTGCCAGATCGATGAATTCGGGGAGCGTCGCTAATGGATCGAGCAGGGATGAATCATTCAGCGATATACGAGAACGATTATCATTCTATCTGTTAAACTGACTGAAGAGCCAATATTACGCTCGTGATTATCGGTACTGTAATAATGGTTCGCCTCAGATTGATATGTCACCTGTCTCCGAGTTGTTACCACCCACACTAGATCGAACCAGCCAACGTTTTCAGATGAAAATATGGTGCAATTAGCTAATGGCTGTATTTGCTACACGATCGATCGAAGCTGAGTCGATGCAGTTCGGGCAATTTTTGGCTCTTTGGAACGGTTCTTTGGGATTTTAATTGAAAACTATGCTGGGAATTTTCCCTTATGGTTGGCACCGATTCAACTGCGGCTGTTGCCTGTAACTGAGGAAGTAAGAGAGTATTGCGATCGAATCATAGCTACTTTACAACAAGCTGGTTTCCGCGTAGAACTCGATCGTAGCCACGAACGGTTGGGTAAAATGATTCGCACAGCAGAATTAGAAAAAATTCCAGTGGTGGGTGTAATTGGAATGAAGGAGATGGAAACTCAAACTTTGAGTATTAGAACTAGAAAAGGTGGAGATTTAGGAGTACTCAATCTTGAAGACCTTCAACAAAAAATGCAACAGGCAATTCAAACTAAGAGTTCTTTATAATTCGATCGAAACAATAGGAACCTATGGCTAAACATGTTTTGTATGTTTGTAAATCTTGCTCTTTTTCCCTGAAAGAGCGAGATTATTTAGGCGAACGAGGTGGCAAACATTTGCTCGATCGAGTCTCCGATCTCGCTGAAAATTGGGTTTTGAAATCTGATTTTGCAATTGAAGAGTTAGTCTGTTTGAGTGCTTGCAAACGACCATGTGCGATTGCTTTAACCGGAGCAAACAAAACTAGCTTAATGTTTGGCGATCTATCACCGCTAGATAGTGCAGATGCAATTCTCCAATTGTGCGATCTTTACTATACAAGCACCGACGGCATCATCCCACGAAACGAGCGACCAGAAATCTTACAAAAGAGCATTTTAGCCAGAATTCCACCTTCTCCAAGATAAGTAATAAGTACTAAGTAAAACCCGAATTGGAAAAAACATCAAGTGGACGATCTCTAACTTTCAATTATCAACGATCGATTAATTACCTGCTGCTTGACAAAATGTACATAAACCAAAAAACTCTAAAGTATGATAAAAGACTTTGAGCGATTGTTTTTGTTCTAATTCAGCTTCGACCTGACAAACCGGACAAGCATCGATCTCCATCGATTTACTACATCGCACACAAGTAAAATAATGCTGATGTTTTTGAACTAGACTATATAAAGATTCACCATCAGTTGAAGTCCGACTTTGAACCAATCCTTGCAATCTCAATACTTCTAATCCGCGATAGACAGTTGCAAGTCCCAATGTTTTATGAGTATTTCGCAATTGAATATATAAATCTTGGGTGGAAATTTCACCCTCAATTGTTTCGAGAGTTTTGAGAATACGCTCTTGATGGGGAGTTAATCGAGCGATTAGACCAGTACTACTCATATTTTCAGCTTTGGATAAAAGACTATATAGTTTTGCCTAACTATATAACAGTGACTATTACTATCATGACACTAACTTAAAATTTTAACTATCGGTAATATTTCTGAAGATCGATATCTAAATGTCTCGAACACGATCTTCATTGGTGAGTTTATTGGTAAGGCATCTTAACGTTAGCCAGAGCCAGCCGTCAGGTATATGTAGATGACAGTATCACCATTACTTGCCGAAAACTGTCCCGACTTGGTATTGCTGGCACATATTCACCAACTCCAAGAACTACTAATTATTCGCAGTTGTAAGCGGATTGAAGAGATGTTGTTGAAACTCTTGACTTGGCTGGGGCAAAGATTTGGCGAGGCGGGGGAGGCGGGAATAATCTTCAAAACTTTCTTGACTCATCAAGATCTAGCCGAAACATTGAACACCACACGAGTGACGATTACGCGCAGCATGAGACGATTGGAGTCTCAAGGGACGATTCGCCACTTAGATAACCGTCGGCTGTTTATCGTTCTCGGATCGTCTCCCGTGGAGAATCGATCTGTCTACTCGTCAAGCGATCCTGCTCCTCAGAAACTAGTTGAAAATCTCGCTACATTTACCAGCCACAGTTCGATAATTCCGATCGTTGGCGTAGCCGCTCCCAGGTCGAATCGCCCTCTGAGTATTAGCTGCCGCTAATCGTTAGCCCGAAATAATCTCGTTACAAAGTCGATCGCTTGGACGATCGAGAGCGCACTACATCAACTACATTTTCTGCCAAGACTGTGACAGTACTTACTCGAATCGGTTTCAGTCGCATTTGAATATTTCTCTAAATCTCAAGAATGATAATCATTCTCAAAATATCTAATTTATTGTACTCTTAACAAGAGACGCAACAAATGTGCGGCAAGTGTGCAGAATAGCACTCCAAGGTGGAGTGTCAATTTAAACAATCTACCCATCAGAAACTAAAACATGACGACTAATCCATTCCTGAATGAGAAAATCTACATTGCCAAAAATCCAGCCGTGGCAAAGGATGTAACTGATGGCAAGTATCCTTCGGGATCTGAAGAATATACCCGGTAGTTTACAAAGAGTTCCAAATCTCGACTAAAGATGGTGATGTAATTGCCCGCATTGAAGATGGTGAAACGCTTAAACTCAAGCAGATTGCTAGTGAGATTCCAGGCACTACTACATTCGTTTCGACTGAGTATACAGGGGTAATTGATGCGCCACCGATCGAAACTCCAACAGCACCTTTAGCCGCTATTTTTGGGACAACTAAGGAAAACACGATCGATGTCACTGGAGCCAAGCAAAACGTCTTTGCTGGGGCTGGGAATGATACGATCGATGCCACTGAGAGTAAAGGTGGGAATCGGATTTATGCAGGTACGGGTGACGATACGATTATTGTCGGTGCTAATGATGCGATTAAAGGGCAAGATGGGAACGATCGCTTTTATGTGCAAACTGTTGGAGGAAACTCGCTCACAGGTGGCGCAGGTGCAGACCAATTCTGGATTGCTAATGCCGAAATTCCTAAATCTGCTAATACAGTTACCGATTTTACCATCGGGTCGTCGGGTTCCCCGACGGATTAGGGATACAAGACAGGGGGATTTCGACCATTTGCGCTTGTTACTGGACTTGTGTATACACGGTAGCCTAAAGGAGGGGGATTTAGACCCCTTATTCTCGTTAACGTCTTACCCGATCCTGAAACAGGGACAATTGCCCCACCAGTCGCCCGCAAATCTGGGAGAGGCTGGCTGACTAACCGAACCGTATGGCGATCGCGATCGCTGACACTGTGCAGCCAGCACCACAATCCAAATTAAAATTTCCCTAATCTTTCAGCAACCGTAAACCATTTAAAATCACCAATACGGTCGATCCTTCATGACCGAGGACACCTAATGGGAGGGTCATATTGCCAGTAAAATTGGCGACTAGCAATATCAAAATAAAGCTGAGGGCAAAAACGATGTTTTGCTTGACAATCTGCCCAGAGCGACGACTCAGCCGAATGGCATATTCGAGTTTTTCCAACCGATCGGCCATTAATACCACATCCGCTGTTTCTAGTGCCACGTCACTGCCGACAATCCCCATCGCAATCCCGACAGAGGCTTGAGCCAGAGCCGGAGCATCATTAATTCCATCGCCAACCATCGCCACCGACTGATATTGTTGCTGGAGTTGGCGAATTACTTCAAGTTTAGCTTCAGGTAGGAGTTCGGCATACACCCCATCGATCCCAATTTCCTGGGCGATATTCTCGGCGGTACGCTGATTATCACCTGTCAACATCACAATTCGATCGATCCCTAAGCGTTTTAAGTGGCGGATCGATCGAGCGGCTGTGGCTCTGACGGTATCAGCAACGGCGATAATCCCCAAGATGTTGTTGTCATAAGCAACCCAGACAACAGTTTTGCCCTCTTGCTCCCACTTTTGACTCTGTTTTGCCAACGATTCTGGACAATTAGCTGCTTGCGCTTGCACAAAGGCGGCTTTACCGACTACCGCTATTTTCCCCTCAACTTTACCACTAATCCCCCGTCCAGGTTCAGAGCGAACATTAACGGCTTCAATCCATTCCCTGCCTTGTTTCTGGGCTGCGTGGACGATCGCGGCTCCGATCGGATGCTCGGACATGTTTTCCAGAGCCGCAGCCACTTGGAGCAATTTGTCTGGATGTTCGATCGCCATCACTTGGACGACTTGAGGTTTGCCTGTAGTCAGTGTTCCAGTCTTATCAAAGGCGATCGCTCGAACTTGTCCGATCGCTTCTAACTGCGCCCCATTCTTGAACAAAATTCCATGTCGCGCCCCATTCGCGATGCCCGATAATAGAGCTGGCATCGTTGCTGCCATTAATGCACAGGGCGAAGCTACTACCAGAAAAATCAGGGCGCGATAAACTGTATCTTCCCAAGTCCAGCCGAGTAGAAATGGTGGTAAAGTACCGAGTAAAATGCCCAGTAAGACGATCGCTTTGGCATAACCGCGCTCGAATCGTTCGATGAACTGTTGAGAAGGAGGTGTTTCAGTCTGCGCCTGTTCTACTAACCGAATTACCCGCTGAATTAGGCTACTCTCTGGCGATCGATCGATCTGAATCTTGAGCGCACCGTTCCCATTAATCGTCCCTGCGAATACCTCATCGCCAACGGTTTTTTCAACGGGCATTGATTCCCCCGTAATCGGAGCTTGATTGAGTTCGCTCGATCCCTCAACGATCGTCCCATCTGTCGGTACCAACTCTCCTGGCTTCACCAAGACTCGATCGCCAAGCTGTAATTCAGCCACCGACACCATTCGTTCCTGCCCATCGACAAGCTTGCGGGCAGTATCAGAAGTCAGGCTCATCAATCCCTGAATGCTCCGCTCTGTCCGGCTCATTGCATAGCCTTCCAGTACTCCGCTAATGGCAAAAATCAGAATCAACATCCCACCATCGACGATGAAGTAGTATTCCTTGCGCCACAGCCCCAAAGCAGCCGCTCCCAACGCTGCCACAATCATCAATAAGTCCACATCTAGCTCTTTCTCTCGCCACAAAGTGCCCAACCCTTCCAGAGTGTTTTGATATCCCCCAATGACATAGGCGGCAGCTAGAATTAGCAAACTAAAACCCAACCAGCCGCGATCTAGGGTGAACCAACCTATCAACACCAGCACCGCACAAACGCCAGCCGCGATCGCATCTGGGTATTCTTTAAGTAGTGCTTGCCAACGGGATCTAGACAGGGAAGGGGAAGACATAGCAACAAAAATAGATTGCCTTCATACCCTACACCTTGACATTGATGTTAATGTCAAGGTACGAATCTAGATCCCAAACAGATGGAAGCTGAGTATTTGACGATTAAAGAACTCACAGAAGCAGTGGGCGGAGATATCACACCGCGTATGGTGCGGCACTATCCATTAGTGACAAGTTAAGAAGCGATCGCACTTGTCAAGCGGGCTTGAGGCGATGAGTCGAAGAAAAAATTGTCTGTTCGACTCATAGAATCAGGAAAAGGTGCAATAATTAACTTAACATTAGGTTTACGAACAGTTTTAACAATACCTAAATCTTGATTCTCTGGGGCAGCAAAATAGGTGACTGGATTGGCAGCTAAACCTTTATGATGAGCTACATGAAAGTGATAAAGACCTCGATAAATCATCTCTAAAGAAATGCGGTCGAATGGGAGAGATAATTCATCAGCTACAGCATCACCTAAATCGACTAGAACTGCATAAAACAGCCAAGTCCCCCACATCTGTAATTTAATTCCATTAACTGAACCAGTCCATAAATAACTCAACCCGAGCAATCGTTTAACAGTATTAAAAGCCTCTTCAATTCGCCACCGTCTTCCGTACAAATCGGCGACTACATAGGGAGGAAGATTCAATGGGTCGAGTACACTAGTTAGATAAGAATACCAGACTTTACCCACTTTAATTTCGACTAATCTTACAGTTATATATGGAGTCTTTTTGGTGCCAGACCCCATCCGCACTATTCGGTCACGGATACTATAACTATTGCTAAATACTCGCTCTATCTGTAGCGATGCACCTTTTTTTAATCGAGTAATAAAATGAATATCTCTGTTAATTAATTCTTGCCAAAATTGGAAATGATAGAAGCCTCGATCCAAGAGCAATAAAGTGCCCGATGTTACTAAATTCAGGATATCTTTCTCAAAATTAACATCTGAAGCTTTGGGATTTTCTCTAAACCAGATTTCAATCGGCAATCTCGTCACCAAATCTATGACTACTCCCATTTTTCCCGCTAGTTGTCCGATTGGCACATCAGATAAGCTATCTAATTTCTTGAATATCGCTTCCAATGTGGAGCCATCACATGCCCAAATCCGCTCAAATTTTGCTTGAGCAAATTCAATGCTTTGTGGCAACAATCGCTGTTTTCTCTGGTGCCACTTCACTCTAAATTCTGGCAGTAATTCCTTAAACACTCTCTCAAATAACTCAGATGGAAAGGTCAGAAATCTTTGTGCAATCGCCTGTTGACTTACTTGTGTTGGCTCACACCACAAAAATCCTTCTCGCCCTAACATTCGGCTTAGTTCTCTGACTCCTGGCACATTCCGCCACAGTAGCGTCAGCACTGCTGCCATCATCAAGGGTAAATTTAACAGCCGATTTCTCAGCCCTAATTGTCGGTAGTAATGACTTTGATTGAAAATTGCTGGTGTCAATAAAGCCTCTACTTGAGCGGCGATGATCTCATCTTCCACACCTGGTTGGTGGTTCTTTTTGGCGTGGTCGCGGTTACTTCTTCGGCGGCTGGTCATCAGGCCTCTATTCCCTCAAACTCTTGACTAGAAACAGTTTGGCATCTTTTTATTACCTTTTTGACAAATCTCTGATTTTCTTAACTTGTCACGAATGGGCACTATCACACCTTGGGTTTATTACCGCCAGCGCAGCGATCGATCGGCAACTACCGACTGTATACACCCCAAAACGTTCAACAGCTACAGCGGATTGTCGCCCTCAAACAGCAAGGGTTTCAGTTATCCCATATTCAACAGATCCTAGAAAGTGATTCAGCGATCGATCTCAGTCCCAGTCTTGTGGCTCAGTTGCAACAGCAATACCAGTCGGTAATTCAACAATTGGCACGACTGCGGCATACAGCATCGGCACTAGAGGGAATATTAGGGCGGGACAGTAATTGTCAGATCGTTCGAGCCGAAGCGATCGCCCAGTTAAAACTCCTAGAAGTAGAAAGTCAAGCGCGATTGGGGGAAATCGAAGGACTTTGGCATCACCTAGATGGTGCCGTCGATTCTCACCCTGAAGCCTTCCAGGAGTCCCTCCAACACCTGTTGCCAGATCTTTCGGCTCGATCGGAGATTGAGGTAGACTTGCTCTCACAACTGGTACTAGCTTGTGGTGATGTGAGCTTGGTTAATTTTGTCCGTTTGAGTGGAGAGGCGATCGGTTCAGCACGGGCGGCTCTTAAAAGTGGTTGTCGGATTATGTGCGATGTACCCGCTGTAACTGCGACACTCGATCGCACTCGATTAGCTCATCTAGACTGTCAGATTGAAACGCTAATCGACGATCCTCATATCACAGGTGTAGCTGAAGCCGAGCAAGCATTTTGGCAAGATAAAGAGTGGCTAAATCGCCTCCACCACATTCCCGATCGTTCGATTCTAATTATCGGCTATGCGCCCTCTGTATTAATGGCTGTGTGTAATGCGATCGAGCAGGGACAAATTCAACCCGCGCTGGTAATTGGAATGCCGATCGGCTTTAGTCACGCTCCGGCTGCCAAACGGCGATTGATGGCTGTTGGCATGCCGTATATTACCATTCAAGGCTCGATCGGTGGTGGACTCTTAGCAGCAGTGGCGGCGAATGCTTTGATTGCGTCTCTGCTAGAAAAGCCCGATTGTCACTGTCATCTCAAATCAAGCTAACCCGAAAATTATGCCAATTATCGCTCATCCTAAATTAAGGCCCGTAGGATAAGATACCTTTGATTTTCTCGGTTTTTTTCTGCTGAGTAATTGTTACCAACACTTCTAGTTCGCCGCCCTCAATTCCATCGGTATTAGTCTGATTAATAGACCGGATTTTCCCAATCTTAACTTGAACACCATTTCCGGCAAACGATCCAGTTAGATATGGTGGACTAGCTAAACCTCCACCCTTGCGTTTTAGCTTATATTCGACTCCATTAATCCCGATAAAATAATCCTTACTACTGCATCGATCGGTGAAGAATGTAACTCGTTTGAGATTGGCGAGATTTTGCTTGCAGATCTGAATTTTTTGTGGATCTCCAGGATTGTTTTGAGTACAGGATTGGAGATCGATTTGGAATTGAGGAGATGTTTTCTGGGGTGAATCATGGGTCGATTCAACATCTAGTAATTGGCAGGTTGTTGTTGAATTAATGTCTTTGTCCCCACATAAACTACCTAATTATCAACAAGGCTTGAGAGCTATGAGACTTATCCTATCAGCGTTATAGGCGACAAGTCGCCCCGACAGGTCAAACCTGAGATAATTTCTTTCGATCGTGAATCAAAAATTGGGCGTTGCTGATTTAAAGTATGATTTGCCATTCTACAAATCCTGCACCTTCGGGACGATGATGCAGGATTTGTAATAATTCTTTATAATATAAAGTAACAAATGTTAACACTTAGGGCCGCCACCAAACTTTCTGTGGCAGCGTTAGCCAGCTTCAATCCTCTTCCTACTGGCTCTAGCAGTCAATCACAGTCAAAATTATCAGTTTATGTTCCCCAATCTTCTCGAAGCAACAAAAGAATACTGGCACAAGCTAGATCGGTTAGAAGCTGCTTATCAGCAAGGCGAAATCCCCCTAGAGGAAGTAGATGCTAGAGTGGCTGAATTGATGACGGAGCTGGATCAGGAACGCCGCGCCGCTTTTAGCTATTGCTGGCAGGGCTGGCAGTATTGGCTGACGACACAAAGAGAAACTCTCATCGGTTTAGCTATTTTGGTGCTCGTCACCTATGCTTGGTTGTTGATCAGTCCAATTTCTCTATCTTCTTAAAAATTGTTACATTTATTTGCATAACTTAATAAAACTGCCAAATAAGAGGGTAGCCATGGAACTGACTCAAATTCAAACCTTTCTCGATCGTGGCAATCAGAGTACAGGTTGCCAGAACTTTAAGTGTTTTTGACGATCCCAAAGCTAAAGCCGCTTTAGCTGAGTTGCGATCTGATTCTGACTACCGAGTTGTGGGTGCAACTCTCGAAGGAACGATCCGATAAGTACAGATGCGGGCGAAAGTCGTAATTTGATGTAATGCCAAATCCGTTCTACCGGACACCCTGAATTAGTATTTAAGAAAATTTAGCTAAAAAAAGTGCGATCGACCATGTACAAACCACTAAGTTTTAGCCAACATTCCCCGACCACAAGTCGATGATCGCTCAGATAATTGCTAGTGCCGTCGCTAGCTTCTTGGCCCTCTTCCCGTTCACTAATCCCTTGGGTGTTGTGCCAATCTTCTACAGCCTGACTGCGGATGAAACTCCTCGGACCAGGCGATATCAGGCCAGACAAGTTGCTGTGAATGCGATCGCCATACTGTTCATTTTTTTCCTGGTTGGCCGCTCGCTCTTAGACTTGATGGGGATTTGAAAAACCCATCAGACAACCGCAATGACCAAGACAGGAATGGGAGGTTTGTGGATTACCGGAATATATCGTGACCGATCGAGCCAAGGAATTTAAGTCTGGGCACCTAAGACGAGTTGCGATGAAACTAGGATTCAACTTGCGACTGCGATTACACAAAGAGCGAGGTGGAATCGTAGAGAGTTCTTTTCGTAGAGTCAAAGATGAGTTCTCATCGCTGCCACCAGGACATAAAGGTGGCACGATCGATCCATACGTTGCAGTGGGCAGAGATGAAGCTTTATTTACCTACTTGAATAACTGGCGAGATCGATCGTTCGATGGGCGGTTGTTTTAGCTATCGATATAGTTGGCGCAACGCAATCACTAGTAGCAATCTCAGTTGGTAATAAACGTTCTTGAGCAAATCCAGGGTTAATTCTGGCGATCGCCAGAATTGTTACAGCACTTCCAATCGTGGAGATCGCATTCTGACCAAAGTTCCTACGGGTGGCCAAATTCTTTCTAGTTTGAATGAAGATACGAAGATTCATTTGCTCGAATAGAACATATCTAAAAGTATACCTTGTTCATCCAAATCTCAATCTATCTTGAGTTTTCTACCTGTTGATGCTGTTATTTAGCCCATCTCAAGAGATTTTAACTCGCCGAAGTCGATCGGACAGATATTGTATAATGTTTCAATATATTGAAGAATTCAGCAGATCCACCTTAAATAAGATGATCGGTGGAAAGTTTCTGCTTTTGCATAGGGAACATGCAGAATTTTTCAGTCTATCTACCCGAATTTGGATAGATAGGTGGAAAGTTTCCGTCTAATAATAGTTATGAAGTTTAATTGGTCGATTTGGTGTTCTTGAAGTCGATCTTTTGATTGCAGATATTGTTATTTTCTTGAGATGAGCGATTCGTTTGATCCACCATTGAGATTACCGCCTACAAAGCCAGAAGGGGAGTTGGTCTGGGTTGTGGGAGGTAGATTTGATGAGTCCAGTACTTCGCTACGATTCTTCGGTGATGATTTAATCCCTGATCAGGGTGAACGCATCAAAATCGGGTGTAATTCGATCGATCAAAACTAGAATAGCTAACTCAATCGTACTTACTAACTAATTGCACTTATTACAATGCCAATTGAAACTAAAATCAAACATGAGATCCGATTAATTTAATTTAGTGTAGCAGAAAGCTCGACCAACTCATTAGTCAAGCCGAGATTAATTAGTGCAAATAAATTACAAAATAGCTTCTAAAAGTTCAGTTGAATATTCTTCGTCAAGTGTCGCCAAGAATCTCTTACTTCTAACACTTAACTTTCGACTTTTATTTTCACTAATTATGTTAACTGCTATATGTCGTAAAATCGCAAAATTAGCTGGAGCATTATCTTTCCTAATTCGACTATCATCTTCTTTAAAAGCAACATCAAGCACCCAGTGAAGAGAATTTTCTATCGACCAATGACTTCTAATTCCCTCTGCTAATTTTTGAGCATCGCTCTCTAGACTACTGATAAAATAACGAGTTTCTACACTCGTCTTTCCGCCGACAACTCGAACTGATTCTACCATGCCAATACTAGTTAACTTTTTCCATTTTTGCAGTGGATCTATTTGCTCCGCAACATCTGTTATCATTAAATAATTACGAATTTCTTCTCTACCTCTATTCATCTCTCTACTGTTGAAGCTACTCAGGTTGAGGTCTTTTCCCTGAGTTTCAATTGCTTGTTTAAATAGCTGCTTTACTTGTTTGTACAAGGTCGGTTGATTCTTTTTTACAGCAATTACATAATCTGCATCTTTTTCGACGATTTTTTTGACTATTTCTCTTTGACATCCCATTGCGTCGATGGTAACGATACATCCTGCTAAATCCAAGATTTGAATCAGTTCGGGAAGTGCTGTGATTTCATTAGATTTTCCTTCTACTTTCTTTTGACCTAATACTAATCTATTACTTGCAGCCCAGGCACTGACTGTATTAATTACACCTTGACCATTCTTTTCATCTCCTGAGTTTCGAGATTGTTTTCCATCAAAGGCAATTATTTCTCCTGCGGTTATTTTACTTATTCCTTTAATCCAACTCAGGAATGATTTATTAAATTCATCAGGATTAATTTGTGAAAATACTCTAGCAAATGTATCATGAGATGGGATTCCATTCGGTAGTTCTAGGAACTTTTCTAACCATTTTTTTCTGGCTATACCATACATTTCTATATCTATCCATCCGTCCGCCCCACATACTACAGCACAAATGGAGATCGTGATGATGTCGATTAGTTTATGTTTTTTTCCACGTTCAATCCTAATGTCTTCTATGTCGTCAAAGTGTTCTGCGATACTATGCTTAGGCTTCAGCTTCATTTTACATGATATTAGTTCCAAATCAACTTAACACAATTAATTAGCTAAAGCTATCGACGGGTATAGATTTCACATCTTTGATGAATCAAATTTACATCTAGTTTCTAAGTGTTTTTAATAATATAAGATTTAAGTGCGTTCACCCTGAATCCCTGATGAGTTAACTCAATTATTAGGTGTTGATCCATCAATCTCTTACCGAAAAGGTGATGTATTCCGTGGCAAGAAATATGACAGAATCTATAATATTGGTTCATGGCGGCTTCATACCGAAAGATCCGACATAGATCTTGAAGATCAGATAAACAAATTGTTGGATAAACTGCCAGCCGATTTAGAAATCTGGCATAGCCTGACAAAAAGGTTTCAGGCTGATCTATTTTGTGGATTATGGATGAAGCGTTGGAATCGTTGCCTTAGTTTTGAGGTTGCGACACTTCAACGGATGACGGAAAGAAGTCTTTCCATTGGGTTAGATGTTTGCGTTGATTACGATCTTGAAGAAGAATCAACAGATGATTAAGGGAAGTTGACACTTCATAACAACCGTGACGCAAACGGACTCACAAGATCGATCTATAATAGCAATATGTGGATTGGAGCCGCTGGTCAGGAACGTTAGACTGAAATCCATTCATCCAATTGTCGCAATTATAATAGTAATAAATGATAGAGACATCACCTCAAGCTTACAGGCTAGAATTGATGCAACCTTGTGATTTTGAGTTTTTGTACGATCTTTGCAGATCCACAATGGAATGCTATGTTATTGCTGCTTGGGGTGAGTGGTGTGATGAAATAGTTCGTTCTCAACTTCTCGATGGTTTGAAGACCAATGCATTGAACTCTCATTCCGCAGGTAGGGAGAGAAAATCCTGTATTTTTAAAGAATGGGAAATTTTGAAGCGTCAAATATCAGAGTACAGGATCTTGACCACTGCGGGATCATTGCCGGAATCTGCGACGAGATGGGGTTAGTCGAACAAATTGACAAACTACTAGGTACTCACCCGCAAGAAATTATTAGCCCAGGACAAGTAGTCAAAGCGATGATTCTGAATGGATTGGGGTTTGTAAGCGCACCACTGTATCTATTTGAGAAATTCTTTGTCGGGAAAGCAACAGAACATCTATGAGGGGAAGGAATTAGACCAAAACACCTCAATGACGACCGATAGGTCAGGATCTTAGACAAATTAGCCCAGTCAGGACTAACAGAAACATTTGTGAGTGTAGCACTCAGAGCAGCACGTCAATTCAGGTAATTTCGCCCAAATGTCACAATTGCAATGGGTGTCGAGAGTACCTGTGACCTTGACAGCAGCAAAACAATTGCTGTTAGAGATTGACTCAAGTGCCTTTGTCACCAGTTCATTGTCTGGATACAAAATTGCAGCTTGTGGCAACAGTTATGCAGGGATTCAACAAAGATGGCTGGTAATGGATGTGGAGATTCAACGCGCTGGGAGATTTATCTTGGCTACTAATGTCCTTGATGAGCAAGTTCTGGGCGATGAGGATGTCCTGGCCGAATATAAAGCGCAACAGGCTACTGAGCGTGGTTTTCGGTTTCTTAAAGATCCGCTGTTTTTTACTTCCAGTATTTTTCTCAATACTCCCCTTACTCTGTTGCGGCGATGGCAATGGTGATGGGTTTATGTTTACTCGTTTACAGTCTAGGTCAACGTTCACTTCGCCAAGCTTTGGACAATGCTCAACAAACTGTTGAGCATCAAGTTGGTAAGTCTACTGCTAAACCTACTCTTCGATGGATGTTTCAATACTTGTCACGAATGCCCTCCACCCAAGATCCACCTTTACCGATCGCGACTACAAATGTTAGGACTGCCAAGCCTAAAATAATATATAGTTGCGCCCGACTAAATTCCTCGATCTTGCGGGTGAGCGGAGTTTCCAAGCTGCTGCTACGCTCGATTAGTTGTGAAATCCGTCCCGTTTTCGTCCGATCGGCAGTTGCCACTACTAGCCCCTGTGCTTGGCCAAATGTGACCAAACTCCCCGCGTATGCCATGTTAATTCGATCGGCTAGCACGGTCGCCACAGCTAGCGAAGCGGCTGCTTTTTGGACAGGTAAAGATTCCCCAGTCAATCCGGCTTCACTCACTTGCAGATCGCGGACGCTCACCAACCGGAGATCGGCGGGTACTTTATCGCCAGATGCCAGCACTACTAGATCTCCAGGCACCAGTTCGCGGGCATCGAGCCGAATTTTTTGGCCATTTCTAATCGCGGTAGCTTCGGTAGTAACAGATTTTGCCAGAGCCGCGATCGCATTTTCGGCTTTGGATTCCTGGACAAATCCGATCGTCGCATTCACCAATGTCACTGCAAAAATCGCGCCTGCATCCACCCAATCTCGGAGTAATAACGCTACAGTTCCCGCCAGTAATAATAGATAAATTAAGGGTTGATTGAATTCCATCAGGAACCGGAGAATGATACTCTTGCCCGGTTTGCTCTGAAGTTGATTGAACCCATACAGTTCGTGACGCTGCGGCACTTCCGTTGCTGATAATCCCTTGACTAAATCTGTCTGGAGATATTCCCCCACATCGGTAGTTGAGAGTTGATGCCATTACTGTTCGGTGAGGCGATCTAGCGAAGCTGCCATACTCAGATGCTTGAATGAATACCACTAGTAGTCTATGGCATAAATCTCACTACTATTGAAAGGAGACGGGAAGACAGGGAAAAAGAAGTGGTTGCTCATTTCCGCCGCCTAGTACTAGCCTATCTTGTCTTTATTTCTTTGCCAATCTTTCGTTACTGCCCAAAGATACACTTAATTTCAACCATCTAAATCCCTGCCAACTCTCGCATCGCAATATCTGTAGAAAAGAAAAAGCGATCGCGACCGATATCAGCTACAAAGCCAATGTTAATTAACTTATCCATCACTGGCCCTTTAACTTCAGCAAAGTAGAATTTGATGCCCAAGCTGTTGAGATCGGCAATTAAACTCTCTAAAATTTCTAAAGCACTAGCATCGATTAAATTAATCGCACTACAAACTAACAGCACACTTTTGATTTCCGATCGATCTGCAATTGCTTGAGTTAAAAAGTTTTCTAGATACTTAGCATTCGCAAAATACAGACTGGCATCCACCCGCACCGCTAAAACTTCCGGGCTGGTTCTGACATCGTGGCGCAACACATTCCGAAAATGTTCGGAATCCCCCAACCGTCCGACGATCGCGATATGCGGGTGACTCGTCCGCCATAGATGCAATGCTAGCGCAATTACGGCCCCCAGCATAATCCCCATCTGTACTCCCAACGCTAACACCGCCCCAAAAGTAGTCAACCACGCGATCGCATCGGTTTTGTCATACGCCCACATTTTCCGTAGCGTCTTCACATCGATGAGCTGATAAACCGCTGTAATAATCACCGCCGCTAAACAAGCCTGGGGCAAAAAGTAAAATAGGGGCGTGAGAAATAGCACCGTCACCGCCACCAATAACCCCGTGACGATCGAAGCCAACCCCGTATTCGCTCCAGCCGCCGAATTCACAACCGATCGACTCACTCCCCCAGTTACCGGATAGCCCCCAGTCACAGCCGCGCCTAAATTAGCCACTCCCAAGGCTAATAGCTCCTGATTCGGATCGATCTTTTCCCGCCGCTTACTAGCTAACGCCTGTCCGCCTGCATAGCCTTCCAGATAACCGACTAAACTAATCCCGATCGCCGCTGGGAGCAAAGATTGGAGAGTCTGTCGATCGAATAATGGCAGTGTCAATGGAGCTAATCCAGCCGGAATATTACCGACAACTTTGATGCCTGCGACGTCATCTAAATGTAGTCCCCAAACTAATAAAGTACCGAGAATAACTACTATTAAAGGTGCGCTTTTAGAGAGAGGTAAGATTTGACGATCGCTCCAGCCCCGCTGTTTTAATTGTTTTACTAAAGGGCTGTTGAAATAAACTAAAATTCCCACACTGACAATTCCTAAAGCCAATGTCAGCCAATTAGTTTGCGAAAGATTGCGAATAATTAATGTTACTAATTCACTAAATGATTCAGTTGCCGGAATCTTTAAACCCAGTAAATGTTTGACTTGACTGAAGGCAATAATTACAGCAGCACCGCTAATGAAACCAGAAGTAACCGAGCGACTTAGAAAGTTGACCAGAAACCCCAACCGGAGCAACCCCATCATAACCTCGATCGCGCCTACCAAAAAAGCCAATGTGACAGCTAATGCTAAATAGGCTGAGGTATTCTGCGGCGAAAAATTAGCAATCGCCGCTGCCACCATCAAAGAATCCACCGCCACCGGGCCGACTGCTAACACTCGACTGGTGCCGATTAGGGGATAGAGAATCGCTGGCAAAATGCTGGCATAGAGTCCGACTTGGGGTGGCAAACCTGCTAATTGAGCGTATGCCATGCTTTGGGGAATCAATAAACTCGTGACGATAATCCCTGCCGTCAGATCTCCAACTAAGAATTGCGATCGATAATTCAATAACCAATCGAAAGCTGGAAGATAACGGCTAAATTTAATCGGCAAAGGTTTTTTGATAACAGATTTAGACATACTCACAGTAAAAGCATAGATCTGAGGGTGCCCACAAGGGGCACCCCTACAGGTTAATTGCGTAGGGGTGCCCCTTGTGGGTACCCTCAGGTTTTCGCAGTAATAATACGTGGATCGATGGTGCAAGATGTTAGGTTTTATTCTTCAACCCAACTCAATTTATGATTTCTGGTTGTAGGGCAATTTTGCCAACAACATCGCCAGCGCACAGGTATCGGTGATTCCCGCAAACATTAAACCAGCCCCCACAAATCCACTCAAAATTAGAAAAGCAGGAGATACAAATGCACCCAACATCGTCCCAGTAAATACGAGAGAGCCTGCAACAATTTGCACCTGTCGCATCAGGCTAATCGGTGCATTTTTGTTTACTTTAGTTGGTAAACCTTGCTCTTTCCAGTCGCCAATTCCACCACTGAGATGGGCTACTTCCTGATGACCCGCATCCAAGAGTTTTTGGGCGGCTTGTTGCGATCGATTGCTCGTGCGGCAATAAAGTACCAATTTTTTGTCAGGATCGTGAGGGATTTGTGCTGGATCGAACTTCGATAGCGGGAATGAGATAGAACTGGGAATATGTTCGCCCGCATGTTCGGCGGGTTCGCGTACATCTACTAGCACTACGGCATCTAGATCGACCCACTCTTTCAGGGTTTTGGCATCCACAAGTTTAAGTCGATCTTCGACGCTATTTTTAAGTTGAATCGGGGAATTTTGAGTTGTCATAATATAGTTATGCTGAGGATATTTTGGTTAAACTTTGCTAGCCATTCTGCCACACCGCTCATTTGCTGGGACAGCTTCAGCGATCTTTTGAGGATTGGGGAGATCGAGATTATTCATGAAGTCAATAAATTGCTCGCGATTGCGTCCGACAAACCGAGGATTCCACTGCTTCTCTTCGCCAATTGTCGAAACCGTATTACCTCTGTAGTCATGACCTGGATAAACCAGCATTTCAGTGGGTAAGCTAAACAGGCGTTGCGTCACTCGATCGTACAAAGTCCCCGCATCGCCACTTTGAAAATCAGTGCGCCCACAACCGCGAATCAGTAAGGCATCGCCAGTGAGCAGCCGATCTCCGTTGACTAGATATGCCATGTGGCTATCTGTATGTCCTGGTGTCGCGATCGCCTGGATTTTAATCGCGCCTACTTGCAACACTTCGCCATCTGTCACAAAGCGGTTAGCACAGGCAACATGAGCGTGTTCGGGCACGATCCCTTCACATCCGGTTAATTCTCGCAGCTTGCTAGTCCCAGTAATGTGGTCGGCATGAATGTGGGTTTCCAAGCAGAATTTTAATGTCAGTCCCAACTCATTGAGCCATTTAAAATCGCGATCGACTTGTTCGACGACGGGATCGACTAACACAGCCTCTTTGGTGGCGGGGTCGGCAATTAGATAAGTATAGGTTCCAGTCTCTCGATCGAGCAGTTGACGAAATAGCATCAGATCTCAACTCCTATGAATTTTGTAGATATTTTTTTAAAACTATATATCCATATAGTAATATAAATATGGATATTTGTCACGAATTGCCCTACTCAGCCCCTACTCAGAGTTTTGTAGCGACTGTAATCGTGCCTGTCATGCCAGCTTCAGTATGTCCGGGAATCGTACACTGCAACTGATAGTTACCCGATCTCATCGGTACCAACACCCATGCCGCAGTGGTATTGGGACGTAATTCTAATTCTTGAATCGCACCTTTGATTTCGACATTACCAGCATCAACTTTTTGCGTCCAACCAACTACTGCTGGCAAATTCCCGCGCCGTGAAATAATGTTTTTGGGGACTGGGATTGGATAATAATAGTTTGTACTTTTTACCTGCAACTAATTGCACGCGATCGGGGAAAAATTTAAGCGCGTTGGCTGTATTTCCCAAACTAACTTTGAGTTCGATCGGTGTGCTAATTCCGGCGGGAATTGCCAGCGCAGGTGATACTTGGCAACTGTAGATTCCTACTGCCAAAATCAGACAACAGCACCAAAACTTGAGACTGTCGATTAGAGATCGCATAATTATCATCTTGACGATCGTGAGCCGTCATCGAACATGACTTTAGAATACTGGTATTGGGACGAAAAAAAGCAAGAATATCGCTAAAGCTAACAAGATGAGTAAGCTACGTTCGATTCTCTCGGAGGGAGGCTTCGCCAACGATTTGTTGTCAGTTCGCTTTTCCATTTGAGATTTACTCTCCTTTGTAAACAATAATTGGGACTTTTTTAATCCTTGTTATTAAATTAGATCTAGAGGAAATAAGCCAGCGTACCCGCTAATAATAATCATCGGATCTTCCAGCCACACGGGATTGCGATGTCGATCGCATTACTGTGATGACAACTAGACTTTAGGATCGGATGGGGGAGCTGTGAGGATTTCCCAGGCAGCTTTAGCAGCTTTCGTCATTCGATCGTCGATGTCTTCTACCACATCGCTAGCAGTCCGCCAGCTTCGTTGGCGGAGCCTTCTCTTGGGGAAATCTGCTTTGTCTCGGAGCACTTGGACAGATCGATCGATGCTGTGATGGGTTTCTTCAGTTAAATCGGTGGCAGATTGGATCTTCACTTGCGCCAACTCTTTAAGGGCATCTACCAGTGCTTGAGCAGCCCGATTTACCTCACTCAGTTCATCAGTTGGTGTTGGCGGTGGGGTATGTTGCAATTCTGATTCTGACTTGGTAGCGTTTTTTTGTTCGGTAGTCATAATCATGTTTCTCCAAATCGTGATTTACTTGAGTTGATTCCGATGATTCCGTCGCTCCTCAGTACTTTCAGGCTAAGGGAATACTATGAGGAACTTGTGAGGAATGAAGAGGAAATCGATCGATAATTTCACAAATCGAATCAGCCAATACTTTCGATCGCAGCGATTCCGATCGCTTACCAATTAATACAGCAGAATCTCTCTCACAAGTTCCTCAACTTATCGAACTAATCTCAAGAATCATGTATCTAAAAAAATTCCGCTCATGAAAAAGATAATTCCGATCGTACTGATATGCACGAGTTTTTTGGTAACGGTACCCTCAAGAGCAAACGCATTCGATCCGCAACAAGTCAGCCGTAGCTCTCCTAGAGCAACGAATTTGCTCATAGCTCAGTTCCGCCGCCACAATCGTCAGTACCATGTTTATTACCGCAGTTCCCGCGATTCACGATGGACTTGGAATTGGACTTTCGGGGGCATTTATGCCAATCATCAGGATGCCGAACGTGCTGCACGGAGATGGGAGAACCGTGGTTACAAAACTTCGATTCGAGTGCGCGGTGGAGAAACTAATCGTCGTGGAGATTGGAATCGTGGTGACTGGAATCGTGGTGGGTGGGGTCGCGGTCGCTAGTACATTAATAGTGGTGTTTTCCCAAAGTGGGTTGGCGATGCCAACTGCTTCAATATAAAGTCAGCAACATCGGCGCGCGAGATTTTTCCCGCCGTAACACCGGATAAATTGTCGATAACCCGATATTTTCCGGTTTGGGGGCCATCGGTCAAGAATCCAGGACGAACGATTAGCCAATCTATATTACTCGCCTTGACGAGTGATTCCGCACGATCTTTGTCTGCGTAATTGTTTGCCAGCAACAGCGGATTGAGAATGCGATCGTAGAAAAAGCCACCATGCCCTTTGCTATCACCAGCACCAATACCAGTAACAAGGATGAGTTTTTGGTTCGATCCTGTTTCGATCGCGCCCAGGATATTTTGAGTTCCTCGCGAGAAGACATCGACGGGTTTTCTGGTCGGTGGAATACCGATGCAAATACAAATTGCCTCCTGTCCGGCAATTGCCGCAGCCACAGAGGATGGGTCGAGAATATCGCCTTTGATAACCTTCAATCCAGGGATGTTGGCGTTCAACTTGGCGGGATCTCGCACTAAAGCCGTGACTTCATGGCTGTCTTCGATCGCCGCCTTTAACAGCTCGGCACCTATGCCCCGCGATGCTCCAATAATTGCAATTTTCATAGTAAATCTCCTGCCTCAATTAATTGTTTGGATGAGTTTCCAGTCGATCGGTTTTAATTATGGTTTTGTAGCAATTTCTGGTTCGATAGAAATGACGATATCTTTCCAAATCGTCATTTTTTAGCATTAATTCGATTGAGTCTTGCTCGCTAGTTGTAGCCTAAAAGAATACTATGAGGAACTCGTGAGGAGTATCTAAAAGCTAACGCTAAATAGTTAACGTGAATTCGGGATAAGGATTTACACTCAATGGCTTCTAGC
Organism: Chamaesiphon minutus PCC 6605; assembly: GCF_000317145.1. Taxonomy (GTDB): domain Bacteria; phylum Cyanobacteriota; class Cyanobacteriia; order Cyanobacteriales; family Chamaesiphonaceae; genus Chamaesiphon; species Chamaesiphon minutus. Next base: position 1,055,227 of record NC_019697.1, on the reverse strand, counting down.
TTCGTTCTTGCATCGCCGCCGATTGAAATCGGGGCTACTCGCACAAAGTCCGCCTTCGCGGACTGGGAAATTAGTCCGCGAAGGCGGACTTTGCAAGTCTAGCTGGGGTTTACAACCCCAAGCTTAACCCTAACTAACGTGAGTTCGGGTCAATTATTTTCGACCGATCGAGTAGTCTGAGCACAAGCATCACAGAGGTTACTTTTTCCTACTAATACGTCTGCTTGAAATATCTGCCTCACTCTATCCGGCTCTTCAAACATCGGGCTGTGTGCAGAGTGCTCGAAAGTATAAAACCCCTTAATCGGTGCTTGCAGTCGATCGAGATACGCTTTTGCTAATGGGTAGGAAACCGTGTAATCAGACTTGCCGTGGAAGAAGTAAACCGGAATGTCAAGCTTTTGAATTTGTTGCGTCAGATCCGTAGCGATCATCTTGTCCCACAGCAACTTGTCAGATGCAAACTTCCCGCGCCAGAGAGCTAGCTTCTCGCCCAAAGTGTATTGTCTGAATAGCCAAGATGCCAGAAAGACACCAGTCATCACCGATTTCATATCGTGTGTTGTGCCCACGCCAAGGTCGTGCATGGCAGTGTCCCGCACCTTCATGTAGGCAGCGGGAAACGGGACTGACATGGTGGGTGGCGCAGCTTCTAGTTGCTTCACCATGCTGGTATTGCCGATCGCTTTGTACCGCTTTACCATATATTCATAGGACAGTATTTCTGACTGAAGTTGATAGGACATTTGCCCAACTCCGATATAGGCGTAGAACAATTCAGGCGCACGAGCCGCTGCCTGGATGCCAATTAGACTCCCGCCGGAGTGCGCCATCATGTAGATCTTGTCCTTGTGGAAACGGCTACGGAGGTAATTCGTCACTGCCAACGTATCAGCGATTGACTGCTCCAATGTCCAGGTCTCTGGCGGCGCATCGGCACTGTAAGAAAGTCCGGCATTGCGGCGATCCCACCAACAGACAGTAAAGTATTGATCCATGCCCGTCGGGTAGTTCTGTGTTAGGAAGTATTCAGGCATAGCAGTACCGCCGTGGACAAATAGCAGTATCGGATTGCCAACATTTTTTCCGATGACGAACATTCCTTGCTGTACGCCATTGATGTTTACATGAATCTTCTCGGAAATGCTGCCCGCAAGTACGCAACCCTGTTCATCCAGGAAAGGTTTTACCTTGCCAGAGCTGACCGCGAACAGCACGCCGAAAAGGATGATAATAATTCCCAAGATGATGCCTACTACGATCGATACTATTAGCCCTGCTGTTTCAATTGTTGCCATAATGAGTTCTCCCAAGTAGATCGGTCTATCGATAGATTACGTCATCGATTGTGGCTCGAAAAAACTCACCCTCCGACTCAAACCGATTGGTGCCAAAGTACCACCCAGCCCGCAGGCGAGTTGGAATGGTGTAGCCGCAAAATGTGCCCTCTTCCTCCAAAATTCCACCGAAGTCCACATAATGAGACTCAGCACCTTCTGGATTGCCCCAGCGCGACAGGTGGATAGTTTTGAGCTGACCCGATCGATCGATGGTCAGATCTAGTTCTGCGCTCTCGTTTTGCACTACAAAACTGGAATGAAGATGCGATGAATCCATTGTTTTCCATGACACTTCATCACCACAAAACACAGACGGCAACCACGTTGACTCTGCCTGAAGACGACCAAAAGCAGACCGAGTAATATCGGAACCACTCGCTGTCATCACGGGGAATAATCCTAACAGCTTCCACTGCATCGCACCTACGCCGTCGATGAGGCGATCCGATCCCACAATGGGTAAGCCGTTCATCCATGCCGTAGCACTCCAAATCAGTCCACGTTCCCAGCAAATGACTTGCTCGGCTGTGAATGGAATCCACTTTTTCAATTTAATTTCGCCGTGCATTTTCAAACGAACCGCAGTAGCGAGCTTTGTTCCAGGCGCGATCGCGTGTTCGAGATATCGTTTTGCTGGTTCTGGCAAGTGAGAGAGTTTATCTGGGCTGAATACAAGCTCAGTAGGTGTCGCCGACTCCCAGAGCGTATCGAGAGAAATTGATTTAGTCATTACTATCTCCAGTCTTAGGAGTAAATGGAATAAAGTAATCTTGTTAGTGTTAAATCGATTGTCAAATCGTTGGCGGAGCTTCTCCAAGGTCGAATCGAGTCTGTTTGTCTGTTTGTAGGCTAAAGGAATACTATGAGGAACTCGTGAGGAGTATCGAAAAGCTACCGCTAAATTGGTAGAGTCAATTGCACTAATCTCTATTGCCTCTATCCGTTTAACCGCAGCGGGTTTGGATATTCCGCAGGTGTCTCTAGTCTCAGAGCCAGAACTCGCTTTGTATGCTCATCTTCAGATCGATCGTCGTTAGACGACGCGCAAGCTTCGCGATGATGCTTATTCTTACTACAATGCTTCGCCATGAGCAATGCGATCTAATTTTTGATGCCCATGTATAAATACAGGTAGCTTTCTCTATTTATAGTTCCTGTTCCTTTTCTATCGCTAACACTATTCAATTTAATACTCATGCCTATTTATACATTTGAACATCAAAATACCACAATCTCAAAATTGGACACTGCCAGCTTTAATTCGTTAGGAATTCTCGAACGCCAACACCTTCAGTCTGCTCTCAAAAATAACATTCAAGCTATTTCACCTCATACACTTATCATTGCCGAAGAGTTCTGTGAATGGGATGATAGCAACCGTAGAATCGATCTATTAGGAATCGATCGAGATGGTAACATTATCGTTGTCGAACTAAAACGAGATGTAACTGGCGCACATATGGAGCTACAAGCTTTACGTTATGCTGCGATGGTTTCTACTATGAACTTCTCACAGGCTGTAGATATTTATCAAAAGTATTTAGGTCATTCTAAAAATGCAGAAAATGAGTTGCGAGAATTTCTAAACTGGGAGGAAGAAAAAGAAGCTGAATTTCCCAAGGATGTCCGAATCGTTCTTGCTGCGGCTGATTTTTCCAAAGAGATTGCTACTGCTGTAATGTGGCTGAATCAAAAAGATCTAGATATTCGTTGTGTGCGAATGAAGCCATATAAATTAGGAGAGAAAATTTTACTAGATATCGAGCAAATTATCCCTTTACCAGAAGCTCAAGATTATCAAATCAGAGTTAAGCAACAAGCCGTTATCCAGAAAGCTGCTAAAACGGAGATCGAGTCAAACAAAAGAGCTAAGTATAGATTTGAAGGTAACATATACGGTGCAGGACAACTGGTATTAGCAGTCATCAAGAAAACATATGATAAGAATCCAGATTACAACTTAGAAAAGCTACAGCAGCTATTCCCTAAAAGCATCCAAGGAACATATGATATTATAACAACCACGGAAGATGCAGAGCGGATTCAGCAAAAGACATCACGTCAACTCAAACGACATTTTCTAAATTCTCAAGATATTATTAGAACTTCTGATAATCAAGAATTAGCAGTATGCAAAGAATGGAGTAGGTATGGAACTAACCATTTTATTCAACAAATTCCAGATGAATTAGGATACATTGTTGAGATTATTTCAGACAATGAAGAATTGAATTAAACAAATCGATTGTTCGATATAGTATTGCATCCACATCACTCCTACTGAGACTGCAAATCTATCACACGATCGTTGTCGATAATAGACTATTTTCTGGATCGCAAATAAAATATTCTTGTCATTCATTACTGCCGACTAACGCAAAAGTATCAAATCAATTATCAATTGATAATTGATTTGATGATTCTCGATCGCGCAGATCGACAAGTACGCTTTCTGGCGATCGATCCTCAAGAAACGCAACTAAATTCACTGCTTCTGATAAACGGCGTAAGGCATCACCAAAACTATCATTTCGTGGCAAAGTTAGCACGATCGGATTGCCCAAATCATCATTAATTCCCTGAAAAATCATTACCCTTGGGTTTTGATTTGCCACTTTCTGCCAACCATGTTCCGTTAAATAAGTTGCCATATCATTCACTGATAATTTGGCTTCTCTGAGTAATTGAGGACTAATTTCTAACATATCCATTCTCCACTAATAGTATATTCACGGGCAGATCTCATTAACATTAACAACGATTCTGGGCGAAATTCTTGCTCTCTGGCGATCCGAATTCGCACTGATTGCTGATTTTGACTGAGTTCACCTTGTAGATACTCCCAATAACAAGCACCACCAATAAATAAGCCTGCTTCCGTAGTTGTCAACCACTGCTCTGAGTCCGAAGGTAAAACTTTTAGAATTAAAATGCAAGGGGTCGCATCACTACTAAGACGACGTTGGACTATGCTGTGGTGATTTGATGCCGCTTTTAGTTTATCGCATGGAAGATAAGAATCGGCTGAGAAACTTGTGAGCAGCATCCGAACACTAACGTTAAATAGCTATGCTCAATTGCTTTCGCACGATCGTGTAATCTGGGTGTCCGGGTGCAGGCATCAGATCCGCAGGACGGGGGGCGATCGCCGATCCTGCAATCGCGGGTAAGCCCCAAGTGTAGTCCTCCAGCTTCATTTGCACAGATTGAGAGTTCGTCAATTCTAAATTCAGTTCGATTCCCTCTTGCGGCAATCCAAAAAAGATAAACTTCAAGGCTTGTCGTTGTTTGGGAGTTAGTGGGGTGAGATCTAACGGTTTACGATCGATCTCCGCTCGCGCGATCGTGCCCTGTGTGGTGAGATCGATGTAAGCGATCGAGGCTTGTCTGGGGGATTTCAATCGCAATCGTAGAGCTGATTTGTTGCTGCTTGTGGGCTGTTCTAATCGCTGAACTTCCAAAGCGGGCAAATTCACTAGAGGAGCAGGAGCACTGAAACCAGACGATGCGGGAGATAAAGCGAATTCAATCTGCTGTTGTTGGGCATTGGTACCCATGATTTGGACTTTCCAAGGATCGAGATGACGATCGCTGCTCACCCAGTTTGCTTGACCTCGATTGGCATCCAGTAGATATGACATTGTATTGGGGCGAGGATGGGCTGTACTAAAACCAGAATTGAAGGTAGCGATACTCAGCAAAATCGCACCGATTAGCAGCGTACCTCCTGGCACGATCCAGCGGGGCGATCGAGATGTGACAGAGGAAAATGACGTGAAGAAGACAAACTGTGGAACCAATAATCCACACAATAGAGCCGTAAAGACCATCTGTAATGTGGATAGGGGGACGTTCATTATGCCTTCAAACCGAGCCATCCAAGAGCCAAAATAGACCTGAACGGGCATGAGTAAGACAATGCCAGGAATGAGGGCAACAGAGAGCAGTAAGATCCCCATCCAAGACCGATTTCTGGTTAGTAAAATCCAACTCCAAGCCAACAGATTAAACAATAGGGGAATAGCGAATAAATAGCTGGCTCCAGGCAGCCACGCGCTGCTAGCGATCGTTAACAATAGCCAGACAAATAATGCCCCAATCGCCAAATCGTCCACCTTAAAACGTTGGCATAACCAACTGTAAATCGCCATCATTGTAGCGACAGTCAAAACCACAAAACTGACGTGATATAGATTTGCTTGGTAGTTGCCAATCAACAATACTTGCAGCGATCGATTCAAACTCCGCATCAGCCACCAACCGAGTACATTTAAGACAACTACACCGATCGCACTGAGTAAGAAAGCGATCGCGCCCAAACTAATTCCTTTGAATGTCAATGTTCGAGCGCGAAATCCCAACCAAACCACAGCTACAAACAGAATGCTCGTGACGATCGCCAATGGCAAAACTTGTGATTCTGGATAATGTAAGACTACATTCGGCAGAATATTGAAGTAAACTGCATTTTGAGTTGCTGTCAGAGTCTTCAGATCCAGATTGCCAAAGTGTTGTAGTAGAGAAAGCGCATAAGAACCATTGTGCTGAATGCTGCGGCGATCGATTTCCGTCACATTATCACGGAGCGTATGGTAGGCCGGAGTATCGCCCCCATAGTAGAAGCCAAAACCACCGCTACCGCGTGCCGTATACTCCTCTAGATCGCACCCAATTTGCGCTCCTGGCAATAAACCCCAGAATGCTGGTGAGAAAGAAGTCATGCGGGGATAGGGTACTGCTTTGATAAACTCGGAGATTAACCGCTGATTGTTGCGACTGGTAATGTACATCACCGCTGCGCCGCGACTACCCGATGCTTCAAAGTTAATCGCCAGTTTCACATCCTTCGCCCAGGGATGTTCGGTGACAAAGGCGCGTGCGCCCAGCATCCCAACTTCTTCACCGTCAGCAAAGACAAAAATCAGATCGTTATTCAAAGGTGTTCCGGCGCGAATTGCCCGCAGTGTCTCCAATCCAGTCACCACACAAGACCCACAATCACTAGCTCCTGGCCCGGTGTCAGCAGCATCATAATGACCATCGAGGACGATCGCGCCCGTACTGGCTTTCCCTGGAATTCGCACCAGCACGTTGTTAACTCGACCTGCTCCAAAGCCACCATCGCCAGGTTGTACGACTGTCGTGGTTTGGATTTCTGGTTGCAATCCCATTGCCTTGAGTTGAGTCACCAAATACTCCCGCACGGCAGTATGAGCGGCAGAGCCGATCGGATGCGGTGCTTGAGAAATTGCTTTGAGATCCGGCATAGTGCGATCGGCAGAAAATTCGGTCAGTGGTGCTGTTGCTGGGATTACGTTGGGCGGTACCAGTTGCCAGAGAGCGATGGCCACGGCAAATAGAATAATCCCCAAGATGACCAAACGTTGGCTCCAATGGGTTTTGTCGATCGAATCAGATTTGTGCATGGTCTGTTGACTCCCAAGGAATGACATCGATCGCGGCTCCTTTTTTCTTAAACATGGTCGTCTGGATCGACCACGGGGCATCGACGAGAAAAATCTGGCAAGATTGAGATGGCATTATCTTCTAAATGAAACTTCCAGACAACGCAGAATGACGTGATTACCCGATCGATTGACTGAATCGATCTGAGGGATCTGCATATCTGGCAAACCATCGATCGCCTGAAGGATTTTTCCCGCGCAGGGAGCTAACACAGGCTGACCATAAATCTGGTAAGCAGCCAGATCGCTAGGAACGATCCCGTTTGCCCGCAGGCCAAACGGATCGATCTTGACAATATCGACTCCGTAGCTACTACCTCGGTAAGCACGAAAACGTGGCACCGATTCATCCAACAGCTTGAGATGGGCATTAATCCGAATATCATTACCACCATTGACAAGTAGATAGTCACCGTCCCGCAGCGGAAAGGCAAGATCGACGGCGGGAATGGCAGGCGGAAACTGACCGATCCAACTGCCTATAGCTTCGTTTCCAACAAAAACACCAACGGCAACGAAACCAATGATGGTAATCCAACCGAGCCAACTAGACGGCATTCTGCGTAGTGGTTTGGGTCGCTGCCAAACCATCACTAAAGCCATCAGAAAAAGCAGCCCATAGCAATAAGGCATCCACCAAGGCGGAAAAATCCAGATTCCCATGCGGGCGATCGCCAATAATGCCACGATCGTGACGAGGGCTTGTAGCAAAACACCCAACAAACTACGTGGTGGGGCGATCGCTAACCATACAATTAGGGCAATCGGTACCAAAACCTGAGCGACAATCAGTGAAGAAATCATAGGTAAGATTTAAACATGAAGAATCGATGAGGAGAGAATTCAAGCTATTTAGGACATATCCCCAGCTTCTGCTAGCCCATATCCACCTGCCATTAATTCCCGTAGATTCTTGATAAACCTCGCTACTGGCGCACCGTCGGTCACATCATGGTCGAACATGACGGTTAATCCCACATATTCGCGGATGACAATTTGCTCGTCGATAACTCCTGGTCGTTTGGCGATTCCGCCCACCGCAATGAGTAAGGGATGGATGCCAATCGGAATACCCCAACTCATCCCGCCGCCGCCGAACATGCTCAGGGAAGTCACAGAGACAGTACCCATCATCCGCTTGAACAGAAAAGGATCGCGAAACACTGGTTGCCAGAACAACCAATCTCGGACAAACTTGGGCACGATCGTAAAAAGCCTCATCATCCAAGCAGCGCGGGGCGAGCCAACCTGAACTTCCCCGGATGCAACGGTTGATTTTTGCGCTGCGCGGATTTCGGCATGAATCTGCGCCACAGTCTTCTCGTTTGCTTTGCGAATAATGTAAGGCATTGGCAACTTCTCGCCGGACACGGTGCGTTCGATAATAATCGTCACATCCACATCATCAAAAATGACTAACTGCCGTTGACCTTGACGGAGCGCGTGGACGTATTTGTGTTCGCTAATTGCTTGGACAATACATTTGACAATCCAGCCAGTAAAACTAATTCCCTGCCCAGTCTGCGCTTTGTGGTGATGGATTGCCGATCGTGCTGCTGTGACATCAATTTCCAGCAAAATGGGTACGTGATGCCGTTGGCGACCCCAAATCATCGTATCGATAGTGGGGTTACGGAAACTAGGGAAATTGCGTTTTTCAAAGTTACCGATCGGCTCTATCTGTTTCATATCTGCACTAGCAATAATGCCTAGTAAATGTCTTACAGTCGCCTGTTCAAGTGTCTTCCATCCAATCATAGATTCGATCGAGTTGCTCGATCGTCACTAGTCCGTACTGCCATAAAATCATCGGCAAAGGGCCGGGATTATGTTCTACTTGCTTGAGGGCGATCGACATCGACGAGGACGAAATAGCTAAATCATCTTGTAAAAAATGAATTAATTTTGTTAAAGGCGTAGATAAAATCATTGATGTACCTCTGACTAAATTTTAAAAAGGTATTTACAGTTATGATTGGTAGTTGTTCTTTAAAGAACAACTACCAATCGTTGTTTTTTATATGAATAGACTAGTTGAATATTGTGAGGAACTCGTGAGGATTTAAAATAAGTCGTCAGTCACGATCGCGAATACAGAACTTTTCAGGTTGGTGATGTACACAAGATCCCCGACTTCTTCCAAGAAGTGGGGGATCTGACCGAGAATAAATTGCCAACCGCTGTAAGTCGCTCCGGCTCGATCGAAAGCGCAATCCTATCGTGAGAAAAGGTGCGGGCGGCGATTACCGCTGGTAGGTTCCACCAACGATCGAACCATCCCTAATTTTGGTAGCAATGAGCGGTGCTAATACGAGTAGCACTAAACCGAGCGACATCAATCTACCTTGAAATAAATTATAGTCAGCGGCGATTTGTGCCCACGAATAGCCAAATGCAAAACGTCCCAATACGACCTCAAAAACTAACGTCAGCAACATCCATAGGACTCCCACACCAATCGATTGAGACAAACTAGAGATCTTCAACCAACGCACAAAAATGGTCGCGATCGTCAGAATTAGCAGCGATCCGGTCACAAAGGAAATTTGATGCGCCCGCAGATCGCCCAGCAATGGCACTAGCCAAAGAGTGCGAATCGTGCCATTGATGCTTTCAATAACGATAAAAATTAGCCAGATGGCAATGCTTCTGAGCAATATCATGTGATGACTCTAGATCTCTAATCGTATCTATAGACTAGATGAGAATCTTGAGAAAGTTGTGAGTGTAATTTAGTTAGTCACTTGTCGATCGCGAACTAGAAATCGATCTCAACACTATTTTCAAGAATTATTACTCGATCGCCAGGATCGTGAATCATCCTACCTGCTAGCTACACTCAAAATTATTGTCGTAAGATCGGCACAGCGAGTTTGAAGCTGTACCTGTTGCTGAGTTGCCAAGGCTTGGGCTTTTGCTAACCCCACTGGCGACAGATCGATCGACAAAACATCCAGTCCCTGTGTCGCCAGCCAGACACCGTTTCGTCCTTCTCCATCACCCACAACTAGAGTTTTCATCTCAGGTTTGAGCCAATACTGTTGCTCGGTCAGAAATCGATTTGGCTTCGTTCCGTAGGCGTAATTTGTCTCACCATAACGATCGTCCCAGAATTGAGAATTGTGACCTGTAAACATTTAGTGCTACTCCAAAAATTTTAGCTTCTCTTCCCTTCAGATCGGTACAACTCGATCGAGATTACTGAGCTACAAACCCACCGTCAACCATTAACGTCTCACCAGTGACAAACGAAGCTGCATCTGAAGATAACCACAGCACAGCATTAGCAATCTCCTCAGGTTTGCCCAACCGACCGATCGGATGCAATCCCGCCATATATGCTTTTGCTTCATCTTGCCCGCCAGTGGCTTGTTCGATCATTTCTGTGGCAATCGCGCCTGGAGATACAGCATTGACGCGGATACCCGATTTGGCATATTGAAGCGCGGTAGCTTTGGTTAAACCCACTACAGCATGTTTGCTGGCGACATAGAGCGGGATATTTGGCATGGCGATCGTCGCTAGAATCGATGCAGTATTGACGATGCACGTAGTGCCGCCAGAGGCGAACGCACCATTTCCCTGCTCGATCATCTGCGCGATCTCATATTTCATACACAACCAAACACTTTTGACGTTGGCGTTCATCATTCGATCGTATTCATCGTCTGTCTGGTCGAGCAACGAGGCACTTTCACCGAAGACACCAGCGTTGTTAAACGCAATATCGATACGACCAAAAGTACTAACGGCTCGATCGATCGTTGCTTTGACCGCTGATGCTTGCGTGACATCGGTTTGGACGAAGATAGCATCACCCCTTACTGCTTTAATCATTCGGACAGTTTCTTCACCTTCGGCAACTCGGCGACCTGCCACCACTACCTTAGCTCCTTGTTGGGCATAGGCGATCGCTGCCGCCCGACCGATTCCTGAAGTGCCGCCTGTAACGATCGCGACTTTTCCTGTCAGATTAATCATCTCAAAACTCCCACTGAATCATAGATTGACTGCATCAGATTAACCATTCGTTCTGATGCACCTTTATTAATAACAGGCTACAATCTAGGAAGCAAGTATGTACTTAAAAGTGCTATACACACCTAAAAGTGCGTAATATGACCGAACCATCCTCCCGACCCTGCGTTCTCGACCAAAATGCTGATGTCCGCAAAATTCTCGACTTAATTGCCGATAAGTGGACTGCGCTAGTCATCCTCGCCTTGTCGCGAGAGACGAGACGGTACAGCGAATTGCATCGTCAAATTGGTGGCGTGTCTCAAAAAATGTTGACTCAAACTCTGCGAAGTTTGGAAAGTAGCGGGTTAATCGATCGCAAGGTGTATCCGGTTGTCCCGCCGATGGTTGAGTATTCACTGACTACACTCGGTGAGACGCTGGTACAGCCATTAAAAACTCTGTGCAACTGGGCTGGAGATCATTTTCATGAGGTGGAGGCTTTCAGAGCGCAGGGAATTGATTCTCCAAAAGAGACGCTCCGCGAACGCGAGATCGAGGTTGATGACCAATCCACACAGAGTAAAATCTCGACATTACGATAGTTGGCAACTGTGCCCAAATCGATCTATTAACTCAAGATATTTGGATAAAAAGTAGTTACATTGATTTTTGTCGCTCTACCGTTGAAGGAAATTGACAGAGACGATTGGAAAGTTTGGATGGCGTTTTTGGGTTATTCGATCGGGCGCGAACAACTAGTTCGGGAACATCGAAAACGTTATGACTGCTTACGGCAGATTATTTATCAAGAATTAGCTGACTTACAGACAGCCAAGTCGATCCGAGCCGATCTCGATCTAACCACCGAAGCCAATGCACTAATCGCCCTAGTGGATGGTATTGGTACTGGAGTTGTCATCTGCCCCGAACAGTTCTCGGCAGAGCAACAACAATACTTGGTGCGGCGACATATTAATGCTTTACTGCCATTATGATAGTGAGATTGTTAGCCGCCGATCGGGGAGCAGAGTTCGATTAACGAGCCTTCGATCGCCCGAACGTATGCAACCACCTGACCCCAAGGCTTTGCGGTCGGCTCCTTGACGGAAATCGCACCAGCGGCCACCGCCTTGGCATAGGATGAGGCTACGTCATCGGTGACGAATGCCAATTCAACTCCCAAAGGCGGAGCATTGAGATCGGATTTTTGATAGCGTCCGTCAAGATTCATTTCACCCATAGCATGTGAGGCAAAAGCCAGCACTGTTTCGCCAGTGTTTAACTCACCATACTGACCAGACTCATGTAAAAAGCGCGTTTCAAAGCCAAATGCCTCCTTGTAAAAGGTTAGTGCATCGGCAACTGAGGAAACGTAGACAATGGTGTAGCCAAATTTCATATTTTTTCTTTTTTAGATTTTGGTTTCTTTGGTTTCGGAAGCGGAAGCTCGTTTGCTGTTAATCGAATCAGATTTGACAGCCACTCTCGATTGTCTAGTTGTTCGCCAATGAGGAAGTATGGTTTCGCACCTGAATATGGGGGTGCTTCTACGATACTATCGATCGCATCGCAGCTCCCTTGGAGCATCGCCGCTCGACCAGCAGCAGTCGGCTTGACAAATAGTTGGTTATCGCAAACCAGCGCGACAACTTTCCCATCGCAGTAGATCGCATATTCACCAAACATTTTTTTGAATGAGACTTGCCCCGCTCCATTGAGACAATCGCAGACGTATTCAACAAAGTTCGAGTCTGATGCCATACATAATATGCTCTAAATTAGAGTTGAGATAGATGAAAATCGAGAGATACGATCCGAGGTATTTCTAAGACAACATCTTTGGTAGTTGAACTGTGACGATCGATCCAATCTCCTCCCCCGACTCGATCGTAAACTCCCCATCGTAAGCTTCAACAATCCGTTTGACGATCGATAAACTCAATTTTGCACTATATGTAGTATGCAACCAAAGCAAAAAGACTTTGAAATGTTTGATTCGATTACCTACTGTACGTCATGCGGTCGAACAATCTTTTCACTAATCCATCGATATTAACAAACCAAAATATTTATATTATTCAATCGAAAATGGTCTGTGGGCAATGCCCACCCTACTGGCTTGACCAGACTTCAACACACGCCATATCTTGACTTTGACCTACATTCTACTTCCGAAAACCAGACAGAAGTCACGTTAAACTTTGTTAATACTTACCAGAAACCTTTTCATGTGCCTGCAAAGCTGCTCGGTATCATTAAATGGACTCGCGCTCTTCAAATTAAGGATCTCGAAGGCTTGAAAAAGTATTCTGAACTGCAATTGCAAGAGGCTCTGTATCCTGTTGATTAAGAAGTAGTAAAAATGTAGGGAGCACTGCCCACAGTTAATATATAACTGTCACAGTAACAACGGGCACGAGCAGCAACAATCTGCCTAGAGGTACGATCGGATATTTCTAGGACAACATTATTGGCAGTTTGACTGTAACGATCGAGCCAATTTCCTCCCCAGACTCAATCCGAAACTCACCATCGTGAGCTTCGACAATGCGTTTGACGATCGCTAAACCCAATCCCGTACCACTGGCTTTAGTTGTGAAAAAAGGCTGTGTCAATCGTGGCAAAATATCGGCAGGAATCGGCATACCACCATTATGAATTTGCAGACAAACGCGGCGATCTTCGGTTCGATCTAGTTTAGTGGTAATAACATCACCGATATCGCTCGCTTCGCAGGCATTAGTTATTAAATTAACGATAACCTGCTTGAACTTATCTCGATCGACTAACACATAAATCGGTTCGTTATTCGGGATAAATTCTAGCTGTTTTCCCGAAGCCGTAGGGATAGTTTGTAAGGTGCCTAAAGTTTCTAAAATGAAACTATTTAGTTCCAGTTCGGATCGATCGAGTGTTTGGGGTTTGGAATACAGTAAAATCTGGCTCAGTAAACGTTGCAGTCGATCGGCTTCGTCTAAGGATAGAGCGAGATATTCTTGAAATCGCTCGGAGAGTTGCAGCTTTTTAAAGGCATTTAAGCCCATCAAAATCGTGGTGAGGGGATTTCGTACCTCATGGACGATCGTGGCGGCTAGTTCGCCAATTTCGGCTAGTCTGGCTAACGCTTTTTCGGCTTGTTTGAGTAGGGTAATATCCGCCGCTACTGCTAATAAGCATGGTTCGTCTTCTAAATAAATTGCCTCGGCAGAAAACAACGTGGGGAAAATCTCCCCCGATTTACGGCGAAACCAGATCTCTAGATTGCTGACTGTGCCTTGCTGCTGTAGTTGTTGAGAGATCGAGTCTCGATCGGCTGGATTAGCCCACACTCCCAGTTCTAGCGTACTGCGTCCGAGCATTTCTTCGCGGCGATATCCCAGCATCTGCAAGCAACGATCGTTGATTTCGAGGTAAGTCCCATTGTCGAGAGTACTAATGGCGATCGCATCTGGAGAGGAGCGAAACGCTGTCGAGAACTTGGTTTCCGAAACTCGTAGGGCATCTTCGACTTGCAGACGTTCCATCTCCGCCGCCGCCCGTGCTGCAAAAATCTCTAGAATTGCCTGATTGCGATCGTTAGATGCCATTTCTTTGTCATCTAGTACCGCCAGATGTCCCAACAGTTTGCCTGTCGAAGTCAATAATGGAATGCCAGCATAACTCTGTGCTTCCATTTCCTCGAATTCAGCTTTTTCTGCGGGAAACAAAGCTTGAATCTGGGCGGGGAAACACTGATAGCTATTACTGCCAATAATCCTTTCGCAGGGCGTACCGTACAGATCGTACTCGAACTCGTTACCAAATTCATTGCCCTGCCAAAAGGCAAAACTCCGCACGCGAGTGGGTGGCGCATCCATGCACTCGCTGATGAAGGCATAACGAACGTCGAGCGCATCTGCGAGGGAGCGAACGAGCGATCGAAAGAAGTCTACACCAGTGGCGGAAACCGTGCCAGCGACGATCGATCTGAGGATTTGTTCGGATTTTTGGCGTTCTAAAATTTCGGCTTGGAGTCTATCGTTTGTCTGGGTTAATTCGTTCGCGAAGCGTGGGCTTTGCCCAATCGTGCGTTGCTGCACGCGCAATTCTAGTTGATTATAGAGTTGAGCATTATCGAGAGAAATTGCTGCTTGAACGGACAGAAACTGGATAATTTCTAATCGCTGAGGGGTAAAAGCTTCAGTCGTTAAATTATTTTCTAAATACAGAATTCCCGCACGCTTAGCTTGATAAATTAATGGCGTACATAGAATAGATTTTGGTTGACGGACGAGCGCACAACAATCGATAAAATGTCACCCCTAATGAATAGAAGTCAGTTCGATAATCGATCGATCGATTCATGCGCCCTGTCTGCTCTGGGGAAATGTAAGCTAGGGTACCTTCGAGCAAATTGGGATCGCGAACTAGGGGGGTTTCTGGCGATCGGATGGTGGCGAGTCCAAAATCGACAATCTTTACCTGTCCCGTGGTGGGATTGAAGACGATATTAGATGGATTAATATCCTTGTGAATAATGTTGTGTTGATGAATTTCGCCTAAAATTGATGTTAGCCTAATTGCTAAATATAGAAATTCTCCTAGATTGAATGTGCGCTCGCTCAGCCACATTTGGAGAGATTTACCACCAAAATCTTCGAGAACGATAACAGAATTTTCTCGATAAGTTTCTAAACCATAAGTTGTAACTATACCTTCAATATTTAAGCTTCGCAAAATGTCGTATTCCAACTGAAACCTGTCGATATCTGCGGGCGATCGAGATTCTCGATCGGCTATTTTGAGGATGACAGGTACGAGATCCGCACAGCGTCGCGCTCGGTACAGCACCGATCTAGAGCTTTCATAGAATTTTTCAATCGCTTGATAGCCAGGAAGATCGATCGTCATGTTTGCTAAATTCCTTTGAATCCCATTTTGGATTCGATCGATTGTTCTAGATCGACAGCACCGACTCGTTGCCGACAATTGGCTCGCTTCTTAATACCTACCAGACTCAAAATCACGCCTAATAAAATAACACTTCCGCCGATATATTGAGCGTGGGTAGGCACTTCACCCAAAATTAAATAAGCAGCTAAAATCCCAAAGATCGGCGTAAACGAACCGACGATCGATGCTGTCGCCACCGATGAAGCACGCAAACCCGCAGTCCAAAACGATTGTCCCACGACGACAATAATCGCACCGTATAACAACATCCATTGCCACAGAAATGGCGAGAGAACATCGGTAAAATGGTAACGACCGTATAAACTCAAGGCAACACAGAAAAATACCAGTGTGCCCAATCCCGTCCGCACGGTGTTGTAGATGCCTAATGGTACTCTGGCAAGTCGCTGTTTGCCGACGATCGTGGCTATGGCTAACGCAATCGCCCCTAACACCGTCAGTATTTCCCCCCACCCCGTTGACAAGCCCATAATCGGCAGCATATTCGCCCGTGCGGGTTGTAGGACGACTGTGAGTACGACCCCCACGAAAGCGATAATTGCCCCTAGAAATTCCCATTTATCTACACGCTCGCGCAGCAGCCAGATCGATAACGCCAAGGTTAAGGGCGGTTCCAATCGACCGAGCAATACTACATTAGTCACAGGAGTCCAGGCTAGTGCTTGAAAAATCAAGCCTGGAGCCAGTGCGCCAGCTAAGATCGCCACTACAACTAAACTCACCCATTCTCGCTGCGAGATGCGACTTAGAGTCGCGCGATTCCATTGCGATCGATGGATGGTAACTAATACCAACAACGCGCACAGATTGCCCACAAACAACACGTTGCACAGCGAGATCGGATTGTGTCCGCCGACAAAATTCATCGCGCCAATTTCGGTAATCTTGCGCGTCAGGGCACTAGAAGCCCCAAAAATCGGCACAGCCAGCCAGAGATAGACTTGTCCGGGGATGCGATTGGTAAATTGCTTCAGTCGGTAGGAGCTAGATGGCATCATCAGTGCTGGGAGTCGCGGCATCAGATCGATCTCGATTTTAAACCACCAACCTGAGTTTCCCCTGAGAAACCAATTAAGAATTGGCGGTAGATTTTCGATCTGATGGCTAAAATCGATGTGGCTATTCCAAATTGGCAGATAGACGCTGAGTACTAGCCTTAAAAATCCCCTCCTGGGAGGGGTGCCCGCAGGGCGGGGTGGGTAGATCTTCGCTAGCACTTGTCAACCCTAAATACGTCCAAATCGAGCTAATTCGATCGATCGGAAAGATAGTTGGGAGGTTATTTGTGAGTGGCGGGGATTTTACCCACCCCGCCCGTTGGGCACCCCTCCTGGGAGGGGATTTTGCAGGGAATTCGATCCGATGAAATCTTGCGGATCTGTATCGTTTTTGGTACAATACAGACCATACAGGCAAATTTAAGGAGCTAAAATAATGGTTTTTCAAGAAATCGTTGATTCTGTCATAGCCCTATCTGTAGAAGAGCAAGATAACCTCATTGAGTTAATCCGGCAACAGCGAGAAGAACAGCGGGGTAACGAACTCTGGCATAGCTTGCAACGGATGAGAGCCATACTAGAGGAAGAGGGAGTCTTCGCCGACGAAGATGATTTTGCTAACCTCAGAGATCGATCTCCAGGGCGCGAAGTAAATCTATGAGGCTCAAATATTTACTCGATACCAACGTTGTTTCAGAGTTGATGCGTCCAGTTCCCAATCCTATAATTGTCGATCGAATCGATGTCCATCATTCAGAAATAGCGATTGCTAGCGTTGTGATTCACGAACTACTGTACGGTTGTCTTCGACTACCTGAATCCAAGAAGCGTCAGACTCTTTTAAATTCGATCGATGAGTCAGCTCTCAGTCGGCCAGTAATTGATTATGATTCTGAAGCTGCTCAGTTACACGCTCAAGAAAGAGCGCGATTATCAAAAATTGGTAAAACTCTAGCCTTCGCAGATGGACAAATTGCTAGTATTGCTGCCTCTAACGATCTGATTTTAGTAACTAATAACGTTGCCGATTTTCAATATTTTGAGAACTTAAAAATAGAGAACTGGTTTGAGAGCGGAGCAACTCGATGAAAAGTCATAATTCTCATATCGGCTCTGCTTTTGATGAGTGTATGGAAGCAGACTTACTGACAGAAGCTAATGAAATTGCTATCAAAAGAGTCATTGCTTGGCAGCTTCAGCAAGAAATTACATCGAAGCAAATGACTAAAACTAGCGTCGCCAAAGCAATGGGTACCAGCCGCGCCGCAGTTGACAGGCTGCTCGATCCAACCAATACTTCTGTAACTCTCAACACCCTGGGTAAAGCAGCTAGCGTTCTGGGTAAACGAATTAAGATCGAGCTGGTTGAAGGCTAATGAGTTCGAGCGTCTGGAGATCGAGAATTTCTCAGCAAAAACTAATCCTTTGCTTAGAGTCTCATCATCTCGATCGCAGGTGTTTGGATTACAGTTAAGAACAGTGATGCCCAAATTGCTCGAAGAAATGGCATCCATAGGTGTTCCAATGCAACCGATCGATAGATTCAGAGCGAAGCTCCAGCAACTCAAACAGCAACATTTCGATCCGGCATCGTTGCAATTTCGGCTCACCGTAGAGATCTCGCTGCTGTCAATTCTCGGCTTGAGTAGCGTCGCAGCCTGGACGAGCTGGAAAATGCAGCAGTTGTTGATAACTACCCATACGCAGCAAGTTGAATATATTGCCACTCGGTTTCCCCGCGATGTCGAACTCTACAGTGAGATGTTGCCAGTTGCCACGGGACTGCAAAAAACGATCGATAATGTCTCCGTGCCTGGATTGGCAATTTGGGTCAAAAGTACCGACGGCAATCAGCTTCTAGCCCAATCGAGCCAGGTAAGCGACGAAATCATGTCGATCGCCGATATGCCGCTCAAACCCCAAGTGTACCCAGTGGGCGATCGCTATCTAATTTTGTATCGCGG
The DNA here is from genome assembly GCF_000317145.1 of Chamaesiphon minutus PCC 6605. Taxonomy (GTDB): domain Bacteria; phylum Cyanobacteriota; class Cyanobacteriia; order Cyanobacteriales; family Chamaesiphonaceae; genus Chamaesiphon; species Chamaesiphon minutus. The sequence continues at coordinate 1,036,547 of NC_019697.1, read as the reverse complement.
ACTAGTCACAGCGCGCAATAAGCCCCTGGGCAAGGTCTATATGGCGCAAGATGTCACATCAGAACAAAAGCAACTAATGACCGCCATCCAGGGGCTAGCAGCCGTCTGCTGTTTGGCAACGATCGCCACCATCTTCGCGATCGCCTTACGGATTCGCCAATCGCTGCAACCTTTACAAGAAATGAGCCAGATTGCTGGCGCAATCTCGGCAGCAGATTTGAATAAAGCCCAGTTGCAACTCACTCAGGCTCCGAGTGAAGTCAAGGAATTGGCGCAAACTTTTAATATGATGCTGGCGCGGCTGGCGGATGCTTGGGAAAATCAGCGTCAGTTTGTCGGCAATGTGTCCCATGAGTTACGCACGCCGTTGACGGTGGTAGTCGGCTATTTGCAAAGCGTTCTCCGCCGCAGTACCAATCTCAATGATTACCAGCAAGAAGCCCTCTCTACAGCGGCATCAGAAGCCGAACGCACGGTGCGATTGCTTCAGGACTTGTTGAACTTGGCACGCGCCGATAGTGGCTACGCTCACTACCATCTCGAACGGTTATCGCTCAATGATGTCGTCGCAGAAATCGCCCAGATGACGGAGAAATATAGCGACCGAGCGATTCGTGTTGAGGCGACAGCCAGTATCGAAGCTATTGCCGATCGAGACAGGCTTCAGCAAGTATTAATCAATTTAATCGATAATGCGGTGAAATATTCAGCAGCAGAACAACCGATTATCTTGAGTATAGATCGCTGCGACGGACAGGCAATAATTCGAGTAATCGATCGCGGGGTGGGGATTCCGCTTCAAGATCAGAGTCGGATTTTTGAGCGTTTTTATCGGGTAGATGAAGCGCGGACTCGCTTGCCACAAGCGGGGATTCAAGCCACTAGTGACGGACATGGGTTGGGTTTGGCGATCGTCAAGACGTTGGTAGAAGGGATGGGTGGGAGTATTTCGGTGCGATCGAAGTTGGGTGAAGGTACAGAGTTTACAATTTCGTTGCCAACATAGTTGAGATCGATCCATATTTAAGTTTAAACATATTAGCCCAATTAGAATTGCCACCTGCAGTTTCGGGAGAGTACTAGATAGAACGGCTCAAACTTCATTCTTCGATCGCGGATCGATTCATCAGTTGAGATATCATAGTCTCTAAGGACATATCATGAATCTACGATGGCAGCTAACCGGATTGAGGCATTTAATACGATCGCTGAAGCAAACGCCGAAATCTAGGATCGATTGTTAGTCTCGATCGAGGCAGGAATTGGATTGTTACAGATATTTGTCGCTGTCTGCGATGCCGATCGACAGCGGGAACAAATTATTGCTAATTACGAGCGGGAACTCGCTCCAGACATTCATCACTATCGCGTTATGGATACCATCACGCATTTTTAAAGAACTTGGCAAGCGATCTCCCGATTTCTGGAGTTGGCGCAATGGTGTATTTCAATTTCAATTAGAACCCTCTTTAGTAACTACTGAATCACCAGATGCCCCACTTAAAAATCTCGATCGAGACGATCGGTTAAATTCGGTTTTATCGATAGAACAATTAGCAGCATCTTTAGCAAAAGCGATCGCGAAATGGGGCGCAGATAGCAGCAATGTGGCAACACTCTATGCTCAACTAGGTAATTTATAGCGGTTCTCAAGTTAGTGAAGTACACCCTAGATATAGGCAGAAATTAAAGCATGAAATTATCTGTACCTCATCAATTTGAGAATGGCTATATATGCCGATCGGGTACGATCTGGAAAATCGGCAGATCGAGAACGGGAATTGTCACTAGCTCAAAACTACTTTGAACGTGCGATCGATCTACACACCAAGTTTGAACAACAAGAAGATCTGGCTATATCTCTAAATAATCTGGCTGAATTGTACAGATCGACAGGCAGATATGCCGCAGCCGAACCTCTGTATGTGCGAGCATTAGAAATTCTCGAACAGAGTTTGGGCATCAATCACCCCAATACCCAAACCATCCGAGAGAATCTGCAAATTCTGCGGCAAACACCAGCAACAGAATAGAAACCAGCAGCATCAATGACTTGGGTAGAATGGTTAGCGATACCACTCTTACCTTTTTACTTGGCTGATGCAGGGTTGCGACGGGTGGGGCAAATTGTGGCAATTCTGGCGATGATTTCGATCGTTCCGTTCTGGTGGGGTTATCGACAATTGAGGTTTTTATGGTTGAGCAGAAGGCGGAAAATTAGGCGACGGCGGCGGCGATGAACCCACGCCTGCCCCTCCCAGGAGGCTACCGTGTATACACAAATCTGGAGGGAAGCAAAAACCCTAGAAATCCCCCTAAATCCCCCTTAAAAAGGGGGACTAAGAGTCCAGTTCCCCCCTTTTTAAGGGGTTAGGGGGGATTGGGATCTCAAAACGAAGTCAACCATACTTGTGTATACACGGTAGCTTTTTAAGGGGGATTTAGGGGGATTCACACCAATTTCGCTTCTCACTAGAGTCGAAAATTGGCGTTTCGATCGGGCGACTGATGGCAGTAAACAATTATGCTTTCAGTACAGCTAATACCGATTCGGCAACATTGGGTAGATGCGGTTTCAGAAATTCCGCTCGACTCGAAGCTAACGTGCCATTGGCAGTAACCAGCAACATTTGCTGTAACTGTCGAGCAGACAGATCTTGGCGGAAGACTCCAGCTTTTTGCCCCTTTGAGATCGCGGTTTCCAGCAGCTTACCAATGCGGGCATATTGATACTCCAACATCTTGGCAACATCAGCATCATGGGGAGCCATCTCAATCAGACTATTGAGGGCAAAACAGCCTTTGGTTTCTCCGGGTTGGTTTGCTGTACCAGATAAAAGCTGAAACCAAGCAGCGATTGCCTGTTCTGGAAAGGGATTACTCAAGGCTTCGTGGGTCAGACTCTAGACAATACGGTTCGGTTAGCTTCGCTTGAGATCTGAATCCCCCAACCCCCTTAAAAAGGGGGCTTTAAAAGTCCCCCTTTTTAAGGGGGATTTAGGGGGATTTCAACCTAAACCGGAGCAACTAACTCACGATTGGTTTTTAACCGAACCGTATTGAGACTCTAGAGTCGATCGAAGTTGGGTGAAGGTACGAAGTTTATCATTCTCGTGCTTACATTCTGCTAAAGGTGCGGCTATTTATCGAGTTTCTCAAACAGTCAAGTTCGGGTTTGGCGGCGATCGAATTATGAGAAATTGCTGAGATTTAACTGAGTGAGTTTTTAGAATAAATTCAGGAAATCTATCGGTTGAATTCAGAGAGTTTTCAGTAGAAACTGCGATATTTAATTTAACGACCAAATTTGGTTCGTTTCCACTATCTTAATCGGTCATAACTCATGAAATTAGCAACTTTGGTTACAGGTATTGCAATGGTTGGTTTGGTTTCTGTTGGTAATCTTACTACCCACAATACTAGTCCCAGTGTATCGATCGGTGTAGTAGCTAGTGCGGCAGAAGGCCCTACCGTTCAAGAAAAGATTGCTTTAGTTACTAAAAATAAAGGACAAATTGGCGGTGGCGACCAGCTCCGACGCTTCTTTTATGGCGATCTAGAACCACTCGGTGTTCAACCTGGTGGTGCTGGGATGGTGGTCAATTTATACAACAAAGCCAATAATGTTACCTTCTCTTATTGCGCTACTTATGATGTGGTAGTAGCGGTTAGAAAAGGTAAGGTAGCTATGTTTACAGCAGGTGAAGTTAAGTAAGATCTTTTCCTCGATCTGGATCGTTCAAGCTACACGTTGAACGTATTCAATAACTCGATTATGAGTTAATATTTTTCAATTAATCCTCAGCTTTTCTCAGTAACTTCTTGGAAATTTATCATGTTCGATCGAGTTCTCTCGGCGATCGCCAAGAAGAAAAGTGAACCATCTTACTGTCATAAATCAGGAGTATTTAACTATGAAATTCATCCAAGTAACAATTCTGTCTTTGGCTTCTTTACTAGTAATTAGCTCTGCAAAAGCCGCGATCCAAAGTCGGGTTCCGGCAGGATCGATCGCGATTGATTATCCGATGGAAATACGCGAACAGCCAACTCAGATTAGTCCTTCGGCTCGTCCTTTTCAGTTAGCAGCAACCATCAAGTCCGGCACATTCGTTCGGGCAGAACAACCGACCAGAGGTGGTGCTAGTATTGTGACCCAAAACGGTCGATCGTTTCTACAACTAGACGCGCGATTTAAAACTTCTAGTCAGGGTCCCGATCTGGTAGTTGCTTTGCATCTTTCTCCTAATGTACTCGGCGCGACTAAAGCACCTAACTATGCGTTGAAAGGTGGTGATTATATTGTGTTATCTCGCCTGAAAAAATATAGTGGTGCCCAACGCTATGCCATTCCTGCCAACATCAATCTCGCAAATTATCGATCGGCAGTAATTTGGTGTCGCAAATTCAATGCTACTTTTGGTGTTGCTAGTTTGAGCTAAGATTCTAGACCGATATCAGATTGACTTGTTGTCCCGATCGATCGGCAAAATCCGTAGGCAGATCTAGTTCGATCGAGATTTGAATTTCTTATTTTCCAGCTTCTGCACTTTCAGAAAACCACCACCCTATTACGCTTCAATTTAATACCAGTTCCTCCAGTATTTAAAGCTTGAGAACAGGAATAAGGGAGAAGAAAAAAGAAATTAACCATCTTTTTTCTTCTCCTTTCGATCGTCTAAATACTTAAATCCACATGGTTTTCCCTGCTAATTAAGATCGAACAACTGAGATGGGATCGATCGGCAATCGTCTCAAAAACTTCCCGATATCCTTCATACCCTCGCCGATAAGCTCCAGCAACCGGACGATCGGTTAAAATCAACTCAACTCCATCGAAAACTAATAAACAGCGATACTGTTGCAATCGATCGAGCAAACAAGCGATCGAATCTGCCACCGTCATCGGTAATTGCCGATCTGTAGCTAACGGATTTATAAGCGATCGCAGCAGCTCGGATAGCATGGTATCGATCGGGGGTGCGGGCGCAAGCGATTGCCAGATAAAGTACTCGAATGCTGGTGCGATTTCGGTTTCGATCGGTTTGTTTAGATTTGGAGATCGAATCTAATAAGGCGATCGATCTTTGATATAGATAGTTTTGATGCTTGATATCTTCTGAAGCGAGCGTTTAGGAGTTTAGTTTTCGATCGAATGTAGCGATCTCAATCTAATTGAAATTTTTGCCCGTACACATAGATTGGGAAAAGTAACGACCCCGTTCACTCGCCGCTAATAACCTCTCGGATTCACTAACCAACTCGATCCGGTCGGTGTGCAACGGGATTGTTAGACCGCGCTGTTTAGGTCGATCGGATCGACTTTGAAGAATCATGTCTTGCAAGAATTGATAGTAATGAAGGAGAAGGCACTCAACGAGATCCTCGATCGCACTGGAATTTAAGGCTTCAGTGCAGGTATGCCTTCACTATTGGGAAGATTTGGATCGGCACCCAGCACTCAAGCCGCCTAACTATGGCCTAATAAGTTCGTGCCATCCAATCCGGTGGTAGCTTTGGTTCCATCCTCGGGCGCAATTCATTTCAGCGACCAAAAGCCGATGCGCTAAAATTGCTCGATCGGATTATGGAAATTTATCAGCAACCAGATCCGGTAGCATCATCAACAATTGTGTGAGCCATCTCGATCGTCTGTTGCTAGATCTGTTACGCCACCATCATCAAGTGCATGACGTTTTGGTGCTAATTTATCTGTCGATACTCGTCTTTATGTTAGATATGTTAGTCATCGCACTAGCCACCGCTAACAATACGAGCTGGCTGCATCAGCTTGTCATTATTGTGTTCTTAGTTGGGATTGGTATTTTGTTAGTTGGGATGGTACTAATGGCTGCCGAGCTGCGGACTTCTCACTACTCTATTCAGTTAGCAGTCGGTCAAAATTGTCGATTACGCAAACGATGAATTATGAGAAATTGCTGAGAATATGATGAAGATCTACTCAGCATCAACTCAGGAAATTCTTAGTTTTGCCTCACAGAAGTTTCAGAACAGGCATCCATAATTGGAATCAAGAACCAATTCGGTTCTGTTACGAAATATTGTATCGATCTTTCGATATTTATTAGGGAATAATCCAATGAAATTAACTGCTGTGAACTGGAAAATTTTGGCGATCGTCGCTGGACTAATATTGAGTACTAGTCTGACTGCTTGCTCTACCAGCTCAACTCCTCCCGCTGCTGATTCGACTAAGTAAGGTGATGCGATGAAAGGTGACGCAATGAAAGGCGACGGTAAGGGCGACGCAATGAAAGGTGATGCCATGAAAAACGATGGCAAGGGCGACGCGATGAAAGGTGATGCCATGAAAAGTAATGAGAAAAAGACACCCGCAACCAAACCATAGACTAACAACCTGGGGCTAGAGGCAAGTTTAGCATCCGATCTTGCCTCCGATCGAAATTCACCGATGACATCCGATCGGTAAGTAGCAATTGTAAATAGATTGAATATTGTAAGAGCAACAGCGCATGGATAAGTCTATCTGGCAAAGGCGACAATTTCTATATTTCGGATTGGGTGCGATCGGCATGGGAGTCACAACAGCATGTGGAATTGGCTCTCAACAGGTCAATAATTCTAATAGTATTTCTAGTGCGAATGCCATGCCTATCAAATCTACAGAGATTGCGGCGAGTAATTCTTTACCCGAATTTCAGGGCATTCAAGAGTGGTTGAATTCATCCCCACTCACCAAAAAAGATCTTCAAGGTAGCGTCGCGTTAATTCACATTTGGACATTTGCTTGCATCAACTGTCAGCGCACTTTGCCCTATATCGTCAAGTGGCATCAACAGTATGCCAAACAAGGGCTAAAAGTCGTCAGCGTGCATACCCCAGAGTTTCCCTACGAGCGGAAGATTGCCAATATTCAAGCCGCAATTAAAAAGCATGGCATCACCTATCCCGTAGCTGTCGATAACGACTTCAAAACCTGGCAAGCCTACAAAAATGAGTATTGGCCGCATCTATTTTTAGCGAATCGGCAAGGTACGATCGTAAACGATCGTATTGGCGAGGGAGCTTATTCAATAGTCCGGACACCTTTTGAAAAGAAAAATGATCGATCGATCCAAAAAAAGCAATTCATCGCTTAAAGTACAAGTAGAACCCAAGTACCAGATGAATTGCCCTATGGATATTGTACAGAACCTACTTGCCAAAGTGGGTAATTTAGCAAACCGCAACGCCAGTTCTTAGCCAGTATATTTGTGACGTTGTTTGTGGTATGCGGCAAGGCAAACTTTACTAATCTCAGTCGTTATGGGCAGTATAGCGAACGAACATACCGTCGTCAGTACAAAAAAACATTCGATTTCATTCCCTTCCACGCGCAGACAATTGCAGCAGCAATTGAACCAAATCGAGAGCAGATCGCAGCGATTGATTGCTCATTTATCAGCAAGAGTGGAAAACAGACATGGGGAGTAGATAATTTCTATAACGGTAGTATCAGCAAGTCTCAAAAAGGGTTAGAAATTTCGGTGATTGCAGTGGTGGATGTATTAGCCCATCAAGGTTACACTCTCTCAGTACAACAAACTGCAAAAACCGAGCGTCAACCCATCCCCGACGCGAAACCAACGGCGAAGAAGAAGCGTAAATCGAAGTCGAAATCGAAGTCGAAATCGAAGTCGAAATCTAAATCTAAATCGAAAGCGAAAACAGAACCAGTGATTTCTGAGCGAGTCAAAGGCTATCTGAAACAACTGAAAATAGCTCGCTCCCATTTGCCTGCGGTAGTAAAATATTTAACCGCAGACAGCTTTTACAGTAAGAAATCTGTTGTTGATGGGGTGATTGAGCTAGACCTTCATTTGATTAGCAAATTGCGGATTGATGCGGATCTACGATACTGCTACACTGGCAAGCAAAAGCCCAAAGGTGCGCCGCGTAAGTATGATGGCAAGGTGAATTTGAGTGATTTGTCCCGACTGGAATTCGGTGGTGAGTTAGCTAATGGCACTAAATTGTATAGCCAAGTGGTTTGGCATGTTTCACTTAAACGTAAAATTCGCATCGTTTACTTGGTTGACCAACGTCATCCCGAGAAGCAGCGAGTAGCTTTGCTCTTTTCTACCGACACGATGATTAATCCCATCAGTCTGTACGAGTACTACAAATCTCGGTTTCAAATCGAATTCATCTTTCGTGATGCCAAACAATTTACTGGGCTTTGCGACTGTCAATCCCGCCACCAACAATCCCTGGATTTTCATTTCAATGCATCCTTGGCAGCTCTCAATATTGCCAAGCTTGAACAGCAAAAAACTCAGTCGGATACTGGGGAAGATTCACAGCCGCAATCTTTTTCAATGGCAACTTACAAGCGGCTAGCTCTCAATGGACATCTACTTGAGCGGTTTATTTCCATGTTAGAACTTGACCCGACTTTGATTAAATCCCATCCTAACTACGATAGTCTTCTCCACTATGGCTCTCTAGCTCCATAAATCTGTCCGGACTATTGTTATTCAGAAACCGAGCAAACGATTCAAAAACTGTTGAAGTCATGACTAGTCAGGCTCTCTCCATCGGGTTGGCATTTGGCGGTGGGATCGTGACGGTGTTATCTCCCTGTATCTTGCCAGTGTTGCCGATTATCGTCGGTCGATCGCTGCAATCTCACCACTACGGGCCGATCGCGATCGTGTTGGGCTTAGTAGGTGGTTTTGCGATTACAGGTAGCTTGCTGGGCGTTGTAGCTAGCTGGATTCCCAATTTACCAGACGCGCTCAGGGCGGTGGCGATCGCGATTTTATTAGTCATGGGTGTATTTTCAATTTTCCCTGAATGGGGTTATCGATTTTTTCAAATATTCTCGATTAAAATCGACAGTTCAAATTCGATCGGTTTGGTAGGTGAATTCTGGTTGGGCAGCCAACTTGGACTTCTCTGGACACCTTGTGCGGGGCCAGTATTGGCGAGTATTTTACTTTTGGCAGCGGTGCAACATCAACCACTTCAGGCGTTTGGAATGCTGGTTGTTTATGGATTGGGAGCCGCTGTACCGATGTTGGTAGTTGCTTATGGCGGTCGTTATTTGGGGCAGCGATTGTTACAGTTGCGATCGCATTCTGGGACGATCCAAAAGATTGGCGGGATGATGATTATTATGACGGCGATCGTGATGCTGTTGGGTTTGGATGTGCAGGTTCAGTTATGGCTGGCTCCGTTATTTCCGAGTTTTACTATTTGAAGATTGACGATTAATGTTTGTTTGAGTTGCTACATCTACCCACCCCACCCTGCGGGCACCCCTCCGAGGAGCTACCGTGTACACACATCTCTGGTCAGAAGCGAAATTGGTGTGAATCCCCCTAAATCCCCCTTTTTAAGGGGGACTTCCGGATCTGGTTCCCCCCTTTTTAAGGGGGGTTAGGGGGGATTTAGATCTAGAAACGAAGCCTAGCCGACTTGTGTATACACCGTAGCCCCTCCGAGGAGGGGATTTTTACCCCACATTTTCTAGTGTTATATCATGAAAATACCTAAAAAATCACCACCGATTCCTCATCAAAAAATTGTTATTAAGCTGTTTCACGGGATTATTATTGTCAGTCTATTGCTGATGAGTGGAAGTGGGCTGCAAATTTATAATGCTACGCCCGTATTTGGTGGAAAAGATGGGTGGCGGTTTCCCGATTTTATGACTTTGGGTGGGTGGTTGGCGGGTGGTAGGGATTGGCATTTTGCAATGATGTGGGTGTTTTCATTTAATTTGCTAATTTACGGTATTTATATCTTTTTAACTAAGCGGTGGCAACGCCGTTTTGCGGCTAGTAACGATCTTCAGGCTATTAAGGTCGGGCAAAATCCCAAGCGTAAGGCTTATGCTTGGCATCGAATTATTTATACTGGCATCATTCCGATTTTGATTCTGGCGATCGCGAGTGGATTGGCGATGTACAAGCCAGTACAATTAGGCTGGTTGGCGGGTTTATTTGGCGATTGGCAAACTCTTCGTACGGTACATTTTCTGACAGTCCCGATCGCGTTGTTATTTACGATCGTCCACATGCTAATGGGTTTAAAAGTCGGTGGATTGAGACTCTGGCGATCGATGTTTGTCTAAAAATCCAGCATTGAGACAGGTGCAATTCATAAATTACACCTCCTAGCTCCCAACTCCCAACTCCCAACTAATTATGAACTCCCTAAATCGGCGGCAATTATTACAACTATCTGGTTTCGCAGGCATGGGCTTAGTGCTCGATAGTTGTGGATTGAATCAATATTCAACCAATATCGGGAATGCGATCGATCCGCTCAATCAACGAGTCGAAGAATTTTTACTCAAACCGCAAGCTCTAGCAAGTGAATATCCAGTTAGCTCGATCGAACCTCAAGCTTTATTGATTAATAGTTTTAACGATACTCCCAAAATCGATCCGGCTACTTTTAAATTAATTATCGACGGCGCAGTGAACCAGCCGATGCAATTGAGTATGAATGATATTCAAAAATTGCCATTGCGATCGATGGTAATTCAGCATGTGTGCGTCGAAGGTTGGGCGGCGATCGTGCAGTGGGGCGGGGTAAGACTTAAAGATTTAATCGCTTTAGCACAGCCAAAAAACACAGCTCGATATGTCTATTTTGAATCTGGAGATGGTTACTATAACAGTTGGGATTTACCTTCAGCAATGCACCCACAAACGCTATTAGCATATCAAAAAAATGGTCAGCCGCTTCCGGTAGACAATGGGGCACCATTGCGTCTTGCTGCACCGATTAAGCTGGGCTACAAGCAAAGTAAATGGGTGACTAGAGTTACTTTACTCGATCGATTAGCAACCAAGCAGGGCTATTGGGAAGACCAAGGTTATGAGTGGTTTGGGGGATTATAAATAAGATGGGCGGATTCGATTGAGTCAAAAAATCATTTATTCTTCAGATATGTCAACTAATATTTTCAATCGTTATTTTCATCTTGTCTTTATTCTCTCGTTATTATCGCTTACGACTGTCTCTTGTGGGATTTCAAGATCGAGTTCTTCCGCTGTTGCAAATGCAACTCCCGCGAAGATCGCTGGCATCGAGATCGAGCCGCCTAGCGATATTGCGATTACTGCAAAGGGGGAACAGACATTAGTACTTGCTGGCGGATGTTTTTGGGGCGTGGAAGCAGTATTTGAAAATCTCAAAGGTGTTTCTAATGTTGTCTCTGGTTTTTCGGGCGGAGATGCGAAGACGGCTAATTATGATACCGTCAGCAGTGGGAGAACGAGTCAAGCCGAAGCTGTAAAAATTACATATAATCCTCAGCAAATTTCGATCGGACAACTGTTGAAGATTTACTTTCTCGTCGCTCACGATCCCACCCAGATCGATCGACAAGGGCCAGATAATGGCACCCAATATCGATCGGCAATCTTTTTTGCCAATTCTCAACAGCAACAGGTGGCAAAAACTTATATCGATCGGCTGAATCAAGCTCGCATCTTTACCCAACCGATCGCGACACAATTAGTTGCATTAAATGAGTTTTATCCGGCGGAGCAGTACCATCAGAATTTTATCGATCGCAATCCAACATATCCCTATGTGGTAGTTCACGATCTGCCCAAACTCAATCTATTACGGCAACAATTCCCCGATCTCGTTCGACGTTAAATAATTAAAAGAATCCAATCATTCTAATCAATAGCCATGTAGTTAAGCTGTTCAGTCTTTTAGGTGTCGCGATTCTTAAAAATTCACTATTGGAGTTTGACAGTCATTTAATTGGATGGCTACACTAAAGGGTAATGTTACGTCACGTAAACACATTCATCGACTACTCTTGAATTTCATGCTTATAGTTCTCCAAAGCTGCAAAAGTAAAAAGCAACCTCTCGCTCGAAGCAGCCTACAATTTTTAATTGATGAATATATTGACAGATGGGGAGATTCTTACAAATTAGAAGATCTGTGGTGGGGTGATGAAACATTAATTTGGGAAGAGGCGATTTCAAGAGCTTGGCAATCTCGGCTTTCGCATGGGAAAATGCATGGTCATCAATGTCGGGTTGCCAATAAGTTACTTGAAGGATTAGAGGTTGCATTAACTGACAAGAGACAACCAGAAGACTTCAAAGATTTCGAGAGTGTGTATGATTGGGTGCAGTCTATTGTCGATCGTGTCAAAGGTTTAGGAGCCACAACAGCAGATGATGTTGCACGACGGTTAGGGGTTTGGCTGAGACTGGAACCAGTTGTAGTTTATTTACATGCAGGAGCCGCTGCTGGGGCAAGAAAATTTGGGGTTGAAGGAGAGATTGCCTCGCTTAGTTCATTTCCCATAGAGGTTCAATTACTAGGGGCTACCCATGCAGAAAACTTCCTGTGTATCTACAAAAAACAAATTTCTGGTACCGCAGCGGACGGTTGAAAGTTGCTGCTATGTTTTAAAGGTTATCTGCCGCTGCTAGCTTTTGCCGTTATAATCAAAATTCTTATCGCTGCTATTGCTCCCGCAAAGCATAGCCAACACCCCGCGCGGTATGAATCAATCTTGGCTCATTATTTTGCTCTAACTTCGTGCGGAGATATCTAACATAAACCTCGATAATATTTGAGTCGCCCAGAAAATCAAATCCCCACACATTTTCGATAATTTGCTCTCTAGTAAATACTTGACGTGGATGACTCAATAGGTATTGTAACAACTCAAATTCTTTGGCTGTTAAATCGATCGATCTACCGCCGCGATGGACTTCACGAGTCCGCCGATTTAAAGTTAAATCTTCAAATTGCAACAGATCTTCGTCGGTTTTTTGGGTACGTCTTAGATGAGAACGGATGCGTGCGAGTAGTTCTTCGATGCTAAACGGTTTGACGACATAATCATCGGCTCCAGCATCCAAACCCGTCACGCGATCGCCCACTTCATCTTTGGCTGTTAGTAAAATTACGGGGATAGATATACCAGTCGATCGCAATCGCCGACAGAGTTCTACGCCCGTAAGTCCTGGCAACATCCAATCCAAAATCGCTAGATCTGGTGCCGACTCCCGCGCCAGCGCAAGTCCCGCCATCCCATCGTGTGCCACACTGACGCGATAGCCCTCACTCTCCAATTCCAGTTCGATAAATCGGGCGAGTTTAACTTCATCTTCAACTAAAAGAATATGTGCTGCCATGTTGATTTTGGATTTTGGATTTTGCGGATGCAATCACGCGGAGTTTCCCTCCGCATGTGTTGCACCAAGTAGGATTTTTGGATAGAGATCGACTGATTCAAGGACACTCCTCTACAGTACATTGACGTTGACAGAGCAACAATCCAAACCAATCTTGTGGATCTGTCCAGATTTGTAGAGGCTTAAAAGCATGAGCTGATAGCTCGTTTACTAATGTTGGTAGATCGAACTTGCGCGAGATTTCGGTATGGCTCGTTTCTCCAGCTTCAAATGTAACTCGATAGTTTAATCGAGCGAGAGTTATAGTTTGAGTTACCAAACTACGAAGGTGCATTTCAATCCGATGCTGCTCCCGATTGTAGAATGCTAAATGCTCGAATCGTTGGCGAAGCCTCTCCCCTGGAGAATCGAGTACAAAATCACCTCCAAAACGATGATTGAGATGGCTGAGGATATTGAGGTTAAATTCAGCCGTCACCCCTCGATCGTCATTATACGCAGCTTCGATCGTCTGGATCGATTTTTGGAGGTCTACCCCTAGTAGGAAAAATTCTCCAGGTTGGAGTGCTTGTTGAATTTGAGTCAGGAAACTGCTACGCTCTCGATCGGTAAGATTTCCGAGCGTACTACCCAGAAAAATCACCATCCGGTTCTCTAGTTCTGCTGGTGGTAATTGCGCCAAAGCCTGCTCGTAAGTCCCCGCCAAGCCACACAGTTTTAAGTTGGGATAGCGTTCCAACAATGCTAGAGCCGTACTCTTGAGAATGCCAGCACTGACATCGATCGGATAGTAGTGCAGTTGAGGATCTAGTTGAGTGTATGCCTCTAATAATAAATGAGTTTTTCGAGAGCTACCGCTACCTAATTCTACTAATTCGCAGGTACCCGTGAGTGAGGCAATTTCTGAGGCATATTTTTCGAGAATCGCCTGTTCGGTGCGGGTGGGATAGTACTCTGTTAAGTCGGTAATTTGCTCGAATAATTCCGATCCGAGATCGTCATAAAAGTAGCGACAAGGTAGAGTTTTTTGGTTCTGACTCAGCCCTTGAATTACATCCCTACCATCATCGATCGCTGCTGCGATGGTATTAAAATTAATCCACCGAAAACGGGGATGCTCGTTGGCGATAGTCGCTCCTTGGAAAATCGATTCATTCCCGATCCGATTGACGTTCATCTGGTGAGGGGCTGGGGGATAGAGTTAGGTTATCGGGGAACTAAATTTGCCTCGATAATCACTACGATCCCAGATCGAGCTGAATCACTCCTGAAGAGAAAATGAGAATTTGTTGAGAAATGCTGCGATCGCCATCTAGCGCGATTTAGCCTGTAGAGACTCGATCGGACCGATGACCTAATTTACATGTCAGACAATTTTAACTCCCGATCGCGGTCATTTATGTAGCGTCTGACGAGCGAGAATCGGCATCCAACCAAGCCACCAAATCCCCGATCTGACTAAAATCTAACAACGCCTCCCCCAACTCCTCCAATCGAGCTAACGGTAATGCTTTCACTTGTGATTCTAATTCTATTGAAACGCTCCCTACCCGTCGTTTTAATTGACGTAGGATTAAAGCTTGCGCCTCCTTCACCTCACCCCGCTGCTCCCCACGTTGCTCGCCAACCAACTCAGCCGCTTGAATCTTTTCCAGATACAAAGGTGATAATTGCATAATTAATTCTTGCTCCTCTGGTTCGATATTTGTTCTGGCTTCCAGAATCACCTTCAAATTACCCAACAGATCCAACACATTATCCCGCTGTGGGTGTTGAGCTGGTAACGCTGCTACTTCTGAGATCGCTTGCTCTTGCACCCGCCCTTTACCCAATATTCTAAGCCATAAAGTCTCTGGTGTCTTCGGTAACTGATGAAGGACGATAATCCCCGTTTTAAAATGAGTAGGCATTAAATATACGCCCTCGCCCCAATTCTCTAAATCCAATTTAGCTCCAAAACCTTCGAGAATGGGTGCCGATAAAGTTGGAGTCAGAATCCACAACATCGGCAAACTATCTTCGGCTAATTCCGATTGATTTTCCTTTTTAGCCTCTTTGCCTAGAGCCTGATGCAAGTCAAATAACTTCGACATACAAGCCCGAATTTGAGGTATCTTCACCGAATTGCGAAATGGTTCAAATACGACTGCGCTGGTAGCTAGTTTAGCCAGCAATCCTAGCTCGTCGGTTTTAACCGCATTGGGTTGGGGCGTAAAATAGACATCCGCATAACGCACCTCACTACTAATTTGTTGCGAAATTTCTACGGTTCCTAAAGGAGATAATAAGGAATCTAAGAAGTTTTTGGCAAATTCATCATGGGGGAATTGTGTCATGGAAATGAGTTATGGGAAATTTGCACTCATTTTAACTCCTAGTGTTGTTGGTGTAATGATGCTGAGCACAGAACTCTTATCTTTAAATCCCAAATCCAAACTGAGCCAGAAAATTTATCTGCGATCGTTCTAAAGTAACCTTTGTGGGCACCATAGTATTTATTGCAAGACCATGTTATGTGCCCTTATTTTAAGACCTTGCTACAACCATGTCGAGTCTCTCTCGTAGCTTCGCATCGATTGTTATAGGATAATTAATACATTAACTATTTGGCTCGATCGCCAATACCTCGCTCGAATGCCTATTTCATCGTCCAATGCTGATTTTCTCCAGCAATGGAAATATGCTCTCGCTCCTCACAACTTGGGGCATCAACTGAAACTGGCATCTCAACTGATGTACAGAGATTTTATAGAGCGGCTCGAACCTTACGATCTGACTCCATTTCACTTTATTTCTTTGGTTGTGATTATTGCGATTCTCAGTGTTTGGGGTGTAACTAAAAGCTACACCCCAAACACTGAGAATCGCTAATCCCCAAACTACGAACACTCCACCAATCGCCGCGATCCCATTCAGGAAATTAGGAATACGCTGATGATGTTGAGGTACAGGAACTCGATCCCGGTTTAACCAAACTCTCTCTCCTAGAACTCCTTTTGAAATCCAATTTTTCGTCGAGCTTGGCTTAGGAAAAACATGAGGGTTGAACCACATCCAAAGAACTGCTCCGGTAATCGGCAATAACGACCACCAATCCAACCAAACACGGCTCCAGATTGCCAAAATAAGTAGCGGTAAGACGGTGGTAAAACGTGTCCAGCCGCTCCAAGGATTGGCGTGACGGAGCCAAGCTTCATCGCTCATCTTAAAGGCTGCGGCTATTTTTCTTTCAAATGTCATAGTCAAAATTCCATGAAACATTATTACCTGTTAGCTTAACTCACTTGCAGAGGTTGCTCATATCGCTGCTAACTCAATCGAGCAGCCACCCTCATTTTCTAAATCTCCCTACTTTTTGGGCGCAAATGTTGAATTAACTTTGCGACCAATCCCGTCCATCCCCCCTGGTGACTGGCTCCAATTTGCGCGCCATTCTCGCTTGACAAATTCACACTATATGTATATACATATTATATGAGCGATCGCATTTCCCAATCTCAACTTGCTGGAATGAGTCAAGTACCTGCAACCTGTATGGGGCTGCACGTCCGTCGTGCTTCACGGATTATCACGCAGGTATATGATGCGGCATTACGCCCTGTCGATTTGGTGTTGAGCCAGTTTACGCTGCTGGTTTGCATTAATCTGATGGAGTCTGCACAGATTACCCGCTTGGCACAAGAGTTGTATACCGATCAGACCACTTTAACCCGCAATCTCAAGCTGCTAAAGCTACGGGGATTGGTTTCGATCGATCCAGGCGAGGATCGGCGGGTCAAATTGGTGTCCCTGACGGATGAGGGTAAGGCGATATTGGCTCAGGCACTGCCATTGTGGGAACAAGCTCAAGCTCAGGTGATGCAACAATTCGATCGACAGGAATGGCAAACGTTACTGTCGCTATTGTCTGATGTAAAAAAACTCAGTTAGCTTAAAAATTTGTCAAAAACATGTATATACATATAAATATTGGAGGCTTCAATGGCTAAATTTGATAACCATCCCACCGTTAAGTGGTGGCGAGATCGATCTGGAGATATCCAACCGACAACCAGCATTAGCTTGAATTCAGCAGCTTTGCGAACGCTGTGTATCGAGGCGGGTGCTGATGATGTAGGATTTGTGGAGATCGATCGAGCCACAATCGCCGACCAATACGCAGAGATTCTAGATACGTTTGCACCGACTAAAACGTTGGTGAGTTTCGTCTGTCGGATGAATCGAGAAGATGTGAGGACTCCAGCTCGATCGATCGCTAACCTGGAATTTCATGCTAATTAC
This sequence comes from Chamaesiphon minutus PCC 6605, assembly GCF_000317145.1. Lineage (GTDB taxonomy): Bacteria > Cyanobacteriota > Cyanobacteriia > Cyanobacteriales > Chamaesiphonaceae > Chamaesiphon > Chamaesiphon minutus. The sequence continues at coordinate 1,019,118 of NC_019697.1, read as the reverse complement.
GACCATGCGAATGAAGTTGCGCGAAACATTGTTAAAGCACTAGCGCAGATCGGGGTTCGAGCAGTAAATCCAGCCTCGGCATTTCCGATGGAGATGGATCGCTTTCCAGGTAAAGTCTGGGTTGTCTCGCATAAACCTGTGGCTGTCGCCGCTGGACTGGGACACATGGGTATTCATCGGAATGTGATTCATCCCAAATTTGGTAATTTCATCGCCTTGGGAACCGTTTTAATCGATAGAGAAGTTACCGAGTATAACTATCCGATCGAATACAATCCCTGTATTGAGTGCAAATTGTGCGTTGTAGCTTGTCCGGTAGGCGCGATTGGGGCTGATGGTAGTTTCGGTTTCTCAGCCTGTTATACCCATAATTACCGCGAGTTTATGAGCGGATTTACGGATTGGACAGAGACGATCGTCGAGAGTAAAAATGTCAAAGAATATCGCCAAAAAGTTAGTGCTAGTGAATCAGCTTCCATGTGGCAAAGCCTATCTTTTAAGGCGAATTATAAAGCCGCTTACTGTATTGCTGCATGTCCGGCTGGGGAAGATGTCATTGGGGCATTTTTGACCGATCGTAAGGAGTTTGTGCGTGAGGTAGTTAAGCCATTACAGGACAAACCGGAGACAATTTATGTCATCCCCGGATCGGATGCCGAAACCTATGTTGCCAAACGTTTTCCACATAAAAAAGTCAAGCTCGTCAGTAGTGGCATTCGCCCCCAATCGATTCAGGGCTTTGTGTTTGGATTGCCATTGCTATTTCAACAACAGCAGTCAAAAGGATTGAATGCTATTTATCACTTCACATTTACTGGATCTGAATCCCGCTGTGTGACGGTAGTAATTCGCGATCTAATGCTCCAAATTCAAGAAGGTCATATTGGCAAGGCAAATCTGTCTGTAACCGCAGATAGCCAGACTTGGTTGGGCTTTCTTGCTAAGGAACGAAACATCGTTTGGGCGTTGGTGCGACGTAAAATTCGGGTTCGCGGATCGCTCAAACTACTTCAAGCATTTGGTAAATGTTTTCCGGCGTGAAATCTTCTTAGATAATCTTCGCGTACGGTACCCTACTGGCGATCGCTCAAATAAGGCCCCCAGCGTCGCCAGTACGCCGCGTGAGCTTGTGCTTCGTGCAATCTGATTTCTTCTGGAGTTGGCGCGATTGTCATGGTTGTGCTTCCTATCTCGGTAAGAAATGGCTGGTATCGCGATTCGCTTTCAGCGAGGCTTCGCCAACGAGATCGCCACACCAGCGATAATTTGATTAATTAGGTTTTCATCTACAAAACAATTGTGACCGATCGATCTGAACCAAGCCTGAAACCCAAATAAGAATTTGCTGAGAGGGTACTTGACTAGTAGCCAACAGTTTCGATCGTAGTGAGTAATTCTCATTGTAAGATCGTGATGATACTGCCAGTATCTACCACCATTAGGAAAAATAAAATTTTGTCCGTTCAGTTTGAAGTGCCACTAATTCGAGTCCGAGATGCTTCATCGATCGTGGGTTCATTAGTGACCTTGACTACCAAGCACTTGAATGATTTCAGAGCGGTATGGCGGGAGCAACTCAGAACCTCGGCTGATGAAGACCAATATTGGGATTGGGAACAAAAACAACGTATTTATTTAGCAGGTGGAGCGGGGATATATGAAGGCTATGCGATCGAGTGCGAGCAATTGACTCAAGGAATGATGATTCTTCAAGTCAGGGGCTATCGCTCTCAGATAGACACAAACCGCCGACTGGTATACGTTCATTCGCTAGCAACAGCACCCTGGAATCGGCTCTCAAATCCCAATCTGAATGGGTTTCGAGCAGTGGGGAGCGCATTACTCCGATTTGCTCGGTTCCGCAGTGAAGAATTAGATTATGGTGGATTAGTAGGATTACATTCTTTGCCCACTGCTGAGATGTTTTATCGTAAGATGGGCATGATTGATGGAGGGTCGGATGCTGAAAAGGAGAACTTGACTTATTTTGAGTGGTATCGCCGCGATCCTGCTTCGATCGAGGAATCTAGGATAGATGAAGGTATCGAATCGGATGATTAAATAGACGAATGGAGGGAATTATGGAATTTAAAATTACTGAAGCCGAAGCTCGTGAGATGGCTAAGTTTGAAGAGGAAGTTGGCTGCGATATTAGTGCTGGGGCTGACTGGGGAATTCATTTGGATAAGGTAATTGAGTTAGCCTTGAATAGAGTCGAGCGCGGGAAGTTTATCGATCTTCTAAATGAGGAGTTTGGAAATGTGATGTCGCCAGCAGAAATTGAAGAACTGGCTTCCAGCTTTCAGATGCAAATTCAGGAGCGGTTGGCGGGCAAAATTAGAACTTAAACTTCCACAGTAAGTTCGAGAGCGATTTCTTTAATGGATATATTTTGGGTACCATAATAACGGTAATCTCAAATTTGATATTCCTCTTATGTATGAAGCATTTATCGATCTGGACGAGCTTATATTGCTTTGTAGAGATAAAAATTCTAAGAAATTTATCAAAGAGGCAATTAATTGTTATCGCGTCGGAGCATTTCGCTCTTGTATTGTTTCTACATGGAATGCAGTTGTTTTCGATTTTATTCATAAGCTTCAAGAGCTACAGCTTGTTGATGACAAAAAAGCTGTGCAAAAATTAGCAATATTTGAGCAACTACGCTCAGACAAGAAGTACAAAGAGCTTTGGGATTTTGAATCAAGTATTCCTCAATCTGCACGAGAAGATTTTGAACTAATTTCATATATAGAAGAATCAGATATCAAGAGATTATTAGAAGATAGAAGTCGTTGCGCTCACCCTTCAATAACATCTTTAGAAGAGCCATTTGAAGCAACAGCAGAACTAGCAAGATACCACCTAAGAAGTGCTGTAACTCATCTATTACAACGTCCACCCGTTCAAGGGCGAGCTGCCAAAGACAGAATTTTTGCAGATATTAAATCTGAATATTTTCCAGTAGATGTGGATTTAGCTGTAAAGCATTTCGAGAAAAGTCCACTACGTCGCGCTCGGCGTATATTGGTAAAAGATATTGTGATTGGCTTAACAGTAAGCTTGCTAACAAAAAAATATCCTGAAGAGGAAAGAAAACGTCAATTCACTGCTTTGAATGCTGTCTCAATAATTCACCCAGTAGACACATATAATATTTTAAAAGAAGAATTGTCTCGTATTATCTTAACAAAGGTTGAAGATGTGAATATTGACAAGGTTGTTTACTATTTAGGTAACGTCTCAATAAAAGCTGGTAAGTGAGGGGGTTGCCAAAAGAGCAAAAATCTGGTTTAACAAAGAGATGAGTATAAACAGCGAAACTAGTCCAACCGAAACAAATACCATAGCCACAGAGGTAGAAGGTTTGCGGCGGCTGGTAGAAGAACAAAGAAAGCTCATTGACAAACTATCCAAGCAACTGACAAATCAGAAAGAAAGAATAGAACAATTAGAAGCAGAATTAAGAACAAAAAAGAAACTGAAAGGAAAGCCGAAACTAAGTGCCAGTCTGCTAAATCAGCCCGAAGAGAAAGAGATAAAATCGGATAAAAGAGCAGGTTCGGCAAAGTCCAGTAAAAAATTAAACTTTGAGATCGACGAAGAAATAACCATCGAGCCAAATAGTATTCCTGAGAATGCCAAATTCAATGGATATCGAAACTACGATGTACAAGAGCTAATAATTAAGCGGCATAACATTAGGTTTCAGATAGCTGAGTACATCACAGTAGAAGGAAAAACAGTGGTGGGAGAATTACCCGCAGAATATCAGGGAAGACACTATGGGCCAGGATTAGTGTGTTATGTGATGTATCAGCACTATCAGTGCAGAGTACCACAGCCATTGATTTACGAGCAACTCCGAGAATGGGGAATAGACATTTCGACAGGACAAGTAAATCGGCTCTTAAATGAAGAGCATCAAATATTTGAGCAAGAACAACACCAGGTATTAAAAGCAGGGCTAGAAACAGCAATATACATCCATACAGATGATACTGGAGCAAGACATAACGGGAAGAATGGATACTGCACAGTAATTGGCAATGAGGACTTTGCGTATTTCCACAGCAGTGACTCGAAGAGCCGAGAAAACTTTTTGAAAATATTGCAAGCAGGAGAAGAAAGATATGTATTAAATGAAGAGGCAAAAGTATATTTGGAGAACTACCAGCTCCCACAAAAACAGCTAAGTGAGATTAGTGATTCGGATGAGCCATTAGCAACGACAAAAGAAGAATGGCATGAGCATCTATTGTCGAGCGGAATAAAGAATATCAAAACAGTACGAGTACTAACAGAAGCAGCACTGTTAGGTGGTTTGAACATTGTAGGTAGAAGTGAAGCATTGAGAATCATCAGTGACGGGGCGGGACAATTTAATGTGATGCAGCATGGATTGTGTTGGGTTCATATTGAGAGAGGTTTGAGAAAATTAGAGGGTGATAATAAGCAAGAGCGAGAGAATATTATCGAAATGCAAGGATTGTTGTGGAACTACTATCAAGAGCTAAAACAGTATCAGCAGCAGCCTAACCGAGAATTTTCATTAAGTTTACAAAGTAAATTTGATGAAATATTTGGGCGTTGTTATATTCGTCATGGGCTATTAAATGGTGTCCTTAATCAAATCAGAAATCATAAGATTGAACTACTACAGGTACTAGATTGCCCAGAATTCCCCTTACATAACAATGCGGCAGAAACCGATATTAGAGAATATGTCACTCGCCGGAAAATTAGTGGAGGCACACGCTCTGAACTAGGTAGAAAAGCTAGAGATACATTCGTTGGCTTGAAAAAGACTTGCCGGAAGTTAGGAATTTCGTTTTGGAATTATCTCACCTCTCGATTACATGGAGATGAGCAAGTACTATCGTTATCCGATGTGATTCGAGCTAAAGCTGCGGCGAAGATTCCCGCTCCGACCTAGACTTTTTACTGAAAACTATTTTCGCGAGTACATTTATTTTGGTCTTTATCATGACCAGCTTTTTTGCTTGCCAGCTTTTATTGAGAGCTTACCTATTTAGTTAATATTAATGCTTGGGACAAGATTGATGAGCCATGCCAAATTAAGCTAGAGACTTTTATTAATAAAGTAGAATTATTTATTTTTGATGAAGAGAGTGGAGATGGAGAATTCGACCGACAGAATGTAGATGTTATGGTCAAAGCTATTCGGATACCTTTTCTTGAAAAAGCTGTCGTTAGTAAGTTTGATTTTCACTTTAGTATGTTACTTGACTTAAAAAAAATATGCAATGATGATTTAATAGATAAAACTATTATACGACCTGCTTTAATTAGCCAACTTCATGAAGCTAACTTAAATCAACTCATCTCACTCCGAACTAAAAAAGATATTTTTAATGAAGACCAAATCGAGCCTCATTTACTAGATAAACTTAAAAATGCTTCTCTCAGAGAATTGCTAATTTTAAGCTCGTTTGACAATAATATTTTAGATGATTTTGTCAATTCACAAATTAGAATAAACATTGCAGGCGCAAAATTGATCGATCTTTTTCGTGCAGCTTCAATCATGTTGTATGACTTACAGGGTGAACGCATCAAAATCGGGTGTAATTCGATCGATCAAAACTAGAATAGCTAACTCAATCGTACTTACTAACTAATTGCACTTATTACAATGCCAATTGAAACTAAAATCAAACATGAGATCCGATTAATTTAATTTAGTGTAGCAGAAAGCTCGACCAACTCATTAGTCAAGCCGAGATTAATTAGTGCAAATAAATTACAAAATAGCTTCTAAAAGTTCAGTTGAATATTCTTCGTCAAGTGTCGCCAAGAATCTCTTACTTCTAACACTTAACTTTCGACTTTTATTTTCACTAATTATGTTAACTGCTATATGTCGTAAAATCGCAAAATTAGCTGGAGCATTATCTTTCCTAATTCGACTATCATCTTCTTTAAAAGCAACATCAAGCACCCAGTGAAGAGAATTTTCTATCGACCAATGACTTCTAATTCCCTCTGCTAATTTTTGAGCATCGCTCTCTAGACTACTGATAAAATAACGAGTTTCTACACTCGTCTTTCCGCCGACAACTCGAACTGATTCTACCATGCCAATACTAGTTAACTTTTTCCATTTTTGCAGTGGATCTATTTGCTCCGCAACATCTGTTATCATTAAATAATTACGAATTTCTTCTCTACCTCTATTCATCTCTCTACTGTTGAAGCTACTCAGGTTGAGGTCTTTTCCCTGAGTTTCAATTGCTTGTTTAAATAGCTGCTTTACTTGTTTGTACAAGGTCGGTTGATTCTTTTTTACAGCAATTACATAATCTGCATCTTTTTCGACGATTTTTTTGACTATTTCTCTTTGACATCCCATTGCGTCGATGGTAACGATACATCCTGCTAAATCCAAGATTTGAATCAGTTCGGGAAGTGCTGTGATTTCATTAGATTTTCCTTCTACTTTCTTTTGACCTAATACTAATCTATTACTTGCAGCCCAGGCACTGACTGTATTAATTACACCTTGACCATTCTTTTCATCTCCTGAGTTTCGAGATTGTTTTCCATCAAAGGCAATTATTTCTCCTGCGGTTATTTTACTTATTCCTTTAATCCAACTCAGGAATGATTTATTAAATTCATCAGGATTAATTTGTGAAAATACTCTAGCAAATGTATCATGAGATGGGATTCCATTCGGTAGTTCTAGGAACTTTTCTAACCATTTTTTTCTGGCTATACCATACATTTCTATATCTATCCATCCGTCCGCCCCACATACTACAGCACAAATGGAGATCGTGATGATGTCGATTAGTTTATGTTTTTTTCCACGTTCAATCCTAATGTCTTCTATGTCGTCAAAGTGTTCTGCGATACTATGCTTAGGCTTCAGCTTCATTTTACATGATATTAGTTCCAAATCAACTTAACACAATTAATTAGCTAAAGCTATCGACGGGTATAGATTTCACATCTTTGATGAATCAAATTTACATCTAGTTTCTAAGTGTTTTTAATAATATAAGATTTAAGTGCGTTCACCCTGGTATGACTTAGAAAATGTCAACAAAGACAGTGAAAATTTTGGATTCAAGCAAATACTCGAAGAAATAGATGAAATGATTTCAAGTCGAATAATAGGAATTGATTTTGATGTGTTATTGTCGATCTGGAAAAGATATCGTTATGATGAGCATCTGCGTAGTTTGATTATGAGTGAAATGTTTAATAGTATTGATGTTGTCGTAGAGGAATTCAAAACATCTAGCAGTTATGAAAATGCACGTAATAATTCTAGTCTCTTGATTGACATGTTTGATTCGCTAACAGACTCACATTGGAATACAGTACATATTGCTTTTGTAAGAAACAGACAAATTCGTGATTCTTGTGCAAACATATTTTGTGAGCTATTCAACAAATCAGTGAGAAATGGAAATGAAGATTTGTCGAGATATTGGTTGATTTTCAGAGGAAATTTAAATCATTTTCAAGAAGATAGTATTTTTATTTTAAAGGAAACGATAGATTCATACTTTAATAACACAGAAATATAAATGATTATCTTCCATAATTTGGTAACTAGCAGCTTAGCCCCTCTAGTCATGTAAGCAAAGTTGTTTGAGATATCGATCGAATTCAATTTTTTAGCAAAGCTTCCCGATAACAGATGAGTAATTGAGATATTCTACTATGACAGCGACTTTTAATTCCGAACCAGAAAGCGTCGAACATTTGAATCCGGTAGCAGCACGGATGATGTTAGCCGCATTTCCTCCTCACATTCGAGAAGCGTTTGAAAGACGCGCCAAAGAAATTGATTATCCAGTCGAAGCAGTTTTAGAAATGGCGATTGCAGGTTTTCTAGATCGAGAGGCTTTGAGTTTTGTAGATTGCCAACCGCGCTATTAAATGGCTCACAACTCGATCTACTGTTCCGTTGCCACCCAAGCCCGCAAGACTTCAGCAACAGTCCAAGCTTGGGCGATACAGCCCCTTGGAGTCATCGGCGCATCCCCATCAAATATCTCGCTACAACTGCCCAAACCATGCGCCATTAAATGATGAGCCATCGGTGCCAGAAATTGTCGCGCCTGAGTAGGATTGTGATACACCTGCAAATGCGCCAACACAAACGACCCCAACAGCCAACCCCAAGTCGTACCTTGATGATAGGCTCCATCCCGCTGCAACTGCCTCCCGCCGTAGTATCCCTGATATTGAGGATGATTGGGAGCTAGGGATCGCAAGCCGTGGGAGGTTAATAAGTGCCGCCCACAGGTATCGACGATGCACCGCTGTCGATCGAGTGTCAAGAGCGGTGCATAGCCCTTCTCGCCTATTCCAGGCAACGATACGGCAAAGATTTGATTCGGACGCAAGCTAGGATCGTCGCCGTCGGGACTGTCGAGGACATCGTAGCAATAACCCAGATCGGGATTCCAGAAGCGGGAAAACTTTGCTAAAGTCCGATCGGCTAGTGCTTCATATTCTTTATAAGGTTTGCCAAGTTGACGCGCAAATTTAGAGATCGATCGCAAGGCACAATACCAGAGCGCATTAATTTCGATCGGTTTACCAATACGCGGCGTGACGACCCAATCATCGACTTTGGCATCCATCCACGTCAATTGCACGCCCGATTCGCCAGCATATAACAACCCATCGCTAGCATCGAGGTGAATATTATAGCGAGTGCCGCGACAGTGCCAATCGATAATCTCTGCCAGCACGGGAAAAAGTTCGGTTAATAAGTCATCATCGGCGGTGGCATCGTAATAACTACGAATCGCCTCAAAGTACCAGAGCGTCGCATCGACAGTATTATATTCCGGTACATCACCCGCATCGGGAAAGCGATTTGGCAACATGCCCCGATTCGGCAAAGCCGACGCTCCGCGAACGACATATTTAGCAAAAGTCAGTAGGATCGATCGAGCAATTTCTGGTCTTCCCGTTACGATCGTCAATCCTGGCAAGCTAATCATCGTATCCCGTCCCCAGTCTCCAAACCAGTGATAGCCCGCGATGATGGTTTTACCGTTGGGTGCGTCGGGAAGTGGACGTTCTACAATAAATTGGTCGGCGGCTAATACCAATCGTTCGATCCAAGCCGGACGATCTTGTTGATGGGCATATGCAGATGGCTCTCTCCGCAAAACAGGGTAAAATGTAGCTTAAGCTACATTTTACCCTGTTCCTGACTATGGACTTTCACCTGAATTCTTTACTGAATTTGCCTCAAGCTACAGTATTCACCTGTTACCAAGAAACTGATTTTATTTGCTTGCAACTACAACTAAATAACGAAGGGATTAATTGTCCACATTGTCATAAATACATCGATCATCTCCATGACACTAGTCATGTATTAGTGAGAGATTTATCGATTTTCGGTAGATTAGTTTACTTAAAAGTACCTCGACGTAAATATTATTGTAATGATTGCGGAAGATATCCAACGGAAGTCTTAGATTGGGTAGAAAAAAGACGAGGATTTACCTGTAGATATGAAGATTATATCTATGCACAAGTTAAACAGTTAACTGTCGAGCAAGTAAGTGTTCAAGAGCGATTAAGCTCCGAACAAGTTCAAGGTATATTTAGTCGCATAGCGAAGAGAGAGTTGGCAAAAAGCGGATGCGCGCTCGTCGGGTTCCCCGACGGTTAAGCGCACCAAGCAAGATTGGGGAGAGCCTCGCCGACTCAGCTTAGATGAATTTAGCCGCCGAAAAGGAAGAGGTCAGTTTGCAACAGTGGTAACTAACTTAGAAAAAAGCTCTTTACTAGAAGTAACAGTGGTTAAAATATGCTCGATTGTTTTTTACTAGCATCGCCGATACTCTCGAAAAGCATTTGCCAGAAATTGCTAATTACTTTTTGAGTAGAACAACAAGTGGAGTAACGGAAGGTATTAATACTAGAATCAAATTAATTGTCCGGCAAAGCTATGGCTTTAATGACTTCGATTCGATGCGAGAAAAATTATTAGCTTGCTTATTCAAATAATCTCCGTTTCACTCCGAGCATTTGAATAAGTTTAGCTTATCACTCCAAGTACGGGAGAGCCATTCGATCGCGAATATAGTCTAGCAGTCGTTGCAACACGATTAAATTATCAACTATCAACTAATCTACAAGTCGAGAACTACTCTTGCCGTCTTGGGATGAGAAATACAGATGAGTACCGAACCTCGATCGATCGTCGCACTTGGCTCTTCTTGATACTCCACTTCCCCTTCCGAAATCTTGCACATACAGGTGCCACAAACCCCCGCGCGACAGCTATATTCAGGACGCAGACCATTTGCTTCAGCGAACTCTAAAATCGTCCCTTCAGCAGGATTCCAAGTATGCGTTTGACCCGATTTACTGAAGACAACTTCCTTAGAATCGCTAGTTACCGTAGTTACAGATCCACCGACTTTTGCTGCTTTTGGCATTGCCTTAGCAAAAGATTCAAACATTACTCGATTGTCTGGCACCCCCCAATCTCTCAATCCAGATCTAAGCGCATCCATAAATGATGTCGAACCACACAGAAAATAATCGGCTTCAGTAGAACCACATAATTGCTGCATTTCTGGTGCCACAATATTTTGAATCAGAGCAGCATCGACATATCCTCGCTGGTGATAATGTCCGATGTCCATCACCATCGGCTGGCTATAACAGTAGATAACATGGAGATTGGGATGACTGGCAGCGAGGGCATTAATTTCATCGCGAAAAGCATGATTTCGGCTATCTCTAGCACCATGTAAAAACCAAATATGCCGCAATGGATTTAGTTGCGTCGCCGCTTTTGCCATACTAATCATCGGCGTAATTCCGACACCATTACTAATTAGTACCGCAGGCTGGGAATGATGAAGATTGAGTACGAATTTGCCAGCCGGAGGTTTCACCCAAATTATCGAATCTTCTTGAATGCGATCGTGCATAAAATTGGAAGCAATTCCAGGTGGTAAATCGGTATCGGCTGGTGCAAGTTCGCGCTTAATCGACAGGCGATAATAAAGCGGAGATTGATGATAATCAGATAGAGAATAAGTCCGAATTACTGGCTCGGTTCGCTCTGGCATATCGAGTTTTATCGTCAAAAATTGTCCGGGCATAAAAGCTGGAATTGGCTCTTTATCTTCAGGATATAAATAGAAAGAGGTAATATTATCACTGTCACTTATTTTCCGCATAACGATAAATTTTCGCCAATCATGCCATCCTAAATTTAATAATTCTCGATCGTCTAAATCGTTAGAGTCAACTTCATTATCTTTACGCTTACCCAAACTCAAACCGATCGCCGCACCAATTGCCGTACTCGCTAAGGAAGTGTAGACGACTAATTTATTTGCAGATTCGGGAGTTGGCTGCTTTGGAGGTTTAAATAATTCCAAGGCAAGTCCAGCGGGGATTGTGACTAAACTACCCAGAAAGATACCAGCCGCGATCGATCTCAGAATAGGATTGGAAATTTGTTTGATATTTTCTAGCATTTTCTAATTCCTCACTGGTGTATCTTCTTGCCAAGAGAATCAAATTAATGGGTTAAGTAGTTGGGTAAATTCTATGTTGGCTGTGAATATTATCGATCGAGATCGACGATCGTTTTAGAAGCTTTATCCAAATATCTGCGGCAATACATCTTGGCAAAATATAGATGGTGGACAATCAAGCCCACCATCTAGTTCGATCGAGAGAATAAGAATACTAAATTCTAGAATCGATCGCCGAGTATATTACTTAACTTCACTAGGCTTGAACCTAGCGATTTTACCTTTTTTAACTGCCACCACCACATCGTAAACAGTACAGAGCGAAAGCGTAGTGTCATTCTTTTTACTGTACAGATTAACTACCATACCCGCACCACCTGGTTGCACGCCAATTGGATTGAGATCTTGGGGATATAGTTTGCGAAGTAAATCTCCACTACCTGGTTTACCTTTAATCGCTGTAATTTGGTCGATCTTTGTTTGGGTGGTTTCAGTTTGAGCGATCTTGACTTCTTGGGCGGATGCTTGGAGCGAATTAGGTGCGAACGATTGGAAGGGAATGTTAGAAATTGCGATCGTACCTAGAGCGATTGCTGTCAGTAAAAAAGAAGTAGCTTTCATATTGTAAATCTTAGAATTGGATGGTTAATGTTACAAGTAAAATCAAGTACTAAGATCGACTATTTTGGGAGTGATGGTACAGATTGAGGTTGGATCGAGCAGTTTTTTTTGTCACATTCATATTTGTATAGCGATTCTACATAGGGCTTTTGCCAACTCAGTGGAATTTCCAACAAATCTCGCGTGCCAGTAAACCCCTGACCGATAAATAATAGTAGTGCCAAGCAATTGAGAATGATATGCACGTTGCGCCAACGATTGCTACGATCGCGATAAATATCTTGAATAATTGCTAATGAAAAAATCATTAACATCGCGGCAATTATCCCATAGTAATAATGGGAAACATACCATTCAGCTTCACGTCGATAGATCTCTGGTTGAGAACCCAGCACTACTAAGCCCATCCCCGTTAATGTGGCAAATATGCCCAGCCAAATCTTCTGAGTAGATCGATATAAAAAGAACAGAGAACCGCTAGTGGCAACGAACATCATCAGGAGAAATACCACCCGAAATGGTGATTTAATCCACGCTTGTTGTTCGAGGATTTTTGAGAAGATCGGATGTGCCAGCCCAATTAAAGACAGCACTACCACCGAGCCACTCAGCCATCGACCTAAATCTACGTGTTCTTTGCCCACAACTCCAGGAATTGAACTCTTCCCACCAGTTGCCACAGCTAGCCGTCGTTGACGGGTTTGCCATGCCATTCTTACTACCATGCCGATGAGCGGGAAAACTACGGCAACGGCAAAAATGGGATGCAATAGCAAGAATAGATCGTTGGCATTCATAAAAATACATCCACAGCGGAAGAGCGACTATTAACGTCAGTTACTGGTTTGTTTTCGAGTGGGGGATTGGGGAACATGGATGCTCCCGAAATCTCAACTTCTCAATCGAAAAACGATTTTAGTAGCTTTGGGTTATTAGTATCATCGCAATGGTTTTTTAAGCACGCCTGAAGTAAGATTGATAATTTCCTGAATTTTTGGATATGGATCTTTCAGCCAATTCTCAGCTAATTCTCAGAAACTTTCACAACATGTCAATTCACTGACATCGAACATAGCTACGACGACAGAAATCGGCAGCCGCCTATTGCCCTCGATCGATAGTGAAATTATGCTGGTGCTAGCCAGAGGACTAGATTCCGCAAATAAATGTGGAGATCGGATCTCGATTGGGGTTCGGTTTGGATCGTATTTCCAGGCGGCTCTATGACAAAACTAGGGCAACCCAGCTTGGTATCCCAGTTGTAGCCACAAAAGTGATGAAATGTGGATTCGGCTACCGCTCGTCCCAACAGATGACCCCGATCGTCTAGTTCGCGATTACTGTACAGATTGGATCGGTGCCAAGTCTGAAATACCAATTAAGGTAAATTTTGAGGGCATATTAGATACAGTCAGTTGCAAGTCGTAACTGAAGTTTAAATCTTAGTTAGTTGGCATGGAATCCATAATTCAGATGCAGAAAATGATGAACTTTCCAACAGTTTTCCGCCAGTATTTACCGTGGCAACAAATATTAATTACGGGTAGTGTATTTGCCCATTTTCTCCTCAAAACGACTGGATCGTCTGCCACGACTGCATCTGAGATCGAGCGATCTGACAAGATATCTTTAGCTAGCAGATCTTCCTCTCCACAACTGATTGCTGGCGCGGACAACTTTAATCCCGATCTAAAATTATCACCACTAAGGGAACAGATCCCAATTCCCTCATTACCCCCCCCAACTCAGTCAGCACCCTCACCTGGAGCTAATTCTGGTTCGGTTGAAGATATAGGTGTAAAACCTGCTCCAGTTGGAGTACCTTTTGTGGTGTTAGAGGGACTGCAACCCAATATCCGCAATGACTGGAATAATTCCGGTCAAGTTAACCGGACGATCGAATCAACTGCAATATTTCGACTTAATAATGGCGATTCCCTTCGGGACAGCAAAGCTGAACGGTTATTGTTCACCACTGGTTATAACACTTACGAACAGCCAGGAACCAACACTGTTACTAATATTCCCATCGGGGTTGATTGGGAAACCAAAATTGACTCGCTTAAAGTTCATTCGGGTGTCGGAGTCGATATATCGAGCGGCTCTACTACACCCAATTTTAATCTCAAAGTGGACTATCCCTTGACGACAGGTTTAACTGTATCTGCCGATCTTCAACAGGGGGCTTACAAATTTAATGCCAAAACGATCGAAAATAAAATCTCCGCACTCCGATATGGGCCATCGATCTTCTGGCAAATAGACAAAGATACATCATTATTTTCATCTCTAAAATTAGGAAACTACAGCGATAACAACCAAGAAACACAGTCATTCAGTCGGATCGAGCGCAAATTTGGTGAGTTTTCGATCGCAGGTAACTTATTTACCTGGAATTATCAAAATTCTACTGACAAAGGCTATTTTGCACCTCCAGATTTTCTAGTTTATACAGGGGAATTTGCTTGGGAAGGTAGCGTGATTCGAGATGTCCTCAATTGTCGGATCTCTGCTAGTGTCGGCGGACAGAATGTCAATGCCACTAGTTCTGATGCTGGTGGCTATCAAACCAAGTGTACTGCCAAGCTCTCGCCCAATTTTGAAGCGGATCTGGGTTATAGCTTCAGTAATGTCAAAACTAACGTGCCGATTAATAGTAATGCAAATAGCCAGTCTGTTATCGGTCAAATTCGGGTCAAGTTTTAGTTAAGTTAAAGTTGTAGATATTATGTCAATTATCAGTTCACCAGTTGAATCCCCAGATCTAACTTCAGTACCTACTAAGCGTAAAAAATTATGGCAATACGATCCCGAACTCTATGGGAAGCGGGATCTTCGCATCGATCTACTCCGAGGTTTGGCGATCGTGTCGATGGTAGTCAATCACTTAGAATGTCGCTCGTATTTTAATAATATTACCCAAGGACATATCTATGCAAGTTCGGCGGAAGGATTTGTCTTTTTATCTGGCTTTGTGCTGGGATTTGTAACCTGTCAACGAATTGATAAAATTGGCTTAACTTCTGCGATGCAGAAGTTATTAGAACGAGCCAAAGTGTTGTATTTTACTAGCTTTATCCTCATTGCAGGCTTGGGATTATTGAGTATTTTCGCACCAGGTATGACTCGACCGAGTTTCGATCGCGCACCTGGAGAATGGTGGCAAATTTTGCTAGCAGCCGCCACGCTCCACCTAGCTCCACCGATCGTCGATATCTTACAACTATACGTGTTGTGTTTATTGGCTTCTCCTGCCATATTTTGGTTGCTGCGGCGGGGACTTTTATTACCACTATTAACTACCTCTTGGACATTGTGGTGGATTCAACAGGTGCATCCCTATTCGTTTAGTTTTCAACCACTCGATCGCGCTCATCCTTACTTCGTATTTAGTACTTGGCAGATTCTGTACGTGCATGGTGTTGCTGCTGGTTATCACAAAGACAAGTTAGCAAAAATATGGAAACGCTTGCCCAAAATACCAGTGCTACTGGGAATGCTCGCGATCGTCATTGCCGCTTTAGTTGCCGCTCACTTCGATCTCCAACTCGGAACGTGGCCTGAGAAAGTGCAAGATCGCGCCCTATGGCTGCGGTTGACCGATCGGAGTACCAATGGCCCAATTCGATTAGTAACGCTGCTAGGGCTATTTTCGCTGATGTTTATGGCTGTGGATCGGTTTTGGATACCTTTGGATAAAACGCTGGGTAAGTTATTGATTCCATTAGGTCAAAACTCGCTATATGTCTACATTATTCATGTGCCACTGACTTTAATCTGGTTCGTGATTCCAGGTTTGATCCAAGGCAGTACTTGGCTCGTCAGTCTAGCTCAAGCGATCGCGATCGGTTTGTGTTGGTGGTTGGTGAAGAGGGAGGTTTTGTTTAAAGTTATCCCACGTTAATAGAATTCCGATCCGACTAGTCCCTAACTTCTAAATAATGGAAACAACACCTAGATCGCTTAATATTCGCTGGCAAGCTGCATTATGTATTGCAATTGGCTTAACTGGTATCGGTATCAGCCAATTATTAACTTGGCAAGAAACTAGTATCTTACCCGTACCCGTCTACCGCAAGATTCCACTTACGGGCGAAGATCGCCAACTTGCGCGGAATGCGTGGAAATATTTTGAAACCAATCGGCTGCCCACAGGACTTGTTTCCTCGGCGGCAAAGTTTCCTGCCACAACGATGTGGGATGTAGCTAGTCAGTTTGCCGGAATGATGGCAGCGCGGGAAATGGATCTGCTCTCGGCGGCTGAATTCGATCGCTGGATGGCTCAAGCTTTAGGTTCTTTAGCTAAAATGCCACTATATAAAGGCGAGTTACCCAATAAAGCCTATAATGCCGCCACACTTCAACCAGTCAACTATGGCAAATTGGATAAAACCGAGGAAATTGGCTTTTCAGCGATCGATCTCGGTAGATTGGCTCTCTGGCTGGATATTATCGCTAATCGCTATCCCCAACATAAAACTGCCTGTAATGCTGTTACAGCCAGATGGAAACTCACGCGCCTCGAAAGTGATGGAAATCTGATGGGTGTCCATCTTAACAAGGGAAAAGAAGAGTGGAATCAAGAAGGGCGACTGGGTTACGAGCAGTATGCCGCTTATGGCATGAAAAAATTAGGAGTAGTCGCAAAAAATGCCCTCAATCCTAAAGCAAATGAGAAAAATGTGGATGTGATGGGAGTGCCAATTCCTGCCGATACCCGCACTACCTACCATAACTATGTCACCAGCGAACCCTATGTTTTAGATGGGCTAGAAACTGGATTTAAAGCGTTACCTGTTGAATATGCCGGACGAGTATTGCAAGCGCAAACCCGCCGCGCACAGGCTACCGGACATTTTACCGCATGGTCGGAGGACAATCTCGATCGCGAACCCTGGTTTGTCTATAACAATGTTCATGTCGATGGTCAAAATTGGAAAAGTTTGACTCCATCCGGCAAAGATGGCAATAAATTTAGTACGAGCAGCACTAAGACGGCAACGTCTTGGCAGATGTTATTTCGCAATCGCTATACAGAACGCAATTATAAGGCTCTCCGGTGGCTGGCAGACCCCAATCGTGGTGTATTTGGTGGTGTATATGAAGGTACTCAAGAAATCAATCGATCGCTCACGCTCAATACTAACGGTCAAATCTTAGAAGCAATCCTCTATAGTCACATTGGTTCGATTCCCTTGGAGGACTGGGCGCGTGGGCAGAAATAAGAACGGGGAGACTGGGAGAGATCGATGGATTGTCAATAATTTCTGGGATCGGCAATGCCAAAAATCTCATTTGCGTAGCGTCTTTGGAAGAGACTCGATCCGCAGGCGTAAATATATGGCGGGGTATTTATTGGGATTATTAATTATTGGTATTTGCGTGCTGATTACTCAGCCACTAATTGCTAATTCATTACCGCAACCAACTTTGTCGAAAGAGTCCCAATCTCAACCCAAAAAATTGCCCAAAGTCGTCTTTTTTGGCTCTAGTTCTACGGTAGGGTTCGGGACGACTAGAGGCGATAGGCGATGGACAACGCTGCTATCGCGTTATTTGGGTTGGGAAGAGATTAATGAAGGATTGTCTGGATCGACGGTTTCTAACGCACTGCGGGAAAAAGAACTCGCATCGGTACCATCGGGACTAGAACGCTGGCGGACGAATGTTTTATCCCGTAAGCCCGATCGGGTGATAATTCTCTATGGTGTCAATGATGCGTTTCGGCGAATTAATTTAGGAACTGCGACGCAGCCCGGTACCTATAGTGGCGATTTGACGAAAATGCTGACGGGGATGGCGCAAGAATTTCAGCCGCGTCAATTAATTGTCAGCACCCCCCAACCCAATCAAGCGACACTCGATCGCCGTCAAGACTACGATCGCATTTTACAAGCAACTACCAGCCAAATCGGTGGTTATTTTATCGATGCTGGCAAAGAAGCCTTTCCACCCTCAGATCTCGCTGATTATTCGGCTGATGGTTTACATCTAAATAATTTGGGTCATGCGGTGTTTGCCTCCTATCTGGCAAACAAAATGGTCGATTTGGGATTAGAAGCAGCACCCCCACAAGCTCAGGGTGGTAATTCTAGCCCAGATCGAGTTCAGCCGTTACCTGGCGGTTTTTTCTATATCGATCTCCATCACCCCTTAACTTTCGGGCGAGTCAGATCGATCGAAGCCAAATGGTTAGCTCCCGGACGCGCGCGAATTGCGATCGTCCGTCCCGATGGGCGGGGCGGCTATGAAGCCATCTATCAAACTGCCATTTTTTATGTCACTCCTGGTACTGCTCGGATTGAGGTGCCAAACTGGTGGGTATTAGATGACGATCGATTGGCCGTCTGGACTGAGGGCAATTGCTTGAGTGGTTACCAACTCCCACCTCATAGTAACGGTCATCTAGCCATTGCTCAAGGTAATACGATCCGAGACATTCCCGCCAGTCGCGGTCATTTAGCACCCCCAGCTTTAGCAATTCGCACCATTCCCTAGAAAGGTGGATGGGTAGATAGACCCGCGATCGCGTGGGCATGTGCTGTTGGATCGCTGTCTTAGTGGACTCATCCACCCATCTACACCTCTACCCCTCCACCGATACCGTCGGTGTTTTTAACACAGACCCCATCATCGGCAATCGCTGTGGTACTAATGGTAACGTTAGGTAGACTGCCGTTTCCGCTTCATTAGGACCAGACAGTAAAAATACCCCATCATAATTATTAACAAGCTTCTTGACAATTTTTAAGCCTATTTTTAGTTCGCGTTCTTCGTATGTAGATGTATTTAATTGAATAGATTTTGTCATTTCTATCATCGAAGGTTTCTCAACATCTCGCTGATAATTTGTCAGTGAAAAATGAAACATATCATCAATAACTTCACCAAAAATTCTCGTGCGAGTACGAGGATTGATATTGCTAATTACGTATTCTATCAATTCATCGCATATCCACTGGAAATGGGTAGTATTTACAGCTAGTTGCGTATCTTCGACTTCGTAGATTATATTACCAGGTAGTGCTATTTCTTTAAATCGATTCTTTAGACTCTGCTCGACTATCGATTTGGGAATCGAGGCATTACCATAATTAGATTCTGGCCTTTCAGCTACGAGTTGTAGATAAAACCAGAATTTCTTCATTAACTTACGTAATTGTAATGTCGAGCGGTTGTTTTGGCCTAAAATATGGATAATAGCAGCCGTACTTAACTGTTCTATATTCTCAGTCAGATGCTCTGTGGTTTCCGAGATAATATCTAGCGGGCGATCGAATTCACAGGAAAACTCAGCAGCTAAATCTAAGCGAATTTCATTCAAATCATTTGTTAGTGAATGAATATTATGTCGCTGAAGTTTAGAGAAAGATTGAATCCGATCGTGTTGTTTTTTGATCCGCAGCATGGAGCTGACACGAGCGCGCAATTCAATCCCATTGACTGGCTTATTTACAAAATCATCGGCACCTGCGGTCAGACAGCGAGCTAAGTCCTCTTTACCAGACAGGGCTGTCACCATGACGATCGGCACAGATTGCCATTTAGACATTGCCTTAATCTGTTTGCATACTTCAATTCCATTGAGACCGGGCATCATCACATCAAGCAAAATGACATCAGGGTCGAATTTATCTAGTGAAGCGATCGCGTGTTCGCCGCTAATCGCATAATGCAACCTATAATTTTCCCCAGGTAAAAGTGATTGGATCACATCAAAGTTGTCTGGTTCATCATCGACAATCAGAATGGAATAGGTATTCATGGAAAATTACTCGATCGTACATCTTGTCTATCTTTAGTAGGATACCCAGATCGACACCTAAATTAACTCTCTTATACTGGCAATTCCCGATCCAGGAGCGAGCATAAAATGTATCGCTATCGGACAAGATTATAAGTTTAGAATAAGCTTTAGAAAGTTTTTCGGGAGTAACGAGCGAGCCACGTAACACGATTGGCTCAATTTTGGTCATTTTGAGTTTGAGTCAGGGCACTCTAAAAACAGAGCATCCTTTGCACAAACAAATGCTAAATTCTTTTCCACTCCTCACTCAATCCGAGCCGAATTCGGCACTAGTAACACATCTGTGGCACAGACTAGTCTATCCACCTCTGATTATGCCCCCCGATCGGACTGTGAGGGAGGCAATCTCTCTGATGAAGGGGATTCGGATTGTCTGCGAACCAGGAAAAGCTACTGCTAAACCGGACAAATTACAGTTCCAAGTGATATCGAGTTGCGTCTCGATCGTCGAGAGCGGACGACTTATCGGCATCCTGACAGAGCGAGATGTCGTCAGGCTGATTGCTGAGGGCAAGGACTTGAGTAGTCTAGCAATCCGCGATGCGATGGCCGCAAAAACTGTCACCCTCAACGCCGCAGATTTTACAGATATATCTGTAGCTATCGATCTCCTCCATCGACACCATATTCTCTATTTACCAGTGGTTGACGATCGCGATTGTTTAGTGGGAATAATCAGTCAGGAAAGTCTCCAGTATCATTTAACTGAAACCTTGAATGCCAAGGTATCAAAGTCAGAAACACAAAAAGTTCAATTACTGGAACATCGCATTATCGCCCTAGCGGAGCAAGTTGAAGAACAGACTGTCCGATTGAAAGAACGAGAGGCTCAACTTCAAGAATCGCAGCAATTTCTCCAAACTGTCATCGAGACTTTTCCACTTGCGATATTTTGGAAGGATCGAGAATCTCGCTATTTAGGTTGTAACCATAACTTCGCCCAAGATGCTAATTTAAACTCGCCTACAGAAATTGTTGGTAAAACTGACTACGATCTTTGCTGGGGAATCGCTGAAGGTGATGCTTACAGCGTAGACGATCGGCACATAATTGCAACGGGTAGACCAAAGTTAGGGAAGATCGAGACACAAACAGCCATCGATGGTAGTTCTCGCTGGATCGAGACAAATAAGATGCCAATGCGTAACTGTAATGGTGAGACAATCGGCCTAATCGGAACTTACCAAGATATTACCGAGCGCAAACAAACAGAGGCTCAATTATTCAGACTATCCGAACGGTTATCGTTATCGCTCAAATCTGGCTCGGTCGGTTGTTGGGAATGGGACATTATCAGCGGTCTGCTAATTTGGGACGATCGGATGTACGAACTATATGGCAGCGAAGGCTCTACGCGAGACTCCTCAATTAGCATGGCTTACGATACATGGGCTAAAACTATCCATCCCGAAGATCGCCCTGCGACCGAAGCTCTCCTAGCTCAAGCTCTCTTGGGAGAAGCAGAATACGACACGGAATTTCGAGTTATTCATCCTGACGGTAGCATTCATTTCATCAAAGCTTATGGGTTGGTGCAACGGGACGCTCTCGATCGTCCGCAAAGTATGACGGGGATTAACTTTGATATCACTGCTGCCAAGCATGACGAACTGGTGCGCCAACACAACGAACAAATGATTCGGCAGCAAGCCGAACGAGAATCGGTACTGCGAGAAATCACCCAACGAATTCGGAAATCTTTAGATCTCAAGACTATTTTTGAGACTGCCGTTAGAGAGATTCGGCATTTTATGGAAACCGATCGAGTGGGCATATTTAAATTCAACTCCGAGCTAAACTTTGATGATGGTAAATTTGTTGCTGAATCTGTAAATATGCAGTTTCAATCAATTTTGGGAGTAGAAATTGAAGATCCTGGTTTTGGTGAAAGGTTAGCACATTTTTATCAAAAAGGTAGGATTAATGCGATCGAAAATATTCATGCGGCTGGACTGGGAGATTTTGAGGTTGAGGTTTTAGCAAAATTTCAGGTGCGCTCGAATTTAGTCGTACCATTGCTCAATGGCCCGATGTTGTGGGGTTTACTCTGCATACATCATTGCTTTGCAGATCGCTCTTGGCAACAAGGTGAAATTAATTTTGTCAAACAAATTGCCGAACAGATCGGCATTGCCATCCAACAAGCCACCCTCTATGAAAAAGTCCAGTTAGAATTAGAAATCCGTTGGCAAGCAGAAGAAGCGATCGCGATCCAACTCAGACAGCAGAAAGCATTAGCCGCACTCGCACAGCAAATCCGCAACTCGTTGAATGTAGCCGAAATTCTGGCAACAGCAACCGAGCAAGTAAAAGAATTAATGATGGTCGATCGAGCGAGTATTTTTCAAGTATCTCCTAACGGTCATCTGCGAGCAGTCGAAGAAGTTGTCTCGCCAGAATATCCCCGCGCACTAGACCGAAATTGGGATAATGAATATTTAAGCAACGAAGAATTTGAATTTTACTTAGATGGCAACCCAAATGTGGTGTTCGATCTCAAGCAAGATCCTCGGTCGGCACCTTTGCAAGCCTATATCGACCATATCGGTGTTAAATCTAAAATTGTCGTACCGATTTTGCTATTATTTGGCAACAGTGCAACCGAACAGGAAATTGAGACATGGGATGAGCCACATTTATGGGGATTGTTAAGCGTCCATTCTTGCCGCACTCATCGCTGCTGGCAGGATACCGAAGTTAAATTAGTCCAGCAAGTCGCCGATCAACTCGCGCTGGCTATTCATCAAGCAAGTTTGTTTGAGAAATTACAGCAAGAACTAGCAGAGAGACAGCAAGCACAGACGCAACTACTAGAAAGTAACCAACAACTTGCCGTCTCCAACCAAGAACTTGCTCGTGCTACTCGGCTCAAAGATGAGTTTTTAGCAAGCATGAGTCACGAACTTCGCACCCCACTCAATGCGATCTTAGGGCTGTCTGAAAGCTTACAAGATGGGGTGTTTGGTAATATCAACGAGCGACAACAAAAGTCGATTATCACGATCGAAAAGAGTGGTAAACATCTATTAGCTTTAATTAACGATATTCTCGATCTGTCTAAGATCGAAGCAAACAAATTCAATCTGGAATTGACCGAAGTATCGGTTCAATCTCTATGTCAAAATAGTGTGTTATTTATTAAAGAACTCGCACACAAACGGCAAATTAGATTGCAGACTCAACTACCAGAACAACTCAAACATCTACATATTAGAGTAGACGATCTTCGCTTTCGTCAAGTCTTGATCAATTTACTCAGTAATGCAGTTAAATTCACCCCTGAAGGGGGTAACATTACATTGGATATACGGGTAGGATTGGCAAATGGGAAAACCGAAAAACAAGCAGTAAATGAAGCCGTTGTAGCAACAGACGCAGACACCTCAATCGATCGACAATCGTCTGTACCTGTGTGGCAAATTGCCTTCTCGATTATCGATACCGGAATTGGGATTGCTCCCGAAAATATGGATAAGCTGTTTCAATCCTTTATCCAAATTGATAGTAGTCTCAGTCGTCAGTATGCAGGGACGGGACTAGGATTGTCATTGGTCAAACGGATTGTCGAAATGCACGGCGGTACCGTATCGGTTCAGAGTGAAATCAATCGGGGCAGTTGTTTTACGGTTTATTTGCCATTGGAGCCAAGTCTAGAGATGGCATTTACCCCATCTCCTCTCCCATATCCAATTGCTTCAGATCCCGTTCCTGACGAAACTTTAGTGGTACCGTCTCAAACCTCGATTTTGTTGGTGGAAAATGATGAGGGCAATATCGAAACCATGACTACTTATCTTCAAAGTCGGGGCTATACGATCGCGGTAGCTGAAAATGGTCGTCAAGCAATTTCCTTTCTGGAAAACTGCACCAAAGATCTAACTCAAGGCCACCCTCCTAACATCATCTTGATGGACATTCAAATGCCAGGAATGGATGGTTTCGAGGCCACTAAGCACATTCGTCAGATTCCTATATGTGCGACGATTCCCATCATCGCTTTGACGGCTCTAGCGATGCCTGACGATCGCCAAAAATGCTTAGATGCTGGAGTCGATCGATATCTAGCTAAACCTGTCAAACTCAGTCAATTAGTAGCGACGATCGAAACACTGATCGATAAGTGAGTTAAGCTGTTACTCATTTAATTTACTTACCTCCTCCCCGCTCCCTGTCTTGTCTCTCGCTCCCCGCTCCCCGCTCCCCACTTTCAAAAAATCTAATATGTGATTTAAATGTTCGACAGCTTAGAGCAAGGTAGTTAGGATTGGGTGTTTTCCAGACAGATGTTTAAACCTTCTTTCAAACTAATATATAGCATATAAGTCTTGCTCTATTTTAGATGTATGGACTTATAAGATATTTAAAATAGATATGAATAAAATTTTAATTATTGAAGATACTGATGATGTCAGACATAATATTCAAGAAATTTTAGAATTAGAAACTTTCCAAACACTCGTCGCTGAAAACGGTGAGATTGGGGTAAAGTTGGCTATAAAAGAGTGCCCAGATCTAATAATTTCGGATATTCTGATGCCAGTAATGGATGGCTATCAAGTCCTAGCTGCTTTGCGGAATCATCCAGAAACAGCAATTACACCATTTATCTTTTTGACTGCACAATCCGTCCACCAGGATCGCCGCCAAGGAATGGAGCTAGGCGCAAATGACTATTTGACCAAACCTTTTACTGGTGATGAATTATTAAAAGCCGTTCGCGTTCAGCTAGAACGCAGTGCGAGAACGATGGAGCATTATTTTAATAGACATCAAGAATATCAAAACTTCAGCAAGAAAATTCAAAATCTCCAAACTTTCAATCAAACAAAAGATCGCATTTTTGAAAGTTTTACAGCCGAATTACGACAAACGGTGACTAAAATTAGTGTGGCCTTAACAACAGTTCAAAGCTTGCCAGATGGAGCTACCCGCGATCGACATTTAGAGATTTTGCGAGCTGAGTGTCAGCAAGAAATTAAATTGCTCAATGAAGTAGAAGGTTTGCATAAATTTTTAACGCCAGACAATGTGAGTTTTCTCAAGCAATTTAATCTATTCAATGGCGGTGGTAATTAGATAAGATCGATCGCTAATATTGAGGGTATGGGCAATTTATGAGTTGCCCATACCCTGATTTTTTGCAAGCATTCCATATCTAAATACAGCAACATCTTCAATGAATGCGATCGACATCCGTTCTTTGTGTGCTCCCGATCTTACGTAGAAAATATTGGCTCTGTTATTGGGTTCCGGAGCTTACTGAGAGACGTTCTAGTATTTGCACTTAGAAAAAGATTGGTAGTTTCAGCATGTCGTACACCTGTGAAATCGAGATATAAAAGTCTGGTGAGCGGCTCGATCGAATATTGTTCGGTGGCTGCAAGCGGTGAACTATTTTAATTATTCAGTTATAGGCTCGGCAGACAATGGCATCATCTAATTTAACTTTTATCGTCGGTAGCAATAATGATGACAACCTCTATGGAGATAGTAATAATAACTTCATCGTCGGCATGGCAGGTGACGATACGATCCAAGGTGGTGTCGGTAACGATACGCTGATTGCTGATGATGGCGATGACTGGGTAAATGGCGACCACGGAGATCGGACTGGTTGGGTAAAAGATGCTGCGGGTCAGTATGTCTATATCGGCGCGATCGATTCGACTGGAAATGGCTTTACAACTACCTCCTCCACTGGTACTGACCAGTATGATGACATCATCATTGGCGGTAATGGCGATGATGTACTCCTCGGCGATTTGGGCAAAGACTCGATCGAAGGTGGCGCAGGTGACGATCGAATTAATGGCGGTGAGGGCGATGATTATTGGCTCGATGGCGGCGAGGGCGACGATATTATTAATGGCGATGCAGGCGATGATATCCTCGCTGGTGGTAATGGTGACGATATCCTCAATGGCGGTACTGGCAATGACAAATTGATGGGTGGTACTGGTACCGATTTGCTGCAAGGCGGTACGGGTAATGACTACCTCGATGGTGGCGAAGGTAATGATGTTTTAGATGGCGGCGAGGGTGCCGACCATCTCAAAGGTGGTTTGGGCAATGATAAACTCATCGGTGGTGATGGCAATGATGTCCTCGAAGGCGAAGTAGGTAACGATACCTTAATTGCTGGAAATGGCGATGACTATCTCGTCGGCGGTACTGGTAATGACACTCTCTATGGTGAAGCTGGTAATGATGTTTTAGATGGCGGCGCAGGTGACGATATGCTCATGGGCGGTGCCGATAATGACACGCTATTGGGTGGTGTTGGCAAAGACTCGCTGCTGGGCGGTACTGGTAACGACTACCTCGATGGTGGTGATGATAATGATATCCTCTGCGGTGGCGATGGTGACGACCATCTCAAAGGCGGTGCAGGTGACGACTCGATGAATGCTGGGGCAGGTAACGATCTCCTCGAAGGCGGTACTGGCAATGATTTCCTGATCGGCAACCTGGGTAACGATCGTTTACAAGGTGGCGAAGGTGATGATAAGTTGCAAGGTGATGAGGGTAATGACTACCTCAATGGTGAAGCTGGTAACGATCTCTTAATCGGTGGTAACGGTGATGATACTTTAATGGGTGGTGTTGGTAACGATACCCTCTATGCTGAAGCTGGCAATGATGTCTTAGATGGTGGCGATGGCGACGATATCGTCGATGGTGGCGCAGATAATGACAGTTTACAAGGTGGTATTGGTAACGACACTCTCTATGGTGGTGACGGAGACGATATCCTCGACGGTGGAGCCGATAACGATGCTCTTTATGCTGACGCTGGTAATGATAACCTGCGCGGTGGTGCGGGTGACGATTTCCTCGATGGTGGGACTGGTGATGATGCTCTCGCTGGTGAAGATGGTAACGATACTCTCGCTGGTGGCGATGGCAATGATTACCTAAATGGTGGTGCTGGCAACGATCTCCTCTTTGGCGGTACTGGTAACGATGTTATCGAAGGGGGTGCTGGCGAAGATCGGATTTACGGCGGCGAAGGCAACGATGGCTGGCTATCCGGTGGCGATGGTAACGATACAATCTATGGTGAAGCTGGTAATGATGTCTTAGATGGCGGTGCTGGCGATGACATTTTGGATGGTGGTATTGGCAACGATGTCTTGATGGGTGGCGTGGGTAACGATACTCTCTCTGGTGGCGAGGGTGATGATACTTGGCTCGATGGCGGTGCTGGCGACGATATTGTCTCTGGTGGTGTCGGTAATGATGTGGTTGCAGGTGGCGCGGGTAACGATCTCGTCTCTGGTGACGCAGGGAATGACACGATCTTAGGGAATGAAGGTGACGATCGCTTGTATGGTGGTGAGGGTAACGATATCGTCGATGGTGGCGATGGGGTAGATCTTCTCGATGGCGGCATCGGCGATGACATGCTCAAGGGTGGTGCTGGTAATGACACAATTACTGCTGGCGATGGCGTAGATATCGTCGAAGGCGGCGATGGCAACGATATCATCGATGGCGGTGCTGGTAACGACAAAATGCTCGGTGGTGGTGCTGGTAATGACACTATTACGGGCGGCGAGGGTAATGATTCCATCTTTGGTAATGCTGATGCGGATAACCTCAGTGGCGATGCTGGCGATGACTATCTCAACGGCGGCGATGGTAATGATGTCCTCGCTGGTGGTGAGGGTAAAGATGTCCTCGAAGGCGGTACGGGTAACGACACCCTCGATGGTGGTGCTGGTAACGACGGCTGGCTAGCTGGTAACGAGGGCAATGATACGATCGATGGTGGCATTGGCGATGATGTCATCAGCGGTGGTGCGGGTGTCGATCGATTACAAGGTGGCGCGGGCAATGATGTGTTATTCTTTGATGCCGATGATGCTAGCGTGCTCGGTGGTGAGGGTTACGATACGGCGATTGTCGAATCTACCGCTGGAGCTACTTTAGATTTAGGTGCGACGAACATCGAAGTTGCCTATGGTGCTAGTGGCGATGACACTTTCACCAACTCTGGTACTGGTAGTGTCTCAATGCACGGAGAAGGTGGTAATGATACCTTAACTGGTGGTGCTGGGCACGAGAGTTTCTACGGTGGAGATGGTAACGATACTATTAATGCTGGCGCAGGTAACGATATCCTCGATGGCGGCGCAGGTGATGACAAACTTGAGGGTGGCGACGGTAATGATACCTTAACTGGTGGAGCCGGAACCGATCTTCTCAACGGTGGCGCGGGTAATGACGTCCTCAATTTTGATAGTCAAGATACCATCAATGGTGGCACGGGTTACGATGTGGCTCGCTATCAAGGCAGCACTGGCATTACCCTCAATCTCGATGCTACCAGCATTGAAGAAGTAGCTGGCGGCGCGGGTGACGATGTATTTACCGCTACCTCTGCTACCGCATTCAAAATGTTTGGTTACGCTGGCAATGACACGCTCACCAGCGGTACTGGCAACAGCGAACTCTTTGGTGGCGATGGTAACGATACCATTACTGCTGCTGGCGGTACTAATATCCTCATGGGTGAAGCTGGTAACGATACAATTACTGGCGGTACTGGTGCTGACTCGATCGATGGTGGGATTGGTAACGATATCCTCGATGGTGGGGCGGGAAATGATGTCCTCAAAGGTGGTGCTGGTGCCGATATCCTTACTGGTGGTGCGGGTAACGATACGCTCTACTTCGACAGCGAAGATACCATCAATGGTGGCTCTGGCTACGATATTGCCTATGTCGAAAATGGTAATGCTGTAACCCTAAATCTCGAAACTACCAGCATCGAATCCGTCATCGGTGGGGTGGGTAATGACAATTTTACCGCTACCACTCTAACCGTCAAAATTGCTGCTGGTGCGGGTAATGACACCATTACTACTGGCACTGGTAACGATAATCTCGACGGTGGTAGCGGTGACGATTCGATCGACGCTGGCAATGGTAATAATACTATTCTCGGTGGCGATGGTAACGACAGTATCACTAGCGGTAGCGGTAACGACTCGATCGATGGTGGTGCCGGGAATGACATGATTCTCTCAGGTGGCGGACAAGACACTATCAAAGGTGGCGACGGGATCGATACCATCTACGGTGGTGCCGATAACGATACCCTCAAAGGTGGGAACGGTAATGACTTCCTCTACGGGCAAGATGGAGACGATCTCCTCTATGCCGAAACTGGCGATGATTTGCTCGATGGTGGTGCTGGTAACGATAAACTCTATGGCAGTAACGGCAATAACCAACTCTTCGGCGGTACTGGCAACGACGAACTCTATGGTGTAGCTGGGACTAATATTCTCGATGGTGGCGACGGCAACGATAGTATCTTCGGCGGTACTGGCGTAGACAATATCTTCGGTGGCTGGGGTAACGATTTTATCTATGCTAATGCTGGTAACGATAATCTCGATGGTGGCGACGGTGACGACTATCTGGTCGGGCAAGCAGGTAATGATATCATCTTTGGTGGCAATGGTAATGATGTCTTAGTCGGCATTGGGGCTACCGATCTCGGTCGCGGATCGATCGATATTCTGACTGGTGGAGGTGGGTTCGATCGGTTTATCTTGGGTGAAGTCGGCAAAGTCTACTACCATAGTGCCGATCCGCTCTTTGCTGGGGCGAATGACTACGCTCTAGTTACCGACTTTAGTGCTGCTGACGATATCATTCAACTCAGCGGTAGTGCTAGTGACTACACATTGGGTTCCGCGATCTCTGGCATCAATGGTGTTGGGCTGTACCGCCAGTACGGTACGGGGAACGAACTGATTGGGATCGTGCAAACTGCTGACACACTCAGCCTCACTAATACCTATTTCAATTACGTCTAGTTTGCCGAAGCTCGATGTCTAAAATCGATCGTATCCCCAACTTTTTCCAAAAAGTCGGGGATATCTTGAGCCGCACTGAGTGACAATAATTTCCAATTTGTCACCTGCGGTAAATTTTTTTGAAGCCAATGGGCATAATAAAGCAGGACACTACCAGAGTAAACACACCATGAGTTCTGATTTTAAGCCACCACCGTTGGGATGGTCGATACTCTCTGCGGTAGGTGGAATTATCACGGTAGTTGCGGCGATTTTTGGGTTGGAAAACTTGGCTGCGTATCTCCGTCAAACAGATGCTTTATTAGCGGCTAAATCCAGAACTGCTACAACCCAGGCTGGTGAAATGAAAGCAGTAGATAAACTAACAGATCTCGATACCCGATCGATCTCCAATCCTGGCTTACCCCTCCCACCAGCCGAGATGTCTGCTAGACTGGCACTAACAAATATCAGTGCCAGTACTTTGACACCAGCCGAAATCGCGATGGCGCGTCAAGCTTGGGCATATTTTCAGAAAAATTGGCAGCAAAAAACTGGTTTAGTCAATAGCGTCAGCGGCTTTGAATCAGTAACGATGTGGGATCAAGCTGCTGCCATTGCCGCTCTGGTTAGTGCCAAAGAACTCAATCTAGTTTCGGCGACAGAATTTCAATCCAAAATGAGCCAAACGCTCGAAACATTGGCAACGCTGCCATTGTACAACGGGCAATTGCCCAACAAGGTTTATAACTCCAAAACATTAATCCCCGTCAATTACGGTCAAATTACCAAGCGCGAAGAAATTGGCTGGTCGGCGATCGATCTCGGACGGATGGCCATCTGGCTCAAAATTGTCGGTTCTAAATATCCCCAATTAAAACCCCAAACTGAAGCCGTTTGGAAACACTGGCAAGTCCAACGACTAGTTAAAGATGGTCGGATGTACGGAACTGCCGTTACCGATGGTAAGGAACAGTATAACCAAGAAGGTCGCTTGGGTTATGAAAATTATGCTGCCTATGGTTTGAAATTGTGGGGTTTAAATGTTAATAAAGCCTTAGATACCAAAACTAATACGGCTTTTATTGGCATCTACGGTCAAGGTGTACCCTACGATAAACGTGATTTTAACAATTCAGGTGCGAACAATTACGTCCTCAGCGAGCCGTACATTCTCGATGGAATTGAAACTGGATTTCAATCCTTACCCAAAGCCTATGCCGATCGAGTCTTAGCCGCGCAGGAAGCCAGATACATGGCGACCCAACAATTGACAGCCGCGACCGAAGACAACCTCGATCGCGCTCCTTATTTTGTCTATAATTCTGTATTTGTCAATGGTAAATCTTGGGCAAATATTTCTGACAAACGCCAAAATTATCCCGAATTAAGATTCCTGAGTGCCAAAGCCGCGATCGGCTGGCACGTATTATACAGCAGCGACTATACCCAGAAGTTATTTAGCTTTGTCGAAACTAATCTCAAAGCTGATGGTGGTTGGTACAACGGTTATTACGAGGTTTTAAAAGCACCGAATAAAGCCCAAACAGCTAATAATAACGGCGTGATTTTACAAAGTTTACTCTACAAAAAAGTCGGCAAACCATTAACTATCTGGGCGGGGGTGGCATCACCTAAAAGGTCTACTACAGCTAAACCCTAACAATCTCCCTCAATCTCTCTTGAATTCTCACTTTAGGGGCGGTGCTTCGTGCCTACCCTGCATCGATGTCGATTGCAAAATATCGCTCCTTGTGCGATCGCAGATGGTGAAGGTGCCCAAAGGTTAGGGTAGGTAGATCCCCGCAACCACCAGAAATATTATTTAATTCTTATTCATAACTAAATGTGGATCGATAAGTTTCATTCCCACCAACCCAAATGGGTAAAATGGACAGCACTATTTCTCGTCGGAATTAGCCTGCAATTTGTGTTGCAATTTTTTCCGCCCGAACCAGTCATGGCACAAAATCAAGCTGCTAAACCCAGCATGTGTGAGTCAATCGTCGCTCCACTCAGCCCTGAAGAAGAAGATTACGCCAAAACTGCTTGGCAGTATTTTCAAGCCAATTATCAACCCGATACTGGATTTGCCAACTCGACAGGTGGATATCCCTCTGGCACCCTCTGGGATTTGGGTAATTATCTGATGGCAATGAATGCTGCTCGATGGTTGAAGCTGATTCCGCAATCGGAATTCGACCAAAAAATGAATAAATTTTTAACCACTCTCAATAGCTTGAAGCTATTTGAGGGCACTCTACCAAACAAAGTTTATAACGCCAAAACCGCCGAAGTGGTGGACTATGCAAATAAACCTACCCCACGCGGGATCGGCTGGTCTGCTCTAGATATCGGGCGGATGCTAGCCGCATTTCATGTGATCCGAACTTGCCATCCTCAATATGATGGTTGGCTCAAGGGCACACTCGCTAAATGGCAACTAGCAAAATCAGTCAAGGATGGTGACATGTATGGTGCAATGGTTAAACCTGACGGTAGTACGCTGTTAGTTCAGGAAGGGCGACTCGGCTATGAAGAATATGCGGCTAGAGGCTATGAATTGTGGGGCTTTAAACTACCTAAAGCCCTATCTCTTCAACCATTTAAATTTGTCGATATTTATGGTATAAAAATACCTGCCGATACTCGTGACTATCAAAGCACGAATGCAAATAACTATGTCGTCAGTGAATCCTATATTCTCGACGGGATAGAATTTGGATTGCAGGGGGAAATCGGCGATTATGCGGCGAGACTCTTAGAAGTTCAAAAACGCCGCTTTGAAGATACAAAACAATTAACGGCTGTATCTGAAGATAATATTAATAAGCCGCCATACTTTATCTATAATACGGTTTATTCTAACGGTGTCCCTTGGGCGGCAATTACCGAAGAAAATAAGCCCATTCCCGAATTCCGCAGCATCAGTACCAAGGCTGCTTTTGGGTGGCGGTATTTATATCCAAATCATGAATATGCTAAACAGGTTTTTGATGCTGTCAAAGGTCTTAAAGATCCAAAAAATAATGGTTTTTATGCTGGACTCTTTGAAGCAACCAAGGAACCAAATACATCTTTAACTGGAAACACTAATGGACTGATTTTAGAAATTCTTTATTACAAAGCCAGAGGCAACCGTCCCTTAATTAGCGGGAGTGCGCCAGCCACCGCTATTGCCACCTCAACGCCAGCGAGTACGCCGACCGCCACTAAAGCAAATCCGCTCATAGCTGCTGCACCTGCTACTCTCATCCCGTCTGTGGGCAATCTCCAGGCAACTACCTGTCCTCGTCCCAGCAAACCTTTGAGTGTGCCCGAAAAGCGTTACGCACAAGCTGCTTGGCGATACTTTGAGGTGAACATGGAAGCCACGGGGCTACCTAACGATCGCAATTTTATGAAAGGCTCGACGCTGTGGGGGTTGGGTGATTATCTGGCTGCCGTCCAATCAGCACGGTTGTTGGATGTGTTAACAGACAACCAATTCGACACTCGCATCCGCAAGGTATTGGGAATGTTGCCCAAAATTGCCCTCTTTACGGGCGAATTGCCAAACCGAAGCTACAATAGCCAGTCGATGCAACTGGTGGACTATGGCAACAATCCTACACCCGATGGCACGGGCTGGTCGTCGTTGGATGTGGGACGGTTGTTGACAGCTCTATATGGCTTAAAAACTTGCTATCCCCAATATACCAATGCGATCGAAAAAATTATCCTCGATTGGTCGTATTTGCGGGTGGTACGCGATGGTTCGCTCTATAGTTCGATCGTCAAGCGAGATGCCAATGGGCGAATGCTGACGCGGGTGGAGCCAGAAACCCGACTGGGATATGAAGAGTATGCCGCCCGTGGATTTCAGCTCTGGGGATTCGATGTGCATAAATCGGCGGTAGGCGGACAGTATCAGATGGGGTCGCTTGAAGGTTTTCCGGTACCAGTCCAACGTGTCAAATCGAAAGAAACTTCACTAGAGAACGGCAAAACTGTTACCAACCCGTTTTTCCTCTATGGCTTGGAGTTTGGTCTAGATCCACAGATGCGAGCATTGATCGTACCACTGCTCAAAGCTCAAGCAGAACGCTATCGGCGCACCAATATCTTGACTACTGCTACTACCAACGCGATCGAGTCTAAACCGTACATCCTGCATAGTACCGCGATCGGGAAAGGTCGATCGTGGGAAACTCTCAGCGATGATGGTAAATCGCTGCCGGATCTGCGGTTAATTAGTACTGCTGCGGCAATTGCTTCCTATGCGTTGTTTCCCGAAGATCCCTATGCACTCGAACTCTGGCGAGCGACTCTCGATCTCTACGATCCTTATAACGGCTATTATGAGGGCTTTTATGACAAAACGGGGAGGACTGTTATAACTTATACCAGTAGTACTAATAGTATGATTCTCGAAGCTCTGTTGTTCAAATCAGTCGATCGAAAATCGCTGATCCGTCCTAATACGGACATGAATAGCCCCTGGTGGCAAGCTGTGTCGGCTGGTACGGGACAAGGTTTACCACGTAAAGTTGGTCAAACCGCAGAATTTGTAGCAGAAATCAGTGGAAGCTATTGGATATCATCTACACCTAGCGTCGCTACTGCTGTTGAAGTGTCGTTGATTCCGCCACCGCCACCACCGCCACCACTACCAAAACCAGGCGATCCTTTACCCCCTGGATCGCTACCACCACTGAGCGAGGAGCAGCCCTTACCGCCTGGATATCGAGAACCACCAGCAGAAATTGTACCGCCACCGCCACCGCCACCACCCGTCCTTCCACAATCCCCTAAAGTGGTGAAAGTCCTACGACAAGTAGATCGAAAACCGCCACAGACAAAACAAAAAATCCCAGAAACAAACCAATCATTAAAAGACTTAGATAAAATTGCGGCTAAAACTGCTTGGAAATACTTCGAGCAGAACTTAGTAAAGCAAACGGGGTTTGTCAATTCTGGCGACAAATATCACTGGACGACTTGGTGGGATCAAGGCAGTGCCATTCTGGGCATTCACGCCGCCAGACAGCTAGGCTTAATGCCCCCAGATCGCTTCAACCAGTGGGCGCAAACTTTTCTCTCCACTCTAGAGAAAATGCCTTTACCCAGTACGAGGTTACCAAATAAAGCTTATAGCACCACCACCGCCCAAATGCGAAAGCTCAATGATACGCCCGACCCTCAAGGGCTAAGCGGGTGGTCGGGATTGGATGTCAGTCGATTTTTGCTGGGATTGTACGTTTTGAGAACTAAGTATCCAGAATATACCGATCGAGTCAATAAAATAGTCGCGCGGTGGGATCTTCAGAAACTAGTTAAAAACGGTCAGATTTATGGCGGGATTCCAACATCAAAAGGCGTAGTTAATTACTTTCAAGAGGGACGATTGGGTTACGAGCAATATGCTGCTAGAAGTTTGCAATTATGGAATTTACAAGCTGCTGAAGCATTAGAAAAACCGCCCATAGAAACAATTACAGTAGATGGCGTTCCCTTGCAGGTCGATCGACGAAACATCAAAAATTCTGGAGCTAGTAACTACCTTACCAACGATCCTTATCTGTTGTGGGGACTAGAACTCGG
Organism: Chamaesiphon minutus PCC 6605; assembly: GCF_000317145.1. Classification (GTDB taxonomy): domain Bacteria; phylum Cyanobacteriota; class Cyanobacteriia; order Cyanobacteriales; family Chamaesiphonaceae; genus Chamaesiphon; species Chamaesiphon minutus. The sequence continues at coordinate 983,797 of NC_019697.1, read as the reverse complement.
CTGGACAGAGGCAGTTAAGCCTCAAGTTCAAAACTTATTAAAAGTTCAAGCCCAACGATTTGAGCGTACTGGAATTTTAACTGCGGTGAATGAAGACTCAATTCAAAGACCGCCCTATTTTCTTTATTATAGTGTTTATGTCAATGGCAAAAATTGGGAAGCTATAACCGACGGTAATAAATCTTATCCGAATTTAAAATTTTCCAGCACAAAAGCAGCTTTTGGCTGGAGCTTTCTGATGCCAGAGGATACTTATGCTCGCAGATTAAGAGCGATCTTTCAAACCTTAAAAGACCCCAATCGCGGCTACTTTTCGGGACTATATGAGAATCCAAAATTAGGTAAAAATAAGGCGATCGATCTCAATACTAATGCTGCCATTTTAGAAGGATTGCTGTATCGATCGAGAGGCAATAAACCGATCGTTTTTTAATGAGCGACCTCTCGTTTTTCCCTCCCAGAAGGGGCTGGGGGTGGGTTCCGGATCTGGAGATTTAAACATAAATTAATTTTCAAAAATTAATCATTATTAGGGTAACAAATGATGAATACATCTACCGTCGAGCGACAATCAAATTTTAAGGGTAATTCTCAATCTCGCTTGAGCAAACGAACGCTGTGGTTCCGCTACCTCGCCGAAATCAATCTAATTTTTGGAGCTTGGTACCTCTACTGGCGGATATTTCACTCTCTCGATCTCCAAGCTCTATGGTTGGCAATTCCCCTCTTAATCGCCGAAATCTATAGTTACATCGGTGGAGCCATGTTTACGATCGGATTGTGGCGACCCCTAGAGCGACAAATCAAGTCATTACCCGATCTAAATCCACCGCTACCTGTGGCAGAATGGCCGACAGTAGACGTGTTTATCACTTGCTACAATGAACCCCCCCAAATGGTCGAGCAGACGGCTAGGGCGGCTCTAGCCATCGATTATCCTACTACTAAATTGCGAGTATACATCCTCGATGATGGCAACTCAATGGAAATGCGAACCCTCGCCCAGAAGCTCTGTTTGGAGGATTTACAGTCAGAATTACTCAAAGCTCAAGCCCAGCGAATTAGATCGGAACGTCTAGAACTGCGCGAACGACTAAGACAGATTCGCGAATTAATGGTAGATACCCAAGCCGCCGATACTTTCGTCGCGGCTCTCCCAGCACAGAGCGAACCAAATACATCCGTTCACGAAGTGTGGGCTTTGCCCATTCGCTTTTTGCAAGTCTTTCACCAAGTGATGACTCTTACCCACGGCGGACATCAGAGCGTCCGAGAGCAACTAGTTATCCAAGAGCAAGAACTAATTACGGCGATTAAACAAAAAGAGCTAGAACTAACTGAAATTACCCGTTGCCGCTACATCGCTCGTCCTAAACCAGAAGGGAAAGCCCATTATGCCAAGGCTGGGAATATCAACTACGCTATTTTTGCAGGAGATACTACTGGAGAGTTTATGCTCACTTTGGATGCGGATCATATCCCCAAACCACAAATTCTCAAGCGGGTTTTACCCTACTTCATTAATTACAATGTTTGGACTGGTAGGTACGACAGCAATCGCATCGCCTTAGTGCAAACGCCTCAAGACTTTTATAATATCCCCCCTGGCGATCCTTTCGGACATCGCGCTCACCTATTTTATGGCCCGATTCAACAGGGTAAGGATGGTTTAAATTCAGCTTTTTACACGGGAACTAATGCCATCTTGCGGCGCGAAGCACTAGTCAGTGTGGGGCTGAAATATTTTACCCAAGCAGTTTCTAAAAACAAAGATTTACTCAATGATTTTACACTCATTGGCGGGATGTCGAGTAGCAGTATTACGGAAGATATGAACACCGCCATGCGGTTGCACGGAGCCGGATGGAAGTCAGTTTATCATCACGAACTCCTTGCCGAAGGATTGGCTCCCGACGATCTCGCTTCTACTCTCCAGCAGCGGCTGCGCTGGGCGCAGGGGACAATTCAGGTCTTAGTCCAAGAAAATCCGTGGACTAAACCCGGACTGAGTTTCTGGCAACGGCTCCAGTATTTTCAGACGATGTATAGTTATTTTTCGGGCTTTGCGACTGTTATTTTACTCGCTTGTCCGATTATTTTCTTTTTTACGGGCATTACGCCGATTCATACCTATGGATCGGATTTTATCGTCCATTTTGCTCCGGCGTTTATTGTCAATCGGTTAACTTTTGTGATGGTAACATGGGGAATTCCCGCACGAGAAGTCTGGAGAGCAGAACAATATACGATCGCGTTATTTCCCCTGTTTATTCAAGCAGTATTGAGTGTCTTCACTAAGCGATCCATTAAATTCAAAGTCACACCCAAGGAACGACAATCGGGGATTTATCTCAATTTAGTCATGCCCCAACTGATTGTCTCTGGGTTGACCATTTTGGGGATACTTTATGCTCTAGTTAGGTTGGCGATGGGTACTTTAACTGAGGTGCCATTATATGCAGTTAATGCTGGATGGTCGCTCTATAATCTCTTACTGTTGTCGGTGATTATCCGCGCCGCTGTTTGGCAACCGAAGCGGGATAGATAGATGTATAGGGTTCTGATAAATTGGCGGGGCTGGTTTATGCTGTTAATCTTCGGTGTAACGATCGCATTCATCCAAAAAAGTAGAGCTATCAATTAATAATATAGTAAGTGTCATTATAAATTTCCAAATATCCGCTCAAGGAATTAGATCGATCGTGAATTTTAACTGGAAATGTTGCTTGTCTTCTCTAATCCGACGATTCCCACTTGCTCGATCGATTTGGATATTGATATTCATGATTGGCATAAGTTTGACGATCGCAATTCATCCGAATTCTACAGTTGCTACTCAGTTAGAAACCAAACTAAATTCAACTATTCCAGCCTCAATTCCATTAGATGGTGAATGGAGATTTGCTTCTGGTCATCTCCAACCAGATAATGCTTATCAGTCCACATTTAACGATCGCAATTGGCGATCGATTCAAGTTCCTGGTAATTGGTTTCTCCAAGGGCAAGATCTATCTGGAGTCGTTTGGTATCGCCGACATTTTCAGATCGATCGATCCTTAAAAGGCAAAGTTATTCAGCTTGTATTTGATGGCGTTGACTATACTGGCGATGTGTGGCTCAATGGTCATTATCTAGGATTTCATGAGGGCTACTTTCAACCGTTTAGATTTGTCGTGTCCGATCTTCTAAAATATAATGGTGATAATATTTTAGCAGTCAAAGTAAATAGCCCAGTTGAAGAACCCGAAAAAGTTTGGTCTTTGCACAAACGGCTAATCAAAGGCGTTTTAAATCATCACGATACAAGACCAGGTGGTGCGTGGTCTGTACGCGGACAAGAACAGAATACAGGTGGAATTTGGGCACCTGTATCATTACAAATCTCAGATAGAGTCGCAATTATCCAACAACAAGTTACCCCAGAATTAGATCCTCGTTACCAAAATGGGATTGCCCATATCGATCTAACTATTATCAATCCCACGCCAAAACCACAAACAGTCAAACTAGGCCTACAACTTCAACCTGCCAATTTTCAAGATTCGCCAGATTTACCCATAGTTCGGGAACAGATCTTACAACCAGGCAGCAATCAGATTGCTATTAATATCCCCAAAACCGCTCCGCATTTGTGGTGGACGTGGGAACATGGCAAACCAGACTTATATAGAGTCAAAACTGAGATTCTCAGTAAAAATAAATTATTAGATCGATCGAGTACCACATTTGGCTTCCGCACGATTCGCCTCAATCCTCAATCTCAAGTATGGGAATTAAATGGGCGGCGGATTTTCTTGCGCGGTACTAATTACATTGCTTCTCAATGGTTGAGCGAAATGACGAGAGCTAAATACTCGCTCGATCTCAAATTAATGCAGCAAGCAAATATTAATAGTATCCGCGTTCACGCGCATATTGAAGCCGCAGAATTTTACCATTTATGCGACGAGATGGGGCTATTAGTCTGGCAAGATTTTCCCTTGCAATGGGGTTATAGCGATGCTTCAGAATTTGTTACCGAAGCAACGCAACAGGCGAATGATATGGTGACAATGCTGTATAACCATCCCTCAATTTTTACCTGGAGCATTCACAACGAACCGCCGTGGGATGCAACCTGGATGAAAGATAAATATCGCGATTACAATCCCAAACAAAATCGCGCTCTCGACGAGACAATTTACAATAGTCTCCGCTCCCGCGACTCTACCCGTCATCTACATCTGGCCTCAACCACACAAGAACACCCCTGGCACGGCTGGTATTCGGGAAAATGGCAAGACTATGGCAAGGCTACTAAAGAACCCTTAATTACTGAATTTGGCGCGCAGGCATTACCCAATCGAAGTTCGCTAGAAAAAATATTTACAGCAGCCGAACTATTTCCCGATACACCAGCCAAATTAGAGAAGTGGAAATATCATAATTTTCAACCTCACGAAACATTCAATTTGGCGAAAGTGCCAATGGGTAAAACCGTAGAAGAATTTATCGACAATACCCAACAATATCAAGCCCAACTGACTCAATTTGCAGCCGAATCTTACCGAAGACAGCGATATCAGCCCGTGAGTGCAATTTTTCAGTTTATGTTTGTCGAAAATTGGCCGTCAATTAATTGGGGAATTGTAGACTATTGGCGACAGACAAAGCCAGGGTATGAAATGTTAAAACGTGCTTATCAACCAATTTTGCCAAGTATCATTTTGCCAAAACAACAGTGGAAAGTTGGTGAGTCAATTCCGATCGAACTATGGCTGATTAACGATCTGTGGAAATCAATGCCTAATTCTCAACTCACATATATATTAAAACGCTCGAAAACTATTATCAAGCAGGAGTCAATTGCGATCGCTATTACCCCCGATAGTAGTAAACAGATCGAAAACCTAAAGCTCTCAAATTTGGAGAGTGGCAATTATCAGTTGTCAGTTATAGTTACCGATTCACAATCAAAATTATTGGGCGAAAATAGTACTGTATTTGATGTAATAAAAACATGACAAGATCTCATCGTCTATTAATTATCCTCATCAGTGCATTTTTCCTGGTAATGGCTGGTGGCAATTTGGCTCGATGGCACGCCACCGAATCAGCTAAAATCGTCATCAATCAAGTAGGTTATTTACCCAATAGCCCCAAAGTTGCCTTTCTAGTCAACAGTGGCAATACACAGCGACAAATTGAGTTGATAAATACTGTCAATCGACAGACGGTGCAAGTCATTACTCCCAGTCAGCCAATTCGCGATCGAGATAGTAACGATCGATTACAAACTATTGACTTTAGCCAGATCGAACAAACTGGTAATTATTTCCTGCGAGCTGGATCGATCGAGTCTTATCCGTTTACGATCGCGTCTGATGTTTATCAGAAGCCAGTAATTAAGATGCTGCGCTCCTATTATCTTCAACGCTGTGGAGTCGAGATCGGCGATCCGGTTACAGGCATTCGCCATGCGCCCTGTCATCTTCGTGATGGTGCCATCGCCCACAAAGATGCTATGAATTCAGCCGGGAAGGTAATTTCAGCCACAGGCGGCTGGCACGACGCGGGGGATTATGGCAAATATGTCAGCACCACCGCCATTACCGTAGGCAGACTATTGAGCCTATATGAGAATGAGCCTAAAGCATTTCCCGATCGCCAATTAACTATTCCCGAAAGCGGTAACGGTATCCCCGACTTACTCGATGAAATGCGGGTGGGATTGGATTGGATGCTGTCCATGCAGCGATCGGATGGGGCGATTTATCGTAAACTATCTGGTAAAAAGTGGCCGCCAATTGTCGCACCAGATCGAGATACTCAACCCCGCTTTATCTATGGTATTTCTACCCCAGAGACGGCGAAATTTGCCGCAGCAATGGCGATCGCTGCACGGGTATATGCTCCTCTCCAACCCCAACAATCTACCCTCTATCTGAAGGCAGCTCGACGGGCATGGGATTATTTACAAACCCAACCAACCATGAAAGTAGATTGGGTAGATGGTGATGATAGCGGTTCGGGTAAATATCTTACTTCAGAAATCGATACCGAACCGAGCCTAAAAATCGATACAGACGATCGATTATGGGCAGCAGCAGAACTATTTATTACGACCAAAGAAAGCCAATTCGATCGCTATTTTCTTCAGCACTTACCCAGTGACTATACTCTATTTGAGTGGAAAGATCCGTCCGCGCTAGGAATGGTGAACTATCTGAGTGAAAGTGCAACTTCCCCAGCCAGCGAGATTAAACTAAAGATCGCCCAGCAAATCCTCAACCGAGCGGATGCACTTGTCAAAAAAGTCTCAACAAGTGGCTATCGTCTAGCAAATCAGCGGTTTATCTGGGGATCGAACAAGATGACGGCTACAGAGGGGCTAACGCTCATATTAGCTTATCGCATGACCGATGGGACTGCCTACCGCCAAGCCGCGATCGACCAAATTGATTATTTACTCGGGCGCAACCCTTTTAACCAGACATTTGTGACTGGCATCGGTACCCATCCGGTACGGCATGTCAATCATATCTTTGCCCGCGCTCGTAAAATCTCAATTCCTGGTTTATTGGTAGGTGGTGCTAATAATGGTGCCCAAGATGGGATCGCGCCTAAAAATCGGGGGCTACTGAGCTATGTGGATGATGAAAAATCCTATGCCACGAATGAATATGCCATAGATTACAACGCCGAGCTAATTGCGCTGATGAGCATGGTAGATCGGTAGCAGGATAAAGGGGTAGCTGGGAGCTGAAAGCTGATGGCTATTAGCTGCCGAATGTGGGTACTCTAAACAGGAGATGGATTAAATACATATTCACTTTCGATAAGGAGCGAGTGCTGATGTTTGGATTGGTGAATAAAGGCTTAGAAGATATGATTTGCAGCCAATATGGGGAAGAAATCTGGGAAAAAATTAAGTCCAAGGCAGAAGTGGAGATCGAAGCCTTTATTAGCATGGATTCTTATCCAGATGACATCACCTATCGACTCGTCGATGCGGCTAGTGTCGTGATGGCAATGCCTGCAACAGATATTTTAGAGGCTTTTGGTAGATATTGGCTGCTCTTTACTGCCACTGAGGGGTTTGGATCGCTGATGGAAATGGCAGGTGATAATTTACCTGAATTTCTCCAAAATCTCGATAATCTACATGCCCGTGTGGGACTGAGTTTTCCCGAACTGCAACCGCCGAGCTTTTTATGTTCCCATCTCGAAGCAGAATCGCTCAAGTTACACTACTATTCCGAGCGACCTGGCTTAACGCCAATGGTAGTAGGAATGCTCAAAGGTTTAGGGGAAAAATTCGATACTGATGTTGATATTCAGCTTACCAATAGTAAAGATCGAGGTAACGACCATCAAGAATTATCCATCTCCCATAAACTCAAATGCCCATTCAAACCATTGTTCAACATTAATAATAATTAATCGAAGCTTACATTCCATATTATTTTACTAGCGGTATCAGACAGGTCATGCCACAATGAGTTTTTCCGAAAATGTCACCCTCGCTGAATATGTATCGACACCAGATTTCTCACCACTTCCTGATGTCTTTGCCACCATTTTTCCATTTTATATTGTCTTAAATCGCGATCTGGAAATCATTCATATTGGGCCTGTCCTCAAACGGTTATATCCAGAAATTTTAAAATACAAGGACTTTAAAGAACACTTTGAGATTAAACGTCCTAACGTAGTTACCAATTTTGATTCTATCCGCGCTCATCCTAGATCCCTTTTCTTATTAGAATCAATTAAAAATCGGATGCAACTCAAAGGACAGATCGTTTATGTCGATTATGAAGAGGTAATCCTATTTTTGGGTTCGCCGTGGATTACCGATACAAATGCAATGGCCGATTTCAATCTCAAAGTATCGGACTTTGCCCTGCACGATCCTGTCGCTGACTTCTTGTTTTTGCTTCAAGCCCAAAGTACTTCTCTAAAAGATGCCAAAAGGTTAGCAGATAAGCTAGCCAAACAAAAGATTGAAATCCGCAAGGCATTGATTCAAGAGCAAGAATTAAACGAGCTAAAAACTCGATTTATCACTACAGCATCTCATGAATTTCGGACACCTTTAGGTATTATTTCCTCATCTACTGGGTTACTTGAAGACTACGACCACAAACTCGATCGACCCAAAAAGCTCAAGCATTGGCAACGGATTCAATCTGCTGTCAAGCATATGACTACACTGTTAGAAGATATTTTATTAATTTATCAGACAGATGCGGGTAAACTAGAGTGCAAGCGATCGTCATTCGATCCGATCGCTTTTTGTCACGAATTAATTGAAGAAATAGAAATTAGTAGTAATGCCAAAGGCCGCTTCGATTTAACTATCAATTATGCTGATGCTAATAGCGATACAGGACAGGAGTTTACGGTATTTATGGATAGTAAGCTAGTTCGTCAAATTCTAACTAATTTGCTCTCTAATGCTATTAAATATACGTTAAGCGATAGTCAAGTTCGATTTAATATTACTTTTACTAGTCAAACAGTTACGTTCCAAATTACCGATCGAGGAATCGGCATTTCCGATGAAGATCGAGTGCGGCTGTTTGAATCATTTCATCGCGGTAGCAATGTCAGTAATATTCCGGGTACGGGCTTAGGTTTATCAATTGTCAAGAGATGTGTAGATCTTCATGGTGGCACGATCGACCTCACGAGTGAAGTAGATGTTGGCACGACATTCATTGTCAATTTACCTTTAGGTTGAACGTGACATTTCTATCCCCTATTCCTTATTATCTAATTTTATGACGACTATTTTAGTAATTGAAGATGAACGTGATGTTCGCGAGAATTTACAGGAAATCTTAGAAATGGAAGATTTCGATGTATTAACTGCTGAAAATGGCAAAGTTGGCTTGCAAATCGCGATCGACAAACAACCTAACTTAATTATTTGTGATGTGATGATGCCCGAACTCGATGGTTATGGTGTCATTTCCGCTCTCCGTCAAAATCCGCTTTTTACTACCACTCCATTTATCTTTTTATCTGCAAAAGCTACAGATGAAGATCGGGAAAAGGGTCTAAAGTTAGGTGCGAATAACTATTTAACTAAGCCATTTACCCCTAAAGAAATTTGCAAAGCAATTGAGTCGATCCAGGTCGATGAATAATAATTCCCATTATATTCATTGATTTTAATATACGATCGATATCTGGCTTTTAACTCTCATTTTAGCTATTTACAATATCCTGGCTTTACATAAATAACGATTTCAACTTTACAAGGAATAAGCTCTTTCAAATTATAATGACTACTATATTAGCGATCGAAGATGAAGCTAAAATTCTTGAAAATATTCAAGAAATTTTAGAATTAGAAGGGTTTGATGTTTTAATAGCCGAAAATGGCAGAATTGGCGTGCAATTAGCACGAGAGCATCACCCCGATTTAATTATTTGCGATGTCATGATGCCAGAACTCGATGGCTATGATGTGCTAATTACGCTGCGTCAAGATCCTAATACACTTAAAATTCCGTTTATCTTTCTTTCTGCTAGAGCGACTAAAGCCGATTTCCGTAAAGGTATGTCTCTCGGTGCAGATGACTATCTCACGAAACCATTTACACCTGGAGAATTGCGAGAGGCAATCTCAACCCGATTAGAAAAACAGACAATGATGATAACAAGGTACGCTCAAGAACTCGAACGAGCGATGGGATCGTCCTTAGAAACTGTAACATATAGCCAAAATATGGCTACTGAAACTGTCAATTGTGTTGCTGCACCCGTCAAAGTCATTCAACCTAATGGGGTTCTAGATGTAACTAACTGTAGCCAATTACGGCGAGAGATTGTGGAAACTGCTAATGCTGGTTTTAGTAATGTGTTAGTCGATTGTCAAAATCTCACTTTCATGGACAGCTCTGGATTGGCAGCTTTAGTATTGGCTTCTCAAAAGGTACGCGAAACCAATAGTAGGTTATCTATTTGTTCGATTAATCAGCAAATAGAAATGTTATTTGAACTAAGTAGTATGTATGATATTTTTGAAACTTTTCCTAGTTCTACAGAATTTTATAGCAATTACAATATTAGTAATTAATAGTTAGACATAAGCTCGACTTCATCCATTTTCGATCGTTTCGATTGTAATATCGTGCCCAATGCCCCCTTCTTACCTAAGTCGAGGAATCCCAATCCCAGTTGAAGCGATGGATTAGTACCCCCTTGAGCTAGAGATCTTTCTTCGGTACAATCATTGCCATCCAGACCGTTTTCAGTTAATTTAGGTCTAGTTTTACATCCAGGAACACTTGCTTTGACGTTATCTTCGCGTTCTCTCCAACGACCTCAGTCTCTGCAAGAGCAGGCATATCAAGCCTTGCGTACTGCTATTTTGTCTGGCGATCTGATGCCAGGGCAACGTTTGGTAGAAACACAACTTGCCCAGAAACTCCAAGTGAGTCGCACCCCCATTCGTGAAGCTTTGCACCAACTCCAGCAAGCAGATTTAGTTGTCGAAGAGCGCGGCGTGATGAAGGTTGCAACATTTACGAGTGAGGACGCTCGCAAGCTGTATGAGTGCCGAAGGATCTCAGAATGAGTGGCTGGTATCATTACTCGATCGATTATTCGATAAAATGATTTTGCTCCGTATTCAGACAACGATCGGCAATCCAGCGGTACTAGAAGTTCGCTGGGAGCATCGGCAGATTTATGATGCGATTTTAGCTCGCGATGCCGAGCGAGCTGTTAACGCAGTTCAAGAGCATTCGATCGCCAGTCAAGCACGAGTAGTATCCGAGCTAGAGCAGATTCAGCAATCTCAAAATGTTGGTTAATCGGGAAATTTTAGTACTTGCAACAAACTAATTTGACTAAAATAGATCGCCGCGAATAAAGCCTTGATAATGTTTGGCTCGATTGACGAGGCGATTGTGCCACCATTTGAAAGCACAATCTTTGCCTGTGGGGATGAGATGTGCTGTCACCAGACTCGAATAAAAAATTGGTCTGTTTGAGTCTCGATCGTCGAATTCATAATTGCATCATCTCAGCAAATACTATTTGTTTGACTTCACCTGAGAATTAGCAAGCTCTTCAGGGATGGGTGAAAATATCTCCTTCTTCGTCATAAAAAACTGTCGCTTTTGAGCGGGAGTCATCGAAGTGAAGATCTCCTTTTTCGGTAATGATTTAAATACTGCTGCCAGCTTAGTTTTTTGAGCGGGTGTCAACATTAAGGACTTAAATGCCTTGCGAATACTACCTTTATCGCTAATGACCGTAGTTTCGAGTTGTTTTTGTTGTTCTGGCGTGAGGATATTTTGAATCTGAGGTAAAATTGTCGTTTTCAATTGTTCGATCGCGTCTACTCCCGTCTCAACTGCTGGTGCGGCGATCGCTGGCAATAATAATACCATATTAGTTGCACTAAATACAACAATCAAACTGACTAAAATACCAAGAAAAAATCGTTTCATAGTCGATAGCTCCACTAAAATACAATACTTTAGCAACATTATCTGTTGCGACTCAAACACCGTCAATTAAAATGATTTGGGGCGTTATTTTCTAGCCGTTGGCAATCTCTCTTTCTGCCGATGGTGCCGAATTAGCAGTTGGAGTTTGAGGTAATAACCAACTGAGTAAGATTGCCGTTAAGCCGCCCGTCGAAGTCGCCGAAGCAAACATGTTTTTGATCGGAGCAGGCTGATTATTAAATAACTCTGGTACGAACACTACGCCCAATCCCAGTGCTAAGGAAACTGCAATAATAATTGTCGATCGACGATCTAATTCTTCAGATGCAATAATTTTGACTCCAGCAACAGCGATCGAACCAAACATCACCGTAGTCGCTCCGCCTAAAACTGGCTGGGGAATGGACTGGAAAGCACCACTGACGATCGGCAATAGCCCTAATAGTACCAAAATACCCGAAACAAAGAATCCAACGTAGCGACTGCCAACACCCGTCATCTGAATTACACCTGTGTTTTGGCTGAAGGTAGTAATCGGAAAGGTATTAAGTAATGCGGCTAAAGAGGAGTTAAAGCCATCTGCTAGTACTCCAGCCTTTATTCTACGGATGTAAACGGAACCGGAGATCGGCTCTTTGGAAACCATCGAGGTAGCAGTCAGATCGCCGACAGATTCGATCGCGGTGAGTGGATAGAGAATCAGAAACGGAATCAGCGCACCAATTTCAAAATCCATACCGTAACGAAAGGGGATCGGCACACTGACAAGGGGAAGTTTGGTGAAAATACTAAAATCAACCATCCCCATAAATGCGGAAGCAATATAGCCAATTACTAGTCCAATGGCGATCGCGCCCATCCGAATATATTGATTTTTAGCCAGCGTCAAGATAATCACGATCGCAAATACACCAAACCCCAATGCCAGGTTGGGCGCGTTGGCAAATGTACCGTTCTTTAATGCTGCCGTACCGCCCGCCATACTGGTAATACCTGTTTTGAGCAAACTCAGCCCGATCAGCATCACCAACGATCCCGACACGATTGGTGTCACGACTTTGCTCAGTAGATGCAAAAAGCGACTCAGCATTACATTGGCAAATGCACCAAAAAAGCAAACGCCGAAAATTAGTGATAGTGCTTGAACGGGTGTTTTTCCAGACTGAATCGCAGTGTTACCTACGCCCAAAATCGCACCTAAAAATGCAAAACTCGTACCCTGCAAGCTGAGTAAACCCGATCCCAACGGCCCAAATGTTTTACATTGAATATAGGTGCAGATCCCAGAGGCGAATAGCGACATGCTAATCAGAAAACTAGTGTTCGCCGCATCAATCCCCAAGCTGGTGCAGATAATTAGTGGTGGTGTAACAATACCTACAAATGCTGCTAAAACATGCTGTACCGCTACAAAAATCGACTCAACGACGGGTGGTTTGTCGTACAGTCCATAGATTAGTTCCGAACCTTGAGTGGATAGGCTCGGATAACCTTGAGCTTCAGGTAATTCAGCTTCACTAAAGGTACTAATTTCTTCTCTGCGTGCCATATTTCGATCCTCTCGATCCTAATTTTATATACCGTTGTTTAGACGGTGACTGTACGCAATCTAACTACGATCGATAGCCTTCAATAGTAGTTTGCACAAAAAATAATTTAGCTGTAGCTAGCTTTTTTTTAAATCTGACAATTGTACGATCTCGATAAATATATCGATTTCTGACCATCACCGATCGATAATTTATGATGTTTTAGATTCACTTTTTAAATCTGGCTTTTCTGCTGCTTTAGCTGCTTTTGCTTCGGCTTTGGCTAATTTCTTTGCCTTCTTCGCTTCAGCTTTAGCTAATTTTTTTGCTTTCTTGGCCTCGGCTTTAGCTAACTTTTTAGCTTTTTTCGCCTCAGCTTTAGCAGCCTTTTTCTCGGCTTTGGCTGTTGCTGCTGCTTCCTCACTCGTCGGTTCAGTCAATGTTTTGACTTGTTCTACCAGAGAGGGTTTGGCTTCGGTAGTGGGGGTACCGACATCGGCAAGCAATACGGTATTAGATGGTTTCGATTCAGTTAACATAGAGGCTTGAGCATCAACAGTTTGGATACTTGCCCATATACCGACGATCGCGATCGAGATGGCGACCGCGACACTTAATTGATGAATGATGCGCTCGAGCATATTCTAAATCTCCTGAGTTATATTCTGAAATAACGGGTAATCGCGACCGATTGCGATCGACTAAATATATCGATCGCAATATTTATCGATGAACCTGAATGAGCGTAACATTATGCCCTCGCTAGGGGCATGATTTTCTGCATGTGCCCTCGCTAATCCCCAAGTAGTTGGCCTTCAGCCTGTGTAATTAGACTGCTTCAAGAAACTACCAGTTATGCTTGGGACTCTTACAGCGAAATCATTACAGTCAATATTGCCTTACCAACTATTTGTATACTGTATACGCAATCACTTTTGTATACTGTATACGCAGTTACTTTCTATTTGTGTATCTCTAGCGACGAAACTGAGTTGGATCTATCGATAGACTACTGAGGAGAGCGGAGAATTGAAAGTTTGTTGGATTTGAGGCGGAGATCGACCCACCCCGCCCTCCGGGCAACCCTGTCTTGTCGGTTTTTTTATTCGGAGGGAACCTCCGAATAAAACCGCCGCTCCTGGGCTACGCTGTATACACAAGTCGGATAGACTTCGTTTCTAGATCTGAATCCCCCCTAACCCCCCTTTTTAAGGGGGGAACTAGATCCGGAAGTCCCCCTTTTTAAGGGGGATTTAGCGGCTCCCGTTCGTCGGGTTCCCCGACGGATTAGGGAGACAAGACAGGGGGATTTCTAGGGTTTTTACTTTTATCCAGACTTGTGTATACACCGTAGCCTCCTGAGAGGGGATTTTTCGCTCTCTTGTTATTTGATAAAGTTTGCGAGCCAGGAGCAAAAGAAATGACCGTTATACCGCGTAGTAATGAGATTCCTAGTTTGAGTGCCTTTTTAGTAAGCGATGGCCCAGCCGGATTTTTATTGAGTTGGGTAGCTGGATTTGTCGATACATCAGCCTTTATTATTCTGTTCGGGATTTTTACCGCCCACGTCACGGGAAATATCGCCCTCGCGGGTTCGTCATTTGTCAGCGAAGATGCTGAAACCACGCTGACACGGCTGCTGATGTTGCCCGCTTTTGTGATTACTGTTGCACTTGCGTCCCTGTTGGCGAAATATGCGCGGCACAGAAAATGGTCGGTTTTTGCCGTATTATTGACGGCTGAGGCGATCGCGTTGAGCATTTTTCTAGTTGTCGGGACTCAGCTTTCACCTGCTTTATTACTAGATGTTCAGGAAGAATACATCCTCCCGATCGGGATGTCTGGGGTCATGTCGATGGCGATTCAAAATGCCCTGATGAAGGAGTCCAAAGGTGTGTTTAAAAGCTACATTCCCACCACTGTAATGACGGGGAATACCACCCAACTGACGATCGATGTGGTGCAATATTTGAGTGCAAAATTCGCGACTGCGAGCGAAGCAACTAAATTAGAAGCCGCCGAAGCGATGGAGCGGATGAGTCGATTTATTCCGGTAATTGTCGGCTTTGCGTTAGGAGGACTAGCCGCAGCCTTTTTTGTGTTGGTATCAGAATCCTGGTGGAGTTTGGTCTTTCCACTGGCGATCGTGTCATTACTAGCTACAGCAGCTTATACCGAACACTCCCGCAAATCAACTATTACCTAAATTGACTTAAATATGAATTCTGTCCTCGATCTGCAAACAATATTGGGATTGGCAACGATCGTCGGTTTAGTCGTCATCGGGCGATCGATTTTGAGGATATTTAATGTCGGATTGGGGCTAATTATCTCGATCGTTGTGGTTGTCCTCATCCTTCAGTATGGATTCGATCTCAGCCCCAGAGAGCTATGGTACGAATTTAGCTATCTTCCTCAGAAATTGATGCGATTAGCCAGAAATATAGGGTAGGAGCAATTATGTTAGGGGTAATTCATGAATTACCCCTAACATAATTGCTCCTACATTTGTTAGCTAATTAGTGTCAAAAATCTTTGTAGCGTCTTCGAGGGCGATCGATCTCGTTCATTTACATCCCAACAGCGATCGAGATAATCGATCTGTTGCTCGGTGACTAGTTCGTCAACCAGTAAGGCGATTAACGTTCGCCAGACTCGATCGATCCCGAATTTAAAGCCACCGCGATGGCAAGCGGGATTATCGATCTCATCGGGAACTAGTTCTAGCTGCTTGTAAGTTTCCCACCGATCGCGATCGATTTCATTTTGCTGACGATCTAAATATTTCATTGCGAACCTCCTCAATTTGGTGATTGTAGGAGGCACTTCCAAACCTGTCACCATACATCTTCGCTCAGATCGCTAATGTATGTCCGAATCTTTTTCTGTGCCCTGTGATACTTTTTATTATACTCTGGGCAATCCTGTTGGTAAAGATGTCGATCTACAGATATTTTGCAAATTTATTAGTTATGTTTGGGCGGCGGTTTCTAATCGACTTGATAAATTGCTGGATGCCAGCCATTTTCCGCCGCATGTAACCGATAGAGAGGCTCGGTATTTACGGCGTGGATAAATTTGGCGTTGCCCAAGTTGGCACGATCTGGTTGTCCTCGCAATGCAGAGCCACAGATAAAAACTTGGTGTTTGGCGATTACTGTCTGATTCATACCATTTCTCTCAAGATAATTATGCTAGTTTTGGATTTATTGGCAAGTTAGCCCGATCTTTAACTTATGGCTCGATCGTAATTTTTCTGAGTTGCTGCGGAGATCTACCCACCCCACTGGGCGGGTCACCCGCCCAGCACTCCGCCAGTGAGGGGACTTTACTAGGGGCAAGCTAAAATGCTGTGTACAGTATACAATAAAAATGAGTTATGCTAAAGCGTAATATATGACATCGATCGACTATCCACGAGATTTGGTCGGCTATGGGCGGAGTCAGCCACATCCCCAGTGGCCAGATCGCGCCAGGATCGCCGTTCAGTTTGTAATTAATTACGAAGAAGGTGGCGAAAATTGTATTTTGCATGGCGACCCGGCATCGGAGGCGTTTTTGTCTGAAATCGTGGGTGCGGTGCCGTTTGTGGGACAGCGACACATGAATATGGAGTCATGTTATGAATATGGTAGTCGGGCTGGCTTTTGGCGATTGTATCGGTTATTTACCAATCGACAGATTCCGGTCACGGTCTATGGCATTGCGATGGCGTTGGCGCGCAATCCCGATGCAGTTGCCGCCATGCTTGAGGCTGAGTGGGAGATTGCCAGTCATGGCTATCGGTGGATCGAGTACAAAGATTTTACCGAATCAGCCGAACGCGAACACATGCTTAAAGCGATCGCGATTCATACGCAGGTGACGGGGCAACGTCCTACTGGCTGGTATACCGGACGCAATAGCCCTTATACCCGCAAATTAGTAGTCGAAACTGGCGGTTTTCTCTATGACTCGGATAGCTATGCTGACGATTTACCCTATTGGACGAATGACTATGGCAAACCGCATCTGGTCGTGCCCTATACTCTCGACAATAATGACATGCGATTTGCGACAGCCCAGGGGTTTAATTCGGGCGATCAGTTTTTTGCTTACCTGCGCGATGCCTTCGATGTACTTTATGCTGAGGGCGAAACCGCACCCAAAATGATGAGCGTGGGGCTGCATTGTCGCTTGGTGGGCAGACCGGGACGGGCGGCTGCGTTGGCGAGATTTCTGGACTATGTGCAACAACACGATCGCGTCTGGCTGTGTCGCCGCATCGATATCGCCCAGCACTGGCACCAGTATCATCCACCGAATTTTTAGGCGATGGGGAGACGGAATGATAACCAATATTTCACAGCATAGTATCTAAGATGAACCATCTCAAAGTAATTATTATCGGGGCTGGGATTGGGGGATTGACAGCCGGAATTGCTCTCAAGCAGGCGGGTTATGAAGTGGAGATTTACGATCGAGTCGCCACATTACGCCCTGTAGGAGCGGGAATTTCTCTGTGGTCGAACGGAGTCAAAGTACTGAATCGACTGGGTTTAGGGGCAGAAATTGCCGCGATCGGCGGTGAAATGAATGCAATGACATATCGCAGTAAAACTGGAGAATTGCTCAATCAAATCGACTTGATGCCATTGATCGATCGAGTCGGGCAGCGTCCGTATCCAGTCGCGCGGCGGGATTTACAGACAATGCTGGTAGCCGCATTTCCAGGGGAAGTTCATCTCGACCACAAATGTATTGACTTTGAAGAATACGAGACTGGCGTAACGGCGATCTTTGAAAACGGTCATCGCACCAGTGGCGATTTAATTATTGCTGCCGATGGCATTCGCTCTCAATTTCGCAAACAAATTTTAGACGAACCTGTCGAACCTAAGTATGCGGGGTATATCAACTGGAATGGATTGGTACCCGCCGATGAGCAACTAGCACCGAAAAATACCTGGAGCATCTATGTTGGCGAACACAAACGCGCTTCCCTGATGCCTGTGGGTGACTCGCGCTGTTACTTCTTTTTAGATGTGCCGCTCCCGCCAGATAATTGCGCTACACCAGATAGTTATCGAGCCGAATTAAAGGAGCATTTTCGAGGCTGGGACGAACCAGTCCAACAATTGATCGATCGACTCAATCCCGCCGAAACTGCCCGGATCGCCATTCATGACATGGGGCCGATCGATCGTTATGTCAAAGGACGAGTGGCACTTCTCGGCGATGCCGCTCATGGGACTTGCCCCGATCTCGGACAAGGTGGCTGTCAAGCTCTCGAAGATGCTTGGGTACTCAGTAATTACCTGATTGCGACGAACATCAGCGTACCTGATGCGCTCAAACGTTACGAATCCGAGCGCAAAGAACGCGCAAATGCCGTCGTCGCTAAAGCACGCCAGCGTGCAGAACAAATCCACGGTCGCGATCCTGATGTGACTCAAGCTTGGTATCAGCAATTAAAAAATGAGCCACCTGAAGATGTGACTAGCGCGATCGCTAAAACTATTCTCGGTGGCCCGTTGAGATAAAAAATATGGCTGGTAAATTAACAACCCACGTTCTAGATACAGCCCACGGCTGTCCTGCTCCAGGCATCGAGATTTGCCTCTACTCGATCGAATCTCCAGCAGATAATCGAACCTTAATTAAGCAAGTTTACACCGATCGAGATGGACGCACCGATAAACCCTTGTTAGCCGATGGCGAACTGCAAATTGGAGAATACGAGCTAGTTTTCAGCATCGGATCTTATTTCGAGAAAATTCAATCTGACTTACCAAACCCAGCATTTCTCGATCGCATTCCCATTCGCTTTCAAATTGCCAATCATGAAGTACATTACCATATTCCATTACTAGTTTCGCCATGGTCTTACAGTACTTATCGAGGCAGTTAATTGAGTAATAAATTGAAAAATATTAAATAAATAATCTCGATCGAAGCCGATGATTTATTCTCTTAGTCAACTCAATCAGATGGATCGACCCCAATTTATTCAAGCACTAGGTGAAGTTTTTGAACACACACCTACGGTTGCTTCTCAAGTATGGGATCGACGACCATTTATATCGATCGAACAGCTACATCAACAGATGATGGACGTAGTTTTTAGCTTTGATTTGGGTCAAAAATTGGCTTTGGTTCGCGCTCATCCAGATTTGGGTAGCAAAGTCAAAATGGCAGCAGCATCGGTGCAAGAGCAAGCAGGTGTTGGCCTGGATCGGTTGAGTGCGAGTGAATTCGTCGGTTTTCAACAACTCAATCAATCTTATTTAGAAAGATTTGATTTCCCCTTTATTATCGCTGTCAAAAATCATAGCAAACAGAGTATTTTAGAAGCTTTCGATCGCCGCTTACAAAACTCAGCAGATGAGGAATTAGATACCGCGATCGAGGAAATTAGTCAGATCGCACGGTTTCGATTATTAGCGATTGTCGATCGAGTTGAGAGTCACATCTCCTAACCCATAAAGCTGTTAGTCATTAATATTTTTATCTAAAATTCCCTTATCCCCTGACTTTCGTATGACAATTACATCATCACCGATCTTGAGTGAATTAAAAATCGATGCCGCTAGACTCGATCGCAGCTTACATGAATTAGCTCAAATCGGTAAATTGCCCCAAGGTGGCATCAGCCGAGTGGCTTTTACACCCGAAGATTTGCTCGCACGTCAATTGGTACAGACTTGGATGATTGAAGCGGGAATGACAGTCAGGACAGACGCGGCTGGTAATATTATCGGTCGCTACGAGGGTCTAAATTCCGATGCCGGGGCGATCGCGACTGGTTCGCACATCGATACCGTCCCGACGGGGGGGATTTATGATGGTTGTTTGGGCGTGCTAGCGGGGATTGAAGTAGTGCGGGCTTTACACGATCGAGCGATCCGACTCTACCACCCGATCGAAGTTATTGTCTTTACCGACGAGGAACGTTCGGTGATTGGCTCAAAGGGAATGGCGGGAGAAGTATTAGAAGATGCGATTTATTATGCCCGTCTCGATGGTACGCCGATTCAGGAATGTCTCGATCGCATTGGTGGCAATTGGTCGCAAATTGCTACTGCCAAACGCAAATCTGGCGAGATGGTGGCATTTGTAGAACTACACGTCGAACAAGGCGGTGTCTTAGAATATCTAGACAAGCCGATTGGGATTGTGACTGGAGTTGTCGGACAATACCGATTTGCCGTCAATGTTATCGGACGTGCCAATCATGCTGGCACCACACCGATGAATATGCGGAAAGACGCGCTAGTTGCCGCTTCAGAAATCGTCCTAGCGGTGAATAAAATCGCCTGCTCGATCGATGGCGACCAAGTTGCAACTGTCGGCTATCTCAATGTGTCGCCCAATGCCACTAATACGGTGCCTGGAATGGTTGATTTGCGCATCGACATGCGCGATCTAGCTGAAGAACACTTACAACTGTTGACGGCAAAACTCAAAGCCGAAATTAACATTATTGCCAGAACTACCGAGACGGCAATTTCGATCCAGCAAACGCTCCATATTCGCCCGACATTGGCAGATCCTCAAATTATGAAATCGATCGAAGGCATTTGTCAAAATATGGGTATAGCTTACACCCACCTGCCCAGCCGTGCGGGACACGATGCCCAAGAAATCGGACGGTTTACAGCTATGGGGATGATTTTTGTGCCTAGTCGGGCAGGAGTCAGTCATTCAGCAGATGAATATACCTCTTTTGAAGAATGCGCTCGCGGTGCTAGTATCTTGTTACAAACTTTTCTCCAACTAGACAATCTGGATGTAAAAAGTCGCTAGAAAAGACACGATCGCTCGAAAGGTAGAGAGTCAAATCGTCTCGACGCTCGATAGTAGATCAAGAAGAATAGTTAGTGAAATTGCGATGAACGGCTATTGGGCAAAGATTCAAAATTGGTGGCGACAAATACCAATCGAAATTCGAGGTTCTTTGGCGATCTGTCTACCACTACCTTGTCTGTTCGGCATGGCGATCGCGGTGGCGATCTTACACCAACAAACGATCGTCGCCCAGCAAAATGTAGACCATACCCAAGAAGTTTTAACTAAAAGTTACAGTAGCTCGATCGAGCTAGTTAGTGCTGAAGCTGCCGTCAGCAGTTACTCGATGGTTAAAGACAAAACTTTTCTCGAACCTTACGAACTGGCTGCAAAAAATATTACGCCAACACTCGATCGGGTCGAACAACTCGTCAAAGATCGCCCGCAACAGGCAGCACAAGCTAGTCGATCTCACCAGATCGCGCGATTGCAGATGCAACAGCTCGCAGCCAGCATTCAGCAAATAGAATCAGCAAATAGTGACAATCCTCAATTAGTAATCGGCAGCTTGCGCCAAAGTAGGCAACTGATGGATCGGTTTCGGCAGGAAATCGGTAACTTTGAAGCCGAAGAAGCCCGCCTGTTAAATATCCGCACGCAATGGCTGCAAGATCGGCAGCAACTTAGCTTTGAAGCCGTCTGGGTGGGCATAGTCCTGGGTTTAGTAGGGGCGACGATCTCGATTAGGTCGCTCCGACGGCTAGCGACAGAAATGTACTCATACGATCTGAGCTTACGGCACAGTCGCAACACGATCGAGACAGTCGTCACCAATATCGTCGATGGTGTGATGACGATTAACAATCGAGGTCAAATCCAAACATTCAATCAGTCAGCAGTAGAGATGTTTGGTTATAGTCCCGATGAAGTCATCGGTCGGAATTGGCAAGAACTCTTAAATTGCGAAGCTGAAGATACTCAAAAGCTGCTGTTTTACGAACCTAGTTTGGTAGCCAGTGCCAAACCCAGCGATCGCGTGTGGCAGGCGATGGGACAGCGCAAAAATGGTGAATGCTTCCCGATTGAAGTTTCGATCAATAGTATTGCCGCTGAAAATGACTGGATCGCGATCGTCCGCGATATTACCGAGCAGCACCAAGTAGCCGCTAAACTTCATGCCAAAGCCGTCGAAATGTCTGCACTCAATCATGCTCTCAATACTACGAACAACTCATTGCTCCAGAGCAACCGCGAACTCGACCAATTTGTCTATGTAACCGCTCACGATCTCAAGGCACCACTCCGAGCGATTGCTAGTTTGTCAGAATGGGTAGAAGAAGAGCTCGATAAGTGCATCTCACCGGGAACGCGAAGTCAAATG
Source organism: Chamaesiphon minutus PCC 6605 (assembly GCF_000317145.1). Classification (GTDB taxonomy): domain Bacteria; phylum Cyanobacteriota; class Cyanobacteriia; order Cyanobacteriales; family Chamaesiphonaceae; genus Chamaesiphon; species Chamaesiphon minutus. Next base: position 961,670 of record NC_019697.1, on the reverse strand, counting down.
CAACTGATCCGCCGCCGCGTCTATCGAATGCAATCATTACTCGATAGCCTTCTAGCATACTCACGAGCCGGACGTACCCAAAATCCAGTGGTCAATGTTGATGTCAATCGTCTGCTCGAAAAGATCTTGCGCGGACTAAATCCGCCCGCAACATTTACGATCGATATTGCCAATCTGATGCCGACATTTGCTACTCGCACTCAGCCGCTCGAACAAGTATTTTTCCACCTGATCGACAATGCGATCCGCCATCATCCGACGCAAATGGGTGTGGTAGCAATATCGGCGATCGATCTGGGCGATCGTTACGAGTTTGCGATCGCGGATAATGGCGAGGGGATCGAACCACAGTATCATCAAAAAATTTATCAGATCTTTCAAACCCTCAAACCTCGCGACCTCGAAGAAAATATCGGCGCAGGGCTAGCGATCGTCAAAAAGATCGTGACTGCCGAAGGCGGCACGATTCGGTTGGAATCTGAACCTGGTAACGGCAGCACTTTTCGATTTACCTGGCTCAAACACCCCATTCCTCCTTGTTAGCAACCAAAACTATTCGATCGCCACCGTGGGCAAATGGAATCGCTTCCTCACGCGCTATCCATCCCTACGCCGCAATGCTAACGCGTAGTTACTTTCGCTGATTCGGTTAAACTTTTCCAACAGCGGAATGTGGATGCTAGGATTTTGATTAGAGCTATTACTCATCCATAAAATTATGACAACTTCCGGCTCAATTTTTCTGGCTGGTGCTAGTCGTGGTGTTGGGCATCAAATTGCCCGCATTTTGGCGACCCAAAATGTGCCTGTGTTGGCCTTGATTCGGTCGTCTGCCGCCCAATCCGATCTCCAGGCTCTGAACGTGGAAACGGTGGTGGGTGATGCCCTCAACCCGACCGATGTTACCAATGCCATGAACGGTCAAATCAGTGCGATCGTCAGTACGATCGGTGGAATGCCCCAAGATGGACAGCGGGCAGATTTCCTCGGCAATAAACACTTAATTGATGCGGCGGCGAACAAAGGGGTCAGTCGGTTTATTCTAGTTTCTTCACTAGGTGCGGGTGCCACCAAAGATGCCATTCCAGCTACTGCCTATGAGGCTTTGGCTTCTGTATTAGCTGATAAGGAAAAGGCCGAGCAATACCTGATGGATAGTGGCTTGAATTACACGATCGTCCGTCCCGGTGGTTTGAAATCGGAGCCAGCTACGGGCAATGGGATCTTGACTTTAGATCCCCATGTGGCTGGCAGCATTACCCGCTCGGATGTGGCGACTTTGGTATGTCGTTGTCTGGCATCAGACGCGGCTCAAAATCGGGTGTTATCGGCATTCGATAAAAACATGGTCTACGGCACGGCAGCGTATCGAGAGTTCGTGGTGTAGTTGTAGCAAACTGCAATACTAATCACTCCGGCGCGATCTTCTAGGCAGGTTTGATTCCTATCCCTTGAACTGAGGTAATTAGATCGGGTGTAAGTTCCCCAATCCGATCGAGGACCACGCTAGCACCAGCTTGAATCAAGTTCTGGCGGTAGCTATCGATTTGTGAAGCTTGGGCAAGAATATGTGGTGGTAATACGCCAACAGCGATCGCCTGTCGATTTGGTTGTTGGCTTCTAGCATTGATAACTGTGTGCATATCGGCAACAGTATCGCCGACATAGACAATCGGTAGTCGCTCGGTCTGCTCGTATTGCTGTCCTAGTTTGGCAACCGCCATAAATAACCCGTGGGGATCTGGCTTCCCTGGCGCGTCTTCCATTGCCACTAGCACGGGCGCAGTCAGCCCCAATCTTCGTTCTAAGATATAACTAGCAGATCCTCTGGTGGCACCGCTAAAAAAGCCCCAGGGAATGTTAGCAGCCGTGAGGGCATCAAAATATTCTAGGCTGGCGAGGATTGGTTCGTCGCAGATATAACCATTCCAATTTACAGGATCTGTCCCGCGATATTTAGTTTGAAAATAAGCCACAATTTTATCGTAATCTAGATTTAATTGCGATCGAGTTTGACCCTGACTTTCAAAATAGCGATAAATCAGTTCCTGTGAGGCTTCCCAATCATTATTCCAGATGCCTTCATTTTTGAGCATGTCGATTTCTACCGCAGTAGGGCGATAGGCGTCATTGGTAAATTTTGATACTGTATCTGCCAAGGCGCGACGATAGGAGTTCCCTACGTCCCGAATTACTCCATCGATATCAAATACCACGATCGCGCTCATCTTTGGTTGTCTGTCTAAATTAAGTAAAAATTTACCATACTCTTCGATCGAGCTAGTAGTCTACGGCGTAAATAAGGTGACTATTTTGGTGGGGAGCGGCGGCTTTGCCGACGAGAAGGCGCACCAAGCAAGCGAGAAAAGACAGGGAGAGTTGGCAAGAAATGGTAGCTTCATTTCTGCCGTCTCGTACTAAATCGATCGAAATTCTACTTCTTCTCGATCGAGTCCGGTAGTTTCAGTCTCATCTACATTTGCTGCCCAACACATTATATCGATATACCTGGCAAGTTGGGCGATCGTGGGGGCTTCAAATAAATTGCTGACGGGTAAATCTACTTGGAAATTGTCACGGATGCGGGACATTAGTTGCGTCGCTAGTAAAGAATGACCGCCAGATTCAAAAAAATTGTCGTGGATGCCTATTTGTTCTTTGCCCAAGATTTTTGCCCAAATTTTGGTAAGTAACTCTTCGACTTGAGAGCGCGGTGGCACATAATCTCGATCGTGGTAATTACTTAAATCTGGCGTTGGTAATGCCGCGCGATCGACTTTACCATTTGGTGTGAGTGGTAAATATTCCAAGAAAATATAGGCTGTTGGCACCATATATAATGGTAGCTTCGAGCTGAGAAATTGTCGAAAGCTGTGTATTTCTGGCGTTGGCTTTTGTTGTCGATCGAGTATGATATAAGCGACTAACTGTCTATCATCTGGCACATTCTCTGCAACAATGACAACATTTTGACTGACTGCTAGATGCTGATTTAATACCGCTTCAATCTCTGCTAACTCAATCCGAAAACCGCGAATTTTTACTAGATTATCGTTACGACCTAAAAATTCAACATTACCATCTGGTAGATAGCGCGCTCGATCGCCAGTTTTATACAGACGTGGATTTAAATGAGCGTCAAAAGCACGATCGATAAAGGCTCGCTCGGTTAATTTGGGTCGATCGAGATAGCCTCGTGCCAGTCCATCTCCACCCAGATAGATTTCGCCAGTGACGCCAATCGGTAGCGGTTGTAAATGGGGATCTAATATGTAAATTTGGGTGTTGGTAATCGGACGCCCGATCGGCAAAGATGAGATCGATCGTGACAGATCTACGTCATAATAAGTGGAAAATGTGGTATTCTCGGTCGGCCCATAAACATGAATTAAATGCTGAGGCGCACCATGTTCTATAATCTTATTAACCCAGCGCACATCGACAGTCTCACCACCAAATAGTAAATATTTAACTGTCTCAAAAGCTTGAGGTACATCTCTAGCAATCTGCTGAAACAAGGCCGTAGTTAAAAATAAAATATCAATCTGGCGATCGCGGATTTCTAGTGCAAACTCTCTAGGTGAAAGCGTTACCTCCCGACCGATTGCCACGAGTTCGGCACCATTGAGCAACGCACCCCAAATCTCAAATGTCGCTGCATCGAAGGAAATATTTGCGGCTTGGGCAACTCGATCTCCTGGCTCCAATTTGATGTAATTTGGATTGCATACCAGCCGATTTATCGCTTTGTGAGCTACAGCTACTCCCTTGGGCTGACCTGTCGAACCAGAGGTGTAAATAACATAGGCTAAATTATCGCTATTTACATTATATTGGAGATTATCTGCTCGTTCTTGGCCGATCGTTTCCCAATCATTATCGAGCAAAACAAGCGGATTTTTAAAATCTTTAAACCGATCGATTGAGTTCGATTGCGTCAGTAATACTGCAACTTTCGCATCTTCAAGCATAAAATTAAGACGCTCTTGAGGATAGCTGGGATCTAATGGCACATAAGCTCCTCCTACTTTGAGAATAGCCAACAATCCAACGATCGTGTCGATCGATTGGGGAATACAAATACCGACTAAAACTTCCACACCTACTCCTAATTTTTGCAGGTATCGGGCAAGTTGGTTGCTGCGAGCGTTTAATTCTCGATACGTAATTCGATCGTTAGCAAAGTTTAGCGCGATCGCATTGGGATATTGCCGCATCTTTGTTTCAAAAATGCGATGGATACACTGAGTTTCGGGATTATCTACTTGGGTGTGATTCCATGCCACCACGACCCGATTTAGTTCTAGATCGCTTAATAATGGTAAGTTAGCAATTCGTCGATCGGGATTTGCGACAATGCCCGATAATAGAGTTTGGAAATGGTTCTGCATTCGATCGATCGTGGCTGGCTCGAATAAATCTGTGTTGTAAACTATTACCCCTCGTAGACCTTGATTATCCTCCCAGTTGTCACCGTCTAAGCTCCGAAAATCTTCGTCACACTTCCACAGATGCAGTTCCAGATCGAAGCGAGTTGTTTTAAATTCAATATTAATTAAACTCGGTACTAATCCTGGTAATTCTAGCGCGCACATGGGTGAATTCTGGAAACCAAATACCACTTGAAATAGCGGATGATGGCTTAAGCTCCGCTCTGGATGCAGTTCTGATACTAACTTTTCAAATGGTAAATCTTGATGCGTGTATGCGCCGACTGTTACCGCTCGTACTCTATCTAATAATTCTCGAAAAGTAGGATTTCCAGCTAGATCGCTTCTCAAGACTAAACTGTTGACAAAAAAGCCAATTATCCCTTCGATTTCGCTACGGTTCCGGTTAGCAATTGGCGAACCGATCGTGATATCTTCTCGATCGGTATAGCGGTAAAGTAGTGTTTTAAATGCTGCTAGCAGAGTCATAAATAAAGTGGCTCCTGCTTGCTGTGACAACTGTTCTAAGCAATCGGTTAGCTGTTTTGGTAACTCTAAAAATCGTGCTGCTCCTCGATAGTTTTGGATTGCCGATCTGGGTTTGTCGGTAGGCAAATGCAACGTCGAAATACCGTTTAATTGCTCCCGCCAGTAAGCTAACTGGGTGTCGAGGACTACTCCTTGCAACCACTCGCGCTGCCACTGCGCAAAATCTGCGTACTGGAGAGGCAGTTCTGACAGCGGGGAAGGTAAATTTTGGTCAAAAGCTGCATACAGCGTGCCTAGTTCCCCAATCAGCACCCCCAGCGACCAATCATCACAGATAATGTGGTGCATATTAATTAACAGAATATGTTCTGTGTCTGACAAAACAAGGATGGTAACTCGCAATAATGCCCCAGATGCTAGATCGAAGGCGTGTTTTAGCTCGTTGTTAATAATACTCTTGGCTCTGACATCTCGCTCTTTAGCTCCTAAGTGCTGGAGAGCTACTAGATGCACGGGGATAGTTGCGCTGGGTAAAATCGCTTGTAGAGGTTGCCCATCTTCTACTATAAAAGTGGTGCGTAAGGTTTCGTGACGACGGACGATTTCATTAAAAGTCCGTTCTAGTGCGGCTAAATTTAGCGAACCTGCCAGGTGAATTGCTGTGGGCACATTATAAATAGCATTGTCAGGGATCGCTCGATCGAGGAACCAGAGCCGCTGTTGGGCAAATGATGCGGGAAAGACGAAGACTTCTTCAGAAAACATATCGATCTTTATTGGATTAACACTGGTAGTCTACGGCGTAAATCTAGTTACTATTTTGGCGGGGAGCGGCTCGCAGCCGGGAGGTTGTCTTGATGCAATTGTATGGGCGGGAAACCCGCCCACATTGCATCGCTTCCTCCCGGATTATGCGGATGCGCTCCGGTCGGGTTTCCCGACCATGGAAGCGCACCAAGCAGCGAGACAAGACAGCGGGGAGCGGGGAGAGTGGGCAAGAAATGGGAGCTTTATTTCCGCCGTCTAGTACTAGTCCGCATAGGCGGACTTTGCATCGTTAGCCCCGATTTCAATCGGTAGCGGAGTCAGAACGGAGCCAATCTCCTCAACCCCTTAGCGCAGCCTTATCGATACAAGCTTTTAGCTGTGCCGCAAGCACCTGGATATGCGGTTTCCTGAGCATCGTCAGATGGTTGCCAGGAAGATGATGAATTTCCGTACCACCTTGAGCAAGCCGATCCCAACTCAGACTCGGATCTTCCTTGCTAAGGCTCGATCGATCCTTGGTTCTAAATAAATTAATGCGGCTGGAGTAAGCTTGCGGCACGTAGTCGAGCGCGGCTTGACTATTAGCATAGAACACCCGCAGCATCGGCACGATTGCTAACTCGCTTAAAATTCTGAGTTGAGATTCTTTCGACGGGTTGACGGTAGTATTCTGTTGCGACCGCCTTGGTGGCGCGCTTCGCGATCGAGATTGCATCAGCCACTCCCAACCGGAGTAACGCAAGATTTTATTTAAAATAGGAAATCGATCTCTTAAACTCTGAATTTGCTGCTTGACGATCGCGATAATTAGATAAACATAATCGAGAAAAAACGGCCAAATATATCGCGCCGCTGTCGTTAGCATAAACTTTAAGCCATGACCTAAAGATACATGTCCTGGAATTGGTGCTAAAGTATCGAGCACCGCTAGTAATGCTACTTCTTGCCCTGCCTGTTGGAGCTGTTGCGCCATTTCAAATGCCACCCAACCGCCAAACGACCAACCGCCCAAATAATAAGGGCCGTGAGGCTGTACCGATCGCAATGCTTCGATATAATGAGCAGCCATATCTTCAATCCGCGTTAGGGGCGGAGTTTTGCCATCGAGTCCGATCGGTTGTAACGCATAAAACGGACGATCTTTCCCTAACTGTGCGGCTAATTCATAATAAGGAAAAATAACGCCAAAAATGGGATGAACGCAGAAGAAAGCTGGACTGGAGCCATCAGGTTGAATCGCAACTAATGGCGATCGAGCGAGATTATCTGGTGATGAAGACAGACAAGTTGCTAAACTTTCAATTGTCGGATTTAAAAATAAGCTAGCTAGCGGTAGTTCGTAATTAAGTTGCTCGGATATTTGCTGTAATAATCGCACAGTTAATAGCGAATCTCCACCCAAATCGAAAAAGTTATCGTAAATACCCACCCGATCTATATTCAAGACTTCAGCCCAAATCTGCGCCAGTGTGGACTCGGTGGGAGTACGCGGTGCGATAAATTCTCGATCGATCTCCTGTGCGGGAGCGATTTTGACCAGCGCATCTCGATCGATTTTGCCACTAGCGGTGAGCGGTAGGGTATCCAGTATAACAAATGCTTTTGGCATCATGTATTCTGGCAATTTTTCAGTTAATAATTTGCGTAATGAAAATATAAAATTTGGTGTCTCTATATTGGGAACAATATAAGCAATTAAATACTTGTCTCCATAGCTATTGTCTCGATCGATTACTACTACTGTTTGCACTTGTGGATATCGACGGATCGCTGTTTCTATTTCTGATAATTCGATCCGAAAGCCGCGAACTTTTACGAGATCGTCACTACGACCTAAAAATTCAATGTTACCATCCGATTCTCCACACAAGACGCTACGCGATCGATACCGAGCTAAGTCTCCTGTCTTGTAGAGTCGCGCTGCCTGTCGGTCGTCAAAAGGATTAGCAATAAAATGTTTGGCAGTCAGTTCGGGACGATTGATATAGCCTCGTCCCAATCCGTCACCACCGATGTATAATTCGCCATCGATTCCAATCGGGACTGGCTCTAAATGCTTATCTAATATATAAATTTGCGTATTCGATATCGGTCGCCCGATCGATATTTGTGCGCTGGTAGATTTAATTTCTGCAATAGTAGACCATACCGTTGCTTCAGTCAGTCCGTAAGCATTAAAAAACTGCCGTTGAGGTTGCCACCACCTGTTAATCATATCTGCGGGGCAAGGTTCGCCCGCACAAATAATAGTTTGTAATGCTGGTAGCGATGCTAAAGGTAGAACGGCTAATACTGCGGGGGGTAAGGTGACATGAGTAATCGCTCGATCGCGCAATAATTCTAGCAAAGGTCGTCCCGGTAATAGGGATTCTTTGGTGGCTAAATCAAGAGTTGCACCAGATTGCAATGCCATCACAATCTCAAAAATCGAAGCGTCGAAACTTAACGATGCAAATTGTAAAATGCGGTGACTCGGTTGAATATTAAATACCTCAATCTGAACTTGTGCTAAGTTAGACAATCCTCGATGTTCGATCGCCACGCCTTTCGGTTGACCCGTCGAGCCAGATGTGTAGATAACGTAAGCCAGGTTATCTAATGTGACACAATTAGTTAGATTCTCTGGACTGTATTGTCTAATAGATGCTGAATCTCGATCGAGATCGATAATTGGCTGCAAGAAATTTTCAAATCGAGCGATTGAATGCGATCGAGTTATTAACACTGAAACTCCAGCATCTGCTAACATCAAGTTCAGACGCTCTTGAGGCAGACTGGGATCTAAAGGTAGATATGCTCCACCCGCTTTAAGAATACCTAAGATCGCCACGATTGTTTCTGGCGATCGATCGAGACAAATTCCGACTAATCGATCGGGAACAATCCCCAATTCTTGCAAACAATGGGCAAGTTGATTGGCGTAAATATTTAGATCGCGATAGGTTAATTGCTGCTGGTTAAAGACTAAGGCGATCGCGTCGGGAGTTTCTCGTACTCGTTCTTCAAATAACTGATGAAAACACTCGTTAGGGTACTCTTTTTTAGTATCATTCCAATCGATTAATAGCTGTTGTCGTTCGATCGCACTCAGGATAGCCACAGCGGAAATGCGCTGTTCTGGATTAGCAATAATACTTGCTAACAAGGTTTGAAAATGTCCGAGCATTTGGGTAATAGTCACATCATCGAAAATATCGGTGCTATAAACCATTTGTCCTTTGATACTTCCCAAATCCTGCCACAAATGGAACTCTAAATCGAGCTTGGCAGTTGTGGTATGGCAGTCGCCAGGACTATTCACACACTCCAAATCCCAGTCCTCGTAGTCCGCGTAGGCGGACTTTGCATCACTAGCAACGACTTCCAGTCGTTGTGATGTCGTCGTAGCATCGAGATCGAGTAGCGACACTGTTACTCCAGGCAACTCTAGTGTAGAGATCGGCGTATTTTGAAAGCTAAATGCCACCTGAAACAACGGATGATAGCTCAAATCTCGCTCTGGATGCAGCTCCTCTACTAGCTTTTCAAACGGTAAGTCCTGATGAGCATAGGCACCCAGAGTTACCTCTCGCACTCGATGCAACAATTCTCGAAACGTCGGCTGCCCCGAACAATCCGTTCGTAGTACCAAACTATTAACGAAAAAACCAATTATCCCTTCTAATTCGCTGCGGTTACGATTGGCAATAGGCGAACCGATGGCAATATTTTCTTGCTGTGTATAGCGGTAGAGCAAAGTCTCAAACGCTGTCAGCATCGTCACGAACAAAGTAACGCCCTCGCGGTAGCTCAGTGCTTCTAATGCTTGACTCAGAGAGGGCGATAACTCTAAAACCTGTTTTGCACCTTTATAGCTCGGCACTGCGGGTCTGGGACGGTCTGTGGGGAGATTTAGCACCGGGATGTCGTCTAATTGATGCTGCCAGTAAGCTAACTGAGTTTGCAGCGGCGAGCAACCATTTACATCTAATTCTTGCAGCCATTCCCGTTGCCATTGAGCGAAATCTGCATATTGAATGGGTAGTTCTGGTAGGAGCGCAAAAGCTTTATGGTGGCGATCTCCAGATGCAAAGGCTTTGTATAATATGCCTAGTTCTCTAATTAGCACGCCGATCGACCAACCATCGGCGACAATGTGATGGAAATTTAGCAACAGTACATATTCGACATCATCTAGCTGTAGCAGCTTTACGCGTAGCAATGGCCCAGTAGTCAGATCGAACGGCTGTCGAGCCTCGGCGGTGGCAATTTGCCGCAGTTGTAGTTCGCGTGCTTGGCTCTCGAAATTGCGTAAATCGATAAGGGGTAGCTGGATGCTCAGGCTCGGCGAGATCGCCTGTAGGGGTTGCCCATCTACTACAACGAAAGTAGTACGTAAGGTTTCGTGGCGACGGACGATTTCGTTAAATGTCTGCTCTAAAGCGGTAAAGTCGATCGCACCTTCGAGACGCAGTGCGGTGGAGACATTATAAAAGGGATTGCCTGGTGCTAACCTGTCGAGAAACCACAATCGCTGCTGGGCAAAAGACGTGGGAAAAACGAACACCTCTGCGGCTTCAGCACAATTAAGTTTGTCATCGGTAAGACTACTCGAAAGATATCCACCCATAGAAAAATTGCCTGTAGTGCCCTGGCAATCAGCTTACTGTCGATCGCCAATCTACCAAATCAATCACAAGACGGATCTTTCATGCCAATTTTAGCCATTTATGAAGATCTTCTACATTTGCTATCTATCTATCGACATAATAAATCGGCGATCGCCTTAGAAATTGGTAAACCTGCATACAGTTCTAACCAGAAGAATTCGCCGACAGGATTCACTTCTAAAAATACATAGCGACCGTCTACGGTGACAATAATATCGATCGCCCCATAATTTAACCCAAAATACTCCATAAACTGCAATAATTTTGCTTCCACATCGCTAGGTAAAGGATAGGGATACCAAGCATCAATTAGAGCAATTCCTTCTTTACGCCAATCTAGCTTGGCATTATCTAGTTTTTGCGAATCTACCGCCGCACAAAATACCTGTTTGCCGACGATCGTCACTCGTAATTCCACCTGTTTGGGGAGTAATTCTTGAAAAGTCATCGGGCAAAATTTTAAGCCGTCTAAATTTTCTAAATCAGCATCTGAGAGGCGATTGGTAAAGACGACTTGCTCTTGTCCGCGATCGTCGTAGATCGCAAACGAAGCCATCATTTTGGCGATCGTGCCTGTCGCACAGGTGCGGGCAAATTCCTTCACGGCGGCGGGTTGATTGGTAATTAGAGTCCGGGGGGTATCTAGCCCGATTTCTCTGGCTACACGCAGTTGGAGCTGCTTATTTTCGACTCGGCGAATGACGGGAATCGAGTCGAGATGAAAGGCGCGCAGACTGGTAATCAATCCAAACAACGTGGCTCGCGATTCTTGAATCGAAGCATATCGAAATTGCTCGTCCATTTGAGCCGGAATTTTGCCGCCGACATTCAACCGCCGATACCAGACACCGCTGACTCGAGCTAGATCGAATTGTTGTCCGTCTTGAAGCAGTAACAGTTTTTCGACGTCCCCACTGTACAGGATGTCTAACTGCACCTCCGTCGGAAATCGATCGGTATCAAAGCGAATCGCCATCTCCCCCCGCCGTTCGATTGCTTGACTCACCAGCTCGATACTTTCATTGTCTTGGGTGTGAGTAATAATGAGGACGCTCATAAGTTGTTAGACATTGAATCTGATTGGAGGGTAGAGGGTGGAGGGTGGAGCTGAATATATAGTTGAAATGCTAGTAGTCTACGGCGTAAATAAGGTTACTATTTTGCGGGGAGCGGGGAAAGAAATGGTTGGTTAATTTCTGCCGCATAGTGCTAGGTAGCGGCTGATGCTTTTTTACTTCAGATCGCAGTCTACCGACGATGGCGACGATATAGGTTACCGCCAGTATTATCTTCGGCATCGGAGGGATATTTCTTAGTTGTAATTATACCGCCAGTATTATCTTCGGCATCAGAGGGATATTTCATTGTTGAAACTGTCCCACCACCAGTATTATCTTCGGCATCAGAAGGATATTTGCGAGTAGTCACCGTGCCTTTTTTGCCTAGATCGCTGAGACTATTTAATGGTTGTGTTTGAATAGTAGAAGATTCTGTTAAAGCTACTTTATTATCGACTACTTCTGGGTGTTGACCTTCTAAGAAGCGTGCAAAAAATGGTAAATTTTTTTCGGCTGAGTCGTTGGTTTGAATTTGACTAGGGGTATTTTCGGCAACTTGAAGTGAAGTTGCTAATGTCGGAGTAGCCGCGACTGCTGCCAAACTTAGTAATGTAAGAGTGCTGAGTGAAAATTTAATTGAAGATGCTTTCACGATCGATCGCCCTATGAAAATAAATATCTAACTATTAGCTCCAATAGCGATCGATTATTTTCCGCAATATTCGATCGATTGCCACGATCGGGCTGTCGTGCCGGGTGTGCGATCGCACACCTTACATTAGTTTTAACGAATAGTAAGGGTTTAAAGCCTCTCCTTTAACTATCAACTAATTACTAACCTTTCCCACCTGTGAAGGTAACGCCTTGAATAAAATAGCGATTGAAAAAGGCGTAGATAATGAGTGCTGGCAAGGTAAACACCATTGAAGCTGCCATAATATAGTTCCAATAGCTGATATATTGACCCTTAAAAGAGTTTAAGCCTAAAGGTAAAGTAAACATTTCGGGATCGAATAAGATCGTCATCGGCAATAAGAAATTATTCCAGCTCCCCATGAATACAAATACTGCCTGTGCGGCTAGGGCTGGTTTAGCTAAAGGTAAAACAATATGCCAAAAAATCCGAAAAGGTGTTAACCCATCTAAGGCAGCAGCTTCCTCCAATTCTTTAGGAAAATTAACAAAAAACTGCCGCATCATAAAGATAAATGTGGCATTTACCATGCTGGGCACGATCGTCCCTTGATAAGAATTCAACCAGCCGAACAATTTTAAAATTAAAAAGGTAGGAATCAAAGAGATCTGGGCTGGTACTGCCAAAACAGCTAAAATGAGCACGAACAGAAAATGTTTGCCCCGAAAGTGCAGCCGCGCAAGGGCATAACCTGCCATAGAATTAAATAGTAAGTTTAGGACGGTGACACTTACTGCAATAACAACACTATTAAACAGCCAACGTAAAAATAATGGCTCTTGGAAAAAGATTTGTTTGTAATTGTCGAGCGTAAAATTTTTGGGTAAAAAAGTATTCTCGCCGCTGACTATTTCTGAGAGCGGTTTGAAAGAGGCTGACAGTGCCCATAAAAAGGGAATTAGCGTGACGATCGCGTACAATACCAATCCCACATATACGAGCATCTTCCCATAACTTCGTGGCAGATTTATCACGTCCGTTCGCCTCCAAATAACCGTCGCTGCATTAGAGTCAGGATGACGATCGCCACTGACAATAAACACGCGATCGCCGCGCCATACCCCATTTGCAAGTTACGAAATACCGACTGATAAATTAGTAGTACTACCGTCAGCGTGGCATTATTTGGTCCTCCAGTGCCGCCAGAAAAAATGTATGATTGGTCGAATAATTGAAATGTCCCGATCGTCCCGATCGCCATCACAAAAAAGGTCACTGGTTTGAGAATCGGCAGGGTAATATAGCGAAACTGCTGCCAACTATTAGCACCATCTAATTCTGCCGCTTCGTATAAAAGTTGAGGGACATCTTGCAACGCTGCCAAATAAATTACCATATAAAATGGTGCCGTAGACCAAATATTCATCAGCGCGATTCCTGGGAGTGCTACTGCCGGATCGCCCAACCAATTATAAGTAGGTAATTTCAACCAATTCAGCAGATCGTTGAGCAGTCCATTGGTATTATAAATCCACATAAAAATCAAAGTTAATACCGCCGAAGAAGTCACTGTCGGTAAAAAGTATAGAATCCGCCACCAATTTTTTCCGCGAATCCCTGAGTTGAGAGTTACAGCTAAAATCAATGCCAATAAAGTTTGAGCTGGCACGACCATTGCAACATAAATTGCGGTATTTTTGAGCGCGATCCAGACTCGTTCGTCGTCAAATAGCTGGCTAAAATTGCCAAGTCCAATAAACTGAAAATCGATACCACCTAGCAGTCGCACTTTGTGCAAGGATAGGAATATTGCCCACCCGATCGGCAGTATGACAAATGTGCCGATAACCAACATCGCAGGCATCATGAATAGATACCCAGCTAAGTTTTCGACAACATTCGATCGCGCTTTTTGTCTTTGTATTTTCAACCGATTCACAATATTAGACTTTGTGCGACAGTCAGGGGATAGGGGATAAGGGATAGGGGATAGTGAATAGTGAATAGTGAATAGTGGACGCAAGCGTCCTTTCGATCTTCATTACCCATTACCTATTTATTCGATCGATTTAATCTGTCGATTGGCATCCGCTTGTGCCTTCGACATCGCCTGTGGCAAGGGTTGTTGTCCGAGCATGGCACTAAGAAATTGGTTGTCAAAATTATTGACGATCGCGGCGGGATATTTACCTGCTTGCCACGGCATCGCATACTCCACCCCCGCCACAAATGGCGATCGCAAGGGATCTTGCTGGTAACCTAATTTTTGGGCGACAGATTGCCGCGATGGTAAAGCAATCCCCGTGCTCGTCCACTTGGACATCCCCTCTTTGCCTGTGAGATAGGAAATAAGTTGCCAAGCTGCGGCTTTATGCTGCGATCGTTGATTCATCACATAGGCCACGGTAAATACCATTGTACCTTTTTTGTTATTGATGCTCGGTACTTCGGCTGTGGCAAAATCTAATTGAGGAAAAGTTTCTTGTAAATAAGGAATCGCCCAGTTGCCTTCGATCGCCATCGCGACTTTACCTTGTCCTAACATTTCGCTACCCGAGTTCGTGCCCACGTCAGATTTTTGAGCAGAAGTTCGCTCTTTTTGGTATTGCTCGACGATCGATTCTAAGCCCTTTAAACCTGCCTCTGAAGCAAAGGCAGCACGACCGTTCTCTTCCACCAGTCGTCCGCCAAATGCACCGATTGTATAAGCTTGACGGGCTAATTCTGGGATGACGCCATAGCCGTATCGATCGATTTTGCCATCTCGATTTCGATCTAATGTCAACTGTTGGGAATAATTACGTAGCTGCTCCCAATTAGTCGGCGGACTAGTCAATCCGGCGGCCTTAAATGCTTGACGATCGTAAAATAACGATAAAGTAGAATAATCTTTGGGCAAGCCATAAAGATGTCGATCGTACTTAAAACTGTTAATTAAAGTTGCCTCAAAGTCGGCGACATCAAATTTAGGAGTAAGATAAGTATCTAGCGGTTCTAATACTTTTTGACTCATCAAAAAGGGAGCTTCTAGTGCATCTAAATAAAAAACATCGGGAGCAGCTTCGCCAATTAAACGAGTTTTAATGACGTCCATATACTGGTCGTTAATTGCTTCGTACTTAACCGCGATCTCTGGATGCTGGGCTTCAAAATCTCGCAGCAATTTTTTTAATAAATTTTGCTCGACAGGACTTGCCGTCCACCCGCTGAGTTTAATCGTGACGGGGGCTGCGGTGGTGGCAATCTCCGGGAGCCGGATCGATTGGCACGCGATCGTCCAGATGGCGATCGCGATGACTAGTGCCAAAAATTTCAATGAGTTTTGTTTCATCCTACCGTCCATTCATACATTAAATGTCGCACTTTTAGCTCTTTTTTGCTAGTGCAAATGAAGGATCGATCTGCTTACATTCGCGATCGCTCGGCGATCTATTACTAGGCGCAAGTTAGGTTACTATTTCATAATCCCAACTCTCCACTCCCCGCTCCCTGTCTTGTCTTGACGCACACAACCGGGAGGTTCCCTCCCGGTCGTTGGCGGAGCCTTCCCGAAGGGAGCTGCGTCGCTGTCTCGCTAAACCGTCGGGTTTCCCGACGTTTCGCCAGAGGCGAGGCTACGCCAACGCGTAGCGTCTGCGATAGCAGAAACGCGAGCCGCCGCTCCCCGCCAAAATAGTAACTAGATTTACCCCGTAGACTACTAGTCAATTTGCGGAAACGATCGGACAGTCGGTGTATTAATTATTAATAGTTTTAAGGGAATAATTACAGTATGCAAAATATTACTAAAATCGTCATCAAATTAGCACTCTTACCCTTAACTTTAAGTTTTGGCATTAGTGCCCAAGCTTCGCAAGTACCAAGTCAGTGGTACTTTGGCAAATGGGATTGTTCGATCGATCGCAGACCTGCAAAAATGCAATGGTTAGTTGTAGACGATCCTCAAACTAGTTGCAGTGGCGGTGTGTGTAGTAGTTCCTCCGGAGTCAAGGTCGTCGGGAGATTTAGCGACAATGGCAGTGCTTGGGTACCGCTGAGTAAAAACTATTTACGGGGCAATGATTTTGGCATTCGCTATCAAGGTGCAGAACCGGATAATTGGTTTTTACGCTATAACCCTAGTACCAAAGTTGCTAGCGGTTGGACAACTTGGCGCAACAATAAATATCCGCTGCAATGTACGTGGCGTAGTCGTTAGTTGCCGAGCGTCCTAACAACGGCAAAGCGTTGCTGACTTGACATATAAAATGCCTTCTAAATTTCAGATAGGTATAATTCAATAATTACCCCGACCTTAAGTTTTAGGGCTTGTCTTCAAGGTAAATCATCCCTGAATTCAGCAACGCCATTATTTTGTAGTTTGCGTGCTAAGTATTTGCGGAATTTTGACCGTGAAAGTCGTTCCTTCGTCAACTTTGCTTTCTACACAAATCTCCCCTTGATGCAAATCTACACACTTTTTAACCACAGCTAATCCCAACCCAGTTCCGACGATATTCTCTACATTATGAGCGCGGAAAAATGGTTCGTAGAGACTTGCCTGAACTTCTAATGGAATCCCAATCCCTCGATCTTTGATTTGAAAAATATTTACATTAGGTTCGCATTTTAGAAGGAACTCAACAGTATCACCTTGTGGTGAATATTTAAGAGCATTAATCAGCAAATTACTCAAAATCGAATATAGTAACCTTTCATCTAATCTCGCGTGGGGACAGTAACTGTGACTGGTGAATTTGATAACACGATTCGGTTCGTTACATAATTTAATATCTTCAATTAAATTAATACAGAAGCTTTCGACATCCATTAAGTTTGCATTAAACTCCAGCTTACCTGCTTCTGCTCTAGTTAAAGTCAAGATATCTGTCAACAACTGATTCATAGAGCGAGCCGAAGATTGAATGCGCTCTAAATTGATAAATTTTTGCTCGTGAGTCCACTGCCGATCTTCATCTGATAGTAATTGTGCCGAACCCAAAATAATACTCAACGGAGTGCGAAATTCATGAGAAACCATTGAAAAAAATCTCAGTTTGAGTTCGCTCAGTTCCCGTGCTTGCGCTAATGTCTCTTGCCGAGCTTCTGCTCGATCCCGTTTGAGCGTTTGTCGATAGACTAGTGCGAACATCCCAAATAGGATTGCGAAGCTAAGAAATGTACTGAGAACTTCAATCGGGATTCTATAAGAGGAATTTAATTGAGAGCGTTCGACTAAATATTGAAGAGATCGCTCTCGATCGAGCCGCATTTCGGTAATTAACTGCTGAATTTGCAGACGATTTTTTTGATTTTCAGTAAGCAGTCGAGACTGTTCTATTTTAAGATTCGGATTTTGGCGATTTAAAGCAATAAATTGTTCGGATAGATAAAATTTTTGAGCGATTAAATATCTTAACTGAGTAAGTTGCTGCTGTTGAATCGGCGTATTGCTCCACTGCTTCAATCGATCGACGGTCGGATTAATATTTTTAGCTGCAACTTGATAACGCTGCAACTCTGTGAGATCTTTAAATAGTAGATAGCCCCGACGCCCAGACTCAGCATCTGCTAAAATTGATGTAATCTCGGTGAGATTGCTAAAAACTTTATGGGTACGCTCCACCCTGGCGGCACTTTTAATTAGTTCGGTGACATTGTGATAGGAAATTAAACTCGTCAGACCAGTCAAGCATAAAGCAAAACTAAATCCAGTCGCAATTAATTTATTCTCGCTCGACCAGTGAATGTTTTTAAACATCTGTAATTATTTAAGTAATCGATCGCCTCAATTATTATCGAACGATCGGCTAATCAGACTTTAAATTATGCGTATTTTAGTAGTAGAAGACGATCTGCGATTGGCAGCAATGTTGAAAGAAGCATTGACAGCTAAACAGTACATCGTGGAAGTTGCAGCAGATGGAGAAGCAGCATGGGAGTGGGTGCAAGTAATCGATTTTGACTTAATCGTTTTAGACGTAACTTTGCCAAAATTAGATGGCATTGGTTTTGCGCAACGCTTGCGATCGCATCGTTACAGTTTACCCGTATTGATGTTGACCGCCCGCGATACGCTCTTGGATAAGATCGCAGGCTTGGATGCAGGGGCGGATGACTATTTGGTCAAACCTTTTGAGATGCCAGAGTTAATGGCCAGAGTTCGCGCGCTCCTGCGGCGCGGTAGTGCTGAATCTGTGTGTTTATCGTGGGGCAGCCTCACTTTGAATCCGAGTACCCACGAGGTCAGTTATGACAACACTCCGGTATATCTCACGCCCAAAGAATACGCTTTGTTGGAATTGCTCGTTTCTAATGGTAGACGGATTATGAGTCGATCGGGAATTATCGAGCGGATTTGGTCTTTAGAAGCTGCACCTACTGAAGATACTATCAAATCTCACATTCGCGGTTTGCGCCAGAAATTGCGCGATGCTGGCGCGCCCGACGATTCGATCGAGACGGTACATGGATTGGGATACCGTCTCAAACAAGTTTAGATTTTGGCTGTCCGGATTCAGCTTGGGAAACTCACATCTTGCACCAGTACAAAAACATTAGTAATTAGTGTAGATCTGCGGGTACCCACAAGCGACGCATCGAACGGGAGGTTGTCTTGTCTTGTCTTGTCTCGCATAATCCGGGAGGAAACCTCCCGGCTGCGAGCCGCTGACGCACACAACCTGGAGGAAACCTCCAGGTCGATGCGTCGCTGATGCGCTATCCCGGCGGGAAACCCGCCGAGCGCGCATCGCTCCCTCCCGTTTGTGTGCGTCGCTTGTGGGTACCCCTACAAGTTATCTGTAGGGGTGCCCCTTGTGGGTACCCTGGGTCAAAACTAAGCACTAGTATATTTCGACCTGGTGCAAGATGTGAGGAAATGTACTTTCTGCTCTATTTCTGCACGATTTTTACCCATTATTTCAACTTTTGCCCGGTACTGTAGAAATGTCAGTAATTAGCAAGCATATTTCCACGGTTAGGAACAGTTATGACAGCCGATCGCTACTCCAATCCGATCGAGCAGTTGGAGCAAAGCCTCCGGCTGAGCGAGCCACCAAACACTCCCATACCATCGACCTATGCCCTGATTTGTTTGCATGGCGATCCCATTGCCAATATTGGCAAACAATATGCTGGCGGGCAGAGTATTTACGTGCGGGATCTGGGCATAGCACTAGCTCAACAGGGCTGTAAAGTCGATATTTTCACCCGTCGCGAACATCCAAATCTGGCTGAAGTTATCGAAATTCATCCTGGCTGCCGAATAATTCGGCTCGATGCAGGGTCAGCAAAAGTTATTTCCAGAACCGAATTATGGGAACATTTGCCCGCTTTTATCGAAGCTTGGTTGACTTTTCAACTTAAATCGGAACGCAACTATACTTTACTCCAAAGTAATTACTGGCTCTCCGGTTGGATCGAACATTGCGCCAGGTTGCCCATACCCTTTCGACTGTATCTAGTTAGTGGCAGCCGCACGGGTGGCAACTATTTACAGGCACAGCGACGCTTGCCAGACTTAGTCAAAGAGTTAGGCTTTGAAAATGCGACTGCGTTTGTTGGGAAGATTCCTACAGCCGATTTAGCTAATTACTATGTAGCCGCTAATGTGTGCTTCATTCCCAGTCACTACGAACCTTTTGGGTTGATTGCGTTAGAGACAATGGTAGTTAGCAACCCAGGTGGTGGGGATGAAGCCGGAATGCAAATCCCGATCCGCAATCCTACGACATTAGCAGTCGCCATTAAAGAAACGCTCGATAAACCCTGCCAACCCGGAGTTAATGGTACGGCTGGGTGTAAATGGGCGATGCCTAATTTCAGCTCGGCAACGATGAAAACTAAGATCGATAGTCTCTATCAATCGTTAATCTTGGCAGAGTCAGTTCGCGAAGCGATCGATAATCAAAAGCTCGCACCGATCCTCTCGACTCAACTTCAGCATCTACCGCGATTCAAACAACTGGATCGGCTCCAACAAGCCGCCATACTCGATCGATTGCTGATATCTTTACGCGATCGACACATTCAGCTCGAAAACAACGATTTAAACTAAACAAATCACAACCATAAACAGTCATGCTAGAACTTCAATCTTCCACCGATCTCGCTTCATCCACTCTCGATCGAGTTACTCAGTTACTACATTCGCCCGTGGACATCGAAACCGATCGTCACTATCTAGATAAGCATCTCCAAGGCAAGATGGATTGGGATAAATTTGCAGAAATTTATCCGATTCCGCCCTATGACGATCCACTATACTAAGCCTCGATCGCTGAATTCTTTGTCTTCTGGATATTTTTTGCCAATAATTTCAACTTTATGAAAAGACGGTAAAGAGATCGGCAATTAACAAGTACCTGCGAACGGTTAACAAGAATCATGACGATAAATGATACCGACAATTGGGTCGATCGCTTAGCCCAAAGTATCCCGACGGGCAATTTAATAGTTGCCCCCAACCGACGACCGAGCTATGCCCTCATTGCTGTAGATAGCGATCCGACTGCCGAAATCGGTAAAGCAGGGGGTGGCCAAAATGTTTACGTGCGGGAACTAGGGCTAGGACTAGCTCGACGGGGCTGTCAAGTCGATATATTCACCCGTCGCGAACATCCCGAACAAGAAGAAATCGTCGAAAATTCCCCTGGATGTCGCACGATTCGCCTCACTGCTGGGCCAGCAGAATTCATCGATCGGGATAAATTATTTGAATATTTACCCGCCTTTATCGATGCTTGGTGGGTATTTCAACTCAAATCAGCACGTAACTATACGCTGATTCATAGTAATTATTGGCTCTCTGGTTGGGTGGGGCTACAGCTAAAATCTCACTTGGGCATACCCCAAGTGCATACTTATCATTCTATTGGCGTAGTGAAGTATCAGGGTATGGCAAAGCCGCCAGCAATTGCCGTCACCCGTCATCTGGTAGAAACAGCGTGTTTGACATCTACAGATTGTGTAATTTCCACCAGTCCCCAAGAAGTTGCCGATCTGCGGCAGTTAATTTCCGATCGAGGACGGGTCAGAGTTATTCCCTACGCTATTAATACCAGTCACTTTGGCTCGATTGCCAGAACGGTGGCTCGCGAACATTTAAAAATTGCTAACGATGAAAAATTAATCTTGTATGTCGGTCGGTTCGATCGTCGCAAAGGGATTGAAACTCTCATTAAAGCTTGCGCCACATTAACCAAACCATTCCGACTTTATCTAGTCGGCGGCGATCGCACCAGCCGGGAAGAGTGCCAAGAACGACAACGCATTCAACATTTAGTCACAGAGTTAGGCTTGGAGGATGCGACGGTATTTGTCGGGCAAGTTGCCCAAACCGAGCTACCGTTCTACTATGCAGCCGCTAATGTCTGTGTCATCCCTAGCGATCGCGAACCTTTTGGATTAGTTGCGCTCGAAGCGATGGCCGCAGGTACCCCAGTCATTGCCAGTATTGTGGGTGGTTTAAAATACACAGTCATTCACCGCGAAACCGGAATGCTGATTCCTCCCAACGAGCCAACAGCATTGGCAGCAGCAATTACAGAGGTATTCGACGCTCGGCGTTGCTGAATTGATGTATGATATGGCGACCGCCGCTTAGGCGGCGCGCAAGCTTCGAGACCAAAAAAATATTCAAAATAGGATGAAATCTTTAGCTACATTTAATAGTTAGCTGAATATGGGATGGGAACATCCCAGAACTTGAGATAGTGAATTAGTAATCTAACTGAATGTGCCAGCATTTCTTTCGACTTAGAATAGCAAAGCGTCTTGCGATGAAGTCTGGCTAAATAGTGTCTAAGCCTTGTATTTTCTCCCTCTACTCTAGTCATATAAGTTTTACAAATAATCTGGTCTCCATCTGGAATAAATATCGGGTAGACTGGCCATCCATCCGTGATGTAAAAGTAGCATTTCCAGCTACTGACTAGTTCCCATAATGGCTGAAAAGTTTTTGCACTGTGGTCGCCCAGTACCCATCCTAAAATTCCTGGGTGAAAGTGATTTACTGCCGTCCAGAGCCAGATTTTGTTTTTTTGAGCCAACAAATGTTTCTAGTTCATCCAGCTCTCCTACTTGTGGAATTATTTCTGGTGCATAAGCATTTGGGAGTAATTCACCGACTTGCTTAACCCAATTAATAATACTTGTATGATGTACTCCCTTAATTCGCTCAATTGCTCTGAAACCCATCCCATTTACATACATGAGGAGACATTCTTTTTTAATTTCTTCTCCATAACCTTGATCAGTTTGATAACAATCTATGAATTGTCTGCCGCAATCAACACAGATATGATTCTGTTTGCCTGCTTTATGCCCATTTTTATTAACACGAGTTGACTTACACTCTGGACATTCGATCGACTCTAATTTACTGTTCATTGTTTTTAGTCAACTTTACACTCGATCGTTATATCATACATCAATTCAGCAACGCCCGACGCTCCTTGGCAATGGGAGGCTTATGGCAACGCCGGACGCCAATGGGTTCGAGATAATTTTAGTGCGGCAGGGATAATTGCTGAAATTCACAGCCTTTATCGATCTCTAACCTTGAACGAGTCAGTTCGAGCAGCCTACGATACTCAAAAACTCAATCCCAGCTTGAAGTTAGCTTCGAGATTCATCGAGTAAACTCGAAACCCATGCTTAGTCTAGTTTGCAGGTTTTCGGATAGGTCTAGCGGTAATCGCAAAAACCTGTAACTTATTTTCGTCGCCGCGATTGGATCGAAATAGATGAGCTTGGACGCGATCGATCGGTTTGTTGCCCAAGTACGATACTAATCAGTACGATCGCCATCCCAATAAGTTGAATTGGCGTAAATGATTGATTTAAGAATACGAACCCAATTAGGGTTGCAACTACAGGACTCATTAACCCTAGATACGAAACCGCTGATGCGTTGAGTTTATCGATGCCTCGGAACCACAGTGCATAAGCAATTCCAGTTCCAACTACCCCCAGATAAACGAAACCAAATAAGTTAGTCGTGGAGATCTGCGCGATCGGCCCTTCGATCGCTAGAGCGATTGGGAGCAAAACCAGCCCGCCAACTGTTAACTGCCATGCGGTAAAAACAAGTAGCGAAACAGGTCGTTGCCATCTTTTGATTAGGACTGTTCCCAAACCCATTGTTGCAGCTCCACCGATCGCGGTAACAATGCCGATCGGATCGAGTTTTGCCGCTGGAGAGATTACCAGTAACCCGACACCCACCAAGCCCGCAATCCCCGCCACGATCGATCGCTTAGATGGTTTCTCTTGCAATATTATCCACGAAAACACGCCAACTAATAACGGTTGAATCGCTCCTGCTGTGGCCGCCACACCACCTGGCAGGCGATAAGCCGCAATAAATAATAAGGCTTGAAAGAGGCCGATATTGAGACTGCCTAAGAGCAAGATCCGCCACCACCAAATCCCTTGAGGCAGTTGTTTGAACCATGCCATTAACAGCAGACCGATCGGCAGCGATCGCAAGGCAGCCACCAATAGCGGATGGTTGGGCGGGAGGAATTCAGTTGCGACAAAATAAGTCGTTCCCCAGGTCATCGGTGCTAGAGCAGTCAGTAGAACATCAGATCGACGAGCGGATTGTGACTTCATAGATTTTATCTTGATATCAAGATACTCGATATCAAGATTCTAACGTTTATCTTGATGTTAAGATAGTTGGCGTTAAAGTTCTGAGGTAAGTAGTATTTTAATGAATGCCGATCCAGTCGATGCGATTTTGGCTCAATGGCAGCGCGAACGTCCCGATCTAGATGCCTCACCAATGGGCGTAATTGGGCGGATGGCACGGCTATCCAAGCACCTAGAGCGTTCCGTACAGGCAACGGTTGCCGAATTCGAGCTGAATCTGGGCGAATTTGATGTACTGGCGACCCTGCGCCGCTCTGGGCATCCTTACCAGCTTTCCCCTACCGATCTGTTTAACGCGATGATGGTGTCATCTGGCACCATGACACATCGGATCGATCGACTAGAACGAGCTGAATGGGTAAAGCGGATTCCCGATCCCAACGATCGCCGTGGAACATTGATTCTGATGACAAATGAAGGGCTGAGTCTAATCGATCGAGCGGTTGCAGCTCATGTTGCCAATGCACATCATATGCTTCGGGCTTTGGAGACATCGGAGCGGGAAATGCTCGCTCTACTGCTGCGTAAGCTTTTAATTTCGTTTGAAGAGTAGTTGAGGATAATTCAAACTTGAATGAAGTTGTAGCGATCGCCGTAAAAATGCCGCATAACAACGCTCGTCGAGAATCGTTGGCGGTAGCCTCCTCACGGGAGAATCGGTTTAGGTAGATTTGTCAAGCCCGATCGAAATTAGTTTGTTTCAGGACGATCCATCAAACGGCCATCTTCCATATAAACAATTCGATCGGCAATATCCAAAATGCGATTGTCGTGGGTAACTAACAAGATCGTGCAATCTTGTTCTTTAGCGAGTTTTTGCATCAGTTCTACCGCGTCGCGACCCGATTTTTTATCTAATGCGGCAGTCGGTTCGTCGGCTAGCACAATTTTGGGATGGCTCACCAGCGCACGCGCGATCGCGACTCGTTGTTTTTGGCCGCCAGATAAACTATCGGCATAATAATCGGCACGTTGTTCTAAACCTACAGTTGTCAAGATTTCAGTAGCCATAGCATCTAAGTCTCGCTCCAAAAAGCGATCGTGTAATTCCAGCGACATCCGCACATTTTGTTTGGCAGTCAAAAAGGTAAGGAGATTGTGTGCCTGAAAAATATAGCCGATATTACCTCGCAGTTTGGTTAATTCTTGCTTGCTGGCATCGCGCAGCTCTCGATCGAGAATCTTCAGGCTACCTGCTTGTGCCGATCGCAAACCGCCCATTAATGTCAGCAAAGTAGTTTTTCCAGAGCCAGATGGCCCAGTCATAATGACAATTTCACCTGCATAAATATCTAAATTGATATCAAATAATGCCTGTTTTTTGAGATTGCCCTCACCAAAATAATGGTTGAGATTGCGTGCGGAAATTACTGGTTTAGTTAAATTATTAGTGGCTAGATCTTGCATAGGTATAGGCACGGCAGGTTAGAAAATATCGGCAGGATCGGCTTCTTGCAGTTTTCGCATGGCAATTCCTCCAGAAGCAACGCACATGACAATCGTTAAACCCAGTACCAAAAATGCTCGGTTGACACTCATAAGAATGGGAATAAATGTGACCGAAGTAGCGATCGAATATAGTCCTAGTGCTACAACAAACCCCGGAATAAATCCTAAAATTGCCATAATTAATGACTCTTGAATGAGAATGCTCGTGAGGTAGCCATCGCCATATCCCATTGCTTTGAGAGTAGCGTATTCTGGTAGGTGGTCGGAAACATCGGAATAGAGAATTTGGTAAACAATTACAATGCCGACAATAAAACCAATGACTGCACCAAACCCAAACAAAAATCCGATCGGACTATTTACTTGCCAATATTTTTTCTCATGCTCGACGAATTCTGCATGAGTGAGAACTAAAACATCTTGAATTTGCGATCGAATTGCCGATTGAACTCGCTCGATATTCGTGCCAGGTTTGAGAGTAATAATACCCACGTCGATTTGGTCGGCTCTGCGCTCTGGGAATAGCCGCAGAAAAGTAGAATGGCTGGTAATTATATTGCCATTGGCAGAAAATGAAGCACCCATGACAAACGTGCCAGTTACTTGCGTTTGGATGTTGTTGAACTGGATCGGTACGGAACCAGATTGTTGCAAAGGTTCGAGAATATTACCAAATAATTCTGCACTTCCGGTGCGATCGTAGAGGATTCGGTTCAATAACTTGAGTTGCCCTACGTGCGCTTTCACCTCTGGCAAAACGATCGCCGAATTGTTGGGATTGATGGCAAACACCATCGTCGATTGATTCTTCAACGTTTGTGGATTGCGCCATCTACCTTGGTCGATATACATGTAGTTAATCGATCGCACCTCTCCAGCTCCCGCCGCCTGATACAGCCGCCGCCGAGGAAAACTTCTAACCACAGCCATGCTCTCAAACAAGGGATTAATCAAAAATAAATCTCCTTGCAGCGCACTATAGGGCTTGGTCACCGAATCAAACAGTCCTTCGGCTAGACCTAATTGAAAGAAGATTAAAATATCAGCAAAGGCAATTCCCGCCAGGGCAACTGCAAGGCGGACTGGTTCTCGTTTGAGCTGTAGCCATGCCAGCGGTGTTCTCCGAAAAAATTTGCGAAACATCGTTATTCGTCCGACAAAATTGGGGATTATGGTTGAACTGCTACTTGAACTTGCAAGTTGGTCAATCCGGCAACCTTTTGACCGTCCGCTGGCTCGATGCCGATCCGGACTTTGACCACTCGCCGATCGAGATTTTCGCCCGGTCGATCGGCAAATGTGCTTTGGCGACTGACTGCTAGCCCGATATCGCGTACCGTACCGCGCAGTTCGCCTGCAAACGCCTCGCCTGTAATTTCCACGGATTGCCCCAACCGGACTTTTTTGATGTCCCCTTGGTCGATTTCGGCGACGACCTGCATTCGATCGGTTTGACCGATATCTACGATCCCATCATCTTTGACTACTTCTCCAGGTTTGGCAAAAATATCGAGAACTTGTCCGGTAATGGGCGATCGGACATACGCCTGCGCCAGTTCGGTTTCGACTCGCTTGGCTTGCGCGATCGTCTGGTTTACTTTGGCCTGTGCTGTTTTTACATCCACTGGGCGAACTTCGGCAATTTTACTCAGCGTTCCTTGCGCGGAAGTTACTTGTCGCTCGCCTGTCGATCGAATTCGGGCTAAGACAATTTTGGCCTCACTAATTTGCTTACTTCCGGTCGCGATCGTTCGCTGTAAATTAGCTTTTGCTTCACTAATTTTGCGATCGCCAGTAGCTTTAGTTCGGGCTAATCCAGCCTGCGCTTCATTTAATTGTTGAATGGCCGTATCGACACTCAATCGCTTAGTCTCGTACTGCGATTGAGGAATCGCACCTGCTGCATACAATTGTCTATAACGCCGTAATTCCGATCGGGCATTATTCGATTCGGCTGCTAATTTTTTTACCGTTGCCGATTGCACTTGAATGTCGCCAGCCAATTGTGCTTCCAGTCCAGCTAAATTGGCTTCCTGAGCGGATTTATCCCCCGCTAACTGTGCTGCTAATCTGGCTAAAGACTCTCGTTGCGCTCTTTCTTCACCGAGTAATTGTGCTTGAATCCGCGCGATCTCGGCTGTTTGGGAGTTAATTTCTCCAGTTTTGGCACCCGATTTCACTTGGGCTAATTCTGCTTGCGCTAAATCTACTTGCGTTCTTGCTTCTACTAATAAGCTTTGTAATCGATCGCGACTATCTAAGATCGCAATCGTTTGTCCTGCCTGAATGCGATCGCCGCGTTTGACTAGCAATCGTGCCACTCGATCGTTACTCAATGCCGCAGGCACCGAGATTTTTGTGACTTCGGTTTGGGGTTCTAGCTGTCCCAACGCTACTACTTTCGGTTCTGCTAAAGTAGTCGGCTGTTTGGCTTCTGGCGTTTGACTGCCTTGACTAAATTGAGACATGCCATAATAACCAATCCCAGCGGTTAATGCGGCTGCGGCAAGTGCCCAAACCAGCACCCGCCGATGAGCTGATTTCGACAAGAACTGAATGTTCATAGCAAGTCGATAAAATAATAACTGTACCGTCTGGACGGTATTAATTTATTTATACCGTCCAGACGGTATGCTGTCAAGTCTGTCCGTCTAGATGTTATGGTTGATGAATAAGCCGAGATTCCAGACAGGCGCAATTGTCTTTAGTGAACGAATCCCCCAAATCGATGGCTCCCGATCGCCCGCCCGCACCCAAAGGGGTAGGAAAAATTAGCAAATCTCTATCCGCCGCTGCGACTCGCGATCGGCTGTTGCACGCCACAAGTCACATCATTCAAACCCAAGGCATCGAGCGGCTGACGCTCGATGCAGTTGCCAAGGAAGCAAAAGTCAGTAAAGGTGGGTTACTGTACCATTTTGCGACCAAAGAAGCACTGATCGCGGGAGTAGTCCAATCCCTGATGGATGAATTTGATGCCGATATCGAGCGCGAACTCGCGCTCGATCGATCGCCTGAATCGCCAGGACGATGGCTCAGAGCGTATGTCAAAGCAACATTTAATGGTAAACCCCTAGCTACGAAGCTGATTTCTAGCCTAGTTTTAGTGGCGACTTGCAATCCAGAACTATTGCAACTGGTGCAAGGTAAATTCGATGCTTGGCAACAAAAAATACTAGCCAGTGGACTCGATCCAGTCCGTGCCAATTTGGTGCGGCTGGCTACGGATGGGTTCGGCGATGCCGAGCTGTTTGGCTATATGCCACCGAATCCAGCCTTACGTCAGGATCTGTTGGCGATGCTGTTGGCGATGATTCAGGAAGCCGAGTCTGACGATATCCACATCACAAAAGTACTGGAACAGAGGTAGCTGTTATTGCCCTTTGTGGCTCTATAAGTTTGACATGTCTAATGCTTATGATACTATAGTACTGTAATTTGTTCGATCGCCCAATTACAAGCGCGATCTCCTCCAGTAGTAGTATCCGCCAACGAGACTGATGAATCAGCAAACAGCCGAACCAATTCGCTCGCGGGTGGACGCTATTTACCGCACTGAGTCGCGTCGTGTCTTCGCTACCCCGATCCGATCGATCGGTGACTTCGACCTTGCGGAAGAGGCATTGCACGAAGCCTTTAGTGCGGCGGTGACACAATGGCCGCGCGATGGAATCCCCACCAATCCCCGCTCGTGGCTGATTTCGGCAGGACGCTTTAAGGCAATCGATACCATCCGCCGCCGCACCCGTTTCGATGCTTTTTTGCCAGAAATCGCTCCCTCGATCGATACCAACGATCCGAACTTGCAAGATGCAGAAGATGTTGAAGACGATCGCCTGCGCCTAATTTTTACCTGCTGTCATCCCGCTCTATCGCTAGAAGCCCAAGTAGGCTTGACATTGCGGGAAGTTTGCGGACTCACCACCGAAGAAATTGCTAGTGCTTTCCTGATTGCGCCGACGACATTGGCGCAACGGCTCGTGCGGGCGAAGACGAAGATCCGCACGGCGCGCATTCCTTATCAGGTACCAGAAATCGCCGATCTACCCGATCGATTGGAGGCGGTGCTGCAAGTCATTTATTTAGTATTTAATGAAGGTTACGCCGCCTCATCGGGAACCTCGCTGACTCGCGCCGATCTCGCTGCCGAAGCCATCCGGCTGGGGCGGTTGGTACTAGAATTATTACCCGATGCTGAAGTAATGGGACTGCTGGCGTTAATGTTGTTGCAAGAATCGCGGCGTATGGAGCGGACTTCGGTGACGGGTGACATTATTCTGCTAGAAGACCAAGATCGATCGCGCTGGAATCGAGAACTAATTGCCGAAGGTATCGAATTAGTCCAGCGATCGCTATCATCTTCACAGTTTGGCTCGTATACGCTCCAAGCGGCGATCGCGGCGGTACATGCTGAGGCTCAGAGTACTGCGGCGACTGATTGGGCGCAGATCGTAGCTTTGTATGACGTATTAATGCGAGTGGATCGCTCGCCTGTAGTGGAATTGAATCGATCGGTAGCGGTGGCGATGCGCGATGGCTATTTAGTCGGCTTGCAAGCGATCGATACTATTTTAGCGCGCGGCGATTTGGCGGAATATCATCTGGCACATGCCGCACGCGCCGATCTGTGTCGGCGGTTAGGAAGAATCGATGATGCTAAAGCATCCTATCAACAGGCTTTGGCTCTGGTGAAGCAGGAACCAGAACGGCGGTTTTGGCTAAAACGTTTGGGTGAGTTGGATTAACAGAAATTTTTGAGAATCTGTCGATCGAGCGTCTTGCCAAACGACTATTTAATGAAAGGCGATCGCAGGTCGCTCCGCGAACACATTCAGGAGTAAAACAATGAACGCAGAACCTCAAATTCAACACCGATGGCTAGATAAATTTATCGGCACATGGACGAGCGAAACTGAATTTAGCATGGAACCAAATGCAGAACCCTCCAAAGCCACCGGGACGGAAGTCGTGCGCTCGATCGGCGGTGTTTGGATCGTTGCTGAAGGCACGAGCGATCTGCCCGATGGCGGTGTGGGAACGACGATAATGACCTTGGGATTCGATCCTCGGATCGATCGCTTTGTGGGCACATTTATCGGCTCGATGATGACACATTTATGGGTCTACAATGGCTCGCTCGATCCGGCTCAAAAGGTACTAACTTTAGACACGGAAGGGCTAAATTTTAGTCAAACGGCGATGGCAAAATACCAAGACATTATCGAGTTTGTCAGCGACGACCATCGGGTGATGAAATCGCAAATCTTAATGGATGATGGCACCTGGAATCATTTTATGACAGCGCATTATCGACGACAGTAATCGCTGTAATTAATCAACAAAATTCAGGAGAAAAACATGAAATATATGTTGCTCATTTACAGTGACGAAAATGACTGGACTCAAAGCGAATTGGAAAAATGCTATGCAGATTCCACGAAATTAACGCACGAACTCGATGCTAACGGTCAATTTTTGGGTGCTGCACCGCTGCATTCTGTGGCGACAGCAACGAGCGTGCGGGTACGCGATGGCAAAAAACTAGTGACGGATGGGCCATTTGCCGAAACCCGCGAACAATTGGGGGGCTACTTTCTCATCGACGCAACCGATTTGGATGCCGCGATCGCGATCGCCGCACGCCTGCCATCCGCATCTAAAAGCACGATCGAAATTCGTCCGATCGTCGAACTATCGAGCTTGCCATTAGATGAGTGATGGCGATCTTTTTTAGGAAAATGTGCCGTTATTGTCGATCGATCGAACCCAGATTCGACTATTAAGTAGAACATCCGTTTGCAGTAAAACGGACACCACCACTACAAAACCAAACAGGAGCTAGATGATGAAATCGAATCCCATTACTTGGTGCGAGATCTACGTCCAGGACATGGAACGTGCCAAAAGTTTTTATGAGACTGTATTCCAGATGAAACTAGAAAAGCTCGAAAGTCCGGGGATGGAAATGTGGGCGTTTCCGATGTCGATGGAGGCCATCGGTGGTTCGGGTGCATTGGTACAGATGGAAGGAGTTAAATCGGGCGGAATTGGCACGATCCCGTACTTCCATTGCAATGATGTCGCTGATGAAGAGAGTCGCGTTGTCGCTGCTGGCGGGCAAGTCTTCAAACCCAAAATGTCGATCGGTCAATACGGGTTTATGGCTTTAATTGTCGATACCGAAGGCAATACGATCGGCCTGCATATGCCTCCCCAGGCGACGGAGTGAGAGTGCAAGTTAGCCAAACAGGTTGACGCAGTTCGGCGATGGCGTAAATTCTAATCTCAATGGAGCAGACACATGAAAAAGATAGCAAAGAACACGGTTTGCCTTTGGTATGACGGGAGTGCCGAGGATGCGGCACGGTTTTACGCCGCTACCTTTCCAGACTCTTCTGTTGACGCAGTATACCGCGCACCAGGGGACTTTCCGTCTGGAAAGGAAGGGGATGTATTGACCGTCTCGTTCACCGTAATGGGTATTCCGTGCCTCGGTCTCAACGGAGGATCTGCGTTTAAGCATAATGAGGCGTTCTCGTTTCAGGTCGCAACCGCTGACCAGTCCGAAACGGATCGCTACTGGAATGCGATCGTCGGCAATGGCGGACAAGAGAGTGACTGCGGCTGGTGCAAGGACAAGTGGGGATTGTCGTGGCAGATCGCGCCGCTGGCATTGACAGAAGCGATTGCCGATCCCGACCCTGCTGCTGCCAAGCGAGCGTTCGATGCAATGATGCAGATGAAAAAGATCGACATCGCCACGA
This sequence comes from Chamaesiphon minutus PCC 6605, assembly GCF_000317145.1. GTDB lineage: Bacteria > Cyanobacteriota > Cyanobacteriia > Cyanobacteriales > Chamaesiphonaceae > Chamaesiphon > Chamaesiphon minutus. Next base: position 929,792 of record NC_019697.1, on the reverse strand, counting down.
TCGAGGCGGCGCGCCGTGGCTGAGATACAGACCGTCTCTCCATAATCCCAATGCACATCGCCCGTTGAGAGGCGATCGGTTGAATAACTATGAGGAAATTTATTGCATCTACATTTACTTCACTGGACGACAAACTGCGCGCTAACTACTGAACTCAGGAGTTAGCGGCCTTAACTCCACACTGGATCGTAGCGACTCAACTCAGAACTAATCAACAATAGGAGATTCCACCATGAAAGTCATGGTTCAGGAAAAATCAGGTAAATATTCACACCAAAGGAGATAATCGATGAGTTTAACTTTTTATGCTGCACCCATGTCCACCGCAAGTATTACCGAAGCCGTTCTTGCCGAACTGGGGATAGATTGCGATCGCATCGATCTCGATCTCAGTGCTGGCGATACCAAAAAGCCTGAATACCTCAAAATCAACCCAAATGGCAAAGTCCCCACGATCGTACATGATGGCACAGCAATCTGGGAGTCATCCGCAATCACAATGTATCTCGGAGAACTCTTTGGTGTAGATGCCAAGCTTTATCCCGCCCCAGGGCCACAGCGCGGCGAAGCAATGAAATGGATCGCTTGGAGCAACGTTACCCTAGCCGAATCTGCTGGTCGATTGTTCGTATCGCTACCTCCAGAAATGCAAGGCGATCCGGCAACAAATGCGACCGAACTTGAAAAAGTTACATCCGAACAAAAAAGTGAGATCGCTATGGAGCGAGCAAAGGCTGACATCGCTGATTGTTTCAACATCCTGAACATCGGACTGGAGGGTCGATCGTTCTTAATTGGCGAATATAGTCTTGCGGATACTCACCTCCAGGGCCTAGTCGGCTGGATTGCTTCGATGAATGTCGATCTCACTCCCTTCCCCAATGTTACGGAATGGTTGCAACGTTGTTATCAGCGTCCGGCGATCGCCAAACTGATGGCTGGTTGGTAAACGACTGGTGACTAAATTTGGAGTGCCGAGTCGATTCGGCACTCCCTAGACGATCGACTGCGATCTGCCGATCCGATCTTTGAAATAAACAATCGATTGATGGCGGTTGAAGCTGGCACCGATGTCTCTATTCAAGGTGAGGAAAATATCACCGTTTTCAACTTGGCTGTTTGTCGAGCTGTATGAGCTGATGAAATTTTTAGCTAGAAATCACATCAGCTTGTGAGTCTGGAAAATGCTCAAAAAGAAAATACCGTTCGCACGGTTCCGGTAAATATAGTACCGTTTGCACTTTGATTACTGGGATTATTGACAATCTGGATTGAAGGGGTAACTTGAATATTATCGCTCACAGAAATGCGATAAAAAGCTTCAATGTTGGTTTGATTTGCATTCCCAACTTCATTTGAAATGAATGGCTGTCCGATCGCGATACCTGCCAGACTTCCTTTCATCAAGAGATCTGGAAACGCCAAGCCAGCCATCCAATAGTTAGGATTGATATTGCCAAATGTTGTATTTTCATAATTGCCATAGCCATAACGACCGAACAATGCAATCTGTGGGTCGAGCTGTAATTCGACGTTAACACCAGCAACATCAAATCGACGATCGAAAACTTCTCCGCCGCTATATTGTAGGCGTACTGCCACAGCTTTTGAAGGTGCATATTCTAACTCCGCAGTATATTGATGCGTGTCGCCAAACAGTCCGCGATTGCCCCCCTGAATGGGATAGAGCAGAGGTACGAATGAGGCACCGCCTCGAATCGGGCCTTGACTGCTAGAATTTGCGGCATCGCGTGCTGAGTAGGTTGCCCGCAGACTAAACGATCCTCGATCGGGATTCCAATCGATCGCGCCGCCTGCACTCGGCCCATCATTTGTCATTAGCAGCAGATTGTTGACAAATATCTGGGAGTTAAAGTCTCGAAAGCTCAGATTGGCATAACGATTGCGATCGATATAATCGCTGATGCGAATGTCAGGGCCGATAGCCACTTGTAAATCTGGGGTTGGCTTGAAAGCATAAACTAGACGACCGATCCCAATCGTGTTGCGGGTCGGTGGTTTGACTGAGAAATCGATAACACTGCCAAATGTCGGTTCCAACAGCCCTGTCACATTCGTTGTTCCCCCACCACTGCCAGTTTCTAGCAAAATCCTCAAGGCATCTGTGCCTGTAAAACTGGTGTTCAGATCTAAAGCAACTCGGTATAAAGCCGTTGAATTAGGTTGCTCGTTAGCAATCTGTCGGCCTTGAGCGTCGATAATCCGCTCTCCTGTAAAGCCACCCGCGTTGACAGCTACGATAACTTGTCCTCGCAGCTTGGTTGTCGGTGAGAATTGCTGCCTATCCAGTTTGTTCGCACTATTTGCGAGCGTGTTGGCACGTTCTCGAATTCTTGATAGTTCTGTCGCAAATTCTTGTTGCAAGCGGCTGAGTATGTTTAAATCCTCTGGGCGAATTGAAACTGTACTCGAACTTGCTGACAGTTTATCGATCTGAGTGAGGCATTTATTTAGTCCTGTCGCAAACTCATAACGCGTCAGGGCACGATCGCTTGGAGCGGTAAAATCGTTGGGATTTGCGGTGATACAACCGTAGCGTTCGATTAACGATCGAATAGCCTGGAGAGATCGCTCGCTTGGCCGAACATCAGAACGCTGTTGTCCTGAAGTGAGATCCACTGCTACAGGGAATTTTTCAGCTCCGACTGAAGCAGTAAGTTCTGCCAGCACAGAGTTAGCCGGAAGTAGCAGTAAAAACATCGAGAGCGGGAGGGGAGACCAGTTCATAAGCAGTTATCGTCCGATTAATAATGCACGCTCATTTATTCTTTTAACGGCTTGTCTTGCGTCGGCTCCAGGGTTTGACTGTCGAAATAAAGATGATTATTATCAGCACTATTGTTTGCAAGACTCCACCTACCATGACTGCGTTCTCAAGTCGAAGGTAGTCGGCATTTTGCCATGCTTGAGAGCGTGCCGTTTCAGAAATTGTGGTCATCTCCTTCGTCCAAGGCCCCAGCCAAATCGATCCAGCCACGATCGATATCAATGTCAACAGTTGTTTTACCATCACCCAGTTATGTTTGAAAAATCCCCAGTTGGTGAAGCTACAAAGCAGAACTCCAGTAATAACTGACAGCACCGCCGCAGGTACGATGATGAATTGCCCCATTAAATTACGGGCAACATTGATTCCATAAAGTGCATCGCCATTGGTTAAAGCGCGAAGGCTTAAAGCTAAAGCCGCAGAACACAACGCTGTCCCAAACCATAAACCGCCGGCAGTGATGTGTAGACTCAGCAACCAGTTTCTCTGATTTATATTCAGTTTCATGATTTATCTCAAAAAGTTGACCGCCTTATAGTTAGCTGGCTAACTAATATTAGAACTTGGCAGTCAGTCAGATGTCAAGAGGTTGTCGAAATTTGTTTACCGCCTTATCATAAGGAGACTAAATATCTCTGTTTTATGCAAGTATTTCCAGGTCGGGAGACATTTGACGAACTCGAACGGGATTTTCCAGATTTTGATGCCGAATCAGTGGAAACCTGTCTGGCGTTTCTCAATTGTGCAACGGAGGTTTACACGGCCTTCGATGCTCATTTCGAGCGTTATGGACTCTCAGCGGGAAAATTTACACTGTTGATGCAACTGTATGTAGCAAAGCAGGGAATCGTCCCATCAGAATTTGCCGAACGAGCCAATGTCACACGGGCGACGATTACAGGTCTGCTCGATGGCTTAGAACGCGAGAATTTAGTGCGACGGCAGCCGCATCCGAGCGATCGGCGAATGCTCACCGTTTGCCTCACAGAACGGGGAAGCGCACTTCTGGAAAATATCTTGCCCGATCATTTCTGCCGTACCAAAAGATTGATGGCAAATTTAACTAGCAAAGATAAAAAGACTCTAATTAATTTGCTCAAAAAGCTGAACTCTGGTACTTCAGCGTTGTCCGACCCTAATTGAAGCGACGGTTTCTGCAAAAACGCTTACAGGAATTGGGGTGACAGAAATTTTTGAGAATCTGTCGATCGAAATTCGTCCGTTGGCGAAGCCTCTTCTCTGGAGAATCGTCGAATTATTCGGTTTGCCACTAGACAAGTAATTGAGATCGATATGTCGATCGTTAACTGCCAGATATCAGTAGCTAAAAAACTCCAGGTTTAATTGGGAGATCGTTTCACCAAGCGGGATGCTGACAAATAGGTCGGCATCCCACGAACGAATAATATTCAGAACTACATTGCTACTGCCAGATCCAGCAGACAAGCTGGACTTATTTGGCAATTTCCGCCCAGGCTGTCGCGATCGACTGTAAAGACTTGGGTACGCGCTGTTTCTCAATGCTGGTATAGCTAGTGCTACTGCCAATTCCTTGGAGCGTGACTGTCGGCACATCGGCTACAGATGCTGAAGTTAAATAACTCAATCCGTTTAAGTTTGCAAAGCCTCGACGAACTAATAACGTTTTGAATCGATCGAGTTGTGTTGGCGTCAGCGTTCTGAGGAGTATCGGACGCGATCGAATATTGGGGGCGGTAATTAAGCGGGTAACTTTGCCATCAGTAGCTAGGGTGGCGACTGTCGTTCTGCCTGTAATATCGCCCGAAGTAGAACTAGTAAATAAGATGTTTGGATCTAAAGCTGCATCGGTGGAGACAAACGAAATCGCCACTGGCGCGACAGCATTACTTGCTGCTGTATTTTGGACGATGCGACTAGCATTGCGATCGAGATGATACACCCAACTGCGCCGCTCATCAGCTAGCACTGTTTGCCAACCTGGAATCGCAATTTTAGTACAAGCTCGATTGGGCGTCACAATCCCCAGACAGCCATCAAATGTTCGCGGTGCGATCGCTGTGACTCGGAGTTTAGCGTTCGCGATGCCCAGCTCTCGATTGGCAAATTGCCGTAACTTCCGCGCGACAGGTAGTGGTAAGACAGCTTGGGGCAATGTTTCTGTCCGCAGATTTTTGCCCGTATTATCGGTGCGGTAGATATAACTTTGGCTGCCATCGGTTGCTTCGACTCGCCAACCATTAACTGTTGCTTGCGTACATATTTCGTCAGTTTTGGCTAAGCCCAGACAGCCATCCGGCCAAGCTTGCTGCGAAAAGCTCTGAACTTTTAAGCTAGCAGATGGGACTTGAAATTGCCGCACAATGTCTCGTTTGATGCTCTTTTCGACTGCTGCGGGTAAGACATTGGCTTGCGCAATTGCGGGCGATGTTACGGGCAATAAGATCGAAATCGGAGCCAAGATCGCAATCCCGATGGCCACGTAACCATAAATTCGGCCTAACATACATCAACCTTAAAGACTAATTTCTTTGACTGACTCGCGCCTCGTTTGGTTTCACTAAGCTGTTACTCATTTAATTTACTTACCTCCTCCCCGCTGTCTTGTCTTGACGCACACAACCTCCCGTTCGTTGGCGGAGCCTTCCCGAAGGGAGCTGCGTCGCTGTCTCACTTCCATGGTCGGGGAACTCGACGCCTTGTGAGCCGCTCCCCGCTTTCAAAAAATCTAACATGTGATTTAAATGTTCGACAGCTTATCCAGCAATTGTGCGATCGGTCGAGCGTGGGCAACAGGCGACAAGATATTTCGATCGCTCTAAAGAATGATTTATCCAAGCAGGTGTGTGTGCTACATTATTGGGCTAGGGGATGCTCGATTTAACTAGCAATTTACGTTAATAATTAATGGTTGTGAAGGGGTGTAATTATGCAGACGATCGAGTTTTTAGCCGATCTTCACACTTTAGATCTACAAGAATCTCACGTAGGGTGGGCAGTGCTCGCCATCTAGATCTCAGGCATTTTGGATCTGATAAATATTTGTGCCGATCTACGAGCAACTTGCGTTAATAAATAACTGTTGTGAAGGAGTGTAATTATGCAGACGATTGAGTTTTTAGCTTATCTTCGTAGTTTAGATATTCAAGTTGTTATCGAAGATGAGAAGTTTCGCTGTACCGCTCCTGAAGGCACTCTGACACCAACACTGCGAGCAGAAATTCAGGCACGTAAAGCAGAGATCGTGGCATTTTTGGCTGCAACCCATCATCCCAGTCATCACACTTGTGGGTCACTGGTACCGATTTCGCGATCGGGACATCTACCGCTTTCTTTTGCTCAACAACGCCTGTGGTTTCTCGATCGATTAATTCCTAACAATCCTTTTTACAACATTCCTTTAGCCCTCAATTTAACAGGTACGATCGATCTGGCGGCACTAGAGCGGACTTTTAACGAAATCGTGCGCCGACACGAAGCTTTGCGCACCACGATGGCGATCGAGTCAGGGCAACCCGTTCAAGTTATCCATCCGACACTTGCCATCCCCTTGCCAGTTATCGATTTAACGCAAATACCAGCAGCCGAACGCGAAATTCGATCGCGACAGCTTACCGAGCGAGCAGCTCAAGAGCCATTCGATCTATCAACCCCTCCGTTGCTGCGAGTCAAACTGCTGCGACTGGAACAGACGCGATTCATCCTCCTGCTGACGTTACATCATATTGTCGCTGATGGTTGGTCGCTGGGGGTACTGATGCAAGAGATCTCCGCACTCTACCCCGCCTTTGCTAGCAATCGTCCCTCGTCGCTGCCAGAACTACCGATCCAATATGCAGACTTTGCTTACTGGCAACGCCAATGCTTGCAAGGTCGAGTTTTGGCAACCCAACTCAGCTATTGGCAACAGCAATTAGAAGGCATTTCGCTCCTCAATTTGCCCACAGACCGACCGAGATTATCAGCTCAAACCTATCAAGGGGCAAGGCAGCCACTGCAATTATCACCTCATTTGAGCTGGGCACTTTTAGCTCTGAGTCAGCAAGAAGGCGTCACTTTATTTATCACTCTGTTAGCCGCATTTCAAGTTTGGCTGTGCCGATATACCCAGCAAGAAGATATTGCGATCGGTTCGCCCATTGCCAATCGCAACCGTAGCGAAATCGAAGGGTTAATTGGTTTTTTTGTCAATAGTTTAGTATTGCGGACAGACCTTTCTGGAAACCCAACTTTTCGAGAAGTATTAAAGCGAGTTAAACAGGTTGCTTTGGGAGCATATACCCATCAAGATTTACCTTTTGAAAAGCTTGTAGCCGAACTAGATCCAGAGCGGAGCTTGAATAAAAATCCACTATTTCAAGTGGTATTTGCATTGCAAACTGCACCTATATCTGCGTTAGAGTTGCCCGATTTAATTTTAAGCCCGTTACCATTTACCACAGAAACAACTCGTTTCGATCTGGAGCTTCATTTGTGGGAGCCAAATACTCAAAATGGATTATGGGCAGATAGTTCGGATGGAATTAGTGGTTTTATAATTTACAGTACCGATCTATTCGATGCCGCGACGATCGAGAGGATGACAGGGCACTTTCAAACCTTGCTAGAAGGGATAGTTGCCAATCCAGAACATCAAATCGGCTATTTACCACTTTTAAGCAAATCTGAGTTAGATACTGTCTTAGTTGAATGGAACGCTACTCAGCGAGATTATCCGCAAGATACTTCTGTAGATCTGTTATTTGAGAGTGTGGCGCGGCAATATCCCGACTCGTTAGCTTTGGTATCGGCACATGAACAGCTTACTTACAATGATTTAAATATCCGTAGTAATAAACTCGCACATTATTTAAAAAAAGTTGGCGTAAAACCAGAAGTTTTAGTAGGAATTTATGTCGAACGCTCTTGCGATTTAGTCGTCGGCATGTTAGGCATTTTAAAAGCAGGTGGAGCTTATGTCCCGATCGATCCCACTTATCCAGCCGAACGGGTAAATTTAACGATTCGAGATGCGAAGATCTCAATATTATTAACTCACGAATGCTGGCTCGAAAAGGTCGAAAGTAATCACGTCCGATCGATCTGTATGGATACAGAGTGGGCAATTATCGAGCGAGAAGCTGAAGCTAATCTCGCTCGTCAAGTTGGATTGAATAATCTGGCTTACGTTATTTATACCTCTGGCTCTACTGGCAATCCTAAAGGTGTAGAAATCGAACATCGTGGATTGTTAAATCTGGTATGTTGGCACCAACAAACGTTGGCAATTTCGGCGATCGATCGAGCGACGCAGATTACTGGTGTTGGTTTTGATGCCTGCGGCTGGGAAATTTGGCCTTATCTTAGTGCCGGATCGAGTATTTATTTTGTACCAGACGAAATTCGCCACATGCCAGAAAGATTACGAGATTGGTGGATTGAAAAAGCGATAACTATTGCTTTTTTACCAACTCCACTAGCCGAGAAAATTCTGTTATTAGATTTTACACAGAATACGAGTTTGCGAATCTTACTTACGGGTGGCGATAAACTAAGTAATTATCCTCAAGCCGAACTTCCATTCCAGTTAGTTAATAATTATGGGCCGACTGAAAGCACTGTTGTAGCAACTTCGGGGCGGGTCGATCGTGAGGAACGCGGCGATTTAGCCCCTGTAATCGGTCGCGCGATCGCCAATACACAGATTTATATTTTAGATAAATATTTACAGCCAGTACCGATTGGTATTCCAGGAGAAATATACATTGGTGGTGATGGATTGGCACGAGGTTATTTAAATCGTCCAGAATTAACTAGCGAGTGCTTTATCGATCGTAATGTTAACGATCGCTTAACAGTACGACTTTATAAAACTGGCGATCGAGCGCGCTATCGCATCGATGGTAATCTTGAATTTTTAGGTCGTCTCGACGATTGCGTTAAAATTCGCGGTTATCGGATTGAGTTAGGCGAAATTGAATCAGTACTAAATCACCATCCAGCAGTAAGTCAAGCTGTCGTACTAATGCGTGAAGATCGAGGTGAAAAAACTTTAGTAGCTTATGTATCGACCCAGAATGGGTATAGCATAGAATCAGACAATAGTCGATCGATTCAATTGCAAGACGAGCAAGTTTCAGAATGGCAGATGCTCTACAACGAAACCTACACTCAACCTGTAAATTTCGATCCCAAATCGAATATCGTCGGTTGGAATAGCAGTTATACAAGTCAGCCGCTGCCAGCAGAGCAAATGTCTGAATGGATGAATAATCAAGTCGATCGCATTTTGGCTTTCCAACCCCAGCGAGTATTAGAAATTGGGTGTGGCACGGGGTTAATGTTATTTAGAATCGCTCCTCACTGCGAGCGATATTGGGGGACTGACTTTTCGTCAGTTTCGATCGACTATATTCAGCAACAATTAGCACGCCAAGAACTGCCACAGATTCAATTATTCGAGCAAATGGCAACCGATTTCGATCGAATCGAACCAGCAACATTCGATACCGTAATTCTTAACTCCGTCATCCAATACTTTCCCACCATCGATTATCTAATTAACGCGATTGCAGGTGCGATAACAGCAACTGCTCCTGGCGGTCGGATCTTCATCGGCGACGTCCGCAGTTTGCCCCTATTAACAGCTTTTCATACATCAGTACAACTCGATCGAGCCGAACCAAGCCTCACTTGCCTAGAGTTGCAGCAACGGGTACAAATGCAGATATTTCAAGAACCAGAATTAGCGATCGATCCAGCTTTTTTTACAGCTCTACAGCAACAATTCCCGCAAATCGATCGCGTCCAAATTCAACTGTTGCGGGGCAAATATCGTAATGAGTTAACTGGGTTTCGTTATAACGCGATCCTGGAGATTGGGGACGAAACTTCACGCGCCGAACTCGATGGCGATCGTGACAATCATTCAGCACTGAACTGGTCGCAAGCCAATCTGAACGTGCCCAAAGTACGTCAGTTATTAATAGACGAGCGACCGGAAATTTTGAGCATTCTCAACGTGCCTAATGCGCGGGTAATGTCAGCAGTAACAGCCGCAGCATGGCTAGCAGACGGATCGGATTATAAAAATGTCGGTCAAATTCGTAAAGCCTTGCAATCGCTCGAAATCGGCGTAGATCCAGAAGATTGGTATGCGATGGATATTCCTTATCGAGTCGAAATTACCTGGTCGAGTTCGAGTAGTCAGGGCGATTATGACGTAATGTTTATCTGCCAAGAGCCAGTCACACAAGGCACTATTTCTCGACATCATTCGACTGACATTCGCCCCTGGCATTCTTATGCCAATAATCCGCTCCAAGCCAAAGCCGCACGCCAATTAGTGCCGCAATTACAAAGTTATCTAGCGCAAAAACTGCCGGAGTACATGCTGCCATCAGCCTTTGTAGTATTAGACTCGCTACCGCTCACAGCCAATGGTAAAATCGATCGCCGCGCCTTAGCAGCATTGCCCGATCCGAGCGCATCTCGAACGCGAAGCGCGCCACCAATGCGGTCGCCAGATCGGTACATCGCCCCTCGAAATTCGATCGAGCGCGAACTTGCCAACATTTTTGTCGAAGTTTTGGGACTCAAACGCGTGGGAATTTACGATAATTTCTTTGAATTAGGCGGTCATTCATTACTGGCGACTCAGCTCGTTTCCAGAGTGCGCGACGCCTTACAGATCGAGTTACCTTTGCGGAGCGTCTTTGAAGCCCCCACGATCGATCGACTAGCTCGAGTGGTGGCAAGCCTTCAACAGAGCCAAGCTCCCAGTCAAGCACCAGCTTTGGTACCACTATCGCGCGAAAGTCGGCGGATGAAGTTGTCAGCTTTCGATCGCAAGCCCCAAGGAAGCCAGTAGCGGCAAGCGGCGATCCAATCGAAAATATTCCTTCTATTTAGCGATTTTATAGAGACAGAAATTCGCTATTCTGGAAAGAAATCTGACAGATGAAGCCCTATTCGCAAATAGTTAGCTCACAGCACAGTTTCAATTGCTCCCGCTCCCCGCTCTCACTAAATTGTAATGAAGTTAGTTTCCGATCCGACTATCGCCCGCAAAATGGCCAAAATGCAGGAAAGAATGCGGTGGCATCATCCATTATTTCAAAAATTGGGAATCGATCGCACGCAACTAGTCTTAGACGACAGGATCGAGCCAGAGCAAGGGTTCACATTTTGCGTGCTGGGAGACAGCGGTAGTGGCGTGCGGCGGCGCGATAGTCCCCAGCGACGTGTAGCGAAGCTCATGCTGCAAACAGCACCCTGGGCGCAATTTATCCTGCATACTGGTGATGTCGTCTATCTAGTCGGATCGAGCGAACAGTATCCAGAGAATTTTATTAAGCCTTACCGAGAATTATTAGTGGGTGGCGATTTTGCCAAACAGATTCGCTATGATTCCATGATCTTCAATCGCCCCTTCTTGCCCGTACTCGGCAATCACGACTACTACGACTTGCCGATCGGTTATGGCGTATTGTCGCAGTTATTGCGCCCAGTGCGACAAGCTTTTCGTTATTACATCGATTTGGATGTGGGTTGGCACGGTTCATATCAGGGCGATGCTTATGCTAAAGCCTTCTTAGATTATCTCAAAGATATCCCCGACTCAGAACTCCAGCAGCATCTAGAGCGGCACTATACAGCCCAGACTTCTACAGGTAAAGGGTTGAATTATCAACCAGGTAAGTTTACCCGCCTCCCCAACCGCTATTATCGGTTTCGCTATGGGGGGATCGACTTTTTTGCGCTCGATTCTAACACCTTTAATGCGCCGTTACCGCTCGAAGCCAACGAACGGGGCGAGCTGCGCCGCCAGCAATTGCTTGCAGATCTAGAGCGATTGCAAGCCGAGCGCGAGGAACACTTGCAAATCATCCACAACTTAGATCCCAACAATCCCACACAACCGATACCGGGCGAACAGGAATCTCTTGACGAGTTACTCGGCAAAGTCGAACAGATCGAAGAATTAATTCGCGATCTAGAAAAACAATTAGATCCCAATACCGCAGGCGAACAAATAGATTACGAGCAACTAGAGTGGCTCGAACGCGGACTGATCGAATCTTGGCAAGACAAAACCGTGCGCGGCAGGATGATTTATTTTCACCATCCACCCTATGTTACCGAAGCAACCAAATGGCACCAAGGTCAAACCCTAGCCGTGCGCCATTATTTACGTGGTGTATTCGATCGCGTCGCGCTAGCACTCAAGCCACTCGTAGATAACCGTCCCCTCGTAGATCTAGTCCTATCTGGTCATGCCCATTGCTTTGAATATATCGAAACCCTAGACACCGGACATGCCGACCGAGGGATAAAGTGGGTTGTCTGTGGTGGGAGTGGTTTTAGTCTGCGCCGCCAACGTCAGGAAGGGAATGTCCTCCAAGAACGGATCGATGGCAAGTTGCAGGATGTCGCCGTATCGCATCAGTTTATCGGCAAAACCGGACGCGGCACGCAAAAACGTCACGCTTACTCATTTCTTCAAGTCGAGGTTTTACCCGGACGGGATCTCAAATTCAATCTCAAGCCCCAAGTTGCTGAATATCATCAGCATCAGTGGCAATATTATACTAGTTGAGAGTTGATAGTGAATAATCGAACGTTTATCGCTTGCACCGATAACCCGTAGGGGTGCCCCTTGTGGGTACCCGAAGATCTCCGATCGCACCGATAACCCGTAGGGGTACCCCTTGTGGGTACCCGAAGATCTCCGATCGCACCGATAACCCGTAGGGGTACCCCTTGTGGGTACCCGAAGATCTCCGATCGCACCGATAACTAGTATCTAATCGATATAATTACATCACGATTGCGTGGAGTGCCCTTTATGGGTACCCTGAGATCGTGCTGTCGATCGCGATCGATCGCCCGATCCAGATGTGATGCCAATTGCAACAACGGCGATCGATAAATTAGCAAACTTCAACCACAGCAAGGTTTCCTAATCCATAATCCAAAATCCAAAATGGTCTTACCCCTAATAGAGCGACTGACAGATATTCGGCTGATTGCGACCGATGTTGATGGTACCCTGACTCGTGAGGGTAAATTTACCACCGAGCTTCTACAGGCGATCGATATCCTTAATGCCAAAGGCATCAAGTTACTATTGGTTACAGGTAGATCTGCGGGGTGGGTGAGTGCTGTCAATAATTATCTGCCCGTAGCTGGATCGATCGCCGAAAATGGTGGGGTATATTTCCAGTCAAATTGCAGTGGTTTCGATTTTCTGACGCGACTCGAAAGTATCGAGGAGCATCGCTCCCTTTTGGCAGAGCGGTTTTGGGAATTGCAATCACGCTATCCCCAAATCGAAGAATCGAGCGACAATCAGTTTCGCATCACCGATTGGACATTTGACGTAGCGGGGTTGACAGACGCAGAATTAGGCGCGATTGCGACTCAGTGCCAACGGTGGGGCTATAGTTTTACCTTCAGTACCGTTCAGTGTCATATCAAGCCGCCACAGCAAGATAAAGGAGTGGCAATTGTACGAGTACTCAAACTCTATTTTCCCGACATCGCACCTACCCAAATAATTACCGTTGGCGATAGTCCTAATGATGCGACGATGTTCGATCGAGCATTATTTCCGCTCTCTGTCGGTGTTGCCAATATCCAACATTACACCGATCGATTGCCACATCTGCCGCTGTATATCACCAAGTTGCCCGAAGTTGCCGGATTTTGTGAGTTAGTAGAGTTATTAAATTAAGGCAGAGGGGGTATTAAATCTCGACTATCGAAGCGAGTAGATTCAACAACATATTAATTTACCGCCACTTATTACCCAAAGCTGCCATAATTTTAACTCTCGAACAGATTGCTGACGCAGACAGCAAGCGATCGCTGGAACCTTTAGGGTGCCAATAACGTCAGTCCGGGCAATGCAGTTAATTAATATGACAAATGATCTCATCTACCGCCAGAAATTCGCTGGTTTCAGCTATTTCGCTCTCGATCGCGATCGTGGCAATTGCACCCGCACAGGCAGATAATAAGGCCAAAATTCAACCGACGATCCAAACAAGTTACGATCGCATCAATGCCGCCTTTGTCCGGAAAGATATTCAAGGTGCCACTGCACTTTTTACTCCCGATTACGTGAGCATTAGCCCTAAAGGGGAGAAACAAACTTTATCAGAATTTCGCGAGCATTATAATAATCTTTTTACACGATTCAATATTAAATTAACATCTAATAAAGCCACTATCAAAACTATCGATACTAATGCGAGTGGCATCGATGTGGCAATAGAACAAAAGACCGAAGGCACGATTGCTGGCTTTAACAAGATCGTCATCAACCAAACATCTCGCGATTCTTGGCTAAAAACTCCCCAAGGTTGGCGATTGAAACAAAGCAAAATTTTAACCAGTCAGACTACTTTTAACGGTCAAACTTTTAAAGGATAAATCTAATTTAGATTTGATAAATAGTAGTGTACGGTGTAAATCTAATTACTATTTTGACGGGGAGCGAAGAGATCCGCTCCCTACCATCCTCTCTAGCTTTTTATACTTAAATCTAGCAATACTAAAAATTATTCTAGCTCGAACGAATCGAGCGCATTCATAACTGTTCCCAGATATTGGTAATACCGATCGGGTCGAGCTTTATATGTTAAGATATAAGCCTTACCTCGGTCGATCGTCAAAACTTCAAGATTTTTCACTAATTGGGAATTTTCATCTCTCCCTGTAAATACGACCAAATTAGCCGATCTTTTGGCTAAAAGAATCGGACTCGATTCGACAATTTTAGCATCTTGATAATATCGCTTGATTTCGGCGATCGTCGATTGAGTATAGTTGGCTAGCGTAGTCTGCGGATTCGTCAGATTTTCGACCCTAATCGATATATTTTCGCGAAACTTATTGCCTGCATTATTGTCTTGGGGACTTACAAACATCACCTGCTCGCCAGTGACAATATTCTTAATATCTTTCTGCTGCCAATTTGCTGGATATTTAATTTGAATATTCGCTGCTTTATCGATATAGCTTTTCCAGGTAATGCCATCGAGTTGGGTCGCAATTGGACTACTAGCGATGCTCGCTGGTGGTGTAAGTACCGGAGTTTTATTGGCTGAAGCAGATAATAATTTCACTACCCCGAACCCGACTAACAGCGCGCAAACAGCACTACCAAATATAACAGGTGTTTTGAGTTGATGCGATCGACTTGGCGGGATTTGACTCAGCGCAAAAGCCTTGAGAGCTTCTAATGCTTCTAGTGGTGATGAGTAACGATTGCGATAATCGGGGCGCACCATTCTATTGATGATTTCGACTAACTTACCATCGATATTGACTCGATCTCGCCACTTAAGTTCATATGTATAGGCATCTTTTTCGAGCGGAAACTTACCAGTTAGAGCTTGAATAGCGATCGCACCAACTGCATACAGATCGCTATTTAATTGCGGCATATTTTGCTCTTGCTCGTAAGAGACGTAACTCGGATCGTTAAGATTACGAGTATCTTCACTCGGCAGATTCGGCCAGGTATTCCCTAAATCTTTAACAGAACTAAAGCCAATTAAACTAAATCCGCTATTGTCTTGACGTCTAATAATATTATGCGGATTGATATCGCGATGGATATATTTAAAACTATGCAGCAAACACAAAACTTCAACCAAATCCATCAAAAAATCAAAAACTTGAGTCTGACTCCATGTCGAGCCGGGAGTCAGTTCTCGATCGAGCCGTTCGCCCTCGATATATTCGCGAATTAAATATCTATTACCGCCTTCTTCAAATCTAGCCACTAAAGACGGCTCTTGTGGATGCTGCCCGATGTTGTGGGCGATCGATCCTTGCCTTTCAAATAGTTTCTCGGCGATCGTTGGCAACATCCCACCATTGTCGATAAATTCAATTTTTTTAACTACATATAGCGGCGATTCTACTAAGTCTATATCTGTTGCTAAATAAGTAGTTCCAGACTGGCCGATGCCTAGAACCTTAACTATTTTATAATGCGAGCGAAGGATCGTGCCTAACATAAAGCGGTGCTTAGTTAAGTAAGGTATATCAAATAGCATGGGTAAAAGGGCTGGGGCTAAGCGCAGTCTAGAAGATCGCAGATCGATCGGATGACGATCTTAGCAGTAACTCGCTATTTGCTTCGAGCGTGCCGATGTCTAAGTATCATAAGCATATATGAATGAAAATTGCAGCGATCGCGATCGCATTTCGGCTCAGACATTTAGCCGATCTTCAACTACTAGATTCAGTATAAATGCGGTGGAGAGTTAACGAGCGTAGATGGTAACTCTGTTTATAATAAGTAATTTAACTACTGCTTATTTTTGTCGATCGATTCTCATTCATCATAATTGCCTACAGTTAGCAAAGTCGAAGCTTACCAACGATCGCATCAATTTATCATGTTTAGAATACTTCCATCGAGCCATAAATTTTTTAGTACTTTGCTCTTAAGTGCGACGCTCGCAATTGGATCTCAATGGTTTGCGCCCGCTCAAGCTCAAACCAGCCGAAAATTTCAGTGCGAATTGATGGCTGGGGCACCGACGACTGTTGTTAAAACTGTGCGGGGAAATATCCCGATGATCCATTGGGTCAAGTCCTTTACTGGGCGATATAATGACATCACCAACCGCTGTCAGGAAGTCTCCAATCGACTCGATCGCTTCAATCGCACTGGTAACCTAAAATATATTCGCACCGGGAATGTCAACAGCTATCCCGTCCTCTGCGTCGATGCAGGCGTTAGCGGTAACACTTGCCCCAAGCGCAGCGTACTAGTCACCCTCCACAAAGGTACCGACTCAGCACGAGTGCTCCAACAAATTCTCGATCTGCGCGCACGCGCCTCCGGACAGATCGTTCAACTCAGCGGCGAACAACTAATTCGATACCGCAATGGAGATGCTTATATTAATGTCGATCGATTATTAGGAGAGAAATAGCGATTCTCCAATGTCCTTCTGAATCGGTAGACGATCCCAAGGACGGGGAGAGGTAATTATCAATTCTTGGCGGTTCGTCCAAAGATGAGCCAGCGACTAAACTAACTCATGGGATTGCGTCGAAATCATCTGACTACCTGGGTGGTAAACACGATCCCGATTGTCGCGGCGGGAGTCATCATCACTCACATCCTGCGGCAAATACTGATGCCTAAGGTCAGTGATATTGCCAAACCGATTACCGTGAGGATCGATGGTGCCAATAGTGGCTCTGGGACGATAATCGATCGACGTGGAGATCGATATTTAGTTTTGAGCAACTGGCATGTAGTGAGTACCGCTGCTGGCAAATCGTTTACAATTGGGACTGTCGATGGTCGCAAATATCGAGTTCCGGCTCAAACGATCGCCAGAGTTGGCAATCTAGATTTAGCTACTTTAGAATTCCGAAGTCCCGAGCGTTATGCAATTGCCTCGATCGGTAATTCAGCGCGATTGAGTGAAGGTGACACCCTCTATGTCTCTGGCTGGGCCGATCCTAGTCCCCAACTTTCCCAAAAATCCTATCAATTTTTGGTCGGCAATCTCTCTGGACGCATCGCACGTCCCCAAGATGGCTACTCTTTAGTGTACACAGTCAGTGCCTTACCAGGAATGAGTGGAGGGCCAATCCTCGACTGGCGCGGTAACTTAGTCGGCATCAACGGACGCGCCACAGTAGACTTACGCACGGGTACGGTAAACTCTGTCTTAGGGATCGATATCGAGCGTTACCTACGCGCTAGCGGCAATCTACCCAGTCAGAGATGGCGAAAATAGTGAATAGTGGATAGTGGATAGTGGATAGTGAATGGTTTAAAATCTTGTACCAGCGGTTCGCCGCCGAGAGGGAGCCTCTCGGATTGTGCGAGATCGGACAGTACTGAATAACCGCTCGAAATAGCCTCAAAACTTACTTATGGCGACTACCTACTGTTCACTATTCACTATTCACTCAAGCTTATAAATGAATTCAGATAATCCAACCCAGCAAATCTCTCTAAATTTAGTCGCAATCTGTATATTTGGGATGACTATATCTAGTTTAGTCGCACCCTTAATTAATATCCCTTCAACACTACCGATCGCGATCGTGGCAGCAATTATTGTCGGCGCGACAGTAGATAATTTTTTTCTCAAAAGTACCGTTGCGACATTAGTTTTAGATGCGATCGCGGGTACCAAAGCTGAATATCGCCAGCGGATCGTTCATCACGAAGCCGGACACTTTTTAGTTGCTTATTTACTCGGTATTCCCATTACTGGATATACACTCAGTGCCTGGGAATCCTTCCGCCAAGGGCAATCGGCACAGGGTGGCGTAATGTTTGCACCCCCACAGGCAAATATTTCAGCACAATTGCTCCAGCATTACTGTACTGTCTGGATGGCAGGCATTGCTGCCGAAAAATTAGTCTACGATCGATCGCAAGGCGGTGGTGAAGATCGTCAAAAATTGCGAGGGGTATTATTCGTCGCTGGCAAACAACAACAGGAAATAGTCAAACAAGAAAACTTAGCCACACTCCAAGCCAAAAACCTAATTCAAACCAACTGGGAAGCCTATCAAGCACTAGTAACCGCCATGCTCGATCGCACCCCCGTAGCCGATTGTTGCACTCGAATCGATCGACTCAAATCCCCAGATCTAAATTAATAACTAACCCCTATTCCCTAAAACCTAAAGCCTAAAACCTAAAGCCTAAAGCCTACCCCCCATGATAGATTTCGATCCCAAAATATCTTATCTAAACTACGTCAAACAAAACCAGGTAGAGATTTCAGAAACCGTCTCCCAAGTACTCAACCAAAGTTTAGATAATTGCCAGTGGGAACAACCCGAAACCGCCTTAGATTGGAACAATCTTGCTGTCGCCGCCTTGGTAGCTGCCGAAAGCTGCGACAACTCACTCGCGCACGGTTTGTATGCTGAAATCGCTTTTGATGCAGTGCAAGCAGGCGCAGAGTTAAACCAACATCCACTCTGCGCCGCACATCTTGCCTTACTCAATTGCATGTTGGGCAATTATACCGAGGCGGCTCAAATTGCCTTTAGTGCCTTTATCAATAACCTGCAACCCACCTACACCGAAGCAAAAATCGCCCCAGGAATCGTCTACATTCCCCAACTCACGCGCGCGCACATTACCAACGGTAAAAACGAACAACTCCAACGCATCCTCAATAATGATAATGGCTATACCCAAGCCATGCTCATGCTGACAGAGGTGCTGTGTCGCACTCAAATTAGCTTGGATAATCATACAGGTTTGCGACTGTTACATCTGACAAATAAACTGATGCCAGAGCTGATTTTAGCCAACCTGCGCTTGGGTATTTATAGCATTGGCAATCAAGAATTAGAAGGATTAGTTTATCTTCACCAAGCAGCCGAAATTGCTTTAGACGATCCCACTATCGTACAATCATTATATCTTGCTTATCTAGATTTAGAACAACCAGAAATTGCCCAACATTGGCAACAAATTGGTAGAGATTATGCCAGCCAAAGATTGGCAAAACTACCATGGCAATGGACGCAACTTGCGATCGATAGTCCGTGGACGTATATTCCCTTCATTGACACAGCCTCTCCTCCAGCAAATAGTAGCGATGTTAGCTCCGACGATTGCAAAATTTCCCTCGCAGTAGCCGCTAGTTTACAAAATACGACCACTAGATGTTTACTCGCAGAAGGTAATTGGTTCGAGCGAGAAATCGAGTTTTGGCACCAATATCTCCAACCAGGAATGAACGCGATCGATATCGGTGCAAATATTGGTATTTATACCTTCAGTGCCGCCAGTAGAGTTGGCGTCAATGGCCGGGTCTACGCGATCGAACCATTTAGTATTGCAGTAGAATGTCTGCACGAAACTTGTCAGCACAACCAAATCGAAAACGTCCGAATCTTTAGAAATGCCATTAGCGATCGAGATGCTAATGCCCGACTAATTTTACAACCAAATTGTGAATTAAACTATATAATATCTGCTAATGAAATACTTGCGCCAGGTACCGAAATCGAAGAAATAGACTGCATGACCCTCGATACATTTGTCGATCGCAACGGTATCGATCGATTAGAAATAATTAAAATTTCTACAGCAGGCAGCAATTTAGCTATTTTACAAGGATGCGAACGAACATTAGCCAATTTCGCACCTACAATTATTTATAATAGTTATACATCCACAGGCATCGATCTCGCCACCGCTCAATATTTACTCGATCGAGATTACGAACTATTTCGCTATCAACCATATCTCCAGCAACTCATCCCCCTCGCCAACGAATCTGACTTCAACGAAGTCATCAAAGCGATCGCCATTCCAAAAGTAGGTGTTAATTGATAATTGATAATTGATAGATCTGTAGGTTGGTTAGCGGATGCGCGTTTCTCGTTCCCAGAGGCTACGCCAACGTCGGGTTTCCCGACGGGAAAAGCGCACCAAGCAGAGCAAGGCGAAACCCAACAGCCCCAACGAAAGTTTCTTTTATCCATTAGAAGACATTTATGTCGGCTCAGATGCTCCTGCGGAGAATCGTTCACCGCTTCGCTTAGTACAGCCTCTCCCCTAATCCCTAATCCCTAAAGCCTAAAGCCTAACCCCTTATTTGGCGCAATTTCATATTAAGATGTAGAGTGCTATTGACCTACCCTAGATGGCGATTGGCCTGCCTTCACTTCTTCTAGCCGGACGCTACAAGAACCAAAGACTGCGCCAATCGCCAACGGTTGCCAGAGCTGGATTATCGTTATAAAAGTAAAAAGGAACACATATGAGCGCAGATGTATTGGCGAAAGTGCAAGCCGTAATTGCAGATAAATTGGAAGTAGACGCTACCAAAATTACGCCAGAAGCCAACTTTACCGACGACTTAGGAGCCGACTCCCTAGATGTAGTCGAACTCGTCATG
This sequence comes from Chamaesiphon minutus PCC 6605, assembly GCF_000317145.1. Lineage (GTDB taxonomy): Bacteria > Cyanobacteriota > Cyanobacteriia > Cyanobacteriales > Chamaesiphonaceae > Chamaesiphon > Chamaesiphon minutus. The sequence continues at coordinate 909,128 of NC_019697.1, read as the reverse complement.
GCATTAGAAGAAGAATTTGATGTCGAAATCCCCGACGAGGAAGCCGAAAAACTCCAAACCGTTCAATCAGTAGTTGACTACATCAACGCCAAACACGGCTAGTACCGCTGCGCGGAAGATGAATTATGCGGTGTAGCGATGCGGAGCTTTCCCTCCGCATGTAGCACCACGGCACCCCAGCACCTCCACCCTCTCACATCTCATCTCTATATCCACCATGGCAAATTCCAATCCACAATCCCGCAAACGTGTTGTTATTACTGGTTTAGGCGCGATTACGCCCATTGGAAACACCCTGGCTGAATATTGGGAAGGCTTAGTGAGTGGACGAAATGGGATTGGTGCGATTACCCATTTTGACGCATCCAAACACGACTGTCGGATTGCCGGAGAACTCAAAAATTTCGACCCCTTACTGTATCTAGACAAGAAAGCAGCCAAACGGATGGACAGGTTTGCCCAGCTAGCCGTCTGCGCCACCAAACAAGCCATCGTCGATTCTGGACTGACGATCGATGCTACAAATGCCGAGCGGATCGGTGTTACCATCGGTACGGGTATCGGTGGCCTCAAAATTCTCGAAGAACAACAAGAAATCTATCTCACTAAAGGCCCCAGCCGTTGTAGCCCTTTCATGATTCCGATGATGATCGCCAATATGGCCGCTGGACTCGTGGCGATCGAACTCGGAGCCAAAGGCCCCAACTGCTGTACCGTAACAGCCTGTGCCGCAGGCGCAAACGCGATCGGCGAAGCTTTTAGACTAATCCAGGGCGACTACGCCACAGCGATGATTTGCGGCGGTACAGAAGCCGCGATCACCCCTCTCGGCATTGCCGGATTTGCCGCGTGCAAAGCCGTCTCCACCCGCAACGACGACCCCCTCCACGCTTGTCGCCCCTTCGATACCGGACGCGACGGCTTCGTCATGGGCGAAGGCGCGGGCATCCTCGTCATTGAAGAACTCGAACACGCCCAAAATCGCGGCGCGAAAATCTACGCCGAAATCGTCGGCTACGCCATGACCTGCGACGCCTATCACATGACCGGACAAACCCCTGGCGGTATCGATGCCGCTCGCGCCATGTCCCTCTGCCTCAAAGATGCCGGACTACCACCCGAAGCCGTCAGCTACATCAACGCCCACGGCACCAGCACCCCCATCAACGACCCCACCGAAACCGCAGCCATCAAAAAGGCTCTCGGCGACCACGCCTACAAGATTGCCGTCAGTTCTACCAAATCGATGACCGGACACCTCCTCGGCGGCGCAGGCGGCATCGAAGGCGTTGCATCCGCCCTCGCCATCTACCATGGCATTATTCCCCCCACGATCAATCTAGAGAATCCCGAAGAAGGTTGCGATCTTGATTATGTCCCCCACGTCAGCCGCGCCGCCAAAGTCGATGTCGTCTTATCCAATTCCTTTGGTTTTGGCGGACATAATGTGACCTTAGCGTTCCAGAAATTCTTGTAGAAATAAATTACGATGACACAATCAAACGAACCTAACGAATACGATCGCCAGTTTCGGCACCTCAACCGCAGACTAGAGCGGTTAGAAGATACCCAAATCTCCCCCCAAGAGTTTTCACGCGCATTCGACCGTGTTTATGCAGAATTTGCAGGTGTGAATTCACGAATCGATCGAGTAGCATAGTGCCGGATTCAGATGAGTAGGGTGGGCAGTGCCCACCAACATAATATCGATCTAATTCAATGAATTTTTGCGATATTTAATCTACAGTCGTGATGTTATAGGCTGTAAGTTAAATAGATTTACTTAGAGAGTGCGATTGAAAAATATAACTCTCATTGCTTTGGCTGAACCTAGTCTGTGGGCAGTGCCCACCCTACATTTTTGATGGAAGATGATTTTCTAGATTCGATCGAGGCTCGACCTTTTTATCAAATCATTCAGCGCAAATATCAAGACAAAGTAGCTAGACGTAGCGGTGTCAGCTACATGAATCATATCCGAGAAGGTGCTTTTATCGTTAGATCGATCTATGGCAACGATCGAGACTTAATCGAAGCTTTTTGTCTGCATCCCCTTTTTCAAAACGACAAATTACTATCTCAATTGCTGGCAGATACTTCTGACGATCTTGCGCTTATTTCTCCACGCGCGATCGTTTTAGGGATGGAATATAGACGGATTGCGAATAGTTATACTATTAAAAATAAAATTAGAAATCCAGAATCGATCGAGATTGGCTCGATCGATAAAGTTCATAAAATGTTGGTGGCTGACAAAATCCAAAACAAAAAAGATTTTATGAAATATATTTACAGGAAGCACGCTCGACCTTCATATCAAAAGGTTTCACAGCATGGACTTCAATACTTTAACAGTTGGCTCGATCGACTGTCTGTTAGCCAAGATATGTACGATCGAGTTGTAGGCTGGGTAGAGCAGAGCGAAACCCAACAGCATCAATCCCGATCGAAATTCAAAACTTAGATCGCAGCATTAATATCCCGAACGATCGAGTCTACATCTGTTTCGATATCGATATCGATCTGAATTGCCTCATCTGGCGTTGGTTCTTCCAATGTCTCAAATTGGCTTTTGAGCAGATCCACCTTGGCAAAATGTGCTTGTCGCTCTCGCAATCGCTTGGCAATAAGAGCGTAACTGCCTTTGAGATAGACAAATTTTACTGCCGGATCGTTGTCGCTTAGAGCAAGTCGGTAACGATACTTGAGCGCAGAGCAGGCGAGCACGGTAGTTTGGTTGGTATCTAGCCAGTGGCGGATGAGTGCGTGCAGGGTTTCTAGCCAGGGACGGCGATCTTCATCGGTGAGGGGTTTACCTTCAGATATTTTGGCCTTATTGGCATCAGAGTGAAAATCGTCAGCATCGATATATTGGCAGTGATTGGCGTCGGCTAAAGCTTTGGCGATCGTGCTTTTACCAGAACCAGCGACTCCCAAGACGATAATTATCACGATCGATGCTTCCTAAATGATGACAATATTTCCGCATGATGCGATCGGATTGTAGCAAGTAGACTCGATGCCGTCACCCAACCAACATTTATATTCTAGTGAAAATTAAGGAATGTAATTTTTTCCATCATCCACCAGAAATGAGGTACACATGAGCATTATGATGAGAAAAATTGTAAAGTTTCGTAAGAACAAGCAGCTTTAGCATATGCCTATTCCCTTATTAGAATACGCTCCTTCTACTCAAAATTCCCGGATTCAAGGTTATGAAGTACCTGGAGACGAACAGCCCCGCGTCTTCTCCACCGATAACTTGCTCTCTGCCAGTCAGCTAGACAATCTCATCGAAGCTGCTTATCGCCAGATCTTCTTTCATGCCTTTGCATCCGATCGCGAAAAATTCTTAGAATCGCAACTGCGCAACGGCCAAATTACCGTTCGCGATTTTATTCGCGGCTTGTGCTTATCTAATACCTTCACCAACAGTTTTTACAATCTCAATAGCAACTATCGGTTCGTGACACATTGCGTTCAGAAGGTGTTAGGACGCGATGTTTACAACGATGCTGAAAAAATCGCTTGGTCGATCGTGATCGCGACTAAAGGACGTGCTGGCTTTGTTAACGCTCTCCTCAACAGCGATGAGTATCTAGAAAACTTTGGCGATAATATCGTTCCCTTCCAACGTCGGCGGGTATTACCCTCTGGCGCGAGCGAATTACCTTTCAATATTCAATCGCCTCGTTACAACGAATACTATCGTGGCAAATTCGGCTTCCCCAAAATCAGTTACTCGGTTACCAAACGCAGTGCTACCCCCGCACCGCAAAAGCCCAAAGCAGGCGATCCATCTCTATTTGCAGATATGGCACAAAGCCTCGGTTTCCTGGGCAATCCACCTCAATCGCTCACCGCTTCTAGTCTCGATTATCTCAATCTAGTACCTCGTCGCTAAGGATTTAGAGGGTAGAAGGGAGACTGGGGGACGGGGGGACGGGGAGACTGGGAGAACTGGGAGACTGGGAGACTGGGAGACTGGGAGACTGGGAGACTGGAAAACAATCCGCAATCCGCAATCCGCAATCCACAACCCGCAATCTCTAACCTCTACCCTCTACTCTCTACCCTCTACCCTCTACCTAATTAAAGAATCTATTTAGGGTTGACAGCTCGTAAATATGCGACCATAAATGTAGTAGATAGAGTCTACTGGTCATCCTCGTTGGCAATTGGGTAACGAGTTATAGCGTATTTCAGTAGAGGTAGTATCGTGAGTAGTAAACGGATCTTAGTAGTTGACAACGAACCATCGATCCAGGAAGTTGCTCAAATTTGCCTAGAAACTGTAGCTGGTTGGCAAGTAACGCTTGCAGGTTCGGGATTGGAAGGATTAGCTGCTGCCGAACGCGAACAGCCAGATGCGATCTTATTAGATGTGATGATGCCAGATATGGATGGACTAGATACTTTTAGCAAACTCCAGGCAAATCCCGCCACTCGATCGATTCCGGTAATTCTGCTGACTGCTAAAGTGCAAACAACCGATCGCCGCAACTACACAGAGCTGGGAATTCGATCGACGATCGCCAAGCCATTTAGTCCGCTGGAACTAGCTCAACAAATTGCCACAACCTTGGGATGGAAACTCTAGCATAATTTAGGTGGTTACTAAAACGGGCAAAAATCATGAAGATTTTGGTAGTTGAAGACGATCTCCTCGTGGCTGAAGCACTTAGAGTCACATTGTCCGATCGAAACTATGCTGTTGAAGTCGCCCATGATGGTCGATCGGGCTTGGAATTTATCGAAGCATTTGATTACGACTTGTTATTGTTAGATGCGATCTTGCCCAATCTCGATGGGATTAGTCTGTGTCGCCACGTTCGATCGCGCGGTTATCTGATGCCGATTTTGTTATTGACGAGTAGGGATAGCAAACACGCTCGTGCCATTGGTTTAGATGCGGGTGCTGATGATTATGTAGTCAAACCTTGCGATCCAGAAGAATTATCGGCGCGGATTCGCGCGCTATTGCGTCGAGGGAACGATCGCGCACAACCAGTTTTGAAATGGGAAGATCTGAGTCTCAATCCCCGCAATTACGAAGTTACTTATCAAGAGCGACTACTGAGCCTAACGCCTAAAGAATACGCACTACTCGAACTATTTCTGCGGTACAATCGGCGGCTATTCAGTTGTGGCGCGATTTTAGAACACTTGTGGACTTATGAAGATGCTCCCAGTGAAGAAGCAGTGCGGACGCATATTAAAGGACTCCGGCACAAACTCAAAGCCGCAGGCGCACCGATCGATTTCGTCGAAACCGTCTACGGGATCGGCTATCGACTCAAGTCTAGCGAGCCGCAATCCGAACGACAATTTATCACCAACGGCGGACGTCAGGAGCTAACGTTCGCCTCTGATGATACGCTGCTAGAGCGAGAACCAACCGCGATCGACGCAGATTCGATCGTGGGATTAGAACTTACCGATAATAGCATTGGAGATCTATCTCCCAAACATCTAGCGGAGGAAGATCTTCAAGCCGAAGCTGAGTCAGAATGCCCAGAATTTCTCACCGAAATTTGGAACCGACATCACGAACAAATGAGCGCGCGCGTAGCCACGATCGACCGCGCAATTATCGCACTCGGCGATGGTTGCTTACAACCAGAACTGCGCCGCGATGCTTGGAATTGTGCCCATACACTTGCAGGTGCCCTCGGTACATTTGGATTATCACGCGGTTCTCAACTCGCCAAACAAATCGAATTAGCACTAGATGCTAATACCGAGCTGACTCCCGCCCAAATTCCGCAATTGCAAAGCAACCTCGATCGCTTGCGCCGCTCGATCGCTAGCAAAATGCCAGCAGCCAAACCCTCACCTGCAAGCACTTCTGACGATCGCTCCCCCTGGTTGCTAGTCATTTCGCAAGAGTCAGATTTAGCCGCCCAACTGAGTCATACTGCCGCAGGTAAATTTGAAATCGTCAGAGCCAGCGAGCTACAACCTCCAGACGCCCAAGGGCTACCGCCCGCTACCGCGATTGTCTTCGATTTAGATTGTTTCCCCCATATCGCCGACGGATTGGCAGCATTGTCTCAATTAGATCGCGATTATCCAAATATTCCGACGATCGTGTTGAGCCAACCCACGTCGATGGATTCTGAAGCCGACGATCTAACTACCGAGCGCACCAATAGGCTGCGGCAACGCATCGAAGTCGCTCGTAGGGGCGCGCGACTATTTCTCGTCAAACCAGTCAATGCCCAGCAAATTTTCCAATCAGTCGATCGAGTCGTGCAACAAGCGCGCACCAGTCAACCCAAAGTCACGATCGTCGATGACGATTTAATGCTACTAGAAGGCGTCAGCAGCTTACTATCGCAGCGCGGCATGACAGTTACTACACTCGCCGAACCCAGCCGCTTTTGGGAGACACTAGAGACTTCCGCACCCGATTTACTCATTCTCGACATAGATATGCCCACCTACGATGGCATCGAACTCTGTCGTGCAGTCCGTACCGATCCCAAATGGGCAAATCTCCCCATCCTCGTCCTCACCGCTCACACCGCCGCGATCGCTAGCGATCGCGTGTTTGCCGCTGGTGCCGATGATTTTGTCAGCAAACCCGTCGTCGATGCTACCCTAGTTACCCGTATCGTCAATCGACTCGATCGGATCGGATTCCAGCGATTGTCAGCACCAGAGGCTGTACGTACATCCCAGCGAATCTAATTGCCTCTTGGCAGCTCGCTCGCATCCCATCCGTGGGGATCGACATTAATTCGACAAACAATATAACCTCAATAATCGTGCATAAAACCAGATTATGCACCTAATTGTCTAGTAAAGATCGCACTCAAGTTCGATCGATAAATCCATACGCTATCAATATGGTTAGGTTAGCCAGCGACTGTGTCTTGTCTCGCTGTCTTGACTGAAACACATGCGGAGGGAACCTCCGCGTGATTTGACGTCGCATTCCCGTCGGGAAACCCGACGTTTCGCCAGAGGCGAGGCTACGCCAACGCGGAGCGTCTCCGATAGGAGAAACGCGAGCCGCAAGTCGCCGCTAGTGATGCAAAGTCCGCCTGTCTCTCGCTGCCATGGGCGGGTTTCCCGCCCACACTGCACCAAGAGAGCGAGCCGCTACGCGGACTAATAAAAGGCTTGCTATTGTGTTAACCGAACCGTATTGCATACGCTATTTAAGAATGAAAATTAATAGTATCCATGTGATTTTAATTAGTTTAGTGTTGACGATCTTGCTGGTATTAGGACATCACGATCTCGCTCGATCGGCAACCGATTCATTAATCTATGATAAAGCCCAGCAAGCCCAACCTAGCTTTCTCAAGCATCTAGAACAAATAGTTAATATTGACTCCCAGACTAACGATGCCAAGGGCTTAATGCAAGTCGAAAAACTCGTTATCGATCGGCTCAAGTCGATCGGTGCCGACATTAAAACCGTCACCGCCAAACCCAATGCTGGTAATATTATTATTGGCACGATCGCCGGAACGGGTCGCGGTAAAATTCTCCTCCTCGCCCATACAGATACCGTCTTTAAGCAAGGCACAGTAGCGCAACGCCCATTTAAAATCGTCAATAATAAAGCCTTTGGGCCAGGAGTTATGGATGATAAAGGCGGAATTCTTTTGGGTGTCGAAGCCCTAAAAATTCTCAAAGAAACGAAATTTAAGGACTTTAAAACAATTACCTTTTTAATCAACTCAGATGAAGAAACAGGATCGATAGGTTCGCGCGAATTAATTAAAGCCACTGCCAAAAAACATGATGTTGCTCTAGTTTTAGAATTTGGATCGCCACAGGATAAAATAACTTCATGGCGCAAAGGCATCGGCACCTACGGCATTAAAGTCAAAGGTCGCGCCGCTCATGCCGGAGCCGAACCCGAAAAAGGTTGTAATGCCCTCGTAGAAGCCGCACATCAAACCTTACAACTAAGCAAACTCGGCGATTCTAGCAAACAGACGACGATTAATTTTACGATTTTTCAAGCAGGCGATCGTCGCAATATTATTCCCGATACCGCTAACGTCGAAGCAGATGTCAGAGTATTAGAAGCTCGCGAATTCGATCGGCTCAAAAACGATTTTACCCGCATCACCAAAAACAAACTCTTACCTTGTACGCAAATCGAAATTCAAGCAACACCAGGCCGTCCGCCATTTCCACCCAATCCCCAAACCGATGCCCTAGTCAAAAAAGCCGTAGCCATCTATCAGCAAATTGGCCTCAAACTAGGCGTCGAATGTAGTGGCGGCGGCACCGATGGCAACTACGCCGCCATTGTTGGCACCAGCACCCTCGATGCCCTTGGCCCCGTCGGCGGCGGCGCACACAGCGCGACAGAATACATCGATATCGATCGCATTGCACCGCGAATTTACCTACTTACCAAGCTAATTATGGATTTGGCTTCTTCTACCCGCTAAGTTTTAAAAGTACTGAAATTTTGCTCTACCACCCATCATAAAAAAATTCCGGTGGTGGCAAAATCATCGCCGACGGATCGCGATCGATTGTTACCGAAACTACTAACGATTCGGGATCGACATATGCTTCAAAAACCGTAATTATTTCTAATGGCTGACCACCCCCTGAAATAATAAAGCGGGTTTCTCCGTTTTCATCAAGACAAGCTAAGAGTCTGCCATGAATGGTTTCTCTCCAAAAAAGTCCTTCTGGCATCGGCCCATCTACCCTAATGGTAATTGAAACCTTACAAATATTCGACTCATCAAATTGCACTTTGTATTCTGCACGTTTCTCCATCCACTCCGGCCAATTTTCTTTGGGATGCAGCTTGACGAATTTATCGATCGCTAATTCCCGCAGGGCTTGACTATAAATATCACGAGCGATACTAGCTCCTACAGCTAACCTCTTCAGCTTTTGACGATATTCAGCCCGCGCAGCTCGCGCTGCACTAATCTTTGGATTTCTCATCTTTATCTAAATGCCATGACGTTCGATCGAATTAATAGTTCTGTAGATTGAGTAGAATTAGTCCGCGTAGGCGGACTTTGCATCACTAGCGACGATTTCAATCGTGCGCACTCGATCGTGCGCTATCAATAGACAACCTTTAAATCATCTAGGATTGTTAATATAACAATATACTCAGCATAGGTTAGAAGTTCATGCAAGCAGAATACCGCCAGCGTCGGGAACAGTTAATGGCAAAAATTGGCAATGGCACCGCGATATTTGGGAGCGCGCCCATGGCTACCATGCACAACGATGTCGAATACGTCTATCGCCAAGAAAGTGACTTCTACTACCTGACTGGCTTCAACGAACCCCACGCCGTTGCCGTCATCGCCCCCCACCACGAAGAACACAAATTTATCCTCTTCGTCCAACCCAAAGAACGCGAAAAGGAAATCTGGACTGGCTATCGCGTCGGTGTCGATGCCGCCAAAGAGAAATACGGCGCAGACGAAGCATATTTGATTAGCGAACTCGACGAAAAACTCCCCCAATATCTCGAAAAAGGGGACAAAATCTACTATCACATGGGGCGCGACGAGCAACTAAATAATAAAGTCATTACCCATTGGCAAAGATTGCTCCGCTCCTATGGTAAACGCGGCACCGGGCCAGTCTCGATCGAAGATCCCTTCCTCACCCTCCACCCCCTGCGCCAGGTTAAAAGTCCCGCCGAGCTAGACTTAATGCGCGAAGCCGCCCGCATCGCCGCCCTCGCCCACGCACGCGCCCGCGAAATCGCCAAACCAGGCGTCAAAGAATCAGAAATCGAAGCCGAAATCGAATACATCTTCCGCAAAAACGGTGCCATGGGCGTAGCCTACCCCTCGATCGTTGCATCTGGCTCCAACGCCTGTATCCTCCACTATATCGACAACAACAGCACCCTCCAAGACGGCGATTTATTGCTCATCGATGCAGGCTGCTCCGTCGGTTACTACAACTCCGACGTCACTCGCACCTTCCCCGTTAACGGCAAATTCACCACCGAACAAAAAATTATCTACGAACTAGTCCTCGACGCCCAAATGGCGAGTATCGAACAAGTCAAACCAGGCACCACTTGGAAAGACTTCCACCACACCTCCGTCCAAATTATCACCGAAGGCTTGGTTCAACTCGAACTTCTCGCTGGCGATGTCGATACCCTAATTGAAGAAGGCAAATACAAAAACTTCTACATGCACGGTACCGGACACTGGCTCGGCTTAGACGTTCACGATGCAGGGATTTACATGCACGGTGCCGAAACCTGGTACCAATTCCAACCGGGCAACATCATCACCGTCGAACCCGGCATCTATATCTCCCCCGACATCGAACCCGCCGAAGGACAACCCAAAATCGACGACTGCTGGAAAGGCATCGGCGTAAGAATCGAAGATGACGTTCTCATCACTGCCATTGGGAACGAAGTCCTCACCGCCGCCATCCCTAAATTTGTCGAAGATCTAGAATCCCACTAAATAACCCCTCCCCGGATAAGCCTGGAAGAAAAATCTCCTCCTCTACTAAGGCAGAGGCTTCTCTTCGAGACGCTTTCCTTCGGAACGCTTCGCGAACGCGAACGCGAATGCCAACGAAGGGCGGGGTGGGTCGATCGACTCATTCTAATACTAAGATTTTAGATATAATCCTATCGGCGATCGTTCATCTGGGCGATCGCTTTCCAGATTGCCCAAAGTGCGCTAAAAATTGGGAGCAATAGTTACAGATTACGAGATCTAATTCGATGTGATACTCTATCCTTACTCGACATTCGCGAATAGCAAAAAGCAGGTAAATTCAACAAAACCCAAGTAAATCTTTGAGCCAGCATTTACCACTTATGGCTCTTTCAATCAAAGCATCAGCGCAAGGTTTAGAAATTGTAGATAAAGTCAGAAAACTCAAATTATATTTGAAAACCAATATAAGCAATCGATATTCCTCATCAAACTACCATGTATACCCTTTATATTACCAATAAAAACTACTCATCTTGGTCATTGCGTCCTTGGGTGCTAATGCAAGAAAAATCGATCGCCTTCACCGAACAACTCATCCCCTTTCCCAAAAAATTAAGCTGGGAAACCTTCCGCACCTTCGCCCCCAATGGCAAAGTCCCCTGTCTGCACCACAACGATCTCATCGTCTGGGACACCCTCGCCATTACCGAATATCTCGCCGAGCAACACAGCGGCATCTGGCCTACCCATCCCATTGCCCGCGCTTGGGCGAGATCCGCCGTCGCAGAGATGCACTCTGGCTTCAACGCCATCCGCCAACAATGCAGTATGAATTGCGGCATCCACATCCAACTCCATCAGATTAATCCAGAGTTACACCAAGACCTCGATCGCCTCAATGAACTCTGGCAACAAGGACTCGATTACCTCCGGTAGGCTTCGCCAAAGATTTGGCGGCCCTTTCCTCACTGGATCTGAATTTACCGCAGTCGATGCCTTCTTTTGTCCGATCGCTTTTCGCGCCCAAAGCTATAACCTACTCCTTCACAGCGTCTATATTCAGCAGTTCCTTTCTCTCAAATCCATGCAGCAATGGGAAGCTGCCGCCCTCCAAGAAACCTGGCGCGAACCCGAACACGAACGAGAAGCTTTAGCTGCTGGGGTAATGTTAGTAGATAAACGGGAAATACCCCACCACGCATAAACTACAGCCGTTTTGCGTTCGATTGATTAAACCGCACTCTCCATAACATGACCGAATTCAACTTCGACAAATACCAACATATATTAGTAGTCGATCTCGAAGCCACCTGCTGCGACCTTCAGAGTATCCCCCGCCACCAGATGGAAACCATCGAAATCGGTGCAGTCATGGTATCTACAGACAACCTCGCGATCGTCGATGAATTCCAAACCTTCATCAAACCCATCCGTCATCCCATCCTCACCGAATTTTGTCTGCAACTCACTTCCATTACCCAGCAGCAAGTTAACACCGCTCCCACCTTCCCCGACGCGATCGAACTCTGGCAACCCTGGCTATCCCAATTCGACAAAACCATCTTTGGCTCCTGGGGGGACTACGACCGCAAACAACTCCAGCAAGACAGTAAACACCATCGCATCGATCTCCCCTACCCAGTCTCCAGCCACCACATCAACCTCAAAGAACTATTTAGCACCGCCCAAGGTCTGAATAAACGCTATGGCATGGCGCAAGCCCTCAATTTAGTAAACATCGACCTCACAGGCACCCACCATCGCGGTATCGACGATGCCCGCAATATCAGCAAGCTCCTGCCTTTTATCTTAGGTCGGCAGAACATTTGAATAGCCTCATTCGTTTTCTCTACCCGATCGAACCCACCTAAAAACCGAGAAAATATTTTCTCGGTTTTTTAAAATCTCTTGTAAAGATTACATAGCAACACTTTCAGAGAACAAACAGTCGATCGAATTGAAGCGAATTCAAAAAATATTTAGACTAATTTGCAGAAAACAGGCGCAATAAACATCCGAAACCACTGCACAGCAACGACCGCAGCTAATTCCACCAAAGGTGTTGACATTGATAGGCAGTCGGGTTATATTAGTAAAGCGGTCGAGGGGAACAGCGACACGGAAACGGCGAGAGCCGCTCTGCGAGCCAATCTCGAAACCCTGAACCTAGACAATTATATAGTTTGAAAGCCTATTCAACCTCGTTAATTTCGTTAACACGATTATAACAGGTCTTTCTGGAAACGGAAAGGCCAGACGAGTAATAAGTCTTAAAAAGATTACAACCGAGCCGATCTTAGATGGCTCTCACATAATATTATGGAGAGTTTGATCCTGGCTCAGGATGAACGCTGGCGGTATGCCTAACACATGCAAGTCGAACGGTGTCTTCGGACATAGTGGCGGACGGGTGAGTAACGCGTGAGAATCTGCCTTCAGGACGGGGACAACAGTTGGAAACGACTGCTAATACCCGATGTGACGAAAGTTGAAAGATTTATCGCCTGAAGATGAGCTCGCGTCAGATTAGCTAGATGGTGTGGTAAAGGCGCACCATGGCGACGATCTGTAGCTGGTCTGAGAGGATGAGCAGCCACACTGGGACTGAGACACGGCCCAGACTCCTACGGGAGGCAGCAGTGGGGAATTTTCCGCAATGGGCGCAAGCCTGACGGAGCAATACCGCGTGAGGGAGGAAGGCTCTTGGGTCGTAAACCTCTTTTCTTAGGGAAGAACAAAATGACGGTACCTAAGGAATCAGCATCGGCTAACTCCGTGCCAGCAGCCGCGGTAATACGGAGGATGCAAGCGTTATCCGGAATGATTGGGCGTAAAGCGTCCGTAGGTGGTTTTGTAAGTCCGTGGTTAAAGCGCGAAGCTTAACTTCGTAAGGGCCATGGAAACTACAAGACTTGAGTAAAGTAGGGGTAGAGGGAATTCCCAGTGTAGCGGTGAAATGCGTAGAGATTGGGAAGAACACCGGTGGCGAAAGCGCTCTACTGGACTTAAACTGACACTGAGGGACGAAAGCTAGGGGAGCGAAAGGGATTAGATACCCCTGTAGTCCTAGCCGTAAACGATGGATACTAGGTGTTGCCCGTATCGACCCGGGCAGTGCCGTAGCTAACGCGTTAAGTATCCCGCCTGGGGAGTACGCACGCAAGTGTGAAACTCAAAGGAATTGACGGGGGCCCGCACAAGCGGTGGAGTATGTGGTTTAATTCGATGCAACGCGAAGAACCTTACCAGGGCTTGACATGTCTGGAATTTCTGCGAAAGTAGAAAGTGCCTTCGGGAACCAGAACACAGGTGGTGCATGGCTGTCGTCAGCTCGTGTCGTGAGATGTTGGGTTAAGTCCCGCAACGAGCGCAACCCTCGTTTTTAGTTGCCATCATTAAGTTGGGCACTCTAGAAAGACTGCCGGTGACAAACCGGAGGAAGGTGGGGATGACGTCAAGTCAGCATGCCCCTTACGCCCTGGGCTACACACGTACTACAATGCTATGGACAAAGAGCAGCCAACTGGCGACAGTGCGCTAATCTCATAAACCATGGCTCAGTTCAGATTGCAGGCTGCAACTCGCCTGCATGAAGGCGGAATCGCTAGTAATCGCAGGTCAGCATACTGCGGTGAATCCGTTCCCGGGCCTTGTACACACCGCCCGTCACACCATGGGAGTTGGTCACGCCCGAAGTCGTTACTCTAACCGCAAGGAAGAGGACGCCGAAGGTAGGGCTGATGACTGGGGTGAAGTCGTAACAAGGTAGCCGTACCGGAAGGTGTGGCTGGATCACCTCCTTTTAGGGAGACCTCACACTATCGATACCGAAACACAACGGATTAAGTACGATAGATGTCATCCCAAGGTCGAGCGTTTTTAGCGAGAGGGCTTTCAAACTTTATATTCTAGTTCAGCTAGCTCTTGGGCTATTAGCTCAGTTGGTTAGAGCGCACCCCTGATAAGGGTGAGGTCCCCAGTTCAAGTCCGGGATAGCCCACTTATCATCTAGCAGATAATTAAACACCAGACCTTAAGTGTGGGTATTAATTAAATGAACTAGGGGGTTTAGCTCAGTTGGTAGAGCGCCTGCTTTGCAAGCAGGATGTCAGCGGTTCGAGTCCGCTAACCTCCATCTGTTACAAGACAGAACGCCAGCTTATCTAGAATATATCTGCAAACATCGGAACTGATTTCAGCACCTACTAATCAAGAGTAGTCTGCTGGACTCACAAGTCCAGTTCGCACCTTGACAACTGCATAATAATCAACAGTCAGGTAGTCGTAATTAAACATTACAGACAATCCAAAACAAATCATAGAAACTTGTGACTTAAGTTTTAGGTAAGACTAATTTATTAGTCGAACTGAAGGCTGGTCAACAAAGTGGTCAAGCTACAAAGGGCTTACGGTGGATACCTAGGCATACAGAGGCGATGAAGGACGTAGTTACCGACGAAACGTCTCGGGGAGCTGGCAGCAGGCTTAGATCCGAGAATCTCCGAATGGGGCAACCCTAAATACTGCTACCTGAATCTATAGGGTAGAAAGAGCTAACCCAGCGAATTGAAACATCTTAGTAGCTGGAGGAAGAGAAAGCAAAAGCGATTCCCCAAGTAGCGGCGAGCGAAACGGGAACAGCCTAAACCAGAGTGCATGCACTCTGGGGTTGTGGGACAGTAACGTGTATCGACAAGATTAGACGAAGCACCCGAACAGTGCATCACAGAGGGTGATAATCCCGTAGTCAAAAATCGAAGCGAGCTAACTGAATCCCGAGTAGGCCGGAGCACGTGGAATTCCGGTTGAATCAGCGAGGACCATCTCGTAAGGCTAAATACTCCTGTATGACCGATAGTGAACCAGTACCGCGAGGGAAAGGTGAAAAGAACCCCGGAAGGGGAGTGAAATAGAACATGAAACCGTAAGCCTACAAGCAATGGGAGACCGATTTAACGGTTGACCGTGTGCCTGTTGAAGAATGAGCCGGCGACTTATAGGTACTGGCAGGTTAAAGTTTACAAACTGTAGCCAAAGCGAAAGCGAGTCTGAATAGGGCGTTAATTGTCAGTATTTATAGACCCGAACCCTGGTGATCTAACCATGGTCAGGATGAAGCTTGGGTAACACCAAGTGGAGGTCCGAACCGACTGATGTTGAAAAATCAGCGGATGAATTGTGGTTAGCGGTGAAATGCCAATCGAACTAGGAGCTAGCTGGTTCTCCCCGAAATATGTTGAGGCATAGCGGTAATGATTATAGTCTGGGGGTAAAGCACTATTTCGGTGCGGGCGGAGAAATCTGTACCAAATCGAGATAAACTCTGAATACCAGATGCACACATTGCCAGTCAGACGGTGGGGGATAAGCTTCATCGTCAAGAGGGAAACAGCCCAGACCATCAGCTAAGGTCCCCAAGTTATTGCTAAGTGATTAAGGAGGTGGGGTTGCACAGACAACCAGGAGGTTTGCCTAGAAGCAGCCACCCTTGAAAGAGTGCGTAATAGCTCACTGGTCAAGCGATCCTGCGCCGAAAATGAACGGGGCTAAGCAATACACCGAAGCTATGGACTTGTATTTATACAAGTGGTAGGGGAGCGTTCCATGTTAGGTTGAAGCCGTAGCGGCAAGCAGCGGTGGACGAAATGGAAGTGAGAATGTCGGCTTGAGTAGCGCAAATGTGAGTGAGAATCTCACAGCCCGAAATCCTCAGGATTCCTTCGGCAGGCTCGTCCGCGAAGGGTTAGTCGGGACCTAAGGCGAGGCCGAAAGGCGTAGTCGATGGACAACGGTTTAATATTACCGTACCGTTAATTGTTGGTACAGAGGGACGGAGAAGGTCGTCACCAGCCAGAGATTGGTTGTTCTGGTGCAACTGTTCGAGGTGTTGAGAGTCGGTGAAAACGACTCGAGCTAAGACAGGAGTCCGGCGAGCTACGGCTCGTTAGTGGTCGAGATCCCGCTTCCAAGAAAAGCTCTAACTACCATAAGCAATTAACGCCCGTACCGGAAACCGACACAGGTGGGATGGTTGAGAATACCAAGGGCCGCGAGATAACTCTCTCTAAGGAACTCGGCAAAATAGCCCCGTAACTTCGGGAGAAGGGGTGCCCATAGCAATATGGGTCGCAGTGAAGAGTCCCAGGCGACTGTTTACCAAAAACACAGGTCTCCGCTAACTCGTAAGAGGAAATATGGGGGCTGACGCCTGCCCAGTGCCGGAAGGTTAAGGAAGTCGGTCAGAAAGCAATTTTGAAGCTGGCGACTGAAGCCCCGGTGAACGGCGGCCGTAACTATAACGGTCCTAAGGTAGCGAAATTCCTTGTCAGGTAAGTTCTGACCCGCACGAAAGGCGTAACGATCTGGGAGCTGTCTCGGAGAGAGACTCGGCGAAATAGGATTGTCTGTGAAGATACGGACTGCCTGCACCTGGACAGAAAGACCCTATGAAGCTTTACTATAGCCTGGCATTGTGTTCGGGCTTCGCTTGCGCAGGATAGGTGGGAGACGTTGAAGCAGTCCTTGTGGGGATTGTGGAGTCATCAGTGAGATACCACTCTGGCGAGGCTAGAATTCTAACGGTTGCCCGTTACCCGGGAACCGGACAGTTTCAGGTGGGTAGTTTGACTGGGGCGGTCGCCTCCTAAATTGTAACGGAGGCGCGCAAAGGTTCTCTTAGATTGGTTGGAAATCAATCGTTAAGTGTAAAGGCAGAAGAGAGCTTGACTGCAACACCAACAAGTGGAGCAGGTACGAAAGTAGGCCTTAGTGATCCGACGGTACTGAATGGAAGGGCCGTCGCTCAACGGATAAAAGTTACTCTAGGGATAACAGGCTGATCTCCCCCAAGAGTTCACATCGACGGGGAGGTTTGGCACCTCGATGTCGGCTCGTCGCAACCTGGGGCGGAAGTACGTCCCAAGGGTTGGGCTGTTCGCCCATTAAAGCGGTACGTGAGCTGGGTTCAGAACGTCGTGAGACAGTTCGGTCCATATCCGGTGCAGGCGCAAGAGTATTGAGAGGATTCCTCCTTAGTACGAGAGGACCGGGAGGAACGCACCGCTGGTGTACCTGTTATCGTGCCAACGGTAAACGCAGGGTAGCTATGTGCGGAGTGGATAACCGCTGAAAGCATCTAAGTGGGAAGCCCACCTCAAGATGAGTACTCTCACTACATAAGTAGGTAAGGTCACGGGCAGAACACCCGTTAATAGGCTCTAGATGGAAGTCCAGTAATGGATGCAGTCGAGGAGTACTAACAGACCGAGGGCTTGACCTCTAACGCTATGATTTGAATCTGTTGATGATTATGCAGTCTTCAAGGTGTGCAGCAATGTACACCTGCTTGGTGTCTATGGCCGAGTGGAACCACACCGATCCCTTCCCGAACTCGGAGGTGAAACGCTCGCGCGGCCACGATAGTTGGGGGGTTGCCCCCCGCAAAAATAGCTCGATGCCAAGCTTAATACTCAACTCAGATGCTCTAGTAGTAATACTAGGGCTTCTTTGTGTTTTGATTTTCCCGCCCATCATTCTACCAGGAAAGTGAGTTTGCTGGATTTCACCTTAAGTTTAGAGCGATATTGAAAGATTGAAAGTTTGAAGCCGATTTGCCTCAATTCAAATCCCAGTAACGTCCCTTAGAAGATATCTGGCTGGCTAACATTATCAAATCTAGGGCATCCACTCGACGCCGATACCGACGCGGCTATCGTAGTTTTCCCGAGCATTTTGCTGTTGGATATCGGTGGAGATCCGGAGATTGTTGGTAATGGCATAGCCGACAGAGAAAGTTGTCAAACCTGTTTCGGTATCGCTACCCAAACCAACCCAACTTTGACTCAGCGCGATATCGGCACCGCCCCCGCGCGAGGGTACGAGCATCAGTTTGAGTCCCAGATTTAAACCGTCGCGGTTATATTTATCTGTTTGGAGACGGCGAAATCCGACTAGTGGGGTGATATTGATATATCCACCTAGCGGTAAGAGATAGTATTGAGCGTCTATGCCGTAAGCACTGCGGCTACCTCCAGAATTATAATTGGCACTGGCTGAAAGTCCGCTGCGTCCGAAGAAAACGTCATCTACAGCCAGATGAACGCCGCCAGTTTGTGCTGTGGAGGGATACTGAGAGTAGCCGAGTTTGAAGCGTGTCCGAAAGCTGGGGTCGTTTCTAATGTCGTCTGCGACATCGGGAATGCCCTTGAGCCATTTTTGCAGGACGGGGCTACTATTGAGAATTTCGGGGCTGATGTCGATAGTATTATTTTCGGGCGCTGGCTGTTGCGCGATCGAATTGACTGTTTGCCGAGCGGGTGTAACTACACGCTGGCGATCGACACTAGCTGGAGTGGCGACACTGGGGAGGCTTTGTCCCCAGCATCCCATCCAGACGATTGCCGTACTAGCTAAGAGGCGATACCAGCGCACTGGGCTACAACTGTGATTATTTCGATTTAGCAATTTATTTAGTAGAGATCGCCTTACGGCGCGCTCGCGATCGCTCGATACTGTCATATTCTAGCATTGGCGCGAATATTTATAGATTTACTCTTCCCCTCGATCGGGGATCGTGTCGATATGCCCTGGTAATAGCGGTGTTACCAAGGAATTCGCCCTAAAATCATCAGATGACGAACGATTTTGTCGCTCGCCGAGCCGTTGAAATTTGGAGACGATCGATCCTCGGACTTGATAGCAATAAGCGGCAATGATAAACCACGCGCCAAACCAAGATTTGGCTTCAAAGCCATAGCCGTCGAGATTGCACAGCAACGTTTGGCCGATCGATCCCCAGGCGGGATTGCCGCAGACCCCCAAACTATGAGTAAATAATCCCACTAGTCCAAATGATGCCGCGATCGTCAAGGTTGCATAAACTCCCGCCCACAGTGCGGCTGCTCTGGGGTACCAGGTAACTGGTTTGTGCTGCCAGATAAACCAGCCCCAGTGGAATAAAAAGGCAAAAAACAAACTCGGTATGACTAAGTTAATCGCCATCGTAAATACACCGATAAGATATTGATGCTCTTCGACGATCGCATTGGCCGAAAAGTGCCAACTAGCTCCCAAAAAATTCGCAACAGGCAATCCAAACGGCAATAATACTAGCGTCTGAAGCCAAGCTTTGCGCTTGGGTAAAACCGCTTCCCAATGAGCCAACCGTTTACGTCCAAATTCTTCTACATTCGCTCTTGTCATAACCACTGCACCTTCGCTTCGATCCAGATATTTATCATCTATTTTTAGAATTCCCCATCGATACCGTTGTCTATCAATGAGCAATAATTAGTTACCCGTTAGTTATTTTCCGATCGATTGTTAACAAGTATCAAATCATTAACAAAACTATGTACTTATACTTAATTCGTCATGGCATTGCTGTAGATTTAGATCCCCTCACTGTCGATGCGATTGCTAGTGATGAGTTGAGATCGCTTACTAAAGCAGGACGCAAAAAAGTCGCACAAGTTGCCGATCGATTGGCTGAATTAGAGCTAAGATTCGATCTGATTATTACTAGTCCGCTAGTCCGCGCTAGGCAAACTGCGGACATCTTGCTCGATAAGCAGCTCAGTCCTACTTTAGAAGTATCCGATCGATTGAAACCAGCGGGGACAATCGAGTCTTGGTTGATGGAGTGGTCAGCCAGATCTCACGATATTAGTACTATTTCGACTGTAGCTTTAGTCGGACACGAACCTAATTTGAGTGAATGGGCTGAGCTATTTTTATTTGGGCGAAGTGAAGGTAAAATAATTCTTAAAAAAAGTGGAATTATCGGCTTAAAGTTTACAGATAATTTTAAGGTTGGCGCGGCGCAGCTTGGCTGTTTGATTCCGCCTAAATACTTGTTAGGGAGTAGAAGTTAGCGCACATTGCCATCCGATTTTGGATTGCGGATTAAAGTCGAAAAAGTAGCCAGAAGTGAGCTTTCACTTCTGGCTAGACTAGGTTAGTCGAGCGATTCGCTCGACTAATTATTTAATTACGCGAGATCCTTAGAAGAGGAAAGTAGTTCTCACTACACCGATTAACGCACTGTTATTGGTAACTTGGTCGGGGGAAGTGAGATAGATCAAACCAGGAGTAATCGAGAGATTATCGCTGAGTTTGTACTTGTAGAAACCTTCAAAGTGGAACGGAGTGCTGCCAACACCACCAACATAAGGTTCCGCACCTACAAATATACCAGCGAGGCTGCCTCGGCCATCAACATCAGGGAAAGATATGCCTGCACCATAGCTCCAGATATTGTCAGTAACACCGCCCCTGCGCGCATTGGTGGTCATCGCAAAACCATTGAAGGCTAGTTTATCGCTGGCTTTGTAGGCCAATGCCAAACCGAAGGAATCAGCCGTGGTGCGACCGCCTGGGCTAGTCAGAGCAAGATTATTAGCTAGAGGAGTACCCACAACTACACCAGTACCATTGAAGATACTGCCATTATGGGAGCTATTGATATAGGTGAGACCGCCTTCTAATTGAGGGCTGAGTTTGAAGTTAAGTTGACCGAAGAGGGAATTATCGGTACCAAATAAACCGCCTGTAACAGGAGGGGTGTTTGTAGGGTTATTGGCACCAAATGCAAAGTAGCCGAGGGAGACAGAAGTCAGACCAGTTTCAGCGATCGGAATATTCGTACCAACGCCGCTACCGCCACCAATTTTGTAGATGGGACTAGATTCTGCAAAGGCCGAGATTGCGCCGCTAGCACCACTGAAATCATCAAAGTTAGATCCATAGGTGGGAGCATAGTCAGCTTGCAGAGCGTTAAATGCTGCTACGTAGACATTGGTATTAGCAACGGGGAACTGATACGCTAACCAGTCAACACTGACACTATTGGTGCCACCAGTTTCGATGACTTGACCGCCGACAGTGCTTGGGCTTCTGAATGTACCACCGAGGGATGGTTGGTTACCAGTTGCAAGACGAGTCCAGAGGATATCTTTACCTGTGAAGCTACTTTGGAATAGTAACCGGACACGATCGGCGAAGATAATATTACTATTGTCGCCACCACTAATCACACTAGCGACGTTAAAGACTGCTTCACCTTTAAGTTTGGTAGTGGTCGAGAACTGGTTGGCTTGGAGTTGAGCGACTT
The DNA here is from genome assembly GCF_000317145.1 of Chamaesiphon minutus PCC 6605. Classification (GTDB taxonomy): domain Bacteria; phylum Cyanobacteriota; class Cyanobacteriia; order Cyanobacteriales; family Chamaesiphonaceae; genus Chamaesiphon; species Chamaesiphon minutus. The sequence continues at coordinate 887,591 of NC_019697.1, read as the reverse complement.
TTTTGTCTGTATTGACTAGGCGACTGTCAATTTCAGCTAGTTGAGCGCGATACTCTTGAGTCAATCTCTGGATGACTTCGAGGTCTTCGCGGGTGACACTAGCAGGCTGTTGAGCCAACATGGGTTCGACTTTGCTCAGACAAACATTCAAACCGCGTGCAAATTCAATTTGCGATACGGGTTTGTTGTTGAGGTTAGGCTCGCAACCATATTTGGTAGCGATACCTTGGAGAGCTTGATAGGATGAGTCAGTAGGTTTGACGATTTCACTAACTACCTCATCAGGACTTTCGGCTGGCTCGGTGGCGGCAATTGAAACAGGTGTAGCACCACTGGCTTTATTTAAGATTAAGTCACTAGCATTGCCAGTAGCTGTTTTGGGTGCGGCGATTACTCCAGTGGATAATAGCAACGAGATGCCTAACACTACAGGGCTAATTAATACAGATTTCCAAAATGCTGATGACATTCGGGTAGTTCTCCTCACGTTTAGATAGTTTAAATTGACATAGATTTAGGCGGGAGTGGGTTAGCGCGACCGAGCGGATGGTATCGATTGATACCGCTATGCTGAATCGACTAGTGCTAAGCCCAACTCAACGCTCTCAAGTATCACTAGAGACCTAGTGTAATCGTCCGATCGGGTTAGATACCGTTGCTCACGATACCGTTAGCGGACTTAATCTGTTGTTAAGATGACCTTAATTATAGGGGGTAACGATTCGGCTCGAAGCATAATTATCTGCATTCAAGTAAAAATTAAGTATCGAGATCTAACCAAATAGTGACGATCGATACAACTAGTACGGTAGTGTAACGAGGCTCCCTCGGTGTGGTTTTTAGCGATCGACAGCGATTGCGGGCAACCTTCAGCCGCTCGTAGGTATAACGTACCCGAAATAGGATCGAGATCTATATCACTTACTAGTTACATCCTCAATCACGATCGGATCGATTTGGGCGATCGACTGGGCATTCTCAATTTATGACGAATTTCGACGATCGTGAAATCGTTCTTCAAAATTACGATCGTGTAGTCTGTCTGTTACGCGAACGGAGATTTACAATGCCAACGTGACGACTACATTTCCCTTCTTATGCCCAGTATCTACATAGCGGTGAGCTTCTGCGATGAGATCGAATGGATAGCGACGATCGATAAATGGTTTGAATTCCCCCGCTTGGGCTAATTTGGCGAGGAACTGTAAATCCTCCACTCGCTCGGCGGCTGGCCCGGCGATCGCTTTCTTGTTGCCAGTCATCGATACCAATGGTGCGCCCAGTATGTCTGGCAATCCAGCTAAAATTTGTAACAATCGACCACCCGATCCGAGCGAATTTTTGACACGGGAGAAGGGAGCCGTACCGACCGAATCGGCGATGATGTCGTAGGTTTGGCCATTGGCAGTAAAATCTTCTTTAGTGTAATCGATCGCGCGATCGGCACCTAGAGACTTTACCAGTTCTATATTTGCGCCACTGCATACCCCCGTCACATCTGCGCCGAAGTGTTTGGCAAGCTGTACCAGTGCTGTCCCAACACAGCCAGAGGCACCATTGATGAGTACTTTTTCCCCACTCTGAAGATTGCCTCGACGGAGGAAATCCAATGCTGTCGTTCCGCCAAAAGAAATGGCGGCGGCTTCCTCATCACTGAGATTGTCCGGCTTGAGTACCACCATCCCGTCTTCGGACAGACACTTATATTCGGCATGACAACCCATGCCAAGACTACTAAAAGCAAAAACTCGATCGCCTACTTTAAACTTACTGACATTTTTGCCGATCGATTCTACTTCTCCCGCCAGTTCTGTGCCTAAAATCGGCTGTCGCGGTTTCCTGATGCCAAATACCAACCGCGACATCAACCCAAAGCCGAAAGGCATCTTGAGGCTACGCACTCGCCAGTCGCCCGATGTTACTGTGGTCGCATGTATTTTGATGAGGACTTCATTATCCTTGGGAGTGGGTTTGGGTACCTCGATGATTTGCAACACATCTGGCGCACCGTATTTGGTGTAAACAACCGCTTTCATAAGTTTTCTCCCACAAGATGAGTCTTCTATATTTTAGATAAATACTTTGTCGATTGTGTAGTTGCCAATTAAGAACGCGTTCCAATACAGTTCAGTCAGCGGTTAAAACCGCCGCTATCGATCGAAGCCCGCCTTCTCTACGAGACGCTACGCGAACGCGGACTAAAACTAGAGTAGATCGAAGCTTAACCGAACCGTATTGGAACGCGATCGACCAAAGTTTAATCGAGGCGAAGGAGTTACGCGAATCGCTTTACCCTTTACCCCGCTTCACTAGGGATTTTCGATCTGGTGCAAGATGTGAGTATGAGATCGGGAATACATCACTCCCTGACAATTTTTCCATAATCCAGCTTAAGTAATCGATCGGCTAGATGGAAGTAGCGATCGTCATGGCTGATGACGAGGATGGCTTTGCCGCGTTGTTTGAGTTCGGGGAGAAGTTGTTGGTAAAAGATTTCTCTAAAGAAGGGATCTTGGTCTGCTGCCCATTCATCGAATAAATAGATGGGGCGGTCTTCGAGGTATGCTGTCAGTAGTGCTAGGCGTTTGCGCTGGCCTTGGGAGAGGGCGGTGGTGGAGAGTTTGCCATTTTCGATCGCGACTTTGTGGGTGAGTTGGAGTTTTTCGAGATACATTTTGGCTTGGGCATCGCCGTCGTCTAGCTGCAAGCCGACAAAACGATCGAACAGATAGAAGTCGGCAAATACTGTCGAAAATAGCTGACGATATAATTCGCGATGGAGATCGTCAACGACAGTCCCATCTAGGCGGACTTCGCCACTGTCGGGGGCATATAAACCCGTGATGAGCTTGGCTAAGGTAGATTTACCGCTGCCGTTACCACCGACGATAAAGATTAGTTCGCCAGGTTCGATCGTCAGATCGATCGGCCCTAATGTAAAAGTTTTTTCTTCGCCAGCTAGCTGGTAAATATGCGTAGCTTGCCGGATCTCAATTTGTTTGAATCGAGCGGAGCTAGTTGTGGTGCGTGCTTGCATCTCAGCGCGACTGGCTAGAGATAGCCCCAAGGTATCGATTTTTCGCAGAGCGACACCTGCTTGACTGAGGTTAGGCAAGATTGCTAAAGTGTTGCCGATCGGGCGCATCAGATAGGAAATCGTCAGCACGTATCCCGATAGCAGTTCGGATGAAACTGTCTGAACGTGGGGCAAGCCGTAGACTAATAATCCTAAGAGGATGAAAAATGATAACTCCCCAATCCCGCCAGACAAAGAGATCGCCCGTTGCGAGCCAATCCGATAATTACGCAAGTTGGCAGCAGTGGTTTGTAAGTCTTCTTGGAGGAACTCTTCGCGGCGTTGGGAGTGGAGTTTGAGTTCTTTGATGCCATCGGTGATTGCCTGAAAGTGCTTCATCAAGGCATCATTTTCTTCTCGTGCTTCTGTGAACAAACGCACGGCTTGGTTGATGAGCAGTTGCACTAGCGCGATCGATAGTGCCATAAATGTCAATGTTCCTAGTAGTACCCCAATCGACAGCCAGCCCAGATAAGCAAAGGATGCTACCACGATCGCCGCATTGACGCAGAGGGTGGGGACGCTAAAGACAGCACTAGAAATCGATTGAATATCTTCTGTCAGAGTTGTCAACAGGCGATTCGTGCCTAGTTCTTCCAAATGTTGCAGGGGCGATGCCAAAATCCAACCGCTAATCCGCAGGCGCAGTTTGTAAATGGCATCTTGCGCTAATTGGACGAGCAAGAACTGGGAAATCAAGTTGGTAACTAAAACTACTGTTACCAGTCCTAAGAAGCCCCACAGTAGCTCTGGAGGTGCTTGGGGATGCTGTGGGGTAATCTGACTTATCGATCGATTGATGAGCGCGATCGCCGCAGCACTACCCATGCCGCTAATCGAACCTGTAATAGCCGCAGCCACCACGCTCTTCCAAGCAGCTTTGAGCAGAAACTCAATTAGATTCATAGGTTGGGAGTTGGGAGTTAGGATCGATGTGCGCTCTTCTGGTTTCTAGACGGGTTAGCACATCAGCGACGCACATAACCTGGAGGGAACCTCCAGGTTATGTGCGTCAAGACAAGACAGCGGGGAGTTGGCAATTCTTAAACCAGAAGTATTGAGTCGGCGACTAGATCGCCGTGAGACTCTAATCATTTTAAACGCCTTTTCGATCGGGTTATAAGACAAAGCGATCGGCTGCATCAAAAACAACCCCCAGCAGTGCTGAGGGTTGTTTCGATATGCTGGCGATCCATTAATCGTAAATGGCGATCTAGGACATTTCCTGAATAATGTAGTCAAAATAGGGAGCTGCGGCTGCGGCATCGTCCTGAGTCAGGAAGCTCAAAGCTGCTTCCTTGAGAGCGGCGATCGAATCAGCCATCCCTGCAACGGGAACGCCTAGCGAGTTGTACATATCCCGCACGCCAATCAAGCCAATTTGCTCGATCGGTCCTTTATCGCCAGCGAGTACTCCGTATGTAACTAGACGTAGATACCAACCGTAGTCTCTGATGCACTGAGCGCGTTGTTTTTGTCCAGAAGCATTACCACCAGGTGCAATATATTCAGGGTGTAGCTTCCACAACTGTTTGCTAGCTCGATCGACAATTTTCTTTTCAGATTCTGCTAAAATGCTGACGATCCGAATCCGCTGTTCGCCAGTTTGCAAAAATGATTGAATACTTTTGAGTTCTCCAGTACTGGGGTACCGAAGATCGTCGTCTGCTCTCAGAATAACTTGACTAACTACACTCATATTAATGGGGATCTATTTTTAGATATCTTCTATTAGAGTAGTTTAGCTACTCTCGGTGCCACAAGTGAAGAGATATGTCTGGGGATATGAGGATCTTTGGCAAATCTTTACAATTACCCATCAAGATTTAAGGATTGGCAGGATTATGTGGTCGGTACTATCTGCCCACTATCCACTATCCACTATCCACTAACTTACCGACATCCCAAACTATCTCTCGTCGAGACTCCAGTCACGGGGTTGATGCCATCAGCACGATCGCATAGCAGTTTAGCTTGCGCTCGATCGATCAGAGCGTCGGTAAAATCAGCTCCAGTAATTTTGGCTCCATAAAACCGCGATCGAGTTAGGGTGGCTTCAGTTAAAATGGCATTGGTCAAATCGGCTTCGTCGAAGGTGGCTCGATCGGCCAATGCGCCAGTGAGATTGGCTCCTGATAAGTTTGTCTTCAAGAGTACCGCCATCGTCAACATGGCGTTGGTTAAATTAGCACCGCTCATATTGACGCCACGCAGTTCCGAAGAGACGAATACGCCACCAGTGAGATCCTGTCCGCCAAAGTCGCGATCGGTCAAATTAATTCGACTAAAATTGGTCTGACTGCTTACTGCTAGGGTAACATCGTTAATGCCCACTATTACCCACATCAGCACAACGATCGTCAGCCGAGTCAACCATTTACGAACAAACATCGATACGGACTCCAAACTCGCCATTATTTTTAGATTGAATACCTACATGTAGATATTGTAGGGGATAGGGGATAGGGGTTAGGGGATAGGGGATAGGGGTTAGGGGATAGGGGATAGGGGATAGGGGATAGGGGATAGGGGTTAGGGGATAGGGGATAGGGGTTAGGGAATAGTGGATAATAAATTTTTGGACGCTTGCGTCCCCCATTCTCTATTCCCTATTCCCTATCCCCTATCCCCTAAATGACGATCGAACCTGTCGAAATCGAGATGGACATTACCGCCGCGCCAAGAGAGTTGGCGACGGCGATCGAGTTAAAGCTTCAAGAATGGGGCGAACCCCTGCGGTGGGCGATTACAGCGGTCGATCGCGAGACAAATATCGCTCAGATCGAGGCAATCGTGATTAAGGAATAGGTTTAAAGACACAAACCCGACTTTGGTTCGATATTTCGCATTTTCAACCGATCGAGTATCGAGCTGTTGTTGTCGAAAGTAATTAATTGAAGAGCGAAACTTTAACTCGATCGTGGCTGTAGTTTGAAACTTTGTCAAGCGATCGAGTGTGAGTTTTAATAATAGCCATTGTTGGGTTTCGTGAATATAATCTTCAGCCGTCGCTCGAATAATTGCTTGAGTCCTAAATAACTCGAATTCACTAGTTTCTAATTCTTGCCAGATCCGATCGACAAAGCAATCAGTTACATATTCCATCACGACATTTTGGATCGTAAACCCACGATCGATCTACGTTTTAAACCAACTAATGCAAGTCCAGCGATCGCAGTACCGATAAAGTCAGCAGGTTCGGGGACTGCGGTAGTAACGGTGGAGATCGTCAGTGCATAATTTGAGCCTAGAGGTGCGCCATTATTATCCAATCCAAACGAGCCAGAACCGCTAAATCCCTCGCTGAAGTTGACATTTATTGGAGAGTTAAAATATCTACCAAATGCGGAGATAACAGCGCGATAAGTAATTCCTGATGTTAATGTGAGATCGAAGTTTAAATCGCCAATATCGATATATTCATTGACATAATCATCGGTGCCATCGAATAAAGTTAGGACAGGGGAAAAATTATCAGTACTGTAGCTGGTGGTTTTGAAATTAACTAGCGTACTAGGCGCGACGAAAGTTACATTGGCGATCGCATCTTCATTCGCCAACGAGCCGCTTAAAGTGGCGATAGTCGCGCCAAATGCAGGTGCCGCACTTGCAAACGTTCCCGCAGTCACAGCAGCAATTCCTAAAAGTTTGGTAATATTTGAGGTTTTCATTGTGATATTCCTAAGATTAAGTTCGATCGATTATTTGTTGCTTTACTCGATCGAGATAAGTAGCGATCGCCACTTATCTCGGCTGGGATGTGATGGAGATTAGAACAGCGTCAAACTATTGCTGGTTAAACTAGGATTGCCAACAAATTGGGCGATCCGGACTTGCGAAGCTCCACCGATACCATCGGCATCGAAGAATAAGATTCCCGATTGCGAGTTGTAGATAAATCTTTGGTTGGCTGTCGTCGCTGCTGAGCCGATGCCAAACCGCTCTGCATTTAGCATACCCACAGGATCGCTGCCAAATACTGCATCGTTACCCAAACAGCAGCGACAGAAAGTTAGCCGATCTTCACCGACGACAAAATCATTAATTTTGTCAAAGCCTTCACTGGCGTTGTTGAAGCCGAAAACATCGTTACCCGCGCCGCCATAGAGTATATCTACGCCAGCACCACCAAAGATGGTGTCGTTACCCGCATTACCAAAGATGGTGTCGTTGCCCGCACCGCCAAAGATGATATCGTTGGTGGCAAGACCCACTAGTCGATCTGCATTCTCTGTACCGACTAGGGTAGGTAAGAGATCGTCATTGAGCAGCGTACCTGTCGCGCTAGTAACTGCGATCGAGGCATTTACAGCATCGCTGAGATCGAGCCTGAAGGTTTCATCGGCTTCATAGGTTTTTTCGCCCAACACGTTGATATTGACAATTTTGCTAGTCTCACCAGGATCGAAGGTGAGAATGCCTGTGGTGGCGGTGTAGTCGCTACCCGCGATCGCCGTACCGTTAGCGGTGGTATATGTCACCGAGACTGTATTGGTGCTGGCGCGATTGAGTGTAATTTGGAAGCCAAAATTGTTAGGGCAATTACCCTCAGCGCGGCTAACATTACTGATGCTTATTGCCGGAGCGAGCGTATCGTCATTGAGGATCGTACCCACACCCGTACCTTTGGAGATTGTCGCACCGACGGCGTTAGAGAGGTTGACGTTAAAAATTTCGTCTAGCTCGACAGTAGTATCGCCATTAATCTCGATCGTGATGGTTTTGCTGGTTTCGCCAGCCGTAAAGGTAGTAGTGCCTGCAATTAGCTCTGCGGGTGCAAAGCTGAGGGAGCCAGTTTTGGCAATATAATCGTTAATTTCCGTGGCAGTATTATCGGCAGTGCCATAATCGACGGTGACGAAATCATCGCTGGCACTACTGAGGGTAACAGTGAAAGTTAGATTTTTATTGCCATTGTCGCCTTCGAGGATGCTGACATCATTGATGCTGAGAGTGGGAATCGGATCGTTATCGACGATCGTCACAGTTGCACTACCGCCGCCACCGCCGCCAGAGCCACCAGTACCACCGCCGCCACCGCCACCGCCACCGCCACCAGAACCGCCGCTGCCAGAACCAGAACCGCCACCACTACCAGAACCAGAACCGGAACCGGAGCCGGAACCACCAGTGCCAGTACCACCAGTACCGATCGCATAGCCAATATTTGGAATAATGGTGACGATGCAACTGCGGAAGAAATTGTAGATGTTATTATCGCCAACGGGAACGCCTAGAGTAGCAGTATTGCTGCCAGGAGCGAAGGTAATCGAACCCGATTGCGCGCCATAACCCTGACGGGTGGTAGCATTGCCGCCCAGATCGAAGAAGACAGTCAGGGGACGATCGGGATTGCCGCCCGTGCGGGTAAAGGTAAATAAGCCCTCGCCGACACCTTCTGTCGAGTTAGGATTGGTAGCGACGATCGTAATTTCGGGTAAGGTATCATCGTTAGCGATCGTGCCCGTGCCTGTCGCCATCACGATGCCGCTAGTATTTTGGGCGTTGGCGAGCGTGACGCTAAATGCCTCTTCAGCTTCAAAATCGCGATCGCCATTAACGGCAATATCGATCGTCTGGCTGGTTTGCCCTGGCGTAAAGGTAATAGTGCCGGATTTGGCAACATAGTCGGGATCGAAGTTAGTCGAACCGAAGACGGTGGCACCACCATCGGCAGTGCTGTAGCTCACTGTAACGGTTTCCACAGTAGGATTGCTGAGGGTAACGTTAAAGCCGAAATTGGTAGTGCCGCTAGTGCCTTCCGATCGCGAGATATTCCCAATGCTGACAGTCGGGCGGCTGTCGTTATCGCTGATATCGATCGTGCTGGTGTTGTTTACTGTGTCGATGAGATAGTCACTAACACTGACGTAAGTGCCATTGAAGAAAATTAGCCCAGGATAGAGAGTTCCATTAGTCACATTTTTATCGACGATCGTCAGACTAGCAGTTTCTGGGGCGATTCCTTCAAAGATATTATCGTCGGTGGGAGTGAGTACCACTGTTGCGGTACTGCTACCAACTGCGAACACTACCGCACGGGGGATAGTGTAATCACTACCATTTACAGCTACACCGCTGAGGTTATAGATCGCGAGTAGTGTATTGGTTGTCGCTCCAGTGCGGGTGAAGGTAAATTCACCCAGATTAGCAGGCTGTCCCGCTAATGTTTCCGCTGCATCGGTATCGGTAGCGACGACACTAATCGTCGGTAAATCGTCATTACCGATCGTGACTGTGCCCGTACCTGTGCCAATCGAGGCGTTATTTGGATTGGTGAGATTGACATTAAATGTTTCGCTATCCTCAAATGCAGTATCGCCCGTAATTGGTAAATTAATTACCTGACTGATTTGCCCTGGGGCGAAAGTGACAGTGCCAGATGTGGCGGTGTAATCGCTCCCGGCGATCGCGGTACCATTGGCGGTACTATAATTAACGGTCACGGTTTCGACAGTGGGATTGCTTAGGGTTAGCGTCCACCCAGCGTTAGTACTGCCGCTGTTGCCTTCGATCGCATTACCATTACCGATACTCACCGTGGGGCGACTATCGTTGTCGGTAATATTTACTGTCGCCGTACCTGCCGCTCCCACTCCGTAATTGCTGCCAGATGCCACCGTCAAGATGACGGTTTCGGGGGTTGCACCTTCAAAAATGTTATCGTCAGTGACGCTGAAATTCAGAGTAGCGGTACTGCTGCCAGCGGCGAAGGTAACACTCGCGGGGATGATATAGTCGGAGCCATCAGTTGCCGTACCAGAGAGGGTGTAATTGACCGTTAAGGGGCTTGTAAGTGCGCCGACGCGGGTAAAAGTAAATTGTCCCTGTGCGCCGCCTTCTGCGCCATTATTCGTGCTAGCTACCGTAACCAGGGCATCATCATTAACGATCGTGCCCGTACCCGTAGCAGTGGTAATCCTGCTGGCATTTTGGGCGTTAGTTAGATTGACGGTAAAGGTTTCATCTACTTCACCGATCGAGTCGCCGATAATGGGGATGCTAATATTCTGGCTGGTTTGCCCTGGCGTGAAGGTGACGGTGCCTGTGGTGGCGGTATAGTCGCTACCATCCGTAGCCGTGCCGTCGGCGGTATTGTAATTTACCGTGACGGTTTCGACGGTAGGATTGCTGAGGGTGAGAGTAAAGGTAGCATTAGTACTGCTGCTGCCTTCGAGGAGGCTGGTGTTATTAATACTAATTGTCGGGCGACTATCGTTATCGGTAATATTTACCGTGGCGGCATTGTTAACGCTATCGACTAGATAGGTAGGCGGACGGTTATTGCCCAAAATGCCAAACAAATTGAAGACAGTATCGTCAATTAGGGTGAGAATTGCTGTTTCTGGGGTGGCCGTTTCAAAAATATTATCATCGATCGCGGTTAAATCTAACGTCGCCGTACTGCTGCCGATCTCAAACGTTGCTGAGCCAGGAATGGTGTAGTCAGAGCCATTAGTCGCCGTACCACTCATCGTAAAGAGTACGGTTTTAGCGGCTGTAGTTACACCAGTTCGGGTGAAGGTAAATGTGCCTGGATTTGTTGTTTCGCTAGCATTATTATCGGTAACGGCGACACTAATTGTCGGTAAATCGTTATTTAAGATTGTGCCGATCGCGCTAGTTGTGGCGATGGTAGTATTAACTGGATTGCTGAGATCGATCCTAAAGGTTTCGTTATCCTCGAATAAATTATCGTCAGTAATCGCGATCGCGATCGTTTGGCTGGTTTGTCCTGGTGCAAATGTTACCGTGCCTGTGGTTGCAGTGTAGTCACTACCCGCGATCGCGGTACCGTCAGCGGTGCTGTAATTTACTGTAACTACTTCCGTGGAAGGATTGCTGAGGGTGAGGGTAAACGACGCATTACCACCTTCGCCAACACTGAGATCGGCAATACTTACTGTGGGGCGACTATCGTTGTCGCTAATATTTACCGTGGCGGGAGTAGCATCGAAGGCGTAGTTACTGCCAGTAGCCAGGGTGAGAATAACGGTTTCGGGAGTAGTACCTTCAAAGATGTTATCGTCGATCGCGCTGACATTGACGATCGCCGTAGTGCTATTTGCCGCAAACGTGACATTCGCCGGAATGGTATAGTCAGTCCCATTTGTGGCTGTACCAGACAGAGTGTAGTTAACCGTTAATGCTTGTGCTGTCGAACCGCCGCGAGTGAGGGTAAATTGGGCGGGGGTAGAGTTTCCTTCGGCACCATTAGCCGTACCGATGACGGTAACAAAGGCATCATCATTAACGATCGTACCAATCCCCGTCCCGCCTGCGATCGAGACGTTTTGAGCGTTAGTCAGATTGATGCTAAAGGTTTCATCTGCTTCGCCTACTGAGTCGCCGATAATGGGGATGGTAATAGTCTGGCTAGTTTGTCCTGGGGCGAAGGTGACGGTGCCAGAGGTGGTTGTGTAGTCGCTACCTGCCGTAGCCGTACCGTTGGCGGTGCTGTAATCTACCGTGACGGTTTCGACGGTGGGATTGCTGAGGGTGAGAGTAAAGGTAGCATTAGTACTGCTACTGCCTTCGAGGAGGCTGGTGTTATTAATACTAATTGTCGGGCGACTATCGTTATCGGTAATATTTACCGTGGCGGCATTATTTACAGAATCGACGAGATAGGTAGGCGGACGGTTATTGCCCAAAATGCCAAACAAATTGAAGACAGTATCGTCAATTAGGGTGAGAATTGCTGTTTCTGGGGTGGCCGTTTCAAAAATATTATCATCGATCGCACTTAGGCTAATCGTTGCTGTGCTACTACCTGCGGCAAATGTCACCGAACCAGGAATAGTATAGTCAGAGCCATTTGTCGCCGTGCCGCTCATCGTAAACAGCACTGTTTTCGCATCAGTAGTGATGCCGCTCCGGGTGAAGGTAAATTCACCAGTATTTGTCGGTTGTTCGGTTGCGATCGCATCAGATCCTGCAACGCTAATTGTGGGTAAATCATCATTAACGATCGTGCCTATGCCAGTTGCAGCAGTACCGAGGGTAGCATTCGTCGGTGCAGTGAGATTGAGGCTGAAGGTTTCGCTAGCTTCAAAATCGAAGTCGCCACTAATCGAGACGTTGACAATTTTGCTGGTTTCTCCGGCGGCAAAGGTGACTGTACCAGTAGTAGCGGTGTAGTCGCTGCCAGCGGTTGCCGTGCCATCTGCCGTGCTGTAATTGACGGTGACAGCTTCGGTGCTAGGATTGCTCAGGGCGATCGTAAAGGCAGCATTAGTAGTGCCAGTATTGCTTTCACCAATGGCGATGTCATTAACTGTCACTGTCGGACGACTATCGTTATCGGCGATCGTAATTGTGGTATTAGGCGTAGCACCCAGCGTGTAATTAGTGCCAGCAGTCAAATTGACGATCGCAGTTTCTGGTGTCGCTCCTTCAAAGAGGTTATCGTTAATAACATTGAGATTGACAACTGCGGTGTTGCTACCTGCGGCAAAGGTTGCCGAGAGCGGAATACTATAGTCAGAGCCGTTTGTCGCCGTGCCAGTTAGGGCATACGTGACAGTCAACGGACTAGCGATGACACCGACACGGGTGAGCGTAAATTGCCCTAAACTATTACCTTCAGCACCATTAACGCTACTAGAAATAGTGACGATCGTATCATCATTAACGATCGAACCAGTAGCTGTAGTCGTAGTCCCTAAAGTTCCATTAGTCGGCGTACCCAGCGTGACGGTAAATGTTTCGTCCGACTCGACTTTGGTATCGCTATTAATAACGACACTAATATTCTTGCTAGTTTCGCCAGGGAGGAACGTAATCGAACCAGTACCAGTAACGACATAATCGCTATCGCCAATTGTTGCCGTACCATCAGCCGTCGTGTAGGGAACGATAACGGTTCTGGTGGTAGGATTGCTTAGTGTGACAGTAAAATTAGTAATGGTAGTGCCAGCTTGACCTTCAGCGACAGGAGTAGCATTCGCGATCGTCACGATCGGTGGCAAATCGTTGATAATCGTAAAGTCGCTATAGCTAAATGCAGTCGAGCTTAAATCGACACTCGTATTATTGATACCCTGCAATACGGCGATGAGTTCGCTACCTCGAAACAGAGCCGTACTCGGCGCAGTGACACCCCCAATCGTAGTCGCTGTCACAGAGTAGTCGGTGGCTGCACCGCGTAGTTGGATGACATCTTGGGTGAGACTAAAGTCGGTAATTTTGGCATAGTCGCCATTGCCGCTGGTAGCATAAAAGTTTATCCCGTTGGCAGCGAGGATAAAAATATCATTATCTGCACCACCTGTGAAGGTATCGATTTCATTATTACCAGGGGTTGTATCGCTGCTATTGACACCGATAATGATGTCATTGCCTGCATTACCATTAATGGTGTCATTCCCTTTACCACCAATTAATCGATCGTTTTGATTGCCGCCAGCAATATTATCGTTTTGATTAGTACCAGTAATATTGAAACGCTCGATATTAGTATAAACGACTCGATCGACAAAGTTATTGTTTACACCAAAGCGAGCATAAAAATCACCACTGCCAGCAGTAATATTTTGAGAATTAATTACTAAACCAGCTTGATAAGTTTTAGCCGAATAATCTAAGACGAGTGTATCGGTACCAGCACCACCATCGACAGTATCGATATCATTAATCGTGGCATCACTCGTACCAGGATTGAGAATGTCATCGCCACTACCGCCAGTAACTATATCTAAACCACCACCAGCACTGATATTGTCATTATCATCGCCACCGCCGAGATTATCATTACCATTGCCTGATGAAATTGTATCGTTACCAGTTCCACCAGTAACAGTATTAACCCCATTTTTGACATCAATAATATCGTCGCCAGCAGCACCATCGACAGTATCGTTAAAGTTACCAGCACTGATAGTATCAGCGGCACTACCGAGCTTAATATTTACGGCTTCAATGTTAATAAATTGAGTGCCATTAGCGAGAGTATTTGAGACATTACTTAGATCGATATTAGAAGCAGTTGTAGTGCTAGAGACATCAGCACCAGCAGTATCATTACCAGCACCGCCATCGATAATATCGACACCACCTCGACCATCTAAAATATCATCACCAGCACCACCATTTAAAACATCATTAAGATTGGCACCAGCAATATTATCGTTTTGATTAGTACCAGTAATATTAAAACGTTCGATATTAGTATAAACGACTCGATCGACAAAGTTATTGTTTACACCAAAGCGAGCATAAAAATCACCACTGCCAGCAGTAATATTTTGAGAATTAATTACTAAACCAGCTTGATAAGTTTTAGCCGAATAATCTAAGACGAGTGTATCGGTACCAGCACCACCATCGACAGTATCGATATCATTAATCGTGGCATCACTCGTACCAGGATTGAGAATGTCATCGCCACTACCGCCAGTAATTATATCTAAACCACTACCCCCGCTGATGGTATCATTGCCATCCAATCCACTGAGCGTATCATTACCCGCCAATCCGGTAATCGTATCGTCGCCACTCGTACCTGTGAGATTATCGTTACCACTCGTACCAGGGATATCGGCTAATACACCCTGATATGCCGCCATTACCTCAGCAGTACAAGCTAACGGTACCGATGCGGCTAAATTCCAGTCGCCACCCAACAGAGCGTTACCCGTCTTAGTTGCCTTGGCAATTACCCTAGTATGAGTCAGTTCGCGCAACCACCAGACGAATGTCGCACCGCGTTCTCCTTGCGCCACTTCACAACCATAGAGCAAAATCTCTGCACATACAGCCACAGATTTCGACCAAGCGCGCAAGCTGTCGGTATAGCTGGCTAAATTCTCTAAATGCACGTAGCCATTACCCAACTGGAGCGAACCTGGCGTACCGTGCGAGACGATATGAATTGCACTCAAACCTCGATAATGCGCTAAGACCTCAGTAATTTGGCTGATACCATCTCGATCGAGATCCAATGCCACAGTCTCTATCCCAGGCAATATACCCGCACTGAGGGCGCGATAATCGGGTACTTGTCGATCGATAAAGACAATCTGTCTGGGTAGGGCAATGTCAGTAGATGATAAGAAAGTTACTTTATTAGTGCGATCGATGCTGGGTTTAGCCATAAATTTTGTGCTGGAAAATCGGGTGTAAGGAGGGTTTAGATCGAGGCTGGAAGTGGTTTACATCTCCATCGATCGATTCACTTGTCTCCAATCAAACATACCCCAATCAAAATTGAAATCAACGATTAGATCAGCCATTTAGCTGATGACAAATCTTTGAAAATTGTAGAGTTTTTATGCAAAATAGAGATTAGAACTCGACCGAGATTGACTTTCAGCGTTCGATACTTGGCAATACCTGTGTAACAATAGATGAGAAATTGGATACAAATGAGATACACGCTCCAATAGTTTCTCTATCGATACATGATGATTCCGCCCCACGTCCGCCATCTGCTCGACCACCTTCTCCTCAAACAGCGTGGTAAAGAAATGACCGAAATCGAAGATCGAATTTGCCAGGGCATCTGGCAAAATCATGATTACAACACGATTTCCAAAGCGACAGGCTATCAACCCGTCAGTGTTAGGCGTCTGGCTTCGCAGTTGTTTCAGGAACTCTCTACCGCCACAGGGCAAAAAGTCACCAAGCAAAACTTTCAGCCGAGCTTCAATCAACTGGCACTCGATCGACAGTCCACCGTAGACTGGGAAGATGCACCGACTGATATTCAACCTTTTTGCGGGCGGATTGAAGAACGATCGAAACTCTCGCAGTGGATCTCGATCGATCGGTGCAAACTAATTGCTATTCTGGGTATCGGTGGCGTCGGCAAAACAGCATTAGCGACTAAAATCGGTCAACAATTGCAAGATAATTTCGACTTTGTAATTTGGAGATCGCTACGAGAAGCACCACCATTAAATCAATTGCTCGGCGATCTCATTGGCGTCCTTTCTCAACATACCAATCTCGAAATTGCCAAAACATCGCCAAAGCGGATTGCGATCTTACTCGAACAACTTCAACAACATCGCTGCCTGATAATATTAGATAACGTTGAAGCAATTATGAATCCGGGCGAATATGCTGGAAATTATCGCGAAGGGTATGGCAATTATGGTGATTTATTTCATCGATTGGGCAGCACTCAGCAGCAGAGTTGCACGTTAATCACCAGCCGCGAGCCACCCCCAGAAATAGCCGAACTCAGTAGCGAAAAGCTTCCCGTGCGAACTTTACCCCTGCGGGGGATCGATGATGCTGGCACGGTATTGTTAGAGAAAATGTCGGTCGCAGGCAAAATATCAGAACTACAATCAATTAACGATCGCTGTCAAGGCAATCCATTATATCTACGGATTATTGCCAATACGATCGCTAATAACTTCGATGGCGATTTAGCTGCTTTTCTAGAATCCGATCGCTATACTTATGCCAAAATCAGCAATATTTTGACCGCTCAATTAGCTAGATTGACAATCGCAGAAAAACTCCTAATTTATTGTTTAGCAATCCGCCGCGAA
Source organism: Chamaesiphon minutus PCC 6605 (assembly GCF_000317145.1). GTDB lineage: Bacteria > Cyanobacteriota > Cyanobacteriia > Cyanobacteriales > Chamaesiphonaceae > Chamaesiphon > Chamaesiphon minutus. The sequence continues at coordinate 871,013 of NC_019697.1, read as the reverse complement.
CCAGTCTCGATCGAGACACTAGCCGCACATTTTGCCCCATTAAACCTCGATCGATCTTTACCAACGACGATCGATTCCTTAATTAAAAGATCGATCGTCCAAGCGATCGGTAGTAACGAGCCGATCTCGACTAAATCGCCATCAAAATCTCGCCCAAACAAACGTTATACTCTCCAAAATGTCATCTTAGAATTTACAACCGATCGATTACTCGCCGAACTTCAGCGCGAATTAGCAATCCCAGACGGATTGTTTTTTTTTAACCATCTCGCCATCCACCCCGCCAGTTCTCCCGCCTATATTCGCGAGATTCAGCAGCGACTGTTCCGCCAACCCTTGGCGCGCGCGATCTCCCAGCAACACCAAACACAGGCTGTCGAGCGTGTCCAGTCCCTAATTCCGCTCAGCCGCAGTCTAACGCCCTCCGGCTACGCCGCCGGGAATACGATCGAGCTAGCATGCGAATTGCAAGCAGATTTTACGGGCTGGGACTTGACAAATTTGTACATTGCCGAGACAGATTTTCAAGCAATGTTATTGCGTCGCGTCGATTTTAGGGGCACGACATTCGATCGATGTCGATTTGCGCAGGGGATGGGCGGCTTAATTGGACTGAGTTTCAGCCCCGATGGGCAATATTTAGCCGCTAGCGATACGCGGTTTCAGATTAAAATCTGGGAAGTAGCCACCAATCGCGAAATTGCCATGCTCGTCGGGCATCAAAGCTGGGTGTGGGATGTTCGATTCAGCCACGATAGTAAATACCTAATTAGTGGTAGCAGCGATGAGAGCATTCGGATTTGGGAGATCGCCAGCGGTGAATGCGTGCAAGTACTCACCGGGCATCGCGACTGGGTGTGGCAAGTCAATTTTATCTTTAATAGTCAGCTCGCTGTCAGTATTGGTGCCGATCGGCAGGTGAAAATTTGGTGGTGGAAAAAAGCCCAAAATTTACTGACTTTTAACGTGCCAGATTTTGGCGTGCGCGATGGCGTTTTTCACGCCCGCAGGCGGTTGTTAGCGGCTTGTGGGGAAGATGGAATTAGAATTTGGCAGATTTGGTTGGGCGTTCAGGTAAAAGCGATTCGCGACCCCCAAGCACTCAATCTGCGGCGGCTGGCATTTAGCCCCAATGGTAAAAAGATTCTGGGGGCAAATTTTTCGCGGACGATTCATTGTTGGGATGTGGATACGGGCGCACATTTATTCGATTTGTGCGGACATCCCACTCAAGTCGGGCATATTAATTTCGAGAATACGGGGCAAATTGTCTCTACTTGTCTCGAACAAATTCGCGTCTGGAATCTCCAGACAGGTGCTTGCCTGCGGACGATCGATTTTGCCGCCGATTGTGGCAAAGCTGCCGCTTATCACGCCCCATTTGTCGCCACAGGTAGCGATAATGGCACGATTCAGATCTGGAACTTAGAAACAGGCAAGTGTATCTCCACGGCAGGCGGCTGCGCGCCCCGAATGATGAGTTTGGCGACTAATTCCCACAATTCGATCGTCGCTAGTGGTAAAGATGATGGCACCCTATCGCTGTGGAATTTGGAAGACTTGGCAGATCCAATTACGCTCCAGGCACATCAAAAATTAGCAGGAGGACTGGCATTCAGTCCTAATGGTAAACTAGTCGCTAGTACGGGGAGCGATCGCATTATCAAAGTTTGGGACGCGCTTACGGGCGAACATCTACACAGTTTTGAAGGGCATACCGATTATGTGCCCCAACTGATATTTGCTGACGATCGCACCATCTGGAGTCGCGGTTATGATGCGACTACCCGCCACTGGGATCTAGAAACTGGCAAGCAAGAAATTTTTACCGCCCTACAGCCGCAATGGGTATTGGTATTAGCACGCTCTCTCGATTGTCAGTGGATTGCCTTTGGTACCTATACCCCCATGCTCGCGCTGTTACATCGCCCCACGGGGCAGCTTACCAGTTATCCCGCCGTAGGAAATCGCCTCAGGCAACTGACTTTTACGCGCGATGGTCGATCGATTATCGGGATTACCGACGATCGACATCTCAATCGTTGGCAACTCGATCGCGATTGTCTCCATACTAGTGCCAATATCGGCGATCGAGATGCGATGGCGATTCTTTGCCATCCCCTCTACTCCCAGCTCCTCATTTGTGGCAATGATGATGGTACGATCTCCGTCTGGGATCTCGATCGGCAAATATGGATCGACAGGTTTCAAGCTCACCAAAAAGAGATTAATTCGATCTCATTTCTCGATCGATTAAATAGAGCGATTAGCTGTAGTGTGGATGGTGCAATTAAGGTATGGGAATTGCAAGATTATTCGTTAGTTGAAGTTCGCTCGATCGAGTCGATTAAGCCTTATCAACTAATGCAACTCGGCGACAACGAAGGATTGAATCGCGCGCAAATAACCGCTCTGGTTCAACTTGGTGCGTCGATTTAAAAGTATATGTGGAGGTTGTTGGTGCCAACCCCCAGACCCCCCTGTCTTGACTGATACACATGCTCCTCCAATCTCAATACTTCTCGGTTAAGAACTGCTGACGATTGAAATCGCAGCTTGTGATGCGAAGTCCGCGTAGGCGGACTAACTAATTTTTAGATTAACAAAAGAAGTATTGCCTAATGAGATCGTATAATGCACCTAATTGTTAGAGTTAAAGATCGAGTGAATTATTGGTTGATGAAGTCCGAACCCGAAGTTTATGGGATCGGCAATTTGGAGCGCGATCGCACGACTATTTGGGATGGCGTCAGAAATTATCAGGCGCGAAATTTTCTCAAATCGATGCAAGTCGGCGATGTGGCATTTTTTTATCACTCGAATACCAATCCACCCGGAATTGTCGGACTCATGCAGATCGTTGCAGCTCAAGTCGTCGATCCGAGTCAATTCGATCCCGATGGTGACTACTACGACCCCAAATCTACCCCAACAGCACCGCGCTGGCATACTGTCAAAGTCGAATTCGTCCGCACTTTTAGCAATGTTATTACTCTCGCCACACTGCGCGATCGATTCACCCCCGCAGAGCTACTAGTCGTCAAGCAGGGCAATCGATTATCGGTTATGCCAATTCTCGATCGAGTCGCGGAGGAGATCTTAGAACTGTCTCCAGCAAAGGGGTGAGAGAGGAGAGGGGGAGAGTGGGAAAGTAGTTGCAATCCCAAATCCTCTAAAGCCTAAAACCATAAAGCCTAAAGCCTAAAACCTAAAGCCTAAAGCCTAAAGCCTAAAACCTAAAACCTAAAACCTATCTCTACAAATTCACTGGTAACTTAATCCCCCAGCCTTTATAGTTGACATAATATCGACCGCTCCGAGGCGGACAGCCGATCGAATTGCACAACTGATGGGTGAACTTTTCCTCCATCGCCCGTGCAGACTTCTCTAGCGGATTGTTTTGATAATTTTGTCCGCCCCGATAATATCCGATAAAATAGCGTTCGCCAAATTGACCGATCCCGCCAGCTTGACGGCATTGTTGGGCATGAGTGAGTTCGTGAGCCAATAATACCAATCGATCGGTATCGCGAGCGCGATATGGCGCGCGAATATAGATCCGATCGCAATAAGTCTGCGCCGATGAATCTACGCCCCCAATATGGGTTTCCTTGCCTCCTTGCGACCATCGATCGAGTAATTGAGCTTGATATACCACCGTCACTCGATCGACCAAATCTCCAAACAATGGCCGCAAATAGCCCTTTTGAGTCACATCTAGAGGCACGCCTTGAGGATTGCGCAAAGCCATAATTTGAGCCGCTAGCGGTAGCATGGTCGCCCCAGTTTCACTCCAGGCTAGTTCGGGAGTGGGTGCAGCGATCTCTGGTACCTGGGGGAGTTGAATTGCGCCTGTGAGAGCCGACTTTTGGGTAGAGAAGAGATCGTGGAGTGAGTGCGGGGATAACGCGATCGCGATGACCAATGCCGTAACTAACACAATCGAACAAAATTTACAGAACTTTCTCAGGTTCGCGATCATTGCTCAAAACAGGTTGAAGTAAAGTGAAGAGTCGGCGAAGGCGGATCTAAAATCCACTGCTTAATCATAACAATCCCACTTCGACCGTCGAAAGTCTCTTTTGCAAAGAATCTTAAGACCGATCGCGCTATAGATTGCCGCCCAAATTGCTACAGACCAACACTGGCAATAGATATAGCCGATCTCGCTACCGATGCGTCCGCTCTAGTAAGCTGAGAGACATTTAATCTACTGGTTGAGAAAAGGCTTTAGGTTTTAGGTTTTAGGTTTTAGGCTTTAGGCTTTAGGTTTTAGGCTTTAGGCTTTAGGCTTTAGGCTTTAGGCTTTAGGCTTTAGGCTTTAGGCTTTAGGCTTTAGGCTTTAGGCTTTAGGCTTTAGGCTTTAGGCTTTAGAGGAGTTGGGATTTGGGATTGTAACTGCTTTCCCACTCTCCCACTCTCCCACTCTCCTAACTCCAGGCCAAATTTGGACAAACACTTCTCAGCGTGCAACTAAGTAGCTAGAATTAGATTAAATAATCTTTTAGTTCGATCGCAGGACAAAACCTTTTATGACACCCTCATTAGCTAACTTCATGTATAGTCTGCTCGCAGGCGCATTGATCGTAGTCGTTCCCGCTACAGTCGGCCTGATCTTCATCAGTCAAAAAGATAAGATTCAACGTTCTTAAGATTCGCCACCGCCGCTAAATCAACCCCAGATCGGTCGTCCGACCCAACTGGGGTTTTATGGTGGAAAAATTAGTCAATCTATGGATGGACGAAGGAGTTCGATGCTCCTGATGGAGAGGCTCCGCCAATGAGCCAAAATAGAAGTGGTAAAACTTTCGCAACAACAGAAGTTTTGAATATGGTCGATCGGCATAAATAATGGTGAATGCTAAAATATACGAAGAATTAAATAGCCTTTGACCATGTCGAGCATTTAATGTCCCAACGGTTTGCACCGTTCTGTTTCACCCTTTGAGGAAATCACCGTGAGTTTTGGCATTCCTGCGGCTCTGCTATTTGGTCTAGTTTTGATTCTTGCCTCTCTGAGCCTGTTTCTGACCAGCAAGTTCAAGCCCGATCTATATCAAGAATCTGACAACATTTATGCGATCGTTGGCATTATCTGTGGTTTGCTGCTGCTGATTAGCCTGGACTTGGGCGCAGCAATGGCCTTCCAGCAATTGCTGATGATTGGTTCGATAATCACCCTCATGTGGCAATTTATTCAGGTGCGTGCCGAAAACAAACGGCTCAAAGGTGGTGGTCGCAGTGCTGGTCGCGAAGCCTCCCCACGGAAATCGGGTTACACTGCGCGGATTGATGATGAGCCAGAATATGCGCCAGTCGAACGGAGCAATCGTCGCAACAAAGATAGATTAGATCGTCGTAACAACGAACGCGAAGACCTAGAAGAGTTTCCAAGTCGTCGATCTGCGACTAGAGAGTTGCCTGAAGACAGGTTTGCACAGACAGCCCCGCGCCGTCGTCTCACCGAGCCAGCTCGCTCTGAAGTAGGCTACCTCGCTCGTCGCCAAAATGACAGTTGGGACGAACAGGACTGGAATGATGCTGACGAACCAGTACAGGTGCGCCGCGCTTTACCAGATGCCGATTATGCAAGTTCCAATCGTCGCTCGTCGAATCGCAGCAGAAACAACCGTCCCGATTCGGCAGAACCGACGCGAGACTGGGATGATAGTCAGCCAGATATGGGCATGATAGACGAACCAGCACCCAGCCCCCGCAGCCGCCGTCGTTCCCGTCCCGAACGCGATCCGAATGGTTCTGCCGACAGAGTGGCAAGTATCGGCGGCGAGGGTTCCACCGCCAATTATATAGACTACGAACCGCTCGATCCGCCATCAGGGTTACCGCCCTCGAGCACCGAACCGATCGTCTTTCCCGATCGCTACTAGATCTAGATCGATCTCAACAGCACGCTCTTTGTGGCTCACTAGCCATAAAGAGCGTGCTTTTTGTGGCATGAGGTATTTATCGCTACAAAACCTCTGAGTAAAGATAGATTTTATCATTCTGAATTCACGCTAGTTTAAAGATCTAGTCATCTAAACTTTTTATTAAGTTTATCTGCAATTTTCTAGCTGATGGAATCTAGCTTATGCCTTTTCTGGTAAACGTCGGCCCGCCTGTATTGACCATCAATCAAGGGAACACCTTTATGGTGACGCAAGAAGATGGCCAAATGATTTCTGAGGGAGAATTTGGGGTGTTTGCTGACGACACCCGATTTGTTAGCTATTATGGGATCTTCGCCAACGGTCAACCGTGGACGCGGCTTAATTCGAGTACGACTAGCTATTCAACCGCTCGCGTTTATCTCACCAATCCGAAGATCGAAACCGAAGACAGCACGATTCCTCAAGGCACGCTAGAGCTAGTCTTGAGCCGGGTGGCGGGCGATGGCATTCACGAAGACATCGATATTACCAATCACGGGTTGACGCCAATTAAATTCAATCTCGAAATTGCCCTGCGATCGGATTTTGCAGATATATTTGAGGTTAAATCTCATCACTACATTCGGCGCGGACATATCAATACAAGCTGGAGCGAAGAAAATGGAGAATTAAACACTACTTACATCAATCGTAATTTTCAGCGTCGCTTTTTGTATCGAGTCCGCAACGCATCTTCCCCAGCGCGATTTGCCAATGGTCGCATTACCTTTTTGGTAGAATTAGCAGCCAGAGAATCTTGGCATACCTGCTGCTACTACATTTTAAGTTCGGATGGTGCCTATCCCCAAGCGGATACAGATCGATCGAACACCAGCATGTTTCCCACCGAGTGCTATGAGATGGCACCGGAAGCCGAGGCATTGCACCAGCAATGGTTTGACAATGCCACCCAAGTAACCACCGCTCAAGAAGAAGTCTATCGACTCTATCAGCAATCCGTCGAAGATATGGGCGCATTGCGGCTCTACGATCTCACTTTACCGTCCGATACTTGGGTACCAGCGGCGGGTGTCCCCTGGTTTGTGACGATCTTTGGGCGCGATAGCCTAATTGCCAGCCTCCAATGTATGCTGGTACGCCCCAATTTTGCCCTGGGTACCCTCAAAAAACTCGCCCAATACCAAGCAACAGAAATCGACGACTGGCGCGATGCACAGCCCGGTAAAATGCCACACGAACTTCGCACAGGCGAACTGGCACACTTCAATCGCATTCCGCACACGCCTTACTACGGCACCGCCGACGCGACGCCGCTGTATCTCATCTTGCTCCATGAAACCTGGAAATGGACTGGCGACATCGGATTGCTGCATGAATATCGCGATGTCGCGCTCCGCTGCTTGGATTGGATCGATCGTTATGGCGATCTCGATGGCGATGGCTTGCAAGAGTTCAAAACCAGCTCTCCACAAGGTATTTACAATCAAGGGTGGAAAGACTCAGGCGATGCGATCGTGTATCCAGATGGTTCGCAAGTCAAAGCTCCGATCGCGCTGTGCGAACTTCAGGGGTATGTATTTGATGCCTGGATGCGGATGGCAGAAGTCTTTATCGCACTCGGCGAGCCAGAGCGCGCGATCGAATTCAGACAAAAAGCCAAGACGTTGCAATCGCAGTTTGAGGAGCAATTCTGGTGCGAGGAATTGGGGTTCTACGCCTACGCCCTCGATGGCGATAAACAACCCGTCAAATCGATCGTCTCCAATCCCGGACACTGCTTGTGGAGCGGCATTGTCAGTCCCGAACGGGCGGTGCAGGTTATCGATCGATTGATGGCTACCGATTTGTGGAGCGGGTGGGGCATTCGCACTTTATCTGCCGATCATCTCAGTTTCAATCCCCACTCTTACCATCTCGGCTCGATTTGGGCGCACGATAACGGCATTATTGCCCTCGGATGCAAACGTTACGGCTCTGACATTGCCACTGCCAAAATCGCGCGGGGTATTTCCGAAGCCGCTAGTTATTTTGAGAACTACCGTCTCCCCGAAGTCTACGCTGGAATTACCCAACAAAAAGGCGCGTTCCCCGTACAATACGCCCAAGCAAACGTCCCCCAAGCCTGGGCGGCGGGTTCGATCTTTCATTTAATCCAAGCGATGCTCGGACTGCAAGCCGACGCCCCTAATGGGCGGCTGTATGTCGATCCACAGTTACCCAAATGGTTGCCAGATATCACTCTGCGCCAACTAACCGTCGGTAATGCTGTCATCGAGCTGCGCTGCTGGCGCGAAGACGATCGCACTCATTGGCACGCCGATGTTAAAACAGGCGAGCTGGAGATCGTGCAGAAGTCTTGGCAACCGTGGTGAGGGGAGGAGGGGGAGACGGGGAGACTGGATGAGCCTAAAACCTATCCCCTATTCCCTATTCCCTATCCCCTCACTATTGCTGCCATTTCTTAATCAAATCGATCGCGGCTTGATATTCTTGAGTGCGTCCTTGTTCTTGATACAGTCTGGCACAGGTTTGGAGATCGCTAATTTCACTTGCGGCGTCGCTGAAATGTTCGTGCTTGAGTACGCCTCTGGCACAGTACACGACTGCATTATTAGGATCGAGTTCGATCGCGCGATTAAAATCGGCTAATGCACCTTGAATATCCTGAAGTTTATCTGCGGCAATAAATCCGCGCGCATAATAAGCAACTGCATAATTGGGATTGAGTTTTATCGCTTGGTTGAACTCTGCTAATGCGCCCTGAACGTCTCCTTTTTTGTATTTCCGTACCCCCGCTGCAAAGTAGTCGCTCGAACTTTGTTCTTTGACTTGGGCGATTAAAATCGCGCTCGGTGTAACTACTGTCTGCCCGATTTCAATCGAACTTTTAGCAACAGCAATCGCCACGCTCGTCGGAAGAGTAGCTGCTAACCCAATTAATGCCGTCCACAGAAAGTTTCTCGTTGACATGTAAATTAATTGATAATTGATAATCGATCGCTGGGTTGTGGGTACCAATTTGGGTTAAATATTTGTCGGTGTTTCTAGATTGACAATCTGCCTTGGTTGTCGCCAATGCGATGAGCCGATCGCTAAAAATTTGGAGTGGAATTGATGCCAATACTTCTGATTTAAGAATTGCTAGCGACTAAAGTCGCCGCTAGTGATGCAAAGTCCGCCTACGCGGACTAATCAATTCTGGGATTAAACGAGAAAAAGTACTGGGATCGATCTTAACCGGGGTCACGGTAGAAGGCGATCGATTTGGCTGGCGATCGATCTATGCATACAATAACTAAACGATCTTCATTCTCATTCGTTCCCATTCGCTCGAAATCCCCAATCCCCAAGCCCCAATCCCCAATCGCAATGACTAAATCCATCATGGTTGTGGGTACCACCTCCCACGCCGGAAAATCGCTAATTACTGCCGCAATCTGTCGCCTCCTCGTCCGCCAAAACTGGAAAGTTACCCCTTTTAAAGGGCAAAATATGGCTCTGAATGCCTATATTACCGCCGATGGTAAAGAAATGGGTCACGCTCAAGCCGTGCAGGCGTGGGCAGCCAAAATCGAGCCGCGAGTCGAGATGAATCCGATCTTGCTCAAACCCCAGGGCGATATGACGTCTCAAGTGATTTTAATGGGTGCCGCTGTGGGGAGAGTACAGGCAGCGGATTATTATCGCGATTATTTCGATCGCGGTTGGGCGGCGATAACCAGTTGTTTGGATAAATTAGCCACAGAATTCGATTATATTGTCTGTGAAGGTGCGGGCAGTCCAGCAGAAATCAATCTCAAACATCGCGACTTAACTAATATGCGGGTGGCGAGCTATTTACAAGCCAATACTGTCTTGGTTGCTGATATCGATCGAGGTGGCGTGTTTGCACATATTGTCGGTACTTTAGAGTTATTAGAACCGGAAGAACGCGCTTTAATTAAAGGATTTGTTATTAATAAATTTCGCGGTCAGAGATCGCTTTTAGAATCGGGAATAACTTGGCTAGAAGACCGGACGGGGATTCCCGTTATCGGTGTGATTCCGATGTTAGACCAAGTATTTCCAGCCGAAGATTCGTTAGATTTGTTGGAGAGGCGATCGCGAAAACCGAATGCAGATTTGACTATTGGCGTAGTTAGATTTCCGCGCATTTCTAACTTTACCGATTTCGATCCGCTCGATGCCGAACCGACGGTAAATCTTAAATATATTACGAACAAAGATGAAGTAAATAACTGCGATGCGATTATTTTACCTGGCTCTAAAACCACGATCTCCGATCTGCAATGGCTCCAGCAAACGGGCATCGCCGCAACGCTCCCCAATTACCTCGCCAGTGGCGGTACCGTTATGGGGATTTGTGGCGGTTTTCAAATGCTCGGTACTACCATCGCCGATCTTACCGGAATCGAAGGCATCCCTGGCGAATATCCCGGCTTGAATCTCTTCCCACTCCAAACCACCATCACCGATACCAAAACCACCCGCCAACGCACCACTACCACCAATTATCCCGTTCTAGGCGTGTCGATCGCTGGATACGAAATCCATCAAGGCACTACCCACTGGCACCCAGCAGGAGCTAATAGCGGCGAATACGAGCAGTTATTTGGAGACGAGACACTCGGAATCGTCGATCGTCCCCAAACGCTTTGGGGCACTTATTTACATGGTATTTTTGATAATGGAAGCTGGCGGAGAAACTGGTTGAACCAAATTCGATCGCGTCGTAATTTGTCGCCGATTACTACCGATGTCCCAGACTATACCAGTCAACGCGAGGAGATTTTCGACAAATTGGCAGATTCGATCGGTGAATATTTAGATTTAACTCCATTACAATAGTCTACGGTGAATAATCGACCGCTCGTAGCTCGTAGGGTGTGTTATCGCGTCAGCGGCTTGCGTTTCTCGTTCCGAGAGGCTTCGCCAACGTCGGGTTCCCCGACGGTTTAGCAAGACAAGACAGCGTAACGCACCAAAGCAAGTTGTGGCAGAGTTACTGCGGAGATCTACCCACCCCGCCCTATGGGCACCCCTCCCAGGAGGGGATTTATTCCTCAGCCCTCCTTGATAAAATAAAAGGGTAGGGAGGTTTCATATACCAAAAGAAAAATCTATTAGTTCACTTCAGTGAACTTTTGCTATTAGCCCGAAATTTATTTCAGGGCGGTTGAAGACGAAGCACTAGGGTGTGGACATTCTTCTTTTCTTGTATGAAATCACCCTGCTCCTTAATAAAATAAAGGGGAGGGAGTTAAGATATCGACGATCGATGATAGAACCAGAAGTTACTATTTGCCCAGACTATTTCTCGCCTCAAGCCGCTACCGAACTATATATCAAATTACGCGATCGCATCGAGTGGGACGAGCGGATTAGCGCGCGCAAAACTGCGTGTTTTGGGCTACCTTACAATTATTCGGGATTGACTTACGATGTCACGCCGATGCATCCAATTCTCACGCCGATTTGCGATCGATTACAACAAACATTGGGATTCGAGCCGAATAGTTGTCTGATTAATTATTATCAAGATGGTCGTGATAAAATGGGTTTTCACTCCGATGAAATCGACAATCTCGAAGATGGCACCCAGATTATCATCATCTCCTTGGGTACCGAACGGAAACTTTCATTTCGATCGAAAGCGGATTATTCACAACGATTGCAATATTTATTACCCCATGGTTCGTTGATGTATATGAGTCAAAAAACCCAAGAATTTTGGAGTCATGCGATCAAAAGAGCTAATGTCATGGATGGCCGAATCAGTCTAACATTCCGCCGCATTGTGCCGGAATAATTTCGATCGCCCTAATCCTCTAATCAGCTAAAGAGTCGATCGACAGTCAATTGAAACGACGCCGCCAATTCAGGAACGGGCAATAAATCGGCTTTCTCTTCATCTTATTCATCTAAATTATGGCGATGAATTTATTTTACTGTGGCTAAGGTTTGCGATAACCCGTAATGCGCAAGATTAATTTACCGTTTTGGGGATTGCGGCTAAACAAAAATGCCCCTTCCTCAGCTTCTCCGCCAGCGAGGAAATCAAATTGCTGTTCGCCCATTTCTTTGACTTCTCCACCAATTTGCAATTCGGCAGTTACGCGCACTGCATCAGCAGTTTCTCCCCCCTTATTGGTGAGGGTAAAAGGTACATAAAAACTGCCCGCAGCTTGACGGATCTTACCGCTTTGTTCGATCGCTAAAACTGGGGGTTCGTTTCCGACTTTTGCCCAACTATAAAGTACCAGTCCCACAATTCCAGCTACAATGCTCGATGCAATGCTAAAAGTTACCCACTCAGCCACAGATCGCTGTTGTTTTTGTTCGGGTTGACTCATACCACTATCCGTCCCGCTGCACCACCAATTGTAGCTGGCAATCCCAACACGATCGCATGGCTCAACCAGACTGTCCACGGATCTTCAAGACTGAGTTGATGGAAAAACCACAGCATTAATAACCCGGACATTAATGAAACAAGATAAGCTATTAAAGTCTCCGTAATCGGTCGATGAAATAGACCTTCTTGTTGGTAACGCTTATCTTGATTGGTTAAACCAGCCACAAATACAATCCCGTAAGAAATTAGTAAAGAAGCCGCGATTATGGCTATTAACCAAGGAGGGGTCATTGCTGACGCCAACATCGGTACCTCTTCCGTTGGTGCGATCGTAAATGCAATAAACAAAGCACCGATCGAAGTTGCACCCACATCGGCAAAGGTGGCGTTAATTTCTGGGCTTTTAGACTGTGGAGATGAGGATTTTGGTTCGTTACTGCTTTGGCTGCGATCGCCACTTAAAAATGAATTTGCTACAGCTACGCCGAGTGAAAACGGAACGCTTTCAAAAATAATTTTACCAACTGCTTCATTGATTGATGTCGCTAGATTAATCTCTCGTAATAGCACCAAAGTTAAGGCTGTACAGACAAATCCAATTGCCAAAGTTTCAATACTATCCATCAAGGCATTGCGCATTTTAGTATCGACAGTGCCGCGAAACCCTTCTGTCCGAATCAGCAAAAAGACAACGACAAAATTAGTAACCAATGCAATCAGCATTTGTAAAGGTTCGGCATAAGAACCAATCCACCAAACTTCCATCGTGTATAACAGTGGAATCCCAAACAAGAAACCACTGGAGGCTCCTCGGATCGAGTCCCTAATTTCTTTTTTAAAAGCTTTTCGAGCCGAATTAGTTCGCTGCTGCCGATTGTGGCTTTTGATCATCGGATGCCAATACTTTTTTCGATTGTCACAGAATCGCTCTGCTATAGCGATCCTAACTGAAAAGCTTCGTACCCGGAAGGCGGGCATAAAGGCATCAACCCTACAGATTAACACTACTGTGAGGAAATCGAATCGGATTGCTATATGCCTAAAGTGTATCGCAGATTACAGCGATCGGGATAGGCATTATCTCACATCTTACACCAGTGCATAGATACTATTACTGCGGCGACCCGAGGGTACTTACAAGGGGCACCCCTACAGATAACTTGTAGCAGGGTGGTTTCATCCACCAGCATAAAAATCTCTTAGCTCACTTCAGTGAACTTTCGCTATTAGCCCGTTGGCATAGCCTGAATGTCCGATAATACGGCAATAATGTCGGCAACCATAAACCAGATGCCGACATGTCGATCGATCGCATCTAGTAGCAGGAAGGGGGCGATCGTCAAGCGCAACCCGACTAAAATCCTCGGGATATATACCAATTGGAACATTTACCACTCATCTATTTATTGTTACGCTAGATCTTGCCATTGGGCAACTTTTGCCATCGGTGGTGAGATTCCAGCTTCCCCGATCGAAAAAATCGAGTTAAACTTGAGAGTATAAAGAAATTATTAAGTTTACTCGATTGAGTGCAGAGTTGGAGTGTGGCTACTAAGTAAGTCCCTCAACTGTGTCTCAACTCAACTATACCAGCCAAATCCTTTCAGGTAACTTCATGAATTTACTGGAGTCGATCGCCCCATTCGACGGTTATGTAACCACCATGGCTAGAGATGTCATTGGCTTATTAGGGATGGATGTAAAGGTTTACAACCGCGAACGTCTGCCCCAATCTGGCCCATTATTGATTGTCTCCAATCACCGCAGTTTCCTAGATCCCTTTATTCTCACCAGTTTTCTCAATACGCCGATCAACTTTGTCTGTCATCGCTATATGGGCAATGTCCCAGTCTTGCGGGAAGTTTTACAAAGCTGTGGCGGTTTTCCGCTGACAAATCAAGACTGGTATCCGGAACTATTGCACCATTCTACCGAACTACTCGATCGAGGTAAAACGATCGGGATTTTCCCTGAAGGTGCGGCTCCGATGTTAGCCACCCCGCAGCCTACTGGCATCTGTCCTTTCTATCGAGGGTTCGCACATCTGGCATTGCAAGCAACTGTCCCCGATCTCCAGATCTTACCCGTTGGCATCTTATCCCAAGCAGAGATGCAATGGCCAGCCATACCATTGAGCATCCTGCATCAATTAGATCCCACCGAGCCGCTATTTGGCAAAGATGGCTGGCATCCAGCCGTAGTGTACCAACAAGCAGAGATTAGGATCGGCAAACCGTTCTCGATCGCGCCTTACCAGCAACAGTACCACGGTCGCCAAGCTGGTAAAGTAGTAAAGGATCTCACCGCCACCTTATCAAGACAAGTTGCTGACCTGCTCTCAGCATAAACCATGCAGCTTTATCCTATTAGTTTCTTTCAGCCGCGACCCGCCCAGCCACATCTGCCATTATTTGTGTTTTTTCCGGGGATGGATGGCACAGGCAAGTTACTATACAAACAACTAGATACTCTGGCCGCTAGGTTTGATATTCGCTGTTTGGCCATTGCTAGCAACGATCTGACCGACTGGGCGGGATTGGTCGATCGATCTTTACATCTGATTGCAACCGAACTCACCGAAGACCGCGAGTTGTATTTCTGTGGCGAGTCGTTTGGGGCGTGTTTCGCCATGCAAACAGCCGGACAAATTGCCAGTAAAATCAGCGAACTGATACTGATCAATCCAGCTTCTTCCTTGGTCCGGTTGCCCTGGTTGGCAAGTGGCAGTGCCTTAACCAGACTGCTCCCAGATGCCCTCTATCCCCTCTCTGCTAGGATTTTGGTCAATTTCCTCATCGACCCCGATCGCGTCGCCGCGCCCGACCGCCAGTGCCTGCTCAATGCCATGCTCTCAGTGCAGCCACAGTCGGCAGCTTGGCGACTAGATTTACTCCGACAGTTTAACGTCCATTCCGTATTACCCAACATCGTCGATATCCCCGTCTCCCTCATTGCTGGCGAACTCGATCGATTATTGCCCTCAGTGCCAGAAGTCCAAATCCTAGAGCAGCTATTACCCAAGTCCAAAACCAAGCTCCTCCCCAACAGCGGTCACGCTTGTCTATTAGAGAAAGACATTTATTTAGCCGATCTACTATAGAACTCATTTGGGATCTTTTAGAGCCTGGTGGTGGAGGGTGGGTTTTGTCCGATATTGAACAGTAACATCGGCATCAAATTGCATAAACCCACCCCTACAGATCCAAAAAACGATAGAATGACGTACTTTGAACACCAACCGTAGAGATCTTAAATGGGTTCTATTCTCCCCGTCTCCCCTCCCCCGTCCCCCTGTCTCCCCCTCCCCATCTCATGCTCTTCCGCGAACTGGTTCTAGAAAACTTTGGATCTTATCTAGGTAAGAACACTATTAATTTATTACCGGATTCGTCCGCAGATAGCCGTCCGATTATTTTGATTGGGGGGATGAATGGCGGTGGCAAAACGACAATTATGGATGCCCTGCGGTTGGCTCTGTACGGTGCGCGCGCCCAGTGTTCGACGCGGGGAAATTTGAGTTATAGTGATTTCCTCGACCAATGCGTCAGTCGTCAAACACCATTAAGCGAAAAAACGCGGGTCGAATTAGCCTTTGAAGTGGCTGAAGAGGGCGAGTTGCGCGAGATTCGGATCGTCAGATATTGGGAACGCAATCCCAAGGATGGTAAGGATACTTTAGGAATACTGGTCAATGATTGGGCTGATAAAATGCTCCTGAATACTTGGGAGGAATATATCGAAAATCTGTTGCCGTTAGGAATTTCTAATCTATTTTTATTCGATGGCGAACAAGTCAAAGAATTAGCAGAGCAAGAAACTCCACCTGTCGGCGTATTCGATGCGATTCAGTCTTTACTGGGTTTAGAATTAGCCGAACGACTAGCGACAGATTTGGATGTATTGGTAACTAGAAAGCGGCGGGATATTGCGACTAGCAAACAATTAGAAGCGATCGACGAAATCGAATCGAGATTGGAGCAGCAGCAATTAGAATTAACTACGCTGACGTCAGAATTGGAGCGACTCGATGCCAAACTAGTAGTAGCGATCGAGCAAGAGCGACAAGCATTTGATAAATTTGTCCTGGAAGGGGGCAAAATTGCCGCACAAGGCACAGAATTAGCTCTCGAATCGAAAGCTATTCAAACTCAAATCGATCGCCTGCGGCATGATTTAGCCGAGCTAGCGGCAGGTAATTTACCATTGGGATTAATCGCACCCTTATTAACTGAAGTTCGCGATCGAAGCGCGATCGAATTACGCCATCAACAAGGCAAAGCCGCACTAGAAGTATTAGTGGATCGCGATCGAAGGTTGCTGGAATTTCTCGATCGACAGCAACTTTTAGATAACCAGATCGCCGATGTTCGCGCCTTTTTAGCCAATGAAAACCACAACTTAGTTAAAGAAGTCGAATTAGAAAGTTCGGTTTATTTAGGTGCAGATCTTGAAGTAATGGCTCGGTTAGATCGCATTCTCACCTCCGAACTCGATCGCGATCTTCATCAAGCTAGCAATCTACAAACTCAATTAACAAAACTCGAAATCGAACTGGATTTTGTCGATCGCCAAATTGCCGAAGCCGCATCGCCAGAAGAATACACCCGCCTCAAAGCTCAAGAAACCACCGCCCGCGAATTAGTAGTTCAACTCAAAGCCGATAAAATTAGTAGCGATCGTCGCTATGCAGAACTCGATCGAATCGTCACTAAAACCAAACAAGAATTAGCAAATTATACCGAGAAAAATATTCAACTCAAAAACGATCGTCATATTATCGATTCGATCGCTAAAGTCAAAGCTACATTACAAGTATTTAAAGAAAAACTCACTCTCAAAAAAATTAACAAGCTCGAAAACGAAGTCACCGAATGTTTTCGCTATCTACTGCACAAATCTGAACTCGTCGGGCGCGTGACGATAGATAGTACCACATTTACCCTATCCCTTCACGATCGCGATGGCAAATTATTACCCAAACATCGACTCTCCGCAGGCGAAAAACAACTGCTCGCGATCGCTTTATTATGGGGGTTAGCTAGAGTTTCAGGACGCCAATTACCGATCGCGATCGATACTCCATTAGGGAGACTAGATTCCTCGCACCGCACTAATCTAATCGAACGCTATTTTCCAGCCGCCAGCGAGCAAGTGATCTTATTATCTACAGATACCGAAGTCGCCGAAAGTGAGGTAGCCAAATTACGCGAACAGGGTGCAATTACGCGCGAATATATCCTAGAGCACGATCCCAGCGCACAGCGCACGCAAGTTAAAACCGGATATTTTTGGTAGGATTAGTTAATTCGATCGCGAAATTAGGTAAAGTATGACAATTAAAATAATCGACCTCTTTGCCGGAATCGGTGGAATTAGGCTTGGATTTGAGGCACATGGCTGTGAGTGCATTTTTTCTTCAGAATGGGATGCTGATGCCCAAAAAATGTACGAAGCTAACTATGGGGAGCAGCCACATGGAGACATTACTAAAATCGCGCCTGATGATATCCCCAATCATGATATCTTACTTGCTGGATTCCCCTGTCAGCCGTTTAGTATTATTGGTAAATCTCTAGGTTTTGCCGACACGCGAGGAACATTATTTTTTAATATCGAAGAGATTTTAAGGCGCAAGCAGCCTTATGCTTTTATGTTAGAAAACGTCAAACAACTTAGATCTCACGATCGCGGTCGTACTTTACTAGTAATTAAACAAAAGCTAGAAGCATTAGGATACTTTATTTACATCACAGTTTTAAATGCACTAGATTTTGGCTTACCACAAAAAAGAGAACGGATAATAATTGTAGGTTTTAAAGAAGATCTTGAATTTAGCTTTCCAACACCATTGGCTTCATATCAATCTCTCTCAAAGGTGCTAGAGGAAGAGTGTAATGTCGATCCCTCATACTTTGCTACTGATAAAATAGTTGCTAATCGCTTAGAAAAAATCAAAAAAATATTGCCAAATCCTTCTATCTGGCATGAAAACAAGGGCGGAAATATATCGGCTTTACCCTACTCATGTGCCTTGAGAGCAGGCGCATCTTATAATTATCTGTTGGTAAATGGCAAAAGGCGGTTAACCTCTAGAGAAATGCTCAGGCTACAAGGTTTTCCAGAGACTTTCCAAATTGTGGTTAGTTATCAAGCCATGCGAAAATTGACTGGTAATAGCGTTGCAGTCCCAGTAATTGAAGCTGTTGCTGGTAAAATGGTTGAAGCAATTCAGCAACGCCAACTGAAAAAAACAGTCAAACAACTTACCCTTTTGGAAGCTATTTAAGCATGACTTTAGCAGAAGCAAAAGCTGCCCTGGATCGGATTATTAAAATTAGCCGAGTGCATTTGTACAAGCCAATTCAAATAGCTGAAATACTCTATCGAGATCGGGTTCATCGAGATCTAGATTTGAGCGATCTAAATACTTACCGAAATACGTCCAAAGCTTGGCGAAATTTAATAACCGATCGGTTTGTAGGGCGGAGCAGCTCCTCTTCAGCAGAGTATCAGGAAGCCCTATTTACTAAAGCCATGCCACCTCAAACTTTAGTGATTTTAGGTGAAGAGAATAGGTTAAAAGGTGGAATTATTGAGGCATATATTTATCGGCGATTTGCCGAAAGGTTTACGCAGCTATCGTCGGCATTAAATTATTACGACACTCACAGTACTACCGATTTTGAAGTTCGAGAATTTATCGATTTATTCTGGAGCGAACCAGGATTGCGGCGAAGTATCGATAAAGTTTATGAAATCGTAGTCTATTCATTATTTTCAGTCTTAGTTGAAGCTTTAGAGGTTACAATTACGATCTCAATTAATGAAAGTAAACTGGGTTTGCTAGAGGAGTTCTCGGATTTCACTGAAATGGTGATTGGGCTTACTCAAGATAAGTATTTATTAAATTTACCAGCTAAAATTTATCGAGTTGGCGTCACAAATGCCGCCGATCGAGGATTGGATATGTATGCTAATTTTGGGATGGCTATCCAAATTAAGCATCTTTCCTTAACTCCTGAATTAGCTGAAAATATTGTCGGCTCAGTTACAGCAGATCGGATTGTAATTGTTTGTCGGGACAGCGAGCAGGCATTAATCGTATCATTACTCAATCAAATCGGTTGGAAAGCCAAAATTCAGAGTATTATAACTGAAAATAATCTTCAAGGGTGGTATGAAAAAGCTTTGCGCGGCTCCTTTAGTGCAGCTATTGGCAAGCGAATTTTACTAACATTAAAAGAGCAAATTATCGCCGAATTTCCAGCTTCCGACAATCGAGACTTTACTGAGTTTTATGAAAGTCGAAACTATAATTTGCTAACGGACGATCTTTGGGTTTAATAGATCCCTAGTAAACGTCAAAAGCTCATTGTTTTTCGATCGAAAAATTACCAGCGGGTGTTTTCAACCCGCATTCTGCTGGAAAATTGCTGACTCGATCGAATTATTGAATCGTGGCAATAATTACAGTAATATTATCGCTGCCACCATGCTGTTTGGCTGCATCTACTAAAGCTTGTGCTGCCAGTTCTTCGGTTTCGGCTTGGAGGTGGATGGCAATTTCATCGTGCGGTACTTCTTCGGTCAGACCGTCGCTACAGAGTAAAATGCGATCGCCAGTAGTGATATCTTGAGTTTGAATATTAATTTGTCGCAAATCACGCCGCCCCAGACAGTGGGAGAGAACGTGACGCAGAGGATGTACTTTGGCTTCTTCGGCGTTGAGTTGCCCCAATTTCATCGCTCTAGCCACCCAAGTGTCGTCTTCGGTAATAGCATCTAACTTGTCGCCGCGCAGCCGATACAGCCGCGAATCGCCTACATGTGCCGACCACACCAGATCGTCGCGGAAGAGAATCATCACCAAGGTGGTACCCATATCGCCGCGCTGGGCATTCAATTCTTGGTCGGCCACGATCGCATCATTGGCGACAATTAGAGCTTGGGCGAGCAAATTTTTGGTATCGGGTTCTGTCTCCCAATTATTATCGAGATATGCGTGTGCGACCTCGATGGCGATCCGACTGGCTTCTTCACCACCAGCATGACCGCCCATCCCATCTGCAACTATAAAAAATCGTCCATCAGGATCGATATGGTATGCATCTTGGTTGGCACTACGCACCATCCCTTTATCTGTAAGACCTGTGAACAGCGATTTCATAATCTAATGCCTGTACCGATTAACAATCCAAAATTTTCAAACAGACAACTTGTCAGAGCGTGCGAGTTGGTTTGTGAGCTGGCTGCCGCAGCGTTCGCAAATCTGGCGATCGATACAACTTCATTGAGTGTTTGCTATTTATCGATCTCATAATACCCAAATTGGGACGCTGCGATCGTGTAATTGCTACAATCTATTCGAGTAGTACCTCGCGGACGAAATTGCTGGTTTATGACATCCGATCTTGGCGATCCAATTTTCGCATTTGTCGGAACCAGGCTACTAGAGCGATCGCCGCCATCGTACCGACTACGCCAGCCGGAATCGCTTGCGCGTTGACAAATAGAATCGTAGCAGACAATGTAAAAGCCGCAACCAAGATGGCATAATTTGTGTTTTGCTGCATGGTACCCAGTCTGCGTAAGTAACGATCGGTTTCGCTAGAGCGGACGCGCACGCGAATATCGCCGCGCTCTAATTTATCGATCGTATCTTCGAGGCGGCGGGGCAATCCCAGAGCGGAAGTGCCTACTTGAGCGGCTTGTCTGCCGATCTCGGCGAGAAATGTATTGGCATCGGGGTTACTATTACCGTTAGTGTTCATAATCTGAAATGCAAAGGGCTGGGCGGCTTCCATAAAGTTAAAATCGGGATCTAGTCCTTTGCCAACACCTTCGATCGTGGAAAATGCCCGCATTACGAAGGTAAAGGTCGCTGGAAACCGGAAAGGTTGCCCGTAGGCAATATCGTAAAGGTCGTCGGTTATCTGCGCGATCGATTGCGACTCGATCGGTTTATCGAGGAAATTATCGAGGAGGTACTGTACCGAGCGACGAATCGGATCGGTATCTGCCTCAGCAGCAATTGCACCCAGTCCGACTAAACCTCTGACGACGCGATCGGCATTCCGTCCGGCGATGGCTAGCAGAGTATCCATCAGCTTTTCCTTGGTGCCCGGTGCAATTCGCCCCATCATTCCAAAATCATAGAAGATTAAGGCTCCAGTTTTGGGGTCGATCGCTACATTTCCGGGATGCGGATCGGCGTGGAAAAAGCCATCTGTGAGCAGTTGTTGTAAATAGGCAGTAGCACTTTGGCGGGCGATCGTTTGGCGATCGAGTCCAGCGGCTTCGAGTCCCTCGTAGGAGCTGATTTTAATCCCCGGTAGATACTCTAAAGTTAGCGTCCGCGTGGAAGAATATCGCCAGTAGACACGAGGCACCATGACCCAATCTTGCGATCGAAAGTTCCGGCGGAAGGTGTCGGCATTTTGACCTTCACTGATATAGTCTGTCTCTTCCCACAGAATCCGACAGCATTCGTCGTAGATTCCCAACCAGTCGCGTCCGCCGCCACCCCATTTAGGATGATTTTGAAAATATTTGGCGATACCGCGCAAGATTTCGAGATCGATCGTAAATAATTTATTTAGTCCAGGGCGTTGGACTTTGACGACGACATCTTCACCCGTATACAGTCTGGCCAAATGTACTTGCCCCAGACTTGCCGCTGCCAGGGGAGTTGGGTCGAAATAAGCAAATAATTCGGGGATCTTTTTGCCCAAATCTCGCTCGATAATCTCTTCTACTTGGGCATAACTAAAGGCTGGTACTCGATCTTGTAACTTCGAGAGTTCTTCGACATATTCGACCGGGAATAGATCGGCACGGGTCGAAAATAGTTGCCCTAATTTGATGAATGTCGGCCCTAATTCCAAAAAGGTATCCCGAATCCAAATTGCTTGTTTGCGCCGCCTAGCCGCCTGCTTTGCCTCGGTGTAGCCGTTAATATAGCTCCACTTCTTGCCATCGATCCAGGAACTACTCAAGAAGGTTAAGAAAAACGACCAAATATCGATCGTCCGCCGCCGCTTGGAATAGTTAGTGCGGTTCCAGCGATAAGCACGGTTGTCATTACTCATCTGTGGATCTGTCACAATTTGGGGCATAGAAATCGCGGACAATTCTGACACATTAGCTTCAGGTGGTAAAGACAAACGCGCGCTTGCCTCAACTCCGTTAGGCTCGATTAACCGCTCGGTAGCATCGCCGCTCGGCGAGAGACAAGGTTCGGAAATAGCAGTCACAAAATTTATATTAGGAGTTGGTGGTTAGTCGATCGATTATTTTCGGTAATTAATATTGACCGAGCGTAAAATCGCTGATAAGTAGCCAAATTTAGTTGGGGACAAGCAGATTTTTTGGGGCTGCCACTGTCTAGATTCGTCTTGGAGAGCAATCTAAAATCCTGTCTTGATGCGCTTAACCGTCGGGGAACCCGACGAGCGCGCATCGCAAAAGCCAAAATCCCACTAGCTATTAACTTGATGGCGATGTGCTTGAATTTCGGCTCTGAGTCTGGCAATTTCCGCTCTGAGTTCGTCGATCGTTTCTTGAACATCGACGGTGCGCCCATCTGTCGATACTGTAGTAGTATTCCCACCAGCGTTAGTCGTCTCTCTGGCGGCACGTTCGATGACTTCTAAGGTAAACTGGCGCAGTTTTTCGCCTTGTTCGGCGTTAATTTTGCCTAATTCGCTCAAGGTATAGGTCAAAGTCTCGCCTAGTTTGTCATTGAGGCTCTGAGCTAAAGCGCGACCGACAAAAAAACTATTTAGTGATGGTTTTGTCATAGTATCGATAGCTACGATTAATGGGACTTCCGTAAAGAATTATAACGCGTCGAACGTGGCTGTTGGGGCTATCGATCGGTCTAACTTTGGGTAATGGGTAATGGGTAATAGGTTGGAATACCGAAAACCTAATCCTGTCAATCCTTATCTGCTTAAATCTCGATCGGTGATGGGTAACGATAAAGGATAATAGCTAGATGGGTAGACAGTAACAAAAGCCTAATCCTGTCAATCCTTTAATCCTTAAATCCCGATCTAGCGTGGTAAAAATTCTGGCTATCTCTGGCAGCTTGCGGTCTAATTCTAGCAATACTAATATTTTGCGATCGATGATGGAGTTAGCAGCCGATCGCATCGAGCTGTCAATTTATGATGGCATGGGCGAGCTGCCACATTTTAATCCCGAACTCGATGACGAGTTGGCAATGGCGACGGTGCGAGATTGGCGCACTCAACTTCAAGCGGCTGATGGCATCCTGTTTTGTACGCCTGAATACGCACATGGCGTACCTGGCTCGCTTAAAAATGCGCTCGACTGGATCGTGGCTTCGGGGGAATTTATGCACAAACTTACGGCTGTCATCAGTGCGTCGCCAGCTCCAGATGGCGGTGCCAAAGCCAATGCGGCACTCGTACAGACGCTTAGAGTGATGATGGCCGAGATTGCTGACGACTCGATTTTGTGTATTCCGGCTGTTTATAATAAATTTAACGATCGAGCCGAGCTGACGGATCTAGAGACAGAGCGGGCACTAATGTCGCTCTTAGCTAGTTTGGTGAATGAGATCGATCTTCAAGCGATCTCTTAGAGCATCGCTCGTTCAGAGCTACGTGAGCTGTGGGAGAATAGTGAAAATTGGCGTAATGCAATGCTGGATCTTCGTGCGCGAGTGCAGATCGGATCGGGGCAATTGTAATTTCTGAGATCTAAGGGTGGGCTAGCGCGCGCCAACCCAAACGTATTCTGGTTTCGATCGATCTGTGCCCCAGTAGCCGACAAAATTAGTAAAGTTTTCTGAGAATGTCATCTCCAGATTGCCAGTGCCATAGCGATCGATCCAAACACATTGCATCACGCGCGATCTCATCGGTTTGCATTGAGATAATGTGCCAGTAGCCGCACCTGTGGGTTCGTTCAGGATGTACATCCCACTCACCGCACCATCCCGCGCCGTCACAAATTCTGTCGTTCCAGAAATGAAGCTGCCGCCACTCCAGATTTGGCTTTGATACGCTCCGAATATTTTTGCCGTGCTTAGATTTCGATCGGGCGCGGTTGGCAGATCTTGTGCGAGTATCCTACTAGGGAGAATCGATCCAATCAGTGATAAGGACACACCGATCGCAGCAGTCTTAAAATTCATCATAATTAGTTATAAGTCACCAATAATACCAAATCTAAAAAATTGGACTACAGATAAAGCTCTAGAATCTGCTCCTCCCCTTTATAAGCTACCGTGTATACACAAGTCTGATTGACTTCGTTTCTAGATCTAAATCCCCCAAACCCCCTTAAAAAGGGGGCTAAGATCCGGTCAAAGTCCCCCTTTTTAAGGGGGATTTAGGGGGATTTCTAGGGTTTTCGCTTCCCTCCAGACTTGTGTATACACGGTAGCCTTTATAAGGGGAGGTTGGGAGGGGTAAAGATCTGTAGCAGTAATTTAGAGAATTGGTATAACTACAGCAAAAACTTTTTTACCGTTCGCTTTTTAGACTACATCCGATCGTCGCCACATTCCGTTATCGATCGGAATTTACAGAGCATACACACTCAAAAGCGATCGAATCGGGAGTTTAGTGATCCTAATTCGATCGCTTTGACGCTAGAGCTAATTACTGCTGACTACCGCAATCGGGACAGAACTTGTGATGTACGGTATGGATCGCGCCGCAACTGCGGCAATGAATCGCAAAGGCTCCCGAACTCGATCGCTTGGGCTTGGCGAGTCCGACCATTTCGGCATTGGATTTACCTGAAGGTACCATTGGGTAACAGTTTTCGTTGCGCTTGACTTGGGCATTGAGCAAGACGGGGCCATCGTGAGCGAGCATGGCCGCGATCGCGTCTGGCAAGTCTTCGCGATTATTGACGCTCATCCCTTTAATCCCATAAGCTTGCGCTAACAGCATGAAATCGGGCTGTGAGGGTGCCATTTCGGAGGAAGAGTAGTTTTCCTCATAAAAGGCTTCTTGCCACTGTCTGACCATGCCTTGCCAGCCATTGTTGATGATGACGATTTTGACATTCAGGCCGTATTGTTTGAGGGTGCCGAGTTCCTGGAGATTCATTTGGAAGCTGGCATCGCCGCTGATACAGATGACTTGCTCGTTGGGAAGGGCTTTTTGGACGCCCATGGCGGCGGGGACGCCAAACCCCATGGTGCCTAGACCCGCACTCGAAATCCAGTGGCGGGGGAGGTTATTGAGGAATTGTGCCGCCCACATTTGGTGTTGACCGACATCGGTGGTGTAGTAGGCATCTGGGGCTTGACGGCGACATTCGACGACGACTTCTTGGGGTGCGAGTAAACCTTCGTAGCTGGGGGCTACTAGGGGATTATCATTGCGCCAACCGTCGATCGTGTCTAACCAAGGTCTGGTTTGTTGGGAATTGCCACCCAAACCTAGTTCGCGCACGCGTTGGAGGAGTTGAATCAGAACTTGTTTGATATCGCCGACAATTGGCACATCAGGGGTGCGGTTTTTGCCGACTTCGGCGGGGTCGATATCGATGTGGATGACTTTGGCTGTCGAGGCAAATTCTTCGAGTTTACCCGTAACTCGATCGTCGAAGCGCGCGCCGACAGCGATTAGGAGGTCGCAATCGGTAACTGCCCAGTTAGCATACGCAGTGCCGTGCATTCCCAACATGCCGACGGAGAGGGGGTGGATTTCGTTAAAGGCACCTTTGCCCATGAGGGTGGTGGTGACGGGAATTTGGAAGAGTTCGGCTAGTTGTTTGACTTCTTCATGCGCGCTGGCCGAAATTGCACCGCCGCCGACGTAGAGTAAGGGCTGGCGACTTTTGGCGATTAGTTGGACGGCTTGGTTGATTTGGCGGGGATTGCCGCGTACTGTCGGCTTGTAGCCAGGTAGTTTGACGTTGCCCGGTGAGACGGGGGTATAGTCGCACATTTTCGCGCCGATATCTTTGGGTACGTCGATCAAGACGACGCCGGGACGACCGGAGGAGGCGATGTAAAAGGCTTCGGCGACGATGCGCGCCATGTCAGCGGGGTCGCGGACGACATAGGAATGTTTGACGATGGGGAGGGTAATTCCGTAGATATCGGTTTCCTGAAAGGCGTCGGTACCGATCGTCGTGCTGGGGACTTGTCCGGTGACAACGACCATCGGAATCGAGTCCATTTGTGCTGTAGCGATACCCGTTACCAGGTTGGTGGCTCCAGGGCCAGAAGTAGCAAAACAGACCCCAACTTGGCCCGTAGCGCGGGCGTAACCGTCGGCAGCATGGGCGGCACCTTGTTCGTGACGGACGAGGATATGCTCGATCTTGCCTGCGGCTTCAAAGCGATAAATTTCGTCGTAGATCGGCAAGATCGCGCCGCCGGGATAGCCAAAAATATGCTGGACGCCATGACGGTGTAAACTGTCGAGCAGTGCATACGCCCCAGTTTGACGTTGAGCGAGCGCGGGCAGAGTTGGCAATGGTTGGGTAGTTGCTACTTCAATGACACGTTGAAAGACCACGAATAAACCTCACGAATTTAGAGTTAGATAGATTTTTGTAGTTACTGGACTGGCGTATGCATCTGGCGTGGAAAATCGAGCTTCAGTCATTGCCACTACTGGCAGATTTGCCCCATCGAGTTACCGCAGAATATTCTTTAATTGTCTATTATCTATCGATCGATATACCTGCGATCGATACATTTATTTTAGACTGACAAAATCGAGCAGCGGCAAAGTCTCGATTTCCACATCTTGGCGACTCTTGGCAGAGTCTTCACAGTGGGGTCGATCTGAATCTGCATCTGCATAAATCTAGATTGCCCCAATTTTCTGGGGTGATGCTCTCAAACTTTTGCCGGATTTCTGCGATCGGGCAATCGCGATCGATTCTAGAGGGCGAATTGACACGATCTCTATCTCGTTGGCGTAGCCTGTCTGCAAGACAATCGATCGCATTCTTCCGGCCCAAAGTGAGTAGAAATTACTTGATAAATTCTGTGTCTGAGCGATCGAGGGGCTTACCTTGAGTATTGAGCCAATGCTCGCGGTATAATAATTCTAACTGATTTCCCGCCGAGCGAAATATTCTAATTTGACCGGATATTAGCCCTTGAAAAAGTCGAAAAAAGCCGAGGCTGACGATCGCCACTACCATGCCAGTCGCTGTAGAAATCAATGATTCGCTAATCCCCAGTGTTACGGTAGAACCTGCCGCAGTGCCGAGATCGCCTAATCTAATCCCACTGAGCGAGCGAATCAAACCGAGTACCGTACCGAGTAATCCTAATAATGGAGCCAATGCCACAATCGACTCTAAAGTCTTGTCGCCTTTACGCATTGTTGCTAACTCTTCCTCTGCGGACGCTTCGAGCGCGAGTTTGAATGTTTCCGGATCGGGATTCGTCCGTTTGAGCGGTGCGTACAAAAATCTACCGATGGGTTTGCGATTGCGCTCTTGTTTGGCAATCTGAGCGGCGGTATCCCACTCGTCGTTGGCACTAGCTTCGAGGACGCGTTCGACTAGTTCTTCCTCTCGCCTAGTCGTTTTAAACCAAAACCACAGCCGTTCCAAAATAGTCGCTAAGGATAAAATTGATAGGGCAAATAATGGCCACATGGTGGGGCCACCTTTTTCAAACAGTTCTCTAGCATCCATAATCCAACAGTTGGGAATTAATTATTACAGTTTTTTGAGGACGGGACATTCGGCGATCGATATTCTAGCAATTCGCCAAAAATGTGTCTGACATCTACAGTAACATTCAGCTTGTCAAACATATCTCGATCGACGGGGGAAGATTGGGTGTTATTTTTCCGACCCCGAACTGACATTAATTACAGTCCGATAGGTACTATTTTGGCGGGGAGCGGGGAGCGGGGAGAGTGGGCAAGAAATGGTAGCTTTATTTCCGCCGTCTAGTACTAGTCCGATCGAAGAAACTGACGTTTATTAACACCAGTTAAAGTTATCCGATCGTACATAAGTTCACTTTAACAGGGGGACCCTTAACCCCTAAAGCCTAAAGCCTAATCCCCGACCTCCAATTATGATAGTGCAGAGTATGTTCGCAGATGGGATTGATGATGAGCAGTGAGAAGCAGCTTGCGGAGATGTTGGTACCGTTTTATTTGGGGGAGCGGGCGGATGTGCGGGGGCGCAGGATTGAGGAGATTTGGGAGTGGGATTTTGAAGAGTTGGAATGCACTCACGATTATATTCAGTGGTTGTTTCCGCTGGCGGAACGGAGTAGATTCAACGATCGTGCGCCAGTTGTGGATGCGAAAATTATCGGCGCGTTTCAAACCGATCGCAGGTTGCAGCAAAATCTACTCAAGTCGCTGGAGGTGATGTTGCGGTTCTATGGGTTGCAGTTTAGCAATCTCGTACCTGGGCAGATCGAACGATCGAGTACCTATCCAACTCGCAAGCAGGAATGGGTAAATGTCTTCGACCACAATTATCTCCGGATTACGAGGATTTTAAAGTGTTTGATAATATTAGGCTGCGTAGATGTAGCTCGCTCGTTGTATAATTGCTTACGGCAGATATATCGAGAGGAGGGCGATCTAATTAGTAGTGAAACTTTTCAATATTGGACGGATGCTGTCGAGTTATAAGGACGAGTCGATATCGTGAAAATTATTGAGAATAATAATATATATTTAGAAGTAGCCAACCGAAATCGTCAATATTTAGGGCGGTTGTTATTAGCATTACCATTCGTTGCTGTCGGTTTGGGTTTAATGTTGGCAACGGTCGAGGCTACTAGTTTAGAATGTCAGCGTCAGACCGATAAGTCGGTGATTTGTCAGCGCACGATCGCAAGTATTTTGGGTGAGAAAGAAGATGGAATTCCTGGGAATTTGCGCTCGGTTAAGGTTGACAAAAATGGTGGAATTGGTATCGTTTTGGGCACTAGTAAGGGTGATGTAAAATTAGCTCCGTATCGGACATTTGTCAATGGCGAACACGATCGCAATGCCGATCTCATAAATGCTTTTCTGAAAGACACGCAACAGACTACTCTGAGTGTAGAACAAGACGATCGACTCATCAATTCTTTGTGGAGTGGCAGTATATTAATCGGTGGCTTGGCGATCGGGTTGTTGGCGATGGCAGTTCCGGTGCGGATGAGTTGTAAGTTAGATCGGCTCAGAGATCGAGCCATCATTGACAAACAGTATTTTCTATTGGGCAATCGTCAGACGGTATTAACTTTATCGGCAATCGAGCGAGCGCAAGTCAGAGAATCAGTATTTGTCCGCAATCGTCAACCCGTGTATAGTATCGATTTGGTTTCTGCTAATTCTAAGAACGTTTCACTTTCAATTACTGGCAAGAATTTGGCTGAATACGAACAGATTGTCGAAGAGATCGAGCGATTTATTAAAAAATAGCGGCGGCGGATTATTGCAATGAAAATTGTCGAGCATACCGAGCGATACCTGGAATTAGCCAACCAAAATCGTCGCTGTCTATGGGGTTTATTATTTGCGACTCCTTTTGTAGTTATTGGTTCGATCGCCACTGCGTTAACTGTTAAGGTGACTACGTTAACATGTCAACGCGCTCCAGGCAACCAGATCGATTGTCAACGCACGATTGCAGGTATTCTCGGTACCGAACGAGAGCTAATTCCTGGAAACTTGAAATCGGTGAAAACGGTTAAAACTAGTGGTACTGGAGTAGTTTTAGGAACTAGTCAGGGTGAGGTTAATTTAGCTCCGTACAAAGCCTTTGTTACAGATAGCCAATATCGCACTGCCGATCGGTTAAATGCTTTTCTCAAAAATCCCCAACAGCAGACAATTAGCGTCGAGCAGGACGATCGCTGGATAAATTTTCTGTGGAGTGGTAATTTTATTGTTGGGGGATTAGTTATCGGACTATATTCTCTACAAATTCCCCTGCAAATGAGTTGCAAGTTCCAGCACGATCTCGATCGAGTTACGATCGACAAAAAATACTTACTGTATGGCGATCGAAAAACTGTATTGCCGTTATCGACAATTAAGCAAGCTCAAGTCAGAGAATTACTATTTAGTATCAGTGGCGATCGACAACCACTGTATACCATCGATCTAGCTACCACCGATGCCAAGCAAGTTTCGCTCTCAGTATCGAGTAAAAATTTGACCGAATGTCAACGGCTAGTCAATATTGTGGATCGATTCGTGCGCCAACATCAAAGCTCGCTAGATCGAACATCTTGACACGCTAACTATCAACTATTAACTATCAACTATCAATTAATTATATTTACTCGCTATCCCACTCCAGGCAAGGTCAAAACTCGCCTCATTCCTGCTATAGGAGACGCCGCCGCTGCATCCTTACATCGTCAGATGACAGAACGTACCCTGCGCCAATCACGAGCGTTACAGGCACAAATAACAGCAACAATCGCCGTACATTTTGATGGTAGCGACAGCCAGCAAATGGCAAACTGGCTGGGTGCAGATTTAGTTTATCAGTCTCAAGGGGAGGGAGATCTGGGAATGCGGATGGAGCGATCGATCTCCGTGGCGCATCAGCAGGGAGCCGAGCGGATCGTACTCATCGGGACGGATTGTCCGAAATTAACTGCGGATATTCTCGTGCGAGCTTTTGCCGAGTTATTAACGCGCGATCTGGTATTGGGTGTGGCACTAGATGGAGGTTATTATTTAATTGGAATGCGTCAGCCTCAGCCAGAATTATTTGGAGGTGTCGAGTGGGGTACCGATCGAGTATTACAACAAACGATCGCGATCGCCAATCGCTTGGATTTAGAGATCGGTTATCTACCCACGCTAGCGGATATCGATCGTCCAGAAGACTTGTCTATACTCAGTGAAGTAGATTGGTAGAATAGATGCGAAGATCGATCGTAATTAAGCAAAGCACAACAGCTCATATTGCATGACAAAATTAGGATTTGGCTCCAAAATCTCGATCGTCATTCCTGCGCTGAATGAAGCGGGTTCGATTTTTCAAGTGCTAGATACTATTCACACCCTGCCAAATGTAGAAGTAATCTTGGTAGATGGCGGTTCGAGTGATAATACAGTATCGATCGCCAAGGGATTTGACGTAACTGTAATTTCATCGGCAAAGGGACGCGCGCGACAAATGAATGTCGGAGCTAAAGCCGCAACGGGCGAAATCCTACTGTTTCTCCATGCGGATACTCTTTTGCCATTAGGCTTCGAGACGAAGGTGCGAGCGACCTTACAGCCACCGCTGGTGGGAGAAAAGCCAGTACCTGTGGCGGGAGCTTTTACTTTACATATCGATGCTCCGCAGCAGCGGTTTCGCTGGATCGAACAGTTGGTAGCATGGCGATCGCAATCTCGACAAATGCCCTACGGCGATCAGGCAATTTTCCTGAGTGCGGCGACTTTTCGCGATTTGGGCGGTTTTAAGGAGATCCCGATTATGGAAGATTTTGAACTAATCCGC
Source organism: Chamaesiphon minutus PCC 6605 (assembly GCF_000317145.1). Taxonomy (GTDB): domain Bacteria; phylum Cyanobacteriota; class Cyanobacteriia; order Cyanobacteriales; family Chamaesiphonaceae; genus Chamaesiphon; species Chamaesiphon minutus. The sequence continues at coordinate 839,333 of NC_019697.1, read as the reverse complement.
CGCTTGCAAGGTTTGGGGCAAATCGACATTCTCGATGCTCCAGTGGTAACATCGGCACGTCGCTGGCTCACTCGTGGTGTGTTGCAAACGACATTAATCAATCAAGCGATCGTGGCTGGTTATTTAATGGGTGTTTCACCTGCTAAGCTGGCTAACTGGTATCGTCGTTAACGCCAGTTTCGATCTCCCACCCCACGAGCATTCTTGAGTCGTACCGTTTGGATTTACAGCAATCGTCATCAGTCCAGCATTTGCAAAAATTGACCCCATCTAGCATCATGAGTAGACTTTGCCATCTGGGTTACCTGAGTTAGATAGATCGGCGCGCCTACAGAGCGATCGTACCTGGTGGACATTTGTGGTGACGATCGAGCTTTAAGGAGTTAACTATTCCCAGTTAAGATACCGATGGTGTGATTTAGGCTTTAGACTAAATCACACCATCGAAAATATATAAAAACTGATGTTAGATCGAAGTGCTGTTTTAGAAGTTCTCAAACCAGTCCAAGATCCAGAGCTACAGAAGAGTCTGGTCGAACTGAATATGATTCGGAATATCGAGGTAGATGGCGGGTTGGTGAAGTTTACGGTGGTGTTGACTACACCTGCTTGCCCATTGCGCGAGTTTATCGTCGATGAATGCAAACAGGCCGTTAAAACGCTCCCAGGCGTGACCGATGTCGAAGTTGAGGTGACTGCCGAAATTCCCCAACAAAAGGGCCTACCCGACCGTGTGGGCATCGATCGAGTCAAGAATATCATCGCTATCTCCAGCGGTAAGGGTGGCGTGGGCAAAAGTACGGTAGCGGCCAATGTCGCCGTCGCCCTGGCTCAGTTGGGTGCCAAAGTCGGACTAGTCGATGCCGATATTTATGGTCCCAATGCGCCGTTAATGTTTGGATTGAGCGATGTGCGCTTGGAAGCTTCTGGCGATGGCATTCTCGAACCTGCTTTCAACCATGGGGTGAAACTGGTATCGATGGCCTTTTTGATCGATCGCGATCAGCCTGTGATCTGGCGGGGGCCGATGTTAAATGGCATTATCCGGCAATTTTTATATCAAGTGGCTTGGGGCGAATTAGACTATTTAATTGTCGATTTACCGCCCGGTACTGGTGACGCGCAACTCACCCTCGCTCAAGCCGTCCCGATGGCTGGAGCCGTAATTGTAACTACACCCCAAACTGTCGCCCTCGCCGACGCGCGTAAGGGATTGCGGATGTTTGAGAAATTTACCACCGTGCTGGGCGTTGTCGAAAATATGAGTTATTTTACGCCGCCAGATTTACCCGATCGGCAGTATGATATCTTCGGTTCCGATGGTGGTGAAAAATTTGCCGCCGAAGTCGGAGTACCTTTACTCGGTCGGATTCCACTCGAAATCCCCGTCCGCACCAGCGGCGATAACGGGATTCCAATTGTAATCGCCGAGCCAGAATCGGCTTCAGCAAAAGCTCTAGTATCTATTGCCAAAGCGATCGCAGGTAAAGTCTCGATCGTCGCTTTGGGTTAGGCTTTAGGCTTGAGGTAGAAAGGGGAAAGGAATTAGGCTTTGGAACTTAGTTCCCATCTACCCCTCTACCCATCTACTCATCTACCCATCTACTCCCCACCCCCATTTCCACCCATGTACCGCAAATCATCCTTTAAGAGATCGCCTTTGCAAGATCTATTTATCCATTGGCAGCAGATGGACTGGCCGATCTTGTTTTTAGCTGTGGGTTTGACCTTCTTTGGCGGAGTAATGATCCGCAGTACTGGCTTGAATAAGCCTGTGGCATATTGGTTGCAACACTGGTCATTTGGGGCAATCGGTCTGGCGATCGCTTTTGCCATTGCGCGGATCTCTTACAATAATTTGCTCCGCTGGCATTGGGTGACCTATGGTTTGACCAATGGCTTGCTGGTTGCGGTAGATTTTATGGGAAGTAGTGCCAAAGGTGCGCAGCGGTGGATTAGCATTGCGGGCTTCAACATGCAGCCTTCAGAATTTGCCAAAGTGGGAATGATTATTACGCTGGCAGCAATTTTGCATCGTCGTCCGGCGAATACACTACCGACATTTTTCAGTGCTTTAGCGATTATGATTCCCCCGTGGTTGTTGGTATTCATTCAACCAGATTTAGGGACATCGTTAGTATTTGGCGCGATCGCGCTAGGGATGTTGTACTGGGCAAATGCGAAGCCAGGTTGGCTATTGCTGTTAGTATCGCCACTGGCTTCGGCAATTCTCGATAGTATCTCTCAGCCTGCATGGATAGCTTGGGCGGTATTGATGGGTGTAGTTGCCTGGTTTACGCTACCGATGCGGTGGGTGACCTCGATCCTCGCGATCGCGATGAATATTGCCGCCGGAATGCTCGGACAAGTACTATGGCATGTGCTCAAAGACTATCAAAAAGCGCGGATCGTGGTATTTCTCGATCCCGATAAATATCCCCTCGGCGCGGGTTATCACCTGATCCAATCTAGAATTGCGATCGGTGCGGGCGAATTTTGGGGACAAGGACTCAATCAAGGTACGCAGACGCAACTCAATTTTATCCCCGAACAACATACCGACTTTATCTTTTCCGCGATCGGCGAAGAACTGGGATTTGTCGGCGCGATATGTTTACTCGCGACCTTTTTCGTTTTGTGCTGGCGAATGCTGCGAGTTGCGAGTCAAGCTCCCAATAATTTTGGTTCGCTATTGGCAATTGGAGTTTTATTGATGATAAGTTTTCAGGTTGTCGTCAATATCAGTATGACGATCGGGATTGCTCCGGTCACTGGGATTCCGTTACCCTGGATCAGCTACGGTGGCTCGGCTCTAATTACCAATTTTGTCGCGATCGGCTTAGTGGAATCAGTTGCTAATTATCGTCGGAAGTTTACGGTTTAGCCATAGGGTAAATAATATTTACAATTTTCTCCACCGCAATTCGCGTCAACCCAACATGGTAAAATGTTCTGCCTGCGGCAATACACAGCGAGCGAAGATCTGCTCGTTGGCGTAGCCTCTCTAGAGAGAATTGCAACGCAAGATAGGATATATACAGATAAGTAAAGGTTAAGGAGAGATCGATCGTGGCCAAGATGTATTATGATGCCGATGCTAATTTAGACCTATTAAACGGCAAAACTGTAGCAATTATCGGTTATGGTTCCCAAGGTCACGCTCACGCCCTCAACCTCAAAGATAGTGGCGTCAATGTAGTTATTGGTTTGTACCCTGGTAGTAAATCCGCAGCCAAAGCCGAAGCCGCAGGTTTGGCAGTCAAAACAGTTGCCGATGCTGCCAAGGTTGCTGACTTAATTATGATTTTGCTACCCGATGAAGTTCAACGGGATATATATGAAAACGAAATTAAACCCAATCTCAGCGCGGGTAAAACCCTAGCCTTCGCCCACGGTTTTAACATTCACTTCGGGCAAGTTGTGCCACCAGCAGATGTCGATGTCATTATGGTTGCCCCCAAAGGTCCCGGACATACAGTACGCTATGAGTACCAAAAAGGACAAGGGGTACCTGCTTTATTTGCTGTATATCAAGATGCTTCGGGTCAAGCACGCGATCGAGCGATGGCTTATGCTAAAGGCGTTGGTGGTACTCGTGCGGGTATTCTCGAAACTACTTTCCGCGAAGAAACCGAAACCGATCTATTTGGCGAACAAGCAGTCCTGTGTGGCGGTTTGAGTGCCCTAATTAAGGCTGGGTTTGAAACTCTCGTCGAAGCAGGTTATCAGCCGGAGCTAGCCTATTTTGAGTGCCTCCACGAAGTTAAACTGATCGTCGATCTCGTCGTCGTCGGTGGTTTAGCAGAAATGCGTAGTAGTATCTCAAATACTGCGGAATATGGCGACTACACTCGCGGTCCGCGCATTGTCAACGACGCAACTAAAGTCGAGATGAAAAAAATCCTCTCGGAAATTCAAACCGGACAATTTGCTCGCGAATTTATTCTCGAAAAACAGTCGGGTAATGCTGGTTTCACAGCAATCCGTCGTCGCGAAGCCGAGCACCAAATCGAATCAGTCGGCAAAGATTTACGCGCGATGTTTAGCTGGTTGAAGAAAAACTAGACTGAGTTACGAATGTGTCAGCGATTGAAACCGCTGAGGTTATGAATAGTAACTTGGATTATTAGCTATCGTTCCTCAAAATGAGGAGCTATATTAATAGATCGAAATTCGCGGTAGGGGCAATTCATGAATTGCCCCTACCGCGAATTTTGAGACAACAACGACAGGATTCGCACCTACATGACTGGGTATACTCCACAGCGTTTTGACAGTTAAACTACGTTGTTAGTGTGACAGCAGACAGGCTCGAACTATCATCGCATCCGTGAAAGGGAGGTGTTTTCACCAATTAAACTATACCGTCACAGTATCGATTTTAGCAGAAAACAACAACGGCAGGATTCGCACCTGCATGACTGGGTATACTCCACAGCGTTTTAACAATTAAACTACGTTGTTATTGTGACAGTAGACGGACTCGAACCACCATCGCAACCTTAGCAGAATTGTATTTTCACCAATTAAACTATACCGTCACAGATGAATTCTAACAGAGGATGGTAATTCGAGCGGTAAAATCGATCGACTCATCTCATGTCTGGACAATAAATTTGTCAGGATGAATGCCATGATTTACCCAGGTAATCGCCGCCTCCGCACTTGTCATTTCAGGCGGAACGCGCAAGACATGGATATGTCCCGTAGATGGACAAGTCATTTTGAGTAATACCATCGACTCATAAATATCTATATGTCCGTGCCATCTTTCTATGCCATCGATTTTGAGTAAGGTATATTCTCGCCAAGAGTCAAGCTGGATTGCATCCAATTCCTGACAAATCCGTTCGTAGCCGATTTGTTGAATCAATCTCCGTCGTAGTTCTGCATTTGTTTCATCCTGCAACCACTCGGCTTTCCATTCACTCAATTTAGTCCAATATCGACGCGGTAAATATAACCCTAGGAAATGTATTGACTGTAACTTGGGTAAATGTTGAAGAATCGATAGATCGGCAAGAGGGTTTTCTGATAAATCTAAGCTAGTCAATTCAATCATAAATCTCATGCTTGATGGTAGTGAGGTCAATTGATTACCACTCAAATTTAGGTTGACTAATTCGGTTAAATCACCAACATTACTCGGCAACTCAGTAAGTTTATTATGAGATAAATCTAGTTTCTTTAGCTTAGTTAATTTGTCGAGTTGCAGCGGCAAGCTGTTGAGATTATTGCTACTTAGATTCAATTCTATCAATTGAAAAAGATTGGTCAAATTTTCTGGTAATGACGTTAACGAATTTGAATTGAGATGCAAGTGAGTCAGTGTGCTCATTTCCACGATCGCATCTGGTAAGGAATCAAAAAGATTACCACCAAGATACAGATGAGTGAGATTGGTTAAGTTATCGATACTGTTAGGTAAGAAAGATAATTGATTGCCTCGTAAATCCAGGTGAATCAGATTATTTAAGTTACCGATACTTGCCGGAAGAGATGTTAATTTATTGCTGCTTAGTTCTATACAAGTTAATTTAGTCAGCTTGCCGATATCGGATGGCAGAGAAGTTAATTTGTTTCCTGACAAATGAAGATGATACTCTGGAGCCTTTTTCTCCAGATTTTTGAGTAATTCCCCAAACATTTGCTTCGCAGCTTTAGCCATGAAGCTAAGAGCTTCAGGCGGAGAATCGATATTTTCATCTTTTTTAGCTTCTGCTGGTAAATACCGATCTAGATTACTAGGCAGCCAGATTAGCGATCGTTTGCCTAGTAATCTTAAATTTTCGGATGTGATTTGGCATTCAACAATATTGCCATTAATTGACTGCAAAGCTGAGGAGAAAGATTTTGTATCACTCCAATATTTACACGGTAAATTAACACCCCAGAATTTGACGGTTTTTAATTTTGGTAGACTATTTAGCACCGATAGATCCATCAGCGGATTACCAGTAATATCTAAATAGGTTAAATTAGTCAGCTTAGTAATACTTTGGGGCAGCACTACCATTTGATTACCATTCAACAGCAACCCAGTTAGATTAGTCAGCTCGGTAATGCTTTCGGGGAATACTGTCAGCCGATTGAGGCTCAAACTCAGCCAGGTGAGATTTTGGAGATTGGCAATACTATCTGGTAAAGTTTTGAGCTGATTTTTGTATAGTCTTAACTCACGTAAATTGGTAAGATTGCCGATACTTGCTGGGATGGTAGTCAGTCGATTGCCAGTCAACCGGAGGCTGACTAAATCGGTAAGATTGCCGATCGAGTCTGGTAAGCTCGTAATGGATTTCTGATAGAGATCTAGATGAGTCGATCGATCTTGGGTGGCTCGATCGATTATTAATTCTAATTCTGCTGGAGTCATTTGGATTGTGGATTGTGGATTGTGGATTGCGGATTTTATATGCGATTGATTACTGGTGGGGAGGGCGGGTTTGTTTTAATATTATGGATGGGTTTCGGATATTACTAGCATAAACCCGCCCCTACAGATTTAAAATAATGCGGTTACCAATCGACAATTTTATAATCTTTGAACAATCTTCCAAATTGATTGTTACCTGTATTTAATCCCGTCCAAATTGGATCGCAAATTCGGGCGGCGGCATCGATAATTGTAAATGGTGGTTCGGTACCTCGATCGAGCATTTCAGTCGCGATCGGGTGTGGATGTTGAAAGCTAATCCAACCTGGATCGACAGCATTCATAAAGATGCGATGTTTGGCGTATTCTTTGGCGCAGGTGCGAGTCATTTGATTGAGTGCGGCTTTTGCCATATTTGTATGCGGATGCCGCCAGGGTTTATCTACACCGTTAAATCTGCCTTCTTGGGAAGAGACGTTGATGATATATTTATCGATATTTTGGTGTCTAGTCATCATTCCTTTCAACCGACTATTAATGACGAAGGGTGCGATTGCATTAACCACATGAACCTCTAATAATTCGACGATACTTATTTCATCATCTCTGAGCAACCAACTATTAATCGATCGCAAGTCTATTTGGTTACCATCTCGATCGTATTTATCGATCGGAAATAATGCCGGATCTACCTCATCTTCGGGTAACATGGGAATTTGAGATAAGCTAGCAACTAGATCGCCTGGTGCGATCGAGACTAAATTAGGAGTGGGATTGAGAGCGTTAGTTTGAGATCGATCGAGACTAGCTTCGGGACTTATAATTAAGGGCTGCAATCGATCGGATAATTGAGCGATAGGCTGCGATTCTAGCTCGATTAAATGGCGATAATATGCGGGAGGACGGCGAATGGTTTGAGCGGCATTGTTGACGATAATATCTAGCTGTGGATAAACGCCAGCGAGATAATGTGTAAAGGCTTCCACCCTTGCTAAATCTCGCAAATCGAGAGGATAGATCTGTAGCCTGTTGCGCCACTTTTCAAAATCGCTTTCCTGACTGTATTTCTGAGCTGCATGATGGGGAAATCTCGTCGTAGTAATGACTCTCGCACCCGATCGTAATAATCGCAAACAGACTCCATATCCGATATTAACTCTCGCTCCAGTAACTACGGCAATTTTGCCACTGAGATCGGCGATCGCTTGTTGTTTGTCATAGTTAAAGTCTCCGCAGGATTCACATAATTGATGATAATACCAGTGCCGATCGTTAAATATCTGTTTGCAAACAACGCAACGCGGGGATTTATTACTCATTAATACTTAAAGATATGCGGCTTTGCTTAATTTCTACAGCATCAAGGATATGTAGTTGAATTTTAAATAAATAGTATTAACGATCGAGCCAAAATAGCCATTAGAGGCTTTCTCAGTAGAAAACTTCTAATGGCTAAAGTCGATTCAGCAAAAGTCGGGTTTCTCAATTATGATAATTAGATACAGCTAGTTATCAGCGATCGATTAACTACTCAACTTGCACGGCTTTAATATCAACTGGAGCATCTTCAACAGGCATGGTTGTGGCTTTCTCGGCTCTAGTATTGTGGGCTTGTAATTTTTCTTTGGCGATTTGAGAAACTTCGGCAATCAATAAAGAGATAATAATCCCATCATCCAGCCAACCAACTATCGGGAAAACATCGGGAGAAATATCGATCGGGCTGACGATATAAAGTAAAGAGCCAGCTACTACCCACCAGCGATATTTGGGATTCCGTAGCAAATCGCGGTACCAGTTGTAAATTGATTGGATGGAAAAGTTCATATCAATCTCCTTGAGCAATTTCTGAGCTATCTACATCATCTCAAATTTGCCGAGATTTGATAGGTGTGGAAAACTGATAATTTTGTCGTGTCGTCCGCACTCGATTAGAGGGTAGAGGGCATAACGCTTGGGGATCTGGCTCAAGTCGATGTAACAGGGAGCATCCAACTTTTTAAAATCCATATAGATACAATAGTCTCGATCGCCGCAGTCCCTTGGGTGTGGCTTCTGACGATCCTATTATGTAAGAACATCATAGAAAGTGGGATGCTCCCATGTAACAGCCGATTTATGGCATCATAAGCTGTACCAGTTTCTGTTGATACTTCGCCAACAACAATGGGCGATTTTAGCTGTCTTTGGTGCTTTCGACAGCAGAGCGCAATTGGCCGTGGTTTTGGGAGAGAATTGCTTCAGCTTTGGATCGATCGACTTGCGTCCAGTGCATCAGTAGCGCGGCTTTTACCGAACGACCGCTAGCTTCTAATAACTTGCGAGCGTTCTCCCGGTCTAATTGCGTTAGATCTTGAATCATCTGTAACGCCCGATCGAGTAACTTGGTGTTAGTCACCGCGACATCGACCATCCGATTGCCGTAGACTTTGCCCAATTTGACCATCGTACCAGTCGAGAGAATATTCAAAGCCATCTTCGTCACAGTGCCCGATTTGAGGCGTGTAGAACCCGATAAAATTTCGGGACCTACAGGTAATCGAATATCGATATCGGCAATGCTAGCGACCTGATTTGCGGGCACACAGGCGATAAATATTGTCTTGGCACCGCGTTGTTTGGCAGCTTCGATCGCGCCATGGACATAGGGTGTCGTGCCGCCTGCGGTAATACCTACAACCACGTCATGCTGGCCGATCTGATTATCTGCCATTGCCTGGGCACCATCGCTGGCGATATCTTCCAAACCTTCCGAACTTTTAATTAATGCGCCCGCCCCGCCAGCGAGAATACCCTGGACTAATTCTGGCGGGGTGCAAAAAGTGGGGGGACACTCCGCCGCATCGAGGACGCCCAATCGGCCACTCGTCCCCGCACCGATATAAAATAACCTGCCACCTTGGCGGAGCGAATCGGCAATCGTATCGATCGCGCTGGCTAATTCTACCCTCGCACCCGCGATCGCATTTAAAGTATTCACATCTTCCTGGTTGAATAAATCTACCAGCTCTAACGTGCTGAGTCGATCTAGATTGGCACTATTGACATTTACTTGCTCTGTCAATAAGTGTCCGCGTGTATTCATATTCTCGATCGTCATAGTTTCAATAATAATGGGCTGGCTGCATTCGCTGGTCGTGACTTACTTTACCTGAATCTCGATCCAATTCAAACTGGCTCAAATGGCTCATTATCTCGATCGAGTTCCAGCACTATCGACCCAAACCGATCGACGGTACATCCAGATCGATCCCGATCGATAGAAACTATTTTCCACAGCTCGCATCCTAACGATCTGTCGATCGCTATGCCGATTGGGTTAAGTAAGAACAGATTTTATAGCATTGATTATCTATTTTCAATAATCAAGATCTCGTTCGTACCGTCCGATCGAATAAATTTAAAATTATTTAATAAGAATTCAGAAGCTTAATAATTGCACCCTTTTTTTTAAGTTGTTCTAAAACATCGTTACTCAGACCCTCAACATCAATTAAATTCGCAAAATCAACTTGAGTGTCAGATAAATTTGCAAAGCTCATATTTGCTTCGCTCAGATTAGAATAACGAAGGTCGCTTAATGTCAGATCTGCTTCAATAAGATTGGCTCGATTGAGATCTGCTCCATTTAAGTTGGCGCGAACTAAATAGGCTTTACATAAGTTAACTTTATATAGATTTGCTCCATACAAATTAGCTTGACTTAAATCTGCTCCACTTAGATTGGCTTCACTTAGATTAGCTTTACTTAGATTAATATCTCTGAGATTGAGTCCACTTAAAATTGTACTTTTAAAATTGACGCCATACAAATAGGCTCCGCTTAAATTGGCTTCACTAAGGTCGGCATTGCTAAAATTTGCTTTGTATAAATACGAACTACTCAAATCTATATTGTTAAGCTTAGAGCCACTAAAATTAGCTTCTATCAAATTAATTCCACTAAGATTAGCATTACTGAGATCTACGCCGCTTAGATCGATTCCATTTAGATTTAAACGCGAAGCAAATCCTTGCGCGATGCTGGCAATTAGTTCGTCTTTATTAGTGTGGTTCAAAATAAATCCCCAGATGAGATGAGATCGAAATTATTTATGGTAATCTTGATGGTAGTCAATATTTATATCAGCATCTAGATTACTAAAATAGCAATTATTTTTGGAGTGAGCGGCTCGTTTATGACATTATATTACATGAGACGATCCCTCGCACTAACGTTCGGGCTGTAGCTTTTGGAGTTGCTAACATCCGCTGCCTGACAAGACTTTTTAATTCTTAGATAGATTAACTTTTTCAGTCTAAAAGCATTAGAACGCTAATTTTATCTATCCAAAGAGATATTTTTAGCTAAATCGCGTACTAAAAATATCTATCGATCGATAGAGAGAAGTACAAATGTTCGATCGAGTCTACTGGCTGACTCGATCGATTTGTGGTGGAGTCACAGTCAGCCAATCGGCGTATTTACTTTTGATGTCATTGATTCATCACAGAATAGATGAACTATTAGTGTGGATATATTACGCTATCGCTAGTGCTTGAAAATAGTCAATATCCCTACATGCGATCGTTTGGATTTATTTCTAAAAATCTCGGTTTTTTGGAAAAATTTCGATTAGAATATGAATCCCTCCTCGCACTTGTAGATCGCCATGATCCAAACCAATTTAGATCGTGCCCATCACACGGAACTAGTTATAGCTAGTAATATCGATCGCGAATTAGTCAACCTAAACTTTAGATCTTTACGGGGGAATTCTACTTACGATCGATTATTTATTTCATCCCAAATTCCGCGTAATAATAGCGGACAAGTTATTCCCAGTTGGATGAAAAGATACAACCACTGTGCGAAGGGTGGTTGGTGGTGTAATGGACTAGATCCATTGAATGATTGGCAGCCGATGGAATGGGGGACTTTCAAGCCCAATTTACCTGCCAAAAATAGCGACGGCAAAGTTATTAAATACGAACATCCGCCCAGTGTATCGACGCGATTATTTTGTTTGCGCGTAACGAAAGAAATTTGGACGCAGACTGCTAATTTGTTTAAAGTTAAATTACCTGCCAAAATTGAAGTAGATTCGCTCGGTGAGGCGATTGGATTTTGGCAGTGGATTCTCGATCGACAGATCCCGATCGTTATCTGCGAGGGGGTCAAAAAAGCCGCTACTCTATTAACTTATGGCTATCCAGCGATCGCGTTACCAGGGATTAATAGCGGCTATCGAGTCGTGCGCGATTTCCAGGGTAATACTATTGCGAGAAAGCTGATTCCCGAACTAGCTATTTTTGCCAACCGCAAGCAAGAATTATCTATCTGTTTCGATTATGAAATTATCCCCCGTAAAGCCAAATTATTAGATACGGCGATCGTTCATTTAGGCGAGCTTTTACAGCAGTCTGGCTGTAATGTTAAAGTTGTCAGATTACCGGGAATTGAAAAAGGTGTTGATGACTTTATCGTCGCGCAGGGAATCGATGCTTTTCGAGCTATTTATCAACAAGCATTAGAATTAGAAGTAGATCTCGCCCAGTCGAAACGACATAGTGAATTAAGTTATCCGCCAAATCTGGCACTAGAAAGTAGATATTTACATGGTCTTGAGTTTCCAAGCATTGGTATTGTCGGAATTAAATCTGCCAAAGGTACTGGCAAAACTACGGCATTAATTCCAGTCGTTGCTGCTGCTCAAGCAAACAATCGTCCAGTATTATTATTGACACATCGAATTCAATTAGGACGATTTTTATGTCAGCGAATTGGTGTGAATTGGATTAACGAACAGTTACCCAAACAACAATCGGATAGTCTCGGCTTATGTCTGGATTCGATGTGGAAACTCAATCCTAACGACTGGGAAGGGGGGGTAATTATCTTAGATGAAGTCGAGCAATCGCTATGGCATTTACTCCATAGCTCGACTTGTAAAAAGAAGCGACTGGCGATTTTAAAAACCTTTCAACACCTAATTGCTAGAGTCATCGAGACAAATGGACTCGTCATCGCTCAAGATGCTGACTTATCCGATATCTCGATCGATTATCTCAAGAAATTGGCAGATCGCGAGATCGAGCCGTGGATAGCCATCAATCAATGGCGCGCCGAGCGAGGCTGGGATGTTCATTTCTACGATAGTCCCAATCCTACCGCGCTCATCCACCAGCTAGAATTAGATCTGCGCGCTGGGCATAAATGCTATGTTACCACCGACAGTCGATCTGGTCGTTATGGCTCCGATACAATCGATCGTTATATCCAACAAGCTCTCAAACAACTCGAAGATAGTTATACCAAAACGCTGGTAGTTTGCAGTCATACGACTAATACTACCGGACATCCTGCCGTCGATTTTGTGTCGTCGATTAATACTCAGGCTCCCGAATACGATGCGGTATTTGTGACGCCAACTTTAGGTACTGGCGTCAGTATCGATGTCAAACATTTCGATCGAGTATATGGTATTTTTCAAGGTGTCATTCCCGATACCGAAGTTCGACAAGCATTAGCCAGAGTAAGAGCCAATGTACCGCGCTATATTTGGTGTGCCAAACGTGGCATGGGTACGATCGGTAGTGGTAGTAATAATTATCGATCTCTAGCATATTGGTATCAGGAAAACTATAAAGAAAATTACGCACTGATGTGTCCATTAACGCGGATCGATGTCGATTTACCCTTTGTTTTCGATCCGATCCATCTCCGGACTTGGGCAAAATTTGCCGCACGAATTAATGCTTCGATTACTTTATATCGTGATGCCGTCAAAGCTGGTTTACTCAGCGAAGGACATCAAGTACATGTAATTAGTGAAGATCGCGATCGTGAAAGCTTGCAAGAGCTACGTACTGCCTTAATTCAGGCAACTAAAACCGACCCTCAAAAGTCAATGGAAATCATGCGTCAAATTGCCGACGTCCACAAAGAAAAATCGCAACGCGATCGCGAATATAATCTGATCGGTACGCAAACTAAAAAGATTCAGCAACAAGTCAAGAATCAAGCCGCGCAAGCAGTTGCCGCCGCCCCAGATCTCGGACATCGCGATTTTCAATATCTATCCAACAAACGCTTTCTCACCGACTTAGAACGCGCGCAAGTCGAGAAATATAGCCTTCAGCAGCGATATGGAGTAGCAATTACACCCGAACTCAAACTCAAAGATGATAAAGGTTATTACGGCCAACTATTAACTCATTTTTACTTGCTCAATCACCAACAATATCTGCCCCAATCTATTTATCTAGTTTGGGATCGAGATCTAGATAAACCAGAAAAAGTTTTCTTGCCCGATGCCAATCATCATATTCTCAAAATTCAGGGATTATTAGCATTAGGCATAATTAACTTTTTAGATCCAGAGAGACAATTACAAATTACCGATCCAGATCTAATCTCCCTCAAACGAATTAGTTATTTATGCAGCCAACATATCAAACGCGCGATTGGCATCGACATGCCCAACTATAGTAATGGTGAAGTCAGTCCGATTGCCGTGCTCAATCGGTTATTAAACTTATTAGGATTGAAAGTTCAACCAATTGCATCTGGCTTGAAAAAGCAAGACAAATCTACTAATATCTATCAACTCGATCGAGCGTTATTAAATGATGGTCGTGACGAGATTTTTAAAGTGTGGCAAAAACAACAAAGTCGAGAACTCTTGCGTTCTGCTTGATAAAAAACATCCCCGACTTCTGTAAAAAGTCGGGGATATGGCTTAACTCGTAATTGTTAAAATCTAACGATTGCTGCTCATTGCGGGCACCTTAACAGAATTCGGATTAGCTAAGTTGGGATTGTTTTGCAGTACCGCAACTGCTTTTTGATACTGCGGATCTTGGGCACTTCCCAGCAAGTTTGGCGACTCAGAGAGGTTCTTCTGCTCCATAAAGTTGAGATCTACCTTCACATCTGGAGTGACACCTTTCTGACCGATATCGGTGCCATTGGGAGTATAGTAATGAGCGACAGTTACCGCTATTCCCGAACCATCAGAGAGCGAGTGTACCGATTGCACTAAAGCTTTGCCAAAAGTTTGCGCGCCGACGATTTGTGCGCGACGGTTGTCTTTAAGCGCGCCTGCAAGAATCTCACTCGCACTAGCTGAATTGCCATCTACCAACACCGCCATCGGGAGTTGAGTTAAAGCACCTTGAACTGCGCGAAAATTTTCATTAGTACCTTTACGATCGACAGTTTTGACGATCGTGCCATTATCCAGCCACATCCGGGCGATTTCGACACTTGCTTGCAGCAATCCGCCGGGATTTCCCCGCATATCTAACACGTAAGCATTGACTTGTTTGCGATTGAGATTTTTAATCGCTTTTTGCATTTGCTCGGAAGAGTGAGAGCTGAATTCAGACAGCCGGATATAACCGACTTTCAATTTTCCTTCCTGTTTGACTTCCGAAAATACCGACGCAACTTCGATTTGAGCGCGAGTCAGCGGCACATCAAACGGACTGCTACTCCCACGCGCGATTTTCAGCGTAATCGACTTGCCAATTTCACCGCGAATCAGACTAATCGCGTTTTCGAGAGTCATATTTTTGGTAGACTTACCATCGATCGCCACGATCGCGTCGCCAGCTTTAATTCCAGCTTTAGCTGCGGGTGAATTTTCGATTGCTTCGGTAACTACTAATTGCTTGGTACGCGGGTTAGCCTCCAACTTGATTCCAACACCAGACATTTCGCCACTAGTTTGATTGTTGAGCGATTGGAACTGCTGCGGATCCATGAATCGAGTATAAGGATCGCCTAACTTCTTGAGCGTAGTGCGAATGGCAACGTATGCTTCTTGACGATTGCGATAGTTGCGTTTGAGCAGATCCTTTCTGGTTTGTTGCCAGTCCACACGATTGAAAGTCCCGTCTACATACTCCCGATTAATTAACTGCCAAGCTTCATCGACGATCGCTTTCGGGCTATCTTTAAATGCCGCAACAGAAGAAGTGGCAGCAAGTGGTAACAATGTGGCAAGCATAGCTCCAGTAAACATCGCTCCACGCAGAACTAGTTTAGGGTGCCAAACAAATCGGAATGTGGATGGTTGGGTCATAGAGACAATTATGGCATTCTTGGGAGGTTATGAAGATCGGAGCATCGCTATTTGGACGCGATCGCCTTGGAGCACGAATCTATCAATGCTAATTTAACTCAATCTCGATTGTTTTGCTGCATAGATAGTGTTTTTGACAGCAATTATGTAAGTAAAATTAATAAATCTTAATCTATGTGATAGGCTTTAGGTGTTAGGGATTAGGAATTAGGCATTAGCAGCGAAAGGATTACACCACTTAGCAGCCAACTCATCCTGCAAATCCCCAAATCCTGCAAATCCCGATCGATCTTTAAATAGGGATAACTGGAATCAGATCGATCTGGCTGCTAGTAAGCCTATCTCGTAATGGCTCATCTAAGTTTTGGCGATCGCACCGCACGGCAAAGCTACAACGCTGGCATATCCCTGTTGACACCGCTACTTGCGGAAAAAGTTCCTGACGAGTGCGATTGGCATCGAGCCAAGTTGTCAATTTTTCCAGCAAAGCAAGCAAATCAATCTGAGTTTGACGGTGTTGCTTGAGCGTGTAATTAATACTTACTGACTTTGGCTGCGGCGTAGATTGAATGAACCAGTAAGTAAACGCAATCTGCTTGGGTAAATAATCGCTAGTTTCGGCAAGAAGATACAAATACAGTCGCGTTTGCCACTCCAGATCGATATCTTTTTTGTATTTAGGCAGAGGATAAGTTTTCCAGTCGATAATATCTGCCCGATCGGATTGTAAAATCAACAGATCGTAGATCGCCGTAAATAAATAATTACCGATTTCTAATGTCCGCACATGCTCGCTCTGTCTCCAGATGTTGGTGTCTGTTTCAAACAGTTCTGGAGCGATCCGCAGCATCGCTTGCATCCAGGTATTAAGTTCTGGCGATCGCGCTAAAATTGGCTCGATCGGCAATCCCAGTTCGCGTTGGTGCATCAATAAGTGAAAATCACTACCCAACTGAGTTTTAGATTGTTGCACCGCAGCCATCGGTAACGTCAATCGATCGCAAAACGTATACTCAAATTGACGCGGACAAGTTTCAAGAATTTTTAGGTGTCGTTGGGATATTCTCAGCATGAACTAGGCTTTAGGCTTTAGGCTTTAGGTTTTAGGCTTTAGCAGGTAGGAAATAGCACCGATAACCTAATCCTGAAAACCTTTAAAATCCTTAAATCTTGGTAATTATTTAGTCAGAACAAACACGCTCCCTTCATTACCTCGACTGATGCGCAGAGTTTCATCGAGATAGGTAACCTCCAGCCATGCAGGTGCTTTGTCTTCTGGACGATTAATCGGCAGATCGATCGCGGTAAACTTGCGACCGTTTTCGATCGAGTCGATTAAAGTATCGGGATTAGAATAGTCGATAAATCGTTGCAAACCAATTACCGATCGATTGAATCGGACATTTACCCGACACTCATTCACTGGCGTAAATTTGGCAACGATCGCGACTAAACCATCTAAACCAGGTAACAAACTAGTAACTTCAGCAATATTATAAACCGCGCTGGTAGTCGGACGAATGCACTGATAAATATCGCCCAGTTTAACTAAGGGAAATTTATCGATGCTTAACAAACTCTGACTGCTAGTGTACAACAATCGCCAATTACCAGCCAAAAAATCGATCGCCGTCGTCAACGGACGTGGATTGGGATTGCGCAACTCTAGCTCGGTAATTGCCGCCAAGATTGCCTGTCGATCGGTAGGCGTTGCTGAGATACCGCGATTTTTCCCCGCGATGGTGGCGAGTAACTTCGATTTGAGCATATCAATTCGCTATCTAAATCTATAGATGTATAGAGAAATCAGATCGCGATGTTCGAGCGAAATATCCTCCATCCCCTAAAATGATAAACTATGAGAACTCAAAGCCAATTAATTTTACTATGCCCGATTCTCTAGACCTCGATATTCTGGATACCTTTGTCAATCCAGCCCTCAAACAACAACCACGCTACGAACCCGCACCAGTAATTGCCGTTCAGCGAAATACTTCGATTCTAGAATGGCTCGAGGGTCAAGGTCGGTTAATCGACAGAGACGAACGCGATCCTGCTATTTCGGCATTAGATCAACCCAACACAGACGAAGAATTATTTGAAGACGATCGCAGCTATCAAGAAGAAGATGATGTCGATGAAGTCGATGATGTCGATGAAATCTAATGGCTCGAAGGTCAAGGTCGGTCGATCGACACAATCGAACGCGCTCCGGCTATTTCGGCATTAGATCGACCCAACACAGACGAAGAATTATTTGAAGACGATCGCAGCGATCGAGAAGAAGATGAAGTCGATGATGTCGATGAAATCTAATGGCTCGAAGGTCAAGGTCGGTCGATCGACAGAGACGAACGCGATCCTGATATTTCGGCACTACTAGATCGACCCAACACAGACGCAGACTTATTTGAAGACGCTCGCAGCGATCGAGAAGAAGATGATGTCGATGAAGTCGATGATGTCGATGAAATCTAATGGCTCGAAGGTCAAGGTCGGTCGATCGACACAATCGAACGCGATCCTGATATTTCGGCACTACTAGATCGACCCAACACAGACGCAGACTTATTTGAAGACGCTCGCCGCGATCGAGAAAATGATGATGTCGATGAAGTCTAACTAAATTTTTTAGTCGCTCGTGGCGATTACCTTTGGTACGGCAAAGCTGACCGATTTGCGATCGCTGGGGATTAATTTATGCAAGGATTATAGCGATCGCAATTATCTGGGAGAAATATAGATGGAGGATAGATCGGTATCGGCACGCGGTTTCAATCCTACAGGAACTGTATTGCTAATTTTACTAGGGCTGTTCCTAACAGGAGCGGTACTGTGGGTAGACTGGCAAAATGGGAAGAGTCTAATGTCATCCTTACTCTTGCCATTTGCCGTCTCTACTGGGTTAGTGACAGCGATCGGTTATCAAGCCATTCCGCTGCTCAAACAGCTAAAAATGGGTCAATTCATTCGCGAAGATGGTCCGCAAGCACACCTCAAAAAAGCGGGAACGCCCACCATGGGTGGTGTCTTTGTCGTGCCGATCGGGACGCTTTTAGGCGTAATTTGGTCGCAATTCAATCCCGATGCGATCGCCGTCGCCATCACCAGCTTGGGCTACTTTGCCATCGGTGGCGTCGATGACTGGAAGAGTTTGAGCAACCGTAAAAATGAAGGCTTGACCCCCAAAGGTAAACTATTACTCCAAGCCGCAATCGCGATCGCCTTTTGCGGCTGGGCTTTCTACAGTAGAGGCAACGCTATTACCAACGTGCATTTACCCTTTCATGTAGTTGTACCGCTAGGATTGCTATTCTGGGGGTTAGCCGTATTCGCGCTCCTGGCCGAAAGTAACGCCACCAACCTTACCGATGGTGTAGACGGCTTGGCTGGTGGTACTGGCGCGATCGCCCTTGCAGGTTTAGCCGCAGTTATCCTTCCCAAAGAACCCAGCCTCGCGATCCTGTGTATTTGCCTCAGCGGTAGTTACCTCGGCTTTGTCGTACACAACCGCAACAAAGCTAAAGTCTTTATGGGCGACACGGGTTCTCTCGCACTCGGTGGCGCACTAGCTGCTGTCGGCATACTCACCGAAAATCTCTGGGTGCTATTTATTTTAAGTGGCATCTTTGCCGTTGAAGCCTTATCAGTAACCGCTCAGGTAGGCTACTACAAAGCCACCAAAGACGCCGAAGGCAAAGGCAAGCGATTATTTAAAATGGCTCCCATTCACCACCATCTCGAATTAAGCGGCTGGACAGAAACCCAAGTCGTTGGCGTCTTTTACGCGATCGAAGTCGTACTCGTAATCATCAGCCTACTAAGTCGGCAGACATTATAGATATCCCGATGAAAGCTTTTCAGATGGAATCGATCGTGTATGAGTAGGTTAGGTGCAACTATTTATTAAATAAATTATGCCTGACACCTAGATGGTGGTCAGTGCCCACCCAACTAACTTGACTTTTGAGATCCTATTGGTAGAGGGTGGGTTTTGTCCGATATTAAGCAGTAATATCGACATTAAATTGCAGAAACCCACCCCTACAGATCTAAAACTCACTGAAAGCATTAATGCATATCGCCAGAGGCGAGGCTCCGCCAACGCGTAGCGTCTCCGAAAGGAGAAGAAAATCACGCCCCACCGCAAACAGATTCTCCTAACGGAGCGACTGAAATCACGCGGAGGTTCCCGACCCATGTGTTTCAGTCAAGACAGACGCTAGGCGAACGACCCCCATGCAGCGACTCGCGCTCTGGAGGTTTCCTTCAGATATAGCGGGTCAAGACAACCCTCAGATCCGGGTTCTCCTAGCACCAGTAAACCCAAAACAGCAACCCTCTTCACCTCTCAATCATTGCCAATGTCATCCATCGATCTCGATCGAGCTATTCTGGCAGCAAGCGGAGCCAATAACCAGAGGTGGTCGATTGTCATAGACTGTCTCCAAGGCTTATCAGTCGATCGACTCCACGCCAACCAAACTGCCCTAGATCTAGCCCTGCAAGTATTGAGCCAGGGAGACTTCGAGCAACAATGGGAAATTGCCAAACTCATCCCCAAACTCGGCGAAATTGCCATTCAACCCCTGCTAGACAGCATTAACGATCCA
Organism: Chamaesiphon minutus PCC 6605; assembly: GCF_000317145.1. GTDB lineage: Bacteria > Cyanobacteriota > Cyanobacteriia > Cyanobacteriales > Chamaesiphonaceae > Chamaesiphon > Chamaesiphon minutus. Next base: position 819,279 of record NC_019697.1, on the reverse strand, counting down.
GACATCGATCTCGAAGACCGCTGGTTTGCCGCCCGAATTCTAGGCGCATTTCCACGAGCCGAAGTCGTCACCGCACTCGTTGCCATCATCCAAGCAGATGAAGACCCCGAACTCAGCGCGATCGCCACTGCTGCATTAGCCAAAATCGGCACCCCCGCGATCGCCGCCGTCACCGAGCTAATATTGCAATCTAGAACCGATGAGTCGATCGCCAATCGACGGCTAGCAGCCACTATTTTGGCTCAAATTCGTCACTCGCAAACGATCGAGCCATTATTGCAAATAATCGACGATCCCGATCCCCAAATCCGCACCATCGTCGTCGAAGCACTGAGCAGCTTCCACGATCTGCGGATTCCCTCGCTCCTGCTCGCCAAACTTACCGATCCGATCGCCAGTGTCCGCAAAGCCGCCGTAGTCGCCTTATCTTGTCGCGAAGACGTAGCGTCGCCATTGGATCTGCTGTACCATTTACGACCGTTATTATTCGATCTCGATTTAACTGTCTGTCAAGCTACCGCCTTGGGTTTAGCCAGACTCACAGCTCCAGAAGCAGTCACCGTTCTGGCTGAAGTACTCTCATCAAGCCGCACTCCCGATGACTTAAAACGAGCGACAATTTTATCGCTCGGCTGGATTGGCACTCGCACAGCGATCGACAGTCTCATCGCCGCACTATATACTACAACCCTCGATCTGCTTCCCGAAATTATTACAGCGATCGGCAAAACAGAGCCAGAGCAGATTTATGCCAGCGATCGACTCGTCACATATTTGAATGGCAACGATCTTACGCCGATCGTCAAACAAGAGATTGCTGCCGCATTAGGGAACCTGGGCAATAAAAATACCGTCCCAGACTTAGTTAAACTCTTAGGCGATCCAGACGATCGCGTCAAGTTACATACTATTACAGCCATTTCTAAATTATCGCCGAGCGTACCGCACGAAATAACACAGTTAATCGATCGTGAAAGGGGTCGCTCTTTGGCAGATTCAGAGCTGCAAATTGGCGTGCGGATGTGTTTAGATCGCTATGCAGATCCAGATGCAATCTCCAGCAGCTCGCCACCCAACAGTGAAAGATTGGATAATTTAAGTGGGTAACCTAATTCTACTTATATTTTTATAACTCACAACTTAGAGTCACTAGAGTTTAATAATGCCTCGATTTTCAACTTCTTTACTAATTAGGACCGGACTCTTGCTAACAACCATGTTGGCAACCGTCTCCACCAAGCTTTCTGCTCAAACACCAACTCCTCAAAAATTACCTTCGGCTCCCACCACTAATGTAGTGCCAAAATCTACAGGTGGTTCTCAACAGCCGATCGCCCCATCAGGTGCAGCTAGTAATTCTACTCCAGCCAAACCAGCCACTGGGACAGATCGCCCCCCCACAGCCAAGCAACAGCCGCTCTCAACTCCTACCACGAAACCTGCCGTCGCCACTGGGAGCGATCGACCCGCCGTCGAAGACGTTGTCAGCCTCGTGCTCAAGCTCAAAGAAAAGCGGGTATATGTTTATCGCGGCGATAAAGTAATCAGGAAATACCCCGTCGCGATCGGGAAAAAAGGCTGGGAAACTCCAGTCGGTGAATGGCAGGTAATGGAGAAAATCAAGAATCCCGCGTGGACGAGCTTTAAAACTGGCGAAGTCTTCTCTCCAGGCACCAAAAATCCCCTCGGCGCGAGATGGATTGGCTTTTGGACTGACGGTAAAGATGTAATTGGTTTCCACGGTACTACCAATGTTAAATCGATCGGTACGGCTGCTTCCCACGGCTGCGTGCGGATGCGCAACCGCGATGTCAAAGCTCTCTTTCCGCTAGTCAAGGTCGGTACGACAGTTAAAGTAGTTAATGAATAAGTTCGATCGAAAAAAAGGAGTGAAAACTAGTTTTCACTCCCGAACTTTATTCTACTTAAATGGAATTCAACTACTCAACCCTTACTCTGCTCTAGATAGTATTTGGAATGCAAATGTTCCAGCGATCCCGATGAGTTATTATTTGTTAATATTCCGACCGAAGCTCCCGCTCGGAGGGATAGCTACGTCCTCACTTTTAACCCCAAGCTGACGTCATGAGATCGCCAACTAGCTGGCTCTCCAGGTTGGTATTAACCGTTGGCAACTTATAACCAAATTAAGTATTCCATTTGACAGTAATTGTGCCACAGATCGCTTATTAATCGGGTAATATGAATTCGATCTGTATGTTGTCAAAAATGGATACCGAGCGAATATTTAAAAGTGCGCGATTTTTGCAACCAAACGATCGAGAACCGATCCGATCGGTGATAACTACCTCACCTCATGCTACCGTCGTCGCCTGGTACGTGCTACCACAACAAGAAATTCCCGCACATCAACATCCAGAGGGTCAGGATACCTGGACGATTCTATCGGGGCAAGGTGAATATTATCTCGATCGCGCTGGCACGACAAAATCGATCGTCATCGGAGATGTAGTCATCGCTCCCGCAGGTGCCGTACATGGAGTTTATAACGACAGCGACGAGCCACTAATTTTTATCTCGATCGTAGCTCCATCCGATGCTGGGTACGAGCTAGTGGATAGGCTTTAGGTTTTAGGCTTTAGGGGTTAGGCTTTAGGCTTTAGGTTTTAGGCTTTAGGTTTTAGGTTTTAGGTTTTAGGCTTTAGGCTTTAGGCTTTAGGCAATTAGAGTGTGGGGGTACCCATTATTACCCATTACTCATCCACCCATCCACCCATCCACCCATCCCTCTCTGTAACAAAACTTATCTTTTTTCTAATATTCGCCTGCAAATCCTCTACGATCTTTTGCAGTCCACTATAAATTTAATTTCTACACACTTCTTCATAAACAAGCTACGGGCGGGCGAAACGTTTTAATCTAAAAGCTGTGCTAGTTTTGCTAGCAACAATTTTCATCCATAGGGAGACGAGACTAATCATCTCGATCGGCCCGATCTATTCAAATTTCGATCGAGTTAGTGAAGCGGTAAGTAAACTCGCAATTACCCTAGCGGTAGGTGCGGCGAGCGGGCAGCGGATTTTCAGCCACATTCCTGGATTGACAACCGATCCCCACACTCTACATCCTCACGTAGGCAGGTATTTGAAAGACTTTGCCTAGACTCGATTAGGTTTAACAAAATATTCGGTTGGGAGATTTAGGATCTAATGAGTGTTAAGGCAAGTGGTGGCGGCTCGCTATCCCGTCCAAATTTATATCAAACACTTCCGGTTGCGACCATTTCGCAGGCAGAACAGCAAGATCGGTTCCCCGCGATGGGCGAATTGAGCGAGTTGAGTAGCTACTTTCAGTCTGGAGCCAAACGGATCGAAATCGCCAAAATTCTCAGCGATAACTCTGACTTGATTGTTTCCCGTGCGGCTAACCGGATTTTCGTCGGTGGTTCGCCGATGGCATTTTTGGAAAAGCCCAAAGCCGAGCCGGAAGTTGCTAGAACCTTTGCCAGTGGCACCAAACAAAGTGAGTCCACCTTGGGAACTGTCACTTTTGTCGAAGCTAAAGGTGGTTTTCTATCTAACTTGACTTCGTTGTTCACAGCGACTGGCGCGGGTGCGATTCCTCAAGGTTTCCAGCCGATTAACATCGCCCTCTACGGCCCTGCTAACATGCAGAAGTCGTTGCGGGATATGAGCTGGTTCCTACGCTACATCACCTATGCGATCGTCGCTGGCGATCCAAACATCGTAGTCGTCAATACGCGCGGCTTGCGGGAAATCATTCAAAACGCTTGCTCGGTACCCGCAACCATCGTCGCACTGTCAGAAATGCGTGCTGGTGCGCTCGGTTACTTTAGCAAAGACAAAGAAGCGCAAGAAATTATCGAGCGGTACTTTGACCTGACAATTGGTGAATTTAAAGCATCCGCACCAGCTAACAAACTCCGTCAGCGTCCTTCTAACGACCAACAGGGCTTAGAACTGCCTCAACTTTACTCCGCCGCAGCCGAACGTCGCGTCAAGTATGCGATGAAACCAGGATTATCGGCAGGCGAAAAAAATGACGTTATCAAAGCGGCTTATCGCCAAGTCTTTGAAAGAGACATCACTCGTGCCTATAGCTTGTCGGTTTCCGACTTGGAATCGAAAGTTAAAAATGGCGAAATCTCGATGAAAGAATTCATCCGTCGCTTGGCTAAATCGCCGCTGTATCGCAAAAACTTCTTCCTACCATACATCAACAGTCGGGCACTAGAACTTGCCTTCCGGCACATTTTAGGTCGCGGGCCTTCTTCTCGCGAAGAAGTGCAGAAGTATTTTAGTATCGTCTCGGCTAAAGGCTTAAATGGCCTCATCGACGCCCTCGTAGACTCCTCTGAGTACTCAGACTACTTCGGTGAAGAAACGGTGCCTTACATTCGCGGTTTGGGTCAAGAGGCTCAAGAATGTCGCAATTGGGGGCCGCAACAAGACTTATTCAATTACAGCGCGCCGTTCCGCAAGATTCCGCAGTTCCTGACGACATTTGCGGCTTATGAAAAACCATTAGCCGACCAACACGTCTACGGTTCGGGTAACGATCCGCTGGAAATTCAGTTTGGTGCGATTTTCCCCAAAGAAACTCGCAATCCCAGCAACTCGCCAGCACCATTCGGCAAAGATACTCGTCGGATTCTGATCGCTCAAGGGCCTGGTATTAATAACCAACTCAGCAATCCCGGTGCGCGTGGCGTCGCTCCAGGTAGTTTGGGCGCTAAGACTTTCAAACTCGACCAATTACCTGCTTTCCAAGCAACTGGTAAAAAAGCTAAAACTGGCCAAGGTCGCAGTACTTCCTTTGCTGAAAGTTCGACACAAGCAGTAATTAAAGCAATTTATCTGCAAGTGATGGGACGGGACGTCTATGAAGGTCAACGCCTCAAAGTTGAAGAGATCAAGCTCGAAAACGGCGATATTTCCGTTCGCGAATTCGTCCGCGCGCTTGCCAAATCCGATCTGTTCCGCAATACTTACTGGACGAAATTCTACGTCTGTAAAGCGATCGAATATATCCACCGTCGTCTGCTCGGTCGTCCGACTTACGGTCGTCAGGAGATGAATAAATACTTCGATCTCGCATCCAAGCAGGGTTTCTATGCGATCGTCGATGCGATGATTGACTCCCAAGAGTACAGCGAGAGTTTCAACGAAGACATGGTGCCCTACAACCGCTACCTCACGCCTGCGGGTGTCAGTCTGCGGAACCTCCGGGTTGGCAGTATCGGCGATACTGGCGTTGGTATTCTCACTAAAAACCAAGCTGAAACTACACCGCGCTTTGTCGAACTCGGAGCGACACAAGACAATCGTTCGCAACCAGACATCGAATTCCGCGTCAATCAAGGCGTCACCAAAAAACGCGAACAGACTAAAATCTTTAAGCTCACCCAAGCTGGAGATAAAGTTCAACTCAAAACTGTCATTCGTGCGGCCTACCGTCAAGTCTTCGAGCGGGATATCGAACCCTATATCGTCGCTAACGAGTTTAGCGCGCTCGAAAGTAAGCTCGGTAACTCCGAAATCAACCTCAAAGAGTTTATCGAAGGTCTCGGTTGCTCTGGGTTGTATCTCAAAGAGTTCTACACTCCTTATCCCAACACCAAAGTCATCGAACTAGGTACCAAACACTTCCTCGGACGTGCGCCCCTAGATCAAGCTGAAATCCGCAAATACAACCAAATTTTGGCAACTGCGGGGATTAAAGCCTTCATCGGTGCAATGGTTAATGGTGCGGAATACGTTCAGGTGTTTGGTGAAGATGTAGTGCCATATAACCGCTTCCTGACCCTGCCTGCGGCTAACTATCCCAATACTCAAACTCTGTACAACAAGCTTACCAAACAAGATAAGCAAGTTGTCGTACCAAGTTTTGATACCATTAAGCCTCGGATGGATATGGCGAAGCTACCTTTGACTGGTAAAGCCATCGCAGATAATGCCGCTGCTGCCCGTCAGAAGGCTTCTGAGCTGGTGTCTTTAGGTCGGTCTTCTAGTTTGACCATGACCGAGCCTACCGTGGCTGCAACGGCCAAAATCGCCCGCGAATCAGCCCGAATTTTTCGGATGAATGCGACGATGAGCCAATCTGAAGCCACACAAGCGATCGAAGCTTTGTACGTGCAGGTGATGGATCTCAGTTCTGGTGAAGTGCCCGAACAGTTCCGTCGTCCGGATTTAGAGAGTCAGGTTCGCAATGGCGCAATCTCTATTCGTGAATTTGTGACTGCTGTAGCTACTTCGGAAGCTTATGTAGAGCGTTTTTACACGCCATATCCCAACACCAAAGCGATCGAATTTTTATTCCGTCACCTGTTGGGTCGCGCGCCAATGAACCAAGCCGAGATGTCCGATTACAATCGGGTGATTGCCGAGCGTGGATTTGGTGCCGCAGTCAAGCTGATGGTCGATAGTGTGGAATATTCGCGCTACTTCGGCGAAGATGTGGTTCCTTATCACCGTTCTCCTTCGCTACCTGCTGGTAACTAGGTAGATTTGGTTGAGTAGTTTAGCGTTGGGGTAGTGCGTTCGATCGATTCGATCGTGCTATGCCAATGCCAAGCCGGAAAGATAGGTGAGATTAATTTCTCACCTATCTTTATTTTTGAGTTGCAAAATTAATGTTCGCGATCGCATCTTGCCCGAATACATACAGACTCGTCAGCGATCGAAATATGATATACGCTCTAAACCAATCTCAAACCCCAATTATCGACGCGCTTCAGGAGTGGGTAACCACTGCCCACGCACCGTTTTATACTCCAGGACATAAGCATGGTAGCGGGATGAATTCGCGGCTCAAAAACCGCTGGGGTGCGGATGTGTTTGGCTGGGATTTACCAGAGCTGCCAGGATTGGACAATCTTCAGGCACCATCAGGAATTATCGAATCAGCGCAAGCTCTCGCCGCTGAAGTGTTTGGCGCGGAGCGAACCTGGTTTTTGGTTAATGGTTCGACAGCCGGAGTTATCGCCGCAATTTTGGCTACTTGCGGGGAAGGGGAAAAGATTATTTTACCTCGCAATATTCATGCTTCGGCTATTTCCGGTATCGTTCATGCGGGTGCGGTACCGATTTTTATCGATCCAGAATATGACAGAGCTGTAGATATCTCGCATAGTATTACGCCAGCGGCAGTCAAATTCGCCCTAGAACGGCATCCCGACACTAAAGCTGTCATGCTTGTCTATCCGACTTATTACGGCACCTGTGGCGATTTAGCGGCCATTGCGGAGGTCGTTCATAGTTATCAGATTCCGCTACTAGTGGATGAAGCTCATGGAGCGCATTTTGGCTTTCATCCCGATCTTCCACCTGCGGCATTGGCTGTGGGTGCAGATCTATCGGTGCAATCGACGCACAAATTATTGGGTGCCCTGACTCAATCGGCGATGTTGCATGTCAATAGTAGCAGGATCGATGTCGAGCGAATCAGTCAAGCTCTAAGATCGATTCAAACAACTAGTCCGAGTTATTTACTACTAGCTTCTCTCGATGCCGCGCGCCAACAAATGGCGTTATCCGGTCGAGAATTGATGTCTCAAACGATCGAACTTGCTAAAATTGCTCGATCGAAAATCGCCCAGATCGAGCGACTTTCTGTGTTTGAATTAGATTCGACCACTTCTGGCTGTAAATATCTCGATTCAACTCGTTTAACCGTAACAGTAACTGGTCTAAATCTCACCGGATTTGCCGCCGATGAAATTTTAACCGATCGATTAGGCGTTGTCGCTGAATTACCATCTACACGGCATTTGACATTTATTATTAGTCTGGGAAATACGCGATCGGACATCGATCGATTAGTTGCCGCATTTACCGAATTAGCTGTAAATTATGCTGAAGATAAATGTCTTGAATTGCCAGAGATCGAGCCACCAGATCGAATATTAACTAAAATGGCAATTACACCACGTCAAGCAGATCGATCGCGTCATGTTAATATATCGATCGATGAGGCGGTGGGTAAAGTTAGTGCCGAATCGATCTGTCCTTATCCACCAGGAATTCCTGTCTTAATACCTGGTGAAATTATTACCATTGAGGCTCTAGATTACTTGCGATCGATCGTTGATTTTGGCGGCGAACTTGTCGGCTGTAACGACCCAGATTTACAGACAATTAAAATAGTAGACATCTAAGCTATTAGACAAGACCAAACCAGAGACCGCGTCTGCTGTCTTGACGTTTTTTTATTTGGGGGTTCCCCCCGAATAAAAAAACGTCGCTAGTGTAAGATGTGAGTAAACACACTGCAAACCTTTGTCGATATCTCTAGGTATCCACACCCCAAGAATTTATGTCCGAACTGTGGAAATATGTCTCCCCAGGGATTCCCGATGAATTATTCGAGCGATTGCCAGGGATTCCTATGAGTCAACGCGAGATTCGATTGCTGATGCTATCTGCGCTAAGATTAGAAGCAAATTCAGTCGTTTGGGACATTGGAGCGGGTACGGGGACAATTCCGGTAGAAATTGGGTTACTATGCCCTCAAGGACAAATTATCGCGATCGAGCGCGACGAAGAAGTGGCTAATCTGATTCAACTCAACTGCGATCGATTTGGGGTGCATAACGTCCAAATTGCGATCGGTAGTGCGCCTGAGTGTCTCAGCCAAATTGCAACATTACCGCAACGAGCTTGTATTGAAGGTAGCAGAGGACTTAAACCGATTTTGCAACAAGTTTGGGAATATTTACCCTCAACAGGACGAGTTGTCGTCACAGCAGCGAGTTTAGAAGCTCTGTATGAGGTGTCCGAAAGTTTTACGCAGCTACAAGCACGGAATGTCGAAGTCGTCCAAGCTGCTGTCAATCGGCTCGAAACCAGAGGCAATAGTCGCCGCCTGGCTGCTGTAGATCCGCTATTTATCCTCAGCGCAGAAAAGTTAGACTAAGTACGCTTGGGAAATAACTAGACGAGGAGACGAGGAGGCGAGGAGCCTGGGAGACAAGGAGCATTTTGTTCTCAATCCGCAATCCGCAATCCGCAATCCTGTCTTGTCTTGACGCACACAAACGGGAGGGAGCGATGCAATGTGGGCGGGTTTCCCGCCCATACAATTGCATCAAGACAACCTCCCGTTCGATGCATCGCTGTCTCGCTCAATCTGGAGGTTCCCTCCAGAGCGCGAGCCGCAAAATCCAAAATCCAAAATCCCTCCACCCTTACTCCCTCCCGAAATGTCATTACCCCGCGTCATTAGTACTATCGTAGCGATCGCTGTAGCTTTATGTATGTTATTGCTAGGTAGCTGGTACTTTACGATCGGGATGTGTATTATTGTCTATCTGGGTCAGAGCGAGTATTTCAAACTAGTTCGTGCCAAAGGGATCGAACCAGCGAGCAAGATTACGTTGGTAGTCAGTCAAGCTCTGTTACTAGTCGGGGCATTTGGCTCTGGCATCGACGATGCATTATTCCCGGTGGCTGGTACTCTGATTTGCTTTTACTTGCTGTTCTTGCCTAAAATAGCCTCGATCGCGGACATTTCTACTTCGCTATTCGGTCTGTTTTACGGCGGTTATTTGCCAAGCTATTGGATTAGGTTGCGAGTAGGATTCGATCCGTTGACGACTAATTCTTTTCCGTTTAGTACCGATTGGACGGCATTATTAGCCAATTTAGATATTAGCGTTCTACCGCCTGCTTTTACGATTACCTTGCTGTCATTCATGTGCATTATGGTGACAGATATTGGCGCATATCTGTTTGGTAAATGGCTCGGACGCACGCGATTGTCAGAAATCAGCCCTAAAAAGACGGTAGAAGGGGCGATCTTTGGCATTCTCAGCAGCATGGCAATGGGTGCTAGCGGCGCGTGGGTACTGCACTGGCATCATTGGTACATCGGCGGTGTGGCGTTGGGAAGCTTGATTGGGATGACGAGTATGTTGGGCGATTTAACCGAATCGGTAATGAAGCGCGATGCTGGAGTTAAGGATTCGGGCGATTTAATTCCCGGACATGGTGGTATGCTCGATCGCACTGATAGTTATATCTTTACTGCGCCGCTGGTTTACTATTTTGTCAAGTTAGTTTTACCTTTGATTTAAGATCGATAGTTTTGCGTAATTATTTCAAATACTAGAAACACCTGAATCATCGAGGGTGGCCACTGCCCACACTAATATTTTTAATATTTGTAACTATCGATCTAAATCTTTTAATCCTCAATTCTCAATTCTCAATTAATCTATTCTTCATTCCACAATCGTTCTAATTGATATTGCCAAGCCGTCATCATTTCTTTGCGAACATCTTCAGTCGTGCCGATATCGCCCATTACCCCTTCAGCATAAAACCTGTCGAGTGTTTGCATGGTTTGTTCGAGGGTATCGCCACGTTGTTTAGCGATACTGACGATCGCTTTGACTTGTTTGGTGGCAAAATCTTGAAAAGCTCGATCGATACCGACGCGTTTGAGATCGATCGACCTGTCGATCGCCGTACTAAAATCTTCAGTAGTTAGTCCCGCGACGCTATGCTGCCACACTCCCCACAAAACGCCCTGATTTATCGCATAACGCGTCTCTAAGGTATCATCAAAGTTGGCAGATAGGAATTCCTCAACGAAGGTCATTGCTTCGGCTGCGGGCGCGATTGGCACCAACATTCGCACCCAAGATTGTTGGGCGGAGAGAATTATTAGCAGCCGATAATCGGGTGTATCCACCTGATAAGAATCTGCATCGGCAATTGTTAGCTGTCTACCAAAACGGTTAGTCAGAAACGATTGAATATCTTGTGGGGTCATGTGGATTTTGGATTTTGGATTGCGCTCTGGATGTTCCCTCCAGATTGAGCCAGACAAGACAGGATTGCGGATTGCAGATTTTGCAATCCTAAATCTTCCGATGGTGAGAGCAACGCAAAACCCAACATTCGATCGATTGCGGGTGATAATGTTGAGTTTTCTCGTTCTCAGAGGCTGCGCCAATATATCGGTTTTCCCCTATCTTGTGGCGGTGTATCGTCGGCTTATTAAACATTTTTTGATTTTTCAATCCGGATTTTGGATAATGAATTGTCATCCAAAATCCTGTCTTGACTCACCGTCTGCCTTCGCACAAACGCGAGTCGCAAAACCCAAAATCATTTAATGTTGTTCTTCTTCTTGATATTCGACTTGCTTAACCGTTTGCGGAATCTCAACTTTTTGCGGAGGTTCGGGGATATTTAATTTTTGTGGTTGATAAGCAGGTGACTTGGTATCTTCGCCCCACATATCATCATCGAGCGTGAGAATATCGTCATCCTCTGGCTCTATGGGTTGTGCGGGTGTAGAAATTGGCGTGTAGGCGACATCCTCATAAATTTTGGCTGTACGTGGCTGTTCGCGAACGGGTTCGTTCCAGTTTTCGCCTTCGTCTTCATCATCGTAATAAAGCGGTTGCTCGGCTTGGAAGCGTTGGGGTGGTAGTGGTGCGGCTTCAACTTCTTGCCATTCTTCTTCCTGCCAGACGGGTTGCTCGACTGGGGGTGCGGCGCGGACTATTGGTGGGGGTGGAGCGATAGGTGTACCCGCAGGTAATTGATTTTCGGGGCGAATGACGGCGGGGCGATAGCTGTATTCGTCTTCCCAGGGGGCTTTGCCGAGTCCGATGCGTTCGAGGAAGCCGACGGAGAGCTGTTCGAGGCGTTCTTCGCAACCCTCAAATACCATCAACCGATTGGGGCCGCTACTGACGACTTCATCGATCGAGAATTCGTAAGTACTAATTACATTATCGGGAATTAGTGGCAATCCAAGCGCGGCGATAATAATTGAAGTGAGTTTGCCATCGTCGCAGCTAAATTTGAAGCCGCGAACTTTGCCCAGCATGTCGCCAGTTTCGGTAATGACTTCGCAGTTGATTAAGTTGGTATAATTTTCGGGATCGAGATCTTCGATCGCGTCATCGTTAGGGACGAGAATCACATCGCCCATCTTTTCGATCGATGACAAGAACATATGTTTTACCAGTCCGCCGGGAGCTGCCAGCCAACCGTCGCGTAAACCCAGGGCGACTACTTCGCGAGTGTCGATATCGACGAGTAGCTCTTTGACAATCCCCAGGCGTTTGCCAGTGTCTTTGGCAATAACTTGAGTATCGATCAGATCGGAGCGTTGACGAATCAGTTCGGATGTCATATTACCAGATTTGGATGCGGAGTACGGGGGTGCAGGCGCAGTGGCTCGGAGAGAGGAAATGTTGCTTGTGAGTGTGAAGATCTATCCTTACCATTTTATCTCGACCGCAGCTCTCATCTATTGTACGGTTTTCTCTACCCTAATTTATCAACCTTTAGCGATCGATTAAAGAAAACATTCAGCCCTCACCCCGCCAAATCCTGCGGCTCCGGCTCCCCTCTGTCTTGTCTCGCTTGCTTGGTGCAACGCACGCTGTAAACGAGCGGATCTCGGTGTGTCGCTAGACGGAAACCTCAGCGCGCACGCCTTTGTCTCCCGACGGTTTAGCAAGACAAGACAGAGGGGTTGGGGGTGAGGGCAGATTTTAGATTAGAACTGGTTTAGTCTCTGTTGTAAGATTTCTTTTTGTTTCTCGGCTTCGGCTAACATATCCTTAGTTTGTTGCACTACTTCTGGCGTGGCGCGTTCGATAAATTTGGCATTATTTAACCGACCGCTAATCGATTCAATTTCTTTATCTATTTTATCGATCTTCTTCTGAATTTTGGCTTTGAAAGCTTCGAGATCGACGACGCCAGTTAGCGGTAGAATAATTTGCACCGTCGCAAAGACACTTGCGATCGATTGTGTAGGTTCTTCTGCTAATTTATCGACGATCGTTAGATTCTCAATTTGAGCTAAATCGCACAGATAAGTTTTGCCGCGCTCTAATATTTCGCGTTCGGCTGCGCTATCGCTTTGCAGAATAATCGAGACTTTAATCGCGCGTTTGAGATCGGCTTCTGCACGCAGATTGCGAATCGTCCGCGTCGCACCGATGAGTAGATCGAATTCACGATCGAGTTCGGGATTAATGAGAGATAGATCGCTAGTAGGATATGGTTGGATCGAGATATCATTTCTTTCGTCACTCTCGCTTAATGTTTGCCAAATTTCTGCCGTAACGTGCGGCATAAATGGATGCAATAATTTAAGAATGCCATCTAAGACAAATGCTAAAGTTTGCAGTACGACTAATTTACTCTGAGGATCGGCACCTTCTTGTAGACGCGATTTGACTAACTCGATATACCAGTCGCAGAAGTCACCCCAGAAGAATTCATACAAGCCTTTTGCTGCTTCGCCCAAGCCATATCGATCGATATAATCGCGGGTTTGCTCGACGGTTTGATGAAAGCGCGAGAGAATCCATTTATCGGCTACTTCTAGAGATTCGATCGCGGGAGTCGTTAAATTATTTGAGTCAATCTTAAACTCTGAAGTTTCAAAGTTCATCATTACAAATCGCGCCGCATTCCAGATTTTATTGGTAAAATTCCGGCTGGCTTCGACAGATTCTGATTCGTCGGTTTTGCGGTTGTATTGAATCCGAATATCTTGTCCCGCACCGACAACTTCGCGGACTAAGGTGTAGCGGAGCGCGTCGGTACCGTATTTATCGATCAGTAATAATGGATCGATACCATTATTCGCAGACTTCGACTGTTTCTTACCATTTTCATCTAGCACCAAGCCGTGAATGTAGACATCTTTGAAGGGCATTTTTCCCGTCAGATATCCAGCCATCATCGTCATCCGCGCCACCCAGAAAAAGATAATGTCATAGCCAGTTACCAATGTAGAAGTCGGATAATAAGCCTCTAAATCTGCCGTATTTTCCGGCCAACCTAAAGTCGAAAATGGCCATAATCCAGACGAAAACCAAGTATCCAATACATCAGGATCGCGAACTAATTTTACATCTGCACCGAACTGTTCGATCGCCTGCGCTTTTGCTTCTTCTTCATTTTTAGCAACGAAGAAAGGCGTATTATCGGTTATCTCTCCCCCAGATTCGCTGACAGCATACCAAGCTGGAATCTGATGTCCCCACCACAATTGCCGTGAGATGCACCAATCTTGCAATTTGACTAACCAATCGCGATATACTTTCCCCCAACGTTGCGGGACAAAATCAGGCGAGTTCTGGTTATCTAAATGCTCTAGACAGTTATCCGCCATCGGGCGAATTTTGACAAACCATTGCGTCGATAATAATGGCTCGACGGGAACTTTCCCGCGATCGCTATAAGGTACGGTATGTTTATAAGCTTCTATTTTAACTAAATTACCCAGTTCTTCTAATTTAGCAACAATATTTCGCCGCGCCGCAAATCTTTCTTGCCCGTTAAATTCGCCAGCATTCTCATTGAGAGTGCCGTCTTTGTTCATAATATTAATTAAGGGCAAATTGTGACGTTTACCCATGGCAAAGTCATTCGGATCGTGTGCGGGAGTAACTTTTACACAACCCGTCCCAAATTCAGCCTCGACAAAATCATCACCGACGATCGGAATTTCGCGTCCTACAATCGGCAGCGTGAGCGTTTTCCCAATCAGATGCTGATATCTTTCATCCTTCGGATTGACGGCTACAGCAGTATCTCCCAACATCGTTTCCGGGCGCGTAGTCGCAACTTCAATGTATCCCGAACCATCGCTTAAAGGATAACGGAAATACCACAAATTACCATTGGTTTCCTTATTTTCAACTTCCAAATCTGACACCGCCGATTGCGAAGCCGGACACCAGTTGACTAAATACTGTCCCCGATAAATTAACCCATCCCGATGCAGCCGTACAAATGCCTCTAATACCGCCGCCGATAACCCCTCATCCAGCGTAAACCGTTCCCGCGTCCAATCTGCCGAAACACCCATCCGCTTGAGCTGATTGACAATCGTCCCACCCGACTCCGCCTTCCATTCCCAGGCGCGCTCTAGAAATTTCTCGCGTCCGACATCATAGCGAGTCTTACCCTCAGCTTTAAGCTGCTTTTCTAGGATCGTCTGCACCGCAATACTCGCATGATCCGTCCCAGGTAGAAACAGCGTATTGTCTCCGCACATCCGATGGTACCGAATCAACGCATCGATAAGGGAGCTTTCAAAAGCATGTCCCAAGTGCAAACTTCCCGTCACGTTTGGCGGCGGAATGACGATACAAAATGGTTTCCCACCTTTAGCCGGATCGACTTTATAGGTTTGGTTGGTTTCCCAAATCTGTTGCCATTTGGCTTCGGTTGTCTTTGCGTCGTACTGGGGGGGTAGATTTGCTGTCATGGGATGATGATGCGTCGATTTGTCACTATCTACGATTGTGACATATTATAAGCGGTAGTTATTGGGCACCTAGAAGACCGGGTTTGAAGCTGGTCCAAAGATTGAGTGAATTGGTAATCGGTTTATCGATCTATTAATTAAATCATTATTAGCACTTGGAGCCACGCGTGAAGATATTGCCACCGCAATAGCTGGTAATTAGTAAATCATCCGATTCACAAAAATTAGGGTAGGGGCAATTGATGAATTGCCCCTACCCTAATTTTTTGCGACAAACCCGATTTTTTAAATTCTGGTTAAGATCGACTCGATGTAAACTCACTATTTTTCCGCAGTGCGAACTTACGACGGTAGCTAAATTGTCCGTATACATTTACCAAGTAAGGCATCAGGTAAGTAATCACCACCGAAATCCAGCGTTCGCTAGTCATTTCGCCGCGTAATAGTGCTAGCCCATGATTGATGATAAATAGTAACGAGCCAACCAGCAAGGCTGTCTTTAATCCCGTAGACATAAATTCAGGATCGACTAGACTGGCTAGATATCTTTTGAGCATGGTGGCTAATTAACTAATAATAGTCAATAATGTACCAAATAGAAGTAATTTATAACTGTTCGTCACGGACAAATATACTGTAGTTCGATCGTCGATTAAAATAAGTTTAATTGCACTGGGGAATCGTCGCTAAATGGTGATGGTAATGGTGCCAGTGAAATACCCGATCGAGTAAAAATATCGTGTAAATAACGCGCATTAATTGGCGATCGAGCCTCGATCGGACAATGCACGAATATGTATACTTGAGTATCTCGCTCCAACCAGGTTTGAATTTGATGCGTCCATCCTGCTAGCCAGATGAGATTTGCCGATCGCACGGGATGAGAAACGTATCTAATCAGCGTAAAAGGTGCTGTCAGACTGAGATCGAGCGGGACGCGCGGTTTCTTGCATTCTACGATCGCTTCGCCGCTTTTATCTGCCTCATAAATCGGGCGAGAATCGAGAATAACTCGTCCGACACCCAATCTAGTCAACAACTCAGTCAACCGCTCTGCATGGGGCGAATCGAACCAATCTAGATGGCGAACTTCTAGGGCAATTGCCACATCTCGACGCGGTAGCTGTGAGAGAAAGTTACTTAAATCTGAAAATCTGTTGCTAGGTGAATAATGCGGTGGTAATTGAATAAACATCACCCCCAACTTGTCCCCCAATTCCTGCATTTGAGTAATAAATGCTTGCGCTTGAGGGAGGTAAGGTACGAGCGATCCATTGTGAGTAATCGCGCGGGGAAATTTGAGACAGAATTTGAAGCCAGCGGAGGTTTGCGCGATCCAACGATCGATTGTCGCGCGATCGGGTGTAGCATAAAAGGTCGTATTCCCCTCTACTGCGGGAAAATGATGGCTATAGAGGCGCAAAAATTCCTTTGAGGGCGTTTTGGGTGGATAAACTTCTCCTACCCAACCAGGATAAGACCACACAGCACAACCGATCGACAGGGGCATAAAATAAGTCCAATTAATGGAATTAGTTCTATTATCAATTAAATCGATCGGACAATTCTAGCTGGCACTTGTAAAATCTATTGCCGGATTGGGTTCTAACCGATCGTTTCTTCAGTGGAATTACCCTCACAATTAGGACTACAAGCAGCAATTGCATCTTCTAAATCGCTCGCAGGCTGCCACCAGGTTTGCAACTTCAACAAAGCTGGATATAATCGCTTGTCAGCTAAAGCTTCCGCCGCCTGGATCGCTAACTTGCTAACCCGATCGGACATTAGTTCCTGCCTAACTCGCGACAGAATTCTGGTGTCTTTACGATTTGCTAGTCCGACTAATGCTTCGCCATAAATTTCTGCTGTTTCATCATCTTCACTATCTTCGATGAGAAAGCGTCGATAGAGTGCCGAGCGAATCGCTGGTGTATCTACTTCAATTAAAGTTCCCAACCCAAAGGTTGCCCAATTACGAACTAATGGACAAACATCTGCTGACAAACCAATCAATCCGGCAATTGCACGTTCGTCATCATGTCCGCTTAAGCCATTAACTACACCATAGCGAACTTCCCAATCGGGATGGAGACAAAATTTCAGTTGCGGCTCGCTCGATCGCGGATCGTCGAGGTGTCCCAAAGCGATACAAATATCTCGCAAAATGAGCGGATCGAATTCCACTTCAAGCAAGCCTAATAGTGCAGTCAAACACTCATTAGGAAAAGTTCGATCGGGAACGCCTAATTGTCCCAAAATATTAATACCCAAATTTCTCTCTTCTAAGATCGAACTTTGGGTAAGTTTTAACGATCGATCGAGCACCTCTCGATCTCCTCGGCACTGAAGTAGATAAATAAAATGCCAGCGTTCTTGCAAATAATCGTCATCTTCTTCAGGGGCGAGTAATGCAAGCTGAATTAATTCCGCTGTAGTTCTCGGATCGATCGTTAACATGTCTTATTTGACTTTAGCAATTACCGTGCGGTGGCGCGGCGTGTTGGGGGTAATTGTCGGAGCCTCAAAACCAGCATCGATGAGGGCTTGCGATATGTCTAGCGTAAAATAGCGATCGAGATAGGGTTCGGTACTTTTGAGCAGTGTCAAGATATACGGTGCCATCTGCGAGTAGATTTCCGATGCGGGATTCATATCCATAATCGCAATGTGTCCGCCCGGTTTGAGCAGGCGTTTGGCTTCTTGGAAAATCTCGCGCGTGGCGGATTGGGGTAGCTCGTGACAAATCAGAAATAGCGATACCAGATCGTAGCTCTGTGCGGGTAAGCCAGTGGCTTCGCCAGCGGCATGAACCCAGTCGATTTGTTGCGCTTGTGTCTGCTGGGCGCGATAATTGGCGATCGACAGGAAATAGGGGGATAGATCTAAACCAGTGACATGCGCCTGGGGATAGACTTCCTGCATGGCAAACGTACTCATCCCGACGCTGCAACCGATATCGAGAATCCGTTCGGGCGGTGTCGCCAGAGCTTTAGTAACTAGATCGTGATAACTTTGGCGCAGTTGCGCGTCGCCAGTTTTGCCCGTTTCGGCAAAGATTTTGGCATGAACCGAATAGGCGGCGACTTCTACCTCCATCGCGGCATCCCAACTCATATTGCCGCGATCGTAAGCATGAAAAGAGGTCAGGTAATATTCAGGATATTTGAGAGCGGGGTTGGTAATCTGGGCTAAATCTGCTTCCCACTGCGGCGAAAATGCCGCCTCACCGCCGCGCGATCGCAAAAACTTTACTTCATCCCGCCAAGCTACCCCGATCGCCTCAGCCCGTTTAATAATCAAGTTCCGCGCGCGATCTTTGGCAAATTTGGCGAGGGGTTTAATGCCGAGTAAGCTATTGACTAATTGGCTCACCAGGCGATCTGTAGGTGCGATCGTCGTTGTCATAAAAGGATTTAAATATTTTTTGGCTGTAGTTCTCTATTCTATAACTACTGAGCGGTTAAGTCGATCGAGGGTGCTCCTGCATTTATGACGAGCGGTTCGATTTATTGGAAGAGGGGGAAGGGGTAAGGGGGAACGGATTGGCTAGATAGTGTAGATGACGTGACGATCGCTCTCCTATTTTTCTAGGGCATAATCACTGATGTAGCCAGCCAACGAGAATTTTCAAGCTGTTAGGCATTTAGTCTGCAATCCAAAATCGTCAATCCAAAATTCAAGTGACTGAATTCTTGCAAATTGGGAATATTTCAGTATCGCAAGCAGAGCTATTACCGCTGCTGAGAAGATACCAACTGTTGCCAAGGCTGGTACGCGAACTAGCGATCGATCGAGCTATTGCCGATATTGAATGTAGTGATGGCGATCGAATTGCCGCACTCAAACAACTTTACGATCGCGAGGGTTTGACATCGGAAGAACGACTGGAAGAATGGCTCGCGCTCTATCATTTAGAGCGTCACCAATTGACAGAAATTGCCGAGCGTAATTTTAAAATCGAGAAATTCAAACAACAAACTTGGGGCAATAAAACCGAATCTTATTTTCTCAAACGCAAAGCAAAATTAGATAAAGCAATTTATTCATTAATTCGGACGAGCGATTTGGGTATCGCGCAAGAAATCTATTTTCGATCGATCGATGGCGAGCAAACATTTGCCGAACTCGCGCGTGAATATTCGCAAGGTGCCGAAGCGCAAACTGGCGGCTTAATCGGTCCAGTAGAGCTAGGTACGCCACATCCAGTTATCGCCGAGCTGATCTCTACTCAACCCATGGGAACAGTATGTCCGCCAGTGTTGTTAGAACCATGGTATGTCATCGTTCGTCCCGAACGACTCATCCCCGCTCAATTAGACGAACCCATGCGCCAGCGGCTGATCGATGAATTATTCCAAACCTGGCTGCAAGCACAAGTGTAAATGGGTGGTGCTTAAGAGGGGGAGAGGGGGGGAGAGCTAGAAAAGGACGCTTGCGTTTAAACTTTCTGTCCACTATCCACTATCCACTATTCCCTATTCCCTAAATCACAGACAATCGAGCGAGAATCTGATAGCATTTTTCCAAACTTGGGTGTTATCGATCGAGTGAGTCAATTGTTACGCCAACTAGTCTAAATGAATTCTTCTCAAACTAAGATCCGCGATTTTTATGCAAATCTACTGCCATTTGCCCAGTTATCGATAGCAGAATTAGCAACTTTAACCGATCGATCTGAATTCA
Source organism: Chamaesiphon minutus PCC 6605 (assembly GCF_000317145.1). GTDB lineage: Bacteria > Cyanobacteriota > Cyanobacteriia > Cyanobacteriales > Chamaesiphonaceae > Chamaesiphon > Chamaesiphon minutus. The sequence goes on along the minus strand of NC_019697.1, from coordinate 799,359 downwards.
TTCGCTATCGGATGGGGCAGACAGTACTGATGCCAGAGCAGATGCCCGATCGGATTATTATCGTCTATTCGGGTCAAATTCGGCTGATCGCATACAATCCACTCGATCGACTGCCCACGACGCTGCAACTGTTGGAAAAAGGAGAAATCTTGGGTTGGACGGGGGTACTACGACAGTGCGCTTGCGAGACGGCAATTGCTTCGACAGAGGCGGTATGCGTTCGGGTTCCGGTTGCGGATTTTCGCCAATTAATCGATCGGACGCCACAATTAGAGGCATTATTTTATTACGGTACTCCCGCGATCGAAGTTTACGATCTGGTCGCTCGATATCTCCAAACTTGCCCAGATCCCGATCTGTTAATGCGCTCGTTCGGTGCCAAAGATTTGCGCGAATTTGCACTCAAACTTGCGACAAGAGCCACGATTCGCAATCTCTCCCCAGGTAAATTGCGAATTGCCGATCTCGATTTGGAGCGCAGTTGGTTTGTCAGTAGTGGCGAAATTAGCGATTATCCCGTGGGGAGTTGTCTCGATCTCCAAACCGCACCTAATTCAGTTTTAGAGATTAGAAAGCCCAATTTAGCCCGATTGGTAGGCGTTCCTCGGCTGGAAGTTGTAGTGACGGCGGACGATCTCGATCTGGAAATTACTGACGAGCCGAGTGAATTTTCACCCACTGCCTTGGGCATTCCTTACGCACCAGATCGCCCTGTAGCAGCCGATCGAGTCGAAGACAATCCCCCGCACGGCAGACGCAATAATTACCCGATCTTCAAGGGTAGAGGGCCATTAGGCGGGACGATCGCTTGCTTGAAGATGCTGTGTAAGTATTTGCAAGTCCCGTTTCGACCGGATGTGGTCGATCGATTGCTCAAAAATCAGCTTACGAATAATAGTAGTGTACCGCTGCAACTAGCTGGCGCGATCGCCGAACTGATCGGTATCAACGCACAGATGGTCAAAATTCCCGCCACAGCCATCCACAAGCTCCAAGTTCCCCTGCTGATTCCTTGGGACGACAGTTTTGCGATCGTCTATCAGATTAAGCCACAGGAGCTGACGCTGGCCATCCCCGCCACTGGCATTCGCCGATTGAAACTCGCTACTTTTTCCGAACTTTGGGGCAATGATGGCGAAGTATTGTTACTCCACCGCAGTAATAATTCACCGCAAACCAAATTTGGAATGCGTTGGTTTATTCCCGCCATCCAAAAACACAAACAAGTATTAGTCGAAGTTTTAATTGCATCATTATTCGTCCAACTGTTCGGACTGGCAAATCCATTATTGACGCAGTTAATTATCGATAAAGTTATCGGTGGCAATAGTGTCAGTACGCTGAATACTTTTGGTACCTTACTAATCGTACTGGCGATCGTCGAAGCTATTTTATCCACCCTGCGAACGAACTTATTTGTCGATACCACCAACCGCATCGATCTGACATTAGGCTCGCAAATAATCGATCGATTATTTCGATTGCCGCTCAAATATTTTGAAAAGCGTCCCGTCGGCGAACTCGCCACCCGCATTAACGAACTCGAAAATATCCGCCAATTTCTCACCGGAACCGCCCTCACAGTCGTCCTCGATGCGATCTTTTCGGTAATATATATCGGCGTGATGTTGGCTTATAGTTGGTTGCTGACAATTATTGCTCTAGCCACATTACCCGCTTTTATCCTACTGACTTGGATTGTTTCACCGATCGTGCGCGGCCAACTGCGTACCAAAGCCGAACGCAATGCCGAATCTCAATCCTATCTCGTCGAAGTCATCGGCGGGATTCAAACAATTAAAGCCCAAAACATCGAATTGCGATCGCGTTGGCAATGGCAAACTAAATACGCCCGCTACGTGAGTGCGGGATTTAAAACCGCACTGACATCGAATACCGCCAGTTCGATTAGTGGTTTCCTTAATAAACTATCTGGGCTATTGCTATTGTGGGTAGGTACCTATTTAGTATTAGATAAACACCTCACCCTAGGTGAATTAATTGCCTTCCGGATTATTGCTGGTTATACCACTCAACCCTTGCTCCGACTCGTGCAATTGTGGCAAAACTTTCAGGAAACAGCCCTGTCGATCGAACGGTTGAGCGATATCCTGGATGCTCAACCAGAAGTAGATGCAGATAACATCAATAACATTACCATGCCTCTGATTCAGGGACATGTCAAAATCGAAAACCTCACCTTTAGTTTCCCAGGTAGTAATGTCAACCAACTAATCAATCTGAATGCTGAATTTGCCGCCGGACAGTTTGTCGGGATAGTGGGTTTAAGTGGTTCTGGTAAGAGTACTTTAATGAAACTCATTCCCCGCCTCTATGAGCTTAATTCCGGTCGAATTATCATCGACAAATATGATATTAGTAAAACCGAACTCTATTCCTACCGCCAACAAATTGGGATGGTATTGCAGGACACACTGCTATTTAGCGGCACCGTCCAAGAAAATATCGCGATCGCCGACCCCGATGCTACATCTGAAGATGTTATCGCCGCTGCCCAGGTTGCCGCCGCCCATGACTTCATTATGGAGCTGCCCAGCGGGTACAATACTAAAGTGGGGGAGCGCGGGGCGGCTCTTTCGGGCGGACAACGCCAACGCATTGCGATCGCCCGGGCAGTGTTACAGAAACCGCGTATGTTAATCTTAGATGAGGCTACAAGTGCCCTCGACTACGACAGCGAACGCCAAGTTTGTCTGAACCTAGCCCAAACATTTCGACACCAGACCGTCTTTTTTGTCACCCACCGCTTGAATTCGATTAAAAATGCAGCTACGATCTTGATGATGGATAAAGGATCGATCGTCGAACGCGGCACTCATCAAGAATTGATGGCCTTAAAAGGTCGATATTACTGTCTTTACCAACAACAAGAATCTCAGGGTTAGGCTTTAGGGTTAGGCTTTAGGCTTTAGGCTTTAGGCTTTAGGCTTTAGGTGTTAGGTGTTAGGCTTTAGGCTTTAGGCTTTAGGTGTTAGGTGTTAGGCTTTAGGCTTTAGGCTTTAGGCTTTAGGTGTTAGGTGTTAGGCTTTAGGCTTTAGGCTTTAGGCTTTAGGTGTTAGGTGTTAGGCTTTAGGCTTTAGGGAAAAGGGGAAAGATTAAAGATTAAATGAGGAAGATTAAGAATATGCGATCGAGTCTTAACCAAAACTTAAAACAAAGTTATTATCTTTTCCCTAGATCGCCTACCAACTAAAACCTAAAATGAAATGAATTTACGATCTTTCTACTCGATCGATTCAACTAAAATCTAAGTAGCTAAGTTTAATTATTTAGAAGATAGATTATGCCTGAAATCCTTGTAGTGGGCAGCGATCGCCCTACTGGGACTTTACCCACAGTTTTAGTCCGGTCGCGCCACTACTTCCTACGTCTTAACATCTTCAATTAAATCCTCTCCCCGCCATGAATACTCCCGACCCAGATCGTAACTCCCGCCACAGCGACATCGTTAGATCTAACAGCCCTAGCGACCTCAGCAAAGTTGCCAAACGCAAAATCGAACCCGAACCCGGTGGCGGACTCAGTAAAGCCGAACGCGCCCAAATGGAAACCTACCAATCCGGCGGCATCGAGCAATCAGTCGTCTTCCAACAATCCCGCACTTGGTCGCGGGGCATCGTCTGGACGATCCTCGGTATCACCACAGGTTTGGTCGCTTGGGCTTGCGTCGCACCCCTCGAAGAAACCGTCAGTGTCCAAGGCAAACTCGAACCCACAGATAAAGTCAAAGACGTTCAGGTTCCCGTTGGTGGTGTCGTCAAAGAAGTAGCCGTCAAAGAAGGCGACAAAGTTACCGCCGGACAAAAATTATTGAGCCTAGAATCGAGCGTCCCCAAAACCACCCTTGCCTCCCTCCAAAAAAACCTCGAATCCCTCACCGCCGAGAGCCGCTTCTATCAGAGCTTGCTTCGCCAAGGCGTTAGTAATGTCAGCACCCAAGATCTCGCCAAACTCAACGTTCGCCCCGAAATCCTCGCCCTCACCAAAAGCCGCAGCTCCATCGTCGCCGAAAATCAACTCTACCGTTCCGAACTCAACGGTACCGACCTCGCAAACCTCGACTCCGAACAACGCCAACGACTTCAATCTAGCCGCGCCGAACTCGCCTCGCGCCTGAATTCCGGTCAACTAGAAGTCGGTCAATTCGACAATCAAATGCGCGAAAATCGCGGTAAACGGGCAGGCTTGAGCGAATTGCTCGTTGATAGTCAGGCTGTGATCGCCAATATTAATGCCAAAACTACTGCCAAACGATCGCAAATCGCCGCCCAAATGGCCGAAAATCGCACGCAATTTCAAGCCGCTCAAAGTTTGACCAGTAGCAACCAAGCAATTCTCGAAAACTTAAGACCTGCGGGTGCTGCTGGCGCACTGTCACGGAATCAGGTGCTCAAACAAGAACAAGAAGTTACAGCACGTCAGAGCGAAGTCGCACAACTCGAAGATCGCTATCGCAAACTCCAACAAGACGAGCAAGAATTAATCGCCACCGCTCGCCTAGAAATCCAAAATCAACAACAACAAATCAAGAAAAATCAGCAAGAAATCAGCCAACTCGATCGCGAATACAATCGCTTAACTATGGCGACCAACCAAAGTCGCGAAAAACTCAAAAATAGTGCAGCAACATCCAAGAAAGAATTATTTACCAGAATTGCAGCCAACGACAAACAGATTGCTGAAATTGACGGTCAACTAAATAAAACCATCGTCGAGATCGATCGCAAAATTGCCGATATCAATACCCAAATCAGTCAAGCCAAAATGAATCTCAAGTATCAAGATATCGTCGCTCCCGTCAGCGGCAAGATCTTTGAACTTAAGGCTGGTACCCCTGGATTTGTCGCCACAACTAGCGAACCAGTTCTCAAAATTGTCCCCGATACCACCTTAAATGCCAAGGTATTTATCAGCAACAAAGATATCGGTTTTGTCAAAACAGGAATGCCAGTCGATGTCCGCCTCGATACCTTTAACTTTAGCGAATTTGGCGATGTTAAAGGTAAGATAGTCTCGATCGGTTCTGACGCACTCCCCGCAGACCAAGCCTACCCATACGATCGTTTTCCAGCGATCATTCAGCTCGAACGGCAAAGTATGAAGATTAAGGGCAAAGAAACTGCACTCCAATCAGGTTTAGCTCTTAATGCTAATATTAAGCTCCGCAATCGCACGGTAATGAGCATCTTTACCGACATGGTGCTCAAACAAGAAGACGCACTTAAAACAGTTCGTTAATTAATTGAGAATTGAGAATTGGGTTATTAGTAATCCCCCGGAGGGTGGGCAGTGCCCACCTCATAAGTTTCACATAATTTATTCTCTAATAAATATTTATGCCTAGCTACTTAGTTTAATATCTTCGGTGTGCGATCGCAGTAGCATAACGCACCCTACGATCTGCTTATTAAAGTAATTGCCATAATTAGCCTAGATTCGATCGTGACGATGACACCATGGACGTTAAAAATTGAAACCGACCGTCTGATTCTGCGCCCTCAAACAGCCGATGATTATCAATCTTGGTATGCTAGCCATGCCGAGAGATTGCCTTCACAATCGTCCTATGACGAAGGACAAATTAGTTTAGACAGTTGCGATGCTAATTGGTTTGCCGAATTATGTCAACGCCATCAACAACAAGCCTCGATCGATTATGCTTACATTTTTGCGATCTTCTCCAAACAAACCGATCGACATCTCGGCTATGTCGATATTTCCACCATTCAACGCGAAGAGAAACAATGGGCTAATTTAGGTTACAGCATCCACAACCAATATTGGCGACAGGGGTTTGGGAAAGAGGCGACTAAGGCTGCTGTAATTGCGGGATTCGAGCAGCTAGGATATCATCGCATCGAAGCAGCAATTAACCTCGACAATCATCAATCGATCGCGCTCGCTCAAAGTGTCGGATTACAGCAAGAATGCGTCAGAAGAGGCTTTTATTATGAAAATGAACGATGGGTAGATCATTTGATTTATGTAGCTCTCCCGTCCGATTTTGGTTTGACTGAGCGATCGCCAGTGAGCGTTAGCCAGTAGGGTGTTCGGTGCCCACCTCTCTAATCCAAGCGGAGCGATCGTTTCGCCATTTCTATCGCATCAAAGAATGCACTCAATCGATCGAGCTTAATAAATTATCATCTCAATCTAAAATTAATAATACTCGATCGATCTATTTCTGGATTCGATCGCGATCGACCGAAGAGCAAATTTATTTAGACTCAATCGATCGAGGGTATTGAATCGATCGATATTAAGAATAATCGATCGCCACTGCCGCGATCCACGATTGCTGATGGCACGCTAAGCGAACGTCAATTTTGGCTCAACCAAGTTTCTAAATCGGCTATTGAAGTGAAATCTAATAGAGCTTCACCTAAAGATTCTACTCGCTCGATCTCTAATGCTGAAACCCTGCCCTGAACTTGTGGTGAGAGATTCCCCAACTTTCGAGCAAGAAGTTTGATTACTAATGCTTTCTCTTGCTGTCGCCCAAGTTCTAAACCCTCAGCCTTAGCTTCCCGATAAACTCTAGTTTGTTCTAACTCAATACCTAACATCGCATCTACCTCATCTCTACTTAGATTACTAAACTTGTACACGACGATCGTCGATATTAGGTCTATTATATCTCTACGACCTCGTGCCCGATCGATTAAACCGATTGCTGACTGGGTAGCCTTCTCTCCCTCTAATGTCGTCAACACCATCAAACCCAATCCAATTGGTAACTCTGGAATCTCCCCCAACTCATCCAAATATACCCGCACAATTCTTCCGCTAGCTAACATCTCCCGTACCATGCCAGTACGGGATTGTTCGACACTTCGACTCGGATAAATTACCACCGCTTGCCAATCGGCAAATCGTTCGCGATTGCGATAAGTATAAATCGAAATCTCACTGAGCATTCTTTCATACAACAACTCATCCGGTTGAAATTGCACCTCACATAGATAAACTATTCCCGATGGATCTGGTGGAATAAATACCCCATCAATTCTAAAAGCCGTTTCCTTAACCTCGACTGAATCAAAAATATATTCTGATGAGCGGGCGGGTGATTGGGATATTAGCTCAAATAATAGAGCAGGATATTGACGAAATAGTTGATAAAAAATTGAGTCGCGACGCATAAATTAAGGTAGTTCGCTTGGCTGATGGAGGATTGGCCGATACCCAATTAGTCTGTTATATTAGACAATTGAAATCGTCGCTAATTTAATCAACCCAATTGCTGTTTCACCTCATTAGCCAAAGCGTCGATCGAAACCTCAACTTGTTCGCCAGTAGCCATGTTTTTCAACTGACAGCGGTTATTGGCGGCTTCCTCTGTGCCAATTACCACGCAAAAAGTTATCCCTTGTTTATCTGCTAGCGCAAATTGTTTTTTGAGCGGACGCTTATCGAAAGCCGTGACGACGTTAATCCCTGCTTGACGTAGTTGTTGAGAAACTTGGAGATAGATCGGCATCAAATCTTCTTGGAGATTTAAGACCATTACTTGAGTGGGTGTTGCTGCTAATGGTTGCAATATATTCGCTTTAAGTAACCGATAAATCAGCCGCGTTAGACCGATCGAAATGCCGACTCCCGGCATACTTTCGCCGATAAAGGTGCCGACTAATTCTTCATATCTACCGCCAGAACAAATACTGCCCAGGGCTTCATGCCCGATCAGGGTAGTTTCATAAACTGTACCCGTATAGTAATCCAATCCCCGCGCGATCGACAGATCGATGCAATAACAATTGTCGGGTACGCCGAGATTCCGCACGCCATTAATTACGGTAGTTAATTCTTCAATTCCTAATTTAAATCGATCGGCATCGGGTAATTTAGCGGCAAATTCATTGAGGGCAGCCAGGACTAGATCGACATCACCTTGAATTTTAATAAAATCGATGACTTGTTGCGATCGCTCTGGCGATAAACCTTGAGCAGCCAAACCAACTAATACTTTATCGACGCCGACTTTTTCGAGCGTATCGATAATATTAATGCAAGCTTTGATTCGATCGGGCGTTACTCCCAACGAACTAAAGAAACCAGTTAAGACCTTGCGATTATTAATCCGAATCAGAAAATCGCCAATCTGAATCTGACTGAAAATCTCCGCGATAATTGCAGGCATCTGAGCATCGTACAGCAGGCTCAATTCCTTGCGCCCCACCACATCGATATCGCACTGCCGAAATTGTCGATAGCGACCATCTTTGGCTCTTTCGCCGCGAAATACCGAATCCATCTGATACCTAGCAAACGGAAACTGTAAATCGTTCGCGTGACGGGCGATATAAGCCGCTAGCGGTACCGTTTGGTCGAATTTGAGCGCGCGAGCCTCCGAGCCAGTATCGCCCCGTCCGGCCTCATCTCGCTCGCTTTGACGCGTGGGTGGGAGCAGCGGTTGCAAACCATAAATAATATTGTCGCCCTGATTTCCTTTGGCTTGGAGGACTTCTAGCCGCTCTACAGCCGGAGTTTCGATCGGGGTAAAACCATAACTCTCATACACCCGTCGAATCGTATCCATTAAGTATTGTTCGAGTCGCTTTTCTCCAGGTAAAAATTCTGGAAAGCCGCTGGGAGTAGAAAAGTTAATTTTCATGGGAGTTCAGAGCTAAAATTCGATCGAGAAGCAAAGACTATCCAGTATATATTATCCCCGAAACTCTCTGGTTGCTCGCTCGCCACTCCCTATTCCCAACTGATGATAAAGTGTACAGAAGGATGAGCAACCAAGTCTAGGGAGAATTTAGCGTAGGTGAAAATTTTAGTAGTTGGTAATGGTGGTCGAGAACACGCGATCGCCTGGGCATTGTTGCAATCTCCTCAAGTGACCCAAGTCCTCTGTGTGCCTGGTAATGGTGGTACTGCGACAATGGATCGCTGCCAAAATCTCTCGTTTAGAAGCGATGATTTTGGCGGAATTGCGCGCTTTGCCGAAGTAAATGGAGTTGCCTTGATAGTCATCGGCCCAGAATTTCCGCTATCGATCGGGATTGTAGACTACTTAAACAATCGGAATATTCCTGTATTTGGCCCCACTCGCGCGGGTGCCCAAATTGAGTCTAGCAAAACTTGGGCAAAAGCCCTGATGGAAGATGCCAATATCCCGACCCCCAAATCGGCCACTTTTACCGATTTAACTACCGCACGAGCGTATATCGAACAGCAAGGCGCGCCGATTGTTGTCAAAGCCGATGGCTTGGCGGGGGGCAAAGGTGTGATTGTTGCCGAAACTTTAGCCGAGGCGTTAACCGCAGTTGAGTTATTATTCGCCCAAAATTATGGCAGGTTGCTGATTGAAGAATACGTCACGGGGCAAGAAGTCTCGGTTATCGCCCTCACCGATGGTAAAACAGTTCGCGCCCTCCTCCCTGCCCAAGATCACAAACGCATTGGCGATGGCGATACGGGAGCTAACACGGGTGGGATGGGAGCCTATGCACCAGCACCGCTAGCAACACCAGCTCTAATGCTGCGAGTTCAGAACGAAGTTTTAGACCCAACTTTGGCCGCGCTCAAGCGCAAAGGCATCGACTATCGCGGCGTCCTGTATGCTGGATTGATGATTTCACCCAGCGGCGAACCCAAGGTACTAGAATTTAACTGTCGATTTGGCGATCCTGAGACTCAGGCAATCTTACCGTTATTAGCGACGCCACTGGTAGATTTATTACTCGCTTGCACCGAACAGCGACTAGCGGCTCTACCACCGATCGAATGGAAACCAGCAGTAGCAACTTGTGTGACAATTGCCGCCCAAGGCTATCCCGGCAATTACGAGCGCGGTAAGGTAATTAGTGGCATCGATATGGCTACCAATGAGGGAACGCTGGTTTTTCATGCTGGTACTCAACTCAAGCAAAATCGCGTCGTCACTGATGGCGGTAGAGTCTTGAGCGTCACCTGTATTGCGCCCGATTTTGCCAGCTCGATCGATCGCGTCTATCAAGGCGTCAAAGCCATTAATTTTGAGGGTATGTATTATCGTCAGGATATCGCTCAAAGAGCGTTAAGTTAGAGGGTAGAGGGTAGATGGTAGTGAATAGTGGATAGTGGATAGTGGATAGCGAATTTGAATGCAAGCGTCCCGCCGTCTCCCCGTCTCCCCGTCTCCCCCTCCCCCCTCCCCCACTCTCCCCCTCTCCCACTCTCCCCACTTCCTAAAATGCACCGTAGATCCTTTTTAGTCACCCTTGGTAGTTTGGCTCTGGGAAGTGGCTTAACTAGTTGTCAAAATGGCAATCATTCTGTGTTGCGGTTGTTAGCACTCAAAAACTCTCTGCCACAGCAATTAGTTAATGAGTTTAATAAGTCGATCGAATCGACTAATGCTAGCGTAGAATTTGTGTTAGAGACTCAATTTAAAGATATCCTCACTCAGCTTCAAGAGTGGTATAACAGTGGCGCAGCCGAAGCGAAGGGATTGAAGATCCCGCTAGTACCGCCAGCTCAAGGTGCTGAATATATTCCCAATCTGACAAGCCTCGGTGATGCCTGGTTATCGAGGGCAATCGAGCAGAAATTAATTCAACCGATCGACACCAACAATCTGACCAATTGGCGTAAATTAGATTCGCGCTGGCGGGAATTAGCCCAGCGGGACGAGCGCGGTAATTCTAGTTCTACCGGACAAATTTGGGGCGTTCCCTATCGCTGGGGAACGACGGTAATTATCTATCGCCGCGATAAGTTAACCGAAGCCAATATTCCGCTCCCTCAAGATTGGGCAGACCTGTGGAATCCCCAACTGAGACAGCGAATTTCGCTCTTAGATCGATCGCGTGAAGTCATCGGTTTGACCTTGAAAAAGTTAGGCTACTCTTACAATGCTGCCGATCTCGATCGCGTCCTCAATCTCCAAACAGAACTCGCCAAACTCCATCAGCAAGTAAAATTTTATAGTGCCGACCATTATCTCCAACCGCTAGTTATCGGCGATACTTGGGTAGCCGTCGGCTGGTCGTTAGATGCGAGCGAACTGATTCAAAAGAATCCCCAGATTGGCGCGGTCGTGCCGCGTTCTGGTACCGCTATTTCTGCCGATCTCTGGGTACAACCATCCCTCTCGCCGAAGTTATCGCCAGCCAATCGAGCGTTACTTAGCAATAGCAATCGACTAAAATTATCGAATAAGTGGATCGACCATTGTTTGCAGCCACAATCGAGCAACCAAATCTCTGTCTTGACACCCGGTGCTGCTCCGTTACTCACGAATCTCAATCCCAACGATATTCCGCCCGATGTTCGCAAAAACTTATTAACTTTACCGTCGAAAGAAGTTCTAGATAAAAGCGAATTTATTTACCCAGTATCTCCAACAACCAAAGCTCAGTTCGATCGACTCTGGCAAGAAACTCGTCAAAAAGTAATTAGCTAGTAGTTTACGGCGTAAATAAGGTTACTATTTTGCGGGAAGCGGCTCGCAGATGGGAGGTTGTCTTGATGCAATTGTATGGGCGGGAAACCCGCCCATACAATTGCATCGCTTCCTCCCGGATTATGCGGATGCGCTCCGGTCGGGTTTCCCGACCATGGAAGCGCAACCTTGCAGCGAGACAAGACAAGACAAGACAGCGGAGAAAGAAATGGTTGGTTAATTTCTGTCGCATAGTACTAGCAATCTATGTTAATGATTTGGAAGTAACAGCTAGCGGCGATTTTGCTGCTTGGAGGCTGATAAATTGCCAGAAGAGATTGCTCTCCAAACCAGGAAATTGCATCAAACCCCAGCGTAGGGAATTGGGTGCGATGGCAAATAAGCGCACCATCGCTGCTAGCAATTCTGGGGTCGATAGTGTGTCGGCCAAAAATCCCGACCATTGACTTTGGGGCAGGCTGAAGAAGGTATCGAGATGCTGTTTTAACAGCACTTCATCGAAGCGCATTAGCTTCTCCAAGCCAAATCGATAGAGATAGTACTTACGCAGACGATCGGGATTCCATAGCTCTTGCCATGCCGTATTTGCGATTGCGGCTGGCTCGGCTCGGGCATCCTGGAGTGCGGTGGCAATGGCTGCGGCCAAGCCAGGAGCGCGGCGCAGCATTGCCCCGAGCAGATAACCCGAGGCGGGGTGTACCATACTCGCCGCGCCGCCAAAGGCCACCACGGGTTGATGGAGATCGGGCAGGGGTAGCGTCATTGGAAAGATGCAGCGTTCGACCTCGTGGACTTGTGTAACCTTAATTCCGCGCGCGGCCAATCGCTGGTGCAAGCGTCGCTCTAGCAGCTCGAAACTTACTGGGGGTGACATTGCCAGCGATGTCTCTTCAACAAAATAGACATCATCTCCCAAATCCATTGCATATAAAAAAGTTGGTGGCTCGGTGGCGCGCTCGCTGGCCGATAGATGCTCGCTGCGAAAATCCTGATGCACGAATTGTTGCGGCTCGACGGGGGGTACGGAAAAATGACCGACGATACCATAGGCAGTTTGAAAGGCTACCGCTCCCCGATCTTGTCGCTTGACAAACAGCGGATCGTGGCCGCTGGCCTCGATTACTACCCTGGCACGGAAGATTTCGCCCGCCTTAGTAGTAACGATCGAGCGTTCGCGATCGTGCTCGATATTTGTGGCCTTGCCTTGATGCCATTCCACTCCCCCGGTTTCACATTTGGCCAGCAGATGATTTTGCAGCTTGACTTTATCAAATAAACCGTAGGCGCGACCGTGATTGACTTCTCCTTTGCCGAAATAGGAGACACAATTTTCCCAACAATGGCCTAATAATTCCGTCAATCCCAGAGCATCGAGTTCGTCGCGCCAGATGCCATAGGTATTCGGCCAGACTTGTCGCAACGGACTGGCAGTCAGTCCGCCGACTTTTAATCCCCGTTCGGCCAAAGCCGCCGCAATTATCGTCCCAGCGGGGCCAGACCCAATTACCAGCGCATCAAAATCCAACATAGCAACGTTCTTGAAATATAGCGTTCTTTTAGATCTTACCCAAGCGAGCATCGCTCCCCGTTACTCGTTGGCATAGCCTACGGTCGGTAATCGCATCTTAACACGCGTTGGCATAGCCTACGGTCGGTAATCGCATCCAGATAAGATAACACTCGATCGCTAGGGCATGTCATTAATTAGCTAGAGTAGAGAAAAAAAGAGCCAATAAAGACAGATGAGCAGAAGATATACATTGAGCAGAAGATATACATTGAGATCCGCTCGGTAGGAAAGGATTAAAAGCTTAGTAACTTACAAGATCGATTATCGATTAAGTTAATAAACTCGCCCCCGCCATTGCTTTGGCTGTTGAAAAGCCGATATAAAAATACGTAAAACTGCCAACGGATCGGCAAACGGCGACAACCAAAATAACAACCCAGAGAGCGAAAATCGATTCTTTTGCACAGAGGTCTCTGCTAAGGCAGAGGCTACGCCAACGCTACCACGATAATAAGACGGGTAAATTGCTAATAATAACGCGAATCGGATCGCTACTAGAAACAGATTTAAGCCGATCGCTAGCTGCAAAGTTAGGATCGAACTGCTCCACCAATTCCAGCTTATTAACACTAATGGGAGCGGCAAACCTTGAACTAAAAGTAGTAACGCCAAATCGCCCCATAATTCTAGCCGTGTCGTCGCATCCTTCAGGTCTAGAGATCGACCCCATTCTTTCCAGGTTTCGGCAATCCCAGCATACATCCGCACGCGAATTACCTTCGCACCATCGAGAAATCCTACCTTAAAGCCTTGCTTGGCCGCATTCCGCGCCAGCGTGACATCATCGCAAAAAGACCCCGCCGCGCTGGTATAACCCTCTAATTTCTCTAATACCTGACGCCGACACAGAAAACACTGTCCGTTTGCCATTACTCGCTCCGGCGTCTGCGCTCTAACTCCTGACGAATCAAACCGATATAGTAGCGTCATTAATAACGCGGGTTGCAGCCACCATTCCCCCGGATCTTTAAGGATAAATTGTGGCGATAGTGACACCAAATCGTACCCTTCCTCGATCGCCGCATCCACCAAACTAGCCACCAATCCCGGTTGCGGCTGCGTATCGGCATCGATGCCCAAAATCCACTCGCTCTGGGGCGAGCTGCTCAAATAACCATAGTGTAGGGCCCACGGACGACCCACCCACCCCGCAGGTAACGGATCGTCAGTGAGCAATTTAAAGCGATTATCGAGCTTTGCCGCCGCCGAGACCCGCTCGCGCGTCCCATCTTGCGAATTACTATCGACAATTAGAATTTCGCGCACCTCACTGCCTTGCTGACTCAATCCTGTCAAACACGGTGCAATTCGATCGACCTCATTCAAGGTCGGTACTACCACACTGACACCATGAGATTCTCGATCGAGTGGTTCCAATTTAGCATCTACTGTCGAAATCTTTGGCATCAGCGGCGGACGCCGTACCGCTCCTTTAATCAGTCGCGACAACAAAATTGCAGTTGCCGTTCCCTGAAATAATAACAGTCCCAATCCCACAGCACCGAATATGCCCTCGATCGCTAAATCTTTCAACCAATCCACCTATAATCTTGCTATTTTTAATCTGCTCTAGATCGTACCAAATATTCACGCCTCGACTTACTCTGACTGCGCTTGTTACGAGTCCCTCGGCGCAGGCGAGGGACACCCATACACAATTAAACTGTAGGGGTGTCCCTCGTGGGTACCCCAGGTCTGTACTTAGCACTAGTTTTTCATACCGATCCCAGGTGTAATTAATCTAACTATTTTGACCTAGATGATTTCTGCTTCTAAGCCTTCAGATCCAATTGCGCGAGGTTGAGCAGTCGCCATTTGATAAAGAACCGCCAAAGGGAGAATGCCTAAAACTAATCCCAACAAGATGGGAATATAAATCCCGGCTGCGATACTAGTAATTGTGGCAAAACCAAAATTACCCAGATAAACAGCCAGCGGCAAACCGAGTTGAGTAGTCGGTAGTGTCAGCGGCTTCATCCGCCAGATTAGGGTCGCGACGGTCATAAATACCACTCCCGTCCCGAACCAACCTGCAAAGTTTTCGTAAGGCATTCCAAAAAATGCACCTGGTTGTTCCCAGATCCAAAATGGTACTGTCGTTTGACTCATGGCTGGATCGAGTACAAAATCCCAAGAAGTTAGTAACAGCGAACCAAATCCGATCGCGCCGACATATTTGATAACTTTATGAATGGCAAGAGTTTCTAAGCCAGCACGAGCGATGATATACGCACTAAAGCCGATATAAAACCATGACAGGGGAATGGTAAATGGTACCAACCCCGCAATCTTGTAGCCCAATCCCGATAAATAATGATAATGCCCAAACGGAAATCCCGTACTAGTGCCCAACAACTCGCTGACCAAAGATAGTCCGATCGCGGGAATCATAAATCCTAAACAATGCCACAGACCTAGAGTTCTGTAAGCATATACTGCCACCGCTGATGTCCCCAGCAGCATATAAACTACGCCGCCACCCGCCATCGACCAGCCAAAAGCGGTTTTGCCAAAGTCGGGTAAGGCATTAATAAAGTCAGTATTTGGTAGCACCAAGAGTAATCCCGCCAGACCAAACACCATTGATATAATATGTCCGATCAGCAGACTTCGCTCAACACGCATAAGTTTTTCCATCGATCGCGTCTATGTAGATTAAGTTTGCTACTTCATCCAACTCAATCGCGGAGTGTCCGATCGATCGCCCGCAGCTCGCGCTTCGCTTTTTGAAGATCGATCGTTTACAACTACACAATTTTGAAATTGGATGGAGTTTACCTTACAGTTTACAAATCTTTACTAAGTAACATTTTGTAGTAAGTCAAGATAACCGCCAAATTAATCTCGATTTGGCTCAAATTTGGCTCAAATTGACAGAAAATTGGTGGAAATGAATGATGTCTAAATCGATCGTCGCCAGAAATCGATCGATAGTTTAGTACTAAAAGACTAGTGAGTATTTACTATCGATTATCGATCGGTTTCACCGAAAATTTAGCGATGACGATCGGGTTGACAAAAAAATGTGCTTAGATATGTCCAGACCCTAGACAAAAATATCTATATCCAGTTATAATTGAGTGTTTGGCACTCTTGTGACGCACTTATATTGGTAAGCGCGTAGCTCGACAAGAACTGCTCAGGTTTTTTGTACATAGATAAATTTATACCCATGGCGAAGAAAGGCACGATCGAGCGGGAAAAAAACCGCGAGCGACTAGTCGCAAAATATGCACAAAAGCGGGAAGCTTTGTTAGAAGAGTTTAAAAACGCTCCCTCAGCTCAAGCGAAGTTCGCAGTTCACCGCAAAATCCAACAATTACCTCGCAACAGCGCACCCACTCGGTTGCACAATCGTTGCTGGGTTACTGGTCGTCCCCGTGGCTACTACCGCGATTTCGGTCTATCCCGGAACGTTCTCCGCGAATGGGCACACCAAGGTTTGTTACCTGGTGTTGTCAAATCTAGTTGGTAAAATGAGCGGATACTGGGTAAGGGGAAATAGTTGGTGGTTTAACCCTATCCCCTATTCCCTCCCCCCTATCCCCTATTGTCTAATTCCCGCAACAGCGGTTATCGATTCCCAAACTTTCTAAAATTAGATCGCTAACAGCGTTGGCGATGGTGAATTCACCAAAAAAGCTTTCTTGAAAATTAAATGCCTGCATCTCGGTGACGATCGCGATCACTAAACTTCCGAGATCGTTTTCTCCTTCCATCCGCTGTCTAGTGTAGATTTGAGCGGCTCTTTGAGCGATGTCAGAATTGATGGATTCGGGAATAAATTCGCGATCCAACCAGACCTGGAGTGACGATTGCAGCCACGCACCTTCTTTGGTAGCATCGGTGGCTGGTGGTAAAGTAATTGAGGCGATCGGTTCTGTCATTGGCAAGTACCAACTGCGATCTGTAATTTTTAAAGTCAACGATCGAGCTATCTTCATCTTGCACCGATTTGGATGGCATCGCAACCATCGATCGCTAAAATTAATTAACTAATTATTAATACCGATCGACTCTTGACTCAGTTCTAAATCGCTCGTGTGCATGAGTTCTTGACGATGCAGAACTTGTGGCAATTCTACCTGGCGATTAGCAGTTGCTAGCTCTTCGGCATTTTCCCAATTATTGGCAAACGCTGGTAACCCTAACTGACAAGCTTTCCACTCACTTCGCACAGAGACACCAAGTTGCTGACAAGCACCACCATGTAGGCCGTCCGGTCGGTAGAAGCGACAGAAGCGACATGCAGAAGTAATACAATTTTGATTATTCATCAGCCATACCTATGGGGAGAGCATCAAATTCAATTCTCTCTTGATTACTATTATCACTGTTGCTTATATTGGCAAAAGTGGCAGCAATCAGCGATCCCACATAGCTTATAGCGATCCCCAAGTCAATTGATACTTTATATTGTCTTTAGATTCAGTTTATGAATAGAAACATTTGTTGGGGTATTAGGTACATATACGGAAATTGTTTGTTTACAGTCAATATTGGTAGTAATTTACCCTAAAGCACCAGGGATCGTTGAAAACAAAGAGCCAGAGTAGATCGACTATGCAATATTCTAAATGGTAGAAAAAGGTTTATTTTAGGAGAAAAGTTACTAAATATACCGAAAGATAGATAGCACTAGATTAAAAAAACCACTGTGTTTTACAATCGAACTTTTTGACCGCAGATTCTCAGATCGATTCGCTAAAAGCGATGCTCCGCGAACGCACAAAATCGACAAACATTCCACCGTAGTAATTCACCTTCGCGCGCGCGACAATTACAGTGGGAACAAATTACTACATTTCCAGAGTCGATAGCAACAGATCGATCGTCTGTCGCAGTCACTATACTGCGATCTGTATATCCTACCGCGACAAAACGCAAATCGACGATCGAGGGCGCGCTCTCTAGGCGATTGAATCGCTGACACAATGCTTGCCTGCCAAAAGTGAGCTGATGGGAGAGGCTAGAACTATTAGTGGCGATCGTCAAGATTCCTCTCGATAGCGATCGAGGCTGAGTGCGCTCGGCAATTGCTGGCGAGACAATCTGGCTCCACGCTCGCACGATCGCGCCCCAATCGCGAACGCCTTCCCATCCCGGCTGGTTTTGGATTGCGGATGTAATTGAAGCGATCGACGTTAATGACATATTATTAAGACTTAGCAATAGTAAGATTGAATTGAAAAATCTCAGTCAAATCTCCGATTCTTGACGAAGCGGCTAAATTTTGACACCTATTGAGGAAGTGGCAATGATGGATGAGTATTGTAACTCGTCCAACTCCAGTGCCGACTGTTGCCGAGCGAGATCGCCCTGTGGGATCTAAATCGAGCTAATTAGCCCACTGCCTTAGTTTGTCCGCATCGCTTGTCGTCTGTGACAACGATCGTGGGTAACCTAAGAGCATCGCTCCTGAATCTAGTGTATTTTAAATGACATCGTCAGAAATATCTGCGTTTAAAGTGAGTTATGAACCACAACCCATCTAAAGATAGTGCAAATGTACCTCGATCCGGTCGAGCGGTAGTCGCTGACGGCAGATCTGAGACAGATCATCGTACATCCGATCGGCTCAATCCAGCTCTCCAGCAAGCTCTAAGTTGTCTAGATATTAAATTAGAAGACGAATTAATGCGATTTAGAGCCAAACAGGAAGCTCAAGCTGACGAGCGGCATTCAGTGCTAGCCAGCACCGGAATAGAGGAAGAGGCATCGACAGGTTTTGATGCGGATGCCGAGATTGTTACCGCCCACATCGTCGATTCGGCCAGAACTGGCACCATTATAGAAGGTAACGGAGATCTAGACAGAGTCGTCGCACCAGAGCCAGCACCAAAGGGCGGGTTTATTATTATCGACAAGCTCATTACCTCCTCGACAAACAGTCCAGATACGCCAGCCATCAATAATTATGGCTCGATCGAAGTCTATCGGAGTAATGTGCCCATCCATAACCGCAAGGATGCCAATTTTGGCTCTAGTGGCGAGATGGCTCCTTTTCAAAATGAATATTCCTCATCATCTCAAGAACTACTCCGGCAGATTCAATCGGGATATCGCGACACTACCAGCGAACGCCGCGATCGTCGGTCAGAGCCAACCGCTCCCAAACGCAAATTTTTTACCCCACTGAAGATCGGCTCGGCAGCGGCAGTTTGCGTCCTTGCTGGTGGAGCTGCTTATACTTATCTCAATCCCAGTATCCTAGCGTCATTCACAGCTACCAAACAGATCGCGCTAACGGCAACTACCACAAATTCGCTCGGACAGTTAATTCAAAGTCCCAACCTCGCAGCCAATGAGTTTAGCCAACTCAATTTGAGTACGCTCAACACCATCGAACTGCCCAAAACCACCACTGCGGCGCGAACAGCACCAACTTCAACTATTGCCGCACCTACAGGCGTTACCACAGCACCAGCAGCGATCCCTTTTAACCAGGTTGGAACCCGTCAAATCGTGCCACCTACGACTACAATCACTTCTCAACCGCGATTGGCTGACAGTCTAGTCAAATCGCTCCTTCCTCCAAGTTTTCGCGTCTACACCAGACCTACTGGTTTTCGTGCTAGCCCATCGGGAACGGGACGTTAATTTAATCGATAATTGATAATTACACGTCTTTTCGATCGCAAAGGCTGCGTCAACCTCAGCAAAGCAGACAGATGAGCACACCAAGCAGCAGATACTGGGGTTTAAAGGCTGCGACTGTATACTCCCGCTCTGTATGAAGGTGATGTGTTGCGTCAGTTGTTGCTAATTTCTCAAATGGTAGTGCCCGATCGGGAGATCCAGAAGTTATCATAATTACTAGGTTAGTTATTTAAATCATCAAGTCAAAATAGCACTAGGCGTGCCATAGGTACCGAGCTGCAAGTAAAAGAAACTATAAAGGGGATAGCAATATGGGATTATTCGATCGGGTGAGCAGACTGCTCCGGGCAAATGTCAATGATATGGTCAGCAAAGCCGAAGATCCAGAAAAAATTCTGGAACAGGCGGTCATGGACATGCAAGAAGACTTGGTGCAATTGCGCCAAGCTGTTGCCAGTAGCATTGCCAACCAAAAACGCACCGAGCAGCAATACAATAAAGCAATGGCCGATGCCAATAGCTGGCAGAGCAAAGCTCAACTTGCCCTGCAAAAAGGAGATGAAGATCTCGCCCGTGAAGCTCTCGTGCGCAAGAAAAATTACAGCGAAACTGCTGCTAGCCTTAAAGCTCAACTAGACGGGCAAGCAGGCATGGTAGACACGATGAAAAAGAGTCTGCTCCAACTTGAAGGCAAGATTTCTGAAGCCAAAACCAAGAAGGATATGCTCAAATCTCGTTCTCAAGCTGCCAAAGCTCAGGAACAACTACAGGGTGCCGTCGGACGCCTGGGTACCAACAGCGCGATGGCTGCATTTGAACGGATGGAAGAAAAAGTCCTCATTCAAGAAGCCAAGTCTCAAGCTGCTGCCGAACTCACTGGTGCAGATCTAGAGAGCAAATTTGCCGCTCTGTCGGCAGGTAGCGATGTCGATGACGAACTCGCCGCCATGAAACAGCAAATGCTCGGCGGTTCCGCTCAACCTGCTGCCGCTCTACCTCAAGGTACCGTCTCGCCAACTTCAGCTCCCGCTACACCTAAAGATACCGTCAAAGCACCCATGAGTCCCCAAGATGAGGAACTAGAAGCCTTACGCAAACAAATTGATGGTTTGTAAATAGAGTTAGGCTGGGTGCAGCATTAATTAATTTGGGATAGTTGTCGATCGATAGCTATCTCAGTTTTGGCATGTTAAAAATTAGGCCAGGATATTTTTAGAAGCGCATCGCGAATATCAAAAAAATTATCTCACTTAGGATAAGACTTTGGATAGATCGAGTGCAGGTAACGAGCATACCCGACCGATCGACAAGTCGGGTATATAATCTATCTACACATCCAGACGACGCTCGATCGCGTTTGACCAAGTAGCGGTAATTGCGGCCAGATCGAGATCGACGATCGGTTCGCTGAGGCTGAACATCTCAAACCGATCGGTTTGGGTACCGACAGTGCCTAGATATTGCCAAGCATCGCCAACTTGCTGGGCTAAATAAGTCTCAAATTCGGACTGCTGTGCGGGAGAGATCGACACGATGATGCGGGCACCACCTTCGCCAAATAAAGCCGTATCCAACCGATTCTCTTTCAGAGAGGCTTCGCCAACGACAATACCGCCGAGGAGAATTTTTGCGCCTTTATTTCCAGCGATCGCACATTCAGCTAGAGCCACAGCTAAGCCACCTTCAGCACAGTCGTGAGCCGAGTTAATCCAGCCGCGTTGGATGCCCTCCCGACAGGCCGCTTGGACTTTAAGTTCGAGGTCGAAATTAACCGCAGGTGGTTGTCCGGCAACCAGGTGATGGAGGGTGGCGAGATATTCTGAGGCACCTAGTGTTACTAGTTCTAGACCATCCGCCACAGGATAAGTTCGGAGTAAAGTAGTT
Organism: Chamaesiphon minutus PCC 6605; assembly: GCF_000317145.1. Lineage (GTDB taxonomy): Bacteria > Cyanobacteriota > Cyanobacteriia > Cyanobacteriales > Chamaesiphonaceae > Chamaesiphon > Chamaesiphon minutus. The sequence continues at coordinate 777,892 of NC_019697.1, read as the reverse complement.
TTGAAGGCGAAGTAGCCGACGGGAATACCTAACAGGTAAATGCGATCGCCTGTATTTTGCCAACCTTGACCGCAGATTTTGGTAATGTCATTGACGATGCCCACCATCCCAACGACGGGAGTTGGATAAATCGGGACGGGATTGCCTTCGGGGTCGAAGGTTTCGTTATAGAGCGAGACATTTCCACCCGTGACGGGGGTTTTGAATGCGCTGCAAGCTTCGGATAAACCCGTGCAGGCGTTGGCGAGTTGCCAATAACCGATCGGTTTTTCGGGGCTGCCGAAGTTAAGATTGTCAGTGACGGCGACGGGTTCGGCTCCGACACAACTCAGATTGCGAGCGGCTTCGGCGACGACCATTTTGGCCCCTTCGTAGGGGTTGAGATACACATAGCGGGGGTTGCAGTCTACGGTGGCGGCGACGCCTAAGTTGGGATTAGTGGTAGTAGACTGACGATTTTGGATGGGTTCGAGGGGACGAATCCGGATGACGGCGGCATCGGCACCACCAGGAAGGAGCACGGTATTATTTTGGACTTGGTGGTCGTATTGACGGTAGACCCAGCGTTTGGAGGCGATCGAGGGCGTATCCAATAAGGTTAACAGCACGTCATTCCAGCTCTGGGATGTGCCCTGAATTTCGATGCCTTGAGGGGTGGCTGGGGGTAATTGTGCTGGTGTCCATTCCCAGGCTTTTTGGGCGTATGCAGGGGCTTCTGCCATCAATTCCCGCTCGTAAAGTGGGGTGTTATCGGCTAGCGCGCTAGCTGGAACTTCTGCCGCGATCGAACCTTGGAATAAGATTCGCACGATCGGTTCTTCAATTACGGTACCAGCCACGACGGCATGGAGTCCCCACCGCTCGAAAATATCGATCAGTTCCTGCTCGCGTCCCTTATGCGCGACGAATAGCATCCGTTCTTGAGATTCAGATAGTAAGTACTCATAAGGCACCATCCCCGGCTCGCGCGCGGGTACCAAATCTAGGTCGAATTCAATTCCTACGCCACCTTTAGCCGCCATTTCCGAGCAAGAACAAGTAATCCCCGCCGCACCCATATCCTGAGCGGCGACGACGGCACCAGTTTTGAAGGCTTCGAGACAGGCTTCAATTAGAGATTTTTCTAGAAATGGGTCGCCAACTTGGACGGCGGGACGATTGTCGATCGATTCTGCGGTGAGTTCGGCACTGGCAAAACTCGCACCGCCCATGCCATCGCGTCCGGTAGTCGAACCGACATAGAGGACGGGATTGCCGATTCCGGCGGCACCCGATTTAACGATCGTGTCTGTCTCCATTAAACCCATCGCCATGGCATTTACCAGTGGATTGCCAGAATAAGCCGGATCGAAATAGACTTCGCCGCCGACGGTAGGTACCCCAACGCAATTGTGAGTAATGATGCCCGAACTGGTGACAAAGAGGTGATTATGCTCTACTTCCACATCGTAGACATCGCAAGTTGCCACATTATGCGTGGCAATATTCTGAATTTTGACAGCTCCGATGGTCGCGATCGCAGATGCCACAGTCTGAGTCGCCACCGCACCAATTTCTTGACGATGTTCGCGAGCGATTGCCGAGCTACCCATTGCCCAATCGCGCCGCAGCTCGATTTGCCATAGTGGCGCGTAATGAAATTCTCGCCCCTTGATTTTGCCGATCGAACCAGGACGGTGGTGGACTTGTGGCAGAATGCCCCGATCTTGCACCAAGAGCATTACTTGGTCGAATAATTGACGGCTGGAGGTCGAGAAAAAGATTTTGCCCTGAGATCCCGCGCCACTGTTGGGATTGGGAATTGTGGGATTAGTCCGAATCAAACCTTTGAGTAATTCTTGCTGAAGTTCGGAATTCCATTCCCACACAAAATCAGGAATGCGTTTGTGGGTACCTTCGTTACCGCAACCCCAGACTCGAGCCAGCAGGTGTCCCAATAGCCACGAAGAGGCACTTACAGCCATTCCCGACGTCCGTTCTTGAGGATTGGCTGCGATACCTAAATCGTGAAGAATGGCGATCGCATCTGCGGCAGCGGCGGCTTCGTGATGGCTGAAGTTTAAGAAAATCCGATAAATATTACCCGATGGCGAAACCATCCCCGTCGCGATGTAATAGCCCAGCAGCCGCGCAAAAGCAGCGTTGGGTCGAATAATCGCTGGCAACCAGTCTTCTTTACTATGTTGACCGATTTTCAGGTCTTGACGATCGAAGTTGAGGTCTTGTTCTAGTCCGAGGAGCTGTTCGAGACACAAGAATCGATCGAGTGGGAAGGTTTTGGTGTTGAGATAGTGATTGCGCTTTTGGATCGATGGTTCGAGCAATTCGAGGGTAGTCCGAATTAGATCTGTCGGTTGCCAAGATGTAGGGAGCTTGACACACAATTCTCGCTGGCTATGTAACTCAGGATCGATTGTCGCGATCGTATCGATTGGCTGCGGCTGGCAATCTGCTAGTTTGGGGAGTTTCTGTAAAATCGGCAGATCGTCGCCCACGCGCAAAGTTTGAGCGTAGCGAATGCGGATTTTGCCATCTTCTACCCGTAACATCGGGTGGTCGGGAGTGACGGTGATGGTGCGTCCGAGGGAGGTGCGGATATTGACTAGGGTACCTGCCTGACGTCTGAAGATGCGGGTGACGGGTTGCCAGTTACTGCCATTTTCGTTGGTACTACCAGCAACGGTTTTAGGATCGACAGAGAGGGTTTCTATCCCTGGTGGTAGGGCGATGGTATCGGTATCGGGGGGCAGATGGGTATTGACAAAATTCCCGATCGTGTCAAAGTGAACGCCATGTGAGTCCCTCCAGATGAAGGTTTCAGCACCGAGCAAGCAGTTCCCATAATGCGAAATTCCCGCCACGACACCAGTAAAGAGGCGGCGAGTTTTGGCATCTTTGAGATCGCCAAATCTGAGGGAATTGAGAATCGCAATGGGACGCGCACCCATTGTAAAAATATCGCGGAGGATGCCACCGACACCCGTAGCTGCACCTTGAAACGGTTCGACAGCCGAGGGGTGGTTGTGCGATTCGATTTTGAAGGCAAGCTGAAGCCCATCGCCCAGATCGATCACACCTGCATTTTCACCCGGCCCGACGAGAATCCGATCTCCCGTAGTCGGAAATTGTTTGAGCAAGGGACGGGAATTTTTATAGCAGCAGTGCTCCGACCACATCACACCAAACATGCCTAATTCGGCTTTGTTGGGGTGCCGATTTAGTCTGTTGACAATTTCCTCATATTCATTCGGTTTGATGCCTTGTGCGGCAATTTCGGCGGCGGTAAAGGGGGATGGGGTCATGAGGGGTGGATGGGTGGATGGGTGGATGTGGGGAGGGGGAGAGAGGAAGAGAGGGGGGCTTGTTATTGTGCTAGCGTAAAGCACCACGATCGATGTACCACCAAGCGGAACAGAATCGCCGCGATGGTTGGGCTGTTATTTAATTGCCAGCTTCTTTGAAACCTTGCACGATCGTATCATGACAGGATCGTGCTTAATCTTGTACTCTGTTGACAATCGAGTATTATCGATCGCGATCGGCGACAAGGAACGTCTAGATAATTGGCGATCGAGTGAAATTTGCTAGAGATCGATCTTCGCAACTATTGTGAATTCTGGCTCCCAACTGCTTGGTGGCTGAGCGTAGTCGCAGCCAACTTTCAACTGGGTATAATAACTTCGAGTAATTTCTGAATTAGCCGATCGAAACCATGGCATATAAATGTCACAAATGCGCAGCAACACTTCTAGTCCTCCGACTGGGTTACTGTATGAACTGTCGCGAGCCAATTTCTGAAGAGATTTTGCCTGAGTCTAAAAAGCAAGCTCTCGCAGCAGCCGAACGCGAATATGAAGAGATGCGCGATCGCATTAGAGCGCAAAAAGGCGGCAACTCTAAAGAAGGAGGGACTTTCGATTTAGGAGCTATTGGTGACAGCGATATGGGTAGTTTTGATTAGGCGTACTGGTAGAGATACAGATCGCTCGAATCCAGACGTCATCAAACTGGCGATTAAGTTTCTACCGCATGAGTTTTTAACCCAATCGGCTCGCCATCGGGAGTTTTGCCAACGATATAAATGGCAATTTCGACTTCGCCGACGCGAAAAACTTTGACGTCTGCTAAATTAGATTCGATCGCGTGCAATAAATCAGTAAATCTTTTTACTTGGGCTAATTCGGCGTCTTCATACCAGTTTTCTACTGTCAATACTGGTGCAAACAAATCCGTTAGACTTATCGTTTCGATCGCTGCGTCTGGATTTGCTAGCTTGCTAAATAAGGCGGTAGGAGTCATCGCTACACCTCGATCCCAAGTCACTATTTCAAAGGGGTAGTCGGATTCACTCGACCAGAGCAGATCTGTAGTAACTTGTTTCAATAAATCGATAATTGCTGCTGTTGTCACGATCGCGTCGAGGGGAGCGGGGAGTTAGGAATTGGGAGGAGGTATGTAGATCGGAATGTTTGAGAGCTTATCTGCATGATAACCGCGATCGACGGTGCTATTGTTTTTCGGTTGTGGATGATTTCGATTCGTTAAAATAGACACTCAGACCTGAAACCCGCATTTTCAGAGGTTTCCAATGCGGATTGCTAGCTGAGGGAGTTACGCCATCTCCCGACACAGCAAGTAAATCTTTGGGAAACCTTTGAGCCGCCAATCGATCGGGACTCACCGAAATACTCAATCCATAATACCGCGCTCTCATCGGTGGGGGAATCTGAATCACCTGATTGCCGTAGTCCCAACCCAAGCCCGTAATCTTAAACTCGCCCAAAACCTGGCGCAATTTGGTCAAATTCGTCCCCAGTCCGATCCCTTCTGCTGTTTTCCAAGTTGAATCGTTAATAATTACCTGGAGCGGCTGAAGTTTTTTGGCATCTTTCCAGGCGACTGTGACAGACCGATTTTTAGCTAATTTAACCAGCGTACCTGGAAAGACAACTTGTCCTTCTGCCCCATAAACTTTTGTGGGTGTCAACCGCTGTTTGCCATAGATCTTTTCCAGATTGGTATAGGTAGTTTTGGCAGTAATTGCACCTGCGCGTTTGCCTGGAACGATGAGAGTATTTATTGCCGCAGGTACTGAAGATCGAGTCTGGGGTGCAATCTTGGCTGGTGTGGTAGTCGCGATTGCCTCCATCCCATTGCCGATCGAGCATAAACTTGCAGATACCAGTGCGATCTTTGTCAGCCAACGGTTAGGGATCGATCGAATCATCACACTCATAAAAATACTCGGTCTAGCTAAAACTAGTGTCACAATTGGGAATAATGATCTCATAAACATCTAAAATTTCGCTCTTGCCTAGCCAAACTTTGCTAGGAACATAGGTCGCTCGCCAGCAGGCTAAATAAATGAGTCCGCACACGACGGACTCAACAATCCGAGCGGCTGTAACTACCGCTGCGGGAATAACTAGCAACCTGAGTGAATAGCTAGAGCTACACCTGCGTAATTCACATTTCCTGAAAATATCTTCTACCTAAATCGATAATATGTCCGAACTCGATATTAATTTACCCAGTACCCGCCAAGTTCAAGGATCGATCAAAGACAAAATTGAAGTATCGGTCAAATTAATGACTGGCGATGTATTTGCAGGCAGAATTGTCTGGCAAGATCCAGATTGTTTATTTTTTACCGATGCTAACGATCTCAAAACACTGATCTATCGTCATGCGATCGCTTATATTCAGTACCAATAGTTGGATTTTGGATTTTGGATTTTGCGATGCGCGTAACTCCTTCGGAGTGGCTTCGCCAACGTCGGTTTTCCCGACGGATTGTATTAAATTCGGTTACTAAGCACACGTTATTTGCCCTCACCCCCAACCCCTCTCCCAAGCTTGGGAGAGGGGAGCCAGAGCCGCAGGCGAGGGCGGGGTGAGGGCAACAGGATTGTACTAGCAATTAAGGCGTCTATATGAATCGAATTTGGTCTAAATTGACAATTTTCAACTAACCTCGCGCTCGACAATCGCTTCTGGAAATGTTTCCAGCACAGAGAGAGGGAGGACGGGAATCGAAATTTCGCCCTTGGTGAGTAGATCGAACATGGTTTGTTCTTCAACCGAGCCAATTACCAAGCAACTATCGCCTAAGTTGAAGGTGGTACCTCCATTAGGATAATTAATCTGAGTACCATCTTCGCGTTGAATAGCGACGATCGTCGCTCCAGTCAAGGTGCGAATATTGGCACTGGCGATCGAATTCCCCAGTAGTGGCGAGGTGAGTGAGAGCCGATACCAGCGACGATTCATCCCCAAAGTAGCTGCTTGAATATTTTGAGAGCTTTCACCGATCGTACCTTCGGGGCGCAATTCCATATAGTGAGAGTTCCGAATTGCTTTAACTTGGCGTTGAATTTGCACTGTTGGTAAGCCGATTTTAACAAGCAGATGGGATGCCATTTCGAGGCTGGCTTCAAATTCTGGCTGCACGACTTCACTACCGCCTAACTGGTAGAGTAATTCGATATCTTGATATTGATTTGCCCGCACGACGATATCTAGCTCCGGCGAAATCTCCAACGCGTGTTTGAGACACAGCCGCGTACTCATCGCATCGGGGAGGGCAATTACCATCGCTCGCGCTCGATCGAGTCCGGCTCTAGTCAGCACGGGGATACTCACGGCATTACCATAAATATAAGGCGTTCCACTCTCTCGCAATCTTTGAATCGCCGACTCTGACTGGTCTACGACTACTACAGGCACATTTTGTTCGGCGAGGAGTGTGGCCAAATTTTGCCCCGTGCGCCCGTAACCGCAAATGACGATCGGGGGTTCGAGCGGTACGTGTTCGGAGACTTCCAGCGGCGGATCTCCTGGCTGAAACCAGCGATCGAGTGACGGGACGCTCTCGATCCAATTAAACAGACTGGGAATCAATCTGAGGATAAATGGCGTGACGACTAAAGTTACCGCTGTTGTCCCCAATAGCAATAAATATACCCGCCGCGACACCAAGCCCAAATTTCTACCCTCGCTAGCCAAAACGAAGGAAAATTCCCCAATTTGCGCCAAGCCCAATCCGGCAATCAGAGCAGTTTGCAATGGATAGCCAAACAGCCGCACCAACGGCGTAATAATCGCAAACTTACCGATAAAGACGATCGAGACTAGTCCCAAAATCAGATCCAGATTCTCCCACAGAAAGCGCGGATCGATCAGCATTCCGATCGCTGCAAAAAATAACGCCGCAAACACGTCCCTAATCGGCTCTACATAGGCTAAAGTCTGGTCGGCATACTCCGCCTCAGAAATCATCAAACCAGCGACAAAAGCCCCCATTTCGATGGACAGCCCCAAATGTTCGGTGATCAGCGCGATGCCCAAACACAGAGTGACGACCCCCAGCAGAAATAATTCTTGACTCTCAGTACTAGCCAGCAATCGCAACAACCGAGGCACTACCCAAATTCCGGTAATCGTCGCCCCGATCGCAAATAAACCGATTTTTACCGCCGCATATAATACGGCCATGCCGATCTCTGCTGGCGGTCGATCGAGAGCTGGTAATACCGCCAACATAAATCCCAACGCCAAATCCTGGACGACTAAAATCCCTAACATCACCTGTCCGTGAGGCGTGGCAGTCTCATTAGACTCCATCAAAGATTTAAGCACTACTGCCGTCGAAGACAGCGACAGGATCGCTCCTAAAAATACACCTTGCTGAGGAGTCGCAACCCAGCCCACACTCACCGAAATGACGGTCGTGACTAAAATAGTCAGCAGAATCTGCAAACCACCACCGCCCAAGCTGATTTTCTGAACCTTTTTTAGCTCGGCAAATGAGAACTCTACGCCCAAGGCAAATAATAAAAAAGCTGCCCCAAACTGAGCTAGAGTCTCGACCGGAACCAACTCTTTAATCAGTCCCAGTCCCGTCGGCCCGACAATCGCCCCACCGACGATATAACCCAGTAGTGGCGGCTGTTTGGCCAATCCCGCAATTATCCCCCCCACAGCCGCTGCCGCTAGGATCGAGACCAAATCCACGATCAGACGAAAATCTTCTAACACTAGATTTTTATAATTATGAGATATTTTAAATTAACTTAACGTAAGTTAACTCTTAGGATACCGAGTTTTTGGGATAGATGGAAACATCAATCGGGCGGATAGTTGCCGATATTCGCCGCGCTTACAAGGCTGGAGCCAAATTAACGATCGCGCGAATCTAAGCAATACGAGATTTATGGCTAGATGAAGTTTTTTAATTAACTTAATGTAAGTTTACTTCTAGGATACCGAGTTTTGCATCATCTGTGGGAACAGATCGTCAGTTACCGGAGACTCGCTCCTAAATGCAGCTAATTTGTCTTCCTCAGCCCGTATAATCTCAAACATCCACGATCGTCTACCCGAAAATTTTATGTTAGATCCGATCTCGAAACTGGGAAGTACTGCCCAGAAGTTGCTAGCAAATCGCTCTTTGCTCTACAGTTGGCGTTGGTTTAGCCGTTTTGGCAGCGCATCGATTTTCTGGGGGACAATTGCGTTAACGATCGTTTTATGGTCGGCAGTCAAGATCCCCGGACTCGCACTCAACGGTCAACTCACCCCCGCTACGCCCAAATTAGGTGAGACAATTGTCGTTAATATTACAGCGACACCTGGTAAAACCACCCCACCAACAGTTAAAGTTGGTAACAAAACTTATCCAGCATTTAACCTCGGTACCGATCGATATCGGGCAATGGTGCCTACCACGCCACTCGAACGACCTGGCGATCGCGAGATTACCATTGCCGATGGCACCACTACTAGCAAACTCAAAATAGCTGTCGCCGATCGCAAATTTCCGATCCAACGCATCAACTTTTCCCCTGGCAAAGCTGGCATTCAAGCCACCGCCATGGAATTAAAAGAAGTAGCAGTATTTAAAGCGATCGTCAGTCCCGAAAAGCTCTGGAGTGGCAAATTTATCGCCCCCAATCAGGGTAGAACTAGCTCCCCCTATGGCGTGCGTCGCTACTACAATGGCGAATTTGCCAAAGACTATTACCATCGCGGCTTAGACTATGCCGGAGGCTACGGCTCGGCAGTAGTCGCCCCAGCGGGCGGCAAGGTAGCATTAGTAGGTTACGAAAAAAAAGGTTTCCGCGTTCACGGTAATGTCGTCGGCGTCGATCACGGCCAAGGATTGGTGAGTATCTTCATGCACCTAAGCAAAATCGACGTCGAAGAAGGCCAAATGCTCGCCCCTGGCGACCCTATCGGCGCGATCGGCAGTACTGGTGCCTCCACCGGGCCACATCTCCACTGGGGTCTCTACGTCAACGCCGTTTCTATCGATCCGGTTCAATGGCGCGGGAATGCGATCGATTAGAGATTGAGGATTGGGGATTGGGGATTGCGGATTAACGTTCTTCTTACATTCCCATTACCCATCCACCCATCCACTCATCCACCCCTCCCCCCTGTTCTTCTTGCCCACTTCTGAGGGAATAATAAATACAAATAGTGGTTTAACGAAAGCGTTAGCACTTTAGGCTATCCAGAATTATTATTAACTATCGCTGAATGATGAATATACAAGCAATCGTAGAACATGCTTTAGACGAAGGCTATCTTACCCCCGCGATGGAAGCAGAGGTAGGACGGATCTGTGATAGTGCTGCCGAGCTATCGGTAGAAGAGTATATGGCACTCGATCATCTGATGGGGGCATTATTAGCTGGCGAAGTGGTAACCGTACCGCGCAAACAGTTTATTAATGTGATGGAAGAGTTGGTCATCACCGAAACGATCTCTCAGATTACGGCAATTGAAGTTAATACCGATGACGTCCAATTGGATGTTGGCGATATTGCTGCATACGCACTCAATAGATTACCTCCCTTGTATGCAACGACAGAAGAAGGTGCGAGCTATCAACGCGAACGCGCTCAAACCGAGCTGAAAGATTTAATTAGGCAACAAGTTGAATCGGCAATCGCCCAGAACCTCGATCGTCCCGAATTTTTCCCCGAACGTCAAGCGATCGCCAAACCCAATGGCGATGAAGTAGTCAAACAAGTTAGCACTTTGCTCCAAGCCTACGCACCACACTTCGAGTCTCAACACCCTGTGGCAGCTCATAATTAGAGACGATTACAGGCTTAATGAAATGTCCTAATTGTCAATCGACCAAGATTCGGAAACACGGTTTCTATCGCGACAAACAACGCTATCAATGCAAGGATTGCGCGCGTCAATTTGTCGAATACCACAGTCCGAATCTCCAACAGACTAGTACTGGTGTCGAAGACGACATCCAGCGGTATGTCCAATCTATCTCTACTCCCCCAGACGAGCTAGTGCTGGATCTCCAACAAGCTACCGCCGAATATCCACTTGCCCAAATGCAACCTAGCTTGGCACAGGTACAGTCGATCGCGCTGTTAATTCGAGCGATGGGGGCGAGTCGCATCTTGGAGCTAGGAGTCTTTAGCGGCTATTCTACCCTTGTCTTGGCACGCTCGTTGCCCCCAAACGGACGATTGCTAAGTTGTGGGGTAGCTGGCAAACATTTAGATGTAGCTCGCAGTTATTGGGAACGCTGCGGAGTAGCCCATCTCATCGATTTTCAAGTCGGGAGTGGCGTCGAACTGCTCGATCGATTACTTTCTGCCAATCCGATGTTACCTTTTGACGCGATCGTCATTGCTGGACTTAAATATCAATACCCACTTTACTATCAACGCTCGATCGAATTGCTGCGACCGCGTGGATTGCTGATAACTACTGATGTCCTGTGGCAAGGTCGCGTTTTGAAACCCAATATTTATAATGATGAATATACTCAAGGGATCGATCTGTTTAACCGTGAGTTAGTCGCCGATCCGCGCTTTAGTGTCTCTGTGGTGCCAATTGGCGATGGGCTATCGATCGCAATTAAACTCTAAAAAGATATTTTGAAAGCAGAAGATATCATCACAAAAAGCCGCACCTTATTTGGTACGGCTTTTTGATACATTTGGTGGCGGAGACTGGATTTGAACCAGCGACCTTCGGGTTATGAGCCCGACGAGCTACCAGGCTGCTCTACTCCGCGTCGGTGTTTTTTTTCTCAACTCATCTAATATAACACTACTTTCTAATAAATAGCAACTATCCGATCGAAAATAATTAGATCGATCCCAGTTGGTAGAAGGCCAACGACTGGAAGTCGTGGCTATTGGTGCGAAGTCCGCCTACGCGGACTGATAAATTCCTCAGTCCGCGTAGGCGGACTTCGATCGCGAGCGGGGGTTTCCAACCCCACGGCAATCTCGATCGCGCAGCTTTTCTGCCAGGAAGGATGCAAAAAGGCTTAAAAAATCTTAAACTTTGTAAAGACACAAAAACATAACGGACAGATATGCGGGTTGCGATTGTTGGTGCGGGATTGGCAGGCATGGCTACAGCAGTCGATTTGGTCGATGCTGGGCATGAGGTAGAGATCTTTGAATCGCGTCCCTTTGTCGGCGGCAAAGTGGGGAGCTGGGTAGATGCCGAGGGCAATCACATCGAAATGGGATTGCATGTCTTTTTCAATAACTATGCCAATCTGTTTGCTTTGATGCAGCATATCGGTGCTACCGATATCTTTTTACCAAAAGAACACGTTCATAATTTTGTCAATGCTGGGGGCGATATTGGCAAGCTAGATTTTAGATTTTTCCTCGGCGCGCCGTTTCATGGGTTGAAGGCATTCTTTACCACCGAACAATTGACGATCGTCGATAAACTCCGCAACGCGCTGGCATTGGGTACTAGTCCGATCGTGCCGGGATTGGTCAGCTATGAGACGGCGATGAAGATGATTCGCGATCTCGATCGAGTTAGTTTTGCCGATTGGTTTCGATCGCATGGCGGCAACAACCATAGCTTACGCCGGATGTGGGACCCAATCGCCCTAGCATTGGGATTTATCGATACCGAGAATATCTCGGCACGGTGTATGCTGACGATCTTTATGATGTTCGCCTCGAAAACCGAAGCATCCAAACTCAATATGTTAGTCGGTTCGCCAGCCGAATATCTCCACAAACCGATCGTCGAATATCTCGAAGCTAAAGGTGCTAAAATTCATACCCGCCGCCAATTGCGCGAAGTCAAGTATACAGGCGAAGGCAACGATATTCAGATTACCGGATTTGCGATCGCCAGCGGCGAACATGTCGAAACGATTACCGCAGATGCTTATGTTTGCGCGTGCGATGTGCCTGGTATTCATCGCATTATACCAGCCGACTGGCGCAAATCGACCTTTTTCGATAACATTTTCAAACTCGAAGCCGTCCCCGTGACTACCGTCCAACTGCGCTTTGACGGCTGGGTGACAGAAATGCAAGATGGTGCAGAACGCCAGCAATTAGACCATGCCGCCGGGATGGACAATCTGTTGTATAGTGCAGATGCTGATTTTTCTTGCTTTGCGGATCTTGCACTGACCAGTCCTGCCGACTATTATCGAGAAGGTGAAGGCTCGCTACTTCAAGTAGTATTGACTCCAGGGGAACCCTTCATTCCCATGAAAAATGAAGATATTGTCGAACATGTCATGGAGCAAGTCCACAAACTCTTCCCCTCTGCCAGCCAATTGAATGTCACTTGGTCTAGTGTCGTCAAACTCGCTCAATCTCTCTACCGCGAAAAACCTGGCATGGACCCGTTCCGCCCCACTCAATCTACACCGATCGACAATTTTTTCCTCGCTGGTAGCTATACCGCTCAGGATTATATTGATAGCATGGAAGGAGCTACAATCTCTGGCAAGCAAGCCGCAAGAGCAATTCTCGATCGATTTAGAGTCTAGGCTTTAGGCTTTAGGGGTTATGCTCTAGGGTGCAAGTGTCCTTTTCTCCCCGTCCCCCCGTCCCTCTGTCTCCCCCTCTCATCCATCCACCCATCCACCCATCCATCCATCCACCCATATGTCCCAATGGTTAGAACATAGCGTTCAAGTTGAAGTTGCTGCACCGATCGCGCATGTGTGGAATTTGTGGCACAATATCGAACTGATGCCGCGTTGGATGAAGTGGATCGAATCTGTCAAAGTAGATGAAGATCGTCCTGAAATCTCCCGCTGGAAACTAGCCACTAGAACGCTAGAATTCACCTGGCAATCGCGCATTATCCAAGATATTACCCATCAAATCATTCAATGGGAATCGGTTGGTGGTTTGCCCAATCGAGGGGCGATTAGGTTTTACGATCGCAAGCAAAGTAGCATTGTCAAACTCACAATTACTTACGAAGTTCCCAGCTTTTTGGCACTGTTGATGAATAATGATTTTGTGCGTAATGCCGTCGAAGGTACTCTTCAAGCCGATATGGATCGGTTTAGAGACTACGCGCTTAATGAATTAGCTACGAACCCAACCATGCCTTCAACTCCCGATCGATAATAGAGTTGTGTAATTCCCCGCTCGGTTTAAATCTAGGTTTTAGTTATATACTTGCCCGTCTGGCATGATGGCACCGATGAGATTGGCACCAATCAGTCTCACTGCGATCCTACCGCCAATTTTAATCCGCGCTCCGGTCAAATCGGCACCACTAAGATCGGCACCACTGAGATCTGCACCGACGAGATTTGCCTCTCGCAGGTTGGCATTACTGAGATTTGCCTGAAATAAATTCGCCCTAAAGAGATTGGCTTTTTGCAGGTTGGCACCCTGTAGATTAGTGTTGTGCAAAAATGAATCCTGAAGATCGGTATTACTTAAATTGGCATTGCTGAGGTTTCTCCCCGACAAATCGCGCTCGCTCAGACTCGTCCCACTCCAATCGACGCCACTGAGATCGGGACGTGCTGGGGGCGTGCGCTGGGCTGTCTTGATATGGTGGCGATGATTTGTGGGCTTGGTAGCCGAAGATTGGGGATAAACTGGGGTTTCGGTGACTTTTGCGGGTTGTGTTGTTGATGGACGCGCTGGTTGTGCTGTCGATGGACGTGCTGGTTGAGACGGCTCTGGACGCGCGGAAGCCCGACGCGAGTGTTGGCGTTGGGTAGTTCTATATGTCGTCGGCTCGCGTTCTGTCCGGGTAACGTCTGCTTTGGCCGAGCCAGTTGTCGATCGAGATGATGTACTATGAGTGCGATCGCCGTTACCGTTGCTGTCAGTACGCGTTGCTTGATACTCGCGCAATCTGTCGCGAGCATTGTTGATTTCTTTGAGTTTGGCGTGGGCTTTTTCTTGGAGGCGAGCACTATCTTGGGGCAACCTATCGGGATGCCAAACCAATACCAAATCCTTATAAGCCTGGTTCACCTCTTCGAGTGAAGCCCCAGGCTCTAGTTCGAGTGCTCTGTACCAACTCTGTAGATCGTCATTCATCTATCTAAAGTAGCACTACTACTGACGAAGGTGACTGCACTTATCGATTAAATTAATATTCTTTATGGCTCGGTAAGTCGGTGAGGTATACCGACTCCCTTGCCAGTTTCAAATCAGATATCCAATCAAAGAAGTGAATAGTGGATAGTGGATAGTGATTTGCGTGACGTCCCAAGGAGTGGCCAAACGCTTTTCGTCGAGACATTGGGCAGTGGATAGCGGGCTAAAAGATTACTACAGTAAACTATGCCAACGACACATGAAGATGTAGCTGGCAACTGCCAACAATATTTCTAGTTTAACTAGTTATTTACTGTGGATGGAAGTAATTGTAAATCTCCGTAGCAATGTGCGAGCCAATTCCTGGAGCTTTGGCTAAATCTTCAACACTAGCAGCCCGAATATAGTCGATCGAGTGAAAATGTGCCAGGAGTTGTTTTTGACGATGGCTACCTAAACCCGCAATGTCATCTAAATAGGAGCGTTTTTGTTTTTCGCTGCGCTGTTGGCGATGAAAGGTAATTGCAAAACGGTGGGACTCGTCCCTGACGCGACGTAGCAGTTGCACTCCAGGCTGTTCGGCATCGGTCGGTAGAGGCAATTTTTCGCCAGGAAGAAAGATTTCTTCCCGTTGTTTGGCGAGGCTGACTACACACATTTTATCGGCCAAATTCATCTCGGCGAGGACGCTAATGACGGCAGATAATTGACCTTTACCACCGTCAATCATCACCACGTCGGGAAAATTCGGATCGTCAGTATTTAACCCGCCTGCGTATTTCCGAAAGCGGCGACGCGCGATTTCGGCATGACTGGCATAATCATCCGAATGTCCGATCGTAATTTCGGGATTTTGAATCTTATAGTGGCGGTAGTGTTGTTTGGCTGGCAAGCCGTCGATAAATACCACTTGCGAGGCGACTGCATTGGAGCCTTGAATGTGAGAAATATCGAATCCTTCAATCCGCCGAGGGACTTCTGGTAAATCGAGGACCTCCGCGAGATCTTGTAATGCGCCGAGGTTGCGTTCGCTTTGACGTTGGAGGCGCGATAGCTCGTG
This sequence comes from Chamaesiphon minutus PCC 6605, assembly GCF_000317145.1. Taxonomy (GTDB): domain Bacteria; phylum Cyanobacteriota; class Cyanobacteriia; order Cyanobacteriales; family Chamaesiphonaceae; genus Chamaesiphon; species Chamaesiphon minutus. The sequence goes on along the minus strand of NC_019697.1, from coordinate 762,508 downwards.
AATGGCATTTTTTTCGACCATCTCAATTAGCTCGGCTTTAGTCTGCCGCTGGGGGGCAATCAGAGTAACTTTGCGACCCTTACGATCGCTTAGATAGTTAGCTAACATGTCGCCTTCGGGTAATGGATATTGCACCAAGATTTCTAGAGGCACTTCTACCGGATCTGCTGATTGATAGTGTTCTTCTAACACCCGTTGGAGGATCGCGCCTAGTTCTTCGTCGGATGCTGCGCTGGTTGTTTCGGTCTGTTCGGACAGAGATTCTACTTGCGCTGTAAAACCCAGTCTGCCGACTAATTTACCAGCTCGAATTTGGAATAATTGGACGCAGGCAGTTTTGGCATCGGCTGCTAGGGCGATCGCGTCGCGAGAGACGGTATCGTTGGGTAGGGAGACTTTTTGCTCGGCATTGAGCGCGGTGAGATTGTTGATGCGATCGCGAATCAGTCCGGCTTGCTCGAAATCTAAGGCTTCAGCGGCTTTTTGCATTTGTGCGGACAAGGTTTCGATCAGTTCACCCGTCCGTCCTTGAAAAATCATCGCCACTTTTTCGACGGTTTGACGATAATCGATCGAGGCGATTAAGCTTTGACAGACGCCGGGACAGCGACCGAGATCGTAATTGAGACAGGGACGATCTTTAAATAATGGTTGGGGTCGTTGGCGGAGTGGGAAGATCCGCTTGATGGTATATAAGACGTTGCGGAGCAAGTGCGCGTCGGTATAAGGGCCATAATATTTATCCTTACCTCTGCCGATGCGCCGATTGCGAGTCATCAAGATGCGCGGATAATCTTCCGACCAAGTAATCAGGATATATGGGTACTTTTTATCATCCTTGAGCAGGACATTAAAATGCGGCTGATGTTGCTTGATCAGATTAGCTTCCAGAGCTAAGGCTTCGGCTTCGGTATCGGTGACGATAAATTCGATTTCGGCGACTTGGCGTACCATCATGGCGATGCGCGGCGTGTGATGGTTGGCTTCGCGGAAATACGAGCGGACGCGGGAGCGGAGCTTTTTAGATTTGCCGATATAGAGGATGCGATCGTTCGCATCGCGCATGAAGTAGACTCCCGGTTCGGGGGGGATTTCTTGGAGACGCCGTTCGAGATTGGTGGCGGAAGTTGTAGAGAGGTCGATGGCCGTAGAATTGAGTTGTTGCTCTTGTAGCACAGATAATTGTCCTCACCAAAACCGATCGTGACAATACAAATATTCTTACTGAAAATCCCGAAGATTGCTAATCTCTTGTATAATAAAGTTATCGCTCATACTGAGATCGCTCGACAGATTCGACCCTTACCGATCGCCCTCTAAGCACTCAATTGTCGAAAATAGTCGGTTTAACGCTCCTGAATTACGTTGAAATGCGGATACGGGTAGTTCGGGGCACGATGTTAGAATATGAGGGAGTATAGAACACAGTCGCCCGCAGAAAGCATTATGGATGAAATTGCACAATATTGGCTAGTACTCAAACGTCGTTGGATGCCCGCTGCTTTGGTTTTTGCCCTGACTACAGCAGTAGCAACGGTATGGACTTTCAAGCAACAGGAAATCTTCCAAGCCAAGGGACAGGTCATCCTGAAAAAGACTAACAAGACTAGTGCTTTGTTGAGCAGTGCAACCAATGCTGCTAGTGGTGGTGCGATTGGTGAATTGGAGGGCTTAACCGGAAGTACGCCAGTTAACACTCAAGCCGAAATCCTCAAGTCTCTGACTACCATCAAAGGAGCACTTGTCGAATTACGCGATGGCAAATATGCAAATAGACCAGAGCGCAAACGGTTGGATAAGTTTATCAATAAAAATGAGAGCTTTGTCCAACAATTAAAAGTCAGTAGTATTAAAAATACAGATTTGTTGGAAGTTACCTTCCAAGATCCTAGTAGAGAATTGGCTAGAGATGTAGTTGAGAAAATCATGGAAATTTACATCCGTGACGATCGCACCAACCAACGTCGTGAAGCCGAAGCAGCTCGCAAATTTGTAGCGCAGGAACTGCCAAAAATTGAAACCGAAGTCAAGCAAGCTGAAAACGACCTCCGTTTATTTAAAGAACAATATAATGTTGTCGATCTGCCAACAGAATCTGTTAAAGCAGTAGAAACGATCACTAGCCTGAATAAAGAAATTACCTCGGCTTCGGCACAATTAGCCGCCGAAACTTCTCGGTTGGAGGGATTGAAGAATTTATTTGGTGGTAGGGATGCACAAGCTACAATTCAATCTGGACTCGTAAGCGAATCGCCAGGATTGCAAAAATCACTCAAAGAATTGCAAGAAGTTGAAGCTAAAATTGCCACCGAAAGAACTCGGTTTAGCGACAACGACCCGAGCATTCTCAACCTTAAAGAAAAGCGTCAAGCTTTAGTCGAAATTCTCCAAAAACGGTTCAAACAAAGCTTAATTGGCGAACAACAATTCCAAGGGAAACTTGTCGAGTTGCAACCCTCTGGGATTCAGGGCAACCTGATTGCTGACTATGCCAAGAGTGAAGCACAACGGACGAGTTTGCAAAAGCAAATTGCGGCACTGGTATATGTCGTCGATGCGTACAAACAGCGGATGAATGCATTACCCAAACTAGAGCAACAGCAAAACGCCTTAGGTCGCAAACTCGAAACCACGCGGACTAACTACAAGACCCTCTTGAGCAAGCTGCAAGAGATCGAAATTGCTGAGAACCAAACCCTAGGTAACTCTAGAATTCTCACCCATGCCGAGCTACCACAAGAAGCTCTCTCGCCCAAGAAAGGTCAGAACATTGCGATCGGTGGTTTCTTGGGTCTATTCTTAGGTGCTGCAACAGCCTTCTTGCTCGATGGTGCCGACAAACGCATCAAAACCTCGGAAGAAGCCAAAAACTTACTACCTGGTTACCCAATCTTGGGTCAGATTCCTGTATTTGAAAAATCGCGCCAATTGCCCAAACTCAGCAAGGGTGCGGCTAGAGCACCAGGTCAACTGGTCTTGACTGGTATGACCACTGGGATTGAAGGTGAATCCTTCCGGATGTTACAAACCAACCTGCAATTTTTGAATGCCGATGATAGCCTCAAAGTGGTGGTCGTCTCTAGTTCTCAATCGGGAGAAGGTAAATCGACAGTTGCAGCTAACTTAGCTTTAGCAGTCGCCGAACTAGGTAAAAGAGTGCTCTTGGTAGACGCAGATATGCGCAAACCCGCCCAACATCTGATTTGGAGACAGGGTAACTACGAGGGACTCAGTAACGTTCTCAGCGGTCAATGCGATCGCAAGACAGCGACTACCGAAATTCAACCCAACCTTTTCCTCGTAACGGCTGGTGTCGTACCGCCAAATCCAGTAGTCTTACTCGATTCTGTCCAAATGAGCACCTCCATCGCTCAATGGTCGCAAGAGTACGATCTGGTCATCATTGACGCACCACCACTGACAGTTGCAGCAGATGCGGCAATCTTGGGTACCCAAGCAGGCGGGTTGGTATTCGTCCTCCGTCCTGGCGTGGCTGATAAAGAGTCCGTTGAATACGCTCAAGAAATCCTCAACCAATCCAAACTCAAAGTATTGGGCATGGTACTTAATGGTGTGGATCTCGACAAGCAGAACCGTTACAACCACTACTACTACTCTTCGCAGACAACTAGAGGCAGTGAAGAAGGTAATATCGGTTCTAAACTCTTAACAGGAACGACTACCAATCGGACTCGTTCGTAGAATAACTTTCGATCGACAAATAATCTAAATTAATGGGGTGCGAGTTTACTCGCACCCCATTAAGCGTTTAATTATACTAGTGCTTAGTGTCGATAGTCGGTGACCCTGGGTTTACTAAACACTAGTATAGTTAAACTGTATTGTCTTAACGCAGTGCGAACGGGAAACTCTTTCGCACTGCGTCGCTAACGTGCTAAACACTACGTGTGTCGCATCCGCTGGTGCAAGATGTGAGTAATTAAACTTGGAATAATGGTTAAGCGCACGATCGAGTCAGATAATTGTTACCAAGAAAATAGGTGTAAAGCTTTCCCGTTCAGGGGTAGGTAATTATCAATTCTCAATTATCAATTCTAAAACATGCTCGCAGCTACCGATTTAGATAATCTGACCAGCGATCGAGATCGCATCATCGCTCAGTGGCGGCAAGGATTGCGCCTGGGTCAACGAACCCTGGCCGATTGGCATTCTGGCCCCTTAGCAGTCTCCGCAGTCCCAGGGGCGGGAAAATCCCATAGTATGGCTGTAGCTGCGGCAATAACAATTGCCCGCGAAAAATTGCACCAACGGCGTCAGTTGATAATCGTGACCCTAACCCGATCGGCAGCCGCAAATATTAAAGATAAAATCAAGAATTGTCTCCAAGAATTGGGGCTACCGCCGATCGGATATAGCGTTAATACCATTCACAGCTTGGCATTGAGCATTGCCAGCAAGCATCCCGAATTATCTAAGCTCGATTTGACCGATCGTACGTTGGTGATGCCCTCAGCCAACCACAAACTAATCGAGGATACCGTTCAAAGCTGGCTGAGTCAGAACCCTCACAGTTATCGCTGTTTGCTCGAAGGAGAAGGCTTCGATGGGGAGGAGACAGAACGCCTGCGCCGTCAGTCGGTATTGCGGACAGAAGTACTACCCAGCTTGGCATTCACCGCTGTCCGCGAAGCCAAAAGTTCGGGTTTGTCACCCGCCGATCTGTGGGAAGTTGCCAAATTGTATCCCGTTGGCGTAGCCCCTCGGAACGAGGATCGTTATGACATTTTGAGTATCGGAGCTGGACTCTATCAGGCTTATCAGGAGTTGCTAGACAGTCAAGGATATCTCGACTATGACGAGATGATTGCTGGGGCTTTGCGGGTAATGCAAGACCCCACTGCGCGCAGATTGTGGCAGCAACAAGTTTTTGCTGTATTTGAAGATGAAGCACAAGACTCTAGTCCCCTCCAAGAAAAGCTACTACGCCATTTGGCCGAACTTCCCGATCGCCATCCCTCCGAGCCGGATGTTCGCTACGAACATCGACTCAATCTGATTCGCGTCGGCGATCCCAATCAAGCGATTAATTCCACCTTTACCCCTGCCGATCCCAAATATTTTCGGGAATTTTGCCACGAATGCAGTCAGATTGGCGATCTTGGCTCGCCGCGACTGGAAAAAATGGAGCAAGCCGGACGTAGTACCCAAATAATTATGGATGCTGCCAACTTTGTCCTCGATTGGGGAAATAAATTTCTCCAACCGCCAACGCTATCGCCAGAGCGAGTCACCCACGACACAGCCGAGACAGAATCAGTCTTCTGGCTGCAAACGATCCGTCCCGTATCGCCTGGAGACGCCCAACCAAATCCGACAGCTCAAGATGGTGGGGTAGAATTTCATACACCCAGCGATGTCTACGAATCCGTTCGCTCGATCGAGCAGCGATTGACAACTTTATTTAAAGCCAATCCGACGGCAAATGCAGCCATTTTAGTCCGCGAAAATCGCCAAGCAAAGTTCATCTTTGACAGGCTGGCTGATTGGAAACGCCTGCATCCCGAAATCAAACTTTTTGAAGCAGGCGAAGGCGATCGCACGTCTAAAATTCCAGGAGAATTACTGGTCTTATTTCAATTTATCACACGCCCGCATTCTAGCGATTATCTCAAAGCCACGCTCAAAGTTTTATTAGAACGGAAATTAATTGACGCCCAAGATCTTGATGCCCTAGCCGTATTTCCCGAACGTTTTCTCTATCCGAGTATCTTAGAAATCCCGCAGTCGCCAACAGTCCGCCGCGCGCGCGAAATCTGCTGCGAATTATTGCGATCGAGATTGACTTTACCCCATTATCAACTGATTAGTTATTTAGCCGATCGATTGAATTACCAGTCTAGCGAACTAGCGACAGCCGATAAATTAGCCGATCGAATTGCAATGCAAACTTACGGGCGCGGTTCGATTTATTCCACGATCGAAGTCTTGCAAGAAATCGTCACGACTGAAGGTTTTGAAAATATCGATGATGGTTCTGAATCTCGCTACACCGCATCAGGACAAGTGACGATTATTACCATGCACAAAGCCAAAGGATTGGACTGGGATTATGTCTTTATCCCCTTTTTAAGTGACAAAATACCCGGACAATTATGGACGCCGCAAGGTGCCAAATTCTTAGGCGACTTTACCTTAGCAGAAGTCGCCCGTGCCAAAATTCGCGCCCATCTCCATCATCAATCTTTACCGACACCTAGAGATGCATGGGAGCTAGCTAATTATCTCAAACAAGGAGAAGACTTGCGGTTATTGTATGTAGCGATTACCAGAGCTAAAAAACTATTATGGTTGGCATCCGAGCAGCAAGCCCCATTTTTGTGGAATCGCTTTAATTGGCAGCAAGGCGATCGCTTACAAGATAGTAAACCATCACCTTTGTTTTCGGCTTTATGTAAAAAGTTTCCTCAGTTAGTGAGGCAGTAAAGAGTTAATTTGAAAAGACAATCTAACGTTATTTTCCTTATTAGGTGGCTAACCGCTTTCTAGTCTCAATAATAGAGGGGGAAATTTCCAATCGATTAACGCTCGAAAGATCTCATCGACTTCCCGACTCATCGATCTTTGCCATCGTCAAGATCGGCCAAGGAACAGTTTAAAATACTACATAGTAAAACTACTTGTCTAATGGTGAGTCTTGGTTCACTACGTCCTTGTTCCCAGTTACTTACCGTCTGATCTGTTATTCCCAAGGCGTAAGCGATATCCCTTTGAGATAAATTGTGCTGTTTACGGAGACTGACGATGCGATCGCTCAATGCCATACATGATTACAAATTAATTTAGATAAACTAGATTGACAAACCCTAAACTAATTTGTAATAATCTTAACTCATAACCTCCTTTGTTAGGCAGATAGATGAAAATTTTCTCGTTCTTTGCTGGTATTGGCTTTCTCGATTTAGGTTTTGAAGTGGCTGGTTTTGACATTGCCTATGCGAACGAGATCGAACCATCATTTTTAGGTGGCTATCAGTACTCACGTAGTCAGATGAAGTTATCGCAGCCAGAATATGGGTACGATCTCTGTGATGCTGATAGTTTGCTCGAATCGGAGAGAGTAGAGAAGTTGAGAGATTTATTAATCGATGCTAGAAAGGATGGCTCTTTAGTTGGGTTTATTGCTGGGCCACCTTGTCCAGATTTTTCAGTTGGTGGCAAGAATCGAGGCGGTAGGGGAGAAAATGGTAAATTGACAGAAACTTATGTAGAACTCATCTGTCGATATCAACCAGATTTCTTTTTGTTTGAAAATGTCAAAGGTTTGTGGTCTACTGCTAAACATCGATTGTTTTACGATCGAATGCGATCGAGATTAGAACAGAATGGATATTTAATCACAGATAGTTTGATTAATGCTTTAGAATATGGCGTTCCGCAAAGTAGGGAAAGAGCAATCTCCATTGGCTTTAGATCGGATTTAGTACCAATGAGATCGAGTCAGGAATTAGAATCTCAATTTCCGTGGGATATAAACAAACTTTATTCAATCGATATGATTCAATCCTATCCTTGGGCTAAAACAGATCCATTTGGAGAAAATTCATCTTTAACTTGTCCTGCCGGAGTACCTATCGATTTAACAGTACAGCATTGGTTTGAAAAAAATGATGTAAATCACCATCCTAATAGTCAGCACTGTTTTACTCCCCGTGCTGGACTTAGCAGATTTTTGTCTGTGCTTGAAGGCGATGATTCTAAAAAATCTTACAAGCGTTTACATAGGTGGAGATATTCGCCTACAGCCTGCTATGGAAATAATGAAGTTCATTTACACCCTTATCAAGCCAGAAGGATATCGATAGCAGAAGCTATAGCGATTCAATCACTTCCACCTGAATTTGAGTTACCAGCAAAGATGTCGCTTACTGACATGTTTAAAGGTGTTGGTAATGGTGTACCATTTTTAGCAGCAAAAGGACTAGCAATGACAATAAATGAGTTCTTATCTGGTGATTTTAGAGCGAATCGATCGATAGCTGTAAATCCAAGCTATTATTTTTAAATTCCCCATCTGATAAAATAGTTTTCCACTATCAACTAATGAAATCAAAATTGACTATTTATCTTAATAATCTTGGATAAATTCTATTAAAAAATGAGTTCAATTTTTCCAAATGTTGTTTATATTCTAAATTATCTATTGTTAATACTTCAACTCCTTCATCTCCTGGATGTGAAATAGTATTGCGATTTCTTCTGTCGAACATGGTCATTACAAAAATAATGTCAGAATGGTCTGTGAAAGGCTCAAGCCACTTAATAACATCCTTGCAATTATATTGATTGCGAGATTTTTTATTGCTAGATTCTCTGTGAACAAAGCACCACTCCTGAAGAGTATTTAATAAATGATTGTAAGCTACACCATGAAATCCACGTTTTTCGGCAATAATGCCACAACGAATCTGATATATGATACTACTATGTTCTTCTAATTCACAATTTTCTATATTGATGTATCGATCTCTAGATGGAATACTAGGAATGACAAGACGACTAAGTAAGTAAATATATGAGCTAGAAGATTTTTTCTGAAGGTCTACTATTTTATCGTCTATCTCATTTCTATACTGCTCGATAAGCATTAAATTTTCTGCCAAATAAAGAGTGATTAAAGATGGTCGCAAATCACATAGATTAGCGGAGACATGCTCGATCAGACTTTTTAATACAATTGGTACGCGAGATATTAAAAATACTAAAACTTTCATACTTTTTGGTATGAGTGCTGATGGAAAATCTTGCAAAACTTTTTCAAGCTGTTTCTTTACATCCTCAATATCAGTATATTGAATTACTGCATTTTGAAAACATTGTTTTAATGCAAGATCATCATTTGTGGATAGTCTGGACACATGTCCTCTTTCCTTGTATTCAGCTTTCAACTTGGTTAGAATTTCTACAGTCCGACTTAAAGTTGTTTTTGGTGGCTCTCCGCCTTCATCGGGTAAAGGTTGGTAAAAGCTAACTAGACGACTACGCTCAATTAAGCTATCCACTTCATCTTCTGATGATATGATGTCCAGCCTTGTTTTTAGTGGGTTCAGGCTAAGTGCAAGATTACCAGATAAGTACTCACCTATTCTAGTAGATATATCAAGCATTTTTGTACCAATACTTTGATTACTTTCTCCAATTGGAAATTTAACAGTTATAAACATATCATCAACATAACGATGATATGTTAACAAGAAAGATGAGCCTAGCTCTAATTGAATCTCTCTAATATAGCAATCGAGATGATGGAGAAAAAGATGACTGAGTAAGTTAGATATGATATTGTGCTGAGAGATAGGTAAACCTTCAGACCGCTGCATTATTAAAAATAAAATTTCTCTGATTGTCAATCTAGTTTGTTCATTATATTTTAGCCGGAGTTGCGCTTCGGGGAGAGCCTGTTCTCTCAACACTTGTGTCAGTAGTGAGTGTTCGATTGAGTGGAAAAAATCTTGAATATCTAAATGCAAAACAGCAATCTTACCATCTTTTACGGCATTACGCGCTGTTTTGCGTATTTTACTCGTGAATTTTTGATAGTCTTTTTTGTAATCAATGTCACTTCTTCCTAAACTAGCAGGATTTATGTCTGCACCATAATGAGTGTACATAAATGAGCGATCCTGGATTCCTTTTAGTTCGATTCTGACATCCTTTGTCAAATCAAGAAAATAGAAGCCTAGTGAATAATACAGAATGCGTAGATGAGTTTCAAGAAAGTGAAATTTACGGACTCCCCCATCACCTTTTGGGACAGAGTAAGGAATAGAACTAAATAGATAGGGATAGTTAAAGCAGATATCATTTTTAATATAATTCCTGTAAAATTCTTCAGGTGTGATTATATCCAAAGAGCTTTCTCTTCTAATAATTTCAAAATCTAAGGAACGATAGTTGTATTTTGTAGATGCAACTTGAATTTTGAGAAGCTCTATAGCACTTTTGATATGAGATTCTTGCAAGAAAGAGCTGATTGGTAAAATAATGCCTTCTCCTTTTTATTACTTGTTGCACTTGGAATTGATGTGCCTTAATAAGTAGTGTACCCAATCTTAAATAACTTAATATAATAGTTGGACATAAAAAAACCTGTAGCTAATCTCTACAGGTTTTAAATCTATAAATACGATTCTCTACTCAACACCCTCAATCCGGTCTTCGACCTCCTGGTAAAGGTCGCGGAGCATATCGAGATTTTCTTCGCTGGTTTCCCAATAACCGCGTCCATTTACTTCCAATAGCGTCGAAACAATCTTGCGGAACGAATTAGGATTGAGATCCATCAACCGCTTACACATCTCCTTATCCTTGATAAACGTGTCATTGGTTTCCTCATACACCCAATTATCTACCGCTCCGGCGGTGGCACTCCAACCGCTAGTATTCACCAACCGTTTCGAGAGTTCGCGCACGCCTTCATAGCCGTGGGAGAGCATTCCCTCATACCATTTGGGATTGAGTAGCTTGGTACGGGCATCTAAGCGGACAGTCTCGGAGAGGCTGCGAACTTGAGCGTTAGCGGTGGTGGTATCGGCGATGAACGAAGAAGGCATTTTGCCGTCGTCCCGCAGTTTGGCGACAATTTTGGTGGGGTCTGAGTCGTAGTAGTGGGATACGTCGGTCAGACTGATTTCCGAGGAATCGAGGTTTTGGAAGGTAACTTCGGCGGTTTTGAGGGTGGTTTCAAAGATCTCGCGAGCGTTATCCATTACGCCAGGATTGTCGGAGTTGAAGGCGAAGGATTTGCGTCCGAGGTACATTTCCTGAAGTTCGGCTTCGTTATCCCAGGTGCTATTTTCAATCGCGAGGTTGACGTTAGAAGAGTAGGAACCGGAGGCGTTGGAGAAGACGCGGGTGGCGGCTTGACGCAGGTTGATTCCCATTTCTTCGGCTTGAACTAGGGCGTGTTTGCGGATGAAGTTCATTTCTAAGGGTTCATCGGCTTCGGCTGCCATTTTCACGGCTTGGTCGAGTAGGTTCATCTGGTTGATGAACAGGTCGCGGAAGACACCGGAACAGTTGATTACCACATCGACGCGGGGACGACCGAGTTCTTCGAGGGGGATGAGGATCAGTTTGTTGACGCGGCCTAATGCGTCAGGGACGGGTTTAACGCCGACCATCCACATGATTTGGGCGAGGGATTCGCCGTAGGTTTTGATGTTGTCTGTACCCCAGAGAACGCAAGCGATAGTTTCGGGATATTTACCACCATTTTCCCGCATTTGCCGATCGAGTAACCGATCCACAACTACTTTGGCAGATTTAACTGCGGCTTCGGTGGGGATGGATTGAGGATCTAAGGCGTGCATGTTCTTACCTGTGGGTAAGACATCGGGATTGCGAATCGGGTCGCCACCTGGCCCTGGTAAGATATATTCTCCGCCTAAGCCTTGGAGGAGTGCGCCGAGTTCGTTGTCGGCACAGACTTGGGTGAGGCAAAATTCGAGGTAGTCGAATTGGGTTTTGATTTCTTCGAGGTTAACGTTTTTGTAACCGGAGGCGTAGAGGGATTCGACCCAGGCGGCTTTTTTGCCCATGTTGAAGATGTTCAACTTGGCGACGAAGGAAACTCGTCCTTCTTCGTTGATTTGAGCTTTAACCATTGCGGCGACGGCTTCGCGGACGGCGAGGGTCATATCTTGCAATAGTTGGACATCTTCGAGGATACCGCGATCGTTACTCTGATAGATTTGTTCTAAATTCCGTCCGATACTTTCGGCGATAATCCGTGGTAATCCTTTAATTCCTTCTTCTTCGCGATCGAGTGACGCTATATTTACTAGAGTCGCGATGGCTTCTTCGGCTGTGGGTGGTTTACCGACGACATGCAAGCCACAAGGGAGGAGGCGGGATTCGATTTCCATCAGGCGGCGATAGACGGAACCGACGATATTATCGCGGGTTTCGATGTCCATTGTGCCTGCATCGATGTCGGGTAATTCGACATCTTTATCGAGGTTGCAAATCCGCGCTTTATCCATAATCGTATTCACGATTTGCACGCCGCGACCACTATCGCGTAGAGCTTGGTAAGAGCCGACGAGTTCGCCGAGTTCTTGTAAGCCGCGATATAATCCAGCATTTTCGGCGGGGGGAGTCAGGTAGGAGATAGTTTCGGCGTAGGAACGACGTTTGGCAATCGTCGCCTCGCTAGGATTATTAGCGGCGTAGTAATAAAGGTTGGGAATATTACCGATCAAACTATCGGGGAAGCAGTCGTTGGACATTCCCATTTGTTTTCCTGGCATGAATTCTAGCGAACCGTGGGTACCAAAGTGGAGGACGGCATCCGCTTCCCAGACTTTTTCGAGGTAAGTATAGTAAGCCGCAAAACCGTGGTGGGGACTGGCGGAACGGGAGAATAACAACCGCATCGGGTCGCCTTCATAACCGAAGGTAGGCTGAACGCCGATGAAGATATTCCCGAAATGTTTGCCGTAAATAACCAGGTTTTGGCCGTCGCTATTAAGGTTACCTGGTGGTGGCCCCCAGCTTTCGTGAAGTTTCTCAGAATAAGGTGTGAGTGCTTCGTATTCTGGCACTGACATCCGATAAGCCACATTCAATTCGGGGCTATTATATTGTGCTTGCGCGTCGTGAATCACCTCTTCGAGTAATTCCTTGGGCGATGCGGGGATATCTCGGACATCATAGCCATTATCCCGCATGGATTTGAGGACTTCGTAGATCGAACCAAATACGTCTAAATATGCGGCGGTACCGACGTTCCCTTTGTCTGGTGGGAAACTAAAGACCGTAATCGCAACTTTCTTAGTGATTTTTGGCTTGCGACGCAGGTTTGCCCATTTCATCGCGCGTCCGGCAATCGCTTCGATCCGATCTTGCAAAGCGATCGCGCGTCCGGTCGAACCATCGCGACCTGATAGAATAATAGGCTCGATCGCACCATCTAATTCAGGAATCGCAATCTGTAATGCTACCTGAATCGGGTGCAAGCCTAAGTCGCTTTCTTCCCACTCTTCCGTAGTTTGGAAGACCAACGGTAACGCCACCATATAAGGACGATTCAACCGTTTTAGCACGTCAATTGCCTTGGGATGATCCTGTCGCGCTGGGCCACCAACGAGGGCAAATCCAGTCAGGGACACCACTGCATCGACGATCGCGTTGTTTTTGCCGATCGGGTCGAAGAAGAAGGCTTCTAGAGGCTTGGAGAAGTCCAAACCGCTGGCAAACATCGGGATGACTCGCGCACCCATCGCTTCAAATTCTTGGAGCATGGCGACATAATGCGCCGCGTCGCCAGTGACGATATGAGTCCGTTGCAATACCAAACCGATACAGGGAGCCAATGGATCTTTAAGATCGTCGGAAATATCGCGACGGCTGTTGTACCAATTCAGATATTCCTTAACATCCTCAAACATCTGCGGTGCCATCGGGTGCCAAATCCCCATATCTGGGAAAGTGACAGGATCTTGATATTTAATTTCCCCTGCGGAAGTTGCCGAATTGAGCGTATCATCTTCTTTTAAGACATATCGATCGGCCAACATCAACAAGAAGTTTTCCAAGTTCTCTGGCGTACCGCCTAACCAATACTGGAAGCTCAACATAAAGTTACGAGCATCCTGCGCTTTTTCCATCGGCAGGTACTTGAGGATATTGGGTAGAGTGTTCAATAACTTGAGCATTCCATCTTGGAAGCTACCCGCGCCAGCATTTGCTTTGCGCTTTTTCATGAACTCCCCGATCGCACTTTTAGATTGACCCAATTGTGCTAACGAGAAGCTACCCATTTTGCTCAACCGCATGACAGCAGGCATTGAGGGAAAGACTACCGCGACATCTAAATTATCCCGATGGGGGGCAACGGCGGCGACAACTTTTTCTGCTAAGTCTTCAATGAAAATCAGTGAAGCGATGAAGATATTCGCAGTTTGGATATCGCGCTCAAGTCCGGCATAATTTTCGGGATCGCGCAGTTCCTCTAGGAGATAGCCACTAATTTCGATCGCGACTTTGGGGTTGTGGTCGTTAATGGCTTTCACAGCAGCAGACAACGCGCTCTGGTACTGTGGCTCTAACACAACATAGACCACCTTCAATAACTGTCTGCCCCGCACATCGTCGGGAGTTATATGTCTAATGGTGGACTTGACGTTGGTGAACATGCGGTATTGCTCCTACAGGATAAATTCTAGTGAAGTTGAAGGCAAGTGGCTTGGATCTGAAGTGTAGCGCGACCGAGCGGAATTTGAAACACAGCGATTTTTTACATGTTGTAGCGTCGGCTGCGGATTGTCCACTCAGTTTTCGCTCTCTAGTAGTTTTAACAGAAAATCCAAGATGGGTAGTACTTCCTGGCTCTATCCGACACAATTTGCAAACAAAAACTTAACATTTGTTCGCGTTTAAAGCGAAAATCTTTGGTTTCTTCTCAATTTATCTACACAAATCTTAATATTTGGGAGCGAGTCTCGCTGGGTGGGGTTTGAGGTTAAGGTTGGGGTTTTCGCCAAATAATCAAGGAATTCGATCTAAAGTGTAGTGATTCATTTGAAAAAGATATTCTTACTATCACGATTGCATTAGATGTTGATTTAAGGATTGAAAGCATACTAATTAACTTGCCTGTCGATACAGACCTAATTAATGAAATCGATTGAAATCATGCCACCTGAGAATGCAAAGTCCCCCTATACGGACTTTGCATTCTCAGGTGCGGTTTCTAACCGCTGAAATTATAGTTAGTAACCTGGGTTAATTAGTCAGCCCGTGCTCTAATGCGTACCTGACTAGCTCGGTACGACTATTGGTGCCTGTTTTACCAAACAGCCGACTGACATACTTCTCGACATTGCGGACGCTAGTTTCTAATTGCTTGGCAATTTCCTTGTTCATCAATCCCGCCGCAACTAAATCGAGGACGCTTTGCTCGCGCGGGGTCAGATCGATCCGGATTGGGGGTGGCGTTTTGACGATGCCGCTGGTAGGATTGAGCATCCCCCGCAATTCGGCGGCAATTTGTTTGGCGATGCCTTCCATTTCGGGATTTTGGGAAGCTGCTACCGCTACAGTCCGCCGCTCTAGAAGGTTTTGGACGATCGCGATTAGCTCGTCTGGATCGAAAGGTTTGGACAGATAAGCATCGACACCTGCCTGATAGCCAGCAATCCGATCTGCTTTCATGCCTCTAGCTGTTAAGAAAATTACAGGTGTAGCTTTAAATCGATCGTCATCGCGCATTTGTTTGAGAAACTGATAGCCATCGACTTGGGGCATCATCACGTCAGAAATCACTAAGTCGGGTAACTGTTGTTGTAATAGCTCCCAGGCATCTTTGGCACTACTCGCGACTTGTACGACATAGCCACTATCTTCAAGATATGCTTGGACTGCTTCGCGCAATCCCGGTTCGTCATCTACCAGTAAAAGTTTTCCTGCCATTATTTTGCGTTCCTATGCCCTTGCTGTCTGTACTTCTCACTTTAGCAAAACTTGCAGGGTTTAATATGAGTCTTGTTGAGTATCGATCGCAGCACTCAGTAATTGCAAAACAGTTACAGATCGTTTTTCGATGCTTTGATTTTCAAATTTAGAGGATCTGAGATCGACATCGACCCCAAGCGGCATTGTAAATCGAGCTAGGTGTCAGTACTTTGGCCGATTGAATTTTAGGAGTATTTGCTATGATAACAAATAGGCAAACGAGTTTCAAAATTTGCATATATTTACAATGGTAATGGCTTATAAAAAGTGTGCTTTTGTCAGCTACCTACGGCTGATAATATTTGATTAAATGGCGCACTTTTAGCGATGATTACTTGGCCATTGCCTCTGATACATCTATAAAATTTATTAAAAATCGAGTTTATTATTAAATTAATTATTAAAGTTGATGCTCCTCACAAATACGTCAATTCCGACATCACTGATGGTCTCGATCTGGAGTTTGCGCTCCGTACCCATCAGTATGCTGATTCTCATGTTTGTGTTTAATAGTGGTAGCACGAAGATTCCGCATCCCAATTTACATTTCTGGTTTGACGCGCTCGCGCTCGTCGGAATTGTTGGCATTATTGCCTATTGGCATAAGCTAAAACGCCTCCACTGGAATGTCAGCTTTGTTATCTATTTATATATTTTCATAGTCTTAATTCTCCGCAATCCCTATGGCATTTTAACTGCTCTCTCCGATGGGCAATTAACCGCACTAGATTGGCAATATTTTCTCAATAGTGTGTGGGTAGGTTTGGGAATATTTGGCGTCGGGATGTTACTAGAAGTCTTAATTTTTCATCTACGTCAGTTCAAAGTTTGGGCATGGTGGTTGGCTCTGGCAGTCTCGATCTCCTATGTATCTAGTATCGTGTTCTTTTTCTCAGGAACTTTGGGCATCTGGAGTCTACTCGATACCGATACCAAGCAGGCATTTAAACGTTACGTAAGGCATGGTAAAGCAAAGTAATAGTGTCGAGCTGCCAAAGATCGCCCTATCTCGATAAACCGTTGTAAGATCGAGAGCGTCCACCGATCTGTTCGTCTTTTGAATATCTCTTCTGCTCGATCCCCACTCAAAATTCTCATTCTCTCCACGCCAGTGGGTGCTTTAGGTTCTGGTTTAGGGGGAGGTGTAGAACTAACGATCGCCAATCTCGCTCGCGAACTGCAATCGCGCGGACATGAGATCGAGATTATCGCGCCCATGGGTTCTGATTTAGGCGATCTGTCGATTATTCAAATCCCTGGAGAACTCCAAATCACCGCTCAAACTCAGGAACAAGCGGCATCTATTGTCATGCCAGGAGATCCAGTGTTGGCGAATATGTGGGCAAAAGCCAGAGCGATCCAACACGATTATGACATTATTTTTAATACGGCTTTCGATTGGCTGCCATTTTATCTAACCCCGTTTTTCGATCGACCGATCGCGCATTTTGTCAGCATGGGTTCGCAAATCGCCGCGATCGATTTAGCGATCGAACGCGTGGCGATCGATTTCCCTGGGACGATCGGCGTATGTACGCGCACTCAAGCCGAGACTTTTAGCTTTGCAGATCGATGTTGTGTCGTCGGCGGAAGTGGGGTAGATCCGGCTATCTATGAGTACTGCGACACTCCTGAGGATACTCTGGCTTGGTTGGGCAGAATCTCGCCAGAAAAGGCTCTTGAAGATGCTGTCGCCGCCGCCGAGCGGACGGGGATGAAGCTCAAAATTATGGGCAAAATTCAAGATCCAGATTATTGGGCACAAATTCAACGCGATTATCCCCACGCGCCGATCGAATATCTGGGCTTTTTACCCACTCATGAGTTACAACAAGCTCTCCGATCGTGTAAAGGAATGTTAATGACACCTCGCTGGGTAGAAGCATTCGGAAATGTAGCAATCGAAGCTCTCGCCTGTGGCGTCCCAGTCATTGCTTATCGGCGTGGGGGGCCTGCCGAAATCATTGCAGATGGTAAAACGGGGTTTTTGATCGAACCAGACAGTGTAGATGCTTTAGTACGGGCGATTGAGAATTTGGATGAGATCGATCGATCCAACTGTCGTCATGCTGCCGAAACTGTCTTCTCACAATCGGCGTGGGGAACCGTGATGGAAAATTGGTTTGTTGGCGTAGCCTCTCGGCAGGAGCATCGATTGGTGAAGTAGATCTAAGCCAGGTTGAGGACGGTAACCACAAGGGCACTTGTGTCAACTTAAAGATTTTGAGTTACTCCAAACCAGAGCGGAAAGAGCATCTTGCTTTCGATGCCTTAAGTACTTGCTCGAATACTTGAGCAAAGTGCCTGACTGGCAGTTGAATCAATCGCTACCAGAGTTGGCAGCATGAGCTAAGATCTAGGGAAAATTACAATCGGGTCATCAATCGACATGAAGGTAATAAATATACAATCTACCAATCGGATCGCTATTGTCTTAGCAATGTCGTTAGTCTCGCTCTGTTCGTTAGCAATGTCTGCTACCGCCCAACCAGATCCAGAAGTGGCGATCGATCGCCTGTTTCGGGATGATTCTGCTCCAGGTAGCACTAGTCAGGGGCGAGAATTACTGGGAAGTGTGAAAAAATGGATGGGGTCTTATCAGCGCACCCTGTCGGGGCGACTTGTCGCCTATAACGCTGATAGGATAAGTCTCATAGCTCTCAAGCCTTGTTGATAATTAGGTAGTTTATGTGGGGACAAAGACATTAATTCAACAACAACCTGCCAATTACTAGATGTTGAATCGACCCATGATTCACCCCAGAGTCCAATATAGAAAGTGCTATGTCTAGCATATTTTCGGTGATGTTCTGTTTTTCTGCCGAGATATTCTTGAACTTGCTTTGATTTGATATCTATCCCTTGGATGATACTCTTCAAGTATGCTAGTGATAGCAAAATCAATAATTTGCTCAATCGTTCGCCCGTTAAATTAGTCTTTTCTAAGTTATATCCTCCGCCCTTAAAGTCTCGAAACATCTCCTCAATTCCAAATCTTTTAGCATAGGTATCAACTGCTGCTTGTAGATCTGCCAAGCTGGTCAGAATATACCAAGGCTCTTTTGTGGTAATATTTCGATATTTACCTAGCCATTTACCTGCTAGGTTAAATCCTTCAACTGGTGCAGTTTTTCTAATTGTTACTTCTTGATTAAAAAAGCTATTTCCTGGCTCTAATCCTAGCCTTTTCAGTTCAGTCCACAATTCCTCTTCAGTCTTGATACAAACATTCTTTTTCAGTCGTAAACAGAAATCTATTTTCTGCTCTCTAAGCCAGTTCGCAAGAGTAACACTACAAAATTCACGATCTCCCAGTACCAACAAGCTATAATCTGATAGGGCAGCGAATACTGGGGTTAATACTAATTGTTGGTTTTCCAATGTACTGTTCCCTTGTTTATCAAGCATTTGCCAATAAATAGGAATTGCTCTCTTTCGCCAAATCATACTGACCATCAAAATATTGTTTGATTGCCATTTGGTTCGATCTATTGCTAAATATATAATATTATTCTGTTTGACATTGCCTTTAATCCAAGCAATCACTAGTGATAACCAAACATTATCTAAATCCCATTCATCATTTGATAAAAATCTCTGGACTTTTTTCTTCTGCTTTCAAATTTAATTGGCATCGCTAGTTTTGTTGCGATGCTTTCTAGCGTGACTTCTTTAATAGATTGCACTACTTGAATCAATAAAATTGTCAATAAGTAGTTACCGCGTGTGAATTTTTCTGACAAATGGGCATGATACAATTCTGGTAACATTTAATTGTTTTTTGGGTAAGAAGCTCTCTTACCCTATCTTTTTTGATACTATTTGTCTAGAGTTGTCTCTCTGCCGAGTTTTCAGGCGACCTGTCGCCCCGTCAGCAGCGCACCTTAAAAAGTGGTAACGGTTATGTGGCCATCTTCGATAGTGGTTCGCTACCGATCGATGCCAAGTTTAGAGCCAATGGTATGGTTGAAAGTATGACTTTTGGTTGTCCGACTTCCCGCTCGTTGTCGGTAAGTAACGCACCGATGGAGCTGCGCAAAGCATTATCTAAGTGTCCTGGCTTCAAATAATCTCTTAGATAACAATGACATTGGGTTCTTCTGAAACAGATCGCCAGAACCCAACACCTGACATTTTGCAAGCGAGCTTGTGCTTATTGCCATCTGGCAAATAACTGACCCAAACTAGCATTCCAATCTGGTAACTGGACGCCAAAATCGGCCAACACCTTACTGTTATCTAAGATCGAATAAGCCGGACGTTGGGCGGGAGTAGGATAATCGGTAGCTGGAATCGCTAAAATATTTTCGACAGCCAGATGTCGATCGGGATAATGCGATCGATACTCAGAGACAATCTCAGTCGCGAACCCATGCCAACTAGTTTTACCCGCTGCGGAGAGATTGTAAATCCCCTTCAAATTCGATCGATCTGGATGAGACTGGGCAATGATTTGGGCGGTTGCTTCAGCGATCGATCTACTCCAAGTCGGCGCGCCTACCTGATCGGCGACGATTTTGAGTTCGGGACGTTCGGCGGCTAGTCGCAAAATCGTCAGTAAGAAATTTTTGCCCCGATTGCCATATACCCATGTCGTCCGCAAAATCAGGTGCGCGCAATCTACTTGGGTAATTGCCTGCTCTCCAGCAAGTTTGCTAGCTCCATAGGCACTGACTGGATTTGGAGTGTCAGTTTCTAGATAGGGAGTAGTTTTACGACCGTCAAAGACGTACTCTGTCGAGTAATGGATCAGTAAAGCTTGAGATTTGCGGGCTAGTTCGGCGAGAATCCCCGGCGCGGTGCCATTAATCGCCATGGCTAATTCTGGCTCGCTTTCAGCCTTATCCACGGCGGTATAAGCTGCCGCATTGACAATAATTTGCGGTTGGAGGGCAGCGATCTTGGCTCTAATCCGATCGGGATCGGCTAAGTCTAGATCTTGAGATCCTAAGACCGTCACCCGTCCTAATGTCGCCAGCGTCACTTGCAGCTCCCAAGCAACTTGTCCCTGTTGACCGAGAATTAAAATTTCTTTCATGTTTTAGCACTCATCTATATCGACAAGTCGTTTCATCGTCATGCCAAGTTTACAGCTAACTCGCACGCTTAGATATTTGAGTTGCTGTCGATTTTGTACATTTTGCTGAATAATTGTGGATTAGCTGCGGACGATCGGACTTTTATATGGCTTGCGTTCTGGTTTTGGCTCAAAAACGATCGGGCAAGACCAATCGACATCCCACCATTTGCAGTGCTGGATACTATCATTAGGATCTGGCACTAAGCCGAGCAAATCTTCCCTAACTGTATCGAGAAATGCACCAGTTCCTACATCCATAAATACCGTATTTAGGAGTTTAAAATGCTGCTTGATCTTCACTTTTTCGCCAGTTGCTGTCTGATAAACCCTGCCTTCAAAAAATTTGTTTACCCTACCGCCATCCCTAGACCATTGATTGGTGCTGCCAGACTTCACCCATTGGACGGTACCATTAGCAAAATAAACTATCACCAATTTAGGATCTTCTACTTTTTTGTCGTTCATATTGCGGATATTATGGGAAGAAATTGTGCCTGACGATTGCCTGCCTTGTCCGAGTCGTGCGATGCTCGCGTGCGGAGGCTACACCATCGCAATTACAACTAGCTCGATTTTCTAGGGGCGAGGTTTTGCCAGCCTGAAACACTATATTATATCCTGTCTTTCGTGGTGGAATAAGTTATTTGTAATAACAAATGAGAGGGGGATGGGTGGATGAGTAATGGGTAATCATGGGTGGATAGTACCGATCTCCCAATCCTGTCAATCCTCTAATCCTCAAATCCCGATCGGTAATGGGTAGAGATAGTACCGACAACCATCACCTGTCAATCCTTGAATCCTCAAATTCCGATCGAGCTTGGATTTTCGATCGCAAAGTTTCTTATACTGAAGTAGCTCTCTAACAGGCTCGATTGCCGATCGAATTGTGATAGCAGCCCTCCTTTACGGTCGCGAAGATCTCCGCCTCGAAACCATCGATCCGCCCTCGCCTGCCGAAGGTGAAGTGACGATCGAGATTGCCGCTGCGACTACTTGCGGGACGGATCTTAAAGTCTGGCGGCGCGGCGGACATGCCAAAATGCTCGATTTGCCAACTCGATTCGGACATGAAGGGGCGGGTAAAATTATCGCCGTCGGTCGCGGTGTCACGGATTGGCGCGTTGGCGATCGGGTAGTGGCTAACAATTCAGCTCCATGCATGAGTTGCTTTTTTTGTCAACATCGAGAGTATTCGCTCTGTCCGAATTTAACTTGGAATAACGGGACTTTTGCCGAATATATTAATATTCCCGCCCCGATCGTCCGTCACAATCTACTGCATATCCCCGCCGATCTCGATGCCGATTTAGCGGCGATGACCGAACCATTGGCTTGTGTTTTGCATGGGGTCGCGCGCAGCAATTTTACCCCCGATTCTAGAGTAGTCGTCATTGGCGATGGGGCGATCGGGTTGATGTTCGTGGCGGTGATGGCGAGTCAATGTCAGTCGGTGTGGCTATTTGGCGGTAGCGATCGCCGTTTGGCGGTGGGCGAAGAGTTGGGAGCCGATCGGATTTGGAATTACCGTCAGTGTGACATTCCTAGCACTGTGAAGGATTTAACTCAGGGGTGGGGTGCTGATATCATTATCGAAGCCACTGGGGTACCGAGCGTGTGGGAAACTGCGATCGCTTGCGGGCGTCCGGGTGCGACGATTAATTTATTTGGCGGTTGTCCGAAAGATACGACGATTAGCGTTAATACCGATCTGCTCCACTACAGCGAACTCACGCTCAAAGGGGTGTTTCATAATACTCCCCACCACGTCCGCGCAGCTCTAACGATGCTCGCGAGCAAGCAGATCCCCTTTGAATTATTAATTAGCGATCGACGCCCCCTCAAGGATTTAGCCCAAACTTTTGAAGATATGAGGAATCGGGAAGTAATTAAGGTGGCAATGATTCCACATTAGTTTGGTAGCACCTGAGATCGGGTATACATGAGATCGTTACTGGTGCGAGCGAAACCCGGATCTGGGGGTCGGAACCTCCAGACTCCCCTGCGTAAGGGTCGAGTAGGTTGCGGTTGGGCGCGTTTCTCGCCGAGACACTACGCGTTGTCTTGACCAAAACGCACGCCGAGGAGACCTCGGCGCGATTTTGGTCGCTGGCGCAGCCTCGCCTCTGGCGATACGCATTAGTGCGTTTAGTCAGGTATCTGCGGGGGCTTATTGCTGGCTAGTCAAGATTTACGACGTTGCTCCGTAGCTATCAACTATTCACTATCAACTAATTACTCGATCCCGCGTCGCATGATACCTATAAACCACGCATCGGGTAGGAGCTTGCGGAAGCCCAGTAAGAAGCTAGCATTGCCGCCAGCCGGATAGCGTAGCTTCCCGGTACCATCGGTGGCAGCGCGATAGATGGCTTGGGCGGTTACTTCTGGTGGCGAACCGTTGCTACCCGCTGCATCCATTTTCGGTAAAATTCGATTGACATATTCATCGTATACAGTCAATCCAGCTTTTTTGGCAACTGAGATCGATCGACTATAAAAATCGGTTTTAATGGGGCCGGGTTCGATAATTTTGACTTTAATATTAAACTGTCGCAGTTCGTATTGTAATGATTCGGAAAAACCCTCTACCGCCCATTTGGTGGCATGGTAGGGACTATAAATCGGAAATGTCATCCGTCCGCCGACTGAAGCCACATTAACTAAAACGCCCTGTTGACGAAGCCGAAAGTGCGGCAAGATCGCCCGCGTGACTTCCATTAAGCCAAAGACATTCGTCTCAAATTGAGCGCGAATATCAGCCATCTCGCAAGCTTCAAACGCCCCGATCAGTGCGTAGCCAGCATTATTAATTACAACATCGATCGTCCCAAATTGGGAGATTGCCCGATCGATCGCCGCATGAATCGTTTCCGATTGAGTCACATCTAGCGGCAAGCACAGTACATTTGGCAGCTCGGCTAGTTCGGGCGATTTTTCGGGCGATCGCATGGTGGCGACTACGTTCCAACCTTGCTGCTGAAATAGTTGTGCCGTGGCTCGTCCAATCCCAGTCGAGGCACCTGTGATTAGTACTGTTTTAGTCATGGCAGATAATTATTGATGAAATAGTTGTACCGTGGCTTGTCCGCTCTCAATATAAGCAATGGCGATCGAAACCACCTTCCCAACTGCGGAAATTTGGCAGTTTCGATCTATTTTAAGTGTTCTAGAGATGGAGCGGACGATCTCGCGATCGTTACTGCAAAGTTGCTAGATTTCTAATTTGGGTCTAACCCAAATTATTTGCCATAGCCACTTACATTAATTAGATGATAACCCTGAGCCACGTATTTATCGAATTCAGCTTGGTACTGTGCCGATGTCAGCCCATGGCGAGCTACCCATGCCGTACTGGGCGATTTATCCCAAATTGCTGCATAACGATCTTGCCCATTAACGCCATAACCGCTGACTTGCACTAGACGGTAACCCTGTGCGACATATTTATCGAATTCAGCTTGGTACTGTGCCGATGTCAGCCCATGGCGAGCTACCCATGCCGTACTGGGCGATTTATCCCAAATTGCTGCATAACGATCTTGCCCATTAACGCCATAACCGCTGACTTGCACCAAGCGGTAACCCTGTGCGACATATTTATCGAATTCAGCTTGGTACTGCGCCGATGTCAGCCCATGGCGAGCTACCCAAGCAGTGCTGGATGATTTGTTCCAAATTGCTGCATAGCGATCTGGAGAGCCGAGCACCTTAAGTTTTGCGCCGAGCGGATTGACTTGCATGACGGGTTTAGCACTAACTACCGCAGTACTCCCGATCGAAATTAAGCAAATACTAACAATCGTACTTACCAATCTATTAACGTTATTGTTACCCATGATTCTCGATTTTTAGAAATCGAGATGTATTATATCTAAAATATATACACTCAGAGTATATTAGCTGGGAAACTTAACTATTCGCATACTCAAATCCAGCCAGTGAGATCGAGTAATCGGCGCGCTGGTGGAGATATAGTCTACGCCAGTCTCGGCGACTTGGCGAATGGTGGTGAGGGTAATATTTCCCGATGCTTCGATTTTAATGCGGGGGTTGGCCGATCGAATCATTGCCACTGCTTGACGCATCAGCTCTGGGGACATATTATCGAGCATGATAATATCTGCCTGAGACTCGATCGCTTCGGTGACTTGTTCTAACGATTCGGTTTCGACTTCAATCGTCAGTGGGTATGGCATGGCTCGACGGATGCTGTCGATCGCCACATTAATGCCGCCCGCCGCTGCGATATGATTGTCCTTGATCATCACGGCATCATCCAATCCCACGCGGTGATTGACGCCGCCGCCGACGGTTGTCGCATATTTTTCCAACAGGCGCAAACCAGGCGTGGTTTTGCGAGTATCGACCAATTGAGTCGGTAGATCGGCAATACATTCGACATATTTATGAGTAGCCGTAGCGATGCCGCTCAGTCGCATCGTCAAATTCAAAGCCGTCCGTTCGCCCATGAGCAAAGTAGCCAGATTGGCAGTAACTTCGGCGATCGGTTGTCCCAACTTACAAGCGGCTCCTTCGGCAATTAACGGCTCGAATTTGGCTTGAGGGTTTAAAAGTTCAAAAACTCGTTTGGCAATGGGCAGTGCGGCAATTAGACCCGTTTCCTTGGCAATCCAGGTAGCAGTACTTACCCGATCGACATTGGGCAAACCTTGCGTACTGCGATCGCCTCTACCGATATCTTCTTGCAGCCATTGACGTAAATGAGCATCGAGGACGATCCAGGGGGGAAGAGTTGGAGCCATTTGAGGTTGATGACGCGATCGGGTTAATGAGGTCTTGGCTGACAAGCTAGACCTGGCATATTTAGCTTAGGCGAACCTCGCTATTCTATCATTAGCAGATTTCCGCTCATCCCGAACGGTAGTATCGATGCGATCGTCATAGCTTCAATAATTTGGGTAATAATTAACAACACGCAGCACAACTGTAATAAATATGGTGTTGCCAATTTCAGTGTTAGAGCAATCGATATTAGCAACTTAGAGGCGGATCGGGTTTGTTTTCACCCATTCTTGAGATGGTGGTGGTACTGCTATAGGTGGCTTTTGGTCTGCCTTGTAATAGCCAGCTCTAGTTAGCTGTAATTCCTTATAATAGGTGGCAAAATCACTGGTATGGGGCAAAAAATTATCGATAGATTGTTGCTGTTTTAGCCCTTCTTTCCACACACTTTTCTCAACTGTACCGATCGCCAGATAGTCATTACCGATCGATTCAGGAGCTTGTTGGCTAAATAATGCAGTCAGATAATGCTCGATTTCATGTTTGTGAGCAATTAGTAGATCGCAATCTCGACAGAAACGACAAGTATAGTTGAGTGCAATTAGGTGTTTGGGATTGACATGAATCAAGATCGGTATTTTGCGTTGTCCAGTCTTGCGATCGCACAACGGACAACGGGATACTCGTTCGTCTGGGTAAGGATTGATCATGAAACTGTATTTGGGTGGCAATCCACCAAGTTGTCGTCGTTTAGTTTTTGCCATTCGATCGCACCTTTCTGGGATTTAACTTTCTATTTTAAATTGGGGCACCGCTATCGATTGCAATCGATCGACAGATATTGGTGAAGGCGGACGGGTTCGTTCTGATTTGGTAGTGATAGGTAGGAATTTCTAGCATAAACCCGCCCTCACTAGCCGATCGGTGTTAAACATCTATACGTTATAGTTCGATTACTCCTGCAATTAATTTCCAGCATGGATGCTCACCTTCCCAGTCTGGACGAGGGGCAAAAGGCATCGAAAGGCTTACTGTTACTAAATAGATGCCTGTTGGCTGATGTCCTTGGTTGAGCTTCTCAACAAACACTGGATCGGTAATTTTCGCATCATTTAAACTTTGACCACTCTTAGTTCTAATCGTTCCTCGCCATCCACTAACAGAGCTTCCTGTCACAGAAAAATTAGTAGTCTCGATCAGTTGTAATGTCCGACGTTCGTTAAAATTCAAAGACTGCAAAGAAGAAGGATTAACATATTTCAAGTTATTATGCAAAATACTTGAAGAACTTCCACAATATTTAATTAAATCACTTGGTTTTGCCTTACCCCATAATTTCCATTCACCATCCAATATAGTCAGGTTTTCACATTCAAACCCAAAATCATTTCCAGTATCATTAAGGGGAATTTCTAAAATATCTAGTAGCTCTGGTTCTCTTCCTTCAACAATCCGAATTGAGGCTGGGACTCTTCCATCTTGGGGAAAGCGATTACAGATAGGGCGAACCCATCGCCCTGACTCAATATCAATTCCAGCAATACACCTTTCTGTTAGTTTTAAAGAATTAGAAAGACAGATAATTCTTTTTGTTGATGACATACATTTTCGATCTTAGAGGTGACATATCTTTATGTTTCCCCATTTTTCATTTAAATACTCAGCAACTAGACGACGATGACAGTTATGAGGCGTTGGCTCACTACACAGCAGACAAGCACCATCTATCAAAAGTGGAGATACTTTTTTTTCTATTTTTCGATTGGCAAGAAGTTGTAAAAACTTTTTCTCATATACGCCCCAATCACCTTTATTTTTTTTATATTCATCAAGAATATCTTTGGTTGGAGCTAGATCGAGTATATGAACGTATTCAATATTTCCAATGATTTTTAGAAAGTATTCTAAGTCAGTTTTTTTTGTGAACCCCGCTAATTGAGAAATGTTATTTAGACGAGTGTCAATAACTCTTTGTACACCTGATTTTTTCAGAGTTTCAAAGAACTTTTGAGCGTTTTTCTGGGTAAACCCGATTGTGAATAGCTCGATCTGTTCTTCCATGATTATTATAATTTTTATCTACGTATGCAATTTCATAGCCTTGAAGTTGATAGGCTTTCTTCAGAGATTCCTCTTTTGTTGGTAATCTACTTTTTGGCTGTTCAAAGAGAGAAAGTTGAAGTTGCTCTTCTCGATCTTCTGTGAATTCAATTAAACCATGCTTATTCAACATTCTTTCTTCTAGCTGAATATGAGATTCTAGCTCGCCACCTTTTAAAATATGATTGATATTTAGGTCTGGATGCCGAACGTGCTGACAAACCAAAATTGCTCTATGACAAGTAATGGGGTCTTTTTCCGCACACATTAGTGAAATTCTGTGCTTCTGCAAACCTTTCAAAAGTCTTTCAATACCTTTCTGAAATTGAGCAGTTGCTGCAATATTTTCATATAATGCTCTCCCATCAATGTAACATCTCAGATCGTCGGTTCTTGCGCCTAGTTCTTTTCCTAGAAAAACATAATAAATGTTTTCTTTAGCTAATAGTTCTTTCAAAAAATTGCGATTAAAATGCGGCATGAAACGGCTGTAAGGATGAGACCTTACATCAGCTACTGCATTTATCTCATGTTTTTTCAGCAAAGAAATAAATGTTTCTATTTCGTAAGTAGAGTGTCCAATTGTAAATAAGTCCATCAATACCGTTCCCTTGAATGAACGTTTATTAAGTAATTATAACTCACCAGTGCCTTCACTTGTGGCTCGGACAACATATCCAAGTTCCTCAGTATCAGAATACTATGAATGAAATATATATTTATTGACTATACGAAAATCCTCTGAAATTGGAAGAAGAGCGTATGAGAGTTCGATTTAAAATCTAAGCTGTCCATCATCTAATAAATATAATACCCAAAAATCTTGTATATATTACCTTGTGCCAGAATATTACAAAAATATATACCTACAACCGCTTTAGCTGAGTCCGAACCAGCTATACCAAGTTCTGGGGGGTCTTGGGAAAACAGTAGCTACCGCAACATAAATGTAAATTTTCATCATATTTATCATGTATTTTGATGTTGCAGTCCCGAAATTTGTCACGATCGAATGAGGGCAATATCTAGCTAAGGGATAGAATAGATCGATGAGTATTGCTAGTATCAATCCGACGACGGGTCAACAACTGAAAAATTTCCCCGCCCTCACCGACGATCTCCTAAGAGCCAAAATTATCGAATCGGAGCGGGTGTTTCAAGACTATCGCCAGACATCCTGGGCGCAGCGGAGTCAATGGCTCCATCAGGCTGCTAGCCTCCTGCGGGACGATCGACAGTCATTAGCATGGGCAAAACTGATGACCCTGGAAATGGGCAAACCGATCGATCAAGCGATCGCCGAAATCCAAAAGTGTGCCTTGGTTTGCGACTATTATGCCGAGTATGGGGCGGAGTTTTTAGCCCCCGAAATAGTTGCCACCGATGCCAGTCAATCGCGGATCGAGTATCATCCCCTCGGCACGATTTTAGCCGTAATGCCGTGGAATTTTCCCTTTTGGCAGGTGTTTCGGTTTGCCGCGCCTACTCTGATGGCGGGGAATGTGGCTCTACTCAAACATGCTTCTAACGTCCCCCAATGCGCGATCGCGATCGAAGATATTCTCCTCCGAGCAGGGTTTCCGCCAGGGGTATTTCAAACGCTGTTAATTTCGGCAGATCGAGTCGAGTCGATCGTCAAATCGCCCCAAGTAAAAGCCGCCACCCTAACGGGTAGCGAACCTGCTGGAGCCAGTTTAGCCCAAGCAGCAGGGACAGTCCTAAAAAAAATCGTCCTGGAACTGGGCGGTAGCGATCCATTTATCGTGACGACGAGTGCGGATTTGGATGAAGCGGTCGCTGTCGGGGTGAAAGCGCGGCTGCTCAATAATGGTCAATCCTGCATTGCCGCCAAACGGTTCATCGTGCTAGAGGATATTGCTGATGTTTTTACCACCAAGTTTGTGGAGGCATTTCGCCAACTCCAGATCGGCGACCCCTTGCAGAGCGAGATTAATGTTGGCCCCTTGGCAACCCGCACAGGCTGCGAACAACTCGACGCACAGGTACAAACTTCGATCGCAGGTGGAGCGGAATGTTTGATTGGGGGCAAGCCGTGGTCTGGATTACCAGGCTTTTTTTACGAACCCACCATTCTCAAGAATATTCCCCCAACTTGTGCCACCTACCGCGATGAATTTTTTGGCCCCGTGGCGTTGTTATTTACAGTACCCGATCTAGATGCCGCGATCGCTCTAGCCAATGATAGTCCCTTTGGGTTGGGTGCGAGTGCCTGGACTCAGGATGCCACCGAACGCGACCGCTTAATTAGCCAATTAGATGTGGGTTCAGTGTTTATCAATGGCATGGTCAAATCCGATCCGCGCTTGCCGTTTGGGGGGATTAAGCGATCTGGTTACGGTCGGGAACTCGGACGACCCGGCATTCTAGAATTTGTCAACATCAAAACTATCTGGATTAAGTGAGTTTATGAATTACCCCTGTTACGGTGAGCTTATGTACGATCGGAAGATTTTAACTGGTGCTGATAAATTATCTAATATTAGCAATCCACAGTCCAAGCACTAATGCGAAGCGCGCTAAGCTGCCCACTATCTAAGCCTTGTGCAGGGGAGTTTGAGGGGCGGCACCCCGCTCCTCAACGAGGGGTCTGCCCTCACAAGCAAAACCCGCAACCCACAAGTATTAATTGTTTATCGCTCCGCTTAGTACAAATAGTCACCTTAACAGGGGTAGTTTATGAATACGGCAGAATTATTAGTGCAATGCCTGGAAAATGAAGGCGTGAAGTATATTTTTGGACTCCCAGGTGAAGAAAATCTCCACATTCTCGAAGCTCTCAAGGGTTCTTCGATTCAATTTGTGACCTGTCGCCACGAACAGGGAGCCGCCTTTATGGCCGATGTATACGGTCGCTTAACCGGACAGGCGGGGGTCTGTCTGTCCACTCTAGGCCCAGGTGCAACCAATCTGATGACAGGGGTCGCCGATGCCAATCTGGATGGGGCACCGCTGATTGCGATTACTGGACAGGTGAGTACCGATCGAATGCACATTTTATCCCATCAGTATCTCGACTTAGTGGCGATGTTTGCACCGATTACCAAGTGGAGCAAACAAATCGTCCAGCCCAATAGTACCGCCGAAATTGTCCGCAAAGCCTTCCACATTGCCCAATCGGAAACGCCTGGTGCGGTGCATATCGACGTACCGGAAAATGTCGCGGCGATGCCAGCAACCGTCAAACCCTTGCCCAAAAACGGATCGAGTCGGGTCTATGCTGCCTTTGCCAGTCTCGATCGCGCCGCCGCCACCATCGCCCAGGCTCATAATCCGCTCGTACTAGTCGGCAACGGTGCGATCCGCTCCCATGCTAGCCTTGCCCTGACAGAGTTAGCCACCCAACTGAATTTGCCAGTGGTCAACACCTTTATGGGTAAGGGGGTAATTCCCTATACCCATCCCTCCGCGCTGTGGGCGGTAGGTCTGCAACAGCGGGACTATATTAGTTGTGGATTCGATCGCACCGACTTGGTAATTGCCGTCGGCTACGATCTGATTGAATACTCGCCCAAGAAATGGAATCCGACTGGCGAAATTCCGATCGTCCACATTGCCGAAGTCTCAGCAGAAATCGATAGTAGTTATATTCCCCAGGTTGAAGTCGTGGGCGACATTGCCGACTCGCTCCAGGAGATTCTGCAAAGGTGTAAGAAGTTATCAGATCCCAGTTCCAAACCCGAACCCTATGCCCTCTCGCTCCGTGAGGAGATTCGAGCCGACTACGAGCAATACGCCCAGGATAAAGGCTTTCCGATTCGCCCCCAAAAACTAATCTACGACCTGCGGCAGGTTTTAGGCGATGACGATATCCTAATTTCGGACGTGGGTGCCCATAAAATGTGGATTGCCCGTCACTATCACTGCGCCAAACCCAATACCTGTCTTATTTCCAACGGCTTTGCGGCGATGGGGATTGCGATTCCAGGTGCGATCGCAGCTAAATTAGTTTATCCCGATCGTCAGGTGATTGCCGCTACAGGAGATGGGGGCTTTATGATGAATATGCAGGAGCTAGAAACTGCGTTGCGCCTGAATACTCCCTTTGTGACGCTGATTTTTAACGATGGGGGCTATGGGCTAATCGAATGGAAGCAAATGCAGCAGTTTGGGGTATCTTCGTTTATCAAGTTTGGCAATCCTGACTTTGTGAAGTTGGCTGAAAGTATGGGACTGAAGGGTTATCGAATTACTGAGACTGCGGATCTGATGCCCACTCTCAAAGAGGCTCTGGCTCAAGATGTTCCAGCGGTGATTGACTGTCCAGTCGATTATCGGGAGAATTTTCTGTTTAGCCAAAAATCTAAAACTTTGGACTGTCTAATTGCGGAGGATACAGAGTCATCAGAAGCCTAAAGTCAATTGTGGTAGCGAAGTTGGCGAAATTTTGATTTGGAAGTAATTGGTAATGGTGATACGATCGAGTGAATGTGGGTACGATTTGGAGATCGGATAATGTTGTGACAATAGAACATTCGGTCTAATCGACATCTTGGTTCGACTGCCTATTATGACTCTACCGCCTAATTTCAATGTCTTAGTCGAACAGATCGATCGTGAAATCGACAATCTCGACACTGAATTATCCGAAGCTATTCAATTAGTGAGAGCAAGAATTACCTTGTTTCCAAACAACGTCAGTTCGATTCAGTTATTTGCTCTCCTTAATAATTACGCGCTGTTTTCAGATAATACTAGGTGGAGAATTCAAGAAACTATTCGATATCTCACTACAAATGAGACGCTTTCCAGCCAAGATATTGAAGAAGCAGGAGAAGACCTGTCAGAACAATTAGGTCGAATCTTAGAAGCTAAGATAGTTGTAAGTAATATTAAAAAACGTTTGGGGTAATAGCCATGAGTACTAATCCATTAAATGAAACAGAATTAGCTGAAATTCTACAAATAGCCCAAGAGGGAGAGAAGAAGCTTAGAGAAATGAGCGATCGAGCAACAATCATAGCTGAAAAATGGAGAATAAAAACTCAATCTCTCGAACCAACACCAGTTAAAACAGAGTCAAAAATCACTTCTGGAGATCGTAGATCGTGACATTAGCAGATTTGGTAAATGCTTGAACGATCGGCAAGAAGGAATAAGTTGCCAAAGCCAGAGCTTTATCGGTAAGGTTTTAAACAATTGTTGAGGGTTAATTGGGCTGTCATGAATATTGAAAGAGCAATCGTGAAATTGAGATCGATCGACCTACAGCTTAAATCCAATTCGGCAGATCGATTATGATGAAGGTTAGCTCGGATCGGCACAAACCTTCCCATCCCTAACTTACGATGCTGTCACTTAAAACCACACCAGCCGCGATCGTTTTAAAAAATGAGTGGGATGGGTTGGCGATCGAATATGGTCGATTGGAAGCTGTGGGCGAATTTGATTTTGCGATGCCTCCAAATGGGCTAAGTGTTGCCTTTACGCCTCAAGATCGCGTCACTTGGTCGGTAGATGGCAAGTGCCAAGATACTAATTTACCTGCGGGCAGCGTCTTTGTATATGGCGATCGCCAGTTTGTTTGGCATCGGCGAGCCAAACCGAGTGAATATGTCAATTTGCATCTCGATCCCGCTGTATTGCAGCAGCTCGCTACCGACAATGGTTTGCCTGAAAATATTGCGATCGAGCATCGCGTGATTTTTCAAGACCCCACTATTTTACATATCGCCCAATTGTTAAAAGGAGAAGTGATTAATGGTGGTATGGCAGGTAATTTGTATGTGGAGTCGTTGCGAAATTTGTTGGCGGTTCATTTGCTTAGAAACCATACTAGAAAGATCGTTCGATCGACCCTAGAGATAGATCGACTGGATGGATGGCAACTCAAGCAATTGCAAGATTATATCGAAGAAAATTTAGCAGCAGAATTGACGATCGCCAACCTAGCGGCATCGATTCCCATGAGTCAGTTTCACTTTGCCCGATCCTTTAAAACAGCCACTGGAGCGCCGCCCCATCGTTATATTATGCAGCGGCGGATCGAGCGATCGAAAGTTTTGCTGTCGGTAACGCGGCTTTCAGCAGCAGAGATCGCCTACCAAGTCGGATTTGCCAATCAGAGCCATTTTTCGGCTCAGTTTCGCAAAAGTGTCGGGCTAACTCCCAAGCAATTTCGGGAGAGTACTTGACACGAACCGATCGATCGGGGCAGTGTTGGCATGAAGTAAATCGATCGGTTTTTTAATTGTTTTCTGCGATCGTCCGAACCGATTCGTGACTAAGTTAAGAAAATAAGATTGCTGTTCATTGAATTTTCCGTTTGAGAGAGCTGTGTTCTATAGAACCCATTTGAGATCTTTTAGACGCTCGGGTAAAATCGACAAAGTTGAGGTAATGCCAGTAAAAAAAGGATAGAAATGGGATATTCAAGTGACTTGACAGACAAAGAGTGGGAACTGATCGAGCCATTACTATTATCCGAGAAGAAGAAAACTCGACCCCTAGCATGGACAAAGCGAGAACTACTCAATGGTATATTTTACCAGCTCAAGAATGGCTGTAATTGGGGAGATTTACCTAGAGATCTACCTCCATATTCCACAGTCTTCTGGCATTACCAAAACTGGTGTGAGGATGGCTCTCTTGAACGGATTCAGACACAACTCCATGGGAAAGTGCGAGAACAAGTCAAAAAAAACCGCAATGGACTACCTTATTTAATGCTGTGATCGATAGTCTTCGAGATATTGCGATCGAAGTGAAACAAGGCACCGGACAAGTGGCTGTTTCGCTGGGATCGAACGAACGCGATATTCGCCAGCTTTCCGCACAGGCAATCACAGAAGCAGCAGAAATTCGCGGTACATTTAATTCCGTCGAACAAATGACCAACTCGATTCAAACTGTTGCTACCAATGCCAACCAAGCATCGACGATCGCCAAGGAAGCCTATATTGTGGCTCAGGAAGGTACCGATGCGATGGCTCAAACTGTAGATAGTATTCTCAGTCTCCGTACTACTGTCGGGGAATCTGCGAAGAAAATGAAGCGGTTGGGCGAATCTTCCCAAAAAATTTCCCAGGTAGTTACCCTAATCGAAGAAATTGCGCTCAAAACCAACCTCCTAGCAATTAACGCCAGTGTTGAAGCCAGCCGAGCTGGAGAGCAAGGTCGCGGCTTTACCGTCGTTGCCGAGCAAGTGGGCGCACTAGCCGAACAATCTGCCGTAGCAACTCGCGAAATCGCCCAGATTGTCGCGGCAATTCAGTCAGAAACCCAGGATGTAGCTCAGGGGATGGAATTGGGTACAGCGCAAGTGGTTGATGGGACTCGATTGGTGGAAGCTACTAAGCAGAAATTGAATCAAATGCTGCAAAAGTCTCAGGAGATCGATATCCTGATGAGTTCTATTTCTACAGCTACTATTTCTCAGGCGGAGACTGCCAAAGTGGTAACTCAACCGATCCAACAAGTAACCGTATCTTCTGAAGAACGTTCTGCTTTCTCTAGTCAGATGGCGGCATCGATTCAATCGACTTCTCAAGTGGCAAAACAACTTGAAGAGAAAGTCGCCCAGTTCCAGGTTTAAACCCAGCAATTCCAAATTCAGATTTTGACAACTTGGTAGGGTGAGCAGGAGAATAGAGAGACTTCAAAAAGAGAAGCAGAATGGAGCCAATGAAGCTGAGTTTTGGGGTATTGATAGTCTATCTGAACCGAGCAATTCTTCAGATGAAAGATCCGCGCCTTGCCAGCAATGGCACTAAATACACCATCAGAGATGCTGTGTTGGGAGCATTTTCGATGTTTTTCATGCAAAGCGAATCCTTTTTAGAACATCAGCGGCACATGAATAGCAATCAGGGCAAAAGCAATGCTCAGACACTGTTTGGCATGATTAAAATCCCAACAGTGCCGCAAATTCGGAATATCCTGGATGAAATTTCAGCCACAGCACTATTTGGAGTATTCAATCACGTCTATCAGTCTTTAAGACGAGAAGGTCACTTGAAACCGTTTGAATATCTCGGTGGATTACTAGTTGCGCTGGATGGAACTCAGTATTTTGACTCGCACAAACTCAACTGTAAATGCTGTTCGAGCCGTACCCACAAAAATGGCACAGTAACTTACTTCCACAGTGCCATTTTGCCTGTAATAGTTGCGCCTGGGCAATCTCAAGTAATTTCCTTAGCTCCGGAATTCATCACACCTCAAGATGGTCACCAGAAGCAGGACTGCGAAGTGGCAGCAGCTAAACGATGGCTCAAAACTCATGCCCCAGAATTCCAAGGACAAGCAATCACTCTACTCGGAGATGACCTCTACAGTCACCAACCAATGTGTGAACAGGTGATAGCGTCGGGAATGAACTTTATCTTTACCTGTTTAGAAACGTCTCATACTGCTGTTTATGATTGGTTGAAATACTTGGATGGTATTGGCGAGGTGAAAAAGCTAGAAGTGAAACAGTGGAACAGCAATTCAAGCGAATTATATAGCTATCAATATGTGAATGGAATTCCTCTAAGGGACTCCCAGCCAGCAATGAAGGTCAATTGGTGTAAACTAATCCATACCCGCCAATCAGATGGAGAAATATTATATGAAAATTCATTTATTACCCGCCATGAATTAAACGAACAGAGCGTACCTCTGGTTGCTGCGGCTGGTCGATGTCGTTGGAAGACCGAAAATGAAAATCATAATGTGCTCAAAACAAAGGGATATCATCTGGAGCATAACTTTGGGCATGGTCAGCAGCATTTAGCTGCTTGTTTATTGACGCTGAACCTGTTGGCATTCCTTTTTCACACTGTTTTGCATTTAACAGATCTTGCATATGGACAGATTCGTCTCAAGCGTGTTACTCGTAAAGGCTTTTTTCAAGATATCCTCAGTCTTACCAAATATTTACTCTTTGAGAGTTGGCCTTCTTTGATTGATTTCATGCTTTACGGCTCGGCTTCCACTCTGGTCGCCAACTCTTCCTAGATTTTTGAATTTGGAATTGCTGGTTTAAACCATTCGGATATCTCGTAGGGGCGGGTTTATGCTAGTTATCCCAGCTTTGTACTAACAAATACCAAACAAACCCGCCCCACCCCATTAGCAAAGATAGATTATCTGTAAAGAATCGGCAAAATATTTAGAATTTAGAATTTTTACCAAACAATAAACAAGCCAAAACCCACCGACAATCTGATGTTCGCTTTATTCCAACTCAAGGAAAATATGATTTGGATGTTACGGGTGGGTGAGGGCGGGTTCGTACGATAGTTATCTTTACATTCGCAATCCCTAGCATAAACTCGCCCCTACGGATTTTCGTCTTTTCAATATATTAATTTTGGCACCCCAAGTCAAATTTCCCCCTATAAATGTGATGGATAACGATAATAGAATTCCCCTCAAATTCTTGGACGAATCAGAAGATTGTTGCGATCGCATCGAAGCTACAGTCCTCGGTTTAGCCAATACAATTCCCGATCCCCAAGCCATCGACGCAGCTCTGCGCGCCGCTCACTCCGTCAAAGGGGGCGCAGGCATGATGGGATTTGCACCGCTGAGTCACGTCGCCCACCAGCTTGAGGACTTTTTCAAAATCCTGCGAGTGCGGTATCATTCCAAATCGATTAGTACCGAGGTGGAAACGCTATTACTAGCAGGGGTTGATTGTTTGCGTCAAGTGGGCGATCTTCACCGTCGATCGCAATTAGTAGATGAGACTTGGTTGGCTACTCAATCGCAGCCGATTTTCGATCGATTGCGTCAGCATTTGGGCGATCTCCGTCCTGAAGATGAAGACGCGCTCTTGTCTCAAGAGGGTGATGTCGATCCAGGGATCTTATTATTTGAAAGTGGAGTCAAGGAATCGCTCGATTTACTCGATCGTCAATTTGAAAGTTTAGCACCAGCAGAATTGCTCCAAGATTTGCAGATGACAGCAGACGAATTGAGCGACTTTGGGCGGATGGCAAGTTTAGATCGATTCGTCGATCTGTGTGAGTCTATCAAAATTCAGGGTCAAACTACGTCTAAGTCCCAAGTTCTCGAACTTACTCGCAGAGCCATCAAGGTTTGGCGTAAAGCTCACTCATTGGTAATATTGGGAAGATTTGACAAAATACCCGATCGACTCCCAGAAGTATCTAGCAATGTCCCTGCACAGCTCGAACTCGATGCTCCGGTGGAGACGCTCCAAGAAGGATTTAATCCATCCCTCTCTGGACTAGAATCGTTAGACTTGTCGCTATTGCAGTCAGAAATCACCAATCTGAATGCCCAGACTGAAGCAGACTTTACTTTTAGCGGCGATGACATTCAACCACTAGAATTATTCAGTGAACTAGCGGCATTTGACGCTCCAGAATTTCTCACCGACTTCGACACAGATGGGGACAGTGGTACTCTCTTGTTGCAAGATGCACCACCACTCGAATTATTCAGCGAATTAGCCACCTTTGACGCTCCAGAATTTCTCACCGACTTCACCGGGGATTTTCCGGTAGTTCGACAAACCGCTATCCCTGAAATCGCTCCCATTCCAACTGCCTCAACTCCCAAGCGTCAATCTCAAACAGTACGTGTACCTGTAGAGTACCTGCAACAATTTAATACCGCCTTCGGCAAGTTGATTTTAGAACGGAATGCGATCGATCTCCGCCTTTCCGAAATTCAGAACTATACCGGATTGATGCGAAAACGGATGAAACTGCTAGAGTCATCCAACCAAGAACTCCGTCAGTGGTATGACATGGCGGCTACCCAAGGGCTAATTCCCCCAACCGAAAACACCACCGCCCCAGCAAACTCGAATCCAATCCTAACCTCATCCACGCAGGGATTTGACTCTCTCGAAATGGATCGATATAACGAGCTTCACCTAGTTTCGCAAAATCAAATTGAAACGATCGTCCAACTGCAAGAAGTAACCGCTGACATCGAGCTGAGTCTTCAGGAAATGACTCGATCGGTCAGCAGCCTCAACCAAACCACCCGCACCCTCCAGGTCAACCTGACCCGCACTCAGACGATCCCCTTTGCCGATGTCGTCAAGCGGTTTCCGCGCCTGATTCGCGATTTATCAGTGCAGTTTGGCAAATCTGTCTCCCTGACGATTCAAGGTGAAAATATTGGGATCGATCGCGCCATGCTGGAAAACTTGAGCGATCCGCTGATGCACCTACTCCGAAATGCCTTCGATCATGGCATCGAAGATCCCGCCACGCGGATGGCTGCGGGGAAACCAACCCAGGGATCGATCGTCCTTACTGCCAGTCAGCGCAGTGGTGAAACGATGATTACGATCGCTGATGATGGCGGTGGAGTGAAACTCGATCGCATTCGAGATCGGCGCCAACAGATGGGTTTACCCGCCACCGAAGTAGCAAAAATGCCAGAAACTCAATTGCTAGATGTCATTTTTGAACCAGGCTTTAGTACAGCAGACAATCTCACCGAACTCTCTGGGCGTGGGGTGGGGATGGATGTCGTGCGTACCAATATCGAACAAGTGCGCGGAAATATTCGGATCGAAACTCAACCTGGAATCGGTACTACTTTTATTATCCGCGTACCGTTGACCCTTTCGATTATTAAAGTGATGTTACTCGAACGATCGGGATTCGTCTTCGCAGTATCGGTAGATAGGATCAAAGAAATTATCCATTTCCAACCCGATTTAGTCACCGCCGATGGTACAAAAATCACTTGGCAATCGCAAGAGATTCCCCTGATCGCGTTGGAGCAAGGAATTTCATTCGGTAGGAATAGTAGAACTTCTGGATTACCAGGAAGACCAACTATTTCCCAACCAACCGTGTTAATTGTCGGTGAAGATCGATTATTAAGAGCATTTCAGATCGATCGATATTGGGGCGAACAAGAAGTTACCTTGAGATCGATCGATAGTCCCATGCCTTTAACTCCAGGCTTCGGCAACTCGATTATTTTAGGCGACGGTCGCGTAGTTCCTCTCATCGATCCGATCCAATTTGCAAGCTGGATGTCTTCTAAATCTGATGCTCCAGAAAATCCAACTCCCGTAACAGAACAGTCATCCAGTTCTAACGCTTTTACCCCTAACCATCCAGAAACTAACACAATTTTAGTCATCGACGACTCAATTAATGTCCGTCGTTATTTAGCTGTGATGTTAGAAAAAGAAGGCTATCAAGTCGAACAAGCTAGAGATGGACAAGAAGCTGTTGAAAAACTCCTCGCTGGATTGGTAGTTCAGGCAGCAATTTGCGACATCGAAATGCCTCGGCTAGATGGCTATGGAGTGATAGAAGCCTTGCGATCGAACCAGGATTTTGAAGATCTCCCCATCTTGATGCTCACTTCCCGCAACAGTGAAAAACATCGGATGTTGGCGATGAACTTAGGTGCTTCTGCCTATTTCTCCAAACCCTACACGGAATCAGAATTATTAACAACGCTCAAATCTCTGATTCAAGCAGCCGCTAGTAAGGTTCTAATCTCTTCAATCCGTTGACGATTTATGCTCAAGTCCGACTCTCCAAGGAGAGAAGCCGATCGGACTGTGTGTATGAAAGATGGATAATTTGGCAACAGCACTTGGCAAGTTACGAGCAGAGAAAGATATGACTGAAGAGATTAAGCAGGCATCAGTACCTCCAAAACTTGCTCACAGCTACGGTTTTGGGCAAATAGACCTTGCACCAGATGCAGCAGTTGGAGGTAAGCTTCGCGAGTCAAACTATAAAGTCGCTGTCCTACTGTTTGCTGGTTGTGAGCAAACATAAATCGTTCGGATTTTTGACCGTTACAAGGCAATGATTGAAGTAACGACTGCGATATG
Source organism: Chamaesiphon minutus PCC 6605 (assembly GCF_000317145.1). Classification (GTDB taxonomy): domain Bacteria; phylum Cyanobacteriota; class Cyanobacteriia; order Cyanobacteriales; family Chamaesiphonaceae; genus Chamaesiphon; species Chamaesiphon minutus. The sequence goes on along the minus strand of NC_019697.1, from coordinate 722,318 downwards.
CAACTTAGACAGAAGTGGCGTTTAACCGCCTCCTGATTGCGAACCTGAGCCGACTCAAAACCAGTCACCTGCTTACCAAACTCATGAAAAATCTCGATAGTCCATCGATAACTCCATGTTTGAATAACTCGACCACTTGTCTTGGTGCGCTTTTTACGTCGGGAAACCCGACGTTGGCGAAGCCTCTGCGTCAGCAGATACGCGCACCGCTTCCCAATGTAAAGCATCCGTTAATCAAAATCTTTGCTCATCACTTAAATCCTCCCGTTCGTGAACACCGATTGACATAATCGTAACTGCGTTTGACCCCGTGGATTTCTAATCCGTATTCATGATGCGATAATGTCCAATCTAAACTGATGATTTCTCTCCCCACACCTCGATGCTGTTGCCCTACTAAGTAGGTAGGCGCAATTTTTTGTAAAATAGATTTTGCCTGAAACCTAGCTACGCGATATCTTATATTTAATTACGCCCATCTACTTATCTGTCGATGGCGTGTCATTAATTCTTCACTACTCCATCCCGCCTCAAATACGGCTGAGTGCATTGCTCTTCTACTTACTCCTTCTGTTTGGGGGTACACCTGTTGGGCGTCAATTCCTTGCAGGGTCTTGTTTTCACCCGCTCCCGTATCGACTGATATGCTCAAATCCTTCTGCTCGGAAGAATATCTCCCGATAAGAACTCAGTTGTTTGGCTATGGTTTGAGGCAGAAGTGTTGACAGATAAAAATACTTGATAAAAATAGAGGGTAAATAAAGATTTACTATCCCCTCTATCTTAAAGAAATAAAATAGTAAATTTACTGGTAATTGAGTTCAAAAAGCTTGTCAAGAAGATCGTAGCTCCACTGCCGAAGGATGACCACCCAGTTCTAAATACGCAACTATTTGTTAAGATTTGGCTAGAATTCGTCATGGATAAAAGTGTGACAAGTATGCGCTCGTTATTTAGTCGTATCAACCACAGCGGATATGGGTTAGATATATCGACATTTTCTCAAGCAAGTAAAAATCGAGAGATAGAAGTATTTATCAAAACCTATCAGCAGTTAAATCAGGCGGTAGCAGCAAGAAATAGAGAGGAAGTGACAGATCTGGTGCCGATCGATAGTACGGTAATAAGTTTAAAAAGTAAATTATTATGGAAGCTGGGATACAACCAGTTCAAACTATTTGTAGGCACAAATACAGAAGGTGGAAGTGTGAGCGGAAGTTTAATCAATTTTGGTCAAGAACATGACTACAACTATGGAGATAAAATAATAGCTAGTTTGAATTCAAATCAATTTTGAGTATTAGATAGAGAATTTGCGGGAGCGAGTTTTATTAACAGTTGCTATCGACAAGAGAAAAAGTTTGTAGTTAAGATTAAGAACAACTACAAACTGAAATTAGATAAGAAATTGGGATATGTGGCTTGGACAAATAAAGATTTGAATAAACCCTGTAGAGTAGTGGCATTTTCCGAGCTAAATACAACCTCATACTGCTCTTCCACATAAGCTTTTAGTTCTCCTAAATTCCAATAATTCTTGACTTTGAGCCACTCTAGTATCGCTTTTCTCTGTTCGATTTTTAAGTAGCCAGTAGCACCCTTATGTGCTAATTTTAATGCTGATAACCCTTCGAGCGTGTAAATCTGTGTCCATTTACTTATAAATCCAGAGCTAACGAATAAGCTTTCTTGAATCTCTCTTTGGAGAGTGAGTTTGAGATGCGCGGGTAATAAAGGTATACCACCAGCAGCATGTAACCGAATCCGAACTTTGAAGCGTCCATCAAGTTCCTCGTTCAAACCGATCGGCAGGAGGAGGGGAATATTCGCGATATTGGCTCTGAGGTTAATCATTTTACTAGCAGTAAAGTCGCGAATGCTGTCGTAGCTGGTATTTTTGGGCAGACTAATCGTATTCCTCAGAGCATATTCTTGCTGGGGTGATAAGATCGAATTGGCAAGCGGTTGCCAACCATTTCCTAAGATCCCAAGCAAAAATTCTTGCAAGTTATTAATTCGCGCAGTATCGATTAAATCTAATAACTCATCTAAAGATTGGAGGCAATCGATCGAGATATATTCGGTATCGACTCGATCGCTAAATCCCAATAGTTCGACACTATGAAGATCTTGACTAAATTGAACGAACACATAACCGATCCGATCGCGTTGCACCGTAGCCGCATCGTTGGTTATGGCTGTTGGAAGCTGAATTTCTGTCGTGTTTGGCAGTACTACTACACATTCGATCGTGCCCAGATAATGCACCGCTAAGACTCTTATTACTCACTCAGTGGATTTACGGACATTTATGCAAATTAATCTGGCAAGATCGATCTGTTTTAGCACGATTTTATTTGAGCCTGTACCAGCAATCGGCAATCGACATTATGGCTACATATTACTAGATGATAGTTCGAGCGCACTTTGGGGAATGCTGATAGCTAGATAGATAAGATTCGATCGATATAACTCTAGGAGAATGGTTTATGAAAGACGGAGCTGATGCAAGTAAAAAAGTAGCGGCTGGGATCTGTGGGATCTTAATCGGTGCGCTTGGTATCCATAAATTTGTACTCGGTTACAACACTGAAGGCGGAATCATGCTAGCCGCTAGTGTGCTCACCTGTGGTATTGCTAGTCCGATTATGGGAATTATTGGGCTGATTGAAGGGATTATCTATCTAACTAAAACCGATCGCGAGTTTGTCGATACCTATGTTAGTAGTAAAAAAGGTTGGTTTTAATCTGTTGTGAGATTATCTAATTCGGCCAAGCTCTGGCGTTACTTGGGGCTAGGAATTTGTGCTGCTCCCTTAATTAGTAGCTGCTTTTATGCAGCGGGATATCGGATTAGCTCGATCTTTTGCCCCCTGCGACACTGGTTTGGGTTAATTTGTCCGAGTTGCGGTATGACTCGATCGTTTGTCGCGCTCGTCCGTGGGGATTGGCGACAAGCGATCGACTATCATTTATTTGGGCCATTATTATTTATCTGTTTGGGTGTAATTTTAGCTCACGGGATCTGGGAACTAAAATCGGGCTGTCACCAGCAGGCTTTTTATCTCAAGTGGCTGACGAATCCTCACCTCCAAACTGCAATCGCGCTCGCTTTTAGCGGTTACTATCTCCTCCGCCTCAATTCAATTATTCTGACTACAGCTCTTTAGGAGAACGCATGGTAAAGTCCAAGCCCAAACTATTCTTGCTATTGCTACCAGCTACTTTGAGCATGGGCTATTTTACATTGGTATCCGGACTGGATGTAAATATCTTCTCTAAAGAAATGCTGATTATGATGCCGCTCCAGGTATTAGCTTTTGTGTATGTAGGCTACCACAACTCCCGCAAGCTCTAAAATCTCTGCCTGAAACGACATCACGAATTATTCGGATGCCGATCTGACAAGATTTCAAATATAACCGACAGAAAAAATTCCCGTCGAGGAGGGGTGCGCGTAGGGCGGGGTGGGTAAATGCAGCACCCCCAAAACACCCTAACCTTTCAATGCAGCCATCACCACCCCTGGCAGATTTTGCCAAGTGGGGTAAGCTTCAAACTTCAGCAATTGCCGCGCCATCGCCAACAGATTTTTGTGATTTGCAAACCAAGCCGGAGTCGGGAAAATCCGAAATGGGGCGTAGACGACAGATTTCTGGGGCCGATCGAATAGATAACTATTGTGGACGAACCCAATCCCCGAACCGATGTCTGCAAGCCGATTGCCGGGATATGCACCCCAAGTCGTCGAGCCGAAATAAAATAACATCGCCGACCAGATATTCACCCCGATCGCGCCATACTGGAGATTGGCGATCGCCGCAGTCAATTCTGGCTGGTATTGTTTCTGAGTGCGCGTGTCGATTAACACCGTACAGGAGAGTGTGCCCCACACGCGATCGTTAGCAAATTCGACAACTTTGGTAAGAAAATCGACAGCAGATTCAGACTCGATAGAAACTTCGGCCAAGATGCCACAAAATGCCTCCTCAGTGAGGGCATATTCGCCCGCTACGGCAGGTACATTGGGGATCGGAGTCCAGGGTACGATTTCTGGCGTGCGCGTCCCTAATGGCTCGGATTGGGGGTAGCGATCGATAAATGCTTGATACCGCTCTTGGGCACCTGGATAGTAAGCTTGACGCGGGGGAATTGCCGCTAATTCTCGGCGGATGGCTGCTAAAAATTCATCGCGTTGCGCCCAACCAGATGCGGTGACGAGTAGCTGTCCCGACGCACAATTAAAACTAGCATTGTGCGCGATCGAACTGGCAACCTGACGCGCTTGAAAAGTTAGATCCGCTGGCGACCATTTGCCCGGAACGACTAAAATCGGCGTCACACAGCCGAGTTCGGAAGTAATCGGTTTAGTCAAGCGCGGTTTATTAGTTGCTTTGCGCTCCTGCTGTTCGCTAGGTGTCGCCCCCCACACGATCGCATCATGGGTGCGATGCGAACCAGTAATATGAATTCGCTCGATTTGTGGATGTTGGCACAAGTACTCGCCAACCTCGGCACCACCATAGACAATCTGCACGAACCCCGCCTGAATCAGTGGCTCTAATGCGGCGGCGATATACGTCCCCACATAAGCATTCACCGGATTCATCTTGATAATAACTACCTGATTTTCGCTAAATAACTTCGAGAGCGCGTCCATCGCCACAATTGCCGAAATATTCCCCGCACCCAGAATCAGCGTCACTTTACTCGCCGTCGGTTCGCGATAGATCCGTCCCTGGCTGGGAATGGTACCCGGTTGGAGCCACACCTCGCCCCGATAACCCAAGTACAATACTCGCTCGATCGCATTTGCAGGCAGTACTTCGGCGACAATTTGCCCATCCTCCCGCTGTCTCAGTTTCGGCGGCGACAGTTTTCCACCTGCTTCTAGGGTAGTCATTAAGAGGCGAATATTGCGGACTGTCGAAATCGCCCCAGCCATTAATTCTTCCCCCGCCAGCGACGATTGAGGATCGATCCCTTTGGCTTGGCAAGCTGCCATCGTCCAATCCTCAGCTACTGCCAGAGTGCGATCGAGACAGCTTTGGAGATATGCTAATCGTTGCAGAATCGTAGTTTGCGCCCAATTATCGCGATGACTGTAAAGGGTGGAGATAGCTCGATCGATCTCATCAAAGTTGGTAGTTGTCGGGGTGAAGGTTGTCGCAGTCATAGATGCCGTTTTTTGATAGTGATGAGTTGCACGCTACTAATTTATCTTGATGCAAGTTCCTTTCGATCGGATTATTCGAGCGATCTGACTTATTCACATCTGTAGCTGGAGGGTACCCCTTCACAATTAATCGGTAGGGATACCCCTGAACCGACACTAACTACCAAGGATTGCCGACGATCGTAAACCCTGCCCAGTAAAAGGGATGAGTCAAATTGATATTCCCCAGCTTGACCAAACTAGGTGGCAAACTCACGTTATCGCCAGCAGTAATCAGTTTGCCGTCTTGGAGCCGGACTTTGCCTTGGAGCATGGCGACTTGAGCTTGACGGAGAGCTTCAGCCTTAATCGGAGCTTGCTTTAAGTTCCGATAGAAACTCGTCATCAAGCCCAAAGTACCTTCATCACTGACATACCAAATACTGCCCATCGCCGATTTTACTCCAGCGCGATTGGCCAGCCCTGCAAAACCGAGTTCGGCATCTTCATCGCCGACAGCAGTCCGACAGGCACTTAAGACCATCAATTCGACTGGGGGATCGTTCAGCCTGAGTTGGCGCAATCGATCGAGTCCCAAGCGTTCGTTCTTAAATTGAATGTAGGAGTTTTCGGGGCCACCCGATTTAAAATCACCATGGGTAGCTAGGTGGAGAATCCCGTAGGGTTGTCGTTGCCGTTGGTTAACCAGATTGGCAGGTGTAAAGTCGTCGTTTTCGAGGGCTGTACCCGTCCAGATCGTACCCGAAATCGTCTTTAACTCGACTGGGACGGCGGGTAGCGGTCGTTGATTGGGAGTATTTTCGGCACCCATTGCTAATACTTTCGCATTGCGGACATCTACATAACGGGTATCCGTCAAACCGATGGAGGGCATCGCGCCGACGCTATAGCGTTCGACGAGGAATTGTTTGCCGTCGTGGAGTGCCGCTACAGGTAAGGCGCGCAAGCCGCCATCCATGATGAAGACCAGATTTTGAATTTTCCGCTGTTTTAATTCGGGTTCTAGTGGCGCGATGAAAAGTTTATATAGTTCTTGAGCCGCAGGCAGATATGCTGTCGGATTTTCGGCATTAACACTGCTGACTTGAGAGCGAAATTTTTTGGCAATTTCGATCGTTTTTTGGCGAGTTACTGGAATAGTTTTGCGAACTGGGGCACCTTTTTTTGTCACCATGACTAGTTCGAGTTGGAAGCTATCGCGGGCGAGGTTACTGATATGATTCAGGTCTTTGGCCACATCTATGTCTAAATTTGGTGGCGAGAATACGACATAGATAATTGCAGGTTTGATCCCAGTACTATCCTCGATATTTTGGAGGATCGCTTGGGGTTTTTCGCGATTGATAGTTTTGAGATCTTTATAATCCTCAGTAATCGGTGTATCGGGATCTTTGATAACTGGACAATTTCCTAGTGTTGCACAGGTAATTTTTGGTGGTGGTGGTGGTGGCAAACAATTTGCACCTGTCGGACATTCTGGTGTTATCGATCGCGGAGCTGTGATAATTTGAATGTTACCTTGGGTATAACTGGGGAAGAAAGATTGCGGCGGTGCGATCCGATTATCGCGACTACTAACGATCGAGTTTCTGGTACCATTGACAGTCGAATCGCCAACAATAAATGGCGTTAAACCATTCCCACCATGCCGGATTGTAATGGCACCGCTAGCATTATTACCATTACTATAAATACTTACAGGTACCAATGGGCCAGCGATCGCGGCTAGCGGTGGAAACAGATTGACATTCGTGCTGCCAGTAGCGCGGAAGAAACGAGGGGCGGCAGGGTGAACGCACTTAAATCTTATATTATTAAAAACACTTAGAAACTAGATGTAAATTTGATTCATCAAAGATGTGAAATCTATACCCGTCGATAGCTTTAGCTAATTAATTGTGTTAAGTTGATTTGGAACTAATATCATGTAAAATGAAGCTGAAGCCTAAGCATAGTATCGCAGAACACTTTGACGACATAGAAGACATTAGGATTGAACGTGGAAAAAACATAAACTAATCGACATCATCACGATCTCCATTTGTGCTGTAGTATGTGGGGCGGACGGATGGATAGATATAGAAATGTATGGTATAGCCAGAAAAATGGTTAGAAAAGTTCCTAGAACTACCGAATGGAATCCCATCTCATGATACATTTGCTAGAGTATTTTCACAAATTAATCCTGATGAATTTAATAAATCATTCCTGAGTTGGATTAAAGGAATAAGTAAAATAACCGCAGGAGAAATAATTGCCTTTGATGGAAAACAATCTCGAAACTCAGGAGATGAAAAGAATGGTCAAGGTGTAATTAATACAGTCAGTGCCTGGGCTGCAAGTAATAGATTAGTATTAGGTCAAAAGAAAGTAGAAGGAAAATCTAATGAAATCACAGCACTTCCCGAACTGATTCAAATCTTGGATTTAGCAGGATGTATCGTTACCATCGACGCAATGGGATGTCAAAGAGAAATAGTCAAAAAAATCGTCGAAAAAGATGCAGATTATGTAATTGCTGTAAAAAAGAATCAACCGACCTTGTACAAACAAGTAAAGCAGCTATTTAAACAAGCAATTGAAACTCAGGGAAAAGACCTCAACCTGAGTAGCTTCAACAATAGAGAGATGAATAGAGGTAGAGAAGAAATTCGTAATTATTTAATGATAACAGATGTTGCGGAGCAAATAGATCCACTGCAAAAATGGAAAAAGTTAACTAGTATTGGCATGGTAGAATCAGTTCGAGTTGTCGGCGGAAAGACGAGTGTAGAAACTCGTTATTTTATCAGTAGTCTAGAGAGCGATGCTCAAAAATTAGCAGAGGGAACTAGAAGTCATTGGTCGATAGAAAATTCTCTTCACTGGGTGCTTGATGTTGCTTTTAAAGAAGATGATAGTCGAATTAGGAAAGATAATGCTCCAGCTAATTTTGCGATTTTACGACATATAGCAGTTAACATAATTAGTGAAAATAAAAGTCGAAAGTTAAGTGTTAGAAGTAAGAGATTCTTGGCGACACTTGACGAAGAATATTCAACTGAACTTTTAGAAGCTATTTTGTAATTTATTTGCACTAATTAATCTCGGCTTGACTAATGAGTTGGTCGAGCTTTCTGCTACACTAAATTAAATTAATCGGATCTCATGTTTGATTTTAGTTTCAATTGGCATTGTAATAAGTGCAATTAGTTAGTAAGTACGATTGAGTTAGCTATTCTAGTTTTGATCGATCGAATTACACCCGATTTTGATGCGTTCACCCTGCGAGGGGCGGTAATATCTATTTCACCACCATTATTTAAACTAATAGTGCTGGTATCGATATAACCAACTCCGATATTAGTGCCGCTAGCTAATGTGACTTTGCCACCATTGCCCTCGCTAGCTGTAGTGACGATATTGCCAGTGTCGAGATTAGTTTTGGCTGTAGCGGTTACATTTCCACTATTCCCAATCGAACTAATTCCAGTAAATATATTGCCTGCATCGATCGAGCTATTATTGCTAGTCAGAATAATATTGCCACCCGTATGATTGGCATCACCACTGAGCGAGCCTGTCTGGAGATCTTTAGTCACGATCGCACCAGCAGCATTAATATCGATATTTCCAGCCTTAACATTATTAACAAAGTTATTAGCTCCTAATTGAGTCGTTACTCGATCGGTCGTAATCTTGCCATTACTACTGACTAAGCCAATATTACCGGAGGCTCCACGAGTTTGATTTTCGGTAGTAACTAGTCCGGTGGCTCCGATATTACCAGTAGCACTAACTGTAATATTTCCAGTATTTGCCACTGCAATAAAGTTGTTATCGGTAATGCCAGTAGTCAGACTGTTGAGGTTAACATTATTTCTCCCAACAATTACGATATCTCCGCTATTAATTGCTGTCGATCTCGGTGAAAATTGTAGCTTGTTGCTTGTATTAATCTCTCCCGTAATAGTAATATCGCCCGCTGCTAAATTAGTGTTAGGGGCATACTGGTTGGTGAGCGAAACAAATGTTCGATCTGGGGTGATGTGTCCATCATTGGAGTCAATAAAGTTGATACTTCCTACTGTAATTGAGGAACCGCTGGGGTTTGAAGTAGAAGTAGGTATAAAAGAAACAAAACCATCAATTGAATTTGTAAAAAATTCACCAAAATTACCTAGACTACCCACCGAGCTTGCCGTTACTCCAGCTCGAATATCGACCGTTTGAATAGTCGTACCATCAATACTGACTGGAATACCATTGACTGTAAAACTCTCTATCAATCCATTATTGATATTGCCGCTATTTGTTGATGTAATGGTCGTATCTGGTTGGGTAATTGTAATCGTGCCGGGAATAGTGACGCTGCCACCTGCGATAATATGTAATGAGGCTCCCTCATAGCTAGCAAAACTGACATCGCCAGTAGCGCGAATAATCGGATCGTAGGGACTGAATAAGCCGCCTAATTTACCGTCCAATCGTTCGATTTTAAAATTGCCCCCCGTACTAAAATGAGCGTCGCCGCCGACATTATTTCTCGATCGCAATGTCAAATCGCCACTCGCGCTCAGATTACTATTCGGATTATTCAGCGCAAAAATATCAATTTGACGATCGCCTTGAATTAATAATCGCCCATCGACGGTAATTTTGAGTGGATCTTGTTGACTATCTTTAATCGTTACCGTATCTTGCGCGCGGAGGGTAAGATCGCCAGTGGTTTGGATCTTGCTATCAATCAGATGGAGATCGTTCCGAGCGGCGATGGTTGCCGTACCTGCTGTGACTCGATTTGCGACAACATCACCAGTCTCAATCGGGGTATTACCGCGAGTGAGGGCGATATTATTGCCAGCTACCACGACTTCCGAAACGCCACTACCCGTCAATAATTTTGGCAAGGCAGTCGGCGTGAAGTTAACGGCATCAGACGCGGGTATTTCTAGACTTAATAAGTTTCCCGGCTGACTGATTCTGACTAGGCTCGTACCGGGAACGGCGGCAATATTGATATTTCCATTTGGTGCATTAATTGTGCCTGTACTAATTACCGTACCGCCGATTAGATCGATATTCTGTCCTGAATTTACCGTCAGATTGCCACCATTGACGATCGCACCCGGTTGAGTCGTACCAAATGTAAAAGCAGTCGGATTGCCAAATAAATTGGCGTAGTCATTATTACCGATCGCCTTAAATTGTCCGTTAGCAAAATTAATACCAGTAGCAGTGGTTGCATTGAAACTAGCTGGTAAATTTAGACTAGCATTAGGCCCAAAGATAATCCCTGCTGGATTCATCAAAAATAAATTAGAATTGCCACCAGTGACTTGCAATACCCCATTAATTAGCGACGCATCGCCACCATTAATTCTACCTAAAATATTTTGAACGTTCGGGGTAGATAAGAAGTTGGCAATTTGACTTGGGTTGACGTTGAACTGGCTGAAGCTGTGAAATAAATTTACCCCATCTAAAGAGGTTTTGCCCCCAGAGATATCAATCTGGTTTCGATTTTGCTGGGTAGTCGTCCCCGTACCATCTGCCGCAGGTAGCATCTGAGCATTTGCATCAATCGTGGCTAGCCATGGTAACAGCATCAATACTGACAACATCAATTTGGTCTTGCTCTGGGGTCGCGACATAATTTATTGCTCCACTATCTCAGTACCGAACTGTTTTCGATCGCCGCACCTCCGCTCGAGGTTGCGATGCATTTCTCCTTACCAAACTCCACTATCCCGACACTGAGTTTTATTTTATTGTCTTAATAAAAACAATGTCCGAACTATATTTTTGTTGCTAAACTGCAACAATCGCTCGAGCATCGTAACTTAGCTTCATATATGAGCTGAATTTCTGAATTCTCGATCGTATTGTATCATGTAGTGATAAAATAATTGTAATAAATATCTGGAGATATAGTGTAAATGAAACTATTATGGCTCCGGTGGATAAGTATCGGAATATCTAGTTTTGGGATTATTTCATCGACAGTTTTTGCACAAACACCAACTGACCCCAATACCGATCGATTTCCGCAAAGTATTCCAACTCCGACACCATTACCATCGGAGACCCAACCCAAACCAACGATCGCGCCCAGTCCCGAACCTGCATCGTCAGAAGATACTAGGTCGGTAACAGTCACTCAAGTCCGCATTATCGAAAGTACGGTGCTGACTAATGCCAATTGGGCACCAATTACTCAACCGTTAGTCGGCAAAACTGTGACGATTGGCGAACTAAAAAAAATCGCCGAACGATTGACCCAATTGTATCTAGATCGCGGGGAAATCACTTCTAGAGTTATTTTAGTTACACCTACAGATGGAGTCGTTACTTTTGGGGCGATCGAGGGCAGTATCGAACGAGTTAATATTGTCGGGCTGACGAAACTCAATCCCAACTATTTGCGATCGCGACTGGCTTTGGCCGCAGGGACGCCATTAAATGTCAATAAACTAGAAGAGCAATTGCGACTATTGCGTACCGATCCGCTGTTGAGCAATCTGGAAGCTAGTCTCAAAGCAGGTAGCAGCTTGGGCAAAAGTATTCTCACCGTCCGCGCCACCGAAGCCAATCCCCTCTCGGTCAATCTGAGTGCAGATAATTACTCGCCACCCAGCGTGGGCAGCGAACGCGTCGGTACGCAAATCGAATATCGCGACCCTACAGGCGACTTAGGTAGTGTCAACCTCAACTATTACCGCTCGCTGCCGATCGGTTCGGATATTGTAGACTTATCCTACAAAATTCCCCTCAATCCAATGCAGGGCACCCTCCAGGCGAGAATTGCCCCCAATAGCAGTCAAATTACGATCGCGCCCTTCCAAGCTTTCGGCTTTAGGGGAAAGTCTCAACTCTACGAACTGAGCTACCGCCAACCCTTCACGCGCACTCTCCGCGAGGAATTTGCCCTCTCCTGGGGAATTGCCCTCCAAAATAGCGAAACGTTCATCAACGATGTTCCCACGCCGTTTAGTCGCGGGCCAAACGATCGTGGCGTGAGCCAGACTACAGTGCTAAAATTCGGTCAAGACTATGTCAAACGCGACGTCCGGGGCGCGTGGGCGGTGAGATCTTTGCTCAATTTTGGGATCGGTGAATTTGGCGCGACTATTAATGCCAGACCCACCCCTGACGGTCGATTTTTTAGTTGGCAAGGACAGATCCAGCGGGTGCAAGTGCTCGACCCCAATAATTTCTTAATCGCTCAATTAGACGCCCAATTGACCCCAAATGCACTCTTACCGATCCAACAATTTACGATCGGTGGCGGACAATCGGTGCGGGGCTTTCGACAAAATGCGCGCGCGGCAGATAATGGCATTAAGTTGAGTATTGAAGATCGAATTACCGTCAGTCGAGATAGCAGCGGCGGTCAGACATTAGTTCTGGCACCATTTATCGATGCTGGCTGGGTCTGGAATCAAGCCGACAATCCCAATCCACTTCCCGATCGCAATTTTTTAGCCGGGGTAGGTTTGGGGGTAATTTGGCAACCTATTCCCCAATTAAATCTGCGGGTTGATTATGGGTTACCGTTAGTAAATTTAAGCGATCGAGGTAACAACATTCAAGATAGTGGGTTGTATTTTAGCGTTAACTATCAACCCTAATCTTGAAGAAACTGGCTGGTAAACTAGCTAGTTTACGATCGCTCAAATAAAGTCTTGAGTCGATCGATCCTCTCTGCTAAAAGTTAAAGTAAAAGAATTCCTACCAACGATCGGTAAATCTGTCAGCAGGCATAAAATCATCAAATACAGCAGTTACCAGAATCCGTTAAAACACCTTGAGATTTAGTCCGCGAAGGCGGACTTTGCAACATCAGTAACGACTTCCAGTCGTTGTGTCCCCAAGGTGGCAATATTAACTCACAGAACTTTTCTCTTCCTCTCGATCGTTTTGTAGCTCCAGACAATAACCCGCACCGTAGATCGTCTTAATATACTTCGGACGACGCGGATCTGGTTCCATCTTAGTACGCAGGTGGCGGATGTGGACGCGAATTGTCTCGATATCGTCATCCGGATCGTAACCCCATACCTCGCGGAGAATGTCGCTCGGCGACACAGTTTGCCCGTGTCGCTGGAGCAGACAGTGTAACAGCTCGAATTCCAGGTGCGTGAGCTTGATCGTCGCGCCGCGCCAAATCGCCTCAAACCTTTCCGGGACTAACGTCAGCTCCCCATAATTGAGAATTTCGCTGTGTTTGGCGGCTTGCGGAATCCGATCCGTTCGCCGCAGCAGCGCGCGGACGCGCGCCAACAATTCCTCGATTTCAAACGGTTTAGTCAGATAGTCATCCGCGCCAGCATTAAACCCTTCGACCTTATTCTGGGTTTGACTCAGAGCTGTCAACATCAGGATTGGAATATCGGAAGTGCGCTCGTCACGACGCAACCTTTGGCAAACGGTATAACCATCAACTTTGGGCAACATCAAATCTAACACGATCAAATCAGGCTGGATTTGGATCGCCATTGCCTGACCTTGAATACCGTCAGGCGACTGATTCACCTCATATCCAGCCATTTCGAGGTTAATACAGACTATTTCAGCGATCGCTGCATCATCATCGATGACTAGTATTCGAGGCATGTTCGAGTAATTTAGTGTAAATGTCTGAAAAGTTTGTTAACAATATCTAGCGAAACAAAGCTTTCTGTAAAGATTATACGCAACTGTATCGAGTGGCGCGAGTTTTTTTTGATATTTATCCATATTACGTCATAGTGACTGGTTGATAATAGATAGTTGGGTTGGTTTTAGGTTTTAGGCTTTAGGCTTTAGGCTTTAGGCTTTAGGCTTTAGGCTTTGGAACTGCGTTCCACCCATTACCCATCCACCCATCCACCCATCCACCCATCCACCCATCCATGACAACTATTCCCCCCAAGCAACCTACCTGGCTAACCGTCTTCCGTCTCTTACGTTGGGATAAGCCTGCTGGTAGATTAATTTTGATGATTCCTGCTTTGTGGGGATTGTGCTTGGCGGCTAAAGGCAATCCACCGCTGCCATTACTGGGCGTGGTGGTTTTGGGCACCTTGGCGACTAGTGCGGCTGGCTGTGTGGTTAACGATTTGTGGGATCGGAATATCGATCCGCATGTCGAGCGTACCAAAAATCGTCCCCTCGCAGCTAAGTCACTGTCGATCGCGACTGGCATTGGCGTGTTAATTGTCTCACTGATTTGTGCGGCACTGTTGGCGGCTTATCTCAATCCGCTTACTTTTTGGCTGTGTGTCGCCGCAGTCCCTGTCATCTTGCTCTATCCAGGGGCGAAACGTGTTTTTCCCGTGCCGCAATTGGTACTGTCGATCGCGTGGGGATTTGCGGTATTGATTAGTTGGTCGATGGTGGCAGCGAGTCTGGCTACTCCGACGTGGTACCTGTGGGGAGCGACAATTTTTTGGACGTTGGGATTCGATACGGTGTATGCAATGTCCGATCGCGATGACGATCTCCGAATTGGGGTCAATTCGAGTGCGCTATTTTTTGGTAAATACGTCGCCGAAGCGATCGCGATCTTTTATGCGCTGACTGTGGGTTTGCTGGGCTACATGGGACACATTATGGGCTTGGGTTCGATCTTTTGGCTAACGCTGGGCATGTCTGCTGGTTTGTGGTTGTGGCAATATCTCCGCCTCAAGAAACCGACCATTCCACCTACTTTTTATCCCCAAATGTTTCGCGAAAATGTTTGGATCGGTTTTGGGCTACTCTTGGGAATGATATTAGGTATCAGGCATTAAAATAACTGGGCATTGCCGATCTGATACCATTTTGGATTGTGGATTGTGGATTAGGAAATCCGATCCTCACTTCCCAGCTTTACCAACTCCCCGCTCCCACCATCCTCACAATTCCTTCACAATTATCTGGTTTAATGGTAGTAATTAGGTAGAAATCTGTCTGCCCGATTGCGAGTAGACCGCTCGGTAGAGGGAGCGGTTGAAATTTAATTACATAATTGATATTACAGCGATCGAGAATCGATCGGGGGCAGCAAAGATGAAACGAATGACGATGGCACTATTGTTGGTCGCATCCATGGGTTTTATGGCTCCGGGTGAAGTTCGAGCTGAGGCTCCAACACCTACGCGTGGGTGTTGGTCGAGAGAAGTTGCCGCACGACCGAGTGTAGATCCGCAAACAGTTACTACTGTTAAAGGTCGAGTCGTCGCGATCGAACACAACGATAAAAATCAGCCAATTGCAGCCAAACAAGTGGTAACGTGGGCACGAGTGAAAACCGATAGCGGCGAAGTCAAATCCGTGTACTTGGGTGCGGAAAAAGCTCTCAACAAGCAGAACCTAAAAGTTAAAGTCCGCGATGTCGTCGAAATTCAAGGCGTGCAGATGCCCCAAGCTCAACAACCGACAATTCTGGCTAATAGCGTCAAAAAAGGCGATCGCGTTTGGAAGATTGCGAACTTTATCACCAAACCTACCAGCGCAAAATCGTGTGGATATACTGGGTAAGCTCACGTCTGCGACCGCCGCCTCAGCGGCACGCAAGCTTCGGGAGGCAGTGTATAGTGGATAGTGATTTGTTATGTGCGTGAAGATAAGACAGGGGCACTCCCACAGATTAATTGTGTAGGGATGCCCCTGTCTTGTCTTGTCTCGCATAATCCGGGAGGAAACCTCCCGGATTATGCGAGCCGCTGACGCACACAAACGGGAGGGAACCTCCCGTTCGATGCGTCGCTTGTGGGTACCCTGAGTCGAAACTAAGCACTAAAATATTTAAACTGAGAAAGATCTGAGCGATCCTGCTGATAATCTAGAGATAGCATCTTTTCATGTACGGTAACTATCTTCGATTATGTCAGAATCGCTTCAAGCCTTACTTACAGCCGTTGCTGCTGGCGCAATTACTCCTGAAGTAGCAGGAGCGAAAATTCAATCGCTGGGCTACGAATCGATCGATGACTTTGCGAAAATCGATTTCGATCGACAACAGCGGACGGGTTTTCCAGAAGTGATCTGGGGTTTGGGCAAAACACCATCTCAAATTATTGAAATTATCCGCGTCATGCGCCAACGACAGTCGGTAGTCATGGCAACGCGGATTACTCCCGTCGTCTATGCCGAACTCCAGCAGGCGATCCCCGACTTAATCTATTACCAAACGGCGCAAATTTGCGCTCTAACGCCCCCAAAATATACACCCATACACCAGGGCAAAATTACCATTCTCACCGCTGGCACAGCCGATTTACCCGTAGCTGAGGAAGCAGCTTGTACGGCTAGTCTGTGTGGTTTTCAAATCGAAAAATTATGGGATGTTGGCGTTGCAGGCATTCAGCGGCTGCTAACCAATCGTCATGTCATCGACGATGCGGATGTGTTAATTGTCGTGGCGGGGATGGAAGGAGCTTTACCCAGCGTCGTTGCTGGTTTAGCCGATTGTCCCGTCATTGCCGTACCCACTAGTATCGGCTACGGCGCGAGCTTCGGTGGCATCTCGGCGTTACTGACGATGCTCAATTCTTGTGCGGCGGGAATCGGTGTCGTCAATATCGACAATGGTTTCGGTGCGGCTATTTTAGCAGGGCAAATTTTACGCACGGCTAGCAAGGTCGCACGTAAAAATAACGGCAGCTAGATATCAGACTGGTTATCGCATTCAATTGAATATATCTTCTTGCTTTTATGTATCAACACTATGAAAGTAAATGCCGAAACTGTTGCAGATCTGACAAGATCTTAGCTAGTGTAGATTGACGCGCTGCTACGGCAAGTTCGGGACGATCGACTAGATGTTCGATATCGTGCTCTAAAGCATTCAAAAATACTTTCAAATTCGGTATTTCTGGCTGTTCGGGAGCGTGAGTAGAGGCCCTAAGATGAGTATCGGGGTCGATCGTCTGTGTCAGTACTCGATCGAGATCTAGACCTAATTGTTGAATCGCATGTTGGAGGATTTCGATCGCATTGTGCATCTCGATCGGATCGAAAACGCGCAGGATACTCGTCTGAGTCACCAGTCCCAATTGTTTGCCCCAATTCCACGACACGACTAGCCGTCGAATCTGCCTTTGCTCCATTTCTTGGTGAGCAGTCCACAACGAGTCTTCTGGACTCAGGACAAATAGCGGCGTACTCATCACGGCGCGTGCGGTAGTAGTATAGAGGTTCAATCCCATGGCCTGAAACCGCACGACATCTCGCTCGGTGACAATACCAACAGGTCGCTGGATTTCATCATCTTCGCCTGCAACTGGTTGGACGATGACAACACAGCTAATTTGACCCACCGCCATTAATTCTACCAATTCGATCGCGACTGCATCGGGTGGTGCCGTCGTTACTCGATCGGTCATGACTTCAGCGACACGGCGGATTTTGAGCAAATTTGTCGGTCGGACAATGTGACGAATGCTATCGAGGGAGACGACACCAACGAGTTGTTGTCTCTCGTCTACGATCGGTAAATGCCGAATCCGATGGCGACGAAACAAAAATAGTGCGGCGAAAACGTTGTGCAAATCGCGCTCGGACATAGTGAGGACGGGATGGTGCATCACCTCGCGCACCTGTGTAGTCTGCATGTCGATTCCCGATGCACTCAACTGTACCAAATCGCGTTCGGTAAAAATGCCCACCAATCGTTCTTCCTGCATCACCAATACACAGCTAGAACGCGCACTCCACATTGCATCGACGGATCGATCGATTGAGCTATCCAATAATGCATGACTGCGCTCGGCAGTCTCATACATGAGTTTGACCGCATCGATGACACGAGTGTGGGGCGAGACGGTCAGCGGCTGCCGATCGATCGCCTCAGCCAACGGCGGCGTACCAAGCGAATTATCGAAAGAGGCGGTCATAATGTCAGAGCTAACAAAAAAAGACAATAAGGCGACGCGTTCGCACCAGTCTATCAAATCGTCTCGATCGCTAAAACCAGCTATTAATTATTGTTTGGCTCTAGCCTGAGCATCTTCCATCCCGACAATTCGGGGCATTCTGCCATAGAGACGATCGAGTACCCGCTTGACAGAAATCCGTTGCCACTGTTGTCCTCGTTTGGTTGTATGACCATTTTGGTTGAGCCAGTCGGCAACTTGTTGAAGAGATTTGCCCGACTTGTGGTGACGGCGAATTAGTTCGATAATCTGTTGCTCGTCAGGATTATCGGCTAGTTCTCCATCGATCGATCTTTGCCCAAAAGCCGGAGAACCATAGCCTGCATAGCCACTCTGAGCTGCTTTTGCTTTTCTCGCCTGTTGTAACCGTTCCCAGACCTCCAGTTCTTGACAATTTTCGGATTCCATTCTTTATATCTAATTTTACCTAACTCAGCATACCCGATGAGATTGTAACTCCGATCGTTCCAGTACTAGGAGTGACGATCGCGCCAAGGGCTGAGACTTAAATAACGTACATATTTACCTTCACTAGCACGATCTCGCTCGGTTACTCAATTCACAGTCCTCAGAGAATTGCATTCAACCGAGAAATTAATATTCACCCATACCTTTACGAGGTTATCTGTACTCTAAATAACATTTTGAATTATTATTTTGCTTGAGAATTGTCATACATTGGATCGAGCAAAATAAATTTCTACCTCAAACGTTACAAAGAATAATTTAAGAAATGTTATCATTCAGACCCGGAGTATTTTTGGAGTTGAGTGCAAAGTAGCAATGTTGCCTGCACTCAACTATTTCATTGAGTTATTAGCTCCAATTGTTGGACGATTTCTCAACCGACAACATTATCGCGATCGCGATTGCCACCCTCCGCTAATCTGGGCAACTTACCGCCGCTGACTCAATTGCAATTATCGATCTCGATGCCCATGAAGGCAATGGTATCGCACGGATTTCCAATCGCGAGCGCACCTTCCACATTCTGGTTATGTACAATCGGGATATTTATCCCCAAGATCGTCAGGCGATCGCATCGATTGTAATCTCCCCCTTGCATCGGGAACGCGAGATGCTGAATATCTAGATAAGCTTCAGCCGTATTTACCGAGTTTTTTAGAGTGGATCGATTATCTTTCAGAGAGGTTTCTCTTCTCTTCGAGACGCTACTCGATCGATTTATCGCTAACGCCGCGCACGATCCGCGATAGTTCGTATTTTTCATCGACACTAATTCGACTGGGCGAACCACTAATAATCCCCTCGTAGTTGCGGAACGAATCCTTGATTTCCGCTCCATCTTTACTGATCGTATATTCGTGAATGCCCTTGTCGTGCCACGAACCGCGCATTTTAAAGACATTAAGCGCGCGCGCCATTTCGCCCCGAATCTCGACATATTGCAGCATCAAAATCGTATCAGTAATTGTCGAAATATGCGAATCCGTAATCGAATTGGCTCCCATAAACTGGTCGGAAGTATTGGTAAAAAAGCCCGTAATTTCTTCTTGCTTGGCATAACCCGTCACGCCAATTACGAACTGTCGGAACGAGTTATTGCTTACACCTCGCGCCAAAGCTGAGAGCGAATCGATCGCGATTCGATCCGGTTGAAAGTCGGCAATTTCTGACTTAATTGTTTGTAAATGATCTTCCAATCCAGCCGACTCAGGATAAGTACACAGAATTTTTAGCAATCCTTGTTGCTCCAACTCTTCAAAATCAATTCCCCAAGAAGAAGCATTCCGCGATAATTGCGCTCGCGACTCCTCATAGGCAAACAAAATCGCCCTTTCCCCAGCCAAACAAGCTTCCTGGATAAATTTGCTCACCAGTAGAGTTTTGCCCGTCCCAGTGGCTCCTGTGGCCAAGATAATCGAATCTTTAAAATAGCCACCACCGCACATTGCATCCAAAGCTTTGACGCCAGATGATACCCGGACATTCGATGACTTTTGGGTGAGCCGCATCGCACCTAGTGGGAAGATATTGATCCCGTGGTTGGTAATCGTGAATGGGTACTCGCCCTTCATGTGTGTTGTACCCCTAAGCTTGAGAATTTCGATCGTCCGCCGCCGCCGCTCGCCTTCGAGGACATTTCGCACGATCGCGACATTATCCGAAACGAATTCTTCTACTCCAAATCGCGCCACAGGGCCGTACTCTTCGACGCGCTCGGTGGTCATAATGGTAGTTGCACCCATCTGTTTGAGTCGTGCTACCAGCCTGAAAATTTCTCGTCTTACTACCGATGCCGCATCATATTGTTGAAAGATCGCTGTGACAGAATCGATCGATACCCGCTTGGCTTTATACTTGACAAACGCATACTGAATCCGCTCGATTAACGCCGAGAGATCGAAATTACCGACTACTTCTTGGCCTTCAGGATCTGGGGACGCATCGAGAATAAATAGCTTACCATCATCGATTAATTTTTGAAGATCCCAACCGAAACTATAGGCGTTTTTAATGATATCGGCAGGTGATTCTTCAAAGGTTACAAAGACTCCAGGCTCATCAAAGTAGTAAATTCCGTTATAGATAAATTGGACGGCTAGCATGGTTTTTCCCGTCCCTGACGTGCCACTGAGAATCGTCGTTCTACCACTAGGTAGACCACCATGAGAGATGTCATCAAAGCCTTCAATCATCGTGCGAATTTTCTGCACGCCCAGGGGATTTAGCGGTAATTCTGATAATTGATTCGTACTGGTCATTACAGAGATTGGAAAATTTTCTAACTAAACAACTGATTCAACTTAATAAATTAATGAGCCGCACTCGACGATCGGACTAGAACGAGCTAAAAATCTCCGTCTCGCTCGGATAGTTCTTCATAGAGCAGATCCAAGCCAATTAATACTTTTTCGCGATCGGATAAATCGCCAATAATTTTCCGTACTGGTGGCGGTAGAACTTTTGATAGTGTGGGTGTTGCCAGAATCTTATCCTCTTCTGCTAGTTGGGGATTTTTTAATACATCAATTACTTTAAGCGCATATACGCCTTTAAACTCCTCTTCTAATATATTCTTTAGAGTTCGCAGTGCTCTGACTGAATTAGGCGTATTTCCCGCTACATAAAGCTTCAAAACATAAGTTTTCATTAGTGGAGTCATAAATTGAAACTATATTAAAGGATCGGCTGTAAAAATCAAATTGGACTATTTGAAGCTTGAGATTGCATCGTATTGGTGTAGAGCTGGAGGTGAATCGATAGCTATGACAGATAGTAACCGATCCAAAATTGGGGGATGGCTGAGGATGAATAGCAGTGTAAATCGCAGTGAGGCTAAAGTTGAAGTCGATCTCTACCGCATCAATCGGCTCTGGCATCGGTACCTCTCTACCAAAGCATGATTAATTATCAGCCATCACAATGATTGCATCGATCGGCAACTGTGGCTCAAAATTTTAGCGATGAGTGGATGGGCTGACAAATTTCGTGACTCGCACGTCAGCGAAATCGTTGGGGTAGCCTCTTGGCGAGGAGAAGTGAGTCGAAGTGTGGACTATACCACCGGAGGATGTTCTTGGTTGGCTCCAGCTACGATGGGAGCGATTACGCAGCTAGAATATCCATACATTCACATTCCCACTGAGAACTCAAACAAGCAACTTTAAGTTACTACATCTCGCGCGGGATCGAGCGACGATACATCTCGCACAGATGGGCAATAATGTCAATTAGCGTCAGGCGGTAATCTAGCAAAATTTCCTCGCTACGTCCTTCCAATTTTAACTGGTCTGAGAATTCTTCCATCAATTCCATGTGAATCTTGACAATTTCCGACACGGCAAGATCTCTAAAGAAAACAGCACTAACGAATTCATCGATCTGGAGATCGATCTGCGTACTGTCGGCAAAATATTCGAGGACGATGTGGCGATACTGTAATTTTAATGCGTCGAGTAGCTCTTGCTTCTGACGGCGATCGAGATGGCGGAAAAATTGGCTTGGATTGCGTCTGTAGTACACTGCCAGATATCCCAAGCGTTCGGTAAGTTTCTGCGACAAGCGGCTTTGCTGTTGGCGCAAAAAGTTTGGTTCGGGGATATGCTGTTGAGTCTCAACCTTTGCAGGTCGCTCTTGACGAGTAGCTGAGGGAATGGGCGTGAGATTCAAAAACTTGGCAATTGCTTTATCAATAGCGATACCCATCTCGGACATCTGGGTAACTGCTAAAGTTACTTCTGATGGCTGGTAAATATAACTGCTAGAGGCAGACGAATTGGCAACCGCCAGCGGCTCG
This sequence comes from Chamaesiphon minutus PCC 6605, assembly GCF_000317145.1. GTDB lineage: Bacteria > Cyanobacteriota > Cyanobacteriia > Cyanobacteriales > Chamaesiphonaceae > Chamaesiphon > Chamaesiphon minutus. Next base: position 700,003 of record NC_019697.1, on the reverse strand, counting down.
TGGCTTGGTAAATTGTCTGGACTCAATCGATGTACGATAACTACAGGCAAAATCAGTCCCCGCACGTACAGAGCCTCGATGGCCGGGAGAAGTTGGTGTTCCGAGTAAAAAACCAAGCAATCTAGCTCGTATTTTACCCGTTCGACGTAATCTAAAAATTCTGCTCGATCGGTGAAATACTTGACCGCGTAACGCTCGACACTTAAATTTTGACCCAACAGCGCAAATAAATCCGCAGAGTCAGCCAAAACTGCAATTGTGAGAGAACCAGACAAAATAATTTACACTCGCTAAGGGTGCTAACAACTAGCTACATCATATCGATCGAAGTACTAGCAATTAACCATAGAGTCTCTTCTAGTTAGCAAAGTTTAGATACTTCGATCGGTTCGCGACCTGGTAGATAATACAACAGCACTAACATTTACCAAAATCCCAACCCAGATAAACTTAATGTTTATTTCACAATCATAGCACCGAGATTCCACAAACAGTAGCCTCATTTCTAAAAATTGTGACAATTGGCTATCGATCGCGACAAGATCCAGTATGGGTGGATGGGTGGATGGGTAATGGGTAATGAATTTTGGATTGCGGATTGCGGATTGCGGATTGCGGATTGAAAATCTCATCCCAATCTCCCAATCTCCCACTCTCCCACTCTCCCCCTCTCCCAACTCCCCAAAATTACAACTTCAAAGACTCAGTATTCACCTTCGATTCTCTGGCGAGGGCAACTTTACCAGTACGGGCGATTTCCTTGATTCCAAATTTCTGTAAAACTTGGACGATCGCGACAATCTTACCCGGATCGCCGACGACTTCCAACGTCAGCGCATCTTCAGCTACATCGACCACTCGCGCCCGAAAGATATGTGCCAGTTCGATAATTTCCGATCGATGCGTGCTAGTTGCATTAACTTTAAGCAGCATCAATTCGCGCTCTACGCAAGGCACATCGGTAATATCTAGTACCTTAAAAATATTCACCAGCTTATAGAGCTGCTTCGTCAGTTGCTCGATCGCGCGATCGTCCCCATTAATTACCATTGTCACCCGCGAGCGACCTTCTTGCTCCGCAGGCCCAACCGCCAGACTTTCGATATTAAAGCCCCTCCGGGCAAATAATCCCGCAATCCGGGTCAGCACTCCAGCTTCATCTTCAACCAACACAGATAGAGTATGTTTCATCGCAAACTTAGGTATGAGGTGTTAGGTATTAGGTGTTAGGTGTTAGGTATTAGGTCGGTAACTACTATATGTCTTTCTTTCTAACACCCCAAGCCTAAAGCCTAAAGCCTAACACCTAACTATCGCGTTATATTGTCCCACAATTCTCGATTGTCACAATCTTAAAAAAAATGTAGTCATCTGCGGATTTGACTGTAAATACCCCGCATAATGGATAGGGTTTATGTTTTTATAGGGAGTATTACGATCGTGGGTTTCTTCAAAAAATTATTTGGAATGGAAAAGCCAGCAAATGCTGAAGTCAATCCAGCTCCTGCTGCTGACGCTACCGATCCAGAAACAGGTGGAGAAGTAGCTCCAGAGCGGATGGGAGTTAATGGTGAATACGACCAAAGCGGTCTAGCCAAACGAGTCGCCATCGCTTTTGATGAAGACGCATCCGTCACTGATGTCGATACGCTCTGGGTGGCTCAAACTGGCAGCAGTGTTGTACTCAAAGGTTCCGTCCCCAGCCAAGATATTCTCGATAAAATGGTCGAGCTGGCTAGTGGTGTCTCTGGAGCTAGCGATGTCAACATCGACCAAGTAACAGTGGGTTAAACCATTTTCACTCCATCCTGTAGCCGCTTTCAGCCACTGGTGGTAGACTCTCAGGCCGATCTAGCGTTTGCCAACTCAGATCTGCGCCAGACTCTACCGCTGCGGCTATAGTCTCAGCCGCCGTACTAGCAGAGCGAAATTGTTTCGTTGCCAGCGAGTCTAGCCAAGTGCGAATCTGACAATTAACTACCTCCGGAATCTCATCGTGGGCGCAATGTCCGGCGGCTTCAAGATTTACCAATTCTAGTAGCGGATTCAATTTAAGCAAGATTGCCGCCGTTCCCTGTGGGATCATCCGATCGTCACTACCCCACAGCAATAACATCGGTATCTGCATTTGCGGCAACAACTTCCGAATATTGGGCGAAAACTTACTACTGGTCATCCCTTGCATAATTCGCACAAAAGCCGCTGGAGCCTCGCGTTCGAGTGCTGGGGTCAGAAACAGATCGAGTAATTCATCCGTGACACGCTCGGGATTGGCATAGGCAATCTTAGCCCATTTCCGCGCCACGTTAGGCCGACTCACTACCCGAAATAAGGCATGGAGGAGCGGCGGATTGAGGATAACTTTCTTGACGCCATTAACCAAAGGTTGAAGCGATCGTGGAATCAATTCCTGTTCTGCCGACAAATCTGGCAAACTCACCATTACCAGCGTCGCCGCCATTTCTGGATGCTTGGCCGCAGCTACCAAAGCCACTAACGAACCGATCGAGTTACCAACCAAAATTAACGGACGACCGATAAAAGTTTGCCAAAAGTCATACACCTGATCGGCCCATAAGTCGATATCGTACTCGATATTCGGCTTGCGCGAGCCACCCCAACCGACGAGATCCAATCCATACACGGTATGTTCGGCGGCCAAAAATTCGAGATTGTGTTGCCAATGACCGATCGACGCACCAAAGCCATGTAGTAATAGCACTGGGGGCGCACTACTCGCCGCCGTACTACATCGCTGGTAAGTGTACCGAGTTTGCCAACCCCGCCACACCCAATCGCGCTGATTTCCGACCTTTTGATGCCAAGTCCGCAACATACTCTCTCCTCTGGTGCCCATCGATCGCCAATCTGGTAAAAAAGACAAAAATTAAGCTTAAAAAATATTAAACTTATGCTCCCAATATAAAGAATCTGGGTAAAATAGTTGTATAAGCTAAATATTGCTAGATATCTTAGTTTAGACCGATTTTACAGCGAGCTGTAATTGAGGATAACCATACCACTTACCCACCAGAACCTCCCATTCCTATTAAATCACCCATCATCGAAAAAAGACGCACCCGCGATCTTCCTCAAATCAACGAACGCATTCGCTTCCCGCAGATTCGCGTTATTGGTACCGACGGCGAACAGCTCGGAATTCTCACGCCCAGAGAGGCGCAAGAGATAGCGGATGAAAACGGACTAGATTTAGTTCTCGTCAGTGACAAGGCCGACCCACCCGTGTGCCGGATTATGGACTACGGGAAGTATAAGTTTGAACTAGAAAAGAAAGCAAGAGAAGCGAAGAAGAAGCAACATACTTCCGAACTCAAAGAAGTCAAAATGCGCTACACGATCGAGGAACATGACTACCAAGTACGAGTTAGTCAAGCCGATCGATTTATTAAAGCTGGCGATAAAGTCAAAGCAACTATTACTTTTCGCGGTCGGGAGATCCAACATAGCGATCTCGCCGAAAAAGTGCTCAAACGTATGGCCGACGACCTGAAGGAAATTGCCGAAGTTCAGCAATTCCCCAAAAAAGAGGGTCGGAATATGATGATGATCCTGTCTCCGAAAAAAGCTGGCTAGATCCTGGCTTTACTCGATGGGTGAAAGTCGATCGGCTGAAGTACGCTTAGAGTATTACGGTAGGTTAACAAGAAATAATATTTTACAATTCCTGATTTCAGGCAGTTAGACTCAGTATCTAGCTGCCTTTTTTAGGTGCCATAACCGTTACGGTTGTATAGATCCCTCTCGATGGTACACATATAAAAGACTCTTATCACGATCGTCAAAAGATCGAAACCAAAACTTATACACTTGCTGATATAGTTAGTTTTAACAAGAAACGTCAACTGGTTCCTGAAGGTTAGGAAATTTATGGCTTACGCGCAAACTCAAACTCAGGCGAAATCTGGGTATAAGGCTGGTGTACAAGACTATCGTTTAACTTACTACACTCCCGACTATACTCCCAAAGATACAGACTTACTCGCAGCTTTTCGGATGACTCCCCAACCTGGAGTTCCCGCAGAAGAAGCTGCTGCTGCTGTAGCCGCTGAGTCTTCCACAGGTACCTGGACCACTGTTTGGACTGACTTGCTTACCGATCTCGATCGGTACAAAGGTCGTTGTTATCACATCGAACCAGTTCAAGGTGAAGACAATCAATATTTTTGCTTTATTGCCTATCCTTTAGATTTATTTGAAGAAGGTTCTGTCACCAACATGCTTACCTCATTAGTAGGTAACGTATTTGGTTTCAAAGCCCTACGTGCATTACGTTTAGAAGACTTACGTATTCCTGTTGCTTATCTTAAGACCTTCCAAGGGCCTCCTCACGGGATCACCGTCGAGCGCGATAAATTAAATAAATATGGTCGTCCGTTGTTGGGTTGTACGATCAAACCCAAACTCGGTCTATCTGCTAAAAACTATGGTCGGGCGGTATATGAAGTTCTCCGTGGCGGTCTAGATTTAACCAAAGACGACGAAAACATCAACTCTCAACCCTTCATGCGTTGGCGCGACAGATTCTTGTTCGTTCAAGAAGCTATCGAAAAAGCACAAGCAGAAACTGGCGAAATCAAAGGTCACTACCTCAACGTGACCGCGCCAACTAACGAGCAAATGATGGAACGCGCTCAATTCGCTAAAGAAATTGGCACGCCCATCATCATGCATGACTTCTTGACTGGTGGTTTTACTGCCAACACTTCCTTGGCGAAGTGGTGTCAAGCTAACGGCATCCTCCTGCACATTCACCGCGCAATGCACGCAGTAATCGATCGTCAAAAAAATCATGGTATCCACTTCCGCGTTTTGGCTAAATGCTTGCGGATGTCTGGTGGGGATCACCTTCACTCCGGTACTGTTGTAGGTAAACTCGAAGGCGAAAAAGGTATCACCATGGGTTTTGTAGACCTAATGCGTGAAAACTACATCGAAGAAGATCGCTCTCGCGGTATTTTCTTCACCCAAGATTGGGCTTCCATGCCTGGTGTATTCCCAGTTGCTTCTGGTGGTATCCACGTTTGGCACATGCCTGCATTGGTAGAAATCTTCGGCGATGACTCTTGCCTCCAATTTGGTGGTGGTACTGCTGGACACCCATGGGGTAATGCTCCTGGTGCCACAGCTAACCGCGTCGCACTTGAAGCTTGTATTCAAGCTCGGAACGAAGGTCGTAACCTGATGCGTGAAGGTGGCGATGTCCTCCGTGAAGCTGGTAAATGGTCTCCTGAGCTAGCTGTTGCACTCGAACTCTGGAAAGAGATCAAGTTTGAATTTGAAGCAATGGATACTCTGTAGAAGTAGTTGATAGTTGATAGTTGATAGTTGATAGCGAATTAGTAGTAAGTACAGTTAGCTAAACACTATTTATAATCTCTTCACTTTTCGGTAATGGATCGCAAACAAGTTGCCAAAGCTACGACTAAAGTTATCTCTAGCTACTTGACTTATCAAGCAGTGCAGAGCGTTCTGGCCGAATTGACTGAAATGAATCCGCCTTTAGCACTGTGGCTGCGCGGTTTTTCCGGTCAACAAATTCTCCAAGATGGCGAAGTCTATTTGCACGCACTCTTGGCGCAAAACCAGGAGTTAGCCTTCAGGATTATGACTGTAAGAGAACATTTGGTCGAAGACATCATGGAAGATCTGCCAGAAATGGTATTTCATGACATCAAACTCAAAAATAGCCAGTATCGCAAGCAGCAGCTAGAGAAGCTCTCGCAGCTATCCATTACCGAACCAAGTAGCCCGATCGAATCATCGTCTGAATAACTAAAAGTTGTAAAGACATCCTCTCATCTCAACATATTTAGCCGTAGAGCAAATAGAAATGCAAACTTTACCTTTCGCCCGTCGCTTTGAGACTTTTTCCTACTTGCCACCATTGAGCGATGCTCAAATTGCTAAACAACTGCAATATATGCTCGATCAAGGCTATATTCCTGGTGTTGAGTTCAGCCAAGATTCAGAGCCTACCCAGCACTACTGGACACTTTGGAAGTTACCTTTATTCAACGCTACTACTACTAACGAAATTTTAGCTGAAGTGCGTGCTTGCCGTAGTGAATACGGTCATTGTTTCGTTCGGGTTGTTGGTTTTGACAACATCAAACAGTGTCAAGTTTTGAGCTTTATCGTTCACAAGCCATAGTCGAGCGATTCAGCTACCTGTAGTTCTAACTTTTTGGAACTAATATTACTTAAGAGAGCAGAGAATTAATTTTCTGCTCTCTTTTTTATTGAGCTGGTGAGAAATTTTACAAAGAAAATTGTAAGCTTACTGAGCAATAGCACAGAGAGAACTGGGTACTATTAGGCTATAATTGCGATACATCTTGTCGTAGGATACGCTTGTAATCTTTACCCAGAAAACCACATGAAAAGATTTTTAATTGTTGGTGGGCTAATTATTGCCTCTACTCTAGCTCCAGTCAAGGCGATCGCGGCTACATTCAGTCAATTAGTTGTTTACGGAGATAGTCTTTCCGATCTTGGGCGAGCCGCTGCTGCAACAAGTGCTTTTCCGCCTGGATCGCAATTTCCAGCTTATACCAATGGAGGTGGCAGATTTTCTAATGGGCCAATTTGGGTCGAGTATCTAGCCGCTAGATTAGGTATTCCTTCTACTCCTAGTACTAATTTTGCGATCGGTGGTGCTAAAACTAGTACAATCAATATTGGGCAACCTGCACCTGGCTTCATTGGCATCCAGACACAAGTAACAGATAATGCTATTAACGATCCTGCGGCACTTTATGTCATTTGGGGGGGAGCTAATGATTACTTATCTTCAACTCCAGCCGATCCCGCAAATCCCATCCAAACTATCGCTAATTTGACTGGTGAAATTAATACTTTAATCGGGCGCGGAGCCACTAATATTTTAATTCCAAATTTACCAAATTTAGGTGCGCTACCCAGTACCCGAAATCTTGGTGCCGTGGCAGTCGGTTTGAATAATTTAACCGCAGCGCATAATGCTGGCTTGGCGACGGCTATTTCTAATTTAAGTTTAGCTAATCCGACTGTAACATTAAACTTATTGAATGTTAACTCTTTGTTCGACGACGTTGTTGCCAGTCCAAGCAGTTTTGGATTTACCGATGTGACGACTCAATGTATTACAATTAGTTCGCTCTGTACCAATCCAAATACTAATCTGTTTTGGGATGATATTCATCCAACAACAGCCACACATAAGCTAATTGGCGATTTGGCATTTAATACCGTATCGCCTACGGCTGTGCCCGAACCGATGACTGTAGTAGGTTCGTTGATGGCTTTTGGCTCGGCGATCGCCTTCAAGCGCAAACTCAAACCAGCAGATGTAACAGCAAAAGAACTGGTAGAGAGTAACTAAAATTCTCCAAATTCTATCTTCAAACAGGAGGAGTAGTCGATCGATTGCCCCTTCTGTTATCGATCGCGCGTCAGTGGAAAACTTCACTATGATTGTTAAATATTTAACAAACATCTTCTCAGATCGTACCGATGAATAGCGAAGATTGGAATAGATACAATCGAACTATGATGCGGCTGCAACTTGTCGCCTAAATACTCCGATAATCGCGAGCCAGACAGCCAGATGAAAATATTTTTAATCGTTGGTGGGTTACTTCTGGGTTACAGCCTTATGCCAGTTCGCGCGATCGCGGCAACTTTCAGCCAAATAGTCGTGTACGGGGATAGTCTCTCAGATGTCGGCAATGCCGCAGCGAAAGGGGCGATCGCGCCATACAAAAGTCAGGGACGGTTTTCTAACGGCAAACTCTGGATTGAATACCTCGCAGATAGATTAGGCATCGGGATCGATCGCCGTCAAATTTTTGCTGAGGGGGGCGCGACAACTGGCACGACTAACGTCGGTCAAGATTATATTCCTAACTTGCAGGGAATCTCTCAACAGGTGAAAAATAATCCAATTAGCGACCCCAAGGCACTATATGTAATTTGGGGTGGAGCTAATGATTATTTGCGAGCCACGCCAGCAAGTATACCAGATCCCAAAGTCACGCTCGCTAATTTGAACCGCGAGATGGGGATTCTCATTGCTCGTGGTGCTAAAAATATCTTGGTTGTAAATCTCCCCAATCTCGGCACGCTACCTAGTACCCGCAATCAGCCTGCGGCTTCACAACTAAATTTGTTAACGCAAGCACATAACGCTGGTTTAGCGGCAAGTATCGATACGTTAAGACAAACAAACTCTGGGGTAAAATTAATTTTGGTGGATGTTAATACTGCATTTAGTCAGGCGATAAGCGACCCGCGTGGTTATGGATTTGATAATGTCACAGATGGCTGCTTTTCGGTTGGCTGTAAAACGCCTAATACATATTTATTTTGGGATAGTATTCATCCGACGACAGCCGGACATAAGATCGTTGGCGATTTGGCATTTCAGGCTGTCTCAGTTCCTACTGTCCCCCCACCGACAAGGCTAACGGTTTGGCTATCCATTTTGGGTTCGTCGATCGCGTTCAAACGCAAACTCCAACCAGCAGATTTAAAAGAGAACGAACTGATAGAAACTAATTAACATCGATCGATATATTAAGTGTGTAGCTGGATTCGATTGCCCAGATCGAGCCAATCTGTTAATTCGTGAATTAACCATTCTCGTTCTGGTTGAGTTAAGTTGAATTTGTCCAGACAAAATTGCTGATTTCCTGCCCAAATATTGAGATATGGTGGTACTGTAACTAGATTGCCATCACCATCCTTGGCATAAGTAAGCGGGACGAGTTCGACGCGATCGAGATAATGTCGGGGTGCAGTCGATGCCATACATTTCAATCCCAATATTACTGAAAATAGCGAAATTTTCGATCCGTCAATCCGTAGTTTATGGGTGCCGAATAGCTCGAAAATAATTCCCCAAATTAAGGCGGCACCAACCCACACAAAAGGAATCATAAAAAAGAGCATCATCCATCCCCCACTAATAAAAGTTACTAAACTAGCAAAAACAAACACGGAGGTGATGCCATTCCAAAAGACTGCGACGCCAAGCATTGGTATTATGCCAAGCGAGAAACCTTTTGGTGGGAGCGAGATTTCAAATACTCGATCGGTGATGTTCGATTTGATTTTGCTGCCAAAAGGCTGACGATCGATCGCGAGCACAGTATCTCGATTTGAATCGTTGAGAGCAATTAAAGCCTGTGTAGCCGATTGTAGCCGTAAATCTACACGGCATTCTGTCATGGATTTAAGCCAGTTAATCATGCCAGCAGAGAGATTGACTCGCTCGACAAAATCAATTTGCAGATCCTTTTGAAGCAATTCACTAGGATGTAGTCCGGTAGCCAGACAGATGATGGTGGCACCGAGGGCATAAAGATCGGATGCGGGTGTGGTATAACCACCAAACTGTTCGGGTGGCATGTAGCCATAAGTACCGACGACGGTAATGGTGCTGCCATTTGTAGCTGTTCGGACAGAGCCAAAATCAACTAGATAGACTTGTCCTGGGCTGTTGCCGCTTCTATCTCCAAGTAAAATATTACTAGGTTTGATATCTCGATGAATGACTGCGGGTTGACGATTGTGCAGATAATCGAGGATGGCGAGTAGCTGCTTGGCGATCGCAATTAGTTCTTCTTCACTAAAAGTCCGTCCGGCTTCGAGCCAATTTTGTAGAGATTTGGCTTCGATATAAGTTTGCACCAGCACAAAGCCTTTGCCGAGTTCGGTATCGACATCAAACCAGTCGAGATATTTGGGGATGGCGGGAAGATCGAGCGATTTGAGCACTTCCGCCTCGCGCTCGAACAGTTTTAGATCGTCCCAAGTGAAATCTACACCAAATAAGAGCAACTTGAGGATAACAGCTTGTTGTGTGTGCAAATCTCGCGCCAAAAACGTTCTTCTCCCAGTCTGACGACCGATTAAAGATTCAATTTGATATCGATCTCCCAAAACTCGATTTGTGATTAGTTCCATCGGTGACTAAATATTGGGTATTTAGATGTTTCACTAGCGCGGCGACACTAACGATCGCAACTAGATTTAATATCTTGATTGGGACGATCGATCGAGAATATGCAACAACGAGACTAAATTATTTATATACCGAACCCATATAATTACCCCATAACTGAGCGGCTTGCGCGCTACTACCTTTAGTGGGTGAATTATCATCATTACCCAACCACACGCCAGTAGTCACCTTTTTATCGGGAATAAAGCCGATAAACCACAGATCCACGTTATCATCTGTAGTCCCGGTTTTTCCGGCTTCCCCTAATCCGATCGCGGCATTTTTGCCAGTACCACTAGTGACGACGCTGCGCATCATCGTCGTTAGGGTATCGGCAACCTCAGCAGATAATACGCGTTGCGATTGGATATCCTTAGTTGCGTCGTACATCACCCGACAACTGCGAATTTGCTTGAGATCGCAATTACTTGTATCGTATACGCGCTTGATGACGCGCGGTCTGCGCCAGATGCCACGATCGGCAACAGCATTATAAGCTCCAGTAATCTCTAGCACATTGACCACGCTCTGTCCCAGCACGAGTGCGGGTACCTCGTCTAGTTTCGATTTAATCCCCATTTTTTGGGCGGTTTCGATGACTTTGGGCAAGCCGATATCGCGGGCGACTCTGAGCGCGATCGGATTTTCGGACAGGGTAAACCCCGTATACATATTTACCGCACCTGCCGCCCCGTGATTGCAAGCCGGAAATCTTCTACCCCCCCAGGAGAGCGGGTCGCAGGAATAGGTCTTTCCCGGCGAGATTCCCCCAGCGATAGCGGCGGCATAGCCAAAGAGTTTAAATGTCGATCCGGGCTGGCGTTGGGCGAGGACGGCACGATTGAATTGACTTTTCTGATAATCTATGCCGCCGACCATCGCTTTGACAATCCCAGTAGTACTATCGAGGGTCACGATCCCACCCTGCGAAAACCGATAGCTACCGCCAGCATTAGCCACATTTCGCCGCAATGCGGCTTCGGCTTTGGCCTGCATATTTAGATCCAGTCCGGTTTCGATCGCGAAATTACCTTCTTTGGCTGTCTCAGTGCCCAAAATTTCCTGTAGTTCCTGAAAGACATAGCTATAGACATAAGGTGCCTTGGTGTTAGTCGTCGGGGTGCAAGCTTCTTGTCGATAATTTAGCGTCGATCTACGCGCTTCCCGCGCTTCAGCTTGGGTAATGACGCCTGTTTCGAGCATTCTACCCAACACCAAATTCCGTCGTTCGATCGCTTTAGTGCCTTTGCGTCCTTGTTTATCTTCGATACAAGGGTTGAACATATTCGGCCCCGGCAGAATCCCGACTAACATGGCTGCTTCTGGCAGGGTCAAATCGCGAGCGGATTTGCCTAGATAATGTTGGGATGCGTCCTCAAAGCCGTTGGCATCATCGCCCAAAAAGACGCGATTGAGATAGGTGAGTAAAATTTTATCCTTACTATATGTGGCTTCCAATTTCAGCGCGACTACTGCTTCGCGCATTTTGCGGGCCAGATTGTCCTCTCGGCCTACATACGATCGAAATAAACTCCGCGCCACCTGCTGAGTTAGCGTACTCGCACCCTGAGTTAGTTTACCTTTTTGGCGTCCCACCACAATCGCCCGCCCGACACCCCACGGATCGATCCCAAAATGCCAATAAAAGCGACTATCTTCGGACGCAATCAGGGCTTTGGGTAGATGGGGCGAGAAGTCGGAGACATTTGCCAGATCTTTATGCGCGCCCGTTTTAGCCGGACGCAGCGGTTCTTCCATATCCTCCGCATATACCATCACTGGCCCATTGGCATCTGGGAGCGGATCGACATCAATTTTGGTGGATTCGGCCAGTACTCCTAACAAAATTAGGCTCAACAGTCCGCCAGTACCATATAAGCCATACCGCAACACCTTCAGGTATACAGGCGGCGGATCGAGATAAGTAATTTTGACTGCGGCTTTGAGTTCTGGGGGGCCGAGGGTAAATGTGTCACCATCCCTAAGCGTAATCCGATCGACCCGTTTTTTGCCCCGATAAATCCCATTAGTCGAACCTTCATCTTTAAGTAAAAAGGTCGTACCTTTTTTGCGATCTCGACTCAATGACAAGTGAACTTGGCTGACAACTTCATTACGCACGACAATATCGCAAGATTGCGAGCTACGTCCCAATACATACTTTTCGCCTAATAACGGAAAAATGTCTGGTTGCGGGGCGTCTGCATCTTGGACTAGCAGTTTGGGAACTCTGGCATTTGGCTTGAGAGCCAATCGGGTAAAGTTAACTTTAGTCCGCGCAACGGCTTGAGTAAGTTGAGCCAGGATTGTCTTTTTGGGAGGCTGAGAAGACATTTAAGGGACTGGGGGTTAGGGATTTAGCAACGAGGGACAATTTCCCAATTTATTATGTTTATTTTAGCCCACCCAGCTCGATGTCTACCTACGCAAAATTCAGGAGAATCGATCGACGATCCTCCTGAAATGTTAAATAGCTGAGTTTAGATCCTCAATTTACCGACTTTTACTCTTCAATCCGATCGATATACCGATCCCTAAAGACTTACTTTCAATTGCCAGATGCCAGCGATGCGCGCACTCCAATGCAATTAAACTGCTTCTTTAGCATTCCCTATTCGACCCGGGCGATCGTATCCATTTTTTTCATTACTACCAGGGCGTGGTTGAATTACACCAAAACCGCCATGATTTCGGCGATAAACGACATTAACTTCGCCAGTTTCGACGCTCCGATATACATAAAAATCATGATCTACTAGTTGCAATTGAGCCATTGCTTCTTCGATCGTCAGTGCCGATAGCGCAAAATATTTTGTCCGCACTACTTCTGCTGGTAATGTCGCCGATCGATTGTCGGTAAGATTATAATCTAATAATTCTAAATCTAACTCTTCACCAATATCTTTCAATCCCTCTGTGCGATCTTTTTTGGTAAAATTACGTTCTTTATACTTACGTAACTTTCGAGAAATCTTATCGGCAACTAGGTCTATACTTGCATATAAATGTTCGCTAGCTTCTTCAGCGCGGATGACTGCTCCATTGACATAAATTGTCACTTCAGCTACCTGTGCTGCCGCAATTCGGGGGTTTTTAGCAACTGATAGATTGATATCTATTTCGGTGGTAATTTGCTCGAAATGACTGACAGCCTTTTCGATTTTTTGATTTACATAGTCGCGGATCGCATCGGTAATTTCGATGTTCTTACTCTGGAGCACAAGCTTCATAAGCATCTCCCACTGGATATGATGTTGTAGTTAATGTTGAGAACGGCAGAAAAATCGTGGAAATTTCGGTTTCCTCTGTAGCGAATTTTACTCACCATGCTGACTAGATCGATTACACTGCCTAAGAGTTCGGCGTCAGCTTTTGTAAATGATTATCTCGTGTAGATAATTTAACTACCTCACCTTATTTGTGACTAACTATACAGTAGCATCTAATTCGATTGTCGCAACATTAGTGCGATCTCCCAGTCAAAATACTTTGCATTCTGTGACATTCATTTACATCTCTTACCATATCCCGGCTTATTTATAATTAATGTTAAATAGCAGACCATCTCGCTACTTAGCGGTCATCTTTAGGTATAGTTTGCAACAGCCCTAAAATCTCTATTCATACTTCTTCCCCGATTTACTCATATGATGACTACAGCCACAGTTCGCGTTCCAGCTACCACCGCTAACCTAGGGGCGGGATTTGACTGTATCGGTGCCGCCTTAAGCCTGTATAACGAGTTTGCCTTTACACCGATCGACACCGAGAGTCTAGTCATCGCCGTCCGGGGATTGGAAGCCGCTAGAGTTAACACCGATGCCAGCAACCTCGCCTATCAAGCCTTTGTCAAGCTCTACAGTAGAATAGATCGATCGCCCCCAGTCATCCAGCTTGAAATCAAACTAGGCGTACCCCTGGCCAGAGGATTGGGCAGTTCGGCAACCGCGATCGTCGGTGGCTTGCTCGGAGCCAATGCTTTAGCCGGAAACCCGCTCTCGCTTGCCGACATCATGCAGCTTGCGATCGAGATGGAAGGACATCCTGATAATGTAGTACCAGCACTAATCGGCGGATGCCGATTAGCCGCCACAGCAGCAAGCGGTTGGGCGATCGCCGATATACCTTGGCACGATAGCGTTGTACCTGTAGTAGCGATACCCGATTTTGAACTATCGACAGCAGAAGCCAGAAGCGTCCTACCCACTGACTACAGCCGCGCCGACGCGATCTTTAATACCGCCCACCTGGGCTTGATGGTGCGAGGTCTAGAAACCGGAAATCCCGAATGGCTCAGTGCCGCACTTGCCGATCGCCTCCACCAACCCTACCGTCAACAGCTAATTCCTGGCTACACCGACGTGGAGCGCGCGGTAGTTGCCGCTGGCGGCTATGGCATGGTCATTAGTGGTGCTGGCCCCACATTACTAGCCCTGACGACCGCAGAACGAGCCGATGCAGTAGCCACAGCCATGACCGACGCCTGGGCAACCCATAACATTCAAGCCCAAGCTCAACCGCTGCCAGTAGATATGCAAGGAGCGGTATGTAGTTAACTCAAGTTGCTACCTAAACTCACAGCGGTTAAAACCGCCGCTTGTGATGCAAAGTCCGCCTACGCGGACTGAATTATTAACCGAACCGTATTGCGCCTACGCGGACTAATAATTCAGTCCGCGTAGGCGGACTTTGCAGCATTAGCCACGACTTCTAGTCGTTGGCTCTCTAGTAACTAGCAACTTGGGTTAGTTAATTGAGAATTGAGAATTGCGGATTCGATCGCTTCATGAATTACCCCTACCGATGGTTTCATACTTCAATCCAGCAACGCCACTGGCGTTGCTGAATCACATTGTGGAATAACGCAGCGGTGAGCGGGAAGTTGACTGACATAGCTTAGTTACGAGCCGCGATCTCTGTCATAATCATTTCATTTTTCTTAGCATTATGTTAACTTTAGAAATATGAGATAATTATGAAACGTTGTCATGGGTCGTAAACTCGGACTAAACTACGCCTGGAATAAACCCACAGCCGACACCCATCGATCGCGGCAGCCTCTCAACATAGCCGTCCCCAAACAACAGACAATCGCCGGACTGGCATTATTACTGACGCTCTGGCTCAGCGGCTGCACCTCACCAGCCAACCGCACCACACCAACCGATCGTAAAGTAGTTTTAACAACCTTTACCGTCATCGCCGACATGGCACGCAACGTTGCAGGCGATAAAGTAAACGTAGAATCGATCGTCAAACCCGGTGCTGAAATCCACGGTTACGAACCCACCCCCAGCGACCTAGCCAGAGGACAAAACGCAACCGCAATCTTGGATAACGGCCTCAATTTAGAACGATGGGCGGCCAGATTTTACAACAGTTTGCCCAAAGTACCCCAGACTACCCTGAGCGAGGGAGTCGAACCAGTCTCGATTGCCAGCGATGCCTCCAAAGGTAAACCCAACCCTCACGCCTGGATGTCTCCCAAAAACGCCCTGATTTACGTCGAGAACATCCGTAAAGCTTTGAGCAAAATCGATCCGGCTAACGCCAAAACCTACGACACCAACGCCGCAACTTACAGCCAACAAATTCGGGCACTCGATACCAAACTCAAACAAGCCGTTGCCAAGATTCCGGCTGACAAACGTTACCTAGTTAGTTGCGAAGGTGCATTTACCTACATTGCCCGCGACTATGGACTCACTGAAGTCTACATCTGGCCAGTTAACGCCGAACAACAAGCCACACCCAAACAAGTCGAACGAGTCATCGATACCGTCAGAGCCAAACAGATTCCCACCGTATTTTGTGAAAGCACCGTCGATAATCGCGCGCAGCGACAGGTAGCCAAAGAAACAGGTGCAAAATTTGGCGGTGTATTTTATGTCGATTCGCTCTCCCCACCGAATGGCCCCGCGCCAACTTATTTAAAACTATTGGAATACAACATTAATATGCTGATAAAGGGAATGACAATCAAATGAACGCAATTGGAATTGACATCAAAAATGTAACTGTTGCTTATCACGGTAAAGTCGCCCTTCATAGTGCATCGCTGCAACTTCAGAGCGGTTCGATTTGTGGGCTAGTGGGGATGAATGGAGCGGGAAAATCGACTCTATTTAAAGCAATTATGGGGTTTGTCAAACCCGCTACTGGTAGAATTTTAGTTAACGGGTTACCGATTCATAAAGCGCAGAAAAATAATCTCGTCGCCTACGTACCCCAGTCCGAAGAAGTAGACTGGAACTTCCCCGTTAGCGTTGCCGACGTAGTGATGATGGGGCGATATGGATATATGAATATCTTGCGAATTCCTGGATCTAGAGATAAGCAAGCAGTTAGAGAAAGCTTAGAACGCGTGCAGATGTGGGCTTTACGCGATCGACAAATTGGCGAATTATCTGGCGGGCAAAAGAAACGGACATTTTTTGCTAGGGCACTAGCGCAGCAAGCCCAAGTTTTATTATTAGACGAACCATTTGCAGGTGTAGATGTCAAGACCGAAAAAATGTTAATTGACTTACTCCTCCAATTGCGAGAACGCGGACATACAATTCTAATTTCAACTCACGATTTAGCCTCAATTAAAACATTTTGCGATCGAGTGGTTCTCATCAATCGCAGTATTCTGGCATATGGTAATACCTCAGATGTATTTACTCCAGAAAATATTGCCCGTGCCTTCGATAATTCACTTGGAGATTTATCGAACCTTACCAGCCAGTTAAATAGCACAAATCGGGAGCTAGAATAATGGATTTAATTAGCTGGTTTGCCGCACCATTGCAATATGAGTTTATGGTGAAGGCAATTTTTGTCAGTGCCTTAGTCGGAATGGTGTGTGCGGCACTTTCTTGTTATATGACCCTCAAAGGATGGTCGCTAATGGGCGATGCTGTCTCTCATGCGGTGTTACCAGGGGTGGCTGTTGCCTATATGCTCAACATCCCCCTAGCCATTGGTGCGTTTGTATTTGGCGTCGGCTCGGTCATTGCGATCGGGTTTATTAAAGCTCAAACTAGAATTAAAGAAGATACGGTCATTGGGTTAGTATTTACCGGATTTTTTGCATTAGGTTTAGTCTTAATTTCTAAAGTGCGCAGCTCGATCGATCTGACGCATATTCTCTTTGGAAATGTCTTGGGAATTGCCGATGCTGATATCGTCCAGACCGTAATTATTAGTGGCATTACTTTAGTAGTACTGGCAATTTTGCGCAAAGACTTGATGCTATTTTGCTTCGATTCTACTCACGCTCGATCGATCGGCTTAAATACCACTTTCCTTTACTACGTTTTATTATCTTTACTTTCCCTCACCGCCGTCGCGGCACTGCAAACTGTAGGGATTATTCTCGTCGTAGCGATGTTAGTAACGCCTGGAGCGACGGCATATCTATTGACCGACAGGTTCGATATGATGATGTTAATTGCGATGGCATCGGGCATATTTTCGAGCGTGATGGGAACGTATATTAGTTACCATATCGACGGCTCGACAGGCGGCTGCATCGTCGTTTTGCAAACCTTATTATTTATCATTGCGATGATATTTGCACCCAAACATGGCTTATTAGCTAAATCACGCGAAGATCGAGCGGTTGCAGTTATAAAAAAGAAGTAATTAGCTCGGTAATCGATCGTCGAAACCTATAGGCTCTCTTGTGAGGAGATATCTAGGACGAGACGGCAGAAATGAAGCTACTATTTTTTGCCAACTCCCCGCTCCCCGCCAAATATGCCGTAGACTACTAGCTCGCACCAGGATCGTAAAATCGACAGCCTAGACTGGATGTGGGGGCAAGATCGATCGGTTTTATCAACCAGATTTGATATTATTTATCGATAAATTTTACATAGGCTCGATCGCATCGAGATGTCTCTACATCCGTAACTGGCACATAGCCATTCGATTCGTATAATTTGACTGCTGCGGTTAAAACACTTGCCGTTTCGATCCGAATCTCTCGATATCCGCGATCGAATATCGTTCGTTCTAATTTGCATAACAAATACTTGCCTAAACCCTGTCCTCTGACTTTGGAATGTAGATACATTTTTCTAATTTCTACCGCCTGCTCGCCCAGGTTTTCTGGCTCAGAAGATTGAAAAAGACAGGGATAATAAGCACTCGTCCCGATAATAATGCCGTTGTCTTCAATTACCCAAAATTCTCCACCGCGATCCAGATAATATTTTTCTACATCTATGACATCCCGATCTGCGCCATCTGGCTCCCAACCCAATCCATATTCCGCTAACGCATTTTTAATAACTTCTGCCGCCGCAATGCGATCGTCCGATTGCCAGTCTCTAATAATGTAATTTTGATATCGATCGATCCTCGATCTACTATTCACTATTCACTATCCACTATTCACTAAATTAACTATCCCCTATCCCCTAAATTAACTATGAATTCTTGGTTCGTGATAGAGAGTAGAAAGTAACTGACTTTCAAAGATGGCAAGTTCGGCAAGACGGGATTGGACGATTTCGCGATCGAAATAAGTATCTGCTAATAACCAATAAATCCCAAAATGACGCGCTTCCGATGCCATCAGGCTGCGGTAAAATGCAGCTAATTTTGGATCGGGGAGATGTGTACCGAGCAATCCCAATCGTTCGTGAGAGCGCGCTTCGATCAAGCCAGAGATTAGTAATGAATCTAGCAATCGGTGTGGTTCTTGGTGGCGAATTTGACTCATTAAGCCTTTGCCATAAGGCGGTGCATTGAGGGGAGCTAGCGGAATACCTCGCCGTTCGAGAATTTGATTGACTTGCTCGAAATGCTCCAATTCTTCTTGCGCGATCGCGGTGAGCTGCCGAACGAGTTTATGATTGGATGGATACCGGAACATCATGTTGACGGCGGTGCTGGCTGCTTTGCGCTCGCAATGCGAATGATCGAGCAAGATGGTATCGATATTACCTAGAGCCTGTTCGAGCCAAGCTGCTGAAGTAGGTTCGCACAAAGCATTAATCGTCGGGTTGGCAGTAGCAGTCATCAGCGAATACTAATAGTGTCGAGGGGAGATCGTCTTCTTTACTATACCAATCTAGGGATGAGATCGAATTGGCGATCGACACCCCAAAAATTGTGCAGTTAAAAAGGTATTTGGTCTATATCATTGGGTATGTTCAACGTCTGTTGCCAGTTGTTAGCAGAATGTAATTGCTCAATCGTTAGATTTCTAACTTCATAGAAGTTGGCTCTTTGGAGGTTTGCTCCTTCGAGATTTGCTCCTTCGAGATCTGCTCCTTCAAAGTTGGCTTTTGAGAGGTATGCTCCTGCAAAGTTAGCGTGTCCATGGCAGGCTTGGAGGTTGGCTTTTGAGAGATAGGCTCCTTTGAAGTTTGCTAGTAAAAGGATAGCTCCTTCGAGGTTTGCTCCTTCAAGGTTTGCTCCTTCGAGGTTTGCTCTTATGAGGATAGCTCCTTCGAGGTTGGCTCTTACAAGGTTGATTCCTTCAAGGTTGGCTATCATAAGGTTGGCTCCTTGGAGGTTAGCTCTTTTGAGGTTAGCTTTTTTAAGGTTGGCTCCTTGGAGGTTGGCTCCTTCGAGATCTGCTCCTTCAAGGTTGGCTCCTTGGAGGTTAGCTCTTTTGAGGTTGGCTCGTATAAGGTTAGTTTGAGCTAGATCTATCAAGCTCAAGGGAATATCTCGATCTATATTTCGGTTACCAATAACATTTAAAGCCTCCTGTATGTCAGACTCGATCTCGCCCTGCTTATCTTCAGGAGAATTAGTACGAATAAAAGTAGCTAGAGCTTGCATAATTTCCCAATGAAGCTCTGGATTGACTTCAATTGCACTTTGTAACTCATATATTGCCCAAATTCTCTCTTTTTCTTCAGGATGCTGCAAGATTTTGAGCAATTTATCTACATCTCTTTCTGACTGAATCTGGCTAGCGATTGCCACAGGTACATCGTTTGGTTGCCGCAATCGCTGACGGATGAGTATGGCTTCGTCTAGGCTATGCGTTCCCTTATCGGTAGTTTGATAATATTTCCGGCGCGCTCCTTTACGCTCGTTCTCCTCTTCCCAACGGGAGGTAATATAGCCCTTTTTCTCTAAGCGGTTTAAATATGGGTAGAGAGATCCATAGTTTAGTTGAACCTTGTCTTCGCTAGCTTTGGCGATGCTGGTAGCTATTTCTAGTCCATAAATTTCCGACTTACCCGCAATCGCTAGTAAAATCAGTTCCTCTAGTTTGAGAAAGTCCGCGCCTTCCATTGCGTAAGTTATATTAGATTCTCAATAATTATATCAAAGATTATAAATATCGAGTATTTAATGATTTAGTCTGGGTGAGATGGGGTTATTTAGAGAGCCATAACAGGAAAGTGTCACTAAATAAGGCTTTTAAAGCTCGATTTAATTTGCTCTACTCTTGAAAGTGTTTGTTCGATGGTAAATATATATTAATTAAATAATATAGTCATGCTCGACTATCTATTATTTCTCTGATACTATTGTCAATATAAGTTGTAAACACCTGTTGACAATATAAGTTTGTGAAATCACAAAGAGATTTAGGATTTCACAAAAAACCGCATTCCTGCCAGAATACGGCTTAAGTAAGAAAAATATAGATTGTTTATGGCTCTACATACCGTGGAAGTATGCGAGAACCAAGAACGCGTAGCCTAGAAATAGGAAAACGTGTCCTGTAATATCAAAATACATAAAACTCACCTCCTTGGCCATGACTGAGGGGGAGTTTGTCATGAAAATGCCTTGTCCAGATTTTAACACGGATTTTTCGGTACAACACTCTGAAAAAAATAATTTATGGCAACAAATACTCAACTGGTAAATTCGATAATTGAGTTAATTGAATCCTTGCCCCAAGCAGAGCAGAATTTACTCACGCAGCGATTATTTTTTGATTCTGCGGTGACGACGCAACTATCTGGTGAAGAAAAAGCGACAGAAAATCTGAACTATCCTTCAGTTCGAGAGATTGCCAATCTAGCACAGATGGGTGGATCTTTTGATTTTCTGGAGAACGAACCCGATCTATATACGATAGAAGATGGGGAACCAGTATCATGAATTTAGCCAAAGGCGATGTGGTATTGGTTCCTTTTCCATTTACAGATCTAAGCCAAACAAAACTCCGCCCAGCAATCGTTCTATACGTGCAGCCAGAAGGGGAAGACATTACTCTCTGCTTTATTTCCTCTCAAAATCTGGAGCGAGTGAGTAGAGACGAACTAATCATCGATCCAGAGCATCCAGAGTTCGCACAAACGGGATTAAAATCTAAATCTAAAGTACGAGTTAGTCGGATTGTAACATTAGAAAAACAATTAATTAAAAGAAAACTGGGCAGCTTGGGTTTGCAATTAATTGAAAATGTCGATCGAGTCTTGGTAGATGTATTCTTAATTAAATAATAGACTGGATTAAAGATATTATCTTTGGTGCGTTACTCTCCGGGATAACACACCCTACAATTTGCCCACCCTACCAAATTAATCAGTTTGTTTTAACGAACTTTTGCTCTTAGCCCGAACTTATAGTTCAGGGCGTTTTGGAAACTGAGCAAATCGATGATATAAATTTAAGATTTAGGTTCGATCGATCCTTACCCATTGACGTAAATCGACCTCAGCCGCTACTTCGTCTGTTTGAGCAACTTCTAAGAATTCATAGAGCTTTTCTTTCGATACCATCGGGAAAGTTGGGCTATAAGATAGTTCTAAATATCGATCGCCTTGAAGTTGATATATTCGCCATTCCTGCCCGTTATATCGCCAAAATTCTGGTACTCCTATTGCTGCATAGAGAGTTGGCTTATTAATATCGGTATGGGTGATATCGACTTCCACAACTAAGTCGGGCGGCGGATCGGTGGCTAGATCTACTTTACGCCCAGCGACAAGAGATTGATTTTGAATGTAGTAAGCGTTATCTGGCTCAGCACCGCGATCTAAATCCGATCGATCGAGTGTTGTCGAACCCATTGTCTTAACTTTTAATCCCAGTTCTACTACTAAAATGAGAATCATTCGTTCGATTAAACGACCGGAAAATTCATGCTCTTCTAATGGCATCGTAATTTCTAGAATTCCCCGATCGAATGTCAGCTTAGCAGAGCGTCGTTCGCCCAAAATACCTAGCAGTTGTTGATAACCTTGCCAGGTAATATTTTTAAAAACCACTCGGCGTTCGCCTACGAGTTGTGGTGCGACAGTGGGTATAAAAGCAACCATCGATTTTCCTCCTCTACTTTTAGCGCACAATTCTGGTTACTTAAGATAAGCGATCGTGACACCGCCGCCGCCATCTTTTTCGCCTGCTAATTCAAAACGCAAGACTTGCGGATGATGAGATAAGAATTCATGGACTCCTTCGCGGAGTTTGCCCGTACCTTTACCGTGAATCACCCACATAATACCCGATTGATACGCTCGACCGATCGCGCGTTCGATTTCAGTCTCGGCATTCATCACTCTTTGTCCGCGCACATCTACTGTATTTGTCGATGTGCGAATTGCCACTGGTGGGGCGGCGGGAGCCGCCGTACCGGGAACTTTAGCTCCAGATTTTTTTGGTGGTGGGGTGGCTTTTTCACCCGTCAAAGATTCGATGTCAGCTAGAGCGACATTCATTTTCATGATGCCGAATTTGACATTGAGATTGCCGTTATCGTCTACTTCGCTCAGGACTTCGGCTTTTTGCCCGATTTTGGGGATGCGGATGCGATCGCCAACCTTGGGATTAAAGCCTACAGGCGGCTTGGGGGTCGATTTGGCTGGCAGGCGACGGCTGGAGACGCCATCGAGTTCTGAGGTGGCTTGCTGGGCAGCCTGGGCAGTTTGGGGGCCTTGTTGGAGTTGGCGAATTACTTGGGCGATTTCGCCTTTGGCTTCGGCAATGGCGGCTTGAACGGCGCGTTCTTGATTTACCTTGAGTTCTTGTTCTCGTGCTTGCAATTGCGCGGCTTTTTGGGAAACTTCAAGATAGAATGCTTCGGCTTGTTTTAAGACATTAGCTGCTTCACTGGCTTTGGTTTCTTGAGTGCGCCGTTGTGCTTCGAGTCCAGCAATCACTTCGTTTACTTCTTGCGTCGCGCCCAAAATTACCTGAGATTTGGCATTCTCAATTACTTCGGGATTCAAGCCCAATCTTTGGGCGATCGACAGTGCGTTCGATCGACCGGGGATACCCCATAATAAGCGATAAGTTGGCGCGAGATTGACATCATCAAATTCGACAGAGGCATTTTCAAAGCGACTGTCTTGATATTTGAGAGCTTTTAACTCGCCATAGTGCGTACTCGCGATCGTCAGCATCGCTCGATCGGCTAAATATTGCAACAAGGCGATCGCCAGCGCACTCCCCTCAGCGGGATCGGTTCCGGCTCCGACTTCATCGAGGAGAATCAGGGAAGAAGGGGTGGATGGGTGGATGGGAGAGTGGCTAACTTGGAGATCGATAGTCTCCTCGTCGTCCCTCACGCTCCCCATCTCCTCGTCTCCCCCGCTTACACTGAGCGTAGTCGAAGTGCTCCCCGCTCCCCGCTCCCCGCCCTCTTCCCCAATCGCATCCAGAATCCGCCCGATCCGGCGAATATGTCCCGAAAAAGTAGAGAGACTTTGTTGCAGAGATTGTTCGTCGCCGATGTCGGCGAGAATGAGGTCGAACCAAGGGATCTCGACTGGCTCGCGGGCGGGGATAAATAGCCCCACCTTGGCCATTAAGGCGACGATCGCGAGGGTTTTGAGGGTAACGGTTTTACCGCCCGTGTTGGGTCCTGTAATGGTGACTACACGGATGTCTGGACGGATCGATAAGTCGATCGGCACGACGGGAGAGCCTTCTTCGTGACGGTGTTTCCAGATCAGTAAGGGGTGGCGGAGTTGGCGCAGGGTGATATATTCGCTGGCGGCGCGATCGACAAATCTAGGCGGATTAGCTTCCAACCACAGGCTGTATCTCGCTTTGGCTGTAGCGAGATCGATCGTGGTGGCGACTACGAGCAAATGTTCGAGATCTTCGACGACTTCAGTGACTTTGGCAGTTAGAGCCATCAGTACGGCTTCGATCTCCCGCTGTTCTTGGCGTTGGAGTTGGCGGAGTTGATTGCCGAGATTGATAATTTGCTGGGGTTCGACATATAGAGTCGAGCCGCTGCCAGAGCTATCATGAACTACACCAGGAATGGCATCTTTATGAGACGCTTTAACGGGGATGACAAATCGATCGCCCCGTTGGGTGATTAGTGGCTGTTGAATGGCATTAGATTGACGCTGAATCAGGCTATTGAGAAACTTGTAAATGCGATCGCGCAAGCCTTTGAGCTGCACGCGGACTTGGGCTAATTTCTCACTCGATCGATCGGTGACGTCGCCACGATCGTCGATACAGTGATAAATATCTTGCTCTAACTCTGGATACGTCCGCACGTCTGCGACTAATCCCTGAAGCACGGGGATATTCTCTTCACTGTCGATCGTGCGGCGTAACTTCCGCATTCCTGCTAGAGTTGTCGCGATCTCGTGTAACTCCTTCCCCGACAGCATTCCCTGGACGGCGGCGCGTTCGAGAGCATCGCCAAAATCTTCGATCCCATCTAGCGACA
The DNA here is from genome assembly GCF_000317145.1 of Chamaesiphon minutus PCC 6605. Lineage (GTDB taxonomy): Bacteria > Cyanobacteriota > Cyanobacteriia > Cyanobacteriales > Chamaesiphonaceae > Chamaesiphon > Chamaesiphon minutus. Next base: position 675,398 of record NC_019697.1, on the reverse strand, counting down.
ATCCACCTGTCAAGCGAGTTTCTAAGTCATACACCTCTTTGGTTTGAGCGAGGAGATTCAGACTGACACTCGGACTTTGGGGAATTACCAAATTTCTCGCGGCGATCGTACCCAACTTCGTGGCTGCAAATGTCGCTACCTGCTGACACAATCGCGACCACTCTAATAACTCTAACGTCTCTGCCTGAATCGTCACTTTACACTTGATTGCATTTATAACTATTATAGATCCTGCTAATTAGAGATTTACGGCTCTCCAGCATTTATGACGTTAATGGGATGACAATCGATGAATGTTGAAATGAGAAAAAAATTTATCGAAATAACCCGTCGCCGGATTTCCCCAGGTGCTGGCAGTACCGTTGCATTCCTAAAGACTCGAACTTGGACTCATCCAGTGACTAATTTAAGCAAGCTAATTACCGTACCTTACGTTATTGTTGGTGGCGTGGCAACTCGACTCTACATGCCAGAAAGATTTACCCTAGATCTCGATATCCTCATTCATACCGATCGATCGACCCAACTCTACACCGACCTCGCCACCAAAGCTACACAAATCGGCGAACTCAGCATTGGCGGTACATCTTGGGAATTGCCAGACAAAACAGTCCTAGATATCCTCACCAGCGATCGACCTTGGGTCGAACTAGCTCTCTCGCAACCTAAATTTAGCCCAGACGGTCAGCCAGTCATCGATCTACCCTACCTAATTTTGATGAAACTAGCAGCCAGTAGAACGACTGACATTAGTGATATCAGTCGGATGCTAGGACAGGCTGACGAATCAGATTTAGCTCGAGTCAGAGATATAATTAAGACTTACGATCGCAACAGTATTGAAGATCTAGAAAGCTTAATTCAATTGGGCAAACTGGAAATGAGCTAAAGCTGTTACGATTTACCAGCTCGAACTAATTTCTGGATACCGCATCTTCACATACTCGCCGATCGATTCTGGTACAGAGAATTCACCATCTTTAGCATCGATTAAATATCGACATACTAATTTATCTAAAGTCCTAATAATATCTGTCTCGACGATCGACGATCCCAGATCCGTGACGATCCGATCGAGCGATCGCGGCTCTTGTTGACGAGATAAATATGCTAAAAAGGCAATCTCTGACTGCAATAAATGATTTAGTTGCTCTGACAATATGCTCTCAATTCGAGAATACACCAAAATATTGGCAGCTAAAAATTTACTAATATCGCGATCGAATATATCTCTAATCGTATTGGCAATCAGCTTGAGTGCCTGGGGATTGCCGCGATATTTACTCACCAGGAGATCCCAGTCTGTAGACGTACCGACGAGTTCGCTATGTTCGAGCAGTCTTTGGCTAGATCGGCGATCGAGTCCAGCAATTTCGATCGCTCTAATACTGCTCCCAGACTCGATCTGTGGTGGCGATCGATCGACGATCGCAATGCAACAGCTCTGATGTTTTGCCCGATCGAATAGCTCTAGAAAGTTGAGATTTGCTGGGCGATCTTTTGACTCATTTAGGTCGTTAGCTTCCAAGAGCGAATCGGCGTTATCTAATACTAATAAACATCGCTGATTCTGTAAAATCAGCAATATTTTTTCAAACATTGTATGCAAATCTGACAATGTTTTAGCCGCTCTACTATCTAACGATCGAAGAACACTTACTAAAATATCGGTCAATGAGGAAGTTTTGTCAACCGAAATCCAGACCACTCGATCGAATTTTGGGACTAAATTTTCTAAAAATTGGGCGATAAAGTGTCGAACGATCGCCGTTTTACCGATGCTTTTCATTCCATACAACCAGATAAATTGATGGGTGCCTAGTTCGATCGTCGATTGGATCTGGTACAGTTCGGCAGTTCTCCCAAAGAATCGCGACTTGCCAACAGTTTCGACTGCTAGCGAGATCGTCCCAAGTAGTGACTCGGCATCTAGCGCGGTGAGGATCTGACGGACATTTTGTTTGCTAACTCTGAGATCGAGCAGTTGCGATAGATCTTGCCACAGTTGTGCTGCTCGATTTTTGACTGTTTGCTCTTGGTATGCTTGAATACTCTGATATGGCTGGTTTTCCCAGGCTACAGTCAAAATTTCTATTTCGATCGGATCTAGTCTACGACCGCGTTGCTCGATCGAAATCCGATCGAGAATGATAAATGCTTGGGCGAGTTTCACCTTGATGTTCGAGCTACTTAATTAAGACAGTGTAGGATCGATCTAACTACCTCAGATTCAGCAACATCGAGTAAGTCAAATTGAAAATTCTGCATCTCAAAAGTACTTTTAAGTACTATACTCTTAGAGTGCTACGGATAGATTGCCATCGATTATGCACTCGATCTCCCGATACTGAGGGGATCGCCCGATTTATTATCTGCTAGCAATCGATCGGCGGCAATGCCGAGATTTTGCCAATCTAAATAGGAAAACACAAACCTTTTGTAACGAAAGCTACTGCAAAGCTCATACAAAGTACTGAGAAGAAGGCAGAAATCTCCGCCAAATCTTTAATAAATACTGAAATTTGCTACATAGAGTACTTTTCAGTACTGACATTTTCTCGATCGTAGAAGTATTATGTTGGATGTCAGTTGTCGATCTGAGTCCAACCTAGCTATACAAGAGGTATTCAGCCTGTTTGGAGCAAAGGTGAGGCAGCGATCGACAAAAGCGGTTTCGATCGAAGGGCGGTCTCGCACTCCGATGGTTGCCAATTCTCTCGCTGACACACGATCTCAAAAACATTGAATTTCTATTGTATCAATAACTCACCTTGAGTAACAACTCTATAGGTTTGTTGCATTGTTACAAAACTTCTTTCTGGCTTCATCGCCCACACTCAGCTATGTATCGGTCGCAATTTATCCAATTTGTTGCTGTTGCTAGTTGGTTGTGGATGAGTCAAGAAAATATCGCTCGATCCGAACAGTTTGGGTTAATCGCCCAAAATGGCAATGACAACACCTGTCAAATCGATCGGTTCATCGCTGAGGAACTATTACCTAATTCCAATCCGGCAACGGGTTTGAGGGGTTTAGCTTCGATCGCTGTCAGTTGTCGGGGCAATGCTTCTGGCAATTTGCTACTGACGCTGAATCCATCCGTCGTTTACAACGGTGGGGCGAAGATGCAGTTTGTGAGTCAGTCTGGGGTGCTAGCAGGTGCGACTACCAATCCCGCGACGAGTACGATTTCTGTACCGATTAGCTCCCAAGGCATTCAGTCAGGTAATGGTAGCATCCGAGTGGCGATCGTGGCACCGAGCGGCAAGTTGTTGAAGGCAGCAAGGGACTACAAGTTGGTCTTAACTGCTGTATTTAACTAGTTCCCAGGCATTGCCATCTAGTTCGGTGCTAGTAGTAACTCTCGTAGTTACGAAAATTCCTGCGACTATAGCTGTGAGGCTTGGTTGCAAAATGACTCTTATCGCTTGTCGATGGGGAGTTTCACCCGAACGAGAGCAACAAATATATGCGTCCAGCAAAATTATTAACTTTGTCTGCTGTTGTGGGTTTAACAACGATTTGTTACGGGAACGTGGCTCAAGCTGCGCCTACTCCTGTTAACTTCTCTGGTTCGGTTGCTGCTTCTTGCACGATCGATAGCGTTACTGATGGAAGTCTAAGTGAAGAACTTAGCAATTTCCCCGCTATTGCGTTGGTGGCTACTGGTGGCGATCGAGGTATCGTTCAAGTCAAATGCAACACTGCGACTGGTGTTCTTACCCTAGCAATTAATAGTGGCAGCACTAAAGTTTATAACGGTACTGCCAAGATTAGATTTAATGGTGGTGGTGGCGTATTTGGCACAGCCAATCTGCCTGCTACAGTTCCATCAATAAATCCGATCGTAGTTAGTTTACCTACTGTTACTAACGCTAGTGGTGATATTGGTCGAATTCAGGTGCGAGTTGATGCGCCATTAGGAAAGCTCTTGAAAACGGCTAATGACTACCTTGTTGTAGTTGATGCCACGATCGTTCCTTAGTAATCGATCTGTCGTTAAATCTGCATTCATAACTCTAGATTTTTTCACACATTATCCATACAGGAAATAGTCTCATCATGAAAAAGTTTCTAACTATCGCGGCTGTTGCTGGTGTACTTTCTACTTTCGCTGGTTCCGCTCAAGCTCAGACTGTTAGCTTTGGTGGTAGTGTAGCTCCATCTTGTACTTTTACCAAGGTAATTGATGGCTCACTGACTAATGCGACTGGTGCCGTTACATCTATCTCTACTATAACACCAGGTCAAATCAACGTTATTTGTAATTCAGACACTAGTACTCTCAATCTTATCACGGTAGCTCCAACCGTTACATTTACAGGTACTGGTACTATTCAAACTGGTACAACTACTAAAGTTGGATTCACCAGTGGTGGTAATGGTATTTATGCAGGTTTAGCTGCTTACAACTCAACAACTCCTGTTACAGCTACTGTTAGTGCTGGAGATGTTACCAAAGCTGCTGGAGATGATGCTTTTATTGCATCTGAAGTCAACGCGCCAGCCACTAAATTATTAAAAGCAGGTGCTTACTCAGTAGTAGTTACTCCTACTTTAACTCCCTAATCGAACTCAATTCGATGGCTAATTAATTAGCTCTATCAAGCACAGTCAGAATACCAGAAATGGTTTTGACTGTGCTTGTTTGACAATCAGCTAAAAAGTAAATGGTTTTTGAATAACTTAGTAATTACTATATTATTTACAATAAGATAAAATCAAAATAATATAATTTCCAATATATGAATAAAATATATAAGATCGTATCGATCGTTAGTGGTTTGACTGTTTTTGCTTTATCCGCTAAGGCGATCGCTCAATCTATATCAATTACTGTATCCCCATTAGTAACGATAGCCCAACTTAAAGGTGCCCAAGCTAGAGCAAGTTTCTCTGTAACTAATTCAGGGAATACGCCCTTACGTGCGCGAATTTATGCAGAGGATTTTGATTACGATCGAGAGACTGGATTCAAGAGAATTGCGACTCATCCGAATAGTGCCAATCCCTATCTCCAATTCTCGCCTAAAGAAGTAGTAGTCGCACCTGGAGTAACTAGAGATGTGCGAATAAATATCACGATTCCACCGAGTAAACCGGATGGAGAATATCGAGTATCAGTATTTACCCAAGATCTGACCGAACGGAAAGTTACCGATCCCAAAACAAAATACATTACTATCATCAGACCGCAAATTGGTTCGATCTTTTTTATCTCGAAAGGTAGTGGTACGGCTAAATTAAGTGGGGCAAGTGTAAACTGGAATTCTGAAACCCAGAAGCCGCGATTGTTACTCAAGAATGAAGGTCAAGCATCGGCATATCCAGAAGTTGCCTGGTCATTGAAACAGGGCAATGTAGAGGTTACTAGTTATAAAATTCAGGGGATAGTTTTACAAGCAGGTAGAGAACGGGCAATCGATCTCAAAATGCCCACAGAAACTAAATTAGCACCTGGAAACTATGATTTGATAGGTGAAATTAGTAACAGTGATGGAAAAAAAGTGCCTTTCTCTCTACCTTTGACAGTACCTACTAAATAGTTGTCTAGTCGATGGGCGATTTAGTTTATTCTCGATCTTCACTCGAACATAGAGTGAATTTAAGCAATAATATCGATCTCTGACTCGGATTTTTAGTCATTTGGCAGCATCGGTGGATATTCTCATTCTGATATCATAATTTTTAATATTGGGACTAATAACTAATACCGTTTTTGTTAAGGTATTCGCGCCATCTTTTTCCCCTGTCTTGACACGCTTTCTCCGAAAGCCCCCTTTCCCAAGGGGGATTTAGGGGGATTCCATCAATCCAGCATCCACACACAATTTGTGAGCGCGTAATCCCTGAATCCCCCCAACCCCCCTTGGGAAGGGGGGCTAAATGCGCTCCGGAAGTCCCCCTTCCCAAGGGGGATTTAGGGGGATTCAGATCTCCAAACGCAGCCCACCAATGTCCAATCATTTTGAAACAAATAAATACTGCTAGATAATATCAAATGCCAACTTTAAGATAATGTCTGAATTTTGCAATGGTGAATCGTCATTTCACCATTTTTTTAAACACTGTCGATTTTTATCACAAACACTCATTCTCGCCAGTCAGCTAGTTATCCTCCTAGCTCCGATCGTCGCCGCCCAATCAACACCCGATCGACCCAAAGAAGAGATCGTTCAAAATAAACCCATCACACCCGCCGTCATTCCTGAAGGCGATCGAACATTACCTGTCGGTTTAAATATTAACGGGAAAAATGTCCTGCCCAGCATTAATGTCGTAGGTAAAGAAGATGGTGAAAAGGCGGTTAACTTTGAGGGGTGGTTGGTACCATTTGATGAAGTTATCGAAGCATTAAAGTTTAAGGTCAAAGAGCTACCAACCGGACAGATTGAAATTAGTTCGCCGATCTTTAAATATCTACTATCACCAGATAAAATCGGTAAAGATCGACAATTGGGTCGAACGATCGCGATTAGAGATTTGAACGCGATTCCAGGGCTGACCGCCAAATTCGATATCAATAAATACGCTATCGATTTATTAGTACCGACGATCGATCGAGATGGTGGTACGAGTATCGTAGAACAGCCGATCGTTGTCGATGGTTTACCTGTTGCTAGACCGATCGGTTGGGGCTTAGGGGCGATCCAGCAGCGCACGAACGTTTCCGGCCAATCTAGTTCTGGTGGCACCGCCCAAGGCGAATTAAAAGCCGTTGGGAACATCTTTGATGCCAACTGGTATATCAAGGTAGACCAACCTCAACTCGATCGACCTGGAAATTGGAATATTACCGATGGGGTCATCATTCGCCAACGCCCCCAATCGGATCTAGTCTTCGGTTCCCAGATCCCCTTCTGGCGGCGACAGAGCAGCGCGACTGGTACTTATTGGGGCGGTACGAGTATTTGGCGTGAGGGCTTTACCCCATCAGTGCAATTATTTGGTGCGGATTTCTCCGTCAACGATCGTTTACAATCTTCGCGAGTAGCTAGATCGATCGTCGGGCAAGCTGTCCCAGGGACGCTAGTACAGTTGGTACGCGGTTCGCAAATTACCCCACTCCAAGAGATCCTCGTCGATAGTTCGGGGATTTATCGCTTTGACAATATTATCGTCGGTAATGGAATCGACAGTATCTTCGGGCAAGATTATCGCGTACTGATCTATCCCAATGGTCTACTTACCGCCAATCCCGAAATTCGTCCCGCCCAATTTATTACTACACCAGGACAACTACCGACAGGTGGATCGGCATTGGTGGTGTCCGCAGGTGGCAATCGGATTGCAGCGGGAAATTTTGGTGATTTTGATGCAGTTCAGGGTGGCGTACTCTATCGGCGCGGTTTGAATGAGACGCTGACAGTCGGTGTGGGGACGGCGTTCGATCGCGAAGTATTAGGTGTAGCCGAGGTCTTTTGGCAACCGAATAATACACCGCTCCAGGTTGCCTTTTCAGCCACGACGGGCAAACAATGGGATATTTTGGGGCGGCTCGATTATCGTCCTTCTAATGATTTCTTTCTCACCGCCAATACCGACCAGTTTTCCTCTCGCGCCAATGCCAACTGGAAACTCAGTCCCACTTTTACGGCGACTAGTAACTTTGATAGTCAGCGCGGCTTGAGTGTCGGCGGACAATACAGTGCGACTGGGAGCAATAGCTCGACCTCGCTCAATGCTGAGATCGACAGCCAAGCGCGACTCAAACTCGGTGCCAGTCAACGCCTAGAGCGGTGGCAACTGAGCAGTCAAATCAATGAATCAGCCACAACCACGCAACTTGCCTACAACTTAGGCGGAAATTCCGATACTGGTAATGATATCGTCGCTACTTATCAAACCAATAGTCAAGCTACCGCCACTAGCAGCCCCTATTTTTCCAGCCTCGTCTGGCGATATCGATCGATCGACAAAACTGCCGATGGTCGTTCCGTCTGGCAATCCGAACTCGGCTACGGATTGAATAATTTGAGTAGCGGGGTAGTGGCTGGCTTAGACCTCAATGTAATTCCTGGCTTGCGCTTGCGTGGGAGTTATCGCGGCGCATCTGAAAATGGACGAGATAGTTATGCGATCGAACTGACGACTACCCTACTCACTAGTACGGGAATTCAAGGCACAAATACGGCAATTGATGAGTTACGCGCACTCGGACAAGTGGAACTCACCGCCTTTTACGATACAAATGGCAACAGTCGCCAAGATCCAGGGGAAGCCACTTACTACGATCCTTTATTATTTAAAATCAATGGCAAATCACTCAAATCCGTGCGGATTGCCAGCGCAACCGATAGCTTCGCCATGATTAAATTACCACCAGACAGTTATCGTGTAGATATCGATCCGGCAGGACATCCAGTCAATTATCGCAGCTCGATCGATGCTGTGCGCTTAGATGTAGCCGCTGGCAATATCACAAAGATTTCAGTTCCGTTAGTACCTGCCTACGTCTATACAGGCGTAGTTCAAGACAAAGCTGGTAAGCCTGTAATCGGTGGTAGAGTCGAAGCGACTGCCATGAAAAATGGAACGAAAATTAGTTCGATTACCAACGATGCAGGCGTTTATTACCTCGAAGGTTTAGAACAAGGCAAATACAAACTTACTATCAGCGACTTACCCGCGACCCCTGGTCATCTCAATATCACTGCTACATCCCAACCCTCGCAAGAACTCAACCTCACCGTCGATATTCCCACCGAAAATCCTCAACCACCAACCCCACCAACCCCACCAATCACCCCAACCACCAACCCACCTACATCTCGATCTAACCCCAATCTATTTAATAACTACACTTACATTGCCAACCCCGATCGGATTGGTAGCTCGATCGCGACGAGTATTCATCGATACTAAACTAATTAATTTGATTGAGCGATTGAATGGTAATTGCTATACAAAACCTAGATTTTTACTCAGCCATTTTGCTTAAGTTAGTAATATTTAAATTACGTATAGCGAGCTTTCAGTGCCAAATTTGGATTTTACTAAATCAATGATTTGGATTTATTTAATATTTGCATTCACTCAGCCCATTGTCAAAAGATTACATTTTGGCTTATAATTAGTAGTAAACCAAGTGGCTGATAAGATTTTTAACTCACACCTGGCATTTTTTATACGTTTACGACATTTCGCTCGGCTATGTATCGTAAGTACGCTCGACCTTTAACAACACTCGAAATTAATCAACTTAAATAGTCATGCTCCTAAAAGGTATCGATCTCAATGCCCTAATGTTCAGCCCAAACTTTGATGAATATCCAGATGAGCCAGAGCATGTCATCGCACAAGAATTTAGATTTCCATTCCGAGTTTTTTTGGCGGGAATAATTGTGGGAGCGATCGTCTCAGGGACGATCGTTGGCAAAATCTATAGTTCGGGCAATTCAATTCAAATGGATCTATCTACATTGGCAATAAAAATCTGTAAACTTTTCTCTTAAACACAGCAGCAGAGTACTGCCCCAATGTGCATTTGCGAATCTGGCATTGCTGATTTGGGGTATGAATTGCCCCTACTCTAAATTTCAGAGATTGCGTAAGTGAATGAATCATACCTGCACTCAGCAACGCCCGAATCTTCACCAGCCGATCTCTTTTGCAACTGTTTTGGCGACAAGTGGCGCGATCTAGGTTCGCACCACTTGCCTCAGCTCAATCGCCTAAATATATCCCCAAACCGCGTGCGGTTTTGACAAGGGTACTTTGCGGATTGACGGCACAGTATTGAGAGATTGCTTCCTCGATCGGGACACTAATCACTTCGCGACGTTGCCATGCTACCATCCGATCGAATTTCTCTTCAGCAATCAGATCTACCGCAGCTACCCCAAACGCCGATGCAATCAGTCGATCGAGTGGTGAAGGCATTCCCCCGCGTTGGGTGTGTCCGAGTGTCGTGACGCGCGTTTCTGCTCCACTTGCCGCCGCAATTTTGGTAGCTAAATAGTGACCGATCCCACCATAGCGATTGGTATCTACCTGGACGATTTCACCGCATTCGGTTTTCACCGCTTCAGAGACGATAATCAGCGAATAATTCTTACCCTCAAGTTGACGCAGCCGAATCCGCTCGCACAAATTAGCGATCGTGTAAGGAATTTCGGGAATTAAAATTACATCCGCACCGCCAGCAATTCCGGCACTAATGGCGATATGTCCCGCATCGCGTCCCATTACTTCCAAAATCATCGCTCGCGAGTGACTGGCGGCGGTGAAATGTAATCTGTCGAGAGCTTCTGTCGCAATATTGACGGCGGTATCAAATCCGATCGAGTGTTCTGTTACGCCAACATCATTATCGATCGTCTTCGGGATCGCGACAAAGTTCATGCCACCTTGTTGGCAGATTTTTCGTAAGATTGCCAGACTACCATCGCCACCAATCCCGACGATCGCATCTAGCCCTAGCTGATGATAGCCTTCAATAATTTCTGGCGAGCGATCGAGTAATTCGCCATTTTCCATCGGGAAGGCAAAAGGATTCCCCTTATTGGTAGTACCCAAATAAGTACCGCCCATCACCAGCAATCGATCGACCAATGGTATCGTCAATTTTACCGCACCGATCGGGCGTTCCATCAAGCCCTGAGTGGCACGAAAAATCCCAATTGGTTCCCAATTATAAGTATCGATCGCCCGATGGACGACAGCCCGAATTGCGGCATTCAATCCAGCACAATCACCGCCGCTGGTGAGGATGCCGATCCGTTTGTGGGAAGTCATGTCCGAGAGTGTGAGGAGAGAGTTTGTTGCAGCGCAACTTACCATCTATATCCGAGACTCGGTACCGATAAATAGTTTGTTAATGACTTTTAATCTTTCGGTACAATTCGATCGAATTAGGTCGTATTAGTTAATACTCGATCGCATCATTCGCGATTTACTTGCTTCGCACCAGCACCGCCCTCGATTGAAATCGAGGCTAATAGTCAAAGTCCTCTGAAGAGGACTGCCGGATTTTATTTAGTCCATTGAAATGGACTTTCGCTATCAGCCCGTTGGCGAAGCCGATCCGAAGGATACACTTGTAGTTTAGGGCGGTGCTGGCACAAAGCAAATATCTCAATCCGATTCTAAATGAACCTCGATCGAGCCAACATATCCTCAGTAATTTAGCATCTCAAATATCTCGATCCTTTATCCTCTAAATCAGTCTTTTCCAGTTTTAATAGTGCTGTTAGGCATAATTGTGTTGTAGTAAATGTTTCTCTCCATCCAAACTCCGTCCAAGTTGACTCCAGTAAAGTCAGCTTCAGTCAAGTTGCAACCCAGCATCCGAGTACAACCATCGAAAAAAGCATCAATTAATTTAGCGTTTGTCAAATTAGTCTCACACAAACTATTTTCGCTCAGGTTAGCCCCACTCAAATCAACACCACTCAGATTGGCACCATCCAAGTTGGACTGAGCTAGTCCCACATTTTTCAATTTAAGTAGGTAGGTGGGGAAAGAATCAACTGTATAAAGTTTGGTCAAGGAACTAGGGAGTTGCAAAATTTAAAGCGTTCGACGGTCTGACCAGCTAATTGAGGTCTGGCAGTGATAGTATCCATGACCGCATAAGCCAGATCTATTTCATGCTCAAACATACCGCTAACTAATCTGTTAGTGAGTACCTAACTGAATCATAGTACTATAACTAAATAGTGATTTAGTCATAAAATTATGAAGCTTCACCTCGATCTCAGCAGGATTAGATCGAGGATCTTAGCTGACAACGACTCCAGCGTTGTCGATCGGGGGATCGATGTGGAAATAGTATTGGAGAAAACTTTACATGAATCCAAAGCTGACTAAAATGAGAAATTAATTTTCTAAAAGTGCATTCCATTAATTGTAAAGATTTTCGTCAGTTTCAGTAGATTTACTGGATCGAACAAAGTCAGCACAAATGTATAGAATAATACGATTTTGAAATATTTACCACCTTTAAACGACCACAATCTGCCATATCCAGATACGATCCATCCGATCGTCGTCCATTTCGTAATTGCGATGATTTTATTTGCAATTTTATGCGATTTAATTGGTTATTTCAGCCATAATTATCGTCTGTATGAAGTCAGTTGGTGGAATTTATTCTTTGCAACAATTTCAATTTTTATAGCGATCGTGTTTGGGCAGATTGAAGCAGGACTTGCCGAAGCTTATACGGCAGTCGAATCAACCTTGAACCTACACACGATCTTTGGTTGGTCGCTTTCTGGCGTTATTTGTGCGGTGACGGCTTGGCGTTATGTGTTGAGATCGCGCGATCCCAAATCCTTACCCTTACCCTTTTTAGGTGTGGGGGTAGTTTTAGTGGGGTTGGTATGTTTCCAAACTTATTTGGGGGATTTGCTAGTGTGGGTGTATGGGCTGCATACAGTTACCGTAGTTGAAGCATTTCGGGAGGGTACTTTGCAATAATGAATTCTCCACTAATCGACCAACTTGGCAACCAATTGGGTGCGAATGGTTTACCCTACATTGTGCCCATTCATCCCAATCTAGTACATCTAACTCTAGGTTTATTTATCGTCGCGATCGGGTTCGATATTGTCGGCACCTTATTTCCCCTAGAGAAACCAATTTTTAAGTTTTTAGCGATCCCCGCCACTCAATCGAATTTCTATGATGTCGGTTGGTACAATATGCTCGCTGCCGCCGTAATTACCTTCTTTTTCGTTCACGGCACCTTGGGCGCACAATTAGCAGCAGATTTTGGCGTACATATTACCGTCGATCGATTATTGCGTCTGGGTCAAGATCCGAATCTAGTGTTGAAATAGCAGGTTGAGTTAACACAATGAATTTCCGCATGATTTCAATTATCGAAGCACACGATCTCTTAATTTATCGGTGGATCGACATCTTAAAAGAGGTCGAAAAATCTCTCGATGGTTTCCAGCGTGGTGTCTTGCACCCCAAGGGAGAAGTCCCCATCCAGGTGATGGCGCATCAGTGCGGGACTTGTGGTTTTGGCGACGATCCTCAAACCTCTGTTTTAGACCGTAATTGTCGCACTCATGACCTAGATAATCTCTATGTAGTCGATGGTAGTTTCTTCCCAGCCAATGCTAGTGTCAGCCCAGCATTAACGATTATGGCTAATGCCCTGCGGGTGGGAGAGCATCTAATCGATCGACTACAGTAAGTCCAAATCGATAGTTAGCTGTAGCGACCCACAATACTAAACGCTTGAGACCACAATCATCGCAATTTAAAGGAAATTGCCGGATTAATTGCTACGATCGTTTGAAAATCATGTTCTCTAAGAAATTGACATAATCAGTGAGAGAAATTACGATCCTCTTCGATAACTAAAATATTTTTCATGACTTTTAGAGAAATTTGCTTGGATCTCTATCGAACGAATTTTTATCTGCAAGGGTAAACAAGCTCTGTCAACTGTACCTAACTTTAGCCAGAGATTCCAGCTATTAGAGTGGGCACTACTTTTTGATGCAGATAGTTTGCATCAAAAATTACCGCTCGAAAGCAGTCAACGATCGGGTTTTAATCGGGCTTGTTGCGGGTCGAAACCAGCGGGGAACTGGGTTGTTTTGGGGTCGTAATTTGCAGCATCAAGCATGGTAGACTCCAAAATTGCCGCTTGCAGATCGGTACCAATTAACATCGCACCTCGAAGATCCGCTCCTGACAAATTGGCATTTGATAGGTAAGCGTAGCTCAAATCAGCACCACGCAAGTTCGCATGACTCAAATCGGCAGCATTCAGATCGGCATAGCTGAGATTGGCACCCTTCAAGTCCGCATGACTCAAATTAACAGTCATTAAGTTCGCGCCAGTAAAATTGCGGCGACCTGCTTTGTAGGCTTGCACGAGTGCTTCAGCCGTGACGATCTCTGATTTGAAATTTGATTCAGACATAAGTTTAATTAACCTCGATGGTCATAAATTTAGTCTATTAAAAGACGGGTGCGGTCATAATTCATTTTCGGGCACTTCCTGTTTAGCATCGATCGTTAGTCGCATATTTTCAATAATTAACTCACGCAAATCTTTCGACACTGGAATGACACTCCGCGCACCAAACCAGCGATCGAATGTTTGGACGTAGGGCTGCTTCCCTTTCAGAAAGCCCTGCATAAACCGGATTAAGGCATAGTTAGCAACATCTAAAAAAGTTGAGTTGTTTTCCGGCACCATACAAGCAATCCCTTCCTGAGAGAATAGTTTACTCACAATCTCAAATTTCTGCGTATTGGCGGTGCGTTGCAACCATGCCTCTAGTAAAATTCCATCATCGGCAAAAGCATCGATTTTATTTTCCCGTAAAGACTTGTAGCCCGCTGCGCGATCTTTAACTAACACAATTTGGGCTTTGGGCTGGAAGCGGCGAATCGATTGTTCGTTGGTTGTCCCAGCCAAAGCACCAATGCGCCTACCGGATAAGGCGGCTGCATCCCAGGACTGTTTTCCCCGCTGTCCCCGTCGGGTCAATAGTTGTGTGCCCGTGGTGCCATAACTAACGGTAAAATCTACATCTCGTTCGCGCTCCCAGGTAAAACTAGCCGCATCACAAACCATATCCACAGCACCACTTCTCAACTTCGGAATTCGATCTCCGGGGTCGAGGGGAATCAAATCGAGCTTGATGGGGCGTTTTAGCTCTTTCTCGACCTGTTTCTGGATCAGGATGGACATATCGATCGAGTATCCAGTCAGCCGTCCATTTTTGTCTGTGTAGGCAAAGGGAAACGCATCTTTACTAGTGCCCACGGTTAAAACACCTGTATTAACAACCTTTTCCAGCACAGAGTGGGCGATTGCTGGTTTTGAGAGCAGCAAGGTAGATAATACACTTAAGGTCACAAGCAAGTTTTGGTAGCGCACGATTCGATCGAGTGGAAGTAGGCATTAATCCTATCACTACCGTCGCGAACTCATTCGTTGTTTACGCAATTCTTAAAAAAATTTGGTGGCTAAGGATAAATTTACCATCGATCGTCAATTTTCTGAGCTTGTCACTAACGATCGTGATTTATAAATAGTAGTGTAGAAAACTTTTCATCAATCCAGAAATACTTAGAATGAAAGATTGGTTTGATAAAATTGCCTTCAAGTAATTTTAAAGATTTCTGTTCACCTCAGTAGTGTTACTGAATCAAGCGAACAGCGATTAACCTATCCCATTCTGTTAGAGGCTGACTGATGCAAACCCAAGATACTCACAAACAGCCGGAAAACGATCTCAATGGATCGAGTGTGGCAGATCTTAAGCGAGACTTTCTGAACAAGCTATTTTATGTCCAAGGCAAGTTTCCGGCACTGGCAAGCCTGAATGACTATTACATGGCATTGTCTTATACTGTGCGCGATCGATTGCTAGAACGTTGGATTAATACTGCTGCAATCTATACCGATTCAGGCGCGCGGACGATTTGCTACCTCTCTGCCGAATTTTTGATGGGGCCACAACTGGGCAATAATCTGATCAATTTGGGTATTTATGACCAAGCTCAACAAGCGGTTGAGGAATTGGGACTAGATCTCGATGCCCTGCTCGAACAAGAAGAGGAACCCGGACTGGGCAATGGCGGCTTGGGGCGATTGGCGGCTTGTTATTTGGATTCGATGGCAACATTAGAAATTCCATCGATTGGCTATGGGATTCGCTATGAATTCGGCATCTTCGAGCAAGATATTCGCGATGGTTGGCAGGTGGAGCGCACCGATAAATGGTTGCGATTTGGCAATCCTTGGGAAATTTCGCGTCCAGAGTGGGCGGTAGAAGTTAAGTTAGGTGGCCACGTTGACCATTATACCGACGAGCAAGGGCGGTATCGGGTGAGATGGATACCCTATGAGGTAGTTAAGGGTGTGCCCTACGATAACCCGATTTTGGGATACAAGACCAATACTGCCAATACTTTACGGTTATGGACGGCTGAAGCTCCAGAGTCGTTTGATTTTGCGGCGTTCAATTCTGGTAACTATGCCGGAGCCGTACATAAAAAGATGGTTTCGGAAAATGTCTCGAAGGTGTTGTACCCAAATGATGATAGCGATCGAGGTAAACGGTTGCGTCTAACTCAGCAGATCTTCTTTGTTTCTTGTTCGTTGCAAGACACGATCCGGATCATGCAAGTTCAGGATCTCCCCTTGGCGAAATTCCACGAAAAATTTGTGATTCAACTCAATGATACTCACCCCGCAATTTCGATCGCGGAATTGATGCGGTTGTTAGTCGATGAGCATTATATGAAGTGGGACCAAGCTTGGGCGATTACCCAACGGACTTTTGCTTATACCAATCATACGATCTTACCAGAAGCCCTCGAACGGTGGCCGATCGCGCTGTTTTCGAGTCTGTTACCTCGACACATGGAAATTATCTATGAAATTAACCACCATTTCATCGATGATGTACGGATGAAATTCCCTGACGATCCCGATCGGATTGCGCGGATGTCATTGATCGATGAAAGTGGCGAAAAGTACGTCCGGATGGCGCATTTAGCTTGTGTGGGCAGTCATGCGATTAACGGAGTAGCCGCACTGCACACCGAATTACTCCAACAGGATGTATTGAGTGACTTCTACGCATTGTATCCACACAAATTTAGCAATAAGACTAATGGTGTCACCCCGCGCCGCTTTGTAGTGTTGAGCAATCCGCGTTTAACCGATCTGATTTCTAGTAAAATTGGCAATGGTTGGATTAAACATTTAGATGAGTTGAAAAAACTCGAAGCCTATGTTGATGACATAGAGTTTCAGCAGGAATGGCAAGATATTAAGTACAATCTCAAGCGCGATCTCGCTAATCAAATAGTTAAAGACTATGGGATTAATGTCGATCCTCACTCGCTGTTTGATATTCAAGCCAAGCGGATTCATGAGTACAAACGCCAACATCTGAATGTCCTCCATATTATTACGCTCTACAACCGGATTAAAGCCAATCCCGATATCGATATTACGCCGCAGACATTCCTATTTGGCGGTAAGGCTGCGCCAGGTTATTTTATGGCGAAGCTAATCATTAAGTTGATTAACTCCGTTGCCGATGTCGTCAATCGCGATCCTGATGTCCGCGATCGAATTAAAGTTGTGTTCCTTAAAGATTACAGCGTCAAATTCGCCCAACATGTCTATCCAGCCGCCGATCTATCCGAGCAAATTTCGACCGCTGGGAAAGAAGCCTCCGGGACTGGTAATATGAAATTTGCCATGAATGGGGCATTGACGATCGGTACCCTCGATGGTGCTAATATTGAAATCCGCGAAGAGGTTGGGGCAGAGAACTTCTTCCTATTTGGTTTAACCGAGCAAGAAGTTCAAAAGATGAGTGCTGATGGATATTCGCCGATCGACTATTACCACACTAATCTAGAGCTAAAACTGGCGATCGATCGGATTGCATCTGGTTTCTTCTCTCATGGCGATCCAGAGTTATTCAAGCCATTACTACACACACTTTTCGATCGAGATCCTTACTTCTTGTTTGCTGATTATCAAGCCTATATTGATTGTCAACATCAAGCTAGTCTAGTTTATCGCGATCTCGAACGCTGGACGCGGATGTCGATCTTAAATGTGGCGCGAATGGGTAAATTTTCTTCGGATCGATCGATTCGGGAATATTGCGAAGATATTTGGCATATTAAACCTGTCAAGGTGGAGTTAAATACATCAATGCCCGATAATCTTAGTTTAAAACATTAAGATTGTCTTTCTATTGGCGCACATATGTTGATTTAGCATATTAGGTTCGGTAGAACCATTATCTTGGACACAGGCTAAATTGACAACGACTACTGCTTGATTAGTGTGGTTCAGAAACCCGACTTCAAAAGTTGGTAGCCAAGGATAAATTTACCGATGAATGCTACCATCAGGCATGGTAGCCCCCCGTAAATCCGCATCTGTCAGCAACGTCCCTGTTAAATCTGCGCCAGTTAGATCTGCATTTTGGAAATTGACCCCTCCAAGATCGGCATAACTCAAATCGCACTCTCGCAAACTAGCACCACTGAAGTCCGTAACAAATAGCAGATCTTGAATACTATGACCGTGATGAGCGCGAGTAAGTTTGGCGCGATCGAGGTTAGCGTTATGGAGACATGCTCCACCCAGATTGATATAGCTTAGATCGGCTTGTTGGAGATTAGCCCCGCCTAAATCGGTGCGGCGATCGTCACTGGCACTCAGATCGGCATCAAACAGCATGGCTCCAGCTAGATTTGCTCCCGCTAAATTTACGCCGCAGAGACTAGCTTTGGCCAGATATGCGCCGCTCAACTGCGCTCTATTTAACTTGGCTCCAGTGAGGTCTGTTTCCCGCAGGATCGCTCGATCGAGATGGGATTCAGTGAGGTCTGTGCCCCATAATAAGGCTTCGCTCAGGTCTGCGCCCCGAAAATCAGCATGACTAAAGTTAGCTCTCCCCAAGCGGCATTGTCGCAGGTCTGAGTGACTGAGATCGATCCCACTGAGTTCGGCAGCAATTAAATCTGTTTCTAACAAATTGCTACTGGCAAAGTTTCTCTGACCCAGGGCATATTGCTTGAGAAGTGATGCTCCGTCCATAATCACTATTCTTTTTTTAGCGTAGGATTTAATTCTGCCGTTCGCAAGTTCCGAAAACTTTCGGCTTGTTGCTGCAATCGATCGCCAATCCGATGACAGGCTAATTCGCAGAAATCAAAGACGCTCGGGTCGATAATTTCGTAATAAGCACTGGTGCCTTTGGTTTGCCGCGAGAGAATTCCGGCGTGGGTTAATACTTTCAGATGTTTGGAGAGATTGGCTTGACCTAAACCTGTGGCGGCGGTCAGTTCCATCACATTCATAGGGCCAGATTGCAAACAATGCACGATGTGCAACCGACTACTCTCGGAGAAGACTTTGAAATAGTCAGCCACAAACGCCAGGGTGGTGAGATCGAATTGGGTTGACTCGTTAACTGACATGGGAATTCTTTGCTAACACATTTACTAATAAATAACCGTAACTGATTATAACTAGATAGTTATGCAAATTTATAAACAGTTTGTAAAAGTTAATCGCTAAAAAGTTATATAGTTGTAATTGCTGCCGATTTAGTAGCCAGAGGTCCGCCAAATTGTTAGTCAAACTTCTAAACTCACTAACAGCCAACACCAATTGCCGATCCATCACAAATTGACATGAATCAGAATTTAGAGTGGGCGTGAAAGCCCAAAACACAGCACATCCCCATGCCGATCTGGAAACCTACTATGCGCCCATTGTGGTGTCCGATGCCGGAGCCTTTAATACTTATCTAAAGCTGATTCCACCCAGCTATCCGCTGGCTGAACGCCAAGAAATTCAAGCTTTTCCAAAAGGCAACAGTATGTTGACGGTGTACTTAGGATTAAAACAGAGTGCGCAACAATTGGGTTTTCAAGGTGAAAATCACTGGATTTACACGACCTACGACCACGATGAAATTGCTCAAGATCCGCTCATAGCCTCAGATAGCTTACCAAAATTTTGTTATCTCTCGTTTCCATCACTAAAAGATCCATTGGCTCAGGGGCATACGTCCGAAATTATTGCCCACATTGACTGTGATTTCTTCTCGAAATGGCGGGAGCGACCTTGGCGACGACGAGGTGAAGATTATTCTGAACTGAAAGCCCAAATCACCCAAGCTCTGATTCAGTTAGTGGAAAACCACTATCCTGGCTTTGCAGATTTAAAGGAGTAAAAGCTGTAGCCAACCTACAATCTATGAACCTTGCACTGTCGGTGTAAATTATCGCGCCCAGTAGATAACTTTCTTTTCTAGGGCGACAAATAAAGTGTAAAGTATCACACCTAAGATAGCTAGAGTAATCAGCGCGGCAAAAGCAAGCGGGACATTGAAGTCTGATGCCGCCTGGACGATTAGATAACCTAAACCAGCATTGGACGCGATCGACTCAGCGATTACGGCTCCGATGAAGGAAAAAGACACGGCAATTTTGAGGGAAGCAAATACATAGGGTAATGTGTGGGGCCAGCCAACTTTTTGGAAGATCTCAAAATCTGATGCACCCAAGGCACGCATCACATCTTTCATTTCCGGCTCGATCGTTTCTAACCCTAATGCTACGTTAACGGCGATCGGGAAAAATGCTAACGCAAAGGCAGTGACGATCGCCGGAATTGCGTTTGCGCCAAACCAAACAGCCAGGAGGGGGACTAGTGCAGACTTGGGGATAGTATTAAAGGCAACTAGTAACGGATAGAAAGTTAAATAAATGAATTTGGAGTAACCAATTAGGAAGCCCAACGCAATACCAACTACGCTAGCCAACACAAAACCGGCAAAGGTAGTCCAGACTGTCCGCCAAGAGTTTTCCAATAGTTGTGGCGCAAATTTGATGGCAGCTTCGATAATTTTAGAAGGTGCAGGTAAGTTAAATGCTTTGATTTGAAATGCAAATACTGCTAGTTCCCAGATTATCAATAGCATAACTGTTGCGATCGATGGCAAAATAATCGTCGCAGCTTTTGTATTTAGGAAAGCCTCAAACATAACTTTTTTAGTCGATCTTCTGGACTTATTAACACTTATCTGCATATATTTTGCCTCGTTAGTACTGCGATTAAGATAGTGGAAAACACTGTTTGTCCTTTGCCTAACTTTTGTGAATATGGCGGCGTAACTCAGCGGCAAGATGGGCAAATTCATCACTGAGACACATTTCCAACGTTCTCGGACGAGGTAAATCGATTTTCAGTTTGAAAGCAATTTCGCTCGGTCTGGGACTCATCACGTAGACAGTATCAGACAGAAAAACTGCCTCGCGTAAATCGTGGGTAATGAGCATTCCTACGCACTTTGCTTCCATCCAGAGGTTTTGCAACATCACCCACATTTCTTCGCGAGTAAAGGCATCTAGCGCGCCAAAAGGTTCATCTAATAGCAAAATTTCTGGCTGGTGAATCAGTGCCCGACAGAGGGAAGCTCTTTGTCGCATTCCGCCGGATAATTGCCAAGGAAACTGCTGCTGGAAATCATTTAAGCCTACTGCTTTCAACAGCTTTTGAGCCATCTCTAGATAGTGAGGTCGATTAGTTTTAAAGTCTCTTTTGTAGGGAGACACAATTTCTAGTGGTAGTAAAACATTATCGATCGTCCGTCGCCAAGGCATTAAGACTGGATTTTGGAAAGCAATGCCGACATTTTTCAGTGGTCTAGTTACTGGTTGGTTATGGCAGCGCAACTCACCGATTTTGGTCGGACTCAACCCCGAAACCATCCGCAAAATTGAAGTTTTCCCGCAGCCACTCGGCCCTACAAATGTGACAAATTCTCCGGGCTGAACGCTCAGGGTAATTTCCTGGACGATCGTCCGCATCGATTCTTCAAAGGGATATTCTAAACCAATGCGATCGAATTCTAGCAAGGGCATAGAAGCAGCAACGGTTTCAGTGGCAGAAGATATTTGTGGCTTTAGCATTTTAACTATACCTTTTGATTGAGTAAAAAGTTTGGTCAGTAAAGTTCCAAATAAGTCAAAAATCTTGGCTGATTTGATTTAAGTTAAATTAGGGGTTTGCGATCGGCTGATGGTGGAACCATCCGTTGTTCTTTGGCTGGTAAAAACTTATCTGTAAATACATCAGCCGCCTTTACGGGCTTTAAATTAAAGCCCGTAACTGTCTGAGTAATACTTTTTTCTAGACGTTTCATGTCTGCACCACCAAAGCCGGCAGACTCGACTTCTGGCGTTACATACATCCGTTCGATCGCCAACTTCAAGCGGAGCTTTTCGGCATCGCGATCCATTAATTTACTTTGATCTGTGGAAACAACCAAATCGAGAGCCGCACTAGGATCTTTGACAACCTCCTGCATTCCTTTGAAATATGCCTTGAGAAAAGACTTAATTACTTCCGGATTTTTGTTCATAAAGTCTTGCTTGACCAAAATTCCATTGCCGTAAAAGTCTAAACCAAACTCGTCATAGGCAAAGATTTTGATATCGTCCATCGTCTTCCCACCCTCGATCAAAGATGGAATCACCGAAGTATAGAATCCACTGACGGCATCAACTTTACCTTGTAACAAGAAAGTCTCTCGCAACTTGGGTTCCATTGTGTCCCAAGTGACTGAATCAGGCGCAATTTTTACTTCCTTAGCAAAAAGTGGGAACAATTTTCTTGGTCCATCACCTGCTGGTGCTCCAAGTTTCTTGCCAACTAAATCAGCAGGAGTTTTAATTCCACTTTGTTTAAAAGTAATAATGGAAAAAGGTGCCTTGCTTTGGTAAAAGGCTACCGCCATAATCTTGTCACTAGGATTTTTGTCATTGAATTCCATCGCATTGTAGATATCACTAAAGGCAATGTCATACTTACCAGTCCCCAGCTTACTAATGGTGTCAGAATTTCCGAAACCACGCTCATAACTAACATCCAAACCTTGTTCGGCAAAGTACCCCTTTTCGATCGCCCAAATTAACGGCGCATCAAGGCTTTGCTTCAAAAAAGGTAATTGGACACGAATCTTTTGACCTTCCTTTTTGTCAGTACTCGCGGCAGTCGTTGTCGCGGCTGTCGTAGAAGGCTTATCTCCAGTAGTCGGCGGTGCTGAGTTACAACCAGCAAGCACCGCTGTGGAAGCTGCAATCAGGAGGATTCTATGTAATTGTTTCTGGAAAGTATGAAGCATTATTAGCCTGCAAAATTCAATACGTATACGGTATACAAAGCTAGCATCATTTAAGTTGAGTGGCGCGGAAGTTTCTGTATCATCAAGTACACCTGAGTTGGGAGTTAGAGTTGGTAGCTTGATTTGTGCTGTCTGGCACTAGAAACCTGAGTTCGATGAGGCTGTGCCTCATCATCAAATCAAGTCTCTGACTGTGCTTGAGTCATAAACATCAATTATTAAAATGAGATATTTCCAAGTCATTATCAATAAGCTTTGATTATTGATAATGACTTGGAAGTAAAACGTCGATCGATAATTACAAATAATTAACAATTAATAAGTTATTAAAAGTTCTGAGGAGCGGTCGGCAAATAAAAGTACAAATAGCATTGCAACCCTTATGTATAATCTCTGATTCTGGTTAAATTAATATATATATTAGAAAACCACACTTAGATGATGGACTTAACCGAACTATTTTGTGAAATAGATGATTTCTGCCAAGATTGGCTAGCAACTTTTTCATCAATATCTTTCCCTGCCAACGGTAATAGCTTACCAAAACGCTGCGGCCTATCACTGAGCGAGGTCATGACTATTTCTATTCATTTCCATCAGTCAAGCTATCGAACATTTAAGGATTATTACCTCAAAAATGTTTGTCAAAACTTAACTGATTATTTTCCAAAGTTGGTTAGTTACAATAGAATGGTGGAGTTGATGCCAAATGTTTTAATAGCTTGCCTTTATTATCTCAACTCTCGTCAAGGTAAGGTGACTGGAATTAGTTTCGTGGATAGCACGGCTATTCCAGTTTGTCACCCAAAAAGAATTAAAAGAAATAAGGTTTTCAAAGAAACTGCCAAGCTGAGTAAGAGTTCTATGGGATGGTACTTTGGATTCAAGCTTCATTTAATTATTAATGATTGCGGAGAGATATTAAGCTGCAAAATCACACCTGGCAATGTCGATGACCGCACACATTTGCCATCAATGACACAGGGAATATCAGGAAAAATATTTGGAGACAAAGGATATATTAAGAAAGAACTATTTGAAGAATTATTAAATAAAGGATTGCAGCTAATTACGCCACTAAAATCTAATATGAAAAACAAGCTCATCTTGATGGATGACAAAATATCACTTCGGAAACGCTCGCTGATTGAAACGGTAAATGACCAGTTAAAAAATATTTGTTATTTAGTCCATTCTCGCCATCGGAGCTTGCATAATTTCATGCTAAATCTGATTACAGCATTAATTGCTTATACTCATCAACCTAAAAAGCCGAGTTTGAAGCTAGATGAGCCTGCTCAAAACTTCTTTAGTATTGTTCCTATTTAGCCGATTATTTATTTATTAACTTAACTCAATATTTTCAATCATTAATCATCTTAATGATGGGTTTTATCGTGCCAAAATTTACATAAAATTTGCTATTAAGCTGAACATGTTGTCACATCTGAGTTCGATGAGGCATAGCCTCATCGAACTCAGGTTAGAAGGTAAACTGCATCCGTAAATTTCCTATGAAAACTGGGGGGTTACTCTGAAAGTTGTTGGGGCTGAAGATCGCGTAGACTGCGGGGACGATCGCCAGATTGGGAGTAGCTGGATAGTAGTAAGAAATCTCTAACTCTTGCTGTTTCCCACCATCACCCCCACCAGAGAGGAGAAATTCACGCCCACTCAGATAGGAGTGGGGAATCAGATATGAAATCACGCCCAATGCGCCTTTTTTGCCCAAGTCGGGAAATCCTAATCCTATTTGAATGGATTGAACGCTGGTACTACCACCAGCACGAGCTGTATTAACGGGATTAATCTGTGTCTTACCATAGGAATATCGCCCAAATATCCCCACCTGTGGAGTGAGCAGCCAGTCAAAATTAGCCACTACCGTATCTGCTGGTGCATCATTTAATCTACCACCGAAACCATCATCAGCATAGCCATAAGGCAATGGCTCGCCGACGGCTCCGCCAATAAAGCCATTGTAAGCACGGATCAGGGAGCGTGAGTATAGCAAGCGCAGATTCACATCTTTATTAGGAGAATAGGTTAACTCCCCGATCGTTTGATTAGTACTTCCAAACAAACCAGCAGCGGGATTACTAGAGGTATTAAATCCAGCCGCAGAACTCAAAAACTCGGTATTCTCGCCCAAATAGCCAACATTGAACCGCAACTGTGGATTGATATTCCAGGAAACAACGGCACCCGAACCTCGATCGATCGCCGCAAACAAGGTACTACCGCTGGAATTAAAACTACCCGAACCAGTCAGGAAGGACGTAAATCGGTTTTGATCGAAGTAACGATAAGCATTCAGACGTGGGCCGACGGCGACTCGCACTTGGTCGTTGACTGGAAAAGTGTAGGATAACTCACGCAAATAGACCGCATTCGATCCGGCTTGTGGAGTACCTGTTTGATCGGCAAGTGGTGTACCCCAAGTATTAAAGAATCCTGATGACACCAATTGGTTAGCTGGAGAGTTCGCATTTCCCGCCACGAGTTGAGTAACCAACATGTCTTTACCTGTAAAAGAGGAGTTGAGTGTTAGGAACACATAGTTACTTACTGTCGGATTAGCATCCCGACGTTGAACGCGAGTCGGCACTCCATTAACGCGAGTTGGCGCGATAAAAGGACTATTCCCACCTTGAGCGAGGGATCTCTCGGTAGTAATATCACCCCCAGTAAGTGCCCCAGTAAAATTCACCCAAACTGTCCCACTGAGCTTAGTCGTGGCCGAAAATTGTTGCTTTTCGATCCTTGCGGTTTTGGCTTCAATTGCCTCAACTTGCCCGCGCAGAGCTGTTAGTTCGGTGGCAAATTCAGCCTGAAGTTTTTCGATCGTCTCTAGATCTGCTTTGGTAACTGGATCTGAAGGTTCTGCGGCGATTTTTCGATCGGAAGCGGCTACCGCCAACGATTCATTCACCTGACTTAAACAGATATTCAAACTGGTGACAAATTCTGCCCGTGTTAATGATGCTCGATTTCGATCGGGATCTTCTGTCTGACAGTCATATCGATCGCTCAGTGTCTCTAAGGCTGTCACCGCCCAATCAGGCGGTTTAACATCCTCAGATGAGGGAATAGATTGGCCGATGGTGGTCGAAGATGGCGGTAGGATTGTTGCGGGGGTTGGATCGGTAATTCTGTCCCTAAGCGGCATATCCGATGATAATACCTTTGGCATGGGTACAAGCTCCCGATCCGCTAACTTTTCTGCCCCACGAGCCTCCGATCCCAGCACCCCCATGACCACAAAAATGGAAGCTGTCAGAATTAAACTTTTGATAACATTTAGATTGAACATGATCCACTGAGAATAATTTTTTGCGGCTAATGTGAGACAAAGTTCGATCGAGTTGTTAAGATTGAATGAGCCTCAATGTATCCTGTATACATGATTTTTTTTCGGTAAATTGTACGGGTTGCTACAATTGCGAAGTGGACTGTTTTCAGCTACGTTGGATCTAGCCGTATACATCATCTTGAGGAACACTTGTTTTGTCGTTATCTCCACGTTCTCTACAACGACCTCAGTCGCTGCAAGACCAGGCATATCAAGCCTTGCGTACTGCCATTCTCTCTGGCGAACTAGTCCCTGGTCAACGGCTGATCGAAACACAACTCGCCCAAAAACTCCAAGTGAGTCGAACGCCGATTCGCGAAGCTTTGCAGCAACTCAAGCAAGCAGATTTAGTCGTTGAAGATCGCGGTGTTCTCAGCGTCGCCAAATTTACCAGCGAAGATGCCAGAAAGTTATATGAGTGCCGACTAGCATTAGAAAATGTTTCGGTCAAAGAAGCCTGTCTGAATGCTAGCGATCGACAACTCAAACAAATCGAAAATTTAATTGAGAAAGCTGAAAAACTACTTAATACTAAACCGACCAAATTAACCAGTTTTCAATTATTGGATTTAGACTATCGATTTCATCGAGAAATTGCCCAAGCATCGAATAATGAATGGTTAGTTTCATTGCTCGATCGATTGTTTGATAAAATGATTTTAGTGCGAATCCAAACGATGCTCAGTAACCCTGCTGTTCTAGAAGTTCGCTGGGAGCATCGGCAAATTTATGATGCAATCTTATCCCGCAATTCAGAACTAGCTGTCAAAGCGATTCAGGATCATCTGATCGCTAGTCAAGCACGAGTTGTGCTTGAATTAGAGCAAATTCAGCAAGCTCAAACCGCAATTTAGTCGATAATAGTTCTTATTTCAATCGACTACATTTCCTAAAATAGCTCGAATAAAATCGCCATAATTGCTAGTAAAGTTAAGACAACAATTAAACCGACCGCATCATTTTTTCTAGCTGAGATTAGATATTCTGGTTGTAACCAAAAATTAAGTTGATGAGAAACAAATGGCATAACCACTAGACTCAAAATTGAGGATGTGATGAGGTTATTAACTAGCATTTTACTTGCGGGTGGTAAAGAGTTTAAAATACCCAATGCCGAAAATAACTTGGATTGCAACATCACAGTTGGGTACAATCCAAGCACCACAGCCAGGATTTGCTTCCAAGTCGAAGAGCCTAAACTCGATCGTTCTAAGCCACCCCATTGCTGAGAAAACCAGCCTTCTAAACCACTTGTGAAGGACTTAAATCGGTAAGCCCGAAAAATTTCCTGTCCTGATTCCACTAGTTTTTGACGTTCGATCGATCCGACCCAGTTATCTAAATTTACTTGTGAGTCAAAGTGGATAATTGAGTACCACTTGACCACTGCATCTTGGCACCTGAGCGGTGGAGTAAGATCTGCTCGAATAAACCCAGGAGCACATTTCGCCTGATTCACTAGGTGAGTATGCCATGACTTGAAGGCAAAATCGTTTCCTTTAGGGATGATATATTCTGTTACCAGACTTGAATAAAATGTTTGGTCTGCTTGCATACAGTGGACATTAAATTAATTGATAATTTGGCGTTGCTAAATTGATGTATGAAACCCTCGGATAGTTATGCGGACTTTTTACCATAAACAGCCATTTCTAGCCGCTGGGGTTATGATTAGCAATTTGGGTTGTCAGTATACTGTATACGAACATACTTTCTATTTATCGATAGATCGATAAACTAATTAGCTGAGGCGATCGACCTAGTTAAATTGGAGGATCTATCCTGATGCTAGTTACAAAGCAACCTGTATTTCGTAAATTTTGGTATCCCGTGATTCCGACAGCCGATTTGCTCGGAAGCCCCCAACCATTTACGCTGCTTGGGCAAAAAATCGTACTGTGGCTGGATGCTGAGGGAAAACCTGCGGCGGCGAAAGATCGCTGCTGCCATCGTTCTGCCCAATTATCTTTAGGGAAGGTAGTAAATGGGGCGATCGCTTGCCCCTATCACGGTTGGCAATTCGATAGTTCAGGTCGCTGCGTCTGTGTACCCCAGCTAAAAGATGTGGGCATTCCGGCGGCTGCGCGGATCGAAACTTATCGCTGCACCGAAAAATACGGCTATGCTTGGGTTTGCTTGGATGAGCCGATCGCCGAGATCCCCCACATTGCTGAAGCATTTGAGTCAGACTTTCGCCTGATCCCGGAATTTTATGAAACTTGGAAATGCGCGGGATTGCGGGTGATGGAAAATGAACTCGATTTAGCTCATCCGACTTTCGTGCATACCACAACTTTTGGCAGTGAAGACCATCCCACGCCCGATCGATTAGAGATTACTGAAACTCCATCAGGACTGCGCGCCCACGGCGTTCTAGGAGTAGTCAACCCCGAACTCCAACAGCAAAACCTCAAAATGGAATCGGCTCAAACTTATCGCACGTTGGACATGCTGTGGTTTATGCCCTTCACCATCAAATTAAGCATTGCCTATGCCAATGGATTGGTACATATCATCGTCAATACGATGACACCGATCGACGATCTTACTTCGCAAATGGTTCAGTTTTGCATCCGCAACGACACAGAACAGGACACCCCAAGTGCTGATGCGATCGCTTTCGATCGCGCTGTCACCCTTGAGGATAAGCGCATCTTAGAATCTACTGACTGTGATGTACCGCTCGCCCCCAATCGCGAACAGCACATGTTTACCGATAAGCCCGGATTGACGATCCGCAAAAAGATTGCGGAGCTATTAAAGGCGCATGGCGAAACTGAGCAATAATAAAACAGCAGTGTTGCTCATCTAAGCGTAACCCAGCCAATAGATCGTTGGCGTAGCCTACCGGAGGTAATCGTCTCTAGTAATAATTTATCCCACCCTACAAAACTAGAAAGTCATCAAAAGTAGGATCGTTTTGAAAATTCTCACATTGGTAATCCAAGGGGCAAGTCATAGTATTCTATCTATTCAGAATTTGATACCATAACTTGCCCATCATAGAAGTCTTTTTGATTACTATTCTGATTCTTCCCCTTCATTCATATTGTTAAACATAAAAGCAAACTTACTTTTAGGTAGAATCAGTGTGGGTAAATAAAGTGGGCATTCCCAGCCATTTATCTTTTCACCCTTCTGATACATGACAACAAGAATTGGACAATCGGGATATAGTTCTCTAGGTTTACTAATCCATTTACTAAAGGCATAGCCGGAACCTTTCCAAGGTCTTATTACCTGGTTTTTCAATTCTAATCCGTCACCTTTATTGCCACGGCGAACATTTAGTATTCCTTCATTGACACCTTCTGCATTCATAGCCTTCAATACTGATTGAATTCTTGTATCATCCCACTGATATCCAGAACAGTAATGACTTGGCATGTGCGTGAGAACTTTTAATAAAAATTTGATATTAATATTATGATATATATCATCTCCTCCATACTCAGATAGAAGTTCATCTAAAGCTTCAGTATGTTGTTCTACATCCGAATTTTTCCATAATGGATCGCGAGGAAAAATAGCTGATCCTGGGGTTAAAACACCAATTGCGGCTGGATTTAAAACATTAGATCGAGTTGCCCGAAGTTGCCGACCGATCCAAACTGGCTGAATTTTTATTTGACTAAGATCGTCTCCAATAGCTTGACGCATTCCTTCGTCAGCTTCGTGTATTGCCCGAAAATCTTCCAAAATTTCTTGAGGTAAGAATAAACGAGTAACATCTTTTAATCCTTGTCGATAGCCGAACATCCGCGCATGTTGATGAACTGTGTCCATCGTTTTTTGTCTAGCATCTCGTCCATAGTAAGTTACCATTAGACCTTCAATAGTAACACCACGGGCGAGTCGATTACCTCCGATTAGGATATTCATTCCTGGATTGTATTTCAATTCTTTGTTAACATTGTCAGCATTGACGACTTGTGGAATTGCATTTCTTAACTTGTATCTTAATTTTTCTGTCAAATTCTCTAACGGTGGTAGATCGGACGATGTTTTCTGTAATTTTTTATAAGCTTGCTCTAATAATTTATTAGCTTCTTTCTTGTTGATTGTCTCCGAGTTATCTCTTAAAGCTTTGTCTAGTTGCAAAATAAATTCACTAATAATTCTCCCCAAATTACTATGATTAACTTTTTTGTGACATATATGTGCCAAAAAAGAATATTTCATATCATTATCTTGATTGGATTCCATCTTATAGACAGCACCTAAAAAGAAGCAACACAAAGCTAGCTTTAGACCACTAGGAATATTCCATGTATCCCCAGGATTAATATAACCATTTTGAGTTTTAAGTTCTTCTATCTCTTCACCTCTAACGATCGAGCAATAGGGGCTTTCCTCATCAAAGAATAAATCTCCGCCCATATAACTATCTCCTGGTTGTGGAAGTGCAGCACAAAAAGCTGGTTTACAGGGATGATCGAGATTTTGTAATAGTAAACTTTGAGGCGTTGCTGTAATTTGTAAATATATGTGATTAATTACCTCCTTCCGAATACTACCTATTTTTTCAAAAATAGTACTATCTGAAATATTTGGATTTCCTTGTTTCGATTTCCTTGCTTCGTTTGTGTTTAGACTAGCATTATCAGCTTCATCATCAAAAATAATAGTCGGTACATTTTTAGCTCCAGAATTTTTGAGAACAGTTAGTAAATTATCTAGATGGTGAACATTCTTAGTTGATATGAGAACAACTCCATCATCTTTAATATATGGTATTACTCTGCTGCGAGCGAAATCTACTGGATCTCTTTTCCACTCTTCCCAGTGACAGACAATCGGGCCACCATCAAGCTGACTCTTAAAACGTTCGGCTGTTTGCTTTCCAAGTGATGTATTGTCGGAAGTTAGAACAATAAAACAACGAAAATTGTTAGCTTCAGCTAGTGCTAATGTTGCGACTGTAATATTAGTTTTACCACTTTGAACTTTGCCATAGATTAAGCCAGTAGTGCCATCGGGTATTCCTTTGCCTTTGTAATGGTTCGTGACGATACCTTTACCATTAGCACCAACATCATCATCTCCAAATGTGTTTAAGTATATATCAACACAATTTTGAACGATTTCGCAAGCAGTATTTTTCAACTTTTCTGCTTCTAAATCACCAATTTTAGCTTTGATAGTATTAGTGAAGTGATCGATGCAATATCCGTCAGTTTTAATAGGAAGTTTACTCATGACTATTATCTCCATTTTGTAAAATTATATAAGGCCAGTCATTCTGAGGTATTGACCGATTCATTTGTTGTCTACCTGGCCCACTGACATGATAACTACCATGTATTTTGCGAGATACTGATATATGCTGTGCGCTAATATCTTCACTTGGATCTAAGAGATCGTAAAGTCGCTCCTTAGAGATACAGCAAATGCCGTCTTTATGACAAATGAGCGAGAAAAATATTTTCGTGTGTGAATATTTTTCAGATACAGTAGCTATTGCTAACTGCTCCTGATGACTCAATGTAAAAGACCATGTAGATTTTGGCTTTTTCGATAGCTTGAAAAGAATAGCTGATTTACTGCTATTTGTTTCAACTAGATAAATTGCTGGATGTACATCTGATAAATGAGTAAGTGAAATTTGACCTCCATAGTGAACTAAACGAGAAAATGCAGCCCCGTAGAGAAATTCTTGATCGCTAATCATTACGATGTCTAGTTTGGCTATAGCTTCAATAACTATTTACATTTACTTGTTCAACCCATCAGGAAATAAACTTGACTATTTACACATTCGAGCAAAGGTATATTCGGAACTCATCAGCCTCCACCCAGACAATCCCATACGGAAAATAAGGATCTGGTCGAGAGTCAAAATCAAGCCGCCATTAGCAATTCTGACATTTTAGTAGTAAAAATGTAGGGTGGGTACTGCCCACGAGCAAACTTACACGAAGCATACCCTACTGATTTTACTTGCCCAAACTCCTATTCATTGATATTTAGATTTCAGTTCAAGTGCAGCACAAAAACTGTTGAGGCTATTTAATAAAGCATTGTAGTAAGGATAAGCATCATCGCGAAGCTTGCGCGTCGTCTAACGACGATCGATCTGAAGATAATTATACAAAGCCAGTTCTGGCTCTGATGCTAGAGACACCTGCGGAATGTCCAATCCCGCTGCGGTTAAGCGGATGGATGCGATTCTCTTTCAGAGAGACTACGCCAACGAGATTAATAGCGATCCGATCGTATTATTTCTGCCTTCGTAAAGATCTTCCAATCCTGGTAGAATTAACTCCGATCCTGGCAATTCATTTAGATCCATTATTTATCCCTCTCTGATATATTTTCACAACGTAAGAGTTCATCATCTTCATCCGCCATCTCCTCGGTATAGGCTTCAAGATGTTCGGGATTAGTCAGCGCGTCTTTAGTAACTAAGTCTAAAAATAGACTCAGCATCAGATCGTCTGAATCTGAATCTAGCTCGACTGGCTGTGGTTCTAACTTAACTAGCACAGTATTATCGCTCAACACCTCCACCCATCCGGTGGCATTCACAAACTGAGGATGATCGCGGTAGAAACTAGCTGGTAAGCGGAAACCAGACGCATTACCGATTTTAGCAGGTGCGAGTGGATAGGTTGGATTAGTCATAATCGAGTTTGTGTTATTACTAATAGTAATAACATTATCCTACCAAAATAATGAGCAAATGAGCAGTGGAGCGAAAGATCGAGTCATCTGACTTACCCCTCACTTAAATAAATTCAAATCGATCGAGTAACGTACCGTAGGTAATCGCAAAGCGTGCTATTGGCAATCGATCGTAACCACTCCAAAAATTTGTATTACTAACTTAATAATGGTCTGTGGACAGTGCCCACCCTACTGGTTACCAAAGGTTCTAGCAATCTGAATTAATTCGCTTGGCGATTTAAATAAGTATAGCGGTGCCTCATTCAAAAGCTCCGCATGAGAACCGTAACCCCAAAGAACACCACCTGCTTGCAAACCATTTTTGTGCGCGGCGATCGTGTCAACTGCGCGATCGCCAATCATAAGTGTAGCTTTACTCACTTGTCCTTGCGATAACAAAGACTCTATTTGCTGGGATTTTGGTAAGCCAATTTCTCCACCACTGATAAATTGAAAGTAGTGGGTAAGTCCAAACAGATCGAGGATTAACTCCGCAAAATCCTGACGTTTTGCGGTACATAAGCCTATTGGCACATTAGCCTGATGAAGTTCGATCAGTACCTCAGTCATCCCCGGATATAGTTTGTTTTCCCTATATCCGATATCTCGATAGCGTTCGCGATATTTTGCCACAAGCTGTTTGGATTCTGCTTCATTGCCCGTGATTTTAGTGAAAGTTTCATCAAGTGGTGGGCCAACATACTGAGCAAGTTCAGAAAGTTTGAGTGGCTCATAGCCAAAATGTTCTAGAGCGTAGTTAATCGATCGACCAATACCTTCTAACGGGTCGCTAATTGTTCCGTCCAGATCGAAGAGAATGAGATCGTGATTTTGGAACATAGGATCGGGTCAATTATAGGGGATAGGGAATAGGGAATAGGGAATAGGGTAGGGGATACCCTAGATTTTCCTGATTCTAGCAAGCTCAGATTATGACCGTTTAAAGTATAACTACTCGCGATCGGTTACTTAAACATCCTTTCCATCCAACGATCCAGAAAATCTTTGAGTAATGATAAATCTGGGGTGAGGTTGATTTTTTGCAACCGCTCTACCCCAGTGTTAGTGCTAGCTCATCAGTGTCAACAGTCTTTGAAGTGTTTGAAATGGCGATCGATTGCCCTCATATAGGTCTTGCGATGCCCAGCAGCGATTGAGATAATCAACCTTTTGCTCGGTAACTAATTCATTGAGCAATAATGCGATCGTCGATCGCCAAGCTCGCTCGACCCCAAATTTAGATAGAATAGGATGACTTTTTGGGCGATCGACAGCATCTGGAACTAGTTCTAGTTGCTTGTATGTTTCCCACCGACCCAATTCGATGTTATTTTTTTGCTGGTCTAAGAATTTCATTGTGAACCTCCTCAATTGTTTAATTGCAGGAGGCACTTCCAAACCTGTCACCACACACTCACTTGAGATTTAGAGCGTATGTCCGAATCTTTTTCTGTGCCCTACGATACTTTTCTACTATAACATCCGGGACGGCGATCGTCAAGATCTCAATTCCGCAAGGCGGAGGCTACGCCAACGACAGATATTTTCTCCCAGTATTGACACAGCAGCACATACTGTCTCAAGTTAGGAAGCTGTCTCCAATTGAGCCTGTTTGTAGACAGCCCAACCGCCAAGATCGGAGATATCTGGCCAGTTATACTGCTCGATCGACTCACGCGGGTAGAGAAAAGCCGTGGCGACTTCGCCGTCGATTAATTTGACCTCGGCTGGGTACATGCGTGGTGGTTCATTGGTCGCTAAATACTCAAAATCGGCGGCAGTCATCTCGTAGATTTCGCCAGGAATGGAAATTCCCCCTTCATCTACTTGATAAATTGCTGGATGCCAGCCGTTTTCAGCCGCATGTAGTCGATAAATTGGTTCGGTGCTAACCGAGCGAATAAATTCGGCATTACCGAGATTTTGATGGTCTGGTTGCCCTCTCAATGCCGAACCACAAATGAAAACACGACGATTCGATGTTGCTCCCCGATCCATGCTTTTTTCTCCAGAAAATTACGATAGTTTTGACTCGATTAGCATCTTATAAAACAGGCAATGCTCGATCGAAGTTTACGTGTACAGTATACAACGAAATGCGTTATGCTGATTTGTAAAATATGACCTCGATCGAATACCCACGGGATTTAATTGGCTACGGTCAGGGTACTGGACTAGTAAAGAGAGATGGTTATATCGAACGTGAAACTCGTTACTGGAGCGGCGCACAAGCAGGGATAAAGAATGCCAAACTATCTAATCACAATGAAGCCCAAAATGCCGCTCTGCGGCGACGCGCCAGTGCTTACAGACGACGGCAGAATTTATATGCCAAGCTGGTAGAAGGGCTGCAACGAGTGTTGGATGTACAAAGATTAATTCATAATTGGGTTAAACCTCATTGGGGTTTAGGTAAATGTTTCACCCCCGCAATGGCTATGGGCTATAGAATAGCCCATTTTCGATCGTCGAACTATTGACACATCGTGGTTTTTCATCTGTCTCTCTTTAACAGACCAGTGCCGAGATCGCCGATGACACCCGATGATGCCCTAGAAATCCTAGACGAGCTACTCAAACCCAAGGTATTAACTCAAATTCAAGAATTTGTCTTCCGTCAGACGTGGCTGGGCACTAGCTAAATGTACAAATTTGGCGCGTTGGGTGCTTTTAGCCTCCTTGTTTTTGTTAAATCATTGCATATGTATACAACTTTACAGCTATATAGCTTGAAACTATTGTAATTTAAAAACATAGAAACGCAAGTCTGTGTTTCAGGACGCTGGAAATAATCTGCTACGGAATCTTCTCGTTGGCGTAGCCTCTCCGTTGGGAGAATCGTGTTCATAAGTGAAAACAACAGTTTCCCGAACAGGAAACACTAATGACCCAGAACCCTTCAAGTCCTCTGAGTTTAAAACATCAACATGACTACTCTCACCCCCACAGAATTGCATCAAATTCACGGTTTTTGGCGGGCGTGTAACTACCTCGCGGCTGGGATGATTTATTTGCAAGATAATCCCCTATTGCGCGAACCGCTTAAACCAGAACATATCAAAAATCGCCTCTTAGGGCACTGGGGTACTAGCCCCGGATTGAGCTTCATTTACACCCATCTCAACCGCGTCATTAATAAGTTCGATCTCAATGCCATCTATCTGGCTGGGCCGGGACATGGTGCGCCGGGAGTCCTGGCTCCGGTATATTTAGAAGGCAGCTACTCGGAAATTTATACAGATAAATCCGAAGATCTGGAGGGAATGCGGGCTTTTTTCCGCCAGTTTTCCTTTCCTGGGGGGATTGGCAGCCACTGTACCCCCGAAACCCCTGGCTCGATTCATGAAGGCGGCGAACTCGGTTATAGTATCTCCCACGCCTACGGTACGGTATTAGACACCCCAGATCTCATTAGCGTCGTTGTAGTCGGCGATGGCGAAGCCGAAACTGGGCCACTAGCAACCGCTTGGCATTCCAATAAGTTTCTCGATCCGCGTCGAGATGGGGTGGTCTTACCGATTCTCCACCTGAATGGTTATAAGATTAATAATCCAACAATCTTAGCTCGGATCGGTCATCAGGAATTAGAGAGCTTGTTGGAAGGTTATGGTTACACCCCCTACTTTGTGGAAGGGGATGACTATGACACCATGCACGAGGCAATGGCGACGACGCTAGATCGATGTATCGAGGATATTCATGCCCTCCAAGCTCGTGCCCGCCTAGAAGGCAATCTCGATCGCCCGATGTATCCGGCGATCGTGTTTCGCTCTCCCAAGGGCTGGACGGGGCCAAAATCACTCGATGGTCATCAAATTGAGGGTTCCTGGCGATCGCATCAAGTCCCGCTCAAGGCAGTCAAACACGATCCCGACCAACTGCACATGTTAGTGGACTGGTTGAAAAGTTATTACCCAGAGGAGTTATTCGATGAAGAGGGTAAATTGCGATCGGAATTTCGATCGCTGGCACCCCAGGGAACTAAGCGCATGGGTAGCAATCCCCATGCTAATGGTGGCTTACTGCGAAAGTCCCTCCACCTCCCCGATTTTCGGCAGTATGGGGTAGATGTACAGGTACCAGGAACGATCGAGGTATCGAATACTTACCCCTTGGGCGTATTGATGCGGGATATCATCAAAGCTAATCCCCATAATTTTCGCTTATTTGGTCCAGATGAGACAGCTTCTAATCAACTTCAGGCGGTGTATGAAGCCACCAAAAAGGTGTGGTGGGGTTCATACTTACCAGCAGATGCGGATGGGAGCGAGATGGCTTTGGATGGGCGAGTGATGGAGATGTTGAGCGAGCATACTCTAGAGGGCTGGTTAGAGGGTTATTTATTAACTGGTAGACATGGATTATTATCGACTTACGAGGCATTTGTCCACGTCATCGATTCAATGTTTAACCAACATGCTAAATGGTTGGAAATATCGCGTAAATTGTCATGGCGGGCAGAAGTTGCGTCCCTTAATCTATTAATTACTTCGACGGTCTGGCGACAGGATCATAATGGTTTTACCCATCAAGATCCGGGCTTTCTGGATCTAGTTGCGAATAAAAGTATGGAGGTGGTGCGGATTTATTTACCGCCCGATGTAAATTGTTTGCTGACGATCGCCGATCGATGTTTTCGACGTACCGATCGGATTAATGTGATTGTTTCGGATAAACAACCTCATCTTCAATATTTAACTATGGATGCGGCGATCGCCCATTGCAACAAAGGGATCGGCATGTGGGAGTGGGCGAGTACCGATCTCGGGGTCGAACCGGATCTGGTAATTACTTGTGCTGGTGATGTGCCCACCCAAGAAGCTTTGGCAGCTACCGCCATTTTACATCAGGCATTTCCCGATCTGAAGATTCGGTTTATTAACGTCGTCGATCTGCTTGCACTCCAACCACCGCTAGAATATCCCAATGGTTTAAGCGATCGAGATTTTGATAGTTTATTTACGATCGATAAGCCGATTATTTTCAATTTTCATGGTTATCCCTGGCTGATTCACCGTTTAGCCTATCGCCGGACAAATCATGTTAATCTTCACGTTCGAGGTTATAAAGAAAAAGGGAATATTAATACGCCCCTAGAATTAGCGATGAATAATCAGATCGATCGATTTACACTGGCTATCGACGCGATCGATCGAGTACCTAAATTGCAAGTAGCTGGGGCACATACTAAAGAACAACTAAAAAATCGGCAGATTGAATGTCGTCAATATGCCTATGCACACGGTACCGATTTACCGGAAGTTGTGAATTGGCGGTGGAAAAATCTAGATTAACGTGAGGTACACCATTTTATGTGTTCAGAAACCCGACTTCTCGTTCGCGTAGCGTCTCGTTGGCGTAGCCTCTCGAAGAGAAGAGAAGAAGTTGGGTTTCTATAACTCCTAACCCGATCTTAATTATCAATTATCAAGTATCAATTAATGAAAGTAGCTTTCTTCAGCACCAAATCTTACGACCGCGATTTCTTTACTGTCGCTAACTACGATCGAGAACACGATTTGGTATTTTTCGAGCCTCGTCTCGACCATCACACCGTTCGTTTGGCTAAAGGATATCCAGCCATCTGTACCTTTGTCAATGACAAATTAGATGACGTTACTTTAGAAATTTTAGCTCTCCAAGGTACTCGGCTAATTGCCCTACGTTGTGCGGGGTTCAATCAGGTAGATCTCAAAGCTGCTGCGCGTTTAAATATTCAGGTAGTCAGGGTGCCAGCTTATTCACCTTATGCAGTAGCCGAGCATACAATTGGCTTGATGTTAACCCTAAACCGCAAAATTCATCGTGCATATAACCGAGTGCGAGAAGGTAATTTCTCATTAGATGGGTTAATTGGATTCGATCTGCACAATCGCACGGTGGGGATTATTGGTACTGGAAAAATCGGTCAAATTGTGGCCCAGATTTTGAAAGGGTTTGGTTGCCAAATTATGGCTTACGATATGTTTCCTAGTCCAGCTTGTATCGAGATGGGTGTGAATTATGTGGATTTACCAAAACTCCTCAGCCATGCAGATATTATTACGCTACATTGTCCGCTTACTCCAGAGACTCATCATCTAATCGATCGAACAGCAATCGATCGAATGAAGTCTGGTGTAATGCTCATCAACACTAGTCGTGGTGCCCTAATTGATACAGCAGTTGTGATTGAATCGCTCAAGTCTCGCAAGATTGGCGCACTAGGATTAGATGTTTACGAACAAGAATCAGAACTGTTTTTTGAAGATTTATCAGATCGAATTATTCAAGATGATATTTTTGAACGCCTGGTGACATTTCCTAACGTTCTTATTACGGCACATCAAGCTTTTTTTACAACAGAAGCCATGCAAGATATTGCCGAAACAACGCTGACTAATATTACCGAAATAGCAACGAATCAGCTCTGCGCTAATATCGTTAGCCACATAAATAAATAATTTTAATGCGATCGAAAGACTTGTCCACATAATCGTCAGTCGCTTTAATGAATATCTTAGTTTTAAATGCTGGATCGAATAGTTTCAAATCGAGCTTATATCAATTAAATGAAGAAGTTTCGATCCTAAATTTAAAACCACCATTATGGACGGGGCAAATCGATTGGAATTCTAATCAGGCAACCGTATTAAAAATACAAAAGTTAGGTGATTCAGCCGAGCTAATATCCCCTACGGCGGATAGATCCTTTAGATCCTTATCAAGTACAATATCGGTGAGAGAGGAACGATCTGGAACTACTCGATTGGCGGATATTGTGCCCAACGGGCGGCGCAATTATTAGGGAGAGATCTATCAGAATTACGCTTAATTAGTTGTCATTTGGGTAATGGTTGTTCGCTGGCAGCGATTAAATTTGGGCGATGTATCGATACGACGATGGGGTTTACACCGCTTGATGGTTTGATGATGGGTACGCGTTGTGGATCGATCGATCGATCCAGGTATCATTCTCCATCTATTAAGGGAAGGGGAATATACAGTGACAGAACTCGATCGAGTCTTAAATTATGAGTCGGGATTATTGGGTGTTTCGGGAGTATCTAACGATCTGCGGGAGATCGATAAAGCGATTGAATTGGGCAATCCTCAAGCGAAGTTAGCCTTAGATATTGAAAACGGTCGCTTTCACCTTAAAAGGGAAGAACACAGCTTATTGCGATCGATTCTAGTCTAGTTGTCGAACTTATTCATTCGATCGCAATAAGTAGGTAAGTGCGGAAAGAATCAACTGTATAAAGTTTGGTCAAGGAACTGGGGAGTTGCAAAATTTAAAGCGTTCGACGGTCTGACCAGCTAATTGAGATCTGGCGGTGACAGCATCCATGACCGCATAAGCCAGATCTATTTCATGCTCAAACTGCGGCCAGCAATTTCGTCGTCTTTGAGTCGTTGCCACTTCAACTCGATCGGGTTCATTTCGGAGCAATATTTAGCAAAATAGAAAATATAGAGTCCTTGTGCTTCCCATTCTGAGAGTTTGGCTTTGACCGCATCACTGGTGTGAATCGGCCCACAATCCTTGCGCATTCAATCGCAGTACTGTGGCGCGATCTTTGACTCTTTGCGACACTGTGTTTGCGGTTCGGATCTCAAATAGTGTCTGCTCTTGTTCTGGAGGTAGAAATATCCTTAAACGCTTACCCATCTTCGGTTTTACCTACCTCTTGAGAAATGCTTAAACTATATTCATCTAGTTTATTACTATCCCGCCCACCGACTTAGAACCGCTCAAATTAATTCCAGGCATGAAACATTCAGACAAATCTTGACCACTAAAATCTACACCGCTCAGGTTCACCAAGGTTAACAACATACGAGGTAAAGTCTCGAATTCCATTATCGTAGAGGCTGAGAAGCTCTTCATCCCAAATAATTTTTCTATAGTCCGTAGTTGAACGTTCAATATTATTGAACGTTCAAATCATGCCAAGCCATCAGTGCTAATTGATGAACTTCGCGCCATGCGATCTGATGCGCTTGCGCGATCGATGCACAGTCGTCATACTCTGGCTGCACGTTGACGATCGAATCATCACTTACTAAATTATTTCGCGCAACTTTTATCCGCACCTTTCCATATTTAGTGACGACAGATTGAATTTCTCTGGGGAGGATCGATCGAGTTTGGCGATCGCGGCGGATGCCTAGTGTACTCGTCTCTGTGAAGATAATTCGTTCGCAATCTTGGGCTTTATCTAATGGACAAATAACTGTTAGTAAAATCCCCGATCGAGATTTTTTCATACCGATCGGTTGGGTGAAAACATCGACAGCTCCAGCTTGGAATAACCGATCGAATATATACCCGATCGCTTGGGGATTGAGGTCGTCAATTTGGGTGGATAATACTTCGATCGTTTCGAGATATTCGGGACGAACTGCGGTAGTTGTTGCCGCCGTTGATGTTGCTTCCGTACCCAGCCAGATGCGTAAAATATTCGGAATCGGTAACTCGATCGTGCCTGCACCCAAGCCGATTTGATGGAGCTGCATCGCTAGTGGTGCGCCAAACTCGGTGGCGAGAGTGACGGCAATTGCCGCACCTGTGGGAGTGACTAATTCGCGATCGATCTTGTTGCTATAGACGGGGACATTTCGAGCTGAAAATAACTTGAGGACGGCGGGAACTGGTACGGGTAAAATCCCATGTGCGGCGCGAACGGTACCACCGCCTATGGGGAGTGGCGAACAGTAAATTTTGGCAACATCGAGATAGTCTAAGCCCAAGCAAGTCCCGACGATATCGACGATCGCATCGACAGCCCCGACTTCATGAAAATGCACTTCAGAGGGTTCTATTCCGTGGACGGCACCCTCGGCGATCGCTAATTGGCGAAAGATGTCCAAACTCCACTGCGTCGCTCTAGCGGGTAAATTTGCCGCCACTATTAGCTTTTCGATTTGGGGGAGGTTGCGCTGGGGGGTGTCGTAATGGTGGTGGTGATGATGTTCGTCATTCTCTATCGGCTCGGCGGCGACGATGTGAGTGTAATGCTGCGGCTGAAAATTTCTGGTGCCGCTAGCTGGCTGCGTGGGGTGCGAGTGAGCATGTTCGTGGGGGTGGGGATGGTGTCCGAGGGGAGCGGGATGGGGATGTGGATGCTCGTGAGGATGATGGTGGGGATGCTCGTGACTCTCTCTGGGCGCGGCGTCGTCGATATGCGCTGGTGCGGGATGGGGATGATGATGTTCGTGAGGGGGATGGGAATGTCCGCGATGTGCAGCCGATGAAGGAACTGCTGACGCCATAGCGGTTAAATCGACATGTACTTTGGTGGCAATTTGCCCGTTGTGATGAACTTTATTCGCCCAGAGGTGATACTCAGATGCAATTCCCAAGCGCGCAAGCTGGGTATTGAGATATTCGATCGGTACGCCAGCATCGACTAATGCACCCAAACACATATCACCAGCGATTCCAGTTTGGCATTCTAAATAGGCGATTTTAATCATTTGAAAATTAAAAATTGAGTGACTGACTTAACGATTAATTGCGATCGAGGCTGTTGGAAAGGATCTGAGTTAATAATTGAATTATGTACCGCATAGGTCAACGATCGAGGTTT
Organism: Chamaesiphon minutus PCC 6605; assembly: GCF_000317145.1. Lineage (GTDB taxonomy): Bacteria > Cyanobacteriota > Cyanobacteriia > Cyanobacteriales > Chamaesiphonaceae > Chamaesiphon > Chamaesiphon minutus. Next base: position 633,156 of record NC_019697.1, on the reverse strand, counting down.
CAGAACTTACCTTACTCAATTTACTAAATAAATTAGCTAACTATTTATAACGTCTAAAATTTAGATGGTGGCCAGTGCCCACCCTACAAATATAGCTTAAATAAGTTCGTCCAAATTTTATAACATTACCGTTAGTCGAAACTATAGATAGTGGACAATGCCCACTATAAAGCACTCAACTATCAACTATCAACTATCAACTATCAACTATCAACTATCAATTATCAACTATCAAATAACTTATATGGCTACTATCTACGAAGTGCATCCTCAGACACCGCAGCTTAGAAAAATCGATGAAATTGTGGCGGCGTTGAAAAATGGCGCGGTGATGCTCTATCCCACAGATACAGTTTACGCGATCGGGTGCGATATCAACTCCAAGGCGGCAGTCGATCGCGTCCGTCAGATCAAACGGATGTCTAACGACAAACCTTTGACTTTTTTGTGTCAGTCTTTATCGAATATCTCTGAATACGCGATCGTCTCCGATCCGGCATATCGATTGATGAAACATCTCATCCCTGGTACTTATACATTTATTTTACCAGCAACCAAACTCGTCCCCAAAATAGTTCAAGATCCCAAACGCAAAACGACAGGAATTCGCGTACCGAAGCAGGTACTGTGTCAAAGCCTGTTAGAAAACTTGGGCAATCCGGTCATTTCCGCCTCCGCACACCTGCAAGATGACGATGGGGATGAATCGATCGAGATCGTGGAGAAAGCCGTATTATTCGATCGACTCGAAAAAATGGTCGATCTCATCATCGATGATGGTTCCGAACCCGGCATGGAAGGCTCAACAATCTTGGATATGACAATAGACCCTCCCGATGTCATTCGAGAGGGTCTAGGCTGGTCTGAAGTTGCCGCTTGGCTCTAGTTTTTTGGGATGGAGAGTAGATGGGTGGATGGATGGATGCCTCGGCACGAGGCAGACGCGAAGCTGAACGACTTCGCTAAAGCTTCAGGGTCGATGAGAGTCAAAAACACTCCACGCCTAAAGCCTCAAGCCTAACACCTACAGCATATTCCCTATTCCCTATCGAGGACAGCGTAAAACCTGATAACGAACGCCTCTGACAGTCTTATAGCGACCAGTGGGACGACATCTAGTGGGGCCAGAGCATTTTAATACTACTTGACCGCCGATTCTACGACCAGTAGGACGACAGCCAGCATCGGCAGCAGGTACCAATACAGATAGATTGAGGGCGCAAAAGAGTCCAGCACCGACGCTGAGCGCAGTTAAAAAGCGACCGGAAGGTTGATTTTTCATATTGTGTTTTTCGTCGTGACGATATTAGTAATCTTCAATTTGAATCGATCGGATTCCCGAAGATTATAATTCTTAGATTTACTAGTTACAAGATGTCTTGGCGTAAAACAAGACGATCGGCTTAGATTCGGCACTACTCAAAAAAAGCCTAAATTGTTGCCAAAATTTAGGATACAAGCGGCAATTCATGAAGCGACGCTCGCTACAGCTCCTAATCAGAATCCCAAAAGATGAGTCATAGCGAGCACAAGTTAAATATCTTAGGCACGGACTTTTTTGACGCATTCTGGCTTGTTGCATCGGCTCGGCAAAGCTAAACTTGCGCTCGGCTAAAACTTATCTATAAATAATTAAGGTAGTCTATGTTTTTACGATGAGTGAGTCAAAAGATATTGGCCATTGCCATTGTACTCCCCATCACAAGTCGCAAAAGCAGTACCCATCAACAGAAGATAGAACCGCCAGATCCGCCGAAATTTGGCATAGTCCATCCCATAGTCGAGGAGCTTGACACTAGCTTGCGCGTCATCAAATCGCTGCAACCAGGCAGTAAAAGTCTGATGGTAATTCATGCCATTAACGTACCAGCGATCGATCGTTTGGAGATCCCGATTGTGAGTGGGAATCGCATCATAATTCCAGTAGCGACCGTGGGGGAAAATATACTTGTGAGTAAATCCAGATGACATGTGGTTGGGGATGCGTGCGGTAATTAGATGGATGAATACTTTACCATTGCTTTCGAGTAAAGATGCAAGCTTTTGCAACGCATTGGTAAGATTGCCAATATGACAAAAAACGCCGATCGAGAGAATTTTGTCAAACTTCTCGGTAAATTGCACCTCATTGAGATCGCCCTCAATGAGGGTAAATCTCCCCCCGCTCAAATGGCTCTGAGGATCTTGCATTTTGTGTCGCATATACTCGCACTGCTGGTGACTCAAATTCACCCCCGTAAAGCGAACATGGGGAAATTTGGACATAATATAGTTTGGCACGCAACCCCAACCGCAACCAAAATCTAAAATCCGATCGCCATCAACGATTTCTAGCTGTTCGATAACGCGATCGAGCATCTGGATTTGAGCCGATTGTAAATCTGTGGCTCCATTTTCCCACAAGCCCATACTGTACTTAGGATAAATTGTCGGCCAATCTCCCAACATTTGATTGAGCATCGCTTGGGGTAAATCGTACTGCACTTGCATCAGTTCGCGCGCAGATTCCGCCAATCGATCCGATTCATCCAATACCCATTCATATGGAGCCAGCAATCCAGGTGCATGTTTGAGCAAAATTGGCATCGATGCGTGCATCATCGATCGAAATACCGAATCGGGAATTTCTAAACCACGAATATAAGCTTCCGCCAATCCCATCTGTGTCGCATTCAAAGCTTCCGCTAGCACTCGTGTCGTCTTATATCCGATCGAATGTTTCTCTGGATTTCCCGCGTTCGGAAGATCCCTTAAAGTTACTGGCAATAGATGTTGAGAAGTCATGACGATCGCTCCAATTTATCGAAGAGTACTCGATCGACAGCTAGTCAAATATCTTTTCTATAGCAATCCTATTCGATCTACTCACAGTAACGTTAACCTGTAGGTGCGGTGCTTCATGTCCGCTCTATTGAGATTAAACTTCTCATTTAAGATCGCTATATGTAAAAAGTTTGGCTAGTTATCGATTGACATTAAAGCAAATCGATGTGAGGAACTTGTGAGTTTAAGATTTAAAACATAAATCTTTGTTACGACACAGTACTATCGGCGTTCGTCGCTCGCTGGCAGCAAATTCAGTCGATACTTATACAAAGCTACTGCGCGCCCGCGCGTGCCGAAATAATCGGGATCTTGGGGCGAAAGATAAATTGCCGAGATCTGGGTGGCGGTAATTTTGGGTATCGGCGTTGCTGAATATTGGTAACTAGTTGTCGTTTCGACGGTATTTAGATAAATAGTCGCGCTCGTCCGAAAAACTTGCTGCGAAAGTTCGGTAGAGATAAATCTATCGGGTGCGGGAATTTCGAGGTCGAATCCCGTCACAAATGCTTCCAATTGGCGGTCTTGAGTGAGTTGGGTAATCTGTTTGGTCGGATTTTGCGGATCGATTTTTACCGATTTGACATTAGCGGCACCTAGATAAGCAGCGGCAATATTTAAACCATTAAATGCGCGATCGGCAATAATTTGAGGCGCAGGTAAATTAGATTGCAATTTGGGCAAGTTAAGCGGCGAGAATTTAACGTCTTTAGTGGGATCTCTAGGGACAAATTGGACGGTGAACTCGATCGGTTTATCGATATATTGCCGATTACTTTCAAATCCAGGCGTGACTATTGCTGGTGCCAGCGGTGCGATTTGTTCCACAAGAGTACTCGTCGCAATCCAACGTCCCCGAAACCACTCAGGATAGGTCAATTCGCCTTCTGAGCGTCCGAGAATCGATCGAGCATCCCAATTAGGGTATTGAGCCAATCTATCGCTTAACATCCCAGCTAGCGCGCTCTGAGAGCCACACCACAAAATGACGATCGCACAGATCCCCGTGAGAATTTTGCCTAATAAACCGTTCATAAAGCTGTCGAATATTTTGAGCGCGTAGTAGATTTCTGGAGCGGGGGAAACTCATCATCTCAAAATAACACCGATCGATCGCGCGTAACTATGACTGTGCTTCACAAGTTAGGATACCAACTACCAGCTCCCAGCCATTAGTGACAAGTTAAGAAGCGATCGCACTTGTCAAGCGGGCTTGAGGCGATGAGTCGAAGAAAAAATTGTCTGTTCGACTCATAGAATCAGGAAAAGGTGCAATAATTAACTTAACATTAGGTTTACGAACAGTTTTAACAATACCTAAATCTTGATTCTCTGGGGCAGCAAAATAGGTGACTGGATTGGCAGCTAAACCTTTATGATGAGCTACATGAAAGTGATAAAGACCTCGATAAATCATCTCTAAAGAAATGCGGTCGAATGGGAGAGATAATTCATCAGCTACAGCATCACCTAAATCGACTAGAACTGCATAAAACAGCCAAGTCCCCCACATCTGTAATTTAATTCCATTAACTGAACCAGTCCATAAATAACTCAACCCGAGCAATCGTTTAACAGTATTAAAAGCCTCTTCAATTCGCCACCGTCTTCCGTACAAATCGGCGACTACATAGGGAGGAAGATTCAATGGGTCGAGTACACTAGTTAGATAAGAATACCAGACTTTACCCACTTTAATTTCGACTAATCTTACAGTTATATATGGAGTCTTTTTGGTGCCAGACCCCATCCGCACTATTCGGTCACGGATACTATAACTATTGCTAAATACTCGCTCTATCTGTAGCGATGCACCTTTTTTTAATCGAGTAATAAAATGAATATCTCTGTTAATTAATTCTTGCCAAAATTGGAAATGATAGAAGCCTCGATCCAAGAGCAATAAAGTGCCCGATGTTACTAAATTCAGGATATCTTTCTCAAAATTAACATCTGAAGCTTTGGGATTTTCTCTAAACCAGATTTCAATCGGCAATCTCGTCACCAAATCTATGACTACTCCCATTTTTCCCGCTAGTTGTCCGATTGGCACATCAGATAAGCTATCTAATTTCTTGAATATCGCTTCCAATGTGGAGCCATCACATGCCCAAATCCGCTCAAATTTTGCTTGAGCAAATTCAATGCTTTGTGGCAACAATCGCTGTTTTCTCTGGTGCCACTTCACTCTAAATTCTGGCAGTAATTCCTTAAACACTCTCTCAAATAACTCAGATGGAAAGGTCAGAAATCTTTGTGCAATCGCCTGTTGACTTACTTGTGTTGGCTCACACCACAAAAATCCTTCTCGCCCTAACATTCGGCTTAGTTCTCTGACTCCTGGCACATTCCGCCACAGTAGCGTCAGCACTGCTGCCATCATCAAGGGTAAATTTAACAGCCGATTTCTCAGCCCTAATTGTCGGTAGTAATGACTTTGATTGAAAATTGCTGGTGTCAATAAAGCCTCTACTTGAGCGGCGATGATCTCATCTTCCACACCTGGTTGGTGGTTCTTTTTGGCGTGGTCGCGGTTACTTCTTCGGCGGCTGGTCATCAGGCCTCTATTCCCTCAAACTCTTGACTAGAAACAGTTTGGCATCTTTTTATTACCTTTTTGACAAATCTCTGATTTTCTTAACTTGTCACGAATGGCTCCCAGCTCACTCATACCGTTCGCGTAGCGTCGCCTATGGCGAATCGCTCCCCGCAACTAATCTTTCTAACCACGCCAAAATTAACCACACTACAGGCACCGTAGCCGCTAAACCCAGCCAGAAATTGTGGGCAAATTGGGGCGATCGATCGAGTGCCCAGCCGCCTAATGGTGGGCCGATGGCATAGCCTGCTGCCCAACAGAGCGAATTAATCGAGGTATAAACACCGCGTAGGGAAGAAGGAGCCAAATCGGCAATCAGTGCGGAGGCAGTTGGCGTATAAGCAACAATCGCTAAGGCAAATAATCCCAACCCCAAACTCGCCCATACCAATTGGTAATTTGCACTCGTACCAGTCATCGTCATACAAGCAAAACCTAATATCCAAAAGCCGCCCGAAATCATTAACGCTCGAACTTGGCTGAATTTTCCAAGTAATTTGAGCATCGGGAGTTGAGACGCGATCGTCATTAGCAAATGACCTGTAAATAGCGTACTAATTACTTGCGGACTGAAGCCACGGGCATCAGCTTGAGGCACAAATTGACTAAAATAGAGCGGCAGTGTCGATTGAGTTTGAGAAATATAAATAGTCAAAATAATATTGACAGTGACATATACTAACAACCTTCGATCGCGCAATGCGCTAGTGTAACCGCTGAAAAATCGTACCGCTGTTTTTGGGGCTTGTAATGTTTCTTTAATCCCCAGAACGAGCGTCAAGAAAAAGCAGCAAAACGACACTCCATCGATAATAAATAGAACTCGATACGCGCCAGTCGAGCTAATCAACAATCCCCCAGCAATAATCCCTAATCCCATGCCGATATTATCGGCCAACCGGGTAATCGCATAAGCAAATCTTCGCCCCTCGCCATCGGTAAGATCGGCGACGATCGCTTCATTAGCAGGCCAATATAAACCCAAACCTAAACCTTGTACCAGACAGCCTACAACTAACGCAGACAGATTGCTAGTCGCGGCAAAGATAAAGCAGGCTAGTGCCAAAACTAGCGTAGATAATAATAAAACTGGTTTGCGACCCCAGCGATCGGCATAAGTCCCGCTAATTAGCCGTCCCGCTACCCCTGAAATCGAGGCACTACCCAAAGCCAAACCAACCGATGTGGCCGAAAGTCCCACCTGTTGTACGAAAAAAATCGGGGCGTAAAAGATTGTAAATCCGCTCCCGATTTCTGACAGCAATCGACCCAGCGCGAGGATCCAAATCTGTCGAGGTAGTTGTAGCATATAAATTGAAGATCGGGGAAAATCGGAATTGGCGATACATATCTATGTTTACACACTAATTCCGACTCGATCTCTTTGTTGCCGATCTGTCGAAAGATCGACTAGCCTTCTGATTCTAAAATTTCCATTTTCACTCGACCGACTCCTTGGCTTTTAAGTCCGATTACTTCAGCCGCACCAGCAGAGATATCGATCGCCCGACTGCGATGAAATGGACCGCGATCGTTGATTCGCACGATAACTGCTTTACCAGTTGTGAGGTTAGTAACTCGTACTTTGGTACCAAAAGGCAATGTCCGGTGTGCTGCTGTCAAGCCTTGAGGATTGTATCGCTCGCCATTTGCTGTTTTAGAACCAGCTTCACTGCCATACCAAGAAGCTTTGCCAATTTGGGTAGAGACAATTTTTTCTAGTGCGGGTTGGACTACGGGTGGTTCGATTTTAACGATAATTGGAGTTGGAGCCGCAGTCGATGGCGACTGAATAGGAACAATTGCCTGTTTGGGCCGATCGACCGGAATGGCGATACTCGGCTCTGGCGCGACGATCGTGTCATCTATTTGCGCGATCGCAGTGGCGACAATCTGTTTGGGATGGTCTTTTTCAAAAATAAATACAGGTAATCCAGCTTCAAAGCTCGGAATTTCCTGCGATTGGTGCAGTCGCTCGGAACGTACCAAATCGGTAGTGCTAACGATTGGTGCTACTTGTGGTGTGGGGATAACCTTAGTGCGATCGTCGGCAACAGGATTTAGGGCTTCCCACGAGTCTCTCGCCCGTGGAGTATCTGCCACATCAGCCTGAGCGGCGATCGAATTATTAATTACCGTCGGCTGCGATTTATCGCTGCGCACGACCTCGATCGGCTCGCTGACTGCACGAGTGGTAAAAGATTTAACTGCTTGATGCTTGAATGTCGGCCACTTCACCTGTGGGAGGGGAGCTACCGCATTTACCCGAGAAGTTGATGAATCGCTGAGGTCTGGACTTGAAAAGATCGCCGCAGTAGATCGATAATTCGGGTTAAAAAGTGGAGCTAGAGCGGAGTTTTGGTTTATTACTGGCTCTGTCGCCAGAGTTTTGGTCGGAAGGCTGATGAGCTTGTTGATGTCAGACTGTCGAGCGCGAGTCGAAATTTTTGACTTCTTAGCAGATGGTGACTTAACGGTTGGTAACTTACTTACCTGGGGTACCACTCGAATTTTGGCGGGAACTGCTGTCTCTGTTTCCAGTTCGGTGACTGTCAGTGGGGTAATTATCGGTAGCGATTGCGGTGACAGTGGCGAGTAGTTTTCTCCAGATTCTCCAGAAGGGGCTGAGAGAGTTTTGGCACAAACATTAGCAACAGGTGCTATTACCGCAGTCAGAACGAGCGTAGTCAGACAAGTCCAACGATGTTGATTCATAGTCTTTCAAGGAGAAACAATATTCGGGGCAAAGCGATATTAAGTTATACAAGTCTAATTTCAGCAGTTGGCCATCAGCCTCATTGAGGCTAATCTATCCAGTTGGCGAGAATCGGACATTAGTGGCGCAGTATTCCAACCTCTCTACTTTCCCTACTTTGACAGTGGGCAAGCGTTACGGCTTCTGTTACTAAATTTAACCACTTTGTATGTTAATAGTTTACCCCCAGAATCGCCCTTAGTCTCTATAAGTGGCATCAAATTCAGTCAGGAAGCTAATCTAATTGACTCGCACGTTGTCGATGCTGCTGGAGTTCGCTTGTGGGGGTGAAGTTCGAGATCGAGTTTTGACCTAGGAATAATACCACGGAAATGTGACTTCAGGTCAAGGACTCGATCGGATTAACTATTGCCAATTGGCAAATACTTAGCGATTGCGACGACCTTGACGACGACCATCACCAACACTTAAAACTTCCATGCGGACTTTACCAACGCCAGTGTTGGTTAAACCGATCGCACGAGCTGCGGCAACGGAAAGGTCGATGATTCTACCACCGATGAAGGGGCCGCGATCGTTGATGCGAACTACTACCGAACGTCCGTTGTTACTAGTGACGCGAACTCTGGTACCAAAAGGTAACGAGCGGTGAGCGGCAGTATAACCACCTGGATTGTATCTTTCACCGTTTGCAGTTAATGGACCACCTTCGCCCGGTTTATTGCCATAGAAAGAAGCTTGTCCGACGGATTGAGCGATTAGCTGTTTGGACTCGACAGAAACATTGGGTTGAGTGGAGTTGACTGATGGTGTAGCAGAGACTGCTGTAGATAAACTCAGCGTTGCTACGAGAGCAGTTAATCCAGTCAAAGTTTGGTAATTCATAAGCCTATTGTGAAACGTTTTTATCTTTGAGATTTAGCGTGAATTCTTCATAAATGGGGGAAGAATTTACCAGTTGCTAGCTCATACTTGTTCCGTATTCACCTCGGTGTGAGGAACGTTGGGTCTACCATAACACGAAGTTTTTTTTAAATTGGCTGCTCCAAATCCTTGACAAACGCGCTTTTCTGTGCTCATAGAAAATGACTTTTTAGTACCAAAAACTGGAGCGATCCCCACCCTACAAAGCTTTGACTATTACGATCCCCAGGATTTTTCAATCAGGAAAAGTAATATGTTACATTTCTTTGCATCCATTATTTAAATGTTTGTTCAGTCCAAATTGGGTTGACAGGTTTCAAAAATCGGCGGCTTTTTATTAAAAATTTGTTAAAGAGATATTTGTCTCGATCGAACTGTAAATCAAAAAACTAGATCTGAGTTCCTAAATCAGTCACAGACATAACTTTAGCTAATAATATTAATAGGCATCACCAATATACGAGCGCAACTTTTACTCCCAACTCCCATCAGGATTTACCGGATGAAAAAATTGGCAAGATTAGTCTTTGGGCATACCCTACACTCCCTACTCCCTGGCTTGTCTCGCTGTCTTGTCGTTTTTAATCGGGGGGACCCCCGACTAAAAATGCCGCTAAACCGTCGGGAAACAGAGGCGTGCGCGAGCCACAACTCCCAACTCCCCACTAGTTCCCAACCTAGTAAATTTGCCCCGTGTAAAGCGATCGCGGTAAAATACCCGTGCCGATCGTGAATGGGTGAGCTATGGATTATCAACAAGCAGGTGTAGATGTTGTGGCGGGGAGAGCGTTTGTCGAAAACATCAAAAACCTCGTCCACAGCACTCACCGTCAGGGAGTTTTAGGTGGTTTAGGCGGCTTTAGCGGCTGGTTTGAACTACCAGCGGGATATCAGCAGCCAGTATTGGTGTCGGGTACCGATGGCGTGGGTACCAAGCTCAAAATCGCTCAAGAATTAGACAATCATGCTTCCATCGGCATCGATTTAGTCGCCATGTGCGTCAATGATATTCTCACCTGCGGTGCCGAGCCGCTCTATTTCCTCGATTATTTAGCAACTGGCAAACTGAATTCGACACAATTAACTCAGGTAGTTGCCGGAATTGCCGATGGCTGTCGTCAAGCTGGTTGTGCGTTATTAGGTGGCGAAACAGCAGAGATGCCCGGATTTTATCAAGCGGGCGAATACGATTTGGCTGGCTTTGCCGTTGGAATTGCCGAAAAGAGCAAACTGATCGATGGTTCCAAAATTCAGATCGGCGATGTGGCGATCGGGTTAGCCAGTAGCGGTATACATAGTAATGGTTATAGCCTGGTACGGAAAATTGTCAGCGATGGTGGCTATCGGTGGAAGGATACCCCCAGCAGCTTGCTAGGGCAAAATCTCGGTGAAGTTTACCTCACACCCACTCAAATCTATGTAAAGCCGATTTTAGCGGCGATCGAGCAACAATTAATCATTCATGGCATGGCACATATTACTGGCGGCGGGTTGCCCGAAAATTTACCCCGCTGTCTGGGTGCCAGTCATTCGATCGAAATCGATCTCCAAAGTTGGCAAATTCCCCCCGCCTTTCAATGGTTAGCGGAAGCCGGAAATGTGGCACCAGTGGATATGTTTAATACCTTTAATATGGGCATCGGCTACGTCATCATCGTCCCCGCCACAGCCGTTAGCGACTCGATCGCCTTTTTTAAGTCACAACAAATCCCAGCTTACGCAATCGGTAGCGTCGTTGCAGGCGATCGATCCTTGATTGGGATACCAGAGTAGTAGGGGAGAGGGGGAGAGGGGGAGAGGGGGAGACTGGGAGGCGGGGAGAGGTTAACACAATAGACTATGTGTAGGGGAGGGCTTGGTGCCCAGTCCACCAAACTTATTACCAGTTAAACCCTACCCCGTAACCACTAAGTCCGAACCGACCCCATACAACACTTAGTACCAATAACCTACATACGCAGGGGAGTTTGAGGGGCGGCGTCCCGCCCCTCAACGGGGGGTCTGGGGGAAGCCTCCCCCAGATCCGGGTTCTACTAGCACCAGAAGAGATCGCACAGGAGAGATGAGCAGATGTGGGAAAGAATTAGATAAGAATGCTTGCGCTCGAACTTTCTAGCCTCTACCCTCTAAACCACCTTACACTGACCGTAATACCGCAGCAAATGGTCGCACAATACCAACGCTACCATCGCCTCAACCATAGGTACCGCGCGGGGTAGAACGCAAGGATCGTGTCTGCCTTTAGCGGCTAGCGTTGTTTCTTCACCGTCTTGGGTGACAGTATTCTGTTCCTTGCGAATCGTCGCCGTGGGTTTGAAGGCTACCCGAATGATAATGTTTTCACCATTAGATATCCCACCTTGAGTACCGCCAGATCGATTGGTGCGCGTCCGAATTTCGCCGTCCTCGTCGGTGTAAAATTCGTCATTATGCTCGCTGCCAGTCATCAGGGTGCCAGCAAATCCCGAACCGATTTCAAAACCCTTAGTTGCGGGGAGAGACATCACACCCTTGGCGATATCGGCTTCCAACCTGTCGAATACCGGAACGCCCAAACCTTTAGGCACGTTACGCACGACGCATTCTACCACGCCCCCGATCGAGTCGCCCTCTCTACCGATCGCTTCAATGCGATCGATCATTCGATCCGCACATGTCAGATCGGGACAGCGCACGATATTACTTTCTACCTGCTCCATCGTCACCGCATCAGGATCGACAGTCGCTTCGATATCCTGAATCTTCTTGACATAGCCGATGACTTCGACATGATTAACTATGTGCAGAATTTTTTTGGCGATCGCACCTGCGGCTACTCTCCCAATTGTTTCCCGCGCTGAAGATCTGCCACCGCCTTGCCAATTCCGAATTCCATATTTGGCATCGTAAGTCGCATCGGCATGAGACGGGCGATAAGTCTGCACCATCTCGCTATAATCTTGAGACCTGGCATCTTTATTTCGCACCAAAATACTAATCGGTGTGCCCGTAGTTTTGCCTTCAAACACCCCAGATAGGATTTCGCAAGTATCAGTCTCCTTGCGGGGTGTGGTAATTTTACTCTGTCCGGGACGCCGCCTGTCGAGTTCGACTTGAATTTCGGCTTCGCTAATTTCGACTAATGGGGGACAACCATCGATGACGACACCTACCCCACCCCCATGGGATTCGCCATAGGTCGTAATTCTAAATAAATGCCCAAAGGTGTTTCCCATCTTACTCGATCGATCTGATGTTGTTAGTTACCAGTTTATCAGGCATAGCAGATGAGATTCGAGCCTGTACCTCAAGATAGTGCGGAATGCTAAGATCGGCATAGTGCCTTGGAGTAAAACTAGAGTGCAACAACACCATGCCTGAAGGCCCAGAAATTAAGTTAGCCGCCGATAAGATTGCTAAAGATATTGTCGATCGACCCCTCACAGAAGTCTTCTTTGCCTTCGATCGTCTTAAATCTTTTGAAGCCGAACTCACCGCCGCTCGCATTGTCTCTGTTACTCCCAAAGGCAAAGCTCTACTGACTCGCTTTAGCAACCAGCTCACTATTTACAGTCACAATCAGCTCTATGGCGTTTGGTACACTCGGCGCGCCTACGATTATCCAGAGACCAATCGACAGTTGCGGCTGGCCATTCATACCGAAAAGCGATCGGCACTCCTCTATAGTGCTTCAGATATCGATGTATTTGATGACGATCGAATTGCCGCCCATCCTTTCTTGCAAAAACTCGGCCCTGATGTTTTAGAAGCCACCACAACAGTTGAAATAGTGTTAGCTCGGCTCCAAAGTAAAGCCTTTCATCGCAAAGGATTTCCCTCGCTGCTGCTAAATCAGCATTTTTTGGGCGGCTTGGGCAACTACTTACGCAGCGAAGTTTTATTTGTAGCTAGAATTCATCCCACCTTAAGACCAGTCGATTGTTCGATCGACAAGCTCCAGAAACTAGCCACCGCCCTCCTCGAACTCCCACGTCAATCCTACGCCACCAAGGGTATTACAAACAGCTTGGCGATCGTCGATCGACTCAAACAAAACGGCCAAACCCGCCGTCAATACCGCCACTGGGTCTTCGGTCGTCAAGATTGCCTCTGTCACCTCTGCCACACCGAAATTCTCAAAGATACCCTCGGCGGACGACGGGTTTATTTTTGTCCAAGCTGTCAAGCTAAATAGTGAATTATGACGAACATTTACGAAAGCACAGCAGAAGAACGCGAATTGCGGAACAATAAGCTTGTTGAATTCAACAGGAAGATCGCAATACCAAATAGTTAGGTAAGTATGTCAGATGATTGGTCTCGTTACATCAGGTTTCGTGATGATGGCTTATCACCTCAAGATGTTTGGAACTATGCTCGATCCGACGGATTGAAATTTGCTGACTCGATTCGCATGATTCGATTGGTGTTCGATTTAACTCTAGTCGAAGCTAAGGAAGTAACGATCCAAGCTGAATCATTGGGCACGTCCCTCGAAGAATATCAAGGTCGCGTTCTGCTACCAGCAATCGAAGCAGCTACTTCCCTGGATATATCTATGGATTGATAGCATAAGTGTTATCGATTGCGGATTTCGATCGAGTAAAATTAATTTATTAGTTTGGCCGAGTTAGCTGATGACTACTGCAATCGATCGCCCAATCCAACAGAAGCCCCTAAGTTTTGATGAGTTTCTCGCTCGTTATGGTGGCGATAATCGCTATGAACTCATCGACGGAGAGGTATTCGATTTGGAACCAACAGGCTTGCATGAAGAGGTTGCCGCTTTCATTACGACCAAAATCTGCGTCCAGATTGATGCAGCCAACCTACCTTGGTTTGTCCTTCAGCGAGGCATATTACGCCCTGACAATATTGGTATGACGGCATTTAGACCGGATGTAGCCGTAATCGACCGAAACCAACTTATCAATGAAATGTACTGGCCCGAACAGTCGATCCTAACTTTGGGTAGTTCGATTAAATTTGTAGCAGAAGTAGTGAGTAGCAATTGGCAAAATGACTATTCCCGTAAGGTGGAAGATTATGCTGTTTTGGGTATTCCCGAATATTGGATTGCCGACTACGCTGGGTTGGGTGGTACTCGACATATTGGCAAGCCCAAACAACCAACTTTATCTATCTGTACGTTAGTGGATGGGGAGTACGAAATTCAGCAGCTTCGTGGCGATCGAATCATCGTCTCGCCAACTTTTCCAGATTTGAAACTGACCGCAGAACAAGTGTTGAAAGCAGGGCGATAAATTCTCGATTCAGATTGCAGGCTGGATCGAACCAAATTTCTCAGCTACCGCAATACCAGCTAGATAAGCATCTTCTACCTTATATCCACCACACCAGTCGCCAGTGCAAAACAAAGGTGCGGGTAGATCGATCGACAGATAAGCAGTACCATTAAGCGGAGATTTAGGAAAAGCATACCGCCACAGGTGCGGTTGCTGCCATTGAGCCTCCTCGAACCACGGCAAAAATCGATCGCTAGCCTGTGCTAACATCGCCAGGGCTGCCGCTGGGGTATTTTCTAGATTGGGGTACTTGGCGGCGAAATTAGCGGTACTCTGAAGCACGAATGCTGGTGGGGCGGGTTGGTGGCGTTTGCTACTATCTAACCCCACCCAAGCTACAATCGGATCGTCGATACAAGTCACCGATTTTACCTGCGGATATGTAGATTCCCATTCGGCTAATTGAGTTGGTGTATATCCTGCGGCAACTGCGATCGAGGGATAAAATTCGACAGATTTTAAGTTAGTTAGAAACTCACTCGGCAAAATATCTGCCAGGGGCGAAAGTAAATCGAGAGCTTGGGGCGCAGGAATAGCCAGAATGACCGTGCGGGCAAGAATTTCGGTGGGTTCGGTACCATCGATCGTCAGTCGCCACAGGTTACCATCTGGTTGGATCGCGATCGCGCGTTGTCCGAATCGAATATCTAAATCTGTCGCCAGATATTTGGCAATTTGATTCATCCCGCCTGGAGCTACATAACGGGGATAAATATCGGCATCAGCGAGCAGATTGCCATCAGCAGTTAGCGTATGGGTAGTATCCGTCCATGTCTCGACGATATTGGCAGCAATAAGTCGATCGAATAACGCCCGAAATCGCTCCCCTTTGGGGGAAATATAACAAGTCCCCCGATCGACACAAGTATCGAACATCCGCCGCGTTGTCAATCTCCCACCAACCCCTCTAGACTTTTCCCAGATCGTGATTCCTCGATATCCGTTTGCTTGCAGTTCTTTGGCACAGGCAATTCCGGCCATTCCAGCACCGATAATTGCAATTTCGATCGGATGATTCATGGTATTTGATAGAGCTGAGTGGGTTTAGAGTTGCACCACATCTCCTAGCAAGAGGATCGACACTATCATCAATAATGCTCCCGCAGCGATATCTAGAGTTCTGGGCGATAATATCTTCGCCAAATAACGCCCTAAAAGTACCCCCACCAAACTTGTCGCGATTAAAGCAGTTCCCGCACCGATAAACACGATCCATGGCGACTGAGATTGGGCACTCAATAATAGCGTCGCTAATTGAGTCTTATCGCCCATCTCGGCTAAAAAAATCGTGATAAACGTCGAAAAGAAGGTACCCCACATGCTCGATGTTTGTTGAGTGGCGACTGGAGACTCTGCCCCAACGGATGTAGGTGAGGGTTCTAACGTTTCGAGGACAGTATCGGCAGATGTATCGGAAGAGGATGAAATAGTCACGGAACAACCTAAACTACAGCTAAGGTCTCAATTATCTTCTCATATTCCCAACTCCGCAAGTAGATCGACAAAAATATCGAATATTTAGAGGAAAATACCCAGCTCGGTATCGAATCGAATCGCTTCTAGACTCCGCTCTCCATAGACACCTTCAATCTGCTCGCGACAACACGCGATCGCAAAATCATTCAAATCCTCTGGCTCGATCCCAAACATCGCCACAAAAGTATCTTCTTGTACCCGACAAAAACTCGGACGATCTTCATAGATATTACAAGTCCGCGTATCGCGATCGAGATTGATACACCAACCATCAGCACCTACCATACTCATGTAGATGGCTAACTGCTCTGGTGGTAAGTATTCTTCCAAATCCGGTCGATCGCTCGGATCTAAGTTACAGCAAGCCCCACACTGCTTTATACACCGCCATGTAGACATATTCTTGAGTTTGTCAGTTATTACTCATTCAGTTTATCGGGTTTCTTCTGCTTTGGAGCGGGGAGCGGGGAGTCGGGAGCGCAAGGAACGCAGTTCCAAAACCTAAAGCCTAAAACCTAAAGCCTAAAGCCTAACTCATGTACTTTTGTAAATAAAATTAATCTCAATCGGCGAGACGCGGATAAAATTATATCGCCGATCCTGTTGGCGATATAATAAATTAAAGTTTGTTTGCGAGGAAATATGGATTTTTTGAGCGGTATTGTGGATAGCGTGCTCAGTATTAACTGGGAAGTAATCGCCCAATTGTCAATGGTGGCAATGATTATGATTGCTGGCCCCATTGTGGTATTTCTACTAGCAGCTTTGCGCGGTAATCTCTAGGAGATCGGTGGCTAGTTATTTGCAATGCCAGTTGCTAGCCGCTAACTCTCCCGATCCAATAATTCCATCTGTCGATCGAGCAAATCGACACCTGCGGCGACATTCCCGATTTCTTGAAGTTGCGTGCGTAACTCTGCCGCACCCGAAAACCCTTTGGCATACCAGGTTAAGTGTTTTCGAGCCTGCAAGATGCCGCGATCGCCTTTATATAAGTACAAGTTTTGTAAATGTTCTTTAGCACATTCTAATCTGGCGATCGCACTTGGGGGCGCGAGTCGTTCCCCTGTTTTGAGAAAATAGTCGATTTCACCCACCAGAAAGGGATAGCCGAGCGTCCCGCGAGAACACATCACGCCATCGGCTCCAGTTTGCTCCAGACAAGCAATCGCCGCCTCCACCGAAAAGATATCCCCATTGGCAATCACGGGAATCGAGAGCACTTGTTTAACCCGACGAATCCAGTCCCAGTTTGCCGTGCCATTGTATCCCTGCGCGCGAGTCCGAGCGTGGATCGTCATCATCTGCGCGCCAGCATCTTCCATCCGTTGGGCGAAGTCTAAGATATTTATTTCATCATCCGACCAACCGATCCGCGTTTTTACCGTCACGGGAATATCTACAGAATTTACCACGGCTTTAACGATCGCCACTGCGGTATCGGGATCGCGCAATAGCGATGAGCCGCCGCCATTTTTGGTAATTTTATTCACCGGACAACCCATGTTGATATCGATCGTCTGTGCGCCTTGCTGCACGGCAATTTGAGCCGCTTCGCCCAAAAAATCGGCACGACAGTCAAATAACTGGATACTAATCGGACGCTCGTTAGCATCGATCTCCATAATGCGCGGTATTTCTTTGAGATGTCTCAGGCTCGATGCCTGCACCATTTCTGTATACATCATCGAATCGGGCGCATATCGCCGCACCAAGCGACGAAAAACCAGATCGGTAACTCCAGACAAGGGCGACTGAAAAACACGGCTGTGAAGCTGGAGAGAGCCGATCTGGAGGGGAGTTGTGAAGTTCACGGGAGGGGATGGATGGAGTGGATGGGTGGATGGGTGGATGGGTGGGGTAAATACAGTTTTGCCTAAAACCTAAAACCTAAAACCTAAAGCCTAAAGCTTAAAACCTATCACCTAAATTGTCGCCCCATCCTGTAAAATTCAACATAGCTCTAGACTTTACCGCTCTCAAATATCATCTCAATGAAGCGTCGCCAATTTCTGCAATACAGTACTCTCGCCGCAGCAAGTTTGACTTTTGCCGCTTGTAACAGTCAAGGGAGTACTCATTTTAACCAGCCGCCAGCTAACTTTGGCAAGTTGGAAAAAACCGATCTCCAGATTGGGATCGTATCGAGTTTGGACTCTCTCCCGTTGGTAGTTGCCAAAGAAAAAGGGATGTTCAAAAAGTATGGCTTGAATGTGACTTTAGTCAAACAGCCAACTTGGGAGCGGGTGCAGCAGGAGTTGCATAGTGGCAAATTAGATGCCGTTCAAACTCTATTTGCGATCCCGCTATGGGAATATTTTAGTGCTGAAGGTGTTAAATCGCGAGAGAAAGATAAAGATACGGAGAAACCACGTCGTCGCCGCAATCGCAGAGAGCAAGATGATGACAAAGAGAAAAGCAAGAGTACTGCTAATACAGTTGCTTTGATGGGGCTGAATATCAATGGTAATAGTATCAGTCTAAGTGAGACGGCTTGGAAGGCCGGGTTGCGACCGCGCCAAGCATATAATAGTCTTTATGAATTTCAAGAAAGTTATAATAAATTCTTTCGCGAATTGAAACAACCGCCAGGATTTGCGATCGCACATCCAGCCGCTATGGCAAATTATACTACCCGATATTGGTTGGGAACCATGGGTATCGATGCCGAACGCGATCTCAAATTCGAGGTATTATCACCTAATAATATTACCGCCGGATTGGATAGTGGCAAGCTGATCGGTTATGCTACCGATGAGCTATTCAACCAGCAAACGCTCGCCGATAAAAAAGCTTTTACAGCTTCGATCGATCGAGATGTTTGGCACGGACATCCAGAAAAAATTCTGGCTTCTTTAGATACTTGGCTACAAGCTAATCCGGTTACCGCTAAGGCAATGATGGCAGCAGTATTAGAAGCTTGTCAATATTGCGACAATCCCCAACATGTGGCCGAACTCGCACCTGTTTTAGGTAAGTCCCAATATACGGATGCTGGTACTAATAAAAATTGGCAAAAAATCCTAGCCGGAAATTATAATTACGGTGGCTTTGATGGTAAATCTGGTGTAGTAAAAGTTCCCGATTTTCAAATCTTTCATTTTCAAGCGACTAACTATCTCCAGCAACCCAATCATGCCAATTTTCTCTGGCATTCTCACGCCGTGTGGGTGCTAACGCAGATGGTACGCTGGCGTCAGCAGCAGCTTACTGAATATCCCAAAAATGCCGATGCTGTGATTAAGCAATTATATCCTACGGCTGCTTATGCAGACATTGCCAAAGCTTTTTGGTTGAATTTGCCCAAAGGACAACTCAAAATCGAACAGCCAGATATGTTCATCGATCGAGTTGCTTTCGATCCGAATAAAGCGGCGGAATATCTGAATGGGTTTGAGTTGAGAGCGTAGGATAGGGGATAGGGGATAGGGGATAGGGAATAGGGAATAATTAAGATGATTAAATTATATGGTGGTGCGCGGAGTCGGGCTTCGATCGTGCGTTGGTATTTGGAGGAGTTAGCAATTCCTTATGAATTTATTTTGCTAGATATGGCCGCAGGCGAACATCTCCAGCCGGACTTTCTTAAAATCAATCCTTTTGGTAAAGTACCCGCGATCGTCGATGGTGATTTCGCGCTATTTGAATCTGGGGCAATTTTGTTATATCTGAATCAAAAATATAGTAAAACTGAATTGTCCCTAGAGCAACAAGCGATTTTCGCTCAGTGGACATTATTTGGTAATTCGACGCTAGCAACTGGAATTTTTGTCGAAGCAAGTCGCGAACGAGAATTGCCTAAATTAATGCCGCCGCTCGAAGCGATGCTTGCCAAACATCCTTATATTTTAGGCGATGAATTTAGTGTCGCAGATGTGGCAGTCGGTTCGATTCTAATCTATATTCCATTGATGTTGAAATTAGATTTATCGGCTTATCCCGCAGTTGTTAATTATATCGATCGAATCTCGAATCGCCCCGCTTGCAAAGTCGGGATGTCATAGTAGGAATGAGAGTGAGGTCTGACTGTCACTTGTATCTTTAATGGTAATCGCTAAGGGCGTCATCTAATGCTCCGTAAGCTCGAACTATTATCTATCTGGAAATCGCTAATCGATCGCCGAGTGCCTTGGCAATTAGTGACAATTTTAGGTGTCGGTTTGGGCGTCACGGGACTAGTTTTAGGTACCAAACATCTCGGTTGGTGGGAGATGGGCGAACTCGCAGCTTACGATCGCAGCGTCCGGTGGCGATCGCCGATTCCGCCCGATCCTCGACTGCTAATCGTCGCAATTACCGAAGAAGATCTCGATCGCCTAAAAGTTTGGCCGTTACCCGATCGGACGATCGCTCAAATCATCCAAAAACTGACAGATAATCAAGCTAAACTCATTGGCTTGGACGTATTTAGAGCCAATCCGGTAGAACCGGGACATGCCAAACTCGTTGAGATTTGGAAAAAAAACGACCTGATTATTCCTGGCTGTCACCATCGTAACTTGAAGAATCCCGGCATTGCAGGCCCACCGGGCATTCCACCAGAACAATTGGGATTTGTAGATCTGGTTGTCGATCGCGATAGTATCGTCCGCCGTGCCTTACTATTTATGTCTCGCGATCCCAAATCGCCCTGTACGAGCGAAACTAGTCTATCGCTCCAACTCGCCCAAGAATACCTGCTGCGCCAACACAATATCGGCGGTAGCTTTGACTCAAAAAATGAATTTCGGCTTGGTACAGCGCATTTTCACCGCATCTCCGGCACCGATGGCGGCTATCAGGATGCCGAGCATGGCGGATATCAGATTTTGCTCGACTATCGACGGCGGCGTGATGCTAATACTCAAAAAGTGAGTATTGCAGTAGCTCCGATTGTCTCAATCTCAGATCTGTTGAACGATCGAGTCGATCCCAAGCTAATTAAAGATCGGATCGTCCTAATCGGTTCTACCGCTAGCTCCCTTAAAGACGAATTTCTTACCCCCTATAGTGCCGGAGCCGCAGCAGATGCCACGATGCCCGGTGTGATGGTACACGCACAGATTACTAGTCAAATTCTCAGCGCAGTCTTAGATAAACAGCCGTTATGGTGGTTTATTCCCGATTGGGCGGAAGGCTTTTGGGTGGGCGGTTGGTGTTTGACGGGGAGCTTAATGGCTTGGTATGTTCGCCATCCAATCCGCTTATTTGCCGTGACAAGTGGTGCGGCAATGCTGTTAGTGGGTGGATACGCAATTGCGTTTGCAAATTCGGGGTGGCTGCCGTTGGTGAGTCCCTTGGTGGGTTTAGTGACAAGTAGTGTTGGGGTGTTGGGCTTGACTAGCTATCGCACGCAGCAGCAACAACAAGAAATGGCAAATTTGGCTAGAGAGCAAGATCGCGCCATTGCCGA
Source organism: Chamaesiphon minutus PCC 6605 (assembly GCF_000317145.1). Classification (GTDB taxonomy): domain Bacteria; phylum Cyanobacteriota; class Cyanobacteriia; order Cyanobacteriales; family Chamaesiphonaceae; genus Chamaesiphon; species Chamaesiphon minutus. Next base: position 611,941 of record NC_019697.1, on the reverse strand, counting down.
ACTCAAGCTGTTGTTGAGTCAAACAGCTCCCTCTTTTACCATCCCAGCGACGCAGACACCCCCAGTGTTATTACCTACGACGGAAGCTTTAGAAACGACGATGGCTCTGGGCACCGATGGCGACTCCCCAACAGTTTTAGATCGCGTCGATGCTACTGTCAAACAAGACCAAACTCCCAGTCTCGATCGAGTAGTTGGTGCCATGCCACCCAATTATCTGTTAGATGGACGCTATCAAGCCGAATCGACATTAGGTGCTGGCGGTTTTGGGGTGACTTATCTAGCTCGCGACACCAAACTTCCTGGCAAACCGCAATGCGTCATCAAGCAATTAGTCCCCGCCAGACGCGATGCTAATTTTGTAAGTTTGGCGCGGCGACTATTTAATACCGAAGCCGAGATTTTATCTAAATTAGGACACCATTCTCAAATTCCCCACTTATTCGCTTACTTCGAGCATCAGCAAGAGTTTTACCTAGTGCAGGAATTTATCGACGGGACACCACTCGATCGCGAATTAGAAGGTGCTACCCAACCCTGGAGCGAGGAGCAAGTGCTAGATTTGTTGCGGCAACTCTTACCAGTCTTGGGCTTCATTCACAGTCAGTATGCAATCCATCGCGATCTCAAACCCGGAAATATCATTCGCGTTGGCGGAGCCTCTCTGAAAGAGAATCGCGCTCGTGGCAAACTAGTCGTAATTGATTTTGGCGCAGTCAAGGAAATTCAACCGCAGGTCCCAGACGATCGACAAATGACGATCGCGATTGGTACGCGCGGCTATACGCCTCCAGAGCAATTTGCTGGGCAACCTAATTATAGTAGCGATATTTATGCTTTGGGCACGATCGCGATCGAAGCTCTGACTAATACGCATCCTCGATATTTACCCGTCGATGAGAGTACTGGCAATCTCATCTGGCAAGATCGCGCCACTGTCTCGCCCGCACTAGCCAAAGTCTTAGATAAAATGGTCGCCTACCACTTTAGAGATCGCTATCAATCGGCAACTGCGGTACTGATCGATTTACCATAAGCTCATCGATCTAGCAGTTGTCATGGCAGTCCGATCGGGTAGATATTACCGCTCTAAAAAAGTAATACAATCTTGAATATCGCGACTCAGATCTTGCGGCCAAGAGCTTGTGCGCGTCCGTCACGAATAAGTTCGGATTGTGGAGCGCGACAACCTTTCTATCCCTGGAGCCTGTCACCTCATCTTCAACCATTGTTTTTTAACATGATATAAATTAGTAAAATAGTCAAAAAATCATCTGCTCGCTAAAATTTTTGTGAGTCGTGCGAACATCAAGCTAAGTTAGATTCCCGTAAAAATGTCTAAAGACAATCCATTTACTCCAAACGATTATATTCTCTCTTGGCAATCTAAATACGATCGGCAAGATTATGAGGGCGCACTAGCCGATTTAAATAAAGCGATCGAACTTAAAAGTAATTCGTTCGATCTTTATGTGAATCGTGGCTTATTGAAAGAGAATAAACTCCATGACTATTATGGTGCATTGGATGATTACAATATGGCCACACAGATCGATCCGAATGCGGCTGTGGTTTATAATAATCGCGCTTTACTCAAAGAAAAGCGACTCGATGACTGTAGTGGCGCATTAGATGACTACAGTAAAGCAATCCAAATCAATCCACAGACTGCTACTGCCTATAAAAATCGCGGTGCCCTTAAAGAAAATAGACTTCATGACTATCATGGCGCATTAGCCGACTATAGCAAAGCGATCGACCTCAACCCATATTCTGCCGCCGCCTATCGCGATCGAGGACTATTAAAATACGATAAATTCCAGGACTGGCAGGGGGCACTAGCCGATTACGATCGAGCGATCGAAGTCGATCCTGTCTATGCAGATGCTCACGTTCTGCGTGCGACCCTCAAATACGACCGTCTCGACGAGCCAGCTAGTGCAATTAGCGATTTAGAACGAGCGGTAATATTATATAAACAACAATACAACCCTGAAATGTACGAGCTGACACTCGCCCTCCTCAAGCAATGGCAAAACAAGTAAAGAGGTATAGTTTTTAGGTAGATAAGTCGATTTTCAAACGATCGCGATCGAGTCTATACTTTTACATACATTCAGTGGGTAGTTTACTTTGTATGCTACAGTAGAAAGAATATACAGCAACTTTGAATTTTGATTTTAGTTAACTAAAAATTCAATTAGTTTCATTTTAAACTCTATCAATCGGGATTGCTTTAAGCTGTCTTTACTGTTGGTATATTATTTAAAATAAAAGAATGAAAAAAATTTTAATCGTTGAAGATAGTCCATCCGAACGTGACTTAATAACGCTTTATCTAAAGAACAATAATTATCAAGTTATCTCTACAGATAATGCCGAAGATGGTATGGAATTAGCCGCCAATCAACAACCAGATGCGATTGTTACAGATATCACGATGGAAGGAATTAATGGCTTTGAGTTTTGTAGATTATTGAAGGCATATCCCGATACCAGTCAAATTCCTATTATCGCTTGTACGGCTCGCGATCGAGATTTAGATCGCTTTTGGGGTCAAAAACAGGGTATGGATATCTACATCACCAAGCCCTATTCCGAACAAGAGCTAGTTACGGCGATCGAATCCATTATTAAATAGCATTTTAGGCTTTAGGTTTTAGGCTTTGAAACTGCGTTTTTCCCACTCATCCACCCTTACTCCCGTAAGCCGGATGCATCTGTCGGCAAGATACCCAACTCGATTTGAAGCGATCGCACCCTGCCTTCTCGATTGAGCTGTAATGCAATCTTTTTACCAACTTGACTGGCTTCTACTTGCTGCTGGACGTCACTGGGAGTAGCAATAGATCGCTCCGCAACTCGGACGATGACATCTCCCGGACGAATGCCGCTAGACGCTGCTGGAGAATTAGGAATTACTTCCATCACGATCGCCCCCTGCTGGGCAGTTACTTTCGATCTCAAGCTGGGTTCTCGATCGATTCCAGCTTTAAGTTCGGCTGTCAAGGCAATCATTTGGACGCCTAAATAGGGGTGATTCACTTTGCCAGTGGCAAATAATCGATCGGTAATCCGCGTCGCCGTGCGGATCGGGATGGCAAACCCCACACCCTGAGCGCGATCGCGCATCGTCGTCCCAATGCCAATGACTTCGGCGCGCGCATTGAGCAAAGGGCCGCCAGAATTACCTGGATTGATGGCGGCATCAGTTTGGATAAAGTTGACCCGTCGATCGGGAATACCCGCTTGTGTACTCGTCCGTCCGATCGCGCTGATAATACCGACGGTGACAGAATTATCTAAGCCCAGGGGATTGCCGATGGCGATCGCCCATTCACCTTGAACGAGACGATCCGAGTTCCCCAGCTTAACGGTGGGTAAGTTACTAGCATTAACTCTCAAAACGGCCAGATCTGTCACGCGATCGATGCCAATTACTTTACCTTCCAATACGCGACCATTTTTGAGAGTGACTTTGACGCGCTTGGCTCCCGCAATGACACTAGCGGTAGTAACGATTTTCCCATCCGCGCTCACTATAAATCCGGCTCCAGTGCCCGCTTGACTCTTATCCTCCAGTAAACTTTCCAAACGCGACCCAGCCGCACGCCGATCGACCGCTGATGACTGCTGGTTAGAGTCGGGAACATCGATTTTGACCACTGCTGGCCCAATTTTAGCCACAGCAGCCGTGATAAAGTTACTATTATTATATTGAGGCGGGCGCGCTCCAATCGATTGCCGTGGCGCAGCAGCATTGTCATTGTCGCTCGATCGAGTCAGTGGCGATCGCTCTTGCTGGCGCAAATACGTACTGACACTCGTACCAACTCCAATTCCGGCGATCGCTAAGATCGTGCCTATGGCTATTTTTCTGGAGCGGATATCCATAGCGATCGAGTTATAAAATAGGTATACCTAGATTTTGAACCCGATTTCAGAAATACTCAACCGTCGATTGTCGGGAATTGGGAGTTGGGAGTCTAAGAGTTGGGAGCTGGGAGCTGCGGATGAAATCGCGCGGAGGTTCCCTCAGCGTGCGTTTCACCAAGCAGGGAGTTGAGAGTTGGCAGTGTGCCGAAAGACTAATCCTGCCAATCCTTTCATCTTGTAAATCCTGATGGTATTTCTACAGTTCCCCTCTAGCAATGCCGATCGCGATCGCTAATGTGAAGCAGCCGATGAATGTGGCTGCGAGCATAAACAACGCAAAAATTTCGCCACCAGACAGGGGTCGATCGGTCGGATCGAGATATGCTGACGAGCGATACCGATCTGGGCGCGACTTGAGCGGCTGGAAATTTTGCGGTATTTGCACCACGTACAGCCGCGAGTAGCCGATTTGGCGATCGTATGCGGAGCGGCGGTCGGGATGGCTGATAGTCGCGTAAGCTTCATTTAATGCCTGGAATTTTACCGTCGCCGTCGCCGTATTCAACACCGTCGTGTCTGGATGATATTTTTTACTCAACTCTCGATAAGCACGGCGAATTTCGATCGGGGATGCACTAGGATGTACGCCTAATAAAGCATAGTAAGTTTGCTGTTTACTATTCATGAAAATACTCACGCTCGATCGGCAGTTGCGAACTTCAACAAGGCAGGGCTGGCTCCAGTCGGATTTTCCCTTTATCCTTTAGTCTAGCAACATAAAAGCTTAGATAGCCCTAACCCAAGTTGCTACCTACTAGAATGCCAACGATTGAAACCGCTGAGTTATAGGTAGCAATTTAGGCTAGCCATTAGACTTCGCCCGATCGACGATGCCACAAATACAGGCTAAAATCAGCCAAGCGTGAGTATTCAAGCGTAACTCCAAAGCAGTCACGTCTGTGATGTTAAAGACGATAAACCCCGCAAAGGCAATGAGGTAGGTAAAAAAGATCGTCCGTTCCGATCGCCACTGGAGTGGAAAATTGAGAAATAGGAGCGTCCCCTGGCTTAAAATCCAACCGACTAAGCCAAATAGCGCGATCGTGGCGGGAATGCCCAAATTCGATGACAGCATCAATAATAAATTATGCGGGTAGCCCAACCAGATCTGACTGACTTGTTGATATAACGGGCCAAAACTTTGCAATCCCCACCCAGTTATCGGACGCGCTTGGGTCAGATTCCAGGCAAATTTCCACTGGGCGACGCGCGTCATTGCTTCGGGTCGATCTGGGTACATTTCATCGGTAATTCTCGCCCAAAAATAACGTGGCACGATCGATCTGAGCGGTTCTTTGAGCGGTGCTGGCGCGTAAGCCGCACTCAAAATGACCGTACCGATCGCGGTCACTATGCCTAAAATCCAGTACCAGCCTTGATAAATCGTAAATACTAGGCTGCTGGCAATGGCCACTCCCCACGCACCGCGAGAGCTAGTCAGAATCAAGCAGATGCTACACAGTCCCAAAATTACTCCCAACCACCATACCGCTGGAGCTTTCCAAAACTTGAGTGTTGGTGTCGCCTTAGCCTGTTGGTATCGATCGGCAATTAACCCCAAGCTGAAAATAAATACCATTTGCAAGTAAGCTGCCAACGGATTGGCATGTGCGAACACCGCCGACATGCGCCCCAAGGGATGTCCGTGTGGGTGCATCTGCCACAGATAGCCACCCGTATCGAAAAGGGGAATCGTCGTCCCCCAGCCGAACATTTGGCTCAAACCCAACAACATAATTGGTAATGCTGGAATCGTGACGATCCACGCCAGTTGCCGTAACTGATCTGGCGACTGAATTAGCATCCGATAAGCCGCAAAAAAGGCAAAAAATGGCAAAAAATTGACCAAACCCAATGCTGCATCGCCCGGTTGAAAGCCAAATAAAGATACCAGAATCAACCATGGGGACAAGATTGCCAAGCCCCAATTCGATCGCCGTCGCCTAATTTCGTCGCCGCAGTGCCGCCAAGTGTGGACTAATCCCCTAAAGATAAATATCGCCCCAATGAGCGGAACGAGCGGAAAGATAACAAACCCGATCCGTGCGGAATTCCACGCTAGTTGCAATTTCGGATTGGGGTGTTTCCATGTCGCGCCAGGAATGAGACTGAGGAGATTAGGCATCATCAAATTGCGATCGATTCTCTTACAACAGAGACTATACCAACAATTATGAGTCGCTAGATTCAACCAGAACTTTTTCTTGCCAGTTGCTAGTCTCGGTGGCGGGATAAAAACTCGCAATGATGCCTACTACCAACCACCAGAGGGTTTGAATCTGCGGGCGATACCACTCGGTATCGGTAGTACCTTGACCGACCGTGGCTACCATAGCGGCGATCGCGGCAATTAACCAAAAAGCTTGCGGATCTCTGGTCTGACGCATTTTTGCTAAACCTTGCAAGCCACAATTAAATATTACCGCCAGCATCCACAGCAGACAGACGAACCCGACATAACCAATTTCGACGATCGTTTCTAGAAAGATCGAGTAAGCACTCAACGCGCTAAAGCGAGGACTAGTTTGATAGACCGGATACATCCGCTTAAACACCCGATCTCCAGGCCCAATGCCCCACAGCGGTCGATCGTGAATCATTTTAGCCACCGCTTTCCAGACTTCGATCCGGACGTTATTACTACTATCTTTACTACCACTAAAAATACTCAATATGCGATCGCGCAAGCTCGGAATCACCAACATAGCTACACCACCGACGGCCAAAATCGCGCCTAAAGCCATCGGCAATGCCCAAGATCTCCAAAACTGGGACAATGTAGGCCGCAACCAGTAATAAACTAAAGCAGCAGCAACGACGATTCCCATCACTGCCCCCACCCACGCACCGCGACAGTAGGTCACCATCAGACAGTACGTATTCACCACTACCATCAAGCCTGCGAGGATTTTTGGCAATCTACCGCGCCAAATAAAACAGGCTGCCACACTAAACGCGATCGCTGGCAACAGATAGGCAGCTAAAAGATTGGGATTATTGAGATAACTATATACTCGTGTCGTCTTAGCTAACGTAGACTCGGCATCCACCCATGTTGCCAACTGTTTGGCACCATATAGCGATTGATGCACCCCATACACACTGACAACTAGAGCAACGTGCAAATAAATCCCAATCAGCCAATCCCGAATCCGACTCGATCGACACAACCGCGCCAGCATCATAAATAATATCAAGTAGAGAGTGACTAAATTTAGTCCTCTAAATGCGAGATCTTTGGCTGGCGATAAACCAGTGGAGATGGCGGAAACTCCCCAGAACGCCAGTAACGTGACGTGAATGGGCGTAATCCCATTACCGCGATTGTCTGCTAAAGTCAGCAGTACCCAAAAAGCCGCTACCCCAGCGAGCAACAACCCAACTAGTTCTGTAGATAAGCCGAGGGCTGGTACGAAGGGAGATACCACAAACACGATCGATGTCAAGATTGCCCCAATTTCGTCACCCCTTTGCAGTAGCAAACTCTGTTGTCGCCAAGCTTGTAAGGAGCCGACCCAGCGATGAACGTAACTAGCATCAAACCAGTTGTTTGGGGAGATGTCTGATAATGTCAGGCGTTGCCAAAAAGAGTACATTAAATTAGTTGATAGTTGATAGTTGATACTAGGGCGGGCAGTTCCCACCATCTAAATCTCAGGTATTCTCTATCTAATAAATATTTATACCGATCTACTTATTTACCGCTTTCCACTACCGAGGTTTCAATCGACATCAATTCAATTGAATGAGTTTTTAGCAAGCACGAGACTTAACGTAACATTTAACTTACCACTTGAGTAAGTTAAATTGCTCCATATCGACGGTATCGCGGTTACGATAGATCGAGAGGACGATCGCCAAGCCTACGGCTGCTTCTGCTGCTGCGATCGCAATGACAAATACTGTAAATACTTGGCCTTTGATTTCGGTTGAATCGATGTAGTTAGAAAAACTCATCAAATTTAGATTGACCGCATTTAACATCAACTCGATCGACATCAATACGCGGACGGCATTCCGACTGGTCACCAATCCATAAATACCGATACAAAATAGTGCAGCGGCTAAAATCAAAAAATACGGTAATTGTAATTGCAACATCTAATTTCTTCTTTATTCTTTAATTTATTAGTGGCGATCGAGTTTGAAAATAATTTTACTCGATCGCTCATAAACCTTCGGCAAATCTTTCAGCACGAATTACTTCTGCCTTAACTACTTACCAGCTAATTCGCGAGGGCGTTCTGGCAGCGTCAGGCTATCTTGAGTGGATGTGATACCACTAACAGTATCGGGCATAAAGTCGCGACGAGCGAGAATAATTGCACCGACCATCGACATCAGTAACAACACCGAAGCTAATTCAAATGGCAGTAGAAAATCGGTAAAAAAGTGCTTGGCGATCGGCACGATCGAGCTAGACATCGGCATTGTCGTCGAGAGCTTCCAGGGAGTCACGAGCGATACACTGCCTAACAGTGCAAATAACCCGCCACAAACTACTACCGTCATCCCTTGTCTGATCCAACTATTTTTTAGCGGTTTAAAGTCTTCACGTTTATTTACCAACATGATGGCAAATAAAATCAAGACGTTAACTGCCCCGACATATACCAAGATTTGTGCTGCCGAAACAAAATCAGCATTGAGCAGAACGTAAATTCCCGCCATACTGATAAACACTCCACCTAATAAAAAGGCGGAATACACAATATTCGCAAATAGTACCACCCCTAAAGCTGCTCCCAACATTAGTAGTGAGAGAATTCCGAATGTAACTAACTGAACACCTTCAGCAATTTGCATTTTTGTTATTAATTAAATCTAGGTTTGAACAGCGTAATTGCTACAGCGATCGCCATAGCAGATCGGATTTAATTGATGATTGACAATTAACAAAGGTTTAACTCACACCTTTAAGGTAGATTGTTGTTATGGTGAGGCTTAAGTTTAAATCTTCACCCTAACAACCCAATTATCAATTATTAATTATCAATTAATTTAATTGCTCTTAGCTCGTTGAGAACCAGCGGGTAAATCATGAGGCTCCATTACATCTTTGGGTAAGTAAGCCAACGTCCGTAGAGCAGTCACCATCGGATCGTCAGTAACTTTGGTCGGCAGGCGACCGAGGGCGACATTATCAAAATTGAGTTCGTGCCGCTCGAATGTCGCTAGTTCGTATTCTTCGGTCATCGACAGACAATTAGTCGGACAGTATTCTACGCAGTTACCACAAAAGATACATACCCCAAAATCGATACTATAGCTATTGAGTTTTTTCTTCTTGGTCGCTTTATCGTATTCATAATCGACGACGGGTAAATTGATCGGACATACCCGCACGCAGACTTCACATGAGATGCATTTGTCGAATTCAAAATGAATCCGTCCCCGAAATCGTTCGGAGGGAATTAGCTTTTCGTAAGGATATTGAACCGTAATCGGACGCCGCTGCATGTGATCGAATGTCACCGCTAGTCCTTGACCGATATATTTGGCAGCCTGAGCGGTTTCTTTGCCGTAGTCTACTACTTGTTTGAGAAATTTCAGCATGATTTTGGATTTTGGATTTTGCGATTGAAATCACGCGGAGGTTTCCTCCGCATGTGTTTCAATCAAGACGGATTTTGCGGCTCGCGCTCTGGAGGTTCCCTCCAGATTGAGCGAGACAGCGACGCATCGAACGGGAGGTTCCCTCCCGTTTGTGTGCGTCAAGACAAGACAGGATTTTGGATTTTGGATTGGGGAGAGAGCATACATTAAACTCTTCTCTAAAGCCTAAAGCCTAAAGCCTAAAGCCTAAAGCCTAAAGCCTAAAGCCTAAAGCCTAAAGCCTAAAGCCTAAAGCCTAAAGCCTAAAGCCTAAAGCCTAATACCCTTATCCTCCAAAAGCAGTGGGAAATGCTAACTTCAGAGCCGCAGTAATGAGCAAGTTAGCTAGAGAGATAGGCAGAAGGAATTTCCAGCCAAGATTGAGGAGTTGATCGATGCGAACGCGGGGGACAGTCCAGCGAGTGAGAATGGCGATGAATACTAAGAAATAGGCTTTGAGGAGGGTCATCGAAATCCCGAGAGAAGCATCCACCACTTGCACCCATGATGTAGTCGGATCGACACCAAGTAGATTGCTCAACATTTCGATCGGAATTGGACTCGACCACCCGCCGAGATACAGAATTGCTACCAACAGTGCCGATAGCACCAGGTTGACGTAAGAGCCAACGAAGAACAGTGCGAACTTCATGCCTGAGTATTCTGTTTGATAGCCAGCTACCAACTCTTCCTCCGCCTCGGGGAGGTCGAAGGGCAAGCGTTCGCATTCAGCTAGAGCTGCAATCCAAAAGATAACGAAGCCAACTGGTTGTCGCCAAATATTCCAAGAGAGGATGCCATAGCCAGCTTGCTGATTGACAATATCGATCGTATTCAAGCTATTCGACATCATCACGATCGCCAGCACCGACAAGGCTAACGGAATTTCATAACTGATCGACTGAGCCGCAGCCCGCAATCCGCCTAGTAAGGAGTACTTATTATTCGACGAATAGCCTGCCATCAGTAATCCAATCGGGACGATACTCGACAACGCAATCCACAAAAAGACCCCAGTGTTGATATTTGTAATTACCAAATTTTGGCCGAAGGGGACGATTAGGTAAGACAAAAATACGGGCATTACCACCAAGACTGGCCCCATCGTGAAGAGAATCGGGTCGGCTTTTGCAGGTAGAATATCTTCTTTAAAGACGAGTTTGAGACCGTCGGCAACTGGTTGTAATACGCCCAGGGGGCCAGCATATTCAGGGCCGATCCGTTGTTGGGCTGCGGCAGAGATTTTGCGTTCCAACCAGACATTGACGAGTACGCCGACAGTTGCACCAATAATCATCAGCAACATTGGAAACGGCATCCAGATCACCTTAGCCAGTTCGGCTGAGATCCCCAAGTCACTGAGAGATTGGATAAAAGTACCTTGAAGGTCAATACCTGAATTCATAATATATGGGTTCTTATTTTAAGCAATCTATATGCGCGAGTCGATCGCCACGATCGGAAGGTGGGGATTGGTGCGGAAGATCGATTCATCCCTCATCTCGATCGATAACAATCTATTTCACTCGGTTATTTAACGACGGTAACAATCTATCCTCGCAGTTTAGTTAGGGTGTCGATCGACGATCTAAGGTCGGGAATCGCGGATCGGAGCTATGTATTTATTAATATAATTTGCCCCTACTAGTATATCGCGGCAAGAGTATTTAGCGATCGATCGTCACTATCCTCGATCGACCGCCATCTCTATGATTACCATTACTTTGACTCGCAGATATTAACCGCGACGGCGATAAAGGCTGCACACGATCCGGCCATCCTGGCGCGATCGAAATGATGCGGTATTGCCATCTAAGTCGGTAATTAATCGCTCCCGACAGTCATACGATGCTCTTGGTAGTTCGCTCCCGTCGATACTGACCATGGCCTGATATTGCCAATAATTTTTCGCGCTGCGCTTAATGTTGACGATACAAATCCGATGACCGTCCACCACGCGACAAAATTCCGCGCGCGCTGGAGCTACGCTCGTCAACCAGAGTAATAAACCGATCGAAATTAACTTTAGTACAGATGTAAGCAACGGGGGGATGGGTATATGAGTAGATGGGTGGATGGGTCTACGGTGTATACACATCTCTAGAAATGAGTCTAATTGGTGGGAATCCCCCTAAATCCCCCTTAAAAAGGGGGACTTCCGGATCTAGTTCCCCCCTTTTTAAGGGGTTGTGGCGCGATTTTAGAACACTTGTGGACGTATGAAGGGACTTCCGGATCTAGTTCCCCCCTTTTTAAGGGGGGTTAGGGGGGATTTAGATCTCAAAACGAAGTCCAACCGACTTGTGTATACATGGTAGGTGGATAGGTGGATGTGGAGATGGGAACGGGGAAAGAGGGGGGATTGGGAGAGAGGAAAAACTAGAAAAGGACGCTTGCCTTCAAACTTTCTATCCACTATTGAGTATCCACTTCCCACTACCCACTATCCCTTATCCCCTATTCCCTATCCCCTAATTTAGAATCTTTCCCCGATACCAAACTGAATCCGCGTTTCATTGATGTTATTGAGCGCGTAGTCGATCCGAATTGGCCCGATGGGGGAATTGATTCGGATGCCCGCACCATAACCAAAGCCATTACCAGGTTTGCTGCGAACTCCGGCTGGATTGCCAGGAACGCTGCTACCAGTGCCCAGATCGCTACCATAGTCGGCAAAAAATGACCCACCGACGATCGAGATTAAGGGAAAACGATATTCGGCAGTCGCCTGAATATAACTGCGTCCCGAACCGACATCGCCATCTTCATAGCCGCGAACAGAGCTAGTACCGCCTAAGCTAAACGCCTCGTAAGGCGGTAAGTCGCCTAAAACGGTACCACCTTGGATATTGAATACCAATGCCTGAGAACCAGGTGTAAAATTAATCAACTTCACAGGAGTATAATTGGTAAAACTCGCCCGCGCTCTGGTCATCAAGATATTAGCATTACCGATGGGTACCGACTGATCCAGTCCCAGTTTTAGCAGCGTACCTTGAGTCGGATCGCTAAAACTGTTGCGTAAATCTTGGGTCAGTCCGAGTTGTACCATCAACAGATCGTCTTCTCCGGTACCGCTAAAGCTCAATTGACCGCCTCTAGAGTCTACAGGAACGATCGCCGAGCCATTGATATCCCGCACGGAGACTTTTTGGTATTGTACTCCTAACGAAGCCCGCCAAGCACTATCGCTAAATGGATCGCCATTGAGCGGACGACTGAAGGTAATCCCGCCTCCCTGTCTGACGATCGTCGGTGTATCGGTAGTTCCCGGTACGAAAGCGGGAGTTTTACCGCCACCATATACTAGTGAGTACGATCGCCGTTGAAAAACATTAACGTTATACGATGTCCGATTGGGGTCAGTGGCAATCCAAGGATCGGAAAAGTTCAGGTCGTAGAGTGTATCGCGAGTACCGATTTGCAGCTCGGCACCTAATTTTTGGGCATTACCGCCGACGTTTAATTGGTTGTAGCTGATACTCCCGAATAAACCGTTAGTAGAACTAATACCACCCCCAGCTAAGATCGAAGAGGTTTTCCGCTCGATGACGTTGAACTGCAAGATCACCTTAGCTGGATCGCTACCAGGGGCAAATGATACGCGCACGTCGTCAAATATCCCCAAGCCAAAAATCCGCCGCAGGTCTTTTTCAGCAGTAGCGCGGTTAAAGATTTTACCTGGTTTTAGTTCGGCTTCGCGCGTGACAATAAAAGGACGTGTATTGCCGCGAATCGGTTCTTTCTTATCATCGACTAACGAACCCTCTTTATTGATAAAGCGCACCTGCACGTCTTCAATCAAGCCTTCTGCGATTACTAGCGTCAAAGTCCCGTCAGCATTGAGTTCTTGGACATCTACCACTTGCGCCAGGTTGTAGCCCTGCTTTTGGTAAAACTCATTTAATTGTTTGATCGCTGCTTGGAGTTCGACCGCATTTAATGGTTTGCCATACTGGCTCCCAAAGATGCTATCGATGTCTGCTTGTTTGATAACGGTAGTGCTATTAGCGGGTAGAGTTCTAATCTGTACCTGTCGCAAACCACCGTATGGGGTCACCAAAAAGCTCAACCTGACGCCTTTGCTCGTGTCTTCAGGCACAATTTCCACGGCGGAGAAAGCACCTAGAGCTTTGATGGCATTGAGATTTTGCTCTAGTTGTTCGCGAGTGGTGGGTTGTCCGGGTTTAACTGTCAGAACTTGACGCACTCTCGATTCTAGTTCTGGGGCTAATGCGCCTGTCGGACTTTTGATGATGATATCCGAGACTAATACTTGTGTTTGACCCTTGGCTGGTAGGGTAGTTGGGGCTTGACTCTGGGGAGTTGTCGCATTTGGCTTGGTCGTGCCTGCGCTCGGTTTTTTGACTGGCTTGCTCCGAGGCGTAGGTTTGCGGGTTTTCGATCGAGATTGAGCGAGCAGATCTTTGGCTGTCGGTAAGTTATCCGTAACACCCAATGATTTTTTTTCGACAACCGTGCTAGCCAAACTATTCTGAGACACTAGTCGATCGATCCGAGTAGATTCGGCATGTGCGGGAAGCTGAGATATATGGCCGATCGTGGCAACTGTGGTAACTAAAAGTAAGTTAAATTTCAATTTCATGTTTTCGTATAGTGAATAGTAGTTAGTAGCTAGTGGTTGGAGTAGATATTATCTGCTCGAAACCGCATCTCCACCGAACTCTATGTTCTGACTCCAAGAACTCTGGCTAAAACTTGTTGATAGGCGTCCTCAATATTGCCCAGATCGCGGCGGAACCGATCTTTATCTAGGACTCGTAAATTGGGATCGGGTTCCCCAGTCAGCCACAACCGACAACTGTCGGGACTGATTTCATCGGCGAGCAAGATCTGGTTGTGGTTGTCTACGCCAAATTCAATTTTGAAGTCAACTAGTGTAATTCCGCACAGTTGGAAAAACTCTTGGAGGATAGTATTAACTTGTAAAGCTTTGGAGTGTAGACTCTCTAGTTGCTCTGGGGTGGCCAACTCCATCAACAACAATCGATCGCGAGTCAGCAATGGATCGCCCAAAGCATCGTCTTTATAGTAAAACTCTACCAACGGCTGCGGCAAAATCGTCCCTAGAGAGATGCCTGTCTGTTGGCACAGACTACCTGCGGCAATATTTCTGACCACTACTTCGATCGGCAAGATCCGTACCGACTTCACCCGCATTTCGTGTGCCGAGGGACAATCGATAAAGTGCGTGGCAATGCCCTTAGCTTCAATTTCTCTAAATAAGTGCGCCGCAATTTGACAGTTGATTTCGCCTTTGCCGACGATCGTGCCCCGCTTTTGGGCATTGAAAGCAGTTGCATCATCCTTGAAGTACGCCAGCAATATGTCTGGATCGTCTGTAGCGTATAGAATTTTCGCCTTACCTTCGTAGATCTGTGGATGACAATTCATGCTGAAATAGTTAAAATTATAAGAGCATTACCAAGTTTTAATTAAAAATTTGGTAGTAGTTAGCAAGCATTCGTCAAGAGCCAACACTTAGATCTTAATCTCCAACGTTCCACTTGCGATCGCTAAGAACGAGAAAAAGTTAAAATAGGCACACTTTTAATTCAGCATCGTCTTCTAAAATGCGGTTGACGTTGATTCATCCCAACCCTTTAAATTACGGTCATACACGTTCGATCCCTTCAAACCTACCTTTGGTTAAAGAGGCTCCCAGCCTTACTCTTGCTGTAAAGAATCGGGTCGAGTTAGTCAGACTGTAATTGCAATCTTACAACCAACGTTCGCCAAGTGGCGATCGACAATCGCCACCCGGCGGGTAAGATCGGACACCAGTATAAATTTTTGTCTACAAATTTATCGCAGCACCAGGAAGCAATATAAATGTCTAAACAGAGTGACTTCTTTTTGTATCAGAATAACCGTTACAACGGCGAGTTTAAACCAGAAAATCTGGTTTTTAATAGTAACTTGCAAGAATTTACACAAAAAGTTAGTTACATTTGTAGCCTAGAGACTGCGGGCAAGCTCACACCCGAAGAATCTTACAAACAAATTAAAGCTCTGTGGAAAGGACTCAAACGCAGTAAAAAAATGCTCGGCATTGGCGCAGACAGTGATGACGAGCCACAAGACCCAGGTGAGTATGCGGAGTAAGCGAGTGTAGGTGGCCAGAGGGGGAGACGAGGGGACGGGGGGACGGAGGGACAGGAGGGACGGGGGGACATTTCCAACCTGCAATCCGCAATCCAAAATCCAAAATCCAAAATCCAAAATCCAAAATCCAAAATCCCTACCAATCCACCCCTACCCCTTACCGCCGACTCTGGCTCCGACTACTTGCCGATAGTAGCCTTGGAGTTGTTGCGTAGCTGCCGACCAACCCCAACGTTCGGCTTCCGTCCGGGCATTGTCGCGAAGCTGAAGATTGGCAGATGGATCGGCGAAAAGTTTTTGGGTAGCAGAGATCGCGCCTTGCGGATCTTGCGGATCGAAGAGATAACCATTCTGGCCATCGGTGACAATATCGGGAATACCACCAGAGCGTGCAGCAATTACCGGACAGCCAGCCGCCATCGCTTCGAGCAATACCAAACCTAAAGTCTCCGTCCGCGATGGAAAAATAAACGCATCGGCAGCAGCATAAGCTGCGGCTAGTTTTTCGCCACCCAAATAGCCGACGAAATGAGTCGGCGTATCGGCAAAGTAACTTTCCAATACCGCTCGATGCGGGCCATCGCCAACGATCGCCAGCCGCGCGCCAGGGATGGCTGCGAGAACGGGTTTTATTTGCTCGATTTCTTTCTCAGCCCCAAGTCTGCCCACATACAACAACAAGTGGCTTGCTGGCTCACCTTGACTTAAATGCTCGCGCATTGGAGCTGTCATTTTATTGGGATGAAAAGTTTCGGTATCTACTCCCCGCTGCCACAAGTCTACTCGCTCGATGCCACGATCGCTCAATTCTCGTACCATCGCACTAGAAGTACAGAGATTTAACTGCGCTTGATTGTGCGCCCCTTTAAGTAGCTCCCACAATAAACCTTCAAAGATGCCCAACCCATAGTGGTCGAGATATTTGGGCAAATGAGTATGATAAGAAGCGACCAACGGAATTTGGCTGGACTTGGCATAATAAATTCCGGCTAGCCCTAAGACCGCAGGATTGACGACATGAATTAAATCTGGCTGAAATTGGGCTAATTGTTGGCCGATTTCCGGTCGGGGTAGAGCTAGTTTGAGTTCGGGATAGAGTGGGAGCGGAAACGCCGACAGCCCATAAATTTTTGCACCATGGTAAGACTGCAATCCCCCATCCGGACAAAAAACCAAGACCTCATCGCCATGCCGAGTAAGCTGTTCGATCGTGTGCTTGAGTCGAGTAACAATTCCATCGACTTTTGGTAAAAAAGTTTCGGTGAATAGAGCGATACGCATCGTTGAGCAGATATTGGGAATCTTGGCGGCAGTGTTTTAGTAGCGATCCGATAGATCGTCTCCTAGGTACGTATGTTACCTGGCTTTGGCGGCGATCGCGCTAAAATTTATCGTCAGTTGTGGCTGCCGATTCTCATTCTGAGAGGCTCCGCCAACGAGGCGATCGAAATAATCTACTGTTACCACTTGACTAGGCATTAAATCTCAGCTATATTAGTTAAGCGTCAAATCGCGGACGGTTAGCTCAGTTGGTAGAGCTCCTGCCTTACAAGCAGGCTGTCACAGGTTCGAGTCCTGTACCGTCCATTTTAGTGTGCTTATTTGCGTTATTATAGCTCTTGTGTACTACTGTATTAAAGAGTCTCAAAATGAGACAGACTATATATAGTGTCTCTATTTGGGGACAGATCGAGGAAAGAGAAAATTGCATGACTTTTACGATCGATCTCGTAAGGGTCTTTTTTTGACGAATAAATAACCTGTAGTGTCTTCTAATTCAGTTGCCGAAAGATATTAATCTGTTGAGGACACGATCGCCACGATCGTTCAGTTCTTGCTCGGAGATGGCGCGTATGCCATCAAACTTCTGCGTAGATGCGATCGTTAAGCTCTAGATCGCTAATGGTTTTTAAACAATGGGGACAAGTCATACAGTAGAACAAAGAACAAATTACCGTAATTATCGTGAAGCTGGCAACGATGGAAAATTCGCCAACGGTACATATCTCGACGATCGTGGCGAGATTGCTTGGTACGGGTGATTGAGTCAAGTTAGATTAACTATTTATCCGCTGTAAATGTTCTTTGCCCCAATCGCAAAGAGGAATTAATACCGGAATAATCGTTTTTCCATAATCTGAGAATGAATACTCAACTTTAAGCGGTACTGTCGATCGAACATTTCGCACGATAATCTCGTCTTTTTCGAGTTCGCGCAACTGTTGCATCAACATTTTTTCGGTAATATTGGGGATCGATCGTTTGAGTTCGCTAAAGCGTTTTGGTTCATCTTTTAAATACCATAAAATTAATAATTTCCATTTACCACCCAACACTTTGAGAGTGGTTTGGACGAATACAGCACCTGTTGGTTGTTCTAATTGCAACTATTTTGCTCCTCAATAACACTTACAAAAAAGTAAGTACTTTCCAAATCGCAATTGGAAGCTATACCGTAGTAGTTAAGTGAATTAACCAATTAATATCATGCCATTATTAACGGGAAAAGTCGCCATTGTCACCGCTTCGTCGCGGGGCATCGGACGCGCAGTTGCCAAACGCTTGAGCCGAGATGGTGCCGCCGTCGCCGTGAATTATATCTCTTCGCCAGAGCTAGCTGAAGCCGTGGTAACAGAAATCATCGCCACTGGCGGTAATGCGATCGCCGTGCAAGGTAGTGTCGCCAATAAAGCAGATGTGGCACGCTTGTTTGATGAAACGGAGCAAAAGTTAGGCGCGATCGATATTGTCGTGAATGTCGCAGGTGTATCGGTATTTAAACCACATCTCCAGTTGACAGATGACGACTTTGAGAAGGTATTTGCAGTCAATGCTAGAGGCGCGATGTACGTGTTGCAAGCTGCCGCAGCGCGTGTCAAAGATGGTGGACGGATCGTGCAGTTTTCGACGGGAGGGACGATGATGCCGATCCCCGCTGGTGGCATTTATGCCGCCAGCAAAGCCGCAGGCGAACGGTTTGCGTTCGCGCTGGCAAAAGAGATCGGACATCGACAGGTGACGGTGAACGTTATTTCGCCTGGAGTTACCGATACAGATGGGTTAATCATGCCTAAAGAAGCGATCGATAATTTAATCGGGCAAACACCCCTCGGACGCTTAGGACAACCAGGCGATGTGGCAGATGTGGTGGCTTTTCTGGTAAGCGACGATGCTCATTGGGTGACAGGACAAAATATCCAAGCTAACGGGGGGATTTTGTAAATATTAAAGCAAGTTGCTAGTTATGAGTTTTGAATGAAAAAAGGGAAGGGGTCGAGGGAAAAGGGTCAAGGTAGAATGTTCGCTCGTTTACCCATTTCCCATTTCCCTTTTCCTAACTTTTGGCGATAGCCAGCAACTGACGTTATGAGTCTAACTCGTGCCCATACCAAGCTCATTAGAATTAGAACAAACCTATTAAACCGCAAAAGCGATCTGATGCCGAACCCCAATGCTTGGACGACCAAATTGACGATATTCTTGGCCAGTAGTTTGACAGTAATGGCAGGTGCCACGGTTTCGCCGTCGCTACCTGCGATGAAACAAAACTTTGCCAGTACCATTACAGATCCCGATCTCCTCACGACTCTAGTCAAGTTAGTTATTACATTGCCAGCCCTATTTATTACGATCGGGTCGCCGATTGCAGGGTTGATTATAGATCGATTCGGACGCAAACCATTACTACTGGTCGCGACGATCTTGTATGGTTTGGCTGGAACTTCAGGGCTTTATTTGGAGAGTTTACCTGCAATTTTAGTAGGGCGAGCCTTTCTAGGTTTGGCTGTGGCTGGCGTAATGGTCAGTGCCACCACTTTAATTGCCGATTACTATAGCGGCCCCGCACGGGCGGCTTTTATGGGGCTACAGGCGGGATTTATGGGCTTGGGGGGCGTATTATTTCTGACACTCGGCGGCGCGCTGGCGCAGCAAAATTGGCACTATCCCTTTGGTATTTATCTATTTGCATGGGCGATCGTGCCGTTAATTATGGCGTTTATCCTGGAACCCGATCGGGCTAGATCTCTCGATCCGCGTGAAATTGAAGAGTCTGAAGCACAAAGCTCCTCGCTGCCTGTTGCCGTGCTGGCGATCGTGTATGGATTGACTACACTCAGTCAAATTGCTTTTTATCTAATTCCCGTGCAGTTGCCATTTTTTCTGGAAACTTTGGTGCGCGCACAACCATCGCAGAGCGGCTTGGCGATCGCCTTGTGTACCTTATTTAGCGCGCTGGCTTCAGTTACTTATGGCAAACTCAAACAACGGATGGAATTTATCACCTTTCTACCGATAATTTTTGGCTTGATGGGCATTGGCTACTTGTTAATCGGTCAATCTACTAACTGGCTACAAGTTCTGACTGGACTAGCGATCGCGGGCATGGGGCTGGGAATTTTGATGCCCAACATGACGGTTTGGCTTAGTACTACCGTACCCGATGCTGTGCGGGGTAGAGCATTGGGCGGTCTTTCGACAGCAATGTTTCTAGGGCAATTCTTATCGCCGATCGTCACCCAACCATTTACCAAACCGCTCGGTTTCGGTGGCGTTTACGCCTTGACTGGTGGCATTTTAATCGTCGTCGCTTTAGCATTTGCAGTCTTTAAATCGCAAGTGCGCAACTTAACTCGCTCTCAGGCAATCTAATTCATACCATTTTGGATTTAGGATTTTGCGGATGCAACTATATGGAGAGTGGAGAAGCATGTATTGCAACAGGTAGCAGCTTACGTTGCCCGCCACCCATCCACCCCTACAATCCCCAGTACTTAATCCGCTGCTGGAGCCAGCCGTCGGCTTGCCAGCGTTCGATCGATCGATCGACTAGTTCTCGCAATGGCTCGTATTGCATCCCCTTAGGGATAACGATGCCCAAGGCTTCGGTAGATAATTTATTGGGCAAGAGCCGATATTTTGGCTCGGTTTTGCTCCATCCGAGCAGCAGACTCCGATCTGCGGCGATGGCGACGACTTTGCCTGTTGCGAGTAGCGATTGTGCTTGGCGATAGTTATTTACGCCGACTAATTTTGCTTCGGGGATTGTAAATTGCAGCGAAGCAATGGTTGTGGAATTATTTAGTACAGCAACTTTTTTGCCTACTAAGTCACTGTTTTTGACGATGTTAGCTCGATCTGTAATTATTGCCGTGCCATCTAAATAATAATAACGACTAAAGTCAACTACTCGCGATCGAGTTGGTGTAATGGTGACTCTAGCAATTGTCAGATCGACTTTACCGTCGATGGCTACTTTGAGTCGATCTTGATTGGCGACGGGGACGAGTTGAATTGATTCTGAATTGCCAAATATTTCGGTGGCTAATTTACGGGCGATATCGATTTCCAAGCCCTGTAAATTCCCCGATCGATCTCGCGACCCAAGTAGTGGTAAATTATCTTTGACTGCGACGATTAATTTTCGGCGTTGTTGAATTTCTCTGAGGGTTCCGGCTTGAATTGGCATTTGCCAATTACCGATAATTGAGATCGATAGTAAGGCGAAGAATAAAGATTTAAATCGATTAAATTGGCGTTTATTCTTCATAGCAAAGTAACTAGTGGATAGTGAATAGTGGATAGTTAGTATTGCTCTATCCACTATTCACTATCCACTCGAAATCTATTTCGCTGCGGTGGCGGCTAATTTGACTACTGCTTCAAAGCTAGCCGGATCGAGGATGGCAATTTGCGCGAGCATCTTGCGATTGAGTTGGATGTCGGCTTTTTTCATATTGCCGATCAGTTGGCTGTAGCTCATACCGTGTTGACGAGCAGCCGCGTTGATCCGTGCGATCCACAAACGGCGGAAGTCGCGTTTTTTCTTCTTACGGTCGCGATAGGCATTCCGTAATGCCTTCATTACTTGTTGGTTAGCAATCCGATAAAGTTTAGAGTGAGAACCTCTAAAGCCTTTTGCTAACTTGAGAATTTTGTTGCGGTGCTTCCGCGCCACGTTACCGCGCTTTACCCGAGTCATAATTTAAATGATGTTAGTTGGTGATTAAAATTGCTCTACGGCATTATAGATAGTTATTAACTTAACTATCGTCAGTCCTCAAGCTACCAGTGTCTGAATCTTACAAATTATCGAAATTCGATAAGTTACAAGTAGGGGAGCATCCCACGTACTCTGAGTACGTCAGTCTCGTCAACCGCAGTTGCCTTCGATAGGCTCCGACGACGATCGGCGTTTTTGTGTTCGAGCAGGTGGCTCTTAAATGCCTTACGGCGCATGATTTTACCACTGCCGCTAGCGCGAAAACGCTTCGCTGCTGCTTTGCGGCTTTTGAGTTTCGGCATGGAATTTTTAGGATGTTAAGACACAATTTACCATTATACTCGATCGATGCTGTAAATGGATAGGTGTTAGGCTTTAGGCGTTAGATATTAGGCTTTGGGTGTTAGGTCAAGAAGGGGGACGCAGCGCATCCCTAAAGCCTAAAGCCTACCCCCTAGCCTGCTCCATCAACTGCGTATAGGCTGCTTTCGCAGCGGCTTGTTCGGCAGCTTTTTTTGATTGTCCGGTACCCGTACCGAGATGTCGATCGCGAAACCAGACTTCGGCGATAAAGCGTTGAAACCTATCGATTTTGACCGCATCTTCGCGGACGCGATATTCTGGGAGAGCTTTATAGTGTGCTTGCGTCCATTCTTGGAGCGCATCTTTATAATTTTGCCGTGCGGGATCTTGGAGGATTTCGGTGGCTAATTTTTGAAAATGTGGATCTAACCAGGGTCGGATTAATTTAAGATTGTGCGTTGTCAGATATAGCGCGGCTAAAACTGCCTCAAACGCATCCGCTAGGCGCGACACGCGTCCGGAGGGGTCGCCGACGGCTGAGGCGGCGAGAGTGAGATAGCGATCGAATCCATAACTATCAGCTAGTTGCGCCAAGATTCGATCGCTCACTAACACTTTCCGAATCGCCGAAAAGTCACCGACAGATTTGTCAGGATACGTTTCCCATAAAAATTCTGATGCGGCTAAACGAACGACTGAATCGCCGATAAATTCTAACTGTTCGTAGTTAGGCGTTCCTACTGTCGGATGCGTCAACGCAATATCCAATAACGACCAGTCGAGCTGCGTATCTCCAGGCAATCCCAACTGAATAATCAACCTTATTAATTCTTGTTGTCGCCGTGGATACATCAGTAATTTTGTACGTGCAAAAAACAGAGAAGGGCGCATCAAATGGGAGGAAACCTCCCGTTTGTGTGCGTTAAAATAAGAAAGAGAGTCGGACGTAAGCCGGGTTCTGTTATCTCTTGCGAGACGGCGGTTATCTATCTGGGTAGTTTGTTACCAAGTACCTCAAGCGGATCGTAACGGAACGGGGAAAAGACCAACCTTTGCTCCTGCCTTGCTTCCAACCGGGGTTTACCGAGCCAGTACCTCTCGATACTGCTGGTGCGCTCTTACCGCACCTTTGCACCCTTACCAATCTAGGAGTTAGGCTTTAGGCTTTAGGCTTTAAGGAACAAGAAATCGGGAATTCTCCCTAACATCTAAAACCTAATACCTAACACCTAAAGCCTAAAACCTAATTCTGGCGGTATTTTTCTGTGGCACTATCCTCACGATCGCTCGCACTGGGAATTACCCAGCAAGTTTGGTCTTTGGGAAGCCCGGACTTTCCTCGAATTCGACGAGCGAATTCGCAACCACCTCACCTACTCTCTCTCGATTATCTATTGTACATGGTCATCATCAGACATCTATCAGTTATTTCACAGATCGAGTTATGGCTCGATCGATAATCGAATTAAAATTATCGAGATCTAGAATTCACCTCTAAAGAAATTTTAATTGGTTTAGCTGTATCGATTATTGCTGGTGATGCCAAACTAGTTGGTTTCATTCCTGCTGGAAATTAACACTCGATCGTGTTGCTGAGTTACTCTCAACGACGAGCCAACTCAAAAACTGCGCTAAAATAGTCTGGCTATCTTTCATCCCATAACTATGACTCGCGCAACGATCGAAACGGAAAAAGGCAATATCAATATCCAGTTTTTTGATGCTGATGCTCCCAACACTGTCAAAAACTTTGTCGATTTGGCAGAAAAAGGTTTTTACGACGGATTGACTTTTCACCGCGTCATTAATAATTTCATGATTCAAGGTGGTTGCCCTCAAGGTACTGGTACTGGCGGCCCTGGCTACAAGATTAAGTGTGAGATCAATCCCAATAAGCACAAAGCAGGGACGCTCTCCATGGCACATGCAGGTAAAAATACTGGCGGCAGTCAGTTCTTTATCTGCCATTCTCCTCAGCCGCATTTAGACGGGGTACACACTGTTTTCGGTCAAACTGAAGATATGGACGTCGTCAATGCTATTAAAGGTGGCGATAAGATGCTCTCAGTTAAGATTCAACACGACTAAGGGATATGGGATAGGGAATAGGGGATAGGCTTTAGGTTTTAGGCTCTCTATCTCTCCTAGTCTCCCCCTCTCCCAGTCTCCCCCAGTAAAATCACAGATACAGATTAAATGTCTGAAACTACCACATAAGCAGCATATGTCCATCAGCATTGAAACCGATCTCAGAGATATCCTCAACAAATTAGACCAACGGTTTGAGAGGATGGAAACAAATATTACCGATTTGAAAGTTGGGCAGGCCGAACTCAGAGGACAGATTAATACTCTCGATGAAAAGGTAGAAGGACAGATTAATACTCTCGATGAAAAGGTAGAAGGACAGATTAATACTCTCGACGAAAAGGTAGAAGGACAGATTAATGCTCTCAACGAAAAGGTAGATGGATTATCTAAACGATTCGATAGCCTAGAATTCACCTCTAGAGGAATTTTAATTGGTTTAGCGGTAGCCATTATTGCTGGCGGTGCCAAACTATTTGGGTTCATTCCCACTGCAAATTAATACTCGATCGTGCTACTAAGGTACTCTCAATCATGAGTAAAATTCTTCAGATTTCGGAAATTGGTAGTCCGATCTTACGCGATCGATCGACTGCGATTGCGAATCTTGCCGATCCACAACTTGACGAGTTAATTGACAATCTGATGGCGACGGCTCATTCTGCCAATGGTGTTGGTATTGCCGCTCCACAAGTTGCTTCATCCATTCGACTATTTATCGTCGCATCGCGTCCTAGTCCGCGCTATCCCCACGCGCCGACGATGGAACCTACAGCCATGATAAATCCAGAGATTGTCGCTCGATCTGGCGAGTTAGTTGCAGGTTGGGAAGGGTGCCTGAGCGTACCAGGACAGCGCGGTTTGGTGTTAAGAGATCGCGCGATCGAGGTTAAATATTTTACTAAGCATGGAGAGTTAGTCCGACAAGAGCTAACTGATTTTGTTGCCCGAATTTTTCAACACGAACTCGATCATTTGGATGGCATTTTATTTCCCGACCGAGTCTCCAATCCTACCGAATTAATTACAGAAGCCGAATATATGAAAATCGCCTTCGATCGTTAACACGCGACGAGGAAGTTTGTTAATTAATAAACGATAGATCGTGAAATCATTGGTGCGTTATCCTGTGGAGTAACACACCCTACAACTATCAACTATCAACTATCAACTATCAACTACCTTGCGCCACCGCTAAAAAATTTGTAGGTGACTAAAAAGCAAGCAACATTAAGAGCTGCGATCGCTAGTGAGCCAAGTAGCAAGCCTTTACTAAATCCCTTAACTCTGCGTTCGATCGACCAACGTAATAATGGTAAAACGTAGATGAGTTGGATCGCACCGATCGAAAAAACTACCGACATAAACATCGGTGATAGGGTATTAAATAACAGGGCGATAAAGATGATTAAAATATCGATCCCAAATACGGTGACAATCCCGGCGATGGTATCGCCAACATGAGACTTTTTAAAAATGGGGGTTCTGAGCATAGCGGTCTATTAATATAGTTTCTATAGATATCTCTTTCTGCTATTGGCTGACACAACTAGGTCAGTGACAGAGATATCGGCCAGTCACCATACTTCAATATGTATGATGCCATGACATGATTTCAGTAATCTTACCAGACTACAGCAATCATATCTAAAGGTTTATTTAATAATCAGCCTATTTACTTAAGTTACGTTTTAGCTTCTCAAGTTCTTCATCTGCCTCCCACCGCCGAAATTGGGCATCTAGGGGATCGGCAGAATTGCTGGTACTAGTATAATTATTTACCGACCCCCAGTTGTTATTACTACTACTAACGGCGGCTTGAGTACGTGCTGCTTGGGCTGCTGTGGTTTTGGCTTTGACTTCGGCGCGCCGATTTTTAATGGTCTGTAGCAATTCTTGAGCCTTGACGGTGCGCTCTTTTAAACCTTGCATCTTACCCCAGAGTTGATTGCCTTGAGGGAGGAGGGCATTGACGCGCTCTTGGGCAGGTACGGCTAGATCCACTCGTCCGGCGGCAGTTGCTTTCTGGACGCGATCGTACCAGCTTTTGATTTCTTGAGCGGTATTGAGGATTTCTTTCTCGGTTTGTTTTTCTTGCGCTCGCAAGTCTACGATCAACTGCTCGGTATCAGCTTCTTGTTCGGCTAGTTGAGCACCAATAACCTGTAGTTCTAAGTGCGGATTTTTACTCAGAAAGTCATCGATCTGACTTTCGAGAAAGCGGTTCATGTCTTCGATTAGACCCATGGGGGAGAGGGTAGGGGGTAGGGTGGAAGGATTTAGGCTGTGGGCTTTAGGCTTTTAAATTGAAAATAGGGAGAATTCAAAATTCGATTCTCTGAGGGAGAGGCTACGCCAACGAGCGTGCAGATGACGATCGGTTCTTTCGATTTTAACCCGTACTCAGATTTTACAACTCCATCTAAAGCTTTATGCCCAGAACCTAAAACCTAAAGCCTAAAGCCTAACCTCTAAAGCCTAGAATTTCTGACCGACATCAAGCGAGCGGATTTGGCCGCCTTTTTGTTTGATGGTGACTTCGCCTTTGGCAACAGCCACTAAAGACCACTTGCTGGTGCCAATTTGTTGACCGACACGAATAGTTTGGGTTTGACCGTCGATCTGAAAAATGGCACCAGGACGATTGGTTTTGTCTAGAGTTTTGACGAGTGCGATGGGGGTGGTGACGGCTGCTGGGCTAGCAGAAATTGGTGCTGTGACGATCGCGCTAGGAGCGTTGGTAATAGTGGGGTTTGCCGCTGCTGGAGTTGTCAAAGCGGGTTCGGGAATGTTGGCGGCGGGTGCGGGGGCTACAGGAACTCGATTTGTTGCTTCGATTTTGGCGATCGATTTACGCATGTAGTCGGCAAATTGCGCGTCTGCGGGCGAGACTTGCTGAGATTGGAAGGGCAGCCAACTAGTATCGATATTCGGCATGTCGATCTTCCGTTCTTTTACCAGCCAAAACAGCAGACTGCCTGCGGCGATGGCGGTGATGCCAAGTCCCGATCCTACCATCAGCCAAATTGGGAGCGATTTTTTGCGCTTGGGTACGGTGGTTGGCGGTGCATCGTCGATCGAATCGTCCGAAAATGATGGCTCCGCGCCAGTGAAAGATCCTGCGGCGGGATAGTAATGAGAATCAGATTGCGGCGATTGTGCGGGAGGATAGTGGCGGGTGGAATCTGTGTTTTTGTGCTGGGCGCGCTCGATGGCGGATGAAGAGTCGGCTTCGAGATCGCCGCTGAGGAGTTCTTCGATATCTGCAAATAAGCGATCGAGCGAGCGATCTGCATGGGCATTGACTTTGCTGAGGAGGTCGCGTTGGCGTCTCTCCTGCGGCGAACCAGGGGCGGGAACTGCGGGGTTTTGGTTAGTCATGTTTCGGGTATTGGGGGGTGACTAGGAATTAGTTTACCGCAATCTAATTCTTCTAGATGGGAGGATTTTACTGCATTCGATCGATCGTCCGATATTGAATTGCTTCGGCGATGTGCGGGGGTTCGATCTTATCGGCGTTTGCGAGATCGGCGATGGTTCTGGCAACTTTAATAATGCGATCGCTCGCGCGTGCTGACAATCCTAACTTACGGATGGCTGTTTCTAATAATTGCCGACTGCTCTCGTCGAGCGGACACCAGGTGCGCAGTTCTCGACTTTGCATCTGAGCATTGCAGACGATACCGGGTGCGGTTGCAAAGCGCGCTCTGGCTTTGTCGCGTGCCGCTTGGACGCGGGGGCGCACTGTGGCCGAATTTTCGCCTGTGGGTCGATCGGTAATTTCCTCTGGTTTGAGGCGATTTACGGCAACTTGGAGGTCGATCCGATCCATCAGGGGGCCAGATAGTTTTGCCCAATAAGTCTCGCGCTGACGGGGATTACAGGTGCAAGCCTGGATCGTATCTCCATAATAACCACAAGGACACGGATTCGTGCTAGCGACGAGGGTAAATTGGGCGGGGAAGGAGACAGACTGACGGGTGCGGGAGATGGTGACATGTCCATCTTCTAATGGTTGACGCAAAAATTCGAGCACGTCGCGTTTGAACTCAGTTAATTCGTCGAGAAATAAGACGCCGCGATGGGCGAGGGATATTTCCCCAGGACGCGGAAATGAGCCACCACCAACGAGTGCAGGACCCGATGCCGAATGGTGCGGACTGCGGTATGGTCGATCGCATACCAAAAAGCCGCGTTCTTTAAGCAAGCCAGCGACAGAATGAATTTGTGTAACTTCGATCGCTTCATCAAAGCTCAAGGGTGGGAGAATCCCTGGCAACCGCCGCGCCAGCATCGTTTTCCCGCTGCCTGGGGGGCCGACAAAAATCAGATTGTGTCCGCCTGCTGCGGCAATTTCCAGGGCGCGACGGGCGTGGGCTTGGCCTTTGACATCGTGGAGATCGGCACACTCTAGCTGGGGTTGGGCGAGTTTGCCCGTGACATCGACTTTCATCGGCTCGAACCGATCGGGGTCGTTGAGGAAAGAGGCAACTTCAGCCAGATCTCGCAAGCCATAGACTTGTAAGCCTTGAACCACGGCTGCTTCGCAAGCATTCGCGGCGGGTACCACCAATCCGGTAATGCCCATTTTTTGAGCGGCAGCCGCGATCGAGAGCACGCCCGCAACGGCGCGTAAACTGCCATCTAAGGACAGTTCGCCCAAAAATAGATAATCCCCTAACAACTCACCGCTGACCTGGTCTGAGGCGGCTAGGATGCCCACACAGATGGGTAAATCGAAACTGGGGCCTTCCTTGCGTAAATCTGCTGGCGTTAAATTAATCGTGATGCGGCGGATCGGATAGGCAAATCCCGCATTTTTAATCGCTGTTTTGACGCGCTCTTTGCTCTCTTGGACGGCCACATCTGGCAAGCCGACGACGGTAATTCCGGGCAAGCCGTTGGCAACATCGACTTCGACACCTACTTTGACGGCCTCGATGCCGATAATTGTCGCACTCCAAACTCTGGCTAGCACGGTGAATCTTCCTGTTACTCGTGGATTATTTTGCTTAGTTAACCATGAGACGGATGTCGTGCGTAACGATCGAATGTCGGAATTTTTAGGCGTTAGGCGTTAGGTTTTAGATTTTAGGTAGAAGGCAGAGGGAATGAGGTAACTGGGGAACAGCAGTGTCGCTGCCTTTTGCCAGCAGAGGACGATCGATCGTCGTAGCCTTACCTTCTTACCCACTACCCATTCACCCATCTACCCATTTACCCATCTACTCACTCTCATCGACTCAGCCAAAAGCGTGGCAGGTGATGTAAATATTTGTGTTAAGTTTTGATTGGTGCCGTCTTTCGACAAATGATGTTAAATCCACACTGAACTAAAAAGTAAAGTACTAATCGCCCAATCTATTTCCTAAAGCCTAATACCTAAAACCTAAAGCCTAATTTATGAATTTGTCTGCACTAATCCTGATTGCCCTCGCCGTTGGCATGACGTTTGGGACTGTTTTAAATACTACATTTCCGCTGGCGATCGGGCCGCTCGATCGATATTTACTCGCACCGATTGGGGCGGGATTTTTACGGATCATTCAATTTGTAGTAGTGCCGTTGATTTTCTCATCCTTAATTTTGGGTGTAAATCGGATTCAGGGGACGGGGCAAGTGGGGCGATATGTATTGAAGCTGATGACTTGTTATGTGGTGACGAGTACGATCTCGCTATGTATCGGGATGGCAGTGGCAGTGGGTCTGCAACCTGGGGCGGGAGTGACGGGTTTTGAGATTCCAGCGGTAACTGATGCTCCAGCGACTTTAGATTCGATCGATTGGTTAGTGAGTCTGATTCCGACTAATCCGTTAGGCGCGCTTAGTAGTGGCAATCTCTTACAAGTGATTATTTCGGCGGCTTTATTTGGGACGGGAATTCAGATGGCGCAAGCGCAAGCCAAGCCATTTGTCGATTTATTAGAAAGTATTTATGTAATTAGTGAAAAAGTCTTATCGGTAATTTTATATATTGCTCCAATTGGCGTATTTGCCTTGATTAGTTCGACGATCGCGACTCAAGGGCTGGGGCTAATCGTGAGGCTGTCTTGGTACGTACTGGGATTATTTATTTCCACGTTAATTATGGCGAGCTTTTATCTCATTTTACTAACAGTTATTAAAGCCGAACCTGGAAAGTTTTTCCGCAGTTTAATGCCATCTTTTTTCCTCGGATTTGGTACTGCAAGCTCCAATGCTGTGTTACCAATGGTCTTGCAAAATATGCAAGAAGGGTATGGCTTGCGACCGGAAATTGCTAGTTTTGCACTGCCATTAGGTACGGCACTAAAACGCGATGGGGCGACAATTTTGCAAGGATTCAACGCAATTTTTATCGCCCAGATCTATCATGTACCGCTAACGCCATCGTTATTATTTTCGATCGGGTTGAGTAGTTTCTTGGTCTCTTTTTGTACTCCTGGCGTACCGGGTTCGGCATTAATTACGATGGCGACGGTATTAGCTGCGGCGGGATTGCCATTAGAAGGAATTGCCATTGTCGCGGGTATCGATCGATTGACGGATGGATTTAAGACCGTGTTAAATGTGGTGGGCAATAGTACCAATGCCATTCTCCTGAGTCTGTGGGAACCAGCTCCCGCATCGCATACACCAGAATTGATAGCAGCTCCCATTCGCGAACGCGTCTAGAGCAAGCACTGTAGTTCGGACGAGCTGTATCGATCCGATTGGCACGATCGATTATTTATCGGTCGTGCCAATCGGAGTTTAGTGCGTTATTCGCGCTCGATCGGAAAGGGGGATGACTAGCAGTACCTAGTCATCCCCCAATAGATAGATGCTCTACCGAACGAGTTTTGATATTTTAGAAAGAATAGACATGGTATCGCTCGGTCGGCGACCTTAGCTAATTCTCGGTATTTAGTGCCGATTTAGCCAAGAGACTATCCAATCTGTCAGCAGACCAGTATTCTGAGGGATAAGCGACCGCCGAAATCGAGGCTAACCTAACTACCCATGTCACCCGCTGGAAGATGTATTCCGATGACTCGTCCTCGCTACCGGGAACCAAAATCAATACCTCAACAAAATCGCGATCGATCCCAATCGGAATCCCGAAGTAACTTTTGTCGCGGGTTTCAAACCAAACTTTAATCCCGTCTTGCATTGCAGCTTTCAAGCGTTGGTACAAGAGACTAGATTCTTTGACTTCAGACTTTTTGGCCATAGTTACGATCGATATCCAGGTAAAATGTTAATCCGTGCAGTCAATCCGCGATCTCCCAAAGCACTATTTACGCGATCGCTGGCTGCTTAGCCAGTAATTATATACCTGACTATCCACAAACAACCAGGTTGTCAAGTCGCAAAATACGAATCCTTCAACATTTTATCGAAGCCGTTGGATGCGTTACAGTTATTGAAGATACCGACATTTGCAACCCGATCTATACAGACTATTGTGGCTGACAAGTCGTCGATCTTCACACCCTAAATTAACTAAAATTATGCTATCCAACCTCTTTGGTGGTAAAAAATTAACTATTCCCGCGCCAGCAGATGCTTTGCCCGGTAGAGCAGAAAAGATGGCCATTCCCGCCAAGCACTTTGTCAATGGCAATCCTTTGGCACCACCATACCCCGACAACATGGAAAAAGCGATATTTGGGATGGGTTGCTTTTGGGGTGCCGAACGTAAATTCTGGCAACTGCCAGCAGGCGTCTATATTACCGCTGTGGGCTATGCGGCTGGCAGCACGCCCAATCCCACTTATCAAGAAGTTTGCAGTGGTTTGACGGGTCATAATGAGGTGGTACTTGTGGTATTCGATCCCGCAGTCATCACCTACCAACAACTGCTCAAAGTCTTCTGGGAAAACCATAATCCCACTCAAGGAATGCGTCAAGGTAACGACGCGGGTACGCAGTATCGATCGGGTATCTATTGTTACTCGGATAGTCAGATGCAATTAGCGCAAGCTTCTAAGGTAGCTTATCAAGCAGCTTTAGATAGTGCTGGTCACAAAGAGATTACCACCGAGATTTTAACAGCACCAGAATTTTACTATGCCGAAGCCTACCACCAACAATATTTAGCCAAGAATCCTGGCGGCTATTGCGGCTTGGGCGGGACGAATGTTTGTATGCCAGAGAATTTGTCGGTGGCGAGTTAGGCTCAAGGCTAAATTCGTACAAGTAAGGCGTAGCCGGAGGGTACCCACGTTTCGGTTGCGCTCAATGTAATCAAGCGACGTTGATTTTATTAATATTTTTGTATGGATGCAATAATATAAGCTGACTCACATCAGCAACATGTGCAAGTCTCTACCTTCTAGTCTCTAAATGCTTCAACCATCCGCCGCTCCAGAATTATTTGCTGCCCACATTACTCCATTTCCCGAGCGGCTGGACTCCGCGCTAGTCAAGCAACCGATAACAATCCTTCAAGTAAATCTTGGCAAACGTTGCAACCTTGCCTGTAGCCATTGCCATGTAGATGCTAGTCCCCATCGTACCGAGGAGATGTCCGATCGGGTTGCCGATCGAGTTATCGAACTAATCCAGACATTTCCCCAAATCAAAACCGTCGATCTTACGGGTGG
This sequence comes from Chamaesiphon minutus PCC 6605, assembly GCF_000317145.1. GTDB lineage: Bacteria > Cyanobacteriota > Cyanobacteriia > Cyanobacteriales > Chamaesiphonaceae > Chamaesiphon > Chamaesiphon minutus. Next base: position 579,325 of record NC_019697.1, on the reverse strand, counting down.
CGCGCCAGAACTTCTCAATGGTTTCAAACCGATTCTAGCAGCAGCAGTTAATACGGGCAAACAAGCGATCGTTCGTTCCAATCTCACGATCTATTTTGTGCCGGGATATGAGGATATCCCAGAATATTGTGCCAACCATCACGCGCATATCGTCGCTTCGTTACCCTGCTATTTAGCCGATAATGTCGATAAAATGCGCGGACAGGGAGTATTTGATGCTTCGATGCGCGCACTGCAATGGTTAAATCGGTTAGGCTATGGTAGCGACCCAAGTTTGCAACTAGATCTAGTATATAACCCCCCCATTCCCACATCGACAAATTTTCGATTGACGCCCGATTCGGTAGCACTAGAACGAGATTATAAGCTGTTCTTTCAAGAACATTTTGGTGTATGTTTCAATCATCTCTTGACAATCACTAATCTCCCGATCGGTCGCACTAAATTTCAATTAGATCGTCACCAGCTTACTCTACCTTATTTACAATTTCTAGAGTCACATTACAATCCTAAGACGGTAGCAAAATTGATGTGTCGCGACCAACTATCGATCGATTATCTAGGAAATATTTATGATTGTGATTTCAATCAGATGACAAATCTTCCTGCTCTAACTAGGAATGGTGAAATCCTGACAATCGATCGATTATTAGCTGCAGGTACTCTTGATTTAATTAACGAAATTCAAACCAAACCTTATTGTTATGGATGTACTGCTGGCGCGGGTTCTAGTTGTGGCGGTGCTTTAGTATCATAATTTTGGTTCCGGTGGGAGAGATGCGCTCTAATGAAGTGGTGTTAGTGACGGCAGCAGCGGGCGGAACGGGGCATCTGGCGGTACAATTGGCGAAGTTAGCTGGCAATCAGGTCATTGGCACTTGTGGTGACGATCGCAAAGCAGCATTACTCGCAATACGGTTCGGTTAAACACCAATCGTGAGTTAGTTGCTCCGGTTTAGGTTGAAATCCCCCTAAATCCCCCTTAAAAAGCTACGGTGTATACACAAGTCTGGATAAAAGCGAAAACCCTATAAATCCCCCTAAATCCCCCTTAAAAAGGGGGACTTCCGGATCTAGTTCCCCCCTTAAAAAGGGGGGTTAGGGGGGATTCAGATCTCGAAACGAAGTCCAACAAACTTGTGTATACACCGTAGCTTAAAAAGGGGGACTTTTAAAGCCCCCTTTTTAAGGGGGTTGGGGGATTCAGATCTCAAGCGAAGCTAACCGAACCGTATTGGCATTACTCGCACCATTGGGATGCGATCGAATTATTAACTATCGCACAGAAGCTCTCGATCGAACTCAATTTAACGGCATAGAATCGATTCCAACCGCTGTTAAATATCTACTCGACGGGCAAAACTGCGGCAAATTAGTCTTCAGATTTTAGAGAATATTTAGGGGCAAACGGCGATCTTCTCGATCGATGCTGAGGGCAGTTGATGGACGTTCTCGATTTTGACAAAGCCAGAGCTAGCTTTAAACTTTAATCCGATCGATAGATGCCGCGAATCTTAATTAATAGTAAAACTTAATATATATCTCAGCCACAGACTCAAACCTGCAATAGGATTTGAGTGTATTTATAATAAATTTAATTTTTGCTTAGTTGCGATGCAGCATTACGCTCGCAAGAAAATTGTTGTGATTGGGATTTTACTCCAAATACAACTCCAACCTCCTTGAGGCGATCGCTGTCAATTTTATCAAATATCATGACAAACACGATAAACAACTCAATCCTGAATATCTTACTAGTCGAAGATGATGAAGTAGATGTGATGAAAGTACAACGAGCTTTTGAGGCTGGAAACATTACTAATCCTTTATATATTGCTAGCAATGGAATTGAGGCTTTAGAAATGTTACGTGGTAAACCAGGACAACCTGCTGTCGTTCCTCCCGATCGGCGACTGATTCTACTAGACTTGAATATGCCCACAATGAATGGGCTAAGATTTTTACAGGAATTGCGGGCGGATGAAAAAATTAGGCATACTACAGTAGTGGTGTTTGCGACATCTAATGCAGAAAGCGATAAAATCGAAAGCTATGGTTTAAATGTTGCTGGTTACATCCATAAACCTACAAGATTTGAAGAATTTGTCGAGCTTCTTGTGGCGATAAATAACTATTGGACGTTGTGCCAAATGAATTAGTAGTCCATCGTGCAAATCTTGGCAATATCTCGATCGCGAAATCCCTTTGTCAAAAGCTGCATTATTTCCCGTTCCCGCTCTGAAAGCTCTTTGATAGAGCCTTGATGTGGGTGAATCGAGTCTGGCTTTGGGGTGGATGCGATCTCCTAATGTTCGCCCCGCCTGACGGCATCTACAGCCGAGCGCAATTCACTGGGGGTAATTGCTAGAGCGATTTTCGATCGCGCGGAAAGTGGGACTTTCGCATCGAAAGCGTTGGCAAGTTTGGCGTTGGCGAGATTGCCAGAAATCATTGAGCCGCGATCGGCTGGGTTTGTCTGTACGTGCAGAAAATGTGTCAAGTTACTGTGAGATGCGGTGACGAGTTTGGCTCACCAGAGTGCTACTTACTTTCTATTTGTAGCTTATGCTCTTGTGAGCTTTTTTACCCACCTCCCAACTTTTCAAACATCCTCTAACAGATGAGGAGATTAGACTCTTTGCCTAGCAACGCTTTCCCCATCCAAAATCCAAAATGGCATGAGTCGCGTGCGACCGAATTATGACACAATAAACTCGACCGATGGTACTGGCGATCGACATTCGATCGGAAAAAATATGGGTTTTGAGTTGATAGAAATCGATACTGAGTGGCTGGCAATAGCCATGTTTGCGGGCTTTTTTGCAATCTTGATGACTGGCTATCCCGTATCATTTTCCTTTGCTGGTACCGCGATCGTGTTTGGGATAATTGGCTACCTAATGGATGCCTTCGATCCTAGCCGTTTGTTATTGCTGCCGAATAATTGGTTCGGTACGATGTCCAACTTTACGCTCTTAGCCATTCCCTTTTTTGTCTTCCTGGGTTCCGTCCTAGAAAAATCGGGCATCGCCGAAGAATTATTAGAAACGATCGGGATTGTTTTAGGCCCTTTGCGTGGGGGATTGGCATTAGCAGTAGTTTTAGTCGGTACCCTATTAGCCGCGACGACAGGGGTGGTAGCCGCGACTGTAATTATTATGGGCACGATCTCCCTACCTGTAATGCTGAGGTATGGTTACGACAAACAATTAGCCGCTGGAGTCATCGTTGCTTCGGGCACCCTCGCTCAGTTAATTCCCCCCAGCTTGGTGTTATTGGTATTGAGCGATCAGTTGGGCGTGTCGGTGGGCGATTTGTTCTTAGGGGCGTTAATTCCGGGGCTGATGTTATCGGCTTCCTATGCCATCTACGTATTAATCCTTGCCTATTTCAAACCCCACCTCGCACCCGCCCTACCTTTATCCGTCCGACAGATTAAAGGCAAAGCGTTGGTCAAAAAGTGCATCAAAGCAGTTTTACCCCCCTCACTGCTGATTTTTGCCATCTTAGGGAGCATTTTCTTTGGTCTTGCCACCCCGACAGAAGCAGGGGCGGTCGGGGCGGTCGGGGCTTGTGGCTTGGCCGCTCTCAATCGCAAACTCAATTGGCAACTGATTACCACGGCGGCTCACGCGACGGCGGTGGTATCGACGGTAGTAGTGATGATTTTGTTTTGCTCGTCGTTTTTTAGTCTAGTTTTTGATGCGCTAGGGGGCAAAGAATTAATTACCGAATTATTGGTCGATTTGCCTGGTGGTAAAATCGCTTTTTTGATTGTCAGTAATATTGTGATTTTTCTGCTCGGTGTCTTCCTCGAATTCATCGAAATTTGCTTTATTGCGATGCCGCTATTAGTCCCCGCTGCGCAGAAATTGGGACTCGATATGGTGTGGTTTGGGGTGGTGATGGCCATTAACTTACAAACAGCTTTTATTTCACCACCCGTTGGTTTTTCGCTCTTTTATCTCCAAAGTGTCGCGCCCCCAGAACTCAAGACGATCGATATTCATAAGAGTGCGATCCCGTTTGTAGCTTTGCAATTTACGATGTTACTCATCGTGATGATTTTTCCGCAAACTGTGACTTGGCTGGTTAGTCTCGCGGCGAAACCAGTTTTGTGAAACTCCCCGCCTTTCAAACTATCGCTTAAAATAACGATCCGATCGATCGTTCGATTCATTGCCTTTAACCATCGCCTTCCAATCCCAACGCCTCCCGCAATAATGGACGTAGCTCCTGCGGTAACGCCAGAAAGATCCGCTTATCCTGCGGATTTTGCTTGTATTTAACCCCTGCGGCTACCATCTTCAGAGCCAATCCTAACTCTTGATGCGGTTTACCCAATTCTTGCCACATTTTCAGCCACTCATTGGTAGTATAGTCACTAATAATCGGTGACATCACTGCTTTGAGATTGCGAGTCAATGCTACGCCTAATTCTGGCAATACTTCAGCCTCAGTATAAATTTCGAGCAATTGCGGCATCAGATCGCGAACGGCTGGTTGTTGGAATTTATTCAATATTTCCTTATCGAATAATTCTTGAATAAGGCTACTAGTATTGCTAGGTTTAGCATGTCTAATAAGATTAAATGCTTTTCGCCAAATGGTCAAGGATTCATTATAATTATCAAGATGGAACAGTGCAAATCCGATGGCGTGCCAAGAGTTAAATCTGTCTGGCTCGATCTCAATAGCCTGCCGCCAAGCATCTAGTGATTCTTGATATCGACCTAATTTATAAAGAGCACTTCCTTTGTTGTGCCAAGCATCATGAAACTTAGGATTGATTTGAATGGCTTTGTCATAACTATATATAGATTCCTCATATCTACCTAAATTTAGTAACTCGACACCTCGATTAAGCCATGTTGTTGGTCTATTTGGATCTATTTTAATCACGCGATCGTGAATTTCAATAGCCTCTTCATATTTATCCAAGTATCCTAATGCCACAGCAAGAATGTTGAGTGAAATAATGTCATTTGGTTGAATTTTCAAAGCTCGATTGCAGCTATCAATTGCCTCTTGACATCTATCTAGCTCAATTAATGCTGATGCCCGATTACCCCAAGCTTGATATAATTCAGGATAGTAGTGTATTGCTATGTCAAAATCATTAATTGCTTTTTCTTGATTACCCAAAGATAACTCTGAAACACCACGATTGAACCAACCTATTGAATTTTTCGGTTGACTTGCAATCAATCGCTCGAAACTAGCAATTGCTTCATAATGTCTATCTAATTTTGCTAATGTTCTACCACGAGCATCCCAAGCTAGATAATTTCCTGGTTGAAGTTGAATCGCTAGGTCATAAATTTCAATTGCTTCTTCATCCTTACCTAGCTCACCTAACGTATTTCCATACATAAGTAACAAGATGATATTTTGTGGATTCTGCTTTAAGCAGCGATCGAACATTACTAAAGCAGCAGCCCACTCTTCTGCTTCATATAATAGTAATCCTTGTAAAAATAATTCTTCAACAGTTTCAACCTGAGTTGAATTTGTCGATTCCCGATCGGTATCTAATAGATCTCGAATTGCCGCTCTTGCTTCATCGAATTTTTCAGCTACTATCAGATCCGCGATCGGTTGAGACATCTCCACGCTAATATTTTGAACGTGGGCTAATTCTTGCCATACTTGCAGAGCCGATTTAGCATCACCTAGTTCGATCGACTTCTGAAAATCAGATTCGCAAGCCAGTAACATCGGATGAGGGCGCGAATCTTCGAGTGCATGTTTATAGTATTGGGCGTGTTCTAGATTACCCGATAACATTAGTCGATCGAATTGTGCTTTAATTTCTTCTGGACGATACCAGATCCGAATCATCTCGATTAAAGATTCTACCTCCTTACCGCGATATTTTTTTACCTCCAGGCAGAGCCGCATCAATACTTCGGTTAGCTCGTAATAAGATTCCTTCCCGTACGATTCCGATTTGACATATCCTTTGCCTTTAAGATCTTTTAATTGACTAGAAATCGTCTGCGGCGTAGCAAAACACCAAGTTGCAATATCTTTGACAATTACCGCTTCCGTGTTATCGACTAAATACGCGACAATCTTGCGCTGTTGTGGCGATAGCATCGCCATCCGCGATTGATAATAGGGCATCAAATCGTCGAGCATCTTCATAAATGCGCCGACGAGACTATCGAGATCTTGCTTGGTAATTAGTTGAGCGAACAGCGTATAAACGCGCGGATTGCCACCAGCTAACCGATGCACCGCGCGAACTCTCGCCGAACCTGCGGGAGTGTGCAGGAAACTTGCTAACTCTTTATCCCCCGATTGTGCGGCAATATTAGTTAATAGTTCGATCGCATTTTCGTGAGTGAATGGTTGTAAATTGAACCGTGTAAACCAACCATAGAAAGACTCCTTCCCACTGAGAATACCCTGAAATAAAACTGGCGTAGTAGCGAGGATCGTACAGCATTTATATTCCTGTAAAAATGCTCTCAACCGCTGTTGTCCTTCCGTACCCAAGCCATCGAATATGTCGTCGAGATTTTCGATAATTAAAAATAAGGTTTTCTTACCTACCAACTCAGCTAATAAGCTATCAGCATATACTTCTGCCTCCATTGGCGAATGACTTTGTAGAATAGTAATATTATTAATGGAGATCGATCCAAGTTCCGTATCGGGATATTCTTCGCCGATCGATCGAAAAATCCGCACGACTAAATCTAACCACGAACTAATTCCCCATTCTTCTTCGCGCAACCAAGCAATAATTACCCGCTCTTGCAAATCTTTCCGATCCTTAATCCGGTTATAGACGATCGATACTAAATGAGTTTTCCCCATCCCCCGCGCACCAATTAGCAATGGAAAATGCTTATTTTCGGTAGTGATACTAATGACAATGCGATCGACTAAATCGGCGACTAGCTCGTGACGCTGCACCAAAATATCTTCCAACACCTGCGGAGCCATAATGCTCGGCGTGAAGTTGGATAATAGTGCTGCTTTTTGAAATTTTTCTGTAGACAGATAGCCAGTCATTTAGTTATTCCTTTGGTAACTGTCTTTGGTCTGATTTTTCGGTCAGAGAATCGAGATTATTTGTGGGCAAATATCCAGAATAACGACGCTTGATGTTAATTTTTTTAGCTTGCAGATCGAGTTCGATCTCGCCCCAATCCCAAACAGCAACTATTGCGACGATCGAGAGTAATAAGATTGGTGCGATCGTGTATATATCTGTCATCATATAGTTCCTCTGAAAAGATTACCGTTATTTAGCAAAAGTACTTATCAAAATTACACAGTTTTACACCCGCTGATATTGCCAATATCGTTTAATTAACCCATAGCGGAAACTATAGGTTTTATCCACATTCATGACTAGATAACCATCTTGCCGCAGCAGTTTTAATACCGTGCGAAATATTTCTATGTCTTGAATGGCTAAATTGCGATCGCGAATTTGCTCTAAACTCAACCCGATTGTGGATTCAGCCAGAGTATCTAAAATTGCCAGTGCAACTTCTTTAGCTCCATCTCGATAATAAGTTTTAATCCTTTCCTGGTAATGATTCATATCCCAAGGATTCGGATCGCAAAGAACTAGATCGATTTGTGCTTTGACTAGATCGGGTGATATCTGCTGACGCAGACTTTTTAGTTTCAAGATCGAGTGATGGATATAAAATGGAATCCGATCGACTTGCTGAGAAATTTCGTTAGCGACGGCAGATCGATCTGTTGTAGCTATGTTTTCCCCATCTAATAATTGCGTGGCTAACTCGATCGCATCATCGGGATCTAGCGGCTGGAGATCGCATGTATACATATCGTTAGTAGGTGCATTATTATAGCCAGCATCTTTTAATTTACTAATAACATGATGCAACCCGATCGATCCGGTATAAACCATCCTTAATTGTGGATATGTTTGCCGCAGCGCGCGTAATGTATCGAGAACTTCCATCGCAACTAAGGCACCATTTTCCCGTTTGAGAAAGTTATCGAGCATCATTGGTAGCTCATCCCAAAAAAAGATTATTTGCTTACCCTTCTTCCCATCCTCCCAGTCATCAACTGCTAAGGGATGACTCATTACATACTCGATCGCATTTTCCAGAATTTCTTTCCAGCGACTTGTTGATGCTTCGGGGATTTTGATAATGTTCCCAATCTGCCAACCTGCAAAATCTTTAGTGAATTTACCGAATGCTTCTTCTACCTTTTTGAAGCCTTTTTGGTAGCCGCTGATATCTGTCAGTATATTGGAGACAAACTCCGCTGGCGATACCACCTTTTCTAAATCTCGATAGATAGGGAATACCGCTGCACCCCCCTCCTTTACCATCTGCTTAACGATGGTAGTTTTACCCATCCGTCGCTCTGCTGTCAGCACGATACTCTGCTGCGCCAAGCGTTCCCACAATTCGTCAATTACTGCATCTCGACCGATGATATCCGCTGAGTCTATCTGCCCGCCAGGATTTGCTTTCATCAACAATTATATCTCAGAGCGTACTTGTCTATCATAACATACGTCAAAAGCAACGCGCGTTGCTTTTGACGTATGTTATGATAGATTAGAACCGTAAATAAGCCGTTGATGTTTTTACAGTTGACATTACTACACTAGTACCGAGCGGCGTAAATCCTAGTACTATTCTGAGAAGAGTTGGGAGGAAAGGAGAGTATAGGCAATGGTTGCTTTACTTATGCCGTCGAGTACTAGTCGGTTGATCATTGCATAGTAAATTTGAACTATACAGCCTAGTCTACTTTTCCCAAACGACTCGTAGGTGCAGATATTGGAGTTATTCAGATGAGAAAGCTCCGAAAAACGCTGATGAAAGTGGAAATCGGTCAAATCTCCAGTTTAGGATTTTAATTTGGCATAACTAAATCGATCGAAACTGGCGGAATTAATATTATTCCAGGCATAGATCCGATCGCGAAATTGTTTCCATTCATCAAAGATCTGCTTGAAATCGGCATCTTTGGCAGCGAAATCGTCGTACAACTCAAACGATGCCTTTTCTGCTGCTGCTAAAATCTCTGGGCTGTAAGAACGCAACTTCACACCATTTTTAATCAAGCGTTGGAGAGCTTGATTATTCCGGGCATCGTAACGAGCTAGCATTGTCATGTTGGCTTCAAAGGCCGCAGTTTGAACTGCCGCTTGGTAGACAGGTGGGAGTTTTTGCCATTCCTTAAGGTTGATTTGAACTTCTAGCGTCGGCCCTGGTTCCCACCAGCCAGGATAATAATAATATTCGGCAACTCTATTCAATCCCAATTTTTCGTCATCGTAAGGCCCCACCCATTCTGCTGCATCGATGGCTCCTGTCTGCAATGCTTGAAAAATTTCGCTACCTGGGAGAGTTTGCACGGTGACGCCCAGTTTTGCCATCACTTGTCCGCCCAAGCCAGGAATCCGCATCTTCAAGCCTTTGAGATCGTTAAGGGTCGAGATTTCCTTCCGAAACCAGCCCCCCATCTGACCGCCAGTATTACCCGCCGGGAATTGAATAATTCCAAACTTCCGCGCGTAGAGTACTTGCAATAATTTTAAACCACCGCCCTCATACAGCCACGCATTTTGCTGTTGACCGTTGAGTCCAAAGGGGACGCTAGTCCCAAAAGCCGCAGCGGGAGTTTTGCCCACATAGTAATAGGCCGCAGTATGACCGCAGGGGACGGCTCCTTGAGATACGACATTGAGTACCTCTAGCGGCGGAGCGAGTTCGCCAGCCGGACGCGGGGTAATCTTAAACCTACCATCGGTAATCGCCGCCAAGCGATCTGCAAAGGTTGTGGCACCACCAAAGATGGTATCGAGCGAGATCGGCCAACTGGTCGCCATTTGCCAGTTAATAGTCGGTAAGCCAGCCCCCGATCCTGAAGACCTTTTTCGCGCTCTACAGGACACTAGAGCAGCCCCTGAGACCGTACTGGCGATCGCCGCTCGGACAAATTGTTTCCGTTTCACTTTTGACTCCTTGCGCTTCCGTACTAGAGATCGGACTCGATCGAGATTTAGGCAAATTACCTACATAATTCGAGCTAAGCTAATGTTAAACTACGCCCTACCATGACGATCGATAAAATTGCCGATCTGTCCTCGGACTTTGGTACGATCGGGGGCGCAACTGCTTCATTTTAGGGAACTAAAAACTCTTGTCTAACCCGATCCCCCCTGCTACTATGCGCGCCCTGTTGAACTTTTCGCGCGCGATCGATAAAATCACCGAGTTCGTCGGCAGTTTGACTGCGGGGATGGTCATCCTCACGATCTTAGTTGGTTTTTATAATGTCATCGCTCGGTATGTGGGTCGATTGATTGGCATCCAATTATCTTCCAACGCGCTCATCGAATTGCAGTGGTATTTATTTTCGATGATGTTCTTTTTAGGGTTCGCCTACATTCTCAAGCACGGTGCCAATGTAAGGGTCGATTTTCTTTATACCAATTGGACTGTTAAGCAACAAGCCTTAGTCGATTTTATCGGTACGATCTTATTTACGATTCCCTTTTGTGTTTTAGGAATTTGGGTCGCGATCGATCCAGTATTGCAATCTTGGGGACTTTTACCCAACGGGAATTGGGGCACTTGGGAAATTTCTTCAGATGCGAATGGTTTGCCCCGCGCCCCGATTAAGACGATGATTATTGTTGCTTTTGCGACTTTGTTGCTTCAAGCGATCGCCCAAGCTATCAAGTATCTAGCTGTTTATAAAGGCTATCCTCATGCTGCCGAAATCATTCAAGCAGATATCGAGAATTTACCTCTAGAATAGGATGACATTTTGCACCATTTATCCATTACCTCTTACCGCTGCACATGTTGAGATCCTCTAGTGGTTGAGGGCAGGCAATATCGATCGGTGGATCGACCGTATGATGTAGAAATTATCCTTCGATTCGAGTCAGCGTTTATGTATCGCGAACAGTTGTTATTTGTTTGTAGTCGGAACCAATGGCGGAGTCCGACCGCAGCAGCTTTGTTTGATAATAGCGAGCGATATATTGCCAAATCCGCAGGTACGTCAGATAGTGCCAGGATAAAAATTACCCCTGGCTTAATCAATTGGGCCGATCGAATTTTTGTGATGGAAAAACGTCACACTGCTATTCTCCAGCGCAACTATCCCGATTTAATCGAGGGAAAATCGGTCATAGTTTTACATATTAGCGACGATTATCAATATCAAGATCCAGAATTAATCGAAATTCTGGAATCTCGTCTGGCTGAATACCTAGAATAAGTAGATCTGTGGCTATCTACAAGGGGCACCCTGGGTCGAAACCAAACACTAATATATTTCAACTGGTGCAAGATGTGAGTAATTTAGCCCTCCATCGCATCTTTAAGCGCATATACAACCCGTTGCTGTTCTTCAAAGGTAATTTCGGGAAACATCGGCAACGACAACACCTCATGGCTGACTAATTCGGTATTGGGGAAGCTGCCAGCAGGATAACCGAGGTCTTGATATACTGCTTGTAAATGTAGGGGCAGCGGATAATAAATCATTGAGATGACGCCAGCTTCGAGCAGACTAGCACGGACGCGGTCGCGATGGGCGGCTGGCTCTACTCCCGCAGGCGCAACGACTCTAATCGTGTATTGATTCCAAGCAGATTCGCCGCCAGGAGTAGCTTGAGGGGTAATAATGCCTGGAATATTGGCGAGCAAATCTTGATAGCGCGCAGCAACGGCGGCTCGCTGTTGGTTCCAAGTATCGAGATGTTGGAGTTTGATCTGGAGAATAGCGGCTTGGATGGCATCGAGACGGCTGTTGACCCCGATCGCTTCATGATAATATCGCTGACGGCTGCCATGTTCGCGGAACATGCGTAAGTCGGCGGCTAGCGCGGGATCGTTGATAGTAATCGCGCCACCATCGCCACAAGCACCGAGATTTTTAGTGGGAAAGAAACTAAAACAGCCAAAATGACCGATACTGCCGACTTGTTTGCCATTCCATTTGGCACCTGTTGCTTGCGCGCAGTCTTCAATGACGATTAAATTATGCTGCGTCGCGATCGACATCAGCTTGGTCAGATCTACCGGATTGCCGAATAAATGTACGGGCATAATTGCCTTGGTACGCGGTGTAATCGCGGCTGCCAACCGATCGAGATCGAGATTGAATGTCGCCAGATCGATATCGACAAATACTGGCTGTGCGCCGACGGCACTGATAGTTTCAGCCGTAGCAATGAAAGTAAAGGGTGTAGTAATTACTTCATCCCCCGCACCGATGTTCATCGCTCTTAAGGCTAGATACAGGGCATCCGTGCCGGAATTACAGCCGACGCATTCAGTGGTGCCGATATAAGTGGCGAATTTTTGCTCGAAGTTCTGCACCATCGGGCCGCCAATATAAGCACCGCTGGCTAGAACTTCTAATACCGCTGCACTGACATCAGCACCGATCGCTTGATACTGCCGTTTGAGGTCAAGAGGGGGGATGTTACTCACAACGTTAATAACCGTGAATTTTCAATTGGATTGTAGCGGTATAGTCTACCACATCGTTGGCGTAGCCTCTGTGAAAGAGAATCGCAATGGACTCAATTTACCATTAACTGGCGATCGCCACCAAAGTCGTTGGCGGAGCCTCTGTCTTGACTGAAACACATGCGGAGGAGCGGCGCACCTCGGTCGGGAAACCCGACCGAGAGAGTGCGACAAGACAAACCTTCGCGTGATTTCAGTCGCTCCTTTGGAGAATCGAGTTACAGGTTCATTTCCAGACGCAGTAGCAACACTAGACGTTCCATAGTATTAACGCAAGTTGCTAGTTATATTCTCAGCGGCTAGAAACCGCCGCTTGGAGTGCCAAGTCCGCAGACGCGGACTTGGCAACATTAGCAGCGATTTTAGACTCAAGTAACTAGCAACTTAGGTTATTATTACTTTTCCGACGATAATTTTTTTATGCTGATTCGCCTGCTGCATCTAGGCATTCAAACTAGCTGGTTTTCCCTCTTCATCTGGCTGCTGGCCGCGATCCCCGTCGCTGCCGAGCAAGTCCGCATTGCCATCGCCCAAAATATCGATCGAGTCAATCTGAGTACTTCTACTCCGGCCATTATTAGCGATGGGAATGGCCAAAAAATCGGCGAACTCCAGCCGATGCAAGGATTGCTTACTAGTGCGAATGACGATCGCGTAGTTACTGGCAATACTCAAGCGACCAAAATATTATGGGTCAAACCTCAACAAAATGGCTATGTCTGGATCGGCGATCGCTGGTATCGCGGCTCGGTACAGGCGATCGCTACCACCAACCGTCTGGTGGTCGTCAACCATGTCAATCTCGAGCAGTATCTCTACAGCGTTTTGGGATCGGAGATGAGTCCGACTTTTCCGCTCGAAGCTCTCAAAGCTCAAGCCGTCGCCGCACGTACCTACGCCCTCTATCGCAGCCAATCCACCAGCAAAAAATCATTCGATCTGGATAATACCCAAACTAGTCAAGTCTATCGCGGTCTATCTGGCGAATCAGACACCACTCAGACCGCTGTCAATGCCACTCTCGGTCAAATTATGACTTACCAAGGCAAACCGATTTTAGCCGTCTTTCACTCGGCTTCTGGCGGCCATACAGAAAACGTCGAAGATATTTGGTCGGGTCGTAAGCCGTATTTGCGGGGTGTCCCAGATTACGATATCGGTTCGCCAGGATATGAGTGGAGCCAAACTTTTACCGGAGCACAACTGAGTCAAAGTCTCAAGGTTTCCCAAGTCAAATCCCTCGTACCCGATCGCGTCACGCCTTTTGGCAGTGTCGTCAGTCTCAAGATTATTGGCGACACTACTAAAATTTTACCTGGGTCTCAGGTCAGAACCGCACTCAAACTCCGCAGCCTGCGTTTTACGATCGCGCCGACACCCACGGGTTTTCTCTTTACCGGACGCGGTTACGGCCATGCTTTGGGGATGAGTCAATGGGGTGCCTACAATCTCGCCGAGCAAGGGATGAGCTATGCCCAGATTTTAGCTCACTATTATCGGGGCGTTGAGTTGAGTAGGGAATAGGGGATAGGGGATAGGGGATAGGGGATAGGGGATAGGGGATAGGGGATAGGGGATAGGGGATAGGGGATAGGGGATAGTGGATAGGTAATGGGTAATAGATTTTGGATTTTGCGGATGCAATCACGCGGAGGTTCCCTCCACATGTGTTTCAGTCAAGACGGATTTTGGATTTTGGATTGAGAAGAAAATGCTCCCCTAAACCCTAATCCCTAATCCCCAATCCCTATCCCCTATCCCCTATCCCCTATCCCCTACTTATGTTCCAAACTACCCGCCGCCGTTTGGCAATTTGGTACACTACCGTTACCGCGATCGTGTTGCTGATGTTTGCGATCGGCATGTATATCTACGTCCGAGGTACGCTGATCGAGCGGATCGACGATACGTTAAATCATGTTGTGGAAGTTGTCAGTCGATCGATTTCGATCGAAAGAGTGCAGACTCCAGGGGTTAATGGCGAGCTACAAATTAATGTGGGCGCGAGTTTTCAGGATAATTCGGATCGGATCGATGACGATCGGATCGATCTGGAAGTATTTAATCTCAGTGGTAAATTATTGTGGTCTACGCTCAAAGAACCGCTCGATCTGCCAGTATGGATCGATCTCGATGGTTCTACCGTGCGTGTTGGCAACAATGCAATGGGGCAAAATCAACGCATTCTCCGGCAAATTACCGCCCCAATCAGTAGCATCGATGGCCGATTGGCGGGCTTTTTGAGGGTCAGTCACCCTTGGTTTGAAGTCACCAAACCGACTGAGCTATTGACAATCGATCTAACGATCGGGATTTGCTTGGTACTGACTAGCGTAGCTGCGATCGGGTGGTTATTATCGGGAATTGCGATCGAGCCTGTCAAAGCTTCTTATCAACAGCTCAAACAGTTTACCGCCGATGCTTCTCACGAACTCCGCAATCCGATCGCGACGATTCAAACTAATGTCCAAGTAGCACTGGGCGAGGAACCCTTAGCACCCCAGCAACGCCAACAGCTTCAGACGATCGAACGGTTGACGCGGCGGTTGGGTAAGTTGGTAGACGATTTGTTATTTCTGGCGCGTCAAGATAGCAGCACCCTCACACCGCAGTTTTGTCCCGTGCCGCTAGATGCCCTACTAATGGAAACGATCGAAGAACAGCAGTTAGCCGCCGCAGCTAGAGGAATCGCGCTAACACTGGAGATTGTCGATCCGATCGTATCCGCCGAAGACAAAGATATCGATGCGTTTAGCATTCTTGGCGATTGGGATCGATTGGCGCGGCTATTTACCAATCTGCTGACTAATGCGATTCAGTACACGCCGCCTCAAGACACACACAGCGGTTTTTCTGCGATGGATCGATCGGAAATCAAAGTGCAGCTCAAACAAATCTTTCGCCAAAATACTGCCTATTTGCAAGTCAAAGTTAGCGACACAGGCATCGGTATTCCCGACACTGCACTGCCGCATTTATTCGACAGATTTTATCGTGTCGATCCGGCGCGCACGGCGACTGCTTCAGATGTCAGTAGTGGTTCTGGTTTGGGTTTGGCGATCGTCCAATCGATCGTCGCCAGTCATCAGGGCGAATTATCGATCGAGTCTCAAGTCAATGTCGGTACGACTGTGACGGCAATTTTTAAGGCAGTGGCAATTCGATCTTCATAATCCACATAATCTTCGCCGATCGGCTCTATGTTCACAATCCTGCTGGCGCGATCGAAAAGACATAATTTTATAAGACAAATATAAAAATTGACACGTCATCTGCTGGCGAACCAGAACTGAGTCGATCTTGGCGTGACTGTAACTAAAATTTATCGGGTGGCGATGAGATCGCCCTTGGCAAGTGCTTCCTGGCCAATCGAAAGCACCGCTGAAGACACACTTACCTAAACGGTATATCTTCAGCGGTGCTAATTGCGCTTTAATGTGCCTCTATCGATCGAGGATTAGTGGCAAGGATAGACAGGAACGCAAGGAAAACAGTAACCTTTACTACCTTTTTTGCTACCTTTTTTGCTGCGTTTTTTACTGCTTTTTTTGCTACTTTTTTTGCTGCTTTTTTTGCTACCGCCGTAACCGCTACCACCAAAAATTTGACTGCTATCATTAGCTTGCAGTTCGGTCAAAAAGCTTTCGGAATCAGCTAATAAGTCGCTACCAGCAGGATTTAAGTTAGAGATTGAGATTGAAGCCATAATTGATTACTCCAGGGTTACAAGTCGAATCGCCAAAGTTTGTAGGTATGTTTGTGATTCGCGTCACAGAACAATCATGTGCGATTAAAATTTATTTCACAACCCATCTGACGCAATTGAAAAGACAAAACACTATGTATAAAATCTAAACCTGATTGTTACGAAAAACACGTATCCACGCGCATATTCTGCTACAAAGACAGTATGGATGGCGATCGAGCGCGGGCAAAAAGCGATCGGTACCCAACTTTTAGGGACTTAACTATGTCAGTTTTAGCCAACTAAAATTGTAGTTATTCAGTTACATAGCGATCGTAGCAGTCTTGACTATTGGGGTTGAGATAGGGGTGCGCGAGATCGATCTGCGCGCTGTTCCAGACATCTTTAATGCGATCGAGCCTAGCAGCCTGTCGGAGATAAGATTTTTCGGTTAGGATCGGGAGACTACTAAGGGTAAAACGATTGGTGCGGAAATTCAAAACGGTAGATTACGAGGCAATGCTAAAACAAACAGTGAGTATCGAAGAATGCTTGCCACCAGACCATCTTGCCCGATTTGTAGTGCAAACGATCGCTCAACTCGACCTCAGTAGTATTTATAGTGCATATGGAGCCAAGGGTGGAACACCAATTGCACCAGAAATTTTGTTAGGAATGCTTGTATACGGTTACGCGACTGGAATCTTTAGTTCGCGAGGATTGGAAAAAGCGAGCTACGAATCAATGCCAGTTCGATTTATAGCTGGTAACTTACATCCAGACCATGATACGATTGCCAACTTTAGGAGTAGATTTCTAGAACAGATTAAAGAACTATTTGTACAAATATTGGAAATGGCAGTTGCAGCTAATGTATTGAAAGTTGAAGACATTAGTGTTGATGGGACAAAGATTCACGCAGATGCGTCCAAAAGTAAGGCAGTGAGCCACAAACGTTTAGAAGAAATTCAGATGCAATTACGAACGGAAGTGGAAAAATTGATAAAATTGGGTCAAAAAGCAGATGGAATTAAGATAGACAAAGAAGTCGATGTTGTTGCCGAAATTGCGCGGAGGAAGGAGCGATTAGCTCATCTTGAGAAGGCAAAACAAGAATTACATAATCGAGCGCAAGAGCAATACGAATTAGACCAGTCTAAATACGTTGAAAAAATGGCAGAACGAGCAGCATATATTGAAAAAACAGGGAAAAAGCCGAGCGGAAGGGTTCCATCACCCCCTTTTTTGCCATCACCGATCGAGCGCAATACAATTTCACCGATCCTCAATCACGGATCATGAAAAATAGTGGTAACAAAGGCTTTGACCAGCATTATAATGGTCAGATTGCGATCGAGCATCAAGCTTTATTAATTATTTCCAACACTCTATCCAATCATCCTAATGACCAACTTGATGCACTACCAACTGTCGATGCGATCGATCGTAGAGTCGGCAAGCCCAAGCGAGCAGCATTAGATACTGGCTACTTCAGCGTGACTAATATTGAGGGTTTGGAGACACGTCAAATTGAGCCATACATAGCTACCGGGCGGCATTCTCATCAGGATTATTGGCAAACTATATTGTCACAACAACCAGATCCACCAGTGGCAGCGGCAACACTGAAAGCACAGATGGCATACAAGCTGCAAACCGATGAAGGAAGAGCATTTTATCGGTTACGAAAGTGTACCGTCGAACCGATTATTGGTATTATCAAAGAAACAATAGGGTTTCGCCAGTTCTCTTTAAGAGGCTTGACCAAAGCAGCCGGAGAATGGAATCTTGTCTGCCTCGCCTACAATTTCAGACGTTTGCATCGATTAATGGGGATTAAATGTGTTTCTCCGACAGGCTGCTAGCGGTAGCCGAGTTTTCTGTTGGTAATTCAGCCGATACTAAGCCGCGTGCGACGAGTTCGCAGCGATGCCTTCCAAATGAATCGGTAGTGGTAAGTGGCACCTCGGCAATTGCCAATCCTGGAGCTAGTTGCTTGGTAAATAGCGGCACCTGGGGAGAAAATTCAGATTGGTGGGCTTGATAAATGTTGATGAGGTAGGGTTGTGCTTTGAGGTAGTTAGCCTGAGACAGCCAGAGCGTAGCCGCATCATAGCGATAAAAGAAGGCAGGATCGTGGAGAACTGCAAACTCGAAGGCAATGCCTAATTGATTTAATTGGCTAGTTAATTGCTGGGCGATCGCCACAGCCGCATCTGGCGTAAAATTGAAGTAAACTTTCACTGATAGCGGATCGTCGTCTGCCTGAAGATCGCGCTGCTGCGGCGAACCAGCATTGCCAACCATGATGTACGTATTGACACCCACCAGGCTGTGCGGTAAATAAATGGGAATTGTATCGTCGATCGTGGCATTGTGGAAATTTGGCGGTAGATGGTGTTGTCGATCGACATGTAAATTTAAGCCATCTTTACTAATGATGAGTTCGCCATCGTCGGTTTCGGCGACTACACGCCAATTAATATCGAAATACCCACGGCTGGTGTTGCTCTGCTGGAGCCGTCGATAAAAATCGATGTCCACCCCATTAATCAGATTATTGGTAATTGGCGATCCCAATCCCGCTGCGGCGGCTGTTGCCGCAATTGTCGGCAAACTGCCAGTAAAATACACATTGTAGAGGTAATTGCGAACTCGATCGGTCAAAAATTTTGTCTGCAACGGGATAGGTATTTGGCTAAATCGTGCATAGAGATCTGGATCGATCGTCAGGGGTGGATAGTCAGGATGAGAGATCGTTAAATCTGGGGCGATCTCGATATTGTTGACTATTTCTACAAATACTTGCTGAAAATTTGATACCATTTTGGATTTTGAATTGAAGAAACTTTGCTGTCTCTGAATTTGGTCGATCCATCTGTCAGGATCGTTTTTTGAATTGGTATGATACGGATTATTTGCGCTCCCATATTGATGATTAGTTCGATCGATCGAAATGGGTAATGGGTAAGAAACAATCTGGTTTCGATCTTATGCCTTATGCCTTCTGCCTTCTACCCTCTGCTTTCTCTTAACAGCTTACTAATCGATCGAAATCACAATCGAATAGAGTCTTCATCGCAGCTTGCGGCGTACAGAGCAATTGCTTGGCTACTTGAAGCATCATAATCCCGCGATCGCCAAAGCTGCGGTGGCTATCGATCGAGATCTCAATGCGTTGGATGAGGGCGAGTCCCGCAAATTGGATCGCACGATCGAGAAAATCGGGGCGAGTAGCCAGAATTGTCGGAAATCCTGCTAAGTATGACTGCACCAAGGTAAATAAGGAGGGTTGCAGCAGCTCTAAGGGCGTTACTGCTAGCTGTAATGACTCATTGATACTCAACATCTTGCTAATTGCCAATCCATCCAGCCAAATTTCGAGATAGCTGCCTAAAATACAGCCTAGATCGAATGCTGGATCGCCCCAACTCGCTCGTTCCCAATCGATGACTCTAATTACTTGCGACTGGGTGCTGTTCCAGTCGGAGTCGAGCAGAATATTATTCAGTTTGAGATCGTTATGGATCGCACAACTGGGTGAGATTGCGGCACCCAGATCGGCGATGGCGCGTGTCAAGCTGGGGAAGCGTTGATACAGCTTAAAAAATTGCAGACACTCGATCGGCATTGTCTGAAAAACTTGGGGCGTAATCCGATTGAGACGGTAAATGATATCGGTGGCTGTCATCGCGGTATCGATGTGGCGATCTGCGTCTGGTTCGCTGGCGTCTGGGAAATCGGCTCGATCGAGTCCTCGCTCCAAAAATTGCTGATAATCTGGCTGTTGAAATGTCTGAGAGTGAAAAGTTGCCAGGAATTGTCCGATCGCGCTAGCGATCTCGATCGGGAATTGATTTTCCTGGAGATAGTAGCGATATAGATCGCTGTAGTTATTGAGATAGTTAACTATTAAAATTGAACTTTCGGGATCGAAATGTAGTAGTTCGGGTAAAAAGTTGCCAATTTTTTCGCCTAGCTTAGGAAACCGATCGACTAATTGCTTGATGTGCCAAGCTGTCCAAAATTCACCTCGACTTTCTCCACAATCATTCAAAATCTCTTGTTTGACTAATAAATGTCTGCCATCTTCAAATTCGATCGCGATGTTAAAGTTTTTTGCTGAAATAATTAAAGTTTTGCTCGTATCCTTCGCGAGATTAGTACAGTATTTAAGTTTAGCTAAATATGTGAAGACGTTATCTGTATCTAAAACAATTTTCATGATTAATCGATTTAATATTACTTATCCGATCTCTTGACACGAACAGTATCATTGGTAACCTAAGTTATCCCGTCATGTATCCGCTTTAGTTTAGAATCATTTGTTACTTTTAATACACCAGGTTGTAGCTATTGCCGATACTATCGATATCGCTCCGAGGTTTGGATCGAGATCGATGTTTTATTTAAGTCATATGGCTGATGACAATCTTAAAAAAGAATCTGAATTCACAGGTATATAAATGCTAGGTTTGACAAATGTTAGTCATTATTAACATGAAAATTAAGAAATAGTAAAGCGAGAGTGTGACACCTGAAAAAATCGCCTAATATGTGCTGAGATTCAGAGTTAGGAAGCCAAATTATGACTCAAATCGATCGCATCGACTTGGAGCAACTCACTACCAAATATTTAACAAAATTTCAACGTCACCTACTAGAAAATCAACTAGAAGTCGAAACAATTCCTGAATATCGACAGCGGATCGAAATTATGTTGTTGGCAGATGAAGGCAAAACCCAAACTCAAATCTGTCGGCAGCTCAACTGTTCGCCACTGACAGCCAGACACTGGATGTTCGTGGCTAAATCCGGTCAAGCGCACACTTGGCAAACCCAACCGATCGGTCGTCCCAAAACTGTCACATCCGACTACCTCAAGCGACTCAAGGAACTAGTACAGAGCGGCGTAAATAGACCTATGATTGAAAGCAGCTCATCAAAATGAGAGGAACACAGAGGATGCCAAGATTATCCGCTGCCCTAATTACACTCAATGAAGTAGAACAAGCCGAACTACAACAACTACTCAAGCGCAAGAAAACGCCACAACAAATCGCACTCCGAGCCAAAATCATCGTCTTGGCAGCCCAAGGGAAAAGTCACGGTGAGATTGCTGAGACATTAGAAATTAGCAAGGATATGAGTAGATTATGGCGAAACAGATGGTTGGAGTTGAAGGATCGACAACTGCCAGCCATCGAGCGGCTGATGGATGCCGTGCGACCAGGTGCGCCAGCCACCTTCACCCTCGAACAAATCACACAACTATACGCCATCGCATGTGCCCCGCCCGAACAGTACGGCCGTCCCATCAGTCAGTGGACGAGCAGAGAATTAGCCGCCGAACTGATAAAACAGGGCATCGTCGCATCGATTAGCCAGCGACATGTGGGCAGACTCCTAGCTGAAGCCGAACTCAAACCCCACCAGAGTAGTTACTGGTTGCATCCCCCCCCGACCCAGAATTGGGGCACAAAGTTGAACACATCTGTCGTGTCTACGAACAAGCACCCCAACGTGCGCTGACAGGAGAAGTCACCCTCAGCCTGGACGAAATGACTGGGATTCAAGCACTGGAGAGAACTATGCCAAATATTCCGATGAAACCAGGACAGTGCGAACGTGTAGAGTTTGAATATACTCGACACGGAACTCAATCATTAATTGCCAGTTTCGATGTGGCAACTGGTCGAATTGCGTTGGCCAGTGTGGGCGCAACTCGAACCGAAGCTGATTTCGCCGAGCATGTCACCCGTTCCTTAGCACAATATCCCACTGCCGCAAAATACCATTTGGTCATGGATTGTCTCAATACCCATCAATCCGAGACGCTGGTTAGGCTGGTGGCCGGATTAGAGACAACTCCACAGGAGCTGGGTGTTAAAGGTCAGTCGGGGATTTTGAAGTCAATGGAGACGCGAGCGCAATTTTTAGCCGACCCAAACCATCGGCTAGTGATTCATTACACGCCCAAACATTGTTCTTGGATGAATCAGATTGAGATCTGGTTTGGGATTCTAGTACGGAAATTGTTACGACGCGGTAGCTTTACCAGTACAAATCACTTGAAAGCCCGGATCCATGAGTTTGTGGACTACTTTAACATTACGATGGCCAAACCCTTCAAATGGACTTACAAGGGTAAACCTCTAACCTCTTAGATACTTGGTTTATTTCCGCCGCTCTATACTAGTCAGTACCAGTCCCAAGGAATTGGGCTACCCCTTTACGCGGTGGACGGGACAATGGTTGAGCAAGCATTTGTGCCAAGAATTTAAGATCTGTGTTAGTCCCAGACATATCAATCGGTTGCTCGAAGAGATCGGAGCCGAAGGCAAGTTCGCAGGCGTTGTCGAGTGTCCACCCGATCGAGTCATGAGATCGCATCATGTGACGATTGCTGACTTATCCGATCGCCAGATCGCGCCAGTAGAGGCAACTACTGAAGCAACGTGCAAACCAGAGTTAAAGGCATAGTCGATCGATTTATGGTTCAAAATCCTCCTGCTACCTCTATCTGGGGCAATCGACTCATTCAGGCTCTCGGAACGGATATCGCACCCCAAGATCTCACGCAAATTCAAGCAGGGACGCAGATTATCTCGATCGCGCCAGGGACGAGCTTTTGGCAATCTAGTACTAGTGAGCCAGGGCTTTATGTCGTTTTAGCAGGGAAAGTACGGCTGTTCGATCTCCACGGCAATCGGATTGCGACGTTGGGATAGCTACAGGATACGTGTAAAAACCTGCAAGATAGACCTCTAAGCCTTGCCTAAACTAGCTTTCATCCATCCAGGTTATTGGCTTCCGACAGAGCGGAGACAATCGGGAGATGAATTGCGCCCTCCAATGGCGCAGGAATGCTTTGCAGATCGATAACAAAATCGCCATAACGCTTCAGATGACCCGTCAAATAAGGACTCAGCGTTGCTAACATCGAACGATCGATCTTGACCCCTTCAGCCGTCAGTTGCTGAATGACTACAGACAGATCCACCGCATTATGGAGAATCACGGCACTAGCAACCAGATCGAGATACTTGACACGCTTCTCCTGTTGTTCGGGATCGTTTTCAGTGATAATTCCCTCCTTCCCAAAGAAGATCCAGTCTAGGAAATGATTGTAGCCCTCCACGATATTAGTACAGGCAGTAATCTCTTGGCGCAAACCACGATCGGAAATATATTCGAGCAGAAAGATCGTGCGAACGACTCGACCTAATTCCCTAAAAGCCTGATAGAGACGATTTTTCCGACTGTAACTTCCTAATTTCCGCAACAGCATCGAAGGTAAAAACTTCCCCGCCTGAATCGATAACACCACTCGCATTAAATCCTGCCAATGAGTGCGAATTAATTGCCAGTCAATGACATCCTTAAACAGCGGGTCGATATACTCGTAAACAGCATCCTGACTGGGACGAAAGAACTTATAATCCTGCCAGTTCCGAATCCGAGGCATCAGTTTAATCCCCAACAAATATGACAATCCAAACACGGTAGTTGATTGTCCTTGGGTATCTGCGTGCAAAGTATCGGGTTGAATATCCGAAGTATTCTTGAGCAAGCCATCGAGAATATAAACCGCCTCCCAAACTCCACAATTAATGAAATGGGTGAACAAAGCAATGTAGGTATCGGAAACATGATGGTAGGCAATACCCCCATAGCCACCATAGCGAATGTGATACTCTGACATCAAATTATTTTCATAAACCTCAAACTTACTGCCATCAGCAGCAGCCTTCTTCCCCGTCCCCCAACACTTGGGCAGCTCCAGCAGATTATAGGCATTAATCAGATCTCGCATCGCTGCTTCAAGCTGTTGAATGGAGATATGTTGGCGATTGACATAAGCCAACATCCGCGAACTAACTTTCCCCCGCGTGTGTCGTGCGGTTTGATTCGGCCCCAGATTACAACCATAGCCAAATACTGCCAAAATATACCGTTCGACCGAATTCTCAATCTTTGGCTCAGAACCAGAAACTGGGCCAAAATGACGCACCCAATTGAGCCAATGCTCGACATGACAAAGGATATCCAACACACTGCGCTCTGGCAGGCGTTGTAGGATCTCCGCTTCCAATTCCTTTGCTCCAGATGGTGGTGGCGCAGCAGCAATTCGTTTGAGTACTGGTTCGCCTTCTGCACTAATGGTTATCTGCGTCCCATCCTGGCAAATTTGGTCTACAGTGGTGGCTGTCTCTGTCAGTTCGATCTGAAGCTGTTCGACAAATTGAGCGGCGGTAGGAGCCATTCCGGTTTGTTGACAATAATCTGCCAATAGCGGCTGACACTCATCCCAGGATAGCAACTGTTCGCGGAAGTCTGCATAGTTCTCTGACCCCACCACGCAAGCATCACCGCTTTTGAATTCTGCTGCCAAATAAGTGAAGATACACACCTCGAATTGCTGTCGCACCAACCGCACTTTACCCTCATGTTCCTCCACCACCAATCGCCGCCAGCGTTCGCTCATAAAGCTCAGATCTAAATCATCCACTGGCAACCATTTGGAGCGGCGATCTTCATGCGCCAAAACGACAGTTAAAGCTGCCGTCAATGAGAGGTCTTGGCTGGTGGACTGGATTTCCAAGCCCCGCACCAATGGAAATAACACCGAACGGTAACGACTGTAGAACCGCCACACTAGGGGCAAGTAATTGTCGCTATTGTAAGCAGTAATCTCTTCACACTGCTCCAACAAAGCTACGGCTCCCCCATGCGTTTCCAGCACAGATTGGACTCGTTCGCCCAAACTAGCTGTATCGGTTTCGCCTGCTGATGTCTGTAAAATCTCAGCTAAGACTCCCAGCATCGATGCCGTCTGAGCTAAATGCTGCTCGCGTAACTCTACCAGCTTGTCTCTGGCACACTGGTGCATTTTCTGCATTCGCTTGAGAAACATCTCCACCAAATGGTCGCGAGTTTTGACTTGGACGCGGTAGAGCAGACAAATCAATAGAGCACGACGTTTAGCTAGTTTCAGCTCCCGCAAGTCCGTCAGAGCCAAGGCTTTGGCTTGAGCGGCAAAGGATTTGACCTTAGCAGGTGCAATAGTGATGAGTAACTGGCGCACATCCCCACAGGTGAGCATCTGCTCGAATTTAGCTTGTAGTGCTTGAACGTGAGATAGGCGAGCACTTTTCGGTGGTGCTCTCAATAAACTGAAGGTTAATCCCGATGCGGGTGAAGTAGCTAGCAAATCATCTACAAATGCCTGCTGGATGGGAGTCATCGCATTGGTAATGCGCCCAAACAAGCGATTATTCACGACAGTACGGATATGACCGACTAAACGATCTAAAGTACTAAAAGCTGGTAATTCATAACGTTCTTTGACCAATTCTTCGACTGCGACATTGATTAAATCGGCAGGATACTCCATCACCTGGGCCGCCTGTGCAATGGCCGTAGCAATGGCAGTTTGAGCCTTACGGTCGTAAGGATGAACGCCCAAGTAAGCTCGAATTGCCTCTGCATAATAGTAGCGAGAACGTTCGGGTGGGATGGCACAGACGTTGGCACTGAGATTCAAACAAGCCCGAATGTGTCCGACAACCGTTGGCGGGACTGCTTCTGATGGTGGAAAATAGCCCAACCGCTGGAATGATTTGAGCATCACTAATAAGCGCAGCAGCCCACGTTTACTTTTGACTTGTGTTTGGGCAAATATTAGCTCAGATGCAGATGGTGTATAGATTTCGGTCAGTTCCTTGACAGTTGCCTGAGATTTGAAGCGGGGATAAGCCGTGCGTTCGATAGCGGTCATAAAGCCGTTGGGAATTCCAGCCAGATCTGGCAATACTCAGTTGTCCAAGGCAGAGTATAAGCCATACTCTGTCATAAATTCAGTAGATCGCCAAAACATTATTTTAGGAGGTTTAGCGATCGTTAAATTCAACTATTTTTCGAGGCTTGCACCAATCGATCTAAGGCTGAGTGCGCGACAATTTCTGCTCGTTCAGAAGTAACTTTTTGATAGCGCAAAGTGGTTTGAATATTAGTATGTCCCATCAGGGCACGTAACTCCTCGATGCCCATCAAGCCAACTCGTTCGGTAGCAAAGGTGTGTCGTAAGTCGTGCATTCTAATCCCATTGAGTTCTGGTGCGCTCTCAATTAGGTGTGTCCAGTCACGATGAGCTGTGCGATAACTCAGGCGGGTGACTAATTTGGTGACGGGTTTTTGGGCGGTAAATAAAGCATCCGATTCTGGGTGACGGTAGTATTTTAGATATTTTTCTAGAACCGTTGCGGCATCTTCACTGTAGAAACACCACCGGATTTTATTCCCTTTGCCAATCACTTGAAATTTGCGCTCTATTAAATCGATCTGTTCTAGGTTCAATGCTAAAGTCTCTGCAATTCTGGCACCAGTGCGATGTAGCAAGTACACCAGAGCTTTCATCCGACTGTGATGGTCGATTACTTGATAAAGTGTGGTGATTTGGGCTGGGGATAAATAT
Source organism: Chamaesiphon minutus PCC 6605 (assembly GCF_000317145.1). Taxonomy (GTDB): domain Bacteria; phylum Cyanobacteriota; class Cyanobacteriia; order Cyanobacteriales; family Chamaesiphonaceae; genus Chamaesiphon; species Chamaesiphon minutus. The sequence continues at coordinate 552,657 of NC_019697.1, read as the reverse complement.
CGAATCACTCGATCTGAAAAATGCTCTCCCCGTTCTAGATTGGGTTTGCGTCGTTGAAGTCGAGCGATAGGGTTAACTTTCAAGTAACCTTGCTCGACTGCAAAGTTGAATAAAGCTTGTAAGATTGCTTGATGTCGTTGATGAGTCGTATAAGCTAGATGAGATAAGTTATCTAGGTAATTTGCTAGTGTCGAACGGCTCAAGATTTCAATCGGATAACTGCCGTATTCTCCTAGTAGCGGCATGAGGCTCAATTCATAGGATTGAACGGTGCTTCGAGCGAGTCCTGGACGCTCTAGAAATTCAGTGGCGACTGTAGCTAGTGGGATAGACAATTTATCAGTTAGTTTAACTAGTAAAGTTGAATAATACTTTCCATAGTATAGTTCTCTATAAACATATTTTAAGACACTGTTTTGTGAATATTCTTCAAAGTGATAAATCGCCTAACACCAGTGAAACTGTGGGTGACTATATCAAACGGATGCGATTAATGCTCGGTTTGAATCAGAAGGAATTGGCAGCTATCGCGGGGATTCACTTGCAAAGCGTGGGGAAAATCGAACGCGGGCTAACAACTAAGCTGAATTCTCACAGTAAAAATGGCTTGGCAAGTGCGCTACAAGTTCCGGTGGAATATTTAGAGGCAGTCTGTCGCGGTACTCCAGTTGTGGCTGTTTCTCAACTCAAATTCTGTGCGCCGTGCTGGACTCCTGGAACGCCACCAGACCCACTCTGGATGGATGTGAGGGCTAAATACTGCTTTCTGTGTGGTTTTGCGCTACGCGATCGTTGTAGTCATTGCCAGGAAACGATTGCTTCTCTCAAGCATCGCTTTTGTCCTTTTTGTGGCACTGCTTATAAGGCTGAAGCCTGATTTTAAAAGCCAGTCTAGGTGAGGATTAGAGGTCTATCTTGCAGGTTTTTACACGTATCCTGTAGCTATCCCACGTTGACTGTCGGCAAAAGTTTTGGTGCTAGTACTCTCTTTGCCGCTGACGAACTGAGTTCCTACGTGGCTAAAGCCGCGCTGGTAGTGGGTGGAACCGAAATATCGATCGGATTTATCGATCGAGATAGTATCGCCGCTTGGTGGCTCAAATACCCTACGATCCAGAGCCATCTGTGGGAGCGCGCGCGCTATCTTGAAGCCATTATTCAGGGCGAAGTCGAACCCTCTGCGCTGCAAATGCCTCAGCGAGGACTACATGCGCGATCGCCGTTAGCAGACATGCCCGTCCGTTCGGTAGAGCCGATCTCGCCGCGCGCGGACTTGTCTTCTGTTACGCCTCCAAGACCCCAAGCTACACCAGAACGTTTCAAGGAAGCTTATTTCCCCACTCCGAGTCAAAAGCTCGGACAATGGTGGAAAAAAATTACTCACACTTACCCCTTTTACGCCCAGCACAGTGCCTCCGATTGTAGTGCGGCTTGTGTGGTGATGGTGGGCAGGTATTGGGGGCGAGATTTTAATATGAATCGGTTGCGGGAATTGGCGCATGTCAGTCGCGATGGGGCATCGCTTAAAGGTTTGGCAAATGCTGTCGAGAATTTGGGGTTTAATAGTCGCCCCGTCAAAGCTAGTCTCGATCGGTTGGCAACTCAACAACTCCCTGCGATTCTCCACTGGGAGGGCAATCACTATGTGGTGGTATTTGAGATTACGCCGCAATATGTAATTATCTGCGATCCGGCAATCGGTCAGCGCAAATTAACTCATCTAGAATTCAACCAGAGTTGGACGGGTTATTGTTTGCTGGTCGTGCCTACCTTAGCCCTCCAAAAAACTGAAGGAAAATCGACGGATTTTTGGCAGCTTTTTCAATTGGTGAAACCGCATCGGACGATCGTGTTGGAGATTTTTATCGCTTCGATCGTTCTACAGATTTTTGGCCTCATATCGCCGATTTTTACGCAATTAATTCTCGATCGAGCGATAATTCACAAGTCTGCTAGTAGTTTGGCAACTTTTGGGGTGGGATTGTTGATGTTTGGTGGTTTTCAGATCGCCATGTACGCCTTGCGCCAATATCTCATGGCACAGACAGCTAACCGGATCGATGCAGCTTTAATTATCGGCTTTATTAGACATGCATTTAGTTTACCGTTGAGTTATTTTGACTCGCGACATGTGGGCGATATCATCTCGCGGATTCAAGAAAATCATAAGATTCAAAGTTTTATCACGGGTCAATCTTTGGGCGTGATTCTAGATTTGATGTCGGTATTTGTGTATGCAACGCTGATGTTTATCTACAGTTGGAAATTGGCACTGGTAACTCTAATCTCGATTCCACCATTTTTGATTCTCACATTTGCATCGACGCCATTTCTGAAGAAAATGTCGCGCGAGATTTTTAATGCTTCTAATGCCGAGAATAGTTATCTGATCGAAGCTCTCAATGGGGTACGCACGATCAAATCGATGTCGGTAGAGAAATCGGTGCGATGGAACTGGGAAGAACGCTTGAATAAAGAAATCAAGCAGACCTATCGCGGCCAAATTATGGGTATTAAAATTCAGGTAATCAGCTCGATTATTAATACCATTAGTAGTACGGCTCTAATTTGGATGGGAGCATTGTTAGTAATTTCGGGCGAGTTTACGATCGGTCAATTGTTTGCATTTAATATGCTCTCGGCTAACGTGATTAGTCCATTCCAAAGATTGGCGGGACTATGGAATAATTTGCAAGAAGTCGGCATCGCGATCGAGCGATTGTGCGATGTAATTGAAGCTAAGCCAGAAGAAGATCGCAATTCTTATCGTCAACCTTTGGGCAAGCTGCAAGGTTATGTTAAATTCAAAAATGTCACATTTAGATACAATAAAGATGCTGAAGCAAATGTCTTAGAAAATATCAATTTTGAGATCGCGCCAGGACAAACAATCGCCTTAGTCGGGCGGAGCGGTTCGGGTAAAACTACGCTAGCTAAATTAATTTTAGGACTGTATCAACCAACAAGTGGATCGATCGAAATTGATGGTCGAGAGTTGGCGACAATTTCGCTACATTCTTTGCGCTCTCAAGTCGGTATTGTCGATCAAGATACCTTCTTATTTAGCGGTACTATTAAAGATAATATTACTTTAGCCAAGCCAAACGCTAGTATAGAAGAAATTCACCACGCTGCCGAACTCGCTGGAGCCGATGAATTTATTAAGAAAATGCCCATGCGCTACGATACCGAAATTGGTGAAGGTGGAGGCATGTTATCGGGGGGACAACGCCAACGACTGGCGATCGCCCGCGCATTGTTAAACAACCCCCGACTGTTGATTTTTGATGAAGCAACTAGTAGTTTAGATACCGAATCAGAACGGATAATTCAAAAGAATTTAGAAAAGATTCGCCACGAACGCAGTACGATTATTATCGCCCATCGGCTCTCTACCGTTCAAAATGCCGATCTAATTTTAGTATTAGATAAAGGTATTTTAATTGAAAGTGGCAACCACCATCAACTCATGGCCAAACGCGGTCAATATTATCATCTAAACCAACAACAACTCGTTACTATTCAAGAATGACTTAGCAATTAAATATAAAAGATTGCATAGGGTGTACGGTACTCACTATCTGGGATTAAGACATTAGATATTTGAGAATATTTATCCCTACCTAATTAGAGTGGACACTGCCCACCAGTTAGATCTCAGATAATGTAGATACGATCGATATTTGTACTACCCAATCAGAATTTTAAAATTCAAATTATAACTAAAATTATTATCCGTTCTTATGATTGCCCAGCAACACTCCACACCAATTATTAAAATCCTGGTAGTTGACGATCTACGCGTCGTTAGAGAAAAGCTCAAGGCAATCTTGCAACCGCATGAAGATCTGCAAATAATTGGCACAGCCGCAGATGGCGATAGCGCGATCGAACAACTCGAATATTTACAGCCTGATATTATTTTACTCGATGTCGATATGCCTAAGCTCAATGGCATCCAAGCGGCTCAAATTATCAATCAGAAATATCCCCAAATTGATGTGATTATTTTGAGTGGCTCTATCGATCGCGATGAGTTAACTAATATAGCCAATTCATCGATTAAAGAGTACATCATTAAAGGTAAAATCGATCTAGAACTAGCCGATAAAATTCGGACAATTTATCATCAATCTGAGCGAGAAGTTACATCGCCACAACTCGATCGCGATCGAGTTGTTGAATTCAATCGAGCTAGTAAACGCGATCCCTCAAATCACAGTCAATTAACATTATCACCAGCTCCACTTCAGGCTGATTTTAGTGATAATGCTAGGAGTCAATTTACATCGATCGCCAATACTAGCTTGAGTAAATTGCACGATTGGTCGAGTTCGGCTAGAGAATTAATCGATATGATGCCGATCCCGTGGACGCGGGGATTATTATACTTTGTCGCAATCTTTTTAGGGATTGCGATTCCGTGGGCATGTTTGTTTAAAATGGATGAAATTGGAACCGCTAGAGGTAGACTAGAATTTCAAGGTAATACCATCAAACGCGAAGCCGATATTGAAGGTAGTGTCGCAGTTACTAAAGTTTATGTCAAAAAAGGCGATCTCGTTAAAGCCGGACAGATAATCATGGAACTCGACACCAAAAATATTCGCGAACAAATCTACCAAAATCAACTCAAACTTAACGGCGCACGCCAACAACTCGATCGATTATTGCTGCTCAAAAATCAAATTGGACTGGGAACTACCGCGCAACAACAGCAAAATCAAGCTCAACTCCTCGAAAAACAATCTCAAATCGCACAAGCACAACAAAGTTTAGCCACACTCGAATCTAACGCCAATAGTCAAGTCGCCGAAAAATTAGCCCAACTACGTCAAACCGAACAAACCCTCGCCGATCGTCAATCGAGCTACAATCTCCAACAGGCGGAGAAACGCACGCAAGTCCGCCAAGCCGAGCAATCGATATTAGATGCCCAAACCAACTATTTGCTCGCTCAGAATCGGCTTAAAGATGCTCAAAATGAAGCAAATCGGTATCAAAACCTCTATCGCACTGGCGCGATTCCCGAAGTTAAAGCTAAAGAAATTGCCAGTATCGCGCTCGAAAAAAAGCAACTGCTCACTCAAGCATTTGCTAGCCTCCAACAGTCAAAATTACGCCTCAAAGAACAACAAGAAAACAACCTAAAACTGCTTCAACAAGCTCGTGCCGATATTACCCAAGCTCGACTCAGACTCACCGAACAACAACAAAACTATCAAAGCACGATTTCTAGAACGCAGTCCGATATCGCTCAGGCAAAATTGCGAGTAACCGAACAACAACGTGGCTCAGAAAGCTTAACTAAAGGTGGTAATATTGCCGTCCTTAAAACCGAGCAACAATCGAAAGAAATTCAAAGTCAAATTGCTACTTTACAATCGGAAATCGATCGCGATCGCGCGCAAGGTAGTTTTCTCACGCAACAATTGCAAAGATATACAATCCGTGCCGATCTCGATGGCACGATCTTTGAGTTACCGATCGTTCGGGAAGGATCTGTCGTCCAACCCAAACAATTATTAGCCGAAATTGCTCCTCAAGGTGGCGGATTGGTATTTAAAGGTGAAATCCCCGCCGAGCGGAGCGAATCGCTCAGAGCATCTTTAGATAGCACCAATGCTACCAATCCCGATCGTAAAGATGTCAAACTCAAATTTGATGAATTCCCTTTTGAAAGTTATGATATTGTCAATGGTAAATTAACTTGGGTCGCTCCTAATTCTAAACTCACTCAGATTTCGCCCAACGGGACTAGTGCTAGTTATGATATCGAAGTGCAGCTAGCACAGCCTTGTATCAAACATGACGGTCGATGCATTCCATTTAAATCTGGGCAACCTGCTACGGCTGAAATTGTCATTCGCAATCGAAGAATTATCGACTTTATTCTCGATCCATTTAGAAAATTAAGTAATTCTAACTGACAATCGATCGAGATTCTATACTATGTATTAAAATCAGATATATTTATTAAAAAAGTTTCTAATTAGACTACTTTATAGCAGAGCAATGATAGCAAATATCGAACGTAAAATTACCGAACGAGATTTAATTAATGAAGCCAAGCTAGCTGGCAAAATTCCCGAACTGATGCGCGGCATCATTCGCCGCCAAGTTATCGAACAACAAGTCCGCAAAGCGGGAATTAGTCCGACGACAGCAGACTTACAACAAGCTGCTGACAAGTTTCGGCTGGTAAATAAATTAGAGAGTGCCGCAGCCACTCAAAAGTGGCTAGCAGAGCGGTTTCTTTCGGTTGATGACTTTGAGGAAATGGTGACTCAGGAGCTGATTTCGCAGCAACTAGCGCGATACTTATTCGGCGATCGCGTCGAGCAGTTTTTTTATCAAAATTTAGTCGAATATACCAGTGCGATTATTTACGAAGTAATTTTAGAAGATCGCAACTTGGCAATGGAGCTATTTTACTCGCTCCAAGAAGGCGATCTCAGCTTTGCCGATGTCGCCTATCAATACATTCCCAATCCCGAACTGCGTCGCCGAGGTGGCTATATTGGGAAAGTCGGACGCAAGCAACTTCGTCCCGAAATTTCCGCCACCATATTTGCCGCTAAACCACCACAATTACTAGCACCGATTGTCACTGCTGTCGGCGTGCATTTAATTCAAGTCGAGGAGATTGTCGAACCGCGATTAGATGACGATCTCAGACAGCAAATCCTCATGGAAATGTTCGATCTGTGGCTAGCAGATGCGATCGCTGCCTACCCGCAATGCCCGATCGAGATTTAGCGTCCCGCTTTGACATCTGGGGAAAGAAGAATGCACAAATCTTGGTGCCTAGTTTAGATTCAGGGTACCCACAAGGGGCACCCCTACAGATTAATTGTGTAGGGGTGCCCCTTGTGGGTACCCGACTATCTATACTCATACTAGTCTTTCTAGATCGGTGCAAAATGCGATCGATGCCACCTAGATTATTTAGCCAGATAAATCTCACGAATATCGTCTGGTACCGCAGCTTCTAATTGTTGATAACCTTCAGTCAGATAGGCAGGAATTTCTGCTGCGGGAATTGTTTGTCCTTCGCCTTGCAGATAAGCCGAAATTCGCTGCTCGTTCCATTTGAGACTCTGAGTCATCACTACCACCAAGCGCGACAGCGGCGGTACGCGATCGAGTGCGAGTTCTAGATAGCACCACAATGGCGGCGGCGCGGCATTGAGCGCATAACGGATCTGTGCTGGTGCGGGCACTTCAATCCGCTCGATCGTGTTTCCAGTAATATCCATCAGCCAGTTTTGCCAATTAGTTGCTTCTGGAGCGGCGGCTAATTTGACTTGTCGCAGTTCGCCAAAAATCTGTCGCCACGCGATCGCAAACAGATAATCTGCCTGAAGCTGAGATTCTACCGCATGTTGCACCACGCTATGGACGATCGCGCCATAACGACAAAACAACGCCGTAAAAAACTTGCCCTGTTCGGGATGCTGTTGGTGTAAGCTCACTAATTCTCGATCGCTATAACCAGCCAACGATTGTAAAATCTCGCACTCGGCTTCGGGAAAGGTGGGGATTGACAACATCTCGAACTAGTTGACAGTTAACAGTTGACAGTTTACCACTCGATCGGACGCGCGATCGGATCGGGTTCCACACCAATTGCAACCAGCACGATATATTGAATTTACATACTATGCTGAATTCTTAATTTTTATTATGCAATCAACTCCTCCCGCACAACGGATGCGTAACTTTGCGATCGTCACGATCGCGATCGTCTTAGTCGTTGCACTCGTACTGGGAGTTCGCGCCCAAAACTTTACCGACAGCCTTGCCACTCAAGCCAAACAATCTCAACCGCTCGACATTGCCCTAACCAATGGCAAACCCACTCTGATGGAATTTTATGCCGATTGGTGTACCAGTTGTCAGGCCATGGCTCCAGATCTAGCCACCGTCAAAGCCCAATTTGGCGATCGAGTCAACTTTTCGATGCTCAATGTCGATAACACCAAATGGCTCCCCGAAGTCACTAAATACCGCGTCGATGGTATTCCCCACTTCGTCTTTTTCGATAATAAAGGACGAGTACTCGCCCAAGCGATCGGCGAACAACCCCGCCAGATTTTAGAATTAAAATTAACAGATCTCATGGCTGGCAATCCCCTCTCCGACACCGCAGCCGCAGGCGAAGTTTCTAAATTTACACCCAAAGTAGTCCCCAGCGAAGACAAAGCCGATCCTCGCGCGCATGGGTAGGGATTAGGCTTTAGGCTTTAGGCTTTAGGTTTTAGGCTTTAGGTTTTAGGCTTTAGGTTTTAGGCTTTAGGCTTTAGGTTTTAGGCTTTAGGTTTTAGGCTTTAGGTTTTAGGCTTTAGGCTTTAGGCTTTAGGTTTTAGGTTTTAGGTTTTAGGCTTTAGGTTTTAGGCTTTAGGTATTGTGGAACGGCGTTCCATCCATTACCCATTACCCGTTACCCATTACCCATGACCATTACCCATCCACCCATCCACTCACCCACCTATCCACCCCCACAGTGCAAATCATCATCATCGGCGGCGGAGCGGCAGGTTTCTTTGCTGCGATTACCTGCGCCCAAACTTATCCCGATACTCGCGTTACCCTAATCGAAGCGGGAAAACACCCATTGGCGAAGGTCAAAATCTCTGGTGGAGGGCGGTGTAATGTCACTCACTCCTGCTTCGAGCCGACTCAACTAGTCCAATACTATCCGCGCGGTAATAAAGCTCTACGCGGTGCCTTTAGCCGCTTTCAGCCTCAAGATACCGTCAACTGGTACGCCGAGCGCGGCGTCAAGCTCAAAACCGAAGCTGACGGACGGATGTTTCCGACTACCGACGACTCAGACACGATCGTGCAGTGCCTATTAGCCGCTGCGACGGCTGCGGGCGTCAAAATCTGGACGGGTGAGGCTGTAGCCGAAATTAGCCCTCAACAGCCGTCAGGATGGTCTGTAGCCCTCAAATCTGGGGCGATTCTGAGTGCCGATCGAGTATTGTTAGCGACAGGCAGCAATCCCAGTGCCTATAAATGGGCGCAACAATTGGGACATCCGATCGCGACTCCCGTACCATCGCTATTTACCTTCAATATTCCCGATTCGCGTTTGGCAAATTTAGCAGGTGTCAGCGTCAAATCGGCCACTGTCAAGCTGGCTGGTGCGGGTAAGAACGCTTTGACGCAAACAGGAGCATTACTGGTTACCCATTGGGGTGTCAGCGGGCCAGCAGTGCTAAAATTATCAGCCTGGGGTGCCAGGTTGCTGGCGGAGGCGCGCTATCAAACTACTTTAATTATCGATTGGTTGCCAGATTATCGCCCCGATAAATTGCGCGAATTAATCTTATCCGTCAAATCTCAATTACCCCAAAAAACGATCCAAAATAGTTGCCCCGTGCCGATTCCTCATCGCTTGTGGGAATCGCTAACGAGTCATATCGGCATTCAATCTACCGATCGATGGGCGGGATTGGCAAATAAAACACTCGATCGCTTAATTGGCGAACTCAATCGCGGTGAATATCAGATTACTGGCAAAGGCGTATTTAAAGAAGAATTTGTCACCTGTGGCGGTGTCGATCTTAAGTCGGTGAATTTCCAAACGATGGAAAGCAAAATTTGTCCGGGGTTGTATTTTGCAGGCGAAATTCTCGATATCGATGGGGTCACTGGTGGCTTCAATTTTCAGAGTGCCTGGACGACAGGATATCTGGCAGGTTTGGCCATGGGTAATGTGTAGATAGTACCGCTTGCCTAATCCTGTCAATCCTGTCAATCCTTAAATCTCGATCGGTAATGGGTTTTGTTTGACGAATAAGTTGTGTCATCTCGATCGAATGAAAGAGCGAGGTCTTGCGATCGATAAACTAATTTGCTACGATATAATCACAAGCTACTTAAAATGTATGTCACAGCGTCTCAAGCGATGGGAATCCCCCCGCAAAGAAGGGAGAAATGACAAGGGTAAAGGCGGTTCGGCACGCCAACGCCAACTCAAAAAGCGCACTCAAATGTTACGACAAAAACTCAAAGACCAAGGCAACGACAACAATGGCCAAGGCCAACATAAAAAAGGAGAGAATCATGATTCTCTCCTTTTTTTATGTGGATCGCATGTGGTTTAAATCGCTCGCTCGCTTTTTCTATCGATCGGTCTTATGACCCAAGATCTTTTTTAATCTTGTCTATCGATAGAGCCAATTAGAGTAGCCGATCGAGTTCTCGATCTTCTTTAATTTTATTGACCACTTGTTTGATTTCTTGGGTGCGATCTTTGGCGACAATTAGGGTCACATCGCCATCGCGGACGACGACGACATCTTCTAATCCGATCGTGACTACTACTTCGTCTGGATTGCTGGCATAGAGCACTGCACCTGTGGTGTCGATACAGACGTGATTGGCTAATTCGACATTAATATTGTCACCTTTGAGGAGTCGTTCGATCGCGTTCCAATCGCCCAAGTCATCCCAACCAAAATCAGCGGGAATGACATGGGTGAGTTTGGTTTTTTCCATCAAGGCATAATCGATACTAATCTTGGGTAAGGTGGGATAAATACTGACGCCTTTTTCGATCAGTAATTGCATTAGTTCGGGTGCATGTATATTTAATTCGCCGATCGCGGTGCTAGCTGTGAAAATAAAGATGCCACTATTCCAGGTATAGTCGCCACTAGCGATAAAGCTTTTTGCTGTTTCTAAATCTGGTTTTTCGGTAAATCGATCGACTCGATAGGTATCTCGATCGTTATACTTACCGCTGGCAATGCCCTGCTGGATATAACCGTAACCAATTGAGGGAAAAGTCGGTGTAATTCCTAACGTGACGATCGCGCCTGTATGCTCGGCCAATTGTACCGCCGATTCGATGGTCTGGGCAAAAGCTTCGGCATCTGCAATCCAAGCATCGGCAGGAAAAAAGCCGACTACGACATCTTCGCCATACCGTTTGGCTACTTCCAATGTCGCCCAAGCTACCGCTGCTGCCGTATCTCTTCCTTCTGGTTCGGCGAGTAAATTCGCTGCTGGTAAGCTAGGCAATTGCTCCTGAACGCCTGTTTCGAGAAGTTTTGAGGTAATGACCCAAATATCATCCCACCCACCGACAATCGGCAATAATCGGTTAGCTGTGGCTTGGATCAGACTTTCGCCGCTACCATCGAGGCAGAGAAACTGTTTGGGACGATGTTTGCGGCTCAGCGGCCAAAACCGTTCGCCTTTACCGCCAGCCAGAATTATCGGGACAAACTTTGGTCGCATGGGATGGATTTAGAAGTGGCTAAATGTTATTTGCAGACGATCGCAATTAATTTACACTACCATGACAATCGGGTTACTTCTAGCGAGTAATTGCGGGGAAATCCCAATCATAATGAGAATTAGCTGCGGCTAAAAACTAGGGTACCCACGAGGGGCACCCCTACAGATCGATTGTGTAGGGGTGCCCCTCGTGGGTACCCGATGGTCTATGCTAGTTCTAAAAGATCTCGACCTCTAGATCTAAGCAGGATTGGCCTGTGGTTGGCGGTGGATCAGGTTAATTACGGCTGTTTTTTCTAAGAGTCCGACGAGAATACCTTCGCTATCGGTGACACTAAGGGTGCTGACATGCTTGGATTCTAATTGTTCGATCGCTTGCAATAATGGTCGATCGCTGATAATAATTGTCGATGGCTCGATCGATTGTACGATCTCGCTGACTAGAGTGTGCGCCCAACGATCGGAACGGACATCTTTGAGTGCGTCTAGGGCGAGTTCGCCGACTAAGTGTCCAGATTCGTTAGTTACTAAGAACTTCTGCCAGTTGCTACCAGCGAGGGTACGTTGGTCTACAAATTCGCGGAGAGTGATATTGTCACGAATGATGGGACTGTTAGGAGTAACAGCATCGGCGACAGTCAATCCGGTCAAGCGTTCTTGAACTCGCGCATACTGAGCGGATTTACCAGCATTTTGAAGTAAGAACGAACCGATTAGCAGGTTCCAGAAGTTGTCGAAGCTACCATATAAGAATACAGGCAATAGGCCAGAAGCGATTGCGACCCAACCAAAGGCTTGACCGACGATACTGGCGATTTTGACGCCTTTGTATTGATTTCCAGTGACTTTCCAGACGATCGCTTTGAGAATGTTACCACCATCGAGGGGTAAACCAGGAATCAGGTTGAATAAACCGAGCGAGAGGTTAATAGCTGCCAGTACGGCGGCAATGGCGGCTAAGGGGCCAGTAATATGAGTGGCGAAACCGAGTCCAGTCAGAATAGCCGCGATAACTAAGCTTACCGCAGGGCCAGCGATCGCGACCCAAAAGGCGTTAGCAGGGCTGTCGGATTCTTTTTCTAAGCTGGCTAATCCGCCGAATAAGAATAGGGTAATCGAGTCTACTTTGATTCCTTGTTTAATCGCGACGAAGCTGTGTCCTAGCTCGTGTGCGAGTACGGAACTAAATAAGAGTAAGGCGGTAACTAAGCCTAAGAGTAAGGGGGTGCTACCTGGCAAATCTGGAAATTGCGCCGCCAAGCCTTCGCCATAACTCCATGTGACCAAGCCCAACACTAGGAACCATGAGGGGTTTACATAAAAAGGGATGCCAAATAAGGAACCCACCCGAATATTACCATTCATCTACAGCGACCTCTTTCTTTGAGTCTAGGAGCGTTTTTTATCGATTACGTTTATTGTAACGAAGTATTAACTAGGCTCTCATGATTCGGGCGCAGTAATATCCGTCCGTGGGGGTTCGGTTGCTTTAGGCTTTAGGTTTTAGGCTTTAGGCTTTAGGTTTTAGGCTTTAGGTTTTGGGCTTTAGGTTTTAGGTTTTAGGTTTTAGGCAGAAGGCAGAAGAGGGTAGAGGTTGGATGGGATAGTTATGGTTAGTCGATAGTTAATTTGCTTTTGGTTGATTCGATCGATTTTCGATCGATTTCGATTCTATATTTAGCTAATAGTCGCTGAAGTTTCCAGCTACTCAAATCGCTCCAATATTGATAGCGCAGATTGACACCTTGAAACCGAACGGTTTCTAATTTAGGTAATTCTTGAAGAATGGATAAATCTGTGAGCGGATTACCATCGAGATGCAGTTCTGTTAAATTTTTGAGATTGCAAATACTTTCGGGCAGACTTGTGAGTCGATTGCCATTTAGCTTTAATTCGGTTAAGTTGGTAAGCCTACTGATAGTGTCTGGTAAGCGATCGAGTGAGTTACCGCTGAGGTTTAACTCGGTTAAGTTAGTGAGGTATTCGATACTGGCTGGCAGGCTGATTAGTCGATTGCGATCGAGATGTAGGCAGGTTAAATTACTGAGACTACCGATACTTTCGGGGAGCTTATTTAGGAGATTATCTCTGAGGCTCAACTTAATCAACTTTGAGAAATTACCGATATTTTCGGGGATATTAACTAATCGATTGGAGCCTATATATAGGTTGGTTAAATTTGATAGCTTGCCAAGGCAATCGGGTAAGTTACTCAGTTGATTGCTACTGAGAGATAAACTAGTAAGTTTGGCAAGATTGCCGATCGTTTCTGGCAAATTAATCAGGTTATTGTTAAGTAAAGATAGAGTAATTAAGCTTGATAGATTGCCGACGCTATCTGGTAAAATACCGAGCTGGTGAAAGCTCAGATCTAATGTGGGTAACGATTCGAGCTGCACTCGATCGATTTTTTGAATTAGGTTGGCTAGTTCCATTGTTGTTAATAATCGATGTTTCGATGGGCTACATACTGCCAACTTGCGGGGGGATGGGTAGATGGGTGGACTGTACCACCGTAGGATGGGTGGATGGGATCGTTTATCCAAAATCCCCTAAAGCCTAAAGCTTAAAGCCTAAAGCCTAAAGCCTAAAGCCTAAAGCCTAAAGCTAAAGCCTAAAGCCCAAAGCCCAAAGCCTAAAGCCTACCCCCTACCCTCTACCCCCTATTCCGACGCTCCGCGTTCTGCCAACCAATTGGTTGCCATTTCGTAGCCTTCTTGGTTTTCCTGACGTTGAAATAGCAATGCGGCGGCTTTCATGCAACTAATACCTTCATCTGTATCGCCTAAGAGATTTCCGGCTGCCATGAAGGCGACAGCATTGGTACGATCTAGTTTCACGGCGCGATAGTAGTATTCTAGTGCTAGGCGATCGTTACCAGCTCTTTGAGCGGCTAAACCCTGCCGCACGTATGCCATCGATCTCTCGCTGGCGTTGGCGAACTGGCGATTGTTGGTACGTGATGGAGTTTTCGATTCTTCGATCCGTTTGATAGTTAAGGTGTTGACTCCAGGTGCGAGTTCGGCAGAGCCGCTAGTAGCTGTAGCAAATAATACAGAAAGTAGAGTCAAACCAGAGATAAAAATTTGCTTGGACATGACGGCGATCGGTGTGAGTGAGTGGGTATGAGATTATTAAACAATCCACAACACTGAATTCCGCAAACAGATGTTTTTGCTACTATTTAGTTGTTATTTAGTTTCGATCGCTGCAAGATTGCGAAACTAGGAAATTGTATTAACGCTAGTGGCTACGGATAACCTCAGCGGTTAGAAACCGCTGCTAGTGTTGCGAAGTCCGCCTACGCGGACTGATTAACTAGTCCGCGTAGGCGGACTTCGCAACACCAGCCACGACTTCCAGTCGTTGGCTGCGCCGATCGAAGCAACTGATGTTACATCAGCTCGATAACGCCCGAAAATATTGACGGTACAGCTCGCACCTAGGAACGACAACTTCACCTTGGTATTTAACCAAACCCAGTCCTTCTAGTTTTCCTTTCAAGCTAGGGGATAACATTGCCCCTTCTGGAGTGCGGATGACACTAGCCATCGCGGCGAGTAAATCTGGTTGAGTATGGAGGTTGGTTTCGAGCCGTGCTAGGTGATGGCGATAAAAAATGCCCTCACGACTGGTAGCCGTCGTTAGTAAAGTCGATAAATCGATATTATTGCTGGCAATCTCGAACATCGCCAGTCTGACTAAAAAAGGATGTCCGCCGATGACGCTCATCAAATTGTCGATATCTATCTGCGTCCAGTTTAATTGATGTTTGGCGGCGAGTAATGTCACTCGATCGGATGTAAATTCGCCTAGTTCGATACTAATCCCGACATTGAATGGCGATCGATCGATTTCTAGCGGGACATAGACTTCGGCGGCGTGAGAGATAATCAGTCGCAGTTTGCTGAGGACTTCGGTATGTTTTCCCGCTTCGTGGAGACTGCGTAAGAGGCTAAAAAAGTTGTTGTATAGATGGGGATAATCGAATAATCGATCGATCGAGTCTAAGCCAATAGTCAGCGGTGCGACTAAATCGGGCAATAAGTAGCTCTCGAAATATTCCTGAGTACCGAGCGTACTCCCCACCATTGTGGTGAGACTGGCATATTCTTCGTGCTGAAATTTATGCTGAGTTTTAAGCGCGACACTAGCGCAAAACCAGTGCAAAAAGAGATCGGCATCGCTCCACGCTTGCTCCATTACTTGTTCTAAACTCAGATATACCGTCCGATCGCCCTGACTTTCGGCTTGACGCAATAAGCGCAGCATCAGCGAGGTTTTACCCATTTGGCGCGGTGCTTTAAGTCGGATCAGCGCGTGGGGTTTAGCAATTTCGGTTTTGCAATAAGTCTCTTGCGGCAGTCGCTCGATATAAAAGTTAGAGTTGAGTGGTACCGAGCCTTCTGGCGTTTCTAAGGGCAATAGCTCTGTCGCGCTCGGCGGTAGCGGTGCAGGCACAACTATCGGCTGTACCGAGCGTTGACTCAAAACCTGCTGTTCTTGCGGCTGTCTCTGTCCCCCCATCTCCCGCGTTTCACTCTCTCCCCCGCTCCCCCTCTGCTGGGGCATTTCTGCAAAGGCGCGCCAATCCTCAATCCCCAACTTTTCACAAATCGCCTGAAAGATCCGTCGATCGACGGGGATACCGTTAATAAAATTACTAATAGTAGATTGCGCGAAGCCAAGTTCGTCAGCTAAGTCGTTTTGACAAAAAAAGTTGTGATGGACGAGCGTTTGTACCCTACCGATAACATCCGATCGAAGTCTAACTGAGCGTGGCATCGATCTCTCCAGGAACGTATTATGCGGCTGTGAAGCTGGGGTTCGGGGGTGTGTCGAGATAATTTAAATGTCTTAGTGCTTAGTGTAGAACTTGGGTGCCCCTTGGGGATACCCTCAGATCTACATTAGGCACTCGTCTTTAGATAATGCTGCAAGATGTGAGTCATTGGCATTACTTACATCTAGTAATTCTAGTAATTTCTCGATATTAAGTCAATTAAAACTCAATTAAAACTCAATATATAAGGGGTCTGTTCTCGATTTGGCTATGTTTTGATAAGGTTAGAGAACTGCTCAAGCTCAATTCATGCCTATGGCTACTGCGACAACCTGCGGGTACCCCTGGATACCCCTCCACGATCGATGCTAGAACGCGAACCCTATGAGTATCGAGTTGGGGGCAGTTTGCCAGAACATGCACCCAGCTATGCCATCCGCCGTGCCGATCGCGATTTTTATGATGGGTTGAAGGCGGGCGATTTTTGCTATGTCTTTAACTCTCGCCAAATGGGCAAAACCAGCCTGCTGGTGCGGACTTTGCACAGGTTGCGGGGCGAGGGAGTGGCTTGTACGACGATCGATGTTTCGGGTAGGGGGAGCGGGAATATTCAGCCGGAACAGTGGTATGCAGGAATTGCCTATACTTTAGTGAAAGATTTTAAGTTAGCCAATCCGCTCCAATTTATGAAAAGTTGGTGGCAAGAACGCGATTTTTTGCCGCCC
Source organism: Chamaesiphon minutus PCC 6605 (assembly GCF_000317145.1). Lineage (GTDB taxonomy): Bacteria > Cyanobacteriota > Cyanobacteriia > Cyanobacteriales > Chamaesiphonaceae > Chamaesiphon > Chamaesiphon minutus. The sequence goes on along the minus strand of NC_019697.1, from coordinate 535,896 downwards.
CCCCAGCGGTTGGCTGAGTTTATTGAAACGGTGCTGTTGCCCAATACAACCACGCCGTTGGCGATTTTTATCGATGAGATCGATAGTACTCTGAGCTTGGATTTTTCGACAGATGATTTCTTTGCAATTATTCGGAGTTGTTACGATCGCCGAGCGACGAATCCCGATTACCAACGCCTCACCTTTGCTTTAATTGGTGTAGCTACACCTTCAGATTTAATCGCCGACAAAAGACGCACGCCATTTAATGTCGGACGGGCGATCGAATTAACGGGATTTACATTAGCAGAAGCTAGCCCACTCGCGATCGGATTGATGGAGCTAACGGACAACCCGCAAGCGACGCTAGCAAATATTTTAGAATGGACGGGCGGGCAACCATTTTTGACTCAAAAGTTGTGCTATTTACTCACGCAAAGTAATCTATTCGTGCGATCGAATGATGCAGTTGCTGTTATTAAAAAACTAGTGCAAGCGGAGATATTAGAAGACTGGGAAAGTAAAGATAATCCGCCACATTTTAAAACGATCGCGGCACGATTGACTGCTAGTGAAACTCGATCGAGTAGCTTATTAGGGCTGTATCGCCAGATTTTAACCGACCGATCGATCTCGATCGATAATCTCCCCGAAGAACGCGAGTTACAATTATCGGGAATTACGGTTAAATTTGGCGATCGATTGCGAGTTGCCAATCCAATTTATGCCGAGATATTTAATCGATCGTGGGTAGATAAACAGCTCGCCAGCTTCCGTCCGTATGGTACGGCTGTTAAGGAGTGGCTCGAATCGAACAAGCAAGATAATTCTCGATTGCTTCGAGGTAAAGCCTTGGAAGACGCACTAACTTGGTCTAAAGGCAAAAATTTAAGTAATATCGATAGTCAGTTTCTCAGTACTTGTCGCGAACAGCGCATTTATGAAGCCAATCAAGAAGTGCTTCAGCAACGTATCAAACAACTGTGGTTGCTGTCGGGAATTGCCATCTTATTTGCCTTCAGTGCTTTGTATCTAGGTGCCGAAGCGCGGCGAGAAAAAGAGAAAGCCCAGATTGCTACAATTACGGCTAAAAATGCCCTCAATCAAGCATTAATTAAATCAGATAATTCCAAGCATACTCTCGAAACTTTAATTGGGACTTTAGAAGCCGCCAAATTATTACTAAACGATCCGGATCGGCAGTTACAGCCAGAAACCGAAACCAATCTTCAATACTCTCTCTACGGTACGCTCGAACGCAACCGTCTCACGCATCAAAATACCGTTACAGGGGTTAACTATAGCTCTGATGGTAAATTTATTGCATCAGTTAGTAAAGATCGATCGCTGAAGATTTGGCAACCAGATGGTAAAGAAATTATCGTGATTCCCCATTCCCAATCTTTAAAAGATCTCGCTATTAGTACCGACAGTAAAAAGATCGTAACGGTAGGTGATGATAATCGAGTAAGAATTTGGAATATTGAAGGCAAACAAGTTACCCCAACATTGGCACCATACGAGCGACGGGACAAGTTTTTGCGCGTGGCAATTACGCAAGATGCGAAGTATATTGCGGCGGCAACTAATACCGATTCTCAAAATGCCGAAATTGTCATTTGGGAAGTGAAGAGTGGCAAGATTATGAAAGTGTTAGCATTTCCTAAAACTCCTGGAGAAGTAGGCGATCGCACTCACAGTTTTCGGGATCTGAAATTTAGTGTCGATGGTAAGTTTCTCGCTGCTGCCAGTACTGACACAACGATTAAAGTGTGGGCATGGCAAACTAGCAAGAGTCCGCAAATTCTTACTGGTCATCAAGATTGGGCGTATTCGCTCTCGTTTCGACAAGATGGTAAATGGTTGGTATCCAGTGGCGGTGGTAGCGACAAAAGCTTAAAAATTTGGCAAATTAAAGCTGGTGAATTTAAGTTATATAAAACGCTCGAAAAGATCCATGAAGAAGGCTTTTATGTAGCTTTTAATCCCAATAACAGAGAATTAGCAACCGCTGGAGGAACTCTGAAAATCTGGGACTTCGATCGCATTTTAGCCTATTCTCGATCGACAATTAATGCTAATGATTGGGGGAATATCTTACTCGCTCACATTAGCTCGAACCAAACAGAATATAAAAGTATCAGCTATAGTCCTGACGGGCGACGGATCGCACTAGCAGCAACAGATTCTCAGGTAATTATTTGGGAACCCGATCGTGCATTAGAACGTAATGTTAGTGCTAGCGATTTAAGCATCAAAAGGGTAACTTATAGTAATAACGGAAAATATCTAGCTACCGCTGGCTCGGACAAGCAAATTAGAATCTGGACGGCAGATGGTCGATTATTCCGAACTATTAGCGGTCATAAAGATTGGGTATATGGCCTGAGTTTTAGTCCCGACGATCGCTCGATCGCTTCAGCGAGTGAAGATAATACAATTAAGATCTGGCAAGTCGCAGATGGTAAACTGGTTCGCACTTTAAAGCATAATGATTTTGCCCTCGATGTCAGCTTTAGTCCTGATAAGCGTTATTTAGCTTCTGTCGGTAATGATGAAAAAATTAAAATCTGGGATGTGCGCGATGGGAAACTAGTTACAGAAATTAAAATTACAAATAACGATCATTGGATTTGGAAAGTCACCTTCAGTCCCGATGGTCGTTATTTAGCTGCAAATAGTACTAATGGCGTCGAACTCTATCGCACCAGCGACTTTACCAAAGTTCGGACATTAGACGATAATAATCGCCAAAAAATGCAAAGCTTACTAAAAATTAGTTTCAGTCCCGATAGCAAAACAATTGCGGCTTCAGGCGTGGATGGACTATTCCGCTGGTGGAGCATTCCAGATGGTAAATCTTTAGCTAAATACCAAGCTCATCAAGCTGCTAGCGATGACGTTCAATTTAGCCCTGACTCACAGGAAATTGCCACCAGTGGCGGGGGGACGATTAAATTCTGGAGTCGCAAGGGCGAATTGCGGCGCACGATTGAGAGTTTTAATGCTTTAAGTCTGGCATTTAGCCCCGATGGTAAAACTTTCGTCGCGGTGGATAAAAATGGCGTGATGAGATTCTGGAATTTGGCGAGGTTAGAACGGGTATATCTGAGCCTCGATGCTTCTTATGCCAAGGGCTGCGAGCGTTTGCAGGAGTATCTCGCTGGCATTCGCACTCAACGCGATCGCAATTCCGTCTCGATCGATTCTATCTGCAATCCGTAACGATCGTTTCTTTCTCCCAGTCTCCGAGTCTCCCAAAATAGTAACCTTATTTACGCCGTAGACTACTAGTGCTTAGTGTAGACCCAGGGTACCCACAAGGGGCACCCCTACAGATTAATTGCGTAGGGGTGCCCCTGTCTTGTCGTTTTTTTATTCGGGGGTTCCCCCCGAATAAAAACGCCGCTTGTGGGTACCCGACTATCTCTACTAAGCACTAGTCTTTCCATATTGGTGCAAGATGTGAGCAACAGAAGTATTGGATTGTCACTGGATCGATCGTATAGTACAATAGTATCGAGAATTTGTTACCGATCGTCTATGCAACTCATTCAACGCACCACCCTCGTCTATCAAGCAGGTAGTTCGGATAAAGTCTATGAAGTCGATCTGTGTCAAGTAGCACCCGATCGCTACATGGTAAATTATCGCTATGGTAGACGCGGGGGCAATCTGCGCGAAGGGGCAGAAACAGTAACCGCAGTCCCGCTAAATGAGGCGCAACGGGTGTTCGATCGACTAATTCGATCGAAAGTAACTAAAGGCTATCGCGAGGCGGGTACGGTGGCACCTGAAGCGGTTGCAGCGAGTGTTGCCGTACCTGCGAACATCGACGAACCAGATGAACGCAACCGAGCGGTGTTAGCCAGATTGATGTTGGCGGTAAATAACCGCAATGCCATCACCAAACCGAAGGAATGGAAAATCGATCGGGCGATTTGGCGATCGGGAGAGTTACAATTAGCCGCAGCGACGCCTTTACTGATGCAATTATGGGGCAACAATCCGCTGACGAATTATAGTATCGCTTGGGCATTGGGAAATTGCGGCGATGCCAGCGCGGTGCCGATGTTAGACGCGATTTACCGTCAAGCCGACACGCCAGCTCATATCCGCCGAATTGCGCTCGAAGCTTTATTCAAGCTCAATCCAGAAGGTGCGGGGGCATTGCGCGACGAACTAATCGTCAAATTACCCAAGCCGTTGCGCGAGTTAGTGCGGCAAGGTGCAGCCACAGCCACTATTATCGAGGCTTTACAAACTTATCTTGCCACCGCTACGCCGCCTCAATTTGACGTACTAGATTTGCTATATCAGATTGATAGCGAACATACTCGCCCTGCTGTTCTAGAGATAGTGCGACACGCACCCTTCCAGCCCAATTATTTTCAGCGGTTGCGGCACATTTTCAAGATTGCTGAATATCGCCACGACGCCGAAGTATTTGGCATCCTGGTTTATCGACTCGATCGAACTCCCGCATTTTATAATAGTAATACTTACGGTATTTACATCCCTAATACTAGTGAATACTTACGGATGCAAAATTGGGTACGCAATCCCAAAACAGGCCAATATGAGTCAACACCAACGGGTGAATTCCAAGCAGAAATGGCTAAGTCGAATTGTCGATTGGCTTATAGTCATAAAACTCGCGATTATTTGCGGCGGCGAGTCTGGCGATCGCTCAAAACTTTGGGCGAATTAAATCGATCGGAATATGTACCGCTAGCGGTACATATCCTCTTGCAATATAGCGATCTCGATGCCACTCCCATTCGCGAATCAAATTATTGGCACCACACCGAACGTCGCAATCGCCGCATTAGCTGGGATAAATATGCAGCTTATTTAGCATTCAATCACATTCTCTATACTAATAGTCCGCGCTATGAATTGCCGCCATCGAATGATGTCTGGCGGTGTAAGTCTACATATAAAATCGGCGATCCGGCTCCGAATGTTCGGGAAGAAGCGTTTCCAGAATTATGGGAGCAACAACCGCATTTACTACTCCAACTATTATCAGAGAGTCAGTGCCAGCCAGTTCATGAATTTGCCATCAAAGCAATTAGAACTTGTGCCGAATTTTGCCAAGGCATCTCGATCGAGATCTTGATGCAACTGTTAGCCAAACCTTACGAAGTTACCGCTCAATTTGGCTTTGAATTAGCGCGCTCTCGCTATCAACCCGACAATCCCCAAACCGATCTGATTCTCGCGATCGCTAATTGTGCTTACGCACCCGCTCGGAGCGAAGCACATAATTGGATTCGCACCCAGATCGATCGATTTATTACTGACGATCGTTTAATTGCAGGTTTAATTATCAGTCCCGAAGTAGATACACAGTTATTTATTCAACAATTATTATGCAATACGATTTTCCCAGCGGATACCGCACGGACGATAATCGGACGCATTATTGCTGAATTATTAACTTTAGATACGACGCGATCGCATATTGCCGAACATGCCACTCAAACATTAATTACTTGTTTTAGTGTCGCCTTAAGAGCGATCGGTTTAGAAATCGTCCTCGATTTACTCCGTCATCCGCTCCCAGTTTTACAAACTTGTGGCGCGCAAATCTTACTCAATCATCAGACGCAAACGATCGATCTACCGCCCGGTTTAATCGATGCTTTATTAGAATCGCCAGTTGCTTCAGTCCGCGTCATTGGCGTCCAATTATTCGGACAATTACCAGATGAACTTTTAATAGAACGAATCGAACTAATTTTAACATTAGTCACTCACGAACTCCCCGAAATGCGATCGGCAATTCGTGCCAGTATCCAGCGAATTGCCGCAGCGCACCCAGATTTTACCACTACTTTACTCGATCGATTAATTCCGATCTTATTAGCACCCGAAGCACACGAAGGATTGCATACGTTCATCTCGCAACTATTGCAAAATGACTTACCAAATTGGATGGCAGTTACCAGTGCTGAAATTACCTGGACGTTGCTTAAATCTGCTGCTACTGCCAGCCAAGATCTCGCAGGTAAGATTTTACAAGTCAATAGTACCCGCTGGGCAGATACATTAGCTACCGAAAAAATTGCCGAACTCACCCATCATGAAATTCTGGCAATTCGCGTCGCTGGCTGGCAAATGTTAGAGCAAATCTTACCGCGCTTGCGCCAACAACCTGCGGACTTACTCGCTGCTACCGTAGTCATGGCATCCAAATGGGAAGACTCCCGTCAATTTGGCTTCAAGCTATTTGGCGAACTGCTCACCCCCGCCGAACTTAGCCCCTCAGTAGTAATTAGTATTTGCGATAGCAATCGTGAAGACGTGCGGAAATTCGGACGCGATCTAGTCGGGAGCTGTTTTCAACAACAAGATGGCTTAGAATATCTGCTCAAATTTAGCGAACATCCCACTACCGATATGCAGCTATTCGCCAGTCAATATCTCGAAGACTATGCAGCGGGAAACCTCGACAGACTGCAAGAATTGACGCCTTATTTTACTCGCGTCCTCGCCCAAGTCAACCGCGCTCGCGTCGCCAAACAACGGATCTTTGCCTTCCTCAATAGCGAAGCAATTAAAAGTGAAGCTGCGGCTCAAGTAGTAATTGAATTATTAACCAGACAATCAGCCTCGATCGCGATCGGCGAAAAGGCTCGTGCGTTAGAAACTTTGCTAAAAATTCATCAATTATATCCGCAATTATCGGTGCCGATTTTGGTTAAACAAGTACCTATGAAAACTTAGAAACCCACCCCTGCCCCTCCGAGGAGGGGAATTACCTTAACGTCTCCTGAGTAAATTAGATGGAAAAGATAAAATCGATCTCTAAGGTTTCAGGCATTATCTATTTAATAAATATTTGCACCTACTTACTTAGGATACAAAGGATATTAATATTAAGATGATGCTACCCACAAACCACCTCATCCTGTCCATCCTTACATCCTCAAAATCCTGATGCCGACAGTGGGATGTGGGAGAATGCTAAAAATGCCAGCATGGATTCTGAATGGACAAAACTACTATCCCCTTCCTCCCTGTCAATCAAGACGAGATTAATAATATCCTCTGGCGCGCTTGCGACACCTTCAGAGGTACGATCGATGCTAGCGAGTACAAAAACTATCTGCTGGTGATGTTGTTCGTCAAATACGTCAGCGACTCATGGACGGAACATTACGCGCAATTGCAAGAGCAGTATGGCGATGATAAGGAGCGGATTCTGCGGCGATTGGAGCGGGAGCGGTTTGTATTGCCCCCCGATTGTCGGTTTGATGATATTTATACCAAACGGAATGATACCAACCTCGGCGAGGTAATTAATAAGGCATTAGAGCAGATTGAGGAAGCCAATAAACTCAAGCTGGCGGGGGTGTTTCGGAATATTGATTTTAATAGCGAGGCGAATTTAGGGCAGACGCGGGAGCGGAATACCCGCTTGAAGATGCTGCTGGAAGATTTCGCCAATCCGAAACTAGATTTGCGCCCATCCCGTATCGGTAATCTGGATGTGATTGGCAATGCTTACGAATACTTGATTGCCAAATTCGCCGCTGGAGCAGGCAAGAAAGCGGGGGAATTTTACACGCCTGGGGAAGTATCGGAACTAATGGCGGAACTCGTCGCACCTCAGCCAGGAGAGCGAATTTGCGATCCTACTTGCGGTTCGGGTTCGCTGTTGATTAAATGTGCCAACTATGTGCGCCGTCAGGGGAGTGATAACTATAGCCTGTTTGGGCAGGAGAATACGGGCGGTACTTGGGCTTTAGCCAAGATGAATATGTTTCTACATGGGGTAGATAGTGCGCGGGTAGAGTGGGGCGATACGATTCGCAATCCCAAGCTGTTGGAAAATGATAAGTTAATGCGGTTTGAAGTGGTGGTAGCCAATCCGCCGTTTAGTCTGGATAAATGGGGCGCGGATGATGTAGCTTCCGACAGGTTCAAACGCTTCAATCGGGGCATTCCCCCCAAGGGTAAGGGGGATTTTGCCTTTATCTCCCACATCGTCGAAACCATGAGCCTAGAGCGCGGTAGAGTGGCGGTAGTGGTGCCCCACGGGGTGTTATTTCGGGGCAGTAGTGAGGGGAAGATTCGCCAACAATTAATCGCCGAAAATCTGTTAGATGCGGTAATTGGTTTACCGAGTAATCTGTTTTTCGGTACGGGAATTCCGGCGGCGGTGTTGGTATTTAAGCGGAATAAACCAGACAATAAGGTGCTATTTATCGATGGCAGTCGGGATTTTGCGGATGTGAAAACCCAGAACAATCTCAGGGCGGCAGATATCGTCAAAATTGTGGCGGCATACACGCAGCGAGAAACGATCGAGAAGTATGCTTATTTGGCGGGGTTTGATGAGATTCAGGAGAATGATTTTAATCTGAATATTCCCAGGTATGTGGATACTTTTGAGGAGGAGGCGGAGATCGATATTGGGGCAGTTCAGGCGGAGATCGATGGTTTGGAGGAGGAGTTATCTAAGGTTAAGTTTCGGATGGTTGGGTATTTGGAGGAGTTGGGCTTATGAAAGGTTGGCTAAAAACAACTCTTGGCAATCACGTAGATATAATTACTGGCTATCCATTCAAAAGTGAACTGTATACTGAATCTGAGCAATCTATTCGGTTGCTACGTGGAGATAATATTATTCCAGGTTCTACAAGATGGGATGGTGCTAAACATTGGTCATTAAATAATGTAGAAGGACTGAACAAGTATTATCTAAATCCTCAAGATCTTATAATCGCGATGGATCGTGTATTAGTAAGTAATGGACTCAAGATTGCAATTATTCGAGAGGAAGATGTACCCGCTTTACTCGTACAGCGAGTTGCACGGTTAAGAGCTAATAAAGGACTAGAGCAGAAGTTTCTGCCCTACTTGGTAATGAGCCATAGATTTGAGCAATATGTGAAAAGTGTTCAAACAGAAACGGCAATACCACATATAAGTACTCAGCAAATAAATGATTTTCCAATCGTTTTACCGCCGCTTTTAGAACAGTGTAGGATTGCGGAGATACTTGGGGTTTGGGATGAGTCGATCGATCTGCTGGAGAAGTTGATTGGGAGGGTTCGATCGCGCAAGCAGGGGCTGATGCAGCAGTTGTTGACTGGGAAGAAACGTTTTAAGGAGTTTGAAGGTAGCGAGTGGAAGAAAGTATCACTTGAAAAGATTGCAGATATTAATCCCAGAAGCCATCCTAATAATCTTCAATTCGTGGGTGAGTTTGTGGAAATGGCAAGCGTTTCTGAGTCTGGACATTTAAAGAATATCGCTAGCATAAATTTAGATACTTCTACAAGTGGATATACAGCATTTATTAATGGCGATACTCTTGTTGCAAAAATCACCCCATGTTTTGAAAATGGAAAGGGTGCATTTATTGAAGGTTTGCGAGGTATAGGATTTGGAAGCACAGAATTTTTCGTACTTAGAGCAAAGATGGAAATTATCCCAATTTATTTATATTATTTAACTCGAACTTATAATTTTGGAATGCGTGGTAAAACCATGATGCAAGGATCTGGTGGACAGCAACGAGTTCCTAGTGATTTTATTAGACAGTTCGCCGTAAAATTACCATCAATTCCAGAACAGGAAAAGATTGCTGCTGTACTCTCTGCCGCCGATGAGGAAATATCAACGCTAGAAAAACAACTGGCTGCTTACAAGCAACAGAAACTAGGATTGATGCAACAGTTATTGACAGGTAAGATTAGGGTTGAAATGATTTAAGGATCTGTAGGGGCGGGTTTATGCTAGGAATACCGAATGTAACGATAACGATCGATCGAACCCGCCCTCCCCACCAATAACCGACGCATGTTTCGATCTGATGATAGAAAACGATCTGGGCGTTGCTGGTGGGGTTGGGCGGGTTCGTTTGGTATTTCTAGAATTTAGCGATATTTACTAGCATAAACCCGCCCCTACGGATCTTTACAATAGAAACATTGTAGGTTGGGTAGAGCGATAGCGAAACCCAACGAACGCACAAACACCCTAGAGATGTTGGGTTTCATTCTTCAACCCAACCTACCGTAAACTTAATTTATGGTGGAGCAGGTGCGTTACGCTCCGCGATAACACACCCTACGAAATTATTATGACCCCATCCCCGATCGATCTACGCGAAGTCATCTCATCTCAAATCCCCGCCCTCGCCCTGATCCAAAACATCGGGTATACCTACATCACGCCAGCCGAAGCACTCGCACATCGTCAGGGGAAACGATCGAAGGTAGTACTTGAAGATATCCTGACGGCTCAACTTCATAAGCTCAATCAAATCGATCGATCTGGTAAAATACATCCATTTAGCGATGCAAATATTCAAACTGCTGTCGCGGCTATTAGTCAATTTCCTTACGATGCTCTCTACACTACTAGCGCACAGATTTACGATTTATTAGTATTAGGAAAAAGTCTCGAACAAACGATCGATGGCGATAAGAAAAGCCATCAACTCAAATATATCGACTGGGAAAATCCATCGAATAATAGCTATCACGTTACCGATGAGTTTGAAGTCGAGCGGTTGAATAGTACCCAAACTCGTCGCCCTGATATTGTGGTATTTGTGAATGGGATTCCGTTGGTGGCGATCGAATGTAAACGCCCAGATCTGCCCAAAGCTACTGAAGAAGCGATTAGTCAACACTTACGAAATCAGCGTACGGATGAGATTCCGCACTTTTTTTGTGTTACTCAAATCTTAATGGCGATCGCTCAAAACTCAGCCCAATATGCGACTACTGGCACATCAAAAGAATTTTGGGCAGTGTGGAAAGAAGAGGGAGGATTAGATAAGTTTGAAGCCGAATTATACGCCCTCATTAATGTGGATCTTTCAGCAACTCAAAGTCAGAAACTATTAAGCTGGCGGCAAACTTGGGAGCAGGTAAAAATTCGCGAACTCTGGGCAGCGGGTGAGAGATTAGTTTCGGCTCAAGATCGATTAATCTACAGTTTACTCGCACCGCAACGATTATTAGCTCTGATTCATGGTTATATTTTATTTGATGCTGGAGATAAAAAGATCGCCCGTTATCAACAGTATTTTGCGGTGAGAGCAACGATCGATCGAGTCAAGCAGGTACGCGGGGATAAGTCGCGTCAGGGTGGCGTAATTTGGCACACGACGGGGAGCGGAAAGTCGTTGACGATGGTGTTATTAGCTAAAGCATTAATTAGAGAACCAAGTATTCTCAATCCGAAGATTATTCTAGTTAACGATCGAGTCGATTTAGACGATCAACTTACCATTACTTTCGGCAATTGTAAACTGCCGCCGACTCAAGCTCAAAGTGGTAAAAATCTACTCGAATTACTCAATCTCCCCAAAGCCGAAATTATTACCACCGTCATCGATAAATTTGATACTGTCGCTAGAGAAAAGGGTGAAAATCCCAGCCCGAATATATTTGTGCTAGTAGATGAATCCCATCGCTCCCAATACGGGCAAATTCACGCCAAGATGCGAAATGTGTTCCCACATGCCTGTTATATCGGCTTCACAGGTACGCCATTACTCAAAAAGGATAAAAGTACCGCCCAGAAATTCGGCGGGTTTATTCACTCTTATACTATGCCCAAAGCTGTCGGGGATAAAGCAGTAGTGCCGATCGTTTATGAAGGGCGAGAAAGTGAATTCAAAAATACTGAAGCTGTTGATAAATGGTTCGATCGGATTACATCTGACTTAAATTCCGAACAAAAAGCCGACTTGAAACGCAAGTTCAAAAGTGCCGAACCGCTGTATGAAGCCGATGCAAGAATGCGAGAAGTTGCCTACGATCTCAGTCAACATTTTGACAAACATTTCAAGGGTACGAAATTAAAAGGACAATTCGCTACCTCTAGCAAACGCGCGGCAATTACATATAAAAAACTTCTCGACGATTGGGGTAAAGTGCGATCGGCAGTAATTATTTCGCCCCCAGATACTCGCGAAGATAACGATAGTGTCAATGAAGCCGATCTTTCGGAAGTCCAACGCTTTTGGAAAGATATGATGGCAATTTATGGCACGCCGAAAAATTATCAAGACAGGCTAATCGAAAAATTCAAAGATGGCGATGGTGACGATGCACCAGATTTATTAATCGTCGTTGATAAACTGCTGACGGGCTTTGACGCGCCGCGCAATGCGATTTTGTATATCGACAAACGGCTCAAAGAACATAATATATTACAAGCGATCGCGCGAGTAAATCGGGTGTTCGAGGGCAAAGAATACGGGCTGGTAATCGACTATCGGGGCATTTTTGGCGAAATGAACCAAGCCCTAGAAATCTACGCCGCCTTGGAGCAAGAAGGCTTCGATCGAGAGGATATTGAGGGTGCCTTGGTAGACGTGCGCGTAGAAATTGCCAAATTGCCCACTTTACACGCGGCGGTGTGGGATGTATTTAAAGGCGTGACTAATCTTCAGGATACCGAAAGCCTCCAGCAGTGGCTCGAACCCCAAGATCGTCGGGACGAATTTTATGCAGCCCTGCGCGATTTCGCCAAAAATCTCCGCCTCGCCCTCAGTAATGCTCCCTTTCAAGCCGATACTCCCGAAACTACCAAACACCGCTATCTCCAAGATCTCAAATCTTGGCTCAAGCTGCGGGATCTAGTTAAAGTCAGGTACGGCGAAAAGGTAGACTATTCGGAATATACCGACCAAATTCGCCGAATGGTAGAAAAAGAAATCGGCGCGTCGGAATTTATGACTATTATCGAACCTGTAGATATTTTCGATCTGGATCGATCGAATGCCGAAATTGAAAGTATTGTAGGAACAGCCGCCCAAGCCGATGCCATCGCCGCGAGAATCAAAAAAGTCGCGATCGAACGGATGGAAGAAGACCCTGTATTATACCTGCGATTGAGTCAATTAATTCAAACCGCGATCGATGCCCACCGCGCCAAACGCCTCGGTGACATCGAATATCTCCAGCAAATGCGATCGTGTCTAGAAACCGTCCGCAGTGGTGGCGCGGATACCGTTCCCCTACCATTGCAAACTCGCCCCCAAGCGCGAGCTTTTTACAACGTTTTGCAAGCTAAATTATCTAGTAGCCCAGAGAGCCTAGAGACTGAAGTCTCTGCTCGTGATGCGAAGTCCGCCTACGCGGACTACAATACCGCTCGCTCCGTTGTTCGTGAAGTGAAGTCCACATATACAACCCAGTCCGCGCAGGCGGACTTTGCAGCACCAGCCTCGATTTTAATCGATGGCGGCATCGACAGCAATATCAATCATTCAGACGTATTTGTATTACTATCGATCGGTATCGAAGATATTATCACCAAACACAAAGTCCGCGATTGGCAACATCACAAAGATATCCAAAACCGGATGATGAACGAAATCGACGATCTCGTTCACGACTTAAAAAAGACTCACAATCTATTCATTCACTGGGCAGACTTAGACGAACTAATTGCCAAGATCCTCAAGATTGCCGAAAACTATGAAGTCAGCTAACATCTCTTCCTTCTCTTCTCTGCGCTCTCTGAGCCTCTGCGGTTAAAAAATATTTAGATGATATGAAATCAACCGAGATCCATCGCGTGCCCTACGGAAGCCAAAACATCACCTTCGCCCTGGAATATTCCCCCCGCAAAACCTTGGCGATCGAAGTTCATCCAGATAGTAGTATTATTGTCAAAGCTCCTACCAATGAGACCTTGCAATCGATCGAATCCAAAGTCATTCATCGCGCCGCCTGGATTGCCAAACAACAACGCCAATTTACCAAATATGCCCCACCTTTACCCGCCCCCGAATGCGTCTCAGGCGAAGGTTATCGCTATTTAGGTCGTCAATATCGGCTAAAACTAATTGAAAGTTCAGTTGAAAAAATCCGGCTGTGGCAAGGTAGATTGGAAGTTAATACGCCCACACCATTTGACAGAGAACATGTCGAAAGATCCATTTCTAATTGGTTTCGCGATCGAGCGATGACAATATTTAGCGAACGTTACCAATACTGCACCAAATTAGTTGCTATTTATGGAATTATTCCAGAAAAAATTGGCTTTGAACTTCGCATTATGTCCAAACGCTGGGGAAGCTGCACCCCAAATGGTAAAATATTCCTCAACCCCCTCTTAGTTAGCGCACCAAAAGATTGCATTGACTATGTGATAATTCACGAACTCTGTCATCTCCGGTTTCCCAATCATTCTGCTAGTTTTTACAAACTATTAGAGAGCATTTTGCCAGACTGGAATACTCGGAAAAACTATCTCAACGATCGCATCGAACTCCGTCTGAAGTAGATATAGGCAAGGTTTCATAATCCGTAATGCGATCGATACAAGCTGACAATTTGCAGATGGCATAGTACAATAGTATTTAAGCTTTGCGTTGTGTTTCCCATGTAACTAGATCGATGGAATTTAACTATAGTTATCCCGGCAACAGTAGCATCTCCAGCAATGGCGATCGCACGAATATGTCCTTCGCTCCCGATGTCACCCGCACGCCGACTTATTTTCGCGGCGAACTGCGGCAAAATATCGCCTTCCGCGAAGCGATAAGCGCGCTGCACGATGTCGTAGTCTCCGACTTGCGATTTCAGCCCAAAGATAAAACCGCCTATAAAGAATGGGCAGCGCAACGCAATGAGATCGACTGGCAACTCATCGCCACCCAGCGGCAAACCGTGACTGACAGACTGCGAGAACTCGATGCCGAAATGAGCGAATTACGCCGTCGTAGCTCCGAGCGATCGAGCGGATACTACAAATCCGTGCGCCGCTATTTCGACTACCTGTACCAAAAAGATCGCGATGCTTGGTTCGTCCTCGATCCGGTGATTACCGTCCATCCCGACGAAGTATTCTTCGAGTGTTTCAGCCAAGATGAATCTAGCTACGGGCGGCTCGGTGCCAGCTATGAGGTTTTTAAAAACGTCGGCGACTTTGCGTGCGGGACGACAAATGTCGATTATTCCGCCGCACTTTACGACGAATTCCAAAAAATCCGCACCTATAAATCCACCGTTTTTGAAGTAGATCCCTCCGGTTTTGGCGTTCAAACTGCGGGCGAGGTGGCTTATAAAGAGGTGAAAATCGATTTACCCGATACGTGGGTACGCGGCTTCTTGCAAGTCAATTCAGCGATGTCCTTGCCCGCAATTAGCTTCGATCTCCATCCGATGGATATCTACAATCTTTGCTTCGTCCTCCGCCGCCGCAAGGAAAAACATGGCCCTCGGAGCATGAAATATATCCTCAAACCGGGCGAACCAGTCCGCGTCATTTTCGAGCCGTGGAATCTCGAAGTAGTTTGCGATCGATCCTTCTACCACGGCAATAAACCCGAAGAAATTCGCGTTTGGGGACGCCGCCGATTGTTGATTTTAGAACGCTTGATTCCCGTCGCTAAGAAGTTCACCGTTCACTTATTAGGCACGGGTTTACCCTCCTTTTACGTCGCCGATCTTCACGATTTATCCTTCACCCTGGGTTTATCCGGCTGGACGGCAAATGACTGGGCAAAAGCCGGAAATTTCGATCTGATGGCTCCCCGCGACACTGTCGATGATTGGACGAAGCAAAAAGTATTCGCCGGATTGCAAGAAAATTGGCTCGAATCGCCTGACGATCTGGCTAAAAGATTGAAACTCGATCGCAGTGTCGTTTTAGGTGCCTTGAGTGCCTATACTCAAGCCGGACGAGCGATTTACGATCTGAATAAACAAGTCTATCGCGTCCGCGAATTAACTCAAGAACCATTGCCGATCGATCGATTGAGATTTGCCAACGATCGCGAATCAGCCGCCAGCGAATTTATCACGAATAAAGTCGTCAAAGTCGATAGTTCGAGTGTCGATACTAACGGGACATTACATCTAGCCGGAACTATAAAATATCGATCGCAGACATATAAGCCAATTGCCGAGATCGATCGCGATGAGCGATTGGTGGCCGCCAATTGTACCTGTAATTGGCACCAGCAAAATAAGCTATTTAAAGGCCCCTGCGAACATATCCTTGCCTTGCGAATGCAGCATCAGCAAGCATTAGTAAGGCTCTAGCATAAATCGATCGAAATAAGCTGTCGGCGATCGGTTGCTGTGGTTAGATTTGCTTGGAATAGCACGACGTGGGCTGTGAGATTACTAGCGATCTAATCATGGGAAGCTTTGAAAGAGCACTTTTTGAATGAGTCACCTGATTTTGCCCTTGGGGTGGGAAGTGCTGCAATTCGTAAAAAACTTTTCCAAGAGCTGGTCTCTATCGGTGGGAAGCCATGCTCAATTATTTCAAATTATGCTCTGATTGGAAAATTTGATAATAATATCGGTGATGGGGTATGTATTCTCTCCCATGCGACCATCACATGCAATGTGCGGATTGGTAATGGAACTTTGCTCAACAAAGCGGCGATCGTTAGCCATGATGCCAGCATCGGTCGATACTGTGCAATATCTCCTGGTGCCAAAGTGCTGGGAAAAAGTAGGATTGGCGATTGTACCGAAATCGGTGCGAATGCCGCGATCTTGCCAGGAGTAAAAGTTGGTTCAAACTGTAAGATTGGTGCTGGTGCTATCGTCACTAAAAATGTGGCAGATAACACGACCGTTGTCGGCATTCCAGCTCATCCGATTAAATCCACAGCAATCGGGTAAATCGTCGGGTCGGGCGATAGTTGTCGCGATAGAGCTAGGATTATCGATCGATCGACCGATCGAGTTCTAGATCCGTCCAGGATTTGGGATCTTCGAGCGGTTCCATGTGCGAAACTACATTAGCACCTGGTAGAGCCTCAACGATCGCTTCTTCAACATCTTCACAGAGATCGTGCCCTTGTTGCACCGTCCAACTTCCTGGTACCAAGACGTGAAACGTCACGAATCGCCGCGAACCGGATACTCGCGTGCGGAGGGCATGAAAGTGGATACCTTGCGGCTCGTACCTACTAAAAATATTTGTAATGCGATCGCGTTCTTCTAGTGGTAGTGAGGTATCGAGCAACCCCGCGCCTGTCTCTTGAAGCAGTTTTGCTCCCGATACGAGGATACTCGCCGCAACGCATAAGGCAATTATCGGATCGAGAATCAGCCAACCCGTCAGCTTGACGAGCAAGATGCCGAGAATGACGCCGCCTGAAGTCCAAACATCTGTAAATAAATGATGGGCATCAGCACGGAGCGTAATCGATCGCAGTCGCTTTCCCGCTCGTAATAAAATCCAGGCAACGCCACCATTAATCGCCGTAGCAATTAATGTCAAAAATAAGCCCACGCCGAGCTGTTCGAGCGGTTGCGGCGAAGATAATCTTCCCACCGCGACTACCGCAATCCCAATTGCTGCCACGACAATTAAAATACTTTCCAATCCACTCGAAAAGTATTCGGCCTTATTATGTCCAAATGGATGATCTTCATCGGCGGGAGTGGCGGCAAAAGATAATGCCCAAAACGCTGCCAGTGCAGCCACCAAATTGATCCCAGACTCCAACGCATCAGATAATAGTCCTACCGAGCCAGTTAAAAAATAGGCTCCAGTTTTTAGCGCGATCGTCATCAGCGCAGCCCCGATCGACAATAGTGTATACGGTCGCGCAGTTTGAAAACTCATCATACCATTTTGGATTTTGGATTGCGGATTGCGGATTGGGAAAACCTTGCCATATGTGGAGTCGATCGAGCCATCGATCGGAATTAGTTTTTAAATTGTTATTAGTTTATCTATCCGCTGCTAGTTACAATCGCGATCGGGATAAAACGATCGCATAATTTCAGACATTAATTATCGTCTGCATCTAGTTCGAGACCCCTATTTACCGACTTACACTAACTAAATCAAGTTGCTACCTACCATCATGCTAACGGTTGGAAGTCAGTGCTAAGGATGCGTAATGTCCGCCTTTGTTGTCTTAACGCACACAACCAAAGAAGAAATCTCCAAGTCGATGCGTCGTTGTCGCACTTCCACGATCGAACTCTGAGGTTCCCTCAGCAGAAGACCCGACCATCAAGGCACATCAGCGCATCAGAGATTGCGCAGATGTTGCCGACCCAAACACATGGGTCGGCAACGCGCGCTTGGGAGGCCGAAAGAAGCGAATCAAGACAGGCGGACATTACGCAAGCTGAGCGGCGGTTTATAACCGCTGCGGTTATAAGTAGCAACTTGGGTTAACTAATTAACTAAACTTTCACCAACACTTGGGTGCCAACAATCTTCGCTGGATACTTAGCTAAAGATTTTGTAGCAGGCCCTTTGAGAACTTTACCATCAGCCGCATATTCAGCAGAGTGACAAGGGCAATCGTATTTTTTCGCCCCAGCCATCCATTTGACATCACAACCTTGATGGGTACATTTAGGATTGACAGCCAGTAACTGCTTGGGATTGGCCGGATCTTTGGTCACCGCGACTTGTTTGGTTTGAATATATCCAGCCTGTTCGAGTTGGGCGACAGTACCGACTACTGTAAATCCATCTGCGGTCTTCTTTGCTGCTGGTTTGGAAGTCGTTTTATCATCTGAAGCTGAATCTGGGGTAGAGCTTGTGGCTTCTGTCGTGGCTTGCTTGGGCGCGCAAGCTGCCAATACCACAGGAAAACAAGCAGTCAGCCAACCGATACTAAAGTAGCCAAGAAATGAACGACGTTTAATCATAATTTTTGGGCTTTGATTGCTGCAAATATTAACGAGAGACAATAGCTCTTCGCTTTTATTTTAGCAATTTTTACTTCGGTTGAATTTAATCTCCATAATCTGAAATAACTATGTTACCCCGATCGATACGCGAGCGATAATATTCGCTTTAAATATTAAATTAATGCTATTTATTCTCAACAGCTCAATCTCGATCTTGAATCGATTATTAGGTCGATTTGGGATGATAAATGTTATCTATTCATCAAAGTTTAGCTACATATAACCACTAATTTGAAATAGCAAAGCCAATGTTTACCAACTAAACATTGGCTGTAAAGATAGTTAATTAGCTAGCAACTGCTGATATTTAGCGATCGAAATTTTGGAGATCGTCAGCAACAAGTTTCGCATGTGTGCTGGTTTGAACAGCGCATAAGCATAGATCGCCAAGCAGGTAGTAGCCAGCATTGGCAAAATAAATGTCGGCAACATGACCACACCGATCGACCACCACGTCAAAACGTGTAATAATAAAACTATCGCTGGTAGTATTCCCAAACCGATCGTTGTATAGATTGTTCGTGGCGGTCGATTTAATCCTGTAAATAGCAGTGTGGCAATCGCCAAACCTAAATTAGTCGGAACTAAAAACGCACAAATTCCAATACAATGACACCGAGAAAATTCGGCGATACTACTTAGTTCGAGCATATTTGCCTACCTACATCTGCTGACTCTTTATTTTACCGAACTTTATCAAAGCGAGACCGCTTGGTTCGATCGAACCGTAATATAAGTACAAGTAGAGGGTAATGGGGATTAGATAGCGATGACGCAGTGTGGGTTAGTTTTCCGCCAAGACAATAAGGGGAACATCTAAAGCACACGCAACAGTTATCAATTCTCAATTCTCAACCAATTGCTGCTTTGAGACTTTGACAGAATTGCTCGATCGATTTTAGCCCTTCTACGGGGGTTCCTTCGGCTAAACGTTTTACCATGGCACTTCCGACAATTACCCCGTCTGCGCCCCATTTTCGGACTTGCTGAGCGTGTTCTGGTGCCGAAATACCAAAGCCAATCGCGATCGGTTTATCGGTAACGCTGCGAAGATTGGCAAGAATATCTCCCACCCGATCTTCCAATCCCGATCGCACTCCAGTTACCCCAGTGACGCTGACTAAATAAATAAAACCTTGCGACTTAGCCGCGATCGCTACGATCCGCTCCTGAGAGCTAGTTGGCGCGACGAGCAAAATAACTTCGATGCCGATTTCTGCCGCAGGTACCAATAGTTCTTCGGCTTCTTCTAATGGTAAATCTGGCACCACCAAACCTTTGACCCCAGCAGCAGCAATCTGGCTCAGAAACTCGCGAATTCCCAGGTTGAGGATGGGATTGTAATAAGTAAACAGAATAATCGGTGCTTTAATCTGCGGACTCACCTGTGCCACCATGTGGATAACATCATTGAGCTTGACGCCGTGCGCCAACGCACGAGTAGCTGCCGCCTGAATGATCGGGCCATCGGCTAAGGGATCGGAATAAGGAACCCCTAATTCGATGAGATCTGCACCAGCACCATCTAGAGTTTTGAGAGCTTCAGCCGTAGTTGTTAAGTCTGGATCGCCAGCAGTAATAAACGGAATAAGAGCACACTGGCCGCGATCGCGTAAAGACTGAAAACAACTAGAAACGGAGAGCATTAAATTTGGGTGGTATGGGTGGATGAGTGGATGGGTGGATGGATAGATGGGGAATGGGTAATGGGGGTAAAATTGGAACGCAGTTCCAAACCGATCCAGCCTCTACCCTCTACCTTCTACCTAAAGCCTAAAGCCTAAAACCTAAAGCCTAAAGCCTAACCACGCCGTTCTTGCTCGATTTCGGCTTGGAGCTTGGCTAATTCTTCGGGGGTGAGTTCTTCTAGGCGTTTTTGGAGTACAGCTTCTTCGTAGTCTTTGAGCTGCTGAGCGTAGGTCATATTTTTGGTGGCTACTCGGAATACATAGCTACCCAACCATGCCAAAATAATGCCGACGAGCACTAATTGACTCCAAATTCCCGCATCGATGCTGTCTAATCCAGCAAGTTTTAGACCTAGATAGCCAGCACCACCGATCGCGAATACTACAATTCCAATGACAAAGACATCAATTCTACGCATCAGCTAAAGTTTAAGCCTCAATTTCTCGGCGTTTGGGACGAAGATTGAGAAAGGGCGAGAGTAAAATCATGCCTGGAAACAAGAAAAATACTAAGAAGTACATTAATAGTCGCTCGATCGAGCTGGCTACGTACCATCTATTCTGAAGGTAAAGATACAATGCGCCTGGGAGTACTAATAGGTAAGTCCCACTCAAAATTAAGTACAGTAGTGCAACTATCATAAGTTTGCTCTTAAGGTTAGCTATTCGATCGATTATCCCTTATTGTATCAGCTTCCAGGTGCCCACTTCGTGACTCGATCGAATCTGGCCACCGCACTTGGCTTACCTCGCATCTTGGATCTGTACCTAAAAACTAGTGCTTATTATAGATCTAAGGGTATCCACAAGGGGCACCCCTACAGATCGATTGTGTAGGGGTGCCCCTGTCTTGATGCGCTAATCCGTCGGGAAACCCGACGATCGCGCATCGCTTGTGGATACCCTGGTTGAAACTGAGTACTAGTATCATCAAACTGTCTTATCTGGCCAGCTATGACAGATCTTCAGCATCGTTTTTCTCAATCCGGTTGGGGAGTGGCTGACGCGAGGGTTGGAGACTTTGGAGCATCTCGGCAATTTGGAGATTTTCCAAAGACAGATGTTTGGCTTCGCGGAGCTTGTGCCACACGGAACGCGACATCAATAGGCTATGCTTGACTCGTACCGCACCGATTTGTTGAAAGTATTCTTCGCGTTCGGGTTGATAGTCAGCCGAGACTAATTGCAGCGGCTGAGATGGTAGGTATTGGCAAGATCTGGCCAATTGAGCCATTAATTCTGGATAGAGCCAAGTATAAGCGGGATGAACGGTTAATTCGGCTTGATGCGGTTGACGATTTTCGGTGGTTGAGAGTTGACGATCGGAGTTTAATGACAATCGATAATACCCGATCGCGGCTTTGCGTTGGGTTTCAAAGACATAGTTGCTGAAGGATTGTTTCTGTTGAAACCATTCTTTGACTTTACCCACCATCGTTTGGACGAGGTTATTCTTAAAGTCGTGGATTTGACGATCGAATACTTGCCGCAGCAATGGTGGCATCGACACTGTATCTAATTGATAGATCAGTTGCGCGTCGGTGTTGCGAACGGGGAGCAGGTTGGGCAGATCCGGTTCGCGTTGTGCTAGTTCTTTGAGGAGTTCGGGCGCAATTTCCCAGTAAGTCAGGTGCGCCAGTGGTTGGAATCCATTTTGGCGATACAAAGCTAAGGCCGAATTATCGTTGACATCTACTTCTAATACCCAAGTGCTGGCATCGACGATGTGCTCGAAGCAATAGCGAAGTAATTGAGAACCGATATCATTTTTGCCTGTAATTTCTACTGGGTTACCAGCTTGCAGATCTTCTGGCGATCGTGCAGAGCCATTTACCAGCGATACCCATTCGACATGCCAAGTACTGCGCGTCCGATTGAAAGGAGAGACGCTAATTACACCACGCAGTTGTTGCTCGTGTTCGGCAACTAGTAAAGCGCGATCGGTAAAGTTGGGGGTCGGAATTGTATTGAGAAATTGAAACGGTGCGTACCACCGATTCATTTGTTTGAGCAGTTGCTCGATCTGAGCCTTTACTGCTGGGTCGGGGATAGTTGCTTGTTGACATAAGCTAGCAATCGCGTCAATATCTCGATATTGCAACGGACGAACGATCGTCTGATGTTTAGATCCATTTGTCGCAGCCATTATATATCCTTTGTCAACCTAGAGGTTGCTACTACTATAACATCTCTGACTAAATTGGGATCTCAAAAGCAACGTTCGGAAGTTTTGATGTAGATGTTAGTTACGTTCAGTGGCTACCCTTTGCAGGGAGTGTGAGCGAGCAAAGTTGGAACTACTGAAATTTAACTATCGATCTGGATTAAATGCGGTCTATTTTTTGGCGAGTAAAGCGTTCATGGCAGTAATCGCTTTAGTGAGACCTTCTCCGGCTTTGGTTTTGTCGGGAGTTGCCGCACTCATGGCAGTTTTAACTGTTTCGATACCGTTAGCAATCGGTTCGTAGTTGGCACCAGCTTTGGCTTTAACGATCGGTTCTACCGTCGGCCAGAGACTAGTGAATTTGGTAAACTGAGTTTTAGCTTTGGCCACATCACCACCTTTGATGGCCGTATTTGCCATGACCAAGGCAGTTTTGGCCGGAGTCAACTGGGTTTTTTCGGCTGCGGTTAGTGCTGCGCCTGCACCAGCATCCGGAGTGGTAGTAGTAGTGCTAGTACTAGTAGTCGGAGCGGTGGTGGCACCAGTCGCTGGGGTGGTTGCTTCGGTAGTGGTGGTAGTAGCAATAGTCCGGACAGATTTATGGAGCTAGAGAGCCATAGTGGAGAAGACTATCGTAGTTAGGATGGGATTTAATCAAAGTCGGGTCAAGTTCTAACATGGAAATAAACCGCTCAAGTAGATGTCCATTGAGAGCTAGCCGCTTGTAAGTTGCCATTGAAAAAGATTGCGGCTGTGAATCTTCCCCAGTATCCGACTGAGTTTTTTGCTGTTCAAGCTTGGCAATATTGAGAGCTGCCAAGGATGCATTGAAATGAAAATCCAGGGATTGTTGGTGGCGGGATTGACAGTCGCAAAGCCCAGTAAATTGTTTGGCATCACGAAAGATGAATTCGATTTGAAACCGAGATTTGTAGTACTCGTACAGACTGATGGGATTAATCATCGTGTCGGTAGAAAAGAGCAAAGCTACTCGCTGCTTCTCGGGATGACGTTGGTCAACCAAGTAAACGATGCGAATTTTACGTTTAAGTGAAACATGCCAAACCACTTGGCTATACAATTTAGTGCCATTAGCTAACTCACCACCGAATTCCAGTCGGGACAAATCACTCAAATTCACCTTGCCATCATACTTACGCGGCGCACCTTTGGGCTTTTGCTTGCCAGTGTAGCAGTATCGTAGATCCGCATCAATCCGCAATTTGCTAATCAAATGAAGGTCTAGCTCAATCACCCCATCAACAACAGATTTCTTACTGTAAAAGCTGTCTGCGGTTAAATATTTTACTACCGCAGGCAAATGGGAGCGAGCTATTTTCAGTTGTTTCAGATAGCCTTTGACTCGCTCAGAAATCACTGGTTCTGTTTTCGCTTTCGATTTAGATTTAGATTTCGACTTCGATTTCGACTTCGATTTCGACTTCGATTTACGCTTCTTCTTCGCCGTTGGTTTCGCGTCGGGGATGGGTTGACGCTCGGTTTTTGCAGTTTGTTGTACTGAGAGAGTGTAACCTTGATGGGCTAATACATCCACCACTGCAATCACCGAAATTTCTAACCCTTTTTGAGACTTGCTGATACTACCGTTATAGAAATTATCTACTCCCCATGTCTGTTTTCCACTCTTGCTGATAAATGAGCAATCAATCGCTGCGATCTGCTCTCGATTTGGTTCAATTGCTGCTGCAATTGTCTGCGCGTGGAAGGGAATGAAATCGAATGTTTTTTTGTACTGACGACGGTATGTTCGTTCGCTATACTGCCCATAACGACTGAGATTAGTAAAGTTTGCCTTGCCGCATACCACAAACAACGTCACAAATATACTGGCTAAGAACTGGCGTTGCGGTTTGCTAAATTACCCACTTTGGCAAGTAGGTTCTGTACAATATCCATAGGGCAATTCATCTGGTACTTGGGTTCTACTTGTACTTTAAGCGATGAATTGCTTTTTTTGGATCGATCGATCATTTTTCTTTTCAAAAGGTGTCCGGACTATTGAGTAGTGCTAGTTTCAGTTGCTTTTTGGCCGCAACTAGTAATAGCTAGAGCGGCACTCAGGCAAAAAATTGTCAGCACACTGGTAGCTTTAACCTTGGTTTTTTGAATAGACATAATCGATGTTTGAGTAAAGTTTTTGATGGACATGACATTCACATGATAGCGTGGAATACTGAGTAGCAACTTTAGGCCACATGCTAGCCATCCGATTGCACATGGCTGAAGTTTGGCTATTGCGAATATTCCCCAACCCTTAATTCAGGAGCTTTTGCCCCTGTTCTTGTATGGATCGACCACAGACTTGGAGCGATCGCTTTGAAGGTACACTACATCCAGCGATCGCAAAATTTAACGCTAGCATTGGCTTCGATCTGGAATTGATCGAATACGATCTGACTGGTTCTTGCGCTCACGCTCGGATGCTGGCGCAGACGGGTATTATCAGCTCGACTGAGGGGGAGAAGTTAGTTGCTGGCTTAGAACAGATCCGCGACGAATATCGAGCGGGTAATTTTCATCCCGGTATCGATGCTGAAGATGTCCACTTTGCTGTGGAGCGGCGGCTGACGGAGATCGTCGGCGATGTCGGTAAGAAACTACATACAGCTCGATCGCGTAACGATCAAGTCGGTACCGATACGAGGCTATACTTGCGCGATCGCATTCAGCAGATCCGCTCGCAGTTGCGAGACTTTCAACAGGTACTACTGACGCTAGCGCAAACCCATGTCGAGACGCTGATTCCTGGTTATACACACCTCCAACGCGCGCAACCGCTGAGTTTGGCACATCACCTGCTCGCCTATTTTCAAATGGCGCAGCGGGACTGGGAACGGCTGGGAGATGTCTATAAGCGGACGAATATCTCGCCATTAGGCTGCGGCGCGCTGGCGGGGACGACATTCCCGATCGATCGGGCTTATTCAGCGCAGTTACTCGGTTTCGACGACATTTATAGCAATAGTTTGGATGGCGTGAGCGACCGAGATTTTGCGATCGAGTTTCTTGGTGCTGCCAGCCTAATTATGGTACATTTAAGCCGTTTGGCAGAGGAAGTGATTATTTGGGCATCCGAAGAATTTCGGTTTGTCAGCTTGACCGATCGCTGTGCCACGGGTTCGAGTATCATGCCCCAAAAGAAGAATCCTGATGTGCCAGAATTAGTACGCGGCAAAACCGGACGCGTGTTCGGCCATCTCCAAGCCATGCTGGTGATGATGAAGGGATTGCCCCTGGCCTATAATAAGGACTTGCAAGAAGATAAAGAAGCTTTATTCGATGCCGTCAATACCGTCCAAGCCTGCCTGGAAGCGATGACCATCTTAATCCAAGAAGGGATCGAATTTCGTCCCGCACGCTTGGCTGAAGCCGTAGCATCAGATTTTGCCAATGCCACAGATGTCGCCGACTATCTGGCAACTAAAGGTGTGCCCTTCCGCGAAGCTTACAATCTCGTCGGTAAGGTCGTCAAAACTTGCCTGAGCCAAAACAAACTACTTAAGGATCTGAGCCTAGTTGAATGGCAACAGCTACATCCAGCATTTGCCGAGGATATCTATGCAGCGATCGATCCCAAACAAGTAGTAGCAGCGCGAAATAGTTACGGTGGAACAGGATTCGATCGAGTTCGTCAAGCGATCGAGCGTGCCAAAGTTCAAATTGGTTAGGATAGGTACTAGGGGATAAAGACATCAAAGGAAGTTCTATCTTCCCTAATCTCTATCCCCTATCCCCTATCCCCTAATCTAGGTTGCTGCTGCGGAGGTATCTTCGTTATCTTCCTCAGCCGAAGTGCCATTAGATTGAGGACGGAATCTGGATTTGAACATCCGACCGCCAGTGGGGCGTTTTCTAAACTTACGAGCGTATGCTTGATTACGCTCCGCCTTTTCCTTCTTCAGGTTGCGGCGTTTTGCCATATTTGCCTCTGTAAAAATAAACGATAAGTAACATTTGCCAACCCAATCGGGACTGGATCTGTCAATGGCTGTGCTAAAAATCCTGAGCCGTCTCAATAAAATAAAATATTCGATCGAACCTAACTGTCAGAGGTTAATCCGACCGGACGTAGCTTCAGCAAATCTTATCATAAGCGATCGCGCACCAAAATTGCTAGTAGCTCGATCGGAATGTAGTTACACTCTACTATGATCTAGCTTAGGGTAGTATTGCAGCAACCAGCACGCTCTTTACTTAGCAACCTCCCCTAGTATTTAGCCCCTATGCTCTACCGCAGTTCTCACATTAAGCTCTCTACAGGCCAAATCTTCTGGCGCGAGGCGGGAGATCTCGATCGCCCCGTACTGATATTCTTGCATGGTAGTTGGCACGATAATCATCAATGGGAGCGGATTATCGAGCCACTAGCCCAGAAGAAGTTCCATTGCTTTGCTGTAGACTTGCTCGGATATGGTAATTCGACTGCCAATCGGGTACCAGACTCGATCGAATTAGAAGTAGCTGCGCTCCACGAGTTTTTGATGGCACTGAAGCTCCATCGTCCGGTTTATTTAATCGGACATTCGCTCGGTGCGT
Source organism: Chamaesiphon minutus PCC 6605 (assembly GCF_000317145.1). Taxonomy (GTDB): domain Bacteria; phylum Cyanobacteriota; class Cyanobacteriia; order Cyanobacteriales; family Chamaesiphonaceae; genus Chamaesiphon; species Chamaesiphon minutus. The sequence continues at coordinate 508,843 of NC_019697.1, read as the reverse complement.
GGATTGCCTTGAGTTATACATTGAAATATCCAAATTTAGTGCGCGGCGTAGTGGCAATTTCTCCAGAAGGATATACACTTCCTAACTGGAAACAATACGGTCGATCGACAAAATTCTTACTCTCTCAACCCTGGCTATTTAAGTTGTGGTTAAATAGTTTACAGGTGATAACATCGATCGGCGATGATGTCGATCCCTTAGCCAAAAGACAAGCTTATTGGCGGTTTTTCAAGAAATATCCAACTACTTGTAAATTATTTTTTCAGCGATCGACTGCCAAGATTCGCCGCGAACTAGTTGCCGATCGATTATCTCTCTTTCGACCGCCATTTTTAGTCCTACAAAGCGACGCCGATGAGAGATCGGTCATGGAGCAAAGCCAAGCTTGCGCCCGCGCAGTGAAGAAATCTGAGTATAAATTAATTAAGTCGGCAGATTTTACTTTCCCTGAAGAATCGATGCCCTATATTGCCAAAGAAATTGAAAATTTTATCGATCGCATCCAGGCACAGATCGATCGAGAAGAGGTCGAATTATGGTAATAATTTAGCGATTTGTCACTAATTTACATTACCATAGATACTCAGACATCCGACTTCTTTAAGAAGTCATATGTCTAATTTACACGTATTTATTTACTAACTAGATCGATTTCAAAATTACTGATAATCCATGAAATAGTAAATGACGATCGAATCTTAAGGAATTGCGATAATTTAACTGTAAATTGCCTTGTACATATCCAGTCAAAAGTTCGCCATCTCCACCTGTAAAGACGATCTGACTCTTTGGAAATAACTGCTGCCAATCTCGAATAAAATCAATTAGTCCCGCACTAATTGTATGTAAAATACCGCTAGCGATCGAGCCTGGGGTATTGTCGCTCCAACGCGGCGGTAGCTCTGGGGGTAGTGTTATTTGTGGCAATGCAGCAGTACCCGAATATAAAGAGCTAATTTGTAATCTCAATCCTGGCAAAATCGCGCCGCCGATAAAACTATGCCGATCGTCAATACCTGTAATTGTTAATGCCGTCCCGCCGTCGATTACTAATACTGGATAACCATAAACTTCACCTGCACCGAAGGCTGCTAACGCTCGATCGATCCCGAGTGTCGGATAGAGATTTTGCATAGGAATATCGGACAAAGTAATTATTTGAGTTTGTGGTAATTTTTGCCAGATTTCTGTTTGAATGGGGACGACAGAAACAAGATAGATTGGAATTAAATCTACCTGAATTTTATGTTCTTTAATTAGTACTTGAAGATCGATCGAAAATGATTCTATAAATCGCTCTGGCGCGAGATATTCGGTATCCCAACTCGATTGGAGTTTGGTATTTAAAAACCAAGCCCAATGATAGCGCGAATTCCCGATCGCTAATCCAATCTGGATAATGTTAATAATAGCCTCCACGCTCGCTAATCCCTTAAAAAATCCCCTCCCAGGAGGGGATTTTTAACACAGCCTTCCGAGGAGAGGATTTTTCAACCGTTCAACTTTTTGGCTAGGATTTGATTGGCTAATTTTGGCTCGGCACGTCCGCCTGTTTGTTTCATTAGTTGCCCGACGAAGAAGCCTAAAAGTTTGGTTTTTCCGGCTTTATATTGCTCCAATTCTTTAGGATTGGCGGCGAGGAGTTCATCGACGATTTTTTCCAATTCCGCAGGATCGGAAATCGAAGTTAAGCCTTTGCTTTCAATTAAGGCTTGCACCGAACCGCCGTGCTCGAATAAGTCGGGGAGAATTTCTTTAGCAATCTTACCGTTGATGGTACCTTTGTCGATTAACCCGATTAATTCTGCCAACACTGTCGGCGTGAGGGGAATATCGCGAATGCTGACTTTTTGATTCTTGAGATAGGCGGTAATATCGCCCATTACCCAGTTAGCTGCTTGCTTGATATCCGCACCAGCGGCGATTGTGGCTTCGAGATATTCGGCGACAGATCGATCGTCAGTGAGGACTCGCGTATCATAGGGAGATAAGCCTAATTCCTCTTGATAACGATGGCGTTTTTCGACAGGTAATTCTGGGAGTTCGGCTTTCCAAGCGGCCTTTTGACTATCTGCCAAAATCATCGGCGTCAAGTCGGGTTCGGGGAAATAGCGATAATCGCTAGAGCCTTCCTTGCTCCGCATACTAATCGTGCGTTGCGTGCCTTCTTCCCACAATCTGGTTTCTTGGAAGATTGGCTCGTTATTACCGATTGCGGTAATTTGTCTGTCGATCTCATAATCGATCGCACGTTGAATCGCACTAAAGGAGTTCATATTCTTGATCTCGACTTTAACGCCAAATTCCTCGCGACCGACGGGACGCACGGAAATATTTACGTCGCAGCGGAGGGAACCTTCTTGCATGTTCCCGTCACCGACGCCGAGGTAGCGGATAATCCGGCGGATTTCTTGGGCGTATTCAGCCGCTTCGATACCGCTGCGAAGATCGGGTTCGGAGACGATTTCACACAGGGGGACGCCAGTGCGATTGTAATCTACCAGCGAGTAACTGGAGCCAGATAATCTGTCGCTACCGCCATGCACGAGCTTCCCGGCATCTTCTTCCATGTGCATCCGGGTGATGCCGATTTTCTTGCGGGTGGGATTGCCAGCGTCATCTAGGATTTCGATTTCTACCCAGCCATGCTCGGCGATGGGGAGATCGAATTGGGTAATTTGATAATTTTTGGGTAAGTCAGGATAAAAATATTGCTTGCGATCGAATTTACTATAGGCAGCAATCTGACAATTGAGAGCCAAACCCGCTTTGACAGCATACTCATATACTTTCTCGTTGAGTACTGGCAAAACTCCAGGCATTGCCGTACACACTGGGCAAATATTGTGGTTGGGGACAGAGCCAAATTCGGTGGAGCAGTTACAAAAAATCTTGGTAGCCGTGTTGAGTTGACAGTGAGTTTCTAACCCAATTACGGCTTCATACTGGATTTTGGTCGGGGTAGCTACGGTCATGCGCCTATAAAAAATTAGTGTAGAGCGATATATGCTCTTATTGTATCGCGATCGAGTATTTGACTATCCTCGATCGAGTCTGACTATCGCTAATCGTTCTTGTTCGATGCTGCGACTGGGATAAATAACGACTGCTCGCCAGCCATTAAATTACTCGCGGTAGCGGTAGGTGTAGATACCAATTTCGCTATTGAGCCTTTCATAGAGAAGGTTATCCCTCTAAAACTGGATTTCACAGAAGTAGACATTTCTCCTATTGTTGGGTGGTAAAAATACGCCAACGACAGTATTTATTACCCATCCCTCGAAACTAGACTAAATCAAAGACTTTACGGTTAAAGAATATGGAAGCTTTCATCGATCGATTAATTGCCGCTGCATTAGCTGCTGTCAACCCATATAACGCCATTCAAAATCATTTGCGACTAGATGGTGACGATCTGGTTATCAGCGATCGCGTAATTAATTTAAAAAATAAAGATATTCGGTGTGTTGCAGTCGGTAAAGCATCCGTGCCAATGGCTCGATCGCTCCACGAACTCCTTGGCAGTCGAATTCCTCAAGGATTAGTCATTACTAAATACGACCATTTAAAAGATGTTAAATTTCCGGCTAATTGGGAAACGATCGAGTCGGCACATCCAGTACCTGACGATCGTAGTTTAACTGCTGGCGATCGCGTGTGGGAATTACTTGCCGACTGTACGGAGCAAACATTAGTCCTCGCTTGTATCTCTGGCGGAGCCTCTGCTTTGATCGTCGCACCGCGTCCTTGCAATGCTTTAAAAGAACTACTAAATAGTCCGCCGACTGCCGAAATTAGTCAGGAAACTCAACAATTAATTCGGGCGGCTTTATCGAGCCAGTCGATCGATCTTAATATCCTCAACCCTACCGAAAATATTTCACTGCCAGCACTACAGGCGATTGGAATGGCACTATTAGGCAGTGGTTTATCGATCGAGAAAATTAATGCCGTGCGTTCGCAGATCGATAGATTGAAAGGTGGTTGTTTAGTCGAGCGGGTCGGAACGGGAAAAGTAATTAGCTTAATTTTATCAGATGTTATCGGCGATCCGATTGGTTCGATCGCGTCCGGTTTAACCAATCATCCGCGCGCGCACAATGTCTTAGTTGGCAATAATCTTCAAGCTTGTCAAGCTGTAGAACAAGCTGCCAGATCGCCAGAAATGGGTTATTATCCACAGATTGTTACCACTAAATGGGAAGGAGAAGCAAAAGAGCGTGGGGTAGAAATCGCCCAAAGAATTATTGCCGAACCCAGTAAAACCGTGTTAATTTATGGTGGCGAAACTACGGTTAATCTACCAGCAAACTGCACGGGTAAAGGTGGTCGCAATACCGAATTAGGATTGGCAGCCGCGATCGAATTAGCCAAATATAATGCCCCTGCATGGATAATTACCTTAGCAACCGATGGTACCGATGGGCCGACAGATGCGGCGGGAGCTATAGTAAATGAGACGACGATCGATCGCGCTTTGGCATTAGAATTGGATGCTAAAATAGCACTCGACCGACATGATAGTTATCCATTTTTTCAGCAATTGGGCGATCTACTTAAAACTGAGCCAACTGGTACTAATGTGGCAGATATTACGATCGCCATTCGCCCATGAGAGGATAGGGAATAGGGGATAGGGGATAGATCGGAGTGTAATACAGGCTCAATCCACAATCCACAATCCGCAATCCCCGCCATGCCATTTGTTTTAACCCCCAATCTGAGACATCGTTCGGTGATATACTCCAGTTTCACTGCCAGATTCGCGACCTTTATAGTTAATTTCTGGTTTGAGCGCGAGTAAATCTCTGACTTGCGAACACAATTGAGTGGTAGAGACACCGTTGCGTAGTGCGGTTTTGAGATCTAGTTGTCCGGTTTCGTTGAGCAGGCACGGACGCAACCAGCCATCCGCAGATAGCCGCATTCGATTGCACCTGTCGCAAAAGCATTCGGACATCTGACTGATAAACCCGAGCGTCCCTTTCGCACCAGGGATGGTAAAGACATCCGCAGGGCCATTTCCTTGCACTTGTGCCTCAGTTAAACCCCATTTTTCGCGAATTTGGTGGCGGATCGATTCTGAAGATACCCACCCCCGATCGCTAAATAACTCATCGTTACCGATTGGCATAAACTCTATAAAGCGGACGTGCCACTGTTTATCAATGCTCAGAGCGGCTAAATCCAATACTTCTGTATCGTTCACACCTGGGATGACCACAACGTTTAATTTTAGGGGTGTAAATCCCGCGCGATCGGCAGCTAGAATCCCGTTCCAGACCTGTTGCCAGCGGGATTTACCAACGTTGCCGACAATCCGATCGAAGGTGGCTTCATGAAGGGAATCGAGGCTGATATTGACGCGTCTGAGTCCGGCTCGGTACAAGTCTTCGGCCATGCCAGCCAGTAAAAAGGCATTGGTAGTTACAGATAAATCTTGCGTCTGTGGAAGATTGGCGATCGATCGCACGATCTCAACAATGCCACTGCGTAATAATGGTTCGCCACCAGTTAGTCGAAAACGATTAAAGCCGACCGGAATAAATACTTCCCGAATCAAAGTCAACAGCTCGTCATCAGTCAAAAGTTGCTGGCGGTGGAGATACTCTAGTTCTGCTCCTTCCGGCATACAGTATTGGCATCGAAAGTTGCACCGATCGATGAGGCTAATCCGTAAGTAATTTACCTGGTTCATCTTTCTATTGTTACCGATCGATTGTCGATCGTGGGCAAAATCTCTACAAATATTCAGGTGTCAGCTTTACCTCATTACCATCAGTTCGCTCGATTGGCCGATCTGAGCTTCAATTCGATCGAGTTTGACTTCTGACATTTACTTTTTAGATTTGATTCTAACACTCCAAATCAGAGGTGGTCTCTATTTTGGAATATATATTAATAAATTGGGTCGTTTGTTTATGTACAAACCTGTTGTCGCCACTTTCTTTTCTCGATCGATCGAACATTTTCTACGTTTTTAAGTTCCTCTAGATAAATGAGTAAATACTTTAATTCTATGTCAGATTCATCTCCTTCAAAAGGATCGATTCTGACTAAGTTACCATAACTTTGTTCCCATTTCTTGGGAGTATCATCAACTGCGATAATCGATTCTAACTTATAGCCACGTCGTTTGACTTTTTTTAGTGGTTTGCGCGAGTAATATGAGGGATAACCACCGTCGATGAGATCGTAATTATAATTGTAGGCGATCGAACAGCGATCGCTAGCCCAGACAAACTTTAGAGCTTGTGGGTCGGGAAAGATCGCAGCTACAACGGCAGTAGCATAGTCAGATCCAGAAGATGTCCAAATTGCCACATTAAACCACTCCAGACAAGTTGCAAGAAAAATATCTAGGTATGGACGCTTGTAAATGGCATAGTCATACACGTAAAAATCTGGCAATCCGATCGATGGTGTTTCGGTTGCATAAACTAGAGTTTCATCGAGATCGAGAATTAATAATTTTTTGGTAGCAGCCACAGCAATCGATTAATAACTATATAAATATATTGCCACCACAACTAGCTAGATATTATCATGGCATTTATTCCTATTTCTCACAAGGTACGAATTAGCCTAACCTTCCAAGTATAAGCATTATCAATTATCAACTATCAATTAATTAAAGCCCAAGCTAAAAATCGCTCGGTATAGTAGAGTGCGAGTTGATTGCTCACTCCCGAAAAAACAGCATCAAAAGCATGATCTGCCCAAGGAATTTCGATGAAAATGGTGCGATTTCCTTGCGATCGCAATTGTTGCGCGAGGTACTTACCATACTTGGATTCGATAATGTGGTCTTTGCCGCCGTAGATGAGCAGAGATGGTGGTAGAGCGGGTTTGACAGCGTTAATTGGGGAAGCTTGGCGGTAAAGTTCGGGAACGGTTTGCGGGGTGCCGCCGAGGAAGGCGCGCAGTGTGGCGCGAGACTCGATCGGATCGGGAGTAGGGACATCTTCGTAACCAGCCGTCAGATTGACAGGGCCATAATAATTGACAACGGCGCGAATGGGCAGCGGTGGATCTTGGTAAGCTGCTAAGGTTGCTAGTTGCGCGCCAGCCGATCGACCGATGAGTGCGACACGATCGAGATCGGTTTCATTTTCAGCACCATATTTTTTAATAAATGTTAATGCCGAGCGCACATCTTCAATCTGAGTGGGGAAGCGATAAGCAGGTGCATGGCGATAATCGATCGCCCACACCACATAACCTTGAGCAGCGATATAACGGTTGAAAGTATCGTCACTATCGGGGCTACCGCGTTGCCAAGCACCGCCATAAATTGACACGATCGCTGGGTATTTGCCGACCTGGAGCGGTCGATAGATATTCATCGTCAGCTTGACGCCATCGGGATTGGCAAAGGGAATCGCTCGATCGATCCTGACTTTGGGAATCGGAATTTTGCGCCAGATATCGGCAATAATCAGGGGTTGCGATCGCAGTTTGGGCATAATTTCCGGCGGAATATTTTTAAGATAGTCTCGCCCCAAACTTGACTCGATCGCGGCTTGTGCTTGTTGTTGGACTGTAGAAAATTGCAGTAATGGCCGCGCACTCAAGCCTAATGCTAAACCGCTCAAAGATAATGTAAATAGAAACAATCGCCAGTATCGAAAACCTCTCAACCAGAAGATCGTCACGATCGCGATCGCGACCAAAATATTTAATAGCAGTAATCCCGGACTGATTTCTGGCGCGCCCACACTAAGAGGAAGGAGTGAGAAAATCGGCGCGGGGACGATAATCCACAGACTCAAAAACAAGCCTACAAATAACAGCAGTCCCACCAGCCAGATACTAACAATCGGTAAAACTTTTTTCATCGTTTGCGCTATGAGCGTCGATTTGGACTCCAGAAATCGGGATAAGCTGTAGTTAGACTAACACCAAAGATCGAGAAAATGTAGCGATTGATAGATGGAAAGAGTTATTCCCCACGATTTTACAATCCAGACCGAACGATGTCTGCTGCGCCGTCCGTCTAGTGACGATATTCCCCATTTTGCAGCTACCCACTTTGCTGGCTTTAATGATGGAATGCAATGGGAGCCACCAGCAACGATCGCTAGCCGAGACTTGAGTTTTCAGGCTGAGACAAACTATCGATCTCAGTTCGTGCAGGCAGACTAGATAGTGAGCAGCAGAAGTTAAGCTCCCCGATCCCCGATCCCCGATCCCCGATCCCCACAAAATATTAACTCGATCCCCGCCAAAACTACTAGATTAAGGGTACGTCTATAGATTAAAATCTAACTTAAAAATAGATCGATCTCGATACATAGTATACATCAGGAAAACTTAGCTCAAATATTGAGCAAAACTCTATGTTAGACCTATCTTTTAGAGAAGTTTTCGATTATTCTTTGGGATAGAGATGCAAAAGATTTAAATCAATAATTTATAGAGTAAACTCTATGTATGACATAGTTATCCAAACAGCATGGTTAATTCCGTGCTACCCACTCTTCGGAGCTATCTTGGCACTGCCTTGGTCTTTAGGCTGGTCGGGGGAACTCGGCACTAGACCAGCAGGTTATGTGAATATTCTGATGGCGGGGATCGCCTTCATTCATTCAGTGGTATCCCTAGTAATTGGTTGGGACTTGCCCTCACAAGAAATAAGTTATAGTTGGCTGCATACTAGCACCCTAGATATTAATTTCCCAATTCAGGTTTCGGCGATTACGTTGACTGCTGTGAGTGTCGTTGCGGGCATCAATTTTGTCTCGCAGATCTATAGCGTGGGCTATCTAGAGATGGATTGGAGCTGGGCGCGATTCTTCTCACTGATGAATTGTTTCGGTGCGGGAATTTGCGGTTTGGTGCTATCAAATTCGCTATTTTTTACTTATGTTTTTCTCGAATTGCTAACTCTAGCGACTTATTTATTAGTCGGCTTTTGGTTTGCTCAATCGCTGGTAATTACTGGCGCGCGGGATGCGTTTTGGACGAAGCGAGTGGGCGATATTATCCTGCTGATGGGCGTAATTGCCATTTATCCGATCGCCGGAACGTGGAATTTTACCGAGTTAGCAACTTGGTCGCAAACGGCAAAATTAGACCCGACAGTAGCCTTATTACTGGGTTTATCTCTCAGCGCAGGCCCGTTGGGTAAATGCGCTCAGATTCCCTTCCAGCTATGGCTGGATGAAGCCATGGAAGCACCAATTCCGGCCACGGTATTGCGGAATGCGGTGGTTGTCGGTGCGGGGGCGTTTGTATTAATTAAACTATCTCCAGTGATTTCGCTATCGCCGATTTTATTAACTACGCTAGTAATTTTAGGCGTATCGACGGCGATTTGTTGTTCGCTAATCGCGATCGCCCAGGTCGATATGAAGCGGGTACTTTCCTATACATTGAGTGCTTATATCGGTTTGGTATTTATCGCGATCGGCACCCAAAATTTAGACTCTGCTAGATTTATTTTGTTCAACGAGTCCTTTGGGATGTCTTTGCTATACATGGGCATCGGTGCGATTATTTGGACGAATGTTACTCAAGATTTAACCCAGTTAGGTGGTTTATGGTCGCGCCGTCCTTTTACTGGATCTGCGCTCTTAGTCGCGATCGCGTCTTTTATTGCACTACCGCCTTTGGGTGGATTTTGGGGCTTTTTACAATTAATCGATGGTTTATGGTTAGAGCAACCTTGGTTAGTGGGCGTAATTTTAATTGTAAATACACTCACATCATTTAGCTTGACTCGATTATTTTGTATGATTTTCTTGGGTAAAGTCAAACCAATGAGCGAACGATCGGTCGAGCCGTTTTGGTTGATTAGTTTACCTGTCATTACTACCGCTGTTTTTATCTGCCATCTGCCACTTATGTTACGCAATCTCGATTTATTACCGAGTTGGGGTGCATTAGATACGATGTTTGCGCCGTTGTTAGTATGGTCGAGTATTTCGGGCATTACGATTAGTGCTGTAATTTATAGTGTCAATGCCATCCCCAAACCCGTGAAGCTACCGATGCCTGCAATTCAGAACTTTTTTGCATATGATTTCTACGTCCAGCGTTTTTATCAATTGACAATCGTGTTGCTAGTAGCAACTAGCGCGCGGATTACTAATTGGTTCGATCGATATATTGTCGATGGATTCGTTAATATCATTGGTTTGGGGACATTATTTGGCGGACAGACTCTCAAATATACAACTTCCGGACAATCGCAGTTTTATGTTTTGGTGGCTTTTACTGGCATTATATTGGTCGGCCTAATGATGGGATTATTTGTCTAAAGGTAAGTGATACATTTCGGTATATAATGAGTAACGAAGTTGTTATATACTTGAATTTTTCATTTGTTTTAAATAATTAAATAATCAAATCATCATTACCATGAAAGGAAAAATCATTAACTCTGTATCTCGTCGCAATTTGTTTAAATTCGGTGCTACTGCTGTGGGTAGTGGTTTAATTACTAGTAAATTGGGACTAAACTTATTCGATGCTCCAGCCGCAGATGCGAAACAAAGGTTAACACCCGATTTAGCTGTTGCTGAATTATTGCAAGGTAATAAACGATTTTCTAGTCAAAAAATAAACCAACCCAATCGGGGTTCTTTTCGGTTGCGAGAAGTTGCTAGCGGTCAGAAACCATTTGCCGCAATTTTAGGTTGTGCTGATTCGCGCGTCCCCGCCGAGATCGTTTTCGACCAAGGATTGGGCGATTTATTTGTAGTTAGGGTGGCGGGTAATGTAGCTACACCAGAAGAAATTGGTAGTCTAGAATACGGTACTTTAGTATTGGGCGCAAAAGTAATTTTAGTATTAGGACATCAGAAATGTGGTGCTGTGAAGGCAGCAATGGATAACCAACCAGTTCCCGGACAAATTGGTAGTGTTCTCAAGCACATTAAAACCTTGAAAGTTGCTAGCACAAATGAATCAGGCGATCTATTAAGGGCGACGACTATTGCTAATATCAAAAATCAAATTGCTACGCTCAAAGCTTCGCCTGTAGTAACTGATTTAATTAATAGCGGCAAGCTCAAAATTATCGGTGGTTTTTATAGTCTTGATACTGGAATTGTTACCCAAGTTGCTTAAATATTCATAAAGCGTAGCTGCTTTTAGACGCAGCGGCTATAACATCGATTTGACGGGCAATTTGAACTAATTAGTAATAGATTTTACTATGAAATTATTAGTTTACTTGCCCATCTTGCATAAAAATGGAAATATAAATAATTATGTTAAGTTCTATTGTCTGGCTGCCCGTTTTGGGTGCGATTTTAATTGGAATTTTACCTGGATTTAGTCGTTCGATCGCCTTGGCTATTTCGGGCTTGACTTTAGCAGTCACGATCGCGATCGCAGCGATGTTTAACTATCAAAATACTGGATTACAATTTGTCGAGCATTTCACTTGGATCGAGCCGTTGGGCTTAGATTATCAGTTGGGTATCGATGGTTTATCTTTACCGCTGGTCATCCTCAATATTTTACTAGTTTTACTATCCGTACAAGCAACTAGCAAAAATACCGAACGCCCTCGATTATTTTATGCCTTAATGCTATTAGTCAGCACGGCAATTACTGGCGCATTTCTCGCTCAGAATTTACTATTATTCTTCTTGTTTTATGAGTTGGAGCTAATTCCACTCTACTTATTGATTGCCATTTGGGGCGGCGAGAAGCGCGGCTACGCGGCAACCAAATTTCTGATTTATCAGGCATTATCGGGCATTATCTTACTTGCAGGTTTCTTAAGCTGGGCGTGGTTTACCAAAACTGGTGACTTTAATTATCAGTCATTAGCAGCAACTCATTTACCTGCCAATCTACAACTCTTATTCCTAAGTATTATCGTCCTCGGTTTTGGCATTAAAATGCCGCTGGTGCCCTTTCATACATGGCTGCCCGATGCCTATGTCGAGGCATCGACACCCGTTTCGATGTTGTTAGGTGGCATTGTCTCCAAGTTGGGTACTTATGGACTGATCCGCTTTGGTTTGGGTTTATTTCCCGATGCGTGGGTAATTGTCGCGCCGTGGTTAGCTCTGATTTCGGTAGTTACTGCCGTATATGGTAGCCTGATCGCGATCGCGCAAACCGATATCAAGAAAACAATCGCGTATAGTTCTGTCGCTCACTTGAGTTATGTACTCCTCGCCACCGCCGCTGGCAATTCTTTGAGCCTGCTGGGTGCCGTTTATCAAATGGTCGCACATGGTTTGATTTTGGCTCTATTATTCAACCTCGTCGGTATCATGGAAGCCAAAACTGGCTCGCGCGATCTCAACCAACTCCACGGCTTGCTCAATCCCAAACGGGGCTTACCTTTTGTCGGAGCTATGGCGATTTTAACCATGATGGCAAGTGCGGGTATTCCAGGAATGGTAGGCTTTATCGGCGAATTTCTCTCCTTCCAGGGTAGCTACATCGCTTTCCCAATTGCGACACTGATCTGTTTGGCGAGTACGGGTTTGACATCTGTCTACTTCATCATCATCATCAATCGCACCCTGTTTGGCAAATTAGCTGAAGATCTCACATATTTACCCAAAGTGGCAGGTTACGAACGCATTCCCGCGATCGTACTTGCTACGCTGATTATCTTACTCGGCATCCAACCAAACATCATTATCTCTCACACCCAAATTTCCACCGACGCCATCGTCGCTAGTCTCCCTCAAGCAGGTACCCAAATCGCTGAAATAGAAATTAGCAAATAATCTGCCCCCTAATATTAAATCCCCTCCCAGGAGCTACCGTGTATACACATCTCTGGAAAAAAGCGAGATTGGTGAAAATCCCCCTTAAATAAGGGGGACTTCCGGTTCCCCCTTTTTAAGGGGGGTTAGGGGGGATTCAGATCTAGAAGCAAAGTCCAACAGACTTGTGTATACACGGCAGCTCCCAGGAGGGGTGCCCGAAGGGCTGCTGGTCAGGTGACCCGCCCAGTGGGGTGGGAAGATCTCCGCAGCACCTCTAACAGACTTTACATGCAACGTAGGGGCTAGTGAGAAGGGCGGGTTTGATTGAGATTGCTAGTAAGAGTGAGATCGATCTCATAAACCCGCCCCTACGAATCTAATAATGTATCTGAATTAATCCAAAATCGCCATGACAGCAACCATCACCACCCAATTACCACCGTCCAACCATCAATTCGCCGACGTCATCCATCGCCTCGAAGCTGGTGGCGCGATGCTCCCAGATACGCCCGAAAACTTGATGCAAATCATCGGCTTATACAAAGCCTACGCCGTCCCGATGGACTTCTACTGGCGCGACTTGCTCTACATCGCCGAACGCGTTTTCCTCAACCCGCTACCCGCCTTTAAATACTTCCTCCCGCAAGAATATTTAGACTTACCCAATCACTATGCAGGCGATACCGCCGACTTGCGGATCTGGCAAAAAGGCTCGGCTTCAGCTCATCCAGAACTACTCGAATTTATGGAAAATGGGCGCAGTACCAAAATGCCCAAACTTTTCCATCACTTATTGCACGATCGGATTAATATGGAGTTTGCCGAAGCCTGTATGCAAGCGATGTACTGGCATCGGGGTATGGGTGGGCGGTTCGATCCTTATCTAGATACCGAAGAATACAAGCAAAATGCGGATCGAGCTATTAAAGCATATTTCAAAGGCAATCCCGCCATGCTGGCGGCGTACAAACTCTTCCCCGATATGTTTATCGAGCAGGTGCGGGTACTGTCCTATTATTCTAATTTAGGACTGTTTTGGGAAGTAATGGCTCCGGTATTTTTTGAAATGAGCGATTTGTATGATGAGGGCAAAATTGCCTCTGTTCCCGATGCGATGAATTTCCTAGTTAATGGCATCTTTGCCGTCGCTGGTAGACCGATTTATCATCACGTTTACATCGATGGGGAAATGTTTGAAATCATCCCCAAATCGGTAGGATTTACCTGGTTGTATGAGGCGGCTTTACCCTATGTCGAAGCCGTATTTTATCGGACTGCACCATTTAGAGGCACTAAATCTTATAATGCTCAAGCCGAGCAAGTGCCCGCAGAACAAGCCGATTTCCACTATGGAATTTTATATGCCGATGTCAATCCCGTCGGTAGTGCTGGCATTCCACCGACATTATTGATGGATGATATGTATCATTTCTTGCCGCAATATCTACTCGATTATTACGAAAAACATTGTCGGGGCAAAGATGATATGTTGGTGCAATTGGGTGTAAGTTTCCAGCGATCGATGTACTGCGTTACTTCGGCAGTAATCCAGGCTTTACGAGGCGCATTACTTTATCCTTTAGACGATACCAATCCCAAACATTTAGAGAAAAATCGTAAATTCTTTGAAGCCCAAATCGACAGGTTTAAGCGTCCTGAAGCTCGGCTCTCAGACATTCAAAGTCAAGATTATCGTTAATTGGTGCGCCAGATAGCTTACTTCGAGAAGATTGTGAGACGATCGCTCTCAAGTAAGCTAAAATATGTCGAAAATCATCCAATAAGTTATGACGATAGATACATCCACGATCGAAGTAATTGAAGCAGATTTAACTGTTGCCGAACACGCTCTGGCTGTCATAACATTGATGGATGAATACGCAAGCGACCCGATGGGTGGCAGTAGGGGATTGTCTGATTATGTAAAAACTCATCTAATTTCCGAATTAACCAAACGAAAGACTAGTTATGTGATTCTCGCTTTTGTAGAGCGAAAACCAGCCGGATTAATTATTTGTTTTGAAGGATTTTCTACTTTTGCTTGTCAACCGTTATTGAATATTCATGACGCGATCGTCTCGTTGCCGTATAGAGGTTTAGGATTATCTAAATTAATGTTGCAATTTGCCGAACAAATTGCCGTCGATTTAGGCTGTTGCAAACTGACGCTGGAAGTTTTGGAGCATAACTATATCGCTCAAAAAGCATATCGATCGTTTGGATTTGAAGGCTACGCACTCAATCCCCAACTGGGCAAAGCTCTATTTTGGGAGAAAAAGTTGTGAAAGATTTTAATATACACCGTAGGGTGGGCACTGCCCACCAACATCTCGATCGATTGTAAAAATCGATCGAGAACAAGAGACATTGAGCTAGTTGTATTTAAATATGTGGGCAGTGCCCACCCTACAAAATAGATAAATTCAGGATAAATAAAATGCCAAATATTGTAGAAATTGCAGTTAGTAACGATAACTTTAAAACCCTCGTCGCTGCCGTCCAAGCAGCCGGATTAGTCGAAGCATTACAATCACCTGGGCCATTTACCGTATTTGCCCCCGTCGATGCTGCCTTTGCGGCATTACCCCCTGGTACAGTCCAAACTTTAGTCCAAAACCCACCCCAACTAGCCCGCATCCTCAAATTTCATGTAGTAGCAGGAAAGTTTACCCAAGCCGACCTCGCTAAACTCGGAAAGGTAGACTCGCTCGAAGGTTCGCCAATTTCGATCGATTGTAGTGATGGCTTCGAGGTCAAAAACTCAACGGTCATCGCCGCAGATATTGAAGCCGACAATGGAATTATTCATGTTATCGATCGAGTAATATTAATGGGGTAGAGATTATGTATTGGCATTGCCCCAGTACTTGTTTTACATATGACGGTTTCACGCAGTATTTGCCTAGGGTTTATGGCGGTTATCTCGTTCGGCGCGCTGCTATTGATGCTGCCGATTTCGACGAGTAACGGCCAATGGAATGACCCGATCGTCGCTTTGTTTACGGCCACGTCCGCAGTCTGTGTGACAGGGCATGTTGTCGTCGATACAGCCACTTATTTCTCCCGATTGGGGCAGTTGGCGATCTTGCTGCTAATTCAGGTTGGCGGGTTGGGTTATATGACAGTGACCACCTTTTTACTATTGTTGCTGGGTCGTAGATTCGGTCTCAAGGACAAAGTGGCCATTCAGCAATCGCTCGATCGGCGATCGCTTCAAGGTAGTACTCAGATTCTCCAGTCGATCGTGGCGACAACCATGTTATTTGAACTAACGGGGGCTTTTTTGTTACTACTGGTATTCGTCCCCGATCTCGGCTGGCAGAAAGGACTTTGGTTCGCACTCTTCCATAGTATCAGTGCCTGGAATAATGCCGGATTTGGACTATTCTCGGATAATTTAGTCGGCTATCAGGGTTCCTGGCTGGTAAATGGGGTGATTACGGGACTGATTATTTTTGGCGGGATCGGTTATGAAGTAATTTTAGAGCTATATCTGAGGGGACGAGCGCGACTGCAATGCCAGAGGAGCGGGATTTCTCGATCGCTCAATTTTCAGGTGGCGGTGAGTACGACCCTGTTTCTATTGCTGGGCGGAACGTTGGCAATTTGGGCGATCGAAATTAGGAATCCTCAAACTTTAGGCGCGCTGAGTTTCCCACAACAAGTACTTGCAGCCTGGTTTCAATCAGTCACCAGCCGCACGGCGGGCTTTAATACGATCGACATTTCCAAAATGACCACTGCCGGGTTATTTGTGACGATTGCGCTAATGTTAGTCGGGGGTAGTCCTGGCGGCACGGCAGGAGGTATTAAAACCACCACAGCGCGGTTATTGGCAAGCTGTACTTACGCAATCCTCCGAGGCAAAGAATCGGTAATCCTCTATCGTCGTCAGGTACCCAACTCGCTGCTATTAAAAGCAATTGCTGTCACCTTTGGCTCGCTACTAACAGTTGTGTTTGCCACGATGGCAATTGCCCTGGCAGATCCGAAACTAGATTTTATTCGCATTCTCTTTGAAGTAGTTTCCGCTTTTGCCACAGTCGGACTTTCGACCGGGATTACCGCAGGACTGACACCATTTAGTAAGCTAGTATTAATCGCTACGATGTATATCGGGCGAGTCGGAATTTTGCTGCTAATTGCCGCACTCCTGGGAGATCCGCGCACCACTACCGTTAAGTACCCTGAAGAATCACTATTAGTTGGTTAATGAGGATAGAGGGGATAGGGGATAGAACAGAGGGATTACCCATTACCCCATTACCCCATTACCCATTACCCATTACCCATTACCCATCCACCCCCTATGTCACAGTCACTAGAACGCCAATCTTTTAGCTTTTTTCGCAATTTAAGACCCAATAAAGCCCGTCAGTTTGCGGTAATTGGATTAGGTCGATTTGGACGAGCGGTCTGTGAAACGTTACACAAAGCTGGATATGAAGTCCTGGGCACAGATATCAATGAAAAACGTGTAGACGACATTTTAGCATCAGGACTGGCAGCTCACGCGCTGGTCATTGACTCCACCAATCCATTATCCTTAAAGGAGGCCGGGATATTTGAGTTCGATACGGTCATCGTATCGATCGGGAATTACCTGCAAGAAAGTATCATCACGACGCTAAATCTTAAAGAAGCTGGCGTTACCAATGTTATTGCCAAAGCCTCCTCTGAAGTTCATGCCAAACTGCTGCAAAAAGTTGGAGCCGATCGAGTAGTATTACCAGAATACGAAGCAGGCTGCAACCTAGCTCAGACGCTAGTGAGACCGGGACTTTTAGAAAGCTTGGATTTAGACCCCGAACACAGTATTGTCGAGATTAAAGTGCCCGAATCTTTTTATGGCAAAACGATCTTGGAGTTACAACTGCGGAGCGATTATGGTATTAACGTGTTAGCGATCGGCCAATCTAAAAATTTTGATATCAATCCCAAACCCGATCGTCGTCTCCAGCAAAATGATGTATTGGTTGTCATTGGTAATAAACGGGATCTCGATCGATTGCCACTCTAAAAAATATCTGTAAAATATCTGGAGCGATTTAGAAAATGGTGGAATGGATTAATAACTTAATGGGCAGTTTGGGATACTGGGGTATCGGGCTGCTAATGTTCTTAGAAAATCTCTTTCCGCCAATTCCATCCGAGTTAATTATGCCTTTGGCTGGCTTTACAGTTGCTCAAGGTAAAATGAATTTTGGTCTGGCTGTGCTGGCGGGTACCGTTGGCACGATGGCAGGCACTTATGCTTGGTATTATCTAGGCCGACTGGTCAATTATCAGAGATTACA
Source organism: Chamaesiphon minutus PCC 6605 (assembly GCF_000317145.1). Taxonomy (GTDB): domain Bacteria; phylum Cyanobacteriota; class Cyanobacteriia; order Cyanobacteriales; family Chamaesiphonaceae; genus Chamaesiphon; species Chamaesiphon minutus. Next base: position 490,863 of record NC_019697.1, on the reverse strand, counting down.
GACTTGGACGGAGCGGTATGGCAAATGGATCGGCGTAACTGCCAAAGATATCGATCGAGTCAATGATTGGTTTAATAAATATGGAGTCAGAGCCGTCTTTTTTGGACGGATGGTACCGGGAATTAGGACGCTGATTTCGCTGCCCGCAGGGATGAATCAGATGCCGTTTATCTCTTTTACCATTTATTCAACGATCGGCACCTCGATCTGGACGCTAGCCTTAACTGCGGCGGGATTTCTGCTGGGCGATAACTATGCCTCGATCGAAGGATATTTAGCTCCAGTTTCTAAACTAGTCGTGTTTGGACTATTAGGTTTGCTCGGGTATGCCATCTTCAAGAAAATGCGCTCCAGAAATTAATTTCAGGCTAAATGGCACTCTGAATTTAGCAAAAATTTTCACTCGGTGCAATCTTAAAAAATTAGGGTAGCGGCAATTCATGAATTGCCGCTACCCTAATTTTTGATGAAGGTTCGATTACTGCAATTTCAAGAATTTTTCTAACGCCGCCACCATATTTGGCGGCCAACGGCGAGTATTTCTGACCCAATCTAAATCCTTATACCGACTATCCAAGCCAATCACAGCAACCCAATTACTTTCAGCTTCACCGCGTTGACCATCTTGCCATAAAGCTGCACTCAATGCCGCCCGTACATCTGGAAAATCGCGATATTTTCTGACGATATTTTTCATGTTGCGGATTGCTTCTGCCGTCTCACCATTCTGATATAAAGCTAGGGCATAATTAGCCCGTGCGAATGCAAAATCAGGTGCAATTTCTGACGCTTTGACATAATTTTTAATTGCCTTATCCCACTCGCCCAAACCTGCATAGGCATTACCTAAATTATTGTAAGCCATCGCATCTTTAGGATCGATCGAGAGGATATACTGATAGTCAGCGATCGCTTCATTCCATTTACCCAAACCTTCTAAAGCCGTGCCGCGATTGAGATAAGCATCGGGACGATCTGGTAATAACTCGATCGACTTATTAAAATCGGTAATTGCTTCATTCAATTTATTCTGACTGACGCGGGAATTGCCCCGGTTGCTCCAGATTGCCGGATTCTGCGGGAACAGCTCGATCAATTTCGTCCAATACTGTTCTGCTTTGGCAAAATCTCCCTCATTAGTAGCGGTAAAAGCTTGGGTACGTAACTTATCACCCAGCTCGAATTGAGCGTCGGTAACATCAGTCGGTGCTGGCTGTGCTAAACCAGAACTAATTGGAGTTAACAAGATTAGCACGATCGCCACAATACCCACCAACCAACGCCAAATCATAAATTTTTATCTCTATATTCTCACTCTCACTGTAAATGAATTAGCCAGATAAAACAAATAGATAATCTAAGCAGTTAGAAACCGCTCCTAATGATGCAAAGTCCGCTTACGCGAACTTGCTTGATTAGTCCGCGTCGGCAGGCTTTTGCCGCTTGCGACAACAACCGGACTTTGCATCATGAGCGGCGATTTCAATCGCTGACACTCTAAAGAACTAGGAACTTGGGTTAGTCAATAAAACTACTGCATACGCACAAATCCCCTCTTCTCTTCCTGTCGCGTCTAACTTCTCATTGGTAGTAGCTTTGACACCGACTTGTTCCGGCGATAATTGGAGAGCTTTCGCCAATCGATCGCGCATAGAATTAATATGGGGCTTGAGCTTGGGACGTTCGGCGACGACAACCGTGTCGAGATTACTAATTTGCCAGCCGCGATCGATAATTAGAGTATTGACTTGTTTGAGGAGTTCGATACTATCAGCACCCGCCCATTTGGCGTCAGTAGGCGGAAAATAATGTCCGATATCGCCCAGACTCAGCGCACCCAGCATCGCATCCATAATGGCATGAGTGAGGACATCGGCATCGCTGTGTCCCAGCAAGCCCAACTCGTGCTCGATTTTGACACCACCTAAAATGAGGGGACGATCTGAAACGAGGCGATGAATATCATAACCATTGCCGATCCGGATGTTCATGGAGTTTGCGGTATTGAATGTGTCAAAATATTTATTAGTATAGTTGGCGCGGCAGGTCGAGAACTAACTCTCGATCGTCAAAGAGCGAGCCAGCCTATGATAGGAACGGGGAGCGATGGAAACAGACAGGACAGTAGCGGTAGATATCGATCCTACCATCACCGCTAAGTTGCAGCAACTTGCGATCGCGGAGCAGCTAACTATTCTCTATGCTTGTGAATCGGGGAGCCGTGCGTGGGGATTTCCTTCGCCAGATAGCGACTACGATGTACGATTTATCTATCTGCGTCCATTAGCATGGTATTTATCGATCGACGATCGTCCAGACACGGTCGATCTTCCTGTCAATTCATTACTAGATATTAATGGTTGGGATCTGCGTAAAGCTTTAAAATTATTTAAAGGCTCTAACTCGGCAATTTATGAATGGATTCAATCGCCAATTGTCTATGCCGATCGTACTCATCTTCCTCAAGAATTACTAAATTTAGCGAGTAATTATTATTCCTGTCGCGCGGGAATACATCATTATCTAAATATGACGATCGGCTGCTATCGCGAACATCTACAATTTGATACTGTCAAGTTGAAGAAGTATTTTTATGCCCTCCGTCCGATTTTAGCTGCCAAATGGATTATTACTTATCAAACATTTCCGCCAATGGTTTTGAGTAAATTGATGGAATTAATTAGCGATCGTCGAGATATCGTAGCTGAGATAGATCGACTATTAACAATTAAAGCAACTGCCAATGAATCCACCATAATTGCCCCCATTCCGCTCCTCAATGAGTTTATTCGATCGGAAATAGAAAATTGCGAATTAGCAGTAAAATTAATTTCTAAAGTCAATACTAACTCTGATAATCTCGATCTTCTATTTCAGCAATACGCTTTAAATAGTAATTAGTAGTCTCGATCCAAGAGCCACTATGTTGCGGGAAGCGGGGCGCGAGGAGTGAGGAATAGTAACCTCACTTAATTACGCTGCCTAGTACTAAAATATTAATTATCAATTATCAATTATTAAAATGGATATCAAATACGGCTTTTCAAAAGCAATCGGCAACACCCCATTAATTCGGCTCAATAGCTTTAGCGATGCCACCGGATGTGAAATTTTAGGTAAAGCTGAATTTCTCAATCCTGGTGGTTCCGTCAAAGATCGGGCGGCTTTATATATCATCGAAGATGCCGAGCGGCGCGGCATCCTCAAACCAGGTGGTACCGTCGTTGAAGGTACGGCTGGTAATACTGGCATCGGACTGGCGCATATTTGCAATGCTAAGGGCTATAAATGCCTGATTATCATCCCCGACACCCAGTCAGCAGAAAAAATAGAAGCATTACGCACCCTCGGCGCAGAAGTCCGCACAGTGCCCGCAGTACCCTACAAAGATCCGAATAATTATGTCAAATTGTCCGGTCGTGTCGCGGCGGAAATGGAAAACGCGATCTGGGCAAATCAATTTGAAAATCTTGCCAATCGTCTAGCACATTACGAAACAACTGGGCCAGAAATTTGGGCGCAAACCGATGGCAAAATCGATGGTTGGGTAGCTTCGACGGGCACGGGAGGAACATTTGCAGGCGTATCGATGTTTCTCAAAGAAAAAAATCCGCAGATAAAAAGTATCGTCGCCGATCCGATGGGAAGTGGGTTATATAGTTATGTTAAGACTGGTACGATTACCCTCGAAGGCAGTTCGATAACTGAGGGCATCGGAAATAGTCGGATTACGGGCAACATGGAAGGCGCGCCTATCGATGATGCGATCCAAATCCCCGATCGAGAATGTATCGAAGTCGTCTATCAACTCCTCCGCAAAGATGGCTTATTTATGGGTGGTTCGGTAGGAATTAACGTCGCTGCCGCAGTCAGACTGGCCAAACAAATGGGGCCAGGACATACAATCGTGACGATCTTATGCGATGGTGGTGCCCGCTATCAATCCCGCATCTTCGATCGAGCCTGGTTGGCAACTAAAGGTTTGAGTATCGATTAACTAACGAGGGGGAGGAGGAAACGGGGAGACGATGGGACTGAAAACGCAGTTCTAAAACTCTAAACCTCATCCACTATCCACTATTCACTATCTACTACCCTCTATGATTAAAATTACCAATTGTATCCACGCTGCAACCATCGTCTCGGATCTCGATCGGGCGATCGCATTTTATAGTGGGGTATTGGGATTGCAACGGGTCGATCGCCATCTCAATTATCCAGGAGCTTGGTATCAAATCGGCGATTTTCAGATTCATTTGATCGAGAATGCCGATCGATCCGATGCTAAAATCGACCTCAATGTATCGACTCGTAACCCGCATATTGCTTTTGCCGTTAGCGATTTGGATGCAGCCAAACAACAACTCCTCGCTGCTAATTGTGTCGTTAAAATGAGCAATTCTGGCAGAGCCGCGCTCTTTACCCAAGATCCCGATGGTAATGCGATCGAACTTACCTGGCTCGGCACCTAATAGATGTCGCTAGGAGTCTACGGCGTAAATCTAGTTACTATTGTGGCGGAGATCGGGGAGCGATGCGCGAAAAGTCGAGTTTCCCGACGGTTTAGCGAGATAAGACAAGACAAGACAGGGAGAGTTGGCAAGAAATGGTAGCGTCATTTCTGCCGTCTCGTGCTAGTCAATCATTATTGGTGGGTGGAGAAAGTAGAGGGTAGAGGGTAGGAGTGAAAATATTGCCATTTTTAATGCAATTCGATCGCAACTAGTGCGATCGAATATCGTCATCATTCAAAAGCACTTAACTACCATGAAAGCTCAAGATTTGACGATCGTGCGACTAAAAACTCTAATTGGATTGACAAAAAAAGGGAAATATGGTGAGAAAGTGCGAAATCGAGCGATCGGTTGTAGCATCAGTTTGGCTCTGATTTGGGGTTGGGGATGGAGTGCGATCGCCTTATCGCAGTCAAGCTTAACACCCTCGATCCCAGAAATTTGCAAGCTCGACCAGACATCATTAACTGCGACCGATCGTCAGAATAATCCAAATATTGTCACTGCCGATACCGCATCTCCAAAAGGAATGACCGTACCTAGCTTATGGTGGACGAGCGAAGAATTTCCGGCCAAATTAGTAACAAACTGGGTTGCCGATCGCCGTCAAAATCAAATTTATGTAATAGTTAATACTCAGTACTGGAATATTTTAGATTATATCGATCGATATCGCACTGTCGATCGATTCGGTCGCGTCGCCCAAAGCTACGGGTATAACCTCAAAATCTGTAATACCCAAAAAATTGCGATCGCTCACTACACCTGCGATTCGAGAATAGACGCGATTGCCACAACGCAGTCAACGCCAGCAACACCTCGGAATACTTGCCAAATTTGGTTGAATGGTAACGAACAAAATGGCCTGGGCGTTCAAACTCGTTAAATTTTAGCTTTTAGCGGATGCTCCAATTCTAACTGGTGATGCATTAATTGCGGTTCCTGAATCCGTCACTGTGACTTGGGTTAAAGTAGCCAAACTTTTTGCTGGGGCAGATACGACGTGTTTGCCTACCGTTGACAGCGATCGAATCGAGTCGCAGATTTGAGAGATCGGACACTCCTAAAAGTTCTAAGTTCAGATATGCAGCTTGCAATTAAGAGGCTACGCTTATAGCCGAGCCTCGACTAAATAGAATTTATTTATCATAAACAGCAAAAGCGATCGACCATAATAAGCAATACTAATGTTGATAGTTTCCGGATTCCAAAGCGAATCTATCGACATAGTCGAAACGCATCAACTCTGTCGCTCATAGAGAACTTAAAAGTAGACAATTAATATTAATGTATTAAAAGCATGAAACAGCAGGCTTTGTTCGATCGCAGATCCCTGACATCACCAACTCTTTTATTATTAGTTTTATGCTCGACAGTTATTGCCATTCATCTGACTTTGGTCTTAAAAATTGGTAGTCCCGATCGCCAAATCACGAGTATGCTATTTTGGGCGACTGCTGCCTATTTAATTTGGGAGCGACAGTCCCAGCTTAAATATCACACCAGTCTGGCAGCCAGCTCGTTCGGTGCCGTCTTACTTTCGTTACTTTTAGTTAAAACTACAGGCTATTGTGAAGAATCTTTTTTAATTATTTACCCACTCATCGCTGGCATTGCGCTGGCGACGATCGCGTCTGGTTTTCAGGGATTGAAAGAATATTGGCGAGAACTCATGCTGCTATTTTTTTCAGGTATCCCGGAAGTTTTGCTAGCTACACTTACAGATCCATCGCCACTGACCGCTCAATTTGCGACTGCCATGCTATGGTATGCAGGCTTTCCTGTCACCCAAAATGGTATTTACATTCAGATGCCAGGTGGTGTCGTCCAGGTGTATAGCGGCTGCTCTGGAGTAGTGGCTATGACACAATTACTAGGCATGTCAATCTTATTTCTGATGTTGTTACCGTTGCCCTGGAAACGGTCTCAAAAATTGATTATACCTGTAGCGGCGATCGCGATCGGGTTTGTAGTTAACGCCGCACGGGTAGCCTTAATGGCAATTTTGGTATCTCAAAAACAGATGAAATCTTTTGAATACTGGCATGAGGGTTCGGGTTCGCTGGTATTTTCGGTCATCGGAACGATATTATTAGTGGGGCTGGTCTGGTTGCTGATTAAATTCTTTACACCTGCATTGCCAGTACGGGAGGATGCAGAATGATGGTGTCTGTAGCCACTTTAGCGCGTCAATCTTTGCTAGTCATCTTGTGTGGCAGTGCCATTGGCGTACTGGGTAATGCAATTTTGAATAATCCTACCAAGGCAAGTCTGCGCGAGCCTGCCAAGTTTGATTATCCGCAGCAGGTGCCATTGCCAATAAAGATGTTAGCGAGTAAACCCCTAGCCGACCATGCTTTTCCTAATAAGCAGCTCGCGACAGGGATGTCTTATCGCTACGACAATAAGCCTCAACCGATCGATATTCAGATCCGCTATGTTACCGATGGGGTGTCCAATCGTCCGACCATGGATGCCATGCTACCCCAGTTTAGCAAGGTTCCAGTGAGTGTCCTCGTACCAGCCACGATGAAGCAACAACCTGGTGTGGGTTTTTATAGCTTGTTTGTCGATCGCAAAACCGCTTATTTTGGTACTTGTATCAGTCCGCAAGCATTAGTGACAAGTTAAGAAGCGATCGCACTTGTCAAGCGGGCTTGAGGCGATGAGTCGAAGAAAAAATTGTCTGTTCGACTCATAGAATCAGGAAAAGGTGCAATAATTAACTTAACATTAGGTTTACGAACAGTTTTAACAATACCTAAATCTTGATTCTCTGGGGCAGCAAAATAGGTGACTGGATTGGCAGCTAAACCTTTATGATGAGCTACATGAAAATGATAAAGACCTCGATAAATCATCTCTAAAGAAATGCGGTCGAATGGGAGAGATAATTCATCAGCTACAGCATCACCTAAATCGACTAGAACTGCATAAAACAGCCAAGTCCCCCACATCTGTAATTTAATTCCATTAACTGAACCAGTCCATAAATAACTCAACCCGAGCAATCGTTTAACAGTATTAAAAGCCTCTTCAATTCGCCACCGTCTTCCGTACAAATCGGCGACTACATAGGGAGGAAGATTCAATGGGTCGAGTACACTAGTTAGATAAGAATACCAGACTTTACCCACTTTAATTTCGACTAATCTTACAGTTATATATGGAGTCTTTTTGGTGCCAGACCCCATCCGCACTATTCGGTCACGGATACTATAACTATTGCTAAATACTCGCTCTATCTGTAGCGATGCACCTTTTTTAATCGAGTAATAAAATGAATATCTCTGTTAATTAATTCTTGCCAAAATTGGAAATGATAGAAGCCTCGATCCAAGAGCAATAAAGTGCCCGATGTTACTAAATTCAGGATATCTTTCTCAAAATTAACATCTGAAGCTTTGGGATTTTCTCTAAACCAGATTTCAATCGGCAATCTCGTCACCAAATCTATGACTACTCCCATTTTTCCCGCTAGTTGTCCGATTGGCACATCAGATAAGCTATCTAATTTCTTGAATATCGCTTCCAATGTGGAGCCATCACATGCCCAAATCCGCTCAAATTTTGCTTGAGCAAATTCAATGCTTTGTGGCAACAATCGCTGTTTTCTCTGGTGCCACTTCACTCTAAATTCTGGCAGTAATTCCTTAAACACTCTCTCAAATAACTCAGATGGAAAGGTCAGAAATCTTTGTGCAATCGCCTGTTGACTTACTTGTGTTGGCTCACACCACAAAAATCCTTCTCGCCCTAACATTCGGCTTAGTTCTCTGACTCCTGGCACATTCCGCCACAGTAGCGTCAGCACTGCTGCCATCATCAAGGGTAAATTTAACAGCCGATTTCTCAGCCCTAATTGTCGGTAGTAATGACTTTGATTGAAAATTGCTGGTGTCAATAAAGCCTCTACTTGAGCGGCGATGATCTCATCTTCCACACCTGGTTGGTGGTTCTTTTTGGCGTGGTCGCGGTTACTTCTTCGGCGGCTGGTCATCAGGCCTCTATTCCCTCAAACTCTTGACTAGAAACAGTTTGGCATCTTTTTATTACCTTTTTGACAAATCTCTGATTTTCTTAACTTGTCACGAATGGTCCGCAAGGGATTAGCACGGTAACTGGGGATCAATTTCATAGCAATAGCAGTCCCAATCCACTGGGTAATGGTATCCCCTTCCATCGGTTTATACCGTGGTTGATGGGACGGCAAACCTTTAGGGATAGCCGCTGCCTATGGACATTGCTCTCCACCCCAATCGATGAAGCCGCTCCTGATGCTACGATGAAAATATTAGAAACAACAGGAGTAAATTGGATTCGTTGGTGGCAGGGAAATTTCCCCGCCGCCTAAATTGCTAACTCAATTTTATTTACTCCGGACAAATTAAATAATCAGGTGCTATTTTTTTATGACTCCAGCTCTAGTTCTCTTTCGCGTTGTTGGTTATGGACTATTGTTACTGACACTATTTGATGTAGTCAGCGCGCTCGTACCGCCTCAATTTAGCAATCCTGGCTGGCAGTTTCAGACTGCTGGAGGATTTGTAGAACGCTCCGCCGTACCGCTGATCGGCTTTATCCTCGTCTTTTATGGCAACCAAGAGATCCGCAAAAAGCGAGAGATGTTGGTACTCAAGGGATTGTCTTGGATTGCGTTGGTATCGGCAATCTTCTATTTTCTATTGGTGGTGGTTTTCTTTGTGACCTTACCCACCCTAAACGACCGCGCTCAATCACAAGTCAGCGCGCAATTCGATCCCAGAATTACTCAAGCACAGCAGATTCAAACGCAACTTGACAAGATGTCAGGCACTCAAGTAGAAGCTCTGATGAAGAGTAGTCGCGTGCAAATGACAGATGCGACAGCTTTTAAGGCTAAAGCGATGCAGGAAGCCGCTACTGTTGAGAAGAACTTAAAAGATCAGTCGAATATTAGTAAAGGTACTCAAAGAACGACTTTAGTCAAAAGTGCTGTGAAGTGGGGATTGGGTGCTTTAGTTACAGGTGTCTTATTCGTGCGGTTGTGGGCGGGTACTGCTTGGGCTAGACAATAAAGTTGTTTCTGAATGCTGCTAGTAGAATCGGACGAGCGGATGTCATGTCTTCTATTTTGATAGAGTGTCCGCTCGCCTTAAAAACTGCGATCGAATGAATGTTTTTCCAGGTAAATTCGCGCTGTCTGGTTGAATATTGGGGTAAGATCTTTGGCATGTCCCTGTACTGACAAATTCAACAGATCGCTAATGACGCAGACTGGGCGCGGGGCCAACAGATCGAACCGAGGTAAAACGCAAAATGAGTGACGACTTTTCTGCTGAGATCTATGATGCAATCGTCGTCGGATCGGGGGCTAATGGGGGCGTGGCAGCAAAAGAACTCAGCGAACGGGGATTGAAAGTCCTCGTGCTAGAAGCGGGGTCAGCAGTCGATCCACAGGCAGATCTGGGGCATCCGGTGCAAGATATGGCAAAGCGGTTTTACAATCTAGCGATCTCTGGGCGGCAGTCATACCAAGCGATGCACCCCGGTTATTGGAAAACTAACCCAGATTTATTCGTCGATGAGAAGGATAATCCCTACACTACGCCACCCGATCGACCATTTTCGTGGATTCGCGGTCGTCAAGTCGGGGGCAAAAGTCTGACCTGGGGCGGGATTACCTTACGCTTGTCGGATTATGAGTTTAAAGCGGCTAGTCGCGACGGCCACGAGCAAGATTGGCCGATCGAGTATGCCGATTTAGCCCCTTATTATAGTAAGTTGGAGCGGTTCTTTCAGGTGCGCGGAGATCGCGATGGGCTGGCACAATTACCCGATGGTGACTATCAACCGACGATTCCATTGACTCCTGGCGAACTACATCTCAAGCAAGTAGTCGAAACAAAATGGCCCGATCGCAAGTTGATCGCTTCGCGCGGTTTTGGATTGAATAAGTCCACAAGATCGGCAGCTTGGCCGTCGTCTTCGAGTCAAGGTTCTTCGCTGCATGTCGCGATCGAGACTGGGAATGTAACGCTCAAATCTGATGCGGTAGTCAGTCATGTCATTTTCGATCCCGATACTCACAAAGCTACTGGGGTGGAATATATCGATCGCACGAACAAGACAACTCATCGAGTATTCGGGCGTACCATCATCTTGTGTGCTTCGACGATCGAGTCCGTGCGGATTCTGTTGCATTCTACCGCACGTTATCGATCGGGTGGGTTAGTCGATCGATCGGGAATGCTCGGTCGCTTTTTGATGGATCACGTATCTACTTCCACCTTCTTTTTCATCCCTGGCTTGCAACCACCTGCCAAACCTTTCGCTCTGTCTGGCTGCGATAGCTTTTTCATTCCCTGCTTTGTCAATTTGGAATCGCAAACCGAAGATTTTTTGCGCGGCTACGGCATCTGGGGCGGCGTACAACGCTTCGATTTACCTGGTATCGTGCGGAAGGTTGGAAAAGGTTCGATCGGATTTGCGATCGCACATGGGGAGGTTTTACCCCGCTTCGACAATCGGATTCAGTTAAGTGAGGATGTAGTAGACGCATGGGGGATTCCCGTGCCGCATATCGAGTGTGCTTGGTCGGATAACGAACAGCGGATGCTAGCGCACATGCACGCCCAGATCGATGAAACGATCGCGGTAGCTGGCGGTAAACCAATGAAGTTGACGGAGATGTTTCGGATTCCGCTGTTTAGCGAGCTGGTGAGCAAGATGGAACATACGATGTCTTTTTCGGCTCCTCCAGGCTATTACATCCACGAAGTCGGCGGCGCGCGGATGGGGACAGATCCGACTAATTCAGTCGTCAACCCGCACAATCAGTGCTGGGATGCACCGAATCTCTTTGTCACCGACGGAGCCTGCTGGCCATCTTCGGGATGGCAAAGTCCCACTTTGACGGAGATGGCTGTGACTGCGCGTGCTTGTGCTTTTATTGCTGAGGAGATCGGTAAGGGCGGTTTTTGACGATCGATACCTGAAATTTCATACATCAATTCAGCAGCACAATTAATCTGTAGGGGTGCCCCTTGTGGGTACCCGACTATCTCTACACTAAGTACTAGTCTTTTGCCGATTTAACAAGGTTTCGACTAATTTTTGAGCCGTTTTCAATCGTTCGGGATCGTCAGATTGCGCGACCCAAGCAGCTAATTCATTCAGCGCACCATTGACCAAATGAGCGAAACCTTCGGCATCGATCGTGTTTAGCTTGCCCTCTTTGACGGCAACCTCAATCGCCTGATGGAGTAGCCCAAATCCATATCGATCGAACTCAACTAAGGTATCTGCGGCTAAAACTGCTGGAGCTTCAATAAACACCAATCGTCGCAAATTATCTTGTTGGGCAATTTCTAAAAATGCCTGACAACCCACCACCAACTGTTCCCAATTGTCATCTAATGGCTGAACTTTGGATCTAATATATTCTGTAATTTCGTCATAGGCTTCGGCAATTACGGCCTTAAATAAACCCAACTTATCGCCGAACTGGTGATACAGTGCCCCACGCGTAATTCCTAATCCCTCGATCGTTTCTTCGGTGCCAGTGGCGGCATAGCCTTTGGTAGCAAATAGATGATGCGCTCGATCGAGAATGGCGCGGCGAGTGCGTTGGGTTTGTTCGGCTTTGGTCAGTTTGGCGGACATGGTAGCTTATTCTTAGTTAGCATTCATACTGTATGTATCTTGACAACAAAAAAGGTATTGCAGTATAAAGGATACATACAGATTGTATCTGTTATTAAGATGCTCTACAAGGAGATGGGAATGCAATCCACAATCAACGTCCGCACAGCATCGATCGCTGATATTCCGTTTCTCGCCAGGATCGTATATGAAGCGTCCCTACCGCCGTTAAATCACTGCTTCTGGGACGACATTTTGCAAGGTACAGGCACCAGCGCGCTGCAATTTATTGAAACTCAATTGCAGACAAATGCTTGTAACTGGGGAGCTGTGAATGATTTCTCGATCTTGGAAGAGGACGGTAAGCCCGTTGCCGCAGCAGCAGGATACACCCCCAATGCGGAGGATTACTGCCCGTTGCGGCTCTCTTGCCTAGCCAAAATCGCCGATCGATTAAACTGGTCGTCAGAAATCGCTACCGCCTTTGGAGATCGCTACGAGCAATTTTGGGGCGGCGACTCCCGACCATTATTTCTCACCCCTCAAGCACCTTGGATTATTGAAAATGTGGCCGTAATACCGGAAGCACGGGGTCGCGGGTTAGGAAAAGTTTTACTCAAAGCCGTATTAGAAAAAGGTCGATCGCAACAGCATTCTCATGCCGGAATTATGGTCATTAATGGGAACGATGCGGCTCGTCATACTTATGAGTCGATCGGGTTCAAGCCCTACCAAACTTTTCATGCTGATTATTTTAGCCAACTGTTTGGGGTCGAATTTCCAGGAATTACTAAATTTGGTATGTGTTTGAACTAAACAGGAGCACTAATGATGTCGTTCGAGACGATAGTTGTAGCGGGTGCGAGCCGTGGGATTGGGCTGGCGGTGGCCGAACATTTAGTAGATAGATCCGATCGATTGTTAGCGGTTGCGCGGACTCCGGCACCAATTGGTGAATGGATTCAGGCAGATTTATCCCAGCTTGCGGGGGTGGAAACGGTAGCAACAGCAATTGGAAGCGATCGATTAGATGCCTTACTATACATGGGCGGAACTTGGGAAACTCATGCTTTTACCAGTCAGTATCGCTTTGAAGATTGTACTGATGAGGATATCGATCGAGTAATTGCGGTAAATTTATTAGCTCCGATTCGATTGGTTAAAGCTTTACTACCTGCCCTCAGACGATCTCATAATCCAAAAATCATCTTCATGGGCGCGCTCTCAGTGCGAGATAATTTCTCTGGGCGAGAAGTTGCTAATAGTGCGTCTAAGTTCGGGTTGCGGGGGGTAGTGCATTCATTGCGCGAAGAATTGCGTTCTCAGCAAATCGGTGTGACGGTAATCAATCCTGGTAACGTGGGCACACCCGAAGTTTTAGCGGATCTTGCCGCAGACAATTTAAGCGGCGGTGAAGCGATTCCGCTGACGGATATGTTAAAGATTATCGATTGCATTCTCTCGTTATCGCGAGCCACCTGCATCAAAGAAATCGATGTGCCTGCAATGTTAGGCGAGGGTGCTTAATGCAGTTTTCGGCCTTATTTTCTAATAAATTAGATCTGGGAGGGTAAATATGAGAGGTCAAAGTTGGTATGTCGTTTTCCTCATCGGTTTGATGTGTCTGGTTCGGTTTAGTCTGAGTGCGGTGGGCTATGTCGATCCGTTATGGTTGATGGCACAGCTCAACATCCCGATCGATTCAAATATCCAAATGCCTTACATTATTCGGGTGTGGGCAATTAGAGACATCTTACTGGCGATCCTCGTGGCTATTGCCGATCTCAGTACTGTGAAGACTCTGTTATTGGCGTGCATTGCGATTGATGCTACCGATGTTATCTCTGCATATTTGAGCGGTGCGGCGGGGTTATTTAACGCATCTGAAACTCGCTCGCTACAACTCACGGCAATTGCCGCACTCGTCCCAGAATCGATCGCCTTTGTGCTACTGACTATGCGTAAAACAGCCGAGCCAATTCAAGTTGAGAAAAACTAGTCCGTACTATTTACTCAAACCTAATCCCCTGAACCAGAGCTTTTCAAAGCTAAAGCCAGGAATACATTCCGCTACCGTTGCCGCTTGTTGGAGGTCATCCGCCGATAGCTCGACGCCACACTCCTGCGCCAACGCAATAACATCAGTACTCGACTGAGAGACTTTTAATCGCTCGTCCAATTCTTTGGTACTATGAACCCGACTAAAGAACTCCCTCATCTTGGGAGCTAACTGTTCCAGCCACTGTTGATATGCCTGCTGCGCGATCGTCTGAAAATCTTGACCGCTGAGATCGAGTCCTTCTGACTTTGCCAGGGCTAAAAAATCGATCGGAGAAGTTACGGCGCGGAGCTTTGTTTGCAATTCTGGAGAAGCCGCTACTCGATCGTTAAAAGCTCGTACCGATTTAGATAGCATATCAACAGCATCCTCTCAAAATATATCGACTGGCAACTGTAATCATACTATCGAAATCCTCAGAAATGAGCTACACGATCGTGATTAGATCGATCCTTTGTACATTATTAAATTATTGATGCTGGTGAGTTTATTTTGAGATAATTGTGAAGCGTTTGCGATCGATAATAATCTCAATCTTTTGCTTCATCTGGCTTTATCCATGAGCAGTGTCCACCTTACTGGTGTGACCAGAATAGAACTGTAGGTAAAGCGATCTCTCAAAATGTTACTGATTGCATTGATACAATATGTGAGCATAGCATTTCTACGTTAATTCGATTTACCATCGCTCCCAAAATATTCTCGATAGCCACAAATTTTGTCCCCGCGCACGTCAAAAGATACCGCAATCCGATTGGCATAAGGTGTGTCGAACATCATCCCCTCATCGCGAAACTCAAATACAATCGTAGTCTCATTGCTGGTAACGCGCTCTAGACTGGTGACTTTGATGGTTTTACCGAACACTTCGGAGACATGTTGGAAAAAAGCTTGCGCTCTCTCCTTACCCACATTTAACCCGTGGTATGCGCCGACAGGAAACCAAAAAGTAAAGTCTTCGGTGAGGAGATCTAACATGGGAGTCCAGTCCGCTGTTGTCAAACCATGTTGAAGGCGTTCAAATGCCTGATGACCAACTTTTAAAGTATTTTCTTGTCCTGCGCTCATGGCGATCGTCCCTTTTCAATTTCGATCGATTCTGAAGTACTCGATCGAGAGTTAAATCCGCACACTCTATCTGAGACGGTGTGCATGAAGTATTCATTCCCCAAGGAGTACCGCCAGTGACTTCCATTCAAGCCGAAATGCCCGTTTTGATTCGACATGCTGAAGATTGGAACGGTACGTATATAGTAGTCGATCTCCAAGGTAACATCCTCGATCGACATGAATCGCACTTCTCACATCTTGCACCAGCTTAAATATACTAGTATTAAGCAGCGGAAATGAGGGTACCGTTTCTTTCTCCCAGTCTCAAAGTCTCCCAAAATAGTAACCTTATTTACGCCGTAGACTACTAGTTACTATAGTTCCGATCGCTGCATCCAGATAATGGAGATCGTTAGGATTACAGCGATCGAGATAACCGCGCTTACCATTGCCAACCAAACCGTACTTGGAAAATTTCCCATCATTGTTTCGTAGGAATTGTGTTGGAGTGCCCAGACGGTATATGGTTCGATCCAGCGAATTTGGGAGTTAGATTTTATACTCGAGCCGCTAAAAAAGATCGTCAATGCCAGTGCTGTTACTGCGGCAATACGATCGAATAATACTCCCAATAAAATAGTAAATGCTAACACAAATAGCACCACCAAATAGAGCATCAATACCCCGATGAAATAGTTAAAAATCGAGATACTTGCTGGCAAACCAGTAAACAAGGCATAAACATAGATAAAAATCGACGGCGCACCAATGACGATCGCCGCAATAAATACGGCATAAGCGGCAAATTTACCGAGCACAAAACCCGCAGGCGATAACGGTTTAGAAAAAATCCACATTAAAGTTTGCGTAAGTTTTTCTTCGACGATCGCGCCTTGAGTCAGAATTACCGTCCCGATTGACATCATATTACTCCCCGACCACAGAAATAATGTTAAAACTGCCACACCGCGATCGTGAGTAGTAGCCGGAACCATCAGCGCGGGAGTTAAAGTAAGTGCCATCCAAATAATCGACTGATTTATCCAGCGATGAGTGCCAAACCATGCGGCTAGCTCTTTGCGATAGATGGCATCAAAACCGCGATACCAACTATTAGAGACGCGCTGGAGTCCAAAATCTCGCTCATTCATATTTGGTGCCTCCAGCGACTAAATTGACAAAAATATCTTCGAGATTGTGAGCCGATCTTTCAAATTGGGTGACGATCGTTTCCGTGTCGGCGATCGCCAGTCGCAACAATTCGGTTTCGGCGGTGTGAGAGTCGGTGACATGAATTTGGAGTTTAGTCGTGCGCCTATTTTTTAAGTCGGGGATGCCAGCTTCTAACTCGATCTTTTTAACCCAAGGTATCGATAGTAATCGAGCTTTAAGTAGCAAACCATCGCCGCGCACCGTCATGTGAAATAAACTCAAATCGCCCGCTAATAATTCCTCGATCGATCCTTGGGCGATCGATTTACCACGTTCGAGAATTACTACCCTGTCGCTCACCCGCTGCACATCATCGAGAATATGAGTAGAATAAAACACCGTACTGCGTCCGCGAAAACTTTCGAGAATCTTTAATACATCCCGCCGCCCCAACGGATCGAGTGCGGAGGCTGGCTCGTCGAGAATAATTAATTCTGGATCGTTAATCGCCGCTTGGGCAATTCCCAATCTTTGCTTTTCGCCCCCAGAAAAACCCTTCACGGGGCGATTGGCTTTGCCGCTCAAACCCACCAATTCAATTAATTCCCCAATTCGTGCCGCGATTGCCGTTTTGGAGCCAGTAAAGAAGAACGAAGCCACAAATTGGAGCGTTTCTCTGGCTGTCAAATAGCCATAAAAACTCGGCGATTGAGCCAAGAAACCCACTCGATCGCGAATTGCTAGGCTATCGGTAACGATATTTTTACCAAAAACAGTCCCGACACCGCTCGTCGGCTGTACCAGCCCCAGCAAGAGCTTAATGGTGGTACTTTTGCCCGCCCCATTAGAGCCAAGAAAACCACAAATAGAACCTCTGGGTACTGCTAAATTCAGGTTACTGACAATCTGCCGTTTGCCGTAGGATTTAGTGAGGTTTGCCGTAGAAATAATCAGATCGGGTGGTGTCATTGTGTTATGCATGTCATCAAGGTATCGGTTGTTTAGCCACATCGAGTATGAGGCGATCGATCGACTTCATCTGCTTTGCGTCCGCTCTAATTTGCAGTACCCACTTGCGAAGAACTGTGTCAAGTCATAAAGCTTATGGGTATTTTGTACTATAATATAGGTTTCGGTGCAGTCCGATTGAGGTGTATACTAGCAAAATGTCAAGCACAAATACTGGTATTGAATGGACTGATAAAACTTGGAACCCGACGACTGGATGCAATAAGGTGAGTCCTGGTTGTCGATATTGTTATGCGGAAGCGTTGACAACACGATTTCCGCGAAGTTTTCCCCAGGGTTTCAAATTAACATTACATCAAGAGCGATTGGAGCAACCGAGAAAGTGGCGCACGCCCAGTCGAATCTTTGTCAATTCCATGAGCGATCTTTTTCATGAAGAGGTACCTTTGGCATATTTGCAGGCAGTCTTCGCTGTTATGCGAGAAACTCCTTGGCATATATATCAAGTTTTAACTAAGCGTGACGAGCGGTTGGCTGAGTTAGCACCTAAGCTGGATTGGGCTGAAAATATTTGGATGGGTGTGTCTGTAGAAAGTCAGCAATATAGTCATAGAATTGATGCTTTACGCCAAGTGCCCTCAAAAGTACGTTTTTTATCGTGTGAGCCGCTGTTGGGATCGTTAAGCCTTGATTTGAAAGGAATAGATTGGGTAATTGTTGGTGGCGAGTCTGGATATCAACATCGTCCAATGAAACCTGAATGGGTTAGAGAAATATTGAATCAAACACGGGAAACTGATGTTGCCTTTTTCTTTAAACAATGGGGAGGAACACATTCTAAATCTGGTGGTAGGCTGCTTGACGATCGTATTTGGGATGAGATGCCTCCGATGTGGGATGAACATATTAATAAGTGGCAAAACCAGAAAATATCTCGGCACAAAAAGCCAGATCTGTTAGAAAACAGACAGATAATTTCTGTTTCTGCTAAATAAATATTACAAGAGTCCAAAAATGAATCGATTTGGTAGCGAAGGTGAAGATATTATTGGGCGATGGTCTGAGGACAAACTAAATTTACTGACTAAATACCTGAAAGCTTATTCAGTCATCATGAATGAGCAAAAAAAAGATTGGCTTAGAGCTTACTATTACATTGACGCCTTTGCTGGCTCTGTTAATCCTAGAGCAAAAGATGATGAGAGATATATCGAAGGTTCACCCCTGCGTGCCTTACAAACAGAACCGAAGTTTGATGGGTACTGGTTTGTGGATTTGTCATCTCGGCGTATAGAGCGTGTAGAAAAGCTCCGTGAAGAGTTTCCAGATTGCAAGATCGATATATGCCAGGGAAACTGTAACGAGGTTTTGAGGAACGATATTATTCCTCAACTTCCTTACTCGTCAAAAAAGAGAGCATTTGTATTTTTAGATCCTTATGGGTTGCAGGTTGATTGGGAAACGGTTCAAGAACTAGCCAATACCAGAACATGTGATATTTTTGTGAATTTCTCTGTAATGGGCGTTACTCGCCTTCTACCCAGAGATCGAAGCCCAAGCCCAGAAGTGATAGAGCAATTAAACAAGGTGATGGGCAGTACAGATTGGATTAATCAAATCTACAAAGAATCTCCTGTAACTCAATTAAATTTGTTTGGAAATCAGGAAGAGTCTTCGCTGAGTCGTGAGACGATTCCGGCTGAATGGTTGGCAAGTCTTTACACAGCTCAACTAAGATCTCTCTTTCCACATGTAAGCAGACCTGTTCTGATGCGAAACTCTACAAATTCAGCATTGTATGCATTGTGCTTGGCAAGTCACAATCAGACAGCTATCAAAATTACAAACGAAATTTTTAATTTACATGAAAAATTAAGACAGCAGTCGTAATATCCAAAATTCGATGGATTCCCCTTTAGCATTTTTCCTTTACCTTTCGATCGCTTAACTAAGTCCGTACCAAGTAGATCTGCCATTGCCATAACGAATTAATAATCGATCGAGAGTCAGTTGTTTGAGCCGTGCCTTAATCGTGCTGCGACTTTCGCCTGTTGCTTGTTCGATCGATTGAGTCGTTACTCTGCCATGCTCCTTGGCTAATTCGAGGATGCGTACCGATAGCAATGGCAAGGTTGAAGCCATGATTCTTTCGTTGTCCAGTTTAGTTTGGAGTCTGTTCTTCTGGCGTTGCAGAACACGAAAGAAGAACAGTAACCAAGGTTCCCAGTTAGGCGATCGATCCGAGCCGATAGTACCTTGAGTCTGGCGTAGAGCGAGATAATAGCCCTCTTTACTCTCTTCGATAATGCTTTCGAGCGAAGAATATGGCACATAGCTATATCCAGCTTTCAACAGCAACAGTGTCGTCAAAATTCGGGACAAACGACCATTTCCATCCTGAAATGGATGGATTGCCAGAAAGGTAACCACAAAAATCCCGATTGTCAGCAGCGGATGAATCGTGGGTGAAATCAGGCGATCTGCTGTCTGGGTGACAATTTCAGACATCTGGCGGGGAGTATAGAACGGGGAGGTAGTTTCAAATACAATCCCTAAACTGTTTCCATCGACGTCGAAAGCTTGCACGCTATTCTCAAACTTCTTATATTTGCCCCGATGTCGCTCGTCTTTAGGACTATATTTCAGTAGCATCTTGTGAAACTGTTTGATGTAATTTTCTGAAAATGGGATCGATTCCCAGCTTACAAAAATCGCATCCATAACTGCGGCATAGCCCGCTACCTCCTGCTCGTCGCGGGATGTGAAGCTTTGTTTGCCCACATTTGCTAGCAATGCTTGTACTTGTCGATCGGTCAGTCTAGCTCCTTCAATCCGCGTGGAAGAACCGACACTCTCGATCGTGGCAATCTTTCGGAGTGCTGCCAATCTATCTGGTGCTAAGGTATTGAGTGCCCGCCATTTGCCTTTAAACTCGTCAATTTCGGCAATGAGTAACACGAGTTCTTGCCCGATCGGAATGTCAATATTTGTCATTAGAGTGACTACCTTGTCCGATTAATGAACCGATCGTAGCCAATTATGTCCGATTATGTCCAATTAACTAATTTATAGATGCTTGATATAGGTGATGCGAGCCGTTGGGCGAATGTTAAAACTTAGCAAAGATCGGTAAGATTGGCTGAGGATTTGGGTTGGGAGAGATCGAGCCAAACATTCCTGACTTCGATCGCAATGAACCGAGATAAGTAGGTACAATTATTGATAAATAGATTTCACTCGATGGGCAGATGACGGCAGGGATTATGTTCGGTGACAAGCGTTAGTTCTATAAAATCAACATGGAAGACAATTCACCAGAAGACGAGTTTAAAATATCAGCAGAGAAACTCAGAGAATACTTACAATCGAGTCAAAAAGATCCCGACTACGAGATATCGAGCGAGAAAAATCGCAGGTTTAGCTCTAACCCGATTCGGGATGAACTAATCGAGATGATCTCGCTCGTTCATCAAGCCGTATCAAAGTTAGATGAAGGTACAGAATCCCGCACCGAAAGATGTATCGATTTACTCGAAAAACTATCAGATGCGTGTAGACGGCAGACTAATGTACTTGCCGAACACGATCGAGCGATCGAGCAATTACAAAAAGTCCTCAAAAGCAATAAAAAAACTATCGCGATCTTAACAGGGTTGACATTTTTGTCAATGTGCTTTTCTGTGACAATCCTAGCAGCTAGTTTGATGACACCTCATCAGTAAACACCAATTTAAATCGTACTTTTGCCTCCCACATTCCGCAGGTTCGATCGTAGCCAATTATGTCCACTTAAATCGATCGAGGTTGATAGTTCTCTAGTCCAAATTGCCACATCATCAAAGCGAAAATATCGGCACGTTCTTGTATTATCTGGGGTTTCGTCGGTAGAAGTTCCGAGGGCTAACGGCGAAGAGAAGGTGGAATTGCCCCAGAACGAGTGGCAGAGATAGATTCAACCAGAAAATCAAGCATATTACGCTCTTGCAGATTCAGAGAAGATACAACAGTGAGTAAACGAGAAACAAACTCGCTGCCCGCAAGAGAATCTGAGCCAATTTAGAGAAATTTAAACTATCGATGACTGCTTCACGATCGAAAAAAATTAAATACGCGATCGCCCCATCTAGATAATTTTGGAGGAGTTATGATGCTTGTCGGCAAGATTATTCGGATCGCTCGACCGACCGATCGACTAAATGAAGTTGTCAAATTTTACACCCATAGTCTAGGATTGCAAATTCTCGATCGATTTGAAAATCATCAGGGATTTGATGGTGTGATGGTGGGGTTGCCAGGATTGGCTTATCACCTGGAGTTTGTTCACCAACAGGGGCATGTGGTGGGTCGCGCTCCCACACTAGATAACCTGCTTGTATTCTATATTCCAGATCCGCAAGAGTGGCAACAGGCGATCGATCGATTCCAAGAGAGCGGGTACGCGCCCGTAAAGTCTTACAATCCTTACTGGGACAAAAATGGAGTCACTTTTGAAGATCCAGATGGTTATCGGGTGGTTTTAGAAAATACAGGTTGGGATGTTGGTGAAAGTTCTGTCAAAAACAATACAGAAACGATGTGATAGATAAGCAAATTGGCCGATTTTGAAGGGTTTAGCTTGTTTGCTCACAAGTTCCTCATCTTTACAAGTCATACTTTAAATTTTTAGCTCAAACTAGAGCGGACGAAGATCCGACGATTGCAATCGTCGGATCTTCGTCCGCAGCCGCTCGGTAGTTTCCGTCGATCGAATGTATGGATCGCTCTAGTTGGCTGAGTTAGAAGTTCGATAGTCGGGGTCGATCCAGCAACGTGGTAACTCTTCACCCGATGCAAATATGAGATCCTGCTTGGGGAAGGGTGTAGGATCTTGTTCTTCTTGACCTTCTTGAATTCTGCCCTCGACTTCATTTTTGAGTGGATTGAACAGAGTTTCCAGATCTTTGATTTCGACCATGGTATCAGAGCTTTTATTTTGAAGAAACATTGTCAGTTAGGAATAAAGGACAGAGTGGGTGTGAAAATTAGCCGACAGCACGATCTTTGAGGAGTGCCAGTCGTTGGCGAAGTTCGGTAATTGCGGTCTTAATATCGATCGGTTGCCAGTGCATCGGTGCATTTTGATGTTGATACTGGGTGACTTGCTCGAATAATCTGCCAAATGTTTGCGATCGATCGAGTTCTGTCCGCAACCAGTCAGCACAAACGCCCAATTTGCTAGCAATCGGCTCTAATTCTTTAACCGAAACCTGATATCCATCCAAGAGTTTATGCCACATGGAGCGTAACTTGCGACGCGAGCCAAAGCGGGAGGCGATCGCCTCTGCTGGTTCGACTTTAAATGAGGTATCGACGGACATTTGAGTCCATTTGCTCAACTGGTTGGCTAATCCGACTGGCGATCGTCCGGATGCTCTAGCAGAGGTAATTACCTGCACGCGAGGACTGTGCCTAAACCGAGCGTTGACGCGGAGCAGGGACTGATAAAAGGCTTCATCTTCCGGCGTGCGTACCGGAGGAATACCGCCAGCTTTGGCATACATTTCGGCGGTAACAGCCAGACTCGCACCATAATGTTGGTAATGTCGCGGCAAGGGATCGTAGGGGTCAGGATCGAGATGATACTCCATCTGCGCCACTAGCGATCGATAGCCGACTTCTTGCAAAAAGTAAGTCCGAGCTTGTCGTGAGAGGTTGTGACGGCTACGGCGATCGGTGAGAATGCGACCGCCAACAGCATCTACACCCGCATTAATCTCGTCGATGGTGGCGGCAATCCACGTTGGAGCGACCCTACTATCGCCATCAGTGGAGGCAATAATGCCACGCTGACGCCCTAAACTCATCAAACGGCGATACGCTTCATCCATCAACAGTTTGCGCACATAGCCAATATAGGCGTGCTCTGGTGGCAATGTCATCTCGGCGACATGGATGGGTAGCTGAGGATGTTCTAGGGCAAACTTCCGGGCGATCGCTGCTGAATCATCAGCACAGTTATTCGCTAAAATAATCAGCTCGTAACGGTTTGGATCTAAAGGTTTGCCCTGGGTATCGGTCTGGTGAGCGAGTGCTAAGAGTGTTTCTCGAAGTGTTTGTGCTTCGTCTTTGACTGGGATGATGACGCTAACCTCACATTTAGCTAGCGGTGGGACGCTAGTTAAAGATGTGTGGAAATCGCTAACATCAACAGATTGAATAATCATGTTTTTTGATGAAATATTCAGTTGATTAGCTCGCTTTCCGAATGGTATCTTTGAGATCGTTGGCCGACTCTTTGATATCTTTACCTGTATTTTTAGCGTTTTGCTTCAGCTCATCTACACCGGAACTGAGGTCGTCTGCAAATGTTTTAGTATTGCCTTTAAGATTGTTGTATCCTCTTTCGGTACCCTTGGCGACGTCTTCTGCGGTTTCTTTGGCAGAACGGGTGACACCTTTAGCACCATCGGCTACTCTTTCGGGAATACCGCGACCGTCTAATTGTTTGCCAAGTTGTTTGAAGGGATTAGTAACGTTCTTTTGCAGTTCGTCAGATTGCTTGATATTACGTTCGGCTTTGGCAGCAGCTTCGGATGTATCCATGCGGGGATCGACATCGCTATAGTTATTCATGCCGCCTTCAGGCTTTTCGATCGTCTTATATAGTTCGGTAACTTTACCTGGGCCTGGGTTAGCTGGGTTGGGACGAACGCCACTACCAGAGGTCATTTTTTCGCCCTCAGTTGTGGGATTACCGCCGCAGGCAGTAGTAGTAATTAATAGCATGACTGCGAATAAACTTAGTGTCATTTTGATAAATGACTTAAATTTAATAGACAGTACTGTTTTTTTTAGTGCTTTAATTATGTTAACCATTGTTCGCAAAATTCATCTTTACTACAGGGTTATCATATCTAATTTGCTCTCATAACTCACAGCTTCTAAAGACAGACTATCAAATCTATCTTTAGGTAGAGACGTGCAAAAATAGGTAGGGGAAATCACACGATTTCCCCTACCTATTTTCAAAATTTTAATAATATTATTAGCGCGCTTCTGTGCCTTGGTTGGGCGAACCTTCAACGTAGGGATCGTCTACGGATGGTGCTTCTGGTTCGGCTCCGGGGCTGACATTTCCTTTCATGTTACCAGAACCAGTGCGGCGGGTGGCTGGCTCGATCGTGGTTTGTTTGCCGCCAGATGCAGCAGTTGAGAGAGTTTTTTTGCTGGGTGCGGCGGTTTCTTGTAGCTCGTGCAATCCAAAGTTATTGGTGTTGACGCCTGCATAGTTAACTTTTTCAAACCGGACGATTACTGGATATTTAATTCCACTTTTGTCCATGGCAGCCACGATACCTTCTTCGCGATACCAGTAAGATTCCTGTCTGAGTATCCGAACTTTAGAACCACGTTCGATCATGAGATTGTCCTCGCTAATATTTAGCTCTATTTATGTTACTTTTGAGCTGCTATTATGTTATCAAGCCACTACGCGATCGAGTGTCTACCTTTTGATAGATAACATTAGTTTTGGATATAAAATCTATATTTATAATGATGAAAAATCATCCTTAGCTCCTGCAACATCCCAGCAGCCGATCCCGAATTTAGTTTAACCGATCGATTCTCTTTGAGTTGCTTGGTTTCTAGAAAGCAAGGATGAGGCACTGCTCTCTAGAAATGGGCTACCTAGCGCATGGTGACAAATTCTTCAGCGGAGCTGGGGTGGATGCCTACGGTGGCATCAAAATCGGCTTTCTTCGCGCCCATTTTGACGGCGATAGCTACGCCTTGAATGATTTCTGCGGCGTGATCGCCAACCATGTGTGCGCCGAGAATGCGATCGGTTTTGCTATCTACTACCAGTTTCATCAGGGTGCGATCCTGTTTATTTGGTAGGACATAGTACATCGGACGGAAATTACTCCGGTAGATTTTGATGTTATCGCCGTGCATTTCTCGCGCTTCTTCTTCGGTTAAACCGACGGTGGCTGCTTCGGGAGTGGTGAATACGGCTGTCGGAATATCGGCATAGTTCATGACGCGGGGTTTGTTGCCAAATACCGTATCGGCAAATGCACGACCTTCGTTGACAGCTACGGGTGTAAGCTGGATCTCATCGGTACAGTCGCCCACGGCGTAGATATTTTCTACATTCGTCTGGCTGCTTGCATCGACCAAGATTGCTCCTTCATGGGTTTTGACGTTGACATTTTCTAGCCCTAAGTTAGCGGTATTCGGCTTGCGTCCTAAAGCAGCTAAACTGATGGCATCGGCTAAAACTGTCTGTTTGCCATCTTTGGTGATAACAGTGACGCTCACGCCATTATCGGTTTTTTCGATCGATAGATCTTGGGCGTTATTGATAATATTCACGCCATGACGGATCATGCCTTCTTGGACTGCCGATCGAATGTCGCTATCGAAACTCCGTAAAATCAGCTCGGGGCGA
Organism: Chamaesiphon minutus PCC 6605; assembly: GCF_000317145.1. Taxonomy (GTDB): domain Bacteria; phylum Cyanobacteriota; class Cyanobacteriia; order Cyanobacteriales; family Chamaesiphonaceae; genus Chamaesiphon; species Chamaesiphon minutus. The sequence goes on along the minus strand of NC_019697.1, from coordinate 465,065 downwards.
ATAATCTGGGTAACTTCGGTACCCAATCCGTTCATAATGCAAGCAAACTCACAGCCGATATAACCAGCACCCAGAATCACGATTTTCTTGGGTTGGGTGGGTAAATAAAACATCTCGTCGGAGATCAGCGCGTGTTCGATCCCTGGAATTTCTGGACGAAACGGATATCCGCCAACAGCAATCAAAATCTTATCGGCGGTAACGGTGCGCTCGCCTACTTGCAGCGTATGATTGTCGATAAACTTCGCGCGTGCGGGAATAACTTCTACTTTGGATTTATCCAGCATCGTTTGATAAATCCCATTGAGCCGGAGTAACTCATTATCGATCGAGGCAATCATTTTCGGCCAGTCTAGCTGACTGTTAACTGCACTCCAACCATAACCTTCGGCATCGGTGAATAATTCTGGAAAGTGCGAAGCGTACACCATCAGCTTCTTGGGAATACAGCCACGATTGACGCAGGTACCACCGAGCTTACTATACTCAGCAACACCTACCTTGGCACCATATTCTGCTGCACGACGTGCTGTAGCAATCCCGCCAGAGCCGCCACCAATTACGAATAGGTCAAAATCATAACTCATGTCTTGTATGTCCTTCTTGCCCAAAATTTGGAAATGTAGCGAATCTGTGGTGTAATCGATCCAGGTTGACTCAAGATCGAGATATTCGATAGCTATTATTTAATTTAACGCTTACTGGCTAGTTGAGACTGATAGTAAATCCGATGGGATTACCCATCACCAATTTACCTCGTTCTTAGAGTCTAGAAGAGGAAACTGGGATGGGATAAACTTATTGCTGCATGACTGGTTTAAATAGAGGTTGGTTAGTCTCAACCAACCCCCAGTAACTAACCTTTGACGCTTTTCAAATAATTTAGCATCGTATTGACATCGGAAACTTCAAAAGGATCGGTTTCACAGTTGTCACTGTAACCAGGTTCGATGAATGCTTGCTCGACTTTGCCGTCATTGACGACCATCGAGTAACGCCAAGACCGCATTCCAAAACCCAAGTTGGATTTTTCGACCAACATCCCGATTTTACGGCTGAATTCACCATTCCCGTCGGGTAATAGCTTGACGTTTTTCACTTCCATGTTTTTACCCCATTGGAACATCACAAAAGCATCATTGACGGATACACAGTAGATTTCGTCAATACCCAATGATTTGATTTCGTCGTATGCGGCATCGTAACCAGGGAGGTGGCTAGTAGAGCAGGTAGGGGTAAAGGCACCAGGGAGGGAGAAGACAACTACTCTTTTACCTGCGAAGATATCTTGTGTAGTCGTGTCCTGCCATTTGTAGGGGTTTGGCCCTTCGACCGACTCGTCGCGCACGCGAGTCTTAAATACAACGTTGGGCACTTGTTGATTGACTACAGCCATGATTTACTCCTAAATTTAATTAAATATTTTCAGCGCAAAGTCGTTCGCGACAACTGGCCACCGAGCGATCTAAGCTCACATATCTCAGAATAATTCTAATTTAGGAATAAGTCAAGAGTCATAATTAAACTTAATTAAGAATATTTAAAATTTAACGAGCGTTCTGGGAAATTCGGGATTATAATTGGTGGTAACAGTACCTCTCTACTAGCCACTAGTTTCTAGTCCCTAGTTCCCCCGCAATGAGCCAATCAACAGACGCGATCGTCCAAACACTCAAAGCTAAAGGCTTGCGGGTCACACCGCAACGATTCGCCGTGTATGCCAATCTCCTCTCACGTAACGATCATCCCACAGTCGAACAACTGCTGGTGGATTTAAATCAATATTGCCCTGTCTCTTCGCAAGCGACGATTTATAGCTCCTTGCAAGCTTTGCGCGCGGCAGGATTGATCCGCGAAGTATTGCTCGAAGCTGGCGTATCGCGCTACGATGCGATCGTCGGACCGCACCATCATTTCCACTGTCAACAATGTGGCACGATCGAGGATATCGGCTGGGATGAGCTGCCTGTAGTAAAATTCGATCGACTCCGAGCGGGTCTTAAGGCGCAGACATACGAAATTACCGTGCGCGGATATTGCGATCGATGTAGTCAAGCAGATAGTGAGTAGTGCCCTGCTCTAAAAATAGATGGTGGGCAGTGCCCACCATCTATTTTTATCTCTTCCCAAAAAAATAGTGTTATCGATTTAATAAACGATCGTCACCAAGACTTAACCCTGACATTTCAACTCAAACCTATCCCTTCCAAATCTTCTCCAGAATATCTGATGGCGGAATATCGGCGAGCTTTCCTGTGCGGGATTTGATCGCGATCGATCGACCATTTTCGGGTAATAATTTGGCTGGGTCGGATGGGCCAAATAGGGCGATCGTATACGTACCAACGGCTACGGCTAGGTGCATCGGGCCGCTATTGGTACATAACATCAGATTGGCACCTGCGATCGTGGCTGCGAGTTTGCCGATATCTGGGGGGCTAATTACTTTTAGAGCCGGACAAAGTGTTAATAGTGCTTCGATAAACTCGCCATCATCGGGGCCTTCGATAACTGCGACGGGGATATTGGGTTGCCGAGTTTGCAAGTCTTTGACAATCTGTTGCCACTGTTTGACGGGATAAATGCGATCTACACCCAGAGTGCGATCCGGCTTATTTTCGCCCCCATGAATCAGCACGTAACCACTCTCTTTTATCCCCAGTCGTTGCTGTTCGGCTTCTGCCCAGTCGATATCCGCTTTAGGAACATTGATGCCCACAGCCGGACAAGGGTCGGTTATATTCAAACCTCTAACCAGATCGTGAAACATCTGCGCCGCATATTGGTTGAGATTTAGCGAGACTGGATTGGAAAGAAATAATTTACTCGCACCAACATCAAAACCAATACGGACGGGAATGCCTGTCAACCACAGGAGCAAGCCGACACCAAACCGTCGCCCCAAAGACATGGCGACATCGTACTCGCTATCGCGGATGATACCCAAAAGATTGCCCCAGTCAGCGGGGCCATTAACATCTTTGAAATCGAAGGGAATAACTTTATGGACAGACTTGGAAACACGGTATGCGGAAGTCGATCGAGGTTCGACGACGACATCAATTTCTGCGTCTGGGTAACGTCCTTTGAGATTATCGATTGTGGGGAAGAAAAGGATTTGGTCGCCAATTCCACCAGGGACAAGAGCCAGGATACGCATTTGCACTCAAGTTACTGCTGTATTTACGATCGATTTTAGCAGGAATAGGGCGTGGTAGTAGGATCTTTGGTAACAGTCTTCACATAGCAGCGATCGAGGTTTACCGATTTTTTACCCTCGAAGCGATACCTATGACGCAAAGTTGCGCTGTTAGTCGTAGCGATAAATCATATTGAATGACGATATACCAGTGCGATTGAGAATTTCGCTACCATCGACTTTCACAAAACCCGCACGCTGGTATAAATTAATAACTGGGTTATTGGCTCGAACGCTCAAAGAAATCGCAGGATAGAGACTGCTGGCTAATTCGATCGTTTGTATTAATAATTTAGTACCAATTCCTTTGCCTCGATGTTCGGGCAATACAGCTATTGCTAATTCTGGAATCCCCTCATCGACATAACCAAATCCGCGATTGTTGCTAGGAAATAATCGCAACCAAGCAGCACCTAGCGCGTGTGTATTATCGATCGCTACCAATCCAAAATCGCCACTTTTACCCCAATCTTTGACATATCGATCGAGAGCGGGATTTTCACGCACGGTATCTACCGATGATTCGTGTGCGGCATACATCAGCATCGTCCACAAAATTGACTCATCTTGGTTAGTTAAAGTGCGAATATTATAGTCTGCTATTTGTAAAATTAGTTGATGTTGCTGCCATATTTCTAGAGATACATCTGGCAAAGAATGTAAAACTTCATCCCACGATCGCGAGGTCTGAAGAACTTCGATAACTATTGGTAGCGGTTCTGAAAAAATATTACCAAAATCAGCTTCTTGCGGCAGTCTAATCTCATAAGCTAGTTGCTCTTGTGGTGGAGTAAATCGAGCATTAACCCCCTCGCGATTGCCACGCGAATCGACGCGATACCAACCAATTTGTGGTAAGCAAATAGCATTTAAACCGTGTAAAGTATAAGGTGCGCCTAGATCGTCAATACTCAATCTTTGATAGCACAAGCCAGCCGGAATATTATTGGCGCGGAGTAATGCCGCAAGGAGATGACTTTTGGCAAAGCAATATCCCGTTCTATATTTGAGGACGTCGGAGGCGCGACAGGTGACGGGGTTCATCTGGTAGTCGTGACTGTGATGAATTTCATCGCGCACCCATTCAAAACAAGCTTTGGCAATCTCTGGGGTGGTTTGATGTGTGGAGGCAATTTGATGGGCTAGTGCTAAAATGTCTGGATGTTGCCAATCGATTATTTCACTAGATTTTAGATATTTTTGCATATATTTAGATATTGCTACTGTTGGGTTTTCTCGTTCCAAGCAAACGAATCAAATTATGTCGCTCAAAAATACTGCTCAAGAAACACTAAGTATCCTTAAAGCCGGGAAATATATTAATAGTGTCGGAAAAACTGTTGAATTTATGGCGGCACAACAGATGGCAGTTAAGAAAACGGTTTTATATCCACCACAACAGTCATCGGCATTACTAGCACAACCAGCGGCTGGTACATTCGATCGACAACCCACGATCGAAGTCACCAGTGAAACAACTCAAGTTGCCGCCCAGCGACTCGTACAATCCGAAGGATGTCACGATTTGGTACTGTTGAGCTTCGCCTCAGCGCGGAATCCGGGCGGTGGCTTCATTAACGGTGCCAAAGCTCAGGAAGAAGATTTGGCGCGTTGTTCGGGCATCTATCCCTGTCTGCTGACTCAACCCGCCTACTATGATGCCAATCGACAGGGTGAATCGCTACTGTATACGGATAATGTCATCTATTCGCCCAACGTACCCTGGATTCGCATCCGCAATCGGGAGTTAATCGATGATATTTTTCTGGCATCGGTAATTACCGCACCCGCACCCAACGCGGGGCAAGCTTTGCGGCGCGATCCTACTTGTGGTGACGAAATTGTGGCAACACTCAGGCGACGTGCGGGAATCGTGCTGGCGATCGCCCGCGATAATGGACATCGATCGTTATTGCTCGGAGCTTGGGGTTGTGGGGTATTTGGCAACGATCCTAGCATGGTAGCCGATGCGTTCGGACAATGGCTGAGTGATCCACGCTTTTTGGGTTGTTTCGATCGAGTCGTGTTTGCGATTTATACTTCTAAAAGCAATGTAGACACACTCACAGCATTTCAACAGCGGTTTAGCAACTAAGCAAAATCGGTAAAGTGCTATTAATGTAATCGTTGCTTGTGCTAGTAGATTAGCTGTGGCGAGCACGATGCCCGATCGATTAAAGTTCGACAATTACAGGTGCGTGATCGCTGGGTTGGACTAGCTTACGCGGCTCGATATCGATCGAACAACTAATAGCCCGATCGAATAAATCTGGTGTCAGATAAAGATGGTCGATACGCCAACCGCGATTGCGTTCAAACCCCTGTTGGCGATAGTCCCACCAACTAAAATGTCCGCCAGTAGTTGTAAATTTACGGAAGCTATCTTGAAAGCCTAAATCTAGTACAGATTTGCGTAATAAGTCTCTTTCGGCGGAAGTTGCCATCACTCGATCTAACGAGACAGTTTTGCTATGAATATCGATATCTTCGAGTGCAATATTAAAGTCGCCACAGACGCAAATTGACTGCTGACCGGATGCAATAATGGTTTTTAAATACTCACCCAACAACTCCAACCACCGCAGCTTATAGACGTATTTATCGCTGTCGATCGTATTCCCATTCGGGACGTAAAGATTGACGATCCGCACGCCATCGAGAGTACCAGCAATTACTCGCTTTTGCTCGTCCAAATCGCCAACTAATTCTGGTGATAAAACGCCGCCAAAACCAATACTGACATCTGTTAGCGGCTGTTTGCCAAACATGGCGACACCATTATATGATTTCTGCCCAGAGATATAAGCATGATATCCACAAGCGGCGATCGCCGCGATCGGAAATTGTTCGTCGGTGGCTTTACTTTCTTGAATGCAAAGAACATCAACCGGATTTTGTTGCAACCAATTAGTAACAATATCTAGCCGCGTCCGAATCGAGTTGACATTCCAAGTAGCAATCTGCATTTTAGAGGGTAGAGGGTAGGGGGTAGGGGGTAGGGGGTAGGTGTTAGGCTTTAGGCTTTAGGCTTTAGGCTTTAGGCTTTAGGGATAATAAAGTAGTTTCAATTATTAATTATCAATTATTAATTATCAATTATCTAACTCTTTTGGCAATATAAATAAACCATCTGCATCAGATTCGAGATCGACAACTCTAATTACTGCATCGATATTTAATTCGCCGTAGATGTGTGGGAATAAATTGTTTGGATCTGCGCCTTCGTAGCGAATTTCTGGCGTAACTCGATCGACATCAATTACCAGAATTACTAAATCTTTAAGACCCTTAAAAAATCGATTTGCAGAACCGACAACTTGAGCCAGAGTCGAACAATGAATGAATCCTTCAGTTGCTAATGTATCGCTGTTATAACTACCCAAATTTTTGGCTTTTGTCCATAGATCGCGCTGGGTAATATGTAAGATTGTGTTCATGTATTTTAGGTAGATTCGCACTTCTCGGTGCTGGCTGTGATAATTTTCGATACATCTTGAGGTCGAACGTGATAATACCATATTCTGGCTGGTAATACTAATACCATTGGCCCATTGCCACAATTACCCAGACAACCGCAACCTTCGTAATTAATTTCTGAAATATTAAGCGTGCGAAATGCTGTCAATATATCTGCTGCGCCTTGTTTTTTACAGGTACGATTTTGACAAATCAGAATGCAAGTTTTTTCTTCCATAAATATAGCGATCGCTACAATTTATCTAGATTTTATCCGATTTCTAAGTAGCCAAGTGTCTTTTTTTGTACTTATATCGTCTGTAACCTAGATGGTGGGCACCGCCCACCCTACTCGTTGGATGAATTGGCTCTCCAATCCCCAATCCCCTACCCCAACCACTGCTGAATAGTTTGATTGAGTTGTTTGAGCTTAACTGGTTTGGTGAGATAGTCATTGGCACCTGCACTCAAGCATTTGTCGCGATCTCCTTCCATGGCTAGAGCTGTGAGCGCGACGATGGGAATGCTTGTTAGTTGGGGATGTTCGCGAATGCGAGAGATTGCCTCTAAGCCGTCCATTCCAGGCATTTGAATATCCATCAAAATGAGATCGGGACAGTGTTTTTGGGCGAGTTTTAGTGCTGATTCGCCATCTTGAGCGACAATCGGACGATAGCCTTTGACGGTGAGGTAGCTAGAAATCGTATTGATATTTAGTTCGTTATCTTCGACGATGAGAATCAGTGGTGGTTCGATTGCTTCCTCGACGATAGTTTCGGAAATAGTACCGAGATAGTCAGGCGAGCGGCTAGGCTCGCTTTGAGGCTCAAAAACCAGACAGGTATGTGGCAGTGATACGGCAATATGGGTACCCTGACCGATAATACTTTGACAAGTGAGCGTACCGCCATGCAATTCGACGATCGGATTGACGAGCATTAAGCCTAAGCCGACATGGTGGCTATCGTTGGTGTAGCCTTGCATGGGGAGGCTCGGAAGGATCGGTTGAAATAATTCATCTTCGCTAGCAACAGGAATCTCTTTACTAGTGTCGCTCACAGCAAAATGAATGGATGATTTGGCACCCGCTATCGTCCCTTCTGGCTGGCGAGTCACTGTTAGTTTCACCTGACCGCCAATGGGGGTGGCATCGATCGCTCGATCGAGTAAGTTAATTAATACTTGGCGCATCCGCTGAAGATCGACGCGAATCATGCCAGCATCGGTAGGGATGTGTGTATCTAGTTGGATCTGTTTTTGGATGGCATGGTGTTTGACAAAGCTGGCACTAAACTGACAGAGTTCTACCACCGAAACCTGCGTCAGCTCTAGTTCTAGTTTACCGACTTGAATTTGAGACAGATCTGTCATGTTATTCACAAGTGCGAGCAAATACCCGCCACTGCGATCGATCGTCGTGACGGCATTAAGTTGTCGTTCGTTCATGACACCGAAGACTTCTTCTAATAATGCTTCTGACATGCCCAAAATGCCATTGAGGGGGTTGCGAAATTCATGGCTGAGGGTGGCAATAAACTCGTCGGTGAAGTAGTTAGTTGCCGCAATAGATGGGCTTTGGATAGATTGCAATAATTGTGGATAACATTGTTCGAGTTCGGTTATTTTTGTGGTAACTCCGGCTCGAACGTAGCAATCGTAAGCATCTTGCAAATATACTGCGGCGATTTTCTCTTTACCCCACGCTGCATAAAAATTACTGGCGCGTTCGTTGGCGATCGCTTCTGCTTCGGGAGAGTGAGCGGATTGAGCTGCTAGAATCGCTCGTTCTATTCGATCGATCTCGATCGCATATTCTTCCAAAGTTTTTGCTTGCGCTGCTTCTATAAATTCATATTCATCCTGACAATTCATGAGCAAAAATTCAAGCTATTACTTTTACTTACGGTAGATTTTTGAAAGTTTAAATTTATAGTTAGATCGGAGCGAGCTATGCCGATCGATATGATGTATGACAATAGCAGATTCTACTTGATTATTTATGGTTCGTATAAATTAATTCGATCGCTTTGAATTGGAAAGCTGAGCCTCCAGAATTAGAAATCATAATTAGTAATTATTAAATTCGTATCTCTGTGCTAGATTTGGCGATCGATGAGTGTCATGCAAGCTGGTTAAATCCAGTAATCGATTTAACACTACATATTAAGTATACCCAAATTGTGCGCCGATCGATGTGAGCGGGATCTAGGCTTTAGGCTTTAGGCTTTAGGCTTTAGGCTTTAGGCTTTAGGCTTTAGGCTTTAGGCTTTAGGCAAACGCTTGCGTCCCCCCCTCCCCTCCCTAATTAAGGTCCAAGCACTCCTGAATATGCTGGTGGAGTTCGCGCAGTTTGACTGGCTTAGTGAGGTATTTATCGGCATCGTAGTTCGAGCATTTTTCGCGTTCGCCGATCGTGGAGAGGGTGGTGAGGGCGATAATCGGGATGTGAACTTGGGGGGAATGTTGGCGAATCCACTCGATGGTAGCGATGCTATCGAGTCCAGGCATGTGAATATTCATCAAAATCAGGGCGGGACGAGGGCTGTGTGCGATTGACGCAGTGGCGCAACAGCCCTCCAGAATGGACATCGCCTGCGCTCCGGTTTGAGCCACCATGACGCGATAGCCGATAGCCATTAGATAGCTAGAGAAGGTATCGATCGTGACTCGATCATCTTCAATTAGCAAGATCTGTGGAGCCGTCCAGACGTGTAAGTGCGGACGATCGACCGCAGCTAACGCCGAACGCTGCCTGCTATCTAGATTTACCGCGTTAGATGGACTGTAAGTTTGGGGCAGCATGACTGTAAAGCAACTACCGCGATTTACTTGGCTATCGACAGTAATTTGACCGCCGTGTAATTCGGTAATTTGTTTGACGAGCACAAGTCCCAATCCAGTCCCTTGATATTTGCGAGCCAGACGGCTATCGATCTGGATAAAGGGTTGAAACAGCTTGGCTCGATCGACATCGCTGATGCCAATCCCCGTGTCGCTGACGGCAAAACACAGACAATAATCTTGGGAACGCTCGGCAGCACTCATGGGAGCGAGGGGTTCGGCCCAGACCGAAAGCTTGATTAGCCCCCCTTGATGCGTAAATTTGACAGCATTATTGAGTAAGTTGATTAAAACTTGACGCATCCGCCGTTCGTCAACCGCGATGAGATCTAGATTTGTGGGGAGATCGGTATCGATCTGAATCTGCTTTTTAATCGCCTGTTGTTTGACTAAAGTCAGACTCGATCGACATAATTCGGCTAGAGCAACCTCAGCGATATTCAGTTCGAGTTTGCCCGCAGCAATTTTGGAGACATCGAGAATATCGTTAATTACCGATAATAAATGCTCGCCGCTGCGCTCGATCGTCGAGATCGAGTTAAGTTGTTTGGGATTGAGAGCACCGAATACTTCGTCTAGCAAGGCTTCAGACATTCCCAAAATCGCATTGAGCGGCGTGCGGAGTTCGTGACTCATAATCGCGAGAAACTCGTCCTTAAGGCGCGTGGCCTCCTGAAGTTCCTGGATGGTCGCTTCGAGCTGAAGATTAGTGTGGTGGAGGGTGTCTTCAGCTTGCTTGCGATCGGTAATATTAATTAATAAACCATTCATTAATATCGGTCGGCCAGCTTCATCGCACAGAGGCGTAAAAATATCGTAAACCCAAATTATCTCCCCAGCAGCGGTAATTAACCGATACTCGACCGCACCACTACGATTGTTTTTAATCGCCTCCTTAAAGAAGATGCGGGTTATCTCGAAATCATCTGGATGGACGTGCTGTTGCCAAAAATCATCTAAAACGAGCCACTCTTCCATCGTATAGCCAAATAATGAGAGTGCGCGATCGCTGACAAAACTAAATCGCTTGGTGCGGAGATCGTATTCCCAGACGACTCCATCGATCGATTGAATTAGGCTGTAATATTTGCGTTGCGATCGAGCCAGCTCTGCTTCTACTTGTTTGCGAGCGGTAATATCTGTAGATACGCCGCCGAGTGCATAAGGCTTACCCTCCTCGTCGATCAGTGCAAATTTGTTAGAAATATAGGTATGTTCTGTACCATCAGGATGGATAACTAGCTCTTCTAACGTTTTAGCTAGACCGGATCTCATAATGGCTAGATCTGTTTCCCGCGATTGTTTGGCGATCTCGAAGGGGAAAATGTCATCATCGGTGTGCCCTAAGATTAAGTGTAAATTCCCATCCATCAAATCGATACAAGTTTGATTGACCAGCAGATAGCGTCCCTCCAAATCTTTGAGATACATTGCTGCTGATGAATTGTCGATAAATCCCTCGATTTGCTGTTGGCGTTTGCGGAGTTCGGATTCATCGGCTTGACGCTTCATCTCGGCGGCAATGCGATCGGCAAACAGTTGGATGATAAATTGTAAAGCCGAAATATCTGCGGGTAACGGCTGGGTATCGATGATGCCGAGATTGCCAAAAATCTGGCCTTCAAAATCGCGGATTGATACGCTGAGGTAACTTTCACCTTGCAAACTGGCAATGATGGGGGCGTTGGGAAAATGTAACTGGAGGTTGTCGGGAAAAATTCCCCAATCATTTTGGTAAGTAATGCCGCAAGGATTATCCGCTAAATCTAGTTCGGAACCTGCTACAAATTCGGTGCCCGTCCAGAGGGATACCACTTCAGTCTTAGTTGCCGATCGATCGCTCGGTTTGGCCAAAAAAGCATACTGGACGCCAAAGCTGTCGGCGAGATAGCGAATGCAGGCTTGATAAAAATCGATCCCCGTCTTGCCCTCCGCCGACCAAGATACGATCGCTTGGAGGGCATCTTCTTGGCGTTGGCGTTCTTGTTGTGCGGCTTTTTGGGCGGTAATATCTAACAATACCCCATCCCAGACAATCGACTCATCGAGTTGTCGCTCTGGACGGGAGACGCATTTAATCCATTTAATCTCTCCAGAATTTAGGATTGCTCGACCTTCCCAAAATTTAGGCGTTAGATTTTGGGCAGATTCTACCATCGTACTGTGATAATCTAGCGCATCCCCTGGATGCATCATCTTCAACAGAGAGTTGGCATCAGCCATGACTGCTGCGGGGGAAATTTCAAATAGATCCCAGCAGCCCGAACTCATATATGGATAACTGAGGTGTCCATCTGGAGCCAATCGGAATTGATAGATAACGCCAGGAATATTATCTGCTAACTTCTGGTAGCGAGCTTCGGACTGACGCAGGGCGATTTCAGCGAGCTGGCGTTCGTGTAAAGCGGCTTGCTGTTCGGTCACATCTACCAAAATCCCATCCCATACCATTCTTTCGCCCAGAGGCTGCGCCAATGTGCCATTGGGAGTATCGATCTGTCGGGATTCGCCGCGAATCCATTTGGTTTTCCCTGTCGGGGTAGAGATGCGTCCTTGCCACATCCATGACTTGCCCAATTTAGTGGCCTTTTTAATCGATCGATCGAAGCTAGGGCGGTCTGCTGGTAAGATTTGGGCTAACAAGACCGCAAGATCGTCCACTACTACATCCGGCAAAATCTCAAAGATTTCGTAAAATCTGGCACTTACATAATTGAGTCGATGAGTACCCTCAGCGGTAACCTCAAACTGATAGAGCGCGCCCGGTACATTGGAGACGAGTTGGTGATATCGTTCTTCTGATTCGCGCAGGGCGATTTCCATCGATTTTCGATCGGTAATATCTCGACAGATGCAGATTAGTTGCCCGTTGTCAAGCAAAAATAAAGTTACTTCTTCATTGAAAGTGCTACCATCCTTGCGAATCGCGACAGCTTCGCCACGCCATTGCCGTGATGTGCCGACAGCAGGAAAGGCAGTGGTTTCAAACTCTTGAATTTGGGCAGGTGAATAGAGACACTGCCAATCTCGATCGAGCATTTCGGCGACGCTATAGCCAAACATCTCGGTATGGCTCTGATTGACATAAATAAAGCGACCGCCATCGAGGATCGCAAAGCCATCTAAAGATGCTTCGATCGCCGCAGAACGTTGGACGACAGATTCGTGGAGTTGAGCGTTGTGGAGCGCGATCGCGGCTTGGGTACACAAAAACGAAATCGCAGTTTTGTGGTTATCTGTAAATAAATCGGGGATCTGGCGGTGTTCGAGATACAATACGCCCAAAACCATGTCCTGCTTGACGATCGGCAATGCCAATACACTGGGCGGCTGATGTTTGAGCAAGTAGAGATCGGGCACCTCTAATGGTTGTCTGGCATCGAAGACGACAGTAGCTTGAGTATTTTTAATCCAATAAATTAGGTTAGCTGGATATGCGTCGCTATTTATCAGTGCCGGACACAGGGCTGTAGTGGCAATTTCCGCAGCCTTGAGAGTGGAAATCGAACGAATCTGCCAGTTATCCTGACGATCGGGCAACGCCAAGATACAGGTTTGAGCACCAGAATTTTGGAGGATGACTTGGCTCAGTTGGTGGATCAGTTCTTCGAGTTCGAGGTTGCCAGATAGAGCTTGAGCCGATTGAATTACCGAAACCAAATCTAAAGTTGCACCTTGACAACTAGCGAGATCGGACGAATTGGTAATTTTGGCTAGGGTACACAGGGAATTAAATTCTAGCTGCTGTGCTTGCAGGATCGGCGCAAGCAGTTGAGGATAGCGGCGTTCTAAGTCATTAGTTTTGGCTTTAGCACCCCAACGCGCATAGCAATAATAGGCATCCTGCATGTACACCGCTGCGATTTTGACTTTACCCCAATCGAGATAAAACTTCGCCGCTAATTCGTTAGCTAAGGCTTCTTCTTGTAGATACTCATTTGCCTTAGCATTGGCGATCGCCCGATCGTATAATTCGATCGCTTGGGTAAAATCTGCCAATACCCGACATTTTTCGGCTGCCACCAGATCGTGCTGATGTTGAAAATTAGCAGGCATCAAGCGCGCTCGTTTGCCTAACTCGCTCTGAGTCTCATCGACGCGTTGGAGTAATTGTTTTTGAATTCGCTCGGCTTGTTGGGGATACGATGCCAAGCGTGTAAGAGCATCGAATAGCCAAATCCGCGCGATCGAATAACCACCTTTGGCAGAATATTCATAAGGTAATTGAGCGTTTGCATAGATGAGCGCGGCAGAAATATCTTCAAAGTGATAAGCCAGTAAAGTTTGAAAACCATACATCGTCGATAACAGAATGGCTTCATTTTTAGCTTGCCATTGAGATACTAATGACAGCTCATCTTGCCCCTTGAAAATATCGATCGGTCGAGTGGATGGGATGTGTAAATTCTCGATCGTTTGGCGCATCAAATCGAAAAACTGTTGGCTATTCTCATCCTTAGATATAACGATTAATTTTTCTAACGGCTCAATTCGATCGACTAACTCATCTAAAGGAATGCCAGCGTAGAATCTCGTCGCGATCGAGACACCAGCATTGATGCCGATATACTGAAGATTGCTACTATCCATCGCCATGCGCACACTCTCATCCAACAGTGGAATTGTAGTTCGCAATCGCTCTTGCCAAGGTTTTGTATACCAAGCCGCAACTACTTTGACTCGTGCCGAAATCGATGGATGCCCAAATCGATCGACTAAAATCGTTGCCAATTGCCCCAGCCGATAAGTCTGTTTTAATTCGCCCAATCCAGATATGACAATGCAATATGTAACATAAAAACTCGCCGCCCAAGGGCTATTGCCATCGAGTAAAGTCAGCCGAATCCCGACCATACTCAATACTGCCATCAATTCTTGAGAACAGAAAAAAGCGGGAGCCTGCATCAAATCTAAGATCCGCAGCTTCGCCATCTTTACCGGATCGTCGATCTGGGGCAAATCTAACAATTGTCGATCGGATTTGCCAGCTAAAGCAAGCTTCGTTTTCGCTAATTCCCTAACAATCGTCAATCGATCGGGTGTTGGCGATAACTTAATGCCCAACTGGTGCAGAATTTCCAATCCCCGCGCAACCGCCGCTTGGTGCTGCTGGCGGATCGCATGAAAATGGATCGTCGTTTCATAAGCTTTGACTCGATCGATCGGCGTTCGCGTCCGCTCCAAAACAATTTGCACTAATCTAGGCACCGATTCCAAGTCACCGCTGAGTAACGCCGCATCCGCTAAGGTTTCATGGAGTGCTAGCGTCAACAGATATTGCTGCGTCCATCCCGAAACACCCAAAATCTCCGTACCGATCTGTGCATAACTAAAGGCTGCACCATAAGCATTGGTAGCTCTAGCTTTACACGCCGCCTGGAGATTCAATTCTGCCACCAGCACGCGTTCGGACGGTTCCGAGATCGCACCGATCGCTTTATTAAAATGACTGACAATCTCAAACAACTTTGCCAACGGCTGTCGCTCTGACGCATGAGCGAGCAATAACCGCCCGATCTGTAAATGCGTTTGTTGTCGCCGACTCTCTGGAATCAACGAGTACGCAGCTTGCTGAACGCGATCGTGGAGGAAGCGGAAGAGTGGAGCGGGGAGTGGGAGAGTCGGGGAGTGGGGGAGTCGGGGAGTGGGGGAGTGGAGAGGATCGGGATCGTGACTCGCACCAGCGTAATCTTGTAAATCTTGTGAATCCTGTAAATCCCGATCGAATTGGTATATGTAACTACTAGGCAAGATCGACCCAGCTTGCAATCCCTCCCAGAGTGCTGTAGCTGTGTCCGCTGTAGACTGTTCGGAGACGATCGATAGTGTCTCCAAGTCGAACTTTTCACCGATACAAGCGGCTAATTTCAGCAGATTCTGGGTGGCTGGGGGCAATTTTTGCAACTGTGCTGCCATAAATTCCACCACATTATCGCTCAGTGCCAAAGCTTGTACCCGCAAGATATCGCACTCCCAATAGCCTTTAGCGTTAAACCAAATCTCGCCATCGGCGTGTAATGCCTTGAGAAACTGGATAATAAAAAAAGGATTGCCTTCAGTTTTGAGATAGATTAATTCGGTTAGCGGTTGCGCGCGGTGCGGCGAACAACGGAGAGTATCCGCCACCAATCGATCGGTATCGTCGAAAGTTAGGGGTGCTAAAGTAATAGTGCGCACATTCTGTCCAGCTTCTGGCAATTTGGCAACTGTCAACATCAATGGATGGCTGGGTGAGACTTCATTGTCCCGATACGCTCCGACAATCAATAAATGTCCCGTCCCTTGCAGCAACAATTCGATCGACTCTAAAGACGCCGAATCTGCCCACTGCAAGTCATCCAAGAAAATCGTCAATGGATGCTCTGGCTGGGCAAATACCTCGATCGCTTTTTGGAATAACAACTTAAAGCGATTTTGGGCTGCGGTTCCCGATAGCTCCGTCACGGGTGGTTGACAGCCGATAATCCTTTCTAGCTCTGGAATAGCTGCACATAGTACCCTGCCATTGTCGCCCACTGCTGTCAAAATCCGACTCTTCCAGGCTGCCAATCGCGCGTCACTTTCATTCATTAGTTGCCCAATTAAGTCCCGCAAGGCGCAGACGAAACCCCACAGCGGCAGATCGCGATTGAATTGGTCGAATTTGCCTCTAATAAAATAGCCATGATGACGAGTTATCGGTTTGTGGACTTCATTGATAACAGCAGTTTTGCCAATCCCCGAACCTCCCGCCACCAATACCAATTCGCTACTCCCCGCCGCCATGTCAGCAACAGCAGCCATCAAAGTGGCGATCGCCGATTCGCGCCCATACAGATGTTCGGGAATTACAAACCGATCGCTCAGATCCCGCTCGCCCAATTCAAACTTCGCGATCGTTCCCGTCGCTTGCCATTGGCTGAGACACTGCTTCAAGTCATACTTAAGTCCTAAAGCACTCTGATATCGATCTTCAGCATTTTTGGCCATCAGTTTGGCCACGATTTGAGCGATAACGGATGGTACGGTGAGGTTGACTCGATCGACACTTACTGCTGCCCGATTGAGATGAGCGTGGATTAACTCGATCGGATCGCGCTCCTCAAATGGCAATCTACCCGTCAGCAGTTCGTATAAAGTCACACCCACCGCATAAAAGTCGCTCCGATAATCGATGCCCCGATTCATTCGTCCCGTTTGTTCGGGCGGCATATATGCCAAGGTTCCTGCCAATAAATCTGGACTCAGCAACTCTGGAGTTTCTCGCTCCAACAGCGACGCAATGCTAAAGTCAATCAGCTTCACCTGTTGGGTAGTCGGATTAATTAGAATATTCGCAGGTTTGAGATCTTTATGTACGAGCCGCTTTTGTCCGAGTGCGTGCAATGTATCGGCAATTTGAATTGCGATCTTCAGGACATCACTGACGGCTAAATAATGCACACCTTCAACGACTTCACCCACCTGGTATCGATACCGCTCTAAAGATATCCCCCCAAAATCCTCCATTACCAGCGCATAACCGCGATCGTAAGTCTCCAAACTATACACGCGCACGATCCCCGACAGATCTAACTCCTTGGCGGTGGTGGAGCCTCTGTCTTGACTCGCTTCCACGATCGGGAGCAAGTCGCTCCCCTGGAGAATCGCATATTGATGGCGAAAATCCTGCAACTCGCGTGCGGTGGGATATACCGATGCCAAAATCTTAATCGCTACAGGATCGGACTCCGCCCCCAGCTCCTGTCCCATGCGGATCGCCCGATACACTACAGTTTTGGCATCGCGATACAACTCCTCGATCGGATGATACCCACTCAGGTGAAAGTTAAAGCCACTCATCGTCATAATTCCCGATCCGCGATCGCTGATTGATTCCAACCTGCTCCCGACCCCAATTCGGTCGAAGCTTCAGTTCATCTCTTAATATGCCCAGTTATGCTCTATGTGTTACTGAGGGGAATGGGTGGATGGGTGGATGGGTGGATGGGTGGACGGGTAATAGGTAATAGGTAATGGGTAATGGGTAATGGATAAAAGAATAATTTCCCCCCGCTCCCCGCTCCCCTCCAAAATAGCAACTAGATTTACACCCAAGAATAGTAGATGCTAATTTGCAGTCAAGAAAGCTAAAGTATAAAAAGAATTACCATTAAACTCAAACTCATCGACAACTTTCAGATCGAGCTTGCGTGTATGTGCTGCGAACGATCGACTATTTAATTTATTAATAAAAGTCACTCCCACCGGAAACTTGGGGGCGAAACTCGATCGCATTAGATCGAATAGCTGAGGAAAAATACCACTTCCACGGCTTGCTCGATCGATACAAATCGGCCCATACTGAAAACTGCGATCGAGCGTAATTTCTCGATCCTCAAATTTTAAATTTGGCAACCGCGAAATCATCAACTCAAAAATTTCCCACTGCGAGAAAAACTCCCAATCTCCCGCTAGCAAATATCCAACAATATGCCCTGCATCCTCCGCCACAAACACCCCAGACTGAAGTAGCAACTTCATTAATAAATCTGGAGTAAAAGGTGTCATTACAAAGCCATTTTCTAACTCTGATATCGATAATTTGCTATACAAATTTCGCGACTGAAGGTCGAGGATACCATCAAAATCTGACTCAATCGCAATTCTAATAACTGGAAACATTAACTTATAATTAATATATCGATCGTTAATAATTATTTTTATTAATTTTCGGGTGGGCATTGCCAGCCACCTAGATCTTAGTCAGTAAATGGGTACAGCTATCGATCGAATGAAAATTACCTGAAACCTATGTGGTGGGCAGTGCCCACCCTATAGCTAAAGCCTAAAGCCTAAAGCCTAAAGCCTAAAGCCTAAAGCCTAAAGCCTAAAGCCTAAAGCCTAAAGCCTAAAGCCTACTTCTGACTTACCTGTCGATTATTAATATAGTTATAAGTCAACTTCGACACCGCCTGTACAAAATCGCGAGCGCGCACATCATTAAACGAACGCTTCACAAAAATTCCGGCTAAATACAATTTGCCATTAGGCATCTCAATAATTCCCGCATCTCCAATCAATCGTCCCAACGTTCCCGTCTTATGTGCGATTGCGGCACCTTTACCCAAACCTGCGGGTAAAAGCTTTCGATTGGCAGTTTGATTGAGAATATCTAAAACTTTGCTGCGGCTGGTTTCTGTAATTAATTGGCGTTTGGCAAGTAATGCTGATAACCTCACCAAATCTGCGGGACTAGTCGTGTTTGTGCCCTTAAAATCTCCCAGCATCCGGTTGAGAACTGTTTTACGCAGTCCCCAACTCTTAAACTTACTATTGAGAGCTTTGCGCCCACCCAACCTGTCGATAATCATATTCGTCGCCGTATTATCGCTAATGACGATCATCTTGGTGGCGGTTTGCAACACGCTCAATTTGGCTCCACGACTATTTTGCAGTCTGCCCGAACCACCAGTAATTAAATCGCGCCTGACTGTCAGTTTTTCATCTAGCTTAATTTTGCCAGCATCGACGGCTTGAAACAGTGCCATCAAAATGGGCAATTTAATCGTACTTGCCGCTGGAAAACTCTTTTCCCCATTAATATCTAAATAATTGCCCGTCTCCACTTCCATAAAAAACATCCCTGGCGAGATGGAACCATACTTCGCCGCTAGAGCCTTAATTTGGCTCTTGAGAATGGTCATTTCCTTGCCAATGGGCACCACCCCAGCAAAGATAATTGGCGCGATCGGGACTGTCTGAATCGTACCCGTGCTAGCTGTGGAAACACCCCGCTCGATCGTTCGCAATTTAATCGACCACCGGGACGGAATATCGCTGCGAATAATAATATTCTGCGGACTCACACCGTAACCTGGAGCCAACTCCATCACCAAGCGCGTAGTATTCCTGTCAGATTGGGCAATTCGCACTTCTCGCACCGCCGCGCCGTATTGCTTGCGCACTGTTGCTTCGGTCATTTTGGTGCCTGGTAAATCGACCACTAGGCGGTAGGGACCATCGAGCAAGGTGGCTTTGGGTTGCACTCCAGTATCGGTGCCAAAATTCAATTGATTGCGATCGGGTTTGAATTCCCAGCCAGTAAACTTGCTTGCTTGCGCTGGTGCGGCAAGCAATAAGCACGCGCTGCCAATCAGTCCGGTGAGGAGCCAATTTAGTTTCATATAGTGAGGACGGGATGTAATGGTAGAGCTATGTCTGGACGCACTCATGACTGTAAGAATTTAAGCTGTGAGTGCATCACAATTTTGGTTTTTAAAAAGCGATGTCATCAATATGCGATGACACATTTAGGGTGAGGGTACCGATTTCGGTTTTTGTTTTAGTTTTCACTCAGAAGATGATTAACATTTTTAGGTTCCTCCCGTCAATTCACTATTGGCAGCTCAAATCGTTCGAGTTGTTGCTGGGATTAGCTTAAAAGGCGATCGACAAAATTTCTGTAACAATTGCTATGGTCGAATGGAAGCAATTATCGCTATATTAAGAAGTATTAAAGGTTTTGAATCTAAAACCTAATATGTGTATCTAATTACGTGCGGAGCGAGTTTATGACTAAAGGTATCCAAAATTCACCAGCTACATTTACCACCGAAGAATCGCTAGTTGCCAAATTTTTTCGCAGCTCGGCTGGTAACTGGTTATCCGAACGCCGCTACTATACGCTTCCCCACGGAGATACTCAAGAGGTAGTCAGCGAGATCGAGGTCAAATTTCTCGAAGCTGGCTGTGTGGAACTGCAACAATTAGCTCGCTTACACGAGCTGGATGAATTGGCACTCGTCTGTGGGAGCGAAGTTCATTGGGAGAGCCGCGACTCTGTAACAGGCAAAAAAGCTTCTAAAGGTAGTACCCTATTTGGAGCGAGCGGAAATATTCTCTATCGCGATCGCGGTTTTGCTACCTCCAAACCAGTTACCGCTATTTATCATTTCCCCAATCCCGAAACGATGTGCCTGAAAACGGAATATCAAAATTCGGTATTTGAAGAAGAAATCAAATTAGTCGGCGACAAATATCGTACTCGTCAAACAATTATCTCGCGCGCTGGCGAACAAGTGACGATCGGTCAATATTTAGAAAAACGGATCGGGGTCTAGGTGCGAACGGAAACGGGGAGACGGGGGAAAGATAAAATTGTGCTATCACCCATTCTCTCGATCGCTCCCCGTGCCCGCATTTAATAAACTCATATCTTGCACTAGTTCAAGCATACTAGTTATAGGCAACGAAAATGAGGATACCGTTTCTTTCTCCCAGTCTCCGAGTCTCCGAGTCTCCCAAAATAGTAACCTTATTTACGCCGTAGACTACTAGTGATTAGTGTAGATCCAGGGTACCCACAAGCGACGCATCGAACGGGAGGTTCCCTCCCGTTTGTGTGCGTCAAGACAGGGGCACCCCTACAGATTAATTGCGTAAGGGTGCCCGACTATCTCTACTAAGCACTAGTCTTTCCGTATTGGTGCAAGATGTGAGTAAATTTACCCTAAAAAAATCCCCGCTTGGTAGCGAGGACGAGTGGTTTAATGAGCGTCTTGCAACTCGTAAAAATCAGGTGAAACATAATCCTTGCGGAGTGGGTAACCGACCCAATCTTCGGGCATCAATAACCGCTTGAGATTAGGATGACCTTCATAGACAATCCCATACATATCGAAGGTTTCGCGTTCTTGCCAGTCCACAGTGCGCCAGATCCAGTACACCGAAGGGACGACCGGATTTTCGCGAGATAAAAACACCTTAAGTCTGACTTCTTCTGGCTTAATGGCATTGTCGCTGAGCTTAATCAGGTGGTAAAAACTCACCAAATCGTCACCAGGCCCCGCATCGTAACCACCCTGACACTGAAGATAGTTAAATCCGTAGGCATACAACGCCGTCGAAATCGGCAGCAAAAATTGCGGTTCCACACGGATGACTTCCACGCCCTGAGCGTCCACAGCCAAGGCTGTATGGTCTACAAAGCCATTCTGGGTCAGCCATTGCGAGACTTGACCCATCGGGGCAAGTGGAGCTGCTGGTGGGGCAATTTCAGCGGTTGGTTTGGTTTCTTCCTCAGCCACGTTCGACCTCCTGTTTTTGAGCGGTAGCTAGTGCTGGGGTGACAGGCATTCCCATTGCCGCCGCAATTTCCGCAGGCGGATTATCGTGAGTACCAGTTTGGAGATAGGCACCTGTCAAAATGGAGGGTACGACTTTCATGTTATGAGTCGTACTGTAATAGCGGTGGGTTTGATTTAATTTACTCCGCTCTTGCATCGACTCATTGGCGATTTTTTTGCGTAGCTTGATAATTGCATCCATGACTGCCTCTGGACGCGGCGGACAGCCAGGAAGGTAGATATCGACTGGAATCAGTTTATCGACACCACGCACGGCTGTCGGCGAGTCTACACTAAACATCCCACCCGTGATCGTACAGGCACCCATTGCAATTACATACTTGGGTTCGGGCATCTGTTCGTAGAGACGCACGAGTGCTGGAGCCATTTTCATGGTGATCGTACCAGCGGTAATCAATAAATCGGCCTGACGGGTACTAGCACGCGGGAGCAGTCCGAACCGATCGAAATCAAATCTCGAACCGATCATTGCCGCCATTTCGATAAAACAGCACGCCGTCCCAAATAATAGCGGCCACAGGCTGGATAACCGCGACCAGTTGTAGAGATCGTCTACCGTTGTCAGAATCACATTTTCTGACAAATCGGTCGTTACTTGCGGACGCTCGATCGGACTAGCAATCCGCTCGGAAGTATCGATCTTATTCACAGGGTTCATGACCATTCTAAGGCTCCTTTGCGCCAAGCATAGACTAACGCAATTACCAGAATTGCGATGAAAACGAGAGCTTCAATAAAAGCGAGTAAGCCTAATTGACTAAATGCAACTGCCCAAGGGTATAAAAATACGGTCTCTACGTCAAAGACGACAAAGACTAGGGCGAACATATAGTACCGAATATTAAACTGAATCCAGGCACCACCGATCGGCTCCATCCCTGATTCGTAGGTCGTCCGTCGTTCGGGACCACCACCACTAGGTCGGAGTAATTTGGATGCTGACAAGGCTAATATCGGCACCAAGCTACATGTCAATAAGAAGCCGAGCAGATATTCATAACCGTTAAGGACAAACACAGATTATTTTATAGTCATGAAGGGATAACGATCGATTCGGCACCGAACGCGCAGTCCATAACTCACATCTGGCAACCCATTACGTGCGATCGCAATCCGGCTGGCAAGAATAATTATTTAGCTGCGTTGGTGCTCTAGACTCAATCTATTTACTATTTTATCCACATATAGGTATTAGGGGATAGGATCTCTCTCCTAGCTGTAGCGAAATTTGATAAGGAGCGGCGGCTCGCCGCTACCCGCAGAGGCTTTGCCAACGCCGATCCACTATTGACTATCCACTATCCACTATCCACAAGTAACTGCCTACCGCTCGCCAGATGTGAGCTTAGTTAATTGTTAAGCAATTAGTAATTCGATGATTTAAACTCCCACAGTTCTTGTCCTCTGGGGTAAGTAGTTTGAACGTATCTGCCAATTAATTTTTCCCACAATTTAGGGCGATGAGGCAAAGAAGCAACTTGAATGCTATGACAGCCTGCAATCCAAGCACCTAAAATATCGGTATGATAACTATCGCCAATGACAACTACTCGTTCGGGGGGGAGTTGCATGTGCCTTAGTGCTCTACGAAAGGCCGTAGGAAATGGTTTTCTAGCAGAGTGAATGGCTGGGATATCTAGTCGATTCGACCAAAATTTAACCCGATATGTATGCTTGCCATTAGAAAGGATAAATATCTTAAACCCTAACTGTTTCGCCAAATTTATCCAGGTGACGGCGTAAGGAGATATGTAGCGATCGTCTTCAGAAACAATCGTGTTGTCTAGCGCGATAATTATACCTTGGATGGCTGAGTCCATGAGGCGACCAAGACTGACTGAAGCAAGAATCTTCGCTCGTTTGGGCAAGCTATGTTCGCGAGCATTTTGCTGAAAAAAATTTGGTAAATACGAGTCGGGGGAAATCTTATTCATTATTTATATCGAGTACTGACAAATAAATAGCCAAGATGAATTGCACTCCTGAGTGCTGAAGCAAGAGCAATGTGATGCCGAGCGGAGCGGCGATGATTCAAGAACATGTTTAAAAGCGGATGCATTGGGCAACAGCTCGATCGTCTGGCAAGTAGTTTAAAACCTAACTCAATTCGATTGGCGTTCCTATCTATGAAGCCTGTAACTTCCAATCAGTTTTACATCTTTTATCTGGATCTCCATCAGTCGTTCGATAGATACTATCGATCGGCATTAAATCGCTTTTAGGGCGATTGAGGAGATCGACCGATCTGAACTTTTGGTTACTTGTCGTTGTTTTGAACAATTCTGTCTCGATTGATACAAATTTTATTAGTCTTAACGAAGCAATTTAGCTGGTAATTAGATTGGTTCATTTGGCTACAAATTTACTTATGTTTGCAGCTAATTATTTTGGCTCTTTCTAGCTCGATCGCGGGTTTTCCAACCCTGCTCGATGAGGTGTGAATGCCATTGTGGTTCAAAATTTTGGCAGAAATTGTCGAGATCGCCGAACAATTTTTATCAACTATTCATGGGCAGAGGTGCTAAATAGTTAATACTAATATCTTTTAGCTTCGCCTCCACCTATTCCGATCTCGAACTGACTTAGCTCGGTTAATTTAGCTCGATCTAGTATCCAGAGACCGTTTGCCGCAGAGCTGAAGATGAGATTTACTAGCTTAGTTTACGGCTCCGAGCGTCGTGAAAAGTGAATTTAATTATTATACTATCAAGATAAATATCGTCACTCAGCAGAAATATTCAAGATAATTATTGCCAGGTAACTGATGATACAATATTGACGTTTTCGATGGCTTAACATATCTACAACAAATTAAAACTTTGGTTGTCATTCAACAGGGTCAAGGACATGTATGGCCGTTCTGCCTGATGAATCGTCAACAATAATATTGGGCGATCGCTTTTAAATACTACGAACATCGTGAATATACGACTGCTAGAGCTATTCCACAGCTTTATGTAACAAGCTTTATGTAGCACTTCGAGCGTTATTCATCGAGCCGATTGAATATAATAAATGGAGAATTATCATGTCTTATCATGGCGATATATCTTCGAGTGAAGACTCTGTAGGAGTTGCGGTTGTTAACTACAAAATGCCGCGATTACATACCAAAGCAGAAGTTATTGAGAATTGCCAAAAAATTGCAACCACGATCGATGGCATGAAGCTAGGACTACCAGGAATGGATCTGGTAATATTCCCTGAATATTCCACTCATGGCATCATGTACGATCCGCAAGAAATGATGGATACAGCCGCAACTGTACCTGGTGAAGAAACAGCCATCTTTGCGGAAGCTTGTATCCGTAATAAAGTGTGGGGAGTTTTTTCACTAACAGGCGAACGGCATGAAGATCATCCACGCAAAGTCCCATACAATACCCTAATTCTGATGAACGATCGCGGTGAGATCGTTCAGAAATATCAGAAAATCATGCCATGGACGCCGATCGAAGGTTGGTATCCCGGCAAGTGTACTTACGTCTCCGACGGGCCAAAAGGGCTGAAGATCAGCTTGATTATCTGCGATGACGGTAACTATCCCGAAATCTGGCGAGACTGCGTGATGCGCGGTGCCGAACTCGTCGTGCGGTGTCAGGGTTACATGTATCCCGCCAAGGAACAACAAATAATCGTCGCCAAGGCGATGGCGTGGATGAATAATACTTATGTTGCCGTAGCTAATGCTGCCGGATTTGATGGCGTGTATAGCTACTTCGGACACTCAGCGATCGTCGGTTTTGACGGGCGGACGCTCGGTGAATGCGGTGAAGAAGAAAATGGCATTCAATACGCCGCGCTCTCGAAGTTTGCGATTCGCGACTTCCGCAAAAACGCTCAGTCGCAAAATCACATCTTTAAACTGATGCATCGCGGCTATACGGGTACGATTAATTCTGGCGATGGTCCCGATGGCATGGCCGAATGTCCCTACGAATTTTACCGCGAGTGGATTCTCGATCCCCAAAAAGCCAAAGCCAAAGCAGAGGCGATTACCCGATCGACGGCTGGCACGGCAGAATGTCCGATCGAGGGGATTCCCAACCAGAAGATTGTCCCGCCGCCAGTCGTGGTAGTACCCGAAACTGAAAAAGTGTCAGTCACAGTTTAACTCTAGATTGGCTAGCGGTGCAGATCGATCGAGTGTTGATTCATTCGCTCGATCGACGTTCGATCGCATCTGCACTATGAGATCTGAGTTGTTACGTAGATCTGTGACCCACCCAGACACATATGTCCTGCCCTACGGGCACCCCTCATAGGAGGGGAATTTTGGGCAGATCTCCTGGGAGGGAACCTTCTGGTAATTTTTTGACAATGAGTATAGAGACGACAGAGACGACTCTGACAAATTGATAATTTGAGAGAGGATTTATCATGGTCGATCCGCAGGAAATGCAGCGCATCAAAAAGCGACTGGAAGCTCTCAAACGAGGCAGCGTCCATCGCATTAAAGACCAAGATCCGATGCCCTCATCCGTGCATATCATCGGCGTTGGCAAAGCTGGAGCTGAATTCATTGCCCAGACGATCGTACAGGCTCCAGACGATTTTTTGAGCGACGATCGCCAGCGGTTTACGGCTCTAGCTGTCGATATCGGCGATCGAGACTTACAAGCAGTTCGAGATGTCGCTGACAAGCTGCCCAGCGACAAAGCTACAGTCCGCACCATCGCTCTACCCGTCCCCAGCCGCGACGAACTATTTGGCTCGCTCCGACGGTATCGGGAATATCTGAAACTAGAATATCCCCGCTACTACTGGAATCCCAACTACGAGCCTTGGTTGCCAGACACGATCGCCATTCCCGAAGCGGGTGAACATTTCCCTCGCGCGATCGCCAAAGCGATCTATGGTAAAGCTTATTATGAAGGCGACAGACCGCTCGATCGCGAGTTAGAGCTATTTACCAATAGTGTTGATGCCACAACTTGTCAATCGATCGTTTGCATTGTCTTCGGGTTAGGCGGCGGCACGGGTAGCGGGATCGTCATGGACTTGGCACGGCATCTGACCAATGTCAAATTTGGCCGACGGGCACTAGTTTTGGGAGTCGGGATTGCACCTTGTGAAGGCGATCCAAATTACCACAACAATGGCAGCCTGTTCCCGACGATTAACGAGCTAGATTGTATGCTCGACCAGGAAAAAAACCAAGGTGTGGTTCAGGTGTGGGGCGATTTATATCGCAATCCCTTTACCGCTGGATTCTTGATGGTACCCCAAAAATCAGCTTGGCAAGAAACAGGAGATTTGGGAGCGACCAATCACAAAGTCGATCGCGAACTAGCTAAATTCTTGACTCGCGATCGCGGCTTAGATCTCTACGAAACCCTCCGGTTGCTCAATTGGGTAGGCGCACCGCCCAGCCAACACATGGCTGCCCGCAGTCAATATGGAGCGCGTTGGGCGCACATGTTTGGCTTCACCACCTTGGAGTCAGATAACAGTAACATACCCGATCGATTGGGCATCAGAGCGGGCACCTTCAATCCTGACTTCTTTGAGATTCGCGCTTCAACTCCCCCAACTGCCGCTCTCCGCGCCCAGCTCGAAGATTTAGCAGCCAAAATGAATGCTTCATTCGCACCGATGTTGGAGCCAGAGATCGCTCGATCCTTCATGGAAGGTTCGTCCCCAACGGCTAACAGCGAACCTTACGTCCAATTCGTCATTCCAGGTGCCACCAAAACCGCCCTGGATATCTTCTACGAAGCGCGTCTGGCATACGATCTACAGACCTGGGATGAAAAACTCCTCCAACATTCCTGGCTGCTCGAACTCGGTGTAATGCTCTCCGAGCCAGCAATTCGGTTTGAAGGGATGGCGGGTGAATGTCTGTGGGGGTGCGCCTGTTGGGTGGTCGTTCCCTATAGTGCCATTCGCGGTGAGGATTTAGAGGAAGTTCGGTTGAAGCTCGAAGAAGTCGTCAAAGCGTAAGTTAGTTGTACTCGTAGGTTAGGCAGAAAAATTCTAACATCAATCTCTCTACAAAGGAGGTGTAAACATGCCACTAGATTGGGCTGTAGTCAGCCAACGGTATGGCAATGGAGCCGACGTGCCTACCGTTGCCGGGAACAAGATCCTCCATATCACTGGAGTCGATGACCAGAAGATTCACATCAAATCGCCCCTGTGGGTTGCCAGTCTGAGTAGAGCCAACCTCGAAAAAGGCGTTCAGCTCATCGAAGAAGGCATCATCGATCGACAACCCGGTCAATTCGTCGAAGACTACAAAATCTACGTCGCTGACGAGCGGGCTACTTCAGCAGCGCACATCCTTAAAGATCTGGGGTTTTTGACCGAGGATCGCGGTTATTATCCAACCTGTTGAATTTAGCTGATAAGGGCTGGAACCTAGTCGATCGTTACGTTTAGGAATTCCCACATTTACTACTCACATCAAGGAAGTAAAATCATGTCGAAATCCATGTATCACAGTGCATCAGGTTCCCAATCCCCCCACTGCATCCACTTCCTGGGCATCGGCAAAACCGGAGCAAACATGCTCGATGCTATGCTCCGTCAAGGCGATCTCGAAGACCAACTCGAAGACCCTCGCGCCCGCTTCACTGCCCTGCTCGTCGATATCGGCGAACAAGATATGTTCCAAGCCAAAGACTACGCAGAAGGCTTCTTGAAGCGGTTAGAGGAGCGAAATATCCCTCCAGAGCGAGCGCAAATTCGGTTCGTACCACTAGCCGTGCCAACCCGCGACGATTTATTCACCTCCCTCCGCCGCTATCGGGAATTTCTCAAACTCGAATATCCGCGCTACTACTGGAACCCCAACTACGAACCGTGGTTGCCAGATAACGTCGAGATTCCCAAAGCGGGCGAATACTTCCCTCGCGCCATCTCCAAAGCCATCTATGGTAAAGCTTATTACGACGGCGATCGACCTCTCAATAAAGAACTCGACGACTTTGCTAAAAGCATCGATAATACCAAACTTCCTTCGATGGTGCTCTGCTGCTTCGGGATGGGCGACGGCACGGGTAGCGGTATTGTGGTAGATCTCGCCCGCCATCTCTCCAACGTCAAACTCGGACGACGCATCCCCGTCATTGGTGTCGGCGAATTGCCCTGTAGCGGCGACCCCGAAGCCTTCCGCGATGGCAGCTTGTTCGCTACTATGAACGAAATCGACTGTATGCTCGATGACGACAAGAATGCGGGTGTCACCACCGTCTGGGGAGACTTATACCGCAACCCCTTCACTGGCGGTTTCTTTGCCCTCGCCACCGAGAACTCCTACCAGCGGCTCTCTAAATATACCGAAACTGGCGTACCCAGCGAACGAGATCGGATGCGGCTGCAAGTGACTCACAAATTCGTTGCCGATGCCTTTATGCGGATCGCACTCGATGACTACGGACGCACCATTTTCAAAGCCCTGCGGCTAGTCGGACAGACCACCGCCCCCCACGAAGCAATCAGCACCAAAGCCCGCAACTGGACGCTCTACGACATCGCCAAATTCACTCACCCAGCGGTGCAAGTCTTACCAGGCGAACCATTGAGCAAATGGCGCAGTGTGATTGGTGAATGGATCGAGCATATCCCCGACTATGCCGGATTGAAACCAGGCTTCCAAACCGACTATGCCGAGTGCATCATCCACGCACCGCGCGAAATGTGGAATGACAAGCTCGATGAAAAATTCAAAGAAGTCGTCTCTACCTTCCTCGTTGAATCGGAAGATTCGGCACTGAATGTCACCCACCGCGAATTTTTCGACCATCTGACTGCCTTTGCAGACATCATGCTGCCAGGAGTTGCCAAGGTAGACTTCGTGCAATTCTTCAAAAGTCGCGATCTTTACGACACGCTCACTTGGGAGCAAAAATTACTCCACCACTCTTGGCTGATGGATCTGGGCGTAATGATGTCCGAGCCAGCAATCCGGTTTGAAGGGATGGCAGGTGAATGTCTGTGGGGTTGTGCTTGTTGGATCGTGGTGCCTTACGACCAACTGCGGGGGGATGCCCCAGTACCTGTCAACCGTCGGGATATTCTCGCCAACGGGATTGCACCGATGACGGGAACGGTGGTCAAAATTCCAGCTTCTGCTCAGGCTGTTAGTGCCATTTGAGCGGATCGATCGTGGGTTGATTGGTTAAAGCGGAGATCTACCCACCCCGCCCTACGGGCACCCCTCCTCGGAGGGGATTTTCTCGCTAGAACTGGTGTAGAAAATCCCCCAAACATATAAGAAAGGTTGCGGGGTGGTTTCATACACCAGAATAAAATATTTCAGTTCACTTCAGTGAACTTTAGCTATTAGCCCCAAATTCATTTGAGGGCGGTTAAAGACTAAGCACCAGGGTTTTCACATTTTTATTTTTTTGGATGAAACCACACCACATTTATAAGAAAGGTTGATGGTAAAAATTTCAGACAGAGCAATTTACGAAGTAGAGGTAATTTAGGAATTGCCTCTACTTGTCAGAAGTAATTCAGTCATTACAGGAGTCACAATCATGGTCATGGAAGTAATTCGACCGACAAAGACAATTCTCAATACTCAACAACAAAAGATTCCAGTGACGATCGTGACTGGTTTTCTCGGCTCGGGTAAAACAACCCTAGTCAACCATATTCTCAAAGAACAACACGGTCGTAAAATCGCTGTAATTGTTAATGAGTTTGGTGAGATTGGTATCGATGGCCAATTGACGATCGCGGACGACGAAGAACAGATTGTCGAGTTTAATAATGGTTGTTTATGTTGTACGGTTCGCGGCGATTTAGTTCGGACTCTCGAAGATCTAACCAAACGAGCAGATTTGGATGCAGTATTGATTGAAACGACGGGACTGGCAGATCCGGCTCCAGTGGCTTCGACATTTATCGTCGCCGATGAGATTAAGTCTAAATTTAGCTTAGATGCTTTCGTTACCGTCGTCGATGCGCGGAATTTGCAGCAAAATCTCAAGGATAGTCACGAGGCTCAGGAGCAAGTTGCTTTTGCAGATATTATTTTAATCAATAAAATCGATCTCGTTTCGGATAAAGACATCGCTCGTGTCAAGCAGCAAATTTGGGAATTAAATCCGATTGCCAAAATTTACCAGACCGAGCATAGTGAGATCGATCTATCGCTGATTTTAGGTACTAAAGCCTTCGATTTAGAAGCAAAATTAGAAGTCGATCCATCATTTTTAGAAGACTTGGCGCACGAACACGATGCGGCAATCGGCTCCTTTGCTTTAACCTCCGATCGACCCATAGATATGAATAAATTCATGCTCTGGATGAACGATTTGGCACAGGAAAAAGGCGAGGATCTATACCGTACTAAGGGCTTATTTTATGCCCAAGGTTTTCAGGAAAGAGTGTTATTTCAGAGTGTGCGGATGTTAACATCGATGCGTCGAGATCGACTGTGGAAAACAGACGAACCCAAATTAACTCAACTGGTCGCGATTGGTCGCAATCTCGATCGCGAGGAGTTTGTCAAAGGATTTGAAAAGTGTGTAGTTTGAATAATGACAATTTTCACGGGAGAGAAATCCATGCAAACCAAACTCGAATTAGGTAATGCCGTAGCATTTTTCGACAAAGGTGTAGAACAGTTTCGGACTGGAGACCCAGCGGGGGCGATTTTCAGTTTCAATCGAGCATTGCAGTTCGCTCCTGACAATGCCAATATCTATGGCTATCGCTGTGTAGCACGCCATCGGGTAGGTGACTTAGCAGGCGCGATCGCCGATTGCCAACATGCCTCAAGCTTATATCTAGAGCAAGGAAACGATCGAGAGTACCAATACGCGATCGAGATTTTAGACAAGCTTCAGGATCTAAGTACGCTAGCAGCCTAAAGTTATGAACCGACATGTTTTGTCTGTGTGTACGAGTTGCGCCAGTGCCCACCGGATGAAGCAAGCAATTCATCGCAGCGGTGGCGAACGTCTGCTAGCGCAACTGCAAACAATCGATCGAGCCGCACCTGTCGAGGGATTGTCGATCGAGCCGAATCAATGTTTGGGAGCTTGCGATCGACCCTGTGCGATCGCCTTCAATGCTCCTGGCAAATATATTTACCTGTTTGGCGATCTGCCTGTAGATGACGAACAACTCGCATCAACGGCTGCGGAGGTAATGAAGTTTGCCAGCCAGTATCATGCCAAATCCGATGGCACTATATCTTATCTCAAGTGCCCCGAACTCCTCAAGAAGCGGGTTGTAGCCAAGATTCCGCCCTTATGATGGCAACTATGGCGCGGATGACGAGTGAGGATTGCGCCGATCGCGGGCATTGCCCTGGGTGCGATCGAGTCCGACAGATAATGGTGAGACTCGATCGATCGAGGGTGTTATCGTGGTTGTCGATCTCCACAAAATGCAGATAGTGCGGATTTGTCAATAAATATTGAATTCTTAGAATAAAGTTTCGCGATCGGCAGACCGAAAATGTCGGAATTTTTGGCCAGCTTTTACGATCTAACGATCTCATTTGACAAAAGATCGATCGCGCCCAGACTTTTGAGCGTCGCGATCGATCCCTGTGTCAATCCAGTTATACCAGTAATATCCATTCCTTCATAAAGTCGATCGGGACGAAACATATTCAAGCATTCGCCAGTTTGCACATCCCACAATCGAATCGTGCCATCAAAACTAGCACTTGCAAGAATTTGCGGCGAACTGTCTATTGAGATGAAGCCTACCGACGTAACACCGCTGGTATGACCTGCTAAAACGTGCAAACACTCACCAGTAGCTACATCCCACAGCCGAATGGTGCGATCGCTTCGACCGCTAGCTAAGATTAAACCATCGGGACTGAAAGCCACCCCGCCCAGATTTCCGGTATGTCCTGATAATAACCTTACGCATTCCCCCGATTCTGCATCCCAAATTTTGACATCGGGACTACCGCCGACACTGGCAAATAGATGTCCGTGGGGATGGAAATTAATCGCCCAAACATGCCCTTCGTTTGCCGCTTGACTTCTGAAACACTCCCCTGACTGCATATCCCACCAGCGGACTCGATCGTCGTGTCCAGCGGTCACAAAATAGTGTCCTTGGGGATGAAAATCCAGTCCGAAGATGTAAGATTCGGCTTCTAGCCAGATCGTGCGCCAGCATTCTCCAGTCTGGATATTCCAGAAGCGAATGCTAGACTCTGTACTACCGATACAACCGACCAGATCCCCTTGGGGGCTAAATCGACAGAATTGAATCATGTATGAATGATTTGTGGGCAAGTTATGTAGACATTTTCCAGATTCGACCTCCCAAATCCTCAGTTCGCCATTCAAGTGTCCGCTGGCTAACAATTTACCTTGAGGGTGAAAGGCAATCGTCCAG
This sequence comes from Chamaesiphon minutus PCC 6605, assembly GCF_000317145.1. GTDB lineage: Bacteria > Cyanobacteriota > Cyanobacteriia > Cyanobacteriales > Chamaesiphonaceae > Chamaesiphon > Chamaesiphon minutus. Next base: position 432,140 of record NC_019697.1, on the reverse strand, counting down.
CTACTTGAGTTATGAACGGTAAGTTTTTGGAGACATTTTCCGGTTGGCGCACTCGTGCCGATCGGTTCGTGTGGCTGGCATGGCTCGGATCGATCGCATAGTTCCCATACATGGATCGATTCACTCATACCACCGCTGGCAAATAACTGTCGATCGGGATGGATCGCCATGACACGAATCCCCTCGCCACCACCCTGAATGGTTTTCAGGCAATGACTGGAAATGGAAGCAGGATCGATCGAGAGCGGATTGGATCGGTACTGATAAACGATCTCCCAAAATCGAACGGTGCGATCGAGTCCGATACTTACGAGGAATCGTTCGGCGATCGAACTACCCGATTGATGCTCGTTCCGCGCAGTGGAGCCAAGATAACCTGCGGTAAATTCTACCGCCCAAACTGGCTCCTGGTGTCCTTGCAACACTTTGAGACATTTGCCAGTTACGGTGTCCCACAGCCGAGCAGTGCGATCTGTGCAGGCACTGACTAATAAGTGACCGTCGGGACTAAATCTAACTCTAGATACTTCTTTGGTATGACCTAGTAGCGTCTGGAGACAAGCACCCGTTGTTACATCCCAAATCTTAATGGAACGATCGAAGCTACAGGTAGCAAACCGATCTCCGTCGGGATGAAAACACACCGACCAGATCTGTCCGGTATGTTCGGTCAAAGTCCGAACGCAACCGCCACTTTCGACATCCCAAATCTTCACTACGGAATCTTGCCCTGTCGTCACCATCAGTTGTCGATTGTCAATGGGGTATGGTGCAAAAGCAATGCCACAGACTGGGGCAGAATGCCCGATTAAAATTTTGAGGCATTCTGCTGTCTGTACATCCCAAATACAAATCGAGTTATCGCGATCGCTCAAACCTGCTACTAATAATCGCCCGTCAGGACTAAAATCCAAAGTCCAAATCCTGCCTTTGTCCCAAGTCTGCTGGCAGTTGCCCGTGTGGACATCCCAGAATTTTATCCCCCCACCGATACAGCCACTTACGAGGGTTTTGCTATCGGGGCTAAAAGTCAGAGCTAATACAAAGGTTGTATGCGCTCGAACGGAGAATAATAGTTGCCCTGTCGATGCTTGCCGCATCTGTACCGTGCCATCCTGCCCCCCCATAGCTAGCAGTTCGCCAGTGGTATCGATTGCTGATGAATGTGGCTCATTCATCGGCTCGGCAAATCGGCAATCCATCAGATGAGCGCGAGCAAGATTAACCTGGTGCAAGGGGGTTTTTTGCAAACAGGCTTGACGAATGGTGAGGTTCGCAAAAGTATAGCCAGTCAGATCGATGTGGAGATCTTGCATTAAACCGATCGCATTTCCGGCTCCATAACTCGATCCGGCGATTTCCGATCGCCTTACCAGATCTAAAATTTGCCCCATCTGCCGCTCTAGCTGCTCGATCGATCTAAATCTCTCCCGCAGATATCGGGCGATCGGCTGTAAAATCAACCTAATTTGACTCTCGCGAATATATTCTTTGACGGTGGTTTTAGATAGAGCGTAAGTGTTGAACAGTTGACAGTTGACAGTTGACAGTTGACAGTTAGTGATTTCGGCACAGATTTGGTTGATTAAATGCTCGGTCATGTATTCCATGACGACTGGTTGTTGGGTAAAGCGGGCGTTTTTTTGCTCGATTAGACTGCGCCGCGATAGAGACTCTAAGGCTTCCATTAATCCCTGGGTGCTGACAGCCGGGACGATATCCGCCTGTAATTGAGCCAGAGTTGCCCAATCGCGATCGATCGCCAACCACGTCATTACTTGTCGTTCGATCGGCATCAGCCGCTGGTATTGTTGGTCTAGTAACCGCCGAATGCCATTAAAAACAGTAGTTTCGGCATGTAAAAACCCATCGACATTGCCATCAAAAATTTCTCGAATCGAGGTGGCGACAATTTTCAGAGCGAGGGGATTACCACCATAAACTTCGATTAGCTTGTGTCTGTCGATCGCTGATGATGAGGATAATCCGATCGCTGCAAACAATCGATCGCTATCATTCGGCGATAATCCAGTCAGGGCAATCGCTCGAACTGGTAAGGTTATTCCCTCCAAATTGGCGATCGTTTCTGGTTTCTCGCGACTGGTTAGCACCAGACAACTCTGATGGGAAATTTCACCCGCCTGACGGAATAGTTCGCCATAGGCTTCATAATCTTGACGATAGATTCCCGCAAATTCCCCACTCTGTAAGATGGTTTCGCCATTGTCTAACACCAGCAAACAGCGATGCGATCGCAAGTAATGCAGTAACCGATTTAATAGAGCTGAAATCGGCAAAGAAACCAAGTTTTCTTGCTGACAGGACAGCACTTGGATGATGTCAATCAGCAGGGACTCTAAGGGTGGAGCATTGCGAAGACTACGCCAAATGATAAATTCAAAGGATCGCTCAGTTTGCAAGAGTTGCTGGGCGATTTTGACCGATAGAGCGGTTTTGCCAATCCCGCCCATACCCAATAAAGCAATTAGGCGACAGTTATCTTGTTGAATCCAAGTTGTCAGCGTGGTAATTTCTGAATCTCGCCCGTAAAACATCGAAACATCGATCGCTTCACCCCAATCGATGATCTGCGTTGTGGGGGAATCGATTTGAATCTCCGCTGGCTCCTCGTGATGTTCCGGTTGCTGATAATCGGCGCGTTCCATCTGCAACCCAAAGGCCACAAATACTAGATCTAGAGTCTGCTTATCCACGCCGATTCGAGCGGCTAAAACCTTTGTCATGGTGGCTATAGATAACCGCGATCGCTCGCTGAGTTCTTCGATCGTCAGTCGATCGCCCGCATTCTCTGTTTTTTCTAGTTGTCGCCGCGCCTGTTCGATTTTACTTTGACCGATTGATGACAGCACGACTCCCCGTCGGCGATTCTTTTTAGGGGTCATATTCATGTCCCATTATGAAAGTTCTATTTATAAATCTAAGCGGTTAGAAACCGCTCCTCAGAGTGCGAAGTCCGCCTATGCGGACTGAATATCTTAGTCCGCGTAGGCGGACTTCGCAACACGAGCCACGATTTGCGGAAAGTGCGGTCTTGGGGTTTCCCCAAGTAGAGCACCTTTTCAAGACACAATCGTTGGCATTCCAGGCGGGGTTACATTCAACTAACTTAAGGCTCAACTTAACCTACCGATCGAGGGGCAAAGAAAACCCCAAACCAGCCACCCTCACAGAGTTTTATTCAATTATCTCAAGCTATTGCTTAAGTTAGCTATTATCTTTATCTATCTTATCTGGTTTCTAGAGTTGCCCGAACTGATACTAGTAATACCCAGACAAAAGGCGAAACCCAACTTATCGAGTTTCCCTGTTCGATCTCTAGTTTTCGTTGAGTAGGGACAATTGATGATTGTTTTACTCAATAACGATCGGATCGAAAAATACAAGTCGAATTTTCAAGATGACTTTAGTTACAAAAAATAAAGCCATTATTTTGCAATTTGATAATGCGTTTTTATTGGAATTTTTGCGTATTTTGTAGACGTAAAATAAATATCCAAAATCAAAATTTAATTTAGAACTTTTGCGAAATTAGTTCTGAAAGTTTCGTAGAATGCACTAGAAGGTAATACATCAATTAACGATAGATTGCTCTACCAACAACAACTAAAGGAGAAAAATAATGTCGACTTTACCATCTAAATTACTATTTGCAAGTTTGATTTCCAGCGCAACTTTATTCGGCACTTTCGCGATCGGATCTGTTGCCCAAGCAGATGTCGTGTCTAACTGCACTATTCCAGCTAGTGTTAGTTGTAATATCTCCAGTTCTAAAGGAATTAAATCTGTCAAAATTCAGACTCAGGGTTCAAGCGGCCCCGTCTATATCGTCAACAAAAGCTATCCAAATTGTCCAAATTCCGTGACTGTCGGATGGGATTCAGCCTATCAAGTTTCAGACAAGGAGATTGTCGAATGTTCGGGTGTTTCTGGTGGTGGCTCTGGCGGTGGCTCTGGTAGCGGCTCTGGTAGCGACTCTGGCAAGCCTGGAAGACTGAAAGGTTAGATAAATGGATTGCCAGTCGTGGCTCGTGATGCGCGCTCGTCGGGTCTCCCGACGGTTTAGCGCATCAAGACAGCGGTTGGAAACCGCTGAAATCTCACAAAACTTATCTCAATTTTGGAGCAAATATATGTCAACTAAATTTTCAATTGCTACAATGTCTATTGCCGCAATGCTCGTACTAACTAATAGCGCGATCGCTACTGCTGCCGAAGCTTATAAAACCAGTAAAGGTGAAGTAGTGGTCACAGGATTAACACCCACTAAACGATACCAAATCAGATACATTAATGCTCAGGACAAATCTGGATCGCGCCAAGATAAATCAGTCAATAGTTGTGGTGAAATTGTGGTTGATAAAGCCGATCGTTATAAAGTACTAATTGTCGGTTCGGAAAACATCGATCCAGCTAGTTTGGAAACTAAACCACACGAACGCTGCAAACCAAAGCCAAACACAACGTTGAGAAAAATGGAACCTAAAGGTGTCGAACCAGCACGCATCCCAGGGTCTAATTAAATAATTGATAATTGATAATTGATAATTGTCAATACAGCTTTTAGGATGGTCTCTAAACACCCCATCCTAAACAGCCTCTTAGACCTTAAAACAGATGCAACATTATCGCGCTATTTTAAAACAGGTTGGGATTGTGTCGATCGCGCTAGGAATTCTCGACTTGATGTATATGGTTTATCGTGTATCCACGGATTCGAGCCATTCACCAGATCGAAGTTATTCATCCCCTAGCATCTTAATTGTGGTGGTTGGCATTTATCTCATGCGGGGTAGCCTGCGTACTGCGAATATCGTCAGATGGATCGCCGCCTTCTGGATTGCTAATAGTATTGGCTCGATCTTGATGCGATCTTGTTCGACCCCATTCGCCCTTTTGACGCTGGAATTTCGCCTCGATCCGCAGGGGTTTTCGATGTGGTATCTCTCTAGAATTGTCGAGACAGCCGTTACCTATTGGATGTATAGACAACTGAGTGCCGAGCCTGTAATCTCTGCCAGTCTTAACTCCGGTCGTAATGTCTCTATCCCGAAACAAGGATTCTTCCTTGGGGCAGCAGTTACAGTATTACTTCCTGTTTTCCAGTACATTCTGGGCGATGGTGCCCTGGGAAGGAAAGCGGTGGAGCTAGCCCGTGCAAAATACGGAGCGGGATACAAATATCATGTCACAGCATTGAATCGATCGAGGTCGATGTCGAGAGAGACTGTATCTGCAAAGATCGCTGCGTACAACGACAAGGAGATCAAAACCGTTCGAGTAGAATTGAAGTAGGGAAGGAATACGCGCCATGACAATTACGATCGAAATCCTCAATCGTGACGATCTAGATATCCTCAAAAATATCGATCCAGATGTATTTGATGATGCGATCGATCTACTCCGTGCGATCGAATTTCTTGCCGATCCGCGCCATCATTTAGTAGTCGCGATCGATAATAATTTAGTCATTGGGTTTGTCTCCGCCGTTCATTACGTTCATCCTGACAAACCCGTACCAGAACTGTGGATTAACGAAATTGGTGTTGCGGCAACCCACCACCGCCAAGGCATCGGCAAACGGTTGATGAATGCGGTGTTTGAAATCGGGTGGGAATTGGGCTGTGCGGGAGCGTGGGTATTGACCGATCGAGATAATACCGCAGCGATGAGTCTATATACGAGTGTGAGCAATTCCGCACCAACCGACCATGTAATGTTCTCATTCGATCTAATCAGTAATTAGCCAAAAAGAATATGATTACCTTTACCGTTGCAGCAGACAGCTCGATTTCGCCAGAGCAGATCTGCAAAGAAATATTCGATGTAGATCGATGGAGTAGCTTCAAAGGCTATGGCGTTCTCCCTGGGATTGCTAAGGTAACAATGAAATCGCCTGCGAATTCAATCGTCGGCACCGAATTCTACGTCGAAAATACTGATGGATCGAAACACAAAGAAACAGTGCAATCCTTCAATGTGGGGAAATGCTTAATTATAAAAATGAGTGATTTCACCTCACCCATTAAGAATATAGCAACACATTTCATCGAACGCTGGGACTTTGAAAATACAAATTCAGGGTATCGAGTTCACAGAACTTTTGAATTACACCCAAAGAACGCATTTGCATCACTGCCGCTATGGTTAATTTCCTGGTTGATCAAACAGGCGGTAGCGGTACATACACGCCAGATCGCAAACCCAAAGCAGGCATAACCAGCCACTTAGAATACCATCTCTTGGAATTTCGGATCGGGAGGATATATGCGAGAGTTAATCTATTATGTAGCTTGTAGCGTCGATGGCTTTATCGCCCATCTCGATGGCTCCCACGATGGGTTTTCCCAAGATGGTGAATATTTTGCCGATTTATTTGCTTCCTTTCCCGAAACGGTGCCATCTCATCTCCGCGATGTCATGGGTATCGACTCCGAAAATAAATGGTTCGATATCGTGTTGATGGGGCGCAAAACCTACGAAATTGGCTTTAAAGATGGCATCACCAGCCCGTATTCGCACCTAAAACAGTATCTTTTTTCTCGCAGTATTAAAGTAAGCCCAGATCCAAATGTCGAACTCGTTACCGAAAATGCGATCGAATTAGTTACCGCTTTAAAAGCTGAATCTGGCAAGGGTATTTGGCTGTGTGGTGGTGCTAATTTAGCGACAACACTATTTACCAATCGGTTAATCGATCGACTAATTATAAAAGTAAATCCCTTTTTAATGGGCGCAGGTATCCCTCTGTTTGCCGGATCGATTGAGTCAACTGCTTTAGAACTTATCGATCGCAAGATCTATAACAATGGAGTCTTATTGCTTGACTATAAAGTGAGAGAATCGAATAAATAATGTCAGTACCCTTAACATCAACAGCAATTATCGATCTGGTTCAAACGGCATTCGCAGATGTAGAACTCGGCGATGGCATCACTTTACATCAAGCGGTCGCTCTCGACAAGTACCGTACCGATGCCGAAGTTATCGCCGCCAGATCGCAAGATCCAGAAGATCGCTGGCAAGAAATCCCCCGTGCAAACCTCTTCTATTTTGAATCGGCTCTATCGTTCGTGGACGAACGGGGAACTCGTTACTATCTGCCCGCATTTATCATTGCCGCTCTCGAAGGATATATTAGTTTTAATATCCCGTTTTTCAAGATCTCGCGGATGCTGGGAAGTTTAAGAAAAAGTGTTCCTAGTGAGGTGATTAGAAGATATGGCTTCGATCGCCATCAAGTATCGGCAATTGCTGCTTTTCTACGATTTGTCGTTGGCGAATATGGCGAAAATGCCGAAAGTCAAGCCGAGTTACAAATCGTCTGGCAATGGGAAGAATACAGCCAAGAATTAACAGGAGATATATAAGATGAATGCTATAGGTTCGCTCGAATCTAATCCCGATCGATTTCGAGAACTATTTCATGCGATCGTAACTCAATTATCTAAACAGCAAACTCGACTGGCAATTTGGGCGATCGAAGATTTCGACCTATCGCAATTTAAGTATCAAATTATTGGATCTAATTCACCATTTAAGGATAGTAATAGTAAATTGGCTGGCGATGGCATATTAATTAACTTAGACCCTACTCAAGTTGAGGCATTAACAGATACCCTTGAGCCTGGATTAGGTTCTAGTATTTTACACATGGAAATTGAAGCAAATGGTAGCGTTCAATTTTCTGCTTATGATGGAATGCTATACGCAGTTTTTGGTAATGAGATATCTCTAGATCTATTAGAAGATCTTAAAGCTAGTGAGGCGATCTACAATTACGAAATTGTCAAGCCTGAATAATCTTATATTTGCTTAAGTATTATTATGTAAATTATCGAACAGACCGATCGAATCTTACACATAACAGACAAAAATCGTCAATGTCTCTGGTGTTTATTATTTGTCACACCTTTTTTCTTGATTGGCTCACAATTGCTCGGGCTAACTGCCAAGTTAATTACGTTAGAATGCCAACGCAGTGCATCTAGCCAAGTTGAGTGCCAACGCAGTGTAGCAGGTATTTTAGGTACAGAAAAAGAACAAATCCCTGGATTTGTGACATCGGCAAAAACTGTCAAAACTAGCGAAAAAGGGTAGTAATTATCACTACTAAAGGTGAGATTAAATTAGATCCTTATCGTGCTTTTGTGACAGAGCGAGTCGATAAAACAGTCGATAGATTGAATGCTTTTATTAAAGATATTCAACAACCTAAAATCTCGATCGAACAAGACGAGCGGTGGGCCAATTCACTGTTTATTATCAACTTTTTAGCTGCTGGTATGGCGGTTGTTTTTGGTGCTTTGGCGATTCCCCTGCGGATGAGTTGCCGATTCGATCGTAATATTGGAGAAGCGATCGTCGATAATAAATACTTGCTGTATGGCGATCGACAGACGAAATTACCACTAGCTACAATCGTTCGCGTAGCGTCTCGAACAGAGAATCGATCTCAAGTTGGCAAACTACCATTTTACATTAACAATAAATCAGTCTACAGTATTCATTTTATTTTGAATACTGGTAAAAAAGTTTCACTCTCCGTTCCCAGTCAAAATCAAACTCAGTATCAGGAGATTACAGATAAGATTAATAATTTTCTGCACCAGCATTAATAGCTAGCCGATAACCTTCAGCAGATACATAACGATGTCGTCTTCTCCTAGATCGGCTAGGATGGCTATATATCTGAGGTCGAATAAATAATTATGCCACGTATCGATCGAGCGAATTTAGATCTCATCCTGCTCGAAGATGCAGTGTGGGTATTAATGGGAGAAGTAGGTTTATCTAGCTATGATTTCAATCTTTCCCAATTTTTTAGTTGTCGTCATCCGTGGCAGCGTCCAGAGCAAATTACCGCGATCGGTAGATTCGGTGCAGCAACCAATTACAATGAACTCTACGCCCAATTAGCAGCCGAAGGTATCTTTTTAATTCACTCGCCAGAACAGTATTTATTAGCTAGCGAATTAACCCATTGGTATCCATTACTGGCAGGATTGACACCCAAAAGTCTCTGGTTCTCAGAGCCACCTAGTTTTGAATCTGTCGCACAAACATTAGGGCTACCACTATTTCTCAAAGGTAGTCGCCAAACCAGTCGCCATCGCGCCGCACTTTCAATTATCCACTCTGCCGCAGAATACGATCGCGCGATCGAGATGTATGCAGACGATCCGATTTTGCAGTGGCAAGATTTAGTTTGTCGAGAATTTATTCGATTGCGTCCGGTACCATCGACAGCTACCGAAAAAATTCCTGCATCATTTGAGTTTCGCTCGTTTTGGTGGTATAGCAATTGTGTTGGTGCTGGGCAATATTGGTCTACAGATTATAATTGGAATCGTGAGGAAGAAACAGCCGCATTAGCGGTAGCTCAAGCCGCAGCAGTGCGGTTGAATTTACCATTCGTGGTTATAGACATCGCCCAAACAATTGCTGGAGAATGGATCGCGATCGAGTGTAACGACGCACAAGAAAGTGGTTACGGTGCAGTTTCTCCCTTTACCTTATGGCGAAATATCATCGATCTGGAGTTGAACCCCTCTGTTTAACTTCTCGATCGGATTCACAAGTGCTGCTATTCCACACCGAAATAATATTTGAATACTCTCAGATTGTCATTTGTGTTAAGCTTGCGGAGTATTCAACCAAGCCACCATTTCACTTAGATCTTGCCATTCAAATATTTTTGAGGTAAATTCGTCGAGTTGTCGATCGCTTAATCTGGATAATCGATCGCTTAGTTCTGCTGTCAGGGTGTCGATGCCAAACTTAGCACGAACCATTTTATTTACTAATTCAATCTTGCCTTCAATCTTGCCTTCAATCTTGCCCTCAGCCTGTCTTTTTTTTACCCATTCTTGATAGGCTTCTTCAACTTCTTTTACATAAGTCATAAAACTTAGATCCTCCGCAGTTAATTCCGATTGAAATTGTTCCAGATAGACGCAGTACTTAATCGATACTTCTATGATATCATTTCTCAATTCTAGATTGGGGTCTAGCTTGAGGATGTCGGCAAAAGCCAGTTTGGCACTTTCAGATTTACCTAACAACTTCAAATGTAAGAGCACGATCGCATTGCCAGATGGCAAAATAATAGCGAACTGGAGCTAATTCGATCGCATGAAACACCTCAATCTCATCTTTGAAGAATTTCAAAATTTTGGCAGCAGAGTTGCTTTCGATCTCCATAATGGCGAACATCATGAAGGCTACATTTATGACATCGAAAGTGACTATCTAATCTTCAGCGAAGGAGGGCCGTTGGCATCGGGTGAAGATATCGAGATTCGGCTTGCAGATATCGATCTAACTACACTTGCCTACTTCGACGATCGAGCGCGATGCTACATGGATGCGGTATGGCATAATGTGCTCGCATGTTGGCAGTTCAGACCCTCAGATTGAATATAAGAATGGATGGTTTATCATAAAAGCTGAATGAGCCGCTACAAAATCGTCTAGCCAAAGGATCGGAATTATTTTATGGGTTATCTAGAGACTGCCGCTCAGTTTTATACTGAAGTTGCGAAAACGCCAGAAGTCGGCTTGTGCTGCGTGCAAAGTACTCCTTTACAACTACCAGGATTGCACGTTCCCGAAATTATGCAGGAGATGAACTATGGCTGTGGGAGTACGGTACATCCGACGGAGTTGGGAAATGAGCCGACGGTATTGTATGTGGGCGTGGGTGGCGGCTTAGAGGCTCTCCAGTTTGCTTATTTTAGTCGGCGGGTAGCCGGAGTCATCGCGATCGATCCAGTGCCTGAAATGCGCTCTGCGGCGGCGCACAATCTCAAATTAGCTGCTGAGTCTAATGCTTGGTTCGAGCCGAGTTTTGTCGAAATTCGATCGGGTGATGCTTTTAATTTGCCAGTTCCAGACGCGTCTGTAGATGTCGTCGCCCAGAATTGTTTATTTAACATCTTTGAACCAGCAGATCTCGATCGCGCCCTAGCAGAAGCCTATCGAGTGCTCAAACCTGGTGGTAGACTGCAAATGAGCGATCCGATCGCGACGCGTCAGATCCCCTTACACTTGCAGCAGGACGAACGCTTGCGGGCGATGTGTTTATCTGGGGCGATGACTTATGAGGAATATACGCAGCGGATGATTGCTAATGGTTTCGGACAAATCGAAATCCGCGCGCGGCGTCCCTATCGATTGTTGGATGCGCCTAGTTATCGACTCGATGCGCATTTACTGTTAGAAAGCCTCGATTCGGTTGCCTTTAAAGTGCCAATTCCCGACGATGGAGCCTGTATTTTTACAGGTAAAACGGCAATCTATGCAGGTAAGGAATCTGTTTTCGACGATCGAGCCGGACATATTTTACCACGCGGCTTACCTGCGGCAGTCTGCGATAAAACGGCTGCAAAATTGTTGGCATTGCTACCCGATGAATGTATCGTCACTCCTTCAACTTGGCACTATCAAGGGGATGGATGTTGTTAGGGCATCGGCGATAGGACATTCTGTCGTAATTACACTCTAGCTTTTGGGCACAATAAGATCGCCAAGCGCAAGCCATACATCACGATCTTATTTAATTGAATATGCTATTGCTCAAGGAAAGCCAGGTTCAATTTCAGGATGCGATCGATCCAGATAGCGATCGACCGATTCCGATTGTCGGGATTCTTTATGAAGATCGACTCTTCAAAAAACTCAAATCCTTCCCCAAAGATAGGTTAGAATCAGCCCAACAATTAACGCGCCAATTATCGCTCGATCCCAAAGTTCTGTGTTTGATGTTGGAAGAAGCGGATAAATACACGGTCTGGTGTCAAGATGCTAAACTCAAGTCATACGATGTCAGCCAAGCCAAACTAATCGATAACGCGATCGATAGAATCGATCTCAAAGAATTAGTTCGTCAAATGCGGGATATTGGTGGCGTCAAAATAAAAGACCGTCGTTATCGGCTGACTTTCTATCCCCGCTGTATGGTCGGTAGCGAAATGACAACTTGGCTAGTACGAAAATTCTTTCTCTCTGAAGCTGATGCTGTCAAGTTGGGACAACGCCTCATCGATGAAAAGCTGATGCACCACGTTACTGACGCTCATCCTTTTGAAGATGGTTTCTTTTTCTATCGCTTTTATTGGGATGAATAAATTACCGCATCTAATCCATTTATCATGAGAGAGATGATGAAATCTTCCATCAATCTGCGTCAGGTTTTATTGTTAACTTGTTTGGTATTTGTCGGCTATTTATTTTCAACATTACCTGCTAGGTCGCAAACTTCAGCAATCGATTCTGGCTTCAATCCTCAAGTGTGGCTCAAAAATGCACTCGAATGGATTGCCAGTTTGGGATCGATCGGTGCCTTAGCGTATATCGGTATCTATATTATTGCAACAGTAGCATTCTTGCCTGCGTTTATTCTAACGTTAGGTGCAGGTGTATTATTTGGCGTGTGGGTGGGGAGTGTTTATGTGTTTATTGGGGCAACATTGGGTTCGATTGTGGCGTTTTTAGTCGGTCGTTATTTAGCACGCAATTGGGTCGCAAAAAAAATTGCTGGTAATAACAAATTTCAGGCGATCGATCGCGCTGTCAGTAAAGAAGGCTTGAAAATCGTCCTCCTCACCCGGTTATCGCCAATTTTTCCGTTCAACCTGCTTAACTATGCCTTTGGAGTGACGGGAGTTACGATGCGGGATTATATAATTGGGGCGATCGGCATGATTCCGGGCACCATAATGTTTGTCTATCTTGGTTCTCTGGCAGGCAATTTGGCACTAATTGGCACAGAAACTCCGCCGACTAATCCCCCCCTCCAATGGACGATTCGGATCGTCGGACTGCTGGCGACGATCGTCGCAACAGTGTATGTTACCAGAATTGCCAAACAAGCATTAGACAACTTGACAGTTGAAAGTTGACCGAGCGTCAAATCCATCAGAACATAACCAAATTTTCTCCTTAATTGCACAAGTTTAACCCCATATCCCCTATCTATTCCCTATTCCCTATCCCCAATCCAAATGACTACATTTTCCCCCAAGCACCTCGCCCCCATGGACGCTTACAACCAAAAGCTGTTAGCGGACGTGCATCCCCCCGATTGGGTCGATCCGCAGCCTGCGGAAATGTATGACTTAGTGGTGTTGGGTGCGGGAACGGCGGGTTTGGTGGTTGCGGCTGGAGCAGCGGGACTAGGATTGGGTTTAAAAATCGCCCTGATCGAGCGCAATTTAATGGGCGGAGACTGCCTGAATGTAGGCTGTGTGCCCTCGAAAACTATCATTCGATCGGCCAGAACGATCGGCGAGATTTGGAAGGCTAGAGAGCTAGGTATTAAGGTAGATAACTTTGAGGTTGATTTTGAGGCAGTAATGGAGCGGCTCCGGCGGATTCGATCCCAAATCAGTCATGCTGATTCTGCGGCTAGATTTGCCAATCTGGGGATCGATGTCTTTTTGGGAGATGGTAGTTTTGCCAGTAAAGAGGCGATCGCCGTAGGAGATAAAATCCTCAAGTTCAAAAAAGCTGTCATCGCCACGGGTACGCGCGCGGCGATTCCCAATATCTCCGGACTTCGGGAAGCAGGATTTCTGACTAATGAGACGGTGTTTTCCCTCGTCGAACGTCCGCGCCGACTAGCTATCATCGGTGGTGGGGCGATCGGTTGCGAACTAGCGCAAACCTTTGGGCGACTGGGCTGTGAGGTCGTATTATTACATCGCGGCAGTCGGTTGTTGACTAAAGAAGATCCCGCCGCAGCCGATATTTTACAGCAGGTATTAGCTAAAGAAGGCGTAAAACTTGTCTTTAATTGTCAGGTACAACAGGTTACCACTTCTGATGCAGGTAAAACACTGACTTACAATAACAGCGGACGCGAAGAGACGATAACCGTCGATGAAATCTTAATCGGTGCGGGACGCACGCCCAATCTCGAAAGTCTCAATCTCGCCGCCGCCGAGGTTGCCAGCGATACCAAAGGCGTTCGGGTAAATGATTACTTGCAAACTAGCAATCCCAAAATCTTTGCGGCTGGCGATATCTGCATGAAATGGCAGTTTACCCACGCCGCCGATGCCGCCGCTAGAATCGTTATTAAAAATACCCTTTTTTCGCCCTTTGGATTGGGGAAAACCAAACTCAGCAGCCTAGTCATGCCATGGGTAACATATACCGACCCCGAAATCGCCCATGTCGGTATGTCCGAAGATGACGCACAGCAAGCAGGAATCGAATTCGACACGATTAAAGTCTCGATGTCCAAAGTCGATCGAGCCATTACCGATGGCGAAACTGATGGCTTTGTCAGCATCACCCACCGCCGAGGTAGCGATGAAATCTTGGGCGCGACGATCGTTTCTAGCCACGCGGGAGAGAGCATCTCGCACATCACTACAGCGATGGTAAATAAAATCGGACTGGGCAAACTCAGCAACACAATCCAGCCCTATCCTACCCAAGCCGACGGCATTAAAAAAGCCGCCGATGCCTATCGTAAAACTTTACTAACCCCTCGCAATCAAAAGCTATTGGGATTGTTGGCTAAATTGTCTTGAAGATGCCATGGGCACTCACTAGTAGCTCTGAAACAATCTTACGCAGCCATCGTCAGCAAGAACAGTAACTTTACGACTCTCAATGAGCTTGATATTAATCACGTCTGACATCAGCGATGCGCGTTTCTTCCAAGCGTGTCAAGACAAGACAGTTTAACTAAACTAGTGCTTAGTTTAGAGCCAGGGTACCCACAAGGGGCACCCCTACAGATTAATTGTGTGGGGGTGCCCCTTGGGGGTACCCACTCAGATCTACACTAATTACTAATGTTTTTGTACTGGTGCAAGCTCTAAGATTGTGGCGGTTGGGTAAACCAGCCCACCTCCCCGCTCCCAACACTAAAGGACAAACATTCATGAAATTAAAATTAATCTCTAGCTCCACAATCGCGTTGCTAGCCGCACTCGGCGCGCTCCACACCACCCCCGCAGCCGCTCAACTCGTCCCCGAACCGTGGGTAACCATAGGTGGTAAAGATGGTGGCGTCAGTTATGGAGCTGGGGTGAGAATTTTCGATCTCGGTGCCGAAATTGGTAATAATAACGGCAAAACTGGTGTCGATCTGCTCAAATTTTTTAGCGTGCCAACTATCTCTCCCTATGTGGGACTGGGCATTTATGGTAGCGATGTTGCTTACTCAGGTGGCGTGCAGTTTAGCCCGCCTGGGAATACCTTTTTTGGAGTTGGTTATCACTCAATTCGGGGCATCAACGGTCAACTCGGCATCAAATTTTAGCTAATCTCGATCGAGCGGGAATCTTCCCGTCAGGATTGTTAAAGTAGAGGTAGAGTAACTCAATTATTAGCCCTTTTCTTTAACATGTTACTGAACCCGACCCAACGTCAAAAGTTAGATGGTGGTAACGATCGAGCGTTTTATGACGTACCTCGATTTGTTACCCATGTCGATGCCGGATTTATCGATCGATTGACGAATCTCTATCGCGAGAGACTCACCTCAAATACGCGCATCTTTGACATGATGAGCAGTTGGGTATCGCATTTACCCGACGAGATGCAATTTGAATACGTCCAGGGGCATGGTTTGAATGAAGCTGAACTCGCCAAAAATCCGCGCTTCGACAGTTACTTCATCCAAAATCTCAACCAAGATCTCAAACTGCCTTTAGAAGACGCGAGTTTTGATGCGGTTTTAAATACTGTCTCCGTCCAATATCTTCAATATCCCGAAGCAATTTTTGCCGAGATTTATCGCATTCTCAAACCCAATGGGATCGCCATCTTTAGCTTTTCCAATCGGATGTTTTATAACAAAGCGATCGCAGCTTGGCGGGATGGCAGCGAAAGCGATCGTGTCGAATTAGTCAAAGGTTATTTTAAATCCGTCCCTGGATTTACCGAACCAGAAGCGATCGTTCATGTCAGTCAAGTACCCGATATTTTTCGATTAATCGGTGCTGGCGGCGGCGATCCTTTTTACGCCGTCACCGCTCGAAAAGGAGGCTAAATTAGAATAGGTTCTCGATCGAGAATTCTAGACTGTGAAATGTTGGCGATTGGATAAGATCGCTAGCTCTAAATTGATGTAGATCGTATTCACCATCGACTAAGTAATAAGTTGAAATCGTCGGTTGTTTGGGATAGCCGATAAAATTTCGTCCTCCCAATCCTAAATAATCGACGATCCAATATTCCTGGTACATGGAAATAGTTATATTTTATTCCGATCGCTAAAGAAATCTGCGATCGGATTATCTCCCAATTTTGGTAATTTGTTATGACGAAGGCAATCTGGGTAGCTCTTTTGTTGGCAGTCCGAGTAACATTAGTCCTATCAAAAATCCGATAATTAGTCCCGAAAAATGACCGACAATGCTGGTATGGCCGTTGGTGAGATCGAACACGAGCTGGAAACCGACGCTAAATAGTACCGCCTGAAATTGCCGTCCCGCAGCAGCAACTTTGGCTTGTCGCCAACCGCGCAGGTGAATCGCTCCCATTGCGCCTAACATGCCCATAATCGCTCCCGACGCGCCGACTGTGATATGGGGCGTAGTCATCCATTTGAGATCGATGTACGTGATTACTGCCATCGAACCTAATCCCGCCACCAAATAGGCAAACAGGTATTTCCAAGTACCGAGTCGATATTCGACAAATTTGCCTAAATAGAGCAATGCCAACATATTCATCCCCAAGTGCAAAATCCCCATATGGAGGAAGTTGGCGGTAATAATCCGCCACCATTGCCCACCGACGACTAGCGGCGCAGATAAACCGCCCCATGGGATGAAGGTAAAATCTTTGTCCCCAATTTTAGATTGCCAAAATAATTCAGCACAGAAGATGAGCACATTAATCGCGATGATAAAGTTGGTAACTGGCGTGGGGACATCATTAGGCGTTACCGAACTATATCCAGCATCTTGAATGACTGTCGCTTCCATCCCAGCGACGGTTTCCCAGTCGTAAGGTGTGAGTTTGTCTAGATTGGGCAATGGTTGGGACAATCGCCAAGCAATATCCTGTTGGATGCAGCTATCTGTAGTCGTTTGCTTGAGCTGTCTTAATTCTTGTCTGGCGGCATCTTTCTTGCCTGCGGCTAATTCCGCCGTGCCGATCCAAAATTGATGTACTTCGGCGGGATACATCGACAGTAAGCTTTGACAAGCCAAGATCGCAGCATCCACGCGCCCACAGTAGGCGAGAATGTACATTTTTAGTAGATTTAAATATTGCGTGTTAAGCTGACGATCTCGATCGAGTTTGGCTACTTCGGCAATACACCGCCGCAAGTCTCCAGTTTCGGCAAATGCTCGCAGGTAATAGGCTAAATTCGTCGATCGATCGAGTTGCAATTGTGCTGGCGTCAGTCGCTGTTGTACCCACTCGATATATTCCTGCCAGCGATTGGTAGAACGATATAATAGTGCAGTTGCCGATCTGCCGATCTCCGTGCGCTCGCTCGCTCTCGATCTAGCAAATATCTCCCCAGCGGCCTCCATTTGCCCCGTCTGCGCTAGGGCAATGCCTTTGAGGAGGTGGTGATAATTCCACATGCCATCGGTCGGTACGAGCCATCTGAGCCACTTAGCGAACCGACTGGCGGCCATGTATTGCGAGTTAATCACTAATGATTCGAGTTGGCGCATCAGCAACAGCGGTATCAAGATTGCAATAGCCCACGCGCCTAGTCCCACCTTGGCCATCAGATCTGGCCTAAAATAGAAACTTGTCGATAAGAGTATCAACACGATCGCTGCCGAAATTTTGATGCTGGAACTACTCCGCGATGTGGGAAATACGATCGCCAAACAAGAAAAAATCGCTATCTGAATGAAAACAATACTAGTGAAATCCATTAGAACTCGATCGTGGATATTTACTGGGTATCTACCATGTTAGCGAGATTTTGTATTTTCCATCATTCTGTAAAATTCTCTCACCTTACTCCAGATGATTTACGATTGGTCGATTGGCGATTTACCCGGCTTAAACAAGTCCGAATGCGCTCAACTTCAACAACTTGGCATTAATACCACCAGACAACTCCTCCAAATCGCTCCCGATGCTGCTACCAAGCAGCAATTAGCGATTAGTTTAGGTACCAAAATTCAGTATGTAAATAAACTTGTCGCTTTGGCCGATTTATCCCGATTGGCTGGCGTCGGTTGTCAGTATAATGGCTTGCTCCTTCATACTGGGATCGTCTCTGTCAGACAATTAGCCCAAATGCCCGCCCATAAGCTGCATCAACAATTACTCCGTCTGCACGTAGCTACACTACAACGACGCGATCTCTGTCCCGATCTCACTCAAGTGCAAAGCTGGATAAAGCAATCTCAAGAACTAATCTGAAGATGAGTAAAATAAGATCACCATTCCCCGCAGAAGATTTACCAATGCAAATTATCTGCATCTTACCGATATTATTTACCTCTTTTTGGGTTATCGGCTCGATCTTCAAACAGGGATAGTAGCTAAAAATGTAGGGTGGGCACCGCCCACAGAGCATTTTTAGCCTTAACAAAAAGTATTTATACTGCTTATATCTATTAGCCGGGTTATGCTTCGAGATCGCTATGTCTACACAATCTAGCGATCCTAAGCACCCCAAATATTTATATTGCTAAATTGATAATGTGTTGGTGGGCACTGCCCACTCTACTAGCTGACTCTAAAAAGCCTAAAGCCTAAAGCCTAAAGCCTAAAGCCTAAAGCCTAAAGCCTAAAGCCTAAAGCCTAAAGCCTAAAGCCTAAAGCCTAAAGCCTAAAGCCTAAAGCCTAAAGCCTAAAGCCTAAAGCCTAAAGCCTAAAGCCTACTTCTTCGCCAAGACTCCATTCAAAAAGATATCCGCCAATCCTTCTGCCATCTCTTTCATTTCTTGAGGGCTGGCACCTGGCTGGGTAATTGTTTCGTGACTGAAGCCAGCGACGACAAACATGCCTAAAAATACTTGAGCGATTACCCGTGGATTCATCCGCCGATAAACACCGCGATCCATTGCGGTGAGAAAAAATGCTTCGGCAACATCGGTCATTTTGACAATTACTTCTGATTGAATCCGCTCGCGCAAATCTTGATGAAATTGAACTTCCATAAAACAGACGCGCATCATGTCATAGTTTTCGCCCAATCGTAGCATTCGTTTGTACATTACTTGAGAGATAGCTTCATAGCTAGCCATCTCGCTTAATTCTGTTAACAAATCTGTCAATAATTCAACCCAGCCTCGGGTAGCGACTTCTACTAAAATTGCTTTTTTATTAGTAAAATGTCGAAACAAAGTGCCTTCAGCAATTCCTGCTTTTTCGGCTAATTCCTTGGTGCTAGTGCCATCATAACCATGACGGGCAAACAGTTTTTGAGCGGCTTGAATAATTCTTTCATGGGTATTTAGTTCTGTCTTCTGTCTGCTATGAAATATCTGCATACATACATACCCAGCACGATCGAATGCTTGTTAAATGGATCTCTACATTATTGTAGTCGAATTCATTATTTACTCATTACTTCATAGTTCGTTGGAGATAGTTACGTCACTTTACATTCTCGATCGATTTCTCGATCTTAACTTTAGGTTTCTTCATGAAAAGGGGAGATATTGGTGGATGGGCGGGTTTGTTTGAATCTTGCGGTCGATGGCAGGAATTTATAGCATAAACCCGCCCTCCCCACTAAAATATCTTAAATGGATTCTCTAAGGGGAGGGCTATAGACAGACACTAAAGAGTGCCAAATCCCTTTTTCTTCTTCTTAACCTTGGCAGCAGGCGCACCAGGTTGACCGCCGCGTGCGCCAGGTTGACCGCCACCCATCCCTGGAAAATTGCCCATACTCATCTGCTGCATCATACTCCGCATCCGCGTAAACTCCGAAATGAGCTTACTGACATCGCTTTCGTTATAACCGCAACCCTTGGCAATTCGACGGCGACGGCTGGGAGTACTCGCGAGTAAATCCGGATTACCCCGTTCTTCCTTGGTCATCGACTGAATCATTGCTTCAGCTTTCTTGAGCTGATCTTCGCCTTGCTTCAACTGACCGTCAGAGAGCTTACCCATCCCCGGAATCATTTTGAGCAAACCGCCGAGGGAACCCATATTTTTCAATAACCGCATCTGTTTGATGAAGTCATTGAAATCAAATCTGGCTTCGATGATTTTTTCAGTTAATTTCGCGGCATCGGCAATGTCGAAATCTTCCTGCGCTTTTTCGACCAACGTCAGGACGTCACCCATCCCCAGAATCCGCGACGCCATCCGCTCTGGATAGAATGGTTGGAGGGCTTCAACTTTTTCACCCACCCCAACAAATTTAATCGGTTGACCGGAAATCGCTCGGACGGATAGAGCCGCACCACCGCGCGTATCTCCATCTAATTTGGTCAAAATCGCGCCAGTAATGCCAATCCGATCGTGGAAAGTCATCGTGACATTCGCAGCTTCTTGACCGATGGCTGAGTCTACTACCAGTAAGATTTCATCCGGTTGAATTGCGGCTTTGACATCGGCTAACTCCGTCATCATCCGATCGTCGATTTGCAAGCGTCCGGCAGTATCGACAATCACCGTATCTACGCCTAGTTCCCGCGCCTTGGCGATGCCTTGGCGGGCAATTTCGACCGGATTGGCATCCGTGCCCATGTCGAACACTGGGACGTCAATTTGCTTGCCTAGAGTGATGAGCTGATCGATCGCCGCCGGACGATAAACGTCGGTAGCCACCATCAGCGCAGTGCGGTTTTCTTTGCGTAAATGTAAGGCAAGTTTAGCTGTCGCTGTAGTTTTACCCGCACCTTGCAAACCCGCCATCAGAATTACTGTGGGTTTGGTACTGGCATTCGCGAGGGGACTATTGGTTTCCCCCATCGTCTTGACCAGTTCGTCGTAAACAATTTTGATAAACTGCTGGTCGGGGCGAACGCCCGAAACTACGTTCGCACCTTGGGCTTTAGTTTCGACTTCCTTAACGAAATTGGTGACCACTTGGACGTTTACATCAGCCGAAAGCAGGGCGCGGCGGACTTCCTTGAGCGCATCTTGAATGTTGGAGGACTTGATTTTGTCCTTACCGCGCAATTTTACCCAGGCTGATTCTAAACTTTCGGCTAATTGGTCAAACATAATCAGAAATTAACAGTTATCGAGGAGCGACGCTTTGGCTCTAACTCTAGTGTAATGGATGCGAAACAACCTTCAACCGATCGAGCGAATCTATGCAGATCGTGTGGCGGTGGTTGATTCACTCAATGAGATCGCCATCGATCGAGAATAAATATAATTTACTGCTATCCACACTCAAAGTCAGTGGCTGTCCGGTTTGAATCGTCTGGGATGATGCAATGCGTGCGGCCAGGAGCGAGCTATGTGTTTCGGTGGTTGGTGTTTGGCTGCTGCCATTTGGCTGACTAGCTGCGTCCGTGTCAATAATGTCGATCGAAGCCATAGCATAGACGATCGTCTCATGACCGAGTACTTCTACCGTTTTCACCTCGACGTTAATGGAGTTGGCATCGCCAGCACTAGCCACCGTAAAAGCTTCGGGACGAATACCTACTAAAATCTGTCCTAGATGCCAATCTAAATGTTGGTATTGTTGGACGAGACTGGCGGGGAGAGCTAGAGGTTTGCCCCCAAAATCGATCGACCAGCTACCGCGCTCGTCCTTACTCAATCGACTCCGAAAGATATTCATCGCAGGCGAACCGATAAAACCTGCCACAAATATGTTCGCAGGGCGGTCGTATAGGTCTTGTGGCGAGCTGACTTGCTGTAATTTACCCCCCTGCATCACCGCCACTCGATCGCCCATCGTCATCGCCTCAACCTGGTCGTGGGTGACATATACAGTCGTCGTCCCCATCCGCTGTTGTAGGGTGGTAATCTCCGTCCGAATTTGCGATCGCATCTTGGCATCGAGATTGGAGAGCGGTTCGTCCATCAGAAATACCGCCGGATCGCGAACGATCGCCCGTCCCATTGCCACCCGCTGCCGTTGCCCCCCAGAGAGCTGTTTGGGCTTGCGATCGAGCAATTCCACCAAGCTGAGTTTTTCGGCAGCTTCCCGCACCAGTGCGGCCATCTGCCTGGGCGCGAGTTTCAACATCCGTAGCGGAAATTCCAAATTTTGGCGCACTGTCATGTGCGGATACAGCGCGTAATTCTGAAACACCATCGCAATATTCCGCTGTTGGGGCGTGTATTGATTCACTACTCGATCTCCAATGAGAATCTTGCCCGCCGAAATATCTTCTAAGCCCGCTAGCATCCGCAATGCCGTCGATTTCCCACACCCCGAAGGGCCGACAAAGACCAGAAATTCCCCATCGGCAATTTCTAGCGATAAGTCTTTAATCGCACTATGCCCGTTAGCATACATTTTAAATACTCGATCGAATTGTACTGTTGCCATAACTTGGTACTCCTTGCCTGGTTTTAATCGGAAGAGGGGACGGAGATAAACGAAAAGTTATCAACTATCAACTATCAACTATCAACTATCCTTTAGTTCCTGTAGATGCCACCCCAGCTACAAACCACTTTTGGAATGCCAAAAACACAATTAAAATCGGTGCTACCATCATCACTCCAAAGCTCATAATATCTCCCCACTGAATTGGAGGTAGGGTTTGAAAAGACGCGATCGCGACTGGTAAAGGTCGAACTCGCTCGTCGATCGTCACCATTGACGGCCAGAGAAACGACCCCCATTGAGTCAGAAAAGTGAGAATTGCCACCGTTGCAAAAACTGGTTTGGAGATCGGCACGATAATTTCAAAAAAAGTTCGGATCGTACTTGCCCCGTCGATTCGGGCTGCTTCTTCGAGTTCTTTGGGTAAGGCTACAAAAAATGTGTAGAACAAATAAATCGAGAAAGCATTGGCGATAAAAGGCAATATTTGAGCTAAATAAGTATTGCGCCAACCCAAAAGCGTAATCTGAAAAAATAACGGTACCGCGATCGCTTCAAACGGAATAATCATCAATGCTAATACTATTAATAACAGAGTGCTTCGTCCCCGCCATCGCAGTCGGGCAAACGCATAACCTGCCAGCGAATTGACTAATAATCCTGCCAAGACGACTAGGCTAGTAATCAGGATTGAATTAAGAAAAAATTGACTGAAATTAACTCGATCGAATACATCTTGATAATTTTGGGTCGAAGCTGGTACGGGGATAAATCCTTGGATCGTTCCCGCTTGGGATAGCACTAAGTCATCGGGCTTGAAGCTAGCCACCAGCATAAACGCGATCGGGGCGATAAATAGCAATGCGAGGGCAGTTAGCAACAGATAGCTAACTATGACGCCAGTACTCGATCGAGTTGCGACCCGATCTGGTTGATTTTGTTGGTGCAGCCTTTGGGAATGAAAATCGGGCATGATACGATCTCCAGCGTATTTAAACCCATCCTAACAACCATTGCCGCTACATCAAGGGGGAGGGGGCGATCTGAGGCTGTTTTCCAGCGATCTAAAATCTGTTAGAGTGATGATACATCAATACTTGAGAGGGCAAATGATGACGATTGCAACCTATAAATGGACGATCGATCGATACCATCAGGCGATCGACTCAGGTATTTTTGATGGCCAAAATCTAGAATTATTGCGGGGAGATCTGATCCTGATGCCACCAGAAGGAGAACCCCATGTTTATTTTAGCGATCGCACCGCCCAAATCCTGCGCGGTCTTCTGTTAGGACAAGCTCAAGTTCGCGAAAGTCGCCCCGTCACCTTGCCTAACGGTTCTGAGCCACAGCCAGATCTGGCAATCGTCCAACCGCTGGATACTGTTTACCTAGAGCATCATCCTTATCCCGAAAATATCTTGTGGTTAGTTGAGTATTCTTACACCACCCTCAAATACGATCTTGGTGATAAACAAATCGTCTATGCGCAGTCCGAAATTCCCGAATATTGGGTGGTAAATCTCCAGGATTTACAGCTTACTGTTTTTCGAGATCCTTCACCGTCTGGTTATCGAACTGTCAACAACTTTCAGGATGGAAATATTTCACCTTTAGCCTTTCCAAGTATCTCGATCGAGGTGAGACGCTTGTTTGAAGTTAATCGATCTTCATGACTAATCGCCAACGTCGCTTGAACTAACAAGAGTTGTATAGAAATTTCTCCTTGGAAAAGAAGAGTTAGGACTAAAGACAGTTATTTGAAAATTTTGCGAGAGATTATACTTGCGTAAAATTTTCTGAATCTGTGAGGATTTTAATGCTGTTACACAAGCAGAAAGAAATATTTCTAGGTACTGTAATGATGTGCCAGATTTATCGAACTCTCTTTCCATCCACTTGCCCACAGCCTCGATTTCGGATTCACAACATGGCAAATTATTTAATCTCCATCTGCAATAGTACTCATCACTATAAGCTTCAGATAGATCAAAATCTTCTTGCGCTGTGAGAAAACTTAATTCCAATCGCCCATACCAGGGAACACAGCGCAGATCTAAGCCATGAATTGTTTCAAATTTTAAGCGTCTTTTCCACTGATATAGTTCTTTCCGAAGCACATCCACAAGATTTGCGGTAAAGTCTGTCATACCCTGAATTGTCTCTTCATTGACTGTGCCAATTGCGAGTCTTCGTACTTCTTTATTAGGATGATTGGCTGCTGATTCCAAGATAGGAATTATATCTTCGTAGTCAATTGCACGCCAGAACAACATTTGGTCTAGAATTTCGATGACAGATCTTTGTATATGCTCATCTGGATCGGCAAGGAACTCAGGAATATATTCTAAAACTTTCCGATCGGAAGTGTATTTTAGAAGAGATACCCCATTTCGTCTCTCTTCAATGTCATGGCTAGTTTTGTAGATGTGATAGCAATGTTTCATGCCCAAAGGTCTGAGAATTCTTAACACTCCTTCTGCTAAAAGCCAACCTTCTTCTAAACTGATGCAGCACTTAACAGCTTGGATAAAGAAATCCTCGCCAAGAAGTGTTTCGATCGCATTTAACCCTAACTGAGTCTCATAGAAATTAACTGCCCCAATCTCTGCCGATAACTCTCCCCACTCAACTTGCATAGCATTCTAGAAAAATTATTGTTACATTGAGGTCTAATTGCTTATTATACAGAAACTTTATCGATCTCATACCAATGCGAAGTGATATCTGGAAATAAAGAAAGAAGTTATTCAATCGATCGAGCTTTCTTCTGGTACTAAAAACCGTTGCAACGTGGTAATTACCAACACGATCGCGAAAAATATCACCGTCATTGCGGCACCTTTAGCCATTTTTTGCTGCTCGAATGATGCCTTGACTGCTTCGTACATCACCGTCGTCGTCGATCCATTGGGGCCGCCTTGGGTCATGATTTGGATTTGATCGAATAGGCGAAATGATAGAATCGAGGTGACCAACATCACAAAGATTAATGTATTCCGTAGTTGTGGGACGGTGATGTATCGAAACTGATTCCATTTATTACTACCATCGATCGCGGCGGCTTCATATAATGCGATCGGAATCGACTGCAACCCCGCTAGAATAATCACCATCTGAAACCCCGCGCCCTGCCACAAAGATAGCAGCATAATTGCAGGTAAGGCTAGTGCGGGGTCGTTTAAAAAGTCTCTCGGCTGCCACAGCCCGAATGTTACCGATGAGAGTAGGGCATTCATCATCCCGTTGGCACCTGGCGCATAAATAATCGTCCAGATGACTGCCACCAGAGCCATCGGGAAAACTACTGGCATAAAGAAAATCGTCCGAAAGATCGCAATTCCAGGTAGCGATCGATTTAGGAGTAGAGCCAGTCCTAGAGCTAATGCTGTCTGCACGGGCACCATTACCAGCGCAAACAAGCCGTTATTCAACATCGCCTGTCGAAAATTCGGATCTAGCCACACGCGGCGATACTGTTCTAACCCCAAAAACTGAAGCGGTAGCGGCGAACCGAGGCGGAGGTTGGTAAAGGAGATGATTAATGCTAATAAAAATGGCAGCGCAACGAATAGCAGCAAACCGAGTAAAGCAGGCGCAGCCATTAGCAAAGCTGTTTGGGTATCATCCTTTGTTGGTTTTGGATTTTGGATTTTGGATTTTGGATTTTGGATTGCGTGGCTCGAATTACTGTGCATGTGCTTTACCTGGCTAGATTAACGTCAGTTGCTTCTAACGGAGAGGCTACGCCAACGGGATAATAAATGCCTGGAGACTGAAGTCTCGGCTGGTGATGCAAAGTCCGCCTGCGCGGACTAGTTAATCAGTCCTATCATTTAGCTCCCATTTCAATCGGTGGCGGTGCTGAGGTTAGCTAGATTAGCTCTATGAATGTGATTGACCCCAATCCGCTCGGTAACACCTTCTTTTGAAATCGAAATCCCTTGCCCTCACCCCGCCAGATCCTGCGGCTCCGGCTCCCCTCTCCCAAGTTTGGGAGAGGGGCTGGGGGTGAGGGCAAGATAGCTGACGTGTGCCAACCGGATTTGGCATTATTTGACCATCCCATAGTTCGCAGTCGGATAATTTTGGTTGTCTTGCAGATCGACATCGATCGTTGTTGCCGCCTTATCTAGTGCCATTTTCACGGGTAAACCGTTGCGAATGTTGGCAAATGCTTCCTGAAAAGCAGAGGTAATTACTGGGTAGGCTGGGGTTTGCGGACGCGGGACGGTTGCGCCTGCTAGTAGTTGGGCTGAAAATAAGCGCAGGGGGCCGTTGGGCGCGTAGAGTTGAGATTTTGCGATCGCGCGTTTGGTGCCAGGTACCGCACCGTTGACATTTGCCATTGCTAATACCTCCTCTGGTTGGAGTAAGAATTCGAGGAACTTCATCGCCGATTTTTGGCATTCCCGATTCGGGCAATTGGTAGTTATGCCCCAATTCCAGGAGCCTTGGGCTGTTTTGGAGCCTTGGCCAAAGTTGGGTAAGGGCAATACGACCAAATCTGTGCCGATGGCTTTGGCGTAATCTTTATACGCCCAGTGTCCCACCCAAGAGAGGGCGACTCGACCGCTGATAAATGCTGCATCATCGATATTGGGGTCTACATAGCCCTTATTAAACCAATTTTGGACTGACTGCATGGCGGCGACGGCGGCAGGACTATTGAGGATGCCCGCTGCGGTGCGATAGTCAGATCGATCGATTAAATCTCCTCCTGCTGACTGAATAATCGGTGAGAAGCCGTATGTCGCCCATTCACCGCGATAATTGAGCTTGAGATCGAGGACTTGTTTATCGGGATCTTTAGCGGCCAAAGTTGCCAATGCTCGATCGAATTCGGCTACAGTCCACGCATCTTGCGTCCCGGTGGGAATTCTAATCCCAGCGGCTTGAAGCTGGCTGCGGCGGGCATATAGACCCAATCCAGAGTCAAAAGTACCGATCGAATACAAGCGTCCGCCATAGGTACCTTGCTGGAGAATTGAGGGCAATAAATCTTGCTTGACTGACGCCGAAATCAACCCATCCATCGGGACGAGATTTTGTTGCCAGACGTAGTTATAAATAAATGGCCCGTCAAATTCGAGCACATCTGGCAAATCTTTCGATAAAGCTGCCGCCTGCACTTGCGCGTTGTAAGAGCCTTCGGGCACGAAAGTTAATTCAACTGTGGTGCTCTTTTGAGCCTGATTGAATCGCCGCACTTGTTGCTCTAGCACCTGTCGCTCGGCAGCTTGCCCAGAATGCGCCCACACGCGCAGAACGCCTTGACGCGCTGGAGCTTTGCCGCTACAACTACCGATCGATAGTAGCAGTGGAGCTACCAATCCAAGTAACTTGAAATATTGAGGCATATTATCCTCCGATATCGGCAGCAGTCTTCACCGATTGTCTATCGATCTTAGCGTGGATTCATTTCGCTCATCCACCCATCTACCTCTTACTGGCAACATGAAAAATCGAAACATAAGCCAGTGGAATGAGATCGCCACATTTTTGTGCCAGTAAAATTCTCAAACTCTCTAATAGTTCTCGCCTCCGCTCTGGGGCTAGCGCGATCCAGGGTGAGTAAGTAGTTAAAAGTTGCAGATAATCATCGATCGAGTAATCCACTTGGTGCGATCGATATTCTTCAATTAAATTTACAAATAGTCCCGACTCGATCGCGATTGTGGCAAAGACTCTAATTTCGCTCAGTTCGGTATCTCGGTCTTTAAAAGTGGCGAAAGTAGGCAGATCGCCTTCGATAACTTCAGCTAAATGCGCGAAAATGTGGCTGGGTGGCTGCATGGCACTATTCCACAATAATACAAGCGCGCCGCGATCTTTGAGTACAAATGCTACTTTTAAGTGTTTATGGTCTGGAGCGACCCAATGCCAAGAAGTTGCTGCCAAAATTGCATCGAACGATCGATTTTCCGGCTCCCATTCTTCAAAATTGGTATTAATAATTTCGACATTGGCATATGCGGCTACATGCTGACGAGCGATCTCACAAGCCTCTAAACTTGGTTCTAGAGCGACGACATAATACCCCATTTGTGCTAACGATCGCGTTGCCGTACCTGGGCCGCAGCCTATTTCTAAAATTCGACCGTGTTGGGGGACTTCAGCTACGGCAAGTGCGCGTGCTAAGAATGCTCGATCGTATTTTGGCCGTACTCGATCGTAAGTTTCGGCAACAGATCCATACCAATTTTTTCGTTGCTCTGGATTGGGCGTGAATGTTTGATACCAGTTGAGAATTTCGTCATAATTTGCCAAGCTCTCTCATCCTCCTCCAGTCCAGGTATCAGTAATGTGTAGCTGTGGGCGAGCGCGATCGAATCTACATATTTCTTAGCACTTCCAGATTAGATATTCATTTTGGAAGATCTTTTTATCGCTAGTGTCTTTCGATCGAGCGATGTGGATTACGGGTCGATCGTCCAATATTAAAGCATAAACATTAGATTCTCAGGTAACATACAATTATGGCTAGCAGTCACGCTTCCGAGCTAAATCCTCCAGATAACATCACGCCTTCGATCGGTACTACCATTAATGGCATTTTAATTTTACTGCCACTAACTCTGATTCTAGTCGGTCTTTTCTCTGGTGTAATTAACCCTTAATTTTTAAGTGGATGGTGGATAGTGAATAGCCAGTGGAGCTTGTGTCTCCGCAAATTTCTGGAGCGATCCGATTGGAGTTCCCGATCGCAGCATCGCTCTGTAGAAATAGTGTTAGGAAGAGATGATAATGTGCTTACCACATATAAATAACTATCCACTATCCACTATCCACTATCTACTATTCCTACAATGGGCGATAAGTCCGGTAGTTGATACTAGGGAAAATGTTATCCATTGTTTCTACCTTTTCCAGCCAGCCACTATCGACTTTGCGCTCTTGGAGATCGTCATAGAGTTTGTGGAAACGCACTAAATGCGATCGCGTGCGTCGGATTGCATACGGTACCATCGTCCCAGTTCGCATGATAAATGCCCAGTCGGAAGATTGAGCGAGTAAGATTTCGCGGGCGGCTTGATTGAGCGCGCGCCACTGCAATTCGTCCTCTGGTTCCATCCGTGCCAATTCGATCATCCGTTCGGCACCTTTATGGAGGTGAGGATAAACCCAGGCATTGGTTTCATTCAACCAGTACTCGTGGAAACCTTTATAACCCCAGCTAGACTGGGACGGACGACAGACTTGCTGAGTGGGTTGAGCGCGCAGATAATCGGCTAAATGCGTCATCCCATAGGTACCCTGATCGTACCAAGATTTGCGGAATAGGAAGTCGATGAACCAAGGGCCTTCATACCACCAATGCCCGAATAACTCGGCATCGTAGGGCGACACTACCAGTGGGGGACGTTTCATCATCCCCGCCAGGTTAGATACCTGTTGCTGGCGATTGTACATAAAGTTGGCGGCATGATCTGAGGCTTTTTCCTTTGCCCAATACGGATCGTAGAGAGCCTTTTCGCCACCAGTTTTGGAAGTAATCTTGTGGTATTTAATCCCGATATTCTTCCGTTGACCGTTGGGCATGATGTACGGCTTAATGTAGTCGTAATCGGCATCCCAACCCAAATCTTTATAAAATTCGCGATACTCTGGCGCGCCGGGATAACCCACCATCGACGACCATACTTGCTGTGAGGACTCGTGATCGCGTCCGAATGCGGCTACACCAGTTTCGGTAAAGATAGGAGCGTAGTTACCGTAGCGAGGACGGGGACGCGCATAAAGGATGCCATGTCCGTCGGTGAGGAAGTAGCGCAAACCAGCATCCGCCAGCATCCGTTCCAAACCTTCGTAGTAGGCACATTCTGGTAACCAAATCCCTTTGGGCGCACGCCCGAAGTTTTCTTCATAATGTTCGCACGCGACGCGAATTTGCGACCATACCGCCTCTGGGTACATCTTCATCAACGGTAAATAACCGTGAGTCGCACCACAGGTAATAATTTCGAGGTTGTTGCTATCTAAAAATCCTTTAAATGCACCGATCAAATCGCGATCGTGTCGTTCCCATGTTTTCCGGGTGGCAGCAAATTCTTTGACATAGTACTCGGCGAGGTACTTGAGGTGACCGTTGTGTTCGTTGCTGTCAACCTCTTTTTGGGCTAGTTCTTCTAACTTAGCCAGATGTTCGTCATAACGATCTTGGAGTAGGGGATCTCGCAACATCGACACCAATGGCGGTGTCATGCTCATGGTGATTTTAAAATCGATTCCGTCCCGTTTCAATCCCTCAAAAACGTGGAGTAGGGGAATATAGGTTTCTGTAATGGCTTCATACAGCCATTCTTCTTCGAGGACAAAATCGCTCTCAGGGTGACGGACAAAAGGGAGATGAGCGTGTAAGACTAACGCAACATAACCGAGCGGAGTACTCATAGGAATAGCGTGTGGGGACAGCGAGTGGCAGATAGTAAGACACTACCGTTAATATTATCTTAAGCTTTGCGTTGTCTTTTATTTGTTACTTGTTATTTATTTGGAGTTGGGGACGAGGGGACGGGGAGAGAGGGAGTAGATAGGTGAATGGGTAATGGGTAACAATATCTCAATCCGCAACCCGCAATCCGCAATCCACAATCTCTATCTACTGCTCTGCAATCCCTAATGTGAGTAATCGCTCTTGACGATCGATTGGTTACATTTTTTTACAAAATATGAACTATTTGTTAACAAAAATCAAGATTCGGTTCATACTTGGGTTGGGTTCGATCTAAACTACCACCAATGTCCGAACTTAGCTTTCGATTCTCTATAGGAGAGGCTACGCCAACGAGAATGAATGTCAACCGATCGCTATTTGCCATCTAGTAATCTGCCAAAATCATTACAACTTTTGCTGTTCCTCGACGAACGGATGACTAGTTACGTCCAAAATCAGGAAATCCGCGACAAGTTAGCGATTCTCAACGCCCAAGATGCTTTCGAGCTACAAGTTGTCGATGTTGGTAAGCAGCCAGATTTAGCAGAGCACTATCGGGTAATTGCCACGCCAGCACTGCTAAAGCTGTATCCGACACCGCGCCAGATTTTAGCTGGTAGCAATTTGATCGATCAGATCGATAACTGGTGGGAACGGTGGCAAGAAGAACTAGTTTCGGGATCGGATGATATTTTAACTAATTATGGCGAATCTGTAAATTCTGCCTCGCCTGCGCCCAAAACCCAACAGTTGCAATTAAGTGACTCACTGGGCTATGTGAGCAAAATGATTAAGTTAACTGATGAGATTTTTACACTCAAGCAAGAAAAAGAACAGTTACTCGATCGATTAAAATTGCAAGATCGCGCGATGTCGGTATTGGCTCACGATCTGCGAAACCCGCTCACCGCCGCCGCATTAGCCTTGGGTACGCTAGAAATCATCCATAATCCACAGGATTATCGCGCCAATTCTTTGGAGCCAGCCACGATCGCGAAACTGATCGAACGCGCGCGCACGCAGCTACAATCGATCGATCGATTGGTCACCGATATTTTACAACCATTAGCAACACCCACAGTCTTAGCTCTCCATCCCCAAAAACTCGATCTGATGGAACTAATTTCGGTAGTAGTTTCGCAATTAGATCCACAATTTCAACTCAAATCTCAAGTTGTCACTACCGATATTCCTCAAGATATTCCCTTCGTTTATGGCGATGTAGATAAACTGCGCCAAACGATCTCCAATCTGTTAGATAATGCCAGTAAATATACACCAACTGGCGGCCAAATTCATATCAGCGCGCTCCATCGTACCGCGCAAACTATTCAAGTTAGTATTGCCGATAGTGGGTTAGGCATCCCTGTCGAGCAGCAAAAACAAATTTTCCAAGATCGCGTCAGACTCGATCGGGATCTGTCACAATCTGGTTATGGGATCGGTTTATCAGTTTGTCAACAAATCGTCCGCGCTCATTACGGTCAAATCTGGGTCGAATCTGCACCTGGAAAAGGTAGCGTGTTTAATTTTACGTTATTGGTTTATCAGGGGTAGGAGATTTTGGATTTTGGGCTGTCAATTTGTCGATATGGTGGGCAAATTCGATCGTTTTATGGTTTAAGTAGCTAGGTGCAATTATTTATAAAATAGATTATGCCTGAAACCTAGCTGGTGGGCAATGCCCACCCTACGGGATATCTTATATTTAATTACGCCCATCTACTTAGTTGTAGAGATATATTTGCTCACCCTACTTCTTGAAGTCAATCTTCATAAATGAACACACATAAATCTGACAACTTACTCAAATCAAAAATAAATGAATTAATTACTCGTATTGAAAAGCTGCACGTTAACGATCCAGACACAATTCATTACTACAGTAAAATAAAAGACTTACTATTAGATAATGAGAGAGAAACAATAAGTTTATTACAGACATGTGATAATAAAAACATGATTTCTCATGTTGTTGCTTTTTTTGAGAACGTAGCAGACAAGTTTCCTAGCAAAGAATTATTACACATTTTTGAATCACTAGCTAAAAAATACTCTAGTGATAAAATTTTGATTTATAATTTGAATATAGCAATAGATGAACTTAGATATTGTTTAAAAAATGGTAGTGTTTCAGATATGTTGTTCAAGGAATAGCAAATGTATCATCAACTACTCTGTACATCGGAATCATTCGATCGCTATTTATTGACTCGATCGATCGTTTAGGTATTTTCTAATTTAGAGAGCATGGATTGTAAATACTCGATCGATACTCCTGTTGTCTCAGAAATAACTTCTAAAGGAATATTTTTTCGCAACAAATTGAAAGCAATTTCTTGTTGTTTTCGCTCTTGAGCTTCAGCAATTTCAGCCTCAAGCCAAGCATCAATCTGTTCCATCGTTCTCATAAACTCTTGCTCCTCTTCCGTCAAACTTTCTACAGGCAATCCCCGTAAGTAGACACAATACTTGAGACTAGTATTAATTGTATCATTTTTCTCCCGACGCCGTGGCGATAACTGCTCGATTTCCCTAAATGCCCGACGCGCCGAATCCTTATCTCCCAACATCTTCAACCACAACGTATCTTCACTCTCTGGCAATCGATCGATAACCACAATCCCCATCCGTAGGAACTTCGACAGCTCATACACCCCTTCTCCATATTCAGTTAAAGGCTTTGCCTCGCATAGATTCAATAACTTATCGCCACAATTCACGGCTAACACCCAAGTAAACGGCTCCCGAACTTCAATTTGTGCTTTCGCATCCGCTGGTAACTGCTCGGATTTTTTCAGTTTCAACTCGACACGAGCAGCTTCGATTAATTCTGCTTCCATTGGTTCCCAGTAGAGATTTTTTCTAGTGATGGAAACGTTGAGATTTTTGCGATTTAGATACCCGCTGTAGTGTTCTACTATTATCGTCGGATGCTTTTTCATCAGTCGATCTAATAGTCCTAAGTCTTCCTGCTGCCAGCCAAACTTATCAGACTGGGCGACAAACATACAATCGATTTCCAAATCTTCGTCATTCATCACTTTGATATCTTTGCGCGTTTCAACCTTAGTTTTATATAAAGCTTGAACGTAGAACTTAAAAAACCTGTCGTGCTTATACTGAGCCATTAATTTAATTTATAATTTAATCGAGGCGATAATTTCTATAAAATATCTTTTTTCTTCTGCAACCAAGCAGTTATCGCTAAATACATAACAATATGCGCTGATAACATCAGCCAATTAAAACTCAAGTTCTGCCAAGTAGGTTGATAGGCAATACCTGTCGGGAAAGGCATATCTTCGATTGCGGCTGTCTTGAGACTATCTGGTAATAATTTGTTGACATCGAAGATCGTGCCATAACCACCGATCGCCCAGCGACTTAACATGAGATATGATATGCCAATACTCAAGCCTTTGAGCTTGAATAAGACCCCTGAAAAAATAATTTGGGGTAGTAATAATAGCGGTAATGCGCCATTAGCTTGATTGCCATTCTTGACAGCGGTAGATACTAATAAGCCTAGAGAAAAACTAGCAACTAGGGTTAGGAAAGTATTAACAAAAATCCCTATTTGCCAATTAATTAGCGTTGAAGCTGGAGATTTAAAGGCGAGCGAGATCGAGATGACGATTAATATAGTTTGGACAATCGCTAGAGCGGCAAGCACCCCAAATTTGGATCCTAAATACGATCGCAAGCGGAGATTTACCAATCGTTCTCTTAAATAAATTGCCGATTCTTTGACTACTTCCTGCGCCGAACTAGATAATCCTACCCACAGCGATGCACAAGTAATTACGAATAAAACTTGCAATGCTAAAGCGGATAATCCTGGATCGACTGTATCGCCGATAATAAAGGGGGCTTTGTCTTGTAAAGAGAGACTGAGTAAACCAATACTAACTGGT
Source organism: Chamaesiphon minutus PCC 6605 (assembly GCF_000317145.1). Classification (GTDB taxonomy): domain Bacteria; phylum Cyanobacteriota; class Cyanobacteriia; order Cyanobacteriales; family Chamaesiphonaceae; genus Chamaesiphon; species Chamaesiphon minutus. Next base: position 397,351 of record NC_019697.1, on the reverse strand, counting down.
GCGGTAAGTAAAGCTAATCCTAAATTAACTCGATCGCGAGCGATCAGGCTAAAATAACGTTGGGTAAAGATCTGCAACTGAGCGAGCGGATTAGCTTGTTTGGCAGTTGGTGGGAGCGCGGTATTTCGAGCATTCGCATGAGGATTGAAAGTATTGGCGATATACTTTTGAAAGTAGGGAGATTTTCGATATAGTTCGACGTAACGATCGATTTCACTTTCTTGTTGGAGCTGAATATAAATCTTGGCAAAATCGGTGACTCCGAAAAATTTTAGAGCTTCGCTAGGATCGCCAAAATAACATAATTTACCACCAGCACCTAAAAATACGATTCGATCGCAGTCGGTGATATTTGCAGTAGCATGGGTGACGAGAACGATAGTGCGATGGCCATCGTGAGCCAGATCTCTGAGCAGTTCCATCATCTGTTTATCCAACCCCGGATCTAGTCCAGAAGTCGGTTCATCTAAGAAGAATAGTTTGGGATTTGCGAGTAATTCGACGCCGATACTTACCCGTTTTCTTTGTCCGCCGCTGAGATCTTTAATCGATGCTTTGCGACGATGAGTCATTTTAATATCATTTAAAGCTCGATCGACGATTGTTTTGAGATCGATATCTGAAGGTAACCGCAATTTTGCGGCATAAGTTAACACTTCTTCGACACTCAAATCCATGTGAATGATGTCATCTTGAGGCACATAACCGATTCGATCTCGATAGATATTAAAGTTTTGCCGCAAATCGCTACCGTTGATATAAACAGTCCCGCTAGTCGCTGCTTCAATCCCCAACAATGTCCGCATCAGCGTCGATTTACCCGCACCACTCCCCCCCACCAACGCGACGAGTTGGCCTGGTTCTAAGGCGAATGAGAGGTTATCTAAGCGACGTTTGCCGCTGGTTTCTAAGACTAATCGATCGACATCCAGCCGAATGCGATCGCCAGTATCGACGAGTTGGATTTCGCCATTCCTAGCAATCAGCATAAAAGGGCCGATTCTAATTGTCGCACCCTCGCTGACGATGGCAGAGTTATTCACTCGTTGCTCATTGACAAACACGCCATTGGTACTCAGGTCGCGTAAGATATACCTACCAGCACCATCTTGGCGAATAGTTGCGTGGGTGCGCGAAATCGTCGGCGCATCGAGTTGGATGGTACAAGTAGCATCTCGCCCTAAGGTAATTGTTTCGGGTTGGGCGAGCAAGACAGATTTCTGCTCCAAGCTGGTAACAGGCATATTGCTGGCGCGAGGATTGATGTACGTGACTCGAATCATGGCGGCGGGATCTAAGCCGATGGTGACACACATCCCATGTGCTAACAGACAGCCGATTTGCGGCGAAATTAATACTCGATCGAGATACAATCGATTGCTACTTGGTGTTTTACCATCGCCATCAAAAATATAATAATTCTCGCCATTTTGGCGCAATGTTGCTTGGCTGCGGGAGATAAGTTGCCAACTATCCGGTACTAACAGATCTGCTAAACTTGGATCTCGTCCGATGATATGCTGCGATCGATTGAGTTCAAAGTTAAGGATCTCACCGCGATTATTAATTTGTAAATATGGATTGCTAAAAACCATGGGTGTGGCGGTCATTCGATCGATAGGTATATTATTAAATTGAAGAAGATAGAAGGCAGAAGGCGTGATGAGCAGAAGGCACAATTAGTGGGAGATTCAGATCCACACCCAATTGTAGACCACCAAATTTTAAATTTGGTATAGGCTTGTACCCAGTTGGGCAAGGTAGATCGAATGGCATCAAACTTTCCATCTTGCCGATAAACCAACCTTCTGCCTTCTGCTCATCGCGCCCTCTACCTTGCCCGAAGGGCTGGTTAACCGTTAATTGTCAATTGTCAACCGATTTATAATATGTCCCTAAATTCCTATCCAATTATTAGAAAAATCGGTGAGGGTGGGTTTGGTACTACCTACTTAGCAACCAATACATTGATGCCTTCTCACCCGTATTGTGTGGTCAAAAAATTAATCCCGACAGCTACAGATCCGCAAACCCAACAACTGATTCAATCTCGATTTAAACAAGAAGCAATTACTTTAGAGAATTTGGGCAAGGAAAGTAATGGTACGATTCCCAGTCTCTATGCTTATTTTGTCGATCGAGGAGAATATTATCTCGTTCAAGAATATGTCGATGGTCAAACTTTGGGCGAGCGGCTCCAAACGCAAGGCTTATTTACCGAAGCCCAAGTCAGACAACTACTAACCGATCTTTTGCCCATTCTCTCCTACGTTCATCAACGTGGCATCGTGCATAGGGATATTAAACCAGAAAATATCATGGTGCGCCAGCGAGATAATAAACCTATGTTAATTGACTTCGGTGCGGTCAAAGAAACCATGGGTACCATCATGACACCATCGGGACACACTGGTAAATCGATCGTGATTGGAACGCCCGGATTTATGCCCGTAGAACAGATGTCTGGTCGTCCGATGTTTGCTAGCGATATTTACGCGCTGGGTTTGACGATAATTTATTTATTAACTAGGATGATGCCAACAGAGTTTGAAACCGATCCGCATACGGGTAATTTAAACTGGCAATCTTTTGCTCCCAATATATCACCACAATTAGCCGCAATCTTAGATAAAGCGATTCAGCCTGTCTCTAATTATCGCTATCAAAATGCGCAAGATATGTTGCATGCGTTAACTAATTCAACTCCCACTCAAGCCCAAATCGGACAACCTGCTACTCCTGCTAAAACCTTGGTAGTTCCCACACCAATCGATGCGCCAACACAGCTTTTATCGCCAGCTCAACAGGATCGAGATCGCTCTACTAACGTTCAAACAGGAATGAACGATCGCAACAATCCGATGGTGGCGACGATTGTTGGTGTAATTATTGGTGGTGGATTGATTGTTGGTGGATTAGTTTTAGGAAAATACTTTGCAGGTAATAATCCCACTCCAACTGCTAGTAATAGTCCAACTCCAACTGCAAGCAATAATCCAACTCTAATGGCGAGCGATAATCCAGCTCCAACACCTACTAACAGTCCAGCTCCAACACCAATTAATACTCCGGCTCCAACACCGATTAATACTCCAGCTCCAACGCCTACTAACAGTCCAACTTCAACTCCTATATCTAGCAACATTTCGCGCGAAGCTGCTCTAAATACAGTCCAACAATGGCTAAACTATAAGCGCAGCTTACTCGCCCCACCATATAATAAACAACTCGGTACAGATTTATTGACGGGGAAAGCCTATCGAGATAATGTTGATAAATCTTCCGAGCCATGTAATGGACGTCCTGATGATTGCTTGAGTTCGGCAGATTGGCTGCAAAAAAACAATGCTGAATATTCTTTTGGGGTTCAGCGGATAGATTCGGTCGATCGATTTGAATCTAGCGGCGATAGCGGTACTATCTTTGTTACGGTCACAGAGTATCGAACTTTGCACAAATCAAACGGACAAAAAACTCAGTCTGGTGGTACCAAGCAAGCCCGATACGATTTGCAATTTGAGAATGGCAAAGTAAAAATTACTGATTACAAAATACTTAATTAATAGCGGCCTAAATTAAATAATATCTAATAAATATTTTTTTGTAATCGTAAAGTGAAGAAGTTTGATTTTAGATGAAAAACAAAAAAACAGTCAATCGAATCGCTAATACCTTCTCCAAACTACCACCCAATGTTAAATTTTACCTGACAATTGCGGCGATCGCTTGTGGCATGGCTGGCATGTTTTTTCTCGGTTATGGGTTGCTATCATTATTCGATCGAGGTAGATCTGAGTACACATCAGATCGATCTCCAAATCCTCCGGTATTAGTACCCTCACCGCCTGTTACTGCTACCGCTCCCACTCAGAATCAACCATCCGTTCCACTCCCAAATCAATCATCTGTTCCTTTAGAAAATCAACCGTCTACTCCCGCTACAACAAAACCTACTGTTCCGAGCAAACAGCAGCCGGACACCTATCAAGTAATCGGACAGACTAACTTTAAAAAACCTAGTGCCAAGCTCGAATCAGTAGTAAATAGGATTGTCAAATATAGTAAAGATAAAAACTTACCACTTCAGGCATTATCGATATCTTTAATAGATACTCAAACTGGCGAGCGAGCAGATTATCAAGGTAATGTTCATCGATATCCAGCTAGTGTAGTGAAAATGTTTTGGTTGGTTGCGGCTTATCAAAAAATCGATAAAGGTGAAATAGATGGAAATGTTTTGCGTCCCGCGATCGAGCAGATGATTTATAAATCAGATAATCAAGGTGCCAGTCAAGTAATAGATGCTATTACTCAAACCAAATCTAATTCAGATAAATTATCCGCCACAGAACTATCGATTGCCAAACAACAACGACAACAATTGAACGCTTTCTTTAGTCAAGCTGGCTACAGTCAGGATATTAATGTTAGTCAAAAAACCTTTCCAATTCCTCAAGAAAAGATTATGGAACCTCAAGGTTTTGATCGACAATTGAGAGGCGATAATCTGCAAAGACCAATTCGTAATAAATTGACTACGAATGATGCAGCAAGGCTGATGTCTGAAATTGTCAATGCTCGATCTATTAGTCTTGAAGCTAGTAAAAAGATGAGAGGTTTACTGGGTAGAAATGTCGATCCTGGATTTTGGAAAAAACAGCCTCCAAATCCCATTGATTTTAATCCAGTTGAAAGTTTTTTTGGAGAAGGGTTACCAGTCGGAAAAACTGAAAATATTGTTTCCAAAGCAGGTTGGACATCAGCATCTCGTCAAGAAGTTGCCTTCATCAAAAGTAAGGATGGCAAAACTCGCTATGTATTAGCAATATTTGGTGATGATGATGCCTATAGTAAGAACAAAAAAATCTTCCCTGAAATTTCTAAACTTGTCTACTCTCAAATGCGCCAATTATCTAAATAAACACCAGATCTTCCCTTCCGCAGTAAGAGCCAAACAAAATCAGTCGGTATGAGCGTACCAACTGATGATGGAAATTGTGTCAAGTTTGTGAGCGAAAAATATCAAGAAATACTGGAGTCAATTACTTGACAAATAGCATCTCTTGATAGGTAGGTAGCGGCCAGAAATCGTCCGCTACTTCACCTTCTAGTGCATCGGCATCTTTGCGTAACTCGTCCATCATTGGGCGAATCGTTTTGGCGCAATATTGCATGTGTTCTTCGATCGATGCAAAATCATGTTTGCCCATCGCCCCATCGAGTTTGCTAATTTTATCCATCATGGTGCCGATTAACATGGCTACTTTTTCGGCACTTTCCTTACTCAGTCCGATCCCGATCGCTTGCGCGTTAGCAATCGTTGTCGATAGCTCGGAATGATAACGCATTGCCGCTGGGTAAATGGTGGTTTTGGCCATCGACACCATCAGTTTGGCTTCGACTTCGATCGCCAAGATATACTGTTCGGCATACACCTCAAACCGACTTTCGAGTTCGACGGCACTGAGTACGCCAACTCGCTCGAACAATTCTTCGATGTAATCGGCCTTCAGGACGGGTAAGGCATCGGCTGTCGTCCGTAGGTTGGCCAAACCGCGCTCTTCAACTGCCATTTTGTGCCATTCTTCGGAGTAGCCGTTGCCGCCAAATACGACCGCACCGTGCTTGTCCATTACTTCTTTGAGCACCGTGTGGATGGCAGTAGTCAGGTCGTGTCCCTTCGCCATTTCACTTTCTAGCTCATCGGCAATCCAGGTCAAGGAATCTGTCAGGATCGTATTCATCGCCACTAGCGGCCCCGATACCGATTGGCCAGAACCGACAGCGCGGAACTCAAAGCGGTTACCCGTAAAGGCAAAGGGGGATGTCCGGTTGCGATCGCCAGGATCTTTGGGGAAAACGGGTAAAGTGTCTACACCGAGTTCCATTACTCCGGCGTGGGCAGAACTGGTCGTCTCGCCCTTGCTAATCTGATTGAAGACCTGTTCTAGCTGCGTTCCCAGATAAACTGAGATAATCGCTGGCGGAGCCTCATTTGCACCCAAGCGGTGATCGTTACTCGCAGTAGCGACAACTGCACGCAATAGTGGGCCATACTTGTGAACGCCGCGAATTACTGCCCCACAGAATAGCAAGAACTGCATGTTGGCATGGGGAGTATCGCCCGGATCGAGCAAGTTACCTTGGGTGGCATTCCCGACCGACCAGTTGACGTGTTTCCCCGAACCATTAATTCCCGCAAATGGTTTCTCGTGCAGGAGACAAACAAAGCCGTGCTTCTTGGCAGTACACTTGAGGAGAGTCATGGTAAGTTGCTGGTGGTCGCTGGCGACGTTGGCAGCTTCAAAAAATGGTGCCAGCTCGAATTGACCTGGAGCCACTTCGTTATGGCGCGTTTTGGCGGGAATCCCCAGCCGATACATCCGCTCTTCCACGTCTTGCATAAATACCTGAACGCGATCGGGAATTGCGCCAAAGTAATGATCGTCAAATTGTTGACCTTTGGCCGCTGGTTTGCCAAATAAAGTCCGCCCTGCGAGCAGCAAATCGGGACGACTATGGGCAAAATGCGCGTCAACTAAAAAGTATTCTTGTTCCGCGCCACAGCTAGAGTTGACTGGAGCGACGTTCGAGTGCCCCAAGATCTCCAGCATTCGCGTAGCTGCTTTGTTCATCGCAGCATTCGATCGCAGCAATGGGGTTTTCTTATCTAAGGCTTCACCCGTCCAGGAGATGAACACTGTGGGAATGCAGAGGGTGACACCATTGTCTGTTTCCATTACATAGGCAGGACTGGTGACATCCCACGCCGTGTAGCCGCGCGCTTCAAATGTCGATCGTAGTCCGCCATTGGGAAATGACGATCCATCCGGTTCGCCTTGCACTAGCACTTTGCCTGTAAATTCTGTCAGGACGCTACCATCGCTTTGGACGGAGATAAAACCGTCATGCTTTTCAGCAGTTGCATTGGTCATTGGGTAAAAGACGTGGGCGTAATATAATGCCCCTTTAGCGATCGCCCAATCTTTCATTGCTGCTGCGACGGTACCCGCGATCGAGACATCCAGCTTACCGCCTGTTTGAATGGTACTCTTGACAGATTTATAAACATCTTTGGGCAAACTCGCCTGCATCTTGCTCAATGTAAATACATCCGTCGCCCACAGTGCTTCTAAGCGTTGTGGCACCTTGACTGGGAGGGGCTGGCGATCTGTGACTTGAGAGACGGCTTGGACGCGCAATTCGTGTGTCATGAGGATCTATTCCTGATAAATGTGGGTTGGATGTAGGTATCGCGAGGACAGCGATTTCAATCGCTGCTAGTGCTGCAAAGTCCGCCTTCGTAGACTAAGAAAATGCCCGATCTATGATAAGAATTAGCTAGAAAATCCCCTCCTCGGCGTTGCCCTGAGCTTATCGAAGGGAGGGGTGCCCGTTGGCGTTGGCGCAGCCTGCCGTAGGCACAGCCTTTCCGTTCGCGTAGCGTCACGAAGTGAAGGAATTAGGGCGGGGTGGGTAAGATCTATGCACCAACTCCAATAAACTGAGGAGTAAACCCCAGAGTGTCAGTGGCTCAATATATTTGCGGCACAAAAAATTGCTCGTTACGTGGCGGACGCACATAGTCGTGAGGCGCGCTCTTGCGTGGCGGCAGTTCCAGCGGATCGGGAGTCATATCCACATAGGGAATTTTGCTCAAGAAATGGCTGATGCAATTGAGCCGAGCGCGGCGTTTATCGTTGGCTTCTACCGTGAACCATGGGGCTTCGGGGATATTAGTATGGGCAAACGTCGCATCTTTAGCTTTGGAATATTCCACCCACCGATCGCGAGATTCCAGATCCATCGGGCTGAGTTTCCACCGCCGTGCGGGATCGGTCGTGCGCGACTGGAAGCGACGTTCTTGTTCTTCATCGCTGACGGAGAACCAATATTTGAGCAAAATAATCCCCGATTTCACTAGCATTCGCTCGAATTCTGGACAGGTTTGCATGAATTCTTGGTATTGGGCATCCGTGCAAAATCCCATCACATGCTCTACCCCAGCTCGGTTATACCAGCTCCGATCGAAACAGACGATCTCACCTGCTGCGGGCAGATGCGCTACATAGCGTTGGAAGTACCATTCGGTTCTTTCGCGATCGCTAGGCGTTCCTAATGCCACCACCCGACAGCCACGAGGATTAAGCGGCTCGGTAATGCGTTTGATCGTGCCACCTTTCCCGGCAGCATCGCGACCTTCAAAGATGATGACAATGCGAGTGCCAACATGCTTTGCCCAATATTGCATTTTTACTAGTTCCACTTGCAGCCGAGCTAGCTCTTTTTCATAAACTTTACTAGCAAGTTTGGAGCTGCCTTCTGCTTCAGAGACGTGGTACAGAACGTTGCGTTCTGATGTCTGGAGAGTAGCTTTCTTCGCCTTGTGCTTTTTCTTTTTGTGCTTGAGTTTTTCTGGTGCGACGATCGGAGACTCTAACACAGCAGTTGTTAATGAACTGCCGTTCATAACTTCGGTTTCCATAATTATCCTGTGATGACCTAATCAGAATGTGGCGTAGGTAACAACGAATGGATGAAAATTGGGGAGAGAATGGTTAGCAGGCACACAGCCCTCGAGCCTCCACTAAACTCATGAATTTCGATCGCTGCCCAAATCTGAGCTAATCGATCGTGGCTTTCAACTCACGACCTCACAACGTCCTGAAAGTCTGAAAGTATACTTACTCAAGGGATGTAACGAAAAAATCGCTAAAACCTTCAGTTACCATCAATTATAATTCTTTAAAGGTTTTTTGGGGTTTGACCCATAGTAAATACAAAAAAGTAAGGTTTTTGTATTGTAAGCTACTAAACACTAAAAAACTGTAGACTTTATCTCGATCGATAGATTGACTCGCACACTAAAAGTCGATATTGGCTGCGATCGAGATTTTGAAGCAGCAAGGTTTAAAGACAATAGCCATCAAGTTATTTATCACGTTATTAAATAAGGGTGAGTCTGCGAATAATTTGCTGTCGAATGATGGATTTTTTCTGTGACTAAACATAGAGTTCATCGGAGATCTCAATTTACAACTACTTGCCATTATTTCCCGTCACATTTTAAGTTGTTCGTATTCGGCGGCGGAAGATCGACAGGAGCCGCAACTCGAACACATCCCACCAGCGATAAGATAGGGAAGACCGTCATCTGTTAAATCATGCTCGATTCTCATTCTGAGCGGCTACCTGTAGCGAGCGTAGTCGTTGGCGAAGCCTGCGCTTTGCGCTTACTACGCCAGCGAACTACACCCGCTGTTGTCGTCCTCAATCAAATTAGCGTCCCCACCGCGCGGAAGTTGATGACAGCCTTACCAGGAGCGCAATTGTATGGGTTGGTGGGGAGAACGACAGATGTGGATGTGAGTTTTGCCAACTTTGGCGATACTTTGCGGCAATTTTATAGTCAGGGGGTGCCGATTATCGGCTTGTGTGCGGCGGGAATTTTGATTCGGACGCTCGCACCAGTGCTGACAGATAGCAAAACAGAACCGCCAGTCGTGTCTGTGGCTGCGGATGGGAGTGCGGTAGTGCCGTTATTGGGTGGGATGACGGGAGTCAACGATCTTGCCGAACGCATTGCGGCGGTGTTGGACGTACAACCAGCGATTACCACTACCGGAAAGCTCCAATTTAATACCGTGCTCCCAGATCCGCCAGCGGGTTATCGACTGGCAAATCCGCAACATGTCAAAGCTTTTATCGCCGATCTGATTGCGGGTGTCAGTGTGAGTTTGGATGGGGATGCGGAGTGGTTGACGGCTAGCGAGATCCCCTTTTGTGCCCAAGGAGAACGCCAAATTACGATAACTACGCAGGCGATTTCCGGCAGTCCCACACAATTGGTCTATCATCCGACCAGCCTAGTCTTGGCAGTCGTACAACCCTCGCAATTTAGCATCGCGGGGTGGATCGAAGTAATTCTCGATCGACTCACCACGGCCAATCTCGCCCTCGCTGCTGTGGCTTGTATCGTTCTGCCCAAAACACCTGCTGGAGCCGCAATCGCCGGAATTGGGACTAGTTTAAATCTGCCGATTCGCTTGGTGGAATCCGCGATCGAACATCCCGATTTAACAGTAGTTAGTAGCGATCGAAATTTAACGATATTTAGTGCCACACAGCCGATCGAGCCGCACGCGATCGGACAGGATCGGGGTAAAATAACTGTCATCGGTACTGGCCCCGGCTCGCCACAGTGGATGTCGCCACAAGTACGTCAGACGATTCTCGCCGCAACAGATATCGTCGGCTATCACACCTATTTAGCTTTAGTTAAAGATCTCACCGTCGGGAAACAGTGCCACGGCTCGGATAATCGGGTCGAACTCGATCGATCTAAGTTAGCGTTAGATTTAGCCGCGAGCGGTAAAAATGTCGTCGTCGTCTCCTCCGGCGATCCGGGAATCTTTGCGATGGCAGCGGCTGTCTTAGAAGTCCTCGACAAAGAAGCCAAACCAGAGTGGCAAACGATCGATCTCCAAGTCGCGCCAGGTATTTCGGCCATGCAAGCCGCCGCTGCTGCTGTGGGTGCCCCCTTGGGACACGATTTTTGTGCGATTTCGCTCTCTGACATCCTCAAACCGTGGGAAGTCGTTGCCAGCCGGATTGCATCTGCGGCAGAATCTGATTTTGCGATCGCGTTCTACAACCCCATTTCGAGCCAACGCACCTGGCAATTGACCGCCGCTAAGGAAATCCTCCTGAAGACTCGATCGGGCACCACCCCAGTCATCCTCGCCCGCAATCTGGGCAGACCCGGACAGGAGGTGAAGGTCATTACTTTGGGCGAGTTAGCTCCAGAGTCGGCGGATATGCGAACGGTAATTTTAATCGGTTCGAGTCAAACTAAACTGATTCCCCGCGCGGATGGGAATAATTGGGTATATACACCTCGATCGTATTAATAAGGCAACTATATCCACTCGCTTACTGCTTGCATGTTAATCTGGCCGTAACTGCTTTGCCACGATCGGAATTAGCGATTTTCTTTCAGAACTTAGCTACTGCCAGACGAATACATCCCGAAGTTTTATGCAATGCCGTAACCGCAATTTCACGAGTCGATTGAAGAGAAGATGCCAGCGAATTAGTGAGATTAGAACGCGCTTTGTCAGCTAGCAATGATGAAGGGTTGCGTCGCATCGCACTGGCGGCATTAATTACTCGATCGCAAACTGATGGCTGGAATCAGGAAAGAATCGCTAGATTAGTCGCTTTTCGTAACGATCTCTCATCACTGGTTGCCGAAACAGCTCAATTTAGAGTTGAATTATTGAGTATCTCAAAATAATGAAAACTAAGCTTTTACTCGAAGAGTTGATAGAATTAATCAAAAATTTAGATTATACAGTGCCTGATGATGTATTAGGGACGGGACATTCTACGGTAGAAATAGAATCTCAAATTAAGATTAAGCCAATTCCTGATTCTTTGATCGATCTTTATTCATGTATCGACGGAGGGGATGACGCAATACTGATCCCAACTCATTGGCTCCTACCATTAAATAGAATAAATGAAGAAATCGATCTATTTCTTAAATCTTATCCCATATTTTCTGATGTTATTGATGAAGGGCAAGTCAATAATATTGATGAATTTCTTGAATGGCAACCAGATATGATTCCATTCTTTGAGGATCGTGCCGCTGGAAATATTTTTGTAAGATCTTTAGCTAATGATAATTCTGTCTGGGCTGCAACAAAGTATTCTTCTGTATATAAGATTAATACGAGTATTGATAAATTTCTAAGCTCAGTAATTGAGTTTTACAGACAAGGAGCATATTTTCTAGATCGAGACGAATATGAGGATGGATCGTATGAGGATGAATTACAGTGGAATACTGATTATGAATTAGTTAGAGAGATTGTCAAACAAATCGATCCAGAGATTGAAAATTACTGTCCGCCATAAAAAACTCCAGCTCGCAGTAGGACAGAAATGTAGGGTGGGCACTGCCCACATACCATTTAGAGCCGTAGCAAAACAAATTAAAACTGTTTTTACCGATCGAACTATCTCTTCAACAATTTATCGATATTAACTATCCCAAATATTTGTCTCGTTAAATCAAAATTTGTGCTGGTGGGCAGTGCCCACCCTACTAACTACTAACGAGAATGTATTGAATCAATTCATGGATCTGTAGGGGCGGGTTTATGCTAACAATTCACGCCTAAAACCATCAAATCCGAACAAACCCGCCCTTCCTCACCAATATTTACCGATCGAATATCGGTTTACGAAGCCGATTTTAACGAGGCCATATCGATAACAAAACGGTATTTGACATCGTTTTTCACCAATCGATCGTAAGCTTCATTAATTTTCTGAATGGGGATAAGTTCGATGTCAGAGGTGATGTTGTGTTCGCCGCAGAAATCTAACATCTCTTGAGTTTCCTTGATGCCGCCAATCAGCGAGCCGCTAAGACTGCGCCGACCGAAAACCAAACTACCGACATTTAGGGACAGCGGTTCGGGTGGTACGCCGACTTGGGTGAGATTACCATCGCGTTTTAATAACAGAAGGTAGGCATTGATATCGTGTTGGGCGGATACGGTATCGAGAATGAAGTGGAAAGTATTTAGATGCGGCTTCATCTCGTCCGCATTCTTAGAATTGACGACTTCATCTGCACCCAGCCGCTTTGCATCTTCAACTTTGTTGGATGAGGTAGTAAAGACGACTACATGTGCGCCCATTGCCTTGGCTATTTTTACGCCCATGTGCCCCAACCCACCGAGTCCGACGATGCCTACTTTTTGACCTTTGGTGACGTTGTGGTAGTGCATTGGCGAGTAAGTGGTTATCCCCGCGCACAGTAACGGTGCGGTAGCAGCCAGATCTAAATTCGACGGCACCTTTAACACAAATGCTTCATCTGCAACGATCCGCTCGGAGTAGCCGCCGTAGGTGATACCGTTGGTATGTTTATCTGGAGAATTGTAAGTAAAGACGGTATTGTCGCAAAACTGTTCGAGATCGTCTTTGCAGTTGTCACAAGTGCGGCAAGAATCGACCATACAACCGACTCCAGCGGTGTCACCTGCTTTAAATTTCTGGACGCTTGCTCCAACTTCTACCACCCGTCCGATGATTTCATGACCGGGGACGCAGGGATAACTGGTACCACCCCATTCGCCACGGGCAGTATGCAAGTCTGAATGACAAACCCCACAATAGAGGATTTCGATCGCGACATCATGCTGACCGAGAGCGCGGCGTTGAATGTCGAACGGTGCGAGTGGACTCGTAGCGTTTTGAGCTGCGTAGGCATTTGTCTTCATAGATGGCAATCCTGAATCATTTATTGGGATTAAATTTATTTGGCTTTGCTAGATTCTCTTGCAGAGAGGCTTCGCCAACGAGGTATGAAAAACTAGAGGAGAGAGCGAGGAGCGGGGGAGAAGAATGTACAAAATGATTATCATACCTACAACCAGCAACGCCATTTATTTACATGCTTCGATCGAAGCCTGAAATTCGACTATCATCGCCAGATCGACAACCTCAGCGTTAGTGGATGATTTCGGTCTATTGCACTCAGCTATGGATTTGGATACACAATTATCGACTCGATCGATAAATCGCGCAATCGATTTAGACCGATCGAGATATTGTCAGTAAAAGATCTCGATCGCTCGTTACTTTATAAAGTTTTTGTCTTGGCTCTAAGTCTTAAATTATCCTACAATTTTTGTGATAAAACAACTCCAAATCTAAATTAAATATCGATCGATCGAGAGATATATTTTAGAGCATAGACATTTTCAACCCCAGAGGCGTAGCGGTGCGCGTTTTTGCTTACCCACAGGATACGCCAACGTCGGGTTTACCGACATAAACAGCGCAGCAAGACAAAGAGCGCACAGCATATAAATGCATGAAGATTTATCTATCGATCGGAAGATTTATTAACAACGCTCGATATTTTTCATCCGGTAAGTTAGGTAATCGATCCGATCGCTAACAGACAGGGATCGACTAACTTTAGATAAATTAAGGCTGTAAAACTAGTTTTTCTGTTAATGACATCGCAATCCCTTTTTCGTAATAAGCGGCTTCATTAATAAAGATTGGGAAAACTGTATATTCACCCTGATAAAGAATCGATTCGCCTGTAAATGTCCAGAACATCGGATCGCCTGGTTGCAGCGGTTGATAATCTTGAAATTGAAGTTTGGGATGAATCATTGCTTCGATTTTACCCGACGAATCGCGCGGGTAATCTACTGAAGATAGCGTTTGATATACAGTCAAACCAGTTGGAATTGGTAAAGGCTTACTCTGATTTTCAGCATCGATATAATTCAAAGTTTCTCGAACTAACATCTGGGTTTTATCGAATAGATCGGCATTGAGAATTCCTTGCGCGATCGCGCCAACTTCGATCGTGCAACCTAATGGCGATAGCGATCGCAACATCGGTGCATCTTGGTTGCATTGGATGCCACAACAGACTCGGACATCGGGATGAAGCGTACTCAAATAAGCTGCCAATCGTAAGTTAAATGGATGCTTACTCGACAGTAAAATCGTCAATCCCATGTTGGATGTAGAAGTATGCAGATCGATAATTACATCAGCTCGGGGCCGATCTTTAGGGCCTAATTTGGCGGCAATTTCTTTAGCTAGGATATCTTCATAGTTCGTTAAATCTAGATTTGACAAATCTGCATTGCCAAAACAACGATTCAAATCACGATCGATATAGCGACGATTGGCGGCAATTGCTTTAGGATTGGCTAGTAATGTCATGCACTCGAAGCTATAACCATCGATCGGATGTGGGCATCGATTCAAGTTCTCGATCGTATAAATACCCGTCAACTCATTGCCATGCGTTCCGCCGACAATTGCTACCCGTCGAATAGATCCTGACAACAAATTCATAGTGGATAGTTGATAGTGGATAGTTGATAGTTGATAGTGGATAGTTGATAGTTGATAGTTGATAGTTAAGAGTTGATAGTGAATAGTGGATAGTGGATAGTGGATAGTTAATAGTTAATATGGAACTGTGCTGAAAATTGTGAAGTACAGTCTTTTCCCTGCTCCCCGCTCCCCGCTCCCCCCCCTTCCTCACGAGATCTCCACTTTAGTACATTGAGTGAATTGCAGATGATGAGATAGCTAAAGTCGATATCGAGATTAGTTCCATGCAAAGTAGCGACGATAGAGTTCGCATCTAGCGCGGACTTGACGATCGAGTGAAATAATTAAGCCCTGACGATGAAGGAGACTGCGTTGTTTTGGGGAGACTGTTGTTGTCGTGGGATTGGTCGCAATTTGGCGCATTAAGTTATACAAATCTCGCTGTTGCAGCCACAGTTTGAGGACTGCTAAATGCTCCTGATACAGCGGCTCGGTAGTGGCTAAATCAAATTGGAGCGATTCGTTTTCGCTTAGACTTTTAAGTGTCAATTGAATTAGGCTGGGAATACCGCCGATCGGTTGCATTAAGGCTTCAATTTGCGCTGCATCTAGAACCAATCCTTTGCTCGCGGCTAGTGCGGCTACTTCACTAGGACTGAATTCTTCTAACTCGATCGAATAGCCGACATTAAATGGCGATCGATTTTCGGCAATATTTACAAACTCTTCGATTCTGGGCGTAGAATAAGCCAACAAGAGACGAAAATTTCCCCAAATGCCACCTTTCTTACTTTTTTCATTCACATTTCGCAACTGAAATAAAAATTCGTCGGCAATAGCAGGGAAATCTAATAATCGATCGAGCTTATTAATCGCGATCGTCAAAGGGTGCGCTATTTTTTGTTGTAAATGTTCGAGATATTTGAGAAAAGCTTTAGTATGAGTCAGCGATGCCGCTAGTTCGTCATAACGACTTAATGACATCAAACAATCGACATATTTTTCGGCGATCTCGCTAGCAATTTCGCAGACAAAAGCTCGAAAAAAAGCCTTAGAATCTGTAAAACCAGCAGGCTCGATCGAATTAAGATTTAGGTATAAACATAAATGTCCCTGCTGTTCGGCGCGATCGAGTAGTTTCCACAATAATGAAGTTTTGCCAAATTGAGCGGGAGCCTGAATTCTAATTAAAGCATGGGGTGCCAAAAGCTGCTGGTACCACAAATTTTCGCGCTCTCGACAAAGCGCGGGAGCTGGAGCTGCAACGGGAATCGAATTATTATTGACGGCTGGAGCTGGTAACGGTTCTTCGCCAACAACCAGCGGATCGAGATCTAATAGTTCGCAAAGTTTGTTAAAGTTGGCTCGATCCAGCGGTCTACCGCAAAAAAAAGCACTCACCGTCGATTGCGCCTGAATCTCAGCTTCGATCGCCAGACCGATTTGAGTGGTATATTTACTCTGCTTGAATGCTGCTTTTGCATCCTTCACATGAGTTGGGCGCAGTTGCAACGATCGACGAGTCATAGTATGCCAGAGAAGTGCTGACTACATTTTAGAACTTTGCTGGCTGCATTTGGCACAGAGCAGGGGGTGGGGAGTATGAAAGATAGTTCGCCACCAAAGTCGATATCGACTTTGATAAGTCGATACCAGTCGAGCGAAATGGTGGGAAAATAAATTAGATCCAAAGTCCCACAGCATTGTCACTCAGACGAGGAGAGCGGCTATCGGCAAGATCGCATATAAAATTGGTGGTAGTCTCCCCGCAAATGCACCTACCTATGTCGTCAGATCCGCCGATCGAGATTTGGATCGGTACATCGATAGCGGTGAGTTTTGCTATATTTTGAACTCCCGCCAGATGGGCAAATCTAGCCTCAAACTGCGCGCGATGCAGAAATTGGCAGATCGAGGGGTGGCGTGTGTCGAGATCGATCTGGCGGGGATCGGTACGGTGGATGTAAGCGAAGCACAGTGGTATAACTCGATCGCGGACGAGTTAGCCACTCAATTCGATTTAGATGCGGAGTTAGAAATTTTTTGGGATACTCACGCTCGACTTCCAGAGAGTAAGAGGTTGGCAAATTTTATCGATGAGATCGTGCTGGAGCAGATCGATAGTCAGATTGTAATTTTTATCGATGAAATCGACCAAGTTTTGAGTTTAGGTGCCTTTACCGATAACTTTTTTGGCACGATCCGAAGCTGTGCGGAACGACGCGCTGCTAGACCTAAATATCAACGATTATCCTTTGTATTATTAGGCGTAGCCGCACCGACGGACTTGATTAAAGATCGACAAATTACCCCCTTTAATATCGGTCGGGCGATCGAGTTAAATGGATTGCAAATAACGGACGATCTTTCACCCTTGATCCGAGGTTTAGAGGGGAGCGTCGCCAATCCCAGCCAGACGATCGCCGAAATTCTCGATTGGACTGGGGGACAACCTTTTCTGACCCAAAAATTATGTCAGTTAGTAGTTGAATCGCCCCAAGATGCGATCGCCCAAATTGTCAGCACAAAAATTATCGATAATTGGAAAGAGCGAGATAGTCCCGTTCACTTACGCACGATCGAAGCACGCCTCTTGGCAAAGCGCGAAATATCCAGCCATTTACTCCAACAATATCGCTATATTATTACATCCAAATCTGGCCTAATTGCGAATAATAGTCCCGAACAACAATCGCTGAGATTGTCGGGATTAGTAGTCGAACGAGCGGGTAAATTACAAGTTTATAATCCGATCTACCAGCAGGTATTTAGTCGCGATTGGGTCGATCGACAGTTGGCGGATATCTGTCCCCATGGTAAGGCTCTAACTGATTGGCTCGATCGCGATCGATCTGATGTCTTCCTGCTAGATGGCGATGCTTTAGATGCCGCAATTTCTTGGAAAGAATTTCAGTGGCGACAAAATCAATTGATTGGGATTGAAGACACCGCTTTTATCGATCGCTCTCAAGCACGGCGCACGGATTGGAAGCTCAAAAAAATTCAAGATCGAATTAAAAAATTTGTTAAAATTCTCCTACTATTAATTGGCATCGGCTTAGTTTTATTAGTTAGTCTAATTTGGCTCGGTCGTAGCCTGACAATTTCCGACAGGCTCGATCGACTCGAACGCACTAGCACTCAGATTATGCAACAGTATGAATTTGCCCCGATCGATTCTCTCCAAGCTGCCATCGAGAATGCCAAAAAATCTCAAGCGATTAGAATGACCTTAATGGGCGATCGATCGCCGACAATTGGCCCCAAATTAGCTCTCCAAAAGCTCGTCGATAGCATTCAAGAAATCGATGAGATTCAGACCTATCAGCAAGGTGTAAATACAGTCTATTTTTGCGGAAACGATCGCATCTTTACGGCAGGAAGCGATGGCACGATTAAACTCTGGGATCGGACTGCAAATATCCCAATTAGCGAACCAAAACCCGCGATCGCGCTCCAAGATGAAGCTAAAATTATTAGTTTCACCTCCGAAAATCCTGAATGCGATCGCATGTTTGCAACTGGTAGTAGCGATGGTTATATCAGACTGTGGGAAAAATTAGGGATCGATCGGATTCAAAACAAAGCAAAGATCGATCAAGCCGCAGCGCATCAAGGTAGTGTTCAAAATGTACGATTGCTACGCGATCGTCGTGACGATCGTTTGTATGTATTTAGTACTGGTGAAACTGATGGTAAATTAAAAAAGTGGCAATTTGATAATAACAATCGCTTAAATTTACTTAAAACATTCGTCGCTCTTGATGGTAATGTCGCTCATCCACAGGGGGTTGTCTCTCTTAATTTAAATGGTAAAAAAGATCGAATTGGCAGTGCTGGTCAAGATAATACAGCAAAAATTTGGGATTTAGATGGTAACCCGATCGCGATTCTTAGCGGTCATATCGGTGCAGTCAATAGTATTTACTTTTGCTCGTCGGTATCTAACAATTGTACCGATTATGAAATCGCCACAGGGAGCAGCGATGGCACCGTAAGGCTGTGGAGTGCTGATGGTAAGTATCTCAAGACAATTAACGCGCATACTGGAGAAGTTAGAGCAGTTCGATTTAGTCCTGATGGCAAACTATTAGCCACAGCATCTGCTAAAGATCCGACGGCGAGTAATGGTAATTCGGTCAGAATTTGGAATCTTGAAGATAATGGTAAATTAATTACCGAATTTAAAGGTCATCAAGGATCGATCGAAAGTATGCGATTCAAACCTAATAGTAATCTCGATCGACAATTAGCAACTAGCGGTCGGGATGATAGTATCATTCGGATCTGGAAAATACCAGAAGTGATGCCCTCAAAACATAAGCATCAAGAAAAAATCAATAGTGTGCGGTTCGATCCTTATGATTCTAGGTATTTTATTACAGCAGGGGAAGATGGCAAAATCGCCTGGTGGTCTCATAGTCCCGGTCAGCTCCCTCAACAATTAAGTAGTTTTTCTGCTAAAGACAAGAAGATTAAATTTAATACCATTCGGATTTATCCTAATTCTACTCCCAACAAAAGATCGATCGCCGTTGGTGACTCTCAGGGAAATATTAGATTGCTCGAGATCGAAACTGATGGCGACAAGCAGAATATTGTTGAAGTTAGTAGTTTTAATACCGGACAAGGTAATGTAGATAGTATGGATTGGAATTATAAACCTTATGGCGATCGAGCCGATGTCTGTTTGCTAGCAACAACCGGACAAACTGGCGATAATATCAAATTTTGGGCGATCGATATCAACGAAAATAAACTAGTAGATTCGATCGTCATCCCACCCATCCACTTGGATTACTCGCATCTCACTTTAAGATTTAGCAAAGATGGCGAAAGTCTAGGAATCGGTGCCGATAAAGGTCGAGTTGCTTTGATTACCAAAATCGAGCGTCTCGCCCAAATACCACAGGTCAAAAAGTTAAAATACGATCGCGAAAAAGCTCTCAGAAGTAAAGTCATAGTTGGCTTTAGTAAAGATCCGCAATTGTTTACGATCGTCAGTAAAGAAGGTAAAATCTGGAGGTCGGAGATTGAAGCTAAATTAATTGAAGATGAGAAAGGTGTCCAAACTTATCAGGCGGGCACAGAAAATATCGATATTAGCAGTCAAGATGGCTCGATCGCCACTGGCGGTGCTGGCGCAGCCTTAAGAATCTGGGACGTTCGCGGTCGTCAGTTGGCCGATTTTCGGGGCTATTGGGGCACAATTAGAAGTATCAATTTTAGTAGAGATGGCAAGTATTTACTTGCTGGCGGCGACGATGGCATCCCGCTCGTATGGCAGATCGATCGTCAAATTCCCGATCTCATCGAACAAGCCAATCGCTGGTTGGCTCGCTAACTCGAATTCTATAGAATAATCTTTTGAGAGGGACTTGCTCTGTCGGGGCTTAAAACAGTGGGAGGTTAGCTTGAAAAGATCTGTTGTCATTCGCCGTAAGCATCTGGGTACTTTGGTCAAAAGGTTGGCGATCGTCTATATATCCATCTGTCTATGTTTGTGGATCGGGCAGTGCCATCTGATGTTTCATCCCTATCGTGAAATTGTTGCGGTGCCCAGTGCTTCACCCTGGAATATGTCATATCGGGAGATTGTCATGCCGAGCGGATCGGGGCAATTGAAAGGCTGGTGGATTGCCGCCGATTCTCGTCGAGTGAAAGACTCAACTCCGCCTAAAGTTCTCTTGTTCTTGGGTGGGGCTGCTGGCAATAAAAGCCACTACTTAGATCGAGTTGAAGGACTCCGACAGTTGGGGTTTTCCTTGCTGCTATTCGATTACCGAGGCTATGGAGAGAGTCTGGGTGATTTCCCCAGTGAAAACCAGTTATACAACGATAGTCAGGCAGCCTGGGACTATCTAATCGATCGACAAAAAGTGCCACCTCCACAAATATTTATTTATGGGGAATCTCTAGGCGGGGCAATCGCCCTTGACTTAGCAGTCAAACACCCACAAGCAGCAGGCGCGATCGTGCAAAGTTCATTTACATCCATGACAGACATGGCTAGGTGGAGAGGATTCGGTTGGCTGTTTCCTGTCGATCTGCTGTTGACTCAGAAATTCGATTCGATTGCCAAGGTGCGATCGCTAAAAATTCCAGTATTATTCATTCATGGTACGGCGGATGATGTTGTGCCATTTAAGATGGGACAAAGACTTTTTGCTGCTGCTCCAGCTCCTAAATATTTGCATGTTGTGTCTGAAGCTGGACATACCCGTCTGCTCAGATCTGGAGAGCAGTCTTATCTCAAAGCCATTGGGCAATTTATACAACACAGCTAGTCATAACTTGCCCTAGAAGCCTCCGTTAATCTCTAATTTGTGCGCAAGGCAACCGAGAGAGCAGCCAATGAAACAAGCGATCTTCGATGGCGTTAGAGCTACAGAATTAGCCCGATCGCGCTGCACCGGAACGTTTCAATACGATCGATCGATTGCAAAAGTTGTCTGTGTCTGGCGATCGCGATTTTCTCCTGCTACAAACATCCCGATCGAGCAAACTCGCCGAGGCAGATGATTGTCGGATTGAAGGAGTCTGGGGACGCTCCGATCGAGATCCCTTTAACTCATAATAGTGTCGTACTGTTCTCTGTTGACACCGATCGGCCTCTATCTTCGGTTAACCTCTGATTGGGGCTGCTTCAGCTTCCCGGACGTTTGAACTTAGCTGGTGGTAAGAACGATTCTACAGGCTCGTTTTTGAGAGCTTCTTTCATAAAGCTCCGCCAAATTGGTGCGGCGTAGGTACCGCCCGTGACGCCTCGACCGAGGGGTGTAAAGTCATCTTTACCAATCCACACAGAGGCCGATAGCTGGGGCACGTAGCCCACGAACCAGACGTCCCGTTCTGAAGAGGTAGTTCCGGTTTTTCCAGCGGCTGGACGACCGATTGCGGCCTCTTTACCAGTACCGCCGCTAACTACTGATTGGAGCGCGCTGTTGATTTGAGCGGCAGCCCAGGCATTGAGAACTAGTTGGGGTTGGGGGGTATTGTCGAGGAGGATATTACCATCGCTATCTGTGACGCGGAGGATCGTGGTGGTTTCGGATTGCCAGCCGTTGCTGGCAAAGGTGGCAAATGCACCAGCCATTTCGACTGGCGTCACGCCAACCGCGCCTAGTGGTAAAGATACAACTGGTTCGATCGGGCTTTTGATGCCCAAGGTGCGACAAGTTTGGATGACTTTATCCAAGCCGACTTCTTTACCTAATTTTACCGCTGGTACGTTAGTAGACTGCATAATGGCACTCCGGACGCTCATTGCACCAGAATAGCCGCCGCCATAGTTGCGCGGCGAATAGTAGCCACTACCATCGCGATAGCGGACGGGGTTATCGTATACCGTCGATTCGGGCGAGAATTTGCCAGTGGCGAAGGCGGTATAGTAGACGAAAGGTTTGAATGAGGAACCGGGTTGCCGATTGGCATACATGGCGCGGTTGAAGTTACTTTTTTTGTAGTCTACGCCGCCTACCATGGCTTTGATAAAGTGCGTGCGCGGATCGACTGCGACGAGGCTGATTTGATACTTACTTCTACCTAAGCGATTGTAAGCATTTTGAACGACTTTTTCGGCAGCGAGTTGGAAGTTATAATCGATCGTAGTTTGAATCCGCATCCCGCCTTTCCGCACGGTTTCGCGCCCAAAGCGTTGATTGAGTTCTTCGATCGCGGCATCGGTAACAAAAGGTAATCTACTACTTTGCCAAGTTTTGATCTTACCGAGTTTGATTTTATAGGCTTTCGCTTTTTTTTCTTCGGCTGGCGTAATCCACTTGAGTTCGACCATCCTTGCTAAAACTACTTCTTGCCGCTTTTTAGCTGCTTTAAAATTGGTAAAGGGACTATATTTTTCGGGTGCGGCGATCGATCCTGCCATCATCGCCCCTTCTGCTAAATTTAGATCGGAGGCATGTTTGTTAAAATAGCTCTGGGCTGCTGTTTCTACTCCATAGTTATTGTGACCCCAATAAACTTGATTGAGGTACATTTCCAGAATTTCGTCTTTACGGAAAATTTGTTCGAGTCGAATCGAGAGTACGGCTTCGGCTAGTTTTCGGCTAAATTGTCGTTTTTGAGAGAGGAATAAGTTCTTGATCAACTGCATGGTGATCGTCGAACCACCCTCGGTGACGCCACCTTTTTTGAAGTTGGTACTAATGGCTCGTCCCACCCCAGTGAGATTGACCCCTTGATGATAGTAGAAGTGACTGTCTTCGATCGCTAGTAAGGCGCGTTTTAAGTTGGGCGAAATCCGGTTGAGCGGTACGACTTCGCGATTGGCTTCATCGTGCAGACTGGCCAACTGCATCCCTTTGACGTCATAGATATAGGTAGTTTCGGTCGGTGCGTAGCTGCGAAGTACCCGCACGTCTGGTAAATTCCGGAAGCTAATTGCCAGCCCTACTAAGCCACCAGCGACGATCGAACTAGCTAACATGGTGATACCTAAGATCGTACCGCCCGCAATTTGACCGATACCGCCGAAGAATCTACCATCTTCTGGTTTGCGATCCATCGGTTCGTCGGGTTTCTGTTTGGGGTTCTTTTTATTTAAAGCTCTAGAAGACACTAGGATCTTTCTCTCTCAAATTAGGGACAATTAGTTCAAAGTTCTATCCAATCTTCGAGACGAGCCATTAAGGGTTGGGAAAGAGCCTTAATTTGCGCCTTGTCTCGATCGTAACTAGAGATCGCCATCTTCGCTGCTAGCAGCTACACAAAAGACACAAAGTGAACTTGCTGTAGGCGAAAGGGGTCGATCTTTACCGCTTTATCGTGTGGAGGAGTTATGGCTCTAAGATATTAAAGAGCGTGTAAAGGTATTTTGGATTGTGTAGTAACCATAATAAGCTTAACTTGCAACTGTTTTAGAGATTCTGCTCGATTTTCATCATCCATATGACTGTAAGTGTTTCCGTGCCAGCATCAGATCGATTCGATTGGTTATTTAGAGGTGTGAGTGAGATTTTTCCCCACCAGCCAAGTTCCTCAGATCCGGCTGAGAATATTGCCCAGCGACTAGCACAAACCGACCGTCCACTGCGGGTCAAACTGGGGATCGATCCAACGGGTGCTGATATCCACCTCGGTCATAGTATTCCCCTCCGCAAGCTCAGATCTTTCCAAGATGCCGGACATACTGCGGTGCTAATTATTGGCGACTTCACCGCCCGCATTGGCGATCCGACTGGTAAATCGGAAGTCCGCAAGCAATTGACGCCGGAGCAAGTTACCGATAATGCTCTAGCTTATCTCGATCTCGTGCGCCCGATTCTCGATTTTGAGACGCCAGGACGGTTGGAAGTCCGCTACAATTCCGAATGGCTCTCCAAATTGGATTTGGGTCAGACGCTCGAACTGCTGTCCACGATGACGGTGGGACAAATGCTGGCTAAAGAAGGTTTCGCGCTGCGCTACGAAAAAGAGACGCCGATTTTTATTCACGAGTTTCTGTACCCGCTGATGCAGGGCTACGATTCCGTTGCCGTCCGCGCCGATGTCGAACTCGGCGGTACCGATCAAAAGTTTAATTTAGTCGTCGGGCGCGATCTCCAGCGTCATTTCGGGCTGACGCCGCAATTTGGCCTATTGATGCCCATTCTGCTCGGTACCGATGGCGTCCAGAAAATGTCCAAATCTCTCAACAATTATGTCGGATTGGGCGAAGACGCTCTGAGTATGTACTCTAAGCTAGAGAAAACGCCCGACAGCATTATCAAAGATTACTTTACCCTCCTGACCGACCTAGAACTCGCTCGATTGCCAGAGAACCCCAGAGAAGCCCAAAAGCTGCTCGCCCTGACGGTAACCTCGCAGTACCACGGTACAGAGCGCGCCATCCAAGCCCAAGCCGATGCGATCGCGCTAATTACCAAACCCGGTCAAAATGCAGGTGGCGATAGCATTCCCGAATTTTCGCTGGCTGCTGTGACTTTCCCCGCTAGAATATTCCAAATTCTGTCGGCGAGTGGTTTGTGTACTGGTAGTAACGATGCCAAACGGCAAATTCAAGGTGGTGCGGTGCGGTTGGATGGCGAGTCTATCTCTGACATCGAACTTACCTATAATGACGCAGCGGAGCTAGTTGGGAAAGTTTTACAAGTAGGCAAAAAACGTTTTAAAAAGTTAATTGAATAGACTCCGCTCCAGACTACTTCCAACAACGTCTAATTGCCTCGAAATCATCGATCGTGGCAAAAATTTCTTGGATATAATCTTTGGCAGTCCAGCGATTTGCTCTTTTTAAGCCATTTTCGATCGTCTTTTGACGGAGCAAATCGTCTTTAACTAAAGACTCGATCGCCAACGCTATTTCTGCTGGCTGCTTGGGATCGACTAGTATCGCTGCCGATCCTAGTTGCTCTTGTGCCCCCGACACATTAGAGGCAATTACCGGACAGCCGAGAGCCATTGCTTCGAGTGGGGGAAAATTATCGGGACCGAAGAAAGTCACAAATGTCATGGCAAAAGCATTGACATATAGCGATATCAGATCTACTCGATCGACGAAATTGAGAAAATATACTTGTTTTGACAAGTCGAGTTCTTGGACTTTCTCTCTGACATAAAACTCATTTCCTTTATTGGCACCAACTAAGACTAAGGCTAACTCTAAATTGTATTTTTCCTTTAAGTATTTAAGCGCGAGGAGTAGACCGACATGATTTTTGTGCGGCCAAAATTGAGCTGGATAAAATAAATATCGCTCCGGAAGATTGAATTTAGTCTTGATATTTCGCTCGATGGGAACCGGATTTAACGCAAACTGAGGTGTAAAAAAAGGAATTACTTTAATTCTGGCGGCAGGAACCTGATAAAATCTTTCAATTTCTGCTTTACCTGTCTCTGTTCCCGTGATAATGAATGCCGCACGGCTCAACATTTCTGTGTAAAATTTTTCTCTTCTGTCCCATTCTCCAGCTTCACTTACCTCTGGAAAATACGATTGCAACTTATGTTGTAAGTCCCAAATAGTCGCGATCGATGGATATTCGACAGTAGGACAATTTGGTGTCAATGATAAAATCACATCGATTTGATGTAATGCCAAGGAATCTAGTAGATGTTTTTCGCGCCAGTTTTCAATCTTGAATCGCGTTCTTGGATGTTGTATTTTATTGATGCAAGCAGAAAGTGCTGTCCAGACAATCGACTTAATTTTAGATAACTTAGAGAGATAAACCGATACTATCGGCAGACATATACCCACTGTCCATTCGGGTATTTTTTGCTCCGACACATACAAAAAGAATGTATGTTTACTATGAGAATGAAGTTCCAACAAAGCATCTATTATCTGACTCTCAAAAGTATAACTTCCTCCACTTTCAGGAGTTTGACTACTAATAAATAGAGCTACTTTCATTTAATTCTTAATTACCAAATAAACTCCCCATGTATTGAGTCCTGGTTGCCGATCTGTCAACCACTCTCGACACTCAACAATCTCCAGATCCAGCGTACTAGATATTAGTTCTAATTCGGGTTTGAATAAATATCGCATGGTATGAGTTTCTTTTAGTTCTTCGATCGCACCATTACTGAGATCTTTGATAAAAACATGATAGTTAACATCTACTAAATTCTCATTTGGGTAGACAATCGGTTCGGCAATTCGAGTTACTTGGATCGATCGATTTGCCAGACGTTTAATTCTGACAGTTGGCGGATCGTGACACACCGCAGGACCATACCAGATATCGAAGATAAATACTCCACCTGGCTTAAGATGAATCTTCGCAGTTTCAAACGCCGCTAATAAATCTTGATTGGTGGTTTGATAGCTAATAACATGAAACAAAGAGATGACGGCATCAAACTGGCGATTCTCATTCTGAGAAGCTCCGCTAACGAATCTAACTTGACGCAGATCCCCTTGACTAAATTGTAGCCTTGCTGCAACTTCTGGGGATACTCGATCGCACTGTCGGCTGGCATATTCTAGCATTTCTGCACTCAGATCTACACCACAAACTTGATAGCCTGCTGTGGCTAACAGCATTGCATGGTTACCAGTTCCACAGCCGAGTTCGAGAATTGTTTTCGTCTGTGGTGCGTGAGTCTGAATTAGTCGATCGACAAATTGAGCTTCACCTTCATAGTCTTTATCCTGATATAGCAGGTCGTAGTAACGAGCATAATTATCAAAAATTGCCATTACACTATTCCATTGTTTAACTTAAAATAAAGTCCATAGTAGCAAGGAACGTGTACTTGTGGATGAGATGGGATATAACAACTATCTACATTATCTTCCCAAATATCGATTAGTTCGTAACCGATCGATGTAAATGATTCAATAAATTCACGGCGATTGAATATAAACTGAGGATAAAAAACCTTGCCACCATTTTGAAGCGTGACAAACCTTTTACCTTCATACAATCCCAAGCGGTTAATTAATATATGCTTGGGCTGTATTTCTAGACCATTTATTTTTGCAGCCAGATCTTTATCGTACTGAACCGAGCCTGATGCTAAGAAAAGATCGGCACCATTAGCCAATCCAAAATCAGTTGTAAAAGTCAATCTTGGATCTTTATTTGAGGCGTTACCTACTTTGACTATTTCAGGTAACTCGCACACAATCCAGCGCAAACTGTCGGGAAAATCAAGATAGTTAGCATAATTTACAAAATGAATGCCCAAATTACCACCAAAGTCAAAAAAATGGATGTGATGCTCCGTTCGCGCAGCGTTCCGCAGGAAAGGAGAGACTGCTCTTGTCTCCGAGAAGCTTTGCGAACCAGATGCTGTGTCTAAAGGCAGGCTGTCGCCAACATCAACGCCAAAGAGCGAGGTCTGTTGAGCGATCCTACTAATCCAATACAGCACTGGATAATCAAAAGATCTAACCATCGAGTTACTAGCTTCCCAGTCACCGCGATCGAGCATTTTTTGGTATTCTTGTGCTAGCTCGGCACAATCATAGCCGATATTTTTGGTAGTTGGTGCGGCTTTAATTGCTGCTTCAAACGTATCGAACATGCCCCAAAAACAACCATAACAATCGTTAGCAAACTTTTGTTTATATTTGGTGGCTGCTAAATAGCGATACACCTGTCCGAGTACGGGGATTTTTGCGATCGTTTTCTTCATGCTAATATTTGCTTAACTACTAGCGCAACTCGATCTATCTGTGCTTCGGTTAAGGCCATACCGCTAGGAAGATATAGCCCCCGCCGCGCCAATCGTTCCGCCACAGGACAAGATACATCCGCAAATAATCCCATTGTTTGAAACACTGGTTGCTCGTGCATACACCAAAAAAAAGGACGACTACCAATAGACCTATCCGAAATATAATTCATGGACAAAAAAGGCACTAAAATCGTAAAATAGTATTTTAGCCATAATGAAAAATCCACTAGAATATATTGAAAACTATCCAGAACGAACAAAGCAAATTATCGGAATTAATTACGAGCAGTGGTCGGCATTAGTAGAGATTGCAAAAATTGAGGAAGAAAGATTAAGATTGGCACATGAAAAACAAAAGATTAGGATTAATAAAAAAGGAGGAGGGAGACCTAAAAAACTCACCTTAGAGGAAGAAATATGTTTGTGTGTATTTTATCTAAGGCATTTGCCGACATTTGAAATCCTAGGGTTGCAATTTAGTGTTTCCAAAACAGAAGCGAATGATACATTTAATTACTGGATAAAAATCCTGAGAAAAATACTACCATCTAGCCTAATAGAGGGAGCAAGAAAAGACCGAGAAGAATTGGCAGTGGTGAAAGAAATGCTCGCCGAGTATGAGTTGATTGTAGATAGTTGGGAACAGCCGAGAGAAAGACCTGAAGACAATCAGGTGCAGAAAGAATATTATTCAGGAAAGAAAAAGCAACACACATTTAAAGGGCAGGTAATTACATTACCATCAGGAAAAGATTTAGTCGATGTAGAGGTGGGCAAACAAGGTAAGACTAGTGATATTAGTATATTTAGAGAACAGCAAAAGAAATTTAATATTGAGCAGAAATTTACCGGAGACAAAGGATATCAAGGTGGTATTAATATCAAAATTCCTCAGAAGAAGCCAAGAGGAAAAGAATTAACAGATCTACAAAAAGAGGTGAACAAGGAAATATCTAGTGAAAGAATATATGTAGAACATGTCATTCGCCTAATCAAGATATTTAGGGCGGCCAAAGAAAGATTCCGGATGAAGGGGAATAAATATGAAGAAGTAATACTAACAATATGTGGATTAGTTAGATTGCGACTGGGAACATTGATTTTAGCAGTTTGACGATAGTAAAGAAGCTCGTAAATACAAAAAATACAAAATGGCAATTAATGGGCTAGTTTTTAATAGTAATTAGCTGGACTCCTAGAACTGATTGGGGAAACATATAGAATACACTGTGAAGTGTCTATCGTTCGGAACCTATGCTGAGTCTGCTACACAGGTTTTAGGATAGGTCTAATATTTGCTGCTGCTAATTTTTCGCTAAATACTTTTGCATCAAACAGAACTTCATCTTTGAGGACGATCCCATACACCCAATAGATATTTTCGGCATAGTTAGTTTTTACCAACGGTAGCTCGATACCGGGGATACCTGCTAATAATTCGGTATATTGCCGCCCGATCGCACGTTTGCGATCGACAAACTCGGCTAGACGTTCTAGTTGAGCGACACCGACGGCGGCATGTAGATTGCTCATCCGCAGATTCCAGCCCAGCTCAGTATGGACGAATCGTCGAACTGGCTCAAAGCAAAGGTTCCGTAACGATCGACAGCGTGCGGCTAAGTCAGGATCGTCGGTGACAATCATTCCCCCCTCGCCAGTGGTGATGTGTTTATTTGCATAAAAACTAAAGGTGCTCAGATCGCCAAAGCTCCCACACGGACGCTGCATGTATGTCTGTCCGTGCATTTCCGCAGCATCTTCGATGACTGCGAGGTGGTAGCGATCGGCTAATTCTAAGATCGGGTGCATATCTACTGGTAATCCGTAGATATGAACCACCATGATTGCTTTGGTGCGGGAGGTAATTTTGGCCTCGATCTGGCTGATGTCCATATTCCAGGTAACTGGATCGGCATCTATAACCACAGGTACGGCTCCAGCACGGACGATCGCCGCAGCACAAGAGATAATCGTAAAAGTGGGTAAAATTACTTCGTCACCCGCACCAATTCTCAATGCCGCAACAGCAACTTCTAGAGCAGCAGAACCATTACTGACGGCGATGGCAAACTGCCGATCGACACTAGCTGCAAACTGCGTCTCAAATTGTCTCACGAATAACCCATCAGCCGAAATCCAGCCTGTTTCGATACATTCGCTTAAATATTTCTGTTCGTTGCCATTAAGGAGTGGTTCGTTAACGGGGATTGGCTTCATAACTGACTAAATGCGATCGATCGGGGTAATGTCGTGCGGTAGTTAGTAAATCGTGCGAACTAGCTTTTCATCGTAGTTTGCTCTGCTGAAATGCCCTCAAACAAAACTTTATCTCGATCGCCCACGTATGGCCCTTGCTTAACCTCGATCGCTTCGACTTCTTCAATGACTTCAAAACCGTGACCGCCTCTGGCTAAGAGGATCGCGTCTCCCGTTTCCAAGATCCGGCTGGCGATATACTGCTGCCGATCGTCGTATAAGTCTACCCGCAATTTACCCTTCTTAATAAATAAGACTTCTTGGGTAAAGTGTACTTCACGCACCACGGGTTTATGAATGTGGGGTTTAATAATCTTGCCTACTGGATGGTGGATGTAGGCTAATTGTTGAGACATTTCACCAGATGTAAAGAAATTAACTCCTGGCTTGTCAAATTTTTGAGAAACAATGATGGCCAAAAGTTGATTTTGATCGATAATTTGCTCTATCATTTGCAATTCTTATTATGTCAGTATTTGAGATTTGTCAGCGGCAATTATTGCTCGTTACTCTCTGTTTCTAGACATTGGCTAGTGCTAATTTCACTAAAAAATATTTTAATATCACCTTTTATTCTAATATGTCACGTTTGGGAGTAACGTATAAAAGAGCACTAGCAATTCATGTTTTATACGCTACAACCGCTACCACGCTTGCTTTTGCGAGCATCAAAATATTGTATTAGCAGTTTTGAAACGATTTAACAACATTGTTTAAAAGATAAATTTGCAAGGTCGATCGACTGCTTAATTGTCGATCGGCTCGATCGTCAGCCGATTTAAGTTGACCAAAATTTACCGTAACAATAGACGTTGGTGAATTTCTAAGTTTGAGCGGCAGCAACCAAACAAACTAAATATTACTTGAATACGCATTTTATCTCAATAATTGGATGTCTAATTCAGCATTTTGGCTATTGTCTCAAGCGATTTGTTGCCAAATTACCCCGATGCCGAGTAGGCAATGCGGTCGATACCATGCCAGTCTCTTGGCTCGCGAACTGAGTGAATGTATCGAATTAGTCAAACTTCAATCGTGAGTGCCAATCGTGTCATACGATCCTGAATATCCCCTTTGTAGGACGATCGATTCTCGAACCTGTCTTATGTCAGATCCTTGGTTCCTTGGCGTAGCCTCTAATCTCAAAGAGCGCGCCTTAAATCTATTTCTGCGGCCAAATTGCCCCCTATGCGACCGCTCGGCTATGGCAGTCTGCTGTGAGTATTGTCAGCGTCAAATCTACGACGAACGCTTGGAACGACCAGAGCGTTATTGGCATGGCGATATACCGCTATTTGCTTGGGGAAAATATCAAGGGGCAATTAAAAGATCGATCGGTAAATTTAAATATGATGGTCATCGATCGATCGGCGATCTTTATGGGGAATTAATCGCTCAGAGTTGGCAAAAATTCACACCGCCAAATGTTCCAACTCAATTGGTTGCCGTACCAATCCCACTTCATTCCGAAAAACTCGTAACCAGAGGCTTCAATCAAGCTGAGTTAATCGCTCGCAAATTCTGTCAATTAACGGGTGCTAAATTAGATCTCAGTCTACACCGCACTCGATCGACTGTCCCTCAATTTGGCTTATCTAAATCCGAGCGTCAGCAAAATGTTGCTGATGCATTTACACTGAATAATTCTGCACTTAAAGCTGGTACCACAGTGTTATTAATCGATGATATCTATACCACAGGTGCGACTGTCCGATCTGCTACAACAGTCTTACGATCCCATGATATTAATGTCTGTGGTGTCGCTGTCATCGCCATTGCGGGCGAGGGTAGTAACAAAGGTAGAGGGTAGAGGGTAGAACTTCATTTATAAAACGTGCCTTTGAGGTAACATCCAAACATGAATGACGACTATCAACTATCAACTATCTAAAGTAACATTCCCGAAGTCAAAGTATCGATACTAGTACTGAGAGCAGTTAACTCCAACATATAGTTGTACTTCTCTAAATTACCTTGCTCTTTAAATAATTTTGCAGCAGCGCGCCAATCGACCGCAGCTTCTTGTTCGCCGTACAATTCTTTGTAAGCACAACCGCGACTAGAATAAGCAAGTGCAAAATCTGGTTTGAGTTCGATCGCGTGACTATAATCGGCGATCGCTAAATCGTAATCTTTAGTAGAATAGTATAAGTTACCTCGTCGATAGTAAACAATGACTAATTTAGGATCGAGTTCGCTCGATCGGTTATAATCATTCATTGCTTTTTGAGCTTCACCTAATTTGTAGTAAGCATCACCTCGACAACAAAATGCTAAAGACATGTGTGGATGAAATTCAATCGCCAGTGAATACTCAGCTATTGCCCCGTAGTAGTCACAGCTTTTATATTTCGCTTTAGCTGATAGTAAAATATCGCTAGTATCTCTGATGGCAATTAAAGTGTTGGTGTGCTCTGACATATTTCAATTACTAACTTTATAAAATTTGTTGCGAAGTTTTAATTCACCAGTAAACTAGCCTACTTTGAATAAAACTACTCAACCTCACAAATAATCGATCGACCGGATTGTCTTTGCGTATTCGATCGCAGCTTTGGTCATAAAATAATTACTGTCAGCACAACCCGCATTGATATTCTAAACATATGTTTTTTTCTGTAAAATAAAATCCGTGCAAATACTTAATACATAAATGCAACGTTGTAAATATCTTAATAAATATGCTCGATCGACAGTTTAGCCAAGGCAACATTAAATAGATACCGAGTGTAGATGCAGTCGGTATCTGTTGATACTTTTTATTTCAACTGACAGGAACTTCGATAATAGTCATATTCTGGTTCTTGCCAAGAAAAGGCAAAATGACTGATGGAATTGATTTGTGGCAAACTGCGGTGAATGCCGTCCATTTGTTCTTCTAATGATGGTCGCCCCTCTGTGGGTTTGCCCCAGTTACCCGCAAGGGCGGGAATAACGTTTGTACTCGCGGGTGCAAAGCTTAAAACTCGCCTTACTTGGTTGGTAATACAATCGCTGCGATTGCAGGTGGCATAAGCCATTGGGTGCCATTCATTAGTCGTAAATCGATCCCAAGCTTGCAACCGCGAATCGTAGCCGCGCCTACCCACTGGTTGATTGGCTTCGGGGAAAAACACCGAACCCGATTTAATCCGTTGTTGTTCTACAGGTGTTGCCGCTCGTTGCAGAAAATTAACTACTCCTTGGCTGGCATGAGCGAGCGTCAGTTGCCATAAATCCCATTCCATCCAAGCAAATTTATCCTCGTAGGGCATGTTTGCTTCGTTTTCTAGGGGGGTGCGACCTTGCCACATGGGTTCGACCTCTAATGGATAGAGTTTATCGGCTTCCTTGAGGTCGTTAACTGTAATGGTACCGTTGGTCAAATAGCGATCGATTATGTAGGAGCCTTTGCTATTTTTAGCCAGAGCCATCAGGGTTTGTCGCGATTCATCCCCATAAATCCACAAGTCACGCACTTGCCCAGAAATCGATTGCGCGCCCTGTCCGCGTGGGAAGCGAATATAATCGAATAAGATCCCGTCGGGACGACGAG
Organism: Chamaesiphon minutus PCC 6605; assembly: GCF_000317145.1. Taxonomy (GTDB): domain Bacteria; phylum Cyanobacteriota; class Cyanobacteriia; order Cyanobacteriales; family Chamaesiphonaceae; genus Chamaesiphon; species Chamaesiphon minutus. The sequence goes on along the minus strand of NC_019697.1, from coordinate 363,525 downwards.
CGATAACTTCTTTGACCAACTGTTCGTAATCGGTTTTGGCTCTATTACTATAAGGATCGACAAATAAGACGGAATTCGCACTACCGTCTGCCGCTCTCTGGAAACCTTCTTCGCCTGCAAATAGTGTAGTTTCGCCTCGCCCATTGAGGGCGAGCGCAGACTGTCCTTCTGGAGTTACTGCGTACTCAGGGCCGAAGTTGAGGCTATACATCCAGGCATAGACTTTTAAGCCGCGTTCGCGCCCCTTTTGGATGGCATCGGCGAGTAAATCGGTTTTATCGGTACCGCGCGATGTCAGTACTGAGTTCCAAGCTGTTCTGTTACTCGCGCGCGGTAAGAGTGCTTTACCATAGAAGGTGGCGACATATACTTGGTTATAGCCGCGATTGACCATCCGATCGAAGATTTCTTCCAAGGCTCCCGGACGAGTATCGCAAGGATATAGTCGTACCCAGATAGCCTGATTTTTGAGCCAACTTTTCTGCCGACACTGAGCGACAAAGTTGACGTGCTTTTTGACGATTTCGTTATACTTAGCCTGACTATTGCGATCGCCATTTTGAGCGGCTAAACGTAAAGTATTTTTGGCAGTAGCTTCTGCTAGCGGAATTTGACAATAGTCCACGCGGCTGAGCGCGGTCTGGGCGAGAGTAGCATCAGCGTAGAAGGCTTGTCCGATCGAACTAGTAGTTGCTAAGAGTCCGAGTAAGAATTTTTGACGCCACTTGTGACGATACCATCCCAATAGTGAGACTGGAAGCTGTTTGTGTAGCGTACAATCCATAGTATCGATCGCGATCTTAGGTGAAATTTAGGTTAGCATCATAACAGATAAAGGAGAAGCCAATCTACCGATTAACTTCCCCCTCAGCTTATTTAGTTCGGACAGCCGATCTCGGTATAAAGTTCCGAGTCCACAGACAAGACCGATTAGATGTTCGCTAACTTAAATTATTCGTACCTATCTTTGCAACCCAATCGCGATCGATTCTTACGCGTTGCGTTGTAATGCTAACTCAATTTGCTTGAATTTCTGCTCTAAATTAGTTTTGAGCTTTTCTGGGAGCGGACGATTGGGATAAGCAGCATAGTGAGCCGCCAACGAGTTGAGCGCGGTTCGCATATTTGTAAACGAACTCAGCTTCGTCAAAGCGGGATCTTGGCGGTAGCGAGCGGCAAAATCATTGATGTTGAGCTTTGCTAGCGACTGCGCTGCTGCTCTGTCTGGGGAATCATCGGGCATCTCTAGTACAGCTTTGAGACTATTTAGGACGGTCATTGTGTCCTGACGATAATTGCCAACTAGTCCCCCAGGGCTAGCCGAACAGCCAGCTAATCCAACTACAACAACTAGCACTAACGCAAATAACTGCGACCACAGACGCTTAAACATAATAAATAACGTAGAAATTTAAAACTCCAAAATTACTGTCCATCCTAACGCGAATCCGATCGCAATGGGGAGATAGGATGGGGACGAAGATTGACGATCGACATCTTATGCTTGACTATTTGCGATCGATCGACAAGGATTAACCTAGTCGATTCTCTTTTAGAGAGGCTACGTCAACGACTCGTAACTCGGTATAAAAATCTCGTCGTAAATTAATAGCCCCTATCTCTCCTGCGCTTACATGACTACAGTTTCTCGTCCTTATATTTTGATGTGGACGATTGTTGGTCTATTTCTGACAATCGGTGCAAACTTTCTACCTGCTTATGTTACTAATGCCCCCTGGCAATGGCTTAGTGGAGGGATTAGTGCTTATCCATTAGGATTTAAGTGTCAAGTTGGAGCGGTATTATTGGTAAGTTGTTTGGGTGGTAAAACTGCTGGAGTACTCACTCAAGTTACTTACTTATTACTGGGATTGCTCTGGCTCAAAATTTTTAATGATGGTGGAGGGATTGAATATCTTCAAAAACCTGCCTTCGGTTATTTACTAGCATTTATTCCTGGTGCTTGGGTCTGCGGCCAACTTGCATTTCGACGCGCTCCTCAATTAGAATATTTAGGCTTGAGTTGTTTGTGTGGGTTAATAACGATTCATACGATCGGGATTATCTATTTAATAATATTTCAACTAATTAATTGGCAAAAGTTAGGTGGATTTCAATTATTAAACTCGATCGCTACTTACTCTGTTTACCCATTGCTAAGTCAAATAGTACTCGGTTGTACGGCAACATTAATCGCTTTCGTGCTGCGGCGACTGATGTTTTATTGATATTTATGACATGAAACTTAGAAATTATTATTTTTGGATTGCGGCGATTGTGAATATTGGGATCGATATTCTTAGTAAAAGAGCGATCGTCACTACTCTCCAAGTCGAGCGCACATCAATTCCGCTGATTCCCAATATTTTTCATTTTACTTATATTCGCAACCATGGGGCGGCATTTAGTATGCTTGAAGGACAACCATGGTTGGGATGGTTGTCATTATTGGTGAGTATCTTTTTAGTCTCGCTGGGTATCTTTAAAACTTTTCATACTATTTGGGAGCAGCTAGGCTACGGACTGATTTTAGCTGGAGCAGTCGGCAATGGGATCGATCGACTATTTTTTGGAGGTTCGGTGGTAGACTTTATCGACCTGAGAATAATTAATTTTGCGATCTTTAATTGGGCAGATATCTCGATTAATGTTGGTATTTTATGCTTGTTAATTCATAATTTTATCGATCGATCGCCAAGAGCTAGCTCTCATTAATTGATGATTAATACCGAGGTGGCTATATTTGGTTTTAAACCACGCTTTAACGACAATATACCTAAAAAATGAGGGACTTACCCCTATTATTTATCGATCTTTCAGTCGAATCGTTCGGCAAAACTACCTCGATCGCCCGCACACCATTTAATCATGTCAAGCCTAACTAATAATTGCTATTATTTGTCACTCCTTACTGCAATCCTAGCTCAGGGTATTTTTTGTGTTAATGCTAGCGCAGTTCCCCGTACTACTATCGTTGAAACACCTGCGACCAAAAATACTAGATTTGTCTATGCACCAATTTCTATACCTGTTAGTGGCGAAGTTAACGATACACTTTCCGACCGCGATATTCCTACCGGAGATGGTGGCTTTGCCAGAGATTATTCAATTCAATTAAAAGCTGGGGACCAAATCGCCATCGATCTGACTTCGGAAACTTTTGATGCTGTTGTAACACTGCTAAATTCCGAAGGAAAAACGATCGGCAAAAATGACGATGGCCCCGATGGTACTAGTAATTCGCTGCTATTTACTAGAATCAAAGATACTGGCAATTATGTCATCCGCGTTCAAGGATTCGGCGAAACCAGCAGCGGCGCATTTAAGTTGAAAGTCAGTAAGTTGAAAGCACAGTAGGGGTGGATGGGTAGATGGGTGGACTGTACCACCGTAGGATGGGGGGGAATATATCAATCCGCAATCCAAAATCCACTACCCTCTACCCTCTACATTCCCACCGTCTCGTAACCCGCATCTACATAGATAATTTGTCCGGTAATTCCACTGGCTAGATCGCTAGCTAGGAAGGCTGCGGTATTACCAACTTCGGTTTGGGTAACAGTCCGACGTAATGGAGCCACCTCTTCAACGTGGTGAATCATATCCAAAATACCACCGACAGCCGAAGAAGCCAATGTCCGAATCGGCCCTGCAGAAATACCATTGACGCGGACATTTTGAGAGCCAAATTCGGCAGCCAGGTAGCGCACGCTCATTTCCAAACCAGCTTTAGCAATTCCCATTACGTTATAATTTGGAATTACCTTGACCCCACCCAGATAAGTGAGAGTGATAATACTGCCACCCTGTGTCATCAATGGTTTAGCCGCACCCGCAAGGCGATTGAGAGAGTAGGTACTGATATCCAGTGCCTGAGCGAAACCCGCACGAGAAGTTTTGCTAAAATCTCCAGATAGATCCTCTTTATTGGCAAAAGCCAGACAGTGAATCAGAATATCCACTCGTCCCCACTTTTCGCCAACCTCGGCAAAGGTACGATCGATTTGAGCGTCATCTTGAACATTGAGCGGGAGATAAATACTCGGGTTGAGGGGAGCGACTAATTCTTCCACTTTGCGCTCCATCTTGCCTTTTTCGTCAGGTAGATAGGTAATGCCGATATTCGCTCCAGCCGCATGGAGTTGTTGCGCGATTCCCCAGGCAATAGAGCGACTATTGGCAATTCCAGTTACTAAGGCATTTTTGCCGCTTAAATTTAGCACGATAATTTCATTCCATCTTAACTCGCACGGCTCATGATATCAGTTAGCCGTTAGCACTTACCAGTTAGCCATGTTTTTTACATCGACTCAGTGCGGTTGACTCAGTAGATACTAATTGCTTGCGGTCCTTGATATATAATTGTTTGAGCGATATTGCGAACTTCCCAATCGACAATCGCTCCTAATACTCGGTAGTCTGTGATACAAAAAACTCCGGTCAAGTCAGATTAAGTGTTGTGTAATACCTCTAACTGGGGGCTAAAAGAGTTAGATGCAAAAACCGACTATCGATCGATAACCGATCCAAGAGCGATCGCAGATGCTGAGATTCCAGATCGTTGTTAGATAACTACGGTAGCCTGAACTTGAGTCACAATCGCCATTAGTTTGAATGTTAACAGCTCTGAAATTCTAGATCTCCAGCGATCGAGGTTCGCGCCCTTCTCAAGTTTGAATCGGAAGTCCAAATATTCCAAGTGAGTGCAGATAAAATGACGATCGCGATGCAAGATAAACCACTAGCTAGTATCTTTCAGCAATTGGCTGGAGGAGCTTTCCCCCCTGTATTAGAAACATTCGATCGCAATAAAACTATCTTTTTCCCTGGCGATCCTGCCGAACGCGTCTATTTTCTCACCAAAGGTGCGGTAAAACTGTCTCGCGTTTACGAAGCAGGGGAAGAGATTACCGTGGCTTTACTGCGCGAAAATAGCGTCTTTGGAGTCCTATCTTTGATTACGGGGAATAAGTCCGACAGATTTTATCATGCGGTGGCATTTACCCCAGTGGAGCTATTGTCTCTGTCGATCGACCACTTTGAGAAAGCTCTTAAGGAAAATCCCGAACTATCTTCGATCGTCCTCAAGGGTTTATCTTCCCGCATTCTCCAAACCGAAATGATGATCGAAACTTTAGCACATCGAGATATGGGATCGCGGCTGGCTAGTTTCTTACTGATTTTGTGTAGGGATTTTGGCGTCCCCAATGGCAATGGCATCACGATCGATCTTAAGTTATCACACCAAGCGATCGCCGAAGCCATCGGTTCGACTCGCGTCACCGTCACCCGCCTCCTCGGTGACTTACGCAATGAAGACAATCAGGTTATCTCCATTCAAAAGAAAAAAATTACCGTTCATAATCCGGTGGCTTTGAGTCAACAGTTTAATTAGTGAATAGTGGATAGTGAATAGTGGATAGTGGCTACATTTGCCGATGGCAAATTGAGTTGAGAGATCGAACGATGTCATGAAAAGCCTCGATCCTCACGCTCCACGCTCCACTTTTTTCACTCCAGATCCATCAACTTAAACCCCATCTGACACTCATAAGCATTAGCTTGTGGTTCGCTGCAACAATTGAGATCGCGGATGATTCTACCGCAGGACAGTTTACCTTGTCGCCAGCGTGGTTGGCCGTCGCGATCGGCCAGTAGACAAGCTTGACAGACTCTCTCTGGAGCGACTATTCGATCGTTTAGGATCACTACTAACATACACCACCCTCAATTTTGGATTGGGTACGGACGATTGAGTTGAAAGTTGAAAGTTGAAAGTTGTACTGGTGGAATCGAGCTTAATTGGTTATCTACGATGGGAGAGATCCACAATATCGCGATCGATCTAAGCCAGAACGACCGTTCAAAGTTAAAAACTAAGGAAGCCCCAAATCTGTGCTCCTACCGAGAATGGAGTTATCGTATCGAAAATTGGATTGGCTACAGATAATAGTTGATACATTCAATTTTATCAAGCCTACTTCAATTGTCACTACTAGCGATCGTAATTACCGTATCGATCGAAACAATCTAGGGATTAGGCTTTAGGGATTAGGCTTTAGGCTTTAGGCTTTAGGGATTAGGCTTTAGGGGTTAGGGAATAGGGGTAATGGGTAATGGGTAAAAAACAATTCTCTCAGTCCCCCAGTCTCCTTGTCTCCCAGTCTCCCCGTCACCAAATTGGGAGAAGTAGGCTCCATTAGTTATGATAGATATCCACATAGAACCTAAAATCGATTCAGTACTCCTTAACCTAATTTCTTCAAAGACTAGACCATGGCAAAAACTAACTTAGAATTTTTACTAGAGACAGATCCAGCGATCGCGAGCTTAATTGGTTCCGAGTTAGGTCGTCAACGGAGTCATCTCGAATTGATTGCCAGTGAAAATTTCACTTCCCCTGCGGTACTAGCGGCACAGGGTTCGGTACTGACGAATAAATATGCTGAAGGCTTGCCGAGCAAGCGTTACTATGGCGGCTGTGAATTTGTCGATGAGATCGAGCAAATTGCGATCGATCGCATCAAGCAGTTATTCGGTGCGGCGGCGGCGAATGTTCAGCCTCACTCTGGCGCACAAGCAAATTTTGCTGTCTTCCTGACGCTCCTCAACCCTGGGGACAAAATCATGGGAATGGATTTATCCCACGGCGGACACCTTACCCACGGTTCGCCCGTGAACTTTTCGGGCAAGTGGTTTGAAGTCCAGCACTATGGCGTCAGTCCCGAAACCGAGCAATTAGACTACGACATGATTCGGGAGCAGGCGAAAAAATATCGTCCTAAATTGTTGATCTGCGGTTATTCTGCCTATCCTCGGATTATCGACTTTGCTAAATTCCGCGAGATTGCCGACGAAGTAGGTGCGTACCTGATGGCAGACATCGCGCATATTGCTGGATTGGTTGCCACTGGCTACCATCCTAACCCGCTACCCTATTGTGATGTCGTCACTACAACTACCCACAAAACCCTCAGAGGCCCTCGTGGTGGTTTGATTATGACTCGCGATGCCGAGCTAGGTAAAAAACTCGATAAATCTGTGTTCCCAGGCAGCCAAGGCGGCCCGCTCGAACACGTAATTGCCGGAAAGGCTGTAGCCTTCGGAGAAGCTCTCCAGCCAGCCTTTAAGACCTATTGCGGCAACGTTATTGCCAATGCGCAAGCATTGTCTAGTCAACTGCAACAACGGGGCTTTAAAATCGTTTCTGGTGGGACTGACAACCACCTGATGCTCGTCGATCTCCGATCGATCGGCATGACTGGCAAACAGGCAGATTTATTGGTCAGCGATGTCAATATTACAGCCAACAAAAATACCGTACCTTTCGATCCAGAATCTCCATTCGTCACTAGCGGCTTGCGTCTCGGTTCTCCTGCCATGACCACACGCGGCATGAGTACGACCGAATTTGTCGAAATTGCTAATATTATCGCCGATCGACTCTTAAACCCTGAAGATGATAAAGTAGCCAACGATTGCATTCGTCGAATCGCTACTTTGTGCGAAGGCTTCCCGCTCTATCCTCATCTGAGTATTCCTGTCCCCGCACTAGTTTAGATTACAGCCCAGTTTGGAGTGCGTTAAATCTAACATTTCGCACTCCTCATACTCAGCTTGGATTGTTAATGTTGGGTTTTCTCGGAACGAGAAACGCGCATCCGCTACCCAACCTACCATCTAACCTAAAGCCTAAAGCCTAAATCCTAAGAAGCGTAACCACCTTTGCGAATCAGATCGTCTGGGCGAAGATTGGAAACAAAGCTGCGGAAAGCTTGACGCTCTTGCTCGTCAGCATCGCGATCTACCGGAATCGAAGCATCGGCGATGACTTCTTCGATTACCCAAATCGGTGCTTTAGTGCGAATGGCGATCGCGATCGCATCGCTGGGACGAGCGTCGATTTCGCGAATTTGACCGTTGGTATTAATCGCGATTGATGCGTAGAAAGTGTTGTCCTGTAAGGAATTGATCGCAATCCGTTCTACCTTGATATCGCAACTTTCAAAGATGTTAACCATCAGATCGTGTGTAAATGGTCTAGGTGGTGTTTGCTTTTCTAGCGCATTGACGATCGCCTTGGCCTGCTCTTGACTGATATATATTGGTAATGCACGACGGTCTGAAGCATCTTTGAGTAAAATGATCGGACTGCGGGAAACGGCGTCCAGAGCGATACCAGCAACTTTCATTTCAATCATGGTGGGTTCCTTTAGTAATTATTTTGACAGATACAGGTGGGTGAGCACTTTAAAGGTGAAAATCCGCAGACCGGGCGTTTGAGGCAATACCAGCAACTTTCAGAGCGATCGCGATGGTTTCCGCTAGTTTATATACCGAATCTGGATGGTGACGAACGTTAAAGTTGGAAATTATAAGATATGGCAGCTTTGTAAGGAAGGCTACATTTAATTCGATCGTTTCAGTAGAAACTTTTCAGACATGAGGTATAAGGTGATACCAGATTCTGCGATCGAGTTCGGGATAGTTGCTGGTAGTTATTTTTTAGATGCAAGTGTATTAAAGAACATTAAAGTTTAAAATAGAAGTTGAGGTAATTAGTCGGATGGGCTTGAGTATTGGCACTTAGTGCCGACATGTCTCCAGGATGACCTACCAAACGTTGAATCGCGAATAGTACTTTGACTGAAAATAGATGTTTACAGGACTAGTCCAATCGCTGGGAAATTTACGCCTTTTGACTGACGATCGGTTGGAGGTTTTGTGCAGATCTAAAGATGCCGCACTCATTTTAACCGATCTAACTATTGGTGATAGTGTAGCTGTAGATGGCGCGTGTTTGACAGTCGAAGAAATTTTACCACAAGGATTTATCGTAACTGTTTCTCCAGAGACTATAGATCGTACAACGATCGGTCAAAAAGATCGCACATCTAACTATGCGAATTTAGAAACATCGCTCCGAGTTGGTGGCAAAATTGGCGGTCATTTTGTCACCGGACATATTGACGGAATCGGCAGGCTTGTCTCTAGCAAGAGTACCGCAACTTCCTGGGAAATGCGATTTGCCGCACCTGAGTCGCTGACTGCACAATGGTCGGATTATCTAAGTCGCTATCTGGTTTCTAAAGGAAGCATTGCTGTCAATGGCGTGAGCCTGACAATTGCTGAGTGCGATCGCGGTGGAAATTGGTTTACAGTTGCCGTAATTCCACATACATACGCCCAGACAAATTTGTCGCAACTTCAACTAAATGAGTGGGTAAATTTAGAGGCAGATATTTTAGGTAAATATGTCGAAAAGTTAACGATGTCGCCCCGTTCTGCATTCAGGGAACGCGAAATAATTACTCCTGATTTTTTAGCCGCAAATGGTTATTAATTTCGCATCGCTCCCGTGCTGACGGATATTAGCATAACTGAAGTTCGGTTTTACACCTACGATCGGGTATGTTAGATCCGTTAACCTTTGGAATATCAGTCTAGCAGTCGGGTATATCGTGGTCAGAAAGTGGTTGCTCCCAACATTGAGTGAAGTATTAGCCAAAGCAGAGCCGACGGGAATCGATCTGCTGGTACCTGAATTTAGCCCTCCCGATCCGCAGCCAGCCTCAGATCGGCAGGAATTAGAACTCAAAGCAAACAGCCAATGGCACAGCGCGATCGCCTCTGTAGAGACGTTGTTGCTCAAATCTCTACCCACGCCGATTGGTGGAGCGGAACTGACTGAAGAGACGGTAATTGAAGGCTTATTAATTGCCGCGCCATTGCCCTTATTTAGTCATCCGACGCTCGTGTCGCAGTTGCAAACGATTACTTTTACCACACCCAATTCCAGCCGCCAGTTATTACCCTGTAAGGCGAAGATGGGAGATCGCCATCTCGTTCGCGTAGCGTCGGCTCTGCCGAATCGATCCCATCATTTTCCGATCGAGATCCTCCCGACAGATCCCCTGGCTGACGAACGGTTTTGTCTGGTGCTCACCGAGCAATTTAGTTTAGTCGTCGTCTTAGGCGAAGAAGATGGCAATCCGCACTGTCAATTTTCCTTCGATCCTGACGATTTAGATTTGGCGTGGAAATCGCTGCGGGGAAGAATCATGCTTACAGCACCCCAGCACCTCTCGTATTTAGACGAATTAGCCGCGCAATTTAGCCCGATCGAGCCTGATTATCGGTGGGTGGTAGCATTTAGTCAATCTCTACTCGAACACCAGCCTGTGGCCCAGCTAGCCCCCACTCAGCCTACAGCCGAAGTGCCGACCAAAGTCGCCGCCGACGTCGAACTGATCCAAGCACTAACTCACGAAATCCGTACCCCGCTAACTACCATCCGTACCATGACGCGATTGCTACTGCGTCAACCGGATTTGTCCCCGCGCGTCCTCAAACGCCTCAGCGCGATCGATCGGGAATGTACGGAACAGATCGATCGGATGGAGCTAATTTTTAGTGCGGTAGAACTCGCCACCAATCAGCCATCCCAGGCAATCGATCTAACTACAATGTCAATCGGCGAACTACTCGAACAAAATTTGCCCCATTGGCAACAACAAGCCGAACGCCGTAACCTGAATCTCGCCGTAGATATCCCCCACAAACTCCCTACCGTCGTCAGCAACCCGACGATTCTCGATCGAGTCCTCACTGGCTTAGTAGAAAATTTCACTCGCAATCTCCCTTCTGGTAGTCGCATTCAAGTCGAAGTTACCCCCGTCGGCGATAAGCTCAAACTCCAGCTCCAATCCCGCTCCGAAGACGACGACACCCCCACCGCTACCAAAACCGATCGCCGCCACTCGATCGGCAGATTGCTGACGTTTCAACCCGAAACAGGCAATCTCAGCCTAAATATGAATGTCACCAAGAATCTATTTCAACTCCTCGGTGGTAAACTAATCGTGCGCCAACATCTCCAACAAGGCGAAGTCTTAACCATCTTTCTCCCGCTGTCGGAGTTGGGGAGTAGGGGGTAGGCTTTAGGCTTTAGGCTTTAGGCTTTAGGCTTTAGAGATTAGGAACTGCGTTCTCTAGGTTCATTGCTTCCCCTCTCCTCCTCTCCCCCTCTCCCCTCTCCCGTCCCTCATCCACCCCTCCACCCCTCTATGCCTTGGTTTGTCAAAATTGAAACGGGAGTAGTTCCCAAGCCGGAATTCGATCGATACGTTCCCGCTCACAAAGCTTACGTACAGGGATTGATCGATCGCGGACATCAGGCAAAAACGGGATACTGGGGCGAACGTGGTGGTGGCATGATGCTATTTCAGGCGGACTCACTAGTAGAAGCCAAAAAAATTGTCGCCGCCGATCCGCTGGTGCAAAATCATTGTGTAACCTACGAATTACACGAATGGCGCATCGTTATGGGCGAAGATTAAACATCGCTGGTTTTAGCAACGCCAATATTGATAACCATCGACTATCCCCTATCCCCTACCCTCTATTTTTCGCCCCACCTCGGCGATCGTATATAACGGACGATGCTTTACTTCTTCATAAATGCGTCCGATGTATTCGCCTAAAATACCGATACTAATTAGTTGCACCGCACCTAAAAAGAAAATGGCGATCGCGATCGTGGCGAAACCCGTTAGAGTTGAATGGGGAATAAATAGTCGCCAATAGAGAACGAGAATTGCCATCACGATCGCGAGTACTGCGGAAAATAGACCTAAATAAGTAGACAATCTTAATGGCACAGTCGAAAATGAAACTAAACCATTAATTGCCAACCCGAAACTTTTGGCAAACGTATATTTGACATTACCAGCAAATCGTAAATCGCGCTCGAATTTAAAGGCAATTTGATTGAATCCTACCCACGATCGCAATCCTCGGATATATCGATTGCGTTCGGGCATTTGATTTAGCAAATCCACTACCTGACGATCCATCAAGCAAAAATCGCCTGTATCGGCGGGAATATCGACATTAGCAAGTTGTTGGAGGATGCGATAAAAAAGGTAGGCACAGAGCCGCTTAAACCAGCCTTCCCGCACTCTTTTGGTGCGTTGGGCATAGACGACGTGATAGCCTTGTTGCCACAATGCCAGCAGATCGGGAATTAATTCTGGCGGATCTTGTAAGTCGGCATCGAACACGATAATTGCTTCGCCTCGAACGTAATTTAAGCCAGCTGTCACAGCAATTTGATGGCCAAAATTTCGTGCTAGTCTAAGATATATCACTCGACTGTCGCGATCGTGTAATTCTCTTAACAAGTCTAATGTGCGATCGCGACTACCATCATCGACCAAAATTAATTCTGAATTACCGTCCAATCGATCCATTACAGCACTCACCCGCTGATATAGCGCGGGAATCGTACTTTCTTCGTTATAAATTGGCACGACTAGCGAATATTTAGGCATCAAGCGACTAGTAGTCTCGGTCATAAATAAAACTACTATTGAGGTAGAATTTGGGAGTCTAACCGAGCCGCCGACGATTAGCTAATTACGGCAATACAATCGATCTCGACTAATACGTCTTTTGGCAATCGCGCGACTTCCACGCAAGCACGAGCCGGAGCGGTGGCTTCATCGAAATAACGGCTATAGACTCCATTCATTGTAGCGAAATCATTCATGTCTTTGAGAAAAACGCCAGTCTTAACTACATCCTCAAATGTCGCTCCAGCTTCTTTTAATATTGCGCCTAAATTGGCCATCACTTGCTCTGTTTGTCTAGCCACATCACCATCATAAACTAGTTGATTGGTCGCTGGATCGAGCGCGACTTGTCCCGATACAAATAACATTTTACCCGTTGCCACGATCGCTTGATTATATGGCCCTACTGGTGCGGGTGCGAGATCGGTTTGAATAATTTTTTTAGTCATAATCGAGAAACTAATTTAGATATTTACCACTTTACCGTAAACTCATCTTTTTAAATATAGCAATGTTAAATTAGTTTTATTTTTTATTCAACATTTCCATTCATGGCTCAATTTTTTTATTAACTGCTGCTTGAATTTTAGCCTCAAAATCTGGGTCATCTACAGTTGTAATTAGATCGTGCTGACGATCTCCAATTCGATCGAGATAAGCTCTCAAGGCTTTCTTATCATCTCGATGTCTAAGAAAGTACTGTCTTAATTCTCCATCTGACATCTGGGCATAATTAATTTGACTCATTAGAATACGCCTCCATTTGGTGTAATCTGAAATTCTAAGTTTTCGTTTTCGCCAGCCAAAATATATAAGTTATTTGTTCGATCGTCAATACAGACGAGATATATCGGCTGAATCATGATATATGTTAGCCAATAGCTGAGACGATACAACCCTCTCAATTGAGTATCGGTAGGCGTTGACATTATTTACTTTACACCTCTCAATTTTAGCAGTCATCGAGCAATATCTAACTCAAGTTGCTACCCACTAGAATGCCAACGATTGAAACCGCTAGAGTAAAAGTAATAACTTAGGTTATCTAATATCTCAAATCACCATCTCGATCGGGCGATTTAGATTCTGAATCTGCTTCGGCAACTTTAAGAGATCGATCTACACTTTCACCATACCGAATTGGTAACTGAATTACTTTAGCAGATTCCGAGCGATCGTCTTCAGACATATCACCCCGTCGGCGAGCAGAGACGCGTTCTTCACTCGTTCCTTTACTAATTAACTCATATAATATGGCTTGTTTATCGGCTTTGCCCTTACGCAGAATTCGTCCCAATCTTTGGATATATTCGCGAGGCGAAGCGGTACCAGATAAAATAACAGCAATACTTGCTGCTGGGACATCCACACCTTCATTTAAGACTTGAGATGCTACCAAGACATTATAAGTACCCTCGCGAAAGTGGGTAAGAATTTGATGGCGTTCTTTGACTGGGGTATGGTGGGTGATTGCGGGAATTAATAAACTTTGAGCGATACGGTATACAGTCGCATTATCGCTGGTAAAAATCAGCGTGGATTCGGGATAATGGCGATCGAGAATTTCTGCTAGAATTCGTAATTTACCGTTAGTCGATAAAGTGATTTCTTTAGCTTCTCGATGGGCTAACATCGCCCGTCTACCTTCTGTCGATCGACAACTAGCGCGGATAAATTTCTGCCAACCATCGATACTACCAAACGAGATTTTTTGACTTCGCAAAAAACGATCGCGTTCGGCAATTAGTTCGTGATAGCGGCTGAGTTCTTCATCGCTTAATTTCACTTCAATCTGTTCGACTCGATAGGGAGATAAAGCCGAACCTGCCAGATCTGCCGCAGTTTGACGATAGACTTCTTTGCCCAATAACAGCTCTAGATCTTGATGTTTGCCGTCACTACGTTCGGGAGTCGCACTCAATCCCAATCGATATGGCGCGATCGAATATTCTGCCACTACTCGATAAAATTCAGTCGGTAAATGATGACATTCATCACAGATTAATAACCCATATAAATCGCCCAACGATTCGATCTGAATCGCCGCACTATCGTAAGTCGAAATCAAAATCGGCGATCGATCGCGCGAACCGCCGCCGAGTAAGCCAATCTCAGTTCCCGGAAAAGCCGTCAACAACTGCGCGTACCATTGATGCATCAAATCGATCGTCGGTACCAGAATCAACGTGCTGCGGGGGGTAGCAGCGATTGCAAGCTGCGCGACTAGAGTTTTACCCGCTCCGGTAGGTAAAACGATAACACCCTGTCTACCGGCCTGTTTCCACGCCATTAGAGCCGCTGCTTGATGGGGATAGGGTTCGAGGTTGAGTTGCGAGTCTAGTTCGAGCGAGGCAAAAGCTTTGGCTTTGTCGATAAAGTCGGTATTGTCGTGCTGGAGTGCTTCGATGACTTGGCGATAATTAATTCCTGGAATCCGAAATTTCTCGACGCGATCGTCCCAAGTTGCATACTCCATCCAGCCTCTACCCTTCGGTGGTGGATGGAGTAACAATGTTCCGCGATCGTAGCTCAGAGTTGGCACTCTTGCCATAAAAATTGCTCAAAGGTAGGCACACCTTATGGTAGCGCAAGAGGGTAGATAGGTGGATGAGTGTATTCGATCGCTCTTTTGCGAGTTATTGTTGGCAGTGAAGATGTTTTCTTGAAGGCAATATTTATCTCGATCGATTAGCGAAGAGATTGTTCTATTGATTAACATCTAATCTAATAGAGCGTAGGGTGGGCAGTGCCCACCAACACAAATTTTGATTGAAAAGACAAATGTTTGATGTGTTTAATGTCGATTACCTACGGTATGCTTTGCGAACGATTAGTGAAGAGATTGAGATCGATAAAAACAGATTGAATTCTTTTTGAAATGGCTTTAAATGTTCGGTGGGCACTGCCCACCCTACGTTTCTCTACTACTTTATTCACTGATGATATCTCCGTTTGGCATGATAGTATCATCCAAATAACATCCACTCAATTCAATGCCAGTAAGATCGGCACCACGGAGATTAGCACTATCTAAAATGGCATTTTTCAAATTAGCAACTTGCAGATTGGCTCGACTAAGGTTAATTCCAGTCAAGACAGCTCCTTCCAGGTGCGCTTCCCGAATATTAATGCCACTAAAACCGCGTTTCCCAGCGGCATAACGATCCAACAACTCCTCAGCAGTCATAACTCTAACCCCCAAAATAAAACAGAACCGACACGATCGAGCCACAAAAAAAGGATACCTAATAAATAGGTACCCCGATCGAATAGCAATTAATTAATCGGTTGAAGCTAAAACTTAAGCGCGACGAAGGTTGAGTAATTCTTTAGGCGAAGCGAGAAGATCGATCGCGACGAAGAAGATTTTACCTTGAGGATCGAGCAAGAACCGCCAAGCAATGTTCATACCGACACTGGCACCAAACCAAGGGGTTTGAACTTTACCTGTAACTTTGATTTGAGTGTAACCATCATCGATCGGTTCGACGACACCGCGTTCTGGTAACATCTTCAAGCCTACGCATTCTTCACGCATGTAAGTGAGAATCGCCGCTTGACCGACAACTGGAGCTTGGAATGGAGGTTGCAGCGCGCCTTCTTCTGCAAATAAACCCGATGCTGCCATGAAGTCAAAGGCATTCATGTTGTCGATGTAGCTCAGGACTGTATAGTTATCTACACCTTCGATCGCTGCGCGCGAGCGATCTGCAAAAGCACGAGGAGTAACTAAGGGTGCTTCGCGTTTGTCATAGTCTTGACCGCGTGCGGGATCGTAACCCATGTTAACTACGGTATTGCGCAGTACAGTGATTTGTTGGCCTGCATCGAGTTCCTTAATGGTTTCGAGTAAAGCAGTTGCTTCGGCAGAAGGCTGATAACCTACTGGAATCGGTGCTACCAAACCCTGTTTCATCATTTGTCCCAGTTCGTACCAAAATCCCAGTTTGGTATTCATCCGGAATGATGTAAAAGTCCGACAAATTGGCGTGTCGGTGTGCATTGCCAAGTCAGTCATGACTTGAGTCTGCGCCGTAGGCTGCATCGCTTTAATATCGTTGAGTAGTGGTTGTGCGAGTGCCATACTTGCCGAACCAGTGGCTGCTGGAGTAATTGTAACTCCCATCTCAGTGTAAGCGTACCAAAGTAAGGCTAATTGATCTTCAACGCTGAGTTGCTCGAACGCTGCGGTGACGGCAGGCACTGCATCAGCAATTAACGTGTTAGAAAAAATCGATTGCGCAGACTTGAGTGAGATTGACATAGTATTATTACCTGTGAAGGGATAAATTAATGTTTGTCAGCTTTGGTTAATAAAACTTAACTATTCGTTACAATATTAAAACAACGCCTGTCTAAAAGGCAAGATATCCAGATTCAAGGATAGTTTAGCGACCGATGAATTTTGACATTCTTTGGCTCGACAGGCTAGACTCTTATGTTAAAGACAGATCGATGAATCAGATATTTCGACTTAAGAATAGCCTACCATTACAAGTGGCCATCGCGATCGTGGGAGTCTGGGCAATTAGCCTGTGGAAATGCGTTCAGATCCGACTTGACACTTTACAGCCAATATGGTTTATTGCTCTGTTTATCTGGCAAACCTGGATCTACACAGGGCTATTTATCATCGCGCACGATGCCATGCATGGGAGTATTTATCCTTCCCCAAGAGTCAATCGCGCCATCGGACAGTTTTGTTTGTGGTTTTATGCAGGATTTGACTACCCACAACTATGCGCCAAGCATCACCAGCACCATAAGTATCCAGCCAGCGATCGCGATCCCGATTTTCATAACGGACAAACAAAGCATTTTTGGGGCTGGTTCGGACATTTTGTCAGCGAACATATCACTTGGCGGCAAGTAATAACGATCATCTCGATGTTTGCGGCTGGCGTGGCAATCTGTCACTATTTCTTCCCCCAGCCATTGTGGTGGCAAGCTGTAAATCTGGCTTGCTTTTGGGTATTCCCGTCGCTAATGAGTTCGCTCCAGCTATTTTACTTTGGGACATTTTTACCGCATCGCGAACCCGTTGGTGGCTATATCGAGCCACACCGCGCGGAGACGATTCCACGCTCGCGTTGGTGGTCGTTAATTAGTTGCTATCATTTCGGCTACCACCGCAAACACCACGAGTCGCCGCAGATTCCTTGGTGGCAGTTGTATGAGTAGGATTTTGGATTGCGGATTGCGGATTGCGAATTTTGGATTGGAATTGCGCTCCTACGATCCCCCCTCCCCGCTCAATTGTCAATAAGTATGTAGCGATCGAGGGATTAGCTGTTTTCATAGGTCGATCGAGCTACCATTAGCTGTTGGTACCTGTGTTCGCGATCGATCGGCGAGCTGTGAGGCCGATTTAAAAGCTACTGAGGACAAAAATCGAATTTTCATCAACATTTCTTAACAAATAAGGGTACAATAATCTATAGATTGAGGCGGCTGAAGATAATGTCGCTACCTCAATCTTCTGAAGATGAGTAAATAGCTCGATTTGGGAGCGTTATATTCATCGGGTCGATCGTCTGTTGGCGAATGCCAGTCTATGTAAATGCGATAAGTTTGTCGGTCTAGCACAGTAAATTGCTCTCGACAGTGCTGGAAAACACCGCAGCAATCGCGTAGTAAATAGCAGAATTACGTATATAAGGCGATTCACAAACAATTTCAACAGCTTTGAGCTGTAATGAACCATGTTCGATATCATCTCCGCACCAACTATTGTCCGTATCATCTCTAGTGCGTATCTTCTGTCTACTTGTTTATTACTGAGCTTTACTACCTTTGGGTGGTGGATCGCAACTCATCTCGAACATCAGGACAATCACCTCCCAAAATGGTTTAGTTAATATTGATGGTCAAAAATCGGCATTAACGTATTTAGTCGCTCCGGTTGTTAGATTCTTGTCTGAGAGTACCTGGATCTATTAGGGCAATTACATTCTCACAGACATCATATCCCCCGTCAAAATCTAGATGGCTGTGGGGTGGAAGATCTTTATTTCCAACCTAATTGGTTCAAATAAGTTACCAATTTCTGATATAATAGATGATCCTTGCTTTAGCCGCCCAGTTACGAACCGAGCTAAAGCCACTATGTCCATAAGGAGAATTTGTGAGCGATAAATACGAAATCATGTATATCCTGCGTCCCGATTTATCGGACGAGCAGGCTGATGGAGCGATCGAGAAGTATCGAGCCATCCTCGAAACCAATGGTGCTACCGAAATTGAAATCCAACAACGCGGCAAACGTCGTCTTGCCTACCTCATCGGTAAAAACCGCGATGGTATCTACGTTCAGGTCAATTACACTGGCTCCGGCCAAGAAATCGCGCCGTTAGAGAGAGCGATGCGCCTGAGTGAAGATGTCATTCGTTACTTGAGTCTCAAACTCGATCCGCCCAAGAAAGCTGCCAAAGCTGCTGCTTTAGCGGCTGCCAACGGTGAAGACGCCTAGTTATTCGCTTTCAATTTAAAATTACATCCGATCGCTCGCTTCTGCGGGCGATCTTTTTGGGCAAAGATCGCCCAAATTCTATGCAAGTAGGGATTGCCATCTAGTTCGAGTGGTGGTATCCAGGAACTTATCAGATGCCAAACACTTCTAATAAAATGCAACTTAAACCAAAATTCGCTCGCTTGGTCTCACACCTGGTTATATGACAACTCCACACGCCCGAAGTATCTCTGACCGTTTATCTCGCCTATTAGTAATGGGCATCATGACTAGCTTATTAGGTCTCTTAGCAGGAATCGTGCCAGATTTGACCGCCCAGCAACCAAGTTTAATCTTTAGCAGCACGGCACGAGCGGATGAATTTAGCGATACCGATCTGCGCAACTACGCTGCGGCACTGATGCAAATCGAACCACTGCGTCAATCGACACTCGCTCAAGTCAGCCGTGCCAATAATGGTGCCTTGCCGAATCTGGTATGCAATCAGCCTAATACCATGGAGTCATTGAATAGCGAAGCAAGATCCCTATTCATCAGATACTGCAACCAATGTGAGAGTATTGCAGCTAGTCGCGGACTGAGTATCGAACGATTCAATCAAATCACTCAGGCTGTCCGCTCCAATCCCCAACTGCAAAATCGAGTGCGGAGCTTCATGAACTAGCTAGAATTAGCGATCGAGTGTGATTTCGATAAAGATACAATAGCAAGTATTAGCTATGAAGGTCAATCCCATGTCGAATGACTCGTCGTCTACAACAGCAATCGCGATCGATCGAAAGTTGGATCGTCACCATCATTCATCGTCACCTTTGCTGCTCTGGCTGACAGCAGAAGAACGCACCCGCAGCCGCCATCATTTTATTACAGCAGATGGCACTCCAGTCTCGCTCCAATTACCGCGTGGTACTGTGCTAGTAGATGGCGATCTGCTCGGATCTGAGACTACTGGCGTTGTCGTCAAAGTTGCTGCCAAACCAGAGCCAGTATTAACTGTCACCAGCGAAAATGCGATCGATTTGTTGCGAGCTGCTTATCATCTGGGCAATCGCCATGTCAGTCTGGAGATCGCCCCCACCTATTTGCGGTTGACTCCCGATTCGGTATTGGAGCGGATGTTGGTACAATTAGGCGACTTGCAGGTAGTGGCTGAAATCGCCCCATTTTCCCCACAAGGCGGTGCTTATCGTCACCAACATTAATGGATCGTCCAGGTTGTTAACCACTTCACCGCAGTTTTAACTGCTGATTGCGATGCGTAGCGCGCACCCTTGGGGTGAGGTAAAGCGACTACGCAGCAACTCATACAGACTTGTCAGTACGCGGTAGATTTTTCACTAAGGGGTAATTATCAATTATCAATTATTAAAGATTCTATTTTCAATCCTTCAACCCCACAATCTTTGAGACCAAATACACCGTTTGGCGAAGTCATATTAAACTGGAGCGGCACGATCGTAATATAGTTTTGCTTGATGGCCTGAATGTCGGTTTCGATCTCTGATGGCAGATGGAAATGTTCTGGTTGTTCCAAATCTTGTACCACTTCGCCAGATAACCAATAGTAAGTTTTACCGCGCGGATCTACCCGCTTTTGGAAAGTATCGAAATAACGTCTGAGTCCTTGGCGAGTAATCTTAACACCTGCAATTTCGGTTGCGGGTACGGGAGGAATATTGACGTTTAATAATAAAGATTCTGAGAGAGGTTGGTGTTCTAAATGCGCGATTAAATCTCTGGCAAAATTCGCGGCGGGTTGAAACTCCCGACAACTGAAACTAGTCAGGCTCAAAGCAATACTGGGAATGCCCTCGATCGTGCCTTCCATCGCCGCAGAAACCGTTCCTGAATATAAAACGTCCGTGCCCAGGTTGGCACCGTGATTGATGCCTGAGAGGACGAAATCGGGGAATCGATCTAGTAATGCGCCCAGTGCCAATTTCACACAATCTGCGGGCGTACCAGAACACGACCAAGCCCTCACGGTATGATGAAAAATCCCTGCAACTTCTTCAGCCCGAATCGGATCGTGGAGTGTCAAACCGTGTCCGGTTGCCGATCGCTCGCGATCGGGACAGACTACAATTACTTCATGTCCAGCGAGGGCGAGCGTATCGGCTAGTGTCTTGATGCCAAGAGCAAAGATCCCATCATCGTTGCTAATTAATAATCTCATGCGGATCTATGCGAGGTAACTGTTGATGTCTTTTTAGCACATCTGAGGCCGCGCGTGCTGAATTAATCTCGATATTGACGTTTGACTATCTTCTCTAACTTCAAGTAATATGCTGGGGTCGGTAGATTGGCGTAACAGCCAACACATACTGGAGGTAATCATTGTTAGATTCGATGCGGGGTGTGCTATATAAAGTGGGTAAATTAGACCGATTGGTGCCTGCGGGCGATCTCCAGCGGGCGAAATTCGATTTGCTCAGAACGCTGGTGAGGCGAGACTTGGAGGCGCGGTACAAAGGTTCGGTGTTGGGCAATTTATGGCCGTTAGTCAATCAATTATCGCAATTACTGATCTACACTTATGTATTTGCGATCGTGCTCAAAGTTAAGCTCAGTCTGCATGGCGTGCCCGAAAATAATTTTACGTTTGGCTTATGGCTATTTACTGGTTTGATACCGTGGATGTCATTTACGGGTGGCTTGACGCAATCGGCAATCTCCGTAATTGCCCAACCAAATTTAGTTAAAAAAGTTGTGTTTCCGCTAGCTTTATTACCGATCGTACCAGTAGTGTCGGCATTTATTGAAAGTGCTTTTGGTCTGATTGCTTTGATTTTCTTTGTAGCTCTGAGCATTCATACTTTACATCCAACTTTAGCACTACTACCGCTGGTGTGGTTGACGCAGTTGTTGTTGACGACTGGCTTAGGTTATTTAGTCGCAGGTTTGACGGTCTTTTTGCGCGATGTTCCCCAAGTATTAGCGGTGGTTTTAAATATTTGGTTTTATATGACACCGATTATTTACCCAGCTTCCGCAATTCCCCCAGAATTTCGCGATTGGATCTTTTGGTTGAACCCGCTGGCGACAATTTCGGAAGTTTATCGAGATCTTATTTTAGTAGGTGAAGTCAAACATTGGGCCGAATGGGGTGTGACTGCGGCAATTTCGGCGATCGTGTTTGCTGGGGGTTTTGTAGTTTACAAGCGGTTGCGTCCGGTATTTGCGGATGTCTTGTAAACTGCAATATTAGCGATCGATATTTATTAAGTGGTGAGGAGTAATAGTATTAATATGGGATCGGAAATTGCCATTTCCCTCAATAATGTCTCGAAATGCTTTAAGCAATACAGGCAGCCTGTCGATCGACTTAAAGAGATGATCTTTCCTGGTAAATCGTATACTGAGGAATTTTGGGCATTGCGCGATATCTCCTTTGAGATTATGAGGGGAGAAACGATGGGAATTATCGGGCGTAATGGTGCGGGCAAATCGACATTGCTACAACTGATTTGTGGAACTTTAACCCCTACTTATGGCGATATTCAAGTTAATGGTAGAGTTGCGGCTTTATTAGAGTTGGGTGCTGGCTTTAATCCAGAATTTACCGGACGCGATAATGTCTACATGAATGGTGCGATTGCGGGTCTTGCTAAAGCAGAAATAGACGATCGTTTCGATAATATTGCTGCATTTGCCGACATCAAAGATTTTATCGATCGACCAGTTAAGAATTATTCGAGTGGAATGTACGTGCGCTTGGCATTTGCCGCAGCAATTCATGTCGAGCCAGATATTTTAATTGTCGATGAAGCTTTAGCTGTCGGCGATATGTTTTTTCAGGCAAAATGTATGACGCGGATGCGCCAGATGATGGAAGCTGGCGTGACGGTGTTATTTGTCAGTCACGATACTGGTTCTGTCAAAAGTTTTTGTCAAAGGGGTGTTTTTTTAGAAGGTGGCGAACTAAAAAAAATTGGTAAAGCAGCGGATGTCGTCGCTAGTTATATCAGCGTGATTCATGGCGATATGAATCAAGATCTGAAACTTCAGCTACAACAGAATCTCGAAAATAGTGAGAAAAATCTCGATCTCCAGAATGGTAAATCGGCTAAAAATGTAATTATCGATGCCGACATTTCGGAAATATTTGTCGATACAAAGCAACAGGCAGAACTAGCCGAAGGTTGCCATCGCTATGGCGAAGGTGGTGCCAAAGTCTTAGATATCAAACTTCTCAACAGTCAGCATCAACCTACTGCCGAACTGGAATCGCGCGAAGAGTTTATCATCCAAGCTGCAATCTTATTTGAAAAAGATTTTCCTACCTTTTGTTTTGGTTACTTAATTAGGGATATCAAAGGTATCGATATTATTGGGACGGTGACATCGGTTGAAAAAGTCGATATGCCACCAGCAACAGCCGGACAAGTATATGTCGTTGAAATGCGATCGCCAAATATGCTCAATGTCGGTGTTTATACGCTTACTGTTGCCGTTGAGTTACCAGTAGTGATGAATCAGAATCATATCTTTTTAGATTATATCGACGATGCGATCGTCTTTAAAGTTAATATGGCCGAAGATCCACTCGATCGATTTACCGCTAAAGTTTACGTGCCTGCTGAAATTAAGTGCAAGCATGTAAATAATTAAGGTACTATAGAGAGCCTAATTCATTCCTAAATTTAGATTACTTACGAGCTAATGATTTTAAACCACAGAGATGCAGAGAGCGGAGAGAAAGAAGAAGAAGCTAACTAATCTTCTTTTCCGACCTTTGTGTCCTTTGCGTCTCTAATAATATCAACTCATGCAAAATCCTCAAGCAGAACTTAATTATTTCATCCACAAATCAGCCTGTGTCGAAACAAATAAGATCGGTTCCAATACACGCATTTCAGCTTTTGTCGTTATTGAAGCTGATGTCCAAATTGGAAGTGATGTTATTATCCATCCGCATGTGACGATCGAATCGGGTGTAACTATCGGCGATAGCGTTGAGATTTTCCCTGGAGCTTATCTGGGGAAAGAGCCAAAAGGAGCAGGGGCAATGGCGAGAAAACCTGAATTCGATCGGATTGTCTCGATCGGCGATAATTGTTCGATCGGGCCGAATAGTGTTATTTATTATGATGTAAAAATCGGCAAAAATACTTTAATTGGAGATAATGCTTCGATTCGCGAAAAAGTCATAGTTGGTGAGTTTTGTATTATTAGTAGAGGTGTAACGATTAATTATAATACCCAGATCGGCGATCGAACTAAAATTATGGATCTCACTCATATTACGGGTAATTGTGAGATTGGTAATGATGTGTTTATTAGTGTGCTAGTGGCGACTACTAACGATCGTGCCATCGGCAAACTCGAATATAATGAAGACCGCGTTCGAGGCCCCAAAATCGAGGATAATGTGGCAATTGGTGCGGGTGCAAATATTCTACCTGGCGTGCGAATTGGCATGGGATCGATCGTCGCCGCAGCAGCA
The DNA here is from genome assembly GCF_000317145.1 of Chamaesiphon minutus PCC 6605. Taxonomy (GTDB): domain Bacteria; phylum Cyanobacteriota; class Cyanobacteriia; order Cyanobacteriales; family Chamaesiphonaceae; genus Chamaesiphon; species Chamaesiphon minutus. Next base: position 339,257 of record NC_019697.1, on the reverse strand, counting down.
GTAGTTAGTAAAGATATTCCGGCAGGAAAAATGGTTGCTGGTAATCCCGCGCGAGTAATTAAAAGTGTCAATGAAGTCGAGTAAGATCGTGACAACTGCAATGGTTAAAACCGAATTACTACCACTGACTAGTTTGCGGTTTATCAGTGCTTTTTGGGTATTTCTATTTCATGTCAATAGTCGCTGGCCGCTCGATCTGCCTGGGCCGATCGATAATATTATTTCCCAAGGGCCATTGGGCATGAGTATTTTTTTTATTTTATCAGGTTTTGTGCTCGGATATACTTATTTTAATAAGGAGCCGATTCGAGACTACAGAGCTTTTTTAATCAAGCGATTTGCCAGGATTTATCCGGTCTATATTCTCATCAGTATCTTAACTTTACCATTCTTGGTAATTCCGCAGGTAGGCGCAGATGCGATCGGGACTATCGCTTATTTGCTTACTTATCTGCTGGTTGTTATTTTAAATGTATTTTTATTACAAGCCTGGTTGCCATCATTATTTAATTATTGGATCGATGGCGGTACCTGGTCTTTGTCGGTAGAATGTTTTTTCTATGTTTTATTTCCTTATATCCTGTTCGTTCTCAAGCCGCTATCGCTCGATCGATTAAAAAAATTACTACTAATTTTTTATATCTTATCGTTAATTCCCGGCTTAGTATTTATATCACCACTCGTTCCCAAGGTGTTATTTGCCACTGTCTATGCGTTGCCGATCTACCGATTGTCAGAGTTTATTATCGGCGTAATTATCGCCATTATTTTTATTACTAATAGCGATCGTCCTGCTGCCAAGTCGGTACCCGATCGCTATAAACTCGTTTTGGTGACGATCGGCTTATTAACTTACTTGAGTATTTATGCTAAAGCAGTCCCACAGATCTATGTAATTCATAACTTTGTTGCGATTCCCGCGATCGCCGCGATCGTGTATTATTGCGCTAGTATTTCTAAAGGTTATCTCTATCGAATTTTAGCCAATCGCACTTTTGTGGTGCTGGGAAAAATTAGCTATTCGTTTTACTTAGTTCAGAGTATCCCACTCTTATTTATCGAAACTAATTATCGAATGTTAGTGCAGTATGTGCCATTTATAGCAGATCGTTATTTATTGGCATTCGCGATCTTTTCGATAACGTTGCTCGGCTCTGCCATAACTTATTATGCGATCGAGAACCCTTTGCGGAAATTTATCGTCAAACTCATATAATCGAAAATATCTATATATTAAATTGACAAATGAGCACGATCGACCGATGTGAAATTATCGATCTACCGAGAATTCAAGATCCGCGTGGCAATCTCACCTTTGTCGAGTCCGGCAAACATGTCCCGTTCGATCTGCAAAGAGTGTATTATCTGTATGATGTTCCTGGTGGTGCCGAACGTGGCGGACACGCGCACAAAGAGCTACAGCAGTTGATTATTGCAATTTCGGGTAGCTTTGATGTTATTTTGGACGATGGCTGCGCTACTAAGCGTTTTCATCTCAACCGCTCTTATTATGGACTGTATGTCTGTCCGATGGTGTGGCGGGAACTAGATAACTTCTCTTCGGGATCTGTGTGCATGGTATTAGCTTCGATCTTTTATGACGAATCCGATTATTACCGCGATTATGATGAGTTTCTGGCATCCGTGCGGAGCAAGCCCTGATGAAAGTACCTTTTCTAGATTTTCAGGCTCCTTATCTCGAATTAAAGGCGGAGCTGGATGACGCCTATGCGCGGGTAATGGCATCTGGCTGGTATATTCTGGGTGAGGAAGTAGCCGCATTTGAAGCGGAATTTGCCGCTTATTGCCAAACTAAATACTGTATCGGCGTTGGGAATGGCTTGGAGGCTTTGCACCTAATTTTGCGAGCGATGGAGATTGGTGCTGGCGATGAAGTTATCGTCCCCGCTAATACTTATATTGCCAGTTGGCTGGCGGTGTCGCAGGTGGGAGCGACTCCCGTGGCTGTGGAACCAGACGAGCATACTTACAATATCGATCCATCGCTCATCGAAGCTGCGATTACCGCGCGTACCAAGGCGATTATGGCAGTCCATTTGTACGGCCAGCCTGCGGATATGGATGCGATTAATGAAATTGCCAAACGACACAATTTGCAAGTAATTGAAGATGCCGCACAAAGTCATGGTGCTAGGTATAAACAGCGTCGCACTGGCGGTTTGGGAGATGCGGCGGGGTTTAGTTTCTACCCTAGCAAAAATCTCGGCGCGATCGGGGATGCAGGTGCGGTAACGACGAACAATGCTGAGTTGGCAGAGCGGATTCGCTTGCTGCGCAATTATGGCTCTCGCGTCAAGTACGAAAATGAAATTCCAGGATACAATAGTCGCTTGGATGAATTGCAAGCAGCATTCTTGCGCGTCAAGCTCGCCAAACTCGATGAGTGGAACGCTCGTCGCGTCAGCGTTGCCGATCGATATTTAGCGACGCTCGGCAAAAACCCCCACTTAACTTTGCCTGTGGTTCCCGATTGGGCCGATCCGGTGTGGCATTTATTTGTAGTGCGTCACCCTAATCGGTATAATTTAGAGCAACATCTGCGTCAAAATGGGGTGGCAACTCTAATTCATTATCCGACGCCACCGCATTTGTCAGCAGCGTATTGCCAACCGGAAATGCCTAAAGGTAGCTTGCCGATTACCGAGCGGATTAGCAACCAAATTATCAGCTTGCCGATGGGAGCGCATTTGAGAGATCTTCAACTCGACATCGCGATCGCCACGTTATTGGAGGACATCTAAGTGGGACGAACCCCTTCAATTAGCGTCGTTACGCTCGCCTATCAGCATGAAAAATATATTGCTGAAGCAATTCAGAGCATTTTAGATCAAACCTTTACCGATTTTGAATTGATCGTCGTCAATGATGGATCGACCGATCGCACCGATGAAATTATTCGCAGCTTCCAAGACGATCGGATTATCTACATATACCAAGAAAATCAAGGGCCGAGTGCGGCGGCAAATAACGGCATCTTAGCAGCGTCGGCTAAATATATCGCACTGATGTCTGGGGATGATGTGTGCTATCCACACCGCTTGGCTGTCGAATATCAGCACCTACATGATTCTGGCAATAGAGTAGTGTTTTCGTGGGTGGATTTTATCGATGACGATAGTCAGCCGTTTGTCGGCAAGCACTTCGCCCAAGATTTTTTCAATCATCCGCAGCGCAGCCGTGCCGAAATGTTAAATTGGTTTTTTATGAAGGGAAACTATTTATGTGCGGTGACTGCCTTAGTAGAAAAGGAAATATTAGTCGAATGTGGCTTATTTAATCCAGTATTAATTCAGCAACAAGACTTTGAAATGTGGTTCAAAATTGTTAAGAAATATGAGATATGCTTGTTAGAATCTAAATTAGTTAAATATCGCGTGCGATCGGGCGACAACAACTTAAGTAGCGATCCGAATAATTCAGTACGATCGATTTTTGAAGGCTACCAACTCTATCGTAAAATTCTCGACAATACCCCGATCGAGCTATTTAGGGCGAGTTTTCCGGCAGCGAGCGATCGGCTAGAACTATTTGAAGGTGATAGTTACGAACTAGCAAAAGCTTTTATCTATTTAAATCACGATCTCACGCTACTTAGGCATATCGGCATCGAAAAATTGTTCGATCTGCTCCAATCCGAACAAACTTTACGGTTTTCAAAGTCTAAATATAATTTCGGTCTGCCAGAATTATACGCACTAACTAAAGATGCCGATATTACTAATAGTAGACTTCAAGCAGAATTAGTGCGATCGCAAGCACAACTGCACCAGACTCAAGTTGAATTAACTCAATCTCAATCTAGCTTGCGGGAATATGCTGATAAAATCAGAGCGATCGAGCTAGAGGGAGTATGGACATTAAAATTGCTCAGATCTTTATTAAAAAAATTAATTGGAGGTCTATTCAGGTGAAAATATTAGCTGATATTGCTCCTAAACAAAAAAATAGTTAACCTAATACTTTTTTTAGGTTGACGAGTATGCTATTAATGGATTCAAATATTTGATTTTTATCAGCGTGACTAACTATTAGTAAGATAATGGCATCAATACATTTATTTACAAGCATCACCACAAATTACATTCCGAAGGCAAGAGTACTTGCCAAGTCATTAAAAAAATTTCATCCAGACTATCAATTTCATATCGTCCTTTCCGATCGAGTACCAAGTTGGCTCGATCTTAATAATGAACCTTTTGATACTGTTATTACGATCGAGGAATTGTCGATTCCCAATCGCAAGAGTTGGATTTTTAAACATACTCTCGTCGAGATGTGTACGGGGGTCAAAGGATTTGCTTTTCAGGAGATTGTCAGACGCTATCAACCCGATTATGTGTTCTTTTTCGATCCTGATATCGTCATTTTTTCCCCAATCGATTCATTAATAGCTAAGTTAACTAAAAATAGTATTTTACTAACACCCCACCAAACCGAACCCGAAGAACTCGATCGCGCGATCGTCGATAATGAGATTTGCAGTCTCAAACATGGTGTCTTCAATCTCGGATTTTTAGGGATTCGTACTACTCCTGGCTCGGAAGGGTTGAAATTTATCGACTGGTGGGCCGCCAGACTCCAAAACTATTGCTATGATGATAAGCTAAACGGATTATTTACCGATCAGAGATGGGTCGATCTAGCTCCAGCATTTTTTAGCGATTTGTGCATTACTCGCGAGCCGATTTATAATGTTGCCACTTGGAATCTCACTCATCGAGTTGCAACGGGAAGTATCGAAAAAGGCATCCAGATTAACGGACAGCCAATTTGTTTTTATCACTTCTCCGGCTTCGATAGTGGCGATCAAGAAGTAATGCTTAAACTATACGGTAAAAATAGCCCCGTTCTGTTTGAATTAAGAGATTGGTATATCGAGCAATGTCAACTCGCCGAACAAGAAAAATTGGGACAAATTGAGTGCGCGTATGGATGTTTTGATAATGGTGAAGTAATTACCAAATTACAGAGAATCGTGTATCGCTCTCGCGTCGATTTGCAACAAGCATTCCCCGATCCATTTGCCACTACAGATCCGGGCAAATCATATCTTGCATGGTGTCAGCATACCGGAACTTCAGATGCGATCGAATTTAGCACCGAATCTCCCGAAGCCATGCGATCGGAATTGGTGCGCCTGCAAACAGAATTGAGTTCGATTAAATCATCGCGCTCGTGGCGATTTGTCAGAAAATTATTGGGAAAAGCTATATAGATAGAAAAGTATATTAAATTATAGGTAAGAGCGTAGTTAAGGTGGCGGTAGACTGAAAAATTAAACAACTATTATCATAATATATATGATCAATCTACATGTGATGCACAGTTGGGGTGGCGGGTTAGAACGATGGGTGAAAGAATACGCACAATCTGATACCCGCGATACCAATTTTGTACTCAAATCGATTGGCGAACATGGCACACCTGCCAAACAAATCCATTTATATCGTCATATTGAAGATCGAATTCCACTGCGGATGTGGGAGTTAGATAAACCGATTGTCTCTACCTCAGCCACTCACTTAGAGTATCGTTATATTTTACAAGAAATTATCGATGTATTTAAAATCGATTGTATTTTAATCTCCTCATTTATCGGACATGCTTTCGAGCTATTACACACCGATCGCCGCACGGTCATTATCTGTCATGATTTTTATCCATTCTGTCCGGTAATTATTGCTTATTTCAAAGGTAATTGTGAAGAATGTAACTTCAGTCACCTAAAAACTTGTTTTGCCGAAAATCCCGTCAGGTTCTTTCCATTTACTTCGGCGATCGAATGGATGGAAATTCGCGAGACATTTGTGCGCATGCTCAAAGGTAAATATATTCCGCTGATTATTCCATCGCCGTTTATCAAAGATCGATTGGTATCGTTAGAACCTAAATTAGCAGATGTACCGATGTTTGTTATCTCGCATGGTATTTCCCCACTAGTAACGGTAAAATCATTAAGTACCGAGCTACAGGCTCCGCCAAAAAACAGGCCGCGAATTATGATTTTAGGAGAACTATCTACCCATAAGGGATTAGAATTATTCGGTCAAATTTGCGATCGCCTGTGTGAAGTTGCCGATGTTTACTTAGTTGGCTGTGGTGATGATGGGTATGCTTTCAAGCGTAAGCGTGGAGTGACAATTATCTCCCATTATAAACGTGAAGAGTTAGCCGCAATAGTCGATAAGTTAGAAATAGATCTGGGATTACTATTGTCAGTTTGGACTGAAACTTTTAGCTTCACATTAAGCGAACTCATGTCGATGGGTATTCCGACATTGGCAACTAAAATCGGTAGCTTTGCCGATCGGATTGAAGATGGTGTCAATGGATTTTTAGTACCACCCAACCCAGAAAAGATCGTGCTAAAAGTTAACGATCTCCTCGACGATCCCAAAACTTTGCAAGAAATTCGCGATCGACTATCATCTTTCCAGCACAAAAGTGTAGAGGAGATGGTAATTGAATATCAAGAGCGATTGGAAAATGAAGCCTTCGATTCGCAAAAAATAGCAACACTGATACCAGCTAAAACTTTACCTCAAGACTTAGATCTCGAACAGCTTCAATTACAAATTGCTCTTTGGCAACACGAGTTAGCAGATTTACGTCTGTCTCATGCCAAACTAGCAAATCAATTAGAATATAAGGAATTTTATCCAAATTGGAAGATCTCCAAAAACATGCGCGTCCCACTTTCCAAAAGGTTTTCGATGTTTAAATATGCCAAGCGACTTTTTCCGGGGTTATGGCAGTATCTTCGCAACTTAGCGATTAATTTTAAAGTCCTTTATTAAGACAATAAGCTGTTAGATATTCCACTATTAACTATCCACACTTCGGCTGTCGCTCAGTGCAAGCTATTCACTATCCACTATTCCCGATCGCTAGATGTGAGTATATCAATTATTCTAGTTAATTATAATGGTGCTGAATTTTTAGCAGAATGTCTGAACTCGCTAGCTAAATTTATTAATGCCGATTGTGAAGTCATAGTTATCGATAACTCTTCGACAGATAATAGTGTCGAGATCGTTCGCACGCGATTTACTTGGGTGCGGCTGATTTGTAGCGAAGTTAATTTAGGATTTGGCAAGGCAAATAACTTGGCGGTGGAGCGATCGCAAGGTAAATACCTGTTATTTTTAAATACCGATACGCTCCTTACCGAGAATACACCGCAGATTTTAGCAGCTTATCTCGATCGCGAGCCAGATGTCGCCGCCATTGGTGCGCGGATTACTTTTCAAGATGGCAGCTATCAATTGTCATCGGGAATGTTACCAAATCTAGCCATTGAGTTTATCGATAAGATTCGCTATGGATTGGATCGGAAATGGCACGGTCTAGTTGCAAACATCTATAATAAACAATATTCGACAATTCGAGAAGTCGGTTGGGTAACGGGGGCTTGTTTGATGATACATAGAGATATATATCAAAGACTAGGGGGGTTTGACCCAGCCTTCTTTATGTACTTTGAAGATAAAGATCTTTGCAAACGCGTTCGCGATTTAGAATTCAAGGTTATCTATTACCCTGGTACTAGCATAATTCATCTTTTAGGCGGTAGCTCTAAGAATATTACAAAAAATATTAATAACTACTATCGCGATAGCCAACTGTATTATTATCAAAAACATCTGAATGAAATTCAGCTCAAAATCTTGAAATTTTATTTAAGATTGTCAGGGAAAATCTGATGTCAAAATTGCGAGTTCTGTTGACGATCGATGAGGCAAGTCTGGGCGGCGGCCAAACGCATGTATTACTCTTATCCAAGTATTTAGATCGGGAAAACTTTGAGGTGGAGGTTGCCACAGAGGAGACAGGTTGGCTGGTGGATGAAGTCCGCAAACTAGGTAAGATCGTCCATCCGATTACGATTGCCAACAAATTAAGCTGGAAGTCTTATCAAAGCATCCGCCAACTACTATTGGCGCATAGATTTGATATCGTCCATACTCATGGGGGGACGGCAGGATTTTGGATGAGATTAGTCGCACTCGGACTAACAGAGCGACCCACGATGGTGCATACTTATCACGGACTGCACTATCTCCATATTTCACGAGGCGCGATTGGAGTTATCCTCCAACTATTCAAAAGAGCAATTTTTCGACTGCTCGATCGATTTTTGCTAAAGTATACGGATCGGATAATTTGTGTTTGTCAATCGGATTATGTGAAAGCGGTAGCTGCAAAAGTTGCCCACCCCGCACACACATCGGTGGTCCATAATGGCATCGAAATCGAGCAGTTTGCCACACCCCTCGATCGAGATATCGCTCGACGTCGATTTGGGTTTGGGGCGAGTGAGTTTATCTTTGGCAATGTCGGTAGACTCCACGCCCAAAAAGGCCACGCATACTTATTACGAGCTTTTGCTAAGTTAAATAATCCCGCACGGTTGGCGATCGTTGGCGATGGCGAACTACGCTACGAATCGATCGGACTTGCCGATGAATTGAAAATCGATCGACGGGTGATGTTTTTAGGCGCGCGCACCGATATCTATGAATTTTTATCGGCGATCGATGTGTTCGTGCTGCCATCATTATGGGAAGGTCAACCGATCGCTCTTTTAGAGGCATTAGCGATCGGGAAACCCTGTATTGCCTCGGCTGTCGATGGGATTCCCGAAATTATTACCAATGGCGTCAATGGGTATTTAGTCGCCCCCAGAAATATCGAACAACTCACCCAGACTATGGATCGCGCGATCGAGCATCCTCAGCCGCTGACACCGTTTTTTGGCTCTAGCGATCTTGGATCTTGTCGGTTCTTGGCACAAAATATGGCCACAGAGATTGGCAATCTCTATCGAGTGGGGAAAAAATCGGCATGAGCTGCCGATATATGCAGCCGCTAACTGCATCGAGTAATTAGCGGCTTGTTGCGATCGCAAATTCGATCGAGACTAACTAGTCTTCGATTTGGTGGTAGTTTTTTTAGCTGCGGTAATTGTTTTTGAAGCTGTAGTTTTCTTTGTATTAGTAGTTTTGGCTTTAGTTGCGGTCGTTTTCTTGGCTGTGGCGGTGGTTTTTTTAGCAGTTGTTTTCTTCACCGCTCCACCTTTGGCTACCAACAAACTCAGTGCGGTTTCCATACTGATGCCTTCGACGGTCTCGCCTTCTGGCAAGCCAGCATTGGTTTTACCATGCTTGATATAGTTACCATAGGGTCCAGCATAAATCGCTATCGGTTCGTTATCGTTGGGATGATTGCCGAGCGTGCGCAATGGTTCTTTTTTGCCACGCGCACCGCGTACAGCTTTAGGTTCTGCCAAGATTGCCACCGCCCGCTCTAGTGTGACAGTATAGACATCATCGGGAGCTTTAAGCGATCGATATTCCTTACCTTCTTTGCCACGATCGTACAAGATGTACGGCCCAAATCTGCCGACATTAGTTTGTAGCTTACCACCAGTTTCGGGATGTACTCCCAGGCTGCGGGGGAGTTTGAGTAACTCGACGGCGATTTCCAGAGTGACATCTGCGGGATTCATCTCTTTGGGGATGGATGAGATTCTGGGCTTGATCTTGGGATCTTCACCTTGGTCGCCCAATTGTACGTAGGGTCCATATCGACCCTCTTTAGAATAAATCGGTTCGCCAGTTTCGGGGTGATGTCCGAGGATATCGGGAGTGCTCTTCTTCTTTTCGATCAGCATCTCGACCGTTTCGGGAGCTAAATCGGCAGGTGTCAGACCTTCAGGAATTGAAGCATTACCGAATTCGGATTCGATATACGGCCCAAATTTACCGATCCGGATTTTAGCTTCGATATTGTCAAACTCGATCGTCCGTGCGAGCTTGCCATCGATGTTGTCAAACCCTTGCTTGACTAGATTATCCAACCCTGTATCGCCGAAATAGAATTTTTCTAAATAGGGGAGCCATTGCGTCGCTCCAGTAGAGATATCATCGAGCGATTGCTCCATCCGGGCGGTAAAGTGCGGATCGACAAGATCTTGGAAATGTTTTTCGAGTAAAGCTGTGACCGCAAAGGCGGTAAAAGTCGGCACTAGGGCATTACTTTGAGTCTGAGCATACCCCCGATCGATAATCGTACTGATGATGCTGGCATAAGTACTAGGGCGACCGATCCCTTCACTTTCGAGCATCTTGACCAGGGATGCTTCGGTATAGCGGGCTGGCGGTTGGGTAAAGTGGTCGATCGCGTCGAGTTTTTTGCAGTCGGGACGATCGCCTTTGACTAAGGCAGGAAGAATGATTTCTTGGTCTTCGATCGCCGCGTTAGGATCGTCGGAGCCTTCGACATATGCTCTCAGGTAGCCAGGGAAATCGATTCGCTTACCAGAGGATCTAAATCCAGCGTTTTCGACCTGTAAATCGACGCTGAGCTGGGTTTGCCGCGCATCGGCCATTTGCGAGGCTACCGTCCGTTTCCAGATCAAGTCGTAAAGTTTCAATTTTTCGTCACTGAGTCCGGTGGCTTTGGGCGTGCGAAAGCTGCTCCCTGCCGGACGGATGGCTTCGTGTGCTTCTTGAGCACCTTTGGCTTTGGTAGAATATTGGCGGGGTTTGGGGCTGAGATATTCTTGTCCGTACATGTTTAGCACGCAAGCACGCGCGGCTTCGATCGCTTGTTCGGACAAATTCACCGAATCCGTTCGCATGTAAGTAATATAGCCTTCTTCATACAAGGATTGGGCGACTTGCATGGTGCGCTTGGCGGATAAGCGCAGTTTGCGGTTGGCTTCTTGTTGGAGGGTTGAAGTGGTAAATGGCGGTGCTGGTTTGCGAGTGACGGGTTTTTCTTCCAATCCAGTTACCGTCCAGGTTTTGTCCTGGAGGCTGTCTTTGAGTGCGTTGGCGTCGCTCCCATTGAGGACTCGAACTTTTTTGCCGGGGAGTAAATTTCCGGTATTCGGGTCGAAATCGGCACCTGTGGCGATCTTCGTCCCATCTACTGTAACTAGTTTCGAGTCAAAATCTAGTTTATTGTGAACCAGCAGTGCTTTCAGATCCCAATATTCAGCCGATTTAAACGCCCGCCGTTGGCGTTCTTTCATCACCAACAACCGCACCGCTACCGACTGAACTCTACCTGCGGATAATTTACCACCAATCATCTTCCACAGCAACGGCGACAGCCGATAACCGACCAATCGATCGAGAATGCGGCGGGTTTCTTGAGCGTGAACGATTTGCTCGTCGATATTGCGGCAATTTTTTAGTGCTTTTTGGATCGCTTCTTTGGTAATCTCGTGAAAGACCATTCGTTTGGTCGGCACTTTGGGATTGAGGAGCTGCAATAGGTGCCAACTGATACTTTCACCCTCACGATCTTCGTCCGTTGCCAGAATCAGTTCGTCAGCATCTTTGAGAGCCGTTTTCAATTCTTGAACGATCTTCCGCTTGTCCTTGGGGATGATATATAGGGGGGCAAACCCGTTCTCCACGTCGATTCCCAGATCTTTTGCCCACTTTTGAGATTTATATTCAGGCGGAATTTCATCTGCTGAGGGGGGCAGATCCCGCACATGTCCCATCGAAGCTTTGACAACATAACTCGATGGCAAAAACTTACCGATAGTGCGCGCTTTGGTGGGAGATTCGACAATGACGAGGGTTGACATAGGGGCGTTTTGAGGTCGTCAGGAATTAGGGAGGTAATGTGAGTTGGTTGAGTTGTGTTCTACAGCAGCCACTAATGTGCAAGTTGGGGTATATTTGTCAATTTGTCAAGGGGGGGATGACTGGATCGAGCGCGCTCTCGGTCAGGTACAGATCGCTCGATCGATTGCGCTGTGGATATTTAATACGATTACATCCAAAGTTAGCGACAAGATCGGGATCTTGATAAAACTCTACATGAAGGGAATCCAACTCTAGCTCTTCCTAAAGGAGGACTCCCCCACTAAACTTTGGTAACTATGCGACAAACCGAAAGTAATTGAGTCCTTCTAGAATACCTGCGGCGTAATCGGCAGCAGCTAAATAGTGGTAATCCACTGGATGGAGTTCGTACCATAACCGTAGCTCGGAATGGGCATTGCCGACAATGACACCGCGTTCTTTGCCATATTTAAATAGCGAAATATCGTTACCAGAATCGCCACATACTAGCGTCTGGCTCGGATCGATCTGCCAACGATCGCGTAAAAATTGCACGGCTTTACCTTTATCCCCATTACGCGGCAAAATATCCAAATCCTTACTACCACTATAGATAATTTCGACATCAAGGTTGCGATCGACCAGCAACTGTTGCAGTTGTGGTACCACGTCGGCGACTACACTCGGCGAGAGAAAGTAGCTGACTTTAAACGGACGTTGCTCGGCTGGCGGCTGGGGTTCTAAGTCAGCAAACCGACTGGCAATTTCTACAATTTTGTCGCGATGCCAATTGGTACTCAGTCGCTCTATCCATTCCGGATCGGGATTGTCCGAGTTACCGACGTACAATTCGGTACCTACCGCCGCAATTAAAGCGTCGGGAGCCAGCAGCGATTGCGCGGTCGCTAATTCTTGATACGATGCTCTCGATCGACCTGTGGCATACACTATTTTAGTCCCCCAAGTTTGACGATAGAGATCGAGGATCTGATTGAGTCGATCTAGCGAGCTGTCATTGCCAACGAGGGTCCGATCGAGGTCGGTGATAAATAACGATAAAGTTGTGAGAGAAACCATGTTAACTGAAAATGGCAAATTGATAGATATCGCTCGTTAGCTGTGGCTTTCCAGTGGAGATCGCGGACGCGGCAGATCTGAGAGTAGATTCCGCACAGCGGACGCTACGCGAACGCGGCAATTGTCAGCACTATTTTCCAGGCTAACATTTTTGTTGTCGGCTCAGAACCCCAACTCTAGAGAACTTAGTAAACTAGCTACTCCCTCGCTCTTGTCAAATTAGAGATCCACGATAGTGGATAGCTTGCACTGAGTGACAGTCGAAGTGTCGATCGTGGCTAGTGGCTAGCGAATTGTTGGCAGTGGTATGGGAATAGCTATTTATCACAAATTGTAAATATTTTCCAGACTCTTATCGGCAGCATCTAAATTTTCATAGAAAATAAATGTATGAATAATTACCATGAAAATTGCCTGAGAGTAGGTCAAATTGCCCCAGATTTTACGGCAACTGCGGTTGTCGATCGTCAGTTTCAGAAGGTTAAATTATCTAGTTATCGTAAGTACGTTATTTTATTCTTTTATCCCCTAGATTTTACGTTTGTCTGCCCGACAGAAATTATTGCTTTTAGCGATCGATATGCAGAATTTCAAGCTCTCAATACCGAGATTTTAGCTATATCGGTCGATAGTGAATTTTCGCATTTAGCTTGGATCGAAACCGAGCGTAAAATGGGCGGCTTGGGCGATATTAATTATCCCTTAGTCTCCGATCTCAAAAAAGAAATTAGTGCTGCCTACAATGTCTTAGATCCCGAAGCAGGTACAGCTTTACGCGGATTGTTTATTATCGATCGTGCGGGAATTTTGCAACATGCTACGATCAATAACCTTTCCTTCGGTCGCAGTGTCGATGAAACGCTGAGAGTCCTTCAAGCGATCCAACACGTTCAGGCAAATCCCAATGAAGTTTGTCCCGCTGACTGGCAACCGGGAGCCAAAACCATGTTTCCTAGTCCGAGCGGATCTAAAGCTTATTTTAAATCGGTATAATAGTTGAAATTAGTCCTGAAGATCTTCAATTTATACCAAAATATCACCGATTTCTCTAAGAAGTCGGTGATATTTTTGAGGTGATTATCATAATTTCAGCACGATCTTTTGCTATCTGCGATCGACGATCGATGTAACTTCTACTCCCTGTTGTTCGGGATTTAAGAGCTTAGACTTATCATTTTTTTCATGCAGCTCGTGGGAAGCATGATAGTACTGATAATATTTATTGTAGCCAGAATGATGATTTTCAACGCGGTTGATTGCCAATCCTAAGACGGGAGTTTTTCCAGAGGAAATAATATCGATACCGCGATCGATAATTTGTTTTTGGGCTACATTGAGGCTGACAATATATACCAAGCCATCTACTAAACTCGACAGCAATCGCGTATTGCTGACGCCAACGATCGGTGGTGTATCGAACAGAACGTAATCATATTCTTTACGCCACTCTTCCATCAAGCGAATCAATCGTGGTGAATTAAATAAGACGATCGAACTAACTGTTTGCTTCCCAGAAAACAAAACATGTAACTGAGATTCTGGGCTAACTTTAATTAAATCTTTCCAGTTGGAGCTACCGACGATCGCGTCGCTCAATCCATCTTCGATATCGCAATCTTCACGCTTAAATAGTGGTGAGTTAGCACACAACTGGGCAATGCTAGATTTATGCATATCGGCATCGATGAGCAAGACTCGATAACCCAATTCTGCAAGGGTATTAGAAGTATGGAAAACGATGGTTGATTTACCTTCTTTGGGTAAAGAAGAAGTCATGGCAATGATTTTACCAGCTTGCTTCTCTTCTCGATCGGATGTCAGGCCGATCCCCAATGCGAGGGTACGAATCGCCTCAACAAAACTCCAGTAAGAATAATCTTTGTTTTTACCTTTAGCTGTTTGCAGAAAGGTACCACCCCGCATTGAAGAAGATCGATCGAGATCGTCTACTCTTGGGATCAAAGATAATACTGGCATTCCAGTCATCGCTTTGACACTATCTGGATTATCTACACGATCGTCGAGTTTATTCAAACCTACCGATACCAGAATCCCCGCAAGCAAGCTACCGACGGCACCCATTCCTAATTGGCGCGGCACGTCAGGCGAGACGGGGAAATTGGGGTATTCTGGGGGATCTAATAACCGCCATGGTACGACTTGTTCGGCGTTGACGATTTTCAACTCCTGAACTTTTTGTAAGAATGCTGTCAATTCTTGCGAAGCAATTTGATATTCCCGCTGCATTTCGGTGTATTGTTTTTGCAGGCCGGGTAGTTGCGCGATCTGAGTTTGAACTTGTTGATATACTGCTTCCAAACTTTGAGCCTGTGCTGTTTGGGCGACTAAACTCGTTTCTAACTCGGCTTGTTTATTGGCTAAGTTTTGAGCTAAGTTGTTACCAAAATTAGATATTCCACCTTTGGTAAGTTCGCTATCTTCGACTTGTCGCTTGAGCACTTGTTGCGCTCGTTCTCTCAATAGTACTAGTACGCCATCGCGTTTTTCTTTGAGACTGACAACGAGTGGATTTTCGCTACTAAACCGAACGCTTTCCTGGTTGTATTTTAATTCGAGATCGTTGAGTTGCTTGAATAATTCTTGATATGCACTATCCTGTGTCAACATCGTGGTACTCAAATTACCTTCGGACGATAACCCTACTGAAGCCAGTTGTTTCTTTAATTCTTCGTATTGCTTTTGAGTTTGGTAATAAACAGAGCGAGATTCGTTAATCTTGGCGACGATACCTTGACGGTAGCCATCTAAGGCACCAGCAGAAGTTGCCGGATCTACAAATCGATATTTAATCCGAAACTGCTCGATTTGGGAAGCCGAAGCTTCTAAGCGTTTGCGCGAAGCTGGTAATTGTGACTCGATAAATTCGATCGAGTTATTGGTGCGGGCTTTTTTGGTTTTAATACTATAGTCGATGTAAACTTTACTTAAAGCATTGAGTACGGTGACAATTTCATTTTGCGACAGCGATGTGTAGCTGACGGTAAGCACGTTACTATCTGGCTTCGTTTGAATTGCCAATCCTGCCAAAACTTGCCCTACAGAAGGACGCATTTTAGGATCGGGAATCATGTTAATTGCTTGTTCGATCATGCTCCGACTTCTGAGCGATTGGGTAATCGTCTCTAGTGCGATCGTCCGATCTTCCGATTGCCCGTTAGAATCGACACCGCCTGCTAGTTTTTCGGCAAAACTATTGCCACCTTTGAGATCGATGGCGATTTGTACTGCCGATCGATAAATCCGTACTTGCTTCCAGGTTACATAACCGATTACACCCATCATCAGTGCAGTGGTAAATACCGAAGCATACCAATACTTACGTAAGCCATTGAGGATCGCACTCAAACTCACTCCTTCCTCTTGCCGTGCTTCGGGGAAGCCAGTCGGACGAGGTTTCACTGATTCTGGGGACTGCATTAGTCTGGGAGGATTAGTAAATTCAGGAAAGCTCTCTTTCATGTTGGAAGACTATTGATAGAACGAGTGGGTAATGAACCGCCAAATGGCTGAAGTAATTTGACTTAAACGAGTGTAATATCTAATAGACCTATCCTAAAACCTGTGTAGCAGACTCAGCATAGGTTCCGAACGATAGACACTTCACAGTGTATTCTATATGTTTCCCCAATCAGTTCTAGGAGTCCAGCTAATTACTATTAAAAACTAGCCCATTAATTGCCATTTTGTATTTTTTGTATTTACGAGCTTCTTTACTATCGTCAAACTGCTAAAATCAATGTTCCCAGTCGCAATCTAACTAATCCACATATTGTTAGTATTACTTCTTCATATTTATTCCCCTTCATCCGGAATCTTTCTTTGGCCGCCCTAAATATCTTGATTAGGCGAATGACATGTTCTACATATATTCTTTCACTAGATATTTCCTTGTTCACCTCTTTTTGTAGATCTGTTAATTCTTTTCCTCTTGGCTTCTTCTGAGGAATTTTGATATTAATACCACCTTGATATCCTTTGTCTCCGGTAAATTTCTGCTCAATATTAAATTTCTTTTGCTGTTCTCTAAATATACTAATATCACTAGTCTTACCTTGTTTGCCCACCTCTACATCGACTAAATCTTTTCCTGATGGTAATGTAATTACCTGCCCTTTAAATGTGTGTTGCTTTTTCTTTCCTGAATAATATTCTTTCTGCACCTGATTGTCTTCAGGTCTTTCTCTCGGCTGTTCCCAACTATCTACAATCAACTCATACTCGGCGAGCATTTCTTTCACCACTGCCAATTCTTCTCGGTCTTTTCTTGCTCCCTCTATTAGGCTAGATGGTAGTATTTTTCTCAGGATTTTTATCCAGTAATTAAATGTATCATTCGCTTCTGTTTTGGAAACACTAAATTGCAACCCTAGGATTTCAAATGTCGGCAAATGCCTTAGATAAAATACACACAAACATATTTCTTCCTCTAAGGTGAGTTTTTTAGGTCTCCCTCCTCCTTTTTTATTAATCCTAATCTTTTGTTTTTCATGTGCCAATCTTAATCTTTCTTCCTCAATTTTTGCAATCTCTACTAATGCCGACCACTGCTCGTAATTAATTCCGATAATTTGCTTTGTTCGTTCTGGATAGTTTTCAATATATTCTAGTGGATTTTTCATTATGGCTAAAATACTATTTTACGATTTTAGT
This sequence comes from Chamaesiphon minutus PCC 6605, assembly GCF_000317145.1. Lineage (GTDB taxonomy): Bacteria > Cyanobacteriota > Cyanobacteriia > Cyanobacteriales > Chamaesiphonaceae > Chamaesiphon > Chamaesiphon minutus. Next base: position 321,903 of record NC_019697.1, on the reverse strand, counting down.
GCCTTTTTTGTCCATGAATTATATTTCGGATAGGTCTAATAGGTGTCAATATGGATCATTCTAGTAACTTACCATCGGAATGCGATCGATTAACAATATTCGCAAAATAGTTATTTGTCTGCAAGTAGGTCTGGCAAATACATCCCATACTCAGTACTTTGAGATTATGTTACTGAGTATGGGCTTTAAATTTAGCAACCGATACCAATATGGTTGAAGCCTGCTTCGGCTAGCTTTGTTGGGGATAGAAAATTTCGACAATCAACTACGATGGGAGAGCGCATTAGCCCTGCTAGATGTTGATAGTTTATCTCTTGAAACTCAGACCATTCTGTCATTAGTACGAGCGCATCACTGTCGGTTGCTAATAACTGTGGGCTGCTAACCAAGTTAACATTAACTAGATGTGGATTGATTGAGGATTGAGGCGAAATAATTGGGTCGTATGCCTTAACTTTAGCACCAAGCTCGATCAGTATGTGGATTATATCAAGTGCTGGTGCATCTCGCAAATCATCCGTATCGGGTTTAAAGGTCAATCCCAGTAGACCGATCGTTTTACCTTTGAGAATTTTGAGTGAATTTTGCAACTTTTGAATTACGAGCGTTCGTTGCTGTTGATTGACGCTCACCGCTGCCTTGAGCAATCGCGCGTCATAGCCATAATCCGCCCCAGTGTGGATGAGTGCGGCTAAATCTTTAGGGAAACAAGATCCGCCCCAACCGATGCCAGCATTCAAAAATTTATTACCAATGCGAGAATCCAAGCCGATCCCTTTGGATACCTGCGTGACATCGGCACCTACCCGCTCGCAGATATTGGCAATCTCGTTAATAAAGCTAATTTTGGTAGCCAAGAACGCGTTGGCAGCATACTTGATCATTTCTGCCGAACCGAGGTCTGTTGCCAGTACGGCTACAGGTGGCAGACTAGTATCTTCAGCACACTCTCTGTCGATGATGGGTGAGTATAACTTTAGCATTAGGTCGATCGCTTGCTGGTTATTACTGCCTAAAACAATTCGATCGGGATTGAGCGTATCATAAATCGCCGAACCCTCGCGTAAAAATTCTGGGTTGCTGACGACGTCAAACTGCGGGGTCAATTGTGTGGGGGGAGGGGTATCGCCACCGCCGACGAGTAGCGGTTGTTTGGTGCGTTCGGCGACACCATCTAGCACCAACATTTTTACCCAGTCGCCAGAGCCAATCGGCACGGTAGATTTGTTGACGATTACTTTATATTCCCCGTTGAGGTGTTGACCGATGCCTTTGGCAACAGCTTCGACATATTGAGTATCGCTCGAACCATTGGGTAATGGGGGCGTCCCGACGGCAATAAATAGAATCTCGCCATGCTCGATACCCGCACCGAGATCGGTAGTAAATTGCAGCCGATTGGCAGCCATGGCCGATTTCATGATCTCTGACAATCCAGGCTCGTAGATTGGCGAGTGTCCGGATTTCATCAATTCTACTTTTTCAGGATTGTTATCTACACAAATGACATCATGGCCGATGTGTGCCAAACAAGCTCCAGTTACTAAACCAACATAACCAGTTCCGATAGTACAAACGCGCATTTAAATTTACCCCCAATTTAATTCTCGATTCAGTCAACTTTTAAACTCGCCAGTATCGTCGCTGCTCCGTCAAGCAGCTATCCAGTGGTGTGTTTCAATTTCGTATTATCAATTTTGGATATTTTCATCATAGATCGGTTAAACCTTTAGCCGTTGCGTAAATTCGGCAATCGTTTCAGTCAAACCTGTCTCTAGCGAGATTGTCGGCTCCCAGCCTAGCAATGTTTTCGCCTTGGTAATGTCTGGCTTACGCTGTTTGGGATCGTCTTGCGGTAATGGCTGAAAGATTATGTCTTGACCGGGGTTCATTCTATCGCGAATTTTTTGAGCGAGTTGCAGAATGGTATACTCTTCAGGGTTACCGAGATTGATCGGCCCAGTATGGTCGCCATCCATCAATTTCATTAAGCCATCAACTAGATCGCTGACATAACAAAAACTCCGAGTTTGGCTGCCTTCTCCATAGACCGTTAATGGTTTTCCTTGCAGAGATTGAGCGATAAAATTACTGACGACGCGACCGTCGTTTTCTAACATGCGCGGCCCATAGGTATTAAAGATACGTGCTACCCGAATCTCGACACCATGCTGGCGATGGTAATCAAAACTGAGAGTTTCTGCGATCCGTTTACCTTCGTCATAACACGATCGAATGCCAATGGTATTGACGTTACCATGATATTCTTCGGGCTGTGGGTGGACGTCAGGATCGCCGTACACTTCTGAGGTCGAAGCCAGCAAAAATCTAGCCTTGACGCGTTTGGCTAGTCCCAACATATTGGAGGTGCCCAGGAAACTGACTTTAGTAGTTTTAATCGGGTTAGATTGATAGTGTACGGGTGATGCGGGACAAGCTAAATGATAAATCCGATCTACTTCGAGGCGAATCGGCTCGGTAATATCGTGACGGATCGATTCAAAATTAGGATGACCGATCCATTTACTGATATTGCTTTTTGTTCCAGTGTAAAAATTATCTACACAGATTACTTCATGCTGCTCTTTCATCAGTCGATCGATCAGATGAGAACCAATAAAGCCCGCACCACCTGTAACTAAAATTCGCATAATCTAAAATTTTTAAATTTAATATGGGTTAAAAGTTCAATGGTAGTGTCTTCAGTATTATTCCCTAAGATTGCTAAATCGGCAACAACCAGTAGCACTTTTCCACCATTTGTTCGATGATAATCTTCAGTTTGGGCGGCGATCGAGCATCAGGACGATCGCGTAAATGGGTGAATTTACTTACACTCGCTGCCAAAGTTGGATCGTCCCATCAGCTCCGCCAATGGCAATTTGTTTGCCACTAGGCGCAATTGCCACAGACATCACCGACCGACCCGGATCGCCTTTAAGGATACTGCGCGCTTTATCGTGGAATTGGCGATCTGCACCGCGATACCACACCTTAGCTTTGCCATCGACGCTGCCCGTAATCGCATATTCACCATCTGGGCTAAACACGCAAGCATTTATTTGTCCGGCATGAGCTTTAATCGTCTGAGTCAGCTCGAACTGTGGTTGTCGATCGGTTTCGATGTTGTCGAGCTTCCAGAAGATTAAATAGCCATTAACCGTGCCAGCGGCGATCGTGCGGGAATCCGCACCGATCGCTAGCGAACCGATACAATTTTGATTGCCGCTAGACTTAATAATTAATTGCCCAGAAGTCAACGACCAAATCTCGATCGTTCCATCATCCCCCGTACTGGCGAGAAATTTCCCATCGGGACTCAGCGCGATCGCGGCTACTGGCTCGAGCGTGGCGATCGTGTTGGTAACCGTACCATCGGGGAGATGCCATAGGACGATCGTCCGATCGAAACTGCCGCTAATTAAAGTTTGACTGTCGGCACTAATTGCCAGCGACCTCACCGAGGCTTGGTGCTGGCTGAGGTTTTTGAGCAGAGTGCCAGTTTCGAGATTCCATAATTCGACCGTATCATCCCAACTACCGCTAGCCAGGAGTTTACCATCGGAGCTGACAGCCAGTGCAAATACTCCTTTAAGTCGATCTGTGAGCGTATGAAGTGCTGTTCCAGTATCGAGTTGCCAGACTTTAATCGTTTTGTCAAAACTGCCGCTAGCTAGCTTCGAGCCATCGGGAGTAAAGCTCAAACAGCGCACCCAATCATCGTGGGCGTTAATTGTCTGCTGGAGATCCCATGTCGGTTTCGACCACAGATCGCCGCTCAAATCTCCAGAGCTGAGACTTTCGGGAATTAACTCGCTCGACATCAAGTCTTCCGAAATCATTTCCAATAGTGGCGTAATATCGACCCCAGTATCATCGCCAAAATTGGTCTTGATATTAGGAGCCGGAGATCGAGTTAATTCGGTCGGCTCGAAGCCTAGTTGTGCGGACATCTGGGTCAGATGGCGTTCTAAGTATTCGACGCGTTCCGTCAGGGCGTTACTTTCGAGCAAATCGACGACATCTTTGAGACTGCCTTCAACGCCGCTAACGTGCTCCTGCATCGATTGCATTAGTTGCTTGTGGGTATCAAATTTCTGCTCCAGCAGACTTACATCTCGACCATTAGTGGCACCCAGCGCGACTGGCGTGTTTGATTGAGCGGCCATCGTTTGTTTGACTAGAGCGGTGGCAAAGCTGCGTGCTTGGGCGATTTCTTGCTGGAGAACTTCGCCTTGTTGTTGAAGTTCGCCATCGAGCTTGCGTTCTAAATTGCGATCGTGCAGGCGGAGAGCTTGATGCAATCGCCACCGATTGATCGCATTGAGAATCAGACTTGCGATGATGGGCACTACTGCGTAAATCCACGTCGAGGATGCAGCGGCGGCGATGGTACCGACTACGGCTACAGCGATCGCTAGATATTCACTCAGGTCTAGCCAATGCAGAGAATTTGACATTACAGTTATCGGTGATGAATTGTGGATGGCTCTCGGCTCGATCGTGCTGATGTTCTCTGGCGTGCTAGGAACCAATGAGCTAGACTAGCTGATGCTTGCGAGCGACAATATCGATGTGCCCAAAGTCAGTCAATCATATATTGAAGATCGATCCAGCCAATTAGCAACGGGATCTGGAGCTAGATCCCAAATGAAATTGAGAACTTTGAGAGTACATTTGTTGTGAGTTTTGGGTCTACGCCAAATACAGTCCTTCCCTAATGAATTTTTTTAGGCTCTGGTGACGATCGATTCCACTGGCAACAGCCTAGCAGCGTTGGTACAAATCTGGTAACCGAGCTGAATCTCGATTAGAGATATTTGGATCTTAAATGTTAGGAGTAGAAGATCGTGACGATTCTACCTAACTGCACGCTAATAATGCCACAAACTCGACTGCGCGGCAAGTCCGCAAAACTGACTTTCGAGCGCACGATCGCCAGCGAGATCCATTGCTACAAATTGAAACCGTTTGGCTGTTGCTATATTTATGCTACCCGCGCCGAGCGACCCATGAGCAGCTACTCGGTGCGAGAGTCAGTCACAATTTCTCAGAATTGCAGGTTGGTGTCCGCCGTCGAGTCGATCGCCACCGCTGCCCGTTCTCTGTGTTTATTCCCGATCGGCAATTTTCATGCTATCGTTAATGAATTATTAAGGATTGCTTAATAATATTTAAAGCCAACGACTTTCACCTAGTAATATTCAAATTATTTTCTTAAAATGTAAGTATTAAAATTACTTATGTTTAACAATCATTTTGAATATCGATCTTCAGCTCTAATTTTTTGGGTTTTAGCTGAGAGTCGATCGCAAAAATCTATTAGTACTGCTTTTCTTATCAAAAATAGCCCCGATCGCGCATCTACCACTCGTACTTAGCCACCCTTTACCACTAGAGCCATTCATGATTCCTGACGATTGCGACCCGAACGCCGATCTTTGTGCCGATCTCGTTCTACCTAATGATGATAACGCTGTCGATAAACCTGAAGAAGCCTGTGGGGTGTTTGGGATTTACGCGCCTGGACAAGAAGTTGCCAAATTAACCTATTTTGGTCTGTACGCACTCCAGCATCGCGGCCAAGAATCGGCGGGAATTGCTACTTTTGATGGCCAGCAGCTTCACGAGCATCGCGATATGGGACTGGTGTCTCATGTCTTCAATCCAGAGATTTTAGAGCAGTTACCAGGGCAGCTTGCGATCGGACATACTCGCTACTCAACTACCGGATCGAGTCGCCGTTGTAACGCCCAACCAGTAATTGTCGATACGATTCTAGGCCAACTTGCCCTAGCACATAATGGTAATCTCGTCAATACTGGGGCGTTGCGAGATTATCTAGTTGCCAGAGGGTGCGAACCGAGCACGACGATCGATTCAGAAATGATTGCGTTGATAATTCGGGAAGAAGTCAATGCGGGTAAAGGCTGGATCGATGCTACCATCGCAGCTTGTAGCCAGTGCGTAGGTGCTTTTAGCTTAACTATCGCCACTCCCGACGGGATTATGGCCATCCGCGATCCTTATGGCATTCGTCCGCTAGTATTGGGAGTGATGCCCGATCGTGTCAGTCATTATGTTGTAGCTTCCGAAACCTGCGCGCTAGACATCATCGGAGCTGACTACGAACGTGATGTCAAACCGGGCGAACTCTTGTGGATAACCGAGAAAGGGATCGAAGCGATTGATTGGGCACCAAAAGCGCAGCCGAAACTGTGTATCTTTGAAATGATTTATTTTGCCCGTCCTGACAGTTGGGTAAATGAAGAGAGCTTGTATAGCTATCGGATGCGGTTGGGCAAACAATTAGCCAAAGAATCCTTTCAGGATGCCGATATCGTCATTGGTGTACCTGATTCGGGCATTCCAGCCGCGATCGGATTTTCTGAGGTATCGGGGATTCCCTATGCCGAAGGACTAATTAAAAATCGTTACGTTGGACGGACATTCATCCAACCCACCCAAGAAATGCGGGAATCGGGGATTCGGATGAAATTAAACCCGCTCCGAGATGTCTTAAATGGCAAACGGGTAATTGTGATCGATGATTCGATCGTGCGTGGAACTACCAGTCGAAAACTAGTCAAAGCTTTACGCGATGCTGGCGCGACCGAAATCCACATGCGGATCTCATCGCCGCCTGTCACGCATCCTTGTTTTTACGGCATCGATACCGATACCCAAGATCAACTAATTGCTGCTACCAAATCTGTTGCCGAAATCGCCCAACAAATCGGTGTTGATACCCTTGCCTATTTATCGTGGGAAGGGATGTTAGTCGCCACCAACCAGAATCCTAAGAATTTCTGTTCGGCTTGTTTTACGGGCGATTATCCAGTCGAAATTCCCGATGGCGTGAAAAAATCTAAGCTGATGTTGGAAATGGGTGCTAGAGGGTAGATGGGAGACGGGGAGACGAGGGGACGAGGGGACGAGGGGACGGGGAGATGAGCCAACGTAAGCATCCCCTCTTTATTCCTTACTCAACCATTTACCATCCACTACCCCCTATCCATTACTCAAAGTTAATTCAATAAAAAACAGCCAGCAGGCTGTTTTTTTGTGAGTCAGATCGAAAGTTAATCGATCGACTTATCGATCGTTAATTATTTATGAGTAGTGCCGATTCGAGGTACGACCTAGCACTTTGCAAAACCTGCAATCCCCTCACACCTAAAGCCTAAAGCCTAAAACCTAAAGCCTATTACTTATCTGGCTGAGGAGTCATCCGCAGATAAGGCTTGAGTTCGGTGATACCTTTAGGAAACTTGACCTTGGCTTCTTCGGTAGAAATCGAGGGTACTACCACGCAATCACCGCCATCCGTCCAGTTAGCTGGAGTTGCCACGCTGTAGTTATCGGTGAGTTGGAGCGAATCGATGACCCGTAGGATCTCGTCAAAATTCCGTCCGGTACTGGGAGGATAAGTCAGGGTCAGACGCAGTTTCTTGTTGGGGTCGATAATGAATACCGAACGGACAGTCACCATGGCATTTGCATTAGGGTGAATCATGTCGTACAAGTCGGAAACTTTCTTGTCTGGATCGGCAATAATGGGATAGTTGAGTGCGGAACCTTGGGTTTCGAGGATATCACCTACCCAACCATTATGAGAATCTACATCATCGACACTCAGTGCGATCGGTTTAACGTTACGTTTGTCAAATTCTGGTTTTAATTTAGCTACTTCTCCCAATTCTGTCGTACAAACTGGAGTGAAATCTTTGGGGTGGGAGAAGAGAATTACCCAGCTATTTCCAGCCCATTCAAAGAAATCGATCTCGCCCTGGGTAGTAGCTTGGGTGAAGTTGGGAACGGTGTCCCCTAATCTTAGCTGCATAATCTATCTAAAAGAGGTGAAAGTGGACGGGAGCAACTTACGATCGTGCCACGAAGTTACCCCAATCTTCTAGTACTATACATGTTTATTTACGATCGAGTCTGTGGAGCAATCGTCACCGATCGGGGATCGTTGTCGTTACACCCGCACGACTTCATCTGCATAGCGATAGACAATTTCACCCTCAGCATTGACCCGTACCCGTTCGATTTTGGCTCCGAGATTGCGCATTTTGGCTTCGAGACAATCGTAACCGCGATCGAGGTGATGGAGGTCTTGAATCGTGGTTTTGCCTTGAGCGGCCAAACCAGCTAGTACCAGCGCAGCCGAAGCGCGCAAATCCGTTGCGGTGACAGTCGCACCCGATAATAACGGTACGCCTTCGACGATCGCATGATTGCCTTTGACCCTAATATTGGCACCCATCCGTTTGAGTTCGGCCACATGTTGGAGCCGATTTTCAAATACGGTTTCGGTAATGACACTACTACCTTCACTCACGGCGAGCATGGCCATAAACTGGGCTTGCATATCGGTCGGAAAAGCTGGATAAGGCAGGGTCTCGATATCCGTCCCTTTGAGCGTGCCCGTGGGAATTACCCGCATCCGATCTGGGGCATCTATGACTACTTTCGCGCCGATTTGATCTAACTTCGCGACTGCGGCGGTGAGATGATCGGGGATGACTGGATACAGACTCAACTCCGAATTGGTAATCGCGCCAGCCACCAAAAATGTCGCTGCTTCGACGCGATCGGCAATGATACTATAATCGGCCTCGTGTAGCTTATCGACGCCGACGATCGTAATCCGATCTGTACCCGCCCCGAAAATCTGCGCGCCCATAGCAATACAGAAATTGGCTAAATCGACAACTTCCGGTTCCTTAGCTGCGTTCTCTAAAATCGTCTCACCCTCGGCTAGCGTCGCCGCCATCATCAATGTTTCGGTCGCGCCGACACTTGGGTAGTCCAGATATATCTTCGCCCCTTGCAGGCGTTTGTTCGAGCCAGTCACAAAAGCATTGACAATTCCATGCTCGATTTCGACATGCGCGCCCATCGCTTGCAAGCCGCGAACGTGTAATTCTACCGGACGCGCGCCGATCGAGCAGCCGCCTGGTAATGGGACCTTAGCAACCCCTAACCGCGCTAAAATCGGCCCGATCGCAAAAAAAGCCGCCCGCAACTTGGAAACCAATTCAAAGGGCGGTGTATGACAGTTGAATCCAGTGGTATCGAAATCCAAAACTTCGCCATTACGCTCGATCTTGACTCCCAAGGCTTCAATAATCTGGCACATCTTATCGACATCGACCAGTCCGGGGATATTTTGGAGCCGACATCCAGTCGAGCACAGCAAGGCACCAGCCATGACAACCAAGGCGGAATTCTTCGCACCACTGATTTTGACTTCTCCAGACAATGGGTGTTGACCCCAGATGTGAATCACAGACTTTTCTGTTGCTAACATATTTTGGGTGGTGATTGTGCTACTGATATGTTTGTCCTCCAAATTCCAAGAGACTGTCGTGGTAATTACTGATTTTTGCTTAGATTTTACAGGAATTAGGTAATAAATACGATCGATATTCAGTATTCAAGCAGCAATCGCTCGTTGTGAAGTAATATTTGTTACCATTTTTTTTAAGCAATCGAGCACATTAAACACTATCTAGCCGCGTTAACAATGTGCTACTAGTTACAGTTTTATCGATCTGCGAGTTGCCGAAATAGCTGCTGTACTGACGATTGGCTAAATTGCCGATTACCGATATTATTCCCACCTCAAAGATAATAACTCTTCGATGACTAAAAAACTCACATTCGATCGCACTCGTTGCGACTGCTCGCTACCAACAGTCGGTATCCAGAGCAATTTTGCTAACTAATGTACAGCTTATAAGCTAGCTGTATGCGCGCTTTCTTTCAGCCGATGTCTAGCAGCTTATGCCTTTTTACGCGCGCTCGATCGTCCGCAAATCTTACCAAGAACTAGTATATTTAAGCACGACCGATGCGATGTTTTTGCTAAATTGCCAAAATGTGATGGCCAGAAAATCGAAAAACCAGGCTCAGCATTTGCATGGCCTGGTCGATGTCGATCGTTAGCTCGAGGGTACCGCAAACAAACAAGTATTCTCAAGCAATTACCTCTTGAATACCGCAATCTGACTTTAAATCTGACTAAGGATCGCTCGCCTCCTGACTCACTGGCTTGGGTTTGTGGTGAAACCTAATGCCTAAAAAGATGTCATAAACAAAGTGAAGAAAATCTTTACCCTGCAATAATCCTAGCGATTGATGGCATCCTTTTGATTCCAGTAATGGTTTGGTTGCCTGGTAGGCTGATTGATACTTATACCAGGGAATCGACGGCCATAAATGGTGGATCAAGTGATAATTTTGGCCGAAAATGAGGATGTTCAAAATCGGCCCTGGATAAACGCGAGCATTTTTCCACCGATCGCGCTCTTTGAAGGGACGATGGGGTAGATAATCGAAAAACAGCCCCAGTGCGATGCCGACGACTAATGCTGGTGAAAACCAAAAATCAAAAACGTAGGCAGTATAACCGTGTTGACAAGCCCAATAAATGACCAATCCTACTACCAGCCTACTGAGAAACCATTCTAGAAGTTCGTTTTTCCGCCACAGTTTGCGCTGGAAAAAGTAGATTTCGTGATAAAAAAATCTCGCGGCAATCATCCAGAGGGGGCCACCTGTTGAGACGTAATGATCCGGATCGTTATCGGGATCGTTAACGTTGGCATGGTGCTGGATGTGTACGCGCGTAAAGACTGGAAATGCAAATCCGAGCATCAATGCACTACCATGTCCCATAATTGCATTTGCCACCCGATTGGGATGAGCGGAATTATGAGAAGCATCGTGAATCACGGTACCTGCCATATGTAAAGCCAAGACATTGAAGCCGAAGCAACACCAACCTGGTAACTGCCATTGCCAATAGCCGATCGTCGAGATCGTCACTAAAGCAATTGCGCCAAAGAACATGAAGACGTTGGGATTCAAGTCATCAGGCGGTCCCAAAAATTCCCTAGGGACTCTGAGGGGCTGCTGCGCCTCCGACATTAGATTTTTGCTCCTTTATACATGGGATTAAGCTTTGCTTTCGTAGTATACGCTAATCCCAGCCGATGATAAAGATTTATGAAATTTTTTAAGCTAATGTAAATGCCCGGATCGGCCAAAATTGTCAGTTGAAGGATATTTTAAAGCTCGGGAATCTGATACTACTCATATTGCGCTCGATCTCATCAACCCATAGCTAATCCGCTCCCTATCGCAAAACCTCAATTACATCGCCGCCGCAGTAATAATCCTAACTAATCGATCGCGACGATCGGCTGAGGATTTATTATCTTTGACCGATCGAGCCAAATTCTCAAACTTCTGTCCTGTACAAGATGTATTTGACACGACTGCACAATAGCGATCGATTTAAAAATGGGCAACCCGAGGCTCGAACTCGGAACCAGAGGATTAAGAGTCCGTGACAGTTTGAGTCTATGAGAGCATTACAGAGATTTGAAAAGAAGTTTAACCCAATCTCGCCCCAATCGGTCAATGTTATCTGTTTATATTCTAGTTGTGATAATGCCATAATATGTAGTACTATTGATATTTGTTTGAACTGCTTGTAACAGTCCATCGATTGAAATACCCCTAGCCTTCATTGGTTGGGGGTATTTCAATTAGATAAATAGCCCTGGTGATAATTTAAAGAACTTACCCAAGCTCTTCGCCTGTTCGCGGCTGATAGTACGCTTACCATTCACAACCTCAGACACTACGCCGCTACTCCCAATGATGCCAATTAGATCGACATTGCGAGTACCGCTGACAGTCATGATGTGACGTAGCAGTTCATTCGGTGTGGATTTTTCCCAATCATCTAGATTGTGGTGAATCGACTCGTAATCTTCGATTAGTCTCACTACTAACATCAGCAATGCTGTATCTTCTGGTGTGCGATTGCCCCGCTTGTGCATTAACATCTGAGCCACAGCTAGAAACCGATCGTATTCGTCCTCAGTCTCGATTACCTTGGGGCTGATATCGGCTGTATCCAATAGATCTAGATATTTTTTCTTATCAATAGTAGTCGTCATTTTTCCAATTCTCCTTATCGTATTCAGCGTGAGTTAGGAAATATTTGTAGTAGATTAGCTGGGCTTCATAGTCGATCGATACTATCAAGCGGTACTTATTCCCCTTGATGTTGAAAACAGTGAAGTTACCCACCGCCTCAGCATCTCTATAGATGGTCTGAACATCGATTAAACTCTGCCAATTTGCACCCTTAACAATGTCGTTCCAGTCATTTAGCTGTTTCTGTACATCGGGGTATGGTGCCGCATCTTGGCGGAGATTGCGGATAGTGATTAGGTGCATATCGAACGCTTCCTTTTTTCTATGCTCTCATATAGAGAGTATGCTGTCAAGCTCGGTTTAGTTCCTCAACTCTCACAAAGTCGCGCCCCGCTCTCTTGACTGCCCATTCACCTAATCCCTGGTCTATAGCCGCTTGAAGCCCTCGCTCTATCTGTTTGGTGCGAATATCAATGTTTTCCTTCTTCTGAGCCTCAACAGCCGTTAAAGCTTCAATCCCGACCATCTTGAAGAACTCACCCCAAGTTTTAGTATCACCATCAACATTGGGTTTCTCTTTGTGGGGAAGGGTGGGGGTAGAGGCTCTAGTTAATTTCTCTATATCATCCCTCACTGCTTCAAGCTGGGATTGGGTATCAGCTTCTAACTTCGATACTGACTCCTTAATTGGCTCTAGAGATGACTCTATAAACGCTCTAGTTACCTCTTCTATGTCATTGGTGCCTGTAGAGGATATCCCCAAACTGTCTATATAGCTTTTAATCGATTTCTCTATATGCTTTCTGCTGCTACTTGCTAACTGATTATCCATAGAGGATTTAATCATTCTCTCTACATCTTCTCTAGTTAGTCCTGTAGAGACATTTTCTATGTACTCTCTATTTATTCCTATAGAGACTGTATCTCCCATTACATCCAGTTCGCCGGATAACACTCGATCGAGTAGCCGATTTACTACCCATCCCATCGAGACTTCTTTACTCAGTGCATAGTCTCTAAACTGTTGGAGCTTATCCCCTTCAACCAATACCGTGAGCATAGGTTTAGTATTTTTCCCCATCTTGAAGCCTCTTATATAGTACCTCTATATCTTACTCTGTATCTAGAGATTTAACTAGAGGGTCTATATATTAGCAAGTTATCAGTCATGAATGAATATATAGAGGGTCGTTATATAGGAAGCATTGATATAGAGAGTCTATATAGTTTCATGTATAGATATGAGAAAGCGACCGACTCACCCGCAAAAGTTAATCGATCGCCTCTCAATCCCAAACCAACTAGTAAAGGATTACTCTAACGGGGCTGGGATAAATCCCTAATTACCATGAAACCATTCGAGATTGACGACCCCCAACAGACGGCTCTAGCTGCGAACGCGCAAGCGCACCCCCTAAGGGTGGTCGAACTCAAGATCTGCGATGAGATCGACGCTTATAACGATGCGGTAGCCAGTGGCAACGATGAGCTTGCCCAAATGATTCACCTGTCGATTCAAAGCTTAAAGCGTCGTCGTGAGTTCTGGTTAAAGCCATCCGCCTAATACTTCCATTCGAGGGCATCGGCACTGTCCCGTTAAGGAGTGAAGTCCTCAAAGCTTGTGGAACTAAGAATTTCTGAGATCGTAACTGGACGATCGATCGACCCTATCGCCATTGCTGGAGTCGTTTTTTTACCTAATCCCCAATGGGGTCGCACCCAATTGGGTAGTAATCTTTGTACGTTCAAAGCTCTTTGCAAGCCCGTTACCACCTTGGCACAGTGGTTTTGTCGCCTTCGATAGCGGTGCGCGCCCGTCGGGAAACCCGACGCGAAAAGCGCAACAAGACAGGCAGTCGCCTGCCGCCTTAATGCACTATTGAACGATTCCACCTGGTTGGCGTGAACATCACTTGCGGGGCTAATCGTGGTAAATGGGTGTTCTTGCTTGACCCACACTCTCCTCGGCTTGCCCTGAGATCCTTTAATCTTCATCGCCACTTCCAGCCCCTCGCGCCAGACCTTTGGCAACTTAATATCAGCCGCCATTCCTAGAAAAGGATTGACAGCTATCAGTTTCGACTTCACACCCCACTTACAACACGCTCCAAGCTGGGTTAAAACCCGTTTGGTAGTATTTGGCGTTGTCTTCAGATTCAGGTAGTCCCTGACCGCTACAGCATCATCTAGTGTTAACTCTGGAAACCGATCGATATAAATTGATACCCGATCGAAATCCTTGGCGATCGTCGATGGTGCTAACTGAGGGCGTTTGTAGTTGGTGTACTGCTCCCACAATTGCGCGATCGAGATATCATCGTGGGTGTGAATCTCTGAATCTGGTTTGAGTGCTTCCCGTAGATATTTTTCGAGGGTTGGATCGAAGTTGTCATTGAGCAGGTCAGACATAATCCGAGTCCTAACCATCTCGGCATAGACTCGATTGGGCTTGGAGTCTGGCAAGCCTAATGATAGATATTTCCTAACACCGCGATAATTTAAAACTATCTGTAAGCGTTGGTGGTTGACTTTAATTACAGGCTGCCCCGCTGGGGTTTTGGGATTTCTAGGCATTGAGGTATAAAAAGATACTCAACATCTTCAAATTTAACCCAATAATTAACCCAAACGTAACCCAATAGACACGAATAAATAAGTGGTTTAACCCAAATCGGGTAAAACCAAAATATGAGTATAAACTCAAAAACCCCGCACATGGCGAGGTCTGAGGGGATGGGCAACCCGAGGCTCGAACTCGGAACCAACGGATTAAGAGTCCGATGCTCTACCATTGAGCTAGTTGCCCTAACAGCTAACTTATTTTAGCATCAAACCAATTACTAATTATTAACAAAGCCCTGAAGTTGGGCAACCTCATCTATGATGGAGACTAGAGCTAAGTCCCAGGAAACTCCAGCGTAATTTTATGCGATCGGAGACGATGCTCATAACTCTACAATGGATAATATCTAACCGCTCTTTTGGCAATGTCAACCATTGCTGTTTAAAAGTCCCATAATCGATAAGTTCGCAAAAGGGTAACGTCAGCCTACTACTGGGCATTCGCACCGGATTAGTACCCACAGATCCAGCTACAATCAGACTTTGAGCAGGCTGAAGATTGTGAATTTATCTTATGACTAACTTTTTGGTCGATCGGGTCGAGTCCACACAGTGCTTAGCGGCCTGCCGATCCTAACGCTACGAACTCCGCTACATTTGAGCTGCTATATGAATTATCCTGCCAAAACACCAACTTCTTTTAGCCTAACAACACCGTTATACTACGTCAATGATATACCTCACATCGGACATGCTTACACTACAATGGCAGCCGATACGATCGCTAGGTGGCAACGACTCTCTCGCCACGACGTACTGTTAATTACGGGCACTGACGAACACGGGCAGAAAATCGAACGCACGGCTATCGCCGCAGGGGTCGAGCCACAAGTGCACTGCGATCGGATTGTCGCGCGCTTTGACGCCTTGTGGAGCAAGCTGAATATTCAATACGATCGTTTCAGTCGGACGACTGCACCCAATCATCAGATTATCGTCAAAGAGTTTTTCGAGCGGGTATTGGCACAAGGCGATATCTACAAAGGGACTCAACAAGGTTGGTACTGTGTCTCCTGCGAGGAATTTAAAGAGGAGCGGGATCTCTTAGCGGACAACCATTGTCCGTTACATCCCAGCAAGCAGGTGGAATGGCGCGATGAAAGTAATTATTTTTTCCGACTTTCTAAATATCAACAGCAATTAGAATCTCTCTACGCCGAGCGTCCAGAGTTTATTTTGCCCCTGAGTCGGCGCAACGAAGTGCTTAAGTTTGTAGCGCAGGGGTTGCAAGATTTTTCGATTTCTCGCGTTAATGTCAATTGGGGCATCCCGTTACCCAACGATCCCCAGCAAACAATTTATGTCTGGTTCGACGCGCTGTTAGGCTATGTCACAGCCTTACTCGATCCTGATGTCGAACCCACTCTAGACAACGCTTTGGCACATCGTTGGCCGATCGATTTACACTTAATCGGTAAGGATATTTTACGGTTTCATGCCGTCTATTGGCCAGCGATGCTGATGTCCGCAGGCTTACCCATTCCCGATCGCGTGTTCGCCCACGGTTACTTTACCAAAGATGGTAAAAAAATTAGTAAAAGTGAAGGCAATGCGATCGATCCGATCGAGTTTGTCGATCGTTATGGTGCCGAACCGCTGCGCTATTATTTTCTTAAGGGGATCGAATTCGGTCAGGATGGAGATTTTAATGAAACGCGTTTTGTCGAAATCGTGAATGCCGATTTTGCCAATAATTTAGGCAACTTACTCAATCGCACCTTAAGTATGGCTAAAAAATATTGCCAAGGTTGCGTCCCCAATTGCACGCCTGAAGATATTTCTGCCGAGCACCCGCTAAAAATTTTGGGTCAAAAGCTAGGATCTCAAGTGGGGATCGCTTACAATAATTTAGCCTTTAAAGATGCTTGCGAAGCAATTTTAACATTGGCACACTCTAGCAATAAATATATCGACGATCGCGCTCCTTGGACGTTATTCAAACAAGACAAACATTCAGAATTAGCTGAAGTTTTATATTCTGCTTTGGAGTCGGCACGCTTATCGGCATACTTACTCTCGCCGATCGTTCCCAAAATTAGCACGGATATTTATCAGCAATTGGGTTTGGATGTCGATTTCGATCTCGTTTGTGGTAGCCATCAGGATCGCTCTCATCCCGAAAAGATCGAACTACCAGACAACTGGGCGCGTCATGGAGAATGGGGCATCTTACAAGCCGCTCGACCGTTAGGATCGCCGCGACCGATTTTTACCAAACTAGAGCCACCAAATGATGCTAGTGGTTGAGTTAATCTATTTTTAACTATCTGGGAGGAATAGCTGACTACGGTTCATCATTGTCAATATTTAGACCAATTTTTTTAAAACAGCAATTTTTTTTAATAAATTTATAACAACTCTATAAATGATGAATAGTTTCAATCATGATGAAAATTCGATATTTTCAGCACAGCAAGTATTAGAAAATCGTGGGAGAGTCGCCATCTTTGTCGATGGTTCTAATTTATTTTATGCCGCGCTACAACTCAATATTGAAATCGATTATACCAAATTACTAGCTCGGCTCACTGGTGGTTCGCGACTATTGCGCTCTTTTTTCTACACCGGAGTCGATCGGACTAATGAAAAACAACAAGGTTTTTTGCTGTGGATGAGGCGCAATGGTTATCGAGTCATCGCCAAGGATTTGGTGCAGTTACCAGATGGCTCGAAAAAAGCAAACCTGGATGTAGAAATTGCCGTCGATATGATGGCTTTAGTCGGCTCTTATGACACCGCAGTTTTGGTCAGCGGCGATGGCGATTTAGCTTATGCTGTCGATGCTGTCAGTTATCGTGGCGTGCGGGTGGAAGTCGTCAGTCTGCGCTCGATGACTAGTGATAGTCTGATCAATGTTTCCGATCGCTATATCGATCTGGAAAACGTCAAAGAAGAAATCCAAAAAACTCCCCGTGGTAACAATATGCTCTCGGTCACGCCCGATATTTGGACTTAATTAATTAAGAATCGATCGTAGTAAGGTTTCTACTCAGTAGTGGCAACTCATGAGTTGCCCCTCCTGAGTGGAAAACGCATTACAGTCGCGCCAGTAGGGTGGCCAGTACTCACTCTCTAGGTTGCAGGTATAGTCCACGATCGCGATCGACGATTTGAGGTAATTATCAATTCTCAATTAACACCAGGAACCAAGACAGAGTAGTTAAGTCTCAACAGGTAGAGGGATGAAATCGATCGAATTGGGCCAAGCATGAAAGTATATCGCTGGGTAGGTATTGTGGTGGCGATCGCCATATTGGGGATCGGTGGTTGTCGTCAGCCAAAAAAGCCGCAACCCAGTCCGAAACCATCAGCAATCGAAGCTAAATTAGAGCTAGAAGGACTGAGGTTCGAGCAAGTAAATAAACAAGGTCAACCCTTGTGGAAAGTCCGTGCCGAACGCGGAGTATATGCTCCCGATCGCAAAACTGCCAAAGTAACTAATCTAGATGGCGATCTGTACCAAGATGGGCGAGTCGTTTTACGGATCGCCGCCAAAACTGGAGAAGTCGAGCAAGAAGGCGAAAAAATTGTCCTCCGAGGTGATGTAGTCGCCAAAGAAATCCGCAATCAATTGACGATCGTCGGTCAAACGGTAGAATGGCAACCAAAAGCAGATTTGCTCGTCATTCGCGATCGCGTCCAAGCAAATCAGCCCAAATTTCAAGCTAACGCCAATGAAGGTAGATACTTCAGCCGCAAACAACAGCTCGATCTCTCTGGCAAAATTACCGCACTGGCTAGCGATCCCCGCTTGGCCATGCAGACCGAACGTATCACCTGGCTAGTTAAAGAGCAGAAAGTTATCGGAGATCGCGCTACGCAAATTCAACGCTATCGAGAAAATACTATTACTGCCAAAGTCTCGACTAATAGCTTCTCCACCGAACTCGATCGCCAAATTATCAATTTACAAGGTAAGGTAAAATTGGATGCCACCAGTCCGTTAATTCGGGTCGATGGTGAATCCTTTGCCTGGAATCTCGATCGAGAAACAATCGTTGCCGATCGACCATTGACGATCCGGCATCCGCCAGAAGCCTTGACCTTTAATGCCAGCAGCGGCACGCTCGATCTCAAAGGCTCGGTCGCTGTCCTCGCAGGCAATGCGACTGGTGTATCCACCCGCAACCAAGCCAAACTTCGTGCCGATCGATTAATCTGGGAAATAGCTTCACAACAGCTTACCGGAACTGGTAATGTAGTATATCAACAAGTCGATCCAGCGATTAAATTCACTGGTACTCGTGGTGTTGGCAAATTGCAAGACCGCTCGATTGTCGTTAGCAGCGACGGCAAACAACGCGTTCAGACAGAATTTATTCCTCAATAATAGGCTTTAGGTTTTAGGCAGAAGGCAGAAAGTTTTGGAACTGCGTTCCCCCTCTCTTTGCTCCCTGTCTTGTCTTGACGAAGTTATCTGCTCCTCCACTCTTCTGTAATTCGTCGCTGTCTCGCTGCCATGGTCGGGTTCCCCGACGCCTTGCGAGCCGCAACTCCCAACTCCCAATTCCCTACCCCCTCACCACCAGTGGATCGGACTGTCTCTAGAGAACATCTCAAACAACGACGTCGCCAATTACAGCAACAGCGACGCGTCAGAGTTATCAAATCTTTATGGCGACTCATCTGTATGGGTGGAATTTTTGCGGGGATAGCTTGGGCGATCGATCGACCCGATTGGACTATTTCTAAGCCCGAGCAGATTCAGATTGAGGGCAATCAGTATATCACCGATGCCACCGTTCGATCGATGCTGGCAATTCCCTACCCGAAACCGATCGTCGAACTGGCACCAACACAACTAGCCGCCCAGCTCAAACAGCGCAGCTCGATGACAACTGTGAATATCGATCGTCGGGTGTTCCCTCCGCGCTTAGTGGTGCAAATTCAGGACTTCCCGCCAGTGGCTCGGATTATGCAAAACGAGACTACAGCATCGCAAATATTTATCGACGAGCGCGGTTTGCAATTGCCACTGGCTAGCTACCGATCGATCGTCTGGCAATCTCTACCAACTTTGCAGTTAAGACCGCCTTCACAGGGTCTATGTCCTCAGTGGCCACAACTTTATCGAGCCGTGCAAACTAGTGCTGTAGCGATTGGGATTGTTGATTGTCGCAATCCCCAAAATTTAATGTTGCAAACCGAAGTAGGTAAAGTTAGACTGGGAGCGATCGGGAATAATCTGCTGCTCGATCGGCAAATACAAGAACTCGATCGACTCCGCGATTGGTCGAAATCTGCCAAACCCGAAACTATTGACTACCTAGATTTGGAAAACCCGGACTCTCCTAGGCTGCAACTCAAGTCCGATTCAACGACCATTCCCAAACCTACTACCACTCCTAACTAAAACCGTAGGTTATTTTAATAAAACATTATACTACGTTAATAGTATGTATGTGCAGGTAATATAGTTTAAATAATTCTTCTATAATCTCTATATTCTAGCACGGCGAAAGTCTATCCCCTAGTCAATGTCAACCTAGCTTTGGCTCGATCGTGCCCTTAGTTCTCAAATAATAACCAAAAAAATGTACACTACATGTCTAAGTAATCTCAACAAATATCTATAATGCGGGTTACTATGCTTTAAAAGGTTCAAAACATAACTAGCGCATGAATAACTCTAGTCCAGTCTCCTATCCAGGATTCAAAAGCCACTCGCTGCGAGATGGTTACACCATACCAAGGGATGAACTAATGTCTGAAGGTATCACTTTTAGCAATACAGCTCGCATCAAAGTCATTGGTGTTGGCGGTGGTGGCAGTAATGCGGTCAACCGGATGATTGCCAGCGATATTGAAGGCATAGAATTTTGGACGATGAATACTGACGCGCAAGCTCTATCCCACTCTGATGCGACGCGCCGGATTCAGTTAGGCCAAAAGCTCACACGGGGACTTGGTGCGGGTGGTAACCCAGCCATCGGCCAAAAAGCTGCCGAAGAGTCGCGCGAAGAAATCGCGCACGCGCTCGAAGGTGCTGATTTGGTGTTTATTACAGCCGGGATGGGAGGCGGCACTGGAACTGGTGCGGCGCGGATTGTGGCAGAGGTAGCGAAGGAGATGGGTGCCTTAACTGTAGGTGTGGTGACTCGGCCCTTTACCTTTGAAGGCCGCCGCCGCACAAATCAAGCAGAAGAAGGAATTAGCGGACTGCAAAGTCAGGTTGATACCTTAATTATCATTCCTAATGATAAACTGCTACAAGCGATCAACGAGCAAACTCCCGTTCAAGAAGCGTTTCGGATTGCAGATGACGTACTGCGCTCCGGAGTCCAGGGCATTTCGGATATTATCACGATTCCTGGATTGATCAACGTAGACTTTGCGGATGTCCGCACGGTGATGGCCGATGCAGGTTCGGCACTAATGGGAATTGGCGAAGGATCGGGCAAATCGCGCGCGCGCGAAGCTGCGGTTCAAGCGATCAATTCTCCATTGCTAGAATCTTCGATCGAGGGCGCGCGTGGTGTCGTACTGAATATTACTGGCGGTTCGGATATGACCCTAATTGAAGTAAGTACTGCTGCGGACACGATTTATGAGGTCGTCGATCCGAATGCAAATATTATTTTTGGTGCGGTCATCGATCCCCAAATGCAAGGCGAAATGAGAATTACGGTAATTGCGACCGGATTCACAGGCGAAATTGCCGAGCCGATGGTTCGTCAGCGCAATAATACAGCGGGTGCGGCTCAACGCAATACTTCCGCATTATCGTCCGAGCAGCAAGCTACTCGCAAGCAACCGGGAACATCTGTTGGAAACGAAAGTTTTCCTCAACCTAAGCCCCCTCAAAATCCTGGGGCGGATCTACCCGCCTTCTTGCAAAACCGTCGTCCCAACAAATAATTTTGGTCTAGATAGCTTTGGCAATGGTAGTAGTAGCTTGCCAGTCGAGCGACTACTACCACGCTGGAATACTTATCGATCGAAACTCTTTTCGCTTTCGACAACAATGCCACCAAGGAGGGATTGGTAGCTGTATTCTTTGCGTGAATAAATACAGCTATTTAGCTGTGTTTCAAATCACATCGCCAGAGTTATATTTAGATTATCTACTAGGCTCAATTTTGCTGCGAATGAAGCGATCCCCTCGCTTCACAGTAAGTACGATTACCGAAAAAAGCTGTATCAGTCTAAATTGATACTAAAACCATGATTCACTCAAACCAGTATAGCATTTCTTCAGGCACTCGAACTATGTCTCTAAAACAGTTAAATGTAAAAATTCCCGAACAAGAACTTAGAATTCTCGAAGCTTTTGCCGAAAAGACCGAGCGAACTAAGACCGATATTATTAGGGAATTCATTAGATCTCTACAAGCCAAAATTTGAAGACATAGATCGGGATTATACATCATAGCTTCAGGTTCTCATTATGAGTGCGGCCATTGCTACTCACTCATACCCTGTTAGATCTTGGCAAGAAATTAATCGAGTCATCCTTATTCGATCGTCGATTAATTTCTTGCCAATGTCTCATCTTCGATCTGGTTTGAGCACATCCAATCCTTCTCCAAGAGAATTTGGATGTGTTCATTTGTCTGGCAATTCAAACATCCTGACAATTTCTTATCAATCTCCGCTAGAGCGACAAACGATCTCAAAAGTCGGCAGTCCATAAACAGCACATTAAACCGAAGTATAATAGGAATATTCAACTGTCCCTATACAGTAACTAATTGTGTCACGTTTTCAACCGAATTGGCGACCTGCCCAGGCAATGCTTACGCTAGCGCAGCTCCGCATCGGGATTAGTCATCCTGACAAACGATTATTGCTACGTTGCCTGACAATTAGTCTTCTATTTATCGTCTCTGGGTGCAATGCTGGCACATCTTTTCAAAATCCGTTTGCACCAGATCCCAAACTCAAAGAACCACTTGCTGTCGGCTCCAACGTTTCACAGACGCCAGCAACCTCGTCGTCTAACACCCTGCCTACCGATTTTCCCTTATATCCCCAGGCAAAACTGCAATCTACAACACAAACGCCAGAGCGAGGTATCGTCACCACTTGGACGACTGCCGATCCGATCGATTTTGTCTATAAATTTTATCAGCAAGAACTCCCCGCCAAGCAATGGGAAATAGTCACGCAACCTAGCGATAGTAACCCCATCCTCACCGCCAAACAAGCCCAACTAAACGTCTCCATTGCTGTCGCAGACGGCAAGCCATCCGAGCCTCAAACTAGCACTGACAAGCAACAGACTGGCGTTACCACTTATACCATTAGTTTGCTCGGCGCGACTGATGTATCAACCACCACGCCAACAGCTACTACCCCCAACCCCACAGCATCTCCCCTACCCACAACCAAACCGATTGCCAAGCTTCCTACAACAACCGCAGATTATATTAAAGATCTCGCCCAAATTGGTGTCTTAACCAGTGCAGAGTCCGCGCCCAATCGGACAGTCACTCGCCGCGAATACGCGCGTTGGCTAGTTACCGCACACAATCGGATTACAGGTAGCAAACCTACCCAGCAAGTCAAACTAGCTACTACCGACACCAAGCCAGCATTTCAAGATGTCCCTAGTACCAACCCCGATTTTCCTAGCATTCAGGGATTAGCCGAAGCGGGGTTAATTCCTAGTCCCCTCAGTGGCGACGCTACCAGCGTCCTGTTTCGTCCCGACACACCGCTGACGAGAGAACAGATGATTTTGTGGAAAGTACCGCTGGATACCCGCCAACCGTTGCCAACAGCCTCGCTAGATGCCGTCAAACAGACGTGGGGATTTCAAGATGCTGGCAAAATCGACCCTAAAGCCTTGCGAGCAGTCTTAGCTGATTTTCAAAATGGCGAACAATCAAATATCCGCAGAGCATTTGGTTATACAACTTTATTCCAACCCAAGAAGACTGTTAATTTGGGAGAAGTTGCGACAAGTCTTTGGTATTTTGGAGCCAATAGTGAAGGTTTATCGGCTCGCGATGCAGTTCAGGCGGAGCGATAAGTTAATTACAGCAGGGATGACCGAGGGTGGTTTTGGTAGATCCAATTGTTGCTAAACCAAATTATAAACAAGCAAATTTAACTAGCCGAATGTGGGTGCGATTGTCACACTAAATTTTGATGCGATTATATCCATTTGTCGCTCGGCTTTGTTTTTAGATGTGACGATATTTTAATTACAATATTTTTTATATAAATACAGCGTAAATAAGCGATCGTCTTTTATAAGATTTAGAAAAAACTTTGCATAACAGCGATATGGAGCCTGTCATCCACATCTACAGGATAGCATGTACCTGCAATATTTTACTGAATTTTGCATATTTAGAGCAATAAGCCTCAGCAAAGTAGCTGATTACATTTGTCGTTTTAGCTGATAAATTATGGCATGAGCTTATTTGGCGAAAATACTTAAGACTTATTGGGTAAGGTTTGAAAAATCTGCGAATACCTTCGATTACTGTGATTTATTCAATCAACTGATACCTTAGCGATCGCGCATTCTTCTTCGACAAATACCTAATCTCTTGAGGACTGAACATTTCATGAAACGTATTACAACAGTCGGTGTACTCCAATTATCGATCGCAACTGCCGCGAGTGCGATCTCGCTGGCTGGAACTGCCCCAATCGCTCGATCTGCGACTCTTACTCAAGTCTTTAGTGCTGCTGCATTAGGAGCTAATGACATAGTAGACTGGTCTAGCCCGACCCTGACAGTGGGGCCTACGAATCTTACGATTAATTCTACTGGTGGTTTGACCGTAGCTGGTACCCAAAACGGTGGTGGGGCGCGCATTCTCCCACAAAGTCTTACAGGCTTTCTCGTTGCTGCTGGCAATTCCAACGCATTGCAAGATCCCACTAATCCTGCAACCCAAAATGGTTTGTGGAATGGTAATTTTGCACCAAATACTAGTGTATTTTATAGCAATGGAAATCTAGGCGGTCTCACTCTGTCATTCTCGACTCCGGTTGCTGCCATTGGCGCACAAATTAACAGCTTATTTTACAGAAACTCTACTGGAACGCCAGGATTTCAAGGGACTCTGACTGCGTTTGCAACCGACAACACGTCACAAACCTTTAATTTTCCGGGTGTCACAAATGGAAATGCAGATAATTCCGCAGCATTCTGGGGTGTAAGCAGTAATACTGCAAATATCTCTAGCATTGTGTTTCGCTCTTTTGATACACCAACGTCAGGACCATTCGACGCTGATAACTTCGCGCTTGGTTCGGTTCTGATTGCTAATCCTGCTGCCACTGCTGTTCCCGAACCTTTCACGATCGTCGGTACGATGATTGGTGCTGCCTCAGCATGGAAAATGCGGAAAAGACTCAAAGCAACCAACAAAATCTAACCGATAAAAACTGTCCCAACTCGATCTCGATCGTCAATTCCAAGTTTCGAGTTAGAACTAGGTTACCTAGAAGCACTGCCAATAGCAGTGCTTTTGAGATCTTAGTTCGGCAATGGCTCGATCGAGTTAATTTGTGTATTGATTACAGGAAAATATTGTCAATGTGCGATCGAGAGCGTCAGTTGGCTAAAGCACAGACATCGATTGACGATCGAGATCTTCAGCAAGCACTTAAGTATTAGTACGATCGTCTAAAGATACCGAACCAACAAACCGATTTTCAACCTCAACAATTGTCGTCGATACCATCGCGGCAACTAATTGTTCTGGTGTCACAGCAAATGGTAAACGATGCAGATCGGAATCAGGTTTGCAGGCAAGCGTCGCCGCACGATCTAATTGGGAAATGGTAATTTCACTCAAGCCCAAATCGGATAGAGTTTTGGGTAAGCCAATCGTACTGTAAAAATCGAGTAATTGTTGTCGGGCCGTGGCAGCTAATCGATCGCCCTGAAGCATTTCCTGTAGGCGCAGTTGGACTAAGATCCCATAAGCCACTTTTTCGCCGTGTAAGGCGTGATGACTGCCCGGTAAATGTGTCAGACCATTATGCACGGCATGGGCGGCTACAGTGCGACACTGGGCACCGCCCAATCCACCAATGACCCCTGCGAGTAGGATAGTTGCATCGACAACTTCTTGCCAGTCTTCACCGTCAGGAGCTGCGAGTGCCGATGGGGACTTTTGGAATAAGATATCTCTGAGGACGCGCGCTTGTTGGACGGCGGCGATAAGTAATGTTTGCGACGAATGACCGCTACTGACTGAGGCTTCATACCATTTAGCGATCGCGTCGCCGATACCTGCGACTAGCATCCGTTGGGGTGCTGTAGCGACAATACTATAGTCGAGGACTAATAAGTCCGGGCACTTAGCCAGACTCACATCATACAAGAAGGCACCAGATTCCGAATAGATATTGGATAATGCCGTCCACGCTGCACAGGTAGCACCAGAGGTGGGAATTGTCACAACTGGTAACTGGGTGCGATGGGCTAATAATTTAGCTGTATCCAGACATTTACCACCACCGATCCCGATGATGACATCCGCTTGATGTGTAGTGACGGCTAACATCAGTCGATCGAGACTACTTTCGCAACAGTCGGGAGTATAATTTACGCTCTCGATTGTTAAGTCAGGACGATCGAACAATACTTGCAATTGAATCAGTTCCAAGCTGCGATCGCCACCCACGATTAACGGACGTTGACCCAATCTCACGATATACTCGATTGCGTCTGCGAGCGCGTGTCGTCCGCGCATCACACGAGCGGGAGCAACCAATAAGGAAATAACAGTAACAGGATCGGGCATGGCTATCGATCGACAGTTGATAATTTTAATTGTATTTGCTCTTGGCAGTCGGGGCTGCGGTTGAAAACCGATCCGGTACGGTAGTAGATCCAGTCAAGGTAATTTATCTTAGCAAATATTTTTAAGATATTCTCCTCATCCCCCGTCCTCGTCTTTCGATCCACCCATTACGCTGTCAACTGTTACAGTTCTTGACGAGATAGCGATCGCGTCCGAGCAGAGTGGTACTATTCCCTAAAACCCTATAACGAATAGTTTTATGGCAGACAAACTAACTGGCAAGACACCGATTTTTGGCGGTAGCACTGGTGGGTTACTCAGCAAAGCTGATGTAGAAGAAAAATACGCGATTACTTGGAATAGTCCTAAGGAACAAGTATTTGAAATGCCCACAGGCGGCGCAGCAACAATGGTATCGGGGGACAACCTCTTGAACTTCGCTCGCAAAGAACAGTGTCTCGCACTTGGCGGTCAACTGCGTAAGTACAAAATTAATAACTACAAAGTCTACCGCATCCTGCCCAAAGGGGAAATTACCTTACTCCATCCCAAAGATGGTGTATTCCCTGAAAAAGTCAATGCTGGACGGGAATTCAATGGTAAAGTCGATCGCAATATTGGTAGCAATCCCAATCCTGCGACCCTTAAGTTCTCTGGTAAAAGAACCATCGATTAGATTTGCTTAATTTTGATAGTTATCTAGATGAGGCTGAAACATGGCAGTTTCAGCCTCATTTTTTCAAGCCTAATAATTACATTTCCTTGATAATGACTTTATCGCCTTGAACTTCACCCACTAGAATCAAATCTGCTACACCGACAAACAAGCCGTTTTCGAGCACGCCAGGAATATTATTGAGAGTCTTTTCTAACTCAGCGGGATTGTCGATCGAGTCAAATTTGACATCTACGACTAAGTTACCCTGATCTGTCACCACTGGGCCAGCTTTTTTGACACCCATGCGAAGCTGAGGTTTACCACCTAATTTTTCGATCGCGCGCATGACAGGCGTGACAGCCATCGGAATGACTTCTACTGGGACGAGGAAAGTACTGCCGAGCTTATCGACTAACTTAGTGTTATCGACAACGACGATAAACTGATTGGCTAGCGCATCGACTACTTTCTCTTGGGTATGCGCCGCACCGCCACCCTTAATCAGATTTTTGTGAGGATCTACTTCATCCGCACCATCGATCGCGATGTCGATGCGATCGGCTTCATCTAGAGTAGTTAAAGGGATACCATGCTGTTTAGCAAGCACTGTCGCCTGAAACGAAGTCGGAATCCCTTTGACATTGGTAATTTCTCCCGCTGCCAATCGTTTGCCGATAAACTCGATCGCAAACGCCGTCGTCGAACCCGTACCCAATCCCACGATCGAATTAGACTGTACCCGCGCCGCAGCAGCCTTACCAACTTCCTGCTTCATCAAATCTTGTGGTGTCATTATCTTCTAAATCTCATTAAACATCTGCCGATCCACTTTATCAGCAAAACTTGCCTCTAATCCCTATCCACTATCCACTATCCACTTTTACAAAAAGAAACCCCAAGTACTAATACCTAGAGCCTCTTTTCAAATATTTAGGTCAACCGCAACGCCGTTTTACCTCAGTTTATGACCTGGTTAAAACCAGGTGGGTACCGGAAGTTCGTGCATAAAGTTTCTGAATACTGGTTCAGTTTACTGCCGCTAGAACAACATGAGTTCCCGTAAAAAATTCAAGCATAGATCAAAAAACGTTATTGGCAGTCACCAACGCCGCAGCCAGACCATTTCTACATTCTAAGGGGAGAAGACTCGATCGGTCAAGGTGGGGGTAGGGAATAGGGAATAGGGAATAGGGAATAGGGAATAGGGAATAGGGAATAGGGAATAGGGAATAGGGACAGCTTTAGCAATCTAAGGTATTTGTTAATTCCCAGGGTGTAATCTCAGCATTGGCTCGTTGCCATTCTTGGTGCTTGAGATTGAGATATGCGGTGACGAGGGGTTCGCCGAGGGATTGGGTGAATACATCGCTTGCTTGGAGGCAACGCAGGGCATCTAATAAATTTCCTGGTAAAGTTTTTACTAAACCGATCGGGGGATGAGTATAGCTATTATTATCTTGACGCACTCCTGGATCGCTTTTATTAGCAATCCCATCGAGTCCGGCTGCCATTAACGCCGCAGGTAATAGATAGGGGTTTGCCGCACCATCTGGCAGGCGCAATTCAAATCGTCCAATATCGGGAATGCGGATCGTGTGCGTGCGATTGTTGCCGCTATAGCTGGCAGTATTGGGCGACCAAGTGGCACCAGAAGCCGTGACGGGAGCATTGATACGTTTGTAGGAGTTGACGGTGGGATTGGCGATCGCACATAGTGCTTCTACCGAATTTAACACGCCTGCGATGAATTGATAACCGAGCTGCGATAGCCCCAATTCTCCCTGCGGATCGGCAAAAAGATTTTCGGTATCGGCGGTATCCCAGACCGAAATGTGGGTATGGCAGCCATTTCCTGTCAGATCGGCAAACGGTTTGGGCATAAATGTCGCGCGAAGTCCGTGCCGCTCGGCGATCGATTTAACCATATATTTAAAGAAAGCATGTCGATCGGCTGTAATTAGAGCATCTGCGTACATCCAATTCATTTCAAATTGGCCATTACCGTCCTCGTGGTCGTTCTGATATGCTCCCCAGCCTAATGACAGCATGGCATCGCAAATTTCCCGAATCACGTCGTAACGCCGCATCAACGATTGTTGATCGTAACAGGGCTTGCTTTGACGATCGCGTCCATCGGCAATCTGCGTACCATCGGCACTCAATAAAAAGTACTCGCATTCTACCCCGGTTTTGACGCGATAACCCAGCTTTGCCGCTTGCTGTACCACCCGCTTTAATACTACGCGCGGAGCTTGAGTCAGAGGTTCGCCATGAATATCGTGCAAATCTGCCGCCAGCCAAGCAACATCTGGTTGCCAAGGCAATTGAATCAGGCTCTGCGGGTCGGGTATGGCCAAAATATCCGGAGCGGCAGGAGTCATATCCAGCCAAGCTGCAAACCCCGCAAACCCCGCGCCATCAATAGCCATTCGATCGATACTAGCAGCGGGTACCAATTTCGATCTCTGGACGCCAAATAGGTCGGTAAATGAAATCAAAAAGTAGCGAATCTCGCGCTCTTGGGCGATTTGAGAAAGTGTTGTCATAATACCTCCTACAAGTTTCGTCATTTGGACTTCGATTTAATGGGCTTACCCCCCCTTTATAAGCTACCGTGTATACACAAATCTGGAGGGAAGCAAAAACCCTAGAAATCCCCCTAAATCCCCCTTAAAAAGGGGGACTAAGAGTCCAGTTCCCCCCTTAAAAAGGGGGGTTAGGGGGGATTGGGATCTCAAAACGAAGTCAACCATACTTGCGTATACACGGTAGCCTTTATAAGGGGGGCTTTCTTCTTGCTCCCTTGCGCGGGGAACCCGCGCGGAGCGAGGCTTCATAAGGGGAGGACTGGGGTGGGGTCAAGGACTACGCATCCAACAGAAAAGCCTATTCCCTATCTTCTCTTCCCTAAAGGCTAAAACCTAAAGCCTAAAGCCTACCCCATATTCCCTATCCCCTATCCCCTCAAGCAAGGTACGAATCTGCGATCGAATCCAATCGGCATCTTCAGGATTTTGGTATGGATTGCCCGCTCGGTGCCCCCAAATCGATCGAATGGGGCGATACTCGGCATTGGCAATTAACGCGGCTTCTGCGGCGCAATCTGTGGGGGTGAAATATAAATCTGTGGTACTAGGCATCACGTATGTTTTGGCACGGATCGCAGCTAACGCTGAGTTATAGTCACCTCGATAGGTAGGATTATCGCTGAGATCGCAATGGAGCCAAGTATCGAGCATGGCAATTAGATTGTGCGGATCGCGTTGGCGATAGCTGGCTTCCCAGGCGCGGACTAAATAGTCTTCGAGGGAGGCATAGCCCAGGGTGTAATAAAGTCCCTGACGATAAAACTCCTGCGACGCCGCCCAACTCGCATAAATCCGGGCAAAAGTGTGTAACCCCCGTTCGGGTAATCGATCGAATCCAGTACCAGTCCAAGCTGGATCGGCAGTCAGGGCACTCCGCAAGCTCTGGAGGAAAATTCGATTATGATCTGTCGTCCGTGCCGTTCCGCACAGGGCGGCGATTCTTTGCACTCGATCGGGATAGAGTGCGCCCCAGTGGTAAGCTTGTTGCGCGCCCATCGACCAGCCATAAATTAGAGCCAATCGATCGATCTTAAAAACTTCTGTTAGTAATTTTTCCTGCGCGCGAACGTTATCGAAATGTGTAAACCAAAAGCCCGATTCCGCTAATCCGCAATCGCTATTACTCGGCGAGGTTGACAGTCCATTGCCCAACATATTCGGGATAATAATAAACCACCGCGTTGGATCTATAATTCCATTGGTATGAATGAGCCAATCGATATCTGAATGCTGCGCCCCATAAGAGGTAGGATAGAGGATTGCATTAGATCGATCGGCATTCAAATTGCCATAAGTTTGATAGACAAGTTGGACTTCTGATAAGCACTTACCGCACTGAAATTCAAATTTATTGAGGGTGAAAATCTCGCTCATACCGTAGAATTTAAGCCAGCAACGATCTCGCGATTGACTTGGATGTAGCCAGGATCGACATGGCTAAAATGCGCTTTTAACTGTTGATGCGCGATCGGGAGTTGATAGAACGGAATCGACGGATAGAGATGATGTTCGGCATGGAAGGGCATGTTCCACATCAACAATCGCACTGGTAAGAGGGTGAGGGTCGATCGAGTATTGGTATAGGGATTGCGATCGCCACTACATCCGGTATGTTCTGCTAGCAAAATAAATCGGAGTATGGGCTGCCCGATAAATAGCGGCAATAGCCAGTAGGTAATAAACCAAGGTTGCCCGCCGCTAATCGAAATCAGAATGGCGATCGCATATACGCCAAGCTGCAATCTGGTCGATCTAATTACTTCTGCTCTTGCAGTTTCGGGGATAAATGGATAGCCTTCTAATTGCCCCATCGCCACCCGTGTGTGAGTTGTGAGTTTGCCCCACCACCAGGGTAAACCGCTCATAGTTAGTAAATAATCTCCGATCGTTTGCGGTAGCGGATCGCTCATTTCGGGATCTTTATCCGGATCTTGAGTATAGCGATGGTGCCATTTATGATAGCGGCGGAAGAAGGTAATGTTATACAGCGAGAGCAATCCAGCGATCCAACCCATGGCATCATTGAGGGTATTATTGGCAAATACGGTGCGATGGGAGCATTCGTGGACAGGGGCAAACATCGCCGCCAAGCTGAATCCATAGATTACTAGTGCAGGGATCGCGATCGTCCAATGCTGTCCGACATTTGCGCCCCAGACGTAGCCACTACCAAGCAGAATCAGCAGGTGGATGGCTAGTCTGAGGGTTCCTTGGGCTGTCGATCGGGTGTTGAGTTGTTTGAGTGTGTCGGCACTGAGGGTAGGTGCATCTAAGGATGGGTCGATGGTGGCTGAGTCTGAAATAGACAGATCCATTGTGATTTATCGCTCAACTTGTTATAACAAGTTTAATTTTAGAGCGATCGGGAGGCTGTATTCAAGGCTACTGAAATGTTAGTTTCGCTTTGTGGAAAGGCGGCTACGCTAATGGGTTAGGGATAGTTGCTATTGGACTTACTGGTGCTCAGAGAACCCGGATCTGGGGGTGCCGACCCCCAGACCCCCCGCTGAGGGCTACCGTGTATACACAAGTCTGGAGGGAAGCGAAAACCCTAGAAATCCCCCTAAATCCCCCTTAAAAAGGGGGACTTTGACCGGATCTTAGCCCCCTTTTTAAGGGGGTTTGGGGGATTTAGATCTAGAAACGAAGTCAATCAGACTTGTGTATACACGGTAGCCGCTGAGGGGCGGCGTCCTGCCCCTCAGACTCCCCTACGTAAGGGTCGATCTGTGGGAAGTGGGGCGCGCTTCTCTTCTCCTTTCGGAGACGCTGCGCTACGAGACGCTACGCGTTGGCGGAGCCTCGCCTCTGGCGATACGCATTAGCTCCGCAATGAGAATCGATCTGTTAGGTTGAGTAGAGCAGCGAGTCAGCGAGACAAGACAAGACAAGACAAGACAACGCGTTGGCGTAGCCTCTGGGAACGAGAAAACCCAACACACTCAACCTTCAATCCAAAATCGTCAATCCAAAATCCAAAATCGAATAATGTTACCGAACTTGTTTTGAATTGTGACTTCCATCTAAAATCATCAATCTGAAATTCAAAATCGAATGGCTTTACCTTTACATTTGGCAATTTCCGAGCAATTGCGGGATCGGATTCTTAGTGGTGATTATTGCTCTGGAGATCGGTTGCCAAGCGAGCATCAGTTGATGGCTGAGTTTGAGGTGAGTCGGATTACGGCTAGACGGGCGATTTCTAATTTGACTCAACAAGGTTTAGTGACAGTTAAAAGAGGTAAAGGGGTATTTGTGGCTACTCAACAAAAAGTCACTTACTCGCTGTCCAATCCCATGGTATTTTTGGAAGCAGATCTCGATCGCCATGGTGTGACAGTTGGCATCCAAACATTGGTGTTTGAAGCGGTGACGGTGCCGAGTGAAGTGGCGGCGATCTTGAAATGTTCGATCGCCCATCTACAAAAGAAGATCTTGTTATTTAATGGGATTCATGGCTGTGTGGATGTTACCTATATTCTACCGGAGTTGGGTGCGGCTTATGAGTCTGAGTTACGGCAGCAAATGACATTTACCACCTTGGAGCGACATGGCATTACGATTGATAAGATCGATGCGACGATCTCCTGTACTCAGGCAGATTACGAAACCAGCGAACAGTTGGATGTAACCTTAGGGCATCCATTAATTGTGTATCGACATACCGCTTATACCGAAGACAATTGCGCGATCGTGCATGGTGAGTCGATTTCGCGGGGCGATCGCTTTTGCTATTCAGCCCAGATTGTGCGGTAACCCGTACTCCAGCCTTGCTTGCCATGCCATACCACAGTCGGCTAAATTAGCACTCAGCAGTTGAGAGTGCTAAAAACTCATAAAACATATGGCATCAGTATCGTTAACAGTATCCACAGTTAAGCCTTTGGCCGATCGCGTCTTCGTAAAAGTCAGCGCATCTGAAGAAAAAACCGCTGGTGGTATCCTTCTTCCTGACACCGCTAAAGAAAAGCCCCAAATTGGTGAAGTAGTCCAAGTTGGCCCTGGCAAACGTAATGATGATGGTACTCGTCAAGAGCCTGAAATCAAAATCGGCGATAAAGTTCTGTATTCCAAATACGCTGGTACCGACGTGAAGCTCGGCGGCGACGAATACGTCCTGTTATCTGAAAAAGACATCTTAGCAGTAGTCGGCTAATCAGTGTCACTTGTCACTAACGAATAACCCTCTACACTTCTAAATTTAAAGATTATGGCAAAGCGAATTATATACAACGAAAATGCTCGTCGCGCGTTGGAACGTGGGATGGACATTTTAGCTGAAGCGGTAGCAGTTACCCTCGGCCCTAAAGGTCGGAACGTCGTCTTAGAGAAGAAATTTGGCGCACCCCAAATCGTTAACGATGGTGTCACCATTGCTAAAGAAATCGAACTCGAAGATAACGTCGAAAATACTGGTGTAGCCTTGATTCGTCAAGCGGCATCCAAAACTAACGATGCGGCTGGTGATGGTACTACTACAGCTACCGTACTCGCTCACGCGATCGTCAAAGAAGGCTTGCGCAACGTGGCTGCTGGTGCCAATGCGATCGCCCTCAAACGCGGTATCGACAAAGCAACTGGATTTCTGGTTGATAAAATCGCGGCTCATGCCAAACCTGTAGAAGATTCCAAGGCGATCGCGCAAGTAGCTTCCATCTCGGCTGGTAACGACAACGAAGTCGGCGAAATGATTGCTAACGCAATGGATAAAGTCGGTAAAGAAGGCGTTATCTCTCTAGAAGAAGGTAAGTCCATGACTACCGAACTAGAAATCACTGAAGGGATGCGCTTTGACAAAGGCTATATCTCGCCTTACTTTGCGACAGACATGGAGCGGATGGAAGCAGTTCTCGAACAGCCCTACATCCTGATTACCGACAAGAAAATCAACTTGGTACAAGATTTAGTTCCCATCTTGGAGCAAGTCGCTCGTTCCGGTCGTCCATTGCTGATTTTAGCTGAAGACATTGAGAAAGAAGCTCTAGCTACCTTGGTAGTCAACCGTCTGCGTGGTGTCTTGAACGTTGCCGCAGTTAAAGCTCCTGGTTTCGGCGATCGCCGTAAAGCGATGCTCGAAGATATTGCTGTCTTGACTGGCGGTCAACTAGTTACCGAAGATGCTGGTTTGAAACTAGATGCTACTAAACTAGAATCTCTGGGTCAAGCTCGTCGCATCACGATTACCAAAGATAGCACCACGATCGTTGCTGAAGGCAATGAAGCGACTGTCAAATCGCGTTGCGAACAAATCCGTCGTCAAATGGAAGAAAGCGATTCTTCTTATGACAAAGAGAAGCTCCAAGAGCGTCTGGCTAAGTTAGCTGGTGGTGTGGCTGTCATCAAAGTTGGTGCTGCTACCGAAACCGAAATGAAAGACCGCAAACTACGTCTCGAAGATGCGATCAACGCAACTAAAGCCGCAGTTGAAGAAGGTATCGTTCCTGGTGGTGGTACGATCTTGGCTCACCTATCTCCCGAACTCGAAACTTGGGCTACTGCTAACCTCAAAGATGAGGAGCTAACTGGTGCTCTAATCGTGACTCGTGCTCTCTCCGCTCCGCTCAAACGGATTGCAGAAAACGCTGGTCAAAATGGTGCCATTATCGCCGAACGCGTCAAAGAAAAATCCTTTGATGTTGGCTACAATGCTGCAACTAACGAGTTCGTAGACATGTTTGAAGCTGGTATCGTCGATCCTGCGAAAGTAACTCGTTCGGCTCTACAAAATGCCGCTTCGATCGCCGCTATGATCCTCACTACTGAGTGCATCATCGTCGATAAACCAGAGCCAAAAGACGGCGGTGCTGGTGCTGGCGGCCCGATGGGTGCTGGCGACTATGGCGATTACTAAGCACTAACTTTCAATAATTTTTAGAGTAGGAACCTACTCGATCGATAGCTATCTCCAGATGGGGATGGCTATTTTTTAGATTTAATATCGCTCGCGAAGCTATTCTCTCAACAGACCTGGCAAATAACTATTTGATTGAATCAAAGCCACTCTAATTACATTATGTCGATGATTAAATCGATTGTATTGTTTTGAATGTATCGAATATCACCATTCTATTTAACTTACTTTGGTAATGCGCCTAATCTTGTATTAATGTCATCAAGTGCATCATTGAATTTGATAACAAATTGACCTCGATTGATGGGTTGCTTATTGGAATAATTAAGATTGGTTTTTTTGCCAATTTTGAAAACTCCATCTAGCCAATCTTGTACTTCTTTTTCAGTAACTGGCCGATCCAGTCGAAGCCTACCGTCACGATCGGCAAAATTAACGCCATAGCGTTCGGTTAGAGATTTAACCGCTTTAAAGTAAGGACTCGATGGAGTCAAGTCTTTGAGTTGAGCAACCGATTTTAACTTTAAATTATTTGCCGAAAATCGTTTGTAAGCACCTTGATAACCTCGGTACTTATTATTAGTTTGTTCATTTAATAGTGTTACTAACTCATCGATTCGCTCTAAACCTTCATTCAAAAAAAGTGCGAACTGTCCGCGTGAGAGCGGAATTTCTGAATGAAAGTTGCCGTCTTTATATACTACAAGTATCCGATATCTCTCTGTTAGAGACTGCAATGCCATAAAATGATTGTCAGTTGGTTGGACATCTTTGAACTGGTTGACACTCGTAATCGTTGGCTTGGTGTCAAAATCGATGCGCTCGGCTAAATGCAGACTCGATTTAACTACTGAATTGGGAATGTTAGCAACAGCAGGTTGAATCACATTGATTTTCAGAACTAATGTGACGATCGCAATCGCCGACAACCTAAAAATTTTGGATAAATAATGCATGTTTGCGACTCTGCGGAAATAGGGGAACAATTAAACAGGGGAGCTAGCGATCGAGTAAATGATTTGAGGTCAGATTTGGAATTACCTTGCGTAAATACCACACGGCGACCAGACGGCGGCTGCACCGCCTGTAATGCCGATTGGCAGGAGCTGAAAATCGATAGGCTTACCATTAATCTGGAGTGCGACATCAGTTGCCGTGACCTCTAAGCCCTGCTGGGAGAAAGGTAGCGGTGCGCCGATCTCCCGCTCGATCTTCGTGGCATTGCCCAAATTACTAAACTCGACTTCTATGTCGTAACCAGGAATGAGGATATGTGCCGACACCGACTTAGGCAAATGGGCAGAATCGATGATAATTCTAGCCTCAAGTGTTGGCGCACCAGCAAACGGAGTATCGGCAAAAATGTGGGGTGCAAAGTAATTACCCACCAACAGATTGGTAGAGACAAAACCCATAAACAGCGGTGGTTGTTGCGGATCGGGTTGAAACAAAACCATCCCTGATGGCGCAGAACCGACTGGTGTATGTACGATCCGGGCAACGTGAACGATCAAATTTGGGACATCGGAGTCCGGCATCGTCGAACCGACTAAATCTACACCACCTTCCCAGGACATCCAGTTACTAACGGTCATATATTTTCGTTTGTAGGTAGGTTAATGTTTTGCTCCTCAAGATTAACCTCTGGGAACGATTTATGTTAACCCCACAAAGTCATTAATTCTTAGAAAATAGGCACTATATAAGTAAGTAGGTGCAATTATTTATCAAATAGATTATGCCTGAAACCTAGATGGTGGGCACTGCCCACCCTACGCGGTATTTTATATTTAATTGTGCCCATCTACTTAGTAAAGAAATATGTTCTTCTCTGAGCGATCGGCGCAGCTATAGAGCATCTTTAACAAGATCGCCATTGATTACAGTCGCTGCTGCAACCACTCGATCGCACCTGCTACATCTGCAACCAGTTCGCCATCAGGTACGATCGGACGTTGTACCATTACCACTGGTAAACTCAACTCCCGCGCGGCAATAATTTTGGCATAAGTAGCATCGCCGCCGCTATTTTTACTGACGATCGCTTGAATTTGATACTCTTTAAATAATTGACGTTCTGCTTCGAGATTAAATGGCCCTCGATCGAGTAATAATTTGCCCGGTGGTAATGGGATACTCGGATCGGGCGGATCGATCGATCTCATCAAACACCAGCGATCTGTCAGATTGGCAAATGGGGCGAGTTGTTGTCTGCCGATCGTTACAAAGATTCGCTCTGCGCTAGCTGGAATCGCCGCTATCGCCGCTTCGATACTCTCCACCTCAATCCAATTATCTTCAGGCGAACGCGTCCACGCGGGGCGCACGAGCATCAATCGGGGCATCCCCACCTCAGTCGCGGCATTTGCCACATGCCAAGAAATTTGCGCCGCAAATGGGTGGGTAGCATCGATAATGAGATCGATTTTCTCTGTCTGCAAATAGTCTATCAAACCAGCTTCGCCGCCAAAGCCACCGATTCGCACCGAGCCGGAAATCGAGTTCGGTTCGCGAGTTCTGCCCGCGAGAGTGGTAATTACTTCTAACCCTGGTAGATCGTTGGCGAAGCCTCTCTGCAAGAGAATCGCGCGTTTGGCTAATTGCAGTGCATCTCCAGTTCCCCCGACAATGACAAGTCGTTTCATCGCGCCTAGCAAGTTTGAGATACTTCCATAATAATAAGTAAGTCAGTATTTACAAATTGCAAAAATTCTTATGTCATCAACTGTTTACGACTTTTCTGCTACCAGCATTGAAGGTCAACCCATCGAGATGAGTACTTATCGCGACAAAGTTTTGCTGATTGTCAATACCGCCAGTCAGTGTGGTTATACCCCTCAATATAAAGGTTTGCAAGAGTTGCAGGATAAATATGCTAGCAAAGAATTTGCAGTATTAGGTTTTCCTTGCAACCAATTCGGACAACAAGAGCCAGGTAGCGCGCAGGATATTCAGTCTTTTTGCGAAACCAGATATGGCGTATCTTTTCCGTTATTTCAAAAGGTCGATGTCAATGGTGCCAGTGCTCATCCACTGTTTAAGTATTTAGAGAAAGCCGCACCAGGAATTTTAGGAACAGAAGCGATCGAATGGAATTTTACCAAGTTTTTGGTCGATGGTAGTGGAAAGGTTGTCAAACGCTATGGCTCAAATACCGATCCGAAGGATATTGCTAAAGATATCGAAGCACTGTTGGGGTAAGAAACACAACAGTTAACACCTCTATACATTTAGCCATAAGGGTTACCCCCTGTGGCTACCCTGGGCTGTTAAACTGTCTTACCTTGTCTGGCTGCTTGGTGCGCTGTGAGGACGATCGTGAGGATTGTGACTCACCCTACCCTTCTCTTCGAGATGCTACGCGTTGACGTAGGGTCTCGAAAAGAAGGGAATTTTTTAGGGACGATCGATTATTTAACGACCGAGGCCGATGTAGTCTTGGAGGGCTTTGACTTCTAGGGGGTGCGATTGGAGGGCGGCGATGGCGGCGGCGGTGGCTTTGGCTCCAGCGATCGTGGTGACCATGCCGATCTTGTAGACTAATGCCGTGCGGCGGATGAGTTTGCCGTCGGCTTGGGCTTCTTCACCAGAGGGGGTGTTGATAATTAGTTGAATTTGGCCGTTTTTAATGATATCGACGACATTGGGGCGACCTTCGTGGAGTTTGAGGACTGACTCGACGACTAAGCCGTGTTCCTCCAAGACTTTTTTGGTACCGGATGTGGCGATAATTTTGAAGCCCAGAGCGATCAGATCGCGAGCTACGGGGACGACGGCGATTTTATCGCGATCGCTAGTGGAGATAAAGACTTTGCCCGTGAGGGGTAATTTTTGTCCGGCGGCGAGTTCGGCTTTGGCGTATGCGCGTCCGAATTCGACATCGATGCCCATGACTTCGCCTGTCGATCGCATTTCTGGCCCCAAAATTGTATCGGTACCTGGAAATCTGTCGAAGGGTAAGACGGCTTCTTTGACGGCAATGTGGGTCGGAATCACTTCGGCGGTATAGTCCAAGCTAGTGAGGGTTTCGCCAGACATAATCCGTGCGGCATAACCTGCGAGCGGTACGCCTGTGGCTTTGGCGACGAAGGGGACGGTGCGCGAGGCGCGGGGATTGGCTTCGATGATGTATACTCGATCGCCTTGAACGGCGAATTGGATATTCATCAAGCCGATGACTTTGAGAGATCGAGCCAGTTGTACCGTCCACTGGCGAATTGTCGCGATCGTATTGTCAGAGAGCGAGACATAAGGTAACGAACAGGCAGAATCTCCTGAGTGAATTCCAGCTTGCTCGATGTGCTCCATAATGCCGCCGATGACGACGTGCCCAGATGCGTCCGCAATGGCGTCTACATCGACTTCTATGGCATTCTCTAAGAACTTATCGATTAAAATGGGGTGATCGGGTTCTACCTGCACCGCATAGGTCATATAGCGTTCGAGTTCGGTGTCGGAATAGACGATTTCCATCGCGCGTCCGCCGAGGACGTATGAGGGGCGGACGACGACGGGATAGCCGATCCGATTGGCAACCAAGAGGGCGTCATCATAATCGCGCGCCATGCCGTTGGCGGGCTGTTGGATGTCTAATTGGCGCAAGACTAGCTCGAACCGTTCTCGATCTTCGGCCATATCGATCGAATCGGGACTAGTCCCCCAAATTTTGGTCTGGACGCCGTTGGGTTCGTTGGCTTGGGCGGTTAAATATGATTGGAGCGGTACGGCTAATTTGAGCGGAGTTTGGCCGCCGAATTGGATGATAATTCCTTCTGGCTGCTCGGCTTCGATGATATTTAAGACGTCTTCTTTGGTTAGCGGCTCGAAATATAAGCGATCGCTGGTGTCATAATCGGTAGAAACGGTTTCAGGATTAGAATTGACCATGATCGTTTCAAATCCCTGCTTGCTGAGTGCGTAGGCAGCATGACAGCAACAGTAGTCGAATTCGATCCCTTGGCCGATCCGATTGGGGCCGCCGCCAAGGATCATTACTTTGCGACGGGTGGAAGGGATGACTTCGGTTTCTTCTTCGTAGGTGGAGTAGTAATAAGGCGTCTCGGCTTCAAATTCGGCGGCGCAGGTATCGACTAATTTGTAAGCGGGAACTACGCCCAACGATTTACGATAGGTGCGGACGATATCTTCGGTAGTTTTGGTGGCATAAGCAATCTGTCGATCGCTAAAACCTTGCCGTTTGATATCCCATAATTGCGGTTTGGTAAGCGATGTTAATTGTTGGGTTTTGAGGAAGGATTCGGTGGTGAGGATATCTTGCATTTTATCTAGGAACCACGGATCGACTCCCGTCAGCTCATAGATGTCTTCTACAGACAGCTTCAGTTGCATGGCATGGCGGATGCTAAAGATCCGATCGGGTGTCGGAGTTCGCAGCATCGAACGGACTTGTTCGATCGAGGGTAACGATTCATCGCGATCGCAACCCCAGCCAAATCGACCGATTTCGAGCGAGCGTAAGGCTTTTTGAAATGACTCTTGGAATGTCCGTCCGATTGCCATGGCTTCGCCGACGGACTTCATTTGAGTGGTCAGTGTTTGCGAAGAACCCGCAAATTTTTCAAAGGCGAACCGAGGGATTTTGGTCACCACATAGTCGATCGTCGGCTCGAAGGAAGCGGGTGTTTTTTTAGTAATATCGTTGGGAATTTCGTCGAGAGTATAACCTACCGCTAATTTAGCCGCAAATTTGGCGATCGGGAATCCGGTAGCCTTAGATGCTAATGCCGAAGAACGACTGACGCGGGGATTCATCTCGATGACGATAAACTCACCCGTGTGGGGATGTACCGCAAACTGAATATTAGAACCCCCCGTCTCGACGCCAATTTCGCGAATGATTTTAATCGAAGCATCCCGCAGCCGCTGATATTCTTTGTCCGTCAGCGTTTGCGCGGGAGCGACGGTAATCGAATCGCCTGTATGAATCCCCATCGGATCGATATTCTCGATCGAACAAATAATTACCACATTATCCGCTAGATCCCTCATCACCTCTAGCTCGTACTCCTTCCAACCCAGCAGCGATTTTTCGACCAAAATCTGGTCTACAGGTGAAGCATCTAGTCCGGTATGTACGATCGCTTCAAATTCTTCTTGATTGTAAGCAATCCCACCTCCGGCACCCCCAAGGGTAAATGCGGGGCGAATAATCAGCGGATACGTCCCAATCTGTTTGGCAACTTCTCGAGCCTCTAGCAGGCTGGTAGCGATACCTGACGGACAAACTGGCACCCCGATCCTCGCCATCGCTTCCTTAAATAACAACCGATCTTCGGCCATTTCGATCGCGGGTAATTTCGCACCGATCAATTCTACGCCATATTTATCCAGTACTCCAGATTTGGACAGACTCACGGCAATATTTAAAGCTGTCTGTCCCCCCATCGTTGGTAGCAGAGCGTCGGGACGCTCTTTAATAATTACTTTTTCGACCAACTCTGGGGTTAACGGTTCGATATAGGTGCGATCTGCTGTATCTGGATCGGTCATAATGGTCGCCGGATTGGAGTTGACCAAAATGACGTAATAACCTTCTTCGCGAAGTGCTTTACAAGCCTGAGTGCCAGAGTAGTCAAATTCACACCCTTGTCCGATCGCGATCGGTCCAGAACCTAAGAGTAAGATTTTGTGTATGTCAGTCCGGCGCGGCATAGGGTTATGGGTGGATGGGTGGATGGGTGGATGGGGATGTGTTAGAGGGTAGTGATGAGAAGTTAGTGGTTAATTATGAATTCCGATCTATCTTAAGGGGTTTTAGGTCACTTCGTGGCAAATTTAATAACCTCAAATATGGAGCGCGATTTCCAGTAGCTCAACTATCTACCCCTCAAACTAGCAAAACTGTTCCTTGATATACCAAACATTTTTCGCGATCGGAGGTAGTAAAAAAAGAGGATCGTCTCATACCAATTCTTTAAGCTTCGACTCCACATCCCTTCTACTCTCTGTCTCGAAGCTTGCGCGCCGCTTAGGCGGCGGTCGATCGTAGCCGTCAGGAAACAAAGGCGTGCGCGAATCGCTAACCTCTACTCTCTCTGCTGCCATCTGTAGCCCTACTCAAGCGAATTGGTCTCAAATTAAGTTTGGGGAAAGCTGTTGCGATCGAGTTTAAATCGGGAACTATAGCATGGGGTAGAAACTGTCAAAGCGCGCACACTCCACCGCGTAATTTGTTAATGGCTAGATCCCGACATCAATTTGGTGCTGCATCTCCACGAACATTCCTATTTTTACGACCGAACCTAAGTAATTAAGTTCAATTAAATATAAAAGAGCCACCGTACAGAAAACATTGCTGTTGTTGGAGGTGAGTTTTGAAGCTCAACCTAGATAGACTTTATATTTAATTTTGCCTACGTACTTAGATTTTTAGCACGAATCCAAACCTACGTTTTTTCCGAACATCTTCACCTTAACCTGCACCTAAACTTTATGACAATTCTCGATCGAGAGTTCGACAGATTGGCTCAATCTGTCCATCAAACTTTGACTACTCATCAACAACAACTTCAACAGCAACAAGCACAAATTAAGTCGCTCACACAGCTCTTAAATTCTTGCCGCAATACCACAGTAGAGCCGCATTCTCTGAGTGCGATCGATCGGTTGACAGAGTTACTCGATCTCCATCAACAAGGTAACGATCGAGTGTGCGATATTCTAACAACGCTTACTCAAGCTAAAGATGCCCCAATTTTGACGATCGATAGTCAGGGT
Organism: Chamaesiphon minutus PCC 6605; assembly: GCF_000317145.1. GTDB lineage: Bacteria > Cyanobacteriota > Cyanobacteriia > Cyanobacteriales > Chamaesiphonaceae > Chamaesiphon > Chamaesiphon minutus. The sequence continues at coordinate 278,775 of NC_019697.1, read as the reverse complement.
GAAATTGCCACTACTCTAAAATTAGAGCTAGCACAATTAGCACAGCGATTGAGTGTCGAACCATTAAAGTTATCAAGAGCGGCTCACCGCGTAGGTGAGTGGTCGAAATTGATGGCGGCGCATCTCGATACTGACGGTTATCAGTGGCAGTTCCCCGGCTTTAAACGCGGTTTTTATCACAATCGTCACTTGCAAATTATCGGCACCAAACCCGTCACTCTTGCCGCAGGTTCTGCGCTCAATTAAGATAACCTAAGTTTTTCCGCTCAGGCTATGCTAACGGGATCGGAGATGCCTGGAGACTAGAAGTCTCGGCTGATGTTGCAAAGTCCGCCTACGCGGACTAGTTAATCAGTCCGCGTAGGCGGACTTTACAACATCAGCTCCGATTTTAATCGGCAGCGATACTGTCGAAATTTTCTGAAAGCTGGGAGCGATTTGCGCACGCCTTTGTTTCCCGACGGTTACGAGCGAGCGAGACAGTGGGGGGCGGGCGAGGACAATTAAATGACTAACAGCTTATCAATTATCGATTAAATCTCTTCCCGTATCCTACTTTCGACACCGCTAAGGAGCAGGGTGAACGCACTTAAATCTTATATTATTAAAAACACTTAGAAACTAGATGTAAATTTGATTCATCAAAGATGTGAAATCTATACCCGTCGATAGCTTTAGCTAATTAATTGTGTTAAGTTGATTTGGAACTAATATCATGTAAAATGAAGCTGAAGCCTAAGCATAGTATCGCAGAACACTTTGACGACATAGAAGACATTAGGATTGAACGTGGAAAAAAACATAAACTAATCGACATCATCACGATCTCCATTTGTGCTGTAGTATGTGGGGCGGACGGATGGATAGATATAGAAATGTATGGTATAGCCAGAAAAAAATGGTTAGAAAAGTTCCTAGAACTACCGAATGGAATCCCATCTCATGATACATTTGCTAGAGTATTTTCACAAATTAATCCTGATGAATTTAATAAATCATTCCTGAGTTGGATTAAAGGAATAAGTAAAATAACCGCAGGAGAAATAATTGCCTTTGATGGAAAACAATCTCGAAACTCAGGAGATGAAAAGAATGGTCAAGGTGTAATTAATACAGTCAGTGCCTGGGCTGCAAGTAATAGATTAGTATTAGGTCAAAAGAAAGTAGAAGGAAAATCTAATGAAATCACAGCACTTCCCGAACTGATTCAAATCTTGGATTTAGCAGGATGTATCGTTACCATCGACGCAATGGGATGTCAAAGAGAAATAGTCAAAAAAATCGTCGAAAAAGATGCAGATTATGTAATTGCTGTAAAAAAGAATCAACCGACCTTGTACAAACAAGTAAAGCAGCTATTTAAACAAGCAATTGAAACTCAGGGAAAAGACCTCAACCTGAGTAGCTTCAACAGTAGAGAGATGAATAGAGGTAGAGAAGAAATTCGTAATTATTTAATGATAACAGATGTTGCGGAGCAAATAGATCCACTGCAAAAATGGAAAAAGTTAACTAGTATTGGCATGGTAGAATCAGTTCGAGTTGTCGGCGGAAAGACGAGTGTAGAAACTCGTTATTTTATCAGTAGTCTAGAGAGCGATGCTCAAAAATTAGCAGAGGGAATTAGAAGTCATTGGTCGATAGAAAATTCTCTTCACTGGGTGCTTGATGTTGCTTTTAAAGAAGATGATAGTCGAATTAGGAAAGATAATGCTCCAGCTAATTTTGCGATTTTACGACATATAGCAGTTAACATAATTAGTGAAAATAAAAGTCGAAAGTTAAGTGTTAGAAGTAAGAGATTCTTGGCGACACTTGACGAAGAATATTCAACTGAACTTTTAGAAGCTATTTTGTAATTTATTTGCACTAATTAATCTCGGCTTGACTAATGAGTTGGTCGAGCTTTCTGCTACACTAAATTAAATTAATCGGATCTCATGTTTGATTTTAGTTTCAATTGGCATTGTAATAAGTGCAATTAGTTAGTAAGTACGATTGAGTTAGCTATTCTAGTTTTGATCGATCGAATTACACCCGATTTTGATGCGTTCACCCTGCGCTAAGGAGCTTAGTAATTTTCCGTAGTAAATGTTCGGGATTTACTTGCTTCCATAAATAGTCATCGATATATTTCTTACTAATCGGACTGACAATCTCGTCTTCAGTCGCGATCGCCAAAATTTTAGTATCGCCAATTTTACTCGATCGCCGAATATTATCGAGTAATCGATCGACGATGTTCGCATTTAGTGCCAAATCGATAATTAATAAATTTGGCTCGAACATCGAGATTTGTCGAAATGAAGATTCCGCCGATAATAACCAAGTTACTTGATATCTCGCAGCCGTGAGAATATCGCACATAAATGTGGCTAAATCTTCATCATGCTCGATTAAAATAATTCGGTTGGGAATGGGGTTGAGTTCGGGATCTTGGAATGCTAATTTACGATCCATTTCCTGCCAATTATTGCGTTCGGGAATTGGTAGCGGTTGTGCGGCTAAGCGGACGGTAAAAGTCGAGCCAGAACCCAGCACCGATTCGACTTCGATCGAACCGCCATGGAGTTCGACTAGTTGTTGAGTAATTGCTAATCCCAATCCCATGCCACCATAGTCGCGATCGAAATTGCGATCGAGTTGATGAAATTTCTTAAACAAGCGGGGAATTTGTTCGGCTTCAATCCCAATTCCGCTATCTTCAATTTCAAATACCACAAAGCCATCTTCCAACCAAGCCCTAATTACGATCGTGCCATTATCGGGGGTGAATTTAATGGCGTTGGTTAAAATATTTAATAGAATTTGCCGCACCCGTTTGGCATCGCCGCGAAACCGCAGATCTCGACCATTGAGTGGCAAACTGTTATTATTGATGATTTCAACTTGAATATCGATTTTGGCATAATCGGCTTTGGGCTTGACGATTTCGACTACTTGTTCGATTTGTTTAGATATATAGAACTCACCTATTTTTAGAAAAGTTTTACCGACTTCTAGTTTGTAAAAATCTAAAATATCATCGATTAATTCTGATAGATGTTCGCCACTATTATGAATGATATTGAGATAATTTTGTTGTCGCTCGTTAAGATTGAGTAAGGGTAGCCGCAATAGCGTCGCCGATAAACCCAAAATACTCGTCAGGGGAGTGCGTAGTTCGTGACTTAGGAGGGCTAGAAAATCAGTTTTGGATTGATTTGCTGTTTGGGCAACGAGGACGGCATCTCTTAGCTCTCTAGTGCGTTCGTTAACTCGCCGTTCGAGATTTTGGTTATGCCAAAGACTCGCGGCATATAACTCCGCACGATCGATTGCTAGGGCTAAATGTTCGGCTACCTTTTGCAAGAATTGCGTTTCTCGGACTTGCCAATGGCGTGGAGAGTGGCATTGATGCGCGATTAATAAACCCCATAATTGAGTATTAACCACGATCGGTACTACTAATTTAGATTGGATTTGCGATCGCTCCATCAAGTCCAACATACATCGATCGGCAGCATATTCTCGATCGACATTATCGATCGATTTAGTCATGCCATCTCGATACTTTTGCCATAATTGACGATCGTTGAAGCAATCTTCGCGTTCTGAAACGTTTAAGACAGATTGAAGATTGACAGTTCCGATCGACTCATAAGCGACTTTTCCGCCGCTACGAGCGGTCTCAAAATCTTTGGTATTAGCTTTCTTATCAAATTCAAATTGATAGATAATTAGGCGATCTGCATGTAAAAAGGTTTGTACCTGTTCGACTGCCGATTGCAGCGTGGCAGCCAGATCGAATGTTTGATAGATTTGGGTAATAATCTGATTGAGTAGATTAGCTTGAGCTACTTGTTGTTGAAGATCGATCTCGCGGCGATCGAATGCAATGCTGGCTGGTTCTTGCCGATCGGTTACCTGCGATGTCACTGAGGGTAAATCTGAGGATAGCGAAAAGCTGGCAGATTTTTGGCTGTGGGCAATTGCCAACACGCTCGCACTCATTTGGGCAAAATGGTTTTCTAGATAGCGATCGTTGACAAAATTTGGCTCGGTAATTAACGGTAATGTTGCGGGCAGATTTGGAATTAAGGGCTTGAGAAACTGTTCGATCTCAGTTGCCAAAAAAGTAATCTCGATCTCGACCTGCTCTGGTTCCGAATCCAGCACTATGGTGCCAATGAGTAAAGCTTGAAACCGCTCCGAGCAAAGCAGGATAAATCGGGGTAAATTTTCCAGCAAATCTACACTCGTATCGGGTATTTCTTGATTCGCCAAGCTACCCTCGAGCAAATCTGCATTGGTCGCACAGCAAATGGTAGATCCGAGCATCTGTGCCATTTGTTGCCACAAATCAAGTAAGGTCTCAAAGGTATGGAGAGTGTAACAACCACCGATAGTTGAGGTCAAATTAGACATTTGCGAAGCTGACGATACTGAGGGGAATCGATCTAAGCACGAGACTCGATAAAAACGAAGAAATAATTAAAATATCAGCCGAAAGTGTCGATCGGGAAAAATACTCGATTGGCAGCGATCGGTTGACTATTGCTCTAAACTCTGAGATGGTGCAATAGTAAAGCATCTGCAATGGTATTTAATTTTAGCCTATTCAGTTAACTAGCTACTAGTTTAGCCCGATCTACAGTGTTTTGAAGCAATACACAATGTACATCATTGCAATCGTTACGTCAAAGTGGGCTTTAGGCTTTAGATAGTCGATAGTGGAGAGTACCGACAACTTAATCCTGTCAATCCTTTAATCCTCAAATCCTGATAAAATTAGTCAGCTAGTAGAGGACAAGACCTTTGAGTACGCGAGTTATCATTTTACGACACGGACAGAGTAGCTATAACAGTCAAGGACGCATTCAAGGGCGCAGCGATTTATCGATTCTGACCGATCGGGGTGTCGAAGATGCTAGGCTTACAGGCGAAGCATTTCAAGGCTTAAATTTTGACAAGGTTTACTGTAGCCCCCTGCAACGCGCGCAGCAGACAGCAACCACCGTGCTGACTAATTTAGGACAACTCGATCGACTCCAAGCTGACAATCGATTATTAGAAATCGATCTGCCACTGTGGGAGACGATGTTCAATCAGGAAGTGCGTGAAAAATACGCCGAGCAATATCAAGCTTGGAAACAATGCCCCCACCAGTTAAAAATGTCTCTGCCGCAAGCTGATGGCAGCAAGCGCGAGTTCTTCCCCGTGTTGGCTTTGTACGAGCAAGCTGCAAACTTTTGGCAAGAAATCCTCCCGCAGCATCAGGGACAAACGATCTTAATCGTGGCGCACAACGGCATCAATCGCGCTTTAATTAGTACGGCATTGGGCATCAAACCGGAGATGTATCACAGCATCCAGCAGTCGAATTGCGGCATCTCTGTCCTGAATTTTAGTGGGAATTGGGGCGATTCTCCAGAGGAGCAGCAGAGCCGACGAGTACAGTTGGAATCGCTCAATCAAACCAATCATCTCGGTCAAAAATTACCCACCCTGCGCCCCAATAATCAAGGGCCGCGCTTTTTGTTGGTGCGTCATGGCGAAACCGATTGGAATCGAGCTGGCAAATTTCAAGGCCAAATCGATGTGCCGCTCAACGAATTCGGACGCAAACAAGCCAGTCTAGCCGCTGAATTTTTAAAAACCATCCACATCGACTTTGGATTCACCAGTTCGATGTTACGTCCGAAAGAAACCGCCCAAATTATCCTTCAAGATCGCAACATTACCTTGGTTGAGGATGCAAATTTGCGCGAGATCGGACACGGACTCTGGGAAGGCAAATATGAAGCCGAAATTAAGGCAGCATATCCCGGCGAACTCGAACGGTGGCACACTCACCCCGAATCCGTGCAAATGCCTGAAGGTGAAAATCTCCAGGACGTCTGGAATCGGGCAACGGCAGCATGGCAACAAATTCTCGCGCAGGTGGGTAACCAATCCCAAACTGGCATCGTCGTCGCTCACGATGCGACCAACAAGGTGTTACTGTGTTATCTGCTGGGACTCGGTTTAGCCGATATCTGGAAGATCAAGCAAGGGAATGGTGCGGTTACGGTCATCGATTATCCAGAGGGCATAGAGGGTCAACCCGTAATTCAAGCTCTCAATCTTACCAGTTATCTCTCAGGCGGCATTCTCGATCGAACTGCTGCTGGTGCATTGTAGTAGGATCGTAATGAATCAATTATTTCAACAGATTAGAATCTTCGCGCCTACTAGTGTCAGCGAGGACAGCAGCTCCCCGCCATCGTCAGGATCTGCGGCACGGCTGGACGAACGAGTGGCCGATATTCTAGTTATCGATGGGATTATGCAGGAAGTTGTCACCACCACTCAACTTCCTAACGATCTAAATATTACTCGTGCCGAACACCTGCTCCTCGCCCCAGGCTTGGTAGACTTATACAGCCACAGCGGTACGCCAGGACATGAAGAACGCGAATCGCTCGCCTCTTTGCTCGCATCTGCCCAAGCGGGCGGTTTTGTCTCGGTCAATATTCTCCCCGATACTTTACCCGCACTCGATCGATCTAGCAGTATTATCAGTCTCGATCGAGAATACCGTCAAGTCGCCGATCGCATTCCCAATTGTCCCCAACTCGCTTATTGGGGCGCGCTCACTGAGGGCGTAGAGGGTAAAACAATGACAGAATTGGCCGAATTAGCGACTACTAATATTACAGGTTGGGCCGATGGACACGCCATTGCCAATCCCGCGCTCGTCCGCCGCCTGCTCGAATATCTCCAACCCTGCCACCGCCCGATCGGATTGTACGCCCTCGATCGTCAATTACGCGGTAATGGCGTCGCCAGAGCGGGCGTAGCTGCACTCAGATACGGTTTGCCCGTCGATCCCGTCAGTAGTGAAACCGCAGCCCTTGCAGCAACGATCGAAATTATCGCCGATATTGGCACCCCCGTACATCTAATGCGAATTTCGACCCGTCGTGGCGTCGAGATCGTCGCCGCCGCCAAACAGCGCGGCGTCCCGATTACCGCTAGCACCACCTGGTTGCATCTGCTAGCCGATACCAGCGATGTTGCCACATATAACCCCAATTTTAAACTCGATCCACCTTTAGGCACTGCTGACGACCGTTTAGCCCTAATTGAGGGGATAAAAACTGGGGCGATCGACGCGATCGCCATCGACCATCATGCCTATACTTACGAGGAAAAAACCGTAGCCTTTGGCGAAGCTCCACCCGGGGCGATCGGGTTACAATTGGCCTTACCGATACTGTGGCAACAGCTAGTAGTTCCGGGTACGTTATCGGCACGCGAGTTATGGACGGCACTAAGTATCAATCCAGCTCAGTGTCTGCATCAGTTCCCACCCACTCAATTCATCCTCTTCGATCCACAAGCAGCTTGGACGGTGACTAAAACCAGTCTCAAGTCACTCTCCCATAATACGGCATGGCTGGGTCGCGAAATTATCGGCAAAGTCAGTTGCGAGTACTCTGGAGCAACTTTTCGGTAAAGGGTGGATGGGTGGATGAGTGGATAGTGGATAGTGGATAGGCAAGAGCGGGTAGATCGATTGCGGATTGTGGATTGCAGATTGAGAATAAGACACTCCCAGTCCCCTTGTCTCCTCCTCTCCCCCGCTCCCCGCTCCCCCCTCCTAACTTAAGTAAAATATCGAAAATTAAATAGCTAAACGTATAAATTTAGCGATCGAGGTATAGGTAGATAGTAGAGGTTTCCATACAAATAGCCAATGGTTTAATCGATGGCAAAATGTTAGACTCAGTGAATCGCATTCACTTTTGATGTGGTATAAAGTGTGGAGTCTAAAATCATGTTAAAACAATCTGTTTCGTTATTAGTGTTAACACTATCTTTAGGTAGTTTAGCTAGTTGCAGTAAAAATGTTGCTGACAAGCCTGTAGATACAGTTAAATCGGCTCCGACTGGTGCGATGACTGCTACAAAATCAGCAACTACTGTTGCGCCCGCTACTAACAAACCAGCAACTGCTGGTGCTTTGGCGGTGATTCCAGCCGGAATTACGATCGATACCGATTTGCAACAAGAACTATCTAGTGGTAAAAATCGCGATAACGATCGATTTGTAATTAAAGTTAAAAATGGTTCTGTCGGTAAATATCCAGCCTTGAAAGATGCCACGATCGAAGGACATTTAGAAAAGGTTACTAAAGCGACTAAAGGTAAGAAAGCTCAAATGAATTTAGCTTTCGACCAGCTCAAACTTAAAAATGGCGATCTTTTGCCGATCGATGCAGCATTAGTAAATACCAAAGTTGAAACTAAAACTAAAGGACAATTTATCAAAAATGCCGGAATTATTTTAGGTGGCACGATCGCGGGTAACTTTATCGGCGATAAGACTAAATTCAAACATGGTAAACTCGCAGGTGCTGCTGCCGCGACGGCGTTTGTCCTATCGAGTCCCGGTGGCGAGGTAGTGTTGAAAAAAGGCACCGATCTTCAGCTCAAACTCAAGTCTGCTGTCGATCCCAACTAATCGCAAATGAAAAATGTTAGGGTAGGGGCAATATCTTGATGCTACCCTAACATTTTGAGGGTCGATCTCGATCGACCAACGACCCAAGTCTTAAATATCAAAAACCCAATCGGTTATCGCCGATCGCTTTGGCTGCATTGACTTTGCTATAATGCGATCGATAGTCAATAATAGCTCGATCTTCAATACTGTCAGCCAATAGATCCTCAACTGTCGCGATCGAGGTAGATAGATAACAGCTTCGGACTAGATTTTGGTGATGGGCATAGGCTAGAGTATTTATTATGGTTTACGAAGCAGATCCGAACTTCCTAGAGGATGATGTCGATCTAGATAGTCTAGAGGACAATCTAGACACTTTGGCAGTATTAGATGCCAATCCAGAGCCGCTCCAGCCAGATCCAGAGGCAATGTTGCGATTGCTTACCCATGCAGTTCCCGCTCAGCGAATGTTGGCGGCGCGAGCTTTCTGTGAGATTCAAGAGCCTAGAGCGATTCCACATTTAATCGATTTGCTTGCCGATCCTTGCCCATTGGTGAGAGTTGCTGCTACCTATGGGTTAGGACGCAATCCCAGCCCCGATGCTGTCGAACCGCTAATTTCTCAACTCGATCGAGATTGGAATGGTTACGTCCGTAAGGGCATTGTCTGGGCTTTAGGCAACTGTCGCGATATTCGCGCTCTCAAGCCCCTGCTACGCTCTTTGAAGGTAGAGATTTCGGCTGTGAGGTTGTGGGCGGCTAGCGCGCTCGGACAAGCCGCAGATCTCAGTTATGAGGCAGTAATCGCGACGATTCCCCCGATTATTGAAGCTTTAATTAACGACCCTTTAGCCGCAGTGCGGAGTAATTGTGCGTGGTCTTTGGGTCGATTGTGTCGCGAGTTACCCTCGAATGTGGTGTATGCTACGGCGATCGATGCCCTGATTCAAGTATTAGAAGAAGATGCAGATCTGGGGGTGAGAGATGATGCCAAAGCTGCTCTACTCAAACTTGGCGATCCGCGCGGCATTCAATCGATCGAAAATCTAGAGTCCGAGTCAGAATTACCATTGTAAATTCAACTTACACCAGTAGATTGGATGAGTTTAGATTTATTTACCCTCGCAATTCTATTTTTAAAAACCGTTTGAGATTTGCTGGTGGGGGAGGGCGGGTTTTGGGCGGTATCGAATAGTACAATCGGTAGAGGCAAGCATAAACGCGCCCCTACCGATCCACAACTCCACGCATAATAGATTTTAGAGATCGACCGTAGGGGTGGGTCTATTCAATCTAATGTCGATATTAATGTTCGATCTCAAACAAAACCCACCCTCCACCACTAGGATTTCAAAAGATCTCAAATGAGTTCTATAAGGGGAGGGCTGGGGTGGGGTAAAGATCCAGCGCAGTAATTAGAATTAACCCCGCGCTTCTTGCGCGACTTGCTCCACCTCGTCAGTGGCGAGGATCGCCAGACTTTGAGCGGCTGATGCGCCGCCAAGATTGCGGAGCGCGCGTGCGAGTTGATAGCGGATTTGCCAATCGGGGCTGGTGACGAATGGGGTAATACTCTCGACCCCATTGGGATCGCCTAATTCGCCAATCGAGCCAATTGCCGCAGTTTGCACCAAACTAGTTTCGTTGGTTAAGGCAGTTTGTAATAATTGTAAACCGCGCGGATCGCCTAATTCACCTAAAGCAGCGACAATGCTAAACTGCACTAACCACTCCGGCGTACTCTGGTAAAGATTTTGTAAATCGTCAAAGGCGTCTGTAAGTTTGAGCGCGCCGATGGCATCAGCTGCGGCGGCTTGGACGTCGGGTTCGGTATCGTTGACCAATCGATCGCGTAGAATAGTTAAACTTTGATTCAGATCTTGGGAGCCGATGCTGGCTAATTGGCTCACGGCGGCATATCTGACTCTGGTGTTACTATCTGTCACCAATTGTTTGATATAGCCGAAGGCGATGGCTGGTTCGATTTCTCGGAGCATATTTAATGCGGTAATTCGATCGCCTTTATTCTCCGAGTTAACTAGTGTGTCAATAGATTGGGACATATTATTAATAGGGATTGAAAATTAGACCCGATCTTAATTGTCGATTCTCTTTCTCCAGAGCCTACGCCAACGCGATCGATTATTTATTATCGCTCTTTACCTCGATTCTATCACTCCTGAGTTGGTTTAGGACGACATGGGGATCGATCGGTTTCAGATTTTTACAATTGCGTGCGATCGATAAATCTAGTTTGGTAGTATTGCTAACTCCATTTAACTGACCGATAAAGTCATTAACTAATTTAGCAATTGTCTGAGTTTCACAGTCAAGGCGTAGTTGCAAAAATAGCGTAAAAATGCTCTTACTTTCGCTCGTGCTAATCTGCGGATTGGGACGCACAAAAACATCGAGTTGTTCGAGTTGAATCGTTAAACCAATGATGGTACTTTCCAGTAAATCGCTACATTTTTGTCTGCACTGTTCGTCTGTATCTAAAATCTCAATCGATAATAAGGCATTCGTGCCGATCGTGAGGTCGATCGGTTCGTATAAAGATGTCCACGCATCTTTACCTACTAAAATATTAGTAGAAATTTCCGCAGCTCTGGCAAACTCATCACGCAAAATTTTCGCGGTAGAACGGGTAATATTGCGAGCGGTATTTTTACAAGGTTCGATCGAAGAGATAATTGGCAATAAATCCTGTGGTAATTTGACTTGATGTTGCTTGCCCAGCTCGGTTAAAGCAATTGTTTGACGCCAATTGTGTTGGCTCAATATCTGAAAAAAGTTAGCTAATAATGCTGCTAGAGATTTGTCTGGACCTCGGTAGTCGATGCAGGTATAAGCACATAGTAAAGACCAAGAGAATCCACCTAGAAAGCCCCAGGAATTGCCATATAGCCCGCGAACTTTCGCCCAACTTCGGACAGCTTTTAAGAGCATCTGAAACCGTTCTAGGCGGAGTTGCTGCTTGACTAAATCTACGATGAGATCTGCTTCCCAGCAACCGACAATCGATTTGGTATCTTTGATTTGCGATCGAAGATCGCGAATATTCCGAGTTTCCCAGCCATCGCTGACTGCTACTTGGGTATATAGTAAATCCAGCGAAATTCCTTCGATCTCTAACCGTAAGACTGGATATTTAGCATCCAATACGACTTGCGATCGTTGGCAAAGCCTCTCCTCTGGAGAATCGCACAATCCTTGCAGACAGTCGGCTACTCTGGTTAAAAAGCTTTCGCCTGTCAGATAATCGGGAATCAAACAAACGACATCTAAATCACTAGTCGAACTCGCTACTCCCAGTCGCGCGGAACCTAATAAATGCAGCGATGCTGCAAATCCCAAGCATTCAGTGCAGGCTTGTTTGACTACTGCAACAACAGTATCGCGGTGCGATTGTTGTGCATCTGTTAATACTGGTTCGATCTCAGTAATTAGTTCGATTAATTCGCTATTTTCGATAGCTTTAGGGCGCAATTTACCCACGCCAACTATATGTTTGACAACGCAAGGTTTGTCACGAGTACGGCTGAGTAAGGAAACAGCATCGACAGTAAATTTAATCGGATGCCATTGGGGTAATTTTGCCATTGCTTCGCTCGAATTGGCAAATTGTCCGACACTTAAATGCGGATTGAATCCCGCACTAGTTTTGGTACTTTGCTCGTAACATTGAGGAAATAATCGATACAAAGCCGCTTGCAACTCGTGCAATGCACCTTCTGGTTTCACAATCGGGCGCAAATATGCGGTAGAACTTTTATGATGGGTGAAGATCTCAAAGTCGGCTAATGTCACTGTAAATGGCTCGATCTTGGCAAGGATAGGTGCAATTAAATCGACTACTTCCTCAAAATATCGATCGGGTAAAAAGCCATAGAGCAAGGTAATATGCGGTACGATATTGAAAAATCCAGGATCGTACTGTTGGCGAATCGCTTGAATCGACGGGAATAAATCTTCAGGTGGGATAATGGCCAGGATACTCTCATATACTGGCGCGATCGCGGTAAGATCGATGCGATCGGGCGAATTCTGCGCCGTCGTAGCTGGAGAGATTTTAAAAACCCCACAGACGCAGAAATGATCGGAAGGATAAAGCTGTACATCATCACTTACGAAAGATTTACAGCCGAATAAATCCATCGCTTGAGGTTGATAATTAGATTCTAAATCGGGACACCATAAGATTCGATCGAGCCGTGCGGGTTTCCCTTCTAGGCTCATTAACATCGCCAAAGAATTAGCAGTCGGATCGAAGGTATAGCCATCTCGATCTGGATATAAATTTTGCCAGACATCAATAAAATTACCATATTTAATAATTTCATCTTGCTGATTACCTCGCGTATTAAAATCGCCAACAATAAATCGATCGCCAGCTTGTTTTTGGAGATATCCGATAACTGTCGCTAATTGTTGAGTCCGTTTTTGGAGAGCATTATCGCCGCGATCGCTAGTAAGATGAACGTTAGCTAAATGTACTGCTCGGTCGTTAATATTCCAGCTACCCACTAATACCCGTTTGTGTCCAGAAAATTGATGCTGTACGAGATTAAATGCCCACCGAGACATAATTAAATTGCCATATGGTTTGACATTATTACCATTAGGAGCCTCAGAGACAAAATAATCTTTTACCCAATCTGTCGCCAATATAAAAGCTAGCGATTCTGGCGTTACTTCTTGCAAGGCAATAATATCGGCATTAGTTTTTGCTAATTCGCTCAAAATAACTGGCAATCGTTTATTTGTATGAATTTTATCCGCGTCGTGGAGATTGGATAAAATATTATAACTAACGATCGTCAGCGTATTATCTAAAGCTACTGATTTGACTGCACCTGTAAATACATTCCAGCCATCGCGATCGTATGTATAAATATCTCGCGGCTGAAACTCAACCTGATTGTTAGCAATTAAAGCAGCAAGATCTGCTCGATTAGATCCGGCAACTTCAGATTTCCAGGCAATTTCCGGTAAATTATTAGTCGAAATTAAATCGATCCGATTTTCTCGATCCCAAACGATCGTCTCATTGCACCGAATATAACGAACTCGATGCCAAGGAATATCGCTATTATCATCCCACTGCGCCAATGGCTTCTCGCGAATAGTGTCAGAGATCCGCTCGTGAAATCCAGCGATAAACATATTACGATTGAGGTTCGCATCCCAGATAATCCGGTTATACACCTCCGTAATCATCGCCATTTTTTGTTTTTCAATCTTTTGTTTTGACATGAGTTTTAGTGAAAAGTTAAAAAGAAGAGTTTTGTTTGTGTCATAGATCTGAATCCCCCCACCCCCTTAGAAAGGCAGGGTGGTTTCATACAAGAAAAGGAAAATGCAAACACCGATTTGCTTAGTCCTTAACCGCCCTGAACTGAAGTTCGGGCTAACAGCCAAAGTTCACTGAAGTGAACTGAAAGATTTTTCTTTCGGTGTATGAAACCACCCTGCCCACCCCCTTAGAAAGGGGGAGCCGGATTCTTAGTCCCCCTTTTTAAGGGGGATTTAGGGGGATTTCTAGGGTTTACGGTTAACAATAAAAATTAAACATCGACGAAACAATCTAATTGATGGCATTCCGTAATATCGGGAATTTCTAATCGATCGCGAAAACGATGAATGACAGCATTAGGAACTTGCGCCTTGCGATCGCGATTTTGCCGTAAGACTCGATCGATCGGTACTTCTAGATAGACGATCCGAATTCGCGCACCATACCCAGCAAATAGCCGAATTAAGCCCGATCGAATCGGTTTGACGATATTAGTCGCATTCCAGATAAATGGCGTCTCAGATTGCAGATATCCCTTCGCCAAATCTCGCCCCGCATTGACGATCGCGCCTTGCTCGTCTGTGGGTAAGATCCCCATTTCGATCCGCAATTTGTCGAGCGATACAACTGGTAAATCTGGATGATGACGATCGATCCAATAATCTTTCCCCGTACCTGGTAACCCACACATGAGAATTACTTCCAAGCGAGTATCGTCAAAAGCGGCATAATTTGGATCTGCATCTTCTTTATGGAAGTAAACAAACCGACTATGCGCCGATGCAAATGGATAAGCTCGATCGAAACAATTATGCTCTTGACAGAATTCTTTAAACAACTCGATCGCATCTAATAAATTCTGTTTGTCCGCACAAATTCTCCCCTTTACATCTGCCTCAGCCATTAATGCCAACCAATCGCAACGCACTAATTGACTGACTTTAATAATCGATCGTAATGGATTGGGTTTATCCCAAAACCATAATGGCAAACTTTCATATTTAACGATCGCCACAATCGCCTCCCGAATTGCAAATGGTGTCTGCAAATCTTGTAAAATCTGCCGTACCATCCGCGCGCCCAAATTCACATGTCCCTTAGCGGTAATATGTCCATCTTCATTTACTTGGGTTGCCATTGGTTTGGCAATGTCATGAAATAACGCCGCCGCAAATAAGATCGATCGATCTGTCACATCCATCGCTTGCCAAGCGGGTAAAGAAATTAAGGCTTCACATACCATTTGGGTGTGAATCCAGACATTTCCTTCTGCATGATAAATCGGGTTTTGTTCGCAGTTAGCTAGAGGCTGTAAGGATGGAAACTTTGCTAGAATTTCTGTCCAATTTATTTGTAAAGCTGTCGGTGTCGGACAATACGGAAATATCCAATAGGTATTTTGTTCGATCGCTATATTCTTCATAGCTTTTTCTCAATCTTGATTCATTCGTGGATGTTCTTGATATTCGTATTTAACCCGTTCGACGATCCTTGCAAATATCTCTACTGGTAGGCTATCGACTTCATAAAAATCGGCTGCCAATTTTGAAATTTTATTAAAATCTCGATCGATATCTTTACTCATCACATAAGCTATCCAATTTCCAGGCGCGGCATCTGAGATAATTTCATATCCATCATGGGGAATGAGAGCATCAAAACCGATAATATCTTCCAATTCTTCGCACCAAATTCTACCCAAAGTTATTGCGATGTATGTTTCATTAAATTCTTCCATCATCAATTAGGAATAAAATACTGAAAATCAGGGTGGGCATTGCCCACCAGTCATAGATCGTGCCCGAATATCGATATTAACGCTCTGAAATTACCGATTGTTAATTAATGCCAAATAAATCGACACCAGTCTGTAATTGATTAGGAATAATCGGACGATTTAACCAGTGAGTCTCCGAGTGTAAAATAGTCGTTAAAAAGTCTGCTCGGACATACTTATATCGAGCAATAGTCAACTCCGGTGTCTCCACCTTGATATACAAACCTTCCATCAACGCACTGTGATTAGTTTGTTGAATTGCCAGATCTGCATTCAAACCTTGCTCGACACAAAGCTCTCGCAACCTATCGATATGCTCGGAACTAATAAAATGGGAGTGTTGTAATAAACCGACTAATTGCTTGTGAGATGTTAATTTTCCCTCTAGCAATACGGGTACCGAAGCTACCGCCAATCCTGTCAATAACTCTCGCCGCGCCGCCGTGCTGAGAAATTGTCCAGAAGTTCGATCCAATAAATCGTATTCTAAGAAATAGTGCGGTAATTTATCGTAAAATACCGTATGTTTGGCATACAGCCATTCACCATACAAAATATATCGATCGCCCAACACATCCCACAGTGCGGCATAATGACTGTGTGCCCACTGTTTGAATAAATTAAAATGGCGTTCGCGAGGGCCACCAGTTAAATAGTGTCCGCGACTTTGCAATAGTAATTGTCCGTTGGCATCGAAACTAATTGCAGCATTAGCACCATCGACTTTCTCCTCTATTACTACGTACTCATTGGCGATCGCGCTAAATGGTACGCTATCTAAATCTTCATCCCCAGGCTGTTGCCTGGAACCCGCAATATGTGGGGTTCTTGGATATTTTTGCATCAGCATTTTGCAGTTCCCCTCTCAAGGCAACAATATCAGTCGTAACTTATAAGTCGTAATTAAGATTCTGAGTCGGGATTTGGAACGCACCTAAATATCTGCCATGAAAACTATGGCTGAGGCGGAATATCGCCGCTGAGAAATATTAATTACTGGTTAAATGTGGAGAGGCGGAGGACTACATGACAAACTCGCTGACAAACTTGGTAGTTATTCTCAATCTAGTCTATGTATTATCGGATGTCAAGAGCCAGATCGTTAGGCTGTTTCAATAGATTCCCTCGTTGCCAAGGGATTTCAACAGTTTTGGAGGGTGGGCACTGCCCACCAGCTAGGTTTCAGACATAACCTCTAGTTTAAATCCTCAATCGATATCCGCTAAATTTGAACGCCAAATTCCCGACTTCTCGGAGAAGTCGGGGATTTGGTACCCTACCATTTAGCTACCGATTATTTGTCAGCCATTGGGTCAAATCTGCTATCGAACTAAAACACAACAAAGCCTTAGCCAGCTCTTGCAACTTATCCACAGATAACATTGCAATCTCTTCACTCAATCGAGCAGACACATTACCGAGCTTTTCTGTAAGCAGCACCATCACTAATTCCCGTTCACCTTCTGTGCGACCCTCCTGACGACCAATTTGTTGAGCCTCCTGAATCTTCTCGATATATAGTGCAGATAGTCTCATGGCTAAATTTCGCTCCTCTGGCTCGATACTTTGTTTCGACTCTAGTTCTAGTTTAAGCGATAAAAATAAATCTAAGGCATTACCTTTGTAAGGACTATTTGCTGGTAAATCGGCGACTTCACCAATGGCATTTTCCTGTACCGTTCCCTTCCCCATCAACCGAAACCACAATGTCTCAGGCGTGCGGGGTAACTGATGAATGACAATAATCCCTGTCTGGAAATGAGTGGGTAATAAATATACGCCCTGTCCCCACGTTTCTACCCGATTTACCGACCCAAATCCAGTTAAAGTTGGAGCTGCTAATGTCGGAGTGAGAATCCATAAGTGCGGTTTGACTTCGGCGAGATCTGGCTGTTTGAGTCGTTTCCGTTCTCTGGTTAATTCTTGTAGAATCTCAAACAATTTGGCGATCCACATCTGAATCTCGCCCACACCCACCGGATTGCGGAATGGTTCAAAGATTGCGGGTTGCGTAATACAGCGAGCGAGCAGGCCGAGATTGTGTTCGGTTGGGATGGGTTGAGATGGTTGAAAGTAGATATCTACAGCTTTGGCTTCTGGTTGTACGCCGCGTTCGATCTCTACGGCACCAAAGGGTGTGAGTAGTAATTCAAATAAGTTTTTCGCGAATTCATCGTGGGGGAATTGAGACATATTCAACTGCTGTTGATCTGCTCAGTATACGCGATTACCTCCGGTAGGCTACGCCAACGATCGAATCTACATCCTGTTTCTAGACTGGAGATCGATCGCCAACTGGATAATTTAATTTTGTGAGATTGGGATCTCGATCGAGTGAATCTAGATAGTAGAGCAAGATTCGCGATCGATGACACTGCTCGATCGATCGGATAATTCGATCGCCACTAGTTAATTCAGATCCCCGACTTCTGTTGAGAAGTCGGGGATCTTGTGCCGCACTATGTTTTGTTTCTAGACTGGAGATCGATCGCCAACTGGATAATTTAATCTTGTGAGATTGGGATCTCGATCGAGTGAATCTAGACAGTAGATCGAGATTCGCGATCGATGACACTGCTCGATCGATCGAACCCATACGCCTGATATTCGATCGCTTCATATTACTTTACAGCCTGGGAAAAATATTAGTCACTTTTAGTTACTTTTTCTTACTGACAACTCGATCGGGTTGAGATTATATTTAATCAGTGAGATTTATCTGCTGCAACAAAATTTACATTTCCCGTCTGGAGAATATGTAAAGATTGGGTGGATAATACTAGAGGAGAATCGATCGTCATACAGCGTAAATTCTGACTCTCTCCGATCGAGTTAATTGACTAGCACAGCAATCTTCGCACCAGTCCAGTAAGGACGGATCGTAATGTCAGCCGGAAAAATCTTAGCGATCGATTATTTTCAACCAGATTCAACTTCAACGTTTATTCCACGTCCACGCATTCATTCCAGTCAACAAGCAGGATGGAAAAATATTCAGATCGCACACTATCAACTACCTGCAATCGAAATTCCCGAAACAACGAATCTTCAGCACTTCATCTCTGTGCCATCTTGGAAACAGCCCACAGAAGTGGAAATGGTTGCTAACGGAAAGCGGCATCTGTTTCAGCACGATCCAAATGAAATTGGGTACATTGAAATACTGCCTGCTCATACATCGCTCAGAGTGCGGACGAATCACGCAGCAGACACGACTCATTGCTATCTCGATCCGATATTTCTAACTCATGCGGCTTATGAGTCCGCCAATCCAGAGCAAGTTGAACTGAAGTTATCGCTATCAGTCACCGATCCGTTAGTTTGTCAGATTGTCTTAGCTCTGAAGACAGTATTAGAAACCGATGCAACGAATAGTTGCTTCTATGCAGAGTCAATGGCAACAGCTCTAGCGGCGCATTTTTTGAGAAAATACTCAACGCGCAAGTATGTTCTACCAGAGTATGAAGATGGCTTATGCAGGTACAAACTGAAGCAAGCCCTGGAATATATGAATGTTCACCTGAGCGAGAATGTATCATTAGCAGCAATTTCAGATGAACTAGGAATCAGCCAGTACTACTTTTGTCGATTATTTAAGCGATCGACGGGAATGACTCCTCATGCCTACTTGATTCAGCAGCGAGTCGAGCGAGCGAAGCAATTACTCAAGCAGAAAGAAGGCACGATGCTCGATATTGCAAATGACTGTGGTTTTGCCAATCCCAGTCATTTTGCCAAGCACTTCCGCCGACTCATAGGGGTTTCACCCAATCAGTTTCGCAAGATTTAGCAAGAACGTGTTCAAAGTGCAAGAACGTGTTCGACTTAAATCGGCAGTAGTGATTAAATCTACTTAATTATCATTCCCCGAAATTATTTACTCCCCGATCGAAGTACGACCGATCTAACCGATACAGCGGATGTTCGATCGATTTACATTACTATACAGTCTGCAAAAAATATTGGTCACTTTCAGTTACTTTTTCTTACTGACAGATCGATCGAGTTGAGTTTATATTTGGGCAGTAAGATTTAATCAGGTTTCCATCGAATCGATTTATCAATAAAATTGCAATTTACATAAATAGAAAGAGACATTATGGCAACTGCTAACGATATCAAAATCGGACTGGATAAAACAGAGGATTTTTTAAAGAAGATCGAAACAACACTCGATGATAAGTACCAACCGCTCATAAAAGCACTTGACGCAGCGGAGCTTGAGCTTGGTAAGCTGGGAGAATCCTCTGATGCCAAACTTATTGAAGGTGTACTGGAGAGTGCTTTAGGTAATAATTTAGGTAATGCTGATTATGTTATTGGGAATACGCTGAACTTCAACCTACCGTTGATAACTGACTTCAATAACGGCGGCGGGCTACCAACATTGAAGTCAGACTTTAACTTGAGCTTGTCACTAGTTAACCCTACCGTATTCCCCAGCATTGCGTTTAAAAACGTGCAGCTAGATCTAGGTTCTTTCTTTGGTGATCTTCTAGACCCAGTTGTAGATACAATCGATAAGATCATTAAACCTTTTAACGCTATTTTTGATGTCATTGAAGCCCCCATACCAGGCTTTAATGAGATTGGAATTAGTCTTAATTTTTTAGACATTCTGGGACTAGTTACTTCGGTAAATGAAGTAAAAATATTATCAGCAACGATCGATGCTTTTGACCAAGTTGTCAAAACTGTCAAGCAACCAAATAAAAACTTACAGGGCTTATATATCCCTCTTGGAGAATTCAGTCTAGATGCCAACGGCAAAACTGCAAACCCTCTTGTAGTAGGTAAGCCAAGCGATCTAATTGCTGCCCAAGGAATCAGTTTACCGACAGGCGGTTTCACGTTTGAGGCGTTGGAGGATGCAAACAATCTGTTCAATCTGCTAGTAGGAGAAGAAAGCACTAATCTCCTAAAATTCCAACTACCTGGATTTAATGTAAATTTTAATAAAAGGCAAGATTTCCCGCCTGGTTTTGTTATTGTTGTTGTTCCAATTATTCCTTATATTAATGTTGATGGGAACCTTTCAAGTTCTGGGCTAACGTTTGGCTATGATGCATTTGGTCTAGGAAATAACGCTCCCCTGTCAGGATTCTATGTTGATGGTAGTAAGCCTCTGTTTAAGTTAGATGCAAAAATAGAGGGAGGAGCCGAGGCAAATGTTTTAGTTGCTAAAGCTGGGGGCAACATTTTTATTAAAGGAAATGCAGACTTTTATCTGCCTGAAAGAGATCCGAAAGTAAGGTTCTCCGAGCTTAAAGATCTCCTTAATAACTTCTCATTTGACGCACAGGGGAAAGTTTACGCAGGAGCAAGCATTTATGCCGAATACATTACCTATAAGCCTGCCAAACTGGCTAAGGCTTTTGTAAGTTTAGTCACTGAGGGTAAACTCGAAGAAATCTACGAGCGCAATGAAAAGGTCCTTGCGACGGTTGATTTATTTAATTTTGGAGAAAGCAGCGGCGGCGGTGGAACACAGCAAATAGACCCGAACCTAGCAAATTTTGCCAATGGTGAATTGATTCTAAACATTGGAACTCGTGCTAGCCAAAGAAACGTTAGCCAGAAAGAAATTGACGAAACGTTCAACGTTACACCTAATGTTATTATTTCCGCATTTGGATATCAGCAATCTTTCCCCAATGTTACCAAGATCGTCGCTGATGCAGGTGAAGGTAACGATCTTATTTCACTTGTCAGCACAGCCAACGATAAGTCTTATGTAGAGGTTAGTGTTGCCGCTGAACTACGGGGTGGAAAAGGAAATGACATACTTGTAGGAGGATCGCGCAACGATATACTCTTCGGTGGTGAGGGCGAAGATTTACTTGATGGTCGCGGTGGTGATGACATTATTTCTGGAGATAGTGAAAACGATCGCATATATGGTGGCAGTGGTAATGACACCTTGTACGGTAATCAAGGTAATGACTTAGTTGATGGTGGCGACAATAATGATGCCCTGTTTGGCAATGAAAACGACGATAGGCTACAGGGTGGAAAAGGTAATGACACCTTATATGGAGGGGATAACAACGATCAACTCTTTGGCGGAGAAGGTTCTGATACTTTGTATGGAGATGATGTTAATAACCTATTAATTGGCGGCAGAGATTTTCTGATTGGCGGTGAAGGAGATGATTATCTCGATGGTGGTATTGGTAATGATGTACTAGCTGGTGAGGCCGGACGCGACACGTTAGTTGGAAACAGTGGAAATGATTTGTTAGATGGTGGAGAAGGCGATGATATTTTAAAAGGTGGAGAGGGTGATGATACTCTGTTTGGAGGTTCTCAGATTTTATCTGAGCCAGTTCTTGATGAAAGCGGTCGTCAGGTTTTTGATGCAAATAAGAATCCAGTTTTCACAGAGCAACAAATTTTGGACGATCCTGGTGAAGACATTCTTGAAGGTGGGCAAGGCAATGACATCCTTGACGGTGGTGCTGGTAACGACCAACTTTACGGTGGTATAGACAATGACACTCTCAAGGGTGGTAAGGGAAACGATCGACTCTTTGGTGAAGACGGTGATGACGTTCTCTATGGCGATGCTGGGGAAGACATACTTTCAGGTGGTGAAGGCAACGATGAACTGTACGGTGGCTCTCAACAAGATATACTTTTTGGAGAAGCTGGAAGCGATACTCTGCAAGGTGGAGACGATTCTGATTCTCTTTACGGTGGGACTGGAAACGATACGCTCTACGGTGACTCCGATGACAGCGAGTTATTTGGAAATGATAAACTCTTCGGTGAAGACGGCGATGACATTCTCTATGGCAAGGCTGGCGATGACCAGTTAGTGGGTGGTACTGGTACCGATCGACTGTTTGGGGAAAGCGGCGATGACCTACTACTCGGAGAAGCAGGTAATGACTTTATTGACGGTGGTACTGAAATCGATACTGTCAGCTACAACAACTCTCCCCGTGGTGTAGTCGTCAATATTGATGAAGCACTAAACTACCAAAATCCTGGCGGCTTCGTTCATACCAGCATCGTTACCACCACTCCCATCCCTACCGACGCCGAACCCAACTTTACGATCGCTGCTGGTACAGCTCAAGATGGTTTTGGTACTGTAGATACGCTCCGCAATCTAGAAAATATCATCGGTTCTGGGTTTGATGACGTGCTGATTGGCAACAACCTAGACAACCGTATCGAAGGCTTAACTGGAGACGACTTATTAGTTGGTAATGCTGGCAATGACTACCTTGACGGCGGCGAAGACTCTGCTCCCAATTACTATAGTCCCAGACGAACCTCAGCATCCGGCGGTGAGGGCAGCAATTATCTCAGTTATGATGGCAATCGTTACACTTATACTGGTTACAGCAGTCAAGAAGGCAGTTATATTTACGCCAGCCAAGACAGTGATACTGTCAGCTACCGCCGCGATCCAAATCGAGTCATCGTCAACTTAGAGCAAAATCAAGCTCTTGACGGTTTTGGCGATACCGACGCGATCTATAACATTGAAAATGTCGTCGGCTCCGCCTTCAATGATGAAATCGTCGGCGATAGCCAAGCCAACATCATCAACACTGGCGCAGGTAATGACATAGTTAACGCCAGAATCGGCGACGATATTATTTTTGGCGAAGCAGGCGCAGACTCTCTGTTCGGTCAGAACGGTAACGATTTCATCGTTGGCGGTACGGATGCCGATCTACTCGATGGCGGGGAAGGCAACGATACGGCTTCCTACTTCACCTCCGCAACACCCGTATCTGTCAGTCTGACAACTGGTACAGGCTGGGCGGGAGATGCACAAGGCGATCGACTCCAAGCGATCGAAAACCTCGAAGGTTCGGAATTTGAAGACCTGCTCATCGGCGACAGTGGGAATAATATCATCAGTGGCTTGGGTGGTAGCGACCTCCTCTATGGTGAAGCTGGCGATGACTTACTTGATGGCGGAGCAGATAGCGATCGACTCTACGGTGGCGATGGCAACGATCGACTCTACGGTCGAGATGGCGAGGATCTGCTCAAAGGGGAAGCTGGCAATGACCTCCTGTTTGGCAACGATGGCAACGATCGACTCTTTGGGGAAAGCGGCGATGACATCCTCAATGGTGACACTGGCAATGACGATCTCGACGGTGGATCTGGTAATGACCTGCTCAGTGGCGGCTACGGCGACGATCGACTCTACGGTCAAGATGGCGAAGATATCCTGACTGGCGAGATGGGTGATGACCTCCTCGATGGCGGCTTGGGCAACGATTTACTCAGTGGCGGCGACGGGGACGACCAACTCTACGGTCGAGCTGGTACCGATACCCTCAATGGCGGGACAGGCAACGACCTCCTCGATGGTGGTGAAGGTAACGACCTCCTCAACGGCAACGAAGGTAACGATCGCCTTTACGGTCAAGCTGGTGCCGACCTCCTCAATGGTAACGAAGGCAACGACCTCCTCGATGGTGGCGATAGTAATGACATCCTCAATGGTGGCGATGGCAACGACCAACTTTACGGTCAAGCTGGTGACGATCTCCTCAATGGTCAAGCAGGTGATGATGCTCTCTACGGAGGTACTGGCAAAGATACCCTGTCGGGGCAAGTAGGTGATGACTACCTTGAAGGTGGTGAGGGTGATGACCTTCTCAATGGCAATGAAGGTAACGATCGTCTCTACGGTCAAGCTGGTGCCGACCTCCTGAACGGCAACACTGGTGATGACTACCTCGATGGCGGGTTGGACAACGACCAACTCAATGGCAATGAAGGTAACGATCGCCTCTACGGTCAGCAAAACTACGATATCCTCGATGGTGGTGCTGGTGCGGACTTCCTCGATGGTGGCGAGTCTGATGACTTCATCTACGGTCGAGATGGTAGCGATCGACTCTACGGTCAGACAGGTAATGATTACCTCGAAGGCAACGCAGGCGACGATCGACTCGAAGGCGGAGATGGCGACGACCAACTCTTCGGTCAGGAGGGTCGAGATTACCTCGACGGCGGCAATGGCGAAGACTACCTGCTTGGTGGTGAAGCTGCCGATAAACTCTTAGGTCAAGCTGGTAATGACTATCTCGACGGTGGTGATGGCGACGACGACCTCCTGGGTGGTGACGGTAACGACCAACTGTACGGTCAGACAGGTAATGACACACTGGACAGCGGTGCTGGCAATGACTACTTAGATGGCGGTACTGGCGACGATCGACTCCTTGCGGGTCAGGGAGATGATTTTGCCTACGGTGGCTATGGTAACGATACTCTCAATGGCGAATCTGGTAATGACAATCTTGATGGTGAATTCGGCGACGACCAACTATTTGGTAGCGATGGTAACGATCTGCTCTATGGTCGAGATGGTAACGACCTGCTCGATGCTGGAGCTGGTGACGACTATTTAGATGGTGGATTCGGCAACGACCAGCTTCTTGCTGGAGCTGGCAACGACCAACTCTATGCAGGTAACGGCAACGATACGATCGATGCAGGATCTGGCAATGACTATGTTGAGAGTGGATTGGGCGACGACCAAATCTTTGGTGGTGATGGCAACGACCAGCTTTATGCTCAAGATGGTAATGACTCCGTAAATGGCGGTACTGGTAACGATCTGCTGATCGGTGGGAGCGATGCCGATCTGCTCAAGGGCGGACTTGGTGACGATTACATATATGGAGAAGCGGGTAATGACATAATTTACGGAGATGCTGGCAATAACTCACTCTTTGGAGGTGCTGGTAATGATATCCTTTATGCTGGCGACGGTGACAATGTGCTAGAGGGAGGATTCGGTCAAGATACCCTGTACAGTGGCAGAGGTCGCAATCAGTTTGCGATCGGAACGGGCACTGGTACCGACACGATCTACAATTTTGTGGCTGGTAAGGACTATTTTGGGTTGAAAGATGGCCTAACCTTCGAGACTCTGACGATCTCGCAGGGTACCGGAGTCAATGCCAACAATACCCTAATTAGTTCGCGTGGTGAGCTATTAGCATCTTTAGTTGCCGTCCAATCTAGCACACTCTCACTCTGGGATTTTGCTCCTATGTAACGGAAGTTCTGGATAAGAATAGCCTGGAGACTAAAGTCTCGGCTGATGATGCAAAGTCCGCCTACGCGGACTAATTATCTAGTCCGCGTAGGCGGACTTTGCATCACAAGCGGCGATTTGCGAAAAGTGCGTTCTTGGGGTTTCCCCAAGTAAAGCACCTTTTCAAGACACAATCGCTGTCTGTCCTAACAGCCTTGGCAAAACGATATCTTTGGAAGTTCCGGCATTTGTCGATTTCAGTCTCAAATTTGACTCGATCTATAATTATTGGTAATCTTCAAAGCACCTTAACGATTTGTCCACCTTGCAAGTTGAGATATGAGCGATCGGCAATTTCATCCTTGCCCAATCTGTACAACTCCAGTCCCTCATTGGGAAAGGTATCGACGCGCCGTATGTGGTGCTTGCTATGACAAAGCTTGTGACGATTCTCCACTGGAGAGGCTCCGCCAACGGGGGAGAAAGTTGAATTTTGATAATGTTTCAATGGGTGGAGGTTTTGAAGCGATTGTAGCTGACACCAAAGCAGAATATGAAAGTCACATTTGCTACATTGAAGGAGTGGAGTGTTGGGCTGATGAGGCTCTATTTGGTGGCATCATGATTCAACCACACGATGGATAGCGGTTTGAGCCATACGAAATGATAAAATATTTACATTAAAGATCGACGATAACTTGAATTGTCCTTATGAGTATTCGAGAGCAAATTATAAGAGAAACCGAAAACACCTCCGATCCGATCCTGTCCGAGGTGTTGGAGTATTTGCAATATCTTAAAGTCAAACACCAACGAGAAATTCCTGAAACTCTGTTACTCAGTGAGTTGGTGCTCAAGAATGATTGGCTCAAACCTGAAGAAGATGCAGCATGGCAAAATTTGTAGTAGGTGATGTTGTCATCGTTCCTTTTCCATTTTCGGACTTAACACAGACAAAACGCCGTCCGGCACTGATTGTTGCCGACTTACAAGGCGAAGACCTGATTCTCTGCCAAATTACTAGCCAGACTATATCCGATCGATATGCGGTCTCGATTTCAGATGATGATTTCACTATTGGCGGCTTAAACCAACCTAGTAATATTAGACCAAACCGAATATTTACGGCATCCCAAACCATCATTGCTTACAAAGCGGGAGCAATTATTCCCACCAAATTATTGGAAGCGATCGATCGAATTGTTGAAATACTTCATGCGCCCCAAAATTAATTAAAAGCCGTGACGCAAATTACCATTGGCGATATCGATCTTAACTACCAAATTCAAGGTAGTGGCGAACCGTTACTGATGATAATGGGTTTGAGTTTTAGCCTACTTGACTGGGGCAAGAAATTCACCGAACTACTTGCTAAAAACTATCAACTTATCCTCTTCGACAATCGCGATGCTGGACTCACCAGCCCATCCCCGCGCCTGTATAGTATCGTAGATATGGCAGATGATGCCGCAGGGTTATTAGACGCATTACATATTCCAAAAGCGCATGTATTTGGTGTCAGTATGGGTGGTGCGATCGCCCAGCAATTTGCTCTAAAATATCCCGATAAGCTAGACAAGCTCATTCTCGGCTGTACGATGGCGGGTGGTAATTGCAGTCAGCTTGGAGATATCAGTGGCGTGATGAGTGGCAATCTTTTAGATTTATTATTTACACCCACATTTATTCAAAATCATCGACAGGAACTCACAGAATTTCTCGCCGAAACGATCCCATTACATAGTCGCGATGCAGCTTTGCAGCGTCAGCTTCAAGCCTTCGCAAGCCACGATACTTGCGATACTTTGAGCGATAGAACACTTTGGTTTTACCTATACCCTCCGCAAGATTCAAGTCACAGAAAAAGATAAAGTTACAGATAAATGGATGATTATTGCTGGCGTCCTTCACGAACCAGAAACGCTCTCTAAATAATTCGATCGAGAATTAAGCTCGAATTGAGAGATAGTTCTAAAAATGCAGGGTAGGGGTAATTCATTAATTACCCCTACCCTCAATTTTTAGCGATTAGCGATCTTGTTAATACTACTAAATTTATACAGCCGCGATCGCGCGAACGATGTCACTTTCGGTAATAATGCCGATCGGACGATCGTTTTCATCAACCACAGGTAAGCGGTGAATTTTCTTGTCATGCAGGATTCTGGCTGCCTCTGGGAGCGTAGTATCGGCACTAATCGAGATCGCGTGAGGAGTCATTACTTCGCCAACTGTTTGCCCCAAAGCTTTGTGTAAATCTCGATCGTATGTGAGGGGATTTTTGAAGTAAATTACACCACCCAAAAATATCATATATGGCGGTTGTTCTAGACCTTGTTCGCGCCACATCAGATCGGCTTCAGAAATTACGCCGACTAGTTTGCCATCATCATCAATTACAGGTAAACCACTAATATGTCGATCGACCAACAGCTTTACTGCATCCGCTAGCGGCGTGCTGGGCTTAACAGTAATCAGCTCGCGATTCATCCAATCTGCAACAATTTTTGACATGATTTACCTCATCTATAGATGTATGGTTAGTTGGCGAATTTCGATCGACTTGAAGCGTGCGTTTAGTAATTACCAACAGGTTGAGTAAATATGCTCGATATCTTTATTATAAGAATTGGAGAATAATTAGGTAGAAAAATTATAATAACTTCATGGATCTGAAAATGATAATTGCTGGCGATATCTAACGATCGCCAGCAATCGCTTTTAGCAATTATCCGTCGGGAAACAAAGGCGTATCCGAGTTACTGCCTTCGTTAAGCAGGAATAAATTTCATGGAGACGCCGTTCATACAGTAACGGAGTCCAGTGGGTTTGGGGCCATCTTCAAATACATGTCCTAAATGTCCGCCGCAGCGACGACAATGGACTTCAGTACGAGTAGAAAAGAATGATTTGTCAACTGAAGTTTCGATCGCACCAGGAATCGGATCGTTGAAACTCGGCCAACCAGTGCCGCTGTTAAACTTGGTATCGGAGACAAATAGTGGTAAATCGCAGCCAGCACAGACAAACTGACCCTTGCCGTACTCTTTATCGAGAATACTGGTACCAGCACGCTCTGTACCGTGTTGCCGTAATACCTTAAACTGTTCGGGAGTCAGGATCTTTTTCCACTCTTCGTCGGTTTTGGTAATTTCAAATTCGCCTTGTGTCTTTGCCATGGGGGATGTCTGGGATGATAAAAAATAGAGTCCGCTTGCCGCACCGATCGGTACTAACGCAGCCGATAATAGAGTTCGTCTTTGCATTTTGTCAGGATCGTCGAGATCTACTCGATCGCAATCCACCTTAGGAAATTGATGATTACTTATATTTTAACAATTATCTGAAGTTGAGGGCATAATTATCGATCTCGATCGAATAGTCTGAAACCTATATGGTATGGACTGCTCGCCTTACATGACTTCGGCGGAGATAGTGTTACCCCCAACCCCCCCGATCGAGCGGATGCGCGCACGCCTTTGTTTGCCGACGGTTTAGCGACTCGCAAGGCGTCCGGTTCCCCGATCGTGGCAGCGAGACAAGACAGCGCACCAAGCAGGGGTGCCCGTAAGGCGGGGGGTAAATCTCCGCAGCTAATCAAACAACCCCACTCCCCCATGAAACTCCCCAACCCAAACACCCTCACCCTCGCCCAACAAGTCGCCCAAATGGTGGTTGTGCGCGCATCCAGCCATTTATTCGACCATCAGATTCAGTATCCCGAATTTGGCGAACGCGATCGAGCGACGCTCAAACATTGGATCGCCGATCTCGGTGTCGGCGGGGTAATATTCTGGGGTGGAAATGCTGGCGAATTAACGCTCAGAATCCAGCAATTGCAAGCCTGGGCGAATTATCCGCTCCTCATTGCCGCCGATATTGAAGAAGGAGTCGGGCAAAGATTTACAGGTGCAACTTGGTTTCCACCGCCAATGGCTCTCAATGCGATCGCGCAGACAGACTTAGCCAAAGCGATCGATTACGCTCGGCAAATGGGTGCGATTACCGCCCAGGAGGCTCTAGCAGTCGGCATTAATTGGATTTTGGCTCCGGTAGTCGATGTTAATAATAACCCCGCCAATCCGGTGATTAATATTCGCGCCTTCGGGGAGACTCCCGATATCGTCAGTCAACTAGCTACTGCCTACATTCGCGGAGCGGCGGATCATCCCGTCCTCACCTGCGCCAAACATTTTCCCGGTCACGGGGATACAGGCGTAGATTCGCACTGGGCGTTGCCCACGATACCCCACGATCGCGCGCGATTAAACTCGATCGAATTGCCCCCATTTAAAGCCGCAATTCAGGCGGGGGTAGATAGTGTGATGAGTGCCCATTTACTAATTCCTGCGCTCGATGCCGAATTACCCGCGACGCTCTCACCCAAAATTTTGACTGAAGAATTGCGGCAGAATTTGGGCTTTGAAGGGTTGATTAGTACCGACGCCTTGGTAATGGGGGCAATTGCCGATCGATATGGCGCGGATGAGGCTCCAGTAATGTCTGTGACGGCTGGCTCGGATATTATTTTGATGCCTGTAGATCCCGAAATTGCAATTCGAGCCGTATGTAATGCGGTAGAGTCGGGACGGATTAGTGCGGAGCGAATTAGAGCGAGTGTGGGGCGGATTTGGCGCGCCAAACAGAAGTTATTTCAAGATTGGGATGGTGTCACATTGACTCAATCGCCTGTCAATAGTCAACCTGCGGCTTTAACAACTCTTGCCGCACCAACATCAATGGCGATTGCCAAGAACGCATTACAAGATTCCTTAATCATGCAAGGCAATCTCCCACTCAAGCCTAGCTCTGGCAAGAATATAGTCGTCTTAGAAGAAATCCTCGATAGTACTTTTCTCAGCCGGAGTACTCCCGCCGTCACCATTCCCACCAAACTCGGCTATCAACTTCAGCTTATCAATCGCCATAGTCCGGCTATTAAGATCGCACCTGACGAATCGGTCATCCTGCAACTTTTCATCCGTACCAGTCCATTTTCGGGCGGACTTGGCATCACTTCGGTAGCAAAACAATTATTTCAACAATTAATTGCCAGTCAACAACTACAGGGATTAATTATCTATGGTAGTCCTTATTTAATGGCAGATTTTGCCCCACATTTACCACCAGAAATCCCGTGCGTCTTCTGTTACGGACAAATGGCTGCGGCACAATCGATCGCGTTAACCAAGTTATTCGGATATGAATGAAGATCTAGCTTATACCAGTGAAAATATTGCAAATGATGTTAAGTCAATGATTAGTCAGATCTGTCAGATTGCCCCAATCCAAGGATGTTCGGAGGATGAGTTAAACTTACTAGAATCTAATTTAAATATTATTTCTATTTGTTGGATACATTGACAGATAATCATGTATCTGTTTGGGATTGTAGCAAAAACCTAGTAATCTTACAGTACAACTCCTTGTGGGATGTAGTTATAGAAAACTTATTTAACAGAATCATGAACGATCGCGGCTTTCCTACTGCGATCGAAACAGAAGAGTACGATTGACGATCGCTACTCTTCTATTTTGTGGTTTCAGCCCAGGCATTATTTTAACTAAAAATACTATCAAAGAACTCGATCGATTCCTGCAAGGAGGCGATAAAACTATCGATTTCTGCTTTAGTATTGTAGAAGTATAAACTCGCACGAGCTGTCGATTGCGCCTTGATAAAGCGGTGCAATGGTTGGGTGCAATGGTGTCCGGCACGAATGGCAATTCCGGCTTGATCTAACATTGTCGAAAGATCGTGAGGATGCACTTCACCAGAAGTAAAAGAAGCTAATGCTGCACGTTCTTTGGGTGGTTTAGGGCCGTAGATTTTTACTTGAGGAATTTGCATTAATTTCTCAAATAAATAGGTCGTTAATTCTGCTTCATAAGCATGAATTTTGTCCATCCCAATATTAGTCAAATAATCTACCGCAGCGCCTAAGGCGATTGCTTCGGCAATTGCAGGCGTACCTGCTTCAAACTTATGCGGTAAATCTGCATAAGTAGAATTTTCGAGAAATACATCGGCAATCATTTCACCACCGCCTAAGAATGGTGGCATCGATCGCATGAGATTCAATTTACCATATAAGAATCCAATCCCTGTCGGCGCGCACATTTTATGTCCCGACGCCACTAACCAATCGCAATCCAAATCTTGGACATCTAAAGGTAAATGTGGGGCACTTTGGCAAGCATCGACTAATACTTTGGCACCGTATTGATGTGCGAGTCCGACGATATCTTTAATCGGATTGATACAGCCCAGTGTATTAGAAACATGGACGACAGATACTAGTTTAGTTTTCTCGTTGACTAGTGACTGGTAATGTCCGAAATCAAACTCTTCTTCTGGTGTAAGCTGCACGAATTGTAGCCGCGCGCCTGTTTTTTGAGCGACTAATTGCCAGGGAATTAGATTGCTGTGGTGCTCCATCACCGAGAGAATCACTTCATCGCCGCGTTGCAGATTGCTCAATCCCCAACTATAGGCGACTAAGTTAATCGCTTCGGTAGCATTGCGGGTATAAATAATTTCTTGCGAAGAAGCCGCATTAACAAATTTGGCGATCTTTTCTCTGGCACCTTCATAAGCGTCTGTCGCTTCGGAACTGAGCGTATGTACGCCGCGATGGACGTTGGAATTGTAGTGACTATAGTAGTGTTCTAAGGCATGAATGACAGCGTGAGGTTTTTGGGAGGTTGCCGCATTATCTAGATAAACGAGGGGCTTACCATGCACTTCCCGATGGAGGATGGGAAAGTCAGCACGAACTGTATCGGCGAGAGTTTGCGGTTTGTGAATCCCTGATTTAGTTTGAATAAAAGTCATTTCGTCGGCAGTTCCTGTAAGATTTTGGATTAATCGTAGAATCGGGCTTTCTCTAGTCATTGTTTACCAGTTCCTAGTTAGCTTTAAATGCTTTGACTGCCACTGCTAGTTTTTCACGTACTGAGGCGACGGGAATTCGATCGATTATTTCTACAGCAAAAGCGTTAATCAATAATATTTTAGCTGTTTCGACAGCTAAACCCCGACTCTGGAGGTAAAAAATCTCGTCGTCTTCTAATTGGCTGACTGTCGCGCCGTGGGAGCACTTAACATTATCGGCGGTAATTTCGAGCTGAGGCTTGGTATCGATGCGCGCAGTCGATGACAGTAAGAGATTGCGATTCAATTGCCCTGCATTGGTTTGTTGGGCAGCTTGCGGCACGAATACCTTACCGTTGAAGATCGCATGGGCGCGATCGTCTACGATACATTTATGCAGTTGAGCTGTGATGCCATGGGGTTTAGTGAGGGCAATGGTGCTGTGGGTATCCGATTCCTGTTCGCCATTTACCATCGTCAAACCATTCAGATAGGTTTCTGTCTGCGCGCCGATTTGGCAGATTTCCCAGTTGTGGCGGGACAGTTTGCTGCCTAACTCGATCGAAGTACCAGTATAAGCACTATGCTGAGATTGAGACACCGCTGTTTTACCGATATGGATGGCGGTAATGTCTTCGTCTTGGATGCGAGTATGATTGAGTTTGGCAGTATCGCCCAGCCACACCTCAGTAACGGCGTTATTAAAGTAGGAGCGATCTGGAATAGATGTATGCAGGTATTCTTGGATTAAAGTCGCGCTACTTCTCTGTTCTAACACGATTAGCGTGCGCGGTTGAGTCGCGATCGCCGTATCATCTACGGTAGTAATAAATAATAAATGAATTGGTGTCTCAAGTACTATATCTGGAGCTAGCCACAGCACTGCTGCTTCATTAATACCAGCCGTATTAATCGCCGTAAATACCTCTTCACCACCAGGTTGTTTGCCCAGGTAAGTACTAATCGCCAATCCAGTAGCATTGGCTGCGGCGAGGTTACCGACAAATACACCAGCAGGTAAGTCGGCAAGGCTAGACAGTAATGGCGCATAGATGCCATTGACGAATACTAGACGAGTGTTAATGGCTTCTGGCAAAACTAAGCCATTAATATTGACTAGAGGCACTTGTGTCGCTGGTGCCGTAAAAGTTTGGGTAAGTAATGGATCTAAATTAGTAAATCGCCATTCTTCATCTTTGTTGCTGGGAAGGGTTTCTTCTTGCAAATATCCGGCTGCTTGGGTGCGCAGTTCTAGCAGTTGAGGCGTTGCGGGTGGTTGCGTAAGTGCCAGAAGTTGGGCGAGATAGGTGTCTCGATTAGTTAAGGTTGATGTCATAGGAGTAATGCAAACAAAGAAAAAACAAGATTTATAGAGGAATATTTATGAAAACAAAGATCTGTAGGGGTGGGTTTATGCGACTGATATCGTCAGTAATCAGGATTTGAAACAAACCCACCCACCTCACCAGTAACTAACCGAACGCCGAAACTCTCATATTTACTGGTAGGGGAGGGCAGGTTTGTCCGATTGTTGTTAGTGTGTAGCCAGAACCCTAGCATAACCTTGCCCCTACAGATCTGTTGTGTGTTGGCAACGGCAACTAAACGCTTGCTGGTTCGACTTCCGTCACCCAGTCATAACCCTTGGCTTCTAATTCGTATGCGAGTTCCTTACCGCCGCTAGTCAAGATTTGTCCGTTTGCCATCACATGGACGAAATCGGGAATGATGTAGTCCAACAGGCGTTGATAGTGGGTAATCACCAGCATTGAATTATCCTGATTCGACAACTGATTGACACCATTGGCGACAATTTTAAGGGCGTCGATATCTAATCCAGAGTCAGTCTCATCGAGAATCGCTAAACTCGGTTCGAGGATGGCCATTTGCAGAATTTCATTCCGCTTTTTCTCACCACCAGAGAAGCCTTCATTAACGCTCCGGCTAAGAAAAGCAGGGTTCATTTTGACAATCTCTAATTTGTCCTGAATCAAGTCGTCAAAATCAAACACATCTAATTCTTCCAATCCGCGATGCTTTTGGCGAGAGTTGTAAGCCACCCTCAGGAAGTCGAGATTACTAACCCCAGGGATTTCGAGCGGATATTGGAATGCAAGGAATACACCAGAACGCGCCCGATCTTGAGGCTCTAAGTCAAATAAATTTTCACCTTTATAAGTAACCGTTCCACCCGTGACTGTATAAGCAGGATGTCCGGCTAATACTTTAGACAAAGTACTTTTACCAGAACCATTCGGCCCCATAATCGCATGAATTTCGCCAGCTTTGATTTCGAGATTTACGCCATTTAAGATCTGGGTATCATCGACGTTTGCGGTAAGGTTCTCGATCGAGAGGATAACTGGACTATTAGGATTAATCATAATTTAGTTTTTTAATTGATTTTTAATAATATTCGACTAAGTGGTGTCCTACCTATAGACTATCTATAATAATTGGTAGCGGGCGCGTTTTGATTTTTCCATCCGATCGAATTGTAATCAAGGCTCCATTGATTAGCATCTCCTTTGTCCTCTAAGTAACTCTGCTGTCAAAGGTGGTAATCCCTGGTCAAGCAAAAGTTTCATGAGCAATTGAATTAGTAACAACTGAAGCTTTTACTGGATCTTTTGAATTGAGATCGTTATAAATAACGGCTTGTTTGATATCCTCTTCTGTTAATTCTGGAAATTCTTGATATAGTTCCGATCGGTCTGGATAAGTTTGCAGTAGTTCAATTACTCTCCACACTGTTAATCTTAGATCTCGAATGCATGGTTGTCCATTCATTTTTTTTGGATTAATTGTGATTCGATCGAGTGATGGGGGCACACTGCTTACTAAGCCCGTTCTGATTTTAGCATTTTTCAATAATTCAAGACAATATTCATATGCAGAGATAGAAGCACTGGTTTCAAGCAAATTTGCCTTATATTTGTATTGAATATAATTCTCGCATTCCTCTAATATATTTTTGTCGTTGTTCGCTGCAACAAGAATCATTCCAATATATTCTTCTATCTCGTCAAGTTCTCTATTAGAGTTGTTAATATACTCCTCTTTGCTTTGTAAATAGATAATATATTCTAAATCTTTAATAACTAATTTCTTTCTATTTAAATATAAAAGGCTCGAAGGGTTTGTCATAAATCGTAATTCCTTAAATCAATTCTGTATTTAGCGATCGATCTTATCCCACCTTCAGCCAGCCAAAGACATCACCAGCAGTTAACTTAATAGATCGAGCAAATTCAGGCACGATTAATTCAGCTTCGAGTATATCTACTACTTGTACTTGTCGATCGGGTTGATAAACTAGTATCATCTTCTCCGCCGGATCGATTAACCAGCCTACTTCAGTACCATTATCTAAACAATGAAGAATATTCTTAATTACTTTAGTCGTACTTTGGTCTGGAGATAAAATTTCAATCGTCCAATCGGGTGCAGTTGTCACCACATTAGAAACCTCACCATCATCATCTTTGGGAATATTTTCATTCTTCAACACAACTACATCAGGAACGATCGACCTCTCGCCAAAGGTACATCTTAATTCTGGAAATGCGATCGCTATCTTTGCTTCCATTAAAATTGAATTAATGAAAGTAAATAGTTTCATCCTCAACAAACTATGTTTTCCTTGAGGCATTGGCTTGTGAACTATCTTTCCATCAATATACTCACTTGCAGGTTTAGTTTCTGGAAGAGCCAGAAAGTTTTCTAAAGTAAGATATTTTACAGGTGTTGCAACCATTTTAAAACTCTAATTTTGTAGGGTGGGCACTGCCCACATTTAGCTGTTGATCGAGTTCAATTATTCATCAATGTTGGCGATCGGTGGGCAGTGCCCACCCTACAAATTATACAATGGATTGAAATATCATATTCCCAATATCTTTGCCGTCAAATAGCCACCCCGTTCAACTATAAAGGTGTTAGTAATTATCCCAATTGCTCCAACACTGGTATAAATACTGGAGTTGATATTATTAGAGAGCATTTCACGAATTCTTGTGGATAAGAAAGTAATAAATAAAATAATAGATGGCGTTAAACCAATGAAATAAACATCATCTAAGCTGAGATTATTATTTAGTAAATAAGCAACAAAAACAGCTACACTGCTAAATATCAAGTCTACTACGACTGGAATTAGCCACAATATAGCGATTGCAATCGACGAACCAATTAAAGTATATTGTTCGGCAGGCTGAATATAATTAGCATGTAAGATTGCTTCTGACTCACTACCTGACAACTTTTTCGATTGCTCTATCAAGCTATAGACGGCTGCGAACAAGCTATAAACGGCTCCAAATGGCAATAGAAATATAATCATCCACCAATTGAACATGGTATAGAAGATTACAGTTATTTCGTAAAAGAGACCCATCGATATTAAAAGTAAACATCCTATCGATATGTCCAAAATCCAATTAGATACCATGCTGCTAATTGATGAGTTACAAGTAAAAAGACAGATAATATCTGTCTCTTTTTATTTAACCGACAGTACCTTCCAATTTCAGACTCAACAATCTGTCTGCTTCAACGGCAAATTCCATCGGCAGTTGATTAAAGACATCCTTACAGAAACCACTAATCATCATCGAAATCGCATCCTCTTGGGAAATCCCCCGTTGAGCGAAGAAGAATAACTGATCCTCACCAATCTTAGAAGTAGATGCTTCGTGTTCGACTTTGGCGGTTTGATTCTGAACTTGGATGTACGGGAAAGTATTAGCCTGTGCTCTGTCGCCAATTAGCATCGAGTCGCATTGGGAATAATTTCTCGCCCCTTTTGCTGTGGGATTCATTTTGACTAAACCGCGATAGCTATTCTTCGATTTACCTGCGGAAATCCCTTTGGAAATAATCGTACTGCGGGTATTTTTGCCCACATGGATCATCTTGGTGCCTGTGTCGGCTTGTTGGAGATTATTAGTCAAAGCGACGGAGTAAAATTCACCGACGGAGTTGTCGCCGACTAAGACGCAACTGGGATATTTCCAGGTAATTGCCGAACCTGTTTCTACTTGCGTCCAGGAAATCTTGGAATTGACACCTTTACACAAGCCGCGCTTGGTGACGAAGTTGTAGATACCACCTTTACCAGTTTCATCGCCTGCGTACCAGTTTTGGACGGTGGAATATTTGATTTCGGCGTTATCTAATACCACCAATTCGACGACAGCGGCGTGGAGTTGATTGGTGTCGAATGCGGGTGCGGTACAGCCTTCGAGGTAGGTGACGGAGGCACCTTCATCGGCGATGATGAGTGTCCGCTCGAATTGGCCGCTATCGCCAGTATTGATCCGGAAATAGGTGGATAAATCCATCGGGCATTTGGTGCCTTTGGGGATGTAGACAAAGGAACCGTCGCTAAATACGGCGGAGTTTAAGGCTGCAAAGAAATTATCGGCGATCGGCACCACACTTCCCAAGTATTTCTCGATCAGTTCGGGATATTCTTTGACGGCTTCGGAAATAGAGCAGAAAACTACGCCTTCTTTGGCGAGTTGCGCTTTGAAGGTGGTGGCGACAGAGA
Source organism: Chamaesiphon minutus PCC 6605 (assembly GCF_000317145.1). Lineage (GTDB taxonomy): Bacteria > Cyanobacteriota > Cyanobacteriia > Cyanobacteriales > Chamaesiphonaceae > Chamaesiphon > Chamaesiphon minutus. The sequence continues at coordinate 240,786 of NC_019697.1, read as the reverse complement.
CGCTATCGAAGACGGCATCTACAGCCACATTCGAGAGTCGCTTTTGCTCGTTGAGGGAAATCCCTAGTTTCTCAAAGGTTTCGAGCAACACGGGATCGACTTCATCCAAACTGTCCAACTTTTTGGCGGCTTGTTTGGGGGCGGAGTAGTAGATGATATCCTGATAATCGATCGCGGGATAGTCAACGTGCGGCCAAGTGGGTTCGGTCATCTTCAGCCACTGACGATAGGCACGCAGGCGGAAATTGAGCAGGAATTCTGGCTCGTCTTTCTTGGATGAAATCAACCGCACGATATCCTCGTTCAAGCCGCGCGGAATCTTATCTGATTGGATATCAGTGACGAAGCCGTATTTATAGGGTTGATTGACTAAGTTTTGGACTACAGTACTCATCGATCGCCTGTGTTCTCTCTAGAATTAAGGATGGTTTGTTATTGGCTGGCTACGGCGGAGATCTACCCACCCCACCCTACGGGCACCCCTCCCAGGAGGGGATTTTACCACAGGGAGGAGAATTGAAAGCCCCACCTTTACAAGGGGGGTTGGGGGGTAACACCATCTCAACCGAAGCAAATCTCGAATAGCAGCAATTATCGAAGCTATATGTGAAATCTAGTGGCTGAGGGTAGACAAAAGATTGTATACTAAAACAACGAGCTGATTGTTTAATTATATTGTACAGCACTTTAGCAACAACTATGTTGTTAAAGTGGCAAAAGTAGCGAAAAAGTTTTATCTGCATGTCTGCGCGCGACCACTCCTCCAAACCCAGCACCGATATGATGACAGAGCAGCTTACTTCTACCAAGCAGGATATTCTCGAATACCTGCTCAAGCACGGTCAGGCGATCGCGCAGGACTTGGCGATCGCACTAGATATCAGTCCCCAAGCCGTGCGTCGCCATCTTAAAGATTTGGAAACTGAAGATCTCATCGTCTATAAGTCAGTCTCGGCGGGGACTGGTAGACCGCAGCATATTTATCATTTGAGTCAGAAGGGGCGCGAACGTTTTCCTGACAGGTACGATCGATTTGCCATCTCGTTTCTGGATACTTTAGTCGATAATCTCGGCTACGAGCAAGCCAGCGAAATCATCCACCGCCATTGGCAGAAGAAAAGCATCGATTATCGTCAAAAGCTGGGACAGGGTGAATTGCCGGAGCGGGTGGCTAAGTTAGTCGAACTGCGCCGACAAGAGGGCTATATGGCCGAGTATCACCCTTTAGAGGGGCGAGATGACAAATTCATCCTCACGGAGTACAACTGTGCGATCTCGCAGGTTGCAAACTCGTTTCCGGCTGTGTGCGGACACGAACTCGAAATGTTTGCGGCTGCGCTAGCAGATTGTCAGGTAGAGCGGACGCACTGGCTAGTCGATGGCGAGCATCAGTGCGGCTATTTGATTTCGATGACGGCTAACTAGTACAAACATAGAGCTTCGGGTACCCACAAGGGGCACCCCTACACAATTAATCTGTAGGGGCGCCCCTTGTGGGTACCCTGAATCGAAACTAAGCACTAATATATTTGAACCAGCACAAGATGTGAGTTAACTAAAATAATCGATCGTAAATATCTATGAATGAGAAACAGTATTTAACGCACGCTGAGGCATTGGAGGTAGAAGCAGCATTACTATCTACACATGAAAAATTTTTGACTCGGATTACAATTTCTTCGCTGCGAATGCTTCAACAGATTGCCGATGACGAGCAGGTTGCCAAAATTGAAGATCTGACTCCCCAACAGATTATCAAGTGGTTCGAGCGGGATGCAGAAACTAAACGCTCCCAAGGCGATACCGCAGGCACTTTACAATGGTAAACCGAGCGGGGTATCGCTGGGCTTCGGTCATTGTTGCAAACGAAAACCCAGGCGTTCGATTGAGATCGATGCCTAGGTATGCCGCTCGATACTGGTGACGATCGAGCCAGCGATAAATTGAAGGAAGGATCGAAAATCGTAGCTAATGTTAGCGATTAGTTTGGTTCGGCAAGCTCCGATTCCTAGCATTATTTTTGTTGAGGAGTCGAAAACTGCTTGTTGATTTGGATCAGCTTCTGCTGTTGTTCGGGAGTTAAAATTGAATTCTGCTGAGCGATAGCTTCGGCTTGAATGGCTTTGAGTTTGGTTTGTTGATCTGCTGTAAACGTAAAATTGGGATTTTTCCCCTGTTGCATCGCTACTTGAAGTTGTTGTTTTTGGGTCGGGTTGAGTACAGCAATTTTCTTTTGGAGGACGGTTTGCTGGAGCTTGACTAATTTTTCTTGCTGGTCTTTTGTCAGCTTGAGCTGCTCGATAGCTTGAGCTTGAGCTTGTGCTTGAGCATTGTTGGTATTAGAAGTTGGAGCTGTTTTAGTTGCAGGTGTCGTTGAAGTTGGAGCTGTCTTAGTCGCAGGCGTCTTGGTAGATGACTGGGCGAAACTAGGATTAACAACGGTAGCAACCATCGCTACGGAGCAAATCGTGGTAAATGCAGCAGTTAATGTGAAATTTTTCATAGGATGAGAATGAAAATCTTAGTGGAATTTGACCGATTTGAGAGTCGATTTTGATTGTGACACTTTTCTGATGACTCCGCTAGTTGCCAAAATGTTCTTCCGCAGGTGAATCTCATGCGGCTAGAGGGATACAAAAAATTTTGGCTTTACTGAGATTGGCTACTTTTTCGGCACCTTAAAATTTCGCTCTGACGGTAAATTCATAGTCGCCTCCAGCTTCGAGCTGGTAGTCCCACTGCTTCAAAAATCTACCCAACGCATCTTGAATCAAGGCACGTCCCAGAGCTGGTTCGACAATGAGTTCCAAGTTGCCTTCGCGGCAACACCACTGAAAATCCCAACAAAAGTCGCCCGCACTAACTTCGCCGACAACTTTGCCAAATTGCCAGGAGTGATGGGTTACTCGCACGCGAGCAGTTGTTTCTGGTAGTTGACGTTTAGCCATGACGATCGCGATTATGGGCTGCGGCAGCATAAAGATTTAGATGAATGATAGCTTAACAAACCACTGTGGAGATCGGAATCTATCAATCGTTAGATTGGGGTGTAATGGGTAATGGGTAATGGGTAAAAAATTCTCTCTCCCCCTATCTCCCCTACCTAATTCTCATCAACTGCTCCGGTGCGGCGATTTCGGTGAAGAGTTGATGTGCGTGGGTATGGCGATAAATTTGGCTTTGAGTGAGATCTCCGGCTTGTTGCCATGTGAGTGCTGCTTGATAGTAGGCTTCGGCAAGATCGCATTTGGCTCCGAGTCTGTCGAGAATTTCGATCGCTTGGAGATGGATAGTTTGGGAAGTTTTAATATTATCTTGCAATCGATATAATTGTGCCAAGCTAGTTAAGGTTCGACCTTGAATTTGTAGGTAGTTACCACTTTGACAAAATGTCAAAGTTTGCTGATAAATATTTTCGGCGAGATCGTATTCGCCTAAATTAGTATAAATTTGGCCGACGATCTGGAGAAAATAAGCACTACTACCCGTCCATTTTTGGTGAATAATTACAGGCTCGATTTTGGTAATTAATACTCTAGCTTCGTCGGATCGATCGAGATAAGATTGTACCAACGCTAAACAAACGGTCGCTTTTTGAATCCAGCGATCGCCAGCAGTATTACTGGCAACTGTAATTACTTGTTGAAAGAGTCGGCTGGCGGTGGTTAGTTCCCATAGATCTATATGATATAATCCGAGACTTAAGAGCGAGTCGATATTTAAGATATTTAAGCAATGAATGTCATGGGATCGCGCTTGTCGATCGAGATTTAATAGCATTCGTTCTGTATAATCGATCGCTTGTTGCTGGGTGGCGATCGCGTCATGAACTCGCCCGACAATCCAGTAAAGATCGCCGAGAATATTATTTAATTCGGCAGTCGATCGATCGGGCGAAAGTGCGGTAATTATCTGCGTAATTGCTATCAGGATGGGTTGAATCAGTCCCATTCTATACAAATTGCTGGCTAAGGGTAAAAATTGTCCCCATTGATTGTTACGCGGGTGCAGTAATACTTTAGCAGCTTGCAATAGATCGCCAATTTCTACATAGTGATAATATGCTTCTAATGCCGTAATTGCAGTATGTGTATTGACAATTTTGATAACAGAATCACTCCAATAATTAGCGGCGGCTTGGTGCGCTTTTACCCAGTCATCAGTGCGTTGCAATCTGGCGATCGCTTCGGCTCTAATGGCTGGGTGCAGCCAGTATTTTCCGCAGTGAGACTCAATTAGCGATCGGTTATCGAGCGCGTTAAGTACTTTCGCTCTCGCTGCTGGTTCGATCTCCCATAATAAACAAAATAAAGCATCGGCATTAACTCGACTTAAATCTTGATAGCGATAACAACCAGCTCGGCAGAGTAATTGATAAGCCTCCGGATCTAGAGTTTGCAGGCGATCGAATTGATTGGCAATTAATTGTTTTAGTCCAGTTTCGATCAGGTGAGAATCTCGATCGGTTTGTAAGTAAATGTCGATATTGCCAGCAAAATCGGCATGAATATTACTAGCAATAATTTCCATCGCTTTAGCATTACCCCCATACGATCGATGTAATGACGTAATTGCTGTGACAGTTGGATCGAGCTGACGATAATTAAAATAATTTTGCCATGTATCTACTGCTAATCCCGATAGCCGATAATGGATTAAATTCAAATCTACTTCACATAATCGATCTCGACTGGTAATTAAAGTAATTCCTGGCAACTGTCGATCGGTTAAAATTCCGAGCAATTCTACATAGCTACGATGCGGAAAAATAATGCGCCCATCTCGATCTAATGCTGGCTCTAAATTATCAATTAAAATTCCAATTTTGCGCGTGCTAAGTTGCCGCTTGAGCCGCAGTAGAGCGATTCCATATTCTCTTCCCGGCTCAGTTTGTAAATCTTGTCGCAACCATTCCTCAACAATTATTTCAGCCGGAGTAATGCGAGCGGCTTCTTTTGCCATCGATAATTCCAAAATTAGATCGCAGCCGCAGGTTTTTAAATACTGCTGTGCGAAGGTAGTTTTACCGACGCCACCCTCTCCCAAAATCACGATCGTCCGTTGCCCTTGGGCAACTAATTCGTCTAATCTAGAGATATCTAGTTCTCTACCCATAAATTGACGATCGATACTTTTAGTCGGCACTGCGATCGCTGGACTCTCATGGCGTTGTAAAATCGACTTGAGATTAGTTTTAGTTACCCGCTCCGCCAATAATTGCGACAATAACTGCCACAAAGCTGCGGCAGTGTCTTTGACATGTCCCTCCGTACAATGATAGTCTGCGGCAATATCGATATACTTTCGCCCCAGCCACACCTGCCGAATGATAAATATTTGCAGATCGTTAAGATGTTTACCCGTATTGTGAAGGAGTAATCGATCGATCGTATTTATGGCACTGTCAGCACTCATCGAATAGGGGGTAGGGGATAGTGGATAGGGGATAGGCTTTAGGTTTTAGGTTTTAGGTTTTAGGTTTTAGGCTTTGGCTTTAGGGATTAGGCTTTAGGCATTAGAGATGAGGAGGATACAGGTTAGCACCTACAACCTAATCCTGAAAATCCTGAAAATCCTTAAATCCAGATTGAGAGATGGGGTTTGGGGCATGAGAGCTAATCAGACTAATTATTAACTACTCCTTACAAAATAGTTATTCCCGACTTTTTCAGACTTTTGAGCCGAACGATATTGCCGACGAGATCCGACTGACAGCTTAGATCTGGAGGGTTATAGTTTGATTAACACCTGAAGATCGACTTAGAAGTTATGACTTTATCGCTGGCTGGCGAACGAGATTGCCACAATAAATCGAATTTTTACCTACTAATTAAAGATTTAATCGAGACTTATTTAGATCGAAATTATCTCAACAATCGACTCCAAGAATTACCCCAACAATTCGATCGTCCCCATCCACGAAAATGGGCAAAAATCGAGTGGCATCAGCTCCAATCAAATCTCATCGTTGGCATCGAACCAGCACTATTTCTAGCTATCCTCAAAGGTGCGATCGATACAGAAGCCCCTATTCGAGATTATACCCATACCAGTCGGCAATATCTCGATCCGATCCATCCAGCCATGGCTGAATTTGTCGGTGGGAGGGTTGACGAGCTAGGCAACCGTAGCTCGAAGGGAATTTGGGAGTTAGAAGAAAGTCGCCACGCACCAGCATTAATCGCCATCTATCAGCAATTAAGCGGCGAGCGCATTCAGCCCAATCCCAAACTAGCACGCGCTTATCAACCGACTAATTGCCCCAACAACGATCTCTATCGTCATGGTTTGTCGCGAATTGCGACTGAATATGGTGCTACATGTTTATACATCTGGTTAATGGGGCATTCTACAGGTACATTGCAACAAATAATCGGCGAAATGTTGCGAGATGAAATCAATCATCTCATCAAATTCTGGGGTTTCGGAGTTTGGTTATATCCTGCACCCAAAGGACATCGATTCATTCGCGGTTGTAGACAATTACTCCCCCGCAAATCTGCTTCGGGTGGTAACTTGCTCAAAACTTACTATCGGATGCTGTCGGTGCTGCACTGGGGCGAGTGGAGCTGGCAACATCGTTGGCAATTAGTCGTGACATTTTGGCTGGTGATGCAGCGGCTATTAGTTTGGCACTACAGCCTCAATTCAGATTATTTAAAACAAATTTTTGGCATCCTTCCCGCTCGATTTACACACAAACATTAATTAACTAATTAGATGAATACTCAATTAATTACCAAATTGCCCACTATTTTAGATCCGACTAAAATGCCCCAGCATGTGGCAGCAATTATGGATGGAAATGGGAGATGGGCGAAACAACAAGGATTGCCACGGATCGCCGGACATCAACAAGGAGCCAATACAGTTAAATCATTATTACGCTGTTGTAAAGATTGGGGCATTGCTAACTTTACAGTCTATGCTTTCTCTACCGAAAACTGGGGCAGACCAGCAGTAGAAGTCGATTTTCTGATGCGGTTATTTGAGGGATTATTAGATAGCGAATTAGACCAAATGCACGCCGAAGGAGTTAGGATTAGATTTCTGGGCGATCGATCTCAAGTACCGCTCGGTTTGCAGAGGATGATGGATAAATCGATCGATAAAACCCAATACAATCAAGCTGTGACGTTTAATATTGCCATCAACTATGGCAGCCGCAAAGAAATCCTCCAAGCTTGTAAATCGATCGCCGAATTAGTTAAAGCAGGTGAGTTGGATGTAAATCTACTCGATGAATCGATGTTCGATCGATATTTAGACACCCATGAGTTACCAGATCCCGATCTCTTAATTAGGACCAGCGGCGAACAACGCTTGAGCAACTTCTTATTATGGCAGCTAGCTTATACCGAAATCTATATTACCAAAACACATTGGCCGGATTTTAGCAATGATGAATTCACACTAGCGATCGCTGACTTTCAGCAACGCAATCGGCGGTTTGGGAAAGTGTAAGATAGTTGATAGTTGATAGTTGATAGTTGATAGTTAATATTTGATATTTGATATAAATATTTGTGTATTATCGCGTCAGCATAACACACCCTAAGATCTAAATTATTCACTATTCACTATCCACTATCTACTATCCACTATCCACTATCCACTATCCACTAATTTAAAACCCGTAAGAAAGTCCAACGGATAGTACGGGATAAACATTAAATCCGCGCAGATCGTTTTCGGTTTGACGAACTTGATTGTCGAGTTGACCGCGAGTAATTGGATTATTATTAAAGGCGGGATTGCTGGCATTGAGCGAAACTTTGGGCGCACCTGTAAACATTACTCCCAGATCGGCATTAAAGCCAAAACCTTCATTTGTCGATTTACCAATCCCGATGCCTAGATAAGGTGCGATCGAATTACCGTACTTATACTCGCCACTAAGCGTGCCGACAGCACTGGCGGGGTATTGAATCCCATCGATCGTGTAGGTGCCGTTACCGCCCGGTTTACCAGTCACAGAGAAGCGATTATTTTGAGCGACTAAGCCGCCAGTCACGCGAAAACTGCTGCTAGCAAATGGATAGTAATCGCCGAATAATTGCACGCTGCTGAAATTTAGCTGCGAGTCGTAATTAATGCCGCTATCGTTGCGATTGAACCCGACATTACCAAAGTTCAGCCCCAAACGACCGTTAAATTGTGGTGTCAAAGATTTGGCAACTTCCACGCCAGCACCGAGCGTACCTACCCGCGCCGTAACACCGATCCCCGCAGAATTCCTACCATTGGCTGTAGATTGCCCGTTCGACTGTTGGGATACTTTATATGGCACGATCGGTTGCAGACCGATATCTAGCCCTAGCTTCGATACGGGTGTTTGCCTATCGACGATCGTAACTAGATTTTTTGCTGCCGCAGGATCGATCGAAATCGCATTGAGAAGACAAATTCCGATCGAAATTGCGGTAAGACGGTAGTAAGCGAAATGAGACATAAGGATTACCTCCACTGATTCTACCCTCAATTAGCCTGGGTAGTATATGCGTAGCAACGATAGGTTGCTATTAACATATTACCCAATTACTCGATCGATCTAAAGATTTTATTAAAAATTGGTGCGATTTTCGATCGGCAATATAGGTGTAAAATCGCTACTCGATCGCTAAAAGTCACGCTCGCCAAATTGTTACGGCAAGCGAGATCCGACGATACGTTGGATTTTACAACAGCTATTTTGTAAAACTCCCTATTATCAAAAAAAATAGATAGAGATCGCCGATCTCTATCTATTTTTTCTATCGATCGCGATTACGCGAACTTGATTTTGAGATAATCCTCATCCATCTTCGCACCAGTGGGCTGGAGCGCGGCTAGAGCTTGCGGTAACACCATATTTCGACGGTGGTTACCAATGCGGATATTCAATTCATCCCCAGTTTTATTGAGTTGAATTTGGTCTTTGGCAATTCCTGGTAAATACAACTCCAAACTGTAGAGGCTATTACCTTCTTGCACGATTTTGGTGGTCGTTTCTTGATAATAAACCTTGCTAGGATCTTCATCACGATACAGAGTTTCCTTCAATCGATCGAGGGCGGCAAGTCCGCAGAGTTCTTCTGTATATAAGGGCACCTCTTTTACTGGCAGCGGATGAAAATCTTCGTGAATTTCCAGGCGATACTTCTCTTGATTTTCCTTCCATGTCTTGAAAAATGGATCGGTAACTGTGGCTGGAATGATCCGATTGGCAATTACTAAATCGGTAGAAACATTGTACAAACTCAGATAAGCATGAGCGCGCAGCGATTCCTTAATTACCATCTTTTCAGGATTGGTGACCAATCGTACCGACGAGACGGTATTGTCCATCAAGATCTTTTGCAAAGCCTCGATTTGCTCGTAAAATTCATAGGGCGCATCCATCACTTCCTTATTCGGCAAAGAGAAACCCGCAACTGGTCGGAAGAATGGTTCGACTAACGGTCTGAGCGCGACAGAAACCGCCTGTAAAGGCTTGTAAAACTTCCGCATATACCAACCGCCGACTTCTGGCAAACTCAGCAATCTCAGGGCAGTTCCGGTAGGTGCCGAGTCGATAATCAGCACATCGTAGATTCCTTCGTCAAAGTGCCGCTTCATCCGCACCAGTCCGAAGATCTCATCCATCCCTGGTAAGATTGCCAATTCCTCAGCTTGTACGCCTTCCATCCCGCGCGCTTGCAAAACGTCGGTGATATAGCGTTTTACCGCACCCCAGTTGCCTTCGAGTTCCTTGAGTGCATCTAGTTCTGCACCCCACAAATTAGGGCGAACTTCACGCGGATCGTGTCCCATCTCCATATCGAAGCTATCGGCGAGGGAGTGAGCGGGATCGGTACTGAGGACGAGGGTACGATAACCTAGTTCGGCACATCGCAATCCTGTTGCCGCCGCGACAGAGGTTTTACCCACACCACCTTTGCCAGTCATCAAAATTAAACGCATGTTCTCTATGTTTTGTCCGAGTAATCTTTGGGCGTAGCCTCTATGTGAGAACATCGCTAATCTCGATCTTAGCGGTTTTCACTCTTGCAGGCTATTCAAGAAAAGGCATTTTTACTTCAAAGATTACTGGTGCGGGGGGAACCCGGGTCTGGGGGGCGACATCCCCCCAGACCCCCCGTTGGGTGACGGTTGCGTCCCCCAAACCCCCTCCAAAATGATTGATTGGTGCAAAAGGGGATGGCTAAGGCGGGTTCTTTCGGATTTCAGCCCCAAACTAAACAACACCATTATTTAACAATTTCGACGGTGCTGATTTTAGGTATGATTTTCTGTTTTTAGATTTCTTTCTCCCCGCTCCCTGCTCCCATCTCTAGCTTTTCATCCCCGAATCCAGCAACGCCACGATTTCATACAAAGTACTACGTTGGCGATAATTTCGATCGATCTCTCGAATCGCACCTTGCAGATCGTCCACGGATAAAGACGTCCCCCCCTTAGCTCCCGCCATCGTGGTAATGTGCTCCTCCATCAACGTTCCCCCCAAATCGTTGCATCCCCACATCAGAGCAGTTTTCGCGCCTTCTAGACCTAATTTGACCCAACTGGGTTGATGATTGGGAATGTAGTTGCCCAAGAAAATTCGAGCGACGGCAGTTAGTAACAAATTGTCAGCTAAAATCGGTTGATCGCGTCCGACACGACTGCGGAGCGGCGCGGGTGCGGATTCGCCAACGAAGGGGAGAATAATAAATTCACTAATGCGGGCTGGATATTTCGATCGAATCGCCTGTTTTTGGATCTGTTTTAACTGCTCTAAATGAGCGATTTGCTGGCTGGGTGTTTCGATATGTCCGGCTAACATGGTACTAGTGGTCGGCATCCCCAATCGATGCGCGGTAGTGACGATTTCAATCCACGTCGCACTATCAATCTTTTCAGGACAAATCACCCGCCGTACCGCATCATCTAGTACTTCCGCCGCCGTCCCTGGCATCGAACCGACGCCAGCTTGTTGGAGGGCAATGATGACATCCGCATAACTCAATCCATCTTGGCGCGCGATAAATTCGACTTCCTGCGGCGAAAAAGCATGGAGATGGAGCTGGGGAAAACTGGTTTTGATGGCGGTGACTAACTCTACATAATAAGTCAACGATCGACCATCAATTTTCGCGCCTGGGTGCAATCCACCTTGCATACAAATTTCTGTCGCCGATAGTTCTACTGCGGCGGCGGCTTTTGCTAAAATCTGCTCGGTACTCAGCCAGAAAGCTCCGTCTGTCCCTTCATCGCGGCGAAAGGCACAAAAACTACAGTGCTGCTCGCAAATATTGGTGAAGTTGATATTGCGGTTAATTACATAGGTGACGGTATCGCCAACTTGGATTTGACGTAACCTATCGGCTGTAAGTCTAATTCGCTCGATAATATCTGGATGGGTTTGAGTTAGCAGCAAAAGTGCGTCTACAGTGGAGATATCATCGCCTTGCATGGCTCGATCGAGAATGGAATCGATCGTGTTAATGTCTGAAGCAGTTGGTGAAGTGGCGATTTCAGACATAGCAATGATACCCAGAATAGAAAACGAACGAGATCGGCTGTCGATCGCTATTGTATATAGTGAATCCGATTATGGGAATGCCGACATATCCGGAACGCCTGAAAGTTTACGGCAAGTTTGCCAATTTATGATTGACTTTGTTGAGTCCGATCGAGTTGAAGCTACTATAGCTACATTAAATGTCGATCCAGTCCCATACGATCGCTGCTTGCAGTTTCTGTCAATCCGCCGTGAGGTTGGAGCGGTAAAAGTATCGGCAATCGATGACAAATTAGAGATCGTAGGTAATGGTGACAGACTTACAACTTTTGCAGATTGGTTTAACTTTCCTGACGATACCGCTAATGGATATCATTGTCACCATGAGCCTTGGGATGGAAATGAGGAGTGGGTTCATCCACAATCTCTGCCATTAGTAATTGGTGTTGGCTCTAGATAGTCTCCCAAGGCTTAATTAATGGTATAAAGTTGCAAGTATAATATTTACAGCGACCATTTACCTTGGAAGCAATTATGACAGCAACACTCATCCAAAGTCCCGATCGGGTAGTTTTAAAGAATATCAGTTGGCAATCGTATCAGTCTCTAATCGTTGACTTTGAACGAGAACCTGCGATGAGACTGACTTACGATCGTGGCACACTCGAAATTCGTATGCCGCTCGCGCCACATGAAACCTATAAAAAAATTCTCGGTCGCCTCATCGAAGCGGCAACAGAAGAACTCAATCTAGAAATTCGCAGCCTGGGTTCGCTAACTTGTAGTCGAGAAGATCTCGCCAAAGGACTCGAACCAGACCAGTGTTATTACATCCAAAATGAGGCAATAGTTCGAGGTGTCGCACAAATCGATCTGGCAAAACTACCGCCACCAGATTTGGCCGTAGAAATCGATATTACCAGTAGTTCTCTCGATCGATTTTCAATTTATGCCGCCCTCAAAGTTACAGAAATTTGGCGATATGATGGGCAAATTTTGACTATTTATGAGTTAGTAGAGAATGAGTATGTCATCCGAGATAGTAGCCTTGCTTTACCACGATTGCAGACGGCAGACATTTTACGATTTCTCAGTTTATCAACATCGATCGGGAAGAATAATCTGGTAAAGCAGTTTCGCCAATCGTTGAAAACTATTACATGACCTCAATTTTTTTTGTTATTTACCAGCAAATTTATTTCTCTAGATTGTCTATTATTACTGATAGTAATTCTTTATGTTAAATTATGAACGATTCTTGACTAGTTATCCAACACCAGTAGATTTTGACAACTTACCTTTGACTCCTGGTGTAGATTCTGGATGTATCGACATAGATGATGAAAGCTCTGGAGGGATTCGTTACAAATTAACGACCGACAAGTTAACTGGTCTCGTTATGCCTCAAGAAGAATCGGAAAGAATGACAGGTATGGAATCTGATGGATCTTTTCAAACACCTAATGGAATTAGATATAAAGTATTCAACAGGATCGAGATAGACGGGACAGAATATATCCAATATATTCAACCTGATGGTAGAGAGGCTATTCCCGGAGAGGCTATAAAACTACCAAATGGTGAAGTCTATCGAGGTAAAAATAATAATATTTTGTATCAACAAGAGCCAATGTTATCAGAGATTTCCATAGGTTTTTATCAGGGTGAGAACAATAATTGGGATGGGCAAGAGATAAGCTTATCAGAAGAGACTATGGACGTTGAACGGCCTGGGCAGGTAGAATTAAAATTTATTGGCATAGATGAAATGGATTTTAATTTTGGATTTGATAGTGATATGTAATTATAGACGATTAACTCTAATCAGTCGATTGGTTAATATCTCATCATTTATAGCTCGATCGATCCTATTTGCCAAAGCTTCCCAATTGCGATCGTCGGAACATACAATAATGCCCGCATGATGGGGCCGAATCTTGTGTAGTTGAATAAAGTCATTCCGATTTAGAGTAATAACACTTCTATTTTCTTCAGTTGCAAAATCTAAAACGTCTGGATCGTGAATTTTTTGTCCGGCTTTGCCTGCTGCTTGCACTGTTAAAACATCATGCCCTAATAAACGTAAAAATTCTACTACTGGAAAAGGGAATTGTTCGTCAGCATATAAGCGTGCCATACAATTAAGCTATCTCGTTTTCCTGAATGGCTAGCACAATCTCATCAGGATGAGCTTTAGCATAATTCCACGCATTTACTAGATCGATCGCGTTGAGCTGTGGATAACTTTGCAGTAAATCGCCATCGCTATAACCGATCTCTTTGGCATTGACTAGCCCCCAGACAGTAATTCTAGTATTAACAATTCTAGCATTTCCGCCACAGATTCCTGGAGTTTTTTCAACTCCAGTTCTAATAGAACCTAAGCTTTGAGCCAATAATTGAATGGCTTGTTCTTTTTCAGATGAGGTCAATGCTAGTAATTGAGACTCTAATTCTTTGAGTGTCATATACGTTTTTAAAAACTAGAGATCGTTCATCGATCGCTTATAGAGCCAGTCTAATCTCTTCAGAATGTGCGTCTGCTTACTCCCAGGCAGTGTCTAAATTGCAGCAAGTCTCGATCGCTAATTACTCAAGGCTTTCATCTTTTCGATCGAGTCTGCCACATCTGGTAACTTTTGACCATATTTTTCGGCTGTTTCCATCCACAAATCGGTCACAATTTTCAACTCGTTGAGAACTTCATCTAAGGTTTCTCCTTGTGCCAAACAGCCTTTCAGTGCTGAAACTTCGGCAACATATCCACCTTCTTCACAAGGATAAATTACAATTGGATATTGCATTAGTCTTCTTCCTCTTCTATTTCTATATATGCTGACTCGATTAATTGGATTACAAGTATACGTTTTTAAAAACCAATTACTCATCGATCGCTAGTAAAGCCAGTCTAATCTCTTCAGGATGTGCGTCTGCATACTCCCAGGCGGTGTCTAAATCGCTCTGAGTAAGCTGCGGATACATTTTCAGCAAGTCTCGATCGCTACAGCCGAGATCCTGGGCGTTGACTAGCTCCCAGATGGCAATTTTGGTATTGGCGATGCAGGCTTCAACACTGCTAATTTCTGGAGGTGGGGCGATTTCTGGCTGGGTGCTGGCTAAACTTTGAGTCAATAACTCGATCGCGCGGTGTTTTTCGGCGGGAGTCAGGGCTAACAATTGGGATTCTAAGTCTTTGAGCGTCATAATTTAAGATATAGCCTTAGATATCCAAACAGGATTATAGAATCTATTATGCCCTACAGCCATCTTGATGAGAATAACGGACACAAATCCTTTCAGTTACCTGGCTCGCGCCCTCATTATAATCCCGATCGACCCGGACAAGTCGAGCATATCAGCTTGGATTTGGTGCTGGACATTCCCAATCGCAGTTTTACTGGTACTTGTGCGATTCGGCTCAATCCGGTGCGGAATGCGATCGAATCATTGACGCTCGATGCGGTGGATCTGAAGATCGATCGGGTGGAAATTGACGGTACCGATTGCGCGTTTAATTATGATGGGGAATTATTACATATTCCTGTCAAGGTCGATGTTATCGCTGGCAAAATCTTAGATTTAATTATTTATTATGGTGTAGAAAACCCACAGCGTGGGATGTATTTCATTCAGCCTGACGAACATTATCCCGACAAACCTACGCAGGTATGGACACAGGGCGAAGATGAAGATTCGCGGTTTTGGTTCCCCTGTTTCGATTATCCTGGACAACTGGCTACTTCGGCAATTCGGGTGCAGGTACCGAAAGATTTTATGGCAATTTCTAATGGTGAATTAGTCGAGCAGACCATGTTCGGTGAAGACCGAGTTTATCAGTGGATGCAGAAGGAAATCCATCCAACATATTTGATGACGTTGGCGGTAGGCAGGTTCTCAGAGATTGCCGATAGTTGGAATGGCAAACCAGTTACTTATTATGTCGAAAAAGGACTGGAAGAATCGGCGAAGCTGAGTATGGGGAAAACGCCTCAGATGATTGAGTTCTTTAGTGAGAAGTTTGGTTATCCCTATCCTTTCCCTAAATACGCTCAAGTTTGCGTTGCTGATTTCATCTTTGGCGGGATGGAAAATACTTCGACAACATTATTAATGGATCGTTGTTTGCTAGACAAACGCGCATCTTTAGATAACTTTAATACCGAGAGTTTAGTAGCTCACGAACTGGCGCACCAATGGTTCGGCGATTTGGTAGTCATTAAGCACTGGTCGCACGCTTGGATTAAAGAAGGAATGGCTTCTTATTGTGAGGTGTTATGGACAGAATATGAGTATGACAAAGATGAAGCCGCGTATTATTTACTTGGTGAAGCGCGTAATTATTTAAGTGAAGATAGCAGCCGTTATCGGCGTCCGATCGTCACTAATATCTATCGAGAAGCGATCGAATTATACGACCGACATCTGTATGAAAAAGGTGCTTGTGTCTATCACATGATTCGGGCAGAATTAGGCGACGAGTTATTCGATCGATTCGTCCATACTTTCGTGCGCGATAACGCCCACAAAACTGTCGAAACGATCGATGTCTTACGCGCGATCGATAAAGCTACCGGACGAAATTTAGCCTTCTTATTCGATCAATATGTCTATCGCGGCGGACATCCAGATTATAAGGTGGCTTACAGTTGGGATGGCGATAGTAAGTTAGCCAAGCTGACAGTTACTCAAACCCAAGCTAAAGAGGGCGTGCATACGCTCACAAATGATTTATTCGATCTGAAAATCCCGATTGGCTTTGGTTATGTCAAAGATGGTGTCGCCGATGTCAAAGTCACCAAAATTCGCGTCTACGAAAAAGAACAAGTTCTCTATTTTCCGCTTGAAACTAAACCCGATTTCATCAGCTTCGACGTGGGTAATAACTATTTAAAAACCGTCACCCTCGAATACCCGCTTCCAGAACTCAAAGCACAGCTTAAGTCAGATCTCGACCCGATTTCGCGGATCTACGCTACAGAAGCGATCGCCAAAAAAGGCAACCTCGAAGCCGTCAATGCTTTAACTGAATGTCTCGCCACTGAAAAATTCTGGGCTGTCCGACTCGAAGCCGCGCAACAATTAGCGACGATTAAACTCGATCTCGCCGTCACTAATCTAGTTGCCGCAATTGGTGATGAAGATGCCTTCGTCCGCCGCGCGATCGTCGATGAATTGGGTAACATTAAAACGCCCGAAACCTACGCCGCAATTAAACAGCTCGTCGAAGCTGGCGATGCTAGCTACTACGTTGAAGCCGCCGCCTGTCGCGCTCTCGGTGGGATGACTACCGCCAGCCTCAAAGACAAGCAGGAAGAAGCAATTAACCTGCTCACCGAAGTACTCAATACTCGCTCTGGCTGGAATGAAGTCGTCCGTGCTGGTGCGATCGGTGGTTTGAGCAAAATGACCGATTCTGAAACCGCCCTTAAAACCATCCTAGAATACGTCAAACCGGGCGTACCTCAACCACTCCGTTTACCCTCAATTCGTGCCCTGGGAGCGATTTCTCAAGGTCAATCAGAGCTAAATCTGAATACTATTGTCGAGAAGTTATCCGAACTCTCCCGCGAGTCATTTTTCCTGACTCAAGTCGCCGTCGTTGGTGGTTTGAGCCAGATGGAAACCGTCAAAGCGATCGGGGTATTACAAAGTTTAGCCGCTCACAGTCCCGACGGACGCGTCAAACGCATGGCTGATGAAGGGGTACAAAAAGTTCAGAAGAAAATCGGTACGGATGGAGCGGTGAAACAATTACGCGAGGAGTTAGAAGAAGTCAAAAAAACTAATCAAGAATTAAAAGGTCGCCTGGAAAATCTAGAAGCTAAGAGCAAATAGTTAACAATATCGGCACTACTAGATTCTTGACTTTTTGAAAAAGTCAGGAATCTCACTCTGTCGTAAGTAGATCGGCTCTTTCGGCTTGATTATCTCTAAAGTTTCGCTTTGAGGCCGCATCTCTGCGGGCTTTTAATTCTTTTGCCCACCGATGATTGTCTGAATCAAAGCGAATTGTAGATTCTGAGAGAAAACCACCTTGGCGAATCATTACTCCATTGTAAGGACAATCATCATAGCCGCAATCATGTTTTGAATAATTTCCAAAATTGCGATGTTTAATTTTTTTATCTTTGAGAATTTTTTCTTGATTAATGCGAACATTTTGCCACAGTTGGTGTTCGTCAGCAACAGTCAATGTTTGGCCTAAAGTAGATACTTGAATGTATATATATGGATCTTTAAGTTGTAAAAATTCAAATGTTTTCAGAAACTTTTCGTGTGCTAAGTTTCTCACCGCAATTTTCTGTACCAAGTCTAGCTTGTCATTTTCGAGAATCGATCGATACAAGCCTAATGTATTAAAATCCGTGTATTTTTGATGATATTCAATAACCTGAAGATACTCTACAAAAGTTAATTGATTGAACTTAACTCCGATTTTCACGATCGTTATCTTCCTGGATTCGGATACTAAACTAAGATGATTTCATCTCTAGAGTAATTGGGCATAGATGTCATCCTCATCGTTATCCCAAACGGTCGGTAGTGAGGTTTGGCTAGCTTTGAGCCAGAAATCGCTCTCGTCATCAGGTAAGATCGTTACGAGTATTCTCGTTCCTTCAGGAATAGCGATCGGTTCTGACAGTTCGACTTTGCCCTGAGAAAAGGTCGCCCAAACTGTTTTTGGCATAGGTTAAATCCCACAATACAAGTCTAAAGTCTTACTGTCAGTATAACTCAGCGGGAATAGCCTTCCGATCGAGCGTCGAATCGATCTAGATAATTTTTTTAGTTGAGGCGGTAGTTAAGATGGCTCTAGCTGCATATTTGGATAGTTAAGCGATTACCTGCGGTAGATCCCACATTCCGCTAGTCCAAGCGATCGAAAAATAATTAAAACGAAGCCATTGGATCGTAGCAACTATATTCTCAATAAGCTAAGACTATTGAGAATATGCTTTCGATCGCCATCAAGAGGCTAAATCGCTAGAAAGCATGATATGACAGGATTGTGGATCTTATTATTTTTTAGCCGATCGAACTAGCGGAATGTGGGGTAGATCGAAAACCAACGGATTTGTGAATGGCCGAGCAAATTGGGGTCGTGAGTAAAACTCGATCGATCTCTAGACAGACCAATCTTCGATCGATAAACCTGGAACTTGAATAAAATCTTTATAATTGCGAGTTAGGAGTGTTGCTTTTTGAGAAAGTGCGATACTAGCTATTTTAAGATCTTGGCTGCCAATCCGAATTTTTTGTTTTCTGAACTGCTGAAAATAATCGGCGGCAACTCGGTCTAATCTTAGTAAGTTTAGATTATAAAAATCTTGAAAGCTGTCGAAAAGATAATCGTAAGCCATACTGAATCTTTCTGGTTGATTAGCAATTTTGCTAATGACAGCCAGCCGACCGCGCAATTGTTCTTCAATTGTGACGATCGTGACAAAAATGTCTGCTGGGGGAATCGAGCTAATCTTTGCTCTAACAACGGGATGATTGCGTTTTAGTAAGGTGAGATGGTCGGTATCGAGAATATAACGATTCATGCGGCAGAGCTTTCTGCTTGTGAATCCACTTCTTGCCGATAACGCTCGATCTCTGCAATATAGTCGTCAAAGAATGGATCGTCCGATAGGCTACCTGCAATAGCCAGCCACGGATTCTCTATTGGCTCTTCTGGTTGTGGCTGAGTTTGGTTTGAGAGACGGCTAATCAGTTGAATTTGGGATTCCCGATCGAGTTGTTGAGCTTGGCTGAGAATCCGCTCTAGTTCTGGACTCATGATAATCTATGAGGTACTACTCTAATTATACCTAGAGATTTGCATACTAGCCCAGACATCGAGCCTTATCGAATCGAGATAAATTTTCCAGTTGAGGCAGTAATCGAGATTGCTCTAGCTGGATATTTGGATAGTGAAGCAATCGGATTTGTAGATTGCAAGCCAAATCGGGGTCGTGAGTAAAACTCGATCGATTTCAGCTAATCATCAAATAGTTAAGTCCATGTTACTCCTGTCTGAATGCCAATCCAGTCATGATTTTTAGTTTTTCCCAACAAGTAAATATCTACATTACACCCTCCAATAAAGTAAACACGAACGTCATCTAAATTATCAATCACTAGTGTTGCAAATGATTCACGCCGATCCACTTCATTATCTTCTACATCTGTTCTCTGAAATAAGTACTCGCCACCCCTAATATCTTTTACCCCAAAATGCTTAGTTGACAAAAGTAAATTCTGAAGCATGTCATCACGGTTTTCTGCTAATGACCATATAATTTGCTCGGTTGCTTCGCTGTCAGGTAAAAGCTTATTTGCTTCAGGTAATACTCGATCGAGTATAGAAATCAATTTCTGATTCTCTGGTTTTACTGCACCTCGATCGTTTACATAAAACTTCTCATCTGTGTTAATTTCTATTTGTAATACTGACATTACCTGAGTTGTAACTCCCAACCAATCCCCATCGAGCGTTCGACCAATGACAATACATGGTCTTGCATAAGAAACATCTCCAATTGATTCAGTTTCAAGTTGCCATAGTTCAATATCTGTCAATTGTTCTTCAATAGCACTAAGTAGAAATTGGTAGGCTTTTGTTAGCTTGTCCGTATCAGGAGAAATACGTTGTAGATTATCAATACTAGTAGGTATTAGATATGCAATCGCCCGAAGTAGCTTCTCTAGTGTGAATTTACCTTTGTCGATCGTATTCCAAATAAATATTTCATAAGGATCGTCTTTCTCCGATCTACAAGTTAATTCTTCTGTCACGTCACGAATTTCATTTAGTAGATGTGTGTCAGGATGATTTAGAGGAATTATAGAAGTTGATAATATGGATGGAGGTACGTTAATCGTACCTACAAGATTGGCATTGAAAAACGAAGTGCCATTGAATTGAATATTCTGGAAATTAGCAGAGCTAAAGTTAGTTTTACATAGTTGAGCATTTGTTAAGTTAACATCTGTGAGATTGGTATTAGTAAGATTTGCTTGTGCAAGGTTTGCGCTGGATAGATTTGCTCCAGTCAAATTGGCTCCAGACAAGTTTGCGAATAGTAAATTAGCTTTACATAGATTTGTGTCACTCAAATCTGTATTTTGAAGGTTTACACTTCGCAAATCTGTATTACTCAAATCGATACTATGTAAATTATCAACCCCTTGATTGCTAATTCTCCAGATTAGAGCATCTTTTTCGGGAAGTAAGCTCGGATCGATCTGAACTTGTAACCAACAAACACCATCAAATTTTGCATCGGTTAAATTAGCACCAGTTAAGTCAGATCCCTGAAGATTAGCACCAGTTAGATCTGCTCCTGTCAAGTTAGCATTTCGTAAACTGACTTTATTAAGCCAAGCACGTTTCAGATCCGTATTGCTTAAATTAGCTCCAGTTAAGTTAGTACCACCTAGTCTAATATTGAATAAACTAGCTCCTTCTAGATTAGCTTCTTCTAAGTTTGCCGTTCCCAAATTCAGGCTTGACATATTAACACCTCGAAGATTGGCTTGATTGAGATTAGCTCTCGCAATATTAATCCACTTCAGATCTGCATTTTCTAGGTTTACTCTACTTAAATTAGCAACCTCCAAATTCGCTGATGTAAGTTTCGTGTTACTGAGATTAGAGTTGCTTAAATCAGCACAGGGCATTTGAAGGTAACAGAGATCTAAACCAGATAGATTTAAACCCGTAAAGTTTTTTCTACCTTTTGAGTATCGCTGCCGAAGTTCATCACGATCCATAATCAAACCTCACTAAAAATACTGAAATCGAAAGAGCTATTTCTATACCAGCTTACATATCCTACTTATTCAAAATCTGCTCTAAAATTGTCGGATCTTGAATTTCCTTATCCTTCGCCAACAGTAACACCTTCGACATGATTTCTGCCGTCTTCGGATCGTCATCGACGAAGGGTAAGAATAACCGTCCGCGATGTTGGGAACTGACGGGGAGAATGCAGAGCGCACCGCCTGGTTGACGATGGACGATCGCACTGCCCAGATGTACCGAATAGGTGCCGATTTCGCCGTTAATGAGGGCGTGAGAACCTTGGATTTGGACGTTATTTAGTTTCATTAGCCGACAGGTTTCGCGGAGGATGCTCGATCGCATTTCCACGGTTGAGGCACTGGCTTCAGGATCTACTCCGCCGATGTGGGCGACGCTGACGACGAGATCGAGATCGCGCATGACTTCGCTGAAGATGCGGGGTGGGATATCAGCCAGGGGCAGGGGTTTCCACTCGTCGCGTTTGTAGAAGTTGAGTCGATCGATCGTCAAGCCTTCGACTTCGAGGGGGGTGTAGTAGCCATTGGCAAAGGAGACGAGGGCGATTAAGCCTTCTTGGTGGAAGGTACGGCGCAAGCCTTCGTCAGGGGAGGAGATCCAGCCGCGCTGTCCGAATAGGGCGATCGCTTGACGGGGGTTGACTTGATGCCCTTCGTAGCGTTTGGAACCCGTCTTAGTTTGTTCGGCGGTAGTTGCGACATAAAGTTCGCGGAAGACTTGTTTGAAGGGCTGTTGGCGTTCGCTGGTAAAACATTCTTGCTGCCAGAGATGCCATTCTTTGGTGACTAGGAGGTCGTGGGGATGGGCGATGCGGAATTTTTCGGCAGTAATTTTGACTTTGCCGTTGGGCGAGACTAGTTCGGTGCCGTTGGGTTCGAGGTAGCCGATCTCGTTACCAGCAGTGGCGATGAGTACTAGCTGGCGCAGCATCGGTGCGAGGACGGGGTGCTGGGCGAGCTGTTGGAGTTCTTGCTTGGTGAAGGCATCGCCGCGCTCCATTGCCTGTTCGAGGGACAGTCTCATGCGGGAAGCTTGTTTGACGATCGATTGTTTGCGATCGACTAATGCCTCTATGTCGGGGTTTTTCTTCAGTTTGGCGGGGATGGCTTTGAGAGTTTTTCCGGCTTTGGTAATGGTAATTTCGGGGGTGCCTGTGGTGGTAATGCTCAAGGAGACGGTAGTATCTTCGATCGAAACTACTTGCGCTCGATCGACCAGATCGGCAATGGCGGCGGCTTCCATCGCCCATTGCAGTCGTTGCGGATCGGCGAATCCGGCGGTGCGAGCGAGGTTTTCCATGCCGATTTCGACGGCGAGTTTTTCGCTGGCGCGGCGTTGGGAGCCGAATTTTTTGCTAGTGCGGAGGAATTCTTGAAAGGTTTGATAGCGTTTCAGGATGTCGGGTTCGCGGTTTTTGCCAGTATCGAGGGGGCATAATCCGAGGGCGCGAACGGAATCTTGGTGGCGTTTTTTAACGATTCGATCGAGTAATTCTTTCCTGTCGATCTGTCCTAACATGGCACTAGCAAACTGTTTGGCGCGTTGATGCCCGCTACCGTTGGAGGCATATTGAGCGGCTTTATCCAACTGTTGCCAGCGTTCTGCGCCTAAGGTAGCATAAACCCGCCCAAACCATTCCACATCCACGGCTCCATCGACGAGACTAGCTGCCGAAAGCGGAGTCCGTTCGGCAATCTGCGCTACCCAGATTTCCCGCACATCCTGTTCTACCGACCAATTATTATCTTTAGTGTGGGCGTGAATCCACCAGACTCCTTCGGCAAAGCAAGGAAGATCGATCGCCTGTTGGATATAATTCACCCATTGGGGCGCAAAGAAGGCAAATTGAATCAGCTTCTCTTCACTAATTTTCGCGGCTCTGACTTGGCGGGCAAATTCTACAGGCGTATCGTTACTGGCGGGGAAACTAATCCGCATCAAGTGGCTCATCACGGCGGCTTTGCTCTGGTTGCCGTAAGTATAGCCACGCACGAAGGTGGCATTATCTAAATTCTGTAATAGTTTAACGATCGTCGGAATACCCTCGATCGATCTCAATGCCAGTGCTGCATTTGTCGCCGCCGTGGGTAAATCTCCCCGTTGGCATTCAATTTCGAGAATGCGATCGCGACATAAATTTGCAGCTTCGATCGCAATATTCATTTTTGGATCTAAATCCGATAATTTCCGCCGAGTGAGCCTTTGCAGAGCAAAAAAATCATTTCTAGAGTAGGTTATGTTAACAGGCATCTGTTGTAATTCTTTCTCGAATCTTTCGCTCCATGCTGATGAAGAATCACTCAATAAATAATAGGTAACATCTGCAATATTAGCCAAGCCAAAATGATAAGCAGTCACCACATTCTCAAGACAGATTGCTCTATCTCGACAGATAAAATACCAAATACTATTGTCGAGCCAAGTAGCAATTTGCCACCACCGCCGAAAATGTCTCTCGCTAACATCGCTCCATCGTCGTGCGAAGCTATTGACTTGTCCGATGAAGGCTACAAAATATCTTGTGCCAGTCACCAGATGAGATATCGAGCGTTGTAATTCGAGTGGGTCTACAGCCGTCAACACCATTGTGAGTAGATTTAAAGAAAAATCGATTGCGTTTGGCTGAGGGTGAAGATATAACAACCAACTAACAATATTATTTACTAATGCTGGATAGCGCAAATCTCGATCTATCTTACCAAATGATGTCTTGAAAATGCTGCGAAGCTGATTGTATGGGGACTCAATATTATTATCCAAATCTTCATTTTCTTCAGTTCTTATGCAATACTCCACATCTGTTTTATAGCGAGGTGAGATCGCCCGAATTAGTTCTAAACCATCTTCATCTTTAGATCGATCGCTGTGATACCAGTTTTCCCACACATCTGCTAAGGGCAGCCGCGCCAAATTTTCGGTTGGAGATAGATCTTTTTGAAACCAAGGAAATTTCCAAGTTACGTTACCAAGTAATTCTTCTTCAATTTCGCCTTGATAATTTGTGATTTGAATCGGGGTTTGACGATGTTGATGGATTAATTCGTCGATCGCGATTAAAGTACTTTTAGCCGCCGCCGTATTTATTTCGACGGGATTGGTGCAAGTTAATGGTTCCGGTACGTATAAATTGGCAAGATTGACTAAACCCAACGCATCCCGCAAGCTTGCAGGTTGCGACTCGCGTGCGAAAATCCGCTCCAGTAGTTGAGTCTCTGCGGTGGTAAGTTTATCGCCCCGCGTAGATCGATAGGTTTGCGCGATCGATTGACATTCAGCTACCAATCGATTTCCCTTGATTAATTCTGCCACTAATTCCAAGCCAGCTTGTCGCTGTAACTTATCCTTAGCTGCTAATAGGATTTGAGCAGAATCGATCGCATCTTCATCCGCTTGCTTGAGTAATAAACCGAGGATTCCTTGGCGTAAATCGCTAGATTTACGAGTGAGTAAACCGATTAAATGTGCAGTTTCAGATTTGGCAATCTGACATTTTTTGAGTATTTCTAAAACCTGTTGGCGCACATAGCTACTAGCATCGCCAGTCAGGTTAAATAATGTATTGCGAATTTCCTCATCCCACGGCTGAATCTTCGCCAGATCGGTGGCGATAGTTGCCCGTTGATAGGATTCAGCAGCAGATAGATAGGGAATCATCAACTTGGGCGATCGATCGCCCAACCAGCGATACAAAGTATGGAAGATCGTTTCTTGGGCGACAGTCAGCTTCATCCACTCCCAAACCAGTGGGGGTAATTGCTTGGATTTAACCGCCCAACGGGGGAAAATAGCCACGAGTCGATCGAATATATCTGGCGCGGCAGTCACGAATTCTGGAGTGGGATAGCTAATCGCCTGGATTGCCAACGAAGCTACTCGATCGTCAGCATCTTCGATCGCACTTAAGATTACCAATCGGGCTGTATGTAGATCGAGTTGCTTGAGACAGTGAATCGCTACTAACCGATGGCTGGCTTCATGGTGCTGAAGGAGGGTTTTGGCAACTTCGATCGCTTGGAGTGCATCTGTAAACGCGATCGACCAGAGAGCCAAATATACCGTCTGTGCGTCATCGCTGGCGAGGGCGGCTTGTTGCTGTTGGGCATCGGTGAGAAACTCCAAAACTTGCGCGATAATTGCCCGCGCTTGCTTCTCCTGCAATACGTCCAAATCGAACCCAAACCAGACATCCACCGCTCTTAATGTCGCTGCAAACCGAATCAAATTTTCATCCAAAATCAGCTTTAACATCCGCTGATAGGCGATCGGATGTGCCTCATCTACGCTCTCCAAAATCGTCTGGCGCAGCCCTTCTTGACGCTGGGCGGCAACTAAGAGCTTTTCGACAAATTCCCACCCTTCTGGACGATTTGCGAGCAAGAGCGATCGAGTTACATGTCGCCCCATCGCGCCGATTTCATGTTCGCCCTTGGCTGAAGCGATGAGAATATCGAACACCTCTTGCCCAACTGCATCGTCAGCATTGATGGCGATGGCAAATAAATAGCCCAAAATGTCCCCATAATAGCCAAAATAGGGACACCAACTAGCCAGCCAGGGCAAATCGACATCGTAGCCCTTAACCACATCTAACAGGCGTTGAAACCACCAGTTGCGTTTCTGGCTATAGGCATCTATTGTGGGTGCGCGGAAGGAGCGGCGGTTGTAGCCCATTGGATACGTCAAATTGGCGAAGCCTTGCCAAGTGGCTTCGACGGTTGGCGCGAACTGGGGGAAAAGGATGGTAAATATTTTGAGTCGATCTTGAGGTTTTAAGTCGCCTAAAGCTTTGCTGCTAGACTCGATCGAGACAGCAGATTCATCGCGTTTGAATGGTTTGCCTTTGTCGTCATGACCGAAAATACCACACCCGATCGATCTGAGTTTGGCTGGTAGTTTTAGCAGTTGGGCGAGGCGGGTGGGTTGCCAGTCGGTGATTTGGTATTCTTTGAGGCGAGCTTGGGCGATCTCGGAGTTAAGCATAATAATGATAGTGGCGTAAGTTATGGCCTCAGTAATGACCTCAGCGGTTGAAACCGCCGCTCGGAATGCATAGTCCGCTTAGGTGGACTAGGATATTTGATTTAGTCCGCGTAGGCGGACTTCGGATCGTGAGCCGCGATTTCAATCGCAGGCATTCTCCGAAACCTACCCACCAACCAAAGGAGTCAGACGAAGAAACAGCAGCTCAGAATTGGCTGTCAGATTCACAATCGCCTTCAAATCCTCTTGCTGATTGTCGTCGATAAATACGAGGTAAAACCCATCTTTAAAGGCTTGCAGGGCATTGTCGATCGCACCCCCCACATCCACCACCCGATCGAGATCGCTACCACCGCTACCGATTTTACCCAGTGCAACTCCAGCTTCAATATCAAGTATTCCCAATACTTCGATCGATCTTCGTTCTGTTTGCCTAGCTTGAAATGCACCAACTTCCGATCGCACGATCTGTGCGAGTAATTCTGCCAATGTCAGCGACTGCTCTGGCAAAGACATCTGCCAGCTCGTAAATAGATTTTGGCTTTTGCCCAAAACTTTGCCGGATATCGTCAGGGTAGGTACAGCCATCGACACAACCTATATTTAGAACGTTTTTACTATCGCGTCTATTCTAAACTACAACATCATCCTAATCTAGCCTAGCAAGTGAGATTGTCAAGTAACACTGTAGGGCTTGCTCATCGTTTAATTTCAGGCTAAAGTACGCGATACATAATGACTCGATCGGAGATAGGCAATCCAGCTTCAACCTCTTTGAATCTAATCTGTTGAAAACCAGTTGTCAGCTCGGCTTCGCTAACAGGGCAGAACCCTAGTTTGGCATAGAAAGGGGCATTCCAAGGAATATCTCGAAAGGTGGATAAAGATACGATCCGATACCCCAGATGTGTTGCACGATCGCAAATCGCATTCACTAATGCCGAGCCAATCCCTTTGCGTCCATGTTCGGGAGCGACATCTATTTGCTGAAGATAGAGTGTTTCATCGACTTCACGAGCGATGGCATGGCCGACTACTGTTTGATGCAAATCCACAGCTACCCATACCAGTCCCAATCGAAATTGTTGCTGCACAAAGTCTAGCGGTAGTGGCTCGGCATTTACTAAAAAAGCATATCGTGTATCGAGAAACAGCACGGCTGCGGCTCGTTCGATGGGAGCGAGCAGTGGTAATTCTTCAATCCGAGCGGAGCGAATTTGATAACCCGATTCAATCATTATCGATATTGAGGAAGAGTGCAGCAGCGGTAATCTGCATGGACTATCTCGATCTAAACTAATAAATTATGAAGCAATCGAGCGAATCTTGACGGATCGCTCGATCGCTCAAAAAAAACAAGTAGTTGAGTGATTCGCCTCGATCGCGAATGTCGCTAACATTCATAGTTGAGTATAATTAATTTTGTTATTTCAATTATATTCTTTAACTCCAATGACTTATTTGGCGATTTTACTTCACAATTAATAAACCAACGCTCGATCGGCAATAATACGCATCAAAGATGGCAAACTCAATCCTAGATTGGCAATTACCACCCCAAATAGAAATTCCCCCTGAATTTATTGCAGCGATCCGGAAATGTAAACCGACGGTAAATGGTAAATACGCAGCGAAATTATTATGGCAGCGGGGGCTAAGAGAGATCGATCGGTTACCTGGATATTTGGATTGTGACAAATATCAGCCGAGTAGTCCCTTTGCCTTCGGGATGGAAATGACGGCGGCGGTAGAAAGATTGAAAAAAGCCTACATTTACGCCGAAAAGGTGGCTATTTGGGGCGATTTTGATGCGGATGGAGTAACAGCGACTAGCGTACTTTGGGATGGATTGGGGCAGTTTTTCGCGCGGGGAGAACGGCTTAGTTATTATATTCCCGATCGCATGAAGGAATCTCACGGGTTGAATGTGGCAGGGATTAAAAAATTAGCCGCACAAGGAATTACGCTAATTATTACTTGCGATACGGGTAGTACGAATATTAAAGAAGTTGAATATGCCACTAAATTAGGTGTCGATGTCATCGTCACCGATCATCATACTTTGCCTGCAAAACGTCCGCCAGTAACGGCAATTATCAATCCACGTTATTTTGAGTCCGAGCATCCATTATTTCATTTATCTGGGGTGGCGGTAGCGTATAAGTTAGTCGAGGCTTTATATGTAGCTTTGCCAGATATTCCGAAGCAACCAGTCGAGTACTTATTGGATTTAGTTGCGATCGGGTTGATTGCAGATTTGGTGCAATTGAGTGGCGATTGTCGCTATTTGGCGCAGCAAGGTATCAAGCGATTGACGCAGCAAAATCAGCCGGATATCGATGGTTTCCGTCCGGGAGTGCATAAGTTATTACAATTATGTAAGCGCAATGGCGATCGACCGACAGATATTTCGTTTGGAATTGCACCACGTATTAATGCGATTAGTCGGATACATGGCGATGCTAGTTTTGGGGTAGAGTTATTAACTAGTAAAGATGTCGATCGCTGTCACGAGCTAGCCGCCGAAACTGAACTAGCAAATACGCGCCGGAAGGAGTTGCAAAAGAATACGACGCTCAAGGTTCAGAGCAAATTGTCCGATTTGGATTTATCTACTACTTCCGTAATTGTTTTAGTAGATAGCAATTGGTCGCCTGGAGTCTTAGGTTTGGTTGCCGGACAGGTAGCTCAAGAACACGGAAAACCAACAATTTTATTGAGTACGAATAGCGACGGTGATGCGGGTAAAGAAAAGGTAAAAGTTGCGAGAGGTTCGGCGCGATCGACTCAAAATATTGACCTGTATCAATTAGTCAATTCTCAATCACATTTACTCAATAGTTTTGGCGGACATCCTTTCGCAGCGGGGATGAGTATCGATCTAGATAATATTCCGCTATTTACAGAAGCAATTAACCAACAGTTACAGGCGAAACTCGGTACCATTCCACCCCCATCGATCGCGACAGATCTGCTCGTTACTTTAGCCGATCTTCAGGTGTCGAATGGACGAGAGCTATTTGAAGATTTACTATTGCTCGAACCTTATGGTATGGGCAATCCAGTACCTAAATTATTAATTAAAAATTGTCAGTTTAAAGATATCAAAAATCGCAATATTCAAGACTTTAAAGGTAAAACAGTTCAATATATTCGGACAAAATTTGAGCTGTTCGATGCTACTAGCTCTAAAGGCTTCCCTGGTATTTGGTGGGGACATTACGAGCATGAGATTCCGCGCGTAAATTGCGACGCGATCGTCGAACTGGATTTTAACTCCTATGAGAAAAGATTTGAAATCCGCCTAGTCGAAGTCCGTCCGGCGGCGATCGATAATAAATCTCTGAATTTTAGCGATCGACAATTTAATTTAAAAGTACTCGATTTTCGTCAAGAATCGGTCGATTCAGCCGCGATCGATTCCGAGCCAATTATCTGGGTGAAGCAATGTCCCAGCGATTGGGATGAGCTACAATGCTATTGTCAACAAGCAATTCAAACAAGCAGTAAGCTAGCTCTTAATTATCAATCTACCAATCTGGCTACTAATAGCGAAATACTTCAGCAGCTACTTGGTATTGCTAAATACGCGATCCAGACTTGCGAAAGTATTAATTTATATCGATTGCGCTCTCGTCTCAACATTAGCGATCGAGCGATGCGGCTGGGTTTAGATGCGCTAGTAGAAATTGGTTTTGATGTGTCGTTAAATAACCAAACTAATTTGGTTACGATTACGTTATCTCAACTGCAAGAACGAAACGAGTTAGATCTGTATTCGTTAATTACTGTCCGAGAATTCTTCGCCGCGATCGAGGAAGAACAATTCAAGCGTAACTATTTTCTCCATGTGCCAGTTTACGCGATCGAAGCTAGTTTGAGCCATTAACGCCAATAAGATATATATGTCAACTATATTTCAATCACAATCTGGACAGATCGAACTAATATTAGGCAATATTGTAGAGCAGAATGTCGATGCAATTGTAAATGCTGCAAATACAAAACTCAAAGGAGGCGGCGGTGTTGATGGCGCAATTCATCGAGCCGCAGGCTCTACATTATTAGAAGAATGTTTAGCACTGCCAATCGATGAACGCGGACAAAGGTGTCCAACGGGAGAAGCAAGAATAACTAGTGCTGGAAATCTATCAGCTAAATATGTAATTCATACAGTGGGGCCTTTTTTCAATCAAAAGTACTATGATAAATCGGTGTCTTTATTAGAGAAAGCTTATCTCAGCTCTTTGATTTTAGCTAACGATCGCAAATGTCGATCGATTGCATTTCCGTCTATTTCTACTGGTGCATATAGATTTCCAATAGAGGCAGCAGCAAAGATTGCACTACAAACAACAATAGATTTTTTGCAGAAAGAGACAAGTATAGAACTAGTACAGAGCGGCGTAAATAGACCTATGATTGAAAGCAGCTCATCAAAATGAGAGGAACACAGAGGATGCCAAGATTATCCGCTGCCCTAATTACACTCAATGAAGTAGAACAAGCCGAACTACAACAACTACTCAAGCGCAAGAAAACGCCACAACAAATCGCACTCCGAGCCAAAATCATCGTCTTGGCAGCCCAAGGGAAAAGTCACGGTGAGATTGCTGAGACATTAGAAATTAGCAAGGATATGAGTAGATTATGGCGAAACAGATGGTTGGAGTTGAAGGATCGACAACTGCCAGCCATCGAGCGGCTGATGGATGCCGTGCGACCAGGTGCGCCAGCCACCTTCACCCTCGAACAAATCACACAACTATACGCCATCGCATGTGCCCCGCCCGAACAGTACGGCCGTCCCATCAGTCAGTGGACGAGCAGAGAATTAGCCGCCGAACTGATAAAACAGGGCATCGTCGCATCGATTAGCCAGCGACATGTGGGCAGACTCCTAGCTGAAGCCGAACTCAAACCCCACCAGAGTAGTTACTGGTTGCATCCCCCCCCGACCCAGAATTGGGGCACAAAGTTGAACACATCTGTCGTGTCTACGAACAAGCACCCCAACGTGCGCTGACAGGAGAAGTCACCCTCAGCCTGGACGAAATGACTGGGATTCAAGCACTGGAGAGAACTATGCCAAATATTCCGATGAAACCAGGACAGTGCGAACGTGTAGAGTTTGAATATACTCGACACGGAACTCAATCATTAATTGCCAGTTTCGATGTGGCAACTGGTCGAATTGCGTTGGCCAGTGTGGGCGCAACTCGAACCGAAGCTGATTTCGCCGAGCATGTCACCCGTTCCTTAGCACAATATCCCACTGCCGCAAAATACCATTTGGTCATGGATTGTCTCAATACCCATCAATCCGAGACGCTGGTTAGGCTGGTGGCCGGATTAGAGACAACTCCACAGGAGCTGGGTGTTAAAGGTCAGTCGGGGATTTTGAAGTCAATGGAGACGCGAGCGCAATTTTTAGCCGACCCAAACCATCGGCTAGTGATTCATTACACGCCCAAACATTGTTCTTGGATGAATCAGATTGAGATCTGGTTTGGGATTCTAGTACGGAAATTGTTACGACGCGGTAGCTTTACCAGTACAAATCACTTGAAAGCCCGGATCCATGAGTTTGTGGACTACTTTAACATTACGATGGCCAAACCCTTCAAATGGACTTACAAGGGTAAACCTCTAACCTCTTAGATACTTGGTTTATTTCCGCCGCTCTATACTAGTTAGATTTGTTTTGTATAAGCCAAGCATTCTGGCGA
Organism: Chamaesiphon minutus PCC 6605; assembly: GCF_000317145.1. Taxonomy (GTDB): domain Bacteria; phylum Cyanobacteriota; class Cyanobacteriia; order Cyanobacteriales; family Chamaesiphonaceae; genus Chamaesiphon; species Chamaesiphon minutus. The sequence continues at coordinate 208,787 of NC_019697.1, read as the reverse complement.
TGTTTGAATCAGAATTGGCAATGCTCCAATAATTGTCTACTTGCTCTGTGTATCAATTGGGTTGCTTAGATCGGACTAGCGTCTTCGTCAGCGATAATCCTGACGCTACACCCATAGCCGCACAACGACTGGAAGTCGTTGCTAGTGGTGCAAAGTCCGCCTACGCGGACTCAGAGTTCTAGTGTCTTAAACGTTTTGGCGATGGCTATACAGTTCGGTTACAACAAAATCTTTGTTTGATACTAGTCCGCGAAGGCGGACTTTGCATCACTAGCAGCGGTTTCAACCGCTAGGTGACTATTTGTCACAGAGATACAGCCATATCCTAATCAGAGCCAGGGGATCGTAGATAGAGAAAAGCACCCAGAATTAACCAACAACCCACAAAGAGGTGCTAAATTTTTAATAGCTGAGTTAAAATATTGCTGTTTTGGGAGCGTATATATAATGATCGTAATTTTCAACCTGGCACTATTTGCCTTAGTGCTACTGTCTTTCGTGATGATCGTCGGCGTGCCTGTTGCTTATGCAGCACCACAAAACTGGGATCGATCGAAACAACTCTTGTTCGTCGGTTCGGGAGCTTGGACGATTCTAGTCGTGGTCGTTGGAGTTTTAAACTTCCTGGTAGTCTAGATTGTCGATGTTTTCGATCGGTTGCAACGGCAACTACATTGTCTGAATTTGCAGCCGATCGCAACTCTTACATTTACAGCCTTCATTGCTATTCATTGCGATCGAGATCGTCAAGAAAACGCCATACCCATCCATCCACCCATTCACCCATTCACCCATCCACCCCTCTCCCCTCTACATTAAATGGCAGTTTTTGAAGGCACTCTCGTCTGCGATAGTTCTTTACGGTTCGCGATCGTTGTCGGTCGTTTTAATGACCTTGTTACTAATAAACTTCTAGAAAGCTGCCAGGATTGTCTCAAACGCCACGGAATTGATATCGACCCTCATGGTAGTCAAGTAGACTATGCGTGGGTGCCAGGGTGCTTTGAGGTGCCACTGGTAGCCAAAAAGCTGGCCGAATCCGGTCGTTACGATGCGATTATCTGCTTGGGTGCGGTAATTCGCGGCGATACGCCTCATTTTGACTATGTATCTTCAGAAGTCGCCAAAGGCGTTGCGGCGGTTGGTTTTCAAAGCGGTACGCCAGTTATTTTTGGGGTATTGACTGTCGATACCATGACTCAAGCCTTGGAACGTGCCGGGATCAAAGGCAATCATGGCTGGGGTTACGCGCTCAATGCGATCGAAATGGCCACGTTGATGAAATCTTTCCCAGCAACAGCAGGTTAAAATATCCTTTGTGAGGAGCGATTTTTATCTGCCTTTTGATGCATTTGTGCCCTCTATTTTTAAAGTTATCTATACATTCATAATATAGATAACTTTAAAAATAGAGGGCAATGCAATAGCCAGAATTTGACTATTTTCGCCGTTTCGGTTTGAGATTTTGACTGAAGAATCCGGTAGTCATTAACCAAGCTTCCGCTTCGGCGGCAGGAGCATAACTATCTCGTCTATCGCTCATAAAACCGTGTCCGGCATTAGGAAAAAGATTGAGAATATAGCGTTTTTTGGCTTTAGATAAGGCCGTAGAAATTCGCCCGTGTTCGTCAGCCGCAATCATCTTATCTTCGCTACCGTACATCAGCATAATCGGCGACTGCATGGCCGTAACTCGATCGAGTAAAGATTTTTGACCTAATTGATTATCAGGAACGGCATCGATACCACCACCATAAAATGAGATCGCTGCTTTGATTTTGCTAGGATAGGTTGCATTGGTCAGAAAAGCATATCTACCACCCATGCAAAAGCCGACTACACCAATTCCATTGGCATTAATTTCCGATTTACCAGCCAGAAAATCGATACTTTTACCGACATCGCTCATTACGGCATTATCATCGAGCGATTTGAGTTTGGCGATTGCACCTGCAACATCGCTATAGGCATAAGTAGCCCCTCGATAAAAGTCTGGCGCGATTGCCGCAAACCCAGACTGTGCTAACCTATCGCAAATACTCCGACACCATTTATTCAACCCGAAAGCTTCCATCAACACGATAACGGCAGGAAATTTGCCCGTTCCCGCAGGCGTAACATAGTAGCCAGGTAGATCTTTGGCAATCTGAATATTTTTACCAGCAATTGCTGTCGATTTAGCAATGGTTGTAGTAGTCGGATCTGGTTGTTTGGCTGTACTCAGTTGGGAGTTAGCGATGACTGCGGCTGTAGCGATGCTGGATGCTCCCAGTAAGATATCCCGTCGTTTCATTAATTCTGAGCTGTAGATGATTGAGTGCTAGTTATTAGTAAACAATATACAGCGATCGATTGCTAGTTAACTTAATCGATAATCGATAATCGATCGATTAGCCTACTATCGCCATTAAGACACATAGCAATAGCCCCGACTTTTACAAGAAATCGGGGCTATTGCTATGCTACGGATAATTAGAATACAAAAGTCGTCCGAATCGTACCGAGATATTCGGTAGGAATGTTGGAGTTGTGTTCGGGATTGGTTAAGAGTAATAATCCAGGAGTGATAAAGAGGTTGTCGCTGACTTTGTACTTGTAGAAAGTTTCAAAGTGTAGGCTACTATCGCGGTCTACACGAGTTGCGACCGCTGTGTTAAGACCGATACGCGGCTGCATCCCGACGACAAATCCTAGCGTACTACCTTTAGAACCAAAATCTTTGAAAGCTAGAGTTCCGGCATAGTTCCACATTTCGGCTCTACCACCCGCCGCAGTTTCACGGTTGGCTTGAGTCACGCCACCCCAAGCAGAGAAGATGACATCTTTGGAGAGATTGACACTTCCAAGCACGGAATAGTGATTGGCAGAAGTTGGTGCGCCAGAGAAGGGATTATTTGCAAAAGCACTGCCCGTGTTGCCAGAAATAACAGAGCCATTGGTCGTATAAGTGCGAGCGTAGGCTAATCCTAAGCTCACATCCTCCGAAGGCTTTACGGTCAATTGTGAAAAGATGACATTCGACCCGTTGAATATACCAGTGCCGGGGTTATTGGCTGTTTCTGGTGCTGGATTCACACCTGCCTGCGGCACGCGAGGTACAGCGTAGCTCACTACCAATCCCAGATTGGGACTAAATTTGTGGTCTACCCCAATCCCCGCACCTTCATTACTGAGGCGATAAATAGGGTTGAATCGTCCAAATCTGGTTACAGCACCAGTACCTGCCGCTTGATGCTCGGGGTTAAAGTTAAAGTAGTTATCATTAAACTCACTACCAACAGCTTCGATAAATACCTTAGTCGAAGCCGCGAGCGGTAGTTGGTACTGCAATCTGTGAATGAAGGTAGCATTTTCTTCACTACCTTCAAATCCCAATCGGGTCATGTTGGTGCCAGAAGGAGTTCCAGCAAAACTGTTACTGTTGCGGGATTGGAGCCGCACTAACAGTAAATCTTTACCCGTAAAGCTACTGCGGAAGTTGAGCCGCACGCGATCGGAGAAAATTGTATTACGGGTAGCGGTAGCAGGGCCGCCAGCTAAGCCAGTTACGGCAAAAATAGCCTCACCAACTAGTTTAGTTGTGGTCGAAAAACTTTGGTCTTTGAGTTTGGCGACTTTGGCATCGAGAGCTTGGATGCGACCATCGACAGCTTGTAGTTCGGTACTAAAAGATTGAACTAATTGCTTGAGCTGGTCGAGATCTTGCTGTGATACCTCTGGTTCTACTGGTGCAGGAGGGACAACTGGAACGGGATCTGGCGGTGCGACTTCTGGAGTGACTGGTGGTGGCGTTACCACTGCGGGTGGTGCAGTTCTCCTTTTTTTGATTCGCCGAGGCTTTCTTCTGGCGACTAGTTGCTCGATCGATTGCACGCAACTATTGAGACTAGTGGCAAATTCTTCCCGCGAGAGCGTTTTGTCGCCTGTAGGCGTATTGCTACAGCTATATTTACTACCTAAAGCTTGAAGCGTTCGATAAGCCCAGTCATTAGGCTTGATTTCTGTCGCTTGCGTAGCTCGTTCGATTTGCTCGGCAGTTGCTTCTGTGACACTAGCAGTAGTGCTAGTTTTAGCTTCATCAGCATTGGCAAAAGATCCACCCGCAATCCAGACCATCAAGCCAATTAGGATTGGAGATAGAAGATTTTTCGATAACAATTTCATCATTCGATCGAGCTGTTCCTCACACTTGGATTGTTAAGTATCATACCAGTTTCCAGCCATATCCTAGTGTGTTAATTTTTTGAATGCTGTATGATAGTTAACAGTTTTTGGATCGACTAAATGGTATATAGATTCAACTGGGTCGATAATCGATCGAGACGGCGGTCGCTAAGACCGACTTACGCCAATGCCAACGCCAGCAAACAAGTTTAGTAGCAAAACAAGGGAAAGCAATATCTGCTTTCCCTTGTTTTAAGCTATTTATAATCTGGAAACTGCCGCTCTAAATCAGTTAGAAAGTGAAGGTAGTCCGAACAGTGCCCACATACTCAGTGGGGTTAGCACGATTGTGTTCGGGGTTGGTAATTAGCAATAAACCGGGCGTAATCGACAGGTTATCGCTCAACTTGACCCGATACAGAGCTTCAATATGATATGAAGTGTCGGGGTTTGCAGACACCGCAGATGCCAGTCCGGTACCAGTCCGAGAATTAAGTTTTGGTGGTATTCCTAAGATGAATGCTAAGTTATTACCCTTGCTCCCAAAATCAGGGAAAGCTAGTGAAATAGCATAATTACTAGTACTTGCATTACCACCACCATTTTGACGACTAGCTTCAGTGAAACCTGCCCAACCAGATAAGACAAAACCAGGACTTAACTTGTAGCTAGTCTGTAATGAGTAGTAATTAGCTGTCAGTGGTACTGCGCCAAAAGGACTGTTAGCAGCAACACTACCAGTTCCACCATTGAGATTGGCTCCATTGGTGGTGTAAGCACGACCATAAACCAGACCGAAACCTAGATCTTTGCTAGGATTAAAACTCAACTGACTGATGATGGCATTAGAACCATTGAACACACCGTTACCAGACGCAGGGTTGGCTGCGGCATTTAGGTTCGGAACTGCATAGCCTACGGCTAGACCGATTTCATTGCTAAACTTATGATTTACAGTTAAGGCTGCACCTTCACCTGCAAGACGGAAAACTGGGTCAAAGCGACCAAACCGAGAAATTGAGCCGTTAGCAGAACTTGCGAGGATTGGATTGAATGAGGGCATGTGGTCGTAGTAACGACTACCCACTACATCGACGACGATTCTGGTCTCAGGAGAAATCGGGAATCCATAATTGAGCACCGATACACTAGTGTTGTTCGATTCGTCCCCATCGTAACCCAATCGGGTCATGTTAGTCCCCGTGACGCCAGCATTGAAGGCTGGGGTATTGCGGGACTGAAGTCTGGTTCTAAGACGATCCTTTCCAGTAAAGCTAGTATCGAAGTTAAGACGGACGCGATCGGAGAAGACGTTACCAGTTGTACCATTTGCGCCAACAGGAGTACTGCGACCACCATATCCGCTAAAACTGAAGATTACTTCACCATTTAATTTTGTCGTGGTGGAGAAAGCTTGTTTTTGGACGGTAGCTAATTTATCCTCAACAGCTACGAGGCGATTATCTACAGCTTGCAGTTCGGCACTAAAAGACTGCACCAATCCTCTGAGCCTGTCGAGATCTTGTTGAGAGATCGCTTCTTCTTGCTCTATTTGAGGTTCGGGGGGCGCGACTGGAGCTGGCTCTGGTGGCGGCGCGACAACTTCTGGAGCTGCTGGTGGCGGAGTTTGGATTGCTGGAGCTGGGACGATACGTCGTCTTTTAATCGATCTACGCGGTTTTCTTCTGGCGACTAATTGCTCGATCGATTGGACGCAACCATTGAGGCTAGTTGCAAATTCTTCCCGCGATAGAACTTTCTTACCATCAGGGGTATTACCACATTCGTATTTACTGCTTAGAGCTTGAAGCGTTTGATAAGCCCAGTCACCAGGTCTAACTTCGGTAGCTTGTGTAGCTTGTTCGATCTGCTCGGTGGTTGCTTCGTTAGTCGGGTTAGCCACAGTAGGGCAGATACTCGCGATCCAAACAGCTAGACCAATTAAGAGCGGAGATATAAGATTTTTTGATAACCGATCGTTCATGTTACTAATATGTTCCTCACAATAGATTTTTTGGCTACACAGACAGAGCGAATTACATCTGTAGCTACTAACTTTGTCAATTTCTGCATCGACATTTACAGTCTATGACCAAAATTTGGTCTACACATATTAATTTCGACACATTTTCTCGATCCCGATAATGCTACAAACTCGATCGGAATTGCTTATAGTTGCTCTAAAATTGAGAAAATTGCCGGATCGATCGATCTCGATCTGTTTGTATCGGCTTGGAGGGAGGCTTTGTCAAAGAACTTCCCGATCGATGTAATCGCTCGATCGATTTTGGGTATTCTAATGAGAGTAGTCATAATACATGCGCAATCGCTTCCCGATCGTGGCATGGCGATCTTACCGTTAGTAAATTAGCTACGGTTTAGGCAAGCGAGCGGTATGGATGCACTTGCGCCGATCTCAACTGGTAAAAAATTCGCGAGCGGGATTTGCTAAACATGTATATGACTAGTAATTTACGAACGTATTATTACAATTCGATCGACTTAAATATTACAGATATCGCTCTGGCAACCCAGTTGATTTTGACGGACATACTATAAATTCATCGTATCCATCTCGATTAAATTTCTCAATTCTAGTCATAACTACCATCGATCTAGCAGCTAATAAAATGAGTGACGATACTAATACTTATGAAAGTGTAAATCTTGTCGAAGCCGAGATTGGCATACTCCCACGAGCGGAAATCGATCGCGATCGATTTGTTGATGATAACCTCGACAAGTTGGATGATGAGACGATTATCAGAAGATTTGCCCAAGGCAAAAAAAGATTGGTAATCAATCAACACCTCCGCATTGACTACGCCCATAACTCATTGCAATTATCGACACCTGCGGGTGACTTGATTGCCATCCATAAGGTGGCAGCAAGATTGCACTATATTCTCGTCAAAAAAGATAGTAAATACTGGCAAATCATCCAGAATATCATCAGTGAATCCCAATTTATTCCGATCGATACGGCTACTGCCGAACGCGGATTTATGCGCTATCAAAAGTACGATATTCCTGAAGGATATACACTCCGGTACGAACTAGCACAAGAATTGTGGCAGACGTGGCAAGAAAACCAACAAGAATCCACTACTGCTGGGGTAAGATTAGATATTTTGATTCTCGCTCGATCGAAATGGTACCGAGTTCAACAAGCGATCTGTACTGACGATCGATTAGAGATCCAAACGCGGTTGGGGCTAATTTCCTTTTCACTTAGAGATCGGATTGCCTGGATTGCCAAATTAGGGAAAATCCCGACTGTGAGCGATGCCGATCTGAGCACTCACCAAAACGTTGTTAATGGTGGCACCGATAGCGATATCTTGGGTAAGATTATTACCAAACTAGCTATTGAGGCTGCACCTGACGACGATCGCAACCTATATTTCGACCTCAATTCTACTATGACCAGTTCGGCTTTCGGCCAACCGCAAGATTCATCTCTGTATGATGAAGATCGCAGTAGCGTCCTCACCAGTCAGATCTCGCCCCTAGCTCGACAGCTTAGAGCCGATGCCCTCACCGTGCTCGAAAACTATCTCGAACACGGTGAAACGGTCGTCAGAACCGAGACAGTCTGCGACGCTCAAGGTAATATCATCAGCGAAAAAACTGTCAGCACCCATCGGGGCTGTCCCCGCTGGGCGATCGAAGCAATCGTCCATTGGAGCTAGGATTAGGCTTTAGGTTTTAGGCTTTAGGTTTTAGGCTTTAGGTTTTAGGCTTTAGCTGCGCCGCTCCCTCTCCGCCACTCCCCGCTCCCCGCCAAATAGTCCCCATTCGCGCTTAAACTATAAAAGTATTATTTTTGCGATCGAATCGTGATGAAGCTACCAAAAAAGTTGATGTTATTGGGATCGGGTGAATTAGGTAAAGAATTTACGATCGCCGCCCAACGGCTCGGCAATCATGTCGTCGCAGTCGATCGCTATCCACACGCGCCAGCGATGCAAGTTGCGGATGAATGCGAGGTAATTTCGATGTTAAGTGCGGACGATCTCGAACGAGTTGTCTCCAAACATCAACCCGACTATATCATTCCCGAAATCGAAGCAATTAGAACCGAAAAATTACTAGAATTCGAGCAACGTGGCATTACGGTAATTCCGACCGCTAAAGCTACTGACTACACGATGAATCGCGATCGGATTCGCGAACTAGCTCACAAAGAATTGGGGGTGCGGACGGCCAAATATGCCTACGCTACGACACTATCCGAACTGCAATCAGCGGCTAGCGAAATTGGATTCCCTAATGTTGTCAAGCCAGTCATGTCTTCCTCTGGCAAAGGGCAATCGGTAGTTGCGAGTGCGGTGGAAGTCGAGACAGCATGGAATTATGCGATTGACGGTTCTAGAGGCGATACTCATAAAGTAATTATTGAAGAGTTTATCGATTTTGAGATTGAAATTACTTTATTAACTATCAAACAATGGAACGCACCGACAATCTTTTGTCCGCCGATCGGACATCGTCAAGAACGCGGCGACTATCAGGAATCTTGGCAACCCGCCCAAATTAAACCCGTTGGCGGAGCCTCTCGGAACGAGAATCGACTTTTAGCCGCCCAAGCGATCGCCACTCAAGTTACCGATGCCCTCGGTGGAGCCGGAATTTTTGGCGTAGAATTTTTCATTACTGCGGATGAAGTAATTTTTTCCGAACTCTCGCCGCGTCCCCACGATACGGGGATGGTGACACTAATTTCTCAAAATTTAAACGAATTTGAGTTACATTTACGGGCAGTATTGGGTTTACCAATTCCTAATATCATTCAATATGCTCCATCGGCTAGTGCCGTAATTTTAGCTAGCAAAAATTCAGATTTAATTTATTTTAGTGGTGTCGCTGATGCTCTGAGCGTGCCAGATGTCGATCTGCGCTTATTTGGCAAACCTGACTCTCGTCCCTATCGAAGGATGGGTGTAGCTCTAGCTAAGGCAGAGACTACTGAATTAGCCCGTGCTAAAGCTGTTGAGGCAGCTAGTAAAATTGAAGTTGTCGATCGTTAATCAACAGTTAGCGTTGCTGCGTAGCTCCACCCACCCCGCCCTTATGGCACCCCTATCTTGTCGGTTTTTTTATTCGGAGGTTCCCTCCGTTGGCGAAGCCTCTCCGAAAGCAGATATAAAACCGCCGCTCCTGTGAGGGGATTTTTCACACCCGTGCTCCTTTTATAAAGGAGAGGGATCGATGGCATGTGGCTGTAATTTAAGGAATTGCGATGAGATAGCAGACAGTCAAGATATTGCTAGATTGAAGTTCGATTCCTTGTTATAAAATTTAGCTATCAACTATCAACTATCAACTAATTGAAATGTCTTTATTTTTTTCAAAACTCCTGCCCCTGTTTTTTTACCCACTGGGTGCGACTTGTTTCTGCTTAACGATCGCTCTGGTGTTATGGTGGATAAAATCGCGTTGGACACCTGCGGCAATTGGCACGGCTTTAATAATTTTATTTTTGAGTGGGAATGCGTGGACGAGTAATTGGTTGGCGCAATCTTTAGAATGGCAAAATATTCCCAAAACTGAATTACCGACTGCGGATGCAATCGTGATTTTAGGTGGAGCGACTAGATCTCAAGCTTACCCACGTCCCGATGTCGATTTTGCCGATTCGGGCGATCGCGTGTGGTATGGTGCTACTCTTTATCGTGCGGGCAAGGCTCCAAAAATTATCGTCAGTGGGGGTAGAATTACCTGGAAAGGTGGTGGTAGTCCAGAATCTGATGATATGACTAAATTATTGGTCGGGATGGGCGTACCTCAGCAAGATATCATCCCCGAAGCTAATTCTTTTAATACTCGCGATAATGCGGTCAATGTACGGCAAATATTGCTGACGCAAAATTTTAAAACCATTTTACTAGTTACTTCTGCCATGCACATGCCCCGATCGATGGCAATCTTCAAACATTTGGGTATTAATGCGATCGCAGCACCGACAGATTATCGGATTTCACAGCTAGAATTAGACCAACCGAACCGTCAAACTGAAGCTGCAATTCTCAGCTTTATTCCTAATGAAGAGTGCTTATCTCTGACAACCCAATCGATCCGAGAATATATTGGTATCGTAGTTTATAAACTGCGAGGCTGGCTATAAATACATTATCTAATCTCTTGAATTAAAAGAGACCAGAAGTTTAACTATTCACCCTAAAAATTCAATTATCAATAGACTATCTGCGAAAGTCAGGGGAATGTTGTAAATTTTCCCATCTTTCCCCTTTGATTCGATCGAAGTCAGCCAAACCAAGATTGTGTTGGAGCATCGCCCAGTTTTCAGGTAATTTTTCTCTATTTGGCGTTGCTGGTTTTAGGTATGATAATCATTTTTTACATTCCTCTCCCCCGCTCCCCGCTCCCCGCTATCCTCTCTAGCTTTTCATACTTCGTTGGCGAAGCCTCTGTGCAAGAGAATCCAGCAACGCCCGTAATGCCAAACTTAAAGCACCCAAATCGATCGACAAGGAGGGCAATCCCTACTTATTTTTATGTCGATCGGAGGTTTTTATCGCGAAAAATGGTTATGGGTAGAAACATTTCGCTACGATCGAGATAGATCGTTTTGTAGCTTAGTACACGATCGTCGCTTTCGACCAAAATCCGCTATCAGAAGGTAAAACCTCCGTGAAAACTCAAATTAAAGAATACGAACGGCTGCGATGGATTAATCTAGATGCCGACTTGCCAGAGATCGATCCTCAGAATGAGGGGCTACGCCAACGAGGTAGCGATATTATCGATGGCTTAAGGAGAAACCCGAAAACCTTACCCTCGCGATACTTTTATGACGATCTTGGTTCGGAATTATTCGAGCAAATCACCGATCTGCCGGAATATTATCCCACCCGCACCGAACAAGCGATCCTCGATACTTATGTCTCCGAAATAGTCGCACTCACGGGAGCTTGCGAACTTGTCGAACTTGGTAGTGGGAGTTCCCGAAAAACTCAGACATTACTGACAGCTTACTCTCAACTCGAAGACCCCCTGCATTATTATCCGATCGATGTTAGTGCTGGCATTCTTCGCACCACTGCCCTGCAATTATTAAATGATTATCCCCAGCTCAATGTCTGTGGTGTCGCGGGTACCTACGAACGCGCCCTAGCAAATCTCCCACCTCGCATTATCCAAAACCGGATGCTGATGTTCTTGGGAAGTACGATGGGCAATTTAGACGATCGATCCTGCGATCTGTTTCTGACTCAAGTCCAAGAGGCTCTCCAACCTGGTGAATTTTTCTTGTTAGGGGTAGATCTCCAAAAACCGATCGAGATTCTCGAAGCCGCTTATAATGATGCCCAAGGCGTGACTGCTGCTTTTAATCTCAATATTTTGCGCCATCTCAATCACCGCTTCGCTGGCGATTTTAATCTCGATAATTTCGAGCATTTTGCCTTCTTTAATACCACCGCCAGCCAGATTGAAATGCATCTTAGAAGTTTAACTGCTCAGACAGCCAAGCTCAAGGATCTCGATTTAGAAATTTCCTTGCGATCGGGCGAAACCATTCACACCGAAATTTCTCGGAAATTTAATTTGCCTGCTCTAACCGATACGCTCGAAGCTCATGCGCTTCAACCGTTGAAAGTTTGGACAGATCCGCAGTCATGGTTTGGTTTAATTCTGTGTCAGCGTCAATGTTTATTGGCGAATGATTGCCCTTAGATTATTCGATTTTATTGCCCAAAATGTAGCTGGTGGGCACTGCCCACCCTACAGCTCTCTGTATATTACCCAGATATTACGCTCTAACCAACCTACGGATTGACTAAAGATCTAACTCGATCTAAGACACTATCGACATGATTTTTGACTTTGACATTCGACCAAACGTGGGCAACATTGCCAATCGGATCGATCAGAAAAGTCGATCTAATGATGCCCATATATTCCTTGCCCATGAATTTCTTTAATTGCCAGACTCCGTAATCTTCGGCGATTTGATGTTCGGGATCGCTGAGTAAAATTATCCCTAGTTTCTGTTTATCGATAAACTTACCATGAGAGGCGATCGAGTCGGGACTGATACCGACAACTTGAGTATTGAGTGCCTGGAAATCGGGTAATTTACTGGTAAATTCGATCGCCTCAGTCGTACAACCCGGAGTATTATCTTTAGGATAAAAATATAGTACTAGCCATTGACTCTTAAAATCCTCCAGACTCATATTCTTGCCTGCTCGATCGGGTGCGGTAAATGTGGGTGCAGATTGGCCGATATTCATTTCGATATGCCTATTTTTATATATCGAAATATTTTAGCTTAATTCTGACTAAAAGCCAGTATTGTTATTTCTGCGCTTGGGTGTGGAAGCATTTTGAGACTGTGGAAATGCTTTCTGCTCCCAAGTTCCCAAGTTAGTAGTGACTTGCGGTCTGCTGTTGGTAGCACTTTCATTAATATAAGCACTGCCATCTTGGGCAAAAACTAACATTTTTTGAATCACACTTTCGGGATTGCGAGCATTTTCTGGTTTGAGTGTGAATAACATATTTCTGCGATTGCATTTACTATGAGATGACAATGCACAAATTACCGTTTGTGAGTTAACTACCCCGCTGGCTAACTGTAAATCTTGAAAAGTACCACCATTCCGATCGGCAGCTAGCTGGAGGCGTTCTGACACGATCTGGCAGCGTTTTTCAGGAGTATATTCTCTGCCAAAGCCATCATAATTCCAACTCAACATCACGGCTTGCCGATCGCCTTTTTGGACGATTGTTTGCAGACCCTGGCAACTAACTCTCAATCCCGATCCAGAGCTATTAGACGATCGATCGTTGACGACTAAATCAGATGGTGTATTATCGACTACTGGCGGTAGTTGCGATCGAACTAATTGTCCGCCCAAGAGGATGCTGACTGCGGTAGTAAAAGTCAATAAAGTTCTGGCTGTGGTGATTAGTTTCATCTGAGATTGCTAACTGGATAATTTAAATAACTAATTAAAATAATTGAAATACTCAATCGATCAAAATCCGCGATCTTTGGTATTTCGTTCGGTGAAATTGGATACTCTAGTAGTTTGCACGTTTTGAATTGTTTGACTGTTGCGATCGCTATTATTAGTGCGAACTAACTGTTGATTGTTACGATCGTATGTATAGTAACCAGCAGTCAGCGATGAATTTGGTTGGACGCAGACAGTTTCGGTAACGATACCATTGACAAACACCGCTCCTGGCGCACAATCGATCCGCGTTACGCCCCAACTATCGAGTACTGGCGTGACTCGATCGGTACTTTTACTAGCTTCGATCCGTAATTTTTCTTTAGCAATTTCGGCATCGGCAGCGATTTTGGCTTTCTTAATCTCTGCATCGGCGGCAATTTCTGCCGAGCGACTGGGTGGATTTATTAAACTATTAATTATGCTTGCACCAGCACCAATTAAATCGGTTTGGGTTGCCTGTGTAATTACAGTTGCTGTTGACGATTGCTCTTGAGCGCGAGCTGGTAAACTAGTTACTAGGATAGTTGTTAGTGTTAATAAACTAAGTTTAATCTGGCGCATATGATTGACTTTTTTAATACTTACCAACGTTCTCATATCTACACCAGAGCGATCGCCTTTTCCGTATTTTTACCCACAGCTAAAATATTAATTGACGATCGCCATATTCGCAAAAGTTTGAGGTAACGATCGGGTGATTTCCCAGGCATTTATTCAGGAACAGGGTAACGGTAGACTTCGCACCGAAGAGCGGCTAGTTATGGAGGAGCTGAATTGCCGAGGCATATCCACTACTTTATATACCGAAAAGTGGATTCGCCGCCGCCAGCTTCCGCTCGACGAACGATCTTTAGTCGTCGGCGATATGCCGTGTATTTTTGGAGCTTTGCAGCAACTTGGGATTCCCATACCACTGCCGAATGATTACCCCGCATCTTTGCATGATTTCTTGCATCGGCGCGTCTGGAGATCGACACTCAGAGCGTTAGAATTTTCATTGCGCGAGGGAATGAGTCGATCGATCTTTGCCAAGCCAGCTAACCGCTGCAAGCGATTTACAGGTTGTGTCTTCGATGCGGAGTCAGATTTATATCGAGTTACTGGCGTGTCGCGGCGCGAAGAATTGCTGTGTGCGGATGTCGTAACTTGGTTGAGTGAGTATCGAGTCTATGTCGTCAATTCTGAAATTAGAAGTGTCAATTGGTATGTTGGGGATCGGCAAATCGCGATCGATCTTGACGTAGTACGCTCCGCGATCGTCGCTTTGGATGCCGCAGGCGAATCATTCGCTGGGTATGCGATCGACTTCGGCGTGTTGGCTACAGGTGAAACTGCTTTGGTAGAAATGAACGACGGTTTTGCGCTCGGTGCGTATAATATCGATCGACAAAACTATACCGATCTGATTTTGTCGCGCTGGGAAGAACTATTAGCAAGAAACCATGGCTAAATCGACCGCAGTAATTTAAATAGACTGTATTAATTGCTACAGCACCAAATAGATTCTTCTAACTAATTTCTAGCCTTTCGCTAGATCGAGAAACCCGATTCAATATCTCAGGGATCGCGGTTTCCAAAACAATAGCGACAGATGGGTTCGCAGACTCTATATCGAGCAAGGTTTTCCCGATCCGCAATCCCCTGTCTTGTCTCTCTAAACCGTCGGGTTTCCCGACGAGCGAGAGCCGCAATCCACGATCCACAATGGTATAAGGTATTGAGAAAAAATTTGGATGGATGCGAACTCACCCAAAGCGGCTGGGTACTATAAGTGCATAAAGTTGCAACCATTCCCCAAATCTGTGATTATGTCAGCAAATATTATTGATGCGATCGATCGGTTAATGCCATTAATTATCCATTCTACTTGTATCAACTCCAAACTGTGGGAATCGCCTTATCAGGAGTTACCATTACGGGATTATTCGCTCAGTTGGGTAATTGTCGATCGCAATTCCAAAGGTAGAGTTGCTTATCAGAATGTGACATCAGAGATGGTGGAGATTTGGGAAGACGAAGGCATCGATTGGCAACAACGAGCGGCGATCAATCTCAAAGTTGCTTCTCAAGAATTATGGACGCATCAGAAACTCCGCGAAGATGGGAGTGTCGTCTGGGCAATTATGATGCATAATGATGGATTTGGCTCGTCTCGGATCTTACTTTCGCCCTATTTAGATAAATATTTTCCCGACGGTTATTATGTCGCAATTCCCGATCGCAGTATCGGCATTATCATCCCTCGCGATCTGTCTCTCGGTGAAATGCAAGAGACTCAAGATCTGCTCGAATCCTGGTACGATACCGCATCTGCACCAATGAGTCCCCATTTATTCGCCCCCGACGATCTCGTTCCCGAACATTATTTCTGGAACTAGCTGCACGATTTAATAATAAAGTAAATTATTTCAGGGTGCTGCATCTACTTTGGATTTAATTAATAAGATTAAATCGGCAACGGTGATGCAAGTATTATCGGTAAAATCTGCCAAAAAATGCAACTCGAAAGCTTCAGATAAATCTATATAAATATTGGCTGCTTCTATATAATAAAGCAAGTCTTTGGAACCAGATAATCGCTGCCGTCGATCGGCAAGTCGATCGATAAAGTTATGGAATTTAAATTCTAGATCGATCGCTTCTGGATCGATTTCCAAATTTCTGGCCAGAATCGTTCTCACAGTTTCAAAAATATCGAGGGTGCCGCGTCGCATTATATAACTCATATCGGTCGATCGACAGATCTGCGATCGCCAGAACTTTTTCCATCAGCTCCAATGTGGTGCGATCGAATCGTGCTGAGAATCTCGATTGTCTTGTCTGTTACTGTTATAAGTGCAGACGATCGACATAGGCATTGGTATAATAGCTCAAAGTGTCAGAATCCTTGCTGAATCTAATGTATAGCAACTAGCTATTTGACTGATGCCGTGGACGCCTTTACATAGTCAGCTTCACCAGTGTGCGATCGATCGGCAATTGTTGCCAGTGGGTGCCAAAATTTTAATCGCCGTCTCTGGAGGGCAAGATTCCTTCTGTCTGGGACAATTACTCCACGATTTACAGTCGCGCTGGCATTGGCAATTAGCTGTCGCTCATTGCGATCACGGGTGGACACAAGATATCGGTATTGCCGAGCGAGTCGCACTAGTTGCCACCAGATGGCAGCTACCATTTTATTGTGAAACCACGGCTAATTTGCCAGAGACAGACGGTGCGGCCAGGGAATGGCGATATCAAGCTCTAACGAGAATTGCCGAAGCTACCAATAGTACCTATTTAGTCACCGCCCATACCCAAACCGATAGAGCCGAAACTTTACTCTACAATTTAGTGCGCGGAGCGGGTGCGGACGGACTCTGTGCGCTGTCTTGGCACCGTCAATTAACTCCAGATCTGAATCTGGTTCGCCCCCTGTTAGAAGTCAATCGCGCCCAGACTGGTGAATTTTGCCGCGAGTATCAATTACCCGTCTGGGAAGATGCCTACAATCGCGATCTCAAGTACCCGCGCAATCGCCTCCGGCTGGAGATTATGCCCCGTCTAGCCACCGATTTTAATCCTCAAGTCGAAAGTCATCTGGCACGCACTGCGGAGCTATTACGTGCCGATGTGGAGTATCTGGAGTCACAAGCCACAGCGGTATATAGTCAAGCGGTAGATGAAGCAGAGACTAAACTCGATCGTACCATCCTGCAATCGATCGCGCTTTCACTCCAACGGCGAGTCATCCGTCAATTTCTTACTCACGCGTTGAGCAAAATGCCGACTTTCGGTCAGATTGAAGAAACGATCGTCTTAATTAATGCGCCCAATCGGACTCGGACATCTACCTTTAGCCAAGGGCTAGCTGCGGAAGTTTCCGGTCGCTGGATTGTCGTGAGGGAGTAGGGGTGGATGAGTGGATGGGTAATGAGCAAATACCTCCTTCCTCTATTCACTATTCACTATTCACTATTCACCATCCACTATCCACTATCCACTATTCACTACTTGAAACTAGCTACCTATATTGAGTAATAAAAAATGCACTAACCATAATTAGCTAGTGCATGAGAAGATCGAAATGTTTATATTTCGATCGCAAAAATAATTGCAGTTTCTAGAATTCCATTTCTGCTGCTTGAACGCGCTCGACTTGTTTTTTCTTGAGAACTAACAAGATTTGAGAAAGCATAATCATAAAGACAAATGCCATCAAACCGAGAATGCGATCGGGATTTTGAAGAACGATTTCGATATCTTTTTGACCGAAACCACCAACATTAGGATTGTTGGTAATTGCTTGTCCGGCAGTTACAACAGCACCTTCGGCAATTAGCAATTCTGGGCCAGCGGGGACTTTATCGACGACTGCATCGCCAGTTGCAGGTTGGATGGTAACTTGAGAACCACCATCTTCTTGTTTGGCAATTGAAGTGACAGTACCAGCAACAGAAGCATTGAAGACACCGTTATTGCTCTTTTCACCAGTTGGGTAAACTTGTCCGCGACCGCGATTGGCACCAACATGAATTTGGGATTTACCGAAGTAGATACCTTTATCTGTTTTGGGGTTAGGAGCGAGTACGGGGAAGATGATTTCTTGATATTTATCGCCCGGTAATGGCCCGATAATGACGATATTATCTTTACCTTCGCCGTAAGATTGGAAATATAACCCTTGAGTTTTTTCCTTCATTTCTGGCGAGAGCCGATCTTCAGGTGCGATTTTGAAACCATCTGGCAACATCAGCACAGCACCAACATTTAATGGTCCTTTAACGCCATTTGCAGTGACTTGTTGGGCGTTTAGATCGTAAGGAATTTTGACGACAGCTTCAAAAACCGTGTCTGGTTTGACAGACTGGGGTACTTCGACTTCTGTAGGCTTGGCAGCGAGGTGACAGTTGGCACAGACGATTCTACCCGTTGGTTCGCGAGGCGTTGCTGGGTAGGTTTGTTGTGCCCAGAAGGGATAGGCTGCTGCGGATTGGGGGACAGCCAGGTCATTGGCAAAGATGATGCCGACACTAGCCAATAAGACGACGAGGGTTTTAGTCAACACTCGCTGGCTGCGTTGCCACAAGGGTAAAGTTAATTTCATAGATTCACAGATGACAGACGAAGAAAATTAAATAATATACAGATTCGTGTGGTGAAAATAGACAGATAGTGTCGGTGCGATCTCCGTCCCTAGCCGCTATTTACTAATTTATGCCCACCAAGCAGGTTCGTCTGTGCGGAAATCGGTTTCAGTCCAAGGTGTGAGCGCGATTGTGTCGTTTTCTGTTACCGCTGCATGAGCCAAGGGAAGAGAAAGTGGTGCGGGACCGCGCACTTTTTTACCTGTCTCATCGTACTGAGAACCGTGACAAGGACACATGAATTTGTTTTCAGCCTTGTTCCAAGGAACGACACAGCCGAGGTGAGTACAAATCGCATTGATGCCATAATCGGCAATCGTGCCATCGGCGACAACGATGTACGTAGGGTCGCCCTTTAAACCTTGGGTTAATTCGCGGTCGCCTTTGGCTTTACCTGCAATAAAGGCACTGACTTTGACGTCATCGCCTTTGGCATCTTTGGCAGTCGAACCGCCACCAGCACCGCCGCTAGCAGGGGGCACAAAATACGCAACAAACGGATACGCAGCACCTAGCACCATTCCGGTAATCGTGCCGAAGGTGAGCAGGTTCATGAATTGGCGACGACCGAGATCTGGTACATCTGCCGAATTAGCAATTTGTGTCATAAGCTAAACGAATTTTATCTAATAATATTCAGTGCGCGACATCCAAGTTATCGCTCGGTCGGAGAGCTGTAGAGTTATATAAAAGCTTAGACCACCTGACATTATTACATTTTTCGCCGCCGATCGGTATATGTCACCCAGGCAAAAGGGGATCGGGTAATGGGTAATGGGTAATGAGTATCTCAAACAATTACTCCCATCCCCCCCGCTCCCTGCTCACCGCTCAAACAGTAACTAGATTTACGCCATAGACTGTTAGATTGCAGGTTTAAAATCCTTGCATTTGGTACCATCGCATTTGGGCGTAACTAGGCTGTTGATGGCTTGAGATCGATCGCTACCTGTTAGGCTGACTTCGCCAGTAATGCCAGGGATCGTAAAAGTCGAATTACTAATAATTTTTTGAAGTTCGCGGCGAGCATCGATAATATTGAGATCGATCGGCACGCGATCTAATGCTTGAATGACCAATTGAGTGGCATCGTAGTTCATGGCAATTCGATGATCTAAATTAGCTTTGTCTCCCCAAAAATTAGGCAAAACGATCGTATTATTTTGATAAAAAGATGGATGCCAAGTTAAACTGATGACTAATTTTTCAAGTTGCTGCTTACTAAACCGAGTAAATAATGTTTGATCTTTAACAACTTCATTACCCACGATCGGCAACTCACCATTATTTGCTTCGATAATTGATAATAACCGATTTCGTTCTGGTGCATCGCTAGTATAAGCATCGGGAATTAACACGATCGCTTGCGCTCCAGATGCTTTAGCTTTTTTAATAACGTCGCTTGCATTACCACTCGGCGAAAAATCAAACTTAGAAACAATATCGCTCCCTTGAATATTAGCTTTCAATGCTGCGGTCATGGAATCACTAAATGTTTTACCCGGAGTGTGAAATAAGGCGATTTTAGTGTATTTATGAGCTTTAAGATAATTAGCGATCTCTTTGCCAGAGACTTTATTATTGGAGCAAACGCGGAAAAAGAAGTTATCGGTACCAGTACTCGTCAAATCTGTAGAAGTACTAGTCCCAGAAACTAGTACGGTATGCTGTCGGTTGTAGATATCTTTTGCTACTAAAGTTACTTCAGATGCGTAGCTGCCAATCCCCGCAAATATATCTCTTTTGAGTAGATTCTGAACTAAGCTAGCGACAGAATGTTTGTCATTCTTATCGTCGGCAATGACAACTTGGAGTTTCCATGAGTGGCTGGGATCGGCATTCCATTGTTGCTGGGCAAAGGCGATCGATTTTAACATGCCCGTGGGAATATCTAATGGTGTAGATTGGGATGCTGGGATGCTGATGGCGATAGTTCTAATTGATAAATTTCGATTTGCTAGCTTGGCATTTTCTAGCATAATCAGGGTTTCTGGGTCTTTCTTGGCATCCCAAGCTTTATTTAGAAACTTAATTGCTTGAGGATAATCACCTTTAGCAATTGCATTCGCTCCTAGCTGTTTGTGGATTTGGGTACTGACATTCGGTTCTTTCAGTAAAATTTCTTCACCGCAGCTAATGCCATCACCTTGGATAGAATTACATGCTACTTCTAACTTGGGTGATTGAGATCTCCAATACCACGCAGTTGCTGCTAGTAATCCGATAAAAACTATCGCTGGTATTTTCATTTTCTTCCCTGTAAACTTAATAGTTATTAGGGGCTGAAGTACTAGATTATGCAGTCTTTTTTGCCAAGAAGAACCACTGGAAATTGGAAATTTTAATGGTGGGGCGTATGGGGAAGTGAATAAAATCGGTAAAATTGACGTACCGGGGCAATGTAGATCGTAATTAATTAACTCTCCTCTAGTATCAGTCAGTGCGGTTTCTAAGCTATGCGCCCGCACGATCCAATGGTGTAATAATCGCTCGAAAAACAATCTCAATACGCGATAATGAACTGGCACTCTAAACGCAATTACATTCGGCACACCAATAGTACTAGATGCCAATGCTCTAGCTGCTCCAATACTCGAACAACCTGCCAGAATGACTAATTTTAGACCATTTCTGACACTATTTTTGAAAGATTGAGTGTACTGTTTGATGGAGATACTATCTAGCTCATTAATACCAATTTTACCATCCAGCCCATTATCATTCATTTGGCTGTGTCCGACCATGATAATTACATCAAAGTGACCATCACTAATTGTTTCTAAAACTTTTGAGGGAGATGGCTTGTCAAGGTGCGTAACAATTGCAGGCGATCGAAAGTAGCGTTCGATTTCTTGGAGATGAATTGGCTCTTGGATACCTTGTTGATTGCCCAGTACTACTAAAATATTGGGAATCTTTTGCCAAGTTAATTTACGAGTTAATTCTTGAGGTGCAAAAACCACGCTCACAGCTCGATCTTCGCCAGCTAAGATATTAGTAATAAAGGATGTCTGCTCGATCGATAAAGCCTGGATGTCGTAGTTATCTGTTAAGATAACTAATCTCATTGGTTCGCTTTGTGGAATCCCATTGAGACTGCGCAATAATCCTTCGCGAATCTTCATCCAAGATTTTTGCTCTAAGGTGCGATCGAGTGAGTCGCGGAGCTGTTCGATGCCTACTTTTAAGGTATCACAATCGCTAGCGACATTTTGCACCATCGTTTTTGGTAATTGAATACCACCAAAGTATCGATCTTGACTCGTTGCTGTTTTAAACTTGGCAGTAATTTGCTGATTGAGGGCGATTAAAGGCTGGATATTTAATGTTCCTTCAGCCACAGGATGCTCGCGACTGATTATCGCTCCAGAGTCGTCAATTTTGGCAACAGTGAGCTTTGCTGATAGTGGAGCTAGATTATTACTGGAGGTTAGGTCTATTATCCGAATGTGGCTCACGATCGACCTCTAATTTAACAATATGAGCATAAGTCAGTACATCCCTCTAATCTACCGCACAGCTCGATCTCAACTATGTTGTTAACGATCGGGTGTAACAAAAAATAATTGAGATCTTGCAGCTACTTTCCTTAGATAGCGAAAGCTTCGACGATCGTATCCTCATTCATCGACACTTGAATATTAAAGCGATCGCTACTACTAGCAGTAAAATACAGTTGAATATAATTATCCATCACTGTCGATCTACTTTCAACTTCACAGATACAGTCGCCATCTTCGGCAAAGAGATTGAGGCGCACATTTGGTGGTAGATATGGCTCAGTACCGATCGGGTAAACACGATTTAAAATCGCATAAGTCCCGTCGATTAACGGAATGGCAGCTACCATCAAGCCTAATTTATGTCCTTGTATTACCAAGCCGAGATCTTTAATCCGGCGGTGCCAGTTGAGATCGTTTTCTGGTGAGATCGTCCATAAATATTCAGCAGCTTGCCAGCGTAAATATTCATCAGTTGTATGCTGCATCAAATAGATTAATAGCAGTAGCGGCGAATCGATATCGGCAGGTAAATCTACTTTTTTAGCAGTATTTTGACTGCTATATAAATTGCGAACTGCACGGTGAATTTCTAGATCGCTACCAAGAGAAATACCTTTGACTGCGGGTGCAGCCATATAACCGCCCAAATAGCTCGGTTTAAGTTGAGATTTATCGAAGACTTCTGACATTTTTACCCAGCCACGATCGACTAAATCGTTAGCTAGATCTGTGACTTGCTGGAACCAATTAGAGATTTGGATAATTCCTGGTTTTGGGTGCGCGTACATCGTTAAATATTCAGGAGAATCGATAATTGCTCCCCACTTTTCAAAAGGTAAGATATGGCGCGGTGAAAAACCAGAACGATCTTGGTGAAGTCGATCGATTAATGTTATCGCTTCTAAAGGTGATATTTGAATCTCGCTAGGTATTTTACCCCGCTCTGGCGGTACGATTTCATTCGCAACCAAATGACAAGTAGTCCATAAAGAGTCCAAATCCCCAATTAAATCGACGCCTTCAATTTCATAACTACGAACATGGCGATCGAGATGCGATCTTTGTTGCAAAGATTGATGCGAAATAAATCCCCACAAGTGCAAACAATTAGACTCTAAATCGATCCTTACTGGCACGTAATAATCTGCCATCCATCGGGATAAATCTACCCATTCTTGCTGCACCTCAAACCCAGCTAAATCTAAATCTAGGCTGGGAATAAAAGCCACTTTAACTCCCGAAACTAACAGCACAAAGCCATTGACGATCGTACTGACAAACGCTCGCTCTAATTCGGCACTTGGAAAAATTGATTCGACATCTAAGTCTAGCGATTCAGTCAAGTATTTAACGATCGCGCTAATACAAACTCGATTGAGCTTCATGCAGTCTGGCGATTCTCCTAAATTACTCAGATCGACATCGATCCAAATGTGTTCTGGATATATTTTGCTCAGGAACTGAGTCTGTTGCTGAAAGATACTCATAAAATTTAACCTAAATTTAGACCGCTAACTACTTGGGCGAGGTGAAGCTTATTTATGTAATCTCGATGGGCTGACATTGATGAAAGTATTTATCTAATAAATGTTTGACAGCAACGATCGCTTGACTATTTTTCTGCGCTCTACCGTCAATAGGATGCGGGATTTGGGTGTGAATAAAATCCAGTAATTCTAAATAAATTTCTCCTAACTTTCGCGATACTTTTGATTGATCTTTGGCGATTAGTTTCGCAATCTTACCCTGCTTGAGACTTTGCTGGTGTCGTAAAGTCACAATCTGTTGCGATTCGGCAGGTAAATCGCTAATGAATCGCTCGATCGCTTTAAATATCTTAAGGAAAGTTGCATCTACCGTATCAATTTCTAGTGCGGGTGGATCTGTCCGATACTCGATCGCAATGAACGCATTAGGATCGTCATATCGCTCGATCGTTGGGCTAGCATCGGCACGAATTAAATTGCCAACTCGATCGAGTCTCGTGCGTAGTTCTTCAACCGAGATTTCGATGCCTAGAGATCGAACTTTTACTAAAATTTCTTGCCAATTTTCTAAGGTTAACCGATCGACTCGAATGCACGATCGACCCAGATAATTTTTAAAGATTTTACACATCGATAGCTCTGCATTGAGGTAATTGGTAGTAATATTACCCAACAATGCGGCACGCGCTTTGAGGCAACTCGATCGCGATACCACACCTAAATTGGATAGTCCAAAATATGGATCGCCATTCGCCCTGAGATAAGCAAAAGAATTATATCTCACCGCATTGTAAGTCCAAGCTTGCAATCCTACCAATAGGTCGGGATGATATTCTGGTTTAAAACTAGTTACAAGCTGTCGAATACTCAAACTCGGCGTCACTAATCGCTCGAATAATTCTTCATTCTGTTTGACTTTGGGTACTTTTTGCCAGGTATGCAGTGCGGCTTTAACTGTCATGGCTCTAATGAAGTTGAACCAACAATTATTCCGCACCAGATTTTGCTGTGCCAAGGCGATGCGATATAAGTTAGCTACTACTACTGTTGTTAATTGTCGATCGGCAATTAATAATCGATCGATACAACTATTTACCTCTTCTAGATTGGCAAGCGAAACTCCGCAAAGCTGAAAATTCCCAGCTCGACAGATGGCGGGGAGGGCATCTGTGTCGCATTGCCATGAAATTCGGATATAACCAGATGAGTTTAGTTCCCATCTAGGTACGCTGTAAAATATGCTCAAAGGGTTGAGAGGCATAGATTTGAAGGAGTAACATACCAGCAATAACTAGTGATTGGGAGGGGTTTGGTGTTTTATGCAGAGGGTAGAAAGTTTGAGCGATCTAGTACTTCTCTCGTCTCTGTGTTTCCTTCGTGCGATCGCTTTTGGTGTTGACAGAACCCGGATCTGGGGGTTGTCTTGACGCGCTAAACCCTCGGCAAAGCCGAGGAGCGCGCGTCGCTCCGACCCCCAGACCCCCCGTTGAGGGGCTACTGTGTATACACAAGTCTGATTGACTTCGTTTCTAGATCTAAATCCCCCAAACCCCCTTAAAAAGGGGGCTAAGATCCGGTCAAAGTCCCCCTTGAAAAGGGGGATTTAGCGGCTCCCGTAACTCCTTTGGAGTGGCTGCGCCAACGTCGGGTTCCCCGACGGATTAGGGAGACAAGACAGGGGGATTTCTAGGGTTTTCGCTTCCCTCCAGACTTGTGTATACACGGTAGCGTTGAGGGGCGGGACGCGTCTTGACAGAAACGCACGCTGAGGAGACCTCAGCGCGATTTCGGTCGCCGCCCCTCAAACTCCCCTGCGTATGTAGGTTGTTGGTGCTAAGTGTTGTATGGGGTCGGTTCGGACTTAGTTGCTACGGGGTAGGGTTTACTGGTGATAAGTTTGGTGGGTTGGGCACGAAGCCCTCCCCTACACTTAGCTTATTGTGTTGAGTGTTCGTCTCCCCATCTCCCCGTCGCCCCGTCGCCCCCTCTCCTCATCTCCCCATCCCCCCATCTCCCCGTCGCCCCATCTGTTCCTCTCCCCATCTCCCCCTCCCCTAAACCTTCCCTAACAACTCCATCGCGTATCGATCGCTATTAATTTGTGCTAAATCGAGAGCGGTTAAGCCGCCTTGGTTGCGATGGCTGGGATTGGCTCCGGCGGCGAGTAATAGTTTGACGATGTGATGGTGGCGGCGATGGGTTGCCCACATGAGGGCTGTCGCGCCAGTCTCGTCTTGAGAATCGATCTGTGCGCCAGCGTCTACGAGCGATCGGGCTAAATTGAGATTGCCCTCAATTGCGGCGATCGTTAGGGGAGTTTGTCTATCTTTGAAGGTTTGGTTGGGAGAGACGCCAGCAGCTAAAAGTAGTTGGACTATTTCGACATATAAATTGACGATCGCCAGTCCAAAGGCAGTAACTCCCTGCTGGTGAGCATTCAAATCCGTCTCCGACTCCAGGATCGCCGCAACGACGTCTGTGTGCTCGTGTAAGGTCGCTAAAACTAGTGGTGTATCCCCCAGGTTGGTGATGAGATCGGTCTTTGCGCCACGGTCGAGTAACAGCCTGACGAGATCGAGATCGCCTTCGATCGCGGCTAAATGTAGGGCAGTTTCTAGCTCTTGAGATTGCAGATCGGGATTGGCTCCAGCAGCTAACAGAGCGGCGACAATTTCGGTTTGTTTGGCAGATGTGGCGGCAATTAGCGGCGTCCAGCCCTCATGATTCTGAAAATCGATCGCGGCACCAGCAGCAATTAGCGGTTGAATTAAGCTGGTATAGCCCTGCTCGGCAGCAATAATCAACAAACTATCGCCTTCATTATCTACTGCTTGGAGATCGGCACCAGCAGCGATCAGCATCTGAAGAATAGCGACATCTGCTGGCGCGGACATCAGTAGGATCGGCGTTTTACCGTCGCTGCGGCGATAGTGGAGATCGGCACCAGCGTCGATTAGTTGGCGGACTACAGCAGTATGATTGCGATCGATCGCCATATTCAGGGCATTATCGCCATCGGCATCAACACAGACGACATTGGCTCCAGCCGCTAGCAGTAAGCTGACAATTTCCTCGGCACCGACGGATGCTGCTGCCATCAGCGCGGTACTACCATCCTCATTGACAGCATCGACATTGGCTCCCCGTGCTAATAATCGATCGACAACTGCGACTCGATTGGCGGCAGCGGCAAACATAAGCGCGGTAGTCCCAAATTGGCGGCGATGGAGATTGACATCCGCACCAGCAGCCAGTAATAAATCGACGATTTCAGTAGCTCCGCTTTGGGCGGCAAACATTAGCGCGGTAGTACCTTCAGCATCAGTCGTATCAACCTGGGCACCACGCTCTAACGCTGTAGTAATTTGACGCGCGTTGCCAAGCTTGGCAGATTGAATCAGCAGGAGATTAAATTGATAAGACATTATAAATTTTGGGAAGCTAACTGTCAGTGGATCTGGCGGTACCCGCCGCTAGTATTTTGGGGCGAACTGCTATTGCCAAATTTAGCAGCGATCGAACAACGATAGGTGATTCTTCTCCACAAGAGGCTATCGGTTGACAAACCCAAGGTCGCACTTGTCGCTTAGAGTCGTCGAAGTACACCAATGCCAACACCCACAAATTTTATGCTAACTTTTATAGATATTCTTAAAACTTTTGCGACAATTTTTCCGATCCTATGGACTCTATTCCTGCTAATATCAAACCCTATCTCAATTTTATCCATCCGGCAATAATGTGGATTTTATTGGCAACTACCCTATACGCAATGTATCTGGGCTTTCAAATTCGCAAAACACGTAGTGCAACAGGTGAGGAAAAGAAACAACTCATTCAGGGCAAATATAATCTCCGTCATTACCAACTCGGCTCGATCGTCTTGGCAGTAATGGTATTAGGGACGCTGGGTGGGATGGCCGCTACTTATATCAACAATGGTAAATTATTCGTCGGCCCCCATTTGCTCGCTGGCTTAGGCATGACTGGCGCGATCGCGGTTTCGGCTTCGCTGTCTCCATATATGCAAAAAGGGGCGGATTGGGCAAGATACAGTCATATCGGAATCAACTTAGTCCTCGTAGGACTGTTTGGCTGGCAAGCAGTTTCTGGAGTCGAAATTCTCCTCCGAATTATCAGTAAAATGTAAGCCATCTGTGCAAATTGCCCATACAGATCCTGGGTAGGGGTAATTCATGAATTACCCCTACCCAGATTTGTGCGGATAATATCGCGATCTTCTGCATTCTGCCTAAAACCTAAAACCTAAAACCTAAAGCCTAAAGCCTAAAGCCTAAAGCCTAAAGCCTAAAGCCTAAAGCCTAAAGCCTAAAGCCTAAAGCCTAAAGCCTAAAGCCTCTATCCGTGCAACCAACACTAAATAATATAATTAGTTACCTCTCCCTGAGCGGCTTGCCAACTCCGAGCATCATAATAAAGATCTGCCAGAGAAATACTCGCCAATGCTGCTTGCAGTTTTTCATTGAGCCTGCGCCACACCATTAAAGTTACCCAATCTGCCGCTAAATTGGTATCATTGATACTTGTCGATCGCGCTTCATGAAGATCGACACTTTCGGATACCATCGATTCACCAACTGCCGTCAAGATATCGCTCAACGAAATTTGAGTCGGTTTTTTTGCCAGTTTATAACCACCATGTACCCCACGAATCGATCTGACTAGTCCCGCGCGCCGCAATTCAATGAGTAATTTTTCGAGGTAGGGAATGGGTAAATATTGACGTGTGGCGATCGCGCTGACAGAAGCTGGCCCATAACCTGGTTGCAAACTCAGATCCAGCATCGCCTTCACACTGTAATGCCCGCGAGTAGTCAATTTCATTTTGCTATATTCTGTGCTGAGTTAGTCAAGCTTTGTGGCAGTAATATTACCCTGCTGCTGCGATTATCGAGCTGCTATTTTTACGAAGCCCGATCTTTTGGCGATCGAGAACAGATCGTCTTGGCGATCTTATCCATATATCCAATCCTAGCAGAATCGATCGGTCGTCTGGCACTACAACTATCGATCGCCGAACTATCTTAATTGATTACTCAGAACTATTATTTAGTATTCACCTGATATTTAAAGATAAGTTTCGTTACGCACGAAAAAAGATGGTATGTTAGATACAGACAGTTAACAAACTTGCTCTATTGGGTGTACTATAAGGACAAGAGCTGATAGCAACCTCCAATAACTAATTGCAGGTCTAGTTTAGCAAAACCGCAACGCCGGATAGCGTTAGATCCTCTAGTTTGAAATCTAAGTTGATGAGTAATAAGAAAAATATTGAGCCGCTAGTTGGCGAAGAACTACTTCAAAAAGTCAAAGACCTCGGCAGCGCGAGCAAGGAAGAGAAAGCCCGCGAATGTGGTTACTATACCGAAACCAAGAACGGTGTCGAACGCGTTAATATGATGAAGTTTCTTAACGCGCTCATCGATGCTGAAGGCATTCAGTTGGATAGTAAAGCAGTTGGTGGCGGTCGTGGCGGTCGCAGTGCTAGCTACAAAATTACCGTCCAATCTAACAATAATTTATTGATTGGTGCTGCATACACCAAGCAAATGGGCTTAAAGGAAGGCGATGTATTTAACATCACTCTCGGACGCAAGCACATTCATCTCAAACAAGTCGATGCCAATGGCGATGAAGCAAATGGCGATGACTAGAGCGATTTGCGCCTAGTAACATCGATTAGCACTAAAGATCTCGATCGCATCTTATCGCCATCGAGATCGAGATGACAACTTCGATCGAATCTCGATTGAGTTAATCGCACTCTCGTCTCAATTGCTCGATATTTCCCGATCTTGCTAGTAAATTTTAGATTGCTACTAGAGTAATTTAAGATTTACTAGCTTTATCTGTTCCAGGGTACTTTTTTGTGCATCTGTTCCCCATTTGAATTTCTATTAGCTACCGATCTTCAGATCGACGTTCGGTAGCATTTCCATCCACTTAGTATTATCGCTTGCGCTTCATGGCTCGGATTAAAGTTCGGCAGCATGTCAATCCACTGAGTATTATCTATCAACAACCGCTGACGCCACCAGATTGGGCAGAAGTTTATGCCAACTTATCGGCACCAATTCATCTCGATATCGGTAGTGCGTGGGGAAAATTTTTGCTCCAATTAGCACAATCCGATCGATCTTGGAATTATCTAGGTATTGAAATTCGCGAAGCTTTAGTCACCCATGCCAATCAGAAACGAGATGAATTAGGTGCGGACAATCTGCATTATGTCTTTGGCAATATCAATACTTCACTCGCAACGTTACTCGCATCGCTCCCAGAAGGTAAATTACAACGGGTGAGCATTCAGTACCCCGATCCTTGTTTCAAAACTAAACATGCCAAACGTCGCGTCGTTCAACCACAATTAGTTAACGATCTGGCGCGATATTTGCCGATCGGTGCTGAAGTATTTTTGCAATCGGATTTAGAATGGGTAGCGCGGGAAATGTGCGATCGATTTAGCGAAAATGCCGCTTTCGATCGTACCCAACCCGAGTGGATCGAACCCAATCCACTCGGTATTCCTACCGAGCGTGAAGCATTCACTCTTAAGAAGGGTTTACCCGTGCATCGAGCCATTTATCGGCGATGCTAGAGATGTTTTGGATATAGAACCTATTTGAGATCTTTCGAGCGATCCTGTTAGGGGAGAGCGAGTTTTGTTTAACATCTGGGTAAAATCGACATTAAGTAGCACAAACCCGCCTCTACAGTCCCAGTAGGTTAGGCACTGTCTTGATTCACTCAATCTGGAGGACATCTCCAGAGCGTGAATCGCTGCCCACCGTATAGGTTTCAGATACAATCATTTTATAAACAGTTACACTCACCTACTTATTTACTCGGTGTCAACCACCTGATAATAATGCTTGACATAGTTGTCGAAAATCATCGCCACGATGCTCGAAACTAGTATACTGGTCGAAACTCGCACAAGCTGGAGATAACAACACAATTTTGGCTCGATGTTGTTTGGCAAGTTCGGGAGCGCGATCGATCGCATTTGCCATCGTTTCGACAATTTCAAAATTATGATATCCGACGGCTGTTAAGCGATTGGCAAATTGAGTTGCCGCAGAGCCGATTAATAATACAACGGCTGCTTTTTGCTTAATTGTCTCCAACCAAGCCAGATCCTCGCCTTCTTTGGCTTCACCACCTGCGATTAAAATTACGGGCGATTTTACCGCACTCAATCCCACATCGGCAGCATCATAATTAGTCGCCTTACTATCATTAATATAATCCACGCCTTCATACGTGCAGATATATTCTAGACGATGGGCAACGCCAGGGAAACTAGCAACACCTTTTACGATCGCATTATTATCGATGTTTGCTAGTTTGGCAATTGCTACAGCCATCAACATATTCTGACGGTTATGATCTCCAGGCATTTTCAATGAGTCAGCTTGCAGCACTTTTTCGCCTCTAAATACCACCCAATTATCTTCAATCCAAATCCCCGCTGCGGGATTGCCTCTTAGATGCTGCTTGCCTTCTACGCTCGTCCACGTAGCACTTTGCCAATCGGATTCTTCCAGATCGTGTAAATATCGATCGTCACCATTAAGGATTTTATGGCGAGAATTGCGGAGTAATTTAGCTTTAATATTGGCATAATTAGTCACAGTTTTATGACGAGCCAAGTGATCGGGAGTTAAAGTCGTCCAGACGCCAATTTGAGGTGTCATGGTAAAGGTAGATTCGATTTGATAGCTACTCATTTCGGCAATAATCCATGCCGGATGTGTTTCTAATAAAGCTAATTCGCAAGCCGCAAACCCAATATTTCCACACCCGATCGTTTCGATGCCAGCAGCTTGAAAGATAGCCGCAGTCAAAGCTGTAGTCGTAGTTTTACCATTTGTTCCGGTAATTGCCACCCACGGAATATCGTGGAGATACCGCCATGCTAATTCCATTTCGCCGATCGTGTCGATGCCCATTTCTCTAGCCTTGACTAGCGGCGCAATATCCCACGGTACGCCAGGACTCACCACGATCGTATCTTCATCAATGGGCGCGAATTTGTCACCGAGTTTGACGTTAATATTGAGTAATTCTAATTGTTGTTTTTGAGCTTCGAGATTGGCATTACTATTACTATCGCTGAGGGTGACATTGTACCCATGCTTTGTCAAAAGTTTTGCAGCAGCGATACCCGATCGACCGAGACCGATTACAGTGGCTTTTTTCATATAATATTTTAAATTGTTGTGAGGAGAGTATTTTTACCGCAGCGATTCGCGTTTTGCTCCTAGTGGAGCGGAAGCAGTGCAGTCGGTTGCCCCAGAGGCGATGCGTGCGAACCAGAAAAAGGGCATAGAAGTCCGAATTTTAAATAAATTTTCCGATCTATTTTACTCGATCGTGAGTGTAATGATTTTTAAAAACTCGTTTTAGAGTTCGTCGCCACCATCGTCTATTAAATTTATCGGCGGTTGCCAGCGATATTTTTTGAGATCGATCCGATCCTCGCGCTGAAATTCGACACCTTCACTTTCTAATAAATTCTTCTGTAGATAGTCGCCGCCACAGCGCGCTATGGAGTAAGAAATTTCGCCCTTGGCGTTGACAACTCGTTGCCAGGGAATATCGGAGGCAATGTCTACCTGAAATAGCGCGTAACCTACCAACCGCGCTTTACCATATAACCCCGCCAAGTCGGCAACTTGCCCATAAGTGAGCACTTTACCACTGGGAATTCGCTTGACGACGGCATAGATTTTGGCGTAATTGGAAGAGCGAGCTGCCATGGGTTGGGTTGAAAGTGCTAGGGAATCTGGAGTGGATCGACTATTCTAGATCTGAAGACGATCTAAATAGATGCTGGTGTTGGGGATGGTATAGTCGCGAACGCGTTGGGGTTAAATCCGAGTTAGTGGCATCGATTTGGGCGAGTGCGGGGCTAATAATATACATTGTGGTGCGGACTAACCCTTCGCGGGTGGTGCGTTCCGCCATCTCTGTCAGGGGTACTACCCAGATTCGTTCGTCCTCCCAGCCGACGCGAAAACAGATGGCGACAAGTGTTTCTGGAGGGTAGTGACAGAGTAATTGGGATTGTGCTGTCTCGACATGTCGTGCGGCTAAATAGAGGCACAGACTCGATTGGTGGGCTGCTAAACTAGCCAAATCCTCGGCTGGCGGTACGCTAGATGCTCTACCCGAAGGGCGCGTGAGGATAATTGTCTGGACGATTTCGGGAATGGTGAGTTCGACTTGGAGTGTGGCTGCGGCGGCTTGATAAGCACTAATTCCGGGTATTAATTCGACAGTAATATTTGCAGCTTTAAGGGCGTGAATTTGTTCGGAGATCGCACTATATAATGATAAATCTCCAGAGTGCAATCTGGCGATCGTTAGACCCGATCTCCCTCGATCTCCTTGCGGCGTGCTGACGCGATCGAGTATTACCGATACAATCTGTTCGAGGGTAAGATCGCTGGTTTTGATAATTTCGGCATCGGGGCGAGCGTGTTGTAAGATGCGATCGGGTATGAGCGAATCGGCATATAAAATTGTATCGGCAGTTGCAATGATGCGCTGTCCTTTGACTGTTAATAGATCGGGATCTCCAGGGCCGACGCCGATGATATAAACTTGGGGTGTAAGTGGTCGATCTGCTATCAATTTTATTTCCTTGCCTTTATGCCTTTAAATCGATTTAATTAGCCAACATTTTAGCTGGTGGGCAGTGCCCACCCTACCTAATCTGCCCATCCTACCTAATCTAAAATGTAGGCTGGGCACTGCCCACCGTTCCTAATCTTCGCAATTAAAATTCAAGTTATGACTTGAATTTGAGAACCTTTGGACGTTTTTTGTACCTCAATTCGCGTTTGAAAAGCCTCGCGAAATTGGGGCATGTGAGTAACTGTTAGAATGCAGGCAAAGTCAGCAGAAATCGCATTAATCGCCGCAATCAATCGATCGCAGCCTTCGCGATCTTGGGTACCAAAGCCTTCATCGACGATCAGCATTTGCAGGGGCGTTCCGGCTCGTTGAGAGAGGAGTTTGGCTAAGGCGAGGCGGATGGAGAAGTTAATCCGAAAGGCTTCGCCACCAGAATAAGTTTCGTAGGATCTGGTACCGTTGGCATCGCCGATGACGATATCGAGGGTATCGATATATTTAGCACTTTTGACACTGGCTTTTTTGGTACGGCTGCCTTTAGTGGCTTTTTGGGTAATAAATTGGACGTGAAATTGATTGTTACTCAGTTTGGAGAGAATTTGATTACTTTCGGCTTCTAGTTGCGGCAAAATATTCTCGATTACTAAGGCTTGAATGCCATTTTTGCCAAATGCTTTGGTAAGTTCGTCGTAGATTTTTTGTTGCTGCTTGTAGGCTTCTAATTGCTGTTGTTGCGATCGCAGTTGTTCTTTGATTTGATGGAGTTGGGTCAGTTGTTGTTCGAGACTGCCGATAATTGAGAGATTATTATCTAGTTGTTGGCGACGTTCGGCAAGTTGGTGTTCGATCGCCATAATGCGCACATCGTTATCTGGAATTTTAGCAATTTCTAGACTAATGCGATCGATCTCTATTGTCGATCTTTGGCGATCTTCTGTATTCTGACGTTCGTTAGTCTCTAGAATTTTAATCCGATCTAGCAGTTGGGGTTGCGTTTGCTGGGCTTGCTGGAGTTCTTGATATTGTAGTTGAATTGACTGAGATTCGCGCAGGCTAGTTGTAACTTGGTTATGATAATTACGATCGTATCCCAATGCTTCGATCTCTTTAATTACTGCTTCTAATTCTATTTTCATATCAGAATTAGTTTGCAATAAATTAATATTTTCTTCGATCGCTGCAATCTCAATTTCCAGTCGCTCTTTTCGCTCGATCGACTGTTGTTGCTTGCGCTCAGCTTCTTTAATTCGCTCTTGCTTGGCTTCCGCCCAGCGTAGTTTATCAACTTCACCTCTAGCCAAAGCATGACTCTGTTCGCTATAGTTAGTTTCTTCTAATTGAATTAACAATCCAGCAAGTTCGGTTTGCAATTCACGAGCATAAATTCTAGATTCAATCGCGAGTTCAATTTGCGATTTCTCGATTGCAATTTCCTCAAGATTGACTTGTAGCTCGGCAATCGAATCTAACTGGGCTTGGAGTTTGCCACGTTGCTCGCGTAGATTTTCCGATCCGGCTAGTTCGCGATTTAATTGCTTGTATTGAGCGATCAGATCTTCACGTTCGCGGACATATAGAGAATATTCTTCCTGACTAGCTGAAATCTGTCGATCGATATTTTCGCGTTCGCTTTTGGCACTAGTTAAGACATGCTCCCGGTGATTTTCGTCTAATGGTTGCTCGCATACAGGACAACTAGCATCGGGAACTTCTAGCAGTTCTAACTTGCGATCGAGTTCTACTAATTGTTTCTGATAATTACGCACATCGGCATCCAATCGTTGGATATTTTCTTTTTTGACTAGACCTTTTTCTTCGATTCGTTTTTGATATACCTTTTTATTGTCTAATTCGGTAATCTGGGTATCGAGTAAAGTCAATCGATCGATTAATTGCTGACGTTCGTTAGTTTTAACTTTTATCTGCTGCTCTCTGAGGATTAACTCATTGAGTTTTGCCTGAATTTTAGCTGCCTCTCGATCGATTTTACCTATCAATATTACTCGTTCTTGTTGGAGCGGTAAGACTTCTGCTTGTAAGCGATCTAATTCTGTCACGCGCTGACGAAACGATTGCAATTGGGCGATCGCTTTGGTAACATCGCCAGCAGTTGCTAGCGTGGTAGCTAACTCCTGTTGCTGCTGAATGACTAATGCTAATTCAGCTTGACTTCTACCGAGAGTCAGTTGCAACTCTTGAGTTTGTCGCTCTAGTTGTTGCTGTAATTGTTGCTGCTTAATTTGGCTTTGTTGGTAAGTGTCAAATTGACGATCGAGGACCGCTAATTGCTGCTGTAAACTTAGATAAGCTTGATAAGCACCTGAAATCTCATCCGATCGAATTAAGAGACTATCCAAACGATTCTTATCGGTATTGAGTAACTGAAGATCGGCTTGGATCTGTGTAGCTGCTTGAATTAATTCGCGATCGCGTTTTTGCTCCCAACCTAATTGCTGTTGCCAAGTTTCTCGCTGTCTGGCGATCGTTTTAAAACTTTCTAATTCCTGTTCCTCAATAACTTGAAGCTGTTGCAACCGATCGATCTCAACTTTCACCTCATCCCGCTGCTGAGTAATCCCATCGATTTGGGCTAATTGCACCTCAGCTTCGGCTAAATTTTCCGTCAACACCTCTGCCTGAAGTTTAAACTGCTTCGCCGTATCTTTAGCGCGATCGGCTAACTGCTCGTAGCGATCGAGCTTCAATAAATCTGCTAAGATCTGCTTGCGATCTGTCGGCTTTTTGAGCATGAACTCATCAGCTTTACCCTGTCTTAAATAAGCCGAATTAATAAACGTATCGTAATCGATTTTGAGATAGTCATCGATTAAAGCTTGTGTCGATCGAATTCCCTTTTGAGTTAACGTCCGAAATTGTCCGCCACTCGTCTGAATCTGAAATTCCAACCCCCCAGTACTATCGCGCTGGCGAGAGCGGATGATCCGACAAGTCTCACCGTGCATCATAAAGGTGAAATCCACCCGCACATCCATCGCACCATTACTAATCGCGTCATCCTCACTCACCGCCCGACACTCACCCCAAATCGCCCAGGTAATTCCTTCTAAGAGCGAAGACTTCCCTGCACCATTAGCACCGCAAATACAAGCGGTGTGCAGCCCTGTAAAATCTAAACTGGCTTCGCTATAGCTGAGAAAGTTTTTGAGAGATAGTTGCAGAGGTATCACGATCGATCCTGGGTAGAGTTGACCTAGACTCTATGATAGAGACTTTTGGCGCGCTTGTGGTATTTTTGTGCTAGTTGAATGGGTGGATGGGTGGATGGGTAGATGAGTGGATGGGTAACAGAACAATTCTCTCTCCTCGTCTCTCCGTCCCCCCTTCTTCCCCGCTCCCCGCTGTCTTGATGTGCTAACCCGTCTGGAAACCAGACGAGCGCACATCGCTCCTAATCCTGCGGAATTAATAACTACTAAATTGTAGACAAACTCAGGAGTAATATTTTTGTGAGAGAGTGTCAAATGTCGAAACAATGGTGGAAAGTTAGCTTATTAGGAATCGTGATGGTGGTTGCGGGTTGTAGCACCACTACTAAGCCTGAAGTCGCTGTCAGTACTAGTCCGGTGCCAGTAGCTGCGCCTAAAGATGTGTGGATGAACCAGTTCGAGCAACTTAATGGTACCCCGTATTTGTATGCACCGATTTATGTGGCCGAACAAGAGCGTAAAAGCATTCTCAAGCAAATTAAATCTGCTAGCTATAGCAGCTATGACGAGCGCAAAGACTATCAGATAGACATTCGTAACTATATGTTCGTGCATCGAGATAACTTGTCTGCGGGCAAACTACTCACCAACAATAACTCGCGGATATTAGAGCTAGAACAGATTGGCGAACCGTTTCCACCCAGCAAGTCGAATACCGATGCAATGAATCGCCCCAGCGGGGTGAAAACTGTCAAAACACTATGGTATGTTCGAGCCGAAGCGGATACCAATGCCGATAAACTACTTAGCGATTTAGACCGCAAACAAATCGGAATTTCTGATGTTTCTGGTGCAAATTATACGGAAGTTATTAAGGATATCGATAAAATCTTGTTAGTTTCGCGGCTCGGAATCGATCGACGCGTAGTAATTTATACATCAGGTGACAAGCGGTTTGTGGCTAATATCGATATCCCCACTCGCAAAGCCACGATTAAGGAGCTACCACCAATAAATTAACCATAACCTAAGCTGTTAGAAACCGCCCCTCATGATGAGAAGTCCGCCGAAGCTGTACTGAAGTTCCGATTCCGCGAAGGCGGACTTCGCAGCTCCAGCCAAGACTTCCAGTCGTTGGCTTTCCAATTAATACTAACTTAGATTAAGTTAATCGATCGCTAGTGACGAGTGCCCACTGTTTTTTGGGAATGGTGCGGTACACTAGATGGTGGAAGGATGTGAGCACGAGTGTGGAGGAAGTTGTTTTGGATGAGCTACGAACGGCTTTAGAATTGGCGACAGAAGACGAGCTACAACAATTGACCAGGATTCTCTTTAGCCGTAAGTTCAATCCTTTAGACTACGTGCGCACCCCAGACTTAGTAGAAATTCAGAGTCAGGAGCGAGATATCTGGTTAGACTCGATCGAAGATCGCTTTCGCTTTTTGGCAGCAGATGGAATTACTGTCTTGCAGGGACGGACTCATGCTGTCAGTTACCGTCAGACGTTGGTACAGGTATGTAGATATCTCAAAATTCCTTATTCCAATCAGCTCAGTACCACCGATTTAGAAGCGGAAGTCTTTTTGCATCTAATGGGTAAAAGTTGGCATAAGTTACCGTCTGGAGATCGCGATGCGCTGACGCTTAGAGTTCAAAAATCTCTGGCAAATACCCGTTTCGACCAGCCTTTACCCGCACACATTCAGCACGACCCAATTAAACTAATTTTAAAGGGAAGTAGCGCGATCGCGGTTAGTTCGGTGCTCAAACCATTAGTACTACATCAAATTGCCCGTCAATTTGCGTTTCACTTTGCCAGCTACGAAGTTGCCAAACAAACCCTAATTCGGGGTGGATTGGCCGCTACCAGCCAGTTGCAAAGTTATATCTCACTTTATATGGCCAAACGCGGCATGATGCTTTCAGCAACCCAGCAGGTGGCTGTACGTGGCGTGTTTACCATTTTAGGGCCAGCCATGTGGGGCTGGTTTTTTGCAGATCTCGGCTGGCGATCGATTTCGACTAATTATGGGAGAATTATCCCGACGATTGTTGCCTTAGCTCAGATTCGATTGACTCGA
Source organism: Chamaesiphon minutus PCC 6605 (assembly GCF_000317145.1). GTDB lineage: Bacteria > Cyanobacteriota > Cyanobacteriia > Cyanobacteriales > Chamaesiphonaceae > Chamaesiphon > Chamaesiphon minutus. The sequence continues at coordinate 170,603 of NC_019697.1, read as the reverse complement.
TCGAGCGACTGGGATTTAGCTTATTGTTAAATAATCAACGACTGGAAGTCGTCGCTAATGATGCAAAGTCCGCCTACGCGGACTGAAATATTAGTCCACGTAGCGGCGCGCGCTCGTCGGGAAACCCGACGGTTTAGCGCGACAAGCGGCTCGCTCTCTTGTCGCAATTGCATGGGCGGGTTTCCCGCCCGCATTGCGACGCTCCGGTCGGGAAACCCGACCATGGAAGCGAGACAAGACAGACAGCGGACTTTGCATCACAAGCAGCGGTTAAAACCGCTGGTAGTTGTGGTGACACCCGAAAATGAATTATTTCTCAGACGATTATTTTATAGCTCGATCTCGCTGGCAAATGGCAGCCAGAGAGCATAAAGCGCGGCTAGAGTCTTATGAGATCGACGCACCATCGCCGAACGATAAACCATTGTCGATCGATGTTGCGATCTTTGGCGAGCATACAGCTAGCAAAGCCTTGGTTATTTCTAGCGGCTTGCATGGAGTTGAAGGCTTGTTTGGCTCGGCGGTACAATTGGCAACGATCGATCGCTATTTTACAACTCAGCAATTACCATCGGATCTCCAGCTTGTGACCATACACATGCTCAATCCTTTTGGTTGTGCGTGGTATCGCAGGTGGAATGAAGAGAATATCGATCTCAATCGTAATTTTGTGCTAGCTAATGAGGCGTATCGAGGTTGTCCGCCTGCTTATCCATCGCTAGATAGTTTTCTCAATCCGCGCACTGCGCCATCCAGACTCGAACCTTTTTTGCTGAAGTCTCTGGGTTTAATCGCTCGGTATGGCATGTCCGCGCTCAAAAATACGCTCCCTGTCGGACAGTATGACTACCCCAAAGGTTTATTTTTTGGCGGTAATGCACCCGCACAAACTCAACACATCTTAGCTGCTCATCTGCGAAACTGGTTGGGAGCAGCGCAACAGGTAATTCATCTCGATTTACATTCCGGTTTGGGTAAATGGGGAACCTACCAACTATTTGCCGAAATAACTAAAGATTCGCCCCGTTATCGATGGTTGTCCGCTCGATTTGGGGGTCAAACTACTCCTGTAGAAAATCGGTTGTTGACGATCGATCCAGACGATTTAGTCTATCAGCCGCGCGGTACATTCGGTCGCTGGTGTCAGCATGAATTTGCAGATCTGACCTATGATTTTATCCTTGCTGAATTTGGTACTTACCCAATGCTGCGCGTCCTTAAGGCACTCCGCAGCGAAAATCGCGCTCACTGGTGGGGACAGCCGGAAGATCTATCTTTTGACAGAGCAAAAAAAGAATTAATAGAAGTGTTCGTACCCAAAAACGATCGATGGCGAAATATAGTTCTCGATCGAGGTGTTGATTTGTGCTATGCCGGAATTAAAGCTTTACAATCCGATCGAGCATAACTCTCCGAGCGATAAATTTTAGCGCGTTGAAGTCGATCGGCAATCGGTGTTAGGTTAGTTAAGAGACGATCGCTCGATATGTAATCTGTTCCTCATTTAATTTACATACATTTTCCCCGCTCCCCGCTTTCAAAAAGTATCATCTGTAATTTAGATATAAGGACAGCGTAATCTCTCGATCGTCGAACTTTAACTATTGTATTTCTGCTCGATCTAAAAATTACTAATCTAGGATTTTTTGGGAGATTTAATTTCATGGCAGCACCAACACCTCTTCACGGCAACGAATTAATTGATTGTGCGAAAGCTAATGCCAAAGATGGCATCGAAGCAGCAGCTACTCTGTGTGGTTATAGTGGCGATATCGTCACCTTCGAGCGAGAACTACACTCGGCAGCGCAACACATGGGCATCAAACTTGAAGGCTTCCAAGATTTAGTGAAAACAACCGAAGTCCCACAACCGATCGGGATTGATGTTATTCCTGAAACGGAAACGGTGTTGTAATTCTTGGAGTTTATTATAATTGGGTGATAGGTAATAGGTAATAGGTAATGAGTAATGGATAATGGATAATGAGTGGGGGAAACGCAGTTTCAAAACCTAAAACCTAAAGCCTAAAGCCTAAAGCCTATCCCCTATCCCCTATCCCCGACTTAGACATCGAATCGCAGCAGCGGCATAATTAGAGTTCGAGCACTTACTTCGATCTCTACTCTCCTCTCAAAATTTATGTCAATCGCGATCGCTGGAGAACGCAGTGGTGTTGGCAAAACCACCATCACCTTAGCCCTACTTGCTGCCCTCAAACGCAGACAGCAGACGGTACAATCTTTTAAAGTGGGGCCAGATTACATCGATCCGATGTTTCATTCGTATGTGACGGGGCGAGCCTGTCGAAATCTCGATCCGATTTTAACTTCACCAGCTTACGTGCGGCATTGTTTCGATCGCCACAGTCAGACAGCCGAGTGCGCCATCGTCGAAGGGGTGATGGGATTATTCGATGGAGCTTCGGGGACGACGGATGCAGGAAGCACGGCGCAGGTTGCCAAATTGCTTAATATCCCAGTCGTCTTGATTCTCAATTGTAGTAGCACCTCGCGATCGATTGCCGCGATCGCGCATGGTTATCGGACTTTCGACCCTGAAGTTCAGATTGCGGGTGTAATTCTCAATCGAGTCGGCAGCGATCGGCATCTCGAATTACTCACTGCTGCCCTCTTGCCGCTCCATCTACCCATCTTGGGCGTACTCAGACGGCGAGACGACATTATTCTCCCCGATCGCCATTTAGGGCTAATTCCAGCGGGAGAATTAACCGATCTCGATCGCACGCTCGATCGACTTGCCGATGTTGGCGAGACTTGTTTCGATTGGGAGCGATTGATGCCTTTGCTTGTTGCTAAACCCGTGTTTACCCCCCCAAACCCCCCCGCAATCGATCTTACGCCCTCCTCTCTTGCTCCCCTCCTCTGCGCAGGCAGACGCTTCGCGAACGGAGGGGCTGGGGGTGGATTCCAGGAGGGCTGGGGCGGGGGAACTACCTCCTTTGTAGCACAGCCTAAAGTTCGGCTTGCAATTGCCAAGGATGCAGCATTTAATTTCTACTATGCAGACAATCTGGACTTATTGCGAGATTTGGGTGCCGAACTCGTCGAGTGGAGTCCGTTAATCGATCGACAATTACCACCAGATGTGAGTGGATTGTATTTTGGGGGTGGATTTCCAGAAGTATTTGCCGAAATTTTAGCGGCAAATACTTCTGCCAGACAATCCGTCGCAGCGGCAATTACAGCCGGAATGCCGACTTATGCTGAATGCGGGGGATTGATGTACTTGTGCGATCGAATTGTAGATTTTGACGCTCGATCTCATGCCATGGTCGGAATTTTTCCCACCACAGCCGTGATGGGTAAAAGATTGATTTTGGGCTATCGACAACTGACAGCATTACAAAATAGTGTGCTCTTTAATGCAGGCGATCGAGTGTGGGGACACGAATTTCATCGTTCTACTTTGACCGATTTACCCCCATCGCCATTATGCGATCTTCATGGCTATGAATCGAATTTAGTTTTTGCGGCTGAAGGCTGGAGTAGATACCAGGTGCAAGCTGCGTATACTCATTTGCATTTCGGATCTCATCCAAATATCAGCGATCGATTTCTTAACTGTTGCCGTAGATTCGATCGTCTATTTGCATCCCAGAAATAATTTCATCGATCGCTACCTATATTTGATATTGTTATACATGTGTCAGGACATTACACGATTTTAATGTTAAGATGCACCTACAGCGAGTGAAATAAATCGCCGAATTTTAGGTAAATCATCTCCAAATTAAGAAGTTTTCATGATTAAACTAATTCAGACGATCGCATTGACTACTGTGGTTTTTTCGCCATTGAGCCTAGTTAGTCTCATGACATCTGCGGAAGCTCATCATAGCTCTTCTCACGTTTCGACGGTGGGTGTTAGTACGACCCAAACCACCAAGAAAAAAACAACAAAAACTCCAGCGGCAAAAAGCAAGAAAAAGCCAACGAGCGGCACCAACATGAAAAAGCCCTCTGGAACCGACACAACTACACCATCTAGTACCACACCAGATAGTACTACTCCTGCTGGTGTTACACCTTCTGGCACTATGCCGACTGACACTACACCTGCTGGTACCGACACCACTCCCTCTGGTACCACCACTCCTGGCACTAAAGCCAACCCTAGCGATCCTAGTGGCAGCTCCAACACCAAACCCAATACTATCAAGGTTCCCAGCGATTCAACTCTCCCTGGTACCCCTACATCCATCCCTGGCAGCGTTCCTAACCCTGCTGGTAGCACTCCTTCTGTCCCAACTGGCTTACCTAAATAAGCAGCACATCGACGATAACCGGATGTTCCGATCTTAATAAATTTAGACTCCAACAAGAGTGTCTCAGCTAATTTGACTGGGGCACTTTTTTCTTGCGTAATGGGTAATGAGTAGGGATTGTGGATTGTGGATTGCGGATTTCGGCTCTCGCACGCCTTTGTTTCCCGCCGAAAGAAGCGAATCAAGACAGCGGATTGGAAATGTGCTCCCGTCTCCTCCTCTCCCCCAACTCCCAACTCCCAACTCCCGATTGGTTACCCTCGCGCAGAATGAATAGAAGCGTCATAATAATAAAGGTCGCTGCCAAAAATGTTTACTATTCTTATTAGTCGATCGTTTCCTATGCCACGTCTCGATTCTCTCTCAGTTCGGGCAGACGCTGTGCAAATACAGATGCTGCATTCGCCTCAATCCGCTTCAGATCTACAGCCAGTAGCCGGATCGCCGCAGTTGGACTACGATCTGGCGATCGTCGGTGGTGGCATTATCGGTAATACCCTTGCTGTCGCGCTGCAAAATTCTGGATTGCGGGTAGTTTCGATCGAGTCACAAGCGCAGTCAATTTCGATTGCCAAGAGTCGAGCTTATGTCTTATCGATGCTCTCAGGGCAGATATTTGAGGGTCTAGGCGTGTGGGAAGAAGTTTTACCCCAGATTACTCAATTTAGTCAAATTCAAATCTCTGACGCCGATTATGCGGGAGTAGTGAAAATGTATCCCCAGGATTTGGGGAGAGAAACTTTGGGTTATGCTGCCAGTCATGAAGTGCTACTGACAGCATTGCAAACTAAATTGCGATCGGCTGCCAATATTACGGTGATGTGTCCCGCACAGGTAGTGGCGGTAGAATACACCCCGACTGGTGCCGAAATTACGATTCAAACCCCAGACACCGAAGCACCAACCAAAATCCGCACTAGCTTGGTAATTGCCGCCGATGGTGCCAAATCCTCACTCAGAGAGCGCGCTGGCATCACCACTGCTGGTTGGAACTATTGGCAATCTTGTATCACCGCTACCGTCACACCCGCACAGCCGCATCAAAATGTGGCATACGAGCGATTTTGGTATGCTGGGCCGATCGGAGTGTTACCATTAGCTGACGGTCGCTGTCAGGTGGTATGGACGGTACCCCACCAACAAGCTGAAGAATTGCGAGATTTACCTGCAAATGAATTCCTCGATCGATTGGAATATTGTACGGGTGGTTTACTCGGCAAATTGGCACTCGACTCCGAGCGTTGGCTATTTCCCGTCAAGTTGATGCAAAGCAAAAATTATATCGCCGACAGACTGGCATTAATCGGCGATGCGGCGCACTGTTGCCATCCAGTCGCGGGACAAGGAATGAATTTGGGGATTAGGGATGCTGCTGCTTTAGCCGAGATTTTAGTCGCCGCGCACCAAGCTGGCGAAGATATCGGCTCTAAAGCTGTGCTCCAGAGGTATGCCAACTGGCGCAAGCCAGAGAACTGGGTAATTTTAGCCTTTACCGATTTTCTCGATCGCATGTTCTCGACGAGCCTGATGCCGATCGTGATTATCCGCCGCTGCGGGCTGTTTTTACTCGATCGAATTCCAGGATTTAAGTACCTCGCCCTCAGATTGATGACGGGATTGGCTGGTAAAATTCCGCAGGTGGCAAAATTAACTGTTAATTGAGCGGGGAGCGATGTGCGATGTGCGCTCGTCTGGTTTCCAGACGAGCGCACATCAAGACAGCGGGGAGCGGGGACTAGAAACTCGCTCGTTACTAAAAAGCCATGCTAGGTTATTTAAAATCATTCAGATTGTAAAGCGATGTCTTCACTCAGCTCGATCGATCGAGAACTTATCGAACAGGCTCGATCGATTATCTCTAAGCGTTTTAAACAAGACTATCACCACATCGGAGCAGCATTAAGAACCAAATCTGGCCGAGTATTTGCTGCCGTTCATTTAGAAGCGAATGTTGGTAGAGTTGCTGTTTGTGCCGAAGCAATCGCCATTGGGATGGCAGCAGCAGTCGGAGATACCGAACTTGAGACGATCGTTGCCGTCGATCCTCAAGGTAACATCGTTTCACCATGCGGGATGTGTCGGGAATTAATTTCTGACTATGCACCAGATTGTCAAACGATTATTTCCGAACAAAAGATTGTCACGATCGGTGAATTATTGCCTCACAAATATCAGCGTATCGATTAAATATTAGCCGTTGCTGAATTTAGGTCTGATTCACCTTAGATGTATACCCGAAATTTAGAGTAGGGGCAATTCATGAATTGCCCCTACTCTAAATTTCGGCATTGATTATCAATTAATTAACAACATATCGCCGATAATTCGTGCGGTTGCTGGGGCGAGTAAAATACCATTGCGATAGTGTCCTGTCGCCACTAATACGCGCTGATTCTTGCCAACTCGATCGATTACCGGAGCCGGACGATGATTGGGACGGGGGCGCAAGCCTTGCCAGGTGCGGATAATTTCGCCCTTAGCTAAATCGGGACAGATCCCGATGGCGATTTGTTTGACTCGTTCCAGACATGCCGGATCTGCTACCATCGCCCCATCGACAGGAAATTCTACCGTCGCACCCACCCAATAATCGTTACCACCACAGGGAACGATATTGACATCTTCACTGACAATTACGGGTTGAAAATCGGGATTGCCTAATGGTTGCGATAACCGGATTTGGATTGCTTGTCCGAGTACGGGTTGAATGTCGATAGATGCGTGTGGCGCGAGTAAACTAGTAGCACCCAAACCCGCCGTAACGATAACTCGATCGCTAGTTATTTTTCGATCGTCAGCGGTTAAAAGTTCGCAGCTATTGGGGTTATCGGCGCGAATAGACTCGATCGATCGATCGAAATGAAAATTCACCCCATTTAGTTTCGCCGCAGCTACCAAGGCATTTGTGAGCGCGACTGGATCGACTTGTAAATCTTGGGGTGAATAAGCCGCAGTCCCCGTAAATTGACGATCTATTTGAGGCAGTTGAGTCAAGATTTTGCGGGCATTCCATAACTCTAGTTGCCACTCTTGTTCGGTGCGACTGGTGACTAATTGCGTCCATTTACTCAGATCGTCTTCAGATGATAATAATTTGACAATTCCTTGCGAATTGTGAGGAATCTTGATGCCTGTGGATTTTTCGAGTTCGGGAATTAGAGTTTGATAGCGACGAATACTATCTCTCCGCAAGTTCCAAGCACGTCCTTTAACTTTCGTCGAGATAATCCCCATCATTACGCCTAAAGCTGCACCCGTCGCTGCTTGCGCTGGCTGTTGTCGATCGTAAACGTCGATTTTAAAATCGGTCGATTGACTCAGTTCGTAAGCAATTGTCGCGCCAATAATGCCGCAGCCAATAATACTAATAGACATTTGATTATTAATTGATAATTGATAATTGATAATTGATAATTCCTTCCTACTCAAAGATAGAATAGTAGTAGTGGCGTGACCAGACTAAAATTGTGGGCATTCAGAACTCTGGAAAATACAATCGGTAATATTTTGAGCGATCTCTTTACCCACATTTTTAGTCTGGTCGTCCCAGTAGGGTGGGCATTGCCCACCACATAAGTTTCGCTCTCTCTGCAAATAGCTAGACACAATTATTTATAAAATATGCTATGCCTGAAATCTAGATGGTGGGCATTGCCCACCCTACATTGTTAATTGATGATAGACATTTAATTGATAATTGATAATCGATCGTCGATCGCTGGTTGATGGGTTAGATTTATTTTCACCAGCAACCCTTAAAATATCATCGGGTAGGGGCAATTCATGAATTGCCCCTACCCGATGATATTTTAAGGAAGAGATAATTATCCTCAATTTAGAGCTAACTACGCCTGAGGAATCAGCTTCTCGAAACTTGCTAGATCCTTGAGAGCTTCGCCATAGTTGCGGATGGCAAGTTTGTAGTCGTTATTGCCAGCGGCTGCATCGATCTTGTTGAGATGTTCAAAGACTTCTTTGCTAATTTTCAAAGCTTGCTCTTTGCTACCTGGTAATAGCTCTCTGGATAAACCAGACATCCGCGTTCTGATTTCGCCTAGAGGGCCGTGAATGAAGGATTTGACATTATTCCAATCGCGCTCTTGAATGAAAATAGCTAGTTCTGGCATTCGATCGGTTAATGTTTTGACATTTTTGCTGGTGGCTTGAATTTGAGTCAATTGTGCAGCACTATAAGTTGGAGCCTTTACTTGGGAACCATCACCACAGCTAACAACTAAGACGGAAACCAGTACGAGGAGCAGGGAGATCAGCGGACGAAATAGAGACATAGTTATCAAAAAAAATAGGTTAGGAGAATGGTTAAAATGTTGCTCGATAAGATAGGCTACAGAAGGACGAGACTCGCGCCGACGCAGCACGTTAGAGCGATGCCGCTCGCCCCTACTCTCAGCATACAAGAATTGCCAGGTTGCAGGCAATCCATTTTGTCTGAATCGCTGTAGGCATAAATCCTCAATCGAGCCGATCCTGGAGATCTGCTTATCACCAACAATCGATCGCAAATTTCATGTTTAGAGTATTCGCAAAAGATTACGATCGCCAGTTCGAGCGATGGACGGATGCCCTAGAGGCGGGCAATTCTCTCAAATCTCAGTGTAAAAGTTTATTGCAAGATGTCCGAATTTTTGATGGTGAAGAATTAATCTGGATTTACAGTCGATCGCACACATATCCTCAGTATATTGGCGCAGGAGTATATGACAAGCTGGCGCGATTATTTCTGCTTGAAAATGCCCCGACGATCGCAGTCGAAGTAGATGAACCAGAATAATCTTGACGCATTTCCCGGTTGGCAAGGACGTCTACAACTCATTTATGGTTACGCTAGGGGTAAAACTCAAGCCATCGAACATCGCGGTACCGCACCGCTCAAAGTCCAACGCTCTTTTTATCCCGAAAGTGTAGCTATCTGTCATAACACGATCCTGCATACTGCGGGTGGCGTCGTGGGCGGAGATCGGCTCAATATCGATATCGACCTGCAACCTCGATCGCGGGCGGTAATTACCACGGCAGCGGCTGCTAAAATCTATGGCAGTAATGGTGCGCTAGCATCCGAACAAATCGTCCAGAATGTGGGCGAGAATGCCTGTCTAGAGTGGTTGCCTCAAGAGACAATTATCTTTGATGGCGCGCTATTCGATCGACACTTACAAGTCAATCTGGCGGCGACAGCGAGCTGGCTGGGATGGGAGATCGATCGATTCGGACGAACGGCACGGGGCGAGCGATTCAACCATGGTGTCTGGAGATCGGCGACAGAAGTATATCGTCAAGGCATCCCAGTCTGGATCGATCGACAATTACTCTATGGAGATGACCAGATCGATCTGCCCAATATTTTGGCTGGATATCCGATCGTCGGTACTTTAGCCTGGATTGGTGCTACCAGTCTAGAGCCAGACGCTCTACTGGCAAGTAAAAATCTCGTCATCAAAGCTCGATCTCTGTTTGATGGCGAACCGAGTAAAATCGGAGTCACCCGTCTGACAGAAGGGATCTTATGTCGCTATCGCGGCGACTCTACTACCGAAGTCCGTCGCTGGTTTACCGCAGTTTGGCACTTACTTCGTCATTTCTATCTCGACAGTCCACCGATTCATTTGCGAGTATGGCAATAGGGTTGATGGGTAATGGGTAATGATGGAATGCCAGCGTTTCCTATCAACTATCTATTATCCACTTTTCCCATTCTCTACCTTCGGCATAAAACCTAAAGCCTAAAGCTTAAAACCTAACATGCAACTCTCACCACAAGAAAAAGACAAGCTTTTAATTTTCACAGCCGCTTTAGTTGCGGAGCGTCGTAAAGCTAGAGGGTTAAAGCTCAATTATCCGGAGGCGATTGCTTATATCTCTGCGGCGATTTTAGAAGGTGCGCGGGATGGGCAAACGGTGGCTGAGTTGATGAATTATGGTAAGACGCTACTGTCGCGGGAGGATGTCATGGAAGGGATTCCGGAGATGATTCATGACGTGCAAGTGGAGGCGACATTTCCGGATGGTACTAAGTTGGTTACCGTTCACGATCCGATTATGTAACCTCACATTTTGCTCGGTATATAACCTTTAGTAAAAGCGTAGATCTGAGGGTACCCAAAAGGGGCACCCCTACAGGTTAATTGTGTAGCAGGGTGGATTAATTGTCACCAAAGCAAATCTAAAACCCTAGTTATTAGTCTTCAACCGCCCTCAAATGAATTTGGGGCTAACGGCAAAAGTCCATTGAAATGGACTGAAAGACTTTTCTCCTCCAACAATTAACCTATCTTGCTACAGGTCAATTGTATAGGGGTGCCCCTTGTGTGTGGCCATGGCAGGGTGGTTTCATACAGCAGAATAAAAATATTTCAGTTCACTTCAGTGAACTTTCGCTATTAGCCCGAAATTCATTTCAGGGCGGTTAAAGACCAAGCACCAAGGCTTTTGCACTTTTCTTTTCTTGTATGAAACCACCCTGCCTTGTGCTTACCTATGGGGTATCGTATTAATAGTATCGATGGTAGCTCTTCAAGATGTTTGGCTACTACTTTCCTAGCTGCTCGATCGAATACCTCGGAGTTCCATCTGTTCCATGAAAAATTCTTCGAGAGAAGCGCGTCCTTGTTGCAGAGAGATTAATTCGGCATCCATCAATCGTAATGTGGCCATAAATTCTTGCGGTTCGCCGTAAATTTTGCCAGTCCAAATATCGTCTCTATAATCGATTTTTTCGATCCAGCGACTGAGAATATCTCGATCGCCGCCACGTCCGGAAACATAATAATAGCGATCTTCATTGGTGAGTAATTCGGATAGAGTACCGCAGCAAATTAGTTCACCTTGTGCTAGGATACCGACGCGACTACAAATTTGTTCGACTTCGGTGAGAACGTGACTATTAAAGAAGACAGTTTTACCGCGATCTCCTAGCGAAACAATCAGATCGCGCATCTGTTTGCGACCCAAAGGATCGAGTCCAGACATGGGTTCGTCGAGGAATACGAGGTCGGGGTCGTTAATTAATGCCTGCGCCATCCCGACCCGTTGAACCATGCCTTTGGAGTACTGGCGGAGTTGCTTTTTCTTGGCCGCTGATTGGGCTAAACCAACCATTTCGAGTAATGCTGGGATGCGTTGTTTTTGGATCGATCTGGGGATTTCAAATAAGCCAGCGGTGTATTCTAGTAATTCCCAGCCAGTGAGAAAGTCATAGAAATAAGGATTTTCGGGTAGATAACCGATCTTTTGTTTGATCGATCGATCTCCCAAGGGTTTGCCGAGTAATAAGCCTTTGCCTGCTGTCGGCTTGACAATACCTAATAATGTTTTGAGTAGGGTAGTTTTGCCCGCACCATTCAAGCCCAATAATCCAAAAGTTTCACCTTCATAGACTTGGAGGGTGCATTCTTTTAATGATTCAACCTTGCGATTTAACCAAAAGCCAGTGCGATAAACTTTGCGTAATTGATATGTCTCGATTGCGGTGGCAACTTCGTAAGTTGACGTCGATCGATCTACGGTTTCAGTGGTTAGCGTCATAACGATTGGGAGTCGGGGGGTAGAGAATTTTTGACACAGCGACCCAAATTGCGCCGAGGAAACTTGGCGCATGTGTTTGGGAAGACAGCCAAGTAAGCATCAATAACTCTCACCCTGCTGGCTGTGGTCGATCTCTTCTTTAACCAAAGATACCCACAAACAGGGTGGAAATTATCGACTTACATCGCAATCGAGCTGCTACGAGAGCAACTATCCGATCGCCTCTCTACTTTATCCTGTGGGTTACCCTTTGAAAATACGGTATTGCTAATTTAAGGGATAATTTTCCGGAAGAGGTGAAGTAGAAATTTGGGGTAGGGGCAATTCATGAAGCGAGTGAAATCATGCGGAGGTTCCCTCCGCATGTGTTTCACTCAAGACAGCATCTACCCCAAATTTCTACTTCGATCACTCGCGCGCTAAATGCTTAATCCGGCCTTGATTTTGGCTAGAGCTGAAGCTTCGGCGGGACTAATTTTGGGATCTCCCGAACCGAATAAGCCACTACCAGCCGCGCTGGCGACGGCTTCGGCGCAATCATATACAAACTGCTTGAATTCGGTAATTTCTGTGGGTGTAGCTTTGTCGCCGATGGCTGCTAGGGCTAAATCGACAGCCGCAATCGCTTTAGTGACAAATGCGCCAGATTCGATATCTTCTGGTCTGAAATCTGGTTTCTTCCGTTGGATTTTACCGCTAGCTAAAACGGCTTCGGAGAAAACAGCTTGAACGATCGAGTTATTAGGATATTTTTTGCCTGCACCGACGATTTCTTTGGTGAGTGCGACAGCTTCGATCGCGCTGGAAATTATTCCCATATCGGCGATGGCCACCGCCATGCCAACTGTCATCGGTGCGCTGGCGATCGCATTTAGTTCGTCGGAAGTATATGCTGTCATAAATTAACTACTCGATCGGATAGTACTAACTAGATCTTAACAGCTTCACTCGCTCGGGATCTGAGGATGAATGTCTGCGTGGGGTTGGAAACCCCGGCTGATGTTGCAAAGTCTGCCTACGCAGACTGGAAGATCTAGCCCCGATTTGCGACCGAAATCGCTCTGAGACTCCCTCAGCGTGCGTTTCGGTCAGCGACGCGCGCTCGGCGGGTTTCCCGCCGTAAAAAGCGCGTCAAGACAAGACACAATCGGTGGCTACCTATATGCTCTAAAAGTACCATCAACCCAACAACTCATCCGCCAGATCGAAATTAGCAGTTACTGTTTGGACATCATCCAAAGCTTCGAGCACTTCAATTAATTTGAGCAGTTGCTTACTTTGCTCCGGATCTTCGACTAATACCGTCGTTTGGGGCACCCACCGCAGTTCGGCATCGCTAACTTTAAACCCCTCAGCACGCAATGCGGTATTGAGTCGTTCGAGATTTACCACTGTCGTAAATACTTCCGCCCCTGGTTGCTCCTCATCGTCGAGCAGCTCATACACGTCCGCACCGCCTTCTAAAGCTGCTTCTAAGAGCCGATCCTCATCGATACTGCCGACGATCGTGCAAACGCCTTTAAGGTCGAACATCCAGCTCACACAGCCAGTTTCTCCCAGGTTACCACCGCGTTTGGTAAAGGCAAATCGCAACTCGGCGGCGGTGCGATTGCGATTGTCTGTTAGGGCTTCGACAATAATCGCGACACCGCCTGCACCGTAACCTTCGTAGCGAATTTCTTCGAGTTGGGCATTACTATCGGCAGTACCCGCACCCTTAGCGATGGCCCGATCGATGTTATCGTTGGGGATACCTGCTGCTTTGGCTTTTTCGATTGCCGTCCGCAGTTGGAAGTTACCATCGGGATCGGGAATCCCATTTCTGGCAGCGACGATAATTGCTCGCGATAATTGGGTAAATGTTTTCCCGCGTACCGCATCGACTCGCGCCTTTTGTCGCTTAATATTTGCCCATTTACTATGACCTGCCATACAAACCGATTAGCTTCTAAAATTGGAATCTCGATCGCTTTAATTTTACTCATAATTCTCGCAGGATGTACGCCAGCGCGACTCGATCGCGAGGGTGTAACGCATCTGACGTTATGGCAAGGGATCAATCCGCCGCCCAATCGTGAGGTTTTTGATAAGTTAGTAGCTAAGTTCAATCGATCGCACCCAAAAATCGAAGTTGAGTCGTTATATATCGGCCAATCCGATCGCCAATTACCTAAAATTCTCGCAGCGATTGTCGGCGATGCAAAGCCAGATTTACTCTGGTATGGTTCGATGTTAACGGGACAATTAGTCGATTTAGAAGCGATCGAACCGATCGATAAGTTGTGGGAACGATCGACAGTTACTAAAGATATCGATCCGGCTTTACTCGGCTCGATGCAATACGAAAATCATTTGTGGTCGATCCCGTTTGGAACGAATAATGTCGGAATTTTTTATCGTCCCAGTCTATTTAAAGCTGCCGGAATCGAGCAAATTCCCACTAATTGGCCAGAATTTCAAGCAACTGCCAAACAATTAACTCGCGATAGTAATGGTGATGGCAAAATCGATAAATATGGGATGCTATTACCCTTAGGACAAGGGGAATGGACGGTATTTACGTGGCTACCATTCATGTGGAGTGGCGGTGGCGAACTCAAATCTGAAAAGCTAACGACGTTGGCAAAGCCGCTCCTTTGGAGCATCGATAATCCCGGCTCGATCGCGGCTTTAAAATTGTGGCAAGATTTAGTTAAAGATGGTCATGCAATTTTATCTTCACCAGAGCGCGGTTATGAGTTAGATAATTTCCTGTCTGGTAAAGTAGCGATGCAATTAACTGGCCCCTGGACATTCGGCCAATTAGGGGGCATGAATTTCACTGATTATGATGTAATGCCAATTCCGGCTGGCACTCGATCGGCAACCAGTACGGGTGGTGAAAATCTATTTATGATGAAAAGTACTCCCGCACACCAACAAGCAGCCTGGGAGTTCATGGAATACGTACTAAGCGAAGATTTTCAGACTGAATGGGCATTAGGTACGGGATATTTACCCGTCAATCTCAAATCTCGCGATCGCTCGAACTATCGTGATTATGTCAGCAAAACGCCAGCAATTCAAGTATTTTTAGACCAAGCCAAATATGGCAGAGCGCGCCCGATCGAACCTGGTTACAGTCAAATATCAGAAAATCTCGGACGCGCGATCGAGTCGGTATTACTAAATAAAAATTCGCCAGCCGCCGCACTGAAAACTGCTCAGGAACGGCTGAATTTAAGTTTGAATCAGAGACGATAGGGAATATTGCTTATTACCCATCACCCATTACCCATTCTCACCATCTAGCTAATTTACGAACATTATCTCTTCATTGGGAGCTAATTCGACAAGTTTATCACCAGTGCCATCTTTGCCATAGGTTTGAACCCGATCGATCGCTACGAGTTCGTGACGGTGGGTAGTTGTGACTAGATCGAGAGTTTCCGCCGGAACGTTGATGTAGAGCAGATTATCGGTTTTGATGGCAAATTGCATGGCATGAGTGCCCATATTGCCAGTTTGGACGATCCGAATCGCGGCGATGGGGATGCGTTTGGCGTATCCTTGGCGCGAGATTAGGACGATTTCGTCGGTGCTATTAACTGGAATACAGCCGACGATCTGCTCTCGATTGCCGACTTTGAGAGCTTGGATGCCTTGGGAGACGCGTCCCATCAGGGGGATTTGCTCGGAGGCGAGCGCGAGGCGCAGAATCCGCGCGCCAGAGGTGGCAATCACGATCTCGCGCTGACTAGTCAGTGGGGTAATGGTGTGCAGTTTGTCGTCTTCGCGGAGTTTGATTAAAGTGGTGCCTCGGTTTGTGAGTCCGCTGAGTTCTTGGATAAGGATACGTTTAATTTTCCCTTGGGCGGTGAGCAGCAGCAGTTGCTGCATGTCATCTGGGGCTTCGTCGGGAGTGGGCAGGCTAAAGAGAACCCGTTCGTCGGGGCTTTCTGCCAGTGCGGGAATTAAGCTAGTCAGGAGCGTGCCGCGATCGTTACCGAGGGTAGGCGGGATATCGCGAATTCTTAAGGGATAAGCTTTGCCATCGCTGGTGACTAATATGAGTTCTGCTTCGGTGTTAGTTTGGTAAGTTTTGGTGACGAAATCATTAGTTTGTAAATTGAGTTTCGATCCGGTTTTACTCAGGCGTCTAATATATCCTTGATGGGTAATTTCGACTGTTACTGGTTGACCGGGTTCGGTTTCAATGATTTGAAGTTGCGAGGGTGGGAGTGTCCTGGTACGAGCCTCTTTTGGTGTTTCAGCACTAGCATTTTTAGTTCTAGTTGAGGCGGCTCTATCGGCCTTAGCTTGGGGGACTGGCGGCTCTATCTTGGTAATTTTGGTGCGACGAGCGTCTGCAAATTTGCGTTTGAGCGATCGCAAATCTTTCTTGAGCGATTTGAGCAGTTCGTTCCGATCTTGTAAGAGGGTATTGAGGGTATTAATCTTGGTATTAACTTCTTGGAACTCTGTCTGGAGGTTTTTCTTTTCTAAGCCAGTTAAGCGGCGCAAGGGCATCGCCAAAATCGCGTCCGCCTGCGTCTCGCTCAGGTTCAAATCTGTCTGAAAGATCGCTTTGGCGGTGGTGCCATCTGGAGCGTTGCGGAGGATATTAATTACCGCATCGAGGTTATCTAGTGCCGTCAGTAAGCCAGACACCAGGTGTACCCGTTTTTGAGCCTGTTCTAGTTCGTTTCCGTACTGACGGGTGAGGGTAACTTCTCGAAACTTGAGAAATTCTTCGAGCAGTTGTCTGAGGGTAAGTTGTCTGGGTTGTCCTTCGACAATTGCCAACATAATTGCGCCAAAGTTGCTCTGGAGAGCGGTTTGGCGGTAGAGTTGTTCGAGAACGTTGCGGGGTTCGCTATCGCGCTTGATCTCGATGACGACGCGCATCCCCTCGCGATCGCTTTCATCGCGCAGATCGGCAATACCGTCGATTTTGCCCGCGTTGACGAGTTCGGCAACTTTTTCAATCCACGCGGCTTTATTTACCTGAAAGGGTAGTTCGGTGACGATCAACGAATCGCGCCGTTTTTTAGATTTAGTCAGCTTGGCACGATCGCTAGCAATTTCGACATGAGAAACCCCACGCACGGTAATAATCCCTCTCCCCGTGCGATAAGCATCGTGAATGCCCTCTATGCCCATAATCTCCCCACCTGTGGGAAAATCGGGGCCAGGAATCAATTCCCATAATTTGGCATCGGGGAGATCGGGTTTGTCGATCAGCGCGATCGCACCATCGATCGCTTCGCCGATATTGTGGGGCGGGATGTTTGTCGCCATCCCCACCGCAATCCCGCTACAGCCATTCACCAGCAGAATCGGTACTTGCGCGGGTAAAACTGTCGGCTCCTGTTGGGAGTTATCAAAGTTACCGATAAAGTCCACCGTTGCGGTGCCGATCTCGCCCAAAAGAGCCTCATGACTCAACGGTGCTAGTCGCGTCTCGGTATAACGCATTGCTGCTGGCGGATCGTTATCTACCGAGCCAAAATTACCGTGTCCGGCCAAGAGTGGATAACGGGTCGAAAAGTCCTGAACCAGCCTTACTAGGGCATCATAGACCGATTGGTCGCCATGGGGGTGATATTTACCCAATACATCCCCGACGACACGAGCGCATTTGCGGTAAGGCCTGTCGGGTGTGAGTCCCAATTCGTGCATTGCATACACAATCCGTCGATGTACTGGTTTTAACCCATCGCGGACGTCAGGCAACGCCCGTCCTACAATCACACTCATGGCGTATTCCAGGTACGATCGCTGCATCTCTGAGGGCAGGTCGATCGGAATAATTTTTTCTGTACCTAGCAGATCTAACTGTTTTACCATGAGTTCAAATGCCTATCTCGATCGCTTAAGTTAATCTCAGTCTGCCACAAACTGTTCGCAATCGGGCGAGACTGCAAAATAATAATACACAATTACTAAGGCTAGGTGCTAGGGGTTAGGGGTTAGGTTTTAGGTTTTAGGTTTTAGGATTACAACGCAGGCGTTCTAATGTTATTTGCAATCTAGAGCAGACAGCCTTCTGCCTAACGTCCTTTGACTAAACCCTAAAACCTTCTTGCCTAACACCTAAAGCCTAAAGCCTAAAACCTTCTTGCCTAAAACCTTCTTGCCTAACACCTAAAGCCTAAAGCCTAACACCTAAAGCCTATCCCCTACGCTCTACCCTCTAACCGGAGCCTTAGTAATAAACTCCCGCACCCGTGGGGTTTGGATTAGTTTGCGAGTGTCATTGAGGAGTTTATCACCCCACAAGTTATCTTTGAGATATTGGATGTTGGCATAGCGACTATCGAGGGTAATCGCTTTTTCGGCAGTAGTAAATGCTTCAACTTGTTTGCCTTGAGCGAACAGGGCAACAGCCATCGCTAGCACGGGTTCGGCGGCTTTAGGATCGATGGCGATCGCGCGTTGCCAGTTTTGCATGGCACCATTGATATCGCCTGTTTCGTAATTAACCAAACCGATATTGTTGATAGCTGGCCAAAATTTGGGGTCTTTTTTGACAGCTTTTTGATATTGAGCGATCGCGTCGGCATATTTATTCGACTTATAGTAAGCATTGCCTAGATCGAACAGCGCGCTATTGTTGTCTGGCTTAATTTTCAGTCCGGCTTGAAGGGTATCGATCGCTTGTGGTAGTTCGCCTTTTTGGAAATAAGCCGAACCTAACATAAATAAGATGTCTGGATCTTGCGGTTTGATAGCCTTTGCCTGTAGTAAGGCATCGATCCCTCTTTGATACTTTTGAGTTTGGACGTATAAAGAACCTAAAAAGAACCAAGCTTCATGGCTTTTTGGTGCTAATTGAGTAGCTAAAGCCACACGGGGAATTGCCTGTTCGTATTGTTGAAATTGAACTAATCCAGCAGCTTGTCTGAGTAAAATTTTGCTGGTGTCTTCTAGCGATTTGGGGTCTTTCTTGGGGGTATAAGGTACTAAAGCTTGGCTGCGAGCAGACATAGACATGGGCAAGCTCAAAATCCCTAGGCAAGCGATCGGGAGTAAGAAGAGAGAGATCCGTTTATGCACGATAAGTTAGGTCTAGGTAAATATATCGAAGACAAGTAGAAAGAAAACTGTCGAAATTACAATTTTTGAGCGAAAGGTTGGTGTTGTTTGTCGATTCCATCATAAGACAGATTCTACAGCTACTTGACAACGATGGCGAAGCTAAGATCGACTCAGGCGATCGATCGACACTGGTACGCACCTAAATCTAGGCTACCTCACTTAGCAACTCGATCGAGTTAAAAGTAGCGATCCCTATGTAGATTTACTGAGGGTTTTCACTACTGCGGGATATGACTTTTGACACTAGTCACTACCCATGATATCGAGTTAGAATTGTGAATAAAAGTAACAGATTCTGTTAAAAGTCGATCGTCGAGCTGCCTAATCGGTAGATCTACTCTCCAAGGGAGGGTCTGCGCCAACGAGAAGCGATTCGAGAGTCTGAACCCTAGATAAGTGCGCCGCGACCTCCTATGCAACTACCTCTCATAAATAACATCAAACGTCCGATCCCTGTCATTGCAGGTGTAGTGGCAGCAACAATCGGACTGGCGGCACTTGGAACGATCGCATTCACCCAGTTTAAGCCAGCCCCGAAAATCGATCTCAACCGCTACACGACTGCTGCTAAAGCCGCAGATCTCACCGAGCGCATCACCGCTAGCGGTAATGTCATCCCCTTCCAAACTGCCAATATCAGCCCCAAGACGGCGGGTAGAGTGTCACAACTATTTGTCGAGCAGGGAGATCGCGTCGTGCAGGGGCAAAAAATCGCCCAAATGGAAAATGCCGAAGCGCAAGCCGCCTTCGCCCAAGCTCAAGCCAACGTGCAGCAAGCCCAAGCCAACTTGAGTAAGGCTAAAAATGGCTCGCGCCCTGAAGAAATTGCCCAAGCCAAAGCCAGACTAGAGCAAGCCCAAGCCAATTTAAATAAAGCCAAAAACGGCAACCGTCCCGAAGAAACCGCTCAGGTGCGGGCAAAATTAGCCCAAGCCCAAGCCAATTTAAATTTATCGCGATCGATCGCACCCCAACAAATCGAACAGGCTACAGCCCAAGTTTCCTCAGCGACAGCGCGACTCAAACTCGCCCAAGCCCAAGTCGATCGCAATCGATCGTTGCGGCAATCGGGAGCGGTATCGCAGGATGCACTCGATCGAGCCACTGCTGACTACCAAACCGCCCGCGCCAATCTCCTCGATGCCCAACAAAAGCTCCAACAGGTACGCAATAGCAGCGCATCGGAAATCAACCAGCGTCAAGCCGCCGTCACCGAAGTCCAACAAGCCTTGCGCCAATCCCAACTCGGCAGTCGGACGGAAGATGTCGCCAGTCTAGCCGCTCAAGTCGATCAAGCTCAAGCCGCCTACGAGCAAGCCAAAAATGGCTCCCGTCCCGAAGATATCGCCCAACTCACAGCCGCACTAGCAGTAGCTAACGCCCAATTACAATCGGCTCGATCTCAACTTAACGACTCCACCGTCGTCGCGCCGTTTGCTGGATTGATTACCCAACGATACGCTAGCGTCGGCGCGTTTGTGACGCCCACAACTTCGGCTTCGACTAGTACCTCCGCGACTTCCACTTCGATCGTGGCTTTAGCCAAAGATATGGAAGTTAAAGCCAAGGTACCAGAAGTCGATATCGGCAAGATCAAAGTCGGCCAAAAAGTCGAAATTACTGCCGATGCCTATAGCGACAAACCCTTCCAAGGTACCGTCCGCTTGGTGGCACCAGAAGCTGTCGTCGAGCAAAACGTCACCTCATTTGAAGTCCGCGTCGCGCTCGATACTGGCAAAGATGTCCTGCGATCGGGTATGAATGTCAACACCATTTTTAGTGGCAGACGCACCAATAACGCCCTAACTGTACCCACAGTCGCGATCGGTTCCAGAAAAGGCAAAACTGGGGTTTATATACCTGGTGAAAATAACGAGCCTAAGTTTAAAGAAGTTAAAGTTGGTACCACCGTCAGAGACAAAATTCAAGTAACGGATGGTCTCAAATCTGGAGATCGAGTCTTCATTGACGTCCCCCCTGGATTTAAAGACAAAATGCTTGGCGATGGCGGTAAATAATTAGTTGAGAGTTGATAATCGACGATTGATAATCGATGATTGACAATCGATCATTAACAACATTTGATATCAACTATCAACTATCAACTATCAACTATCCACTATCAACTATCCACTATCCACTATCCACTATTCCCTAAAAGATGAATATCTTTGAAAGCTTTAAGATGGCTACTCAAACGCTCGTAGCTAACAAGCTACGGAGCGGTTTGACGATGCTCGGAATTATTATTGGTAATGCTTCGGTAATTGGGATGATCGGTATCGGTGAGGGTACGCAAACCCTCGCCACCGATCAATTTAAAAATCTGGGGCCAAATACCTTATTTATTTTACCTGGCTCGCCCAAAGCTCAAAATATTCGCAGTGGTGGGGTACCACCGACACTAGTATTGAGCGATGCTCGCGCGATCGCCCGTCAAGTGCCATCTGTTGCTGGTGTCGCGCCAGTTCTCCAAAATTCTTCGGTCGTTAGTTACCAAAATATTACGACTACTTCTATTATCCAAGGTACTACTAGTGAGTTTCCATCCGTGCGGAATTTTGCCGTCGATCGAGGACGATTTGTGACGGCACAAGATGTCAAAGAAGACAAACAAGTTGCGATGGTAGGGACGGACATTGCCCAGCGATTGTTTGGTAATATGAATCCATTGGGCAAACAGATTCGGATTAATAATTTGAGCTTTGAAGTAGTCGGTTTAATGGAGGCTAAAGGTTCATCGTTTGGCAGTAATCAAGATGATGCTATTTTTGTGCCAATTACCACTATGAGTAAGCGAATTATTGGTCGAACTTCGCCATTTGGATTGCGAGTATCATTGATTTCGGTATCGGCCAAAGATAGTGCTAGTATGGATGCTGCCGAATTTCAAATTACCAATTTATTACGGCGCAGACATAAGATCGTCGGCGAAGATGATTTTACCGTTCGCAACCAAAAAGATGCCCTGACGATCGTCTCGACAATTACGGGCGCGCTCACATTATTACTAGCCGCGATCGCCGGAATTTCGCTGATTGTTGGTGGCATTGGCGTCATGAATATCATGCTCGTATCAGTTACCGAACGCACTCAAGAAATCGGCTTGCGGAAAGCGATCGGCGCGACTCAAAATGATATCCTGACTCAATTTACGATCGAAGCCATCATTCTATCTGTTCTTGGTGGAATTATCGGTACATTAATCGGTATCGGCGGGATTATTTTAGTTCGCAATTTTAGCCCGCTCAAAACAGCCGCGATTTCGCCATCGGCAATTATCCTCGCTGTCAGCGTCTCTGGTGGTATCGGTTTATTCTTTGGTGTCGTCCCCGCTCGTCAAGCGGCAAAACTAGATCCGATCGAGGCTCTGCGAAGCGTCTAAATCATTTTTACGCTCGTAGCCATTTTCACTATTACTGCTAGATAGCCGACTTCTTCGAGAAGTCCGGTATCTGCACTTGTAGATGTTTAACAATTAGTCGAGCGATAATAACAGCGCGAATAGATTACTATATTAATAGTGTCTAAACTGTAAATCGCTAGTAATTCATCTGAGTTAATGAAGAAAATTAGCTTTGGTACCAGCCTTCGCAATCCCATTTTTAGACAACTTTATCTGGCTCAAACAATTAGTTTGTTGGGTGATGCGTTGACTTGGTTGGGATTGGCATTACTCGCGTTTGAACTGGCGGATAAAGCTGCCCCAATCGTCCTCGCAGGTGCCTTGACGCTGCGGGTGACTGCTTTTACCTTACTTTCTCCAGTTGCGGGTGTGGTAGCCGATCGAGTCGATCGCAAGCCGATTTTGATAATTACTCATTTGGGACGAATGCTCCTAGTTTGTCTATTACCATTCGTGAATAGTATCTGGCAAATTTACGCATTAGTACTGGGTTTAAATATTTTTAATGCCTTTTTCAGCCCCACATATCAAGCGACAATTCCGTTAGTAACCGATGCTAGCGATTACCCGCAAGCGATCGCGTTATCTAGTATGACTTACCAAATTCTTGGTGTATTTGGCCCCGGAATTGCTGGCATTTTGGCATTATTTATCGGTGCTAGAGATTTATTTTTATGGGATGGTTTGAGCTTTATTATTGCAGCAATTCTCATCGGGACTTTGCCAGAAAATTTACGGACGGATGCGGCAGCAGCAGGAAACTGCTCGATCCGACAGATCCGATCGGATATTCAAGTGGGTACACTGAGACTATGGACGGATGCACCAATTCGGTATGGTTTGCTGTTGCAATTAGTGGCTTCGATCGCAGGCGCGCAGATCTTGGTAAATACCGTCAACTACGTGCAAGGTAAACTCGGCCACACAGCAGTAGCATATGGCTGGGTAATGATGGGCTTCGGTTTGGGGGCAACTCTAGGCACGATCGCAATCGGAATTTTGCCTCAATATCGATCGAAAATTCTCACCTTATTAGGCGGTGGCATCCTGATTAACGTTGCTTTGCTGGGTGCCGATAATGTCGAACTGGCTCCACTGATCTTATTATGGGCGATCGCGGGCTGCGGCCAGAGCCTGATTAATCTATCGATGCAAACCTTAATCGCCGATCGCACGCCGACAGATTTGCAAGGGCGGGTATACGGCGCGCATTTTGCCTGGAGTCATCTGTGGTGGGCGGGGGCTTATCCCTTGGCTGGCTGGCTGGGTACTACCTTTGGCGATCGCACTTTTTTGTATGGTAGTCTCATCGGACTAGCCTTACTCACAGTCGTGCATTTCTCGCTCGCACCCGATCGATTTGCCCACACTCACGCCGAAATTTGGCACACCCACCCTCATCACCACGATTTCCACCACAAACACAAGCACGAGCAGGTTATTGAAGTATCGACAGTAGATCGATCGACACATTTACACCCACATGCTCACTCCCAAGTCAGTCACGTTCATGTCTACACAGATATCAGTCACGAGCATTTCTGAGGCTTTAGGCTTTAGGCTTTAGGCTTTAGGCATGGGGTCGAAGCTAGAAAGTAGAGGGTAGAGGCTGGATCTTTTTGGAACGCAGTTCCAATTTTACCCATTACCCATCTACCCATTACCCATTACCCATTACCCATCTACCCATTACCCATTAACCATTACCCATTACCCATCTACCCTTAAACCCCATGAACGACGACAATCGGCAAATTATTATTAGACTAGAAAATATTTATAAAACCTATGGTATCGAAGATACCTTAGTAAAAGCCTTAGACGATGTAACTTTGACGATCGCCGAAGGTGAATATTGTGCGATCATGGGACCGTCTGGTTCTGGGAAATCTTCAGCGATGAATGTTATCGGTTGTCTCGATCAACCGACTAGCGGACATTACTATCTCGATAAATTAGATGTATCGACAGTACCCGATGCCGAATTAGCTAAAATTCGCAATCGCAAACTTGGTTTTATCTTTCAACAATTTCATCTGTTGCCGCAATTAAACGCTCTCGAAAATGTGATGCTGCCGATGATTTATGGCGGCTTAAATTCTAGCGAACGTAAAGAGCGCGCGGTAGTAGCTTTAGAAAAAGTTGGGTTGAGTAATCGGATGGCAAATCGTCCCAATCAACTCTCTGGGGGTCAACAGCAACGCGTCGCGATCGCGCGGGCGATCGTTGGCGAACCGCGCGTCTTGCTAGCTGACGAGCCGACAGGAGCCTTAGATTCGCGCACGACTCAAGAGGTAATGGATATTTTTACGCAACTAAATGAAACCGGAATTACGATCGTGATGGTCACTCACGAACCCGATGTCGCCAAACAAACCAAACGCATTGTCTGGTTCAAAGATGGTCGCGTCATCCATTCTCATCTGACACCTAGTGAGATCTATCAAGTTGCTATGGCAGGATAGGTTTTAGGTAGAAGGAGATGGATTTTGAATTTCGATCGCGGGAGATTTACCTGTTGGAAAGGCATCGAGATTGTTACAATTTTTGTGATAACATGACGGAAAAAATCGCAACCTTCCCAATTAAATAAAACTGATGGTACAGCAACCAGATAGAGTTAAAGTTAATATTTTAATTGCAATCCCTTTTCCTGTCTACGCCGAGTCGAGCCAATTGAGATCGAGATAATTAATCCGCTGATTTGGACTGAGAGAGGCTAACACTTGTTGACCGTAAATACGCCTGTCGATCCGATTGTCGAAGATTGCAACTATACCTTGAGACGATCGCATTGGCGCGATCGCTCGATGTAAAATTCGCAAACCTGTCGGCAATAAATACAATCTAAACCAATCTTGTTTCTGTTGTTTATAAAAACTGACCTTCGCGGCAACGAACGGATCTTCCAGCGAGGGAATCGGTAGCGTCGCAATAATCATTAATTCGGGTGTCGGTAAATCGTCTTGATGATGTTGCCAAAATTCCCAACCAGAAATCAGGATATTTGACGCATTGAGGTCGGTGCGTTCTACTTGGACTCTACTTCCCCATTCAGCCGCGAGAATGGCTGCTAATTGAGCTTTGAGCGGGGTATCTTGGATGAGAACAACTACGAATTTGGCACGGCTATTAATTAAGTGTAGTAAATGCTTAATTTCATCGACTAAGATCGGTTGAAATTTGCTGGTATTAGGCATCGGCATCCAGCGCGGGATATAGAGCTTGAATAGATCGTTTTGGCGATCGAGTGGAAATTTAACTGAGGTCATTTCGCCTAAGCCTAATTCTTGGCGATAACCAATCGCTTTATTGTTTAGATCTACTGCACTGGCAATTAAAATTGATGGTTGCCGCTGCCAGATGGGAGTGAGTTCGGCAACTAGATCGATCGGTGTAATTGCCAATGCAAATGTGCCACGAGTGCGATCGAGTTTTGCCCAGACTAAGCGATCGGGTTTGGCTAATTCGCGATAAAATTGCTGCCACTTTGGGGGTAGGCTCGGCGTGAGAATTTTACTCAACGATTCGATCGATAATCGATCGCCATCATCTAATAAATAACAATTATAAGGATTGAGCGGGCGTTGCCATAAAGCCGAGAGCCAGCTAATTCTGAGTGAAATAATTTGCGCTTCAATTGCTGGCGGCTGGCTCAGTCGTAAATCGTCCCAATCTTGTGGAGTTAGCTCGATCGTGAGTAAGGCTTGCGCCCAATTTTCTAATTCATCCGCACCGTCGATCGCGATCGGATGGCTATTAACTGAATCGGGATCGAATAATTGTAAATTCAACCAAGATTGTGGATCTGTTAACCACAAACCTGCAAATTCTGGCGGGGGTGGATTATCGCCGCAATAGATTGGTTTGGAAGTACCTAACCATTGTTGGAGTTGGGGAAGTTCTTTTTCGAATAACTGCTGGCGAATGCCTGTGGGAATGGCGATGGTTACCGAGCCATGCCACAGCAGCGCGGGAATCAAATAGCTGAGGCGATATGTGCCTTGTTGGCGATGGGTGGGGATACCTGTTTGAATTAGTGCCGATGTCGAGCGGCGCAAGGCTTGCGCGACGAGGCGAGCCATTGTCAGATGATGGTTCCAACTAACGATCTCAGGTTGATGTCGCAACAGATCGCGGAGGATGAGATGAGCGGTAACTTCGATCGGTTGGGACATTAGTCATTGGTGCAATCTCTCATGACCGAGAAAATCGCGATTATTTAGCAGAACTTACTTCTCGATCTTAATCATTCTGCTGTCACGATCGCTAGATTGAGAGCCGAAAATAGAGAATTTTTTGTTTCCACAAGTTGAACCTTGCGCTCTGGGTGCATCCAACGATACGATAGAGATACCGATCTTAAGTTTTCATTAAAAATATCGGTATTAGTAATTTCTATGCACGTTGTGGACTACAGTCCATCTGCTCTAATGTAACAACCTTCTCTAACATCTGACGAGCTAGTCTCCCAGGCAGGAGGAGGCTAGGAGGTTTTATGCTGACGCGAGAAGGTTCGATCGAGCTATCCGACATCACTGACTTAAATCAACTCAAGTCAGAACTCAACCATTTACCAGCCGTAGATGTAGGCGATTACATTAGTGAATTGCCTGGAGAGCGTCGCGCGATCGCTTTTCGATTGCTGTCTAAGGGCTGTGCCATTGCCGTTTTTGAATACCTGCCGACGGAGATTCAAGAAGAGTTGATCGAAGCTCTCCACGATACTCAAGTTTGCCAAATTATTGAAGCTATGCGTCCCGACGATCGCGTCGCCCTATTCGACGAACTACCCGCAGGTGTCGTCAAACGCCTGCTCCCCCAACTCAGTCCCGAAGAACGTGCTGCTACCGCCATAATTATCGGCTATCCCGAAGGCACTGCCGGACGGGTAATGACGACAGAATACGTGCGGCTACGGCAAGGTTTGACAGTCGGCGAAGCTTTAGCCAAAATCAAACAAAGCGATCGCGATAAAGAGACGATCTACTATGCTTATGTCACCGACGATAGTCGGAAACTGATGCAAGTAGTATCGCTACGGCAGTTAGTATTTACATTGCCGGATACGCCGATTCAAGATATCGGTAGCGATCGAGTAATCAAAGTTTATACCGAAACTTCTCAAGAAGATGTCGCGCGGCAAATGCAGCGGTATGACTTAATTGCAGTACCAGTTGTCGATCGCGAAGATCGCTTGGTAGGTATCATCACGATCGATGATGTCGTTGATATCTTGCAAGAAGAAGCTACCGAAGATATCCAAAAACTGGCAGGGGTCGCCAGTGGCGAAGATTCTTCACTCTCTTCGCCGTGGAGCAAATTACAAAATCGCCTCCCCTGGTTGCTCGGCATTATGGCACTATACATCGGTGCCTCTAGTTCGATCGCACCCTTCCAAGACACGATCGCTAAAATCCCCGTCTTGGCTGTAATTATGCCGCTATTTTCTAATACTGGCGGCGCAGTCGGTACCCAAGCTCTCACCGTTACCATTCGCTCTCTCGGTGTCGGCGAAGTCACCGCTGCTGATACGCTGAAAATTCTTGGCAAAGAGCTACTAGCAGGGCTAGGAACGGCACTTGGACTCGGATTGACCATGATCCTGCTGGCCTTGATTTGGACGCCGCCAGCCGAACGCTGGGTGGCACTGGTGGCAGGTTCGGTTATGGCTGCTAATTCGATCGTGGCTGTGACTTTGGGCACGTTACTACCGATCGCCTTCAAGCAGGTAAATGTCGATCCAGCTCTGATCAGCGGGCCATTAGTCACGACACTACTAGACACGATCGGGTTTATTCTGTTTCTATCCTTAATTACCCTTTCCGTCAACGTCTGGCATCTATAGGAGTAATTGATGAGGGTACCCATAAGGGGCACCCCTAC
Source organism: Chamaesiphon minutus PCC 6605 (assembly GCF_000317145.1). Lineage (GTDB taxonomy): Bacteria > Cyanobacteriota > Cyanobacteriia > Cyanobacteriales > Chamaesiphonaceae > Chamaesiphon > Chamaesiphon minutus. The sequence goes on along the minus strand of NC_019697.1, from coordinate 142,403 downwards.
AGATTGTGGTGGGGTAACGATAACCTGTAGGGGCGGTGCCTCGTGCCCTCCCCGCATCGATGTCGCTCGTGCCAATGGTCGCTCGAGCGGTGCTATGTTGTAATTGATGAGGGTACCCACAAGGGGCACCCCTACAGATTGTGGGGGGTAACGATAACCTGTAGGGGCGGTGCCTCGTGCCCGCCCTGCACCAATGTCGATTGTCCTAATATTTTATGCCCTACGATCCTGACAAACATCATCGCCGCTCGATTCGCCTGAAAGGTTTTGATTATAGTCGATCGGCTGTTTATTTTGTGACTATTTGCGTCCAAAATCGGGAATGTTTATTTGGGACGATTTCACAGCATGAAATGATACTAAATGATGCCGGAAAGTTGGTATCAGAAGAATGGCTAGCTTTACCTGAAAGATTTCCTGCTATTATTTTAGATGAATTTGTAGTGATGCCAAATCATTTTCATGGCATCATTTATATTTCACCCAATTCGGTCGAGCATCCGACGTTAGGTAGAATAATTGGTGCATTTAAATCAATTGTTACCGATCTTTATATTAGTGGGGTCAAAGACCAAGGATGGACACCGTTCGATCGACGATTATGGCAACGCAATTATTACGAACATATCGTGCGAGATGATTCCGCATTACAGAAGATTCAGCAGTATATTCGCGATAACCCTCTAACTTGGCAGACAGATTCACTATATCCAGATGTCTCTATCCAATAATGTCTAAAATCTAGATAGCGAACATTACCGATCCTCAAGAAATATCATCCCCTATCCCCTAAAATGACCTGGACGCGCCGACATATCCTATCATTAGCAGATTTTACCCCAGCGGAGTATGATACCGTCCTCCAGACAGCAGCTAGCTTCAAGGAGGTATTATCGCGTCCCGTCAAGAAAGTACCTACTCTCCAAGGACGGGTAGTTGCCAATCTGTTTTTTGAATCCTCCACGCGTACCCGCAGTAGTTTTGAATTAGCCGCCAAACGCCTTTCTGCCGATACGCTCAATTTTGCCGCCGCTACTTCTTCGCTAACTAAAGGTGAAACCATTCTCGATACTGCCAAAACCTATCTAGCCATGGGTGCTGACTTAATGGTAATCCGTCACAAGCAAGCTGGCGTACCTCATGCGATCGCAACCGAACTCGATGCCATGGGGATGAAAGTTGGGATCTTAAATGCTGGCGACGGACAGCACGAACATCCTTCGCAAGCCTTATTAGATTTACTCACAATTTGTGCGACGATCGATCCGGTCGATCCGCGATTGGCATTACTAAAAGACAAGAAAATTGCGATCGTGGGGGACATTTTACATTCGCGGGTTGCTCGATCGAATATTTGGAGTCTGACAGCTAGCGGTGCTCAAGTTCATCTGGCTGCGCCGCCGACATTACTCCCGGCTGAATTTGCCGACTATTGCCGGGAGCCAAGAACTGACATTGAAAACTCTAATTTATTCGTCCATTGGCAAGTCGAACCCGCGCTGCAAGATGCTGATTTTGTGATGACATTACGGCTCCAACAAGAGCGGATGACAGACCATTTGTTACCCAGTTTGCGCGAATATCACCAACATTATGGCATCACGCGCGATCGATTAAAATTATGTCATCCCAATGTCAAAGTTCTTCACCCAGGGCCGACTAATCGCGGGGTAGAAATTACTTCAGATCTGATGGACGACCTGAACTTGAGCTTGATTGCCGAGCAGGTTAATAATGGCGTAGCAGTGAGGATGGCACTACTTTATCTAATGGGTAATACCAAGAATAATAGCTGAATTGTTACAATGAGTAATCCGTACTATCGCTTATCTTCTCGATCGCATGAATAATTTAGCAGATAATTTAAGTTTTCGCCATACATTTAATACCCAAAAGCTGATAGAGTCTCATCCAGCAAAGATACGCAATGCTAACAAAAAGATTGTGTATCGAATTGCTTGTCCACCCGACTCCATTCACCACGGTGAAATAGTATTTTCGCGATGGAGATCGATCGCATTACAAGATTTATGCGAAGGCTTTTAAGTGAGGCGTTGGTAATGGGAATTAGGAGATTTTGGATCGATCGAAACCAAACCGTGCTTATTTCTTCTGTCCATATGGAATAAAGCGAATTTCAATCCGGCGTCTAGTATCATCGGCATCGCGATCGATCTTGGCAAGTTCGCCCGAAGGTAGATATAATTGACCAGCAGAATAAGCTCTAAACCTAACTTTATTCAATCCCTTGGTATTTAAAAACTGGACTACTGCTACTGCCCTCATCAGTCCTAGATCGGTATTAGAACCAGCTTTTAAATTATTAATTCGTTCGGTGCCAGTAGCTGCTGCGGTGAGTTTATTATCTAGGTTACTAGCATTGCTAACTCCCTGACTATCGGTGTGACCGATAATTTGGATAAAGTCAATATTGCCTTTGGCTGTGGCTTTGATGATTTCGGGTAAGATGGTATTTTGAATGTATTTTTGTAAGTCTGGAGTTAGTTCGGCACTTCCCGACGGAAATTTGAAGTTGCCAGACTTTTCATCGATGATAATTGGGGATGCAGATTCGAGTTTTTTAGCAATCGATATTGACTGCAATAAACTAATCAATAATAAAAAGCTCATAATCATAAAAGCATTGGACATTAGATCGGTAAATGCTTGAAAGATATTTAATTCCTCTTCATCGGTAGATCTAACTAATCTTCTAGACATAATATTTTGAATGAATTCTGAATAGATCGCTGTTGCTATGCTTTGTCGATGCCAATATTTGAGACGATTAGATCTAATTTATCAATTACTGCTAGTAATTTTCGTAAAGACTCTTTGTCTGCTTGAATTTTTGGCTCTAACAGATCTATTAGCGATTGCCAGTTGGCTCGATTGATAATATTAATTTCTTGAATGGATAGGTCGGTACTGTGCAATACTTTTTGATAATTGCGATCGAATCCAGCAATCGCAGTCTGAGTCGATTCCGAAATTTGGGCGGTATTTTGACTCAGATTGACTACTTCCGAGCCGAAGCGATCGATCGTATTGATAGCTCGATCGATCGAGGCAATTGCTGGTTCTAATCTGGTGACAATCGGCTGAATATTTTGTGATGCTTGACTGAAGACTGCTGTAGAATTCGCAAACTCAGTCTGGGCATTTTGCCATTTGTCAGCGGCGTTAGCTAGCTCGATAGCGATCGAACTATCACGGACGATTTGAGCGGCATTAACGAAGGTATTTGCCCCCGATTGGATGCTTGTGGTAGTTTTTTCTAAGCTTTGATAAACTCGATCGGCAATTTCATTAGTTTGTTGATTGCTACTCGTAATTTCGGCGACGCTATCTGTCAAAGTTTGAGTCGAGTTAGTAAATGCTGATTGGGTAACGGCGAGATTTTCGACTAAACTATTGAGATGTTTGATGATATTATTGGTCTTGACTTTATTTGCGGCTGTGGCAAAGCTTTCGATTCCAGATTGAAGCTGGGGAATTGCATCTAAAAACGTCTGTGTTTGAGTTTCCAGTGCGGTAGCCGATTTTTGAAACATGGCAGCACTAGTGCCGATAGTTTCAGATGCTGTAGCAATTTGGGTAGTAGAAGTTTGCCAGGTTTGGTAAACTTGTTGTGCTAATTGTGCGGCAACTTGGTTGCTGGCTCCAATGCCAACGAGGGATGTTTGTAGAGTTTGGGTAGAATTAGTAAAGGCTTGTTGATTGGTGTGGAGTTGTGCTAATACTCGATCGAGATTTTGGACGATATTATTATGTTCGATTTGGTTTGCCGCTAGTTTAAATGTGTCTGCACCAGTTTTAAATCCAGTTAGCGATTCGGCGAGAGTTTTAGTCTGATGTTCGAGCGATGTGGCTGCTTGTTGAAAGGTAGTCGCGCCTGTAGAAATCGTTCCCGCTGCATTTGAGAAATTTGTATAGACATTTTCGGCAATCTTATTTATTCTGCTACACTCTTCGGCAATTTGACTAGCAGCTTTCCCAAACGATCTTTCTAATGCCGCACCGACATTTTCATGAAATCTAGTCAGAAACTCTTGCTGTTGCCTTACCATCCGCTCGATCGCCAGATCCAGCCGCGTATTGCCTTCGACAGTTGGCTTATAAATATTGTCGAGATAATCTTCGAGTCCAGCCATCAATTTGGATTTAGCAATATTGGTATTGTAAGCAGTATTAATTATAGTTAATGCCGAGCCGAATAATAATCCAAATAAACTGGTCGAAAAAGCAATCCCCATATCTTGCAACGGCGATTGCAATCCTTGCACTAACTTACTAATATCTGGGTTACTTTGACTGAAGCCCGTGACGATCTCTGAGATATTAGTTAAGTTATTAGTAATGCCAAAAAAAGTCCCGATTAACCCAAAAGCAATTAATAAGTTAGGTAATACTTTGGTGATATTGTCTAACCGATCGTACTCGATTTTAACTTTACCATAAGCAATTGTTTCATCCTGATAAACGCTATCGATTAAAGCGATCGTATTCACATGCTCTAACTTTTGACTTGCCTGCTGATATCGACTTCGCAGTCGCTTGACGATCTCCGGCTGAATTCCTTCTGCTTCACCGCTAATTAGTAAGCGAGAGATTTTCTGATTTAGGTCTTGAAGTCTTTGGTAGAGACTAATCCGTAAATAAAATACCACGATCGCAGGTAAGATGACTGCAACTAAGATGGCTAGCTTAGTTTCTAGTGGGATTGAGGTAAATATTTGCATTTGTTATCGATCGAATTAATGGTAGATATCTAGTTCGGACGGTTTTTAAAAATCTAATTGCTACGTTTCGAGTAGTATTACCCCCCCAACCCCCCCTTATAAAGGCTACCGTGTATACACAAGTCTGGAGGGAAGCGAAAACCCTAGAAATCCCCCTGTCTTGTCTCCCTAATCCGTCGGGGAACCCGACGTTGGCGCAGCCACTCCAAAGGAGTTACGGGAGCCGCTAAATCCCCCTTTTCAAGGGGGACTTTGACCGGATCTTAGCCCCCTTTTTAAGGGGGTTTGGGAGATTTAGATCTAGAAACGAAGTCAATCAGACTTGTGTATACACGGTAGCCTTATAAGGGGGGGGCTTTTTACCTACTCCCTTGTAAAGCGGAGGGCTGGTGTAGAAAATCCCCTCCTGGGAAGGGTACCCGTTGGCGTTGGCGCAGCCTGCCGTAGGCACAGCCTTTCCGTTCGCGTAGCGTCACGAAGTGAAGGAATTAGGGCAGGGTGGGTAAATCCCCTCCTGGGAGGGGTGCCCGTAGGGCGGGGTGGGTGAGATTTCCGCCTCCGAACAATCTCGCATACAGCCTTTTCAAACGGGCTAGCAGCACCCCCTCAAACACGAGGATCGATGATATCAGCATCGATTTCCCCCAGCGAAGACTCTCGGTCTTGAGTCGTGGGACGTTGAGCCTGGAGAGTTTTACTAGAATTAACCAAATTTGTTTTAGCTAACTTGTCCAAATAGCCCCACAACCGTTTCAAAATCCCTTCAGTAGCCGCTCGATCGATCGTCATATCTTCACCCCAAACAATGCCAATTTCGGGGTAGTTGGGGTGTTCTCTGGGAAGTCCCACCACATACTGAATAAAGGTTTTGAGTCGGGGTAAATATAGATCTTGCCACTGACTGGGATCGGTTTGAATTTCAGTAATAATATCTTTCCGACGAGCGTTGAGGCTATTAGCGATACCAACAGCTTTGGAGATCTGTTCTAATGCTTCGCTCCACACTAAACTTAGTTGAATGGAGTTTTTGCTAATACCAAATTCATCCTCAATTTCATAGAGATAACAGTTATCTTGTGCTGTTAATATGCCAAAAGCTAAGCAAGCATAAAAAGCATCTTGCATCTCTTCCATCCGCCGTGCATCAGGTGGAATAATTTCTGAGAAAACTTGCCGATAATCGTTGTGAATTCGCGATCGATTTTGCGAGTATTCGCGATCGTAGTGTTCGCGCATTCGATCGATTCCTTGAATCAACCGTAGGGGAAAAGCTGCATACTCATTGACAATGACGATCTCGCTATTATTTTGAATGGATTTAATTGTTGATTCGGCAATGCCGACATTTCTGGTTAGTAATTCTTGCAGTTGTTGACTCGATCGATCGTCAGTGCGGGTGAAGGCAATTATCTCTGACTTATTACCACCATCCTCATAAAAATGTCCGTCTCTGACTAATAATGGTAGTAAGGGTTGGGCTTCACTAATAATTTGACGCATTCGTCGTTCGGCATTACCAGAAGCCAGCGGATATTTCTGGAGAAATCTCGCCATCACTGGCTGTAACGAGCCGATTGCTTGAGTGCCAAAGATCTTATCGATCGTGGCTGTAATATTAGTGCCTAATGATCGATCGTCTACATCTGGCGATCGCACTTGATAACGAATCGAGCTAGTTGCTACCTTTTCTTCATCGGTAACTTGTACCAGGAAGTATAATAATGACTTCTCAACAAAGATGAATTTATCGGTGAGAATTTGACCGCTAATATCGATGAGAATGGCTTTCTCATTTTGTTCGGGTAAGAAATCCAGATAGCAAGTATTCGCATCCTCTGGTGAGAATAAAGCTTCTCCCGTGATACCGTCGGTATTGAGTCGTTCTAGATCTTCGGCGCACTTTTCAAAGTTGCGCTCTACAGATGTTAATAATTGAGACAGCGTACCAGCTTGTTGAATTAGCGCTCGAATGAAGCTCGAAACTTCTGTCGCAATAACTAAAGCTGATTTATGCAGTTGATAATCGAAGTTTTCCTGAATTAACTTCTTCGTATTCGTAACGATTTGAGTTGCTTCTACCTGAAAATCTTTATTTTTCTGTTTGTTATTATCTAATACCCCCAAAAATCCTTTCTTTTCCTCCAGATCTTGCAGCCTTCGCTCGGCACTTCGCCATTGAGTATCGAGATCTTCGGGCGTAGCTAAACCATCTTTAGTTTGAATATAATCTTCCAAACCGCGTTGATAATCATTAATCTGCGTCAAGATCGCTTCGAGCCAACCTCGCGCACTATTGAGCGAAAATTCTGGATGCGATGGCGTCAATAACTCACCAAAGAATTGCCCGATCTCATTAACGATCGAATTGGTAAGTTGAGGTTGTGTTTTTTGAATACGAGTCAACCACGCACCGCGAATATCGTCACTTTCTCCCGGCTGAACTTTCCGAAATTGGGCGCGAGTTTCACTGCGTAATTGTAATAGTAGTTGAGATCGATCGTCCGGTTTTTGCACCAGCCCAATTTCTTGCTCTATTTTTGTCCCCCAAGCCTTCAGAGCTTGCACGAATGTTTTGCCATTATCCAGCACCATCCCTTGCAACCGATACGGGAATGCGCGCTCTAGATCCGAGTCGCCCCACTTCGATAAAAAGCGATTTAATAATAGCCCCGGATCTGGACTTTGCCCGATCCCTTTAAGCCAAAATTTTACCAATCGCTGACTGACTTTCGTCAGTGCCATTTTACCAATCCGATCTTGGGGCGAATAGATTTTTGCCAATCCAAATGTCAAATAGCGTTGAATATTTCGCCGAGGATGACTGTCTAAGCGCGTAAGTTTATCCCGAAAATTGTCTTTTTGACTCTTAATTACCGAAGTCAACTCATCGCCAAAGTCGAGGAAAATTTTGTGAGCGACAACATTACAGAGCTTATTTTTATCCAGAATGCGATAATCTGTCGCCGTGCGATTGGAGAGGATGTAAGTAAAATCAAATGGCGGACGATCCTCATTAATATTCACGAGCTGCTGGGGGTCGTAACAAGCTTCAAACCGCGTATTACTAGCTGCATAATGATTTAATTCCTTCAGTGCAGCATAGACATTGGCATTCATGCTCGGCGTATCGCCATAGAGTTCCGGGCTAATTATCCAGTAGCCGACTAATTTATTCTCAATATCTCCGTAAGCCTTGCGCAGCGCATACGCCACATCCAAAAACATCCCGCTGCCAGTGCCGCCACATAACGAGCCGACTACAAAAATGTTCAAACCTGGCTCGACACTAAATCCATGCCCTAGCATCGCTTGCTCGTGCCCTCTAGTGCGATTTTCAGCCGTCTCGATCGCGGCTTTAATCTTGCGATAATTGTGAAAGAAAGATAGCCGCCCCACCGGGCGAATCCCACCCGCACCATCTTCGATCGCCTTTACATTCCGAATTAGTTGAGGTGGCAACCAGGATTTAATATGGTCGTAAGGACTTTTACGGTCGAATTCACCCTGTTGCTCCAATCCACCCAGCAATTGGTCGATTTCCTGACTAGTCATCGTCGCAATCACACGCTCGGCAGGTGTAAACAAAATATTTTCACCCCGATAACTATTTCCCGTACTCAAACCCGAAATATCACTCGCCCCCTTATCCGCATCGATATGAACGAAACCCACCACTGGCAAAGCATCTAGCCTCCCATATCGATCGATTATCAGCCGCCGAATCTGCATCAACACATCGCGTCCCGTACCGCCTAAGCCAATGCACAGAGTTCTCTGGATAGTTTGAGACATAATTGTTAAGGTAGTTTGCAGCGAAATTTAGTGAATTCAGGGCAAAAAGGGAAAGGGTTTGAGTTTAATTTACTAATTGATAACTTGGAGTATAGCCATTCCCTCGTTGATGAGGTATGGAGTCGATGGAGTGAGTGGTTAGTGGTTAGGCGTCAATATACCTTACTAGCTTGAGAACCACTATAGTAAGTATCTAAAATTTGGTGTTGCTAATTTAATATACGGCATTATCTCCCCGCGCCCCGCGCCCCACGCCCCGCTCTCCGCGCCCCGGTTTAGCTAATCGTAATAATTAGTTCCAAATCGCGAGACTTGTGAGGATAATGGAGCCGAATACATCTGCCTGTAAGGATCTGACGTTGAGTGACTTCGCGATTTTGGTAATGAATTGGCAACTCATCACTCGGCTCCAGGAATAACCGATTTCCTTCTCGCCTCAAATAACCGCGAATATCGTGCCCCTGACATTCGATATCGCTGCCAATGCCCAGCCGTTGCCGATTGCGAAGATAACAAATCTGATGCTCCGAGTCGCTTTCATCCGCAATCGTCAGCTTCCAAGCTTGCTGGAGACTCCGCCAATATCTAAACCACCAAATACCACCCGCCAGTGCTGTTAATATGCCCACAGAACTCAGCAAAACTGGCAACCAAAGCTGTTGGAATAAATAACTATCAATCAAGCAAGTTTCTTGCCCACCTGGTGCTGGCGTGCAAAATTCCTGCACCGTCGGCGCGATATCCACCACGCTCAAGTTATAGTTACCGATGTTTTGCGATCGCAATTTTAGCGGTAAAGCATCGATCCACGCTTGTCGCTCCTGACTCTGTGCCGAATTTTGCTGGCGATAAGGGCTACTGGCAGGCGTCTCTACCCAGACAGCCGATGCGATGCCTGGTTTGGTTAACAGCGGCGCATCCGTAATCCATACTACCGACTGCGTTCTCACTGGTTTGTTCGCAGTGAGCCGACACTGATTTAACTGCGCCAACCCCTTATAAATTGTCGCCTCCGCAATCTGAATATCAGTATTCTGGAGCGCGTCGCTAGATTCGAGCGGTAATTTCTGAAGAATTCGCTCGATATCGGCTGGCTTGCCACTAAAAGGAATTGCCGCATCTGCTGCTAAACAATCTATTTGCGGTTGCAACGGGTTTACAGTCGATGCAAATGGCGCAACATATACCGCATCGCCGGGACGCAAACTATCCTGAATAATCTGCTTCAGGCGCAATCTCCCTTCATCATTCAATCGTACACTTCCAGTCAAATCGATCGCGAGTACCACATCCCGCCCTTGCTGACTAGAAGTCAATTTCAGACCCGTTTTTTGCCAGTCAGTAAGAGGCTGGCGACTCGGCACGACTTTCGAGCAACTTGAGTTCAAAGGAATTAGTTGTAGAGTAAATCGGACATATATTATAGTACCCCCTGTGTCGATCGAGTTACACACAAAATGCCAACTAACGATCGGGCGATACTTAACTGCTAACAGCAATGTAAAATAATACCGCTGCGACTCCGACTGTCTGGCTAAACCAGCAATTTATTTTCTGCCTCTGCGCGAGCTGCACGCCAAGAAGATTATCATTTAACTTGCCAATATCGTTCTATAACATTCCCCTCACCTACCCCTTAATGGGATAGACTGATTGGTTTTAGTCAATGCCTTCTTGTAGACAACCTCTGTTTGTACGGCAATCTTCGCCCAATTAAAGCGTTTGCTCAGTTCGTCGTAGGCATTATCTGTCAGCCACTTGGCATAACCGGGATTTTTGAGTACTTCTAAGATCCCCCAGGCGAGCGAATTGCAATCCCATCTCCAGGTAACGATTCCGGTTTTGGTATGCCTAACCACCTCTGCAAGTCCGCCAGCATCAGAAACTACCACTGGGACCCTAGCGGCAAAACTTTCGAGGGCGACGATTCCAAAGGGTTCGTAAAGGCTGGGAAATACCGCACAGTCGGCAACGGTTTGGAATTTATCTAAATCTTCATCAGACATAAACCCCGTGAAAAAACATTTTTCCCAAATGCCCAAATCCCAAGCTTGTTGTTTTAATCCATCGGTATTACCGCCGCCAATGAAGATAAACTTAGCATTACCGCCCAGTTCCCACAATACTTTAGGTGCGGCATTTAAGAGGACAAAAATTCCCTTTTCATAGGTCATTCGTCCCACATAATAAACGATTTGTTCGTGGTCGGCGGCAAATCTGCGCCGAAAATCCCAGAAATCAAAATCTTTGGGGCGTTGCTTTTTCTCGGGACGAATACCGTTATAAATGATGCTAATTCTTTCCCACGGACATTTGAGGATCTGGCCTACTTCTTGGCGCATGTACTCGCTACAAACGACCGTTTGGGTGGCAGCCTCTACCAGGCGTGTTTCTTGAGAATGAACGTATTCGCTATTGGGGTTGTGAATGCCGCTATGCCTACCAAATTCAGTCGCATGGATCGTCGTCACGATCGGAATTTGGAACTTTTCACTCAACAAAATTGCCGTATCTGCTACCATCCAATCATGAGCGTGAATTAAGTCGAAATCATCAGATAACTCTATTAATTTGGTACTATACTTGCTCATGCTGTCGTTCATATTCCCAATCCAATTAAAGATATCTTGGCTGAAGCCAGCCACAGGAACGCGGTGAACGTAAATACCTTCGATAATCTCTTTCGGTGGTGCTTGAGAAAACTCGACAGTAATTAGGTGAATTTCATGACCCAATTTAACTAACTCTGGGTACAACTCAGCTCCATGACGAGCAATTCCGCCAACGAGGCGTGGTGGAAATTCCCAAATAAGAACTAAAATTTTCATCGCTACTAGTGGTGCTACTGTTCTCTCCCTAATTGGTTTGATTCAGTAGCAGAAAACCTTGCCCGAGCAAGGTGAAGTGATTTCTGCCACTACTTAAAGCCAGATAATGAATTTGGCTATGATTTTGGATCTCGATCGCCATCGACAGATTCTTAACATTATATCTGGCGATCGATCGATCTGGAATTTATTAAGCGTTTGCTAGTAACCAACCATTAAATCAGTCTCCGCCATTGTACTTATCGTACCCACAGGTTGGCGATGCTCATGCCCAGAGGCTCCGCCAACGACGATCGGGGACTATAATTTCTTAATAAAAAATTCCACAACTATTCAAGATGTTTGTGTCTCAATAGTTATTAAAGTCGATCCCCGACTGGATCGAGTCCAAATTAGTAGGTTTTACCTCGATCCCTCAGTCCGATCGCGATATATTTGGCTGAGTGTCGATCGAGATTATCGCGATCGTGTAGAACTGCCCAACCCATCTCGATAAATTGTGTAAATGCAAGCTATTACCAAAATTATTTGCCCCAACTGCGGCAGTCCCCGTGCCGAACGTCTTCTCCTCGACGGCCAACTCAGTCGCACTCAGTGTCGGGACTGCGACTATCTGTTTGTCAAGTGTCAGCGTACCAATCGGGTAGTCGAAGCCTACGCCCCAGGCATCGATGTGGGCAGATCCAGACAAGCGATCTTAGTGCGAAATTCAGCTTCCTTTCAAAGTTAGAGGCGATCTTTAAGCGGCTCGAAACGAGTGCGCGATCGCTTTAGCTACCCACGCACGATCTCATAAACTTATCCAACCTGTCCATCCCTTTTTCGATCGTGGTGAGATCTGTAGCATACGAAACCCGAATGTGATCGTCTGCACCAAAGGGTAGTCCTGGAATGACGGCGACTTGCTGTTGTTCGAGCAACTGCTGGCAAAACTCCAGCGACTTGAGATGCGTACTGCCGATATTGATGAAAATATAAAACGCCCCATCGGGTTTGGCACAACTCAAACCTGGAATTGCCCGGAGCCGTTCTAAAATAACTTGCCTGCGCTGGGCAAAAGCTTGGCGCATGTTTTCCACACAGTCCTGCGAGCCTTCTAGAGCCGCGATCGCTCCATATTGAGCAAAGGTACAGACATTTGAGGTACTATGCCCTTGCAGGGCACTAGCGGCTTGAATCAGCGCGATGGGAGCGGCAAGATAACCGATCCGCCAGCCAGTCATCGCATAGGCTTTGGCAAATCCATTACTGATAATCGTGCGCTCGAAAATTTCTTTACCCAGTGCGCCGATACTGACTTGCTCGACGCCATCGTAAACGATCTTTTCATAAATCTCATCCGAGACAACCATAATATCGCGATCGACAATTACCTGCGCCAAGGCTTGTAACTCAGTCGGAGAATAAACTACCCCCGAAGGATTGGAAGGAGAATTGAGAATAAATAACTTAGTTTTGGGCGTAATGGCAGCATCTAGAGCTGCGGGCGTAATTTTATAATCGGTACTGCTATCGGTATCGACGATGACGGGGATACCGCCGACTAATTTCACCATTTCGGGATAACTCAACCAAAACGGCGCGGGGATAATTACTTCATCGCCAGGATTAATTAATGCCACCATCAGATTGTAGAGCGAATGCTTGCCCCCATTGGTAACTAAAATATTCGCAGGGGCATAGCTTAAGTTATTATCCTGTTGCAGCTTATTAGCGATCGCTTCCCGTAATTGTGGTTCGCCAGCAGCGGCACCATACTTAGTTTTGCCACGATCCAAAGCTTGTTTAGCAGCATCTTTGATATGTGCTGGAGTATCAAAGTCCGGTTCTCCCGTACTAAAACTGCAAACGTCCTTGCCATCCTTCTGCATGGCTTTCGCCATGGCTGCAATGGCGAGAGTGACAGATGGTTCGATCCCGGTGATGCGCTGTGCCAATTCCATAACTTATCGATGCTCCCCAGTCATCTCGCCTAATGTCGTTAAACTATCTCTACGAGTTGTCTTTGTTTCTATAATAGTTCCCAAGCGTAGCCAATTATAAACCCATTTGCCAGTTTGCGATTTGAAGTTAATATTGTAATATTCATGCTTACCTCCGCTCTCGTCACGATCGCCAGTATTAATTTCGATCGCATCGTAGACTTTTATACCCAATTCCTGGAGATTGCACCCGATCGATCGATTCCTAATGTCTATGCAGAGTTCTCCATCGCCGGATTGAAATTGGGAATTTTTTGCCCACACCCCAAGCATCGCGAGGAATTTGGGCATCCCAACCAAAGCGGGATGAGCATGTGTTTGGAGGTTGAGAGCCTAGAAGACTCGATCGCTAAATTAGCCAAACTCGGCTATGCACCCCCAGGGCAAATTACCACCGCCTCTCACGGTCGCGAAATCTATGCCTACGACCCAGATGGTAATCGCTTAATCTTACATCAATCAGCTTAAGGGTGGGGGGAGTCGGGAAAGCAAGTTCTCTCAACCGCTATCCACATACTCATCCATCCATCCACTTATCCACCCTCTACTCCCCATGCAACGTCTAGAAGTCGAACAACGCACGATCCTGATTGGCTTGGCTGGTAGTCATGGTTATGGCTTGAGCCGTCCTGGTTCCGATCTCGACTATCGGGGAGTATTTATTGCGGGAAAACCATATTATTTAGGTTTCGATAAAGTCGAGCAAAAAGAGGGTGGTTGGGATACCGAATCGGGGATATTTGAATTTCTTAACGGACAGAAAGATACAGTTATTTACGAGCTAAAAAAATTCATTCAACTATTGGCTGGTGCCAATCCCAATATCATCGAACTACTCTGGCTCAAACAGTACCCAGTCAAAACGGAAGTCGGTAAATATTTAATCCAGAATCGCCGGATGTTCCTGAGCAAGAGGGTCAAACATACTTATTCTGGGTATGCTTTTGCCCAAATCAAGAAAATTGAATCTCATCGAAAATGGCTGCTCAATCCGCCTCAAGAAAAGCCAACACCCGAAAAATTTGGTTTGACAGGAGAACGCCCATTAAGTAAAGAAGAGTTAAATGCTTTCCTCGAATATCTGTATGCTCTAGTACGCGGCAAGATTGAATATCTAGCCGAAGCTCAGGAGCTGCATCAATTATTAACTGGTGACATCGATTATAAGGGATTATTAAAACAGCACAATCTCACCGATGAGGTATTAGAATACACCCAAAATCTGACGAATAGTCGCGGCGACTTTATTAAATTGCTCCAAAAAAGTCAGCACTATCAAAATGCCTTGCGCGAATGGAATGCTTACCAATCCTGGCAAACCAATCGCAACCCTACCCGTGCGGGGATGGAAAAACAATCGGGTTTCGATCTCAAACATGCGATGCACTGCATCCGCTTATTACGCAGTGGCTTAGAAATTTTACGATCGGGTGAAGTATTTGTCGATCGCCAGGAAGTTGGCGATGCCGATGAATTTATGGCGATTCTCAATGGTGAATTAACATACGAGCAAGTAACAGCTCTTGCAGATAATTTAGTCGCCGAACTCGATCGAGCTTATAGTGATTCCCTCCTTCCGCATCATCCCGATCTCCCTGCCATCAATCAATTATGTATTGAGTTAGTAGAGATGCAAGGATGGTGAGTTAGTTGATAGTTGATAGTTGATGGTTGATAGTTTGACAAGAATGTTCTAATTTAGATCGATATTTCCTTCTGCCTTCTGCCTTCTTCCTAATACCTAAATACATGCTAAAAATCAGAGCTGCTGAAGAGAAAGATGTCGATATTATTTTTGAGTTAATTCGAGGGTTAGCGGAGTATGAAAAATTGACCGATCGAGTGACGGGAAATACCGAACAATTGCGATCGCATTTATTTGGAGATCGACCTTATGCTGAGGTCATCGTGGCAGAATTAGACGATCTAGGGATCGGGTTTGCTTTATTTTTTCATAGCTACTCGACCTTTCTCACCCAACCGGGACTTTACCTCGAAGATGTGTTCGTGCGTCCCGAATATCGCCGCCAAGGGGTCGGCAAAGCTTTGATGACTACTGTGGCCAAAATTGCCCACGATCGCGGTTGCGGGCGGTTAGAGTGGTCTGTACTAGACTGGAATCAAAACGCGATCGAGTTTTATCAAAGTTTGGGTGCGACTGTGTTACCTGACTGGAAAATTTGTCGGATGAGTGCCGAAACACTGGCTAGATTTAGGCAATAGAAACAATGAAATTGTTAAGACTGGGCACGAATGCCTCAATAAGGATTAAAATTTAGATAACTAAGATACATATTCAGGAGGGGGATCGATGTTAACAATCTGGATAAACGAGCAATTAGATCCTGGCGGCTTGATGTATGCCTGCATCGCTTCACGTAGTGAAGAACTAGCCAGAGACTGTCACGAATCTTTCGATCGGAATCTCACGACCGAGCAAAAGCAACTAGGCTGGATTGCAAGACTGCGCACTGTCGCCTCATGGGACGAAGTTCCCGTCAACTCACTGAATCTGGGCTAGATGACATCGATCGAGAAAGCCACTCCATCCACAATTTTGTTTATCGATTATGAAAATGTTACTCAAGTAAGATTGTCTAGTCTGCAACGACCCAATCTCAAGATTTTCATTTTTGTCGGCTGCGCTCAAGTTAAGATTCCCTTCGAGCTAGTGCGCGAGGCGCATCAATTGGGTGCAGCAGTGGAGTGGATCGGCGTCGAAGAAACAGGGCCAAATGCGCTAGACTTTCATATTGCCTTTTACCTCGGCCAAGTAAGTCTGCAATCGCCCACATCTAGCTATGTTATTCTCTCACGCGATCGTGGTTTCGACCCATTAATCCAACATCTGGGCAAGTTGGGTATTTCCTGTCGTCGCATCGATAGTTTGGAACTGCTCTCTGGGCGAGCTGATCTAACACATTCTCAAGATTTTTTATCCGATATCGCCGTAGCTAAATTATCTGCGGTAATTCCTAAAAGCAGGCCGAAAAAAAGAGCGACTTTATACACCTATCTCAAGTCGATCCTCTCTAAATATCAACCAAGCGAGCCAGAAGTCAAACAATTGCTCGATACTTGGTTCGCGACAGGTAAAATCGTCGAATCCAAAGAAAAAATCAATTATAAATTTTGACCCTGCGCGCTGAACTAGCTAAATCGAAATTAGCAGCCCCACTCGCAAAAGAAAAAATCAATTATAAATTTTGACCCTGCGCGCTGAACTAGCTAAATCGAAATTAGCAGCCCCACTCGCATCCGATTTGGAGCTGAGGGTAATAACCCAACCGCCCGATCGCAACATCCACACTGACAAACCCAGATAAAATCTCCGACTATATCTATAAAGCTTGTAAAAATACTCACCCAAATTAAGTTTGACAATTTACACTGTTGTGCGGTACAAGTAGAAAGGTAGATTTTCCTAGCAAATCGCATTACTAGAGCTAGCACGAGTATTTAGCAGGAAAATAGTTTCACATTAAGCATTAAAACAATTAAATCTTTATCTATGACTCAGCAAGTGCTTCACCCAATGGTGAAAATGCAACGTCAAGTCGAATCTTTGGTAGCATCCAAGATTCTCAGTCCGAGCGATCGAATTTGGAAGATTGCCTTTCTGTATGGCGATAAGTGGCAATATTGGAAAAATGAACTCTTAGAGTTCGGGTTCACACTCCAAGATCCAGTCAGCGAGTTACTCGACGTCGAAGGTTGGGACGAAGACTAACATTTAGTCCCAACTAGAGAGTTAATTGGTGGCAATCGAGCGGTGCGACCTTAACTTACGCTTTTGCCAATTGAACGAATCGATAAGCTCACATCTTGCACCAATACGGAAAGACTAGTGCTTAGTAGAGATAGTCGGGTACCCACAAGCGGCGTTTTTATTCGGGGGTTCCCCCCGAATAAAAAAACGACAAGACAGGGGCACCCTTACGCAATTAATCTGTAGGGGTGCCCCTTGTGGGTACCCCTACCGTGTATACACAAGTCTGATTGACTTCGTTTCTAGATCTAAATCCCCCAAACCCCCTTAAAAAGGGGGCTAAGATCCGGTCAAAGTCCCCCTTTTCAATGGGGATTTAGCGGCTCCCGTAACTCCTTTGGAGTGGCTGCGCCAACGTCGGGTTCCCCGACGGATTAGGGAGACAAGACAGGGGGATTTTTAGGGTTTTCGCTTCCCTCCAGACTTGTGTATACACGGTAGGTGGGTACCCTGGGTCTACACTAAGCACTAGTAGTCTACGGCGTAAATAAGGTTACTATCTACTTAATTTAGATTATCGTCTCAACTTCCAGGCGCATTCCTGCCCCCTGTAGCCGCTCTACCAATACATCGCCCAATCCTGTCGCTGGCGTCAAAATTCCACCCCGCTGCGCCCCTCCTGGCAACCTGTCGAAATCCACCACCAAACATAATGCCGACTCGCAGACAAACTTCACCGTAGCGCGATTGCCAGGATCGCCCACATCCGCAATCAGCCCCCGCACCCGTTGCCCTTGGCTACCCCATCCCAACAGTTCGCACCGAAACCAACCTGCATTCATCGTTTGCTCTGTCGGCCCGCTCCCAACTTGCGGGATAATCGATTCTATGAAAGAACGTAGGGGCGGGATCGCAATCGCACCACCAATTACAGCCAGACCCCCTACCATTGCCGCAGACTGAAGCCATGCCCACGGCTGGTTGAATTTGAAGTACTCTTGATAGCTAAAATCCGCGCCATAAGATTCCTGCCATCGATCGAATAATGCCCCACTGCGGCGGACGATGCGCGTATTGACGACACCCATGAAAAATGGCGAAACCCAAGTCTCCATCTCGGTATCGTACTGGGGAGCAGTAGGATCGCGATGTCTGTCTACATCTGTGGGGACAGATTCCGGCGGATTGAGTAAAAACGGATTGCCGACTTGCTCTAGTTCGCCGCTATCGAAAATATTCAAACCACTCGCCAGCGTCCCGCCATTGAAACCACCAGCCGCCTGAAAATAAGCTTTCACATGAGTACAATTAGTACCCAGTTCGCGCTGGAGATAACGCACCAGCAAATAAGTACCCAAATCGGATGGTACCGAATCAAAGCCACAGCAGGGAATAATCCGCGTCCCATCGGTGGCAGCTTGAACGTGATATCGATCGATTAATCCTTTTACCCACGGCGTTTCGCCTGTAATATCGACATAATGGGTACGGTAACGGACGCAAGCATCGACGATCGCATTGCCGTACAGCGCAAATGGCCCAGCCGTGTTTAATAATACTCGCGTTTGAGAAACGATCGCGTCGATGGCTGATCTATCTTGACTATCGGCGACGAGAATATCGACATCGATGCGTACTTCTGCCCTGACTGATTCTAGCTTGTTCCGATCTCGACCCGCGATCGCCCACCGCACCTCATTGCCAGCACGTTCGGCAAAATACCGGACGGTTTGCTTACCCAC
Source organism: Chamaesiphon minutus PCC 6605 (assembly GCF_000317145.1). Classification (GTDB taxonomy): domain Bacteria; phylum Cyanobacteriota; class Cyanobacteriia; order Cyanobacteriales; family Chamaesiphonaceae; genus Chamaesiphon; species Chamaesiphon minutus. Next base: position 123,608 of record NC_019697.1, on the reverse strand, counting down.
AAAGCCACTGGCACCGTAGAGCACCACATCATAACTGGTTTCACGCATTACCTGACGATCGCCTATTGGCTACTTGTGTCTAAGTTCTAGCTCTATTATAGTCCACCTCAATCTGGCAGAAATCGACAGCTCGATCGAGTTCGGGCGTATTAGCGATTCATTGTGGTAGTTGTGGTGCAATCCATACGGTACATTATAAGTTCTGTCTTGAATGCAGTTAACGATTTAGTCTATCGCCGCCAAGCTAGTGCTGCCACTCCGTGCATTTTGAGGAGAATGGATATGTTAGAAATTAGCCCTCAATTAAACTTAATTGTCAATTAATTTAAAGCAGCCGACGGTAATATCGGTAGCTCTTGCGCACAACATCTAGCAATGGGTAAGGAATGTGTAATTTCAATGGCTGGATAATTGGTCGATATAGCCAATAATAAGCTCGTTTTAAGTGCTGCCATTTAAGGCAAGTGCCCTGATGTAAAAAGTCAGAGACATCCACCACGAATCCTCTGCCGCGATCCATCATGACATTCCGCCCGTGTACATCGGAGGGATTTAGCCCTCGCGCACGCGCATCATCCAAGGCTCGATCGATATCAATAATAACTTGCGGCGGAATACTCAATCCCTGATGTACGCTGTCATAGAGAGTGGTGCCATAGAGCCGTTTGAGTACCAAGAAATTTGCGCCAGCATACAGACATTCCGAGTAAGCTGGGTGAGTCCCGAGTCGCCGATACACCTCAATTTCTTCTTCAAAACCAGCCATGCCTGGAGCATAAATCTTGACCACTTGGTGGGGATATTCGGGATGAGAAAATACTGCGGCATAATTGCCAGCACCCAACTTCTGCCAGGGAATTGGTAGCCGATCGACCACCACTGGATTGTTGTGGGTAGAATTATTTTGGAGTTGAAGCTGCGGCAATAATTCTCGATCGATGCACTGGACGAATTGGTGTAAGTGCGATCGATCGAACTCTGGACTTGCCGATCCGTTGATGTGAGGTGGGAGTATAGTCATAACCGACATTCTGTTCGATAATAACAATATACCAATCTGGCTTTCCCTTCGGTCTGTTGTTCGATCGAATATAAAACCCAAGCATTATTGATACTCTTAAGGCAGGAAGGGAGTATCTTTTGAAAAGAGCATCGGCTAAAATAAAATCGTGCCGATCGTGTCAGATTCAACTTAAGCGAACTCATGAGTATCAGTCTTACACCCGACCAAGAACAATTTATTAAAACTAAACTGCAAGCGGGAAAATATAACTCTGCTCAAGAAATTCTGGAAATTGCACTAAGATTGCTAGATGAATACGACCGTGCCGATAGTGAGTGGAGTCGGCAAGTAGGTGTCAAAATTGATGAAGCTATTTCTGCATCCGATCGGACACCGCCGATTGATGGTGAAACATTTGTGAATGGAATTTTAGAACGTTTCCAGCAGATTCGTCAGGCATAGCTTATGAGTCGCTATGTTATCAATGTTCTGGCTAGTCGAGATCTGAATGAAATCGCCGATTATTTTGCCGAACATAGTCTAGCCACAGGAGATCTATTTTTCAGGAATTTTAACAGCAAATGTCAGCAGCTTATTAATTTTCCCAATAGTGGTAAAAGCTATGCTTCGATGCTTCGATTCGGCCATATTTGCGAGAATTATCCCTAGAAGGGTACATTTCTTTCTCAGTGGGGTAGAGATCGGGATTGTAACTAGAACGGACGGCGTTAGCCAAGATCGTATCGAAGGCTTCGCGCTTAATCTTAACAGCCAAAACCACCTCCTGACCCTCCTTTTGACCCCAGCCGGAGCGATACATCATCCAGAGGAAATTGGGCTTAATCCAGCTCATCCGCGTCGTGCTAAAGTGGTCGCCGCCGAAGTAGCCGTGAGTCGCCGCAAAGTGCCCAATTTCGGGGCGATATGCCTGGTACACAATTACCCCTTCCCCATCAAACTGCGCTAGAATGTAACGACCGATTTTAGGCAATCTGGTCTTTTGTTCTGTGTAACTGGTAGTAATAAGACGCATGGACGATAACGAATTTCAACTGGAAGCACCATTTAAACCCACTGGCGACCAACCTGCGGCGATCGAGCAGCTCGTGGCTGGGTTAAAATCCGAACAGCGGTTTCAGACTCTCCTCGGTGCGACGGGTACGGGCAAAACATTTACGATCGCGGCGACGATCGCGCAGCATCAGAAACCGACATTAGTATTAGCTCATAATAAGACATTAGCCGCGCAATTGTGTAACGAGTTGCGGCAATTTTTCCCGCATAATGCCGTCGAGTATTTTGTTTCTTATTACGATTATTATCAGCCGGAGGCTTATATTGCCGTCAGTGATACTTTCATCGAAAAAGCATCGGCAATTAATGATGAAATCGATATGTTGCGGCATTCGGCGACTCGATCTTTATTCGAGCATCGACATGTAATCGTAGTCGCGTCGATTAGTTGTATTTATGGTTTGGGTACGCCTGCTGAATATCTGAAGGCGGCAATTCCGCTGAAGGTGGGGATGGAAATCGACCAGCGGGAGATGTTGCGGCAATTAGTTTCGGTGCAATATAGTCGCAATGATATCGACCTCAAACGCGGTAATTTTCGGGTACGTGGCGATGTTGTTGAAATTGGCCCTGCTTACGAAGATCGGATCGTGCGGGTGGAATTTTTTGGTGATGAAATTGAAGCGATTCGGTATGTCGATCCGGTAACGGGGGAAATTCTTAATACATTAGGCGGTTTGAATATCTATCCAGCGCGGCACTTTGTGACGCCTGAAGATACTTTAGAAGCTGCTTGCAATGATATCGATGCAGAGTTAAAAGAGCGGATCGTCGAGTTAGAAACTAATGGTAAATTAATCGAAGCTCAACGCATCGACCAACGGACTCGCTACGATTTAGAAATGTTGCGGGAAGTAGGTTTTTGTAATGGGGTGGAAAATTATTCCCGCCATTTAGCTCGACGCAAAGCTGGCGATCCGCCTGAATGTTTGTTGGATTATTTCGATGATGATTGGTTATTGGTCGTCGATGAATCTCACGTTACCGTTCCGCAAATTCGTGGCATGTACAATGGCGATCGAGCGCGCAAAACCGTACTGATCGATCATGGTTTCCGGTTGCCCAGTGCGGCAGATAATCGCCCGTTAAAGGCGGATGAATTCTGGGAGAAGGTGAATCAATGTATTTTTGTTTCGGCAACCCCTGGTGAGTGGGAAATGGAACTCTCAGAGGATCGGATCGCCCAACAAATCATCCGTCCGACGGGAGTAATCGATCCAGAAATCTTCGTGCGTCCGACAGAGGGACAAGTAGACGATTTATTAGGTGAAATTCGCGATCGAGTCAAACTCAACGAACGCGTATTAATTACGACGCTCACCAAACGGATGGCGGAAGATTTGACGGAATATTTTCACGAACGCAGTGTGCGAGTAAAATATCTCCATTCAGAAGTTCAATCGATCGAACGCATCGAAATTATTCAAGGTTTGCGTAATGGTGAATTTGATGTCTTAATTGGGGTGAACTTATTACGGGAAGGTTTGGATTTACCAGAAGTATCTTTAGTCGCAATTCTCGATGCCGATAAAGAAGGTTTCTTACGTTCGACGCGATCTCTAATTCAAACAATCGGACGTGCGGCGCGACATATTCGCGGACAAGCGATCTTATATGCCGATAAATTAACAGATAGCATGATTGCCGCGATCGATGAAACGGAACGCCGTCGAGGGATTCAGATGGCGCATAATAAATTAAATAATATCACGCCCCAATCGATCGTCAAGACAGGTAGTAATTCAATCCTGCAATTCCTCGATCTTTCCCGTCGCTTAAACGCTCAACAATTGGAGACAGTCATCGAGCATGTCGATGAATTATCGCTCGAACAAATCCCGGATCTAATCGTCCAACTGGAAGCAGAAATGAAAGTAGCCGCCAAAGAGTTGGAGTTTGAAAAAGCAGCCACACTACGCGATCGAATCAAACAATTGCGAAGCAAGCTTGTTGGTAATATATAAAAATAACAAGGAGTTGAAGTTTGAAAAAGTAGCCCGATGACGCGATCGATCCGATCGGTTACGGGGTAAATTATAGTCATTTCGATTAAGTCTGAGACAACCCGCTCCAAGCTAAGCCCCTATTTGTAAAGGTTTGAGGATATCTGACTGTCTCACTTTTATCTGGAATGACTATAGTCGTCAATGTTTAGATTTACATTGGTTGTCGTCGGTTATCCCGCAGGGTAGCCCACCTGACAGCATTCTTGCAGATCGAATATGCTGGCTATACAAACTAAATCTTTCTGATTCACATTTTCTGCTAAAATTAGTTTAGTTATTTGGAAAAAATTGATGACTCTAATTACTGCTAAATGGAGTTTAACTGATTACCACCAGATGATTAGATCGGGATTGTTAGACGATCGATCTGTAGAACTAATTAATGGGGAAATCATTGAGATGTCACCAGAAGGTGTCGCGCACTCCTTTTATTGTCGGGGAACAGCTAAATATCTCCGTTCGCTGTTAGGAGATCGAGCAGAAGTGAGTGAAGCTCATCCGATTACTTTACCAAATAACTCAGAGCCAGAGCCAGATATTGCGATTGTCAGAACTCCCGATACTCTCTATCAAACTCGACATCCATTCCCTGCAGATATATTTTGGTTAATCGAGATTGCCGATAGTACTCTAATCAAAGATTTGGGTGTAAAACGAGATCTATATGCGCTTGCAGGTATCCCCGAATATTGGGTAATGAATTTGCAAACATCAGAATTAGTTGTCTTTAGAGATCTCAATGCCAATGAATATAGAGCGGAAATTCGTTTGAGTAGTGGTAATATATCTACGCTAGCTTTTCCCGATCTGTCGATCGATATTGCCCAACTCTTTCGCTAATATAGCAAGCTTAAAATTGAGATAAACTAATATTAATGTCCTATTTAAAATACAATCTCATCATAAACTCGATCGATCTCAAAACTCAAATTAACACTGATTAATTCGATCGGATCGCCAGAACTATAAGCACTAAATTCCCAGATTCCCGCTGTTGGCTGTCGATATACGTCCAAGTGTATTCGATCGGTACTAACTAACACATATTCTTGTAAACTAGGCGACTGACGATACAAGGCAAACTTATCGCCTCTGTCGTACACTTCGGTAGTCGGCGATAAAACTTCCACAATCAGACAGGGATGACTGATAAAATTATTGGCACTGCGATCGTGAACGTCGCCGCTGACGCTAAGATCGGGATAACAAAAAGAATTAGATTCTAATGTTTGGACTTTGACATTGGCACCAAATACTCGACAAATGGTGCATTTTAAATACTCTTGCAGCATACTGCTCAAGTTTGTCGTTGCAATTATAGCTCGATCGAGAGTTTCATTGGCGATCGGACAAACTTTGCCATCGATAAACTCATAACGCAGCTCTTGTTTTGCCTCCCACTCCAGGTATTCTAAAGGGGTGAATTGTGGAAAATTTTCGGTTGCAGAAATCATCAAAGAGCGCACCTCTGCTTCTAGGTTAGATCGGCTAAATTAGGTACTAGATTGCTGTTCGACTAACTGGGCTATTTTCGACCTCAAAAGATAATTGATAATTACCTCTTTTTACAGTCCTCTAAGCTGGGTTAGCATTGGCTCTATTGCTGCATATTTTACCTAATGGGTCTATTTTAGCTCATTGAATCGATCGGGTTAGCGAATCAAGCTAAGAAAGCATACCAAGCAGGATCGACAGGATGAGGTTGCCAGTACCCATTACCCATTTACCCATCCACCCATCCACCTATTCCATCGTCTTGAAACGCTCCCTGCGAACGGTTACCTTAAAATTAAAGGAGTTACAGGAGATCCAAATAGATGCAAACTCGCAAACTTGGCGACAAAGGACTGGTGGTTTCGGCTCTGGGATTAGGTTGTATGGGCATGTCGGGGGTGTATGGTGTTGCCGACGAAGCAGAGGCGATTGCTACCATCCATCGCGCGATCGATCTGGGTGTTAACTTCCTCGATACCGCTGATGCTTATGGCAAGGGGCATAATGAAACGCTGATCGGTAAAGCAATTGGCGATCGTCGCGAAAAGGTCGTCATTGCCACCAAATTTGGCCTCAGCGACGTGAGCACGGGCGGATATACTATCCCAGTCAACGGTCGCCCCGAATACGTGCGCTCGGCTTGCGAGGCTAGTTTGCGGCGATTGGAAGTAGAGACGATCGACTTATACTACCAACATCGCGTCGATCCGAATACGCCCATCGAAGATACCGTGGGGACGATGGCGGAATTAGTCAAAGAAGGTAAAGTCCGATTTTTGGGACTATCAGAGGCATCCGCAGCCACGATTCGCCGCGCTCATGCCGTACATCCGATCGCCGCATTGCAAAGCGAGTACTCGCTCTGGAGTCGCGATGTAGAAGATGAAATCTTGCCGACTTGCCGCGAACTCCAGATTGGATTTGTGCCTTGGAGTCCCCTCGGACGCGGCTTTCTTACTGGGGAAATCAAGACTTTTGACGATTTAGAACCAAACGACTGGCGACGCACCTCACCGCGCTTTCAGGGCGATAATTTTGGGCGCAATTTAGATTTAGTCGCACAGGTGCAGCAGATGGCGCGCGAGAAAAAGTGCACGCCCGCTCAATTGGCGATCGCCTGGTTGCTCCAGCAAGGCGAGGATATCGTGCCGATTCCCGGTACTAAGCGGGTTTCCTATTTGCTCGACAATCTCGGTGCATTGGATATCAAGTTAACGGATGCAGAACTCGATCGGATCGATGCAATTTTACCTAAAGGTGCCGCATCCGGCGATCGCTACCCCACCGCCATGATGCAAATGGTAAACCTCTAAAAAATCCCCTCCCAGGAGCGGCTCGCATAATCCGGGAGGGAAACTCCCGGATTATGCGAGACAAGACAGGGGTGCCCGTAGGGCGTGGTGGGTACGCCATCCCCACAGCATCCGCTCGATCTCAACTGACTCAAGATCGACAGCTACATCCAGATTTAATCGATCGATAAGAATCATGTGGGAGGAAATCGGTGGGTGGTATAGATCTTACCCACCCCGCCCGTTGGGCACCCCTCCGAGGAGGGGATTGTTCCAGTGGAGGATGTGGTGTTGGAGTTGGGGGAAAAAGAGATTAAAATCTCGATCGAGGCTAAGATACTCTCGTTCGAGGATGGGCATGGCATCGACGAGCTTAATTCTGTCGCCCATGCGGACTGCGATGCGATAGTCGATTCTTTGCAAAGCAGTTTCGACACCCGATAAATACCGATAACTATTCAACCAATCGCCGTTTATCATCCGATCGATGACCGCTCTTGCCGATTGCGGAATTTCACCTGAATAATCACGAAATGAGCTGGAGATTTCTGCTGTAAAAGCAGTAAAAATCGTATCGGAATAGAGCGACCAATTTTTAACTAAAAAGTGGTCGTAGATGACATCGATTAATATACCTGCAAATTTACTATATTGTTTGTCGATTCTGTGTTTGCTGATTCTGAAAATTGGATGAGTATCGGTAAATTTATCGATCGCGTAATGTCGATCGACACCTCGCCGCAACGGGATATCGAGTCCATCTAGCTCTTTCCCTTTTACCAGATCGCCCAAGAGATTGCCCAGACGATTTTCGACAGTTGGTTCGGAAAGTAAAATGTGCGCGAGCCAGTTCATGGATTTTTGAGATCGATCGTTATCTGCCGATCTTAACAAATAACCGAGGTCTACTCGAGCAAACTGACACGATTCAGCCCACAATTAGACCATCTTGCATGACAATTTGGCGATGAGTTTGGGCGGCAATCTCTGGTTCGTGAGTAATAATGACGATCGTGATGCCTTGGGCATTGAGATTGTCAAATAACTTCATCACTTCTTGTGATGTTTGGGTATCGAGTGCGCCAGTGGGTTCGTCAGCGAGTAGGAGTGCGGGTTGGTTGACTAAAGCTCGTGCGATCGCGACGCGTTGTTGTTGTCCGCCCGACAATTGACTGGGACGATTAGTTAGTCGATCTCTCAAGCCGACATTAATCAAAGCTGCTTCTGCTCGCTCTCGTCGCTCTGATTTGGGAATGCCGCCATAAATCATCGGTAACATCACATTTTCTAACGCGGTAGAACGTGTTAATAGATTAAATTGTTGAAAGACAAAACCGATATATTGATTGCGGATGTAGGCTAGATCGTCTTTTGCTAATTTCGTGAGATCTAGATTGTCTAAATAGTACGCGCCATCAGTCGGTCGATCGAGACACCCAATAATATTCATTAATGTTGATTTGCCCGAGCCAGATGCTCCCATTATTGAGATATAATCTCCCTCCTCAACGTGCAAATTAATTCCTTTGAGTACGGGAACTTGGACTTCACCTAGCTGATAGGTTTTAATAATATTTTCCATCTCAATCATAAATAACCATCCATGTTATACATGCCATTAGATTTAATAAATCTCGACAATACTGAAGAGCGTAAACTATCCAATTTGATTGTATCCACATAGAAAAATATTTTTTATGTGGATAATAAATATGCGATCGGAACGTAAAAATTTTCAAGAACGAGTATATATTAATAGTTTTTGCCAATACCAAACAGGATGCCGATATCAGCTTGTCGATCGTTGATAAATCCGGCATTAATCCGTAACGTTCCGGTTAGACCAAAAGGTGTACTAGCATCAATCCCACCTGTAACTAGGGGATTAATTTTGGTGCCATCTTCATAATGTACGATGATGCCCCCACCGATAAATGGAGTGAAAACGATCGGTAGATCGTTATTGGAGATCGGCTGATTGAATGTCAATGCAACAGAGTGAGAAGAAACCGAACTACCAAATATTGTCATCGCACCATGTATCGCTAGATTGTCAGTTAAAACCTGCTTATTTAGTAATGAAAAACTGCCTTGTGATAGAGAAGTAGTGCTCCCTTGAATGCCGATATTTCCGCCGAAGCCAAAATAGCTGCTTTGTTTTGGTGTCGGTGGGGTAGCATCTTGCGGCGGTGGGGGAGTAGTTTCTGGAGCTGGTGTTGTGGGTTGAGCATTGGTAGCAGGAATATAGATCCAGCCAATTAGGACAATTGCGATCGTATTTACCAACATCTGGGCAGATATCCGAGCAATAGGACTCATATTGTTAAGGGTGAGGTGAATGTTGGTCGTAAGTTTGGCTGAGCTATTTGTGGCGATGTTCATCTATTTGCGTTCCTAAAAATTTAGTTGAAAGTTAGGCTGTGGGTAGATAAACACTGGGTTTTCAACATCAAGTCCAGTCACGACTTGAATTCGATCTATTTCAGATCGATTACTCAACTAGCACCGTAGCTACGCGCAAACTGGCTAGAGCGCGATTGTAGTTTAGGATCGCGGAGACCCGATTACCACGGGCTGTAGCCAATTCGGTTTGGGCTTGGATGACATCAGTTTGAGTGCCAATGCCTGCTTGAAAGCGCAGACGGGCTAGTTTGAGACTTTCTTCTGCCTGTTGAAGCGATTGAGTGGCAGTAGTAATATTTTTTTTATTGGTGCCGAGGCTGTAGAAGGCTCTCTCGATCTCAAACCGAATTTGATTGCGCTGAGTGGTCAACTGGTTTTCATTGATTTCTTGGTTGACTTTCTGCCTGTCAGAATTTGCTCTGGCAGCACCACCATCCCAAAAACTCCAACTTAACTGTGCGCCCACACTATAGCTATCTTGGGCGGAGGTCGAATCAGTCAGGGTTTTGCCAAGATTGTAGTTAGCAAACAGGCTTACCTGGGGGGAATCAGCAGCAGCCGCGATGATTTGTTGTTGTTGGCTAATGCTGCGGTTGACTAGTTGTTGCTGGATTTCTGGACGTTTTTTGTACGCCAACACGATACTTTCCTCTAGGGAATACCGCCAATCTCCCAATTCGCGCACAGTATCGGCGGTAGTGAATTCGGTATTATCATCGACACTGAGTAACTGCGCGATATTTTTGCGGGCGGTTTGCTGTTGCCCTTGGGCATTGACCAGATTTTGGTCGGCTGTCGCCAGTTGAACTTGGGCGCGAAGGATGTCAAATTTAGTTCCCGTACCAGCTTTTTCTTGGAGTTGAGCGTCGCTCAAGCTGCGCTTGGCGTCAGTTATCGAGGCTTGGTTGATGATGACTGAGGAATCGGCAGCTTGGAGATCGTAATAGGCAGTGGTGACATCGCCACGCAGCTTTTGTTCGATGCGGAGCAAATCTAGTTTGCTAAATTTCACTTGATCTTCAGCCGCCCGCACGCTGCTGCTATTACGACCTGCATCCAAGATGATATAAGTGGCTTGGAGTTGTCCTTGGACATTTGAATTGGTGCTAGTTGTTGCTTGAGTACCAAAGATTACAGGCGATCCCTGATTTTGCAGGGTACTTGTCAAGCCTATTTGTAATGCTTGATCGGCTTGTGCCGATCGAATTCCAGCGGTATCTCGATCGACCGCCAGACGTGCCACTTGGACATCGCGATTATTCCGAAAGGCGATATCGATCGCATCTTTTAAGGTCAAAGATTTTGTGTTGGTAATTTGAACATCAGCACCTATTTTGGGGAGGTTGAGATCGTTGTTAATCTTGCCAATGTTGCTGGGAGTATTTTGAGCCAGGAGCATCGATCGATCTGGTTGTAGTCGGCGAGCGTCAGCACTGGGTATGCTTGCGGCGGCGGCCATCCCACTCGCAATACTCAAAATCAAAGCTGAAATAACACAAATTGCTTTAAATTGAATCGCTCTTAGTTTAGTTAAATTAGTATTCATTTTTTGCAATCGTAAATTCAATGCATAAGTTGCAAATTCAATTTAAAATCGGCAAGCTCAATCCAATTTTATTGAATTTTTTAATTTCTACAATTAATCCATACAGGATCGCCATTCGATAACTTTCGTCAGGAAAAAATAAATTTAGCGATCGAGCATTATATACCAAAGGCAATCTTTCGAGCAAAGTATTGTATGTTGCTTGCAGTCGAATAAAATTATCTGAAGTGATGTTTGTAAATCCTTGATTGTGGAGTGAAGCGATCGCTGTATTGGCGAATTTATAACCAAACTGACGATCGACTTCGGTCGAGCAAACAATCTCGATTTGATGTTCTTGCTTGGAAACGAGAATGATTGCCAACCAAATGTCATTTGTGCGCTCGGCTAATGACACCTTGGCATAAGCATCGATCGATATTTTCTCTACATCGAGTGAATATCTTAAAATCTCATAAAGATAACTTTCTATTGAGACGCAATCAAAAATATTTATCATATTTTGCGTTAGGATTATCTCATTTTTTTTGAAATTCGGATAAATTGTCGATTTCCAAAGTGCTGGGTGTAAACCATTCTGGGTCGAGTCGATCGGCAGTAAAAAATCTTTCGGCTGCTGGTTGAGATACTTGTTTGCTATCGCAGACATTCAATGATGGCTGCATCATGAGGCTCAATACTATTAGCAACTGTGGATAATTATTATTCATTGTTTTAATCACTGCGTAAGGCAACAATCGGATCGAGTTTGGCCGCATTTTTAGCTGGAATTACGCCTGCTAACAATCCCACCGCAGTCGATAAACCAAAACCGATTGCGATCGCATTGCCCGAAACCAAAAAAGCAAACTTAAATGCTGTAGCAGAAACGAAAGTGATACCAATTCCTAAGATGATACCGATCGATCCACCCACTACCGAAATAATCACTGACTCCGTAAGAAATTGAGTCAGAATAGCACGATCGGTTGCGCCCAAAGCTTTTCTAATACCAATCTCTCGCGTCCTTTCGACGACAGAAACTAACATAATATTGGCAATTCCAATCCCACCTACTACTAGTGAGATTCCAGCAATTGCGATAATTAGTGTTGTGAGTAAGCCAAAAATCGTGTCGAATGTTTTAAGGATATCTGCTTGATTAGTAATTTTAAAATCATCATCTTCAGGTGTGTCGATGTTATGACGCAAGCGCAAAATATTAGCAACTTGAAACTTGACTATTTCTAGTTGTGATTCATCGCGACCTTTGATATAGATGCCATTAATTGAAATCCCCATCAGCGAATTATTCCCAACGATTCGAGCCGACATACTCGTCAGGGGAATATACACCGCGTCGTCCCGATCTTGGGGGCCTTGGGAACCTTTGACTTCCATTACCCCAATGACTTCATAGATTTCACCCTGAATCCGAATCTTGGTACCGATCGGATCGACATTGGCTGGAAACAGATTTTTCTGGACTGTGGGCGCAATTACGGCTACTGATGCCGCCGATTTTAGCTCTTCATCGTCAAAAAATCGCCCCGATTTTGGGAAAGTATTCCGCGCCTGTGAATAGCTCAAGTCGGTACCATACACCGTCGTCGAAGTATTCTTCTCGCCATAGACTACTTGGGTATTCCGCTGTAAAAAAGCCGAAACAACTGTTGCGCCAGGAGCTTGTTCGGCGATCGCTTTAGCATCTTCCCAATTTAATGTTGTCAAAGAGCCTTGTCCCTGACTGATTCCACCACTTTGAGCGGCACCAGCCATCACTTGCAATACATCCGTCCCCAATCCCCGAATGCTATCAGCCGTTGATTTCTGTACGCCTTGCCCGATCGACGAAATCCCAATCGTCGAGGAAATCCCAATAATTACCCCCAGCATCGTCAAACCACTGCGGAGTTTATTACTCCACAAGGCTTCGATCGCCATCTCTGATATTTCCCAGGTCGAAACTTGGTGCGGACGCTGTTTGAATAAAACCATAATGTTGAATAGTGGATAGTGAATAGTGAATTAGGAACGCAAGCGTCCCTCGTCTTCCCGTTTCCCCCTCCCCTTTCCCAGGCGGAATCTGAGATTTACTGCGACGGACGTGGTAACGATATACCCCCACCAGATTTCTGCTCGGCTGGCGGACTGAGCAACACCTGCTCGTTACCTTGAAGCCCTGATTTCACCTCGGTTTGCTTGCCGACAGTCACACCCGTTTGGATCTGGCGAAATACGGATTTATTACCCTCGCCCAAAACGTATACGCCAGCACCCTCAGCCTGTTTGACCACCGCAGCGTTGGGCACGAAGATTGCATTTTCTAACTGACCGACGGCAAAATCAGCTTCTACATTCATCCCTGCCGCTAATTTGGTGGCTGTCGCAGAGTCAATAGATACCCGCACCTCAACACTAGTAACGTTTTGAGTCACTTTGGCTTGAGGGGCAATTTGCTCGACTTTGCCTGTAAATTTCTCGCCAGGAAAGGCATCCGCTTTAATCGCCACCGACTGTCCTAATTTGACCTTGGCGATTTGCGATTCGGAGAGATTGACGACTACTTGCTGGCGAACGCTAGTGAGCATCAAGATGGATGAAGACGAGGCTGAAGCTCCCCCACCACCTGCCATCGAAGGGCTGACAAAAGCACCCACATCGGCATATTTTTCCAGCACGATCCCATTAAAAGGAGCTAAAACCTTTGTTTCCTCGATCTGATTTTGAATTGTTTTTAAAGACCCTTGCGCAGCTTGTACCTGAGCGATGGCTTGGTCTATCTCTTCTTTGCGAGTACCTGCCTTGAGTACAGCGACCGCTTGGACTTGTTGCTCGACTTTGGCCTTAGCTTGAGCGATTTCTTCTTTCCGCGCACCCGCTTTGATTAAGCTCAGAGCCTCCGCTTGCTGGGCGACCTTCGCTTGGGCTTGGGCAATCTGTTCTGGTCTAGTTCCCGCTTTTTGGAGGGCTAAAACTTGTTGTGCCTCCACAACCTGATTTTGAGCGACATCTCGATCGGCGCGTTTTTGCTCTAGGATTTGCCCAGAAATCGCCCCCGATTTGTACAGTTGCTGATAACGCTGCCAATCCCCCTCTCGCTGTTTGAGGGTTGCCTGGACTTGCTGCAACTTGGCAGTAGCTTGAGCGATTTCTTGCGGACGATTTCCGGCTTGTAATTGTTGGAGATTTGCTTTGGCTTCGGCTAATTGTGCCTCTGCTTTGGCAATATCTTGAGGGCGATTTCCGGCTTGTAATTGTTGGAGATTGGCTTCGGCTTCGGCTAATTGTGCTTCTGCCTTAGCAATATCTTGAGGGCGATTGCCAGCTTGCAATTGTTGCAGATTTGCCCGCTGTTGCAATAGTTGTCCTTGGTATTGCACGAGTTGACCGCGCAAGTTGGAGTCATCCATGACCGCAACTACCTCATCTTGCTTGACTCGATCGCCTTCTTTGACGAGTAAGGTTTTAATAATTCCGGCGGTTTTGGGGCTAAGATTAATCGATCGATGGGCTTTAACCGTGCCATTGGCAGTGATGCTTGTCGCAACGGTTTTACGCTCGACTGCCTGAGTGAGTGGCTTGACTGCCGATCCGCTTGGCAATAACTCCATCAATTTCGACCCCAAACCAACGGGGCCACCTAATGCTATAACAATCGGCGGAAGGATGAAAATGAGCCATTTCCATTTCAACCACGATGGCTTGGCTGGCGACTGGCTAGACTGTGAATGATCGAGATCGCCTGTTTCCAAATTTTCCGATCTAGATTGTTGGTGCGATGTTGTTGTTACCAGAGTGCTACTTAATCTATGTTCTGCTGGAGATTGCTGGCTCGAAGCTGAATTAACAGACTTATCGATTAACATGTTTTCCTCATTAGTCATTAAAATGTAAGTACTTACTTATTAATTAGCTAAAAAAATATCTAGCTATAACGATCTCTGTCCAATACGGAGATCGAATTGTCATTACAGGTAACTCACGGAGATAATAGATAGCTACCTTCTACTCTGGGGCAATCCCTACCCACAGTGTTTCAATGAGATTGTCAACAAAAGTTTTTGGCTCGATCGATTTAACCTTGGGTAAAACGAACGGGATCGGAAATGGTATCTTGTTCGAGATCGTGCTAATCATTGAATAGTTTTGGATCGCACCGACGATCGTGTGAGCCACTGTCATCGAATCACAGGATCTGAGATAACCTTGAGAAATTGCTCGATCGAGATATCCAGCTAATAACTGACTATCTCTGAGCGGTGGCGGCACCATTGGCGGCAGGAATGATTTTGTCTGAGTCATCATCATAAAAACTCGCGGCATCACCTCTTGATAAAATCCCACCATCTGGATACAGATTTCGGTTAATTCCGATCGAATCTCGGCTGTTGGTGTCTGACTAGACAAAATTTTGGCATATTGGGGTGTTTCGGAAACGCCAATTGCGGCTAAAAACAAAGCTTGCTTGGTGGCAAATCGTTTGAAAATCGATGCTTCGGAGATGCCAGCTTTTTGGGCGATCTCTACTGTCGAACCACCTTCCCCTTGTTCTAAGAAAACTTGCCTAGCTGCTGCCAAAATTTCTTCATTGGTGATTTTGGGAGGTCGAGGCATAAACAAGTGAGTGACTACTCATCGATCGTAGCGCGGTGGTGGTAAGAGCGTCAAGTTGGCTCTGCCGCAAGGATGGCGTTGGCGTAGCCTCTCCCTCGGAGAATCGACGATCGTCCAGCCGATCTTACCTGCTCGCTGTCCAGTTTTTACGCCCAATTGGGAGATCGGCAGTCCCCTTGATCGTTTGCCCTGCAAGCGTACCCGCAAAACTAAACTTAATGCCCCGCATTTTGCCAGCGAAAGACACTTTACCATCGTTGGCGATCGTTCCCGCAATCGGCATATCCCCAAATGGCAAACCTTTCATCGTACCTGTCAGTTCGTTGCCTTTTTGACTAAATACATAAGTTGCGGTTCTGCCTTCTTCGCCAAGTGACACTTTCCAAGTCCCGGCGACATTAGGTATCTTTGTGCTAACCGTTGCGGGTTTAGGAACTTTGGCATTCGATACTGAGAGATCTGGCGTTTGGGCAATAGCAATTTCAGACAACAACAGCGACGACACAGAGCCAAGCAAGAGTAATGGCAAAGATTTAGACATATTTCACCTCTGAGGTTAGACCCACGTAGCAGGTTCGCCAAATTTCAATTTGGACGATCTGAGCGCGATCGAACAATTAATGAGTAAGTGGTTACTTACTAATATACTCAGGTGTTTCCGTTCTTGTCAAGTATCACGACTGCTAAGTCGGATGAAGTCCAATACTTCTTGGTTAACAACCGCTGACGATTGAAATCGCAGCTTGTGGTGCGAAGTCCGCCAACTTGCTTGGCTAGCAGTGGCAAATCTAGTAATAATACGCCAGGAGCAACATTTTGAGCGGACGAGCGCAACAACTGCTGGATCTGGGAGGTTCGATCGGTTCTATTTAAAACCGATCGACACTATTAAAATTGCATCCCATTCCATGGGTGGTAAAATCAGGGACTAGCTAGCAACTACCATGGCTGGTTGAAGCAAACTGACCAAATGACCGTCAGGAGTACGAATCGCTGCTACCTTCCCAAAAGCTGGCTCGCGGACGCGACCTTCTAGATTTGCGCCTAATTGTTCGAGAGTTGCGATCGCACTTTGAATATCATCGACATGAAAGCTTAAAATTGGTGAGGAGCCAGTGTCGGCATTTGATTCTGCCGCATGTAGCGCGATCGTCGTACCATTGGCATCCAATTCTGCCCATCCAGGACTAGACATCTTGACTGGGAGTCCTAAGCCTTCGTTGTAGAACTTCAGTGATGTCGGGATATTTTTAACCATCAGCATAATGTGCTTGAATTCAGTTGCCATAAGTCTGTTCCGATTTAAGTACACTTGCTTATCAGTATAAATGCGCTTTCCCGAGCAGTGGCAAATCGATCGCGAATGGATTGGGTAGATCGCCATAGTTTAGCCACCCACAGGAGCGCACAGCTCGATCGCGAATGGATGCGACTAATAGATTTTCCCAGCTCCATTGAGGCGATCGCAGATATGTTCGACAAAATTTAAATCTGATGCAATACATTATACTTAGCAGCTAGGTAAATCTGGAAAAACCGATTGTACTGCCGGATGCACGATCGAGCCTGCTTGGACATTCATTCCTTTTGCCAAATTTGAATCCTGTGTCAGAGCTTCTAAACCGCGATCGGCTAATTTAACGACATAGGGCGCAGTACTATTATTTAAAGCTTGCGTTGCCGTCCACGGTACCGCTCCAGGCATATTTGGTACGCCGTAATGTACGACTCCCGACTCGATATAGACAGGATTGGTGTGTGAAGTGGGGCGGAGCGTCTCGATACAGCCCCCTTGATCGACAGCGACATCCACAATCACGGAACCTGGTTTCATCTGCTCGACTAGAGCCTTAGAGACGAGGATCGGCGCACGTTTGCCCAGAATTAAAACTGCTCCGATGACCAGATCGGCACTGCGGACGCAGATTTCGATATTAGCGGCATTGCTATAGAGATAAGTAACTCGCGAACCGAAGATAGTTTCTAGGTAGCTCAATCGATCGACATTCACATCCAGAATCGTCACCTGCGCGCCCATACCGACCGCCATCCGTGCGGCTTCGGTACCGACAATCCCCCCACCGAGGATGGTGACTCGTCCGGGTTGGACGCCAGGAACGCCACCCAGGAGGACACCACTACCCCCTTGTTGTTTCTCCAGAAATCTCGCGCCAAATTGTACTGACAATCTCCCGGCAATAATGCTCATCGGTGCCAGTAGGGGCAGTTTGCCATCTGGTAATTCTACTGTCTCGTAAGCGATCGCGCTGACACCTGTATCGAGCAATTGCTCTGTGAGGGAGCGATTGGCGGCGAGGTGGAGATAGGTAAATAGGATTTGGTTTTTTTGCAGGTATGAGTATTCACTGGCGAGGGGTTCTTTGACTTTGACAACCATTTCTCGATCCCAAGCAGCGGCGGCTGTCGGCACGATTTTAGCTCCAGCTTGGAGATATTCGGCATCGGGAAAGCTAGATCCGTTCCCGGCATTAGTTTCGACGAATACTTGATGTCCGCGATCGCTTAATGTCCGCACGATGCTCGGAGTTAACCCGACTCGGAATTCTTGGTCTTTGGTTTCTCTGGGAATGCCAATATCCATGTTTTATGCTTGTGGTTGTCATCTCACTTACCATCATAATAGAGAGGATAATGGTTTGAGAAAGAGTTATAGGATACTAGATAGTGAGTAGTGAGTAGTGCATAGTGAATAGTGGATAGTCGCTCGTGGGTAGTGAGTAGTCGCTCCTGACTGGTAGATTTACAACAATCCCCCAATCCCAAGTCCCCAAACCCCAATCCTCAATCCTCAATCACATGTCCAACTACTACCTACCCGGAATTATTGCAGGCTACTCGCAGGGTCATTTTTTGATGGCAGACGATGAAGATAGCGATCTTCAGTGGTATTCTAGCAGCGAACATGCGCTGATTCCGCTCGACGATCGCTTTCGCTATCCTACTTCACTGCGGCGTGTTATCAATCAAAACCGCTTTAGTGTGAGGATTAATGGGGATTTTCGAGCGGTTGTAGCAGGTTGCGCCGATCGAGATACTACCTGGATTTCGGACGAACTGCAAGAGATCTATTGGGAACTGTGCCAAGCGGGCTGGGCGTATAGTTTTGAAACCTGGCAAGGCAACGAACTAGCGGGCGGGATTCTGGGGATTGCCGTCGGAGCTGCTTTCATCGGCGAATCGATGTTCTTTCAGATTCCCGAAGGCTCGAAAGTTGCCATGGTACATCTTGTCAATCACCTGCGCCGACAAAATTTTCAGCTATTTGATGCCCAAATGACCAATCCCCACCTCGAACGATTTGGTGCGTATACGATTGACACCAAGACATATCAAGATTTATTGGCAACAGCGATCGAACACAAATGCAAATTCATGCCTACAGAGTATGAGTCCGTAGGCATGGGATCGATCGTTAAGTAGATCGGTGTAATTATTTTAAATAAATGTCTGAAACCGAGGTGGTGGGCACTGCCCACCCTACAACTTATCTACTAAAGCCCACAGCCTAGCCTGCCCGAAGTTGTTGACGATACCGAGAATGGAGCAATAAACTAACCTTGCCGAGTAACTCCTCGATCGCGATCGGTTTGCCCAAGAGATCGTCGGCTCCACATTCTAGCCCCAGAGCAGCTTGGGCTGGATCGAGAGCCGTAAATAGTAAGATGGGAGTTAGATCCCACTTGGAATTACTTCTAATCCGTCTGGTCATCTCATACCCATCGATTGTGGGCATATTGATATCGAGAATAATTAAATCTGGCGGTAGGAGTTCGATAATTTGCAGCGCGATTAAGCCGTCGGTATAAGAGATCGTCTCATACCCTGCTGACGTAAGAATTGCATCGGTTACGGATAGAATTTCCGATGAATCATCAACGATTAGAATTCTACTGGTGTTCGATCTTCCACCACTAACAACTGATTTCATTTATCAAAATTTTAGTTAATAAAAGGGACGGGTTTTAAGCTAGACAAGGCTCGGAGCGGATTGGCTCCCAGCAACAGATTGCAGGCAGTTAACAACTGGTTAACAACTGGTTAACATTTGTAGCTCAATCTCACAGCGTAAGAGCCTGATTGGTATCCGACTTCCCACCAGTAACAACCGATCTGATGGCACGGAAATTTTTTAATAAAAAGTAAGAGAATGCGAGTGTAATATGTAAGTTAATATCATACCCGATCTGGTTCCGGCTGAATAGCGATCGACTAAATTTATACATTTATGCCAGAAAGTCGGTTTCCGCCAGTAAGCTTCAATCTACGGCTGTGCTGAGCGGGGAGCGGTGGAGCGGGGGAAACTGTTAATGTTTTTTACCTATGACCCCTTACCCCTTACCCTAATTGACTATAAATCTCGATTGATGATGCCAGATGTGAGATTTCCAAAATAATTTTGCAGACACCAGCTAATGAGATCTCCACGATCGATTAAGATCCAAGGTTGAAGATGCGCTGTGGCGAAGAATGCTCCTCGATCTTGCCTTAGCTTCAGTTTTTACCTATTCGATCGTATCCATCTTACAATCTCAACCGTTTACCGATTTATATGCTGCAATTAGTTTCTTCTGGATTAGCGGGGATGTGGTTGAACCTGTCTGGTGTCAATATGCCAGCGGGATATCCAGCTCAAGCTGTTACCTGGCAGGGGTTGTCGTGGCTCGATGTGCCTACCCCAGTAGAGCCAAAAGTCGAAAAAACGATCGAGGGATATCTCCAAACCCTCAAGGCACAGGGTTTAGATCCTCAGCAGCAAGCAGTTTGGCTTCAGACCAACGGTAATCTATTAATCGATCGCCGTGGTACAATTCCCGTTCCCGCGGCCTCCCTGACCAAAACAGCCACCTCTCTAGCTGCAATTACTACCTGGGGATTGGATAAAAGGTTCGATACGATCGTCAGTGCCGATGGCAAAATTAGTCAGGGCACATTAACAGGCGATTTAATCGTGCGCGGCGGCGGCGATCCGTTATTTGTCTGGGAAGATGCGATCGCGCTAGCTCAAAGTTTAAATAAGCTGGGGATCGAGCGAGTTAGCGGCAATCTAATCGTAGTGGATAAATTCCACATGAACTATAAAGCCGATCCGCAAAAAGCGGGAGAATTACTCAAACAAGCCTTTACCGGAATTAATCTCTCCCCAGCATTACTCAATACCGAATTTAAAGATGTAAATATCGTCAAACTTCCTACCGCACCAACGGCAATTACCACGAAACTTCCCCAAGTCAAAATCGCTGGTAAAGTGCTGGTTGCTAGCGAAGTGCCAAGCGTAGTTACGCCATTAATTCGCCATCGATCGTTATCTTTGGTAGACATTGTGCGGCAGATGAATATTTATAGTAACAACGAAATTGCTCAAATTCTCGCCGATAGCGTTGGCGGTGCGGCGCAAGTGATGAAAATCGTCTCGACTACTGCCAAATTTCCCCCCGCAGAGATTCAACTAATTAATGGTTCCGGCTTGGGGGTGCAAAACCGTCTTTCTCCCCGCGCGGTGTGTCAAATTTTTCGCACCCTTCACCAAACGCTCCAACCTGCAAATCTAAATCTCGCCGATGTTTTTCCCGTGGCGGGAGCCGAATCTGTCGGTACCCTCAAAGATCGACGTATGCCTGTCGGGACGACAATGAAAACAGGTACCCTCAATGAAGTTAGTGCTTTGGGTGGCGTATTGCCAACTCGCGATCGGGGGTTAGTTTGGTTTGTAATTGTAAATAAAGGTTCTCAAATCGCCAAACTCCGCCAACAGCAGGATAATCTGTTGCAATCGCTGCTCAAAGAGTGGGGCGCGGTGACACCGACGCCACTAGTAGTTACCAAACACGATCGCGAACCAGCATACTTCGGCGATCCCGCTCGTAATATCACCTTGATGCCGACTTCAGCAAATAGCATCGTGAGCAATCCTTAATCGAGATCGATCGATCCGATAATCCTCGCGGGCATACTAAGTATAGTTTCAGCACTTATGAAATCTATGCTAATTACTATACTTGCTATGCCGATCGATCTTGTCGCTAATCTACACTTCAATCTCGATACTTTTAGCCATGGGCTAGTTCTCGCCCAACAGTTTCAAAATGTAGATCTAATGAGCAACATGCAAGCTGGTTGGACAGATTTTCTCCACACTGGTAAAGCAGGTGCTTTAGCGATCGGTGTGGTGGTGGGATATATGGTGCGCGGAATTACTAGCTAAAAAGTTAATAGTTTGCTGGCTATTAACGCGCTATCCTAGTATCAAATTCACCAGTAAATCTAGAGGTTAATATTGAGTTTCGATCCCGAATTATGTCGGAATGAAAGCGAAGTCGAAAGTAAACTTATCGTTGGCTACTTACTACCAAAACTAGGCTACTCTCCCGACACATGGCATCAGGAAGTAAGGTTTGGGAAGATTCGGCTAGACTTTCTCGCTTTTACCCAAAAACTACCATTAAAATTAGGTGTGCCCTCGATCGGCTTAATTATCGAAGCAAAGCATCCGCGCAAAAATTTAGATAAGCACGTATATCAGCTCCGCAGCTATCTAACTAGTTTAGATATTAGTTATGGGTTGTTGACAAATGGCAAAGACTTAAGAATTTATCATCAGACAGCAGGAACGGTAGAGTTAGTCTTGCGATGCGCAACACAAGATATTGACGCTCGATTAGCAGATATAATTTCCCTAATCGGACGTGACTTTACCCGCAAACAGTTCGCCCAAAATTCACCCACGCTGTCGCCACCACCGCAGCCTGTATCCTTAACAATTTCTGCATCTTCCCCCTTGTTAGATATGAAAACTATTGCCATTTATCATAATAAAGGTGGAGTCGGTAAAACTACCGTCTCCACTAATCTTGCTGCGGCTCTGAGCAAAAGAGGCTATCGAGTGCTATTAATCGATATCGATGCTCAAGCTAATAGTACTTTTGCAACGGGTTTGGTAAAGTTTCAATTTGAAGAAGAAGACGACTTACGAGATCGCAACGTTTGTCATTTAATTAGTAGTGGCGACACCAATTTTATCCATGAGATCGTGCGCGAATCACAATATTTTAGCGATCCAGAAATTGCAGTAATTCCGGCACATATTAATTTAATCGACAAGCAGGGCGAATTGACAACAATAATGGCAAGTCGCAACAGACTGATCGAGAAGCTCAAGCGAGTAGAAAACAATTATGATATTGTTATCTTCGATACTCCACCATCTCGTGATATTTATGCCGAAGTCGCACTACTTACTGCCGACTATCTAATTATACCCTCCGATCTCAAGCCTTTCGCTAACCAGGGTTTACCTACGGTGAAGAAATTTATTACAGCAATGGATGAAACTCGATCGATTATTGCTAAAAAACCGATCCAGCTCTTGGGTGTATTAGCTTCAAAAATTTCTACTAACGCTCGATTTATCGAATATACTTTCCCCAAGCAACGAGAAGTTATCGGTAAACGATATGAAATGCCACTAATGGAGTCAGTTATTTACGATCGCACTGCCTTATCAGAATCTTTTAATAAAACTGTGATTGTTGGCGACCTCGAATATCCAGATCCTAAATCGATCTTTAAGTATGCTAATGAAGTCAAGAGCAGTGCTCAAGTTTCAGCAATGGAGTTTGAAGTTTTGGCACAGGAAGTTCTGACTAAGATTGGTCTGAAATAGTGAAAGCAGAAGCTAGAAAATATAGGATAGCGATTTGCATTACGCTAATGTTGAGAAATTCGAGAGATAACGATCGAGTGTTATTGCTCGATCGAAATAGGAGCGATTCACAAATAAAATTGAGATATAATCAATGATTAAATGTTTTTTTGTAGATGTAAAATCAATTAAATCGAGTTTGCCAAGAGCAAATTTTATCGAATCTGAATTAGAACAATTAGCCGATTTAATTTTAGAAGTTGATGGGTTACTGCGTCCGTTAATCTTACAAGAAACTGGAGCTGGCAAGTATAAAGTTATTGAGGGACATCGAGAATATTATGCAGCCGTAAGAGCTAAAGAAAAAAACTTAGCAAAAGCGGAAATGGTGAATGCTTTTGTGATCGACGATAGTAATCGAAAATCGGCGATAGCTCAACTTGCATTATTATCAGGAGAGCCAGCAGTTAATGTTAGTGATAAGACAGACGATCGTTTATCATTAAAGCGAGTAGAATCGATCGTAGAAGCTAAGATATCTCAACAACTCCAACCGATTTTAGAGCAACTGGCTCAGCACGATAAGATCTTAGACACACTGACTTCGGCAGAGCCATTATTACCAGTACTAGAAGCTAAGATCTCGCAACAAATTCAACCGATCTTAGATCGACTTACTAAGCACGATGAGATTTTAGATATACTTAACTCGGATCGATCGTCACAAACAGAGAGCGCAGCTACAACTATTGAGCCTATTCCACACAACCAAACAGCTCGATCTAGCATCACCTCGTCATCTATTCGTAGTGGGGAAGCTTTACCCATTCAACCAGAGCAAACAACCGCTCCGAAGAAAACGACTAAATCTACTATAAGTAAGAAAGCAGCTACAACCAGCGATATTCCATTACCATCTATTCCTAGCGATGAAGCTTTAGCCAAACAACCAGAGCCGGAAGTAGCTACGCCTAAGAATACAACTAAGTCCACTACCCGCAATAAAATAGCTAAGACGAGCGATATTCCAGCATCACCCGTTGTTAGTAACTTAGAGCCTCCGAAACAACCAGAGCCACAAGAGTTAGCTGCTGTAAAAACAAGTAAATCTATCGCAAACAGTAAGACATCATCAAATTTCTTATCATCGATCGATCCGACTAAAGCGACTAATACCCTCAATCTAATTAATACTCTGAATCAACAGCAACTTACTGTAAGTATGGAAAGATCGGGACTAAAAACTAGCGTCAAATTTATTCCCAATCTGATTGACTATCGCAACAGTCAACCAGATCGTCAGATCGAAAGCTGGGAAATGATTCTCGATGCCAAATATATTGGATTAAAAGAGGCAGCGATTAAGAAAATTATTGACAAGTTAAAATAGCTGTAGGCGCGTGCGATCGATGATTCCGATCGATCGCATCCAGACTTATAGCCGATCGCATAAACTAGCCGAAACGATACAATAGGAGTATTGTCTATACCTGCGTAGATCGAGCTAAGGTTGCATGAGTCTGTGTATCAATCCTCAGTGTATGCGATCGGACAATTCCGATCGGATGTTATTTTGTCAAAACTGTGGCTCAGAACTGCTCCTAGCAGGCAAATATCGCGTTGCCAAATTAATGAGCAAAAAAGGCGGTTTTGGGGATACCTATGAAGTTACCGAGCGTGGGGTGCCCAAAGTCTTAAAAGTCCTCAAAAGTAATAATACCAAAGCGATCGAATTATTCGATCGTGAATATCGGGTGCTAGAAAGTCTTGCTGGCGAAGGGATTTCGGGTATTCCCTTAGTTGAAGATTTCTTTTTATACTCTCCCAAAGACTCCCAGACAGCCCTACATTGCCTAGTGATGGAGCGGATCTTTGGGATGGATCTAGAAGAGTATATCAAAGTGATGAAGCGACCGATCGACCAAAAAACGGCGATTGGTTGGCTCTCGCAGTTGACACAGATCCTCCAAGAAATTCACCAGCGCGGCATTTTTCACCGCGATATCAAGCCGAGTAATATCATTCTCCAACCCGACGGACAATTAGTCGCGATCGATTTTGGTGCAGTCAAGCAAGCCGCCGTTAATACTGCTAGCGGACAAAAGACGCGGATCTTTACGCCCGGTTATGCGGCTCCAGAGCAGGAGCTAGGAGAGACTTCCGCTCAGTCGGACTTCTTCTCTTTGGGACGTACCTTTGTGTATCTACTCACGGGTAAAGAGCCAGTCGAGCTACACGATTCATATCGCAATCTGTTAATCTGGCGGGATAAAACTACAAATGTATCTACCGACTTCTCGAATCTCATCGATCGATTGATGCAAGACGATCCTCGTCAACGTCCAGATACTACAGCAACCATTTTTAGAGAAATTGCGGCCTTATCGCCAATAATCACCCGTCAGAATATCAGTTATCAACCACCACCACCCCCGACGATCTCTGAGAGACAGCAGATACAGGTAGCCAATCGGGCACCGCTGGCAGTTCCTTTAGCTCCGCACAGACTGTCCCCATTCAAAAAATTGCTACCAGTTTTGGTTGTATCGACTGCACTATTGTTATTATTCTCTGCTTTGGCAATGTATATTTTAGGTAATAGAAACTCTCTAGTACCAGGAACTAGTAGTAAGAGTACGGGTGAATCTTTTACAGCAATTAAAGATGTGCCGCAGGGGGTATTTAAATTTGGGGGAAGTACGAGTTGGGCAACTACTCGACAGTTACAATCTTCGATCGATGCTGCGATTAGAGGTGTATATCCTCAATTTGATATCGTTTATACAGATGCCAGTTCTCCTGATTTCAAATCGACTAAAAATGGTAAGTGTAGCAGTAACCCAGGTTCTAATGCTGGGATTTGCTGGCTGCTCGAAGGCGACATTGATTTTGCACAATCTTCGATATCTTTAGAAAAATCTAAATACAAAGATGACGATCGCGTCAAGACAAATCAACTAAAACAAGAAGCCGTAGCTTATGACGCGCTGAGTGTAGTTGTCAATCCTCAGCTCAAACTTACCGGATTAACATTAGACCAATTACGAGATATTTATATAGGAAAAGTTACTAATTGGAGTCAAGTTGGCGGTCAAAATATCCCGATCGTGGCCTTTTCTCGCCCAGAGAATGCGGGTGGAACGGTTTCTTCTTTCAAGGATTTAGTATTGAAGAAAGAGGATAAATTGCAATTTCAAACCGTTAGCAATACGACTGAAGGCTTACAGCAAGTTGCTAAGAATCCTGGCGGGATTTACTTCGGTGCTGCTAAGGAAGTTATAGTTGATTATTGCAGTACCAAACCGTTGGCGATCGGTAAAACGGCAGATAATTTAGTCAAACCCTATCAAGAACCATTGAAATCTGTTGCAGATTGCAACAAAGGACAACGTAATAAATTAGAGACTAAAGTAATTAAAACTCAAGAATATCCCCTCACTCGCCAACTTTATGTGATTATTAAAACCACCGACCCAGGTCGTCAAAAAGCTGGCGAAGCTTATGCCAATTTACTCAAAACCAAGCAAGGACAAAGCTTGCTAGAGAAGGCTGGATTTGTCAGTATCGAGCGGTAGGGGGTAGGGGATAGGGATTAGGCTTTAGGCTTTAGGCTTTAGGCTTTAGGGATTAGGCTTTAGGGATTAGGCTTTAGGCTTTTGCACTACGTACTTTAATCTCCCAGTCTCCCCCTCTCCCAATCCCTCTAACTCAACTGAGTAATCCGATTGAAGGCGCGATCTACTTCTTGCCACAGTTGACGATTGTGCGGATCGACTTTAAGAGCTTTCTTGAGATAAATACGCGCTTTATCAAACTCTCTGCGCTGTACTAATTGATGTCCGTATTGAGAATAGATAATTCCTTGCCACTGACAAACTTGTGGATCTTGTGGTGAGTGATGAGCCAAACCTTCAATTAAGACGATCGCTTTTAAAAATTGTTGTTGCTTTAACAACGATTGCAATTCATAATATAATTGCCATTTTAATTCAGATTCATTTTTAACCGCTCGATCGCTTGTGGCTGGTTTCGGCTGAGATTTAGGAGTAGTGACTCTAACGTTTGAATTGGGGGGAGTTGATGGTTGAGACTTTGTTTGCGTCGATCCGGTAGAATTGGGACGATCTTCTGTGGAATTGGCAATCCCGTCGAGTAAAAGTTGGTAAGCCTGATTGAGTGTGATGAAGCGTTGATGTGCTTCCAAATCCCCAGGATTGAGATCGGGATGCCATTTACGGGCTAACGAACGATAGGCAGTTTTCAGTTCTTCGAGCGTAGCTCCTCGACAGATTCCTAATAACTGATAGCATCGATCTAGATTAGTGGTAGATACAAGCATTTATTTACCAGAACGCTATGATTGTACATTTCGAGTCATACTTGCTAGTATTCCCCATCATTCGATCTAAGTAGCACATATATAGCATACCCGCAAAACATCCTGTAGTCAATCGGTAACTAAGCTTAAATACCTTGCAACGTATCGCAATCGCGCCTAACCAAATCGACAACAACTATATCGCGCTGACGCCAGAGCAATGTCACTATTTGACTCGCGTCATTCGTCTCCAAAATGGTGCCCAATTTCAAGCCATCGATGGTACTGGAAAACTTTATCTGGCAGCACTTGAGATCGATCGTTTTCAACAACATTCCAGCTCTGGAAATGCACGCATAATTAGCACACTTAATAACGAAATCGATGTCCTTGCCAATCGGGAACTCTCTCCTGCTATTACGTTGATCTGCGCGCTCCCCAAAGGCAATAACTTCGACGATATCGTGCGTGCTTGCACCGAACTCGGCGTCACCACCATCTATCCAGCAATTAGCGATCGCACCCTGTTGGTACCCAGCCCGCAAAAGCTTCAGAGATGGCGTAAAATTGCCCAAGAAGCCGCCGAACAATCGGAACGACTGACAATCCCCATAATTGAAGAATCACAACCTTTAGAGACCATTTTCAGCCAACTACCCGCCAGTATTGGCAACGCAAATCGTTACTGGTGCGAAGCTAGAGGCGATCGACCCCATCTGCTAGAATGCTTGCAATCTAAAATCCCAATTACCGATTGGGTTACCATCGCGATCGGCCCAGAAGGCGGATGGACGCCTAGTGAAATCGATCGCGCGATCGAGTATGACTTTCAATTAGTATCGCTCGGACGGCAGATTCTGCGCACCATCACCGCACCAATTGTCGCCTTATCGATCGTTTCTGCCGTAACAGGTACGAATACTCGTCCCCAAGTCTTGATATAATAGCCACCTTCAGAAAGCCTAAAGCCTAAAACCTAATCCCTATCCCCTAATCCCTAACCCCTAAATCAAGGTGCAGATAAATTTACTAGATCGAATCAGATTGGGAATTGCGGTATTTGCAGCCAAAACAATTACCTCGACAATTCGCACCTTCAAACTAGGTGCTGCGAGCGTGCTCCCAGGTACCATTGGCAAACGGCTACATCCGCAAATTTTAACCATGCTGTCTCAACAGATTAAGTATGGTGTAATTGTCGTCGCTGGGACGAATGGTAAAACTACTACCTCGCTATTGCTACGGGATATTTTAGAAAAAGATGGTTGGAAAGTCGTCCATAATGAAGCCGGAGCCAATCTCGTCAATGGTTTAATTACCACGTTATTAGAAAACACGAGTCTGACAGGTAAACTTAAAGCCGATTACGGGATTCTGGAAGTAGATGAAAACGTAATTCCGATCGTAATCCCCCAACTCAAACCCAAATACGTCCTCGCGCTCAATTTATTTCGCGATCAACTCGATCGATATGGTGAAGTCGATACAATTACCTATCGTTGGGGCAAAGCAATTGCCGCATTAGATGGCGATACAATTCTCGTTACCAATGGCGACGATCCAGCTTTGGCGCACTTGGGGCAACAATTAACGACTGGAGACAAACCCAAACAAGTTAAATATTTTGGATTGAGCGAACCGGAGTTATATCTAGATGAAATTCCTCATGCTGTAGACTCTATTTACTGTCCTAGTTGTGGAACTGCACTTGAATATAAGGGCGTGTATCTTTCCCACCAAGGTGATTTTGATTGCCCTAAATGTGATTTTACTAAAAGTAAACTCTCGATCGACAGTAAAGAATGGCCGCAAGTATTGATCGGTGTTTACAATAAATATAATACCCTTGCTGCCATTACCGTCATGGAATCGATCGGGATTAGTAAGTCAGTTATTCTAGATACGATCGGTAATTTCCAAGCTGCCTTCGGTCGATCGGAAGAACTAGTCTATAACGGTAAAAAAGTGCGGATTTTATTAACCAAAAATCCCGCCAGTATGAACGAAACCATCCGCGCTGTCTCTCAAGTCAAGCAGGCGGGTAATGGAGCTGTTAGTCTGATGGTACTCAACGATCGCACCCCCGATGGTACCGATGTGTCGTGGATTTGGGATGTCGATACCGAAAAATTTGTCAATTCTGGCGGCACTATCGTCGTTAGTGGCGATCGAGTCTATGATATGGCATTGCGATTAGAATACAGCAAGATCGATCGAGATAAAGGTTGTAAAATTATCGTCAAAGAAGATCTTAAAGACGCGATCGATACCGCTTTAGAACTCACCGCAACAACCGAAACTCTCCATATTATTCCTACCTATTCTGCCATGCTAGATGTCCGCGAAATTCTTACGGGGAAAAAGATTTTATAATCTGATTTTAATTTGATTGACTAGCGATCCAAATAGGAAAAACTCAATACTTGTAACCTCAAACGTATAATGGTGGGCAGAAGTAGGGTGAGCACTGCCCACAGTATAGGCATCGGCTAATTACAATAAGACTAACATTTGCGATCGCCTGCTTTTTTAAATATAAAATTGAGATGTGAGATCGAAAACGAGAATCAGTCGAGATAATAAATGCAATGAAACATAAATTTTTCTGTTTTTTGGCATTATTTACCTTAACCCTAAATAATCCTAAACTACTCGCTCAAACACTACCACTATCACCCCAACTGATTCCGTTTAGTTCTAGTGATGGCGAACAACTCTTAGTTGAGAGCCAAGCCAAACAAGATTATTTTCTGTTAAGCAATCAATTTGTTACCCAAATCAATCAGGCTTATTGTGGGGTAGCTAGTAGTGTAATGGTATTAAATGCTTTAGGATTACCCGCTCCAGAATCAGCTCAACATAAACCTTTTCGCGTATTTACTCAGGATAATTTTTTCGATCGAGAAGAGGCTAAAAAAGTCATTTCTCCAGATATAGTTTCCAAACGGGGAATGACATTAGCGCAGTTAGGGGGCTTATTAGCCAGTCACGGGGCAAAAGTTACCGTTTACCATGGCTCCGACGTCGATTTAGCGCAATTTCGATCGCTACTCGTGCAAAATCTAGCAAAAAGAGATAATTTTGCGATCGTCAATTACTTACGCAAAACGATCGGCCAAGAACGCGGCGGTCATATTTCCCCCATCGCAGCTTACAATCAACGTACCGATCGCTTTCTAATTTTAGATGTTTCTCGCTATAAATATCCCCCAGTCTGGGTCAAAGCCGTCGATTTATGGCAAGCAATTAGAACGACAGATACCGATTCTGGTAAAACCAGAGGTTTTGTCCTGGTAACTAAATAAAATAATATAGTGCTTAGGCTTTAGGCTTTAGGAAGCAAGTGTCTCCCCGTCTCCCCGTCTCCCCATCCCCACATGACCCAAGTACTAGAACTAAAAATTGGCTGGCTCTATCCTACCCTGATGAGTACTTACGGCGATCGCGGCAACGTCATTGCCATTCAACAACGCGCGCAATGGCGAGGAATTAACGTCGAAGTCATCCCCTACGATCGCGATTCCGATCCCGATCTGATCCACCAAGTCGATATTATGGCAGGTGGCGGTGCCCAAGATCGCCAACAAGAAATCGTCATGCGCGACTTGGCTGGAGCCAAAGCCGCAGCCATCAAAGCTAAATTAGATGCAGGCGCGCCAGGTGTGTTTACCTGCGGTTCGCCCCAACTGCTGGGTAAATTTTACGAGCCAGGATTGGGCGAAAAAATCGAAGGCATGAACATCATCGATCTCGAAACCAAACATCCTGGCATCGACACCCAGCGGTGCATTGGCAACGTGGTATTTGAAATTACTGCCAAAAGACTCGCCGCCGAACTTACCGAGCTGCTAGGCGGGCAAAAACCGCTAATCGTCGGCTTTGAAAACCACGGCGGGAGAACCTTTCTTGGCCCCAATGCCGAAGCTTTAGGCAAAGTTATTAAAGGCTATGGCAATAACGCCACAGATGGCACAGAAGGCGCGTTTTACCACAATGCGATCGCCACCTACTCCCACGGGCCATTAATTCCCAAGAACCCATTCATCGCCGACTGGATGATTAAAACCGCTCTCCAGAATAAGTATCAAACCGAAATCGATCTCGCTCCGCTAGATGACAGTTTAGCCGATCGAGCGCGCGCCGCCATGTTAAAGCGATTGGAAATTAACTAAAGAGCTAGAGCAACTTTCAATAGAAATGCGACCCCTAGCAATTTCACTCAAAAATAAGTACTGTATCCTCATTCACGGACATCGTACTTATTGAGAGTGAAATCGATCGGCACTGGAATCTTAGTCTGCATTGACTTCTGGCGAAGTCATTGGTAGTTCGATCGCATTCTCGGTTTTAGCGGGAATAGATAGAATGGGATCGTTTAATGCCAGCATTAGTGGTGCTGGAGTGTTGGCTTTGTTATTCGCAAATTGTTGTTGTATACTGTTACCGCCAAATAAACCACCCAATCCAGTTAGTGCGGCTAAGAACGTAGCGGCGATCGCGCCACCGCCAAACCAGGCAAATTTGCGATTGCGCTGGCGATCGAGTTTACCAAATACTCCCGTTGCCAAAGCCTCAGCCGATTGGCTGCTCGGCACCGTCAGGCACGGCATGGCCTGGTTAATCTGTTGTAGCTGACGATACTGGTGTTGAAATGCGCGATCGGTGGCGAGCCATGCTTCGACTTGTTGTCGTTCGCTCGCCGTCACCTCGCCATCAAGATAGGCACTAAGCAGCTCGAAGCGTTCGTCTAAAATAGCACCAGATCGCTCCCAATCGAAGTTGTCTGTCATGTTCCGATCCTCAAATTAACCCTGTGTGTGTCCTAACTTAAAAATAATTTTAATTCTAGCGAGTGTTGCTAAATCTAAATATATTGCTAATATTCCCAGTTAAGGAAAATTAGTTACGATTCAAAATATCCAGTGAGCTGTGATTGTAGTCCGGCTCTAGCTCTAGCAATCCGCGACTTTACAGTGCCAATCGAGACTCCTGTCACCTCTGCAATCTCTTCATATGACAAACCATCAATTTCTCGTAAGACAATGGTCGTGCGAAAAGCTGCGGGTAATTTGGCGATTGCTACTCGCAATTGGTCGTAAAACTCAACCGTACTCAGATGTTCGGAGGGATTGGGTGTATCGGAAGGAAGATCCCACTCGATTGTGCCATCACCCACATTAATCGGTGCATCCAAAGACAGTGGTGGAGCAACGCGCTTGCGTTTGCGTAACTCGTCATAGAATAGATTGGTCGCAATTCGACTCAACCAACCGCGAAATTTTTCGGGTTCGTTGAGACTTTTGATATTTTTGTAGACCCGAATCCATACTTCCTGAGCTAGATCCGCTCGGTCTTGCCAGTCTGGAGCCAAGTGGTACAAAATCCGATCCACATGGGACTGATGCCGACGCATTAGCTCGGCTAGAGCTGCTCGATCTGTACGCAATCCAGACTGAGCGAGCAAGATCAGCTCATTGTTCGGTAATTTGTCTAATTTAGCTACTTGCACTCTGGTTCGAGGGAGGTTTTCCTCAAGCTGGGACCAAGATAGGGAAAGTGATTGACTCATGGTGAATAGGGTTGTTTCGGGCATCCTCTTTTCTCCATGACCATCATTCGATAGGTGATGTTCCCAAATCTACATTGGGGTAATGACGGTAGCCTGTGCCGCCGCCATCACATCGCGCTGTTATCCTTTGACCTTGAGTAGTTCTACATCAAAAATCAGAGTAGCATTGGGAGGAATTACGCCACCAGCACCCCGCGCGCCATATCCCAATTCGGCTGGAATAATCAGCTTGCGACGACCGCCGACTTTCATGGTACTGAGTCCTTCGTCCCAACCTTTAATAACTTGACCTTCACCAATTTGAAATTCAAATGCTTGGTTGCGATCGCGAGAGCTGTCAAATTTCTTGCCATTCTCTAGCGTACCAGTATAGTGAACCGATACAGTTTGACCTTTGGCGGGGCTTTCGCCAGTACCTTCGGCGATCTCCACGTATTTTAGTCCCGAAGCAGTTGTCACTTGATTTTCGTTATTATCCATGGCAATTAAGTTAGCGGGATTAGCAGCAGATCGGTCGATGGTCGCAATTATATTGGCTAAGGGAGCTGGCTCGGCAGTCGCATCTGGTCTCCCGACAGCAAACTGAAAGACTAGAATTAGGATACCGCATCCGAGCATCAATCCTAAACTGACTAAAATTTCTTTCATACTCAATTTGATTTGAACCACTATCTGATTATAGTCATCAGGGGCTAGTGGCAATGGCAATGGAGCGATAAATTCAAATTATGGAAATAATTGCTGGCAAGTTTTGCCTATTTCCATAATTTATTTTCCAATTCTCGGACTTGGCGTTCTAGTCTATCGATGCGTCCGCGCAATTCGTCCATTTCGGCTTGACGCGGTACGCCCAGATCTTGCATGGTATTCCGAATCGTGCGTTGCATCTGGGCTTCAAAATTCGCTGGATCTAACTTCATTTGCCCCATCAAGTCATCGACAAATGATTTTGCTTGGTCGGAGTCGATCTTACCTTCTTTAACCCACTGTTCGCTGACTTCGCGGACGCGATCGGCCACTAGTGTCGTCGTACCCAGACCTAGCATTAAAATTTGTTGCAGCCAGTTATTGTTATCCATAGCCTAATATTCGAGCATTATCCTTATTTTAGGCGGCAGGGCGACTCTCGATCGGGTAGATATCCGAATCTTTAGTAGTGAGTATCGGGCAGCAAGTAGCGGTAAACGGTCGCAGCCTCTACGGCAGCATTGTTTTTCGGGTCATTTCTACAACTTAAAAACTTGCCCATACCAATCGGGCGACTTGGTACCGATCTCAAACTGCGTAACTGTATCCGGCCAAATCCAGCGAATTTCATTACCAATTTTTTGATGTTTTTGGCTCAAACGTTTATGAATAATCTGATTGGAGCATAGTATCTCTAAACTGATAACTATCGAATTATACTCAATTTCCCGAAACAGGGAATCATCCAACAGTGCGCGGGTACTGCTGTTAAACTGGTTGTAGAAAAGCCGCAATCGATCGCCAAAAGTCTCTTCTGGATACAGATCGTCCCATTCAATCGATGGACAAAATAAGAAATCTTCTTCTTCTGGTTCTAGAGAATGCATACAAAAGATTTAGTGGTGATGCAAAATGTCAGTCTGTCGAAATATATATTTCAACTTTCATTTATTTTCACAGAACTCCGATCGAATTAAATCGGACTTTTGTACGATATTTAACAGCTAAATGAACTACTTTTGCTTAACTTACACCCGCGACGAAGCGCGATCGCGCACAAAGCTGGCAGCAAAGATCCCGCTGAGGAAACCAAATAAATGTCCTTCCCAGGAAATCCCTGGCATTGAGGGTAAAACTCCCCACAATACGCTTCCATAGGTAGTCCCGACAAATAAAGCTACCAGCCCAGAACTGAGGCGGCGATCGAAATAATATCGTGCCAGTAGGAACCCCAAATATCCAAAAATCAGCCCACTCGCACCGATATGTAAACCTCTAGCACCAAACACCCACGTTCCCAAACCACCCAGCACCGCACAAATAACCGAGACAACGACAAAGTTAGAGACACTCTGCGCCATAATCAGCCAACCGAGAATAATGAATGGAACTGTATTTGCCGCTAAATGGCCAAAACTACCATGCAAAAATGGCGCAAATAAAATCCCCCGCAACCCAATTGGCTGTCGGGGTAAAATACCCAAGGTATCGAGTCCGTGACGAAAAACATACGTATCGAGAACTTCCAGTCCCCACATTGTCCCGACTAGTGCTACCAGAATCAAAATGTGGGTTCTAATTTCACCAACAACCTCTTTCATCGCTTTTTCCTAGTTTTAATGGCGATCGATCTTAACTACCTCTTCTAGGTTAACAATTCCGGATTGGATTTAGGGAGTTAGGGGACAAGGGGACGGGGAGACGGGGGGACGGGGGGGACGAGGAGACAAGGAGACAAGGGGACAAAGAACACTCATCACGGTAAGGAATGAGGATTAAATAACGTGCAATTCCTCCGTCGGTAGGGGCAATTCATGAATTGCCCCTACCGACGGATCGAGAAAGGATAGATCTGTATATTATTAAATCCTCATTCCTAAGTCATGTGTAGGGGAGGGCTTCGTGCCCAACCCACCAAGACTATTACCAGTCAAACCCTACCCCGTAGCTACTAAGTCCGAACCGACCCCATATATACTTTGCACAGACAATCCACATACGCAGGGGAGTCTGAGGGGCGGCGTCCCGCCTCCTCAGCGGGGGGTCTGGGGGTCGGCACCCCCAGATCCGGGTTCTCCAAGCACCAGAAGAGATCGCAAGCACTCCTTATTCCGAAACGACAGCAGAGCCATCGTCCCAAAAACAAAGGTAAGGGCAATTCATGAAGCGGCTTGCGCACGCCTTTGTTTCCCGACGGTTCAGCAAGACAAGACATTGTCCCTACCTTTGGTTTTTGGGAATTAATGCTTTGAGTTAGACACCTACAGCCACAGGCTTTTGGGTGAAAAACGTAGTTCTGACAGTTTCGGCGATTTGAGAACTCGTTAAACCCAAACTACCTAAAGACTCATCGGGAGTGGCATGTTCTACCAAGATATCGGGGACGCCGATTCGTTTAATCGGTACCACCACATTGAGATCCATCAGCGATTCGGCAATTGCCGAACCAAAACCACCCATCAGACAACCTTCTTCCACCGTCACCACTTTACCGATCGATCGAGCCAATGGCGCAAATAGTTCGGTATCTAGCGGTTTGGCAAATCGGGCATTAATTACCGTCGCCGAAATGCCGTGTTCGCTCAGGAGTCCAGCCGCTTGCAGCGTCGGGTGTACCATCGAGCCGTAGGCAATCATCAGCACATCATCACCCTCACGAAGTATTTCAGCTTTACCGATCGGTAATTCTTCCCAACCTTCATCCATCAATGGCACCCCGTAACCGTTGCCGCGCGGGTAGCGCATGGCGATCGGCCCATCGGTATAATTGATACCAGTAACTAACATCTGCTGTAATTCGCCCTCATCCTTGGGAGCCATCAGCACCATATTCGGAATACAGCGGAGATAAGCAATATCGTACATCCCTTGGTGTGTCGGGCCATCAGCTCCAACGATTCCGGCTCGATCGAGACACAGGAATACCGGGAGATGTTGGATGCAAGCATCGTGGACGATCTGATCGAAGGCTCTTTGTAAGAAAGTCGAATAAATCGCGGCTACCGGACGCATCCCTTCGGTGGCTAAACCAGCGGCGAGCGTAATTGCATGTTGTTCGGCAATACCGACATCGACATAACGATCGGGTAATTTGGCCTGGAATTTATCTAAACCAGTCCCCGTACCCATGGCGGCAGTAATTGCCACGATGCGCGGGTCGTTTTCTGCCAGCGCGATCAGGGTATCGGCGAATACCTTGGAATAAGTCGGTGGTTTGGGTTTACTAGCGGGGGCACTTTTGCCAGTGGCGAGATTGAAGGGACTTTGAGCGTGATAGCCTTCGCGATCGCTTTCGGCGATGGCGTATCCTTTACCTTTGGTAGTGGCAACGTGAACGATGACAGGGCCTGCATGTTTATGAGCACCTTCAAAGGTGCTAATCAATTCTTCCAGATTGTGGCCGTCTACAGGGCCGATATAGGTAAATCCTAATTCCTCGAATACCGCACCAACTTTGGGGACGGCAAGCCGCTTCATCCCTTCTTTGACTCGTGCGAGTTCGGGCGAAATCGATTCGCCTACAAATGGAATATGTTTGAGTTGTTCTTCAATGTTGTCGCTGAGGAACTGAATCGGCGGACTGACGCGCAATTTATTTAAATAGCGCGGAATTGCACCGACATTGGGCGAGATCGACATCTCGTTATCATTTAACACCACTAATAAATTAGTTTTGGGTAAATGTCCCGCATGATCGATCGCTTCTAGAGCCATCCCCCCTGTCAGCGCACCATCGCCGATGACGGCTACGCATTTAAAGTTTTCACCCTTGAGATCGCGAGCGATCGCCATTCCCAAGGCCGCAGAAATGCTTGTAGACGCATGTCCGGCTCCAAAGTGGTCGAACTTACTCTCTCCGCGTTTGAGATAGCCTGCAATTCCATCCTTCTGGCGGAGCGTGTGAAAGCGATTGTATCTGCCCGTGATTAATTTATGGGGATAAGCTTGGTGTCCCACATCCCAAACAACTTTATCTCGATCGAGATCCAATGTTTGATACAGTGCCAACGTCAGCTCGACAACACCTAGACCTGGGCCTAAATGACCGCCACTAGTCGCCACGGTCTGAAGATGTTTTTCTCTGATTTCTAGCGCGATTTGCTCTAGTTGCCGAACTGATAAACCGTGCAACTGGTTTGGATGGGTGATTTCGCTTAGGTGCATAGCCAGTTTTCCCCGTCTGATACGATCTCGATATTTGATTAGCTTCTCTAACTGTAATTTATTTAGCAGGTTTGAGATCGGTAAATTTTCGGGTTGTTACAGTTATCAATGGGAATTGGGAGTTTTTGGAGAGTGGAGGGGTAGCTGGATGGATGGGTCGCGGCAACAACCACTTACGACTTAAATAAGTAATAGCAAGTTTATCTAGCTGTTATGATATGGACGATCGACCTCTACAGTGCAGTTAATCATGCGATGGAAGAAGTTACCGGAATCGGCCAAGATCGGCTTAGTGACAGTATTAAGTATAGTTGCGATCGGGGCGATCTATCGATCGCTGGCTCGATGGGGGTATATTGTCCCAGTCTCATTATGGAGTCAAGTCTTCTGCGAAACATGTCAGAGCCAACCTGCTTACCATCAACCACCTACCAAATTTATTAAAACCGAACTGCCGATCGCAAAAATAGTAGGTGATAACATTAATAAATCGCAGATTTCAATCTTAATTGAAAAATCAAAACATCGCTTAACTATCTATCGAGATAAACAACCAATTAAATCTTATCCGATCGTGTTAGGCGACAACCCTAAAGGCGATAAATTTATCGAAGGCGACAGGCGTACCCCCGAAGGCATCTTGCATATTCGAGATCTTTATCCCCATCCTGAATGGTCGAAATTCTTGTGGTTGGACTATCCTAATGCCGACTCGTGGCGCAAACATTTGAGTGCCAAACAAACTGGTAAAATTCCTTGGTATGCACCAATCGGGCGTGATGTTGGCATTCATGGCGTACCAACAAAGTCAGAAGATTTAATCGATAAGCAAATTAATTGGACGTGGGGATGCGTCTCGCTCAAAAATACCGATGTCGATGAAGTTTATCTGGTAGCTCGCACTGGTACTTTAGTTGAAATTGTCCCCTAAGTAATAGATCCTCGACTTCTTGAAGAAGTCGGGGATCTTGCTCAGAGCTAATGTAGATCGTATTAGTCGATCGAAATCCTGGGTATCCTAAAGATCGATGAATTAGCGCAATATAACAACTTTTATGGCTGGTAACCTGCAAATTTCCCAACGCCACGTTAGAATTAGTAAATACTTATCCAAACACCTGCGCCATCAGCCAGAACGACTGGGATTGGAACTTTTGCCCGGAGGCTGGATTGAAGTAGATAAGCTCTTAGCAGCAGCATCAGCACACGGATTTGAGATTAGTCTAGCCGATCTACACCAGGTAGTTGCCACCAATGATAAACAACGTTTTGCATTTAATGAATCTGGCGATCTGATTCGCGCCAATCAGGGACATTCGATCGATATCGACTTACAGCTTACAGCTCAAACGCCCCCAGATACTCTCTATCATGGCACTCACATCAAAGCGATCGCCGCAATTTTTGCAACGGGATTGCAGAAGATGTCTCGCCACCACGTCCATCTCACCACAGATCTGAATACGGCATTCAAGGTGGGTGCTAGGCGGGGTGAAAGTGTCATCTTGGGGATAGATACGCTGGCAATGGTTGCTGACGGTTATAGCTTTTACCTGACGGATAACGATGTGTGGTTGGTAGATGCGGTACCACCACAATATTTAGCACAATTAGATTGCGTGCCAAGAGCCTGAAGCTCTCAGAGCAAATTTTAGGATAAATAATAAATATGGGCTACGACAATTTCAATCAGAGTAATAACGCTCAAAGTAAAGGATTATTAGCATCGGGCTGGCGACCCCTAAATCGAGATTTAGATATCGGCTTTTTTGCCAATATTGTCATTAATGATACCTGGAGTTTGGCCAAACGCAGTGCCGATTTTGTCAGCGATGTTGCCGATGCACTCAGTCGCAAACAGTATTCCTGGTGGGCGAATATTCTGAATGTATTTTCTGATAGCGTGCAGTACGAATTTAACGAACTGTGGAATTTTATCACGCCCGATCCGGCTTCGCCCGATCGACGTCACAAAGATGTTTTAGTTGCCCAAACACCGATAGTCCAATTAGTCAGTCGCGATAGTATTCCGATCGATTATGTGTTAAATCGGCTAGAAGAAATTACTGTCAAAAACATTTTAGAAATTTTAGGCACACCCGATCTAATTACTCAATATTATTGGGAGCGGTATTTCTATTTTCCACCCGAACGATTCACCACCTGGGAGCGACTAGAAGTCTTAGGCTATGTTTCGGCATACTGGAAAGAATACGATATCTGGGTGCAAGTCGAGACATTTGAGAAAGGTAAACGTCAATATACAATTTCGGCTCCAGATTTAGCACCGTTAATTAATAAGGCTACCTTCGATGTAGCAGTGATTTTAAGCGGCTATAAGAGTCGCGTTGGTAAAATTAATAGTGAGTATCCGATTCGATCGTTTCCAGCCGAAATTCAAAGCTTTACCGATCGCGTTCAACAAGCAATTTTGAGCGAACAACAGGTAGCCGTACTAATTAACGGCGAACCTGGAACTGGTAAAACCGTCTGGACGCAAGCGATCGCTAAAGAAGTCTTGATGCCATTGGGGTATGTAATTTTCATCCTCGATCATGATGCTGTCGAAAATTTCGTACCGCCGAGTTATTTAGCACGGATTTGTTTGATTATTAATGAAGCTGATAATCTAGCCAAAAATCGCGCCCTCGAATCCGCTCAAGAAAATAGTAAAACCGAACATATTTTAGGTTTACTCGATGGCACCCTCTATCAAAGTGTGATCGATGAATCGGGAATTCATCTCCAACAAAAGTTGGTAGTTTTAATGACTTGCAATACTACCGATCGAATGGACCCCGCACTGTTACGCAAAGGACGGGTTGATTTTACCTATGAATTCGTTCATAAATTTGTCTAGTACGCGAATAGCTTAGCTGGATCGATTGTCTGGGGTAAATGCTCGCTGAACCCGGCGCAACTTGTGGCGGTGTTCGGTGTGCTGGACATATTCTTGGTAAAATATATTCGGAATTTGACAATGCGATCGATTGAAAAGATCGATTAAGGACACAGAGATTTGCTGCTCGATCGATGTTTGTAATTCTGGCGGTACTTTGACAAAAACTTCGATCGCCGTCGGACTTATTTGCACGACTCGATATGCCTGAATATCTGCTGAAGCTGTCATAATGGCTCTGCGGATAAAATCTGGAAATATCGATATTAATCTCTCGCCAGTGAGATCGGGCAACCAAAACAGATCGTCGCATCGCCCTTCGATGCTGCTTAAAGCTGTGAATACCGAGCCGCAGAGACAGGGATCTTGTCGTTCGGTTAAAATGTCATCTAAGCGATAGCGAATAATTGGTTGAGTTCGCCGATTAAAATCCGTAATAATTGGCATAAATTTTCCCAATTGGCGATCGATATATTCTTTTTGAATTACTAAGATATCTTCATTGAGATGTAACGTACCATAAGCGCAAGTACTGCCTAAAAAACCTTCCGTACATTGATACAATTGATGGATGGGACGACTGAAACATTCACGCAAATATGTTTCATCTAAGGGGTCTAGCACCTCCGCCACAGCGATGATTTTCTCTGGGAAGATCTTTAGATCGCCGCTCGATCGAGCGGCTGCTAACAGCAGTAACATTGAGGGTGGTGCGACTAAAATTGTCGGCTCGATACGGTTGAGCCGCTCGATGTGATTTTGGAGATTGGCAAATAGATCGAAATACTCAAAGCGAATGTGTTGGCGTCGGACTGTTTCATAAAGATTGCTATTAGCTCTGAGGAAAAAAGCAATCCGTTCGGGCGTAAAAATCGAGTGTGGTAGTGCTTTTGCTAAAATCGTACCCGCCCATATTTGTCGCTCTGCTGGACTGACGATAAATAAGCCCCGATTGCCACTCGTCCCCGAAGATAACCCGATCGTATACCCCTGAATGGTGGGGCTAAAGTTGCGCGTTGTTTCTGCTTCGATCGCAAGCTCAAATGCCGAGTCTTTGCTAATTCCGACTGTATTTAAGTCATCAAAATTGGCCATCATTGCCGATTTATCCACGATCGGGAATGTTTGCCAATCACTCAGATTCAAGCCCTCATATCGATCGCGATAAAACCGGGATTTGGGTAAAACCTGATGTAAAAAATTGACAACTTTGGTGTTTTGCCATGCTAAAAGTTGTTTGCGACTTTTAAAAGTCCGCCCATATTTTATCAATAAATATTGACCCACAATTGCTAATTTATCGTTCACTTATTATTAATTTTAATTTGAATTAATTAGAAACGTAAATGCTAGACATTGCTCACCCTACTGGCGTGACTGCTGGATTTAGGTATGAAAAGGTAGAGATGGGAGCGAAGAAGCGGGGAGATGGGGAGGCACATGGAAAGAGAATCGATCTTTTACTCATTACCCATTACCATTACCTTTTTATGATGTCATCGATTTATTTAATCTCTCCCAAGTTTTCGCACAATGGGTGGGAATGATGTTTAGATCTGGATTGAACTGATGCAATTGATGAATTTTGGCGAGTGTATCTACATACTCTCGATCGTTGGCAAAAATGAGACTGGCGATCGGATGTGGTCTGATAAACTCTTGATAAGCACGACTGAGCCAACAAGCATCGGCGATGAGAAAATAAGTGCGTTCGTCAGCATCAACCACAAACAAGCCTAGCTGTCCCGTAGCATGACCTGGTAATTCGACTGCTAGGAGAGTACCATCACCAAATAGATCGCAGCCAGTGTCAAATGGAAGATACTGTGGAGGTAATGAGACAGTCTGGAGATCTTCTACCGAGATGCGGCGATGCTCGAAATCAGTAGGTAATAACCCTGGCAAAAAACCAGCCTTCAGCGCACTCCATCCCTGCCGATTTTTTACTGCTTGATACGCAGAGTTAAAACAGATAAATCGTGCATTTGGAAAATCTTGTAAACCGCCGACATGATCGGCATGAAAGTGAGAAATAATGATATAGTTTATCGATTCTGGCGAGATGCCTGATTGCTGGAGCTGAGAGACAGCACTATCTGCTGGCTGGAAATATACAGGCGTAGCTAGAGCATATAACCGCAATGGCAAAGCACGAGTTTCTTGAAAAAATCGACTAGAATAACCAGTATCGAATAGAATTACACCGAGCGTTGGATGGACGATCGCAGCAAATAGAGAGGGAAAATTTGCTGACTGCCATTTACCATCGCGGATGACTACTGCTTCTGGGTGCGTACAATATCCGGCTGAAAAAAAGTTAACTTTAAGTGACATATCGATTGCTATTAACTTAAGTTGCTAGTTGCTAAAAATTGGTAAAAATAGAGAATAGGAAATAGAAAATATATCTACTCTATTTAATTTTTATACCGAAAATATATAACTAGCAACTTGGTTTATTATTAGTTTGATACCATCGGGCAAAAACATCTAATCCACCGTCGATACTCACGCGAGGTTGATAGCCTAATTCGTGAGTCGCTGCTGAAATGTCTAATGTTTGACTATAGGTTAGTAATCCTACTGTATAACGGGTGAGAATGGGTTCTTTCCCTAACAATATTGTATTGGCGATAAGTTCCATTAGCGATGCAGTCCAATTTGCCGCGCGTAGTGAAATTGGTCTGAGTCGGCATGGCTCATCTAACTTAGCAAATAGTTTTGTCAATAAGTTAGCAATAGTAATTGGTTCTCCATTGGTAATATTAAAAATTCTGCCTAATAAGATATCTGGCGCATTTTGGCATAGCAATAAAGCATCGATGACATTATCG
The DNA here is from genome assembly GCF_000317145.1 of Chamaesiphon minutus PCC 6605. Lineage (GTDB taxonomy): Bacteria > Cyanobacteriota > Cyanobacteriia > Cyanobacteriales > Chamaesiphonaceae > Chamaesiphon > Chamaesiphon minutus. The sequence continues at coordinate 80,063 of NC_019697.1, read as the reverse complement.
ACATAGGTAATGTCAATACAGGCTTGACCTCGATCGATAAATGGAATTCCTCCGCGCCGATTTGCTCTCATCAATCGGGGTAAAATTGCCGTATCGCCGGGGCCAAAAATACCGCGCGGTCTAATAGAAATTGTCGGTAAACCAGCTTGGTGCGCTTTGCTAACTTCGAGTTCGGCTAATTGTTTGCTGCGAGCATAGGCGTTAACGGGGATAGGTAAAGATGTATCTTCTAAAATATTTAATCGATCTCGATAATCGCAATAAACAGCAGATGTAGACACATAAATTAATCGCTTAATGCGATGGAGTTGACAGCCTTCGATGATATTTTTAGTACCTAAATAATTAATCTCATAAAAATCACGCTCTTTGCCCCAGGGGGAAGATAAGGCACCACAATGAAAAACATAGTCTTGTCCTTGTAGATCGGCAATTATGCCTTCTCGATCTCTCAAATCTCTAAATACAAATCTGACATTTTCGGTAACTAATCGATCGCCGATGCTATAATTACGACCCAATGCCGTAACTTCATGTCCGAGTTTGCTGAGTTTGACTACTAATTGTTTGCCTAGAAAACCTGTTGCTCCGGTAACTAATATTTTCATAAAAATATCAATACTTTATACCTTTTTCTTGCCAAATTGAGAGTTGAGTTATTGTATCTAATGTTAACGTGCGATAGGATAAGTTTGAAATAGTCGCCCGTCGATCGCTTAAATATTCGAGATGTTGATGATTGCCAGTAGATTGCTCGATCGTTCGATTATCGCGAATTGCTCTGGCGTATGCGCCTGTAGGAAACCACCGTCCGGGGAAGATAAATTTGCCAAGTTTGGCCCAAGTATCTTCGCTCCCAGTCAAGTGATAAAATCGATCGACAGTATCGAATCCAGCAGATGCTTTAAATACTCCGCCGTAAGCAATAATAATTAGATTGACTTGTAATTCTTCCCGAAGTTTTGGGGCAGCGGCTAAGGCAAGTCCCGCGCCAATGCTGCCACAAATCAGCCATAAATTACGATCTCGCGATGCCGCAGTTCCCAGTCGATTGCCGATACATCGAGCGATGGTATTGCCGTAGGGCTTTTCTAAGATTGTCACTAATAAAGTTTGCCAAAAGTTATATAACGAGATTAACCATAAGGGCAATTCTCGATCTCCCAAATGGTGCCAAATCTGACATCTAGAAAATTCGCGAGCAGTCGAGCAGTCGTAGGGAAAAGGTGTAGCGACAATGAGATCTATATTAATTCGATCGCCTAGTTCTTTTAAAAAATCTCTTTGTTCTGGTGCTAAATCTGCACTGGCATAATTACTAATTCCAGTCAGAAAAAAAACCGCATTTTGCCATAAGAATTGGGGCGTAGTAGCAAATCTTGTAGATTTGCTCCACAGATACCACCACCACAATGTTTCTCCCAAAGTCCACAGCAAAACTAGACTCACCATACCAATAATGCAGCAACAGAGGACAATATTCATTAACTTTTAACTCATCTAAATCTCTGGTACACTTCGCTGTTTGATAATTTCAAAGCTGCCATCAGCATTAAGTTCGATCGTTTTCCCCCGCCACTCGATCCGCCGTGGCGAAAACAAAGCTAAAATAATATGCACTGGCATAATCAGTTGGATCGCTAATAATAACAATATTTGTCGATCGGGTGTAGCATTGTTAAGATATTTAGTATTAAATTGTGTCAAAATATAAGCATTGACGCCAAAATAGATAAACGCGTAAATGGTAGCGGACACAGAAGGGAATAAGACCAGATAGCCGACGACAATCGACGGGATGAAGGTTGAAATCAGTGCCGTACTATAAAATATGGCGAGTTCGCGAATATTTATCGATTTGAGGATCGATTCCTGTGGGAAAATAAACCAACGATTTAAAAGGCTAAAATAATGATTGGCATCTTTAATTTGGGTACTGATGCCATGACAAACGGGCGTCTGTGCCAGCAGATAGCCGTGCGATCGAAAGTGTTTGGCGATCGCAAAATCATCGACAATTGATGTTTCTAGTCCCGAAAAGCCATCGACCCGATCGAGAACTTCGCGTTTCATGACAAAAAACATCCCGTTAATAGTAAAAGGTGCTGTCAAAAACGTATAAGGAACGTAGGTGAGCAGGCTACTACTATTGACAACGCAAGATACTAATGCAGACCAAATATTTGAAAAATTCAGATAATAAGGTAAGCCAAATGCAACTCCAACCGCAGGTCGATTGAGAAATGGAATCGCCCGATCGAGTCCTCGATCGGGTAAAATTGTGTCATCATCTAGCACTACCACCATCTCACCTAGGGCCTGCTGCAATCCTTCAATTAATTTAAACATCTTGGGACTGATTCGCTCTGGGGCTTGTGGTAATGAAATCAGCTTGATGCTAATATCTGGATATCGATCTATTAATTGGCGGCAGCCGATTTGTGCCTCGGCATCATCGTCGTCGATTAACCACAAAAATTCAGTAGGATAACTAGTTTTCATTTGTAAATTCTTAGCCAGACAATCCCATAAAGTAGGGTCGCCACTCAAAATCGGTTGCAAGATACTGACTTTGGATTCGACAACTGGCTCGATCGATCTATCTATCTCATCTTCTCGCTGAAAAAAGTTTTCGACAAGCAGGTATTTACCAATTCTTTCAGCTAAAAATAATAACCCGATCGATAGAATTAAGAGACTCATATATTTGCCCTGACAGATACAGTTTATTACTACAGATCGCCAAATTTAGTATTCCAAGACAATCCCGCCGACCGAAAATCCCGCAGAAGTACCCAGCAACAGCACCAGATCTCCGCGCTGGATCTTGTTTTGGTGAATTGCTTCATGGAGAGCCATCGGTACCGATGCGGCGATTGTATTACCATGAGTTTGAATAATGGTCATAAATTTCTCTGGTGCAATCCCTAGCTGTTTGCAGATTAATCGCATTGCCATGAGGCTGGCTTGGTGAGGGATAACCATTTGCAGATCCGCGATCTTCAGTTCGGCAGTTTGCAACAGGCTATCTACAAACCGAGGCAAAATTTCCGATGCCATCCGATAGACACCTCTGCCATCCATTCTAAACAGAAAGGATTCGAGGTTATCGGCATAGTCTTTGGGATGATATTTATTGCCACCACCCGTGCATTCAGTCAGGTGCGCCCCTTTGCTGTAAGTTTCCATGCTAGAAGTCAAGATGCGCGCGCTTTCTCCCCGCTCAGACCTAGCTAGAATCGCTGCTGCCGCACCATCGCCAAACAAGGTACAACTTTCTCGATCGTGCCAATTCAAGCCCGTACAGACTTCACTGGCAACCAGTAGCACTCGGCGATATCTGCCTGCCTCGATTAAATAGGAGATAGTATCGAAGCCAGTAATAAAGCTCAGACAAGTCGAATTGATATCGAAAGCCGGAATCCCTGCATCGATCGCACCCAGATGTTTTTGGACTAAGGCTGCCGTACAGGGGATAGATTGCTCTGGAATACCGCTGGTGCTTATAATACAATCGATATCTTCGATCGACAATCCAGCGGCTGCTAGTGCATCTTTAGCGGCTAAGGCTCCCATCAATGATGCAGTTTCATCTTCTACAAAGTGGCGAACTAGGACTCCTGATTTTTGTTCGACCCAATCCTTGGGCAAGCCCAACCGCTGCTCGATGTCGCTGGCGGTAACTCGGTTTTTGGGCAGATATTTTCCGGTGGAAAGAAGTTTAACTCGTCGCACGATGGAAAGGCTATATGTGGTGGCGGCATCTTGATTGCCCCATTCTAATCAATTTGCGATAATGAGATTAAGATCTTCATGGAATGTCACTTCCACTAAAATCTCGCTCTTTGGATTGTGCCCAGACACTTTGGTTCGGAAGACTAGATTCGGGCGAATCGATCTGCACGCGATCGGGTTCGATCTCAATCCAGAACACACGATCTCAACTAAGTAGGTAGGCGCAATTTTTTGTAAAATAGATTTTGCCTGAAACCTAGCTGGTGGGCAGTGCCCACCCTACGCGATATCTTATATTTAATTACGCCCATCTACTTAGCGATCGACTGGATACCTCTCTGTTAAGCAAAGGAGGGGTCGATCTTACCGATGAATTCGTTTGTAGATTTGTCCGAGTGAGTGAAATAAAATAACGTCAAATGAATGCATTCTATTGTTAACACTATTATTAGTTTGGATACTATTGCAGGCGATCGCAAATAATTAAATTGAAAAATCAACTGGAAAAGTTTTAGCTGCTTTCGGCTTAACAAATACCTGCTGTTGGGGTTCTAGTTGCAGCTTGTCGAAGTGTTCCCTACTCAAATGTGCGGTAATTAATTGCCCATCAGCTAGAGCTAATTCTGCTTGAACTTCCGAGCCGAGATGAGTCAAACGTTGAACTTTGGCAGCTACAGTGTTACTGCTCGATCCGGTTTCGATGGCGATATCTTGAGGCCGGATAAATATTTCGGAATTGGTAGGTGCAAAATTATGACATTGGAAGATATTTGCACTGCTGGGTAAGATATTTACAGGCCCGACAAAACCCATCACAAAGGCATTAGCCGGACGATTGTAAATCTCGGCGGGAGTGCCAATTTGTTCGATGCGTCCTTTATTCATGATGACAATTTTATCGGCGACTTCCATTGCATCCGATCGATCGTGGGTGACAAATACCGTCGTGACGCGAGAGCGTTCGTGGAGTTGCCGCAACCAGGCGCGTAAATCTTTGCGGACTCTGGCATCTAAGGCTCCAAACGGTTCGTCTAGCAGGAGAATTTTGGGTTCGATGGCTAAAGCTCTAGCTAATGCTACGCGTTGGCGTTGTCCGCCAGAAAGTTGCGCTGGATAGCGATTTCCTAAGCCGCTGAGTTGGATTAAGTCGAGGAGTTCGGCAACCTTTTTTTTGACTTTTGAGGCGGAGATCGATCGAATCTCCAGTCCAAAGGCGATATTTTGACCGATCGTCAGATGTTTGAATAAGGCATAATTTTGGAAGACAAAGCCGATATTGCGTTCCCGCACGCTCTGTGTGGTGGCGTCCTTTCCTGCCAGCCACAGCCGTCCTTCGTCTGGGGTTTCTAATCCAGAGATCAGTCTTAAGAGGGTCGATTTACCCGAACCGGAAGGGCCGAGGAGGGCAATTAGCGAACCTTGCGCGATTTCGAGATTTACACGATCGACAGCTTGGAAGTTGCCAAAGCCTTTGGAGATGTTTTCTGCTGCAATTCCCACAATCTTTTCTCGTTGGTGTAGTCTCTACTTAAAGAGCATGTACGGGCGATCGTTGGCTCAGTCGCTCCTGGGGGAGAATCAAACTACAGTATCTTAGCATCGGTCGATTACCTCCGGTACCCGACTATCTACGCTTTACACTAGTTTTTATGTATTAGTACCAGATGTGAGTATACTAGAATGAAGAAACTGTTCTTTTTAAATTAGTAACTATGTCAGATCTCGATCGCGGCATCATGAAGTTCAAAGGGGCAGATACGCCCGCAGCCATCGCTATCTCTTCGACGCTGGTATTGGGTGGCATTATTTTCCTAGTCATTTGGGCGTTGAAGCACGCTTACGCTGTTTAGAGATCGATTGTTAATAGAATTGAGATCCAATCGGTTAGAAATCGCAGGCAGACCTTGCGGTAGTTTATAGCATCCAAAACCAAAATAATTTTGTCCGCTAAAATGGACGACTAATTCCCGAAAATAATGGTAGGAGCAATTCATGAATTGCTCCTACCATTATTTGCCAGTAACGCCAGAAACGTTCTTAAATGCCGATTCACACACTACCTATCGAAGTCATTCACCTGATTGCTGCTGGAGAAGTCATTGACTCTCTGGGGGCGGTGGTGCGCGAACTGTGTGAAAATGCGATCGATGCTGGGGCGACGAGAATTACCGTGTCCTTATTTCCCGATCGCTGGCGGATTCGGGTGGCAGATAATGGCAGTGGGATCGAACTCGCCGATTTGCAACAAGCGGCGACAGCGCATAGTACGAGTAAAATTGACGATCGAGACGATCTATTTCACATTACTAGTTTGGGATTTCGGGGGGAGGCTCTGCACAGTCTGGCGCAGCTTGCCAATCTGGAGATTTACAGTCGCCCTCGTCATAGTTGCGATGGTTGGCATTTAGTCTACAACCATCAGGGTGAAGTCGTGCGCCAACAAGAAGTCGCGATCGCACCAGGAACGGCAATTGATGTCGCAGATCTGTTTGGCGACTGGGAAGCTAGACGGGAGGGTTTGCCCAATCTTAATTGTCAACTGCGTCAAGTACAGACGGTAATTTATCATCTGGCTCTATGTCATCCCCATGTGAATTGGACTATCGAGCAGCAACATCGTCCGTGGTTTCAGATTATCGGTGCTAAAACCACACAGCAAATTATCCCCCAAATATTACCAAAAGTGCGGGTGGACGATCTTCATCATGTGGAAATAACCGCTCGCCCCCTCAACCAGCTTCAAGAACGCCTCGAACTAGAGTTGCAACAGGCGCAAGCAACGAGTCAAACCTACCGCGCGATTGCGGCACCCAAATTGAGTGCCGCACCTGAAGCGGAGTCGAAAATTCAGCTAACTTTGGGCTTGCCCGATCGATGTCATCGCCATCGGCTAGACTGGGTGAAGGTTGCCGTCAACGGTCGGATTGTCCGGGCACCAGAATTGGAACAAACGATCGTCAGTGGATTGGCACGAACATTACCGCGCGATCGATACCCCGTCTGCTTTTTACACCTTCAGATTCCGCCGCACTACATCGACTGGAATCGCCATCCCGCTAAGGTGGAAATCTATCTCCAGCAGGTAGAATACTGGCAAGCGCAAGTAGCGCAAGCACTCGATCGAGCATTGAATCTTCAGGCTGAAACCGATGATGACGATCGATCCAGTCGCATCGGCAAATTGCTCGCAGTCGCCGAACAGCAAGGAGCTTATCACATTCCGCAAAGATCGATTACTAATACCAATGATGGAGATGGTTTAGGCTTACTCGAATTGCGTGCTGTCGGACAAGTCCTCAATACTTATATCATTGCCGAACACGCCGATGGACTGTGGCTGGTAGAGCAACATATCGCTCACGAGCGGGTGCTATACGAGCAAATAGTTAGTGCTTGGCAGCTTTTACCACTCGAACCGCCGATTATTCTCTCACACCTGTCAGAGCGGCAAATAGAGCAATTACAGCAGATCGAAATTACGATCGATCCCTTTGGCGAAGGCTTGTGGGCGATTCGGACGGCTCCCGCACCCCTATTGATGCGCGAAGATCTCGCAGCGGCAATTACCGAACTCAGCCAGGGCGGAGATTTGCAAGCCGCTCAAGTCGCCGTTGCCTGTCGCTGTGCGATTCGCAATGGCACATCGCTGAGTTTACCAGAGATGCAAAGTTTACTCGATCGCTGGCAACGCACCCGCAACCCGCGTACCTGTCCGCACGGCAGACCAATTTATCTGGCATTCAAAGAAAGCAGTCTGGCTCGATCTTTCCGTCGTCATTGGGTAATCGGTAAAAGTCACGGTATTTAGGACATATTTAGGAATGAGGATTTAATAATATGCAGATACACCCTCACTCCGACCTTTGGTAGGGGCAATTCATGAATTGACCCTACCAAAGAATATCGAGGGTAATTGACTTACTTCCCATACCATGATTGTCGCCATTGATTCATCCGATCGATTTCTGACTGTTGAGACTTAATAATACTTTGAGAGAGTTTTTGCAGCTCTGGACGTTTGGATTTTTTTAATGAATCTTGTGCCATTGTGACAGCACCTTGATGGTGGGGAATCATGGCATCGAGAAACCGTTTGTCGAAACCAGCATCAGCTTTCCCCAACGACATGCTCATCATCATCGACTGTTTGTGCTCGGCAGTCATCGCCATTTGATGATTCATTTCTGTGTGCCACATCATTGGTGTTGCCGATGCTGTGGGATACCATTGCTTGCGCCATTGTTGCATCTGCGCGATTTCTTTTTTCTGCTCGGTAATGATGTTTTTGGCAAATTTAATTAGTTCGGATCGTTTGGATTTTTGAATTACTTCTTGCGCCATCACCAAGGCACCCTGATGATGGGGAACCATACTATCGATAAACCGCAGCTCGTAATTGGCATCAGCAGGGCCAACATCCATACTATGATTCATCGTGCTACCATGATTCATGCCACCATGATTCATCATCCCGTCCGAGTTTTGAGCGATGGTGGAATTTGGACTACGATTGAGTGTGAAACCTGCGATCGCGACAGAACCAAGACCGAGCGTTCCCACCAAGATGGCGATAGGGGCAAACGAGCGATTTTTATGATTCATAAATTGTGGATAAAATAGTAACGATCTTGCTTTACTAATATGTTAAAGCAAGGGGATGAAATTCAGATGAAACGCTCGGTCGATCGAGATTTTAAGCTAGTGATTAGACACTGACTCAAGTATGAAAATTTTATTGATTGAAGACGAGCCAGACTTAGGGGCAATCGTTCAAAAAAGCCTCGCTCATCATCAATACATCGTCGATTGGGTAGTAGATGGTAAAACTGGCTGGGAATATCTCGCCCACGATCGTGCGCGGAGCGTCTCGGAGCGAGAATCTATATACTCCCTGGCGATTATCGATTGGATGTTGCCCAAAATCTCTGGCATCGAACTGTGTCAACGCCTACGTGCTGAAAAATATACACTTCCGATTCTAATGCTCACCGCCCGCGATCGGATGGAAGATAAGATCGCCGGATTGGACGCTGGAGCCGATGACTACCTAGTCAAACCCTTTGGGATGGAAGAACTACTCGCCAGAATCCGCGCCCTCCAGCGGCGCGCCCAGGTATTCCAAGCAGAGCGATTGCAGGTGGGCAATCTGCGATTAGACTACAACAAGAACGCGATCGCGATCGCCGATCGGCAAGGCACCGAAACGGCGATCGGTCTGACAGCCAAAGAATTTCAACTGTTAGAATATCTCATGCAACATCCCGATCGCACCCTCACCCACGACCAAATTCGCAACCGCGTCTGGGCATTCGACTCCGAATCTACTAGCAACGTCGTCGCCGCTCAAATTCGCCTCCTCCGCAAGAAGTTAGCCGAATCTGGCTGCGAAAACCCGATCGAAACAGTACGCGGATTCGGTTATCGATTGAACTCGTTCTGATCCGTTGCTGGATTCAGGTATGGGATGGAAGCTTGGCGCAGGGTGCGGGGAGAAGAGAGATATATTATGTTACAACAGCGGACTATACCTCAGATCGGTGATGCGCGTTCTGAAGCAGTGGTAGAAACTTCCGAATCAAACCGATCGCCATTGCCGGAAGTTCTAGGTGGGGCGTCAGTCTGGTGTCATTGAGGTATTCAAACGCGCGAATCGCAGTAGGAGCGATCTGGGCAAAGCGGCGTCCGAGATCTGGACTGGTATACTCAGTTTTCTGCCCGTAAATCAGCGCAGTTGGGGTAGTCAGTTGCGGCAGGTACTGGGCTAGATCGAAACTCAAATCGCCGCGCACGAACGCTAGGGCTGCATATTCCGCGTTATATTGCTGTGCTGATTGGAGGTAGGCTTCGACGATTTCGGGATAGACGCGATCGGCACTGGCAAACTGGCGTTGCTCCAAAAATCCGCGAATCCCAAAGGATGTCGCAATCCCAGTGCTGTAGAAGACACGATCCAAAATCGGCGTTCTCACCACTTGGGCAAAAAAGTCCTGCGAATAGTTGCGTCCGAAATCGTTCAAGCCAGCAGCAGTTACCAAAATTAATGACTCGAACAGCTCTGGACGTTTCACCGCCGCCCGCACGGTAAATGCCGCTGTTAAGCCAGAAGCCATGACTGTGACGGGTCGATCGCAGGTGCGTTCGATAAATTCGACGATATTTTGCACGTAGTCTTCCACTCGATAATCGCGGGCGGGATGCTCAGAGCGTCCCCAACCAATCAGATCGGGTGCCAGAACCTGGTAGTCTGCGGCAAAAGCCGGATAAACTTTCGACCACTCATAAGCAGAGGAACCGCCCCCTAGAGCGTGCAAAAATATCAGCGTCTTGGCATCTGCACTCGCGTTATCCCAAGGTTGACCATCTGCGGTATAATAAACGACTCGTCCTAGAGATGTAACTAGCGATCGCTGACCGAAACCGTGCGGTACGAACATAGATTTAACCTCTACTTTGCAAGAATCGATCGAACGATCCACTATCGATCGTAAGTGATTGTCGATCGTATCTCCCTCTCCCAGGAGAGGGAGATTTTCAACACTCAACTAAATAACCCATTTCAATACAGTTCGGTTAAGTCTAATCTTGATTATTTTTAGTCCGCCTGCGCGGACTTTGCATCACTAGCAGCGGTTTCAACCGCCGATCGACTCACTAACCGAACTGTATTGGCACCGATTTGAGATCTTTTCAGAGCCTGCTGAAACTCCTACCTCGATCGATTATTGTTACCCGAATCTTACCTTCAAAAAGTCTACCAACAGTCTAATTTTGGTCGATAAATGTCGATCGATTGGATACAATATTTCAACGGCAAGTACCGACGGATCATAGGCTGGCAAAACAATTTGCAATAGTCCTTTGTCGATCGCATCCGATACGATAAAGCGAGGTAAGAGCGTAATTCCCAGTCCTTGAATTGCAGCTTCTCTGAGTACTTCACCATTATTAGAACACAATATTCCTCGGACGATCGCTGTATGTTCGCCATCTGCACCTATTAATGTCCAGCGATTTTCGATGGCTAGTTGTCCGTAATGCAAACAAGAATGCGTGGATAATTCTCGCGGGTGTGTGGGAATACCATGCCGTTCTAAATAACTGGGAGCCGCACACAATATCCGTTCGGCGGGGGCTAATGGTTGGACGAATAAACTCGAAGTCGGTTGCGGTGCGGCAATTCTGATGGTGACATCGAAACCTTCCTCGATCGGATCGACAAAGCGATCGTTTAAGGTTAATTGCACCTGAAGTTCGGGATATTGTAGCAAGAAATCTGCGATCGCTGGAGCTAGATACATCGTGCCAAAAGTCATCGGCGCATTGATTCGCAATCTGCCTTTGGGTTCGGTGTGTAGCTGCATTACCGATCGCTCGGCGGCTTCTAAGCTTGCTAAAATCTCGACGCATCGTTCGTAAAAAGCCAGTCCTGTCTCTGTAGGACTCACTACTCGCGTACTACGTTGCAATAGTTGTACCCCCAGATCTTTTTCGAGGGCAATTACCAGCTTATTAACAACCGATCGAGACAATCCCATTTTACGCGCCGCAGCGGCAAAACCACCCGCCGTGACTACCTGCGTAAAAGCTCGCATTTGTTCGATTTTGGCCATAATCTCGATCGGGAATTGTATCGATTTTGGAGACAGTGTGTCTATAATTTAGCGTATTGTCTTTCGATTAGATTCAATTCATAATAGTAGTGTTCCTAAAAAACAGTTAGGAGGAACCTAAATATGCTGACAATTCGCTCCGCGCAAGATAGAGGCGTTGCTAACTTTGGATGGTTAGATAGCCGCCATACTTTTTCGTTTGGTAATTACCACGATCCCAAGTATATGGGTTATGCCGATCTGCGGGTGATTAATGAAGACTTTGTAGATCCGGGACAGGGGTTTCCCACCCACGGTCATCAGGACATGGAGATTGTCACTTACATTCTCGAAGGCGCGTTAGAGCATAAAGATAGCATCGGCACAGGATCTGTGATTCTTCCTGGCGACGTCCAACGCATGTCTGCGGGAACGGGGATTCGTCACAGCGAATTTAATGCTTCTCAATCTGAAACCGTGCATTTGCTGCAAATCTGGATTCTGCCAGAGCAAAAGGGGATCGCACCCAGTTACGAGCAAAAGCATTTTACTGAAGCTGACAAGCGCGGTAAGCTGCGACTCGTAGGCTCTCGCGACGGTCGCGATGGCTCGGTAGTGATTCACCAAGATATCAGCTTGTATGCTACTACTTTATCAGCGGGTGAAACTGTCAGCCATACGTTTGCACCGGGTAGAGTTGGTTGGTTGCAAGTAGCACGCGGATCGGTAAAATTGAACGAGCATCAACTCAAAACTGGGGATGGCGTGGCGATCGATCGCGAAACTAAAATTGATATCCACGGAATTGATGGCGATGCGGAAGTGCTGCTATTCGATATGGTTGCTTAACTAGTTGATAGTTGATAGCGAAGTTTTGAGGGTGGAGATTTAAACTCCACCCTCAAAATAATCCGCCTAAAGGTGGGGATTTAGACCCCTGTTATCTATTAAACCAGCGTACTGGCGAAGAAAAACTCAAATACTTTTTGTTAATCCAGCCACTTTGACCATCATTATCGACAGCAATCCAGTCGCCAACAGGTTGAGATGGGGCAAGTGTCACTAAATTTCGATCGAATCCCAATGTGACTATTTTGGAATTTAAACCTGGCTGCGCGCGAATTGCCACACAATCGCCCTTCACCCAACCATATTTATTACTTTTCCAAACTTCTGCCGATCGATCCCACGTCGCCAGTATAGTTTTATTCATTGTTGTTACTAATGCTAGTTGCGAATCGATCGAATAACTGGGAAGTCCCATAGAACCCGCAAACACAGCCTTGAATCCTGTTGGTTTTTGGATTAAATAAGTTGTTTCATCGCTGGTATCATCGCCCATATAAAAAACTAAATCTTTGCGATCGTCGCCATCGATATCTTTACCGATTTTTAATCGATGTACCCAATAACTAGCGCGGGTACTGCCATAATTTTCTTCAAAGATAACTTGGCCATTTTTCTGTCCGTCAGCGTACATTGTATAGCGAACGAATTTCCCTGGCACCGTTTTACAAGTATTGGCGCGACTATCATCTAATACCAAAACTGGACGACTAAAATAACTAGCCACCACTCGGTCGATCTTACCATTACCGTTAATATCTGCATTAATAACCGTTTCAGATTTGGGTAATTTTAGATCTTGACTAGCTTTAATAGCAGTAGGAAATAACCAACAAGTCACGATCGATCCAAGTACAGCACATAATCTCAAAGCCCTAACCTTCATAAATTATTAATTATCGAGTATCAAATAAGTAGTTGTGTGCAAATATTTGTTAGATAGAAATTGACTTAAACCTGTGTGGTGGGCACTGCCCACCCTACTATTATCAACTATCAATTCTCAACTATCCCATCCCGATCGATCCCGGTATACCCATCTCCTGGCATTAAACCCAACCAGCGATCGCTTTTCGGTGTGAGAAATAATCGATCGTAGACGCGGGTATTAAGGGTTTCGATATCGACAGGAAAGCGATTGCCCATCAACCATTGGTGAAGTTGACTGTGGAGGAGATATTCATTGCGAATGCTATCGATCGCCATTAGTTTTTGAAATTTAGTAACTAGTTCGGGGAGCGGGTCGGAATAATTCTCCTTATCTTTAGCTGCAAGGCTGGCTAGCTGGGGTTGTTTGCGGCGGATGAGTGCGCGACTGTTTGCGGCTAAAGTGGCATCTTCCTGGTGTAATTCGCCGAGTTTGACCCAGAGTGGATCTTCAGTGGCTTTTTTGAGAATATCTGTACGCTGAGAAAAAGCACGACTAAGTTGGATAATTGGCGATTCGATCGCGCTTTTGGAGACGGCAATTCCACCAGCTTCGGCGGCGGTGGGCGGAGTATTTAGAGATGTAATCGATTTTGGCAGTGGGATACTGATGCCTAATTTATCTAAATCTCGCTGCCAATTAGCTTGGAGATTGGCAAGTTGAGTTTGGTGATAGGTATCGAGTGCAGTTTGACGATCTTTTTCTGGTAATTGGTGATATTTAGCTACAAATTCAGCACCCTGAGTTAGTTGACGTTTGAAGGCTTGGGGGGCATATAATCCTGGCAAACCATCGATCGGATGTCCGGTTTTGTCTAAAATATAATGAATGCTATTTCCGGTAATTGTCTGCTGAACTTTTCGTCCATCGCCAAAGTCGATCGTAATTTTGGGTACGGGGCGAACGGATTGCCAATGTAGGACGTATTTATCGCGCAATAACTTGGCAATTTCGGGATTTGAGTACAGCGTAATTCTAAAAAAGCGACTATTGGCACAACTCAACTCTTCATCGAGATTGCCTAGCATCCGCAGCGATAGAATCGGTTTGTTAGTAGCAGCGGCGACTTGTTTTGCTTGGGCTAAATCGGTATGCCAATATAATCGCGAAGCTTCACAATCGCGTTGCTGGCAGATTCGATCGAGCGTTTGACTTAATTGTTTCCAGCGGGGACTATTGGTTTGGGTACGCAATCTCGCCATTTCGGCACCATTCGTTTTTAAAAACTCATCGATACCCGCATATCCCCGCGCGCGATAGCGAGCGATTTTGGTATTGGTGTCTAGCTCTTTGGCTGCTAATGGAAATTGAAACCCTAATGGGATGATGCCACTAGTCAAGATTAATAAAGACGCGATTGTGAGACTCGATCGAATGCTGGCCATCTTAAATTACCAAAACCGCTGTTTAATTTTAAAACTACATACGCAATCGACATCATTCCGAAATTTTTCATCTAAAATTAGATCGGTTTTCGATACCTTACTTGGGAATCTAGCCGCGATGTCAATCGCTGGCATTCGCTCGGGTAAATTTAAATTAATATCAATCTCATCCACTAGTTATACTCTCATGTCACCTAAAATATCCGTGTTGGCGGGACTAATTGGTATTGCAGCAACAATGCCGCTCGTACAGCCGAGCGCGGTTGCCAAAACTTCGGTAGAAATTGGTGAAACAGCTAGAGCTATTACCGTTTTAATTACCGAACCCAACAGTATCGGTTCGGGGGTAATTTTGCAACGTCAAGGCGATGTTTATACGGTGCTCACTGCCGCTCATGTGGTGAGAAATAAAGTTGACTATAAAATTACCACATCAGACGATCGTCAGTACTCGGCAATTAGTAGCTCGATTAAGCCTGCACCTGGTAGTGTCGATCTTGCGATTGTCAAATTTAAGGCAAATGCCAAATATCCCACTGCCAAACTGGGAAATTCTCGCAGCCTCAAGTCAGGAATGGATCTATATGTCGCTGGTTTTCCTGCTGCGACACGAGTGCTGACTAAATCGATATTCGTGTTTAGGGAAGGTAAAGTTTCTGCCAATAGTCAGAAAACCTTCGAGGCGGGTTACTCGCTGGTTTATAGTAACGACACGTTACCAGGAATGAGTGGTGGAGCAGTATTAAACGAGCGTGCCGAAGTAGTCGCCATTCATGGTAGAGGCGATCGCGAACGGCTGGGCGATAATAGTTTAGGTGGTAAAACGGGCTTTAATGTCGGGATTCCGATCGATCGTTTCATCGCAATTGCCAGTAACATGGGCGTCCCCATCAGTCAGCCAGCAGCAGTAACTATCGCCCAGAGTGCTAGTTCCCCAGCCGATGATTACGTCGCCTCGGCAGCCCAGAAGTATAATAATCGCGACTATCGCGGCGCATTAGCCGACTACGATCGTGCGATTGCCCTCAAACCCAAAGATGCGATCGCTTATAATTATCGCGGCGTGCTCAAAGTCAAAATTCAAGATTTCGAGGGCGGCTTGGCAGACTATAATCGTGCCATTCAATTCGATGCTAACTATGGCGAAGCTTATAGCAATCGTGGGAATTTGAAAGCCCATAAATTGCAGGATTTACCAGGCGCAATGGCTGACTACGATCTTGCCATCGAACTCAGCCCCAAGTATGCACCCGCCTACAGCAATCGCGGCCTCTTAAAGGTTAAAAATAGAGACATTGTGGGCGGATTAGCCGACTACAACCTGGCAATTCAACAAGATCCCATGGAAGCTACATACTATAGCTACCGAGCCTTCCTCAAAATCCTCCGTGGCGATCGTCAAGGCGCATTAACCGATTTTACTCGATCGATCGAACTCAATCCCAACAATGCAAGCGTCTACGCTAAGCGCGCCGATCTTCGCTTCTTTACGCTCAAAGATCGTGCTGGTGGACTTGCCGATCTCCAGCAATCTGCCAAATTATATCAACAACAGAGTAATGCCGAGCAGTACCAGAAAACGATCGTCAGGATCGGGCAATGGCAAAAGCTAAATAAGAAGACTGGCTCGTAGTCAGATAGAGCGGACGATCTGAGACAGGAGACGATCGGGGCTTAGCCCAATCCAATCGTGCCATTCAACTCAATCCTAACTATACTATTGCCTACAATAATCGCGGCGATCTCAAAGAGCGAAAATTTAGCGATATTTAGGGTGAATTAGCCGATTATAATCGATGTTTGCGGTACGATCGAGATAGATTTTTGTAAGCTACTACACCTAAATATTCTCATGGCAGATCTCATTACTCCCGCAATTAGCGATCGCATCTGTAAACATATGAATGACGATCACGCTGAAGCAGTCCTCACATACGCCCAATTCTATGGCAAAACGCCCACCGCAGAGACAGCAGCCATGAGTGCGATCGATCCTCTAGGTATGGATCTTACCGCCCAAGTCGATGGTGAAACCGTCAGCCTTAGAATTCCCTTCGATCGCGAATTGACAGACTCCGAAGACGCTCACCACACCCTCATTGCCATGATTAAGCAAGCCAGAGTGTTGAAGGAGCCAAAATAGAGTGGATGGGTGGATGCATAACCCCTCACGCCAATTATGGGTTCAGCCTCGTGTTTAAGATTGTCGCCCCAGACGAGGTATCGGTTCGGGAGCCTGTATCCCGAACTCCAGCGACAGTAATACTACTTTGATAGCAAGTTGCTGTGAGCCGCCAAGAATCACCGTTGCTTTAACATGGTGAGTATGTCAAAGTTATCGTATTTCTCAAATGGTTGATGAATCCAGGGATTGCTCGGGAGATAACTGACGTAATAGTCGGGGATATAGAGCGAACAAGCTTTATACCAAATCACCGCCGTTTTTAGTTCCTCAATTTCTGGATACAGATCGCGCAACCAAACCGTTGTTTGTTGCAATGTGACACCAGAGTCTACCAGATCGTCAACTACTAATACCCGACTGCCCATGCTAGGGTCAGTCATGGTAATTTGACTGGCGATCGATAATTTACCACGTTCTCGATCGCCACCATAGGAACTAGCCGCCAAAATTGCTAATGGTTTTTTAAAGATGCGTGAGAGAATATCTCCCACTCGCAAACCACCTCTAGCCAGACAAATAATGCGATCGAATTCCCATTGAGATTGATAAATTTGCTTGGCTAATAACTCGATCGACTGATGGTATTCATCCCAAGATACATGTAGATCGAGCATAGAAAAAATCTGGTACTAACAGCTAATCGTTCCAAGTGTAGGCAGGTTTGCCGCCCATACAACTGCGACAATAAATTACCCCTACCTTTTGCTAACTCTTAAATTTAACAAAGAATAGGGGGCTAAATTCCCCAACTTTCAGGTGAATTGTTTTGTTAGGGCAAGGTTTGAATCCCCACCCTAAACCCTAATTATCAATTATCAATTAGTTTAAAATCCCATGGCGGCGGCAACAGCATCCATATTGGCGGCAATACCCTGTTGGAAAGGATTGATCTTGTTAGCGATCGCTGTATCGGGGTCTTTGAGACCATTGCCAGTTAAGACACATACTACCGTAGCATTGCTCGGTACGCGATCTTTGACTTTGAGCAAGCCAGCCACCGAAGCCGCACTCGCAGGTTCGCAGAAGATCCCTTCGCGGCTACCCAACCACCGATAAGCAGCAATAATTTCGTCGTCCGTAACAGCATTAAATTCGCCATTGCTGTCATTTTTAGCTGCTACTGCTTTATCCCAGTTTGCTGGATTGCCGATGCGGATTGCCGTGGCGAGAGTTTCGGGACTTTTGACGCGAATGCCACTGACTAGCGGTGCAGCACCTGATGCTTGAAAACCCATCATCTGAGGGAGTTTTTGGGATTTCCCATGCTGGTAATATTGATTGAAACCCATCCAATAAGCCGTGATATTACCACCATTGCCTACTGGAATACACAACCAATCTGGAGCGTCACCCAGAGCATCGACAAGCTCGAATGCGGCTGTTTTTTGGCCTTCGAGCCGATAGGGATTGACAGAATTTACTAGCGTAATCGGATAATTTTCGGCCATCTGCCGCACGATATCGAGCGCATCATCAAAGTTACCTTTAATCGCCAACACTTCAGCCCCGTAAAGCAAGGCTTGGGCCAATTTCCCCAGCGCGACATAGCCATCGGGAATCAACACATAAGCGCGCATTCCACCGCGCACGGCATAAGCTGCTGCCGCCGCCGAAGTATTGCCCGTACTGGCACAAATTACCGCCTTAGCACCTGCTTCTTTAGCTTTGGTAATGGCCATAGTCATCCCTCGGTCTTTGAAGCTACCTGTCGGGTTTAGACCGTCATATTTAATATATACTTTTACACCCCGACCGATTTCGGCAGCGATCGTGGGCACGGGAATCAACGGTGTGTTACCCTCATGCAGAGTAACTACTGGGGTAGTCGCACTCACGGGTAGATACGCTCGATAGTTTTCAATTAATCCCGGCCAACCACGGTTGGTACTGATTCCGGAATTGACTTCAATATGGGTATCTAAGCTCATGGTGTGACTCTAACCTGGTTAAGAAATGATGGACGACTCTTACTCGTTGAAGATCGCAGACTCCCGCCGATTCTACTATTGAAGCATAATTCTGGCTCTGCTAGGGGCTAAAACGATAAGTCCTAACATTAAGTATAGTAGGGCGATCGAGTCGCAATCGCCACCACAATTATTTGTGAGTAAGATCGAGACAACTAGTTCTATGAGTCTCGATCTCCTCTGGCTGAATTGGCCTCAAATGTACGATCGGTATCGATCTGCCTCGCTATTATCGTACCCATCCGATCGACTAAATTAAGCTCATGTCTGCACGATCGCCCCGTCCGCCTGCTCTGGTTGCAATTGTCATCTACAAATTTGTTACAGTCGGATTATTAATCTGCGTAGCGATCGGCTTATTTTTAACATCTAACAAACACGATCGCTTTACCCATTACTCATCTACCCATCCACCCTTATCCCCGATCCCCGATCCGATCCAACCAACGTACCCACAGCCAGCCAAGATAAGCACCGACAAAATAAACTGGCAGATCCGACCATAAGAAGGTCGTACCGAGAATGAGACGTCCGGGTAAGGTTGCCCGAATTGCTTGGAGCCAAGGTGGTTGATAAAGCTGGAGAAATTCGAGCGCGCAAGATCCCACACAGACACAGATGGCCGTCAGCCGACGGTGAGCCACAGGATAGATAAATAACACCAATAATATCCACACGGTTTGGTAGGCAATACTCCCACCCGGATCGCGGATATATTCGGGTAAACTAGGACTAAAGCGGATAAGGTAGCCGAGTGGAACGATTGCTAGTATATTGACTAAAAAAAGCGATCGCTTGGGATAAGATTTAATAAACATTAGTTGACAATCGCGATCCGAGCGCGATCTTGGAAAGGTAAATATGAAAAAAAGTATCAAAAGCGATCGCACTTTATTACTGACCAGCATTTTACTATTTTTTATGCTGGCAGCAGGAATTATGAGTGGTGTCGTCGGCTTTATCTCTGGACACGAAGCACTCAAAGGCGTTACTCAACCAGATATTCGCCCCAACAATAATAAAGGTGGCAACCAACAAAATATTAATACCAAAGGTTTAGAACTGATCGACGAGAAAGAAACGCTCGCTAACATCAAAAAACAGATGGGTATCGACGATCCCAGCAAAGACACCCAACAAGCAAAAGACGCTAAAAAACGGGCGGCTGAGTTTGAAAAAGCTGTAAAAAACGACCCCAAAACTGGTCTGCCTATTGCCAAACTCCCGATCGTCAAGCAGGACCAGGGGATTACAATGAGTGTTAACTCGATCGCGCCTAAAGGTACCGATCTCAAGCTCGGACTGACTCTCTCCAATCAAGGCAGTCAACCCGTCAACTTCGGACAAGGGACAATTACAGTCACAAACGATCGCTCTCAGGGCGTTAATGCTACCGTCTCTGGACTACCTAATAGTTTGGCGGCTAACGGCCAAGATGTAAAAGTTACCCTCTCAATTCCCAAAAATGCTCTCGATAAAGTCAAGAGTGTCTCGCTACAATTGACTGATATAGACAAAAAACTGCAACTCGAAGCCTCTGGCATTCCTGTGGGCAAGTGATTAGGCGTTAGGCGTTAGGCGTTAGGCTTTGGGCTTTAGGCTTTAGGCTTTAGGGAAAAGGGAAAAGGGGAAAGGGGAAAGAAAATGTAGCATTTACCCATTACCCATTAACTCATCGACTCATCCACTCATCTACCCATCTACCCATTCATTCCTAAAAATCCCGACAATGAACGATCCTCATCCACTTTTAGGTGGTTCAGACATTGGGTGGCGACTGCTACTGGTATTGGGATTGATTGCGATCGATGCCTTTTTTGTCGTTGCTGAGTTTTCGATCTTATCAGTGAGAAGATCGCGAATTAGTCAGTTAGTGGCGGCTGGTGACGATCGCGCCAAACAAGTGCAAGATCTGCAACGTAGGATCGATCGATTGCTCTCGACTACCCAAGTCGGTATTTCGCTCTCTAGTTTGGCACTTGGCTGGATTGGCGAACGCGCGATCGTCCAAATTTTGATGCAGTATTTAGAAAATATCCCACTGGCGCATTCGCTGGCGATTCCGATTACCTTCATCCTGTTGGCATATCTCCAGATTGTCTTTGGGGAACTGATTCCCAAATCGATCGCGTTGATTTATGCCGAACAAATCGCCCGCGTGTTGGGTGCGCCGAGCCTTGCGATCGCGCGGATTTTTAGTCCGCTGATTTGGGTACTCGATCGATCCACCAAACTGTGTTTGCGATTAGTCGGCATCAAAGAGCGGTACGATAGTCGCGATCGGGTGACATTTAAAGAGTTACAAGCAATCGTCTCCACAGAACGCGAATCCAGCGGACTAGCACTCGAACAACGCGAAGTTTTAACTAAAGTCCTCGAATTTGCCAACAAGATCGCCTCTGATGTGATGATACCCTGTACCCAGATCGTCACCGTACCAAAAACAGCCAGTTGTCAAACACTGCTGATTAAAGTAGCGACAACTGGCTATTCCCGCTATCCCGTCACCGATACATCGCTCAATAAAATTGTCGGTATCGTTGCTTTTAAAGATTTTGGGACCTTACTTACTCAAGGCAAACCAGCCGGACAAATTTCGATTGCCAAATGGATTAAACCAGTAGAATTTGTTGCCGAATCTACACCCGTAAGCGTGGTTCTCCAACAGATGCAGCTCTCCGACACTCACATGACGATCGTGGTTGATGAATTTGGTAATACTGCTGGTTTAATTACCCGTCAAGATGCGATCGAGGAGATGATCGGCATGAAAGTCACCTCCGAGCGACCCACTCAATTAATTCAGAAGCTCTCGGACGGGACATTTCTCGTCCAAGCTCAAATCAATCTCGAAGATCTCAACACTCAACTCAAGCTCGCTCTTCCCTTAGCCGATGATTATCAAACTCTAGCGGGATTTTTGCTTAACAAATTGCAACATTTCCCCCAGATCGGGGAATCCTTAGAGTACGGAGATTGGATTCTGACGATTGTTTCGACCATCGGGCCGAGGATCGATCGGGTGCGGGTAAGGATGCGGAGAGGAGGCTAGGCTTTAGGGTTTAGGCTTTAGGGTTTAGGCTTTAGGGTTTAGGGTTTAGGCTTTAGGGTTTAGGGTTTAGGGTTTAGGCTTTAGGGTTTAGGCTTTAGGCTTTAGGCTTTAGGCTTTAGGCTTTAGGCTTTAGGGTTTAGGCTTTAGGCTTTAGGGTTTAGGCTTTAGGCTTTAGGGTTTAGGGTTTAGGCTTTAGGCTTTAGGGTTTAGGCTTTAGGGTTTAGGCTTAAGGCTTTAGGGTTTGGGAGATAGTTGAAACGATTCACGATTGACTATCGACTATCTCCCCGGATCTACCATCCCTAGCTCTTCAAAAGCTGCTAACCGCAAGCGGCAGGAGTCGCAAGTCCCGCAGGGGACTCGATCGCCTGAGTAGCAAGACCAAGTTTGTGCCCAGGGTACGCCCAATCGATCGCCGAGCTGGATAATTTCAGTTTTTTTGAGATCGATTAATGGGGTGACGATTTCGATCGGATCGCCTTCTCTACCTTGCTTGGTGCCCAATCGAAACACAGAGCGCATCGCATCGATATAATCGGGGCGACAATCTGGATAGCCCGAATAATCGAGAGCATTGACACCAATGTAAACTCGACTAGCCTCGATCGCTTCGGCATATGCGAGCGCGAAACTCAAAAAAATCGTGTTGCGTGCGGGAACATACGTCACGGGAATAGATTCTGACATTTGAGCGAGATTTCGTTCTTGTGGCAGTGCGATCCGATCGTCTGTGAGTGCCGAACCTCCCCACAAACGGAGATCGAAGCTCACGACTTGATGGGCGACTACCCCAGCAGCACTCGCGATCGCATTCGCAGCTTCAAGTTCGCGCCGATGACGTTGTTGATAATCAAAAGAGAGGGCATAACAGCTATAACCCTCACTCTTGGCTAAGTACAACACCGTCGAAGAATCTAAACCACCTGAGAGGAGAATAACTGCTTTCACAACGATATAAAGGATAAATGGTTTTCTATTTTAACTTTTCCTGTTAGTGGAGAATGGATGGGTGGATGGATAGGTGGATGGGTAAGATTGGAACGCAGTTCCAAGCCTCAAACCTCAAACCTAAAACCTTAAGCCTAAAACCTAAAACTTAAAACCTAAAACCTAAAAAATTTCCCTTTAGGAACATAAACAAAACTTTTCTGTTCTTTACAATTAAGATGCTGTGATAGTATCGGGATTGTTCTAGATAGATAAAACAGCGATCGATTATTGATGACAACTACTCGGTTGAGCGTAGATCGATTCTCCACAGGAGCGACTCGCTCCGGTCGGGTTTCTCTTGTTGCAGTTGTATGGGCGGGAGCGGCTCGCAGCCGGGATGTTTCCTCCCGGATTATGCGAGACAAGACAAACCCGCCCACACTGCACCGCTCCCGACCATGGAAGCGAGTCAAGACAGCGGCTGTGCCAACGAGAGCGACCCAAGTAAGTGACAATTGATAATTAATGCGTGGTGGAGGAGTACATTTTAGAGTGAAAAATAGCATGTCAACCAGACAGTTAGACACACAAAGTCAGTCGGGTTCGCCCCAGCCCCTAAAAGTAGGACTTATTGGGATCGGTAATATGGGACAACACCACGCCAGGGTGTTGAGCCTACTCAAAAACGTCAAACTGGTTGGCATCGCTGATGTCAATGTCGAACACGGCTTGGAAGCAGCGAGTAAGTATAAGGCTAGATTTTATGAAGACTATCGCGAACTACTCTCTCAGGTAGACGCCGTTTGTATTGCCGTCCCGACAAGGCTGCACTACGAAGTGGGGATTGCTTGTTTGCAAGCGGGAATTCACGTTTTAATCGAAAAACCGATCGCGGCAACGATCGAAGAAGCAGAAGCTTTAGTGAATGCAGCGGCTGAGTCTCAGTGTATCCTCCAAGTCGGACATATCGAACGCTTCAACCCCGTTTTCCAAGAACTCAGTCAAGTCCTCAAAACCGAGAAAGTTTTGGCTCTAGAAGCGCACCGGATGAGTCCTTACTCCAATCGCGCCAATGATGTCTCTGTCGTCCTCGATTTGATGATTCACGACATCGATTTATTGCTAGAACTGGCTGGTGCGCCTGTTGTCGGCTTGACTGCTAGTGGTAGTCGTTGTGCTGAGTCCAAATATTTAGACTATGTAACCGCAACACTCGGTTTTGCTAATGGTGTCGTCGCCACCCTGACTGCTAGTAAAGTCACCCACCGCAAGACGCGGACTATCGCCGCTCATTGTCGTCAATCCTTGACAGAAGCAAACTTCCTCAGCAATGAAATCTCGATCCACCGTCATAATGCGGATCTGCTCAATGAGTATCACCAAGGTTTATACCGTCAGGATGGACTGATCGAAAAAGTTTATGTCAAAAATGTCGAGCCGTTATATGCCGAATTAGAGCATTTTGTCAACTGTGTTAGGTGCGGGAGCGAACCGTCCGTCGGGGGCGAACAGGCACTTAAAGCCTTGCGTCTGGCTACATTAATCGAACAGATGGCTCTCGATGGCAAGGTCTGGAAGTTATCCGATCGCGATCGATTAGAGCTACTAACCAATCAATGTGTGACTTCTGGCATAACTTGGCGGAAAATGACAACTTATGCTTGACAAGCACAAGTACCTGCCTTTGAAAATCTTAGTAGCAGTAGTCCACCCCCCAATCATCTCAGCCAACTGGATCTCGCTGTGGATTGCGCTGTCCGACACGCCTTGAGTTTTTTTTCTTAGCTGGTTCGGCTACAGGAAGCGGAATTTCAGCCCCAAGCAGATCTACTGCCAGATCGTTGGTTGTGACATTCAAAGTTTCTGGGACTGGATCTGGGACTGGCGCTGGCGTAGTGACAGCCTTTTTACTCCTTCTTTTCTTAGGCGGGACAGGTTCAACGATAGTCTCGAAAGTCTCGACAGATGCAGTCACTGACTCAGTAGTTGACGAAGTGGAACGCTTTTTCCTTGGCTTTTTGGCAGGTGGCGGAGCATCCTCGACAGCCACTGTTGTGGAGACAACAGTGGTAGGCACAGTCGTTGAGGTCATCCCAGATTGCAACAACCGCCATAAATGGTCGCGCCGACTTTCCGCATAGCCCAGCTTTTGTTCGCCCTCAATCGCATCCAGAGCCATCCGTTCGCATTGAGACAAAGACAACGCATGTTCCTCTAATCGCCCTTGAGTCAAAGTGTCACTCCCCTCGCGGATAGCTGCCGCCACCGCCCGAATCAGCCAGTCCTTGAGTACACCAATACAACCAATCGACCGTTCGTAAAAATAGAACCAATGCTGCATCAAAGCAGGGATATCAGTCGTGAGTGGAACTTGCTTGAGCAGTGCCAATAACACCCCTTGAAAATCCTGACGGTCTTGCTCGTGTTGAAACAGATAACGCGGAAAATGCAGATCCAGCCCCCGCCGCGATGCCTGCCCGCTTAAATTGCGAAAGTTCAACAGCTCGTAAGTGCCAATCAGAATGTGCAGCACCCCAGTCACATTCGTCATCGACTTAATCCAGTCCAATTGGTCGAGTAACTTACCACCACTCGCGCCACTGCCAACCTTCATCAGATGTTGGGCTTCATCGAGAATCACAGCTCTTACGCCCCGTTTCGCCATCGCTGCTTCGAGCGCATGACGCAGTTCGGGAGAATCATTAAACTGGGTAGCTTTACTCCGTCCACGGCCTTTCTTCTCAATCGTTTGTTCGGTATCGATATCGACCAACAGACGGCGTTCGTAGAAGGGTTCACCCAACAGTTTTAGAGCAGTGCGGTAGTAATCTGCTCGGTTGAAGGCTCCACCATCCGGTGGACGTGTTTCCAGCAGCAATAAGGGTACTGGCGCAACCCCACCATTACTATAGCTGGAGCGGTCTGTAACAACCGCTGGTGGGATCTCATTTGAGATCTCATTTAACCGTCGGGAAATTTGACGAATCATCGTCGTTTTACCCACCCCAGAAGGCCCATAAATCAGCACATGAGCAAATCCAGCGGGTTCTTGAATGGCTTGCATCAATACCTTATCTACCTGGAGTAGTTGAGGATGTGACACAGCATACTCTTTAAAGTGATTCAGCTTGGATGTTAATTCCAGCGTCAGATCGACAGTCACAACATCCTTCATTAACGGTACTCCTCAAACAACGGGATTTGGGACAGATCTAAGACTAAGGCTGGACTAGGTTGAGTGGGAGCAAGGGTTTGAAGACTATTAGGAGCGAGTGGTTCTGTTTGTGGCTGGGGCTGGCTCTGTGGAGCAGACGACGCTCTTTGTCCGAGTGTATTGAGGACATTTTGCCCCTCCAAATCCCGCAAGCGTTGCAGCATCAAAGCCTCATGAGCGGTGACATTACTAAGGAAATCAGCTAGACGTTTAGCCGAAATAGTAGTGTTCGTCTGAGTGAGTTTGGCTTGTTGCTTGATTTCGAGCGAAGCTAACAGCAGTTCTCGTTCGCTGCGTCCTGAGAAAATGCTGTAATACTGAGAAATGCACTTAACCCATCGCCCTTGAACGTAAGCATAAGCCACGCCTAAATCGAAGGGGTCGTAACGCACTGAGACTTTCGTGCGTTCGACTTCAGGATGGCGGAACGCATCGCTCCAATAGTAGAGGTAATTCAATTTAATCCCCTTTCCAGGTTGAACTAAAGCCTGTCCCGAACGCGGACTGGGGTGAGTGGCGAGGATAAAATCTTCATCATAAGCAATCCGCCGATGCAGTCGTTCCCCTGCGTTCATTTCTCCCTGCTCGTAAGCACTCTGGGGTGACATCGATAAGGCTGGGTGTTCGTTTTGGTCGTAAACAACATAGGCATACTCAACCAAATAGGCGTACAAATCGCCCAATGTCCACAGGGCATGTTGTTTGGGGTTAACTGCCTTGGTAATTTCTCGCACTTGTTTGGTCGCTTGGGTGTTGCCTGACAAGTTGAAGATTAACTGGGTATTGGTAGTCCCAAACAGTCGCTCGATTACACTACCAAAGCGGGGTTTGGCTCCAGGACGAGTCTTTTTGGTACAGTGATAACGCGCGAGTAAGGTGTCAAAATAGACGCTGTGAAACTCTTTCCCACCATCGACCACGATGGCTTGCGGGAAGCGACCGAAGCGTTGAACGCAGATGCGAATCGCCATCATGCAGGAACGGTAACTGGGTGGGTCGAAGGTCAGATAAATGGTGAGGATGCGGCGTGAATAGGCATCTACCATTAAGGTCAGCCAAGGTCTTCCCAGCAATCTTCCTGTTGTCGCAGAACGCAATTCTAGATCGAGTTGAGTGTGGTCGATATGAACGATACCCAGGGGGCGGTCGCCGTGGCGAGGGGTACTGTAAGTTAGTTCCCAATACCAAGGTTGGTGGCGATAGGCAGCTTTAGAGCCTTTGCGCTTTTCAGTCTGCTCGTGAATCGGTCGTTGTTGGAGACGAGCGTAAAAAGTACACCGCGACAGTGAGGGAATGCCCTGCTGTTCGCAAGCTCGTTGGTATGCTCGATAGACTGAAGCGGCGGGTGCTTGGGTGGGGGTTTCAAACTGCCCGGTAATAAAGGTGTTGAGTAATTCACTCGATACGTTTGGGGCTTTGGTTGTCCGGTTCCCCCGTGCTTGCGTTTTGGGTAGCAATCCGACATAGCCGCAACCGTATTTAAGTTCTGCCTCTTTCAACTGCTTCAACCATCGGTACAGAGTCCGTTTGGAGACATCGCTCTGCCCTGCGGCTCCTTGCTCTCGCTCTGCCATGACTGCCCCAAACCGTTGGTTAGCTGTTCTCAGATCGCTTGGGGATGCTCCCTCCATCAATGCTATTACTGCTGGATTCGTCGCTCCTTCTGTTTCAGGAAAGTTAATTGCTCCGCCGTCGAGAAGTTGGTAAAAGAATGCGGAAGATATTTGCAGTGGCTGTCCGATTTCTGGTAGTAGGGTAGTGGTTGTCTCTCCCAGATTAACTAATGTCCAGAGTCTGCCATCCCAGCGCAGACGAGTGTTGGCAACTAATGTCGGTGGTGCAGTGTCAGCAATAGTTAGATCTTTTTGGTGTTGAGAACTTTCTCGATAAGTGTCATAAGTCTGGCGGTCTGGATATAGCCGTACTCGTTCGTGCTGTACGAGCGGCACATCTAAGAGTGCGATGTAGAGTTGGTCGAGGACTATCATCACATAGACATCATTGGCACTGATTTGGGGTGAGGATGCCAACAGAGCGGCTAAAGTGATGCCTGGTGCTGTTTTAACTCTCTCTTTGACCAGTGCTTGAATCGACGGATTACTGTCTGTCTTAAATCCGAGGTAATCCTCTAGGAAGATTAAGTTCTGGATATAGATGGGGTCTAATGAGGCATCAGTGCGAACGTGATATTCAAGACCCAATGGAGAAGCATAAGCCTCTCCAGGCGGGCATCGCCACGAGCCATCTGCGGCTTGGAGATAACGAGTGGGATATTTTTCACTCAGTTTCTCCAGTTCGGCTTCGGTTTTCCATTCCACCCAGGCGGCTGATTTGGTGCCCAGGACAAAGAAGTCTGGCGTGTGATAGTGACCGATCTTGCGTCCAGATTTGTTGGTGTATTGAATTTTAAAGCAGGATGGTTGGTCGTAAAACTCTAGAACAGTTGGGTCGTGTTCCATCAAGTAGATCGCCCACAATTCTACCTTGTGGCTTTCAAATTGGATGGTCAACCCCATTTTTTGGGAAGGGTAGGTACCGCTGACATTAGAGGCTCGTCCTTGGACGCGACGGCTTGGGGGAGCCGACCGGATCTTAGCGATCGCTTCGATGGCTGCTGGTGGCAAGTTCAGTGTCTGACACCATCGTTCAAATTCTCTTGGGTTCAAGTTGAATACTCCTTGGAGTCAACCATATCTTGGCTGAGAGTTCTTGAAAATTGCCATTTTTAGCGATGTTAGCACACAATTCTCAAAAAGAACTCATTGCCTTATTATGATTGAATTTAGGTACTTACTGCCAAGTTATGGTTTACAACTTATCGCGAGCGATCGCCTGAAACGACGTGTTTTCGTTATTAAAAAGCCAATTTATGGTTGACGACTGTGCCAAGTTATCCCATAAGTCACACAATGAGCGAAGGGGTTAGATGTCAGGTATTAGGTATTCAGAGAACGGCTGTATCCTTCTTACGCCCTCAAACCTAATGCCTAAAGCCTAAAACCTAAATAGAGGTAAGATGTAGGGGCATTTCAGGATTTGCCCCTAATTTTTTTACGAATGGATCGAATTCACGCCAAATTGCAACAGGTTTGGGGCTACGATCGACTCAGAACCCCTCAAGGAGAAATAATTGACTGTTTGCTCCAACAGCGGGATGCACTGATTGTGATGCCGACTGGTGGGGGGAAATCTTTGTGCTTTCAGCTACCAGCTTTATTGAGCGAGGGCGTGACGTTGGTAATTTCGCCCCTAGTTGCCTTGATGGAAAATCAAGTGCAGGAATTAATCGTCAAAGGAGTAGCAGCGGGATTGCTACATAGCGAGATTCCGACATCCGAGCGGAGCCAAACACTACGACGCCTAGCCTCGCACCAATTGAAACTGCTATATCTCTCCCCAGAAACCCTACTTTCGACACCAGTGTGGGAGAAATTATGCGATCCCGAACTGAAGATCGATCGACTCGTTATCGATGAAGCTCATTGTCTGGTACATTGGGGCGAAACATTTCGTCCCACCTATCGACGATTGGGGGCGATTCGCGCCACCTTAATTCAATCTAAGCCACTAGGCACTAAAATCTCGATCGCGGCCTTTACAGCGACTGCTGACCCCCGATCGCAGCAGACAATCGAACGAGTACTGCAACTCGACAAGCCAGCAAAATTTTTGCTCACTCCTTACCGCCCAAATCTGCACTTATCAGTCAACCAAATTTGGACGCCGAGCGGACGCAAACATCGGTTAATTAGGTTTATCGACAAATATCCACAGCAATCTGGATTAATCTATGTGAGAACTCGCGACACGAGTGCAGAATTGGCCGCATGGTTAGCAGCGCGCGGTGATACCACAGCAGCTTATCATGCGGGTTTGAGTCCCCAAGCGCGACGGCGGCTCGAGGGCGACTGGTTGAGTGGAAAATTACAATACGTGGTCTGTACCTGTGCGTTTGGGATGGGGATTAATAAAGCAAATGTGCGGTGGATCGCTCATTTTCATCCGCCAGTATTATTAGCTGAATATATTCAGGAAATCGGTCGAGCCGGACGAGATGGCCAGCCATCTGAGGCATTATTATTAGCGTGCGAATCAACAGGTTTATTGTATCCAGAAGACCGCCAGCGCAACAGATTTTTTACTGAAAGTGTCGATCGATATTACAATCTTGCAACGGCCATGGCAAAAAAACTCCCAGCTAGTGGTGACATACAGCAGATCGAGCGGCAATTTCCAAAAAGTGCAGTTGCTTTATCTCTATTGCATAGTGTCGGCGAGCTAGCCTGGGAAACACCATTTAAATATCGTCGCACCATAACTGGGAAGTCACCCGATTGGAAGTTGTTGCGATCGCAACACCAGCAACTTTTTCGCGAAGTTCCGACTTATATTACTGAGTCTGGCTGTCGCTGGAAATATTTACTTACTGCTTTTGGTGCGAAGCCAGCGCAAAGTAATTGGCGGTGCGGTCGTTGCGATCGCTGTTTGGCAAGTTAGGTGATTCCCGATCGAGAATATACTACTCAAGCAGTACCCGAATCTTTGACCAGCGCAGCAACCGATCGAGAAAAACTCAAGATGAGCCGAAGGGTTATGGCTTCTGGACGGCAATGTACAATGTACCAGAAGTCTGTTCGGTTAATAATTCGCGATCGGTAGTTTTTAGATCGCCTGCCAGAATTTGGGGGATAGTGCCAATACCGACAATCTTAAACCCGACAGATTTTAATTCGGCATAGGCTTCTGAGATTCGATACCAATATACATGAGGCGATCGATCTAGCAGTGTCGATTCAAAATTAAATTTACCACCGAGCACGATCCACGGTAAATATTGAATACTCAAAGCGTTGCCCCTCAATTTTCGTAATGCTTTGAGATAGGCTATATATATTGAAAATGGGAACTGCGAGCTGCGCGACTCAAAATTCAGGAATGAAAATAAGCCGATTCCCCCTGGCTTAAGAATTCGCAAAGATTCTTGCATTGCTTTGAGTCTATCTTCAGATTCGAGCAAACACAGAATCTGTTGTAAATAAAGAATTTGGTCGAAGCTATCGTCTGGATAAGATAATTTCACCGCATCTTGAACTTGAAAATCAATATCTCGCTCGGGATTTCTAGCGATCGCTGCCTCGATTAATTCTGGAACGTTATCGAATCCAGCTAGAGCTGTAAATCCCATTTCTTTCATATTCAGCAGGATTCTACCGCCATTGGTACCTGCTTCAACTGTTTTTAGGTGTGGCTGAAGATATTTTTGAATCATATATTTCTCTTCTGCAAATATATGTTCGATTTCGATCCAAGTCGAAAACTCGACGCTAGCAAATAAATCTTTGTTACCGATCGAAGATGTCATGACACTAATAATTTAAATTTTGAAATCGATCTCTCGATTGTAACTAGGTGAAATTAAAGACAAAATCTATGCAAAGCTGGACTGAAATATGAGCAGCCCAGTTACGGCAGCTTTATTATGCACGGTCGCTCTTTTAGATTTAATTAAACCCAATTACCTAATTTCCATACTTTCACTCACAGATTAAAGTAACAGAGCGACTGGTAGAAACCTGAGTATTGGTATTTATTAATTTTAAGTATACCAAATTTCACAGTATTTCGATGTATATTCAATCACAATCTTCGAGATTGGCATCTAAGTATGTAACTACAATCGACGACCTAGAATTAGCCGAACGTGCTGGATATAACTATTCCCTATCCCCTATCCTCTGACTTTCGCAGGAAGTTTCTTGATTTAACGCTCGGATTGAGAGCCAAATTTTTAGACTGTAGACTATCGCTTTAATATCTAGTATTCAATATTTATCTGCTGACTATTAACGGCAATAACTAGTTCGTTTTCGTATTCTAAATTGCTAATAAAAGGTGCGATAATTTCTAGAATATCTGGTGGTTGAAAGTGTTCTGGCTTTGTTTCGGGATGTGGATAGTAAATTAATCCATTTACTACCCGATCGACTTCTAGTACGATCTGGCAATCAAAAAATGAAAAGTCTTCGGCTGGGTCGTTTGGCGACCATTTCACCTGTTTAAATGTATATTTAGCCTGTTTAATTTTATACTTGCATGGAGCGATCGATAGATTAATCGTACCTGGAAAATATGCACTCAGATCCAGCCCTCGACCGCGAAAGAATGGCTTTTGCATTTCGATCGTTCCTTGTGGAAAGCGCGGATTTTGGGCTTGTCCCGATGCGACACCATACCCTTTTTCGATCCAACCTTTGACTTTTATCCAATCGCTCATGAGATCGTGTATTTTAAAGATCTGGAATTATTCTCAAGCAGGATTTATGTCGCTTAACACCGAGTAAACTTGACGTTGCTCGAATAGCTCTAAAAGATTACTTTCGAGCTTGCCTGCGGTGGCTTCTTGATGCAAAATAGCTAAGGTTCGATCGAGTGATAAACGCGGTTTGTATGGTCGATCGCTAGCCGTTAAAGCATCATAAATATCGGCGATCGTCATGATTTGCGATTGGATGGGAATATCGATCGCCGTCAACCTTCTGGGATAACCGCTACCATCTAACTTTTCGTGGTGGGAACCTGCAATTTTGGGTACATCTTGAAGATGTTTCGTCCAGGGAATTTTGCACAGAAAATCGTAAGTGTGGCTGACATGAGATTCCACGATCGAGCGTTCGGCGGCGGTGAGCGAACCTCTGGGAATTAACAGTTGTTCGATTTCGGCGGGGGTAAGTAAGGGTTGTAAATTACCGTCGAGATCGCGGTAAGTATATTGGGCTAGTTGCTGAAGATCTGTTACGATCGTATCTAATTTTTCGGCAAATTCGATCGTCAGTACGACATCGGGTTGATTGAGTTTATTGACTAATTCCCAATAAGATTGCAAGCGATCGAGTTTGGCTTGCAATTCGAGATCTAATTGTTGTAAGTGGTGGCAATGGAGACAATTATCACCTGTCTGATGGCGATACTCTAGCGGCGGATTTAATAAGTAGGTGAACTTTCGTTCGGCAAATTCTAATTCCCAAGTGCGGCGGAGCAGATTGAAGCGGTGACTGAGTTCGGTGAGTTGGTGGGGATAAAGTTTTTTACCTTTTTGGACGATCGCTTCAGGAATGCTAATTTTACCAAAGTCGTGAAGGAGAGATGCATAGCGGATTTCTTGAATCTGGCGATCGTTAAAACGGATCGCGGCGAGGATTCCCGATTCGACACTATTGACTTCCTGACTCAGCCGCACGCTCAATTTGGCGACGCGCTCGGAATGTCCGGCGGTACTCGGATCGCGGCTTTCGATGACTTGTACCGAGGCAGTAATAAATCCGGCAAATAACTCCTCGATACTCTCTAACAGATGATTGCGCTCGATCGAAATTGCCGCTTGGGAAGCTAACGAGCGAATGATTTGCTGTTCCCAATTAGAATAGGGTTGCGTTACACAGAGCGCATTTTCTGGCGTAATTTGGATATCTGCTTTGAGCTTACGATCGATCAATTGCAATACCCCAATTGTCTCGCCTTCGCGATTTTGCATCGGGATCACCAGCACCGACACCGTGCGATAATCAAACTCAAGATCGAAATGGCGATCGAATTTATAAGGAACGTTATTACCCAGTGCATAAGCATCGGGAATATTTAGACTTTCCCCCGTAATTGCCACATATCCCGCCAAACTTTCTAGATTCAGGGGGAGACTCGCCGACTGAAAAGAAATATTGGGGCGCGAGTCATTCTGCGCGGCTTTAAAAATTAACTTTGGCTCGCCATGAGTGCGATCGATCGAATAGACACTCCCCGCATCGCTACAAGTAATTTCCCGACTTTTAGACAAAATTAAGTCGAGTAATTCTGTTAAATTGAGACAATCGGATAGTGCAGTCCCGATCGACAATAATTGTTCGATCGTTTGGCGTTCGGCGGCGATACTGGTAAGTGAATCTAACGATGTCATCGTCAGATCGGCCAAGCTACTATCTCCGTGCATAAATTTAGGACTGGAACTTTTCACCATTTATTTGTGACGGTAAACAGCTTTACTTGTGAGTTGATTTAGATCCCATCCTAGTCTATTGGAGGGTTTCGACGTCGATCGTTACGAGTAGCCCCGCCTGTGGCGAGATAGAACGAGCGCGACGATCGATTTGGGTGATTTTTACCTTTTAATTATATCAAGCCCAAAGATATTGCTGAAATTACCATTAATGTGCCGCTAATGATTAATAACCAAAATCTCCTCGATACCCAAATTGTGGCCGTAACCGTATATACAGATCGCGCTTTAGTCAATCGTCAAGGGCAAATTAGTTTGATGGGCACAGAGCGCGAATTGACGGTGAGCAACTTACCCACTACCCTCGATCCGGAATCCATTCGCGTTAGTGGTAAAGGTAGCGTGGGCGTCAAAATTCAAGGCGTCACTACCGATCGCCAATATACCACCGAACCCGTCGCCGATCGCATCGCCCAACTCACAGCTCAAATCGATAGGTTAGGAGCCGACAAACGTCGCATTCAATCGCAAATCGATACTCTCAAGCTCCAATCCAACTTCATCCAAGGCTTGCGTGAGAAAACTCAAGAATCATTCTCTCGCAGTCTGGCACGCCAGCAAATCGGGCTAGAAGACACCCAAAACTTCCTGGACTTCATAGGGACTAAAACCACCGAATACGCCGTTGCAGGGGAAGATTTGCGCCAGCAGCAGCAACAAATTGACAAGCAGCTTCAGAGCCTGCGACTCCAACTAGAGGAAGTCGAGACACCTTATAGCAAAGAGAGTTACGAAGTGACGATCTCCGTTGAGCCTGCTGGAGCTGGCGACTTTCAACTAGAATTGAGCTACGTAGTCGCTCGCGCGCATTGGACGCCACTTTACGATCTGCGCGTCCAAAGTACCAGTAAAACCATTCAACTTAATTATCTGGCCGAAATCGTCCAAACCACAGGCGAAGACTGGACGAATGTCAGTCTGATTCTCTCTACCGCCAAACCAGGATTGGGTACTCTACCGCCAAAATTAGACCCTTGGTATATCGACATCCCCGCACCGATAATGATGCGCCAAAGAAGTATCGCATCCAAATCAGCAGACATGATGGAAATCTCAGCGGCTGCGCCTGCACCGATGATGGCAACAATGTCTGCTTTCGAGCGAACTGAAGAACCGATCTATTTAGCCGAAACTGTCGTCGCGGAGGTATCTCAACAGGGGAGCGTGGTGACATTTCAACTCGGCGGTGGTGGCAATATTCCCAGCGATGGCAATCCGCACAAAGTGACGATTTTTAACGATAATTTTCCGTGTCAATTCGAGTATATTGCCATGCCGAGATTGGTGAGTTTTGCGTACTTACAAGCTAAAGCCAAAAATCGCGCCGACGGTGCGACATTATTACCAGGTAAGGCGAATATTTTCCGAGATGATGTGTTTGTCGGTACCAGCAATTTAGAAAATACCGCTCCGGGACAAGAATTCAAACTCAACTTAGGCATTGATGAAGGACTTAAAATCGATCGAGAGTTGAGCGAACGCCAAGTCGATAAAACTTTCCTGGCTGGCAATCGCCGGATTACATATGCTTATCGGCTCAGTGTGACTAATTTACTCAACACGCTTACTCATATCCAAATTAGCGATCTAATTCCCCACAGCCGCACCGAACAAATTAAAGTAAAAATACTCAAAATCTCGCCGCAGATTCAACCAGGAGAATTAGGGCGATTGGTGTGGGAACTCGATCTTCCAGTCAATCAAAAAACAGAAATTAACTATCAATTCTCGATCGAACATCCAGAAGGCGTGCGGGTGCAAGGTTTGGATATTTAGGGAAGGGGATGAGTGGATGGGTAATGGATAGTAAGTAATGGGTAATGGGTAAAAGAACAATGCTCTTTTCCCAACTCCCTATCTTGTCTTAACGCGCAACATCCCGGTTGCGAGCCGCAACTCCCCGCTCCCCGCCAATATAAAACAAAATGAATCCAAATAGATGTTGAGTACGTGTAGTCTGATAGACTTATCTCCAAATTCAGTACATCCTTATGAAATTAGCTTTCTTTCCCCGAGTCTGCTCGATCGTGACTGGTGTAGCCATCGCTATGGCTGGAATGACTTCACTCCAAGCTACGGCTTTAGATTCTACTACATCGCTCTCAGATCCTGGCCAAGCCAACGCATCTGCTCCGAAAATTGCTAACAATCATGTTAAAGGCATGAAAAAGTCTGCTAAAGGCATGAAAAAGCCTGGTATGCGGATGAAAAAACCTGGTATGAGCATGAAAAAACCTGGTATGAGCATGAAAAAATCTGGTATGGGCATGAAAAAACCGTAGATATTGAAAATGGGACGGCAAGATCGATCTTGCCATCCCATTCTTTAAGCGATCTTTGCGGTGGCGCGGCAATTTTCACCAAATTAAATAGCGGGTGGAATCGGATTGCTCAGTCCCGAAGAAAATGGCTAGGGAGTAGTTTTTAATTCCACGATTCTGAGATTGATGGTTACCGCTTCATTGCATAGCATGAAAATTTGGAAGTAGAAATCTGGCGATGATGAAGAGGTTATATATCGCCATTAATATCTAACAGTTTAACTGCTACTAAGTAGGTAGGCAGGATTAAAGTTAACTATATAACAGAATGTAAATTGCTATCGATCGATGTCAATCAACCGCTTGAGGGATTTACAATCGTTTACATAGCTGTGTTTTACAGCACCTACCTACTTATCAAAAATCGAATTGCAGTTTAAGTACTTCTACCGAAACGGTAAAAACGACTTTTGCAGGCAAGCTGACGACAACGATAGGGATAAATATTTATTAGTGATAAAAGTCGATCGAATTTATTCCGGTGAGCGCGACCGACTCGATCGGTTCCACATTTGGGGCATTTTTGAGCACTTGCTGATAGATTATTTATAACCATTTTCATAGCACCTAAATAGATAGAGGAGCGATACAGATAGAAGATCGATAGCCATAGCATACCCATCAGCATAAGTTCGCTAACACTTTATGAGATCGGAGACTTCGATTAGTGAAAAATATTTTCTCTAGCCAAATTTTCGTAGCACGAGTAATTGTAGCAGGTTGTGGTGTCATCAGCTATTTAGCTGAAATTTATTGTCGATCGGTTCAATTATTACGATCTCCGTCGGAGCTAAGTGAGTGTCAAACTGTGTAGGGATGGTCGATCTATGCGGCAATTGTGGCGATATGGAACTTGAAAGTCAGACGAAAATCGAAACCACTACATCTCAATGCTAGTCATTCAGACGCAATTACTAGGGTATTGCTGGCAAAGGAGATCGGATCGAGCCAATGAGGATCGATCGTCAAGATTGGCAACAGCTTCTAACACAAAGGGGTAGCTAGTTTGCTATTCTGGAGGTTATGTCTTTCGAGCTATGCTTGTGGATATAGGGTAGGAGCGGGTTTTATCCGCGCTTGCTACTGGCCACGCTATATAAAATAACCATAAATTAAAAAATGACAGAAATCGGTCAAGAACCACTATTATTGCGCGCCGCCAAAGGTGCCACACTCGATCGTCCGCCAGTCTGGATGATGCGCCAAGCGGGACGCTATATGAAAGTCTATCGGGATTTACGCGATAAATATCCTTCATTCCGCGATCGATCCGAAAAACCCGAACTGGCGATCGAAATTTCCCTCCAACCCTGGCGCGCTTTCGAGCCGGATGGCGTCATCATGTTCTCAGACATCCTCACGCCTCTCCCAGGCGTCGGCATCCCCTTCGATATCATCGAAAGTCGGGGGCCGATTATCGAACCAGCAATCCGCTCTCAAGCACAAATTGACGCCCTCCATCCCCTAAATCCCGAAGAGTCGCTGCCCTTTATTAAAGAAATCTTAGGCACCTTACGCCGCGAAGTGGGGAATAAATCTACAGTCTTGGGGTTCGTCGGCGCACCCTGGACGCTAGCAGCATACGCGATCGAAGGCAAAAGCTCTAAAGACTATGCCAACATCAAAGGGATGGCATTCCGCGAACCCCAGATGCTCCATAGTTTACTCGCTAAAATCGCTGACGCGATCGCCGTCTACGTCCGCTATCAAATCGATTGTGGTGCTCAAGTCGTCCAAATGTTCGATTCCTGGGCGGGACAACTCAGCCCCCAAGACTACGAAACCTTCGCCCTCCCCTATCAGCAACGCGTCGTCCGCCAAGTCAAGGAAACTCACCCCGATACGCCCCTAATCCTCTACATCAGCGGTAGCTCTGGCGTATTAGAACTAATGGGTAAATCTGGTGTCGATATCGTCAGCCTCGATTGGACGGTGGACATGGCAGTCGGACGCCAACGGATCGGGACTCATCTGGGCGTGCAAGGTAATATGGACCCTTGTGCATTGTATGGTTCTAAAGATTTCATCCGCGATCGGATCGTCGATACTGTCCGGAAGGCTGGCAAAACCGGACATATCATGAATCTCGGCCATGGTGTCTTACCCACAGTACCCGAAGAAAATGTCGCTCACTTCTTTGAAACTGCCAAGAATGTCGATAAGTTACTCTAACCTTTTAGAGTAGTATAAAGCTTAAATATCCTCTCTAACTTTCATAGGTTAGGGAGGATTTTTTCATCTTTATACTTGCTACTATCTTCAGTCGATACTGTGATATATGTATGTGTATCTTTGACTTGCAAGCAAAATAATTTGGAAAACTGCTGATGTGCTAAATCTTTAATAGTAATTTTTTGGTTTAAATCTCACTGACATCGCCTTCGGCTTAAAATATGTATTTACTCCCAATAATCTTCCCTCCGATCGGCAAAAGCTATTTTTAGTTTGGCTGAATAAGCATTTGTTTTAATTTTTGCCATCCATAAATCTTGGCCGCCTGTACCGCCTTTACAAATCACACCTTCATCGACTTGGTATTTACCAGATCGCACATCTTCGGTGAATTGTCCGGTTAATTTACCTCGATAAACTACTCTAGCGATCGAGAGATGTTGGAAGTCATCGACAAATTGAAACGGACTAATAAAGCCAAACTCTTCCAACCATACGTCAAATAGTCTTAGTTCCTTGGGATCTTCATGTCGATGCAATCCAGCGAAAGAATTAGCTCCTAAAAATTTCATGAAAACTTTAATTTCTCGAACATTTTGATACTGAGGACGATCGAGAAAAACTCGTTCTAAATCGCTGGCCCAATCGCGATCGAAGACGGCGGTACATTCGCTTAAATGTTGATGTTTAACTTGAAACTCTCCGATACCCGCAGCGGTTAAGTTAAACACATCGCGTCTGGTACCGAAAGCGTGCCAACCAAAATCTCGCGCCCAATCCCAATGCAGATTGGTACCGTCGTATTTTTCAAACGCGATACATTTGCCGTCGGGACAATTACGACTGTCGGGGATTTTGGGATAATATAACATCTTGAGGCGATCGACTAAGCAAGAGGCTCTATTGGTGTTACATCGGGATAAAAAGTAACGATCGCATTATCTTCTTTAACAAATACTGCTGGATAAGTATGTCCTGAATCGACATCGACAACGGCAACAGTATAAGTAGATCGAGGGCGATTCTTCTTTTTAAATGCTTGGGTAACAGCAATTAATAATTCTGCGGCATCGGTAACTAAAGCGTAACCATTACGACGATCGGCTAATAATTTATCGCCATGTTTAACTACTACCCCGATCGTATAAACAACCCCCGCGAGTGTTTCTTCTTGGTGTTGATTATTCGGCATTCTACCTGCTAATCCTTGCTCTTGCAGTTGCAGATAGCGTCCGACATAATGCATTCCTTTCAACTGTCCGCGTTCGATACTCCCACAAAAAATATGCTCGAAGCCATCACGTTTAAACCAGATCTCAGTTAGATCTTCGAGAAATTCTGTTTCGCTATTTCTCCCTACAAATATCTCACCATCTACAGCCTGCTGAATCCGCTGGAGTACTTCTGGATAAGCCTTCAATAATGCTTTAAAGTCTTCAGCAGCAGGGCGAGATCCTAAATTACCGCAAACTTGTAATACATCTCGATCGAATGGCGATAATTGCGGCGGTGGGGGCGTGATATCGACGGCAATTCCCTGGGGGACGTGATGAACTTCGGGATTGTCTGTCAGATCGAAAAATGGCTGTAAATGTTTTTTGCGCAGACGCGGTTTTTTCATTGATTTGGCTCGACTCGTTTGCACGCTAGCTCAATCCGATCGCGATCTCAGTATAGTCCGATTGCGATCGCCGATCGAGTGGAGAGCGATACAGTTGTAAGCCTATTTTCCCCAGGTAGATATAAACCAGCCGATGGCAATCCCCAATCCGCCAAATCTCACGGCTTGCCAAAAGGGTTCCCACAAATTTAATAGTCGGGATTCTAAAATTAGATCTAGTTGTTCTAATCGCGATTGAATTTGGGCGAGTTCTTGTTTGACGTCGGGATGTTTGCTGCCTTTATGTTTCAATTCATTGCGCTGGCGTTCTAAGACAACTTGCTCCCGCTCGGCTAATTCGATTTCTGCTTGACGCTGTTTGAGGGTGGCGATCGCTTGTTCTAGTTCGGCGATTTCGCGATCGAAGTCCATCGTTTCATCAACAGGGGTAGCATTCTGAGTCATGGTCGGCGATACAATTTGAATAGCGTTATTATTAATATGCCTAAATTCAGGTCATAAATCCCATGTCTTCTACTACAGACGATCTTACTACCTTAGAACTGGCTCAAGCTCTGGCGGAGCGGCTGCGCATTGCAGAGACTGATTGGCATCGGCTGAAGTCGAATCGGCGGGCGCGGGCGCGGGAGCAGGCGGCGGCGGGGTTGGTGTTTTTGTTGAAGGATAGTCCTGATGAGGCGGTGGCGAGGTTTGGGCAGGCGGTGGGGTGGTTGGATAAGTCGATTTCGGCTCCGCCTTGTCCGACGCATGGGGACAGAGATAAGTTGAAAGTTGAAAGCTGAAAGCTGAAAGTTGAAAGTTGAAAGTCCCCTCCTTGGAGGGGTGCCCGTAGGGCGGGGTGGGTAGATCTCCGCAGTAACTCAGATTCTATTCGATCGAGTTGGTGCTATTTTGACGGTAAATGAGCGGTAATTTCGGGTTCTTCTGGTGCTAGGAGAACCCGGATCTGGGGGAGGCTTCCCCCAGACCCCCCGTTGAGGGGCGGGACGCCGCCCCTCAAACTCCCCTGCGTATTTAGGTTATCTGTAACAAGTGGTGTATGGGGTCGGCACTTACTTTGTGGCTACGGGGTAGGGTTGGGCTAGTACTTAGTTTGGTGGGTTGGGCACGAAACCCTCCCCTACACTTAGCTTATGATGAGTTTCCATTTCTTAGTCTCCCCGTTCCCTCTTCTCCCCCTCTCCCCCTCTCCTCTCAAAGTTGAATTACCATTGATTAG
Source organism: Chamaesiphon minutus PCC 6605 (assembly GCF_000317145.1). Taxonomy (GTDB): domain Bacteria; phylum Cyanobacteriota; class Cyanobacteriia; order Cyanobacteriales; family Chamaesiphonaceae; genus Chamaesiphon; species Chamaesiphon minutus. The sequence goes on along the minus strand of NC_019697.1, from coordinate 38,849 downwards.
TAGGAATTAAGCGATCGATTGTTTTTTTAATTAAAATTTACAAAAAGATCGTGTAACAATAGATTAATACGCCAAATAATTTTAAAATTAACAGGTAAGTTACAATGGTAGTACTAGCCGATAAAATCCAAAAACGCCTGACGATGCAGGTTGAAGAGATTGCTGCGGATACGACGGCAATTCGATCGCTCGATTGGGATCGCGATCGGTTTGATATCGAGTTTGCGTTGGAGAATGGGACTACTTATAATTCTTTTCTGATTCGGGGCGAAAAGATTGCGTTGGTCGATACTTCACATGCTAAGTTTCGTCAGATTTATTTAGATACTTTGTTAGGACTAATCGATCCTGCGGAGATCGATTATTTGGTTGTCAGCCACACGGAGCCAGATCATAGCGGTTTGATTAAGGACTTATTGCAACTGAATCCGAACATTATCGTCGTCGGTGCGAAGGTGGCGATGCAGTTTTTAGATGGGCTGATCCATCAACCTTACAAGCAGATGATGGTCAAAAATGGCGATCGATTGGACTTGGGTAAGGGACATGAATTAGAATTTGTCTCGGCACCGAATCTACATTGGCCGGATACGATTCTCACTTACGACCATCAGACCCAAACTCTATTTACTTGCGATGTATTTGGGATGCACTATTGCGACGATCGTACCTTTGATGACGATCTGGCGATTCTTGATGCTGATTATAAGACTTATTATGATTGCTTGATGGGGCCAAATGCTCGATCGGTACTAGCAGCAATTAAGCGGATGGGCGATTTACCTGCAATTGCCACGATCGCGACCGGACATGGGCCATTATTAAAATACAACATCACCGAACTCGTCGGACGGTATCGAGACTGGAGTCAAACTCAGGCCAAAGCCACTACTACTGCCGTTATATTTTACATTGGTGAGTATGGGTATGGGGATTTAATTGCCAACTCGATCGGGCAAGGGATTTCTAAAACAGGCGTAGGTGTCGAACTCATCGATTTACGCGAATCCGACCCTCACGAAGTTCGCGAATTGGTAGATATCGCCACAGGTGTCGTCATCGGGATGCCACCCCAATCCGGTGCAGATGCTACTCAGACTCAAGCGTTGGTAAGTACGATCTTGGCAGCAGTTAACGCCAAACAAACCTTCGGTTTATTTGAATCTGGCGGTGGCGATGACGAATCCGTCTATCTACTAAGAAATAAATTGCGGGAAGTTGGCGTGCGGGAAGCCTTCGAGCCAATTCGGGTCGAAACTAGTCCTAGCGAGAATACCTACCAGCTTTGTGAGGAAGCCGGAACGGATTTGGGACAATGGTTGACACGCGATCGTAGTATCAAGCAGATGAAATCTCTCGATAACGATCTCGACAAAGCCTTGGGGCGCATCAGCGGCGGACTGTACATCATCACCGCCAAACGCGGCGAAGCCACCAGTGCGATGCTTGCCTCGTGGGTCGCCCAAGCCAGTGTCGAACCGCCTGGAATCTCGATCGCAGTTGCCAAAGACCGCGCGATCGAATCCTTAATGCACGTCGGCGATCGGTTCGTGCTAAATATCTTAGAAGAGGGCAACTATCAGCCCCTGATGAAACACTTCCTCAAACGATTTCCGCCTGGAGCCGATCGATTTGCCAATATCAAGGTTTACCCCGCCTCCAACGGTTGTCCCATCTTGGCGGACTCGCTAGCCTACTTAGAATGCGAAGTCGTCAGCCGCATGGAAGGCGACGATCACTGGATCGTCTACAGCACCGTGGATATCGGACGAGTAGCCAAAACCGATTCGCTCACAGCAGTCCACCATCGCAAAGTAGGCAACCACTATTGATTTTGGATTTTGGATTGCGGATTGCACGTTCGGATCTGTAGGGGTGGGTTTATACAATTGGCTACAACGTAGCTATAAACCTAATTTAAACCCGCCCAACCCCACCAGCAATCTAGAGAGAAGAAATTTCCTTATCTGTCTGTGAGTTTTAAAAAGAAAAATCCCCTCCCTGGAGCGATGCGCGCTCGTCGGGTTCCCCGACGGTTTAGCGCATCAAGACAGGGGTGCCCGTAGGGCGGGGTGGGTAGATCTTCGCGGCACCCAATATTTGAGGAGTGACGATGAAGAATTTACCTGTTGATGTTAGTCCAGTGAAGATGAATGTCAAAATTGGATCTGACTAACATTTGAGGTAATGGCATGGAACGACAAGTCAAAGATCGCGCTACCTCTCAACCGATTTGGATCGATCGAGTCGTCCTGGTGCTAGAAGCAGTGCAAGACTTCATCATCATTTCCCTGTGCGTCGGCTTGTTTTCAGTGATGGTATTGCAACTGAGGGCAATGTTTCTATCGCTGCTCCCGCCCCTAAACTTTCAAGTAGTCACCGCCGATATTCTATTCGTACTGATCCTCGTCGAACTATTCCGGCTGCTGATTATTTATCTCCAAGAACAACGAGTCTCAATTGCCGTCGCGATCGAAGTTGCAATTGTCTCTGTCCTCCGCGAAGTCATCGTCAAAGGTGTACTCGAAATCCCTTGGACTCAAACTTTATCTGCATGTGCTTTTCTGCTAGTGATGGGGATTCTGTTGGTGATTCGGATCTGGGCAAGATCGATCGGCGAGCAAACATAAAGTATGGGATTATTTCACAAAGAGAATGTATTCTTGGATAATTTAATCGCCATTCTCCTCCTTTGTGGAATATGGTCGATATTTTTATTGGTGTTATGGCTTGGCACTGGGTATACTGATTTTTCGTGTTTCCGTTCTTTGGAGGGAGTTGAGTGTAATTTGAATCGAACATATCAACTTTCACAATCTTCTGAAATTAAAATATATAATCCGATAGCTGTAGATATAGAGGATTACAAAGATCCGGATACTGGCACCCCTTTTGTAAAAGCAGTTATTAGAGCTAAGGATGTTTCATCAAAAGTCAATATTTATTCTGGATACAATTTTAAAGAAGTTTATGCTGTTGCCAAAGAGATAAATGATTTTCTGCTTTCATCGAATGCACCGTCATTTCACAAGAGATTTTAAAGTTGAGATTTTATGGATGAGTTGCGAAGATCTACCCACCCCACTGGTCGGGTCACCCGACCAGAAGCCCTACGGGCACCCCTGTCTTGTCGGTTTTTTTATTCGGAGGGAACCTCCGTTGGCGAAGCCTCTCCGATAGGAGATATAAAACCGCCGCTCCGAGGAGGGGATTTTCAAGCCAGATGTAGGTTGGGTTGAAGCCCGCGAAACCCAACTACAAATTTATCTCTCGATCGATCTCGATTGTGCTCAGGCGCAGTCTGCGCCTAACGGCAGGCTATCGCCAATGCCAACGATCGCCCAATACTAGCCATCTAAAGTCCAAGCACTAATGCGAAGCGCGCTACGCTACTCACTATTTAATCCTTACGCAGGGGAGTTTGAGGGGCGGCGTCCCGCCCCTCAACGGGGGGTCTGGGGGTCGGAACCCCCAGATCCGGGTTCTGCCCACACAAACAACCTTCGCAACCCACAAATATCGATCGCCTACCCATTCCGCAACCCACAAACAATCTCCATCCGTACCCCCACCAGAAAACCCCGAAACCCACAAATATCGATCGCCTACCGCTCCCCAACCCACACATCATGACACCAACCAAACCCCGCGACGTCCAAATCGCCCAAATCGCCCCCAACACCACCGTCCTCCGCTCCCGCACCTGGGAACGCCTCAAATTTGAAATCGAATACGCCCGTCAAAAAGGCACCACCGCCAACTCCTACCTAATCGAAGCCGACTCCATCGCCCTGATCGATCCCCCAGGCGAATCCTTCACCGACATCTTCCTCGAAGAACTCGGACAACACGCCTACTACCAACGGTTGAAATACATCATCCTCAGCCACATCAATCCCAACCGGATCGCCACCCTCAAACGCCTCCTCGAAGCCGCTCCCTACGCCACCATCATCTGCTCTAAAGCAGGCGTAAACACCCTGAGATCGGTACTTGCCAACCAATCCTTCGATCTCCCCTCCCCCCGCGAAGACGAAGCCAACGACTTGGGCATCGAATTTGGCACCAACCAAACCCTCAAAGTCCACGTCGTCCGCGACGAAGAAACCCTCGATCTGGGGAACGGACACGTCCTGCAATTCCGCTTCGTCCCCACCCCCCGCCACCCCGACGCGCTCTGTACATTCGATCGAGGTACCGGAATTCTATATACAGATAAACTCTTCGGCTCCCACGTTTGCGACGATGCCGTCTTCGACGAACATTGGAAAACCCTCGCCGACGATCGCAAGTATTATTTCGATTGTCTCTACGCCGCCCAATCGACCCAGGTAGAGGCGATCCTCACGAAAATAGCCGAATTCCCCACCCGCATCTACGCACCCGCTCACGGCTCGATCGTCCGCCACAGCCGCAGCGTTTTGACACTCGATTATCAAAGCTGGTGCGAACAGCAGCAAAAGAAAGATCTCAGCGTCGCACTCCTATATACATCCGCTTACGGCAATACCGCCACCCTCGCCAGAGCGATCGAAAAAGGGATTACTCAATCGGGAGTCAAGGTTCGATCGATCGATTGTGAATTTACCGAACTCGAAGAAATTACCGACGCAGTTCAAGCCTGCGACGGCTTCATAATTGGCTCTCCTACGCTCGCGGGACACCCACCCACCCAAATCCAAACCGCCCTCGGTATCGTGCTTTCTACCGCCAACCAGACTAAAGTAGCAGGCGTATTTGGTTCATATGGCTGGAGTGGCGAAGCCGTCGATCTGATTGCCAGCAAATTGCAAGATGTCGGCTACCCCCAAGGATTTGAACCGATCCGCGTTAAATTTGCCCCCACAGAAGAGACGCTCGAGCAATGCGAAGCCGCTGGAGTCGAATTTGCCAAAGTACTAAATAAAGCCAAAAAAGTTCGCGCACCCAGACAGATAAGTGTAGACGGGCAAACCGATCGTACCGGACGCGCGATCGGTCGCGTAACTGGCTCTCTGTGCGTTATTACGGCTAATAATGGTAATAAGCCAGTTGGCTTGATGTCGTCGCGAGTATCACAAGCAGGATTCAGTCCACCAGCAATTACGATCGCGGTTGCCAAAGATCGGGAGTTGGAATGTTTAGCCAATCCGGGTGAAAAATGCGTCGTGAATATTCTCAAAGAAGGTAATACTAATCTCCAACGTCATTTTCTCAAACCACCCACGCCCGGTACAGATCGATTTGCCGATCTAGAAACAACACTTGCGGACAATGGTTGTATCGTTCTTACTGAAGCTCTTTCTTATCTAGAATGTACTGTCAAAAATCGAATGGATTGTGGCGATCGATGGTTGCTTTATGCAGTAGTTGATAATGGCAAAGTATTAGAATTAACTGGTGTTACAGCAATCGATCGACGTCAAGCAAGCAACCAATATTAAGACCGATAGTTTAATAATCTGTAGGGGCATCCCCTTGTGGGTGCCCTGTTATTACGTAGCCGATCTGTCTGGTTATCCCCTTGTGGGTGCCCTGTTGGTGCGGAGCCAAGATGATAGTACAATAGAATTTTATCGATTTAATCAGATGTCAGAGGAAAGATTAGAACGGATCGAAAATCAACTCAGCCAAGTTATCCAAGCGGTTGGGGTGATGCAGCAGAACATGATGGCGATGCAACAGAATATGACGGCGATGCAAAATCGGATGGATAGTATGGAGGGGACGCTGCTAACTACGATGACAGGTGGGTTCAACTCACTCCAGAACTATATCATCGATCTCGATACCGATTTGGCTCAGAACGAGCGCAAAACTGAAGATAATGCCAGAAACAATCGCAGATTAAATCAACGGTTGATGAGATTAGAAAACCGTAATGATGATTTTTAATGTCGATTTTCTCATCTGCTGAGGTTATAGAATTGGTGGTCAAATAAGAACAAGCTCCGCTCTCGTATTGTTATTAAAAACTTGCCCACCCTACGCCTAAGCCGCTTACACTAGCTTTATGCAGCGGGTTCGATCGACTGTCACAGGATGTTTACGATCGATCTAAAATGGGTATTCTCTGTGTATGACCACAAATATCGGGTAACACTCGGAGAAACTATATGGAACGCTATCAACCTTGCCCAAACTGCGCTTCAGAAAAAGCCGAACTAATTAGCTTTACTTGGTGGGGGGGAATAGTCGGGCCAAAAATGTTTACTCATGTAAAATGTACCCAATGCGGTACTACTTACAACGGCAAAACTGGCAAATCGAATCAAACTGCGATCGCTATTTATGTAGGTGTATCGACGGTATTCGCGATTGTTGTCGTCACAGCACTTACGCCATCGCGTCAGCAGAACAATCCAGCTACTTCTTCCGGTTCCAGCCACAATTTAGATCTAGTTGCGATCGCTCGATCGCTAATAATCGATCGAGTGTAACAAAATTATTATTCTGCCAACCAATCGAATATTTCACTGATAGATAGTTGCAATCCTGCGGTAAATGTTGGCAATAGTAACTGTTGATTTGTATTGTCAAAAATTTCGACTTCCTGTTTTGGTTGGTAGACAAACACTGTTTGCTCGTCTGGATCTATCAACCAACCCATTTGTGTCCCATATTTGAGGCAGTGCATAATATTTTTGACTACCTTTGTTTGCCCTTGGTCTGGAGATAAGATTTCAATCGTCCAATCGGGAGCAATCGAGAAAACATTAGCCACCGTACCATCAGGATTTCGGGGAATTCGATCCCACAGCATCACAGATATATCGGGTACTGTAGATCGATCTCCAAATGTACAACGTAGTTCGGGAAAAGCTCTGGCTATTTTTTTATCCCTTAACGGTCGGTCGATGGCAAATGTCAACTCCCGTTGAATAATGCTGTGCTTTCCTTGAGGCATGGGTTTTTGATAAATCGATCCATCGACGAACTCATTGGCAGGTTTTATTTCTGGTAGTGCTAAAAACTCTGCTAAGGTTATTTGCTTGCTAACCGCTTGAATCATAGTCTTGTCTTAGCCATAGATAGGTAGACTATTATATTTTACAGTAGCGATCTGTTTTACCCAAGTAATTGCAAGTAAATACTAGCAGTGTGGTTTACCGTCAGATTTGGAGTAGCACCACGACTTATGTTGGTTTGGGCGATCGACTAATCTTGAAACATCGGAAAAGTTAGAACTATTCAGTCGAATAGTCGCTCGCTTAACTGTTATCTAGATTTGGTATCACGCTCCATCTACTCTATAAGTATCAAACGATGGCAACTATTCCCCAACAGGCTTACGGTGACTTTCTCGCAGCAGTTAAAACCAACCGAGTCAAACAGGTAACTATTAGCCCTAAGCGGATTGAGTATACAGTTAGTAACGAAAACAGTGAAGAAACTTACTTTACTATTCCAGATCTTTTAGCTGAGAGTTTGCCAGATTTATTGCAAGCTAATGGTGTGGAATATACCGTTCAAAGTCCACCGTCCGATTCTTGGTTGGGTACCTTACTTGCTGTTGTTTTACCGCCATTAGTTGCTGTTGGTGCGGGAGCTTTGCTGCTTAAATATACCGAAGGTAGCGGTGGCGTGATGGGTGTTGGTAAAAGTAAAGCGCGAACTTATGCACAAGGAAAAACTGGCGTTAAATTTGCCGATGTTGCTGGTGTCGATGAAGCAAAACAAGAACTCCAAGAGGTTGTTGACTTCCTTAAAAATAGCGACAAATACACGCGCCTCGGAGCCAAAATTCCTAAAGGTGTATTACTAGTCGGCCCTCCTGGTACGGGCAAAACTTTACTCGCCAAAGCTGTGGCGGGTGAAGCGGGGGTGCCGTTCTTTAGCATGTCTGGTTCGGAATTTGTGGAGTTGTACGTCGGCGTGGGTGCGTCGCGGGTACGAGATTTGTTCGACAAAGCCAAGCGTCAGGCTCCCTGTATTATCTTTATTGACGAGCTAGATGCGATCGGTAAATCGCGTGGCAATGGTATGAATCCCAGCGGTGGAAATGACGAGCGCGAACAGACGCTCAATCAATTACTCACGGAAATGGATGGCTTCGATGGGAATAATGGGGTAATTCTGATTGCCGCCACAAATCGCCCTGAAGTCCTCGATCCGGCTTTGCGCCGTCCGGGTCGTTTCGACCGACAAGTAGTTGTTGACAGACCGGATCGATCGGGTAGAGTGGAGATTCTCACCGTCCATGCTAATAATGTCAAGTTGGGCGAAGATGTAGATTTGGAATTATTGGCGACGCGGACTTCTGGTTTGACGGGTGCGGATTTGGCAAATTTGGTCAATGAAGCAGCTCTGATGGCGGCGCGAAATAATCGTCAGGCGATTTTGATGGCAGATTTCGATCTGGCGTTCGAGCGGGTATTAGTCGGCTTGGAAAAACGATCGCGGGTACTAAACCCGATCGAGCGGCAAACGGTGGCTTATCATGAAGTCGGACACGCTCTGGTGGGTGCGTTGATGCCGGGACGGGGTAAGGTAGAGAAGATCTCGATCGTGCCGCGTGGCGTAGGTGCGCTGGGTTATACGTTGCAGATGCCGGATGAAGATCGGTTCCTGATGATGGAAGACGAAATTCGCGGTCAAATTGCGACGCTGCTAGGCGGGCGTGCGGCAGAACTATTAGTGTTCGGGAAGGTGTCTACAGGTGCCAGCGATGATATCCAAAAAGCCACTATTCTGGCTGAAAAAGCGATTACTCTGTATGGGATGAGCGATACTTTAGGGCCGATCGCGTTTGCCAATAGCCAGTCGCAATTCTCAGACGGCGATACCAATACTCGTCGCGCTGTCAGTGGCGATGTGGCGATCGAAATCGATCGACTGATTAAAGAAACGATCGATCGTGCCTACAACATGGCCGTTGCCATTTTAAAACACAATCGTGAGTTATTAGAGTCTACCACACAAATTCTACTCGATCGCGAAATCCTCGACGGCGATTCTCTCAAAGCAATCCTCAGCCAAGTCAAGTCACCAGAAGGGTAGAGGGGTGGATGGGTGGATGGGTAACGATCGGAGAGTTGAAAGTTGCATATTTACTACTGCTCGCTATCCACTATCCACTATCCACTATCCACTACACCAAACTACTATTCAGCTCGAGTGCGAGATCTATTTTTCGGACTAGATCGATCGGGAGAAAGGGTTTAGAGATAACTTCCATAACGCCGAGTTCGGTTAGCAGTTCTTTGTCTGGTAAATAGCGATTTGCAGTCAATAAAATGACGGGAATGAGTTTAGTGCTGGTGTTGGCGCGGAGCCGTCGCAAAAAAGCTAAGCCATCCATTTCTGGCATCATTACATCCAAGACGATCGCATCGGGATGGTTGAGGCAAATCCGATCGAGTCCTTCTTGTCCCGATGACACGGTGAGCACATCCCAACCTTTAAGTTTATGGAGACACATCGAGACAACTTCGCGGATATTGCGATCGTCGTCAATCACTAAAACTCGTTTAGCAACATTAATTTTATCTTCATCAGCAGCAATCACCTGAGCAGATCTAACAATGCGTTCGACTGCTTTAGGTGCTGGTTTTTTCTCCAAATATTTATCGATTGTTTTTACGATTGATTGAGGTTCGATTGGTTTGCTCAAAAATCCATTAGCCCCAACAAATTTTGTGCGTACTCGATCGATCAAGCCATCATTTCCAGTCAAAATAATAATTGGAACGTTGACTAAAGAAGGCGTTTTGCGAATTTGTTCGCAAACTTCGTAACCATTCATTACTGGCATCACCAAATCCAGGAAAATTAGATCGGGTTTATTTTTGATCAGACTGGGAATAATTTTGATTGGATCTTGGACGCCAAAGGATCTATATCCATGTGCTACGATAATTTTTTCTAAATTTTTATAGACTGAGAGGCTATCATCGACGCAAGCAATTAATGGAATTTTGCGATCTGTTTGATTGGTAAATTGGGTAACTGGTACAGAAATTTCGACGCGATCTAGTTCGGAAAAAAGCTTGCTACCTACTTCATCTCTACACTCGGCTGTAGATTTTTTGATTAGAGATAGAGTAATTAAACCTGAGTCAATCGAGGTTAATAGTAGTTTAGCTACATCGATAAGTTTTTGCTGATGATGAATGGCTAAACTGCGCAATGACTTACTACCATCGATCGATGAAAGCAAGAATTGTAACTTTTTATTATCTTTAAAGTCCGCAGCTTTGACCGATCTTTGGAGAATTGGAAATAGACTCGGCGCGTACTTAGTCAATCCATTTTTTTCCCACTCTTGCCATGCTTGGATAGTCTTACTAAGAATTGGTTGAATCTCTAGTAATGGTAAGACTGACTTGATTTGAGTGTTTTTATCACTAATGGGAATAAACCGATAAGACAGCCGATCTCCTTTATGCTGACTAAATTGAATGATGTCGAATAAAACTTCTTCGATCGCGCATTCTTGAGCAATTTTATTAGCATTTAAAAATATTTCCTGCCGATCGGTCGATTTAACCAATCGATCGATCGGCATATTCAGTGAAGCTAGGGCAAGATTTCGATCCCAACGATCGATCGCATCGATCCCCCCACTAATGCCAGCTAACCTCCCGGATGAAAAACACAACATCCAGCTCGGTATATCGGCTACTTGAATTACGAGATTACCACTTAAAGCATTAGCTTTAATATTATTAAATTCAGAGATTGAGTCTCTGAATCTGAATGTTTTTTGATTGTTAATGCTCATAATTATTAATACATACTGACAATGAGTGTGGACTCTAATTTTTAGATATTTTAGAAAATTTATTCAGTCGAGTTTTTAGGTCGAGAGGTTTATTTGGAAATAATTGGAAGTTTATAGTTAAGATGGGGAACTCTCCATTCGAGCGTCTTTATTTCCTTTGCGAGGGTAGGCAGATATTCGCTAGCGTAGCCTCTGTTTTGGAGAATCGCTTAACAAAGGATATGTACCTATACAGTACCCTGCTGCAATGCGTTTTTATGTATCGGCTGCGGTAGATCGAAGAAAAACGTACTACCTTTACCCCAATCGCTTTCTACCCAGATCTGCCCTTGATGTTGCTCGACGATCGATCTGCAAATTGCTAATCCCAAACCCGTACCGCCTTTATCTCTAGAATCAGATGAATCCACCTGCTGAAAGCGATGGAAAATGGTTTCGAGTTTGTCCGCTGGAATACCTCGCCCACAATCTTTAATCGCAAAGCGAATCTGACGTGAGGGAGCCGTAATCGGACGCACTGAGTCAAATCGTGTCGAACGATCTGAGATTGGCTCGTCGATCTCGCGCATCTCGATCGAGACACTGCTATTTGGCGGCGAAAATTTGATGGCATTACCGAGCAGATTTGTCAAAGTCTGGACGATCCGATCGGGTGCCACCCAAATCTGGCTCGGCGGGCAATCTTTGACCAAATCGACTCCCGCCGCTGCTGCCGAGCCAGTCATCACATCGATCGCGCGTTGAATCAGGCTGGGAGCGTCGCACCATTCTTGCTCTAGTGACTTACTCTCTGCATCTAATTTGTCTAGATCGAGGATATTATTTACCAACCGCACCAGACGTTCGGTTTCGTTCGAGGCAATCTCGATCATCTGCTTCATTTGCTCTGGTTCGTCATCCATCAAACCCATTGCCAATAGCCCCAATGCGCCCTGCATCGAAGTTAGCGGCGTGCGGAGTTCGTGACTGACAATGCCGATAAATTCATCTTTGAGTGCTTCTACCGACTGACGTTGCTCTATTTGCGTATTGAGCAGTTGCAATGTCATTTCGGCTTGCTTGCGTTGTGTCAATTCAGTTTGAGCTTGGGCAAATAATTTGGCTTGTTGAATGGCGATACTGACTTGACTGGCGAGCTGTTTGACTAGCTCGATCTCGGAAGTCAGCCACGAACGCGGTGCAGAGCAGTGGTGGGCAATCAGTAACCCCCATAACTTATCTCCTTTAAAGATCGGTACTACTAGATTGGCACGTATTTGCAGACTTTCTAACAGTTGAATGTGCAGATCGTCGAGATCTGCATTGTAGATGTCGGCATTGGCAATGATGCAACCTTGCTGAAAATGGGCGATCGCCGATTCGCCACAAGGATGATAGACTCGATCTGTCGTGAGGATGCCACTCCATTCGGTACCCACCGATTCGACGATGGCTTTACCGCTCCAATCGGGTAAAAATTTATAAACTAGTACGCGTTCGATTTGCAAAAACTGTTGAACTTCATCGACAGTCGTTTGCAGAATTTCCTCTAAATCGAGCGATTGCCGAATGCGTACCGTCATATCTAGTACCAGACGTTGTTGCTCCAATTGAGTTTGTAATAATTGTTGTGCTTGCTGTCGCTCGTCGATATTGACGACGGTACCGATCGTGCGAATCGGTTGCCCAGCATCATTAAAATAAGCCTCGCCCCGCGTCTCGATCCAATGAGCGTTACCATCTGGCCAAATAATCCGAAATTGATGGCACAAGCTAGTATGCGTCTCGATCGATTTTACGACATGTTCGTGTAGGCTACTGCGATCGTCCGGATGAATGCACCGATCGAATGTTTCGTAGGTACCATCGAACCCACCCAGCGCGAAGCCAAATAACTCCTCATGTTCGCGGTTCCAGTGGATCTGTCCCGTCAGCAGATCCCAGTCCCAAATCCCCATCCGCGCCGATGCTAACGCCAAGCGGAGTTGCTCCTCTTTCTGATTCAAAACTTTCAGATGTCGCTTGTTTTGCATCTTCAGCTCGGCGACTTGACGCAGGAGTTCGCCCTGCTTGATTGCATTATGTAAGGATAATCGTAAATTTTCCGTCGTTACTGCTGCTTTACTCAGATACTGTTGAGCACCACATTCGATCGCCAAGTTAGCCAAATTCTCTTTCTCATACTCTGTCAGCAGCACCACCGGGAGATCGGGTTTTTTGATTTGCTGCTGTAAAGCTTGCAGAAATTCCAACCCATTCATATCTGGGAGAACATAATCGAGCAAAATAGCATCGGGTTGAGCGATCCGATATTGTCTCAATCCCTCTGTGCCAGTCTCTGTCTCCAGAATGATGTAGTTGTAGCGATTGTCTTGACTCAAATATTCCCGCAATTTACTGCGATATGTCAGGGAGTCTTCCACAATTAGAATTGTCCGCGATCGATCGTTCGTGTCCATTTTCTGCTAACTATGTCTAAAAACTGATGTGTCGATATCTATCCGATCGATTGCGCCAAGTACGTTACACCGAGCAAAAATTAGAATCGATACTAGGTTTATAATGCCCAAAAGTAACGACATTGACTCAGGCGATCCCACTATCGATCGATCTGGGGATCGCTAAAAAAATCCCCTCCTGGGAAGGGATTTTTTCGAGGGAGGCATCTACTATAATGTCTAAAACTACAGTGCTCGTTCGCTTCATCGATCGTTAATAACCAATGATTCAGATTCATACCCAACCATTACAAGCTCAACAGTGGTTGGAGCGGTATCGAGGTAAATTACCAGTATTTGCGTGCGTGTTAGGGTTTACACATACATGTCTGATTCCAGGGATTTCGGCTGCGGGTAAGACACCAGAAGATCGGCAGTATACGGCGATCGCGGATGCGGAATTTTTGGCGCGGGGGGCGCGACTCCAGCCAGATTACCCATTACCCCCACTGATTGCGGGTGCATCGCCTGTATATATCTCGCGGGCGATCGTCGCCGCTTTAGATTTACCCACATATATCCTCAATGCTGGGTTGCCGATACCGCCAACTGTGCCCCATGCAGATTTGGGTGGAATGCCTGCGGCATGTTTGACAACAGGTGCAGCCTTGTCGCTGGCGACTGTGGAGCACCTCTATCGACAGGGTTGTGTCTGGGGTGAAAAATTGATGACGATCGTGGGTAACCATAGCTACATAATTATCGGGGAATGCGTTGTCGGCGGGACTACTACCGCGCTGAGTTTACTAGCGGGTTTGGGTATCGATGCGATGGGCAAAGTCAATAGCTCTCACCCGGTGTGCAATCATCAACAGAAACAGGAAATAGTCGATCGCGGATTAGCGCGCTTAAAGTTACCGCTTTCCCCTTGGGAACTAGTAGCCGCCATCGGCGATCCGATGCAAATTGTCGTAGCGGGGATGGCGATCGCTGCCAGTCGCAACTGTGGTGTATTACTCGCTGGAGGCACGCAAATGCTGGCTGTAGCAGCTCTAATTCAGGCGATCGGGGTAGATCTAGGTATCGAAATCGACACCCGTCAGATCGTCGTCGGGACGACTGATTGGGTAGCTACCGATCGATCTGGCGATACTGTGGCACTAGCACGAGCGATTCCCCAAATTCCCCTGATCTCGACGAGTCTTAGTTTTACCGACTCCAAATATCTACAGTTGCAAGTATACGAGCGCGGGTTTGTCAAAGAAGGTGTCGGTGCAGGGGGACTGGCGATCGCAGCCAGTTTGTATCGAGATTGGGGACAGGTAGAATTATTAAACTCGATCGAGCAATTATTAGCCGAAAGTTTAGCCTTGAATAGGCGTTAGGCTTTAGGTGTTAGGCTTTAGGCTTTAGGTGTTAGGTTTTAGGCTTTAGGTGTTAGGTTTTAGGCTTTAGGCTTTAGGCTTTAGGTGTTAGGTTTGAGGTTTGAGGTTTGAGGCTTGAGGTTTCAGGCAATATTTGCGAAATCCTACTCGGCAAAATTGTATCGATCCTGGCTGGCGTCAGCCGTAGGTAGGCACATCGCTCTAATTTCTCACCATAATTTGCTCGTATGAAAACTAAGTTTTTGTTGATGTTCCTCGCGCTGAGCGGACTTTGCTGGAGTGCGAATAGTGCGTCGGTAACAACAATTGCACCGATAACCGATCGTCAGAATGCTAATCTCAGTCAAACTATGGCTGAATTAATCGGTTTCGATCGAGATACTTATAGTTTGGTAGAAATGGCTATCGATCGCGCTTTAATCGCGCAGCAAGTTAACGAGGTTCCCCTGCCTCAAATTCGGACTGCTGGCGTGCCAGTTGCCACTCCGCCAGATGCACGCCAGAACGATAAAAAGCCACTAATTGGCGGTAAATGGGCCCCTCCAACCGAGCGCAAAATCGGTCAAATTAAAAATCAGAAAACCACGCCCGATCGCTCCCATCCGGCTGGCGGCATCAAAGTTAAGCAAAATAATCGTCACTGACTTTTTTAGCTATTTTCACTTTTCCGAAATGACGATTGCGGAACTTGTATGAATATTTACATTCCTCTATCCTTTGGTTCTGTGATGAAAACTAAATTTTTATTAGCCTTATTAACACTGACTGGGTTACTTTTGGGTGCAAACAGTGCGTTTGCCGCCACAGGCTCTACCCCCGAAAATAGCCAGCAGATTACCAATCTCAGCCGGACTATTGCTAAATCGATCGATCTCGATGGCAATTATGACAATTTAATTGAGTTGGCAATTAATCGCGCACTACTTGCCAAAGGCGAGACAGAAAGCATTGCGGTTGGCGAACCCAATGGGCCAATTGTGAATGGTATTGTTGTCAAGCCCACTCGACCGATTATTAACGGTCGATTTGTTAATCCCAAAGGGCCAATTATTAATGGCAGAATCGAAAATCCTAACGGGCCAATTATTAATGGCAAAATTGCCAACCCCAACAAAGGACCAATTATTAACGGCATCATTGTCAACCCTAATCGCTAATAATTAGCGCGTAACTTCAGTCTTCAACGATGTCAATTAAGCTTGCTACCCATTTTAAAAACAATGGTGACATATAGGTTGATAGATTCCCCATATACTAAGGTTTCCCTAATCCTGTCTTGTCTCGCTCAATCTGGAGGGAACCTCCAGAGCGCGAGCCGCATAATCCAAAATCCAAAATGGTATTAGATCGTCAGTCAACTAAAGCGTCAAAATCCCTGATGTGTCCCAGTGCGGATGCCGAAATGTCTGGTAGTGTAATTTTTGGCATCGTCGTCGGTACGCCTGAAGAACCTCATGTAGTTCATCTCGATCGAGTCAAACCCATTCCTCCAGAGTTACTAGCTCTCGATGCGCCCGTAAAACCTGCCGAAATGTTTCGGATTGCCGCTACCTGTATCGAAAATGGTTGTGCGCATTTTGATGGTGCAAAATGTCGCCTCACTGCCCGCATTGTCGATGGTTTACCTACTGTAACCGATCGCCTCCCCGCCTGTGCCATTCGCGCAACCTGTCGCTGGTGGTACCAAGAAGGTGCCGCTGCCTGTCTGCGCTGTCAGCAAGTAGTTCGCGACAATTACGTCGCGTCCGAGGAGTTGATTGACGCGATCGATCCCTCGGTTTATGAGGATTGAGTTAAGTTGCCAGCGTTCTAACCCCGCTGTGGGGCTTAAGTTGAGATCGGTAACCTAGACCTTTTTCCATTCTTCAATATAAGCTTGGGCTTTTTTAAAGATTGGACTCTGACTGGAGATTTTTTTGGCTGCTGCAATCGCCTCAGTTAATTTACCTCGATTAGCTAACTTAATTGCCTCAGACAAGCGAGCTGCGTCTGCACCGATCGCTCGAGCTGTGGCATAATCAGGACTACTTTGGGAGACTTGGCTAGCAGAATCGATCGCCGATTGCAAACTAATTTCATCCCCTGCTTGAATTTTACGCTCGTCTAGCGATTTAATCGCCACAGCCAATCGCTCGGCTGTGGCAGTATTGTCTTGATTAGCGGGTGCAGTTGGTGGCGATGACTCGGTGGGAGAGCCTGCTGGATTTGTCACTACTGGAGCGGGTCGAGATTGTGTCAATATATATATTCCGCCGATTAAGGTCAATCCCACCACAGAACCGATCGCGAGTTTTAGACCAGAAGTTTTATGCTGGGCGGGTTCCACCGACGATCGCATTTCAGCAGCGGTTGGTGTCTGGGGATTGCTAGGTGGCACTGACGGATGGGGTTGCGCCTGTGTCTTGCCCTCTACGACTGGCGGTGTAAATGGGGGCGCGCTCTGGTTCGAGATTGCTGCTACGGGCGAACCGCTCGGTTGAGGCGAAATCGGTTGCGCGATCGTTTCTGCAAGGTTGGCACTCGGTATTGGTTGAGGCGTTGGCGTAGACGAACCGCTCGGCTGGGGCGAAATCGGTTGCGCGATCGTTTCTGCAAGGTTGGCACTCAGTGCTGGTTCTACAGGCGATGCCGCTCGCCGAATCGTTTCCAATTGGGATGGGATGATGAGAGGATTAATCGCTGTTGGTGCCGAAAGTGGTGGTGGCGAAATCGCGTTGGCGATCGTTTCATCATTATTAGCAGCGGGCGTAGCTTCCGGGCGGGGTCGAACGATCGTCTGTTCTTCTTCTATAGTGGGAGTATTTAGGGTCGCTTGGAGAGCGAGATTAAATTCGGCTACCGAGGCAAACCGGAGATCGGGATTTTTTTCTAGACAACGGCGGGTTACGGCTTCCAGACTAGCTGGCAATCGATCGCAACCGGGCTGCGATCGCAAGGCAATCGGTTGCTCGGAGGTATGCGCGATAATCCACGATGCCTCACTCATCGGGCGTGATTGAATATTAAAACCAAAGGGATCGGCACCACTGAGCATTTCGTAGAGAATTACGCCCAGACTGTAAATATCCGATCTGGCGTCTAGCTCCCGATCTCCCATCATTTGTTCTGGGGAAGCATAGCGTAATGTCCCCAAAAAAGTATGCGTCAGCGTTTGATTTTGACGATCTTTATAGCGAATTTTGGCAATGCCAAAGTCCACAATTTTGACCCATTCTCCTAAATCTGTCGGTTGCAGAAAAATATTATCCGGCTTGAGATCGCGATGAATCACCGCCTCAATGTGCTCTCCCTCCGGTAAATTCACCCCTTGATGCGCTTGGAGCAGTCCATTACACACTTGACTGACGATCTTTGCCGTGCGATCGAGTGACAGTCGCGGCTCGGCACGTAATAATTCGCCTAAAGTAATCCCGCGCAGATATTCCATTACATAGAACGGATAGCCTTCTGGCGTGACTCCAGAATCCATAATCTTGACGATATGATCGTTGTGGAGTGCCGCACAAATCGCGATCTCATGCTCGAATCGCTGGATCATTTCTGGCGATTCTACCAGGTTATCTTTAAGCAGCTTCAATGCCACCTGCTGACCGACACGAGTATCGGTTGCCAAAAAAACGTCTCCCATCCCGCCTCCGCCTAAGCGTCGATCCAGACGATACCGCTGGTTATCGCCGAGCGATCGACCGAGCCAGGGATTGGAGTGAGAAGGAGAACTCATAAGCAGAAAGCTAATCAGAACTGAGGAATTAGAATTGGATCGAATATCTGAATATGTAACACCAATTATCGAATAAAACCTGCCATCGGTAACACATTAATCAGATCGGGATTTGAGGATTAAAGGATTGACAGGATGAGGTTGTCGGTACTATTAACTTACTGGTTAAGAAAAGGCAGAAGACAGAGGGCTTGTGGAATCGCGTTCCACCCATTATCCATTACCCATTGCCAGAGACTCCTAAAAACTAGGCGTGATGCCATCCCAATTAAAATCATTCAGCCTAAACCCGATCGATCCTAGCTGTAAAGCCGGATTGTATCGGAGAATGACATTATAAGTACGCCGACTATATTCTAAATAGTAATCTGTACTAATTTGTTGTCCGGAATCTAAGTTAATTGACGATTGAATCCCCAGTCGAAATGGGCCGCTAATTTGTTGATTGATACCTGCGGATAAAATCCGATTGTCTACGATTCGATCGAATAGAAATGGCGAACTCGTACCGCGAAATTGCTGGAAGTAAGTGAGATTAAATCCGGTATAATCGAAAGTCTGCTTAGAAAAATTACCAAACTGGCCTTGAATGCCGACATAATAGCCAATGACTGGTTGGTTTTCACCATTGCTATAGCTATTAATTGCTCCTTGAATTCCGGTATTAAGCTGAAGATAAGGAATGACTGGAGTCGGACTATAATTATATGTTTCTTTTTGATTGGGAGGTAAACCCTGACCCTCCCACAGCTTAAAACTTTTACCGAGGTTGGCAGATGCTTGATAGCGATTGAGCGAGACTAAATCGTTAGTACGATTGGCTCCGAGCAGATTTTGTCGATCGGTATTAGCATTAATCGCCTGTGCGCCAAGTTGATAGTTAAAGCTCGCCCCCGTGTTGCCGACCGGAATATAAGGAGAAGCTAAAACGGCACCAATACTAGATTGAATATTTTGATCTCTTAACGAACCATTAAAAACTCGCTGTCTGTAAGATGCTTCTGCGGTAAATACGTGCGGATATTCAAACAAATTGAGGTTTTGTCTGACTGCAACTTGGCCGCGAAAATTATCGCTAATTTTGTCAAAATTTAAGCCTGCTAAGGCTGCCGATGCTAGCAATGTAGTATTTGGGCTGAGATTTCCCTCGATGTTGGTTTTGACGCCAAATGACGCAGGATCGAAAAAACTCAAGCCAGTCACAGCACGTTGGACGAAATATTGGGGTGTAATTGTCAGCTTAAATCGCGGATCGAAAACTGGATAAAAAGCATTTTCAATAAAGAAGCCACCCCGATCTTGTCCGTCAAAGCCAAAATTGAAGGGGTTAGGACTTTTACCGAGTCTGTTGATAAGTACTCGATCGCGAAAGATTGGGGACAGCGGGATATCAAAGCTATTTTCTACCGTAATGCGCGCATTACGGGTGAGGATTTCATCTTCTTCACTATTAATCGTCTTAAACTCAGCACGATCGGCTTTGACTTGGAGTTCTGGTGGTGAAAATGGATCGTTGGTAATCCGAATTTTTTCGGCAATCACCCGATCGCCAGTAAAGTCAACTTTATCCGCCTGAAAGCGCAAGCGAGTAACCGTACCACCTGTCGGTCTGAGCGTCGGCTGAAAATCGATGTCACGCTCGCTGGTATTGATGCCAACCGAGCCTGGATTGCGAATATTGGTGACTGGTTGATCGTTCCGCAAGCGATCGCTCAGGAGAATCTCGGTAAATGGTTTTTCGCCTGCGGGAGTGGGAACAGATGCTGGCGAAACGAGATTGAGATCCCGAACTAATGTCGGCTGATAAATATCCCCACGCGCCTCGACGATGCTACCGAGATCGTCTTCAAAGTTATATTCAAACTGCGTCCCGTAGAGGATCTGCTTGCCCCGCACTAGCGTGACACTACCGTCAGCAGTCGCAATTTTAGTAAGCAGATTGACGCGCAATCGATCGGCAGTCAGTAGGGCTTTATTGAAGCGTACCACTACTTTGCCACTCGCCGTAATTATTTGCGTGTTGTTATCAAATTCTTGCTGTTGGGCATCGAGTTCGATCTTGCCACTTGGTGCCGAAATATTAGTCGTGGGAGGCACTTCAGGTCCATTTTGGACGATCGTATAGGTCAATGGTGACGATTTGGCCGCAGGGGTGCTATTTACGCTTGGCAATGGAGCCACAGAGCCAGCTAGCACGGGACGTAGAGAAATGTCGATCGAGTAGTAGGACAATAGTAATAAATACTGGGCGGCTTTCCAGGTTCGCCGAGCCATATACCGATCTAACTTTTTCCCCACGCTGTTACTCCCGATGTTTCGATATTTGTCCGAACTATATTATTCAGACAGATCGCGACGGCTGGGGTTCCGTGAAGGATCGTTTGATAAGAAACCAAAAATGAATACGAGCAGAAATGCTGCTACTACAAGATTAACTACGATTTTTAACGTGACCATCGATCGACTGTCTCCGTGGATGTACTTTACAATACCCTCTATCATAACTGATGACTGACGTCTTGCAATCTGTTTCGACGCCCGTAAGGGTTTGATGTTGGCAATTTCTCATACATAAGTGACATATCCATGCTTGCCTACTCGACTCTCACCTAACGGTAGAGAGCGGGAGTCTAAGTCCTTGGCTACACAGTTTATTGGCTGGACATCTCCGTAGTCTCTCTATGCTTTGTGTATACTCCGCGTGAGTATAACCATTCGGTTTTCCTTACCAAAGGTTACAAGGTGATTATTACCGCACGTTCCCTTGGTAAATTTTGGCGCGATCGTCAGGCGATCGCTGACTAACTAACCTCCGATCCCAAACTCAGGTTACTGATGACTTTTCGGCCAGGTAACATAGAAAGTTGTGCCCCGTCCCAAGCTGGACTCTAACCGAATGGTGCCTGCCTCCGCTTCGACAATCTTTTTAACGATCGCTAAACCAACTCCCGTATTGTTATTATTTTCCTTACCTTTAAGAGTTAAAAAGATGTCAAAGACTCGTTCGTGATGTTCTGGCGCGATACCAGGGCCGTCGTCACAGACGATAAACTCATGGTAGTTGGGATATTCGATCGCCGAAATGTCCAGATGTCCGGTTACAGAATTATGGTGTTTGATGGCGTTGCTAATTAAGTTAGCAAAAACTTGGCTCAAAAATACGCGTTTGGTCGTAAGTGTTGGTAAAGATGGCTGAATCTCGATTTTAAAGCCCTCCGGCGGGGCGAGAGAGTCGATAATTTCGCTCAGCAGTTCGGCAAGGTCGAAGGTTTCCAACTGAGCTTCTTGACGTCCTGCTCGTGCGTATAGTAGTAAACTGTCAATCATCGATTCCATGCGTTTGACACGGGTGCGCAGGAGCTGAAGCTGTTGCTGATTCTCTGGCGGTAATTGGTTTTCTAAATCGTCTTCAATCCATTGGGACAAGTTAGAAATCGCCCGTAAGGGAGCCTTGAGATCGTGAGAAACAGTATGCACGAAACTGTCTAGCTCTTTGTTGCGTTCGGCTAGTTCGGCTTCGGCGCGTTTGCGATCGGTAATATCGCGCGAAATGCCGATGACGCCTACAATCTGGCCGTGAGGATCTCGCCACGGGTATTTTGCCGATAGGAGCGATCTGAGGCTGCCTTGCTTGGGAATCTCTTCTTCATAAACGATCGATTCGCCTGTATCCATGACTTGTCGATCGAGGTGGGCGATGTCAAGGGCGATCTCCGGTGGGAACAAGCTCGTGTCATCGCGCCCTATTAGGTCTGCAACGCTGACGTTGAGCCACTCGGCTGCGGTTGAATTGGCAATGACGTAACGTCCTTGTAAATCCTTGACAAAAATCACATCGGACGTACCATCGATCGTTGCAGTCAAGATGCCATTGACTCGTGCCAGTTCGGCTTCGGCGCGTTTGCGATCGGTAATTTCTTGGACGACGACATTAATCCCCATGATTTGTCCGGTTTCATCCTTGAGGGGAAAACAATTTTCGATCCAAGTCCGGCACACTCCTGGTAAGGCTCTCGTTTCACCGCTAAGTTCTAAATCTTGTAGTGGTGCGCCCGTTGTTAAAACTTGTTGAAATAGCGGCTCGGCTAGATCTGCCAGATCGGGTGCTATTTCGCGGATGGTGCGCCCGATATGGTCTTCAGTCGGAATACCGTTAATTTCGGCTAGCCGTTGATTGATGCGCTCGTAGCGCAAATCCCGATCGAGAATTGCTAGACCGATGGGTGCGGTTTGATAAATTGCGGCGATCTCACTCAGTTGTAGTTGCGCGAGTGCCTGACTCTGACGTAACTCTTCCTCTGCCCGTTTGCGTTTGCTAATATCGGTGTTAAAGCCAATGACCTTGAGCAGTGTTCCATCCGCATCGTACTGGAAATAGCTCCGATCCGAGACGTATACCCAGTGCCCTGCCGCATGACGGACGCGATATTCGCTCTCAAACCGAGCGATTCCTGCTGGAGCTGTCTGGAACTCCGATTGGACGCGAGCTAGGTCATCAGGATGCACCCGCTCCGTCCACCACTCGTTTGTTGGCGGCACAGCTTCAGCCCGAAATCCTAGTAGATCGTACAATCCTTCGGAGCGATAGATTATTTGCGTTTGCAGATTCCACTCGAATACCATCCCCCGCACTGCTAGCATCGCCGCCTCAAATCGGGCGTTACTTTGCTCTAGGTTCGCTGCGATTTGTTTGCGTTCGGTAATATCGAACATCACCCCGACAAACCGCATCCCTGCTCCTGCCAGATTATCGAGGAATCGTCCGGTGGCTGCTACCCAGACGACTGCCCCAGTGTCGGCGCGAACGAAGCGATGTTCGAGATCGTAGAGCGATCGATCCCGTTGGGCTATTTCCCATGCCTGCGTCACCGCCGCTCGATCGTCAGGATGAACGCGGCTCAGGTACATCTCGACGGTAGCTGCGCCATCAGCGGCGGGATCGTGGCCCAAAATCCGCACGAGATCGCCAGACCAAATGATTTGACCCGTGGACAAATCGGCATCCCAGGTCGCCAGATCTGCGGCTGTGAGTGCCAAATTCAGCCGCTCCTCACTCTCACAAAGGTTTTCGATCGATCGCAATCGCTCGATCGCGATACTGGCAATTTTAGTGCCAAATTCAGCCAGCTTATATTCCCAATCGGTTGGCAATCGTGCCTCACTAAAGCACAACATCAACGAACCGAGGGGCAAATTATCGATACCCATTATGGGTGCGGAATGACAAGCCCTAATGCCATGTGCGATACATAAGTCCCGCCAGCTTGGCGACCACTCATCGTCGGTAGCAATATCGCTACAATTGATAGGCTGACCGTAATATACAGCCGTACCACACGTCCCGATTTCTAGCTCGTTAATCGGCGTATCTTTGAATCCTTGGCTCAAAGACGGTGGGAAGTCTGGGGTAATCGAACGCGGAAACTTCGATCGGCGATCTTCACTCAGTAGGACGCAGGCGCGTGTGCTGGGGCTGAGTTTGGCAACAGAGCGACACAGCGCGCTCAGACATTCATCGATCGACCGACCCGTGGAGACTGCTTCTAGCAGTCGTGTCTGTTCGACGAGCATCAGCTCGTGTTGTTGACGCTCTAGCTCGGTGGCAATCCGAGTGGCAAAGATCGTTAGTAACGATTCGGCTAGCTGCACCTGTTCTAGGGGTTTACCATCCATTACGCCCAACAATCCCATGACATTACCCGTAGAGCCATAGAACGGAATCGCGATATAGCTTTCGACTGCAAGCGGCTTAAGTAGAGCCGCATTGGGAAATTGTGCCCGAATGTTGCGGGGGTAGCAGCAAATTTTCTGCTGTTCGATCGCTTCCCAGCAGGGCGTATCTTGCAGCCGATATTCGAGATTCTCGACAATTTTACCGCGAGCGCAAGTGGCGATCGTGCGCATCATTTTCGGCTCGTGGCCTTCCACCAAGCCAATGTAAGCGTAATCGGTGCCCAAAACCTTGGCAAAGTGTCGTACCAGTTCGTCGAAAAAAGCCTCACCCGTTACCCTCGCCACACCTTGGGTAATTTCGACCAATGCGGCATCGACTCTGGCGATCTGCTGCGCTGCCAATCTTAGTTCTAGTTCGTCTACGACCATTGCCGCCAGATCTATTAAGGTTGCCTGTTGCTCGGCGGTGAGGGGGTCGTGGGGGATACTATCGAGCATACACAGCGTACCCAGATTAAAGCCATCTCGATCGATCGGCGGCGCACCTGCATAAAATCGCATTCCTGCTTCGCATTGCACGAACGGATTGCAAACAAACCGCTCGTCGAGCCGAGTGTCGGGCACGATTAGCGGTTCGTCGGTTAACACGGCAAAGCTGCAAATCGTATCGTCGCGCGATACTTCAGGGGCATCAAAACCAATGCTAGACTTAAACCAAGCTCTCGACTCATCTACTAGCGAAATCAGCACCGTGGGGATTTTAAATAGTCGCGCCGTCAGGGCGACGATCCGATCGAAAGCCGCTTCCGCAGGAGTATCGAGAATCTGATAGCGATGCAGTGCTGCCAAGCGTTCTGGTTCGTTAGCAGGTAACTTTGGGGCAACAGGTTGTGATGATAGTGATTCAGTCATGGTAGTCCCTGCCAACGGCAAACGGCGAACGGCGATCGATCTTGGTAGCTTCAAGGTTGGACGATCGATCGAGTCAGTACCGCCACCGATTAAAATCGGTGGCTACTTCAGTAACTGCCAACTTGGGTAACTAGCTAGATCCCACATCCACAGTCTTCATACAGCAGGTTTATCGATCTGTAGCTTGGTGCAAGCGGCTGTTACTATTTTATATCTGTTGTCCGATCGCCGCAAAACCCCGTACCTTGAAAGATGCGGGGTTTTGGAAGACAGCGACCGAAATCGGTTTCTCAGCCTTAACGATCGCTCAAACACTAGCCAGCGAAGGCAATTTAACAACTTCTACATCTGGCAAATCTTGAAATAATGCCGTGCTCAGATAGCGTTCGCCAAAACTGGGTTGAACGAACACGATGAGCTTATCGGCATTTTCTGGACGTTTGCCAATTTGAATCGCAGCCCACAAAGCGGCTCCCGACGAAATCCCCGACAGTAGTCCCTCTTCTTTTGCTAACCGCCGCGCGAAGCGCATACTTTCATCATCCGTCACCTGAATTACTTCATCAATCAGATCTGTCCGCAGTACTCTGGGCACGAATCCCGCGCCAATTCCTTGAATTTTATGCGCTCCTGGGTTACCGCCAGATAAAACGTGACTATTAGTCGGTTCGACAGCCACAACTTTAAAACTCGGTTTGCGAGGCTTGATAACTTCGGCAATGCCCGTAATCGTACCGCCAGTACCGACACCGCCCACGATAATATCGATCGTGCCATCGGTATCCGCCCACAATTCTTCGGCTGTAGTTTCGCGGTGAATTTGAGGATTGGCAGGATTGTTAAACTGCTGCGGCATAAAAGCATCGGGCAATCCGGCGACAATTCTGACGGGGCGACAGGTCGCCTGAAAACTCGGCAGAGAGACAACTCTAGACAAATAGTATCAAAAAAGATAGGGTAAGAGAGCTTCTTACCCAAAAAACAATTAAATGTTACCAGAATTGTATCATGCCCATTTGTCAGAAAAATTCACACGCGGTAACTACTTATTGACAATTTTATTGATTCAAGTAGTGCAATCTATTAAAGAAGTCACGCTAGAAAGCATCGCAACAAAACTAGCGATGCCAATTAAATTTGAAAGCAGAAGAAAAAAAGTCCAGAGATTTTTATCAAATGATGAATGGGATTTAGATAATGTTTGGTTATCACTAGTGATTGCTTGGATTAAAGGCAATGTCAAACAGAATAATATTATATATTTAGCAATAGATCGAACCAAATGGCAATCAAACAATATTTTGATGGTCAGTATGATTTGGCGAAAGAGAGCAATTCCTATTTATTGGCAAATGCTTGATAAACAAGGGAACAGTACATTGGAAAACCAACAATTAGTATTAACCCCAGTATTCGCTGCCCTATCAGATTATAGCTTGTTGGTACTGGGAGATCGTGAATTTTGTAGTGTTACTCTTGCGAACTGGCTTAGAGAGCAGAAAATAGATTTCTGTTTACGACTGAAAAAGAATGTTTGTATCAAGACTGAAGAGGAATTGTGGACTGAACTGAAAAGGCTAGGATTAGAGCCAGGAAATAGCTTTTTTAATCAAGAAGTAACAATTAGAAAAACTGCACCAGTTGAAGGATTTAACCTAGCAGGTAAATGGCTAGGTAAATATCGAAATATTACCACAAAAGAGCCTTGGTATATTCTGACCAGCTTGGCAGATCTACAAGCAGCAGTTGATACCTATGCTAAAAGATTTGGAATTGAGGAGATGTTTCGAGACTTTAAGGGCGGAGGATATAACTTAGAAAAGACTAATTTAACGGGCGAACGATTGAGCAAATTATTGATTTTGCTATCACTAGCATACTTGAAGAGTATCATCCAAGGGATAGATATCAAATCAAAGCAAGTTCAAGAATATCTCGGCAGAAAAACAGAACATCACCGAAAATATGCTAGACATAGCACTTTCTATATTGGACTCTGGGGTGAATCATGGGTCGATTCAACATCTAGTAATTGGCAGGTTGTTGTTGAATTAATGTCTTTGTCCCCACATAAACTACCTAATTATCAACAAGGCTTGAGAGCTATGAGACTTATCCTATCAGCGTTATAGGCGACAAGTCGCCCCGACAGGCGACAATTTCCTCGGCGCGGCGAATCGCTCCCTTCATGCCCTCAGCCGCTGGAGTTAATTCTACCTGTGCGCCGTAGGCTTTGAGCATGGCGCGGCGTTCTAAACTCATGGTTTCTGGCATCGTCAGAATCAGCCGATAACCCTTGGCGGCGGCAACCATTGCCAGGGCAATCCCTGTATTCCCAGAAGTTGGTTCGACAATGATGCTTTTACCTGGTGCAATTTGTCCTGCGGCTTCTGCGGCATGAATCATGCTCGCTCCAATCCGATCTTTGACTGAGGCGGCGGGATTCATGCCTTCCAATTTGACTAAAACTTCTGCTTTGCAACCTTCCGACTGGGGAATGCGATTGAGTCGGACTAGCGGCGTTTTACCGACTAATTCGGTAATGTTATTAGCAATTTTCATAAATATTAGTTTGCCCCTAAATTATTACTACTTCCGATTAGATTCCCGCACCATAAAGAAAATCTTCGATCTCTTTGTCATTCTCCGTTCTATCCTGAAGATGAGCGGTTTTTAGCTCACCTTCACTAGTCGGATGCAGTCGCTCGTCGAGATCTCGAACTTGTTGTTCTAAACTCTTAATACGATCGAATAACTTACTAATGACCTCAGCTTCTAGATCTGGTAAATATTCCAAATTTTGAGTTGGATCGATCGTCCGACTACCATTGCGAATTACGCGTCCGGGAATGCCGACAACCGTGCAGTCGCTGGGAATATCTCTGAGTACCACCGAACCCGCACCGATATTGGTGCGATCTCCAATCTGAATGTTGCCTAAAATCTTGGCACCCGCACCGACTAAGACATGATCGCCCAGGGTGGGATGGCGTTTACCCGTTTCTTTGCCAGTACCGCCGAGCGTTACACCTTGATAAATAACAACGCCATCGCCAATAATTGCAGTTTCACCAATTACAACTCCCGTACCATGGTCGATAAATACTCCTTTGCCAATTATCGCACCCGGATGAATTTCAATTCCTGTAAAAAATCGAGTCAAACTAGCTATAATTCGTGGCAAGAATGGTACTCCCAGACGGTACAACCAATGACATAATCGGTAGCAACATATCGCCTGAAAACCAGGATAACAAAATAAGATCTCCACCCAATTTCGGGCGGCTGGATCGCGTTGTTTAATGGTTTGCCAATCGGCGATCGCTACTTCGATCGGGTTAGCACTAATTTTAGATTGAAAGCGATCTCTGGAGATAACAGATCGATCGTCACGATCGATCTCGGTGAGAGGTTGGGTATCGTTCATAATCCATATACCGATCGGGAATTCTGGCATTTCAATAGATTACTACTGCTTACCTATCGACTTACCGTTATTATTACGATCGACTTTAACACAGGTCATGCTATGATAGCAATGATATTTACGGTAATCCCATAAAGTTATCGTAAATACTCTCGATTTACGCTCGTTCGCACCGTCACCACAGGCATGTGGCGATCGATACTCATCTACTCGCTCTTTGTCATCTCTCGATCGGCAGAGTTTTCGGTTCGAGTTGCTACACACCGTTTTATTAAGTAGGTATGTCCGAATGCCAGATCTATCCTTAAATGAATCTCCAATAAAAGTCTTAACATCGATCGATATTAATATTCCTCAGCAATTACATCAGGAGCCAGTATTAGCTAAACTCATCGGTAACTATCATCTGGTCGTCAATTTTCAAGCAGCAATATTAGACCGCAAAGCTACTGGCGGCGGCTGGTTCAATCTTAATTTAGAAGGCCATCCCCAAAATATCGAAACCGCGCTGACATATCTCCAGGAGCTGGGGGTAGAAGTTTTCGATCGTGGTTCGGTGCCATTAGTGTTCGCAAATATCGATTAATTAATTCCAGATTCGATCGCCATCATGACAGATAGGGAACCAGAATTTTGCAATTACTTTGCCTATGGTTCTTGCATGTGTCCTGTAGATTTACAGCGGACATTGCAAGAAGCAGTCGAGCCATATATTGTGGGGACGGCAACACTGACGGGTTATCGACTTGGCTTTTATTACTACGCCCAGCATCGTAACTGCGGAGCCTTAGACATCGTACCCGATCGAGACTCAATAGTTCATGGAGTCTTATATCGACTGCCTGCACGGTTAATTCCCGCCTTAGATGTGCGCGAATGCGTACCCCAAGGCGGCTACCGCCATGAATTGGTAACTGTGCAGTGTCAAAATCGGGATTATTTGCAGGTGAAGACTTATGTGGTAGTAGATAAATTGTCAACTGAATACCCCCCGAATGATTGGTATGCCGGAGTGGTGATGCGTGGTGCCGCTACCTGTAATTTACCCACTGATTATCGTTATCAACTCCACGAACATATCCAGCGACTTCAACAACAATGGCATCCTTGCGATTTTGCCGCTGCATAGAGCCAAGTTTAGATAAATTATTCATTCTTCAGAGCTAATGCCAACACTGACAAGAACGAACATCACCCGTCACTTCCAACGCCGGACAACCTTACCTGAGGAGCCAGATTTTTTCTGGAAAATAGCAGCAGGGATAGTGCGGACTTTTACCTGGACTGAGGCAGGCGAAATGATTGTCTTGGGAATCTGGGGTAAAGGGGATATTGTGGGTAGCAGTCTCTCAACGATCGCGCCTTATGAAATAGAATGTTTAACGGATATAACCGTTGAACCGATCCCGGTAAGCAACTTGGTAGATATGACTGAGGAGCTGCTTCAACATCTGCGCCACAACGAAGAATTTATCAAAATCGTCCACAATCGGCATATTGAATTATCAATCGTGCGATTATTGAATTGGTTGGCAAGTAGATTCGGACAAGCTGTGGAGGGCGGTCATTTAATCGATCTATTATTAACCCATCAAGAAATTTCAGAAATTGTTGGCACGTCGCGAGTTACGGCGACTCGGATCGTAGGATCTCTAATAGAGCGCGGAATTATTCAACGCCATCAGCGTCATTTTATAGTGTCGCTCGTTGGAGCAGCCTCTCTAAAAGAGAATCAAGATCCTTTCTGGCACTATGAAATTTAGACTTTTAACTTCCATATATGAGCAACGTTATCCCCGCCTCTCTCGTCAAACCCAAACCAGCTTGGAAACAGTGGTTCGATCGCATTCGCCATTTATCATGGACGTGGCGACTGACTTGGTTTTACCTGAGTGCGATGCTATTTCTGCCCCTGGTAGCAATGTTTACCAAAGCGGCGAGCGATGGCTGGGCTAAATTTTGGGAAGTAGCTAGTAGCCCGATCGCCATATCGACCTACGATATTACCTTCACCACATCTTTAATCGCCACGCTATTTAACGGCTTGTTTGGTACCGCGATCGCGTGGGTCTTAGTACGGTATGATTTTCCTGGTAAACGGATTGTCGATGCTTCGATCGATCTACCCTTCGCGCTACCGACTTCAGTTGCGGGTCTGACTTTAGCCACAGTTTATAGCGATAATGGCTGGATTGGCAGTCTCTTCGCGCCACTTGGCATCAAAATCGCCTTCACGCGGTTGGGAGTAGGCATGGCGATGTTATTTATCTCGCTGCCATTCATCGTCCGCACCGTGCAACCCGTACTGATTGAGATGGAAAAAGATATCGAAGAAGCCGCATGGTGTCTGGGTGCATCGGATTGGCAAACTTTTCGACAAGTGATTTTGCCCCCACTCTTGCCGTCGATTTTGACGGGAATGGCTTTAGGATTTTCCCGTGCGGTCGGCGAATATGGTTCGACCGTAATTATCGCCTCGAATACACCTTTTAAAGACTTAATCGCCCCAGTGTTAATCTTCCAAAGATTGGAGCAATACGACTATGCTGGCGCAACGACAATTGGGGTAGTTTTATTGTTAATTTCATTAGTATTGCTCCTGGGAATTAATATCCTCCAAGCTTGGGGTCAACGTTATGAAGAATAGTAATCCGGCCAATGCTTTAGTCCGTCAAGGGCCAGCGAAAAAACCATTTAATTGGATACCACCCATCTTAATCGGACTATCGCTCGCTTATATTATCCTGATTATTTATATTCCGGCAATTAACGTTTTTTATCAAGCATTTCATAAAGGGCTAGAACCATTTATAGCCAACCTTAGCCGCTCAGATTTTCTCAACGCGGTCAGAATTACCTTGTTGTTGGCTCTGATTACCGTCCCGATTAACACCGTATTTGGCTTGTGTGCGGCTTGGTCGATCGCGCGACATCAATTTCCCGGACGCACGTTATTATTGAGTATTATCGATTTACCCTTGTCGATTTCTCCCGTCGTCGCAGGCTTAATGATTATGCTGCTCTACGGACGTCAAGGTTGGTTTGGGGGCTGGTTGCAAGATCGCGGCATCGATATTGTATTTGCCTTTCCAGGGATGGCTTTGGCAACTGCTTTTGTCAGTATGCCATTTGTCGTTAGAGAAGTTATTCCCGTCCTCGAAGAAGCTGGTGTGGATCAAGAAGAAGCCGCTAGGACTCTCGGTGCCAGCGATTGGCAGATTTTTTGGCGGGTAACGCTACCCAATATTCGGTGGGGTTTGATGTATGGCGTATTGCTGACAAATGCCCGCGCGATGGGGGAATTTGGAGCCGTCTCGGTGGTATCTGGAAATGTGGCCAATACGACTCAAAGTTTGCCATTGTTTGTCGAAGAAACCTACAAACAATACGAAACCGAAGCCGCTTTTTCGGCAGCAGTTTTACTAGCTTTACTTGCCGCTGTGACGTTAATCATTAAGGAAGTTTTGGAAAGCAAAACGCGAATTAAAGATAAATAGTAACTTGTCGATCTATCTAATTGGGTTGATAATTTCATGTTTAAACAAGAATTAATCGATCGAGCACTAATGGAAATGAAATTCCAGGTTAAATGGCTGGAATACGATTTCATCGATCGAGCATTCTTGCTAAATCTATACGAGCATTTTATTCATTCAAATGATAAATCTACAGAGCATTATAGATATGGTGCCTTCCGAAAAATATTACAAGATAATAAGTATTTAGACGATTGCAGCATAGACAACTATATCGAGCTAGCTAAAATAGATGAAGATAGAGCTATGGCAAAAGCAGCTCTAGTCGATCTCTTCAGATGGAAAGGACTGAGTGATGAGCAATACAAAAAATTAGTCCATAGTCCAGAATTTGCAAGTGAAATATTTCAAACTTATCATCGAAACAAAAGCATGATAGAAACAATAAGTAAAATACCAATTTCTGACGAGATTATCGAGGACTGCATTCAAAATTATCCTGCTAATATTCAAGAATATTTATTATACAAAGAAGATATCAAACGTCATCAGCTTGAGTACATATATCAGCACGGGACAAAAAAGAGAATTAGAAATATGGCGAAAAATATGCTGGGCAGCAGACGCTATCGATAGTCGGAGTTAAAAATTGTGCTTCAAATGTAATACATTGGACTGTTTTGCCGTTGAGCTTCTAATGTCTTTGCTAAATCTTGAAGTGTATAACTTTTAAGAATATCGTTTACCGAATCTTTAATACCTGAAAATGTTTCTACAATGACGGTTTTTTCGAGCGTATTGGGAGTAGCCGGATCGACTTTTTTACGATCGCCACTACCTTCGATCGCGATGACGACATCTAGCAGCGTAATCTGCCACAGTTCTCTGGCGAGTAAATAGCCACCTTTCATCCCCCGTTGACTAGAGAGAATGCCCTGACGTTTGAGCAATGTAAAGATCTGATCGAGATATCGTTCTGGCAAAGATTGACTAGCCGCAATCTCATTTACCTTGAGCGGCTTGCCTTGTGCCTGCCTGTCGGCGATTTCGAGCAGAGCAACTAAAGCATATTCTAGTCGAGAAGATAGTTCCACAAGCATTCGATCGGATACTATATTTAAAGATATCACGGTTTTCCGCTCGATTTATCAGGGTAGCGTGTGGGAGTGCCAGAGTGCCAGCGATTGAAATCGCCGCTAGTGATGCAAAGTCCGCCTACGCGGACTAGGAAATCAGTCCGCGTAGGCGGACTTTGCACTCCGAGGAGTGGTTTCTAACCACTTGGGATGCTGAGGATCGGACAACGTTTAAGATTGAGTATTAATAGTAAAATTTAGCGATCGGGTAGTTTAAATAAATGGGTATATCAGTAAAAAATGTATCGAAACGATTTGGCAGCTTTCAAGCAGTCGATAGTGTCGATCTCGAAATCGAATCGGGCGCGCTAGTGGCTCTACTCGGCCCTTCAGGCTCTGGAAAATCGACATTATTGCGACTGATTGCTGGACTCGAAACGCCCGATAGCGGTAGAATTTGGCTGACTGGCACCGATGCCACCCATCAGAGCGTTCAAGAGCGCAATATCGGCTTTGTATTTCAACATTACGCATTATTCAAACACCTCACAATTCGGGAAAATATTGGTTTTGGCTTGAAGATTCGCAAGGCAAGTCCGGCGAGAATCAAAGCTAGAGCCGATGAATTGCTAGAACTGGTACAGTTGTCGGGATTGGGCGATCGCTACCCTTCTCAATTATCCGGCGGACAGAGACAGCGCGTGGCTTTGGCGCGATCGCTCGCTGTCGAACCCAAAGTATTATTACTAGACGAACCCTTTGGCGCGTTAGATGCCAAAGTCCGAAAGGATTTGCGCGCCTGGTTGCGCCGCCTGCATGACGAGGTACATGTAACGACGGTATTCGTCACCCACGATCAGGAGGAGGCGATGGAAGTGGCCGATAAAATTGTGGTGATGAATAAAGGTCAAATCGAGCAAGTCGGCACCGCAGCGGAGATTTACGACCGACCAGCGAGTGCATTTGTAATGAGCTTTATCGGCCCCGTAAACGTGTTACCCAGCAGTGCTGATATTTTCCAAAATAACGGCTTTGAAGCCAATCATCCCCAAGTATATCTCCGCCCCCAAGATATCTCGATCGAGACCGAGCCAGATAGTTCGCTGACAGCCGCAACGGTCACGCGCATCATTCATTTGGGCTGGGAAATTCAGGCAGAATTAGCTCTAGCCGACGGGCAAGTTATTTCGGCACATCTGACTCGCGATCGCTTCGATGAGTTACATTTAGAACCGCAGCAAAAGGTGTATATCAAACCCAAAGAAGCCAAATCTTTTCCCTTGTATTATTCGATTTAATACATTTTGGATTTTGGATTAAGTAACGTCAGTTTGGGTTAAGGATATTAGCTTCGTTCCTCCACCGCCACCGATTGAAATCGCGGATGCAATCACGCGGATGTTTCCTCCGCAGGTGTTGCACCAAGCAGGAGCTGATGATACGAAGTCCGCCACGCGGACTGATTAATTAGTCCGCGTAGCACCATTATTTGCCGCCCCGTTCCACAACCTGCATCGACGATCGTCCGAAATTGTTGGGTTGGTAACAGATGTAGAACATTTAAGGTATGTTCATTGCCTCCTAGACTCAGCTTTTCCATCCCGCCAAAGAGCAGATCGAGCGGATTATCGACGTTCGGGAGTTCTTCCATTGTTTATTCCCTAATCAAATTCTGTGTTAGACGATCTCTAATACGGTTCGGTTAAAAACCAATCGTGAGTTAGTTGCTCCGGTTTAGGTTGAAATCCCCCTAAATCCCCCTTAAAAAGGGGGACTTTTAAAGCCCCCTTTTTAAGGGGGTTGGGGGATTCAGATCTCAAGCGAAGCTAACCGAACCGTATTGAGACGATCTCTAACATTTTTTTAAAGCGATCGCGGTATTCTGTCCGCCAAAGCCAAAACTCAGACACAGCAAATTATTTACATCTGTCTGGCGGGGAACGGTAACTAAATCGAGATCGAATTCAGGATTCTTTAAACCAACACAGGGTGGTAAAGTTTGAGTCGCGATCGCTTGCAAGCAAAATGCAACGCCAACAGCACCTGATGCCCCTAATGTATGTCCCGTCGCTCCTTTTGTGGAACTAATTGCGACGCCATCGGGAAAGATTTGCTGAATTAATTGGCTTTCACGGCGATCGTTGAGGGGCGTACTCGTACCGTGAGCGTGGATATAATCGATATCGGCGGGACTAAGATGCGATCGCTCTAAACATTGCCAGATTGCTTTTTCACCCGCCGTTCCTGACTCGTCCATCGCACACATGTGGTAAGCATCATTCGTCAAGCCAAATCCTAATATTTCCCCATAAATCTTGGCACCGCGCGATCTAGCTAATTCCGCCGTCTCTAAGATCAATACCGCCCCCGCCTCGCCTAAAACTAACCCTTCCCGCCGCACATCGAATGGATAACAACCCGTCGTCGCCAAGGCACCCATTTGGGTAAAACCCGCGATCGTCAGTGGTGTAATCGGGGCTTCGACAGCTCCCGCGATCGCCCGCTCGCAGGCTCCAGAACGCATCAAATTCACAGCTTGCGCGATCGACCAGATCCCCGTCGCACAAGCCGCCATTGGGGCTAATACAGCCGATCGAGAGCCAATATATTTAGCTGTAGCGATCGCCGGACTGTGGGGTAACGTATCTAGCCAATTAGTTAAATCTGGCTCGTTCGGAAGATTGGCGGTGAAGTGTTCCCATTGTGACTGACAACTCCGACTCGAACCGATCGCCACGCCACAATCGGGTAATGGTAAGCTCAAACCCGCATCTCGGACTGCTTCAGCCACAACGGTAAGAGTGAGATCGAGAACGTGTTGCGGCTGGGTAGCAATTAAAGCTAATGGCAGTGGGGATAAATCGGCAAACGGTCGATGCCATCTAATCGCGGATCGATCGTCGATCGCGGCTTGCCAAGTGTCCGTCAAGTTGCCCAATGCAGATCTAAACCCAATCCCGGTAATCACAACTTGCATTTTCAGACACTAGCAACCTTGATAGGAGCGACATATTTAAAACTAATGAGAGGGGCAATGTCTCGATCTGCCCCTCTCCCTAATTCTAAACAACACGTTAAGAATTTATCGATAAATATCGATTATTTCTTAAGATTCTCAATTCCTTGAGTTACCTTCGCTGAGGTAATTTTATCGCCTTGTTGAATGGTGTCGATGATGTCTAACCCGTTGGTGATTTTACCGAAGACAGCATAATTACCATCGAGGAACGCAATATCGGCAAGAGTAAAATAAAACTGGGAAGATGCCGAATCGGGTGACTGAGATCGAGCCATGGCGATCGTACCGCGTTTGTGCTGGAGTTCGGGCACGTCTGTAATAGTCTGACCGTATACTGGTGCTGCTGCGCCTTTGGGCTTAATTTCGAGGGGAATCCGTCGCTCTGTACTCGATCCGGTGGGGACGTAACCACCAGTACCATTACCTTTGGGGTCGCCGCCTTGGACGACAAAAGGCTGTGGTTGGCGGACGACACGATGAAAACTCAGGCCGTTATAAAATCCTTTTTGGACTAAATCGACAAAGTTACCCGCACTAATGGGGGCATTATTACCATCTAACTCGATCGTAATTTGTTTGTTACCTCTGACAGTCATCACTACTGTCGCTTTGCCATTGAGTCTGGGTAGTCCGGGAAACTGGTTGGTATTACTTGCTGGAGCGGGAGTGCTAGCCGCTGTTGGCGTGCTAGAAGAACTATCGGATTGCGGTCTTTTGGGACTATCGCAAGCACCCAAAATCAGGGTACCCATGAGTAAACTAACTACGATTAAGCGTTGAAATGATTTCTGCATCGGTTGATTCGGGGAATTAAATGTTTTAGTCAATTTAGTTTAAGTCGATTGCGTCTCTCTTGACTAGGACTGCTAAAAATCGATCGAGTTCCAAAGAGGGAAAAAGGAAGGGGGATTGCGGATCGAGCAGCAGACACTCAACTCTTCTCTTAAGCCTAAAACCTCAAGCCTAAAACAAACGGCGTTGCTCAATTGCAGTATGATTTTTCATTCTCGTATTCTTCTTTCCCCGCTGTCTTGATGCGCTAACCCGTCGGGAAACAAAGGCGTGCGCGCATCGCTCCCGGCTCCCCGCTCTCTCCTCTAGCTTTTTATACCTAGATTCAGCAACGCCAAACAAAAAACCACTTTACCCTAATGAGCAAAGTGGCGAACTTCAGATGTCAGTATTGACTTAAGAACTAGCTAGAGCGGGTTTAGCTTGGATGACTTCCTTGCGTCCCATTTCGCGATCGATAATTTGGCGAAACTCTTCGCCTTCGATCGTTTCTTTATCCAGTAATAAATCGGTGAGTACGTCAACTAGTTGCCGATTCTCAGTGATAATTTCCACTGCTTTATGATGTCCGGCTTCGACGAGATTGCGAATTTCATTATCAATTTTTGCGGCAATCTCCTCCGAACAATCGCCATCCGAGCTGAGGGCAAATTGGCCGAGGCTCGACATGCCATAGCGCGTTATCATATTGCGTGCGGTATTGGTGACCATTTCAATATCACCACTAGCCCCAGCAGTTACTTCCGAAGAGCCAAAAATAACTTCTTCTGCGGCTCGTCCGCCCATCGTCGTCGCAATATCTGCTAAAAATTCAGCACGAGAAACCAGCCCCTGCTCTTCATCGGGCATGTACCAGGCCGAACCTGCCGACCGACCGCGTGGGAGGATGGTGACCTTTTGGAGCGGCTTGTAGCCGACGATCGCACCGACGAGCGCGTGCCCGATTTCATGATAAGCAACGAGGCGTCGCTTTTTGCCATCAGCTAGAGAACGACCTTCCATGCCCATCACGACCCGATCGATCGCATCGTTAATTTCTGACATGGTAATGGCTTCTTTATGCCGCCGCGCGGTAAAAATCGCTGCTTCGTTCATCAAGTTGGCCAGATCTGCACCAGTAAATCCTGGCGTCCGGCGCGCAATGACTTCGAGCGAAACTTCCGGATCGACTTTTTTGTCGCGACTGTGTACCTGTAAAATCGCCAAGCGACCTTTAAAATCGGGCGGATCTACTTGCACCTGTCGATCGAATCGTCCCGGACGTAATAAGGCCGTATCTAATACATCGGGGCGGTTGGTAGCAGCGATAATAATTACGCCGTTATTGCCCTCAAATCCGTCCATCTCGGTCAGTAATTGATTGAGGGTCTGTTCGCGCTCGTCGTTACCGCCACCAATGCCTACGCCCCGCTGACGACCCACTGCGTCGATTTCATCGATGAAGATCAAACAAGGAGCATTCTCTTTAGCTTTTTTAAATAAATCGCGGACGCGAGAAGCACCCACACCGACGAACATTTCGACAAATTCCGAACCAGAAATACTAAAGAATGGGACGCCTGCCTCACCTGCGATCGCTTTGGCCATCAAGGTTTTACCCGTTCCTGGCGACCCTACCAAGAGTACCCCTTTGGGGATTTTGGCACCGACAGAAGTAAACCGTTCTGGCTCTTGCAGAAAAGTCACTACTTCTTGAAGTTCTTCTTTGGCTTCTTCAATCCCCGCTACATCGTCGAACATCACACCTGTTTTGGCCTGCATCTGAAAGCGGGCGCGGGATTTGCCAAAGCTCAAAGCTTGTCCCGAAGCATTTCCCGATCGACGGATAATGGCCGATAGTACGGTAATTACGAACACTAATAACAGGATATTACCGAGCAGCCCAAAAATGGCATTGCGATCGGCAGATTTCTGAACGCTAAATTCGACGCCTTTGGCGTTGAGCTTGTTATACAGCTCGGAATTATCATCTAGCAACACCGCTTCTTTAATCCGCTGTTTGCCACTAGCGGTTGGATCGGCTACTGTAACTTTGGCTATCTTACTGACCGGATCGAGTTCGAGCTTCGAGACTACCCCACGATCGACCTCTTTAAATAGTTCTCCGTAGGTAAGCGTATTGGGATCGGGTTTGGCCAACACTGGGTTACCCCAGACAACTCCCAATGCGATCGGCAAGCTCGCCGCTAATCGCCACAATGACTTGGAAAATTGCTTCGATTTGACCTGGGAACTGTTATCCATATATT